>NZ_CP156673.1:0-4655462 GCF_039850505.1 Enterobacter sp. HNDS-6
GCCACAGGTCCGGCTCCACCGTCAGCTGGTACACCGCATAGCGGGTGCCCGTCAGCTCAACGGCGCTGACCGCCACGCGCGTGACTTTGCCGTTGATGTAGCGGGAGGAGAGCAGGTTCTGCGTCGGGATGGTCACCGTGACCGGCTGACCGAGCAATTTGCTGCGGTCAATGCGCGCATCCGTGCCGAGCAGGGTCAGCGTCAGGGCGAACGACTCGGACATCGCCTCCCGGCCGGAAAGTTTCCAGAAGAGCAGCCCCTCGACCGGAAGCTGGACTGTAATACGGTTGAGCATAATCTGTATTCCGTAATGGTTTATGCTAAATAAAAAGTGTTAACAAAGAGGAGATTTATGACCAGAAGTTTTAGGAGATGCGCAAATCACCGTGAGCTTAATTTCGATACCGCTTTTGCCTTTTCAGATATTCATTATCTTATTCATGTGGAAGGATCACCTTTAACCCATCAGCCATCTGCGAAGCGATGTAGTTTACATTTGACAGATGCCGGGCAAGCTCTTCATCAGTCGTTTCAAGCTCTTTTGCAGCCATAGCGCCTAAATTTAAAGTATGAAGCTTACTTTTATCTGCCGCTTTTTAAGACTCATTATTGCTCAGGAAACGCACTGTTTAACGTCATCACTTATTCACCGGCGCAGGAGGCCATTTACCGCCATGCTGAATAAGCGCGTCTTTAATTTCAGTGAGTTTTTGATATTCGTCGCTGCCCTCTTTCGCCCGGTTCAGATACCGCTGCAGCTGATTAGCCATTGTCCAGCCATTATCCGCCTTGATCTCTGCGTTGGCACCACGCTCCAGCAGAAGCATGACATGATCGTAAGAGTGAAAATCGAGCGCAGCGATCAGCAACGTATTACCCAGTGAATTGGTAATATTGATATCCGCGCCTTCATCAAGCATCGCCTGCAGGGTATCGGTGTTTTTTGCTTCGAGGGTTTCGAAGAGAATCGGCTCTCCAAACGTTTTATCCCTGGCATCTGGCGATAATCCGCCCTCCAGCATCGCCTTTATCCAGACTCCACTGTCCGCTTTCAGCACATATTCGGCCGGACTGCTCTCTCCCTTAGGCCTTGGCTGCAGCGGATCTGCCCCCGCTTTGACCAGCGCGGTAATAATTTTTAACTGCTCGGGTGTTTTCTTATCGTTAATTGAGTTCATCACCGCCCAAAACAGCAGCGTCATGTCCTCTTTACCGGGTGTATTAAGATCCGTTTGCGAAGCTAACTGAGTCACCTCATTCACTTCACCGGCTTCAATGGCACGCGCTAAGGTGAGCTGCTGTCCGCTGAAGTAGTTGTCTGGTTTTAAATCCATATTTTGCTTGCACCCCTGAACCATAAACATTAAACAAAGCGCTATCCAGCCAGTAATCAATGATTTCACGCGCGACTCCCGATGATTGCGATGTCTTCATCCTTCTGTTGCTCAATACACTTAATCGCCTGATCGATACCATGGCGATCCAGAGCACCTCCCGTTCCACCCGGGAGGTCGTGTGCAATTCCGGCAGCGTTCGGCATGACGGCAGAAAGTTCTTCTTTGGCTATCAGTGCCGGTATGTGTCCTTTTACCGTTTTGAAATCTTCCCAAAGGTTAACTTCCTGAATTTTTGTCAGCAGTTCACCTTCAACACGGTAGGCCTGAATATTTTCCGTACTGCCCAGCAGGCTGCCGCCGTATTTCTCCACGGTACCCGGATGCAGACCGGCCGCGTTGAAGGTCCATCCCGGCATACCGCTGGCCATCGCGGTAGCAGAGGCTAATCCGCCCCCCAGAGAGTGACCCGCAATGTCCACTTGTTGACCGGATTTAGAGAGTTGTTCGCCGAGCCCCACCGCTCTTTTGTAATAATCTGACGCCATGCCGAGCCCCTGGGCACCGTTATTCTTCCAGTCAGCCATGTTTTTCATGGGGAAGAACTCGGGCTGCCGCGATCCTCTGAACACGAGCGTTGGATTCATATCGCGACCAAACACCTCGGGATCGGGTTGATATACGCGGGCCAGAAAATCAGGCGAGGCGGTATTGTCGAATAGTACTTTGCGGTTTAGCCCAAGCTTCTTCAGCGCGGCGGCATCATTACTAATATCCGTCCACCCCTCCGGCACGCCCGGCGTCGTTTCCAGCGGGTTTACGGTCTTATAAACATTTTCCGCAAGCTTCGCTTTCTCCACGGCAATGTTATTCGCCGCTAACCGCTTAGCCGCGATCTGCGCATCCGGGTAGAGACTGTTGCTGCCCTTCGCAATCAGGTCCTTACGAGCCTGCCAGCGTTCGGCTTTGGTCATATTCTGCAGCTGCGCCGCATAGGTTTTACCGTCTTTGCCAGGCGTTGGCTGGTCAGGCACCTGCGCCGCTTTGGATTTCACCACCTGAGTTGGCAGCTCCGTTGGCGCAGGGCGGGAACCATAGGTGCGCACCATCGTTTCGTAACGATCGACGATAGTGCTTACCGGGTACCAGCCCAGCCCGGTGAGCGAGGCGGCCTGAAGCCGCCCTTTGGCATTGATGTAAAAAATTTCCGTTACCGATGACCAGCTGCGAAAACTTTCGTCAATCGCAACGATTCTGCCCATATCAAGATCCTGCGCGATCAGCTTGCGCGTATCGCGCCCGGACTGATAGGGATTCGCACCGGTGATGGTTCGCAGCAAATCGTAGCGCGTGAACAGCGAGCGCAGCGAATTGTCGGGCACCGACATAATCCACTGCCCGGCGACGGACGGGCGGATAATTTTCGCAAAAAGCGCCGGCGAGACGTTCTCGCTGAAAAGATAGACAAACTTAATGTTATACATTCGCTCCGTCCTGTTCCCTGTTCCTGACTGACTTACGGATTCACCAGCCAGGTGCCCGGCTTGGCAATATCCAGCGTCTGGCTGCGCGTTCTCCCGTTACCCTGCAGTTCAATATTCACCTCACCGGCGGGCAGCTTGAGCGATGCATAGCCGTTGGTCGCCGGACGCAGCGCTTTTGGCTCGCCGTTCACTTTCAGCGTTTCGCCGTCCTGGATACGGATATAGACCAGCGCAACAGGGCTCTCAACAGGCGGTGGCGTTTGTTGCGCCGTCGCCTGCTCGCTCACCTTCGCCGTTTCTGGCTTCACGTCTGGCGCGTTCGCGGCGGTTTCCGTCGGACGCGTCTCTGCGGGTGCCTGCGCAGCCTGCTCTGGCGCATCCTTGCCACCGCTGAACAACATCGCTCCGGCGACCACACCCACCAGCACGCCTGCGGCAACCATGCCCGGGATTTTGTAACGACGCCAGTCGAGTGCTGAAGCCGGCTTTTCCTCTTCCACCGGTACCAGCATGGTGCCCGGTTTTTTCGCCGTCAGCACATCGTTTATGCCCGCAACCGGCATCTCGATCAGCGCGGCGAATTCGTCGATAGACTGCGGACGGTCTTCCATGTGCAGCGCCAGCGCGCGGTCGATGGCCTGCAGCAGCGGGATGGAATAGCCCTGCGGCATAATTTCCACCAGCGGCTTGCAGGTATCCTGAATAGAACGCACCACGCTCACCGGCGGCGGAGAACCCACGATCAGGGTACGCAGCACGGCGCCGAGGGCGTAAATATCCGTCCACGGTCCCTGCTCGCTTTCGTTGTCGTCGGTGTACTGCTCGATCGGTGCAAAACCCGGTCGCAGCATGGTTTCCGTTTCGTCAGAAAGGTTACCGATGGTGCGGCGCGCGGAGCCGAAATCAAGCAGTACAGGCAGGCCGTTATCCTGGATCTGGATGTTATCCAGCGAGATATCACGGTGCAGATAGCCTTCGTCGTGGATGGTCTTGATGGCGCCAAACAGCATCGGCAGCGTGCGACGGATCCAGGCCTCGTTGATCAGCTCCGGTTTTTCTTCGCGCAGGCGCGAAAGCGTGGTGCCGCTGTAAAACAGCGTACCCATGTATGCCGTGTCATTTTGCACCCAGAAACGCAGGACATGCAGCAGGTTCGGGTGGTTAAAGCGCGCCAGCAGACGGGCTTCCTGAATGAAGCTGTTCAGGCCTGCGGAAAACGCTTTGCCAAAGCGCTCGCTGCGCAGCACCAGGGTCATGTCGTCGCCGCGCACGGCGAGCGAGGAAGGCATAAATTCTTTGATAGCGATAGTGCGTTCGAGCTGGTGATCCCACGCGCGATAAACGATGCCAAAACCGCCGCCGCCGATCACCTCTTTGATTTCAAACTCGTTGAAGCGGTACCCGACCGGGAGCGCGTTTGGGACAGTCCGATTGTTATCATTATCCGTCATCTTTTACAGTTCTCTTGATGATTATTACGCGGCAAACTGACAGTGAAACTCGCCCTGCTCGCAGGTGACATGCAGACGTCGGTACTGCTCGTCGCTGCGGCTGGCGGTAAGTAAGATCTGGCTCATCTGAGGCAGCAGGGTGTTGGTCAAAATAGCATCTACCATGCGGCCACCAGACTCCACCTCGGTACAGCGCTGAACAATCTGTTCCACCACGCTGTCGTCAAACTCAGAAATGATATTGTGATTCTCTTCCAGACGACGCTGAATGCGCTTGAGCTGCAGGCGAACAATCTGCCCCAGCATCGCGTCGCTGAGCGGGTAATACGGCACCACCAGCAGGCGGCCCAGCAGCGCAGGCGGAAACACCTCCAGCAGCGGCTGGCGCAGCGCGCCGCTTAAGGCGTCCGGTTCCGGCATCAGTTCCGGATCGGCACACATAGCGCTGATCAGGTCAGTGCCAACGTTGGACGTCAGAATAATAATGGTGTTGCGGAAATCGATGTGGCGTCCCTCACCGTCCTCCATCCAGCCTTTGTCAAAGACCTGGAAGAAGATTTCGTGGACGTCCGGGTGCGCTTTTTCAATTTCATCCAGCAGCACGACGCTATACGGACGGCGGCGCACGGCCTCGGTTAAGACACCACCTTCACCATACCCGACGTAGCCCGGCGGCGCACCTTTTAAGGTGGAAACGGTGTGCGCTTCCTGGAACTCACTCATGTTGATGGTGATAACGTTCTGCTCGCCGCCGTACAGCGATTCCGCCAGCGCCAGCGCGGTTTCCGTTTTACCGACGCCGGACGGGCCGCAAAGCATAAAGACGCCCACCGGTTTGTTGGGATCGTCGAGTTTTGCCCGCGAGGTTTTCACGCGACGGGCAATGAGATCCAGACCGTGACGCTGGCCGATGACGCGCTGGTTCAGCGTGTCGGCGAGATTCAGCACAGCGTCAATCTCGTTTTTCACCATCCGCCCCAGCGGGATCCCGGTCCAGTCGGAAACCACTGCGGCAACCACGTTTTCATCTACCGCCGCAAACAGCAGCGGCTCATCGCCCTGCAACGTTTTCAGCGCCTGCTGCTGTTCCGCCAGCTGGCTGTGCAGCCCGGCGGACTCCTCCTCGCCCGAGGCAAACAGCGCGGCGCGCAGGCGGATAATTTCCTGCACCAGACTGCGCTCCTCTTCCCAGCGCTGGGTCAGGGCTTCACGTTTGGTTTCATACGCATCACGTTCTGTGATTAACGCCGTTACGCGCTCATAAACGCCTGCACCAACGCGCGCTTCGCGTTCGGCTATCTCAATCTCCACGTCCAGCGCGGCAAGATGGCGCAGGCAATCTTCCAGTTGCGCCGGTGGCGCGCTCTGGCTGACCGCCACGCGGGCACAGGCGGTGTCGAGCAGCGCAACGGCTTTATCCGGCAGCTGACGCGCCGGGATATAGCGATGCGACAGCTTCACCGCCGCGCTGACCGCTTCGTCGAGCAGCAGCACCTGGTGGTGAGTCTCCAGCGGCGATACGGTACTGCGCAGCATCAGAATGGCTTTCGTTTCGTCCGGTTCGTGAACCTGCACCGTCTGGAAACGACGGGTCAGCGCCGGATCTTTCTCGATGTACTTTTTGTATTCCGCCCAGGTGGTGGCGCCGATGGTACGCAGCTGTCCGCGCGCCAGAGCGGGCTTCAGCAGGTTCGCCGCATCGCCGGTCCCCTGCTGGCCGCCTGCGCCAATCAGGGTGTGGATCTCATCGATAAACAGAATAATCGGCGTGGCGCTGGACTGAACCTCGTTGATCAACGCCTGCAGACGGGCTTCAAACTCGCCCTTCATGCCTGCGCCAGCCTGCAGCATGCCGATATCCAGCAGCCACAGCTGAATATTTTGCAGCGGCTCCGGCACGTCGCCATCGGCGATACGCAGCGCCAGCCCTTCCACCACCGCCGTTTTCCCGACTCCGGCCTCACCGGTCAGCAGCGGGTTGTTCTGGCGGCGACGCATCAGGATATCGACCATCTGGCGGATCTCTTCATCACGCCCGACTACCGGGTCAATCTTCCCTTCGCGGGCGCGGGCGGTGAGATCCTGGCCGTACTGAGCCAGCGTACCCTGCGCTGCCGGTACCGCACCCGCTGGCGCCTCGACGGTGGCCGCAGCCTGCTGCGTCTCTTTGCTGTTGGCGCAAACCGTATCGAACTGCTCGATCAGCACCTCGACGTTAAGACGGGTGAACTGCGCCGAAATGCTTTTCAGCACGTTTGCCAGGTTCCAGGTTTTGAGCAGGCCGATCAGCAAATGGCCGCCACGTATGCGGCTGACGCCAAACTTCAGCGAGCCATAGACCCAGGCGCGCTCTACGGCGCTGTCGATATGTTCGGAGAGATCTGAAACGGAACTCGCACCGCGCGGCAGCGCATCCAGCGCGGCCACGATATCGCGCGTCAGTTGCTGTTCGTCGAGGGCAAAGTGGCGGATGACCTGCTGCAAATCGCCATCCTGCTGTTGCATCAGTTGATGCAGCCAGTGCACCAGCTCAACATAGGGGTTACCGCGCAGCTTGCAGAAGGCAGTCGCGCTTTCCAGCGAGGTAAATAACAGCGTATCCAGTTTGCCGAAGAGTACGGCACGGCTAATTTCTGACATGTTAGTTTCCATTAACAATGATTCGGTATACGGAAGGATTACCGCTCTGCGCGATAGACCAGATCGCCACGCGGGACAGGCTGCGGCTGAAGGCCCAGCCAGGTGTTGTAGCCTAATTGCCCATTGCTGCCGAGCGAAGTACCCTGCACCGCGTCTTCATGCAGGATCACCCGCGTTTCCCATTCAAACTCCACCCCAATGTACTGGCGCACCCAGTCGCGCAGTTCGGTGACCCACGCTTCGCCAGGTAAAAACCGGTTGTACTCTTCAGCGCTCAGCGGGCCGATTTCAATACGAAACTTATGCTGTACGTCGCGGACGGCGACGCCAAGAAAGGCGGATTCCCCCATGCGCGGCATACGGCGACCTTCCCCCAGCTGTGCCTGCTCACGCGTGGAGAGCGGCATCCACTGCGGCACGTTGCTTACCAGCCTGACCGGGGCGTTAAAATAGTTGCGCAGGATCTTCTCCAGCCCCTCCGGATCCCGACTGTGGCGGGTCAGATGCCCGGCGTGGGTAAAGCGGGCATGGGCGCTCAGGCTGCCTTTATTCATCTGGCCCGGCTGTCCCATGCCAATCAGCGAGGCCAGGTAGCCCTCAAAGCGTTTGTTGTCAGCGCGATCAAGGGAGACGGCAGGCTGCGCATCCGCCCAGGCGCGGTAAAACAGCAGCGTCAGACGATGATGAAACAGATCGACAAACGCGCTCAGGCTGGTGTCCTGATGGTGATGAATACGCTCGCGGGCATATTCGGTCATGTGAACCGGCAGCGGGCCGTTCGGACCAAACAGCCCGAAGCTGAGGATAGACACCTCATGTAGCCCGCTCTCTTCCCGCAGGCTAACCTCGGCCAGCGTCGACGGCGCAAAGCTCATCGACGGCTGCTGGCCGATGCGCAGCGGCTCAAATTTCGGTAGCGGCGCGCGTCCCAGCGGGTAGCGCTCGCCGCCCTGAGCATCAATACGCCTTAACAGCTGAAACAGATCGTAGCGCCAGGGCGTTTGACGGACCCCGTGCCAGAACGTCTCCGGCAGCTTCGTCAGGCGATGCACGCGCAGCGGTGCAGTGGCAGCGTCACTCATACCAGCGCCCTTTTACCCATTCTCGGTGCCCAGTAGCCGATCTCGCCGCGCTGCTGACTCTTCAGGGTGAACTCAGTAAAACTGTTGATGGATACCAGCCGGGCAAACAGGCGTTCCAGCACGCTGCCGAAAAGCCACGGGCTGGCACCGGAAAACGCCCGCTCGTCTACGGTCAGGGTAATGCCGATTCCGCGGGCGAAAACGACCGGACCGGGTTCAGGCACGCGGCGGTGAACCGGCTCCAGCACGCAGTGGCGAACCCCCTCCACCTGACGCGCCACGGCCGTTTCGGCCAGGTTGGCATACAGCCCTAACAGCTGACGAAGCGCGGCAGCCCCCTCTTCATTCTCGCTGTCCATCAGGCTGAGGTAGTTCATCTGCAACTGGCTGATGAGCCGCCAGGTGCTGAACCCTTCTGCCAGCGCCGGACGCGGTGGCGTCGGGCCTTTACGCAGGGTCAACGATTTCACCGGCATGGAGTCGGCCATGATGAACTGCCCAAGCTCCTGCTGTAGCATCAGCGGCAGGTCGCGGCTGGTGCAGAGCACCTCGGCAGAGATGTAGCGCAGGTTTTCCTGCCACGGGGCGTGCTGTTCATCCACCAGCGAAACAAACACCTCTGAACCGATATAGCCGGTACGGGTGCCGTAGCGCTGGGCATGCTCAGAGAGCACGCGCTGTTCCCGGCGCAGGGAAAAATAGGCTCCGTAGTTGCCCGCGTCCCCGCTCCAGGTGCTCCAGAAAGGACGAAACGTCTGGTCGTCACGCTGACCGTCCGCGCTGCCGAAGATTTTATTCACCGCGTAAATTTCATAATCCAGCGGGCGGATGTTATCGACCACCAGATGGTATTCGTGCTGGCCTTCATTCAGCTTTTGGCGTGCCGCCACCTTCGGGAACATGTTGATGACTGGCGTGCAGTGCAGCGCCAGATGGCTGGCATCCACCACGCGCTCCAGCTGTTCATCTGATTTATCCAGCAGGATGAAGATATCGAAGGCTTTTTCGCCTTCACAGCGCTGGATCAGCGTGCTCAGGCCGCTCAGGCTGATAAAGCGGAAACGGGCTGGGAACGCGAAATACTCCTGCAGCAGACGATAACCGTCAAAGTTGCGCAGATCGTCCGGGAGCAGTGCCTGATCCGCGGCAAAGCCCTCCTGACACAGGGCATCCGACGCCAGCAGCTGTCGCTGAGGTTGCGGGCTGACCGTCTGGCAGACGATCCCGGCGTGATGTTCCATCACCAGCTCCAGCAGCTTCAGCGCTTCAATGTCCGGGCCGCTGAGGAAAAACGTCAGCTGGTCGAAATTCAGATGGCCGAGGTTTTGCGGGCCGTCGCAGGCAATGCGGATCCGCAACGCGCTGTTGATCCCCCGCTGGCTTAACCCCAGCTGTGCCAGCGGCAGGTCAGCAGGCACGCCGCCCAGCTCCACGTTGTCAATTTTCAGCGGCAGCAGATTAACCTCGTGCGCCGTAGTATAGCTGCAGGTTACGCCGGTCTTTTTCAGCGCCAGGCTGTCCATCATGGTGCCGCGCGGCACAATAAAGCCATTGCTCAGGTCGCCCCGGCTGCTGTCGGGCTCGATTTGCGCAATCGCCATTGATGGGGTTGGCGCGAGGTAATTCGGCGCGATCATCTCCAGCAGACGCTGGGAGAAACGCGGAAACTCGGCATCCATTTTCATCTGCACGCGGGAGGTCAGAAAAGCGAAACCTTCCATCAGGCGTTCCGTGTACGGGTCCGCCACTTCAATGCCGCGCATGCCCAATCGTCCGGCGACCTTTGGGTAGCGATCGGCAAACTCGGCCCCCATTTCACGCAGGTAGGCCAGCTCACGGTTGTAGTATTCGAGCAGTTTACTTTCCATGATTACCCCGCATCTTTCAGTTCAAAATGGCCGTTTTCCAGATCGACATCGGTGCGAAACAGAAACTCCAGCGGGTACGGCACACACCATAAACGCCCTTTTATCTCAATGGAGAGCACGTTGTGCAGATCCAGCGAGGAGGTATCCGACACGCAGCGCACCTGCAATACCTGCGGCAAAATGCGCGGTTCAAAATTGATGATGGCCTCGGTGAGCTTGCGCTGAATATCGTGCCATTCGATATCTGACATTCGCTTACCTGCGAGCGGCGCGACGCCGAAGTTGATCACCGAGCGGCTCACCTGCGGCAAGGCGCTCAGATCGCCGGAGGCATCATGGTTGATGGTATTAAACAGCCACTGCAGATCCCGCAGGACATTGCGACGCAGCGCAGCGTGGGTGATCAGATTACTGTTGGCTGGCTCACGCTTTTTTTCCGGGTCGTTATCCGTAAGGCGATCCAGCAGCGAGGGCTGCATTTTGTCGCGCGCCCCCACCTTATCCTGCTTGCTGCGGGCCTGCCAGCCGCTGCGCAGCAGATCGCCTTCGCCAGCGGGATTACTCATCGGCTCCGTCCGTCGCAAACGTCACGAGGCTTAACGACAGCAGCGGGCTTTCGCTTTGCTCGCTCAGCCAGGCTTTTTGACCCAGCCCTTCATACAGCGTGCCGCTCTCATCAAGCGGATGCCACTCGGTAGTGCGCCCCAGTTTGACCGCATCCGGGGCATCAGCCGCAAAAGGATAGCGCGCCGGGATCTGGCACACCTGCTCGGTACCGTCGGTAAGACGGACCAGCGCATGACGCCAGACCAGATCGGTCACGCTGGCGGGCGCCTGGAAACGGATCTCCGCAATAGCGTTAAACGGCAGCCAGAAATAGCGTCCGTTAACAAGGGTTTCGCACACCGGACCAAGACGGGCATCACCGTCCATCAGCCAGTCAAACGCCTGCGTCTCCTCGTTTTCAAGGATGATGTGTCCCGCCGTTGCCTGCGCCTGTTCAAGGGCTGCCAGGCGCAACGCCTGGGCGCGCGCGCCCTCTTCGTTAAGCGCGGCGGCAAGCGTGGTCAGCCACGGCCACTGAGTTTCAGGCATGGACGGACGGGCCTGGCCCGCCATCACCTGCGCACGCTGCAGCTCACCCTGAATGGCCTGCTCCAGCAGTGTGACGGTCGGCTTCGCCTGAGGCTTCAGCGCCAGCCAGCTTTTCAGCTGGGTCAGCGCCCGGGTCCAGTTGCCGCTGAGGGTTAAAAACTGCACGAACGCGGCGCGAAGGTCGGCATCTGCCGGACGGGCTTTGATTCCGGCTTCCAGACGCGCCAGCGCGTCGTTGAGCGTTTCACCCGCCAGCTGTTGATAGAGCGTATTCATAACCATTCCTTAATTCGCCGCGCGCCATGCGCCCACGGCCGGATCGCGCAGCTGAGGGCGCAGGGTGTCAATCAGAACGATATTCAGTGAGGTGCCGGGTGCGACCCAGGCGCTCCAGGTTTTCTTCACCGCCGCAATACGCGCCTGCAGCTTTGCATCATCGCTGGCGGTTTCACGGGAAATCTCTACTGCCACCGTGCCGTTACTTTTCCAGCCGTTGAGCGCGTTATCGTAAGGCAGGATCATCCAGCTCTGGTCGCTGTTTGGGGTGCTGAACACCATGCGCTCTTTGTTGACGGAGGTGATCAGCGCGTTTTCCGGGTCAGCGTTTTGATTCAGCCCCATGACCGGGAAGCCATGAATGTACGTCACAGCCATCTCTTTTTGCCCGCCGTTGCGGGACTGGGAGATCACGGTGTGACCGCTGAGCCAGCTGCCATTGCCGCAGCGGGTGGTATCAGAATCCGGGATAAAGAGCGCCGGTGCGGATGCGCCGCCTTCCCAGAAGGTGCGCAGGTGACAGCCGTCCTGGAGGGTAAACTCCTGCCACGGCGTGCGGTCAGCGGCAACCGTATGGGTTGCAACGTTTTGATCCGGCGGCATTAACGCGCCGCTGGCAGTGGTCGTCGTCACGGCTGGCGTCGCCTGCTGCTGTTTCACCACCAGCGCCCACTCCTGCGCTTTGGCGGCGGTTCCTTGCGCCAGCGTCGTTCCCGCCGGATCGTTGAGCGTCCAGCTGAGCGTGTTCACTTTGCTGCACTGGTGTTCCAGCAGTGACCCAAGACGTGGCACGAAGTTTTCCAGCACAGAGACATCCTTCTTGCCGTTCGCCACGATGCGCAGTGCCACCTCCGGCTTACACCAGCTTTGCGGGGTGTTGTCTTTGATGTTGTCGATCCAGATATCCAGCTTCTGCGCAGGAGACTGCACGATGCGGAAATTCTCAGCATGGGCGGTGGAGGTCACCGCCAGAAGTGCCAAACCCGATAGCCAAAGTTTCATATCGTTCCTTGTGTGTCTAATCAGTTCCGCAGGGAAGAAATTGTGCTGCATCAGAGAGGGTATGCAGCAAAGTGGTGTCCTGAGGGTTGCCCATCCATACCGCCAGGGCGGTGTAGTTATCCTGCGCATTCCCCTCCTGCTCGCCATTCTTTTGAATGATTTGGTTCATTAAGGTCAGCCATTCCTGAGGCGTATTAACCATATGCAGCGATTGCTTCATTTGCTCTTCGCTGACGCCGTGCCAGAACCCGTCGGTGCAGAGCAGGAATGCATCGCCGTCTTCGACCTGCACGACATCGCTGTAGCTCGCTTCCGGCCCACCGTTTTCAATCCCCAGCGCCAGATAGAGCAGATTACTGTTCAGGTTGTCGGTCTGGTGCCCGGCATCTTTCATCTGCTGCACCAGGCTGTGGTCGGTGGTGACATGCCACAGCCATCCCCGACGAAACAGATACAGACGGCTGTCTCCGGCATGCGCCCAGTAGGCCAGGCCATAATCACGGTCAATAAACAGGCTGACCAGCGTCGTGCCCATCCGGCGATAATCCTGAACGGCCTGCTGTTCGCTGAGAATGGTGCGATTCGCGGTCTGCACATAATCACGGATATGCTGCGCGTTAAGGTGTTTGTCGCCATCGAAGCGGGAAATAATACTGTTGCGGGCCAGTTCAGCGGCCACCTCACCGCCCGGCAGGCCAGCGATGCCGTCACAGACGACAAAGCAGGCTGAACGTTCCCCTATGGTTTCTCCCGTCTGATCCTGGTTGCTGGCGCGCGTCCCCTGGCGGGAGAGAGAAGCCGTTGCGATATTCATTTGTCTTCCGATCCGCTCTGTGAGTCTTTGTACTGATTCACCTCCATGTCATACGCATGAAGGAAGGCTTCGCCGAACAGGGTGTGGAAGTCATCCTCAATCTCGCCCGCCGTCTCGCCATAGCTGCGAACAAAATAGTCCCACAGGGCGGCTTTACGGCTGCCCGGCAGCGCCAGACGCGAGGTCATGCCGTTTTGCTTCGCCTGCTCTTCCAGTTGTTCCGGATTAAAGGATTGCAGCATCGCGGCAATAATGGCGCGGATGCCGGAGATCATGCCCAACTGGTGCGCCTGCAGATCGATCAACGCATCGCGCACGGATTTCGTTGGCGGCATAAAGCCCGGCATCGGGGTGCCAAACATCTGGATCAGAACCGTTTTCCCGGTCGGCAACAGCTTGAACGGGTTGTTGGCATCGTCCAGCACCATGGTCATATCGGCTTTTACGCCGCGTTTAAGAATAGAGCGTGAGGAGAGCAGCGCCACGGTGCCCTGAGAGAACATGCCGAGGATCTGCCCCAGCTGACGCATATTTTCCCGGTCAAACTGCGGGACAGGCTGCATTTCGCTCAGCCCCATCCCTTCCAGCAGTGCCTGCAGCAGTTCCCCCTGCAACACATCGCCCTTCTCTCCAGTGTTCGCGGTAGCAGATGGGGAGGCAGCGTTATTAACCGGATCGATACGCAGGCGGCCCTTAGGGGTCTGAGCGCTGCTGCGCGCAACGGCCTGCGGCGTAGGCATCGTGAAACCTGCATAATCTGGTCTCACCGGCTCCTCTTCTGCACGCGGCGTTTCCTGCGGCTCAGGGGCAAAAAGCGGGGAACCGGCAAGGACGTCTTCCTCCTGCTCAGGCTCAGGCGCTGGCTTTTCGTCAGTGATGTCATCCGGATGGGTTAACGGCGCCCCGCCCATCAGCCCGAGCGGGTCATCATTGCGTGCAGCCGGCGCGCTGGCCTTGCCACCAAATAGCGCCAGCGGATCGAGTTCATCTACCGCCTCTTCTTTAGGGGCGGGTTGAGTCTCAACAGGTGGCACCAGCGTGGAAGGCGTCACGTCGTCGAAAATGCTCTCTTTTTTGAACAGCGTTTCTTCGCCGAACAGCGTGTCCGGGTCGACATTCTTACGCTCAAGCGTGGGATCGCTGTCGTTGAACATCGCCAGCGGATCTTCAGCATTACGCTCCGGCGCCGCAGGCTGAGAGAACGGATCCTGCGAAGCCGGTGACTGCGGTTTTGCACGGTTGCTGGAGATGCTGTCGGAGATGGAAAACTCCTGCATCAGGCTATCCCAGATTTCCGACGGCACGGCAGTTGGTTCCGCTTTACCGCGTGGCGCAGGGTTCGCAGGCTTCGGTTGCGATGCTGGCGCTGGCGCGGCTGTCGGATGCACCTGCTGCTGCATGCTGGCGGCCATGCGGCTCACCGGCTGCGTGTCGTGGATAAGCTCGGCCACTTCGATACGGTAGTCATCAATACCGAGAATGTCGCCATCCTGCAGTTCAACCTGACGCCCCCGCTCCAGCGGAATATCATTTAATACCACGCGGGTGACGCTGCCACGGTTAGTGACGCGACATTCACCATTGGCGTCAACGTGAACAATGGCCTGCAGGCGTGAGATGGTGCGGTCATTGTCCGGCAACACCAGATTGTTATCCGTACCGCGCCCAATGGTGCCGCCCGGGGCATAAAAATCACAGCTGCTCTGCGGCGGCTGATGACCGGGTTTCGTAGAAATAATCGTGAATCGCATGGCGTATTCCTGCTGGTATGATTAGCGCTCAAACGCTGCCGCTCTCGGGGGTGAGAACGGCGGCGTTTGGGGGTTAACACATTCTATTCAGTCTGCGTAAGCTTAAACTGGCCCGAGGGACCTTCTTGTAAGGTGAAACGGGCCGCATAGCGAATAGAATCGTTTTTCCCTGACACTTTCAGAGCAACATCATATTCTCCGGCTTGCCACGCAATCCCCTTCCACTGGTGACACTGTTGGGTCATTAACGTCACCTCAGGGCTAAACGTTGCCGGCGGCGATACCGCTTTCCATTCATTTCCCGCGCGTTTCATTATGGTGGGCGAATGGCTGGTGACAGGCGAGTCTAATCCGGAGTTAGCGGGAATAGCAAAGCAGGGTTCGTTGTTCTTTAGCGTAACCGAAAGCGACTGATATTGTGCAGGATGAGATACACAGGCACTCACCGTTAATGCGATTGCTACAACACTGAGTAACTGTTTCATAACCATACCCGCCGATCTTTAGGATTTTGAATAAACAACGATAATACCTGCAGGTATTTATTCTTCAGGTCGGGGCCGATAATCCCTTCAAACCCTGCAATGTTTCGGAAATCACCCAGACCGTAATTTATCAAATAATAAAAATCTGAAATAATAGAAGCCTGTTGCTCCATACCAAAGTCCGATAGTTTTTTATCAGGGGGCAGAGAATAATTATAACTTGCTGCCCAACTGAATGCGCCTCGGGTTCGAACATTCATTCCAATCTGATGCTGCAATACATGCACCATTTCGTGAATAAACCAGTGTTTATATCGCGGAACTTCTATTGAAAAGTCATCCCGATAATGCGGCTCGCGAAAATAGAGCTCACCATTGGGGGTCATCGCGACATCTGTCGACTGCATATTAAATGGCAAATAGCTTTTATTATGGACTTTAACTTCTGAGTACTTTATTGCGTCACCAAAAACCGAGCGCGCCAGTGCTATTTCGCCAATGGTGAGAGGACGGGCGCCTCCTTCCTGCAAACTTGCCATGCTATCTTCCTTCCCGGTTGATAATGGCCGGGGAAAACTCCCCGGCCACTTGCGCAATTACGCTTCTTTGTTCTCTTTGATGTTCCAGCCAGCGCTGCTTTCAGCACCTTTACCACCGGCAGTGGTCTGCTCCCAGTACTGCTGTTTCACTTTCGCAGCCTGGAACGCGTAGGTCACACCAACGGTATCGCCGTTGTCTGCACCGGTGTACTGAACAGAAGTCACCAGCACATCTTCCAGCGTGATGCGGGTATATTCCACCTGCTGACCACCGGCTTTACAGACGGACAGTTCAACTTTGGTCAGGTGTTTACCGCTGGCGCAGTGTTTCAGGATTGCAGTGGTGGATTTGTCGATCAGAGCATTAACGTGCAGATCGTTAAAGTTTACTTTACCGGCACCGCCGCCACCGCCAACGCTCATATTACCTGGCTGGGAAGCGCCCCAGGAGAAGGAGGTAATATCAGTCCAGCCGGTGTGGTTAGAATCTTTAGATTCGCCCGTAACACCCTCGACCTTCAGAAACATATCAATAGCCATAATATCTACTCTTCGTGGATGAACAATATTGCTTTCGAAAAAGCACTTATATGGCAAACAGGAAAGCATGGGGCTGAATAAAACCGTCCATATTTTACCTCTGCCTCTAGCCTGACGAATTCGAACTTCGTACAGACTCTTCAGAGTGCCTGCAATTGCAACCACCCTAAATTTTGTTAGTCACACTTCATGGTAACTAAGCGCTAGACAATCGTTCACTGTATCATCTAGAATATTTTCAATCGTCTATCATTCAACCAAGGCAACATAACATGAAGAAAACATTCTTATTAATACTTACCGTTGTATTTTTGATTATCGCAATTTTCACAACTGTAGATCTTTTCCAATCAGCCTGGTATGTATTTTCATTAGAAAAAGTCACTACAATTTCTGCAGGCTTACTTTTTGGGAAGTTAATTTTCCTTCTGGTTGCCCTTTTGGCATTTTACTTCTCGCTAAAGTTTTTGCGCAAATCAAAGTCTTGACTTTAATTTTTCCGCAAAATAGTAAATAGCGATAGATGCAACTAAAAGAATGATTAATAGAATTGCATTTATCGTTATTACTAAGGTGGTTGCCGACCAATCAAAAACAAAAATATAATAGCCAAGAGTTGAGAAAAAAAGCATAAATGAAACAATAAGCATGAGATAAACCACAACGTACTTTGATGCTCTTTTAAACACGACTAGCTCCTGCTAAAAATCGGCTAAAAATCTCTTTATCTATAGCACCATGACTCTGTTGTAAATTTATAGCTTCAATAAATGGCTTAATATTATCTTCAACGAGAAAATATAACAAATCTAAATCACCCGCACCACGCAGCTCAAAGTAAATATTCTTGTTTAATTTTAACAGATCGTATGAAGTATAAACTGAGCGAGAAATTGAAGCCCCCACACTTAATACACCAGTAAGTCCTGCAGAAACAAGAAATCGCGGAACAATTTTTGAAACGAATAGCGTAATTAATTCATTTACGAAAACCATTTTAAAGGCTATTCCACCTACTTGCGACCCACCTACTTTTAGGAGGAGTTCCTTAGATTGCTCTTCAGATAAACCAGACAGATAACGTTTGACCACTGTATTGATTAACCGACGCACATCTTCTGATGTAAGCCCTTTTTTGATTAGCGTTAACAACCTAATTTTATCTGTTTCATTTCGCCACCGATGGTCTGTATCCAGAAAATCTTTGGTTAACATCCATAAGTCTTCTGGGATTGACATAAAACCATCGACCGCGCTACGAGCGAAAATTTCCGGGCCACTCTGTTTACGCGTATCAAAAATCTTCAACATGCCATCTGCAATTTCTTTTGGTGAACTCGTTCCCAATGTTGACTCCTCCTCAGGTTAATGAATATCGATGGTTTTCTAAATGAGTTATGCCAATGTAGTTTACTTTGCCGGCCCTCCAGGGCCGGCACTCATCATCACGCGTCTTTCGTCTTCAGCGACGGCAGTTTAGAAACCAGACGCAGGGAAACGGTCAGGCCTTCCAGCTGGTAGTGTGGACGCAGGAAGAACTTCGCGGCGTAGTAACCCGGGTTGTCTTCAATCTCCTGCACCTGCACTTCCGCAGCCGCCAGCGGTTTACGGGACTTGGTTTCCTGAGAGGAGTTCGCCGGGTCACCGTCCACGTAGTTCATTACCCAGTCGTTCAGCCAGCGTTCCATCTCTTCGCGCTCGCGGAAGGAGCCGATTTTGTCGCGCACGATGCACTTCAGATAGTGGGCAAAGCGGCAGCAGGCGAACAGGTACGGCAGACGAGAAGCCAGACGCGCATTCGCGGTGGCATCCGGATCGTGGTACTCGGCCGGTTTTTGCAGAGATTGCGCGCCAATGAAGGCAGCAAAGTCGGAGTTTTTCCGGTGAACCAGCGGCATGAAGCCGTTTTTCGCCAGCTCGGCTTCGCGGCGGTCGCTGATGGCGATCTCGGTCGGGCATTTCATGTCCACGCCGCCGTCATCGCTTGGGAAAGTGTGGCACGGCAGGTTTTCTACTGCCCCACCGGACTCCACGCCGCGAATCGAGGTGCACCAGCCGTACTCTTTGAAGGAGCGGTTGATGTTGGCCGCCATCGCATAGGCGGCGTTCGCCCACGAATAGCTGTTGTGGTTTGCGCCGTCGGTCTGCTCTTCAAAATCAAAGCTGTCGACCGGGTTAGTGCGGATGCCATACGGCAGGCGCGACAGGAAGCGCGGCATCACCAGCCCCAGATAGCGGGCATCTTCAGATTCACGCAGTGAACGCCAGGCCGCGTATTCGGTATTCTGGAAGATTTTGGTCAGGTCGCGCGGGTTAGCCAGCTCCTGCCAGGACTCCATCTGCATCACGCCCGGTGCGGTACCGGTGATGAACGGACAGTGTGCCGCAGAGCCGATGCGCGCCATTTCGCCCAGCAGCTCAACGTCCTGCGGGCTGTGGTCGAAGTAGTAGTCGCCCACGATGCAGCCAAACGGCTCGCCGCCAAACTGACCGTACTCCTGCTCGTAGATTTTCTTGAAGATCGGGCTCTGGTCCCAGCCCACGCCCTTGAAGCGCTTTAGGGTACGGCCCAGTTCCTGCTTGGAGATGCTCATAAAGCGGATCTTCAGCATCTCGTCAGTTTCGGTGTTGTTCACCAGGTAGCTCAGACCGCGCCAGGCGCTCTCCAGCTTCTGAAACTCTTCGTGGTGAATGATCTGGTTCACCTGCTGAGAGAGCTGTTCGTCGATACCGGCAATCAGGTTCTGAATGGTGCGATAGGTATCGTTAGAGAAGGTAACAGTATTCTCCAGCGCCTGCTGTGCCAGGGTCTTGACCGCGCTTTCCACGGCAGAACGCGCCTGATCGGTTTTCGGGCGGAACTCTTTGTTCAGCAGCGCGCTGAATTCATCCTGGCTGAAGGCCTGACCCGCCTGCTGCTCATGTTGTTGAGTCTGGTTGCTCATCGATTATTCCTCGCTACCTTTCGCACTGTCGTCATTTTTCGGCAACTGGCTCAGAGATTTGAGCAGCGTCGGATCCTGCAGAATTTTTGCGATCAGCTCTTCCGCGCCGTTTTTGCCGTCCATGTAGGTCAGCAGGTTGGAGAGCTGAGTACGTGCTTCCAGCAGCTTGTTCAGCGGCTCCACCTTGCGGGCCACCGCGTCCGGCAGGAAGTCGTCCATGCTGTCGAAGGTCAGATCGACGTTGAGTTTACCTTCGCCAGTCAGGGTATTATCCACCTGGAACGCCACGCGCGGCTTCAGCGCCTTCATGCGTTCGTCAAAGTTGTCGATGTCGATTTCAAGGAATTTGCGATCGTCGACCGCCGGCAGGTTTTCCACCGGTTTACCGACCAGATCGGCCATGACGCCCATCACAAACGGCAGCTGAATCTTACGTTCTGCACCGTAGATCTCTACGTCGTACTCGATCTGCACGCGGGGGGCACGGTTACGTGCGATGAATTTCTGCCCACTGTTACTCATTGCCATGATGTTCTCCATCAAAGATGCGCGGTGAAGGTGAAACGGCAGGCTCCATGCCTGTCGTCATAATGCCTGGACGCGTTATTCGCGGCGTCCAAAGATATTTTCCAGTTGGTTAACGCCGTCTGGCGCCAGGTCGCGAATAATGTCCATAAAGTTAAGTTCTGACAGCCGCTGCACCCGTTCAATCATCAGCGGTGCGGGGTGGCTCGGTTCGTACTGCGCAAAATACTGTTTTGCTTTTTCAAGCATCAGCTGCGCATCGGCACGGCTGGTGACCTGCACGCTGCGCCAGTCGGTAACCGGCTGAGCGGGTTGCGTAGCCGCAGGTTGATGATCGGCTTGCGGTTCAGCCTGCGCCTCGCGGCCCGGCAACAGCTTGCTGATGTCGGTCACCTGACAGGCACTGGCGACCAGTCCTGTGGTCTTCAGCAGTTGCTCCATCTCGGGTACACCGCTTTCACCGAGATATCCGGTAAGCAGCGCGCGGATGGCCAGCAACCGCTCGTTAATCACGATTACCGCGGCAGTCCCTGGCTGGTCGCCGCGGGCCAGTTCGTCAATCAATCTTGGACGGCCCCCAGGATAGTCCGGGCATTCAGTTTTACTGCCGTCCAGCAGTGCCTGGGCGTCCCGCAGCGAAATTTCATCGCCGTTTGAACGCAGCAGCGAGGCGTTACGTACCGCAATGGTGAGTTCAGATTTATCGCTCAGCCCCGCCAGGGCATTAATCCGATAGAACGGGTCGGTTTCGCCATACTCCTCCAGAAGCGGATAGAGCGGCTCCCAGTAGCGCGCGAGCGCCTCCTGCACCAGCAGCAGCCCGTCTGCGTAGCCTGCCAGCCCGCGGCGGCGTGTCCACGCATGGGTTAGCGCCAGCATCACGCGCAAATCTTTCGTGCGCGCCAGCAGGCTGGTGGCGTATTTTTCTACCGTGTTCCAGTCAGCAGGCTCTGCCGGGATAATGGTGTCGCCAAACTGCTGTTCCGCTTTCCCCTGGCTTGCCTGGTTCATCACCTGGAAGTCAGCGTCGTATTCCAGATTGTCGCCACAGGGTTTATCCGGGCTTATAGGCGCGAGAAATTCTTCGATATTCATGAGATCCCTGCTTATTCAAACATGGGCGGATAAAGACCGTGACGTCCCGGGCGGGCGCCCCCTGCCGGGTCGAACAGCAGGGTGAAAAGCTGCCCGGTAAAGTTGCCGCTGTGGACATGGGTGTACAGCGGGTAACCGTCGCAGCGGTTGGTCCACCAGTAGCTGGTCTGACGCAGCGGGTCAAAACACTCTGCCGCCTGCGGCCAGCCCAGCGTGCTCTGACCGTCCTCGTCATAGCCAATCACGTCAAGGATGTCGGAACGCTTTTGCGGCTCGACGGGCTGCGGAGCCGGAATGGACATCAGCATCTCATCCAGCTGCGAGGCGGAAAAACTGTTGCGCACCGCGTGCAGTCCCAGACGACCAATCTGCTGATACCAGCTTTCCGCCTGGCTGAGCAGGCTGGTCGACCACTCTGACGGGGCGAAGCTCAGCTGGATGCACACCGGGTATTGTCGGCCAACGCTGTCCCGAGCGGGCAGCAGGCAGCCCATCTGGATCATCTGGCTGCCCAGCATTGGGGGGACAACAAAATTCCACACCGGCGCTTTGGTGAACGGGCGTTCTCCGCTACGCTGCTCTTCCTGCTGCCAGGCAAGCAGGCCAACCTGAAACCAGTGCGACCACTGGCGCTGTAAGGTGTCAGGAAAGCGGCGCTGCAGGAAATCTCCGGCGCTGGGTAATTTGCCATACCAGCTGTAGCGGTTCATCGCAGGGGTATTCGTCATACGGCTGTCCTTGCGGTTATGGGCATGAGAAACGGGGTAGCTGGAACGGATTGCGAATGCTGTTTGGCGCAAACTCCAGCGTGACCTGATGTCCGTCGACGTTGAAGGTGGCCTGACGGCTCAGGCTACCTGCGCCCGGGCTGGTGCTCGCTTTGTCGAAAAAGCGGTTGAGTGCCCAGGCGCCGTTGGTCACCAGCGTCGCCGTGCTGCCGTTAGCCAGCCCCAACTGCATGCGGACCTGGTTGGTGCCGCCCGGCCCCGGCCAGTTCATGATTTGAACGGCTTGCGGACCGTGGCTGTAGCGCAGCAGCTGGCCGTCAACGTCCAGCGTCAGGTTCAGGATGGTGTTATCCATTCGCACGGTGCGTACCGTGACCTTGAAAGACGGCGTGGTGGCACCATTCGCAAAGAAAGCGTCGCGAATCGACTGGGCCTGCTGGAACGGTCTCAGCAGCCCTTCACTTCCCGGCAGCGTTTTACCGTCGATGCCCGGCATAAAGCGCCAGTTTGCCTGGGTGGTATCGACTTTATTGGTCAGGTTGTCGCGAAAGAAGGTGTCCATTAGCCCGGTACCAGGCGCAAACATGCGGGCGAGGTCGTCTGGGGTAACTTCCGTGCTGGCGCTACGCACCAGCGGATAACGCCCGGCAATGGCCTGGCGGCAGAACCCGCCCACTTCGACGTTAATCCGCTTACGCACGTTCTCCAGATCGCGGCGCTGGGTATCGCTGCTGGCACCCACCGCCATATTGCTGAACATGGTCTGCAGCCCACCCGGCAGACGACCGGCGCTGGCCTGCAGACGGCTGATCGCCTCGCCGCCCGGCGCTGGCATGCCGCTGTTGGCGGCATCCTGTACGGCGGTCAGGTAACGATAAAGCTCATCCACCTGCTTAAGAAAATCATCAAAGACGATGGTCTTGCCCCCCTTCTCCAGCGGCTGGGCCAGCTCAATCATCGGGGCGTAGTGGTCCGTCACCAGCTGTTCCGGGGCCTGGGTAACGGCTGCGGCCTGCGTCGGGGCAGTGTCATTATTGCTGAACAGCGCTTCCAGCGTGCGGGTGGCACGGTTGCTCTGCGCCTGCGCTTTACCGGCGTCTTCCGGGGCTGGCGTATCGCGCGACAGCGTCAGCACCTGGCTCAGGTTCTGCACCAGACGGCGCAGGGGTGAGTTTGCGCCTGAGAGCAGACGCGCAGTGTTGATGCGCTGGGAAAGATCGGCGCTGTTGTTAAGCTGAATGTCGGCGAGAAAGCGATCCCAGGTAGCGATAAAGTCGCGCATGTAGAGCTGACGCACGGCGTTGTCAATCTGCTGTTTATCCTCCTGCGCCGTCGCGGCGCCCAACACCCAGGCGTCGTCTTCATGCAGTGCGGTGGTCACGCTGTCGATCTGGCTGTTAAAGCTTTTCCAGTAACCGTCTGGCGTATAAAGACCCGGCACGCCGTCGCTTACCGACTTGCCGCTTTTGCGTGAAAACACCAGCTCGCTCTGCGGTCCGCCCAGGTCGGAAAGGGAGACCGGCTTAAGGTTTTCATCATGCTCCAGCAGACGCTTAAGACGACCATACACGCGAGTGGATAACGGCTGCTGATTGATCAGCGCGCGTTCACGCGCCACCAGGGACGCGTCCTGCGCGTACGGCGAAGCCTGAATTTTCGGCTCCAGCAACTGCGTCAGGTGCCATTCAAGCTGTTGCAGCTGAGCTTTCGTCACGTTCTGCGGCAGGTTACGCTGCAGATTGAGCATCACCCATGAATGCAGGAATTTGCCGTCGTAGTGCTTCGGCTGGTAAAGCATCTGATAGGCTTTCAGCGCTTCATAGCTGTACTCCACGTCGCTGCCATTATCGTTGCGAAGCCAGGTGGTGATGTGCATGGCGACCGCTGGCAACAGCAGCTGATCCAGCGCTTTCTGGTACAGAGACTGAGAGGCATCGCTGACGTCATCTCCGCGGTAGAGCCCCATGCGACGGGAAACCGGCGGATCGTTTACATCAAACGCATCGCTTTTTGGCAGATCAACCAGACCATTCATCAGCGGCAGCAGATCGAACAGATCGCGCTGCGGCTGGTTCTGCAAGGCTTTGCTCTGCTGATCCAGCAGCGGCACCTTCGCATCCACCTCTTCCAGATAGGCCTTATTTTTGGCATAGCTGGTCAGCCACAGTCCGCCGAGTATCACCAGCAGGGCCAGCAGCGCCGCATAGCCGGACCAGATCACCGCCCGGTTACGCAGTTCCCACCAGCGGTTTTCTCCGGCAATGCCGGCTTCCTGGAAAATGACGTTTTGCAGCAGGTTTTTAATAAAGAAGCTTTGGCCTTTCGCCCCAGGGATCGGCGCGTCTTTACTTACCGAATCCCAGTTATCACTCTCTCCCCCTTCCGGCAGAGAGAGCGCACGGTTCAGTTCGCCCATGACGCGGTCAAACGGCATCCCTTCCTGGGTGCCGCTGGCAAAGTAGATCCCACGCGGAGAGAACTCGGTTTCAAAGTTGGAGCGGGCGAAGACCGTGCTCAGGTAATCCGCCAGCAGGGGACGCAATGCGGCGAACTCCTGCGGGAAGAGATACGCTTCGGCACGGGTTTTCGCGTCATGCTCTTTCAGCATGGTTTCCGGCAGCCCGGCATCGAGGCGCTGCTGCAAGAGCGAGAACTCTTGCTGGAAGTTGCCCATCAGGTCGTAATCGGCGTGTTTAGTCTGCTCCCACGGCAGCGTAAAGCCCCAAATCTGGTCCCGCTGCGCTTTGTCGTAGTCGGCAAACCACGCACGGAAACCTTTGAGCAGGTCAGCTTTAGTGACCATCACGTAAACCGGGAAGCGGATACCCAGCTGCTCGTGCAGCTCAGAAAGACGCTGGCGCAGATTCACCGCCTGCTGGCGTGACGCCTCCGCAGACTGGGTGAGCAGATCAGAGATGCTGATGGTGACAATGACGCCGTTGATCGGCTGACGACGACGGTACTTACGCAGTAACCCCATGAACTGCAGCCATTCACCGGCATCCTGCACCTGCTCGCTTTCTTGCGTGGTATAGCGGCCCGCCGTGTCGAGCAGCACAGCCTCGTTGGTGAACCACCAGTCGCAGTTGCGCGTACCGCCGATACCCCGCAGCGCGGTCTTACCGAAGCGGTCAGCCAGCGGGAATTGCAGTCCGGAGTTAACCAGCGCCGTGGTTTTACCGGAGCCCGGTGCGCCAATAATCACGTACCATGGCAGTTGATACAGGTATTGCGTGCTGAAGCGTTGCGTCCACTGGGCGCCCTGTCCTGCTTTGCTGAAGTGCGCTTTTTTGAGCATCTGCGCGGCTTCATCGAAACGGCTGGCAAGGATTTGCTCCTCGCTGTTCAGGCGTTTCTGCGGATCCGCCGCTTCCGGGCTGGTGGTGTTCTCGTTGAGCTTATCCATCAGCTTGCGGTTCAGCCAGGCGTTATAGAGACGCGGCAGAATGTGTCCCTGCGCCCAGAGCAGATAGACCACAGCAATACTGATAATGCGGTTCTGTTCAGATTCCAGGGGTCGGGTATCCACAATGGACAACAGCGGACCAATCATCCAGATCACCGCCGCAAGCGCGGTTACGCCCAGGAAGCTCCACAGAATGCGGTTGGTCAGAATGGAAAGAAGTGTAGTCAGCATCCTTAGTTTCCTTGCGGCAATCCGTTCAGCTCAGCCTGAGTGTTTTCAGGCGACACCAGCAGAGTAATTTCCACACGGCGGTTACGGGCGCGGTTTTCCGGCGTCGTGTTCGGTGCTACCGGGTTAATCTCACCCCGCCCTTCCGCTTTCACGCGGTCTGGCTGAGAGAGGCTTCCTTGCAGCATTTTCTGTACCGAGCGGGCGCGTTCCAGAGAAAGCTCATAGTTGGAAGCGAAGCGCGCGCTGCGGATTGGAACGTTGTCGCTGTATCCCACCACCAGAATTTTGCCGCTGACGTTGTTCATCGCCTGCGCTATGCGGTTAATAACCGGTTCATAACGGTCACGCACCACCGTCGAGGCGGAGGCAAACAGCCCGTCTCCTTTCAGGATAACGACGCTGCGATCCGCTTCATCTTTTACCGCGACCAGACCTGCCTCGATTTCAGGCTTCAGGAAGCCGCGCAGGTTTAGCACTGCGGGCAACTGACGGGCCGGTTGCTGAATGGTGGTTTCCGGCAACTGGGACTGATAAATCTTCGCCAGGACCGGACTGGTGTTATCGCCAAGACGCCAGTTAAGGACGATATAAAACAGGCAGGCGATAAACCCGGCCAGCGCCACGCAGGCCCACAGTGGAACCATCGGCCGCCACAGCTTACGCAGCACCGGGCGATCTTCCGGGTGGGGAGACAGCGGTGGCGGATAGCTGCCCCGCACGCCGCGGATCATCTGCCACAGCCGCTGCTTGATGGTCTCAAGCTGGGTGCGACCATTGTCCAGCACACGGTAACGCCCTTCGAAACCGAGCAGCAGGCAATAGTTGATCATCTCCAGCAGCAGGATATGTTCGCGCGGGTTCTGTGACAGACGCGCCAGCAGCTGGAAAAACTTCTCACCGCCCCAGGTTTCGTTATGGAACGTCACCAGCAGGCCATTGCTTGACCAGACGCCGCTGCTGCCCCAGGGGGTAAGCGCAGCGGCCTCATCCAGCGCCGTGCAAAGGCAGTAACGCGCCCCGACGATCACTTCGTAGGGTAGCCCCGCCTGCTGACAGCGGACTTCAAAACGGCGAATCTCATCGATCAGGCGCTGGCGTAACGCCACCTGATCGTCATGTGAAACCGAATGACGGATCTGCGGAATCGCATTGAGCAGCGGATTAGCGGCCGCCACCAGCTGATTGTTGCTACTGGCTCCGGTAAACGCGGCATCACTGCCGGTATCCTGTCGTTCCTGCATATTAAGCGCTCGCTTTATTATTCTGTCGGGCTACGGATGGCCCAAAACTCCATATCCAGCCCCGGGAACTCCCCTGCCAGGTGCAGGGCGAAGGCGCCGGACTTATCCATCTCGTGCCACAGCTCGCTGCCCTTCTCCAGCTCGAAATAGCTGTAGCCTGCATGCCACGGGATCTGCGGCGGCGCGACCGGCATGGCGCGCAGCATAATGCCCGGCAGCTGAAGCTGGACCAGATCGCGGATTTTCGACACCGGCGCGATTTTCATCTGCGCAGGGAAATGGGTTTGCAGGTGTTCGCCGGGCACATTCGCTTTGACGGCCAGCACGAAGCCAAACTCGCGTACCATGCTGGTTTCAGGAACGGTGGCAATGTTAAGACCATGCGAGCGCTCGTTAAGCGGCAGCTGAATAGCGTGGTCTTCCATCACCAGCGACAGCCCCTGACGCAGCATCAGCATCAGCTTACTGAAGCAGTTCGCCAGATCGTCGTGATCGTAGACCGGCAGCACGCTCTCCGTGGTCCGTTGTGGGGTCCAGGTGGCAAGCTCGGACGCAAACGGCAGCCAGCTGCGCCAGAGGGTTTCCGGGTGCAGCAGCGGCAGCGTTTTTAAATGCGAAACCTCGCCAAGATGACGGTTCACCAGCGACAGTAACGTAAATTCAATCAGTTCCGAGGTGTTAAAACGGCCAGGCTGGCGCAGACGGCCGCCGATCTGCTGGCTGCGCTGCACCAGTAAGCCGTGCAGATCGTTAATCATGCTGTAGATCTGCGGACTGTTATTGGCGTTCAGCATCGGCGGGATGTAGCTGTTATCGAGCCGGACGTGGTTGTCGTGGCGTTTTTCAGTGACAAACGCCACGCCGATTGCGGTCCATTCTGCCGTGAGATCCTTTTCCAGCATCAGCGTCAGGCGCAGGCGGCCAAACTGTACGGTGGCATCCCCCACCGACATGGCGTTGTCGTCTTCGACCTCTTGCTCGAACGCGATGAAGCGCGCCAGCGAGGCCGGCTCTTCGCTGAAGATCACCTCTTCCCGCTCGCCACGACGTACCGGCAGTGCGAGCACCACCTTTTCGTTGGTGAGATTGTCAGGGATTTTAAGCGGCACAGGACCATTGCGTCCGTTGCGCACCTGGAAGAAGGTCCCGTCTGGCAGAAGCCCACTGCAGTAGCTCAGGGCAATGCATCCCTGACGAAGCATCGCTTCGTCGAGTTCAACATCAAGAAAGCCCCAAAGATAGGAACGCTGCAACGCACCCCATTCACGAACGTGGTTGAGCAGATAACTTTCAGTCCGCTGAAAATGGTGTGGACGCAGGAACATGCCTTCGGTCCAGACGACCTTTTCTGCTTTCGTCATGATGATGTGTTTCCTGTTGTGAAGCGCGTTACTGGCTGATGACCCGAATGCCATTTACGTCGAGAAAAACGTTGGCCTGGAGTTCATCCGCGGACCATTTCCAGAACTGGTAGATATGATTGTCGCCTGGCACAGGCAGAGGGAGAGACACGCGCCATTTTTTACCATCCAGCTTCTGATATTCCGCCATCACGCCGATGTAGCGAGCCTCGGGATCGCTCTGACCGCTGAGGGTTTTCGACAGCTGTCCCGGCATCAGGAAGAACACATCGCTGTTCAGCAGATTCGCGCCAAGGGTTGCTGACGCGTTGTTCTGCAGGGAATAGAAGTCGCTGGACATGAAATCCGCATCGGATTTCAACAACAGCACACGGACTTTAAGCGGCGCAGAATCATTGATTTGTGGATGAGCCTGAAACTGCAGATTGTAGCGGGAGGGGTCGCTGTGTGAAGACGACGTACAACCACTCACAAGGGCGAAAACCGCCGCGTAAAAGACCAACCACAGCTTATGAAAATTTTTATTATTCATAAAAATACGCCCACGAAAGCCGTTTAGTTCAGGATCCAGGTACCGTTAGCGCTGTCTTTGCAGGCTTTGCTGTTGCCATCGACATCAACGCAGGTCGCTTTTTTACGCGCCTTAGGACGAATGGCCTGTTTACGGACGGTCGCTTCATACTGGTCGGCTTTGATAACTGCACGCATCGGGACGTAACCAATCAGCTGGTCATTACCCTCATCGGCAAGCGCCATCCAGTAGTGTTCAACCTGACCCAGCACCACGTAGGTTTTTCCAGTTTCCAGCGTACGGATAACCTTTCCGCCAAAGTCAGGACGGCTCATCAGGGAAGCCGGATACATGGCACGATAAGGCTCGTTGAGCGGAGTGAATTCCGTCGGCGGCAACACGGCGTGACGGTGCGTTAAGGTGACACCGTTGACCTGACTGGTCACGATCGTGTCGTCGTTGATTGCAGGTTTCTGTGGCGCTTTACAGCCCGCCACCGCCATGACAAACAGAAGTGAAAACAGTACGCGCATTTTCATATGCTTTTCCGTAGCGATATTTCGATAATGGAGATAAGGGGATGAAATTTGACTTAGGTGCTATTGTTAAAATAGTCAGGATAATTTCGGGGTGTTACTATTTTGAGGGCATAGCTACCGCACGAACCTATCAGAATAAGGCCCAGCGTCTTCCTGACATATTTTGACAAACGGTAAACAAGTTTACATGAGCTTCGCATCAATTCAATATTTACCGCTACGTAAGTGGCGGTTAATGAAGCAGTCGAAACATTATAGGATTTATCTGATAAAAAAACCCGACATGGCCTACCTTCACTTATTTTCACTCCACACACAGATGTAAGTTATTGTTGTAAAAATAAAAAACACAAAAGAGAACGACTTTCATTAACGCAATAAAGCTATTATCGCCACTACCATAATTAGTAGAATTCTCCTATTGGTGATGTCAAAAGAATATATCGCCGATGAATTATTTGTTGCACTAACAGAGTATCTTTAATATTAACCGTACTGCTCGCTCGCAGGACGCCTATTTCACTTATGACGCGGGCGTTAATTTTACTGCTCAAAATAACTTTATATTTCACGCTGTGATAATTACCGCATAAGACTTAAAAACAGCCATTAATCATTAAGCCAGAATAAACATTCAGGTCCCTATTTTAATCCTGAAGGTGCTATACCCCCTGCCAGCCGTGGCATTTCTGTTTCTAATCGACCTGAGCCTTCATTCGAAATTTTATCGGTGCTACATCCTTCCTCGCCCACCGCTATCTATCCCACCTACTGGATGATAGATATAATTTATTATTAAAATGATAAAAAAACGTTATAATTTCTTTAAATATTTAAGCCGCCAGTCAAGTAAGCCACTGTAATAAATAGCATTTAAGATAAGCAATTATGTTGCGTCGCGGGCACTTCCCCACCCGACCCTCATTGCTTTAACTTATTGCCCTTTTTAGTGGATTGACGGGCGCAGGCGCGGTATGACCGAACAAGTCAGGAGTAGGTATGAACAAGAAAAGACGCTCAGTTCCCGGTATCAGACACTATGATGGCCCTGCCGGCGGCTGGGGTGCGCTAAAAGCGACAGCCATTGCGGTACGTACCCAGATGGATACCTTTGATGCCCCCGCCACGCTGCTGCGCACCAACCAGCCTGATGGTTTTGACTGCCCGGGCTGCGCGTGGCCCGATAAAGAACACAAATCGACCTTCCAGTTTTGTGAGAACGGCGCCAAAGCGGTAACCTGGGAAGCCACCAGCAAACGCGTTACCCCCGCGTTCCTGGCGGAAAACACCGTCTCTTCTCTGCTGGCTAAATCTGACTTTGAGCTGGAAGGGTATGGTCGTCTGACGCATCCTCTGCGCTATGACCGGGTAAGCGACACGTTCAAGCCGGTTGAGTGGGACGAGGCGTTTCAACGTATCGGCGAGGTGTTGCGCGAGCTTGAACCGGACCAGGTCGAGTTCTATACCTCCGGGCGAGCCTCTAATGAAGCGGCGTATCTTTTCCAGCTGTTTGCACGCGAATACGGCACCAATAACTTCCCCGACTGCTCGAATATGTGTCACGAGGCCACCAGCGTCGGTCTACCCCGCTCCATCGGGATCGGGAAAGGCACCGTCTCACTGGACGACTTCGATAACACCGAGCTGGTGATCTCCATCGGCCATAACCCCGGCACGAACCATCCGCGGATGATGGGTACGCTTCATGAGCTGGCGCGACGCAACGTGCCGATTATCGTCTTTAACCCGTTACGCGAGCGCGCCCTGGAACGTTTTGCTGACCCGCAAAGCGTCATTGAAATGGCAACCTATAGCTCAACGGACATCGCCTCGACCTACTTCCAGGTGAAGGCCGGAGGCGATGCCGCCGCGCTGAAAGGTATGGCCAAACACCTGCTGGAAATGGAGGCCGAACGCGGTAACGTGCTCGACCACACGTTTATCGCAGAACACACCCAGGGCTTTGATGACTTTGCCGCCGACATCGCGCAGACGCGCTGGGATGACATTGAGCGCGAGTCCGGGCTCAGCCAGGCTGCACTCAAAAAGGTGGCCGAGGCCTATGCGAAATCCAACGCCACCATCATTACCTACGGGATGGGGATTACCCAGCATAATAAAGGCACGGCAAACGTCCGGCTGATCGCTGATGTGCTGCTTCTGCGCGGAAATATCGGCAAGCCCGGTGCGGGAATATGCCCTCTTCGCGGCCACTCTAACGTTCAGGGGAACCGTACCGTCGGGATTAGCGAGAAGCCCACCCCGGCCTTCCTGAACCGTCTGAAAGAGGTGTTTGGCTTTGAGCCCCCTTCTCACCATGGGCATGATGCGGTGCAGGCGACCCAGGCCATGATCGACGGTCGGGCGAAAGCGCTTATCTGCCTCGGCGGTAACTTTGCCGTCGCGATGCCCGACCACGAGAACGGCTTCCCGGCAATGGGTAACCTTGATTTGAGTGTTCACGTTGGCACTAAGCTGAACCGTACCCATCTGCTGGTGGGTAAAGAGACGTTTATTTTCCCGTGCCTTGGCCGTACCGAGCTGGATGTTCAGGCCACCGGTCGTCAGTCCATTACCGTCGAAGACTCCATGTCGATGGTGCACGCCTCGTCCGGCAAGCTCAAACCCGCCTCACCGTTACTCCGTTCAGAACCCGCCATCGTCGCCGGCATGGCGAAAGCCACCCTGCAGGAGACCCGCGTGGACTGGATGACGCTGGTTGAAGATTACGACCGTATCCGCGATCTGATCGAGCAGACCATCCCGGGCTTTGAGGACTACAATGCGCGGATCCGTATTCCGGGCGGCTTCCGTATGCCGCTTCCCCCAACGAAACGCGTCTGGCCAACGGCGACGGGAAAAGCGATGTTCTCCGTATTCGACGGCGTACACGAGAACGCCAGCGGTGAAGGCGAGCATGTTCTGCGTCTGATTACGCTGCGCAGCCACGATCAGTACAACACCACCATTTATGCTCTGGACGACCGCTACCGTGGCGTGTTTGGCCGCCGCGACGTGCTGTTTATGAACGAAGAGGATATGGCCCTGTCAGGGCTCGAACACGGCGACCGCGTGGATATCGAAACCGCCCTGCCCGGCAGCGTTCAGCGTCTGGAAGACATTACCGTAGTGGCATACCACATCGCGCGGGGTTCAGTCGGGGCTTATTACCCGGAGGCCAACGTGCTGGTGCCGCTCGATTATCTGGATAAGGACAGCGGTACACCGTCTTACAAATCCGTTCCGGTTCGCATCATCCTGCGCTCGAAAGAGATCCGAATGCTGTAAGGCTGTTCGCGAAGAGTCATCCATGGATATTAAACAGCTAAAATACTTAATTGCGCTCGACGAGACCCGTCATTTTGGTAAAGCGGCCTCGCAGTGCAACATCACCCAGCCGACCCTCTCCATGCGCATCCGCAACCTGGAAGAGGAGCTCGGTCTGGTGCTGATTGCGCGCGGACAGCGCTTTGAGGGTTTTACGCCAGAGGGCGAACGGATCCTGGCGTGGGCGCGTGCTCTGCTTGCCGCTCACGACGGACTACAGGCGGAAGCCGCGCTGTGCAAAGGCCAGGTGGTGGGTGAATTACGCCTGGGGATGGTTCCGCTGGCGAGCGTCGATCCGATGATCTTTATCCGCCTGCTGACGCAAAAATACCCGGAGCTGACCTACAGCCTCTATTCCATGTCCTCTGCACACATTGCCGATGGCGTCAGCCGCAACCAGCTGGAGCTGGGTATTTGCTATCTCAACAGCATCGATACCAGCCTGTTTGACATTATTCAGTTGCCTGAGACGAAGATGGGCCTGCTGCATGATATTCGTCATTTCCAGCTGGACCCGACGCCGCTGACCTGGCAGGACCTGACGGATTTTCCGCTGGGGTTCCTGACAAAAGGGATGCATTACCGGGCGCATATGGAGGCCAGCTTTGCCGCCGCCGGAATCGAACCCAGATCCGTTTTCGAGAGCGACTCTACGTTCCAGATTATTCAGGCGGTTCAGAGCGGCGTTTGCTGCGCCGTGATGCCGCTGAACAACGGGCTTGAGGCGCTAAACAACCATTTCAGGATTGTCCCCATCGCCGACGCGAACATTGAGGCGCCCATCGGCCTGATAATGCGCAGGCAAAAACCCCTCTCCTCCCTGGCGCTGCGCTGTTTTACCGACGCGCAGGAGATTTATAGCCCTGTTCATGAAGGCAATTGTTGCTAAGGAGAAACATTGATAGCATATCTCTCCTTAAAGTTAATTATATAAACAATGGTTTTCAATATTGATTTATATGGTTTTTGTTAAATATATCAATCCCTTTCCTTCGAATAGCATCTATCCACATGTCAGCCATCCATGCTCCAATACCAAAACTTTGGATGGCTGTCTCTCTCATTAAGCGATGCTCATTTGCGATTGTGGTTGGCATGAGTGCACTATCGTCAGTATTTATGCACACCGCTAATGGACCGCTTCTTAACCCAAAACGATTGCATTGCCCACCGGGTTTTAGCCAATCCGGGTTGGGTGGATTCCACCGAAATAAAGGATGCTCCTGATATTTTTCGAACCGCCCAATATATATGTTGGATGTCGGGCAAGCTTCAATCACCAACCCTTTCCTTGAATATTTTTCCATCAAGAAATCCTGAATAGCCTCATATAATCGTAATTCTCCACAAGAAATGACATCAGTGTCGGCACGTCCACCAGCGAATTTATCACCACCATCTGGCTGACAATTTACTGATATTATATGATTAAAAGGATTATTCTCTTCGAGACCACTATCAAGATACCGTTGCCAAAGCGTTTTCGGACTCAAATCTTTATGATCATCATCATTCATTAACAAATCTGCATCGGGCACCCACTCATAAAAATTAGCAAGTTCTGGTTGCATCGTCTTGAAATCGGGCCAGTTTCGTCTTAATAGCCACGCCTGATATAACAAGCCAGGTGTCGAAACGGCGTTGTAAAGTCGATGCGACCAGTAGTGAATTTTATCACGTAACTCATGCATCACAGGAATATGCTCAACCGTAAGTTGTGAAAGCTGAACAGCTTGATGATAAGCCCATACTAAATTATCGAGGTGTTGTCCCGCTGTCAAATAAGCTCGCCGTTGACGTTTTGCCCAACTCGCAGGTTTAACACCAAGCGCCAGACCATGCCCTAACCGATCACCTACACTTAGTAAACAATATTCGACGGCTTCATCCAAAGCCCTAAGTCCGCTTAGCAAGTGACTATAATCCTCACCGGCATGTACTGTAATAAAGGGACGCTGGAGTCTTGTTGATAATGAAAGTCCTTTTGGGTGTTTTCCTGCCCTAAGCACTCTAAGTATTGGGGAAAATACCTCTATTGGTAATTCATTTTCATTTCCCGCTACATCATACCCCCGGACTAAGCGCCTGACATCTACTGTTTGGGGCATATCGCCAATATTACTTTTGTATGCCTCTTCCTGCAAAGTCACAGAAGAATTAAACATTTCAAGGCCACGCACTTGGCTCAAAAGATTAGCCCTGTAACTTTCTAATCTTTTGTCGTTTGGTCGTTTTTTATCGGGGTAACCACGAGTAAAATGAACAACTAAATGCGATTTTTCGAGAATATTTTCTTTTTCATGCCTGGCATAGAAGTCCATGATTTTATTATGGTAAATATTTGGCTTATTTTTACCAAGGACGTAATCAGGTGATACACGATATTCTCGACAAACCCCTTCAAGAAAATCATACTTCATCCCTTCGCTTTCAAAATATTTTTTATCTGCTCGTCTGACACCTGAGGTAAAATACTCTACAAATTGTCCTAATCCAACAGAAGATACAACCATGTAATTCCGCAAGACATTGCTGCAGCGAACGAAATTCATCAAACAATTCCGATAGTCTGTATTGTGAGTATCAGTCAGAACGGCAATGCAAAATAGTAACCAGCGATGATGCCCACGAAAACGCTCGTCAACAGATGCATGTAATAACCTTTGCTGCATAGTCACAAAAGGCAGAAATTGTTTAACTTGCTGTATATTCCACACATCTTCATTGTTAGAAGAACCATGCAAAGCATCTTCTAGCACTCTATATTCTATAGCTTTATTCTTATCAGAATGAGATAAAAACTTAATAATGCACGATACATAACCAGACAAATAATCTGGGATTTTTTGTTTATTTAAAAGTCCACTTTCAAAAAGAGTATACTCCTCTCTTCGCGGCCATTTAATTTTTTTATTAAGTCTGAAATCACCATCTATGAAACTGAGCATTGATAATGAGGTATATCCATGCCCATTGAAATGAACGTGATTATCGGCATAAACAGTATCGTTCCTTTCCCCTGGAAAAGCAAAAGGACATTGTCTTCCCGTCAGTAATGATATCAGATCATCCTCTGATAGAACTTTCTGTTTTACTAATTGACTATAGGCGGTGGATATTATCCAGGCTGGATCCAGTAAAGAACAGATCATCAACCATGATTCGAGTCGTTCTCCCTTAACTTCAAAACAATCTCCCTGCCACAGTAAAAAATGGTTGGCCAATTCTGTAAGAATATCTAACACATTGATATGTGACTCTTTATAGCACCAATGGTTAATATTGTTGACAATGTCTTCGTTTCGAAGCCGCCCTCCATAATAATGTTGATAATCACGTGCGGCTGAAGTAAGTATATTGTTCTCATTTTGTTGACCATTCGTATAAGTTGAATGTTGATTTGCATGATTCATCAAATGATGATAAAAAAGGCGATCTGAAGACAATGTCGTCACAGGAATCAACCAATAAGGATCTTGATTAAACATATTATCCCCTAACGGTAATGTTCAATTGCAAATGTAAGACCATTGTACATTCTGGCAATAAAATTATTACCTTGAATCTTTGATTTCATTTTTGAATTGCTCATTATTTTATCTAAGATTACATTGGCAATATCTATTTTATCCCTAGCCCACTCAACCACTTCAGCCGTTATAATACTTTCATTCCCTGAATCCATTCCATACAGAATTCTAATTTCTTCAAAAGATGTCGCAGATAAAAAATCATTCTTTAAACTATGACTGGCATCCCCCTCAAAAATAGTATCACCGATAGGGTATTCATTAACATCCGAAGAAAAAAATATCGGGTTGCACCACATCGCTTGTATTAATTTTGCATAATCAGAATCAGTTAATAGTTTGATAGTAAGGGCTGTATTCCCACTAGCTGAAACTACTCCAGATATGTTTCTGAACAACGTTCGATCTGCTTTAGAGAATTCCGAGAATTTTCTCACAACATCAGAACGGGCACCCGTCGCGACGTTAGCATTAATGATTAAACCTTCTTTTAGGAAGGTTGTTAGTGCATTAATATAAATATACTGGAATCTACGAGCCAAATCAGAAAGATGTTCATCCTTAATCTTTTTCTTATCCAACAAGTTTAACTTTAGCACGTTTAGCTGAGAGAATACCTTATTGAACACCATACTGTTTAGTGGTATTAAATTAAGACCCTGAAGTGAAGGTAACCGATTATCATTAAACCATTCATATAATTCACTGGCGAATTTAGAAACAGTTTCATCATACTCAACCAAATTATCATCCGTTCCACTTTCACTGCTATCTTCAGTAATAACTTTTGTTGGATTAACAGCGAAAATTGAATAAAAAGGCGCTTTTGAAAAAATTGACATAAAACTCTCCTTGAATTTCCCCTCTTCAAGAAAAACGTCAGGCAAGTTATTTGTAATAGCTAACATGGACCATGATAACAATTCAAAAGCACGACTAAAAAATATATGATACCTTCGATTTTGTTGCTGACTATAGTAATCCCTATGCGTATAAATTGCCAGTAATTCCTTATTACCATGTTTATTTTCAGCCGTTGTTTTACTAATAAACATTGGTTCCATTATAAACTCTAACTCTGGCATACTCCTCAGGATATTAGTTTCCTCTGAAGAAGCACCTACCATTGCCTGAGGGAAAACTGTTTCTAAAATTTCAAAGTTTGTATCATGGGCCCGTAGCTCTTTTATTTTGGCATACTGCTGAGAATAAAAATCCTTATCGGCCCAGGTATAGCGTTCTTTTTGTAATAATGGGTTAAACGCCGGCAAATTGTGAAAATCTAGCTGACTGGCTGAGGACATTTCCATAATTTTCAGATACGATTCAGCATTAGTGATTGCAATGCCATCTCGACGATCTTCAGCCCAGACAAAGAAGTTACTCCACAGAGATTCTGATTTTTCCTTGCTCGAATAAAGTTCTTCAGGAGGAAGTAATCTGACTAGTTGCGAAACGGTACGTGCGCTATCGGGCTGCGGCCAAATGGTACTACGTTCGTTACCGTTGCAAAGTGGATAAAATACACTTTTGATCAGTTTTTCATAACCCGGATAGCTTATCTGCTGCATTCCATATTTTATCACTAAATTTGGCAGGAGTTGCTGAACCGGCAGCAATGGCAAGCGATCGTGGAATGGAAAAACTTTGGTCAGATAGGCTGAAGAAAGTTGCTCTGCGGCATTTTTAACTCTCGTTGACATTCTTCCTGCTGCTAAGGCATTTTCAAATTGCATTGTGGTAATATGTCTATATAATTCATCATCACCACTCACCAGAGGAAGTATTAATGGGCAAGACAATAAGCATCTGATATCATCAAGAACACCGAATGCGTTATCAATTTTCATATCAACGTCGTCGACCGGCAATACCAATGCATCACAATTTAATAAATTTACGCTTGCAATTAAAAACTCATGAAAATAGCGTTCAATATGTATTCCAGAGCGGTATTTCTGAATCCTATCTATTCCTCTTAATTCATTTAGCTCTGCTGATTCCCCAAGTGAACCAGAGAGTTTTTTTAAAGCTTCAAAGAAATTATCTTTATGTAATTGATTACTTTCAGGCCTCCTTAATACTTTTTCTACAGAAGCATAGACCGAAGCGATAATGACCTCAGAAAATCTGTCACCAATGTTTAACAGAGTAGGATCGATAACATCTATAAAGTGAAGGTTAGGGGAATCATTTTGACTTTTTCCCTTTTTGGACCAGATTGCTTGTGCATTACGTAAAAATACAGTTTTACCGGTTCCTCTGGCTCCACTAACGAAAATTGCATGATGATAACTATGCAGTTTACTGGGAAATTGCGTACATCTCGATTCATGCTCTTTTTTATATTTCCTAGCCTCTCTACCCATTTTATCTAATAAAGAAATCAATCGAATGTTAGCATCTTGTTGCCATAGTTCACTTTGCTCATTGTTCTCATCTGCTGAGTGAAAGTCATCTTTATATTCAGGTGCATCAAGATTAAGTATAATACTGCTTGGCATAGTCCCTCACGAAATATAATAATCAACATTAGAATGGTTTTTATTGCAACTTAATCTTATCAATTACTTACGCCCATGACTACTTTTAAAGACAATTCTTATTTACAAAATGGAGAGACATACCTGATAAGCCTATATGTAATGGAGGGACGCTTCGGGAACGACGTTGTTCAGCAACTGAGAATAGGCCTGCCTCACAACCACGCTGAAACCGTTGATGAGTACCGCCTCGCAAACGGCACGGTATTCCGCCGCGCTGACCAGCGTCGTTAGTGCATCGCGGATGGCATTGAGCGTCGCGGGTGAAGTAGCGCCAGCGGAGATCAGAGGCAAACCCGGCGTTAGCGGAGTTTGATCAATCACCGTAAGACCCGCCAACGCTTCCGGCTCATGACGCAGCAGGAGTGCCCAGGTGACACAGTCGATAGCGGCGATGTCACCCTTCCCACGTTTGACGTCAATCAGCGACTGACGGTGGCTGCCGCTGAATGACGTTTGCGAAAAGAAAGGGGCGCGGGTCACCCACGGTGCCACTTTTTTTCGCAGCGCGTGATAGCCGGACTGCGAGTCAGGTGAATTACAGACCGCCCGGCGTCCGCGAAAATCCGCCAGCGTAAGAGGCCGATCCTCCAGGCGCGTCACCAGAAAGCTGCGGTAGTGGCTCCCTTCGCATCCCGCTGCCGTGTAATGAAAACAGCCCACCACCTGCACCTCCGGGAGCTGCGTGACCAGCGGGTAGCCGCAGGTCTGGCTGAGAATCAGCGCCGGCTGCTGCCAGTGGTTCAGCAGGTCCGATTCGGGCCAGCGGGGGACACGCTCGACGTACACGCCCCGGTCGGCCAGACGTTGTTGTACCGCCAGCCAGAGCGCGCGAGTGTCGGCGCGATCCACGGCATACATGGGAAACGCCAGCAGGTTACTCATATCTTTCCTCTTGTTTTCCGGGGTGAACGGTGACCGCCACTGGCCGGGTCAAGAACTGGCGTAGCCATTCGCCATAGCCCCTGACTACAAAACCGTGGTTACGCTGCCGGTACGCCTCGCGGTTTTGGTGGTAGATCGTCTGTAACCCATACCAGGAAACGCCCGGTAAATCGTGGTGAATGGAATGGTAGTTGAGATTTAAAAACAGTACCCGCCAGAATAGCCCAGCCTCGTTAATGACGGAACGCGCCAGCGGATCGTCCGCCGCGCGATGTTCGTAAAAGGAACGGACCTTGGTCAGCGCCAGCGCCGGATAGCTTACCGCCAGCACAAACCAGACGGGTGAAAAGCCGTTATGCGCCATCCAGGTGAAAAGCGCCGCCAGAAGCACAGCGTGAACCAGCCACATCGCCATCGCCCGCCGTTGACGCTGACGAAAGGCCGCCACGGCGATCCCCAGCGTCTGCAAAATATCCAGCAGCGGTGCCAGCACTATCCGCCCGCAGAAGGTATTGCGGACCTGGATCATGCGCTTCTGCCAGGGGGAAAAGCGCGCCCAGCTCGCCTCTGTAAAATAGTACGACTCCGGGTCATCCACCGGGATGGTCAGACTGTCGTGACGATGATGCGCCAGATGGGAATCCCGGTACAGGCCATAGGGATACCAGACCGCCAGCGGGAGCGTGCCAAACAGCTGGTTAAGCCAGGCAAAACGCGTGGGATGCCCGTGGATCAACTCATGCTGCAGGGACATGTACCAGGCGGTAAACCAGATAAGCAGCAGCGTGGCGGGCAGCAGGCCGAGCGTTTGCCAGAACGTCAGCGTGGCAAACCAGCCAGCGTAAATCGTCAGTATCAGCAGCCATGTGGGCAGCTCGCTTCGCCACAGAAATCCTGATGCAAGATGGTGGATGCGATCGCGCTGTTGCGGATGCAAATAGAGAGATCTTCGTTTACCCATTCCTTCAGACGCCGTTTCGCCAGAGACACTACCCTGACGATCGGGGATAACGTCTGAAATGACAAAGAACTTAAATCGCTTTGCTTTGCCAGAAACAGAGGGCCACGCGCGGCTTGACTTATTCTGTGATAAAGGTACTTTTCAGGACATGAAGAAGATCTTAATTATCGTCCCTGACGGCGGCATGCTGTTTGAAGCCGCCGGTATCGCCGACATTCTGATGCAGGCTAACCGGCTGCACCCGGAAGGGCTTGCGCACCCCCGCTACTGCATTATTATCGCCACCACGCAGCCGCACCAGGTGATCCACGGTCAGTCCGGCCTGAATCTGCTGGCGGATTATCGTCTGCCTGAACTGGATCCGCGTGAACCGCTGGACACCATTATCATCACCGGACGCGGGATGAACGAGCAGGAGAGCACGGCGGTGGTGGACTGGCTGCACCTTGCTGCGCCGCATGCCCGGCGGATAGCCTCCATTTGCGGCGGCGCGATGCTGCTGGCCCAGAGCGGCCTGCTGGATGGTCGTCGCGCAACCACCCACTGGCGGTTGCTGGAGACCATGCAAACCCAGTATCCGGCTATCCGCGTCGAAGGCGGTCCACTGTATATTCAGGATGGTCCCGTCTGGACCTCCGGCGGCGTGAGCTCGGGGTTTGATCTCACTCTGGCGCTGGTGGAGGATGACTATGGTTTCACCCTCGCCCGCGACGTGGCGCAGGATATGGTGATGTACCTGCGCCGCCCCGGCGGTCAGCTGCAGTTTAGCCGCTATAGCCTGCAGCCGTCCGGCGCGTCCGGGCCAATAAGCGATCTGCAGGGCTGGATACTACAGAACCTCACTGCCGACCTGTGCGTAGAAAATCTGGCCGAGAAAGTGGCGATGAGCCCGCGCAATTTCACCCGGGTCTTTACCCGGGACGCAGGCGTTCCACCTGCCCGCTACGTGACCGAAGCGCGCCTGGCCGCCGCCAGACAGCTGCTTGAGCAAACCCCTGATTCCCTTGAGCGCATTGCTGAGCAAAGCGGGTTTGGCACCAGCATTAACCTGCGCCGCGTGTTTGAGAAACAGCTCCACCTTACCCCGGGCGAGTACCGCCAGCGCTTCCACTGTCGCAAGATGGCGTAATCTGATCCTTTTTTGTCGTTTACGCCAATCGGCCTGACGCCTACAGTGACTCCAGACAACAGAGATAAGGAGTGCACCATGGTTAAGGTCGGTATTAACGGTTTCGGCCGAATCGGACGTAATTTCCTGCGCGCAGCGCTGGGTAACCCGGATCTTCAGATTGTGGCCATTAACGATCTGACGGACAGCAAAACCCTCGCCCACCTGCTGAAACACGATTCCCTTCTGGGTAAATTGCCCGCACCGGTTGAAGCGGCTGACGGCGCATTGCAGGTTGATGGCCAGCGGATCGTGGTGTTTAGCGAACGCGATCCGGCAAATATTCCGTGGCGTGAAGCTGGCGTGGATGTGGTAATTGAAGCCACCGGCTTCTTTACCGAGCGGGAAAAAGCGGCGGTGCACGTCACGCACGGTGGTGCAAAGCGCGTCATCATCTCCGCGCCCGGCAAGAACGACGATCTGACCGTCGTCATGGGCGTGAACCACGATCGCTATGATCCGGCTCAGCACGTTGTCGTGAGTAACGGGAGTTGTACCACGAACGGTCTGGCTCCGGCCGCGCAGGTACTGCATCAGCAGTTCGGGATTGAGCATGGCCTGATGAATACCACGCATGCCTATACCAACAGCCAGGCACTGCACGATCAGCCGGAAAAAGATCTGCGCGGTGCACGCGCGGCGGCGCTGTCGATTGTGCCCTACTCCAGCGGCGCTGCAAAAGCGCTCGGCAAAGTCATCCCCTCTCTGGATGGTAAGCTGACCGGTTATTCCCTGCGCGTGCCGGTTCCGGTGGTATCGATTGTCGATTTGACGGTCACCCTGAGCCGTAACGTGACTGCCGAAGAGGTGAATGACGCATTCCGCAGTGCGGCAGCCAGTGGGCCACTGAAAGACATTCTGGGGTATAGCGATGAACCGCTGGTTTCCAGCGATTATCAGGGCGATCCGCGCTCCTCCATTATCGACGGGCTTTCCACGCTGGTGATTGGCGGGAACATGGTGAAGATCCTGGCGTGGTATGACAACGAGTGGGGATTCTCCAACCGCCTGGTGGACCTGGCGGTGCTGATGGATAAAAAAGGGCTGTAAGCCTCAAGCCGGGTGGGATAAGCACCCACCCGGCATAAAATCACGCCGCTTTGACCTTCACGCCCATAAATACAATGACCATCGCCGTCACCAGCAGGAAACCACTTCCGGCAAACACGCCGCTGGCCCCGTTGAGGTCAAACACCACCCCGCCCCCGGCCGCGCCAGCGCTAATCGCCAGCTGAATGGACGCCACCAGCAGCCCTCCGGCACTTTCGGCTTCATCCGGAACGGTGGTGGCAAGCCAGGTTGACCAGCCTACCGGCACCAGACCGAACGCAAAGCCCCACAGCGCCACCAGTAATCCGTCCAGCATCGCCAGATGACCAAACGCCACCATCATCAGCGCGAGTATGCCCATGCCGAATGGCACGAGGGCCAGCGTCAGGCGCAGATTACGGGCCAGCAGATGCCCGGCAATGGAGGTGCCGACAAAGTTGGCAAGCCCGAAGCCCAGCAGGATCAGCGAAATGGTTTCAACATTTGCCTGTCCGACGGTTTCAAGGAACGGGCGCAGGTAGGTAAAGAAGGCGAAATGGCCGCTAAAGATCAGAATGGTCGCCAGCATGCCGCCAATCATGCCAGGACGGCGCAGCACGCGGAACAATGTGCCGAGGCTACCGCTACTCTCTGGCTTCATGGACGGCAGCACCCAGATCTGCCACAGCAGCGCCAGCATGCTCGGCAGAATGCAGAGAATAAAGACGTTGCGCCAGCCGATCAGGCTTCCCAGATAGCTCCCCAGCGGGGCCGCGACCACGGTGGCGATCGACACGCTGGAGAAGATCACCGCCAGCGCTTTCGGCACTTTGTCCGCCGGAACCAGACGCATTGTTGTGGCCGTCGACATCGCCCAGAACCCACCGATGGCAACCCCTAACAACAGACGCCCCATCAGCAGAACATGCAGAGTGGGCGCAAAGGCTACCAGCAGGCTGGAGATAATTTGCAGCACGGAGAAAAACATCAATACCCAGCGACGATCGATTTTCCGGGTCGCCGGGGTGATCAGCAGTCCGGTGACTAACGCCACCAGCGCCGTGGCGGTCACGGCCTGCCCGGCCATCCCCTCACTGACGCCCAGGCTCGCGGCCATCGGCGTCAGCAAACTGGCGGGCAGGAACTCCGCCGTTATCAAACCAAAAACCCCCAGCCCCAGTGAATAGACGGCTCGCCAGGCGGGTTTGGCAGGCGCGACGGCCTCTCTCGCCTCGACACATGCATTCATCTGTTGATCTCCCGTTATAAAAGTGTGACAACTGTCGCAAAAGCATAGAGGGTTCACCCTGGACGATCTATGACATATAATCTCCACTTATTGATTATTCGTCCGGAGTTACGCCATGACCGCACAGTCACCCGATTTGATCAGCGAACTTTTACGCGGCATGCGTCTGTCGGGGGTGAAATACCGCCGGATTGAAGCCAGTGCACCGTTTGGCGTCGCGTTCCATCAGGCACCGGGCAAGGCGCAGTTCCATTTTGTGAGCCACGGCAACGCCCTGCTGCGAATGGACAGCGGTGCAACCTTCGAACTGAGCAGCGGCGATGCGCTGTTTATTCCTGGCGGTAATGCCCATGCCCTGCTCTCTGACGACAAGGCAACCATCACTCCAGTCAACGCTTTCCCCAGCGAGCCCATCTGTAGTTCGGTCTGTGCCATTACCTGTGAGCCCTGCCCGGAGAGCGAAAACACCATCATCTTTAGCGGGTGTATGGATTTTGAGCTGGGCGGCATGCAGCCGCTGATCAAAGCGATGCCGGAAGTGATGATGGTCAGCCGGTTGATGTCCACCTGGCCGGAAATTCATCCGCTGCTGGCCGCGATGGAGCGCGAGTCCATGACGCGTCAGGTCGGGTTTGCCGGGATCCTCGCCCGTCTGGCTGACGTGGTGGCGGCATTGATTGTTCGGGGCTGGGTTGAAGCAGGCTGTGGTAAAGCGACGGGCTGGGTGCAGGTCTTACGCGATCCGCGTCTGAGCCGGGCCATCTACGCCATGCACCAGCAGCCGGGCCTGAACTGGAGCGTGGCGGATCTGGCGAAAGAAGCGGGCACCTCCCGCTCCGTGTTCGCTGAACGGTTTCTGGCGGCGACGGGGACGACGCCGGCAAAATATCTCAGCGAGCTCAGAATGCGACTGGCTATTCAGTATATTCGCCATGAAAATCAACCGATTGAAACCGTCGCGCTGCGGCTCGGTTACGGGTCTCTGGCGGCGTTTAGCCGGGCATTTAAGCGCATCATCGGCCATGCGCCGGGCACGCTTCGGGAAGTCAGCCAGACCCCGGAAGAGGTCTGACCGACTGACAGGACATCAGAAATAGTATTTAAAGCGCACGCGACCACCGTAGCGATCGTCATTTTTATTGTCACCCTCTTTCGGGGATGCATTGACCCATGACGCATACGCGCCCAGATAGATGTTGAAGTTTTTCATCTTCATGACGTTCGGGATCAGGTACGAGGTATGGATGGTATGGATGTCATACTCGCCCGGGTCGGTTATCCAGCAGTCGTTTTCACACTCTGCGTCAAACGTTGAGGTATTAAACCCGTCGATTTCGTTATGGGCATAGATGTAACCCAACTCAAAATTACGCCAGAGGGCATTAATAGCTGAGGTAAAGTCGGTTTCGCCCGTCGCGTCCAGATAAGCCGTGTTGAGATTCATGACCACTCCGTTTTCCGGATCGGTTTTGAGCCCGTCCCAGGTCATCGTGAACCCGTAGCCCGTTCTCTCTGACTGGTCTACCCAGCGCCCGGCATCGTCGCGATAGCCATAAGCGTTGTTGACCAGGTTGGTCTCCATGGCAACCGCGCTGGAAAACGGCCCATTCTGCCACGAGATGACCGGGCGCACGTAGGCCACATTTTTGTCGTTCTCAAGTTCTGCACCGTGATAACGCTGGTCGACATACAAATCGCTGCCGTCTTTAAACAGGGTATTCAGCTCAAAATACCAGTTATCCAGCGTCTTGTTCATCAGGAAGTTGCCCCCGCTGTCGGTTCGCCCACGCCCCTCCTTCAGCATATAGATATAGCCGTAGCCGTCGCTGTAGAGATCGTCTGCGGTATTCCCGGAGTATTCCACAAACGTATCCTGGTTGAGCGGGAACATGTCATAGGCCTCAAAGCGTCCGACTTTTATTTCCCAGTCATTCTCAGTGCCAAAGAAGAATACCGCATCATCCAGGTACATTTGCCCGGCGAGGTCGCCGAGCGGCTGGACGGAGAACCCGGCAAAATTGCCGTTATCCATTTTACGATAACCATCAAAGCCTAATAAAATACGTCCGTTAATATCCCAGCGTTCTTTATCGCCCGGCGCCCAGTCACTATTAGCACTTTGCTTAACAGACGTGAGGCTACCCGTTTTACTGGCGGCATCCATATTAAATTCCACATCACCGTAAAATTTAATATCACCAAACCCTGAGAGCGTCAGTTTTGGCGGAGCGGTTTTGCTAACCGGCTCTTCCGACTGCACCACAACGGCTGGCGCAGCCTGCGTCGCGGCGGCCTGCTGCTGTTTAAGCTCCTGAATTTGCGCTTCCAGTTGCGCCAGCTTTTCTTCCACGTTCATTGAGGGTTGTGCCGCCAAAAGTGCGCCGGAATAGAATGCGCTTATCAGAATTACCGTTTTCTTTAATTGCATAGAATCCATCCTGATTATAAAAGTGAATACCCAAATATCGAGCACAGCCATTTCCACCAAATACCTTCAACGGTGCTATTATGTTTTTTCACAACGTAATTATGATTTTTAACTTGTGTGATCGGCACAAAGAAAACTTGCGGTTATGAAGAGAAGAAAGACCACCCGCTTCACACTCTTATTTCATTAGGTTTATGTATATTTTAACGTGCAATATATATGATTATTTAAAGACATAATTATTTTAATTTCATTTGCACAACTAATTCCTCCCGGCCGGACCGGACGGGCGAAGCGGTAAATTGTCTGGTTCTGCGCAAAATGGGATATTGAACACGCGAAGCGGTCGATATTCGTCTAAGGTTTTCAGGTGATTGATAACAGCGGTCACGCTGCTCAGCGAATACAGGAGACGAACAGATGATAAGACCTCGTACTTTACGCCCTGCTCTTTTGCACCTCGCGCTGGGAGGCGCGCTGCTCGGTGCGACGACATTGAGTTATGCTGATGAACAGCCTGCGTTCCAGAAAAATTCCCCCGATATTTTACTTGGCCCTCTCTTTAATGATGTGCAAAGTGCCAAACTGTTTCCCGATCAGAAAACCTTCGCTGATGCCGTCCCCAAAAGCGATCCGCTGATGATCCTGGCGGATTACCGGATGCAGCACACCCAGTCCAGCTTTGATCTGCGCCACTTTGTAGAGATGAACTTCACGCTGCCTGCGGAAGGCGAAAAGTATGTTCCGCCCGCAGGACAAAGTTTACGCGAGCATATTGACGATCTCTGGCCCGTACTGACGCGTACCACCGATAAAGCCAGTAATAAATGGGATTCCCTGCTGCCGTTACCGAAGCCTTACGTTGTGCCCGGCGGACGCTTCCGCGAGGTCTACTACTGGGACAGCTATTTCACCATGCTGGGTCTCGCGGAAAGCGGCCACTGGGACAAAATCAGCGATATGGTGGATAACTTCGCCTGGGAGATTGATACCTTTGGACATATCCCCAACGGCAACCGCAGCTACTACCTGAGCCGCTCCCAGCCGCCGTTCTTCTCCATGATGGTGGAACTGCTGGCGACGCACGACAGCGATGCGCTAAAGAAATATCGCCCGCAGATGGAAAAAGAGTACGCCTACTGGATGGAGGGCGTGGATTCTCTTCAGCCAGGGCAAGCTAACCAGCGCGTGGTGAAGCTGGATGACGGTTCGGTGCTCAACCGCTACTGGGATGACCGCGATACTCCGCGCCCCGAGTCCTGGCTTGACGACGTCAATACCGCCAAAAACAACCCTAACCGACCCGCGACTGAGATCTACCGTGATTTGCGCTCCGCAGCGGCCTCGGGCTGGGACTTTAGCTCCCGCTGGATGGACGATCCGCAAAAACTCGGCACGATCCGCACCACCAGCATCGTGCCCGTCGATCTGAACGCCCTGATGTTTAAAATGGAAAAACTGCTCGCGCGGGCAAGCCAGGAGGCAGGCGACAGCGCCGCGGCGAGTCAATACGAGGCGCTGGCAACCGCGCGTCAGAAAGCCATTGAGAATCACCTGTGGAATGATAAAGAGGGCTGGTATGCCGATTACGACCTCAAGAGTAAGAAGGTGCGTAATCAGCTTACCGCGGCCGCTCTCTTCCCGCTCTACGTGAAGGCGGCGTCGCAGGAGCGTGCCGATAAAGTTGCCGCGGCGACCTCCGCGCGTCTGTTGAAACCGGGCGGCATAACCACCACCACGATCAACAGCGGACAGCAGTGGGATGCGCCAAACGGCTGGGCTCCGCTGCAGTGGGTGGCGACGGAAGGATTGCAGAATTACGGGCAGAATAAGGTGGCGATGGATGTCACCTGGCGCTTCCTGAAGAACGTGCAGCACACTTACGACCGCGAGAAGAAACTGGTGGAGAAATATGACGTATCAACAACCGGTACGGGCGGCGGCGGTGGCGAGTACCCGCTGCAGGATGGGTTCGGCTGGAGTAATGGCGTGACGCTTAAAATGCTGGATCTGGTCTGTCCAAAAGAAAAACCGTGTGACAGCGTGCCGGAAAATCAGCCTGCGGCGAATGACGAGGCGGCGCCGGTAAAAGCTGCGGCGCAGTAAGGGAGTATTGCCGGGTGGCGGCTACGCCTTACCCGGCCTACGTTGGGTTTGTAGGCCCGGTAAGCGCAGCGCCACCGGGCAGTCAGAAGCTGTAGCTCGCCCCTAACTGATACGTCCTGTCACGCCCAATCCAGCAGTTGGTTGCGTCGTAGCAGGTCAGCGTCTCTTTATTGGTGATGTTCTGCATACTCGCCTTAAGCGTCAGTCCCGCCAGCGAAGGCATGATTTCGCCCATCCGGTACGAGGCCGCCAGATCGTACTGCGTGGTGCCGCCCAGTTTACCCGCATCGTTAGCCGGTGAAATTTCCATCGGACCGGTGTAGCGTGCCCCAGCCCCCAGCATCAGTCCTTTCAGCGGCGTACTCTCGAAAGTGTAGTCCCCCCACAGATTGAAAGCGTTCTCCGGCACCTGAGTTGGACGTTTACCCTGGTATTTATCATCTTCGGTATTGATCGCATGGGTGTAGGCATAGTTGGCAATCAGCGTCAGGTTGTCCGTCGGACGGCTGATGGCGGAGAGCTCTGCCCCTTTGGATTCCACTTCTCCGGTCTGACGATAATTCAGGAAGCCCGGATCGGAGGTGACAACGTTTTTCTGCCGGATGTTAAACACTGAGGCGGTAAAGGTGGTGGCGTATTCAGCCAGCAGATATTTTACCCCGCCTTCAACCTGCTTGCTGGTGGTCGGTTTGACGTCTTTTGCCGTGAGCGTTCCCTGCGGTGACACCGGTGCAAAACCTTCGGAATAACTGATAAACGGTGAAATACCGTTATCGAAGGCGTAAAGTGCGCCCAGACGTTTGGTGACGCGGTCCTGCGATACCCAGGCTTTATCCCCGTTTTTCAGGTAATCGGTGGTGACGGAGCGGTAATCGTCGTAGCGCAGGCTACCCAACAGATTTAAGCCACCGAATTCCACCTGATCCTGCAGGTAGTAACCGTTCTGCTGATAGCTGAGGCGATTCTTCTGGGCGGTGTAGAGCCCCAGTGCGCCTTCGCTGATTTGCGCATAGTCAGGATCGCGCATATCCATGCCTGGCGTGGCCGATGCGTAACGATAGTGGAAATGCGAGTTCATCTTCTGATAGTCAAACCCGGCCAGCAGATGGTGCTGCCATTCACCCAGCGCAACGGTTTTCGTCACCTGGTTGTCGATGTTGAAGCTCTTAAGATCTTCATCGGTGGTGTAAGCAAAGCGGTTGAGCTGATAAACCTCACTCCCCGTTCCTGTCGCATAGACGCTGCGCTGGTGGGTATCGACGTCAAAATAGCGCGCTTTCTGGTTAAAGCCCCAGCCGCTGTCAAACTCGTGTTCAAAGCTATAGCCCAGCATCCACTGGCGCTGCTTAAACCCACTCCATTCATCTCCGGCGTAATCACGGCGATCGGCATATTTCGAGCGCAGATAAGACAGCGGGAGCGGATTTGACGGCGTCAGGCTCGGGGAGTTTTGCGCCAGCGCATCCAGCGTGAGACGGGTTTTGCTGTCGGGCTGCCAGGTGACGGACGGGGCGACCAGGTAATTTTCATACCGGGTGGTGTGCGGCTGATCGTCATTCTCCGTCGCCTTGCCCAGCAGACGGTAATTCCAGTCGCTGTCGGCTATCTGCCCCGTTGAGTCGAGATAACCCTCTTTCAGGTTGCGGTTACCGGTATTAAAACCGACCTCCGTTCGCGCTTCCCGCTGCGGTTTTTTACTTTGAATATTCACCAGCCCGCCCGGCGAACCACCGCCGTAAAGCACCGATGAAGGCCCTTTCAGGATATCGACGCTGTCAATCAACAGCGGATCGATACGAGCCTTAGTATTGCCGGTGACGTTATAGGGCAACTGCAATCCGTTATAGAACTCCTGATCGACGGTAAAGCCACGAATTTTGTATTCGCTCATGTAGGAGGTATTACCGCGCACTTCGGTTGAGACGCCCGGGGCATAGCGCAGGATTTCATTCACGGAGTTCGCATGACGCTTTTCAATTTCCGGGGCAGAAAGCGTATTGATGACCTGGGGCGTTTTACTTTCGGCAACGGCCGATTTCGTGGCGCTGTTCGTCCAGGCCGGCAGCGCGCTGCCCTGCTCTGAGCCCGTGACGACGATGGTAGATTCTTCGGCGAAAGCCTGGACCTGCAATGCCAGCGTGACGGCACCGGCCAGAGCGCATAACGTAAAACGTGAGGAGTTCATAATGTCGTCTTGTTGTTAGATGCAATACGGAACGACAATTATTATCATTTCGATTAACAAATCAAGATTCAGGCAAAAAAAAACGGCCCTCCGCAGAGAGCCGCTATGTCATTTTAGGCTCGTCGCAGTAACCTGAATATGCCCAGCACAACAATGGCGCCGACGACAGCAACGAGGAAACTGTGCATGTCAAAACCACTGATGTTGCCTCCAAAGCCAAACATCGTCGCCAGCCAGCCGCCCACAACCGCACCAACAACCCCGAGAACACAGGTCAAAATGAAGCCGCCGCCATCGTTTCCCGGCATGATGAGTTTAGCGATAGCGCCAGCGATAAGACCAAAGATAATCCAGGCGATGATACCCATAGCGATGCCCTCTTTCAGGTTTAACGCATGTGCAGAAAACCTTCTGCACAGCTAACGTAAGTATAGGTCATCAGCATAAAACCATTTTCCTCTCACCGACTTATCTTGCATGCAGCAATAAAAAAAACTCACCGGTTTGTATTAAGTTTGAGTGTGGATTGCCGATAACGCTCAGACAGTCTGTCATTAATCAAGGAGCCATCCGGCGTGAGTCATTACAGTGAGCAGTTCCTCAAGCAAAATCCGCTGGCTGTATTAGGGGTATTACGCGACCTGCAAAAAGGCGAAGTGCCGTTGCGCATCAGCTGGTCAAATAATCAGTTTATCAGCAAGATCCTTGACGTTTCGCAGGAGCGACTGATTGTAGACCTGGGCAGCCAGGAGTATGAAAACCGCGCTGCGCTAAGAGCGGAACATATTGCGGTGATGGCCGAAACCCATGGAGCTAAAGTGGAGTTTGTCCTGCCGCGACTGGAACTGAGCGAATATCAGGGACTTCCCGCTTTTGTGACCCCTCTTCCGGGCAACCTCTGGTTTGTCCAGCGTCGTGAATACTTCCGCATCAGCGCCCCGCTTCACCCTGCCTATTTTTGTAAGGCCAAAATGCCGGACAAAAAAGAGCTTCGCTTCCGTCTCTTTGACCTGTCGCTGGGCGGTATGGGCGCGTTGCTGGATTCAGCGAAACCGGACGGACTGGTAGAAGGCATGCGTTTTACCCAAATTGAGCTCGATATGGGCGGCTGGGGTCGCTTTTATTTCGATGCACAGCTGATTGCCATCAGCGAGCGCACGGTGGTGGACAGCAAAAACGAAACGATTACCACGCCGCGTCTGAGCTTCCGTTTCCTGAACGTCGGGCCAGGCGCTGAGCGCGAGCTACAGCGTATCATCTACTCGCTGGAGCGTGAAGCACGGGAACGTGCAAATAAAGTCCTGTGAAAAAATCGGGCAGCGCAACCGCCGCCCGTTTGCGGCATTACATGGCATCCATCGCTTTCTGTACTTTCCAGATATAACGAGGCGCCTGTGGTGCCGGATGATTCTTCGCTACATGCTCGACGAACTCATCTTTGTCCATGCCGTTGATCTCGTCTATCGCCTCTTTGCGGTCAGAGGAGAAGGTTCTGAGCAGCGCCCCTGCACCGTTCACGTAGGAGACCACCAGCGCGTATTGCATCACTTCCGGATCTTCGATGCCCTTCAGCACGCCATGTTCCAGAATGCTCAGATACGCGGTACCCATGGAAATGTTGCGTTCCGGGTTCTTCAGCTCGCTGGTCGACGGCTGTCCGCTCCAGCCCATATAGCGGTAGACCTCTCTTCCCGCCGTTGAAGCCTTAAGCTGCATCAGCCCCACCGCGTTGGATTTGCTGACGAGCGTAGGATTCCCGCCAGACTCCACCGCAATAATGGCGGTGATCAGACGCGGGCTCACGCCCCAGGCCTTCCCGGCTTGTTCACTGATTGGCATCCACTGCATAGCCCGTTTCACCGGCACTTCCGGGTTCCAGGGCGGGTTTTGATAATCATGTTTTGAACTACAGCCAGCCAGCAGCACAATCAAAAAAGCAAACCATCTCAATTTCACGTCATCTATCCTTATAGCCGGTCATCGCGGTGCGCCGCCCTTGAAGCAGGCAGCGTATACGCGGCATGATATAGACAATTAGTTTCTCATTCAGCAAGGAATTGCCATGTCTCAGTTTCATCTCATCGCGCCGTCGGGCTACTGCATTAACCAGGACGCGGCACAGCGGGGCGTTCAGCGCTTACTGGAATCTGGCCATCAGGTAGAAAATCAGACAATTATCCCCCGCCGCCAGCAGCGTTTTGCCGGAACGGAAGCGCAGAGGCTGAATGATATCAATAGCCTGGTGAGTCTGAAGGGTAAGGATCGCATCGTCCTTGCCGTGCGCGGCGGCTACGGGGCGAGCAGGCTGCTGGAGAGCATTGACTGGCAGGGTCTGGCGCAGCGCCAGCAGCAGGATCCGCTGCTGATTTGCGGCCACAGCGATTTCACCGTCATCCAGCTAGGTCTTCTGGCCCTGCACAATGTCATCACGTTTAGCGGCCCAATGCTGGCCGGTAACTTCGGCGCGCCAGAGCTGGATGCGTTTACCATCGAACACTTCTGGCGCGCGCTGCGTAATCCTGCCTACAGCGTGGAGTGGCAAGGCAACGGACCGCACTGGGAGTGTGAAGGTCAGCTCTGGGGCGGAAACCTGGCGATGCTGGTCTCGCTCATCGGCACGCCGTGGATGCCGGACATCGAAGACGGCATTCTGGTGCTGGAAGATATCAACGAACATCCGTTCCGCGTCGAGCGCATGCTGTTGCAGCTCTATCATGCCGGTATTCTTGAACGCCAGTCCGCGATTGTGCTGGGCAGCTTCAGCGGTTCTGAGCCGAATGACTATGACGCGGGCTACTCGCTGGAAACGATGGTCGATTTCATCCGCTCCCGGCTGGACATTCCCGTCATCACCGGGCTGGATTTCGGCCATGAGCAGCAAACCGTCACTCTTGCGCTGGGGGCGCACGCCAGGCTGAAGCATGATGATGGCGGAAGCCTGCTCACCATCAGCGGCCATCCGGTCATAAAGGGGTAAAAAATCCGTTAAACCGCCTTAATAAAACGCTGTTACCGACGTTAATATGTTAGGGTTTTAGTAACAGCGTTAACATTGAGGTGGGAGTAAGAGAACATTGGATGCCGCAGCGATAATCAGCCTTTTCATTTTGGGTTCTGTCCTTGTAACCAGCAGTATTTTATTAAGTTCATTTTCATCGCGTCTCGGCATACCTATTCTTGTTATTTTCCTTGCTATCGGCATGCTGGCTGGCATTGATGGCATCGGCGGTATCCCATTCGATAACTACCCTTTTGCCTACATGGTGAGTAACCTCGCCCTGGCGGTGATCCTGCTTGACGGCGGCATGCGTACGCAGGCGAGCTCCTTCCGCGTGGCCCTGGGGCCTGCGCTTTCACTTGCCACGGTCGGCGTGTTAATTACCTCTGGCCTCACCGGGATGATGGCTGCGTGGCTTTTCCATCTGAATATCATGGAAGGTTTGCTGATTGGCGCGATTGTCGGCTCAACCGACGCGGCAGCCGTGTTTTCCCTGCTCGGTGGAAAAGGGCTTAACGAACGTGTCGGCTCAACGCTTGAGATTGAATCCGGCAGTAACGATCCGATGGCGGTGTTCCTGACCATCACGCTGATCGAGATGATTCAGCAGCACGAGACCGGGCTGAGCTGGATGTTTGCGTGGCATATCCTGCAGCAGTTCGGCCTGGGGATACTGATAGGTCTGGCGGGGGGATACCTGTTACAGCAGATGATTAACCGCATCTCGCTCCCCTCGGGGCTGTATCCACTGCTGGCGCTGAGCGGCGGGATCCTGATTTTTGCCGTCACCACCGCTCTGGACGGCAGCGGTATTCTCGCGGTCTACCTCTGCGGATTCCTGATGGGTAACCGCCCTATCCGCAACCGTCACGCTATTTTGCAAAACTTCGACGGTCTTGCCTGGCTGGCACAAATCGGCATGTTCCTGGTGCTGGGCCTGCTGGTTACGCCCTCGGATCTGCTGCCGATTGCCATTCCGGCGCTGCTGCTGTCTGCGTGGATGATCTTCTTCGCCCGTCCACTGTCGGTGTTTGCCGGTCTGCTGCCGTTTCGCGGCTTCAACCTGCGCGAGCGTGTCTTTATCAGCTGGGTGGGCCTGCGTGGCGCGGTGCCGATCATCCTTGCCGTCTTCCCGATGATGGCCGGGCTGGATAACGCACGACTGTTCTTTAACGTGGCGTTCTTCGTGGTGCTGATTTCACTGCTGTTCCAGGGGACGTCGCTCGGATGGGCGGCGAAAAAAGCCAAAGTGGTGGTCCCGCCCGTGGGCTGGCCGGTGTCCCGCGTGGGGCTCGATATTCATCCGGAGAACCCGTGGGAACAGTTCGTCTATCAACTGAGCGCCGACAAGTGGTGCGTAGGGGCATCGCTGCGCGATTTGCACATGCCGGCCGAAACGCGGATTGCCGCGCTGTTTCGCGATAATGTCCTGCAACACCCTACCGGCAGCACCCGGCTTCGCGAAGGGGATATTTTGTGCGTGATTGGCCGCGAACGCGATCTGCCCGCGCTGGGCAAGTTGTTCAGCCAGTCGCCTCCGGTGGCGCTGGACCAGCGTTTCTTCGGTGATTTTATTCTGGAAGCCAGCGCCAAATTTGCGGATGTGGCGCTGATTTACGGTCTGGATGAAGGTGCTGAAGACGGTGATAACCAGCAAACGCTGGGCGAAATCATCCAGCAACGACTTGGCGCTGCGCCGGTCGTCGGCGATCAGGTGGAATTTGCCGGGATGATCTGGACCGTTGCCGAAAAAGAAGATAACGCGGTGCGGAAAGTCGGTTTGCGGCCGATGGAAGAGGACACAGAGTAGCGGGTTTATGCCGGGTGGCGGCTTCGCCTTACCCGGCATAAGAACACGTTACACCGTTACAACCGGCACTCTCGGCGCCAGGGCGCACATGAGTTCATACCCCACCGTTCCCGCCGCCGCGGCCACGTCATCAATTTTGACTTCATTGCCCCACAGCTCAACCGGTGAACCGATGCCCGCCTGCGGACACGGCGTGAGGTCAACCGCCAGCATATCCATTGACACGGTCCCCACCGTGCCCGTACGGACGCCGTCCACCCAGACAGGCGTACCGGTTGGCGCGATGCGCGGATAGCCGTCGGCATACCCGCCTGCCACAATACCAATTCGCTGTTCGCCCTGCGCCCGGTAGCGGCTGCCATAGCCCACCGTGTCGCCCGCCTTCAGCGTCTGCACGCCGATTATCTCACTGCGTAGCGACATCACCGGCTTCAGGCCGCTGTTGGCAATATCCTGCCATTGACCGGACGGGGATGCACCATACAGAACGATCCCCGGACGCACCCAGTTATAATGCGCTTCGGGATGCCAAAGCGTCGCCGCAGAGTTCGACAGCGAGCGCGGACAGTCCAGCCCTTCTGCCGCCTGCTCAATGCGGACCATGGCATCGGCAATGCCATCCGGTTTTTCCGCATCGGCAAAGTGCGCCATCAGCGTCATTTCGCCCACATTTTTCAGGGCGCGCAGCTGTTGCCAGACCGTATGTACCCGCTCAGGCTGAAAGCCCAGACGGTTCATGCCGCTGTTTACCTTGAGATAGATATCCAGCGGCGCGTGGAGTTTTGCATCCTGAATCGCTTTAATCTGCCAGTTGCTGTGAACGCTGGTGGTCAGACGATACTTATCCAGCAAGGGCAGATCCTCGGGGTGGAAGAACCCTTCCAGCAGCAAAATCGGCCCTTTCCAGCCGCGTTCGCGCAGCAGGATAGCCTCTTCCAGATTGAGCAACGCAAAACCGTCGGTGGCGCTGAGCGCGCTCCAGATACGGTCAATACCGTGGCCGTAGGCATTCGCTTTGACTACCGACCAGACGCGCGAACCAGGTGCTGCCCGGCGAACAATTTGCAGGTTTTCCTTCAGGGCCTGCAGATCCAGCTGAGCCAGAACAGGACGGGACATGACAACTCCTTAGTTATGCGCGCCGTGCAGATGTTGTGGACGCGATGGCGTGAACCCTGATTGATAGCGCGCCGCACTTAAATCGTCAAATGGAATGGCTGGCGTGCGCCCGGAAATCAGGTCGCTCAGCAGCTGACCGGATCCGCAGGCCATCGTCCAGCCCAGCGTGCCGTGTCCGGTATTGGTCCACAGATTTTTAAACGGCGTACGGCCAACAATCGGCGTACCGTCCGGGGTCATCGGACGCAGACCGGTCCAGAATGTCGCCTGCTCAACAAAGCCCCCGCGCGGGAACAGGTCCCCCACCACCATCTCCAGCGTTTCACGACGCGGCTGCAGGAGGTCGGTGTTGAAGCCGACAATTTCCGCCATGCCGCCCACGCGGATGCGGTTATCGAAGCGGGTAATGGCGATTTTGTAAGTTTCATCCAGGATGGTTGATACCGGGGCGCCGCTCTCTTCTTTCACCGGAATGGTCAGCGAGTAGCCCTTCAGCGGATAAACAGGAATATCGAGAATGCCTTTCAGCATGGCGGTGGAGTACGAGCCAAATGCCATCACGTAGGCATCCGCTTTGATCACCTCGTCGCCACACTTCACGCCGTAAATTTTTTCCCCTTCCGACAGCAGCTTGTCGACAGCGGTGTTAAAGCGGAATTTCACCCCCGCCTGCTCGCACATGTGCGCCAGACGCTGGGTAAAGAGCTGACAGTCGCCGGTTTCGTCATTAGGAAGACGCAGGCCGCCCGTCAGTTTATGCGCCACTTCCGCCAGGGCAGGCTCCACCTGCCCCAGCTGGCTGGCCTCCAGCAGCTGGTAAGGTACGCCGGCATCTTCCAGCACGGCGATATCGCGGGTGGCGTTTTCATACTGTTGCGCGGTGCGGAACAGCTGCAGCGTGCCGCCCTGACGGCCTTCGTACTCAATGCCGGTCGACGCGCGCAGGGTCTTAAGGCAGTCACGGCTGTATTCCGCCAGGCGCACCATGCGCCCTTTGTTTTCCATGTAGTGGCGGGTATCGCAGTTGCGCAGCATCTGCCACATCCACTTCAGCTGGAACGGCGTGCCGTCAAGGCTGATGGCCAGCGGCGCATGGCGCTGGAACATCCATTTGATCGCCTTCAGCGGTACGCCAGGGGCTGCCCACGGCGCCGCATACCCCGGAGAGATTTGCCCGGCATTCGCCGCACTGGTTTCAAGCGCCGGGCCGGATTCACGATCGATAACGGTAACCTCATGTCCTGCCTGACTTAAATACCAGGCGCTGGTTACGCCAACGACACCACTTCCCAGTATGACAACACGCATAGCCACTCCATAATGTGCAAAAGAACAATCTTCTAATTACAGATTGATAACCTAGTTGAAAATATTATTCAACATACGACTTTTTTATGGTGACTTGCCTCACACATCCCCCAGTATCAGGGGATGGTGCTAATTTGGGATCTCATGCTGAGCTTTATTTTTAACCAGCATAAAATGCTGAAGGAGTCACTTTTTTTGCCGTATCAAAAACGGGAAATCGCAAAGAAAAAATTTCTTGTCGGGCACGCTTTTTAACACGTTGATCTATGCTTGAAAGGAGGCTCTCCAGACAGAGAGAGCACCCACAACGAGGGCGCGCTAATGGCTACTATTGATTCCCTGAACAAGGACAACACACGTCTGAGCGATGGACCCGACTGGACCTTCGAGCTGCTGGATGTCTACCTCGCCGAAATCGACCGGGTAGCAAAACTGTATCGCCTGGATACCTATCCCCATCAAATTGAGGTGATTACCTCTGAACAGATGATGGACGCTTACTCCAGCGTCGGGATGCCGATCAACTATCCGCACTGGTCGTTTGGTAAAAAATTCATTGAAACGGAGCGCCTGTATAAACACGGTCAGCAGGGGCTGGCGTATGAGATTGTGATTAACTCCAATCCGTGTATTGCGTATTTAATGGAAGAGAACACCATTACCATGCAGGCGCTGGTGATGGCCCACGCCTGTTACGGCCATAACTCGTTTTTCAAAAATAACTATCTCTTCCGCAGCTGGACGGATGCCAGCTCCATCGTTGATTACCTGATCTTCGCGCGTAAATACATCACCGACTGCGAAGAGCGTTATGGCGTGGATGAGGTGGAGAAACTGCTCGACTCCTGCCACGCCCTGATGAACTACGGCGTGGACCGCTACAAACGCCCGCAGAAAATCTCCCTGCAGGAGGAGAAAGCCCGACAGAAAAGCCGCGAAGAGTATCTGCAAAGCCAGGTGAACATGCTGTGGCGCACCCTGCCGAAGCGTGAGGAAGAGAAAGCCGTCGCCGAGACGCGTCGTTATCCCTCCGAGCCGCAGGAAAACCTGCTCTACTTTATGGAGAAAAACGCCCCGCTGCTGGAGCCGTGGCAGCGTGAGATCCTGCGCATCGTGCGCAAGGTCAGCCAGTATTTCTATCCGCAGAAACAGACGCAGGTGATGAACGAAGGCTGGGCGACATTCTGGCACTACACCATCCTCAACCATCTGTATGACGAGGGGAAAGTGACCGAGCGGTTCATGATGGAGTTTCTCCACAGCCATACCAACGTCGTGTTTCAGCCGCCTTATAACAGCCCGTGGTACAGCGGGATTAACCCGTATGCGCTTGGCTTTGCGATGTTCCAGGATATTAAGCGTATCTGTCAGTCGCCAACGGAAGAAGACAAGTACTGGTTCCCGGATATCGCCGGTTCAGACTGGCTTGAAACGCTGCATTTTGCGATGCGCGATTTTAAGGACGAGAGCTTTATCAGCCAGTTTATGTCGCCGAAGATCATGCGTGATTTCCGCTTCTTCACCGTGCTGGACGATGATCGTAACAACTACCTGGAGATTTCTGCGATTCATAACGAAGAGGGGTATCGCGAGATCCGCTCACGGCTCTCTTCTCAGTACAACCTGAGCAATCTTGAGCCCAATATTCAGGTCTGGAACGTCGATTTACGCGGTGACCGTTCTCTGACGCTGCGTTATATCCCGCACAACCGCGCGCCGCTGGATAAAGGACGTAAAGAGGTGCTGAAGCATGTTCACCGCCTGTGGGGCTTTGACGTGCAGCTGGAACAGCAGAATGACGACGGCAGCGTAGAACTGCTGGAACGTTGCCCGGCGCGGTTGAATACGTTGTAATGTTTTTTGCCGGGTGGCGGCTACGCCTTACCCGGCCTACGGGTTTTGTAGGCCCGGTAAGCGAAGCGCCACCGGGCGAAAAAAAACCTCTCACTTGAGAGGTTTTTCTTTCAGCGACTCTGAATCGCTAAATCGCCCGGCAGCGTTTTTTGCATGCGATGCCAGATTTCACCGGAATCATGACCGTAGCGACGCACGGTTTCATAAACCTGATCGTGCAGCCCTTCGGTGCAGAGCTTGCTGAGCTTATGGTAGAAACCCAGTGCCAGACTGCGCGCTTCGGGATTGGCAAAGTAGTGACGACCAATGCGGGTATAGAGCCCTTTCATCCCGTTGAGGATAAGACCGTAAATCGGGTTGCCGGAGGCAAACGCCAGACCGCGGAAGACGTTGTAATCGAGGGTGGCAAAGGCATCGGCATGATCTTCGACCTCGTTTGCGCTGGCCAGCACTGCAAGCGCATCTTCCGGGTGCTGACGGAAAGCGGTACGAATAAAGATCGTCGCGATGTTGGTACGCACTGAGAGCAGATTATCAATGAGCTGCGGTACGCTTTCGTGGTCGAGGCGCGCCAGCGTTTCAAGAATGTTCAGCCCCGAGGTTTCCCAGAAGTTGTTTACTTTTGTTGGCTTGCCGTGCTGGATCGTCAACCATCCATCACGCGCCAGTCGCTGAAGCACTTCACGCAGCGTGGTGCGAGTGACGCCAATCAGTTCAGAGAGTTCGCGTTCAGCCGGAAGAATGGACCCTGCAGGGAAGCGATTATTCCAGATGCTTTCAATGATGTACTCTTCCGCGAAACCCGCCGGGCTCTGCGCCTTAATGACCATAGTGAGATTTCCATTACACAGCTTTAGCAAATTGCACTCATCATACCAGAGGCATGCAGCGGCAGGTAGCGCGGTAAAGAGAGAAAAGAGGGATCGCCGTTTCATTTTATGAAATTTACAATGCTCGCTTATCCGCCGCCGGGCCGCAATTTTGCGTATACTGATGTTTTGTTTTACGTGACGGGGAAGGACGTCTGTTGTGGAAATTTCTTTTGGGCGCGCGCTGTGGCGCAATTTTTTAGGTCAGTCTCCTGACTGGTACAAACTGATACTGCTGGTTTTCCTGGTCGTTAACCCCCTTATTTTTAGCGTGAACCCGTTTATCGCCGGATGGCTGCTGGTGGCGGAGTTTATCTTCACCCTGGCAATGGCGCTGAAATGTTACCCTCTGCTGCCTGGCGGTCTGCTGGCTTTTGAAGCAGTGGTCATCGGGATGACGTCTGCTGAGCATGTCAAAGCAGAGCTGGCGTCAAATCTGGAAGTGCTCCTGCTGCTGATATTTATGGTGGCCGGGATCTACTTTATGAAACAGCTGCTGCTGTTTATCTTCACTCGCCTGTTGCTCAGCATTCCGTCTAAAACGGTATTGTCGCTGGCGTTTTGCCTTGCTGCTGCCTTTCTTTCGGCCTTCCTGGATGCCTTGACCGTTGTTGCGGTGGTGATCAGCGTCGCCGTCGGGTTTTACGGGATTTATCACCGCGTGGCCTCGTCCCGCCCGGGCGAAGACTTGCAGGATGACAGCCACGTTGAGGCGCATAACCGTGAGGTGCTGGAGCAGTTCCGCGCGTTTCTGCGCAGTCTGATGATGCATGCTGGCGTAGGGACTGCGTTGGGCGGCGTGATGACCATGGTGGGTGAGCCGCAAAACCTGATCATCGCCAAAGCGGCTGAATGGCATTTTGGCGAGTTTTTCCTGCGCATGGCCCCCGTGAGCGTGCCTGTCCTTATCTGCGGGTTAGCAACCTGCATTCTGGTCGAAAAGTTCAGGGTATTCGGCTACGGCGCGCAACTGCCTGAGCCGGTCCGCAGTGAGCTGCATAAATTTGACGAGCAGAGCCGCAAACAGCGCACGCGGCAAGAGACGCTGCGTCTGATTGCGCAGGGTATCATTGGCGTCTGGCTTATCGTCGCGCTGGCATTGCATCTTGCAGAGGTGGGGTTGATTGGCCTCTCCGTAATTATTCTTGCGACCACCTTTAGCGGCGTAACGGATGAGCATGCTATTGGCAAAGCGTTTACGGAAGCCCTGCCATTTACCGCGCTGCTGGCCGTCTTCTTCGCGGTTGTGGCGGTGATTATCGATCAGCATCTGTTTGCCCCCATAATTACCTTTGTGCTGCAGGCTGCACCAGACGCGCAGCTTACGCTCTTCTATCTGTTCAACGGCCTCCTGTCGTCCATCTCCGATAACGTCTTTGTCGGGACGGTCTACATCAACGAAGCCAAATCTGCGATGGAAGAAGGCATTATTAACGCAGGACAGTTTGAGCTGCTGGCCGTGGCCATCAATACCGGCACTAACCTGCCGTCGGTAGCGACGCCAAATGGACAAGCCGCCTTCCTGTTCCTGCTGACCTCTGCCCTTGCGCCACTCATACGTCTTTCTTATGGAAGAATGGTCTGGATGGCGCTGCCCTATACGCTGGTACTCACAATTGTGGGATTGCTTTGCGTCAAAATTACCCTCATTCCCTGTACGCAATGGCTGATACAAGCGGGTATACTTGCGGCGCACTAAATGAGGCCTCTCGGGCAGTTCGCTGCCCGTTTGCCTTTTCGCACGATAAACATCCGATTACGTTTTATTTCGTCAGGTACAGGTGGCGCGAAAAACGAATTCGTTTACACTGCGCTTTCTAAGCATGTTCCAGGGAAATGATTATGTTGAGATTTTTAAACCAGTGCTCTCGCGGTCGCGGAGCGTGGTTGTTGATGGCCCTGACCGCCTTTGCGCTGGAAATGGTCGCGCTGTGGTTCCAGCACGTGATGGGGCTGAAACCCTGCGTGCTCTGTATCTACGAGCGCTGCGCCCTGTTTGGCATTATGGGTGCGGGCCTCGTAGGCGCCATCGCCCCGAAATCGCCGTTGCGCTACGCGGGTATTGCAATCTGGCTGTACAGCGCCTGGAAAGGAATTGAACTCTCCTGGCAGCACACCATGATGCAGCTGCATCCGTCACCGTTTATGACCTGTGATTTTGCCGCCCGCTTCCCGAGCTGGCTGCCGCTGGATAAATGGCTGCCGCAGGTGTTTGTCGCATCCGGTGACTGCTCTGTCCGTCAGTGGGAATTCCTGACGCTGGAGATGCCACAGTGGCTGGTGGGGATTTTTGTCGCCTACTTCGTCGTGGCGTTGCTGGTGCTGATTGCCCAGCCGTTCAAGCCGAAGAAACGTGATTTGTTCGGAAGGTAAAAGCAAAACGGCAACGTCAGTTTTGTAGGTCGGGTAAGCGCAGCGCCACCCGACACAACAGCGCATAATAAAAAACCCGCCTCGGCGGGTTTTTTATTATCACCGATTAGGGTGATTCATAATATGGTCTTCCCAGTCCCGCACCTCGGACTCTTTCACCGCGATGTGGCGCACCGAAATGCGCTCGCCGTGCATCGCCGCTTTCGAACCAGTCAGCAACGGATGCCAGTCTGGTAACCCTTTCCCTTCCGCCAGCAGGCGATACGCGCAGGTATGGGGCAGCCATTCAAAGGTGGGCAGATTATCACGGGTTAACTTGATGCAGTCCGGCTCAAATTCGAACCGACGTTCATAGTTGCGGCACTGGCAGGTTTTGATGTTCAACTGCTTGCAGGCCACGTTGGTGAAGTAGATTTCGTCCGTATCTTCATCCATCAGCTTGTGCAGGCAGCACTGCCCGCAGCCGTCGCACAATGATTCCCATTCCGCGTCAGTCATGTCGTCAAGAGTTTTGCTTTGCCAGAAAGGGATGTCGTTCATCAGGATGTCCACACGTCAAAAGAAAGCGCACCTTATAACGAGTCTGGCACGTTGTTGCAAGTTTTGCCGCCCTCTTCAGGCGGCAAGATGTGGTTACAGCACGCGGGTTTTCAGCGACAGGCCGTTAAAACCGACCTCCAGCTCATCGCCGCTGAGGAGCGGGCCAACCCCTTCAGGCGTACCGGTCAGGATCACATCTCCGGGTTTCAGGGTGAAGAAGCGGCTCATGTAGGCAATCAGCGGCACAATCTTATGGATCATGTCTGCCGTGCTGCCCTGCTGGCGGATGTCACCGTTCACCTTCAGGCTGAGCGGCGTGTCCTGTGGATCGGTGGTAAATTCACTGACCGGAATGAATCCCGAAATCGGACACGCGTTGTCAAAGCCTTTGGCTTTTTCCCACGGCTGCCCGGCCTTCTTCATTTTTCCCTGCACATCACGCAGCGTCAGATCCAGCGCGACGCCGTAGCCAGCAATCGCTTTCTGAACATGCTCTTCGGAGGCCTGGCGCAGCGTGGCGCCGATCAGCACCGCGAGCTCAACTTCGTGATGCACTGACCCCAGCCCCTGCGGCAACGCCAGCGGCTGGCGGATATCGCAAAGCGCCGTCTCTGGCTTAATAAACAGAACCGGCTCTTCTGGTGTTGCGCTGCCCATCTCCTGAATATGCTTTGCGTAGTTACTGCCCACGCAGACCACTTTGCTGACGGGATAATCCAGTAACGCACCTTGCCAGTTATGATGTTGATACATGCTCGACCCCTAATCGGTTGATGTGATGCGCCCGAAACAGCTGAGACTATTTTTTCCCGTTCGCCTCAAGGTGCTGTTTTAATAAATTCTCAGGCGGTGGTGGAAGCTGTAAATAATAGCCTTGCTCGGCTAATGCCGTTTTCACTTTATCCAGATCGGCATTGACCAGTTTCTTACGACCATCCAGCGGCAGCAGCATCGCCAGCTGTGGTCGGCCAAAGCTCTTCATTAATTCTTCAGGCACGCGTGAAAAATCGTCTTTCTTTTCGACATAAAGATAGGTCTGGTCACGGCTTGTACTTCTGTAGATCACACAAAACATGTTTTTACTCTGAATTAATGGGTGGTTGCTTGCCTCAATATACTCCTGACTATAACATGCCTGATACTCTTCGGAATATCGCAGCGAATGGTTGCGGTTAATAGCAAATTGAGTAAGGCCAGGATGTCAAACACGCCCATCGAGCTTAAAGGCAGTAGCTTCACCTTATCAGTGGTACATTTGCATGATGCAAAACCCGAGGTTATTCGTCAGGCGTTAGAAGACAAAATCGCGCAGGCTCCCGCTTTTCTGAAACACGCCCCTGTTGTTATCAACGTGAGTGGTCTTGAGGCTCCGGTTAACTGGAAACTTCTCCAGCAGGCCGTCTCCTCTACTGGCCTGCGAATTGTCGGCATCAGTGGCTGTAAAGATAGCGAGCTGAAAGCGGAAATCGACCGTGCCGGGCTGCCCCTTCTTAATGAAGGTAAAGAAAAAGCCCCGCGTGCAGCGCCTGCTGCCGTGCAGGCGCCCCCTCCTGTGGTGCAAAACGTTACTCCCGTCACAAAAACGCGAATGATTGACGTACCGGTTCGTTCCGGTCAGCGCATTTATGCACCAAACTGTGATCTGATTGTTACAAGCCACGTCAGTGCTGGCGCAGAGCTTATTGCAGATGGCAATATTCACGTTTACGGTATGATGCGTGGACGTGCGCTCGCAGGCGCAAGTGGCGATCGGGACGCGCAAATATTTTGTACTCACCTGACGGCGGAACTGGTGTCCATCGCAGGTGAATATTGGCTGAGCGACAAGATCCCAGCCGAATTTTATGGCAAAGCGGCTCGTCTGCGACTGGCAGACGACGCGTTGACCGTTCAACCGTTGAATTGATCCCTTTTTAACAAGGAATTTCTATGGCACGCATTATTGTTGTTACTTCGGGTAAAGGAGGCGTTGGCAAGACCACCTCCAGCGCGGCCATCGCTACTGGTTTGGCCCAGAAGGGAAAGAAAACCGTCGTTATCGACTTCGATATCGGCCTGCGTAACCTCGACCTGATTATGGGATGTGAGCGTCGCGTCGTGTATGACTTCGTCAACGTCATTCAGGGCGATGCCACGCTGAACCAGGCGCTGATTAAAGACAAGCGCACCGAGAACCTCTACATCCTCCCGGCCTCTCAGACGCGTGACAAAGACGCCCTGACCCGTGAAGGTGTCGAAAAGGTACTCGAGGAGCTGAGAAAAATGGAGTTCGACTTCGTTGTCTGTGACTCCCCTGCCGGCATCGAAACTGGTGCCCTGATGGCACTCTACTTTGCTGATGAAGCGATCATCACCACCAACCCTGAAGTCTCATCCGTGCGTGACTCCGACCGTATTCTCGGCATCCTCGCCTCCAAATCCCGTCGTGCGGAAAATGGCGAAGAGCCGATCAAAGAGCACCTGCTGCTGACCCGTTATAATCCGGGTCGCGTCAACAAAGGTGACATGCTGAGCATGGAAGACGTACTGGAGATCCTGCGCATTAAGCTGGTGGGCGTCATCCCGGAAGACCAGTCCGTGCTGCGCGCCTCTAACCAGGGCGAGCCCGTGATCCTTGATACGACGGCAGATGCAGGTAAAGCGTATGCTGATACTGTTGACCGTCTGCTGGGAGAAGAACGTCCTTTCCGCTTCATTGAAGAAGAGAAGAAAGGTTTCCTCAAACGCCTGTTCGGAGGATAAGTTATGGCATTACTGGACTTTTTTCTCTCGCGGAAAAAGAACACCGCCAACATCGCAAAAGAACGTCTGCAAATCATCGTTGCGGAGCGTCGTCGTAGCGACGCCGAGCCTCATTACCTGCCGCAGCTGCGTAAGGACATCCTGGAAGTGATCTGTAAGTACGTACAGATTGACCCGGAGATGGTCACGGTGCAGCTGGAGCAAAAAGACGGGGATATTTCGATTCTGGAGCTGAACGTGACGCTACCGGAAGCGGAAGAGTCGCGCCCGTAGGGTTGTGATTTTGTAGCCCCGGTAAGCGCAGCGCCACCGGGGGAATATGCCGGGTATATCGCCCGGCATATTTTTTACCGCGGATACCCTTCCAGCAGGGTATTTAGACGATCGGCCATCAATTCCCCACGCCAGCCCGCCATCAGTTCCGGCAGGCCATTCTGCGGTTTCAGCTTCCAGTGCCAGTTCAGCAGCTGGTTAATCTGACGACGCGATGCCAGCAGCTCAGCACTCAGCTTACTTTCAGTGGCGACGTTCTGCACCAGCGCTTTGATATCCTTAAACGCTTTGCGGTAACCCGGCATATCCATCAGATTCAACAGCGGTTCCGGCAGCGCATCTTCCGGCAACGCCTGCGCTTTTGCGACCAACGCCAGCAGGGTTTTACCGTGGAAACGGATCTCACTGCCCGAAAGCCCAATGCTGTCCAGCTCCCCCAGGCTACCCGGCATATAGCGCGCAACTGCCCAGAGATGTTCCTCGCGCACCACAAAGTTAACCGCCAGATCGCGCTCGCGCGCTTTGCGTAAACGCCAGTCCGCTAACAGCTGCAGGCACGCCAGCTGACGCGTACGCAGCTGCCAGGCGTTGCTGATATCACGCCAGGCGTCTTTCGGATCAACCACTTCCTGGCGACGCAGCTGCGTCATACGACACTCGTCCAGCGCGGCAGAGAGCCAACCGGAGGCCTCCGCCTCTTTCATCAGTTGTCCGGCAATCGGCAGAAGGTAAAACACGTCTGCCGCCGCATATTCCAGCTGACGTTCGGTAAGCGGGCGCGCCAGCCAGTCAGTACGGGATTCACTTTTGTCCAGCGTCAGGCCCGTATACTCCTCCACCATGGCGGCAAAGCCCCAGGAGAGCGGACGACCGCTAAAAGCCGCAAGGATCTGCGTATCGATCAGCGGCTGAGGCATGATGCCAAAGGTATTCAGAAAAACTTCCAGATCTTCACTGCCTGCGTGCAGGTATTTCGTTACTGCCGTATCCAGCAGCAGGTCACGCATCGGCGTCCAGTCGGTGATGCCTAGCGGGTCGATCAGCGAGACGTGCTTGCCGTCATACATCTGAATCAAACCCAGCTGCGGATAGTACGTCCGGGTACGGACAAACTCGGTATCCAGAGCGATGGCAGGAAAGTCGCGCGTCACTTCGCACAGCGAAGCCAGCTCGTCGTTGGTCGTGATCATCTGGTAATTCAAATCGGATTCTCTTTTGTTTGCGCCCATAAAAAACGCCGGCTTAACCGGCGTCAGGGCGATTAACGTGAAGCTCAGGCCTTATTGTCTACTTTGGCACGGGCTTCGTCACGTAATTCTCGTCGTAATATCTTCCCGACGTTGGATTTCGGCAGCTCATCGCGGAATTCCACCAGCTTCGGCACTTTATAGCCCGTCAGCTGACGACGACAGAACGTTATCAGCGCTTCCTCGGTGAGTGAAGGATCTTTTTTGACCACAAATATCTTCACCGCTTCACCGCTGCTGCCGGAAGGCACGCCCACCGCCGCAACTTCCAGCACGCCGCTGTGCTGCATGACCACGTCTTCGATTTCGTTCGGATAGACGTTGAAACCGGAGACCAGAATCATATCTTTTTTGCGATCGACGATGCGCAGGAAGCCTTCGTCATCCATCACCGCAATATCGCCGGTATGCAGCCAGCCGTCTTTAATGATTTCGTCTGTTGCATCCGGGCGTTGCCAGTAGCCCAGCATCACCTGCGGCCCTTTCACGCACAGCTCGCCCGGTTCGCCCGGCGCGACTTCGTTATCGTTGTCATCGACCAGTTTGGCCTCCGTGGAGGGAACCGGCAGGCCAATGCTTCCGCTGTGGTAGTCAATGTCATGCGGGTTGACGCTGACCAGCGGTGCGCATTCCGTCAGGCCATAACCTTCCAGCAGATACTGCCCGGTGAGTTTCACCCAGCGCTCGGCGACCGCCTGCTGAACCGGCATACCGCCTCCCGCAGAGAGGTGCAACGTTGAGAAATCCAGCTGCTGAAATTCTTTGTTGTTGAGCAGCGCGTTGAACAAGGTATTTACCCCGGTCATGGCGGTGAAGGGGTATTTTGCCAGCTCTTTCACCAGCCCCGGAATGTCTCGCGGGTTAGTGATCAGGACGTTTTGACCGCCCAGCTCGATAAACAGCAGGCAGTTCATGGTCAGCGCGAAAATGTGATACAGCGGTAGCGCCGTGATCACCAGTTCTTTGCCCGGATGCAGCAGCGGCCCGTAGGTGGCATTGACCTGTTCAAGGTTTGCCAGCATGTTGCGGTGGGTTAGCATCGCCCCTTTGGCCACGCCGGTTGTGCCACCGGTGTATTGCAGAAAAGCGAGGTCCTCAGAGACCACTTCCGGTTTGACGTATTGCATGCGATAGCCCGCATGCAGCGCACGGCGGAAGGAGATGGCATCCGGCAGATGGTATTTTGGCACCAGGCGCTTGACGTATTTAACCACAAAGTTAACCAGCGTCCCTTTGGCGGTGGACAGCTGATCCCCCATGCGCGTCAGGATGACATGTTTAACCTGGGTTTTGTCGACCACTTTTTCCAGGGTATGGGCAAAGTTAGAAACAATAACTATCGCCACCGCACCGCTGTCATTGAGCTGGTGTTCCAGCTCGCGCGGGGTGTAAAGCGGGTTGACGTTGACGACAATCATCCCGGCACGCAGGATGCCGAACAGCGCCACCGGGTATTGCAGCAGGTTCGGCATCATCAGCGCGACGCGGTCTCCTTTTTGCAGCCCAAGCCCTTCCTGCAGATAGGCCGCAAACGCCCGGCTACGCTCCTCAAGCTTACGGAACGTCATTACCTCGCCCATATTCACAAATGCGGGCTGGTCTGCGTAACGCCTTACCGAGTGTTCAAATAATTCAACCAGGGATTGATAACGGTCAGGATTGATCTCGGCAGGAACATCTGCGGGATAACGGTTAAGCCAAACCTTTTTCAATGCATCACCTCTGAAATGAGTGTTCGTCGTCATCACAACCCCGATAATAAACAGTTTGTTAACATTATATTAACTCAGCGTACCAGTTTATTAATTGTTCAGATTTAAGGTTGCGAAGCGCGTCACTCTTTTTTTTCGTATTATCCGTAAAAAAACAGAGACAGCGGCTAAGCCGCTGTCTCTTTCCTAGCAATAACAGTAAGTTACTCAGTTACGATCGTCTGGACCTGCGCAGGACCGGGGTTATACCAGCCCCAACCCGGGTAACCATAACGATAAGGATGCGGACCCCACATCCACGGGTCAATCGGCTGAGGCGGCATGATCACCTGCTGTGCCAGACGCCAGCGTTTATACCCATTGACCTGCATGGTCATGAATTTATAAGGCGTGTTACCGATTTTACCCTGCACGGCGCCGGTTATCGGTCCGACGACGGTCACCAGTTGCCCACGGAAATCAACGGGATCGAGGAAACCACTGACATCCGCATAGATGCGTCCCCGGGAGGCCTCACCCAGTACGGGTCGCGCACCGCTGTCCAGCGGCACGGTAGCAATCTCCAGCCGGGTTTTCCCCTGCTGGTTCTGCACCTCGATCACTTTCCCGCCGAAGCGCGCTTCCTGGCCGACGTAAAGCTCAGGCGCATTCATCACCCGAACCAGATCCTGCTGGGGCGTCGGGCTACTGCCCTTGATCGCATCAGGGACGGATACGCATCCGCTCAGTGCTATGGCAACCGCGCCTGCCATAAAAAGGCGTACTACTTTAGTCTGAACCGCCATGATGCGACTCCTTTTTCTCAGTTCCTGTTACTGAGATTCACTCGCGGCCCGGAAGTTTCTTCCACGCGACGGTGTTTCGCAAATAAACCGGCTCCGCGTGTTCAACGGCAACGGTTTTTCCTGCTGCGAGCAGCTGAGTGGCAATCGGAAGCATGTCTTCCGCCGCTGGCAGCAGCATGTTGCCGTCCACCAGCGTCACGCCAGTGTCGTTCGCCATGTCTGGCCATGCCGGCCAGCCCGTCCCCACGGTCGCCCACTCGCCGGACAGTTGCTTAAGACGTTCAGTGACCGCGTCAGGTTTAAGTACCGCTTCCGTCTCTTCGCCGTGCCAGACGCCGTTCTCATCACGGGTATATTCCGCCCAGTAAACTTCCCCCATGCGGGCATCAATGGCGGCCAGCACGCGGGTGGCGCCCGTCATACGCCAGGCCCCCTGCGCCATCGTCGCAAGCGTAGAGACGCCGATCATCGGCAGGTCAGCGCCCAGCGCCAGTCCCTGAGCAATGCCAATGCCAATACGGACGCCCGTAAAGCTGCCGGGCCCGCGGCCAAAGGCCAGGGCATCAAGGTCGGTTAAGGCGGTGTTGCCCTGAGTTAAAATGTCTTTTACCAGGGGCAGAATACGTTGGGTGTGTTCCCGTGGGCACTCTTCGAAATGAGCAGAAACAGCACCATCACTCAGCAGAGCAACAGAGCAAGCCTCTGTTGCGGTATCAATAGCCAGAATTCGCATCAGTCGTCGCGCTCTCGCAAGGGTCAGTCACAAAATGGCGCGCATCTTAGCACACTCCGGGGCAAATTACTCCGCCGTTGGGTTTGCCAGAAAACGCACCGCGCGTTTTATATCCCGCGTCCGTGGCGCTGGAGGGAGGCTCGCAAGGAAGGTTGCGCCGTATGGGCGCATGACCAGCCGGTTATCGCAGATAACCAGCACGCCGCGATCGGTCACGTCGCGGATTAAGCGCCCTACCCCTTGCTTGAGCGTGATGACCGCCTCAGGCAGCTGAACCTCGTCGAACGGATCGCCTCCGCGCAGGCGGCAGTCTTCCATCCGCGCTTTCAACAGCGGGTCATCCGGGGAGGTAAACGGTAGTTTGTCGATAATGACCAGCGAGAGCGTATCGCCACGCACATCCACCCCTTCCCAGAAGCTGCTGGTGGCAACCAGCAGGGCATTACCGGCGCTGACAAACTGCTGGAGCAGTTGTCCTTTGCTGGTTTCCCCCTGCAACAGCACCGGCAGAGTCATGGTGGCACGGAACTGCTCGGCGAGGTCACGCATCATGGCGTGCGACGTGCAAAGCATAAAGCAGCGGCCGTTGTTGGCCTCAATCATGGGCTTTAGCATCGCCGCCAGATGACGCGCCGCACCCGGCTGGTTTGGCAGCGGTAAATTGCGCGGGACGCAGAGCAGCGCCTGCTTTTCATAATCAAACGGGCTTGGCAGCAGCAGCGACTCCGCCTGCTCAATGCCGAGGCGCTCGGTAAAGTGGTGCAGATCGTCATTCACCGACAGGGTTGCCGAGGTAAAGATCCAGCTTCCCGGTTTCTGCGCCATCACCTCTTTAAATTTATCGGCCACGGTCAGCGGCGTAAGCGCCAGGGTGAAGTGGCGCGAGGTGCATTCATACCAGTAGCTGTACCCTGGCTGGTTGATTTCTTTCAGCCGTTTCAACCGTCCGCGGTACAACGTGGCGCGTTCGAAGGCGGCATCCAGCAGTGCGGAGCGACCAAGCGACAGCTTCGCGACGTCATAACAGAGTTCAAGGGCATCGTCGAGCAGCAGCAGCGCGCGCTGGATGTTTTTGTCCGCCAGCAGCTCGCGCAGGTTGCCGCGATAGCCGGGTTCACCAAGCTGTAAACGGAAATCCTGCGCGCTTTGCGCCAGGCGGTCGGCACACTTCTGCAACTGCTGGGTATCTTTGAGTTCGGTCCGGTAGGCGATGGTGAAATCTTTTGCCAGGTCCTGCAGCTGGCGGCTGGAGAGCGACTGGCCAAAATACTGGCTGGCGATATCCGGAAGCTGGTGGGCTTCATCGAAGATCATGACATCCGCTTCAGGGATCAGCTCACCGAAGCCGCTGTCCTTAACCACCATATCTGCGAGGAACAGATGGTGGTTGACCACCACCACATCGGCATCCATCGCCGTTTTACGCGCTTTCACCACAAAGCAGTCTTTATACAGCGGACAGTCGCTGCCGAGGCAGTTGTCGTTGGTGCTGGTCACCAGTGGCCAGGCAGGAGAGTCTTCCGGCACGCTCGCACAGGTGCTGATATCCCCCTCTTCCGTCTGGTTGGCCCAGGCGCGAAGGATAATCACGTCGCTCAGGGTCTGAACCGGCAGATCGCCGCCCGCCAGCGCCTGCTGTTCAAGGCGCTCCAGGCAAAGGTAGTTAGAACGGCCTTTCAGCAGCGCCAGTCGGCCCTTGTATTTCAGCGCTTTCGCCACGGTGGGCAAATCACGGCTGTAGAGCTGATCCTGCAGCGCTTTTGAACCGGTGGAGATAATGACCTTCTTTTTCGCCCGCAGCGCCGGAGCGAGATACGCGTAGGTTTTCCCCGTGCCGGTACCGGCCTCGACCACCAGCGGCTGCGCCTTGTCGATAGCGTGCGCTACGGCGTGCGCCATCTGCCGCTGAGGTTCACGCGGTTTGAAGCCGGGAATCGCTTGTGCTAACTGACCTTCAGGGGAAAAATCGTCTGCCACGGTGCTCTCTCACTGTATTTTTGCACAGGGATTATGTCAGTCCCGCCTCTCCAGTGCCACCCCAAATAGTGACGACGCCAGCACAATATGGCAGTCTTGCCGCCTGATGACGAAAAATAACGAGGAAACGTTTATGACGATTAAGCGCATTGATGCCGAAGCCCGCTGGTCTGATGTGGTGATCCACAATCAGACGCTCTACTACACTGGCGTACCGGCTAACCTGGACGCGGATGCCTTCGAGCAAACGGCCAACACGCTGGCGCAAATTGATGCCGTGCTGGAAAAACAGGGCAGCGATAAATCCCGCATTCTGGATGCGACCATTTTTCTGGCCAATAAAGATGATTTTGCGGCGATGAACAAAGCCTGGGATGCATGGGTGGTGGCGGGTCACGCGCCTGTACGCTGCACTGTACAGGCCACGCTGATGAAACCGGAGTATAAGGTCGAAATTAAGATTATCGCGGCGGTTTAAGCCCGATCACTCCTCTTGATCTTCTGGATCATCATCTTCGAATCGCGCCACAATCCGCTCGCCGGAATGACTGGCGCGAATCTCCTGAGCGACGACGGTAATCGCCTGTCCGCTGCTCATTCCCTGGGACATCAGTTCCTGAATTCGCTCAACCGCTTTCTGCTGCTGTTCATGGCTCAGAGAAGGTAAACCTGCAAACATCGTCAACTCCTGCTAAATTATTCGCGCTAATTATTTCACGCTGCCCGGTAGTATGCCACACATGAACATGCGCTTCCCCACTGTATTGACGTTGCCCTGGCGTGCTGACGCCGCGGAGTTCTGGTTTGCCCGCATAAGCCACCTTCCCTTTGCCATACTGCTGCATTCTGGCCATGCGGATCACCCCTACAGCCGCTTTGATATTCTGGTTGCCGACCCGCTTAAAACGCTGACAACCGATGACCTGGCGCCGACGCACGATCCCCTGATGCAGCTTCAGCAAGCGCTCAACGCGTTAGGCTTATCCGCCACACCAGACCCGGATCTCCCTTTTCAGGGTGGCGCGCTTGGTCTGTTTGGCTACGATTTGGGTCGCCGTTTCGAAACGCTGCCCGAGCATGCGCAGGCTGATATTTCCCTGCCAGACATGGCCGTGGGGCTGTATGACTGGGCGTTAATTGTCGATCACCAGAAAAAAACGGTTTCTCTGCTGAGCCATAGTGACGTGCAGGCGCGACTGGCCTGGCTTGAAGCGCAACAGCCCGCCCCGGCCCAGACGTTCAGGCTGACCTCCGGCTGGCGCTCGAATATGAGCGAGACGGAATACGATGAAAAATTCGCGCGCGTTCAGGCGTATCTGCAAAGCGGCGACTGTTATCAGGTGAACCTTGCCCAGCGTTTCCAGGCGACTTATCACGGAGATGAGTGGCAGGCGTTTTCCCGTCTTAATGCCAGCAACAAGGCGCCGTTCAGCGCATTCGTACGTCTGCCTCAGGGCGCTATCCTCAGCCTATCGCCAGAGCGCTTTATTCATCTGGCCGAGGGGGTCATTCAAACCCGCCCGATTAAAGGCACACTACCGCGTCTGGCGGACCCCAACGCCGATCGCCAGCAGGCGGAGAAACTCGCCGCATCGCCGAAAGATCGCGCCGAGAACCTGATGATCGTCGACCTGATGCGTAACGATATTGGCCGCGTCGCCGAACCCGGCAGCGTGCGCGTGCCGGAGCTGTTCGTCGTCGAGCCTTTCCCGGCGGTACATCATCTGGTCAGCACCATTACCGCGCGCCTGCCCGCCACGCGCACCGCCTGCGATCTGCTTCGCGCCGCGTTTCCGGGCGGCTCCATCACCGGAGCCCCCAAAATTCGCGCGATGGCTATCATCGACGAACTGGAACCGCACCGCCGCAACGCCTGGTGCGGCAGTATCGGCTATATCAGCCTGTGCGGCACCATGGATACCAGCATCACCATTCGTACCCTGACGGCCTGCGACGGCAATCTGTACTGCTCTGCAGGCGGTGGCATTGTGGCGGATAGCCAGGTCGAGGCGGAATATCAGGAAACCTTTGATAAAGTTAACCGTATCCTGAAACAACTGGAGAACTAACGGTGGAGAAAGAGAACCTGACGCTGGATGATTTTCTGTCGCGCTTTCAGCTTTTGCGACCGCAGGTCAACCGCGCCACGCTGAATCAACGTCAGGCGGCGGTGCTGATCCCGGTGGTGCGCCGGGAGCAGCCGGGGCTGTTGCTGACGCAGCGCTCGCCGCATATGCGTAAACACGCCGGTCAGGTTGCTTTTCCCGGAGGCGCGGTGGACAGCACCGATGCGTCGCTGATCGCCGCCGCGCTGCGGGAAGCTCAGGAAGAAGTGGCCATCCCGCCTGAGGCGGTCGAGGTGATAGGCGTGCTGCCGCCGGTCGACAGCGTGACCGGTTTTCAGGTCACGCCCGTGGTGGGTATTATCCCGCCGGGCCTGCAGTATCACGCCAGCGTCGATGAAGTGTCAGCCGTGTTTGAGATGCCGCTTGAAGAGGCGCTCCGGCTCAGCCGTTATCATCCGCTGGATATTCAGCGTCGAGGGCATGATCATCGGGTCTGGTTGTCCTGGTATCAGCATTATTTTGTCTGGGGCATGACGGCGGGGATCATTCGTGAACTGGCGCTGCAAATCGGCCTGAAACCTTGACTATACTTTACATTCCATCCTTTTTTGCAGGTTTGCGATCCGCGTCGCGCTATTAGCAAAACCCATCGTTAACCATTAGTTTAATTCATGTGAATAGTTAAGCCGAGGTCGGTGTTCCCTCTTACACTATGCGCAGTTATAACATCGTTACTGGAACCCCGGTAACCCTGTCAGGAGTGTGAAAGTGATTAGTATATTCGACATGTTTAAAGTGGGAATTGGCCCTTCGTCTTCCCATACTGTTGGGCCTATGAAGGCCGGTAAACAGTTCGTCGATGATCTGGTCGAAAAAGGATTACTGGAAAGCGTTACCCGTGTCGCCGTAGACGTTTACGGATCACTGTCATTAACGGGTAAAGGCCACCACACCGATATCGCCATTATTATGGGTCTGGCAGGCAATATGCCGGACACTGTTGATATTGATGCCATCCCGGCATTTATCCGCGACGTGGAAACGCGCGGACGCCTGCTGCTGGCTAACGGCCAGCATGAAGTGGATTTCCCGCAGGATGACGGCATGCGTTTTCGCAGCGACAACCTGCCGCTGCATGAAAACGGCATGACCATTCATGCCTGGAGCGGTGAAAAAGAGATTTACAGCAAAACGTACTACTCCATCGGCGGTGGCTTCATCGTGGATGAAGAGCATTTTGGCAAAGACAGCGTTGGCGACGTCAGCGTCCCGTATCCGTTTAAGTCGGCTACCGAGATGTTGGGGTACTGCAAAGAGACCGGTCTTTCCCTGTCCGGTATGGTTATGCAGAACGAACTGGCGCTGCACAGCAAAAAAGAGATTGAAGACTATTTTGCTAACGTGTGGCAAACCATGCGCGCCTGTATTGACCGCGGGATGAACACCGAAGGCGTATTGCCTGGGCCACTGCGCGTGCCGCGTCGTGCCTCTGCCCTGCGCCGTATGCTGGTGACCACGGATAAATTCTCGAATGACCCGATGAACGTGGTCGACTGGGTAAACATGTTTGCCCTGGCGGTTAACGAAGAGAACGCCGCCGGTGGCCGTGTCGTGACGGCGCCAACCAACGGTGCCTGCGGTATCGTTCCAGCGGTACTGGCCTACTACGATCACTTTATTGAGCCTGTCACGCCCGATATCTATATCCGCTATTTCCTCGCGGCAGGGGCCATCGGCGCGCTGTACAAGATGAACGCGTCCATCTCCGGTGCGGAAGTGGGCTGTCAGGGTGAAGTGGGCGTTGCCTGCTCGATGGCTGCCGCCGGTCTGGCTGAACTGTTGGGTGCAAGCCCTGAACAGGTTTGCGTGGCGGCAGAGATTGGTATGGAGCATAACCTCGGTCTGACCTGTGACCCTGTCGCGGGCCAGGTACAGGTACCGTGCATTGAGCGTAACGCGATTGCCTCTGTCAAAGCGATCAACGCCTCACGCATGGCGATGCGCCGTACCAGCGAACCGCGCGTGTCGCTGGATAAGGTCATCGAAACCATGTACGAAACCGGCAAAGACATGAACGCGAAGTACCGTGAGACGTCGCGTGGTGGTCTGGCTATTAAGGTGCAGTGCGACTAATACTCGCTTTCGCCCATCTGCAACGGATGGGCGAATTTCCCCCCTCTTTCTCGTCTCCTTTCGCTTTCCCCACTACACTTTTACTGTTGCGTCCGGCTTTTGGGGCTGGTGGCTTATCAGGCGACCGTTCATGCAAACTGCACAAACGATCATTAAACATTACCGCCGAAAACGCGTTATCGTCTGTGTGACGGTTGCGATCCTTACGCTCATTCTGACCCTGGGCGCTCGCTTTATTTCTCAGCGCAACGTTAACCAGCAGCGGGTACTCGACTTCAGCAGCCATACCGTTCGCTCTCTGGATAATCTTCTCCTTTCGCTGGAAAAACGCCGCAGCGTGTTCCAGCAGCTGGTGGGTCAGCCCTGCCCTCAGGCACATTTGGCCCTGCGAAAACAGGCGGCCATTTTGCAAACGGTACGCTCCATTGCCCTGATTAAAGACGGTATCCTGTATTGCTCCAGTGTTTTCGGCAGCCGTAATATTCCCATCCGCGACTTTCTCCCGGAATTACCCGCCAGCACGCCGAAGCTGATTTTATCGACCGATCGGTGGCTGATGAAGGGCAGTCCGATCTTGATCCAGTGGAACCCGGTGTCCCAGGACGGGGAAGATGGCGTCATTGAGATCATTAATATTGATTTGATCACCAGAATGATACTGGAGCCCGAGCGTCCACTTATTGATGATGTGGCGTTATCCGTGGGCGATCGTTTTTTGCGCTATGGTCAACGGGTCACCGATAGCCTGACTTTCGGAAAGGCTGGCGCGCTTGTTCAGCTGTCATCCACCCACAACCCCTTCTCCATCATCGTCAGCGGGCCAGGTCCAGGAGAGCTGGCCCTGAAGACCCTGCCCGCGCAGCTTCCGTTGGGTCTTATGCTGAGCCTGCTGCTGGGCTATCTCGCCTGGCTGGCGACGGCGAACAGGATGAGTTTCACGTGGGAGATTGATATGGGCATTGCGGCCCGGGAATTCGAGCTTTTCTGCCAGCCGCTGGTGAATGCCCGTACTCAGGCGTGCGTCGGCGTTGAAATTCTGCTGCGCTGGAATAACCCGCGACAGGGGTGGATCTCCCCGGAAGTGTTTATTCCTCTGGCGGAAGAACATAATCTGATTGTCCCTCTGACACGCTATGTCCTCGCCGAAACCGTACGTCAGATAGGCTACTTTCCTTCCAGCGCCGGTTTTCACATCGGCATTAACGTCGCAGCCAGCCATTTCCGTCACGCGGTGTTGTTACAGGACCTGAACCGCCTCTGGTTCAGCGCTAACCCGAGTCAGCAGCTGGTGATTGAATTAACGGAACGGGATGCCCTTCCGGATGCGGAATATCGTATTGTGCGCGAACTGCATCGCAAAGGGGTGAAGCTTGCCATCGACGATTTTGGTACCGGAAACAGCTCCCTCTCCTGGCTTGAAAAGCTGCACCCGGACGTACTAAAAATCGACCAGTCGTTTATCACCGCCATTGGCACCGACGCCGTGAATTCAACGGTGACGGATATCATCATTGCACTGGGTCAGCGACTCAATATCGAACTGGTGGCTGAAGGGGTCGAAACAGAGGAGCAGGCGCGATATCTGCGCCGCCATGGTGTATCTGTCTTGCAGGGATTTTACTATGCGCGGCCGATGCCGCTGAGAGACTTTCCACAATGGCTGGCGGGAAGTGCTCCCCCGCCAGCACAGCATAACGGACACATTGTGCCCTTAATGCCCCTGCGTTAAGCAGAGCTATTCTTCTTCATCGTGGACAGATTGTTCTTTAACAATACGGACCATATCAACGCGATAGTCGTTGGCTTCAACAATGGTAATGTGCAGCGGCGGCAACTCAATCACATCCCCGATACGCGGGATTTGCCCGTTCACGGCGATAACCAGACCGGCAACGGTCGCGATGTCTTCTTCATCGTTGACCACGTTTTCCACCCCGAGCGTGTGCGAGAGCGCGTGCAGGTCGGTCGTGCCTTTAACCAGCCAGCCTTCGCCGTCGGCGACGATCTCAGGCGTTTCGTCGGCATCCGGGAACTCACCGGCAATCGCTTCCAGCACGTCCAGCGGCGTGACCAGCCCCTGCACCACACCGAACTCGTTGGTGACGATAACGAAGCTACCGCGTGCGCGTCGCAACACGCCCAGCAGGTTGATCGGATCCAGCGTTTCCGGCACGACAATCGCAGGCGATGCAGCCGCAATGGCTTCGACGTTGACGCCCTCTTCCAGGGCCACCAGCATCTCTTTCGCGCGCACGACGCCGATGATCTCATCCAGCTCACCGCGACACACCGGGAACAGGCTGTGCGGTGAAGAGAGCAACTGCTGACGAATTTCATCCACGCTCAGGTTCGCATCGACCCAGCTGATTTCCCCGCGCGGGGTCATGATTCCGCGCAGCGAACGGGAAGCAAGGGAGAGCACGCCGTTGATCATGTAGCGCTCTTCTTCTACAAACGCCCCTTCCGGAACCGGCACCGGATTACGGTTTTCAGTATCAGACTGAACGTTCACCTGGCGACGACCGCCCATCAGACGCAGAATGGCATCCGCGGTCCGGGCACGCAGCGGCTGATTCGACTGCTGCTTAATAAAGTTCCGGCGCGCAATCTGGTTGAACAGTTCAATCAGGATCGAGAAGCCAATCGCGGCGTACAGATAACCTTTCGGAATATGGAAGCCAAAACCTTCCGCTACCAGGCTCAGACCAATCATCAGCAGGAAGCTCAGACAGAGCACAACCACCGTCGGATGTTGGTTGACGAAACGCGTCAGCGGTTTCGACGCCAGCAGCATGACCGCCATAGCAATGACCACAGCCGCCATCATCACCGGGAGATGGTTCACCATGCCGACCGCCGTGATTACCGCATCCAGCGAGAAGACCGCATCCAGCACGACGATCTGCAGCACCACCACCCAGAAACTGGCGTAGCCCTTACCGTGTCCATCGTCGTGCTGACGGTTTTCCAGCCGCTCGTGGAGTTCCGTGGTTGCTTTAAAGAGCAGGAATATCCCCCCGATCAGCATGATTAAATCACGCCCGGAGAAGGTGTAATCCATGACGGAGAACAGCGGTTTTGTCAGCGTGACCATCCAGGAAATGACGGAAAGCAGTCCCAGTCGCATGACCAGCGCCAGCGAGAGGCCAATCAGACGCGCTTTATCACGCTGTTTTGGCGGCAGCTTATCCGCAAGGATGGCGATAAACACCAGGTTATCAATGCCGAGAACGATCTCCAGCACCACCAGCGTGAGCAATCCCACCCAGATTGACGGGTCCATTAAGAATTCCATGACAAGCTCCTGCTAAAGGAATGACGAAACGGTGCCCCACTCAACGTGGGCAAAACAGAGGAAGACAGAGTCGGTACATGGCGAGGATCGCCGGTGAAAAAGGCGCAAATTGGCCTGAAATATGACTGACGTCGGTGACGGTCCATATAGTGGGCTGTAGCCCTATACTCCTGAACAGGTAAACGGAGGCTAAACATATCAGAGACACCAGGTTTTAAGCAAAGATTTACGTTCTTTTGCAAAAACGCAATAAGACTAAATTTGTGTTGAGAATTTTCTCGATCGGGAAAGCTAAATTACGGATCTTCATCACATAAATTATTTTTTCACTGTCTAAAATAATTCGCGGAAGTCTTAGTTTTTTGAACTCTAACCCTTATCTGAATCGATTCGGTTCGCCAATACGATTCTCAGTACGTCTGCCCGGCAGGCGTATTAATGATAATAAAAGGAGGTAGCAAGTGACCATTGCTATTGTCATAGGCACACATGGTTGGGCTGCTGAGCAGCTACTCAAAACGGCAGAGATGCTGTTGGGCGAGCAGGAAAACGTCGGCTGGATCGATTTCGTTCCCGGTGAAAACGCCGAGACGCTGATTGAGAAGTACAACGCTCAACTCTCGAAGCTAGATACCAGCAAAGGCGTGCTGTTTCTCGTTGATACATGGGGCGGCAGCCCGTTCAATGCTGCCAGCCGTATTGTCGTCGATAAAGAGCATTATGAAGTCGTCGCCGGCGTTAATATTCCCATGCTGGTGGAAACCTTTATGGCGCGCGACGACAACCCGACGTTTGATGAGCTTGTCGCCCTGGCGGTTGAAACGGGCCGTGAGGGCGTGAAAGCCCTGAAAGCACAGCCGGTTGAGAAACCCGCTCCCGCGGCAGCAGCAGCACCGAAAGTGGCTACACCGGCAAAACCCATGGGCCCGAATGATTATATGGTCATCGGCCTTGCACGTATTGATGACCGCTTAATCCACGGCCAGGTGGCAACGCGCTGGACTAAAGAGACCAACGTTCGCCGCATTATCGTCGTCAGCGACGAAGTTGCCGCCGACACCGTACGTAAAACCCTTCTGACTCAGGTTGCTCCTCCTGGCGTCACCGCGCACGTGGTGGATGTCGCCAAGATGATCCGCGTTTACAACAACCCGAAATACGCGGGTGAACGCGTAATGCTGCTGTTTACTAACCCGACAGACGTTGAGCGCATTGTTGAAGGCGGCGTGAAAATCACCTCCGTGAACATTGGGGGTATGGCGTTCCGTCAGGGCAAAACGCAGGTCAACAACGCCATTTCAGTCGATGCGAAAGATATCGAGGCATTCAACAAGCTGAATGCGCGCGGTATTGAGCTGGAAGCCCGTAAAGTTTCCACTGACCAGAAACTGAAAATGATGGATTTGATCGGTAAAGTTGGGAAATAAGCCCGCGCCGGTTTTTCACATAAAGCTTATGTAATAGGAGAAGTACAATGGAGATTACCACTCTTCAGATTGTGCTGGTGTTCGTCGTCGCATGTATTGCGGGTATGGAATCCGTACTTGATGAATTTCAGTTCCACCGTCCTCTGGTGGCCTGTACGTTGATTGGTGCCGTTCTGGGTGATATGAAAACCGGTATCATCATCGGGGGTACGCTGGAAATGATCGCCCTCGGCTGGATGAACATCGGTGCTGCCGTTGCGCCAGATGCCGCGCTGGCCTCCATCATTTCGACCGTTCTGGTTATTGCCGGTCATCAGAGTATCGGTGCAGGTATCGCTCTGGCCATCCCTCTGGCCGCAGCAGGCCAGGTTCTGACCATTATCGTACGTACCATCACCGTTGCTTTCCAGCACGCGGCGGATAAGGCGGCAGAAAACGGCAACCTCACGGCACTCTCCTGGATCCACGTTTCATCCCTGTTCCTGCAGGCGATGCGTATCGCCATTCCGGCGGTTATCGTTGCGATCTCAGTCGGTACCAGTGAAGTCCAGAGCATGCTGAACGCCATTCCAGAAGTGGTCACCGGCGGTCTGAACATCGCGGGCGGTATGATCGTGGTCGTTGGTTATGCGATGGTCATTAACATGATGCGCGCAGGCTACCTGATGCCGTTCTTCTACCTCGGCTTCGTCACCGCAGCATTCACCAACTTCAACCTGGTTGCACTGGGTGTCATTGGTGCCGTCATGGCGATTCTCTACATCCAGCTCAGCCCGAAATATAACCGCGTTGCGGGTGCCCCAGCGCAGGCTGCTGGTAACAACGATCTCGATAACGAACTGGACTAACAGGTGAGCGAAATGGTTGATATGACAAAAACTACCACCGAGAAAAAACTCACTCCGGGTGATATTCGTGGCGTGTTCATCCGTTCTAACCTGTTTCAGGGTTCATGGAACTTCGAACGTATGCAGGCGCTGGGCTTCTGCTTCTCCATGGTACCGGCGATCAAGCGCCTGTACCCGGAAAATAACGAAGCACGACGTCAGGCGATTAAGCGTCACCTGGAATTCTTCAACACCCATCCATATGTAGCCGCGCCGGTTCTGGGCGTAACGCTGGCGATGGAAGAGCAGCGTGCCAACGGCGCAGAGATTGACGATGGTGCGATCAACGGTATCAAAGTCGGTCTGATGGGTCCTCTGGCCGGTGTAGGTGACCCTATCTTCTGGGGTACGGTTCGTCCGGTCTTTGCCGCGCTGGGGGCGGGTATCGCCATGAGCGGCAGCTTGCTCGGTCCTCTGCTGTTCTTTATCCTGTTCAACGCGGTGCGCCTGCTGACCCGTTACTACGGCGTGGCCTACGGCTACCGCAAGGGCGTGGATATTGTTAAGGATATGGGCGGCGGCTTCCTGCAGAAACTGACCGAGGGGGCGTCAATCCTCGGCCTGTTTGTGATGGGGGCACTGGTGAACAAGTGGACGCACGTGAACATCCCGCTGGTGGTATCGACCATCACCGGCCAGGATGGTCAGACCCGCGTCACCACCGTGCAGACTATCCTGGATCAGCTGATGCCGGGCCTGGTACCGCTGCTGTTGACCTTCGCCTGTATGTGGCTGCTGCGTAAGAAGGTGAACCCGCTGTGGATCATCGTTGGCTTCTTCGTCATCGGTATCGCGGGCTACGCTGTCGGCCTGCTGGGTCTGTAAAGCAGTAACGTGAGACGCCGGGGGCTTGCCCCCGGTTTTTTATCGGTTATCCGGAGGATGAATGACTGTCACGGACATCGTACTGGTTTTATTTATTGTTGCCCTTATGGCTTACGCTATCTATGACGAGTTCATTATGCCTCGCCGCCACGGCGAGACGCTACTGACCCTTCCCCTCTTACGCCGCGGACGTATTGATGCGTTTATCTTCGCGGGTCTGGTGGTCATTCTGATCTACAATAACGTCACCAGCCACGGTGCAATATTAACCACATGGTTATTATGTGCGCTGGCATTAATGGCGATTTACCTTTTCTGGATCCGTTCGCCAAAACTCATTTTTAAAAAACACGGATTCTTCTTCGCCAACGTATGGATAGAATATAACCGCATTAAAGAGATGAATTTATCCGAAGACGGTGTGTTAGTGATGCAATTAGAACAACGCCGCCTGCTCATCCGGGTCAAGAATATTGATGACCTTGAGAAAATCTACACATTACTCCTTAAAACTCAATAAGTTAAATTTATAGCATCGGCTATATATTACGCTATTTTCTCACCCTGAATATAGCCGTTGCTATATCTGCTATCCTCTTTTGACTTATATTCATTAACGATATTTTCACGCATAAACCTAAATGAAAATCGTTATCAAGAGAGCGAGTAAATTAAGCCTTCCTCGATGTTGTTTTATATTCTCAAAATATGTTAAGGTTGCGCCCGTCGTTGGGGAGTAGCCGATTTCCTGCACGCAGGAAATGTACGTGTCAACATACTCGTTGAAAAACGTGGCACGTACGGATCGCTTTCAGCACGCTTACGGTGCAAAAGAGATCAGGCGAGACCATAGATACATCAACTGCTGTTTACTGGGGGCAGTGATGTGTCATATGGATATCCCCGGTCTGGACGCTGTTATGAATATCTCCGCTACGATCCTTCTCGCTTTTGGCATGTCCATGGACGCTTTTGCTGCCTCCATTGGCAAGGGTGCCACGCTCCAAAAACCTAAATTCTCAGAAGCACTGCGTACCGGGCTGATTTTTGGCGCCATCGAAACGCTGACACCGCTCATGGGTTGGGGTCTGGGTATGCTCGCCAGCCAGTTCGTGCTCGAGTGGAATCACTGGATCGCGTTCGTTCTGCTGGTGTTTCTCGGTGGCCGAATGGTCATCGAGGGTTTTCGCGGCGGGGATGATGAAGATGCTGAACCGCAATACCGCCATGGATTCTGGCTGCTGGTGACAACCGCTATCGCCACAAGCCTTGACGCCATGGCCGTCGGGGTGGGTCTGGCTTTCCTGCAGGTTAACATTATCGCCACTGCGCTGGCCATTGGCTGTGCAACACTGATTATGTCCACGCTGGGCATAATGGTCGGACGCTTTATCGGCCCGCTACTGGGTAAACGCGCCGAGATCTTAGGCGGTATCGTTTTGATCGGCATTGGTGCCCAGATCCTCTGGGCACACTTCGCGGGTTAAGCGTCGCGCTGCCAGACATGGATACTGAAATCTGTCTGGCAGCTAAACGTCGTCCGGGCCGCTAGCGCCGCCCAAACTTCCGGTTTTGCCCGCCACGCGAACGGCGTCATCTGCAACAGTGCTACCGCCTCCTGCCCCTCCAGATCCATTTGATACGCCACTGACTGCTCCTGCTTCAGCGTAAAACCGGCCAGCTGTTCAGAATGGGGGGCATGCAGACGCACGTCATCATAGATGAGCCCTTTCAGTTCCATCAGGTGACGCGGGCCGGGTGTGACGGTGATGACCCATCCGCCGGGTTTCACCACCCGTGCAAGCTCTTGCGCTTTACAGGGAGCATAGATGCGGATGATAGCGTCCATACTGGCATCTTCGAACGGCAACCGGTGGCTTGAAGCCACGCAGTACGTCACGCCAGCGTAGCGTTTAGCCGCCGCGCGAATGGCCACTTTCGACACGTCGAGACCGAATGTTACGGCCCCCTTCTCACGCACCACTTCCGCAAACCGCGCGGTGTAGTATCCTTCTCCACAACCGATATCCAGCATGGCGGACGCCGAATCAGGCAACATATCATCCAGCATCTGCGCAACTGTCTCCCGCAGCGGCAGATAGTGTCCGGCATCGAGAAATGCACGGCGTGCCTGCATCATCTCCGCACTATCGCCCGGATCGCGGGAGCGCTTATGCTGCACCGGCAGAAGATTCACATATCCTTCTTTCGCCATATCAAACTGATGTCCCTGCGGACAACGATAACTTTTATCTGAGCGCATCAGCGACGCATGACAAAGGGGGCAACTGAAGGACATGGCAACTCCGGGGCATAAACCAAAGGGCGAAGTGTACCGCTATTCGCCCCGCTATAAAACGGCTGGATTACCGCATGACGATAAGGTGGTCAGAACCGGCCGGGAGGCCATCAGGTTTTATATTCTCCAGGCGCAGCACGTTGCCCATGATTTCGCTGAAAACCGGCGCTGAAACCGCCCCACCGTAGTACGCCCCGTTTTGAGGCTCGTTAATCACCACGACCAGCGCAAAACGCGGATCGCTCGCAGGCGCGACGCCCGCGGTATAGGCGACATATTTATCGACATATTTGCCGCTGTCATCAATCTTCTTCGCCGTACCGGTTTTTACCGCCACGCGGTAATCACGCACCGCGGCCTTAACGCCACCGCCACCGGGTAGCGCAACGCTCTCCATCATATGCTCCACCTCATGCGCGATCTCCTCCGGCATAACGCGGTGCCCGATAACGGGGGGATCGATGCGGGTGATCGACAGGGGACGCTCCAGTCCAAATCCGCCAATCGTCGCATAGACGTGGGCAAGCTGGAGCGGCGTCACCATCAGGCCATAGCCGAAGGCAAAGGTCGCGCGGTCGAGCTGGCTCCAGTACTTACGCTGTGGCAACAGGCCCGCGCTCTCCCCCGTTAAGCCAAGACCCGTGTTCGTGCCAAAACCAAAGTTCCGGTAGGTATCAAGAAGGTGCTGTATGGGCATCGCCAGTGAGAGCCGGGAGACTCCGGTATCGCTCGATTTCTGCAGGATCCCGGTCATCGTCAGCTCCGGGTAGTAGCCCACGTCGCGAATACGGTGTCCATCAAGTGTATAAGGATGGGTGTCAATCACGCTGTCCGGCTGGACCAGCCCCTGCTGCAGCGCCGTCATCAGCACCAGCGGTTTAACGGTCGAACCGGGTTCGAACGTATCGCTAATAGCCCGGTTACGAAAATCGTTAATTGTCGCGCCTTCCCGGTTATTGGGGTTGAAGTCCGGGTAACTCGCCATGGCGAGTATTTCGCCGGTTGGGATATTGATCAATACCGATGCCCCTGACTCGGCCTTATTCCAGGCCACGGCATTATCCAGCGCGTCTTCGGTAATGGTCTGTAGCCGCTCGTCGATGCTGAGCTGAATGTTATGCGCTGGCGTGGGCGCAACTTCCGTCAGGTTTTCAACCACCCGGCCGTAGCGATCCTCCCTTACCTGTCGGACACCCGCTTTACCCGTCAGCTGAGTATTAAAGCTTTTTTCCACCCCTTCAATGCCCTGCCCGTCAATATTGGTGAAGCCAATCAGATTGGCCGCCACGTGGCCTGCCGGGTAAAAACGGCGCGATTCATCACGCAGGTTAATTCCCGGCAAATTCAGTTTATCAATCCATTTGGCCTGCGCAGGATCAACCTGACGAGCCAGGTAAATGAACCGGCCCCTGGGATTGGCGTTAATGCGCGAAGAGAGGGTATTCAGGGAGAGATGAAGCGCGCTCGCCAGCGCCTGCCAGCGATCGTCAAAACCAACGCCCCCTTTTGCGAGTACCGTTTTAGGGTCGGCCCATACGGCTCTGACGGGCACGCTGACCGCCAGAGGTCGGCCTTCACGATCCGTGATCATCCCTCGTGGAGCATCAATCGTCAGCTGACGCAGCGATCGCATATCTTCCTGCTTCACCAGGTTGTCTGGTTTGATGATTTGTAGCCAGGCAACACGACCCAGTAAAAAAGCCAGACTGCAGAAAATAGCAAAACAGAGCAGCGCAAAACGCGCTGGTGTGAAATTGCCAGCGCTCATAATTAATTTCTTTTTCACCTGAACCCCAGAGCTGTTAAACAACGCTCTGATTTAACGGGAAAAGATGCGCTGAGGGAGGCGAAACTGTGCTTCTAACCTCGCAGCTTTGCAACAAGTTGCTAACGAGACAGAGGATAGTCATATTTTGAAAGATAGGGGCATAAAAAAGCCCCGCATTGTGCGAGGCTTTATGTCTGAGATTGAAGTGCTACGCGCTTCAGTCAGCAGCGGTTCGATCAGATAGCAGTTACGTTAACTGCAGCTGGGCCTTTCTGGCCGTCCTGAATTTCGAACTCAACGTTCTGGCCTTCAGCCAGAGTTTTGAAGCCGTTACCCTGGATTGCAGAGAAGTGTACGAACACGTCTTTGCTGCCGTCAGCAGGAGTAATGAAACCAAAACCTTTAGACTCGTTGAACCACTTAACTTGACCTTTAATCTTTGCCATTTGCAAAATTCCTTAGAGTGTTTTCTTAGCCCGCAGGCATTGACTGAGATAAAACTGAGACATTACTGCATGAGGCACTAATATAAGGTTCGGCAGAGAAGCGGTATTCAACGACAACGTGTTTACTCAGGACTTCTTTACTGAAAATGCCACACATAAACAGAACTGTACCTCGTTTGACCCAAAACGTGTTATCACACACTATGTTTAATATGGCAAGCCATTTTTAAACATGTCTCGATCCGCCGCACAAATTCGAACACTGTCTGTAAGGATTTGCACAATTATGCGCGATACACACAGACAGCTTAACGCTCTTACACAGGCTCTACGGTGCTTTCGCAAGCACTGTAATCTAAGACTTTTTTAACATAGCTCAATCATTACAATGCGTCCAGCAACCGTGAAAAGAAATCTTCGGAATTGATTGAGTTAGAACAAATTGTGAAAACTTATGCTTAAATCATTGCAACGGGGGCGTATTGTTTCAGGAAAAACCCAATGTTAATAATCCGCACCGAACTGTATTAAAATGCAGCAGGTAATAAGGAGGGTTATGCACCAAAATAATGAAATTTTTATGACGCTGCATCAAAACAAGGCAAGCAAAACGTTTCGATAAAAATAAAACATTTTTGAGCGTAGATACATACAGAATATATGCAACAATTCATCGCTTCGTTTATAAGGATAAATAATCGCCAGTTTTCAGTATCCTGAAAGTACTATTAACTGGTGCTAAATTATCTGCCTTACCACTTAACGCGTTTTCAGGGAGGGATTACACCTGGACTGAACCAGACCACAGTCCCTCCCGGGACACGGCAATCAGCGCTCAGCCACCAGACGGATAAAATCGTCCTGATCCTGGTTGTTTTCAGCGACAGCCTCTTTTGACTCGTCTTTCCCTTCCGGTTCGTTAGCCTCGCACAGACGACGCAGCAGCGCATTCTGACGCTTTTGCTGATCGAGCAGCGCTTCCAGCAGTTCAATCTGCTCGTTTGTACGGGAACTGGCACGGTTCACGAAAAACCAAATGACCAGACCCACCAGCAGAACAACCAAAGAGATCATCAGGGATGCTACATTCAGCAACCCTGAGTTCAGTAACTCACCCATTTCACCACCTCAATAAAAACGCCTATTTTACCACTGGTGCGAAGGAAGGAAATCACCTTAAGAAAAAATGCGTGCTACCACGGGATAAACTTATTGATTGCGCAAACGCCGCTAAAAAACTGTACATCCTGATCGCACATCACATTGATCGTCTGCGTCCATAACACCACGCACGCTATCAGTACGACAATCAGAATCACCCAGCGTATTTTTTTCACTCCACACTCCGTCTAAAGACCTGATACAGCCAGGTTATCACGGTGACCTTAAACAAGGACTAACTGTACCAACATCAGGTCTTTTTCAGAATCCTGCACTTGTTTCATTACGTAAACCGTTTAGGCTAGCCTCATGATAACAACGATAAAAGAGGTAACAATGCGCGTAATCATTCGAACGATTATAGTACTGGCGATACTCTGGATTGGACTTTTGTTAACCGGCTACGGTGTGCTTGTGGGAAGCACCGAAAATGCAGCAGGCTTAGGTATTCAGTGTAAGTACGTAACAGCACAAGGCGTAAGCACGGCGCAGTATCTCCATTCTGATAGCGGCATCATTGGTTTAACCAACTGCCCGATACTGAGAAAGATGTCCGTCGTGGTTGATAATGGCTAACTGGCCTGGTTAACCACTGACGAAAAACGCCGCAGAAGATGCGGCGTTTTTTTATGCTAAAACGCGTTAAAAGGGATAGTCGTGATAGCCCATCTGCTCGGAAATCTTACGCGCGGCAGTGTGCAGAATAGCTACATACTCGTGCAGACGCTCTTCTGAGAAGCGCAGGGTTGGGAAAGAGATACTTAAACCCGCGATCACCACGCCAAAACGGTCAAACACCGGAACGCCGATGCAGCGCAGCCCTTCTTCCTGCTCTTCGTTATCTTCGCCGTATCCTTGTTCACGCACCTTGTCGAGTACCGTTAACAGTTCATCAGTATTGGTAATGGTTCGTTCCGTGCTGCGTTTATATTCCACGCCATCAAGGATCTGCTTCACCTCTTCGCGATCGCGCCACGCCAGCAGAACCTTGCCAATTGCCGTGCTATAAAGCGGGTTGCGGCGGCCAATGCGCGAATACATACGCAGGTTGTACATGGAGTCGATTTTATGGATGTAAACAATGCTGTCTTCATCCAGTGCACCCAGGTGAATGGTCTCTTTGGTCAGACGGGAGATCTCACGCATCTGAATGTCCGCGCTGCGGATCAAATCAACGTTTTGCAGCGCCCGGGCACCCAGTTCGAACAGCTTTAGCGTCAGAGAGTATTTTTCAGACTCTCCTTCCTGCGCTACATAACCCAGTGACTTCATGGTTTGCAAAAAGCGGTAAACGGTGCTTTTCGACATCATCACACGCTGCGACAACTCTGTAATACCAATTTCACGCTCTTCTCCGAGCGCCTGTAAGATGCCAAACACCTTCAGCACGGAAGAAACAGAATCTGGCTGTTTATCCAAATCCGCAATTGCCATTTACCACCTCATAGAGAGTGTTTTATAAAAATCAGAACCGGTTTTTATTATAAATTCCTGTGATGTTACCTGCAATCAATGCGCGTTTGTTTCGTTACAAATCTGCGACATATAACGGCGTTAACAGTGCTAAAATCGTTACCCTGAGAATAATTTCACCCTGAGCTTTTTATCCCCGATGGAAAAGAACCTTTCCGATGGTCTGCCTTTGCCCCTGCGGTATGGCGCCATTGCTACGATTATTATTGGGATCTCAATGGCCGTCCTCGATGGCGCGATTGCGAACGTTGCCCTGCCCACTATCGCCAGCGACCTGCAGGCCTCCCCGGCCAGCTCGATATGGATTGTTAACGCCTATCAGATTGCGATTGTGATTTCCCTGCTCTCCTTCTCTTTCCTCGGCGACATGTTCGGCCACCGTCGGGTCTATCAGTGCGGCCTGGTGGTGTTCACCTTTACCTCGCTGTTATGCGCCCTGTCTGACTCATTGCACACGCTGACGCTGGCGCGCATAGCGCAGGGCTTTGGCGGTGCGGCGCTGATGAGTGTAAATACGGCATTGATCCGCTTGATCTATCCGCAACGTCACCTTGGACGCGGGATGGGGATAAACTCGTTTATTGTCGCGGTTTCCTCCGCCGCCGGACCAACAATTGCAGCAGCCATACTTTCTGTCGCCTCATGGCAATGGCTCTTTGCCATAAACGTGCCGCTGGGTATCGTGGCTATCTTCTTTGCCCTGCGTTTTCTTCCTGCTAACGGCCCCAAAAGTACCATGCCGCGTTTTGACGTCCCCAGCGCAGTGATGAATGCACTGACCTTTGGTCTGCTGATTACAGCCCTGAGCGGCTTTGCTCAGGGGCAATCCATGGCGCTTACCGGCATCGAGCTTATCGCCCTGCTGGTAACAGGATTCTTCTTTGTTCGCCGTCAGCTCGCCCTGCCCGTTCCTTTGCTGCCGGTAGATCTGCTGCGTATCCCCCTCTTTTCGCTCTCCATCTGTACGTCCATTTGCTCGTTCTGCGCTCAGATGCTGGCGCTGGTTTCTCTGCCCTTCTTTCTGCAAAGCGTGGTAGGACGTTCGGAGGTGGAGACCGGGCTGCTGCTAACGCCCTGGCCACTGGCGACGATGGTGATGGCGCCGCTGGCGGGTTACTTAATTGAACGTATCCATGCCGGTTTGTTGGGTGCGGTGGGACTGGCCGTCATGGCAACCGGCCTTTTCGCGCTGGCACTGTTACCGTCATCACCCAGCGATCTGGACATCGTCTGGCGCATGATCCTCTGTGGTGCGGGGTTCGGCCTGTTTCAGTCCCCCAATAATCACACCATCATCACCTCTGCCCCCCGTCACCGCAGTGGCGGCGCCAGCGGGATGTTGGGAACTGCGCGCCTTATGGGGCAAAGCAGCGGCGCGGCGCTGGTTGCCCTGATGTTTAACCTTGCCGGGCAAAACGGTAACCACGTTGCGCTGCTCACCGCCGGCGCGCTTGCCACCCTCGCGGCCATCGTCAGCGGTCTGCGCGTTACCCAGCCCAGGGTTCAGGCATAAAAAAAGCCGGGCGGTGAATACGCCTGCCCGGCTTATTGTGACGCTTCGCGTTACTTCAGGTATTCCCCACTGCGCAGAGCTTCAATACGTTTATCCAGCGGCGGGTGAGACATAAACAGCTCACTGAGCGACTTTGATTTACCGTTGATGCAGAAGGCCATCATGCTGTTCGCTTCCTGCGGCTCGTAGCTGGTTTTCAGGCGCTGCAGGGCAGCAATCATCTTCTCGCGTCCCACCAGTTTCGCAGAGCCGGCATCCGCGTGGAATTCACGGTGGCGCGAGAACCACATGGTGATAATACTCGCCAGAATACCGAACACCAGTTCCAGCACCATCGACACGGCGAAGTAGATCAGCGGGTTACCGTTGCTCTCTTCACCTTCATCACGGTTGCCGCCCATAAAGCCCGCCGCAATCTGCGCCAGGATACGGGAGATAAAGATAACGAAGGTGTTCACCACGCCCTGAATCAGCGTCATGGTCACCATGTCGCCGTTGGCAATATGGCTGATTTCGTGAGCGATGACCGCTTCGGCTTCGTCACGGCTCATGTTTTGCAGCAACCCGGTGCTGACAGCAACCAGCGATGCATCACGACGGGCACCCGTAGCAAACGCGTTAATATCGGGCGCATGATAAATGGCCACCTGCGGCATGGCGATCCCGGCCTGACGGGATTGCTGAGCCACCGTATTCATCAGCCACTGTTCCATATCGTTACGCGGCTGCTCAATCACCTCACCGCCGACGGATTTCAGCGCCATCCACTTTGACATCAGCAGGGAAATGAACGAGCCACCAAAACCAAACAGCAGCGCCATAATCAACAGACCCTGAACGCTGCTCGACTGAATTCCTGTCAGGCTTAGCACGAGCCCGAAAACCACCATCACCGCCAGGTTGGTGAGCAGGAAGAGCGCGATTCGCATCATAATTTTCTTTTAACCTCAGTTTAACAAAGCGCACTATGCGATTACCCACATCGTATGGGTATTGCGGCTATTTTCAAGCATCCGGAGGGCGTAAGTCACCAGAAAGACACAACTTTACACAATTGGAAATCTGCCTGACGGAAGGATGCGGAACAAAAAGAAACAGGCACAATTTCTTGTGCCTGTTGGGGGATTATTTCGCCGGAGCGGGTTGCTCAGCAGGCTTATCTTTTTCCAGATTCGCCAGATCGAGGGCGATATGCACCGTCTCGTCCAGGTAAGGATCCGGCTCCTGGTAATCTTTTGGCAGATCGTCCAGTTTCTTGAGCAGAGGCTTACCTTCACGCTTGAAGCGGTCGTTGATACGGGCCAGACGCGTGGCATCGTCTTCGTTGTTCTCTTTCTCACGCTGGGCGTAGTTCAGAGAAACAATATTCCGTTTATCCTTCAGGGCATTGAAACGCGCAATGTCCTTCATGATGTACTGGAATTCCGGATCTTTCGCGATGCGGTCGTTATGCGCTTTCAGCAGTTCAGGGCCAAATTGCGTCATATCACCCGCTTTCACGTAGGTCGCAGCATTGATGCTGTCCCACGGTAACGCGTTATCTTCAAACTTCTCGCCAGTTTCGGTCTCTTCCGTTCCTGTCGGCATCATGATATCCGGCGTGACGCCTTTACGCTGCGTACTGCCGCCGTTGACGCGATAGAACTTCTGAATGGTGTACTGCACTGAACCCAGCGCAGGCCATTCCGGACGCAGCATCTGATCGTAGATACGGTTCAGCGATCGATACTGCTGAACGGTGCCTTTACCAAAGGTTGGCTCACCCACGATCAGCGCACGGCCGTAGTCCTGCATTGCCGCGGCAAAGATCTCAGACGCGGACGCACTGAAGCGGTCGACCAGCACGACCAGCGGGCCTTTGTAGTAGACCACACCGTCGTTGTCGGCATCTTCACGGACTTTACCGTTGTTATCACGCACCTGAACCACAGGGCCAGACGGGATGAAGAGGCCAGAGAGCGATACCGCTTCTGTCAGCGCACCACCACCGTTGCTGCGCAGGTCAATGATGACGCTGCTGACGTTCTGTTTCTCAAGTTTCTGCAGCTGAACCTTCACATCGTCGGTCAGCCCTACGTAGAAGCCTGGGATATCCAGGACACCCACCTTCTCTTTACCCACGGTTTTCACCGACATTTTCACCGCGCGGTCTTCCAGACGGATACGCTCACGAGTCAGGGTAACGATACGGGTTTTAGTGCCTTTACCCGCAGGCAGAATTTCCAGACGAACTTTGCTGCCTTTCGGACCTTTAATCAGCGCAACCACGTCGTCAAGACGCCAGCCAATGACATCGACCATGCCTTTACCGGTTTGTCCGACCCCGACAATGCGGTCACCTACGCTGATCGCTTTGCTTTTGGAGGCCGGGCCACCCGCCACCATGGAGTTGATCACGGTGTAATCATCGTCCATCTGCAGTACCGCACCGATACCTTCCAGAGACAGGCTCATTTCGGTATTGAACTGTTCGGTGTTGCGCGGGGAGAGATAGTTGGTGTGCGGATCGATTTCGTGCGCGAAAGCCGTCATCGCCAGAGAGAAGACATCCTCACTGTTGGTCTGCGCCAGACGACGAATGGCAAATTTGTAACGACGCGTCAGCGTGTCACGGATCTCTTTTTCATCTTTGCCGGTCAGCTTGAGACTCAGTTCGTCGTATTTGACCTTTCCGTCCCACAGCGCATTCAACTCGGCTTCATCTTTCGGCCACGGCGCTTTGCTGCGATCGAGATTAAAATTGTCGTTGCCGGTGAAGTCCATCGGACGTTCGAGCACTTTCAGGGCGTACTGATAGCGTTCAAAGCGGCGCTTTTGCGACAGGTTGTAGAGGTCGTAGAAAAGATCCAGCTTGCCTGACCGCAACTCATCACCCACCTCGGATTTGCGCTTAGCGAACTGCTCGACATCACTGGCGAGCAAAACGTTATGGCTGTAATCCAGCAAGTTCAGATAGCGGTCAAAGATTTTGGCCGAAAAGGCCTGATCGAGATCGAACTGACGATAGTGCGAGCGGGTGAAACGAGACGTCACGCGCTCGCTCACCGTCGCGTGCTGCGTCTCTTCCTTGAGTACCGGAATTTGATCAACGCGCGTGATATCGTCCACTGCGAAAGCATGGCCTGTTATAGCAAACAGACCCGCCAGCGCGGTGAGCTTAAAAAAAGTGTTCATGCCAGGCTTGGCCTCCGTTTCAGAACAACAAGTGTTCTGCGCGTACAATCATTGACATACCAGAAGTCAGCTGTACACGAACGCCATCTTTGGTGATTTCCAGTACGGTGGCGTCCATAGCATTGTTGCCCGCTTTGACCTTCAGCGCCTGACCCACGCTCAGCGCGTTGATGTCAGAAACCGGGGTATGGCGCGGCTCTTCACGAGGCGCACGTGGGGCTTTGGCTGCTGGTTTGTCTGCACGCGGTTTGCGATCGTTATTATCGTGACGACGCGGCGCAGGGCGCGGTTTACGCTCACGACGAGGCGCTTCCTCCTGGCCGTTTGCCGCTGCGGCTTCGCGTTTTTTCGCTTGCTGTTCTGCACGTTGTGCCTGAACGCGTGCTTTGGCTTCTTCAAGCTGCTTGCGTGCGTGTTCAACGTGCTGCTCGTCCAGCTCACCACAAGGGTTGCCGTCGAGATCCACGCGAGTCGCGCCCGGTTTGATACCGTACAGGTAACGCCAGCTCGAAGTATAAAGACGTAAGGCAGAACGCAACTGAGTTTTGCTGAGGTTCATTTCCCCCTCAACGCGCGCTACCAGATCCTGAAAAATACCGACTTTCAGGGGACGAGCTTCACCTTCCGCGCTGAAGCACTGCGGGAAACGCTCGGCCAGAAATGCGATAACTTCTTTACTGCTATTCAACTTAGGTTGATTTTCCATGAAATTTCCTGATTACAACGGACGTTGCCAACAAGCGCAGGCATGAACAGGCGTCATTATAATGACGCTATCAGTAAATGCTACGTTATCCGTTGATTATCCTGCGACGCTCGCAAAGAATTTTTGATAATCGGTGCCGGCAAGGACGTTTTCCAGATTCGCCACCAGCTCGCGCAGCCCTTGCTCGTCCTCGGTTGAGAAGCGACTGAAGACGGTGCTGTCGATATCCAAAACGCCAATAATCTGATTTCTTACCACCAGCGGCAGTACGATCTCAGAATTACTGGCGGCATCACAGGCGATATGCCCGTCAAACGCATGAACATCTTCCACACGCTGTACCTGATTCTCGGCCACCGCAGTACCGCATACACCGCGCCCTACCGGAATACGCACGCAAGCCAGTTTGCCCTGGAACGGGCCAAGTACCAGCGTGTCACCTTCCAGGAGGTAAAAGCCAGCCCAGTTCACGTCAGAGAGACGTTCGAACAACAATGCGCTAGTATTTGCCAGAGTGGCTAAGAAGCTGGTCTCACCCGCCATCAATGCCTTAAAATCGCGGTTCAGATCCGCGTAGAATTCTGTTTTGTTCATTATTCAATCACTTAGTTGTCTTACAAAATTACCGCATAGCCTATTAAAATAAGCATTAAATGCGCTCATGCTCAAGATGAATCCGTTCATGAGTTAATATAACGTTCAACAATACTTATTTGTGCGCAGCTGATGGCCTTAAAAACAACCAAAATTACGCCGACAAAAAAGATAACGGTCCATACGGTAAGAGACGCTTTGCCTCGTGCACATTATCAGCGTTGCCCCCAGTGCGATACGCTTTTTATGTTGCCGAAGATGAAATCGCACCAAAGTGCCTTTTGCCCCCGATGTGACGCGAAAATTCGTGACGGCCGAGACTGGTCGTTAACCCGTCTGGCCGCCATGGCCGTCACCATGCTGCTGCTGATGCCCTTCGCCTGGACCGAGCCCCTGCTGAAGCTCTACCTGCTTGGCGTACGCATTGATGCCAACGTGCTGCAGGGGATCTGGCAGATGACCCGCCAGGGCGATCCGATTACCGCTGCCATGGTGCTGTTTTGCACCGTTGGCGCGCCGCTGGTGCTGGTTGCAGCCATTGCCTATCTGTGGTTTGGCAACATCCTGGGGATGAATCTTCGCCCGGTGCTGCTGATGCTGGATAAACTCAAAGAGTGGGTGATGCTGGATATCTATCTGGTCGGTGTGGGTGTGGCATCAATTAAAGTGCAGGATTATGCTTTTCTGCAGCCGGGCGTCGGGCTTTTTGCCTTTATCTGCCTGGTGCTGCTCAGCATCCTGACGCTGATCCACCTGAACGTTGAGCAACTCTGGGAGCGTTTTTACCCTCAGCGCCCTGCCACCCGTCCGGATGAGAATCTCCGCGTCTGTCTGGGATGCCATTACACCGGGTTGCCCGATCCCCGTGGGCGCTGTCCGCGCTGCCACATACCCTTGCTGCATCGACGCAATAACAGTCTGCAAAAATGCTGGGCGGCGCTGATTGCCTCCCTGGTGTTCTTGATCCCCGCCAATATGCTGCCGATTTCCGTCATTTACGTGAATGGTGCCCGTCAGGAGGATACAATCCTCTCCGGCATTATCTCCCTGGCGCACAGCAACGTTGGGGTTGCGGCCATCGTCTTTATCGCCAGTATTCTGGTTCCTTTTACCAAAGTAATGGTGATGTTCACCCTGCTCATCAGCATTCACTTTAAGTGTGAGCAAGGATTACGAACCCGAATACTGCTTTTGCGATTCGTCACCTGGATTGGCCGCTGGTCCATGTTGGATCTGTTTGTGATTTCGCTGATGATGTCGCTGATCAATCGCGACCAGTTACTTGCTTTTACTATGGGACCCGCAGCTTTTTATTTCGGCTCTGCGGTGATATTGACTATTCTTGCTGTGGAATGGCTGGATAGCCGCTTACTTTGGGATGCACATGAGTCAGGAAACCCCCGCTTCGCCGACTGAAGCGAGAATTAAAACTAAACGCCGCATTTCGCCATTCTGGTTGCTGCCTGTCATCGCCCTGATGATTGCAGGCTGGCTTATCTGGACGAGCTATGAAGATCGCGGAAGTACCGTCACCATTGATTTCCAGACCGCCGACGGCATCGTCGCCGGACGAACCCCCGTTCGTTTTCAGGGGGTTGAAGTCGGTACGGTTCAGGACATCTCACTCGGAAAAGGGCTGAACAAAATTCAGGTGCGGGTCAGCATTAAATCGGACATGCAGGACGCGCTGCGCAGCGAAACGCAGTTCTGGCTGGTCACGCCGAAGGCGTCTCTGGCGGGTGTCTCGGGGCTGGATGCGCTGGTTGGCGGTAACTACATCGGTATGATGCCAGGCAAAGGCGAACCGCAGGATCACTTTGTCGCGCTGGATACGCAGCCAAAATACCGTCTCAATAACGGCGATCTGATGATCCATCTGCAGGCGCCGGATCTCGGCTCACTGAACAGTGGCTCGCTGGTCTATTTCCGAAAAATTCCGGTGGGTCGCGTTTACGATTACGCCATCAATCCTAACAAACAGGGCGTGACCATCGATGTGCTGATCGAAAGGCGATTCACCAACCTGGTGAAAAAAGGCAGCCGCTTCTGGAACGTGTCTGGCGTAGATGCCGACCTCAGCCTGAGCGGTGCTAAAGTGAAGCTGGAGAGCCTGGCCGCGCTGGTAAACGGGGCGATTGCCTTTGACTCCCCGGAGAACTCCAGCCCTGCTGCTGCCGATGATACGTTCGGGTTGTACGCTGATCTGGCGCACAGCCAGCGAGGGGTGATCGTCAAACTTGTTCTGCCCGATGCGAAAGGTCTGAAAGCCGGATCAACACCGCTGATGTATCAGGGTCTGCAGGTAGGTCAGCTCACCAAAATGACGCTCAACCCTGGCGGCTCGGTGACGGGCGAAATGACCGTAGACCCCAGCGTGGTCGATCTCCTGCGCGAGAAAACGCGTATCGAAATGCGCAGTCCGAAGCTCTCTCTTAACGATGCCAGTCTCAGCACTTTGCTGACCGGCAACACGTTTGAACTGATCCCCGGTGAAGGAAAGCCAAGCAATAACTTCGTGATCGCCCCGGCGGATAAAGCCCTGCTGCAAAAACCGGGCGTTGTGACGGTTACGCTAAATGCACCCGAAAGTTATGGTATTGAAGCCGGTCAGCCGCTGATCCTCCACGGTGTCCAGGTGGGTCAGGTTCTGGAGCGAACGCTTTCCGAAAACGGCGTGAGCTTCTCGGTAGCGATCGATCCGCAATACAGCAACCTCGTCCATGGCGACAGTAAATTCGTGGTGAACAGCCGCGTCGATGTGAAGGTAGGCCTGGACGGCGTAGAGTTCCTTGGTGCCAGTGCCAGCGAATGGGTTAACGGCGGCATTCGCATTTTGCCGGGCGATAAAGGCCCCATCCGCGAAAATTACCCGCTGTATGCCAACCTGGACAAAGCGATTGAAAACAGCCTGAGCGATCTGCCGACGACCACGCTGACCTTGAGCGCCGAGACGCTACCGGACGTCCAGGCGGGTTCTGTGGTGCTGTATCGCAAGTTTGAAGTCGGGGAAGTGATCGCCGTTCGCCCGCGTGCGGACGCGTTTGATATCGAACTGCATATCAAGCCGGAGTATCGCAAGCTGCTGACGCCAAACAGCGTCTTCTGGGCCGAAGGCGGCGCGAAAGTTCAGCTTAACGGTAACGGGCTGACCGTGCAGGCCTCCCCGCTCTCACGCGCGCTGCGCGGCGCCATTAGCTTCGATAACCTCAGCGGTGCAGGCGCAAACCTGCGTAAGGGCGATAAGCGTATTCTCTTCCCGTCCGAAACCGCCGCGCGTGCCGTGGGTGGGCAGATTACCCTGCATGCGTTTGATGCCGGTAAGCTGGCGGAAGGCATGCCGATTCGCTACCTGGGCATTGATATCGGCCAGATCCAGAAGCTGACGCTGATCACCTCCCGCAACGAGGTACAGGCCACCGCGGTGCTCTACCCGGAATATGTGCAGACCTTCGCCCGCACCGGTTCCCGCTTCTCGGTGGTGACGCCGCAGATTTCGGCCGCAGGCGTTGAACATCTCGACACTATTCTGCAGCCCTATATCAACGTCGAACCCGGCCAGGGCAATGCACGGCGTGATTTCGAACTGCAGGAAGCCACCATCACCGATTCGCGCTACCTCGGTGGCCTGAGCATTGTGGTGGAAGTCCCGGAAGCAGGCTCACTTGGCATCGGCACGCCGGTTCTGTTCCGCGGTATTGAGGTAGGTACGGTAACGGGTCTGACGCTTGGTACGCTCTCCGATCGTGTAATGGTGGCGTTACGTATCAGCGACCGTTACCAGCACCTGGTACGAAATAACTCAGTATTCTGGCTGGCATCTGGCTACTCGCTGGACTTCGGCCTGACGGGGGGCGTGGTGAAAACCGGTACCTTCAACCAGTTCATCCGTGGCGGTATTGCGTTTGCCACCCCGCCGGGCACGCCACTGGCGCCAAAAGCGCAGTCGGGGAAACACTTCCTGCTGCTCGAAAGCGAACCGAAAGAGTGGCGTGAATGGGGAACGGCCCTGCCGCGTTAATCTGAAAGGCTCCGGTGTCAACGCGCCGGAGCCTTTATGTTACACTGCGCACCTGAACTTTTCCCTGTGGTGTGCACGTGGCTCAAAACTCCGTATTTCTTCCTGAACAATTCCTTTCGCAAATGCGCGAGGCGCTTCCCTCTCACCTGTCGTTAGATGATTTTATCGCCGCCTGCCAGCGTCCGTTACGCCGGAGCATTCGCGTCAACACGCTGAAAATCAGCATTGATGATTTTCTGACGCTGGTTTCCCCCTACCACTGGCAGCTTACGCCGGTGCCCTGGTGTGCAGAGGGGTTTTGGATCGAGCGCGATGACGAAGATGCCGTGCCGCTGGGAAGTACCGCAGAACATCTGAGCGGTCTGTTTTATATTCAGGAAGCCAGTTCGATGCTGCCGGTTGCCGCCCTGTTCGCAGAAGGCAACGCACCTGAACGCGTGATGGACGTTGCCGCCGCGCCCGGCTCGAAAACAACACAAATTGCCGCCCGGATGGGTAATCACGGGGCGATTCTTGCCAACGAATTTTCCGCCAGCCGCGTGAAAGTCTTGCATGCCAACATCAGCCGCTGCGGTATCCAGAATGTCGCCCTGACGCATTTTGACGGACGCGTGTTTGGCGCCGCCTTGCCGGAAGCGTTCGATGCCATTCTGCTCGACGCCCCCTGCTCCGGTGAGGGGGTGGTGCGTAAAGATCCCGATGCGTTAAAGAACTGGTCTGTGGAAAGCAATCTTGAGATCGCTGCCACGCAGCGCGAACTGATCGACAGCGCCTTTCACGCCCTGCGACCCGGCGGCACGCTGGTGTACTCCACCTGTACCCTCAACCGCGATGAAAACGAAGACGTCTGTCTGTGGTTGAAAGCGCAATACCCGGATGCCGTTGAGTTCCTGCCACTTAACGATCTGTTTGCCACGGCAGATGAGGCCGCCACGCCGGAAGGTTTCCTGCACGTGTTCCCACAGATTTACGACTGCGAAGGGTTCTTTGTGGCTCGTCTGCGCAAAACTCAGGCGGTGGCTCCCCTGCCAGCCCCGAAATTTAAGGTCGGCAATTTCCCGTTCGCCCCGCTGAAAGGCCGCGATGCTGTGCAACTTAAAGCCGCCGCCAATAAGGTTGGGCTGATCTGGGATGAGAATCTGCACCTCTGGATGCGTGATAAAGAGATATGGCTGTTCCCGGCACCCATTGAGCCGCTTATTGGTAAAGTCCGTTTTTCACGTATCGGGATCCGCCTGGCGGAAGTGCATAAAAAAGGGTACCGCTGGCAGCACGAAGCGGTCATCGCCCTGGCGGACAGCGATAACACGTTTGAACTGACGCATCAGGAAGCCGAAGAGTGGTATCGTGGTCGCGACGTTTACCCGGAAACTACCCCGTCTCAGGATGAGGTTATTGTGACGTATCAGGGCTTCCCGTTGGGTCTGGCGAAAAAGGTCGGCTCGCGGCTGAAAAATAGTTATCCGCGGGAGTTGGTCCGCGATGGCCGGTTGTTTACGGGTAACAGTCCCACCGACTAAAAAAAAGCGCATTTTTTTACTGGCGATTTTGCTCTCCTTGTCTACGATCAAAAATGGATGCCCATACTGGTCATACCAGATTCTGAAAACCGACCCGGAGAGCACTATGACGAAAACCAGCGTGCGTATTGGCGCTTTTGAGATCGACGACGCAGAGCTGCGCGGCGAAGCACAAGGCGATCGAACGTTAAGTATTCCCTGCAAATCCGACCCGGATTTGTGCATGCAACTCGACGCATGGGATGCGGATACCAGCGTCCCGGCGATACTTGATGGCGAACACTCTGTTCTTTACCGTGAGCATTACGATAGCAAAACCGATGCCTGGGTCATGCGCCTTGCCTGACCTAAAGAGAACCCGCCCGAAGGCGGGTTATTTATTACTGTAGCTGTGCCAGCGTGAAGTAACCGTCGAACACCGCTCCGGTATCAATATAGTGCAGGTTATCAAAATCATACCGCCTGTCGACGGGCGTATGCCCGAACCAGAAATGATCCGCACCGCTAATCCCCTGCCCTTTGCCCACCATAAAGCCCATCAACCTGTCGCGATCCCACAGCACGCGCTGGGCGCTCACCGGTTTTTGCCAGCGGTATTCCGCGGCGGGGTAATCTGCGTGCGCAATAACATTGAGACCGTTTGCGCAGGTTATCTCGATAATATGCGGCAATTCGCGGCAGGCGTTTAGTAACGTTCGCGCCAGCGCCTGCTGCTCGCGATCAAGGCGCGTAAACCACACTCCACCATTCATCGCCCACAACGCAGAATCATTATTGTCCAGACTATCCATTGCCATTTGCTCATGGTTACCCCGCACGGCTCTGAACCATTTCTCATTGATGAGCTGCAGTGTTTTTACGCTGTCAGGACCGCGATCGATCAAATCGCCAACGGAAATAAGCAAATCCTCATACGGATTAAAATGGCGGCGTTTCAGTTCGTCCATAAGCCACTGATAACAGCCATGTATGTCGCTGACAACCCAGACGTGACGCCACATCCCACCCTCTATTCGCTGATACATAAGTCCTCCTTTAAACAGTATAGCCGCCGTATAAAATGCAAAAGACGGGAGTGGTCCTTACAAAGTCAAACAAACGGTAAACCAACCAGAAATAAAGATCCTCACGCTATTAATCCCTTATTCCTGGCTCCTTAGAATAGAGGCAGAAAAAAACGAGGGATCTTCACGTGTCTAATACACACCTGCATAACGATGTGTTCTACCCACATCGCACAAATATAATTTCCGAGCTGGTGAACGGCGAACGTGTCCCGGGACCCATCTGGCGAAAACGCGATTATCGGCTGAAGTTCCTTTTACGTTCGCTTCTGTTCTGGACTTCCACCCGTCGCATGCTGGAAGCCCTTTCAGGGCGTGACGATTTCGACAAACTTCTCGCCGCTCAAATTACATTGCCCAGCAAGACCCATCGGCAGTATCTGATGCGTGGCCTGACCGCGAACGATCGCGCCGACGCTATCGTTAACCATTATTACTGGATCGATAGCCTGAAAGAGCGCGCCCTCGCCCAGGCGCTGACCAGCCCGCAGGAACAAACCGTTGTTCAGTTCCATGCAAAAGAGGGCGTGATCTATACGGTTAATGCATCCTCTGCCGGGAAAGCCGAGCGCGAAGGTGAGAGCACGCTGTGGCTGCGCGATAACGAGGATACGCTGCTTGCCAGCCTGACCTTTAGCGTAGCCCGCAGCAACGGACAACGCGTAATAGTGATTGGCGGGCTTCAGGGCCCCCGCCGCTGCGTGTCGCGGGACGTCATTAAACAATCCACCCGCGCCTGTCACGGCCTGTTTCCTAAACGCGTGCTGATGGAAGTTCTTTTCCAGCTGGCCTTACAGTCATCTGTTAAGGCGATTTTTGCCGTCAGCGACGAGGGACACGTTTTCCGCGCATTGCGCTATCGCCTCAGCAAAGGCCGCCATTTCCACGCCAGCTATGACGAATTCTGGGATTCTCTGGGCGGTAAAAAGGTCTCCGGCTTCTGCTGGCAGCTCCCGCTGCAGATGGAACGCAAATCTCTCGACGAGATCGCGAGCAAGAAGCGTGCGGAATACCGCCGTCGTTTTGAATTGCTTGATGAAATTGAGGCGTCGGTAAAATCCCGCTTTTAAGCACGGCGCTGACTTTCCTTAATTGCTCACAAAAATTTAACAAAACAGGCAAAAAGGGCTGGACTTCCGCCTGCGGTGTTGTGATATGTTTTACGAAGTCGCACAGGATGCATCCGCTGTATAAAGATGATAAAAGACGTAACGTATTGTCTTTCATACAGATAAAAAGAGACCGAATACGATTCCTGTATTCGGTCCAGGGAAATGGCTCTTGGGAGAGAGCCGTGCGCTAAAAGTTGGCATTAATGCAGGCTAAGTCGCCTTGCCTTTTAAGAATAGATGACGACGCCAGGTTTTCCAGTCCACAGTTAAAGCGGCCAGAAAAAAAGCGTTAAATCATCATCAAAAACAAAAAACCGCAGTGCTTTCGCGAGCATCTGCGGTTTTTTATTGGAAACCTGAACGCTAGCAGAGCTTGTCAGCGCGTTCGATAAATGGTGTCAGGCTCATCTTCTGCCCTGGGTGAGCCGGGTCATCAATCTGGATCACGCTGATGGGCTGGCCGCTGCTCTTGCCGCTGGCCACCTGCTGCTCTGCAACCTCATTCAACGGGTATTGCACCAGCGTACTCGGGTTGATCGCGTATAACGCATGGCCCGGACGACAGGTCAGCATCACCTCTTCGCGATTAAACGCCCACTTGTCTTTACCCACTTCAAAACGGCTGACGGTGATCACCTGCGGCGCGGCCAGAGCGCTCCCCGTGCAGGCCAGCAATAAGAGCGAAAGTACTGTTTTTTTCATATGTTAGTTAACCTTGTCAGAAGGGTTCCCAGGTGGCGAACAGGCTGACCGCTGCCAGAACCAGCGCTCCCAGCACCACTTCTGCCTGTGTCATCCTGATAAAAAGCTGTTGTGCCCACCCGGAATCCGGACGAAACCGTGGCACCAGAAAATACCGATTTGCCAGCGCAATTGCCACCATCAACGCCACCAGCGCACATTTGAACAATAAAAGCTGCACGTAGCCAGCCTGCCAGGGAATATGGACGCCCAGAATCAAGAGCGAATTGATCGTCCCTGTGAGCAGCACGCCCGCGACGGCATAGTGGCCTACGCGCGAGAAACGCATCATGGTGTAGATGGCCGCGTTCTGCCAGCGCCCTTTTGCCAGATGCATGCAGAACAGCAGCGGCAGTAATCCGCCGAGCCAGGTTGCGGCACATAACAGATGAACGGCATGATTGAGACGCTGCACAGCCCCCAACGGACCTTCGTTCATCGTCGCGTGGCCTACCCCTGCCAGCAGGACAAACTGCCCCATTGCGAGCAGTAGCAGCCGGGAGCCTTTCAGCGGCGCAAGCCACGCGGCAGCAACCGTAATGGAAGCCAGGATAATTTGCCACAGCCAGACGCTGCCAAACTGCGTCCCCAGTACGCCGTGCCAGACTTGCGGGTTAAACACATCTCCCCAGCCATCGCCCATTAATCCGCCCTGAAGCATGAACATCAGAAGCGCAGCGGCCAGGGTGATTAAAGATGCCACCCGCTGCTGTAGCGCGAAACGCAGAGCCATCAGACGATGGAGAGAGGAAGGCGCCAACCAGACGCTGTATAGCGCATTACCAAAAACGAGCATCAGCGCCGCGAAATGGATAAAGCGAAACCCAACATAGACCAGTGCCAGCATGCTATTTCACGCTAAAGTGATAGCTGCCTTTGGTTTTGTGGCCGTCGACGGAAACCACATGCCAGTCCACCCGGTAGGTTCCGGTCGCCAGCGTTTGCGCCAGCGGAACGATCAGTTGAGCCTTGTTCTTTTCGTCTCGCGTTACGGCTCCCGTTTTGACGACCTGCTTGTGCGCATCCGTCACCACCACATCGCTAAACCCCGGTTCAATACCTTCCGAAAAATTCAGCGTCAGTGACTGCGGAGCGCTCACCACGCTGTCTGCTGCGGGGCTCTGCTGTTTAAGATGCGCATGCGCCAGCACAGCGGGCGAGATAATGACTGATGCCAGAAAAACCAGCGCGCATACCGTGCGTGAAGTGGATAATCCCATCGCGATCATTCCTTTTTGTTATGTCTGTATGCTAAAGAATAACGCTGTATAATAGACGAGTCGAGGATCATCCCACCTCCGCTTGTCATCGTCGCGCAATCGCGGTAACGTTGCCGCCGCATAAACAGGAGAAGGAAATGAAAATCAATCTGGCCGCCCTTCCTCAGGACGAGATGGATAAAGTTAATGTCGATCTCGCAGCCGCTGGCGTTGCGTTCAAAGAGCGTTACAACATGCCCATCGTGGCTGAAGTTGTGGAACGGGAACAACCCGCCCATTTGCGCGACTGGTTCCGGGAAAGATTAATTGCTCACCGTCTCGCTTCGGTCAACCTCTCTCGTCTGCCGTACGAGCCTAAAGTTAAATAAGCTTAACGAGTCGTTACACTTCCTTACGCGAAATCTGGCAGGATAAGAAAACCCTGATTAAATTAGGTGTATTCTTAAATCCCTGCGACTCAGTGTATAAGGAAGTCACGATGTCACAATGGAATATAGCGGCAGCCCAGTATGGCGGGCAGTATCACAGTGTTGATGAACACGTTACCCACCACCTACGCTTCATTGCCGAAGCGGCACAGCAGCAGTGCGATCTGCTGGTCTTCCCGGAACTCTCCTTAACCGGCTCAGGCACAACGACGTTACCTCCCCCACCGTGCGACGCACAGCTGGAACCCTTGCTTGATGCGGCACATTTTTACCAGATTAGCGTTATTGCCGGGCTTCCCCTTGAGCGGAATGGCCAGCGTCAGAAAGGTCTCGTGCTCTTTACGCCCTCTCGGCCGAGCATCGTGCGCTATCCGCAAGGCGGCGGTGCGAGCCTGGTTCCGGGGGATAAACAGCTCACCATCATTGATGCGCAGGGCGATTCCCCCAATCTCGATCCGCAGGCAACGCTGTTCACCAGCAGCCAGTCGGTAAGGGACAACCGCTGGCGGCAGTCCATCAGCACCCTGCAACGCTTTGCACACAAATATGCCATTGCGGTATTAATGGCGAACGCCAGCAACGGCAGCGCATTATGGGATGAAAAAGGCCAGTTGATCGTGCGGGCGGATAAAGGCGAGCTGCTGTTAACCGGCACGCTTAACCGACAGGGTTGGCAAGGCGATATCATTCCTTTAGGCTAAGCGTTTTAAGCTCAGGAGATTTTCATGCTGCGCGTCATTGATACCGAAACTTGCGATCTTCAGGGCGGAATTGTGGAGGTGGCCTCGGTCGACGTCGTTGACGGAAAAATAGTCAACCCGATGAGCCATCTGGTGCGGCCCGATCGCCCTATTAGCCCGCAGGCCATGGCTATCCATCGCATCACTGAATCAATGGTGGCGGATAAACCCTGGATAGAAGACATTATCCCGCACTACTATGGCAGCCCGTGGTATGTCGCCCACAACGCCAGCTTCGACCGTCGGGTTCTCCCCGACATGCCCGGGGAGTGGATTTGCACCATGAAGCTGGCGCGTCGCCTGTGGCCGGGGATCAAATACAGCAATATGGCGCTGTATAAATCCCGCAAGCTCAGCGTCAGAACGCCTGAAGGGCTTCACCATCACCGCGCGCTGTATGACTGCTATATCACCGCTGCGCTGCTGATCGATATTATGAATACTTCCGGCTGGACACCGGATGATATGGCGACGATTACCGGCCGTCCTGCACTGCTGACGACGTTCACCTTCGGAAAATACCGCGGCAGAGCAGTATCGGATATTGCGGATAAAGATCCGGGCTATCTGCGCTGGCTGTATAACAACCTCGACAAGATGAGCCCGGAGCTACGCTTAACCCTGAAGCATTATCTGGGTGAAGCTTAACGTTCAGCCTGGCCTGGAAGCGTATCCTGCGCCAGGCCGATCAAAAAGGCGTATTCCAGCGCCACCCCTTCATAAGATTTAAACCGCCCCGACTTCCCTCCGTGCCCGGAGTCCATATCGGTACAGAGCAGCAGCAGGTTGTCGTCGGTTTTCAGTTCCCGCAGCTTCGCCACCCATTTCGCCGGTTCCCAGTACTGCACCTGTGAGTCGTGCAAACCGGTGGTCACCAGCATGTGCGGGTAGGCTTTCGCTTCCACGTTATCGTACGGGCTGTACGCTTTCATATAGCGATAATAGGTTTCATCCTGTGGATTCCCCCACTCTTCAAACTCCCCGGTCGTCAGCGGGATAGATTCGTCGAGCATGGTGGTGACCACATCGACAAACGGTACCTGCGCAACGATGCCCTTAAAACGCTCGGGACGCTGATTGATCACAGCGCCCATCAGCATGCCGCCCGCGCTGCCGCCCATGCCAAAGCAGAGCTGCGGATCGCCATAGCCTTGTTCAATTAAGGCGTCGCAAACGTCGAGATAATCATTGAACGTGTTTTGCTTTTTCAGGAATTTCCCGTCTTCATACCAATGCTGGCCCAGCTCACCGCCGCCGCGAATATGAGCGATGGCAAAAACAAAGCCGCGATCGAGCAGACTTAATCTGCTGCTGCTGAAGTCGGCATCCATGCTGGAACCATAGGAGCCGTAGCCGTAAACCAGGACAGGGTTTTTACCTTTCTGAAAATGCGCCTTGTGATACACGAGCGAAACCGGCACCTCGACACCATCGCGCGCGGTAACCCACAGGTGTTCGCTACGATAATTGTCGGATTCAAATCCCTTCACTTCTGTTTGCTTCAACACCTGGCGCTGGCCGGTATCCATATCCAGTTCGAACAGCGTATCCGGCGTGGTCATCGACGAGTAGCCATAGCGCAGCCGGGACGATTCAGGCTCAGGATTAAAACCAATCCAGGTGACGTAGGCCGGGTCGTCAAACGCGATCCCTATCACCTCGCGCGTTTTGCGGTTGATTTGCCGGATACTGGTCAACCCCCGCTGACGCTCTTCCACCACCAGCCAGTCGGTAAACAGCGTGAACCCTTCGAGCATCACCTGTTCCCGCGCGGGAATAAGCACCTCCCACTTGCGCTCGTCGCGCACTTTGGTCTTATACAGGCCAAAGTTTTTTCCCTCGCGGTTTGAGCGCAGATAAAAGCTGTGCTGGAAGTGATCCAGACTGTACTCATGGTCTTTTCGGCGTGGCAGAAAGCAGAGCGGCTGGGCATCAGGCAGCTCGGCATCCAGCAGTAGCACCTCTGAGGTGGTTGCGCTGGCAAGAAAGATAATCACATAGTGGCGCGAGGACGTTTTATGCAGGCTGACATAAAACGTTTCGTCTTTCTCCTCATACACCAGTTCGTCATCGGCAGAGTCCGTGCCTACACTGTGGCGCCACACCTGATAAGGCAGCAGCGTGGCGGCGTGCTTTTTAACGTAGTAGACCGTCTCGGAATCGTTCGCCCAGACAAAATCCGGGGAGACGTTTTCCAGCATTTCCGGATACCAGTTACCGGTTTCCAGATTGCGGAATCGCAGGCCATACTGACGACGGGAGAGATAATCCTCCGCCAGCGCCATAATGGTGTTATCCGGGGAGATGGACATACCGCCCAGCGTATAAAACTCGCTGTGGGCGGCACGCTGGTTGGCATCCAGCAGAATATCCCATTCATCCCACTCGGCGCTTAATACCGACTGTCGCTGATAGATGGGATATTCACTGCCGGGCTCGTAGATATGCCGATAACGATAGCCGTTTTTGGTCCAGGGCGCGGAGATATCGCGCTGAGGAATGCGCTGCACCATTTCGTTCAGCAGCTGGTCCTGAAGCGCCTGCTGGCTGGACATGACCTTGCGACCGTAATCGTTTTCTTCATGCAGGTAGTCGAGTACCTCTGGGCGGGAACGTGAATCGTCCCGTAGCCAGTAATAGTTATCTATACGCGTATCGCCATGGGTGGTAATCGCATACGGAGTACGTCGGGCTTTCGGTGGCATGACATCATTCTTTTAAGTTTTACACCCTATAAGGTTGGCAAAACCCGCGCATGATGCAAGCGAAACATGGCTACATCAGCGATAGCTAGCCCTGTAGCGTCTGTTTTTGCTCCCGGATATCCTGCTCGATCCCCTCGCGAACATCCTGAGGAATTTTCAACGCATCGCCCAGGGCGTTGAGATAGCTGCGTTCCATAAAGTGGTCAATATCAATGGCGGCACAGCTCAGGAAATAGAGTTCCAGCGCCTCTTCCTCATTCTGCACGCTTTGCGCCAGACGCTGCGGATCGAGCGGCTGCTCAATGGCCTGCGCCACCAGCGTTCTGCCCTGCTCCTCCACGCCGGCTTCTCGCATCTGCTGCTCGATAGCCGCTCGTTCTTTATCATCAATATGCCCGTCGCTTTTTGCGGCAAACACCAGCGCAAGAATGAGCCGCTCCGTACGCAGATCCAGCGGCGAAGTCTCCTCCCCAAAGTGGGGTTCATCCTGGTGCGCCGCGCGTACCCTGTCCTTGTACTTATTCCACAGCACGGTACCGGCGATAGCGCCGCCACCGGCCAGCAACGCGCCGGTACCGTACTTTGCCAGCAGCTTACGTGAGGATTTATTGGCGACCAGCAGCCCTGCCAGCCCTCCGAGCGCCCCCGGTACCAGCAGTTTGCTGAGCCCCTGGTCGCCTGAACCTGATGTTTTCTGCCCTAACATGGATTGCAGTTGATTTAACCAGCCTGACATGGTTTCCCTCACTTAACGGTTAACATTTCCACAGCGTAAGCGAGCAGGCGTCAGGAAATGTCCGTCGAGGCTAAAGAAGCGCAAATTTCTCGTCGGCCCTTTTGCCCTGCGCAAGACAGACGCAAACGTTTTCGTTTATACTGCGCGCATCTTTTTCAGGGGGAATGTTATGACTCGTTTAGGAACCGCGCTGCGACCTGCGGCGACGCGTGTGATGCTGTTAGGATCGGGCGAGCTGGGGAAAGAAGTCGCCATTGAGTGCCAGCGTTTAGGGGTAGAAGTGATTGCCGTAGACCGCTACGCCGACGCGCCCGCCATGCATGTTGCCCATCGTTCTTATGTGATTAACATGCTGGACGGAGAAGCTCTGCGGACACTCATCACGCAGGAGAAACCGGATTTTGTGGTGCCGGAGATTGAAGCTATCGCGACCGATACGCTGATCGCGCTTGAGCAGGAAGGTCAGCGCGTGGTGCCTTGCGCCAACGCAGCGAAACTGACCATGAACCGCGAAGGCATTCGCCGCCTGGCGGCAGAGGAGCTGGGGCTGCCCACTTCAAGCTACCGTTTTGCGGGCGATAAAACCGCATTCCTGCAGGCCGTCGATGAGATGGGTTACCCGTGCATCATTAAGCCGGTGATGAGCTCCTCCGGAAAAGGACAGAGTTTTATCCGCGACAGCAGCACGCTGGACAAAGCCTGGGATTATGCGCAACAGGGTGGCCGTGCCGGAGCTGGCCGCGTGATCGTCGAGGGGGTGGTGAAGTTTGATTTCGAAATCACCCTGCTTACCGTCAGCGCCGTGGATGGCGTCCATTTCTGCGATCCGATCGGTCACCGCCAGGAGGATGGCGATTACCGCGAATCCTGGCAGCCACAGCAGATGAGCGCCCTGGCGCTGGAACGTGCCCAGGATATCGCCCGTAAAACCGTTCTGGCGTTAGGTGGTTACGGTCTGTTCGGCGTGGAGCTGTTTGTCTGCGGCGACGAGGTGATTTTCAGCGAAGTCTCCCCTCGCCCGCATGACACCGGTATGGTGACGTTGATATCGCAGGATCTCTCCGAGTTCGCCCTGCATGTTCGCGCCTTCCTTGGCCTGCCGGTTGGCGGTATTCGTCAGTACGGCCCGGCGGCCTCGGGGGTGATCCTGCCGCAGCTGACCAGTCAGAACGTGACGTTTGATAACGTCGAGGGCGCAACGGGCGCCGGGTTACAGGTACGTTTGTTCGGTAAGCCGGAGATCGACGGCACCCGTCGTCTGGGCGTGGCGTTAGCAACCGGGAATAACGTCGACGAGGCCATCGCACGCGCTAAAGCGGCGGCAGCGAACGTTGAGGTAGCAGGATAAAAAAAACGGGCCGAAAGGCCCGTTTTTCATACGATAAAAAACTTATTGCTTCGCGCCTTCAACCGCTTCGCGAGCCAGTTTCGTGATGCGATCCCAGTCGCCCGCTTCCAGCGCATCCGCTGGCACCAGCCATGAACCCCCGATGCACAGCACGCTTTTCAGCGCCAGGTAGTCACGGTAGTTCGCCGGAGAGATACCGCCCGTCGGGCAGAAACGCACCTGAGAGAATGGACCTGCAATCGCCTGCAGCGCTTTGGTGCCGCCGTTGGCTTCTGCCGGGAAGAATTTGAACTCTTTCAGGCCGTAGTCCATACCCAGCATCAGTTCAGACACGGTGCTGATACCCGGGATCAAAGGAATAGTGCCTTCGGTCGCTGCTTTCAGCAGCGGCTCGGTCAGGCCAGGGCTGATAGCGAACTGAGCTCCGGCCTCCGTGACTTCTGCCAGCTGTTGCGCGTTGAGAACAGTGCCCGCACCGATGATGGCGTCCGGCACTTCTTTGGCGATAGCGCGAATCGCATCCATCGCGCAGGCGGTACGCAGGGTCACTTCCAGAACACGAACGCCACCCGCAACCAGCGCTTTCGCCATTGGCACAGCGTGCTCCAGCTTGTTTACCACGATAACCGGCACGACAGGGCCAGTGGTCAGGATTGCTTCTGCACTTGTTTTCCAGTTTTTCATCAGAGTCTTCTCTCGCCAGATCGTTAAAATCAAGTCGTCTTAAAACGTAATACAGGTTGCGCCCTGCTCCGCACCGGAGAGTTTCTCACGCAGCGCGCTGAACATTTCGCGTCCGGTCCCCACGCGCGATGCGCTCAGGTCAGGAATATGTGGCTGACGTGCCGCCAGCTCTGCCTCATCCACCAGCAGGGTTAACTCACCTGTCTGACCGTTCACGCGGATCATGTCACCGTCGCGCACTTTCGCCAGCAAACCGCCGTCATAAGCTTCCGGCGTGACGTGGATGGCTGAAGGCACTTTGCCGGATGCACCGGAGAGGCGTCCATCGGTCACTAACGCAATTTTGAAACGGCGGTCCAATAATACACCAAGTGGTGGCATAAGTTTATGTAATTCTGGCATGCCGTTCGCTTTTGGCCCCTGATGACGCACTACCACCACACAGTCTTTATCAAGCAGACCCGCGTCAAAAGCGGGTAATACGTCGTGCTGGCTTTCAAACACCACAGCCGGCGCTTCAATAACCTGGTTCTCTTCCGGTACAGCAGACGTTTTCATCACCGCACGACCGAGGTTGCCGCTCAGCACTTTGGTGCCACCATGAGGAGAGAACGGTTTGTCGATGGTGGCAATCACCTGCGCATCGAGAGATGCGGTCGCCCCGTCGCGCCAGGCCAGCTCGCCATTGTTCAGCCACGGCTCCTGGGTATAGCGCTGCAGGCCAAAGCCTGCCACGGTGTTGACGTCTTCATGCAGCAAACCGCCTTTCAGCAGCTCGCGCATCAGCAGCGGTACGCCACCCGCAGCCTGGAAGTGGTTGATGTCCGCCGGACCGTTCGGGTAAAGACGTGCCATCAGCGGCACCACGGAAGAGATCTCAGAGAAATCATCCCAGTTGATCAGAATGCCCGCCGCGCGCGCCATGGCCACCAGGTGCATGGTGTGGTTGGTCGAACCGCCGGTGGCCAGCAGAGCCACAATACCGTTGACGATCACTTTTTCGTCGACCATTTTGCCCATCGGCATCCATTCATTGCCGTTTCCGGTCAGACGCGTCACCTGACGTGCTGCGGCCTCAGTCAAGGCCTGACGCAGAGGTGCATCCGGCTGGATAAAGGACGAGCCCGGCAGCTGCATGCCCATAAATTCCACCACCATCTGGTTGGTGTTGGCCGTGCCGTAGAATGTACAGGTACCCGGCGCATGGTAGGACGCGGCTTCCGCCTCCAGCAGCGCCTGACGGTCTGCTTTTCCTTCCGCATACAGCTGGCGAATACGCACTTTTTCTTTGTTCGGCAGACCGCTTGCCATCGGGCCAGACGGCACAAAGATCGCGGGCAGATGGCCAAACGACAGCGCTGCCATCACCAGTCCCGGGACGATCTTGTCGCACACGCCCAGGTACAGTGCGCCATCAAACATGTTGTGTGACAGGCCTACTGCAGCAGACATTGCAATCACTTCGCGGCTGAGCAGCGACAGCTCCATACCATCCTGCCCCTGGGTCACGCCGTCGCACATGGCCGGCACGCCACCCGCGACCTGACCTACCGCATTCACGCTGTGCAGCGCGTTACGAATGATATTGGGATAGACCTCATACGGCTGGTGGGCGGAGAGCATGTCGTTATAGGAGGTAATAATGGCGATATTGTTACGCAACATGCTTTTCAGGGAGGCTTTATCATCGGGCTGGCAGGCCGCGAAGCCGTGCGCCAGGTTACCACAGGCCAGCTGAGAGCGATGGACGGTATTGCTCTTTGCCTGTTCAATCCGGGCGAGGTAGGCCGAACGGGTCTCCTTCGAGCGCTCAATAATGCGTTGTGTTACGCGTAACAATGTCGGATTCATAAAAGCTCCTCTAATTTATCTGTCCGGGCTCAGGAGTTTACAACGTCGCTGGCAGTTGTTAACACCGCTGAAACGCTTGCCGTCCGGAGCTCTGGGGCAAAATCACTTCCGGCAGTGTAATAAAAAAAGCGCCGCGGGGAAATCCACGCGGCGCTTAAAAGAATAAAAATTGTGCCACTAGCTGTGTTAGATCATGTTACCGGTAAAATAACACTTTCGGGCTAGTGGATTATCCTACTCAAACTCGTTCCAGGAGCGGCCATCACGGGTGATCATGGCCACCGATGCAACCGGACCCCAGGTGCCCGCCTGATACGGTTTTGGCGCATCCTGATCGGCTGCCCAGGCTTCGGTAATGGAATCGACCCATTTCCACGCCTCTTCCACTTCATCGCGACGCACGAACAGCGCCTGGATACCACGCATGGTTTCCAGCAGCAGACGCTCATAAGCATCCGCGAGGTGCGTCTGGTTGAAGGTTTCGGAGTAGCTCAGATCCAGTTTGGTGGTCTGCAGGTTATGCTTGTGATCCAGGCCCGGCACTTTGTTGAGGATCTGGATATCAACCCCTTCGTCCGGCTGCAAACGAATGGTCAGTTTGTTCTGAGGCAGCTCCTGCCAGGACTCTTTGAACAGGTTCAGTTCCGGGTTTTTGAAGTAGACGACGACTTCGGAACATTTGGTTGGCAGACGTTTACCGGTACGCAGGTAGAACGGCACGCCCGCCCAGCGCCAGTCATCGATATCCACGCGGATCGCCACAAAAGTCTCGGTGTTGCTGGATTTGTTCGCGCCCTCTTCTTCCAGGTAGCCCGGCACTTTTTTGCCTTGCGCAAACCCGGCAGTGTACTGGCCGCGAACGGTCTTCTCGCGCACGTTGGAGCGGTCGATGCGGCGCAGCGACTTGAGCACTTTGACTTTGGCGTCGCGAATGCTGTCTGCCGTCAGGTCAGACGGCGGTGACATGGCGATCATGCACAGAATTTGCAGGAGGTGGTTCTGGATCATGTCGCGCATCTGGCCTGCCTGGTCAAAGTAACCCCAGCGGCCTTCGATACCTACCTCTTCCGCCACGGTGATTTCCACGTGGTCGATAGTGCGGTTGTCCCAGTTATTCACAAACAGGGAGTTAGCAAAACGCAGCGCCAGCAGGTTCAGTACCGTCTCTTTACCGAGATAGTGGTCGATACGGTAAACCTGGCACTCTTCGAAGAACTCTCCCACCTGGTCGTTGATTTCACGCGAGGTTGCCAGAGAGGTACCCAGCGGCTTCTCCATCACCACGCGCGCCGGTTTGGCGTTCAGTTTGGCTTCGCCGAGACCTTTGCAGATGGCGCCGAAAGTGCTTGGCGGCATGGCGAAATAGTTAATGGTGACACGGTTTTTCTGATCCAGCATGGCGCCCAGGCGGTTAAACGCGCTGACGTCATTGACGTCCAGGTTGCAGAAATCAAGACGACCGCTCAGAGTATCCCACAAACTTTCATCAATTTTTTCCTTCATGAAAGTTTCGAGCGCCTCGCGGACGACTTTGGTATAAGCGTCCTTATCCCAGTCGGCGCGCCCTACCCCCAGGATACGGGTATCCGGATGAATTTGGCCCGCTTTCTCCAGTTGATACAGGGAAGGCAGCAATTTTCGGCGTGCAAGATCGCCTTTCGCGCCGAAAATGACCAGGTCACATGCCTGGGCTGTTTGCGTTACCGCCATGTCATTCTCCTCAGTTGGATCACCTGGTACTTCTGCCAGGTATCGTTGTAATTTTATTACAATGCACTGTACTGCTTTTACGTCATTCCCGAAACCATTAGCACTTATCGTCTCGTGCGATACGGCAATTTTTCGCCTTGCAGCCGATTAAGGGGCATTATGACGCAACAAGCGTCGATAATTTGCGCAACAGGGTCATAGCAAAACCCGACATCGATCAAGTAATGAAAAAAAACAACAACATTATCTTGTCGACTGTTACCCTTTATGGAAGCCACAGGGGTAATATCGGCTAATCGAATGAAGATTTCATCCATTTATGAAATCGTTTCCACCCCCACGAGCGCCCTGTTAACAATGAATATGCTTGAAAAAATCCAGTATCAACTGGAACACCTTAGCAAATCCGAGCGAAAAGTGGCTGAAGTCATTCTTGCCTCTCCCGCTCAGGCGATTCATTCAAGCATCGCCGCGCTGGCTCAGGAAGCAGGCGTCAGCGAACCGACCGTTAACCGCTTCTGCCGTAGCCTGGAAACGCGCGGCTTTCCTGATTTTAAACTGCATCTGGCACAAAGTCTGGCAAACGGCACCCCTTATGTTAATCGTAATGTGGATGAAGACGACAGCGTAGATGCCTACACGGCGAAAATTTTTGAGTCAGCTATGGCCACGCTTGACCACGTTCGTCAGTCTCTGGATATGAGTTCGGTGAACCGTGCGGTGGATTTACTTACCCAGGCCAAGCGGATCGCGTTCTTCGGACTAGGGTCGTCGGCCGCCGTGGCGCACGATGCCATGAATAAATTCTTCCGCTTCAACGTGCCGGTGATTTATTCCGATGACATTGTGCTGCAACGCATGAGCTGTATGAATTGCAGTGAAGATGACGTCGTGGTACTCATTTCGCATACTGGCCGCACCAAAAGTCAGGTGGAACTGGCGCAGCTGGCCCGTGAAAACGATGCCATGGTGATCGCCCTCACCACCGCCGGTACGCCGCTGGCACGAGAGGCGACGCTCGCCATTACGCTGGACGTCCCGGAGGATACCGATATGTATATGCCTATGGTTTCCCGTCTGGCACAGCTCACGGTTATAGACGTGCTGGCGACCGGTTTTACCTTGCGCCGGGGCGCAAAATTCAGAGATAACTTGAAGCGAGTCAAGGAAGCGCTGAAGGAATCGCGTTTTGATAAAGAATTGCTCATAAAGAGCGATGTTTCCTTAAAGTAGATAACGAAGACGTAACCAATAATTACGATGTAATGATTTACGGCATTCGGTCCTCTCTTTGCTGCCTTGCGGCAGATGAAGGCCGATTCAATGTTCACGCAACACCAAAGTTGTTTCAGTCAACGGAGTATTACATGTCCAGAAGGCTTCGCAGAACCAAGATCGTTACCACCTTAGGCCCGGCCACCGACCGCGATAATAACCTTGAAAAGATTATCGCCGCGGGTGCCAACGTGGTGCGCATGAACTTCTCTCACGGTACGCCAGAAGACCATAAATTACGTGCCGACAAAGTGCGTGAGATCGCCGCTAAACTGGGCCGCCATGTCGCTATCCTCGGCGATCTGCAGGGTCCTAAAATTCGTGTCTCCACCTTCAAAGAAGGTAAAGTTTTCCTCAATATCGGCGATAAATTCCTGCTGGATGCCAACCTGGGCAAAGGCGAAGGCGATAAAGAAAAAGTCGGGATTGACTATAAAGGCCTGCCAGCTGACGTGGTGCCTGGCGATATCCTGCTGCTCGACGACGGACGCGTACAGCTGAAGGTGCTCGAAGTTCAGGGGATGAAAGTGTTCACCGAAGTCACCGTCGGCGGCCCGCTCTCCAACAATAAAGGTATCAACAAACTGGGCGGCGGCCTCTCTGCTGAAGCGCTGACCGATAAAGACAAAGCGGACATCGTTACTGCGGCTCTGATCGGCGTTGACTACCTGGCAGTCTCCTTCCCACGCTGTGGCGAAGATCTGAACTATGCACGCCGTCTGGCCCGTGATGCAGGCTGTGATGCCAAAATCGTTGCCAAGGTTGAACGCGCGGAAGCCGTTTGCGATCAGGACGCCATGGACGATGTGATCCTGGCTTCTGACGTGGTGATGGTGGCCCGCGGCGACTTGGGTGTGGAAATCGGCGATCCTGAGCTGGTTGGTATCCAGAAAGCGCTGATTCGTCGCGCACGTCAGCTGAACCGCGCGGTGATCACCGCGACCCAGATGATGGAATCCATGATCACCAACCCAATGCCAACCCGTGCGGAGGTGATGGACGTCGCTAACGCCGTGCTGGATGGTACCGATGCGGTAATGCTGTCTGCGGAAACCGCTGCGGGCCAGTATCCTGCTGAAACCGTGGCCGCGATGGCGCGTGTCTGCCTGGGCGCAGAGAAGATCCCAAGCATCAACGTCTCTAAACACCGTCTGGACGTGCAGTTCGACAACGTGGAAGAAGCGATTGCGATGTCTGCCATGTACGCGGCAAACCATCTGAAAGGGGTTACCGCGATCATCACCATGACCGAATCAGGCCGTACCGCGCTGATGACTTCCCGTATCAGCTCCGGTCTGCCGATCTTCGCCATGTCCCGTCATGAACGTACGCTGAACCTGACGGCGCTGTACCGCGGTGTGACGCCGGTGCACTTCGACAGCACCAATGACGGTGTGGCAGCCGCGCACGATGCCGTCAATCTGCTGCGCGACAAAGGTTACCTGGTGTCCGGTGATATCGTTATCGTGACGCAGGGCGATGTGATGAGCACCATCGGTTCAACCAACACCACCCGCGTTATGACCGTCGAGTAACAGCATCTGTATTAAAACGCCCTCTCCAGATGGAGAGGGCGTTTTTTATTTCCTCGGATAAAGCTCTTTGCGTTTATAAGGTTCCGTTTCACCCGGCTTTCGCGTTTTAAGCAGCTTCAATATCCACGTGTACTGCTCGGTATGCGGCCCCACCAGGATTTCCACCTCTTCGTTCATGCGACGCGCAATGGTGTGATCGTCTGCGGTCAGCAGGTCATCCATCGGCGGGCGGACTTCAATGCTCAGACGGTGCGTTTTACCATTATAAACCGGGAAGAGTGGGATCACGCGGGCGCGACACACCTTCATCAGGCGGCCAATCGCCGGAAGTGTGGCTTTGTAGGTCGCAAAGAAGTCGACAAACTCACTGTGCTCCGGTCCGTGGTCCTGATCCGGCAGATAGTAGCCCCAGTATCCCTGACGTACGGACTGAATAAACGGCTTGATACCATCGTTACGCGCATGCAAACGACCGCCAAAACGACGACGTACGGTATTCCAGACAAAGTCGTAGATTTTGTTGCCCTGGTTATGGAACATGGCCGCCATCTTCTGACCCTGAGAAGCCATCAGCATCGCCGGAATGTCGACACCCCAACCGTGAGGAACGAGGAAAATCACCTTCTCGTCATTGCGACGCATTTCGTCAATGATTTCCAGCCCTTTCCAGTCAACACGGTCAACGATTTTTTCCGGCCCTTTCAGCGCCAGCTCTGCCATCATTGCCATTGCCTGCGGCGCGGTGGTATACATCGCATCGATGATAGCCTCGCGCTCGGCATCGCTTTTTTCGGGAAAACAGTAATAGAGGTTGATCTGCGCACGGCGACGCGCGCTTTTGCCTAAACGCCCGGCCAGACGGCCAATTTTCCCCAGCAGGGGATCGCGCAGCGCAGCAGGCAGCATAGCGATGCCTGCAAAGGTGTAGACCCCGAGCCAGGCGCCCCAGTTGCGCGGATGGCGAAAGGATTTTTCAAACTCAGGAATGTATTCAATATTGTTTTTTTTTGTTTCCATGCTGGTTCCAGGGTCTGGTGACGCAAAATTTTATTGATAGTGTAGCGAGGCAGTCGTCCACGCACAAAAGAAAAAGCCGGCGCATACTGACACCGGCTTTTTTCACAAAAACAGAAGGCTTAGTTTAAGCTCAGCTGCGGTATCACCTCTTTCACCTGCGCCAGGTAATCAGAACGATCTTTACCCGTCAGGCCTTCGGTGCGTGGCAGTTTCGCCGTCAGCGGGTTTACGGCCTGTTGGTTAATCCACACTTCATAGTGCAGGTGCGGGCCGGTCGAGCGTCCGGTGTTGCCGGAGAGCGCGATACGGTCGCCACGTTTCACTTTCTGTCCAGGCTTAACCAGCAGTTTACGCAGGTGCATATAGCGGGTGGTGTAGGTACGACCGTGACGCACCGCGACATAGTAGCCTGCGGCACCGCTACGTTTAGCCACGACCACTTCACCATCACCCACAGCCAGCACCGGCGTGCCCTGCGGCATGGCAAAGTCAACGCCACGGTGTGGTGCGACGCGCCCGGTAACCGGGTTCAGACGACGCGGGTTAAAGTTAGAGGAAACGCGGAACTGTTTAGCCGTCGGGAAGCGCATAAAGCCTTTCGCCAGTCCCGTACCGCTGCGATCGTAGAACTTACCGTCTTCGGCACGGATGGCGTAGTAATCTTTGCCATCAGAGCGCAGACGTACGCCCACCAGTTGGCTCTGCTCACGCTTGCCGTCGAGCATTTCGCGAGACATCAGCACGGAAAACTCATCGCCCTTCTTCAGCTTGCGGAAATCCATCTGCCACTGCATGGCTTTGATCACCGCACTGATTTCAGAGCTGGTGAGACCGGCATCACGGGCGCTGGAAACGAAGCTTCCGCCTACTGTGCCTTTCATCACGCTGTTCACCCAGTCGCCCTTCTGCATTTCACTGGTCATTTTGAAACCGTTTGCAGTGCGATCGTAGGTGCGGGTTTCACGGCGGGACATCTCCCAGGTTAACCGCTGGAGATCGCCATCCGCCGTTAAGGTCCAGGAGAGCTGTTGCCCTATTTTCAGGTTACGCAGGTCTTTATCTGCAGCAGCAAGCTGACTGATATTCCCCATGTCGATACCGTACTGGTTGAGCACGCTGCTCAGCGTGTCACCGGTAGAGACAACATACTCGTGGATCCCGGCCTCGTTCTCGATTTTATCGTCCAGTTCATCCTGGGGAATCGCTTCATCTTCCTGAGCAGCCTGGTCGATAGGCTCACTGGCTTCAGGCAGTAAAGAACGGATCTCGCTCTTTTCAAGCTCGATGGTTTTGATGATAGGGGCAGAACTCGGGTGGTAAACATAGGGCCGCCAGACGGCGACCGCTAAGGTGAGTACTGTAAGCGACCCCAGCATAACGCGGTGGGGTCGAGGCAGATTGTTAAATGCCAGGGCGACAGAGCGGGCTATCTGTTGCACGTATTCACTTCCTCGTTAATCTCCTTTCAGGCAGCTCGCATACTGGTTCGCCAGTTGGCTGAGGAACTGCGAATAGCTCGCTTTGCTCAACTGGATATTCGTTCCTAGCGGGTCAAGGGTCCCCATGCGCACGGATGTCCCCCTGGCCACGGCTTCTACGACCGCTGGCCTGAACTGTGGCTCAGCAAAAACGCATGTCGCTTTTTGCTCAACCAACTGTGTTCTGATTTCATGTAAACGCTGCGCACCAGGTTGAATTTCAGGGTTGACGGTGAAGTGCCCAAGCGGGGTCAAACCATAGTGTTTTTCATAGTAGCCATAGGCGTCATGAAAAACGAAATACCCTTTTCCTTTCAACGGTGCGAGCTCATTACCTACCTGCTTATCGGTTGCGGCTAATTGTGCCTCAAAATCCTTCAGGTTGGCGTCTAGTTTGGCTCGACTTTGCGGCATAAGTTCCACTAATTTGTCGTGGATTGCAACCGCTGAAAGCCGCGCTATCTCTGGGGAAAGCCAGAGATGCATGTTGTACTCACCGTGATGGTGATCTCCATCACCTTTTTCACCCTCTGCCGCGTGATGGTCATGTTCATCACCGTCGTCATCCGTGCCTTTCATGAGCAACGGTTTCACGCCGGAAAGCCCGGCAATCGCAACCTGTTTATCGCCTGGAAACTGTTTGGCCGACTTCTGCATAAACGCTTCCATCTCTGGTCCAATCCAGACGACTAAGTCCGCGTTTTGTAAGCGTTTTACATCTGAAGGGCGAAGAGAATAGTCATGCTCAGAGGCCCCGTCAGGCAGCAAAACCTGGGTTTCCGTCACCCCATCGGCAATGGCCGACGCGATGAATCCAAGCGGTTTAAGCGAAGCGACAACCGCCGCGTTAACATCTTGTGCGGTTGTACCCCAAAGGGCAGCGGATAATGCTGCGAAAAGAAGCGTATTTTTATGTAACATAATGCGACTAATCATCGTAGTGAATGCGTGGAATGTGATATTATAACATTCGTTGACTTCTTCAAGCTTAAATTGACATGACGACACTGGTTTCTCTCGATAATATTTCGGTCTCTTTCGGCCAGCGCCGCGTCCTCTCTGACGTGTCGCTGGATCTGAAGCCCGGCAAAATTCTGACGCTGCTTGGTCCTAATGGCGCAGGTAAATCCACGCTGGTACGGGTTGTACTGGGTCTGGTGACGCCCGATGAAGGTGTTATCACCCGCGAGGAAAAATTGCGTATCGGCTATGTGCCTCAGAAATTACATCTGGACGCCACGCTGCCTTTAACGGTGAGTCGCTTTCTGCGCCTGCGCCCCGGCACGCGGAAAGCCGATATTCTCCCGGCGCTGAAACGCGTACAGGCGGGCCACCTTATTGACGCGCCGCTGCAAAAACTTTCCGGGGGTGAGACGCAGCGCGTTTTGCTGGCGCGCGCGCTGTTGAGCAGCCCGCAACTGCTGGTGCTTGATGAGCCTACCCAGGGGGTGGACGTTAATGGTCAGGTCGCGCTTTATGATTTGATCGATCAGCTTCGCCGTGAACTGAATTGCGCCGTGCTGATGGTCTCCCACGATCTCCATCTTGTCATGGCGAAAACGGACGAAGTGCTGTGCCTTAACCATCATATTTGCTGTTCCGGCACGCCTGAAGTGGTCTCGATGCACCCGGAGTTTATCTCCATGTTTGGCCCTCGTGGCGCTGAACAGCTGGGTATTTACCGTCATCATCATAATCACCGCCATGATTTACAGGGACGAATTGTCCTGCGCCGGGGAAATGGACACTCATGATTGAACTGTTACTGCCCGGCTGGCTGGCCGGGATTATGCTTGCCTGCGCCGCGGGTCCACTCGGCTCGTTTGTGGTCTGGCGCAGAATGTCCTATTTCGGTGATACCCTCGCGCACGCCTCTTTGCTGGGCGTGGCTTTTGGTTTACTGCTGGATGTGAATCCCTTCTACGCGGTGATTGTCGTCACCCTGCTGCTGGCAGCCGGGCTGGTCTGGCTGGAGAAACGTCCGCACCTCGCCATTGATACGCTGCTTGGCATTATGGCCCATAGCGCGCTCTCGCTGGGTCTGGTGGTGGTGAGTCTGATGTCGAATATCCGCGTCGACCTGATGGCCTATCTGTTTGGCGATCTGCTTGCCGTGACGCCGGAAGATTTAATTTCCATCGCCTTCGGTGTGGTGGTGGTACTCGGTATTCTGCTCTGGCAGTGGCGTAACCTGCTGGCGATGACCGTCAGCCCGGACCTGGCCTTCGTCGACGGCGTGAAGCTGCAGCGGGTTAAGCTACTGCTGATGCTGGTGACGGCATTAACCATCGGCGTGGCGATGAAGTTCGTCGGGGCGCTGATTATTACCTCGCTGCTGATCATCCCTGCCGCCACGGCGCGCCGTTTTGCCCGCACGCCGGAGCAGATGGCCGGTGTGGCCGTGATTATCGGAATGATTGCGGTAACGGGTGGGTTAACCTTCTCGGCGTTCTATGACACGCCTGCTGGGCCGTCAGTAGTGCTGAGTGCGGCGGTGCTGTTTATTTTCAGCATGATGAAAAAACAACCTAATGCCTGAATGAACGATTAGCGCTTCCACAGAGGGTGGCGCTTCGCTTCATGTGCTGTGATCAACGCATGGCGGGACTTAAACCGCTGGAGTGCGCCCATGTTGGGTGCACACGTAAATAAGCCCCGATGAAATTATCGGGGCTTATTTTATTACCTGGTACACGTTGCTAAATGCAATTTGGCACCTGGGACGTTTATGCCGCCTTCCATATCAAGACACTTGACAATACCATCGGTATCAACTTTTTTCAGCTGTCCGTTAATATAGTCCCAATGACTCGCAATAGGTTCATATTCGCGTATATAAACTTTGCCGCTTGCTGGTGCGAAGGCATATTCTGGATATGTTTCCAGCATCAGCATCCCATTAATAGCGAAATTGACCTCACGAATATTCTGCAATTCTGGATTAGAACCACATGGCTCCATCACCGCCTGCTGGTAAGCAATGCCAGTCATACATAATTTTCGTCCGTTACTGGTATTTTCAAGTTTATTATCCACCATTTTCCATGTTTGGGTTCCGGAAATAGCGGCATTCGCGGCGCCAGACAAAGCCGCCATAGTCAGAGCGGCAATAGTCAGAGCCGTCATTGTTTTCATTTTGTTATTCCTGATGTGATGATGAAATTTATTCATAGCATGGATATCGCTATAAATTCATCATAGAGGGAATAAGCGAATTATCTAAAATGATAGATAGGATAAATTTATCCAAAATAATATGGATGATAATTCAGATGAGGTAACTAATCGGTCAGCGTCGCAGGCGAAATTTAACATCCCGCCTGCTCATCATTACGGCATTGACGGTGGCGTAATGCCGAAATGATTCCACGCCCGCACCGTCGCCATACGACCACGCGGCGTACGCTGTAAGAATCCCTGCTGGATCAGATACGGCTCCAGAACATCCTCGATAGTTTCACGCTCTTCACCGATCGCCGCCGCCAGGTTATCCAGCCCGACCGGTCCGCCAAAGAATTTATCCAGCACCGCCAGCAGCAATTTGCGGTCCATATAGTCAAAGCCTTCGGCATCGACGTTAAGCATATCCAGCGCCTGGGCGGCAATCTCTGCCGAAATGGTGCCATCGTGCTTCACTTCGGCAAAGTCGCGCACGCGACGCAGCAGGCGGTTGGCAATACGCGGCGTACCACGCGAACGCTTCGCCACTTCAAAAGCGCCCTCTTCGCTCATCTCCAGCCCCATATAGCGCGCGCTACGACCGACAATATGCTGCAGGTCCGGCACCTGATAAAACTCCAGACGCTGCACGATACCGAAGCGGTCGCGCAGTGGAGAGGTCAACGATCCGGCACGGGTCGTTGCGCCAATCAGGGTAAACGGCGGCAGATCGATCTTGATGGAGCGCGCAGCCGGGCCTTCACCAATCATGATATCCAGCTGGTAATCTTCCATTGCCGGATAGAGGACTTCCTCTACCACCGGAGACAGACGGTGGATTTCATCGATAAACAGTACGTCATGCGGTTCAAGGTTGGTCAGCATTGCCGCCAGATCGCCGGCTTTCTCCAGCACCGGGCCGGAGGTCGTGCGCAAGTTGACGCCCATTTCATTGGCAACGATATTCGCCAGCGTGGTTTTCCCCAACCCTGGCGGGCCAAAAATCAGCAGGTGATCGAGCGCATCGCCGCGCAGCTTTGCCGCCTGGATGAAAATCTCCATCTGGGAACGTACCTGCGGCTGGCCGATATACTCATCAAGCAGCTTCGGGCGGATCGCACGATCCACCACGTCTTCTGCCTGAAGGGTGCCTGCCGATACCAGGCGGTCTGCTTCAATCATCCTTTACCTCACAATGCAGCGCGCAGCGCTTCACGAATCAGGGTTTCACTGCTGGCATCCGGTTTGGCAATTTTGCTTACCATCCGACTGGCCTCCTGAGGTTTATAGCCCAGCGCCACCAGCGCGGCAACCGCTTCCTGCTCAGCGTCATCATCTGTTGACGGCGCCCCAGGTGACGTCAGAACCAGATCGGTGGCTGGGGTGAACAGATCGCCATGCAGACCTTTAAAGCGGTCTTTCATCTCAACAATCAGACGCTCGGCGGTTTTCTTACCAATCCCCGGGAGTTTAATCAGCGCCGCAGGATCTTCGCGCTCAACGGCATTCACGAACTGCGGAGCAGACATACCGGACAAAATCGCCAGTGCCAGCTTCGGTCCCACGCCGTTGGTTTTAATCAGCTCGCGGAACAGGGTACGTTCCTGCTTGTTGTTGAAGCCGTAAAGCAACTGAGCATCTTCACGCACCACGAACTGAGTAAAGACAATCGCCTCTTTACCCGCGTCCGGCAACTCGTAGAAGCAGGTCATTGGCATGTGGACTTCATAGCCCACGCCACCCACTTCCAGCAGCACTAACGGGGGTTGTTTTTCAATGATGATGCCTCTGAGTCTGCCTATCACGTGACGCTCCTGCGTTCTGGAAAATGTTTGACTGGCGACATAATAAAAAAAGGCTGGATGTTTATCCAGCCTGATTTCTCTTTATCGTAACCTGCCTCGCGCCAGATTGAGCCGCGATTCACTCATTTGCATCGCGTTCTGGCTGACGTGACAGTGGGTAATCGCAATGGCCAGCGCATCGGCGGCATCGGCCTGCGGGTTTGCGGGAAGCTTCAGCAAGGTACGCACCATATGCTGCACCTGGCTTTTCTCCGCGCTACCTATCCCCACCACCGTCTGCTTTACCTGACGTGCGGCATATTCGAACACCGGAAGATCCTGGTTCACGGCGGCAACAATCGCCACGCCGCGCGCCTGCCCCAGCTTTAGCGCCGAATCGGCGTTTTTTGCCATAAAGACCTGCTCAATGGCAAAAAAATCAGGCTGAAACTGGGTGATGATTTCCGACACGCCCGCATAAATCAGCTTCAGGCGCGACGGCAGATCGTCCACTTTGGTGCGAATACAGCCGCTGCCGAGGTAGGTTAGCTGGCGTCCCACCTGGCGGATAACGCCATAACCGGTGACGCGCGAGCCGGGGTCAATCCCAAGGATAATCGACATCACGCGTCTCCCGTAAACGGCTTATACGCTCTCATCAGAGAGTCGCTGCAACCTCATCAGAGATTTCACCGTTGTGATACACTTCCTGCACGTCGTCGCAGTCTTCGAGCATGTCGATCAGACGCAGCAGTTTTGGCGCAGTTTCCGCATCCATGTCCGCTTTGGTGGACGGGATCATGGAGACTTCAGCGTTGTCCGCTTTCAGACCCGCGGCTTCGAGTGCATCGCGCACGGCGCCCATCTCTTCCCACGCGGTGTAAACGTCAATTGCGCCATCATCGTAGGTCACCACGTCTTCCGCACCGGCTTCCAGGGCGGCTTCCATGATCACATCTTCGTCGCCTTTCTCGAAGGAGATGACGCCTTTTTTGCTGAACAGGTAAGAAACGGAACCGTCGGTACCCAGGTTGCCGCCGGTTTTAGTGAATGCATGGCGCACTTCCGCAACGGTACGGTTACGGTTGTCGGACAGGCACTCAACCATCACGGCAGTACCGCCAGGGCCGTAACCTTCATAAATGATGGTTTCCATGTTCGCGTCTTCATCACCGCCTACACCACGTGCGATGGCACGGTTCAGGGTGTCACGCGTCATGTTGTTAGACAGCGCTTTATCCACCGCCGCGCGCAGACGCGGGTTAGAGGCCGGATCGCCGCCGCCCAGACGTGCCGCTGTCACCAGCTCACGAATGATTTTGGTAAAGATCTTACCGCGTTTGGCATCCTGTGCCGCTTTACGGTGTTTGGTGTTGGCCCACTTACTATGACCTGCCATAAAAAGTTCTCCAAAAATCGCGCCTTCTCAGGCAGCGTTAATTACAAATTCTTCAATCGCCTGCCGGTTGCTCCACGACTTGGTCAGTGCGGCGGCATCCGTCGCATCCACCCAGCGGTAGTTCAGGTGTTCGGTAAACACGATCTCCCTCTCATGGGGGAGCGCGAGACAGAACCACGATTCCGTATTGCGCTCAATGCCCGGCGCGTAGCGATGACGTAAATGGCTAAAAATTTCAAACTCCACCGTGCGCTGACAGTCCTTCAGGGTCAGTTGCTCGCGAGCAACATCAATGGTGACCTCTTCCTTTACTTCACGCGCGGCGGCCTGCGGCGCGGTTTCCCCCTCTTCCAGGCTGCCGGTAACCGACTGCCAGAAATCAGGATCGTCGCGCCGCTGCAACATTAGCACCCGCTTCGTGTCCTGGGCATAAATGACAACTAAGACAGAAACGGGAAGCTTGTATGTCATATCAGTTTTTCTCTTCCTTCTTCACCACCTCAATGCCCAGCTCAGCCAGTGCAGTCGGGTTAGCAAAGCTTGGCGCTTCGGTCATCAGACACGCTGCGGCAGTGGTTTTCGGGAAGGCAATAACATCACGAATGTTATCGGTGCCGGTCAGCAGCATGGTCAGACGGTCAAGACCGAAAGCCAGACCTGCGTGTGGCGGTGTACCGTATTTCAGGGCGTCCAGCAGGAAGCCAAATTTCTCACGCTGCTCCTGTTCGTTAATGCCCAGGATGCCGAACACGGTCTGCTGCATTTCGCCGCTGTGAATACGCACGGACCCCCCGCCCACTTCGTAGCCGTTGATCACCATGTCGTAGGCGTTTGCCACCGCATCTTCCGGAGACGCTTTCAGCTCTGCCGCCGTCATGTCTTTTGGCGAGGTGAACGGGTGGTGCATCGCGGTCAAACCGCCCTCACCGTCGTCTTCAAACATCGGGAAGTCGATAACCCACAGCGGTGCCCATTTGGTTTCGTCAGTCAGGCTGAGGTCTTTGCCCAGCTTCAGACGCAACGCGCCCATCGCATCGGCAACCACTTTCTTGTTGTCTGCGCCGAAGAAGATCATGTCGCCATCCTGCGCGCCGGTGCGCTCAAGAATCGCTTCCACGATGTCCGCATTCAGGAACTTCGCAACCGGGCTGGTGATCCCTTCCAGACCTTTCGCACGCTCGGTTACTTTAATATAGGCCAGACCTTTCGCGCCGTAGATCTTAATGAAGTTGCCGTAATCGTCGATCTGCTTACGGCTCAGTGCCGCACCGCCCGGTACGCGCAGGGCTGCAACACGGCCTTTCGGATCGTTAGCCGGGCCGGCAAATACCGCGAACTCAACGGATTTCACCAGGTCTGCAACATCCACCAGCTCCATCGGGTTACGCAGGTCTGGTTTGTCGGAACCGTAACGACGCTCGGCTTCGGCGAAGGTCATGATCGGGAAATCGCCCAGCTCGACGCCTTTCACGTCATTCCACAGGCTACGCACCAGCGCTTCCATCACTTCACGCACCTGCTCGGCGGTCATGAAGGAGGTTTCCACATCGATCTGGGTGAATTCTGGCTGACGGTCAGCACGCAGGTCTTCGTCGCGGAAACATTTGACGATCTGATAGTAGCGATCGAAACCGGACATCATCAGCAGCTGTTTGAACAGCTGTGGAGACTGTGGCAGCGCGTAGAATTTGCCTTTATGTACGCGGGATGGGACCAGATAATCGCGCGCACCTTCCGGTGTGGCTTTGGTCAGCATCGGGGTTTCGATATCGAGGAAACCGTGGTCATCCATGAAACGGCGCACCAGGCTGGTGATTTTCGCACGGGTTTTCAGGCGCTGGGCCATCTCCGGACGACGCAGATCCAGGTAGCGGTATTTCAGACGCGCTTCTTCCGTGTTGACGTGGTTGGAGTCCAGCGGCAGCGCTTCAGCACGGTTAATGATAACCAGATCGGACGCCAGCACTTCAATGGCACCCGTCGCCATGTCTGCGTTGACGTTTTTCTCGTCACGCGCACGCACGGTACCGGTGACCTGAATGCAGAACTCATTACGCAGCTCAGAAGCCAGCTTCAACGCATCCGCACGATCCGGGTCGAAGAACACCTGAACGATACCTTCACGGTCGCGCATATCGATGAAAATAAGGCTACCAAGATCACGACGACGGTTGACCCAACCACACAGGGTGACCTGCTGTCCGACGTGGGACTGACGCAGCTGCCCGCAATATTCTGTACGCATGAGATATCCCTTAATTAGCCGCAGGCTAAATGTCGCCTGGAATGCAGGCTACTATGTCGCAGCTTTCTGTATGTCACAACTGGATGAAAAAAGGCGGCTATTATACTGGAAATTCCGCCGGACGATAAGAGCGAACCACGGCCTGACGGTCGTTTGCTGCACTCTTATTGCGCATTCTCACAAAAATTAACAAAATTATCCGACCCATTACAGGTCATCACGTCGTATGGTGTTACGGAAGTGATTCATTTAACGGGAGTAACGATGTTAACACTGGATGCCAGCAAAACCGCGCTTGTGGTGATTGATTTACAGGAAGGGATCCTGCCCTTTGCCGGTGGCCCGCACGCTGCGGATGATGTGGTTAGCCGCGCCGCTCGTCTGGCGGAAAAATGCCGTGCCAGCGATGCCCCTGTAGTCATGGTGCGCGTCGGCTGGTCCGCTGATTTCGCCGAGGCGTTAAAACAGCCCGTTGATGCACAGGCGCCCGCCCATGCCCTGCCGGAAAACTGGTGGACGTATCCGGTGTCGCTGGGCAAACGCGACAGCGATATCGAAGTGACCAAACGTCAATGGGGCGCATTCTACGGAACCGATCTGGAACTGCAGCTCCGCCGTCGTGGTATCGACACCCTTATTCTGTGCGGCATTTCCACCAACATCGGCGTGGAGTCTACCGCCCGTAACGCCTGGGAGCTGGGCTTTAACCTGGTCATTGCGGAAGATGCCTGCAGCGCGGCTTCCGCGGAACAGCATCAGGGCAGCATGACCCATATCTTCCCGCGTATCGGACGCGTGCGCAGCACGGACGAGATCCTCAGCGCACTATGATGTATGTGGGGTTACCCCAGTGGTCGCACCCGAAATGGGTGCGCCTGGGCATCACCGGCCTGGAAGAATATGCCCGACACTTCAACTGTGTCGAGGGCAACACGACCCTCTACGCGCTGCCTAAAGCGGAGATTGTTGAACGCTGGCGGGAGCAAACGACCGACGATTTCAGGTTCTGTTTTAAGTTTCCGGCGACCATCTCCCACAACGCCGCGCTGCGCAACTGCGGGGATTTAACCGAAGAGTTCTTTACGCGCATGTCGCCACTGGCGAACCGGATTGGGCAATACTGGCTCCAGCTTCCCGCCACGTTCGGCCCGCGCGATCTGCCTGCCCTGTGGCAGTTTCTGGATAGCCTGCCCCGCGAGTTTACCTACGGCGTGGAGGTCAGGCATGCTGAATTTTTTGCCAAAGGTGAAGCAGAAATAGCGCTCAACCGCGGCCTGCTGGAACGTGCGGTCAACCGTGTCATTCTTGACAGTCGCCCCGTCCACAGTGCAATCCCGCACAGTGAAGCGATTGTGGATGCGCAACGCAAAAAACCGAAAGTGCCGGTCCACGCCATCGTCACCGCGCAAAACCCGATGGTCAGGTTCATCGGTAGCGACAACATGCTGCAAAATCAGGCGATGTTCGCCGTCTGGCTGCAAAAATTAGCAAAGTGGGAGCAAACCACTACGCCCTATCTCTTTTTGCACACACCGGATATTGCGCAGGCACCCGAACTGGTCGATGCTCTCTGGCAGGCCTTGCAGGCTGCGGTTCCCACCGTGGGCAACGCCCCCTCCATTCCACAACAATCTTCTCTTTTCTGATATCACCCCCTATCATAGTGAAGTGCCATCTGCCAAAAACAGGGAGTTTGTATGGTCAGCGCGCTGTATGCGGTGTTAGGTGCATTACTGCTGATTAAGTTTTCATTTGATGTTGTGCGTCTGAGAATGCAGTACCGTGTTTCTTATGGTGACGGCGGTTTTTCGGAACTGCAAAGTGCTATCCGCATTCACGGCAATGCAGTCGAATACATCCCCGTCGCCTTGATTTTACTGCTGTTTATGGAGATGAATGGCGCAGAAACTTGGATGGTTCACGTCTGTGGCCTGCTTCTGATTGCTGGCCGGCTTATGCATTATTATGGCTTTCACCACCGCTTATTCCGCTGGCGTCGTTCCGGCATGAGCGCGACCTGGTGTTCGCTTTTGCTGATGGTGCTGGCTAACCTTTGGTATATGCCGTGGGAGTTGGTTTTCTCCCTCCATTAGCGCACAATACGCCACTTTATTTTTCCCGGATTTTTACGTTATGTCAGATCGCGACACGCTTTTTTCCGCGCCTATCGCCAGCCTGGGCGACTGGACCTTCGATGAACGAGTAGCCGAAGTCTTCCCGGATATGATCCAGCGCTCTGTTCCCGGTTATTCCAATATTATCTCTATGATCGGTATGCTGGCTGAGCGCTTCGTTCAACCCGGCACGCAGGTCTATGACCTGGGCTGCTCGCTCGGCGCGGCAACGCTGTCGGTACGTCGTAACATTCATCATGAAGATTGCCGAATCATTGCCGTCGACAACTCCCCGGCGATGGTAGAACGCTGCCGTCGCCATATTGATGCGTATAAAGCCCCTGTACCGGTGGACGTCGTCGAAGGCGATATTCGTGAGATTGAAATTCACAACGCGTCGATGGTCATCCTGAATTTTACCCTGCAGTTCCTGGTGCCTGAAGACCGTCAGCTGCTGCTGGACAAAATTTACCAGGGGCTAAATCCCGGCGGCGCGCTGGTGCTTTCCGAGAAATTCAGCTTTGAGGATGCCGACGTTGGCGAACTGCTGTTCAATATGCACCACGATTTTAAACGTGCGAACGGTTACAGCGAGCTGGAGATCAGCCAGAAGCGCAGCATGCTGGAAAACGTGATGCTGACAGACTCCGTAGAAACCCACAAAGCACGCCTGCGCAAAGCCGGATTTGAGCATAGCGAACTGTGGTTCCAGTGCTTTAACTTTGGCTCACTGGTGGCGCTAAAAGCCGGAGATGCAGCATGATTGAGTTCAGTAATTTCTATCAGCTGATAGCTAAAAACCATCTGTCTCACTGGCTGGAAACTCTGCCCGCGCAGATTGCCGCATGGCAGCGCGATCAGCAGCACGGCCTGTTAAAGCAGTGGTCAAATGCGGTGGAGTATCTGCCAGAGCTGACCCCGCATCGTCTGGACCTGCTTCACAGCGTCACCGCAGAAAGCGAAGCACCGCTCCCGGCCGGGCAGATCAACCGCATCGAAACGCTGATGCGTAACCTGATGCCCTGGCGCAAAGGGCCTTTCTCGCTCTACGGGGTGAACATCAACACCGAATGGCGCTCCGACTGGAAATGGGATCGCGTTCTGCCTCATCTGTCTGACCTGACCGGGCGCACTATTCTGGACGTGGGCTGCGGCAGCGGTTACCACATGTGGCGCATGATTGGCGCAGGCGCGCATCTGGCAGTCGGTATCGACCCAATGCAACTGTTCCTGTGCCAGTTTGAAGCAGTGCGTAAACTGCTGGGCAACGACCAGCGCGCCCACCTGCTGCCGCTGGGAATTGAGCAACTTCCTGCCCTGAAAGCGTTTGATACCGTGTTCTCCATGGGCGTGCTCTATCATCGTCGCTCCCCGCTTGAACATCTGTGGCAGCTGAAAGATCAGCTGGTCAGCGGCGGCGAACTGGTACTGGAAACGCTGGTGATCGAAGGTGACGAACATGCTGTTCTGGTGCCGGGCGATCGCTACGCCCAGATGCGTAACGTCTACTTTATCCCGTCCGCGCTGGCATTGAAGAACTGGCTGGAGAAGTGCGGTTTTGTGGATGTGCGGATTGCCGATATCAGCGTGACGTCACTCGAGGAGCAGCGCCGCACCGACTGGATGATCACCGAGTCGCTGGAGCAGTTCCTTGACCCGGCCGACCACAGCAAAACCATCGAAGGCTATCCGGCACCGATGCGTGCGGTATTGATCGCGACGAAGCCGTAACCCTTTAGCCGGGTGACGGCTACGCCTTACCCGGCATACGCGTCGCACGTTTTCTCCAAAATAGTTCAAGTTGCAGCAAGGCGGCAAGGCGGCAAGGCAGCGAATCCCCGGGAGCTTACATCAGTAAGTGACCGGGGTGAGCGAGGCGGCCAACGCGGCTGCGGCTTGAAATATGAAGGAGAAAAAAAGGCCCCTGTGTAATTTGCAGGGGCCTGGTACAAGCAAGCATCATATTGGGCGACATGATGCGCGGTAAAAATCGGTACGTTGCTACACGTGATAGCGCTCAATCAGCGACTTCATTTCCGCAACCGACTCTCCATCTACACCGTAGCGTGAATACTCATCCGCTTCAGCATCCGTCGACATTGACAGCCCTGTATTGCGATAACGCATGGGTGAAGGTATCCATTTCCCCGCAGAGCTGTGAAGCTCTTCCACCCCGGCGTTTAAAAACCGTTCCAGATTGCCGGCACGGACTCCCGCACCCGCCATTATTATTGGAACACCGGAATGGGCTTTTAGTTCCGTAATTAATTGCAGACCTTTTTCAGCAGAAGACTGTTGCCCTGATGTCAGAACGCGCGCCACACCCAGTTCGGCAAGGGTATCAAACGCTTGCAGTGGGTTTTTGCACATATCAAACGCACGATGAAACGTCACGGCCATTCCTTTTGCGGCGTCCATCACCTGACGCATACGCGGCAGATCGACCTCACCGTCTTCATCCAGCAGGCCGGTCACCAGCCCGGGGAACCCGAGGTCACGAACAAGGGCGATATCTTCAAGCATGGCACTGAACTCACCCGACGTATAACAAAAATCACCGCCGCGAGGACGAATAATGGGGTGTACCGGAAGGGTGACGGCATTACGGGCCGACGTCAGCACGCCGTATGAGGGCGTTAACCCTCCTTCTTTCGGGGCGGCGCACAGTTCAATGCGATCGGCCCCTTTCCGTTGCGCGGTGACGGCACACTCCACGCTATAACAACAAATCTCCAGCAGCGCCATCGACTCCTCCTTAAAATCGGCTTAACGCGCCATCATGGCACGCCTCTTGTTTTGGGTCTCAGCGACGAGTCACAACTCTCAGGCTTCGCTGGCAACGATCTGCTCAATGGTCCACGGATGAAATTTCACCGTCACCTGCCCGTCAGTCACGGCCAGCGTCGGATTAGGCAGACGCTCACGCTCGCCTTTGGGCGAACTTGTCTTCACAAAAATGCCCGGCTGGCTTAATCCCTCGTCTGAGAGCAGGGCCAGCGCGCGCGCGTTCAACGTTTCCGGCTCACCCGGCAGGACGATTTCGATATGCTCCCAGCCTTCGTGCGGGTAACGTTTTTCACCCGGCCATGGCAGTTCTACAACGGTGAATTGCCAGTGCGCCACGCAGACCGGTTCATGCAGTTTGAACAGACAAATGGGACGACCATTAATCATGTTCTCAGAAAGCAACTCACCACACTGTTCAAACCCGCGACGCCAGCGCTCGGCAGTCGCGTTTTGATGGCAGCGCAAAGAGATGTGATCGGCCTCAAGCGGCGCGATATCCAGACCAAGACGGGTGGCAAGTTCTGTGAACGCCTGGGTGAAGCGCGGTAAATCTGCGGAAATATCATGCAGTTCGTCAATGGATTGCCAGTTCGCCATACGTCAGTCTCTTTTCATGTCGCAAAGCCGCTAATTTACTCTGTTGCCCTGTTTCGACCAACCTCTGAATCGCGGTTTTTACGACTGCATGTTTATGCACCTCTTCTCTGGCTGGATTCTGAGCAATCTTCGGGCCCCGCAATGCTGACGGCAGAAGGCATTTGCAGTATACTCCCGCCCTAAATTCTTTAACTGGCGCGGGCGGTTGTAGGCCCGCATCAAAAACGTAAGGTATCCAGGTGAATATTCAGGCTCTTCTCTCCGAAAAAGTCAGTCAGGCACTGATTGCCGCAGGTGCGCCTGCGGATTGCGAACCACAGGTTCGTCAGTCAGCAAAAGTACAGTTTGGCGACTATCAGGCTAATGGCGTGATGGCAGTGGCTAAAAAACTGGGCATGCCGCCGCGACAGCTCGCTGAGCAGGTATTGACGCATCTGGATCTCACCGGTATCGCCAGCAAAACCGAAATCGCTGGCCCGGGCTTTATCAACATTTTCCTGGAGCCTGCATTCCTGGCAAGCCACGTTGACGCGGCGCTGAAATCAGACCGTCTGGGTGTCTCCCGACCACAAGCGCAGACGGTGGTGATCGACTACTCTGCCCCGAACGTGGCGAAAGAGATGCACGTTGGCCACCTGCGTTCCACCATCATTGGTGATGCCGCGGTGCGCACGCTTGAGTTTCTCGGTCACAAGGTAATCCGCGCAAACCACGTTGGCGACTGGGGTACCCAGTTCGGCATGCTGATTGCTTACCTGGAAAAACAGCAGCAGGAAAACGCGGGCGAAATGGCGCTGGCGGACCTGGAAGGGTTCTACCGCGAAGCGAAAAAGCATTACGACGAAGACGAAGCCTTTGCCGAGCGCGCGCGCAGTTACGTCGTCAAGCTGCAGGGCGGGGATCAATACTTCCTCGAGATGTGGCGCAAGCTGGTGGACATCACCATGTCCCAGAACCAGCTTACCTATAACCGTCTGAACGTGACCCTGACCCGTGATGATGTGATGGGTGAGAGCCTTTATAACCCAATGCTGCCGGGCATTGTGGCGGACCTGAAAGCGAAAAACCTGGCGGTTGAGAGCGAAGGTGCAACGGTCGTGTTCCTTGATGAGTACAAAAACAAGGAAGGTGAACCGATGGGCGTGATCATCCAGAAAAAGGATGGCGGCTATCTCTACACCACCACCGATATCGCCTGCGCGAAGTACCGTTACGAAACCCTGCATGCTGACCGTGTGCTTTACTACATCGACTCCCGTCAGCACCAGCACCTGATGCAGGCCTGGACTATCGTGCGTAAAGCCGGTTACGTACCGGATTGCGTTCCGCTGGAACACCACATGTTCGGCATGATGCTCGGTAAAGACGGCAAGCCGTTCAAAACCCGTGCGGGTGGTACCGTGAAGCTGTCTGACCTGCTGGATGAAGCGCTGGAGCGCGCCCGTCGTCTGGTGGCAGAGAAGAACCCGGACATGCCTGCCGACGAGCTGGAAAAACTGGCTAACGCCGTCGGTATCGGCGCGGTGAAATACGCGGATCTCTCTAAAAACCGTACCACCGACTATATCTTCGACTGGGATAACATGCTGGCGTTTGAAGGCAACACGGCGCCTTACATGCAATATGCTTACACCCGCGTGCTCTCGGTGTTCCGTAAAGCGAACATTGATGAAAACGTGCTGGCGAATGCGACCGTGACCATCACGGAAGATCGTGAAGCCCAGCTGGCGGCGCGTCTACTGCAGTTTGAAGAGACGCTGACGGTTGTCGCCCGTGACGGTACGCCGCACGTTATGTGCGCTTACCTGTACGATCTGGCGGGTCTGTTCTCCGGCTTCTACGAGCACTGCCCTATTCTGTCTGCGGAAAATGAATCGGTCCGCAACAGCCGCCTGAAGCTGGCGCAGCTGACGGCGAAGACCCTGAAGCTGGGTCTGGATACCCTGGGTATCGAAACCGTAGAGCGTATGTAATACAAAAAACCCGGCAGCCGCCGGGTTTTTTATTATCAGAAATACTTCCGCAAATACTCCGTCAGACACAGAATCGCCATGGCCTGTCCATAGGGCATCGACGTCAGCGGGATTTGGCGATAAAACGCCAGGTCGCTGCCCATCCCCGTGCCGAACGACGTTTGCAATAACTCCCCTTCCGGCGAGATATTTTTCACGATGCCGCGAATCGCTTTTTCAGCAACGTCAGCATACGCAGGCGCAACATAGCGCTTACGCACCGCTTTCAGGATCCCGTAGGCAAACCCGGCCGTCGCGGACGCCTCCAGGTACGAGCCCGGATCGTCCAGCAGAGTATGCCACAAGCCGCTCTCGTCCTGACACTTTGCCAGCGCGGCAATTTGCGCATTCAATACCTGCACTAGATAACGGCGCACGGCGTTGTTTTCCGGCAAATCAATCAGTTCGAGGAAATCCGGAATCACGATGGTAAGCCAGCTGTTGCCCCTCGCCCAGCGGGCACGGGCAAAGTTATGGTTGCCGTCGTAACTCCAGCCGTGGAACCACAGGCCCGTCTCCCGGTCCATCAGGTTCTGCACGTGCAGCAGGAACTGATACACCGCCTCTTCAACGTACTCCGGTTTGTTGAGCAGTTTGCCGATTTTCGCCAGCGGCAACACCGTCATCATCAGCGTGTCATCCCACATCTGCTGATGATTCTCTTCCGCCAGGGTGATGTGCTGCATGCCACCGTGATCGGTGCGCGGCATCTCGGTCATCGCCCATTCCGCCCAGCTTTCCAGCCACGGCAGCCAGGCCGGGTTATTGGTCTCTTCATAACGACAGGCCAGCGTCAGGAACGGTGACATCGTATTGACGTTTTTGGTAGTGGCACCTTCAGCAAAACGGTCAGCAAACCAGCTGTCGATAATCTCGCGCATGCCTGTGTCACCGGTCTGGCAGTAATACTGCCAGATACCGTACAAACCGACGCCGTGCGTCCATTCCCATCCGGCCCAGCCTTTGGTGTCGATCACGCGCCCGTCGTCCAGCCGCAGCAAAAACTCACCCGTCTTGTCGTGGATATTGACCAGGTTATGCGTCACCTTTTGAATCAGTGCTTTCAGCTCATCTCTGGCGATAAAGCGTTCAGGTTGACGCAATAACGGGCTATGTTTGACAGGCCAAACTTTCATCATCTTAACCTCTGTTGTATGTCGAATTCAGTACTGCACGATCCTTCAGCGAAGGTGCGGCTGGCTTATTGCGATTCAGATAACCGATGTTGTTATTACCCCACAGTGACGCATACGGCATACCGGCCAGCATTTCGACAGTGGCGCGGGCGTGCGGCGTCGCTGATTCCGGTCTCGCATGACCCCACGCACGCATTTTCGCGGTCTCCTCGCGCAGCGTGCTGTGGGTCTGTAAATTCAGTCTGAAGCGCAGGGAAACGAGGAATCCGCAGAACAGCACCAGGAGGGTGCCCACACTCAGGATCATCAAAATGGTATGGCTCACTTCCGCAGGCTGTACTTTCTGACCGCTGACAAAGCCGGACATCTGCATCACGATGCCCACCAGCATCACCGCACCGGCCTGAGAGGCTTTACGGGTGAGGGTCATGATGCCGGCGAAGATCCCTTCGCGGCGCTGACCGGTGATCACTTCGTCCACATCAGCGATGTAGGTATAGGTATTCCACGGCACGTAGTTGATACCGCCGCGGCCAAGACCGGCAATGGCAGAAACCAGCAGCAGCAGAGAATAGATGTCGCTCAGCCCGGCATAATAGAGGACGGCGTAAGAAAGAGAGGCCAGGCCAAACAGTACCACCACCATGCGGTAGGACGGCGCAGGACCAAAGCGAATGCACAGCGGGATCATCCCGAGCACGGCGAGAAACTGGAAGATGGCCATCGTACCGAGCAGGTTAGAGGCCATTGAGGCTTCCTGCATCAGCACAAACACCACGTAGTAGGTGAAGACCGCGTTAAATACATCCTGCGCAATGTAGCCGCCGAGATACATCCCCAGATGCTGGCGGAAAATTTTAATTCGCAGCGTAGAACTCAGTTCCACGAACAGACGATTGAGGCTCTGGCCCAGCGTCAGCTTCTTCTTCTCTTCTTCAGCCCGCAGCGCCGCTTCGGACCATTCCTCACGCGGACGTTCCCAGGTAAAGCACCAGACGAAAATGAGCATCAGGGCGCACAGAACGGAGAAAACCAGGCTTGCATAGAAGAAGGAGACCGCATTGTCTTTACCGAAATGCGTGAGCAATATCCCGGGCAGAAAGGAGGCCAGAATGGCGGACATCTGCGCCATGGAAATACGCGCCCCGGAGAACTTGGTTTTCTGTTTGAAGTCATCGGTCATTTCCGGCACCAGCGTCTCGTACGGCACCAGAATCATGGTGTAGACGATATCAAACACCAGATAAGTCAGCAGGTAATACCAGAAATTCATGTCCCCCACCCACATCAGCGAGTAGCTGAACACGCACGGGATCCCCAGCAGAATAAAGAATTTACGGCGACCAAAGCGCCTTCCGAGCCAGGTCGTACCGAAGTTGTCCGTCAAAAACCCCATTAACGGACTGACAACGGCATCCAGCACCCGTGCCGCGGCAAAAATGAACGTTGCTTCAATCGGTGTGAGTCCACAGAAGGTGGTGTAAAAATACAAAAGCCAGGCCGCCGTCAGGGCGGTGGTACCCGCCCCGAGGAAATCACCTGACCCGTATGCAAGATAATTTGCGAGTCCAATTTTACGTGTTTTCATTGCCGTCAACCCTAATCAATGTTGGGAGACTCCCTGTAAGCAAACCTCGTCCGGGAGCTTTTACACGGCTACAGTAAAGGCATCGACTTCCTGATACCTTTCTGTTTCTGCCATCACGCAGGGGGGGAATGGCAAAAATGCAAAGAGTATCGTCACGCGTGTCACTGATTTATAAAACAGCGTTTCTTTTTCATCAAAAGGTGAGGTCAGTTTTGCGAGCCAGCCATCAGTATTCCCTGATGGCTGGTGAAAAAGCGGGCAGTTAGCGGTAGTTTACAATGACAGAATTGCTCTGCACTTTTAGCGCCGGGATCAAACGTCCCCCGCCCGGCACTTCCCAGATAAAACGCAAAGGTTCAATGGCGGGCACGCCGTTGAACGCCTGCGTCGTGCCATTCTCTCCGTCGATTTCCGTACAGCGACTCTGGGAGCAGAGCCGCACCCGCAGTCCGGCTGGCGTTGGGCCAATCAGTCTGTAATTCCAGACCACCATCCCCATCAGACCGGAAACCGCTTCAGAGGGCGACAGCGGAGTAGAAGACATGGCGACACCCCGGTTGCTCAGGGTCACGCCCATGCTGCTTGCCTGCCAGGCGCCTTCCCCGGCCGCCTGTGCCGCCAGCGGGAAGAGCATAATCCAAAGCCATTTAGCCATTATTTTCCTCCAATCGTCGCCGTCATGCGGATATGACGGTTATCCGACAACTCCATATTCGACAGCACCACCAGCTGGTTCAGGCTGCGACGCAGGAAGCGCGACAGCAGCGGACGCAGCGCATGGTTGACCAGCAGCACCGGTGGCGCCCCCAGCATCTCCTGACGTGCCAGCGCCTCCTGGGTCTGCTCCAGCAGGCGATCCGCCAGACCTGGCTCCAGGCCGCCCCCGCCCTGCAGAGCCTGCAGCAGCAGACGTTCAAGCGGCGTGTCGAGGCCAATCACCTGCACTTCTCCGGTTCCCGGGAACCACTGCTGCGTGATTGCACGCCCCAGCGCCACGCGCACCACCGCCGTCAGCTCGTGCGGATCGCTTTGCAGCGGCGCATGCTCGGCAAGGGTTTCCAGAATGGTTCGCATATCGCGGATCGGCACTTTTTCCTCGAGCAGGTTTTGCAGCACCTTGTGCAGCGTGGTTAACGTCAGCACGCCCGGGACCAGATCTTCCGTCAGCTTCGGCATCTCCTGCGTCACGCGGTCGAGAAGCTGCTGCGCTTCCTGACGACCAAACAGCTCTGCCGAGAATTGCCCAATCAGATGATTAAGGTGGGTTGCCACCACGGTACTGGCTTCGACCACCGTATACCCCTGGATTTGCGCCTGCTCTTTCAGCGCACTTTCAATCCAGATGGCCGCCAGACCAAAGGCCGGATCGACGGTTTGCTCGCCCGGCAGCGTGCCTGCCGCGGTGCCAGGGTTAATGGCCAGCCAGCGACCCGGGTAGGCATCGCCGCTGCCAATTTCGACCCCTTTCATCAGAATACGGTAGCGCGCAGGCGGCAGATCCATATTGTCACGGATGTGAACCACCGGCGGCAGGAAGCCCATATCCTGAGCGAATTTTTTACGGATACTGCGGATACGGCCAAGCAGCTCGCCATCCTGCTGAAAATCCACCATCGGGATCAGGCGATACCCCACTTCCATTCCCAGGGAATCTTCCAGCTGCACGTCGTTCCACGTCGCCTCGACGGCCTGAGTATTCTCCGGCATTTTCACCGGAACCGGATCCGCCGCCGGTTGGGTTTCACGGCCACGCATCCACCAGGCAAGGCCCAGCAGACCCGCCGTAAACAGCAGGAAGACGAGGTTTGGCATGCCCGGTACCAGACCAAGCAGACCCAGAACGGCAGCGGCCAGCAGCATTACGCGCGGGTTACTGAAGAGCTGGCCAACCATCTGCTCGCCAACGTCCTGATCGGTACTCACGCGGGTGACAATCACGCCCGCCGCCGTGGAGATGACCAGCGCCGGGATCTGCGCGACCAGACCATCACCAATAGTCAGCAGCGTGTAGCTTTCCGCCGCGTGGCCCATGTCCATGCCGTGCTGCAATACCCCCACCAGAAGGCCGCCCACCACGTTAATCACCATGATCAGAATGCCCGCGATGGCGTCACCGCGCACAAACTTACTCGCACCGTCCATGGATCCGTAGAAGTCCGCTTCCTGAGTGACTTCCGCACGGCGTTTTTTGGCTTCATCTTCCGCGATTAACCCGGCATTCAGATCGGCGTCGATCGCCATCTGCTTGCCCGGCATCCCGTCCAGCACAAAACGGGCGCCCACTTCCGCAATACGTCCGGCACCTTTGGTGATAACCATAAAGTTGATGATCACGAGGATAACGAATACCACGATACCGATAGCGAAATTACCGCCGACCAGGAAGTGGCCGAAGGCCTCCACCACTTTACCTGCTGCTGCCGCGCCGGTGTGTCCTTCCATCAGAATGATACGCGTGGACGCCACGTTCAGCGCCAGTCGCAGCAGAGTGGTAAACAGCAGAATGGTCGGGAACGCGGCAAACTCCAGGGTCCGCTGAGTGAACATCGCCACCAGCAGCACCATAATGGAGAGCGCAATATTAAACGTGAACAGCAGATCGAGGATGAATGCCGGGAGCGGCAGAACCATCATCGACAAAATTAACAGGATGAGAATCGGCCCGGCGAGGATCTGCCATTGGGTCGATTTCAGGTTGCCGGGCAGGCGCAACATTGCCACCAGATTAGCCATCAGTGTCCTTCTCGTTCATAAAATCCAGCGCGGCAGGCACCGGAAGGTTCTCAGGTTTCACAGGCCGTTGACCCCCGGCCAGACGCCAGCGTTTCAACTGCCATACCCAGGCCAGCACTTCCGCCACCGCGGCGTAGAGTTGTCCCGGGATCTGTTGTCCGATTTCCGCATGGCGGTATAAGGCACGCGCCAGCGGTGGAGCTTCCAGGATCGGCACGCGGTTTTCGGTGCCAATTTCCCGGATACGAAGTGCGATCAGCCCCGCCCCTTTCGCCACCACTTTCGGTGCGCTCATCTTGTTTTCGTCGTAGCGCAAGGCAACGGAATAGTGTGTCGGGTTGGTGACGATGACATCCGCCTTCGGCACATCCTCCATCATGCGCCGACGAGCGGCAGCACGCTGCATCTGACGGATACGCCCTTTAACGTGCGGGTCACCTTCCATCTGCTTATATTCGTCACGGATATCCTGACGTGACATCCGCAGTTTCTTGAAATGGCTATAAAGCTGGAAGATAACGTCAAAACCGACCATCGGGATAATGCTGAGCACCACCAGCAGCGCGCAGAGTCCAACCAGATTCAGGGCATTACTCATGGCAGTAAGGGGCGACTCGCTGATGAGGCGCATCATTTCGGGCCAGTGATACCAGAGGAAGAACCCGGCAGAACTGCCCATCAGCACCGATTTGAGAATAGCCTTGAGCAGCTCGGCGCCGGTCTGCGCCGAAAACATTTTCGCAATGCCCGGCAGTGGGTTCAGCTTCGAAAATTTGGGCTGCAGTGATTTTCCGCTAAACACCAGACCGCCCAGCATGACTGGAGAGACCAGCGCCACCAGCACCACGCCGGTAATTAAGGGCAGCAGCGCAACCATGGCCCCTTTTATTAACTGAATAATCTGGCTGAGGATCAGATTCGGGTCATTGACCATACTGTGGTCAAAACGTAAGCCAGTTGAGAGCATTCCCGCCAGCTTGCGGGCGAGCGACTCCCCACCCCACCAGATAATGCACACCCCTACGACAAGGATCAGCAGGGAGGTCAATTCTCGGGATCGGGGGATCTGCCCTTCCTCACGCGCTTTTTCAAGTCGGTGGGGTGTGGGGGCTTCCGTTTTGTCGTCGTTCTCTTCTGCCACAGTGCATGCTCAGCCCATTACGTCACGGTTATCTTGCCACGGGAGGTTATCGCCAATGGGTAGATAAACCCCTATAATCATGCCCTGTTAACCACTTTAACGATTAAACGCTGTAGCGAGGCCGTTTGCCGTTCAAAAAACGTACAGCTCAGGTTTGGCATTCACTTTTTAATACTGATTATTTTTTAAAAGTGTTTTTAATAAAAATAAATATACAATTTTTAAAAACTGAGTTGGCCGGTTTCATCATCAAAATACGTCTATTTTTTGATCAAAATATACTTATGGATAATATTAAATCGAAAAAATTATAATTGATTTATATCAATGATGGTTTTTCTCCAGTATTAAAATATTTTTCATGACGGTTATAATAATTAATATTAATCTTGACCCGCAATTACTTGAAGGAAATTACCCGCTATACTTCTGCACGGTGTCAATTGAGCCAAAATATTAAATTGAATACCTAACGTGTTTTTAAACTCAGGAGTTTTTGCAGATGGATTTCAAAAATAACTTTATGGCTGGCGCAGTACTTGCGGCCATTTCGATGGGCAGTTTTGCTGCCGAAATGAATGCGGGGACGGTCCACTTTACGGGAGAAATTATTGAACCGAGCTGCACCATTCAGGGTGATAGCGGCACGGACAGTTCGGTCCCTCTGGGGACGTACCCTAAATCTCTTTTTAAGGCGGTCGGAACTGAATCTTCCCTGACCCCGTTCTCGATTACGCTCGCAAACTGCCCGGTAAAGAGCGATGGGCTGCCGGCAGTACAGCTCACCTTTAACGGCACGACGACCCTGACCAATACCTCTACGCTGCTGGATGTCAGCAAAATCACCACCACCGGTGAGACTGCCGCTACCGGTATCGGCGTCGCCGTTAGCCCGGCGGGAAAAGACACTCAACTTATCACCATGGATGGGGCAGAAGGACAGGTTTATATTCAACTGGCCACCCGTACTACCGATACCATTAAAGCCGACTTTAACGCCCGCTATAAGTCATTTGCCGCAACGGTGACCGCTGGCCCTGCCGATGCGGATATGACGGTGAATATTTTATACCGTTAATACCTGTTTATCTAATATTCAGCATGCCACTGATTAGATAATGACACGTAATGCGTCATGCTCCGATAATAGTCCGAAAGCGGACTATTATCATTATTTCAACCTGCTCCAATAAGGGTTTCCCGTGCGCACATCCCTGCTGTTTTTATTATGCCTTCCCGTCATAACAAGTTCGTTTTGTCACGCCGCGGGAATACAAATCGGCCGCACCCGCATAATTTACGATGCTGCAAAAAAGGAAGTTGCCCTGCCGCTTACGAACAGTGAAAAAGAATTGCCCTGGCTGATCCAGACCTGGACAGACACTGGCGATGGCAAAACGCGTGGGCCCTTTATTGTCACGCCCCCCCTCTTTCGACTCGATCCTCAAAAAGAGCAAAGCCTGCGAATCACCTGGAACGGCAGCCCGTTACCGAAAGACAAAGAGACGCTGTTTTATTTGAATGTCCGCACGGTGCCCGCAACCGCCGCAGAGGATGCCGATAAAAACGTGCTACGACTCATCTACAAAACGCGACTGAAGCTGTTCTGGCGTCCCGTGGGGCTCAACGGGACGCCAGGCGAGTCCTGCAAGAATCTGCGCTTCGTTCGCCAGGGCCAGCAGCTGACGGTGATAAACGACAGTGCGTTTTACACCGTTTTTGACTCTCTCTCGCTAGGCTCGCAGAAGCTCGAAAGCGCCGATATGGTGGGGCCAGCATCACGCGTTGATATCCCTCTTCCCGACGCTGCACCGGCGAATGACGTCAGTTGGCGGTGCATTACCGATTACGGCAATGCCTCCGAAAAATACACGTTCCATCTGACCAGGGAATAAACGACAGAATGATTGCAGGACGTAATTTCTTGCCTGTTGGGGGAACCTTTCGGCTGAATTCGGTTACACGCTGTCTGGCGAGTACCCTGATGTTAATGATTTTTTCCGCAGATGCCCGGGAGTATCTCTTTTCCCCTTCCTCACTCGAAGGGGACATGCTGATGCAGCAGGATATCGACCTCTCGCTTTTTACAAAATCGAATGCCCAGTTGCCCGGCACCTACTCTTCCGTCATCACAATCAACGATCGCAGGCTGAAGGATGCCAACATTCGCTACGTCAGCAGATCTGACGGGCGCCTGATCCCCCAATTGAGCCCCGCGATGCTGAGCGCCTGGGGCATTAATATCGACCGTTATCCTCCGTTGCTGAAGCGTCCGGCGGAGGAAACGCTCCCAGAGTCGCTGGATAACTATATTCCACAGGCGTCTGCAGAGCTTGATTTCTCAACAATGACGCTTAGGTTGAGCATCCCCCAGGCCGCGCTGGCTGATAACGGTCGCGATTTTATCGATCCCTCGCGCTGGGACGATGGTGTTCCCGTCCTGTTCAGCGATTATTCGCTGTCGGGCTCGCAAAGCAAAGAAGATCGCGAGGACAGCACAGAAAGCCGCTATCTGAATTTGCGTACCGGGGCGAACCTGGGCGGCTGGCGTCTTCGAAACTACTCAACGTGGAGCAAATCGGACGGCGATTCACAGTGGGATAACATCAACACGTTCCTGCAGCACGACATCGACGCGCTGAGAGCGCAGTTCACCGCGGGCGAGAGCAGCACGCGTGGCGAAGTGTTCGACAGCCTGCAGTATCGGGGCGTCAATCTCGCCACGGACGAAGAAATGTTGCCCTATAGCCAACGCGGTTATGCACCGGTCATTCGCGGCGTCGCAAGCTCGAATGCGGTCGTCTCGGTGCGCCAGAACGGATATCTCATCTACCAGCAGAACGTTGCCCCCGGGGCGTTTGAGATCAACGACCTTTACTCCACCACCAACAGCGGCGACCTGGAAGTGACGGTGAAAGAGGCCGACGGCACCGAACATCACTTTACTCAACCCTACTCAAGCATCGCCATTATGCAGCGCCCGGGACACATGAAGTATGAATTGACGGCGGGCCGTTATCGCGCAGACAGCGGGAGTGACCAAAAGGAGCCCGACTTCCTTCAGGGGAGCGTCATCTACGGCGTCAACAATCTGCTGACCTGGTTTGGCGGGCTAACCCTTTCGCAAGACTATAGTGCCCTCAATACGGGCGCTGGCATCGCGCTGGGGCCGCTGGGTTCGCTCTCTACAGACGTCACCGCCGCCGATACCACGCTTGACGACGGCAGCAAGCATGTCGGCCAGTCCTGGCGCGTACTCTATTCGGGGAAAATTGACGCCACCGATACCAATTTCACGCTTGGCAGTTATCGCTACTCGAGTCGCGGGTATTACAGCTTTGCTGACGCTAATCAGAAGCAGGACGGACACGATAGCGATTTGCTCTTCCGCTATAACAAACGCAACCGCGTTCAGGCCAGTATCAGCCAGAACCTTGCTGGCGTCAGTCTCTATCTTAACGGCTACCAGCAGGACTACTGGGGGACGTCGAAAAAAGAACGCAGCCTGTCGTTAGGTTTTAACACCGTTCTGTCTGGGGTGAGTTATCACCTGGCATATACCTACAGTAAAACGAACGACGAGGAGGCCGACCGGATGGTCTCCTTCGGCTTTAGCGTGCCGCTAACTCGCTGGCTCCCCCGCGCGTGGAGTAGCTATAACATCAGCAACACCAAAAATGGCTACACCCGACACAATATCGGCGTCAACGGAACGCTGCTGGACGACGAACGTTTAAGCTATTCGCTGCAGCAAAGCCATTCTAATCACGATGGGGAGGATACCAGCAGCGTATATGGTACCTATCGTTCTCAATACGCCAACCTGAATGCCGGTTATTACGCCTCTTCCGGCAGCGCGGAGCAGATGAACTACGGGATCAGCGGGGCCATTGTTGCACACCCGCGCGGCGTTACGCTGGCGCAGCCGTTAGGGAGCCAGTTTGCCATTGTCAATGCCAACGGCGCCTCCGGTGTACGCTTCCAGAACCAGCAGGGTATTCAGACAGACTGGCTGGGTAACGCCGTTATCCCGTCCCTGACGCCGTATCAGGAAAATGCGATTCGTATCGACACCGCAAGCCTGCCCGAAAACGTGGAGAGCAGCGATACGTCAATCCGGGTGATCCCTTCACGTAATGCCGCCGTTGAAAGCCGGTTCGATGCGCACGTGGGTTATCGGATGCTGATCGCATTAACCCGCCCCGGCAATCAACGCGTCCCCTTTGGCGCAATCGTCACCAGCGCGAACGCGGACCTGAGCGGCATCGTGGACGATACCAGCACGGTATACCTGGCCGGCGTCGGCGAGCCCACACAGCTCACGGTGAAATGGGGAAAAGCGCCAGACCAACAGTGCGTCGCCCATATTTTACAGCAGGCAGAGGGATACACGGAGAGCCCTAACGGTATCCGTTCAACCCGCGCGCTTTGTCAGCAGGAAACAGCTTATGCTCACTAAAATGAAAAGACGAACCCTTACGGTTTTTCTGACCAGCACGCTGATGCTGGTATCGACGGGGTCTTTCGGCGCCGTCACGGTACTCAAAAATTGTTTCGGAGCCCCACAGACGTATTCCATTGATTACCATCATGAATTTACGTCGACGGAAAACGTTGCAAACAACGATTATGATATTCCGGGTCACCTGGTCGGCGCAGGTGCCGATCTGGAAGCAAACTGCACGTGCCCGGGAAACATGTTTTCGTCAAGCACCGTCTACGAAAAAACCCTGGCTGGCAGTCCCCTTAACCCCGGCACCAGCGGTACTGGCTATCTTACAGATAAAATTGATGCCCACATTACTGGCTATGCGGATGCGATTAACTCCCCGGACGGCAGCTCGCTCACCCCAATCCCGATCAATGAGTACCCGACCCCGCGGGGAAATATGCTTACCGTGCTCGAATCGAGCCTGTCCAAAACAGAAGAAGAAAGCGACGTATGCAGCAATGACTCCCGGCCTGACGGTGGTGCCGCATCGAAACGCAAGTTTCGCTGGAACGTCGTGGCCGTGCTGCTGCACATAAAAAAACCGATACTGGGTGAAGAGGTGATCCCGGCGACGCTCATCGCCCAAAACTACGCCTGCCTTTATATTGGCACCGGTGGAAGCTGCGACGCCACTCAGGCAGAACATGTCTCTGATATCTGGTTTGGCGGTACCCTTTCTGCACCGCTGAGCTGCACCATCAACGCAGGCAGCACGCTTGAAGTCCAGTTTGGCAACATCGTCAGTAAACAGTTTACCCGCAAAGGGCAACCGCCTCAGGGCTATGCCCTAAAAAGCGTCGATATTAACTACCACTGTGACGATAACGCCGTTGGTAATAATGACCGGATAAAGCTCACCCTGACGGCCGACCAGGGCATAGTGGATAGCAGTACGCCCTTCATTGCTAAGCTGCTTGAAAGGGACGATCTGGGCGTGCGGGTGTACGACGAAAATAGCCAGAACGTGGCGCTGGATGGGACTTATGCATTTCCAGTAAATCTGGACGAGCAGGGAAACGGCAGCGTTAAAATACAGGCGGTTCCCGTCAGCACTACGGATGCCACGCCCGCACCGGGGAGCTTCGAAGGAAACGTCACGGTGAAGATGGATCTGCGCTAGAACAGACCCTCAGGTTACGCAGGCAACCTGAGGGTAACGGCACCAATCAGAAGCCGAGGCTGTCCAGCAGATCGTCAACCTGATCCTGGCTTGCCACCACGCCCGCTTTGCTGGCGTCGAGCTGTGGGCCATTGAGCAGGCTTTCGTTCTCGCGTTTTGGACGGGCTGCCGGTTCCGGGATGTTCTCCAGCAGAACCATCAGCAGCTGGCGTTCAATCTCCTGAATCACATCCATCATGCGCTTGATCACCTGACCCGTCAGGTCCTGGAAATCCTGCGCCATCATGATATCCAGCAGTTGGGCGTTGGTGAAGCTGGTGTGGCCCGGCACATCCCCCAGGAACTGACGGGTATCGGTCACCAGCTCGCGGGCATTCGCCAGCTCGATCGGGTTCTCGAACCACTCGTCCCAGCGTTGGGTCAGCGCTTTCGCGCCTTTTTCCATCGCATCCTGATGGGGCTGCGACGCTTCAACGCTGTTCAGCGCACGTTCTGCCGCCTGGGCGGTCATCTGCACAACGTAGTCCAGACGATCTCGCGCGTCAGGAATCGCTTCCGCCGCTTCCGCAATCGCCTGATCCAGACCCAGCTCACGCAGGCTGTCACGCAGCATGCGCGTCAGACTGCCAATACGGACGATGATATCGCTCGGCGAGTGTTCTTCAACGGGTTTCATAGCAGGTTGCAACATTTCCATCACCTCACATGCCGAGTTTCTCGAAGATCTTACCGAGCTTCTCTTCCAGGGTTGCCGCGGTGAATGGCTTCACCACATAGCCGCTTGCGCCCGCCTGTGCAGCAGCAATGATGTTCTCTTTTTTCGCTTCTGCGGTGACCATCAGAACCGGCAAGGACGCCATTCCCGCATCGGCACGAATGGTTTTCAGCAGCTCCAGACCGTCCATGTTTGGCATGTTCCAGTCGGAGATAACAAAACCAAACCCACCCGCCTGCAGTTTGTTCAGCGCATCAACGCCGTCTTCTGCTTCTTCAACGTTGTTGAAGCCCAGCTCTTTCAGCAGGTTGCGCACAATGCGACGCATGGTGGAAAAGTCATCCACAACCAAAAACTTAAGCTCTTTATCCGCCATAAAATAATACTCCTGAGTCAAATACGTATTGCCTGTCCGGCACTGATTTTCGCCAGCATCTGCTGGCTTACCTGGCTAAGATCGACCACTTCGCTCACGCCACCCATATTGATGGCCTCGCGCGGCATGCCGAACACCACACAACTTGCTTCATTCTGCGCAATCGTCCAGGCGCCAGCCTGGTGCATTGCAAGCATTCCGGCGGCACCATCGTTGCCCATCCCCGTCAGGATCACCCCAACGGCGTTGCGCCCCGCATGTTTCGCCACCGAATGAAACAGCACATCCACCGACGGACGGTGCCGGTTGACCGGCGGTCCGTCATGAATTTTGATTTGATAGTTTGCACCGCTGCGCGCCAGCTCCATATGCTTATCACCCGGGGCGATATAGGCATGTCCCGGGAGCACGCGCTCGCCATCTTCCGCCTCTTTCACGCTGATCTGACACAGCTTATTCAGGCGTTCGGCGAACGAGCGGGTAAAGCCTGGCGGCATATGCTGGGTAATCAGAATACCCGGACTTGAAAGCGGCAATGGCTGGAGTACATGACGAATTGCCTCTGTTCCTCCGGTTGACGCCCCAATCACCAGCAGTTTTTCCGAGCTGAGTAACGGGCCGGCCTTCAGGGTTGCCGGGGCGGCCATTGGCTTATGGGCCGCCAGTTTTGCCCGCGATGCGGTACGAATTTTCTCCGCGATCATCTCGCTATACGCCAGCATCCCCTCGCGAATACCGAGCTGCGGTTTGGTGACAAAATCTACCGCCCCCAGCTCCAGCGCGCGCAGGGTGATTTCCGATCCTTTCCCGGTCAGGGAGGAGACCATCACCACCGGCATCGGCCGCAGCCGCATCAATTTCTCCAGGAAATCGATGCCATCCATGCGCGGCATCTCGACATCCAGCGTGAGCACGTCGGGGTTATATTTTTTAATTAAATCCCGCGCGACCAGCGGATCGGGCGCCGTTGCTACCATCTCCATGTCGCTGTGGCTATTGATGATTTCAGTCATGATCTGACGCATCAGCGCTGAATCGTCGACAGACAATACCCTGATTTTACTCATGCTTTTTCCTTACTCAGCGCATATACCGTTTGCCCACGCAGGCTAAACTCTCGCGCGAGGTTGCTGAAGTTTTCCGAGTGCCCGGCAAACAGTAAACCGTCAGGCTTGAGCAACGGAACAAACCGACGCAGAATGTCCTGTTGCGTCGTTTTATCAAAATAAATCATGACGTTACGGCAAAAAATGGCGTCGAATGGCCCCGGCACGTTGTACTGCTTGTCCAGCAGGTTAACGGGCGCGAATTCGACGCAATTCGCCAGCTCCTGGCGTACGCGTACCAGGCCTTCATGCGGGCCTGTCCCACGCATGAAATATCGCTGCAACTGCTGCGGCGACAGCGTTTTCAGTTCGTCCTGCCGATACACGCCGTTGCGCGCCTTCTCCAGCACCTCGGTGTCGATATCGCTGGCGTAAACCTTCCAGCGCCCGGGCGCCATCCCAAGCGTGTCGGCAAGTGTGATTGCCAGCGAGTACGGCTCTTCACCGGTCGAGGCGGCCGCACTCCAGACGCGATACTCCCCGGTACGACGCCGCGCGTGCTCGGCCAGTACCGGGAAGTGGTGGGCTTCGCGGAAAAAGGCCGTCAGGTTAGTGGTTAACGAGTTGATAAAAGCCTGCCACTCTGCGCTGTTCTGGTTGGCTTCGAGCATGCTCAGATAGCGACCAAAATCATCCAGCCCCAGCGTACGCAAGCGCCGCACCAGACGGTTGTAGACCATGTCCCGCTTATGATCCGCAAGCACGATCCCTGCACGCTGGTAGATTAACTGACATATCCGACGAAAATGCGCGTCGGACAGCGCGAGGCGCTGTGTCATCTGCAACAATAATGACGTTTGCCCAGGGGGCATTGGTGATGTCATAGCGCCTTCTTAATTACATTCAGGATACAACTGGCACGGCCTGCGACCGCCCGACTTCTGTTACTGCTTCAACGTGCTCTTTCACATTAAATACCGCGACCAGCCCGGTGAGACGATCCGCCTGGCTGGCCAGCTGATCGGTTGCCGCTGCCGCTTCCTCAACTAACGAGGCATTCTGTTGCGTCACCTGATCCATCTGGCTGACGGCCTGAGCAACCTGCTCAATGCCGCGACGCTGTTCGTCCGACGCAGACGCAATCTCGCCCATGATGTCGTTAACCCGCGTGACGGAGGTGACGATCTCATGCATGGTATGCGCCGCCGTATCCACCAGGGCTGAGCCTTGCTGGACGCGTGATACCGACTCTTCAATCAGGACCTTAATCTCTTTCGCCGCGTTGGCGCTGCGGCTGGCCAGGTTACGCACTTCCCCCGCCACGACCGCAAACCCACGCCCCTGCTCACCGGCGCGCGCCGCTTCTACCGCGGCATTCAGCGCCAGAATGTTGGTCTGGAACGCGATACCGTCGATCACGCTGATGATGTCACCAATCTTTTGCGAGCTGGTGGCAATCTCCTGCATGGTGCTGGCAACGTGAGAGGCCTGATCGCCCCCTTTTTTCGCCGTCATTGCCGCCTGTTTTGACAGGTCAGACGCCTGACGCGCGTTATCGGCGTTCTGGCTGACCGTCGCGGTCAGCTGCTCCATGCTGGCCGCCGTCTGCGCCAGCGAGGCCGCCTGCTGCTCGGTGCGGGAAGAGAGATCGTTGTTGCCTGCCGCAATCTCTGAGATCCCGGTGTGCATGGCATAACTGCCCTGACGCACATCGGAGACGGTTTCCCGCAGTGCACCCTGCATCGCCTTCAGGCTGGCAAAGATCGCCGAAATTTCGTTCTTACCGAACACCGCCACCGGACGCGCCAGATCGCCCTTCGCAATACTGTCGAAGTGGCTGCTGATAATCGCCAGCGGCTCTACAATCATTTTGCGTGACCAGAGCAGTGCCCCACCGGTCAGTAGCCCCGCCAGAATCACGACGACGCCAAAGATCACACCCGACATGTGATAGCTGATACGGCTGTCTTCCTCTGCACGTTGAACAGACTGGTTAATATCCTGCTGCCATGCGTTAAAGCTGCCGTCGAACGCATCCTGTGAGGCCTGCACCGGCGCGGTCATAAAGTCCGAGAGCTGGTTGTTCTCAAGCCAGGTCGCCTGGTGGTCCAGATCGCTGTACCACTGTTCAAAGTTCTTCTTCATGGCGGCTTTCAGCGCGTGCTCTTTCTCGCTGCCCGCCGCCTGCGCCGTGAAAGCGTTAAACTGTGCGCCAGCCTGTTTCAGGCTGCTTCGCGCGGTGGCCATCAGCGCTTTAATGTCATCAGGCGGATAGCTCAGCGCGGTTAAGGTGCCCGCCTTGTTCAGCGCAGTGCTTGCCTGCAACAGCACGGCACGCGTTTGTGCCAGTGCGGAGCGCTGCTGATTACTCGCCTCAACATCCTGCAAATTCTGATAGCCATCGCGAAACGCCCAAAAAGACAACCCGTTACTGCCAACCTGCAACACACCGCAAAGGATCAGAATCAAAAACAGTGTGGTCGAGATACGAATACGATTTAACATCCACGCTCCCATCAAGCGGCAAGCAGCCGCGGTTTAATTGTCAGTCAAAATGTTTCCCAGTTTTCATCTTGTCCGGCCGGTGCAGCACGCAGGCGAGTTGCCGTCGATTCGGCGGCAGGCGCTTTATACGTGGCTTGCGCAGTGACCGTATTTCCAGCGAGTGAAGCGAGACGAAACGCCGAGACGGCCATCTTCAGACGGCTCGCCTGGTCTTCAAGGGCAGCGGCCGCGGCAGCGGACTCCTGCACCAGCGCGGCGTTTTGTTGTGTCACGCGATCCATTTCCGATACCGCCAGGGCAACCTGATCGATACCACGACTCTGCTCATCAGATGCAGAGGCGATTTCACCCATGATGTCCGTTACGCGGGTAACAGCATTCACGATGTCATTCATGGTCTCCCCGGCGCTTTCCACCAGTACCGAGCCGGTATCCACGCGGGAGACGGAGTCTTCAATCAGGGCCTTAATCTCTTTCGCCGCGTTGGCGCTGCGGCTGGCCAAGTTGCGCACTTCCCCGGCAACCACCGCAAACCCGCGACCCTGCTCACCCGCCCTCGCCGCTTCCACGGCGGCGTTCAGCGCCAGAATATTGGTCTGGAAGGCGATGCCGTCGATGACGCTGATGATGTCGGCAATTTTCTTCGAGCTGTCGGCAATTTCGTGCATGGTTTTCACCACGCCATCCACCACGCGGCCGCCGCGCTGCGCCGTCTCGGAGGCGCTTTCTGCCAGCTGAGAGGCCTGACGGGCGTTATCGGCGTTCTGCTTCACGGTTGCGGTAAGCTGCTCCATGCTGGCAGCGGTCTCTTCCAGCGCGGACGCCTGCTGCTCGGTACGGGATGAGAGATCGTTATTCCCCATCGCAATTTCGCTGGTGCCGGTATAGATGGCATCCGTGCCGCTACGCACGTTGGCGACGGTATCGATGAGCGAACGCTGCATATGGTCAACGCTGTTAGCCAGTTCGGTAATCTCATTGCGCCCGGAAACGGCCAGCGTTTTGGTTAGATCGCCACTGGCAATTTCACGAATGTGGGCAATGACGCGACCGAGAGGATTCAGCAGGATGTGGCGAATGCCGTACCACACCGCGACCAGGACAATAACCAGCGCCAGCGCCATCGCCGCCATCTGCCATTTCGCAAAGCGGTAGTCATTCTGGCTTTCCGTAAAGGCCGAGTGATAGAGATCACCACTGGCCTTCGCATATTCCCCGAGCGCGGCGCCGAGTGCGTTTTGCATCCCCTGCGTGGGCTGTGCGAAATAGGCGTCCATGTTGCCGCTCTCCAGGAACTGGATCAGCTCCGTCAGGCCAGCAAAGTAGGCAGTGTATTTTTCATCAATATTCTGGCTAACCTGCGCCATAGCAGGCTGCGGCGCGATCTGTTTGAAGGCGGCGTAGTGTTTTGCGGCGTCAGCCAGGGTGGCGCGGGCATTTTTCAACAGATCGGTCTTCGCGCTGCTCTGCTGATTGTTAGGGTCCATCATCATGCGCGCGGACGAGCGGCTCAGGTTGATACGCGTTTGCAGCATCAGATCCCACGTCGAGGTGAGTTCACTCTGCTGCAGGCGAAGATCGTTCGAGGCGGCGAAACTGTCCTGGTTCTGTTTTAATGACGAGAAAAAAAGCCCGCCGGAGATAAGCTGAAGTAGTGCGAAAATGACCAGCACCATCATAAGCATTGTGACAACGCGGATACGGTTCAACATACAACACCTTCTCATAGATTTATTAACGGTGTTATCGGCACAGGCCACAGGAACTTTACATTTGCGAAAGGGAAAAGCGTGGACTAAAACGCGACGTCAACAATCAGCGTATCGGTGTAGGTACCTGCGGGGGGTGTGGCCTGACTGGTCAGGACCTTCGCGGTGTAGTTGTAGGTGCGCAGTAAACCGTCGGTGCTGACCTGGGACGAGGTCGCGCTGGTCCAGCGTTCGGCGCCGCTGCCGCCCCAGCGGTTGGTGGTGGCTTCTTTATAGATGTCGTAGCTCATATAGTTACTGCCGCTCACCATCCGCCGCACGTTGTTCAGGGCGTTGGCACCATTATTAATGCCAATGGTGTAGGTGCTGCCTTTAGTACAGGTCACGGCAATGGCCTGCGAAACGGTAGGGAAACTTTGTACCAGCGGCGCGCTGTTAAAGTTTACGTCCGGCGTGGTCATGGCACTGCAGTCGTTGGTGACGGTCATGTTCAGCAGAATAGTGGTTGTTGCTGTTCCCGACTGGGGAGATGTACAAAGGCTTCCAAGACCGACGGCGCAGACGTTGTAATTGATGCTGAAGGTCAACAGCACCTGGTAAGGCCCCGCCGTCACGTTTTGTCCGGCGACGGTGCGAAAATAGAGCGGTATGTTGTACCGCTTTGAGCCAAGCAACCCCAGCAGGGTATTACCGCTCCAGGTATACGATTTACTTATCTGCACTTCGCTACTGCTCGCACAACCCGATAATCCACACAGCCGGGTGGGGATCACATCCGTAATACTCGTGTCGTCGGTGCGTTTCAGGTTGGCGCGGCTGTTGCCCGAAACCGACGCCGCGGTGTAATTCAACGTCACCGAATCGTTGGTCAGAATATTCAGTACCGCATCGCATGCCACTACCAGCGTACCGGTGGTTTCCACCTCCCCGGTTCCGCTAAGCGCAAACGACGTGACGCTACCAAACGAGGCATTGACCGTACTGACGGTACACGCCGCCCAGCCCCCGCAGGAGAACAGCAGCAGCATCAACAGCAGCCAGCGTTTCACGGGTCCTCCCGACACACCAGCGGACCGTAGGTTTGCAGCTTATGCTGCGGATTAGGCCCCACGTTCAGGGTCGCCGTGCAGCGCTTCCCGGCAGGCGTGATCACCTCAAGCGGATTGACGTCGCTGAGATTCTCCAGCCAGGCGATCCCGTCATAGCCCACCACCGCATTACTGCGCGAGGCTCGCCGCACCTGGCTTCCAACCGGAATCGCTTGCCCTCGCGCATCATGCAGAATGACGCTTGCCACTCTCTCCTGCTCCATCGGGAAATCCACCAGATAACCGCTGTGACGACGGATGGCAATCCGCCGCTCTGTCTCTTTCAGCCGGGTATCCGCAGGCAGATTCAGCGTATCAATCCGGTAGCTTGCCGGGTAATACGCCGACACCCCGCTGACCAGCAGGTAACCGTTGTTATTCGTTTTACCCACGGGTTGGTTCTCATAGCTGACGGGCACGTCCGGATGACCGTCGGTGCTGATCACCACAAACGCATCGTTGATTTTGTTCGCCGCAAACAGCTCTCCGTCCATCAGGACAATCGCGCCCATTGCCTCGCCCCACCAGGTCATGGTGTCTCTTTCGCCGTAGCCGCCGCCCTGCAGTTCGATGTTGTTATTGCGCCAGCCCAGCGTACCTTGCTGATAATCACTGGATTTTGATTGGTTTGCCCAGGCCATGTTCCAGCTAAAACCGCCGTCAGAAGGCATGGAGTGGTTATAGTTAATCCGCTGCGTGCTGCCCGCATCCGGGGTGTTCTCAACGGTGACGGCAGCGCTGTCGCGTGCGCCCAGCGGCACCTGCAGCGAGAGCGCAACCGTCCAGTCCCCCCGCTGCTGGTCCCGGCTGCCGGCCAGGTAAATGCTGCTTGCGCCCCACAGATTTCGGCTCCACGAGAGATTCAGCAGCTCCGTTTTTTGGCCGTCAAAACTCTCTACGCCAATCCAGGCCGCGCCAATATTGCCGTACTGCCCCATGTTAAACGTCAGAGAATACTGGTCCGTATTGCGGCTGAAGCTGGCGATGGGTTTGTCGTTTTCGTCATACACCGTCGGCTGGTCATAAAGGGCGAGATTGCCAAAACCGCGATCGCGACGCGTGTGCTGGGTGGCCACGCTGAACTCGCTGGTGTTGTACTGGTAACCCCAGTTGATTTGCCCGCCGTTGTCTCCGCGCATGTGGCTTTGTGAGTACGAGGTATTCACTACGCCAAACTGGCCGAGTTTGATCACCGTCCCCGCCCCGCCCAGCGCCAGCTCCTGCGCCCCTTCCGCATGGCCCTCCAGCGTCAGCCAGTCGGTCACCCCGTAGCGATACGAGCCGCTACCGGCAGCAGGACCGTAGTCAAAGTTCCTGATGCCATAGTTACGGCGCAGGCTGCCGAGCGTCACGGCGCCGTCACTCAGCCCTTGTTTGAGCAAATCGCTGGTGACATAAAACGGTAGCGTAGTACTCACCTGACGGCCCAGCGCGTCGGTAGTGACCAGCACCGCATCCCCGGCACCGTTGATATAGGGCAGATTGGTCAGGGTGAAGGGGCCAGGCTGAAGCTGGGTTGAGCCAGAGCGATAGCCGTTGATAAACAGATCCACCGAGGTAGGCACCGCGGCTTCACCCGAAAACTCCGGCAGCGGCCATGTCACCAGGTCCGGGCGCAGGGAGAAATCACGTCCGTAGCTAATACCGCCCATCCGCACGCTGGAGGTCCAGCTCAGGGCATCGCTGATCACATCCCCCGCGCTCAAGGTGGTCGCGTCATCCTCACGGGTTATCAGCAGCGTCGTGTCATAGCGAACATACCCTTCCTGTTGACCGTCGTTTCCGGTGAAATTTTTCCGGGCGTAGCCGGTGGAGGAGAACGAGCCGTTCTCGTTGAAGTAGCGGAATTCATGCCAGAGCGACGCCTGACCGCCGATATGTTCCGTGTGGTTGGTATACAGATCGTAATTCAGCAGCGCCCCGCGCCCATAGTGCGGTTTGGTCTGCGCCGTTTGGGCACTGAAAGGCGTCACCCGGGCACTGATCCAGTCGCGGGGAACGGTCAGCAACAGGCGCTGTGCGGCACTGTCATACGCCACACGAACCTGACTTAGTGAGGAGAGATTCACCTCGCCGGCGGGCACATGTTCCGGGGGGAGCCCCGCGCGCAGCAAATCGGCGCTGGAGATAAAGAAAGCGCCGTTACGTTGCGTCACGGGTACCACCAGACCGGTGTCGTAGTGGTTGAGCACGAGGGCAAGCTGGAAAACAGCCTCATCATTTACCGCCTGCGCCTGAGGAGGCGGCGGTAAACTGTCGTCACCGGGATCGGCCCAGGTTGTGGTGCTGACGCAAAGCAGTAGCATCATTGCCGGCTTCAGTTGACGGGCGTCGACTGCCATTGTTCATCCCTGGCATTAATCTGCGCGCTCATCCGGTCCGGCTGACGAACGCCAGCGGGTATTGGCCAGCTGCGGGTGCTGCCCGGGAGGACGTAACCCAGTAATCCCTCCGCTACGGTGCGTTTCTGTCCGCCCTGCTCCAGTGACACCTGGCTTAATCTGACATGCACATCCCCCTGATTACGTACCTGTAATGCAGGCTGTCCTCCCTCGTGGGTCACGCGCCAGCTCAGGTTTCGGGTCTCGGCCAGGGCATGATGCGCCCCCTCTTTAAGGGTCGGGATACCCTGTCCGTAGACAAACAGCGGAATGGAATAGCGCATCTGTAATTTAAGGCCGATGGAGGGTTCGGCTTTCGCGTCGGGCTGGGGAATTTCATCAACAATAATGCGGTAGGCTTGTTCGACCCCGACAGGGACTGCGCTCTGTTTGATAAGGCGAATCAGCTGTTTATTGCCTTTCTGAATGGTGACAATGGGCGGGCTGGCGACCACGTCCTGCTGCGCGCTGTAGCGTTCGTATCCCCCTTCCTGCTTCCAGCGCACAATACGCACCTGCATCGTCGTTGCGCTGTTTCCCTGGTTCTGGATCCACAGCTCCGTGGCGTTGGCATCTGCGGCAAGCCAGGGATCGATGGGCCAGAGCAGAATGGTGGCCGCCGCCTGCGCCTCGCCTGTGGCCGCGACGCCTGATAAAACACCCGCCAGACACAACTGCCGGAACAATGGCTTCATCGACTCTCTCCCTTTATTACCATGACAAGGTCACGGTGAGCTGATCGGAATAGGTTCCTGCCGGGCTAAAGCCGGTCAGTAGCGCCACGCCAAACAGCGGCAGCGCGATGTTATTGCTGTTGGTATAGGTCACCGGTATTGCCTGGTTAACGCCAATTTCGCTGTTGGCGGCCAGCGAGCTACTGCTGTAGAGCCGGTACGGCACCAGTTCTGTTCCTCCGGACCGCTTCATCCGACGGACGGATGAATAATTTTGACCGCCATTAATGCTCATGCTCAGCGCCACGCCAGGCGTACAGGCGATAGACAACGCCCCGTTTGGCACAAAGCTGGTACTGACTGGCGCGCTTTCCACCCCGTTATGGGTGCCAAAATCCAGCGTACCGAGAAGCCCCCCGCTACCGGTGGCCACCGCGCAACCCGGTACAATGGTCGCGCTGACCTTAAAGGACTGCGATGTCACCGCCCCCGCAGCAGGTATCAGCAACAGCCCGACGATCAGCGCGAAAAAAGGCTGCACGCTTCCCTCTGCGCGTTTGCGCAGACCTGTAAAAGGGGCCTTCATGGCAGTGCAGATCTAATAGGTCACGCTGACGTTAATCGTGTCGGTATAGGTGCCGGGTACCACCGTTACGCTGTTCCCGCCTCCGGTAATGCGGCCGTACAGGGTATAACTGTCGACCCCACCTGCCGTAGACGCGATCGGCAACGCGGTGTTATTGGCAATCACAGAGTTGAACCCGCTGTCGCTGTACAGGCTATAAGCCACGCCCTGTGCCGCGTTGGCCGTATTGACCAGGTAGCGCTCAGGCGTCCCTGGCGACCCCACCACGGAGCCAGGGGCGGTGGAATGGGTATTGCCGGTTATCGCGACCGTATAGCTGGCGGTCGTACACTGGACGGTAAAGGTGTTTCCGCCGCTGGCGCCGCTCAACTGCGTCGTAAGGGTGGAAAACGTTGCGGGATGGGTACCAAAATCGAGCGTCCCGAAGTTAATACCACTTTGCGTGGGCGATCCGTTTATCAGGCAGCCGTTTGTCAGCGTCAGCGTCGCCCCGATGGTGCCGCTGCTGGTAACGGCCAGTACCTGATGAACTACGGTCGTCGTCAGTAATGTGCCTGCACAGATCAAAAGGAGTTTTCTTTTCATTTACCACCCTCCAGAAGACGTCTCCGTTCCCTTGCAACATTTTATTTTTAACGTTCAAGATGTTAGCCCCGCTTAACGTTCCTCTGAGGGGGTTATTGAGAATTTAGTTTACGGATATCGCTTCGACCACCCGACGCAGGGTAGTCACAACCTATGTCTTATTGACAGCATTTATTTTTTAAAAACAGAAAGTTAAACCGAAATAAAAGAATATTCGGGCGCGAAGCCTGAGGATATATCCGCAAAAGTGTGATAAGCGTCACAATATATCGTCTGCACATTAACAACAAAATTAATAAAACTTAAAAACTTGTTGTATCCCCCTACACTTTGCGTCAATTTATGTGCCGAATAATTTCCCGCGCAGTAATAAAAAATCTATATGTATCGGCGCGGGCGACATCTAAAGCGCATAGAGGGTCTTTTTTCGTGGCAAGTGCAAACAAACTCACACTCTTCATCGTGATATTCATGCTGGCGGGTATTCTTTCAGGGGCAGCAATTCATGAATACGCATCTGCGGATGCCATTAAAGCCTGGTCGGATAATATTACCCTGCTGACCGACATCTTCCTTCGTCTGATCAAAATGGTTATTGCGCCCTTGGTCTTCAGTACGCTGACCGTCGGCATTATGAAACTGGGCGAAACCTCCACCATTGGCCGCGTTGGCGGTAAAGCGATGGTGTGGTTTATCAGCTCATCGGTGCTCTCCATTCTGGTCGGACTGTTTATCGTCACGCTGGAGCATCCGGGAAGTGGTCTGAACCTGACGATCCCAACCGAGGCGGTAGATACCGGTCTGGCCGTTGGAGGCATGACGCTGAAAGCGTTTCTGTCTCACACTATTCCAACCAGTATCGCAGGCGCGATGTCGAACAATGAGATCCTGCAGATTGTAGTGTTCTCAATGTTCTTCGGTATCGGCGGTGCGTCGCTGGGGCAGAAATTCAACGCGCCGCTGGTTGCCGCGCTGGATGTGGTTTCCCATATCATGCTGAAGGTAACCGGTTACGTGATGTACGTTGCGCCGCTGGCCATCTTTGCGGCGATCTCCTCCGTCATTGCCACTCAGGGCTTAGGCATTCTGTTGAACTATGCCTCCTTTATTGGCGGTTACTATGTTGCCATCCTTCTCACCTGCCTGGTATTGCTCGCCGTGGGCTATATGGTTTTGAAAAAAGAGGTGTTTCGCCTGGTCAGCATGTTGAAAGACCCGGTACTGGTGGCGTTCACCACCAGCAGTTCTGAAGCCGCCTACCCTAAAACGCTGGAGCAACTGGAGCGTTTTGGCTGCTCACGCAATATCGCCTCTTTTGTTCTGCCAATTGGCTACTCCTTCAACCTGGTGGGGTCGATGGTGTACTGCTCGTTCGCGTCGATGTTTATCGCCCAGGCGTATAACATTCACCTGAGTTTCTCAGAGGTAACGGTACTGATGTTAACCCTGATGCTGGCGTCAAAGGGGATTGCGGGCGTACCGCGTTCGTCCCTGGTGGTGCTGGCTGCGACCATTCCAAGTTTTAATATCCCGGTAGCGGGCATTCTGCTGCTGATGGGGATTGACCACTTCCTGGATATGGGGCGTTCAGCCATTAACGTGCTGGGGAACGGGATTGCGACCGCGATGCTGTCGCAGAATGAAGGGGCGCGGGAAGCGGAAGCTGAGCTGGTAAAGCAGGAAGCGTAAGGATATGAAAGGGGTGAGGCCTGATGCCCTCACCCCGACCCTCTCCCACAGGGAGAGGGAGCAAACATAAAAAACGGCAACTGAGTTGCCGTTTTGCATTTACCTACGCTACGTGATTCGCCGCGATATCCAGCAGCGCCATCTCTTCGCTGTTCAGCAGCTTCTCAATGTTCACCAGAATCAGCATACGCTCGCCGAGCGCACCCAGACCGGTCAGGTATTCGGTCGACAGGGTGACCGCAAACTCCGGCGCAGGGCGAATCTGGTCAGAGGTCAGAGAGAGCACGTCAGATACGCCATCCACCACGATACCCACCACGCGCTGCCCCAGGTTCAGGACGATCACCACGGTGTTGTCATTGTAGTCAACGTCGCCCTGGCTGAACTTCACGCGCAGATCGACGATGGGCACAATGACGCCGCGCAGGTTGGTGACACCTTTAATAAAAGCAGGTGTGTTAGCGATGCGGGTAACCTGATCGTAACCACGAATTTCCTGCACTTTAAGGATATCGATGCCGTACTCCTCATCGCCTAAAGTGAATACCAGGAATTCCTGTCCTGATGGCTCGCCCGCCAGTTTCGTTACATTACTCATACCGGTCATGTTTTTACCTTCTACTTAATCAGGCGGCTGTGTACGCCACACGTTGTTCACGATTTAATCCCTGAAGCGCCGACACATCGACGATCAGCGCCACGCTACCATCACCCAGAATGGTCGCGGCAGAAATACCAGGCACTTTGCGGTAGTTGCTTTCGAGGTTCTTCACCACCACCTGATGCTGACCAATCAGCTGATCAACCAGCAGCGCATAGCGACGGCCCGCACTTTGCAGGATCACCACGATGCCCTGCGTGGCCTCTGTCTTCGCGCCGTCCACTTCGAACACTTTCCACAGTTCCACCAGCGGCAGATATTCCCCGCGCACTTCGAGCACGCGCTCACCGCCCGCCAGCGGATGCAGATCTTCTTCACGCGGCTGCAGGGATTCCATCACCGCGTTCAGCGGAAGAATGAACACTTCGTCTGCCACTTTCACGGACATCCCGTCGAGGATCGCCAGCGTCAGCGGAAGCAGGATGCGAATGGTGGTGCCGGAACCCTGCTTAGACTGGATCTCAACGTGGCCGCCCATCTCCTGGATGTTACGTTTCACCACGTCCATGCCGACGCCGCGCCCGGAAACGTCAGTCACCTGCTCTGCGGTAGAGAAGCCGGGCGCGAAGATCAGCATCCCCACTTCTTCATCGGTCATGTTTTCGTTGACCGCCATGCCCTGCGAAATCGCCTTCGCCAGAATACGCTCGCGGTTAAGACCCGCGCCGTCATCGGTCACTTCGATGCAAATATTCCCGCCCTGATGTTCCGCAGAGAGAATCAAATTGCCCACCGGCGATTTTCCGGCAGCAATGCGGTTTTCCGGCAGTTCAATACCGTGGTCGAGGCTGTTACGCACGAGGTGCGTTAACGGGTCGATGATGCGCTCGATCAGGCTCTTATCCAGCTCGGTGGAGCTACCCATCAGCGTCAGTTCAATCTGTTTATTCAGTTTGCTCGCGAGATCGCGTACCAGGCGCGGGAAGCGGCTGAAGACATATTCCATCGGCATCATACGGATGGACATGACCGATTCCTGCAGATCGCGGGCGTTACGTTGTAACTGACCCATGCTGGTGATCAGATCGCCATGGGTAACCGGGTCCAGTTCATTAGAACGTTGTGCCAGCATCGACTGGGTGATCACCAGTTCGCCCACCAGGTTGATCAGCTGGTCAACCTTCTCAACGGCAACGCGAATGCTGGTGGATTCGCTGGAGCGCGCGGCCGGTTTTTCACCACGTGCAGGTGCAGCAGCGTCTTTTGGCACCGCTTTCAGCGCCGGGGCCGCAGGCGCGACAGCCGGGGTCGGAGCCTGAGCGATGACGGCCACCTCTTCCTGCGCTACCGGAGCTTCCGCTTCGGCGGTTTCGGTTTCGGTTTCGGTTTCGGTTTCGGTTTCGAAGGCAATCTGGTCGGCTTCAATCACAAAGCACAGCACCGCCACGATATCGTCCTGACCAATCCCGTCATCAAGCGTAGCGGCGAGGCTGTCTTTGCCTTTCACGACATTGCTTAACGTCGCCAGGTTACCCAGCTCTTCTTCCAGCAGGTTAACCTCATTCTCTTTCAGGCGTGAAAGCACAACACGCAATTTGCCCGCTTGCGCAGCGGCTGGCGCGGTTTCACCGGCACCAACCGCATCGACAACGCTCAGTTTTGCAGCAGGGACAACGGCTGCTGCGACCTCACCTTTTGCTTCCAGGGCGAGCTGGCGAAGCGCATTGCAGATATATTCAAAGCTGGCGGCATCAGGCTCTGCCGAACTTTTATAGGCGTCGAGCTGTTCCTGCATAATATCTTTGGTTTCCAAAAACAGGTTGATAATGTCGGTATTGAGCTGCATCTCACCGCGTCGTGCTTCATCCAGCAGGTTTTCCATTAAATGGGTTGTTTCCTGCAGGATGGTAAATCCAAACGTTCCGGCTCCGCCCTTAATGGAATGCGCCGCACGGAAGATGGCATTGAGCTGCTCGGAGTCCGGTGCTTCGGGCACCAGGTCGAGCAAATGTTGCTCCATATCGGCCAACAATTCGTCGGCTTCATCAAAAAATGTCTGGTAAAAATCGCTAATATCCATGCTCACGCTATCACCTCGGATTGGCTGGTGGCGATGTTGGAACGGCAGCCGAAGGAACGGCCCCAGGCTGTTTTAAATCGTCCAGTGACTCATTCTGACTTTCGGCGTTTTCATGCAGGATGGCCTGCTCCGCCTGCTGGTTCAGCACTAAAAGACTGATACGACGGTTGATGGCGTCATCCGGCCCGCGGTCGGAGACGCGCATGGTTGCTGCCATGCCGACCACGCGCAGTACCTTGCCATCATCAAGCCCACCGGCCACCAGCTCGCGACGCGAGGCGTTGGCACGATCGGCAGAAAGCTCCCAGTTGCTGTATCCCTTCTCCCCACTGGCGTACGGGAAATCATCCGTGTGGCCTGACAGGCTGATTCGGTTAGGAATGCCGTTCAGCACCGGTGCAATAGCGCGCAGAATATCGCGCATGTACGGCTCAACCTCGGCGCTGCCGGTTTTAAACATCGGACGGTTCTGGCTATCAATGATCTGAATACGCAACCCTTCCTGCACCAGATCGATTTTCAGGTGCGGTCGCAACGCACGCAGTTTGGGGTCAGCCTCAATCAGCTGATCGAGATCGCCACGCAGTTTTTTCAGACGCGCCTGTTCCATCTTCCTCTTCAGCTCGTCGATGTTCGGCTCTTTTTTCACCTCACCCTTCTGCTGGGTGTAATCATCACCGCCGCCAGGAATGGGGCTGTCGCTGTTAGAGATACGCGGCCCACCGGTCACTGCCGTCGCCAGCGGCGTACGGAAATATTCGGCAATCTGGATCAGTTCTTTCGGGCTGGAGATGGAGATCAGCCACATCACCAGAAAGAACGCCATCATTGCAGTCATAAAGTCGGCGTACGCGATTTTCCACGAGCCGTGCGCGCCATGCCCACCGCCCTTGTGCTTGCGTTTTTTTACGATGACGATCGGATGGGACTGGTTTTTCATGCGTCCTCAGTTGTCGTCTGTTGGTTTGGGTTTTTCACCGCGCGCACGTGTTCTTCAAGTTCGATAAACGACGGACGCTCGCTGGAGTAAAGCGTTTTACGGCCAAATTCAACCGCGATCGGCGGCGCATAACCGTTGAGGTTTGAGAGCAGCGTGATCTTCACGCACTGCATCATTTTGGTGGTTTCCGCGCTCTTCTGGCGCAGGACGCTGGCCAGCGGAGAGATAAAACCATAAGCCAGCAAAATACCGAGGAAGGTCCCTACCATCGCATGGGCAATCAGCGCGCCCAGTTCGGCCGCCGGACGATCCGCCGAGGCCAGGGCATGTACCACCCCCATCACCGCCGCAACGATACCGAAAGCCGGAAGCGAGTCACCCACCAGCGCCAGGCTGTTAGCCGGCACTTCAGATTCGCTTTCGTGGGTTTCGATCTCTTCATCCATCAGCGCTTCGATTTCAAAGGTATTCATATTGCCGCTGATGATGAGTCGCAGATAATCGACGATGAAATCAAGCATCATGGCATCAGCCAGAATGCGCGGATAGCTGGCAAAAATTTCGCTCTCTTTCGGGTTTTCAATATCCCGCTCAAGAGAGAACATCCCCTGCTGACGTGACTTCGCCATCAGGCGATAGAGCAGCGCCAGCAGATCCATATACATGCTTTTGGTATATTTCGAGCGACGGAACAGCAATGGAATGGCTTTCAACGTGCCCTTGATGGATTTGCCGTTGTTACCAACGATAAAAGCCCCTACCCCTGCGCCGCCGATGATAATAAGTTCAGCCGGTTGATAGAGTGCTCCAAGGTGCCCGCCGGTCATCATGTAACCGCCGAAAACTGTACCGAGAACTACCAGGTAACCTAATAAGATAAGCACGACATCATCCTTCCGCTAGTGACTATGGCAAGGACGTTCAGTTCGTAGCGTTTACCGTTTGAGGGGTAAAAAAAAGCAGCGGTAATGACTTACCGCTGCTGGAATCTTGCCCACACGTTCGGGTTAAACAGCTTGTTCGATCTGTTCATCCAGCAGTTGTGGAATAATATCGGCAGCATCCCGGGAAAGTTTACGTCTTTTTACTGCGCGGGATGGAGGCTGGCATAAACTACAGGCGAAGCTGCCAACAGGCTGATGAGCATGGGTAATAAAATTGCCATCGCAGCAATTGCAGCGCGACAATTCAAGCATTCCGCTCTCAACAAAACGTACCAGCGTCCATGCGCGGGTCAGTGCCAGCAGGGGGCCTTCGTCCTGCTGCGGGCATTGTTCAAGGTAAAGTTTATACGCTTTGATCACGGCGTCGACGCCGCTACACAAACCGGTTTTCAGAAGGTATTGCCAGGCGTTACAGAACATCGATGCGTGGATATTTTGCTCCCACGTCATAAACCAGTCTGTCGAAAACGGCAACATGCCTTTCGGCGGGGGACTACCACGTAACTCTTTATACAGTTTAATGAGGCGACCACGGCTCAGCTGAGTCTCGCTTTCCAGCATTTGTAAACGAGCACCCAGCGTAATCAGCTCCATGGCAAGCTGTATGTCACGCGCTTCCTGAACAATGCTTTTCTCGCTCATTGCTAGGCCCTTTTCTTACGGGCTGCGTCATCAGGCTGGCTGATTTCGTTAAGCAAGCGAGTGGAGAGAAGAATACCGGTATGGATCTGTTGCAGATCGTCAACACGGGATTCCTGCGTCAGACGCGTGATCGTCTGCGGATTGTCAAAACGGAACTGGCAAACCAGTTGATTCGTTTCGGCCAGTTTTACCATCTGCGGGAGGGTTAAACCACCCAGCATGGTTGCCATTTCTTCGTTAATACCCAGACGAAACATCGCGGACGCTTTGTCCTGACTAATTAAACGCTGCGCGAGCAGTAAATATGACAAATTGATGTCATAGATATGTTTTAGCAACTCGGATGTATGCATTGTTCCCATCCCGAATAACCAACTATTATTTTTATGCGGAAAGACCGCACCCCGTGATGTCGCCGGGAAATCACCCGGTATAAAAAGAAAAGGCTAAATGCATAGTTGAATCTAGGTTTGTATTCATCGAAACGCGCAAGAGTCGAAACGCAGTAACGTCTCTTACGTGGTTTATCATTTCTTACAAATAACTAAGATTTTTCCTAATTCGACGCAAACTCTACTCGTCAGATTTGCCACATACAATGCAGCCACCCTCAAATTTAAAAAAAATGTGATCCACGTCACACAATTTAAGTGAATATCCTCCATAAATCCATCAGTATGACTTGTAGTTTGTTCATTTTTTGCCCAATTGGCACAGTTTTGTATTCTTAATCGACGAATAGTCATGCAGAAGGGTGAAGCGAACTGGCATGTATCGTGCTTTTCCTGCCGTGAGCGCGCCCCGGAAACCTTCACAAGATGCTCATCTTAAGGAAACATTTTTCTTACCGTGAAAAAACATAGAGTTATGCAAGCCGCCCACAAAAATTGTTTCAGAGCGTGATCATTCGAAATATGTTTATAACGGGTTAAAACGATTTAACGGCAAAAGAGGGAAATTGTGTGATTTACGTTAAGTTGTTAATTTTTTTCATTTAGACGCGTTTTTCAGTTATTCTTCTTATAAGAATAATTAATGAATAATTATGATAAGCTTCACACTAATGTCGTAATCCCCTCTTGCAGATCCTGGTCATTCGCGGTAATGGTGATCACACGCTGTCTTTCAGACATCTAAGGAGTGCGACATGAGTTACTCCCATCTGCTTGTATCTGTTGCTGTTTCCCCCGAAAGCCATCTGCTTGTTTCCCGGGCCGTGTCCATCGCCAGGCCCAGCAATGCGCGCATTAGCCTCATCACGCTTGCAGCCGAACCCGAGATGTATAATCAGCTGGCAGCCCCCATGCTGGAAGATATTCGTGAGGTATTGCAGGAAGAAACACAGCAATTTCTGCGAGAGTTGGTAGAAAAGGCACAATATCCTGTTTACGAGACCGTAATTGCGACCGGTGAACTTAATGCTCATATTCTCGACATGTGTCGCAAACAGAATATTGATTTAGTGATTTGCGGGAACCATAACCACAGCTTTTTATCACGCGCAGCTTGCGCGGCAAAATCGATTGTCGCGTCAAGCCAGGTTGATGTGCTGTTAGTGCCGCTTGGGGGGTCGTAAACCCCCCGGAGGAATATCAGGCGAGTTTAGGGAATGTTGCGATCTTTTTTTGCAGATCGCCTTCATGGCTTTGCGGCGTTATTTCGCGGAGATCCTGAATAAAACGCGCCTGCCAGTGATTAATATCGTTCTTACGGATCGTTTCCATCATCTCAGCATGGCGTGAAATGCGCTCCGTCAGCGGCATGGTCAACGCGCGGTTGAGGGCATTAGCCACGTCATCCCTATCGTAAGGGTTCACGATAAGCGCTGACGTGAGCTCATTCGCCGCCCCGGCAAACTGGGAAAGCACCAGTACCCCCGGGTCCGCCGGGTCCTGAGCCGCCACATACTCTTTTGCCACCAGGTTCATCCCGTCACGTAACGGGGTGACCAGCCCCACGTCTGCATAGCGGAAGACTTTCATCAGGATTTTGCGGTCAAAATGCTGATTCAGGTAAAAGAGCGGCGTCCAGCCAAGCTGACCATAGCGACCATTGATGCGCCCCGCTTCCGTTTCCAGCTGGTGACGAATATCCTGGTAGGCCTGAACTTCACCGCGCGACGTTGGCGCTATCTGGGTATAACGGATTTTACCGTGGTGCTGAGGGTATTTATCCAGCAGCGTTTCATAGGCCAGGAAGCGTTCCGGTAGCCCTTTGGAATAATCCAGACGCTCTACCGAGAAGATATTCTTCACATGCTTGAGTTCATTCTTCAGCTGCGCCAGCTTCGGCGGCAGCGGGCCGGAAGCCTGATCCGCAATCTCGTCGGGTTCAATCCCAATCGGATACACTTCGGTGTGGAAGGTTTTCCCCCACGCCGTATGGGTCTTGCCGCCTTTTGTCATCAGTCGCGTTTTACCTGACACCGAATCCAGGAACGCGAGGCGGTCATTTTCGGTCTGGAAGCCCAATAAATCGTAATCACACAGCCCCTCCAGCAGCGCTTCATGCGGCGGCAGTGCGGTAAAGATCTCCGGCGTCGGGAACGGTATGTGCAGGAAGAAGCCAATCCGGTTGTTTACCCCCCTTTTACGCAGCTCTCGGGCGAAGGGCAGCAGGTGATAATCGTGGATCCATAAAATATCGTCTTCCTCTATAAGAGGCAGCAGTTTATCCGCCAGCAGCGCGTTGACGCGCGAGTAGCCTTCGAAGGATTCACGCTGGAATTTGACCAGGTCAAGACGATAATGAAACGCAGGCCACAGCACGGCGTTGGAGAATTGCGAGTAATACTCGTCATAGTCTTTCTCTTTCAGCGCAAAGGATGCCCACGTGATATTCCCACGCGTCACTTTGTTAAGCGGTTTCTCTTCTTCACTGATTTCACCACTCCAGCCAAACCACAGCCCACCAGCAGCTTTCAAGGCACCTAACACCCCTACCGCCAGGCCACCTGCACTGGATTTTTTATCATCAGGCGGTGCAATTCGGTTAGAGACGACGACTAAGCGACCCATAATGATTTCCCCCTTTGTTTTGCGCTATTTGTTGTTGTTGCTGGTTAGCGATATCAGATATCCACTGCCAGACGGCGTCGACATTTGCCAGACGCCATTCTGCAACAGTGTTACCAGGCCCCACCTTAACGGCGATCCCTCCGGCCTGATTCACCACGCGAAATCCGGCCTCGTCGGTCAGATCATCGCCTAAAAATACCGGTATACGTCCCTTAAATGGCGGTTCCGCCATAAACGCCGCAATAGCAGCACCTTTATTAATGCCCTCAGGTTTTATCTCAACGACACACTTCCCCGGCTGCAGCGCGAGCTGCGGGTGTGCATCGACCACGCTACGGGCAATCGCAAATATCGCTGCTTCGTGATGCGGTGCCTGCCGATAGTGCAAGGCGAATGCCATGCCTTTCGCTTCCAGTTCCGTACCCGGGAGTGACGCCAGCGCCGAGGAGAGTTCAGTGTGTAACGCCTGAATTAAGGTATCGGGGAGTGATACAACATGCAGTTGATCATGGATATCGCGGCGCTCCGCTCCGTGTACACCGGCTAGCGGAAAGTGGTAAGGACTGGCGAGCACATCCAGCTCGGCCATTGAGCGCCCTGAAATCAATGCCAATGCGCCCTCGTTCAGTCGAGAGAGCTGCTGTAAATTCTCTAGCACCGTATCCGGTACGACCACGTCGTCAGGATGCGGCTGGATCCCGGCGAGCGTCCCGTCGAGGTCAAAAAAGAAAGCATATTTTCCGGGCAGTACAGGCGGTGCGGTTAACGAGTCAGCCACCCTTTTCCTCCTTACAGTTGATGAGAGGTAAACGCCTTTACCTCTTTCATAGCCATGTAAGTATAGACAGTGTGATGGGGCTCGCCATTTGACAACCGCCCCGCCAGCAAAACTGGCGAGGCGGTTCAGGGGTCAACTATGGTTATAAGTTGAGCAATAAAAAGTCAGCGTCGGGGTTACACGGTACGCTTTGCTTTTTGCTTGTAACGGTCGAATATCACCGCCGCCAGCAGGATCAGACCACGCACCACGTACTGAGAGAACGGCGAAATATTCAGCAGGTTCATGGCGTTCTCTACCGTCCCTAAAATCAGGATACCGGCCACCACATATGAGATTTTTCCGATGCCGCCCTTGAGGGAAACACCCCCTAAAACGCAGGCAGAAATGACGATCAGCTCATAACCAATCGAGGTCATTGGCTGGCCGCTGGTCATACGCGAGGCCAGAATAATCCCGGCGGCGGCAGAAACCAGTCCCGAGAGGACAAAGATAATAATCTTGGTGCGCACCACCGGCACACCGGCCAGACGTGCGGCTTCTTCATTGCCCCCGATCGCCAGAGTATTGCGGCCAAACGTGGTCCGGTTGAGCAGGAAGCCGAACAGGATCAGGCAGGCCACGGTGAGCCAGATTGGCGCAGGCAGGCCCAGCCAGTTGGCGTAACCCAGCGTAAAGAAGCGCTCGTCTTCAATCCCGACCGCTTTACCGTCGGAGATGATATAGGCCAGACCTCGCACAATTTGCATCGTCGCAAGCGTGGTGATCAGGGCGTTAATCTTCAGACGAGCAATGACAAAACCGTTCACCAGGCCGCTAAGCACGCCGAGTAACAGACCCGCCAGCACGCCAATCCACAGGCTTTCTGTCATGTTGATCACCACGGCGGTGGTCACGCCCGCACAGGCGATAACAGAGGCCACCGACAGGTCGAAATCACCGGAGGCCAGACAGAACAGCATACCGCAGGCCACCATGCCGGACATGGAAATGGCCAGGCCCAATCCTTTCATATTAATGAAAGTGGCAAAGTTAGGGACGAAGATCGCACAGGCGACGAAAAGTGCGGCAAAGACCACCAGCATGCCGTACTGATCCCAGATACGACCAAAACTAAAAGCCGACTTCGGCGCTCCGGATGTAGTAACAGAGGACATCATTAACTCCTTACTCAGGCGACTGCCTGGCTGACTTTAGGCATGGCGAGGTTCAACGCCTGTTGTTCATTCGCCTGTTCATGAAGTAATTCACCGGCGATTTCGCCTTCACGCATCACCACAATGCGGTCGGCAACGCCAAGCACCTCCGGCAGATCGCTGGAGGCGAAAAGTACCGCCACGCCGCGTTTTGCCAGTTCATAGATCACGTTATAAATCTCGTGTTTTGCGCCCACATCGATACCGCGCGTCGGCTCATCCAGCAAAATGACCTTCATGTCTTCCGACAACCAGCGGCCTAAAATGGCCTTCTGCTGGTTCCCCCCTGACAGATTCATAATCAACTGTTCCGGGCCGGGCGTTTTAATATTCAGCGAGCGAATATGGTGATCGGCATTGCTCGACTCCCAGCTGTCGTTTATCAGGCAACCCGCGCGAATAAACTTACGGCGGGCGGAAATATTGATGTTGTCACGCACCGAATGCACCGGAATGATCCCTTCCGCTTTGCGGTCTTCCGGACAGAGCATCATTCCTGCCCTGATTGCGTGGGCGGGTTTCTGGATATCAACCTGCTCACCGTCGATGGAGACCCGCCCTGCGGAAATGCGGGTACCTCCGAACAAGCCTTTCATTAATTCGCTGCGCCCCGCCCCTACCAGGCCAAACAGCCCGACGATCTCGCCGCTGCGGACGGATAATGAAACCGGTGTTCTCACGCCTGGCGCTTTCACGTTTTCCAGCCGCAGGCGTTCAGGGCCATACTCGCGCGGCTTCCAGTGATAGATATCGCCCAGATCGCGCCCGACCATCGCCTGAACAAGCTGGTCATGGTTAACCTGCTGCATATCGCTAAAGGTGCGCACATAGCGCCCATCTTTAAAGACGGTAATGGCATCGCTCAGGGCAAATATCTCTTCCATGCGGTGCGAGACGTACAAAATGGTGCGTCCTTCCTGTCGCAACTCGCGGATCACGCGGAACAGGTTTTCGATTTCACGCTTGGAGAGCGAGCTGGTGGGTTCATCGAAAGCAATAATTTTGGCGTTGCGCGCCAGCGCCTTGGCAATTTCAACCATCTGCCACTGGCCGATGGAGAGATATTTCAGCGGCGTCTGGGGATCGACATCCAGACCAAGATGTTTAAGCTGCAGCCCCGCTTCATAATTAAGTAGCGAACGGTTCACCACGCCGCCTTTGTGCGGAAGCTGGCCTAAATAGATATTTTCCGCCACGGTCATCTCGGGAATAAGGTGCAATTCCTGATAGATAATGGCCACCCCGGCATTAAGCGCCGCCGTGGTATCGGCAAAGGCCATCTCTTCGCCGCGAATAGCCAGCGTGCCGGTTGTTGGCGCGTAGTTGCCGCTGAGGATTTTTAACAGCGTGGATTTCCCCGCTCCGTTTTCCCCCATCAGGGCGTGAACCTGTCCGGCATAGCAGTCAAAGCTGATATCGGTCAGCGCATTAACACCGGGGAACGTTTTCCCGATGCCGCGAAAAGAGAGATAGGGATGAGACTGTTGCATAACGACTCCGTGATTCCTGTAGTCTGTACGTCTGGCCCCTTACGGCGAGTAAGGGGCACAATCACAGCGTATTACTTACCGCCCAGTCCTTTTTTCGCCAGTTCCTCTTTGAAGTTGTCGCGGGTGATCAGCACCACGTCGGTCACTTCGGTAAATTTCGGCGGTTCAGCGCCTTTGGTTACCCAGTTGTAGAGCATTTCGCTGGATTTGTAGCCGTGGACATCCGGGCTTGGCAGCAGAGAACCGTAGAAGCCGGTGGCCTGCGCTTTGGAAAGCTCACTGACGGCGTCAACGCCGTTGATGCCAATCCCGATCACATCGGGCGCTTTAAAGCCCTGGCCTTCTGTCGCACGGACCCCACCCAGCACGGTGTTATCGTTCATACCGACCACCAGCCAGTGCTTCACTTCCGGGTGCTGAACCAGCATGGAGTTCGCGGCGTCAAATGCCCCCGGGATATCGTTGGATTTGGTCGGGACTTTATAGATCTGTTTCTCCGGGAAACCGGCCGCTTTCAGCGCGTCCATTGAGCCCGTCGTGCGACGACGTGCCGTGTCCAGCTCATCAGCGGTAATGGCCATGACGGCGGTCTCTTTCACATCCCAGCCGCGTTTCTGCATTTCTTTATAGAGTTCCTGACCCTGACGTTCGCCGATTTTGGTCGCCGCCATCATGACCAGCGGCACGCTGTCCATCGGTTTGCCTTTGGCATTCACGAACTGATCGTCAACGGCAATGACTTTCATGTCATAACCGCGGGCTTTCGCCGCAATGGCGGACCCCAGTTTCGGATCCGGTGTACAGATAACAAAACCTTTTGCACCGCTGGCCGCCAGGCTGTCGATGGCGTTCAGCGTTTTCTCACCGTCGGGCACGGCGATTTTAATCACTTCAAAACCTAAATCTTTCCCGGCTTTATCTGCGAATTTCCACTCGGTCTGGAACCAGGGTTCTTCGGGCTGTTTTACCAGAAAACCGAGTTTTAAATTCTCAGCGATAGCGGATTGTGACATAACGGCAGCCAGACCGATGGCCGCCAGCGCTTTAGTAAATTTGTGCATGGTAAACTCCAGCTTTAGCATTCTTTTCTGTAGGGAATATTTGCGTGCTTCTTATTTAATCGGACTTAAAACAAGGCATTAGCGCTTACCTCGTCATAAGCGTTATTGCTGGTGATAGTTTTAGCGGGAAATTAATCATCCATAAGAGAGCCCCATCACACCGCAGAATTACAGTAATTGCGTACATAAATTCAGCGAAAAATGACATAAAAAAGGCAGGATTTGTCAGACAAATAAAAGAGGGGTGAGCAGAATTATCCATAAGATTAGCTAAGAAGTCCCTGATGCCATTAGACCGGTCACGCCGGGGCTAAGGGTTGAAAGGAACACCCTGCTTTCCATCAAAAAAACACACTCGCGCTGAAAATATATTTCCCGGCAAAAATTGATTTAGCGCAATTTTAATGAAACATCATATATGCGAAATGAATTATCTGTATTTCTTGCTTTCCCAGATAATTATTCCGGCGCAATACCCCCGAAACACAAACCGCAGCACTAAAAACAGACTATCTCTTTATTATCAGTAAGATAGTGAGATTTCATTTCATGGGAATCTATTTGCATATTTGTACTATATTAAATTTTGTAATGTATGGTAAAAACAGCGGGATTAAGACTTTTCTTAAATTAAAGACAACGGTATGCTTATTTATATCGAACACAGGAAGTGAATTTCGGTCAGCTTTGGCACTGCAGAATCTCTTTTTCTGCTCTATTTCTTCGTATTTGCCTGGCGCTCAGGTTAAGCAACGGACATCACGTCCCACAGTCTATAAGGATATGAGTATGGCTACCCAAACGATGATGCAAAAACTTAACGCGCAGATGAACCTTGAGTTTTACGCCTCAAATCTGCACCTTTACCTCAGTGCGTGGTGTTCCGAGAAAAGCCTTACGGGCTCTGCCACGTTCTTTCGTTCACAGGCCCAAAGCAACGTCACCCACATGATGCGCGTCTTTAATTTCCTGAAAGCGGCGGGGGCAAACCCGGTTGTTAAAGCCCTGGAGGGGATCAACGATAATTACTCTTCTCTGGAAGAATTGTTTGAAAAGACGCTTGAAGAGTATGAACAGCGTTGCACGACGCTCAACAAGCTGGCCGATGAAGCCAGAGCGCAGCATGACATGACCACGCTGAAATTCCTGCGCGATATGGATAAAGAGCAGCAGCAGGACGGAATGCTGCTGAAAACCCTTGCGGACGAGATCCATAATGCGCAACAGGCAGGTTTGTGCCCGGAACAAACCGATCGCCACCTGCTCGACATTGTCACAGTGCAGCATCACTGACGCTTTTGACCTGCTCCCGTTCGGAGCAGGTTACCTTCCCTGCGCCAACCTTCTGCTTTTGCTGAGATTTAACAAATCAGATCTCGCTCCCAATGATTAACCACACAACATGTAATGATTTATTTAATTACATAATCATTGACGAGGGAGCAGCATGATCACCATTGAGTTTATTGTCATTCTCCTCTGCCTGCTGACGGGTACACGTTTCGGCGGCATGGGGCTTGGGTTAATCAGCGGGATTGGCCTTTTTATTTTGTGTTTTGTCTTTGGTCTCCAGCCCGGCAAGCCGCCGGTTGACGTGATGTTGACCATTCTCGCCGTGATTGGTTGTGCAGCCACCCTGCAAACTGCCGGTGGGCTCAATGTCATGATGCAATTTGCCGAACGCCTCCTGCGCAAACATCCGCAGCACATCACGCTTCTCGCCCCGTTTACCACCTGGATGCTGACCTTTCTCTGCGGTACCGGCCATGTGGTCTACACCATGTTCCCCATCATTGCGGATATCGCCCTGAAAAAAGGGATCCGACCCGAGCGCCCAATGGCCGTGGCATCGGTAGCATCGCAGATGGCAATCACGGCATCACCGGTTTCCGTCGCCGTCGTGTCGCTGGTCTCCATCCTGGCCGCCCAGCATGGGATCGGTCACGCATGGGGGATCCTGGAAATACTCGCCGTGTCGGTTCCCGCTTCACTTTTTGGTGTCGCCATTGCTGCCCTGTGGAGTTTACGCCGCGGGAAAGATTTGTCTGACGACAGGGAGTTTCAGGAAAAACTAAAAGATCCAAAGCAGCGTGAGTTTATCTATGGCGGTACGGAGACGTTAATGAATCAACGTTTTCCGAAGCAGGCTTACTGGTCGACCTGGATTTTCTTTGCCGGTATTGCCGTGGTTGTCCTGCTCGGGGCCTTCCCCGAACTGCGCCCCGCCTTCGAGTTGAAAGGCAAAATGACGGCGCTGTCGATGAACCTGGTCATTCAGATGATGATGCTCATTGCCGGTGCCGTGATGCTGATGGCCTGCAAGGTCAATGCCTCAGCCATTTCTAACGGCGCGGTATTTAAGGCCGGTATGGTGGCGATTTTCTCGGTGTTCGGGGTGGCGTGGATGAGCGATACCTTTTTCCAGGCGCATCTCGACGAGTTAAAACTGGCGCTGGAAGGCGTGGTGAAAAGCCATCCGTGGACATATGCCATCGTGCTTTTCCTGGTGTCGAAACTGGTGAACAGCCAGGCGGCTGCCCTGACGGCCGTGGCGCCAATGGGGCTGATGCTGGGGATCGATCCAAAAATGCTGATCGCCTTTTTCCCGGCGTCATACGGCTATTTTGTTCTGCCGACCTATCCCAGTGATTTAGCCTGCATCGGCTTCGATCGCTCAGGAACCACCCGCATCGGCAAATTCATCATTAACCACAGCTTCATTCTGCCCGGGTTAATCGGTGTGAGCTGCGCGTGTGCGGCGAGCTACCTGCTGGTACAGACTTTCTTTTAAAGGCATCAACGGGCGACTTACGCGGTCGCCCGTTTGCAGATATTAATGCGACTCGCCCTGCGGGGTGAAGCGCAGCTCAATCAGCGCGATGGCTTTCTGGATCGCACGAAGCGTCACCGGGTCAGCGGCGGCAGGATGGCTGGTGAAATCAATGTTTCTCAGCTGCGTGGACATCTTCTCGCGGACTTCAACCGGGGCAATAACATCCAGAACATCAAGGATTTGCTTAATAACCAGCTGACAGGCAACAACGTCAGAGACCAGTTCCTGATCGGCGCTCAGGTTTTGTGACATGGGGCTTCTCCTTATTTAAAGGCCGTCATAGTATCAAAACGCAGCCCCTGACATCTCCCCTTCGTCACCAGCAGGGACAAAAAAACCCGCCGAAGCAGGTTTTTTTTTATCAGAACATGGCGCCCGGCGGCACGTCTTTAAAGGTGCGGCAGTAATTGGCCCACATACTTTTGAGGATTTTGCGCAGTTTCATTGTGATGCTCCATTAACTTGTCATACAGCTTTATCGTCAATGCGCCTATAATATGACCACCATCACAAAAATCAATGTTTTTGTGACATGCATCACAATTCAATTTACTGCAACACCTGTTAGCCAGCAAAACCGCGAACAAAATCAAAGAGAGAAGGCAGATCGTCCGGCTATTCCTGGCATTGGGCTACGTCTCTGCGGGTACGATAACGTATCTCCATCCACTCAGAGCGAACCATGAAAAGAGTCATCGTAGCCGGTACGATCCTGCTGCTCGCGGGATGCAGCGTTAACCGTCAGGCGGAAATCAGTAGCCTCGACGCACCAAACGGCATTGTCCGCCTCGATTACGGTCAGGCCGTGCTGCAAAATGCCTGGTCTGACGAATATGTAAATAACGGCACCGCAGTGAAAGCCTGCCAGGGTATGGGGTATGCCACCGCCTCTGCCTACGGGCAACCCGTCAAAACCTGTACGCTGATAAGCGGCTCTTTGTGCCTTAACGAAAGCGTGACCATTCAGTATAAATGCATGGGTTATGCCGTTAACCCTAAGTCAAATAATCCCTGGTATTAATCCAAGCTGCCAGCGTTTGCTGGCACTTTATTTAACTAAGAACAAAAACAATTCGCATTAATATAAAACCGACAATGCGTTTTATTCCCATTCGTATTTTGAAGTAATGAATATTTATTTTACGTTTTGCAAATAATTAAATAACAAATTATAGTGTCGCTCATTGTGAACCAGTAATAATAACCCGGAGCGTCACCATGCTGAAAACTGAAATGATCGACAAGCTCAATGCGCAAATGAACCTTGAGCTCTTTTCATCCCTTCTCTACCAGCAGATGAGCGCCTGGTGCAGCTACCACAGCTTTGAAGGTGCGGCCGCGTTTCTGCGTCGCCATGCGCAGGAAGAGATGACCCACATGCAGCGCCTGTTTGACTATCTGACCGACACCGGCAGCCTGCCGCGCATTGAGACCGTGGCCTCGCCTTTTGCCGAGTATAATTCTCTCGATGAACTGTTCCGCGCCACCTACGAGCACGAACAGCTGATCACGCAGAAAATTAACGAACTGGTTCATGCGGCAATGACCAGCCAGGATTATCCAACTTTTAATTTCCTGCAATGGTATGTGGCAGAACAGCATGAAGAAGAGAAGCTGTTTAAATCCGTGCTGGATAAATTATCCCTGGTGGGTAAATCAGGTGAAGGTCTTTACTTTATTGATAAAGAACTTTCCACTCTCGATACACAGAACTAATTTCAACGCGGTGCGGGTTTCCTGCACCGCGTTAATTTACATACATCCTGCGCAGCTGGTACAGCGCCAGTCATGGGGATTGACGGCCTGATAAAAATAGCGGTAGCTGGCCGTCTCAAGCGGAATACCCACCTCGAAAAACAGGTCTGTCAGCCAGTCAACGTTTTCGATAATCCACTCATCTTCCTGTAAGCCTTGTGCAAAGGTTTCATCTTCAGGATCAATAACCGAATAAATTGCCCAGGTGCCCATATCCTTTTCGCGGCGGGACTCAGGCAGCGTCAGAGGCTGGTTCTGCCAGCTTATTATCCAGTGTCCATGGCACAACAGATTGCCTCCCCGGCTCCATGCCGCCGTAAATGGATTCTCCCCCGCCATAAAAAACCCTCACATTATTTTATTATTTGCACGAGTTGTTTACGTTACGCCTGAAATTTGCGCCGTGACATTGCTCTTATGAAGTAGGTATCGCCCCATTAAGGATCACAGTACGCCTAACCTGTAAATATTTAATTACACATCTTGTAACGGTGATTTGACGAATTACGGCTTTTCCCTTACTCTGCGCCGCAGAAATTGTCGCGATTCACCATCGTTGTAGAGGAAAGCGTGAAAAACAGAACCCTGGGAAGTATTTTTATCGTCGCCGGAACGACGATTGGCGCAGGAATGCTGGCAATGCCCCTGGCTGCTGCAGGTGTGGGATTCGGGATGACGCTGCTGCTTCTTGGCACACTCTGGGCGCTGATGTGTTACACCGCGCTGCTATTGCTTGAGGTTTACCAGCACGTGCCCGCCGACACCGGTCTGGGTTCACTGGCGGCGCGCTACCTGGGACGCTACGGTCAGTGGATAACCGGCTTTAGCATGATGTTCCTGATGTACGCCCTGACTGCCGCGTATATTAGCGGGGCCGGGGAGCTCATCGCCTCCAGCGTCAATGACTGGTTTGGCTCTGACATTACCCCGGCGACGGGGGCAATCTTCTTTGCGCTCATCGGCGGCGGCGTGGTCTGCGTGGGGACCTCGCTGGTCGATCTGTTCAATCGTTTTCTCTTCAGCGCCAAAATTCTGTTTCTGATTGTCATGCTGGTCCTGCTGGCACCGCATGTGCACAAGGTTAATCTGCTGACGTTGCCGCTGGAAAAAGGGCTCGCACTTTCCGCTATCCCGGTGATTTTCACCTCGTTTGGCTTCCACGGCAGCGTACCGAGTATTGTCAGCTATATGAACGGCGATATTCGCAAGCTGCGCCGCGTGTTTGTTATCGGCAGCGCGATCCCCCTCATCGCCTATATTTTCTGGCAACTGGTGACGCTGGGCAGCATTGACTCTTCAACCTTTATTGGACTCATGGCGCAGCACGCTGGCCTGAATGGTTTTCTGCTGGCACTGCGCGAGGTCGTCACGTCTCCTCACGTGGAGCTGGCGGTCCACCTGTTTGCCGACCTGGCGCTGGCGACCTCGTTCCTGGGCGTGGCGCTCGGCCTGTTTGATTACCTGGCCGACCTGTTCCAGCGTCGCAATACGGTTAGCGGGCGGTTACAGACGGGGGTAATTACTTTCCTGCCGCCGCTCGCGTTTGCGCTGTTTTACCCACGCGGGTTTGTGATGGCGCTGGGTTACGCCGGCGTGGCGCTGTCGATCCTGGCACTGTTACTCCCTTCCCTGCTGGCATGGAAGAGCCGCCAGCAGCATCCTCAGCAGGGGTACCGCGTGGCGGGAGGAAAACCGCTGCTGGGCATTGTGTTTAGCTGTGGGGTGGTGATTATTCTGGTGCAGGTATTGATTGCCGCCGGCATGTTGCCGGAAGTGGGTTAAATAAAAAAGGGGCTATCTTTAGCCCCTTTTTTATCAATGCAAACAGCAGCTCTTAAACTTCTTCCCGCTGCCGCAAGGACACGGATCGTTACGCCCGACCTTCGTGCCGTTCACAATCGGCTTCTTTGCTTCCGGCTGCTGCGGGTTATCTACCCAGTATTGATATAAACGCAGTGCCGCTGGCTGGATGCGCTCAATGCTGGCGATATAGTCTGCTTCGCTCAGTTCATCCAGCTTCTCGCTGTTCTCTTCCGTACCGTGCAGGGCAATCACTTCGAGATCGGCCTTCAGAGACTCCGGCAAGGCTGACCAGTCCGTCAACGCCACGCCGCGCATATAGCCATAGCACCACTCTTCCACCACGGTGTAGCTCTCACCGTCGACGTCGTTATATCCAAACATCGGCTCAAACTGGTCCGGGTATTCGCTCAGCCGCTCAGCAATGTCGTTCATATGTTTAAAGCAGAGATCGATAAAACGGTTCATTTCACGATCGTTTTTCCAGCGCGGAATGTATTTCTCCCCGCCCCACACGGCCACCAGCCAGGTATCTGGCTCAACGACAACAGGGCCGGAAAGCACTGCGGTAAGCATGCCGTCCAGTTCGGATACGTCAATCACGGACGCATCGTCATGGCCGTAAGACATGAGAGTCTCTTCCAGCCATGCCATTTCGCTTTCATTTAATGGACCTTCCGTCATCGCGGACACTCCTGATAAAAAGGAAAAGATCCTAACACAGTTCTCACGCCGTTCCCGGCTGAAGTTTAGGTCTTTATTGCTGCAAAAGTGTGCAAATCGTGACCCTTGCACAACTTATGGGCTTTAATGTTAACGATATGTGATCTCCGCTGTAATTTCTTCTCCTGCCGCAGGGCGGCAGAACGCGGCGCTCTATACTCAAAGATGTCATAACCCCGTCAAGGGGTTAACCATTCTGGCAACGTTTTTGCTTGCTGTTCTTCGCGCGACGCTGCGCATGGAAACCTCGCCGTATCATGCAGGATGCCGTTCGTTTAGTGCATTTTGTTCTTGCCCGTGTTTTGGATTGGCTGCGCCCTGGGCGTTCAGGTTTACGCCGTGGTGCAAAAACCTCTTTGCTAAGGAACATAATAATGTCGCTGAAATTAATCAGAACTCCCCTGTCTCTTGTGTTAGCTGGTTGTCTGGTGACGGCGTTTTCCGCCCGGGCAGATATCGTGATTGGTGTCGCCGGGCCGTTTACGGGACCCAATGCCACCTATGGCGATCAGTACTGGCACGGCGCAACGCAGGCCGCTGAAGATATTAACGCTGCCGGCGGGATTAACGGTGAGAAAATCAAGCTGGTTCAGGGTGACGATGCGTGCGAGCCTAAACAGGCCGTGGCAGTCGCCAACCGCTTAGTCGACCAGGATAAAGTCAACGCCGTTGTCGGCCATTTCTGCTCCTCATCGACCATGCCCGCCTCTGAGGTGTATAGCGATGCGGGGATCATTTCCATTACCCCCGGCTCGACGAACCCGCTGATCACCGAACGCGGTATGAGCGATATGTTCCGCATGTGCGGCCGCGATGACCAGCAGGGCCAGGTTGCCAGCGACTTCATCATCGATAAGCTAAAAGCCAAACGCGTGGCGATCATTCACGATAAAGACACCTATGGGCAAGGGCTGGCAGACGCCACCAAAGCGGCACTGGCGAAACGCGGGGTCAAGGATGTGATGTACGAGGGGTTATCGCGCGGTGAAAAAGACTTTAACGCGCTGGTGACGAAGATTGGCGCGCAAAAACCGGACGTGGTGTTCTTCGGTGGCTGTCACCCGGAAGCCGGTCCGCTGGTTCGCCAGATGCGTGAACAGGGCGTGCAGGCGAAATTCTTCTCCGGCGACTGCATTGTTAATGAAGAGATGGTGACGGCGGCGGGCGGTCCACAGTATACCAACGGCATTTATATGACTTTCGGTAAAGATCCTCGTCTGATCCCGGACGGTAAAGCAGTGATTGAGAAATTCCGGGCCGCTAAATTCGAACCGGAAGGTTACACCCTCTACTCCTATGCTTCCGTGCAGGCCATTGCTGCTGCGTTTAAAGCCACGGGCGGCAAGGACTCCGCCAAAGCCAGCGAGTGGCTAAAAGCGAATACGGTCGACACGGTGATGGGTAAAAAAGCCTGGGACAGCAAGGGCGATCTGAAAGTCTCCGACTACGTGGTTTACCAGTGGGACGACAAAGGAAAATATAAGGAAGTGCAGTAACGGGACGGAATCACGCTCAACGTCGGCGGGCCTGCCTGCCGGCGCGTAATAAACATCAGGCTGCACACCACGTGCAGCCTATAAAACGAGCGCGCTAAGATGAGTACATTCTTCCTGCAGCAGTTAATCAATGGCTTAACGCTGGGCTCCGTCTACGGCCTCATCGCCATCGGCTACACCATGGTGTATGGCATTATCGGGATGATCAATTTCGCCCACGGCGAAGTGTATATGATTTCCGCTTACCTCTGCGCCATTGGCCTGGCGCTACTCTCTTTCTTCGGCCTGCAGTCATTCCCCCTGCTGATACTGGGAACGCTGGTATTCACCATTGTCGTTACGGGGGTGTACGGCTGGACCATCGAGCGTATTGCTTATAAGCCGTTGCGGAACTCTACGCGCCTGGCACCGCTTATCTCTGCCATCGGGATGTCGCTTATCCTGCAAAACTACGCGCAGCTGAGCCAGGGGCCGCGCCAGCAAGGGGTGCCAACCATGCTCGACGGCGTACTTCGTCTGCATCTGGGCGAAGGTTTTGTGCAAATAACTTATACCAAAGTATTTATCCTGGTCGCCTCGTTTGCCGGCATGCTGGTGCTGACCTGGATAATCAACCATACCCGGCTGGGGCGGATGTGCCGCGCGGTACAGCAGGACCGTAAAATGGCCTCCATTCTGGGGATCAACACCGACCGGATTATCTCCCTGGTCTTTGTCATTGGTGCGGCCATGGCGGGCCTGGCAGGTGTGCTCATCACCATGAATTACGGCACCTTTGATTTCTACGTCGGGTTTGTGATTGGCATTAAGGCGTTTACCGCAGCGGTGCTCGGCGGGATTGGCTCCCTGCCGGGCGCGATGCTCGGTGGGTTGATTCTGGGCGTCGCCGAGGCGCAATTTTCCGGCATGGTGAACTCCGATTATAAAGATGTGTTCTCGTTTGGCTTGCTGGTCTTGATCCTGATTTTTCGCCCTCAGGGTCTGCTTGGCCGCCCGATTGTCGCCAAAGTGTGAAGGAGAATACGATGACCTCTCACGGCTTTTCGCTTAAGCGCTGTATTCTGGACGCCATTTTTTCCGGCCTGATTGCGTTAATCATTTTTGGCCCGATTGCCGGCGTGGTGCTGGACGGATACAGCTTTAACTTCGCCGGACAGCGACTCGCATGGATAGTCGGCATCGTTATGCTGGGTCGTTTTCTGCTGAGCGCTTTTTTAAGTACCGCCCCAGGCGCACGTTTCCAGGCACGTTTTGAAGCCGACAGCGCAGGTGTTTATGTCCGGCCACCGGAATACAAAAGCCGCATGCGCTGGATTATTCCCCTGGTGATTGCCGTTGCCATTTGCTTCCCGTTTGTCGCCACTAAATATGTGCTGACCGTCGCCATTCTCGGGCTGATCTACGTGCTTCTTGGGCTGGGGCTGAACATCGTCGTGGGTCTGGCGGGTTTGCTGGATCTGGGGTATGTCGCTTTCTATGCGATTGGTGCGTACGGACTGGCGCTGGGGTATCAGTATCTCGGCTTAGGCTTCTGGAGCATGCTGCCGCTGGCGGCCATTATGGCCGCTGCCGCGGGCGCCCTGCTCGGTTTTCCGGTACTGCGCATGCACGGCGACTATCTGGCCATTGTCACCCTCGGGTTCGGGGAGATCATTCGCCTGATCCTGAACAACTGGCTGACGTTCACCGGCGGGCCTAATGGCGTGTCGGCCCCTCCTCCTACCTTTTTCGGCCTTGAGTTTGGACGACGCGCAAAAGAAGGCGGCGTGCCTTTTCACGAGTTTTTCCACCTCACCTATAACCCGAACATGAAGTTTATCTTTATCTATACGGTGCTGTTTCTGGTGGTAATGCTGGTGCTCTATATCAAGCACCGCCTGACGCGGATGCCGATCGGCCGGGCGTGGGAAGCCCTGCGGGAAGACGAAATTGCCTGTCGCTCCATGGGGCTCAATCATGTGCTGGTCAAGCTTTCGGCCTTTACGCTGGGCGCATCGACTGCGGGCATCGCCGGGGTATTCTTCGCCACCTATCAGGGGTTCGTGAACCCGACATCGTTTACCTTCTTTGAATCCGCGCTGATCCTCGCCATTGTGGTACTGGGCGGCATGGGGTCTACGCTTGGCGTGGTGCTGGCCGCCTTTGTGCTGACGGTCACGCCGGAACTGCTGCGCAGTTTTGCCGAGTACCGGGTCCTGCTGTTTGGCATGCTGATGGTGGTGATGATGATCTGGCGTCCACGCGGTTTGATCCGCATTAACCGCAGCGGATTTGCCGTGCGTAAGGGCGTCGCGCCATGAACGAAACGATATTGCGCGTTGAACATCTGATGATGCACTTCGGCGGGATTAAGGCGCTAAACGACGTCAACCTGGACGTGCAGCGCGGTTCCATTACTGCCCTGATTGGGCCAAACGGGGCGGGAAAAACCACCGTATTTAACTGCCTGACCGGCTTCTACAGAGCCTCCGGCGGCAATATTTTATTTACCAGCCGCAATAAGACGACCAACGTCATTCAGGTACTCGGGCAAAAATTTCAGCCGGGTGACTGGATTAACCCCGCGCAGTTCGGGCAGCGTCTGTTCTATAAAATGTTTGGCGGAACCCACCTGGTCAACCGCGCCGGGCTGGCACGCACCTTCCAGAACATCCGTCTGTTTCGCGAGATGTCGGTCGTGGAAAATCTGCTGGTCGCACAGCATATGCGCGTTAACCGTAATCTGCTCGCCGGGATCGTTAATTCCCCGGCCTACCGTCGGGCGGAAAGCGACGCCCTCGACAGAGCTTTCTACTGGCTGGAAGTGGTCGATCTGGTGGACTGTGCCAATCGCCTGGCGGGAGAGATGTCGTACGGTCAGCAGCGTCGCCTGGAGATCGCCCGGGCAATGTGTACCGGACCGGAGATGATCTGTCTCGACGAACCTGCCGCCGGGCTAAACCCGGTTGAAACGCATAAGCTGAGCAGCATTATCCGTTTTCTGCGGGATCATCATGACATCACGGTATTACTGATTGAGCATGACATGGGGATGGTGATGGAGATTTCGGACGATATTATCGTGCTCGACCACGGTGACGTGATTGCCAGGGGGAAACCCGCGCAGATCCAGCATGATGAAAAGGTCATTGCCGCCTATCTGGGCACGGATGAAAGCGAGGTCACCCTATGAGCGAACCGCTGCTGGCCTTCCGCGAGGTGGATGTATTTTACGGCGTGATTCAGGCGCTGAAACAGGTCTCCCTTGAGGTGAATACAGGAGAAACCGTGGCGCTGATTGGCGCAAACGGCGCGGGTAAATCGACATTACTGATGTCCATCTTTGGCCAGCCGCGTATCCGCAACGGACAGATCCTTTATCGCGGCGAAGACATCAGCCATAAATCCACCCATTACGTCGCCTCCGGCGGCATTGCGCAGGCACCTGAAGGCAGACGTATCTTTCCGGATATGACCGTCGAAGAGAACCTGCTGATGGGGACCATCCCGATTGGCAACCAGTTTGCGGCCGAAGATATGCAAACGATGTTCGATCTGTTCCCTCGCCTGAAAGAACGGCGTAAACAGCGCGCGATGACCCTGTCCGGCGGAGAACAGCAAATGCTGGCTATCGCCCGGGCGCTGATGAGCCGTCCGACGCTGCTGTTGCTGGATGAGCCCAGCCTGGGCTTAGCCCCGATTGTGGTGAAACAGATTTTCCAGACGCTGCGCGAGCTGGCCCGCAACGGGATGACGATCTTCCTGGTGGAGCAGAATGCGCACCACGCGCTGAAGCTTTCCGATCGCGGGTATGTGATGGTTAACGGGCAGATCCGCCTGAGCGGCAGCGGCGAGGAGCTGCTGGGCAATCAGGAGGTGAGGAAGGCGTATTTGGGTGGGGTGTGACGACACGATGTTCATGCACCATTGAACCAGCTTTATACTGTAACATCGGCAATTCAGCGGCATTTCATGACGTATATCGCTGCACTTATCCTCCTTTAAGCCACAACAATGCTTTCACTGAAACAGGATAAAATAATTTACTCGCGTAAATTCTTTTTATAGGCAATAAGTGTCCTTATGCGATAAAGTAATAAGGTGAAATTCTCACATTATTTTCGCAGCAAAACTATTAGCTAACAGGTGATTTCATGAAGAAATTTATTAAATGGATTTTTTATATCTTTATTGCTTTGATGATTCTGGGATATATCGTCGGTAAAAACGACAAATCGGAAGCAGGCGCGACTTCGTCTTCTGCACCAGTTGCGGATACGCAGAAGTCAGTACCACAAAAAGAAGTGTTTACGACCTCCGCAAAACAGCTTTTTAAAGCTTATGAAGAGAATGAAGTCGCAACCGATGAAAACATGAAAGGTAAGCTCATCTCAGTCAACGGGGTTGTTCAGTCCATTGATAAAGATTTTACAGACTCAATTATCATCGGCTTACAAACAGACAATCAGTTCATGCCTGCACGAATGGAGATGGAAAACTCAGAAAAGGCTACTGCCGTAGCATTGAAAAAAGGACAGCAGGTCACTGTGATTTGTAAAAAAATGATCCGAGTAATGGGTGCACCTTCTGGGCGAGATTGTATATTCGCAAAATAACGAATCGGGAGGGTTACCCTCCCATTCCATTCTTCCGAACACCTGCTGTCGCCCACATCATGCCATTCACCAATACCTGACATGCTTATATAATTCCCCTTATTCCACACACCAACTCCGTTGCAGTATCGGGGCAACATAACAATATGTAGACGCAATGATGTAATCGGTAAGCTGTACTTGCGAAAAGTGGGAATAATGGGAGAGTGAAATTAGAAAATAAAAAAACCACCTTTCGGTGGTTTATACGACACTGCTTATTGCTTTGATTATTCTTTGTTTCCCATGGTAGCCGGAGTGGGACTTGAACCCACACAGCGCGAACGCCGAGGGATTTTAAATCCCTTGTGTCTACCGATTCCACCATCCGGCCAGGGAAGAAAGTGGAGGCGCGTTCCGGAGTCGAACCGGACTAGACGGATTTGCAATCCGCTACATAACCGCTTTGCTAACGCGCCGTAAAACTTTTCTAACTGACACCCGCTACTGCGCATGTCTTTAATCTGGAGCGGGAAACGAGACTCGAACTCGCGACCCCGACCTTGGCAAGGTCGTGCTCTACCAACTGAGCTATTCCCGCATGTCATCAAGTCAACTTCTAAACACTTGATTTCATTATCGTCCGGCTTGCTGTGCCGCCGTTCGATGCGTTGCATTCTACTGATATGACGTTATGAGTCAACGTTATTTTTTGCTTCCCTGGATCGTTTGCTGAAAATTACGGCGAAACGATCACTGATCAAGCAAATCCCCGCGCGCAGCGTTCAAATATTGCAGCATTGACCACAACGTCAGCACTGCCGCTACCCACAGCAGACCAATTCCCGCCCACTCAACCCAGGCGTTTGGACGCCAGAGCATCCAGACCAGCGCCGCCATCTGTGCGGTCGTTTTCACTTTCCCGATCCAGGAGACCGCCACGCTGCTGCGTTTACCCAACTCCGCCATCCACTCACGCAGCGCAGAAATGATGATTTCACGGCCGATCATGGTTGCCGCAGGCAGCGTCACCCACCAGGTATGATAGTGTTCAGCCACCAGCACCATCGCGATAGCAACCATGACCTTATCCGCTACCGGATCGAGAAACGCGCCGAAGCGAGTGCTTTGATTCCAGCGACGCGCCAGATAGCCATCAAACCAGTCCGTTACCGCTGCGATAAGGAAGATCAGTGCGCAGGCAAAAGGTGCCCACACAACCGGCAGATAAAACGCCAGCACGAAGAACGGAATGAGTACAACACGAAAGAGAGTGAGCAACGTAGGGATATTATATTGCATAGTGACGGTAACTATTTGTTGTCAGTAAAATTTAGCTCTATGTTGCTACAGAGCCCTCAATGTTTCAACGAGTAGTAGATCTTTTCTGCCAGCCCTTGCGAAATACCCGGCACTTTTGCAATTTCCTCCATGCTGGCGTTGAGTAATCCTTGCAATCCGCCCATATACTTCAGCAGCATCTGGCGACGTTTTGGCCCGACGCCCTCAATGGTTTCCAGAGTACTGGTATTTTTCACCTTCGCCCGTTTTTTACGGTGCCCGCTGATAGCATGGTCGTGCGATTCATCGCGAATATGCTGGATAACATGCAGCGCCGGAGAGTCTGGCGGCAGAGTGAAGCCCTCACCTTCCGGTTCGAAGAACAACGTCTCCAGACCCGCCTTACGATCGGCCCCTTTCGCCACACCTAACAGCAGCGGATGATTTTTGTCCCACTCAACGTCGAGTGATTCAAATACCGTTTTCGCCTGGCCAAGCTGGCCTTTACCACCGTCAATCAGGATCACATCCGGGATCTTGCTCTCTTCAATTGCTTTACCGTAACGACGACGCAACACCTGATTCATGGCGGCATAGTCGTCTCCCGGCGTAATGCCGGTGATGTTGTAGCGTCGATACTCGGCGCGAAGCGGGCCATTAGCATCAAAAACGACGCAGGATGCTACCGTCTGCTCGCCCATCGTATGGCTGATATCGAAACACTCCATACGTTTCACTTCCGGCAACTTCAGTAGCGTTGCCAGCGCGGTTAACCGCTGGCTGACCGTCGATTGCTGAGACAATTTTGTGGTCAGCGCCGTCGCCGCGTTGGTCCGCGCGAGCTTCAGATAACGCGCCCTGTCGCCGCGGGGTTTGGTTTGTACGTTGACCCGACGGCCCGCCAGCTCGGAAAGCGAATCGGCCAGCAGGGTTTTATCGTCAAGGTTGAAATCGAGCAGGATCTCCGAGGGGAGCGTGCGCATCTGGCTTCCCTGTAGATAGAACTGGCCGACAAAGGTTTCCACCACTTCCCCCAGCTCGGTGCCACCAGGCACTTTAGGGAAATAGCTGCGGCTGCCGAGTACTTTGCCCTGGCGGATAAACAGCACGTGAACACAGGCCATTCCGGCGTCAAAGGAGACGCCGATAACGTCGAGATCGTCACCGGTATTCGAGACAAACTGTTTCTCGGTGACCCGGCGCACCGCCTGAATTTGGTCACGGATCCGTGCGGCCTCTTCAAACTCAAGTGCGGCGCTGGCTTTTTCCATCCGCGCGATCAGCTGGGTTAACACCTGATCGTCTTTTCCGGCTAAGAACAGGCGTACATAGTCCACCTGCTGGGCATACTCATCTTCACTGACCAGCCCGGCGACACAGGGGCCCAGGCAGCGTCCAATCTGGTACTGCAGACACGGACGCGAGCGGTTACGGTAGACACTGTTTTCGCACTGACGAATCGGGAAGATTTTTTGCAGCAGTGCGAGCGTCTCCCGCACGGCATAGCCATTCGGGAAAGGACCAAAATATTCCCCCTTCGCGTGTTTTGCACCACGGTGCATCGCCAGACGCGGATGGGTATCGCCACTCAGGAAGATAAAGGGATAGGATTTATCGTCCCGCAACAGCACGTTATAGCGCGGCTGATAGAGCTTTATATAATTGTGCTCAAGCAGCAGAGCTTCGGTTTCGGTATGCGTGACGGTGACATCAATATTATGAATGAGAGAGACCAGCGCTTCAGTCTTACGGGAGGCAAGGTTGCTGCGAAAATAGCTGGAAAGGCGTTTTTTAAGGTCTTTCGCCTTCCCCACATAGATAACCGTACCGCCAGCGTCATACATCCGATAGACGCCAGGCTGGCTGGTTACCGTTTTCAGAAATGCTTTTGAATCGAACACATCACTCACTGACTTAACAACGTCTCCGCATTACATAAACCATGTCGGATGGCCAGATGAGTCAGTTCAACATCACCATGAATGTTCAGTTTACTGAACATTCGATAACGATAGCTGTTCACCGTTTTCGGGCTGAGGTTCAGCTGTTCCGAGATCTCATTTACCTTCTGACCTTTCGTGATCATCAGCATAATCTGCAATTCGCGCTCAGACAAACTGGCAAACGGGGACTCGCTTTTCTCGGGTTCGATCTGGCTCAAAGCCATCTGTTGCGCAATGTCAGAGGCGATGTAACGCTGCCCGGCAAACACGGAGCGGATGGCATTGACGACCTCCTGCGGAGCGGCACCTTTGCTCAGGTAACCGGCCGCACCCGCCTGCATCACTTTCGCAGGCAGTGGATTTTCAGTATGCACGGTCAGCATGATGACTTTGGTATCTACGAAGGTACGCGCAATTTTGCGCGTTGCCTCAAGGCCACCGATGCCGGGCATGTTCATATCCATCAGCACCACATCGGCGGAGTTTGTGCGGCACCATTTTACGGCATCTTCCCCACAGCACACCTCTCCGGCAACTTTAATCCCTTTTATATCTTCAAGAATGCGTCGTATCCCTGCGCGCACCAGTTCGTGGTCATCAACAAGAAGGACGTTGATCAAAGGAAATGTCTCCAGAATAGGGATAACGCTACTGAGTGATAATTTGGTTTATATTAACGGTTTTCCTCACAAGATTAAAACGTTAAAAAATCGGCTATTCGATTTTGCTCTCGTTTTTGGAAATTAGCCTGTACAGTCCGTGGAAAGAGAGTCCTTGCCATCAGGGCTTTTGCGCTTTTTTTTAAGCATCCGTATTCAAAAAGTTACAAAAACCTTGCTCCTTTTCCTCGGGGAAAACAGTTTTCAGATTTTTGTAACAATAATTAACGGTAAGCAAACCACTCATAAACAATTAATAGTCATACCAGGGCATCAGTCTACCGCCTGGCGGAGTTTACGCAAATAAACAGCGCAGTAAAAGTACGAAAAACAACCGCTGCATTTTTTGCTTCAGCTTGTGGTATACTCCGCCGCCTTGACTTTCGTCGTCGCGCTTTAGCGCCGTTTAATAATGAGGAAAATAAATGAGCACACCTGAATTTGCCACTGCGGAGAATAACCAGGAACTGGCACAGGAAGTAAACTGCCTGAAAGCACTGCTGACGCTGATGCTGCAGGCGATGGGCCAGGCTGATGCTGGTCGTGTGATCATTAAAATGGAAAAGCAAATCGCGCAGATGGAAGACCAGGCGGAATCGGCTGTATTTGCAAACACCGTTAAGCAAATTAAACAAGCGTACCGCCAGTAACAAAAAACGGCTGGATGCACTGCATTCAGCCGTCCGCTCGTCTGTCACGCAGAACGTACTCTCTAATCAGATCAGTCCCGTTGCCGCCGCGTAACAAGCAATCTGGGTTTTGTTGGGTGCATTGAATTTTTTCTGCATATTCTTCTGATGGAAGTTAACCGTATTCTCTGAAATGGAGAGAATGATCGCTATTTCCGCTGACGTCTTCCCTTCCGCAGTCCATTTCAGAATTTCCCGCTCACGCTTGCTGAATTTCATCTCTGGCGGCATCACCATCCCATCTTCAAAACGCAACAGCGTGGTTAATGCCATTTGCACCAGCATTTGCAACCGTAGTTCTATTTCTTCCTGTCTGTACGGCACATCCTGCACACTCGTACGGGAAACCGAGAGGAAACCGAGCGCGTGATTAGGCAGCATCAGACACTGCGTTATTCCCGTGCGTAAACCGTGATCCTGTGCGTTATGCCATAACTCCTGCGCATCCGCGAATAATGCATCCGACCAGGGAAGATGACCCTGAATGAAATTCTCCGGCTTTAAAACCGGATCAATCGCGAAATAGTTCGCGGATTGATATTGCGCCATCCACTGCTTTGGATAAGTGGTTTGCAGCGAGACCTTGGGTCGCGTAAATGGCACGGGATGGCGCACGCAGAGCGCGTAATAATCGAATTCGAGCGCCTGCGTTTGTCGCTGAAGTTCCTGATATACCTCGTCGGCACAGGTCAATTCCTGAAACCGGAGGAAGCAATCCCGTCGCCAGGTGAAAAAGTCTGAATCCTTCATACTTACTAAAAGAAGCCTCTGAAAAGATAATCATTATTATGGTGAATATAACCTAACACATAAAACTTATTTCTAACCACAAAATATCGGCAATAGCACAATTAACTTTACTATTGATAAGGCTTATCTGCGTCGGGTGGAATAAAAAAGCAGACGCCCGGGGCAACAGGGAGAATAATTTGCTCCAGAAAAGATTTCCGGAGCAAATAAGGACAAAAATGCTACTGCATGAGGAATTTTTCAAGGAACTGACGGGTTCGCGGCTGTTGAGGATCCGCAAATAAACTTTTCGCCGGCCCCTGCTCCACAATCCGCCCCTGGTCCATGAAAATGGCCCTGTCCGCCACGTCACGAGCAAAGCTCATTTCATGGGTCACGATGACCATCGTGCGCTTCTCCTGCGCCAGCTGGCGAATGGTGTTCAGCACTTCGCCCACCAGCTCGGGGTCGAGCGCCGAGGTCGGTTCATCAAACAGGATCACGTCAGGGCGCATCGCCAGCGCACGCGCTATCGCCACGCGCTGCTGCTGGCCTCCTGACAGGCGGCGCGGATAGCTGGTCTCTTTACCTGCCAGCCCAACTTTAGCGAGCAGCTCGCGGGCACGCGCCGTCGCGTCCTCTTTTGGCTCACCTTTTACGATAACCGGCCCTTCAATAATGTTTTCCAGTACCGTGCGGTGCGGAAAAAGATTGAAGTTCTGGAACACAAAGCCCACATGCTGACGCAGACGGCGAATTAATCCTTTCTGCTGGCTGATGGATTTACCGGTATCAATCGTAATCTCCCCGACCCGGATGGTGCCCCCTTCCGGTTGTTCAAGCAGGTTAATACTGCGCAGCAGCGTCGTTTTTCCCGACCCGCTCGGCCCGATAATAGCCACCACTTCGCCCTGCTCCACTTCCAGATCGATCCCGTGGAGCACCGTTTGACCATGGAATTTTTTCACCAGGTTTTTAACGTCGATAGCACTCATTTTGGATCACGCTCCTGGCGGTTAAGCTGGTTTTCAAAATAGTTTTGCAGAGCAGACAACACCGTTGCCATCACCCAGTAAATCAGCGAGGCAGCCAGATACATGGTGAAGACTTCAAGGGTGCGCGAGGTAATAAGCTGCGCCTGACGGAACAGTTCAGGCACCTGAATCGTTGCGGCCAGAGAGGTATCTTTGACCAGGCTAATGAAGCTGTTGCTCAGCGGCGGAAGCGCCACACGCGCAGCCTGCGGCAAAATAGCGCGACGCAATGTTTGCCACGGCGTCATCCCGATACTGGCCGCCGCTTCCCACTGACCTTTATCAATGGACGAGATTGCCGCGCGCAGGGTTTCAGAGGTATAGGCCGCCGTATTGAGCGACAGGCCAATCATCGCCGCCGGGATCGGATCCAGCTCGATACCGAATTGCGGTAGACCGTAGTAGATCATAAAGAGCTGAGCAATGAGTGGCGTACCGCGAAACACGGAGATATAAAAACGCGCCAGCCAGCGTACCGGCAGAATGGGCGACATACGCATTAAGGCCAGCACGAAGCCCAGTACGAGGCCGAAGAACATCCCGCCAATACTCAGCTGGAGCGTAAATACCGCACCTTTCAGCAGATACGGCAGGGAATCAATAACCAGTTGTATACTTTCTTGCATTATTATTTTTCGACCTGATTTTTAGACATGAGGATGATAAGCAAACAGCGCGGGCGCCCCGCCGGTGTGCACAAATAAAATCGGCCCTTCATCCTTAAAGCGTTTCTGCGTAATGCCATCTATAAGCCCGGCCATCGCTTTACCCGTATAGACCGGATCAAGCAGTATACCCTCAAGGCGCGCCAGCAGTTTAACCGCCTCCATCCCCTCTTCATTAGGCGTGCCGTAGCCCGGCGCAAAATAGTCATCCCAGAGCAGAATATCGGCTTTTGCCTTAAGCGCCAGCTGCTCTGCCACCGCCTGCTGTAACGTGACCACTTTCGGCTTTTGATCCGCAACGCTGCGGGACACCGTCACGCCTATCAGTTCCACCTCGGGCATCAGCTGCTCCAGCCCCACCGCCAGCCCGGCGTGCGTGCCCGCACTGCCAGACGCGACAACCACGGAGGAGAGGCTCACCGCCCCCTCACACTGCTGCACGATCTCCAGCGCACTTTCCACATAACCCAGCGCGCCCAGCGCATTCGAACCGCCGACAGGGATGACATAAGGACGGAAACCCTGCGCTTCGAGGCGCGTAGCCAGTTCGTCGAGCTGCGCAGTCGGGTCGGTCAACGCATCGACCATCTCCACCTGCACATTAAACAGATCCAGCAGCAGACGATTACCGTTGGTGAGATAATTTTCTGCCCGCGTGCCAATTGGGTTTTCCAGCAGTGCCACGCAATGGAGACCAAGCTTCGCCGCGACTGCCGCCGTCTGACGAACGTGGTTGGACTGGATTGCCCCGGCGGTGATGAGCGTGTCCGCCCCTTCACGCAGTGCATCCGCGGCCAGAAACTCCAGCTTACGCAGCTTGTTGCCCCCCATCGCCATCGGCGTTACGTCATCGCGCTTAATGAAAATATCGCGTCCTACGTAATCAGAAAATCGCGGCAGATACTCCAGCGGAGTCGGCGCGCCGATAAACTCCAGGCGGGGAAAGCGCGTTAAATTCTGTAGTGACATGGGTTCTCCGGTAACTCAGACAAAATGTGATATTTTTCATTATGCACGCAGACGCGTAAGAAATAAAAAAGGCGCTTTTAAAAGCGCCTTTTTTTCACGTCAAAGACTTATTTGGTGACGTCTGCGCCGAACCACTTCTCGGAGAGCGCCTTCAGGCTGCCGTCTTTTTGCATATCAGCAATCGCAGCGTCGATCGCTTTCACCAGGTCTTCGTTACCTTTACGGACCGCAACACCGGATTCCTGACGAGAGAACGCATCACCGGCAACCGCCAGAGTGTTGTTGGTTTTCTTCACCAGATCCAGCGCGGCCAGGCGGTCAACCAGAATGGCGTCAATACGGCCTACGCGCAGATCCTGGTATTTCGTCGGGTCATCATCATAGGTTCGGATGTCCACGCCCTGAACGTTCTGGCGCAGCCACTCCTCGTAGTTAGTGCCCAGGCCGACACCCACTTTTTTACCTTTCAGGTCGGCCGCGGTTTTGATGGTGCCTTCGTTACCTTTCTTCACCAGCGCCTGAATACCGGACACGGTGTACGGCGTGGAGAAGTCATACTTCTTCTTACGCTCGTCAGAAATGGTCACCTGGTTAATCACCACGTCAATGCGTTTGGAATCCAGCGATGCCAGCATACCGTCCCATTTGGTCGGTTTCAGGGAGGCTTTCACGCCGAGGTGTTTTGCCAGTTCTTCGGCAAATTCCACTTCAAAACCGGTCAGTTTGCCGTCGTCGCCCTGGAAGCTGAACGGAGGATAGGTTCCTTCCAGCCCAACCAGCAGCGTTCCGCGCTCTTTTACTTTGTTCAGCAGATTTTCTGCAGCGAACGTTTTCACGCTCATACCCGCAACCAGCGCCACGGCCATAACGCCCATCAACGCCTGACGACCCAGAAGTGCTAATTTCATAAATACCCCGATAGCGTAGAATTTTTACGTAGTGTAGAGAAATCGCCTGCGACGTCAAAGGCGACTGCGCTACATCTTATTCTTTTTTAATATATATCAGAAGTTGTTCCGGCGTGGCCTTTCTGCTTCATCGCACCCGGCATTTGTACCTTATATTGCGCATACTTGCGCAGCGCAATACGGTAGTTGTTGGTGCTGGTGGCAGGCAGCCACGGCTCCAGATTCTCATCCAGATAACCGGTTTTTAGCAGATCGCGAGAGATGTTGTTAACGGTCAGATGCTGTCCAAGGCGGCGCAGGCGAACCACATATTCGCGCACGGTGCCGTGGCTCATCTCCGTTTGTTCAAACAGGAATTGTTTGAAGCCGATAATGTCGAAGAAGTCGCTTTGCTCTTTGCAGTGGAGATCGCCACAGAAACGGCAAAGCGCCACCCACTCTTTCTGCTCTTCGAGCCACGCCGCTTCGTCCATCAACGTGTCGAGGCGAGAGATCGCGATTTTATTCACGATCTCGCCACGGCGAACCAGCGTGATACGATCGAGTAGTTTCTTACAGTGGGCGCAATGCGTCTGGCTGTGTTTAAAGTCTTTCAGGTAGCGGCTTAAAGGCCGTCTTTTTGATTGCTGCACCGTCATGATAACTCCTGGTTGTCAATACGTTGTGCGGCATTTTTCGGGTGAAAAAATCACCTATAACTTACCCAGCTTGGTTCGTAAGCGTTTAATGGCCTGGCTGTGCAACTGGCTAACCCGAGACTCCCCCACCTCCAGAACAGCGCCAATCTCTTTGAGATTAAGCTCTTCCTGGTAATAAAGGGTCAACACCAGCTGTTCGCGTTCAGGCAGCGCTTCAATCGCTTCCATTACGCGCTGGCGTAAATTCCCTTCCATTAAATGGTGTAACGGGTTTTCCTGCTGGTGCTCATCCGTCACCAGCTCGATGCTATCGCCATGCTCTTCGCGCCACTCGTCATAAGAGAAGAGTTGGCTATTATTGGTATCGAGCAACATCTGACGATACTCTTCAACAGCAATGCCAAGACGTTCCGCCACTTCGGTTTCCGTTGCGTTGCGTCCCAGTTCCTGTTCCAGCTGCCCCATCGCATGCGCCACTTCGCGGGCGTTGCGGCGAACACTTCGCGGCACCCAGTCACGGCTGCGCAGTTCGTCCAGCATCGCACCACGAATACGCTGAACTGCGTAAGTCGTAAATGCCGTTCCTTGCAGAGCGTCGTATCGGTCAACTGCATTCAATAACCCGATACCGCCCGCCTGTAGCAGATCGTCAAGTTCCACGCTCGCCGGCAAGCGCACCTGGAGGCGCAATGCTTCGTGACGCACCAGCGGGACATAACGCTGCCACAGCGAGTGTTTATCCATTACACCTTCAGCGGTATAGAGTGAATTCACGATAAACAGCCCTGCGTTAATTGAGTTATCGGCATGATTATCCGATTCTGCAGGGGTTTCAATTGGGTGAATAGTGGGTGAAATGAGGGGTTATTTGGGGGGTTATGCGAATAGCGCTAAATAAAAAACCCCGCCGAAGCGGGGTTTGAGCATTATCAGGCGATTAGCCCTGCAGCAGAGACAGAACCTGCTGAGGAACCTGGTTAGCTTTGGACAGCACGGAGTTACCGGCCTGCTGGATAATCTGCGCTTTAGACATATTGGACACTTCGGTCGCATAGTCGGCGTCCTGAATACGGGACTGCGCTTCAGACAGGTTGGTGGTGGTGTTGTTCAGGTTGGTTACCGCAGAGCTCAGACGGTTCTGTACCGCACCCAGAGAAGAACGGAATTTATCAACAGACGCGATAGCTTTGTCCAGCAGAGCCAGTGGATCTGCAGTAGACACGCCTTTGAACTCGCCAGCTGCGTTCAGGGTAACAGTCTGCGCGTTGTTCAGCGTACCGCCTGCGCCGCCATCAGCGATAGCAGTTGCAGTCAGGGAGTAGTTTTTACCCTGAACTTCAGCATAACCTGCAGCCGCGCCAGCAGCGTCTGCGCCAACTTTAACAGCAACACCGGTCAGTGTACCTGTACCACCGTTTGCATCGGTATAGGTGATGTCAGCGGTGTTCACTTTCACGCTGCCAGTTGCATCGTCAACAGACACAGCGTAGTTGTCAGAACCAGAAGAAACCACGTAGGTCGCAGTAGATGCGCCAGCTGGAGTCTGCACGTTGTGCAGAGTCAGGCTCTTCGCGTCCACACCCAGGGTGGTAGCAACTGCGCTCAGGTCAACATCTTTCAGAGAACCGCTCGCGCCAACCTGAGTGATAGAATCGCTCAGTTTCAGTGCGTTGTTAGAAACAGAGAAGCCGTTCAGACCCAGAGTAGAAGAATCGATCTGCTGCAGGTCGATGGAGATAGTCTGGCCGTCGTTCGCACCAACCTGAATCTTCATGGAACCGTCTTTAGCCAGTACGTTCACGCCGTTGAACTGAGTCTGACCCGATACGCGGTCGATTTCAGACAGACGGGATTTGATTTCGTCCTGGATTGAAGACAGGTCAGAATCAGAGTTAGTACCGGTGGTCGCCTGAACGGTCAGTTCACGAACACGCTGCAGGTTGTTGTTGATTTCAGACAGCGCGCCTTCAGTGGTCTGCGCCAGAGAGATACCGTCGTTAGCGTTACGTGCAGCCTGAGTCAGACCTTTGATGTTAGACGTGAAGCGGTTAGCGATAGCCTGGCCCGCAGCATCATCTTTAGCGCTGTTGATACGCAGACCAGAAGACAGACGCTCGATAGAAGAAGACAGAGCAGACTGGTTCTTGTTGATGTTGTTCTGAGTGATCAGCGAGAGGCTGTTGGTATTAATGACTTGTGCCATGATTTCGATTCCTGTTGTTCATCAAATCTGTTTGGTTAGATTTGGGTTTCCACCCTTCGGCTTCATCGCCGTCAAAGGTGTTATCGTCTGGTCCAAAACAACCTTTAGATTTTTTTTCAGGATCTCGATAATTTTTTTAGCCACGGAAATACTCTTCTCTATTACCGTTATTCCCGCCATTAAAAAAAAGAAATTAACCGTAAACTTTCCCCCATTAAGGCCGATAACCCCACTATTCGTTCTACGTGTCGATAGATTAAGGAATAAATATGGCAAGTATTTCATCATTGGGGATTGGTTCGGGTCTTCAGTTAGCAGACATTCTGGATAGTCTGACCAAGGCCGAAAAAGAGCAGCTAACACCGATTTCCAAACAACAGTCATCTTATACCGCCAAGCTTAGCGCTTACGGCACGTTGAAGAGTTCACTGGAAGCGTTTCAGACCGCCAACACCGCGCTGAATAAAGCCGACTTGTTTACGGCCACCAGCACGGCGAGCAGCACCACGGCATTCAGCGCCACCACCTCCGGCAGCGCGATTGCGGGTAAATACACCATTAGCGTGTCGCAGCTGGCGCAGGCGCAAACGCTGACCACCAAAAATACCCAGGCGGATACTAAAACCGCTATCGCCACGACAGATAGCAAAATTACCTTTACCGCAGGCAACGGTAAAAAACCGGTGACGGTAGATATCAGCGCGGCCAACTCCTCGCTGACCGGCATTCGTGATGCCATTAACAAAGCGGATGCCGGTGTCACCGCCAGTATTATTAACGTCGGTAATGGTCAGTATCGTCTGTCCATCACCTCTACCGAAACCGGGGCGGACAACGCGGTCAGCATCAGCGTGAGCGGCGACAGCGCTCTGCAATCCTTTATGGGTTATAACGGCACCAGCACCGACGCCAGCAACGGGATGACGGAAAGCGTCACCGCGCAGAACGCGAAGCTGAAGGTGAACAACGTAGATATCGAAAACAGCAGCAATACTATCAGCGATGCGCTGGAAGATATCACCCTGAACCTGAACGATGTCACCACCGGCAACCAGACGCTGACGATCACCAAAGATACGTCGAAAGCGGAAACGGCAATGAAAGCCTGGGTGGATGCCTACAACACCCTTCAGGACAGCTTTGCAACATTAACCAAATATACGGCGGTGGATGCAGGTACAGATGCACAGGATGCCAGCAACGGTGCCCTGCTCGGTGACAGCACGCTGCGTACGATCCAGACCCAGTTGAAAACCATGCTGAGCAACACCGTAGGCGGTACCACCTATAAGACGCTGTCGTCACTGGGCATTACCTCAGACCCAAGCTCAGGCAAACTGGAGCTGGACAGCACGAAGCTGAAAAAAGCGCTAACTGATAACCCGATCGCCGTAAAAGATCTGGTTGTGGGCGACGGTAAAGCCACCGGTATCACCACCACCATGGCCACCAATCTGACTGACTGGCTCTCCAGCAAAGGGATTATCCAGGCGGCAAAAGATGGGGTCAGCAAAACGCTGAACAAGCTGACGGATCAATACAACTCAGTCAGCGATCGTATTGATGCTCGTGTGGCACAGTATAAAGCTCAGTTTACCCAGCTGGACGTACTGATGACCTCATTGAACAACACCAGTAGCTACCTGACGCAGCAGTTTGAAAATACGTCCAGCAACAAGTAGTAAACGCTAATCAGACCCGAGGGGGATAACATGTACGGCGCAAAAGGTACACAAGCCTACGCAAAAATAGAGGTTGAAAGCGCGGTGATGAGCGCCAGCCAGCAACAGCTGGTTATCATGCTATTTGATGGAGCCCTCAGCGCGCTGGTTCGCGCGCGTCTGTTCCTGCAAGACGGCAATATCCCGGCAAAGGGACTCGCGATTTCGAAAGCGATCAACATTATCGAGAACGGTCTGAAGGTCGGCCTGGTGGAAAGTAATGGTGATGAGCTCACACAAAACCTGATCGCCCTTTATGCCTATATGGTTCGTCGCCTCCTGCACGCCAATGTGAATAACGACGCCAGCGCCATCGAAGAGGTGGAAACATTGCTGCGCAATATCGCTGACGGGTGGAAGGAGGTTGCCGGTACCCCACAACTGATGCAGGACGCCGTCTAATGAGTAATGCACCGCAGCTCTATACCCTTTATCAGCAACTCCTTGAGCAGAGCCAGTTGATGTTGCGACTGGCCCGGCAGGGGCTATGGGATGATCTGATCATCTGTGAAACCGACTATGTTAATGCGGTGCACTCACTGGCTCGTCTCACTCAGGAAAGTGAACCTTCGATGCAGATTCAGGAGCAGCTTCGCCCGACGCTGCGGGTGATCCTGGACAACGAAGGCCAGGTAAAAACATTGCTGCAAGCCAGAATGGATGAGCTGGCGAAGCTGGTTGGGCAATCCTCCATCCAGAAAACCGTTCTCTCCACCTACGGTAATCAAGGCGGCCATGTCCTGGTTCCGCAAAGTAATAGCGATATCAGTTAGCCATTTAACTGGCGTACGAACATTAACCGTTTCGTACGCCAGCATTTCTGCCAAACCTGCGCCATACTTGAGTTTCGCGACCTCATGGAGATGGTGCATGCGCAACCCAACACTTTTACAATGTTTTCACTGGTATTACCCTGCTGGCGGTGAATTGTGGCGCGAAGTCACGGCGTTAGCCCCTAATCTTAATGAAATCGGCATCAATATGATCTGGCTTCCCCCCGCGTATAAAGGTGCGTCCGGCGGGTATTCGGTTGGCTATGACTCATACGATCTGTTCGATCTCGGCGAATTTGACCAGAAAGGCAGTATCGCCACGAAATACGGTGACAAAGCGCAGCTGCTGGAGGCCATTGAGGCGTTGAAAAGCAATGAAATCGCCGTGCTGCTGGACGTCGTGGTGAACCACAAGATGGGGGCAGACGAGAAAGAGCCTGTCCGCGTTCAGCGCGTGAACGAGCAGGACCGCACGCAAATTGATGATGAAATCATTGAGTGTGAAGCCTGGACCCGCTATACCTTCCCTGCCCGTGCCGGGCAATATTCCCAGTTCATCTGGGATTACAAATGCTTCAGCGGCGTGGACCATATTGAAAACCCGGATGAAGACGGCATCTTTAAAATCGTCAACGACTACACCGGCGAAGGCTGGAACGATCAGGTTGATGATGAGATGGGTAACTTCGATTATCTGATGGGCGAGAACATTGATTTTCGCAATCACGCGGTCACCGAAGAGATCAAATACTGGGCCCGCTGGGTCATGGAACAGACGGGCTGCAACGGTTTTCGTCTGGATGCCGTCAAGCATATTCCCGCATGGTTTTATAAAGAGTGGATTGAGCACGTCCAGGACGTCGCTGACCAGCCGCTGTTTATTGTGGCAGAATACTGGTCCCACGAGGTGGATAAACTGCAGGCCTATATTGACCAGGTCGACGGTAAAACCATGCTCTTTGATGCTCCCCTGCAGATGAAATTCCACGAAGCGTCTCGTCAGGGACGGGATTATGACATGAGCCAGATCTTCACCGGTACGCTGGTGGAGGCGGATCCGTTCCATGCGGTCACTCTCGTCGCTAACCACGACACCCAACCTTTGCAGGCGCTGGAAGCACCGGTCGAAGCCTGGTTTAAACCGCTGGCGTATGCGTTGATCCTGCTGCGGGAAAACGGCGTGCCGAGCGTGTTTTATCCGGATCTCTTCGGGGCGAGCTATGACGATACGGGTGGAGATGGCGAGACCTACCACATCGACATGCCGGTCATTGAGCAGCTTCATGAACTGATCCTCGCCCGGCAGCGTTTTGCCCACGGCGTGCAGACCCTGTTTTTTGACCATCCTAACTGCATCGCCTTCAGCCGCAGCGGTACGGAAGACGATCCCGGCTGTGTGGTAGTGATGTCGAACGGCGACGACGGCGAGAAAGTGATTTGCCTTGGGGAAAATTACGGCGACAAAACGTGGCGTGATTTCCTCGGCAATCGCGAAGAAACGGTCACCACCGCGGCAGATGGCGAAGGCACCTTTACCTGTAATGGAGGGAGTGTCAGCGTTTGGGTAATAGAAGATGCGCTGTAGAAACAATGCCGGGTGGCGCTGACGCTTACCCGGCTTACGGGACGGTACTTTTGTAGGCCGGGCCAGGCGAAACCGCCACCCGGCAACAAACGGCTACGGTAGTTTACTCTCCAGCGGGTTTTTGCTCAGGTAATCAGCACATTCCACCGTTGGGCGGTCAACCTTCTGCAGCTCCATCCCGTCATACTCAAGCGTCGCGCCATCGCGCTCCAGCGGATAGATATCCAGCTTGCGGGTAACGTTGTAGTAGCTGTCTGAACGCAGCATGATTTTACCCGGCACGGCAATCACGCGCTGCCACTGGCGGCAGTCCAGCGTATCGCCCTCTTCGGTCACCACCAGCGTGGCAATCGCTTCAGGACTGACCAGGCTACTCTGCGGTCCTTTTGACTGCCAGTATCCCGCCAGATGCGCCGGGACAGGATGCTTGATTACATCCTGATAGTTATCGACCTGTACGCACCCGGTCAGTGCCAGCAGCGCGCCAGCAATTGCTATTTTTTTCATCATCTTTCCTGCTTTCGAAGAAAAAAATATTGTGGCATTAAAGCGCTGCGGCTGCCAGCGAAGATAAAAGGCTTAAACCTGCATGCCCATCACTTCCTGATACGCCGACACCAGTTTATTCCGCACCTGAATCCCCATCTGGAGGGAAACCGTGGCTTTCTGCAAATCGGCCATCACATCATTCAGCGCCACGCCCGGCTCACCGAGGGTGAATTTCTCCGCCTGGGTACGCGCCGCGGTCTGGGTATCGCTGATACGGTCAAGAGCGGCATGCAGTTGCCCCGCAAAGCTGATGGTCGGCTGTTGTTCTGCCACATTCTGATTACGGGCCGTCATCGCCGTTGCCTGCAACTGACTGATTACCCCTTCAATGCCCTGTATAGCCATGACTCTCCCCTGGATGGTTTTTTACGCGGTCAAGACTAACAGCTTGTCAATAAGATAATGGCGGTAAATAGCGTGAAAAAACCAGGTTATTTGACGCATAGAAAATCCGGAATCATCAAATAATGGCAGGGCCATCAATATGGAACTTTTGTCGTGTTTGCCGACCCGGGAGTCAGTTTTGTTTCTCTACACGAATAACGTAAACCACCAGGATTTAAGAGGTGCGCAATGAGTGCAACAGCATCGACAGCGCCGCAAAATAAATCACTCGAGTGGATGAACCGCCTTCGCGCGAATCCTAAAATCCCGTTGATCGTGGCAGGCGCTGCCGCTATTGCCATCCTTGTAGCGATGGTTTTATGGGCAAAAAGCCCTGATTACCGCACGCTCTATAGCAACCTTTCCGATCAGGATGGCGGTGCCATCGTCACCCAGCTTACCCAGATGAACATCCCTTATCGCTTTGCCGATAACGGCGGTGCCCTTGAGGTGCCTGCTGATAAGGTCCACGAGCTGCGTCTGCGTCTGGCTCAGCAGGGCCTGCCGAAGGGCGGTGCGGTCGGTTTTGAACTGCTGGATCAGGAAAAGTTCGGTATCAGCCAGTTCAGCGAGCAGGTGAACTACCAGCGTGCGCTGGAAGGTGAGCTTGCCCGCACCATTGAAACGTTAGGCCCGGTGAAGAGTGCCCGTGTGCATCTGGCGATGCCTAAGCCTTCTTTATTTGTTCGCGAACAGAAATCCCCTTCAGCTTCCGTGACCGTGAACCTCGAACCTGGCCGCGCGCTGGACGAAGGGCAAATCAGCGCGGTGACGCATCTCGTCTCCAGCGCCGTCGCCGGTCTGCCACCGGGTAACGTGACGGTGGTCGATCAAAGCGGACACCTGCTGACCCAATCCAATACCGCCGGGCGTGACCTGAACGACGCGCAGCTGAAATATGCCGCAGACGTAGAAAACCGTCTCCAGCGTCGCATTGAAGCGATCCTCGGCCCGGTTGTCGGTAACAGCAACGTGCATGCGCAGGTGACCGCGCAGATTGACTTCTCTAATAAAGAACAAACCGAAGAGCAATACAGCCCGAACGGCGATCCGGCTCAGGCGGTGATGCGCTCGCGTCAGATCAACTCCAGCGAACAGGTAGGCGGCGCCTACCCTGGCGGCGTGCCGGGTGCGCTCTCTAACCAGCCGGCTCCGGCAAACGCGGCACCGATTTCCACGCCGCCGGCCAATCAGCAGAACGGTCAGCAAAATAATCAGCAGACCACCTCAACGACCAGTAACGCCGGTCCACGCACCAGTAGCCGTAACGAAACCACGAACTACGAAGTGGATCGGACGATCCGCCACACTAAACTCAACGTGGGCGATATTCAGCGTCTCTCTGTTGCGGTGGTGGTGAACTACAAAACGCTGGCGGATGGCAAACCGTTGCCGTTAACCGCCGAGCAGATGAAGCAGATTGAAAACCTGACCCGCGAAGCAATGGGCTACTCCGAGAAGCGTGGCGACACCCTTAACGTGGTGAACTCGCCGTTCAACGCGGTTGAAGAGACCGGCGGTGAACTGCCGTTCTGGCAACAGCAGGCGTTTATCGACCAGCTGATGTCCGCAGGACGCTGGCTGCTGGTGCTGATTGTCGCGTGGCTGCTGTGGCGTAAGGGCGTTCGTCCACAGCTCCAGCGTCGTGCTGAAGCAGAAAAAGCCGCTCGCGAACAGATGTCTACGCGTCAGGAAACGGAAGAAGCGGTTGAAGTTCGCCTCAGCAAAGATGAGCAGATGCAGCAGCGTCGGGCTAACCAGCGCATGGGCGCCGAAGTGATGAGCCAGCGCATTCGCGAAATGTCAGATAACGATCCGCGCGTCGTGGCGCTGGTCATCCGCCAGTGGATGGGTAACGAACATGAGTAATACGCTTACAGGCACCGATAAAAGCGTCATCCTGCTGATGACCATTGGCGAAGACCGCGCGGCAGAGGTGTTTAAGCACCTCTCCCAGCGGGAAGTGCAAATCCTCAGTGCGGCCATGGCCAACGTGCGTCAGATCTCCAATAAACAGCTGACCGAAGTGCTGTCGGAATTTGAGCAGGAAGCCGAACAGTTTGCCGCGCTCAACGTCAACGCCAACGACTACCTGCGCTCCGTCCTGGTCAAGGCGCTGGGCGAAGAGCGTGCCGCCAGCCTGCTGGAAGACATTCTGGAAACGCGCGATACCGCCAGCGGGATCGAAACGCTTAACTTTATGGAGCCGCAGAGTGCCGCCGACCTTATTCGCGACGAGCACCCGCAGATTATCGCCACCATCCTTGTCCACCTCAAACGGGGTCAGGCAGCCGATATTCTGGCCCTGTTCGAAGAGCGTCTGCGTCACGATGTGATGCTGCGTATCGCAACCTTCGGTGGCGTCCAGCCGGCCGCGCTGGCGGAGCTGACCGAAGTACTGAACAACCTGCTCGACGGTCAGAACCTCAAGCGCAGCAAAATGGGCGGCGTGAGAACGGCGGCGGAAATCATCAACCTGATGAAAACGCAGCAGGAAGAAGCGGTTATTACCGCGGTTCGCGAATTCGACGGCGAGCTGGCACAGAAAATTATCGACGAGATGTTCCTGTTCGAAAACCTGGTCGAAGTGGACGATCGCAGCATCCAGCGCCTGCTCCAGGAAGTGGACTCCGAATCGCTGCTTATCGCCCTCAAAGGTGCCGAACAGCCGCTGCGCGAGAAGTTCCTGCGCAACATGTCTCAGCGTGCGGCGGATATCCTGCGCGACGACCTTGCCAACCGCGGTCCGGTTCGTCTGTCTCAGGTGGAGAACGAACAGAAAGCCATCCTGCTTATTGTTCGTCGTCTGGCGGAAACCGGCGAGATGGTGATTGGCAGCGGAGACGACACTTATGTCTAATGAGCTGTCGTGGAAGCGCTGGACGCCAGACGATCTGGCCCCTCCCCTTTCGGAATTCACGCCCGCGAAGGCCTCGTCCGCAGAGCCTGACGTCGACGTCGAACAGCCCGAACTGAGCGAGGAGGAGCAGCAAGCGCAGATGCTGGCGCAGCTGCAAATGCAGGCGCATGAGCAGGGCTACAATGCCGGTCTGAATGAAGGCCGCCAGAAAGGTCACGATCTGGGCTATCAGGAAGGTCTGGCGAAAGGATTAGAGCACGGTATCGACCAGGCGCGTCAGCAGCAGGCACCGATCCACGCCCGCATGCAGCAGCTGGTCAGCGAGTTCCAGCACACGCTGGACGCGCTGGACAGCGTGATTGCGTCCCGTCTGATGCAAATGGCGCTGGAAGCTGCACGTCAGGTCATCGGCCAGACGCCTGTGGTGGATAACACGGCGCTGATCAAACAGATTCAGGGGCTTCTGCAGCAGGAACCGCTGTTTAGCGGCAAACCGCAGCTGCGCGTTCACCCGGACGATCTGCAGCGCGTTGAGGAGAGCCTGGGGGCAACCCTCAGCCTGCACGGCTGGCGTCTGCGCGGCGATCCGTCGTTACACCACGGCGGCTGCAAAGTCTCTGCCGACGAAGGTGACCTGGATGCCAGCGTCGCCACTCGCTGGCAGGAACTGTGCCGCCTGGCGGCACCGGGAGTCGTCTGATGACCGCACGCCTCACCCGCTGGCTCAACACGCTCGACAACTTTGAGACGAAGATGGCGCAACTGCCATCCGTTCGTCGTTATGGACGACTGACGCGCGCGACCGGTCTGGTACTGGAAGCCACCGGTCTGCAGCTTCCGCTGGGCGCAACCTGCGTGATTGAGCGCCAGGATGGTCAGGAAACGCGTGAAGTCGAAAGCGAAGTGGTTGGATTTAACGGTCAGCGACTGTTCCTGATGCCGCTTGAAGAGGTGGAAGGTATTCTCCCCGGCGCCCGCGTCTACGCGAAAAACATCAGCGGCGACGGCCTGCAAAGCGGGAAACAGCTGCCGCTTGGTCCGGCCCTGCTCGGCCGCGTGCTCGACGGCAGCGGGAAACCGCTGGATGGCCTGCCCGCGCCGGACACCACCGAAACCGGGGCGTTGATCACCCAGCCGTTTAACCCCCTGCAGCGTACCCCTATTGAACATGTGCTGGACACTGGCGTACGGCCGATTAACGCTCTGCTCACGGTAGGACGCGGACAACGTATGGGTTTGTTCGCCGGCTCCGGCGTGGGTAAATCGGTCCTGCTAGGCATGATGGCGCGTTATACCCAGGCCGACGTGATCGTCGTTGGGCTGATCGGTGAGCGTGGCCGTGAAGTCAAAGATTTCATCGAAAACATTCTGGGTGCGGAAGGCCGGGCCCGTTCGGTGGTTATCGCCGCCCCGGCGGATGTGTCCCCCCTGCTACGTATGCAGGGTGCCGCCTACGCCACCCGTATTGCCGAAGATTTCCGCGACCGCGGCAAGCACGTACTGCTGATCATGGACTCCCTCACCCGCTACGCGATGGCGCAGCGTGAAATTGCGCTGGCTATCGGTGAGCCACCGGCCACCAAAGGCTACCCGCCTTCGGTCTTTGCCAAACTTCCTGCGCTGGTTGAACGCGCAGGGAACGGCATCAGCGGCGGTGGCTCCATCACTGCATTTTATACGGTACTGACCGAAGGCGATGACCAGCAGGACCCGATTGCCGACTCCGCGCGCGCCATTCTCGACGGTCATATTGTGTTATCGCGTCGTCTGGCTGAAGCCGGACACTACCCGGCGATTGATATTGAAGCATCCATCAGCCGCGCAATGACGGCGCTGATCACCGAGAAGCATTACGCCCGCGTGCGTAACTTTAAACAACTCCTCTCCAGCTTCCAGCGCAACCGCGATCTGGTCAGCGTGGGGGCGTATGCCAAAGGCAGCGATCCTATGCTCGACAAAGCGATTAGCCTGTGGCCGCAGCTGGAGGCGTTTTTACAACAGGGCATTTTTGAACGTGCCGACTGGGAAGATTCAATCCAGGCTCTGGAGCTGATTTTCCCGCAGGTGTAACACAGGTGGAGGGCGAAGGTCATGGCGCAAAACAGCGCGTTATCAACGCTGAAAGATCTGGCTGAAAAAGAAGTTGATGATGCCGCATTGCAGCTTGGCGCAATGCGACGCGGGTGCCAGCAGGCTGAAGAACAGTTGAAGATGTTAATCGACTATCAGCATGAGTATCGCACCAACCTCAATACCGATATGACCCAGGGCATTGGAAGCCAGCGGTGGATTAACTATCAGCAGTTTATCCAGACGCTGGAGAAGGCGATAGAGCAGCACCGCCAGCAGCTTAACCAGTGGACCCAAAAAGTCGATACCGCGCTGAATTTCTGGCGTGAGAAAAAACAGCGGCTGCAGGCCTGGCAAACCTTACAGGACCGGCAGATCGCAGCCGCGACCCTGGCGGAAAACCGTCTGGATCAGAAAAAAATGGATGAGTTTGCCCAGCGCGCATCAATGAGGAAACCGGAATGATCACACTGCAACAACTGCTGATGAGCGACAGCGACCTGTCGGGCGGGATGCAAACAGGGAAAGGCACCGACGGTGCGCAAGACTTTCTCTCCCTGCTGACGGGTGCCCTGACGGACGCGACGGGCAAGGGCAAAGATGCGCCGCTGACCCTGGCTGACCTGAAAGCCGCTGGCAGTAAGCTGTCAAAAGTCGCTCAGGACGCCAAAGGCGATACCGCGCTGCAGGCCAAAATTGCCGACCTGCTCGCGCGTCAGCCAGCCCTGAGTGGCGATGAAACGGCGCAGCTTGCCACGCCTGAAACCCTGATTTCCGGGCTGGTGCCGCTGTCAAAGGGCGATGCCCTGAAAACGCTCAATGCGGCCAACAGCAAGGATGACAGCAAAAGCGAACTGAGCGAAGAAGAGCTGGCCGGATTAAGCGCGCTGATGGCAATGCTGCCGCACCAGCAGACCAGCACGCCTCACGCGGCGGGCAGTAACGGCGTTTCCGCAACCTCAACGTTGAGTTCAGCGACGCTTTCGCCAAACGCAGCGGGCCACTCCCCCCTGAACGCGGTAGCGGGAGACCACGATAAAGCGCAGCTTTCCGCACCTTATCAGAGTCAGGCGAAAAACAACGGCCCGGATCTCTCCGCCAATGCGCCAGTCACTCCGGTCGTGGCCGCTGCGGCAGAGAAGCAGGAATTCGCCAGTTCTTCTTCATCATCCTCACCCACGGCTACACTGGCGCCGATCATGTCCAGTCATGCCACCAGCCAGCCTGCCGCCACCGTTGCCACCGCGCCGGTGTTAAGCCAGCCGCTGGGTACTCACGAATGGCAGCAGTCCCTGAGCCAGCACATCACGCTGTTCACTAAGCAGGGGCAACAGACTGCGGAGCTGCGCCTGCACCCGGAAGATCTGGGCCAGGTGCAAATCTCGCTTAAACTGGATGATAACCAGGCGCAGCTGCAGATGGTCTCGGCACACAGCCACGTGCGCGCGGCGCTGGAAGCGGCACTGCCTGTCCTGCGGACGTCACTGGCAGAGAACGGTATTCAGCTCTCTCAGAGCAGCGTCAGCAGCGAAAGCTTTGCCGGCCAACAGCAATCCTCATCGCAGCAGCATCAGGCTTCACGTTCCGGTCACAACGGCGGATTTAATGAAGAGAGCGAGGAGCTACTGCCCACCCCTGCCGCCCTGCAATCCGCGGCGCGCGGTAACAGCGCCGTAGACATCTTCGCCTAAACGCCAGAGGTAGCGTGATTATCCCCGTCTTTTCCACGCTTTGACGACGGCAGGACACGGGATAATCACCTTATTAAGCTGTACCGAAACAGGAAGCTCGTATCAGATGACAGACTCCGCTATCACCAAAAAAAGTAAGCGTTCCATCTGGATCCCGCTGCTGGTGTTGATCACGCTCGCCGCCTGCGCTACCGCGGGCTATAGTTACTGGCGTATGCAGCAGGAACCTTCAACCGCTGCCGCCAAAGCCGAACCCGCACCGCCGCCGGCGCCGGTCTTTTTCCCTCTGGACACCTTCACCGTTAACCTCGGTGATGCGGATCGTGTGCTGTATGTCGGTATTACGCTGCGCCTGAAGGATGAAGCCACCCGCGCGCGCCTGAATGATTATCTTCCGGAAGTGCGTAGCCGCCTTCTTCTGCTGTTCTCTCGTCAGGACGCCTCCGCGCTGGCCACCGACGTGGGTAAGCAAAAGCTGGTCGACGCCATCAAAGAGACGCTGGCCACCCCGCTGGTAAACGGTCAACCTAAGCAGGAAGTCACTGACGTTCTGTATACAGCCTTCATTCTGCGGTAACGACATGGGCGACAGTATTCTTTCTCAGGCAGAAATCGATGCGCTGCTTAACGGCGACAGCGATAAAAACGATGATCCGCAACCGGGCCTAACGGGTGACGACAATATTCGTCCCTACGATCCGAATACCCAGCGCCGCGTGGTACGTGAACGTCTGCAGGCGCTGGAGATCATTAACGAACGTTTTGCACGTCAGTTCCGTATGGGGCTGTTCAACCTGTTGCGTCGTAGCCCGGATATCACGGTCGGTGCGATCCGCATTCAGCCGTATCACGAGTTTGCCCGCAACCTGCCGGTGCCAACCAACCTTAACCTGATTCATCTGAAGCCGCTGCGCGGCACCGGTCTGGTCGTGTTTTCGCCAAGCCTGGTGTTCATTGCGGTGGATAACCTGTTCGGCGGCGACGGGCGTTTCCCGACCAAAGTAGAAGGTCGTGAGTTCACCCACACCGAACAGCGCGTCATCAACCGCATGCTGAAGCTGGCGCTGGAGTCCTACAGCGACGCGTGGAAAGCGATTAACCCGCTGGAAGTGGAATACGTTCGTTCCGAGATGCAGGTGAAGTTTACCAATATCACCACCTCCCCGAACGATATCGTCGTCAACACGCCGTTCCACGTTGAGATCGGTAACCTGACCGGCGAGTTCAATATCTGTCTGCCGTTCAGCATGATTGAACCGCTGCGCGAGTTGCTGGTTAACCCGCCGCTGGAAAACTCACGCAACGAAGATCAGAACTGGCGTGAAAACCTGGTTCGCCAGGTCCAGCACTCACAGCTTGAGCTGGTGGCTAACTTTGCCGACATCTCAATGCGGTTATCCCAGATCCTGAAATTACAACCCGGCGACGTTTTGCCGATAGACAAACCCGACCGCATTATTGCCCATGTGGATGGTGTCCCCGTGCTGACAAGCCAGTACGGCACGATTAACGGTCAGTATGCGTTACGCGTTGAGCACTTGATCAACCCGATTTTGAATTCGCTGAATGAGGAACAGCCCAAATGAGTGACATGAACAATCCGTCCGATGAAAACAGCGGAGCACTGGACGATCTGTGGGCTGACGCGTTAAACGAACAAAAAGCGACCCCAACGAAAAGCGCAGCGGATGCGGTATTCCAGCAGCTCGGCGGCGGTGACGTCAGCGGCACGCTGCAGGATATCGACCTGATTATGGACATCCCGGTCAAGCTGACCGTTGAACTGGGACGCACCCGGATGACCATTAAAGAGCTGCTGCGTCTGACGCAGGGTTCCGTCGTGGCGCTTGATGGTCTGGCGGGTGAGCCGCTGGATATTCTGATCAACGGTTATCTGATTGCCCAGGGTGAAGTGGTGGTGGTTGCCGATAAATACGGCGTGCGTATCACGGACATCATCACCCCATCTGAACGTATGCGTCGTCTGAGCCGATAAGTATGAAAACCCAGGCAACACTATCGCAACCGTCTGCCGTTCCCGGTTCCCCGCTGCTCCAGGTGAGCGGGGCGTTGTTCGGTATTATTGCCTTTATTCTTATCGCCGCCTGGCTGGCGAAGCGTTTTGGTCTGGCGGGTAAAACCGCCGGCACCCGCGGCCTGAAGGTGAGCGCCAGCACCACGCTGGGGCCGCGTGAACGCGTGGTTATCGTCGAGGTGGACGATGCGCGTCTGGTTTTGGGTGTCACCGCCTCGAACATCAACGTATTACATAAACTGCCGCCCGCCCCTGTCACGGTGGAGGAGCGCGCACAAGCCCCTGCGGATTTTCAGTCCGTCATGAAGAGTTTGCTTAAGCGTTCCGGGAGATCCTGATGCGCCGTTTGTTATCCCTTACGCTTGCGGGCATTGGCCTGTTTGCTCCCGCGGTTTATGCGCAACTGCCCGGTCTGGTCTCAACGCCCATTGCCGGTGGCGGTCAGAGCTGGTCGCTCCCGGTGCAGACGCTGGTATTCATCACCTCGCTGACCTTTATCCCGGCCATCCTGCTGATGATGACCAGCTTCACCCGCATCATTATCGTCTTTGGTCTGCTGCGAAACGCGCTCGGTACCCCTTCCGCGCCGCCAAACCAGGTGCTGCTGGGGCTGGCGCTGTTTTTGACCTTTTTCATTATGTCGCCGGTCATCGATAAGATTTATACCGACGCGTACCAGCCGTTCAGCGAAGATAAAATCTCCATGCAGGAGGCGCTGGATAAAGGCGCACAGCCGCTGCGGGAATTTATGCTGCGCCAGACGCGCGAAGCGGATCTGGCACTCTTTGTCCGCTTGTCCAATACCGGCGAATTGCAGGGGCCGGAAGCGGTACCCATGCGCGTTCTGCTGCCTGCCTACGTCACCAGCGAGCTGAAAACGGCGTTTCAGATTGGCTTTACCATCTTTATTCCGTTCCTGATTATCGACCTGGTGATCGCCAGCGTCCTGATGGCGCTCGGGATGATGATGGTGCCGCCCGCAACCATTGCCCTGCCCTTTAAGATCATGCTCTTTGTACTGGTCGATGGCTGGCAGCTGCTGGTCAGTTCGCTGGCGCAGAGTTTCTACAGTTAAGGAACGGCAATGACACCCGAATCGGTCATGATGATGGGCACGGAAGCGATGAAAATCGCCATTGCCGTTGCCGCTCCCCTGCTGCTTGTCGCGCTGGTTACCGGTCTGATTATCAGTATTCTGCAGGCCGCCACGCAGATTAACGAAATGACGCTGTCCTTCATTCCAAAAATCATCGCCGTATTCGTGGCGATTATCGTGGCCGGACCGTGGATGCTGAACCTGTTGCTGGACTATATGCGCAACCTGTTTACCAATCTGCCGTACATCATCGGCTGACCTGACGATGCTGCACTTCACCAGCGACCAGTGGGTTCAGTGGCTCGGCGTCTATTTCTGGCCGATGCTGCGCATTCTGGCGCTGATCACCACCGCCCCGATTCTCAGTGAGAAATCGATCCCCAAGCGTGTCAAAGTGGGGCTGGGCATTATCATCACCATCATCGTCGCCCCTTCCCTTCCCCCGGTGGATATTCCGATCTTCTCGGCGAATGCGGTGTGGGTGGCATTACAGCAGGTGATGATTGGCGTTGCCGTAGGCTTTACCATGCAGCTCGCCTTTGCCGCCGTTCGCACGGCCGGGGAGCTGATTGGCCTGCAGATGGGCTTATCGTTCGCCACGTTTGTTGACCCCGGCAGCCACCTCAATATGCCGGTGCTGGCGCGCATTATCGATCTGCTCGCCATGCTGCTGTTCCTGTCGTTTAACGGTCATCTGTGGCTTATCTCCATGCTGGTGGATACTTTTCATACGCTGCCGATTGGTGAAAACCCGGTCAACAGCAATGCCTTTCTCGCGCTCACCCGCGCGGCGGGGCTGATCTTCCTCAACGGCCTGATGCTGGCGTTGCCGATTATCACCCTGCTCCTGACCGTCAACCTGGCATTAGGTCTGTTGAACCGCATGGCACCGCAGCTCTCCATCTTTGTGATCGGTTTTCCGCTGACGTTGACGGTCGGAATTTTATTAATGTCATTACTGATGCCCCTTATCGCCCCCTTCTGTGAACACTTATTCGGCGAGATATTCAATCTGTTAGCTGATATTGTCAGCGAGCTGCCACGTAAATAATAGTCCTCACGATTGATATTGTCTTTCTGAGGATATTCCTAAAATAAAACATGAAAAACATCTTCCAGGATATATCTGACGGGGTTTAATTGTTTCTAACCACCTCACAATACTTAATATTTACTTTACTTTAAGAAGATTCCTGGCAAATTATACGTAACTTTACGGGATAGTGAGTCCGCCTGAAAGTCTTTGTCATGCTCACAGGTTTATTATTTTTTTCCATCCCGTATGGCTGTTTTGAGCTCTCAGGCAGATGGTGAATTATCGTTACGCATTGAGTGAGGGTATGCCATGTCAACGATCATTATGGATTTATGCAGCTACACCCGGCTAGGGTTAACCGGGTACCTGGCAAGCAGAGGGGTAAGAAAGAGAGACATCAACGATGCACACACCGTTGACGAACTCGCAGCCGCTTGTGACGAACTAAAACCAGGCGTGGTGTTTATTAATGAGGACTGTTTCATTCACGATCCAGCCAACAGTCAGCACATTAAGCAAATCATTAATCAGCATCCAAAAACTCTGTTTATTGTTTTTATGGCGATCGCGAATATCCATTTCGATGAGTATTTGTTGGTCCGTAAAAATTTATTGATCAGTTCTAAGTCGATTAAGCCCGAGTCGCTGGATGACATTCTGGGTGATTATTTGAATAAAGAAGTTAAAAATGTAGGAGCGGTTAACTTACCCACCCTATCATTAAGCAGGACTGAATCAAGTATGCTGCGAATGTGGATGGCAGGACAAGGAACTATTCAGATCTCTGACCAGATGAATATTAAAGCAAAAACCGTTTCATCACATAAAGGAAATATTAAAAGGAAAATTAAAACGCATAATAAGCAAGTGATCTATCACGTGGTACGTTTGACCGATAATGTGACGAACGGGATTTTCGTCAACATGCGTTAGTGGCTTAAACCCCTTTGCACCCTACCTTTGATCTCTGGCCAGGCCAGAGATTTTTGCTTATGTGGGCGTTGTCGGGCAACCGCAATGCCACCCGACGCTGTGTTACTCCGCTTTTTCGACAAAAATGCCGTCCGGATGCCCCAGTTCATTAAAAAACCAGATGCCGAGCGGGTAGTCTTCCAGTGATACCAGGTACATTGTCCCCTCACTGAACTCTTCAATTGCCAGTACCACCCCCGGGCGGCGCGGCCCACCGTCCGTTTTAACGGTAACCCGATCGTTGACCTTCATACATTCCTCCTCTGGTTTTGAGCCAGTGTAGAACAAAACGCATGCGCTGACATCGCTGACGGATGCGAATGCCGTTTTTGTGTGCGGTCTATACTTAACCGTGGACACGTTTATATGAGGTACCCCGTAATGAAGACCAACAAAGCGTATAGCGACACCATCAAGCGCGAAGTCGAAGTGGATGTCGATGCCCTGCTGGCCGCCATCAATGAGATCAGTGAATCCGAAGTACGTCGTGCAGAGGATGATTCCGAGAGGGTGATGGTGAACGGGAGGGATTACCATACCTACCGCGAACTGGCGGAGGCCTTCGAGCTTGATATACACGACTTTAGCGTGTCTGAAGCCAATCGATAGCGCGAAAAAAATCCCGGTCATGGGGATGGCCGGGATCAAAACTTGCTTATGCAAGAAGCACTTGAAAATTCGTTACACCAGGAAATCTGATGTACAAACCACACTATCCCCAACGATTTTGTCTGACAAGCATATATTCTTACGGCGAATATAATATTTTTAACATAATCATTTTTGTTATGAGCAATAACGCACGGTGAATGCGGCTTTGGCTGAATCGCGTCTTATAAAGACGGTTTTCCCTTCAGTATTTTTTTAAGAATATTCTTAGGTAGAGGCGCGTGCGCTTTCAGGAGTCATCATGCTTTCACTTCAGGGTCCCCTGCTGGTTTTTTCCGATCTGGATGGATCGCTTCTGGACTTTCATACCTACGAGTGGCAACCCGCGATGCCATGGCTGGACAAACTGCAGGATTATCAGGTGCCGGTGATTCTGTGCAGCAGCAAGAGTGCCGCAGAGATGCTGGATATCCAACAGGATCTGGGCCTGGAGGGGTTACCTTTTATTGCTGAGAACGGCGCGGTCATTCAGCCTGATGTGCGCTGGGAGAGGGGGCAGCGCCAGATCGCAGGGATGACGCATCGGGAAATTCATCCGCTTATTGAGCAAATCCGCCAGCAGGCAGGCTTTAAATTCGTCACGTTTGATGACGTGAACGAACGCGTCATCAGCGAATGGACCGGGCTGACGCGCTACCGTGCGGCGCTTGCACGCAAACACGACGCCTCTGTCACGCTCATCTGGCGTGATACCGACGACGCAATGGTCCGCTTTGAAGAGGCGCTGGCGCAAAGGGGTCTGAAATGTCTACAGGGCGCCCGTTTCTGGCACATTCTGGATGCACGCTGCGGTAAAGACGTGGCGGTTAACTGGCTGATTGCGCAGTACCGCGAGCAGGAAGATTGTGTCCCCACCACACTGGGGCTGGGGGATGGCCCAAACGATGCGCCGCTGCTGGACAGCGTCGACTTCGCCGTGGTGATTAAAAGCATAAACCGCCAGGGCATTACGCTACAGAATGATAGCCCTGAACGGGCTTATCACACGCAGCAGAGCGGTCCCTTAGGCTGGCGGGAAGGGATGGATCACTTTTTCTCCTGATCGCTCCAGCACACCCGGTTACGCCCGCTCTGCTTGGCCTGATACAGCCTGTCGTCCGCGGCAGACTGCAGCTGTTCAAAAACATAGTTCTCTTTTTCCTGCGCGCTGGCAACGCCCAGGGAGGCGCTAATGCGAACGGTCGTGCTCTTTTTCACCAGGATCTCCCTGCTGTTGATGCGTGACCGGATGCGCTCCGCGACCCTTCTCCCCTCTTCCAGGCTGCTCCCCGGCAGGACGACGCAAAACTCTTCCCCGCCCACGCGCCCGGCAACGTCATTTTTGCGCAGCACGCTGGCAATCAACCCTGCGGCATGGGACAGCACTTTGTCACCCGCCTGATGCCCGTACTGGTCATTAATGCATTTGAAATGGTCAAGATCGATCTGTATCACCGTAAACGGCTGACCCTGTTGTCGACAGATCTCCGCAATCCCTTTTGCGCGCTCAAACAGCGCGCCGCGGTTATTCAGACGCGTGAGGGGATCGTGCCAGGCCTGCCACTGCAGGGAGTGCTGCAGGGTGTACATATTGCTGACCATCCTGCGGATGACCAGCCATGAAACAAGCAGCATGGCGGTAAAGAGCGCCCACAGCAGGGCCAGCACAATACTGATACTGCCAAAGTCACCCTGTACGCCTTCGTGCAACGTATGAACGCGTAAGATCACCCCGTCAAAATGATCGAGTCGCTCCCAGCTAATAAAACGGCTTCCAAGGCGAATTCCGCCTCGGGTGTCGTGTTCAATCGCGTGCGCAATTTGCGCCGTTTCAACCTCATCAAAGCGGTTCACCTGACTGCCGTCCACTTCTGACGTGGCAATCATGTTCAGACGCGTGTCATACAGTTGATACTCGCCCTCCGTCCGGTCCTGCGTCGCCTCAGTCAGCAGGCGTTTCATGGTGTGTATGGAGAAATCCATCGCTACCACGCCATACCAGTAATGCTCAAAATAGATGGGCACGCTCGCCGTTATCGTGCGCTCCCCATTGCTCCAGGGCGACGGCGCCGAAATAAACCAGCGCACCGCGCGCGCGCGATTGTGGCGTTCTGAGTGTAAGGTAAACCAGGGTTGGGTCACCAGAAAGTAATAGCGGGCGCTGATATCGTCAGCCATATCAGGCGTGTCTGTCGAAAGATAAAACCCCGCGCGGGAAACGTAGATAATCCGCTCTTCACTTTGCACACCCGACGAGGCCAGGCGCAGTAAATACCCCACTTCCAGCGCGGCAGAAATCTCATTACTGATACGCTCACTATCACGGTTAAGGAGCGTGGATTTTGCAACGAAGGCATCTGACACGCCGTTCAGGGGAAGGGTGCGTTTTTTATCAACGGCCAGCTGCCAGGTTTCATCCGTCCGCACGGCGCTAAAACGAGACACCGCATCGCGCAGGACATCAAACCCCAGGGGGGTCTGTAAGGCATCATGCATGCTGGTGCGGAAAAACAGCATTTTGTCCACGCTGTACTGCAGCTGACGGTCCAGCGACGTGGCGACCGTTTCGAGATGGTTACGCTGGCTGGAGATATACGCCTCCTCCAGGACCACCACCTCACGCCAGGTCAGGAGGGTGGAAAAGACAAGGACGACAAGAAAACAGAGATTAACGATTAACCCCGGATTGCTACGCTTATGCAGCCATTGCAGAAAATATTGTTTTACAACAAAGGTATCGCGCTGCACACACACTCCCTGATTACTGCCTTACACCCGGTACATGAGATAAAAACGCCCGGCAAAGCCGGGCGTTATGTGATTAAGCCTTGTCCCGCTTGTGCTGCCCGTCGCCCGGCTGAAGCTCATCTTCACGAAATGCTTCCCGCTTGATGCTATAGCCATCGTGCCACCGACACTCCACCATTCCGCTGGAATAGCCTGTGACAATCATACGTGGGCCACCTTTCTTAGGCTTAACTTCATCACTGACCAAAAAGACCATACCTGCCTCCTGTATCAGGGTGAAACTGTTTCAATTTAGACGAGGAATAGTCTTTTTGCATACCACAACAGGTAACAATTAGTGCGCCGAACCGCGCATTTTCTCGACCAGTTTCACCGCCGCCACCACGATAGCGCCAACGATAAAGCCCAGCACAAGATTAAGCAGCGTCGGCAGAATAGCGGCCACCACGCTCCCCTGCGCCGAGGAGAACTGTTCGATCGCATGGTGCAGCGGAGCAATGCCGTGGACCACAATACCGCCCCCCACCAGGAACATCGCCAGGGTGCCAACCACCGACAAGCTCTTCATCAACCACGGTGCCAGCGTCAGTAAGCTTTTACCGATGCCTTTTGCCACCGCGCTTGATTTCTCCTCCAGCCAGTAGCCGATATCATCCAGCTTCACGATCAATCCGACCAGACCGTACACGCCGACGGTGACCAGAATGGCGATGCCGGAGAGGATCAACACCTGATTGAGCAGCGGCGCATCGGAGACAATACCCAACGTAATGGCGACGATCTCTGCCGAGAGAATAAAGTCGGTCCGAATGGCGCCTTTGACTTTATCGCGCTCGAAGGTTTTCGGATCCTGCGCGGCCAGCGCGTCCAGACGCTGCTGGCGCATCTCCGGCGTGTCGTTCTGCTTGCGTGCGCTGAAGGAGTGCAGGACTTTCTCCACGCCTTCAAAGCATAAAAATGCCCCGCCAATCATCAGCAACGGCGTGATGGCCCAGGGAATAAATGCACTGATCAGCAGCGCCAGCGGCACCAGGATCACTTTATTCAGAAACGAGCCTTTTGCCACGCCCCACACCACCGGCAGTTCGCGGTTAGCCCGTACACCGCTCACCTGTTGAGCGTTAAGCGATAAATCATCCCCCAGCACACCCGCGGTTTTCTTCGCCGCCAGTTTCCCCATCACGGAAATATCATCCAGTAAGGTGGCAATATCATCCAGCAATGTTAATAAGCTACTTCCTGCCAAAATCGTGATCCTTCTTTTTTTGGTAATTAAGTGAATAGTATGGAGCAAAAGCGCAAACGCGGAAACAGGCACCTCACGTCAACAAAAAATTCACATCAACTACACAATTAAAGGGCTCGCCAGCAGGATAGTTTTCGCGTTTACTATCAGCGACCTTTTTATTTCGTCGTGAGGGATTATGCGTTTCCGGCAACTGCTACCGCTCATCGGGGCACTTTTTTCGCTTTATATCATCTGGGGTTCGACCTACTTTGTCATTCGCATCGGCGTGGAAAGCTGGCCGCCGCTGATGATGGCGGGCATTCGTTTCCTCTCGGCGGGCGTCTTGCTGCTGGCCTTTCTGCTGCTGCGCGGTCATAAGCTACCGCCGCTGCGCCCGATGCTCAACGCCGCCCTGATTGGCCTGCTGCTATTGGCGGTAGGGAATGGGTTTGTGACCATTGCCGAGCACCAGAACGTACCGTCGGGGATCGCCGCCGTGGTCGTTGCCACCGTACCGCTGTTTACCCTCTGCTTCAGCCGTCTTTTTGGCATCCGTACCCGCAAGCTGGAATGGTTGGGGATTGGCATCGGCCTGGCGGGCATTATTCTGCTCAACAGCGGCGGTAACCTGAGCGGCAATCCGTGGGGCGCGATCATTATTCTTATCGGCTCAATGAGCTGGGCGTTTGGTTCGGTATACGGTTCGCGTATCGAACTGCCAACCGGCATGATGGCGGGGGCGATTGAGATGCTTGCCGCGGGGATCGTGCTTCTGATGGCTTCCATGCTGACGGGGGAAAGGCTGACGACCATGCCGGATCTGTCGGGCTTCCTGGCGGTCGGGTATCTGGCGCTGTTTGGTTCGCTCATTGCAATCAATGCCTACATGTTCCTGATCCGCAATGTGTCTCCGGCGGTTGCCACCAGCTATGCCTACGTCAACCCGGTCGTGGCCGTGCTGCTCGGTACCGGGCTCGGCGGGGAAACGCTCTCTCCGATTGAGTGGTTAGCATTAGGGGTGATTGTTTTTGCCGTCGTGCTGGTGACGCTGGGCAAATATTTACTGCCGGCGAAGCCCGTGATTACGCCTTGCGGGGTGGAGAAACCGTAAGCGCGTGGATCCCCTGTGTGTCGATCTGCGCGGTGTGTCCGCCGCCGCAGATCCACTCTTCCAGCCGTTCGCGCAGATCGGCATCGTTCAGTTTTAGCCGCCCTCTCAGCGCACACTCCCAGACGATCAGCACGCGCCAGCCCTGCGCGATAAGCGTGGTGAGATCCCGCGCGTCGCGCGCAACGTTCTTGCCAATCTTCTCCAGCCAGAAATCAGTGCGCGTTGCCGGAACTTTAAACAGGTAACAGTCGTGATGATGCCAGAAACAGCCGTGGGTAAAGATAATGCACTGATACGCGTCGATGACGAAATCCGGTCGTCCCGCCAGCGCGGCATCCTGCACGCGGAAATCAAACCCCGCCTGCGTCAATAATCCGGCCAGACGCTTTTCAATGGCGGTATCACGCGTGCCGATGGCACGCATGTTTTTGCTGCGCGTTGCCTTATCGTGAACGTCCGTCATTGACGGCCTCACTCTGGCGGAGTGCCACCGCCTGCCGGATACGTGAGGCCAGCAGTTTTGCCACCGCCGCAAAGGCGGGCACCACCACCGAGTTACCAAACTGACGGTATGCCTGAGTGTCCGACACCGGAATACGGAAACTGTAGCCCTGCGGCGTTTCAAAGCCCATCAGCCGGGCACATTCCCGTGGCGTGAGGCGTCGTGGACGGTGGAGCTGGTTTTGCGGATCGTCGAAATCCCTCTCGCCCAGCGCTTTATCCCAGCCTCTGTCGATCAGGATTTCCGCGCCGTCTTTATAATAACGGGCGGACAAGGTGCGGGTCACGCTGTGCGGATCGTGAGGATTAACCATGCCAAATCCGAAGCCGTTGCCTTTTGCCTGATGCTTTTTGGCATAGCGGTAGAGGTATTTCCACAGAACGGGCGTAAGGATAAATTTCGCGTCGACCACAGGCTCCAGCAGGTCGGCGACGGTTGGACGACGCTCGGGATACAGAGACGGGATATCCCGCAGGGTAAAATCTCCCTTCAGATTGAGATCGCGGCGGAAGCCGACCAGCACAATGCGCTCGCGATGCTGGGGCAGGAAATGTTTCCCGTCAATGATTTTTGGGTCATCCGCGCCCATATCCTCAGAATCGGCCACGTCGTAACCCAGCTCATCCAGGGTCTGCATAATAATGCGGAAGGTTTTTCCGCCGTCATGGCTCTTTAAGTTTTTGACGTTTTCCAGCACAAAAATGGCCGGACGGCGGGCGTCAATGATGCGGGCCACATCAAAAAACAGCGTTCCCTGCGTATCGCAGGCGAAACCGTGGGCGCGTCCGAGGGCATTCTTTTTCGATACGCCGGCCAGCGAGAAAGGCTGGCAGGGGAAGCCAGCCAGCAGCACGTCGTGCGCCGGGATCGTCTGACGAATATGCCCGGCGGCCTGTTCATCCGTGACGCCGCTTTTATGGCTCAGGGTGACATCACGTATATCGGCGTTGAAGTGATGCTCGTGCGGATCGCAGTACCAGTTCGCTTTATAGGTGCGTACCGCATGTTTGTTCCACTCGCTGGTAAACACGCACTGACCGCCGATGGCTTCAAAACCGTGCCGGATCCCACCGATACCGGCGAACAGATCGATAAAGCGGAATGCATAGTCCGGGTGCGCGGCAGACGGACGCGGAAGCAGGTTTTGCAGATAACGAAACTCACCGTCGCTCAGGCGGCGCCCTGCCCGCTCGCTGGTCAGCAGTCGCTTAAGGATGGCCGGGCTCCAGTGGCTCTCACCGTGCGCTATCAGCTGGTTCGCCACCGTTTTGACATCATAAATATCCAGCAGCTGGCGCAGTAATGCCTGCACCGTTGCCGTTGATTTCTCAGCCTGCTCTGGCGCGGGCCCTGTCACTGATCGATTTTCCTGCATTCTTTTAACCGGAGAATAAAGACTGGGAACAGATTACCACAGTTCAGTTGGGCAAACTGCGACAGAAGCGGTTCTGAATCTGGCTATCCAGCCCGATGCAGTCGCCCTGTAATTCGGCACTGAGTTTCGCCATAAAGTGAACGAGAAAATCGGCGTTATGTTGCGCGAGCTCGCGCCCGACGTCGGTTTGCATTGTATCAGGCAAGCGCAGCAGCTTAGTCTGAAAATGATCGAGGGCAAATGCCCGGTCATCCAGCGAGCGCGCATCGGCAAAGGGATCTTCCGCGTCAAACAGTGCCACGCCCAGCGCCCCCGAGACGGCAAACACGCGCGCCAGGCCAATCGCGCCCAGCGCTTCGAGACGGTCGGCGTCCTGGACAATTTTGGCCTCGATACTTTGCGGCGCAATACCCGCGCTGAAACTGTGCGCCTCGATGGCATGCTCCACGGCGGCAAAGCGATCCGGCGGAAAGTCCGGGAAATCGCGGTGCAGAATGTCCCGCGTTTTGCGCGCCGCCAGACGCGATGACTGACTGCGTTCAGGATGATTTTTCGGCAGGCTAACGATGTCGTGAAAATAGCAGGCGGTCAGGACCACCAGCGGCTCGGCCTGATGATGAATCATTATTTTGCGGGCCGTCATCCAGACGCGTCGGAAGTGCGAAATATCATGCGCACTGTCTTCGCTGGCGTGATGTTCATCAAGCCAGGATTCAAAACGCTGCTGCCACTGTATGGGTTCCATCATTCTATCCTGTGACGAAAACAGGCTGTGGATTATAACACAGCCGAATTAAATGATTTAAAAAATAGAAATGAGAAATACTTAATAATAATTATGCACAATGAATTCAGTTCATTAATTCACATGAAAAATAATGAGAGCTTTAGAAATATTTTGCAATATTTTTACCGATTTAATTACATTTATTTTTGAACCAAAATAACAATCCATAGAATAGTATCAAAATCGTAATTACGGAGGGTGATTACATATATTCATATAAATTATCTTTAAAGGGAATATATAATGAAAAGAAAAGTTCTGGCAATTCTGGTACCCGCATTATTAATGGCTGGCGCAGCAAATGCGGCTGAAATTTATAATAAAAACGGCAACAAAGTTGACCTGTATGGCAAAGTTGATGCGCGTCATACCTTCTCTGACAACCCTGGTGACGACGGCGATGAAACCTATGTACAGGTGGGTTTCAAAGGCGAAACTCAGATTACTAATGAGCTGACGGGTTACGGCCAATGGGAATATAAAACCTACGCCAACGATACTGAAAACGCAGGTGGTAACTCTTTCAACCGTCTGGCGTACGCTGGCCTGAAATATGGCGAATACGGTTCATTTGACTATGGCCGTAATTATGGCGTGGTGTATGACGTTGAAGCCTGGACCGATATGCTGCCAGTATTCGGCGGTGATTCTTACACCTGGACCGATAACTTCATGAACGGCCGTGCTAACGGTCTGGCAACCTACCGTAATAGTGATTTCTTCGGTCTGGTTGAAGGTCTGAATTTCGCGCTGCAGTATCAGGGGGCGAATGAAGATCAGTTTGCTCAAGAAGACCAGGAAGGCACCAAAAACGGTCATAAAGACGTACGCTTCCAGAACGGTGACGGCTTCGGCATGTCTACCTCCTATGACTTCTCGGGCGATCTGTCCGGCCTGAGCCTGGGTGCGGCGTACTCTTCCTCTGACCGTACTAACAAACAGGAAGCAGCAGGCCAATACAGCGCGCGTTTTGCGAGCGGTAAAACAGCTGAAGCGTGGACCCTTGGCGCGAAATACGACGCCAACAACGTCTATTTGGCGATGATGTACGCTGAAACTCGCAACATGACACCATATGGTGATTATGGTATCGCGGATCAGACTCAGAACTTCGAAGCGGTAGCACAGTACCAGTTCGACTTCGGCCTGCGTCCATCCCTGGCATGGGTTTACTCAAAGGGCAAGGACATGGCTTATCCTGGCAATGCCAGCAACCCGCAGGGTCAGCATGGTGACATGGACCTGGTTAACTACATCGACCTGGGCATGACTTACAGCTTCAATAAAAACTTCTCTACCTATGTTGATTACAAAATCAATATGCTGGACAACGATGAAAGCTTCTACGAAGCAAATGGTATCTCTACCGACGACATCGTTGGCGTAGGCATGACCTACCAGTTCTAATTCCCCAAAAATACTAAAGCCCGCACTCGCGGGCTTTTTTTCATTTATAAGAGCCGAATTTACGGCGCTTCCTGCAACGCCACGCGAATAAACCCGTTATTCTGCGCCAGCAGTTCGTGGGCTTTCCATGCATCCAGCCCGGTCAGTACCATCAGGACTGCCGTTTTACAGTTATGGTTACAGCTCTCCAGCGCGGCTTTTGCCTGCGCCCGGGTGCAGCCCCCCGCCTCCATCACAATGGCAATTTGTCGTTCGGCCCATTTGGTATTGCGTGCCTCCAGATCCACCCGCAGGTTGCTGTAAACGCGCCCGGTCCGCACGGCCAGCCCGGTGGTGACCATCGAGAGGATCATTTTTTGCGCAATACCCGCTTTGGTATTGCTAAAGCCTGCCACCACATCAGCTCCCAGCGCCGGGGCAATTACCATGCTTGCCAGCTGCGCCGCTTCACTTTGTGCATCACCGGTTATGATGGCGACCATAGAGCCCAGCGACCATGCATGGCGCATTGCCCCCCAGACCCACGGCGTTTTTCCGCTAACGGTAACCGCCAGCATCATATCGTGTTCACCAAACTTAATGGCCTGCAGATCGGCAACGCCACGCTCGTAGCTCCCTTCCCCTTCCTGTGCCGTCACGGCAATCACAGGGGTTTTGCCCGGCGCATATTCATCGGCAGCCTGTTGTGCGACACGGCCAGACGGCCCCGCCCCGACAATGACCAGACGGCCCCCGTGACTAAGAGTCGCCGCGGCGTTATCCACCACGCGGGCGATCGTCGTTAAACAGGGGGATATTGCAGCGGAAATGAGTGCATCTTCCTGGTGAATGACCTTCAGCATGTCCAGCGTGGACAATCTATCAATATTCATCGTGCTGGCGTGCCGTCTTTCCTTGACCGAACCGGTAAGCATAATGCTCATAAACAGCCTCCTTATTATGAGTACCCACACACTATAAAGTGTTTTATATGGATGACCTGCGAGGAGGGTCACGAAAAGAGGACCAAATCCACGCCTTTACATGGCTTTAAGAAACGCGCGTCATCAGCGATAATTACCCCTTTGTTAATCATCGCGGAGTATTGATGAGCGATTTGCAGCCTTTCCTTCTGACGCGCAAGCGCCCCATGAAACTGAACACGCTGGTCACGTTGATGGTATGCGCGATTATTGCCTCTGTGCTGCTTCTGGTCTTTGCGCTCTACTCCGTTCAGATCACCCGGGCCACCCGCGATGATGTCAAAGACACCGCACTGGGTATCGCCCGCACGCTGGCCGACAGCCCGGAGATCCAGCGAGGTCTGATGCAGTCCCCGCAGGCCGACATCATTCAGCCCATCGCCAAAGCGGTCACCCAACGCAACGATCTGCTGCTCACCGTGGTGACCGACATGCGCGGTATTCGTTACTCGCACCCAAACGAAGCACTGATTGGCCTGCATTTTATTGGTAACGATCTGGAACCCGCCCTGGAAGGTAAAGAGAATGTCTCGGTTAACCGGGGCGCCCTCGCCGAAGCGCTTCGCGTCTTTACCCCGGTTTATGACCGCCAGCACGATCAGATCGGGGTGGTGGTGGTCGGTATCTCTCTCAAAAAGGTGGAAGACCAGATTGCCCGCGGGCGGCTGAATGCGCTCTGGACGATATTATTCAGTATCTTTATGAGTTCGATGGCGATTTGGGGCCTGGTGCGGGTGCTGAAGCGCATTCTGTTCGGCCTCGAACCCTACGAGATATCCGCCCTTTTCGAACAACGTCAGGCGATGCTGCAGTCGCTTCGCGAAGGCGTACTGGCCGTCGATATTCACGGGCGCGTGACGATGATCAACCACACCGCCAGAGAAATTTTACTCCTGCCCTCCGGCAAGCAAACGGAAAACGCCAGCGCACCACTTTTAGCCAGCCTGCGTGAGATTTCAAAAACCGGCGTCGCGCGCCAGGATCAGGAGATCAGCTGTAACGGTCGGCTGTTGCTGTGCAACATGGTGCCGGTCAAAAGCCAGGAGCAGGTCATCGGGGCGATCGCCACCTTCCGCGATAAAACGGAAATCAGCCAGCTGATGCAGCGCATTGATGGCATGGTCAACTACGTCGACGCCCTGCGCAGCCACACGCACGAGTTTATGAATAAACTGCATGTGATCCTTGGCCTGCTGCATATGAAGCGCTATGACAAGCTGGAGGAGTACATCATCCAGACGGCGCATAATTACCAGACGGATATCGGTACGATCCAGAGCAAGGTAAAATCGCCGGTCATTGCCGGGTTCCTGCTGGGTAAAATCAACCGGGCAAAAGAGGCGGGCGTCACCCTGACGCTGGCGGACGAAAGCCAGATACCGGATACCGCCAGCGAAGAGCAGGTCGCGGTGTTGATCACCGCGCTGGGTAACCTGATTGAAAACGCGCTCGACGCGATGGAAGGACAGCAGGAAGGCGAGATCGGCCTGCTGCTGCATTATCAGAATGGCTGGCTTAGTTGCGAAGTCAGCGACGATGGCCCCGGCATTGATCCCACTCAGCTGGAGGCTATTTTTACTAAGGGCTTCTCAACGAAAGGTGAAAACCGCGGCGTTGGGCTGTTCCTTGCTCGCCAGCAGATTCAGAACCTGGGCGGAGAGATCTCCGTGGAGTCTGAGCCTGGCGTCTTTACCCAATTTTTTGTTCACATCCCCTGGGATAGCGAGAGGAATATCGCGTGATAAATGTATTAATTGTCGATGATGACGCCATGGTGGCCGACCTCAACCGTCTGTATGTCAACCGTGTTGAAGGCTTTAGCTGCTGCGGTGTCGCCTCCACGCTCAACCAGGCGAAGGCCATGATTAACGACCCCGGTCAGCCGGTCGATCTGGTGCTACTGGATGTCTATATGCAGCAGGATAACGGGCTGGATCTGCTGCCCGTGATTCGCGCGTCCGGCCGCCCGATCGATGTCATTATGATCTCCTCGGCCGCCGATGCCGCCACGATCCAGACCTCTATCCACTACGGCGTGGTGGATTACCTGATCAAACCCTTCCAGTTCCCGCGCTTTGAAGAGGCGCTCAACGGCTGGAAAGCGAAGCATAACCTGATGGAATCGCATCCGTATTATGAACAGGCCGACGTTGACCGCCTGATCCACGGCGGAGCGCCGGAGCTGGCGGACAGCAAAAAGCTGCCGAAAGGGTTAACGCCGCAGACGCTGCGCACGATCTGCCAGTGGATTGACGCCCACCCGGAGATGGAGTTTTCCACCGATGACCTGGCGAGCGCGGTGAATATCTCCCGCGTCTCGTGCCGCAAATACCTGATCTGGCTGGCGCAAATCAACATTCTGTTCACCAGCATTCACTACGGTGCCACCGGGCGGCCAGTGTATCGTTACCGTCTCCAGCCGGAACAGACGGGGCTGCTTAAGCAGTACTGTCAGTAACGCGGTAGGTATTATCCAGCAACGTAAAGCGGAAGTGGTGCATCGATGAGATCACCACTTCTTTTGTTTTGGTCACAAAAATGGCTTCAATATCCGGGCGAGAGCGCAGCACCGCGCAGCCCTTCTCTATGCCCATGCCGTACATCAGCGTGGTCCAGATATCGCCGTCGATAGACTCTTTTGACACGATGGTGACGCTGTCCAGCGCGTTGTCCAGCGGGTATCCGGTGCGCGGATCGAGAATATGGTGATAGCGCTTGCCGTTTTGCTCAAAGAAGCGCTCGTAGGTTCCTGACGTCACCACGGAGCGGTTTTCCACCGTCATCGCGCCAATCAGCGCGCCGCTGACGAACGGTTTTTTCAGCCCGACGCTCCAGCCCCCTTCCGGTGAGCCCAACGTCTGGATATTTCCCCCCAGGTTGATGAGTCCCCGCTCGGTCCCCTCTTTGTGCAGGTAATCCCGCACCCGGTCAGCGATATAGCCTTTGGCGATGGCGCCCAGGTCGATCTCCATGCCTGCTCTCGCCAGAAACACGCTGCTCTGCGCCTCATCAAGGATGACATCCTCAGGACGGGTAATCGCCAGCAGCGCCGCAATGTCATCAGCAGGCGGAACGCTGTCACCCCGGAAACCAATTTTCCAGCGCTTCACCAGCGGGCCTATCGCCAGGTTAAAAGCGCTGTCCTTGAGCAGGCTTGCCGCTTTTGCACAGCGGATCAGCTCGAACACCGGTCGGCTGACGATGACCGGATGCTGCCCAGCCGCGTGGTTGATGTCCATCACCTGCGAGTGGGCACGGTTGACGGTAAGCAGATCTTCATACTGTTTGATGAGTCGAAACACGCGGGAGGCGAGGGCTTCGTCATGGGTGAAGAGTTTCAGGAGGATGGGGGAACCCATCAGGACGGCGGAGTAACTGTAAACACGGTTATCTGACATGCATGTTTCCTCAGATGTAGCCCCGGCAAGCACCGCGCCGCCGGGGAAATCGCCGGATAACGTTGCGTTTATCCGGCCTACAACACAGGTGCTTTATGCCATTTTTGCGCGCATCGCCGCCTGATGTCCGGCAAGGGTACCAAAAATAATGATGTCTGCCACCGCGTTACCGCCGATACGGTTACCGCCGTGGATCCCGCCGACCACTTCACCCGCAGCAAATGCCCCTGGCAGCACGTTGTGGTTGCTGTCCAGCACGCAGGTTTCAGTGTTGATGGTCACACCGCCCATGGTGTGGTGCACGCCCGGCGCAATCTGAATGGCGTAGAACGGCCCTTCATTGATTGGCGCACGCAGCGCGGTGGTACGGCCAAAATCATCGTCGTGCTGTTTCTCGACAAAGCCGTTGTAGCGTTCCAGCGTTGCCAGGAAGGCGTGATGATCCATGCCCAGCGCTTCGGCCAGGGCTTTTGGTGAGCTGGCGCTGGTCACGAACCCTTTGGCGATGTACTCATCCGCAGCTTTGTTTTTGGCGCGTACGTGTTCATCAAAGACGATGTAAGCGTATTTCTCTGGCAGCGCGATGATCTGCGCGGAGACTTTGTCGCGGGTCGACATTTCGTTGTAGAAGCGCTCCCCTTTCTGATTGACCAGAATCGCCCCGCCGCCGCGGATGGATTCGGAAATCAGGTACGAGGTTTTCTGCTCCACGGTGGGGTGAATCTGAATTTCGCCCATATCCACGGTGCCCGCCCCGATGCGCTCCAGCAGTGCGATACCGCCGCCGGTGGCCCCTTTATGGTTGGTGGTGACGAATCCTTCCAGATCCGGACGGTATTTCACCACCATCTGGCTGTTGGCGCTGAAGCCGCCGGTCGCCACAATCACGCTTTTGGTTGCCACGATGACGGTTTCATTCTCTTCGGTCGTCAGGCGCACGCCGGTCACTTCGCCGTTTTCGAAAATAATGTCACTGACGGAGGTATCCAGCATCACCTCGATGTTGCGTTTGTTGACGTTACGCACCAGACCGCTGATCAGATAGCCGCCTACTGCAGAACCGTCTTTTGGACGGTGAGTACGGTCGATGCTCATCCCGCCGGTGGTGGTGATGTCGTTGAGCATAATGCCGCGGGTTGCCAGCCACTCAATTGCTTCCGGTGCGTTCTCGACAAAGCGACGCAGCAGTTCCGGGTTGTTCTTGTTACCGCCGCCTTTCAGGCTTTCCTGGTAGAACAGCTCTTTACTGTCCTGAATACCCTTCACGCGCTGGAAGCGAGTTTCAGCGGCGTTCATCCCGGCAGAAGCTTTGATGGTGTTACCGCCGATGGTTGGCATTTTCTCGACAATCAGCACGCTTGCGCCTTCGTCGTGCGCCTGAATCGCCGCCGCCAGACCGGCACCGCCGCTGCCCACGACAACCACGTCAACGCTGCGGGTTTCGTTCGGGTCAACGCCCTCCTCTGCCGCCAGCGCTTTACTGGATTTCAGCATCGCTTTAGAAACCGCTTTTTTCACCGCTTCACTCTGGCTGGTTGCGCCGGTGATGGCATCTACGTGCGGGGTGTTGGCATCCAGAATGCGGGTACGGATCTCTTCGAAGCTGGTCACAAACTCAACGTCTTCGCTTGGGCCGGAGGCCAGCGCGATGTCCGCAATGCGGTCGGTTTCCAGGCTGACGTTAATCACCAGCTCGTTAGCGTCGTCCTGCACTTTCTCGACGAAGGTGCCCGGTTTGAATTTAGACTCGCCCATGCTCATGTCGCGGATCATCGCTTCCACCAGCGAGAAGCGCCACAGCGGTTCCGGGATGCTCAGCTCCTCGCGTTTGGTGCTGTCCATAAACAGCTCAAGGCTTTCGCCAGCCGCGATGCGGTCTGTCCAGTCCGGATAAGCGATGGTGGCGCGGCCAACGGCAATCAGGTCGTAACCGTGGTCCAGCGCGTCATTCACGTCTGAAGCATTCACCACGCCGCCCACGCCCATGACCGGAACCTGCGCCAGCGTTTCTGAACGCATCGCGCAGTATTTTTCGATGAGCGGGGTCGGGTCCTGGGTGTCGACAATCGAAGGACGCAGGGTTGCACCGACGGAGAAGTGCAGGTAATCCACGCCGCGCGCGGCCAGTTTCTCCAGCAGGTACATGGTGTCTTCAAAACGGATGCCCGGGACTTCCAGCTCTTCAGGGGAGAAGCGGTAACCAATGATGAAGGCATCATCCGCGTACTGGCGCACCATTTTGTGCGTAATGTCCAGCACTGCCAGCGGGAACTTCGCGCGGTTGTCGCGGCTGCCGCCCCACTCGTCATCGCGCTGGTTAGAGTTCGGTGAGTAGAACTGCTGAATCAGGTAGGTGTTGGCCCCGTGGATTTCCACTCCGTCGAAACCGGCCTGAATGGCGCGACGCACAGCTTCCCCAAACTTGCCGATCATTCCTTCTACTTCTTCGGCGGTCAGTGCAACCGGCGTTGCGGCACCGTCACGCGGTGCGGCCACCGCGCTTGGGCCAACCGGGGTACGGCCACCAATCAGTTTTGGGTCAACCATACGGCCGCCGTGGTAGATCTGCAGCAGCGCTTTCGAACCTTTGGATTTAATCGCCTCTGCGATTTTCGCCAGCCCGGCAATTTTCTCGTCGTTATCAATACCGATGGCGCCCGGGAAGGCGAGACCGAGATCGTCAACGAAGCAGCACTCCACGATGATGGTACCGATGCTGCCGGAGCGAGCCCGGTAGTACTCCACCAGCTCACTGGTGACAGTACCGTCATAGTAGCCGGTACAGGTGGTCATCGGGGCCATTAACAAACGGTTTTTCAGTTCAGTGCCATTCGGTAATGTGAAGGGGCTAAGAATGCGTTCGTTAGTGCTCATAATAGAAACTCCAAACTTTTAAAATTAAGAATTCGTTATCGGGTTTAATTTTTAAATTGGTTGTTATTTGCCGATGTCATGATACTAATATAATGATTTTTTTAGTTTCCAAAGCCATTACGTTAGTTAAAAAACTATTTAATCCCTGAGATAACAGAAATAACACAATGGTGTTAGTGATAATAATTTACCCGTTTACAATAATTTAAAATACGTTAAATAAATATTGGTCATACCAATTTCCTTTAACCATAAAAAATTCAATAAAATCAAACAATAAAAAGAATACCAGATTTGGAATTGTTACAAGAATGATAAAGAAAACGATAAAAATAAATAATAACCCCATACGCCAGAGTGGTTATTAATAAAAGCACGAAAATAACGCTGCACTTCTGTTTTTTTGATCCCGATCAATAGTTGCAGCATCCAAAAGCGCAATATAAAAACATCATCAATTTTTAATTTAACGCACACAGAAAGGCGTTGAATCGTTATTAATGAAAAAACCAAACCGCACCTTTAATAACTAAAAAAAGCAAAGAAACTTAAAAAAACGCATTTGGTTTTTTCTGCACCACCGAATTTTTGACAACTTAAGACGTGAAACTATGAATACAAAAACTGCTGTAACGCCCCCAGTGGCGAACCAGGCATCAAATGGAAAAGCGAAACGACTGCTGATGATGGCGTTGCCCGTCATCGTCGCCGTACTGCTGCTGTTTGTTCCGGTACCGGAAGGTTTACCGCCTTACGCGTGGCACTACTTCGCTATCTTCGTTGGCGTGATCGTCGGGTTGATCTTCGAACCACTGCCTGGCGCGGTGATTGGCCTGACCGGCGTGGTCGCCATTGCGCTGTGTAGCCAGTGGGTGCTCTTCAGCCCGGACCAGCTGGCAGATCCAAAATTCAAGCTGGCAGGCGCCTCCTTCAAATGGGCGGTGAGCGGGTTCGGTAACTCCACGGTCTGGTTGATTTTCGGTGCCTTTATGTTTGCCGCAGGCTATGACAAAACCCGCTTCGGCCGCCGTCTGGCGCTGATTCTGGTAAAATATCTCGGCCGTCGCAGCCTGACGCTCGGGTATGCTATTACCTTTGCAGACCTGCTGCTGGCACCGTTTACCCCGTCCAACACGGCGCGCAGCGGCGGGACCATCTACCCGATTATCGCTAACCTGCCGCCGCTGTACGGCTCAAAACCCAACGACCCAAGCGCGCGCAAAATTGGTTCTTATCTGATGTGGGTGGCTATCACCGCGGCCTGTATCACCAGTTCTATGTTCCTCTCCGCTCTGGCGCCGAACCTGCTGGCGCTGGCGCTGGTGAAAAGCACCGTTGGGATTGATATCTCCTGGGGCACCTGGTTCCTCGCGTTCCTGCCGCTGGGCATCCTGTTGATTCTGACCATGCCGCTGCTGGCCTACTGGTTCTACCCGCCTGAAGTGAAAGTGAATAACGAAGTACCGCTGTGGGCGACCCGCGAGCTGGAAAAACTTGGCAAACTGTCGCGCAATGAGATCCTGCTGCTGGTCTTCGTGTGCTGTGCGTTGCTGATGTGGATCTTCGCCGCCGCGTGGATTGAACCTGCCATGGCTGCCCTGTTAATTGTCGGTCTGATGCTGTGGACCGGTGTGCTGGAGTGGAACGATATCACTGGTAACAAAGCCGCGTGGAACACCTTCGTCTGGTTCGCCACCCTGGTGGCGCTGGCGGATGGCCTCTCCTCTACCGGCTTTATCAGCTGGTTAGGTAAAGAAGGCGGTCTGCTGATGAGCGGTATCTCTCCGGGCGTGGCGACTATCGTCCTGCTGCTGGCGTTCTACCTGCTGCACTACCTGTTTGCCAGCACCACCGCACACACCACCGCGCTGCTGCCCGCGATGCTGACCATCGCCTCCACCATTCCGGGCATGAATATGGAAGTGTTCGTCCTGCTGATGGTGACCTCGCTGGGTGTAATGGGGATCATCACCCCATACGGTACCGGCCCAAGCCCGATTTACTACGGTAGCGGCTACCTGCCAACCAAAGACTACTGGCGCCTGGGCACTATCTTCGGTGCCATCTTCCTGGCGGCCCTGCTGCTGATTGGTTATCCGTGGATGTCGATGATGTTCTGATTTCTGACCGCCGGGGTCTTCCTCCGGCGGTTTTATTTTTGTGGAGCAAGCTATGTCAAACAAACCGTTTATCTACCAGAACCCCTTCCCTCTTTCCCATGACGACACAGAATATTATCTGCTCACCAAAGAGCACGTTTCCGTTGCCGAGTTCGAGGGGCAGGAAATCCTGAAAGTCGAGCCGCAAGCCCTGACGCTGCTGGCGCAGCAGGCCTTCCACGATGCCGCCTTTATGCTGCGTCCTTCTCATCAGAAACAGGTTGCCGCCATTCTTAACGACCCGGAAGCCAGCCAGAACGATAAGTACGTCGCCCTGCAGTTCCTGCGCAACTCTGAAATTGCCGCCAAAGGCGTCCTGCCGACCTGTCAGGATACCGGCACCGCGATCATCATGGGCAAGAAAGGCCAGCGCGTCTGGACCGGCGGCGGTGACGAAGCCGCCCTGAGCCAGGGCGTGTATAACACCTACATTGAAGACAACCTGCGTTATTCCCAGAACGCCGCGCTGGATATGTATAAAGAGGTGAATACCGGCACCAACCTGCCCGCGCAGATTGACCTCTACAGCGTGGACGGTGATGAGTACAAATTCCTGTGCATGGCAAAAGGCGGCGGTTCCGCGAATAAAACCTATCTCTATCAGGAAACCAAAGCGCTGATCGTCCCGGCGAAGCTGAAAAACTATCTCGTTGAGAAGATGCGCACGCTCGGCACCGCCGCCTGCCCGCCTTACCATATCGCGTTTGTGATCGGCGGTACCTCCGCAGAAGCCACGCTGAAAACCGTGAAGCTGGCCTCTACCCGCTACTATGACGCGCTGCCAACCGAAGGTAACGAACATGGCCAGGCGTTCCGCGACGTTAAGCTGGAACAGGAACTGCTCGAGGAAGCGCAGAACCTCGGCCTGGGCGCACAGTTTGGCGGTAAATATTTTGCCCACGACATCCGCGTGATTCGCCTGCCGCGCCACGGCGCGTCCTGCCCGATCGGCATGGGGGTTTCCTGCTCCGCAGACCGCAACATCAAAGCGAAAATCAACCGCGACGGGATCTGGATTGAAAAACTGGAACACAACCCGGGCCAGTATATTCCTGAATCAATGCGTCAGCAGGGTGAAGGCGACGTGGTGAGCATCAACCTGAACAAGCCAATGAACGAGATCCTGGCCCAGCTCTCCGCGCACCCGGTCTCTACCCGTCTGTCGCTGAACGGGACCATCATCGTGGCGCGCGATATTGCCCATGCGAAGCTGAAAGAGCTGCTGGATAACGGCGAGGAACTGCCGCAGTACGTTAAAGATCATCCGATTTACTACGCAGGTCCGGCAAAAACGCCGGAAGGTTATGCCTCTGGCTCACTCGGCCCGACCACCGCGGGACGTATGGACTCGTACGTAGACTTACTGCAATCCCACGGTGCGAGCATGATCATGCTGGCGAAGGGCAACCGCAGCCAGCAGGTAACCGACGCCTGCCATAAGCACGGCGGCTTCTACCTCGGCAGCATTGGCGGTCCGGCGGCGGTGCTGGCGCAAAACAGCATTAAGAGCCTGGAGTGCGTGGCGTATCCTGAACTGGGTATGGAAGCCATCTGGAAAATTGAAGTGGAAAATTTCCCGGCGTTTATCCTGGTGGATGACAAAGGCAACGATTTCTTCCAGCAGATCCAGAATCAACAGTGCAAAGGCTGCTCACAGCGCTGAGGCCTTCCACAACGCCGGTAACAGCGACAGCGTTTCGTTGATAAGCCCGCGCTTGTCGCTACCCGGTTTCCAGATGGTCACCATCGTCTGAGCTATTCCCTGGCTGCCCACCTCGGTGGGCAGCCTTTTTACATCCTTCCACTGCGCCGCATGAAGATGCGTCGGCAAAAATCCCCAGCCGCACCCCTTTTCCAGCAGACCGCGCAGCATCTCAAGTTCGTTGGTAAAAAGGGTATGTCCGGAGATTTGCAGACGGCGCGCGACCGGCTCGTCAGACGCCGCATGCATAATGACCTGCGGCACCAGAGAGAGATCGAGTAGCGAAACCGGAGAGGCGTTATCCCGGAACAGCGCTTTCGAGGCGTAAAAATCCATCTCAATGGACCCTAACGCCCGCCATTCCATCTCATTGCCTACGCTGCGATTACGTGCCTGACAGATCCCAATATCGGCCTCACCGCTGGCGAGCATCGCTTCCGCTTCATCACGCGAGGTGCTGGTCAGGCTCAGCCGAATATTCTGGCTCGCCATTTTTGCTATCAGCGCCTGCAAAAAAACGCGCGGGGTGAACGGATCGTAGACGAGCGCAATATCCTGCGTCGCGCTTTGCGGAACGGCTCTGGCGAACGCCTCAAAGGCTTTTACCTGACGCATCAACAGATGCGCCTGCCGCTGTAACTGCTCCCCCTCCAGCGTTAAACGCAGGGTTCGCCCCTCGCGCAGGAACAACGCGTAACCCAGACCATCTTCCAGAAAATCAATCAGATCGCGCAGGGTCGTGCGGTCTTTACCCAGTTTAGTGGCCGCCTTCACCAGACTGCCATGTTCAGCCACGGCGGTGAACGCCTCAAGCTGGGCAAACGAATAGATCAATGACGCCACGCGATCCTCCACAGTTCCTTTTCGGGGGATTTTCCCCCATAACGCGTTTTTTATTATAGGCCGCGGGTTCGTAAACTGAAGTCCTTCCTGAGCCATACGAGAAAAACATGAAAAACAAAACAAACCGCACTCTGCTCGCGGCGCTGATTGTCAGCAGCCTGCTCTCTCCTGCCGCCATGGCTGCCTGCAACGGTACCGTTCTCGACACCTGTCCTGCCCCTTTTGATACAAAACTGCCGGACGCACATACGATGCTCACCTGGAGCCAGGCCGACCGCGTCGTGGGTTTCCGCAATGACTACCGCAACTATGCGGGCGACGTGTTCCATCACGGCAACGCCTCGCCGTTGCTGGCCGCAGAAAAACCGCTGACCGATGCCCGCTATCAGGTGAATGGCAAGACCTACGATCTTCATGATTACCTGAAACGCCAGAACGTCAGCGGCATGCTGGTATTAAAAAACGGCCACGTTGCCTATAAGTATCTGGGTGAAGGGAATACCGACAGCACGCTCTGGACCTCACGCTCTGTCGGTAAATCGGTGGTCTCTGCGCTGGTTGGGGTAGCGATTAAAGAGGGAAAAATCCACTCCCTCGACGATCTTATTACCCAATATGAACCTGATTTGAAAGGCACCGCCTGGGACGGTGTGACGCTGAGACAGCTTATTACCCACACCTCCGGCGTGGCGTGGAATGAGGACTACACGAATCCGGGATCCGATTTCGCAAAGCTGACAGAGTGCGAAGCCAAACCGGGCACCTATGACTGCGTGCGGACATTAGTAAAAGGGTTACACCGCGTGCACCCTGCGGGCGAAAACTGGTCCTATTCCTCGGGCGGCGCGTGGCTGCTGGGTGACGTGCTTGAACGCGCAACCGGCATGACGCTCGCGGCGTATCTGGAGAAAAGTATCTGGCAACCCTACGGCATGGCCAGCGACGGCGTGTGGCATGCCTACAGCAAAGGCCAGCATGATGTCGGCGCCCACGGCTTTAACGCCACGCTGGAAGACTGGGGCCGCTTCGGTCAGTTCATCCTTCATAACGGCACATTGCCCGGCGGGAAGCAGATCCTGCCCGAAGGCTGGGTAAAACAGTCCTCAGACTGGACGCAGGCAAAAGGTTCGGTGTCCGCCGCGCATCCGAACGGGTTGTATGGCTATCAGTGGTGGAACAACGAAGTGCCGGTTAATGCCACCCACGTCGCGCCAAAGGTCGACAACTCACTTAAAGGGTCGCTCTGGGCGCTGGGGATCTTTGGACAGATGATTATGGTGAATCAGAAAGAGAACCTGGTTATCGTCCAGTGGTCCACCTGGCCGCAGGCGGAACCGTCCTTCAGCGCTCAGCCGCTGGAAGCATCGTTAATGTTTAGCGCAATCGCGAACGCGCTACGCTGATTTTTAGAGCCAGGCGCTGCCTGGCGTCTCCTCTGCGCGATGTCACAAAACAGCGATATCAGCAACTTAGCGAATTAGCGTGAATAAAAAATCACAAGATTGTTAAGTTATTGTTAGGTATGTAAATCCTGGTCAACATCCTGTCATTGATGCACAACGCGCATCAGTTCATTCACTCTTTGCGCTTATTAATTTCCGTTTCCTGATCCAGTTTTCAAAAACAGACGAGCATAACGTCACGATAAAAACTGGAGATAATCATGGTTTCCTCAACCTCACCTGCAACGGTCCGTGCGAAAGCGGGCGCGATTTTTCGCGTCACCTCGGGCAACTTTCTTGAGCAATTCGACTTCTTTCTGTTCGGCTTTTATGCCACCTACATCGCGCATACGTTCTTCCCGGCGAGCAGTGAATTTGCCTCGCTGATGATGACCTTTGCCGTCTTTGGCGCGGGCTTTTTGATGCGTCCGATCGGCGCTATTGTGCTCGGCGCTTACATCGATAAAGTGGGTCGTCGTAAAGGGCTGATTGTCACCTTGTCGATCATGGCTGCCGGAACATTCCTGATTGTGCTTATTCCGTCGTATCAGAGCATTGGGCTGTGGGCACCGCTGCTGGTGCTGACGGGCCGTTTGCTGCAGGGCTTTTCCGCCGGTGCGGAGCTTGGCGGCGTCTCGGTCTATCTGGCAGAAATCGCCACGCCGGGCCGCAAAGGTTTTTACACCAGCTGGCAGTCCGGCAGCCAGCAGGTTGCCATTATGGTCGCCGCGGCGATGGGCTTTGCCCTGAATGCCCTGATGGAGGAGAGCGCCATTCGCGAGTGGGGCTGGCGCATCCCGTTCCTGTTTGGCTGTTTAATCGTGCCGTTCATCTTTTTCCTGCGTCGTAAGCTGGAGGAGACCGAAGCGTTCAACGCACGGCGCCATCATCTGGCGATGCGCCAGGTTTTCAAAACGCTGCTGACAAACTGGCAGGTGGTGGTCGCAGGTATGTTGATGGTAGCGATGACCACCACCGCGTTCTACCTGATCACCGTTTACGCGCCAACCTTCGGCAAAAAAGTGCTGATGCTGAGCGCGTCGGACAGCCTGCTGGTCACGCTGCTGGTGGCCGTCTCTAACTTCATCTGGCTGCCGATAGGTGGAGCCCTCTCGGACCGCTTCGGTCGTAAACCGGTGCTGGTTGTCATGACGCTGCTGGCGCTCGCCACCAGCTACCCGGCACTGACGATGCTGGCGGCGGCCCCCAGCTTCTCCATGATGCTGAGCGTCCTGCTGTGGCTCTCTTTCCTCTACGGCCTGTATAACGGCGCGATGATCCCGGCGCTGACGGAAATCATGCCTGCTGAAGTCCGCGTGGCGGGGTTCTCGCTGGCTTATAGCCTGGCTACCGCCGTCTTTGGCGGTTTCACCCCGGTGATGTCCACCGCGCTGATTGAATACACGGGTGACAAAGCCTCGCCGGGATACTGGATGAGCTTTGCGGCGGTCTGCGCGTTGCTGGCAACGCTCTACCTCTACCGTCGCCGCGCGGCATCACTGCAAAACATCGTTAAGTCACAGGGGGCCGCATGAAACGTACGTCTCGCTCTACCGCCATCGCGCTAATGGCAATGTTCCTGAGCGTCAATGCCTGCGCAGAGGACGTGAAGGTCATGATTTCGGGCGGATTCAAGGCCGCCCTGGAAAAGCTGGCTCCGGAGTATGAACGCCGGACCGGGGATAACATTGTGATCATCCCCGGTCCCTCAATGGGCACTACGCCGCAGGCAATCCCAAACCGGCTCGCGCGCGGAGAGAAAGCCGACGTGGTGATTATGGTGGGCAATGCACTGGCGAAGCTTGAACAGGCCCGTCTGACCCGGCCGGGTACGCGGACTGAACTCGCGGACTCTCCCATCGGCATGGTCGTGAAAAAAGGTGCGGATATCCCTGATATCAGCAGCGAGACGACGCTGCGTAATACCCTGCTGCAGGCTCGCTCCATCGCCTACTCAGACAGCGCCAGCGGCAGGTATGTCAGTGAAGAATTGTTCAAAAAGCTGGGGATTGAAAAGGAGGTGACGGGCAAAGCGACAAAAGTCGAGCGCATTCCGGTCGCATCAGAAGTGGCGAAAGGAAAATACGCCGTCGGGTTCCAGCAGGTCAGCGAGCTGCTGCCGATTCAGGGCGTCACCTTTATCGGTAAAATCCCGGATAATTTGCAATACATCACGCGCTTCGCTGGCGCGGTCACCCGTGACGCGGAACATCCCGCGGAGGGAAAAGCGCTGCTGAACTATCTCGCCTCACCGCCCTCAAGGGGAGTCATCCGCGAGACGGGGATGATCCCCGTTACGTCCGGCGATACTGCTCGGTGATCTGTTTTTCAAGCTCAGCCGCAATATAGGACTGGATGCGCCCCCGGCGTCGGATAAGCCCCACGGTACGCTTCACCTCCGGCGCCACCAGCGGCAAATGGGTCAGCAGCGTGTGCTCTGACGTCGGCATCGACATGGCGGGAACGGCAGCAATGCCGATCCCCGCCTCTACCATACCGAGCATCGTGGTGACATGACGCGTTTCGCAGACGCTGGGACGCTCGGGAATGATATCCCCCAGCAGGCGATCGAGCAGGTTGCGATTGCCGGACGTTTTATCGAGAGAGATGTAATCCTGCTGAAAAAATGCCTGCCACGTCAGCTGGCTCTTCTGCGCCAGCGGGTGATCCTTTCTGCATGCTGCAACATACACATCCTCCACCAGCGGGAAAAATTCGATTTCAGACGACAAGTTTCCTGCGAAGCAAATACCAAAATCCGCCTGGCTTCGGGCCACGGCGTCCATCACGTTGCCCGCGCTGCTGTCGATGAGCTTAATGCGAACGCGCGGATAGCGAGACTGAAAGCGACGGATCACATCGGGCATAAAGTAACAGGCTGCGGAAGGTACCGTGGCCACCGTGATCAGCCCCGTCCGCTCTTCGCTGGCTTTATCGACATCAGCCAGCATTGACTCTACGTTATCGAGCAGCTGCGCGGAGCGTTCCGCAAAGTTTTGCCCGTATAACGTCAGCGAGACGCGGCGGGTGGTTCGGTCAAAGAGTCGGTTCCCCAGCGCGGCTTCCAGCTTTTCAATCCTGCGGCTCAGCGCTGACTGGGACAGGCAGATAGATTCAGCGGCGACACGGAAGTTACCGTATTCCACTAACGCTCTGAAGGCATAGAGATCGTTGAGGTCAAAATTCACGGGCATAGTATCTGGCGGTCCTGTCAGGGAATACGTTACAAAGTCCAAAATAATAACGGCTTATTAACCTGCCGCAACCGGCGCGGTGTCGGAATGCCGTTCAAAGGTCGTTGAGATTGAGACGAATGTGTCCGGCGCGCTCAGCAATAGCGTGTCGTTCCTCTTCCGTCATATCCGCGAGTTGTTTAAAGACAATGCCCAGCCGGGGGTTGTGACCGAGACGTGCCTGGTTACGCACAAAGAAATCCCAGTAAAGCGCATTGAAGGGACACGCCAGCTCACCGGTGCGTTGATTGTGTTGGTACCGACATCCCTGACAGTAGTTACTCATCTTATGGATGTAAGACGCGCTTGAAACATAAGGCTTACTGGCCAGTAAACCGCCATCGCCAAACTGGCTCATGCCGAGAGTATTGGGCAATTCCACCCACTCAAACGCATCAATATACACGCCCAGATACCATTCATGTACCGCCTGCGGCGAGAGACCACCGAGCAGGCTAAAATTCCCGATAATCATCAGGCGCTGGATATGGTGAGCGTAAGCCTCAGTGAGCGACTGTCCAATGGCGTGCGCCAGGCAGCGCATTTGCGTCTCGCCCGTCCAGAACCACTCCGGCAGCGGGGTGTGCTGCTCTAACGCATTCAGCTCCCGATAGCCCGGCATTTGCGACCAGTAGATCCCGCGCACATACTCCCGCCAGCCAAGAATTTGCCGGATGAACCCTTCGACAGCAGGCAACGGCGCATCACCCGAGCGCCATGCCTGCTCGGCGGCGGCAACCACTTCACGGGGATTGAGCATTTTGGTGTTCAGCGCAAATGAAATTAAAGAGTGGAAAAGAAAAGGTTCTTCCGTGTGCATTGCATCCTGCCAGTTACCAAACTGGGGCAGGACGTGCGAAATAAACGCATCCAGCCGGGCTTTAGCTTCAGCACGGTCGACTGGCCAGCGAAAAGTGTTGGCCTGCGGTTCGCCAAAGGTGCGTACGCCGCAGCGTTGGATCTCTTCCCATAATGCTGAGCGATCGTGGCAGATGCGAGAGTCATCCGGAGCAGGCGGTTCACCGGACCAGCGCTTGCGGTTTTCAGCATCGAAATTCCATTTCCCCCCTTCGGGCTCGCCTTCCGGGGTCAACAGCACGCCATGCTGACGACGCATTTCCCGATAAAAATATTCCATTCGCCAGCTTTTACGCGATGCAAAGAACGCGCTCACCTGCTCTCGGGAGGAGAAAAAATGCTCGCTGCTGACGCAGGTCGTCTCGACGGTCGCCGTTTTCGCCCACGCCTGCAACTGCGCATCAAGGCGCCATTCATCGGGCTCCTGCCACATCACCCTGCCAGCATGGTAATGTGCGATAAGCGCGTTGAGATTATCTTCCAGCGCGCCGCGATTTGAACCCTCAGAGAGCCGGACATACCTTACCCGATGCCCCTTCTCTTTTAACTCAGCGGCAAACGCGCGCATGGCCGCGAAGATAGCGATGATTTTCTGAGCATGATGAAGGACATACGCGGTTTCTGCCCGCAGTTCCAGCATCACGTAAATGACATTCGGGCTGCAGGTATCAAACCAGCTGTGATGTGGATTGAGCTGATCGCCCAGAATCAGGCGTAGTTCGGTCAACGGTGGCTCCTGCGACAGCGCTCAGAACAGTATTTGACCTCATCCCAGCATTTCGCCCACTTCTTGCGCCACGTCATGGGCCGCTGGCAGTGCACACACGCTCGACTGGGCAGGTTCTGCTTGTTACCTTTGAAATCACTCATCTTTTCAATACCGGACTGATTTATTCACTCGGGCTGCGGATAAAGGCTACGACAGACATCACAAAATGAAGGTGATGCCTGCAAAGCGCTACCCACTGCTCTGTACGAAATGATAGTTTATTCAGGCTGGAAGTGTAGAAATAAGCCATTTTCTGGCATCTTAACTGAACCTGACTTTCCCATTTTTGTTCAAGTGACGAGTTTGCGAGCAAAGCGATGATTAAGTGGCCCTGGAAAACGAATGAGGCTGGCCGGGATATGGCGCTGCCGTGGGATGACGCGCTGGCGATCCCTGTTCTGGCGAATCTCCAGCCGGACGAACAGTCAAAACTGGTTCAGCTGGCGGATCGTTTTTTGCAGCAAAAACGCCTGGTTCCTCTGCAGGGGTTCGAGCTGGATCCCCTGAAAAACGCGCGTATCGCCCTGCTTTTCTGCCTGCCGGTGCTTGAACTGGGTATCGAGTGGCTGGACGGCTTCCACGAAGTGCTGATCTACCCGGCGCCCTTCATCGTCGACGATGAGTGGGAGGATGACATCGGCCTGGTACACAACCAGCGGGTGGTACAGTCCGGACAAAGCTGGCAGCAAGGGCCGATTATCCTGAACTGGCTCGACATTCAGGACTCGTTCGACGCGTCAGGCTTTAATCTGATCATTCATGAAGTCGCGCATAAGCTGGATACCCGCAACGGCGACCGCGCCAGCGGTGTTCCGCTGATCCCGCTGCGTGAAGTCGCAGGATGGGAGCACGATCTGCATGCGGCGATGGATAACATCCAGGACGAGATCGATCTCGTGGGCGAAAGTGCCGCCAGCATTGATGCCTACGCGGCGACCGACCCCGCAGAGTGCTTCGCGGTGCTTTCAGAGTACTTCTTCAGCGCCCCCGAACTCTTCGCCCCGCGTTTCCCGGCGCTATGGCAGCGTTTTACCCAGTTTTATCAGCAGGATCCGCTTAAGCGTCTGCGTCAAAATGAGGCGGTCGGCCCTTCCCCTCACCAGGTCCATTAATTTTTTTCGACAGGGGTGCGCCCGGTTAACCGTACCCCGATGCTCAGTACGAAAAACAGCACCGCCATTCCCCCTGCCGCCATCGTTAAATACTGCTCACCGAAAAAGCGCGTGACTACGGGCACCAGCAGCGCGCTGATGCCGTAGCCTAACGTATGGCTGGTGGCGATCGCGCCCGCGCCTTTCCCCGTGGTCAGCCGATCGTTCAACAGTAGCTGATAGCCCGGTGTAGCCATCGCCGCGCCGAGCGAGGTGACAGCAATTCCCACGTAAAACAGCGCCAGCCCGGCAATACACATCAACCCAAGTCCTGCCACCATCAATACCGCCGCCATACAGAGCAACGTCAGCGGGCTGAAGTGCTGCGGGCGAACAATCAAAAATTGCGCCGCGAGCGTGGCCAGCGCGGCCAGGCTCAGCAGGAGCGCAACATGGTGGCTGATCTCACGGGCGTTGCCCTCCAGCAAGGGGCTGAGATGCGGCGTGAGGCCAAGCTGCATCAGGCTCACCAGCGCCGCCAGCAGCATCGCCAGCAGCAGGAACGGCAGCATAGAGACCTGCAGACGGGTCGCCTGATGCGCCACCGGCGGCAGCGGAGGGTCGGCCACTTCTCGCAGCACCAGCAGCAGAGCGATAAACGGCGCAATCGCCATGAGCCAGAGCGGTGCCACCGGGTTAATGCTGAGCATCATTGCTGCCAGCGGTGGCCCCAGCAGACGGCCGCAGCTCAGGCCGGAGCTGATGGTGGCCAGCGCCGCCATGCGTTTGTCCAGCCCCGCACGCTGAATAGCCCAGGTCTGGGCGGCAGGCACCATCCCCGACACGGTTAAACCGTAGAGCAGGCGCGAAAAGATCAGCCCCGCCAGCCCCCAGGTGCTCTGGAGCAATCCGGCCGCCATTGCCCAGACCACCACGGCCATCACGGCGAAGCTGGCAAGATAGCCGCTGAGCGAGGCCACCATCACGACCTTACAGCCGCGTCGCTCGCTCTGACGCCCCCACCAGGGCGATGCCGGTAAAAAAAGCATGGAGCCGAACATTAACAGCCCGGCCCAGACCGAGAGCGACAGCCCGGTCAGGTTCACCAGCTGCGGGAGCATGACCAGCAAACCGTTCTGCCCGATGCCCAATAAACCTGCACAGAGTGCCAGCGGCCAGTTGGCTTTAGAGGTGACGTTTTCAGTCAGCGTTTCTGAGTTAGCGCGCATGAGAATGTGAACATAGTGTCAATAAATGTGTGGAAATTATGAAGTTTATGAAAACAAATATTGCAAAAATGGTTGCGAGTGTAAATAGAATGAATATCATAACGAGAATTATTATCAATCATGGAATGAGGTACATCTATGCGTACTCTGCCCCGCTCCGCCGGTACAGACGTTGCGGCCCAGTGTTTTTTAAACGCCCTGCTGCGCGAAACGACGGACTGGCGCTATCTCCCCGCAGCCGCTGCGGATGAGCTGGCGCATATTCATATCCCGCTTTCTCCCGCTCAGGCCCTGCGGGTACCGGTACGCTATTTCTCCCCCACCCAGCACCATCAGTACTGTTTCCCGGCAACGCTTATCCAGAGCGATAGCGACTGCGGTGACGCCGTCACATATACCCAACTGGTTGATTTACTTCTTGAAAAACCATCAGTAAAAGGCGTTCTTGATGCCGATACGCTGGCGCGTTTTAAGCAACGCGTGCTGGAAAGTCATGCACATACCTGGCAGGCGATCGACCTGCGCCACAGCTGGTCCACGCTGCGTGATAAACCGCTGACGTTTGCTGAAGCAGAACAGGCGCTGCTGGTCGGCCACGCATTTCACCCGGCACCGAAGTCGCACGAGCCATTCAACGAAACCGAAGCGCGTCGCTATCTGCCTGATTTTGCCTCCCGTTTCCCGCTGCGCTGGTTTGCCGTTGAGAGCACGCGCATTGCTGGTGACAGCCTGAACGTCTCCCTGCGCGAACGTCTGCTGCGCTTCGCCGCCCAGAGCGCGCCTGAGCTGCTCGGCCACTTCACCGACACGCGCTGGCTGTTGCCTATGCACCCATGGCAGGCAGAGCATCTGCTGGGTCAGGCCTGGTGCCAGCGTCTGGTGGAAAACGGTTCATTGCAGGATCTGGGCGAAGCGGGCGCACAGTGGCTGCCCACCAGCTCGTCCCGCTCGCTGTACTGCGAATCCAACAGCGACATGATTAAATTCTCCCTCAGCGTGCGCCTGACCAATTCCGTGCGCACGCTGTCGGTGAAAGAAGTTAAGCGTGGGATGCGCCTGGCGCGCCTGGCGAAAACGGAACGCTGGCAAACGCTTCAGGCACGCTACCCGACGATGCGCGTGATGCAGGAAGACGGCTGGGCGGGGCTGCGTGACGAAAACGGCGTGGTGCAGGAAGAGAGCCTGATGGCCCTGCGCGTCAATCTGCTGTTTGACACGCCGGACACGCAGACCAACGTGCTGGTCAGCCTGACCCAGGCCGCCCCGGATGGCGGTGACAGCCTGCTGGCTGCGGCAGTGCGTCGTCTGAGCCAGCGTCTGGATTTACCCCTCGCTCAGGCCGCACGCTGCTGGCTGGACGCCTATTGTGACCGCGTGTTACTCCCCCTGTTCAGCGCCGAGGCGGACTACGGCCTGGTGCTGCTCGCCCACCAGCAAAATATCCTGGTTGAGATGCAGCAGGATTTCCCCGTCGGGCTTATCTACCGTGACTGCCAGGGCAGCGCCTGGACCGAAGGAGCCGACGGGTGGCTGAAAGAGGCGGGTGAAACTGACGTGGAAAACCGCTTCGGTGAGAGCCAGCTGCTGCGCTACTTCCCTTACTACCTGCTGCTGAACTCCACCCTTGCGGTGACTGCCGCCCTTGCCGCCGCCGGTTTCGACAGTGAAGAGCGCCTGATGGCGCGCGTGCGTGACGCGCTGGTCGCGCTGCGCCGTACGGCGAAGCAGACCCGCTGCCTTGACTACGTGCTGGACAGCCCGACCTGGAACTGCAAAGGCAACTTCTTCTGTTATCTGCACGATCGCAACGAAAACACCATCGCCGATCCGGCGGTGATCTATTTCGACTTTAGCAACCCGTTCTACAAGGAGAAGGCGTAATGGCCATCGCGAATATCGTCCATTCTGGCTTCGGCTTTCGCTGCACCGCAACGGATACCGCGCTGCCGCTGACGTTAGGTCTCGACGGCAGCGCGGTGCTGGAGCGTCTCGGGGCTATCCCGGCGGGCTGGCTGGTGGAAGCGCTGGATCAGCTGTTTGTCGCCGCACCCGCGCTGACCGGCATTACGCTGCCGTGGGCAACCTGGCAGGATGAACCTCAGGCAAAGGCGCTGTTTAGCCTGGCCCACGGGGATTACCTGGCGCGTGAAACCTTCTGGCAATTGCCGCTCTGGCTGAAAGGTGAACGACCGCAGGCGAGCAACGGTATGCAGTTTGATGAGAGCCGTCAGCTGTACTTCCCGCAGCGCCCTCGCCGCCCCCAGGGTGAGGTGTATCGCCGTTACGATCCGCAAATTAAACGCACGCTGAGCTTCCGCGTGGCCGACGTGGCGCTGGACGGCGAACGATTCACTCAATGGATGAACAACCCGCGCGTGAACGCCTTCTGGGAGATGGCCGGCCCGCAGGCCGAACAGGAAAACTACCTGCGCCGTCAGCTTGACTCGACGTACTGCTACCCGGTTATCGGCTGCTTCGACGACCAGCCGTTCGGCTACTTTGAACTCTACTGGGCGCCAGAAGACCGCATTGGCCGCCACTACCGCTGGCAGCCGTTCGACCGCGGGCTGCATATGCTGGTGGGCGAAGAGCGCTGGCGCGGCGCGCAGTACATCCGCAGCTGGCTGCGCGGTCTGAGCCACTACCTGTATCTGGATGAACCGCGCACGACGCGCATTGTGGCCGAGCCGCGCTTCGACAACCAACGCCTGTTCCGCCACCTGGCGTCCGCCGGTTTCGACACCGCAAAAGAGTTCGACTTCCCGCACAAGCGCTCGCGCCTGATCGTGAGCGAGCGTCACCGCTTCTTCCATGAGGTGAGACTGTGAACGCGCTCTGGCAGAAAGTAAACCGCGAGATGGTGGCGAAGATCCTCGCCGAACTGGAATACGAACGTACCCTGCGCGCTGAGCCGGTTTCATCGGACGGCTGGCGCATCACCATGGGCTCGGAGTCCTGGCAGTTTCGCGCCACGCGCGGGATCTGGGGCTGGCTGCATATCGATCCTGATTCCCTGACCACCGCCAGCGGCGCCGCCGTGGAAGCGGAAAGCGCGCTGCTGCAGCTGGCGACCGTGCTGGAGATGAGCGACGCGCAAACGGCGGAGCATATGGAAGATCTTTACGCCACGCTGCGCGGTGATATTCAGCTGCTCCAGGCGCGTGAAGCGCTGGATGCCGACGCACTGATCCACCTCGACCCGGATGAATTACAGTGTCTGATGAGCGGTCATCCTAAGTTTATTTTCAACAAAGGCCGCCGCGGATGGGGGCTGGATGCCCTGCATCAGTACGCACCTGAGTATCGCGGACGTTTTCGTCTGCACTGGGTTGCCGTTCAGCGTGAACACCTGGTCTGGAGCAGCGACGCCGATTGCGACATTCAGAATCTGCTTGCCAGTACCATGGACAACGCCGAGCGCGTCCGGTTTGAGCATCGCTGGCAGGCGCTGGGGCTCGACGAAAGCTGGCTGCCCGTGCCGCTACACCCGTGGCAGTGGCAGCAGAAAATTGCCATTCACTTCCTGGCGCAGCTGGCGCGCGGTGAGATGGTGGAGCTGGGCGAATTTGGCGATGAGTATCTGGCGCAGCAGTCTCTGCGCACGCTCACCAACGCCAGCCGTCGCGCGCCGTTTGACATCAAGCTGCCGCTGACCATCTATAACACCTCCTGCTATCGCGGCATTCCGGGCAAATACATTGCCGCCGGGCCGCTGGCCTCACGCTGGCTGCAGCAGCAGTTCGCCTCTGACGCCACGCTGATTCGCTGCGGCGCGCAGGTACTGGGTGAACCCGCCGCCGGATATCTGTCGCATCCGGGCTATGCCGCATTACCGAAAGCGCCCTACCGCTATCAGGAGATGCTGGGGGTGATCTGGCGCGAGAATCCGTCCTGTTATTTAGAAGACGGTGAACAGGCGGTGCTGATGGCGGCGCTGATGGAAACCGATAACGCCGGGCGTCCGCTGATCGACGCGTGGATTAAACGCTCGGGGCTAAGCGCCGACGCCTGGCTGGAAAAGCTGTTCGACGCGACGGTGATCCCGTTCTATCACCTGCTCTGCCGCTACGGCGTGGCGCTGATCGCCCACGGTCAGAACGTGACGCTGGTGATGAAAAACTACGTACCGCAGCGCATCCTGCTGAAGGATTTCCAGGGTGATATGCGTCTGGTGGACGAAGATTTCTCGCAGGCGCAGAGCCTGCCGGCGCAGGTGAAGGACGTTACAGCACGTCTGAGCGCGGATTACATCATCCACGACCTGCAAACCGGCAACTTTGTAACGGTGCTGCGCTTTATCTCGCGTCTCACCCTGCAATGCGGCGTGAGCGAAATCCGTTTCTATCAAATCCTGGCGGGGGTATTGCGCCGGTATATGGCTGCGCACCCCGAGCTTGCGGAACGTTTCGCGATGTTCGACCTGTTTAAGCCGCAAATTATTCGCGTGATCCTCAACCCGGTCAAACTGACCTTCTCCGAGCATGACGGCGGCAGCCGCATGCTGCCGAACTACGTTACCGACCTTGATAACCCTCTTTTTCTGGCCTCCCGGGAGTCAGCGCAATGAAAACCTATGATTTCATCGGCATTGGTATTGGCCCGTTTAACCTCAGCATCGCCGCCCTGGCAGAAGGACTGGACGGTTTTAGCTCGCTGTTCCTTGAGCGCAAGCCGCACTTCTCCTGGCACCCGGGGATGATGGTGCCGGACTGCCACATGCAGACCAGCTTCCTGAAGGATCTGGTCAGCGCCGTAGAGCCCACCAACCGCCACAGCTTTCTGAACTACCTGGTGCAGCGTAAAAAGTTCTACCGCTTCCTGACCACCGAACAGCGCACGGTGTCTCGCGAAGAGTTTGCCGATTACCTGTGCTGGGCGGCAGAAAACCTCACCAACCTCGCCTTCAGCCAGCAGGTGCAGCAGGTGAGCTTTGATGAGACAAGCGGTCTGTTTGAGGTCGTGACCCAGCGGGATCGGTTCTTTGCCCGCCACGTCTGCGTGGGGATTGGCAAACAGATTAACCTCCCGGATTGCGTGACGGTGCAGGACGACACCTGTTTCCACGCCAGCGAGATGATGCTGCGCACGCCAAATTTAGCGGGCAAGCGCGTGACCGTCGTCGGTGGCGGCCAGAGCGGTGCCGACCTGTTCTTAAATATCTTCCGCGGGGAATGGGGCCAGCCGCTAAGCCTGAACTGGGTGTCGCGCCGTAACAATTATAACGCGCTGGATGAAGCCGCCTTCGCCAACGAGTACTTCACGCCGGAGTATGTGGACAGCTTCTCCACGCTCGGCGAAGAGGCCCGTCGTCAGATGCTGCACGAGCAGAAGATGACCTCTGACGGCATTACCACCGAGTCCCTGCTGGCAATTTACCGCGCCATGTATCACCGCTTTGAGGTGCTGCGTGAAAAACCGTGGGCGCACCTTTTGCCGTCCCGCTCGGTGACGTCACTGGCGCGTCAGGAAAACGGTCAGCGTCTGAGCATACAGCATCATCTCGACGGCGGTCGCGAACAGCTGGATACCGACGTGGTGATCTTTGCCACCGGTTACCGCGCCGCGCAGCCTGCGTTCCTTGCCCCGCTGTCTCACCGCCTGCATCTGGATACGGACGAAGCCTTCTGCATCAACAACGATTTCACCCTCGAATGGGACGGCCCGCAGAGCAACCGCCTGTTTGCCGTCAATGCCGGGATGCACCGTCTCGGCATTGCTGAACCTCAGCTCAGCCTGATGGCCTGGCGTGCCGCACGCATTCTTAACCGCGCGCATCCTGACGAGCCATTTGAGCTGGCTACCACACCCGGCGTTATCCACTGGCGCACCACCGCCAGCCAGGACAGCAGCCCGGTTTTTAACGCGTTAGAGAAAACGACCGAGTACTGACACACACAATCAGGATCAACATAACAATGAAACGTTCTCATCTTTGGGTTTTAAATCCTTGCTTGCTTGCAATGCTTTCTACCTCTGCGTGGGCGGAAGAACAAAAGGAAGAAAATATCGTGGTCTCCGCCAGCCGTGCACACCGCAGCGTGGCCGAGATGGCGCAGACCACGTGGGTTATTGAACGGTCTGAAATTGAGCAGCAGGTTCAGGGCGGAAAGGAGATTAAAGAAGTCCTGGCGCAGCTGATCCCGGGCATGGACGTCAGCAGCCAGGGGCGTACCAACTACGGTATGAACCTGCGCGGCCGCTCGATGATGGTGATGGTGGACGGCGTGCGCCTGAACTCCTCCCGCAGCGACAGCCGCCAGCTCGACTCCATCGATCCGTTCAACATTGACCGTATCGAAGTGATCTCCGGCGCCACGTCCCTCTACGGCGGCGGCAGCACCGGCGGCCTGGTGAACATCGTCACCAAAAAAGGCCAGCCGGAGACCGAAGTTGAGTTCCAGACCGGAGCAAAAAGCGGCTTTAACAGCCACAACGACCACGATGAGAACGTGTCGGCGGCGATCAGCGGCGGCAACGACAACGCCTCGGGTCGTCTGTCGGTGTCGTATCAGCGTTACGGCGGCTGGTATGACGGCAACGGCGACGAGGTGATCATTGATAACACCCAGACCGGCTTACAGTATTCCGACCGTATTGATGTGATGGGGACCGGCACCCTCAACATTGACGAACACCAGCAGCTTCAGCTCACGACGCAGTACTATAAGAGCGAGTCCGACGGCAAGCATGGCCTGTACCTCGGGAAAAACTTCTCGGCGGTCACGGGCGATGCGACTGCCTATAACAAAGGTAATCTCGATTCTGACCGTATACCGGGTACCGAGCGTCATCTGATTAACCTGCAATACTCCAATACCGACTTCTGGGGCCAGGATCTGGTTGCGCAGATTTACTATCGTGACGAAAGCCTGACCTACTACCCCTTCCCGACCCTGACCAAAGGCGTCGTGAGCAGCATCGGTGCGTCGCAGCAGAAAACCGATTTTTACGGCGGCAAGCTGACGCTGAACAGCAAACCGGTGGATGATTTAACCCTGACCTGGGGTGTGGATGCCGACCATGAAACCTTCGATGCCAATCAGCAGTTCTTTGATCTGAGCAAAGCAGCGGCGAGCGGCGGCATGGAGCTTGATAATGCCTATAACGTGGGCCGCTACCCGGGTTACAGCATTACCAACCTCGCCCCGTTCCTGCAGGCCAGCTACGACATTGACGCCATCACCCTGAGCGGCGGCGTGCGCTACCAGTACACCGAAAACAAGGTGGACGATTTTGTGGGTTACGCCCAGCAGCAGGCCATTGCAACCGGGAAAGCCACCTCCGCAGACGCGGTGCCGGGCGGGAAAACCGATTACAACAACTTCCTGTTTAACGCCGGGATCCTCGGTCGTCTGACCGAACAGCAGCAGCTGTGGTTTAACTTCTCCCAGGGCTTTGAAATTCCGGATCTGGCGAAGTACTACGGTTCCGGGACTTATCAGCTCAGCAACGGTCACTATCGCCTGCTGAACAGCGTGAACGTGAACGACTCGACGCTCGACGGCATCAAGGTCAACGCTTACGAGCTGGGCTGGCGCTACACCGGCGATAACCTGCGTACCCAGGTCGCGGCATATTACTCGCTCTCGGACAAAACGATCACCATCAACAAGACGGACATGACCATCAACCTCGAAGACGACAAGCGTCGTATCTACGGGATTGAAGGCCAGGTGGACTATTTCTTCACCGACAGCGACTGGAGTACGGGCGCGAACTTTAACGCCATTAAGTCTGAAACCCGCGAAAACGGTAAATGGGAGAAGCTGACGGTAGACAGCGCCAGCCCGTCAAAAGCCAGCGCATGGGTCAACTGGGCGCCGGGCGACTGGACCCTGCGCGTGCAGAGCACGCAGACCTTTGACGTGTCAGATGCGGACGGCAAGAAGATCGATGGCTATAACACGGTCGACTTCCTGGGCAGCTACGCCCTGCCGGTGGGTAAAGTGAGCTTCAGCGTGGAAAACGTGTTGGACAAAGACTACACCACCGCCTGGGGCCAGCGCGCGCCGGGGCTGTATAGCCCAACCTACGGTGCACCAGGTCTGTATACCTATAAAGGCCGTGGCCGTACGTTTGGTCTGAACTACTCCGTACTGTTCTAATCCTGTGCGCCGCCTGCGGGCGGCGCAATTTGCTGCGTAATTTCAGCGCGAATTTGCTATAAAATCAGCGATTTGCTGAAATTGTCGGCAAACGAACGAAAAGTACGTTTTCCCCCTTTGACAAGACGAACTGAGGTCGCTACTATGCGCCTCGTTCACACGATTCCTCTGTAGTTCAGTCGGTAGAACGGCGGACTGTTAATCCGTATGTCACTGGTTCGAGTCCAGTCAGAGGAGCCAAATTTAAAAAGCCTGCTTTTAGAGCAGGCTTTTTGATTTTCTGCGTCTCAGATGTTAATTCAGAATCGCATCCAGCCTGGCAAGCACCTCATTCACCACAGCGTCTGGTATGCGTTCCAGCCGCTTGCCGCTCCGGGCAGCCATATCAATGGTTCTGGGCTGGTCGCAGCGAATAGCGCCCATCGTTTTTGTTCCCGCACCGTCCAGGGAGACGGTAAAACCGGCTGTACGTGCAAAGTTTCCACCGCTGGTGATGGGAACAACAACGGGTAACCGGGTCAGCTTGTTAAAAGATGCCTTCGATACGATAAGCACCGGACGTTTTCCGCTTTGTTCATGTCCGGCTGTAGGATCCAGTGAGACGAGCCAAATTTCCCCTCTGTCCATTTACAGGATCTCCTTGCCCACCGCAGGCGCATCAATCCATTCCCGATCCTCGTCGCTCATTTCGGCGTGCGGATCGCACTGTGCCAGCAGTTCCTCAAGCGAATAACGGGGCCGTTTCTGGGGTTCAATAATCAGGCAGCCATTATTTATGGTCATGCCGACTTCGCTGTCCGTCGACAGCTCCAGTGTTTTGAGCACGGCGGGAGGAACCGCCAACATGATGGATCCGCCGACCTTTTTCAGGCGAGTGGTATACATAGAGCACCTCCGAATATTATATTTTAATATAACATCCATGACTGGTGGAGCGCAATTTTTAGTCAGATTCATTATGGTTTCCTTAGTGTAACTAAGCGTGAAGGAGGCCTTAATCCGTCCTAAGACAGATCCGGCAGCTTTCAAAGGCTGCATTACAGGTAAAACGCCGACCATCCTGATACATCGGGCGCTTCTTTCACGTCATGAAGCATTTTGTGCAGGCGGTGGCTTAGTTCGTGGTAAGAAGACCGATAATAGAAAACTGTTTTTGCGGTTCAAAGGATTATGACGGATGAGATAAACGAAATGCGGCGCAGCTTCCGTAAATGGGCTGCGCCGTAAGGACATCAGAGATAGCGTGAAGGCTAGATTTTTTCAGGCGCAACATCTAACGCTTCAGCAATCAATGTTTCGCCTTTGGGCCAACACGGCGGGTAAGCGCATTTGCCAGTGTGGAGGATGCCAGCCCAACCTGACGCGAAAGCGCTGACAGCGAAGTGCCACGTTTTTTCAGCCCGGAGATAATGTCGGCAGGATGCCAGTCAGGCTGCGTCATACTTTGACCTCCACACCGTCGATAAACTTCATGCCACCGGCAGTACGCAACCAACGCGGGGCTTTCATTTTCGCTGCGAAGTAATTAATCAGGTCGTACAGCAGCCAGCAAAGGTGCTTCTCCGTTTCAGAGGCAAATCCCAGCCCCGACAGGGTTTGCGTGATAGCAAGGCAGTAACGACAAAGCTCCGTACATTCAGGCTCAAAACGGGGAGTGGTCGCAGGAAGCGTGTCAACGGTCAGGCTTTCAACCAGATGGGGAGGAACTGGCTCTAACAGTGTGGGTTACAGCAGCGTCAGACAGGTGTTGATTCTCCCGCAAAGCGCCATTTTCAACGAGGGATCGTTGCTTTCAATCAGGGTTTCGACAAAGGTTTCGTAGTGACTGGTGTGTATGGTGAAATCCGTGGTGGCATTAAAGGGAACAACAAGTGACGGGTGTGTCTGAGTGAGGAGTATAGCCATAAGGCAACCTCCGGTATGTGAATTTAAATTCCACCACCGAAGAGACCAATCTTACGGATGGTGAACTGAACGGAGTTGGTCTTACCGGTCATACCTACACCGATGCACCTTGCGATACCCCCCAGCCGCCAATAGAGATGTAGCCGAACGCACGACATAAAAAAAGTGCGAATGCGCCATTATGTCGCAATGACGGTTTTACCCGGGTACTGTACTTTTATCTCTTTGTTTTACCAATCGCCTGTCCGTAAAATAAACGCCAACACGGAATTCATGCTATGAAGGTGAAACTTGTCTGATACGAATATGAGCGGTCCCTCAAACGGTGGTGGCGCGGCAACCAGCAGCGGTATTATCTTTCAACAACAATTAGGCGCGTTTTTCGCCGCTCAGATCCTGAGTAATGACCCGTTGGATCCTTCATTAGTACTGGGTGATGCAGCACCTGTTCGGCTTCGTTTCGAAACTGAAGCGCCAGTTGACGATATTCTTGTGGCAACTTCTGTGGGCGGATTTCTTGCAATTCAGGCAAAAACAACGGTCCCACTTTCAGATAAAGAAAAGAGTCCTTTTTACCGGACAATTGAACAGTTCGTCCAACACTGGCTAACCTGTCGGGATGGTGATGGTTCTCTGGAATGGAACCGCCCTCTGTCGCCGGAGAAAGATCGGCTGATTTTAGCCGTAAGTATCAAAGCATCAGCGACTGTTCGGACCGATCTTTCCGCCGCGTTACGCCATCTTTCCCAGCAAGGCCGCGGAGCTATGAACAGGAAACAGAAATCAGCGTCTGATATTTTCGAACGCTGTGTGTTGACGGCGTGGGGCCGAATTACCACGGAGCCCCGGCCATCAGATCTGTTAGCCGAACTTGCCCGTCTGATTGTCGTTCACGTTGTTGATGTTGAAAATATCGCATCAACACTTCAGATGCGACTTAGCCGCAGTCTTGCCAGAGAAACTGACTCAGCAGCAGCCCTGAGTATTCTTGTCACCACCTGTGGGGAGATAATGTCCCGACGTGGTGGCTGTGATGCATTATTATTACGTAACCTGCTGGCAGGAAAAGGGATTAAACTGGCCGCACCGCCACAATATCAGGCGGATATTCATCAACTTATCCGCCACTCTCAGCACGTTGCCAATGCCTTGCAGCAGTATGAAACCATCGATAATCCCTCCGGCCAGCCGATTACCTTGCGCAGGGAATGCCAGGATGCGGTTGAGCAAGCTGTGCAGTCCGGCTCGCTATTAATTATTGGTGAACCCGGAGCCGGTAAAAGCGGCGTACTGAATGCGCTGGCACGTAGCCTGCGCAATCGTGGGGACGATGTTCTTGAACTGGCGGTTGATCACTATTCGGTTGAGTCACTCGAAGGACTGAGCCGTGAACTCCGGCTGGATCATTGTCTGACTGAAGTGCTTGAAGCATGGGATGGTACGTCTCACGGCTGGCTGATTATTGATGCACTGGATGCGACCCGTGGGGGTAAAGGTGAGGCTGTTTTTCGTCCCCTGATTGAACAGGTACTGAATCAAAAGGGGCGATGGCGCGTTATTGCCTCTATTCGCAGTTTCGATTTGCGTATGGGGGTGAAGCTTCGCGATCTGTTTAAGGGGCATCCTCCAGTGACGGAACGTGCCGATACGCAGTTTTCTTCGGTTCGCCATATTGTTATTCCACGCTGGTCAGATAACGAATTCAGCCAGTTACTGGAACAATCTTCGGCGCTGACAGCAGCACTTAAGCAGCTTTCTGACAGGCTTCGCGATTTAGCAAAAGTACCGTTTAATACACGATTGCTGGCCGACCTGGTTTCGCAATATGCGGATATTAATCTGAGTCGTATTTCATCCCAGAGCGAATTATTAAAACTCTACTGGCAGTATCGCGTTGAGAAACATGGGCTGAATGCCCGGCAGTGTCTTAAGGCTCTGGTTGATCATATGATTGCCACTCGTTCACTCAGGGCTCCATCTCTGTTGACAGGCACAGATGCCGATATGATTGATACACTCTCTCGTGAAGGCGTTGTCGTCAGGGAGGCTAGCGATCGCTGGGTACAGTTTCGTCATCATCTGCTCTTTGACTATGCTGCGGCAAAAATATCATTCGATCCTGACGCACTCATTGCGGGAGCCTTGCGTTTCCCTAAACAGCAGGCTCAGGGATTGTTGCTTTCTCCCGCCCTGGGTTTTGTGCTCCAGGAGATCTGGGATTATAACGAAGATCATCACGGTTTCTGGCAAGCGGTAAGTCATCTGGTTAATGATAGCGATGGCGATCCCATTATCCGTAGTGCAACAGGCCGGATTGCGGCTGAATACCCTGTTGCACAAAACGACCTGCTCTGGCTCGCTAAACGTGTGGCAATGGACGATCAGAACGTTATTTCCACACTCAGTCATCTCTGCGGCGCGCTGGCAATTCGGTTTGAAGATGAAAAAGACGTGGCTCTGCTTCCGTGGGTATATCTGGTCTCTGCTTTAACGCCTGACATCAATAAAGTCGCGGAGACATTGCGATTTTTGCTGCATCCGATTACTAAGCAGGTGACTGATCCTGATCTACGCAATATTCTGGGTACAGCCTGCCGCGCCGTGCTTTCTTATGGCCTTGAGCAGAGTCAGCCGGGCTATTTTGTCAGAAGTGCTATACCTTTCGTTGCAGATACGATCAATACCGATGTTGATGCATCTTGCCGTTTACTGGAGCAAATTATTTCCGTCAAACGTCTCCAGCATTTTGGTTCAGAGGAAATTCCCATTCTCTGTTACAACATCAAGAAAATCGCAGATTATGCTCCTGAGTTTGTTGCCAGCGTATTCGAGTTTGTCTACAGCTACGATGTCACCGAAGAACGGGAAACAACGCTGGGGAACAGCCGAATTCTCCCTCTGAGATCAAACGCCCGACAGGACTATGAATCGGCTCGTTATTCCCTCGGTGAGTTTTTCTCCCATTTTCTCGAACAACATCCCGAGCAGGCTGTTGATGCTGCCGTTAACGCTTTAAATGGATATGTTGCCCGGCACCATCCTGTCGATTCCCCAGTGATGCATTTATCCATTTCCGGGAATGATATCTCTCTTAAAGCCGATCACAGCCACATCTGGGCGTACAATCCTACAGGCGAACACGCGCATGACGGAGAAGTACTGGTTAAGAAACTATTTCAGCATTTGAAAAGCGCGACTGAACCAGACGTGTTAGTTCTCGCAGAACTTTTTCGTCAAAAAGCCTCACTGGCAATCTTCTGGGCCAGGCTCTTTCTGGCGGCAAATGAACGTAATGATAGCCTGGTTGATTTTCTCTGGCCCATTGCCGCGCAGGAAGCGTTTATCCGGAACGAAGACACCCGTAAAGATGCTATCGATTTGGTCAGCAAAGGAATTGCACGGCGTCCAGTGGAGGAACGGCAAATGCTGGAGAATGCAGCATTCCAGTATAATTTCTCTGGCTATATTTACCCGGAAGAAGCAAAGAAACGACTGTTATATCGCCTTTTCAACGCGATTGGCTCAGATAATCTTTCTACTGAAGCCGCCCGGGACTTTCTGAAAAACACGCAGGGAGATGATGAAATATCAGGCAATAAAAGGCTTTTCGATATTTCTCCGGTCAATGTTAGCACGGGTATACCTTATGATTTTATCGAAGGTCTGGATCAAAATGAGCCAGTCAATGCCATGCTTATCAGTGCTGTCAAAACAGCGAAAACTGCACTGGGGTTAACGACAAATAATACACTCTCCTCTGAATTATCGCTGGAAGATGTTTTTGGCATTCTCGAGCCGCTTCGTGAACAACTCAATGCTGTAAATATTCATACCTATGTGCGCACAACTGCAGAGGATGTTATTGTTCGGGCCTGCGCTGCGGCTGTTGAACAGAAATTATTACCGCCTGTAAATGACCATCGGGCAGATGAGCTGACCCCTCATTTTTTGGACTTATTGCATATGACTTCTCGCGCAATATCTCCAACTATCAATGAAGATACCGAGGATAATTTTGCCAACAGCGTTAGCTGGGGCTCTCCTTCACCGAGGATTGATGCTGCACGAATTTTTCTGGATGTAATGCCTTTACGTCCCGATCTGTATGATCTACTGAAACCTGATATCGAAAGGATGCTGGTTGACCCTCACCCGGCCGTTCGTCTTCAGGCATCAACACGCCTGTTAAGGTTGTGGGATATTGCTCCGGATAGCGTATGGCATTACCTGAATGAACGCGTGGAGCAGGAAATCAATACCGGCATAATAGAGCATATAGTTGGGGATGGAATCAGACGTCTGCTATATAACGACCCGACGTATTCCTTCTGTCTTATCCAGAAACTGCTGGGACGTTTTAGTAACGATCCTGAACGTCAGCACCGTATTCGCAAGATAGTTAGCATCGATCTGGCAATTCTCTGGGGAGTCCATGAAATCAGGGAAGCATATGATATTCTTCAAGGCTGGATTGTCGATCCCACTATTTATAGCCATGAACTTAAACAAATTTTATTTACATTAAGGGATGGATTCATTCTTGGCTTTACCGAACAGAGTACACCGAAGGACATTGGAATCAGACGACGGGCGTTAGATATAGCCTATAGCATTATTGATGCTGCAGGAAAAAAACTGGAAGAGTATTCATCCCGCACTGATCTGACAGAGATTGAACTGGAAGACGTAAGGCGCTGTTTTGCAATTATAGACGGAGCATGTCTGCAACTTCGCTTTGTTTGTGAAGGGAAACATAATCCTGAGAAACCATTAGAAAAAGAAGAAGTTAAGAGATTTCTAAACGAAACTGAACTGCACATGCGGCGCATTGGTGATTGCAGTACGCCACACACTATTTACTACCTCCTGGAACTGCTGGAAACGCTTGTTCCTGTCGATCCTGCAAAATGTTTTGATCTGATGGCCCATGCATTACGTCACGGAACAAGGTTTGGTTTCCAGAATGAACATATGGGAATGGAACAGTTGGTAAAAATGATGGGGATGTTTCTTGCTGACTATAAAATCATTTTTGAAGAGGAACACCGACGTACCTGTTTGATAGAAAGCCTGGATATTTTTATGGATGCAGGCTGGCCATCTGCCAGGCGTTTGCTTTATAGGTTGCCGGAGTTGATTCAGTGAATGAACAGGCTCGATATTATCCGGTTTAAAGATATTCAGGCCATAGCATATGGCCTGATAAAGAATAACCCACGTTAAAAGCTGATAAAATTAGTTATGCAGCATCAAACGCGATATTTTTTCCAGAAGAGATGTCTGACTGACTTCATTATAACGGGTGGTATCGTAAGTTAAAGTTCGCAACAGTAATTCAGTTGCTGGTTGCGTCATCACATCAGCCTCCTTACCGTCAAATGTTGTCGCCACCAAATTATAAACTAAGGTAGCCCTGTCCATAATCTGGTTGGGCTGGTTGCTTTTAGTACAAAAAAGTAATGCTTCATTACCTCGTTTTTCAATAAAGAGTTGTTGATACTGGCTGACAGCATGACTTTTAGGTTTTGGCGTTAAGTAGTAAGGCAAACATGTTTTATCCGCTGCACCAAATTTATTAATTTTATCCTGATTATTTTCTGCTACCTGAAGAGAACAACGCTCCGCAGAACCTAATAATCTCGGAATACGAACAGTATTGTATCGCTTAATCACAATCTTATTTATTGTATCAACAAGATAGAAATTATCATCACGCAATTTATCAATACAGTTGATATTCATCCCCGGAACATTATTACGGAAAGCCACCTCATTTGTATACATTTTTGGCTCTGCGATGTTCATTACGCCATGACTGAATATTACGGGCGTGGCAACGCCATAAAAATCATTCCCTCTTCTGTTTCCGGAAGAGGAGCAACGAATTGAGACAAGAATATACTCACCATCGTTAATGTTAAAACCGGTAAGTTTCTTTCTCACCAGCACTGCTTCTTTTAGCCAAAGTTCACTGCGGATCATTTCCAGCTTAGCGACAGGTACTGGATTAAGCACTTTTTTAACCGACTGGGTAACAGGATCTTTTTTATTCTGCTCTATAGATTCAATATTACATCCCTGAAAGACTCGCTGATGATTATTCTCAAAATCAAGGATGAAATCCACTTTTAGCCTTGAATAATAATCCAATAGCTCTTTTTTACCCGCTTTTGCTTCATTCAATGCCTGCCAGGTAGAGTTTAAGAAGGTATCTTCACCAAGAGAAATGCTGGACCCGTTTATTTTTTTAGACTGATTCAGCACCAGATAGTTAACATTTTTATCCAGTTCAATAAGTTCTCGAGGTGGCATTATAACTACTGCACCTAATTCTTTTTTCAGATAGTGAATAAATAGCTGATGCGCCTCTGGATTTTCTCCACTATTAATATTATCTATAATAACTAACGGACGCTGAAGTATTTTACTATTGGTCGTCAAAAAGTTTAACTGGCAGTGGGTAGCATAAAAAACACGTGGCGAGAAAGTGATATTAGCCTGAGACAGGATATCACCGAGCACGCGCTGAACCAGATTCTCTGCGTGATTTTTGCAGCCAGAATAATCCTTACTGGCAAAACGCATATAGGGCATTTTCCGGTATTTTCTACCATCTACTTTCTCAAGCAACTGCAATGATTTTTTACCCTTAATCAGAATCCGACCATAATCGCTGAGTACACCAAGCTCTTCCGCTTTAGCTCTGAAGCAGATCCCTTTCAGAGTAAAGGTGAGGTCACCATAATCCGGGCTGTAAAAGAGGTCACTTTGCAATGCATCTACGTAATAGTTTCCTCTCTTGTCTGGTTCTTCTTTTTGTACGACAGCACCCAGAAAAACTTCGCTATTATAGGCCCCATAACTCACCTCAAAATACTTCCCGGCATTCTCTAAAAAATGTAGTTTCAGACGCAACCCGAGCACAGTTTGAGCAATTTTATATTGATCAAAGCCCTTTATTTTTAGTTCATTAACCCATTGATGATACGGACGGGCATCTGGTGACAGAAACATCACAAGATAGCTGTTTGCTTTTCTTAATGTTTGATACTGAAACTCCCTGTTATTTTTCACTCCCAGCTTTAAGGATAATGTATTTTGAATTTCCCTGTGCAACTCAATAAAAAAATCATCCCATTTCATGGTGTATTCTTTTACCTTGTTGATACAGATTGCATCAATTCCCCAACCATTTGCCGAGGGTAATTGCAGAAGTTTTTCCAACATTACATCAGCAGCATCATGAATATCAAAGAGCTGTGTTCGTGCTTTAGGTGCATAATCTGAAGGCTGAAGGTCCCATTCGGCAGCCATCACAACATCCGTTTCATTATGCTGTAGACTATCAGTTACATCAGTCATAATTCACTCCTAAAAGATTAAGTAAGTATTCATTTATTCTTAATTCTGATTTTATTTTTGCATCATAAGGATTTTTGCCATTATCTTTTTCATAACATGAAATACTTTTAAAAAGGTTATAATAACAGATCCCCTTATGGTTAGAATGTTCGGCACGAATGTTGAGGCTGTTTAAAGCATATCGGGTATTAAGATAAACAACATCAACACCATCAAACTGTGTTTTTTCTTCAACGATTTTCTGCAACTCACTGACTTTCCCCAATGAGTTATTATGCATTTTTTTCGCTAATTGGCGGTTATTTCCTTGCATTCGCCAGTTTTTTACATCGATTGCAACAATCCGGTTCTTGTTAATGCAGTACACATCAAACAGCTCATAACAATGGCTATCCAGATAGTGTGACAGCTCTTGTGGTAGGATGGGCGTAATATTCATTTCCTGGAGCACAAGGTGTAATTGCCATTCACCAATGTTGCCAATCAAAAGTGGCATCAATGAAGGGATGGGAATGTATTGTTGTAAAGGCGTGGCCTCTAATCCCAGAATCTTCGCAAAAATACGCTGTTCAGTTCCGGATGACTCTTCAGCCATGGCTTCATGATATTGGGGTAAACAATATTCCGGTTTGTATGGATTTGCCCCAGCTGAAATATCTGTTAATCCATAACCATCTAAGGTTTTAGCTAGTATCACATTTTCCCAATCGGCAGTGCGCTCCAGATAAAAATGGCTTACACAGTCGCTAAGGTAAGCATTTTTCTTAATAATCGCGTTGCGTTTAAGACGCTTCATATATGACTGAGGATCGGTAAAACAGTCCCGGTGACGTAATGCTTCATTTAACTCAATTGCATTTCGATCACCTTGTCTTGCCAGTGGCAGAATTTTATTTTTCAGTTCGGCTTCAAAGTCACTATACATATTTATTGCTTTAACAACTTTATTTTCAAATTCGCTACGCTGACTATCGGAAGAAAAGCTGGCTTTTAATAAATCCTCTTTTGCGCGTTTGAACCATAGGTGGTTATGCAGACTCAGGGAAGCAAGTAACGGTTGTGCATTTGGATGACGATCCAAATCCCGAAAAACACACAATGCATTATGATGAACACCAGAAGGTAAACGAATAATGCCATCCATTTGGGCATCACGCCGTTCTGTACGGCCAATAGTTTGCATTGCAATTTTATGAAGCTCGACGGTATGTTCAGTATCCAGCAATTGGGCAGCATCAGAATCAACTAGATCCGTATCGAAATCACCAACCTGACGAGGCACGCTTCCATGAGCATAATGCTTGAGTAAGGTAATATAATTTTCCAGCGTGTTTCGCGATGGAGTTGCATTAATCTGACTCCAGTAGCTACCGCAGACCATTGCTAATTCATCAAAGTCGATTTGCTCTGAATCTGCTCCTGTAGGTTCTGACGGTACCGGATAAGTGACATAATAATTAAGCCCTGTGCCAGCCCCCTGGAAGTGGGAAACCATGCATATTGCTAAGTTTTGGTGATCAATTTGCAGATAGTCTCTTACCGGATCTTCCCGGTTGAGTTTTGAATCAAACATGACGACACGTAATCTATGCCGCTCAGCAAAAGGAGTGATTTCAAATACACGAGATAAATCGTTCCCCCGACGTGTTTCATTGTCAAGAATAGCGACCCCACGATAGGGATTTGCACTTAACTTATTGGCACGAAGAAAATTCCCGATAATCGCAAAAAAACGGCTACTGATCCCAATACATAGAATGTGCCGACCAGTATAGGCCGCAAGTAACATACTCTGTAACTGGCGATGAAACTCTCGTTTATGATAGCGATTAAACTGAACGGCTGTAGAGTATGGTTCGAGCATTTTGAGCCACAAACGATATGCATTCCTGAACTCAGGCTCCTCGTTTTGTGGTAAAAACTCCAGTACCTGATCGTCAAATACCTCCAGCGCTACAGGACGATGAAGGTTTCTGTTGTCGCGGATCGCCGACAGGGGCGAAGCAGAATTAACATCCCGCTGCCTGATGCGATAGTTCAAGTCACGGGCGTATTTATCCAGAAACGGGCGGCTGTACTGTCCATTATACGTTGCAGGAAATCCTGCTGTAGCAGACAGTAAAATAATAGTATTACGTGTATTATAAAGCACACGTAATAATGCTATTTCGGGTAACTCCTTAATTAACTCCATCCGAAATTTGAGTAATACCCATCCCCTCAGTTGTTCAGCCTCAATTCTTACCTGTTCACGTGGCGAAAGGGAAAACAATGTCTTGGGTTGAAAATAGGTAAAAAAGTCATCTATCAACTGTTCTTTCTGAGGCTCACTGGAAGATAAATGATCTATATCTCCTTTAATACTTTGGGCTTTACGAATGAAAACAGACAATGGGTTATTCTGATTTGCCATCTCCTGCTGTGCAAGCAAATCGCAGACATGTTTGGGTGTTTCCAACCGGGCAGAGGCTAATAATAGAGCAGTCAGTGTCTGATACATTTCATATAGGGTAAATTCATCTGGAACTTTTTTGTCATCTTCAGAAACATAGACTTCAGTGTATGAATGACGCCCGTGACTACGTAAATGAATACGACGAAGATCTGACTCACGGTAAAATCGCTGAATCTGATAACTGAAAACATTACCAATTAACGCGATAACCTGCTCAGCATTACGACTATCGACGACGATATCAAGCAAACTATTTCTAAAGAGTCTGGTCAGCTTCTTAAGATCGAAATCTGGTCGTAAATCACATTGTAATAAGGCTTTGTTGATCTCATCGACATAATTTTTCAGAGGGATATACCCTGGCGCTCTTTCATCGGAAGAACATTCATCCACATATTCCAGTACACGATGTAAAATTGCCAGTAACGAAGGAAGCTGCTGATCGTCGTTCATTAATGTCTGGCAAACATTCTGCTGGAAGATACGGTAGGCTTCGTGCTCTTCGTCCAGAACTAATGTAAAACGAATATCACGTTGTGCGAAAGGTGAGTCTTCATCGGTTATCCAATATTGCTCTTTTAAGCTCTCAATTCGCTGTGGATTAGTCTGGTTAGCAATCTCGCCTAACGGATTCACTTTGAGGCTTTTTTTCTGACCCAGAACGTGGTCCAGTTGTTGTGAACTCCGGTGATAGCCGCCTTCTTTATCGCGTTTCAGTAACAGCACACTGCCATCGAACTTTTTCGTCGTGGCCAGCAGGATACATCGGCGATACAGTGCAATCTGAAACGGGAAAAGATGTTTAACCATTTCCGTCGCCAGTGCATATCGAGGGTTAGTCGCTTCCCCATCAAGTAAAGCCGCCAGATCCTGATTCAGGGCATTAAGCATCGCCACAGTCGCTTCCTGTAAGCGACCGGCTAAATGAAAACTATTGAGACGTAACTCATCCTCCAGACGTTTTTGCTCAAACGTTGCCCCCACTTTAATCTCTGTTTCCAGACGTACTTCCAGACTATTACGAGCATCAACTTCCGCTTTCAGACGTTGAAAAATGAGCTGAATGTCACCCGACATCAATTTGTCGGCTTGCTTGATCCAGCGGCGATACCGTTCCCGGTTTGTAGGTGTTTTCCCTTCAGGAGATTTCACCCATGAAGTAAAACCAAGATCTGCGATATCCCCTTGCGAAAGATAAGGTAACAATTCAATCTTCTTATCTCGGGCGCGAGCGATAAGTTGTTCCGGGATGTCAATTTGTGATTTCAGCGGTGTGATAAACACCAGATTGCGATGGCTATTGCCTAGGTTGATTGCTGGATTTACGCTTTCGATGTATTGAGCGAAAACGTTATAGCTTTTGCCACTCGCCGTACCATCCTGGGACTGAATCAGTAGTGGTGTATCTGCTTCGGTAAAGGAGTAAAACGTACCGGCCTGTTTTCTTGCTGCGGTAATGGCTTCTCTGACACTGTGTGGTAATGGAAGATGTCGAATGTTTTGATTTTGTTCGGATTGCATGTCTTCAATTCCTTCTGGCACAACTGCAATTTGAAAATCGGGTATGGACGTATTAACGCACCAAACACAGCGTTAGAGGGCTATGTGAAATACTCGCTGAGACGGCTTGTATTCGAGAGGTTGTACGGGCACTTATTATGCTACGCTCAATCGCAACTGTGATGGCAGTTAAGTGCTTATTTTACCTGACATTATGCAAACATCAGAAACTTAATCCCATATTTTTTATATGGAAAAATTCCTGGCTGATGCTGATTGATTTGCTTCAATTTGGCTCATATCTCACCGCTGAGCTACGTCTGGATAAGTAGGCAGATATGGTATAGATGATATGCCGGTTCATTGTAGTTGGCTTGCATGACGGCAAGAAAAATCAGTAATAAATAAGTGGTCATTGTGATGGTCTTGATAACCTCAATTTTTAGGTTTAACTTACCAATCAGCTAGTTAATGGCAAAGGCGATCCCAGTCAGAGGAGCCACATTTGAAAAGCCTGCTTTTTGAGCAGGCTTTTTGCTTTTCTGTTAGCCGTTACTTTCCACAGCCCCTGTCAACTGACGCCAGGCCGCCACTTCCTCATCCAGCCACTCACTAAAGAGAGCCACCTCCGGTTTCGCTTCCGTTAACTGCGATGTCACCAGCCAGTAAGGCCAGGGATAAGGTGCAGTGAAAGGGGTAAGCTGGACCAGTTCGCCCCGGGTGATGGCATCCTGTACCAGAGAGCGACGTTCCAGCGCGATACCTTTACCGAGTCTGACAGCCTCAAGGACTAAATTTGAGTCGTTAATGCATAACCCGCCGGGCACAATATCTTTTTCCAGTCCCGCATTGAAACACCAGGTTTTCCACGACTCCATGGAGAATATGATTTTACTCTTTGCCACCTCTGCTGGCGTTGCCGGGAGGATGCCGCCGTTATAACCGGGTGCTGCAACCACAATCAGTTCATCTGAAAACAGATAATGGCAGTCGCTTCCTTCCCAGTTACCTTTCCCCATGCGTATCGCCACATCTATCCCTTCCTGCTGCATGCTGGTGATCGTCAGACTGGCCTGGATCCGCAGCGTGATGTGTGGATATTTTTCCCGAAACCGCTCCAGACGCGGCAACAACCAGTGACAACCAAAAGACGGCACCATCGCCAGCGTCAGTTCCAGTATTCTCGGTTTCACCTGCACTAACCGGGTAGCATCTGCGATATGATTCAGCGCTTCGCGCACCTGTAACGCGTAGAGACGCCCCTCTTCGTTGATCTGCACCCCTCGCCCATGACGGATAAACAGCTTCACCCCCACCATTTCCTCCAGCACTTTAATCTGCTGGCTGATGGCGGAATGGGTAACGTGAAGCTCTTTCGCCGCAAGCGTTACGCTGCCAAGGCGAGCCACAGCTTCAAAACTACGCAAACTTGCGATAGGTGGAAAATCCGACATGAAACCACTCCCTCATAGACTGAATCTGATAAACGCTAACCGGCCAATCTGTCAGTAATACTAACTCAGGCCGTAAGATACTGATGATATTCGCCATAACGAATTTATTGTAATGTCTGTTTATCATCTTCAATGAAGCGTTTTTTCACACAGACAGGAAAACTGGAATCATGATAAAGCTGATTGGCATGATGGATTCTCCTTATGTACGCCGCGTGGCGGTCTCCCTGGAACTTTATGGCGTTGCGTTTGAAAGCCAGCCGTTGTCCGTATTCAGCACATTTGAGGAATTTTCCCGGATTAACCCTGCGGTAAAAGCGCCAACGCTGGTTCTGGAGAATGGAACACGTCTGATGGACTCGTCTCTCATACTGAATTATTTTGAGGCTCAGGCCGCGCCTGAACGGAGACTCCTGCCCGTGACGCCGGATGCACTGGCGAACGATCTCCAGACGCTGGGCTTTATCCTCGCCGCCGCGGAGAAAGCTGTGCAAAATGTGTACGAACACAACCTGCGCCCGGCGGAGAAAAAACATAATCCGTGGATAGAACGTATTACCGTCCAGCTGCTGGCTGCCTGTCGGGAATGGAACGCGCTGCTGGAAGCCCGTCCGGAAAATGCGGTGGCCGATCAGGTTGCTGTCACCAGTACGGTTATCTGGACATTTATTCAGTCAATGATCCCTCACGTCGTTAACGCCGGGGATTTTAAAAAGATTCAGGCGGTTGCCGACGTTTTCGAAAACCAGGCGGCATTTAAAAAATACCCTTTTAGTTAACGCTTCGCTCGGCGTGTTATGGGGCTTTTCAGCCCCTTTTTTTTAGGCAGGAATCGACAGACCCGCGGTGGTGGCATAGCGACCGTTGAAAAAGATGAGCGGTTCACCTTCAGTATGTAACGAATCCACCACCTCACCGATGAATATCCAGTGATCGCCACCGTCTACCTGACGCCACATTTTACATTCAAGATGCGCGAGTGCCCCGTCAATCAAAGGCAGTTTAAAGCCGCTGACCCGGTGGTCTACGCGATGAAATTTGTCGCTCCCCGCGCTGGCAAAAATATCGCTAACCTGATGCTGATGGCCCGACAGGACATTTATCGCAAAGGCGTCCGCCTCCAGAAAATGCTGAGCGTACCAGGATTGCTTGCGCAGGCTCCAGAGCACCAGCGGGGGTTCCAGGGAGACGGTGTTAAAGCTGCTGATGGTTAGCCCATGGAAATTGTTATCTTTATCCATCATGGTCACGACACACACGCCAGTTGCGAATTGACCAAATACGTTCCGTAATGTTCGGCTATCAAACTGCGCCATATTATTTCACCTCTGCTAAGCCTGAAGACGCGACCTGCTGCAGCGCGCCGGCAAAAATTGTCAGCCCTTCATCCAGAACGCTGTCTTCAATCGTTAGCGGCATTAAAAAGCGGATAGCATTTGCCTGTTTGCCGCATTTAAGAAGAATAAGCCCCTCACGGGCACAGCTTTTGACTAACCGATCGATAAGCCCGGTCGCCGGGGTTCGCTCTCCATGCTCCAGAGAAAAAAGCTCCAGCGCAATCATGGCGCCAGTCCCGCGTATCTCATAGCCAATCGACAGAGGGCTGACAATGGACACTAAAGCGGAGCGCAGACGTTGACCCAGACGCCGGGCTGCGCCCAGCAGGTCCGTCTCTTCAAAGAGCTTAAGTACCGCCAGCGCCGCCGCGCAGGAAAGCGGGTTGCCTGCCCAGGTTCCACCAAGACCGCCCGGTGCCACCTGGTTGATAAGCGACTCACGGCCCACCACGCCAGACAGCGGAAGCCCGCCGGCAACGGATTTACCGAACACAATTAAATCGGCGTCAACACCGGTTTGTTCCATAGCAAAGAACGTCCCCGTGCGCCCCGCGCCAGACTGAACTTCATCCGCGATTAACACGATGCCTTCCCGGTCACAGAGTTCACGCAGAGCACGCATAAACGCAGGCGGCACGACGTAAAACCCGCCCTCTCCCTGAACGGGCTCAATGACGATGGCGGCCACATCCTGGGGGGCAATGTCGCTCGTTAATATCATCTTGAGGCCCGCCAGCGCCTGAGCAATATCACGCTCCGTCTCTCCCTGCGGGAAGGGTGCCCGGAAGACCGGGCCGGGCATGATCCCCATCCCCTGGCTGTAGGGCGCAATTTTGCCGTTCATCGCGAGGGTCATAAACGTACGCCCGTGATAGGCACCGCTGAAAACAATCACACCGCTTCGCCGCGTGGCCACGCGGGCAACCTTAAGCGCGCTTTCCACCGCTTCGGACCCCGTCGTCAGGAGAAAACTCCGTCGGTCAAAATCTCCCGGCATTAAGGCGTTAATACGTTCACACACCGCGATATACGATTCATAAGGGGTGGCGGCAAAACAGCTGTGGGTAAACTGGTGCAGCTGGCGCTCAACGGCCGCGATGACGTTGGGATGAAGATGGCCGGTATTGAGCGCGGCAATGCCGCCGGAAAAATCAATGTAGCGACGGTTGTTGACGTCATACATCACCGCATTTTCCGCTCGTTGAATATAAACCGGATGCATCTGGTTAATACCACGGGCGACGGCACCCTCCCGTCGCTGCAAAAGCTGCTCGACTACAGTATCCATAACGCTCTCCTCAGGGGGCGGTCGGAACAACCGCCCGTCAGGTTATTGATGACGCGCCTGTTGCAACATGGCATCTGCATGCTGGTTTAACTGCTGACGATCGCCATAGCGGTAAGGATCGAGGAAATCGAAACGGACCGGTTTATCTCCGCGGTCGAACAAGTGCCCGATTCCGCCAGGCGCGTTATGAGCCCAGTAGAACAGAGAATCGGCAAATTCCTCCGTTGCCCGGGACAGGTAACGATTGGTGAAATCAGAGAAATCGATGGGGAAATGCTCGCGGTTGTCAGCAAAAAGCGAATGAAGCGTAGCAATCACCTCTTTTTCTGAAAGATTACCGGCGCGATAGGCTTCCATTGTTTCGCAGGCCTTATCGAAAATAGCCTCATAGTAAGGGCTCTCAATGGAAAGATGTCCCGGATAGGTTGCGCTTTCAAATTCCTTCTCAAGCCGCTCGTCATCACCGTGCTGCTGATAGTCGCTGAGGATTTTACGCAGACGCAACACGCCGATGTAACTGCCGCTAATCCAGATACGGAACCACGCATTCCACAGTGGGAAGCTATCAAATGCGGTGAATGAATTTGCCACCAGCCTGTCGTTTACCTTCACCACTTCCAGGCTGTAATCCTGATAGCTGGCGAAATTCGCTGCTGACCAGTCATCCTGTCTGACGGCACGAACAATTTTAGGCGCGACGCGCAGAATCGATTCGAACGTATTCACCAACCCGCGCGAGAACAGCGGATCGACAAAGCCCACTGCATGGCCTAAAAGGCAATAACGCTCCCCTACGCTTTCGCGGCTGGTGTAATTCAGACGAGGTGCAACGGTCCATTCGCGTACCCGTGCCGCGCTCTCAAAGTGACGGGCAACGGAGGGGTGCTCATCGAGAAAACGGGTAAACTCTTCTTCCGGATCGCCTGCGGGACCATGTTTATCAATATCGAACTGCAGGCCGACGCTGCATAAGGTATTGGTCGAATAGGGGTGGTTGTTGAACGGAATAATCCACAGCCATCCGCCTTCAAACATGTGGTGCAGCGTGCTCTGTGAGAGCGGGGTCGGCGAACCGGTCACGTCCGTTGAGGCGATGACGTCTTCATACAGTTTGACCCCTGTCATATGGGTGAACAACGAACGCGTACGGCTCTGCATCTCACGAGCACCTTCGCGCAGGCCAAACTTATCGGCAACCGGTGAACGATAGCCTGCTGCATCCACGACGTACCTGGCTTTTATCTGCTCTTTTCCCAGCTCCAGCAGCATCCCGTCGCCGGTTTCTTCAATCGACTGGATGCGGGTTTGCTGGCGAATATCGGCCCCCAGACGTGCGGCCAGCGCCAGATAATAGGCATCAATATCCTGACGGAACAGATGCGCTTCCGGCGACAATACCGGTGTCGACACAACGTCCTGGGGATTATGCGCTTTATTCTTACCGTTCCATGCAAAGCTGAACGCCAGTTTAATACCGGCGCTCGACGTACCAATATTTTCCATCAGCGCGTGAATTTCCCCCGGCCACGCCAGCTCAGGAATATTGTACTGACGCGCCAGAATTTTCAACAGTACAGCACTTTCCGGCACCATCGATTCCCCGACGGCAAAGCGAGGATGGGTACCGGCATCAATAATTACCACGTTTAATTTCTGTTTTGCCAGAATAGCGCCGAGCATGGTTCCTGCAATACCGCTCCCGATGATGGCCACATCATAATGACTTTGTTTCATTGCTTTACCCTTAATAATATTACTGAGTGACTAACTGAGTTGTTATTTCGATTTCATGTTCACGCGTGTGATCTGCCTGAATCAGAAAAAGATATGTTGCCTGTTGTGTTAACCATTCTCTCGCCAGAGACAGGGCAATTTCTTTGCCAGTGCGCTGCGGCATTGTCAGCACCATGGTGGGTCCCTGAAAGCGATAGCGCGTACAGCAAATGGAAATAGGTGCCCCAACATTGGCATTAATAAAATCGACCGGAGAGACGCGCGATTTTATTGCCAGGTCATGAATAATTTTCTCACTGGTATTCACCGGGAATGCCGTGCCAAACTGAATAATCCCGACGCTTTCAAGATGATTATCCAGCAATGCCTGGTGCTGTTGATAAAGTTCATCGACAGTAAACAGCACATTTAAAGACAATGGGTCGGCTGTTTTTAGCCCCCGGCGCAAGGTCTCATCTAAATCTGACCAGATTAATGAGCGTGCGTTACTCGTAGAAACGATCTTCATAAGCTGCCCCACCTTTTACATTACGGTAAATATCAGGCAGGTGTTAAAACCACCAAACCCAATCGTCATGCTTAACCCGGTCTTTCCCGTTAAGGGCTGAGGCTGCGCGGCAGGTAAATTAAAACGCAGGCCATCAATCGGCTTTTTCAGTTCATACACCGGGGGGATCGTGCCCGCATTGAGGCTATGAATGAGCGCGATGGCTTCCAGCGCCCCTGTCGCCCCCAGCGTATGGCCAAAATTGCCCTTCGTCGCGAAGACCCAGGGACGATGTGTGAAAAACTGGTTATAGGCATTGCTTTCAACCCGATCGTTGGTCAGGGTGCCCGAACCGTGCGCATTAATAAGCGCAATATCGCCAGGTTCAAGTCCCGCCTGCGTCAGGGCACGCTGCAATGCCAGGCGGATGCCATTGCCTTGCTCATCCGGCGCGGTCAAGCCTGCCGCATCGTTAGACGCCCCAGCACCGACAAGCCTTGCCAGCACGCGTGGTGCAGAGCCGCCTTCTCGTTGCAGCACCAGAAAACCGGCCCCTTCTCCGAGAATGGTTCCTTCGTGTGTAGCATCGAACGATTTCAGGGTAGAAAGTGAGAGCGTGCCTAATGCGCTATGGGCCAGACGTTTTGAATCAGTAAGAATATCGGCGCCGCCGCACACGCACAGATCGGCTTGCCCCGTTGCAATTAAATGCGCCCCCAGAAGAAGAGCATCCGAGCCCGAGGAGCAGGCGGTAGAAAGGGCTATCCCTTCCATTCCCAGCGACTCTGCCACCTCGTTGACCCAGCCGTCGAGCGGCTCCCGGCAAAACGCCTCGCTGTCGAGGCGGAATCCCAGACTGGTTCCGACAATCAAAAAGCGTCGCTCCTCCGGCACAGGTTCTGCTGCACCCGAATCCTCTAGCGCCTGGCGGGCCGTGCGTTTCGTCAGAGCGATCAATTTTTCGCGCATTTCGGCAGGCCATTCACCCGGCAGCATGGCGGCCAGATCGGTACGCAAGCTTCGATCCGATGGCGCAGGCGCAATACCGGTTTGTTTTTCCAGTAAAGTCTGGAAAACATCCTCGATACGATCGCCAGACGCAGTTGTCCATCCCATGCCGACAACATTGGCGACATACGTTGTAGTAGTCATCATTTTTTCCTTTACCGCAAAATAGTACGGTAAGCTGGTTAAAGTGAATTAACGATATATCAGTGGAACGCGCGCAAAAATTCGTTTGAAGGTTTATCTTCAAGCGGAGAAGGAGAAAAATTATCTTTAATCTCGCCTGCCGTTAATTCTATCTTTCGTTGATAAGGTTCTTTTTGTAGCCAGCGTGGACTTTCAATAAAATCAAATGCGATGTCTGTCGCATCAAATCCTTCGAGCTCGGCAGGCTTAACCACTTTCCTTCTTTTACGGTCCAGAACCTGTGCATAAGCAGAAATATCAAAATATCGAATGCGATCATCTTCCACTACTGCATTAATACAATGCCAGGGGCGGGGCAAATAAAGATAATTCACAAAAATATTCCGAAGAGAATACACTGGCTTGTTGATTATCTGGCTATACAGTATTGCCGAGACATCGGCCATTTCCGAACAGAAGCAGGGCAAGCGCTGTGTTTGACCCAGCATTTCACGAAGATAATCCTGAGGTGTCAGGTTACGTATGACCTCGTCGCGAAAATGCTCGTAACGTGAAATATAATAATCCCAATGCTCCTCAGGAAATTTGAGGCGAACGATGTCTGCCGGCCATGTTTCAAACACATCTGATTCCTGAAGGACATGGCACATTGTTTTTGGAACTTCACGTAGAATATCATCAAGGCTCGCCAGGTGATATTTTTCAATGACTGCCCGTGCCAGTTCCCGAAGTTCATCATTCATAACATCACCTTACTTATATTGTGTTAAAGAGGCCGCGCCACAATAAACAAAGTTTATATTACGTGGCCGTTCGTGGCGTTTGAGCTTTTTCAGCAGGCTGGCACTGTGCTGCTGGCAATTGGTTTCATTGATCACTGATTCATCGCAGGTCAAAACAATATCGAATCCCGCAATTTGATCCCCTTCATTGACAATTTGGGTCTTGCAGGTCATCACCCCTTTAATTTCCCGGCACAGCTGCTTAACGGCGCCGATATTGACTTTCTCATCCCTGATAACGATAAAATCACTGATTCTGCCTTTGAAAAACAGGAACCCATCAGCGTCCTGGAAGAAGATGTCTCCGGTGCGAAGCCAGCGTTTGCCATCAAGCTCAATGAACGTTTGTCGGTTACCGCGCCCAATGCGCTTGACGAGCAACGTATCAGAACTAATTAGCAACTCCCCCTGCCCGTCCTGGCCGTCTGCACCGGGCAGGATACGAACGTCCGTCTGGTCAATAGGACGTCCGGCTGACGCATAATATCCTCTCCCCAGCAGATGAGCCGGGCATGTCGACACCCGCGGTCCGGCCTCACTGATGCCATAAGTCAGATATAACTCAAGCCATGGCTGTCGGAGTAAAAAGGCTTCCACCTCATTCGGCGCAGCCAAATCGCCCCCAATCGTCAGTTTGTTTAACCCCGGCGGAAGCGTTGTTTCCCAGGCGTTCAACTGTCGCAGCAATACGGGCGTGAGCGAACTGAGGGTCACGCCGTATCGCTGTAAATCATCCAGATAATGGGGTACAGAAAACGGAGGTCCACTGATAACAATTTCGCAGCCCGTCTCCAGGGCAGCAATCATCTGGGCAACCAGCGCGGTGGAATAGCACATCGGCAAACTGATCAATACCCTGTCGCTGGCGCTCATGCCGATACTTTTGGCATGACGCAGCGCGTTACGCCGCAGCGAATCAAAATGATGGACACAGCCGCTGCTGAACGACGACGACGTGCCGGACGTGGCTATCACGACCTGCCCCGGCTGTGTCTGTACGGGTCCGCCATCACGGCATTTTCCCACCTGCCAGCGCCCGAGGGGTTCAGCTGCGCTTACGCCCAGCTCCTGCCATCGTCCTGGCTGAACCGGCGTACGCACCAGCGCCCCCGCCGCAAAGTCCTCATGCATCTGCAGGATGCGTTCTGCTGGCGTGAGCGGCGGGATCAGCGCAGGCACAAAGCCACTGTTGAGGACAGCAAAGAACATATACATCAAGTCCGGGCAGTTCGGCATCGCTATCAGCACCACCCGACCGGGTTCCAGACTCTGCCGCTGCCAGTAATCGACATAGTATTGATAACTCTCTCCTTCAGTGCCGCTGGTCCCCACCGCAGACGTTGCCTGCACCGGAGAAAATAAACCGGCAGGCTCATAGGGAACAAATGCGGCACATTCTTCTGCTCGCGTTAACATTCTCAGGCTCCAAGCTTATTCATAATGAAACGCGAAAGGGTTTGGCACGAATAAAAATTCGCGGGCGAAAACTCTTTATCTTCAACTTTAATATTAAACTCTTCCTCACACTGGAAGCGTAATTCTACAAATCCAATAGAATCCATTCCTACCATTGAGGCGAGACCGGTCTCGTCAGCAATATCTTCGCGCTCGACATCCAGACCAATACGTTCAGCGATGATTTCTTTAATACGATCGACAATTACAGGCATATCCAGTTTCATAATTTTACCCTTTAATGTTTTCAAGTGTTTTATTTACTACAGCGGAAGATGATTCTTTATTTAACCAACGTAATATTGGCGGTGTGGTTGCCGTTACCACGAGCGCCACGATGACCATAATGGAGTAGACGCGTTGTGAAATAAGATGCAATTCGAGCCCGATAGACAGCACAACCAGCTCCATCAGACCACGCGTATTCATGAGCGCGCCAATCATGGAGGCTTCACGAAGGGAATATCCTGAAATACGCGCCCCGAGCAGAGCACCACTGAATTTGGTTATAAATGCCAGTAAGGTGAACCCAATTATCCAGGCAATGTCCTGCGTTGCCATGCTGAAGTCGAAATGCGTTTTCAGACCGGCGCTGACAAACAACACGGGAAGTAAAAGATAGTGCATGAAACCGTTCATACTCGCATGCCATTGCTTCGCTAACCCGGGGATCCGCGCGAACATGCTGCCCGCCAGCAAGGCACCGAAACCACTGTGCAGGTGAAGATACTCCGCTCCCCACGCGCTGACCAAAATCCAAAAAATGATTGCCGGAAATCTCATCTCCGGCCTGTGCGCATACCGTATAAGCAGGGGGACCACGACTTTGCCGGTCACCAACCCATAAAGTACCAGGGCTGCCGTCACGACCGCCAAATACGACCACAGCGAATCAGATTTTCCTTCAACCGCGGCAAATACGCTGTCCAAAGCCAAAATCCCCCAGCCTGTCACATCGGTAAGAATGGCAGCGGTAATGACGGGAGGAATGATGGCCAGGTGAAGCATTTTTAAATCTTCAATGATTCGCACAATGACCGGCAGAGCGGATACCGCCAGCGCCGTTCCCATAAAGATATTAAATAAAAGACGATCGGTTTGTGGCGCCAGTTCGGCATGTACCGAATTTCCCGCTAACATGCCACCGATAAACGGCAGCAGCATGCCCAGGAACGCTATTTTCAATGCAGCGATAGTCTGCTTTCGATGGCCATGATTATGACCATGAAAATGCGACAACCCAATATCGAACATGAGCAGAATCATGCCCAGATTCGCCAGCTTATCTATGGTGGTCAGCGACTCCTGGCTAAATAAAGACGTTTGAAATGAGAACAGAGACATTATCCCGGGAAAGAAAGTCGGTCCCAATAAAACGCCTGCAGCAATATGGCCAATAACCTGTGTTTGACCTATTTGCTCCATAAGTTTGCCGACGACATAGCAGGCAAAAACAATGACCGAAAGCTGAATAATAAACATGGGTATCCCCGCCAATGCTAGCGTTGAGTTTATTGATATTAAAAGTGTTTAGTTCGAAACGTGGGCGACGCTGTTCTCGTTAAAATACCCCATCGCGGTGGTTATCATCGCTATCATCACCATAACGAGGCTCAGCAAACAGATGCCCTGCCAGTCCCACCTTTCATAAACCCACGGACCGGTAACGGATCCGGCTGCGCCCAATGCATAATAAAAGAACATATAAAGCGCATAGATGCTGCTTCTTTTATCCGGATGTAATCCGAGAACACGCGTCTGGTTAGCCACCTGCGCGGCAAAACACCCTAAATCGAATAATATAATGCCCAGCGTAATTCCCGGTAAGGACGCAGGAAAAAGAAATAGTATGGCTATTCCCGCAACCACAAATACCATTCCGCCAAAAATCACGCTGCGACACCCGAAGCGGTCAGCCAGTTTCCCCGCATAGTTCGCCAGTACAAGACCGACGATACCCGCCAGGCCAAATAATCCGGCTGTTCCCGCTGGCAGATGGAGTGGCGGTCTTTGCAGATGAAGCATGATGGTCACCCATAACAGGCTAAAGACGAAAAACCATGCCCCTCCGGTGACGGCAGATTCAATAAGCCGCACGTTACGCAGCAAGCCCGGCAATTGCACCATGACGCTCAGATACCCCGTCTCCCTTGCGGGTTTAACATCAGGCAGGCATCTGATGGCCAGTAGCGCCATGGAGGCCATAACGGCTGCGACGATGGCCAGCATCCCTCGCCAGCCAAGCGCATCGGCCAGACTGCCGCCCACGAGCCTCGCGAGCAAAATTCCTGCCGAAATGCCCATGGTGATCAGTCCGACCGTAGCGCCTTTTGGCGTAATGTGAAATCCAAGCGCATTCAGTTGCACTGCGCTTGTCGCCATGGCGCCTGTCACTATTCCCGCGCTAAAAAGGAGCAACGGCTGACGGGTCAGGGAAGCGGCGAAGAGCGCAAGTGAGAGGAGAATAAACTGAGAAATAATCAGTTTCTTACGGTTAACGCTGTCTCCAAGCGGAACAAGAAACAGTATTCCCAGCATATAACCTATTTGCATGCTCGCCGCAATGAAGCCGGTATAAAACAGAGGCAACTGCAAAGATGCCGCGATAGCGGGCAATACGGGCTGAAGAATATAGTTATTTGCCATAGCCGTACCCGCCGCGATGCTGGCGAACCAGATAAATAACGGCGAAACCGGATTTTCTTGCGCGATATCACTCATTAATCGCCCCCTGTCTTTTTTTTGCCACAATATCAATTGCTACTTTCATTTTTTTCTCGGGAAACGGTAAGACATGCAATAACGTAAATGCAGGTCGGGAATCACGGAAATAGTGCCCATGGATACGCGCTACCTGCTGCCATTCTTCAATTTCAGTCAGATACAGCCTGCTTTGTATTACATCGTCTATTGCATAACCACTGGATTCAAGTATCCCCTTGATCTTATTCAGAACGCATTCCGTTTGCAGTGAGATGTCATCAGATTCAATCTCACCACAAGAATTAAGAGGTCCCGTTTTCGAAATATATAGCCAACCGTCTGCTTCTACCGCTCGCGAGAAACCGAAAGCCTCCTCCCAGCTGCTGCCAGAAGTAATAAGTCTTTTTGATTCCACAATGTCATGCCTTTCATCACAGGGTGAAACAAACATATTACAACCCAATCAAATTTGTCCAGAAAAAATAACAAAAAAATTGACCTGAAATTTAGCAGGTAATTAAGTAAGCATTTCCTGGATAAGCTGTAAGCACAGCTAACCAATCAATATCTAAATTAATAAAATTAAATGATAAATAAGGCAGAAAATTTCCCACAGATAACGGCAATTAAATGTGCTGAGTATTAAAATAATGACTCTTTTATTTAACCGCGAGTTTTTACCGCACGCAGATATTACCCTCACCTAAAAGAATCATATTTCGTTATTTATTTTTATATGTAACTCAATGGAAAATATGAGAAATATTTAAATATAAGACAACCTTATGACGTTACAAAGTATCGTTGTTAATCAGGGTATTCTTAAGAATAAGCGGTCAGGAAATTAAACGGTTTCAATAAAAAAGCCTGCTTTAATTGCAGGCTTGTGCTTCTTGTCGACGGAGACGGCGCTATAAAGGGCTTAAATCTGATAATCAATCGCCACTTCTTCTGGCTCCATCACCTGACGTTTAATCTCATCAACGGACAGCCCGGCGTTGCAAAGTTCGATAAAACGCCACACATAGTTGCGCTGCAGCTGTCCACGCTTCAGGCCGAGCCATACGGTATTGGCATCAAACAGATGACGTGTATCAAGACGCACCAGATCTCCCCCCTCGCGTTCGCCACTGGACTGTTCTGCCACCAGACCTATGCCCAGCCCGAGCTCGACGTAGGTTTTGATTACATCAGAGTCCTGTGCGCTCAGCACCACGTCCGGCGTGAGCCCTTTGCGGTTGAAGGCTTCATCAATGCGCGAGCGTCCGGTAATGCCCTGGCGATAGGTAATCAGCGGCCATTTGGCAATGTCTTCCAGCGTCAAGGGCGAAACCTGATTCAACGGATGATCGGCGGGGAGCAACAAACTGTGATACCAGCGGAACCAGGGAAAAGCCACCAGCAGCGGGTCGTTGCTCAGGCGTTCACTGGCAATGCCGATATCTGCCCCACCGTTTTGCAGCAGCACTTCAATTTCCTGCGGCGTCCCCTGGATAAGCTCCAGGCGGACGTCGGGAAAGAGTTCGCGAAAGGCTTTAATCACCGGCGGCAGGCTATAACGCGCCTGGGTGTGGGTGGTAGCGATAGTGAGAACGCCCGAGGCGTCATTCGTGAAGAGATCCGCCAGGCGGCGCACATTGCTGGCTTCGTTGAGGATCCGCTCCGCAATGGTCAGCAAGGCTTTGCCCGGCTCCGTCATGCCAAGCAGACGTTTGCCGCGACGGATAAAAATCTCTATCCCCAGTTCTTCTTCCAGCTCGCGGATATGGCGACTGACGCCGGACTGAGAGGTATAAAGCATATTGGCGACCTCGGTCAGGTTGTAATCCCGCCTGGCCGCCTCACGGATAATTTTAAGTTGCTGGAAATTCACGATTCACTCCGGCGCATCTGACATAACGCTATTGTTAGAGTCAGCCGCACTGCAGAACAAATAATAAAAACCCGCAACTTATGCTTTTATGGAATATCAGCTCACGAGCTGGAGTTCACGGTTCTCAAGCGATGGCTTGCTGACCAGCGACATCAAAATCTCTTTTACCGCCTGCGCCTGTGGCGTCAGCGAGCCGCGTGCGGACATGTTGAGCGACAGCGGCAGGCTCATCGAAGGCGTGGTGATCCGTGCCATCCAGCCATTTGCCGCACTGCAGAGCGAGCGCGCTGCGGATTCTGGCAACACGGTGACGCCCATTCCGCTGGCAATGGCCGCGGTCAGCGTGGAGAGTGAGTCGATCTCGCCGATGATTTTGGCCGTCAGGCGACGCAGGGAGAATGCTTCATCCACGCGCACACGCACGGCGCTGTAATCACGCGGCAGATAGAGGTTCATTTCTGCCACGGCGGTAAGATCGACGCTCTGCCCCGGACAGTCGCGGGTGCCCACGAGGTAGAGATCTTCTTTCAGCAGCGGCTGGCTGGTGATCCCGGCGACCGGAGAACGATCGTAAAGGACCGCCATATCCAGCTGTCCATTGAGCAGTTTGTCATTGAGTACCGAACCGCTGTTCTCGTGCAGATAGACCAGCACTTCCGGCAGCTCAGCACGAACGGCCTGCAGCAGCGGCATGGTGATAGAAGACGCCGCAGTGCCCGGCGCAAGACCAATGGAAACGTGCCCGCTGAGGGTCTGGCCGACGTTGTTGACCGCCAGTTGCGCCTGTTCGCACTGGCGCAGAATAGTGCGGGCATGGGTATAAAGAATTTTTCCGGCTTCCGTTGGCGTGACGCCGCGTTTGGTACGAATCAATAATTGCTGATCCATCTCGCCTTCCAGAGTAGCCACCTGCTGGCTCAGCGCAGGCTGCGCGATATGCAGCACTTCTGCCGCTTGAGTCAGGCTGCCGATATCGACGATTTTTACGAAGTATTTCAGTCGTCTTAAGTTCATTTTGCCCCCTGTTCGAAATGCTTTGCCGGTACTGGCTATCGTTGTTGAACAGGTTTTGCAATATGAATGCCACTTTTACCGGGCGGTCTGAATTCCTCGCTAAGCGCCTGAAAATAAGGAAACCTAATCATGGAGGGGGGTTTTATTACTGAAACAGCAGTTTATGATCTGCCCCATTAGAGGTATATACGCACCAAAGCGGTGCATTACGCTGTCAAAAACATCACATTGCCGATTTTGTCAGCAAACGATCAAAAGGCGTTGATCCACCCTTTGACAAGCGCGGCTGACGTCGATAATATGCGCCCCGTTCACACGATTCCTCTGTAGTTCAGTCGGTAGAACGGCGGACTGTTAATCCGTATGTCACTGGTTCGAGTCCAGTCAGAGGAGCCAAATTTGAAAAGCCTGCTTTTAAGCAGGCTTTTTGCTTTTCTGCATCTGGTAAAATTGTCGGGTGGCGGCTTCGCCTTACCCGACCTACAAAAACCCCGAATCGTAGGCCGGGTAAGGCGAAGCCGCCACCCGGCGAAAATCACCTCACATACCGATCTTAACCGGCAACCCCGACCGACGTTCCAGCTCCGCTCCCGCGCCCTCGTTAATCAACTGCGTCCGCTGCGCGGCCGAAATGGGCAGAGGCACTTTCCGGGTTGACTCGAATTCCGCCCGATTGCGTGATAGCGGTTCGTGAACCTCCACCCACCGGCTACCGTCCGGCTCTGTCGTCACTTTAACGGGGCGATCGATAATCTGCACACGGGTGCCCACGGGAACATTATCGAAAAGATATTTGATATCGGCGTTACGCAGACGAATACATCCCTGGCTAACCCGTAGCCCGATACCGAAATTCGAGTTGGTGCCGTGAATCGCATACAGCCTGCCGATATATATCGCATACAGGCCCATCGGGTTATCCGGCCCGGCGGGCACGAAGGCCGGAAGCGTTTTCCCCTCTGCCGCATAGGCACGACGCGTATTCGGCGTCGGAGACCAGGTGGGGCCTTCCTGCTTACGCTCAACGGCCGTTACCCAGTTTCGCGGAGTTTCACGCCCGGCCTGACCGATGCCGATGGGCAATACGTCAACGGTATGACTGCCCGGTGGATAATAGTAGAGACGCATTTCCGCCACGTTAACGACAATCCCCTCGCGGACGGTGTCGGGCAAAATCAGTTGCTGGGGGATCACCAGCCGGGTGCCGGACGTAGGCAGAAAAGGATCCACGCCCGGGTTTGCTTCAAGCATATTGCTTAGGCCCTGTCCGTGCTGCGCGGCGAAAGCCTCCAGAGGCAGCGTGTTGCCCTGCGGAACGGTGACGATAATCGGCGTTCCCACCAGACGACTGCCTTCCGGCGGTAGGGTATAGGTTACGGCAAACGCACCGGGAACAGCGGCACACAGCGTAAGGACGAACCAGATAAATCGAATCATAGTTTCCTGCGCTCAAAAAAGAGAAAGCCCGATCTCCGTCAGGCTTTCTCAGCATATACTATCTCACCTCGGTTTTGCGCCACCTGCGTGTCAGCACCTTTTCCGCCTCGACAATCAGGAACATCACAAAACCAATCAGGAAGGTAATGACCCAGTAGCGGAACGGCAGCGCTTCGGTGCCAAACAGCATCTGCATGAACGGCGCGTAAATAATAAGAAGTTGTAGCGCCAGCAGTACGCCGCTCACGATCCAAATCCCTTTATTCTCCAGCAGGCCTTTGCTCAGTGAGAAGCCGTCATTAACGCGGCAGTTAAGCATGTAGAACCACTGCGCGGTCACCAGGGTTTGCAACAGCACGGTGCGGATAAATTCCGCCGAGTAACCGCGCGGCTGTAGCCAGGCTTCCAGCACGAAGGCGCTGATGGCAATCATCAGGCCGACAAACACTACGCGCCAGATGGCATAGCCGTCCATCACATGCAAATTCGCCTTGCGCGGCGGCCGGTTCATGATGTCCTTCTCACCCGCTTCAAACGCCAGGCCAAACGACAGCGTTGCCGATGTTGCCATGTTCATCCACAGGATCAGAACCGGCGTCAGCGGGATGAGGTTCCCCGCCAGCAGCGCAATGATGATCAGCAGGGCCTGGGCGATGTTGCTGGGGATAACGAACAGGATGGTCTTTTTCAGGTTATCGTAAACCCGACGACCCTCGTGCACCGCGCTGGCAATGGTGGCAAAGTTGTCATCCGTTAACACCATGTCCGCGGCTTCCTTGGTGACTTCAGTCCCCTTAATCCCCATGGCGATCCCCACATCCGCCCGCTTGAGCGCCGGAGCGTCATTCACGCCATCCCCGGTCATCCCTACCACTTCCTGTTTACTTTGCAGGGCCTGCACGAGGCGGAATTTATCCTCCGGGCTGGTGCGGGCGAAAATATCGTACTGTTGCGCGGCGTCGCTCAGCTGACGATCGTCCATCGCCTCCAGCTCACGTCCGGTAATAGCGCTTGCGGCGTTACCAATCCCCAACATTTGCCCAATGCTCATCGCCGTTTGCGGGTGGTCGCCGGTGATCATTTTCACGCGGATCCCGGCCTGCAGGCAGTCGGCAATCGCGGTAATGGCCTCCGGACGCGGGGGATCCATCATCCCGGCGATACCGAGCAGAATAATGCCATCCTGCAGGTCAGGGTGATCCAGCTCACGCTGTCCCTCGCGGGCGGGTTTCCAGGCCGCAGCCACCATGCGCAGCCCCTCGCGGGCATACTCTTCAATCTTCCCTTCCCAGTATGGCTGATCGAACGGCTGCAGTCCGTCATTCGTCTGCTGGTACTGGCAGAGACGGAACAGGACGTCCGGCGCGCCGGTGAGTAAAATCACCTCTTCTTCGCCCAGACGGTACAGCGTGGACATGTATTTATACTGCGAATCAAACGGGATTTTACTGCGCATTTCGGTATCCAGCGCGGGAAGCGGGATTTTCGCCGCCAGCACCTTCAGCGCGCCTTCGGTCGGGCCGCCGGTTATTTTCCACAGTCCCTGTTCGTCTTTGATCAGCTGACTGTCGTTACAGAGGTCGATGGTCCGCAGGTAGCGTTCCAGCACGGAACCCTGCGTCACGCTGACGGGCGTCGGATCATCTACGGGGTGAATATTGCCGACCGGCTCGTAGCTTTCTCCCTCCACGCGATAGATCGTATCAGCGGTAATCACCGCCTTGACCGTCATTTCGTTCATGGTCAGGGTGCCGGTTTTATCCGAGCAGATGACCGTCATTGCGCCCAGGGTTTCCACCGTAGGCAACTTACGAATGATGGCCTTACGGCGCGCCATGGCCTGCACGCCAAGCGAAAGGATAATGGAGATGATGGCGGGCAGGCCTTCCGGCACGGCAGCAACGGCTAAGCTGATAAGCGACAGCACCAGTTCAGAAACGGGCATATCCCGGAACAGAAGGCTAAAAACAAACAGCGCCACCATCATCACCAGAATGGTAATGAAGATGGTTTTTCCAAGCTTATCCATCTGCACCATCAGCGGCGTGCGGTGCTTTTCAATGTCGGACATCATCTGATTGATGTGGCCCAGCTCGGTCTCGCCCCCGGTCGCCACCACCACGCCTTTACCGCCGCCAGAGCTGACGGTTGTCCCTGAATAGAGCAAATTGTAGCGATCGCCCAGAGGCAGTTCCCCGCTTAACGCATCGCTGTTTTTCTCAACAACGGTGGATTCACCGGTGAGGATGGCCTCCTCCACGCGAAGGTTATGCGCTTCAATCACGCGCAGGTCCGCAGGGATGCGATCCCCGGCGCGGATCACCACGATATCACCCGGTACCAACGCCGTGGTGGGGATTGTTTCATGATTCCCCTGTCTTACCACCACGGCTTCGCTGGAGAGCATATTACGAATACTCTGCAACGATTTTTCAGCATTGCTCTCCTGAATATGGCCAATCAGCGCGTTGACGATCGCAACCCCAAGGATCACCAGCATGTCTACCCAGTGGCCCATAAAGAGCTTAAGCAACGCGGCCACCAGCAGAACGTAAATCAACACATCGTTAAAATGTGCCAGGAAGCGCAGCCAGGCAGGCTTGCCCTCTTTTTGCGGTAACGCATTCTCTCCATGCTGCTGAAGTCGGACGGATGCCTCAGTGCCGCTAAGCCCTTCCAGGGTGGAGTGAATATTCGACAGGGTTTCGTCAACGGTTTGTTGATAATACGGACGGTCAGGTTTTCCTGTTTTCATCGTTCCTTCCTCAGGTTCTATTCAGAAATCACCTTGCTTTCATGTAATTAACGAATAACGAAAACAGGAACATGGGCGTAACGAACAATACTTGCCGCCTCTGAGCCTAACAAATGGGTTTGAATATTGGGGTTTCGAGAGCCGACAATAATCGCGCCGACGGCAAGTTCATCCGCCAGCTTAATCACCTCATCACGAACATTCCCGCTCCGGACATGGAGGTGAACGCGTTCTTCTGGCAAATTCAATTTTTTGATCAGGTCAGACAGTTTTTCCTTCGAATTATTAATCATATATTCATCCATCTTACGCGCATCTGAAATAAAACCACGCGTCAGTTCGGCTGAAAATTTTGGCATAACGTGCAGCAAATGAATGTCACCCGATGCGCTTTGCGCCAGAAAATGGGCATGCTGCAACGCTTTATCCGCCAGGCTTGTCTCGTAGACATCCACCGGAACGAGAATGTTTTTGTACATATCGAGCATCCTTTTTATAACCAACACGAGAGTGAGAGAAGCAAAAAGCGCATTAAATGCAGGGGGTTGCCCTTAATGCCAGTTACGGTAAAAAGAGATGATTGATATTAAACGTAGCACATGAATATCAGGTTTAGCGCCACCCACTGATAATGGTTATTTAACATTTATCTTTTCGCCGACTATGCTCATAGTCAGCCACCGCTTCCGGCTCATGGAGGAATTTATGTATGGTTTAAGCCTGCTCCGCCTCGGTCTGTTTATTGCGCTTGCCATTATCGCCAGTACGGCGATTGGTTTATTTACCTATATGGTCGTCACTGTTCTGGCAGAATAGTGTCACCCCTGCCCAGGTTATGGAATAAATAAAACAGTTATTTATTAGGGGAATACAGTGAACCGCTACCTCTCTCTTTTACCATTCGTTTTGTTAATGCTCACGGCATGTGACCCGAAACCTAAGCAAGCTCCCCCTCTGCCCAGAATGGTAAAAGTGGCGGAGGTGACGGTCCCCGGTCACGCCCAGCAGCGCGTTTTTCCCGCACGCATTGAATCGGGTGATGCCACAGACCTTTCCTTCAAGCGCGCAGGTCAAATTGAGGCACTCGATATACGTCAGGGTGCAGCCATCAAGCAGGGTCAACAGCTTGCGAGATTAAATGCCCGTGAAGCCCAGCAGCGGGTTAACGACAGACAAACAGCGGCGACGCTGGCCCAGCGGCAGTTCGATCGCTTTCAGACGCTGGCGGGCCGCCAGGCTATCTCTAAAGCAGAGATGGACGTACAGCGCGCGAACCGTGATTCGGCGAATGCGGCGCTAAAGATTGCCCGTGAAGAGCTCAATCAGATGACGCTCGTCGCCCCCTTCAGCGGAACGGTGGCCAGCGTGCATGTCCGAAACCATCAGGTGGTGTCTGCGGGTCAGCCTGTTGTGACTTTAACCCGCACAGACCTGCTGGATGTGGTGTTTAGTATTCCTGAGAACCTGTTCAGGACCTTTGATATTCGTAACGCGCAGTATCGCCCCGTGGTGAGAATTAACGCCTTCCCGGATCGGGAGTTTACCGCCGTCTATAAAGAGCACTCGGGTAGCAGCGATAGCAACACCCTGACCTGGCAGGTGATCCTCACCATGCCGCGCCCGGATGATTTTCCCGCCGTGGGAGGCGTCAGCGGTACGGTGACAATCAATTTAACCAATCTCCCGGCAGGTGCGGGCGCTGAGGCACTGGTCGTCCCGGTGGAGGCGGTCTTTAACCCAAACAACAGCCCGCGCAATGAGCCGCACGTCTGGGTCGTCGTGAGAGAAGGCGACGCGCTCCATCTTGAAGACCGCAAGGTCAGCGTGGGGCAAGTCACCACTGAGGGCGTTGTCATTACGCATGGGCTCAAGGCGGGCGAACGCGTGGTGGCTGCAGGCGTGGGTGAGCTTCATGCTAACCAGCCGGTGCGTATCTGGACGCGTGAACGGGGACTATAATGGATATCTCTCGCCAGTTTATTAATAACCCCATTCGCGTCTGGCTAACGATCCTGCTGCTCGGCGTGGGGGGCATTTTCGCCCTGCTGAACATTGGCAGACTGGAAGATCCGGCCTTTACCATCAAAACGGCCGTGGTCATTACCCACTATCCTGGGGCCTCTGCTCAGCAGGTGGAAGAGGAGGTCACGCTGCCCCTCGAGAATGCCCTTCAGCAGCTGCCCTATCTGGACAATGTCAGCTCTATCTCATCAAACGGCTTGTCGCAAATCACCGTGAACATTGCCTCGCGCTATCATTCGAACGAACTGCCGCAGATTTGGGACGAACTGCGCCGTCGCGTGGGCGATGCCGCGCGCCAGTTCCCACCCGGCGTCGTGACGCCCTTTGTAAATGATGATTTTGGCGATGTCTTCGGCTTTTTCTTCGCGATTTCCGGGGATGAATTCAGCAATCCTGAACTGGTGAGGTATGCCGAGCAGCTGCGTCGTGAACTGATTCTGGTCCCCGGCGTCGGTAAAGTTGCCATCGGCGGGGCCATCAGCCAGCAGGTCAACATCGATATTTCCCTGACCAAAATGGCCGCGCGCGGCATCACGCTGAACCAGCTTTCCGCCCTGCTCGGCAGGCTGAACGTGGTATCCAGCGCCGGAGAAATCACCTCGGGAACGGAATCTATTCGCCTGCATCCAACCGGTGAGTTTGAAAATCTGGATGAACTGGCCGATCTCATCATCACCCCTCCCGGCACCGGGGCAGCGACGCGTCTACGGGATATCGCCACGCTGTCGCGCGGGCTGAACGAATCGCCCGCCAGTATCTACCATGCTAACGGCAGAAAAGCCGTCACGATGGGCGTCTCGTTTATTCCCGGCGTGAACGTGATCGACGTGGGCCACGCGCTGGAGGCGAAGCTAAACCAGATGTCAGCGGAAAAACCGGCGGGGATACACATCGACCTGTTCTACGATCAGGCCGCCGAAGTGGGCCACTCTGTTAACGGTTTTATCATTAACTTTCTGATGGCGCTGGCGATTGTCATCGGCGTGCTGCTGATCTTTATGGGCGTACGCAGCGGGATTATCATCGCGTTTTCCCTCGCGCTTAACGTGCTGGGCACGCTGCTGATCATGTATCTGTGGGGCATTGAGCTGCAGCGTATCTCGCTCGGCGCGCTGATCATCGCCCTCAGCATGCTGGTGGATAACGCCATCGTGATAGTTGAAGGGGTACTGATTGCGCGTCAGCAGGGCTCGCCACTATTGACCGCCATTAGCTACATCATCCGTCGCTCCGCCCTGCCGCTGCTGGGGGCAACGGTGATCGCCATCCTGGCTTTTGCGCCTATCGGGCTGTCGCAGGATTCTACCGGGGAATATTGTAAATCCCTGTTCCAGGTGCTGCTGATTTCCCTGATGCTGAGCTGGTTCTCTGCGCTTACCATCACGCCGGTGCTGATTAAGTGGTGGTTGTTTAAAAACGACGGCGCAGCTGTGAAACCCGACGAGTCAAATCCTTATGACAAACGCCTCTACCGACTTTATCAGCGTCTCCTGAACGCGCTGCTGTTCCAGAAAACGCCGACACTCATCGTGATGGCTGCGCTGCTGGTCGCGTCAGTCTGGGGTTTTGGCGCCGTGCGGCAAAACTTTTTCCCCTCGTCTAATACGCCGATTTTCTTTGTCGACCTGTGGTTACCGTATGGCACCGATATCAAATGGACCGAGAAGATGACCAGTGATATCGAAAAAACCATCAACGGCCAGCCCGGCGTGGAAACCACCGTTTCAACCATCGGTCAGGGCAGCATGCGGTTTATTCTGACCTACAGCGGACAGCGGCAGTACAGCAACTACGCGCAGATCATGGTGCGCATGGATGACCAGCGCAACATCTCCGCATTGACGCGTCACGTCGATGAGTACATTGCGCGAAACTATCCGCAGGTTAACGCCAGCACCAAACGCGTGATGTTTGGCCCCTCCGGGGACAGCGCCATTGAGGTGCGCATCAAGGGTCCCGATCCTGACAGGCTGCGCCTGATTGCCAGCCAGGTGGACGATATTCTGGCGCGCGACCCGGCGACAAGCAGCGTGAGAAACGACTGGCAAAACCGCAGCAAGGTGATCCGTCCGCAGTACGTCGCCGCGCTTGGACGCGAGCTTGGCGTGGACAAGCAGGACGTCGACAACGCGCTGGAGATGAATTTTTCCGGCAGCCGGGCAGGATTATATCGGGAAGGCAGCGACCTGCTCCCTGTCGTGGTGCGCCCGCCGGAGAGCGAACGGCTGGACGCCAATCACCTGAACAACGTGCTGGTCTGGAGCCAGACGCGGCAGCAGTATATCCCGCTAAGTAACGTTGTTAGCCGTTTCTCGCTGGAGTGGGAAGATCCGCTTATTCTGCGCCGCGACCGCTCGCGGGTGCTGACGGTTATGACCGACCCCGATCCCCTCAGCCAGCAAACCTCCGGCGATATTCTCGCCCGGGTGAAGCCGCACATTGACGCCCTCCCTCTGCCCCACGGCTACAGCATCGAGTGGGGAGGCGATGCAGAAAACTCCAGCGAAGCCCAGCAGGGGCTCTTCACCACGCTGCCGATCGGATTCCTGGTCATGTTTGTTATCACAGTGTTGATGTTCAGCTCGGTGAAAAACGCCGTCGCCATCTGGCTGACCGTGCCGCTGGCGCTGATTGGCGTTACGCCGGGATTCTTAATTACCGGGATCCCGTTCGGCTTTATGGCGCTGATTGGTCTCCTGAGCCTGAGCGGAATGCTCATTCGCAACGGCATCGTGTTGGTGGAAGAGATCGAGCAGCAGAAGGCGCATAAAGGTCAGCACGAGGCGATCGTTTACGCCGCCACCTCGCGCCTGCGGCCTATCCTGCTTACCGCATTTACGACCGTACTGGGCCTGGCGCCGCTGCTGCTGGATGTTTTCTTCCAGAGCATGGCCGTTGTGATTATGTTTGGACTGGGGTTTGCGACTATCCTGACGCTGCTGGTTCTTCCTGTAATATATGCATGTTTCCATCGTAAGGACGAAGCCAGACAACAATGAATGCGACAGGACTGAACATTATCAAGACGCTGGGCTGTATGACGGCGGTTACCTTCTTCACCATCTACAACACCTGGGATCGTTATGATTATGACTATCACTGGATCCTGGGGTTTTTAACCTTTATCTCGACGATTGCCACACCGTTGTTTTTTGTGGTGTCAGGCTATCTCGACGGACAGTCCCGGCACGGCAGCCACTGGCAGCTGGGCAAAATTAAAAGCCTGGTGACCGTCTTTCTTTTCTGGATAACGATCTACTACCTGTGGGAGCCGTATCAGCGCGGGTATTTAATCCAGCCGTGGTTCGTGTTTGCGTTTGTCGTGATTTACGCCTTCCACCCTGCGGTGGAATGGCTCAGCCAGCGGCGAGCGTTGTTCTGCACCGCGATTGCTGCACTGCTGGTCTTTTCTTACGGATACGACCTATTATCGGCGCTTTATCCTGACGCGCACGTCCTCTCTCTGTCACCGCAGTATCGGCTGTGGACATGGCTGCTGTTTTATCTGACGGGGCAACTCTTCTGCGACCCCAAAATAGCCGAGTGGATAAGCCGCAAATCGGTGGTTCGGGCAGCGGTTATTGCCATCCCGTTCATCTACCTCTTTACCTGGTTTTACGAGCGCCACTTCTTTTTTGCCCTGTTTAAGGCCGACAGGAACGCTTTTATCCTCACCGGCTCTCAAATTTACATTCTGATCGTCGCGCTGGTGATTGCGGCGAACGGCGTACGCTTTCGCCGCAATGCTGAACTGAAGGAGTCCATCCTGGCCGCCATCAGCAAAACGATGACCGGCGTGTACATTGTGCACTACTCGGTATTTCATCTGCTGACGGCGCTGATACCGGTGACGTCTCTCGGCATGAAGCTGACGCTGATTGTGCTCACGTTCGTCAGCTCAGTTCTCTTCTCCATGCTGGTACTGTCTAACGCTGTGGCAAAAAAGGTGATCACCCTTTAAAAGCCTAAGCGCAGCCAGGCAAAAAGCACGTTCCCGTTGTTATAGGTTCCGGGAATATAGGTGAACTGAACGGTAACGCGCTTATAGCTGGCCGAGAACAGCGGGAAGATGAACGGTAGCGGTACATAGTTTGCAAAATCATCTCGCGCCGTGATCCCCACCGCGGCGCCGAGCCCAAGCCGGAAATCGTTGGCGTCATCCAGATACCAGCCCTTCTCCCAGCCATAGCCCATTGCGGGCTGCCATTCGTTGTGCGAGTCTTTGAACATCATTGCGAAAAGCGCGCTCCAGTTGCCCTCTTCGTTATAGCGGGAGACGCCCAGGCCACCGCCCCACGGCATTTCATTGTAATTGTCGGTTTTTTCTTTGTCGTACATAAAGCGGGCATGCCAGCTCAAAAATGGCAGGTACAGATCGTAACGTTGAGGCTGCTCCCAGGTTTGCGAAATATCATCCGTCAGCGCATTCCACCAGCCGCTGATGCGCTGTTCACCGTAGACGTTGGGCTCCGCGTGAAGCGGTGCGACGAATAAAAACAGGATCATCCAGATTGCCGAAAAGGTGCGTTGCATCGTGATTCCCTCAGCTTAACTCACGCAGCGGTCACTATTACTGTAAACCATTCAGCAGATAACCGCGTCAAGCAGACATAATTATATCGCTGAAGGTGTTGATGAAATTTCTTTATTCAGCGCCATCCGGAAAGATAAAAACGTTTTCTCAGACGTTCTGTCGCGGTAGTCTCATAGGTTCCGTTTATATGACGGCTGCTATGTGAGTGACCTTTTCTTATACCAATAATTAAAATCAGTATGGACAGGACAACTATGGACTCCACCCTCATCTCCGAACGTCCCGGCGAGGAGACCCCTTCGCTCAATCGTGCCCGTCGTGCCGCCCTCGGCAGCTTCGCGGGCGCCGTCGTCGACTGGTATGATTTTCTGCTCTACGGTATCACCGCCGCGCTGGTGTTTAACCGTGAATTCTTCCCCCAGGTCAGCCCCGCGATGGGCACCCTCGCCGCATTTGCCACCTTCGGCGTCGGGTTCCTGTTTCGTCCGCTTGGTGGGGTGATCTTCGGCCACTTCGGCGACCGGCTGGGCCGCAAACGCATGCTAATGCTTACCGTCTGGATGATGGGGATTGCCACTGCGCTGATTGGCATTCTCCCTTCGTTTTCCGCCATTGGCTGGTGGGCACCGGTATTGCTGGTGATACTGCGCGCCATCCAGGGCTTCGCCGTAGGCGGCGAATGGGGCGGTGCGGCGCTGTTGTCCGTTGAGAGCGCACCGAAAAACCGGAAAGCGTTCTACAGCAGCGGCGTACAGGTGGGATATGGCGTGGGGCTGCTGCTGTCGACCGGGCTGGTGTCACTCATCAGCCATTACACCACCGACGAGCAGTTCCTGAGCTGGGGCTGGCGCATTCCGTTTATCTTCAGCATCGTGCTGGTCATTGCCGCGCTGTGGATCCGTAACGGGATGGAGGAGTCGGCAGAATTCGAAAAGCAGCAGGAAAAGCCTTCCGTCAAAAAACGCCTTCCGGTTATGGAAGCCCTCGTCCGGCACCCTGGCGCTTTTCTGAAAATTATCGCCCTGCGCCTGTGTGAGCTGCTGACGATGTACATCGTCACCGCGTTTGCCCTGAACTACTCGACGCAAAATCTCGGTCTGCCGCGTGAGCTATTCCTGAATATTGGTCTGGTGGTCGGCGGGATCAGCTGCCTGACTATCCCCTGTTTCGCCTGGCTGGCGGACAAATTTGGCCGCCGTCGCGTCTATATCACCGGCGCGCTGATTGGTACCCTCAGCGCCTGGCCGTTCTTTATGGCGCTGGAGGCGCAGTCTGTGTTCTGGATTGTCTTCTTCGCCATTATGCTCGCGAACATCGCTCACGATATGGTGGTCTGCGTACAACAGCCGATGTTTACCGAACTGTTTGGCGCGAGCTATCGCTACAGCGGCGCGGGCGTGGGCTACCAGGTTGCCAGCGTGGTCGGCGGCGGCTTCACGCCGTTTATTGCCGCCGCGCTGGTGACCTTCTCCGGGGGAAACTGGCACAGCGTGGCGATTTATCTGCTGGCAGGATGCCTGCTGTCAGCGGCGACGGCGCTACTGATGAAAGAGACGCGCCACAGCTGATCTCCCTTTTGTTTCACAGGCGTGTGACATACTATCGGGTAGAGTCGCACACCTGTGGAACAAGGAGACAGAGATGAATAATAAGGGCTCCAGCCTGACCCCGGCTCAGGCGCTGGAAAAACTCGACGCACTGTATGAACAGTCCGTCAACGCGCTGCGTAGCGCCATCAGCGAATATATCGAAACAGGGAAACTTCCCGACGAAAAGGCCAGAAGTGAGGGCCTTTTTGTTTATCCATCGCTCTCTGTGACCTGGGACGGCAGCGCCAGCACGACGCCAAAAACCCGCGCCTATGCCCGTTTTACCCACTCCGGCTGCTACAGCACCACCGTCACCCGCCCTGCACTGTTCCGCCCTTATCTTGAAGAGCAACTCACGCTGTTATACCAGGATTACGGCGCACACATTGCCGTAGAACCTTCACAGCATGAGATCCCGTATCCTTACGTGATTGACGGTTCGGCGCTAACCCTTGATCGTTCCATGAGCGCGGGACTGACCCGCCATTTCCCAACCACCGAGCTTTCACAGATTGGCGATGAAACGGCAGACGGGATTTATCACCCGGCAGAATTTTCTCCCCTCTCGCACTTTGATGCCCGCCGGGTGGATTTCTCGCTGGCACGCCTGCGCCACTACACCGGCACGCCCGCCGAGCATTTCCAGCCGTTCGTGCTGTTTACCAACTACACCCGTTACGTCGATGAGTTTGTCCGCTGGGGCTGCAGCCAGATCCTTGACCCGGAAAGCCCGTACATCGCGCTCTCCTGTGCGGGCGGGATCTGGATCACCGCAGAGACCGAAGCGCCCGAGCAGGCCATTTCCGACCAGGCATGGAAAAAGCACCAGATGCCTGCCTGGCACCTGATCACCGCCGACGGCCAGGGCATCACGCTGATCAACATCGGCGTGGGGCCGTCGAACGCCAAAACCATCTGCGACCATCTGGCGGTACTGCGCCCGGACGTCTGGCTGATGATCGGCCATTGCGGCGGCCTGCGCGAAAGCCAGCTGATTGGTGATTACGTGCTGGCCCACGCCTACTTACGCGACGACCACGTTCTCGACGCCGTGCTGCCGCCAGACATTCCGATTCCGAGCATCGCTGAAGTGCAGCGCGCGCTGTATGACGCCACCAAAGAGGTGAGCGGCATGCCCGGTGAAGAGGTTAAGCAGCGCCTGCGCACCGGTACGGTGGTCACTACCGATGACCGTAACTGGGAGCTGCGTTACTCCGCCTCCGCGCTGCGGTTCAACCTGAGCCGTGCGGTGGCGATTGATATGGAGAGCGCCACCATTGCCGCGCAGGGGTATCGCTTCCGCGTGCCTTACGGCACCTTGCTCTGCGTGTCCGATAAGCCGCTGCATGGCGAAATCAAGCTGCCGGGTCAGGCCAACCGCTTCTATGAAGGGGCGATATCCGAACACCTGCAAATTGGCATTCGTGCCATTGATTTGCTGCGGGCGGAAGGTGACAAACTGCATTCCCGCAAGTTGCGTACCTTCAACGAGCCACCGTTCCGCTGATAACTATTAAGGAAAATGCATGTCCACCTCATCACCCTTAGCGGCCCTGCGCCAGTGGCTTCAGGAAAACCATCTCGACGGGATAATCGTCCCGCGCGCGGATGCCTGGCAGAGTGAATGCTGCGCGCCGTATGATGAAAAACTGGCCTGGCTGACGGGCTTTGACGGCTCGGCTGGCCTGGCGCTGGTTCTGAAAGACAAAGCGTTGCTGTTCGTCGACGGGCGCTATCAGGTGCAGGCCCGCGTTCAGGTCAACCTGGATGAGATTGAAATTCATCATCTGCACAATGAACCGCTGGCAGCATGGCTGGTGGCAAACGTCGAGCCCGCCACACGCATCGGTTTTGATCCACTGCTGATGACAAATACCGAGTTTACGCAACTTTCTGCCACGCCGTGTCAGCTCGTCCCGCTGAATGCCTCACCGTTTGACACGCTCTGGATCGATCGTCCTGCCGCACCGGCGGGGCCGATCCGTGAAATGCCGGTTGCGGTAAGCGGTGAAAGCAGCGAAGACAAACGTCAGCGCGTTGCCGCCGTGCTGGCCGCGAACAATGCTGATTATCTGGCGGTTACGCTGCCGGATAACATTGCCTGGCTGCTCAACGTACGCGGGTCAGATATCCCCACCAGCCCGGTACCGCTCTCTTTTGCCCTGTTGCGTCGCGACGGTCACGTGGAGTGGTTTGTTAACGACACTAAGCTCAGCGCCCTGCCCGAAGCCGTGCGTAACACGCTCGCCACTGCGCCACAGGACGCCTTTATCGAACGCTGCCGAGAAATTGCAGAAGGTAAACGAGTCATGGTCGATGCCGATTCAGCACCGGTAGCCCTGCGCTTCGCCATTGAACCCCAGGGGGAGATCGTCTGGCAGACCGATCCGATCACCCTGCTGAAAGCCACCAAAAACCCGGTCGAGCTGGCAGGGTATCGTGAATGTCATCACCAGGACGGCGCCGCGTGGGTCAACTTCCTGGCCTGGCTGAGCCGTGAAGTGCCGCGACGTGAAGCGGCTGGAAATCCGTTAACCGAGCTCGAAGTACAGGCGCAACAGCTCGCGTTCCGTAAACAGCAGCCCGGCTTTATCGAGCAGAGCTTTGCGACCATTTCCGCCTCTTCGAGCAACGCGGCGATGTGCCACTATCACTCCAGCGAGGCCAGCAACAAACCCATCGGCCACGATCATTTTTACCTGAATGATTCTGGCGGTCAGTACACTAACGGCACCACCGACGCCACGCGCACGCTTGCCTGGGGTCATGTTCCCCCGCAGCAGCGTATGCATTATACCGCCGTACTGAGAGGCTTTCTGTCGCTGATAACCCTGCAGTTCCCATCCGGCACACACGGGCATCAGCTGGACGCTTTCGCGCGACGTCCGCTGTGGGAAATGGGGCTGGATTACGATCACGGCACGGGACATGGCGTGGGGCATCAGCTTCTTATCCATGAAAACCCACACCGCATCGCCAAAAAGGTTAACCCCTGGCCACTGGTGGCGGGCAATATCATGACCATTGAACCGGGGTATTATCTGGGCGGCAGCCACGGTATCCGCATTGAAAACCAGGTGGAAATTGTTGAAAGCCGCCCGGGGTTCTGCACGTTTTCTTCGCTAACGCTGATCCCGATTGATTTAAGCCAGGTGGAATTGCAGCTGTTGACCGGGCAGGAAAAGCAGTGGCTGGATGAATATCATCAGCAGGTTCGCGAGGCGCTGTCACCGCTGGTGAATAGCGAGGCGCGTCCGTGGCTGATTGAGGCGACGGCGCCGATTAGTTTGGCTCGATAGTGCGGCTTTTGCCGGATGGCGGCTTTGCCTTACCCGGCCTACGGAACAAGTAGGCCCGGTAAGCGCAGCGCCACCGGGCAATACTTCCAGAGATTAAAAAGCAAAAAGCCTGCTTTAAAAGCAGGCTTTTTAAATTTGGCTCCTCTGACTGGACTCGAACCAGTGACATACGGATTAACAGTCCGCCGTTCTACCGACTGAACTACAGAGGAATCGTGTGAACGGGGCGCATATTATCGATGCTCCCCCGGGATGTCAAAGGCAGAATGCAGATTTCCGATCGTTTGCCGATTTATTCTCCATTTCGCGCATTTGTCAGGCATTTTGGCGCGGATATTTCCATAGCCAGCGCCCGCTGACCATACGCCAGTAGAACAGCGCCCCGCGCACGGCCCAGTCAAGGAACATTCCCAGCCAGACACCCACCACGCCCCAGCCAAGCACTACACCTAACGTATAACCCGCCACAACCCGACACCCCCACATGCCGAGCATCGACACCCACATCGCAAAACGAGCATCACGCGCCCCTTTCAGCCCCGCGGGTAGCACCCATGAGGCCGCCCAGATGGGCATAAACGCGGCATTGAGCCAGATAAGGATCTTAACAACCTCTTTCACATCCTGTTCATGGGTATAAAACGCGGCCATCAGCCCGGCAAAGGGGGCGGTTCCCCAGGCGATCGCCGTCAGGCCAATCGTTGACAGCCAGAACACGTGGCGCAGCTGACGTTCCGCCTGGCCTATCTGCCCTTTCCCGAGCCGTTTGCCCGTGATGATGGTCGAGGCTGAACCCAGCGCGTTACCCGGCAGGTTAATCAGCGAGGCGATGGAGAAGGCGATAAAGTTACCGGCGATAACGTCGGTCCCCATACCGGCGACAAACATCTGCGTCAGCAGCTTACCGCCGTTAAACAGCACTGATTCAATACTGGCGGGAATACCAATCCCCATCACTTCCCAGATAATGGCGAAGTTAAAGGGTCGGAAGTAGCTTTTCAGCGTAAGCCGCAGCGAAGGCGTGATGCCCGTCATCAGCACCCCGATAATCGCCGCAGCACCAATGTAGCGAGAAATGGTTAGCCCCAGACCGGCACCGACGAACCCCAACCCTTCCCATGAAAACACGCCGTAGATCAGCACGCTGCTGATGATGATATTCAGGATATTCATCCCGCCGTTGATCAGCAGCGGGATTTTGGTGTTACCTGCCCCGCGCAGCGCACCACTGCCAATCAGCGCGATAGCCGCGGCCGGATAGCTTATGACGGTCATTTCGAGGTAGGTTAGCGCCAGGTCCTTCACCTCGTTCGTGGCTTCCCCGGCGACAACGTCGATAATCTCTTTACCGAAATAGTGGATCACCGCCGCCAGAACGATCGAAAAAATGGTCATGATCATCAGCGACTGGCGAGCCGCCTCGCGGGCCCGTTTGGGGTCAAGCTTGCCGAGGCTGAAGGCCACCACGACGGTTGTCCCAAGGTCGATAGCCGCGAAGAAGGACATCACCACCATGTTGAAGCTGTCCGCCAGCCCAACCCCCGCCATCGCCTCTTTCCCCAGCCAGCTGACAAGGAAGGTGCTCAACACCCCCATCAGCAGTACGCAGGTATTCTCCAGAAAGATAGGCACCGCAAGGGGGGTGATTTCACGCCAGAAGAGGACACGATAGCTTTTACGTTTTGCGTACCAGGGCGTGCGCATGATCGCCTGGCGCAGAGGAGCAGTGACGTTCAAAATGGACCTTAGCGAGAAAAGTTGAAACTCCATTTCAAATGATGGGGGAGAAATGCTCATCCTGCAAAGTATTTTCCTGAAAAAGATGTGTGGATTTACAACAAACTGACGACAGATTCAGCAGTCAGTCGATTTTCTCTAAGATCAGGTTTGACAAAAGTTTTTTCGCCGCTAAGATAAGCCTCCACAACGATTCCTCTGTAGTTCAGTCGGTAGAACGGCGGACTGTTAATCCGTATGTCACTGGTTCGAGTCCAGTCAGAGGAGCCAAATTTAAAAAGCCTGCTTTTAAAGCAGGCTTTTTGCTTTTCTGTGCCTGATAAAATTGTCGGGTGGCGGCTTGCGCCTTACCCGACCTACTAAAATAAAAAAGGCTCTCTGTCACCAGAGAGCCTTTTTCACCATTCATTGCGATTACTCGCTTTTTGCTTCGCCGTTTTTGATTTCGCCCATCACTTTCAGCTTTTTAGAGATATCGCGACGCTCTTTGGACAGCTCAGCATTTTTGATGATGTAGTCATCCACGCGGTCTTCATAGTCGCTCTTCATGCTGGCGATGATGCCCTGAATAGCTTCAACGCTCATGCCTGGCTTGATGTAGTCGCTCAGGTTGTCGAGCAGCAGGACACGTTTCTGGTTGTCACGGATCTTCTTCTCAACGTCCTGGATTTCACGCTGCAGTTTGTTTTTGCGGCGGAACAGGCGGACGAATTCCAGAACATCCTGGAACGAAGGCTTGGTAGTTTCCATTTTTACACCCCTGATAATGTGAGATTCGGATTCGTTAAAGCAACCGTTGTATCAATAACCTTACTGACAGCGGCTGCGAATGACAATGACTATATCGTTTAAAGCTATCATAACCCCAATTGCTGCTGAATCGAAGCAGCAGGCGTCACATCCGCGTTTTATTTGCGCAGCGCCCGGCAAATGAGGTGCGATAACAGTTCAAGCTGCCGGGCCAGTTCCAGGCTCAACCAGACATAGCCATGAATGGGCGTTTCCGCCACGTTATCACCCTGCCGCTCGCTAATAAGCGTTTTCAGCTCCGCCACAATGTCATTCAGACGCTCGCTGTTCGCCAGTATCGGCTGCGGGTTGCCTTCATAGAGCGCATGAGCGATGGTCAACAGGGTTTGCTGCGTCATCTGCTGTGTCTCTTTCAGCGTATGTGCGTTGAGCATCAGCAGATGGCTTGGGCGAGAAGCCCAGTGCGCGTTAATCTGCAGCTCAAGCATGCAGACCAGATTGCGGCTTACGGTCTGAATAGCCTCGAAAATCGCTTTCTGAATATGGGTCTCTTTGCTCGCGGGGGTAATCAGGCCGCGCATTTTGACCACGTCATTAAGGATGGTTTGCAGATGCTTTTCCAGCCGTGGGCGCTCAACCAGATTGGGGGAGAAACCGGCCTGGTAAACGCGGTTAAACGCGGTGACATAGCTGGCCATCTGGATACGCCAGTGCAAAAAAGCACGCTGCGGCCAGATGCCGGTAAACAGCATGGCAAGCAGCGAGCCCAGGATGACATCCCCGCTTCGCCAGAGCGCCGTAGTCATATCCCCGGCCGGTGCGCCAACCACCACCGCAAGCGTGATACCAATCAGCAGCGCCTGATAGGGGCGTTTGCCCAACGCCAGCCAACCGCAGAGGAACATGGCCGCACCGCACCATGCCAGCATGACCGGAAATGAGATAAGCTCCAGCTTCAGGGCAATAAGCCCCAGCGCAGAGCCAAGAACGGTACCGCCGATCCGCTCGAAGGCGCGAGGAACAACGTTCCCCCAAAATGAGATAGGCCCCATCACCACCACCAGCGTGATCAGCGGCCACGTCCCCTCCGGAACATCCAGCAGTCGGACCAGTATAAAGGTCAATACGAACGCCAGCGCAATGCGGCACCCATGCACCACGCGGTAATGTTTGTATAGACGAATTTCAAACGGCGTTAATGATTTGTCGGGACGCACACCCGCTCTCCAGCTACACGGCAAATCACAATTGTACTGTGTTTTCAGCCGGGAGGATCACACCCGGCTGAAAAACCCTTCATTTAGCAGGCTTAAGCCGTTTTGTGCTCTACCGCGATAAACATTTCGATATCCCAGTAACCGTCCGCGTTGCCATCATTGAGATAGCGTTCGAAGCAGGGTTTGAGCGCCATCTGGTATTTATTGTCCTGCAACAGGGAATTGAAGAACTGATACCACGGTGTTGCAAAGTCGTAGTTTTCCACACGCGCCGTGGCCACGGCATAATCACCCGCCGCGATTTCCGTCATCATGACGCCTTCGCTGTTATCCGGGATAACAAAATCCTCCGGTACCGTAACGGCCGTATCACAGCGCAGTTTTTCCGCCGGGACCTCATCAGGATTATCGTAGTAGACCGCCACCCACTCCAGCGGCTCAATGTGACGTCCGTCCACCCACATGACCAGCTGTTCAAATCCCTGCTTAACCGTTTTTTCCCACGGCCCAACAAGATGAAAACCCGCAATCTTACGCTTCTGTTGCTGCTTGATGCTGTAGTCCATACTGCCTCCGCTTATTACTGTATATTTATACACTATAAAACAGGAACAATATTATCGGCAAACGAGGAGTGTTTATTATGTGAGCAGACTCGCAACCCTGCCAGTCTGCTCAGAAAGGTTAGATTTTTTGGTGCAGGTAATCACTGAGGCGAGAGAAAATCCCACCCTTATCAACACGTTCCAGGGTGACCAGCGGCCAGTGTGCCACCACTTTGTCGCGGTCATAGAGCTGGATCTCCCCAACCCGCTGATGTGCGGCAATCGGCGCTTCCAGCTCTTTCTTATCCAGAACGTATTTCGCCTTAATGTTCGCCACTTCCGCTTTCGGTAAAGCCAGCCAGAAGTCCTGATCCGTACCCAGATTTACCTGTTCTTTATCACCGTACCAGATACGTTCTGTCCCTACTTTTTTACCGCTGTGCAGAATCTGCACCGTATCGAAATTCTGCTGACCCCAGTGCAGCAGTTTCCGGGCCTGGTCTTCGCGCCCTTTCGGGCTGTCCGCCCCCATCACCACCGCGATTAAACGGCGCTGACCGTCAACGGCGGAAGCAATCAGGTTAAAGCCCGCGCCAGAAGTGTGCCCCGTTTTGAGGCCATCCACGTTCATGGTTTTATCCCACAGCAGGCCGTTACGGTTTTGCTGGGTGATCCCGTTCCAGGTGAGGCTCTTTTCGCTGTACATATGGTAAAACTCAGGCTCGCCGTGAATGATAGCCCGGGAGAGAACGGCCAGGTCATAGGCCGAGCTGTGTTGACCCGGCGCATCAAGCCCATGGACGGTTTCAAAGTGCGTATCGCGCAGGTTCAGCTTCTGCACATAGTCGTTCATCATCTTCACAAACTGCGGCTGCCCACCCGCTACGTGATCGGCCAGCGCCACGCAGGCGTCGTTGCCGGAATCCACAATCAGCCCGCGGCTTAAGTCCCGCACGGAGACGCGATCGCCCTCTTTCAGGAACATCAGGGATGATCCGTCAAAAACCGGGTTCCCTTTGGCCCATGCGTCACGGCCTACGGTGACAATGTCATCCGGCGTAATGCGATGGCTATCAATGGCCCGATCAACCACATAACCCGTCATCAGCTTAGTAAGGCTCGCCGGATTACGTTGTTGATGTTCGTTGCCCGCCGTTAAGATCTGACCAGTCGTGTAATCCATCAGCACCCACGAGCCCGCCTGAATGGCCGGAGGCTGCGGGGAAAAATCCAGCGGTTCGGCCGCAAAAGCAGATGAGATACTCGAAGCGAGTAAAGAAACAGCAATAAACAGACGGCGTTTCAACGGTATATCCTCAGGTCATTAAAAATCGATGACCTTTTTACGGGAGTTCTGATGTCGTTACCTGGGTTAATTGCAAAAAAATGTGACAGAACGCAGGTTTCACGCTGAATCTGTCTCGCAAATTTGCACCACGGCGGCGCTTTTTATTCGGTCTGACCCGCACGATCGTTTACCATAGTGGCGTCATTTTTTAACAGGATGGTATTACTGGTGTCTGACTCTGCCGCACGCCCCACTTTTTTATTCCACGACTATGAAACCTTTGGCACGCACCCGGCGCTGGACCGACCGGCGCAGTTTGCCGCCATCCGTACCGACGACGAATTCAACATCATTGGCGAGCCTGAGGTCTTTTACTGCAAACCTGCTGATGATTACCTGCCGCAGCCAGGCGCGGTCATGGTCACCGGGATCACCCCTCAGGAAGCGCGGGACAAGGGGGTGAACGAGGCGGAGTTCGCCCGCCGCATCCACGATCTGTTTACCGTCCCCAATACCTGCGTGGTCGGTTACAACAACATCCGTTTCGATGACGAAGTGACCCGCAACGTTTTCTATCGCAACTTCTACGATCCGTACGCCTGGAGCTGGCAGAACCGCAACTCGCGCTGGGATCTGCTGGATATCATGCGCGCCTGTTATGCCCTGCGTCCTGAAGGCATCAACTGGCCGGAAAATGAGGAAGGTCTGACGAGCTTCCGCCTGGAACACCTGACGCGCGCTAATGGCATTGAGCACAGCAATGCCCACGACGCAATGGCGGACGTCTATGCCACTATTGCCATGGCGAAGCTGGTGAAAGCCGCGCAGCCCCGGCTGTTTGAGTATTTGCTGAGCCATCGCAGCAAGCAGAAGCTCATGACCCTTATCGACGTGCCGCAGATGAAACCCCTGGTGCATATCTCCGGTATGTTCGGTGCCTGGCGCGGTAATACCAGCTGGGTGGCACCGCTGGCGTGGCATCCGGACAACCGTAACGCCGTTATTATGGTGGATTTAGCGGGCGATATTTCGCCGCTGCTGGAACTTGACAGCGATACCCTGCGCGAACGGCTCTACACCCCGAAAAATGAGCTTGGTGACCTGCCCGCGGTGCCGGTCAAACTGGTGCATATCAATAAATGTCCGGTACTGGCGCAGGCGAATACGCTGCGCCCGGAGGATGCTGACAGGCTGGGCATTAACCGTCAGCACTGCCTGGATAACCTGAAAGTGCTGCGCGAAAATCCGCAGGTACGCGAGAAAGTGGTCGCGATCTTCGCCGAAGCGGAGCCGTTTGTGCCGTCGGAAAACGTCGATGCACAGCTCTACAACGGCTTCTTCAGCGATGCCGACCGTGCAGCGATGAATATTGTCCTGCAAACCGAGCCGCGGAACCTGCCGGCGCTGGACATCACTTTCGCCGATAAACGCATCGAAAAGCTGATGTTTAATTACCGCGCACGTAACTACCCCGGTACGCTGGATGAAACAGAGCAGGAGCGCTGGCTGCAGCATCGTCGTAACGTGTTTACGCCAGAGTATCTGCACAACTACGCCCAGGAGCTGGAGATGCTTTACGGTCAGTACGAAGGGAATGCAGAGAAACAGGCGCTGCTGAAAGCGCTGTTTCAGTACGCGCAAGAGATAGTCTGAAAATCAGACATAAAAAAGCGGAGACGATGGTCTCCGCTTTTTTTTGCCCGGTGGCGCTTCGCTTACGCGGGCCTACAGGAGTGTTGTTTTGTAGGCCGGGTAAGCGCTAGCGCCACCCGGCGAGTCATCACGCAACGTCTTCGTACTGAGGAACCGGGTTACGGAAGCTCTTCGTTACGCAGGCCAGGTAAACCAGGCCGATACCGCCCCAGATCAGCCCCAGAATCATAGAGCTCTCTTCAAGGTTGATCCACAGCGCACCCACCGTCAGCGCACCACACACTGGCAGCACCAGATAGTTGAAGTGGTCTTTCAGCGTTTTGTTGCGCTTCTCACGGATCCAGAACTGCGAAATCACGGAGAGGTTAACGAAGGTGAACGCCACCAGCGCACCGAAGTTAATCAGCGCAGTTGCAGTTACCAGGTCGAATTTAATCGCCATCAGCGCAATCGCGCCAACCAACAGCACGTTCCACGCCGGAGTACGCCATTTTGGATGCACATAACCGAAGAAGCGAGTCGGGAACACGCCGTCACGGCCCATAACATACATCAGACGAGAAACGCCTGCGTGTGCCGCCATACCGGATGCCAGTACGGTCACGCTGGAAAAAATCAGCACGCCCCACTGGAACGTTTTACCCGCAACATAAAGCATGATTTCAGGCTGCGACGCATCCGGATCTTTAAAGCGAGAGATATCCGGGAAGTACAGCTGCAGGAAGTAGGAGGCACCGATGAAGATCAGGCCGCCAATCAGCGCCGTCAGGAAAATCGCTTTCGGGATCACGCGCTCAGCATCTTTGGTCTCTTCTGACAGAGAAGAGATACCGTCAAAGCCCAGGAACGAGAAGCACAGAATCGTCGCACCGGTAATCATCGGCACAACATGTGCGCCTTCAGACCAGAATGGACGCGTGCTGGTCAGCGTGCCCGCACCTTCACCGTGAGAAACACCGTAGATGATCAGGCCGACGATAACTGCCACGATGCCCATCTGCAGAATAACAATCAGGGTGTTGAAGTTTGCCACGGTCTTGATGCTGCGCAGGTTAGAAATGGTCATAAAGGCCACCAGCGCGACAACAAAGATCCACGACGGCACGGAAGGCACCAGCGCTTCAAAGTAAATTTTTGCCAGCAGAATGTTGATCATCGGCATGAACAGGTAGTCCAGCAGAGATGACCAGCCCACCATAAAGCCAACTGCCGGGCTAATGGATTTCTGAGCATAGGTGTACGCAGAGCCTGCTGACGGGAAACGGCGGACCAGTTTTCCGTAGCTCAGCGCGGTAAAGAGGATCGCGACCAGTGCGAAGGCGTACGCCGTCGCAACGTGACCGTTGGTGAGGCCCGATACGATACCGAATGTATCGAACAGCGTCATCGGTTGCATATAGGCAAGGCCCATCATAACAACCGGAATCAACGTAAGCGTTTTACGTAATTCCACGCGAGAGGTGTTTGGAGTTGCGTTATGCGACATAGTTATTCTCCTTTACGGTGATAACCGCCACGTAAGCGAAAAATTGCCCCATTTCTTTCTTCCTCAGCGACAACAACTGTCGGATTTTAGTAAATATCTATCCGGTACGAAGCCCGGCCTCTTGGTTTTTAGTTTCGTTTCGTACATGCAAAAAAAAATAACCGACGCCTTTTATATCGTCGATTATTCATTTGGTTGCAGCGGCGGCATTTTGCCCCACATCGGATACAAAAGGCAATACTTTGCAACGCACCGGGCCGTTTTCTTTCTGCTAACTGGCTGATTTCTGGACGCCGGGCTGAGAGTAAATTGCCGCGATAGCACTATTTGCTAAAATTTCATCCCGCCACCAGGCGCTCGCAAGCCCGGCGGTTTGTTCATTCCAGCCCATCCATACCGATTCGTTACTGCTTTGAGCAAGTACCTGTTTTTCAACAAGCGCACCGCTATCAATAAACCGCTGCGCCAGATAGCGCGGTAAGTAGCCGCAGCCGAGTCCACTAATTTGCAGTTCCAGCTTAGTTTTAAAGTCAAAAACCGTGATGGCTTCCTGCTCATCAAGCAGTTGCGAGGAAACCGAACATTCCGGGCGAGCGTTATCCCCCACCACGATGGCGCGATAGCCTTTAATCACGCGGCGGTTAAGGGGCTCTGGCTCCTGAGCCAGCGGATGATGAGGCGCCACGGCGAACACCTGCTCCAGCACGCCAAGTCGGGCAAAGCCAAATTCACTCAGCTGGGGGGGCTCATGCAATGCCCCGACAAAAATATCTGCCCTGCCCTGCGTTAAGGCATCCCAGGAGCCGCCAAGCACACCGTTGATGAAGATAAGCCGGGTGACGCTGTGATGTTGATAAAACGCTTCGATCAGCGGGGTCAAAAGAGAGAACGGGAAGGTATCATCCACGCCAATGACCAGCTCGTTCTCCCATCCCTGGTGGAGCTTGACGGCCTGTTTTTCCAGTTCACGAACGGTGTGCAGGACTTCGCGGCCTTTTTCCAGCAGCATCTGTCCGGTACGGGTAAAACGCGCGCGATGTCCGGTGCGATCGAGGATTTGGATATTAAGATCGCTTTCCAGTTTTTGAACGGTGTAACTCAATGCCGAAGGGGTTTTATAGAGCTTTGCTGAAGCAGCCGCAAAGCTTCCCTCTTTTTCCAGTGCATCCAGAATAATAAGAACATCCAGCAGCGGTTTCATGCTCGCCCCCTTCCGGTGTGCGATCGTTTCCGCTGCGGGACTTATTCCATAGGCATCACCAGCGGATCGGGATATTGATACTCAAACCCCAGCTCATGACAAATGCGATTGCCATCAACAATTTTGCCTTTGCTTTCGTCCTTTGCCTCAGCAAAAACCGGCGGAGCCAGGCCAAGCTGACGCGCCATCAGCGGGTAAAACGTGCTGCGCGCAGGATGAGAAGGTGCACATATATTATAGATGTGTCCACCTTTTGGAGCTTTTAAGAGTAGCTCAATCGCGCCAATAACATCCTCAAGATGAACAAGATTGACGACATGCTGCCCGTCCGGCGCCAATTTCCCGGCAAAAAAGCGTCCCGGATGCCGCCCGGGGCCGACCAGCCCCGCCAGACGGACGATATCCACCTGCGTGCCGGGCAAATTATGCAGCCAGTCTTCCAGCTCTTTAAGGACCTTGCCACTCGCGGTCACCGGACGGCGCTCAGTTCCTTCTTTCATTACGCCCGGAGCATCGCCATAGACCGACGTCGAACTGGTAAAAATGATACGCGGAACATGGTGCGCAAGGGCACTGTCGACAATCTCCTGCATTGCCTGCAGATAGAATGATTCACCCGGGCCGCTGCGCCGCGCGGGTAGTGTAATCACCAGCGCATCGACGTTCATCAGCGTGTCCAGATCGTCCGCATCACACACCAGCTCCGGTTCCAGACGCAGTTCAACGCCATCAATACCGCACATGCGTGCCGCTTCGACCCCATCCCTCGTCGTTTTGCTCCCGGTCACCTGCCAGCCTTTCGCGGCTAATGACATCGCCAGCGGCATTCCCAGCCAGCCCAAACCGACAATCGCGACCTTTTTCATGCGAATTCTCCTGACTCTCACTCGTCTTTCATAAGGCTACGCCAGCCTGGCAGAACACACAATTCATAGCATCAATATGAAATGAATTAATGATCAAAAAAAGCCCTTGCAATCTGTCACACAACTGGTTTAGGTTAAAAGACATCAAATGAATAAGCATTCATCGAGAATTTATATGACACGCGTTCAATTTAAACACCACCATCATCACCATCATCCTGACTAGTCTTTCAGGCGATGTGTGCTGGAAGACGTTTGGATCTTCCAGTGGTGCATGAACGCATGATAAAGCCCCCGGAAGATCTTCTTCCGGGGGCTTTTTTTTGGACCAAATTCAGACAGGTTAAAACAGGTTAACGAGGAATAAAGAATGTTAGATAACTCACGCTTACGCATAGCTATTCAAAAATCAGGTCGTTTGAGTGATGATTCACGCGAACTGCTGGCCCGCTGCGGGATTAAAATCAACCTGCACACCCAGCGCCTGATTGCTCTGGCTGAAAACATGCCGATCGACATTCTGCGCGTGCGTGATGACGATATTCCAGGCCTGGTCATGGATGGCGTCGTTGATCTCGGGATTATCGGTGAAAACGTGCTGGAAGAAGAATTGCTGACCCGCCGTGCGCAGGGCGAAGACCCGCGTTACTTCACCCTGCGTCGTCTGGATTTTGGCGGCTGCCGCCTGTCGCTGGCAACGCCGGTTGATGAACCCTGGGACGGTCCGGCCGCGCTGAATGGCAAACGTATCGCCACCTCCTACCCTCACCTGTTAAAGCGTTATCTGGATCAGAAAGGCGTGCAGTTTAAATCCTGCCTGCTGAACGGCTCGGTTGAAGTGGCACCGCGTGCGGGTCTGGCGGACGCTATCTGTGACCTCGTCTCTACCGGCGCGACGCTGGAAGCGAACGGCCTGCGCGAGGTCGAAGTGATTTACCGCTCCAAAGCGTGTCTGATCCAGCGTGATGGCGATATGGCCGATGCCAAGCAGCAGCTCATCGACAAACTGCTGACCCGTATTCAGGGCGTGATTCAGGCACGTGAATCCAAATACATCATGATGCATGCGCCGACCGAGCGTCTGGATGAAGTGATTGCCCTGCTGCCGGGCGCAGAACGTCCAACCATTCTGCCGCTGGCGGGCGATCAGCAGCGCGTGGCAATGCACATGGTCAGTAGCGAAACCCTCTTCTGGGAAACCATGGAAAAACTGAAGGCGCTGGGCGCAAGCTCCATTCTGGTGCTGCCAATTGAGAAGATGATGGAGTAACGGCCATGCGTTTTAACACAATCATCGACTGGAATACCTGTAGCGACGCACAGCAGCACGAGCTGCTGATGCGCCCGGCGATTTCCGCCTCCGAAAGCATCTCCCGCACCGTGGCGGAGATCCTTGATAGCGTCAAAACGCGTGGCGATGACGCGCTGCGTGAATACAGTGCAAAGTTTGATAAAACCGAAGTTGACGCGCTACAGGTCACCGGGCAGGAAATCGCGGAGGCGGAAAGCCGCCTCGGTGACGACATCAAACAGGCGATGGCCGTCGCGGTGAAAAACATTGAGACCTTTCACGTTGCGCAGAAACTGCCGACCGTGGACGTGGAAACCCTGCCCGGCGTGCGTTGTCAGCAGGTGACTCGCCCGGTGGCGTCAGTCGGGCTTTATATCCCTGGCGGTTCAGCGCCGCTGTTTTCAACCGTATTAATGCTCGCAACCCCGGCGCGTATCGCCGGATGCCAGAAAGTGGTGCTGTGCTCTCCGCCACCGATTGCCGATGAGATCCTTTATGCGGCAAAGCTGTGCGGCGTACAGGCAGTCTATAAAGTGGGTGGTGCCCAAGCCATTTCGGCCCTGGCGTTCGGGACTGAATCCATTCCGAAGGTCGACAAAATCTTTGGACCGGGCAACGCGTATGTAACCGAAGCCAAGCGCCAGGTCAGCCAGCGTCTGGACGGTGCGGCAATTGATATGCCAGCCGGCCCTTCTGAGGTACTGGTGATTGCCGACAGCGGCGCAACGCCGGATTTCGTGGCGTCCGACCTGCTTTCACAGGCTGAACACGGCCCGGACTCCCAGGTCATTTTGCTGACACCGGACGCCGATATGGCTAAACGTGTGGGTGAGGCCGTTGAGCGTCAGCTTGCCGACCTGCCCCGTGCCGACACGGCACGCCAGGCGTTATCCGCCAGCCGCCTGATTGTGGCGCGTGACCTGGAGCAGTGCATTGCTATTTCCAACCAGTACGGCCCGGAGCATCTGATTATTCAGACCCGCAACGCCCGCGATCTGGTCGACAGCATTACCAGCGCTGGCTCGGTGTTCCTCGGCGACTGGTCACCGGAATCCGCGGGCGACTACGCTTCTGGTACCAACCACGTTCTGCCGACGTATGGCTATACCTCAACCTGTTCCAGCCTGGGCCTGGCGGATTTCCAGAAACGGATGACCGTGCAGGAACTTTCCCGAGAAGGGTTTGCCTCGCTGGCTTCAACTATTGAGACGCTGGCCGCCGCCGAACGTCTGACTGCCCATAAAAATGCCGTTACGCTGCGCGTTGCTGCGCTGAAGGAGCAAGCATGAACATTGAAGAATTAGCCCGCGAAAATGTCCGTCGCCTGACGCCTTATCAGTCCGCGCGCCGCCTGGGTGGCAAAGGCGATGTCTGGCTGAACGCCAACGAATTCCCGACGGCGGTGCAGTTTGAGCTGTCGCAGCAAACGTTGAACCGTTATCCGGAGTGTCAGCCGAAAGCGGTAATCGAAAACTACGCCCAGTACGCAGGCGTGAAGCCGGAGCAGGTGCTGGTCAGCCGTGGGGCAGACGAAGGCATTGAACTGCTGATCCGCGCGTTCTGCGAGCCGGGAAAAGACGCAGTAATGTACTGCCAGCCGACCTACGGCATGTACAGCGTCAGCGCCGAAACCTTCGGCGTGGCGTGCCGCAACGTGCAGGCGCTGGAGAACTGGCAGCTGGATCTGCAGGGGATTGCCGACAATCTTGACGGCGTAAAAGTCGTGTTTGTCTGCAGCCCGAACAATCCAACCGGGCAGATTATCACGCCACAGGATATTCGTACCCTGCTGGAAATGACGCGCGGTAAAGCGCTGGTGGTCGCGGACGAAGCCTATATTGAGTTCTGCCCACAGGCGACGCTGACAGGCTGGCTTGAGGAGTATCCGCATCTTGTTGTGCTGCGCACACTGTCGAAGGCTTTCGCCCTCGCGGGCTTGCGCTGCGGATTCACCCTGGCGAATAAAGCAGTCATCGACCTGCTTTTGAAAGTCATCGCCCCGTATCCACTCTCCACGCCGGTTGCGGATATTGCGGCACAGGCGTTGACGCCTCAGGGCATTAATGCGATGCGCGAACGCGTGGCGCAGATCCTGGAAGAACGCCAGTACCTGGTCACCGCCCTGAAGGATATTGCGTGCGTGGAGCAGGTGTTTGACTCGGAAACCAATTACATCCTGGTGCGTTTTACCGCCTCGAGTGCCGTATTTAAATCTTTGTGGGATCAGGGCATTATCTTACGAGACCAGAATAAACAACCTTCCCTGAGCGGCTGCCTGCGCATTACCGTAGGCACCCGCGCAGAGAGCCAGCGCGTGATTGACGCCCTGAAAGCGGAGAAAGTATGACCCAGAAGATCCTTTTCATCGATCGTGACGGCACCCTTATTTCAGAGCCACCAGCCGATTTTCAGGTCGATCGTTTCGACAAACTGGCTTTTGAACCGGACGTGATACCGGTGCTGCTTACGCTGCAAAAAGCCGGTTATAAGCTGGTGATGATTACCAACCAGGACGGTCTGGGTACCGACAGCTTCCCGCAGGCAGACTTTGACGGCCCCCATAATTTAATGATGCAGGTGTTGACCTCTCAGGGCGTAGCGTTCGATGAGGTACTGATTTGCCCGCACATGCCAGCCGATGAGTGCGACTGCCGTAAGCCAAAAGTGAAGCTGGTTGAGCGCTATCTGGCTGAGGATATGCTGGATAAAACCAACAGCTATGTCATCGGGGATCGCATCACTGATATTACGCTGGCGGAAAATATGGGCATTGCGGGGCTTCGCTACGACCGCAACAATCTTGGCTGGGCAAAGATTGGCGAACAGCTGACAAAACGTGACCGCTACTCGCACGTTGAACGCAACACCAAAGAGACACAGATTGATGTGAAGGTCTGGCTGGACCGTGAAGGCGGCAGCAAGATCCACACCGGTGTCGGTTTCTTTGACCATATGCTGGACCAGATTGCCACCCACGGCGGTTTCCGCATGGAAATCTCGGTGAAGGGTGACCTTTACATTGACGATCACCACACCGTAGAAGATACCGGTCTGGCGCTGGGTGAAGCCCTGAAGCTAGCGCTCGGAGACAAACGCGGCATCAACCGTTTTGGTTTTGTTCTGCCGATGGACGAATGTCTGGCGCGCTGCGCGATGGACATCTCCGGTCGTCCGCACCTGGAATACAAAGCCGACTTCACCTACCAGCGCGTGGGCGATCTCAGCACCGAAATGGTGGAGCATTTCTTCCGTTCCTTGTCCTACACCATGGGCCTGACGTTGCATCTGAAAACGAAAGGCAAAAACGATCACCACCGCGTGGAAAGTCTGTTTAAAGCCTTTGGCCGTACACTGCGTCAGGCGATCCGCGTGGAAGGTGACGCCCTTCCCTCGTCGAAAGGAGTGCTGTGATGAACGTGGTGATTCTGGATACCGGATGCGCCAATCTGAACTCCGTCAAATCGGCCATTGCGCGCCACGGCTACGAGCCGGTGGTGAGCCGTGATCCGGACGTGGTATTGCGCGCCGACAAGCTTTTCCTGCCCGGCGTAGGCACCGCCCAGGCGGCGATGGATCAGATCCACGAGCGCGAGCTGGTCGATTTGATTAAAGCCTGTACCCAACCGGTACTGGGGATTTGCTTAGGCATGCAGCTTCTGGGTCGCCGCAGCGAAGAGAGCAACGGCGTTGACCTGCTGGGTATTATTGACGAAGACGTACCGAAAATGACCGACCACGGCCTGCCGCTACCGCATATGGGGTGGAACCGCGTTTACGCGAAAGCAGGTGACCGTCTGTTTCGCGGCATCGAAGACGGTGCGTATTTTTACTTCGTGCACAGCTACGCCATGCCGGTGAACGCCCATACCATCGCCCAGTGCAACTACGGCGAGGCATTTACTGCCGCGGTGCAGAAAGACAATTTCTTCGGCGTGCAGTTTCACCCGGAACGTTCGGGCGCCGCGGGCGCGCAGTTGCTGAAAAACTTCCTGGAGATGTGATGATCATTCCCGCTTTAGATTTAATTGACGGCACGGTTGTCCGTCTGCATCAGGGCGATTACGGCCAGCAGCGTGACTACGGGAACGACCCGCTGCCGCGTCTGCAGGATTATGCGGCTCAGGGCGCGCAGGTATTGCATCTGGTGGATTTGACGGGCGCGAAAGATCCGGCGAAACGCCAGATCCCGCTGCTGAAAAACCTGGTTGCTGGCGTTAATGTGCCCGTACAGGTCGGCGGCGGCGTGCGTACGGAAGAGGATGTTGCGGCACTGCTGGATGCAGGCGTGGCGCGCGTGGTGGTAGGCTCAACCGCGGTCAACGATCCTGAGACCGTGAAAGGCTGGTTCCGCCGCTTCGGCGCCGATGCGCTGGTGCTGGCGCTGGACGTTCGCATTGACGAACAAGGTAATAAGCAGGTGGCGATCAGCGGCTGGCAGGAAAACTCCGGGGTAACGCTGGAAGAACTGGTCGAGATGTATCTGCCCGTTGGCCTGAAGCACGTGCTGTGCACCGATATCTCTCGCGACGGTACGCTGGCAGGCTCTAATGTCTCGCTGTATGAAGAGGTTTGTGCACGTTATCCGCAGGTGGCGTTCCAGTCTTCAGGCGGCATCGGCGATATAGACGACGTGGCTGCGCTGCGCGGTACCGGTGTAAAGGGTGTGATTGTAGGCCGTGCCCTGCTGGAAGGTAAATTTACTGTAACGGAGGCGATTCAATGCTGGCAAAACGGATAATCCCTTGTCTTGACGTACGCGACGGTCAGGTTGTGAAAGGCGTGCAGTTCCGCAACCACGAGATTATTGGCGACATCGTTCCGCTGGCAAAACGTTATGCCGATGAAGGCGCAGACGAGCTGGTCTTTTACGATATCACCGCCTCAAGCGATGGTCGCGTGGTCGACAAAAGCTGGGTCGCGCGCGTGGCGGAAGTGATTGATATTCCGTTCTGTGTCGCGGGCGGGATTAAGTCCGCTGACGACGCGGCCAAAATTCTCTCTTTTGGTGCCGACAAGATTTCCATCAACTCCCCTGCCCTGGCCGACCCGGAGCTGATTACCCGTCTGGCCGATCGCTTTGGCGTGCAGTGCATTGTGGTTGGGATCGACACCTGGTATGACGCTGCAACCGGTAAATATCACGTCAACCAGTATACCGGTGATGAGAGCCGGACGCGTGTCACCCAATGGGAAACGCTGGACTGGGTGCAGGAAGTGCAGAAGCGCGGCGCGGGTGAGATTGTGCTGAACATGATGAACCAGGACGGCGTGCGTAACGGGTATGACCTCGAGCAGCTGAAAAAAGTCCGCGCGGTCTGCCACGTGCCGCTGATTGCCTCCGGCGGTGCGGGCACCATGGAGCACTTCCTGGAAGCTTTCCGTGATGCGAACGTAGACGGTGCGCTGGCGGCGTCCGTGTTCCACAAACAGATTATTAATATTGGTGAGTTAAAGACGTACCTGGCCGACCAGGGCGTGGAGATCAGGGTATGTTAACAGAGCAACAACAGGCGCAGCTGGACTGGGAAAAAACTGACGGATTACTGCCGGTGGTTGTACAGCATGCCGTCTCAGGCGAAGTGCTGATGCTGGGGTATATGAACCAGGACGCGCTGGCGAAAACGATCGACAGCGGCAAGGTGACGTTTTTCTCACGCACGAAACAGCGTCTGTGGACCAAAGGTGAAACCTCAGGTCATTTCCTGAATGTGGCCAGCATGGCGCCAGACTGCGATAACGACACCCTGCTGGTGCTGGCCAATCCGATCGGGCCGACCTGCCACAAGGGCACCAGCAGCTGCTTCGGTGAGACGAGCCACCAGTGGCTGTTCCTGTATCAACTGGAACAGCTGCTGGCAGAGCGTAAAACGGCGGATCCTGAAAGCTCTTACACTGCGAAGTTGTACGCCAGCGGAACCAAGCGTATTGCGCAAAAGGTAGGGGAAGAAGGCGTTGAGACTGCGCTGGCTGCGACGGTGCATGACCGCGAGGAGCTGACCAATGAGGCGTCGGATTTGATGTATCACCTTCTGGTACTGCTGCAGGATCAGGAGCTGGATTTGACGGCGGTGATCGAGAATCTTCGTAAGCGCCACAAATAAAAAAACCGGGGAATTTCCCCGGTTTTTTTATATCCAATGTGGTTCAGGATTTGGGTTTGTAGTTACGCAGTGCATTGCGGCCCAGTACCACACCAGAACCAATAATCCCGCCCAGCAGAACCGCCAGAATTAAGGTGATCGCCTTTTTCGGGCTATCACGTCGGACAGGGAGATCCGGCTTCATGACGTAACGATAGACGTGAATCGTGTCTGGATTCACATTCAACTTCTCGATATCCAGTAAGTTTTGTTTCGTCTGATAGTAAGCAGGAGAGAACACTAGCGGGCGAGACGCTTCGTTATCAATCATCGATTTCAGCGCTTCACTACCCAGCAGGAACATAGTTTCCTGGGTCACATCCTGAGTTTGCTGGATCTGTGGGGTCGCGATTTTTGCAGCTTCCGCATTTTTAAGCGCCTCAGTGATCTGTTTGATTCGCAGATCTTTCTGCTCCTGAGCAACCTTTTCCTGGTTTTCCAGAGAGTCATTTAGCGTGGTAATTTGCTGCTTGATATTATCTTTGAGGTCGAGAGAAAGTTCTTTCGCTGTTTGCTGATCAACCTGCTGTATGTATTGCGCCAGCTGTTTTTGAGCCGCTTCTGCAGACTCCCCCTGATAGGAGACGCTTAACGGCAGCGGTTGCCCCTTAACGGTGGTGTCGATAGTCAGCTTTTCTGGAATGTCCTGGTTTTCGAGAGCCTGAGCTAAAGCAGAAAACGAGGAATTGAAACGATTAATAGCACGGTTCTGGATATCCAGCATTGAAGGTGCAGCGCTACCGTAAAGGATATTCAGTGCATTGGCGTAAGTGGCGATCTGCGCCGCATCTGGCTGAGCAATAATGGCGGAGGAAGTCCATTTCTCTTTCGCGACTGTAATGTATACGCCCGCTAATACGATAAAAACCGCAATAAATGCCCCAATTACCCACTTTCCGCGCCAAAGTTGCAGCACTAAATCAAGTAAATCAATTTGCTCCGGGTCAGTACTGCGCGTGACCAGGCTATTGTTGTTTTGCGTCATACAATCCCTAACAGATGAAAAAGGGCAAAAAAAATTATGTTTACGTAGTTTATCTGTTGCTGAGGATTTTTCTATAGGAATTCGATGAGTTATATCGGAAAGATGGGTTATGTATCGGGTGTGCTACGCGCTATCATAGACAAATTCGGATGCCCTATGCATCACAAGAACGAAGCGTTAACGAGGAAAGATATGAAATTTTTGGTAACGGGCGCAGCAGGTTTTATCGGTTCACATGTCAGCAAGCGACTGCTGGACGCAAGCCATCAGGTTGTCGGTATTGATAATCTGAATGACTACTATGACGTCAATCTTAAGCTGGCACGTCTGGACTTGCTCAAATCTGACAATTTCTCTTTCCATAAACTTGATTTAGCCGACCGTGAAGGGATGTCTGCGCTCTTCGCCGATGAGAAGTTTGACCGTGTGATCCATCTGGCCGCGCAGGCTGGGGTTCGCTACTCGCTGGATAATCCACATGCTTATGCAGAAGCCAACCTGGTGGGTCATCTCAACGTGCTGGAAGGCTGTCGCCATAATAAGGTTCAACACCTGCTTTACGCCTCATCCAGCTCCGTTTATGGGCTCAACCGTAAGATGCCTTTCTCTACGGACGATTCAGTGGATCACCCTGTTTCGCTGTATGCGGCAACTAAAAAGGCCAATGAGCTGATGTCGCATACCTATTCTCATTTGTACAACCTGCCAACGACCGGCCTGCGCTTCTTTACCGTGTACGGCCCGTGGGGGCGACCGGACATGGCCTTGTTCAAATTTACCAAAGCAATGATCGAAGATAAGCCGATTGATGTTTACAACTACGGCAAGATGAAGCGCGACTTCACTTACATCGACGATATCGCCGAAGCCATTATTCGTCTGCAGGATGTCATTCCTCAGGCCGATGCAGACTGGACCGTCGAGACCGGTTCCCCGGCGACCAGCTCCGCGCCTTATCGCGTTTACAACATTGGTAATAGCTCTCCGGTCGAGCTTATGGATTACATCACGGCGCTGGAAGAAGCTCTCGGCAAAGAAGCAGAGAAAAACATGATGCCGATTCAACCGGGTGACGTGCTGGAGACCAGCGCGGATACGAAAGCGTTGTATGACGTTATTGGCTTTAAACCGCAGACGTCGGTCAAAGACGGAGTGAAGAACTTTGTCGACTGGTATCGCGCTTTCTACAAGGTCTGAAAATAAAAAACCCGGCTACATGGCCGGGTTTTTTACGTGCGTTAAGAGTAATCAATCGCTTCCGAACAGATCGCGGGTATAGACTTTATCCGCCACGTCCGCCAGCTCTTCCGCCATGCGGTTAGAGATGATCACGTCCGCTTCCTGCTTGAATGCATCCAGATCACGAATCACGCGGGAGTGGAAGAACTCATCTTCCTGCATCGCGGGTTCATAAATAATAACCTGCACCCCTTTAGCCTTAATGCGCTTCATGATGCCCTGAATGGAAGAGGCACGGAAGTTATCTGAACCGCTCTTCATGATCAGACGATACACACCCACAACTTTAGGCTGACGCGCAAGGATGGAGTCAGAGATGAAATCTTTACGCGTGCGGTTGGCATCTACAATGGCTGAAATGAGGTTATTCGGTACAGCCTGATAGTTGGCCAGCAACTGTTTGGTATCTTTTGGCAGGCAGTAGCCGCCGTAACCGAAGGACGGGTTGTTATAGTGGTTGCCGATGCGAGGGTCGAGGCACACGCCTTCTATGATCTGACGGGTATTCAGGCCCAAACTCTCTGCGTAGCTGTCCAGCTCGTTGAAGTACGCTACACGCATCGCCAGATAAGTATTGGCGAACAGCTTGATGGCTTCGGCTTCCGTGGAGTCGGTAAACAGAACCGGAATGTCTTTCTTGATTGCGCCTTCCTGGAGCAGCGCGGCAAAACGCTCCGCCCGCTCAGAGCGCTCACCGATCACGATACGCGAGGGGTGCAGGTTATCGTATAGCGCCCTGCCCTCGCGCAGAAACTCTGGCGAGAAGAAGACATTATCAATACCCAACTCTTCTTTAATCGATTTGGTGAAGCCTACCGGAATGGTCGACTTAATGATCATCACTGCTTGAGGGTTGATTGCGATAACGTCTTTGATCACGGCTTCAACAGTAGAGGTGTTGAAGTAATTGGTTTTGGGATCGTAATCTGTTGGTGTCGCAATGATGACGAAATCTGCACCACGATAGGCATCTTCTTTGTCCGTCGTCGCACGAAAATTCAGAGGTTTGTTGGCAAGATAGTCCTGGATCTCTTTATCGACAATCGGAGACTGCTTCTGATTGAGCATATCTACTTTGGACTGAACGATATCCAGCGCAACCACTTCATGGTTTTGTGCAATCAGGATGCCGTTTGAAAGCCCAACATAGCCCGTTCCGGAGATAGTTATTTTCATTCGTTCAACTTCTTCAAGTTTTGAGTTTCAGGAGGCATAAACACCCCACCGCAATAAACAACTGTTGAGGTTTTTACCTCTTATGTTGAGCGGCTGTCAAGGCGAATGCCTGGCTACAGAAATGAGAAAATGCAGTGGTTTATATGGTGTTAAACGATGCTCGTTGAGCAAAGCAAGTCCACATGGGCGTAAGCGCGATAAAAAAAGCCCGATGAGGTTCATCAGGCTTTGTTATCAGACGGAGTTAAATCAGATTAATCCAGCCATTCGGTATGGAACACACCTTCTTTATCAGTGCGTTTGTAGGTATGCGCACCGAAGTAGTCACGCTGTGCCTGAATCAGGTTCGCCGGCAGTACGGCAGCACGGTAGCTGTCATAGTACGCCACGGCAGCGGAGAAGGTCGGAACCGGAATACCGTTCTGTACAGCGTAAGCAACCACATCACGCAGCGCCTGCTGATATTCATCCGCAATTTTCTTGAAATACGGAGCCAGCAGCAGGTTCGCGATACCCGCGTTTTCTGCATAGGCATCGGTGATTTTCTGCAGGAATTGCGCACGAATGATGCAGCCCGCACGGAAGATCTTCGCGATTTCACCGTAGTTCAAATCCCAGTTGTTCTCGTCAGACGCTGCACGCAGCTGTGAGAAGCCCTGCGCGTAGGAAACGATTTTACCCAGGTACAGAGCACGACGAACTTTCTCAACGAATTCCGCTTTGTCACCCGTTGGCTTAGCCTGCGGACCAGAGAGCACTTTAGATGCCGCAACGCGCTGCTCTTTCAGAGAGGAAATGTAACGTGCAAACACAGATTCGGTGATCAGGGACAGAGGTTCGCCCAGATCCAGAGAGCTCTGGCTGGTCCATTTACCGGTACCCTTGTTCGCTGCTTCATCCAGAATCACATCAACCAGGTATTTACCCTCTTCATCTTTTTTAGTGAAGATATCTTTGGTGATGTCGATCAGGTAGCTGTTCAGCTCACCTTTGTTCCACTCGGTGAAGGTTTCAGCCAGCTCTTCGTTAGAAAGGTTCAGACCGCCTTTGAGCAGGGAGTAGGCTTCTGCAATCAGCTGCATATCACCGTATTCGATACCGTTGTGAACCATCTTAACGTAGTGGCCCGCACCGTCCGGACCGATATAGGTCACGCACGGTTCGCCATCTTCGGCAACCGCTGCGATTTTGGTCAGGATAGGTGCAACCAGTTCGTAGGCTTCTTTCTGGCCGCCAGGCATGATTGATGGGCCTTTCAGGGCGCCCTCTTCACCACCGGAGACACCGGTACCGATGAAGTTAAAGCCTTCAGCAGACAGTTCACGGTTACGACGGATGGTGTCGTGGAAGAAGGTGTTGCCGCCATCAATGATGATGTCGCCTTTATCCAGATACGGTTTCAGGGAATCGATAGCAGCATCGGTACCTGCGCCCGCTTTCACCATTAACAGGATACGACGAGGCGTTTCCAGAGACTCAACGAACTCTTTAACCGTATAGAAAGGAACCAGTTTCTTGCCTGGATTCTCAGCGATGACTTCTTCAGTCTTATCACGGGAGCGGTTGAAAACGGAGACGGTATAACCACGGCTTTCGATGTTGAGCGCCAGGTTGCGCCCCATCACTGCCATACCGACAACGCCGATCTGTTGCTTGGACATTACATACTCCTGTCAGGTGTGGTCACCGCGACTTATGCGCGGCTTGAATGTGTTCACTATGTTAACTCAGTTTCAAAGGTAAAGAGTAGTTGAACATGCTCTATAAGATTTTCTTTCAATGAGATTTTGCATAACGTTCTGTTATCGCCTAAAAATCGCACGCCAAGCGTAATGAACAAATGAAACGGAGGAATGATACATATTCAATTTTTCAAACTCCCTATATATTTGCCATTGCCTCTTACATTTCTTAAATTTATTCCGAGAAATAGAATTGGGTAAAACTCTATACTTCGTAAGAACTTTATTTAATAAATATGCTTTTTTACCTTGCTTAAGCAATTTAAGCCATAAGGCATAATCTTGCCCAGTCCTTATCAATGGCATTTTACAATCGCTAAAAGCTGATTTCCGTAACATAACAGTTGAACAACCTAGAGTAGCTTTTTTACGCAACATGTCAAAGTAATCAAAAGAGCAATTATCGCCCTGGAGATCTACTATCCTTCCAAATCCAGCGCCATTCTCATCAATTATTTCATATGCCGTAAAAGAAAAATCTATATCATTATCTTTCATAAATGAAAGCTGCTCTTTCAATTTGTCTTTATGCCACAAGTCATCGCTATCAAGAAAAGCAATATAATCACCACTGGCTCTATCGATTGAGTTATTTCTACTAACCGCAGCACCTGAATTTGTTATGTTGGTAAAAATTTTGATTCTCAAATCAACTGCAGCGTATTCTTGAACAATAGATGCTGTATTGTCTTTTGAACAATCATCGGTAATCAAAAGCTCCCAATTTGAATGCGACTGATTAACAATTGAATCAATAGACTCTCTAATTGTTTTAGCTGAATTAAAACTGGGCATGATGATGGATATTAAATCATTCATAGTCTAACGAAACTCACGTTCGAATGAATCTTTCCCTAAACCGAAGTAGGATAGTGAATTAGTGAATTGTCTTGTGTTGAGATCTTCATTCACATTCATTTTTTCTAGCCCCTTGGTGAGGGATGTAACAAGTGGAGGAAAATGGTCAATGATATTATCCAAAATTACCGATTGATAACCATTCGCGGTCGTAATCATTTTATACCATATGTCATCTGCATAAGGACATAACTTTTCTATGCTATCAAAATCTGATATTCTCATATCGAGAGCCTTAATAGGATAGCATATACCTGAAACTCCGGTAGGTAGTATATAATTACTTTCATTATGAGTTATATCAGCTAGCGGCCAATATTTATAGGGTTTTAACTGCTCAGTATTGCTTTCAAAGGAAATTACTCTTCCTCTATTGCAAAGGATATGACTATTAACTTTTGGATTTTCGACGAAATTTCGCAGCCAATATTTAGGATAAAACACATCATCATCTGCAGTAACAACAAAACTAAAATCACAATTTGTTTGAGATAAAATATATGATAGTTTTTTAAATGATCTTATATCTCTTTCAACATATCGGACTTTTAGCCCTCTTTTGACTTGTTTTTCTAAAAACCACTTTGCAATAGGGGAAATGTGTTCATCCTTATGAATCCAAAGATATATTACTGAAGGCTTGATCTCTTGAAAGAAAATACTTTCAATAGTTAAAAAAACAAAATTATACCTCCAACCATAAGTAGTTAGTGATACCACAAAATCGGCATGACCATCTTTTAGAGTTGAATGACTAAAACATCCTCTAATTAAAAAGAAAAGTGATAAAACAATTGACTTAAATAATAGTAAAAATCTTCTAAAGTTTTTTTGAATCATTTGATTCCATCCTTCAGTACTGATTCAAATTTTTGTTTATCAACCTCTGTGAGAGATAAAGAATCAGAAATCAAACTCTTCAAAAAAGCATAAGAACTACGAAGACCTAATTTATTTATTTTTAGGAGATTAATCATAACTTTCAAAATAGATGGTATAAGCCACAGATACCACGTGATGCCTAAATGAAGTTTCATATTTACAAATCTATTAAGATAATGAATATAGGCTTTTCGTAAAAGTCTTTCAGGACTTCCTTGTATACTAGCTCCAACTTTATGGTATATAATTGAGTGGGTGTTACAAACTACTTTAGCTTTGTTTTTCAATAGCCTCAAGGCCAATTCTACATCTTCTTCACCAAAGAAAAATCTCTCAGTGAATCTGCCAATCTTTTTAAAGTAAACTGTTTTAAACAACAAACAGCACCCTGTTGCAAAGGTGACTCTAAAAATAGCCCTAGGGAAAATAATATCATTTATATTTTTCTTAGCAAAATAATATTTTCTTGAACCAACCCTGGAAATTTCTCCACCACAATTCCACATGAGACTTTTATCATGATAGTATCGTATTTGAGGTATTACTGCATCAGCGCTATCAATACTTGCTAATAACGGTTCCAAGAAGTCAGGTTCAACAACAGTGTCATTATTAAGAAAAAGAATGTATTCATAGCCGTTTTGTTCAGCATACTCTGCACCAAGATTACACCCTTTTGCGAACCCATGATTTAAAGAACATCTAAATAAATATACATTATTGTGTACCTGTGTATCAATTAATCCATAATTACTGATTAAATCATGTGAAACTGATATTTCTTGCGATTCACCAAAAAGATCTGCCAACCCACCACATAGATATTTATAAGAATCCATATTTGAATCATTATCTATGATAATTAAGTCGGCTAAACCTTGGTTAAATCTTTGGACACTTTTCATGCTTTCACAACATGCCAGAGTGTCTTGAGAGCCATTCCAGTTCAATAATATAATGAGCAGTTTTTTTTTGTTTTCCATTTATCTAAATTCCAATCAGTTTTAAGTTAACCAAATAACAGTATAAACATACCCAAGAAAAAATTATCAAACTTGCTATCCATGACGGTTTGAACTTTGAGACAATAACTGGCAGAGAAAATATAAAAGATACTGCAAACAACTCAAAAGTGCGAGATGCCAAGACAGGAACTGAAGAAAATAGATAAAATATCGTTAGCATAATGCTAAATAGTTTGAGAAATATTACATCCTCAGCTTTAATAATAGATTTTGTACAAGCGTATAAATACAAGACAAAGAATGCGAATGCAGATAAAGTAAACTTACTAAATATGTTCACCTCATCAAAACGACCAAATTGCTCAACCCCTATGATATAAGAAATTGCTTTAGTAGATAAAGGTTCCGGCAAATACCTGAAAAGCGAAATTAGAACAGGATTCATGTCCCCAATGAGCAAGATGATTGCTAACATAATCAGTGGTGATGAGAACACTAAGCTTAGATTTATTTTTTTTGATGATAAAAAAACTAAAGGTAAAAGTATAACCGCACTGAAATGGCACAAACATGCTAGTAAAATTTTGATAATATACTTTTTACGGTCTTGTTTAATTAGGTCCGGAATCGCTAAGAGAAAGAAACTTGATGCAAGCCCAACCCTAATCTGAGTCATTTCATGTAGAATAAAAAACATGCCTGCATAAATAACCAGAGATAATCCAATTCTCTTTGAATATTTTGCTATGGCATAAGTCTTAAAAAATACAGAGAAGGCGGCATAAAGAACAAAAACGATTCGCGTAGTTTCATTAAATAATTTTTCGCTAATATAGCTGAATATTATAAATATTGGCTCTTTAATTTCTGAATTCCCTTTGTAAAAGGAAATTATCTCATCTTGATATGTTAATGAATCATTATCAATACCAATTGGTCTAAATGCTGCGATTAGGAATAAGAGAGTTGAAATTAAAATTAATAAAACCAACTGAAAACTGTTGCTCTGTTTTGCAGCTACTAAATCATGTCTCATGTTACGCTCATAGTTAATGAGTGATCATACTTCTGGTTTCTGAATATTTTCAACGCAAACAAGCAGCTTTGAAATATTGCAAGACACAGTTAACTACATTTACATATCATATAGCATCATCTAAATAAAATTATCATTCCTTTATATGACTGAGAAATCAATATTAGATTCAAATAATTATTTTTATGCTATATAATATTTTATGGAATTAAAAACCTCTGCCTGCTTTCATATATACTAAAACCTCCAAAAGCAGTTCTTAAAATGAGTACATTATTCATTTGAATTGCCTTCCATATTATCTTAGCTTGAAGTAATCGGCCATTTCATTTAGGCAGCACTGAACATTTTCAGTAGATCGTTGATGTTCAGCGAGTATGTGATTATAAACATTTTCTCTTGTGCGTTCTGCCCACTCCTCTTGCTCTTTTGAGAATCCAAAAGAAATACCATATCTGTCCGATAAATTTGGATACCAATCTTCTATCGACTGCCCTTGAGCTGGTACAACATATGACGGGCAACCGCATAACACAGCAAAAATTGAATAGGCGGTGTAATCATCATAACAAATGAATTTTTTAGAGCGTTTGAAAATAGAGGCTACTTCTTTATGACCTAAACCGTCAATTTGTACTGCATTAGCGGGATGTATTTTTTCTTTATAAGTCCCTTTTCTAACCATGAAACAGCAGTCTATATCTTTTACATCATTACTTTCATTATATATATCGATTGGGTAATAAATAACTTTCAATTCACGCTGAGATGTAAACGATCCATCTCTATGAAAATCTTTAATAGCTGAATTAAACTTATAATACATTTCGCCAACTTCATAATCGATGATGGAGGTATGAAAGCCAGGTTGATGCAGTAACCATCTTACGACATGTTTGGCCCTAAGAGGATTACCATTCACTATTTCCGGATATACGACAACACTGTCTTCAGGAATTTTTTTCGCATTCCATAGCGGAGTATTCCATTCAGGATGTGTTTTATAACAGGACTTTGAATGAATCATCCATTTTAATTGCTGCAATAACTTTATACAGGTTATCTTTCCTGAGTAAGATGGCTTTAACTGTACTAGGAAAGCATCATGCTGGCTGAATTCATTAATAATATGACACAAACGATGAAGAACAACGGAACCACCACTATTTTCATCAAAAGAAGGCGCGCATATAAATACTTTCATTTTTTACTCATTTTAAAATCAAAAGAAGGTAACATTCTATGCATTCCAAAAACATACCCCATAGCAATCACCAAACTTCCAAACCCAATAAAAGATAAATAGATGAAAGACAACAACCTGCTTCCGCTAAATAGTTCTATATTAGACATAAAATAATAATAAATGAATTCTATAATTACCAAAGGTAAAATATAAAATGCCATTATTCCTATCCCATTACTGAATCTTTCAATGAGATTATATCCTCCCCACATAACAAATAAGAGGATAGCATTCATTGCATAAAAAATAGACGTACCATCACCATGAAAGTTCTTGGCAATAAAAATATTCAGCGGAATTATTATCATACTAAAAATAACATACACAATTGTATGTTTTTTTAACTCTCCATGGCTATAGAGCAGCAGGAATATTAAATTTGAATAGATTGAAAAAACACCACCTAAAAACAACCATGGTAAATACTTCGATACTTCTGTAGCAAGATGTATGTTATTGCTCCATACAAAAAGTATTTTTTCAGAAAAGAAAAACAAAAAAACACTTAAAGGTATAGTAATCGTTATAATAAATTTAAATGCATTAAAATATAAACGTGAATATTCTCGCGTATCTCTTTCATGGAAATATTTAGTAAGTCTTGGTTGTAAGTATTGATTTAGTGGATCGCTGATAATTGCTAAAATCCCCATTATTGAAACGGCGATGCTATACATCGCATACTCGGATAAGGGCAAAAAACGCGTGAGCGTTAATTTATCGGATTGATTTACTACAACCCACAATATCGTAAGCATTGATAATTGCAATGCAAACGAAAAGAATTTGGAAATCGAAATCTCACCAACACCATCATCAAAGTTAGGTTGTTCACTGATGTTTTTTAAAATTTTTCTCCTAACGCACTCACTAAAAAAAATCATCAGTCCACATGTTAATGCTGCACTCAGAAGCTGCATTACAAAATAAAAAACAACATCGCCTTTGAAGAAATATAATAAAAAGAGTGTAATAGGTTGTGATAGTGTTGTATTTATTAAATTAATCGTTGTAATTGTAACTTGTGATTCATTAGAAAGTAATAGACTTCTGAACGGCCCCTGTAAGTATCTTAGTGCAAAAATACAAAACATCAGTGCTGAACATACGACTATAGTTGAATTTTCAATATTTGTTTTTAGCCATGAGGCGCTAAACTTTATGCTGAAAACGCCTCCTAACAGGACAAGCAATATTGCAATAACTACAAATATTACAATTATTTTCCGATACAGTACGTTAAATTTTTCAAATCTTCTAATGTTTTGCTTCGAAATAATAGCTTCTCTTGTTAAAACCCCACCTACTCCTGCATCTAAAATACTTAAACATGCCTGTAATACTGTAAAGAAGCCAAGTAATCCATATGCTTCTACACCAATCCTTTTTATTAAAAAAGGAATGAGTAAGATTGCAACAACAGCTGTATATATTCTTACGCCATAGATATATGTCAATAACTTGACTTCTTTAATCATTATTTAGATTTCTTGTTAATCAGAAGAGAATTGTCTGGCGATCAAACTAATGTTATGCGACCAAACTATCAGATATAGAAATTTTTTATTTTTTCACATATGAAATCCACTTGCTCTATTGTTAACTCATAGAACATTGGAAGTCTTAACAGACAATCACTAAAATGGTCACTATTTGGCAATTCAACATTATTACCAATTGATAAATAGTAGTCACTTTTATTAAGTGATAAATAATGGAAAACAGAGTGAATTTCGAAACCTTTTAAATAATTAATTAACTCAGTTCTTTTGTCTATATCACTACATACTATATAAAACATATGAGCATTGTTTGTAGCAAACTCGGGAATTACCGGTAGTTTGATAAGCCCTTTAGATTCTATTTCACACAAATTAGAATGATAACGTTCCCATAATGTTTTTCGCTGCTTTTGAATTATCTCTAAATTTTCTAATTGCGCAAAAAGATATGCCGCTATTATATCAGATGGAAGGAAAGATGAACCTATATCGACCCATCCATATTTATTCACTTCGCCCCTGAAAAATGAAGACCTATTAGTACCTTTTTCTCTTATGATCTCAGCTCGTTGAAAATAGCTTTCATCATTTATGACAAGCATTCCACCTTCACCAGAAATAATGTTTTTCGTTTCATGGAATGAAAAAGTACCAAATGTACCAATGCTTCCCAGAGGTCTACCGTTATGGAAGGAGTCAATAGCTTGAGCTGCATCCTCAATGACAGGAATGTTGTATTCACGCGAAATAGACATTATTTCATCCATATCACATGCTACACCTGCATAATGTACGACAATAATAGCTTTAGTCTTTTCGGTAATATTAATTCGAATAGATTCAGGATCTATATTTGGATTGTCAATATAGCTATCAGCAAAAACTAATTTGGCTCCCCGTAATGCAAAAGCATTCACTGTTGATACAAATGTATATGCTGGTGCAATGACTTCATCCCCTGGTTTTATATCAAGTAAGATCGCAGCCATTTCAAGAGCATCGGTACAAGAAGTGGTCAACAATACTTTTTCAAAGTCATATTTATCTTCAAAGAACTCGTGACATTTTTTTGTGAAAAAACCATCACCAGATATTTTACCAAAACTTACCGCTTGAGATATGTAAAAGAGTTCTTTACCTTGTAAGTATGGCTTATTGAACGGAATCATTATTCATCCTTAATATTTTCTACAAAACCTGGAGCTAACTTATCTTTCTCTGATAAAATTACTTCTTTCTCAGAAACTGGCCAATGTACATTTAAAATTGGGTCATTCCATGCAATGCATCGTTCAGAAGTGGGGTTGTAATAATTTGTAGTTTTATATTGGAACTCTGCAGTATCACTAAGAACAACAAATCCGTGGGCAAAACCTTCAGGAATCCATAGCTGACGTTTATTCTCAGCAGAAAGATATACCCCAACCCATTGACCAAATGTCTCTGATTCTTTACGTATATCCACAGCGACGTCAAAAACTTCACCCACTATACAGCGAACTAATTTCCCTTGCGCATAAGGTGCTAGCTGGTAATGAAGACCACGTAGTACATTTTTGCAGGATTTAGAATGGTTATCCTGTACAAATTCAATCTCACGTCCTGTTATTTCTTCAAAGCTTTTCTTATTAAAACTTTCGAAGAAAAATCCTCGCTCATCACCAAAAACTTTCGGCTCAAGTATCAGTACATCTTCAATATCTGTTTTTACAACGTTCATAAATTAGTAGCCTTTAATCATTTTGAGCAGATATTGACCGTAAGCATTCTTTTTCAGTGGTTCAGCAAGTATTTTGACCTGTCCTGCATCAATAAATCCCTTGCGAAAAGCAATTTCTTCCGGACAGGAGACTTTAAGCCCCTGACGCTCTTCAATTGTCGCAATAAAGTTACTCGCTTCAATCAGGCTCTGATGTGTACCCGTATCCAGCCAGGCATAGCCACGCCCCATCATGGCCACTGAAAGACGTCCCTGCTCCAGATAAATACGGTTGATATCCGTGATTTCGAGTTCACCGCGCGCAGACGGTTTAAGGTTTTTAGCCATTTCTACAACATCATTATCGTAGAAATAGAGACCCGTTACGGCATAGTTGCTTTTAGGCTCCAGCGGCTTTTCTTCCAGGCTGATGGCCGTACCGTTTTTATCAAACTCCACAACGCCATAACGTTCAGGGTCGTTAACGTGATAGGCAAATACCGTTGCACCATCATCTTTATTCAGGGCTGCTTCGAGCTGTTTAGGCAAATCATGACCATAGAAAATGTTATCGCCCAAAACCAGCGCGCAGCTATCGTCACCAATGAACTCTTCACCAATGATAAAGGCCTGCGCCAGTCCATCCGGGCTTGGCTGCACTTTATATTGAAGGTTTAACCCCCACTGGCTACCGTCACCCAGAAGCTGTTCAAAGCGTGGGGTATCCTGTGGCGTACTGATGATCAGAATGTCTTTAATCCCCGCCAGCATCAGTGTAGACAGCGGATAGTAAATCATTGGTTTGTCGTAAATGGGCAGCAGTTGTTTACTCACCGCCATGGTCACAGGGTAGAGACGAGTGCCGGATCCACCAGCAAGAATAATACCTTTACGCGTAGCCATTGTAATTTCTCTATAAATGCAAATTGCCCGAATCCGGGCAATTATTTAATGATTAGATTGATTCAGCGGTAAAAAGCTCGGCGAGCATTCGCTTAACGCCCACATCCCATGCCGGTAATACCAGGCCAAAGTTGCGCTGGAATTTCTCTGTATTTAAACGCGAATTATGTGGCCGACGCGCAGGCGTAGGATATGCGGTGGTTGGAACGGCATTGAGTTTTTCAATTTCCAGTTCAATCCCCGCCTTTCTGGCTTCATCGAATACTAGCGCAGCATAGTCATACCAAGTGGTCGTGTCTGATGCAACAAGATGATACAGGCCAGCCACTTCCGGCTTTACCATCGCTACACGGATAGCATGCGCAGTACAGTCAGCCAGTAACTCAGCGCCTGTCGGTGCGCCAACCTGATCGTTGATGACGGAGAGCTCTTTACGCGCTTTCGCCAGGCGAAGCATTGTTTTTGCAAAGTTATTGCCTTTGCCGGCGTAAACCCAACTTGTGCGGAAAATCAGGTGCTTAGCACAATGAGACTGGAGCGCTTTTTCACCCTCGAGCTTGGTCTGCCCATATACATTAAGAGGTGCGGTAGCATCCGTTTCGCACCATGGCGTTTCGCCATCCCCTGGAAACACGTAATCAGTAGAATAGTGTACAACCCAGGCACCGATTTTAGCCGCTTCTTTCGCAATTGCCTCGACGCTGGTTGCGTTGAGCAGCTGAGCGAATTCCTGCTCTGATTCAGCTTTATCGACTGCGGTATGCGCCGCAGCATTGACGATGACGTCGGGCTTAATTGTACGAACGGTTTCAGCGATACCTTCAGGGTTGCTAAAATCACCACAATATTCTTTCGACTGCACATCGAGTGCAATCACGTTCCCTAATGGTGCGAGTGCACGCTGGAGTTCCCAACCCACCTGCCCTGTCTTGCCGAACAGAAGAATGTTCATTATTGACGTTCTCCGTAATTCTGTTCGATCCAGGTCTTGTAGGCACCGCTTTTAACATTGTTTACCCAGTCCTGGTTGCTCAAATACCATTCCACGGTCTTGCGGATACCGCTTTCGAATGTCTCTTCGGGTTTCCAGCCCAGCTCAACGCCAATTTTATGTGCGTCAATTGCGTAGCGCCGATCATGCCCTGGACGGTCAGCGACGTAAGTAATCTGATCGCGATAGGAGCCTTCTTTCGGCACGATTTCATCCAGCAGATCGCAGATGGTGTGTACCACATCCAGATTCTGCTTTTCGTTATGCCCACCAATGTTATATGTTTCACCCGGCTTACCTTGGGTTACAACGGTATACAGCGCACGCGCATGGTCTTCAACATACAGCCAGTCACGTATCTGGTCACCTTTGCCGTAAATTGGCAGCGCTTTACCGTCCAGAGCATTCAAAATCACCAACGGGATCAGCTTCTCAGGGAAATGATACGGACCGTAGTTATTTGAGCAGTTGGTTACAATCGTTGGGAAACCGTAGGTACGCAACCATGCGCGAACCAGGTGATCGCTGGAGGCTTTAGAGGCGGAATACGGGCTGCTTGGCGCATAGGCTGTGGTTTCGGTAAACAGCGGCAACTCAGCAGACGCAGGATGTTCATCAGGGTGAGGCAAATCACCGTACACTTCATCAGTTGAGATGTGGTGGAAACGAAACGCCGCTTTAGCCGCATCATCTAACTTCAACCAGTAGGCACGGGCGGCCTCCAGAAGGACATAGGTACCCACAATGTTAGTTTCAATAAACGCAGCGGGGCCGGTAATAGAACGGTCAACATGACTCTCTGCCGCAAGGTGCATCACCGCATCCGGTTTGTGCTCGTCGAAAATGCGATCCATAGCGGCTCTATCGCAAATGTCTGCATGTTCAAAGACATAACGATCGCTATCATTGACGTCGGTCAGTGACTCCAGGTTACCGGCGTAAGTCAGTTTATCCACATTGACGACCGCATCCTGGGTATTCTTAATAATATGCCGCACAACCGCTGAGCCGATAAATCCGGCACCGCCCGTAACAAGGATTTTCACGTTAGCTATTCCATCTATTGGGTTTATCGAGATATTGATGCTCTGGAACCCGATTAATAATAATGATTTCAGAAATTTTGCACGCTACCGCCCCTGGCTTAACAGCTACCAGTGCACTGAGCGATAGTTAGATAAAGGATTTTGGGTCTGATTACAGACGAAAAACTGCCGTTAATTGTCGTCCTAAATGGCCCTGGAAACAAGCACAAATCGTTACAAATCAGCCCACAATTGAATCAGATAACTGCATGTTATTGCTAGAATTAATAATAAAAAACGGCAGTTACCATTTTGGTTATGTTTGACATAGCCAAATGATAACTGCCGCTTATTCAAAAAGACAAAAAGGAATATCAGTCGTTAGCCAGCAGCTTCTCAATCCGGCTTCTGAACTTCGCCCCTTCCTTCAGGTTACGCAGCCCATAGTTCACAAACGCCTGCATATACCCCATTTTCTTACCGCAGTCATAGCTGTCACCCGTCATCAGCATGGCATCCACAGACTGCTTCTTCGCCAGTTCAGCAATCGCGTCAGTCAGCTGAATACGGTCCCAGGCACCTGGCTCGGTTTTTTCCAGTTCCGCCCAGATATCGGCATTCAGAACATAACGACCCACCGCCATCAGGTCGGAGTCTAGCGTCTGCGGCTGATCCGGTTTTTCGATGAACTCAACGATGCGGCTCACCTGCCCTTCCGTCTCCAGCGCTTCTTTCGTCTGAATCACAGAGTACTCAGAGAGATCGCCCTTCATGCGTTTCGCCAGCACCTGGCTGCGACCGGTTTCGTTGAAACGCGCCACCATGGCCGCCAGGTTGTAGCGCAGCGGATCGGCAGACGCGGTATCAATGATGATGTCCGGAAGAACAACGATGAACGGGTTATCACCGACAACCGGACGGGCACACAGGATGGAGTGGCCCAGCCCCAACGGCTGCGCCTGGCGCACGTTCATGATGGTCACGCCAGGTGGACAAATAGATTGCACTTCCGCCAGCAGCTGGCGTTTGACGCGCTGCTCAAGCAACGCTTCGAGTTCGTAAGAGGTGTCGAAGTGGTTTTCAACCGCATTCTTGGACGAGTGCGTAACCAGGACGATTTCTTTGATCCCTGCAGCAACAATCTCGTCGACGATGTATTGAATCATCGGTTTGTCGACGATCGGCAGCATTTCTTTAGGAATGGCTTTTGTGGCTGGCAGCATATGCATGCCCAGGCCTGCTACCGGAATGACTGCTTTCAAATTAATCATTATTTCTTCCACCTTAAAATGGTTGACGAATTATAGCTCTTAAACCTGTTTTCGCCAGCATGATTTGCCGTAATCCTGAGGTAATGTTACGCCTCAGCATCACAAATTTCTGTAGTTGTAATCTGATTCGATCGCGCTTTTGTGCCAGGAATAGTCTCAAAACAGACGATCGTCGATTATTTGCGCGGAAGTGCAAAGTTCAGCCTTTCCACATTAACCACCTGCTGGTCCACCCGGTCAATATCCACCGAGCTCTGCCCCTTCTCATTCACCGCTTTTATGTTCGCCAATGACAGCAGGGTCTCATCTTTGGCCATAAATTTGCCCCGCACATCCTTACGTAAGTCAAAGTTTATCTTCAGCGCAGGACCGATAGCAGCCTCCTGCATCACGTTGATATTACGTAAGAACAGATGCTGCGGCTTATTGTGCAGCTCAAGCGTCGCGCGCTTCATCTCGACGTTGGTGATCGCCACAAAGGAGGTGGCATTGCCGGATGATATTTGGATTCCGCGCAGCTTATACGCAAGCTGGCGATTATCCAGATGAATATTGTTTAGCTTGAAGTTCTGGGGAATGGACAAATAATCGCCTTTAATGACCCCATAGCCAATTAGCATTCCGGCACTATTGACCATATCGACATTATCAATAATGAAATTATCACACCCATAAATAGCTACCGTGGCGTTATCTATTCCCGCCTTTTTACTGAAGTCGGGGGTAATATTTTTGGCCTTTATATTGCGGATAACAAAGTGTTTACCGTTTTCAACATGCACCAGCTGGCGACAGTTGCTGCCGGTAATGTTGGCCACCACGAAGTTCTTAACGGTCTGTTTTTCAGGATAGTCGTTGTCGTAGGTGCTCCCGGCGAGGCCAATACCGATACCCCAGTTGATCTTGCCGTTGGTGCAGTTGATGTTGTCGATGACGTGATCGGAGATCAGGATATTGCGGTCATTGATCGCCACATTCCACTCAATCGCATCGCCCTGCAGGTGGCTGAATTTGCTGTTGGTAATACGGGCCCCATCGATCTGGTTATGAAAACCCTGACGCAGGATAGCGTAGTTAGCCTGGCTCACGCTGATATTATCAATCAGCAAATTGCGCATCACTTTGGGTTTCTTACCGCCAATGTAGATCTGCGTTACCGGGCCAAACCCACTCATTGCCAGCCCTTTAATCACACAATCTGAGCCACGAACGTCGAGCGTAATGTTCTCCGTGCGCCCTGCCCCTTCGCCAATGACCTTGCAGCCTTCCTGCAGAACAAAGCGGCCGCGCCCGTTGCCGGTTAACGCCCCGCGGATCAGCAGCGTTTTACCGTCAGGAATGAAAATGCCCGTATTGATGTTTTCGCAGGTGAGTCCCGCCGGGACAACGACGATGTCACCCTCTTTAAACGCCTGCTTAAAGGCAGCGATCCAGTCGTTGTTATTGTACTGATTAACAGAGACCGTCTTTCCGCCTGCCGCCCGCGCGAGGCGGGACGACAGCAGCGGCGTGGCCGCCAGTACGGACAGAGAAGAGACAAAAGTGCGTCGGGTAATCTTTTTCAGCATACAACCTCGGCGTTACAGCGTTTGCAGCAGGCTCGCTAACTGGCGATTAATCACCTGCTGGTTAAAATCGGTTTCTACTTTTTGTCTGGCATTGTGAAGCACGGGCTCCAGCGCCTGCTGGTCGATGTCGCTGAAGGCCGCTAACCGGTCAGCAAGGGCCATCGCGTTATTCTCCGGCACCAGCCAGCCGGAATGGTCAGATTTAATCAGCTCCGGGATCCCGCTGTGCAGGGTCGATACCACCGGAATACCCACGGCCATCGCCTCCATCAGCGCCACCGGAATGCCTTCCATGTCACCATCGGCGCCCGTCACGGAGGGCAGCAGGAACACGTCCGCCTCATCGAGCATGGCCTTAACTTCATGGCTCGGCTTAAAGCCCGGCATCTCCACGACATCGTCCAGCTGATACTGTTCGATAAGCGTGCGCAGACGACGTTCCCACGGCCCAATGCCGAGAATGCGATAGTGGAACGCCACCCCGCGCGCTTTTAGCTGACGGCAGGCCTCAATGGCCACATGCAGACCTTTCTTTTCGGTCAGACGTGCCACAGAGATGATCTGTAGCGGTTTTCCCGGCACCTTCACCGGACGACGCGTAAAGCGCGTTAAATCGACGCCCATGCGCGAAACTGCAATCTTCTCACCCGGGCAGCCCATACTTTTCAGGCGTCCGGCCCACAGGTCGCTGATGGGCAGCATCATGTCACCGCGGCGGAAAAGCTGCTGATACTCTGGCGTATAGTGGTTCAACACTTCACGGCTTGAGATGTCGATTCCGTGGAAAATAGTCGCAATCTTGCCGTCTATTACCCCCAGTTCGCGCAGCTTCGCGGCAGTGACACCCGCCGGGCCGAAGTGGGCGATAAACACATCGGCACGATACGGCTGCGCCGTTTGCCCGCAGATGGCCGACAGGATCAGATTGCGAGATTCGGACCCATAGCGGGAAACATTCAGCGCCCGCCAGGTCTGCGGCCGATGGATCCCGCGTAAGGTCTGGCTGGCCCGGTGGCGCAGCTTGCTCAACTTCCCGGAAGGCTCATCCTGCAGCCAGCGGGTTTTCGCCTCCAGCCCATACTGGGTATAGGCCGCATGGGTGTTTTGGGTATCGCCCTTTTGCAGGGCGATAATCTCCACGTCATATCCCATATCGATAAACGCGGTAATTTGGTTCAGCACAAAGGTCTCGGACGACAGCGGAAATTTCAGTAAGAAGAAACCAACCTTCATTTCCCCTCCCGTACGCGGTCGAGTACCGATTTCACCATGCCAATGCCCTTCTCGCGCTCGGCTTTCACCGCCACGGCCAGCCGTTCGTTGATGGCGGGCAGTTGACCCAGCGTGTCCCCCACCATCGCACCAAGCGAACCATCCAGCAGGTGACGAATATCCACTGCCATTTCCGGCATGCCAAGCTGCTGCATAATCCCGGCGGATTTGTGTTCGTAGTTAATGGCGATGGCCGGCGTACCGAAGTTCATGGAGATAATGGCCGAATGCAGGCGGGTGCCGACGGTCAGGTCACAGGCGCCGAGCAGCTTGCCCATTTCAAGGTCGTTCAGCTCATCCATCACAACGTGATAACGGGACGGATCGTTAACCAGGTTGCGCAGATTCAGCGCCACCATGCGGTCATCTTTGTTGTAGCTGTCGATGCCGGTACAGGTGGAAAGCGCCAGTACCTGATAACCGCTGTCCAGCACGCGGTTCACCACGTCGGCAAAGGCTTTCTCATACGCCGCCTGGGTGGTGCCTAGCCGTTTATCAAAGGGAGCCAGTTCACGCAGCGTGATGGCGACCGTTTTTTGTTTTGCCGCCACGTCCAGCCAGTGCTGTACCGCGTAGCTTGCCTGGAAGCTGTCATCCTGATGATCCACCAACCAGGCGGTGTCCACGCCGTGTTCTACTTTAGACGTGTCAATTTCGCTGCGCTTCATCATATCCAGACTCACCGACTCACGCAGGATCAGCGCGTCGCAGTGCCCAAAGACATAGTTCGCCAGCTGGTTAAACTGCGGATCCTGGAAAGGTCCGACGCTGTGGCCAATCATAAACAACGGCTTTTTGGCCATAAACGTGCAGAGCGCATGTTCAAACTGAGGTACGCCGTAGAGATCGACGAAGAACGAACCGCCAACCTGAATAATCGCGTCGTAGCCGGACAGCAGCCGCACGAAATCGGTAAAGCCCTGCGCAATCGCAATGTTGCGCAGCTTGCCGGTATCCGTCACGCGGGAAAGCAGCACCTGGTGCTGGTAGCGACGACGCAGGACTTTCTTCACTCGCCCCATCACGCCTGCGGCGTTGTTATGCTGTTTCATCTGGCTGTAGAGCGGGTCGCCCATTACCGGGCGGTTCAGTAACCAGGATGAGCTGACCGGATAACGGCTCATCACGTCCACTTCGGTCTCAGGCTTAAGGGTGTTAATTGCATCCAGTAAACCGCGCAGGATGGCGCTGTCGCCACGGTTGCCGCAGGTATGGTTGCCAAGAATTAATAATTTCATAATGGCCTCTTAAATAACTAGCCTGCGCGAAGCAGCGTTTTCATTTTTTCGTTACGGCAAAACTGGCGCTTCATTTCGACCACCAGCGCATTGCGTGACAGCACAATCATCACGCCAAATGCCAGCGCGCCGGCGGCCACCTGCACCGCTAGCAGTGCGGCCAGCGGCAGATGGCCGCGAAGGATAATGCCCAGACCGTAGCTCACAGCCAGGGTTGGCAGTGAGAGGTAAAAAGGCAGCCACAGACTCAAAATGTACTGACGGTAGCTGGAGCCCAGCACCGGCTTAATCATGATGAAGTAGCTCAGAACGGTATTGACTACCTGCACCAGCAGGAAGCCCAGCGTGACGCCGATGGCGCCCGCCATATGGCCACCGACGATAATTGCCGGAATAAACAGGAAGGTTTTGAACACGTTGAACTTGAAGCTGATATCCACCCGTGCCTTCGCCATCAGCAGCGAACCAATCGGATTCCCCACAGAGCGCAGCAGTCCCACCACGCAGAGCAATTGCAGGATCGGGATAATGCCGTTCCACTTCTCGCCAAACACCAGCGGTACGAAGTTGCTCGAGACCACCATCAACCCCAGCAGCACCGGGAAGTTGATGATCCCTACCACGGACAGCAGCTTGTAAAAATTAACGCGCAGCTTTTCGGTATCGTCCTGAATCTTGGCAAACGCCGGGAACAGGACGCGGGTGATAATCGGGTTCAGCTTCATCGGCGGTACAACCGCAACGTTATAGGCCAGGTTGTAGCCCCCCGCGACGCTCGCCCCAAGAATACGTGCCAGCACCAGCGTTGAGAGGTTGGTATTCACGTAGTTAATGATGCTGTCCGCCGTCAGCCACGCGCCAAAGCGCAGGTTAGACGAGACGGACGTGAGAGAGAAATGCAGCCCCGGGCGATAAATTTTGCGGCCAAAATAGCCAAACAGCAGCGTACGCACGGCGGAGTTGACCAGGTAACCGAGGATGGCCGTCATCGCCAGCGGCCAGAAATGGGCGCTGACCACGGTGAAGGTAAAGCCCGCCAGCACGGCGCTGGTTTCGATCATGCCGATTTTGTTGAACTCCAGCTCTTTCTGCATCAGCGCGCGGAACTGCTGCCCGTGTGGGATCACCACGAAGGCAAAGGACAATGTGCGCATCAGCGGGGCGAGATCCGGGTTGTGCAGCACGCTGGCGATAGTACCGCTCAGCAGAAAGACCAGCACAAACACGAAAATTCCCAGCCCCACATTCAGCCAGTAGAGCGTGGTCAGCTCCAGATGGCTGATCTCTTTACGCTGGATAATCGAGTTGGCGATACCAAAGTCCGACAGCGTGTCGGCCAGCGCAATAATCACCAGCGAGACGGTCAGCAGGCCGAACTGGTGATTATCAATAATGCGCGCCAGCACCGTCATCTGCACCAGGCCGAGGCCAATGATGACGATGGTCGCCATCGCTGACCACTTGGCGCCGCTGATGGTTTTTTCACGTAAGCTCATCTTAGTACGCCGCTTTGTTCACGAAGCCTTTGAAAATGGTCAGAAAAACAATCTTGATATCGAACCAGAGGCTCCACTCGCGGATGTACTCCAGATCGAACTCGATGCGTTTTTCCATTTTTTCCAGCGTGTCGGTTTCACCGCGCCAGCCGTTGATCTGTGCCCAGCCGGTGATGCCCGGCTTCACCTTATGGCGCAGCATGTAGCCTTCAATCAGCGAGCGGTACTGCTCGTTGTGCGCCACGGCGTGCGGACGGGGGCCAACAATCGACATGCCGCCGGTAAAGACATTGATAAACTGCGGCAGCTCGTCCAGCGAGGTGCGACGCAGGAAGTTACCTACGCGGGTGACGCGCGGATCGTTCTGCGTCGCCTGGGTGACCACCTTGTCGTTCTCCATCACCTTCATAGAGCGGAATTTCCAGACCATGATCGGCTTACCGTCCATGCCGTAGCGGGTCTGACGGAAAATGACCGGGCCGGGGGAGCTCAGCTTCACCGCCAGAGCGATGCAGCACAGTACCGGGGAGATGAGGAGTAAAATCAGCGAAGAGAGCACGATATCCTCCACGCGCTTGAGCACGCGGTTAATGCCCGACAACGGCGTATCGTACAGCGGTACCACCGGTACGCCGTTCACCTCTTCAATACGGGAATGCAGAATGTTAAAGGTAAACACATCCGGGATGAGGATCACCGAGCAGGTGGTATCCGCCAGTTCGCGCATCAGCTGCTTAATGCGGGATTCGTCTTTCATCTGCATGGCGATATAAACGTTGTGAATTTTTCCGGCTTTCGCGTCTTCAATCAGCTGGACGTAATTCCCCGCCCAGTCCGACGGCACGCCGCCCGGTTTCGCGTCGTGATAAATGCCCACCACTTCAAACCCTAACCACGGCTCTTTGCGGAAGCTCTCGAGCAGAACCCTTCCAACCGGTAAATCCCCTGCCACCGCCACAAAGCGACGGTTATAGCCGCGGTTACGCAGCCAGCCCGCGCCAAAGCGGATCAGGGAGCGGCACACCACCATGCCGACGCTGGTCAGCAGATACCAGCTGAGATAGGTCACGAGGCGATTATCGAAATCATGGCTGAACGCTACCAGGCCCGCGCTGAAGATCAGACTCAGGGTCCAGTTCTGCAGCAACAGCATCAGTTCGGTAGTCATTTTCACGCCGCGCCACGAGCGGTAGAAATCGGTCATTCCGCCGATCATCTGAAACACGACCAACGCAATCAGCGCCATCAGCAGATGCATATATAAAAACGGCAGCCCGCCGATCCGACACACCGCCCACAGTCCGCCGACCATGATGGTGATATCAGAAAAACGCTGCACCATAGAGATTAACGATGCATTCGTTCTCGCTCGTTCGCGTTTTTTTAGATTCGTCATCGTTGTTCCTGTATTCGGTTTCCCCTCCCGCCGGGAGGGGCAATTGTTACTGATTCAACAGCGCCAGAATGTCCTTCGTTCGGGCTTCCATCAGCGCCGTATCCGCGCGGGATTCCACGTTCAGGCGCACCACCGGCTCGGTATTAGAAGAGCGCAGGTTAAAGCGCCACTGTGGAAACGCCATGCTGATGCCGTCGGTGCGGTCAACTTCCAGCGCGTGAATGGCAAAGTGTTGCTCCACGCGGGCAATCGCCTCGGCGGGCTGCGCCAGCTTGCTGTTGATCTCCCCGCTCGCCGGGAACGCCGCCATGCGGTCGCGCACCAGCTCACCCAGCGTTTTACCTTTCAGACACAGGAGTTCAGTCACCAGCAGCCACGGGATCATCCCGCTGTCGCAGTAGGCAAAATCACGGAAGTAGTGGTGGGCGCTCATCTCGCCGCCGTAGATAGCGTCTTCTTCACGCATGCGCTCTTTGATAAAGGCGTGACCGGTTTTGGACATCACCGGCGTGCCGCCTGCCGCTGACACCACATCGACGGTGTTCCAGGAAAGACGCGGGTCATGAATGATTTTCGCACCCGGGTTTTTCTCAAGGAACGCTTCCGCCAGCAGGCCGACAATGTAGTAGCCCTCGATGAACTGCCCTTTCTCGTCGAACAGGAAGCAGCGGTCGAAATCGCCGTCAAAGGCAATGCCCATATCCGCGCCGTGCTCAATCACCGCGTTACGGGTGTCGTCGCGGCACTCCGGCAGCAGCGGGTTAGGAATACCGTTCGGGAAGTTGCCGTCCGGGGTGTTGTGCACTTTGATGAAGGTCACCGGCACGTTCAGCGCTTTAAAGCGGGCTTCCAGGGCATCCACCACCGGGCCGGCCGCGCCGTTACCGGAGTTGATAACCAGCTTCAGCGGCTTAAGGTTCGCCACGTTGATGTAGCCCAGCAGGTGATCGATATACTCTTTTTGCAGGTTGATTTGCTTATAGCTGCCGCGTTTCGCGTCGTTCACCGGCGGGAAATCGTTGGCTTCCGCCAGACGCTGCACGTCGCGCAGGCCGGTGTCGCCGCTGATAGGACGCGCACCTTTGCGCACCAGCTTCATGCCGTTGTAGTCCATCGGGTTGTGGCTGGCGGTCACTTCAATACCACCGTCCACGCCCAGGTGGAAGGTGGCAAAGTAAATCTCTTCGGTCCCGGAAAGTCCGATATCCAGCACGTCCACGCCCGCGTCCTGCAACCCTTTCGCCAGCGCCAGCTTAAGGGATTCACTGGTCAGACGCACGTCGCCGCCCAGCACGATGGTCTGCGGCTTCAGGTATTCGCCATAGGCGCGGCCAATGCGCCACGCGATATCTTCATTCAGCTCTTCGCCCAGCTTGCCGCGAATATCGTAGGCTTTAAAACAGGTTAATTTTTCCATGATGACCCCTTTTTCAGGCAACAGTCGGCCCTGACCACTAAATGGCCAAATTGATTTTTTTGTCATTCGTAGGCCCGGCAAGCGCAGCGCCACCGGGCGTATTGCAGAGTGCTACACCCGGCCGTAGCGATCCTGGAAGCGCACGATATCGTCCTCTTCCAGATACGAGCCGGAGCGCACCTCAATTAAATCGAGAGGAATTTTCCCCGGGTTCTCCAGACAGTGCGTGGCCCCCAGCGGAATATAGATGGACTCGTTTTCACCCAGCAGTTTGACTTCGCCGTCGATGGTGACTTTAGCCGTGCCCGCCACCACGACCCAGTGCTCGGCGCGGTGATGGTGCATCTGCACTGACAGCCCTTCGCCCGGCTTCACGGTGATGCGTTTCACCTGATAACGCTCACCTGCATCGATGGAGTCATATTTGCCCCACGGACGGTACACTTCGCGGTGAATGTGGTGTTCGTGTCGGCCATCGGCCTTGATTTGCTCGACCACTTTTTTAACGTCCTGCACGGCGTTACGGTCGGCAATCAGCACGGCGTCTTTGGTCTGGACAACCACCAGATCTTTCACCCCAACCGTGGTCACCAGGCCGGACTCGGCGTAGACGTAACTGTTTTCCGTTTTGTGGCTAATGACATCGCCGTGATGGACGTTACCCTCCGGGGTATGGGCGCTGATCTCCCACAGTGAGGACCAGGAGCCCACATCACTCCAGCCCGCATCCATCGGAACCACAACGGCGTCGGCCGTGCGTTCCATCACCGCATAGTCAATGGACTCTTCCGGGCAGGCGAGGAACGCCTCCTCATCCACGCGGATGAAGTCGAGATCCGGGTCCACCACTGCCATCGCCTTCTCACAGGCATTCAGAATATCCGGACGGTATTTGCGCAGCTCTTCCAGATAGCGCCCGGCACGGAACAGGAACATCCCACTGTTCCAGTAGTACTCACCGCTGGCGACGTAGGCCTGGGCGGTTTCCAGATTCGGTTTTTCGACAAACTGCGCCACATCAAACGCCACGCTGTCGCCTTCGCCAGGCGTCACATTACCGCGGCGAATATAGCCATAGCCGGTTTCTGGCAGATCCGGCACGATGCCGAAGGTCACCAGTTTGCCGCTTTCGGCGTAAGGGATCGCTGCACGCACCGCCTCGCGGAACGCCTCTTCCTGCTGGATAACGTGGTCTGCCGCCAGCACCAGCATCAGCGGGTCACAGTCAGGACTGCTGCGTTTTGCCGCCAGCGCCGCGAGGGCGATAGCAGGCGCGGTATTACGTCCGGCAGGCTCCAGAATGATGTTTTCTGTGAGTTTATTCAGCTGGCGCAGCTGCTCGGCAACAATAAAGCGGTGCTGTTCGTTACAAATCACCACCGGGCTTTCACACTCCACACCGTGCAGACGGTTTACCGTCGTCTGCAGCATGGTGAGGTCACCCTTCAGGCACAGAAATTGTTTTGGATAAAGCACGCGGGACAGTGGCCACAACCGGCTCCCGGATCCACCCGCCATTACGACCGGATACAAAGTGGTTTGACTCATGATTTATCCCCGTATATCTGCAATAAATTGACTCAGCACGTTCTCTTTCTCGAGCGTGCGTTCGGCATATTCACGTGCCACCGTGTTCACTTTTGGCATGGCAAGTGCCTGTTCAATGCCGGAGACCAGTGCCGGGACCGATTCCGGTTCGACGCACACGGCAATCCCCGGATAGCTGTCACACAGCTGGCCTAATTCAGTTTCGGCTTCTGCCGTGATCACCGCGTTGCCGCCCACCGCCAGAATGTTTGTCAGCTTGGAAGGCAACACCGCATCCGCCGCGCCACGTTTTTGTACCACCAGATGGCAGTCGCCCATCTTCAGCAGCGCAGGTAACGCCTCGTAAGACTGAAGCGGGAAGAATTTCACGTTGCTCAGGCCGCGTTCGCTGACCATCTTTTCCAGCCGCGCTTTCCCGCCGCCCTGCCCGACAATCACAAACATCCACGGATGCTCGTTAAGCTGCTGAGCCGCTTCAATCACGCTTTCCAGCCCTTGCTTTTCGCCGATGTTGCCTGAGTAAAGAATGATTTTTTGGTCTTCAGGCAAACCGAGTTGGGCGCGTAGCGTCTGAGCGTCCTGCTCCGTCACGTCGCGAAAACGCGCCACTTCGGACCAGTTCGGGAAGAAGATCACCTTCCGGGCAGGTACGCCCTTCTCCTGCGCCTTGTTCATCATCGAGCGTGAGATGGTCGAAACGTAATCCACGTTATGCAGACCGCTACGCTCAAAGGCGCTGGCGAGCTTCGCCACTTTTCCACCCTTGCCTTTGCCTGCCATCCCCAGGCCCAGCATGGCGTCCACTTCATAATCCTGTATGTGCAGCAGGGTGCGTGCGCCGGAGAGTTTGCCCAGCAGGCGCATGCCCGGCGTGCAAAACAGCGTCGGCACCACACCAATGATGCGATCCGGCTTCCAGCGACGCTGCGCCATCAGCGGGAAAAAACTGCTCAGGGCAAAGCTGCCGAGATGCAGTAGCCGTTTCAGCGTCGAGGGCTGCTTAGGTACATAAAGCGGGCAGCGCCAGACGGTTGCCGCCCCCTCTTCACGACGGTAGCGCCAGCTTGAGTAGCGCTCACCGACTTTCCATTCCGGGTAGTACGGCGGCGCGGTAATGACCCGCACGTCATGTCCCTGGCTCGCCATCCACTCGACCATCTCGCCGGTATATTTCCCGATACCGGTTAATTCCGGCGAGTAGTTAATTCCGTATACGAGGATTTTCATATGCCTGGCACCTCGGCCTGACGATCCGCCAGGAAATACGCCCGACTGTTGTCATGGACGTTCTCGCTTGCCAGAAGCGGCTCCGGTGCCAGCCAGCGGTAGTCGTCATGCTGAGCATCAGGCAGACGCAGGTCTGCCTGAGTCACCTTCAGGCGGAACCCCAGCACGATGTAGTGCGTGGTGAACCCGGTGCCTGAAAAGTTATCGTCATAGAAGTGCTGCCAGACCCCGTAAAACTGGCCCGCCGCCATCGGCAGCTGGAGGCCCAGTTCCGCCAGAGTGAGACGCTCAAACGCATCATGAAGCGTCTCATCCTTCTGCACGCGCCCGCCGGGCACGAACCAGAAGCCCTGTGCAGGACGGTTGGTTCGTTTCCCCAGCAAGAACTCGCCGCGTTCGTTCTCCACGATCAAATCAATCGAGATGAGCGGAGTGGAACGCACCACCGTGGCAAAATCTTCCTGACTTAAAAACATCGTTACCCCCGGAAGCGGTGCTGGTTTTCCAGGAACCACTGGTAGGTGCTGGCCAGCCCCTGCTCCAGTGATACCTCGTGATACCAGCCCAGCTGATGCAGACGGGTCACGTCCAGCAGTTTGCGCGGCGTGCCGTCCGGTTTCGTCGCGTCAAACACCACGCGGCCTTTGTAGCCCACCACCTGCGCGATGGTTTGCGCCAGCTCGCGAATGGTGCAGTCCACGCCGGTTCCCACGTTGATGTGCGACAGCATCGGCTCGGTGTTCTCCTGCCACACTTCGCGATCCAGCTCCATCACGTGAATGCTGGCGGCAGCCATGTCGTCCACGTGCAGGAATTCGCGCATCGGCGTGCCGCTGCCCCACACCACCACATCCGGTGCGTTCTCGGCGGTCGCCTCGTGGAAGCGACGCAGCAGCGCCGGGATCACGTGCGAGTTGCTCGGGTGGAAGTTGTCGTGCGGTCCGTACAGGTTGGTCGGCATCACCGAGCGATAGTCGCGGTTGTACTGACGGTTGTAAGATTCGCAGAGCTTAATCCCGGCAATCTTGGCAATCGCGTAAGGCTCGTTGGTTGCCTCCAGCGTGCCCTGCAGCAGTTCGCTTTCCGCGATCGGCTGTTTTGCCATTTTCGGGTAGATGCAGGATGAACCGAGGAACAGCAGCTTATTCACGTTGTGCAGGTGCGCCGCGTGAATGATGTTGCTCTCAATCATCATGTTCTCGTAGATGAAATCCGCCGGGTAAGTGTTGTTGGCGACAATGCCGCCCACTTTCGCCGCCGCCAGATACACCTGGTCAATGTGTTCGTTAGCAAAGAAGTCCTGCACCGCACGGCTATCGAGCAGGTTCAGCTCGTCGCGCGTGCGGACAACCACTTCTACGTCACCGCGCTGTTCCAGCTGGCGAACAATCGCGGAACCCACCATTCCGCGATGACCGGCGACAAAAATACGTTGTTTTGTCATTCTCAGGACTCCAGCGCGATGGCAACCTCGTAGCCATGAGACTTGAGCAGGGAGTGTTTTTTCGCTGCTTCAAGATCTTTGGCGACCATCTCGGAAACCATCTCCTGCAGAGTGATTTCTGGTTTCCAGCCCAGTTTCTCGTGCGCTTTGGTTGGGTCACCCAGCAGGGTTTCCACTTCAGCAGGACGGAAGTAACGTGGGTCAACCTGAACAATGACGTCGCCTGGTTTCACGCCTGGCGCATCATGGCCGGTTACGGAAACAACGATACCTTTCTCTTCCACGCCGGTACCTTCGAAGCGCAGCTTGATGCCCAGTTGTGCAGCGGCCATCTCAACGAACTGACGTACGGAGTATTGAACGCCGGTCGCGATCACGAAGTCTTCTGGCTGTTCCTGCTGCAGCATCATCCACTGCATTTTCACGTAGTCTTTCGCATGGCCCCAGTCACGCAGGGAGTCCATGTTGCCGAGGTGCAGGCACGATTCCAGACCCTGGGCGATGTTCGCGATAGCGCGGGTGATTTTACGGGTAACGAACGTTTCACCGCGACGTGGGGATTCGTGGTTGAACAGAATACCGTTACAGGCATACATGCCGTAGGATTCACGGTAGTTCACGGTGATCCAGTAGGCGTACAGTTTTGCGACCGCATACGGAGAACGTGGGTAGAACGGCGTGGTCTCTTTCTGTGGGATTTCCTGCACCAGACCGTACAGCTCAGAGGTAGAGGCCTGATAGAAACGGGTTTTCTTCTCCAGACCCAGGAAGCGAATCGCTTCCAGCAGACGCAGAGTACCCATGGCGTCAACGTCAGCGGTGTATTCCGGGGATTCGAAGGAGACCGCCACGTGGCTCATCGCGCCCAGGTTGTACACTTCATCCGGCTGCACTTCCTGCAGGATACGGGTCAGGTTGGAGGTATCGGTCAGGTCGCCGTAGTGCAGGTGGAATTTCGGGTTTGCCGCGTGAGGATCCTGATAAATATGATCGACACGTTCGGTGTTGAACGAAGAGGCACGACGTTTAATACCGTGTACTTCATACCCTTTTTCCAGCAGGAACTCTGCCAGATAAGAACCATCCTGCCCGGTAACGCCGGTGATGAGAGCGACTTTAGACATGTTTATATTCCTCTACTTATGAATTTAATCAGTTTCAACGCGTTCGCGTATCACCACTGCGGGGTTGCCACGGCAAACTTTATTTGCCGGTAGCGATTTAAAAACGCTGCTGCGGGCACCCACTACCGTGCCATCGCCAACAGAAACACCTGGTGCAACAAAAACATCCGTTGCCAGCCAGCATTTTTCACCAATCACAATAGGCGAAGCGGTAATATCAAAATGCTGACTCATAAAATCATGGCTGCCGGTGCACAAATAACACTTCTGTGACACCACCGAATTTGCGCCAATCGTAATTTCGCCAAGGGTATATAACACCGCGTCATCCCCTACCCAGGCGTAATCCCCAAGCGTTAATTTCCAGGGGTAGGTAATTTTTACCGAAGGTCGAATGACTACGTTTTTTCCGATTTTTGCGCCAAACAGACGCAATAAGAATGCTCGCCAGCGGTACAATATTTGTGGTGACCAGGCAAATAACGTTGCCTGAACGGCCCACCACAGCTGCACTTTAATACCGTTGCCGCCCCGAAAGCCTTTCGGCACGGAGAAACCCTTCAAATCCTGCATTGCGTTTCCTTATATTCAGGCTTTGTTATATAAGGTTTTCGTTTTACCTGTCGTCCGCAGGCGTAATAAATAAGACAATTCCGCCCAGAACCCCGGCACGCGTAATATTTTGCGCTGCACGTTTTTGGCATCCTGGCACAATTCCAGATTATTCGATGTTGACACGCCACCCATTGAGAATTCAGAGACCAGCCCTTTAATTCGGCGGAACGGATAGCCCGATTTATACAGGCTGGCGGCCAGGGCATAATCCGATGACACTTTATACTGCAAATCGTATGGCTGTTTTTTCAGACCGTTTACCGGGAAGAAAATGGCCTGATGGCTGGCGGGCAAACTGTGGTAGATATACCAGCCTGGCTTTGCGCTGCGGCACACTTTATGCCCATCACCAAAATCAAGCAGTGCATCGCCAATATACATGGCCTCCTCTTTCTGACGCGCCAGCTGACGGGCAAACAGCGCCACGTCATCATGGAAAACATCGCCAGAATTGAGGAAGATGGCATAACGACCCTGGGCCATGTTAATGCCCTTGTTCATCGCATCGTAAATGCCTTTATCTTTCTCGCTGATGTAACGTAAGTTGAACTCACCGTTGAGTTTTTCCAGAAACTCCGCCGTGCCATCGTTCGAGCCGCCGTCGACCACAATCCACTCAAAAGTGAGGCTTGGATCGCGCGCCAGGTTGCGCAGCGAGCGCCAGGTTTTTACCACCCCTTCGTAATTACGAAAAGCGACAGTAATGACGCTAAGAAACATAAATCACCTCATTTCGTCATACGTTCGTAATATTAAGCGCTTTGCGCAAAATAAACGGACAGACAATCAAGAAAGCATATTCCGGGCTAAATATTGACCCGGTAAAAAACAGCGACACCGGTGTAAACAGATAAAGTTGCACGCGAAAGTTCTGGTTATCACCAAACGCGTTAATCATCATTTTGAAAACTTTAAACAGATACCACAGCGTCAACAGCACGGCGAACCACGAAAAATAAATAATTAACAGATACAGACCATTGTCTATGGTTTTACCGACATCCGCACCGTTAAAGATTCCGAATGATGCAACATATTCGTAAAGTGAGCCGAATCTTACTACACCATCAATATGGGTTAAGGAATAACCCACCATCACCAGCGGACCAATGATGCGATAATAGGACGATGAGCCTTCTGTTCCCAAATCTCCCAGGCGTTCTGAGATGTACGGGAACGCAAATATCACGCCAACCAAAAATACCGTCAGGGAGATAATCGCCAGCGGCAGTTTTTTCTTAATCGCATCTTTGTTCAGGTACTGGAACGCCCACTCCAGCAGGTAAAACAGGATAAATGTCATTACCCCTGAGAACGATCCAGACAGAACAATTCCTGCAAGAATCATAGCATCGGTCTTAGGTGTTTTGATACCAAACTGTTTGATGCTGAGCCAAATTGAGATTAACGCCAGAGCGAAGAACGCCGGTTCAAAATAGAGGGCCGTGGTACGTTTTCCGCCAAACTTAATGAAGTTCAATACATAGCTGTTGCTGTAAATGAGATATTTCGAAATTATCTCCATCAGGCTGCTGCCACCGGTGAGAATAATTTGCGCCATTTCCAGTGCAGCAAGCATAACAATTAACGCAACGGCAATATAAAAGAACCTGAGGATTTTCCGATAATTGTGAGGAGAAATCGTTTTAAACCGAATACTCCAGACCATGCCGATAATAATGACAATATAGACAAACAGCATGGTGGAGGTGACGTATTTACTGGCGTCCAGTGACTGACCAAAGATGTAGTTAAACAGCGTCAGGCCCGTGCCCAACCCCAGGGCAATCATCAGCTTCTTCAGGTTGATTTTATCGACATACAGCAGAAGCAGAACGGGCAAGAAGGTGACGATGGTTATCGGGAAGCTTTCGCCAAGCTGGGCAATTTTGACGTTGACCAGCAGGTAGATCAGCGGCAGCAGCAGATAACTACAGATTCTGATAGAACGAGACATACTCCTCCAGCATCTGTTGTCCACTGTAGGCCTTGCGGCTGCGGTTGCGGAACGATTCCAGGTCAGTGCCAAAAACAGTCTCAGCGATCTGCGCCTTCGGCATCTGCACCAGCGGCAGCACTTCGCCTTCCGAGAACGTTTTACCGCCCGACTTTTCCAGCACTTCACGCGCGGCATCGCTGTGGGTGGCAATCACCGGCACGCCGATGGAAAGCGCTTCGCAGAGGATCAGCGGGTAGTTATCCACGCGGGAGCTGAACACCAGCGCATCCATGCCGTTCAGCGCGCTCATCAGTTTGCGCTTGTCGGTTTCAAACCCGTGGTTCACGACGTTTGCCCCTTCGAACGGGGAAAACTTGCCGAAGGTATGCAGTTCAATCTTGTCACCGAGCGCCATCATGTCGCGCACCAGCTGCTGGTTGGTTTTGCCGTCGTAACGCAGGTCATGCGCAACGATGGCGATTTTCGGTTTACCCGCGGTGTCCGCCACCGGCGTCAGCTCCGCCAGAATGGCTTCCGTCGCCACGTCGATACCGTTGTTGATAATCTGGCAGCGCCCTGCCCCGTAAAGGCTGTTGAAGGCATCGGCCACGTGCTGGCTCGGGGAGATAAACGTGCAGCCGAGCGAGAGCATGTCGCGGAACAGTTTGCGCTTGCCGGTTACCAGCTGGTGAGCACGATCCACTTTCACCGGCGGGTAGTTGCTTAACGTCGGGCATTTCTGGCAGTTATCCTTCCAGCCTTCGCAGCCATCGGTAAAGGCGCAGCGTCCGGTCACGCTCCAGTGATCGTGCAGCGTCCAGACGAAGCGTGTATCAGGCTTGTGCGCCTGCACCTTCTGACAAAACGCCACCACCTCTTCCAGATTCAGCCAGTAGCTGTGCAGGACGTGGAAATGCAGCACAACCGGGCCCGTGGATCGGGTCACAGTGCGATAAAGATTATTCAGGTTGCCAAACAGATCGCGGTTAAACAGGCGGAACAAGGCAATGTTGGCCATCGAGGTCAGACGCGGCGTGTGCTTTTGCACCTGCGGGTAGTTATCGTGACTGACGCTTTTCTTGCCGCCTTTGCCGTAGCCATAAATAAAACGAGACTGAAGTCCTTTTTGCAGTGCGCGCTGGTGCAGATCCAGGGCCACGCCTGCCGCTCCGCCTTCAGCGAGGCGGACGTTAAATTGCAGAATGTTCATTTAATCACCTTCACGCGGGCCTTTTCTCCCATCACCAGCGCGTTGTCCGGAATGCTGTCCAGCACCACGCTGCCCGCACCAATCGTCACGTTGTTACCGATGGTAATGTCACCAATGATCACCACGTTCGCGCCCAGCTCGACGTTATTGCCGATAACCGGGCAGGCCAGGCTGTCTGGCCCTCGGTTGCCAATGGTGACCGCATGACGAATGGTGAAATCATCCCCGGCGACCACGAACTTATTGATCACCACCGCATAGCCGTGGTGAATGGTAAAGCGGCGGCCAATGGTGGCAGCGGCCTGAATTTCATAACCAAAAAAGCATTCAGTAATAATGCGGTACAGCACCAGAACCGGCGCTGCCCAAAGGTTGTTCAGCACGTTTTTCTTGCGCCACACCGAACAAAAATGCGCGATACGGTACGCCAGGACCATGCAGCATGGGCGCAGGCTCCAGCTGTTTGCGCGGCAATCTTCAAGAAACATTATTTCCCCCGAAGTCCATCAGCCAGACGTTTGCCGTTACGGACGGACAGCAGCGTCAGCAGCGTGCGCCAGTTCATGCGCTTATTGCGGATCTGATAGAGGGTAAAGAGCTGATACTTCCGGCTGGCACGGTCGAACTTGTCCTTATGCTTGCGGTAAAAATGGAAGTAGCCCGAGAACTTCTTCGGCGAGGAGGTAATTTGCATCTCCCCGTGATTGATGTGCAGGATCTGCGTGGCCTCTTCCACTTTCCACGGTTCGCCATACTCAACCACCATCCGCAAGAAGATGTCGTAATCCTGCGCGGCTTTCAGTTCGGTATCGAACAGGCACTCCTTAAAGCGCCATGCCCAGGTGAAAACCTGATTGCCGATAATATTGCGCTTGTAGAACAGGCGGCGAGAATAGGGTGATTTCGGGTACAGCGGCAGGCTGGCAGGCTGCGAATAAACTTCACCCTGACAGACATAGTCGTTGGCATACAGGAACGCATGCGTCACCAGCTGTGCTTTATGTGAAAGGAAGACAGACAGTCGGTTCGGGGTCCATTCGTCATCGTCGTCGATGCCGGTCAGATACTGCCCTTTGGCCTGCATAATCGCCTGGTTACGCACCGCGCATGCCCCGGAGTTAATCGGGTTATGGGTGTACATCACGCGCGGATCATTGAGATCGGCGACAAATTTTTGCAGCTGTTCATACGAAGAAGAACAGTCATCCACGATGATCAGTTCCCAGTTGTCATAATCCTGACGTAACACCGACTTGATTGCGCGGATCGCCAGCTGCTGACGATTCCATGTCGGCATATAGATAGAAATCAAAGGGCGTTGTGTGGTCATTTCTTTCTCCTACCCCTCACCCCGGCCCTCTCCCCTGAGGGGATAGGGTGAAAGCGGCACCGAACAGTCCCCTCTCCCCTCAGGGGAGAGGGTTAGGGTGAGGGGTGTAAGGGTATGTTTTGGCTGTTATTTACTGTCAGACTTATATTCGTACTCGTAATAACCGTAATCCTGATACCCGGTCGCGCGGCGGAAGATGGAGTTCAGGATCACCCCTTTCACCTCAATCCCGTTCTGCTCGAAGCGGCTCAGGCTGGTTTCCACTTCTTTCAGAGTGTTCACCGCGTAACGTGCCACCATCAGGGTGGTACCCGCATGGCGGCCTACCACGGCGGCATCGGTCACGGCCAGAATCGGCGGCGTATCGATCAGCACCAGGTCATAGTGTTTGCTCGCCCACTCAATCAGCTGGGAGAAGCGTTCGCTCATCAGCAGTTCCGACGGGTTAGGCGGTATCTGACCACGTGGGATCAGATCGAATCTCGGAATCGAGGTCGGCTTGGCGCTCTGGCTAATCTCCCCCTGCCCCAGCAGGATTTCCGACAGACCGTTAACGTTGTTGGTGCCCAGCAGCTCGTGGGTATAACCCTTGCGCATATCGCAGTCGATCAGCAGCACGCGTTTATTGGTCTGGCTGACGACGGCCGCCAGGTTGGCGCAGACAAAGGTCTTACCGATTGACGGACTGACACCGGTTAACATCAGGACGTTGTTTTTGGCCTGCATCATGGCGAAGTGCAGGCTGGTACGCAGGCTACGTATCGCTTCAATCGCCAGGTCCGTCGGGTTACCCACGGCCAGCAACTGGCTCTGTTTGTATCGCTTAACGCCTTTAATGGTTTTGACGCTGTCACGGGATTTTTGCCACTCGGAAAGCGGGATGCTGGCATAGACGTTGATACCACTCTCTTCCAGCGCCTGCGGGCTTTCGATTCCGCGGTTGAACAGCGAGCGCAGCAGCACACCGACAATGGAGAGCATCAGGCCGAGAATAATGCTGCCGAGAACGATCAGCGCTTTCTTCGGTTTCAGCACGCCGGGCTGGGTAATCGCCGGGTCGACGATGCGCACATCACCCACGGTACTGGCTTCGGTGATTTTCAGCTCCTGCTGTTTGTTCAGCAGCTGCATGTACACCTGCTGGCCAGATTCCACGTCGCGGGTCAGACGCACAATTTCCTGCTGCGTTTTCGGCATCGCGGTTACGCGGTCGTTCAGCTTCGCCTTCTCTTCTTCCAGCGTGCGACGTTTTTCCAGCAGCGTCCGGTAGGCCGGGTGGCGTTTGGTGTACAGCTTGGAAATCTCCGCCTCTTTGAAGGTCAGCTCGTTGAGCTGGGCGTCGATGTTAACCATTGAATCAAGAACCGACTTCGCCTCCAGCGGCAGGTCGACAGAGTCTTTATCCTGACGGTAAGCGTTCAGTTTATTCTCGGCATCATCCAGACGGGCCCGCACTTCCGGGAGCTGTTTAGCAAGGAAAGCCAGGCTTTTCGCCGCTTCCGCCGACTTACGCTCAACGTTCTGCTCAAGATAGTTGCGGGTGATGCTGTTCAGGATGTCGCGGATTTGATCTTTATCTTCACCGGTAAAGGTCATGCTCAGCACGCCGGTGTCCTTACCGTTTTCAGTCACGGTGAGGTTGTTTTGCAGATTGTTGATCATTCCCAGCGTGGAGAATTTGGTGACGGTGAATTCACCGCCCTCCTGGGCGTTGATGGCGCTGACCATCATGCTGACGCCGTCTTTCGTCAGCATCTGGCCCACTTCGCCGCGCGCGCTGAATCCCGCATCGCTGGTCAACTGGTATTGTTTCGGGCCCAGCACCGTCAGGGTAAAGGTTTGATCGCCCGCCCCTTTCGGCAGCACAAAGTCAGTCACCTTTACCGTATCGTTGCTTCGTCCCATCAGGCGATCCCAGCCGGCACCAAAGATCGGGAAGGTATTTTTGGTGACGGAGATATCGAGACCGAGGTCGTGAACCGTTTTCCCCAGTACCAGACGTGACTGAATCAGCTGAATTTCAGCGTCGGATGCCGGTGGTTTGTTCGCCAGCGCAGAGCCAATATCCTGCACCAGCGAGTTGCCGGTATTTTGCTCAATCTGCACCAGCGCGTCGGCGCTGTAGATAGGCGTGGCGAACAGCGTGTAGACGACGGCTGCCGCGGCAAACACAGCGGTAATGCCAAGCACCCACCACTTTGCCTCGATAACCGTGCCGACCAGGCGACCAATATCAATTTCATCACTGCCCGAAGTCGGGGCGGCAGAAGGTCTTGTTTTTTCTGTCATTGTTATCCCTGCTGAGCTTTCAGTGCCTGCGCCCACTGTTGGGCAGACTGGTCAAGTAAGGTGTAAACCGCCTCGAAGGCCTCATGGCTTTTGCGATACGGATCGGGGATTTCGCGTTCATTGTCCCAGTGACCAAACAGCATCACCTTGCCGCGCATCTCCGGTGCGATATCGCATAGCGCATGAATATGGCGTTTTTCCATTGCCAGGATCAGGTCATATTCCCGGCACATGCGGCCGGTGACCTGGCGGGCAATATGCCCGTCAAGGGAGAGGTTATGATCGCGGGCCACGCTCGTTGCGCGCTCATCGGCCGCTTTACCGACCAGCGCGCCAAGGCCTGCGGACTCTACGGTCAGTTCAGGCTGGTAGTGTTTCAACAACCGCTCTGCCGTCGGGGAACGGCAAATGTTCCCCACGCATACCACCAGAATTTTGTTAAACATCGCGGATTACCAGGTATGAATGTCGCGCGCCGTATCCGTCATGTAGCGAACGCCACTGATGGTTGGCAGCAACTGGTTGATCAGACGGTTCCAGCGGGCAACCGGCGCGGTAGTGACATACACCACATCGTATGGCTGGAGGCGGAACGACGTTGCCATCACCAGCGAGGTGGCGTCGGACATATCGAGCTGGTAAATGTTGGCAATCTTGCCTTTGTTGCTGGCGTCGTCCTTAAGTGGGCGAATCACGAAGATGCCGCTGGCGTTGGAGGAGGTCAGATCGATGCCTTCCGCATTGCCCAGCGCTTCGGTCAGCGTCATGCCGCTGAAGTCCATTTTGAGGGTGCTCTGTTTCTTCACTTCACCCATCACGAAGACTTTTAGATCGTCATTGCGCGGTACGTAGAGAATATCGCCCGGATAGAGCAGGCGGTTCTGGGTCAGATCGCCGTTTTGCATCAGCGCCTGCAGTGAGATGCGCTGCTCTTTGCCGTTGTGGGTCAGGACCACGTTGCGCCAGTCGGCACCGTCGGTTAACCCGCCTGCGGCGTTAATGGCATCCAGAACGGTTAACGGTACGTTGGTGATGGCCTGCTGGCCGGATTTATTGACCTGGCCGGAAATGTAGGCTTTTTGCGAGCGGAATGCGGCAATATTAACGTCCACCTGCGGATCGGCGATGTACTGCGCTAAGCGGCCGGTAATATCACTCCGGATCTCGGCAAGGGTTTTCCCGGCAACATGGACTTTACCAATGTAGGGGTAGAACATCGTGCCATCTGACTGTACCCAGTTCCCGGTGTCGCTTGAGCTACGGTACTGGCCCGCAGGCGTGGTCAGTTCAGGGTGGTCCCAGACGGTCACGTTGATCACGTCACCCGGCCCCACGCGATACTGATAAGCGGCGATTTCCTGGTCCAGAGACATATTCGGCTGAGCAACATTCGGACGTGGGCGTAATTGTTCGACCAGACGTGGCGTAAGTGGATAAACATTCACCATTTTGTCGAGATCAAAATCGGCATCCTGTTGCTTGATCACATCCTTACCCATTGTTGACATATTGCTGCCGGGAAAGACCGTGCAACCACTCATCAAGGTCACAGACACCAATAATGGCATCAATTTCATTTTGGATTTCATCATTGATTATTTATCACTTTGGCAGAGTAATTATCCTGTGCAATTTAAATAAGCTTGGGTCGTATTGGGTTTCAGCATGCAGTTAATCAAATAGAAATATAACTGGCATCAGTCCTAAAAAAAGCTTATTCATCCATTGGCTATTGACAGAATAACCGAGGCTGATTCACACGCTTTCAGGCACGCTACCGCCCTTGGCTTTCAGTTACCAATCCACTGACTAAACAATGTGTTATGGATAGACACCCTCTTGAGCAAGGCCTTCTGGAAATATATCAGCCGGGTGAGACACCCAACGGATAATGAATAACCATCCCGGAAGACCAAAACAAAAATAGCAACAACAAGATTTAACATTTGATGCTGGGAGAATTGTTGCAGCTAACCTAATAGCAGGCAAGGAGACAACTGTCCTAATATCTGTTTTTAAGATTAATATTAAGAGCAAAGTTTTGACCTTTTAGGATTTTCTTTATATTGACAAGGCGGGAGTAAAAACCATTATCTGCGATATATCCTAAAATGTTCTCTTTATAATTAAATATACGTATTTTGCTTATTTACACCCCGATGAGTTTGCTCTCTTTTAAGCGTTTCGTATTAAGAGAAATCTCAGCCCGGCATTGCAATTTTCCCCGGCTTTATCCATGATCGAAGTGTGACAATCGTCATATAACAGAAGGTATTGCTATTACTATGGAATGGATTGCCGATCCATCAATCTGGGCCGGGCTGGTGACGCTGGTCGTCATCGAATTAGTGCTCGGGATTGATAATCTGGTCTTTATTGCCATCCTCGCTGAAAAACTGCCCCCTTCCCAGCGCGATCGCGCGCGCGTAACGGGCCTGCTGCTGGCGATGGTGATGCGTTTACTGTTGCTGGCCTCTATCTCCTGGATGGTCACACTCACGCAACCGCTGTTCTCCGTTCACGGCCTCAGCTTTAGCGCCCGCGATCTGATCATGCTCTTCGGCGGGTTTTTCCTGCTGTTCAAAGCCACGGTAGAGCTCAATGAACGGCTCGAAGGTAAAGACAGCGAGAACCCGACCCAGCGACGTGGCGCGAGATTCTGGCCGGTGGTAGCGCAAATCGTGGTGCTGGATGCCGTCTTCTCCCTGGATTCGGTGATCACCGCCGTCGGGATGGTGGACCATCTGGCCGTTATGATGGCAGCGGTGATTATCGCCATCACGCTGATGGTGATGGCGAGCAAGGCACTCACCCGCTTTGTGAACAGCCACCCGACCATCGTGATCCTCTGCCTGAGCTTCCTGCTGATGATTGGCTTTAGCCTGGTGGCCGACGGTTTTGGCTTCCACATTCCGAAAGGCTATTTGTACGCCGCCATTGGTTTCTCCGTCATGATTGAAGCGCTTAACCAGCTGGCGATATTTAACCGCCGCCGCTTCCTTTCCGCTAATCAGACCCTGCGTCAGCGCACGGCCGACACCGTTATGCGCCTGCTGAGCGGTAAAAAAGAGGATGCAGAGCTGGACGCCGAATCTGCTGCCATGCTGGCCGATCACAGCGACGGGCAGATCTTTAACCCGCAGGAGCGCCTGATGATTGAGCGAGTGCTTAACCTTAATGAGCGCACGGTCAGCAGCATCATGACTTCCCGGCATGACATTGAGCATATCGATCTGACGGCACCCGAAGAGCACATCCGCGCCCTGCTGGATAAAAACCAGCACACGCGCGTGGTGGTAACCGGCGGTGAAGAGGAAGAAGAATTACTGGGCGTCGTGCACGTTATCGACCTGCTCCAGCAGCAGCTGCACGGGGAGGCGCTCAATCTGCGCGCCCTGGTACGCCAGCCCCTGGTCTTCCCGGAAGGATTGCAACTGCTCTCTGCCCTTGAGCAATTCCGAAATGCGCGAACGCACTTTGCCTTTGTGGTGGATGAGTTTGGTTCGGTTGAAGGGCTGGTCACGCTCAGCGACGTGATGGAAACCATCGCCGGTAATTTGCCAAACGAAGTGGATGAGATTGATGCCCGCCATGATATTCAGAAAAACGCCGACGGCTCGTGGACGGCCAACGGCCATATGCCGCTGGAAGACCTGGTGCAGTATGTGCCGCTGCCGCTGGATGAAAAGCGGGAGTACCACACCATTGCGGGCCTGCTGATGGAATACTTACAGCGTATCCCGCAGCCAGGTGAAGAGGTTCAGGTAGGTGACTATCGGCTTAAAACGCTGCAGATTGAAAACCATCGCGTGCAGAAAGTGCAGCTCATTCCACTGCGGGATGAGGAAGAACTGGATTTTGAGGTGTAGGTAAAAGCAAAACGGCAACCCCGTTGCCGTTTTTTGTGTTTGCACCCTCTCCCCGTGGGAGAGGGCCGGGGTGAGGGCATCAAGCCGCACTTGCACCCGGCAAAACCAGCATCAAAGCTTATCCAGCAGTTTCTTCATATCCTTGCCGTTCTGGGAATCTTTATTACGATCTGCCCAGCTATTAAGCCGACGTTTCGCTTCATCCTGCAGATGCTTACGCAGGATCTGATCCACCTGAAGGCTGTAATTCAGCGCCTGCCATTTACCATAGACGCTAAGCGGCACTGGCGTCTCTTTCAGGAAATCAATCAGCTTACTTTCGCCCTGCCAGCCGGAAAGTACCCGGACGTTAAAGCGCGTGTCCGCCGTCTCTTTGACCAGATCCAGCGAGCCTTCTCCCGTCAACGACAGCATAGAAGAGGTTCCCTGCATCGCTGCCAGCGTCAGTTGCCCGTTATCCAGCGTCAGATCCGTGGAGAAACTGTCGAGGCGCGTGACGCTATCGTAGTTTTCCTGCGCTTTGACGTCACTGCTGCGCTCCACTGCCTGCTGTACCAGCTGCTGGAAGTTAAGACCTTCCATACGGGAGTCTTTCAGGTCCACGTGCGCCTCGCCCTGCCATTCACGGCGGAAAGCTTCGGCATCAATTTTTGTGCCTGAGAAATCCCCCGCCAGCGTCAACTGCCCTGTCAGGGATATCGGATAGTTAAAGGCTTTAAGGATGGTACCAATCTCAACGTTGTCGAGACGCGGCTGAAATTGCGCGCGGGTTTCGTCCTTACGCACGTCCAGCGTGCCAGGCAGTGAAAGATGCCCTGCCCCCATTTTGCCGCTCAGCTCGGAGATCACCAGCAACCCGTTGTGGTTAAACATCTGGCCGCTCACGTCGGTGAAGTCCATACCGCGCCAGCGCAGGCTGTTGGCTTTCAACAGGATATCGGCCGTGAATCCGCGCAGGGCGTTATAGTCAGGTTGATCAAGATTCGACGAGATAACCGGACGCGACACCGGCGGCTGGCTTTGTCCTGTCTGCACAGCATCGCTGTCCGTTGTGCCAGCCGGTAGCGGCGGCAGGATGTTTTCCAGGTTGAGCTTGTCAAACTGCAGGTTCAGCACCCATTTCGGCTTCTCTTCGAGCGTGACGCTCGCCTGCCCCTTCAGGCTGCTGTCATTGGCCTGCAGGTTGAGGTTATCCAGCTCCAGCTGTTTTTGTTCTTCGCGCCAGACGGCCTGCATCGTCCCCTGTCCGGTGATCCCCTGGGTCGGAAGATCTGCGCCCGTGAGCTGCCAGTTGAGCTGCTGAATATCGGCCGTCAGCTGATGGGGATAGTCTGACGCATTTACCCTGGCATTTAGCGAGAGGGTCAGATCGCGCTGGTCGCGATTCATTCGCCCGCTGAATTCCAGCGACGCAAGATGGTGCGCATCCTGTTCCATCTGCAGATTAATATTGCGAACCGTAACCTGCTCTTGATCCTCATGCTGGAATACCAGCACGCTATCGGCAACTTTCAGTTTGGCAATATCAAAGGACCAGCCCGTATCGGACGGCTCATCCGGTAAGGTATTCTCACGCGGTGCAACCGGCGCATTCGCGTTGCGCACGGCTTCAGTCTGCTGGGTAAGCTGAATGACCGCCCCTTTGAGCATCACCTGGTTAACCTGCAACTGGTGAGAAATGAGGGGGATGAGCGCCACATCGAGACGCATATTGTCCGCAGACACGATCGGCTGGGCAGCGCCCGGTGCCGTTAACGACATGCGGCCAGAGAGAATGCTGAGCTGTGGCCAGACGTGCCAGCGTAGCGGCCCGTCGAGCTTCAGTTGGTAACCACTGCGCGCCTCGACCTGCCGCACCATGTAAGCGCGGAAATCGTTAGGGTTAACCAGCAGAACCAACGCCGAAAGGCCAGCAACCAGCACGACCAGCAAAATCATCAGCGTTGTCAGAACTCTTCTCATGGCATCCTCAATGGACTAACGATCAGTCTTTATCAATACGGCTGGCAACCGCACCCTGCTGGTCGCGGTATTTTGCGTCCTGCCGGCGGTTATAAGGCCTGTCTGCCGGGCCGGTTAGCGGTTCAAAGCTTAACGCACCAATCATCATGCCGGGGCGCAGCGCCAGCGGCAGTTTGCCGGCGTTGAAGAACTCCAGCACGATACGGCCCGACCAGCCGGGATCGATACGGTGCGCGGTCACGTGCACCATCAGCCCCAGACGGGCCAGAGAAGAACGGCCGTCCAGCCAGCCGACGAGATCAGCAGGCAGGGTCACGGATTCGAACGTCACCGCCAGCGCCAGTTCACCTGGATGCAAATAAAAAGCGTCACCTTCGTCAATGACGATTTCGTCACTCATCACGCGATCGAGCGCGGCGCTGACTTCATCCTTCGGCCCGCTGAGGTCGATGAACGGTGCAGTATGGCCACTAAAGGTGCGGAATTTATTCCCCAACCGTACATCAACGGTCACCCCATTGATACGCTCTACAGGAGGACGTGGGGTAATAGACAAACGGCCTTCATCCAGCCAGGCTTCAATATCGCGATCACAAAGACGCATGGCACTTTCTCCTTTCATGCATCGACCCCTGAGACCTTAACATCTCAGGGTAAAACCAGGTTATCTCTGAACGGTACACAATTCGCGCGGCTTATTCAAAAAACTGGCTGATTTTCGCTTTTAAGATATCAATGGCAATGCGGTTTTTGCCTCCGCGCGGCACGATGATATCGGCGTATTGTTTGGAGGGCTCAATAAACTGCAGGAACATCGGACGGACCGTTTTCTGGTATTGCGCCATGACGGAATCCATCGAACGGCCGCGCTCGTTAACGTCTCGCTTGATGCGGCGCATCAGGCAAATATCCAGCGGGGTATCGACGAAAATCGAGAAGTTCATCGATTCACGCAGGCGAGCATCGGTCAGGAGCAGGATACCTTCAAGGATAATCACCTTTTTCGGCTCGATGCGGATCGTCTCCTGGGTGCGGGTGTGTTCTACGTAACTGTAAACGGGCAGCTCAATCGCTTGGCCGCTTTTGAGGGCTTCTAAATGCTGGAACAGTAAACTGTGATCCATTGCATTCGGGTGGTCATAGTTGGTTTTTACGCGCTCTTCCATCGACAGATGGGATTGATCTTTGTAATAGCTGTCTTCGGGAATGACGCCGATGTGCTCATCACCTACTTGTTCACGCAGTTCGCGATAAAGCGTACTGGCAATTAGACTTTTACCTGAAGCCGATGCGCCGGCGATGCCTATAATGACGCACTGATGAGACTTATCAGTCATAAATTTAGCGACCTGATTAACCTGGATGTTAAGGAAGGACGACGCCGGAGCGTCAAACGCGGCAATTATAGGGATTTCGCGGGCGTGATACCAGTCGAAAGCGCAGGTAATGCGAGACAGCCTGTAAAGTTGTGAATTGTTCCCTGAGTGAAATTTTAATGCGCGTTTTTTCAGCGTTTCACAGCGATTTTTTAACCTGTAACTATTTAATAAGTCTATGATGTCAAATTATGAGCAGTCGCCATATGAATTGTAAATTGTTTGTACTAGCATAAACCAAATTATCAAATTCACTCGTACGGACTTCTCTCCTGACGGCACGGCGTCTCTGGATAAAGCGGTAATGAATAAACAATACCAGCGGGTTTTGGTTACCACCCCACATCCTTTATTACGACTTGTCTGTCTGGGCCTGGTCACCTTTATCTTTACCTTATTTTCGCTGGAGCTTACCCGCTTCGGCACCCTGCTGGCGCCGCTCTGGTTCCCCACCGCCATCATGATGGTGGCGTTTTACCGCCACGCGGGAAAAATGTGGCCGGGCATTGCCCTGGCCTGTTCGTTCGGCAATATTCTGGCCTCGTGGATGTTGTTCTCGTGGGGGGCGATTAACCTCACCTACACCGCCATAAATGTGATTGAGGCCGTCGTCGGTGCATTACTACTGCGCAAACTGCTCCCGTGGTATAACCCGCTGCAAAATTTAAGTGACTGGATCCGTCTGGCGATGGGCAGCGCGCTGGTGCCGCCGCTGGTAGGCGGTATTCTGGTGATTTTTCTGGTTCCCGGTCCTGAGCCACTGCGCGATTTCATTGTGTGGGTGTTATCTGAATCCATTGGCGCGCTGGCACTGGTGCCGCTGGGATTACTGTTTAAACCCCACTACCTGCTGCGCCACCGTGATCCGCGACTGCTGCTGGAAACGCTGCTCACAATGGCCGTGACGTTGGCCCTGAGTTGGGCAGCCATCACCTGGCTTCCATGGCCATTTACCTGCGTGATCGTCCTGCTTATGTGGAGCGCCGTGCGCTTACCGCGAATGGAAGCGTTCCTGGTGTTTCTGGTCACCGTGATGGTCGTGTCCCTGATGATTGCCCATAACCCTGAGGCGCTGACCACCCAACACGAAGGGCCGATGATCAACGCGCCCTGGCTGCCGTTCCTGATGCTGCTTCTCCCGGCGAACGTGATGACCATGGTGATGTATGCCTTCCGTGCCGAACGCAAACACATCACTGAAAGCGAAGCGCGTTTTCGTAATGCGATGGAGTATTCCGCCATCGGGATGGCGTTAGTCAGCATTGAGGGGCAGTGGCTACAGGCCAACAAAGCGCTGTGCAATTTCCTCGGTTACAGCCAGTCCGAACTACAGTCACTCACCTTCCAGCAGCTCACCTGGCCGGAAGATTTGCACACCGACCTCGAACAGCTGGAGCAGCTGGTCAACGGCGACATCAACACCTATACCCTTGAAAAGCGCTATTACACGCGCAACGGTGAAGTGGTCTGGGCGCTGCTTGCCGTCTCCGTTGTGCGCCATACCGACGGCTCGCCGCTCTATTTTATCGCCCAGATTGAAGACATTAACGACCTGAAGCAGACCGAGTGGGTCAACAAACGCCTGATGGAGCGCATTACGCTGGCCAACGAAGCGGGCGGCATCGGCATCTGGGAGTGGGATCTGGAGCCTGACATCATCAGCTGGGATAAGCGGATGTTCGAACTGTATGAAATCCCGCCGCACATCAAGCCCACCTGGCAGCTCTGGCACGACACGATGCTGCCGGAAGACCGCGCCCATGCAGAACAGGTGCTGCGGGATTCACTGATCTCACGTCTGCCGTTTAAGCTGGAATTCCGTATCCGCGTGAAGGAAGGCGTGCGCCATATTCGCTCCCTGGCAAACCGGGTGTTGAATAAAGAGGGTGAAGTCGAGCGTTTGCTTGGCATCAACATGGACATGACTGAGGTTAAGCAGCTTAACGAGGCGCTGTTCCAGGAAAAAGAGCGTCTGCATATCACGCTCGACTCCATCGGCGAAGCCGTGCTCTGTACCGATATCGACATGAACGTCACCTTTATGAACCCGGTCGCCGAGAAGATGAGCGGCTGGCTACAAACCGAGGCTATCGGCCAGCCGGTTCTCAAGGTATTACACATCACGTTTGGGGAGCGAGGGCCGCTGATGGAGAACATCCACAGCGGGGATATGTCACGCTCAGATATCGACCAGGACGTGGTGCTGAACTGCCGCACGGGTGGAGCGTTTGACATCCATTACAGCATTACGCCACTCAGCACGCTGGATGGACAAAGTATCGGCTCGGTTATCGTTATTCAGGATGTCACCGAGTCGCGCAAAATGCTGCGTCAGCTGAGTTACAGCGCGTCGCACGATGCCCTGACCCACCTGGCAAACCGGGTCAGCTTTGAAAACCACCTCAAACGACTCCTGCAAACGGTTCGTGAGACGCGGCAGCGTCATGCGCTGGTCTTTATCGATCTGGACCGCTTCAAAGCCGTCAATGATACCGCAGGCCATGCGGCGGGCGATGCCCTGCTGCGGGAACTCTCTTCCATGATGTTAACCATGCTGCGCTCCAGCGATGTGCTGGCGCGTCTGGGGGGTGATGAGTTTGGGCTGTTGCTGCCGGACTGCAATATTGAGAGCGCACGCTATATCACCGGTCGTCTGGTCCATAGCATCAACGACTATCACTTTATGTGGGAAGGCCGCCTGCATCGAATTGGCGCCAGCGCCGGGATCACGCTGATCGATGAACATAACCACCTGGCGTCAGAAGTGATGTCACAGGCAGATATTGCCTGTTATGCCTCGAAAAACAGCGGGCGCGGCATCGTGACGGTTTACGAACCGCAGCAGGAGCGGGATCACAGCACGCGCAGCATGATGTCGCTGGACGAACAATGGCACATGATCAAAGACAATCACCTGATGATGATAGCCCGTAGCGTCGCCTCCCCTCGCATACCGGAGAGCTGTAATTTCTGGCTGATTTCGCTGCGCCTGTGGACCAGCCAGGGCGAAGTCCTGGAGGAACACGCCTTCCGTTCTGGCCTGGCAGAGCCGGAACTGCTGCACGCCCTCGACAGACGCATCTTTAGCGACTTCTTCCGGACATCTGCCGCCAGGATCGCCAGTAAAGGCATGGGGATCGCATTGCCGCTTTCGGCAGCCGGTTTAGCCAGCGTGACGCTGGTCGACGAACTCCTCGATCTTCTTGATAAAAGCCCAATGCCGGGCCGTCTGCTGCATCTGGTGATCCCTGCCGGCGTGGTGTGTGATTCGGATGAGAATCTGCAGCGGGGTTTACAAAAGCTTCGCCAGGCGGGCTGCCGCGTGATCCTCAGCCAGATAGGCCGCGACATGGACATTTTCACCCACCTGAGTCCGAACATGGCCGATTACCTGATGCTGGATGCCGAAGTCGTGAGCAACGTCTATGGCAACCTGATGGATGAGATGATGGTGACCATCGTTCAGGGCCATGCCCAGCGTCTGGGGATGAGAACCATCGCTGGCCCCTGCAACCAGCCCATCATGATGGATACGCTTTCCGGCATTGGCATTGATTTTATCTATGGTGACACCATCGCCGAGCCGCAGCCGCTGGATCTACTGCTCAACACCAGTTATTTCGCCATCAACTGACGGCGCCCAGCCGTCGGTATACCAGATGTGCAGCAGCGCGTAGGAGCGCCACGGCTGCCAGCGCTCGGCATAGCGACGAATTTGCGCAGGCGTCATCCCGGCGAAACGTTGCTTAATCAGATAATCATCAGGAAGAAACACATCTTTCGCCTGCCAGCCGCGAAGGGCGAGGTAATTTGCCGTCCAGCGGCCAATACCCGGCCGTTGTTGTAACGCCTTCATGCCTGCCTCAACGTCCTCAGGCGGCGTGAGCGGAAATGTCCCGTCGACGACCGACTGTGCCAGATGAATCAGCGATTCCGCGCGTTTGACCGGCATCCCGAGCGCTTTGAGCGCCAGCGGGTCGGCAGCCGCCAGGGCTTGTGGGGAGGGAAAGCAGACATAGCCCGGCGCATCCTTGACCGGCTCGCCGCACAGGGCGACAACGCGTGAAGCCAGTTTCGCCGCCATCGCCACGCTGACCAGTTGACCCAGAATGGCCCGCACGCCCTGTTCGTAGGCATCCATCGCCCCGGGCAAACGCAGGCCTGGCCGCGCGGCGCCGAGATCGCCCAAAGTCCGGTGGACGTCCTGCGGATCGCAGGCAAGATCGAACAGACGCCCGATACGCTCAAGGCAAAGTCCGGCCACCAGCGTTAACCCCGGGCTCAGCGTGACCTGTAGCGTATGGGTTTGCGTGTCCGGCGTAACGCGGAAGATCCCCTGACGCCCTTCACAGGCAAAACTGCGCTCGTAATAGCTTTCCGTGACCGTCTCAACCCCCGCCACCGCACGGGCGCCAAGAAAGCCAAACATCCATTGCCAGTCGTAAGGGGGGTGCCAGGTCAGGGTATGCATTGTCGCTCCTTTTTTGTTCCCCTCAGGATAAACTGAAAAAGCGTGTTACGCCTTGCTTTCATATTCCTGTTGTCGCCGGACAGGCATTCCGCTAAAGTCTCGCCCCTTCTCACTGGCATGGGGATTTATTGTGTTTATCGGATTCGACTACGGTACGGCAAACTGCTCGGTTGCAATTATGCAAAACGGGCAACCACAGCTCCTGAAAATGGAAAAAGAGAGCACGCTGCTGCCGTCAATGCTCTGCGCGCCGACGCGTGAAGCGGTGAGCGAGTGGCTGTTCCGCCACCATCAGGTTCCGGCGACTGCGGCAGAAACCCAGGCGCTGCTGCGCCGGGCGGTCAGCTTTAACCGCGAGGAAGATATCGACGTTACGCCTTCCAGCGTGCAGTTCGGCCTCTCTTCACTCGGGCATTACATTGAAGACCCGGAAGAGGTCTACTTTGTTAAATCGCCAAAATCTTTCCTCGGGGCCAGCGGCCTCAAGCCGCAGCAGGTGGCGGTGTTTGAAGACCTGGTATGCGCCATGATGCTGCATATCCGTCATCAGGCGCAGACGCAGGTCCCCGAGACGATTACCCAGGCCGTGATTGGCCGCCCGATCAACTTCCAGGGGCTGGGCGGCGATGAGGCCAACCAGCAGGCGCAGGGGATCCTTGAGCGCGCGGCGCACCGGGCAGGCTTTCGCGACGTGGTGTTCCAGTATGAGCCAGTTGCGGCGGGACTGGACTTTGAGGCCACGTTGACGGAAGAAAAACGGGTGCTGGTCGTGGATATCGGCGGGGGTACAACGGACTGCTCGCTGCTGCTGATGGGGCCGCAGTGGCATCACCGCCGCGACCGTGAAAATAGCCTGCTGGGGCACAGCGGCTGCCGCGTGGGCGGTAACGATCTGGATATCGCCCTGGCATTCAAGAGCCTGATGCCGCTGCTCGGCATGGGCGGGCAAACGGAAAAAGGCATCGCCCTGCCGATCCTGCCGTGGTGGAACGCGATTGCCATCAACGACGTCCCGGCGCAGAGTGATTTTTACAGTACCGCCAACGGCCGCTTCCTGAATGACCTGATGCGTGATGCGCAGGACGCCGATAAAGTCGCCCTGCTGTATAAAGTGTGGCGTCAGCGCCTGAGCTACCGCGTGGTACGCACCGCCGAAGAGAGCAAAATTGCCCTTTCAAACCGCGCTGAACATGCGGTGTCCTTGCCATTTATCAGCGACGATCTGGCCACGGCGATTTCACAGGAGGGGCTGGAGACCGCGCTCGCGCAGCCGCTACAGCGCATACTGGAACAGGTGCAACTCGCGCTGGAGAACGGCAAAGAGAAGCCGGACGTCATCTACCTGACCGGCGGAAGCGCCCGTTCACCGCTGATCAAAAAAGCGCTGGCGGAACAGTTGCCGGGTATTCCGGTTGCCGGTGGCGATGACTTTGGCTCCGTTACCGCGGGGCTGGCGCGCTGGGCGCAGGTGATGTTTAGCTAATGCCGCGGTGCCGGGTGGCGGCTTCGCCTTACCCGGCCCACAAAACCCTCGAACCGTAGGCCGGGTAAGCGAAGCGCCACCCGGCGAAAAAAAAGCACCACACTCAGACAATTCCAGACAGTCTTCCATATTTCCTCCATTTTTCCGCTGTGTTGCCTGACTAAACTAGTATCATTCCCCGAAGTATTCAGGATGAGAACGTATAACGATGAAAGGCCGTAATAAATCCCGCTGGGCAATCGCCGCTGGCATCATTGTGGTGGCACTTGCCGCCGCCTGGTACTGGCACAGCCAATCCGCAAACTCTGGCGCCCCCGCCGGTGCCAACAGCGCATCACAGCGCCCGGCAGGTGGCGGCCGTCACGGTATGCGAGGCGGTGCGCTGGCGCCGGTTCAGGCAGCTACGGCGGTGAGTAAAGCCGTTCCGCGTTATCTGACGGGGCTCGGAACCATTACCGCCGCTAACACCGCCACGGTGCGTAGCCGCGTCGATGGTCAGCTCATTGCGATCCACTTCCAGGAAGGTCAGCAGGTTAAGGCCGGTGACTTACTGGCGGAGATCGACCCAAGCCAGTTTAAGGTGGCCCTCGCCCAGGCGCAGGGACAGCTCGCGAAAGACAAAGCCACCCTTGCCAACGCCCGGCGTGATTTAGCGCGCTATCAGCAGCTGGTAAAAACCAATCTGGTCTCCCGCCAGGAGCTGGACACACAGCAGTCGCTGGTCAGCGAAACGCAGGGCACCATCAAAGCCGACGAAGCCGCCGTGGCCAGCGCCCAGTTACAGCTCGACTGGAGCCGCATCACCGCACCGATTGACGGGCGGGTTGGTCTGAAGCAGGTCGATATCGGCAACCAAATCTCCAGCGGAGATACCACGGGCATCGTGGTGATCACCCAGACTCACCCGATTGATTTAGTCTTTACCCTGCCGGAAAGCGACATTGCGACGGTCATTCAGGCGCAAAAAGCCGGGAAAGGCCTGGTGGTGGAAGCCTGGGACCGCACCAATAAACAGAAGCTCAGCGAAGGTAGCCTGCTCAGCCTGGATAACCAGATCGACACCACGACCGGTACCATTAAGCTGAAGGCCCGCTTTAACAACCAGGACGATGCCCTCTTCCCGAACCAGTTCGTCAACGCGCGAATGCTGGTCGCGACCGAAGAGAACGCGGTGGTGATCCCCACCGCCGCGCTGCAGATGGGTAACGAAGGCAACTTTGTCTGGGTACTGAACAGTGAAAACAAAGTCAGTAAGCATCTGGTGAAAACCGGGATTCAGGACAGTCAGACGGTGGTAATCAGCGCCGGGCTTTCCGCTGGCGACCGCGTGGTCACCGACGGTATCGACCGTCTGACTGAAGGGGCGAAAGTGGAAGTGGTTGAACCTGCGAAACAGGGAGCGGCCTCCTGATGCAGGTTATGCCTCCCGTCGCTACAGGTGGGCCGTCACGCCTGTTTATCCTCCGTCCTGTCGCCACCACGCTGCTGATGGTGGCGATCCTGCTGGCGGGGATTATCGGCTACCGCTTCCTGCCCGTCTCGGCGCTGCCGGAAGTGGATTACCCCACCATTCAGGTGGTGACGCTTTATCCCGGCGCCAGCCCGGACGTGGTGACGTCCGCCATCACCGCCCCGCTGGAGCGCCAGTTTGGGCAGATGTCGGGCCTGAAGCAGATGTCCTCCCAAAGCTCCGGCGGGGCCTCTGTCGTGACGCTACAGTTCCAGCTGACGCTGTCACTGGATGTAGCCGAGCAGGAAGTTCAGGCCGCCATCAATGCGGCCACCAACCTGCTGCCGTCGGACCTGCCTAACCCGCCGGTCTACAGCAAAGTAAACCCGGCGGATCCGCCGATCATGACGCTTGCCGTCACCTCCTCCGCCATGCCAATGACGCAGGTGGAAGACATGGTCGAGACCCGCGTGGCGCAAAAGATTTCTCAGGTCTCCGGCGTCGGTCTCGTCACGCTGGCGGGCGGGCAGCGCCCGGCGGTGCGCGTTAAGCTTAATGCGCAGGCGATTGCCGCACTGGGGCTGACCAGTGAAACCATCCGCACCGCCATCAGCAGCGCCAACGTTAATTCGGCAAAAGGCTCGCTGGACGGCCCAACCCGCGCCGTCACGCTCTCTGCCAACGATCAGATGCAGTCCGCGGATGAATACCGTCAGCTGATTATTGCTTACCAGAACGGCGCCCCGGTGCGTCTGGGCGATGTGGCGACGGTGGAGCAAGGGGCGGAGAATAGCTGGCTTGGCGCATGGGCGAACAAGCAGCAGGCGATCGTAATGAACGTCCAGCGCCAGCCGGGCGCCAACATCATCGAAACCGCCGACAGCATTCGCACCATGCTGCCGCAGCTGATCGAAAGCCTGCCGAAGTCGGTCAGCGTGAAGGTGCTTTCCGACCGCACCACGAACATTCGCGCGTCGGTCACCGACACTCAGTTCGAACTGATGCTGGCGATTGCCCTGGTCGTGATGATTATCTACCTGTTCCTGCGCAACGTCCCGGCAACCATTATTCCCGCCGTCGCCGTGCCGCTCTCGCTGGTTGGCACGTTTGCGGTGATGGTGTTCCTCGATTTTTCAATCAACAACCTAACGCTAATGGCGCTCACCATCGCCACCGGCTTCGTGGTGGACGACGCCATCGTGGTTATCGAGAACATCTCGCGCTATATCGAGAAAGGCGAAAAACCGCTGGCGGCGGCGCTGAAAGGGGCGGGTGAGATCGGCTTTACCATTATCTCGCTGACCTTCTCGCTGATTGCCGTGCTGATCCCGCTGCTGTTTATGGGCGATATCGTCGGGCGACTGTTCCGCGAATTTGCCGTCACGCTGGCGGTGGCCATTTTGATCTCCGCCGTGGTGTCATTGACCCTGACGCCGATGATGTGCGCCCGGATGCTGAGCCACGCGTCCCTGCGCAAGCAAAACCGCTTCTCGCTCGCCTCCGAGCGGATGTTCGAACGGATCATTGCGGCGTATGGTCGCGTGCTGGCCAAAGTGCTGAACCATCCATGGGCCACGCTCGGCGTGGCGCTTGGCACGCTGGCGCTCAGCGTGATGCTGTGGATTTTTATCCCGAAAGGCTTCTTCCCGATTCAGGACAACGGCATTATTCAGGGAACCCTGCAGGCGCCGCAGTCGGTCTCCTTCGCCAATATGGCGCAGCGTCAGCAGCAGGTGTCTGAGATCGTCATGAAAGACCCGGCGGTAGAGAGCCTGACGTCCTACGTTGGCGTCGACGGCACCAACCCGTCGCTGAACAGCGCCCGTCTGCAGATCAACCTCAAACCGCTGGATGAGCGTGACGATCGCGTCAATGCCGTTATTGAACGGCTGCAAAGCGCCGTCGCTCGCGTCCCGGGCGTGGAGCTTTATCTGCAACCGATACAGGATTTGACCATTGATACCCAGGTCAGCCGCACGCAGTACCAGTTTACGCTGCAGGCCACCACGCTGGATGCCCTCAGCACCTGGGTGCCGCAGCTGGTCGATAAGCTAAAAACCCTGCCGCAACTTAACGATGTAAGCAGCGACTGGCAGGACAAAGGGCTGGCCGCGTATGTGAACGTCAACCGCGACACGGCAAGCCGTCTCGGCATTACCATGGCGGACGTGGATAACGCCCTGTATAACGCGTTTGGGCAGCGACTGATCTCCACCATCTACACCCAGGCGAATCAATACCGCGTGGTACTGGAGCACAACACGGAAAATACACCCGGTCTGGCCGGGCTGGATTCGGTGCGCCTGACCAGCAAAGACGGTGGGATTGTGCCGTTAAGCGCTATCGCCACGGTGGAAGAGCGCTATACCCCGCTGTCGATTAACCACCTGGATCAGTTCCCGTCCACCACGATTTCCTTCAACGTGTCGGACAATTATTCGCTCGGCGAAGCGGTGGAGGCGATCCAGGCGGCTGAAAAAGCGCTCAGCTTCCCGTCCGATATTCAGACCCAGTTCCAGGGCAGCACGCTAGCGTTCCAGGCCGCACTGGGCAACACCATCTGGCTGATTGTCGCCGCCGTCGTGGCAATGTACATCGTGCTCGGCGTGCTGTATGAAAGCTTTATCCACCCGATCACCATCCTCTCTACCCTGCCGACGGCAGGCGTGGGGGCGCTGCTGGCATTAATGCTAGCGGGAAGCGAGCTGGACGTGATTGCCATTATCGGCATCATCCTGTTAATTGGGATCGTGAAGAAAAACGCCATCATGATGATCGACTTTGCGCTGGCCGCCGAACGTGAGCAGGGCATGTCGCCGCGTGAGGCTATCTTCCAGGCTTGTCTGCTGCGTTTTCGTCCGATCCTGATGACCACGCTGGCGGCCCTGCTTGGCGCACTGCCGCTGATGCTCAGCACCGGTGTCGGCGCGGAGCTGCGCCGCCCGCTGGGAATAGGCATGGTCGGCGGTCTGCTGGTGAGCCAGGTATTGACCCTGTTCACCACACCGGTGATTTATCTGCTGTTTGACCGTCTGGCGCTGTGGACGAAAAGCCGCTTCCCGAAACGTGAAGAGGAGGCGTAAGTGAAGTTTTTCGCCCTCTTCATTTATCGCCCGGTGGCGACAATATTAATCTCGCTCGCCATCACCCTCTGCGGCGTGCTCGGTTTCCGACTACTGCCGGTGGCTCCCCTGCCGCAGGTGGATTTCCCGGTGATCATGGTCAGCGCCTCGCTGCCGGGCGCCTCACCGGAAACCATGGCGTCATCCGTCGCCACGCCGCTGGAGCGCTCTCTCGGGCGGATTGCCGGGGTCAACGAGATGACCTCCAGCAGTTCGCTCGGCAGTACGCGCATCATTCTGGAGTTCAGCTTCGACCGGGATATTAACGGCGCAGCGCGCGACGTGCAGGCCGCCATCAACGCCGCGCAAAGCCTGCTGCCGAGCGGCATGCCGAGCCGGCCGACCTACCGCAAGGCCAACCCGTCGGATGCGCCGATCATGATCCTGACGCTGACGTCGGATACCTACTCTCAGGGGCAGCTGTACGACTTTGCGTCCACCCAGCTGGCGCAGACGATCTCGCAGATTAACGGCGTCGGTGACGTGAGCGTCGGCGGGAGCTCCCTGCCCGCCGTGCGCGTGGGATTAAACCCGCAGGCGCTGTTCAATCAGGGCGTGTCGCTGGACGATGTGCGATCCGCCATCAGCAACGCCAACGTGCGCAAACCGCAAGGGGCGGTTGAGGACAGCAGCCACCGCTGGCAGATCCACACCAACGACGAGCTGAAAACTGCAGCTGAATATCAGCCGTTGATTATTCACTACAACAACGGCGCGGCGGTACGCTTAAGCGATGTCGCCAGCGTGACGGACTCCGTGCAGGACGTACGCAACGCCGGGATGACCAACGCCAAACCGGCTATCCTGCTGATGATTCGTAAGCTGCCGGAAGCGAACATTATTGAGACGGTGAACAGCATTCGCGCCCGCCTCCCGGAGCTGCAGGAGACTATCCCGGCCGCGATCGATCTGCAAATTGCCCAGGATCGTTCCCCGACCATTCGCGCCTCGCTTGAGGAGGTGGAGCAGACGCTGGTGATCTCCGTCGCACTGGTGATCCTGGTGGTATTCCTGTTCCTGCGCTCCGGTCGGGCGACGCTGATCCCGGCGGTGGCCGTGCCGGTGTCGCTTATTGGCACCTTTGCCGCCATGTACCTGTGCGGGTTTAGCCTCAATAACCTGTCGCTGATGGCCCTGACCATTGCGACGGGTTTTGTGGTGGATGACGCTATCGTGGTGCTGGAGAACATTTCCCGCCATCTGGAAGCGGGCGTGAAGCCACTTCAGGCCGCGCTGCAGGGGACGCGCGAGGTGGGCTTTACGGTGCTCTCCATGAGCCTGTCCCTGGTGGCGGTGTTCCTGCCGCTGCTGCTGATGGGCGGCCTGCCGGGTCGGCTGTTGCGGGAGTTTGCCGTCACGCTTTCGGTCGCCATCGGCATCTCGCTGCTGATTTCGCTGACGCTCACGCCGATGATGTGCGGGTGGATGCTCAAGCGCAGCAAGCCGCACTCCCAGCCGCGTCGCAAAGGCTTTGGCCGTTTCCTGATGGCGATGCAGGAAGGCTATGGCAAATCGCTGAAGTGGGTGCTCAACCATACCCGGCTTGTCGGCCTGGTGCTCATCGGCACCATTGTGCTCAACGTCTGGATGTATATCACCATCCCGAAAACCTTCTTCCCGGAGCAAGATACCGGCGTGCTGATGGGCGGCATTCAGGCGGACCAGAGCATTTCGTTCCAGGCGATGCGCGGCAAGCTGCAGGACTTTATGAAGATCATTCGTGAAGACAACGCCGTGGATAACGTCACCGGCTTTACCGGCGGATCGCGCGTCAACAGCGGGATGATGTTTATCACCCTCAAACCGCGCAGCGAGCGCAATGAAACCGCCCAGCAGGTGATCGATCGCCTGCGGGTCAAGCTCGCCAAAGAGCCGGGGGCCAACCTGTTTTTGATGGCCGTTCAGGATATCCGCGTCGGCGGGCGTCAGGCTAACGCCAGCTATCAGTACACGCTGCTCTCGGATGATTTGGCCGCCCTGCGCGAGTGGGAACCGAAGATCCGCAAGGCGCTGGCCGCCCTGCCGGATCTGGCGGACGTGAACTCCGACCAGCAGGACAACGGCGCAGAGATGGCCCTGACCTACGACCGCGAAACCATGTCGCGGCTGGGCATCAACGTTGAGGCCGCCAACAGCCTGCTGAACAACGCCTTCGGCCAGCGTGAGATCTCGACCATCTACCAGCCAATGAACCAGTACAAGGTGGTGATGGAGGTGGACCCGCGCTACACCCAGGACATCAGCGCCCTGGACAAAATGTTTGTGATTAACAACGACGGCAAGGCGATACCGCTCTCCTACTTTGCCAGCTGGCAGCCAGCCAACGCGCCGCTGTCGGTGAACCACCAGGGGCTGTCAGCGGCGTCGACCATCTCCTTTAACCTGCCCGCCGGATCGTCGCTTTCTGAGGCCAGCGATGCGATCAATCGCGCCATGACGCAGCTCGGCGTGCCGTCCACCGTGCGCGGCAGTTTTGCCGGCACCGCGCAGGTGTTCCAGGAGACGATGAACTCGCAGGTGATTTTGATTCTGGCCGCCATCGCCACGGTCTACATTGTGCTGGGTATCCTGTATGAGAGCTACGTTCACCCGCTGACTATTCTCTCGACGCTACCCTCCGCAGGCGTGGGGGCACTGCTGGCGCTTGAGCTGTTTGGTGCGCCATTCAGCCTTATCGCGCTCATCGGGATCATGCTATTGATCGGTATCGTGAAGAAAAACGCGATTATGATGGTCGACTTCGCGCTGGACGCCCAGCGTAATGGCAATCTCTCCCCGGAAGAGGCGATCTTCCAGGCGTGCCTGCTGCGTTTTCGTCCGATCATGATGACCACCCTGGCGGCACTGTTTGGTGCGTTGCCGCTGGTTGTCTCGGGCGGCGACGGGTCTGAACTGCGCCAGCCGCTGGGGATCACCATTGTCGGCGGCCTGGTGATGAGCCAGCTGCTGACGCTGTACACCACGCCGGTGGTCTATCTGTTCTTCGACCGCCTGCGGCTGCGTTTTTCGCGTAAAAACAGATCCACGGTGACCGAGTAAATGACCGACCTCCCCGCTAACGTTCGCTGGCAGTTATGGATAGTCGCCTTCGGCTTCTTTATGCAGTCGCTGGACACGACCATCGTCAATACTGCCCTCCCCTCCATGGCGAAAAGCCTGGGGGAGAGCCCGCTGCATATGCATATGGTGATTGTCGCCTACGTGCTGACGGTTGCCGTCATGCTGCCTGCCAGCGGCTGGCTGGCGGACAAAGTGGGCGTGCGAAATATCTTCTTTACCGCCATCGTGCTGTTCACCACCGGCTCGCTGTTTTGCGCTCAGGCCAGCACCCTCGACCAGCTGGTCATGGCGCGCGTGCTGCAGGGCGTTGGCGGGGCGATGATGGTGCCCGTCGGGCGGTTAACGGTGATGAAGATTGTCCCGCGCGAGCAGTACATGGCGGCGATGACCTTTGTCACCCTGCCCGGCCAGGTGGGGCCGCTGCTGGGCCCGGCGCTGGGCGGGATGCTGGTGGAGTACGCCTCGTGGCACTGGATTTTCTTAATCAACCTGCCGGTGGGCATCATCGGCGCGATTGCCACCCTGGCGCTGATGCCGAACTACACAATGCAGACGCGTCGCTTCGATTTCTTCGGTTTCATTCTGCTGGCAGCGGGCATGGCCACGCTCACTCTGGCGCTCGACGGACAAAAGGGGCTGGGGATCTCTTCCCTCATGCTCGGTGTTCTGGTCGCCCTCGGCATCTCCGCGATTCTGTGGTACCTGTGGCATGCCAGAGGAAACGATCGGGCCTTGTTCAGCCTGAATTTGTTTAAAAACCCGACCTACCGTCTGGGACTGCTGGGAAGTTTTGCCGGACGTATTGGCAGCGGCATGTTGCCGTTCATGACCCCCGTTTTTCTGCAAATCGGGATGGGATTTTCACCGTTTCACGCGGGCCTGATGATGATCCCGATGGTGCTCGGCAGCATGGGCATGAAGCGCATCGTAGTGCAGGTGGTGAACCGTTTTGGCTATCGTCACGTGCTGGTGGCCGCCACGCTGGGGCTGGCGCTGGTGAGCCTGCTGTTCATGGCCGTGGCGTTAATGGGCTGGTTCTACGTTCTGCCGCTGGTCCTGTTCTGCCAGGGAATCATCAACTCCATGCGTTTCTCGTCGATGAATACCCTGACGCTGAAAGATCTGCCGGACGAACTGGCGAGCAGCGGCAACAGCCTGCTGTCGATGATCATGCAGCTCTCCATGAGCGTGGGGGTGACGATCGCCGGACTGCTGCTCGGCATGTACGGCCAGCACCATCTCAGCGTCGATACGCCGGTGGCGCATCAGATCTTTTTATATACGTATCTCAGCATGGCGGTCATCATCGCCCTGCCCGCATTCATCTTCGCCAGAGTGCCGGATGATACCAGCAAGAACGTCGTGATTAGGCGCGGCAAAAGGAGTGGCTCATGAAATTCTGGCGACCGGGGATCACCGGCAAGCTCTTTGTGGCGATCTTCGCCACCTGTATCGTCCTGCTGATCACCATGCACTGGGCCGTGCGGGTCAGCTTTGAGCGGGGTTTTATTGATTACATTAAGCACGGCAACGAGCAGCGTCTGCAGGGCTTAAGCGATGCGCTGGGCGAGCAGTACGCCCAGCACGGCAACTGGCGTTTTCTGCGCAACAATGACCGCTTTATTTTCCAGATCCTGCGCTCGCTGGAGCACGATACCGGGGACGATCGTCCCGGCCCGGGCATGCCGCCGCACGGCTGGCGCACCCAGTTTTGGGTCATTGACCAGGAGATGCGCACGCTGGTTGGCCCGCGCGCGCCGATTCCGCCGGACGGTACCCGGCGGGCGATTAAGGTCAATAACGCCACCGTCGGCTGGGTTATCGCCTCCCCGGTGGAGCGCCTGACGCGCAATACCGACATCAACTTTGACCGCCAGCAGCGCCGGACCAGTTGGCTGATTGTCGCCCTCTCCACCCTGCTCGCCGCGCTCGCCACCTTCCCGCTGGCGCGCGGTCTGCTCGCCCCGGTAAAGCGGCTGGTGGAAGGGACGCACAAGCTGGCCGCCGGGGATTTCACCACCCGCGTCGATACCCGTAGCCAGGACGAACTCGGCCGGCTGGCGCAGGACTTTAACCAGCTCGCCAGCACGCTGGAGAAAAACCAGCAGATGCGACGCGACTTTATGGCCGATATTTCTCACGAACTGCGCACGCCGCTGGCGGTCCTGCGCGGCGAGCTGGAAGCCATTCAGGACGGCGTGCGTCAGTTTACGCCTGAATCGGTGGCCTCTCTGCAGGCGGAAGTGGGCACACTCACCAAGCTGGTGGATGACCTCCACCAGCTCTCTATGTCCGACGAAGGGGCTCTGGCTTACCAGAAGGCGCCGGTTGATGTTATTAACGTGCTTGAAGTTGCCAGCGGCGCCTTCCGGGAACGGTTTGCCAGCCGCAACCTGAAGATCGATCTCTCCCTGCCGGACAGCGCGGTGGTGTTTGGCGACAAAGATCGTCTGATGCAGCTCTTCAATAATCTGCTGGAAAACAGCCTGCGCTATACCGACAGCGGCGGCGGGCTGCATATCTCCGGCAGACAAGAAAACGGGCGCTTCGCCCTCACCTTCGCCGATTCCGCCCCAGGGGTGCAGGATGCGCAGCTGAACAAGCTGTTCGAACGTTTTTACCGGACCGAAGGCTCCCGCAACCGCGCCAGCGGCGGATCCGGCCTGGGGCTGGCGATTTGCGTTAACATCGTCGAGGCGCATAATGGGACGATCCGCGCCGCCCATTCGCCTTTTGGCGGGGTTAGCATTACAGTAGAGTTACCTCTGGAACGGGATTTATCGAGAGAAGCATGACCGAGTTACCGATTGACGAAAACACGCCACGTATTTTGATTGTCGAAGACGAACCCAAGCTGGGGCAACTGCTGATCGACTATTTACGCGCGGCCAGCTATGCCCCGTCACTGATAAGCCACGGCGACCAGGTATTGGCGTACGTGCGCCAGACGCCGCCGGACCTGATCCTGCTGGACCTGATGCTACCGGGTACCGATGGCCTGACCCTGTGCCGGGAAATTCGTCGCTTCTCCGACGTGCCGATCGTCATGGTCACCGCCAAAATTGAAGAGATTGACCGCCTGCTGGGCCTCGAAATCGGCGCGGACGATTACATCTGTAAACCCTACAGCCCGCGTGAAGTGGTCGCCCGGGTGAAAACCATTCTGCGCCGCTGCAAACCGCAGCGCGAACTGCAGGTGCTGGATGCACAAAGCCCGCTGATTGTCGACGAAAGCCGTTTCCAGGCAAGCTGGCGCAGTAAGCTGCTGGACCTGACGCCTGCCGAATTCCGCCTGCTGAAAACCCTCTCCCACGAGCCGGGAAAAGTGTTCTCCCGCGAACAGCTGCTGAACCACCTGTATGACGATTACCGCGTCGTGACTGACCGCACCATCGACAGCCACATCAAAAACCTGCGCCGCAAGCTGGAGGCGCTGGACGCCGAGCAGTCGTTTATCCGCGCGGTGTACGGCGTGGGGTACCGCTGGGAAGCGGATGCGTGCAGGATTGCGTGACTATAACTTTCAAGCTTTTTCTCATTAAAGCCTCTTTAGTCATAGAGGCTTTTAATAATTACCCCCCCTTAGAAAACTTCAAAAAAAACACTTAAACATATATCTTACACATCGCATTTATAAAAAGTAATTACAATTATTTTTTTAATAAACACTCTCGCTTCCGAACCATCATAATCTTCATGTTCAGCATCCTTAAAGCTCTCCACTCCATCATCAACTTTAACGCAAATTTTTTTATTATGCGCAGAAAGTAATTTATTGCAAAGCGAACGATAATCACGAATATCTTTTTCATCTGGAAAAAACACTAAAGATGCATATGATAAATGCTTACTTTCATCATTTAAAGAATATATCATAAAATCTATGAGGCGTATAATATCCTTATCTATCTCCTTCTTATTGTTACCATTCTTTTTAACTTCGATAATTGAATATACACTACCTTTTGAATTCTCACCCAGAAATTCGCCACCCAACCCTTTATCATAAAAAGCAATATCTACATTTCCATTTCTCCTGGAAAACAACTTTGCAAGACTAGAGCGCAATTTTAATAAGCTTGCTCTATTTGCAAAGTCCCTCATCAAATTAAATCTAAAGTTAAATTTAGCCAAATCTATTACCTGCTCTTCAAAATATAGGCTTTTCTTTAGATACTTATTCATGTTACTGCCCAAGAGAACAGTTACAAGGTACTCTGGCCGTATTTCAAAATCACATTCATTATTAATAGAAAATATCTCATTTAAAGTTTCTTTTGCTGCCTTCATTAGAAATTTACAATAATCTGTACTATGCATTTATCATCATCCTATAATGTAATCATGAACTATTATCGGAGCATTATTTAAAAGATTTAGTTTTTTATAAACTTAAATCCTAACAAGGTCTTCTACTAAGTTACTTGGTTAAAACGCTTCCAAAAGGTTTACCTCCCTGCCCCGCAGCGCTACAATGCCCGCCCTTAAAGTGGGGGATCTCCCCTTACCGCTGCACCTGGTGCATGCGGATCTGACCTGTCATCAGAACGAGAACAAACATGTTTAAACCGGAACTCCTTTCCCCGGCGGGAACGCTGCAAAATATGCGTTACGCTTTCGCCTATGGTGCCGACGCCGTTTACGCGGGCCAGCCTCGCTACTCGCTGCGCGTGCGTAACAACGAATTCAACCACGAGAACCTGCAGCTCGGTATCAACGAAGCGCATGCCCTGGGCAAAAAATTCTACGTGGTGGTCAACATCGCGCCGCACAACGCCAAGCTGAAGACGTTCATCCGTGACCTGAAGCCGGTGGTGGATATGGGGCCGGACGCGCTGATCATGTCGGACCCGGGTTTAATCATGCTGGTTCGGGAGAACTTCCCGGAGATGGATATTCACCTCTCGGTACAGGCTAACGCCGTCAACTGGGCGACGGTGAAGTTCTGGAAGCAGATGGGGCTGACCCGCGTTATCCTGTCTCGCGAATTGTCCCTTGAAGAGATCGAAGAGATCCGCACTCAGGTGCCGGATATGGAGATCGAAATCTTCGTTCACGGCGCGCTGTGCATGGCCTACTCCGGCCGCTGCCTGCTTTCCGGCTATATCAACAAGCGCGACCCGAACCAGGGTACCTGCACCAACGCCTGCCGCTGGGAATACAACGTCCAGGAAGGCAAAGAGGACGACATCGGCAACATTGTCCACAAACATGAGCCGATCCCGGTGACCAACGTTGAGCCGACGCTGGGCATCGGCGCACCGACCGACAGCGTGTTTATGATTGAAGAAGCCAAACGTCCGGGCGAGTACATGACCGCCTTTGAAGACGAACACGGCACCTACATCATGAACTCGAAAGATCTGCGCGCTATCGCACACGTTGAACGCCTGACCCAGATGGGTGTGCACTCCCTCAAGATCGAAGGCCGCACCAAATCCTACTACTACTGCGCGCGTACCGCGCAGGTCTACCGCAAGGCCATCGACGATGCGGCAGCCGGTAAACCGTTCGATACCAGCCTGCTGGAAACTCTGGAAGGCCTGGCGCACCGCGGCTATACCGAGGGCTTCCTGCGTCGTCACACTCACGATGACTACCAGAACTACGAGCACGGCTACTCTGTTTCCGAGCGTCAGCAGTTTGTCGGTGATTTCACCGGTGAGCGCAAAGGCGCGCTGGCCGCCGTCGCGGTAAAAAACAAGTTCACCAAAGGCGACAGCCTGGAGCTGATGACCCCGCAGGGCAATATGAACTTCACGCTGGAGCATCTGGAAAACGGTAAAGGCGAAGCGATTGAGGTTGCCCCGGGTGACGGTCATACCGTCTGGCTGCCGGTTCCGGAAGAGGTGGAGCTGAAATTCGCGCTGCTGATGCGTAATTTCAACGGTGAAAGCACCCGAAACCCACACGGTAAATAGTTAATCAGGGGAATTTTTTCACGGTGGGATAATTCTTAGAATCGGATCACATACCGCTTCGTTCAATACGGGTATTATCCCCCCGCTGAAAAACATAACCCATAAATGCTAGCTGTACCAGGAACCACCTCCTTAGCCTGCGTAATCTCCCTTACGCGGGCTTATTTTTTGCCTTTCATCCTGTTCTTACCCGCTTTTTGCCGCTCTGCTATACACTCTTACTAACGCTAAAAAAGGGAGCAGCGCGGATGGCAACCTATCCAGACAGTTTATTGATTCTCAATGGCAAAAGTGCAGGCAACGATCTGTTGCGTCAGGCAATTCAGGGGTTGCGTGACGATGGCGCACGTATCCACGTGCGGGTAACCTGGGAAAAGGGCGACGCGGCACGCTATATCCATGAAGGCTTAACGTTAGGCGTCAGCACTATTATTTCCGGCGGCGGCGACGGCACCATCAATGAGATCGCCTCTGCGCTTATCGACCTTCCCCCGGCTGACCGCCCGGTGATGGGCATCTTACCGCTCGGCACCGCCAATGATTTCGCCACCAGCGCCGGGATCCCGGAAGATTTAGAGAAAGCACTCCAGCTGGCCATCCTTGGCAAAGCCACCGCGGTAGATATTGCCCAGGTGAATGACAAAACCTGCTTTATTAATATGGCGACGGGCGGATTTGGCACGCGCATCACCAGCGAAACGCCGGAAAAGCTGAAGGCGGCGCTGGGCGGCGTGTCTTATCTGATCCACGGTCTGATGCGCATGGATACCCTTAAGCCAGACCGCTGCGAAATTCATGGCGAGGATTTTCACTGGCAGGGAGATGCGCTGGTGATTGGGATTGGCAATGGCCGTCAGGCAGGCGGCGGACAGCAGCTCTGCCCGGAGGCGCTGATCAATGACGGTCAGCTCCAGCTACGTATTTTCACAGGTGACGGCCTGCTGCCCGCGCTGTTTACCACGCTGACGCAGCCCGAAGAGAGCCCGAATATTATTGCCGGGAAATCGGCATGGTTTGAGGTGAATGCCCCGCACGGGATGACCTTTAATCTCGACGGCGAACCGCTGAGCGGGACGCAGTTCCGCATTGAAGTATTGCCCGGCGCGCTGCAGTGCAGATTGCCGCCGGACTGTGTGCTTTTGCGCTGATTGTATTGCCGGGTGGCGGCTACGCCTTACCCGGCCTACGTTTCGTCCTCAGGTCAGGCAATCGTTACTTTGCTGTCCAGATAGACGTCCTGAACCGCATTGATCAGCTTCACGCCGTCGGCCATCGATTTCTTAAACGCCTTACGGCCCAGGATCAGCCCCATGCCGCCCGCGCGTTTGTTAATAACCGCTGTACGCACCGCATCTGACAGGTCAGTGTCGCCCCCTGCAGCCCCGCCGGAGTTGATCAGCCCCGCGCGGCCCATATAGCAGTTCGCCAGCTGGTAGCGCACGAGGTCGATTGGGTTTTCGCTGGTCAGCTTGCTGTAGACGCGATCGTCGGTATAGCCGAAGTTGACCGCTTTATAGCCACCGTTATTCTCGGCCATTTTCTGCTTCACAATATCCGCGCCGATGGTCGCGGCCAGATGGTTCGCCTGCCCGGTCAGGTCAGCGGAGACGTGGTAATCTACCCCGTCTTTTTTGAACGCTGAGTTACGCAGGTACGCCCACAGCACGGTGACCATACCCAGCTCGTGCGCACGCTCAAACGCCGCAGAGATCTCTTCAATCTGACGGCGGGACTGTTCAGAGCCAAAGTAAATCGTCGCGCCAACGGCCACCGCCCCCATATTGAACGCCTGCTCGACGCTGGCGTAGAGGGTCTGGTCATATTCGGTTGGGTAGCTGAGGGTTTCGTTGTGGTTCAACTTCACGAGGAACGGAATGCGGTGGGCATAGCGACGCGAGACGGAGGCCAGCACGCCGTAGGTGGACGCCACACAGTTACAGCCCGCTTCTATCGCCAGTTCAACGATGTTCTTCGGATCGAAATAGAGCGGATTCGCGGCAAAGGAGGCACCCGCCGAGTGTTCAACGCCCTGGTCTACCGGCAGAATAGAGAGATAGCCGGTGCCACCCAGTCGTCCGGTGTTATAGAGCGTTTGCATATTTCGCAGAACCGCTGGCGGACGGTTGTTATCCACCATCACCCGGTCAACATAGTCATGACCAGGCAGGTAAAGCTGGTCGGCTGGAATGGTCATACAACGATGCTGTAAAAGGCTGTCGGCGTCTTTGCCAAGCAACTGCGCAATATCAGTCATGTGATACTCCCGTAAATCCGACATCGTGTCGGTGTGTGTTTATCCCGTCCCATTTTTTATGGGCAGACTAAGCCTGGTACCGACTTAACCGATTTTCCACCCTTTGCATTTTTTTTCAGCACAATCTGCTGGCTCGATTCGTGTACAACAAAACTGTTACATTGATCAAACAATCGCCACAAAGGTATTTAAAAGGTATTATTGAGTGGTATGTTAAAGGCGTACCCTCACTGACATGCAGGATTAAAAAATGAAAACGAAAGTCCAACTGTCATTCATGATGTTCGTTGAATGGTTTATCTGGGGCGCCTGGTTTGTGCCATTGTGGCTGTGGCTGAGTAAAAGCGGGTTTACCGCCGGGGAAATCGGCTGGTCTTATGCCTGTACCGCCATTGCCGCTATTCTCTCGCCTATTCTGGTCGGCTCGCTGACGGACCGCTTCTTCGCCGCCCAGAAAGTGCTGGCGGTACTGATGTTTGCCGGTGCCATTCTGATGTACTTCGCCGCGCAGCAAACCCAGTTCAGCACCTTCTTCCCGCTGCTGCTGGCTTACTCCCTGACCTATATGCCCACCATCGCACTGACCAACAGTATCGCCTTTGCCAACGTGGGCGATGTCGAAGCCGATTTCCCGCGCATCCGCGTGATGGGAACGATCGGCTGGATCGCCTCCGGGCTGGCGTGCGGGTTCCTGCCGCAAATGCTGGGCTATAGCGACATCTCGGATACCAATATTCCGCTGCTGATGACGGCAGCCAGCTCCGCCCTGCTCGGTGTCTTTGCCCTGTTCCTGCCAGACACGCCGCCGAAGAGTACCGGCAAGCTGGATTTCAAAGTCATGCTGGGGCTGGATGCCCTTATCCTGCTGCGTGATAAAAACTTTCTGGTGTTCTTCTTCTGCTCATTTTTATTCGCCATGCCGCTGGCCTTCTATTACATCTTCGCCAACGGCTATCTCACCGAAGTGGGAATGAAAAACGCCACCGGCTGGATGACGCTCGGTCAGTTCTCCGAAATCTTCTTTATGCTGGCCCTGCCGTTCTTCACCAAACGCTTTGGTATTAAGAAGGTCTTACTGCTGGGTCTGATTACGGCCGCCATTCGCTATGGATTCTTCGTTTACGGCGGCGCGGAACAGTACTTCACCTATGCCCTGCTGTTCCTCGGTATTCTGCTGCATGGCGTGAGCTACGACTTCTACTACGTCACCGCGTATATCTACGTGGATAAAAAAGCGCCGGCGCATATGCGCACCGCCGCGCAAGGCCTGATTACGCTGTGCTGTCAGGGTTTTGGTAGCCTGCTGGGTTACCGCCTGGGCGGCGTGATGATGGAAAAAATGTTCGCCTACAAAGAGCCGGTGAATGGGCTGACCTTCAACTGGGCCGGAATGTGGACATTTGGTGGGATCATGATTGCCGTGATCGCCGTGCTGTTTATGCTGTTTTTCCGCGAATCGGACAAAGAGATCACTGCAATTGAGGTGGTTGATGGCGATGCCGCGCTGACACAAGGGGAAGTTAAATGAAGCAAAACCGTATTCTCGGTGCCCTTTACGGGCAGGCATTAGGCGATGCGATGGGCATGCCGTCAGAGCTGTGGCCGAGAAAGCGCGTTAAGGCGCACTTCGGCTGGATCGACCGCTTTTTACCCGGCCCGGCAGAGAATAATGCAGCCTGTTATTTCAGGCAGGCCGAGTTCACCGATGATACCTCGATGGCGCTGTGTCTGGCGGATGCGATTATCGAATGCGACGGACACATTGATGCGGATGTTATCGGCAAACATATCCTGAACTGGGCGCTCGATTTCGACGCGTTTAATAAGAACGTACTCGGCCCGACATCGAAAATCGCGCTAAACGCGATCCGTGACGGGAAACCGGTCAGTGAACTGGAAAACAACGGCGTGACCAACGGGGCAGCGATGCGAGCCTCCCCGCTGGGCTGCCTGCTCCCGGCCACGCGTCTGGAACATTTTGTGGAGCAGGTGGCACTGGCCTCCAGCCCGACCCATAAATCGGATCTTGCCATCGCCGGTGCGGTGGTGATTGCCTGGGCGGTTTCCCGCGCCATCGACGGGGAACGCTGGCAGAACATCGTCGATGCCCTGCCGGGTATCGCCCGCTATGCGCAGGAGGCGAAAACGACCACCTTCAGTGCATCGCTGGCAGCGCGTATTGAGCTGGCGCTTAAGACAGTGCGGGAAGCTAACGGCATCGACTCCGCCAGCGAGCAGATTTATCAGCTCACGGGCGCGGGAACCAGCACCATTGAATCCGTTCCGGCGGCCATTGCGATGGTGGAACTGGCGGGAACCGACCCGAACCGCTGCGCGGTCCTGTGCGCCAACCTGGGCGGCGACACCGACACCATTGGCGCGATGGCAACGGCCATCTGCGGGGCGTTGCATGGCGTGCAGGCGATTGATCCGGCGCTTAAGGCCGAGCTCGACGCCGTCAACCAGCTCGATTTCGGCCACTATTGCGAAAAACTGCTGCACTACCGGGAGCAAAGGGAGGGCGTATGAACTCGTTTGCCCGACGTCTCGAAACCTTGCATGCCACACGCCCGGTGACGGTGCTGGGCGCGGCGGTGATTGACGTCATCGCCGACGCCTACGCCCTGCCCTGGCGCGGGTGCGATATCGAGCTTAAACAGCAGGGTGTGAATATCGGCGGCTGCGCGCTGAACATTGCCATCGCCCTGAAACGACTCGGCATTGCGGCACAAAACGCCCTTCCCGTCGGCCACGGCGTGTGGGCGGATATTATCCGCAACGCGATGGCAAAACAGGATCTGCACAGCGCCGTGGAGGCCGAAACCGGCGACAACGGCTGGTGCCTGGCGCTGGTAGAGCCTGACGGCGAGCGCACCTTTATGTCGTTTAGCGGGGTGGAGAACCAGTGGCAGCCGGGCTGGCTTGATACGCTGTCTGTACCATCACACAGCCTGGTTTATTTGTCCGGATATCAGCTGGCCTCACCGTGCGGTGAGCTGCTGACGAGCTGGCTGGAAGGGTTACAGGAGGTGACGGCCTTGATCGATTTCGGCCCGCGCATCGGGGATATTCCAGACCCCCTTATGGCGCGGATTATGGCCTGCAGGCCGATCGTGTCGCTTAATCGTCAGGAGGCAGAAATTGCGGCAGAAAGACTGGGGGTAAAGCCTGAAAACCTCGGCGTGGCATGGCAGCGGCGTTTCGGCGCCGCGCTGATTGTCCGTCATGATAAAGACGGCGCGGCCTGGTATGACGGTGACGCTTCAGGCGTTGTTCCGGCGTTTCCGGCCACGGTCGTGGATACCATTGGCGCAGGCGACAGCCATGCGGGCGGTACGCTCGCCGGGCTGGCGGCAGGATGGTCACTGGCAGATGCCATTCTGTTGGGGAATGCCGTGGCATCCTGGGTGGTCAGCCACCGCGGCGGTGATTGCGCCCCCACTCGCGAGGAACTACTCCTCGCACACAAAGACGTATAGATCGCTACGACAGTAGCTGATGCTGTACTCAATCGGCCGGTGTTGCTGGTCAAGCGCAACCTGCTTGATCACCAGCACCGGTATTTTTTCGTCCATCTTGATGTGCGCCTGAAACTCGCTGTCCGGCATACGGGCGCTCACCCGTGAACGGGTACGCTGCGGGAAAATATTCTGACTGCGGAAGTAATCGTACAGCGAAATACCAATCGCATCCGGATCGGGAATTAACCCGACCGGCACCCAGGACTCTTCAATCGACACCGCGTCGTCGTCAACATAGCGAATGCGTTTCAGCATGAACACCTCGCTTTCAGGCTCAAGCGACAGCTGGCTGGCCACCTCTTCCGGGCATTTTACCACCCGTTTATTGACCCACAGCGTGTTGGGCGTTTTACCGCGCAGCACCACCTGCTGAGAAAAACCGCGCGCCTCTTTCAGCGAATATTCGAAGATGTTGTGGATTTGCGTTCCGTAACCCCGGGCACGCGTTACAACGCCCTCGGCTTCCAGCGCCTGCATCGCTTTGCGCACGGTGATGCGCGACACGCCGGTTAACTGGCTGAGATCGCGTTCGCCGGGCAGAATATTCCCGTGCTCCAGCACCCCGCTGCGCACCGCGTTTTTTACCGTTTCGGCAAATTTCAGGTACAGCGGTGTGTTATCGGCCGCGGCGATCCGTTCATTCAGTTGAGCGATTAATCGGGTATGCGCTTGTTCCATCTCTGTTTTCTCAGACGTGGTGTTTCCTGCCAGTATACTGGCTTACCACCATGCATGAAAATGATGAACCGGCCCAATACCGTGACCGACTTCCAGAGTATCGGCTTTTGCCAGCGCCGCCGAGAGCCAGGTCTTCGCTTCGCGTACCGTATCTGCCCAATTGTCATGCCGTGGACGCAGCGCCGCCAGCGCGGCAGAGAGCGTACAGCCAGTGCCGTGGGTATTTTTGGTCTGTACGCGCGGGGCGGTAAAACGCACTTCCCCCTCGCGGGTAAAGAGCCAGTCAGGGCTTTCAGCATCATCCAGGTGCCCACCTTTCATCAGCACTGCGCCAGCCCCCATCGCCAGCAGCGCGTTTCCCTGCGCTTTCATTTCACGTTCAGTTTGCGCATGCGATGTGCCTAACAGCGCGGCGGCCTCCGGCAGATTAGGGGTAATGAGCGCCACCTGCGGCAGCAATTTCCGGCGCAACGTCTCAACCGCGGAAGCGGAAAGCAGCGGATCGCCACTTTTTGCCAGCATCACGGTGTCCAGCACCACGTTTTGCACCTGATAACGCTTCAGTCGTTCTGCCACCGCTTCAACAATGTCCGTTTCGGCCAGCATGCCGATTTTGGTGGTATCAATGCGCACGTCGCTGAACACCGAATCAAGCTGCGCGGCAACAAAATCCGGTTCGATTCGGTAAACCGACTGCACGCCGCGCGTATTTTGCGCCACCAGCGCGGTAATCACTGAACAGCCGTACGCGCCGAGGGCCGAGAAGGTTTTCAGGTCAGCCTGGATACCCGCGCCGCCGCTGGGGTCGGTACCGGCAATGGTCAGGGCGTTAATCCGTTTCATGCCTGCTCCTCCAGCGTATAGAGCGCATCAAGGAACCCGCTGGCAAAACTGCCTGGCCCGCGAGCGTGCGCAACGGCAACCGTTCCGGCACGCTTCATCCATCCGCAGGCGGCGGCAACGTTATCCAGCCTGTCGCCCGGCAGCGAACAGCAGGCCGCGACGACGGCGGAGAGCGCACAGCCCGTACCCACCACGCGGGTCATCAGCGGGTCGCCGCCCGCAACCGTTCGGGTGCGCTGTCCGTCAGTGATGTAATCTATTTCCCCCGTCACCGCCACAATGGTATTAGTCTGACGGGCCAGCGCCTGTGCAGCTGGCACCGCGCTGACCGCGGTATCGGTGGTATCAACGCCGCGCCCACCGGCGCTCATTCCGGCAAGGGCAAGGATTTCGGAGGCATTGCCGCGAATGGCGGCCGGTTTAAGGGCAAGAATTTGGTGGCAAAAGCGGGTGCGGAACGTCAGCGCGCCCACGGCCACCGGGTCCAGCGTCCAGGGCTTTCCTGCCGCCACCGCGCTTTCAATCGCCCGACGCATCGACTGGGCGCGTGGCGAGGTCAACGTGCCGACGTTTATCAGCAGGGCATCGGCAATCCCGGCAAACTGTTCAGCTTCTTCGGCCTCAATCACCATCGCAGGGGATGCGCCAAGCGCCAGCAACACGTTAGCCGTGAAGGTCTGTACGACATCGTTGGTCATGCAATGGGTAAGCGGAGAACGGGTACGGAAATGATGTAAAACGTGTAAATCGAGCAGGTCAGGCTGCATGGGTTCGCTCCTGCCTTGCGTGAAGAAGCGATGACCGGTGAGGCATCTGACTTCCCTACGCTGGCATTATCCAGATCAGGTAATACGGGTATTTCTCAGCCTTCACAAAGAAGGGCACCCCGAGTCATTTACTACAAAATCAAAAGCTTGCGATTAATGCTCCTCATTAATCCCTGATCAGGATAGTAATGCCAGCGGGAAGTCTTGTAAACGGCAAAAGCGGCCCTTTTGGGCTATGTGTGACAGTTTGAGTGACCCAATGTGTGCCATGTAGAATGCTCTTTAGTCGTCAACTACCGCGTAAAAAAAGAGATCATGATGGATTTATAAGCATGGGATAACGTTATCTCTATCGTTTCGAATGCTGTAACAGCGCTGAGTGTGGTTGGCGGCGTCGTCTTCGGAGGGGTTAAACTTCAGGAGATGGTGAAGACCAGAAAAATGGAGCGGGTAATTGATTCAGCAATCGCTCTTAAAGAAAAATTTGACAATCTTTTTGACTTCAACAAAGTACATAAAAAAATCCGGGATTAACCCAGCTCTCATGTTTTCAGTTTTCATTGTCGCTGTTTGTTGAGGAAGTACCTGATAGCGCTGTCGAATCCATGCGTGTGGATGCGGTCAAGTAGGTTGGAACGACTGCATTCAGGCATGCGTGCTAAGGCTGACATTTTGATGATTGAATCGCCACAGTCATTTCGGCGGCGTCAGTCCGGAGGACTTAGAACAGGCCTCGTCGCGAGGGCAGGAAATGTCTACTATCGTGGGGTCAGTCCATTAAATGGCTCTGAGGTGTCTGTTAAACCCGTGGCGATTCAACTCATAAGCTATCGGTTGCAGCCTCTTACCTATTGTTACGAAACGAAGTTTCGCTTAAGTCTAATACTTGTTGCTCCAGTAGTCATTGTTTGTAAAATAACCTCCTTGATTATTTCCATAGCAAGCAAAGGGACTTATGAAACAGTACACCAGCGAGCGAACCCCACAGTCAAGTAACAAATTCGTGTTCCGTGAAGGTGACACGCTCCCGAACGGATTTCTGACAATGCCGGGGAGTAAACACTGATGGGAGTCAGAGGTTACTTTTTGTTTAGAGGTGATAAGACTGTTTGCGGCGGGCTTGAAGACGACATACATGGTAAAAGGATTGCCGGAACGCTACACAGCTTTAGCTCCTGCCCCTGCAAGTCGAAGTTCGTTCCTTCAAACTGGTATGATGATTACGAGCTTGGTGGAGAGCCAACAGTAACGCATATGGATTTGTCTCACCTCGTCGAGATGCCTGAACTTCCGGGACCAATTGCCGCCCCTAAAACTGATACCTTTGCTGACACCTGCAAACCAGAAGATAACCCGCTATTGAACGGTGTTTACATCTGGACTGAAACAACAAGTGCAGGTCATGCTTTCGTTTCGGTGCATGAGAATAATAACATCTACCTGTACACCTATGGACGCTATGGACGCACAGACAGAAGTACGCTAACCGGGGATGGGATTTTAGATTTCTTCCAAGATGAAGATGCACGGAAGTATTACCGTTACGAACTTTATGAAATGGGTGCTCGTGCATTTCGGATTGATGATGCCGAACCTGAATTAATCCGTAAGTTCTTCGAAAAATTATGGAATAACGGTGTATCACCGATACAAACACCAAAGATGCAAGATGGCACAATACGAAGAGGCCGCACGATTGATAAGTATGACGTAACAGGGAATAATTGTACCACCCACTCAGTCGAGGGGATCAAGTTTGCTGGTTCAAAGGTATTCGACCACGGTTACACCTCCACGACTACACAGCTACCAATCGACATAGAAGAAGATTTCACTATCCCGGTATCACTACAAAGTTTTCTTGAATTAAAGAGTGCAGATTATTCCTCAATGCTCGTTGTCGAGATGACAAGCACGTTCAAGCAGCAGTATCCCAATATTGAGAACAAAAACCCTCAACCGTTGGGAGGAAGTGCAAAAATCCAACAAGCAGCGGCTGATTCTGCTGCCGTTGCTGGCTCAGCATCTCCATACTCAGGTGGTACAGTAGGCGGCTCATTGGGGAGCACATACGACTATGAATAAGAAGTTCTGGATCAGATGGGCGAGTATCGCGCTTATCTGCATAACGTATTACGTTATCGTGCTGTATTTCGATCTGGTCTTCGCACTCAACTTTTCAGAGACAATGAGCCAGGGTGGAGAGTTTACATCTTCTCAATGCACCTGGTTTGTTAAGGAGCTATCGCAAAATCACTCTGATTCAGCGTTAGCCTCTATTGTTGGTTTCGCTGTCTGCGTACCTCTGATCCTGCTCATCTTCAAAAAGGTGAGATGACCGCTAAGGGCTGGAAGTCTCCAGCCTTTTCCACTTACCCTTTCCCCAATTTTAGACAATAGAAGCATAAAGCTCGTTGGTGGTAAGACAACGCGCGGAGCCGTTAAGATTACCAACACAAGCCGTCAATCACATAAGAAACTGAGGACAAGGGGAACGTATGCAGGTAGCGCCTAGTGATTCCTGAGCCGCTTTTCTCATGTCCTACCACTTGTTGCAAGTGCGCCAGGTTACCAACCCAACCAGCTAAACATGTTGAAATCATGGTATGCCGGAAACTATGCACTAATCGCCGCTGCCCATAATCATCAAGGTACGGAATACCAAGCTGATCACTAACATCTGCTAAAACTTTGCCGATCTTCGGCATGTTCTTACCCGATACCGGAGAGAAGAATATCTTTTTTTATTCACGGATTTGGTTATTATCAGCGTTATGAATAGAGACCTCAGCCCTGCTTTTTTTAGCAAACTCTCTTCCTGACTATTCCAGTCAAGTACTTATAATTAACCATTATGTTAAATAGAGCGGAAAACGAACAGCAAAATGCACTGTTGTGGCAATTTTTCCCTGTGGTGGCGCTCTGTGGTGCAGCGTGGTGAAGGCGTCGCTGGATGTGTCGCCCTTACGATATTCGCTACACACCCCGCGAAATAATTAGGGTACAAACCATTATACCTGACAGATCATCAATAGAGCCGGGGATATTTCTTTTTACTTCAGCTTTATTCAGTAACAAATTTGTCCACTTTTGAAAGTTTGGGTTATGTCTTAAGCGGTGTAATATGAGCAAATAGCCATCATAAACCTAGGGATAGAAGGATGAAAATGGTATTGCCTGTTGATGGCTATCGTTCAGCAACAGAGTTCATGGAGGCCTTACAGGGCAGTGAGGGAGATACTCACTGGTTGATGAAGAAGGCCGAACACTGGCATGGTGGAATCCATATTTATGACAGTTTTGCGGCTAATGCTGTATTTAAACCCGACAGCCACGGTCTGAAATGCATGGCTGATGGTCAGGTGGTCGCCTGGCGATTAAATGATGATTACCAGACAGCACCGTTCAAAAAGAAGATGCTGAAATTCAGCACCACCTTTGTTCTCATCAAGTCAACCTGCACCCCTGATAAGGACAAAACCAATAACGCGCTGGATTTCTACACTCTGTGGATGCAGATAGCTCCGCTTTCTGAGTATGGGGTTACGGACACACCGACAGCCACTGTGACCGCCAGCGCATTGAAAATCCGTCAGGACAACACATTTTCGGGCTGGATGCGTAACGGAATGTCCCAGGGGATAAACGTTCCCCGCGATGCATTGCGTCACTATGAAGCTCCACAAAACACGCATACTACATTACCGCGCGGTTCAGTCGTAGAGATTGAACAAGAGGCGACTTTTATTCTTAACGGCAAACCGGCTCCATTTATTTTCATTACTGTTGTGTCAGTCCCCGAAGGAGCTAAAACCGGATTATCTGTCGGAGAGTCTGGCTGGATTTCTGGGTTGGATAAGTTTGTTAAGAGGCAAGACATTACATTACCAGCGTGGATGCAGGAAGCACGTAAACATGGCGTATTCAATCAGGTCGTAACGGTATCCGCGGAAGATGCACTTCCGATTAAGGCCGGGGATGTTATAGGTCACCTTAGCCTGAACGAACAACCGTATGGCAATTCTCAGTATTTCTGTCATCTGGAAGTATTCAGCCAGGATGCACGAATGAAGGATTTTCTGACAAATAAGGCTGGCGTAACAAAAGGAGTCGGAGAACTGCACACTCTGGCGGATAAAATGCGCTGGCAGCATCGTGACAGAGATAATTCCTTTGTCGTGGCTGGTGTCGGCGGTGACCCTTCGCCAACAACAGCAGAGCGTTACACTCCCGAAACTCTATGCCGCCGACTGGAGGCCGACGGAAAAAACTGGTATTACATTCCCGGCGAGCTGGCATGGATGGCGGCGGAAGATGTGGAGAGGGCAAATCAATTTGACCTTGAAAAACGGGGATTTATACCTCTGGAACAGGAGGACGCCCCACAAAGCATTTTCCAGACCCCAAAAGAAAGCTGGCTACGACAAGCGTTCGGACGACTTGAAGAATTAGCCAGGGGCGAAACACGGGATATGTATTCCTCCAGCTACACCGAAAAGTATCAGAAGTTGCTAAAGCAGATGGATTCAAACCAGGATGGTGTAATTGATGATGGTGAGCTGTGGCGGTTTCTGCACAACCGTCAGCCACATATCCAGTATCAGGTGCAACGCCTGGTGGTGAAGCATCACAGCGAATGGCTTAAAGACGGTACATCAGCTCTTTGGCAGGCAGCGCTTGATGAACAGGCGAAGAAATATCCTGATCTGGCACTATTCAACCGTGACTTCATCAATAAACTGGTGTGGATGAAGGATGTACCAGAGATCCATAGCGATGAAGCTCTGTGGCATATGCACCCAATAGTGTTTCTTGACGCAGTAAGTGTTTCTTCATTATCCCTTGAAGAGGCAAGGGTAAGGGCATTCATGCGTATGCTCCGAGTCGGAGAAGGCACTGTTGGAGAAACCGGCTATGAAACTTTATTTGGTGGACAGTCCTTTATTAAGGACTACCATAAAGACTTTAGCAATCATCCGCAAATTTCGATTACAAGGGACAATTTAACCTCATCAGCAGCTGGTGCATATCAGGTAATGGGGTATACCTGGAATGACCCCAAAATGATCTCTCACCGTGCAATTGCCGGTATTGCGGATTTCACTCCAAAGTCTCAGGATGAATTTTGTGTTCTAATTTTCAAATATAAAAGAAAACATTCATTAGATAAAATCATGTCCGGCGACATCGATGGTGCATTAGATATTTTAAGTTATGAATGGGCAAGTCTTCCGCCTGGAAGGTATGGTCAGCCAGCGAAAACAAAGTCTGAAGCACTTTCTTTATACAATTATTATCTGGATGAAGAAGTTAAGGGACAAACAGATCTTCACCTTGACATTGGTTATATTACAAAAACAGCGGAGTCAGAATAATGAAAACTTGGCCTTTTACATTATTGTTAATTTCAATAGCAACCCATGCAGACTCAAACTTTGGAGTGTGGAGTACTAGTTGTGATGATGATGGTTTTTCTATTACTATTGACAAAAACACCAATCCACTTGTTGTTAATGACAATCAGATTGTTGTCAATGTTCATTCTAACGAAATATCTAAAGAGAAAGTTGATATTTTCTACGACAGTGTAGCTGATCTTGGCCGAGGTGGAATGAATTTTGATTGGAAGAATGTAAGTTCAACTACGCCTCTGGCAGAATTAAACATCGTTAATCGAAATGGCGAATTGCGATGGAATGGATTTTACGATAGAAAGAAATCCAAATATTATTGGGTGAATGATCCTGATTTTGTACAATCTTATGCAAACAATGGCGTAATTAAATTGCATAAGTGCGAAAAAGAATGAATGTTGCGGAGGGAGCCTGTCAGTAATTCTGTGTAACTGCCACTGTGTTAAAGGTGATCGCTCAGGCGGTCACCGAACTCGATAATAAAACGACTCATTGCCAGCCGCCAGTTCTGGATCGGCATACTCCATTTTTTTGACGCATCCTTGATCGCCAGATAAATAACTTTTCGTACTGAGTCATCCGTCGGGAACACCTTGCGTTTCTTAATCGCGGCACGGATCACGCTGTTCAGGGATTCGATTGCGTTTGTTGTGTAGATGGCCTTGCGGATATCCGGCGGATAACTGAAGAGCGTATTGAGGTTTTCCCAGTGCGCACGCCAGCTTTTGCTGATTTGCGGATATTTATCGTCCCAGACTTCCGCGAACGCATCCAGCGCCATCAGCGCCGCCTCTTCGGTCGGGGCCTGATAAACCGTCTTCAGGCCGCTGGTGACGGCTTTGTAGTCCTTCCACGACACGTATTTCAGGCTGTTACGCACCATATGGATGATGCACAGCTGGATATGGGTCTGTGGGTAGACGCTGTTTATTGCATCCGGGAAGCCTTTCAGACCGTCCACGCAGGCAATCAGGATGTCCTGAAGACCGCGATTTTTCAGCTCTGTCAGCACACTCAGCCAGAACTTTGCACCTTCATTTTCGGCCAGCCACATGCCCAGTAATTCTTTCTGGCCTTCGGTGTTAATGCCCAGTGCGAGGAAGACGGCATTGTTGATTACGCTGCCATTCTGACGGACTTTGACGACAATGCAGTCCATCTAAACAATGGGATACAGCGCATCCAACTGCCGGTTTTGCCACTCCGTGACCTGCTCTTTTACAGCGTCGGTCACTTTAGATATCAGCGTGGGCGACACATCGGCGTCGTACATCTCTTTGAAGGTGGCGACGATTTCGCGGGTAGTCATGCCTTTGGCGTAGAGGGATAAAATCTGGCTGTCCATCTGCGTAATGCGCGTCTGGTGCTGCTTAATCAGCTGCGGTTCGAAGGTGTTTTCACGGTCACGCGGCGTGTTCAGCTCTATCTCGCCGTCATCGCACAACACCGTTTTTGACGAGTAGCCATTGCGGGTGTTTGAGCCTGTTTTGGGCGCATTTTTCTCATGCCCGAGGTGGTCAGTCAGCTCTGCATTAAGCGCCGTTTCGACGGTAAGCTTCGTCAACATGCGGGAAAAAGCATTAAGATCGGCTTCGGTTTTAAGGCCTTTAGCCAGTTCAGCCGCAAGGGCTTTGAGTTTCTTTTCGTCCATAATTGCCTGTCTCCGTTGTTGGAGTGAACATATCAAAATCAGGCAATTACACAATTTTAATTACAGTCTCTGTTATCTCTGTAATAGTGTACCTGATGCTTATTATCGTTGGCGCATGGTTAGGTATTATGTATTAGGCTTATTATATTTGCGGCTATTAAACTTTCTTCTATAGAATATTTTTCATCAAAGGTATTATCGTAATGATAAAGTCACTCTTAGCGGTATTAATAGCTGGCGCTGCCATCCTGCTTTCTGCGTGTACTTCACCTGCTCAGCGCATGGCCGAATGTGAACGCCAGGGCATTAGCAAAGATACCAGCTACCTGGCTGAGCAAAATCGCCAGAATGCTTATAATGAAGCCGCACAAAATGCAGCATGGTCGAACGCGCGTGATGCCGCAGCGGGTACGGGTATCTGGGCTAAAAAAGACGTGAAACAACATGCTCAGGCGGCCAAAGCGGTACACGCCTTTAAATGGGAAGGAATGAAGATCACAATTAAAGGCGAGATCCTGGATGTCGATGGCGTATTGGGCGCGCTGGATGAAAATGAGCCTCAGGCAAAAGTTTATTCACAAGGGCTATACACCTTCATTTACTATCCTGCTAAAGGCAAATTAGCGGTGAGTAAAGAAGGAAAGTTTGAAGGCTACGCAACAAAGATTAAATAGAAAACAGAGGCGACACCTGTCGCCTTTTTAATTTGCAGGCCTTAACGTATTACTCTAGCTGCCACGCCCCGGCATCAATAAGCGATGCGGTTCCCGTCCAGGCAAACATTGCCAGTTCGCGCACCCCTTCATCAGGATAAATGCGGCTGCTCAGGCACGCCTCCCCTTCATTGACAAACACTTCCACTGACGAGCTGTCAACGAACAGGCGCAGGCTTAGCGTGTCGTTCAGGTTCAGCGCGACGCTTCGGGTACCGCACAGGCCATACTGCGGATAATAACGCTCCAGCACCAGGCGCTGCATCTGCGCATCAACATAGACGCGTAAGCCATCTCCAAAACGAATGCCGTATTGCTCTGCACCGCTGTTGGCGCAATCCCACTTCAGCATGACCTCCATCGCGTCGCAGTGTTCCACCAGAGTAATCTGCTGGTTTTTAAGAGTACTTACTGGCCAGGGGAACCACTCTCCCCGGAGGCCTTCGACCTCTCTGGCCGGTCGCATTTGCAGGCGGTTATCCGCACTCAGCGTCAGTTCACGCGGTAAAGAGAGCATGCCAGCCCATCCATCTTCCTGCTCCGGCAGTGGGGATTCCCACATGTCCAGCCAGCCGATAACGATACGGCGGCCATCAGGGGTCAGGAAACTTTGTGGCGCATAGAAATCATGTCCGCGATCCATCTCCACAAACTCACCTTCTCGCACAAAAGGCTGACCAGGCTGCCACTCGCCCAACAGATAGCCACTCTGAAATAGATTACGATTTTTGTATCCTTCAGCCACCACTCCCTGAGGTGAAAACATCAGTACGCGCTTGCCATTGAGAGTGAAAAAGTCAGGGCATTCCCACATATACCCCATCTCTTTTTCTGCCACCGCAAGCACGCCCATATCCTGCCACGCGTGCAGATCTTCAGAGCGATACACGCGCACCTGACCCGTTTCGCCGTCCCGCGCACCGACGACCATGTACCAGCTCTCCCCTTCACGCCACACTTTCGGGTCACGGAAGTGATGCAGGCCAGGCGGCGTGTCAACAACCATGCCTTCCCGGCTAAAATGAATACCATCACGGCTGGTCGCCAGACACTGCACCTGGTAGAGATTTGCCTCATCATCAGGATCGCCGTGGAATTTATGTCCGGTGTAAATCAGCGCAAGCGTATCGCCATCCACCACTGCCGATCCGGAAAAACAGCCATCCTTGTCTTCTGGTCCTTCTGGCGCTAGTGCAACCGGGAGATGTTCCCAGTGAACTAAATCCTTGCTGCGCGCATGGCCCCAGTGCATCGGGCCCCACTGGGTCGAATACGGATGATGTTGATAAAAGGCGTGATACCAGCCATCAAACCAGACCAGGCCATTAGGGTCGTTCATCCAGCCAGCGCGTGCAGCGAGGTGGTAACGCGGATACCAGCGCAGGTTAAGCCCCTCGCGTCTGGACTGAAGTTCCTGCTCTGCTTTCGTAATGGAATACGTCATTTCTCTACTCTTTCGATCAGATAGTGGAAGGTTGCGGCATGAGCGGGTCAGAAGAGGACTTACCCGAGCGCAAAAGGAAGATGGAGATAAACGTGGTGCTGAACACTAACAGCCCCATAATCAGATAAGACTGGGCAAAACCGTATTTCTCATAGCTGTAACCTGCCAGCGGCGACAGGACTGAGGCAATTACCGAGCTTGTACAGGCGAAGCCCACCAGATAAAGGGTGGAAGAGAGCCGCTTATCAAAATGTAAACTGTTGTATTTAAAGATTGAGACCAGCAAAACAGGCAGTTCTACTGCGTGCAATAGTTTGGTTATGGAGATCAATACCGGCCCCTCAACCAAACCCGATGCCACCATACGCATCGCCATCACCATTCCCGCGAAAATCAGGCCATTCTTCGCGCCGAGGCGATTCACCAGCCAGGGGGCGCAGAACATCCCCGCCGCTTCAAGGAAAACCTGGAAGGAGTTGAGGTAGCCGTACATGGCGTTCCCTTCCTGCAACGTCGGGAACTGGGAGGAGAAATAGACCGGAAACTGCTGGTCGTAAACGCCGTAAATGCAGGTCCCGATTACGAAAAACACCAGCGCCCAGAAGCGTGGCAGCGTCAGCAGGCGCAGCGCGTCTTCCAGCGTGACCTTGCCGCCGGAGACCGCTTCCTGCATGGCGTGCGGTGCCGAAGAGACCCTGAGACGCGCCAGCAAAATAAAAAACACCAGTCCTGCGCAGCTCGCGACAGCGAAATTCAGCTTCGGATCGATGTTAAACAAGAGTCCCGCAAAAAAGGTCGCCACTGCCCAGCCAAGCGATCCCCACATCCTCGCTTTGCCGAATTCAAACTGGCTTTGGCGTGCCACGCGCTCAGTATAGGATTCCAGTACCCCTATCCCGCCGTTAAACGTCAAACCGATAAAAACCCCGCCGAAAATACTGCCGAGTAAAACGTTAATCTGCAGCAGATAACCAAACAGCAAAAACGCCGGACCCGAAAGAATGAGCAGACTGGTCAAAAACCAGAGCAGGTTTTTTCGCAGACCGAGCTTGTCCTGAATGAATCCATAGCAGATTTGAGCAAACAGCGCAGAGACTGAAAGCACGGCATAGATAATGCCGGTATCCCCTGCCTTTAAGCCCACTTCCTGGTGGAGCCAGATAGAAAGCAACGAGCCGGAAGACGACCAGGTCACAAAAAAGAAAAACAGTAATGTGCTTAATAAAGGGTAGCTGTGAGAGTGATGCGTTTTCATCATGACATTCTCATGTTGGAGTAATGACGCGATGGTAACGTTAACATAATTTTATTCTCATGCTGTTTGACTAAGATTTATGATGTTAATCACGAAAGTTAACGTTAACATTGAAGGAGTGCGATCGCGATCAAATATTCATCTGTGATCGCTGCACGACACTACCCCTGAACAGGCTTTCCTTTTACATCAGTTACTTAGTTGTATATTCTCTCTTACAGATCATTGACGGAGTAAGAAAATGGCTTCCCTGAAGGACGTCGCAAAGCTGGCGAACGTGTCTCTGATGACCGTATCACGTGCGCTTAACAGCCCAGAGCGCCTAAAACCGGAAACGCTGGCGCGCGTACATCGGGCCATCGAGCAGACCAACTATGTGCCCGATCTGTCCGCCAAGAAGATACGTGGTGCACATGCCTCACCTAAAACCATCGGCGTGCTGGCCCTTGATACGGTGACGACACCTTTCTCGGTGGAGATTACGCTGTCCATTGAAGAGACCGCCAGGATGCACGGCTGGAACAGCTTCGTGATGAATATGTTTAGCGATGATAATCCGGACGCCATTGTCGACCTTCTCCTGTCTCATCGGCCTGACGGGATTATTTACACCACCATGGGGCTACGTCAGGTTCCTATCCCGGCTAAGTTGCTCACCCTGCCCTGTGTGTTAGCCAACTGCGAAAGTGACGGTGAACGGGTAGCCAGCTATATTCCAGATGACGAACTGGGGCAGTACACCGCCGTGCGCGCGTTGCTTGCGGAGGGCTATCAACAACCACTCTGCCTGCATTTGCCTGCGGGCCACCTGGCCACAACCCGACGCCGTCAGGGGCTGGAACGCGCATGCCTTGAAGCGGGAATCGACCCGGATAGCCTGGAGCACAACTATATGGCGCCCGGCGATGAGCACTATCGTGACATTCCCTCAGTGTTGCTGGCGCGCATCCAGAATGGTGTCCCACGGTTCGACGCCGTGATCTGCGGCAACGACCGCATCGCGTTGATGGTCTATCAGACGCTACTGGCGCAAGGGTTTCGCATTCCCGAGGATGTCGCGGTTATCGGCTACGACAATATGGTCGGCATTGGGGAACTCTTCCTCCCTCCGCTCTCTACGGTTCAGTTGCCGCATTATGAAATTGGTCGCCTGAGCGCCCTGCATATTATTAACGGTGAGCAACACCTGGAAACCACACGTGTTGAAAGTCCATATTTAAAGCGTGATTCCGTTGCGCATGCATCCTGACCGCAGCTTTTTGCACAGGTCGCAGAAATAAGCGTGCAAAGGAGGCGGCTTACCTCCTTTTCATCAAGCGAATCGCACAATTTGCCACACTCTTTTTTATGATTTTACAATCAGGGCGTAAAGTACGTAACAGGCTGTTTTTATTTACCATAAAGTGTAATTTCCTCTCCTTAAACGGGGATAAACCCGCCCCTGTAACCCATGTCACAAAACAGTAAACAAATTAACCATTGAGCCCCGTGGCAAAAGGCTCTATATTGGCGGCGTTTTTTTCAGGCCCCATCTGTTTTTTAACTTTTTATTCAATCGTGGCTCATAACGAAGCGGCGGTTGTAGGAGTGATATGATGACGGATAAAGTCCGTATTGACACTGTAGATGCCCACAAAAGCAACGAAACCTATCTGGCCCGTCAGGCCGAGTTTGAATCTAACGTCAGGAGTTATCCGCGCAAACTGCCTTTAGCGATCACTAAAGCAGAAGGCGTGTGGATCACCGATGCAGATAATAAAGAATACCTTGACTGTTTAGCAGGTGCAGGGACCCTTGCGCTTGGACATAACCATCCTGATGTGCTGAAAAGCATCCAAAATGTCATTACCAGCGGCTTGCCGTTACATACACTGGATCTGACGACGCCTCTGAAAGACGCGTTTTCTGAATACCTGCTCTCTCTTCTGCCGGGTCAGGGCAAAGAGTACTGCCTGCAGTTCACCGGTCCATCCGGTGCTGACGCCGTTGAAGCGGCGCTGAAGCTGGCGAAAAAAGTGACCGGTCGTAGCGGTATCATCAGCTTCTCAGGTGGTTACCACGGGATGACCCACGGCGCACTGTCCGTGACGGGTAACCTGTCTCCGAAAGAAGCGGTTGACGGTATGATGCCAGAAGTGCAGTTCATGCCTTACCCGCACGAATACCGCTGCCCACTGGGTATCGGTGGTGAAGCGGGTGTTAAAGCGCTGACCTACTACTTCGACAACCTGATTAACGACGTTGAAAGCGGCGTGCGTAAACCTGCAGCGGTGATCCTCGAAGCCGTTCAGGGTGAAGGCGGCGTGAACCCGGCTCCGGCTGAGTGGCTGCAGCGCATCCGTAAAGTGACGCAGGAACATGGCATTCTGCTGATCCTCGACGAAGTTCAGGCAGGCTTTGCCCGTACCGGTAAATTCTTCGCCTTCGAACACGCGGGCATTGAGCCAGACATTATCGTGATGTCTAAAGCCGTTGGCGGCGGTCTGCCGCTGGCCGTGCTCGGTATCAAAAAGCAGTTCGACGCATGGGCACCGGGTCACCACACCGGCACCTTCCGCGGCAACCAGCTGGCGATGGCAACCGGTCTGACGACGCTGAAAATCCTGAAAGACCAGAACATCGCAGGCAAAGTGGCTGCACAGGGCGAATGGCTGAAAGGCCAGCTGAAAGAGATGGCGAAACGTTATCCGGTCATCGGCCACGTTCGCGGTCTGGGCATGATGATCGGTATTGAGATCGTTAAGCCACACGAAGCGGCTGACCACATGGGTTGCTTCCCGGGCGACGGCGAGCTGTCTGCACTGATTCAGAAGAAATGCTTCGAAGCCGGTCTGATTCTGGAACGTGGTGGTCGCAATGGTATCGTTCTGCGTCTGCTGCCTTCTCTGCTGATCAGCGATGAAGAGCTGAAAATCTTCCTGGATAAATTCGAGCAGGCACTGCTTGCTGCGGGCGTTCGCCCGGCGTAACCGGAGTAGTTGATTACGATGTCAGATTCAAACCCAATTTTGTTCTCCTCTGCGCAGAGTATTGACGCTTATCAGCAGGCGATTGAACAAAGCACTCAGGCTGTGATGCAGTGGCTGAAACAGCCTGAGATGTACCAGGGCAAAACGGTCGCGGAACTGCGCGACCGTATTAAGCTGGATTTCAACCCGAAAGGGCTGGGCAACGAAGCGGCGATTGAACGCGCCGTGGAGTTCTTCCTGAAAGACAGCTTGTCCGTTCATCACCCACAGTGTGTGGCGCACCTGCACTGCCCAAGTCTGGTCGTAAGCCAGGCGGCAGAAGTGCTGATTAACGCCACTAACCAGAGTATGGACTCCTGGGATCAAAGCCCGTCCGCAACCATCATTGAGATCAAACTGATCGAATGGCTGCGTACCCGCGTGGGTTATCAGGCTGGCGACGCAGGTGTTTTCACCAGCGGCGGTACTCAGAGCAACCTGATGGGTCTGATGCTGGCCCGTGATGCGTTCTTCGCGCGTCAGGGTCACTCCGTTCAGCAAGACGGTCTGGTGGGCGATCTGCGTAAGATCCGCGTACTGTGCTCCGAAAACGCGCACTTCTCCGTGCAGAAAAACATGGCGCTGATGGGTCTGGGCTACCAGTCCGTGGTGCAGGTGAAAACGGATGAATTCTCCCGTATGGATCTGTCCGATCTGGCGGCGAAAATTGCGCAGTGCAAAGCGAACGGCGAGCAGATTCTGGCGATCGTCGCGACAGCCGGTACCACCGATGCCGGTGCTATCGACCCGCTGCGTGCGATTGCTGAACTGGCGGCGAAGCAGAACATCTGGGTACACGTTGATGCAGCCTGGGGCGGCGCGCTGCTGATGTCTGAGCAGTATCGTCATTACCTGGACGGTATTGAGCTGGTGGATTCCGTCACGCTGGACTTCCACAAGCAGTTCTTCCAAACCATCAGCTGCGGCGCGTTCCTGCTGAAAGAAGCACGTCACTATGAACTGATGCGCTATCAGGCTGCCTACCTGAACTCTGAGTTCGACGAAGAGGCGGGCGTGCCAAATCTGGTGTCCAAATCTCTGCAGACGACCCGCCGTTTCGACGCGCTGAAGCTGTGGATGAGCCTGGAAGCACTGGGTCAGGAGCAATACGCCGCGATCATCGATCACGGCGTGACGCTGGCGCAGCAGGTTGCCGCCTACGTGAAAGAGCAGCCTGCTCTGGAACTGGTTATGCAGCCACAGCTGGCAAGCGTGCTGTTCCGCTTCCGTGGCCAGGTGCAGATGGACGATGCGGGTATCGCCCTGCTGAACCAGAAAATTGGTGATGCACTGCTGGAGTCTGGTCGTGCGAACGTCGGTGTGACCGAGCATAACGGCGTTACCTGCCTGAAGCTGACGCTGCTGAACCCAACCGTGACGCTGGAGGATATTAAAACCCTGCTGTCTTTGGTTGAGCACACCGCGCAGGAAGTTCTGGCTAAGTAATACAAAACCCCTCTTCCACCGGGAGAGGGGTTATTTTTACAGACCTGCCCACCACATCCTGATTTTTAATCCCCAGTAGCTCGTCCAGCCCGTTGTGGTACTGACCACATTCCCCTTCGATACAATCACCAGCGTCGGCGTTACGCTCACCTGCCACTGTTGTGACACCGCACCGTTTGGATCGTTAATCACCGGCATACTCAGGCTTTTCTTCTCGACCCAGCGAGCCAGCTTCGCATCATCACCGGAACGCATGGCAATACTGATGACGTTACCGCCCTCTTCTGCCAGCTTATCCACCGCCGGTGTCGTATAACGGCAGATGCTACACCACGTTGCCCAGACGTAGATCAGCAGTGGCCGCTCCTGGCTGAGTGCTTCGATATCGTGGCGCTTTCCGTCAATGCTTTGCATTGGGGTGGCACTAAAACTGGCGGGGAGTGTGGGCTTGCGGTATTGATCCACGCCCCACATCACGGCCAGCGCGAGCAAAAAGAAAATGATCCCTTCCCGCGCCCAACGGCGCAGTCGACTCAATTTACGGTTATCCATTATGACCTCTCGTTGTAACGGAGGTCATCTTAACGGGCTGTTCGGCGCGGTGCTGTAAAGAAGTGTCGCGCCACGCTTATTCCTGGGTGTAGCCATAGTCGTAGTGGCTATAGCCCGAGTTGTAATAGAGCGCAGCGGATTTCACGATATCGTTGAGGATAGCGCCATTCACCTGCACGCCCGTTTGCCGCAGACGCTTCAGTGAGTGCTCGACCTCTTTACCGCTGGTTTTTCCAAAACGGGCAACCAGTAGCGTGGTGGCCGCGGCTCTGGTGATCAGCAATGCATCCGTCACGGCAAGTACGGGTGGGGTGTCGATAATGACGATGTCATAAAGTGTGTCGATCCGTGACATTACCGACTGGAAGCGTTCACTCATGAGCAAATCAACGGGATGTGAAGGCCGGGGTCCGCAGGTCAGGACATCAAAACCGCCTTTCTCAAAGCGTTGAACCGCGTCCTGCCATTCTACGTTTCCTCCGAGCACGCTGGACAATCCAAGATGATTGTTCAGTTTGAAAATATTGTGGACATACCCCTTGCGCATATCCGCATCAATAAACAAGACTCGCTGTCCCGCCTGAGCCGCAATCGACGCCAGTGAGGTACTGACCAGGGTCTTTCCGCAGTCCTGCGTAGGACCTGACACCACTACGATCCGGTTTGTTGCATCCATCATCGTAAAATGCAGACTGGTACGGAGCCCGCGCACCGCTTCGATAAACATATCGGTCGGCCGGTCAACAGGCAGGAAAGGTACGTTTGATGTTCTGTGTTTCCAGTGGGAAGCAAACAGGTTTCGCCTGCGCAGATGCGTCTTTTTCCAGAGCCAGACTGAACGCGGGAGCGTCGCCAGAAGCGGTATTCCCTGCATTTCAAGTTGCTCAGATGACGTAATGCCCCGCTTAAAGGCCGAACGCACGAAAACCGTTCCGGTCGAGAGCATTAACCCCATCAGCATGCCCAGCACAATAATAAGCGCTTTACGCGGTTTAATCGGAATGGGCTGCGTCACGGCCGGGTCAATGATCCGCACGTTTCCAATCGCGCTGGAGCGGGAGATATTCAGCTCCTGCTGCCGCGTCAGAAGCTGCAGGTAGATGGTACGCCCGGATTCCACGTCACGACTCAGGCGTAATATTTCCTGCTGCGTGGAGGGCATGGCTGAAACGCGTTTGTTGAGGCGCGTACGCTCCTGCTCGAGCGTTTGTTTCTTTTCCCGTAACGCGCGGTAAGTGGGGTGATCCTTCTTGAAAAGCTGAGAAACCTCTGCTTCACGGAATGTCAGCTCGTTAAGCTGGTTTTCCACATTAACAACCTGATCAAGAACCGACTTTGCCTCCAGAGACAAGTCGACAGAATCACGTTTCTCTCTGTAGGCATTGAGGCGAGCTTCAGCTTCATCCAGCTCCCGACTGATCTTCGGTAATTGAGTCTGTAAAAACGTCAGGCTCCGGGTATCTTGAGCTTCCTGACGCGCGATATTCTGACTGAGATAATTTTCAGCGATTGTATTAAGCACTCTGGCGATCTTACTGGGGTCTTCACCCGCTATGGTTAACGCGATCATACCGCTCTGTTTCGCCGATTCAGCAACCGTAAGCCTCTTTTGAATGGCGTTGATCGCTTCAAGTTTCGTGACGGTTTTGAGGATAAATTGGGTACCCGGAACCGCATCGAGGGATGTCACCAGCAGAGATACCCCATCTTTAACCAGCGCTTTTCCCACAACGCCGTCTACAGCCAGCGTCTTACCCTCAAGATGAAATCGCCCCTGGTCCTGTGCGGTGAGTAAAAGCGTTTGTGGCTCACCTTCCAGAAGCGGAATAGTCAGTGCGCCAATCGTTATTTCATCAGATTTTCGTCCCCGAATCTGTTCCCACACAGGACCGATAACAGGGAGTACGCGCCGCTTAACGTGGTATGTTAGCCCGAGTTGATCAACGGTCTCTCCCAGAATCATCCGTGATTTAAGGAGTAGAAGTTCTGGGGCGACATCAGGGGAGAGATCGGACCCGAACTGGCTTAAGCTTTTAAGTAGCGAGTTATCCTGCTTCGCCTCGACCTGCACCAGGGCATCAGCCTGATAAACTGGCGTGGCGCTAAATGCATAAATCCCCGCACATACCGTGAACAGGAGAGTGATACACGCAATCATGATCCGGTGATCAAACATCTCAGCAAGCAACTGAATGAGATCGATTTCATTATTCTGCGGTGTCGCGGCACCAAATTTGTCTGATTTAGAAGACGACATTACTGCTTCATTCCTTGTTGACTCAAACGACGAGCCCATTCCTGACTGGCTTTTCCCAATTGGTTGAAAACATATTCGAAGGCTTCACGACTTTTGTGATACGGGTCGGGAATGTCCTTGGTTTCCAGCCATTGTCCAAATAACAGCGATTTTCCCCGGTTCTCCGGGGCCATAGTGGCGATAAAACGAAGGTGTTTCGGCTCCATCACCAGAATCAAATCGGATTTTTGTAACAGGCTACGCGTCACCTTGCGGGCAACATGCCCCTCCAGCGAAATACCATGACGCCAGGCCACGGCCTGCGCAGCGGCATCCGCCGGGCATCCTTCGAGACCGAAAATACCTGCCGAGGTCACCTGCCTGCCGGGTAACTGCTGGCGCAACAGCCGTTCACCCATTGGCGAACGGCAAATATTGCCTGTGCAAACCACTAAGATTGAATTGAACATTATTGCGGCCACGATCTGATATAGCGGACGGTTTCGGTCAGATCGTGAACACCTGTGATAGTCGGCACCAGTTGGGTAATGACGCGATTCCAGCGTGAAAGCGGTGCGGTGGTCACATAGACAATGTCATACGGCTCCAGCTGAAACTCCGTGCTTAGTACCATGGCTGACGCATCTTCTGCATTCAGTTGATAGATGTTGGCAATTTTGTCCGCGTCGCCTTTTTTCGCTACCTGTCGAATAACAAAAATGCCGGTGGCATCGGCCATGTTCTGGTTCAAGCCGCCAGCATTTCCCAGCGCTTCGGCCAGCGTCATGCCGCTACGATCCATTTTAAGGGTGCTCTGTTTAACCACCTCCCCCATCACGAACACTTTCAGCGCGTCGTTTCGGGGAACAAACAAGATATCGCCTGGATAAAGCAGCTTGTTTTGCGTTAAATCGCCGTGCTGCATCAGAGCATAGAGGGAAAGACGTGAGTCCTGACCATTATGCGTGAGTACCACATTCCGCCAGTCGGCATCCGCAGATAGCCCACCAGCAGCGTTGACTGCATCCATCACCGTCAGTGGAATATTGGTAATGGGCTGCTGGCCCGATTTCTCTACCTCACCAGTGATATAGGCTTTTTGCGAACGGAAGGAGGCAATGCTGACATCCACCTGAGGGCTCTCAATGACCTTATCCAGTCGCGCGGTAATCTCTTCACGTATCTGTGAAACTGTTTTGCCCGCTACGTGCAGCTTACCGACATAGGGGTAAAAAAGCGTACCGTCGGCGTTGACCCAGTTGCCCGCATCGCTCGCGCTACGATACTGCCCGGCAGGCGTCGTTAATTCAGGGTGATCCCAGACGGTGACCGTCAGGATGTCGCCTGTGCCAATACGGTATTCCCAGTTTTTGAGCTGCTCATCCAGATTAGGATTCGCCTGAGATTTCGACACGGGCGGACGCAGTTTTTCAATCAACCCAGGGGTCACTGGAAAAATTTCTACACGTTTATCCAGTTGATGATTAATTTCTTCACTCGGCGTAACTTTTTTTCCAGACAGACTTAAGTGCTGACCCGGTGAAAATACACACCCTGTTAACTGGCTAAGAAAAAGAAATAATAGTGGGAATGCAGTTGTGTTTTTCATTTATATAAAATGTTGATTTATCGTTGCGCCAGGCGTTACATCTGCAAAAAGAATGCAACTAACACCATGAAATATAATTAGTTATTATTTTAATGGCATTACCATGAAATTCTAAAAAACGAATACGTTCGCTTTAAAAAACTGAGCCGATGCACAATCGTCTAATAAAATCAAAAGTAATATCACTTCATCCGAAGGCGATACTAAAGGGTATTCCTCAGTAAAGCATTCGCTTAACCGCGCAATTTTGATGCTAAAAGTTATTTTCAGAATAGATTAATAAAAATAACAAATACTAGTAATGGTAAATATCGACCACACAAATAAGACCCACACGGTTCGACTACACAAAACTGTCCATTTTTGTTACATTTTTTTCATACACGGCTTGCGTTGATCCTTAAAATGGACTGTCTGCCTTGCTTCATACGCGCGCCCGCAGACAAAACATCTGTAACGATATCACTGGAGAAAAAATGGCTAAGCGTAAATTGCTGCTTCTGGGTGTATTACTGTCTCTGGCGGGATCCGCATTTTCTGCCCCGCAAACCACCGCTGCGCCATCAGGCATCAAAGCCTATGAGGAACAAGAGTTCATCGCTGATTTCACTAAGTTCAAAATCGGCGATACCGCACCGGCGCAGTATCAAACGCCCGAATACACCATCAAACAGTATCAGTTGCGTAACCTGCCGGCACCGGATGCAGGGACCCACTGGACCTACATGGGCGAAAACTACGTCCTGATTGGCGATGCAGATGGCAAAATCTACAAAGCCTATAATGGGGATATCTTCTATCATCGCTGATACGATCGTCATCCGTCCGTGGCAGGAGAGCGATCGACCTTTCCTGCGCACGCTCTATCTCCACGCCCGACGCGATGCCTGGCCCTGGCTTGATGACTCTGGCTGGCATCTGGAAGATTTCGACGCAGCTACCCGGGACGAAGCCATCTGGGTTGCGGAGCAGGACGGCCATCGCCTGGGGTTTGCTTCCGTCTGGACCAACGATAATTTTCTGCACAACCTGTTTGTTGATCCGCAGTATCAGAGCCTGGGTGTCGGACATCTGTTACTTGAGCACGTACAGAAAACGTTTACCAGCACGGGTGCACTGAAGTGTCTGGTGAAGAACAGGCGGGCTATTGCGTTTTACCAGCGACATGGTTGGCACATTGAGGCAACGGGTGATTCTCCGGACGGAGAGTACTATCTGATGCATTATCGGCTGAGTTAACGTCGGGTGGCGGCTTCGCCTTACCCGACCTACGTGATGGTGCCATTTGTAGGCCGGGTAAGCGAAGCGCCACCCGGCATTAAAGTGCAGAGGAGTTACACCGCGCGGAACGCGATTTCGCTCGGAATGACTTCGCCCTGCCAGTAAAGCTGCGCCGCAACGCGCCCCGCCAGCTGACGATACATATCCGCAAATTCGCTGTCCGGACGGCTAACAACCGTCGGTTTTCCACTGTCCAGATCTTCGCGCAGGGTGATATGCAGCGGCATCTGACCCAGCAGTTGGGTATGATACTGTTCGGCCAGCTTTTCTGCGCCACCGGTACCAAAGATTGGCTCGTGGTGCCCACAGTTGCTGCAGATGTGCATGCTCATGTTCTCGACGATACCAAGTACCGGCACCTCCACTTTTTCGAACATGACGATGCCTTTTTTGGCGTCGATCAGCGCGATGTCCTGCGGTGTGGTCACCACCACAGCGCCCGTTACCGGAATGTTCTGCGCCAGCGTCAGCTGGATATCACCGGTACCCGGCGGCATATCCAGCACCAGATAATCGAGATCCGGCCACATGGTTTCCTGCAGCATCTGCATCAGCGCTTTGCTGGCCATCGGGCCGCGCCAGACCATGGCGTTATCGTCAGTCACCAGGTAACCGATTGAGTTGGTCGCCAGCCCATGCGCCACGATCGGCGCCATATGCGTACCGTCCGGCGAGGTTGGACGCTGGTTTTCCGCACCCAGCATGTTTGGAATGGACGGACCATAGATATCGGCATCGAGAATACCCACCTTCGCCCCTTCCGCCGCCAGCGCAAGCGCCAGGTTTACTGCGGTAGACGATTTGCCCACCCCGCCTTTACCTGAGCTCACGGCGATGATGTTTTTCACACCGTTCACGCCAGGCTGATTCTTCACACGCTTCAGCGTGGCGATGCTGTGGCTCAGCTTCCAGTCGATCGCTTTCGCTCCGGTAATGCGCAGCAGCTCAGAGCTGGTCTGCTCTTTCAGCGCATCAAAGGCGGTGCTCCAGACGAAGGGCATCTGCAGCTCAATGTGCAGCGTATCGTCCAGCCACGCAACGTGGTGTAACGCTTTCAGCGTCGTGAGATTATGTTTCAGGGTTGGATGCTGAAAGTTAGCCAGCGTCCCGGCGACCATTGCTCGTAAGGCTTCCGGTGATTTGGCCTGGGATTGAGAACTCATCCCGACTCCTTTGTTCTTGTGAATAAGACCTTAGACAACAAGTTTACCTGAAAGGCCGCGGTTTGTGCTTACTTAATAATGCCCCTTTTGGTAATATCGAAAACCCTTTTCACAGTTAAAAGAAGTAATGCCTACTATGACTCAAGTCGCGAAAAAAATTCTGGTAACGTGCGCCCTGCCGTACGCCAACGGCTCAATCCACCTCGGCCACATGCTGGAGCATATCCAGGCTGATGTCTGGGTCCGTTACCAGCGAATGCGCGGCCACGAGGTAAACTTCATCTGTGCAGACGATGCTCACGGCACGCCGATCATGCTAAAAGCGCAGCAGCTGGGTATCTCCCCGGAACAGATGATTGCCGAAATGAGTCAGGAGCATCAGACCGATTTTGCTGGCTTTGACATCAGCTATGACAACTATCACTCCACCCACAGCGACGAGAACCGTGAGCTGTCGGAGCTGATCTACACGCGTCTGAAAGAGAACGGTTTTATCAAAAACCGCACCATCTCTCAGCTGTACGATCCGGAAAAAGGCATGTTCCTGCCGGACCGTTTCGTCAAAGGCACCTGCCCGAAATGCAAATCACCGGATCAGTACGGCGATAACTGCGAAGTGTGTGGCGCAACTTACAGCCCGACTGAGCTTATCGAGCCGAAATCCGTGGTGTCCGGCGCTACGCCTGTGATGCGTGATTCCGAGCACTTCTTCTTTGACCTGCCATCCTTCAGCGAAATGCTGCAGGCGTGGACCCGCAGCGGCGCGCTGCAGGAGCAGGTGGCGAACAAGATGCAGGAGTGGTTCGAATCCGGTCTGCAACAGTGGGATATCTCCCGCGATGCGCCGTACTTCGGCTTCGAAATCCCGAACGCACCGGGCAAATACTTCTACGTCTGGCTGGACGCACCCATCGGCTACATGGGCTCCTTCAAGAACCTGTGCGACAAGCGTGGCGACACCGTCAGCTTCGACGAATACTGGAAGAAAGATTCCACTGCCGAGTTGTATCACTTCATCGGTAAAGACATCGTTTACTTCCACAGTCTGTTCTGGCCGGCAATGCTGGAAGGCAGCAACTTCCGCAAGCCGAACAACCTGTTCGTGCACGGCTACGTGACGGTTAACGGCGCGAAGATGTCTAAATCTCGCGGGACGTTCATTAAAGCCAGCACCTGGCTGAACCACTTCGACGCGGACAGCCTGCGCTACTACTACACGGCGAAGCTCTCCTCTCGCATCGACGACATTGACCTGAACCTGGAAGATTTCGTCCAGCGCGTGAACGCGGACATCGTCAACAAGGTGGTGAACCTGGCGTCCCGTAACGCAGGCTTTATCGCCAAACGCTTTGACGGCGTGCTCTCCGCAGAGCTGGCCGATCCTGAGCTGTATAAAACCTTCACTGACGCCGCCGCTGCGGTTGGCGAAGCGTGGGAAAGCCGTGAATTCGGTAAAGCCATTCGTGAAATCATGGCGCTGGCAGATGTTGCCAACCGCTATGTAGACGAGCAGGCGCCATGGGTGGTTGCCAAACAGGAAGGCCGCGACGCCGACCTGCAGGCGATCTGCACCATGGGTCTGAACATGTTCCGCGTGCTGATGACCTGGCTGAAACCGGTTCTGCCGCAGCTGGCCGCGCGTGCTGAAGCCTTCCTGAACACCGAACTGACCTGGGATGCTATCCAGCAGCCGCTGCTCAGCCACAAGGTGAACACCTTCAAAGCGCTGTATAACCGCATTGAGATGAAGCAGGTTGAAGCCCTGGTCGAAGCCTCTAAAGAAGAGGTGAAGGCCGCTACAGCACCGGTGACCGGCCCGCTGGCGGACGATCCGATTCAGGAAACCATCACCTTTGACGATTTCGCCAAAGTTGACCTGCGCGTAGCGCTGATTGAAAACGCGGAATTCGTGGAAGGCTCTGACAAGCTGCTGCGCCTGACGCTGGATCTGGGCGGCGAGAAGCGCAACGTCTTCTCCGGCATCCGTTCAGCCTACCCGGATCCACAGGTGCTGATTGGCCGTCAGACCGTGATGGTGGCGAACCTGGCACCGCGTAAAATGCGCTTCGGCATCTCTGAGGGGATGGTGATGGCCGCAGGCCCCGGAGGGAAAGACATTTTCCTGTTAAGCCCTGACGAAGGCGCGAAGCCGGGTCAGCAGGTGAAATAACAAAAAAGCCGGAGATTATCTCCGGCTTTTTTGTTCTCCCTCTCCCTGAGGGAGAGGGTCGGGGTGAGGGCATCAGGCCGCCCCCATACCGTCTTTACGCTTTAGGGTGATGCACCCGGTGGGTCAGCCCGCGCAGAAAATTACGCAGAAACTGATCGCCGCACTCGCGGTAGTTTTTGTGGTCCGGCGCGCGCATCATGGCAGTCACTTCCGGCACGGATACGCGGTATTTTTGCTCCGTCATGATCGCCACAATATCGTCCGTTTTCAGCGAGAACGCGATACGCAGCTTTTTCAGTACCGTGTTGTTGTTCACGCGACGCTCCAGCGCCAGCTCCGGGGCGGACTCATCTTTGCCACGCTTGTCATAAATCAGACCGTTCAGGAAACCCGACAGAATGATGTCGGGGCAGCGCACGAAGCCCTCTTCATCCTCTTTGGTCATCCAGGTGTCAAAACCTGCAGACGTGGATTCCATGTCGGACAGTGCAAGAATGCGCACCATGTCGTTGTTGTTTGCTTTCAGGGTGTAGCGCAGGCTACGGAGAATATCGTTACTGAGCATAGAGCCTTCGAATGTCGATGATGCAATGGCGCGCAGTGTACCAGCTTTACAGGCCAATCGCCTCTTTCAAACTTTTCAGATAGCGGCGGCTGACGGGAACAGTCTGCCCGGCGCGCAGGACCAGCTCGGCCTGGCCGTTGTCTTCCAGGCGGATCTCTTTCAGATGCGCCATGTTCACCAGATACTGGCGATGACAGCGGATCAGCGGCGTGCGGCTCTCCAGCGTGCGCAGAGTCAGTTCGGTAAATCCTTCATTTCCCTCTGCACTGGTGACAAACACGCCGCTCAGTCGGCTACTCACGAAGGCCACATCATCCATCTGCAAAAGATAGATTCGGCTGTGCCCGGTGCACGGGATAAATTTCAGCGGCTGCTGGTTCTCTGGCAGCAGCGTGACATCCTGGACGGTTCGCTCCTGGCGTAACCGGTTCAGGGTCTTTTCCAGCCGCTTCTCTTCAATCGGCTTGAGTAAATAATCAAACGCGTGCTCCTCAAAAGCCTTAACGGCATACTCGTCGAAGGCCGTCAGAAACACGATGTAGGGACGATGCGCCGGGTCGAGCATACCCACCATCTCCAGCCCGCTGATACGCGGCATTTGAATGTCGAGGAACAGCACGTCAGGGCGCAACTTATGCACGGCACCAATGGCCTCAATGGCGTTCGCACACTCTCCCACAACCTCAATATCTGGCTGCTCCTGCAGCAGAACGCGCAGGTTTTCCCGTGCCAGCGGCTCATCATCCACAATCAGCACTCTTAACATGCGTTTTCCTCCAGCGGCAGTCGAACGGTAATACGGGTAAATCGGTCCGGCTCACAGGCCACGGTAATACCGCAGTCGTCGCCAAAGTGGGCACGCAGACGTTTATCCACCAGGCTCATCCCTAGCCCGCCCGACGTGGAAGGCTGATAAAGCCCGGCATTATCTTCAATATCCAGCACCAGATGATGGTTAAAACGGCTGGCAGCAATCGTGATCTCTCCGATCCCGAGCAGCTGCGAAGTTCCATGTTTGATGGCATTTTCCACGATAGGCTGCAGGGTAAAGGCCGGAAGATGCTGATACGCCAGGTCATCCGGGACGGAAAGCGACACCTGCAGGCGAGACTGGAAACGCGCCTGCTCAATCTGCAGATAGGCGTTCACGTGCTCAATCTCATCGGACAGGGTCACTATCTCTGACGGACGTTTCAGGTTCTTGCGGAAAAAGGTCGACAGAAACTGCACCAGCTGCGCGGCCTGATCGCTGTCGCGGCGGATCACCGCTTTAAGCGTATTCAGGGCATTAAACAGGAAATGCGGATTAACCTGCGCATGCAGGAGCTTAATCTCAGACTGCGTTAACAGGGCTTTCTGCCGTTCATACTGCCCGGCGAGGATTTGCGCTGACAGCAGCTGAGCGATCCCCTCCCCCAGCGTGCGGTTGATGGAGCTGAACAGGCGGTTTTTCGCCTCATACAGCTTGATGGTGCCCATCACCCGCTGATTTTCACCGCGCAGCGGAATGACCAGCGTGGAGCCCAGCTTACACTGCGGATGCAGCGAGCAGCGATAAGGCACTTCGTTACCATCGGCATACACCACTTCCCCGGTTTCAATGGCCCGCAGCGTATAGGTTGAGGAGATAGGTTTGCCCGGCAGGTGATGATCGTCCCCGGTGCCAGTAAACGCCAGCAGCTTTTCGCGATCGGTGATGGCGACCGCGCCGATATCGAGTTCTTTGTAGAGCACCTGCGCCACCTTCATGCTGTTCTCCTCGTTGAACCCCTGGCGAAGGATCCCTTCGGTCGAGGCGGCAACCTTCAACGCCGTGGCAGAAAAGGCCGAGGTGTACTTCTCAAACATGGCGCGTTTATCAAGCAGAATGCGCATAAACAGCGCCGCGCCGACGGTGTTAGTCACCATCATCGGGGCCGCAATACTGCTGACCAGGTGCAGCGCATCGTCAAAGGGACGGGCAATCAGCAGGATGATCGCCATCTGCGCCATTTCGGCCACAAAGGTAATCGCCCCGGCAGTGAGCGGGCTAAAGACTTTATCCGGGCGACCACGCTTGATCATGTAGCTGTGTACCAGGCCGCCAAGCAGCCCTTCCACGATCGTAGAGATCATACAGCTGAGCGCCGTCATCCCGCCCATGGAATAACGATGCAGCCCGCCGGTTAACCCCACAAGGCCACCGACGACGGGGCCGCCCAGCAGCCCGCCCATCACCGCGCCGATCGCGCGCGTATTGGCGATAGAGTCTTCGATATGAAGACCAAAATAAGTCCCCATTATGCAAAAAATAGAGAAGGTGACGTAGCAGAGCAGCTTATGCGGCAGACGTACGGTGACCTGCATCAGCGGGATAAAAAGACGCGTTTTGCTCATCAGCCAGGCGATGACCAGAAACACGCACATCTGCTGAAGCAACAGCAGCACCAGATTAAACTCGTACATACTCAAAACCGCACACGCTAAAAACGCGTAACATACACTGTTGCAGGTTTGCTTTCTTTGAAGCATCCCAAAAAAGCGCAAAATCGTGTCCGTTATCACACCTTTTTCCGATCATCGCGCATCCTTCGCATTATTTGTTCAAAAATCAATCAACCCTTCCTGGTTCGGCAAAGTGGGTCTACAGTTAAGCTGGGAACGCGTAAGCTAGGGGGCAAATATGGCGCTTTACACGATAGGTGAAGTGGCACTCCTTTGTGATATCAATCCCGTTACCCTACGGGCGTGGCAGCGACGGTATGGATTGCTTAAACCGCAGAGAACGGACGGCGGACATCGCCTGTTCAACGATGCCGATATCGACCGGATCCGCGAAATTAAAAGCTGGATAGACAACGGCGTGCAGGTCGGTAAAGTGAAGTCCTTGCTGAGCCACGACGACCCGGACACGCAGCACCTTTGGCGCGAACAGCAGGAAACCCTGCTGCGGCTCCTGCAGGCGGGTAATGTGCAGCGCCTGCGCGCATGGATCAAAGAGCAGGGCCGCGATTATCCGGCACAGACACTCATCGCCCATCTTTTCATTCCGCTCCGTCGACGCCTGCAATGCCAGCAGTCCACCCTGCAGGCGCTGCTCAGCATGCTCGACGGCGTGCTGATTAACTACATTGCCGTCTGCCTCGCCTCGGCGAAGAACAAGGCCGGAAAAGATGCGCTGGTGGTCGGATGGAACGTGCACGACACCACCCGCCTGTGGCTGGAAGCGTGGATTGCCACCCAACAGGGCTGGCGCGTGGATGTCCTTGCGCACTCGCTGGCGCAGCTTAAGCCTGAGTTTTTCGACGGCCAGACTCTGCTGGTCTGGTGTGGCGAAGTGCCGTCCGCCACGCAGCAACAGCTGCTGACGGAATGGCGTGAGAATGGGTATCCGGTTTATTCCCTTGGCCCGGATGAGCCATAACGGCATTTAATGGTTCATTAACAGCTGCGCTTCACCGTATAATTGTTCCGTTAACAACAGGAGCACATGATGAAGGCAACCAAACTGGCCGTGATTACCCTTTTTGTCCTGATGGCCGTAAGCGGTATCGGCGGCGTAATGCTGGCAGGGTACTCGTTTATTGTTCGTGGCGGTGTCGGCTGAGGTACATCGCCAGCCGCTCAAAAAGGCGGTCGACGACGATAGCCGCCAGCGCGACCAGCACCGCTCCCTGCACAATATAAGCCGTGTTAAACCCGCTTAAGCCGATAATGATCGGCGTTCCCAGCGTATTGGCCCCCACCGTAGACGCAATGGTCGCCGTCCCGATGTTAATAATCACCGACGTGCGGATCCCGGCAATAATAACCGGTGCTGCAAGCGGCAGTTCCACCTTGCGCAGCCGCTGCCAGCGACTCATCCCCATCCCTTCTGCCACGCTTAACACCGATGCCGGGACAGCCGCAATACCCGCCAGCGTGCCCTGCAGAATGGGCAACACCCCGTATAAAATCAGCGCGATAAGCGCAGGCTGCTGACCAAATCCCATGACCGGCACCGCAATGGCCAGCACCGCCACCGGCGGAAACGTCTGTCCAATAGCCGCGATGGTTTCCACCAGGGGACGAAACTCCCGCCCGGCAGGCCGGGTCACCGCGATACCCGCACCTGTGCCCAGCACAATCGCGACAGAACTGGAGATCGCCACCAGCCAGAGATGCGCCACGGCGAGATTAATAAAGCTCTCCTGCTGGTACACCGGGCGCGGCAGCCCAGGGAAAAGTGCGCTGAACAGTACCGCGCTGTGAGGCATCAAAAACAGTAAGGCGACAAACAGCGCTACCAGCCAGAGGAGCGGATCACGCAGAGCCTTCACGCGTCACCTCCCCGGCCAGCAGATCGCGAAAATGTAAGCTTCCGCACGGTGCCCCCCGGGCATCCGAAACGGGTAGCACTTCACACTGGCGCGCCACAAACGCGGAGAGAGCATCCCGCAGGGTCATTTGCGCCTGTAGCGGTTCACCGGCGAGCGACGTATCCTGTCGACGCATATAATCACCGACCGTGCGCAGGGAGAGCAACCTGACGCCCAGCTCGCTGCGGCCAAAAAACTCACGCACAAAGTCGTTCTTCGGGCTGGTCAGCAGCGCGAGCGGCGCGCCCTGCTGCACCACTTCGCCGTGATCCATCAGGACCAGATGGTCGGCCAGGCGCAGAGCTTCATCAATATCGTGCGTCACGAGGACAATCGTCCTTCCGAGAATGCGGTGAATACGGTTCATTTCCGTCTGCAGCGCCCCGCGCGTCACCGGATCCAGCGCACCAAAGGGTTCGTCCATCAGCAACACCTGCGGATTGGCCGCCAGCGCGCGCGCCACGCCCACGCGCTGCTGCTGCCCACCGGAAAGCTGGTGCGGATAGCGGTCGCGCAAGGCAGGCTCTAACCCCAGCAGAGACATCAGTTCCTCCACACGGTCAGCCGTTTTAGCCCGCGACCATTTCTCCAGCTGCAGCACAGTGGCAATGTTTTGCGCCACCGTCCAGTGGGGAAACAGTCCGATGGACTGAATGGCATAGCCCATCCGACGGCGCAACTCCAGCACCGGCAGACTGCGGATCTCTTCCCCGGCAAAGCGGATCAGCCCACTGTCATGCTCGACCAGACGGTTGATCATCTTCAGCGTGGTGGATTTTCCCGACCCTGACGTACCAATCAGCACGGAAAACGCGCCCTCGGCAAAGTTCAGGTTGAGATGGCTCGCCGCCGGGCGACCCGCAAAGGTTTTACTGACATCATGAAATTCAATCATTGGCGCTTCTCCTGAGCAGCGCGAGCCATAAGGCAAACAGCGCGTCGACAACCACCGCCAGCGCAATCGTGGGCACCACGCCCAGCAACACCAAATCGAGAGCACTGCTCAGCAGCCCCTGGAACACCAGCGCACCAAAGCCACCCGCGCCAATCAGCGCGGCGATCACCGCCATGCCCACGGTCTGAACGGCAACTACCCGCAGGCTGCGCAGCAGCAGGGGTAGCGCCAGCGGGAGCTGTATCTTCCAGAAACACTGCCGCGCGCTCATCCCCATGGCATGGGCGCTTTCCAGCACATCCGGCGCGACCTGGCTTAACCCCGCGACCACGCCGCGCACCAGCGGCAACAGTGCATAGAGCACCAGCGCGATAAGCGCCGGGGTTAATCCCGTTCCGGCGATGCCTGCCGCGCCCAGCACCGGAAACGACTTCACCAGCCCGGCCAGCGGGGCTATCAGCAGGCCAAACAGCGCAACGGAAGGAATCGTCTGGATGACGTTGAGCACGGCAAAAATGCTGCCCTGGCGGGAAGGATGGCGGTAACACCACATGCCCAGCGAAATCCCGAGCAGAAGCGCCGGAAGGAGCGTGCCGAAGAGGATCGTCAGGTGTTGCGCCAGGGCATCATCAAATACCTCCTGGCGGTTGGCGTACTCTTTTAACAGCGAGAGATTGTTCAGCTCCCCGCTGAACAGCAGGAACAAGGGTATACACCATATCTGCGCATTCAGTACCCAGCGCCAGACGGCACTGGAGATGAGTCGACGAATCGCATCGCTGCAGGCCAGCAAACAGAGCGCCAGCCAGAGCCAGAGGCCGCTGCCTATAGAGGTCCTCGCCAGTGGACTTTCCGCCGACGCCATATGCGTCGCCGCCAGTCCGGCGCTCCAGAACAGGAGAACAAACAGCCCTTCGGAGAGGAGCAGCGTCAGCCACTGCGCCGGGCGTCCCTGCCAGAGCGACAGGATCACCCACGCGCCCAGCGACGCCGCCAGCCACCCCGGCGTAAACGGCCAGACCTGCCAGAGCGCTTTGCCCTCCCCCGACATCAGGCGGTTAGGGGCGACATTCACAAACGGTAACGCGACCGCCGCGATGGCCGTGCAGGCCAACAGCAGCAGTACGCGGTTATGACATTTTATTGGCACAGCCCTTTCCCGTTACTTCACAAGCCCTTGTTGTTTCAGGAAGTCGGCGGCCACTTTTTTGGCATCCAGTCCCTCGACGGCAATGCTGGCATTCAGCTGCTGCAGCGTTTTTTCATCCAGCTTTTCGAAGACCGGCTTGAGCCAGTCGGCAATCTCCGGATGGGCTTTCAGCACCGCCTCACGCACGACCGGGGTCGGGGCGTAAATCGGCTGAACGCCTTTAGGATCGGTCAGGGTCTGCAGGCCGAGCGCCGCCACCGGGCCATCGGTACCGTAGGCCATGGCCGCATTAACACCCGAGGTTTGCTGCGCTGCGGCTTTGATGGTCACCGCAGTATCCCCGCCCGCCAGAGAGAGCAGCTGCGCCTGGTCGAGTTTGAAACCGTAGGCTTTTTCGAACGCGGGCAGCGCGTCAGGACGCTCGATAAACTCTGCGGACGCCGCAAGCTTAAAATCACCCTTCTCCTTCAGGTAGCGGCTAAGATCCGTCAGTGAGGTCAGCTTACCTTTCTCCGCCACATCTTTGCGCACAGCGATGGTCCAGGTATTGTTGGCCGGAGCCGGGGTCAGCCAGACCAGTTTGTTCTGTTCCGCGTCGAGTTTTTTGACTTTCTCATACCCGGCTTTGGCGTTTTTCCATGCCGGATCGTTTTCATCTTTAAAGAAGAATGCCCCGTTGCCGGTGTATTCCGGGTAGATATCCAGTTCGCCGGAGGTAATCGCCCCGCGCACCACGGGCGTGGTGCCGAGCTGGACTTTATTGACGGTTTTCAGACCGTGGCTTTCCAGCACCTGCAAAATAATATTCCCGAGCAGCGCGCCTTCGGTATCGATCTTGGAACCCACTTTTACCGGCTCCGCCGCCTGTAACGGCACACTCAGCGCCGCCAGTAATGCCGCCGATCCCAACATCCCCTTAATAATCGTCATTCCGCTATCCTCATTTTTTTGCTGCCTTTTTCAGAGGCTTGAGAGAAAAGCGTAGCTTAAAACGGCAGAATTAACCGTCAAAATGCCTTTTTAGCATAAGGTAAGATGCATCCCCCGCGGGACGGGGGGATGCAAAGGCAGGAAAGGTTACAGCAGTTCGAACTCGCCTTTATTCACGCGAGCGGAGTCCACCCCGATAAAGACGTTAAATTTGCCGGGTTCCGCATCGTATTTCATCTGCTGGTTCCAGAACTTCAGCGCATCCACGTCAATCGGGAAGCTGATGGTTTTGGTTTCACCCGGTTTCAGGTCAACCTTTTCGAAACCACGCAGCTGCTTCACGGGACGACTCATCGACGCAGTGACATCCTGCACGTACATCTGAATCACCGTTGCCCCTTCGCGCTTGCCGGTGTTGGTCACCTCGACGCTGGCGGTCACTTTGCCATCACGCTTCAGGGTCGGGGCCGACATTTTCACCTCGGAGACCTTGAAGGTGGTGTAGCTCAGACCATAACCAAACGGATACAGCGGGCCGTTGGCTTCATCGAAGTAACGTGACGTGTACTTGTTCGGCTTGTCGGCGTTGTACGGGCGACCGGTGTTCAGGTGGCTGTAATAAACCGGGATCTGCCCGACGGAGCGCGGGAAGGACATCGGCAGCTTGCCGGACGGGTTGTAATCGCCAAACAGCACGTCGGCGATAGCGTTACCGCCTTCGGTACCGGCGAACCAGGTTTCCAGAATGGCATCTGCCTGCTGGTCTTCTTTCACCAGCGCCAGCGGACGACCGTTCATCAGCACCAGCACCAGCGGCTTGCCGGTGGCTTTCAGGGCGGCAATCAGATCGCGCTGACTCTGCGGAATAGTGATATCGGTACGGCTGGAAGCTTCATGCGCCATCCCCTGCGCTTCGCCCACGACCGCGACAACGACGTCCGACTGCTTAGCCGCGTTTACCGCTTCGTCGATCATCTCTTTCGGCGTGCGCGGATCGACCTTCACCGCTTCCTCGTACTGGTTGAGGAAGGTGACGATGTCTTTATCATTGGTGACGTTTGCCCCTTTGGCGTACACCACTTTGGCGTTTTCACCGACGGCGCTCTTGATACCGGTCAGCACGGTCACGGACTGATCGGCGACGCCTGCCGCAGACCAGCTGCCCATCACGTCGCGTTTGCTGTCAGCCAGTGGGCCCACCACGGCAATGGTGCCGGATTTTTTCAGCGGCAGCGTGTCGAGGCGGTTCTTCAGCAGCACCAGGCTTTCGCGCGCCACATCACGCGCTTCTTTGCGGTGCAGGCGGCTTTCAGCATTGGTGTCCGCCGGGTCGGAATCCTTTGGCCCCAGGTGGCTGTAAGGATCGTTAAACAACCCCATGTCATATTTCACGTTCAGCACGTGGCGCGTGGCATCGTCCAGCTCCGCCATCGTCACCTTGCCGCTCTTCACCAGCCCCGGCAGGTATTTGCTGTAGTATTCATCGCTCATGCTCATGTTAATGCCAGACTTCAGCGCCACGCGCACGGCGTCTTCCGGGTCGGATGCAGTGCCGTGTTTGATCAGCTCTTTAATCGCGCCGTGGTCAGACACGGTGATGCCCTTAAAGCCCCACTGGTCACGCAGCACGTCTTTCAGCAGCCACGAATCGGAGGTCGCCGGCGTGCCGTTCAGCGAGTTAAGCGCCACCATCACCGCGCCGCTGCCTGCATCCAGCCCTGCCTTGTACGGCGGCATATAGTCGTTGAACAGGCGCTGCGGGCTCATGTCGACAGTGTTGTACTCTTTACCGCCCTCCACTGCGCCATAGGCCGCGAAGTGTTTGACGCTGGTCATCACCGAATAGCGGTCTGCCGGGCTTTTGCCCTGCATCGCTTCCACCATGGTTTTGCCCATCGTGGCGGTTAAATACGTATCTTCACCGAAGCCTTCCGACGCGCGGCCCCAGCGCGGATCGCGCGAGACATCGACCATCGGGGCCCAGGTCATGTTCAGGCCGTCATCCGCCGCTTCATAAGCCGACACGCGACCGACGGTTTTCACCGCATCGAGGTTAAAGGAGGAGGCCAGGCCGAGACTGATAGGGAAGACGGTGCGCTGGCCGTGTACCACGTCATAGGCGAAGAAGAGAGGGATCTTCAGGCGGCTAAGCGCCATCACCTGATCCTGCATTTTGCGGATATCCTGGCGGGTGACGGTGTTAAAGATGGCGCCCACCTGGCTTTCTTTGATCATCTCCCGGATGGCCTCTTTCGGGTTATCCGGGCCGACGCTTATCAGACGCAGCTGGCCGATCTTCTCATCAACCGTCATCTTTTTAAGCAGTTCCGTGACAAATGCGTCCCGGGCTTCAGGCGTAAGCGGGTGATTGCCAAACAACTCATCTGCCAGCGCAGGCTGCAGCGCCAGGCTGACGGCGACACCTAAAGAACATATCCATCTCATGTCGTTACTCTCTCATCATTAACCGCCGGAAGAAGGCCACCGGTCCGGGCGAAAAGCGCAGTGTGCCATAAACCCTCTTTTGCTTGCAGGGTTATTCTCTGATTTTTCTCATGAATAGTAGACCGCGAAACTGTTAATCGCGCTATGCTTTACAGCGAGAAATTTGCCCCACCACAAGGAGTGGAAGATGTCTTCTGTTCGAACTGACGATAACAAAACATTCATTAACGAACTGTCGCGCCTGGTTGGCTCCTCTCACCTGCTCACCGACCCGGCTAAAACCGCCCGCTACCGTAAGGGTTTCCGCTCCGGTCAGGGCGAGGCGCTGGCGGTGGTCTTTCCGGGCACGCTGCTGGAACTGTGGCGCGTGCTGAGCGCCTGCGTTGCCGCCGACAAGATTATATTAATGCAGGCGGCCAACACCGGCCTGACCGAAGGTTCTACGCCGAACGGCAACGATTACGATCGTGACATCGTGATTATCAGCACTCTGCGCCTCGACAAGCTGCATCTGCTGGATAAAGGCGAGCAGGTACTCGCCTTCCCAGGTACCACTCTTTACTCGCTGGAAAAAGCGCTTAAGCCGCTGGGACGCGAACCGCATTCGGTGATCGGCTCCTCCTGCATTGGCGCCTCGGTCGTCGGTGGGATCTGCAATAACTCCGGCGGCTCGCTGGTGCAGCGCGGCCCGGCCTACACCGAGATGTCGCTGTTTGCCCGTATCAATGAAGACGGCAAGCTGACGCTGGTGAACCACCTGGGAATCGATCTCGGCGTAACGCCAGAGCAGATCCTCAGCAAGCTCGACGACGATCGCGTGAAGGACGAAGACGTGCAGCACGACGGCCGCCACGCGCACGACCATGACTACATTACCCGCGTGCGCGATATTGAAGCCGATACGCCGGCGCGCTATAACGCCGACCCTGACCGTCTGTTTGAGTCCTCCGGCTGTGCGGGCAAACTTGCCGTTTTCGCGGTGCGTCTCGACACCTTCCCGGCAGAGAAAAAGCAGCAGGTGTTTTATATCGGCACCAACCAGCCTGAAGTGTTAACCGAAATCCGTCGTCATATTTTGGGCGAATTCACCCACCTGCCGGTGGCAGGCGAATATATGCATCGGGACATTTACGACATTGCCGAGCGTTACGGCAAAGATACGTTCCTGATGATCGACAAGCTCGGCACCGACAAAATGCCGTTCTTCTTCACCATGAAGGGCCGTACCGATGCGATGCTGGAGAAAGTGTCGCTGTTCAAACCTCACTTCACCGACCGCTTTATGCAGAAACTGGGCAACGTTTTCCCGGCGCATTTGCCGGAGCGAATGAAAACCTGGCGTGATAAGTACGAACATCATCTGCTGCTGAAAATGGCCGGTGACGGGATTGCCGAAGCGCAGGCCTGGCTGACCGACTTCTTCAAAACCGCCGAAGGGGATTTCTTCGCCTGTACCCCTGAAGAGGGCAGCAAAGCCTTCCTGCACCGTTTTGCCGCGGCGGGAGCCGCTATCCGTTACCAGGCAGTACACTCCGACGAGGTGGAAGATATCCTGGCGCTGGATATTGCCCTGCGCCGTAACGACACCGAGTGGTTTGAGCATTTGCCGCCGGAAATCGACAGCAAGCTGGTGCATAAGCTCTATTACGGCCATTTTATGTGCTATGTCTTCCATCAGGATTACATTGTCAAAAAAGGGGTTGATGTCCACGAACTGAAAGAGCAGATGCTCGCCCTTCTTCACGAGCGTGGCGCACAATATCCTGCGGAACACAACGTCGGGCATCTTTATAAAGCTCCTGACGCACTTAAGCAGTTTTATCGCGAGAATGACCCTACAAACAGCATGAACCCCGGCATTGGTAAAACAACGCGGAAGAAATACTGGAAAGAGAGCCCAGACGCGGAGCAGCACTTAACGCAAGCGTCTGATTAATTCCTACAGCCAAATTTGAGAGATTGTTTAGCACTTGTTAATCGTAATAGAGTAACGGTCTGTCGCCGGAGAAACGTTTCTCCGGCATGCCATCACGAGGAGCAGGCACATCATGTCGGCTGTTGACGTTTTATCCGAAACCGAACTGGAAGTGCGCGACGCCCTTCCCGATGATGTGCATGCCATCACCGCAATTTATGCCTGGCATGTGCTTCACGGACGCGCGTCATTTGAAGAAGTCCCCCCGACTATCGACGAAATGCGCCAGCGTATGAAAAGCGTGGCTGAGAACGGTTTACCGTGGCTCATCGCGCTGTATCGCGGCATCGTGGTGGGTTACTGCTATGCCAGTCCTTACCGACCGCGACACGCCTACCGCTATACCCTGGAAGAGTCGATTTACGTGGACGCCAGCACCACCGGCCGCGGTTTTGGCACGGCATTAATGGATGCGCTTATCGCACGCTGCGAACAAGGCCCGTGGCGGCAGATGATTGCCGTAGTAGGAGATGGCAATAACAACGCCGGTTCGTTGCGGCTGCATAAAAAGCATGGCTTCGAGATTGTCGGTCAGCTGCGCAGCGTGGGATACAAGAAAGGCGACTGGCGGGATACGGTGATTATGCAGCGCCCGCTCAACGACGGGGACTGGACGCTGCCGGAATAAAAGCAAAACGGTAACCTGGGTTACCGTTTTTAGTGTGTTCTCCCTCTCCCTGTGGGAGAGGGTTGGGGTGAGGGCATCAGCGCGCAGAGGTACCTAATCGTTCTGCGCCGTCGCCATCTGCTCCGCTTTCTGCTTTTTATACGTCAAAGCCGCGGCCGGTACAGGCTGCACTTTCCCGGTCTCAATCCAGGTCCGCAGGCGGCTCGCATCCGCAAAGTGAGTATATTTCCCGAAGGCATCCATCACCACCAGCGCCACCGGCTTACCGTTAAACACGGTACGCATCACCAGACAGTGTCCTGCCGCGTTGGTGAATCCGGTTTTCGTTAGCTGAATGTTCCAGTTATCCCGGTAAACCAGATGGTTAGTGTTGCGGAACGGCAGCGTATAGGCCGGGTTGGCAAAGGTCGCCATCTCTTCACGGGTCGTGCTGAGCTGGCCAATCAGCGGATACTGCTTGCTGGCAATCAGCAGTTTCGTCAGATCGCGGGCCGTCGAGACGTTGTTAATCGACAGACCCGTCGGTTCAACATAGTGCGTATTGTTCATCCCCAGCGCTTTGGCTTTGGCGTTCATCGCGCGAATAAACGCGTCGTAACCGCCAGGATAGTGGTGTGCCAGGCTCGCGGCCGCACGGTTTTCGGATGACATCAGCGCCAGCAGCAGCATGTTTTTACGGCTGATTTCGCTGTTCAGGCGCACGCGAGAGTAGATCCCTTTCATCTCTGGCGTGTGGCTGATATCCACTTTCAGTTTTTCGTCCAGCGGCAGATGGGCATCAAGCACCACCATCGCGGTCATTAATTTGGTTATTGAAGCGATCGGGCGCACCAGGTCCGGATGGCTGGCGTAAATCACCTTATTGGTGTTGAGGTCGACAATCATCGCGCTGCCGGATGCAATTTGCGGCTGGGCAGCAGCAGTGGTCACCGCGGGCGTTTTAGCGACGGCTGGCACAGCAGCGGACGCCCCCAGCAACAGCGCCAGGCTAAGTAAAGAGACTCGGAATTTCAGCATGGTGAGACTTCTGATAATTATTCACGCACGTAATGACGTACACCGCCTGCGTCGACGGATAAACGCAGGCTGGCTTCGGCATCATAGCCGTCACAGTGCTTTGTCGCCAGCGGATAATCGTGAACAGATGCTGCATTGCTGGCATTTACGCCAGCAATGCAGTGAGCTTAGAAGAGACGGTATCCATAACCCCAAAGAATAACCGTCAGTGCCAGTAACGCCTCCAGCACCAGCACACCGATAGCCAGTGTTGAGCTGGAGAAGCTCAGCCCCTCTTCTTTGTTGATATTCAGGAAGGTTGGAACCCCCAGATACAGCAGATAACCTGTGTAACAGAGAGCAATCGTACCGATCAGTGCGCACAACCAGACCAGTGGATACAGTGCAACAATACCGCTTAAGAACAGCGGGGTCGCGACGTATCCAGCGAAGACCATACAGCGCGCAAGCGATGGACGTTGCGGATAGTTACGTGCCATCCAGTGAATGACACGCCCCATGACCGCCACGCCCGCCAGCATCAGGCCATAAAAGAGAATGGCAAGATAAAGCCCGGTAAACCAGGAAAGCTGAACCACGGTGCCGTCACCGAAATTCCAGCCGATTTGTGTTGTGCCAATAAACGCGCATATTACCGGCACCGCGGCCATCAGCAGCACATGGTGGGTGTAATGATGCGAGACCGTTTCGTTCTCACTTTTGATGACATGCATTTCACGATCGGGATGGGAGAAAAGTCCCCAGACATGGTTCATAGCGCCCCCTTGTTGTCGGCCCGTCAGCGATACCTTAAGTATAATGCAGGCTTTAGATTATTTTATGTACAGTGGGAAATTTCCGTTGATTTCCCCGCTGTTGATTCATGGGGTATATGATTAAACGAGGTACGCTGAGGGAGATAACATTTACGTAATGGATATTAACGCACTCATTGAACAATATGGCTATGCTGCGCTGGTCATTGGTAGCGTGGCAGAAGGTGAAACCATCACGCTGTTAGGCGGCGTCGCCGCGCATCAGGGCTTACTGAAATTTCCGCTGGTCGTCGCTGCGGTCGCGCTGGGCGGCATGATTGGCGATCAGCTACTCTACTTTCTGGGTCTGCGCTTTGGTCCGACGCTTCTCAAGCGTTTCGCTAAACACAAAAAGAAAATTAACCGCGCGCAGCGCCTGATCCAGCGCCACCCTTACCTGTTCGTCATAGGCACCCGTTTTATGTACGGCTTCAGGATAATCGGGCCGATACTGATTGGTGCCAGCCGTCTGCCGCCGAAAATTTTCCTGCCGCTGAATATTCTTGGCGCCGTTGCCTGGGCGCTGATCTTTACGACGCTCGGTTACGTGGGAGGCGAGGTGATAGGTCCGTGGCTGCATAATCTCGACCAGCATCTGAAGCACTGGGCATGGTTGCTTGTCGTGGTTGTGGCGGTGATTGGCGTCAGGCTGTGGCTGAAACATCGGGAAAAGGCGCGGGATGAGGCGTAGCCGGGTGCGACCTGATGCCCTGACCCTCACCCTCTCCCACAGGGAGAGGGCAAAAAGTAGCTACCCCTCCGGCTTAAACTGCGGATTCGCCAGCATAAAACCCCCGTCAACGATAAACGATTGCCCGGTGGTATAGCTGGCGTCGCTGTCGCACAGCCACGCCACCAGGCTGGCAATTTCTCTCGTATGCCCGGGGCGCCCCAGCGGGATTTCCGGCATTGAGCCTTCTTTCACTTCGCTGTCGTCCATATCGTTCATGGGTGTGGCAATGGCACCCGGCGCAACGGCGTTCACCAGAATGTTGTGCTTAACCAGTTCTATCGCCATGGATTTGGTCAGGCCGCCGAGCGCATGTTTCGCAGCGGTGTAGGCGCTGGCCTCCGGCAGCGGCGTGTGCTCATGTACCGAGGTAATGTTGACAATTCGCCCCCCTTCCCCCTGCTTCACCATCTGCCGTGCCGCAATCTGCGAACAGAGAAACGCACCGTCCACGTCGACGGTGAAGATGTTCCGCCAGTCGTCAAACGGCATCTCGAGGAAGGGCGCTTTGGTCATCGCCCCGGCATTGTTAACCAGCACGTCCAGCCGACCGAAACGCGCAATCAGCACGTCAATGGCTTCAGCACCTTCCGGGAGCGTGCTTAAATCGAGATGGACAGCCTCTGCTCGCTGCCCCTTCGCTTCCACTTCACGGCAGGTTTCCAGCGCACCTTTTTCATCAGAATGCCAGGTAATGCCAATATCAAACCCACGCTCTGCCAGCATCAGGGCCGTGGTTTTACCAATCCCGGAATCCGATGCGGTAACAATCGCTACTCTGGTCATACTCACCTCCTGAAAAACAGCAAAGAGATAAGTATAGATAACGCATCTTTTTAGCCGTGATGATAGCCGCCCCCCAGCGCCGACGTTAGTTGCAGCGTGGCGTCGATATACTGTCCTTTCAGCATGACCGTCTCAAGGTGTTCTTTAAGCGCCGGGATTCTGGCTTCGCTGACCCGCGACCCCGCAAGGATACCTGCCCTAAAACGAGCCTGCGCCAGCGCCACGACACGTGCCGCGTCTTTTTCGACCTGCTGCTGGTGACGGTTTTTTGCCGTCAGGGTTTCGACTTCGCTGGCCGTACGCGCCACCTGATTCACCGCCTCCACCACCGCTTTGTTGTAGTTCGCGACAGAGAGGTTATTCTGCGCCTGGGCACTATCCAGATTGGCGTTCAGCCTGCCGCTGTCGAAAATCGGCAGGGTCAAACCGGCGGTCACGCCCATCTGCTGAGCGGAAGAGCGGAACAGATCGCTGAGGTGCAGGGCATCCTGCTGTAAGAAGGCCATCAGATTCACGTCAGGATAGAACGCGGCTCTGGCGGCCTCCACCTCGCTCAGGGAGGCTTCGATATACCAGTGCGCCTCCTGAAGATCCGGGCGGCGCGCCAGCAGTTCATATCCCAGCGTTGAAGGGAGCGAGGCTTCTGTCGCAGGCAACGCATGGCGCGTAAGCGCTATGGCCGATGTACCGGTCAACGCAGTCAGTCGCGCTTCAATGGCCTTCATTTTGCCCTTCACGTCCGCTAACTGTTCATCCGTTTTGCTGGCATAAATATCGGTTTCGACGCCCTCCACCGAGGAGGTAATACCGTGCTGATACAGTTCGCGATCGGCATCGATAATATTTTTCTGCTCCTGCTTAATTTGGGAAAGGACATCTCCGGCAGCAGCCTGGGTCTGCCACGCCCAGTAAAGGCGCGCAACGCTGCTGGCAAGCAGCTGGCGAGTCTGCTCCAGCTCCGCTTTTTGCGCATTCACTTTACCGATACGCGCGGCAATCCGGGCGCGATTTTTCCCCCACAGATCCAGATCCCACCCCGCCGTCAGGCCAAAAGTGCCATTGGTGTACCATGGGCCGGTCGTTCCCGCTGCCGGATCGGTCAGCGCGAACGGGCCCATCAGGCCTTCTGCCGACATTTTCTGTCGTTCAACATCCGCAGAAAAATCCAGTTGTGGGCCATCGGCAGCAATAGCGGCCTTCGCCTGTGCTTCCGCGAGCGTAATACGTTGCCGGGCAATTTGCATATCCGGGGCATCCGCTATCGCTTTCGCAATAAGCGCATTCAGCTGCGGGTCGTTATACTCTTTCCACCATTCGTTTTTCGGCCAGTCCGCATGGTTAAGTCGGGTATTTACAGATGCAGCTGTCGCCTGCGTTTTTATTGGCGCTACCGTGGAATGTTCCGGTGCGCACCCAGCCAGCATAAAAACAAGGGGAGCACTCAGAGATAAAATAAGAAAACGTTTCATTACGCCATGCACTCAAAAAATAAAGGCGCAACTTACGCTTGATGACCTTCCGTTTTTTAGTAACGCGTGGCAATCCGCAAATTGTTATACATTTACATAATTAGCAAAATATTCACCCAGTGAATTATTAAAATTTAAATATTACCGCTAGTTATTTTGACTGAATGACCCGCGCAATTTCAGCCGACGTCTGGAGCGTGCGGATCGCCTGAAATAACCCCAGCGCTTCGCTGTATTCTTTACGTAAATAGCTCAGCCACTGCTTGATGCGCGCGACGTGATACAAACCGGTATCACCCTGCTTTTCCAGACGGCTGTATTTTTGCAGCAGCGTCACCACGTCAGCCCATGGCATACGTGGTTCGTTATATTTCACGACGCGACTGAGGTTGGGCACGTTCAGCGCACCGCGGCCAATCATCACCGCATTGCAGCCCGTCTCTTTCAGGCATGCCTGCGCGCTTTCATAATCCCAGATTTCGCCGTTGGCGATCACCGGGATAGTGAGCCGTTTGCGGATCTCGCCAATCGCCTGCCAGTTAATACGCTCAGCTTTATAACCATCTTCCTTGGTGCGGCCATGCACCACCAGCTCGGTGGCCCCAGCCTGCTGCACCGCATCGGCAATTTCAAACTGCTTATCTCCGCTGTCCCAGCCCAGACGAACTTTCACGGTGACCGGCAGATGCGAGGGTACCGCCTCGCGCATGGCTTTTGCGCCGCGATAAATCAGCTCAGGATCCTTGAGTAGCGTTGCCCCGCCGCCGCTGCCGTTGACCAGCTTTGACGGACAACCGCAGTTGAGATCGACGCCATACGAACCCAGCGCCACGGCCCTGGCGGCGTTTTCCGCCAGCCATTCAGGATACTGGCCTAACAGCTGGATCCGCACCAGCGTACCGGAAGGCGTCCGGCTCTGGCGGTGCAGTTCAGGACAGAGACGGTAGAATGACTTTTCTGGCAGCAACATATCGACCACGCGCAAAAACTCCGTCACGCAGAGATCGTAATCGTTCACCTCGGTAAGCAGCTCGCGCACAAGAGAGTCGAGCACGCCTTCCATCGGGGCCAGTAAAACACGCATTCTGAGTACCTGTGAAAAAAGACGCGCTATAGTAGCTGCTCTGTATGTATGTGGAAAGCCCGGCGTTCCATTCCGGAATGTCTGGTATGCTCAAAATTCATGATGTGATCCGTGGCACATTTTCAGGTTTAATTGTATGATGAATGCGTTTCATCAAGGACTATCACCATGAGCAAATCATTGAACATTATCTGGCAATATCTGCGCGCATTCGTCCTGATTTACGCCTGCCTGTATGCCGGGATTTTTATCGCGTCGCTGCTGCCTATCACCATTCCTGGCAGTATTATCGGCATGCTGATCCTCTTTGTTTTACTGGCGCTGCAAATTCTGCCCGCAAAGTGGGTTAACCCCGGCTGTTTCGTCCTCATCCGCTATATGGCGCTGCTTTTCGTGCCCATCGGCGTCGGGGTCATGCAGTATTTTGATTTGCTCAAAGCCCAGTTCGGCCCGATTGTGGTCTCCTGCGCGGTTAGCACGCTGGTGGTTTTCCTTGTCGTGAGCTGGAGTTCACATCTGGTACATGGCGAACGTAACGTCATCGGGGAGAAAACAAAAAAATGATGGCTAATATCTGGTGGTCTCTGCCGTTAACCCTGCTGGTCTTCTTCGCCGCGCGTAAACTTGCCGCACGCTTCAAAATGCCGCTGCTCAACCCCCTGCTGGTGGCGATGGTGGTAATTATTCCTTTCCTGCTGCTCACCGGCATCCCTTACGAACGTTACTTTGCCGGCAGCAAAATTTTAAACGACCTGTTGCAGCCCGCCGTTGTGGCCCTCGCCTTTCCTTTATATGAGCAGCTGCACCAGATCCGCGCCCGCTGGAAATCCATCATTACTATCTGTTTTGTGGGCAGCCTGGTGGCGATGATAACCGGCACGTCGGTGGCGCTATTGATGGGCGCTTCGCCACAAATTGCGGCCTCTATTCTGCCTAAATCGGTGACCACACCTATCGCAATGGCGGTGGGCGGCAGCCTCGGCGGGATCCCGGCCATCAGCGCGATGTGCGTCATTTTCGTCGGTATTCTCGGCGCGGTGTTTGGTCACACCCTCCTGAACGCGATGCGGATCCATACTAAAGCGGCGCGGGGATTGTCGATGGGTACCGCCTCGCACGCCCTGGGTACCGCCCGCTGCGCGGAGCTGGACTATCAGGAAGGGGCTTTTAGCTCCCTGGCGCTGGTGATATGCGGGATTATCACCTCCCTGCTCGCCCCGTTCATTTTCCCGTTGATACTGGCGGTGATGGGCTAAAATTTGCGATGCGTCGCGCAAATTTCATTTTGATTTCATAAGTTGCATACATAATGAGAAGTGGATCACATATAAAGCCCCAGCGGCTCCGTAAACTACCGATCCATTAACCTTTATGAGGCAAACGCCATGCACCCACGTTTTCAAGCTGCCTTCGCTCAGCTTGCAGAGAATTTGCAATCAGCCCTTGCTCCCGTCCTGGCAGATGCACATTTCCCCGCCCTGCTGACGGCAGAGCAGGTCACCATGCTGAAACAAGCAGCGGGACTGGACGAAGACGCGCTGGCTTTCGCACTGCTGCCCCTGGCTGCCGCCTGCGCGCGTGCCGATCTCTCCCACTTCAACGTCGGCGCTATTGCGCGCGGCGTCAGCGGAACCTGGTACTTCGGTGGAAACATGGAGTTCCTGGGCGCAACCATGCAGCAAACCGTTCATGCGGAGCAGAGCGCTATCAGTCACGCCTGGTTGCGCGGTGAAAAGGCCTTGAGCGCCATCACCGTGAACTACACGCCGTGCGGCCACTGCCGTCAGTTTATGAACGAGCTGAACAGCGGGCTGCAACTGCGCATCAACCTGCCGGGACGTGCGCCACATACGCTGGGCGATTACCTGCCGGATGCCTTCGGCCCGAAAGATCTGGACATTAAAACGCTGCTGATGGACGAGCAGGATCATGGTTTCGCCCTGTCCGGCGATGACCTGAGCGAAGCGGCCATTCGTGCGGCTAACAAGAGCCACACTCCGTACAGTAACGCCCCAAGCGGCGTGGCGCTGCAGTGCCGCGATGGCCGAATCTTCACCGGCAGCTATGCGGAAAACGCCGCGTTTAACCCAACGCTGCCGCCGCTGCAGGGTGCGCTCAACCTGCTGAGCCTGAACGGCTACGACTACCCCGACATTCAGCGCGCAATTCTGGCCGAAAAGGCCGATGCGCCACTGATTCAGTGGGATGCTACCGCTGCGACGCTCAAGGCGTTAGGCTGCACGACGATCGACCGCGTACTGCTGGCATAAATCCTTCCGGCGGACTGAAATGTCCGCCACATTGCTGAAAAACCCCTCAGTTGAGTCGCTGTTTCTTGCGCTAACCAGACGGGTAAAGTAGCCTGAGTGAACTTTCATCCACGAACGAGCCATCTCCATGTTAAAGCGCGTTTTTTACAGCCTGTCTGTCCTGGTCGGCATACTGCTGTTGATCGTGCTGGGTCTCGACCGCTGGATGAGCTGGAAAACCGCCCCTTACATCTTTGATGACCTGCAGGACCTGCCCTATCGCCAGGTGGGCGTGGTACTCGGCACCGCCAAGTATTACCGCACCGGGGTGATCAACCAGTATTATCGTTACCGAATTCAGGGCGCGCTGAACGCTTACAACAGCGGCAAGGTGAACTATCTGCTGTTAAGCGGTGATAACGCGCTGCAAAGCTATAACGAACCGGTGACGATGCGTAAGGACCTGATTGCCGCAGGCGTGGATCCTGCCGACATCGTGCTCGACTACGCAGGCTTCCGCACCCTCGACTCCATCGTGCGCACCCGCAAAGTGTTCGACACCAACGACTTCATCATCATCACCCAGCGTTTCCACTGCGAGCGCGCGCTGTTTATTGCGCTGCATATGGGTATTCAGGCGCAGTGCTACGCGGTGCCGTCGCCTAAAGATATGCTGAGCGTGCGCGTGCGCGAATTTGGCGCGCGCTTTGGCGCATTGGCGGACCTCTACATTTTCAAACGTGAACCGCGCTTTTTAGGCCCGCTGGTGCCGATTCCGGCGATGCATGAAGTACCGGAAGACGCGCAGGGTTACCCGGCTGTAACGCCAGAGCAACTGCTTGATATGCAGAAGAAAGAGAAAAAATAGCCCGCCTTTATACTTTCTTTACGCCGGGCATGCTGCTTTTTATCCCCCGTTTACGCCGCCCCATTTAAGCTGAGTTCACTGCCGCTACGGCTTCATTGAAGAATGACTATGAACTCGATAATGAATGCGTTTTTCCTCAAAAGTATCCGTCCGTATTTTAGCTTTCCCGGTTTATCACTCCCTGGCGCACTCAACTCAGGTCTGTGGCTTGATGAAAAAATTGATGCCCTGCAGCACAACATTTCCGTGGAAGTGGCGGATTATCTGGAGCGTTACCCGCAGACAAAACATGTTGACGTTTACCTCAACGATATCAACGGCATTATGCGCGGCAAGCGTCTCTCGGTAGAGAGCATGTTGAATCTGGAAAAAGGCTGCTACTTTCCCCTCTCCGTCTACTCGATGGATCAGAAAGGGAAAATACCCGCCCTGCTGGATGATGAGCCGGATCGACTCTGCATCCCTGTCGCCGGTTCCCTGCGCCCCTCTGCACAAGATCCGCAGCACAACGCGCAGATCCTGCTGACGATGAAAGACAGCGATGGCGCCCCCTGCCCGCTTGAGCCGCGCGTGATACTGCAGAACGTACTGGCCCGCTTCCACCAGCACGGGCTGTTCCCGGTGATTGCCCCGGAAATTGAGTTCTACCTGACGGGGCAGGATACCCATGAGCCGCAGAATCAGGGTTGCTTTCATATGGATACTTCGGCAGAACATACGGCGCTGTTTGACGAAATGGAACAGCTGGCACACCTTCAGCGCATCCCGCTGACAGGGATCGTTGCGGAAGCCGAATCCGGCCAGTTCGAGTTAAACCTGAAGCATAGCCACCGCGTCGTTGAGGTCTGCGATAACGTACTGGCCCTGCGCCGCCTGACCCGCTACGTTGCCGAAAAGCACGGCCTGCAGGCCAATTTTATGGCCAAGCCTTTCAGCCAGCAGTCCGGCAGCGGTTTGCATTTTCATTTCAGTTTGAACAATAGTCAGGGCGAAAACGTCTTCGCTTCACCAGTGAATGCGCTTAACAGCATGATGCGTTTATGCATCGCAGGCCAGCTGGCGCTGATGCCCGCCTCTGTCGCCATTCTGGCGCCGGGCGTCAACGCGTTTCGCCGCCTGCGTAAAAACCTGACGGAACCCGTCTTTAACTCCTGGGGCTATAACACCCGCTCCGCCGCATTGCGTATTCCCTGCTCGGATGACAGCAACCGTCGTATTGAGTACCGACTGGCCGGAGCGGATGCCAATCCGTATCTGGTCGCCGCAACTATCCTCACCGGCATGCTGTACGGGCTGGAAAATATCGAGGAGGACGATTTACCTGAACCTCAGCATGATGAACCCGCACTGCCGCTGTTTCAGCAGGAGGCGATTGAGACATTTTCCCGCTGTCAGTATCTCACCGACAGCCTGGGCGACGCTTTTTCCGAACAGTGGGTGGCCTGCAAGCTTTCAGAGCTCGACTGGTTTGAAAGCATTGTAACTCGCGAAGAGTCTCGTCTTGCGTAGGACAAAAAAAAGCCCGCTCGGTGAGCGGGCCAGGTAAAGCGAGTGACGATTATTTCTTACGTGCGTACTTGAGTGAATCCAGCGCAACGGCGAAGATAATAATCGCGCCTTTAATGATGTACTGCCAGTACGGGTTCACGCCGATGTAGGTCAGGCCGTAGTTGATCACGGTGAAGATGATCACACCGGTGACCACACCGAGTACGGTACCCACGCCGCCGCTGAAGGAGACGCCGCCGACCACACAGGCTGCAATCGCATCCAGTTCGTACATAAAGCCGAGGTTGTTGGTTGCAGAACCGATACGACCCGCTTCCAGCATCCCACCGAAGGCGTAGAACACCCCGGACAGGGCATAGATCATCAGCAGGTTCAGGGCCACGTTGACGCCGGAGACTTTCGCCGCTTCCGGGTTACCGCCGATAGCAAAGATGTTTTTACCAAAGCGCGTTTTGTTCCACAGGATCCAGACAAACGCCACCGCGATCAGCGCATAGAAGGTGATATACGACAGGCGGAAACTGCCCAGCGCGATAAACCCTTGCGTGAAGGTTGAGAAGCCGCTGTCAAAGCCCGAGATAGGAGACGCGCCCACGAAGTCGTAGTAGAGGGAGTTGATACCGTAAACGATGATCATCGTACCCAGCGTGGTGATAAATGGCGTCACGTTCAGGTAAGCGATGATGATACCGTTGATCAGACCAATCACCGCGCCGATGGCGCAGACAATCAGGATCACCACGAAAATCGGCATGGTCGCCATTTCCGGGAAGACCTTGTTGGCGTTTTCCATCGACTGCAGCAGGGTTGCCGCAATAACCGCCGCCAGGCCGACCTGACGACCGGCAGAAAGGTCAGTACCCTGGGTGACGATAAGGCCCGCCACGCCCAGCGCAATGATAATACGCACGGAAGACTGGGTCAGAATGTTACTCAGGTTCAGCAGACTTAAGAACGTAGGGTCCTGAAAAATGATAATGGCCAGCAGGACTAAAAGAACAACGTAAATTCCGCCTTCTTTCAGGTAAGTGAGAAAACTTTTTTTATTTAACGCACTCATGAGGAGCCCCTGATCTTAAAGGTGCAAAGACGCAAGACGCAAAATTTCGTTTTGCGTTGTCGTTTTGGTGTCAACAATACCGGCAACGAGACCATTGCTCATAACCAGAATACGGTCTGTGATCCCTAACAGTTCCGGCATTTCGGAAGAAATAATAATGATCCCTTTATTCTTTTTCGCCAGCTCGGCAATCAGCTGATAAATTTCAAACTTCGCGCCGACGTCAATGCCACGGGTAGGTTCATCCAGCATCAGAATTTCTGGCTGGGTTAATAACCAACGTCCGATAATGACTTTTTGCTGGTTACCCCCCGAAAGCGAACCAATTTGCGTGCGGTGGCCAGGCGTTTTCACGCGCATGGAGTCAATCACCCACTGGGTATCGCTCTTCATGCGGGAGTTATCCAGCAGTCCGACTTTATTTTTGTAATTACGAATATTAGAAATTAACGAGTTAAAGTTAATATCCAGATAAGCATAAATACCCGTCGAACGACGTTCTTCCGTTACCAGCGCAAAACCGTTATTAATGGCTTCGTTGGCATTGTGGTTGTTAATTTTCTTTCCGTGCAGCGTAATGGTGCCCTGGGCCTTCTCACGGATACCAAACAAGGTTTCCACAATGTCGGTACGCTTTGCCCCCACCAGACCGGCAATCCCCAGGATTTCGCCTTTGTGCAGGTCGAAGGAGACATCGCGGATGGACGGCTGACGCAGCGAGGTGAGATTGCGCACTTCAAGAATCACTTCACCCGGCTTGTTCTCTTTGTCCGGGAAGCGCTGGTTAAGGGAGCGGCCAACCATCATGGCGATGATCTTGTCCATATCCAGCCCTTCCAGCGGCTGCGTGGCAATCCACTGGCCGTCGCGCAGGATGGTAATCTCATCGCACAGCTGGAAGATCTCTTCCATTTTGTGAGAGATGTAGACAATGCCGCAGCCGCGTTCTTTCAGCTTACGAATAATGGTAAAAAGGTGATTAACCTCTTTTTCCGTTAATGACGATGTCGGTTCGTCCATGATGACGATTTTCGCATCATAGGAGAACGCTTTGGCAATTTCGATCATCTGCATTTGTGAGACGGATAAGGTTCCCACGCGAGCGCGCGGATCGATATCAATATCCAGCTCATCAAAAATCGCTTTGGTGTCACGATACATTTTGTCCTGATCGACAAAGACACCTTTGGTTGGATAACGCCCCAACCACATGTTATCCATAACGGAACGTTGCAGTACCAGGTTTAATTCCTGGTGAACCATCGAGATACCGTTTTCCAGTGCTTCTTTCGCTGAATGGAAATCGATCTCTTTCCCCTGAAAAAGAATGCTGCCAGAATCTTTTTGATAGATCCCAAAAAGACATTTTAATAATGTTGATTTACCCGCACCGTTCTCCCCCATTAATGCATGAATAGAGTGAGGACGGACTTTTAAATTAACATTATCGAGTGCCTTAACACCGGGAAATGACTTGTTAATACCGTTCATTTCCAACAAGTATTCACCGGTTGACTGAGTAGTTGTGCTGACCATAATTATACCTTGTTGGCCTCGCATATCGCGTTATAAAAGGGCGCAACGAATTGCGCCCAGTGGAGACAGGTTAACTCACTTATTTACCGATAAACTCAGCCAGGTTGGACTGGTCTACGCCCACGTAAGGTACGCGAACGATTTTGTTGTCAATTTTCCAGCTGGTGCCATCTGCCGCGCCTTTACCGTCAGCGAGGTTTTTCGCCAGATCGAAGGTGGCTTTCGCCTGGTTATTGGCATCGTTCAGAACGGTACCGGCCATCGCGCCAGATTTAACCAGCGCCAGCGCTTCTGGCAGGGCATCCACACCGAATACCGGAATGGACGATTTATTGTGGGCTTTCAGCGCTTCTACCGCACCCATTGCCATCGCATCGTTGTTGGCGATAACCACTTCGATTTTGTTCGCGTTAGGGCCGGACAGCCAGGCATCCATCTTATCTTTCGCCTGGGCGGTATCCCACATCGCGGTATCTAATGCCAGCTGCTGGGTTTTCAGGCCCTTATCATTCAGCTCTTTGATAACGTAAGTCGTACGCGCTTCAGCATCCGGGTGACCAGGTTCGCCTTTCAGCAGAACGAACTGGATCTGACCGTCTTTGTTCAGGTCCCAGTTCGGGTTTGCTGCCCAGTGTTTCGCGATCAGATCGCCCTGAATAATGCCGGACTCTTTGGAGTCAGTACCGACGTAATACGCTTTGTCATAGCTATCCAGCGCTTTACGGGAAGGTTCTTTGTTGAAGAAGACGATTGGCACATTCTGGCCGCGCGCTTTTTCAATTACCGTGCCTGCTGCAGCCGGGTCAACCAGGTTGATCGCCAGGGCTTTCACGCCTTTCGCCAGCAGAACGTCGATCTGGTCGTTCTGTTTGGACTGGTCATTCTGGGAGTCATTCATCAGCAGCTGTACGTCTGGCGCTGCTTTCGCATCTTTCTCGATAGCTTTACGTACAACAGACATGAAGTTGTCGTCGTATTTATAAATCGTCACACCAATACGGGTATCTGCAGCGTGCGCTGCTGCACCAAAAAGCATGCTTGCCATTACAGCAGACAGGGTCAACACCTTCTTATTCATGGTATCTCCGGTTTTTTTTATGCAGGGTAGTTCTGGTGAATAACGAGCGGCAGGCAGATGTTAATAAAACGTTACTGACAGCCGACGTTCACTTATAAAATTTCTCTCTTCCGTGGTCGGTAACGCTCCAGAAATGCGTTTTATTCGTTGTTTGCGGCACATTGGCTACTGTTAAAGTGAATAGTCACCGTTACATAGCGTTTCAGCTGCTAAAACGCTGACATCATAGTCAGCACCTTGTTAAGATACTGTGAATTTACTCACAGATTGAAAACGGTTACATCACCTCATGTAATCAGTTAGTGATCGGAGCCACAATTTGCCGCGACGCGACGGAATGTCGACGCACCAGGGTTGGCATGAAGCAATGCGTCGCCCCAGGATCCAGCAGCCCTGCGGCTCCCTGTAAAGCCAGTTCAGTAGCCAGTTTTGCCATAGAAGCAATGGGATAGCGCACCGTGGTCAGCTGCGGGTCGGTGTAACGGGCGATCGGAATGTCGTCAAAGCCAATCAACGACAAATGCTGCGGCACCGCAATGCCGTTATCTTTTAGTGCCGTCAACGCGCCCGCTGCCATGCTGTCGTTATACGCAAACACCGCAGAAAGCTGCAGATTGCGGCCCAGCAACTCCACCATTGCCGCCTCACCGCCCTGCATGTCAGGCGTACCGGTGCCGATCCAGCTCTCTGATGCGGTAATGCCGTGTTCTTTCAGGGCGTTTTGCCAGCCCTCACGCCGGTACGCGTCATCTTCAATTTGATGGCTGGAGGCAAGATAACCGATCCGCTGATGGCCGTTATTGATAAGCATTTTGGTGGCCATCATGGCGCCGCTGACGTTATCCAGCCCAACACAGCGGTGGGCATAGCCCGGCACAATCCGGTTAATCAGCACCATGCCCGGTATCTGTTCCATAAACCCGGCAAGCTCTTCATCACTTAAGGCTTTGGAGTGAACAATCAGGGCGTTACAGCGCTGGCGAATCAGTACTTCGATGGCATGACGCTCTTTCTCCGCCTCATGATAGCTGTTGCCAATCAGCACATATTTTTGATGCTGCTGGGCAACCACATCGACCGCTTTCACCAGCGCACCGAAAAAGGCGTCTGAGACATCCATCACCACCACGCCGATGGTATCGCTGACCTGCGTGGCAAGCGCCTGCGCGTTGGCATTTGGCCGGTACCCGAGCTGGGTCACGGCTTTCATTACGGTTTCACGGGTTTCAGGGCTCACCAGCGCACTGTTGTTCAGTACGCGGGAGACGGTAGCCACAGAAACGCCCGCCAGACGGGCGACATCACGAATGGTGATCATATTCACCATCCTTCAAAGGATTGCAGCAACTCACAGACACCCCCTGTGTTTAGCAAGGTGGCTATTTTGGCAGCGAGAGAAAAGGGACTACGTGAAGAAGCTCACAGTCATGAAAACGCTTACATCCGTTTTGTTAATGATTGTGATCCAGATCGTTATCTGGATGTATTACTCAATGATACCCCTGAAGCATATGCGGTTAACTGACGCCACACCCACTCCAGCGGCCCCTGACGGAAATAACGCAGCCAGATAACGGAAAACGCCAGATTAACCGCCCAGATCGGAATAACAAACGCCAGCAGCCCGAGGCGGTCGAATTTCATAAACAGGCCAAAGCGATAGAAAATCGTGGTGCATATCAACGTTTGCAGGAGGTAATTGCTTAACGCCATGCGCCCGACGCAGGCGACTGCGCTGACAAGCCACAGGCGAGAAAGCTGCGGCCAGAAGCCATATATTAGCGCCGCGTAGCCGATGGTCTGGAATGGCGCGCTCAGTTCACGCGGTACCTGGAGCAGGAAAGCGCACCAGCGATAATCCCAGTGAATGTGCCACTGTATCATCACCGACGGGAGGTTTATCAGCACGCCGAGCAGAACCAGCCCCGCCCCGGTGCGACGATAATGACGCAGGCTGAACTCCCCTTTCAGCCACCCGGTGCGCATCAATGACGCCCCCATCAGCATCATCCCTGCCAGCTGCCAGCCGTATTGCGCCCCCAGCGCAAGAAGGTTATCCCCCAGCATATCCGCCCGGTTGCTAATGGCTTCCGTACCGCCTTTTAGCTTCCAGAACTGCTCGTACTGGAGGTTTGCAGCATCCGGGATCCAGGAACGGTTGGTCGCTTCGCCAGAGATCATCCCCAGCAGCAGCAGCACCCCAAGCCCCATGAGGTAGAGCATCACGCCGGTGTTAAACAGGCTTTTCACGCTGTGCGCATCACGAATGAGACGCCAGCAGATAAGCCCGACTAACCCATACGCGAGAAGAATATCGCCGTCCCAGAAGAACAGACCGTGGATAAAACCGAGGATCACCAGCAGGGTTAAGCGCGACTGGATCCAGCGGGTGCCGCGTTTAAGCAGAAGCTGTAGTCCTGCGCCAAACAGCAGGGCAAAGAGCGTGAGGAATTTAACCTGGGCAAACAGATCAAGGATTGCCCAGGTCCAGGCATCGCTTCGGGTGATGTCGCCGTACCAGGCGGGATTGAGATAAGCGGCCTTCGGCAGACCGAAGGCGCTAATATTCAGCAGCAGGATACCCAGTATGGCGACGCCGCGAACAAAATCGAGCGTGACGTTTCGCTCCATGGTCCCTGCCCTGTGAGATTAGTTGTGGTGACGCACGGCGCGCAGGAACTCCTGGCGGGTGTTCTGGCTCGATTTAAACAGACCGCCCAGCGAAGTGGTGGTGGTTGCACTGGTCGCATCACGTACGCCGCGGGCTTTCACGCAGTAGTGAACGGCATCGATGGAGACCGCCACGTTATTGGTGCCCAGCAGCGTTTGCAGGGCAATCAGGATCTGCTGCGTCAGACGCTCCTGAACCTGAGGACGCTGCGCGAAGAACTGCACAATACGGTTGATCTTCGACAGACCAATCACCGTATCTTTCGGAATGTAAGCCACGGTCGCTTTACCGTCGATAGTGACGAAGTGATGTTCGCAGGTGCTGGTCAGCGTGATATCACGTACCGTGACCATCTCGTCCACCTTCATCTTATTTTCAATAACGGTAATTTTCGGGAAGTTGGCGTAATCCAGGCCAGAGAAAATTTCGTCGACGTACATTTTCGCGATGCGCTTAGGCGTCTCCATCAGACTGTCATCGCTCAGATCGAGATTCAGCAGTTGCATGATCTCGGTCATATGCCCGGAAATCAGACTTTTACGGGTTTCATTGTCCATATCCTCAACGGGCGGACGCAATGGCGTTTCGAGACCGCGCGCAAGCAGGGCTTCATGGACCAGGGCAGCTTCTTTACTGAGTGATGACATTTTCTTCTCCTGCAGGTGTGGCGTCTTTCGCCCTCGTTGTGGCAAAAGTATGCGCTCATTGTGCGTGAGGCGACGCACATAATCCAGTATTCACGACGATAATTATTGCAATTGCTGTTGCCTTTCAGCGTGACGATTCCAGACCAGGGCGCCGCCGATGAACAACGCGACGCCCGCCAGCCCCAGCGCAGGCTCCAGCCGGTGGGTTAGCCAGGTCGATAACGCCGACGTCACCGGGCCAATCAACTGCCCGATGGCATACCCGGTGGTGAGCAGTCCCGCCATATAACGCATGTGGTTCGGTGCCAGCTCTCGGCCGTATAAAAGAGAGAGCTGCACGGCGCAAAGGAACCCACCACCTACCAGCAGCCCGCCCGTCAGCAAACCGCCGATGCCCGGCAGCAGCCAGGCCGCCAGGACACCCGCGCCCTGAAGCCACAGCACGATAGCCAGCCTGCGGTTAGCCGTGGAGATATGTCGCAAGGCAATGCTGAGCGCAATCCCCACCACAGCGGCGAGACCAAAAATCGGCCAGACAAACTGGGCAAACAGGCTGCCGGGAAAGCGCACGGCGGCCATTTGCGATAAAAAGGTCGCCGGAAGGATATAGCCAAATCCCGCCAGGCTGTAGCTCCAGACCAGGCGCTTTAAATCTGCGGTCAGCCGCAACGGCTCAGGCGCAGTCCCCGGGCGATGAAGCTGACCCGCACGCGGCAGATAGCGTGCCACCAGCGCAATCAACACGAGCGCCAGCACGCCGTAGATCTGCCACGCCGCACCGGCCGAAAGGGATTTCGCCTGAATATAGACCGCGAGCAGGCCGCTCAGGGCGATACCCGCGCCGGGGCCGGCAAACACCGCAGCACTGAGCCCCGGTTTACCCAGTTGCCCCAGCCGCTCGTTGGTCCAGGCGGCAATGAGTACCATTGACCAGCCACTCATGCAGCCGATCGCAAAGCGCAGCAGGCCGTGTATGACGGCGTTATCCGCCGCCGCGGAGAGCAGCGTCAATGCAACCGCACCCGTAATGCCGAGCCAGAGCCGCGTTTCAACAAAGCGGTGCGCGCGCATGGCATCCCATGCTCCCACCAGATAGCCAAGATAATTCATCGCCGCCACCAGGCCTGCGCTGGTGAGCGTGAGTTGCCCGGCGGCAATCATCAGCGGTACCTGAGGCGTAAAGGCAAAGCGCCCTATCCCCATCGCCACCACCAGAACGACAAACCCACTAAGCGCAATACGCAGCGCCATGACCGCTCCAATTGTTAAAGAAAAGTAAATTTATGATGCAGCATCTTGCCGTTCCGCGAAAGTGAAAGTTGCTCACAGGTAAATGAAAACGCTGTATTATGATGCTAATGAATAGCTATTCTCATTAAGGAGCCTTGCATGGAACTGCTCGAAGAGCACCGTTGTTTTGAAGGTCGACAGCAGCGCTGGCGGCACGACTCCACCACGCTGAACTGCACCATGACGTTCAGCATTTTCCTGCCACCGGCAGAGAATCCGCCTGTTCTGTTCTGGCTTTCTGGCCTGACCTGCAACGACGAAAACTTCACTACCAAAGCCGGTGCGCAGCGTATTGCGGCCGAGCTGGGTATCGCGCTGGTGATGCCCGATACCAGCCCCCGTGGGGACGATGTGGCGGATGATGCAGGATACGACCTGGGTAAAGGCGCCGGGTTTTACCTGAATGCGACCGAGCAGCCGTGGGCGAGTCACTATCGTATGTATGACTACATCCGTGACGAGCTGCCTGCGCTGATTCAGGCCGAATTCGCGGTAAACGATCGCTGCGCCATCAGCGGACATTCCATGGGCGGACACGGGGCGCTGATCATGGCGCTGAAAAACCCCGGGAAATATACCAGCGTCTCTGCGTTCGCACCGATTGTTAACCCAACGCAGGTACCGTGGGGACAAAAAGCCTTCACCCACTATCTGGGCAAAGATGAAACGAAATGGCAGGAATGGGACAGCTGTACGCTGATGCTGGCGAGCGACTCAGCGAATGCGATCCCGATGCTTATCGATCAGGGCGATGCGGATCAGTTCCTCGCCGGGCAACTCCAGCCCGCCGTTTTAGCTGAAGCGGCACGCCAGAAGGACTGGCCGCTCACGCTGCGCATTCAGCCAGGATATGACCACAGCTATTACTTTATGGCCTCCTTTATTGAGGATCATCTCCGCTTCCACGCGGCGCATTTGTTCGCGTAATTTTCGCTATTTGCCCGATAGCCTCTCGCCTGTCGGGCTTTTCCCCTTATTGACATAATCCTATCCGCTTGAATCCAGGCTATTTTCTTGCCACACACATCAAACACAAATGATTTCAATTATCATTTGTGTTTACAATTATACATTCTTTTGTACAATTCCAGACTCTTCTCCATCACAAAGAGTTCTTACAAGACAAATACATACAGTTCTCAGGGTTATCCCGATGGAGTTTTTTTCTTTTTATACGGAATGTACAAATGACAATACCACGCGTTAAATTGCTGGCCGCCGCCATTGGCGCCGCCACACTTTCCTCCTTCGTTCACGCAGCCGATCAGGACACCGTTGTCGTCACTGCGACGGGTTTTGAACAAAAAATCCAGAATGCCCCCGCCTCCATCTCGGTGATTTCAAAACAGCAGATTGAAGATAAAGCCTACCGTGATGTCACAGATGCCCTGAAAGACGTCCCGGGCGTCGTCGTTACTGGCGGCGGGAGCAGCAGTGATATCAGTATTCGCGGCATGGCATCGCAGTACACGCTGTTCCTGGTGAACGGCAAACGCGTGAGTACGCGCAGTACCCGCCCAAACAGCGACAACTCGGGCATTGAACAAGGCTGGCTGCCGCCGCTGGAGTCCATTGAGCGTATCGAGGTTATCCGTGGCCCGATGTCCTCACTTTACGGCTCTGATGCTATGGGGGGAGTCATCAACGTCATTACCAAAAAAGTGTCGAACACCAAAGCCTGGACAGGTTCGTTGCATGGCGATGCAACCTTCCAGGAAAACAATGATTCCGGTGATATCTTTCAGACCAACGCCTACGCTTCAGGTCCCCTGATTGACGGGCTGCTTGGCGCAAAAGTGACGGGGCTTTTGTCACGCCGCGCAGAAGATAAGATTGTGAACGGGTATAACGAGCAGAAAATGCGTAACGGCGGTATTACGTTGAATTTCACGCCGGACGAGCAAAATGATTTCGACCTCGACTTTGCCCGTGAACTTCAGGACAGAAACAGCACGCCTGGGATGTCGAAAGCGACGGAAACCTGCCGTGGAACGACCTGTACGCCAAATACCAAAAGCGAAACCCGCTATGAACATACCACCTACTCATTAACCCACAGCGGTTATTACGACGACTTCAATACCACCAGCTATATCCAACAGGAAGAGACGAATAACCCGGATCGTGAAATGCGCTCGTACAACACCACCTTCAACAACCAGAACCAGATCTTCCTCGCCGATCATACCCTGACTCTCGGCGGGCAATATCGCTATGAGAAACTGCGCGACAACGGCAATCAGCTGGAGGCTGCCGATGGCCTGAACAAACTGACACGCTGGAGTTGGGCACTGTTTGCCGAAGATGAATGGGCAATGACGGAAAGCTTTACGTTAACCGGCGGCCTGCGCATGGACAAAGACCAAAACTATGGTACTAACTGGACGCCACGTGGTTACGGTGTATGGCACCTCGCCGATCAGTGGACATTGAAAGGCGGGGTTTCTGCGGGCTACCGTGCACCGGACCTGCGTCAGTCGTCTGCCAGCTGGGGGCAGGTAACGGGTGGTGGCCGTCTTGACGGTATCATCGTTGGCAACCCGGATCTGAAACCAGAGAAGAGTCTGAGTGAAGAGATCGCCCTGCTCTGGGATAATAACGACAATCTTAATGCCGGTGTGACGCTGTTCAATACCGACTTCAAAGACAAAATTACTGAAGTTCGCCGCTGTAACAGCAGTTCCGATCCCGCCTGTACGATTGGCGATCACAGCTATGATTTCGTGAGCGACCGCGTCAACGTGGACAAAGCCAACATGCGCGGCGTGGAGTCTACCTTCGGCTGGAAAATCACGCGCGATGTGAACTGGACTGCCAACTACACTTATACGGAATCCGAGCAGAAGAGCGGCCAGTTCTCCGGTAAGCCGTTGAACAAAATGCCAAAACATATGTTAAATACCACCCTGGACTGGCAGGCGACACCAGACGTCGGCTTCTGGAGTCGTCTGAACCTACGCGGTAAAACGTCTGAGTATCTGAGCCGTACATCGATGTCCCAGGGTACACCGTCCTATACCCAGGTGGATGTGGGTCTGCGCTACAACGCGAACAAAAACCTGCTTGTGACTGCCGGTGTGTATAACGTGCTCGATAAGCAAATTGATTACGATACGTATGACACCGTGCTTGATGGACGTCGTTATACCGTGGGCATGACTTACAGCTTCTAACCGCCCCATAAAAAAGCCCGCTCAGTTGAGCGGGCTGAAAGAGAGGAATTGCGGTTATTGTTTAAATCGTTCCGGGAATTCCATTTCACTGTAGCGAACGAAGTGTGTTCCTTTCGTCAGTTTGTAACCAAACCAGATGATCAGGAACAGCGGAATACCGATGTAGGTTGCCGTGACGGCGCCCCAGTCGATAGTATCCGCGAGGAACGCTTCATAGTTCTGGCCCAGCGTAATAATCAGACACAGAATGAAGGCGAAAATTGGCCCCAGCGGGAAGAACCCTGAGCGATACGGCAGGTCGTTCAGATCATGACCTTGCATCACGTAACCGCGACGGAAGCGATAGTGGCTGATGGCAATGCCCAGCCAGGCGATAAAGCCCGTCATCCCGGAGGTGTTAAGCAGCCACAGGTAAACCGTCTGGTTGCCGAACATGGAGGTCAGGAAGCACAGACCGGCAATCACCGTGGTGGCGTACAGAGCGTTACGTGGCACACCACCGCGAGACAGTTTAGCGAAGATGCGCGGCGCTTTACCGTCGCAGGCCAGGGTGTAAAGCATACGGGTGGACGCGTACATACCGGAGTTACCCGCAGACAGCACTGCCGTCAGGATCACCGCATTCATTACCGCCGCCGCAGAGAGCAGTCCCGCGTGCTGGAAGACCAGAGTGAACGGGCTAACGCTGATGTCTTTCACATCGTTACGCAGCAGGCTTGGATCGGTATACGGAATGATCAGGCTGATAATCAGGATCGCGAACACGTAGAACAGCAGGATACGCCAGAAGACCTGACGCACCGCGCGAGGAATGTTCTTCTCCGGGTTTTCAGATTCACCGGCCGCAATGCCAATCAGCTCAGTGCCCTGGAAAGAGAAGCCGACAATCATCGCCACGCCAATCATGGCCGAGAACCCACCGGCAAACGGCGCATCGCCTATTGTCCAGTTGCTCCAGCCCGCAGGCTCTGCCCCTTTGAAAATACCAACGATCATCGCCACACCGACGACGATAAAGATGATGACGGTTGCCACTTTGATCAAAGAGAACCAGTATTCCGCTTCACCAAACCCGCGTACGGAGATGTAGTTCAGCAGGAAAATGACGACCAGGAACAACGCGCTCCAGATCCAGCCCGGCGTGTCCGGGAACCACCAGGTCATCACCAGCTGTGCGGCGACGAGGTCAACGGCGATGGTAACAGCCCAGTTGTACCAGTAGTTCCAGCCCAGCGCGAAGCCGAAGCCTTCTTCCACGTATTTTTGTCCGTAGGTCGAAAACGAACCGGATACCGGCATGTATGCCGCCAGTTCACCCAGGCTGGTCATCAGGAAGTAGACCATCAGGCCAATCAGGATATAAGAGAATAATGCCCCACCCGGGCCAGCTGCCGAAATCGTTGCGCCAGAGGCAACGAAAAGACCTGTACCGATGGAGCCGCCAATGGCGATCATCGTCAGGTGACGCGCCTTGAGTTCACGACGTAGCGTGGGCGCTTCTGTGGTTTTAGTTTCTGAAACCATGTGAAAATGCTGTCCATTCAATAAATGAGGCGCGATTGTAGCAGACGATCGGCGTTCCTTCCGGCAGAAATACTCAGTTATAAGAGAGCTTCATGACGCGGCCAGGATTATAAGTAAAGCATCATTTTTCCCTCCCCCTTTTGGGGAGAGGGCCAGGATGAGGGGCAATTTCACATCTCGCAATAGCGCAGAAAACGCTGCAGCGAACTGGAAAGGTGTTTCTGACGATGATGGATGCACCACAGCGTGCGCACCAGTTTCGGCAATGGAACAGGAATTTCCACCAGCGATCCCGTCTCAAGCTGTTCGGCAATCACGCGTCGGGAAAGGCAGCTGATACCCAGTCCATGACGCACCGCATGCTTAATCGCCTCCGAGTTCCCCAGCTCCATTCCCAGCTGGAAATGCGGCAAATGAGACAGCAGCAGGTAATCGACAATTTCACGCGTGCCGGAACCCTGCTCGCGCAGGATCCACTGAGCCTGCGCCAGGCGCTCCAGCGTCACCTCGCCCTGTAATAAAGAAGAGGCCGGGGAGGCAAACACCACCAGCTCGTCTTCCAGCCAGGGCTCGGCGATGATATCGACGTTGTGGCACGGACCTTCAATGAGACCGATATCCACGCGAAAATCGATCACCGCGTTGATGACGTCCTGGCTGTTACCCACGCTCATCTCCAGCGGCAACGAGGGAAAATCCCGGCGATAGCGGGCAATCACTTCCGGCAGGATGTAGTTACCGATGGTACTGCTGGCAAAAACGCGGATCGCGCCGTTGTCTTCGCGGAACAGCTGTTCAATTTCGATAGCCTGCTCCAGCAGGGCCAGCGCGCGCGGGTAAAGCAGGCGGCCATGCTCATTGACCACCAGACGCTTCCCTACCCTGTCGAAAAGCTGAACGCCTAACTGTCCTTCGAGATCGGTCAACGCCGCACTCACGGCAGACTGAGAGAGCGCCAGCATTTGTGACGCCTGAGTCGTAGAGCCGCTCTTCAGCACTTCGGCAAACACTTCCAGCTGACGCAATGTAATGTGCATGGTCACTTACCACTTATATAGATTGATTATAAGTATATAATCAATTTTATTTTTAAGCCAGTTCGCCGTAACCTTTAGCCAGACAAAGGAGAAGGTTATGTCAGAACTCACCTTACAACATCATCGTACAGTGTGGCACTTCGTGCCGGGTCTCGCGCTCAGTGCCGTCGTCACCGGTGTGGCCTTATGGGGCGGCAGTATACCGGCAGTAGCCGGTGCCGGGTTTAGTGCCTTAACGCTGGCTATTTTGCTCGGCATGGTGGTCGGGAATACCGTCTACCCGCACATCTGGAAATCCTGCGACGGGGGCGTCATTTTCGCCAAACAACATTTATTACGTCTGGGCATTATTCTTTACGGCTTCCGCCTGACCTTTTCGCAGATTGCGGATGTCGGCGTGAGCGGGATTGCCATTGATGTCCTGACCCTTTCGAGCACCTTTATGCTGGCGTGCTTTATCGGCCAGAAGGTGTTTGGCCTGGACAAGCAGACCAGCTGGTTAATTGGCGCAGGCAGCAGCATTTGCGGTGCGGCAGCGGTACTGGCAACGGAACCGGTCGTTAAAGCTGAAGCCAGTAAAGTGACGGTGGCCGTCGCGACGGTGGTTATCTTCGGTACGCTGGCAATCTTCCTTTATCCGGCTATGTATCCGCTGGTGGTGCACTGGTTTAGCCCGGAAACCTACGGCATCTATATCGGTTCGACGATGCACGAGGTGGCGCAGGTGGTCGCAGCAGGTCACGCCATCAATCCGGAAGCGGAAAATGCCGCGGTCATCGCCAAAATGCTGCGCGTCATGATGCTGGCCCCGTTCCTGATTTTCCTGGCCGCGCGGGTTAAGCAACTGGCTCCGGCAGGTGGCAGCGAGAAAAGCAAAATCACCATTCCGTGGTTTGCGATCCTGTTCATCGTGGTCGCTATCTTTAACTCGTTCCACCTGCTGCCAAAAGCGGTCGTGGATATGCTGGTGACGCTGGATACGGTGCTGCTGGCCATGGCGATGGCGGCTCTGGGTGTGACCACGCACGTCAGCGCCCTGAAAAAAGCCGGCGCAAAACCGCTGCTGATGGCGCTGGTGCTCTTTATCTGGCTGATTGTGGGCGGCGGCGCGATTAACCTCGCCGTACACAGCCTGATGGCATAAACCCTCTCGTCGTTCTCCTGTTAACCCGTTATGATAAGCGTTTCGGGTTAACAGGAGTCTTTTTATGAAATATGTTGGAGCGCACGTCAGCGCTGCAGGTGGCCTTGCAAACGCCGCCATTCGCGCCGCCGAAATCGAGGCAACCGCTTTCGCCCTGTTCACCAAAAATCAGCGCCAGTGGCGCGCCGCACCGCTCACCACCGACGTGATTGATGATTTCAAAGCCGCCTGTGAAAAATACCACTACGGGCCAGGCCAGATCCTTCCCCACGACAGCTATCTGATTAACCTCGGTCATCCGGTTCAGGAAGCGCTGGATAAATCCCGCGAGGCGTTCCTTGATGAAGTGCAGCGCTGTGAACAGCTGGGGCTGACGCTGCTGAACTTCCATCCGGGTAGCCATCTGATGCAGATCGACGAAGACGCCTGTCTGGCGCGTATTGCTGAGTCCATCAACATCACCCTGGAGAAAACCAACGGCGTGACCGCGGTGATCGAAAACACCGCCGGTCAGGGCAGCAATCTCGGTTTTAAGTTCGAACATCTGGCGGCGATCATCGACGGCGTGGAAGATAAATCCCGCGTGGGCGTCTGCATTGATACCTGTCACGCGTTTGCGGCCGGTTACGATCTGCGAACAACCGAGGCAACGAAAAACACGTTCGATGAGTTTGAGCGCATCGTGGGCTTCAAGTACCTGCGCGGTATGCACCTCAACGATGCCAAAAGCGCCTTTGGTAGCCGGGTTGACCGCCACCACAGCCTGGGCGAAGGCAATATCGGTCACGATGCATTTCGCTTTATTATGCAGGATGCCCGTTTCGACGGTATCCCCATGGTGCTGGAAACCATCAATCCGGATATCTGGGCGGAAGAGATCGCGTGGCTCAAGGCACAGCAGACCGCTGAACAGGCGGCATAAAAAAAGCCGGGTTGCTTAGCACCCGGCTTTTTTGTTGCTTATCGCTTACGCTGCTTTTGCAACCCCTTCCGCTTCCGGACGTTTCAGCACCGCGTAAGAGAGACCCGCCACCAGCGTACCGGCAATGATTGCCAGCAGGTAACCCAGTACCGGGGTGATAGCGCCAGGGATCAGCAGGACGAACAGACCACCATGTGGTGCCATCAGCTTCGCGCCAATCGCCATGGAGATGGCCCCCGTCACCGCACCGCCCACGATACAGCATGGCAGTACACGCATTGGGTCACGCGCCGCGAACGGGATTGCACCTTCGGTGATGAAGCACAGACCCAGCACCAGCGCCGCTTTACCACCTTCCTGCTGCGCTTTGTCGAACTTACGACGGGCGATAATGGTCGCCAGGCCGAGCGCCAGAGGTGGCACCATACCGGCCGCCATGATCGCCGCCATCGGCGCGTAGGTCTGGGTACTCAGCAGGCCAACGCCAAACGCGTATGCCGCTTTGTTCACCGGACCGCCCATATCGGTACACATCATACCGCCGAGGATTGCGCCCAGCAGAACCGCGTTCGCCGTACCCATGGTTTGCAGCCAGTGGGTCAGACCCGTCAGGATGCCCGCTACCGGTTTACCGATGAGGTAAATCATCGCCAGACCCACCACCAGGCTGGAAATCAGCGGGATGATGAGAATCGGTTTCAGCGCTTCCATACTCTGCGGCAGCTTCAGCTTCGAGCTGATCAGCTTCGCGACGTAACCGGCCAGGAAACCGGCAATGATACCGCCGATAAAGCCGGAACCGGTGCTGACAGCCAGCATACCGCCGATAAGACCCGGCGTCAGGCCAGGACGGTCAGCGATGGAGAAAGCGATAAAGCCTGCCAGAACCGGCACCATCAGCGCGAACGCTGACCCCCCGCCGATCTGCATCAGCGCAGCCGCAAGCGTACCTTCTTCTTTAAATGCTGTAATACCAAACGCAAACGAGAGCGCGATACACAGACCACCCGCCACCACCATCGGCAGCATGTAAGACACACCCGTCAGCAGGTGACGGTAGGCCCCCGCAGACTCTTTCTTCCCTTCGGTGGCGGTTTTAGCCGCACCGGTAGCCTGGTAAGGTTTGGCTTCCGCCAGCGCTTTATCAAATTCCTGAGCGGTCTTTTTCAGCGCCAGGCCGGTTGAGGTGCGGTACATCGGCTTACCGGCAAACTTCGCCAGATCGACTTCGATATCGGCCGCCACAATCACCAGATCGGCTTCCGCCACTTCTTCCGGGGTGATGGCGTTACCGGCACCCACGGAGCCACGGGTTTCGACTTTTACCCACCAGCCGCGTTTTTTCGCTTCGGTTTCAATGGCTTCAGCCGCCATAAAGGTATGCGCTACCCCGGTTGGACACGCCGTTACCGCCACAATGCGTTTCGGCCCGGTGGCCGCAGCCGCGGTCGGTGCTGTCGCGACAGGTGCTCTGTAAACCGACGCGTGGCCTTTCGCTTCACTCAGGAACAGTTCTGGATGTGCCACCGCGCGATTAATATCGCCCAGCCACACTTTTTTGCCGTTCAGCGCACTGTCCGCAGGGATTTTATCACCCAGAACAATCGCCAGTTCAGCATCACCCGGGTTATCAATGATGTCCAGGTGTGCTTTTTGTGCCGCCGCGCCCAGCAGGGTCTTCGCCATATAGGCGCGAGCCTGTCCGAGACCGGAGTCAATGATCAGCAGCGTTTTCATTATTCCTCTCCTGCTGTTAGTTAAAAGGTTTTAAGTCAACGCGCGCCATCATCGCGGCTAACTGGGTACGATCGGTAATACCGACATTGCTCTGGCTCACGGCCAGGGCTGCAACGGCGGTGGCAAGACGTAACGTATGTTCACTGGATTCACGCATCAGCAGGCCGTAAATCAGGCCGCCAACCATCGAATCCCCAGCGCCAACGGTACTCACAACTTCCATTGACGGCGGTTTGGCAATCCATTCGCCAGAAGCGTTAACCCACAACGCGCCTTCTGCACCCAGCGAGATCACGACGTGAGCGATACCCTGCTCACGCAGCGCATGGGCTGCATCAATCACATCTTTTAATTCTGGCAGCTTACGGCCAGCCCAAATCTCCAGTTCGCGGCGATTCGGCTTCACCAGCCATGGAGACGCTTTCAGACCCGCAACCAGTGCGTCACGGCTGCTGTCGAAAATAATGCATGGGCACTGGCTACGCAGGCGCGTCATCCAGTCGGTAAACGCTTCCGGGCTCACGCCGGACGGCAGGCTGCCGCTGACGCACACCATGTCGAACTGACCGAGCCAGGTGAGGGAGTCGTTAACAAAGCGCTCCCAGTCTGACGGGGTGACTTCGAAGCCAGAGAAGTTCAGGTCGGTCACTTCACCGTCTTTCTCCGTCAGCTTGACGTTGATACGGGTACGGCCCTGAACGACCTGGAAGCGGTTAGCAATGCCCAGCTCGCTGAACAGCTGCTGGAAACCGTCCTGGTTATCTTTACCGAGGAATCCACCCACGGTGACATCGATACCGAGATCCTTGAGCACTTTCGCGACGTTAATCCCTTTGCCCGCAGCATGCAGGCCAGTGGTACGCACGAGGTTTACTTCGCCGCGCTCAATCTCCGGGCAAAACCCCACCAGGTCATATGCCGGGTTCAGCGTAATAGTCGCAACACGTCTGCTCATTATGCGCCCTCCCCCAGACCTGCCGCGATGGCGTCGCCAATCGCTTTCAGCGCCTGTTCAGCATCAGCACCCTGCGCGGTGAAACGCAGACGGTGACCTTTCTTCACGCCCAGCGCGACCACTTTCATCAGACTACGGCCGTTGGCCGGTTTGCCCGTGCCATCAAGGTTAGCCACGGTGATCTCACTTTCGAATTGTTTAATGGTATTCACCAGCATGGTGCCTGGACGGGCGTGCAGGCCGTGTTCGTTACGTACCACGAACTCAGCGGTCAGCAGGTCATCCGTCAGCGCGTCATCACTGGTCAGCAGAGCCAGCACGGTGGCAGCATCCGCGTTCAGCAGTTTTTCAGCTTTGTTATTCAGCAGCAGATCGCCCAGACGCTTCAGCACCGACACTGGCTGCTCATCGTTCATCGCCACGGTGACCAGCATGGCGGCAGGCTCACCCTCAACGTCAAACGCTGTGGCTGCACGGCTCACCGCGATAGCACTGCGCAGGTTGCCTTCAGCACTGTCGTTCAGCCAGATACCCTGGCCAAGATTCAACGGTTTATCGTTAATCACACGCGTCACAAAGGTGGCATCAGCCGCCCCGGCTTCTTTAAGACGACCCGCGTTCAGCGCCTGCAGCGTGACCAGATCCGAAGCCACAACATCCAGCGTCAGCGTGTCATTATCCAGTTTCAGCGCTTCACTCTGTTTTTCACCCATCAGCAAGGCACGCAGCTCTTCAGCGGTTGTCGCTGACTTCAGCTGTTCTGCCACGGCGTCATCGCTCAGGACATGCGTTAGCTGACGCAGCAGGCCCAAATGTTCGTCGCTGCTGGCCGCAATGCCGATAGCCACATACGCTACCTGACCTTCGCCCCAGAGCACGCCCTGCGGGAACTGATAAACCTTCACGCCGGTTTTCAGCACCTGGTCGCGGGTGTCTGTTGTACCGTGCGGAATGGCAATCCCATTACCGAGGAAGGTGGAGGTCTGCTGCTCGCGCGCCAGCATACCGTTTACGTAGCCGTCCGCGACGTTGCCTGCCTGCACAAGGGCAGCGGCAACCTGACGAATAGCCTCTTCTTTATCCCCGGCCTGAGCGCCCGGGTGAATATCCTGAACAGATAACTGGAACATGGTTCTCCTCTCCTGCTGAAAGTGAATCGTTTCAGCTTACATGAGAAAAAATACGCTAGCCTGCTCCGTTTGCTAAAACAAGATAGCGCTGAAACGTTTCAAAAAGTCTTGCGCTTTCTGCAATGTCTTGCAAGAAAAGTCGTATTTCCGATCTCAGAATTTAGAGATGCAGCACATTTCTTCCGCATTCAGCTGAATTCTGCTGAAGTTCAGCAAATCAATTTCAGCTAAGTTCAGCCAGCAGGGTGAGAAGTTGAAATGCCATTTTGATTTTTCGTGGCATCATTGACCTCGTCCACTGTTTATTTTTTAGCTAACGGCGTAAACTCCGCCCCTCTCTGTTACTCGCTAATTATAAAACATGCATAACACCCCTGCGGCCACCTCGCCGAAGCCCTTCGATTTGACGTCAACGGCGTTCCTGATTGTTGCCTTCTTCACGGGCATTGCTGGCGCGTTGCAAACCCCAACGCTGAGCTTATTCCTGACCAACGAGGTTCACGCCCGTCCTGCGATGGTTGGCTTCTTTTTTACCGGGAGCGCCATTATCGGCATCCTGGTAAGCCAGTTCCTGGCGGGCCGTTCCGACCGAAAAGGCGATCGTAAAAGCCTGATCGTTTTCTGCTGCCTGATGGGCGTCCTGGCCTGCGTTTTGTTTGCCTGGAACCGTAGCTACTTCATTTTATTGTTCGTGGGGGTTTTTCTGAGCAGCTTTGGCTCAACCGCCAACCCGCAGCTGTTTGCCCTCGCCCGCGAGCATGCTGACCATACCGGGCGTGAAGCGGTGATGTTCAGCTCGGTCCTGCGTGCTCAGGTGTCGCTGGCGTGGGTGATTGGCCCGCCGCTGGCTTACGCGCTGGCGATGGGGTTTGGCTTTACGGTGATGTACCTGAGCGCGGCGGTCGCATTTGTGGCGTGCGGTGCGATGGTGTGGTGCTTCCTGCCGTCAATGCGCAAAGAACCCAAAGTGGTGACAGGCGTTCTGGAGGCCCCGCGCCGTAATCGTCGCGATGCCCTGCTGCTGTTTATTATCTGCACGCTGATGTGGGGCACCAACAGCCTGTATATCATTAACATGCCGCTGTTTATTATTGATGAACTGCATCTGCCGGAGAAACTGGCCGGCATAATGATGGGCACCGCTGCCGGTCTGGAGATCCCGACCATGCTGATAGCGGGCTATTACGCGAAGCGTTTCGGAAAACGTTTTTTGATGCGCATCGCGGCCGTCGCCGGGCTGCTGTTCTACGTTGGTATGCTGACGGTCCATACGCCGGGGCTGCTGCTGGCTTTACAGCTGCTGAACGCCATCTATATCGGGATTCTGGCGGGGATTGGCATGCTCTACTTCCAGGATCTAATGCCGGGCCAGGCAGGCTCAGCGACCACCCTTTATACTAATACCACGCGCGTGGGCTGGATTATTGCAGGATCCATGGCCGGGGTCGTTGCTGAGATCTGGAACTACCACACGGTATTCTGGATTGCGCTGGTGATGTGTACGCTGACCATTGGCTGTCTGGCGAGAATCAAAGACGTTTAAGGCGCGGTGAGCGCTTCCAGCTCAAGCAGATAGAGCATCGCCTGCGCGCGCGAACTGCCGCACATCTCGACCCCAGGCTGTAGCCCGGAGCAGACCTTCGGGCGCAGGGGCGAACCAAAGATCATACACAGGTTGGATTCAGAGAGCTGAACACAGCGGGTATTGGCGGGCTTGCCCTCCGGCATTCCGGGTATCGGGCTTGAAATGGACGGAGCGGTACAGCACGCGCCGCAATCTGGACGACAATCCATACATGCTCTCTCAGTGACGAAGCCCGTGCAGTCGGGCATCGGGCGCACAGTAACACCTTTTGTGCGTTGATAGCAAAAGCCACGAATTCCGCTTGCCTGAAAGGCCGCGCACGAGTAATTTGGCGCGATATTTTTTACCTCCCGTAAACAGGATTATTGCAATGCCAAGAGCGAACGAAATTAAGAAAGGTATGGTACTGAATTACAACGGCAAACTGCTGATTGTGAAAGACATCGACATTCAGGCTCCCAGCGCCCGTGGTGCTGCCACGCTGTACAAAATGCGTTTTGCCGATGTGCGTACCGGCCTGAAAGTGGAAGAGCGCTTTAAAGGTGACGATATTGTCGATACCGTGACCCTGACCCGTCGCTATGTTGATTTCTCTTACGTCGACGGCAATGAGTACGTGTTCATGGATAAAGAAGATTACACCCCGTATATCTTCACCAAAGATCAGATTGAAGAAGAGCTGCTGTTCATCCCTGAAGGCGGTATGCCTGACATGCAGGTTCTGACCTGGGATGGCGTGCTGCTGGCGCTGGAACTGCCTCAGACCGTCGATCTGGAAATCGTTGAGACGGCACCTGGCATCAAGGGCGCATCCGCAAGTGCCCGCAACAAACCTGCCACTCTGACCACCGGTCTGGTTGTGCAGGTGCCGGAATACCTCTCCGCAGGCGAGAAAATCCGCATCCATATCGAAGAAAAACGCTATATGGGTCGCGCTGACTGATAGCGGCGTTTGTCGGGTGGCGGCTTCGCCTTACCCGACCTACAAAAACACAAAAACCGGCTCTCAGGCCGGTTTTTTTGTAGGCCCGGTAAGCGTAGCGCCACCGGGCAACAGAACTTAAAGAAGCTCCGGGTATTTCGTCATCTTCAGCGCCAGCTCAACGCCGCGCACTTCCGCCATCCCTTTCAGTCGGCCTATCGCCGAATAGCCTGGGTTGGTTTTCTTGCGCAGATCGTCCAGCATCTGGTGCCCGTGGTCCGGGCGGAACGGAATAGGACGGACATCGCCAGCCTGCTTACGACGCGCCTCTTCTGCCAGGATGGCATCGACCACTGCGACCATATTGACGTCTCCGCCCAGGTGCGCGGCTTCGTGGAAGGTCTTAGGATTATCCTCCCGGCAGGTTGCGCGCAAATGCGTGAAGTGAATGCGATCGCCAAAGGCTTCAATCATCTGCACCAGGTCGTTATCCGCGCGAACACCGTAGGAACCCGTACACATGGTAAAGCCGTTATAGATGCTGTTGACCGTCTCTTTCAGCCACTGCATATCTTCGATAGTGGAAACGATGCGCGGCAGACCGAGGATAGGACGCGGTGGATCGTCCGGATGCACGGCCAGACGCACGCCGACTTCTTCCGCAACCGGTACGATAGCGCGCAGGAAATAAGCCATGTTTTCACGCAGCTGGTTCTTATCAATATCGCCGTATTCCGCCAGACGCGCGCGGAACTGGTCCAGCGTGTACCCCTCTTCTGCGCCCGGCAGGCCCGCAATGATGTTGCGGGTCAGCTTTTCAATATCCGCTGCACTCGCGTCATTAAACCATTGAAGCGCCTGCTGCTGCTCTTCAGCGGTGTAATCCGCGTCCGCGCCAGGGCGTTTCAGGATGTGCAGCTCAAATGCCGCAAAGGCAATCTGGTCGAAACGCAGCGCTTTTGAGCCGTCCGGCATCGGGTATTCCAGATCGGTCCGCGTCCAGTCCAGAATAGGCATGAAGTTATAGCAAACCGTATCAATGCCGCAGGCCGCCAGGTTGCGAATGCTCTGCTGGTAGTTCGCAATCCAGGTCTGGTAATCCCCGGAATGGGTTTTGATATCTTCGTGGACCGGAATGCTCTCCACGACAGACCAGGTTAATCCCTTCTCCGCCAGCAGCGCCTGGCGCTGTTGAATTTCCTCAACCGGCCAGACCTGGCCGTTAGGAATGTGATGCAGCGCCGTCACGACACCCGTTGCGCCAGCCTGACGCACATCATCAAGAGAAACCGGATCGTTCGGCCCGTACCAACGCCAGGTTTGTTCCATTGCCTCACCCTCTAAAGTTGTTATACCAATATGTGTTACCGCAATGACGACTACCATACATGTTTAGCGTACAGGGTCAACATACCGCCACACGTTGATTGATCCAACTCACAGAACGGGGATATTTACGGCTCACCAATTTTATTTGCTGTCATATAACTTTACACTGGCATTGTTAATTAATGGTTAATCAGGTGTGTATTTCATGAAGACAATTGCCTCCACCTCGCTTCCTGCCCATGTTCAGCAACCTCGCTACGATCGCAAGCAATTACGCTCCCGGATCGTCCATTTTGGCTTTGGCGCATTTCACCGCGCGCACCAGGCGCTGTTAACAAACCGGGTGCTGAATGAAAAAGGCGGCGACTGGGGGATTTGTGAGATTAGCCTCTTTAGCGGCGATGTGCTGATGGGCCAGCTGCGCGGGCAGGATCATCTGTTTACCGTGCTGGAGAAAGGTGCTGAAGGAAATCAGCCAATCATTGTCGGCGCCGTTCATGAATGCCTGAATGCAAAGCTTGACTCGCTGTCCGCCATTATTGAGAAATTTTGTGAGCCCCAGGTGGCGATTGTATCGCTCACCATCACTGAGAAAGGCTACTGCATCGATCCCGCGACCGGTAAGCTGGATCGACAAAACGCGCGGATACAGCACGACCTGGACAACCCCGCCGAACCGCATTCTGCGCCTGGGATCCTGGTCGAGGCGCTACATCGCCGCCGCGAGCGAGGTTTGCCAGCGTTTACCGTGCTTTCCTGTGACAATATTCCTGACAATGGCCACGTGGTGAAAAATGCCGTGCTTGGCATGGCGCAGAAACGTTCCCCGGCGCTGGCGGAGTGGATCGAAGGCCACGTGAGTTTTCCGGGCACGATGGTCGACAGAATTGTTCCCGCGGCGACGGAGGCCTCGCTTGCAGAAATCGCCGATGCGCTCGGCGTCGACGATCCGTGTGCCATCAGCTGCGAGCCGTTTATTCAGTGGGTGGTGGAAGATAATTTTGTTGCCGGGCGTCCGGAGTGGGAAGTGGCAGGTGTCCAGATGGTGCAGGACGTTCTGCCGTGGGAACAGATGAAATTACGCATGCTCAACGGCAGCCACTCTTTCCTGGCGTATCTGGGATACCTGGCAGGGTACGCGCATATTAATGAATGTATGGAGGATGCCGCCTTCCGTGAAGCCGCTCGGCGGTTAATGCTGGAGGAGCAGGCGCCTACGCTGCGTATAAAGGATGTGGACCTGACCGCCTATGCCGACAGCCTGATTGCGCGCTTCGCCAACCCGGCGCTGCAACACCGGACCTGGCAGATTGCGATGGACGGTAGCCAGAAACTGCCGCAACGGATGCTGGATGGCATCCGCATCCACCTTGAGCGAAATACCGACTGGCCTCTTCTGGCACTGGGCGTTGCCGGCTGGATACGGTACGTCAGCGGTACCGACGAACGCGGCAACGCGATTGATGTTCGCGATCCCCTCAGCGATAAAATTCGCGCGATTGTCGGGGCCAGCCGCGACGCTGACCGCGTTAACGCGCTGCTGGGGCTGAGCGAGGTCTTTGGCCACGATCTCCCCCAGAATAGCGTATTTGTTGAGGCGGTAAGCGAGGCATACGCGCGCATCACCCGCCGCGGCGCCCGTCAGGCTGTTATAGAAACGTTAAATATTTAACGATTATTGCGCTTAACGCGAACGGACGTCGCCTCCGTTCGCCCTCCCCCTTCTCATTGGGTACGTTTTTCGCCAGGATAAGAGAATAGTGTTATAGCATCACAATTCTCGTCTGGAGTGCATGTGACCAAAACGAACCTCATCACCGGTTTTCTCGGCAGCGGTAAAACCACCTCAATTCTCCACCTGCTGGCGAATAAAGATCCGGCAGAGAAATGGGCCGTACTGGTCAATGAATTTGGCGAAGTGGGCATTGATGGTGCACTGCTGTCAGAGAGTGGCGCAATGATTAAAGAGATCCCCGGCGGGTGCATGTGCTGCGTCAATGGCCTGCCGATGCAGGTCGGGCTCAATACGCTGCTGCGTCAGGGTAAACCGGACCGCCTGCTGATTGAGCCTACCGGTCTGGGCCATCCGAAGCAGATCCTCGATTTGCTGACCGCACCGGTCTACGAGCCGTGGATCGATCTGCGCGCCACCCTGTGCCTGCTCGACCCGCGTCTGCTGCTTGATGAAAAAGCGGTGGCCAATGAGAACTTCCGCGATCAGCTCGCCTCGGCGGACATTATTGTCGCTAATAAAGAAGATCGCGCCACGGCGGAAAGCCAGGCCGCGCTGGAGGCGTGGTGGCAACATTTCGGCGGCAATCGTACCCGCGTGCAGACCACCCAGGGAAAAATCGATAGCGCCCTGCTCGACCTGCCTCGCCAGAATCTGGCGGAACTCCCGGCCAGCGCAGAGCATGCTCATCACCATCCCGTTAAACAGGGACTGGCGGCGCTTAGCCTGCCAGAGCACCAGCGCTGGCGGCGTAATCTGAATAGCGGCCAGGGATATCAGGCCTGCGGATGGATTTTCGATGCCGATACGGTTTTCGACACCATAGGCATCCTTGAGTGGGCCAGACTTGCGCCGGTTGATCGCGTAAAAGGCATTATGCGCACGCCAGACGGGCTGGTGCGGATCAACCGCCAGGGCGAGGATTTCTTTATCGAAACGCAAAACGTCGCGCCGCCGGATAGCCGAATAGAGTTAATTAGTGCGGTTAACGCCGACTGGAATGCCCTGCAGTCCAGCCTGTTGAAGCTTCGTTTAAGTTCAGGCGGCTAACGTTGCCCCAGTTTTCACTCTATGCTGAACGTTATGACAACTCGATTTCCCCTGATATTACTGCTTAATGTCGCCGGTCTGGCGCTCTTTTTCTCCTGGTATATCCCGGCGAATCACGGTTTCTGGTTCCCGCTGGATTCAGGCCTGTTTCATTTCTTCAACCAGGCGCTGGTGAAGAGCGATGCGTTCCTGTGGCTGGTGGCAATCACCAACAACCGCGCCTTCGACGGCATTTCCTTGCTGGCGATGGGTGGTCTGATGCTCTCTTTCTGGCTCAAAGAGGATGGCACAGGGCGTCGCCGTATCCTGATTATCGGTCTGGTGATGCTTCTGGCTGCGGTGGCTATTAATCAGCTGGCGCAACATCTGATGCCGGTAAAACGCGCCAGCCCGTCGCTCTCTTTCCCGAATATTTACCGCGTCAGCGAATTGCTGCATATTCCAACGAAAGATGCGTCGAAAGACAGTTTTCCGGGCGATCACGGCATGATGCTGCTTATTTTTTCGGGTTTCATGCTGCGCTATTTCGGCAAGAAGGCATTCACTATTGCCCTGCTTATTGTGGTGATATTTGCCTTCCCGCGCGTGATGATTGGCGCTCACTGGCTGACGGATATTGTCGTGGGTTCTCTTTCAGCAGTGCTGATTGGTCTGCCGTGGGTGCTGATGACCCCCTTGAGCGATCGCCTGATTGCCGTTTTTGATCGCTATCTCCCGCGCAGAAAGCAACAAGTATTAAACAAATAACTACCGTTTTTTAACGTTAACCGTCAGGGATCATTGCGATCCCTGATAGATCACGTCCCCCGATCCTTTCACGCTGTCATATTCTCGTCATCGTATTCATGATAAAAATGAAGCAATTGCGCGATAACGCTGCGGATCTGCCGCTATTTTGAGCAATTGCCCATTTTTACTTTCTGTATCACAATTTCTTATAAAAAAAACGGTTTTTTTACTCGCAATACCCCAGGCAATCGGTTAATCTCGAACTCGTTTTGCCCCATAGGGATAATTATTTCGATGGTGAATAATTTTGTGCGCTGTGCCACAAATGTCATCAGAAACAATTGTCTCATTGTGTACAGATAATTAGTCTCGTCACGTTTGGCATTTTTATAACGATATTTGTCGTTAAGGACTTCAAGGGAAAATAAACAAAATGGTCAAATCTCAACCGTTTCTGAGATATATCTTACGGGGGATCCCGGCGATAGCAGTCGCGGTACTGTTATCTGCATGTAGTACATCGAACACCGCAAAGAATATGCATCCTGAGACGCGTGTTGTGGGAACGGAAGATTCCTCTTCACTGCAAGCTTCTCAGGATGAATTTGAAAATATGGTACGTAATCTGGACGTGAAGTCTCGTATTATGGACCAGTATGCTGACTGGAAAGGCGTGCGTTATCGTCTTGGCGGCAATACTAAAAAAGGTATTGACTGTTCCAGTTTTGTACAACGTACGTTCCGTGAGCAATTTGGATTAGATCTTCCGCGTTCGACCTACGAACAGCAGGAGATGGGCAAGTCAATTTCCCGCACCAAACTGCGCACCGGTGACTTAGTTCTGTTCCGTGCTGGTTCAACAGGTCGACACGTTGGCATCTACATTGGTAATGACCAGTTTGTACATGCCTCCACCAGCAGCGGCGTCACCATCTCCAGCATGAACGAACCGTACTGGAAGAAGCGCTACAACGAAGCGCGCCGCGTACTGACACGCAGTTAATATCATGATTGTATCGCTGGTTATCCCTTGGCTGGCGATATAATAAAAAAAAAGCACTGCTTAGGCGGTGCTTTTTTTTGCCCGTTACACTGAATATAATCAGCGGCAATTCAGGAATCACGACGTTTATGCTCACCCGCTACTTCGCCAGTCATCGCAAGATACTGTTCTTCAGCATTATTACCGGCCTGATCGCGGCTATCCTACTGGGCTCATTGCAATTTTTCTGGAGCTACCATAAGCGGGAAATCCGATTCGATACGCTAATTAAGGATGTGAGCATCTACATGGAGAACTATTTCGAGGAGCTGAAAACCTCGATCGACGTACTCCAGCCGCTCACGCTGAATAATTGCCAGGACGTTAACGCGGAGCTTACCTCGCGCGCGGCCTTCAGCATCAACGTGCGCGCCTTTCTGCTGGTCAGAAACAAAATGGCGTTCTGCTCGTCAGCCACAGGGCCGATGAATACGCCGATGGAGGAGCTGATACCCGAACTGCACATCAACAAGCAGATTGATATCGCACTGCTGCCCGGCACGCCCATGCTGCCCAACAGACCCGCCATTGCCATCTGGTATCGTAATCCGTTAGTGAAGGACGGCGGCGTATTCACCTCGGTGAATCTCAACCTGACGCCGTACCTGCTTTATACCGCGCGCCAGGAAGAGTTTGCCGGCATCGCGATTATCATCGGCGACAATGCATTATCCACCGCCTCAAGCACCCTCGTCAGGGCGCGTGATTTACATCAAACGCCTGCGCGCACCGCGACGCTCACAGAGGTCCCTCTGACCATCAAACTGTACGCCAGGGAGTGGACGAGCGACGAGATCCTCTTCGCCCTGTTCTTCGGACTGTTATGCGGGATTGCGGCAGGGTCGCTTAACTTCTACATCCTCACCCTGCGTCTCAACCCGGGCAAAGAAATTCTGAGCGCCATCAAGCGCGGTCAGTTTTATGTGGTTTATCAGCCAGTGGTGGATACGGATGCACTGCAGATGCGGGGCGTTGAAGTGCTGATGCGCTGGAAACACCCGACCATGGGTGAGATCCCACCGGACGCCTTTATCAATTTTGCCGAAGCGCAAAAGCTGATTGTCCCGCTGACGCTGCATCTGTTTGACCTCATCATTCGCGATGCGCCGGTGTTACAAACCGTGCTGCCGCCGGGCGCAAAACTGGGGATCAATATCGCGCCGGGGCATCTGCATGCGGAAAGCTTCAAAGATGATATGCGCACCTTCAAAAGCTTACTGCCGCCAGATTACTTCCAGATCGTGCTGGAGATCACCGAGCGCGACATGCTTAACCATCGGGAAGCCAGCAGCCTCTTCGAATGGCTACATAACGAAGGATTCGAAATCGCCATTGATGATTTCGGTACCGGCCACAGTGCGCTGATCTATCTTGAACATTTCACCATGGACTACCTGAAAATCGACCGTGGGTTTGTCAACGCAATTGGCACCGAAACCGTCACCTCTCCGGTGCTGGATGCTGTGCTGACGCTGGCAAGAAAGCTGAATATGTTAACCGTTGCGGAAGGGGTGGAAACGCCGGAACAGGCAGCCTGGCTGCGTGAGCATGGCGTCCACTTCCTGCAGGGATACTGGATTAGCCGTCCTATGCCGCTGGAACAGTTCCGCACCTGGCAAAATAAGGTGTCGTCTCAGGCCGAATAATTTCACATTGCCTGTGACGTCACTTATTATTCAGCTTAACTGAGCCGGTCTGTAAAAAAGGGAGCCGCCGCGAGATGTTTATGCGCTTCATGTTGCTTTTGTTGGTATTAGCAAGCCTGTCGAGCCAGGCGCAAACCATCAAAGAAAACATCGCGTTCGCCGTGATTGGCGAGCCAAAGTACGCGGTCAATTTTACGCACTTCGATTACGTCAATCCTGCCGCCCCCAAAGGCGGAAAGGTCACGCTCTCCGCCACGGGAACATTTGACAACTTTAACCGCTTCGCCCTGCGTGGCGTCGCCGCGGCGCGAACGGAATCCCTTTACGATACGCTTTTTGTGACCTCCGATGATGAACCCGGCAGCTACTATCCGCTGATTGCTGATAATGTCCGCTACGCGGATAACTTCGCCTGGGCCGAAATTTCGCTCAACCCCCGGGCCCGTTTTCACGATGGTACGCCGGTTAAGGCCAGCGATGTGGCCTTTACGTTTCATAAATTTATGACCGAAGGCGTACCCCAGTTCCGCATTGTGTATAAAGGCGCAACGGTGCGCGCCATTGCCCCCCTGACCGTGCGCATCGAGCTGAGCGAGCCGAATAAAGAGAATATGCTCAGCCTGTTTTCGCTGCCGGTTATGCCTGAATCGTTCTGGAAAAAGCATAAGCTCAGCGACCCGCTCTCCACGCCGCCGCTGGCCGGCGGCCCCTACCGCATCACCGACTGGCGCATGGGGCAGTACGTGGTCTATTCCCGGGTGAAAGATTACTGGGCGGCAAACCTGCCGGTAAACCGTGGGCGCTGGAATTTCGATACCCTTCGCTATGATTACTACCTTGACGATAATGTCGCATTTGAAGCGTTCAAAGCGGGCGCCTTCGATTTACGCGTGGAGAGCAGCGCGAAAAACTGGGCGACCCGTTATATCGGCAAGAATTTCGCGAAAGGCTATATCGTTAAAGACGAGCATAAAAACGAATCCGCCCAGGACACGCGCTGGCTGGCGTTTAATATTCAGCGTCCGGTATTCGCTGACCGCCGCGTTCGGGAAGCGATTTCCCTGGCCTTTGATTTTGAATGGATGAACAAAGCGCTGTTTTACGGGGCTTACAGCCGTGCGAACAGCTATTTCCAGAATACGGAATATGCCGCGCGTGATTATCCGAAAGCCGACGAACTGGTTCTGCTGGCCCCGCTGAAGGCGGAAGTGCCGCCGGAGGTGTTTACCACGGTCTTTCAGCCCCCGGCCTCAAACGGTGACGGCTACGACCGCGACAACCTGCTTAAGGCCAGCAAGCTGCTGGATGAGGCGGGCTGGCACCTTAAAAATCAAAAGCGCGTGGATGCCAAAACGGGTAAGCCTCTCAGCTTTGAGCTGCTGCTCTCATCCGGGGGCAACGATCAGTGGGTACTGCCGTTTAAGCACAACCTGGAGCGACTGGGGATTACCATGAACATTCGCCAGGTCGATAACGCGCAGATCACCAACCGCATGCGCAACCGTGATTACGACATGATGCAGCGTCTGTGGCCGGCTCAGCCGTGGCCGAGCTCGGACCTGCAAATTTCCTGGGCTTCCAGCTACATCGACTCCTCATACAATGCACCAGGCGTAAAAAGCCCGGCGATTGATGCGCTGATTGCGAAAATTGTGGCGGCGCAGGGCGATAAAGAAAAACTCCTGCCGCTCGGCCGTGCCCTCGACAGGGTCTTAACCTGGAACTACTACATGCTGCCCATGTGGTATATGGGCGAAGACCGTCTGGCACGCTGGGATAAATTTTCCGTACCTGCCGTGCGCCCTGTCTACTCGCTGGGCTTTGACACCTGGTGGTATGACGTCAATAAAGCCGCCAGACTGCCCGCTGAGCGGCGATAAGGAATCATCATGGGTGCCTATCTGATTCGCCGTCTGCTGCTGGTCATCCCCACGCTGTGGGCCATCATCACCATTAACTTTTTTATCGTGCAAATCGCCCCCGGCGGCCCGGTCGATCAGGCGATTGCTGCTATTGAGTTTGGTAACAGCGGCGGTATGCCCGGCGGCGGCGGAGAAGGCATGGGCGCGCGCCATGCGCGTACCGGCGTGGGGAATATCAGTGAAAGCCACTATCGCGGCGGGCGCGGGCTTGATCCTGAGGTGATCGCCGAGATCACCCACCGCTACGGCTTCGATAAGCCCATTCACGAGCGCTATTTCAAGATGCTCTGGGATTATATCCGCTTTGATTTTGGCGATAGCCTGTTTCGCAGTGCGTCAGTGTTAACGTTGATCAAGCAAAGCCTGCCGGTTTCGGTCACGCTGGGGCTGTGGGGAACGCTGATTATCTACCTGGTCTCTATCCCGCTCGGGATCCGTAAAGCGGTTTACAACGGCAGCCGCTTCGATATCTGGAGCAGCACCTTCATCATCATCGGCTATGCCATCCCGGCGTTCCTGTTTGCCGTCCTGCTGATCGTCTTCTTTGCCGGGGGCAGCTATTTCGACATCTTCCCGCTACGAGGTTTAGTCTCCGCCGATTTCAGCACGCTGCCGTGGTATCAGAAAATCACCGACTATCTCTGGCATATCACGCTGCCGGTTCTGGCAACGGTGATCGGTGGGTTTGCCGCTCTGACCATGCTGACCAAAAACGCGTTTCTCGATGAAATCCGCAAGCAGTATGTTGTCACGGCCCGCGCCAAAGGGGTCAGCGAGAAGCAAATTATGTGGAAACACGTCTTCCGCAACGCCATGCTGCTGGTGATTGCCGGATTTCCCGCCACGTTCATCAGTATGTTTTTTACCGGCTCACTGTTGATAGAGGTGATGTTCTCGCTCAACGGTCTGGGGCTGCTGGGCTATGAGGCCACCGTGTCGCGTGATTATCCGGTGATGTTTGGCACACTCTATATTTTCACCCTGATTGGCCTGCTGCTGAATATCGTCAGCGATATCAGCTATACGCTGGTCGATCCCCGAATTGATTTTGAGGGCCGCTGATGCCGCGTTTAAGCCCCGTCAACCAGGCCCGCTGGGCCCGTTTTCGCCACAACCGTCGCGGCTACTGGTCGCTGTGGATTTTTGCCGTCCTGTTTGTCCTGAGCATGTGTTCGGAGCTTATCGCCAACGACAAACCGCTGCTGGTGCATTTTAACGACCGCTGGTATGTGCCGGTGCTGGCTAACTACAGCGAAAGCGACTTTGGTGGCCCGTTTGCAACACCGGCGGAGTATCAGGATCCGTGGCTGCGCCAGCAGATTGAGCAGCACGGCTGGGCCCTCTGGGCGCCGGTGCGTTTTGGTGCGAACAGCATAAACTTTGCCACCACGACCCCCTTCCCTTCTCCACCCTCGACGCAAAACTGGCTGGGGACGGACGCTAACGGTGGTGATGTGCTGGCACGCATCCTCTATGGCACACGGATTTCAATTCTCTTTGGGCTGATGCTGACACTCTTCTCCAGCGTGATGGGCGTGGTGGCGGGTGCCGTTCAGGGCTACTACGGCGGGAAAATTGACCTGTGGGGCCAGCGTATCATCGAAGTCTGGTCCGGTATGCCAACGCTATTTTTGATCATCCTGCTGTCCAGCGTGGTACAGCCGAACTTCTGGTGGCTGCTCGGCATCACCGTTCTGTTCGGCTGGATGGCGCTGGTGGGTGTCGTGCGGGCGGAGTTCCTGCGCACCCGTAATTTCGACTATATTCGCGCCGCGCAGGCGCTTGGGGTGAGCGACCGGGGGATCATCTTCCGCCATATGCTGCCTAATGCCGTCGTGGCCACGCTCACCTTCCTGCCGTTTATTCTGTGCAGCTCCATTACCACCCTCACCTCGCTGGATTTTCTGGGCTTTGGCCTGCCGTTGGGCTCACCGTCGCTCGGCGAACTGCTGCTGCAGGGCAAGAATAACCTTCAGGCACCGTGGTTAGGCATCACCGCCTTTCTTTCCGTGGCCGTGCTGCTTTCGCTGCTGATTTTTATTGGCGAAGCCGTGCGCGATGCCTTTGACCCCAATAAGGCGGTATAAGATGACCCAGCCTCTTCTCAGTATTGATAACCTGTCGATTGCTTTCTCGAAACAGGGTGAGACGCGCACCGTGGTCACCGATTTGTCGCTGCAGATCCAGCGCGGTGAAACGCTGGCCCTGGTGGGGGAATCCGGTTCAGGTAAGAGTGTTTCAGCGCTCTCTATCCTGCGGCTGCTGCCTTCACCACCGGCGAGCTATCCGCAGGGGGATATTCTTTTTCACGGCAGTTCACTGCTTCATGCCGACGAACATACCCTGCGCGGTATTCGCGGCAATAAAATTGCCATGATCTTCCAGGAGCCCATGGTCTCTCTCAACCCCCTGCATACCCTGGAGAAACAGCTCTATGAAGTCTTGTCTCTGCACCGGGGCATGCGCAAAGAGGCTGCGCGGGGGGAAATACTGGATTGTCTTGAACGGACGGGCATACGCAATGCGGCCAAACGGCTGAATGATTTTCCGCATCAGCTCTCCGGCGGTGAACGCCAGCGAGTGATGATTGCTATGGCTCTGCTCACCCGGCCCGAACTGTTAATTGCCGACGAGCCGACGACGGCGCTGGACGTGACGGTGCAGGCGCAAATATTGACGCTGCTGCGGGAGCTGCGCGACGAGCTGAACATGAGCCTGCTGTTTATCACGCACAACCTGAGTATTGTGAAAAAGCTAGCGGACAGCGTCGCGGTCATGCAAAACGGCCGATGCGTTGAACAGAATAGCGCATCCACGCTGCTGAACGCGCCACAGCACCCTTATACGCAACGTCTGCTCAACAGCGAACCTTCCGGCGACCCGGTTCCGCTCACGGCCGACAGCACTCCGCTACTGCGCGTTGAGGATTTGTCCGTCTCCTTCCCGATCCGCAAAGGCATTCTGCGGCGTATCGTCGACCCAAACCCGGTCCTGAAAAATATCCGCTTCTCGCTGCGTCCCGGTGAATCCCTGGGGCTGGTGGGCGAATCCGGTTCGGGTAAAAGCACCACCGGTCTGGCACTGCTGCGCTTAATTGCCTCTCAGGGCGAGATCCTTTTTGACGACATGCCGCTGCACCGCTGGAACCGCCGCCAGATGCTGCCGGTGCGCCCGCGTATGCAGGTGGTGTTTCAGGATCCCAACTCCTCACTTAACCCGCGGCTCAGCGTATTGCAGATTGTCGAAGAGGGTTTGTGCGTTCACCAGCCCGGCCTGAACGCGCAGCAGCGTGAGCAGGAGGTCATCCAGGCGATGGCCGAAGTGGGCTTAGATCCCGATACCCGTCACCGTTATCCTGCGGAATTTTCCGGCGGGCAGCGCCAGCGTATCGCCATCGCCCGTGCGTTGATCCTGAAACCGGAGCTAATTATTCTGGATGAACCCACCTCCTCTCTGGACAGAACCGTCCAGGCGCAGATTCTGGCATTGCTGAAAGGGCTACAGGAAAAGCATCGGCTGGCCTATATCTTCATCAGCCACGATCTGCAGGTAGTGCGGGCGCTATGCCATCAGGTGATTGTTTTGCGACAGGGTGAGGTGGTCGAACAGGGGGAATGCCAGCGCGTATTTACTGCGCCAACGCAGAGCTACACGCGCCAGCTGCTGGCAGCAGACTAGCGCTCAGAACGGGTACTGGCCGGAAAAAGGCTCAGCAATCGCAACACCAAAGTTTTTCAGACGGCAGGTGGCGGCAAATTCATCCTGGCTTTTAACAAACAGGCACGGCTCGCCTTCGCACTCCAGTACGGAGCTGTCCACTTCGATATCCGTCAGGGCCTGACTGAGACGCTCCATCACCCGCCACGCATTTTCGTCGCTTGGGCTCAACAGTTTGAGCGCCACAAGGCAATTGTCACAGCCCGCGCCGTTTTGCGGAATCGGTTCAACCTTCGAACCTGCAAAACCCGCCGACCAGCGATAGCTCTGGGGCAAGCGATGGACAATGGAGAGTTGTAATGTATTCACGTTCGTTCCCCGGAAGCAAAATTTACTTCACAATTTATTTACATTTATAGTAACACATCATCGCTAACCTGCACTATTCAGCGCTTTTTTATCGGTATAGAGGTTCGCGTCGGCGCTATATGTACCCGTTTCTGCGATCTAACTCAACCTTTTTGAATACAATGATGTGACTTTTTACATAAATAGATTTTACATAAAATAAACAAACACGGGGTAAACGAACGCGGGTTTGGTTGATATGTATCAACAAAAAAGGCCCTGTCGGGCCTTATCTGCTCATCAATGAGCCGCTTTTCGTGGCCGGCTGGCATAAAGACAGAAGAGGACGGAGCTGGTTGCGCAAAACGCCATCGCCCAGAGCATTGGCCAGGCCGTCGTAAAGGTCGCCATAGACAGTAGTGCCCCGACGATGGCGCCAATGCCGAAGCGGAACGTCCCCGCCAGTGACGATGCGGTCCCCGCCATATGCGGAAACTCATCGAGGATCACCGCCATCGCATTTGAGGATATCATCGACACGCAGCCCACAAAGGCCGCCACGCCAATCACCAGCGCCCAGAAGCCCACGCCCAGGAATGCACTGACCACCAGCCAGACAGCCATCACAAACTGGATCCACAGCCCGGCGCGGAACATGTTCAGCGCGCCGACCCGCCGGACAAAGCGGCTGTTAATAATAGTCAGTACAAACAGGAAGACGATATTGAGCGCAAAATAATAGCCGAAGTGCTGCGGAGAAACATGGTTCAGCTCGATATAAACAAACGGCCCGGCGCTCAGGAAGGAGAACATCCCGGCGAAGCTGAACCCGCTTGCCAACATATAGCTCAGCACGCGCTTGTGGCGAAACAGCGAGGCAAAGTTACCTATTGTGGTGCGAATGTGGAATTTCTGGCGGTGCTCGGCAGGAAGCGTTTCATCAATAAAGAAGAAAATCATTGCAGAGGCCAGCAGTGCGGCCAGCGCCAGGATCCAGAAAATCGCATGCCAGCTAAACCACACCAGAACCGCCCCACCGGCCATCGGAGCCACCAGCGGCGCAATCGTCGTCACCAGCATGACAAACGACATCATGCGGGAGAACTCTTCTTTCGGGTAGATATCACGCATCAGGGCGTTGATCACCACACTCGCTGCAGCAGCGGCCAGACCGTGCAAAAATCGCATGAAAATCAGATGATCGATGGTTTGCGCCAGCGCGCAGGCCACCGCCGCCCCGGCAAAGACCAGCGTTCCGCCCAGAATAACCGGTTTGCGCCCCAGGCTGTCAGCCATCGGGCCGTACAATAACTGGCCGAGAGCAAAGCCGAGAATATAGGTGCTGAGCGTCATCTGTGCGCTGCCTGCCGGTACCCCAAACTGCGCGGAAATGACCGGCAGCGCGGGCAGATACATATCAATAGACAGCGGCATCAACATGGCCAGCAGGCCAAGAATGAAGACAATTTTGAACGACGAGTGTGGCCTGGTGGTCACAGAAATCTCCTGAAATTAGTGCGAAGGCAGACCGACGCTGGCGATCTCTTCTTCCGTCAGCGGGCGATATTCGCCAGGCGCCAGGTCGGGATCGAGCGCGATTGCGCCAATACGTTCGCGATGCAGACCGACAACGCGGTTACCCACTGCGGCAAACATGCGTTTAACCTGATGGTAACGCCCTTCGCTGATGGTAAGACGGACTTCCGTCGGCGTGATCACGTCCAGCACCGCCGGTTTAGTCAGGTCTTTTTCATTATGCAGCTGAACGCCTTTCGCGAATTGCTCTGCCGTGTCATCCGCAACCGGCGACTCCAGCGTGACCAGATAGGTTTTCTCGCAGTGGTGGCGTGGGGAAGTAATACGGTGTGACCACTGCCCGTCGTCGGTCATCAGCACCAGCCCGGTGGTGTCGATGTCGAGGCGGCCCGCGGCATGCAGCTTATGTGCCACCGGTTCGTCGAGGAAATAGAGTACCGTCGGGTGATCGGGATCGTCCGTTGAGCAGACGTAGCCTTCCGGCTTGTGGAGCATGAAGTAGCGCGGGCCGTTCTGCTGGGTCAGCGGATTGCCGTCGTATTCAACCTGATGCTCAGGTTGAAGTTTGAAAGCGCTGTCTCTCACAATGTCGCCATCCACGGTAACGCGGCTGGCGCGAATTTCGCGCCCGGCAATAGCGCGGCTTACGCCGAGTTGCTGAGCGATAAACTTATCAAGTCGCATGAAATCTTTTTAGCCTTAATGGTGCTGGAAGTCGGACCGTGCGTCCGAAAAAGAAGCAGTCAGGAACGGTTCAGTATAATGGTCTGGTTGCGCCACTCAAGGGAAAAAGTTTCGTGGCATACTATATGCGGATTAACGAAACTGAGACACCATGACTTTTACACTTCGTCCCTATCAGCAGGAAGCCGTTGACGCCACCCTCGCCTGGTTTCGCAAACACCGGGAACCGGCGGCGATTGTCCTCCCGACCGGCGCAGGCAAAAGCCTGGTCATTGCCGAGCTGGCCCGCCTGGCGCGTGGCCGCGTGCTGGTGCTGGCGCACGTCAAAGAGCTGGTCGCGCAAAACCACGCCAAGTATTGCGCGCTGGGGCTGGAGGCCGATATTTTCGCCGCCGGGCTCAAGCGTAAAGAGAGCCACGGTAAGGTTGTCTTTGGCAGCGTGCAGTCGGTCGCCCGCAACCTGGATCTGTTTCGCAGCGAATTTTCGCTGCTGATTGTCGACGAGTGTCACCGCATCAGCGATGACGACGACAGCCAGTATCAGCAAATCCTCACGCACCTGAAAGAGGTGAACCCTCACTTACGCCTGCTGGGCCTGACGGCAACCCCGTTTCGCCTGGGCAAAGGCTGGATTTACCGCTTTCATTATCACGGCATGGTGCGTGGCGATGAAAAAGCGCTGTTCAGCGACTGTATCTACGAACTTCCGCTGCGCTACATGATTAAACACGGCTACCTGACGCCGCCCGAGCGGCTGGATATGCCGGTGGTACAGTACGACTTCAGCCGGTTACAGGCGCAGAGCAACGGCTTATTCAGCGAAGCGGATCTCAACCAGGAGTTGAATAAGCAAAAGCGCATAACGCCGCATATCATCAGCCAGATTGAGGAGTTTGCCGCGACGCGCAAAGGGGTGATGATCTTTGCCGCGACAGTCGAGCACGCGCGAGAAATTACCGGACTGCTCCCCGCTGACGACGCCGCGTTAATTACCGGCGAAACGCCCGGCCCTGAGCGTGACAGGTTGATTGAGGCGTTTAAAGCCCAGCAGTTCCGCTATCTGGTGAATGTTTCCGTGTTAACCACCGGTTTTGACGCCCCGCACGTCGACCTGATTGCGATTTTGCGCCCGACGGAATCCGTCAGCCTGTATCAGCAGATTGTCGGTCGTGGTCTGCGCCTGGCACCGGGCAAAACTGACTGTCTGATCCTCGATTACGCCGGTAACCCGCACGATCTTTACTCTCCCGAAGTGGGCACGCCAAAAGGCAAAAGTGACAACGTGCCGGTACAGGTGTTTTGTCCAGCCTGCGGGTTTGCCAACACCTTCTGGGGGAAAACCACCGCCGACGGCACGCTGATCGAACACTTTGGCCGCCGCTGTCAGGGCTGGTTTGAAGATGATGAAGGGCATCGCGAGCAGTGCGATTTCCGTTTTCGTTTCAAAAACTGTCCACAGTGCAACGCCGAAAATGACATTGCCGCCCGCCGCTGCCGTGAGTGCGACACGGTGCTGGTCGACCCGGACGACATGCTGAAAGCGGCGCTGAAGCTGAAAGATGCGCTGGTGCTGCGCTGTTCCGGCATGGCCTTACAGCCGGGCGCGGATGAAAAAGGCGAGTGGCTAAAAATTACCTATTACGACGAGGACGGCGCTGACGTCAGCGAGCGGTTCCGGGTACAGACGCCAGCCCAGCGCACGGCATTTGAGCAACTGTTTATCCGCCCGCATACCCGCACGCCTGGCGTGCCGCTGCGCTGGATCACCGTGGCAGATATCGTGCATCAGCAGGCGCTGCTGCGCCATCCGGATTTTGTTGTCGCCCGCAAGAAAGGCCAGTTCTGGCAGGTACGTGAGAAGGTCTTTGACTATGAAGGTCGCTATCGTCGGGCAAACGAATTGCGTGGTTAGCAGGACTTTTCATTGATGTGAGCGGCGTTTGAGTATAAAATGCCGCCCGCTTCACATCCGTGGGGCAGAACACTCACCTGCTGCTGGGTCGCCTGTAGTAGGGTTTTAAATACAGAGAGAAATCAATGTTCACTATCGAAGCAGAAGTACGTAACGTGCAGGGTAAGGGTGCGAGCCGCCGCCTGCGTACCGCTAACAAGTTCCCGGCTATCGTTTACGGTGGCGAAGCTGCTCCAGTTGCAATCGAACTGGATCACGACAAAGTATGGAACCTGCAGACCAAAGCTGAATTCTACAGCGAAGTTCTGACCATCGTTGTTGGCGGTAAAGAAGAAAAAGTGAAAGTTCAGGCTGTTCAGCGTCACGCGTTCAAGCCAAAACTGACTCACATCGACTTCGTTCGCGCGTAATCGCAAACCTGTCGAGAAAAACCCCGCTTCGGCGGGGTTTTTTTATGGCGATTATTTACCGCCCGAGGTGCGACGCTGAAGCTGATCGCGCAGGTTTGGCGGCGTGCCTTTGATGGTCAGCGTATCGGTGGCAGGATCCCAGAAGATACGTTCCCCCAGCAGCATGGCATCGAAGTTGATGGTTAACCCACCGCCGCTCCCGGCAAATTTGGTTAACTGACGCAGCGTACTGCGATCCGCCGGGAAGCTCTCTTCAAGCTCATAGCCTTTCTCCGCGGTGAACGCCTGGAAGCTGACTTCGCTAACGCCCGCCAGCTCTTTTGAGAGCGACTCCAGCTCAATCTCTTCCCCCGCCTGCAGCTGTTCGTTGCAGTAGCTGTAAACCTGCTGACGCACGTTCTGGCGTTCTGATTTATCGAGCTGCGCCTCAGCCGTAAAGTCATCTACCGCCTGCAACAGCCCTTTGTTCTGCGCTTTGGCGTTAAGTCCTTCGCTGGCGCCGAGGAAATCCATAAAGAAATCGGCCACTTTACGGCCCACACGCCCTTTCAGGAAGGTCAGGTAGCGGGTCGATTCCGGGTTGGTTTCCCACTCGGTCAAATCAATCCGCGCCACAATATCCGCATGGTTGATATCCAGATAATGCGTCGAGCTGATATCCAGTTGCTCATTCACGCGCATGCTGCTCAAGTTATTCAGCACGGTAACCAGCAGATACTCTACCGCCAGGTAGCGATAGTGGCAGAACAGGACGATGCCGCCGTCGGCGAAGGGATATTTTGCCAGCTCGTCGCGCAGACGCCCGGTGGCCGCGCGGCTAAACGCCAGGAAATCCTCTTCCCCCTGACGCTGCAGGCGCAGGCTATCAGCCAGTTCACTCTCTTCGCTGAACAGACCATAGGCTTTATTTTTGGCGCTGTAGACGCGATGCAACTCAGCCATCATTTCCACAACGGTCGCCGTGGGTTCCAGTAACGAATCGCGTAGCACCACTTCAAGGGTTTGCTCATCACGCTTGATAAGCTGGTGCAAGGCAATCTGGTTGATTTCCAGACTCATGATAAACTCTCCTTTTAGACCGGGCGGTATTCAACCACCACCAGGACATGTGTGCAACAACAGATAAAAAAGGGGAAAAAAAGCTGTTGCTACGGTAATATGTTGCCCTTTCATCAACAAACTGATTCTGATTTATGCCACAACATTCCCGCTACAGTGATGAACACGTTGAACAACTGCTCAGTGAGCTGGTCAACGTACTGGAAAAACATAAAACGCCGACCGATCTCTCCCTGATGGTTTTGGGAAATATGGTCACCAACCTTATCAACACCAGCGTTGCTCCGGCTCAGCGTCAGGCGATCGCAAAATCTTTCGCCCAGGCTTTACAGTCATCCGTCAGCAACGACCAGGCCCATTAAGGGAAACGAACAACAGTTTATGGTGACGAATCGTCAGCGCTACCGTGAAAAAGTCTCCCAGATGGTCAGCTGGGGACACTGGTTTGCCCTGTTTAACATTCTGTTAGCGGCGGTGATTGGCTGTCGTTATCTGTTTGTCGCAGACTGGCCAACCACGCTAACCGGGCGTATCTACTCCTGGATAAGCGTTGTCGGTCACTTTAGCTTTTTGGTATTCGCCACCTATCTGCTGATCCTGTTCCCTCTGACGTTTATCGTCATGTCGCAGCGTCTGATGCGGTTCTTATCCGCAATCCTTGCCACAGCAGGGATGACGCTGCTGCTTATCGACAGTGAAGTGTTCACCCGTTTCCACCTGCATCTTAACCCTATCGTCTGGGAACTGGTGATCAACCCTGACCAGAACGAAACGGCTCGTGACTGGCAGCTGATGTTTATCAGCGTCCCGGTGATCCTGCTGATTGAGATGTTGTTCGCCACCTGGAGCTGGCAAAAGCTCCGCAGCCTGACCCGACGCCGCCACTACGCGAAGCCCGTCGCCGCACTCTTTTTCATCTCATTTATCAGTTCGCACATCATGTACATCTGGGCGGATGCTAACTTCTATCGCCCCATTACGATGCAGCGTGCCAACCTGCCGCTCTCGTATCCAATGACGGCCCGTCGTTTCCTTGAGAAACACGGCCTGTTAGATGCCCAGGAGTATCAGCGTCGTCTGGTCGAACAGGGTAATCCGGAAGCGGTCAGCGTTCAGTATCCGCTGAGTGAACTGCGCTATCGCGATATGGGCCGCGGACAAAACGTCCTGCTGATTACCGTCGATGGTCTGAACTATTCCCGTTACGAGAAGCAGATGCCTGCGCTGGCCGATTTCGCGAGTCAAAACGTCTCGTTCACCCAGCATATGAGTTCCGGGAACACTACCGATGCGGGCATCTTTGGCCTGTTCTATGGCATTTCTGCCGGATACATGGATGGCGTACTGGCTGCACGCATTCCTGCGGCGCTAATTACCGGACTGAATCAGCAAGGCTATCAGTTAGGGTTGTTCTCATCCGATGGCTTTAACAGCCCACTCTACCGCCAGGCGCTGTTGTCTGATTTCTCGCTGCCTGCTGCGCAGAGCCAGTCTGATACCCAGACCGCAAACCAGTGGATAAACTGGCTGCAGCGCTACGCCCAGGAAGATAACCGCTGGTTCTCGTGGGTGGCCTTTAACGGCACCACGCTTGACGACAGCAACCAGACTGGCTTTGCCCGCCGATACAGCCGTGCGGCCAGCAATGTTGACGCGCAGATCGGCCGCGTTCTTGACGCGCTACGCGAATCAGGCAAGCTCGATAACACTGTCGTGATTGTGACCGCAGGTCATGGTGTACCGCTCGGCGACGAAACGAAGAGCATGAGCTGGTCACGCCCGAACCTGCATGTACCGCTGGTGATCCACTGGCCGGGAACGCCTGCGCAGCGCATCAATATGCTCACTGAACATAAAGATGTTATGACGACCCTGATGCAACGCCTGCTGCACGTCAGTACGCCAGCAAACGAGTATTCTCAGGGGCAGGATCTCTTCAGCGCCGCGCGCCGCCATAACTGGGTGACATCAGCAGACGGTAACACGCTGGCGGTGACCACACCGACGCTGACGCTGGTGCTGAACAGTAACGGAAATTACCAGACGTATAATCTGCAGGGTGAACGGTTGAAGGACCAGAAACCGCAGCTGAGCCTGTTGCTGCAGGTCCTGACGGATGAGAAGCGCTTTATCGCTAACTGATTAATTATAAACCAGTTAGCGACAGATTCTCTTGCATTCGAAACGGAATCGAGTAGTATCTTTTTATGCGTCGGCACGTAGCGCAGCCTGGTAGCGCACCGTCATGGGGTGTCGGGGGTCGGAGGTTCAAATCCTCTCGTGCCGACCAAAAACACATTGAAAACCAGCCTCTTACGGCTGGTTTTTTTTATGCATAAAAAAGCCACCCCGCAGGATGGCTTCCTTATCGCACGTCGGCGCTTAGTGCTTCTCACGTCCACCCAGGAAGAAAATACCCAGCGGGATGGCAAGCAGAACGGTGAAGACAAGGCTGTAAACGAAGATCATCGCCGATTGCAGAACATACATGCTGGTGGTCCAGGCGGAGAGAGGAATGTTGTACTGTTCGATAACGCCAACAATGGTTGCCCGCCCCACGCACGCGGCCGCAATCATAAACACAACCAGTAGCGCCAGGAGGAACTTGCGGCCTTCAGGTGTTTTCAGTTTTGCACGAACCATCTCTCTTCCCTTTACAGATGAATAACATTATGTGGCGTTCAAAATAACACGATCTGCCGCCAGATACCATTTCAGCACAAAAAACTGGATTTATAGTGCAAGTCAGGTTCATTACACCACTTATATTGAAAATGTAAGTAAATGACGCTAATCATTCATAAGTGTTATGCTAATCTGATTCGGCTCGTTTTGACATAAAGGAATGACAATGAAAAACGCACCTAAATTTGCCATCGCCCTGATTGCCGCGTGCATCAGCACCGGCGCTTTCGCCAGCGAAACCCAAAAAGAGCAGCCGCTGGAAAAAGTTGCCCCCTATCCGAAAGCGGACAAAGGGATGAAACGTCAGGTGATTCAGCTACCGGTTCTGCAGGACGAAGCGAACTACAAAGTGGAGCTGTTGATTGGTAAAACGCTGGAAGTGGATTGTAACCAGCACCGACTGGGCGGCCAGCTGGAGAGCAAAACGCTGGAAGGTTGGGGCTACGATTACTACGTCTTCGACAAAGTGACCTCCCCCGTCTCCACCATGATGGCGTGCCCGGACAGCAAGAAAGAGAAGAAATTTGTAACGGCATATCTGGGTGATAACAGTCTGCTGCGCTATAACAGCAAGTTGCCTGTCGTGGTGTATACGCCTGAAAACGTAGAAGTGAAATACCGCGTATGGAAAGCGGATGAGAATGTCGGACAAGCGGTAGTACGTTGAAATTAAGTCGGGTGGCGGCTTCGCCTTACCCGACCTACAACACTAAAAACGGTAACGAATGTTACCGTTTTGCTTTTACCTTACAGGGCGATATCCGCAACCGGTTTGTTTTCAGCCTGAGGCTTCAGCTCCGCCTTTGGCGCAGCATCCGCTGCCTGCGGCTTCACATATTGCAACTGCAATACGCGGCTGGTGTATTCCAGCTCCTGCTCCGTCGCGTCGACATTCCCGTTCAGCTTCGTACCGTAGGATGGAATAATCGTTTTCAGCTTCGCCTGCCATTCCGGGCTGGCAACTTTATCTTTAAACACTTTTTCCATCAGGTGCAGCATGATTGGCGCAGCAGTAGATGCACCCGGTGACGCGCCCAGCAGCGCGGCAATCGTGCCATCCTTATCGCTCACCACTTCCGTACCCAGACGCAGCACGCCGCCCTCTTTCGGGTCACGCTTGATGATCTGAACACGCTGTCCCGCCTGCCACAGACGCCAGTCTTCTTTCTTCGCCTGCGGATAGTACTCTTTCAGCGCCTCGAAGCGTTCCTCGTCAGAGAGCATCACCTGGCTGATGAGATATTTCACCAGATCGAAGTTATCCAGACCCACGTCCATCATCGGCTTGACGTTAGAGGTGGTCGTGGCGCTGAGCAGATCCCACAGGGAGCCATTTTTCAGGAACTTGGTGGAGAAAGTCGCGAACGGTCCGAACAGCACCACGCGCTTACCGTCAAGCATACGGGTGTCGATGTGCGGAACAGACATCGGCGGTGCACCGACGGAAGCCTGACCGTACACTTTTGCCAGATGACGATTCACCACTTCCGGATTCTCGGATACTAGGAACTGACCGCCAACCGGGAAGCCAGCATAGTCGTCAGCTTCAGGAATACCGGACTCCTGGAGCAGTTTCAGCGCCGCCCCACCGGCACCAATAAAGACAAACTTCGCCTTGATGACGTGCTCGGCTTCGTTGTTTTTCAGATCGGCAACGGTCACACTCCAGCTGTTATCCGCGTTGCGCTTAAATCCACGCACTTCGGTGCTGAGCTGCAGGTTGAAGTTCTCTTTCTTCTTCAGAGACGTCACCAGCTGACGGGTAATTTCGCCATAGTTAACGTCGGTACCAATTTCGGTCCGGGTCGCGGCCACTTTCTGGTTCGGGTCACGACCTTCCATCACCAGCGGCGCCCACTCTTTGATCTGAGCGTGGTCTTCAGAGTATTTCATCCCACGGAAGAGCGTGCTCTGCTGCAGCGCAGCGTAACGCGCGCGCAGGAAGTTGACGTTCTGCTCGCCCCACACAAAGCTCATGTGCGGTACGGTGTTAATGAAGGAGTGCGGGTCATGCATCACGCCGCTGTTGACCTGGTGAGACCAGAACTGGCGTGAGATCTGAAACGCTTCGTTGATCTCTACCGCCTTCTCGATACTAATGGAACCGTCCTTTTTCTGCGGCGTATAGTTCAGTTCCATGAGTGCCGAATGTCCGGTACCGGCGTTGTTCCAGCCGTTCGAACTTTCCTGCGCCACGCCATCAAGGCGCTCGACCATGGTCATGGACCAGTCCGGCTGAAGTTCTTGCAGATAGGTTCCCAGCGTGGCGCTCATGATACCGCCACCAATTAAAAGGACGTCCGTTTCCTGCTCTTTAGGGGTGTCAGCTTTCGCCGCCATAGAGACGGTGTTAAGCCCCACGGCCAGAGAAAAGAGCATGGCAGTCATTTTTTTCATAATTTATGCCTTAGTGTAAAAGTGCTTGATGCGTGGAAATTGCAGGTGAAAAAAGCTGCGGAGGCACGGTAACAACTTTTAAATATTGTTTAAAGGTTACGAAATTATTGTAATTGTGAAATTTAATGGTGGGTTGTTTGTAAGGAATTATCGATGTGGCTGGTAAATCGTGGGTTTACTGGCTAGTATGTGGCGTTTTGTGATCGCGCGCACGGAAGCCTGCCCTAATCTGCGAAGAGTTATGTCCTTACCCCATTCTGCTGTACCCGGCGATGACCGCGTCACCACGGTCCTTAGCTCGCCAAAACTTCTGGTGCGTGAAACGCTGGCGGGCGTCATTACCGCCCTGGCCCTGGTCCCTGAAGTGATCTCATTTTCGGTGGTTGCAGGCGTTGATCCCAAAGTCAGCCTGATCGCCTCCGTGGTGTTGTGTTTTGCTTTGTCTGTGCTGGGCGGTCGTCCGGCGATGGTCACGGCGGCGGCCGGTTCCGTGGCGCTGGTTATTGGCCCGATGGTGCACCAGCACGGCGTGCAGTACATTCTTCCGGCGGTTCTCATGGCGGGGGTGATCCAAATACTGTTTGGCGCACTGGGCATGGCAAGGCTGATGCGCTTTATCCCTCAGTCGGTGATGACCGGGTTTGTTAACGCCCTCGGCATCTTAATTTTCTTTGCTCAGGTTCCGCACTTCTGGAGCCGAAGCCCGTTAATCGTCGGCCTGTTCGTGCTCACGCTGCTTATCGTGCTGTGGGTGCCGCGCTATATCAAAAGCATCCCTTCCCCGCTGATTGCGATAGTGGTGCTCACGTTGTTCACCGTTACCAGCGGGCAAATTCTGCCGACGGTGGGTGATGAAGGCTCGATGAGTGGCGGGTTACCGGGACTGACGGAAATGCTGGTCCCCCTGAACATAGAAACGTTAAGCATTATCTGGCCGTGCGCGTTAAGCATTGCGTTCGTCGGGCTGCTGGAGTCACTGCTGACGGCGAAGCTGGTGGATGAACTGACCGTCACCCCGTCCAGTAAACGCCGTGAAAGCATCGGGTTGGGCGTGGGCAATATCCTGGCCGGGCTCTATGGAGGGATCGCTGGCTGCGCGATGATTGGACAAACCATCGTCAACGTGGAGATGGGGAAAGGCCGAAGCCGTATTTCAACGTTAGCGGCTGGTATCGTTTTGCTGGTGCTGGTGACGGCGCTGAGCGACGTGATGGCTAAAATTCCGATGGCGGTGCTGGCAGGCATTATGGCGATAGTCGCCATCAAAACCTTCAGCTGGCACAGCATTCAGCCCGCAACGGTAAAAAATGCACCTGTTGCGGAAACCGTCGTGATGCTGGTGACGATCGCCGCAACGGTATCAACCGGTAACCTGGCGATTGGCGTGCTGGGGGGGATTATCGTCATGGCACTGCTTCCCGCCCGCATTAAACGTCGTCTTAAAGCAGAAAAAGCGTTGCAAGCCCAAGAAAAATAAAGAAACCACCGGTATCGGTGATGGCAGTGATCATCACGCTCGACCCCACCGCGGGGTCGCGCCCCAGCTTGGTCATGGTCAGTGGAATAATGACCCCCATCATCGATGCCACCAGTAAATTCAGCACCATCGCCAGCATCATCACCCCGCCTAAGGCCATATCGTCATACAGCCACCAGGTGATGCCCCCCATAATGCCGCCCCACACCAGGCCGTTGATCAGCGCCACCCCCATCTCCCTGAAGATCAGAAAGGCGAAATTGCCGGGCTGAATATTTTCCAGCGCCAGCGCGCGGACGATCATCGTGATGGTCTGGTTTCCGGTGTTGCCGCCAATCCCGGCCACAATCGGCATTAATGACGCCAGGGCCACCAGCTGTGAAATGGTGTGTTCAAAGCCATCGATTACGCGGGAGGCGATAAAGGCGGTACACAAATTAATGGCAAGCCACGCCCAGCGCGTTTTCACCGCCTTACCGACGGAGGCGTGGACGTCATCTTCGGCGCTGATCCCCCCGAGCGCGCGCAGGTCGTTATCGGTCTCTTCGTAGACCACGTCAACGATCTCATCAACCGTCAGACGGCCCATCAGCTTGCCGACGGAATCCACGACGGCCGCACTCACGAGGTCGTCACGTTCGAAGGTACGTGCCGCTTTTTCAGCATCGTCTTCCGGAGAGAAGACCATCGGCTCGTTTTCCATCACCTCACTGACTCGCCGCTGGGTGCTGTTAAGCAGGATCGTTTTCAGCTCCAGCTCGCCCAGCAGGGTTTTATCCCGCGAGGTGACGAACAGTTTATCGGTGTTATCCGGCATCTTGCCCAGGCGACGCAGGTAGCGCTGCACGGTACCGAGCGTGACGTCCGGACGCACCGTGATAACGCCAAACTCCATGATCGCGCCGACGCTATTTTTCTCGTAGTGCATCACCTGACGAACGCGCGCGCGCTCATCGGCAGGCAGGGAGGCCAGCAGGCGACCGGTCAGGTTACGCGGCAGGTGTTGTACAAGGTAAATCTGTTCGTCGATATCCAGCGTTTGCAGCGCATCGAGGATGTCCCGGTCGCTCATCTCGTCGATCAGGTCATCCCAGACGTTTTCCGAAGCTTCAAGCAGTACCTGCCCGCGCTCGTGATCCTGCACCAGACGCCACAGGGCGTGACGCTCTTCGGAGGGAAGTGCTTCGAGCGTATCCGCCAGATCCGGCGGGGGTAAATGAGCAACCAGCGCACCTACCTCAGCAATATCGTCGGCTAAAGTGCCGACATCATATTGCTCAGCCAGGGTCAGTTTGCCTAATAACGTAGAAGTGACCGCTTTATCGGTCGTGAGAAGCCAGATGAGTCGCGCACGCTCCTGATCGCGCTGCCTGGCGCTGTTTTTCTTTAATACCGACATCAATCATAAATCCATTAAATGAGTTGGCGTTAAGCATAGCGCGAGGATATGTAAATAAGAATAAACAACGGGACGGGATGAAGAAAAAAACGGCATTAGGGCCACGATCTATCCCCTCTCCCTGTGGGAGAGGGTTAAGGTGAGGGCATCAGGCCGTGCGCGCCACCGCATCACGCGAGGCCGCCGCACGCTCGTCACCGGTCAATTCGCTCAGCTTGCCATCGCGCATCTCCAGCAGACGGTCGGCGTGAATGAAGTAGTGATCGTCGTGGCTAATGGCGAAAATGGTTTTGCCCATCTCCTGCATCAGCGGCAGCAGCACCTGATAGAACTCACGGCGGAAGTGGGGATCCTGATCCGCCGCCCATTCGTCCAGCAGAATGATATCGCGCTCTTCCGCCAGCGCCAGCAGCAGCGCCACGCGCTTCTTCTGCCCTTTAGAGAGCTTCAGGTTGAGAATTTTACCGTCCTGAAGCTCCAGCTTGTGCGACATCTGCAGCTGTGCCAGCCATTTTTCCACCAGCACAGGATTGGCCTGCTGCCCTTCAGGGCCGAGCAGCCGATCGAACAGCCAGACGTCGGTAAATACCGCCGAAAAGAGCTTGCGGTAGTCCTCAGGTTTCCCGGCACTCAGCGCCTTACCGTCCAGCAAAATCTCGCCCGACTGCGGCTGGTAGAGTCCGGTGAGCAACATCGCCAGCGTGGATTTACCGCTGCCGTTACCGCCGATGAGGAACAGCAGTTCACCGCGGTGAATCGTCAGGTTGACCGGCCCCACGGAGAAGGCGTTGTCCTGATAGCGGAACGTCACGTCGCGCAGCTCCAGCGTATGCCAGTCCGGGAAGGCTTGCGGGCGCGGGAATTCCGCCTTAAATGGCGCGAGGTCGAATTTTTTGAGCTTGTTAAACGCCACCTGTGCACTCAGCAAGGTGGGCAATGCGCCGACCGCCGAGAGCAGCGGCGTGCGTAAAAACAGCAGCGTCAGTGAGTAGGTTGCCGCCACGTTGGTGTCCGCCCAGCCCAGGCTGTTCGCCATCCAGAATACCAGGCCAATGGCACCCAGCATCATGATATTTGACCAGTTCACCGCGCTCAGGTGGTAAGTATCGGCGCGGATGATGTGATGCCGATATTCGCGCGCGTCCGGGATATAGAGGTGATTGAAGATATACTCGGCGCGCTCGCGGTTCAGGGTCAGCTCCTTGCGCCCTTCCAGCACCGTCTGGTAATCGTTATACAGTTTATCTTCCGTTTCGCGCAGCACCGCCATGTGTTTATAGACGCGTGACACCAGCACAAAGCCGCCCCAGATGGTAATGGCAATCCACAGAGCGGTCACCGCCAGCATTTTACTGGAGAGCCAGGCAAGATAAGCCGCCGAGCCAAAGGTCAGAATGATCCCCTGCACCAGCTCCGGCAGACGAACAAACGCGATGGTGATAGCCCGCACGTCGCTGGTCAGCCCCGCCAGCAGGGAGGCGCTGCCAAGTTGCTCCACCCGTTCAACCTGAGTGTCCAGGATCCGCTTGATAAATTCGCTGCGCAAACGGAAAACGAAATGGTGGCCGAGCGCGGTTAGCGCCAGCTGAGAGCCAAGCGTAACCGCCATCAACAGCAGCAGCAGGCCGAGAAACTCTGGCAAAACAGAGAGTGAGGTATCGACCATTTCAATCAACCGCACGTTAATAAACGCGATCAGGCCAATACCCAATGCGGCGCTGGCAAGGCTTAACGCCATGACGGCAATGAAGGGCCAGCGATACTGACGCCAGACAAGGAGAAGTAGTTGCATGCAGGCAATCCGGACAATAAAAATCAGCCAGCAGTGTAAACTGCCCGGCGTGTACATCAAGAATAATTCTTATTTTTGTTTACTAAACCCTGCCTGGCGAAACGTCAGGTTAAAACGGTACTCGCCAGTGAGGGGATGCACCCCGGGTTTCAGAGGCTGAATGCCGTGATAATACAGCCGCGATTCCCTGCCCCACACCACCACGTCGCCATGCTCCAGCATAATGCGTTTGAGCGGATCGTTACGGCGTAATCCGCCAAACTGGAAGACGGCAGGAAGCCCTAACGATACCGAGACGATGGGCGCGCGGAGATCGGGTTCATCTTTATCCTGATGCAGGGAGAGTTTCGCGCCAACGGCGTAGCGGTTAATCAGGCAGGCATCCGGTCGGAAGTCAGGATAATCAGCGGCAACGGCAGCCTTGTGGCAGAGAGCCTGAAAAACCGCAGGCATCGGGGGCCACGGCTGGCCGGTCGCGGGATCGTTAGGCGCATACAGGTAGCCTCGTTCATTCGTCGCCCACCCTAATTCGCCGCAGTTCGCCATGGCCACCGACATCGTGTAACCGCCCGGCGTGACCATATGGCGAAACGGGGAAACCGCCGTCACCTCTTCTATACCCGCAAGCAGCGCCGCCGCACGGGAGAGCGCGAAGCGACGCAAAATAACCGCCCCCGGTGCCAGTGGTTCCTGCCAGGGTTCCGCATCCGCAAAAAGATCGAGCATTATCCCTCCTGGCGTTTCGCCTCACGTTTTAGCAATAGCGCTTTTCGCGCCGTCCCCCATCGGTAACCCGACAGTGCGCCATCGTTACGGACAACGCGGTGACAGGGGATCACAATCGCCAGCCTGTTTGCCGCACAGGCTCCCGCGACGGCACGTACCGCGTTGGGTTGTCCAATCGCCTGCGCCACCTGCTGATAACTTGCCGTTTCACCGCAGGGAATTTCACGAAGGGCCTGCCAGACTCGCTGCTGGAACGCGGTTCCGCGTATATCCAGCGGCAGTTCAAGCGGCGCTGCGCGATTATCAATACTGGCAATCACCTGGCGGATACGCTGCACGAAGGCATCTTCCTGCGGCGCGGGCTCTGCTTTTGGAAACAGCGTCGCCAGCTCCCCGGCTAATTCGGCATCGTCATCACCGAGCAGTATTGCGCAAATCCCCCGCTCGCTTTCAGCAACCAGACAGCGTCCTAATGAGCAGTCATCGATGGCGTACTGCACCGCCACGTCGCCTTTGCGGTACTGTTTCGCCGTCATACCCAGCGCATCCGTCGCTTTACGATAATAGCTGCTGCTGTCGGGAAAGCCTGCGGCCAGCACGGCATCGGTAACGGCATCCCCCTGGGCAAGCGCCGCGCGCAGACGTTGACCGCGCGCCGCCTGCTGCCAGGCTTTTGGCGTCATTCCGGTGACGGACTTAAACAGCCGGTGGAAGTGAAAAGGACTCATGGCCACCTGCTGCGCCAGACCGTCCAGCGTTAACGCAGGATCCTGCTCCAGAAGGCGACAGGCGTGCTCCACTTTCGCCAGCTTCTGCTGCTGCGGATCGCATTTATCCGGCATACAGCGCTTGCACGGGCGAAACCCTGCCTCAATGGCATGGTGAACATCAGGATAAAAGTGGACGTTTTTACGCAGGGCGTGACGTGCCCGGCAGGACGGACGACAGACAATCCCCGTCGTTTGCACGGCAAAGACAAACTGATCGTCAGCACGCGGATCGCGAGCCAGTACAGCCTGCCAGCGATCCTCATCGGTCATATAGGTTGGATTTTTCATCATCAGCTCCTCTTACAAGCATACCTGTAGCGTGCCTGAGTGCCACTGATAAAAAACCCGCAACCTTGCTTTTTAATTTTTGTCGCTCACCAGGAAACTGTTGAACTGTGGCGAGCTCCAGGTTTTAAACTCGTCGCCCTCTTTGGTGATCATATACACCGCCAGCCCTTCCTGACGAACCACCTCTTTCGCTTTTTCCGGGCCGAGGACCATTAAGCCGGTATCCCAGGCATCGGCTTCCAGCGCCGTCGGCGCAATCACCGTCACCGAGACCAGATTATGCGCGATCGGCCGCCCGGTCTGCGGATCAATAACATGCGAGATGCGCTTCCCGTCAAGCTCGTAATAGTTACGGTAACTCCCGGAGGTGCTGATGCCATGTCCGTTGATATCGACTATCGCCTGCACGGCATTTTGCCGATCGGTCGGTTTTTGAATCGCTACGCGCCACGGTTTATCGCTGGCGTTCATGCCCCGGCTGACTAACGCACCGCCCACGGAGACCAGATAGCGCGAAATGCCTTCCTGCGTCATCAGCGCGGCAAGGTGATCCGCCGCGTAGCCTTCCCCTACCGTCGACAGATCGACAAACAGATCGGGGATATCTTTTTGCAGGTACTGTTGGCCGTACTGATTGATCACCGTCAGATGCTGCAGCCCTGTCCGGGCACGGGCATCATCAATAGCCGCCTGATCGGGCGTCACCACCGGCTGTTTATTCGGGCCAAATCCCCAGAGGTTCACCAGCGGCCCGACGGTCACGTCCATCGCACCGTTGGTTTTATATCCCACGCGAATGGACTCGGTGACGATATCAGCCATCGCTTCACTCACCGGCCACAGAGACGTACTGGTGGAGAGGTTAAAGCGCATCAGCGCCGAGTCATTTTTGTAGGTCGACAGCAGCTGATCGTCGGCGTCCAGCTGAGCCTGGATTTTGCCGCGAAGCTCTTCCGTGCGCGTTTTATCGAGATTCATCACGCTGACGCGCCAGAAGGTGCCCATCGTTTTGCCTTCGAGCACCGTGGCAGCGGGTGCGTCAGTTTTCGCCACGGGGGCGGGATCGTTACATGCGGTCAGGAAAAAAAGCATAGCCAGAAAGCTGGCGCGTAAAAAAGTCATATCCATTCATTATTATCCTCATGCCAGGGCGGCAAGAGTACACCAAAACGGGTCAATTGTGAGATCCAAAAACACGCACAAAAAAGGGGCCATCAGGCCCCTGAGTCATACTACGACGCGATTAGAACTGGTAAACCAGACCCAGCGCGACGATATCATCAGTACCGATACCGGCCTGACGGGTGAACTCATTTTCATCAACCAGGTTGATTTTGTAATCCACGTAGGTGGACATGTTTTTGTTGAAGTAGTAAGTCGCACCCACATCAACATATTTCAGCAGATCCTGGTCGCCATACCCTTCGATGTCCTTACCTTTAGACTGCAGGTAAGCCACGGATGGACGCAGGCCGAAGTCGAACTGGTACTGAGCAACCACTTCGAAGTTCTGCGCTTTGTTAGCGAAACCGTAGATATCGCTGCTGCTCTGAGAGTTGCCGAAACGTGTTGCGTTATAAGTCTGAGAGTACTGCGCGGCCAGATAGATGTTGTTGGCATCGTATTTCAGGCCACCCGTATAGACTTCGGCGTGATCGCCTTCGCCTTTCAGGGCTGGGTTAGCCGTGTTGTTCTGATCGGCGGTACGTTTGGAAGAAGACATTGCACCACCGATGCTGAAGCCTTCGCCCAGGTTATAGGTCAGGGACGCACCGTAACCGTCGCCGTTCTGTTTCAGGGTGCTACGACCGGTGTCGTTTTCACCGCTTACGCTACCGTTTTTACCCTGATACTGCAGAGCAAAGTTCAGGCCATCCACCAGACCAAAGAAGTCCTGGTTACGGTAGGTTGCCACGCCGTTAGCACGAGATTGCAGGAAGTTGTCTGCACCGTAGGTATCACCACCAAATTCTGGCAGCACGTCAGTCCAGGATGTTACGTCGTAGATCACACCGTAGTTACGACCGTAATCGAAAGAACCCGCTTCAGCGAATTTCAGACCAGCAAACGCCACACGGGTCCAGGCCTGGTTGTCGCTTTCTGTTGTGTTGCCCTGGATCTGGTATTCCCACTGGCCGTAACCGGTCAGCTGATCGTTAACCTGAGTTTCACCTTTGAAGCCAAGACGCATGTAGGTCTGGTCACCGTCAGCACTCTTGTCGTCAGAGAAATAGTGCAGACCATCAACTTTGCCGTACAGATCTAATTTGTTGCCATCTTTGTTATAAATTTCAGCCGCATTTGCTGCGCCTGCTACCAGCAGTGCTGGTACCAGGAGGGACAGTACTTTAACTTTCATTTTATTAACCCTCTGTTATATGCCTTATAATTGCCACTGCTTACTGGCTAACCCTCATTAACCAGTCGGCAATTTCATTCTCCGCAAAATTACAGAATAATCCAATGCGAATATGATACGAAAACTTTGAAGATGTTTCATTCATCTATCAACATGTTTCAGAATGTTAATATCAAGGAACTTTTACAAAGCACAAATAGCTTAGAAAATTAGCATTTATTATCAAAATTAATATTATTCCATTAAATTTCAATGAGTTGGGATATAAATCGTTACAGCACTGAATGACAAAACAAGATCGCACCTAATCTCTAAAATAGCTCTCGCTATCATCATTAACTTTATTTATTACCGTCATTCAGTTTTGAATGTCTGTTTATCCCTAATTGAGCCGAATGCATCGCATTCGGTTTTTTTTTACCCTTCTTTACGTAACTTTTCTTTTTATGTGCTACCAGCACGAAATTGTAACGACTATTAACTAATCCCGTTACGAGGGTCAACCAACGTGCAAAAATTCAGCAGAAACTTAATTTCTTGTTAATTCGTGCTATTTACTGGCGAGAAGTTTCTTTTATTTGTACACGCATCGTGAACTTGTACACTTTTAACGCACATCGCCTCTTCCTCAGTGTTCCCTGAAAAAGTCGCCTGTTCCAGGCCAGTGGCGCTGGAAATTCAGGTATTACCCTTTATACTGCCCTATCGCCACAGAGCACGACCATTACGGGTTAAAGATATCAATGAGTCAGACTGAAACTACCGCCCCGAGCAAATTCTCCCTTCTTCCCGGGAGCATCACCCGTTTCTTTCTTCTTTTGATCGTTGTGTTATTAGTCACCCTGGGCGTGATGGTGCAGAGCGCGGTAAACGCCTGGCTGAAGGACAAGAGCTACCAGGTGGTTGATATCACTCATGCCGTCCACAAGCGCATTGATACCTGGCGCTACGCCACCTGGCAGATTTACGACAATATTGCCGCAGCGCCTGCAAGCGCATCCGGGGATGGGCTTCAGGAGACCCGGCTTAAGCAGGATGTCTACTATCTCGAAAAACCGCAGCGTAAGACTGAGGCGCTTATCTTTGGCTCTCACGACAGCGCAACGCTTGAGATGACGCAGCGTATTTCAACCTATCTGGATACCCTCTGGGGTGCCGAGACGGTGCCGTGGTCGATGTACTATCTGAATGGTCAGGACAACAGCATGATCCTGATCTCGACGCTGCCATTGAAAGATCTCTCTTCTGGTTTTAAAGAGACGACCGTTGGCGGCATTGTCGATTCCCGCCGTGCAGAAATGCTGCAGCAGGCGAATGCCCTTGATGAGCGTGAAAGTTTCTCATCGCTGCGCCGCCTGGCCTGGCAAAATGGTCACTATTTTACCCTGCGTACCACGTTCAACCAGCCGGGACATCTGGCGACGGTCGTGGCGTTTGATTTGCCTATTAATGATTTGATCCCGCCGGATATGCCGCTCGACAGCTTCCGTATGGAGCCAGACAGCAGTACCCAGAACATGCGCGCGGCGTCGGACAAAGAGGCCGCAGAGAGCGTCACCATCTCCTTTAACGGCTCGAAAATTGAAATTGCCTCGTCACTGAACTCAACCGGCATGCGCCTGGTGTGGCAGGTACCGTTTGGCACCCTGCTGCTCGATACCCTGCAAAATATTTTGCTGCCGTTGCTGCTGAATATCGGCCTGCTGGCGCTGGCCCTGTTTGGCTACAGCACCTTCCGCTTCCAGCCGGGACGTCAGAGCGACGCCTCTGCGGTCACCGCGGGCAACACGAATGAACTTCGCGTGTTACGCGCGCTCAATGAAGAGATTGTTTCCGTGCTGCCGCTGGGCGTATTAGTCCACGATCAGGAAGCGAACCGCACGGTGATGAGCAATAAAATTGCAGACCATCTGCTACCGCATCTTAACCTGCAGAACATCACCACCATGGCGGATCAGCACCAGGGGGTTATTCAGGCCACCATCAATAATGAACTGTACGAGATCCGTCAGTTCCGCAGTCAGGTGGCCCCACGCACGCAAATCTTCATTATCCGCGACCAGGATCGCGAAGTGCTGGTGAATAAGAAACTCAAGCAGGCGCAAAGGCTGTATGAGAAGAACCAGCAGGGGCGCGCCGCCTTTATGCAGAATATTGGCGACGCCTTCAAACAGCCGTTAAAAACGCTGGCAACCCAGGCGGCGGCGTTAAACACCTCTGAAAGCCACCAGCTTGCCTGCCAGGCCGACTCGCTGGTTCGTATGGTGGATGAGATCCAGTTAGCGAACATGCTGGAGAATGATTTCTGGAAAGGTACGCCTTCCCTCTTCTCCATTCAGGATCTGATCGATGAAGTGGTTCCGGAAGTCCTGCCGGTGATCAAGCGTAAAGGTCTGCAGCTGCTGATCAACAACCATTTACCGGCGAATGACGAACGCCATGGCGATCGCGAAGCGCTACGTCGCATTCTGCTGATGATTATTCAGTATGCCGTGACCACCACGCAGATCGGCAAGATCACCCTCGAAGTGAGCACCGACGAGTCGGCAGAAGATCGCCTGACGTTCCGCATTCTGGACACCGGGGAAGGCGTCACGACGAGTGAAATTGATAATCTGCACTTCCCGTTCCTGAATGACACACAAAGCGATCATTACGGTAAGGCTAACGCCCTGACCTTCTGGCTGTGCGATCAGCTGGCGCGTAAGCTCGGCGGCCACCTGAATATCAAAGCACGTGAATCGCTCGGCACCCGCTACTCTCTGCACGTGAAAATGGCCGTCAATCCGCAGGAAGAAGATGAAGAACGCCTGCTGGATGACGTGGTGGCGATGGTGGATGTGACCTCAAACGAGATCCGCAACATCGTGGTGCGTCAGTTAGAAAACTGGGGCGCGGCCTGCATCACGCCGGATGAACGACTGGCAAGTCAAGAATTTGATCTGTTTTTAACTGATAATCCGTCTAATCTTACTGCCTCGGGCTTGCTTTTAAGCGATGATGAGTCAGGCGTGCGGAAAATCGGCCCTGGCCAGCTGCGCGTCAACTTTAATATAAGCAATGCGATGCAGGAAGCTGTACTACAACTAATAGAAGAGCAGCTGGCGCAGGATGAGATAACGGAATCCCCGTTAGGCGGCAATGAAAACGCCGAGCTTCACGCCAGCGGATACTATTCACTCTTTGTTGATACAGTACCAGATGATGTTAAGCGGTTGTATACTGAGTCCGCTGCGAATGATTTTGCAGCGCTGGCGCAGACAGCACACCGGCTTAAAGGGGTGTTTGCCATGCTTAATCTGGTTCCCGGCAAGCAGTTATGTGAAACGCTGGAACATCTAATTCGTGAGAAAGATGCCTCTGGCATTGAAAAATACATCAGCGACATTGACGACTACGTCAAAAGCTTGCTGTAGCAAGGTAGCCTTATACATGAACAATATGAACGTAATTATTGCCGATGACCATCCGATTGTACTGTTCGGTATTCGCAAATCGCTTGAACAGATCGAGTGGGTGAATGTAGTCGGTGAATTTGAAGACTCTACAGCACTGATCAATAACCTCCCAAAGCTTGATGCGCACGTGCTCATTACCGATCTCTCCATGCCTGGAGATAAGTACGGTGATGGGATTACGCTCATCAAATATATCAAACGTCACTTCCCGGACATCTCGATCATTGTTCTGACCATGAACAACAACCCGGCGATCCTGAGCGCCGTGCTGGATCTGGACATCGAAGGGATTGTGCTGAAACAAGGCGCACCGACCGATCTGCCAAAAGCGCTCGCTGCGCTGCAGAAAGGCAAGAAGTTCACGCCTGAGAGCGTCTCTCGTCTGCTGGAAAAAATCAGCGCGGGTGGCTACGGTGACAAACGTCTGTCACCGAAAGAGAGCGAAGTTCTGCGCCTGTTCGCTGAAGGTTTCCTGGTGACCGAGATTGCCAAGAAGCTGAACCGCAGTATTAAAACCATCAGCAGCCAGAAGAAATCCGCAATGATGAAGCTGGGTGTGGACAACGATATTGCCTTGCTGAACTATCTCTCCTCCGTGACGCTGAGCGCAACGGACAAGGATTGATCACCGCAGTAAATGCCGGGTGGTGTTCGCGCAAGCGAAGCGCCGCCGGGCAAATAAAAAAGGCCCGAAAGGGCCTTTTTTAGATCCTCGTTTTCCTGACGCGTTCCGCATAGACCGACAAGGTCTGCTTCAGCACGTCCAGCGTGACCGGTTTCGACAGACAGCTGTCCATGCCTGACTCCAGGCATCGCTGTTTCTCTTCCGCCAGCGCGTTCGCCGTGACGCCCACCACCGGCAACGTCAGGCCAAGCTGGCGGATACGTTGCGTCAGACGGTAGCCGTCCATGTTAGGCATGTTGACGTCACTGAGAACGATATCAATATGATTTTTACTCAGCACATTCAGCGCATCCACGCCGTCATTGGCCGTTTTGCACTGGTAGCCAAGCGACCCGAGCTGGTCTGCCAGCAGTCGGCGGTTAATCGGATGGTCATCCACGACCAGAATCATCATATCGTCATTCACTGACGCCAGACCTTCCGGTGACGGCAATTCACCGGCTCCGTCGTTCTCTTCCAGCTGCACTTTGTAGATGCGTGCCAGCAGGCTCAACAGCTCATGCGGCGTGGCGACACTGTGTACCCACTCTCCCGGCGCACGTTCAACCGGTATGCCAATGTGGCGACGACAGAAGAGTACCGTTCCTCTCCCCTGCCACGCCTGTTCCGGCATCTCGTCGGCGATCAGCACGTCATCCGCGTCCGGCGTCTGGTCTTCATAGCGGCACACCCTCACGCCGCTATGGGTAAGCAGCGCCGTCAGGTAATCATTCAGCGAAGCGTTATTCACCGCCAGCCAGCAGCGCTTATCGCTCAGCCCGTCAACCGTCGCTTTTGCCGGATACTGCGCCGAATAGAGCGGAATACGGATGGTGAACTGGCTACCCATGCCGGGCTCGGTATCCACCGAGATATCACCGTCCATCATGCTGACGAGCTTCTCACAAATCGCCAGCCCCAGACCGGTACCCTGGAAGTTACGCTGCACGCCGGTGCCGACCTGGAAGAACGGGTCGAACAGGCGAACCACTTCTTTCGCCGGGATGCCTACACCCGTGTCACGGACGCGAATGCTCAGGTAATCCCCCGCCCGGCAGACGTGTAACACGATACAGCCAATATCGGTGAATTTGATGGCGTTGCTGAGCAGGTTAGAGATGACCTGCTGCAGGCGCATCGGATCGCCGTGCAGCGTCAGCGGCACATCCGGTTCAATAAAGCAGTAGAGCCCCAGCTGTTTACGCACCACCAGCGGCAGATAGTTGGCGCTGATGTGGTTCATCACTTCACGCGGCGAAAACTCCCGCGGTTCGATTTTCAACTGCTCAGACTCAATTTTAGAGAAATCGAGAATATCGCTGATGATTTTCAGCAGCAGACTGGAGGAGTTGTTCATCGCCGTCACCAGCCTGTCGACCCCTTTCGGCAGCTCTTTCGTCTGCAACAGGTCGAGGTTACCGATAATCCCGTACAGTGGCGTACGCAACTCGTGGCTGACGGTGGCAAGGAACATAGATTTCGACTGGCTGGCCTGCTCCGCCGCCTGCGCCATCTCCTGCAACGACTCCTCCATCTTCACGCGTGCGGAGACATCCACCAGCACGCAAATCGCCACGTTTTCATTACGATAGCGGGAGTGAACAAAGCTGATCTGCAGGTTGGTATGGGTGCTGGTGAGCACGTCGACAAAGTTTACCTGCTGACCGCAGATGATTTGCGTCAGCCTTTGACGATCCTCATGCGTCAGCATGTTCAGATAGTTGTGCGCCAGCTCGTTACTCAGGATGTTGGTCCCGTCCTGAGTACGCAGAATACAGATCCCCACCGGTGCGGAGGCGACTATCTTACGGTTAAACTGCTCGTGCTCTTCCAGACGCTGGGCGTCACTTTCGGCGGGAATAAAGATTCTTCGCTCATACATGCGCGCCAGCGTAAACAGCGCCCCTCCCACCAGCAGATTGAGCAGAATTGCATTCATAATCAGAATGCGTATCCGCTCCAGTACCATATCGACCGGCAGCGAGTAGACGATACTCAGCGACGACGGTGGCAGGCTTTTTTTCAGCACCAGCTCACGAAAGCCGGAGGTGTAACCAAACCACGAGCGTTCCTGCATCCAGTGCGGATCGACGTTCAAACGGTTATCCGGCCCGGCAAGCGAGATCAGCTGATGTCCGTTTTCATCCAGAATGGTCACACCCATCGGCAGGCTGCCTGGGGTGAAGAAGTTTTCCATGCGGATGGTCTGCTCAATGCCCAGCAGCGCCTGCAGGCGGTTACCGAGGTAAACCGGCGTCAGCGCGTAGAAATAGCCCACGCCCATGCGCGGCCCCTGGCTAATCCAGAAGATGTTATTCCCGCGCTCGTCCTGCGGCGCATTGCGATATTTCACAATACGCTCATGCAGGCTTTTCAGCGCATCATCACGCTCGACGGGCACGTCGCGCAGGCCGAAGTCAGCCATGCAGAGATTTTCGCTGCCAATCAGGAAGACGCGATTGAGATCGTAGGCGGCGGAAAAATTGTCGCGCCAGTAGCGCATAAACCAGGCGAGGGATTCCAGCGACCCGCGCCAGGTGTTGCTCATGGTGGAGCAGTCGGAGTCCGGGAACAGCGGCTGGAAGTCCGGCACTTCGGTTTTATCATTACGACCGCGAAGCGCCAGGATGCCGTTTTCCGCCGTCAGCCGGTTTTCAGCAATATACTTCAGCTCCTTCATTACATCAGATGTTCGCTGAATGTAACGCTGGGCCTGATCGGAGCTTAAATTAAACTCCTGGCGGATCTCCGCTTCTTTCTTGTGCAGCGCGTTGACGATGTAGAACACCGACAGCAGGACCACCAGCAACCAAAGCAGGAGCGCCAGCGCCCGGAACAGATAGCGAGAAACTTTCAGCGTGGTACGAAAGGAGACGAGGTATTTCAAAGGGGCGAGGCTCCGCCGTCGGGGTCAAAAGAATGTGGTTAAGGTAGCGGTAAACGCGGCTTGCCGCAACGTTCACTTGTCTGCTTACGTAAAAGAAAAGGGCCGGAATCCGGCCCTTTTTGCGTCAGGAGACATTACTCGTCAGCGTCATCCGCTGCATCATCGTCGGTGTCCGCTTCCGGCGCGATTTCATCGTCACCTTCCGCAACGCTACCGTCGATGGAATCGAGCTCTTCGTCATCCACCGGCTCAGCCACGCGCTGCAGACCCACCACGTTTTCATCTTCCGCAGTACGGATGAGGATAACGCCCTGGGTGTTACGACCCACCACGCTGATCTCAGATACGCGTGTACGCACCAGCGTACCGGCATCGGTGATCATCATGATCTGGTCGGCATCATCGACCTGTACCGCACCCACAACGGAACCGTTGCGCTCGGTAACCTTAATAGAGATAACGCCCTGCGTGCCACGTGATTTGGTCGGGTATTCGCTTTCCGCGGTACGTTTACCGTAACCGTTCTGGGTGACGGTCAGGATTGCACCTTCGCCGCGAGGAACGATCAGGGAAACAACGGAATCTTCACCCGCCAGTTTGATACCGCGTACACCGGTCGCTGTACGACCCATTGCGCGCACGGCGTTCTCTTTGAAGCGCACCACTTTACCGGCCGCAGAGAACAGCATGACTTCATCAGAACCGGAGGTCAGATCCACACCGATCAGCTCGTCGCCTTCGTTCAGGTTCACCGCGATGATCCCGGCGGAACGTGGACGGCTGAACTCGGTCAGCGCGGTTTTCTTCACGGTACCGCTGGCGGTCGCCATAAAGACGTTCACGCCCTCTTCGTACTCGCGTACCGGCAGAATGGCGGTGATACGTTCGTTCGCTTCCAGCGGCAGCAGGTTGACGATTGGACGACCACGCGCGCCACGGCTCGCTTCAGGCAGCTGATAGACTTTCATCCAGTACAGACGGCCACGGCTGGAGAAGCAGAGGATCGTGTCGTGGGTGTTGGCCACCAGCAGACGGTCAATAAAGTCTTCTTCTTTAATACGTGCCGCAGACTTGCCCTTGCCGCCACGACGCTGTGCTTCGTAGTCGGTCAACGGCTGATACTTCACATAGCCCTGGTGAGACAGGGTGACCACCACATCTTCGCGGTTGATCAGATCTTCAATGTTGATATCAGAGCTGTTCGCGGTGATTTCGGTGCGGCGCTCGTCGCCAAACTGGTCGCGGACCAGCTCCAGCTCTTCGCGGATCACTTCCATCAGGCGCTCTGCACTGCCCAGAATGTGCAGCAGCTCGGCAATTTGCTCCAGCAGCTCTTTGTATTCGTCGAGCAGTTTTTCATGCTCAAGGCCGGTCAGTTTCTGCAGACGCAGATCCAGAATCGCCTGGGCCTGCTGTTCAGTCAGGTAGTACTGACCGTCACGTACGCCGAACTCAGGTTCCAGCCACTCAGGACGCGCCGCGTCATCACCCGCACGCTCCAGCATCGCCGCCACGTTACCCAGATCCCACGGACGGGATACCAGTCCGGCTTTTGCTTCTGCCGGGGTTGGCGCACGACGGATCAGTTCAATGATCGGGTCGATGTTGGCCAGCGCAACCGCCAGCGCTTCAAGGATGTGCGCACGGTCGCGCGCTTTGCGCAGTTCAAAGATGGTACGGCGGGTCACCACTTCGCGGCGGTGACGCACGAACGCGCTCAGGATCTCTTTCAGGTTCATGATCTTCGGCTGACCATGGTGCAGTGCCACCATGTTGATACCGAAGGAGACCTGAAGCTGAGTCTGGGAGTACAGATTGTTCAGTACAACCTCACCCACCGCGTCGCGTTTGATCTCAATCACGATGCGCATACCGTCTTTGTCAGACTCGTCACGCAGCGCGCTGATGCCTTCAACACGTTTTTCTTTTACCAGCTCGGCGATTTTTTCAATCAGACGGGCTTTGTTCACCTGATACGGGATCTCGTGAACAATAATGGTTTCACGGCCGGTTTTAGCGTCCGCTTCCACTTCGGCGCGGGCACGGATGTAAATCTTGCCGCGACCGGTGCGGTACGCTTCTTCAATACCGCGACGACCGTTGATGATCGCCGCCGTCGGGAAGTCCGGGCCCGGGATGTGCTCCATCAGCCCTTCAATGCTGATGTCTTCATCTTCGATATAGGCCAGGCAGCCGTTGATCACTTCCGTGATGTTGTGCGGCGGAATGTTAGTTGCCATACCCACGGCGATACCGGACGAGCCGTTCACCAGCAGGTTAGGGATTTTCGTCGGCATGACGTCAGGGATTTTTTCCGTGCCGTCGTAGTTATCAACGAAATCAACCGTCTCTTTTTCCAGGTCGGCCATCAGCTCATGGGCAATCTTCGCCAGACGGATTTCCGTATAACGCATTGCCGCGGCGGAGTCGCCGTCGATAGAACCAAAGTTACCCTGACCATCTACCAGCATGTAACGCAGCGAGAATGGCTGCGCCATACGGACGATAGTGTCGTACACCGCGGAATCACCATGGGGATGGTATTTACCGATTACGTCACCAACGACACGGGCAGATTTTTTGTAGGCTTTATTCCAGTCATTGCCCAATACGTTCATGGCGTATAGTACGCGACGGTGTACCGGCTTCAGGCCATCGCGGACGTCCGGCAGCGCACGGCCAACAATGACCGACATCGCATAGTCCAGATAGGAGCTCTTCAGCTCTTCCTCGATGTTAACCGGTGTAATTTCTCTCGCAAGGTCGCTCATCTAACCGCTATCCCTCTACTGTATCCCGGATTCAAAGGTCGCAAATTATAACACAGCCGCGGTGATTGAGGTAAACCTATACGCTTTATTCATGGGGATTGCCTGATATACTCCTTTGTCTTGCTAAATAAGGAGTAAAAGCGCCCATGAATGCCGAAAAATCCCCGGTGGCTCACAACGTTGACCACGAAGAGATTGCCAAATTTGAAGCGGTGGCGTCCCGCTGGTGGGATCTCGAAGGTGAGTTCAAACCGCTGCATCGCATTAACCCGCTGCGTCTGGGCTATATCGCGGAGCGTTCCGGCGGCCTGTTCGGTAAGAAGGTGCTTGATGTCGGCTGCGGCGGCGGCATCCTGGCGGAGAGCATGGCGCGCGAAGGCGCGACGGTCACCGGTCTGGATATGGGCTTTGAACCCTTGCAGGTGGCCCGTCTCCATGCGCTGGAGTCAGGGATCCAGGTTGAATACGTGCAGGAAACCGTGGAAGAACACGCGGCAAAACATGCCCACCAGTATGATGTGGTGACCTGCATGGAGATGCTGGAACACGTTCCCGATCCGCAATCCGTGGTGAACGCCTGCGCAAAACTGGTGAAACCGGGCGGTCAGGTCTTCTTCTCAACCATCAACCGTAACGGTAAAGCCTGGCTGATGGCCGTCGTCGGCGCGGAATATGTGCTGCGCATGGTGCCAAAAGGCACGCACGACGTGAAGAAATTCATCAAGCCTGCTGAATTACTGAGCTGGGTTGATAGGACGTGGCTCAAAGAGCAGCACATTACCGGCCTGCACTACAATCCATTGACCGATAAATTCAAACTCGCCCCGGGCGTGGATGTTAACTATATGTTGCATACAACCGCCAAAAACGACTAACGTCATTCGTTATTCTTATAAATATTGCGCGACATCATGTTGCGCAATTCTGCCCTCCCGTTGAAGAAATCAGCACTCGATCAAATTTTGAATTTTTTTTCTTAATTATTGACATGTCGTCCAGGCCTTACGGTACGAGGACTTAGCCTTTTTTACCCTTTCACAACCTCAATTTAACGTCAAAATCAACCCTTGTGCTGAAAAGATTCGATACTAGAATACTCACCATATAGCGTTTTTCTTATCGCAAACCCCCTATATGTAGTATTTATCCACAGAGTTAGTCACAAGACGGTTCTGTGGATAAGCGGGGGATATTTTTTATTTCACGGACAGGTAAAACCCACATGAATCAGAGTCTGCTGGTGACAAAGCGCGACGGGACGACCGAGCGTATCAATCTGGACAAAATCCATCGAGTTCTCGACTGGGCAGCAGAAGGACTGAACAACGTATCTATCTCCCAGGTTGAACTGCGTTCCCACATTCAGTTCTACGACGGCATCAAAACGTCTGATATCCACGAAACGATTATCAAAGCAGCGGCAGATCTGATCTCCCGCGACGCACCGGATTATCAGTACCTTGCTGCACGTCTGGCGATTTTCCACCTGCGTAAAAAAGCCTACGGCCAGTTTGAGCCGCCTGCGCTTTACGATCACGTGGTGAAAATGGTTGAGCTGGGCAAATACGACACGCATCTGCTGGAAGACTATACGGAAGAAGAGTTCGAGCAGATGAACGGGTTTATCGATCACTGGCGCGATATGAATTTCTCCTATGCGGCGGTGAAGCAGCTCGAAGGCAAATACCTGGTTCAGAACCGCGTTACCGGTGAGATCTACGAAAGCGCCCAGTTCCTCTATATTCTGGTGGCCGCCTGCCTGTTCTCAAACTACCCGCGTGACACCCGTCTGGATTACGTGAAGCGTTTCTACGATGCGGTATCGACGTTCAAGATTTCTCTGCCAACGCCAATCATGTCTGGCGTGCGTACCCCTACCCGTCAGTTCAGCTCCTGCGTACTGATCGAGTGTGGCGACAGCCTGGATTCCATCAATGCGACCTCCAGCGCCATTGTGAAATACGTCTCCCAGCGCGCCGGTATCGGCATCAACGCCGGTCGCATCCGTGCACTGGGCAGCCCGATTCGCGGCGGTGAAGCGTTCCACACCGGCTGTATCCCATTCTACAAGCACTTCCAGACGGCAGTGAAATCCTGCTCTCAGGGCGGCGTGCGCGGCGGTGCTGCGACCCTGTTCTACCCAATGTGGCACCTGGAAGTGGAAAGCCTGCTGGTGCTGAAAAACAACCGTGGCGTGGAAGGCAACCGCGTGCGTCACATGGACTACGGCGTACAGATCAACAAACTGATGTACACCCGTCTGCTGAAAGGGGAAGACATTACCCTGTTCAGCCCGTCCGACGTCCCGGGCCTGTACGACGCGTTCTTCGCCGATCAGGACGAGTTCGAGCGTCTGTACACCAAATATGAAAAAGACGACAGCATCCGCAAGCAGCGCGTGAAGGCGGTCGATCTGTTCTCCCTGATGATGCAGGAGCGTGCCTCTACCGGCCGTATCTACATCCAGAACGTTGACCACTGCAACACCCATAGCCCGTTTGATCCGGTGGTTGCGCCAGTACGCCAGTCTAACCTGTGCCTTGAGATCGCCCTGCCGACCAAGCCGCTGGAAGACGTGAACGACGAAAATGGCGAAATTGCGCTGTGTACGCTGTCTGCGTTCAACCTGGGTGCAATTAAAAGCCTGGACGAGCTGGAAGAGCTGGCCGTGCTGGCGGTTCGCGCTCTCGACGCCCTGCTGGACTACCAGGATTACCCAATTCCGGCCGCTAAACGTGGCGCGATGGGTCGTCGTACCCTGGGTATCGGCGTGATTAACTTCGCCTACTGGCTGGCGAAAAACGGTAAGCGTTACTCCGATGGCAGCGCCAATAACCTGACGCACCAGACGTTCGAAGCCATTCAGTATTACCTGATGAAAGCGTCTAACGAGCTGGCGAAAGAGCAAGGCGCATGCCCGTGGTTCAACGAAACCACCTATGCAAAAGGCATTCTGCCGATCGACACCTACAAGAAAGACCTGGATGCCATCGTCAGCGAGCCGCTGCACCTTGACTGGGAAGGCCTGCGCGAGTCCATCAAGACTCACGGTCTGCGCAACTCCACGCTCTCTGCCCTGATGCCGTCTGAGACCTCTTCGCAGATCTCCAACGCCACTAACGGTATTGAGCCGCCGCGCGGCCACGTCAGCATCAAAGCGTCGAAAGACGGCGTGCTGCGTCAGGTGGTACCGGACTACGAAACACTCGGGAACAACTACGAGCTGCTGTGGGAAATGCCAAACAACGACGGCTACCTGCAGCTGGTGGGTATCATGCAGAAGTTTATCGACCAGTCGATCTCTGCCAATACCAACTATGACCCGACGCGTTTCCCGTCTGGCAAGGTACCGATGCAGCAGCTGTTGAAAGACCTGCTGACCGCCTACAAATTTGGCGTGAAAACGCTGTACTATCACAACACCCGTGACGGTGCAGAAGACGCGCAGGACGACATGGTACCGTCAATTCAGGACGATGGCTGCGAAAGCGGCGCATGTAAGATCTAAGCACTTCGCCGGGTGGCGCTACGCTTACCCGGCCTACGGTTTTGTAGGCCCGGCAAACGCAGTGTTGCCGGGCAATAAAATCTCAACAGGACTCACCGCAATGGCATACACCACATTTTCACAGACGAAAAACGACCAGCTCAAAGAGCCGATGTTCTTTGGCCAGCCGGTCAACGTGGCACGCTACGATCAGCAAAAATATGACATCTTCGAAAAGCTGATTGAAAAGCAACTCTCCTTCTTCTGGCGTCCGGAAGAAGTAGACGTCTCCCGCGATCGCATTGATTACCAGTCGCTGCCGGATCACGAAAAGCATATCTTCATCAGCAACCTGAAGTACCAGACGCTGCTGGATTCCATTCAGGGCCGTAGCCCGAACGTAGCGCTGCTGCCGCTGATTTCCATTCCCGAGCTGGAAACCTGGGTGGAAACCTGGGCGTTCTCCGAGACGATCCACTCCCGCTCTTATACACACATCATCCGCAACATCGTGAACGATCCGGCGGTGGTGTTTGACGATATCGTCACCAACGAGCAGATCCAGAAGCGTGCGGAAGGCATTGCGCACTATTACGACGAACTGATCGAGATGACCAGCTACTGGCACCTGCTGGGCGAAGGTACCCATAACGTGAACGGTAAAACCGTTACCGTGAACCTGCGCGCGCTGAAAAAACAGCTGTACCTGTGCCTGATGAGCGTCAACGCGCTGGAAGCGATCCGCTTCTACGTGAGCTTCGCCTGCTCCTTCGCCTTTGCCGAGCGCAAGCTGATGGAAGGCAACGCCAAAATCATCCGTCTGATCGCCCGTGACGAAGCCCTGCACCTGACCGGCACCCAGCACATGCTGAACCTGCTGCGCAGCGGCACGGATGACCCTGAAATGGCGGAAATCGCCGAAGAGTGCAAGCAGGAGTGCTATGACCTGTTCGTGCTGGCAGCTCAGCAGGAGAAAGAGTGGGCAGACTACCTGTTCCGCGACGGTTCCATGATTGGCCTGAACAAAGACATTCTCTGCCAGTACGTTGAGTACATCACCAACATCCGTATGCAGGCTGTCGGTCTCGACCTGCCGTTCCAGACGCGTTCTAACCCAATCCCGTGGATCAACACCTGGCTGGTGTCCGATAACGTGCAGGTTGCGCCTCAGGAAGTGGAGGTGAGTTCTTACCTGGTCGGTCAGATTGATTCTGAAGTCAACACTGACGACCTGAGCGACTTCCAGCTCTGATGTCACGCGTCACGTTAAGTCTTTCCGGCACTGAGGTGCTGTGTCGGGAGGAGCACCCTTCTCTGCTGGTGGCGCTTGAGGCGCATCAGGTAGAAGTAGAGTACCAGTGTCGTTCCGGCTATTGCGGCTCCTGCCGCTGCCGTCTGGTCGCCGGCCAGGTGGACTGGCTGACCGAACCGCTGGCCTTTATCAACGAAGGGGAAATTTTGCCCTGCTGCTGCCGGGCAAAAGGCGATATTGAGATCGAGATGTGATTGCCCTGATTCCCTCTCCCTGTGGGAGAGGGTTAGTTCGTAGGCCGGGTAAGGCGCAGCCGCCACCCGGCAATTCCAGTGTTAATCCTTCAAAAAACTCACCGCTTTATCCGGGAAATCCGTAAACAACCCGTCCACGCCCGCCTGGTTATACAACACCTCATAAAGCTGATTCACGTCCGTGGCATACGGCGGCAGCTGGTCTGCACGCACGGTATACGGATGGACCTGCATCTTGCTGGCATGCGCCTCTTTCACCATCGCCGTCAGCTTCACGTGACCCGGCGTGGAGCCTTCTGCCACCAGCATGTGGTAATCCGGTCCGATGCCGTCAGCGTACTGCGCAATCTGCTTCATCGCGCCCGGCTTAAACATCCAGTCGTAGTTGTAGTTCACCCACTTCCCGTCTGGCTGTTTCTCCTGGGTTTCATTCCAGTCGGTGTAGGCAATCAGCTGCACCAGATTGAGATCCATCCCCATCTTCGGCTCCAGCTCGGTTTTAATGCGCTTCAGCTCGGCGGCGTCAAAACACTGCAGGTAAACTTTGTCCTTCTTGCTGGTGTAGCCGTACTGCTTCAGGACCTCCAGGGTTTTCGCGGCAATATCCTTCCCTTCCTGATGATGGAACCACGGCGCTTTGATTTCCGGGTAGATACCGATATTTTTACCGGTCGAGTGGTTCAGCCCCTGAACAAACTCTATCTCCTCCTGGAAGGTGTGAATACGGAAGTCAGATTTGCCCATCGGGAAACGTCCCGGATAGACCTGTACCTTCTTGCCGTTTTCAATCTCGAACCCTTCGGTAAACTTCAGGGAGCGGATCTCCGCCAGGGTGAAATCAATGGCGTAGAAACGGCCATCTTTACGCGCGCGGTCCGGGAAACGCTCCGCCACGTCCGTTACGCGGTCAAGATAGTGATCATGCAGGACGACCAGCTGGTCGTCCTTCGTCATCACCAGATCCTGCTCCAGATAATCCGCGCCCTGCGCATAGGCCATCGCTTTCGCCGGCAACGTATGCTCCGGCAGATAGCCGCTCGCGCCGCGGTGGGCAATCACGATTTTATCCGCCGCCAGCGCGGAGCCTGTCATCAGGCCCGCCAGCAGCAGACCGGTGGTTAAATGAGATAATTTCATGGTCATGTTCCTTATTGACGACGCGCCAGCACTTCCGCGTGGTGACGTTTCTCACCGATCATCACGACAATCAACAGCAGTACCGCCAGCACGCTACCGCCAATCATCACCATAAAGCCGCCGTCCCAACCGAAGAAGTCAACGGTGTAGCCCACGATGGCGCTCGCCGCGACCGAACCGCCCAGGTAGCCGAACAGACCGGTAAAGCCTGCCGCCGTGCCTGCCGCTTTTTTCGGTGCCAGTTCCAGGGCATGCAGGCCAATCAGCATGACCGGGCCATAAATCAAGAAGCCGATGACGATCATACAGGCCATGTCTACGCCCGGGTTGCCCGGCGGGTTGAGCCAGTACACCACGGTGGCGATGGTCACCAGGGTCATGAAGAACACGCCTGTTGCACCACGGTTACCTTTAAACACTTTGTCCGACATCCAGCCGCAGATCAGCGTGCCCGGGATCCCCGCGTATTCATACAGGAAGTAGGCCCAGGAGGATTTATCCAGCGCGAAGTGTTTCACCTCTTTCAGGTAGGTCGGTGACCAGTCCAGAATGCCGTAACGCAGCAGATAAACGAACACGTTGGCCACCGCGATGTACCACAGCAGTTTGTTAGGCAGCACGTACTTCATGAAGATCTGCTTCGCGGTCAGCTCTTCTTCGTGCTTCTCGCTGTAATCATCCGGGTAGTCGTCTTTATACTCTTCAATCGGCGGCAGGCCGCAGGATTGCGGCGTATCGCGCATCAGCGCGAAGGCAATAATCGCCACCAGAATGGCACCAAACGCAGGCATGTAGAGCGCAGCGTGCCAGTCGTTGAACCAGGCCATCCCCAGCAGGAACAGCAGCGGCGGAATACCGCCACCCACGTTATGCGCACAGTTCCACACCGACACAATGCCGCCGCGCTCTTTCTGCGACCACCAGTGCACCATGGTACGTCCGCATGGCGGCCATCCCATCCCCTGGAACCAGCCACAGAGGAACAGCAGCACGAACATAACGGCAATGCTGGAGGTTGCCCACGGCACAAACCCCATGAACAACATCACCGCAGCCGCCAGAATCAGACCGGCGGGCAGAAACACGCGCGGATTCGAGCGATCCGACACGGATCCCATAATGAACTTGGAAAAACCATACGCGATAGAGATCCCCGACAGCGCGAACCCCAGATCGCCGCGTGAAAAGCCCTGCTCCACCAGATACGGCATGGCGAGCGCAAAGTTTTTACGCACCAGATAGTACGCCGCGTACCCGAAGAAGATCCCCAGGAAAATTTGCCAACGCAGACGACGGTATAGCGGATCAATCTCTGCCTCTGGCAGACGCGCCCGATGCGGCGCGGGTTTGAAAATACTGAGCATGACAGCCTCCGTGGCCTTGAATTGAATGAGCAGGTGGCTCGCACCTGAATTCCAGAGCCGGGGATGTTAAGAAATCATGGTGATTGTTACTGTGAATCAACGCACAGATTGTTACAGAAATATGACAGAATGCGCAAAAAAGCGCATGAAATCACGTTTCACTTTCGAATTTCGCGCGTTTATGTTCGAAATCAAACAAACCACAGTTTTCATGTGGCTAAATGATAAAAAAACGAACATTGAGGGAAGACAATGACAATTCACGATCCTCGCTACAGCGATGTGATTATCATTGGCGGTGGTGCCACCGGCGCCGGTATCGCTCGCGATTGCGCCCTTCGCGGATTAAGCGTCACGCTTCTGGAACGCCACGATATTGCCACGGGCGCGACCGGGCGAAACCACGGTCTGCTCCACAGCGGCGCGCGATACGCCGTCACTGACGGTGAGTCGGCACGGGAATGTATTGCGGAAAACCAGATCCTCAAGCGTATCGCCCGCCACTGCATTGAACCGACCGATGGCCTCTTTATCACCCTTCCCGAAGATGACCTCGCCTTTCAGGAAACCTTTATCACCGCCTGTAACGCAGCAGGTATTCAGGCGGAGGCCATGGATCCGGCACGGGCACGGCAGCTGGAACCGTCGGTCAACCCGGCGCTTATTGGCGCAGTGAAAGTCCCGGATGGCACCGTCGATCCGTTCCGCCTGACCGCCGCCAATATGCTGGATGCCCGGGAACATGGGGCGCGCATTCTGACCGGACATGAAGTGACCGGACTTATCCGCGAAGGCCATCGCGTCTGCGGCGTGCGGGTGTTTGATACGCAATACCACGAACACAGCGAGCTGTTTGCCTCCGTCGTCATTAATGCCGCGGGGATCTGGGGGCAGCGCATTGCAGAATACGCTGACCTGTCGGTGCGCATGTTCCCGGCGAAAGGCTCGCTGCTGATCCTCGACCATCGCATCAATAACCATGTGATCAACCGCTGCCGCAAACCGTCTGATGCCGATATCCTCGTGCCGGGCGATACCATTTCGCTGATTGGTACGACCTCAACCCACGTCGACTACAGCGACATTGACTACAACCGCGTGACCGCCGAAGAGGTGGATATCCTGCTGCGTGAAGGTGAGAAACTGGCCCCGGTGATGGCCCAGACGCGTATTCTGCGTGCCTACGCGGGCGTGCGTCCTCTTGTCGCCAGCGATAACGATCCGAGCGGACGTAACGTCAGCCGGGGCATCGTGCTGCTCGACCACGCCGAACGCGACGGCATGGACGGATTTATCACCATTACAGGCGGCAAACTAATGACCTACCGCCTGATGGCCGAATGGGCCACCGATGCAGTCTGCCGCAAGCTGGGGAATACCGAGCCGTGCGTGACGGCAGAACAACCGCTGCCAGGATCGCGTCAGTCCACCGAAAAAACGTTGCAAAAAATCATCTCCCTGCCTGCCCCGCTGCGCGGTTCCGCGATTTACCGCCACGGGGACAGAACGCCGGTCTGGCTCGGCGAAGGTCGGCTGAGCCGCAGCCTGGTGTGCGAGTGCGAAGCCGTCACCGCGGGCGAGGTGCAATATGCGGTGGAGAACCTGACGGTCAAGAGCCTGCTCGATCTCCGCCGTCGCACCCGCGTCGGCATGGGAACCTGCCAGGGTGAACTGTGCGCCTGCCGTGCGGCGGGTCTGCTGCAGCGTTTTCATACCACGACTGCCACCCAGTCGCTCGATCAGCTCAGCGCCTTTTTAAACGAGCGCTGGAAAGGCATTCAGCCTGTCGCCTGGGGCGATACCCTGCGTGAGAGCGAGTTTACCCGCTGGGTCTACCAGGGGCTTTGCGGTCTTGAGAAGGAGCAACACGATGAAATTTGATACCGTGATTGTCGGCGGCGGGCTGGCGGGCTTGCTCTGTGGCATCAAGCTCACGAAGCAGGGGCTGCGCTGCGCCATTATCACCCGGGGGCAGAGTGCCCTGCACTTCTCTTCGGGATCGCTGGATCTGGTGGACGACACGTACCGCGACAAACTGCCGCCGGAGCACCCGTATCATCGGGTTGGCGCGCAGCATATTGACCGCTTTGCGCTGGAAACCGAAGCGCTGCTGGTTGACTGCGGTGCGCGTCTGAAGGGGAGCGCCAGGCAAAATCATCAACGCATCACGCCGCTTGGCACCCTGCGTTCCGCGTGGCTCAGCCCGGAGGAGGTCCCCGTTGCCCCTGTGAGCACAGGACGGGTACGGGTCGTGGGTATTAGCGGCTTTCTGGATTTTCAGCCCCATCTTGCGGCGGCGTCACTGTGTCGCCAGGGCGTGAACGCCGAGACGGCAGAGATAGAACTGCCTGAACTGGATGTCCTGCGCGAAAACCCGAGCGAGTTTCGCGCGGTGAATATCGCCCGCTTTCTGGATAACGAAGACAGATGGCCGCTGCTGTATGAGGCGCTCAGACCGCTCGGTGAAACCTGCGATACGCTGTTGATGCCTGCCTGCTTTGGACTCAGCGATAACAGCCTGTGGCGCTGGCTGTCGGACCGTCTGCCCTGCTCGCTCGGCCTGCTGCCAACGCTTCCCCCTTCCGTGCCCGGCATTCGCCTGCATACCCAGCTCCAGCGCCAGTTTGTGGCGCAGGGCGGCGTGTGGATGGCGGGTGACGAGGTGAAAAAAATCACCCTGACGGACGGCGCGGTGAGCGAAATCTGGACCCGCAACCACGGTGATATTCCGCTTCGCGCCCGCTATACGGTGCTGGCAAGCGGCAGTTTCTTCAGCAACGGGCTGCTGAGCAGCCGGGAGGGCATCCGGGAAGCCATTATGGGGCTTGATGTCCGGCAAGGCGCGTCCCGCGCGGACTGGTATCAGTGTGATTTCTTCTCGCCGCAGCCCTGGCAACAGTTCGGCGTGATGGTTGATAACCAACTGCACCCGCAACTGTCCGGTAAGCCCGTCAGGAATCTCTTTGCCATTGGCTCGCTGTTGGGCGGGTACGATCCCATAACTCAGGGGTGCGGTGGCGGGGTCTGCGCCGTCACGGCGCTGTATGTGGCAGAGCAGATTAGCCAGCGCGCGAAGGCGGAACAATGAACGATACCCGTTTTGAAAGCTGCATTAAATGCACGGTCTGCACGACCGTCTGCCCGGTCAGCGGCGTGAACCCGCGCTATCCCGGACCGAAACAGGCCGGGCCGGACGGCGAGCGTCTGCGTCTGAAGGACGGTAAGCTGTACGACGAGGCGCTGAAATACTGTATCAACTGCAAACGCTGTGAAGTCGCCTGCCCGTCGGATGTGAAAATCGGCGATATCATCCAGCGCGCCCGGGCGCGCTACAGCACGCAAAAGCCGACGCTGCGTGACGCAATTCTGAGCCATACCGATCTGATGGGCAGCGTCTCGACGCCGTTTGCACCGCTGGTGAATGCCGCGACCTCGCTCAAGCCGGTGCGCCAGCTGCTGGATGCGACGCTGAAGATAGACCATCACCGCAGCCTGCCGAAATATTCTCACGGCACCTTCCGCCGCTGGTACAAATCCGTCGCGGCGGAGCAGGCGCAGTACGCCGACCAGGTGGCCTTTTTCCACGGCTGCTATGTGAATTACAACCACCCGCAGTTAGGCAAAGACCTGCTGAAGGTGCTAAACGCCATGGGAACGGGCGTTCAGCTACTGAACAAAGAGAAGTGCTGCGGCGTACCGCTGATCGCCAACGGGTTTACCGATAAAGCGCGCAGGCAGGCTCAGAGCAATGTCACGTCACTGCGCGAAGCGATTGTCGATAAAGGTATTCCGGTGCTGGCGACCTCGTCCACCTGTACCTTCACCCTGCGCGATGAGTACCCGCATCTGCTGGACGTGGATAATACCGGCCTGCGCGAGCACATCGAGCTGGCGACACGCTTCCTGTGGCGCAAGCTCGATAGCGGGCAGACGTTGCCGCTGGGGAAATTGCCCCTGAAAGTGGTGTATCACACCCCGTGTCATATGGAGAAAATGGGCTGGTCGCTCTATACGCTTGAGCTGCTGCGGTTAATTCCCGGACTTGAGCTGACGGTGCTGGATTCGCGCTGCTGCGGGATTGCGGGAACCTACGGCTTTAAGCGCGAAAACTACGCAACCTCCCAGGCGATTGGCGCCCCGCTGTTCCGACAGATCGAAGAGAGCGGCGCGGATATCGTGGTGACCGACTGCGAAACCTGTAAATGGCAGATCGAGATGTCCACCAGCAAGCGCTGTGAGCATCCGATTACCCTGTTGGCGAACGCGCTGGGCTGAACATGGCCGGGGCGAACGCCCCGGCACAAACATTACTCGACGAACAGCGACTCAACAACGTTAATCCAGCCGTGCTCGCTGGCGACCTCTTTGCCATTGAGCCAGCGGCGCAGCATATTCAGCGCCATCATGGCGCAGACTTCCTGACGCACCGCCAGACTGTGGCGAGTGATGCTCATTTTAACCCTCAGAGCCCAGGTCCCCTCCGGCGTCGCCAGCGCGACGTTAAGGTGTTCCTCATCCAGCCCACCCACGAACAGCGCCAGACCGGCAAAATGTTTAACCCGTCGCTCCGAGGCCCAGCGGGCGGTTTGCGCCAGGGTCTCCTGCTGGAACGGCACCACTTCGCTGGCCAGCAGCGGCGCGCTGGCGCGCGACAATTGCAGCGCCAGCAGGCCACCGGTGAACTGCTCGCTTAAGGTCACGCTCAGCTGACGATCCTGCAGGTGCTTCGCAATCTGCGCAGGCAACCCCTCCGTCCCTTCAAAGATCAGGCTCTCGCCCGCCACGCGCTGCACTTCGGGCCACAGGGCCAGCATCGCCGCTTTCTGCGTCGCCGGTCCTGTCAGCTTGAGCTCAATGATCGGCATAGAGGAGCGATAGCCCATGGACACGCCCGGCGGCAATTGCAGGTGGTCAAGACTCTGGGCCAGATCGCTTTCAGAACGGCCAAACGTGGTCAGTCGCAGGCACAGCGGAGGTTCAGGCAGGGTAAAACGGTCGCGAAGGCGCGGCAGGATCTGCTGCTCAACCATCACTTTAAATTCGGAAGGTACGCCGGGCGTGAAGAACATCAGGCAACGGTTCAGCTGCAGGGCAAACCCGCACGCGGTGCCGACCGGGTTATCAACCAGCTCAGCACTGGCGGGGATTTCAGCCTGCTTGCGGTTGCTGGGGGCCATAACGCGGCCACGTTCGGAGAAAAAGCGTTCCATCTGTGAAAGCCATGCCTCATGCAGCACCAGCCCTTCACCTTTTGCGGTTGCGGCGGCCAGCGCGCTGAGATCGTCACTGGTAGGACCGAGTCCGCCATTCACGATCAGCACATCGCAGTGTTCGCTCCGCTCACGCAGAATGCTGACCAGCGACTCAAGATTGTCGCCTACCGTATTGCGACGCGTTAACGGTAATCCTTGCTCAAAGAAAAGATCGGCAAGCCAGGCAGCATTGGTATCAATAATTTGTCCATGCAGCACTTCGTCGCCGGTGGATAACATCTCCACGTTAATCATTGTGTTCTCCCGCTTATTTGGTGAAAACACTATAGCGCAAACGCGGGAGGGAGAAGAGAGAAACTGGCGCGACGGAACGCCGCGCCGACAGGATTAGAAGCCTGCGCTTACGCCCACATAGGGACCGTCGGCCAGCGCGTTGTCGCGGTTGCCGTCTTTGCCCGCCAGGTTCAGGTAGCGATAGCCCGCCTCGATGGTAATCGGACGCATGATGGTCCAGCGCGCGCCGGCGTTGGCTTCTTCATAGCTGTCGATACCGCTGGAGAGCGAGTCCGGAGAGTAGTAATACTCGCCAAACAGACCGAAGCTGTCGCCAATTTTCCACTGCAGGCCGCCACCCACCGCTGCCGCATACCCTTCGTCACCGTCGTTCGGGTTGGTATAGATACCTTTACCGCCGACGGTCGCCAGGAATGGACCAAGAGGAATGTTCAGACCCAGACCGAGGCTTGCCGCATCGCCGTCGTCATCGTTATGCGTCCAGCCACCGGTCATCGCCAGACCGGAAGTCTCTGTTCCCAGGCCAAAGCCCAGGTGGGTATAGTCCTGACCCGCCGAGCCGTTGAAGCTGATGGCGTTAGCCGCCGCAGATACAACCATCAGGCCGAAGCCCAGTAATGCCACTTTTTTCATTGTCATGATCCCGCGCAATTTTATAGAGAAGTCCCAAAACCGCGAGATTTTAACCTGAGTCTCCCGGGGATCAAGCACTCTGCGTGCGGCGGGGGGGAAGATTGTAACGATTTGAAACTTGCGGCTTTTTTATGCAAGCAACAGAAAGCGCATTTTGACACACAGGCCACCCAGGGATTCACTGCGGTTGAGTTGCAAATGGCTGCGGTGCAGCCGGGCAATGTCACCCGCCAGTGCCAGCCCGATCCCGGAACCGGCAGCGTCCCCAACGTTGTCCAGGCGGTGGAAAGGGAGCATTGCCTGGTGAATTTGATCCTCTTCAATGCCGGGGCCGCTGTCTTCAACGCGCAGCTCAACGGCACCGGCCTCTGCGCGCAGGAAAACGGTCACGGTCCCGCCTGCTGGGGTATATTTAATCGCGTTCTCCAGCAGGTTAGCGCACAGTTCGCCCAGCAGGACGTCATCGCCTTCGATCATGACCGGCTGCTCCACACCGTCATAACCCAGATCGATCCCTTTGCTCCGCGCCTGCGCCAGTCGGGAGAAGCAGCAGTTCTGCACCACCTGAACCAGATCCACAGGCGAGAACTGACGATCGCCCTGCTCTCTCCCCTTCACCGCCGAAAGCTGCAACAGCCGCTCGGTGAGTACGATAGTCTCATCCAGCGTGGCGTTCATTGCCCGCAGACTCTCCTGCCACAAAGCGGGATCCTGGCGAGTAAGCGCGACAGACACCTGTGTTTTAAGTACCGCCAGCGGCGTTTTGAGCTGGTGCGATGCATCCGCGTTGAAACGTTCCTGACGCGAAAGCACGCCGCGCAGACGGTCGATATAGCGGTTAAAAGCCACAATCAGCAGCCGGGTCTCGGACCAGGGCAACAGCTCCGGCAGCGGTGCCAGCAGGCCCGGCTCGCGCCGCACCATCAGCGAGGAGAGCTGGCGCATCGGACGCAACACGCGGCGCAGCATCCAGGCGGTTAGCACCAGCGTCAGCAGCACCAGCAGCCCCTGCGAAACCCAGGATGAAAAGAGCAACTGGCTGGCGAGATAGCGGCGGGACTGGAGCGTCTCCGCAACGTAAATTTCCGCCATGCCAAAAATAGAATCTTGATTCACGGGCTGCAGCAGACGCGCCACCCGAATCGCCTGCCCGCGATATTCGGTATGGTAAAACCACGCCAGCGCGGGGTAGAGCGTGGTACGCGATGTTGCAGGCGGCATCTTCGGCAGATCGTCATAGCCGGAGATCACCCGCCCGTCGGGGTCGACCACCTTGTAATAGAGCCGGTCGTTCATGTTGAGCTCAAAGCTATCAAGCACCACCCAGGGCACGTCCACCGCCAGCTTGCCGTCGCGCACCTCCAGTCGTTCCGAGATGGTGCGGGCAGAGGATAACAGCGTGCGGTCGTAAGCCTGCGTGGCCGCCTGCAACGCGCTGACGTAGCTGTTAAAGGCTGACAATCCCCACAGCAACAGTAGCGGCAGGCCAAGAAAAAGCAGCAGTTGCAGGTAGAGCGACTGCGGCTTAAACCCTCTCATCGCCGCACTCCAGCACGTATCCCAGCCCCCGCAACGTGGTGATCCGCACGCCGCTGCCGGTGAGCTTCTTTCGCAGGCGGTGAATATAAAGATCGATACTTTCAGGGCTGACGTCGTCGTTCAGGCTGAACACCTGGTCAAAAAGCTGCTGCCGCGAAACCGGACGGGTGCGGCGGTGCATCAGCACTTTCAGCAGAGAGAGCTCGCGCGGCGTCAGGGAAAGCGGTTCATCGCGGAGCAGGAAAAAGCCCTCGTCGTCATACTCCAGCTCCCCAAGACGCTGGCGTTCCTGAGTGCGCCCCTCGCTTCTGCGCAACAGGGCACGCAGCCGGGCGTCAAGCTCCTCCAGCTCAAACGGTTTTGGCAGATAATCATCCGCCCCGGCGTTCAGGCCCTTTACCCGGTCCGCCACGTTGCTGCGCGCAGTCAGGAACAGGACGGGCAGCGTCTGCCCCCGTTTTCTGAGGCGATGGACCACTTCCAGGCCATCAAAACCGGGCATGCCGATGTCCAGAATAGCAACCGCGTAATGTTCTCCCTGCAGCAGATGGTCGGCGGCACGCCCGTCAGACACGCAATCCACGGCGAAGCCCTCCTGCACCAGTGCTTTCTCCAGCCAGTGAGCCAGCTCACGATTATCTTCTGCGAGTAAGAGACGCATGTCACATCCTGTAAAGTTGGTTCCCCATTGAAAGGGAAATGAAAGGTTATTGTTTTAACAATCACGCAACGGAACCGCTACAAGGCGGTTCACATAATCAGAAAAAAGACCCATACCCGTACCCCGGCGTGAGGATAAACGATGAAAAAACACTTACTTTCTACCCTTGCTGCAAGCGCATTCCTGTTGAGTACCTCTGTCGTTCAGGCGCAGGACGCCCCGTCCCGTACCGAATGTATCGCCCCGGCCAAACCGGGTGGCGGTTTCGATCTCACCTGCAAATTGATTCAGGTCAGCATGCTGGAGACGAAGGCCATCGAGAAACCGATGCGCGTGACCTACATGCCCGGCGGCGTGGGCGCGGTGGCCTATAACGCCATCGTCGCACAACGACCTGCGGAAGCGGGGACGGTGGTGGCCTTCTCCGGTGGTTCACTGCTGAACCTGTCTCAGGGCAAGTTTGGCCGTTATGGCGTGGATGACGTGCGCTGGCTGGCGACCGTCGGTACCGACTACGGGATGATTGCCGTGCGTGCCGACTCACCGTGGAAGTCCCTGAAAGACCTGCTCACCGCCATGGAAAAAGATCCGAACAGCGTGGTGATTGGCGCAGGCGCGTCGATCGGTAGCCAGGACTGGATGAAAGCCGCCCTTCTCGCGCAACAGGCGAAGGTTGACCCACACAAAATGCGCTACGTGGCCTTTGAAGGCGGCGGCGAGCCGGTTACGGCACTGATGGGCAACCATGTTCAGGCCGTTTCCGGCGATCTCAGCGAGATGGTGCCCTACCTGAACGGGGACAAAATCCGCGTGCTGGCGGTCTTCTCGGAAAACCGTCTGCCGGGACAGCTGGCTAACGTGCCGACCGCCAAAGAGCAGGGTTACAACCTGGTCTGGCCGATCATCCGCGGGTTCTTCGTCGGGCCAAAAGTGACCGATGCCGAGTACCAGTGGTGGGTCGACGCGTTCAACACACTCCAGCAGACCGAAGCGTTTAAGAAACAGCGCGATCTGCGCGGGCTGTTTGAATTTAACCTGACCGGTAAGCCACTGGATGAGTACGTCAAAAAACAGGTGAATGACTACCGCGAGCAGGCGAAAGCCTTTGGCCTGGCGAAATAACCGGAGGCGCTATGAGCGATCGTATTTTTGCCGGGATATGGCTGCTGATCTGCGTTGGCGGGATGTTTGTCGCCTGGCAGATCCACAGCGAATACAGCTATGAACCCGTAGGGCCACGCCCCTTCCCGATGGGCATTGTCGGCCTGATGCTGCTCTGCTCGGTGGCGCTGCTGTTGCGCCACCCGGACACCGTCGAGTGGCCACCGCGTCGCATTCTGCAGCGTCTGCTGGTGATGGTCATTGTCCTGCTGATGTACGCCTGGGGCTTTGAATGGCTCGGCTTCCCGGTGGCGACCGCCATCCTGACGATGGTGATCGGCATGCTGTTTAACGCCACCCTGCCTGCGGCAGGGATCTCAGGCGTGGTGATGGGGATTTTACTGTGGTACGCCTTTGACCGCCTGCTGGACGTGACGTTACCGCTCGGCGCCTGGCTTAATTAACGGAGCACGCTATGGATACCTGGATTTACCTCTCACAGGGGTTCGCCGTGGCGATGACCCCGGAAAACCTGGTGATCGCCCTGATCGGCTGTTTCGTGGGCACGATTGTCGGCCTGCTGCCGGGTCTTGGGCCGATCAACGGGGTAGCAATTTTACTTCCGCTGGCCTTTGCCCTGCATCTGCCTGCGGAATCGGCGCTGATCCTGCTGGCAACGGTCTATATCGGCTGTGAATATGGCGGGCGCATCTCGTCGATCCTGCTTAACGTGCCGGGAGATGCGGCGGCGATCATGACCGCGCTGGATGGCTATCCGATGGCGCGACAGGGTCGTGGGGGCGTGGCGCTCTCCATTTCAGCGGTCAGTTCGTTCTTTGGCTCGCTGGTTGCCATTGGCGGCATCATTCTGTTTGCACCTGCGCTGGCCCAGTGGTCTCTGGCGTTTGGTCCGGCAGAATATTTTGCCCTGATGGTGTTTGCCATTGCCTGTCTCGGCAGCATGATGGCGCAAAATCCGCTCAAGTCGTTTTTGTCCGCGCTGATTGGCTTAGGGTTAGCCACCGTCGGCGTGGATGCCAACACCGGGGTCTATCGCTTTACCTTCGACAGCGTTCACCTGTCCGACGGCGTGCAGTTTATCGTGGTCGTGATTGGTCTGTTCTCTGTCTCTGAAATCTTACTGATGCTGGAACATACCAGCAGCGGGCAGACGCTGGTGCGCAAAACCGGCCGGATGCTCTTTAGCGCTAAAGAGGGCGCGCAGTGCATCGGCACCACGCTGCGCTCATCGGTAATTGGCTTCTTTGTCGGCATCCTGCCGGGCGCCGGGGCCACCATCGCCAGCGCCATTACCTACATGACCGAGAAAAAGCTCAGCGGCAACAGCGACAGCTTTGGTAAAGGCGATATTCGCGGCGTGGCGGCGCCTGAGGCGGCCAATAACGCCTCGGCCTGTGGCTCGTTTATCCCGATGCTGACCCTTGGCGTACCGGGCTCCGGCACCACGGCGGTGATGATGGGCGCCCTGACGCTCTACAACATCACGCCGGGACCGGCAATGTTTACCGAGCAGCCGGATATTGTCTGGGGGCTGATTGCCGCCCTGCTGATCGCTAACGTGATGCTGCTGGTGATGAATATCCCGCTGATTGGGCTGTTCACCCGCATGTTGACCATTCCCCTGTGGTTCCTGGTCCCGGCGATTGCCGCCGTCTCTGCTGTAGGGGTGTACGCGGTGCACAGCACCACGTTTGACCTGGTGCTGATGGTGGTACTGGGCGTGCTGGGATACATACTCCGTAAGATGCACTTCCCGATGTCACCGCTGATTCTGGGGTTCGTGCTTGGCGAGATGCTGGAGCAGAACCTGCGCCGCGCGCTGTCCATCAGTAACGGCAATATGTCGATCCTGTGGGACAGCAGCGTCGCGAAGGTCCTGTTAGCGCTGGCAATCATGGTGATTGTGGTGCCGCCGGTATTACGCCTGCTGCGCCGTCGCCAGCGCAAACCGGAGCCGGATATCGGATAATTACGCCGACAGCTGGGCATTCACCCACTGTTTTAACGCCTGGCGGGAGATCTTAATCCCGCCATTTTTTAGCTCAGCCGGCAGTACCAGCCAGTGGACCGGCTGCTCAAAGCGCGCCAGTCTGCCCTGGATCCAGTCAGGAAATTGCGCGATATCCGTTCCCGGCTCGCACTCCACCACCGCCACCGGACGTTGTCCAAACTCGGCATCGTCCAGCGGGACGATAAACACCTGGTTAATCTGCGGGTGTGCGGCGATAACACGTTCCAGCGATTCCGGCTGGATCCCCTCTCCTCCGCTGAAAAAGAGATTGTCTATGCGGCCTAAAATCGTCAGTCGCCCGTTATGCCATTCCCCACGGTCGCGGGTGGCGAACCATCCCTGCGCATTGGTCAACGGCATCAGCGCACCGTCCCGCCAGTAGCCGGAAGCCATACTTTCCGCCCTAATCCAGACTTCACCTTCAACGACCTGCACCTCTCTGCCCGGCAGCGCATACCCTACGTCCGGCTCGCCGTCTGCCTCTTTCGCACAGACGGTAGAGGCAAACTCGGTGAGGCCGTAACCGCAGAAGGAGTGAATACCCTGTTCGCGCGCCTGCTGTGTTAAATCAACGGGGATTGCAGCCCCTCCCAACAGCACCGCTTTCAGTGCAACAGGCTTGTGACGATTAAGCAGACGCCAGAGCTGGGTCGGCACCAGCGAGGCGTGGGTGCAGCCGCGTAACGCCTGTTCCAGAGGTTGTTTCTCGCGCACCGTTAAGCGTGCCCCGGCCACCAGCCAGCGCCATAAAATTCCCTGACCGGAAACGTGAAACAGCGGCAGCGAAAGGAGCCAGTCGTCGTTGTCCCCATAGGGCATCAGCGATAACACGCCGCGTGCGCTGGCAAGGTGGGCGGCACAGGTATGCACCGCCGCCTTCGGTAGCCCGGTCGAGCCGGAGGTGAGCGTCATCGAGGCCAGCCGCGCCGGTTGCCATGCAACGCGGTACGCGTCGGCTGGCTCACGCATGCTCAGGGCAGGAAGAGCGTCGTAGCTGCCGTCCAGCACCAGCGCAAAGCGCAGGGTCATCTGGGGGAGCAGCACGTCCAGCAGCGGACGCGGCAGCTGTGGATTCACTGGAAGAATACGCGCGCCGCACTGGAGCAGCGCCAGCCATGCCATCAGCGTTTGCGGGTGGTTATAGGCCAGCAGCAGAACACCGTCACCCTCCTCCACCCCCTGCTGATGAAAGCCCGCGGCAAGGCGATCGATACGCGTGCACAGCTGTTGCCAGCTCAGCGCGTCGTCGTTCAGCCTGAGAGCAGGTTTATCGGCAAACTGCGCACACCAGTGCCGCCATGGCCAGTCGGTAAAACTCATAGCAGCGGCTCCAGCGCCTCAACGCTGAGGCACGGCAGCGCGCTGTCCGGCCACTGGCGGAGAAGCTGAGCCTGCATCAGGTTCAGCGTATCGAGGCCGGGGACAGCGTCAGGCGTTAACCAGGCGGCAATACGTGCCAGTTGGGTCAGCCCAAGGCTGGACTCAATCGACGAACTGATCACCGCCGTCAGACCCAGCGCATGCGCCGCGGCAACCTGCTCGCGGACCTTCGCCAGGCTGCCGGTTAACGTCGGTTTAATCACCACTGCGCTGACGCCCGGCTCGGCAATAAATTCAAAATCGTCTTCGCGCAGGCTTTCATCCCAGGCGATAGCAATCCCCGTTTCACGAGCAAACGCGCGCGAATCGTCGCGGGTTTTGCACGGCTCTTCCAGGAAGGCGATGCGGCTGCGGTACGCCGGGTTGACGTATTTCGCAAACTGCTGCGCCTTAAGCGGCGTCCAGGCGCGGTTTGCGTCAAGACGCAGGTGCAAATCGGGAATCGCTTCCAGCAGCAGGTTGGCAACCATTCCGTCGCGCACCGCTTCGTAGAGACCGACCTTAATTTTCGCCACTTTCTCGCCCGGCATGGTGGAGAGCAACGCAAAGAGCTCGTCCGGGTCGCCCGTGCACAGCGGTGCCGCGCGGTAATTGCCCTCTTCCGGCAGGCTGCCCTCCAGTTCTGCCAGCGCACAGCTGATACCAAAGGCCGCAGAAGGCACGTCCGGCAACGCCGGGTTCGCGCCCTCGCGCCACGCACCTGCCCACGCCAGCAGCGCAGCCTTTGCATCATCGAGCGATTCCAGGCTAAAGCCCGGCAGCGGCGAAATCTCGCCCCAGCCTTCTCGCTCACCCTGCTGGAGATGCACAAAGAAGCCATCACGGGTTTTTAACCGCCGTTCACGCAGCACCACGCCCGCGTCCATCGGTATCTGCCAGCGGTAAACCTGCGCGCGACGCATTACGGGTTCCGTTTGTATTTGCTGAAATCAGGCTGGCGTTTTTCGTTAAACGCGTTGCGTCCTTCCTGACCCTCTTCGGTCATGTAGAACAGCATGGTGGCGTTGCCCGCCAGCTCCTGCAGGCCCGCCTGACCGTCACAGTCAGCGTTGAGTGCCGCCTTCAGGCAGCGCAGCGCCATTGGGCTGTTTTGCAGCATTTCACGGCACCAGCGGACGGTCTCTTTTTCGAGATCGGCAATCGGTACCACGGTATTCACCAGGCCCATATCCAGCGCTTCCTGGGCGTTGTACTGACGGCACAGGAACCAGATTTCACGCGCTTTTTTCTGCCCGACGATGCGCGCCATGTAGGAAGCGCCCCAGCCGCCGTCGAAAGAGCCCACTTTCGGACCGGTCTGGCCGAAGATGGCGTTCTCGGCGGCAATGGTCAGGTCACACATCATGTGCAGCACATGACCGCCGCCGATGGAGTAACCCGCCACCATCGCCACCACCGGTTTCGGGCAGGTGCGGATCTGGCGCTGGAAATCGAGCACGTTCAGGTGATGCGTACCCGCATCGTCCTGGTATCCGCCGTAGTCACCGCGCACTTTCTGATCGCCACCGGAGCAGAAGGCTTTCTCACCTTCGCCGGTCAGGACAATCACGCCGATGTTATCGTCATAGCGAGCATCCGCCAGGGCCTGGATCATCTCCTTGACTGTCAGCGGACGGAAGGCGTTACGCACCTGCGGACGGTTGATGGTGATTTTGGCGATGCCGTCAGCGGATTTGTGGTAACGAATGTCGGTGTAGCCTTCGGAGCAGTCTTGCCATTCGACCGGCGCGTAAAGCATGTTTTCATCAGGATAGATCATAGAGTGTCCTTTGTTCGAAGACGCAGTATCTGAGCCAGACTCGCGGCGACCGCAGCGGGGTTTTCCCGGTGGGCGTTGTGTCCGGCGTTTGGAATTTCATGGCGAACGGCGTGCAGTTCAGCGGCAAGGGCCGCGAACTTTTTATCACGTTCGCCATAGAGGTAATCAAAAGAGAAATGGCGGGTGCTGAGCGCGGGACGTAAATCCGGCTGCCCGGCCAGCGAGGTCGCTTCAAGCATTTTCGCCAGCGTTATGCCGTTGTTTTGGCTGCGCAGGGTAATAAGCGCCTTCCGCTCAGCGTCCGGGAGAGAGGCAAACACCGGCTGCTGGTACCAGTCAGCAAAGACCTTATCCAGCGGTTCGGTGCGAAAACGTGTCGCCCAGCGGTGGTCGGATACCCGCCGCGCATGGCGATCGTCGGCGTTCTGCAGGCCCGGATGTCCGCCCTCAACCATCACGCCCAACAGCCCCTTCGGCTGCTGGCAGGCGTGAAACATCGCAATGCGGCCGCCGAGGGAGTACCCCACCAGCCAGAAATTCAGTATGTTGTAACTAAGCAGAGTCCGGGTCAACAAATCGCTCATCTCCTCGAACCCCGTCACGGTAATATTCCGGGATTCACCGTGCCCCGGCAGGTCAAGATAGAGCCGGGGATACTCGCTCAGCGTCTCCCCGACAACCTGCCACTCGCGGCAGTCTCCGGAAAAACCGTGCAAAAAGACCAGCCAGGGATAGCCTGGTTCTCCGGTCTGCTGCACGCCTGCGAGGATCACAGCTGGCTCACCTGTGCCAGCAGGCTTTGCAGGCTCTGCGCACCGTCGGCATCGTTCACGACCAGCTCAATCAGCGTCGCGCCCGGTTGCTTCCAGGCGCTGCTTAGCGCTGTTTCCAGCTGTTCCCAGCTCTCCGGGCGGTGATATTTCAGGCTGAACATTGCCGCAGCATGTTCAAACTGCACGTTCTGCGGCATCAGATAGAAACGCTCACGCTCGCTCTGGGGCGTTGGCAACAGAGAGAAAATCTGCCCGCCGTTGTTGTTCACGACGATCAGCACAAACGGTGCGGAAGCCTGACGCAGCAGCGCCAGCGCGTTGAGATCGTAGAGCGCGGAGAGATCGCCCACGATCGCCAGCGTCGATTTCGCGCTGGCGCGCTGCACGCCCGCCGCCGTCGAGATCAGCCCATCGATGCCGCTGGCGCCGCGGTTGCTATAAACCGGGTAGCCCGCAGGCAGCTTCGAAAAGGCATCAATCAGACGCACCACCAGGCTATTACCGACAAACAGCTGGCCCTGTTCAGGCAGATACTGACGAATACGGTGCGCCAGACCGGCTTCGCTGAATGTCTCACAGTGCGCTTTGGTGATTTCCCACGCCTGACGAGACAATTCGGGGATTGCCACCGCCCAGGGTTGACGTTTTTCCGCCGGATGCAGGTCCAGCCAGCTCTCAATGTTGCTCACCAGACGGCGGCCACGATGGTGCGCCGGGTCAAGCCGCCCTTCCAGCGGGTCGACCAGCCAGTACTCTTCCGGCGTGCAGGTCGCCTGCCACTGCAGCAGGCGTTTCCCGGTCAGGCTGGCGCCGATCTGGACCACAATCTGCGCCTGTGAAAGCTCAGTGACCGCCTTTGCATTCCCGAGCCAGAGATCGGCGCACGGCAGCGGCTGACCGGTCTGGGAAAGCACGTCGCCAATCAGCGGCCAGCCGAGGGTTTGCGCCCATTCGGCGACCCGCCGGCCTTCGGCGGCGCTCATGCGCCCGGCAATAACCACGCCGCGTTTTTGGCGCCAGAAGAACCAGTCGCGCTGTTTCGCGCTCTCAAGATGCGTTTGCCCGCGCAGCCACGGTTTTTCACTCTGCCACCAGTTACCGAGGGAGCGCTGCCAGTCAAGGCCGGTATCGTCCAGTTCGCCATACAGCGGCTCGGCAAATGGACAGTTAATGTGCAACGCCCCGCTGCGCAATGTCTCCATGGCGTGATCGACCGTGGAGACCAGCCAGCTTGCCGGAATATCCTGGGTAGGACGCGGCAGCGAAACCGTCTGCGAAGGATGCGAAGAAAAGAGTCCCGGCTGGCGAATGGCCTGATTCGCTCCGCAGTCGATAAGCTCAGGAGGACGGTCGGCCGTCAGCAGGATCAGTTTTTCACCGGTTAGCCCCGCTTCAATCAGAGCCGGGTAGAGGTTCGCCACGGCGGTACCGGAGGTGACAATCACCGCCACAGGTTCTTTGCTGACCTTTGCCAGCCCAAGCGCCAGATGCCCAAGGCCACGCTCATCAAAATGGGTGTGATGAATCAATGCCCGATTTTCGGCGGCCGCCAGCGTCAGCGGCGTTGAGCGAGAACCCGGTGCAATACACACGTGCCTGACGCCATGGCGCGTCAGGGCTTCAAGGATCACCGCCGCCCAGCGTCGGTTAAAAGAACTTACTGACATGAGATTGTCCGGTATCAAGAATGCGACACAGTATAAATAATAGAAAAAATTGGAATTTTGATATGAATCGGGATTGCGCGAATCAGTATTAATCCCTAAGGAGCAGAGAGCGCAAGCCAGCGGCTTTATTTTCGATCTCCTGCCACTCCTGCTCCGGGTCAGATCCGCTGACGATGCCCGCCCCGGCGTACAGCCGCAGGGCGTCATCCTGGACGCGCGCCGAGCGCAACGCCACACAGAACTCGCTTTGATCGGGCGATAAATACCCGGCCGAACCGGCGTACCATTCGCGATTGAAAGGCTCGACGTTGTGGATAAACGCACGCGCGGGCTGTCGCGGAAGGCCGGCAACGGCGGCTGTCGGCTGGAGCACATGCAGACACAATTCGTCATCGGCCTGTTTTAGCTCCGTCCAGATACAGCGTCGTAAATGCTGGACTTTACGCAGCCGGACGACCTGAGCAGGCAATACCTCAAGCGTCTGCGTATGGTGCTGAAGACGCTGGCAGATATCTTCCACGACCAGCATATTTTCACGCTGGTTTTTATCATCATTCAGCAACCACTCGCCCAGGCGCTGTGCCTGTTTATCATCCGTATGGCTGGCGACGGTGCCCGCCAGCGCTTCGGTGCGCAGCAGCTTGCCACGTCGCCGCCAGAGGCGCTCGGGCGTGGAGCCGAGGAACGCGTTGCGGGCGTCGAATACCATGCAGAAATGATAGCAGTTGAGATTCAGGGCGCGGCTGGCGGCCATCAGTGCGACAGGATTAACCCGCTGTTTACACAGCAGATCGGTGGCCCGGGCAAGCACGACCTTTTCGAAATCGCCGCGCGCGATAGTCTCCGTCGCCTTGCCGATCAGGGTCAACCATTCCGGTTTTTGCGGCAGGTGCGTTTCGCGCTCAACCTGGACAGACAGCGGACGAATGGCTCTGGCTGGACGGAGTTGCTGGAGTAATTCCAGGGCAGTGCGCGCGTCGTCCTGAAGCGAGCTATCGCTCCACAGCTGCAGGCGCAAGGTGGCGTTGCCAGCGGTACGTCGCCAGAGCAGGCGCGGCAGAAAAAGACTGCCCTGCTCCGGGCTGAATGCGTTGAGGCCGCAGATGCGAGTCTCTTTTGGCGCATGTTCTGCACGCAAGAACTGTGAGGCCAGCGCCAGAGAGGAAAATTGGGTGACCGCCCCCAGCGCAGCCAGCTCTTCATCACCGTTACGCTGCTGCCAGTAAAATTGCGGATAGCACTGCTGCTCGCCAAGCCAGGCGAGAGGATCGAAGGCGTCGTTTAACGGGAAAGAGACGTCGAAATGACGCAGGCCGGGTGTGGCGGGTAACGCTTGCGAAAGCTGGGTTTGCAGTTGCTCCAGCGCAAGGAAAATCGAATTCACGCGAACCTCTCCCTGTTAAAACCGCATATTATACGGGGTACTGAACATAAATAGCAGTACCCACGTATAGGGAGTGGTTAAGCGGCTTAACGACGGGCCAGCAGCAGACCCAGCACCAGCCCTACGGCAGCACCCACCCCAATGCCCTGCCACGGTTTTTCATGGACATAGTCATCGGCACGATAAACCGCTTTTTTGGCACGGTAGTAGTAAGTATCAGACGCATGGCTGACGCGGTTTTTCACTTCATGCAGCGCCTGTTCAGCACGGGCTTTTAACTCAATATATTTCTGATCGGCAGGGTCGCCCGAGGAACGTAACACCTCTTCAAGCGTTTCGCTCAGCAAAGCCAGGTCGTCGTCGATACGGGTATCCCAGGATTGAAATGACATATTTTTCTCCATGTTAGTACACCAGTCCGCTAACTATAGACAACGACGTGCCATTACGCCTGTTTCACTTCTCGTGCCATGCCGATGTGCGGGATACCATCTTCGTCATAAACGTCGGTAACCGGCGTAAAACCAAAATGGCCGTAGAAGGGTTGCAGGTGCGCCTGCGCGCCCAGGTATAACGCCTTGTCCGGCCACTGTTTCCGGCACGCATCCAGCGTTTTTTCCATCAGCTGATAGCCGAGTTTTTCGCCCCGTGCTTTGTTGCTGACAATGACGCGACCTATCACGACGGGCTCAAAATCGTCCTCGCTTTTCAGAATCCTCGCATACGCCACCAGCTCGTTATCCTTCCAGCCGAGAATATGACGGTTTTCCCCTGTGAGATCATCACCGTCGATATCCTGATACGGACAGGTTTGTTCAACCACAAACACTTCGCAGCGCAGTTTGAGCAGCGCGTAGAGCGACTGAACGGTGAGCTCACTATGGTGTAAATCTTGCCACTGGATCATCTCTTTCTCCTTCCTGGGGTTCATCACGTTATACTAAACCCCTCCCCGTTCGGCAAAGGGCTGATTGCATTATGGAACTGATTTTTCTGGGGACGTCTGCTGGCGTGCCAACCCGATCACGAAATGTGACCGCGATACTGCTGGATCTTAAACATCCCACCCGTGGCGGGCTATGGCTGTTTGACTGTGGTGAAGGGACACAACATCAGCTTTTACATACCGCTTATCACCCCGGCAAGCTGGATAAAATTTTCATCACTCACCTGCATGGCGACCATCTTTTTGGCCTTCCCGGTTTGCTTTGCAGCCGCTCAATGGCCGGTAATGCCAACCCGCTGACGATTTATGGGCCTGCGGGGATCCGGGAATTTGTTGAAACCGCGCTACGCCTCAGCGGCTCCTGGACCGACTATCCGCTTGAGGTCGTTGAGATTACCGAAGGCCTGGTTTTCGACGATGGGGATTATCAGGTCACCGCCCGACCGCTTAATCATCCGGTGGAGTGCTATGGCTACCGCATTGAGGAACACGACAAACCCGGCGCGCTGGATGCCGCCGCGCTCATCGCCGATGGCGTAAAGCCTGGACCGCTGTTCCAGCGCCTGAAGCACGGACAGCACGTTACGCTGGAGGACGGGCGCATCATCAACGGCCAGGATTATCTCGCCGCACCTCAGCCGGGCAAAAAACTGGCCATTTTTGGTGACACGGCACCGTGCCCTGCCGCCGTTCAGCTTGCTCAGGGCGTGGACGTGATGGTGCATGAAGCCACGCTGGAGACGGCGATGGAAGAGAAAGCCAACAGTCGGGGCCATAGCTCAACGCGTCAGGCGGCGCTGCTTGCCCGTGACGCAGCTGTCGGCAGGCTCATTATCACCCATGTCAGCTCGCGTTACGACGCGCGGGGGTGCGAAAGCCTGCTGGCAGAGTGTCGGGCGCTGTTCCCGGAATGTGAGCTGGCCGAAGATTTCGCTAAGGTCAGCGTTTAGCCCTTCATTTTTCCCTCAGGATGCCGATAACGATTAAAAGGCCAGCATTTCTCTCGAGGGTAGAATGGATAATTTCCAGAAAGATATTGATGACAGGGCGAATCTGACCCTGTCGAACCGTTTTGAACTGTTGCTGTTCCGTCTTGGCACCTCTCTGAACGACAACAAATCCGAGCTGTTTGGTATTAACGTTTTCAAGCTGCGCGAAATTGTACCGATGCCGGAGTTCACGAAACCTGCCGGCATGAAGTCTCCGCTGATGGGGATGGTGAATATTCGCGATCAGGTGATCCCGGTGATCGATCTGGCCGCCGTGGCGGGCTGTAAACCCACCACCGGGCTGAACATCCTGCTGATTACCGAATATGCCCGCAGCGTGCAGGCGTTTGCCGTGGAGTCGGTTGAGAACATCATGCGTCTGGACTGGAAGCAGGTGCACGCGGCGGAAACTGCCGTCAGCGGGCGCTACATCACCAGTATTGCCTGCCTGGACGAGAAGGCCGATACCAACGAACTGGCGATGGTGCTGGACGTTGAGCAGATCCTGTATGACATCACCCCGGCGAACCACGACCTGCACGCCACGAATCTGAAGACCACTAAATTCAACATCAAGCCGGGTTCTGTGGCGATTGTGGCGGAAGATTCCAAAGTGGCGCGCTCGATGCTGGAGAAAGGTTTGCAGGCGATGGAGATCCCGGCGCAGCTGCATATCACCGGCAAAGATGCGTGGGAAAAAATTAGCCTGCTGGCCGCTCAGGCGCAGGCCGAAGGTGTGCCGATCACCGATAAGATTGCCCTGGTGCTGACCGACCTCGAAATGCCGGAGATGGACGGTTTTACGCTGACGCGCAAAATCAAAACCGACCCGGTACTGAAGGATATTCCGGTGGTGATCCACTCTTCCCTTTCCGGCAACGCCAACGAAGACCATATTCGCAAGGTGAAGGCGGACGGGTACGTGGCGAAGTTTGAGCTGAACGAGCTGTCGTCGGTGATTGAAGAGGTGCTGGATCGCTCGATGAAGAAGATTGATGGGCCGTTGATTAGCCGCAAGCAGCTGGCTTAGGTCTGGTGCGGGCTGGTGCGGGCTGGTGCCCTCACCCCGGCCCTCTCCCACAGGGAGAGGGAGAAAACCATAAAAAAAACCCGCCGAGGCGGGTTTTTTGTTTTTACATCAACGGCATCGCTCGCTGCACGATATCAATCAGCGGCTGCGGATAGATACCGAAGATCAGCACCAGCAGGGCTGAGATAAGCACTACGATACCACCGGCGCTGTACTGCCAGTTAGATGGCGCATCGCGGTTGAGCTGCTGAGGCGCGCTCAGGTAGAGGCTCACGGCAACGCGCAGGTAGTAATAGAGACCAATCGCGGAACCGATAACCACACCGGCAGTCAGCCACCACAGGTGTGCCTGCACACCGACGGCCAGCACGTAGAATTTACCGATAAAGCCCAGCGTCATCGGGATACCCGCCAGAGAGAGCATCATCACGGTCATCACCGCGGACAGGATCGGACGGTGCCAGAACAGACCACGGTAAGAGAACAGTGAGTCGGCATCCGGGCCACGGTATGGGCTGGACATCAGGCTCACCACGCCGAAGGCGCCGAGGCTGCTGAACAGGTAACCGGCCAGATACACGCCCACGGCTTCCATCGACATTTCACCGCTCTGCAGCGCAATCAGCGCCACCATCAGGTAGCCCAGATGAGAGATGGACGAGTAGCCCAGCAGACGCTTGATGTTGGTCTGGCTCAGCGCCATCAGGTTACCGAAGATGATGGAGACGAACGCGATGATGCCCAGCACCACGCGAACCGCTTCACTGTCACCCACCGGCGCGTACAGGAACAGACGCATGACCACACCGAAGATAGCGATTTTGCTCGCTGTCGCCAGGAAGGTCGACACCGGCGCAGGCGCGCCCTGGTATACGTCTGGTGTCCACAGGTGGAACGGAACCAGTGAGAGTTTAAAGCCAAGGCCTACAATCATCATGCCCAGACCCGCCAGCAGCAGCGGCTCGTGGAGCATGCCGTCGCCGAGGCTCTTGCCGAGCGCCATGAAAGAGAGGTTACCGGACTGTGCGTACAGCAGCGCAATACCAAACAGCAGGAACGAGGACGCAGCAGCAGACAGGATGGTGTACTTGATGCTTGCTTCCAGAGAGCGCTTTTGACGGAAGGCGTAACCAATCAGACCGAACAGCGGCAGAGAGATCAGCTCAATACCGAGGAACAGCGCGGCCAGATGGTTAGCATTCGCCAGCAGAATGCCGCCCAGCGCGGCAATCAGAACCAGCAGATAAAACTCTTCTTTGTTGTCGTTGTAGCCTTCGAGCCATGGGTACGCAAAGGTACAGGTCGCCAGGCTCGCCAGCAGCACCAGACCGGTGTAGAGCATGGCATAGCCGTCAACGCGCATCAGCGGCGTGACGTCCATCGCACCGCCCTGGCCAACAAACCAGAGAGAGACTAACGCGGCGTTCAGGCCGATGACCGACAGCGTGGCATTCAGGAAGTGATTGCGTCGCCACGCAATGGAGAGCATCACAACCACCACCGTCAATCCGACGATCAGCAGCGGTAGCAGCGCAATCAGTTGTTGTGGAGTTATTGTCATGGCGATTTACGGCCTTGTAGTAGAAGCAGAATTAACAAACCACTGCTGGATGTTGCCCATCGCACTGTGCGAGGTATCCAGAATCGGCTGCGGGAAGAAGCCCAGCAGCACCAGCAGTACGACCAGCAGCAGGATGATGAACAGCTCACGCAGCGACATCCCCGGCAGTTCTTGTGCAGCAATTTCGCTCTTCGCTTTACCGAAGTAAGCGCGGTGCAGCATCGCCAGCGAGTAGACGGAAGCGAACACCAGACCAAAGGTGGAGATCACGGTGATCACCGGCACCACTTTGAAGCTGCCGAACAGAATCATAAATTCGCCGACGAAGTTACCGGTGCCAGGCATCCCCAGGGTGGCAACCGCGAAGAACATGGAGAGCGCTGGCAGCCATTTAATTTTGCTCCACAGACCGCCCATCATGCGCATGTCACGCGTGTGCAGACGTTCGTACAGCTGACCACACAGGATGAAGAGGCCGGCAGCGGACAGACCGTGCGCAATCATCTGGATCACCGCGCCCTGGTACGCCAGCTGGCTGCCGGTGTAGATGGCAATCAGCACGAAGCCCATGTGGGAAACGGAGGTGTAGGCAATCAGACGCTTGATGTCGTACTGCGTGAAGGCCATCCAGGCACCGTAGAAGATACCGATCACACCGAGCCACATGGCAATCGGGGCAAACTCAGCGGACGCATTCGGGAACAGCGGCAGCGCGAAGCGCAGCAGACCGTAGGCCGCGGTTTTCAGCAAGATGCCCGCCAGGTCAACGGAACCCGCAGTGGGTGCCTGAGAGTGCGCGTCTGGCAGCCAGCCGTGCAGCGGAACCACCGGCATTTTCACCGCGAATGCGATGAAGAAGCCCAGCATCAGCAGGTATTCAACACCGTGCGACATCGGGGTTTTCAGCAGATCTTCGTAGTTGAAGGTCCAGATGCCCGTCGCGTTATGGTGAACAAACACCAGCGCCAGAATGGCAATCAACATCACCAGACCGCTCGCCTGGGTGTAGATGAAGAACTTGGTCGCCGCCGTGATACGCGTTTTACCGTCGGAAGCCTTGTGGCCCCAAAGCGCGATCAGGAAGTACATCGGCACCAGCATCATCTCCCAGAAGAAGAAGAACAGGAACATGTCGATGGCAAGGAACACGCCGATCACGCCGCCCAGGATCCACATCAGGTTCAGGTGGAAAAAGCCCTGGTATTTTTCGATTTCTCGCCAGGAGCAGAGTACCGCCAGAACACCGAGCAGACCGGTCAGCACCACCATCAGCAGCGACAGACCGTCAATCGCCAGGTGGATGGTGATACCGAAACGTGGGATCCAGGGCAGGATGAACTCAGACTGCCACTGCGGGATGCCCGCAGACTGGGTCAGTGAGTAACCGCCCTGCAACCACAGTTGCAGGCCAAGCGCGAGCGTCAATCCCATGGTGATCAGCGCGATCCAGCGCGGCATCTTCACGCCAAAGCGTTCAGTCTGCCAGCACAGGAAGCCGCCGATGAAGGGAATTAATATTAGCCAGGGTAGTAACATGGCGATTTACATTCCTTTTTAAGGCCCCCAGCAGGGGCCTGATTTTCAACGAATTCGAATAAAATTCACTTAACGATCAACGCAACACCATCAGCAGCGCCAGCACGACAACCGCACCGATGCTCATGGACGCCACATACCAGCGCAGGTAACCGTTCTCGCTGTACAGCAGGCCTTTACCTGCAAAGCGGGAGAGGATCGCCGGGATATTCATCAGGCTGTTCAGTGGGTCGCGCTTCAGCAGCCACGCGATGCCCAGGAACGGCTTAACGAAGATCATGTCGTACAGCCAGTCGAAGCCCCACGCGTTGTACCACCAGGTGCCCAGCAGACGGCCAGGCGCGCTGTTGGCAACGGCGGTCACCAGCGTGCGTTTGCCCAGCCACAGCCATGCCGCAATCAGGATGCCCGCAATAGCGACCACACCGGAGGTGATTTCAAGCGTCAGAACGCGACCGTGCTCAAGCTCGGTGGTGTCTGGCAGTACGCCCTGCAGCGGCGGCACAATCATTGCGCCAACGAAGGTGGACAGTACCAGCAGCACAATCAGCGGCAGGTGGTGGGTAATCCCCTTCCCTGCGTGAGCGTGAATTTGTTCTTTACCGTGGAATACGATGAAAATCATACGGAAGGTATACAGGGAGGTCATGAATGCACCGACCAGACCCGCAACCATCAGATTGATATGACCATTCGCCATGGCACCCGCAAGGATTTCGTCCTTACTGAAGAAGCCCGCGGTGATCAGCGGCAGTGCCGCCAGCGCCGCGCCGCCCACCAGGAAGCAGACATACACCAGCGGAATGGACTTACGCAGTCCGCCCATCTTGAAGATGTTCTGCTCGTGGTGGCAGGCCAGAATCACCGAACCGGATGAGAGGAACAGCAGCGCTTTAAAGAACGCGTGCGTCATCAGGTGGAAAATGGCCGCGTCCCACGCCTGAACGCCCAGCGCCAGGAACATATAACCAATCTGGCTCATGGTGGAGTACGCGAGAACGCGTTTGATGTCGGTCTGTACCAGCGCAGCAAAGCCTGCCAGCACCAGCGTGACCGCACCGACGATACCCACCAGATGCAGAATTTCCGGGGTCATCAGGAACAGGCCATGGGTACGCGCAATCAGGTAGACACCGGCGGTGACCATGGTCGCGGCGTGGATCAGCGCGGAGACAGGGGTTGGACCCGCCATCGCGTCGGCCAGCCATGTCTGCAACGGCAGCTGTGCGGATTTACCCACAGCGCCACCCAGCAGCATCAGCGTTGCCCACCACAGCATGTTGTTGCCTGCAGCGGAGTGCGCTGGCGCCAGTTCCACCATTTCGCGGAAGTTCAGCGTGCCCAGTTCGTTGTAAAGAATGAACAGCGCGAAAGCGAGGAAGACGTCACCCACGCGGGTCACGACGAACGCTTTCATGGCCGCTGCACCATTCTTCGGATCGGTGTAGTAGAAGCCAATCAGCAGGTAAGAACACAGACCCACGCCTTCCCAGCCCAGATACATCAGCAGCAGGTTATCGGCCAGCACCAGAACCACCATGCTGGCGATAAACAGGTTGGTGTAGGCGAAGAAGCGGGAGTAACCCTCTTCACCGCGCATATACCAGGAGGCGAACATGTGGATCAGGAAGCCAACGCCGGTGACCACGGAGAGCATGGTCAGCGAGAGGCCGTCCAGCACCAGGTTGAAGCCGATGTTGAAATCACCGACCGACATCCAGGTCCACAGCGGCACGCTGAACGGCTGACGTCCGTTGTTAAAGAAGTCGATCCCCGCATACGCTGTGACCAGCGCAGCCAGACCGATTGAGCCAATGCCCACGGTCGCAGACAGATTCTCAGACCAGCGGCCACGAGAAAACGCCAGCAGCAGGAAGCCAATCAGCGGAAAAATAATGGTTAAGGCAAGCATGTTCATCCACGCAACTCACTTACTGAATCGATGTTCAGATTCTGGCGGCGACGATGGAGCTGCAGCAACAGCGCCAGGCCAATACTCGCTTCGGCAGCCGCGAGGCTGATGGCGAGAATGTACATCACCTGACCATCGGTCTGGCCCCAGTAGCTTCCGGCGACCACGAAGGCCAGCGCGGAGGCGTTAATCATGATTTCCAGACCGATCAGCATAAACAGCAGATTGCGGCGGATAACCAGACCGGTCAGACCCAGAACGAATAAAATCGCAGCGAGGATCAGTCCATGTGTTAAGGGGATCATGCGCGCTCCTCCGTTTTTCTTTTCGCGCGGTCGTCAGTGCGGTTGCTCAGCACCTCGCCAGCACGCTCTTCGCGACCAACGTGGAAAGCAACCACCAGGCCTGCCAGCAGCAGCATAGAGGCCAGTTCCACCGCCAGAACGTATGGGCCAAAGAGCGTGATACCCACCTCTTTAGCGCCGATCGGCGTGCCGTCGATGCCCTGATCGTTCACGCCCAGAATGGCGTAAACAATCACAACCAGCATGATGGCCGACAAAATTGCCGGGCCAATCCACACCTGCGGTTTTAACCACTGACGTTCCTGCTCAATTTCAGAGCCGCCCAGGTTCAGCATCATCACCACGAACACGAACAGCACCATAATGGCCCCGGCGTAGACGATGATTTCCAGCGCACCGGCGAAGTGCGCGCCCAGTGCGAAGAACACCCCGGAGATAGCCAGCAGCGAGATGATTAAGTACAGCAGCGCATGCACCGGATTGGTGTGCGTAATCACTCGCAGCGTAGCCAGGATGGCGATAAGGCCACAGATATAAAAAGCGAATTCCATTGCCCTCTCCTTACGGTAACAGGCTCTTGACGTCGATAGGCTTAGCTTCGTTCTCTGCTTCGCCCTTATCTTTGCCGTCGATTGCCATACCCGCCATCCGGTAGAAGTTATATTCCGGGTATTTGCCCGGACCGGAAATCAGCAGATCCTCTTTCTCGTACACCAGGTCCTGACGCTTGTACTCACCCAGCTCGAAGTCTGGAGTCAGCTGAATCGCCGTGGTTGGGCACGCTTCTTCACACAGACCGCAGAAAATGCAGCGTGAGAAGTTGATGCGGAAGAACTCAGGGTACCAGCGGCCATCTACCGTCTCTGCTTTCTGCAGAGAGATACAGCCGACCGGACACGCTACCGCACACAGGTTACAGGCAACGCAGCGCTCGGAACCGTCCGGGTCGCGCGTCAGCACAATACGACCACGGTAGCGCGGCGGCAGATATACCGGCTCTTCCGGGTACATTCGGGTTTCGCGTTTGGCAAACGCGTGCAGGCCGATCATCCAGATACTGCGTACCTGGGTACCGAAGCCTACCAGTAATTCTTTTAAGGTCATGGTCTATAGCCCCTTATGGCTGCTGCCAGAGAATGACAGCTGCCGTTACCAACAAGTTGACGAGCGTCAGCGGCAGGCACACTTTCCAGCCGAAGGACATTACCTGGTCATAACGTGGACGCGGTAACGCTGCGCGAATCAAAATGAACATCATCATGAAGAACGCGGTTTTCAGCGCGAACCAGATGAACGGCGGTAAGAACGGGCCATGCCAGCCACCAAAGAACAGCGTTACCATCAACGCGGAAATGGTGACGATACCGATGTACTCGCCCACGAAGAACAGACCGAACTTCATACCGGAATATTCGATGTGGTAACCGTCGGCCAGTTCCTGTTCGGCTTCTGGCTGGTCAAACGGGTGACGGTGACACACTGCCACGCCCGCGATAGCAAAGGTAATAAAACCAAAGAACTGCGGGATAACGTTCCAGATGTCAGCCTGGTTGTTGACGATGTCGGTCATGTTGAATGAACCGGCCTGCGCCACCACGCCCATCAGGGAGAGTCCCAGAAACACTTCGTAGCTCAGCGTCTGCGCGGAAGCACGCATCGCACCCAGCAGCGAGTATTTGTTGTTACTGGACCAGCCTGCGAACAGGACCGCGTAAACCGCGAGGCCTGCCATCATCAGGAAGAACAGAATGCCGATGTTCAGGTCAGCGACCACCCAGGTCGGGCTAACGGGAACGATAGCAAATGCCAGCAGCAGCGAGGTGAAGGCGATCATCGGCGCCAGCGTAAAGATCACGCGGTCCGAGAAGCGCGGGATCCAGTCCTCTTTAAAGAACATCTTGATCATGTCCGCGACCAGCTGGAGTGAACCACCCCAGCCCACGCGGTTCGGTCCGTAACGGTTCTGGAACAGACCGAGCAGACGACGTTCACCGAAGCTCATGAACGCGCCGCAGGTGACCACCACCAGCAGGATAACAATCGCTTTCAGAATGCTCAGCAGGATGTCGATAAGATCCGGCGTTAACCAACTCATGCTTTTGCCTCCTGCAGATTATCAAGACGCGCACCCGCCAGAACCGGCGCGATGCCTGGCATACCCATCGGCAGACCCACCTGCCCTGCTGTCAGACTTTCAGAGATAATCAGCGGCAGGCTGATGGTCTGGCCGTCATAGCTAAAGGCAATATTCGCACCCGCGTTAACGCCAAGCTTTGCGGCATCCGCCGGGTTGAGCTTGATGTACGGCTGCGGCATACGGGTCTGGAAGACAGGTGAACGCTGGGACAGCTCGTCGCTACCGAACAGATGGTAGTACGGCGCAATACGCCAGCTACCGTCCTGGGCCTGGAAGCTTGCTGGCACGGTCGTGAAGAAATCCAGACCGGTTTCAGACGCTTCAATCAGACGCACGCCCGGATCGCCGTGGCGCAGGGAACCGCCCACTTCAGCCTGGAACTTGTTCCACGCCTGCGGGGAGTTCCAGCCCGGAGCCCATGCGAACGGGATTTGCGAACGCGGCGCAGACGGCTGGTTGTTCCCTTCCATTGAGAAGGCGAACATGGTGTCTTTATCCTGCGGCTGACGCGGTTCGTGTACGCTGATGTTGGCACGCATTGCGGTACGGCCACTGTAGCGGTGCGGTTCACGTGCCAGTTTCTGGCCGCGAATACGGAAGCTTGCTTCAGGGGCTGCATCTTTAATGCCCGCCAGCTGAGGCAGTTTTTCCACCACCGCGTCGATAACGTGGTCAAGCTGCGTCCAGTCCACTTCACGGCTCTGTACGGTGCTGTGCAGGGAGTGCAGCCAGCGCCAGCTTTCCAGCATCACGGTGTTGCTGTCGTAGTACGCCGGATCATAGACCTGGAAGAAACGCTGTGCGCGACCTTCGTTGTTGATAACGGTACCGTCACTTTCTGCGAAGCTTGCCGCAGAGAGCACCAGGTGTGCTTTGTCCATGATCGCGGTGCGCTGATGGTCGATGACCATGACCAGCGGCGCTTTGGAGAGCGCGGCGTCAACGCGAGCGGCGGAAGCATGGCGATGCAGGTCATTTTCCAGCACCACAACGGCATCCGCAGAACCAGACTCCAGTTCGCTTAACGCCGCTTCCAGCGAGCCGCCGCCAATCATACCCAGACCAATGCTGTTCACCGCACGGGCAATCATGGTCACACCAACATCTGCACCACGGCCTTTCAACGCTTTCGCCACGTTAGCTGCCGCCTGAATGATCTCCGCGCTACCGGCGTTGGTACCGGAAATAATCAGCGGTTTCTTCGCACCAGCCAAAGCCTGAACAATCACGTCAACCTTGTTTTGCAGATCGCGATCCAGTTCAACGGCGGGAGAGTTGTTGTCCAGCGCGTGGGCGATGGCAAAGCCAAGGCGTGCCTGATCTTCAACCGGCGCGCAGTAGGTCCACGCAGCGATATCGTCCAGACGGGTGTTGTCGACGTTGGTCACAAACAGAGGATGCTTCGCACGCTGACCGATGTTCAGGATCGCCGCAATCTGCCAGTCAGCCACTTTCTGCGCCGCAGCCATTTCACGTGCTTTTCCTTTCACCGCCTGACGAACCGCCAGAGCCGCGCGTGCGCCGGTCTGAGTCAAGTCTTCACCCAGCACCAGAACCGCATCGTAGGATTCAATTTCGCGCAGCGCAGGGGTATGAATACCGCCTTCACGCAGCACTTTCAGAACCAGCTGCAGACGTTCCTGCTCGCCCTCGGCGATGCCGGTATAGAAGTTATCCGCGCCAACCAGCTCGCGTAGCGCGAAGTTGCTTTCGATGCTGGCGCGCGGGGAGCCGATACCGATCACTTTCTTCGACTGACGCAGAATATCTGCCGCGCCCTGCATCGCCTGCTCAGCGTTCAGGGTAATGACGTCATCGCCACGGCGCTGAACCGGCTGACGCGGACGGTCTTTCAGGTTCACATAGCCATAGCCGAAACGACCGCGGTCGCACAGGAAGTAGTGGTTAACGGTACCGTTGTAACGGTTTTCGATACGACGCAGTTCGCCGTAACGCTCACCCGGGCTGGTGTTACAGCCGAGGGAACACTGCTGGCAGATGCTAGGCGCAAACTGCATGTCCCATTTACGGTTGTAACGCTCGGAGTGGGTTTTATCCGTGAATACGCCGGTCGGGCAGATTTCTACCAGGTTACCGGAGAACTCGCTTTCCAGCGTTCCGTCTTCCGGGCGACCGAAGTAGACGTTGTCATGCGCGCCATACACGCCCAGATCCTGACCGTCTGCGTAGTCTTTGTAGTAACGCACGCAGCGGTAGCAGGCGATGCAGCGGTTCATTTCGTGAGAGATGAACGGCCCCAGATCCTGGTTACGGTGGGTACGTTTAGTAAAGCGATAGCGACGGAAGCTGTGACCGGTCATTACGGTCATATCCTGAAGGTGGCAGTTACCGCCCTCTTCACAGACCGGACAGTCGTGCGGGTGGTTGGTCATCAACCACTCCACCACGCTTTCGCGGAACTGTTTGGCTTCTTCGTCATCAATCGAAATAAAGGTGCCTTCGGTGGCTGGCGTCATACAGGACATCACCAGGCGACCACGCGTGTCTTCCGCGTTTTGATATTGCTTCACCGCACACTGGCGGCAAGCACCGACGCTGCCCAGCGCCGGATGCCAGCAAAAGTACGGAATATCGAGGCCAAGAGACAGACAAGCTTCCAGAAGGTTGTCCGCCCCGTTGACTTCGTATTCTTTGCCGTCTACATGAATCGTAGCCATTAGCATGCTTCCAGTTGGCTCGGTCGTAACCGAGCGTTAATCAAAATTCTGTCTTTACCAGCGTGCTTTCAGCAGGTTCGGCTGAATCCCATTGATAGAATGGGTATTGCTGAACGGCTGCTTGATGCCTGCTTCGAATTCGTCGCGGAAATATTTAATCGCGCTCTGCAGCGGCTCGACGGCACCCGGTGCGTGGGCACAGAAGGTTTTACCCGGGCCAAGGAATCGACACAGTTGCTCAAGTGTCTCGATATCGCCCGGCTGACCTTCGCCGCGTTCGATAGCACGCAGGATCTTCACGCTCCACGGCAGTCCGTCACGGCAAGGTGTACACCAGCCGCAGGACTCGCGGGCAAAGAACTCTTCCAGGTTACGCACCAGCGAAACCATGCCGATCTCGTGGTCGACGGCCATCGCCAGCGCCGTACCCAGACGGCTGCCTGCTTTACCAATGCTTTCGAATTCCATTGGCAGGTCAAGATGGGCTTCGGTCAGGAAGTCTGTCCCTGCCCCACCCGGCTGCCAGGCTTTGAATTTCAGGCCATCACGCATGCCGCCAGCGTAGTCTTCAAGAATTTCGCGTGCGGTGGTACCGAACGGCAGTTCCCAGACACCCGGGTTTTTCACGCGACCGGAGAAGCCCATCAGCTTGGTACCGGCATCCTTACTTGAAGAGATGCCCTGATACCACTCCACGCCGTTGGCGAGGATAGCCGGAACGTTACACAGGGTTTCAACGTTATTGACGCAGGTCGGTTTACCCCATACGCCGGAGCTTGCCGGGAACGGTGGCTTGGAACGCGGGTTCGCGCGGCGGCCTTCCAGGGAGTTAATCAGCGCGGTTTCTTCACCGCAGATATAACGCCCTGCACCGGTGTGCACGAACAGTTCGAAGTCAAAACCCGTGCCCAGGATGTTTTTACCCAGCAGACCGGCTTCGGTGGCTTCGGCAATCGCACGACGCAGGTTTTCCGCCGCTTCGATGTACTCACCGCGCAGGAAGATATAGCCACGGTACGCTTTCAGCGCAAACGCGGAGATCAGCATGCCTTCCACCAGCAGGTGCGGCAGCTGTTCCATTAGCAGGCGGTCTTTATAGGTGCCCGGCTCCATTTCATCAGCGTTACACAGCAGGTAACGGATGTTCATGGATTCGTCTTTCGGCATCAGGCTCCACTTCAGACCGGTGGAGAAACCTGCTCCGCCGCGGCCTTTCAGGCCCGACTCTTTCACCGCGTTAACGATGTCGTCCGGCGCCATGCCGCCAAGGGCTTTACGCGCACCGGCATAGCCGTTTTTGCTCTGGTATTCGTCAAGCCATACCGGCTGTTTGTCATCACGCAGACGCCAGGTCAGCGGATGCGTCTCAGCAGTACGAATTACAGTTTTCATTTGTACTGCTCCAGCAGGTCAGGAATCGCTTCCGGCGTCAGATGGCTGTGAGTATCCTCATCAATCATCATGGTCGGCCCCTTGTCGCAGTTACCCAGGCAGCAGGTTGGCAGCAGAGTAAAGCGACCATCGAACGTGGTCTGGCCCGGCTTGATATTGAGTTTCTTCTCAATGGCAGCCTGAATGCCCTGATAACCGGTAATGTGGCAGACCACGCTGTCACAGTAGCGGATCACATGGCGGCCCACCGGCTGACGGAAGATCTGGCTGTAGAACGTGGCTACGCCTTCTACGTCACTGGCCGGAATACCCAGCACTTTTGCGATCGCGTAGATCGCCCCATCCGGCACCCAACCACGCTGTTTCTGTACGATTTTCAGCGCTTCAATGGACGCCGCACGCGGGTCTTCGTAGTGGTGCATCTCGTGCTCAATGGCGGCACGCTCTGCGTCACTCAGCTCAAAAGCCTCGGTTTGTGGTTGTTGATTCTCGTGCATAATTAGCGGTCCACATCTGACATAACAAAATCGATACTACCCAGATACACAATCAGGTCGGAGACCAGACTGCCGCGAATGGCGGACGGGATCTGCTGCAGGTGCGCAAAGCTCGGCGTACGCACGCGGGTACGGTAGCTCATGGTGCTGCCGTCACTGGTCAGGTAGTAACTGTTAATACCCTTGGTCGCTTCAATCATCTGGAAGGATTCTTGCGCCGGCATGACCGGGCCCCAGGAAACCTGCAGGAAGTGAGTGATCAGGGTTTCGATATGTTGCAGCGTGCGCTCTTTCGGTGGCGGCGTGGTCAGCGGGTGATCCGCTTTGAACGGGCCTTCCGGCATATTGTTGAGGCACTGCTCAAGGATGCGCAGACTCTGGCGCAGTTCTTCCACTTTCAGCATCACGCGGGTGTAGCAGTCGGAAACACCGCCGCCCACCGGGACCTCAAAGTCGAAGTTCTCATAGCCAGAGTAAGGACGGGCTTTACGCACGTCGAAATCAATACCGGTCGCACGCAGACCTGCACCTGTCGTCCCCCACTCCAGCGCTTCTTTTGCGCCGTAGGCAGCAACGCCCTGGGAACGGCCTTTCAGGATGGTGTTGCGCAGTGCGGCTTTCTCGTAAGAGGCCAGACGTTTCGGCATCCAGTCGAGGAATTCACGCAGCAGACGATCCCAGCCGCGCGGCAGATCGTGTGCCACACCGCCGATACGGAACCAGGCCGGGTGCATACGGAAACCGGTAATCGCTTCCACCAGATCGTAGATTTTCTGACGATCGGTAAAGGCGAAGAAGACCGGGGTCATCGCGCCGACGTCCTGAATGAACGTGGAGATGTACAGCAGGTGGCTGTTAATACGGAACAGTTCTGACAGCATCACGCGAATCACGTTAACGCGATCCGGCGTAACGATACCCGCCAGTTTCTCAACGGCCAGCACGTAAGGCATTTCGTTGACGCAACCGCCCAGGTACTCGATACGGTCGGTATACGGAATGTAGCTGTGCCAGGACTGACGCTCGCCCATCTTCTCAGCACCACGGTGGTGGTAACCGATGTCAGGAACGCAGTCGACAATCTCTTCGCCATCAAGCTGAAGAATAATACGGAATGCACCGTGCGCAGACGGGTGGTTCGGACCGAGGTTGAGGAACATGAAGTCTTCGTTTTCGGTACCGCGCTTCATGCCCCAGTCTTCCGGCTTGAAGGTCAGCGCTTCCATCTCCAGATCCTGCTTGGCTTTGGTCAGCTCAAACGGGTCGAATTCGGTTGCACGTGCCGGGTAGTCTTTACGCAGCGGGTGGCCGGTCCAGGTCTGCGGCATCATGATGCGCGTCAGATGTGGGTGGCCGTCGAAGGTCATGCCGAACATTTCCCAGGTTTCACGCTCATACCAGTTCGCGTTCGGGAAAAGTTTGGTGATTGTCGGCAGATGCATGTCGTTTTCAGACAATGCCACCTTGAGCATGATATCCGTGTTGCGGTCTATTGAGATCAGGTGGTAGAAAACGGAAAAATCCGCAGCAGGGAGACCCTGGCGGTGAGTACGCAGACGCTCATCCATGCCGTGTAAGTCAAACAGCATGACGTAAGGTTTTGGCAATTTCTTGAGGAAATCGACCACTTCCAGTAATTGTTCACGCTTCACCCAAACAACGGGTACCCCGGTGCGGGTCGCCTGAACGGTAAAGGCATCCGGCCCAAAACGGTTGCGCAGTTCGCCAATGACGGGGTCATCCAGATGATCCCGTGTCTGCCATGCGGCTTCTTGCGCGGTTAAGTCGGTCATATTGTTCACCATTGCAAATGGTCCGTGGTGACTGTTAAGCCTGGCTTCGCGCTATTTGAGTAGTGATATGCGAAGGTGTTCTCCAGGCCCACAGGCGCAAATTAAATTTCGTCAGGCGTACGCAGGTTGGTGACGGCAATACGTTCACCACGTTTACGCTCGCGCTCAGATTGCATGTTCGCGCGGTAGACACCCTGATCGCCAACAACCCATGAAAGCGGACGACGCTCTTTACCGATAGACTCCTGCAGCAGCATCAGCGCCTGCATATAGGCTTCTGGACGCGGCGGGCAGCCCGGGATGTAAACATCCACCGGAATGAACTTATCAACGCCCTGCACAACGGAATAAATGTCGTACATGCCGCCAGAGTTTGCACATGCGCCCATGGAAATAACCCATTTTGGCTCCAGCATCTGGTCATAAAGACGCTGAATAACAGGTGCCATCTTGGTAAAGCAGGTACCGGCTACCACCATCAGGTCAGCCTGACGCGGGGATGCACGCAGTACCTCGGCGCCAAAACGCGCAACGTCATGCACCGCAGTGAATGACGTCACCATTTCAACGTAGCAGCAAGAAAGGCCAAAGTTGTAGGGCCAGATAGAGTTCTTACGACCCCAGTTGACCATATCGTGCATGGCATGTTCGAGTTTGCCCATGTACACGCTTTTGTTGACTTCTTGCTCCAGGGGGTCGGTTACGATCTCCTGTTTTTGCAGGGGGTAACGGTCATTCTCACCGTTAGGATCTATGCGGGTGAGCGTATAATCCATCTTATTGCCTCGCTGTTACTGCTGACGATTAGAGATACTGTTTTCCGGGTTGATGTGTTCACGACGTGAACGCACAGGCGTCCAGTCAAGCGCGCCAATACGCACCAGATAAACCAGACCGGCCAGTAACACTAAAATGAAAATTGCGGCCTCGACAAAGCCCACCCAACCACTTTCGCGGATGGAGGTCGACCATGCGAACAGGTAGAGCGCTTCCACGTCGAAGATGACGAAGAACATCGCTACCAGATAGAACTTGGCAGACAGGCGTAAGCGAGCGGAACCTACTGAATCAATACCTGATTCGAAAGGTGTGTTTTTGTGCCTTGCACGGGCGCGACCGCCCAGGAACCAGCCGCCGACTAACATCAGGCAGCACAGGCCAATGGCTACAATAAGAAAGATTGCGAATGCCCAGTGATGAGCGATGACTTCTGTGGATGTTGACATACTCATTGCTTACTCATCAAAAGTGATACCGACGACACTGCTCTTGCTGGCAGATAGGCATCACATCGATTCATGGGGAGGAACAAATAACCTTACACTAACTGTCTGAAATGAGACGTAGACAGCAAAATGATGGGGTTTTTTACTCCTTTCTATAACCTTTTGTCAACTTTAACAAAGGTTTCTTCACATTAAATTACATCGAGCGATTCTCATTAACATTTGGTGCCCTTTAACCCTGGTGGGTACATGACTTTCCGTCAAATGCAGGTTGTTGAATCGTGTCCGTTTTGGAAGTAAAAAAAATAACCCTCCTATTTTGACAGGATTTGCCAACGATTCCTCCCCCCAAATAGGAGTATTTTCTTGATCTGAGACACGCTTTTGTTAATTCAACCAAAAAACCAGCAACATATTTGCTGTTTTTTTAACATCGTTAGGTTATGGATGAAGTTAGAACTGAAAACGAACAGAATTTAAGCAAAAGCATTTATGACATTGATAAATAGACCCTATTTATGAAGCCCCTTCGTCAAACAGGGATAATATTGACAAAAAAAAGCCACTGCGTGCGAAAACGACACGAGTGGCTTTTTTTTTACACTTACATTTTGTTACCAGAATTTTGAGCGTTTGATCACTCAAAGTCACCTTCAACGATCAGGGAATCATCCCCTCCTTCGGAGGTAACATGCTCGTACTGCCACGGGTTATGGTAGTTTTCCATCGCCTCGAACACCACTTTCGCCAGCTCGTTATGACTGGACGCATTATGGCAAAGCAGATACTCAGTATCTGGCAGCGCAGGAAGACCATCAGATTTACCGAGAACGCGCAGGTCAGGGCTCATCATCTCCACCGGACGGGCCGTTACGCCAAGTCCTGCTTTGACGGCGGCACGCACCGCAGGCAGCGTGGACGCTACATACGCCAGACGCCATGGAATATTGGCTTCATTTAATGCCGTCAGCACCATATCGCGGAAAGGGCTCGGATCGTCCAGTAAAACCAGTGGAACGGGCTCCCCTTTTTGCAACACATATTCAGCCGCGCAATACCAGTGCGTTGGCGATCTGCGCAACGTCAGGCAATCAAACTGCCCGGGACGATGCGTGGTGACCACCAGATCGACCTTATTCTCATTTAACATCTCAACCATAAAAGCATTGCGCTTGACGCTCACATCCAGCGCAAGTTTCGGATAAACCGAACTAATTCGGTTGAGAAGAAACGGTAATATCGTATCCGCTGACTCATCAGATGCCCCTAAGGTTAACACCCCCTGAAGGTTGCTAAACATAAGTGACATACATGCTTCATCATTAAAGCGAAGAATTTTCCTGGCATAACCCAGTAGCTGAATACCGTGTTCCGTTAAGAGCTTATTGCGTCCGTGACGGGCAAAAAGCTCTTTACCGACCAGTTGCTCCAGCCGCTGCATTTGCTGGCTAACGGCGGACTGAGTTCGGCAGACGGCGGCAGCAGCTGCTGCAAAAGTGTTGAGATCGGCGACCGCAACAAACGTTCTCAGCAGATCGAGGTCGAGATTCATTATCGGACGATTTGCATTTATCATATCTATTCACTTTCAGGTTGCTCGTGCGGAGCTGCCCGGGTTGAAGCTGTGTGTGTAACAGTTAAGCAATTCCCTCTGAAGATTTTCCCTCGCATCCCGGCCCGGCAGACTGCCTGACAGATAGTTATTGTGCTGCTTTATATCAACAGTCAGAAAGCACGTTTCATGACGATATTTTTATTCTCTTAAACGTTCAGGATATTTAGATGTTCGCAGGTTTATGTAAATTACATTAAAGGCGTGACACCTTTTCTGCCATCTTTATCGCAGCGCTGTCAACGTAGCAGGAGATGTTTTACACATTCCAGCCAGAGATAACTCTAACAATAACAATCAATTAAATCGGAAAACCAGTTTCAGATATACAACATTTGGGTATCTTTCATCTGCTTTACCTAAAGACATCTTAACCCAAATCCACTTTATTTATAAGTCTTATTGCAATATTAAGGAGTAAAGCGCTTTGTTAAGCTTCTCAACTAATTTTATTAAAATTAACTAAAGTTGCATTTTGTTGGTTAATAATAAATAAATTTTAATTTCGATTAAGGTCATTCATTAATAACACTTAACATTATTTTCACATGAGTAACTTTTAGCCGCTGCAGGCTATTACTGCAAGATTTTTTCAACACTCAGGTTTTACGAAAAGTCACGCAGCGTGACTTCTATCTCTCCTCTACGGGTCATTTATTTTACACCGGGATAATATCCATTTTTTACAATGATTTTCAGCACAATCACCCTTAACCAGCGCATTTGACCTTACGTTACGACAGTAAAAGCGGCAACAAACAGCAAAAAAGATTCACCAGAATTTCACAACATGCACAAAATCTTCTACTGCACACCCTTCAAAACGAAGCGTGGGGGGAGTACATTATTCCGTGCTGACTTCCACGGCAGGGAGTGGCAATAATAGCGAAAAGGTTAAAGGTTCATGTCCCCTATCGAAAAATCCAGCAAGCTAGATAACGTCTGTTATGACATCCGTGGCCCGGTTCTGAAAGAGGCAAAACGCCTTGAGGAAGAAGGCAATAAGGTTCTGAAGCTCAACATTGGTAACCCTGCGCCATTTGGTTTTGAAGCGCCGGATGAGATTCTGGTTGATGTGATCCGCAACCTGCCCACAGCGCAAGGCTATTGCGACTCAAAAGGACTTTATTCCGCACGTAAAGCCATTATGCAGCACTACCAGGCTCGCGGCATGCGTGACGTTACCGTAGAAGATATCTACATTGGCAACGGTGTATCTGAACTGATCGTCCAGGCCATGCAGGCGCTGCTGAACAGCGGTGACGAAATGCTGGTTCCCGCGCCAGACTATCCGCTGTGGACGGCTGCCGTATCACTGTCCAGCGGTAAAGCTGTCCATTATCTTTGCGACGAATCCTCTGACTGGTTCCCGGATCTGGATGATATTCGCGCGAAGATTACCCCTCGCACGCGCGGCATCGTAATTATCAACCCGAACAACCCGACGGGCGCGGTCTACTCAAAAGAGCTGTTGATGGAGATCGTTGAGATCGCCCGCCAGCACAACCTGATCATTTTTGCCGACGAAATTTACGACAAGATCCTCTATGACGCGGCGCAACACCACTCCATTGCCGCGCTGGCCCCGGACCTGTTGACCGTTACCTTTAATGGCCTGTCTAAAACCTACCGCGTGGCCGGTTTCCGCCAGGGCTGGATGGTACTCAACGGCCCGAAAAAGCACGCCAAAGGCTATATTGAAGGGCTGGAAATGCTGGCGTCTATGCGTCTTTGCGCCAACGTGCCGGCACAACATGCAATCCAGACCGCGCTCGGTGGCTATCAGAGCATCAGCGAGTTTATCGTCCCTGGAGGCCGCCTGTACGAACAGCGTAACCGCGCGTGGGAGCTGATCAACGATATCCCGGGCGTCTCCTGCGTGAAGCCAAATGGGGCGCTCTATATGTTCCCGAAAATCGACGCGAAGCGCTTCAATATTCACGACGATCAGAAGATGGTGCTCGATTTCCTGTTGCAGGAAAAAGTGCTGCTGGTTCAGGGGACGGCATTTAACTGGCCGTGGCCGGACCATGTGCGTATCGTGACGCTGCCGCGCGAGGACGATCTCGAAATGGCTATCAGCCGCTTCGGGCGATTCCTCTCAGGTTATCATCAGTAACGTAGCCATTCTGCCGGGTGGCGCTGCGCTTACCCGGCCTACAAAATCCGCAAATTTGCATCTTGCCGCCCCTCCCCGCACAATGAAGTCCTGTCGCAGTGAAGACAAAAGGTAACCTATGAGTCAGAGTCATTTCTTTGCCCACCTCTCCCGCCTGAAACTCATCAACCGCTGGCCGCTGATGCGCAACGTGCGCACAGAGAACGTATCAGAGCACAGTCTTCAGGTTGCCATGGTCGCGCACGCGCTGGCCGCCATTAAAAACCGCAAATTTAACGGGCAGGTGAATGCCGAGCGCATCGCATTGCTGGCGATGTACCACGACGCGTCAGAAGTGTTAACCGGTGATCTGCCGACACCGGTGAAATATTTCAACTCGCAGATTGCGCAGGAATATAAGGCCATTGAGAAAATCGCCCAGCAGAAGTTGATCGACATGGTGCCGGAGGAGCTGCGCGATATCTTTGAACCGCTCATCGACGAGCATCAGTATACGGAAGATGAAAAGTCGCTGGTCAAACAGGCCGACGCGCTGTGCGCCTATCTGAAGTGTCTTGAAGAGTTGTCTGCGGGCAATAACGAGTTTTTACTGGCGAAAACGCGTCTGGAAAAAACGCTGGCATCCCGCCGCAGCGAAGAGATGGACTACTTCATGCAGGTATTTGTGCCGAGCTTCCATTTATCGCTGGATGAGATTAGCCAGGATTCACCGTTGTAATTTTAGCCGGGTGGCGGTTTCGCCTTACCCGGCCTACGTTTCTGTGCTCACGCTAAAACGGGAATAAAACCGGAATTAACACCACGCACACCACCATCACCAGCACGGTGAATGGCACGCCAATCTTTACAAAATCACTGAATTTATAATTTCCTGGCCCCAGCACCAGCGTATTGACCGGGGATGAAACCGGCGTCATAAATGCCGCGGAAGCCGCCATCGCCACCATCATCGCAAACGGGTAGGGTGACACGCCCATGGATTTCGCCATCGCCAGCGCAATGGGTGCCATCAGCACCGCCGTGGCGGTATTGGAGATAAACAACCCGATCGTGGCGCACATAATGAACAGGCACACCATCATCAAATACGGTCCGTACCCGCCGCCCATGTCCATGAGCCCTTTAACGATTAAATCTACCCCGCCGGTTTTTTGCAGCGCGAGGGCAAAAGGCATCATCCCCACGATAAGAATGATGCTCGGCCAGTGAATGGCTTTATAAGCGCTCTCGGCGTCGATACAGCGGAATTTCCCCATCAGCAGACAGGCAATGATGGCGGCTATGGGGTTTGGAATTTCATCGGTTAGCATCAGCGCGACCATCAGCACCAGACAAAAAATCGCGTGCGGCGCCTGGCTGTGCGCCGGAGACGCATCGCTCTCCTCAACCGGCATGTTGAGCACCACAAAATCACGCCCTTTTTGCCCGAGTTGGCTAATCAACTTCCAGTTTCCCACCACAAGGAAGATATCCCCCAGCAGGATCGGTTCATCCACGACGGCCCCTTCCATCGCCACGCCGTCGCGCTTCAGCCCCACGACGTTCAGGCCATACCGGGTGCGGAACCCCATTTCGCGCACGGTTTTGCCCAACAGTTCGGACTCGGGGATCAGCGAGACTTCAGCCATACCGACATCCAGCGCCTGATCGGAGAAATACTCCCCGCGCAGCACCATTGGCTCCAGCAGTTGTTCGCTGCAGAACTCGCGCAAATCCACATCCGCAGTGGACATATCGATCAGCAGGACGTCACGCGCCCGAAATTCCGATACGCCATTGACGTTGACGATCACCCGGCGAAAACGGCGCCAGCGTTCCACGCCGATCACGTTCGCCCCATAGCGCTCGCGCAGTTTCAGGTCGTCAAGACGCTGGCCGACCATCGGCGAGCCGGGGCGAATGGCCAGACGCCGTGCCCGCCCCGTGAGGCGGTACTCTTTGATGAGATCGCGGAAAGTGCGCCGCTTCCACCCGTCTTTGTTTTTGTCCTGGTTCTCGCCTTTCAGGGCAAAACGGGTCAGCAGCATATAGACCACGCCCATCGCCAGAATCACCAGACCCAGCGGGGTGACGCTGAAAAAGCTGAAGCCCTGAAAACCTTCCCGGAGCAGCTCACTGTTGACGACCAGGTTCGGCGGCGTCGCCACCAGCGTCATCATACCGCTTATCAAACCGGCAAAACTCAGAGGCATCATCAGGCGCGACGGCGAGCTTTGCATCCGCATGGAGACGCTCAGTACCACCGGGATAAAAATAGCGACCACGCCCGTTGAGCTCATAAACGCCCCCAGCCCGGCAACCGTCAGCATCAGATAGATCAGCATTTTGGTTTCACTGCTGCCGGCCACTTTAACCAGCCACGCGCCCATGATGGTCGCCACACCGGTGCGCACCAGGCCGTCGCCAATAATAAACAGGGCGGCAATCAGGATAACGTTAGGATCGCTGAACCCGGAGAAAGCTTCCGGTAGCGTAAGCGTGCCGCTCAGCACAAACGCGACGATGACAAACAGGGCAACGGCATCCATGCGCACCTTGCCTGTGGCGAAGAGAATAATGGCGATTAAAAGCAGGCTCAGGACCCAAATCAGTTCACCGTTCACAACCTATCCTTGTCAGTGGAAGATGAGGAATTTTGCCATAAAAAAGCCCCAGCAACGTGGGGCTAAATCATGGGATTACATTTTTAGCGAGACGGTTACAACGCCATCGGGCGCCTTAGACACCGCCAGTGCCGTCAGGGAATCCAGCACAAAGTCCGCCTCACTCAGCCGGGGAGACCCCGCCGGAACGTTAACGGCAATGACGTGACTCCCGGCGTTCAGCCCGGCCAGCACGCCGGCCGCCGCGTCTTCCACGACCACGCACTCAGCGGGAGCGAGGCCCAGCAGTTCAGCGCCAAGCAGAAACGCATCCGGCTCTGGCTTGCCGCGCTTAACGCGCTCAGCGGTAATGAACACCTCGGGCTTCGGTAAACCGGCCGCTTTGTGACGGGCATGCGCGACCGGAACAGAGCCGGACGTGACGATAGCCCACGGGATCTGCGCTTCGTTGAGATGTTCAAGCAGTTCGCGTGCGCCAGGCAGTGCAGTGATACCCTCCGTATCGGTGGCCTCAATCTGCTCCAGGTATTTGAACTCCGCCTGAATCTCCTCCTCAGAACGCCCCGCTAAGAAGTGCCGTAATGAGGTTATGGCCTGCTTGCCATGGATGAAATTCAGTACGTCCTGATGGTCGATACCCTGTCTGTCAGCCCAATGGCACCATGAACGCTCCACAACCGGCAGCGAATCCACCAGCGTACCGTCCAGATCAAACAGAAAACCTCTACACTGCACACGCACCTCCGTCAGGCATTAATGATTTGTTGAATTTCGTTGCTGCTTAAATGGTACTGACGCGGGCAGGCGTGCCACGCGCTCAGCATGCGCTGGTATTTATCCCACATTGGGGTCTGCGCGTTAAAGCCGTGGGTACCCGCATCGAAGTGGGTATAACGCCCTTCGGTATTCACCATAAAGCGGACATAGCTCAGATAACGCGCTTCCGTCGCTGCATCAAAGCCTAAGAAGGTGACACGGCGCTCGTCAATGGACTGCTGATCTTTGAGATTAGTCCAGGAAACATGCAGGGCGTGGTACATCTCCATAATGTCGATCACGATGCGGCAGGTTTCTTCTTTCAGCTCACCAAACTCGCGGTCCAGTTCGCGCATTTGCAAACCAAACCCCCGTTCGACGATAGTCTGCAGGCGGCTGTAGCGCGCAGCGTTATCGGGATCAAGCATTGTCATCATTTTGTACTGGTTAGACAAAATCAGACGTTGAGCATGGGTCATTTCCATCTTTCGACTCCTGTAGCGCATTGCACTGTAAAAAAAAGACACGGTAACGGTTTGTTACTGTGCCTTTTTTTGTTGGTCGTTTCGATGATCAATCACAAGTCATCGAGGAATGTTTTATCCAACTGCTTAAAAGCGCGCTTTAACGTGTCCGCCAGCGCCTGGTAATCAGGCTTGCCTTCAACCGGAGCAAGCGCCTGCCCGGCCTCCTCCAGTTTTCCACGGACTTCATAAAACCAGTGTAAAATAGAAGGTGGCAGTGGCGTGATGGACCGTTTTCCTAACCACCACAGCCCCTGCATCGGCAGGCTTAACGCAAAGAGTGCTGTCGCCACGGCCGGGCCAAGCTGTCCGCCTAACGCTATTTGCCAGCACAGGGTAAAAATGGCGACAGGGGGCATAAAGCGAATCGCATAGCGCGTGGCGCGGATGGTGCGATTCTCAATAAACATTGGCGCAAGGCGCTTTTCCATCGGCCACGTCTTTGCGTAATGCTGTCCCCGACGAAACAGACTGAAGAAATTCACGGTAGGGGTTTCGGGTGTCGACATGGCTGTACCTCAACTTCACGTATAAAAATTAAAATTTTTGTGTAAAACCACAACAGGCTATGACAACGTTCAAAATATTTTGTCATCGCTACCCCGTATCGGGTATCCTGTGCCAGCCTGATTGGGCCATAGACGAGAATCATTCACTCGTCAAATTATCGCACATTATGCCATTGGCTGAAAATTGTGCAAAATGGCATAAAATCATAGTTATTTCTTCCATCATGCCACAATGTTCGTTTGGCATGATGTTAATCATAAATGTCCGAGTCATCATGCGTTACGCTGTTAGACTCACTGACGTTTTTTTAGCCACGTATCAATAATAGGTACTTCCATGTCGAGTAAGTTAGTACTGGTTCTGAACTGCGGTAGCTCCTCACTGAAATTCGCCATCATCGATGCGCTCAACGGTGACGAGTACCTCTCTGGTTTGGCCGAATGTTTCCATCTGCCTGAAGCACGTATCAAGTGGAAGATGGACGGCAGCAAACAAGAAGCGGCTTTAGGTGCAGGCGCCGCTCACAGTGAAGCGCTGAACTTTATCGTTAACACTATTCTGGCACAAAAACCAGAACTGTCTGCTCAGCTGACTGCGATTGGTCACCGTATCGTCCACGGCGGCGAAAAATACACCAGTTCCGTCGTGATCGACGAATCTGTTATCCAGGGCATCAAAGATTCTGCCTCTTTTGCTCCGCTGCACAACCCGGCGCACCTGATCGGTATCGCTGAAGCGCTGAAATCCTTCCCGAATCTGAAAGACAAAAACGTGGCCGTGTTCGACACCGCGTTCCATCAGACCATGCCGGAAGAGTCTTACCTCTATGCCCTGCCATACAGCCTGTACAAAGAGCACGGCGTACGTCGTTACGGCGCGCACGGCACCAGCCACTTCTTTGTGACTCAGGAAGCCGCAAAAATCCTGAACAAACCTGTTGAAGAAGTGAACATCATCACCTGCCATCTGGGCAACGGTGGTTCTGTTTCTGCTATCCGCAACGGTAAATGTGTTGATACCTCCATGGGTCTGACCCCTCTGGAAGGTCTGGTGATGGGTACCCGTTCCGGTGACATCGACCCGGCGATCATCTTCCACCTGCACGACACTCTGGGCATGAGCGTTGACGACATCAACAAAATGCTGACTAAAGAGTCTGGCCTGCTGGGTCTGACCGAAGTCACCAGCGACTGCCGCTATGTTGAAGACAACTACGCAGAGAAAGCAGACGCTAAACGTGCAATGGACGTTTACTGCCACCGTCTGGCGAAATACATCGGTTCTTACACTGCGCTGATGGACGGTCGTCTGGACGCGGTTATCTTCACCGGTGGTATCGGTGAGAACGCGGCTATGGTTCGTGAACTGTCCCTGGGCAAACTGGGCGTTCTGGGCTTCGACGTTGATCACGAGCGTAACTTGGCTGCGCGTTTCGGCAAGTCTGGCTTCATCAACAAAGAAGGCACCCGTCCGGCTATCGTTATCCCAACTAACGAAGAGCTGGTCATCGCGCAAGACGCACACCGCCTGACTGCCTGATTCCACACCGCCAGCAATGCTGGCGGTGCTGTTTTGTAACCCGCCCCGTGTCGGCGGTAACGAAAGAGGATAAACCGTGTCCCGTACTATTATGCTGATCCCTACCGGAACCAGCGTCGGCCTGACCAGCGTCAGCCTTGGCGTAATCCGTGCTATGGAACGCAAAGGCGTTCGTCTGAGCGTCTTTAAGCCAATCGCCCAGCCTCGTACCGGTGGCGATGCGCCTGACCAGACCACCACCATCGTTCGCAAAAACTCCAATCTGCCTGCGGCTGAACCGCTGAAGATGAGTCACGTTGAGTCGCTGCTCTCCAGCAACCAAAAAGACGTTTTGATGGAAGAGATCATCGCCAACTACCATGCAAATGCGCAGGACGCAGAAGTGGTGCTGGTTGAAGGTCTGGTCCCGACGCGCAAACACCAGTTTGCTCAGTCTCTGAACTTTGAAATCGCGAAAACCCTGAACGCAGAGATCGTTTTCGTCATGTCCCAGGGCACTGATACCCCGGAACAGCTGAACGAGCGTATCGAACTGACACGCAGCAGCTTCGGCGGCACGAAAAACACCAACATCACCGGCGTGATCGTGAACAAACTGAACGCCCCGGTTGACGATCAGGGCCGTACTCGCCCAGACCTGTCTGAGATCTTCGACGACTCTTCCAAAGCGAAGGTCGTCAAAGTTGATCCGGCGAAACTGCAGGATTCCAGCCCGCTGCCTGTTCTCGGCGCGGTACCCTGGAGCTTCGATCTGATTGCCACCCGTGCAATCGATATGGCGCGTCACCTGAACGCGACCATCGTTAACGAAGGCGATATCAATACCCGCCGCGTGAAGTCCGTGACCTTCTGTGCGCGTAGCATTCCGCACATGCTGGAACACTTCCGCGCAGGTTCCCTGCTGGTAACGTCTGCCGATCGTCCGGACGTGCTGGTTGCAGCGTGTCTGGCGGCGATGAACGGCGTAGAGATCGGTGCCATCCTGCTGACCGGCGCTTACGAGATGGATCCACGCGTGAGCAAGCTGTGCGAACGCGCGTTTGCCACTGGCCTGCCGGTCTTCATGGTGAATACCAACACCTGGCAGACCTCCCTGAGCCTGCAGAGCTTCAACCTGGAAGTGCCGGTTGATGACCACGAGCGTATCGAGAAAGTTCAGGAATACGTTGCAGGTTACATCAACGCAGACTGGATCGAATCCCTGACCGCGACCTCCGAGCGCAGCCGCCGTCTGTCTCCTCCTGCATTCCGTTACCAGCTGACCGAGCTGGCGCGTAAAGCGGGCAAACGCGTTGTTCTGCCAGAAGGTGACGAGCCACGTACCGTTAAAGCGGCGGCTATCTGTGCAGAGCGCGGCATCGCGACCTGTGTGCTGCTGGGTAACCCGGATGAGATCAACCGCGTTGCGGCGTCTCAGGGCGTTGAGCTGGGTGCGGGCATCGAAATCGTTGACCCTGAAGTGGTTCGTGAAAGCTACGTTGCCCGTCTGGTTGAACTGCGTAAGAGCAAGGGCATGACCGAAGCCGTTGCGCGCGAGCAGCTGGAAGACAACGTGGTGCTGGGTACGCTGATGCTGGAGCAGGACGAAGTTGACGGTCTGGTTTCCGGTGCAGTTCACACCACCGCAAACACCATCCGTCCACCGCTGCAGCTGATCAAAACCGCACCGGGCAGTTCTCTGGTCTCCTCTGTGTTCTTCATGCTGCTGCCTGAACAGGTTTATGTTTACGGCGACTGCGCGATCAACCCGGATCCAACCGCAGAGCAGCTGGCTGAGATCGCTATTCAGTCCGCAGATTCCGCGACTGCCTTCGGCATCGAGCCGCGCGTTGCAATGCTCTCCTACTCCACCGGTACTTCTGGTGCAGGTAGCGACGTAGAGAAAGTGCGTGAAGCGACCCGTATTGCTCAGGAAAAACGTCCGGATCTGATGATCGACGGTCCGCTGCAGTACGACGCCGCCGTGATGGCTGACGTGGCAAAATCCAAAGCGCCGAACTCTCCGGTTGCAGGTCGCGCTACCGTGTTCATCTTCCCGGATCTGAACACCGGTAACACCACCTATAAAGCGGTACAGCGTTCAGCAGACCTGATCTCCATCGGGCCAATGCTGCAGGGTATGCGCAAACCTGTGAACGACCTGTCCCGTGGTGCGCTGGTTGACGATATCGTCTATACCATCGCGCTGACGGCGATCCAGTCTTCGCAGCAGCAGTAATTGTAAGGTCTTGCCGGATGGCGCTTCGCTTATCCGGCCTACAGGACCGTAGGCCCGGTAAGCGCTAGCGCCACCGGGCAACAAAAAGGCGACCACAAAGGGTCGCCTTTTTTATTACAGCAGCTCTCGCGCCGCCGACACGATGTCATGTGCCGTCAGGCCGTACTCCTTCTGCAGGAAGTCCTGCGTCCCCACCTGACCGTAACGCTCTTTGACCCCCACGCGTCGCATTGGCACCGGGCAGGTTTCCACCAGCACTTCCGCCACCGCCGAGCCAAGACCGTTGTGAATGCTGTGGTTTTCACAGGTCACGATGCGCCCGGTTTTCTCAGCGTAGTTTTTCACCAGCATACGGTCGATGGGCTTCAGGGTGAACATATCAATAACCGCTGCACTGACCCCCTCCTGCTCCAGCTGACGCGCCGCCTCCAGCGCTTCCGCTACCATAATGCCATTGGCGATAAGCGTAATATCGCTTCCCTCACGCAGCACGTTGCCTTTGCCGATGGTGAAGGTTGAGCCCGGCGCATACACGCTCGGCGCCTGCTTACGGATGGTGCGTACCCAGTAGAAGCCTTCCAGATCGATAAGCTGGCGCAGCACATCGTCAAACATCACCGCGTCGGTCACCTCCATCACCACCGAGTGCGCCAGACCGCGCACGATGCCCATATCCTCGAACGACATATGCGTCCCGCCGTTGTGACAGGCCGTCACGCCAGCATCCGAGGCTATCACCTTCACGTTGTTACGCTGATAGTCCAGGGACATAAACAGCTGGTCGAAGCAGCGTCGGCTGGCAAACGCGGTGAACGTATGCACGAACGGTTTGCGACCGGTGAGCGACAGCCCGGCAGCTGTACCGATCACGTTGGCCTCCATGATGCCGCAGTTAATCACGTGCTGCGGATAATCGCGCGCCACGCCGTCCATCGCCATCGAACTCATCAGGTCCGCTTCCAGGGCGATAATCTCGCTTCCGGCCTCAATCTGCTTTGCCACGAAGCCCGCGTAGACCTTGCGCATCTCAACGGCGTCTTTCTGTCCTGCCGGTGCAACCTTAATCATGTGAAGCCTCCAGTTGGCGAATCGTCTCGTTGAGGGCCGCTTTGCTCTCCGCGGTCAATCGCAGGTGGTGCGAATTGCTGAGCTGTTCGAGATACGGCACCCCCTGCCCTTTAATGCTGTCGAGGATCACCACCTGCGGGCGGGCGTCTTTCGCCGGCACGCGCGACGTCACGTCATGCAGCGCCGGAATGTCGTCTCCCTTCACGGTCACCACGTCAAAACCAAAGGCACGGAATTTCCCTTCGAGGTCAAACGCGCAAATGATTTCATCCAGTTCGCCATCCAGTTGCTGTTTGTTCCAGTCGACGAATACCGTCAGATTGTTCAGACGATGATGGGCAATAAACTGGAAGGCTTCCCAGCACTGTCCCTCGTTCAGCTCGCCGTCACCGACAATGCAGAAAACCCGATTCGGTCGCCCCGCGAGCTTGTGCGATAGCGCCATCCCGCCGGCAATGGAAATCCCCTGCCCCAGCGAACCGGTGGTCGCATCCACGCCGCGTGTTTTCAGGCGATCCGGATGGCTCGGCAGGCGCGTACCGTTCTGGTTCAGGGTGCCCAGCTCCTCCACCGGGAAGTAGCCCTTGATCGCCAGCGTGCTGTACAGCGCCGGGCCCGCATGGCCTTTCGACAGGACAAAGTAGTCACGCTCTGGCCAGTCCGGATCCGCCGGGTCGATTTTCATCACCGCGCCGTACAGCACGGCCAGCGTTTCGACCACCGACATGCTGCCGCCGTAGTGTCCAAATCCGAGCTGCGTCAGCGATTTCAGCGTCTCAAGGCGAATCTGGCGCGCCAGCTCGGTTATCTCATTCTCATTCATGATTTGGCTCCGGTATTTTCCTGCGCGTTACCGCCCGCAGGTTTGTTTTTCGCAAACAGGTTGTAGGCCACCAGCAGCGCGAACAGCGCCACGACCAGCCCGGTGATGGCAAGCGGTGACATGAAGCGCGCCAGGTTACCGAGCACAATCCCCACCGCGCCGAAATCGGCGTCCGAGAAGGTGGTGTTAGCAAAGCCAATCGCGCCCAGCACCGGCAGCAGCAGAACCGGCAGGAAGGTAATCAGCAGACCATTGGCGAAGGCGCCTATCATTGCCCCGCGACGTCCGCCGGTGGCATTACCGAACACGCCCGCCGTTGCACCGGTAAAGAAGTGCGGCACGACGCCCGGGAGGATCAGCACCCAGTTGAACTGCCCGCAGATGAACAACCCGACAATTCCCCCGAGGAAGCTGAACAGGAAGCCAATCAGCACGGCATTTGGCGCATAGGGGTAGACCACCGGGCAGTCCAGCGCGGGGCGTGCGTTCGGCACCAGTTTTTCAGAGAAGCCGGTAAAGGCCGGGACGATTTCCGCCAGAATCAGGCGCACGCCCTGCAGGATGATGAAAACGCCCGCCGCGAAGGTGATCGCCATGATAATGGCGTAAACCAGGTAGTTCTGACCGCCGCTGAAGGTGGCTTCGACGTACTCCCGCCCGGCGCTCACCGCCATGATCAGGTAGATAATCATCATCGTCAGGGAGATAGAGATCGAACTGTCGCGCAGGAAGCTCAGGTTCTTCGGCAGGTTCATCTCTTCGGTTGAACGAGAGCCTTTGCCGACCTTGCTGCCAATCCAGCCGGACAGCACGTAGCCCAGGGTGCCGAAGTGGCCGAAGGCGATCTCATCGTTACCGGTGATGCGCTTCATGTAACGCTGCGCAATGGCCGGGAAGAAAGCCATAATCAGGCCGAGGATCAGCGATCCGGTAAAGACCAGCCCTACCCCCTCAAAGCCCGCCACGGTGAGAATTACGCCAATCATGCACGCCATGTAAAACGTGTGGTGCCCGGTCAGGAAGATGTACTTCAGACGGGTAAAGCGCGCGACGATAATATTCGCTACCATCCCAAACGCCATAATCAGCGCGGTAGAGGCTCCGTATTTTTCCAGCGCAATCGAAACAATCGCTTCATTATTGGGAATGATGCCCTGAATATTAAAGGCGTGCTCGAACATACCCCCCAATGGATTTAATGACCCCACCAGCACCGTGGCGCCACCGCCCAGCACAATAAAACCAAGAATCGTTTTAATGGTTCCCTTCACCACATCTGAAAACGCTTTTTTCTGCGCAACCAGACCGATCAAGGCAATTAATCCGACCAGCACCGAAGGGACTTTTAAAATATCAACAACGAAATTCAGCGTTTCAAGGATAAACATATCCACCTCGCCTTATCAGGATTATTGTCTTTCGAACCAGGCGCGCAGTTGCGCTTCAAGTTCGTTGATATCAATGATGTTATTGATCACCACCAGTTGGCTTTCCGGTACGCTGGCGCTGGCGGCAATATCTTTTGCCATCACGAACAGGTCAGCCGCGCCCGGCGTGGCGGAGGAGAGATCGGAGTGTTCAACCTCGGCGTCAATTTCCAGCTTTTTGAGCACCTTTTTAATGTTCATTTCGACCATAAAACTGCTGCCCAGGCCAGACCCACAAATAGCCATGATTTTCATTGTTGTCCCCTTTTATGAGTAGAGCACGCCCCATCACGCTGGCGCGTAATGTTGTGAATAATCGGATTAAAGAATTAAATCAGAAGCGGTCAATAATGGTTTTAATGTCCTCCAGGGTATTCGCCTGATGTAATTTTTCCATATCTTCGTCGCTGGAAAATAACTCTGCCAGCGATGAGATCATCTCGATATGGCTATGTTTGTCCGGTGCCGCGAGCATAATAATGACATCGACAGGGTCAAACTCCCCGGCACCAAAAGAGACGCCCTGTTTTAGTTTTAGTAATGACAACCCCAGTCCTTTGGCGCCTTCTTCCGGCCGCGCATGCGGCATGGCCAGCCCTGGTGCCAGCACATAATACGGTCCTAAAGCATGGTGCTGCTGAATGATTGCCGTCACGTATTCCGGTTCAATCACCTGCAGCTCCAGTAACGGTTTCGCGCATATCTCCAGCGCCTGCGGCCAGCTTTCAACGCTCTCCTGAAGCGTGATGGTTGTATCATATATCCACTTTTTGAGCACTTTTCACTCCGTCGTCACGCCAAAGATGAGCAAACTTTATTCAACCCATCAATCCTTGACTGCGATCCCGGTCACAAAGATAGCGCTACCAACGATTAACATGCAGAAGTGTGATAGCGCTATCAAAATGCCATCATCGTGTGAAATCACAGCAAAAAAAGGGATTTAAGGCGTATACTGCCTGTCACCTGGAGTGAAGGAAATAAGAACGCGTCTGGTCAGCAGGAAGGTGTATGTCTTTAACCCGAAAACGGCGCAGTACCGGAAAAGTCACGCTCGCGGATGTCGCACAGCTTGCCGGAGTTGGCACGATGACCGTCTCCCGTGCGCTCCGCACGCCGGAACAGGTTTCCGATAAACTGCGTGAAAAAATTGAAGCTGCGGTGCAGGAACTGGGTTATATGCCCAATCTCGCCGCCAGCGCACTGGCATCGGCGTCGTCATGGACGATCGCAATGGTTGTTCCTAATCTTTCCGAAGCTGGGTGTTCAGAGATGTTTGCCGGGCTACAGCAGGTGCTTCAGCCTGCCGGATACCAGATCATGCTGGCCGAGTCTCAGCATCGTCTTGAACAGGAGGAAAAGCTGCTGGAAACGCTGCTGGCGTCAAATATTGCCGCCGCGATCCTGCTCAGCGTGGAGCATACCGACACCGTTCGCCACTGGCTGAAAAATGCCTCCATCCCGGTGATGGAGATGGGTGCTATGCGCGCCGACCCGATTGATATGAATATCGGGATTGATAACGTGGCGGCCATGTATGAGCTAACAGAAATGGTTATTAAGCGCGGCTACCAGAATATCGGCCTGCTGTGCGCCAACCAGGAACAGTGGATTTTTCAACAGCATTTACAGGGCTGGTACAAAGCGATGCTGCGCCATCATCTGTCGCCGAACCGGGTAATTAACGCCGCCATGCCGCCGAGCTTCTCGACCGGTGCGGCGCAGCTGCCTGAGTTTCTGCTGGCGTGGCCGGAGCTGGATGCGCTGGTATGCGTTTCAGACGAACTGGCCTGCGGTGCGCTATATGAGTGTCAGCGTCGGCGAATCAAAGTGCCGGACGATCTTGCCGTCGTAGGCTTTGGGGATAGCGACGTCAGCCGCGTCTGTCAGCCGCCGCTGACGACCATGGCGGTACCGCATCGAAAGATTGGAATTGAGGCCGGGAAAGCGTTACTGGAACGTCTGAATGATGGAGACTGGCGCGACCATAAACCTATCGCGTCCAGCCTGTGTCTGCGGGAAAGCTGTTAAGGCTTATTCAGCCTCTTCCTCTTTTTCCGCTTTATTTTCCGGCTTAGCGGATTCGTTTTTGGCGTTGCGGGTCATCCACAGCGCCAGTGCTTTTAACGAATCCGGCGTGAACTCGTCGCAACGCGCGGTAATCTCTTCCGGCGTCATCCAGCAGACTTCGCTCACTTCTTCTTCCTGCAGGGCGAAAGGCCCGTGGGAAACGCAGCTAAACAGTCCGCCCCAGACGCGGCAATGTTCGTCTTCGAAATAGAACTGCCCGTGTTCAGCAAATGGCACACCGGCAATCCCTAACTCTTCTTCCGCTTCACGACGCGCGGAATCCAGCAGCACTTCATCGGCCTGCACGACACCACCCGCTGTGGCATCCAGCATACCTGGCAGAAAATCTTTCGTGTCCGTGCGACGCTGAACCAGAATCTTGCCCATGCCGTCATGCACAACAATGTAGGTTGCACGGTGACGCAGACGCTCTGCACGCATTTGTTCGCGGCTGGCCTGCGCGATCACTTCATTTTCTTCGCTGACAATGTCAACCCATTCAGTACTTGCCAAATGATTCTGCTCCACCATCGGGAAACCTTCTCGTCTAAGCGCTCTTTCGGCGCGTTTGCAGTTGAGGTGTAACTTACGGATTAATCGCTACCTGCGCAATAACTTGCTGATCATTAAGTGCGATAACGCTCAGGGTATTTCCATCCAGCATGCCATAGCTCGCAGGATATCCGCCTTTCGGTATGCTGACCGACCCCGGGTTAACGTGATAAATTTCACCGCGTTTTTCAGCCACCGGAATATGAGTATGACCGTAAACCAGGACATCGCCAGCCGCGAGTGCCGGGAGATTATCCGGGCCGAAAAGGTGCCCGTGGGTGAGGAACAGGCGGCTGTTTTCCAGCAGTACCTGTTGCCACGGAGCGGTAAGGGGAAAGTGCAGTAGCATCTGGTCGACTTCGCTGTCGCAGTTACCGCGCACGGCAATGATGCGCGAGGCAAACGGATTGAGCTTCTCCGCGACCTGCGCAGGGGCATAGCCTTCCGGCAGCGCATTGCGCGGGCCATGGTTTAACACATCCCCCAGAATCACCAGCCATTGCGCGCCGCTTTGCGCAAACAGAGAAAGCACGCGCTCGGTCGCGGGCAGCGATCCATGGATATCCGACGCAAACATCAATTTCATTCGTCTCTCCCTCGGAAAAATCACTGCCCTTATCATACCTGAAGCGTCAGGGCTTATCAGCCCGCGCGCTTAGCGGAGAGTGCCACATAGCGCTGCACAGAGGCGCGCTGCCACTGGAACGCTGCATAATCCACCAGCAGCTGAGGGACTTCATCGCCGTTGAGGATCAGGCGGTTCAGCATCAGCGCCAGGTCGGTATCGGCAATGCACCATTCACCAAACAGGTTCGGATTGCCATGCGCGAGAAGCGACGTGGCCGTTTCAATCAGTTTTTGGGCGCTGTTCGTGCCTTCCGCGCTCAAAGCTGGCTTTTTCACCCCGGCAAACACGACATCCGTCGAGCGCTCTACACGAATCGGCACCAGGTCGCTACGTAGCCACGCCTGGATCTGCCGCGCACGGGCGCGTTTTTGCAGATCGTGTGGATAGATCCGTTCCCACTCGGGCGGCGCAAAACGATCTTCCAGGTATTCATCGATCGCTGATGATTCGCTCAGCGCAAAGCCGTCAACCTCCAGCACCGGCACGCGTCGGGTGAGATCGTAACCTTGCCACTGCGGTTTGAGATGTTCCCCGCCGTCGAGATCAACGGTCTTCAGCGTAAAAGTAAGCCCTTTTTCAGCCAGCGCAACGTATACGCTCATGACATAGGGGGAAAAGAAATTCGCATCGGACCACAACGTGATTAGGGGCTGGTTCATAACATCCTCATCGGCTGATCGGTTTTTTACTCAACATATAATCTCTTTGCCCCGCTGTCACTTGATGAAAACTCACGATTTACAACAATTACCTATACTCAGTTGTCGTGGCACTACTATTCGCATGGACAGGAGTTGAGAATGATTGACCTTTATTACGCCCCTACCCCAAACGGCCATAAGATCACCCTCTTTCTCGAAGAAGCCGAACTGGATTACAGAATCATTCGCGTGGATATCAGCAAAGGTGAACAGTTCAGTCCTCTCTTTCTGGCTATCTCGCCGAACAATAAAATTCCGGCCATTATTGACAATCAGCCGGCCGACGGGGGAAGACCGTTGAGCCTGTTTGAATCCGGCGAAATTTTGCTCTATCTGGCGGAGAAAACCGGCAAACTCCTGAGCGGGGAGCTGCGTGAACGTCACCATACCTTGCAATGGCTCTTCTGGCAGGCGAGCGGACTTGGGCCCATGCTGGGACAGAATCACCATTTTACCGCTTACGCCCCGCAGCCCATCCCTTATGCGATAGAACGCTATCAGGTGGAGACGCAACGTCTGTATGGCGTGCTAAACCAGCGGCTGGAAAAAACGCCGTGGCTTGGGGGAGATCATTACAGCATTGCCGATATCGCCTGCTGGCCGTGGGTGAATACCCATGAAAAACACCGGATTGATCTCGCGTCCTACCCGGCGGTGAACAACTGGTTTGAACGTATCCGTACCCGCCCGGCCACCGAACGCGCACTGCAAAAAATCCAGCAGATTTAACCTTATAGGAGGCTGTGTGCCTGCAAGCCTCTCATGTATTATGGGCGGCAATTACTGACACGGAGAAGACCTGCAATGTCACAGCCAGACGCTATTATTCGTATAAAAAATTTACGCTTGCGTACCTTCATCGGTATCAAAGAGGAAGAGATTGCCAACCGTCAGGATATTGTCATTAATGTGGTTATTCACTATCCCGCCGACAAAGCGCGGGCCAGCGAAGACATCAATGACGCGCTGAACTACCGCACGATAACCAAAAACATCATTCAGTACGTGGAGAACAACCGCTTCTCTCTGCTGGAGAAATTAACTCAGGATGTGCTCGATATCGCACGCGATCATCACTGGGTCACTTATGCTGAAGTAGAGATCGATAAACTTCACGCCCTGCGCTACGCCGACTCCGTCTCTATGACGTTAAGCTGGCGACGCCAGGGATAAACCTGGAGGTTGTATGAAGATTTTGCTGACCGGCGGTACGGGCCTGATTGGTCGCCATCTCATTGCGCGTCTTCAGGCGCTGCATCATGACATCACCGTGGTGACGCGCAGCCCGGAAAAAGCGCGTCAGGTGCTGGGCGCAGGCGTCGACATCTGGAAAGGGCTGGCTGAGCAGCAAAATCTGGACGGCTTTGATGCCGTCATCAACCTCGCGGGTGAACCCATTGCCGATAAGCGCTGGACCGAAGAGCAGAAACAGCGGCTCTGCAGCAGCCGCTGGAACATCACCGAGAAGCTGGTTGAGCTGATTCGCAACAGCCACACGCCGCCGTCGGTGCTGATTTCGGGCTCAGCGACGGGCTATTACGGCGATCTTGGCGAAGTGGTGGTGACCGAGGAAGAGCCGCCCCACAACGAATTTACCCATAAACTCTGTGCCCAGTGGGAACGCATCGCCTGTGCGGCGCAAAGCGATCGTACCCGCGTCTGCCTGCTGCGTACCGGTGTGGTACTGGCGCCGAATGGCGGTATTTTGGGCAAAATGCTCCCGCCTTTTAAGCTGGGACTCGGTGGACCCATTGGCAACGGCCGTCAGTATCTGGCGTGGATCCATATCGACGATATGGTCAACGGCATTCTCTGGCTGCTGGATAACGATCTGCGCGGACCGTTTAATATGGTTGCGCCATATCCGGTGCGTAATGAACAGTTTGCTCACGCTCTGGGGCACGCCCTGCATCGCCCGGCGATATTGCGCGTACCTGCCACGATGATTCGCCTGATGATGGGTGAAGCGTCCGTGCTGGTATTAGGCGGACAACGGGCGCTACCCAAACGGCTGGAAGCGGCGGGGTTCACGTTCCGCTGGTATGACTTAGAAGAGGCGCTGGGGGATGTGGTGCGGTGAATATGTTACAGTTGTACGCCATGTTCCGATGAAATGACGTAACAATGGCAACCATCACCACTCCCCGGCTTCATCTCACCCCTTTCGAACCCACCGACTGGGCCTTCTTCCGCTCGCTGCGTGAAAACCGCGACATCATGCGCTATATGTCCGCCATCGCGCCGGAAAAAGAGACCCGACGCGTGTTTGCCGCGCGCCTGATGGCCGAGCATGTTTTCGTGATCCGTTTTCGGGATGAGGAGACCCCGCTTGGCGATATTGGCCTGCAAATTAGCCCGGCGAATCATGAAGAGGCAGATATCGGCTATACGGTTGTGCCTGCTGCGCAGGGGAAAGGTATTGCCAGCGAGGCGCTGCGCGCGGTGTGTGATTACGCCTTTAACCAGACCGGCGTGAAGGCCATTAAAGCGTTTGTGCTGGCGGATAACGGCGGGTCGGTGCGCGTGCTGGAGAAAGCCGGGTTTGTGCGTACACAGGTACTGGAAAAGGCATATGAAATTAATGGGGTGCGGTATGACGACTGGGTCTATCGGCTGGAGTGTGGTGCGGTCTGAATGCCGGGCGGCACTGCGGTTTTTGTAGGCCCGGTAAGCGAAGCGCCACCGGGCGATTGGGCTGTACTGCGGTCTGATGCCCTCATCCCAACCCTCTCCCACGGGGAGAGGGAAAACCCCCGTTATTTCAGGGAGCCTTTCAGGAACTGCTGCAGACGCGGGCTTTGCGGATTCGCTAAGACGTCGTCCGGATGGCCCTGCTCTTCAATTTTGCCCTGATGCAGGAAGATGACGTGGTTAGAAACGTTACGGGCAAAGCCCATCTCGTGCGTCACCACCACCATCGTTTTGCCCTCTTCGGCCAGCTTCTGCATGATGCGCAGCACTTCGCCAACGAGTTCAGGATCCAGCGCTGAGGTCGGTTCATCGAACAGCAGCACTTCGGGTTCCATCGCCAGCGCGCGGGCGATGGAGACACGTTGCTGCTGACCGCCGGAGAGGTGCACCGGGTATTTCATCTGCTGACGCTCGTCGATACCCACTTTCGCCAGGTATTTCACCGCGCGCTCGCGGGCTTCCTGTTTGCTCAGGCCCAGCACCTGAATCGGCGCTTCCATCACGTTCTCCAGCACCGTCATGTGGCTCCAGAGGTTGAAGTGCTGGAACACCATGGTCAGACGCGTGCGCAGCAGACGCAGCTGATTCTTATCCGCCACCTTCAGCTGGCCGTCTTTATCGCGTATCAGATTAATATTCTGCCCGCTCACCACAATCGAGCCTTCACTCGGTTTTTCGAGGAAGTTAATGCAGCGCAGGAAGGTACTTTTACCCGAGCCGGATGAGCCGATGATACTGATTACGTCGCCTGCATTCGCCTGCAGCGACACCCCTTTCAGCACTTCATGTTCGCCGTAGCGTTTGTGCAAATCAATAACGTTTAATTTGTTCTCAGCCATCATCTTTCTCAGTGCGTCGAAGAAGGTTTTATATGCTGCAACCAGCGTTTTTCAGCCTTGCGGAACAGGCTAATCAAGACATAAGAGATAATTAAATAGAGCACCGCCGCAATGCCAAACGCGGTAAACGGCTGATAGGTCGCGGAGTTAATATCGCGCGCGATTTTGAGCAGATCCGGCACCGTCGCGGTAAAGGCAAGCGCAGTGGAGTGCAGCATCAGAATCACTTCGTTGCTGTACGCAGGCAGCGCAATACGCAGCGCCGATGGCAGAATAATGCAGCGGTAAAGTTTTACCGACGAAAAGCCATACGCCCGCGCCGCTTCAATCTCGCCATAAGGCACGGAACGAATAGCCCCGGCGAAGATCTCGGTGGTATAGGCACAGGTGTTGAGCGTCAACGCCAGCACCGTACAGTTCAGGCCGCTACGGAAGAACGCATTCAGCATTTCCGTGCCTTTTACGATTTCCAGCGTGTACATGCCTGAATAGAAGACCAGCAGTTGCACGTACAGCGGCGTACCGCGAAAGACGTAGGTAAACAGCCAGATGGGGAACTGAATAAATTTATTGTTCGACACGCGGCCAATGGCGAGAAACACCGCCAGAATGCCGCCCATCACCACGGACGAAATCAGCAGCCACAGCGTGATCGCCACGCCGGTAAAGCGATAGCCATCCGTCCACAGCAGGGATTTCCAGTATTCCTGAATAATCTCAATCACAGGTCAGCCCTCTTCACACCCACGGAGTAGCGACGCTCAAGCAGAAGCAGCACACCATTGGAGACGGTCGTAAAGACCAGATAGATCACGCCACAGACCACCGCAAAGTAGAAGGGCTCCCAGGTGCTTTTACCTGCCAGCTGAGTGGCTTTGACCACATCTTCCAGACCGAGCAAAGAGACCAGCGCCGTCGCTTTGAGGATAACCTGCCAGTTGTTACCAATGCCCGGCAGCGCATAGCGCATCATGGCCGGGAACATGATCCGGCGAAACGTTTGTGAAGAGGTAAAACCAAATGCGGTTGCCGCCTCAATGTGACCTTTCGGCACGGCCATATAAGCACCGCGGAAGGTTTCGGTGAAGTAGGCACCGTAGATAAAACCGAGGGTAATAATACCGGCCACCATCGGGTCGATATCAATTTGTCCCAGTCCCATCGCATCCGTTACGCTGTTTAACGCAATCTGCAGACCATAAAAGATGAGCAGCATCAGCACCAGATCGGGTACGCCGCGAATGAGCGTGGTATAGCCTTCAAAAATGAGCGCCAGCGGTTTGTTAGCCGAAAGCTTCGCCCCTGCGCCTGCCAGACCTATCAGCACCGCCAGCACCACGGAGCTGATAGCCAGCTCAAGGGTGACAAGCGCGCCCTGTAAAATGACGCCAGAAAATCCGTACAGCATACCGCGAGCCCTGTCGTATCGTGAGTGGTGAAACCGTGTCTTTTCCCCTCCCGCATCGGGAGGGGCCGCACGTTATTTGACGGAGCGATTAGCCGCCGTACACATTGAAATCAAAGTACTTTTTCGCCAGCTTGTCATAGGTACCGTCAGCGCGCATTTCCGCAAACGCTTTGTTCAGCGCTTCGCGCAGTTCGTTGTCTTCTTTGCGCAGGCCCATACCGGTACCCACACCGAACAACTTCACATCCTTAATGGACGGACCGCCGAACTTGTAATCTTTGCCCACCGGCGTTTTCAGGAAGCCTTCGCTTGCCGCGACTTCATCCTGGAATGCCGCATCAATACGGCCGGCCGTCAGGTCTGCGTAAATATTTTCCTGGCCCTGATAGGAGACAATTTCGATCCCCTTCGGCGCCCAGTGTTCGTTACCGTAGGTTTCCTGGGTGGTGCCCTGCAGCACGCCCACGCGTTTGCCCTTCAGCGACTCAAGCGTTGGCTGAATATCAGAAGACTTCGCCACTACCAGACGTGAATCGGCCGCGTAGAGTTTGTCGGTGAAGGCAATCTCCTGCTGGCGTTTTTCAGTGATGGAGAGCGAGGACATAATTACGTCGATTTTTTTTGCTTTCAGGGATGGGATAAGCGCGTCCAGCGGGTTCTCAACGTAGGTACATTGCGCTTTGATGCGTTTGCACAGCTCATTGGCCAGATCGATGTCAAAACCCACCAGCTCACCCTTTGAATTCTTCGATTCAAACGGCGCATAGGTTGGATCAGTACCAATACGGATTTTCTGCGGAATGGCTGCGAATGCCGCGGTGGCGCTGGAAAAGGCCAGCACCAGAGATAGTGACAACACGAGTTTTTTCATATTTGTCCTCAACAAACTGTCTTCATACGGGATTTTTACGACGACGGGGTGGTGCTAATGTGCCATTAATCCCCACCTTCAGGCAAAGATTAATGCCTTCGGGCCGGGATATTTTGCATTATAAATGCGTAAGTATGCACAAAGCGATCCAATATAGTGCATTTAACGCACCATACTGGATCACCCCTTCGCCTGATGCCTCTTTTCAGTGCATCACCGTCAGGTCTCAGTCACCGTAGACGTTGAAGTCGAAGTATTTCTTCGCCAGTTTGTCGTAAGTACCGTCTTTACGCAGCTCTGTAAACGCTTTGTCAAAGGCGGCTTTCAGCTCGGTATCATCCTTACGCAGGCCAATACCGGTGCCGTCACCAAAGTATTTTTTGTCTTTCACGGACGGGCCTGCAAAAGCGTAGTCTTTCCCGGCTGGCTGCTTCAGGAAGCCTTCGCTCGCGGCGACTTCATCCTGGAATGCAGCATCCAGACGGCCCGCCGACAGGTCAGAGTAAATCAGATCCTGATTCTGATAGGCAACCACGTCGACACCCTTCTCGCGCCAGTTGGCATTGGCATAACCTTCCTGCGTTGACCCCTGGAGCACGCCAACATGCTTGCCTTTCAGCGAGTCGATGGTCGGCTGGATCGGGGAGCCTTTAGCAGCAATCAGACGTGAATCAGCGGCGTAGAGCTTGTCAGAGAAGGCAATCTCCTGCTGACGTTTTTCGGTGATAGAGAGAGAAGAGATAATGGCGTCGATTTTCTTGGCTTTCAGCGACGGAATTAATGCGTCAAAGTCGCTGCCCACCCATGTGCATTTTACCTGCATGCGTTTGCACATTTCATTTCCCAGATCGATATCAAACCCCACGAAATCGCCTTTCGCATCCTTGGAAGAGAATGGCGCGTAGGTTGCGTCTGTACCGATACGAACCGTCTGTGGAAGCGCTGCATAGCTACCTGCCGCCGCACTTAACCCCACCAGCAAAGACAGAGCCAGAACCGTCTTCTTCATACATTTACCCTCAAGTACCGTGATTTTATTATGTATTGTGTTGTGTGTTGTGTTGCAGGCTTCTCTTGCAGGTCTTATGCCACATTGCCGTCTGGTCAAAACTTCGACGTTAAATATGTTAATAAAACGTTGCGATATTGCCTTAATGGTGAAAGATAGCAGGTCTGCCGAACGAACCGGAGAGAGAAAAAGGGAAAAAACGAATTAAATGTCGAGGATATGATCGCCGTTGCATAATTGCCCTGAAACAGGGCAACGTCTCTTTTCATGCACAGCATGTGTGCACAGAATCAGGCTCCCTGCCAGCGGGTGAAGAGATCTTCCGGCAGGTCGATATCAAACTGATCCAGCACGCGGTTGACGGTCTGGTTGATCACATCATCCAGCGACTGCGGGCGATGATAAAACGCCGGTACCGGCGGCATGATCACGGCGCCCAGCTCGGCGGCCTGGGTCATCAGGCGCAAATGCCCCAGATGTAGCGGCGTTTCCCGCACGCAAAGCACCAGCGGGCGACGTTCCTTCAGCACGACATCCGCCGCGCGCGTTACCAGCGTGTCGGTATAGCTGTTCACAATGCCGGAGAGCGTTTTAATTGAACAGGGCAGGATCACCATGCCAGCGGTTTTAAACGAGCCTGAGGAGATGCTGGCGGCGATATCGCGCACGTCGTGAACGACGTCGGCCAGTGCCTGAACATCACGCAGGGAGAGATCGGTTTCAAGGGAGAGGGTTTGTCGCGCCGCCTGGCTCATCACCAGATGGGTTTCGACTTCCGCTACGTCGCGCAAAACCTGCAGCAGACGTACGCCGTAAATAGCGCCACTGGCACCGCTGAGCCCAACAATGAGTCGTTTCATGATTTTCGCCCTTACTGATTTCAGGGCAGACTGTGCAGGATTTCGCGGGGAGTTGCAAGTGAGGGCGAGCGCCCTCACCTGCAGAGAGATCAACCTTCGTTGTGCATCTCTAAACTTTCGAGATCGTTTTGCAGCTGAACGGCTTTCGCATCGTCGTTGCGCAGCGAATCAAGATAGTCAAGGTACTGCTGGTCGACGTCTTTGGTCACATAGACGCCGTTAAACACGGAGCATTCGAACTGCTGAATCTCCGGGTTCTCGGCGCGCACCGCGTCGATAAGATCGTTCAGATCCTGGAAAATCAGGCCATCGGCGCCGATAATCTGACGAATTTCGTCCACTTCGCGACCGTGCGCAATCAGCTCATTGGCGGTTGGCATATCGATGCCGTACACGTTCGGGAAGCGAATTTCCGGTGCGGCAGACGCCAGATACACTTTCTTCGCCCCCGCTTCGCGCGCCATCTCGATAATCTGCTCAGAGGTGGTACCACGCACGATGGAGTCATCCACCAGCAGAACGTTCTTATCACGGAATTCGGCGCGGTTGGCGTTCAGTTTACGACGTACAGACTTACGGCGCAGGTGCTGGCCCGGCATGATGAAGGTGCGGCCAACGTAGCGGTTCTTCACGAAGCCCTGACGGTAAGGTTTATCCAGAATACGGGCAATTTCCAGAGCGATATCGCAGGAGGTTTCCGGGATAGGAATAACCACGTCGATGTCGAGATCGTCCCATTCGCGAGCAATCTTCTCACCGAGCTTCGTGCCCATATTTACGCGCGCGCTGTAGACGGAAATCTTGTCGATGAAGGAGTCCGGGCGGGCGAAATAGACGTATTCAAACAGGCACGGGTTGCTGACCGGGTTGTCGGCACACTGACGGGTAAACAGCTGGCCCTTCTCGGTGATATACACCGCTTCGCCCGGCGCAACGTCACGCAGGAATTCGAAGCCCAGGGTATCCAGCGCCACGCTCTCAGAGGCAACCATATATTCGGTACGGCCATCGCCAAGGTCGCGCTTGCCCAGCACCAGCGGACGAATGCCGTTTGGATCGCGGAAGGCAACCATACCGTGACCGATAATCATCGCCACGCAGGCGTATGCACCGCGGATCTGGCGGTTGGTCGCAGCAATGGCAGCAAAGATATTGTCTGCTTCCAGCGGGTAGTGACGGAAGTTATCCAGCTCGCTGGCGAACACGTTGAGCAGGATTTCAGAATCAGAGGTGGTGTTAATGTGGCGACGTTTCTCTTCGAACAGCTTTTTACGCAGCTCATGGGCGTTGGTCAGGTTGCCGTTATGGGCAAGGGTGATGCCATACGGTGAGTTGACGTAGAAAGGCTGTGCCTCAGAGGCGCTGGAACTGCCAGCAGTAGGATAACGAACGTGACCGATCCCCATATTACCTTGCAGACGCTGCATATGGCGGGCTTCAAACACATCGTTTACCAGGCCATTCGCCTTACGTAAACGGAAGCAGTTGTTTGCATCAATGGTGATGATACCCGCAGCATCCTGCCCACGGTGCTGAAGCACCGTTAACGCGTCATAAATCGACTGGTTTACCGGCATGAAACCGGCGATACCGACAATACCGCACATTCGTCTTTTCCTCGTTAAGCCACATCTCAGGGTTTATGCCCTGGGCAAAAAACTCGACGAGCTTTGCAGATAGTCAAAGAACCATCTGATGATGAAGCTGAACTCAGGAATGAGCTGCGATTTCTGCCAGTCTTCACTTTTGGAGAACCCGGTGAAGGTATCCAGGAAGAACAGGATGGCGGCCACAATCAGCACACCTCGCAACGCCCCGAAACAGATCCCGAGTACCCTGTCCGTTCCTGACAGACCGGTTTTCTCGACCAGCTGACCTATCACGTAATTGACGATAGCACCAACAATCAGCGTCGCGATAAACAGCACCGCGATGGCGATTCCATTTCGGACCAGTTCATCTTCAAAGCCCGTGAACCAGACAGACAGGTAAGTGTAGTAATGACTGGCAACAAAGAAAGCACAACCCCAAGTCACCAGCGATAACGCTTCACGAACAAAGCCACGGATCAGGCTAACCAGACAGGAAAAACCAATCACCGCAATGATGGCGTAATCAATCCAGACCATATGTGTCCCACGATTTAACGCCCTGTCATCCAGTTCGGGGCGAATTCTAACAGAAAAAGAAAACGTTTGCGTAGGGATTTCCTTCCCGCGCGTAAATAAAAAAGGCGCTGAAAAAATAATCAACGCCACGGTCCTTTTGACATCTCTGTGGACGTCTTCTCCCCCTCACCCCGGCCCTCTCCCTTGAGGGCGAGGGTTAGGGTGAGGGGGAGATCTTATCAGTTCGCGCTATAGTTCATCACCACACCGCTCAGACCGGAGATCTGCTTCAGTTCACCCAGCGAGCCTTTCAGCTTATCTTTAGACGCTTCCGGCCCCACAAGGATACGGGTAATTTTACCCTGCACCGGCGTGGAAGGTGAAGTGTAAACACGATAGCCCGCGCTGCGCAGTTTACCCACGACCTCGTTAACTTTATCGGCGTTTTTCAACGCGCCCAGTTGCACAACATAGGCTTTGCCGGTCGGGGCTGCGTCTTGCTTCGCTGGCGGAGGGGTTTCTGACGCTGCAGCCAGTTGCTCTGCCGCTTTATCACGCGTTGGCTTCGGCTGCGGTTTCTCTACCTGCTTCGGTTTTTCAACAGGCTTCGGCTTCTCTACCGGTACCGGATCAATCTCGATGTTGTTATTCGCCGCCAGACGCGACGGGTCGAGCGACGGCGCAGCGGCATCGCCCGCGCGAACTTCTTCAGCCGCCCCTTCCGGCGGCTGGGCAGGCAGCGCCTGTGTCGCCGCAGGCAGCATATCCGGTTCATCACGGTCGCCCGGTTTCGGCACCAGCGGAATGGCTGCAAACTCGTCCTGATAATGCTTTTTCTGCCCGTCGAGCAGCCCGGGAAGAATAATCACCCCGAGCGCGACCAGCACAATGGTTCCTGTTAAACGGTTCTGAAACTTACTCGCCACCGGTTCTCCCCGCGTCCATCACTTCCATGACATGTGCCACCGTGTGGAAAGAGCCACACACCAGCACGGTATCTTCTGGTTTAGCATCCGCCATCGCGGCATGCCAGGCCTGAGCCACGCTACTATAGATTGCGCCTTTGCCGAGATGTTCCATCAACTGCTCGGCCGTCGCACCACGCGGCCCCTCAAGAGGAGCACAATACCAGCTATCGACCACACTCTCCATGCAGGCCAGCGTGCCACCGATATCTTTATCATGAAGCATACCGATAACCGCCAGCACGCGCCCGGTTTTTGGTAACGATTTGAGACGTCCTGCGAGGTACGCCGCTGCGTGTGGGTTGTGCGCCACGTCCAGGATCAGGCGCGGTGACTCACTCACTATCTGAAAACGTCCCGGCAGCAGCGCATTCTGAATGCCGTCGCGGATCGCCTGATCGCTGACCGCTAATCCGCTGGCGCGCAATGCCGCCAGCGCGGTTGCCGCGTTAGGCTGTGGCACCTGCGGCAGCGGCAGGTTGTCCAGCACTCCCTGCGCATCGCTAAAACGCCAGCCGTTATCCTGAACCTCATATTGCCAGTCAACGCCACGGCGCAGCAACAGAGCGCCCTTCTCCTGGGCCACGTCAGCAATAGTGTGCGGCATATCCGGCTCACCGACCACGGCGGGTTTATTCGCCCGGAAAATACCGGCCTTCTCGCGACCAATGCTTTCACGATCCGGCCCCAGCCAGTCGATATGGTCCAGCGCGATACTGGTGACCACCGCCACGTCCGCATCCACCATATTGGTGGCATCAAGCCGCCCGCCAAGACCCACTTCCAGAATCACCACATCCAGCTGCGCCTGTTTGAACAGCCACAATGCCGAAAGCGTGCCGTACTCGAAATAGGTTAACGAGATATCACCTCGCGCGGCTTCGATTTCCGCGAAAGACGCCGTATGCGCCGATTCCGGCAGCTCGCTGTTCTGCACGCGAACCCGCTCAGTGTAACGTACCAGGTGTGGTGAGCTGTAAACGCCTACCTTGTAACCCGCCGCCATCAGGACGGATTCCAGCGTACGGCAGGTAGTGCCTTTACCGTTGGTGCCTGCGACGGTGAAAACGAAAGGCGCAGGTTTCAGCACGCCCAGACGCGCGGCAACCTGGCTTACGCGCTCAAGCCCCATATCAATGGTTTTACTGTGCAGGTTTTCCAGATAAGAAAGCCACGCGGCCAGGGGCGACGTGGCTTGAGGAATGCTTTTATTTTCCATGATGCCCGGTTGTCATTAGCAGGTTATAAAGCAAAAGGGCAGCGCCATCTGGCCCTGCCCTTTTCAGTTATCAGGCCTCGGGTTCCTGATCCGGTACCACCACCCCTTCGCGCGGCTCATCCGGGTTTGGCGCGGGCAGATTCATCAGCTTCGCCAGAACGCTTGCCAGTTTCAGGCGCATTTCCGGACGGCGGACGATCATATCGATGGCGCCTTTCTCAATGAGGAACTCACTGCGCTGGAAGCCCGGCGGCAGTTTTTCACGAACGGTTTGCTCAATGACGCGAGGACCAGCGAAACCGATCAGTGCTTTTGGCTCAGCAATGTTCAGATCGCCCAGCATCGCGAAGCTTGCAGAGACGCCTCCCATGGTTGGGTCGGTCAGCACGGAAATGTAAGGCAGACCGCGTTCCTGCATTTTCGCCAGCGCCGCAGAGGTTTTCGCCATCTGCATCAGAGACATCAGCGCTTCCTGCATACGTGCTCCGCCAGAGGCAGAGAAGCAGATCAGCGGGCAGTTATCTTCCAGCGCTTGCTCAACGGCACGCACAAAACGTGCGCCCACGACAGAGCCCATTGAGCCACCCATAAAGGAGAACTCAAACGCCGCGGCGACAACCGGCATTTCATGCAGGGTGCCTTTCATGACGATCAGCGCGTCTTTCTCGCCAGTCTCTTTCTGTGCAGAGGCCAGACGATCTTTGTATTTTTTGGAATCGCGGAACTTCAGCACATCTTTTGGCTCAAGCTCGCTGCCCAGTTCTACCAGTGAACCTTCGTCCAGCAGGCTATGCAGGCGGTTACGCGCCGACATACGCATATGGTGGTCACACTTCGGACACACTTCAAGATTGCGTTCCAGCTCTGCACGGTACAGAACCTGGCCGCAGCTATCACACTTCGTCCATACCCCTTCAGGAATGCTCGCTTTGCGCGTTGGGGTAATGTTGCTTTTAATTCGTTCAATCCAGCTCATTGATAACCTTTCTGCCTGAACCTGGTCGTATGCCAGTTTTGCTATAAGAGGCGAATAATGCCATTTTTGCCTCCAACAGACCATGAATGTTGCACATTAAAACATAACAGCCCGAAACTTTGGATAAAAAAGTGGTCGAACCGCCAGCGTGCATTTACTTCGCTTGCTTTGCCGCCGCGCGTTTGTGACGAATAATCTCGATAACGCCAGGCAGTACGGAAAGCACAATAATCGCTACAATCAGTAACTTAAGGTTTTCCTGAACCACCGGCAAGTCGCCAAACAGGTAGCCTGCATAGGTAAACAACAGCACCCACAGCAGCGCGCCCACGACGTTATACATCGCAAAATGACGATAGGACATATGCCCCATTCCCGCCACAAACGGTGCAAATGTGCGCACAATAGGCACAAAACGCGCAAGGATAATGGTTTTTCCGCCATGACGTTCATAAAACGCATGGGTTTTATCCAAATAGCTGCGACGGAAAATTTTAGAATCAGGATTGCTGAACAAGCGCTCACCGAACACCCGGCCAATGGTATAGTTGACGGCATCCCCGATAATTGCGGCAATCACCATCAACACCACCATCAGATGCACGTTCAAATCATTGGTCGGTAGGGCCGATAACGCACCCGCAACAAACAGCAGGGAGTCCCCCGGCAGGAAGGGGGTAACGACCAGACCGGTTTCACAGAACAGAATGAGGAACAGGATGGCATAAACCCAGACGCCATACTGCGCGACCAGTTCCGCCAGGTGAACATCAATATGCAGAATGAAATCAATCAGAAAACGTATTACGTCCATATTGTCTAAGCCTTAATTGCACCTTTGTTTAGTCCGCTAAAAACAGCGGGCCCATTGGCGGTTTTGGCAGGTCAAACCGATCCGGATAGTCTACCGCAACCAGATACAGTCCTTCTGCTTTCGCCGTGGCTGCCGCAAGCGTTCTGTCCTTCGCTGCCAGCAGGTCTGCAATCCAGCTCTCCGGCTGGTGTCCGGCACCCACTTCCATCAGGCTGCCTACAATATTCCGCACCATATGATGTACAAAGGCATTGGCTTTGATATCCACCACCACATACGCGCCAAAACGGCTGACGTTTATGTGCATAACGTTACGCCACGGCGTACGGGACTGACATTGCACCGCACGAAACGACGTAAAGTCATTTTCACCAATCAGACACTGCGCGGCACGATGCATGCGTTCAGCATCGAGCGGTTCATAAAAATGCGTTACGCCCTGGCTTAGCACCGCCGGACGCAGACGCTGGTTGTAGATGACATAGCGGTAGCGACGCGCCGTCGCGCTGAAGCGCGCGTGAAAATCATCCGGCACAGCTTTCACCCAACGCACCGCAATGTCACCAGGTAAATTCGCATTTACACCCAGCGTCCAGGCGGCATCTTTGCGCACGGCAGTGGTTTCAAAGTGGACCACCTGCCCGGTACCGTGAACACCCGCATCCGTTCGGCCTGCGCACAGAACGTTAATCGGCTCGTTTGCCACCTGAGAGAGCGCTTTCTCCAGCTTTTCCTGGACGCTACGCACCTCATTCTGACGCTGCCAGCCATAATATTTACTGCCATCGTACTCGATACCGAGGGCAATTTTATGAACCGGCTTTTGTTCCACTTCTGACATCAGTACAGGTACTCCTGCACCAGTTTCTCAGCAATTTTGACCGCCATCAGCGCGCCGCCAAAACGAACGTTGTCCGCAACGGACCAGAACTGAACCTGCTCCGGCATACCGTAATCGTTCCGCACGCAACCGACTGAAAGATGGGCGCTACCGGTGGCGTCACCGACCTGCGTCGGAAACTCACTCTCTTCGGAAAGTACGATATCTTCACCGCGGCCAAACGCATCGCGCGCTTCTTCCGCCGCCAGCGGGCGCAGGGCTTCAAAACCTACCATCTGCGCGTGACCGTAGAATACCGGCGACTGCACGACGTTTGCGGAAATCATCAGCCCCTCATCCTGCAGAATTTTGCGCGCTTCATCGACGATACGGCGCTCTTCGCGCACGGAACCTTCACGATCCGGCAGCAGTGGCAGCATGTTGAACGCCAGCTGGCGACCGAAGAAATCATCCTCATCAATCGGGATACCGTTCAGCAGCTTCGCGCTCTGCCCGGCCAGCGCATCGACGGCCTTTTTGCCATTTGCGGAGGCAGACAGCAGGCTGGTGACGGTGATACGCGACAGGCCACCGTCGTCAATCAGCGGTTTCAGCGCGGTCAGCAGCTGGCTGGTCAGACTGTTCGGTACCGCGATGATATTACGGTTACGGTAGTCAGCCAGGACATACGGGTTGACATCCGGCACCACCAGCGGCACGTCCGGCTCCATGGCGAACAGACCGCTCAGGTCGATCACCAGGCAACCTGAATTGGTCGCCTCTTCGATGTAAGACGCCGTGGCTTCAGCACCCGCGGCGAAAAATGCCAGCTGCGCCTGGGTCCAGTCAAACGCAGCCGCATCCTGGACCATGACGGATTTACCGTTAAAGCGCAGATGCTCACCCGCACTATCGGTACGCGCCAGCGCATAGATATCGCCCACCGGGAACTGACGCTCAGCAAGGGTTTCGAGCAGGGCTTCGCCCACGGCACCGGTGGCACCTAAAATGGCAATGTTCCAGCCTTCAGACATGGTGGTTTACTCCAGAAATAAAAAAGCGTCCCTGCCGGAGTATCCGACAGGGAGCATTAAGAAGACATTAATGCGCCGGGTGATGAACGGCGTTAAAACCCAGTTTTTTCAGCAGCGTCGCGGCCGTTGCGTCGTCGCACATCACATACAGGGACGACCACTCGCGGCGCTCAACATAGTTCTTACGCAGCTTGTCAAATTCACCCGGGATCCCCGCCACTTTACGCAGCAGCGCATCATCGCGGCGCACATCATACACCAAATGCACCAGCCTTTTCAGCGTTGCCTGATCGAGCGGGCCATGCAGGGTAATGCGGCCAAATTCAGGTGCGGGAAGTAAGGTATCCAGCGCCACCTGCTGCGGATGGCCAATAAACGTGCTGTAGGCTTCAAACACCTGCGTTGTGCCGCGGGCTTTGCCTTCAAGCGTATAGCCCGCGATATGCGCAGTGGCTACGTCCACCTTGTTAAGCAGTTCAACGTTAAGATCCGGCTCCGGCTCCCAGACGTCCAGCACAACGCGGAGGTCTTGTCCTTCATTCAGACATTTCAGCAGCGCGGCGTTGTCCACCACCGGGCCACGGCAGGCATTTATCAGAATAGTGCCAGCCTTCAGACGACGGATCAGTGCTTCATCGGCAAGATGCAGGGACGTATAGGGGCCCTCTTTAAACAGCGGCGTGTGGAACGTCAGCACATCGCACTGTTCAACCAGCTCATCCAGCGAGCGGAAATCCCCTTCCTCACCGTTGTCTTTACGCGGCGGGTCGCACAGCAGCGTGCGAATACCTAACGCCTCCAGGCGCTTTTGCAGGCGTCCACCCACGTTACCCACCCCGACGATCCCCACGGTGCGGTCTTTCAGCACAAAACCGTCGCGCTCGGCCAGCATCAGCAAAGAGGAGAAGACATATTCCACGACGGCAATAGCATTACAGCCGGGCGCGGCGGAAAAGCCGATCCCCGCCTGCTTCAGCCATTGGTCATCCACATGATCGGTCCCTGCCGTTGCGGTTCCGACAAACTTAATCGCTTTTCCGGCGAGCAACGACGCATTTACTTTGGTCACCGAGCGCACCATCAGCGCGTCTGCGTCATCCAGTTCGTTGACCGGGATCGGGCGACCAGGGACAGCCTTAACATTACCCAGGCGGCTAAACAGCTCACGGGCATAAGGCATATTTTCATCAACGAGGATTTTCACGTCTGAGTACCTGTTTGAGAGGAAGTAAACCTGCCAAGTGTGCCATAATCTGGCCGCCAGGCATATACGTCTGCCAGGTTTACGCTGAGTTTTGACTTTAAGGATTTTTGACGATGCAGCCCATTTCAGGTACGCCGCCACGCCCTCCGGGTGAAGGCCCTGTCACGCCAAACGTTGCCGGTGAACAACCGCTATCCACGCAACAGCGCACCGTGCTGGAGCGACTGATCACGCGCCTGATTGCGCTGACTTCACAGCAAAACGCGGAAGTCTGGGCCGGGGTAAAGCATGATTTAGGCGTCAGGAACGACGCACCGCTGCAGTCGCGACATTTCCCTGCTGCCGAGCAAAATCTCAACCAGCGTATTACGACCGCACAGCAGAACCACACCACGCGGCAGATTGTCACGCAACTGACCGAGCTGCTCGGCCAGGGAAATAACCGTCAGGCGGTCAGCGACTTTATCCGCCAGCAGTATGGCCAGACTGCCCTGAGCCAGCTGACGCCAGACCAGCTTAAAACCGTGCTGACGCTGTTGCAGAACAATCAGCTGTCGATCCCACAGCCGCAGCTGCGGCCGGCGACCGAGCGTTCGCTGCTGCCTGCTGAGCACAACACTCTGAATCAAATGGTGACCAAACTGGCCGCCGCCACCGGCGAGTCAACAAAGCTTATCTGGCAATCCATGCTCGAACTGTCCGGCGTAAAGGCGGGCGAGTTGATCCCGGCCAAACAGTTTCCCCATCTGGTGACCTGGCTACAGGCGCGCCAGACGCTCAGCACCCAAAGCGCCCCTACCCTGCATACCGTTCAGGCTGCGCTTAAACAGCCGCTGGAACCGCACGAGTTCGAGGCGATTCGGGATTACGCCCAGCAGAACTGGCAGGCGACACCGCAAACGGTACTGACCACCGCGCAGGTGCAGGATGTGCTCAATCAGATCTTCGTGCGCCGCGCCGAGCGGGAAGGCGGCGTACCGGAGGCAAGAAACATTCAGCCGATCTACAGCCCGCTTTTTGCGCCCGTTGTGGAGACGTTCAGAACGCTCTCCGCCCGTTCGGGATTGTTGTTTATTGCGTTACTGATTGCGCTGGCGATTTTCTGGCTGGTTGCTTAACACTGCCGGGTGGCGGCTTCACCTTACCGGGCCTACGGCTAGTGCGGTTGTAGGCCCGGTAAGCGAAGCGCCACCGGGCAAAAACTACGGCCGGCGAAACGCCACCAGCGTCACCACAATACCCATCACTGCAGAAACAGCACCGGCCAGGAAGACGGACGGATAGCCAAACGAGGTGGCCAGCAGTCCGGCCAGCGGTCCGGTTACTCCGTATGAGATATCCTGAAACGCCGCATAGCCGCCGAGTGCTGTACCACGCACCTGCGGGGCCACACGCTTCACGACTTCCACGCCAAGCGCCGGGAAAATCAACGAGCAACCGCAGCCGGTGAGTGCTGCGCCAATCAGCGCGACAGAGGCGACCGGTGCGTGCCACAGCAGCAGCAGGCCAACGGTCTCTATCATCAGCGATGCCACCGCCACCTTCACGCCACCAAAGCGATCCGGCATCCAGCCGAAGAACACGCGCATCAGCACAAACGCCCCGCCAAACGCGGTGAGCGTAAATCCGGCCATCGCCCAGCCGCGGCTCATAAAGTAGAGCGAGACGAACGTGCCAATCACCGCAAAACCTACGCCCTGCAGCGCCAGGCCCAGACCCGGCTGCCAGATTTGGCCGATCACGCTCCACAGGGAAGGACGCTCCCCTTTGTGAGCGGGTACCTTACGTACCGAGCCGTTAAACGCCCACGCCAGCAGCGGCAACACCATGGTGGTGGCTGCCAGCGCCGCAAAGCCAAACTGGCTATTGATCAGCAGTCCCAGCGGTGCGCCAGCGGCCAGCGCGCCATAAATAGCCATGCCGTTCCAGGACATCACTTTGCCCGAACGAGCAGGCCCCACCAGACCCATTCCCCAGGTCAGGGTACCGGTCAGCAGCTGGCTTTCACCAAAGCCAAGGATTAAACGTCCCAGCACCAGCAGCGCAAATTTATACCCTGCGTCTACCGGCAAAAGCGCGGCTAACAGCCATGCCCCGCCCGCCAGACCACAGGCAAACATCCCCTGTAACGCCGAGCGTTTTGCACCATGCTGATCTGCCAGCCGTCCGGCGTACCCGCGGGTTAACACCGTGGCTAAAAACTGAATGCCCACGGCAATGCCGACCATGGTGTTGCCATAGCCGAGTTCCTGATGAACGAACAGTGGGATCACCGGCAGCGGCAGGCCAACGGTCATGTAGGTCAGAAATACCGCAAAGGCGATTCGGAAAAGGGAAAGGTTACCGGAAGGGGCGCTCTTCTCTGGGATAACAGCCTTCATGCATAACTCCGTGTTGAGGCATAAAAAAAGGGAACCTTCCGGTTCCCTTCTACTATACATTCAAACGCTTATGCTTTGTACTTACGCATTACCAGCGTCGCGTTCGTGCCGCCGAAACCGAAGCTGTTAGACATGACGGTGGTCAGTGTCGCTTCCGTTGGTTTCGTCACGATGTTCAGGCCAGCAGCCTGCTCGTCCATCTCATCAATGTTGATGCTTGGGGCGATAAAGCCGTTTTCCAGCATCAGCAGAGAGTAGATCGCTTCCTGCACGCCCGCAGCACCCAGAGAGTGACCGGTCATTGCTTTGGTGGCAGAAATTGCCGGGCTGTTGTCGCCGAAGACTTCGCGGATCGCACCCAGCTCTTTCACGTCGCCTACCGGAGTAGAGGTGCCGTGAGAGTTCAGGTAGTCGATTGGCGTATCAACGCCGTGCATCGCCATCTTCATGCAGCGCACCGCACCTTCACCGGATGGCGCAACCATGTCGGCGCCATCAGACGTTGCGCCGTAGCCCACGATCTCAGCGTAGATATGCGCACCACGTGCCAGCGCGTGCTCCAGCTCTTCAACCACAACCATACCGCCGCCGCCTGCGATGATGAAGCCATCACGGTGGGCGTCGTAAGTACGGGACGCTTTTTCCGGGGTTTCGTTGTACTTGGTGGACAGAGCGCCCATCGCGTCGAACTCACAGGCCATTTCCCAGCCCAGCTCTTCGCCGCCGCCAGCAAAGACGATGTCCTGTTTACCCAGCTGGATCTGCTCAACCGCGTTACCGATGCAGTGTGCGGACGTCGCACACGCGGAACTGATGGAGTAGTTCACACCGTGGATTTTGAACGGAGTGGCCAGGCATGCGGAAACCGCAGAGCCCATGGCTTTGGTGACCACGTACGGACCTACCGCTTTCAGACCACGCGGGCTACGCATTGCGTCAGCACCGAATACCTGCGCTTTAGATGAGCCGCCGGAACCAGCGATAAGACCTACGCGGGGATTGTTCTGGTAAACTTCCGCGCTCAGACCTGCATCTGCAATCGCTTCCTGCATGGAGAGATAAGCATAAATAGAGGCATCGTTCATGAAACGAACCACTTTGCGGTCAATCAAACCGGTGGTGTCCAGTTTGACGTTACCCCATACGTGGCTACGCATACCTGAATCTTTAAACTCTTCAGAGAAAGTGATCCCGGAGCGTCCTTCACGCAGAGATGCCAGGACTTCCTGCTGGTTATTACCGATGCTGGAAACAATGCCCAGGCCAGTAATCACTGCACGTTTCATTCAATACCTCTGTAAGTCGCACTATAGTAAGTTTCGAGTCGCACAATAGCGTACACTTGTACGCCGAACAAGTCCGATCAGACATTTTCTGCGGAAATTTGCACCGATGGACTCACATCGTTAAGATCGTGCCACTGCCTGTCAGACGAGTAACTTACGTGAAACAAAACGCTATACAACCCGCCAACCTCGAATTCAACGCTGAGGGTACACCTGTTTCCCGAGATTTTGATGACGTCTATTTTTCTAATGATAACGGACTCGAAGAAACTCGCTATGTTTTCCTCGACGGAAACCAGCTCAGCACCCGCTTCCCGGAGCATCCGCGGAGCCTGTTTGTGGTCGCGGAAAGCGGATTCGGCACCGGGCTCAATTTTTTGACCCTCTGGCAGGCGTTTGACCAGTTTCACGCTGCCCACCCTGAGGCTACGCTACAAAGATTACATTTCATCAGTTTCGAAAAATTCCCGCTCACCGCGCACGATCTACGCCTGGCCCATCAACGCTGGCCGGAGCTGGCAACCTGGGCTGAACAGCTTCAGGCACAATGGCCGCCTCACATTGGGGGGTGCCACCGCCTGATTCTGGACGGCGGACGCGTGACGCTGGATTTGTGGCTGGGCGACATCAACGACCTTACCGATAAGCTTGATGATGCGATGAATCAGACGGTGGACGCGTGGTTCCTGGACGGTTTTGCGCCTGCCAAAAACCCGGATATGTGGAGCCAGCATCTGTTTAACGCAATGGCGCGACTTGCGCGTCCGGGCGCAACGCTCGCCACCTTCACCTCAGCAGGCTTTGTTCGCCGCGGCTTGCAGGAAGCGGGCTTTACCATGCAGAAAACCAAAGGTTTTGGCCGCAAGCGCGACATGCTGGTCGGCAGGATGGAGCAGACGCTGGACATCCCCGCCAGTGCACCCTGGTTTGCGCGCAGCGCCAGCGCGTCACGGGAAGTGGCGATAGCAGGCGGAGGGATCGCCAGCGCCCTGCTGTCTCTTGCGCTTATCCACCGTGGCTGGCAGGTGACGCTTTATTGTGCTGACGATGCGCCAGCAGGTGGGGCCTCCGGCAACCGCCAGGGGGCGCTCTATCCCCTTTTAAACGCGCACGATCCGGCACTGTTCCAGTTTTTCCCGGCGGCCTTTACCTTTGCCCGTCGCCTGTATGATGCCCTGCCGGTGACGTTCGATCATGAATGGTGCGGCGTGACGCAGCTCGGCTGGGATGAGAGAAGTCAGCAAAAAATCGCGCAGATGCTGTCCCTGGGACTGCCGGAAGACATTGCGCGGGCGGTAAGCGCGCAAGAGGCCGCCGACACCACCGGCGTTGAAACCTGCTGCGAGGGCATTCAGTATCCGCTCGGCGGCTGGCTGTGCCCGGCTGAACTGACCGCTGCGGCGATTGACCTTGCGCAGTCACGCGGGCTGACGGTCTACTATGCCCACAAGGTTGAATCGCTGTCCCGAACAGAACGCTGGAATTTGCGTTTTGCTGATGGCAAAGAGGCAAGCCATGCCAGCGTTGTGCTGGCGAACGGACATAGCATCAACCAGTTTATCCAGACAGAATCCGTACCGGTTTATCCGGTCGGCGGCCAGGTGAGTCATATCCCTACTACGTCCGAACTGGGCAAACTGCGTCAGGTGCTGTGCTATGACGGCTATCTGACGCCACAAAATCCGTCTAATGGTCATCACTGCATCGGGGCGAGCTATCATCGTGGCGAAGCGGATATGCGCTACAGCGAGGCGGATCAACAGCAAAACCGCCAGCGCCTGATTGACTGCTTCCCGGATGCAGCGTGGGCGAAAGAGGTTGACGTCAGCGAAGGCGCGGCCCGCTGTGGCGTGCGCTGCGCAACGCGCGATCATCTCCCGATGATGGGGAATGTGCCGGATTATGAGGCAACGCTTGAAGCCTATCACGACCTTGCAAACCACCAGGAAACGGTGGTAGCTGCACCGGTTTATCCCGAACTGTTTATGCTGGGTGGGCTGGGTTCGCGTGGATTGTGTTCTGCACCGCTACTGGCTGAAGCCTTAGCCGCACAAATGAGCAACGAGCCGCTACCGCTGGACAGAACAACGCTTGCGGGGCTGAACCCGAATCGATTGTGGGTGCGAAAACTGCTGAAGGGGAAGAAGGTTAAGTAGGGTGCGGACGGGTGCCCTCACCCTAACCCTAACCCTCTCCCACAGGGAGAGGGGATATTCGTAGGCCCGGTAAGCGCAGCGCCACCGGGCGAAATACGATGACTTAGCGTTTAGCCTGCTGGAACAACGTGTCCCACATGCCCAGCACCAGAGACTGGTCGCGCGGGGACAGTTCACCCGCCTGAATCGCCTTTTCCAGGCTGCGGGTGACTTCATCATGCACTGCTTCGGCAGAATGATCGTCTCCTGCCTCCAGCTCGGCAACAGCCAGCGTCAGGTGACCACGCAGATAACCGCTGGCGAACAGCTCATCATCACTGGCGTGTTCCACCATGTCATCAATTAACGCCAGAATGCGTGATTCAAATTCTGCGATCATCTTTTTTCCTCAGTTAAAGATCTTCCGGCCAGGGGAAGCATTCCGCCGTGATCACCGGCGTGTGGTAATAATTCTGTAAAGCCTCGATCAGGCGTGCCGGACGTTCCGGGATGCCTTTCTCAAGATATTCCATCACCTGTGCATGCACGCGGCGCTGGAAGACGATACGGTCTGGCTCGAAGTCGCCTTCGAGGTTGTCACAGCTGACGTTGAACGGGAAACCCGCCGCGACACAGAATAGCCATTCCAGCGCCTGCGGTTTCACTTCCACATCTTCAAACTGGCCCTGGGTTGCGGCGTCGCGTCCGTCCGGACAGTACCAGTAGCCAAAGTCCACCAGCTCGCGACGCGCTTTCCCCGCAATGCACCAGTGCGAAATTTCATGCAGCGCGCTGGCGTAAAAGCCGTGCGCAAAGACGATCCGGTTGTACGGCACTTCGGCATCAGCAGGAAGATAGATCGGTTCGTCGTCGCCTTTAATCAGACGGGTATTAAAATCATCAGCAAAGCAGCCGTTAAAAATCTCAATCAGCTGTTCGTAGTTATGCGTACTGTACATTAGTTCATCCCCAACCAGTGGAGGATCTCCTGTCCATGGCTGTCATAAAGAAGCTTTGCGCTCATGACCGCCGAAACGATGACGATCATCGGGCGGATCAGCTTCTGACCTTTGCTTAATACCAGGCGCGAGCCCGCGCGCGCGCCCAGGAACTGCCCTGCCATCATGACAAAACCGGTTGCCCAGATGACCTTGCCGCCAATGATAAACAGCAACAGGCCACCAAGGTTAGAGGTCGCATTAAGCACTTTGGCATGGGCGGTAGATTTAGCGAGGTTAAAACCGGCCAGCGTCACAAACGCCAGCGCGTAAAACGAGCCTGCGCCCGGGCCAAAGAAGCCGTCGTAAAAACCGACGCAGCCCCCGGCTATCAGGGCAAACGGCAAACCATGCAGGCGACGCTGACGGTCTTCTTCACCGAGCTTTGGCATCAGCAGGAAGTAGAGACCGATGCAGATAACCAGAATCGGCAGGATCTGGCGCAAAATATCGGACTGTACGTGCTGCACCAGCAGCGCGCCCGACGTCGAGCCGATAAAGGTCATCAAAATATTGAGCTTCTGATCGGCGAGGCTCACCACCTTGCGGCGGATAAAATAGAGTGATGCTGAAAGCGAGCCGCCGCAGGCCTGAAGTTTGTTGGTGGCCAGTGCCTGAGCGGGGCTCATGCCCGCCGCCAGCAGTGCGGGTACCGTTAACAACCCGCCGCCGCCAGCAAGCGCATCAATAAACCCGGCTAACATGGCAACAAAAAACAGCACCACCAGCAGCAGCGGGGACACCATAAACAGATCGACGAAATTATCCATTAAAGTACATGCTCATCCAGTAGCGCCTGGCAGGAAGGCGGCAACGGAGGCGGTGTCTTCTTCTCAGGCTTAGAGGTTCCAGGTTTTGCCGGTTCAAACCAGCTCTGCAGCTCCGCACCGCAGCCATCGCCTGGCGGAGGTAACGGCTGATCTTCACATTCCAGGCTGTTTGCCGGGCAACGCAAACGAACGTGCATGTGCGCACGATGCTGGAACCACGGGCGCACTTTGCGCAGCCAGTCGCGGTCAGTTCCGGCATCCAGGCAGAGCTGTTGTTTGATGGCCGGATTCACAAAGATCCGCGTGACGTCGTTATCTTCTGCTGCCAGCTTGATCATGCTGGACACATCCCGCGTCCACAGGGAGGGCACCACGCGCTTACCGTCACTCGCCACCAGATCCAGCGCCTGCGGTTTCAGCAGTTGCGCGGACGTCCAGCGTGTTTTCGGTAGCTGCAGGAAGATATCGACATCCAGTCCGGTCTGGTGGCTGGCGTGCCCGCCGTTAAAGCGCCCGCCCGCAGGCATGCCCATATCGCCAATCAGCATCGTCCCCAGCCCCAGGTTATGTACCTGGTTTCCCAGTCGCTGAATAAACAGCACCAGGTCAGGGTGACCGAAGTAACGGCGCTGGTCGGTACGCATCACCTGATAAGTATCCGATTGCAGCGGAAGTGCCTGCGCGCCGACGATACAGCCGTTCGAAAAGGCGCCGATAGACTGCGCGCTGCCCGCCACCGGATGGGTGATCTTTTGCCACGGCGTGGCGGCCAGACTGGCTCCACTGGCGAGCAGCGCCAGCAGAGCAATTGCGGTTTTTTTCATGGTTACCAGCGTGGAATGGTGGTCGTCACATCCGCATTCTGCGCGCGCTGGCGCAGGAAGTGATCCATCAGCACGATCGCCAGCATCGCTTCTGCGATCGGCACCGCACGGATCCCCACGCAAGGATCGTGACGTCCTTTGGTGATCATCTCAACTTCTTCGCCAGAGCGGTTAATCGTGTGGCCCGGCACGGTAATGCTGGAGGTCGGCTTCAGGGCAATATTCGCAACAATCTGCTGCCCGCTGCTGATCCCGCCGAGGATGCCACCCGCATGGTTGCTCTGGAAGCCCGCTTTCGTGATTTCGTCGCGGTTCTGGCTGCCGCGAAGCTGAACCACGTCAAACCCGTCGCCAATCTCTACGCCCTTCACCGCGTTGATGCTCATCAGCGCGTGCGCAATGTCAGCGTCGAGACGGTCAAACACCGGCTCGCCCCAGCCTGGCGGCACGCCATCGGCCACCACGGTGACCTTCGCCCCAATGGAGTCACCCTCTTTTTTCAGGCCACGCATCAGCTCGTCCAGCGCATCCAGCTTGTCGGCATCGGCGCAGAAGAACGGGTTTTGCTCAACCTGGTCCCAGTCTTTAATGGCCAGCGGAATATCGCCCATCTGGGTCAGACAGCCGCGAATAACGATGCCGAATTTCTGCTGCAGGTATTTTTTGGCAATGGCACCCGCCGCCACGCGCATCGCGGTTTCACGCGCGGAAGAGCGTCCGCCGCCGCGATAATCGCGGAAACCGTACTTTTGCTCGTAGGTATAGTCAGCGTGGCCCGGACGGAATACGTCTTTAATAGCGCCGTAGTCCTGAGAACGCTGGTCGGTGTTTTCGATCAGCAGGCCAATGCTGGTCCCGGTGGTGCGGCCTTCAAAGACGCCAGAGAGAATTTTGACCTGATCCGGCTCGCGACGCTGCGTGGTGTAGCGAGAGGTGCCCGGACGACGGCGGTCAAGGTCGTGCTGCAAATCAGCTTCAGTCAGTTCGATGCCGGGCGGTACGCCGTCAACGATACAACCTAAAGCCAGCCCGTGCGACTCACCAAAGGTGGTCACGCGGAATATCTGTCCAATACTGTTTCCTGCCATCACGGCTCCGATGTTGTTGTTTGTGTTTGAGCGTTGTGAAACGGGCCGAAGCCCGCTGGATTAATCTTTATAGATACTGAAGTATTCGCGCGCGTCGAGCAGCTGCGCTTTGGTCAGCATAAAGACGCCGTCACCGCCGTTATCGAACTCAAGCCAGGTGAACGGCACATCCGGGTACTGCTCTATCAGATGTACCATGCTGTTGCCCACTTCACAAATCAGAACACCGTCGTCGGTCAGGTAATCCGGCGCGCAGGCCAGAATGCGACGAGTCAGCTTCAGGCCGTCAGTGCCTGACGCCAGACCCAGCTCCGGCTCATGACGGTATTCATTTGGCAGATCGGACATGTCTTCCGCGTCGACGTACGGCGGGTTAGTGACGATCAGGTCGTACTGCAGCGTCGGCAGGTCGCGGAACAGATCCGAGCGGATTGGCGTAACGTGCTGGATCAGGCCGTGCTCTTCAATGTTGTGCTCGGTGACGGCCAGCGCGTCGGTAGAGATATCGACGGCGTCCACTTCCGCTTCCGGGAAGGCGTAGGCGCAGGCAATCGCGATACAGCCGCTGCCGGTGCACATATCCAGAATGTGCTGCGGCTGATGGTGAATCAGGCCTTCAAAGTGGTTGTTGATCAGCTCACCAATCGGTGAACGCGGCACCAGCACGCGCTCATCAACATAGAATTCGTGGCCGCAGAACCAGGCTTTGTTGGTCAGGTAGGCGACCGGAATGCGTTCGTTGACGCGGCGGATCACCCGCTCAACAATGCGGTGTTTTTCACTGGAGGTCAGGCGCGCGGTGCGCATGTCTTCCGGAATATCCAGCGGCAGATAAAGAGACGGCAGCACCAGCTGAACGGCCTCATCCCACGGGTTATCGGTACCATGACCGTACCAGATGTTGGCGGCGCTGAAGCGGCTAACCGACCAGCGCAACATGTCCTGTATGGTATGCAGCTCGTTTACTGCTTCATCGACAAATATTTTATCCACTCTTTCCTCCAGGGCATGCTCGCATAATTTTCGGCGGCTAGTTTGCCATGAAGACGGCGATAAATCAGCAATGACGCGTCGCGCTTGAGGTTAAAAAATGCGTTTAGTCGGGTACACTATCGGAAATACGAGATGAGAATGACGAATGAAAAAGAAAACATCGCTCAGCGAGGAGGATCAGGCTCTCTTCCGCCAGCTGATGACCGGGACGCGTAAAATCACGCAGGACACCATTGTCCATCGCCCGCAGCGTAAAAAAATCAGCGACGTTCCGGTCAAACGACTGCTGCAGGAGCAGGCGGATAACAGCCACTATTTTTCAGATGAGTTTCAACCGCTGCTGAATACGCAGGGCGCGGTGAAATACGTACGCGAGGACGTCAGCCACTTTGAACTGAAAAAATTACGTCGCGGAGATTATTCACCGGAGCTGTTTCTCGATCTGCACGGGTTAACGCAGATGCAGGCGAAACAGGAGCTGGGGGCACTGATCGCCGCCTGTCGCCGCGAACACGTGTTTTGCACCTGCGTGATGCACGGCCATGGGAAACATATTCTTAAGCAGCAAACGCCGCTGTGGCTGGCTCAGCATCCACATGTTATGGCGTTTCATCAGGCACCCAAAGAGTACGGCGGAGATGCCGCATTGCTGGTGTTGATAGAAGTTGAGGAGTGGCAACCGCCTGAGTTGCCCTGACAGCATGGCGGGAAGCACATTTGCACCCCGCCCTGTCGCACGTCACGTCAGATAGCTTTTGCCATCTTCAGGTTGCACGGACTCATTTGCCAGTTAAAGACCCCTTTGCCGGTTTCGTCGAGGGTGACGTTGGCAATGGCGGATGTGGTGAACATTGGCGGCGTTTCGCCCGGGCACAACTCAGAAACCAGATAGCCAACCAGTGGCAGGTGGGAAATGACCAGTGCGGAAGCGACACCTTCATTGCACAGTGCCTGAAGGTAGGCGCTGACAAGGCCGACATCACCGCATGGCGTCAGTTCAGGAAGAACATCGACACTGGATGGCAGGTTCATACACTCCCCTACCACGTCCAGCGTCTGTTCAGCACGCAGGAACGGACTCACCAGAACGCGTTCGATATCCACTTTTTGGCCTTTAAGCCAGGTTGCCATCAGACGAGATTCGTCGCAACCACAGACTGTTAAAGGACGTACTGAGTCACTGGCGGCATCGAGTGCCGCGTCGCCGTGACGCATGATAAAAACTTGCATATTGCACCGCTTTTGTTAACCAGAATCACCGGCGTTGACTACCCGCGATAAATGCTCTGAGGTAGAAAACCCGATGGCCGGGCATTGTGCCTGATCCATTCGGTGAATGAAACGCTGTTTTTTACCTCAATGGCGTAAGTATAGTCAATCTCTGTTTACAAAATCGCCAGAACAGGTTCATTCACGTCGGGATTTACCCTTCTTTGACCTCAGCTTACGAGGACAGTTTCCCTTGCAGGCCAAAATGTCTGGCCCCGTTCCGCCATCTGCAATAATTCGTCACACGGTGTAAACCGCGGGCCATATTGCGTTGCCAGACGTTGCAAAATAGCCACCACTTCACCCGCGCCGAGTGTATCCATGTAACGGAACGGGCCGCCAAGGAACGGCGGGAAACCAATACCAAATACGGCGCCGATGTCGCCATCCCGTGCGCTCTTGATCACCTGCTCACCAAAGCAGCGTGCCGCTTCATTGAGCATCATCATCACACAACGTTCAGCACACTGAACGGCGGAGAGTCTCCCCTGACCTGAGGTCGGGATAAGCCCATAAACAGAAGGGTCGACCTGTTTCTTGCTTTTACGCCCTTTCGCGCCGTAAAGATAGAAACCGCGTTCATTTTTTCTGCCTTTGCGATCGTCCTTCAAAATTGCAGAAACAATATTTGCAGGCGGCGCAAAACGATCGCCATACGCGGCTTCCAGTACAGGTATAATTTTAGTGCCGGTGTCTATTCCCACCTCATCCAAAAGTTGGATAGGACCAACGGGGAAGCCAAACTTTACCAGTGCCTCATCGACGTGCTCAATCTTCTCCCCTTCCGTCAGCAGCCGCATCGCTTCGTTGATGTACGGCGCCAGAATACGGTTGACGTAGAAGCCGGCTTTGTCCGCAACCACGATGGGGGTTTTGCCCTGTTTTTTCGCCAGCTTCACCACGGTAGCGATGGTTTGCGGGCTGGTTGTGGCGTGAGGGATCACCTCCACCAGCGGCATTTTTTCTACCGGGCTGAAAAAGTGCAGACCAATCACCTGCTCAGGACGCGCGGCTTTCGCTGCGATATCGCCGATGGGTAATGACGACGTATTCGAGGCAAAAATGGTATGCGGCGCGCAATGCTGTTCAACGTCCGCCACCATCTGCTGCTTGAGCGCCAGATCTTCAAATACGGCTTCAATCACCAGATCGCGGTGCGCAAAACCGCTGTAGTCCGTCGTGCCGGAGATCATCGCCAGGGTTTTATCACGCTCGCTTGCCTTGATATGGCGGCGCTTGACCTTTTGATCAAGGTTCTGCCAGCTGTACTGCAGCGCGTGGTTGATTCCCTTAGGGTTAATGTCTTTGATGCGTACCGGCAGTTTCCCTTTACTTGCGGTAACGAAAGAAATGCCGCCGCCCATCAGTCCACCCCCGAGCACGCCAATTGCACGCAGCGGAGCAGGCTCAGCCTCACTGCCCGGATCTTTTTTCACCTCTGTGCTGGCGAAGAAGATGCTGCGCAGCGCCCGTGACTGCGGCGTCATCGCCAGCTCGCCAAAGGCTTTGGCTTCAGCGGCATAGCCGCTACTGCTTCCCTGAGATAACCCGGTTTCAATCACCTCCAGGATTCGTTTCGCCGCCGGGTAGTTGCCTTTGGTTTTTTGTTCGGTCTTTTTGCCCACCATGTTGAACAGGATCGTCCTTCCCAGAGGACCCGCCAGCACACGCTCTCGCACCGGAAGAGGACGTTTTGGCTGGCGACCTTTCAGCGCCAGTTCTACAGCAGCTTCCAGTAAAATCGAGTGGGGAACGACATCGTCAACCAGACCGGCTTTCAGCGCCTGACGGGCACGCAGCTGCTTGCCGGTGAGAATCATTTCCAGCGCGGTGCTAACCCCTACCAGGCGCGGCAGACGCTGCGTGCCACCGGAACCAGGCAGGAGACCTAATTGCACTTCCGGCAGGCCCAGAACGGTTTTCGCATCGTCAGTACAAATGCGGCTGTGGCAGGCCAGCGCCAGCTCCAGTCCACCCCCCAAACAAGCACCGTGGATCGCGGCAATCACCGGGATCGGCAGCGCGTTGATCTCGGCCATCACCTGCTGCCCCTGACGCGCAAGATCTTCTGCTTCCTGCGCGCTTTGCGCCCGGGCGATCATGTTAATGTCGGCCCCGGCAATAAAGTTATCCGGCTTGGCCGAGATAAACACCAGACCGCGAATGGCCTTGTTTTCGCGGATCTGCCTGAGCATTGCGCGAACCTGAGTGCCAAACTCCGCCTTCAGGGTATTTATTTTTTCGTCAGGCACATCAATGGCGATCACGGCGACGTTATCGAGGCGAACCGTCAGGTTAAATGCAGATGTCATTTCCATTATTCAGCCTCCAGAACCATTGCAGCACCCAGGCCACCCGCCGCACAGGCGGTCACCAGGCCAAACCCGCCACCGCGGCGACGTAGCTCGTGTAATGTCTGAGTAATCATCCTCGCCCCTGTCGCCGCAAACGGATGACCATAGGCAATCGAACCACCCAGCACGTTGAATTTGCTTTGCTCCACTTCACCCGTGGCATGAGCGCGCCCCAGCACATCACGTGCAAAACGCTCGCTTGCCAGCAGCTGTACGTTTGCCAGGGTTTGTGCGGCGAAGGCTTCGTGCATATCAATCAGGGTTAAATCAGCCAGCGTCAGCCCTGCGCGATCCAGCGCCAGCGGCGTGGACCAGGCCGGACCTAACAACATGTCCTGCCAGACATCAATGGCGGTGAAGGCATAGCTGCGCAAATAGCCCAGAGGGGTGATGCCCAGCTCTTTCGCGCGGGATTCGGTCATCAGGATCACGGCGGCTGCCCCATCCGTCAACGGTGTACTGTTGGCCGCAGTCACGGTGCCATGTTTACGGTCGAACGCCGGACGCAGTTTGGCGTAATCCGCCAGCGTCGAGGTACCGCGGATATTGTTGTCTTCAACCAGTGGTTCCCGATAAGGAGGCGTATAGGCGGTCATCACCTCGTCGGTGAGCTTGCCCTCTGACCAGGCTTTCGCCGCCAGCTGATGTGAACGATGCGCCAGCTCGTCCTGCTGCTCACGGGTAATGCCGTAGGTTTTCGCCATCTGTTCCGCGGTATCGCCCATGCGCAGGCCGGTAGAATATTCAGCGACAGCAGGGGGTACAGGCATCAGGTCGCGCAGACGTAAACGCGAGAAGAGTTTGAGCTTCTGACCGGTCGTGCGGGCTTTGTTTGCATCCACCAGAATACGGGCCAGCTTTTTACTGACGCCAATAGGCAGTACCGAAGAGGAATCAGCGCCTCCGGCGATCCCGGCGCGAATGGTGCCCGCCATGAGGCTTTCCGCCACGTTAGCCACCGCCTGAAAACTGGTCGCGCAGGCGCGGCTGACGCTATAGGCATCCGTATGAACGCTCATCCCGGTGCCGAGGACAATTTCTCGCGCAATATTGGGAGCTTCAGGCATCTGAACCACCTGGCCGAAAACCAGCTGTTCAATGACCTCAGGCGGAATTTCGCTGCGAGCCAGCATCTCCCCCACCACCATTTTCCCCAGATCGACAGCCGGTATGCCATGAAACGCCGTTGCCTGACGCGCAAACGGCGTACGCAAACCACTGACAATGGCAATGCGATCGCCCTGACGGGTAATAAGCGGTAATGCCTGACTCATAACACTCCCCTGTAAAAAATTGACGCAAACGTTAAGTGGTCTGACCTGATAATAGTCTTAACCATTTTTTTACATTCAGCCAATTGGGGAAACGAAAAAGTGCGAGGTAAGACACAGAGAAGAAAAAGAAAATGCCCCTGCAGGGCAGAGGCATTTGTGCGGTTTGTTGCCGGGTGGCGGCGTTGCCTTACCCGGCCTACACGATCGTAGGCCCGTGCAAGCGAAGCGCCGCCGGGCAAAAAGATTAACGCAGGCCCAGCTGGAAAATCAGCGTTTCTGCTTCGCAGGCAAACACGAAGTCAATATCCAGCTTCACGCCGCCGTCCACCTCGGTGAAGGTAGATTTGATTTCGCACGGATCGGATTCAACATCACGCGCACGCTTGCTCAGCGCGGACAGGGTCTCTTCCGCTTCAGCGCGGTTGGTGAACACACGGCTGTAAGACGCTGTGCAATCGGAGTTGTCCATGATGGTGCCAACATCCATACAGCAGCAAACCGGGGTTTCATCAGCACTGCATTTACTCATAGCTCAATTTCCTCTGTATTCGCGCAGCGCGCGAGATAAACACGATGCTGCTATTTTACGCCCCAGCGCAGGCTCTCTCCAGCCGTTAATGGCGCAAAATCGGATAAGTGACCAATATCACACTAAAAAATGATCTAAAACAAAAACCACCCTTTTGACTGAGTCGCGATGGTCACATTTTTGCCAACCAGATCTCGTTTCATGAAACATGTTTGAAAATATTAATAAACAAACTTGCAACATCCTAGCTGGTCAGACCTATACTCTGGCCACTGGTCTGATTTGTCTGTCAAACCTCAGACCCTACACTTCGCGCTCCTGTTACGGTATGTAACAATTATTGAATAAAAATAACTCAATGAGGTTATGGTCATGAGCCAGAAAACCCTGTTCAACAAGACTGCGCTGGCAGTCGCAGTGGCAATCGTCTCCACTTCCGCCTGGTCAGCGGGCTTTCAGTTAAACGAATTTTCTTCCTCTGGCCTTGGCCGCGCGTATTCTGGGGAAGGTGCAATTGCTGATGATGCAGGTAACGCCAGCCGTAACCCTGCACTGATCATGATGTTCGATCGCCCGACCTTCTCTGCGGGTGCGGTATATATCGATCCTGATGTCAACATTTCTGGCAAGTCGCCTTACACAGGTGCGAGCCTGAAAGCGGACAATATTGCCCCGACCGCATGGGTACCCAACCTGCACTTCGTTGCACCTATTAATGAGCAATTTGGCTGGGGGGCGTCCGTCACGTCCAACTACGGCCTTGCAACTGAATTCAATAACAACTATCCGGCAGGTGAATACGGCGGTAAAACCGATCTGACGACGCTGAACCTGAACCTGAGCGGTGCTTATCGTCTGAACGACAGCTGGAGCTTTGGTCTGGGCTTTGATGCCGTCTACGCTGATGCAAAAATTGAGCGTTACTCCGGCGAGCAGACTGCCAGCCTGCCGAAAAACAGCAATAAAATTGCCAGCCTGAAAGGTGATGAGTGGGGCTATGGCTGGAACGCCGGTATCCTGTATGAGCTGGACAAAAACAACCGTTGGGGCCTGACCTATCGTTCCGAAGTAAAAATTGACTTTGACGGCGATTACAAGAGCGGCATCCTGGCGCCAGTCAACAACCTGGTTCCAGGCGCGGGTACCACCATTCCATGGGGTACTTCAAACCAGACAGTTCCAGGTTCACTGTCGCTGCATTTACCAGAAATGTGGGAAGTCTCCGGTTACAACCGCGTGGCACCACAATGGGCTATTCACTATAGCCTGGCCTACACCAGCTGGAGCCAGTTCCAGGAGCTGAAAGCAACCGGCAACAATGGTCAAACGCTGTTCTATAAGGATGAAAGCTTCCACGACGCCTATCGTATTGCGTTGGGTACCACCTACTACTACGATAAAAACTGGACTTTCCGCTCCGGTATCGCATTTGACGACAGCCCGGTTCCGGCAGACAAACGTTCCATTTCCATTCCGGATCAGGACCGCTTCTGGTTAAGTGCTGGTGCGACATATGCGTTCAACGAGAATGCGTCCATCGATGCGGGCGTATCTTATATGCACGGTCAGAAAGTGACGTTCCAGGAAGGTCCGTACGAGTTTACCTCTGAAGGTAAAGCCTGGCTGTTCGGTACGAACTTTAACTACGCGTTCTAAGCGCACTGAAATCGAAAAAGGTGAGCATCGCTCACCTTTTTTATTTATTCCGAATCGATATCTTTGAGTTCGTTTTCGATAGCCTTCGCGTTTGGATTCTCCTCCGGCTTCAGCTTGCCACCGTTGGCAATAAAATCGTGATTCTGGAAGTATGCTTCACGCACCATAATGTAAGGATCGGAAGACTGGCGCAGCAGACCGTCTGAGTCGAGCAGTTGCGCACGGGTTTCAATCCCTTCCACCGTCCATTTACCAATCGACAGCGGCCAGGTCAGCCACGACAGGACCGGATACAACGTATCGACCATATCGCCACCATCATCACGCACGGTGAAGCTGCCATAGAACGGCAGGTGGACATACGGACCATAACCTACGCCATAATGCCCCAGGGTGCTGCCGAAGCGGTGCGGTTGTTCACGCTGCAGTTTCGGGTTCGCCATGCCAGCGACATCAATAAAGCCGCCCATCCCCAGCAGGGAGTTCAGGAAGAAGCGAGTAAAGTGCACCATCCCCTGATACGGGTCGCCCTGCAGGAAGTAGTTCACCATAACCGCGGGCTCTTCGAGGTTGCTGGTAAAGTTGCTTAGCCCGTTACGCGCAGGCTGTGGAACATAATCGCGCCATGCCACTGCCACCGGCCGAACCACATACGGATCCAGCACGTTGTAGTTGAAGCTATACATGGAGCGGTTAAATCCTTCGAGAGGATCGGAGCGTCCCGTTTGCTCCCCGGAGCTGGCGCAGCCCACAAGCATCGTCATGCCCAGCGCAAGCGCCGACAGCCGAAGTTTCATAAATATCTCCCTGTTCAGTATGGCTATCGTTGATTGCCATCCGTAACGAAGCATCTGGCGCTCCGTCTGTAAACGTGCAAGTGATTGTAACAGCACGTTTACCGATGTCTATGAGCACAAGCACGGGCAATAAACACCGTGGCTCTGATCTCAGCATAGCCTGGCTTTTGGAATTCGTTTCGCTGGCAATTTTATAATGCCTTTGAAAGAGATGTCTCACCTTTATTGTCATTGCCGCCAATTTAAGAGCATCCCCACAGGCATCCTGATAAAAGCCGCTACGCTTAAAAGAAAGATCAACCTCCGGGAGCCGTTATGAAAGAAGTGGGTGAAGACAAAATTGCAGAGAGCAAAGAGGATATTGAAATTGAGAGCGAGGAGAAAGCGCGCGGCGAGAAGATAGAAGTTGATGAAGATCGCCTCCCCTCCCGCGCGATGGCAATTCACGAACATATACGCCAGGATGGCGAAAAGGAGATGGAGCGCGATGCCATGGCCCTCTTCTGGTCAGCCATCGCTGCGGGACTGTCAATGGGCGCGTCACTGCTCGCAAAAGGGATATTTCATGTTCAACTTGAGGGTGTACCCGGCGGTTTTTTACTGGAGAACCTCGGCTATACCTTCGGCTTTATTATTGTCATCATGGCCCGCCAGCAGCTGTTTACTGAAAACACGGTGACTGCCGTTCTGCCAGTGATGCAAAATCCAACCCTCGGCAATTTCGGTTTATTGTTGCGTTTGTGGGGCGTGGTCCTGCTGGGTAACATTATCGGCACGGGTATCGCCGCCTGGGCGTTTGAATATATGCCGATCTTTGATGAACCTACCCGGGATGCGTTTGTGAAAATTGGCATGGACGTGATGAAAAACACGCCGGCCGAAATGTTCGCAAACGCCATCATCTCCGGCTGGATTATCGCCACGATGGTGTGGATGTTTCCTTCCGCAGGCAGCGCCAAAATTGTGGTGATCATACTGATGACCTGGCTGATTGCCCTGGCGGACACCACGCATATTGTGGTCGGTACCGTTGAAATACTTTATCTGGTCTTTAATGGTACGCTTCACTGGACTGATTTTTTCTGGCCGTTCGCCCTTCCGACGTTGGCCGGGAATATCTGCGGCGGAACGTTTATCTTCGCGCTGTTAAGCCATGCACAAATCCGTAACGACATGTCTAACAAACGCAAAGCTGAGCTAAAGGCGCAGGAGAATGAGGGCAATTCGGCAAAAAAAACGGGCTGAATGGTGACTCTTTGAGCAGTCAGGCGGCGATGCGCTTAACGCAAAGTGTAAATAACGCTATACTCGTGCCGCCTCGTCCCCTTAGTTAAATGGATATAACGAGCCCCTCCTAAGGGCTAGTTGCAGGTTCGATTCCTGCAGGGGACACTTTGACCTTTCTCTCTTTTTTCAGCCAATTTCGCCCCATCAACTCATTGAGCAGAGGCGTCCTGTTTTATTTGAGCATAACGTGTTGCCAGTTGTTTTAAATGCAGCTCAAGTTGAGTCTTCTCCCCTTCAGGAAGTACATTTCCAGCAGGATACTGCGACAGTCGTCGGAGCTGTTCTTCAGCCGGTATCGATTGATTAAATGACTGCATAGCGGAAAAAACCACTGACTTCAGCTCACTGACGGTCATGTATTTCCCCTTCTGCTCATCCAGACCGTTCAGGCGGTGACTCAACTTCTCCAGCGTTGCCATCCCCTGATGCCAGCCGTTCAGTTGTTCTGTTGGTAAAGCCGCGGCATTCCGTTGCTGCTGCCACTGCTGCACCAGAGGCTTAGCCTGCTCCGGCCACAACATCTCAGCCTGTTCCGTGAGTTTTCGGCTGTAAGTCATACTCCAGTCAGGAGGCAATTTATCCAGCAGGGCAAGTTGCTGCTGCGTTTGCGCGATAGCCGTTTTCGGTAACGAAGATTGCTGGCGCAACGTTTTAAGCTGTTCAGATGACAGAGGTGCAGGTAAAGGTGACAATGAGGCTGCAAGCTGAGCCTGTAGCGGGTCAGGACGGTGAAGATACTGCCAACTCCATAATGCAAGTGCGCTTATCACCAGCATGATCCCCATTCCGGCGACGAAAGATTTCCACTTTTTCATCGGACCGGGTATTGCCGTCTGAACGTCAACATTCGCCGGGTACTCCGACTGTGCGACATACACCCATTTTACTGCTTCGTTCCGGGCGTTATCTTCTTCAACAGGACCACTGGCAGAGACGGTTGCTCCCTCGCTGTTTTCCAGCCGGACAGCACTGTTGTGCATCAGGGTACGCAGCGTATCCAGCTGGCTATGATGCTTAAGCTCCAGGCGCTGCAGCACCTCCCCCAGCGCGGTGAGCCGTTGCTCAGCCTGGTACAGCTGGCTGAGGTCGCTGTAATTGAGCGGGAGCGAGCGCATCCGTTGCTGCAGACGCTGACTCAGGCTGCTGAGGATTTCCATGCGGGCATGAACCGGCTGTGGCCACATCGCCCCCCACTGATGACTAATCAGCGCCTCCAGTATCGCCAAACCTTCATTGAGCCCGAATAATCCGGCCAGCTGCGTCCGAGCCAGCGTGTACCAGGCCAGCGTCTGAAGCTCCACGCCGTTCTGCTCAAACAGTGAAAGACAAAGTTTCTCGACATGCTGCCAGTTAACGTCTGGACGCGCCGGATGGGTGAGCTTACTCAGCTCATCACGCAGGGCGGTATAGTCCGGTAGCGTGCGCGGGTCGCCGCCGGTTTTGATTTTACGTGGGATAATGTCATTCATGGCCAGTCGTCCATTTGGCGTATCAGGAGTGAGTGAAGGTCGTCGTTTATGCGGCTTCGCGTGCTGCATATTCAGAGGGGGCTGCAGTACCCGCAGCTATGGCAGAAGCGCCAGAATCAGACCAAAAAATGTGCTCTCATCAAAACGCTGTCCAGAACGTGATAATGCACCCGCCGGAGTATAGGTCCAGTCGCTCACCGTACCTGAACGCATAAATAAACGCCCCAGTGACGATATGCTTCCTTTAGTGTGAAAGGCCGCTTCCACACATCCGGTCACGCCCTGACCGTACAAAAATACCGGCGTAAACGTTACAGACCGGTCGTCGTAATGCAGGACGATACCGGGAATGTCAAAAGCCCCGCCCTCCACCAGCAGGTCCGTGACCGATGCAGTGAACAGCTCCATATTCAGTCCGGTACCTGTCAGCCACGCGTCCATTTGCTCCTGAAGCTGTGCCATTCGCTGGCGGAACGCTGCAATATCGGCCTGAGTTTTGCTGGTAAACGAAACCGGAACTGGCTGTCTGGCCTGTAGTTTTTTGAGGAACTGTGATTTTACTGACATGGTGTTTTCTGGCCTTACAGACGAGTTTTCGTATCGAGATATTGCTGTTGCTTAAGATGCCGCAGGAGAACCCGCCCTTCCGGCATAAACTCGGTGCCGTAGCGCACCAGGCCGATACCTTTGAGCTCAGCATCAATGGCATAACGCAGCTCGCCAGGTACGTTTTGCTCCAGCAGTACTACATCTATCCTTTTCAAACGGGGTTCATATTTGAGCAGGACAGCCGACAGGGTGCCCATAAGTTCATGGGCGGTACCTGGCATACCCTGGAGGATTTTGGTCATATCCGGCAGGCCATAGTCGGGCAGATGCGCCAGCGTGCCGGCGCGGCAGTTGAGAACGCGCTGCATGTTATCCAGTACCGACAGAATGACCTGATTTTCCTCGCTGACCTGGCAGAGGTTCAGGCCACCGGTGAAATTCCCGGTTAGCATTTCATACAGCGACGGCGTGTTATGTCCCTGGGGCATTAGTCGTCCTTAAGTGGTTGCAGTGTCAGAGAGTTATCGCCAGCCTCCAGAATGCGGGGTTTGTCCGGATCCAGTTCGCTGCGGTTGATTACCTGCTTCCAGGTATTGTTGGTCATATCCGGATGGCGAAACAGCCCCACCACAGCAACAAACTGTGCCGCTTCTTCCATGGGCATATCGAGGTTTGCATCACCGCCCGGTTTCACCACGACATCACGACTCGCCAGCAGGTCCTCTTTCAGAAGGGTGGCATCATCCTGAAGCAGTTGCTGATAGACCGTCTTATCAAAGGTTTTGCGGTCTTTGAGCTGGTAAATCCGGACCACCACAGGTTCAGACAACGAATGATTTTCCCGGGAGTCGGTGTTCAGCGCCTCACGTGCGGTGAAGTCCAGATGCAGTACTTTAATTTTTTTATAGAACACGGCATTAAACGCTGACCTGGTACCGTCAGTGACGCTCTGCGTCACTCCGCAGCCCGTCAGAGAGAGTGCCATCAGGGGCAACAGCCAGCGCGTGGTCTTAGTTAAACTTGTACGTAACACGTCGGTTTCCTTGTTGTGGTTTCACAGGCTCCAGCCCGCGGTAATAACCCAGCTCTGTCGTAAAGGTCTCAGGGATGTCATCAGGAAGGCTGTCAGCTCCAGCTCCCAGCACGCCGTTCATTCCCAGCCAGAAAGGATTTTCGCCTAAAGGAGGGGCGGCCAGCAGTCGGACAGGCGTGGTCAGGGTGATCCTGGCCTTAAACCGCCATCCCAGGTACACCCGCAGCATCACCAGAAAATCCTGATACAGCAGACCATCCGGTTTCCAGCCCTGCGCTTCCTGTTCGTTATCGGTCTTGAGTGCGACCAGCAGCTGGCTGCCCGCATCCATTGCTTCGTCCCCTAAAGGCGTATTGCCATCAAGCAGGAAATCGTCATTACCGTAAAAACCCAGAGGCTTACCGATCTCCACCGGTCGAAGGCAGTACGGGCTGACCTTTACGCGGGTATCCGGAGCAAGCAGGCTCACCAGTGCCTGCATCCCTTCCTGGGTTTTGCCTGGCTGCTGCAGAACACCCAGCAGCGCCAGAAAGCGCGACACTGGCGTGGCAATATGGTTTGCCGTACCCGGTATACCCAGCCCCACCAGGCCCAGCAGCGACTGTGAAATGCTGTCGCTACCGCCCGGTTCAAACGTGGCAGGATAGGAGTATTTACGCCAGATGCGGTAAAACTGCGTCAGGATGCGGTGACTGAAGATATCCAGAAAGCCCTGCAGCGCGTCATGCCCTTCCCGTCGCTGCGTAATGTCATCGAGATAGGCCGTCGGTAGCGGTGAGTCGACGCCGTACATCCCCATAAACGTGGTGCGAATAACCGGCGGCTTGCCGCTATCATCCTCGTCGTATTCAACCGCTTTCAGCTCGCTGGCCGGGAACCCCATCCCCGGATGCGGCGCAAAGCGTACCGGGTCATCCGCCGGATGGCTGGTCGAGCCCATCAGCGGTCTGCCAGGATGACGCTTCTCCAGCAGCTGGCATAAACGGTAAAAGTTGATGCGGTGAAGTTCGGCTTCCAGCCGCGGGGTTAGCCGGGAATGCGCCGGTTGTGCTTCTCTTCCCATTCCAGGCGTTCTCCGGTCGGTTGCAGAATAATAATCAGGCGGTTAAACAGATAGATATCGGTATAGAGCGCAAAGAAGCGGCTCAGCATCTCGCCGAACAGACAGATGTCGCCGCGCCCGGCAAAACCATGGCTATCGAGCGTGACTTCAATCTGCACGCCGCGAACAAGGTAACCCTGCTCGAAGCGCTCGGTTTCGCTGTGCTTCACATCAATGATCGCTTCCAGGCGACGGCGATTCATCTCGCTGTCGGTCCACTCATAGAGCGCCAGGGTGCCGCGCAGCACGTCGGCGTTGTCCATCATCGACAGGAAACCGCTGCCAAGGTGGCTCAGCACGCGCCAGTGGAAACGATCCTGGGCCGGGGGATAACAGGGAAGCGTTGGCGCACAGAGGTTACGTACGGCGATGCTGGCTGACGTGGTTTTCATCACCGTATCGAGCACGGTGCTTTGCAGCGCCCGTCGCGGAAGCTGGCCGTTGGTGCCGGTAAGCGTCAGGGACAGGCTCTCGTCTGCCGGTACCGTGTGGTTATCAAACGCTTCACCGCCAAGAATAAGCCAGGTATTGTGCAGACCCGACGGGCCGCGACGCACGCGAGTGTGATAATAATATTCCGGCGCTTCATGGCGCATCATGCCGCCTTTGTGGCGGAAGCTCGAAAACGGCACGTAGGTATGCTGACTCGATGACATCACTGAATCGACCGCGTAAATCTCTGTATGACCGTCCTGCACGCGCATCGGCCGCAGCAGGTATTCAGTTTGCAATGAGTTGAGCGTCAGTGGGTCAGATTCCAGCGGGAACAGGTTTATCACCGGCACGCAGTTCAGGCGCAGATGCTTTTCGGTAAAGCTGAAGTCATACTCCCAGCGTTCCGCCAGCACCACGTCGATTTCAAACCAGGGAAGTTCAGCCGGAAAGACCACGCTTTCCAGACCACGCAGGCCGGTGAACATGAATTTCTCGCGGAAGGTGAAGTACTCCAGCAACAGCTGATATCCGCTAAAGCTGCTGCTGCCCTTCGGCCACAGGTCGTCGTCATCGCCAAATCCCAGCGCGGTGAAATACCCGTCGAGCGGTCTTCTGTCCATGTCGCCTGGCATCCGTAGCCACAGGCGAGCAACATTCATGGTAAAAGCTTCATGCATGGCGCAGGCGAGTGGTGCATCAGCGTTAAAGTAAAGCGGGATCAGGCTGAGATCGACACGGCTCCAGTCGGCAAGAGGGCTGCAGTTGAAGCGCAGGCTGATAACTGAACGCCCATCAGGATCGGTCGACAGGCGGGCGTGCTCCAGCGACAAGGGCTGAAGGGTAATCTCTTTGGTGGTGGTGTACCGGCAGCGCGTGCCCTTCTCGCCGATTGGCCGTGAATTAACCTCGAAGCCTTTGACAATACGCATCTGCTCTTTCATTTCACGCCAGTCAGGGGTGAATTCCACCACCGACATCGACGGAATCGTACGCAGGTAATGCGGCCATAACAGGCTGACCAGCCCTTCGGTCAGTTCGGGCAGATCATCGTCGAGTTTCTCACGCAGCCGACCCATCATGAAGGCAAAGCCTTCAAACAGGCGCTCCACGTACGGGTCCCGCGCGCCCGCTTTATCGAGGTTGAGCATTGCCGCCTGCTCGGGATGAGCACGGGCAAACTCTTCGCCGGCTTCCAGCAGATAGCGCATTTCGGCGTCGTAATAACGCAGGGTTAAATCGTCCATATTGATTTCTGCTTAGTAAATTGCTGCGTGTTAAACACTTAAGCAGACTCTGGGAGTCTGACATGGGGAATCAAATAGAAAAAAGAATCATCACTGCTGGGTACAAAAGGACGGTTTTATGGCGTATTTTTTTGCCATGCCAGGCATCCAGCCCACAGGGCTCCCCTGGCATTCTATATAACCTTTATCCATTAAAGATATCGTGTATCTTTCTGAAAAGATAAACATTCCCAGGACAGTCAACGCTAAGAGGATAAACGTAGTTTTCAATAATTTTTTACCCGATGTAACGGTTATCTGCCTTCCGGCAATAATAACAGGGAAGATCATAGCCAATAACGGTGAGAAAAAAAAGAAAAATGCAGCAGCAAAAACCACCCAAAATGTGAAATTAACGACATCGGGGTATGAAAGATATTCACGTAACTTATAAATACCGAGATATGAAATCCCGATGGAAACCACCAGGAAGAATGCTACGCCGAAAAATGCAATAACTCGTTGTTTAAAAGGATACATTATCAATAATCCATCGGAATAATTTCTTGTAGCGTTTCACGCAAGTATTTTCTGGTTTCAGCAATCACGAACTCTTTCCCGGTCCGTAGCATCCCATCCAGATACATAGCACCAAGATCCCAGAATCCATCCTCGATCTCGCGAGCTTTATCTATAAACTCCTGTTGTGCATTCTCAATTAATTCAAAAAGTTTATCCGTCACTTTAAAATGATCGTCCAGCACGTTCAATGCGATGCTTGCCCCGAGACCAACAAGTACGACAGCCACAAGTGGGCCAATAACAAATGGAGTCATTGTCAATAAAGCACCAGCCCCCCAACTGATAGTAGAAGCAATACCAATTTTTACGACATCTGTTGCCAGTGAGCCTATAAATTCAGCCAGACTGGTACCGTCATTCATTATGAAATCAATGGTACGATACGCGAGAGCAAAATAGAAAGTTATTACAGTGCCTTTTACAATGGTATTTTTAACACCAAACTTCCCAATTCCCAAACTGACCACCTTAGGATTTTTAAGAGCATATACAGGTGCATTTAATATTTTTCGCACCCCTGCATATCCAGTAAGCTTTATAAGCTCAGTTCCATTTTTATTCACGTACACAGTAGATTTAATATCATACAATTTTAAATCTGCAATAAGCATAGTTGTTGTAATGGCATCTTTAATACCCAATCCATAATTTACTGCAATTTGTCCTGGCTGACTTTGTGTCAGATCCACCCAACCATTTTTGTAAAATCCCCATGATGACAGTATTTCATATACTTCGCCGAGCGTAAGTAGCATAACTTCTTGGCTATTGGCCTGAAGCATAGCCCTTAACTTATTATCCGGGAAGTTACGTGTGTTACGTAGAGCCGGGTAGTCTGGCACAAAAACCGATGGTTTTTGCTCACCGGTCAAATAACCAGGCACTTCAGGGGAGGTTTGCGTCTTGGCGGCTGTAAAACCGGCTTCCGATTCTCTAGCGGAAGCTCCACTGCTCTTCTCGTACGTATCATCCATCATTGACGGAATAAACTTCGCCTTACAGGGGCAGGTACTGTAACTGTCGAGGGTTCCGGCCATTCGCCTGTCGTGTATGGTGTCATTGTCGATGCCACCGGCGATTTTGAAAATCCCGGCATGTTTACCGCAGGTGACACTGTCCTGCTCCCGGGCTACAGGTTTATCAAACAGTGTGTGATCCTCTGCGCCCGTGGTTATTCTCCCGCCGCAGGTCGTCTTATCGCCCTGCACCAGATAAAAGCCTTCTGCAGCCATATTTTTCCCTTACTTACATCCAGTTTCGGTTATCCGCAAAGCACCGCACTGCTTGCCGGATCGAGCGCAATCAGACCGGACAGAAGCAAATCCATCTCAGGCTGAAGCCGTGATCTGTCGGTTTCGCTGCGCGAGGCTTTCATGCGCAGCAGTCTGAGTCGGCGGGATTTGACTTCAAACAACAGCGCCGGTGTCCACTGCGTGAGGGTGATGGACTGTGCTGTACTGTCCAGCTCGCCCAGAAGATGGAGGGCAAGTTCATTTTTGCCCTTCTGCTCGGCTATACGCGCCATCAGCAGGCGCAGCAGCCATTTGTCTTTTATGGCGTCGGTGCCCGGGCGGGTCTGCAGCCAATGGAGTGCCGCGTCCAGACCGTCCGTGTCCGCTTTCTCCAGCGCTTCAGGCTCGAGGGTCAGGATATCGTTATCCTCTCCACTGCCGGCACTGACCGGCTCATCCCGCCAGCCGGACATATCGTCCAGTACGCTCTGATTAATCCAGTTCAGCGTGACCTCATCGGCAAATGGCGTCCCGTCATTAAAAGCCAGGGTTTCCAGTCCGGTAAGGCGGCGCAGCAGCCCTTTCAGGTCGGCGGTGATGATATCGGCCAGCACATCCTGCCCCAACTTCACCAGCGCCTGATGGATATACCACTGCAGATCCAGCCAGAGGTGATTGGCACCACGTGAGAAGGTGCTGTCCGCCTGCTCCAGTATCTCCAGCCAGCTCTGCTGCAGGTACAGGCGCTTCAGCATCGCCCGCTGGTCTGCCCGGGGTGGTTCAATGCGTGTTTTCCCTTCGGCATCCGGTGCAGGAATAGCGCTCAGGGTGTCATGCCTCAGGCTCTTCATCAGCCGGTGAGCGGCAAGCCAGCCATCGGGTTGTTCACGCAGATACCCGGTCAACGTGCGTGCCTGCGCCAGCAAATCCTGACCGGACGTGATGCGGCTCATAACGGGTGCGTCAGACTCCGTCGAGTGCGAAGCCAGGAGTTGGGGCTGATTGCCGGCATTCTGAGGTACCACGGCATCCACGCCCCCCGCCTTCATCAGGCGGGATTCCAGCGCGCTGTACAGGGCATTCAGCTCGGGTCGTGACGTTTCCGGCTCTGTTTGCAGAGCGTCATGGATGAGCAACAGCGCGCCTGCCGTGCGAAGGGCATCGTCGCGGACCACTTCTGGCCAGAGTGACAGGCTGTCAAGCAGACGAGAACCTGCAAGCCACTCCAGCGCGGGCTTACGGCTTCGCTCCCGCTGCGGATGAAGTTGCGTTCCGTAGCGCTGCAGCAATCCCGCCACTAACTCAAGCCCTTCGGCAAAGCCTGTTTCACCGTCCTGGTGCAATCGCGCCCAGCAGTAATAGGTCGCAATGCGGATATCTTTGGCGGTAGTCGTCAGCAGTTTTTCGGCAAGCGTACAAATCAGTCCCGTATCGATACCGGAGAGTTTATTCACCTCCTCTCTTATGCGCTGAAAATCATCGTCATACCCGGGCTCTTCTCCTGTTGCACGGGTCTCATTTACCGGGGCAAGCCAGGGGTGCCAACTTTCCGTGCGTGCCTGAGCCTGCTTTCGCAGCTGGGTTTCGTCCGCCTGACAGGCGGCAATCAGATTCTGCAGAGTGTCCATTATTCGCTTTCGTCCATGTCGTTGTCTTCGGTGTTCGCCATCAGCGCCTGAGCCGTGGCCGCGCTGTCAACGCTGAAGATCTCATCCGGCAGCGTGAAGCCGCGCAAAGCCAGTAGCGCCAGCGGCCCACTGCCAAGCTGTGAACGCAATACCCATTGCAGGGTGCGACCATCCGGGGCGGTGAAATTCATCATCCATTGACTGCGGTCGAGCTGCTGACGCTTGCTCTGATCCAGCCAGCGAATAAAGCCCCAGGTTCCGCTGTAGTCGCCGAAGAGACGCGCCCCTGCGTTAACCGTGGTCCAGGTCACCATGGTTCCCGGCTTATAAGTCTCTCCCGGCCAGCGGAAGGACTGCCAGTCAGCCATCTGGTTAAAGTAGTGCAGCTTTTGCCCATCAATCGTCAGTTGCGTTTCCACAACCTGTGGTACCGGACGTGCCTGCAGTTCAAAGCTGATGCCCTGACTGCCATCGGTAAACAGAATGTCCGACAGCTGGGTCAGCTGATTAATGGCGCGCAGAAACGCCGGATTAAAGTTTAACCCCTGACTGTTGACCTTATCCGGCACCCACTGGCTGCCTTCTTTGTGCAATACACCGCTAAGTTCGGTGTTCAGAAAGCGTTCAATACGCCCGCTGTCCTTACGTATAAACTCGGCAAGCATCGGCAAGGAAACATCACTCTTACTCGCCGCAAACGGGAAGCGTCCGTCAAATGCCGTGTGCCAGTTCGCCACGACTGAACGGCTCCACTTATCATTCAGGCTGGCCGCAGACGGCTGAAGCACGGTCTCCCAGGCCTGAGTCAGCGGCTGCACAAACATCGTGCTGCCAAACCCGCTCCACTCTTCGCCAAGGCTTGCCGAAATCAGGCTGCCGTACTGCTGAGTGTCAGTCAGATCCACGCTTTTGCCCTGGAACACGGTCTGCGCCAGGGTTTGCATCATCTCCTGCGGATCTGAGGCGTTTGCAACCTGCTGCAGACGCAGGCGTACCCGGGTAATGCGGGTCAGGTACGTCTGCAGGCTCAGCGAGTTGTCAGCCGACATGACGTTGCTGCCTTTATTTTTACCCAAGAGCTGAAGCAGCGGTCCGAAAGTTTCATCCAGCGGCCCCTGCGGCCCTGACGCAGACTGGTCAATCGCAGGCTTGTCTTTTCCGCCTACCAGATCCTTAGCCGATTTGAGGATCGAATCCGAAAGACCTTCGCTTCGCTGGCCGGTCTGTCCCTGCCAGGCGAGGGTATTCATCAGGGCAATCATCGGAGACTGGCGGACATCACTCATCAGAGTCAGCTGATCCGTCACATCGGCAATATTGTTTGTCGGGTTGAGTTGCAGGCTGTTCAGGAAGCTCAACCAGCTGCCAGCAAAGTCGGTAAAGTAACGTTCTGTCAGACGGGCTTTGAGCGCTTCCGGCGACAGATCGGCCGATACAGTCTTGTGTGAATCACTGAGTACCCAGTCGATTTCATCCCGACGTGAACGGGCTGCCTTCTCTATGGCCTGCTGAACGCCACCTTCCCATGCCTGACGAGAGAACATGCCCGGCACCACCTCCTCGGTGGTGAACAGTCGTCGCGCATCGGTACCGCTGGTCATGTCTTCCAGAGAGATATCTGCAAAGTTACGACGCACGGATTTGAGCATGTTCTCATACAGCGTACTTTCTGCATTGCGGCGGCCAATCTGCTGGAGCAGCACCTGACGACTCTGGCTGACCAACTGCGCATCCGGCGTGATTTTCCACTGTGGCTGCTCAGGCAGTTCGGTGATGTAAAAGGCCCACAAGTCCGGCGACAGGCTTTGCCACAGGCCGGTTGAAATGCCCATGCGCGTAGGCTGCACGCTTTTCATCGTCTGGGCGTAATACGCGCCGTCGGCTTTATCCGGGCGAGCCATCATCAGCCAGGCTTTCAGCTGGTCATACCCCGGCTTCGCCAATTGCGCCCGCTGATCGCTGCCGGGCGCTGAGCCTACCAGCGCAGTGAGCTTCTGTGCCAGGGCGGCATTTGCCGGGTCGCGAATCAGGCGGTTGTTCGCCACGCCGTACCAGGGCAGTAACGCATCGAGCAACTGCTGGTTATGGTCAAGGCCAAAGCGCTGATACCACGGACTCCCCTCCTGAACATTGTGCAGCAGGCGGCCTGCATCATTTCGCAGGTCATGGAGTCCCGTCAGCTGATAGTCGGATACGGAAGGATGTTCAACCAGGTTGCGGGCTTTTCCTGCGACAGAGGAGATTTGTCCGTAGTTCAGTGAAAACGACAGTAGCGTCCCTGCTCCCCAGATTCCGAGAATAACCATCAGCGTCCAGGCAAGGGTCTGTTCCCACGCCATACCGACACGGCGGCCACGCACACGGGTACAGTCGTCAACGATACCCTGCCAGGTCACCGGCAGAGTCAGCGCATGCTGCTGTGATTCCGGGATATATTTCTCAGGGTCGGTCGTTTTCTCTGACGTATCGGCTGGTTTATTCTCCGGCAGGCTAAACATCAGGCCACGCAGTGGAATACGCTGCTGAGAAACTGAGAGCCACGGCAACAGTTGCTGAGCCCAACGGGCGATACCGCCGTCGTTAAGGTTTTGGCCCAGGCGCAGCAGGGCGTCGTGACTGTTGTTTTCGACGATTTGACTCATCCCCTGAGCCCGCAGGGTCGGCAGCATCAGTTCAAGCTGACGGATAATATCTTCTTCTTTAGCGCGCAGGGGAAAAGTAGCCCCCACCGTTTGCTCAGGGCGTTTTGCCTGTGACCACTTGCTGTCGCACAGCTGCCACAGCCAGACCGGTGCTGAATAGCGCAGCAGCTCACTGATTTGTTCCAGGCCGCGTAAATCGCTGTCACTGATTTGTGGGGTCAGGCTAAGCGATTGCGGTAAAACGCGGATAATACCGTCCAGAGGACGACTCCGACGCAGTTTACGTAGCGCGGTGTATTTTTCACGATCGGGCTCAGATGCCAGGCTCCCACCGTATATCAGGACGGTACGGTTGCCTTCAAGCCACTGGTTTTTCTGCAGACCAGGTACGAGGAATTCAATTGCCGCCTCATCGCCAGTAATTAGCAACAGCCGGGTTTTACGACTCCAGTAAAGGCCAATACGTGAGCGGAGATGTCCCCGGATCTTGTTACACATGGTCACCGCAGGGTGAACAGGCGCTTTATCGTTTTCCCGCTTCTTTTTCTCATCATCACCGTTGGTTTTGTCGACAAGCGCATTAAACTCCTGTTTACCGGCATTGCATACCGCCGCCAAAAGCACCACGGATACGACAAGGCCGCAGCATGAAATACATCCGCCGGCGATAAGCCAGTAAATTTGCTGCTGACTTCCGTCTTCAATTCCGGCTATATCCGGATGCTTCCAGATCATGAACGTCATAACGGCTAACAGCAAAAAGAAAATCAATGCGACAGCAAGATAGCGGCCTTCCGTAGTCTTCGGTGCTAAAGGTAGCTTCACGGATCCATCTCCTGTCGGGAAGCAATTGGGGTAATGAGCGTGCTCCACAGCACATTCTGTGTGGTATCACCGCAGATAATCATCTGTGGTAGCTGAGTTTGTCGGGCGATTTCGGTGGCGGCAGCGATAGCCAGCCAGGGGGCCGCGGCACCGGCATGTCCCATGGATGTATCGAGCGAAATGACGGCTTCGTCCTCTACAGACTGCGCAGGGTGAGCATTCTGGCACCCGATAACTTCTGCGCGCTGCTCACCTGTCATCCCGGCAAGCCATAAATTTTTCACGATATTTTCTTTGAGTGGGACGTTCCAGGCAGCCATCCTCATCCCCTCGCTCAGTCCACCTGATGGAGCAGCATCTGGCCGGTGCAGCAGCGCGAGAGGTTCGAGTGCCTCCTGGGTCAGGCGGTTGCCAAGAAGCAGTGCTACGCCGGCCTCAGCTGTGTTGTCAGAATCGGCAGGCTTTAACTGGAGACCCACAATCATTAACATTGCTTTATCTTTAATACGTTCATTCAGCCAGCGGTCAATAACACTGAGACCACTCCCTTCAGCATATTCAACAGGAAGATTAATATTGTTCTTTTGCCAGGCCTCATCCCAGTAATGCCGAATGCTCTCCAGAGGCAGCGATGTTGTTACATCAAAAACTACTACTAATGGAAATTTGTCAGGGATTTGTGCAAAAGGAATATCAGCAATCAGCTGCGAAAAAATATTCGTTATCACGAATTTTAGCGAGTCCTGCGGGCTGGAAGATATTTGGCTCATCCTGGAGCTTTCATTACCATCCCGGTCAACCTGCGAAACAATAATGCTATCGTTGTTTTGCATCGCAATAGCTGTATCTTTCTGAGCAACTGAAGAGTGGCCGGTAATAAAAGTTGCATTCAGTATCTGCAGTGCACGACGTGCCTTGCAGGTTTCTCGAAGTATCCATTGTTCTCTCTGTTTGTCGAAGGCATTTGCTTTGCTATCCTGCAATGCCCACAGAAGCAGACGAGAAGCAAACGTAAAACTCCATAAAACAATAGGCACGCCTAAAGCAATCTTCCAAAAATACAGATTTTCAAAATAACGCCCAAATATACGCATTAATACAACACTGACCAAAAGCATGGCAACCAGAGCAATAAGCCAATGAGAGATTTTTACAGGACTAGACCTAGAGTAGCGTTCTGGCAAATTTTTGAGTGAATATGACATTCATTTTCTCATATTACAAAATAGATACACTGGTTTAGGATAAAAAGGAGGAAACTACGAAACTTATTATAATCATCATACTATGAAAGGCCACAACCAAATAAATGATTATTCTTTCATCGCAGGTTTGAGGAGTTAATTTAGTTTACAGGTAATATCCTCTTCCCCCAGCAATGACACTTGAAAAACACAGCATAAATATGATTAATGAAAAATATCTGAACAAAGCTACTGCCCTCAATATCATTGAGGACTGGAAGGGAGTATCTTTGATCTTATAGACTGGCAAATGGATCTTCCCAAAAGCTTATAGCTAATAATTCCATCAATATTCAACTCATTCGTAAAGATATGCCCAGGGGCTTTTGAGTCGAACGTATAAATTAATAGCCTATTATCTTTCACTGCATAAAAAAGAACTCCATCAAATCCAGAAACTTGATCATCAGAGTAAGATGATAATATTTTGGCAATCTGAGTTCTGGTAGATAAGTCTGTTATGGATTTTATTAGTATATTGACATCAATACCTTTTGGGAACGTATTCAAATATACGTTGTCAATATAAGGGGTATAATCATTTTGATCGCACGAAGGAGTGTGAGGATTGTCCACACCATAATAATTTCTAAAAAAGCCATCAAGGACATATTTATAATCACTTGCAGAAGGCAATGCCTTGACAAGTAAGGATATTCCTCCGGGATCATCTGCCATCACTCTCAATGACAACAACAGTAACATAATTATAGCTATATAATTTTTCATCGACCACCACCTTCATCAACGGAGGGCTGATAATCATGTTGTGACTCCCTGTAAGGAAAAGCTGAAGTTACTGGAAGTCTTCACTGGATTTTATTTATCACATTCCGCAAAGTATTTCTCATCCACAGACAAATTTTCGAGGTCTTTTATTTTAATTTTCCCCACAGCTAGCTTTGAACTAATTTCTTTTGAAAAGCAAAAAAACACGCCAGAATAAAAATATATTTCCTCAATTTTATCTGGTGTATCACCTTTCGATTGATATAAAGCCTCGGTCACATACCATTTAATATCCCTTTTACCTTTAATGATTCGTATCCTGTCAATACCGAGGCATGGTTCAGAATCTTCGGCATATTCAGACTTATAATTCCTGTTAGGTATAAGATATTGATCATTAACTTTGAGAACTAAGTTACATCGACTGTATGGTTCATCTTTACCAGGTAGTCCTTCACGATTAAAAACAAATGGGTATGCGTTTTCTTTGCCTAAACTCTGGAAAACATAATAAGGAGGGAAGCCGGTATCTGGTGCGTTAATTTGATATACTTGTGATAGGCCGTAAGGTTCTCCATCCTTGAAGGTATAATTTTTAACTGCGGATGAAACATCTATATCATCCGCTAATACTCTCATTGAAAAAAAAATCATAGCACAAACAAAACTTTTTGTTAGAATTTTATTATTCATAATTAACCAATCTCTTATTTGCACTGTTTGGTATAATCAACAGTAATTTTTACAGTACTACTACCTTTTTGCACTTCAACTATTTCTTTGGTATCTGTTATTACAGCATCATTTAAATAGTAGAACGCATATCGTGTATAGGCCTGTCGTTCAAAATATCCATACCCACCGCCATTAACTAGAACTGAACATCTACCGATTGATTCTGAAGTAATTCCATTATCAGGCACTCTGTTGATATTCACCTCATGGCTGTGATGTTTTGAAACCCAATAAAAGCCAGCACTATCAGTTGCGCAGAATGAATCCTCTGCGATAATTTTAGGATCGTAACGTGGATACCATTTTTTTAAAAGATCATCATCAATAATAGTATGCTTTTCGCGGGTGCGCTTATCTACCACAGTCTTTCTGGGATCTGCCCAGTAATGTTCACTTGCATTTGTTATCCGACTGTCATCGTACACATATTGAGAGGATTCATCAGGTAATTTATTTTTTGTTCTAAACCCCCTATAGTCATCGAAATTTTGCGGCCAGGTTAGCTGCATGAATCCCCTACCATAAAATGGTTGATAATACTCAGCTGCGGGGGATACAAACTTACCCTTGCTATTTTTTTGGCCTTTTCCGCCTTCAGTCATAGTCCTAAGCATCCCGGTTTCAATATAAATTTGTCCTAAAAATGCAGAGCGTCTAAGTGGGGATATTATATTGTATTTATTACATATATTGTTAAAGTCTTTTGCATACTTTTCCCACCGACCGAACGAAGTAGCCCATGGGACTGTCACGTTAACTGGCTTGCTGGGGTAGCCTTCATAGTATTTCCTTGGAATCATTGAGGAAACCTCTTCATGACTAAGCCATCCGCACGTTCTCAAATGAGAGATAAATTTGGTGGGATTGAAATGCCAGAACCTTCCAGAGCTTAATTCTCCCGAATCAAAACACAGTGCCTCAGCGTGCTGTTTAAACTTACAATAATCCTCTTTACTCATGAGTACCCGGTCCTTCGTTTCCTGTGTTCCCGGGACCGTCCATATGGCCGTTTTTTCCGGCGTGCACTGCTCCCAGGGCAGACCGGTCATCAGCCATTCATACCTGGCATCTAATGTGCTTTTTTCCCACTCAAACGGTAAACGGCAGATAAGCCTGCCGGCTTGAGTTTCGTAACTGCCTTCTTCCTGTAACTTTCTGATGATCGCCGAATTACACTGACTGTGGGTGTCATTGTCATCATCAACCAGCCTCCATCCCGTCCAGTGAGGAAAATCCGCGTCGCTGAACTTTTTAATACCGGGTGCGGCAAGATTGACCACCCCCGTTCCCCCCGGATAACTGACCGTCATCCACAGCGGCGCATCGGCCGGCACCAGCGTCTCATGGTCCGTATTGATGACCCGCCCAAAACGCAGCAATTCAAACCCGGCGCTGGGGCTCTCCTTATAATTCCGCATCGCGGTTTTATAAAGATTGTATTCATAATCTTCACCGTCAGCGTTCACCAGCGGCTCGCCCAGCGGTTCATACATCCCGTCAGTCTGCGTATTTTTTTGGCGGGTCACCATCGTACAGCTGCCCTGTGCCAGAGTCATGCTGACATACAGAGGCGCATTGCTGGTATAGAGCTCAGAAAGTCCGGCTGTGGAAGTGCTGTTTTCTGCCGGTGCCTTATCGTAAAACGTTGTCCCTGCTGGCAGATAAAAATGGATATCGCCGTAAACCGCATCAGTGCGGCCATCTTTCGAAACATCCAGCTCCTCTGTTTTTCTGCCCGTCAGTTTGCTGATGTTGTCATCATCGCAGAAAACCTGAAAGTGAAATTCATTCTGGCCGTCAGTCATGCCGCAGGAGCCTATCGGGTCTTTACGGTAGATTCTGGCATCTGCTTTTACCTCTGCTTCCAGAAACTTCAGATGCATATACAGAGAGTAAAAAACGACCTTACCATTCTCTCCGGAACCAATTTCCGTCTCATGCTTCAGTAAAACATAACCATCATCCGTTCCCCTGACCGCAGCATACTTCAGGGGAAACTGGTCTCTTTTCTCTGCCGGGGAGGGCTTGCGGAACGATACCACCGTCCCGTCAGCGATTGCCCGCACTTTTTCCGGCGTTGTACCCGCATCCGTATGTGATATATGGATACCCCCATGCCAGGACTCTGATGCATTAAGAGGATATCCCCGGCGGGGATTGACCGGCATCATCGCCTCAACCCAGTCTGTGTCAGACTGACTGGCATCTTTTTCTCTCAGAAACGGAGGGCTGATAATCATGTTGTGACTCCCTGTCAGGAAAAGCTGAAGTTACTGGAAGGTTCGGTCGTTTCAGGCGCCACGTTCGGGAAGTCTTCTGGCTTGCTGGCTTTTTGTTTTCGTCCGTAGTGCCCTGCTTTCGTGCGATATTCCCCCTGAGTGGCAGACTCAATAGCATTGCCATCCAGCGTGATATAGCTCCCGCCACCGTTCAGCGTCAGCCTCTTCTTCGCGATGATTCTGATTTCATCTTCGGTGCTGACAATACTGATTTCCTTACGCGCCAGCAGCCCCATCAGGTCGTTCTGCGCCTGTACCTGCACCGGGCCCTGGTTCGCAATAAGCTTAATCCCCATCTTACGAACAAACACGCTCAGGGCATTACCCACCCCGATAAACAAATTTTTCACCACGCTGACGTCCGCATTCTTTCCGGCCGTGGCTATCAGGTTCTGGCCCGCAGACACCTGCAGGTGCTCTCCGCTGGTCAGCGCCACACCCTCCGGTGCGCTGAACAGCAGCACCGACCTTTTGAGGTCCGTCAGCTGCTGTTCCAGCAGTCTGATTTGTGCCTGCAGGTCCGCCGGGTTCGCCGTCGCCTTCTGCGCGTCTTCAGAGAGGGCTCTCATCTGCTCCCGGGCATTCCCCAGGCTGCTGACCGCCGGCTGCATATCCAGCGCCTGGCCCTGCGCTTTCGCCTGACCGTCCGCCGAGATAAAAATCCCTTTCTGCGCCCGGATGGCGCCCCAGCTGTCCGTCCGGAGCTCAAAACCCTCACCGCGCGGTTGTTTTTCAGCATCCACTAAATGCCCAAGATTCAGCTGGCTCTTGCCGCCGTACTCCGTGCTGACCTTGATGTGCTCTTTCCCGCGCTCGTCATCGAGGCGGATTTTGTTGTTCGCCGGGGTACGCAGCACGTTACGCTTATAGTTGCGGATGGTGACGTGGTCCCCGTGCGCCGAGTCGTGCAGCACGCCGGTAATGTACGGACGGTCCGGGTTACCGTCCTCAAAACCAATCGCCACCTCGGTACCCGCCAGCAGCGGCAGATGCAGGCCATAAGTGTCGCCTGCATACGGGCGGGACTGGCGCACCCACAGGCTCTCGAACCCGGTCTCCCAGTTGTCACGGTCAAACAGCATGTTCACGCGATAGCGGCCGTCCTTATCAATATGGCCGTAGGTGTCATTTTCGGTGGTGCTGGTGACGCGGGCCGGCAGGGTACCCGCCATCACCGGACGCGGGCCCGGCTCCGGGCGGAAGCTGAAATCCGCACTGTCCGGAATACCGTCAAAATGAATGCAAAAATCTTCATCCCGCCGCGCATGGCTGCGCATCGCCGTGATGACCACACCGCGGGCAAACACCTCTGCCACTTCATACCCGCCGGTGACCTTCAGCACCTGGCCGGGAGAGAGCGCCGGGCTGCTGGTGATGCCCCGGGCCTGCGTCTGACCATTCAGGTAGCGCTCATGCCGGATGCGGGCATAAAACGCCCCGGACTCGGGTGCCGGATGACGCTCATACGCGATACCCGGCGTCAGATAATTGTCGGCATAGTGGTACGCTTCCCCGTAAGTGGTCGTATCCCCGCGGGTCACATCTACCTGCGCGTTCATGTCCTGCGTGGCCTGGCGGTAGTTGTAGTCCCGCGTGCTGACCTGCTTCTGCACCACGCTGTGATGGCTCTCCATCCCCCACACCGCGTCCACGCCCTGCGAGTGCTGTCCTGAAGGCGGGACCGACGGAAGGGTCAGGCCTTTCTCATACCCCTGCTGACCGTCGTAAAACTCCACCACGTCAATGTTCAGGCGCGTGTCGGTGGTGAAGCGGAACCAGATACCCACCTCACCCAGCAGGCGGGTGATAAAGTGCAGGTCGTTCTCGCCGTACTGCATCACCTGCTCGCGGCGCGGATACTCTCTGGTCAGCGAGAACAGAAAATCCTGGCCGCGCATGCCGTGACGCTCGCGCAGGATTTTTTCCACGATTTGCGGGACCGACATGTCCTGGTAAATCGCGTTCTGGTGCGAACGGTCCAGCAGCGCCAGGCGTGGCTGCAGCGTCAGGGCGTAATGCGTTTCATCCTTCGAGGTGCCGAGCCGCTCAAAACCGGTCACCACGCCCTGAATCACCCGCAGCGGCTGCTGTATTTTAATGCCGTAACCCTGGTCAACCGGGGCCTGCAGCGTCAGCGAGCCGGGCTTCATCAGCATCATCTCTTTACTGATGCCGTGGTCGTGGCTGGTAAACTCAATGCGATAGCTGAACGGCCTGCTCAGGGCTTCGTCGCCGTCAAACGCCAGCACGTCGGGTTCGGCCTCACAGCCTTTCACCGCCAGAAGGTGATGGTTGTGGCTGTATCTGATCGGTGGAGTGTTGCTCATACGCAGTCTCCCTGTAGCCAGTCAAACGCCAGGCCGATCCCCTCCTCTTCGCTCCAGCTGAGGCAAAGCGACTTTGGCTTTTGTTTGGCGGCCATGTGAGAGAGCAACTGCTGACTCAGCACCGGCAAAATCTGTTGATTCAGCAGACTGTCGACGTTGCGCGCGCCCGTATCCGGCAGCAGGCAGGCTGCCGTCAGCGCGTCGTAAAGGCTCTCATCGATATGTGTGGCCAGACCATAGTGACGGTCTAAACGCCTGCTCACCTGCGACAGCTTCATTTCAACAATGGTGCGCATAGCTATCTCGTGGAGCGGTCGGTAAATCACGGTCTGGAAGCGGGCCAGGAGTGCCGGCTGGAAGTGGTCGCGTAATATCGGGCGCAGCAATTCGTGCAGGTCGCCTTCGGTGGCGTCAGGCTGTTCTTCCAGCAACTGCATCAGGTGGTCACTACCGAGATTCGAGGTCATCAGAATAACAGTATTGCGGAAGTCGATTTCACGACCTTCTCCATCACGCATAAAGCCGCGATCGAAGACCTGATAGAACACATTCATGACATCGCGGTGGGCTTTTTCCACTTCATCCAGTAGCACTACACTGTACGGCCGTTTTCGCACGGCTTCGGTCAGAATTCCGCCCTGGCCGTACCCGACATAACCCGGAGGCGAGCCTTTCAGCTGCGAAACCGTATGTGGCTCCTGGTATTCTGAGAGGTTAATCGTGATGAGTGACTTCTCGCCGCCATACATGACATCGGCCAGCGCAAGCGCGGTTTCAGTTTTCCCGACGCCACTCGGCCCCACCAGCAGGAATACGCCCTGCGGTCCGTTCTCGGACGTGAGGCCCGTTTTTGCCGCGCGCAGACGCTGAGCGACGGCCTTAAGCGCCGTATCCTGCCCGACCACGCGCTTCCCTATTTCATTTTCCAGCGTCAGCAGTTCGGTTTGCTCGTCTTTCATCAACGATGACAACGGCACACCTGTCCAGTCGGCTATCACGTTGGCTACGGTGCGTACATCCACATCCAGGGAGAGCAGCGGGTTACCGTGCTGCATCTCGTTAAGTTCCTGATGCAGCTGGTGAGTCTCGCTCTGGCGCGAGATATCCTGACGGCTTTCGAGCAGTTGAGCGGTCAGCTTCAGTTCCTGACCGTACTGGCTTTCGAGTTCATCGAGCGCCACAATCAGGTTTACCTCTTCCTGCTCTATCGCGCTCAGACGTCCAGCATGGCTCTGATTGCCAATCGCGATATCTTCCAGCAGCGCCTGCTTCTCCATGTTGAGTGCGGTGATAGATGCGCGATAACGAATAAGTTGCTCCGGAACCGTGTCGATGCTCATGCGTACGCGGGCGGCAGCGGTATCCAACAGATCCACCGCTTTATCAGGAAGTTGACGTCCCGTCAGATAACGGCGCGACAGGGTAACTGCGGCACGAACCGCATCATCGGTAATGTGCACATGGTGATGTTCGGCGTAGCGGGATTTCAGGCCACGCAGCATCAGGCAGGCGGTATCGTCATCCGGCTCATCGACTTTTACCATCTGGAAGCGGCGCTCCAGGGCTGCATCGCGCTCAAAGTATTGTTTGTATTCAGACCAGGTGGTGGCAGCAATTGTCCGCAGTTCACCACGCGCCAGCGCGGGCTTCAGCAGGTTGGCAGCATCCGCGCCACCGGCCTGGTTGCCAGCACCGATGATGGTATGCGCTTCGTCGATAAACAGCAGAACGGGTACCGGGGACTGCTGTACTGCATCAATGACGTTTTTCAGACGCTGTTCGAACTCCCCCTTCACACCCGCACCCGCCTGCAGCAGGCCGAGGTCAAGCGTACGTAGCACCACGGTTTTGAGCGATTCCGGCACATTGCCTTCGGCAATTCTGAGCGCCAGGCCTTCAACCAGTGCGGTTTTGCCCACGCCCGGCTCGCCAACCAGGATCGGGTTGTTTTTGCGTCGACGGGAGAGAATGTCCACCATCTGACGAATTTCGGTGTCACGACCAAACACCGGATCGATTTTGCCTTCTTTCGCCTTCGCAGTGACATCAAGGGTGAATTTATCCAGCGCATTCTGCAACGCAGGGTTGAGTTCTCCCTCTTTTACTTCTGCACCCACAGGGCGCCCGACGAACTCGACTTCTCCACCATGGCTTTGCGCCAGTTCCGCTTCCTGCTGCACTTCCGGACGTTCATCTGACTGCGCATCAAGCAACGGTCGAAGACGCTCAAGCTGACTCTGGCCCAGGGTCAGCAAAGGCCACAGACCGTTGCAGCGCACCAGGTTTTGTTTCTCAACCAGTGCCATCAGTAAATGCACACTGCGGATATGTTCTTCACCCGCCAGTGAGGCTATCAGCCAGGCTTGCTGCATCAGAGACTGGATGTTTTCTGAAAGCTGCGGCCGGTGGCGTACCGAGCGCGGCTGTTTATCCAGCCAGCCCAGTAAATCCTGCCAGATGCCGTCCATATCCCATTCGTAGCGGCGAGCCAGCACCGTCAGGTCACCTTCCCCCTGCTCCAGCAGCTTCAGCAGCCAGTGCTCCGGCAGAATTTCTGCATGCGCGCGAGTCTGGCAGAGCGAAGCTGCACCTTCCATTGCCCGCGCGCAGTATGGATTAAGACGTCGAAGGAGGATTGCCGGGTTTTCCATGTTGGTTTTACTCACTGTTGTGGACCTTTCGGACACGCTACCGCCCCTGGCCGTTACCGAGGCCCATAAGGTCTGTTTCCGGGATGTGATGTTTTCTTTGCTCAGCGCCCGCAGCGGCAGACGTTCAGCAAAGAGAAAAGCGGACAGGAAAACCTGCCCGCTTGCGACTTACGCAGTAGCGCGTTCGTTCCAGGAGTCGGAATGAATGATGTTGCCGTCTTTGTAGGTCCAGGTGATTTTTTCGTAACGCAGTTCAACGCGCTCAAGGTGGTTGTGCTTCTCTTTAGAAGAATCCTTAACGTCATACATTTCAGGATTCACCTTCACCACCTTCACGTTTTCCAGTTTGGTGTTGAAATACTCCACTTCCTGGCCCGCGTCGTTGATTTTGTACCACTTGAATTCGGCAGACTTCAGGGTCTGACCCGTGGTCACAGCCTTATAAAGATATGGGCTGGAGGAATCGATTTCTTTGGTGAACAGGAATGGCGTGTGGATACGCGTCCCGGTCAGCTTGCCGGTATTGTTATCGGTCGGGATGTACAGGTTGTGTTCCTGAGCCACCACTTCGATGCTGCCTTCACGATCCTGTACGTCTACAGACCCTTTAATGTCCGCGCCGCCATCGTCTTTCAGCCAAAGATAAACAGGAATTGCCATGGAATTACTCTCCATTTAATTGTGATGCGCCATCATCCTGCGATGGCGCCGGGTGTTTGCCGGGTAGCTGACAGGCGTTCGCCTGCGGCACCAGACTGATTTCGACACGACGGTTGAGCGCACGCCCTTCCGGGGTGTCGTTGGTTGCAACAGGACGGCTTTCGCCATAGCCCTGCACAGCAAAGCAGCTTTCAGGTACGTCGCCGGTGTCTCGCATCCAGTTGCGCACTGCCTCGGCACGTTTCAGCGAGAGCATCTGGTTCAGTTGCGGATTTCCGGTGTTATCAGTGTGGCCAGATACGACAATCAGCCAGCCCGGCTTCGCTTTGATGCCCACCAGAGAATTCACCAGCATTTTGGTGGAACCCGCTTTGAGCACGAATTTTCCGGAGTCGAACAACGACATGCTGTCGAGACGCACAATTTTCGGTACCGGTTTGGGTTTCGGCTGTGGTTTAGGAGGCGGTGGCACATACGAGCGGATCGCTTCCAGCACCGGCATCCGGAGACGTTCGCCCTGATAAAGCCCCAGGCCCAGCCGGGCCGGTACGCCGTTACGCGCCAGATCATCCAGCAGCACAGCATCCGCACGCAGGATCGCAACCGCGCTGGCTTTCTGGTCATAGTTATCCATAGAGATGCTGTCGTAACGGGCAATATCGAAGCTCACGCGATGCACTAGCTGGCGATTGTTCCAGCCGCTACTCAGCAGCGCGGCGATCGCCGCCAGGGTGAAAAGACTCAGGACGCAGCGCCAGGTGCGGGCTTGCGATGTGAGCCCGCTCCCTTCCGGTAGCAGCGGCAGGATAAAATCCGGGAACGGGGAAATAATCGTACTGTCCGTTCCCACTGGCTGCCAGCCCGTCACCCGCTGCATCGCAGTGTGACGAGAAAGCCATGCCGTCCAGACCGATGTGGCCAGACTGCCGGCCAGGATCGGTCCCATACCCCACAGCACCGCAACAGGTGCAATGACAGGAACATCGGGGTTTTCATCCATAAAGACAGCTTTGACGTGCTTATGGAACCAGCCCATCAGGCTGTTCATGAGTACTTGCTGTTGCATCGCAGGCGAACCACCCGTGGTGACCCACGCAGCGATTGAGCTCGGCGCTGAAGACTCACGCCAGACCCTCATTCCCTCTCCGGCGATAGCCGCCTGCCAGAGCATGTCATTCGTCATTGCGCTACCAACCTGGCCATTCAGAACCAGCGGCACAGAATGACCCGTTTCCTTACGCAGCTGGCTGATTTGCCAGCGCAGGGCCAGCAGGCGGCTGGTAAGGCGCTCGCTGTCGGCGTGTTTCTGTGGACAGACACTGACCATCACCGACAGCTGACGCCCCCAGTCAGGTCGCAGCCACAGCACCTGCCGGGCGACCTGCTCAAGATCCTGATGATCTTCAACGCGGATCCAGCACCCTTGTGTGACGGCGAGCACCGGAGACGACTGCGGCCAGGTCAGAGGTAGATCGCCACAAACCAACACCACGGGTTGACGGTAAGTGGCTTCAGGAAGGTCATCCAGATGTAAGGTGACGTCAGGTTCAGCACGACGGCTGGCGATATACCAGAACGCGATGATAAGGCCGATTATCGCCAGCATAACGAGCACCGAAACCAGTCGGGATACCGGCAGAAAACCCAGGCAGACCACAGCACTCAGCAGGGCAGCCCACAGCGCAATCCCGCGCTGTTGTGCAGGACTCATTTTACGACTCCCGGCAACAAGGACCGCAGCAGTTGATCGAGCCAATGATCCAGCCCCCACCAGAGCGCAGCAAGAACCACCACGCTAAGGCCAATACGCATGGACCATGATTCAAGCCACCCTCCCATTCCCCGCCCGACACGGCTCTCTGCCAGCACAGGATGCGTCTGCGGATAGCTAAACGGCGCCACCCGTTCATTCAGGGCTGTGACGAGCTTCTGACGTTCCGGATCGTTTAGCGAGCGGAAGTTCCCCAGAAAACCCAGCATCATGACTCGCTGGAAGCAGGTCAGCACGGCACAGTCTGGTGCTGGCTCACGCAGCACATCGCGCATCTTGTCGCACAGGGTGTCACCCGCATCCATCGTGCCAAGAAAATGCCCCTGCAGCGGTATGTCATACCACTGCACACAGGCATCGTCCTCCACACCACGACCTTTGACCGCCTCATCAAGCAATGCACATTGAGCGGAGAGGATATGCTGACAACTGGTCTCATCCAGCTCACTGGCTTTCAGTTCACGCTGAACGCGCTCCACATCCGCGATACAGCGCTCCCACAGAGCCCGCCCTTCTCCTTCCATAAACTGCGGACCATGGCGAAGACTGATAACCTGAAGCCAGGTATCCTGCAGCAAAGCATCAATATCCACCGGCACGGCAGTGCCATGTTTACGTTCATTCATGTTCGCAGTACCGCAAAGAGTTCAAGTTCAGGCTCGCCAAGCATGCCCGGGACGTAAAACATGCATGTTCCGCTCTGGAGCATTTCTGTCGCCAGAGGATGGGAAAGATCGAGACTGAAATACTGGTTTTCCAGGCGCAATGGAATGGCGGCTGGCACATGGCGCAGTGGGGTTAACGGTACGCCCACACGTGAAGAGTTGACGATCCCCCGCACATGGTCAGGACTGCCCACCTTACACTGGCGCGGAAACTGTTCCTGCAGTTGGGCAACCGGTATCGGTGAACGCACGGAAAGGTAGTAATCAGCCCCTTCACGCAGACGTGGGTCATGCAGACGCGCCTGCCAGAAGTGCAGCCGTGGGTCATAGTCGAGTGACAGGGCCACCACGCGGGACGGCAGGCTGGCTTCAAGCAGATCGCCAAGCAAATCAAACAGCGGTGGAAATACCGCATTGAGTTGCTCGTGCTGCCAGACAGGTATGGCGCTCACCTGATGCTCCAGAGAGAAGGTCAGCAGGCTCCCGGCCAGGCGAGAAAGTTCCGGATACAGACGTTCCGGCGGGCTTTGCAGGTTACGCTGGAACTGATCAAGCACGGGCTCGGCACTGTTCAGCGCGTTGAGCAGCCAGAACAGAGATACATCCGCCACGGCGAAATCAGCCATGCGCTCATTGCTTTCACGACGCATTGCCATCAGACGGCAGAGGCGAACTCGCAGCTGGGTCAACAGCTGTTCCAGTTGAGTCACCAGCCAGCGGCTGCCCTGGATAGTCAACAGAGGAGGGAGAAACGTCTCATCTAATTGCCATGAACCCTGTGAATCTTGCTGCAGTCGGGCGACAGGGCAAGTCAGATAATCGCTGTTATTCTGATGATCAAAACGCAGCGTCAGCTCCGGCTGCAACACCGCTATCTGACGGGTATCCTCACCAAAGGCATTGCGAACATCCCGCCAGCTCTGGCGATATCGCACCGGACGCTCAGCGACTTCATCAGGCTTTAAACAGTTGCCGCCGTTCGCCCGCAGCAGCGGAAGCGCCAGCACCACCGTCACCTCCTGTGATTCACTCTCAAGCGACAGCACCGGCGGCAGAGGATCAGCATTGTCGGTATCAATCAGCGTGCCGTCCTGGAAACGGACGTGCAGATGCCGGGCCTGAATACGCCCTAGTTTGAGAGATTCCGGTTCAAAGGTGGCATCAATGACCCCCCACGGGCACGAAAGACCCAGTCGGGCAATACATTCCGCAGACCAGGCCGCATACGCGACCTGTTGCTGAAAATGCTGGGGAGAGACCAGAATGCCCCTGCCCCATAACGGTTGTTCCGTTTTCATCAGCTTCCTGCCTGTTTTACGATTTCGCCTTCGGCATCTGGGAAACCAGTGACAGGTTGACGTCCATGCCTTCGACCTGGAAGTGAGGGATCGCGTACAGCTTCACGCGGAAGAAGCCCGGGTTGTCTTCAATATCTTCAACAACCACTTTCGCATCACGCAGCGGGTGAGACGCCTGCAGTTCATCGCCCGGATCGGTCATTTCAGTGACCAGACTGCGAACCCAGGTGTTCAGCTCCAGTTCAAGCAGGCGACGATCCTTCGTGGTACCGATGTTTTCGCGCTGAATCAGCTTCAGGTAATGGGCGATACGCGACAGCAGGAAGATATACGGCAGACGCGCGTTGATGCGGCTGTTAGCCGTTGCATCTGCAGTGTCATACAGCGCCGGTTTCTGGCTTGAGTTAGCCGAGAAGAAGCAGGCATAGTCGCGGTTTTTGTAGTAGGACAAAGGAATGAAGCCCAGATTCGCAAACTCAAATTCGCGGGTTTCGGGGATCATGACCTCGCTCGGGATTTTTACCTGATTGCCGGTACCGAGATCGTAAAGATGGATAGGCAGGTCCTGAACCGCACCACCGGCCTGCGGACCACGAATCTGTACGCACCAGCCATTATTGATAAAGCTACGCACCATGTTGGAAGCAAAGGCAAAGGAGGCATTCGTCCACAGGTATTTGTCGTGATCCGGACCTTTGACCTCTTCGACATAATTGAAGCTGCGAACGGGAACGGTATCCGGCCCGTACGGTAAACGTCCCAGTACGCGCGGCATGACCAGGCCGATATAACGAGCGTCGTCGGTATCGCGGAACGATTTCCACTTGATGTACTCTGCGCGGTCAAAATAGTTACCAATATCTTTAATCGCAGCGACCTCTTCCATGGACTCTTTAAGGAAGAATTTTGGACCTGCAGAGCCGATAAACGGCATGTGCGCAGCAGCGGATACTTTAGAGATGTTGCGCAGCAGCGCGACATCCTGCGCTGAAGCATCGAACTCGTATGCGGAAATCAGTGCCGCAATTGGCTCGCCGCCTGGGGTGTCATATTCATCAATATAGGTGTGTTTATACAGACCACTCTGGATGATTTCCGGGCTGTCTTCGAAGTCCTGACGCAGGTCTTCTTTAGACATACTCAGCAACTCAATTTTCACGTTCTGGCGAAAATCTGTTTTATCAATCAGCGACTTCACTCCGCGCCACAGACCTTCAACTGCCTGAAACTCCTCATGGTGCATTACCGCGTCCAGCTGACGGCTGATCTGGTAATCGAGTTCAGCAATGTGGTGATCAATCAGGCTTTTATCCAGTTTTTCGACTTTCGCACCGGCTTTGGTCAGACATTCCAGGAAGACCTGCATACCTGCCGTCAGACGTTCATCAGCGGTCGCATCCGACATCGCCTGCGCGTCCTGCCAGATATCCAAGGCGCTCAATTCAGAGACGGGACTTAAGTTGATTTTCTCAAACAGGGAGGCGTAAACCCCACCCGCAGCAGGACGTTCCAGCACCATGCTTTCACCGCCAGCAATATTATTTTGTACAGACATGAGCATTCCTTGATTAATCCGTTAAAACATCGTGATGGTTAAGCTTTTTTGGGTGCCAGTGCGGATAATTCATTGCGCAATTCAGCGCTAAGCGACTGGTCAAGAACGATTTTTTCCAGCTCTTTTCGGAAAGTCTGGTTATCCAACAGGTTGGCCTTGAGATCGCGGAGTAAGTTGCGCATCGCCAGCATCGCCTTCAGCTGTGGTATCTGGGCAGCCACCTGCTCTGGCGTGAAATCTTTCATGCTCTGGAAAGTCAGCTCAATATTGTCCTCACCACCATCATCTGACAGGGTGTTTTTGACGCTCAGATTAACTTTTGGGGAATATTCGGAAAGAACACTGTCGAAATTATTTTTGGTGATATTAACTTTTTCACGCTCAGATATTGGCGCAGCATCCTGACCATTACTGAAATCACCGGCAACAAGCAGTTTTAAGGGTAATTCCATTTTTTTGCTTGCTCCGCCAGTATGCAGGTCAAGCTTCAGGTTAATACGCGCCTTAGGCACTTCATTCTGAAAACTGTCAGACATTTGATCATCCCTCTTTGTTTTGCGATGCAAACTTCACGGTATCGTTCTTGATGCGCAATATTAGAACAATGATCGACCACAAATCAAATACACAGATCATTTATCCGCAATTAGAAAATTCTTAAGAATTTTCCTCTAAGATATTATTGCAACTTATCAGACCAACCCAGAAAAAGAAGCTACTCTTTTTCTGTAAAACAAATATTTGTATCGTAAAAGGGATTGCAGCCAGTCAGATGCTAAAAAAACAATATTGTTTTGATTTGCATCACAGCACTATATCAAAAACACAGGAGAGAACTACTTTAGACTCGATAAAAAGAAAGGTGAATAAATTATGGACTCAGGCACTTCATTCATTGGATGAATAATAAATAAGAACTTTCACAAAGAAAATTCTTATTTATTAAACGAAGAGGTAAAAAAAAATTTGAATACGGAATCTGCCACAAAAAAATAGCGCTTTTAATCCATCCTCTCTCGAAGAGGCTTCCTGCCCGACTCAGGTGGAAGGTGTTCTCATGACTGACTGCCTATAAAAAGTGTAAAATCAACCACCTCCTTGACTGCCGCTTTTTTAATCAAAAACGAGTAATAGCACATAACGTATAACGGTGCTACATTACGCCGCCCACCCAAATCAGCAGTGGTCAGGCAACGCCGTAAAGTTCGGTAAAGCCTGAAACCATCACCTTGAAGAACGGTCTTAATGGCACGTCGTATCGCACACGCTGCGCTACCTTTACAGGCTTCACATAGGTTTTACTATCTTGTCTCAATCCAAATTTGAACGTGCGTTTTTACACCCGCGTTACTGGTTTACATGGTTTGGTCTTGGCGTACTCTGGCTGCTGGTGCAACTTCCCTACCCTGTGCTGCGTTTGCTGGGGTCGAAACTGGGCAGCGCCTCTCGCTATTTCCTGAAACGTCGCGAAGCCATCGCGCGCAAAAACATCGAGCTTTGCTTTCCTCAGTATAATGCTGAAGAGCGCGAAAAATTGATCTCTGAAAACTTTAAATCTATCGGTATGGCGCTGCTCGAAACCGGTATGGCCTGGTTCTGGTCGGATGAACGCGTCCGCAAGTGGTTTGATGTCGAAGGGCTGGACAACCTTAAACGCGCGCAGTTGCAGAACCGCGGTGTGATGGTTGTGGGCGTTCACTTTATGTCGCTGGAGTTGGGTGGCCGGGTGATGGGTCTTTGCCAGCCAATGATGGCGACCTACAGACCGCACAATAGCCCGGTAATGGAGTGGGTACAGACACGCGGCCGCATGCGTTCCAATAAAGCGATGATCAGCCGTAATAATCTGCGTGGAATGGTCGGTGCCCTGAAGAAAGGTGAAGCCGTCTGGTTTGCTCCTGACCAGGATTATGGACGTAAAGGCAGCAGCTTTGCCCCCTTCTTTGCCGTTAAAGACGTGGCGACAACCAACGGTACCTTTGTGATTTCGCGGTTGTCAGGCGCCGCCATGCTGACCGTGACGATGGTGAGAAAAGCGGATAAATCAGGCTATCGTCTGCACATCTCTCCTGAAATGGCCAACTATCCTGAAAACGAATGCGAAGCCGCAGCGTTTATCAACAAGGTCATCGAAACTGAAATCATGCGCGCGCCAGAGCAATATCTCTGGATGCATCGCCGTTTCAAAACGCGCCCACTTGGCGAGGCCTCGCTCTATATTTAAGTCCCGCGTGACGGTTAGTTTCGATAAGAAACTAACCTTTTCAATCACCTGTAATAACCCCGTGTAACGGTTTTTCGTCACGTCGCTCAAAGTGAATTTATTGCCTTGCGAAATCAAACTGTCGCCGTTCCACGACACCCGTAAGTGTCGGAAATTATTTAAAAAAATCCCTCTTGTCACCCCTCATTTTTAGGCGTACATTAGCGCCGTCTGGCTACAGGAAAGCACAGAATTCTGAGCTGGAGTCGGCGGCATAGCGGGAAAATTCTCATTTCCGTTTTGGCCGGATTTCAGTTCTCTATACTCAGTTGGACTCTGTTTTTAAATGCGTACCACAAGATACGCGGAGCGATGAAACGTGAAATATTTCTTTATGGGCATTTCGGTGATCGTTTTAGTCTGGGCCGGAACCTTTGCCCTGATGATCTAGTGAAGAACATGCAGTCAAAAAGACAGGAGCCATAGGCTCCTGTCTTTTTATGTCATGATGATGCGGGGTGTTCGGAGACGCTCTTTGTTGAGAGCAGGCCATCGGCCCGGAACATACTCTTGATGCCCCTCACCGCCTGACGAATACGGTCGCTATTTTCGATTAAAGCAAAGCGCACGTGGGTGTCACCGTAATCACCAAAGCCAATGCCCGGTGAAACACACACCTTCGCGTCCTGCAGCAGTTTTTTAGCAAACTCAAGCGATCCCATTGCCGCATACGGCTCCGGAATTTTCGCCCAGACGTACATGGACGCTTTCGGCATTTCCACCATCCAGCCCGCTTCATGTAACCCTTTTACCAGCACGTCGCGGCGGCGTTTATACTGGGCTGCAATGTCGTGAACGCATTGCTGATCGCCTTCAAGCGCCGCAATAGCGGCAACCTGTAGCGGCGTAAAGGTGCCGTAATCGTGATAGCTCTTGATTCGCGCCAGCGCACTCACCAGCGTTTTGTTACCCACCATAAAACCAATACGCCAGCCCGCCATGTTGTAGCTTTTCGACAGGGTAAAGAATTCTACCGCCACGTCACGCGCCCCCGGCACCTGCATGATTGAAGGCGCTTTCCAGCCGTCATAGACGATATCCGCATACGCCAAATCATGTACCACCAGCACGTCATAACGCTTAGCCAGGGCCACAACCTTCTCAAAGAAATCGAGCTCCACGCACTGCGCCGTCGGGTTGGACGGGAAACCCAGGATCATCATCTTGGGTTTCGGATAGCTTTCGCGAATTGCGCGCTCCAGCTCGTTGAAGAAATCGACGCCTTCCACCAGCGGTACAGAACGTACCTGCGCCCCGGCTATCACCGCGCCGTAAATATGGATTGGGTAACTCGGATTGGGAACCAGTACCGTATCACCGTGATCCAGCGTGGCCAGCATCAGGTGCGCCAGCCCCTCTTTCGAGCCGATGGTCACAATGGCTTCACTTTCAGGATCGATATCAACCTGATAACGATCCTGATACCAGCGCGAGATCGCGCGGCGTAATCTGGGAATACCGCGCGAGGTTGAGTAGCCGTGCGTATCCGGACGCTGGGCAACCGTGCAGAGCTTCTCAACGATATGCGGTGGCGTGGGGCCGTCAGGGTTGCCCATGCTGAAATCAATGATGTCTTCGCCGCGCCGACGCGCAGCCATTTTCAGTTCAGCGGTGATATTGAAAACATAAGGGGGGAGACGATCGATACGCGTAAAACGGCGTTCAGGACTGAATTCAGCCATAGATTCCTCAGATTAACGTTAGCGCCCGGACCGTCCGAGCGACGCTGCCACTGATGTGACATGCTTAGAAAATAACCTGAAAAAAATCACGCTGTCGAGAGGGAAATGAAAAAAAAGAGAACCCCATGAAAACCGGAACACGGGTACGCCTTAAAGCGGAAGGAGGGGGACTTATATCGGCTTTCCGTTATCTATTGTTTAACACAATGATATCAAAACAGTTACCGGACGATGCGACAGCAGGAAAAGATCGGGAGGTATCAATCCTCATTCGATAATCCCCTTTCTAAAACAGGGTTTTTCCTCATTTGATAAACCTGACGGATAGCTGGTCAATATGCCCCAGGTTTTTTATCATGGTTCTTTCCCGTTTTCCCAGGTCTGCTCGTGCACGAAATATTCACTATGCTGCTGGCGGTTTTTGACCGCGCAGCATTAATGCTGATTTGCCTGTTCTTCCTTATTCGCATTCGCCTGTTTCGCGAGCTGTTGCATAAATCTGCTCACTCGCCGAAAGAACTGCTGGCCGTCACCGCTATCTTTTCGCTCTTTGCGCTGTTCAGCACCTGGTCCGGCGTGCCGGTAGAGGGCTCGCTGGTTAACGTGCGGATTATCGCCGTCATGTCTGGCGGAATTTTGTTTGGTCCGTGGGTAGGTGTCATCACCGGCGTGATTGCCGGAACCCATCGCTACCTGATTGATATCGGCGGCGTCACGGCGGTGCCGTGCTTTATTACCAGCATTATCGCCGGGGTACTATCCGGCTGGATCAGCCGTAAAATCCCGAAAAAGCAGCGCTGGCGCGCCGGGATCCTCGCAGGCATGGTGTGCGAAACGCTGACCATGATCCTGGTTGTCGTCTGGGCTCCCACGACCGCGCTGGGGCTGGATATCGTCTCGAAAATCGGCATCCCTATGATTCTGGGTAGCGTGTGCATCGGTTTTATCGTGCTGCTGGTGCAGAGTGTGGAAGGGGAAAAAGAGGCCAGTGCCGCTCGCCAGGCCAAGCTGGCGCTGGATATCGCCAACAAAACGCTGCCGCTTTTCCGCCACGTTAACGCGGAGTCGTTGCGTCAGGTCTGCGAGATTATTCGCCACGACATTCACGCGGATGCCGTCGCTATCACCAATATTGACCACGTGCTGGCTTACGTCGGCGTTGGCGAGCACAACTACCGCGACAATGATGACACGATAAGCCCGACCACCAGACAAGCGATTAACTACGGTAAAATCATTATTAAAAACAATGATGAAGCCCACCGAACGCCGGAGATCCACTCTATGCTGGTGATCCCGCTTTGGGAGAAAGGCGTGGTGACGGGCACGCTGAAAATTTATTACTGTCACGCGCATCAGATCACCTCAACGCTGCAGGAGATGGCGATAGGTCTGTCGCAGATCATCTCCACGCAGCTTGAGGTCTCCCGGGCGGAACAGTTACGCGAGATGGCAAATAAGGCAGAGCTGCGCGCGCTGCAGAGCAAAATCAATCCCCATTTCCTGTTTAACGCGTTAAACGCCATCTCCTCTTCGATTCGTTTGAATCCGGACACCGCGCGCCAGCTGATTTTCAACCTGTCGCGTTATCTGCGCTACAACATTGAGTTGAGGGATGACGAGCAGATCGACATCAAAAAAGAGCTGTATCAGATTAAAGACTACATCGCGATCGAGCAGGCGCGCTTCGGCGACAAACTGACGGTCATTTACGATATTGATGAAGAGGTCAACTGCGTGATCCCGAGCCTGCTGATCCAGCCGCTGGTCGAAAACGCCATTGTTCACGGTATTCAGCCCTGTAAAGGCAAAGGTGTGGTCACCATTAGCATCACCGAAAGCGGCAACCGGGTGCGTATCGCCGTGCGCGATACCGGCCACGGGATTGACCCAAAAGTCATCGAGCGCGTGGAGTCTAATGAGATGCCGGGGAATAAAATCGGGCTGCTGAATGTGCATCACAGGGTCAAGCTGCTCTACGGCGATGGGCTGCATATTCACCGTCTTGAACCCGGCACTGAAATCGCTTTTTACGTCCCGAATGAACGCTCCCCTGTTCATGCGACGGCATCACTGTTACCTCAGGGTGAGTAATATGAAAGTCATTATCGTTGAAGATGAAATTCTGGCTCAACAGGAGCTCACCTGGCTCATCAAAACCCACAGTCAGATGGAGATTGTGGGTATCTTTGACGATGGGCTGGACGTGCTGAAATTTCTGCAGCATAACCGGGTCGACGCCATTTTTCTGGATATTAATATTCCTTCGCTGGACGGCGTCTTGCTGGCGCAAAACATCAATCAGTTTGCCCACAAGCCGTTTATTGTGTTCGTTACCGCCTGGAAAGAGCATGCCGTTGAGGCCTTCGAACTGGAGGCGTTTGACTATATTCTGAAACCTTACCAGGAGTCGCGGATTGTCAGCATGCTGCAAAAGCTGGAGGCCGCATGGCAGCAACAGAGCGCTCCGGTCACCGCCAGCCCGACGGTACGGGAAAACGACACCATTAATCTGGTCAAGGATGAACGCATCATCGTGACGCCAGTGAATGATATCTACTACGCCGAAGCGCATGAGAAGATGACGTTTGTCTATACGCGGCGGGAATCGTTTGTCATGGCGATGAACATTACCGAATTCTGCGGCAAGCTGCCGTCGGCCCACTTTTTCCGCTGCCACCGTTCGTTCTGCGTGAATTTAAATAAGATCCGCGAGATCGAGCCGTGGTTTAACAACACCTACATTTTGCGTCTGAAGGATCTGGATTTTCAGGTGCCGGTGAGCCGCAGCAAGGTGAAAGAGTTCCGTCAACTGATGCACCTGTAAAACGCCCTCTCCCGGCGGAGAGGGCTCTGTATCAGAGGATTTGCCCGAGAACCTGACGCAGATGGGCACCCGAACCCAGCAGGCCAGGGTTATCATGCACGATAAGATAAACAGGAATATCCTGCACGTAGCTTCTGAAGCGTCCTTTATCTTCAAACCCACCGCGGAAACCTGAAGCTTTAAAGAAGTCGAGGAAGCGTGGCACAATCCCGCCCGCAATATAGACCCCACCAAAGGTGCCCAGCGTTAGCGCCAGGTTGCCGCCGAAACGCCCCATGATGACGCAGAACAGCGACAGAGCACGACGGCAGTCGATGCAGCTGTCCGCCAGCGCGCGTTCGGTGACGTCTTTCGGCTGCAGGTTTTCCGGCAGACGTCCGTCCGATTTCACAATTGCACGGTACAGGTTCACCAGCCCGGGTCCAGACAGGACGCGCTCGGCGGAGACGTGGCCGATCTCAGCGCGTAACTCTTCGAGAATAATGCCCTCTTCTTCGCTGTTTGGCGCAAAGTCTACATGACCGCCCTCACCCGGCAGGCTTACCCAGCGCCGATCAACATGCACCAGATGCGAAACGCCCAGACCCGTACCGGCACCGTAAACCGCAATCGGCTTTCCCTCGACCGGTTCAGCGCCGCCGAACTGGATCAGATGCTCTGGCTTGAGCATCGGGATCGCCATAGACACGGCGGTGAAGTCATTGATGATTTCCAGATGCGCAAAACCGAGGTTCTTTTTCATCTCTGCAATAGAGAATGCCCAGGTATGGTTGGTCATGGCGACCCAGTCGCCAGTTATCGGGCAGGCAATGGCAATGCAGCCATCCTCGACGCTCACCTGATGTTCATCCAGATAGACGCGGACAACGGCCTCAAGGCTGGGATAATCCAGCCCCGAGTAGGTTTTCGCCCGGGAAATTTCACCGCTACTTACATCGCATAATGCGAGGCGCGCGTTCGTGCCGCCCACATCACCTACCAAAGCATACTTTGTCATTCTTCTACTGCTCCGCTAAAGTCAGAATAAATCTTTGGGACACTGTAAATTCAAGGCGTGATAACAACAACGACTGGAAGGTGAATGCCCATGGATTATCGATCTTCGTCACAGAATAACTTTACCGTTTCAGCACCTTTTGCACTATTGCCATAAAGCTGATTGTGCAGAGTAACGTTATACCTTTTGTACAAGGAAATCATCATGCTCCACCCGCGAGCCAGAACCATGCTGTTGCTGGCAATTCCGGCGCTCATCATTGGCGTGGCGTCAAGCCTGGTACTCATTGTCGTGATGAAAGTCGCGTCGGTGCTGCAAGCCCTGCTATGGACGGCGCTTCCGGCGAAACTGGGGATCACCGCTGATTCTTCAGCGTGGATCATTTTGATGCTGACGTTAACCGGTATTGCGGTAGGCCTGGTGATCCGATTCAGTCCCGGCCACGCCGGACCGGACCCGGCGCTGGAGCCGCTGATTGGCGCCCCGGTTCCGCCCTCTGCGCTGCCGGGGTTGATCATCGCGTTAATTGTGGGCCTGGCGGGCGGCGTCAGCCTCGGACCCGAGCATCCCATTATGGCGGTGAATATTGGTCTGGCGGTGTTCCTGGGCTCACGCATTTTACCGCGCGTGGGTGCGCTGGACTGGACGATCCTCGCCTCCGCAGGCACCATCGGGGCGCTTTTCGGCACGCCCGTCGCTGCCGCGCTGATTTTTTCACAGACGCTTACCAGCAACAATGATGTCCCGCTCTGGGACAAACTGTTTGCTCCCCTGATGGCCGCGGCGGCGGGCGCGCTAACAACCAGTCTGTTTTTCCATCCCCACTTCTCCCTCTCTCTGCCCCACTACGGAGAGATGCGAATAGCGGATATTTTCAGCGGTGCCATCGTCGTTGCAATTGCCATCGCGCTGGGGATGGTCGCGGTATGGTGTCTGCCGCGCCTGCACCGGCTGGTGCATAAACTCAAGCATCCGGTGTTGATTCTGGGCACAGGGGGATTGATCCTCGGTATTTTAGGCACCATCGGCGGGACGGTGACGCTGTTTAAAGGCCTGGACGAGATGCAGCAGCTGGCATTCAGTCAGGTATTTAGCGTTTCCGATTATCTGCTGTTTGCCGTCATCAAACTGGCGGCGCTGGTCGTCGCGGCTGCGTGCGGTTTCCGCGGTGGACGCATTTTCCCGGCAGTCTTTGTCGGCGTGGCGCTGGGGCTGATGTTGCACGAACATGTGGATGCGGTTCCGGCGGCAATTACCGTCTCCTGCTCGATTCTGGGTCTGGTTCTGGTGGTGACGCGTGACGCATGGCTGAGCCTGTTTATGGCGGCGGTTGTGGTGCCGGATTCGACGCTGTTCCCGCTGCTCTGCATCGTGATGTTGCCCGCCTGGCTCCTGCTGGCGGGCAAACCGATGATGATGGCCTGGCGAAACGATAAGTAATCAGGCGCTGTTGCGCGCTTCCAGCGCTTTGGTGAGCGCGCTCAGCAGCGGCGGTATGTCGGATTTCGGCAGCATGACCTCGATCAGCGAAAGCCGCTCGTGGTGCGCCACTTTTTCCAGCACATCCACCAGCTCACCTGCCTCACTCACCTGCCAGCACTCGGCCTGAGGCGCGAGACTCAGCGCCTGTGGAAGGTGCGTCCAGTTCCAGAGCGCAATATCGTTATACCGTTGCTCCGGTCCATGGATGGCCCTTTCGACCGTGTACCCTTCGTTGTTCAGCACCAGAATGATCGGACGTTGTTTATCACGCAACATCGACCCGAGCTCCTGAATAGTCAGCTGCGCCGCGCCATCCCCCGTCAGCACTATCACACGCCGGTTCGGGGAAGCCGTTTGTGCGCCAAACGCTGCGGCCAGCGTGTAGCCGATCGACCCCCACAGCGGCTGGACGATAAAATTCACGTCAGCCGGAAGGCGCAGGTCAATGGCGCCGAAGGCCGACGTTCCCTGATCGGCAAGGATGATGTCTCCTGGGCGAATAAACGTTTGCAACGTTTTCCAGAAATTCTCCTGGGTCAGCGCGCCCTGCGGCTGAGGGAAGCTCATTGCGCGATGGGAAGCTGGCGCAGGTTTATCATGCACATGCTGTTTGCACAGTTCCACCAGCGTTTCGATTGCCTGAAGCATCGGGATGCCGGTAAACCAGACGTCACCGACGCGGGCAGCGTGAGGCTGAACTTCTATCGTTTGGGCCGGGGTTAGCTGATGGGTGAAACCGGCGGTGAGGGTATCGGTAAAACGGGTGCCGATGCACAGTACCGTATCCGCCCCTTCAATCGCCTCTTTTACCGGGCCGGCGCTTGCCGAGCCGCTGTATGTGCCGTAAAAACCGGCATGACGTTCGTCGAATATCCCTTTACCCATTAGCATCGTGGCGTGCGCCATCGGCACGTCCTTCACCCACTTCTGTAGCGCATGCTTGTGTCCATGGCGCAGAACAAGGAAATCAGCTAACAGCGCGGTGCGCTTGCTGGTTGCCAGTTTATTTTCCGCAGCATCCCGAAACGCTTTCAGGCAGGCACTGTCGGCATGGGCATGGTGAAGTGTGAGAGCGTTTACAGGAGGCGTGGCGGCTTTTTTTGCCACGTCGGCAGGTAACATCAAATAGCCGGGACGACGCTCCCGGAGCATGGTGGTCAGAACCCGGTCGATTTCATAGCAGGCGTTTTGTTCGGTCAGGATCGCCTGAGCGACGGTAATCGGCTCGCTCATATGATAAAAATGGCGGAACTCCCCATCACCCAGCGTATGGTGCAGCAGTTCCCCTCGTTGCTGTGACGCCGTCCCCGGCGCCCCGACAATATGCAATACCGGAACGTGCTCGGCATAGCTTCCCGCGATGCCATTCATGGCACTTAACTCGCCTACACCGAATGTAGTGAGCAGCGCGGCGAAGCCCTTACAGCGGGCATATCCGTCAGCAGCATACGATGCGTTTAATTCGTTGGCACAGCCCACCCAACAGATGTCGGGGCTATCTATTACATGGTCGAGAAACTGCAGGTTATAGTCGCCCGGCACGCCAAACAGATGATCGGCTCCACAATCAGTAAGACGGTCCAGCAGGTAATCGGCGACGCAGTATGGGGTACGCATGAACAGGTATCCTTCTAATGTTGACCTCACTTTGAGTATTAGAGAAGCGTGATGGCTGTCCAGAATCAGCGGTAAGAAGGGTATGGAAAGAATGCTTTACAAAAAAGGCTGCGCTATGCTGCTTTTTTTCACGTTAATGTAAACGCATACACTGATTTTTCTCATCTGCGCACGAGGTCATAAAATGGGTTATCAGCCGGATAAAAATCGTTACCAGACAATGCAGTATCGTCGCTGCGGTCAAAGCGGGCTCAGGTTGCCCGTCATATCGCTAGGTCTGTGGCATAACTTTGGGGACGCCACGCGTCTCGAAAACAGCCGTCAACTTTTACAGCGCGCCTTCGACCTGGGTATTACGCATTTCGACCTTGCCAATAACTATGGTCCTCCACCGGGGTCGGCCGAGCGTAATTTTGGGAGTATTTTGCAGGAGGATTTTCTGCCCTGGCGCGACGAGCTGATTATCTCCACGAAAGCGGGATATACCATGTGGGACGGCCCCTACGGCGACTGGGGATCGCGCAAATATCTGCTGGCAAGCCTGGATCAAAGCCTGAAACGCATGGGGCTGGAGTATGTCGATATCTTCTATCATCACCGTCCTGACCCGGAAACCCCGCTGACTGAAACCATGAAAGCGCTTGACCATCTGGTGCGCCAGGGAAAAGCGCTGTATGTCGGGTTATCCAACTATCCTGCAGAGCTGGCGCGAAAAGCGATTGATATCCTGAATGACCTTGGCACGCCCTGCCTGATCCACCAGCCGAAATACTCCATGTTTGAACGAGGACCGGAAGGGGGTTTACTGGCCGTGCTACAGGAAAAAGGCGTCGGCTGTATTCCCTTCTCGCCGCTGGCGGGAGGACAGCTCACCAACCGATATCTGAACGGTATTCCCGCAGACTCCCGTGCGGCAAGTGGCAGTCAGTTCCTCAACCCGGATCAGATCACTGAAGAGAAGCTGGAAAAAGTGCGTAAGCTCAATGCCCTGGCGGAAGACCGCGGCCAGAAGCTATCGCAGATGGCGCTGGCCTGGGTGTTGCGCCATGACGACGTGACGTCGGTGCTGATTGGGGCAAGTCAAGCGGCTCAAATTGATGACGCCGTTGGCATGCTGGAAAACCGCCATTTCTCCGCGGAAGAGCTGAACCTTATTGAAGAAATCCTGAGCAGCTCAAAATAAAACCACTTTTAGCAAAAAGTGCTCTGAACCTGGAATTCGGAGTTGAGGCGATGAAACGAGGCTTTACCAACTCGTAATATTGCGTTAACAGGCCCCACAAAGGCCCCGATCGTGAAGGAGAAAGAGTATGTTCAGGTCACTGATTCTTGCAGCGGTATTACTGGCTTCCGCCCCGCTCATCGCCACTGCTGGCGAAATCACCCTGTTGCCATCAGTAAAATTACAAATTGGCGATCGTGACGACTACGGCAGATACTGGGACGGTGGCTACTGGCGCGACCGTGACTACTGGAACCGTCATTATGAATGGCGCGGTGACCGCTGGCGCAGGCACGATAATGGCCTGCATCGCGGCTGGTACAAAAACAATGCCTATGAACGCGGCTACCGCGAAGGCTGGAACGATCGTGACGACCGCCGCGGTGGCTGGGGTCACGGCCCAAAAGGACACGGTGGTCACGGCCACGGTCGTCATTAATGTAAAAAAGGAGCCTTTCGGCTCCTTTCTCTTTTATAACCCCAGCGCTGTGCCAATCAACAGCCATAAATTTAGCGCCACCACTACTACCACAATCGCCCAACCTGTCCGTTTCACCAGCGTCGAGTTAACCAGATCGCCCATCAGGGCTGGATTACTGGTAAAAATCAGCAGAGGAACCAGCGCCAGCGCGATACCAAAACTCAGCAGCACCTGACTCATCACCAGAATTCGCGTGGGATCAAGCCCCATCAGAATTACAACAAATGACGGCAGCATGGTGACGGAACGACGAACCCATAGGGGAATATGGAAGCGCACAAATCCCTGCATCACCACTTGCCCTGCCAGCGTGCCCACCACCGTGGAAGAGAGACCGGCAGCCACCAGGCTCAAACCAAAAATCGTGGCAGCAGCATGGCTCAGTAACGGCTCCAGCGTGAGATACGCCTGGTCGAGATCGGCAATACCGGTATGACCGTTAAAGTGAAAAGCGGCGGCTGCGGTGGCCATCATCGCCAGGTTCACAAAACCCGCGATGGTCATGGCAATCGCCACATCCCATTTGGTTGCCGAATAACGTTCTTTACGCGTCCCACCGTGAAGATGCTGGGTCAGCGAAGAGTGCAGATAAATGACATGCGGCATAATGGTCGCCCCAAGCACCCCGGCAGCCAGGAACACGGCTTCCGACGTTGGCAGGCTGGGGATCACCATGCCTTTACCAAGCTGTACCAAATTTGGCTGGGAGAATATCAGCTCGACAATATAGGCCGCCGCGACAAACAGCAGCAGACCACCAATCACCTTTTCAAGCGGCTTTTGCCCCCGACGCTGTAACATCAGGATCAGGAAAGTGGCAATCCCGGTCAGGACCGCCCCTTGCAATAGCGATACGCCCAGAATCAGCTTAAAGCCGATCGCCGCACCGATAAATTCAGCGAGATCGGTTGCCATGGCGATGATTTCAGCCTGCACCCAGTAGAGCCAGACGGCCGGACGTGGGTAGTGGTCGCGGATCTGTTCTGCCAGGTTTTTGCCCGTAGCAATCCCCAGTTTTGCTGAGAGCATTTGAATCAGCATCGCCATCAGGTTCGCCCAGACGACCACCCACAACAACTTATAGCCGAAGCTGGCCCCGGCCTGAATATTGGTCGCAAAATTACCCGGATCGATATAGCCGATGGCAGCAATGAACGCAGGTCCCATTAATGCGAACCGCAGCTTGCGCGCCGCTCTGCCACTGCTACCCTCTACGCGACTGTTAGTCATTATCTGCCTCTGGAAATATAGCCTTTGCTATGTTTAATGCTATCAAAATGAGAATGATTATCAAGATCACTTAAGTGGTTTAACATGATTTCTCTGATAGCTAAGAACGATAGATGGGCAGGTGGTGCGACTTCACAGAATGTGAAAATGCGCAGTCATTTGTGAAGCGTAGCACACAAACTTAACTTTTCACTCATTTACCTAACATAACGAAAATGTATTGTGGATCACTATTTTTGAGACTCGTCACAGGATGTAACTATAGTGTGTCCTTGATCTCGTTTTCTTTTCGCTTGTTGCATAGAATGTGCACGAAAATTAAACCTGCCTCATATTTGGAGCAAATATGGACCGCGTCCTTCATTTTGTCCTGGCACTTGTTGTCGTTACTGCACTCGCATTGCTGGTCAGCACAGACCGCAAAAAAATTCGTATTCGTTATGTTGTCCAGTTGCTGGTCATTGAAGTTTTACTTGCGTGGTTCTTCCTGAACTCCAACGTAGGTCTCGGCTTCGTAAAAGGCTTCTCCGAAATGTTCGAAAAACTGCTCGGATTCGCCAACGAAGGGACCAACTTTGTCTTCGGTAAAATGAACGACGAAGGTCTGGCGTTCTTCTTCCTGAAGGTGCTGTGCCCAATCGTCTTCATCTCCGCGCTCATCGGTATTCTGCAGCACATCCGTGTTCTGCCGTTCGTGATTCGTGGAATTGGTTTCCTGTTATCCAAAGTCAACGGCATGGGCAAGCTGGAGTCTTTCAACGCCGTCAGTTCCCTGATCCTCGGTCAGTCTGAGAACTTCATCGCGTATAAAGATATTCTCGGCAAAATGTCGCGTAACCGCATGTACACCATGGCGGCAACCGCAATGTCTACCGTTTCCATGTCTATCGTGGGCGCGTATATGACCATGCTGGAGCCAAAATATGTTGTCGCTGCGCTGGTTCTGAACATGTTCAGCACCTTTATCGTGCTGTCGCTGATCAACCCATACCGCGTTGACGCCAGCGAAGAGAACATCCAGATGTCCAACCTGCACGAAGGCCAGAGCTTCTTCGAAATGCTGGGCGAGTACATTCTGGCCGGTTTCAAAGTGGCGGTTATCGTTGCCGCCATGCTGATCGGCTTCATTGCGCTGATCTCTGCGCTGAACGCCCTGTTCGCCGCGGTGCTGGGTATCTCCTTCCAGGGTATTCTGGGCTACATCTTCTATCCTGTTGCCTGGGTGATGGGTGTTCCGGCTCACGAAGCGCTGCAGGTGGGCAGTATCATGGCAACCAAACTGGTTTCTAACGAATTCGTTGCGATGATGGATCTGCAGAAAATTGCCAGCACGCTTTCTCCGCGCGCGGAAGGCATCCTGTCCGTGTTCCTGGTCTCCTTCGCGAACTTCTCGTCCATCGGTATTATCGCCGGGGCGATTAAAGGCCTGAACGAAGAACAGGGTAACGTGGTTTCACGCTTTGGCCTGAAACTGGTGTATGGCTCCACTCTGGTGAGCGTTCTGTCCGCGTCCATCGCAGCGCTGGTCCTGTAACGTTTACTGCAAAACAAAAAACCGGGAGCAAGCTCCCGGTTTTTTTATGCCCGAATTTCTTCCAGCGGTTTGGGTTTACCTATCAGGTAGCCCTGCAGGTAATCCACGCCGAAGCGAAGCAACATCTCCCGCTGTGCGGGTGTTTCGACATACTCCGCCACCACACATAGCGATTTCGTCTTCGCCAGATTACACATCGACTGGACGATCATCGCATCCATGTCATCAGTACAAATGTCTTTAACAAAGCAGCCGTCAATTTTGATGATATCCGCCTGCAGACGTCTGAGACGCTCGTAGTTGGCGTACCCCGTACCAAAATCATCAATAGCAATCCGGAATCCACAATCCCGCAGTTGCTGAATATTATTGATGCTGCAACCTGAATTGGAGAAAGCCTGCTCTTCGGTGATCTCAATGACCACGGTTTGAGGGGCAACGCCGTATCGTTCAAACAGCGCACAAATCTCGGTCGCCACCTCTTTTTGCATCAGCGTGAGCGGCATCAGATTGACGGAGAAACGGGCCCCAGGCTGCGTCGCAGGATGATCTCGCAGCCACAGCAGTAATTTTTCCATAACGCACATATCAAACCGGTGGCTAAGGTTGAACTGGGCAATCAGCGGAATAAAGCGATCAGGGGTGATGATTTCGCCCTCGCTCTCCATACGCGTCAGAATTTCGTAGTAACCGCTACCGTCTGCCTTCTGGATCGGTTGCGCGTATAAATGGAACTGACCCGCCTCCAGGGCATGCTTAATCCGCGCTAACATCAGGACGCGCTCTGTTGTTTGTCCTGATGCAGCCTCCAGGCTATTCGTCAGCGCAAGTACGTTCTGTCCTGCACAAGATTGCTCAGCCAGCCAGCTTAGTTGCCCCAGCGTGTGATGCAATTTTTCACCGTTTTCGACCATCCCCCAGGAGGCACCAAACTCAATATCCAGCCCGGTGTTGTTCCAGAAAATTTTCCGGCTGTTCAACCGATCAACCATATGCTGGAGACGCTCAGCAATTTCCGGCCCCAGCAAGACCACCACCAGCTCGCTTCCGGGCAACTGGAAGAGCATCTCGTCCTTTTGCAGAAGGGGCTGCAGCGACGAGGCGATCGTGCGTTTGCAGTGGACCCGCATCAGGATCCCGTAATGGCGGCTTAAAAATTCCAGGTTATCCATGCGCAGAATGCACACTTTGGCATCCTGGTGAATCTCAAGATACTCCTCCAGCGCACGGATATTGGGCAAACCGGTCAGCGGATCGGTCAGCGCTCTGCCCTGCCATCCCCGCTTCAGCCACTCGCTACGCTGGTAAATCCGCGACATGTAAAGCAAGCAGATGGCAAACGAGATCAGCACGGACAGGATAAAGGAAAGTGAATGGCCTGACTCCACACCATTCAGGAAGTTATAGTTGTAGGTCAACAGCAGAAGCGCTGAAGCAGCCCAAAGCAGAGAGATAAGTGCATAGGTCAGGCGGCTTATCGCTAAGGTAAAGAGAATAAAAATCAGCGGCATTAAATAGCCCGCTATAACAGGGGATTCAAAAGGGCCACATAAAACAGCGAGAATGAAGCCTAGAAGCATGAGCCAGACAAATATAAACAATGAATTCTTATGGAAAAAAATGGGCTTCACGCTTCGTCGCCAGAAGGTAATGGCATAACGAGGATTAATTATCATTCTTAACGGGTAATAGAACATCATGGTAAAAATCAGCGCCGCGCCTATCAGACTTTGAATATCCACGACGTTATAAATTACCGTCCCTTCACCGAAGAAGGTGGAGATAGTTACCGGGAAATCAAACAAATAGCCCGCTAAATACATCGACATTTTAATGCCGAGTGGCACAATAAAACCGAGCCAGAATATCCGTAATCCAATGTGCTTGTTAGGAATGCAGTAGCGCCAGCGCCTGCCCAGCATGAGGCGCAACAAGCCGCACGCCGCGAACAACGCAAAGGTCTGACAAAACAGCAATACTGAATATTGTAGCGGTGCTAAATTAATATAGAATAAATTAGTGACAGTAAAACCTAACAGAATGGGAAGAATTGCCCGACGACCAAATAACAGAATTACCGCCAGCATAACGCTCAGGGGTAACCACGCTAAATAAACGTCGTGACCATTCACAATCGCGCGCGGGGAGAGATAACGGGAGAAAGGAACCGCGATCAGGCATATCGCCAGGGCAATTATAAATATCTTTACATTATTGTGCGTTTTTCTATTCATTAAGCTGATGCGATTATTATCCGTTCATATCATTGACCGGATGGATAATAGGTTTATTAATTGTGCGAATCAAGTTGAAGTCTATTTATGGACAGGTTTATTGATTTCGATTGAGGTCAGGTACAGGAATACCTTCTTTTTGATAACAAAATGCGGTGGTGAACGTTACAAACAGATAAAAAAAACCCTCGTCTTTTGACGAGGGTTTAAAATTTTGGTGGAGCTAAGCGGGATCGAACCGCTGACCTCTTGCATGCCATGCAAGCGCTCTCCCAGCTGAGCTATAGCCCCACATGTGACTTTACTGACCGCACTCTGTTGGGTTCAGAGTTTGGTGGAGCTAAGCGGGATCGAACCGCTGACCTCTTGCATGCCATGCAAGCGCTCTCCCAGCTGAGCTATAGCCCCATCGTAAAGCTGTCATGTTGACGGGCGGCATAATATGAATTCCGCCGCGGAGTGTCAACGGCAAATTCATTGACCGTGATTCAATCGCCGAAAATTCATGCAAATGAATCACTTTGCGAGCCTGCTCGCAGTCATGAGTTAAGCCTGTCACGTTTTCACGTTAAACGGTGCTATAAAATGAGCCGTTAATTAACCCCACGAATATTCAGGAAATTGTATGATCAAGGAACGAATGACGCCGGAAGAGTTAGCCCTGCTCACCGGCTATAGCCGACAGACCATCAATAAATGGGTACGCAAAGAGGGTTGGATAACGTCACCAAAACCAGGCGTCCAGGGGGGCAAAGCACGCCTGGTACATGTGAATGAAAAGGTGCGTGACTTTATCCGCAGCGCGCGACGGGCAACGGAGACATCCGCAATGCCTGACGGCATCAGCAATGAGCGTTCGCTTCATACCCTCCTCCTGACGCTGGCAAATGAAATGACGCCAGAAGAGCAGAAGCAGATGACATCACTGTTACTGCGGGAAGGGATTACCGGTTTGTTACAACGCCTGGGAATTCGCGACCAGAATTAATATGAAAAGATTACGTAGCAAAATGACCACGGAAGAGCTGGCGGAGAGTTTAGGCGTTGCCAGGCAAACGGTGAATCGCTGGATACGCCAGCAGGGATGGGAGACCGAAGGTCTCAATGGTGTGAAAGGCGGTCGGGCGAGGCTCATACACGTCGATGCGCGCGTGAAGGAACATATCATGCGCCTCCCGGCTATCCGAAACCGTCAGGCAGTGTACCACCTGGCAGAGACAACAGCGCCATACATTGTCCCCTCCTCTACTCTGCGACCGGATATCATTGCGACGCTGGAAAACCTGACGCCGTCTGAACAGGAACGTCTGGATGCATTCCTGAAGCGCGAAGGGTTACGCGGCTTTCTTACCCGTCTGAATCTGGCTGAATATACGGCATAAAAAAACGGCAGGTCACCCTGCCGTTCTGCCAGACTAAAATGTGATTACTGCTGGTTTTCACGTGCCGCAATAAAGTCCAGCGCTTTGTTAATACGCGCCACGCTGCGTGATTTACCAATTGCATGCACGGTCACATCCAGTGCCGGGGACTGGCCCGCACCGGTCACCGCAACACGCAGCGGCATACCGACTTTACCCATACCAACTTCCAGCTCGTCCGCCGTCGCCTGAATAGCGTGATGCACGTTCTCTGCGGTCCAGTCAGCGATCGCAGTCAGCTTGTCTCGCACCACTTCCAGCGGCTGACGCGCAACCGGGCGGAGGTGTTTCTTCGCCGCATCCGCGTCAAACTCATCAAATTCTTCATAGAAGTAGCGGCAGCTTTCAGCCATTTCTTTCAGCGTTTTGCAGCGCTCGCCGAGCAGTTTCACCAGGTCCGCCAGTTCAGGGCCTGTACGGGTATCAATATTTGCCTGCTCAATGTGCCACTGCAGGTAAGTCGCCACGTATTCTGGCGGCATGGTATTGATGTAATGATGGTTCAGCCACTGCAGCTTATCGGTATTAAATGCGCTCGCTGATTTGCTCACTGAGCTCAGAGAAAAGAGTTCGATCATCTCTTCGCGGCTGAAGATCTCCTGGTCGCCGTGGGCCCAGCCCAGACGCACCAGATAGTTCAGCAGCGCTTCCGGCAAATAACCGTCATCGCGATACTGCATAACGCTGACAGCGCCGTGACGTTTAGACAGTTTTTTCCCGTCGTCGCCGTTGATCATGGAAACGTGTGCATAGACAGGCACAGGGGCATTCAGCGCTTTCAGAATGTTGATCTGGCGCGGCGTGTTGTTGATATGGTCTTCACCACGGACAACGTGGGTAATTTCCATATCCCAGTCGTCAACCACAACGCAGAAGTTATAGGTTGGAGAACCATCTGTACGGCGGATGATCAGATCGTCCAGCTCCTGGTTGCTGAATTCGATCGGGCCACGGATCTGGTCGTCAAAGATCACCGAGCCATCCTGCGGGTTAGCAAAACGCACCACGCACGGTTCATCAGCAGCATGCTCGCTATGGTCATGGCGGCAGCGGCCGTCATAACGCGGCTTTTCACCGTTTGCCATCTGCTCTTCACGCAGCGCATCCAGACGCTCTTTGGAGCAGTAGCATTTATACGCCGTGCCCGCGACCAGCATCTCATCAATAACTGCGTTATAGCGGTCAAAACGTTTGGTCTGGAAATACGGGCCTTCATCCCACTCCAGGTTCAGCCAGTTCATCCCATCCATAATGGCTTCAATTGCTTCCGGCGTGGAGCGCTCAAGATCGGTGTCTTCAATACGCAGCACGAACTCACCTTTGTTGTGGCGTGCAAAAAGCCAGGAATAGAGAGCAGTACGAGCACCACCGACGTGCAGATAGCCTGTCGGGCTCGGCGCGAAGCGAGTTTTGATTTTCATGAAATGGCCTTACGTTATAAAGATGCCGGCAATCGGCAAATCCCGGGGAAAAAACAATGGGCAATATTCTATCACTGTGGGGGGATTCCTCAATGTTCATCCCTTTATCATGAGCGAGTTTGCTGTTTTTGTTTAGAAATCATGCGCCACCGCCCGTTTTGCGATCGTTTTGTTTAATTTTACGACGAACGAATAAAAACTTTAGAAAATGCGTTGACTCATTTTCAACTCTCCCTATAATGCGACTCCACACAGCGGGGGTGATTAGCTCAGTTGGTAGAGCATCTCCTTTACACGGAGGGGGTCGGCGGTTCGAGCCCGTCATCACCCACCATCTACTTCGGTAGACTCGCAGTGTAGATAAGTGTTGAGATTGGGCGATTAGCTCAGTTGGTAGAGCATCTCCTTTACACGGAGGGGGTCGGCGGTTCGAGCCCGTCATCGCCCACCATTCTCATCTTATCGCAGCAATTCCGAAATGGGCGATTAGCTCAGTTGGTAGAGCATCTCCTTTACACGGAGGGGGTCGGCGGTTCGAGCCCGTCATCGCCCACCATTTCGGGTCGTTAGCTCAGTTGGTAGAGCAGTTGACTTTTAATCAATTGGTCGCAGGTTCGAATCCTGCACGACCCACCAATGCAAAAAAGCGCCCTAAAGGCGCTTTTTTGCTATCTGCGATATGGATGATTCGAACCTGCAGCAGGTTCGAGCCGAACGCAGTGAGGCACCGGAGCCGTTTATGGCGACGGCCCGAAGGGCGAGCGAAGCGAGTCATCCTGCACGACCCACCAATGTAAAAAAGCGCCCTAAAGGCGCTTTTTTGCTATCTGCGCATCTGCAGTTTGTCTACTTTCCTGCCGTCAACGTCTCAATCAACGTCTTCACCGCCGGCGTCACCTGTTTCTCGTTATACACGACATACAAATCTGCCGGAATACGCTCTTTCAGCGGGCGAAACACCACGCCCGGCCACTGCATTTGCGCGTAACTGTCGGCAGCGAGCGTAATCCCCATCCCCATGCTTATCATCGCCAGTACCGTTTGTGGCTCTACGGCTTCGCGTACAATCATCGGTGAAAAACCGGCCTGCTGGCAGACGCGATGTAAAAATGCCCAGTCAGAATGTGCTGACGGCATCGTGACGAAATACTCGTCCTGTAAATCAGCAAGCGCAACGCAGGGTTCCCTGACCAGCCGGTGATCTTCCGGCATCGCCACAAGAAACGCCGCCTCGCGCAACCGCACGCTGGTAAACCCCGCGGTGGGTTCCGTTGCCATTCGCCAGATCCCAATATCCAGCTCCTGACGCTCAAGCAGCGCCATCTGCATGACCGGCGACTTTTCGCGAAAAACGACATCAACATTCGGATGTTCTTTCAAAAAAGTGCGCATAACCGTGCGCACCTCACTCCACATGGCGGTACCGACAATACCCAGCTCAATACGCCCTGCCTCACCCCGGCCAATTTGTTCGACGCGCGCCAGAGCCTGATTTGCGCTGGCAAGCAGCCGACGAGACTCTTCCATCAGCACTTTACCCGCATGCGTCAACGCGACGCTTCGCGAGTGGCGAATAAACAGTAACGTGCCCAGCTGGCTTTCCAGCTCTTTAATGTGCAGGCTTAATGGCGGCTGGGACATATTGAGACGGGCCGCAGCCCGTCCAAAATGCAGTTCCTCCGCCACGGCCAGAAAATAGCGCAGCAGCTTGAGGTCGGTTCGATAGACGCGTTCCATCAAAACATATCCTGGCGATAACACTTAAGCGCCTACCTTAAAGCCTTTCACCGCAGAGAGGGGAAATTTAGTGCGCAACTGTGCGCATCTCGCTGTTTTTACTGGCGTGGTGGTAGTTAAAGCTGAAATAAAACACTACGGCCAGTACCAGGGCATAGGCTGCAAACACCAGCCAGATCGTCTGCCAGTCTTTCACCCCATCCACCGAGAAATAATCAACTGCCATACCGCTCAATACCGATCCGAAATAAGCCCCAATACCGTTAACCGTCGTCATAAACAGCCCCTGTGCGCTGGCGCGAATATCGGTGCTGACCTCCTGTTCGACAAACACTGAGCCGGAAATATTGAAGAAGTCGAATGCACAGCCATAGACAATCATGGAAAGCATGAGCAGCACAAAGCCCGTTGCGGAGGGGTCGCCAAAGGCAAACAGACCAAACCGGAGCATCCAGGCCACCATGCTCATCAGCATCACGGCTTTAATACCAAACCGTCCGAGGAAGTACGGAATGGTCAGAATGAAGAACACCTCTGACATTTGCGAAACGGAGAGCAAAATGGACGGGTACCTGACGATAAAGCTATCTGCATACGCCGGATTACGGGCAAAATCATGCAGGAAGGGGCTACCGAAGGTATTGGTGATCTGCAGCACAGCACCCAGCAGCATCGCGAACAAAAAGAACACCGCCATGCGAGGCTGTTTAAAAAGAACAAAGGCATTAAGGCCCAGCTTGCTGGCCAGAGACTGGGACGTTTTCTGCTTTGCCACGGGAATGGCCGGCAACGTCAAAGAATAGAGCGCCAGCAGCAGAGACGCGCCAGCTGCAATATAAAGCTGCACGTTGCTTAGCTCCGCCCCCATCAGGCTTATGGCCCACATTGCCGCAATAAAGCCCACGGTGCCATACACCCGCACGCGCGGAAAATGGCTTACCGTCTCCAGACCCGCCTGCTCAAGACAGGAATAGGAGATCGTATTCGACAGCGCAATGGTGGGCATAAAGGCCATCGCATTGACCAGCATGACCCAGAACATCAGGCCGGGCTCATTCACCTGCGCGGCGTAACAGAGTGCGGCGGCACAGACGAGGTGGCAAATGACGTAGGCGCGGTCTGCCCGTAGCCATTTGTCGGCAATGATTCCCACCAGCGAAGGCATAACGATCGCGGCAAGGCCTTTGGAGCTGTAGACCATGCCCACGTCGGAGCCGGTAAAGTGTAGGGTGTTGATCATGTAAGCACCGAGGGTAACCAGCCAACTCCCCCAGATAAAATATTGCATAAAGGACATCATCTTTAAGCGAGTCGTGATGTTCATAGCCCATTCCTTATAGCAGTGTGGCCCTGACGGGCCACTTTATTGTTTTACTCAGGCAATATGGCGGAGAAAACCGCAGATAAGATTGATGAAGTTCTGGCGTGAGAGCTCAGCCGCCGCGAGCGTCTGCTCATGCGACAGCTTTACCTCGCCCAAACCTTCGGCGAGGTTGGTAATTGCAGAAACGGCTACAACCTTCAGGCCACAGTGGCGTGCGGAAATCACTTCCGGCACCACGGACATGCCGACCACATCGCCGCCGATAATTTGCATCATGCGGATCTCTGCCGCCGTCTCGAAGTTCGGGCCCGGATAAGAGACAAATACCCCTTCATGCAGCGGGAAACCCTCTTTCGCCGCCACGGTTTGCAGCATCGCACGGTAATCCGCGTCGTAAGCATTGGCCAGGGAGAAGAAACGGTCGCCAAAGCGCTCATCGTTCAGCCCCACCATCGGCGTGCCAGGCATGGTATTGATATGGTCGCTCAGGGCAACCAGGCTCCCCGGCAGAACTTCCGGGCGCAATGAGCCTGCCGCATTGGTGCTAAACAGCAACTCACATCCCAGCAGTTTGAACGTGCGGATCGCATCGGTCATGATGGTCATCCCGCGCCCCTCATAGAAGTGCCCTCGCCCTTTCATACAGGCAACAGGCACCCCGGCAAGATGCCCCAGCACCAGCTCGCCTGCGTGGCCGTGGACGGTGCTCACCGGGAAGCCCGGCAGTTTTTCATAGCTCAGGGAAACGGCATCATCAATCTGGTCGGCGAGCGCGCCAAGGCCAGAGCCGAGAATAAACGCCACGCGAGGCGTGAAGTCAGGCTTAGCCGCACGGATAATATCGGCGCAGTACCACGGGTTATTTGAGAGGGTCATAGAGGCTCCTTGAGAATGAAGATCGCGATAGCATGGATCGCATGACCCTAGTCTTATATCCGGAGCCTGCGGGTGACCTCCAATACACTTTCCCGACACCATCAATACTGTTTTTGTATCAATGTAACGCCCTGCCAGATATGGCTGTTTTGCTCAAGCTAATCCCGTCAGTGCCGATACCTCTGTTTTATAACGCGAGGAAAAAGTATGACGACCATTCAGGCTTCAGCCCCACCCATTCAAACCAGCGGCGGCGGGAGTGGGGCTTCCGGCGGGAACGATATTGCTGCGCAAATCAGCCGTATTCTCGACAAAATCCAACAGCTGACTCAGCAGTTAAAAGAGCTGGCGGACAGTTCCGGCAGTGCAGATGAAAAGAAAAAGCAGCAGGAGCTCATTCAGACCCAAATCACCGTGCTACAGGCGCAGCTCGCCGCGCTGCAGCACCAGCAGGCTGAAGAGGAGCAAAAGAAACAGGAGCAAGCGCCGGGTAAAGTGGAAGGGGTGAATAGCCCGACAGACGATCATCAGATCGATATCTATATTTAATCGTCGGATGCGTTAAACAGTGGGTCGCGTATGCGGGCCTCGGTTAATCGCTGTGCCTGGATACGCACCACTTCCCATATAGCCTGCGCCGCCCCCGAGAGGGAACGATTTTTGCGCCGTACTAACATCAGTTTTCGCTCGACAACAGGCGTTAAACGCTTCACGGCCAGTCGGCTCCCCTGCGGCAGGGGGAGCGCCAGAGCGGGCAACACGCTGATCCCAATTCCGGCTTCCACCATGGGAAACAGCGTGGCCGGATGCCCAATTTCCTGCACGATGGTGGCCTTTACGCCCTGATTAACCAGCGCGGAATCGATCAGCGGACGGCTGCCGGAGGCATAATCCTGCAAAACCAGGTTCGCGCCCTGCAGGGACTGCCAGTTGACCGCCGGCAAGGTTGCCAGCGGATCGTCATCCCGGCAGAGCAGTAAAAAAGGCTCAGAAAGCACGCTTTCGCACGCCAGGTCGCTCACCTGGCCGGGGTCGATCACAATACCAAAATCCACATCTCCCTGACGGATGCTTTCCAGCACCCACTGCTGCGGCCGGTCATGCAACACAAAATCAATGTCCGGATAGCGGTGGTTTCCCTCCGCGATACACTGCGGGATAAGGTGTGCCGATATTGTCTGGCTGGCTGCGACCCGCACGGTGCCCGAAAGCTGCTGCCCCAGCCTTCCCACGTCTCTGAGCGTGCTGTTCAGTTCATCCAGCAGACGTTCGAGGCGCTGGGCCAGCTGCTGCCCTGCTTCGGTCAGCACCACTTCGCGTGTGGTACGGTCAAGCAACCGCACGCCGGTCTGATTTTCCAGCTCTTTCACGCTGTGGCTGACGGCTGACTGGCTGAGGCCAATCATCTCTCCTGCCCGGCTGAAGCTACGGGCATGGGCGACGGTGACAAAAATACGAAGCTGGCGTAAGGAGTAATTCATCTGTTTAATTCATGAATGAATGCAATAAATCAATTTTATTTCTCAAATGGAAAAAAGCACAATAGCGACATCTGTTTTCAGGAGTCATTATGAAACTATTTCGTATTGTTGATCCGTTTACGCTTACTCTGGTGGTCACCGTTTTACTGGCCTCGTTTTTCCCGGCCCGCGGTGGTTTCGTCCCGTTTTTTGAGGGGCTGACGACGGCCGCTATCGCGCTGCTGTTCTTTATGCACGGCGCAAAACTCTCCCGCGAAGCGATTATCGCGGGTGGTGGCCACTGGCGACTGCACCTCTGGGTGATGTGCAGCACCTTTATTCTGTTCCCCATCCTCGGGGTGCTGTTTGCGTGGTGGGCGCCAGTTAACGTCGACCCGGCACTCTATACCGGTTTTTTGTATCTCTGTATTCTGCCAGCCACCGTGCAGTCGGCCATTGCGTTTACCTCCCTCGCGGGTGGCAACGTTGCGGCCGCGGTCTGCTCCGCATCGGCATCCAGCCTGTTAGGGATTTTCGTCTCCCCGCTGCTGGTGGGGCTGCTGATGAACATGCATGGCGCGGAAGGTAACCTTGAGCAGGTGGGCAGGATCTGTCTGCAACTGCTGCTGCCCTTTGTCCTGGGCCATCTCTCGCGCCCGTGGACAGGTGCGTTTGTGACGAAGCATAAAAAGTGGATCTCCAAAACCGACCAGACCTCAATTCTGCTGGTGGTTTACTCCGCCTTCAGCGAAGCGGTCGTGAACGGGATCTGGCACAAGGTGGGCGCAGGCTCACTGCTGTTTATCGTGGTCGTCAGCATTGTCCTGCTGGCGATTGTCATTGCCGTAAACGTCTTTGTGGCACGTAAATGCGGCTTCAACAAAGCAGATGAAATTACGATTGTTTTCTGCGGTTCGAAGAAGAGCCTGGCGAACGGTATCCCGATGGCCAACATTCTGTTCCCGACCTCGGTAATTGGGATGATGGTATTGCCGCTGATGATTTTTCATCAGATCCAGCTGATGGTCTGCGCCGTGCTGGCGCGTCGCTATAAACGTCAGACGGAAAAACTGGCGCAGGAAGAGACCCGCGCCGCGAAGGCTTAAGGACGTTTCAGGGGCTGAACCAGCTGGGTCAGCCCCTCGGTTTTGATCAGTAGCGTAATAGCCATCAGCTCGCCCAGTCGCCCGGCCGGGAACTCATCCTTACGGGCAAACCACAGCAGATACTCCTCCGGCAAATCGATCAGCCTGCGGCCCTTATATTTACCGAACGGCATCTCCGTATTGGCGATCGCAACGAGCTGCTCTTTTTCCACGTTACTCTCCTAACAGACGCATCATTTCCGCTTCGTCGATAACCTCAATGCCGAGTTCCTGGGCTTTCGCCAGCTTCGAACCCGCTGCTTCCCCGGCAATCACCAGGTCGGTTTTCTTCGACACGCTGCCCGCCACTTTTGCGCCCAGCGCCACCAGACGCGCTTTCGCATCGTCGCGTGAAAGCTGGCTCAGGCTGCCGGTCAGCACCACCGTTTTACCGGCGAACGGACTGTCGATCTCTTCGGCATTAACCACCATCGGCGCGGGCCATTTGATGCCCTCTGCCAGCAGTTTGCCAATGACTTCGCGGTTGCTCTCTTCCGCAAAGAAGTTAAAGACGTGCGTGGCGACTACAATGCCGACATCCGGCACTTTCTGCAGCTCGTCGATGCTTGCCTTTTCCAGCGCCTCCAGCGTGCCAAAGTACGCCGCCAGACCTGCTGCCGTTGCCTCCCCCACTTCACGGATGCCCAGCGCGTAAAGGAAACGGGCGAAGGTGGTCTCTTTTGCGGCTTCCAGAGCGTTAACCACGTTCTGCGCCGACTTCGGCCCCATGCGATCCAGACCGGTCAGCTTGCCCGCCGTCAGTTTGAAGAGATCCGCTGGCGTATGCACATACTCTTTTTCAACCAGTTGATCGATAATCTTATCGCCCATGCCGTCGACGTCCATGGCGCGACGGGAGACGAAGTGCTTCAGTGACTCTTTACGCTGCGCGCCACAGATCAGGCCGCCCGTACAGCGCGCTACCGCCTCACCTTCAACACGCTCCACGTCAGAGCCACACACCGGGCAATGGGTCGGGAAGACCACTTCACGCGTATCATCAGGGCGTTCAGACTCAACGACGTTTACCACCTGCGGAATAACATCGCCCGCGCGACGAACCACCACTTTGTCACCAATCCGCAGGCCCAGACGTTCAATCTCATCGGCGTTATGCAGCGTGGCGTTACTCACCAGCACGCCCGCGACCTGCACAGGCTCAAGACGGGCGACCGGGGTAATGGCGCCCGTACGGCCGACCTGGAACTCCACGTCGCGAACGAAGGTCATCTGTTCCTGAGCAGGAAACTTAAACGCAACCGCCCAGCGCGGCGCACGCGCCACAAAGCCGAGTTGCTCCTGAAGCGCCAGTGAGTTCACCTTAATGACAACGCCATCAATATCAAAACCGAGCGTCGGACGGTCCGCTTCCACCTTGTGGTAGAACGCGAGTACCGCTTCTGGCGAGTCACAGAGCTGTACGCGGTTACTTACCGGCAGGCCCCACGCCTTAAACTGCATCAGGCGCCCGAGGTGCGTATCCGGCAGCTCGCCTCCCTCCAGGATCCCCACGCCGTAGCAGAAGAAAGTGAGCGGTCGCTTCGCGGTGATACGCGGGTCAAGCTGGCGCAAAGAGCCTGCCGCCGCATTACGCGGGTTAGCAAATACTTTCCCGCCGGTGCGGCGCGCTTCTTCGTTGATTTTCTCGAAACCCGCCTGCGGCAGGAACACCTCGCCGCGCACTTCCAGACGCGCAGGAATGTTGTCCCCCTGCAGCTTCAGCGGAATTGCGCGGATGGTACGCACGTTGGTCGTAATGTCTTCACCCGTCGTGCCGTCGCCACGCGTGGCGGCACGCACCAGCACGCCGTTTTCGTAGAGAAGACTGACCGCCAGGCCATCAAGCTTCAGCTCGCAGCACCAGGTGAGAGCGTCGCTGCTTTTCAGACGGTCCTGCACGCGCTTGTTAAACGCGAGGAAGCTCTCTTCATCAAAGACGTTATCCAGCGACAGCATCGGTACTTCATGGCGTACCTGGCTGAACGCTCCCAGCGGCTCGGCACCGACACGCTGGGTGGGAGAATCCGGCGTAATGAGTTCCGGGTGCTGCGCCTCCAGTTCGCGCAGCTCGCGCATCAGGCGGTCATACTCCGCATCCGGCACCTCCGGCGCGTCCATAACATGATAGAGATATTCATGATGGCGAAGCGTGGTTCGCAGGTCAGTGAGTTGTTGTTCTATTGAGTCCATATCGCACCATCAATGAGAAAAAACCCCCGACATGCGGGGGTTGAGGAGGAGTTGACGTAAACGCGATGATTACGCGTTGGCTTCCTTAACTTCGCGGATGCGGTCCTGATACTCGCGCAGTTTCTGCGGGGTCATCATTCGACGCTGATCGTCGAGCACCACACCGCCTACTTCGTCAGCGATGTGCTGAGCGGATTGCAACATCAGCTTAAAGTTTTGCAGTTCATCACCGTAAGAGGGCACCTGCATAAAGATGGTGACACCTGGGGTCACGAAATCACCGGTCATTTCCGGATCAAAAGTACCCGGGTTGACCATATTGGCCAGGCTGAACAGCGCCGGGCCGCTACCGTCAGGGCTCAGGTGGCGATGGAAAATATTCATGTCGCCAAACTTGAAGCCTGCCTGTTGAATACTGTTAAGCAGCACATCACCGTTGAGATGGCTACCGTGATGCGCGGCCACGTTCATGATGATCACCGCTTCTTTACGCTGCGGTTTTTCAACAACCGGTTCTGGCTCAGCTACTGGTTCTGGCTCAACATGCTGTGCTGGAGCAGGCTGCGGCGCTGGCTGCACATGAACAGGCTGCTGCGGCTGTTGTACCGGCTGCGCGGGCTGTTGTTGCACAGGCTGCTGCACGGGCTGCGGTTGAACCGGCTGTGGCGCAGCAGGCTGCTGATGGACAGGCTGTTGCGGCGGCTGGCGCACAGGCTCTTCTACCGGCTGCGGCGCCTGCTGGCGCGGCTGAGCAGAGGCGTACGGCGGTTGATACTGGTGCTGCGCAGGACGGGGGGCTTCATGCTCCCCATGAGCCGCGCCGGGCGCAGTATTGACCCGATGAACACGAACTTCACCCACGCCGTCATCGTCGCGACCGTCGATGTCATCTTCAATGTCATCGTCATCACGACTGGACTTCATGCGCTTCAGTGGGCGATCGCGGAACATCGAAGAACGCTCTTTACGGCTGGTCCAGAAACCATGTACCAGTAAAGCGATTATGGCGATCGCGCCAACAATGATTAATATCAGACGCAAATCCTGCATCATTATATTCTCTGTTGTTCTAACACCTTGCCACCACGGCAAACATTTACTCACTAAGAGTATTTGCCGTTTACGTCAAGTGCAAGTGTGTGCAGAGCATTCACAGCATAAAGATGAAGGAAATCGTGCTTTTTGCTGGTTTTTCGAACATTTCCGAACTGGTCATTAGCCTACAAGTGGATAATATAGGCGGCAATTCCACTGGTTGTGAAAAAAGGAGTACAGCCTGGTTATGGTTTCAACATCGTCTTCTCCCCCACGCAGCGGCGTCTGGTATTTTTCTCAGGGCTGGAAACTGGTTTCACTGCCGGGTATCCGACGCTTCGTCATCCTTCCGCTGTTGATCAACATTCTTCTGATGGGCGGCGCGTTCTGGTGGCTTTTTACAAAGCTCGAGAGCTGGATCCCTGCGTTAATGAGCTATGTGCCCGACTGGCTACAGTGGCTGAACTATCTGCTCTGGCCGGTGGCGGTTATCTCCGTGCTGCTGGTGTTCGGCTATTTCTTCTCAACCATCGCTAACTGGATAGCCGCACCGTTTAACGGCCTGCTGGCAGAACAGCTGGAGGCGCGGCTTACCGGCGCGACGCCGCCGGACACGGGCGTGCTCGGGATCATGAAAGATATCCCCCGCATCATGAAGCGCGAGTGGCAGAAATTTGCCTGGTACCTCCCCCGGGCGGTAGTGCTGCTTATCCTCTATTTTGTGCCCGGCATTGGCCAGACCGTGGCGCCGGTGCTGTGGTTCCTGTTCAGCGCCTGGATGCTCGCCATCCAGTATTGTGATTATCCGTTCGATAACCACAAGGTACCGTTTAAAGCGATGCGCAACGCCCTGCGTACCCAGAAGGTCGCCAATATGCAGTTCGGCGCGCTAACCAGCCTGTTCACGATGATTCCCTTCCTGAACCTGTTCATCATGCCGGTTGCTGTGTGCGGCGCGACGGCAATGTGGGTGGACTGCTACCGTGCTAAGCACGCGTTATGGAAATAATGCAAAAATGTGTAAAGCAGGGGTGGCTTATGCCGCCCCTTATTCCATACTGATCCCCATTATTTCCTTGCAGTATATAGATATGCGAATTCCTTACTTCCCCCTCCCTGCTTAGCAGGTATGCTGGGGCGGTATCCCAATTTCATACAGTTAAGGACAGGCCATGAGTAAGATTTATGAAGACAACTCGCTGACTATCGGTCATACGCCCCTGGTTCGACTGAACCGTATCGGTAATGGACGCATTCTGGCGAAGGTCGAATCTCGTAACCCGAGCTTCAGCGTAAAATGCCGTATCGGTGCAAACATGATTTGGGATGCTGAAAAACGTGGCGTGCTGAAGCCTGGCGTTGAACTGGTTGAACCGACCAGCGGTAACACCGGTATCGCTCTGGCCTATGTCGCTGCCGCGCGTGGCTACAAACTGACGCTGACCATGCCGGAAACCATGAGTATCGAACGCCGCAAACTGCTCAAAGCACTCGGCGCGAACCTGGTACTGACCGAAGGTGCGAAGGGCATGAAAGGTGCCATTCAGAAAGCGGAAGAGATTGTCGCCAGCGATCCGGCAAAATATCTGCTGCTGCAGCAGTTCAGCAACCCGGCTAACCCGGAAATTCACGAGAAGACCACTGGACCGGAAATCTGGGAAGATACTGACGGTCAGGTTGACGTGTTTATCTCCGGCGTTGGTACCGGCGGCACCCTGACCGGCGTGTCACGCTATATAAAAGGCACAAAAGGTAAAAAAGATCTGATCACCGTTGCGGTTGAACCCACCGACTCACCGGTTATCACCCAGGCACTGGCAGGCGAAGAGCTCAAGCCGGGTCCGCATAAAATCCAGGGTATTGGCGCGGGCTTCATTCCGGGCAACCTGGATCTGAAGCTGATCGATAAAGTGGTCACCATCACTAACGAAGAAGCCATCTCTACCGCGCGTCGTCTGATGGATGAAGAAGGCATTCTCGCCGGTATCTCTTCCGGTGCGGCTGTTGCGGCAGCGCTCAAACTTCAGGAAGATGAAGCCTTTACCAATAAGAATATTGTGGTTATCCTTCCTTCCTCGGGTGAGCGTTACTTGAGCACCGCACTGTTTGCCGATCTGTTCACTGAAAAAGAGCTGCAACAGTAATGCCAGCATGTTAATAACGCGTAAAAAAGCACCTTTTCAGGTGCTTTTTTGTGGCCTGCTTCAAACTTTTGCCCCTCCTGGCATTGCTTCACCCCGTTGGGTCTGGTATTTAAACCAGCAATTATTTTGATGCGTGAAATTAATCAGTGAACGAAATAGCCTTGCTGAATCGATTTTATGATTTGGTTCAAGTCTTGCTTTCGCTGCATAATGTTTAATGACGATCGAAACGTCAGCGCTAACAATACAGGCTAAAGTTCAGTCGCCAGGCTAGACTTTAGTTCCACAACACTAAACCTATAAGTTGGGGAAATACAATGTTCCAGCAAGAAGTTACCATTACCGCTCCGAACGGTCTGCACACCCGCCCTGCTGCTCAGTTTGTTAAAGAAGCGAAAGGCTTCACTTCTGAAATCACTGTGACTTCCAACGGCAAAAGCGCCAGCGCAAAAAGCCTGTTCAAACTGCAGACTCTGGGCCTGACTCAGGGCACCGTAGTCACCATTTCTGCGGAAGGTGAAGACGAGCAGAAAGCAGTTGAGCATCTGGTAAAACTGATGGCTGAGCTCGAGTAAGTTTCCGGGTTCTTTTAAATATCAGTCACAAGTAAGGTAGGGTTATGATTTCAGGCATTTTAGCATCCCCGGGTATCGCTTTCGGCAAAGCACTGCTGCTGAAAGAAGACGAGATCGTCATCGACCGGAAAAAAATTTCTGCCGACAAGGTTGATCAGGAAGTTGAACGTTTTCTGAGCGGTCGTGCCAAGGCATCTGCGCAACTGGAAGCAATCAAAACTAAAGCTGGCGAAACTTTCGGTGAAGAAAAAGAAGCCATCTTCGAAGGGCATATCATGCTGCTCGAAGATGAGGAGCTGGAGCAGGAAATCATAGCCCTGATTAAAGATAAAGGCATGACGGCCGACGCGGCTGCGCATGAAGTTATCGAAGGTCAGGCAACTGCCCTGGAAGAACTGGATGATGAATACCTGAAAGAACGTGCGGCTGACGTACGTGACATCGGTAAGCGCCTGCTGCGCAACATCCTGGGTCTGGCCATCATCGACCTGAGCGCGATTCAGGATGAAGTGATCCTGGTTGCCGCTGACCTCACCCCGTCCGAAACCGCACAGCTGAACCTGAAAAAGGTCCTCGGTTTCATTACCGACGCGGGTGGCCGTACTTCCCACACCTCTATTATGGCCCGTTCTCTGGAATTGCCTGCCATCGTGGGTACCGGTAGCGTCACCTCTCAGGTGAAAAACGGCGACTATCTGATTCTGGATGCCGTAAACAATCTGGTTTACGTCAACCCAACAAACGAAGAGATCGAAAAACTGCGCGCGGTTCAGGAGCAAGTTGCGACTGAAAAAGCGGAACTCGCTAAGCTGAAAGACCTGCCAGCCATCACCCTGGACGGCCATCAGGTTGAAGTGTGCGCAAACATCGGTACCGTACGTGACGTTGAAGGCGCTGAGCGCAACGGTGCGGAAGGTGTGGGTCTCTATCGTACAGAATTCCTGTTCATGGACCGTGACGCGCTGCCTACTGAAGAAGAGCAGTTTGCTGCGTATAAAGCCGTAGCAGAAGCGTGTGGCTCTCAGGCGGTTATCGTCCGTACTATGGACATCGGTGGCGACAAAGAGTTGCCATACATGAACTTCCCGAAAGAAGAGAACCCGTTCCTGGGCTGGCGTGCAGTGCGTATCGCCATGGATCGCAAAGAGATCCTGCGTGACCAGGTGCGCGCAATTCTGCGTGCCTCTGCTTTCGGTAAACTGCGCATCATGTTCCCGATGATCATCTCTGTTGAAGAAGTGCGTGCACTGAAGAAAGAGATCGAAATCTACAAACAGGAACTGCGCGACGAAGGTAAAGCGTTTGACGAGTCAATCGAGATCGGCGTGATGGTGGAAACCCCAGCAGCCGCGACCATTGCGCGTCATTTAGCCAAAGAAGTTGATTTCTTTAGTATCGGCACCAATGATTTAACGCAGTACACCCTGGCAGTTGACCGTGGTAATGATATGATTTCACATCTCTACCAGCCAATGTCACCGTCCGTACTGAACTTGATCAAGCAAGTTATTGATGCTTCTCATGCAGAAGGTAAATGGACTGGCATGTGTGGTGAGCTTGCAGGCGACGAACGTGCTACACTTCTGTTGCTGGGTATGGGTCTGGACGAATTCTCTATGAGCGCCATTTCCATCCCGCGCATTAAGAAGATTATCCGTAACACGAACTTCGAAGATGCGAAGGTGTTAGCAGAGCAGGCTCTTGCTCAACCGACAACGGACGAGTTAATGACGCTGGTTAACAAGTTCATTGAAGAAAAAACAATCTGCTAATCCACGAGATGCGGCCCAAATTACTGCTTAGGAGAAGATCATGGGTTTGTTCGATAAACTGAAATCTCTGGTTTCTGATGATAAGAAAGACTCCGGAACTATTGAGATTGTTGCTCCGCTCTCCGGCGAGATCGTCAACATCGAAGACGTGCCGGATGTAGTGTTTGCTGAGAAAATCGTTGGTGATGGCATTGCTATCAAACCAACTGGCAACAAAATGGTTGCTCCAGTTGACGGCACCATCGGTAAAATTTTTGAAACCAACCATGCGTTCTCTATCGAATCTGATAGCGGTATCGAACTGTTCGTTCACTTCGGTATCGACACCGTTGAACTGAAAGGCGAAGGCTTCAAACGTATCGCGGAAGAAGGCCAGCGTGTGAAAGTTGGCGACCCGGTAATTGAATTCGATCTGCCACTGCTGGAAGAAAAAGCCAAGTCTACCCTGACGCCGGTTGTTATCTCCAACATGGACGAAATCAAAGAACTGATCAAACTGTCTGGCAGCGTCACCGTGGGTGAAACCCCGGTTATCCGCATCAAGAAGTAATTCTTGCCGTACAGAAAAATGGCGCCTTCGGGCGCCATTTTTGTTTATGCGGGAAGGATAAGCTCGTCGTACCCTTTCGACTGGGTGTACAACATCACGTCAGTCACCCGATCCCCCGCCATGCGGATAGCATCGGCAACGGTTTTCCCCTCAACGATACCACTGACCAGCTCGGAACAGAACAGATCGCCCGTCCCTTTCAGATCGGTTTCTACGCGCGGATGCGCGCTAACGGTAACGCCCTCTTTCGTCACCAGCACCACGTGGATGTTGTGCGGGTCGTCAGCGACCGGCGCGCTGGTAATCGCCACCCATTTCAGGGAATCGGAAAGCAGCCCCTGCGCTGCCGCGACGGCGCTTTCCGGCGTGCGGCACGGTTTTCCGCTTAATACTTCCAGTTCATAGACGTTTGGCGTAATACCCTGCGCCAGCGGCAACAGGTGCTCCCGATACGCTTGCGGAATATCCGGCTTCACGTACATTCCACTGTCAATGTCGCCAATAACCGGGTCGACCAGTACCAGCAGGTCAGGATGGTGCGCTTTGACCGCCTTCAGCCACTGAGCCAACAGGGCGATCTGGCTGGCGCTGCCCATATAACCGGTGGTAACCGCTTTAAGCTCGCGCAGGATCTCGCGTTCTTCCAGCGCCTTCAGGTAGCCGCTGAACCACTCATCGGGGATCACGCCGCCGTAGAAAGTGTCATAGTGCGGCGTATTGCTGAACAATACCGTCGGCACGGCGGTGACGTTCAGCCTGTGGGTACGAATATTCGGAACCGCAATGCTGTTCCCCACGCTGCCATAAACCACCTGCGACTGCACTGCGACAATATCGGTTTGCTGCGCCCGGGTGTTATCCCGGAATAAAATCATCTCCATGACGCTTAAATTCCCGCCCCCTGCGAATAACTCTCTTCACCAAAGACGCCGGTAGACAGATAGCGATCGCCGCGGTCGCAGATAATCGCGACCACAACGGCGCCTGGATTCGCCTGCGCAACGCGCAACGCCCCCGCTACCGCGCCACCCGAGCTGACCCCGCAGAAGATGCCTTCACGCACGGCCAGCTCACGCATGGTATTCTCCGCCTCGCGCTGGTGAATATCCAGCACCTGATCCACCAGCTGCGCATTAAAAATACCCGGCATGTATTCTGCTGGCCAACGGCGTATCCCCGGAATGCTGCTCCCCTCTTCCGGCTGCAGGCCAACGATAGTGACGGCTTTTTCCTGCTCGCGCAGAAAACGCGACACGCCGGTGATGGTGCCGGTGGTGCCCATGCTGGAGACAAAATGGGTAATACGTCCGTCGGTTTGCTGCCAGATTTCCGGGCCGGTGGTGGTGTAATGCGCGTAGGGATTATCCGGGTTGTTGAACTGATCGAGCAACTTACCTTCGCCACGCTCCGCCATTTCTAAGGCTAAATCGCGTGCGCCTTCCATCCCCTGCTCTTTGGTGACCAAAATCAGCTCGGCCCCGTAGGCGCGCATTGCGGCGCGGCGCTCCTGGCTCATGTTGTCCGGCATCAGCAGCTTCATGCGGTAGCCTTTCAATGCCGCAATCATTGCCAGTGCAATCCCGGTATTGCCGCTGGTGGCCTCAATCAACACGTCGCCGGGCTTTATCTCACCGCGTTTTTCAGCCTGAACAATCATCGACAGCGCCGCACGGTCTTTCACCGAGCCTGCCGGATTATTGCCCTCAAGTTTGACCCAGATTTCACTTCCGTTGTCTGGCCCCATGCGCTGAAGCTTGACCAGAGGAGTGTTGCCGATGGTGTGTTCGAGTGTAGTCACGATTTTTACTCAATAAAAAAGCCGGGGGCGCGCAGCGATCCCGGCCTACAAGACTCAGTGATAACTGTAGGCCCGGTAAGCGCAGCGCCACCGGGCGATAAACATCCTAATAACCTATCAGGCTGACTCCGCCAGAGCAATATTCTCGCGCGTCTCGATGCGCTCCTTCCCGTGATAAATGCGGGCATGCTGCAGACCGACAAACAGACGCTCGCCCCGGTGCGGCGGCACATCATCACGCATGACGACGGTCAGCTGCTCGGTATACCAGCCCAGCGGCTGTACCACCAATTGGGTGTAGTGCCCTTTAGGGCTAGCTTCCAGTACCTGCACTGGCAGCGGTGAATCCAGGCTGGTGCGGCGGCTCACGTCCACTTCCCACGGACGCAGGAACAGATCGACCGGCCCCTGATGCGCGGAGGTATAGCCCAGCGGCCAGCGGTGCGCGCCGACGTGGAACTGTCCACCGCGAATGGTGCCCTGCAGACGGTTCACTTCACCCATAAATTCCAGCACGAAACGGGTCGCCGGTTCACGCCAGAGCTGCTCCGGCTCGTCAACCTGCTCGATGTTGCCCTGGCTCATGACCACCACGCGGTCCGCCACTTCCATCGCCTCTTCCTGATCGTGGGTCACAAAGACGCTGGTAAACTTCAGCTCTTCATGCAGCTGACGCAGCCAGCGGCGAAGTTCTTTACGCACCTGCGCATCCAGCGCACCGAACGGTTCGTCCAGCAGCAGAATTTGCGGCTCAACGGCCAGCGCACGTGCCAGCGCGACACGCTGTTTCTGTCCGCCAGACAGCTGCGCCGGGAAACGATCCGCCAGATGTGCCAGCTGCACCATCTCCAGCAGCTTAGTCACTTTCGCTTTGATGGTGGCGGCATCCGGGCGTTCGCGACGCGGCAGCACGGTCAGGCCAAACGCGATGTTATCAAACACGGTCATGTGGCGGAACAGCGCATAGTGCTGGAACACAAAACCCACTTTACGATCGCGGGCATGCAGGCGGCTCACGTCGGTGCCGTGAAAGCGAATGTGCCCGCTGGTCTGATGCTCAAGCCCGGCGATAATACGCAGCAGCGTGGTTTTACCCGAGCCAGACGGCCCCAGCAGCGCCACCATTTGTCCGGAAGGGATATCCAGCGAGATATCATTCAGCACCTGGGTGCGACCAAAAGACTTCTTAATATTGGCAATCTCAATGCTCATGATTTCCCTCCTGATGCTGACGTTTTTCCTGATTCTCTAAACGCCACTGCACCACACTCTTCAAAAACAGGGTCAAAATAGCCATCAGCGTCAGTAACGCTGCGGCAGTAAAGGAACCGACGGTGTTGTAGTCCTGTTCCAGTAATTCAATCTGTAACGGCAGCGACAGGGTTTCACCGCGGATGGAGCCGGATACGACGGAAACGGCACCAAACTCACCAATCGCTCGGGCGTTGGTCAGCACCACGCCGTAAAGCAGCGCCCAGCGGATATTTGGCAGCGTCACGCGACGGAACATCTGCCAGCCTGACGCGCCCAGCAGCACCGCCGCTTCGTCTTCGTTGCTCCCCTGGCTTAACATCACCGGCACCAGTTCGCGCACCACAAACGGACACGTCACGAAGATAGTCACCAGCACCATGCCCGGCCAGGCGAACATGACCTGCAGGTTATGCTCATCCAGCCAGCCGCCCAGCGGACCGTTAGAACCGTAAAAGAGCAGGTACACCAGACCCGCCACCACCGGCGACACGGCAAACGGAATATCCAGCAGGGTCAGCAGCAGCTGACGTCCCGGGAAGTTAAAACGCGTCACCAGCCACGCCAGCAGCGTCCCGAACACCAGGTTCACCGGCACGGTGATCAGGGCAATCAGTACGGTCAGCCAGATGGCATGGAGCATGTCCGGATTCGCCAGGTTCTCCAGCGCGGGCATCAGCCCCTTGCTGAACGCCTGAACGAAGATATACACCGTCGGCACGACGAGAATGAGGGCGGACACCAGCACGCCCACGCCAATCAGAAACCATTTACCCCAGTTGATACGGGGAGCATCGTATCGCTTCAATTGCGTAACTTCCGCCATCAGTGACCTACCACACGTCGACCAAAGCGACTTTGCAGAGTGTTAATTGAGTACAGCAGCAGCAGTGAGGCTGCGAGGATCACCGAAGCAATGGCGCTCGCCGCCGGATAATCAAACTCCTGAAGACGGATGAAGATCATCAGCGAGGTGACCTCCGTCTTCCAGGCAATGTTCCCGGCGATAAAAATCACCGCGCCGAACTCACCGAGGCTGCGGGTAAACGACAGCGCAACGCCCGCCATCAGTGCCGGGGAGAGTTCCGGCAACACGACCTTGCGGAAACTCTGCCAGCGCGTGGCCCCCAGCGTTTCCGCCGCTTCTTCATATTCCGGACCCAGCTCTTCCAGCACCGGCTGCACGGTACGCACCACAAACGGGATGCTGGTAAAGGCCATCGCCACCGCGATACCAAGCCAGGTATAGGTGACTTTGATATCAAGCTTTGCCAGCCACTCACCGTACAGTCCGTTCACGGAGAAGAGCGACGCAAGGGTTAAGCCCGCAACAGCCGTCGGCAGCGCAAACGGCAGATCCATCAGTGCGTCAAGCAGCGTGCGGCCAGGGAAACGATAGCGGGTTAAGATCCACGCCATCAGCAGGCCGAACACACCGTTAAAAATGGAGGCGACAAACGCCGACAGCAGCGTCACTTTATAGGCGGCCACCACCTGCGGGTTGGTGACCACGTCCCAGTACTGCGCCCAGCTCATCTGCGCAAGCTGCATCACCAGTGCGCTGAGCGGCAACAACAGGATCAGGCAGACGAACAGCAGGCTGGTCCCCAGACTTAAGGTAAAGCCCGGCAGCACGCGTTTGGTCGAGACTGCAAACATTACTTACGCCCCGCCGCCAGCAACTTGTCTAACTCACCGCCGCTGGCAAAGTGCGTTTTCATCACCTCAGGCCAGGAGCCGAAATGATCTTCCACGTGGAACAGTGCGGTCTGTGGGAATTTATCCTTCAGTTTGTTCATCACGTCCGGGTTATTCACGCGGTAGTAGTAATCGGTAATGATGGTCTGCGCCTGCGGGCTGTACAGATAGTTGAGATAGGCTTTTGCCGCTTTCTCAGTACCGTTTGCCTTCACGTTTTTATCCACCCACGCCACCGGGAATTCGGCCAGAATGTTGGTTTTCGGGATAACCACCTCAAAGCCCTGCACTTCATACTGTTTGCGGATGTTGTTCACTTCCGACTCAAAGCTGATCAGCACATCGCCCAGCCCACGTTCTGCGAAGGTGGTGGTTGCCCCGCGGCCGCCGGTATCAAACACTTCAACGTTTTTCAGGAACTGGGTCATGAACTGCTCGGTTTTGGCTTTATCGTTACCGTCAGCCTTGTCCGCCGCACCCCACGCCGCCAAATAGGTGTAACGCGCATTACCGGAGGTTTTTGGGTTCGGGAAAATCAGCTTCACGTCAGAACGCACCAGGTCGCTCCAGTCGTGGATATTTTTCGGGTTACCTTTACGCACCAGGAAGCCCATGGTGGAATAGAACGGCGAGCTGTTATTCGGCAGACGGCTCTGCCAGTCAGCAGGGATAAGTTTGCCCTTGTCGTGCAGGATCTGCACGTCAGTAACCTGGTTGTAGGTCACGACATCCGCCTTCAGTCCCTGCAATATCGCCAGCGCCTGTTTGGAAGAACCGGCATGGGACTGTTTGATGGTCAGCTTATCGCCGTTATTGTCTTTCGCCCACTGCTGTTCAAACGGTGGGTTAAGGGCGGCAAACAGCTCGCGGGAGACGTCATACGAACTGTTCAGCAGCTCAGTCGCCTGCGCCTGGGCCACCAGCAATAAACCTGCCAGCGCCAGAGTTCCTTTTTTCAGTACAGTAACGGCCATTGCGCACCCTTATAAATGTGATGACTATCTTATAGTCATAATATTTATAACGAGGTCGAAAGGAGTAACGGTTTTATATACCGTTTGGTGATTTAGAAGCAGAAAAGGGAATAAGGCTGCAATCCCCCTCTCCCCTGCGGGGAGAGGGTTCGGGTGAGGGGCGTTAAAGCGCCAGCAGACGCTCAACGGACGGCGCGAAGTAGTAGCCGCCGGTTACCGGTTTGGTGAAGCGCAGCATCGCGTCGCGCTTGCCGTCAGTGTCGCCGAACATGCTCATCAACTGCTGCTCGATGTTATACAGGCGTGCGCAGTACGCGCAGAAGTAAAGACCGTGGGTGCCGCTTGCAGTGCCATACGGCAGGCTCTGGCGGACAATCTTCAGCCCTTTGCCCTCTTCTTTGAGGTCAACGCGGGTCAGGTGAGAGGTCACCGGACGGTCATCGCCGTCGATCTCTTCGTTCGCCTCTTTGGTGCGACCAATCATCATCTCCTGGTCATGCACGCTCATGCGGTTAAGCTGCTTGAGATTATGCTCCCAGCGCTGCACGAACACGTAACTGCCGCCCGCATCCACGCCATCTTTGATGACCGCCACGTCACGACGCGTCTCTTCACCCGCCGGGTTTTCCGTGCCGTCGACGAAGCCGCTCAGATCGCGCTCTTCTACCCAACGGAAACCGTGAACTTCTTCCTGCACCTCAATGCTGTCGCCGAACGCTGCTACCGCGGCCTGGGCAACGGAGAAGTTAACATCGTGACGCAGAGAGAGAATATGAATCAGCAGATCGTACTGGGTGGCCGGGGCCAGACCTTTACCGTAAGGGATAAAGTCTTTCAGCTCTTCCGCCCCTTCGCCGCCGCTCAGCTGACGCCAGACGTTATTGCCAAAAGCAACAACGGCGCCGAGATGGGCATCCGGGAATTTGGCCTGGAAAGTCGCCAGTTTATCAACAAACGCTTTACTGGCCGCACGCAGGGCATCCACATCCCCTTTGACATTGGCTTCGATCCAAATCGCCGCGCGGCAATGTTCTGGCAAAATGCCACTCTGAACCTGAGACATCGCTCCTCCTGAAATAAAGATGCCACGTCAGCGTGGCATTGATGGCGGGTATTATACCCGGATTTCAGCGAGGCGGTTTGTTCAGACGCAAATTACTGCTTCCAGACTATTTTGCTCACTTTCCAGCTTTTCAGCGTGTCGTCAGACGGCATTAATCCCTCCGGACCGCTCCAGGTACCGATGAAGACATAGCTGATGTGCTGGCTGCCTTCCGCCTTACATTCCACCGCGACGCCCTCGTCGGAAGGCGCGCTGGTGCAGTTGCCAAAGGCTTGTTTATACAGATCGCTAAACGGCGTACCCACTTTCACACCGCTGGCGGTCGGGATTTCGTCGTCGAGCACCGCAATACGGTTCACAGTGCCTTTATCGCCATTAATCACCAGCGCCAGTTTGTCCCCTTTTAGCGCTTCAAAGTACCGCACAATGTTGCCATTCTCGGTTTTCATGCCGCTACGCAGGCGGTAGTCACTGCTCAGGGCGTCCTGAATGGCATCCTGATCGAGCGCGGTTGATGCGGTAATTTTTCCTACGCCCTGCTCGGTCAATTCCGTGGACGCGCCAAACCAGTTCCACGGATAGGCTGCGGACCAGTTGATGGAGGAGAGCGTTGAACAGCCGGTTAATGCCAGCGGGAGAGCGCATAAAAGTAAACGCAGCGATTTCATTGAAACGTCCTTACGTGTTAAATCAACGCTTGTTGGAGTACGACTTCGGTAAAAAGTGCCGTTCTAATCTGACTCTTGCGTAAAACAGGCGCGTAAACGAGGATTTGTCAGCAGCCACAGCAACGCCACAATATCCGCGATCACCAGCGCAATCCCGATACCCGTTAGCGGTTCACCGTACCACCAGAGTACAGGCTGCCAAAAGAGTAGCGCAGTCTGGGCAATGATCAGCAGCCAGCGAAGCGCCCCCCAAAAGCGTGGAATCATATGCCGCCGTCCGCTGACCAAAAACGCCAGAACGGCGGGAATGCCCGGCAGTAAGCCAAGCCAGAAAGCATCGTGATCGGGATAGAAGAGATTCAGCAGCGTGTCGCCCTGCCCGCGCGACGCGCCAGCCATCACAAACAGCACCCAGGTTCGCGCCTGCAGCAGCAGAACGCACCAGAATAAAAAAGGCAGCCTGAGGCGGCCCTGCGCGTCATAGTCTCCCGGGTGGATCTCAGTACTCTTCATCTTCGATCAGGCGCTTACCTAAATTCAGCACGTCAGAGTGCTCATAGCCCAGACGTTCATACATGCCCAGCACCACATCGTTATCTTCCCGCACCATGATCTGAATTTTCGGGCAGCCGCGAGCAATCAGCTTCTTCTCAAGCCGGTTCAGTAACGCATTCGCGATGCCACGCCCACGGTATTCCGGATGGACCCCCAGATAATAAGCCGAGCCGCGATGGCCGTCATAGCCGCCCATGACGGTGCCGACAACCTCGCCATTCACTTCCGCGACCAAAAACAGACTGACGTCGTGATTCACCTTCCGTTCGATGTCCATCTCCGGATCGTTCCACGGACGCAGCAAATCGCAGCGCTCCCAAAGGGTGATCACCTCTTCGAAATCTTCCTGGCGAAAAACGCGTATCTCCATGGTATTAACCGCCTTTTCGGGTTCAAAAACAGTGATTATGGCGCGTACGGGACGTTTAGCCAATAACCGGGGAAAATCTCGCCAAAATTTGGCATAATGTCACTTTGTCACGTATTGAAATGAAAAGTAAAACAATTCTCAATAAGGACTGTCGTAACGGGAAACACGATACGATATAACACCAGGACCCCTTTTTTTAGTATTCAGGCCGCATGAGCACATTCAAACCATTAAAAGCACTCACATCGCGTCGTCAGGTTCTCAAAGCGGGGCTGGCGGCCTTAACGTTAACCGGTATTGCAAAGCAGGCTCAGGCGAAAGACGAGAGCACGCTCAAAACCAGTAACGGACACAGTAAACCCAAAACCAAAAAGCCAGGCGCAAAGCGTCTGGTGATGCTGGACCCGGGCCACGGCGGGATTGATACCGGCGCCATCGGCAAAAACGGGTCAAAAGAAAAACACGTCGTGCTGGCGATTGCAAAAAACGTGCGCGCAATTTTACGCAGCAACGGCATTGACGCCCGGCTGACGCGCTCTGGCGACACCTTTATCCCGCTGTATGACCGCGTGGAGATCGCCCATCAACACGGCGCGGATCTGTTTATGTCGATTCACGCTGACGGCTTTACCAACCCGTCAGCCGCGGGCGCGTCGGTGTTTGCCCTGTCCAACCGTGGGGCCAGTAGCGCCATGGCAAAATACCTCTCCGACCGTGAGAACCGGGCGGATGAAGTGGCCGGGAAGAAGGCCACGGACAAAGATCATCTGTTACAGCAGGTGCTGTTCGACCTCGTGCAGACGGACACCATCAAAAATAGCCTGACGCTCGGCTCGCATATCCTCAAACGGATTAAGCCGGTGCACCGCTTGCACAGTAAAAGCACCGAGCAGGCGGCGTTTGTGGTGCTGAAGTCACCTTCAATTCCGTCCGTACTTGTGGAAACATCTTTTATTACCAACCCGGAAGAAGAGCGGCTGCTCGGCACCACGGCGTTTCGCCAGAAGATTGCTAACGCCATCGCCTCCGGCATTATCAGTTACTTCAACTGGTTCGATAACCAAAAAGCGCACGCCAGGAAACGTTAATGAAACCCAATGCTCAACTGGTCAAAACGTTCCTGCTGCAACTGCAGGATGAGATTTGCCAGAAACTGGCCGCCGCAGACGGCGGTGAATTTCAGGAGGATAACTGGCTGCGTGAGGCAGGCGGCGGTGGCCGCAGCCGCGTATTGCGAAATGGCGGCATCTTTGAACAGGCGGGGGTGAATTTTTCCCACGTTCATGGTGACGCTATGCCCGCCTCTGCGACAGCGCATCGTCCTGAGCTGGCGGGCCGAAGTTTTGAAGCGATGGGCGTTTCGCTGGTGGTGCATCCGCATAATCCGTTTGTGCCGACCAGTCACGCTAACGTACGCTTTTTCATTGCTGAAAAACCGGGGGCCGATCCGGTCTGGTGGTTCGGCGGCGGTTTCGACTTAACGCCCTACTACGGTTTCGAAGAGGACGCCGTGCATTGGCACACCACCGCGCGCGACCTTTGTCTGCCGTTTGGCGAAGACGTCTACCCGAAATTTAAAAAGTGGTGCGATGACTACTTTTACCTGAAGCACCGCGACGAGCAGCGCGGCATCGGTGGACTGTTCTTTGACGATCTCAACACGCCCGATTTTGATACCGCGTTCAGCTTTATGCGCGCGGTGGGCGAAGGCTTTACTGAGGCCTATTTGCCCATTGTCGAACGTCGTAAAGATATCGACTATGGCGTGCGCGAGCGCGAATTCCAGCTTTATCGCCGCGGGCGCTACGTGGAGTTTAACCTGGTGTGGGATCGCGGGACGCTCTTCGGCCTGCAGACCGGCGGGCGCACGGAGTCGATTTTAATGTCAATGCCGCCGCTGGTACGCTGGGAATACTGTTACGAGCCAAAAGAAGGCAGCCCGGAGGCTGCCTTGAGTGAGTTTCTGAAAGTACGCGACTGGGTGTAATTGCCGGATGGCGCTGCGCTTATCCGGCCTGGTTAACCCGTAGGTCGGGTAAGCGAACGCGCCACCCTACGCACCGCCGCTACAGAGGCTGCGTCTGCGCCTCAACCACCGCCAGCGCCACCATGTTCACAATGCGGCGCACAGAGGCAATCGGCGTTAATACATGCACCGGTTTCGCCACGCCCATCAGTACCGGCCCTACGGTCACCCCTTCAGAGCTGGATACGCGCAGCAGGTTGTAGCTGATACGCGCCGCTTCCACGTTCGGCATAATCAGGATGTTTGCCGAGCCTTTCAGCGGGCTGTCCGGCATACGCTCGTTGCGGATGCTTTCCACCAGCGCGGCATCGCCGTGCATTTCTCCGTCAATCATCAGCTCCGGCGCACGCTCGCGCACCAGCTCCAGCGTCTGACGCATTTTGCACGCCGCCGCTGATTTAGACGAACCAAAGTTAGAGTGCGATAGCAGCGCCACTTTCGGCTCAATACCAAAGCGACGCACGGTTTCTGCCGCCATCACGGTGATCTCCGCCAGCTCGTCCGGGGTTGGATCGTCGTTAACGTAGGTATCGGCGATAAACGTGTTCCCGCTTGGCAGCAGCAGCGCGTTCATCGCTCCGGCGGCGTGAACCCCTTCGCGGTAGCCGAAGATCTCCTGCACCACGCTGAAATGCTCGTGGTAATCGCCGATGGTACCGCAGATCAGCGCATCCGCTTCGCCGCGATGGACCATAATCGCGCCGATCACCGTGGTATTGCTGATCACCGCCCGCTGCGCCTGCTCCTGGGTGATCCCACGACGCTTCATGATCGCGTAGTATTCGTTCCAGTACTCTTTAAAGCGCGGATCGGATTCGTTATTGACGATCTCAAAGTCCACACCCGGCTTAATCTGCAGCCCCAGTTTCTGAATGCGCATTTCGATCACGCTCGGACGACCGATCAGGATCGGCTTCGCCAGCCCGAGACTCACCAGCTCCTGGGTGGCATGCAGCACGCGCGCCTCTTCCCCTTCCGCCAGCACCACGCGTTTTGCGTCCGCGCGGGCCTGAGAGAAAATTGGCTTCATAAACAGGTTGGTTTTGTAGACGAACTCGGTGAGTTTATCGACGTAAGCGTCGAAGTCCTGGATCGGGCGCGTTGCCACGCCGGAGTCCATTGCCGCTTTGGCCACCGCTGGCGCGATCTTCACGATCAGTCGCGGGTCAAACGGTTTAGGGATGATGTAGTCAGGCCCGAAGCTCAGATCCTGATCGCCATAGGCAGAAGCCACCACTTCGCTCTGCTCGGCATGCGCCAGTTCCGCGATGGCATGAACCGCTGCCAGCTTCATCTCTTCGTTGATCGCCGTTGCGCCAACGTCCAGCGCGCCACGGAAGATGAACGGGAAGCAGAGCACGTTGTTCACCTGGTTCGGGTAGTCCGAACGGCCGGTACAGATAATGGCGTCTTCACGCACCGCTTTCGCCAGCGGCGGCAGAATTTCCGGTTCAGGGTTCGCCAGGGCCAGGATCATTGGCGCACGCGCCATCTTCTTCACCATCTCCTGGGTCAGCACTTTCGGGCCCGAGCAGCCAAGGAAGATGTCCGCACCGTCAATCACGTCCTCAAGAGTGCGTTTTCCGTCATCGTCCACCGCATACGCCGCTTTGGTTTCCGCCATGTTTGGCTCACGGCCTTTGTAGATCACGCCTTTGGAATCGCAAACCACGATGTTGTGTTTCTGCATCCCCAGCGCCACCAGCAGGTTCATACAGGCGATGGCCGCCGCGCCCGCGCCGGAGACCACCATACGCACGTCGGAAAGATTTTTCTCGACCACGCGCAGGCCGTTCAGAATGGCGGCGGTGCTGATAATGGCCGTACCGTGCTGGTCGTCATGGAACACGGGGATGTTCATACGCTCGCGCAGCTTCTGCTCGATATAGAAACATTCCGGCGCTTTGATGTCTTCCAGGTTGATACCGCCGAAGGTTGGCTCCAGCGCGGCGACGACGTTAATGAATTTATCCGGGTCCAGCTCGTCCACTTCGATATCGAACACGTCGATACCGGCGAATTTCTTGAACAGAACGCCCTTCCCTTCCATCACCGGCTTACCCGCCAGCGCACCAATGTTGCCAAGGCCGAGTACCGCCGTACCGTTAGAGATCACCGCGACCAGGTTACCGCGCGCGGTGTACTTATAGGCCGCCAGCGGATCTTTTTCGATTTCCAGACACGGTGCCGCCACGCCCGGTGAGTAGGCAAGCGCCAGATCGCGCTGAGTCGCCAGCGGCTTGGTTGGGGAAACCTGGATTTTGCCCGGAACGGGGAACTCGTGAAAATCGAGGGCACTCTGTTTCAACTGCTCATCCATCTTATTTTTCCTTTCACGTATCGGTCAAAAGGGTGACGTTTGCGATCCTGATGCACACCCTGGTGTGCCGACTAGTATCGCCTCAGGACAGCGCATAAACTTTGAAGGCTGCCAAACTCTCACCATCACACATTAAAAATTGTTATCAATTTATAACAGCCATGTTACCCGTCTCAAAAGCAATGCCTCCCCCGTCTGCTATGCTTTTTTGTTAAGTCCATCATGATTTTCTCAGAAGTGTGAACTAACGCACTCATCTAACTCTTTTATTTCCAAGGAGTAATGATTTATGAACCAGCTAGACGGCATCAAACAATTCACCACCGTGGTTGCGGACAGCGGCGATATCGAGTCGATTCGCCACTATCAGCCGGAGGACGCGACCACCAACCCTTCCCTGCTTCTGAAAGCGGCAGGGCTTGCCCATTTTAGCCATCTGATTGATGACGCGATTGCTTACGGCAAGAAGCGCGGCAAAACGCAGGAGCAACAGGTTGCCGAAGCCAGCGACAAACTGGCGGTTAATTTTGGTGCAGAAATTCTGAAAAGCATTCCAGGACGCGTCTCGACCGAAGTGGACGCCCGCCTCTCGTTCGATAAAGAAAAGAGTATTACGAAAGCGCGTCGTCTGGTTGAACTCTACCAGGAGCAGGGAATTGATACGTCACGCATTCTGATCAAGCTCGCGTCGACGTGGGAAGGTATCCGCGCGGCAGAGGTGCTGGAAAAAGAGGGTATCCACTGCAACCTGACGCTGCTGTTCTCGTTTGCACAGGCACGCGCCTGTGCTGAAGCGGGCGTGTTCCTCGTCTCGCCGTTTGTCGGGCGCATCTACGACTGGTATCAGGCGAAACAGCCCATGGACCCGTACGTAGTCGAGGAAGATCCGGGCGTGAAGTCAGTGCGAAATATCTACGACTACTACAAACAGCACCGCTATGAAACCATCGTGATGGGGGCCAGCTTCCGCCGTACCGAGCAGATCCTCGCCCTGGCAGGCTGCGACCGCCTGACCATCTCCCCTAACCTGCTTAAAGAATTGCAGGACAAAGAAGAGACGGTGATCCGCAAACTGGTGCCAACCTCCACCGTCCTGCCGAAACCGAAGGCCATGACCGAAGCCGAGTTCCGCTGGGAGCACAATCAGGACGCGATGGCCGTGGATAAACTGGCGGAAGGCATCCGCCTGTTCGCCGTCGACCAGCGCAAACTCGAAGACCTACTCGCCGCCAAACTTTAACCTTGCCATGGAGTGAACTATGTCCCGTAAAGAGCTCGCCAATGCCATCCGCGCCCTCAGCATGGATGCCGTGCAGAAAGCCAATTCCGGCCACCCTGGCGCCCCCATGGGCATGGCTGATATTGCCGAAGTGTTGTGGAACGACTTCCTGAAGCACAACCCCAACGATCCTGCCTGGTACGATCGTGACCGCTTTATTCTGTCTAACGGCCACGCCTCGATGCTGCTCTACAGCCTGCTGCACCTGTCCGGCTATGATCTGCCGCTTGAGGAGCTGAAGAATTTCCGCCAGCTGCATTCGAAAACCCCGGGTCACCCGGAAATCGGCTATACGCCGGGTGTCGAAACCACCACCGGACCGCTGGGTCAGGGGCTGGCCAACGCCGTCGGACTCGCGATTGCCGAACGCACGCTGGCGGCACAGTTTAACCAGCCGGACCACGAGATTGTCGATCACTACACGTATGTGTTTATGGGTGACGGTTGCCTGATGGAGGGGATTTCGCATGAAGTCTGCTCGCTGGCGGGCACGCTGGGGCTCGGCAAGCTGATCGGTTTTTACGACCACAACGGCATCTCCATTGACGGGGAAACCGAGGGCTGGTTCACCGACGACACGGCGAAACGCTTCGAAGCCTATCACTGGCACGTCGTGCATGAGATCGACGGCCACGATCCTGAAGCGGTGAAAAAAGCGATTCAGGAAGCGCAGAGCGTGAAGGACAAACCGTCCCTGATTATCTGCCGTACGGTCATCGGCTTTGGCTCACCAAACAAAGCAGGTAAAGAAGAAGCGCACGGCGCGGCGCTCGGCGAAGAAGAGGTGGCACTGACCCGACAGAAACTGGGCTGGAAATACCCGCCGTTTGAGATCCCGAAAGAGATCTACAAGGCATGGGATGCGCGCGAAACGGGTGAAAAAGCCCAGCATGCCTGGAACGAAAAATTTGCCGCCTACAAAAAAGCATATCCGGAACTGGCGGCTGAGTTTTCCCGCCGCATGAGCGGTGGACTGCCGGAAGACTGGGACCATAAAACCCAGGCACTGATTGAAAACCTGCAGTCTAACCCGGCGAAAATCGCCACCCGTAAGGCGTCGCAAAACACCCTGAATGCCATCGGCCCTATCCTGCCCGAACTGCTCGGCGGCTCGGCGGATCTGGCGCCGAGTAACCTGACCATCTGGTCGGGCTCGAAATCGCTGAAAGAGGACATCGCCGGAAACTATATCCACTACGGCGTGCGCGAGTTCGGGATGACCGCCATTGCCAACGGCATCGCCCATCACGGCGGCTTCGTGCCCTACACCGCCACCTTCCTGATGTTCGTTGAGTACGCCCGTAACGCAGCGCGCATGGCGGCGCTGATGAAGGCCCGGCAGATCATGGTCTACACCCACGACTCTATCGGGCTGGGTGAAGATGGCCCGACGCACCAGGCGGTGGAACAGCTGGCGAGCCTGCGCTTAACGCCAAACTTCAGCACATGGCGTCCGTGCGATCAGGTCGAAGCGGCAGTGGGCTGGAAGCTGGCGGTTGAGCGCCATAACGGCCCGACGGCGCTGATCCTGTCGCGTCAAAACCTGGCCCAAATTGAACGCACCCCGGAGCAGGTGAAAAATATCGCCCGCGGCGGGTACATCCTGAAGGACAGCGGCGGCAAACCGGACGTGATCCTGATTGCCACGGGTTCTGAGGTGGAAATCACGGTGAAAGCGGCGGAGAAACTGACTGCCGAAGGTCACGCGGTGCGCGTCGTTTCCCTGCCTTCAACGGATATCTTTGATGCCCAGGACGAGGCATACCGTGAATCGGTGCTCCCCTCCAGCGTCGCGGCGCGCGTGGCGGTGGAAGCGGGAATTGCCGACTACTGGTATAAGTATGTGGGGTTGAAAGGGGCGATTGTCGGTATGCGGGGCTACGGTGAGTCCGCCCCTGCCGACAAGCTGTTCCCGTACTTCGGCTTTACCGTTGAGAACGTGGTGGAGAAGGCGTTGAGTGTGCTTTAGTGCGGTCTTCGTTGCCGGGTGGCGGCTACGCCTTACCCGGCCTACAACACCATCAAATCGTAAGCCGGACTACCGCGTGATCCACAGCGTGGGCCAGGCGTCCGGCCCGTTCCAGTTATCGCAGCTTGGCTCTTCCGCATACCGCACCAGGCGGAAGCGCTGGCCGTCGAAACGCCAGCGCGTCTGGATCCCACAATCACCGATCCCACGCCCCAGTGCGAGCGTCGTCAGCTCGCGTGCTTTTTCATCGAAGCTGGCGTTCATCAGTTCCATATCGCTACTCTGACTGGACGGGGTAAACGGCAGACGCAGCCTGACGCTGCGCGCGGTGAACGGTTTTTTACGCGATACCAGCCACGCCAGATCGACCGTATTGTAAGCCCCCGCCTCGCAGCTGACGATCAGCAGCGCTTTATCATCCGTTAATGCGGTGACGCGCACTTCGCGGCGGTTAGGATCCAGCGAGCACTGGCTGTTGTTCATCCGCCAGGTGCCGTAATCCAGCAGATCGTTCAGTTCAGCGTGGGAGAGTGGCGTTGGCGTGGGGTTCACCACGGCCACCTTTTTTAATGCCGGAGCTGGAGGCACGCTCAGCGGCGGGCTATCCCCTTTTTTAATCCATGCTGTTTCGCTCCCCACGCGCTTTTGCTGAGCGTCGATAAACAGCAGCGCCGCTTTCAGTCCGACCAGAGAGATCGTCTGCTTCCCTCCGCGCAGGGTCAGCCTCTGTCCTTCCTGAATCGTTTTCAGAAACGTGGTGAGGGTACCCGTATCGTCAGTCTTGAGATGCCAGGGCGTTAACTGCCAGTGCTGGGCATTGAGTTTTAAGGGAACGTCGTCGAGCAGCAGTCGGGGGGCGATGTCAGGCTCTTTTACCGGAGGAGCCGAAAGCCCGCCGAGATCGATACGCAGGCTGGCGTCCGTTTTTGCCCCAGCGCTACGGCTCAGCGTCATCACCAGCCCGCGGTGTTCACCGGTATTTCGGGCAACGCAAAAATTCTGGTTATTGCAGGTGACCTGCCAGTCAGAGAAAGACTGCTGCGCAGGTGCAGCCCACACCAGAGGTGCGGGTAGCACGCAAAAAAAGAAGAGAAGCAAAACGCAGTAGCGCATGAATGGCACAGCCCCGGAAACGAAAAGGTCAATCTGGGGCGTATCTTCGTGCCCTGGACGGGCGGGCTCAATCGGATTTATCGGATAGATTTATCTGAAATATAACTTATCACCGGACCTGCGCGGCGTTCATCACGCCGCTGGTTTGCAGATACTGCAGCAGGATCACCGCTTTACCGTCGCGTATCTCGCCGCTTTTCACCATTTCCAGCGCCTGAGCGAAGGGCATTTCAAGCACTTCAATATCTTCATCCTCGACCCCGCCGCCGCGGTGAGTACGCTGAGCGTCGGTGTATTCCGCAACGAAGAAGTGGACCAGCTCGGTCACCCCGCCTGGAGACATGAAAAGCTCAAAGACTTTTTGTACCGCACCCACCTCAAAACCCGTTTCTTCTATGGCTTCTTTGCGAATACAGACTTCCGGCTCATCGTCATCAAGCAGACCGGCGCAGGTTTCAATCAGGCGCCCGTCCGCGTTGCCATTGACCCATGTCGCCACCCGAAACTGACGAATCAATACCACGCTTTGCTTTTCGCGGTTATACAGCAGAATGGTAGCGCCATTGCCCCGGTCGTAGACTTCGCGTTTATGGCGAATAACGTCCCCGTTCTTACGGGTTAAATCGTAAGTGATGTTACGCAGGACAAAGTAATTTTCAGAAAGGATTTTGTCTTTGATAACGGTAATGTTCAGGGACATACGGGCTCCACGGCAAAATGAGTCTGTTTATACTACGCCGTGACGCTCGCTTTGTCGCCCGTGGGTTCAGACGGCGCGTTTCTCGCTGGATGATGTTTCCGGTTGTGCCAGGCGCAATAACCTTACTGTACGTATGAATAAAGTGTTTACTCATCACTGCGTTATCAGGCAATGTACACCTGCCCGAAACGTCTGATTATTTCTCCCAGAGAGCCGTTCTGTGACCGTTAAGCGACCCGTTTCCGGAAGCCTTGCCTGGGCTTTCTTTTCGATAATTGTTCTCTCCGTGCTGACCAGCAGCGTCGCGCTACTGACGCTTGCCAGCAGCCAGCGCGACGCTGAAGCCATCAACGTTGCGGGTTCACTGCGCATGCAGAGCTATCGTCTCGGTTACGAGATGCAGCGTAACAGCCCTTCCCTTATGGCGCATCGTGAGAACTGGCGGCAGACATTGAGCGCACCTTCCCTGCAAAAGCTGAACCGCTGGTACGTTCCGGGCAATGTCAAAACGCGCTACCAGCAACTGCAGTTTGCCTGGCTGGAAATGGATAAGCACATCGCCCGCGGTGACAGCGCATGGTATGCCGCGCATATTGAGGATTTTGTCGGCCGCATTGATGCCTTTGTGCTCGCCCTCCAGCATTACAGTGAACATAAAATCCAGACAGTGACCCTCCTCTCTCTGGCTGGCGCCCTCGGGATCCTGCTGCTGACGCTGTTTACCCTGCGGCGTATCCGCCGCCAGGTCGTATTACCGCTGAATAATCTGGTGGCGGCCAGCGAGCGGATTGAGCGAGGTGAATTTACGACGCCTGCGCCGGATACCGCCCTACCCAACGAGCTGGGCCAACTTTCCCGCGCTTTCAACCATATGTCGGGGGAGCTACACACCCTTTATCGGTCGCTTGAAGCTTCCGTGGCGGAAAAGACACGACATTTGCACGAAGCCCACCAGCAGCTCGACATGCTGTTTAAATGCTCCCAGGCGTTGAATACGGGGCAGATAGACAGCCATTGTTTTCGGCACATATTGCAGATTGTCCATGAATATACTCAGATGAATTACCTGGAACTCCGCACCAGCGACGACTGGCGACTGTGTGAAGGGGCCGCGTCGGGCAGCATCCCGATGCAAAATCTGCCGGTACTGATGCAGGACACCCTTTACGGTGAGCTGCGCTGGCAAAGCGAGACGGACAGCGTTCCCCTCCCGCTGATGAGAAGCGTGGCGACCATGCTCGGGCGCGGGCTGTACTTTAACCAGGCGCAAAAGCATTACCAGCAGCTGCTGCTGATGGAAGAACGCGCCACCATCGCCCGGGAACTGCACGATTCGCTGGCGCAGGTGCTGTCTTATCTGCGGATCCAGCTTGCCCTGCTTAAACGCGCGGTGCCAGCGGATAATGCTCCCGCGCAAACTATCATCACCGACTTCTCTCGCGAGCTGAACGACGCCTGGCAGCAGCTGCGCGAGCTGCTGACGACCTTCCGCCTGACGTTAAATCATGCGAATTTACCCGCGGCGCTGCAGGAGTCTCTCGATGCCCTGCAGAGCCAGACGCAGGCCAGGCTGCACCTCGACTGTCGTCTCTCCTCCCTGGCGCTTGACGCCCAGAAACAGGTGCATTTGTTGCAGATCGTCCGGGAAGCCGTTCTGAATGCGATTAAGCACGCCCAGGCCAGCGAAATTACCGTTAGCTGCGTAACGGCGGTGGATGGCACGCACAGCGTCAGCATTCGCGACAACGGCATCGGGATTGGCGAGGCAAGCGAACCGCCCGGACACTACGGACTGAACATTATGCGTGAGCGCGCACAACGACTCGGAGGCATGCTGCACTTTTCGCAACCGCAAAACGGCGGCACGCTGGTCTGCGTGACGTTCCCGGTACCTGCGCCGTTAACGGGTAAATAACGGTAAAGAGGCAAGCGCAGGGAAAAGCGCATGATAATTTACACTATCTCCTTTATTTCTCCACGTTTGACCTGGGCCTTACCGCTAAAGTTAGGCGGGCAATAAACAATAATGACGTGCAGCAAAACGAGGTCACTTTTACATGGCGAATTTTTTCATCGATCGCCCCATTTTTGCCTGGGTGCTTGCCATCCTGTTGTGTCTGACAGGTGTCCTGGCGATTACTTCTCTTCCTGTTGAGCAATATCCCGATCTGGCACCGCCTAATGTGCGTGTCACCGCAAACTACCCCGGCGCTTCCGCACAAACGCTGGAAAACACCGTGACGCAGGTTATCGAGCAGAACATGACGGGTCTGGATAACCTGATGTACATGTCCTCGCAAAGCAGCGCCACGGGACAAGCAACGGTTACCCTGAGCTTTAAGGCGGGCACCGACCCGGACGAAGCGGTGCAGCAGGTACAAAACCAGCTTCAGTCGGCCATGCGTAAGCTGCCCCAGGCGGTGCAGAACCAGGGCGTTACCGTACGTAAAACCGGTGATACTAACATTTTGACCATCGCGTTTGTCTCCACCGATGGCTCAATGGATAAACAGGACATTGCGGACTACGTCGCCAGTAATATTCAGGACCCGCTCAGCCGTATTAACGGCGTGGGGGATATCGACGCCTACGGCTCACAATACTCCATGCGTATCTGGCTCGATCCCAACAAGCTGAACAGCTATCAGATGACGGCCACCGACGTGACGGATGCCATCAAAGCCCAGAACGCACAAATTGCCGTGGGGCAACTGGGAGGAACGCCTTCCGTTGATAAACAAGCCCTGAACGCCACCATTAATTCGCAATCCCTGCTTCAGACACCGGACCAGTTCCGCAACATCACCCTGCGCGTGAATCAGGATGGCTCAGAAGTGCGTCTGAGCGATGTGGCGACGGTGGAAATGGGTGCTGAGAAATACGACTACCTGAGCCGATTTAACGGCAACCCGGCCTCTGGCCTTGGGATAAAGCTGGCCTCCGGCGCAAACGAAATGGCGACGGCGAAACTGGTGCTGGACCGTCTGGATGAGCTGTCGCAGTATTTCCCGCACGGGCTGGAGTATAAAGTCGCCTATGAAACCACTTCCTTCGTAAAAGCCTCGATTGAGGATGTGGTAAAGACCCTGCTGGAAGCGATTGCCCTGGTATTCCTGGTCATGTATCTGTTCCTGCAAAACTTCCGCGCCACGCTGATCCCCACTATTGCCGTCCCCGTGGTGCTGCTGGGTACCTTTTCGGTGCTTTACGCGTTCGGGTACAGCATTAACACCCTGACGATGTTTGCCATGGTGCTGGCAATTGGCCTGCTGGTGGATGATGCCATTGTAGTGGTCGAAAACGTCGAGCGCATCATGAGCGAAGAAGGTCTTTCCCCGCGCCAGGCCACGCGAAAATCCATGGGTCAAATTCAGGGGGCGTTAGTCGGCATTGCGATGGTGTTGTCGGCGGTCTTTATCCCGATGGCCTTCTTCGGCGGCACGACCGGCGCGATTTACCGCCAGTTCTCGATAACCATCGTCTCAGCAATGGTACTCTCCGTACTGGTGGCCCTGATCCTCACCCCTGCGCTTTGCGCCACCCTCCTCAAGCCGCTGCACAAAGGGGAACATCACGGTCAGAAAGGGTTCTTCGGCTGGTTTAACCGGATGTTCAACCGCAATGCCGCCCGGTATGAATCTGCGGTCGGTAAAGTGCTGCACCGCAGCCTGCGCTGGATGATGATTTACGTTGTACTGCTGGGCGGCATGGTGTGGCTGTTTCTGCATTTGCCCACCTCGTTCCTGCCGATGGAAGACCGGGGGATGTTCATCACCTCGGTGCAGCTCCCGAGCGGCTCAACGCAGCAGCAGACGCTGAAAGTGGTCCAGAACGTAGAGCAGTACTTCTTCACCCACGAGAAAGATAACGTTGTGTCGGTCTTCTCGACCGTTGGCTCCGGCCCGGGCGGGAACGGGCAGAACGTCGCCCGTATGTTTGTCCGTCTGAAAGACTGGAATGAACGGAACACCCAAACGGGAACCTCATTTGCCATCATTGAACGTGCCACTAAAGCCTTTTCCCGTATTAAAGAGGCGCGCGTCTTTGCGAGCAGTCCGCCAGCGATCAGCGGCCTGGGGAGTTCTGCCGGGTTTGATATGGAGCTGCAGGATCACGCCGGCGCGGGCCACGATGCGCTGATGGCGGCACGCGACAAATTGTTAGCGCTGGCAGGTAACGATTCTGGCCTGACCCGCGTGCGCCACAACGGCCTGGACGACAGCCCGCAGCTTCAGGTGGATATCGACCAGCGTAAGGCGCAGGCGCTGGGCGTCTCCATCGACGATATCAACGACACCCTGCAAACGGCGTGGGGCTCGAGCTATGTGAACGACTTTATGGATCGCGGTCGCGTGAAAAAAGTATATGTTCAGTCCGCCGCGCCGTACCGCATGCTGCCGGATGATATTAACCGCTGGTTTGTTCGCAATAACAGCGGCGGGATGGTTCCCTTCTCGGCGTTTGCCACCTCGCGCTGGGAGAGCGGTTCGCCGCGTCTGGAGCGCTATAACGGTTATTCTGCGGTGGAAATCGTCGGGGAAGCCGCGCCGGGCGTAAGTACCGGCACGGCCATGGACACCATGGAAAAACTGGTGCAACAGCTGCCCGCCGGTTTTGGTCTGGAATGGACGGCCATGTCTTACCAGGAACGTCTCTCCGGCGCGCAGGCCCCCGCGCTTTATGCCCTTTCTCTGCTGGTGGTGTTCCTCTGCCTTGCCGCGCTGTATGAGAGCTGGTCGGTTCCGTTCTCGGTCATGCTGGTGGTGCCGCTTGGAGTTATCGGTGCGCTGCTGGCAACCTGGATGCGCGGCCTGGAAAACGATGTTTACTTCCAGGTCGGGCTGCTGACGGTGATCGGCTTGTCGGCGAAAAACGCCATTCTGATCGTTGAGTTTGCCAACGAGATGAATGCCAAAGGCCACGAGCTGATGGCCGCCACGCTACATGCCTGCCGTCAGCGACTGCGCCCGATCCTGATGACCTCGCTGGCCTTTATTTTTGGCGTATTGCCAATGGCAACCAGCACGGGTGCAGGTTCCAGCAGCCAGCACGCGGTCGGTACCGGGGTAATGGGGGGCATGATTTCGGCCACCATCCTGGCCATTTATTTCGTGCCGCTGTTCTTTGTGCTGGTGCGTCGTCGCTTCCCTCTCAGAGAGCGGCAGGAATAACATTCAGCCATAAAAAAGGCGGCTTTATCAGCCGCCTTTTTATTGTGTGATTAATTCACACTATGATTATTTTACTTATTTAAGTGCTCTTGCAATTCTTACTGAATGTCATTTACGAAGCATGCCTTCGATAAAATCTTTCCAGTTCCCCAGTTCACGTTCAATCATAACAACCTCTCTTATTATTATGCGCATTCTACGAAAACGTATCATCATTGTGAAGACTATTTAACCAATTGCTGTGATTGTACCCCGCCACCGTTGGGGATTTATGATAAATATGAATGGAGAATCTTAAATTTTGTGTGACGGCCAGCAATATTTTGAAATAACCCTACGAACGGGTGAGCTTTATTTTACCCGCTGAGTTTGTTAGCAATTTATACCCGATGGACATCTATGCTTAAATGATGAAAGAATATTCAGCGTACAGATGTGCGTTGAATTAAGCAGACGTGTAAATCCAGAGTATTCCTGAATGTGTTATATTCTGCTTAAGGATATATCTTCGAATTTATTGAACATTTAATCGTCATAAGGACAAAAGGATTCACCATGGTTGTGATGTACGGCATTAAAAATTGCGACACCATCAAAAAAGCCCGCCGCTGGCTGGAAGCGAACCACATCGAGTACCGCTTCCACGATTACCGTGCCGATGGGCTTGATGCAGATTTTCTGCATAACGCCATCAATGAACTGGGCTGGGAGGCACTGCTTAACACCCGCGGTACCACCTGGCGTAAACTGGACGAATCCCTGCGCGCCAGCATCGTTGATGCCGACAGCGCGGCAAAACTGATGCGTGAAATGCCGGCAATTATCAAACGCCCATTGCTCTGCAAGCCAGGTCAGCCTATGCTGCTGGGTTTCAGTGAAACCCTTTATTCTGACTTTTTCGTTGAGGTGTAGTGTATGTCATGCCCGGTCATTGAGCTGACTCAACAGCTTATTCGCCGTCCTTCCCTTAGCCCGGACGACGCAGGTTGTCAGGCATTAATGATTGAGCGCCTGCGTGCCATCGGTTTTACCGTTGAACGCATGGATTTTGGCGATACTCAGAACTTCTGGGCGTGGCGCGGCCAGGGTGAAACGCTGGCGTTTGCCGGGCATACTGACGTCGTTCCCGCAGGTGACGCAGATCGCTGGATTAACCCGCCGTTTGAACCGACCATCCGCGATGGCATGCTCTTTGGCCGCGGCGCGGCAGACATGAAAGGCTCGCTGGCGGCGATGGTGGTCGCGGCTGAACGCTTCGTGGCTCAGCATCCGAACCACAAAAACCGTCTCGCGTTTTTGGTCACCTCCGACGAAGAAGCCAGTGCCCATAACGGTACCGTGAAGGTGGTTGAAGCGCTGATGGCGCGCAACGAGCGTCTCGACTACTGTCTGGTCGGCGAGCCGTCCAGTACCGAAGTGGTGGGCGATGTCGTGAAAAACGGTCGCCGTGGCTCACTGACCTGTAACCTGACCATTCACGGCGTTCAGGGACATGTTGCTTATCCACATCTGGCCGATAACCCCGTTCATCGCGCTGCGCCAATGCTGAGCGAACTGGTGGCGATTGAGTGGGATAAAGGTAACGAGTTCTTCCCCCCGACCAGCATGCAGATTGCTAACGTCAAGGCCGGGACCGGCAGCAACAACGTGATCCCGGGGGACTTCTTCGTCCAGTTCAACTTCCGCTTCAGCACCGAACTGACCGATGAGATGATCAAAGCGCGCGTTGTCGCGCTGCTGGAAAAATATCACCTGCGCTACACCGTGGACTGGTGGCTTTCCGGCCAGCCGTTCCTGACGCAGCGCGGCAAACTGGTTGATGCGGTAGTGAACGCCATCGAGCACTATAATGAAATTAAGCCACAACTGCTGACGACGGGTGGCACTTCAGACGGACGCTTTATCGCCCGTATGGGAGCTCAGGTTGTCGAACTGGGGCCAGTAAACGCAACCATTCATAAAATAAATGAGTGTGTTAATGCGGCAGATTTGCAACTGCTGGCTCGTATGTATCAACGTATTATGGAGCAACTCGTCGCCTGACGAATGCTCTGAGAGGAATAGCGAATGGATTGGCTTTCAAAGTACTGGTGGATTCTGGTGCTGGTGTTTCTGGTCGGCGTACTGCTCAACGTGATTAAAGACCTTAAGCGCGTTGACCACAAAAAGTTTCTTGCGAACAAGCCGGATCTCCCGCCACACCGCGATTTTAACGACAAGTGGGACGATGACGACGACTGGCCGAAGAAAGACCAGAAGAAGTAATTGTTAATCTCACCCCTCCCCCTAACCCTCGCCCCTGGGGGGGAGGGGGAAAGTGCCTACATAAACTCAACAATATTATCGTCATTCGGCTTGCCGCCGCTGAGCGCTTCATCAAAGTAGTGCTTCGGTACGGTATAACGCAGATGATCGAGCGCGAATTGCATGCTGCGGTCGTCAATCGCATGGCCCAGATCGTCAACGATATCCAGCGTCACATCCCCACCTTCACGAATCAATGCTTCCTGAGCGGCAACCGCATGTGAAAGCTCAATGACCCGGTCTTCACCACCGTGGATCAGATGGATCGTGGTCTGCGTAGTCGCACTCGTAGGCAGCGTCGCAAAGCGGCCGTTAAACGCGATCACCCGTGAAACCAGACCCGGCTGCGCTTTCACACTTTCCAGGGACATGATAGATCCCTGCGAGAAGCCAATCAGCGCGGTCGCGTCAGCACCCACGCCGCTCTGCTGCTGCCAGTAGCGTACGATGTCGATAAACGTGGGCATGATGGCATCAATGCGCGCCTGACGGTTCTCCTCCGTCACGCCCTGAACCGGAAACCACTGTCGTCCGTTCGGACCACACGGTTCTACGCCGCCGATGCTGACAATCAATGCTTCAGGGAAAACAGGCGCAAACCAGCTACCAATCTGCCCCATATTGACGGCATTATCGCCAACACCATGAAACAGAAGCAGTAACTGTTTAGCCGGTTTGTCAGGGCTTTGAACAACAAAATGGTCGTGTTTCATGGCGGTCTCCTTAATTGATGAGCAGGATTTTACGCCTCTGCGGGGTAATGACCATGCCACTTTACTGAAGAAGTCATTGAAAAAATTGCCATTGCAAAATGTCTGCTTTCAACTGCTGACAGTACGAATAATCAAGGCTCTCAAGCGCTTGCGCGGTTTCATCGCGAAGCTTTGCCAGTAACGCTTTTCGCCCGACCGCTTCGCTTCTCCCCTCGATTTTCCCGCGCAGCGCCGGAAGGGGCATATCGGTGGCTAACAGCAACCGCGTCAGCGCGGCTACCGAGGTTGAAAACGCCCGGTGCGCAAAAGCAAACCCCGCCAGCTCCAGCCAGTCGTCACTATTAAGGGTAGCTTCCCAGGCATCAGTCACCGGGATCTTTTCGCCATTCCAGGCCGACAGGACGCGCATATCGCGGCATAAACGCCGATGTGCCTGCATACACAGTTGATGCCCGGCTTCGCTCTGCGGCAGCAGCGCCATCGCCGTGTAACACCCGCTGCTGGCTTCCCGATGACTGCCCATTCGCACCAGCACAAACCCGCACCGCTGCCAGAAACGCCACAGCTCGTCGGTATAACCAAAACTCACGGAGAGATAATCTTCACCGCTGGCGTTCAGGATCAGCCGCTGACCAATGCCTTCCCGCTGACGACGGGGATGAACCGCAATGCGGCTAATCCGTCGGCCTTTCAGCGTCGCCGCAAGAGGCGTTCCGCCGTGCGCCGCCAGCGACTGCGCCACAAGGTTCCCTCGTGGACGACGAGAGCCCGCCCACACCGCCCGGCTGAGTTCGGGGATCAATCCGCCCTCGTCCACCAGCCAGAGCGCGCCCGCAATATCAGCCCCCGCGTCCGCAACCGCAAAGTGCTGGCCGGGGGCGTCCATCATCCGGCGTAAATCGAGCGGTGAGGTCCGGTAGTGGGCAGCACAGAGCAGTTCATAAACGCTTGCCACTCGTGCCAGGTCGCTCTCCCACTCTTGTGGCTCCAGAGACCTTACAGACACCTCACCTTCCGGTTTGTGGTCGATAAGCGCATCGTCAAACAGCAGCGTATTCGCCACGATCCGTTCAAGCGGACATCCGGCCGCCCAGCGAATGGGGGTGGATAAGGTATAACGCTGCAGCCCACTGAACCGGGCGCAGAACTTCAGCAGAAATCCCCTGCCCGTCCCTTCGTAACCCTGAACCGTAGTGGTCAGTAATACGCGGGGAAAGCGTGTCACCAGCTTCTCCAGCAGCGGGCCTGGGATGGCTGCCGCTTCATCGACAATCAGCCAGTCGGCCTGCAGCGTGGAGTCCAGCAGCGCATCGGGTGCCATAAAGTGAAAACGCTCGCCCGCGAAACGCGCGATGACATCCGCTGCGCCTTTCGCCGGGGCCGTCACCACCGCACTCCCTTGGATGCTGCCCAGCAGCATCCCCGCCAGCGCTGACTTTCCGCGTCCGCGAGGTGCCGTCACGGCAGCGATGCCCGCAGGCATGACCAAAAGCGCGTCGAGGATCGCCGCCTGCTCACGCTGCGGCTCACCGCTGGCGGGCTGCCAGACGGGTAAATCTGGCGCAGCGGGAAGCGTCAGGGGATGATGCTGTTGCCAGACGATCGCATCCGTATCGGCGGCAAGCGTCCGGCAAAAATGGTGAACAAAGTGCGGGGTAGCGATCGGCTCTGCGCTGTCACTCCAGCGCACAGAATCGCTGTCTGGCCTGTCGGCCCAGCCAGAGAACGGTGGTACTCGCAGTACGAGGAGGCTCCCGGCGCGCAACGTTCCGCTGAGTGCGGCGAATGCGGAGACGTCAAACCCGGCATGCGCGTCAAACACAGCATGCAGGTATTCGCGTCCCAACAGTCCGCCGATGGCTTTAGACGGGTTTTCATTCAGCCACAGCCAGTCTCCCGGTAAAGCATCACGCAGGGCGGTGGCCTGGCTCAGCGTCCACGGCTCATCGCCCGTGAGCACCACCAGACGGCGGTGCCCGGTTCGCTCAAGCTCGCGTATCAGATGTGCAAACGACACCATCACATGGCTTTGCCGAAGGTATTACACTGGGCAGGATCACCGCTGTCAAAACCGCGTTTAAACCAGCTGTAACGCTGTTGCGACGTACCGTGAGTGAAGCTGTCCGGTACGACACGTCCCTGGCTTTGCTGCTGAAGACGGTCATCGCCGATGGCCTGCGCCGCGTTTAATGCCTCTTCAAGATCGCCGGATTCCAGTACGCCCTGCTGCTGCATGCTGTGCCCCCAGACGCCTGCGAAGCAGTCCGCCTGCAGTTCCATCTTGACGGAAAGACGATTCACTTCAGCCTGAGACGCATTTTGCTGTAGCTGACGCACTTTTGGCTCAATGCCCAGCAGCTTCTGCACATGGTGCCCGACTTCATGCGCGATAACGTAGCCCTGGGCAAAATCACCGTCAGCGCCAAGCTTGCGTTTCATGTCATCGTAAAAAGAGAGATCGATATAGACGGTGCCATCTGCCGGGCAGTAGAACGGCCCCATCACAGATTGACCGGTACCACATCCGGTACGGGTTGCGCCCCGGTACATCACCAGTTTCGGCTGCTGATAGGTGCGCCCCATCTTCTCGAACTGCTGACCCCATGTATCTTCAGTGGTCGCGAGAATAACGGAGGTAAATTTGGCCGCTTCATCTTCGTTCGGGCTGATGGAGCGCGGAGACTGTGGTTGCTGTTGCAGCGGCTGACCGGTCATCAAACCGGTGAGGTCGACCCCGTAATAGCCAGCGACCAGCACCACAATCAGCAGGATGATACCGCCCTTGCCGCTGGGTAGCCGAAAGCCGGGTCCCCCCATTGAAGGACCGCCGCCGCCATCACTGCGCCTGTCTTCTACATTGTCACTTTCACGACGCCCTTGCCAGCGCATAACCACCTCGAACTATTCCATTAATAATAGCTATGATCGTAGGCGGTTAACGGCAAGATTACCATAGGAAACAAAGGTAAGACGCCAAAGGATGCAAACATCCTTTGGCAAGTGAGGGAGTTAGTCGAGCTTAACGCCTAAACGGTGAGCAACCGCTTCATAGGCTTCAATCAGGCCACCCAGGCTCTGACGGAAACGGTCTTTGTCCATTTTATCCAGGGTTTCTTTGTCCCACAGGCGGCTACCGTCCGGGGAGAACTCATCACCCAGCACCACTTCGCCTTTGAACAGACCGAACTCCAGCTTGAAGTCGACGAGGATCAGGCCCGCATCGTCAAACAGCTTTTTCAGCACGTCGTTGGCTTTGTAGGTCAGCTCTTTCATGCGCGCCAGGTTCTCTTTATTGACCCAGCCGAAGGTTTCGCAGTAGGAATCATTGACCATCGGATCGTGCATGGCATCGTTTTTCAGGAACAGGTCGAACAGCGGTGGATTCAGTTCGATACCTTCTTCAATACCCAGACGCTTCACCAGGGAGCCCGCTGCACGGTTACGAATAACGCACTCAACCGGAACCATATCCAGTTTTTTCACCAGACATTCCGTATCAGACAGCAACGCTTCCATCTGAGTCGGGATACCCGCTTCGGCCAGTTTGGTCATAATGAAGTGGTTGAACTTGTTGTTCACCATGCCTTTACGATCGAACTGCTCAATGCGCGCGCCATCCCCTGCTGACGTATCATTGCGGAACTCGAGCACCAACAGATCCGGGTTTTCCGTGCTGTATACGGTCTTCGCTTTGCCACGATACAACTCAGCTTGCTTCTGCATCTTCATTACTCCTGGTGTGATGATTTGTGTTCAAAACTGGGCATATTATGCCACGCACACGTTTGCGTAGCACGAAAATAAAAAGGGCGGGATTAACCCGCCCTCGTAGTTATTTGCTGAATGCTGCCTGGAAGACAGCGACCAGCGCATCGTTCTGCGACTGGGTCAGCGTGTGACCTTTTGGATCGATAAACTGCAGACTACTGCGGTTATCAAGGTCGCCTACCTGAATCTTGTAATCACCGGAGGCAAGCTGAGGATCTTTGGCGCCCAGCTCCAGCCATGCACTGTCGGACAGTGGCTTATAGGTTGCCGTCATGCTACCGGTTGAACGGGTGCTGTCGGTCACTTTCATGCCCACTTTTTCCAGCGTCGCTGGCAGACGCTGCCAGGTCTGGTTAAACGGTGCACGCACCACCAACATTGGCAGGCCGGTATCGTCCGCACCGCTCTGAACGTCGAAGGTGACGCCGTTACGGCTCTGCGCCGCATTTGCGGCATCAGTCGCAGTCTTATCCAGACCCGCGGCAATCACGTTCAGCATTTCAGTGCTGTAACGCTGCAGGGAGGCGGCATCCGCAACCGGTTTGCCCGCCTGCTCCAGGTTTAATAGCTTAACGTTAACCGCCTGCTGATAACCCTGTGGTTTAACGGAGACTTGATAACGTCCACGGTACTGCTGATCTTCATCCAGCCGGTTCCACTCGATCCAGTCGGTGGTTAAGGTCTGGCTGGCGTCATCGCGTTTATCAATGGTGTAGTTCTTCGCCTGAATAACGCTCACCACCTGTGGCCACAGATTGCTTCCGCGCGCGCTTTCAACCAGCAGAGACGCCGTATCACCGGTGAACTGGGTACGCGCTCCGCTGACCAGCGCCAGAGGCTGAGCTGGTGGACGAATATCAAGCGCTTTACCCACCAGACCACTGCCATTGGTGACGGGGATATTATAATCGCCGTTCTGAATCGGCAGGATCATACCAGCCGGTGCATGAAGTTCAGCAAGCGGGGTCGCATCCAGATAGGATTCATCACCGCTCACCTGGCGCTTGTAGCGCGAGTCTGAACTACAGGCAGCGAGCAGCATAACAAGCGAAACACTCGCAACCTTCGCCAGGCGCGACTTCTGTACTGAATAAGCCATCAAATCTCCCTAAACTTTACAGCAAACCGGCATGCTTCAGCGCTGCCCTGACGATGTCGCGACCGTGGTCGGTAATCGGTGTCATTGGCAAACGCAGCGTATCGGATGCTACAAGTCCCAACTCCTTACACGCCCATTTCACGGGGATCGGATTGGGTTCGACAAATAATTTATTGTGCAGCGGCATCAGGCGCTGGTTAATGACGCGTGCCTCATCAAAGTGACCGGCTGCGGCCAGTTTGCACATTTCAGCCATATCGCGCGCCGCAACGTTTGACGTTACGGAGATCACGCCATGACCACCGAGCTGCATAAAGTCCAGCGCGGTCGCATCATCACCACTCAACAGGATAAAGTCGTCTGAAACCAGCTCTTTGATCTGATGAACGCGGCTTAAGTTCCCTGTCGCCTCTTTAATACCGATAATATTTTTTACTTCCGAGAGACGACCAACGGTTTCCGGCAGCATATCGCAGCCAGTACGGGACGGCACATTATACAGAATTTGTGGCAAGTCAGTATGTTCAGCGATGGCTTTGAAGTGCTGGAACAAACCTTCCTGGGTAGGACGGTTGTAATAAGGGGTCACCGTCAGACAGCCTACGATGCCGCTGTCATTAAAACGTTTGGTCAGGCTGATCGCTTCTGCGGTTGCATTAGCGCCTGTCCCCGCGATGACCGGAATACGTCCGTCAGCCAGCTCCAGGGTCAGCATAACCACATCGCCATGCTCTTCGTGGCTCAGCGTTGCAGATTCACCGGTAGTCCCTACCGAAACGATCGCCGAGGTTCCATTGGCGACATGGTAATCAATCAGCTTCTTCATGCTAGACCGGCAGACGTTACCTTTTTCATCCATCGGTGTTACAAGCGCGACAATACTTCCCGTGAACATGAGCCATCCTCTGTGCGAACAAGAGCCTCAATGGTACGTTTGGAACTGTAATAAAAGCAAGCGACCTGAGGCCCTCAGGCGGTTGTATGCATGTTTTTTTTATGCTTTCCTTAGGAAGACTTAACCATGCAAAGGAAGAACAGGTTTGACAACCTCATCACAACATTACCTGGTTATCACTGCGCTGGGTGCCGACAGGCCGGGTATCGTGAACACCATCACCCGTCACGTGAGCAGCTGCGGCTGTAATATCGAAGACAGCCGTCTGGCAATGCTCGGCGAAGAGTTCACGTTTATCATGCTGCTGTCCGGAACATGGAATGCCATTACCCTTATTGAATCCACCCTGCCGCTGAAAGGCGCGGAGCTGGATTTGCTGATCGTGATGAAACGCACTACCGCGCGCCCGCGCCCGGCCATGCCCGCTACCGTCTGGGTGCAGGTTGAAGTCACTGATTCCCCGCATCTGATCGAGCGTTTTACCGCGCTGTTCGACAGCCATCAGATGAACATTGCCGAGCTCGTTTCCCGCACGCAACCGGGCGACGAGAGCACCGTTCCCACGCTCTTTATTCAAATCACTGCACACAGCCCTGCCTCACAGGATGCGTCAAATATCGAGCAAGCGTTCAAAGCCCTCTGTACAGAATTAAACGCGCAGGGCAGTATAAGCGTCGTCAATTATTCGCAGCACGAACAGGATGGAGTTGAGTAATGAATCCACTGAAAGCCGGTGACATCGCACCGAAATTTAGCTTACCGGATCAAGACGGTGAGCAAGTAAATTTGACCGACTTCCAGGGACAGCGTGTTCTGGTCTATTTCTACCCGAAAGCCATGACCCCCGGCTGCACCGTACAGGCCTGCGGCTTACGCGATAACATGGACGACTTGAAAAAAGTCGGTGTGGAAGTGCTGGGTATCAGCACCGATAAACCAGAAAAGCTGTCACGATTTGCGGAAAAAGAGCTGCTGAACTTTACGCTCCTTTCCGACGAAGACCACCAGGTTTGCGAGCAGTTTGGCGTCTGGGGTGAGAAAACGTTTATGGGTAAAACCTATGACGGCATTCACCGCATCAGCTTCCTGATTGACGCTGACGGTAAAGTTGAACATGTGTTTGACGACTTCAAAACCAGTAATCACCACGACGTGGTGTTGAACTGGCTGAAAGCAAACGCCTGATCAACAGCAAAAAGGCAACGTCAGTTGCCTTTTTTAATGTTTGCTCCCTCTCCCGTGGGAGAGGGTTGGGGTGAGGGCATCAGCCCGCACAAAATCTACTTCTCTTCCACCGCCGGTACATCCGGCCATGCGTGCACCACCGCTTTAATCAGCGTGGCCAGCGGAATCGCAAAGAACACGCCCCAGAACCCCCACAGCCCGCCGAAAATTACCACGGATAAGATAATCACCAGCGGATGCAGGTTTACCGCTTCGGAGAACAGCACCGGTACCAGCAGGTTCCCGTCAAGCCCCTGAATAATCAGGTACACCGCGAAGCAGCTCCAGAACTCCGTCCCCAGACCAAACTGGAACAGCGCGACGCCCACCACCGGAATGGTGACCACAAACGCGCCGATGTACGGAATCAGGACCGAGAATCCCACCAGCACGGCCAGCAGCAGCGAGTAGTTGAGGCCGAAGATCACGAAACCAATCCAGGTTGCTACCCCCACCACCATCATCTCCAGCACCTTGCCGCGAATGTAGTTAGTGATCTGCTGGTTCATCTCTTCCCAGACCTGCCCCGCCAGCCCGCGGTTGCGCGGCAAAATACGCCGCACGGCGTTAAGCATCTGGTCTTTATCTTTGACCAGGAAGAAAACCATCAGCGGCACGAGCACGAGGTAAACGGCCAGAGTGAGCAGCCCCACCAGTGAGGCCAGCGAATATTTCACCACCGAGTCGCCCATCGTCATGATGCGGGCACGCATGTTTTCCGCCATCGCGTCGATGATACCGGCGTCCATCAACGCGGGATAACGGCGCGGCAGGGTGGCGGCGAAATCAGAGAGCTTATTCAACATGCCGGGCATATCGCGGATCAGGTAGATCCCCTGCTGCCAGGCCACGGGCATCACCACGAAGGCCATCAACAGCAGAATGCCGACAAACAGCACCAGGACGATGCTTGCCGCCCAGCGACGAGAACAACCGATATGTTCCAGGCGCGCCGTTGGCCACTCCAGCAGATACGCCAGCACAATCGCCACCAGCAGAGGCGCGAGAAGGCCGCTGAAGAAGAACAGAATACCGAATCCGGCAACCAGAATAACCAACAAAGCAATGGCTTCCGGGTCACTGAACCGACGCCGGTACCACTGCATTAACATTTCGAGCATACAACCCTTCCCTGAATCGAATGGCGGGAGTGAGACGGTGAATTGTATCTAACTGTCACAAAAAAGACTTTCGCTTTTTGTATCCCTGTCACAATCCGCAAAAGCCTGATGAATGGGATTTTCTTCATGCTGTAACACAGCTACACTCGCAGGGCAGCAGAGATGAACGATATGGCGGTTCATCGGTCAAATTAGCACATCCAATATACAGGACAGTGGTTATGTTCAGGCAGTTGAGAAAAACACTGGTTGCAACACTGATTGCCGCAGTGACGGTCGGTCAGGTGTTGCCCGCTTTCGCTGACTCGTCCGACTCATTGCCGGACATGGGCACCACAGCAGGAAGCACGCTCTCTATCGGGCAAGAGATGCAAATGGGCGATTACTATGTTCGCCAGCTGCGCGGCAGCGCCCCGCTGATTAACGATCCTTTGCTGGTACAGTATATTAACGGGCTGGGGATGCGTCTGGTGGCGCACGCCGACTCGGTCAAAACGCCCTTCCATTTCTATTTAATCAATAACGACGAAATTAACGCCTTCGCCTTCTTTGGCGGGAACGTGGTGCTGCATTCGGCGTTATTTCGCTACTCTGACAACGAAAGCCAGCTGGCTTCGGTGATGGCGCACGAAATTTCACACGTCACCCAGCGCCACCTGGCGCGTGCAATGGAAGACCAGAAGCGCAATGCCCCGCTCACCTGGGTGGGCGCGCTGGGTTCTATTCTGCTCGCAATGGCCAGCCCACAGGCGGGGATGGCGGCACTGACCGGTACGCTGGCCGGAACGCGTCAGGGGATGATCAGCTTCACCCAGCAAAACGAACAGGAAGCGGACCGTATCGGCATTCAGGTTTTACAGCGTTCGGGCTTTGACCCGCAGGCCATGCCGACTTTCCTGGAAAAACTGCTCGATCAGGCACGTTACTCTTCCCGTCCCCCGGAAATTTTACTCACCCACCCGTTACCGGAAAGCCGTTTGTCGGATGCCCGTAACCGTGCCAACCAGATGCGCCCGGTCGTCGTGCAGTCTTCTCAGGACTTCTACATGGCGAAAGTGCGAACGCTCGGCATGTACAACTCCGGGCGTAACCAGCTTACCAGCGATCTGCTGGACACCCTGGCGAAAGGCAACGTGCGTGAAAAAAACGCCGCGCAGTATGGCCAGGCATTACAGGCGATGGAAGCCAGCAAATACGACGACGCGCGTAAAGCGCTGCAGCCCCTGCTGGCCGCAGATCCGAATAACCCATGGTATCTCGATCTCTCGACGGATATCGATCTGGGGCAGAAGAAAACTACCGATGCGATTAACCGCCTGAAAGGGGCGAAAGACATACGCACCAACCCGGTGCTACAGCTTAACCTTGCTAACGCTTACTTACAGGGCGGTCAGCCAGCGGAGGCTGTGACCATCCTGAACCGCTATACCTTTAACAATAAAGATGACCAGAACGGCTGGGAATTGCTCGCCCAGGCCCAGGGGCAACTGGGTAACCGCGATCAGGAACTGGCCGCGCGTGCTGAAGGCCTGGCACTGGCGGGTCGCCTCGATCAGGCGATTTCCTTGTTGAGCAGTGCCAGCTCGCAGGTCAAACTCGGCAGCCTGCAACAGGCCCGCTACGACGCGCGTATCGACCAGCTGCGTAGTCTGCAACAACGCTTTAAGCCGTACGAGAAGATGTAACCAAGGAGAAGTCATGACAGACGCGGTAAAAATTTATCATAACCCTCGCTGCTCCAAGAGCCGCGACACGCTCAGCCTGCTGAAGTCTAACGGTATCGACCCTGACGTGGTGTTGTATCTCGACACACCGCCGGACGCGCAGACGCTTCGTCAGCTGCTGCACATGCTGGGAATGGGCAGCGCGCGCGAACTGATGCGCCAGAAAGAGGATCTGTATAAGTCACTGAATCTGGACGACACGTACCTCAGCGAAGACCAGCTGATTCAGGCGATGGTTGAGAATCCAAAGCTGATTGAGCGACCGATTGTGGTGGCAAACGGTAAAGCACGCATCGGCCGTCCGCCGGAAGATGTCCTCGACATCCTCTAGTCCTTACGCCGCAGCGCTTCCAGAAACGCCTGCGGCGTACTTTCTCCCAGCTTTTTCTGCGTTTTACCCCGGTTATAAAACTCGCATAGCGTGATAACAACCTCTCCAGCCGGTTCATCATTAACTCGCGGAATAATATCCCGGAGCGGTAGCGCCACCTGCAGCGCATTGTGCTTGTGTGGATGAGCGTTAACAACAACGTCTTGTGCAGGCAGCGTCGGTTCAAAACCGAAAGTCTCAAGAGATTGTATATCAGCAGGGCAGGCCTCCAGCAGCGCGCGCGTCCAGGTAGTGAGCAACTGCGGTGAAAGACCCGCATAGAGCCGGGCATAACACCAGCCGCTCACCGGTTCGCGCGCCCAGAGCAGGTGTTGTTCGCCCCCATCATCCATATGCAGCGACAAAGGCTGATGATACAGCAGCAGCGTATGCGGCCTGATGCCAGCTTTCAGCGCCTTTTTTCCCTGTAACGAAGCCCCTTTTTGTTTCGCGGGTGCCGGTTTGAGATAGCGACTCAACGTTGCCCGTGAGACGGGGATGCCCAGGATGTCGTTAACTATCTGCAGCAATTCATCTAATGGCGCACCTGATATGTCGCGCAGGGCATTAACCAGTGCAACCTGCTCTTGTCTCAGCGCTTTGTGTATCACTTTTGGCGTAGTGTGGTTATCCGAAACCCGATCGCGGTTGCGCCAGCGCCTGACGGTAGTGACCGAGATCCCCAGCTCAATGGCCAGTTCCCGGTCGCTTTTATCAGACTGCTGAAGGTAGCGGCGGATACGCGGCGTGGTGGTGGCATTGGCGTGCAGTTTGATTTCCATTCCAATCCTCCTGAAACCAATCTTATGAGATTTACATTATACAAGCGATTGCTTTGTGACCGATTTCACCTTTCGCTCACCGCGCTTCACTGATAATCCACAGACATAACATAAACAATACCCCTCAATCTTGTACGGAGTTCGCAATGAACAATGTTCTGGGATTTCTTGAAGCAAAACTGATGCCGCTGGCGGCGAAAACGGCCCAGCAGCGCCATCTCGGGGCCATTCGTGGTGCCTACGTTTCATTCATGCCATTTATCATCGTCGGATCCATTCTGCTCGTCATCTCGTCGTTCCCGAATCAAACCTATCAGCAGTTTATGTCTCAGGCCTTTGGTGAGAGCTGGAGCGCGATTATCGAAATTCCGTTCAATGCGGTCTTCTCCACCATGTCGCTGTTTATCAGCTTCCTGGTCGCCTTCCGCCTGGCCGAACACTATGGCGAGGACCGTATCTCCTGCGGCATCCTGGCATTGGTCGCATTTTTAATCCTGACGCCGTTTATCAAAGTGGCGGAAAACGGCGGCATTACCGTCATACCGGTAGAGTGGATTGGCAGCAAGGGGCTGTTTGTGGCGATGATCGGTTCGCTGCTGTGGACGGAACTGTTTTGCTGGCTGAAGCGCAAAAATCTGGTCATTAAAATGCCGGACGGCGTGCCGCCTGCGGTACAGGAGTCCTTCGCGGCGCTGATCCCGGCCCTGCTGGTCATGATACTGGTGCTGGGTATCCGCATCATCTTCGAAAATACCCACTACAACACCATCCATCAGTTCATTTACGAGGTGGTCGCCACGCCGGTACGCCACTACGGCACCTCTTACTTTGGCGCGCTGATGACCGTATTCAGCATCACTATTCTGTGGTCAGTGGGGATTAACTCCGGCTCGATGATCAACGGCATCATTCGTCCGCTGTGGATGGAAAACCAGACCGATAACATCGCCGCCATTCAGGCGGGCACGACGCCGCCGCACATTATTACTGAACAGTTTTTTGACATGATCTGGATGGGGGGAGCGGGCGCCACGCTGTCGCTGGTGATTGCGATGCTGATTTTCGCCCGCAGTAAAAACATGCGCGAAGTGGCGCGCCTCGGCGCGGGGGCGTCGGTGTTTAACATTAACGAGCCGATCCTGTTTGGCCTGCCGGTGATCATGAACCCGATCATGCTTATTCCGTTCAACCTGGTGCCGCTGGTGCTGGTTACCGTGCAGTATGCGGCGATGAAAATTGGCGCGGTCGCCGTCACCACCGGGGTGTTTATCCCCTGGACGCTGCCACCGGTCATCAGCGGTTTTATCGTTACCGGGCACCTGAGCGGCAGCGTGATGCAGCTTATCAACCTGCTGATTGGCGCCATGTTGTACCTGCCTTTCATGCGTATCGTGGACAAACAGTACCGTGCTGCGGAGCTGAGCACGGTCACACAAACTGACACCACCCTTGCAAAACAGGAGTAAAGCATGTGGGGAATTATCGCAACCTGGCGAATGGCGCTTGAAGGCGTAACGGAATCTGCATCTGCCCTGGCGGCGGGAAAACCGGTCTCAGCAGCGGTGGTGGATGCCGTCGCTGCCGTGGAAGACTTCCCGCTGTATAAATCCGTCGGCTATGGCGGGCTGCCTACCGAAAATGGCGAAGTCGAGCTGGATGCGGCGTACATGGACGGCGACACGCTGGCGTTCGGCGCCGTAGGAAATCTGGTGGATATCGCCAATCCGGTGCGCGTGGCGCACGCGCTGAGCCGCCAGCGCTACAACAGCCTGCTGGTCGGCCAGGGCGCACGTGAATGGGCACTGAGCCAGGGCTTTGCCGACAAAACCATGCTCACGGAGCGCGCCATGCAGCACTACCGCAAGCGCTGCCGCGAGACGCTGGATAAAGGCTTAAGTCCGTACGACGGACACGATACCGTCGGCATTATCGGTCTTGATAAGCAGGGTTCCATGAGCGTAGCCACCTCCACCAGCGGCCTGTTTATGAAAAAACGCGGCCGCATTGGGGATTCCCCCATTATCGGCTCCGGCTTTTACTGCGACAGCGAAACCGGTGCCGCTACCGCCACGGGCGTCGGTGAAGATCTGATGAAAGGCTGCACCAGCTACGAAATCGTTCGCCGGATGGCGCAAGGCATGTCGCCGCAGCAGGCCGCAGATTCAGTGGTGTTCGAGCTGGAAGATAAGCTGATGTCGCGCTTTGGTCGCGCGGGCGATCTCTCCGTGGTGTGCATGAATAACAAGGGCGAGTTCGGCGCCGCGACGAATATCAAAACCTTTTCGTTTGTGGTGGCGACGGCTCGACAGCCTCTCACCGTTTATCGCACAGAGCGTCTGCGGGAAAAAACGCATTATCACGCGGTAGACGATGAATGGATGCAGGCCTATGCCGCGCGGATCCGCGCCCCGATTGAGGAGTCATGATGATTACATATCAACTCATTACCGCACTTTCCGACGCAAAGCCGCAAAGCCATTTCATCGCCCGCACCGCCTGTGCGCATTTGCCGCAAACTGCGCTTATCGCGGAAATGCGCGAGTCCAGCGGCATCGCTGACGCCCGCTTTGGCTGCGCCCCTTTTGCCCGGATCACGCTGCTCCCGGATGCGCTCTGGCACGATAGCCTGACAGAAGGATTGCTCACGGCGCTGCGCCCGCTGCTGGCCTCACCCGTGAGTCCCGATGTGATGCTGGACGTGACAAATATCGACGACGTCGTGCTGGCGCAAGTGCTGCGTTTTCTCTTTAATCAGGCGCACCGGCTGAGCGATTTGCAGCTAAAGAAAACCGACGATGACGTCCGTATTGCGCATATCACCGCCCTCTGCCTGCCGGAACAACAGGCGAAGCTGGAGAGTGTTTTCCGCCAGCAGCAGGCTATCGCGCACGGCATGGTCGCGGCACGACGTCTGGCGGATATCCCCTCTGACCGGTGTACGCCGCAGTTTGTGGTAGAAGAGGCACTAAAGCTCTGCGCCCTCTTCCCCGCCCTGCGCTGCGAAGTGCTCAACGAAAAAGAGATTGTTGAGCACGGCCTGGGTCTACTGCACGCCGTGGGCAAAGGGGCGAGCTGCCCGCCACGTCTGCTGGCGATGCATTATGATGGCACTCACGACGGCCCGGTGCGCTGCTATGTGGGAAAAGGCATCACCTTTGATACCGGCGGTCTGTGGCTGAAAGAAGGTGCGGGCATGTACACCATGAAATATGACATGTGCGGGGCGGCTAACGTGCTGGGGCTGATGCTCACCGTGGCAGAGCTGGGATTACCCGTACGCATCATGGGCGTGCTGGCACTGGCAGAAAATGCCATCGGCCCCAATGCCATGCAGCCCGGCACGGTGGCAACAGCCTGCAACGGCACCACGGTTGAAATCAACAATACCGATGCTGAAGGTCGACTGGTGCTGGCGGATGCCATCGCCTGGGCCAGCCAGCGGCATCCGCAGACGCGCTATATTATTGATATGGCGACCTTAACCGGTGCAGTCGTGAAGGCGCTGGGGTATGAGCTAAGCGGGCTAATGACGCAGGATGAACCGCTGCGCAGTGCGCTGACGCAGGCAGGGAAACAGAGTGGCGACGAAGTGTGGTCCCTGCCGCTGGATGCGCGGTTGAAAAAGCAGACCGACAGCGCCATCGCCGATCTGTGCAACACGCCAACCAACAATGCGGCGATAAGCGCCTCGGCGGCGTGGTTGCTGCATCACTTCTGCCCGCCAACCATTCCGTGGGCGCATCTGGATATCAGCGGCACGGCACTGTGGCGTGAAGGGGGACGGAGCGTGGCATCAGGACGGCCGATTCCACTTCTGGTAGAGCATCTGTTGGAGGATCTTTAGCCGGGTGGCGGCTACGCCTTACCCGGCCTACAAAGAGCACCTGTAGGCCCGGTAAGCGCAGCCGCCACCCGGCAAAAAACTCAAAGCTTAAGGATATCTTTCACAAACGGAATGGTCAGCTTGCGCTGGGCGGTAATGGAAGCGCGATCGAGCTGATCGAGCGTATCGAACAGGGTGCGCATTTCCCTGTCCAGGCGCTTGAGCAGGAAACGGCCCACGTCTTCCGGCAGCTCAAAGCCACGCTGCTTTGCGCGCAGCTGTAATGCCTGAAGCTTATCTTCATCCGACAGCGGCTGGAGCTTGTAGATTTGCCCCCAGTCCAGACGTGACGCCAGATCCGGCAACCCAAGATTGAGCTGGCGCGGTGGACGATCGCCGGTGATCAGCAGTCGGGTTTTGCCCGACTCCAGAATGCGGTTATAGAGGTTAAAGATCGCCATTTCCCACGGCTCATCCCCCGCCACGCATTCGATATTATCGATGCAGACCAGGGAGAGATGTTCCATTCCCTCCAGCACGTCAGGCACGAACCAGGTACGTTTATCCAGCGGCACATAGCCTACCGCATCACCGCGCGCCGAAAGCTCCGCGCAGGCGGCATGCAACAGGTGGCTGCGCCCCGCGCCTTCGCGTGACCAGATATAGATGTATCCGCTGTGCTCCTGGCGCAGCACGTTTTGCAGTGCAGCCAGTAAAGAGGGGTTATCACCCGGCCAGAAACTCGCAAAAGTTTCATCGTCAGGGAGATAGAGTGGCAGAGAGAGCTGTGCCGGTCCGTTCAGAAGTACCTCAACCAGATCTTACGTAAAATCGGAACGGAGTTTAACACGGAACCAGCAAGGAGAGAACCGGGCGGATCGTCCACCCGGTTAAAGGATCAATGTGGCGCTTTTTCGCTTTCGTCAGCGTCCAGGACCACCTCTTCCGGGCGGATCACCGAGATCAGCTTGAAAATCAGGCTCAGGCCCACGCCGACGATGGTCGCCAGCGCCATGCCTTTCAGCTCGGCCGCACCGATGTGCACCTTCGCACCGCTCACGCCGATAATCAGAATGACCGAGGTGAGGATCAGGTTCTGCGCTTTGCTGTAATCCACTTTCGATTCAATCAGCACGCGAATCCCGGAGGCACCGATTACCCCGTACAGCAGCAGCGAGACGCCGCCCATGACCGGCACCGGGATGATCTGAATCGCTGCCGCCAGCTTGCCCACGCAGGAGAGCAGAATGGCAATAATCGCCGCGCCGCCAATAACCCAGGTGCTGTAGACGCGGGTGATTGCCATCACGCCGATGTTCTCACCGTACGTGGTGTTTGGCGTGGATCCGAAGAAACCGGAGATGATGGTGGAGAAACCGTTCGCAAACATGGAGCGGTGCAGACCCGGGTCGCGGATTAAATCACGCTTTACGATGTTCGCCGTTACCACCAGGTGGCCGACGTGCTCCGCAATCACGACCAGTGCGGCGGGCAGAATGGTGAAGATAGCAAACCACTCGAAGCGCGGGGTGTAGAAGGTTGGCAGCGCGAACCAGTGCGCCTCGGCAATCGGTGTGGTATCCACCACGCCCATCACGAAGGAGAGCGCATAGCCCGCCAGCACGCCGATCAGGATCGGGATAATCGCCATAAAGCCGCGGAACAGCACGGAGCCAAACACCGTCACGCCCAGCGTCACCATCGAGATAATGATGGTTTTAGAATCCGGCGATTGCCCGTCCGCAGGCAGCAGACCGGCCATATTCGCCGCCACGCCCGCCAGTTCGAGACCGATGACGGCAACGATTGCGCCCATCGCCGCAGGGGGGAACATCACGTCCAGCCAGCCGGTACCGGCTTTCTTCACAATGAAGGAGACCAGGCAGAACAGTACGCCACACATGATAAAGCCGCCCAGCGCCACTTCATAACCCAGCGGCAGCAGCAATAGCACCGGAGAGATAAAGGCGAAGCTCGACCCGAGATACGCCGGGATTTTGCCTTTACAGATAAAGAGGTACATCAGCGTACCGATGCCGTTGAACAGCAGCACGGTAGCCGGGTTAATGTGAAACAGGATTGGCACCAGCACGGTTGCGCCAAACATGGCGAACAGGTGCTGCAAACTAAGCGGGATAGTCTGTAAAAGCGGCGGTTTTTCACTCACCCCGATAGCACGGCGCGTCATAGTGTTTTCCTCTGAGTTTTGTTGTTGGTGTTTTATTCAAAAAAAAGCCGACTATCAAAGTCGGCTTTTTTATCGTTATTCGATTATTTCGTACCAAAGATCTTATCGCCGGCATCGCCGAGCCCCGGGATGATGTATCCGTGCTCGTTAAGACCCTGGTCGATAGAGGCGGTGTACAGCTCAACGTCCGGGTGCGCTTTTTCCAGCGCCGCGATCCCTTCCGGTGCCGCAACGAGTACCAGCACCTTAATGCTGCTGCAGCCCGCTTTTTTCAGCAGGTCAATGGTGGCGATCATTGAACCGCCGGTCGCCAGCATAGGGTCAACCACCAGCGCCATACGTTCGTCGATGTTGGACACCAGCTTCTGGAAGTAAGGAACCGGCTCCAGCGTCTCTTCATTACGGTAGATACCGACCACGCTGATGCGCGCGCTGGGTACGTGCTCCAGCACGCCTTCCATCATACCCAGACCGGCACGCAGGATAGGCACGACGGTAATTTTCTTCCCTTTGATCTGCTCAACCTGCACCGGGCCGTTCCAGCCTTCGATGGTGACTTTTTCCGTTTCCAGATCAGAGGTTGCTTCGTAGGTCAGCAGGCTGCCCACTTCAGAAGCCAGTTCGCGAAAACGCTTCGTGCTGATGTCATGCTCACGCATCAGGCCCAACTTGTGTTTAACGAGTGGGTGTTTCACTTCCACAATCTTCATTCTCTTTCTCCTCTGAGGTGGCATCCGCAAAAAAATCGCGGGATTATACCGCTTTTTTCGGATTGCGCCATACCCATCTTGCTTGACATATGTCAATCAAAGACAAAAAAGCCGGAGGCTGGGCTCCGGCTTGGGTGCGGGGTTCTGCCGGGTGGCGCTAACGCTTACCCGGCCTACACGTCCCGTAGGCCCGGTAAGCGCAGCGCCACCGGGCAATTATAGCTGCTCGCCGTTGCTCGCAATCACCTGCTTATACCAGTCGAAGGACTTTTTCTTGCTGCGGTTCAGCGTGCCGTTCCCTTCATTGTCTTTATCTACAAAGATAAAGCCGTAGCGTTTTTTCATTTCACCGGTGCCGGCAGACACAAGGTCGATACAGCCCCACGGGGTGTAGCCCATCAGGTCTACGCCATCTTCCACCACCGCTTTTTTCATCTCGCGGATGTGCGCAGAAAGGTAATCAATGCGGTACCGATCGTTTACCGTGCCGTCACTCTCCTGCACGTCAATCGCGCCAAAGCCGTTTTCAACAATGAACAGCGGCAGCTGGTAGTGATCCCAGAACCAGTTCAGTGAGTAGCGCAGCCCAACCGGGTCAATCTGCCAGCCCCAGTCGGATTTCTGCACATACGGGTTAGAGACCAGGCTCTTGCTCTCGTCGTAATCAAGCTGCGGGTTGTCCGCCGTCGCCTTGGTGGCAAAGGACATGTAATAGCTGAAGCCAATATAATCAACGCACCCCTGGCGCAGCGCTGCTTTATCCTCGTCGGTGATATCCAGCGCGAACCCGCGACGTTCAAAGTAGTTGAGCAGATGCTGCGGGTACTTACCGCGGACGTGCACGTCGGTAAACCAGTAGCGACGGTGCATCGCATTCATCGCCATCATCATATCGTCCGGCGCGCAGGTCAGCGGATAGATAGGACACATAGCAATCATGCAGCCGATCTGCAGCGACGGATTAATTTCGCGTCCCGCCTTCACCGCCAGGGCGCTGGCCACCAGCTCGTAGTGCGCGGCCTGGAACATGACCGGCTCACGGTCTTCACCCGGCGCATACTTCAACCCGGAGTTGGTGAACGGCGCAAAATCTTCGTGGAAGTTAGCCTGGTTGTTGATCTCATTGAAGGTCATCCAGTATTTCACTTTATGCTGATAGCGCTGGAAGACCACTTTTGCAAAACGAACGAAAAAGTCGATCAGCTTACGGTTGCGCCAGCCGCCGTATTCCGTCACCAGGTGGAAAGGCATCTCGAAGTGAGAAAGCGTAATAACCGGTTCGATGCCGTACTTCAGGCATTCGTCGAACAGATCGTCATAGAATTTCAGGCCAGCCTCATTAGGCTCCCGCTCGTCGCCTTTCGGGAAGATACGCGTCCAGGCGATGGAGGTACGGAAACATTTGAACCCCATCTCGGCAAAGAGTCTGATGTCTTCTTTATAACGATGGTAGAAATCAATGGCTTCATGGTTAGGGTAATTCTTCCCTTCCAGCACGCCGTTGGTGATTTCACGCGGTACGCCATGCGCACCCGCCGTCATGACGTCGGCAACGCTTACGCCCTTGCCGCCCTCTTTCCAGCCGCCTTCCAGCTGATGCGCCGCAACGGCACCACCCCACAGAAAATCTGCTTTAAATCCTGACATTCGCTTTCCCTCATTCTGCGTTATTTTCTGCAAAAACAATTACAGAAACCGGTTTCAGTTCGATGATGTGCAAAGGGGTTATCCGTTGCAAGCAGATCACCGAAACCGGTTTCATTTTCGTGAACAGAGTCAAGTTTGTTGCCCCGCAATGGCCAGAGAGAAAAAAAGATCCCTCCACCGAGAATAGGCTCGCAAACGTTTGCCTGGACTGTTAGAATTGCGCCGATTTTTCTTACTAGCTATGCAATCGCGTGGGGACTTGAGCCGTGACCAACAAAACTTCTCTCAGCTACAAAGATGCCGGTGTTGATATTGACGCAGGTAATGCGCTGGTTGACCGAATCAAAGGTGTGGTGAAAAAAACCCGCCGCCCGGAAGTGATGGGGGGTCTGGGTGGATTCGGCGCACTGTGCGCGCTGCCGCAAAAATATCGTGAACCTGTTCTGGTCTCGGGAACTGACGGCGTAGGCACCAAACTGCGCCTGGCGATGGATTTAAAACGTCACGACACGATCGGTATCGATCTGGTTGCGATGTGCGTGAATGACCTGGTGGTTCAGGGTGCAGAACCCCTGTTCTTCCTCGATTACTACGCGACCGGCAAACTGGATGTGGATACCGCAGCCAGCGTCATTAACGGTATCGCCGAAGGCTGTCTGCAGTCCGGCTGCGCGCTGGTGGGCGGTGAAACCGCGGAAATGCCTGGCATGTATCACGGCGAAGATTATGACGTCGCAGGCTTCTGCGTCGGTGTAGTAGAAAAATCAGAAATTATCGACGGCAGCAAAGTGGCTGATGGTGATGTGCTGATTGCGCTGGCTTCCAGCGGCCCACACTCCAACGGCTACTCTCTGGTGCGTAAAATTCTCGAAGTCAGCGGTTGCGACCCACAAACCACTGAGCTTGAAGGTAAACCGCTGGCTGACCATCTGCTGGCCCCGACCCGCATCTACGTGAAAAACGTGCTGGAGCTTATCGAGAACGTTGACGTTCACGCCATTGCCCACCTGACCGGCGGCGGCTTCTGGGAAAACATTCCGCGCGTCCTGCCGGATAACACCCAGGCGGTGATCGACGAATCCTCATGGCAGTGGCCGGCGGTCTTTAACTGGCTGCAGACCGCAGGCAACGTGAGTTCTCACGAAATGTACCGCACCTTTAACTGCGGCGTGGGCATGGTTATCGCCCTGCCAGCAAGCGAAGCCGATAAAGCGGTTAAGCTGTTGACCGAGAAAGGTGAAAACGCGTGGAAAATCGGTACGATTAAAGCCTCCGATTCCGAAGAGCGTGTGGTCATTGAATGAAAAACATCGTGGTGCTCATTTCCGGCAACGGAAGTAATTTGCAGGCCATAATAGACGCCTGCAAACAGAAGAAAATTAACGGCACCATTCGGGCAGTATTCAGCAACAAGGCCGACGCGTTCGGCCTTGAGCGCGCGCGGCAAGAGAGCATTCCCGCGCACGCGCTGGAAGCCAGCCAGTTCGCCGGGCGTGAAGCCTTCGACCGCGAACTGGTTAACGAGATTGATGCCTATGCACCGGACGTGGTCGTACTGGCGGGCTATATGCGTATTCTGAGCCCGGCGTTTGTCGAACACTTCGCCGGGCGACTTCTGAATATCCACCCTTCCCTGCTGCCAAAATATCCCGGCCTGCACACACACCGTCAGGTGCTGGAAAATGGCGATGAGGAGCACGGTACCTCTGTGCATTTCGTCACCGACGAACTGGACGGTGGCCCGGTGATCCTGCAGGCGAAAGTCCCGGTCTTTGATGGCGACAACGAAGACGACGTGACCGAGCGCGTGCAAACCCAGGAACACGCCATCTACCCGCTGGTGGTCAGCTGGTTTGTTGACGGGCGTCTTGAAATGCGCGACGGTGCAGCCTGGCTGGACGGCGTTAAGCTTCCGCCTCAGGGTTATGCGGCCGAAGAGTAGTTTGTTATGTCGGGTGGCGCTACGCTTACCCGACTTCTTGCATTACCCGATATTGCCTCCCCCAACTCTCTAAAATCCCCAACAAAAAAAATAACTGTCATACTTTTCTGGCACTGTTGGACATATCGTGGAAATGCTCGCCATAATAAGGACGAGACGGATTTACCACGTCCTGTGATTGAACTGGAGTGTGAGCTGTAATGGGTCAGGAAAAGTTATATATCGAGAAAGAGCTAAGCTGGTTAGCATTTAACGAACGTGTACTCCAGGAAGCGGCCGACAAAAGTAACCCGCTGATCGAACGCATGCGTTTTTTGGGCATTTATTCCAACAACCTGGATGAGTTCTACAAGGTTCGCTTTGCCGAGCTGAAAAGACGGATCATCATCAGCGAAGAACAGGGCTTAAATTCTCACTCGCGGCATCTGCTGGGTAAAATCCAGTCCCGCGTGTTGAAAGCCGATCAGGAGTTTGACGGCCTGTATAACGAACTGCTGCTGGAGATGGCACGCAATCAAATCTTCCTGATTAACGAACGTCAGCTTTCCGTTAACCAACAAAACTGGCTGCGCCACTACTTCAAACATTATCTCCGCCAGCACATTACCCCGATTCTGATTAACCGCGAAACCGACCTGGTGCAGTTCCTGAAGGATGACTACACCTATCTGGCCGTGGAAATTATTCGCGGTGAGTCCATCAGCTACGCGCTGCTGGAGATCCCGTCTGACAAGGTGCCGCGCTTTGTGAACCTGCCGCCGGAAACCCCGCGCAGACGCAAGCCAATGATCCTGCTGGATAACATCCTGCGTTACTGTCTGGACGACATCTTCAAAGGCTTCTTCGACTACGATGCGCTAAACGCCTACTCGATGAAGATGACCCGTGACGCCGAATACGACCTGGTCCACGAGATGGAAGCCAGCCTGATGGAGCTGATGTCCTCCAGCCTGAAACAGCGCCTGACGGCCGAGCCGGTACGCTTTGTTTACCAGCGCGATATGCCGGACGCCATGGTGGAGATGCTGCGCGAGAAACTGACCATTTCGCGCTATGACTCCATCGTACCCGGTGGCCGTTACCACAACTTTAAAGACTTTATTGGCTTCCCTAACGTTGGCAAAGCCAACCTGGTGAACAAGCCGCTGCCGCGCCTGCGCCATCTCTGGTTTGATAAATTCCGCAACGGGTTTGACGCCATTCGCGAACGTGACGTCCTGCTCTACTATCCGTACCACACGTTTGAACACGTGCTTGAACTGCTGCGTCAGGCCTCTTTCGACCCGAGCGTGCTGGCGATCAAAATCAACATCTACCGCGTGGCAAAAGATTCCCGCATCATCGACGCGATGATCCATGCGGCGCACAACGGCAAAAAAGTGACCGTGGTAGTAGAGCTGCAGGCACGTTTCGATGAAGAAGCCAACATTCACTGGGCGCGCCGTCTGACGGAAGCGGGTGTGCACGTCATCTTCTCCGCGCCTGGGCTTAAAATTCACGCCAAGCTGTTCCTGATCTCCCGTAAAGAGGGCGAAGACGTGGTGCGTTATGCCCACATCGGAACCGGGAACTTCAACGAGAAAACGGCGCGGATTTACACCGACTATTCGCTGCTCACCGCCGACGCCCGCATCACTAACGAAGTGCGCCGTGTATTTAACTTTATTGAGAACCCGTACCGCCCGGTGAGCTTTGACTATCTGCTGGTCTCGCCGCAGAACTCGCGCCGCCTGCTGTACGATATGATCGATAAAGAGATCGCCAATGCCCAGAAAGGTTTGTCATCTGGCATCACGCTGAAGCTTAACAACCTGGTCGATAAAGGTCTGGTGGACCGTCTGTATGCGGCGTCCAGTTCCGGCGTGCCGGTTAACCTGCTGATCCGCGGCATGTGCTCGCTGATCCCGGAACTGGAAGGCATCAGCGACAATATTCGCGTTATCAGCATTGTTGATCGCTACCTGGAACACGATCGGGTCTATATTTTCGATAATGCGGGTGATAAACAGGTCTATCTCTCTTCGGCAGACTGGATGACGCGCAATATTGACTATCGAATTGAAGTCGCGACCCCGCTGCTGGATCCGCGTCTGAAACAGCGTATCCTCGACATTATCGAGATCCTGTTCAGCGATACGGTGAAAGCGCGCTATATCGACAAAGAACTCAGTAACCGCTATGTACCGCGCGGCAATCGTCGTAAAGTGCGGTCGCAACTGGCGATTTACGACTATATCAAATCACTCGAGCAACCCGATTAACCTATGCCGATAAATGATAAGACCCCACGCCCGCAGGAATTCGCCGCGGTCGATCTTGGCTCTAACAGTTTCCACATGGTCATCGCCCGTGAGGTGGATGGCGCGCTGCAGATCATCGGTCGTCTGAAGCAGCGCGTACACCTGGCGGATGGTCTTGATGAACGCAGCATGCTGAGCGAAGAGGCGATGGAGCGCGGCTTAAACTGCCTGTCCCTGTTTGCTGAGCGCCTGCAGGGCTTCTCGCCTTCCAGCGTTTGCATTGTGGGGACCCACACGCTGCGCCAGGCGCTGAACGCCCCGGAGTTCCTCAAGCGGGCCGAAAAAGTGATCCCCTACCCGATTGAGATCATCTCCGGTAACGAGGAAGCGCGTCTGATTTTCATGGGTGTTGAGCACACCCAGCCGGAAAAAGGGCGCAAGCTGGTTATCGACATTGGTGGGGGTTCTACGGAACTGGTGATCGGCGAAGACTTTGAGCCGCGTCTGGTGGAAAGCCGCCGTATGGGCTGCGTCAGCTTCGCGCAGATGTATTTCCCGGGCGGCGCCATCACCCGTGAAAACTTCCAGCGGGCGCGTATGGCCGCGGTCCAGAAGCTGGAAAATCTGGCCTGGCAGTACCGTATTCAGGGCTGGAACGTGGCGCTGGGCGCGTCGGGTACCATCAAGGCGGCGCATGAAGTCCTGCTGGCGATGGGTGAAAAAGACGGGTTTATCACGCCTGAACGCCTGACCCTGCTGACCGAAGAAGTGCTGAAGCATAAAAGTTTTGACGCCCTAAGCCTGCCGGGTCTTTCTGACGAACGTAAGGCGGTATTTGTACCGGGTCTGGCTATCCTCTGCGGCGTGTTTGATGCGCTTGCCATTAAGGAGCTGCGTCTCTCCGACGGTGCGCTGCGTGAAGGCGTGCTGTATGAGATGGAAGGCCGCTTCCGCCATCAGGACATTCGCAGCCGCACCGCGCAAAGCCTGGCCAACCAGTACAACATCGACCGCGAGCAGGCGAAGCGCGTGCTGGAAACAACGGTCCAGATGTACGAACAGTGGGAAGAACAGAATCCTAAGCTCGCGCACCCGCAGCTTGCCGCCCTGCTGAAATGGGCCGCGATGCTGCACGAGGTGGGGCTGAACATTAATCACAGCGGGATGCACCGCCATTCGGCCTATATTCTGCAAAACAGCGATCTGCCTGGCTTTAACCAGGAGCAGCAAACCATGATGGCGACGCTGGTGCGTTATCACCGCAAGGCCATCAAGCTCGACGATCTGCCGCGCTTCACGCTGTTCAAGAAGAAGCAGTTCCTGCCGCTCATCCAGCTGCTGCGTCTGGGCGTGCTGCTCAATAACCAGCGTCAGGCCACCACGACGCCGCCGACGCTGAAGCTGACAACCGACGATCACCACTGGACGCTGAGCTTCCCGCACGACTGGTTCAGCCAGAACGCGCTGGTCCTGCTGGATCTGGAAAAAGAGCAGCAGTACTGGGAAGCGGTCACCGGCTGGATGCTCAAAATCAAGGAAGAGAGCGCCGACGTCGCCGCATGATGACTCAGGCGTCCGCGGTGGACGCCTCAGTTTCCGCCAGTGACTCAAGCGCAACCGGCTTGCCAATCAGATAACCCTGCACATAATCGATGCCTAGCGCGTGAACCGCGCTACGTATCTCTTCGGTCTCGACATACTCCGCCACCACCAGCATCTTCTTCATGCGTGCCAGATGGCAGATAGACGCCACAATCTGATAGTCCAGACTGTTGTTGACGATATTACGGATGAAGCTGCCGTCAATCTTGAGAATGTCGGCATCCACGCTTTTCAGCCGCGCATAGCTCGCATAACCGGTACCGAAATCATCAATCGCAATGCGTACCCCCATTTTCTGCAACTGCCTGAGGATGTGTAGCGCCTGTTCCGCGTTGCAGAAGGTGCTGCACTCCGTCACTTCAAAGATCAGCTGCCACGGCTCGATGGCATAGTGGGTCAGCAGACGACTCACCTCGAGCGGGAACTGCACCCGACACACCGTTGAAGGGGCCAGATTAATGGCAAAGCGCTGGCCGGGCAGTTTCTCGCGGTGCGCTGCAAGGAAGCGCAGCGTGTGGTCCAGTACCCACAAATCCACCCGCGAAGAGAGTCCAAACTCCTGGGCAACGGGCAGGAATTGTTCAGGCGAGATTAACAGCCCGTTTGCATCGGTCATGCGCAGCAGCACTTCGTGATAGCTGTCCCCCCGCAGGCCGCGCACAGGCTGAACCAGCAGCGTGAATTCGTTGTTATCCAGCGCACGCTGCAGGCGACTCATCACCGCGACTTTATCCTTCAGGCTACGCTGCAGGTGGACGGCACCACGTTGCTGAAGGTTTTCCGGGTGGTTAGAGGAGAGCGACAGGTCAGCCACTACCCCCAGCTCGCCCAGCACCAGATAGAGGTGGTTGACGGGCGAACGTACATAGCAGTAGCTCACGCCCACCTGCGGCTGCAACGGTATGCCATCCCAGATAAAGCGGAACTGTTTGATATGCTCGTCCAGAGTTTCAATCCGCTGCTGGTGCGATTCCGCGTTAAGGCGAATCGCCAGGTCACAGCCCGTGAGGTGATAAACCTTTTCGTTGGACTGGAGCCTGGCATTAATCCATTGCGCCAGCCGCTGTTTGTACTGAATGCGCAGCAACACGCCATAGTTACGCCCCAGAATCTCCAGCTCAGGAATACGCACTAAACAGAGCGCCGACCACGGGTTTTTCGCCAGATCGCGCGACAGCGCCCGCAGGTTAGGCATATGCATAACCGGGTCGAGTAACGCCAGCCTGCGGGCACGCTTGTTCACCGCGCGCTGCCGGGTCGCCAGCATCGACATGTAAATCACCACGAACGAAAAGACCAGGTAACTGGAAGAGGTGATCGCCAGCTGAATGTCGTATCCCTGGTTGATTGGGATATAGCGGTAAAAATAGTGGATAGACACCAGCAGTATCGGCGTCCAAATAAGCGAAATCAGCTTATAGCCAAAGCGCATCGCCCCCCAGAGCATCACCGGCATCAGCAACGACAGGGTATAGTTGGTGGTGAAAATGGAACTGTTTTCATTCATCGGGAGCAGCAGCAGCGAAATCAGCCCGCCGAGCGCAACAGCCCAAATCAGAAACTCAGCGGGCGTCACTTTTGCGTCTATCTGGCTACGGATCTGCGAGATGAGACTGTTGAGATAACGCGGATGGCGAATCAGGCGGATCAGCAGATAACATAGCGGCACGCCCGTCAGCCCGCTGACCAGCAGGGCCTGATAGTTAATCAGCGTGCGAATATTAAAAGGGTTCAGCCCCGCCAGGCTCTGACGACTCTCATATATGCCGAGATACACCGCAAACTGGAACAGCACCAGAAACAGCGTCGCAGGGCAGAAGGCCTGCCAGAACATACGCTGCGCCATCAGCCGCACGTCGCCATAGGCCGTCATATTTCGTCTGGGCGCAAAAACCCGATAGCCGCCCCAGCTGAGCACTAACGGGACGATAAAATGGAACACACCGGCGACGGTTTCGAACAGCCCGACCGACGGGTAATAGCGAATAAACAGCGCCAGTACAATACCGGGCAGAGCTTCCAGACCAAAAAACATCATCAGCGAAAGCAAAAAAGAGAGCGGTAAATAATAGAGCGCCGCAATGCCGTCGCCCAGCTGCGTGAACGTATTCGCCACGCTCAGCACGGGCAGTAACCCCACCGGCAAAATAAGCGGCAATGCCCACCAGCGGTTTTTATTGTTTTTAAGAAAAGCGAAAATGTTCATAGATGCCCGGTTAAACCCCTTTTACTCCAGAGGGAAAATAAAGACAGGCATCCAACCTGACCTGACGCCGCCCCGGTGATGTGCAGGGCGAACAGTGTGGAGGAGGGATTTTAAATACCAGAGCCGGGAATCCGTTGACTTAAATCAAACTATTTTATGCAAATAAGCCTTACATGCGTTTTTTTTGAAATAATTTTCCTCATATTATCAATATGGTAAATGCAACAATCAATTTCAATAACAATAATTAATGTAAACACTGACGGTTATTTACACATTGCGGAATTGACCCTGTCTTTCCGCTGTGCCTTAATATCCCCATCGCCCAAAAGGGCATGCCCAGGAAAAAGAGAGTGAGTCAGGCCACGCGTATGCGCAAACGACACCGTTTTAACACCCGAATGACCCGCATCATACTGCTCATCAGCTTTCTGTTTTTCTTTGGCCGCTTCGTTTACTCTTCCATTGGCGCCTGGTATCACCATCAGGACAAGATCCAGTCGCAGCAGACCAGCCTGAACGTCGACGCCGCTGACCGCTAGCCCGCCGGATGGTTTTGCACCAGCCGAATAATTCCTGCTATCCCTTTGCTAAGGATCTTATCCTGCCGCATTACGATAGCCAGCTGTCGCTGCAGCATGGGCGTCAGCGACATCACGCACAGCCCTTCACGGTCAGCCTCATGCGCTACCGCCATTCCTGGAACGATACTGTAGCCCAGCCCCACGCGAACCATACGCTTAATCGCCTCAATGCTGCCAAGCTGCATCACCGGTGCGATCGTTAATCCGCTGGCAGCAAACCAGCCATCAATGAGCGTCCGGGTACTGCTGCCTGACTCAAAGGCGATCAGCGACTGAGCATGGAGCACCTCCGGGGTTAAGTGCCTGAAAGCGTCCTGCTGCGCCTGCGAAGCAATAAAGACAAACTCCTCGTCCATCACCGGCATGACGTCCAGCGCTTTGCCGCTGACCGGCAGCGTCACCAGCCCCATATCGAGACGGTTCTCTTCGATAGCCCGGACGATGTCGAGCGTGTTGCCCGTGGTTACGCCCACCCGCAGGAGCGGATAGTCGCGGCGCAGTTGCTCCAGTAACGGCGGCAAAAGATGGATACAGGCCGTCGCCCCCGTGCCAAGCGTAATGGTCCCGCTAACATCGTGTCTGAACGCACCCACGGACTGGAGGGTTTCATCCACCACCTGCTGAATGCGTTCCCCGTGGGCCAGCAGGGCCTCTCCGGCGGCCGTCGCCTTAATGCCTCGCCCGGTACGTTCCACCAGGCGCGTTTGCAAAAACTGCTCCAGCTGACGTACCTGCATGCTGACAGCGGGCTGGGAAATGCCCATCAGATCCGCCGCAGCGGAAAAACTGCCGCGCTGGATCACCAGCCGGAACGTCGCGAGATAGCCCAGATTAAGCGTCGTCATTCAAAGTTTCTCTTATACCGCGCATAAGGTTGCAGACCTGTTTGCACAATACCTCGCTCGCTATGCTGGGGACAACTGCATAACGGAATGAAACAATGGAAACTCCTGCCCTGCCTCGTCGACTCGCCCTCACTGCCGGATGTCATCAACTCATCAACTGGGGGATCTCGTTTTATATGCCCGGTACCTTCGCGCTGGCGATATCAGCCGATCGGGGGTGGTCATCACCACAGATTTACCTCGGCCTGACGCTGGCAATGCTGGTGATGGCGGCGGCCTCCCCTTTCGTCGCCCACCTGCTGGAACGCTTTGGCGGCCAGAGGGTGGTGATGAGTGGCACGTTGCTGATCGCCGCAGGCTGCGCGGGTATGGCATATACCCAGACGTTATTTGGTTGGTATTGCGTCTGGCTGATCACCGGCATCGGGATGCGCCTGTCGCTGTACGATGCGCTGTTCGCCGCGCTGGTGAACCTCTACGGTCAGCAGGCGCGAAGAACAATCTCACGCGTCACGCTGGCGGGCGGGCTGGCATCCGCCGTCTTCTGGCCGCTGGGTGATGGCCTGCTCCACCTTATGAGCTGGCAAGAGGCGCTAAGGGTTTATGCCCTCTTTGGCCTGCTGAGCGCGGCGCTGATCCGCTCGCTTCCCCGGCAGCGGCTAACGGTGACGACAAAGGTCACCGCGCCACCTCTGCGCAACGAACGACGAAACGGCTGGCTTTATGCAGCCTTCATCGCCCTTTTCACCTTTGTCTCCAGCGGTACGTCTACCCATCTGCCAGAGTTTATCGCCAGCTTCGGCCTGCCGGTCACGATCGGCATCCTGTGGGGGATAGGTCAGACGGGGGCTCGCTCGCTGGAGGTGCTGGCGGGTGCCCGCTTAACGCCGTTCAAACTGACCCTTTTCACCGCCCTTGCCATGCCGCTCTGCTTTCTGATTGGGCTAAGCAGCACCCGGTTTGCCTGGTGTGCCGCCGGGTTTGTGCTGGGTTTTGGTGCCATCAACGGGCTAATGACGATAGTCAAAGCGAACCTGCCGCTGGAACTGTTTAGCGTGGAGAGCTATGCCCGCCGCACCGGTATGCTGCTTATTCCTGGCCAGCTCACAGCAGCGGCTTCACCGTTTGCCTGTGCATGGTTAAACAAAACGCTGGGGATCGCCGGAACAATGTGGGTATCAACGGGGCTGACGCTGGTGATTGCCGGGCTGGCGATAGCGATTGTGCGCCGTCCCGGCAGGCAAACTGTAACGCACTGTATCCAGCGCACCACGCAGACAAACGGGTACAAAACACCGCCTCAGGCAAATATCACCGATACATAAAAATGGTTTTCTTTCCCTGTCGTCATTCATAACCGGAGGAGAGAGACCGATGATTCGTCGATATGTACTTTTACCCGTACTCGCCCTGGCATCTGTAGCGCATGTCCAGGCCACACCGCTGGGCAACCTCAGCGCCGCCGATGTTAATGGCCCAGCCGCCGTTGCGCCGTTGGCACAGCCGCAGCCGCCCGCAAAGCTGATAGTCGATCCACCGCTTGCCGGGCCGCTAAGCAAAGGCGCGGTGTTTATTCAGTACCGGGCCGAAAACCTGCGCATTGAACCTGTATTTGGGCCCGACGCGCTGAAAGTCACACCTCGCATCGGCCACATCCACGTCGTGGTAGATGACGCGCCGTGGCACTGGGCTGACGCCAGCGGAGAGCCGGTGATTCTGGTGGGTCTGCCCGCCGGTAAGCACAAGGTGACGATTATTCTGGCCGATCCGACGCATAAGCCCCTCGATCACAAAACCATCGAATTCACCGTGCCGCCCCACGCGGCGATCCACCATTTTTAAGGAGTCTGAAGATGAAAGCACTGTCTGTACTGACAGCAGGCCTGCTGGCGCTTTCGGCCAGCGCTTTTGCGGAGAATAAAACCAGCGTCGTGCTGGTGCACGGCGCGTTTGCCGACGGCAGCAGCTGGAATAAGGTGATTACCCGGCTGCAAAAACACCATACCGAGGTTATCGCCGTTCAGCTCCCGCTTACGTCGCTAAAAGATGACGTTGCGGCCACCCAGCGCGCCATCGCCCGTGCTAAGGGGGACGTCGTGCTGGTCGGTCACTCCTGGGGTGGCACCGTGATTAGCGAAGCGGGCAACGATGCACGGGTTAAATCGCTGGTTTACGTGGCGGCGTTCGCGCCGGATTCCGGCCAGTCGACGGCAGAGCTGGCGAATACCTTCCCGGCCCCGCCCGGAAGTGCAGGCATCGCTAAAACGGCTGACGGCGACTTATACCTGCCGACCGAAGCCGTCAGGAAGGATTTCGCACCGGATGTGAAACCGGCTGAACAACTGACCATCGCCGCCACGCAGGGGCCAATTAAAGCCGATGCATTTGGCGAAAAGGTCACTCACGCCGCGTGGCACAATAAGCCGAGCTGGTATGTGGTGAGTGAGAATGACCGGATGATTAACCCCGCGCTTGAGCGCGCTATGGCGAAGACGATCCACGCGAAAATCACCGGGGTCGCGGCGAGTCACGTGTCGATGGTGAGCCAGCCAGAGGCCATCGCCCGAACAATTGAGCAGGCGTTAGAAGCAAGGTAAGCGTTTCACAGGCCGGGTAAGCGCAGCGCCACCCGGCAAAAACCCGCTTCAGTGCTTGCCTGTAGTGGGATAATCCTGATTAATCCACGCGTGGTCTTCTTCCCAGGTAAACATCCATTTGCGTACCGGGCCGGCCATCACGTTGAGGTAATAGCTATCGTACCCTGCCATCGTCGCCACCGGGTGATATCCCTTCGGCACCATGACCACATCACGGTCGTAGACCGCCATGCACTCGTCCAGCATTCTGTCGTCGGTGTAGACGCGCTGCATGCAGAACCCCTGCTCCGGGTTGAGGCGATGGTAGTAGGTCTCCTCCAGGTACGTCTCCTGCGGCGGGTTATCCGTGTCGTGCTTGTGGCTCGGGTAGGAACTGGTACACCCTTCGTTGGTCCAGACCTCCACTACCAGCAGGCTGTCGGCAGATTTACCTTCCGGCAGAATGTTATGCACATAGCGCTGGTTGTGCCCCTTGCCGCGCGCCTCGCCGTCGATGTCCTGCGGCGCAATCAGCCGCGTCGGGTATGTGCCTTTGCCCGGCGCAGCGCAGACGGCCAGCTCCAGCGTCGTCAGCGCCGTCACCTGCACCGTCTCCTGCGGGGTGACGTACACCGCCCACGGCTTAATGCGCTCAAACGGGCTCATCCGCTCGCCAATATCGTTAAACTGCGCGGAGGGCGTGCTGATGGAGGCGCGTCCGGCGACCAGCACCAGGCAGCGCTCTTCGTTGATGGCGGGCAGCGTCAGCACCTGCCCCTCCTGCAATTCATATGCCTCAAAACCGACATATCCCCATCCCGCACTTTCCGGCGTAACGGACTGGGTGCGCCCCTCAGCATTCGGCTGTTGCCAGCGTGATAACAGACGTGACATGTCACCTCCTCAGATAAGCCCGGCGTCGTGCGCCAGGCGGCTCAGGTTGTTATACCCCAGACGGGCATAGGTCAGCGGATGGGCAATCGCCGGATCCTGCTCCGCCTCGACCACCAGCCAGCCGTGATAATCCTGAGCTTTCAGCAGCCGCATGATCGGCGGGTAATCGACGCATCCGTCACCCGGTACGGTAAATACGCCGCTTAGCACCGCATCGAGGAAGCTGGTTTTGCGGTTTTTAACGTCCGCCAGCACGTCGGCACGCACGTCTTTGCAGTGAACGTGGTTGATGCGCGACGCCCAGCGCTGCGCCACCGCCAGCGGGTCGGCTCCGGCAAAGGTCAGATGGCCGGTATCCAGCAGTAACCCCACTTCCTCACCGGTGTGGGTCATCAGGTTGTCCACGTCGTCGGCGGACTCAATCACCGTGCCCATATGGTGATGGTAGGCAATCTGCACCCCCTGCTGCTGCGTATAGCGGGCAAATTCGCTGAGCTTCTCCCCGTACTCCTTCCAGCGTTCCTGCGGGAAGCGCGGGCGCAGATGCACCGGGGTCTGCTGCTCGCCGTGAATACAGCCGCTCACTTCCGCAAAGACCAGCACCTTCGCCCCCAGCTCGCGCAGCAGCGTCAGGTGGGGCTGCACGGCGGCGATCTCCTCCTCCACGCTGCGCTCCAGCAGGCGGCCAGAATACCAGCCGGAGACCAGCTGCAGGTCGTGGCGCTGTAAAATCGGGCCGAGCAGGCGCGCCTCGCGCGGGAATTTATTGCCCAGTTCGAAACCGGCAAAACCGGCCTCTTTGCCTTCGCTCAGGCAGGTCTCCAGCGACGTCTCCGCGCCGAGGGAAGGCAGATCGTCGTTCGTCCACGTCAGCGGGTTAATGCCCAGTTGTACACTCATTGTCTTCTCCATTATGCGTGTCCGCGCTCGCGCCACCAGGCGATAAGCTGCAGGTAGTTGTCCCGGATGCGCGCCACCAGCTGCGCATCGTCAATATCGTGTTTCAGCCACGCGCGGGAGGCGTCGCCAAACAGCGTGCGCCCCACGGCGAAGCCTTTAACCAGAGTCTGCCCTGCGGCGGCTTTGAAGTCGGCACGCAGCTGCTCTGCCGGGGCATCCAGACCGAGGATCACCACCCCGCGGCAGTGCGGGTCCCGACGTTCGATAATCTCGTTCAGTGCCGTCCAGCCGCTGGCTGAGAGCGGCGGCAGTTTCCACCAGTCAGGGTAAATCCCCAGGTTGTAGAAACGGGAGATGGCGCGCAGGTAGAGCGCGTCGCTGCGCGGCATGCTGGCGGGCAATATCACCTCCAGCAGCAGTTCATGCCCGGACTGGCAGCAGGCGTGGTACACCTCGGCGATTTTCTGCTCCTGCTCAAGGCGCAGGCCGTGGGCATCTTCCGGATGGAAAAAGACCAGACATTTCACCACGTGCTCCTGCGGCCAGCTGATGAGCTGGGTGCCGATGTTACCGTGCTCCATCTCCAGCGGCCGGGAGCCCGGCAGCTCGATGGGACGACCAATCCACCACCCTTCCCCGGTGATAGCGTTTAGCGCATCCTGACCAAAGGTGCCGTCGCACAGCAGACCGGCTTTACCCTCCAGCCCGGCGCGGTTTGCCGCCTCGCGGCTGGCCTGGAGGATCAGCTGCTTCAGTGCCGGAATGCGCCCGATCGACGCACTGCACTGCAGCGCCATCTCTTCCAGCTGGCTGCGATGGTCGAAAGCCATCACGCACAGCTCCGGCCATTCGCGGCGGCGGGTCGTCACCCGGTGGAGATGGTTAAGACGCGGGTCAAGATCCGGGCGGGGAACACGTGCGGCGCGGGAAAGATAATCATCCAGCTCTGTTTTGCTCGGCATCGCCGGAGCGCAGCCGTGGCGGGAGACCACCAGCGCACCGCAGGCATTGGCATAGCGGCACGCCTGCTCCCAGCCTTCGTCGTTCAGGTAACCGCGCAGCAGGCCGGACATAAACGCGTCCCCTGCGCCGAGGACATTCAGCACCTCGACGCGCACGCCGGTCACCGTCAGGCCGTCGTCCAGACGAGGCGGAATGGCATCGGTATAGACCGAACAGCCCAGCGCGCCGCGTTTGCAGACCAGCGTAGCCTGACTCACGCCACGCACCTGCGCCAGCGCCAGCAGGGTATCGGTGCTGCCGCCCGCAATGTGGAACTCCTCCTCGGTACCGACAATCACGTCGAAGAGGTGCAGCACCTCCTGCAGCTCGCGGGTGACCTTATCGGCGGCGATAAAGCGCGTTTCCCCGTCGCCTAAGGAGGTCAGCCCCCACAGCACCGGACGGTAGTCGATATCCAGCACCGTGCGCACGCCGTGGCGGCGGGCATAGCCCAGCGCCGTCAGCACCGCCTCGCGGGTCTGGGGATGAGAAAGGTGAGTCCCGGTAATGGCAAGACACCGTGCGGAGGCAATGTAACTTTCGTCCACATCGCTGGCGGTAATCGCCATATCCGCGCAGTTATCGCGATAAAAAATCAGAGGAAAAGTGTCCCGGTCTTTAATGCCGAGGAGCACCAGCGCCGTGAGGCGTTCTTTGTCGGTAATCAGATGGCTGGTATCGCAGCCCACCTGGTTTAACTCTTCCCGCAGGAAGCGGCCCATATGTTCATCGCCGACGCGCGCCAGCATCGACGAGCGTAACCCCTGGCGCGCGGTGCCGTACGCCACGTTGCCGGACGACCCGCCAAGATATTTGGCGAAGCTCGACACATCTTCCAGACGGGCGCCAATTTGCTGACTGTAGAGGTCTACCGCCACGCGGCCCATGCATATCACATCAAACTGCTTTTCCACGTTGAACCCTCTTCAGACAATGTCGTTCACGTTCAGCCAGCGGCCTTCCAGGTGTGAGAGTGCTATCGCGTCCAGCACGCGAGACACCTTCCAGCCCTCTTCGAAGTCCGGCCACATCGGCGCGTCGGCGGCAATCCCGTCCACCAGGTCACGCACCTCCACCGTTTTTTGATCGTTAAAGCCAATCCCATGGCCTGCACCCATGCAGAACGCACCGTAGTCCGGGTGAGCCGGGCCGACGAGCAGCGTGCGGAACCCCTGACGGTTCACCGGGTCGTCATGCAGATAGAGCTTCAGCTCGGCCATGCGCTCCTGAGTGAAACTGATGGCACCTTTCGTCCCGGTGATGACATACGACAGCCCCATCTTGCGGCCGCAGGCGACGCGGGAGGTTTCAATGACGCCCTGCGCCCCGCCCGCAAAACGCACCATCGCGTGGGCCTGATCCTCGTTTTCGACGGCAATCATTTCTGCCGAACCCGCCTTCGCCGGACGTGCCGGGACCACGATCTTCAGGTCGCCGCAGACCTGCTCGATATCTCCCACCAGGTACTGGGCCATATTGACGATATGCGCCGCGAGGTCACCCAGCGCCCCCAGGCCTGCGGTCTCTTTGAAGCAGTGCCAGTGAATGGGCGAGAGCGGGTCGGCCATATAATCTTCGTTGTGAGTGCCGTAGAAGTGGATCACCTCGCCAATCTCGCCGCGCGCAATAATCTCCTTCGCCAGCTGCGCGGTCGGGTTTTTCATGTAGTTGAACCCCACCAGCGTTTTCACCCCTGCCCGCTTTGCGGCGTCGACCATTTCACGCGCGTCATGGGCGTTGAGCGCCAGCGGCTTTTCGGAGTAAACGTGTTTGCCGTGACGGATCGCCTCCAGCGCCATCTCTTTATGCAGATGGTTGGGAGAGCAAATATCCACCACGTCAATGGCCGGGTCGGCCACCAGCGCCCGCCAGTCCCCGGTGGAGCGGTTGAAGCCAAACGCCTGCGCCCGCGCTGCCGCCAGTTCCGGCGTAACTTCCGCCACCATCTCGCGCACCAGCCTGCCACGCAGGTTGAACACCGTCGGGGCCTGGGCATAGGCGATGGCGTGCGCCTTGCCGATATACCCGGTGCCAATCAATCCAATACGAACCTCTTTCATCATGATCCTCACAGTGCGCCGCGACGGCTCTTGGCGTAGGTGTCAAACGCCACCGCCAGAACGATAATTAATCCGGTGATAATTTGCTGGTAGTAGGCTGAGACGTTCATCAGCACCAGGCCGTTAATCAGAATGCCCATGATGATGGAGCCGATAATGGTGCCGCCAATACGCCCGTAACCGCCCATCAGCGAGGTACCGCCGATCACCACCGAAGCGATGACGCGCAGCTCAAAGGAGATACCGGCTACCGCCTCGGCGCTTCCCAGACGCGCGCTCAGAATGAAGCCCGCCAGCCCCGCCAGACAGCCAATCAGCACGTAGACGCTGACCAGCACGCGCTTGACGTTCACCCCCGCCAGACGTGCCGCCTCCGGGTTTCCGCCAATGGCGTAGACGAAACGGCCCCAGCGGGTTTTATGCAGCGCCAGATACCCCCCGAGGGCGACGAGGGCGAATATCCAGATAGGAATGGAGATGCCGAGCAACTCCCCGCGCCCCCACCAGCGGTAACCCGGGTCGAAACCGGCAATCGGCGCGCCGTCGTTAATCACCAGCGTCAGGCCACGCCAGATGGTCATCCCGCCGAGGGTAACAATAAACGGCGGCAGGCGCAGGCGCGTGACGCCCAGACCATGCAGGAAGCCAATTGCCGTGCCCATCGCCAGACAAATCCCCAGCCCAATCAGCCAGCTCATGCCTCCCCAGGCGTTCGGGTCTACGGTGGTGAAGTTGTCCCCCTTGATCACGTACGCCGCAGTCATGGCGCACACCGCCAGAATGGAGCCGACGGAGAGATCGATCCCGGCGGTCAGGATGACGAAAGTCATCCCCACGGCCATGATCCCGTAGATGGAGACTTCAGTTAATATGTTGAAAATATTGCGTTCAGAGAAAAAGTTGCTGTTCTGCGACTGGAAGAAGATCAGCAGCAGGATCATGAAAATCAGCACCCCGAATCGCTCGAAGAAGGCGATGGGATCGATGCGTCCGGCGCGTTTGACCGGGGCCTGCGTTTTAGAAATCATCTGCGTCATGAGAAACTCCGTTATGCCGCGTTCAGGGCGTTGTGGTTGATGGCCATCATCGTCATCAGCCGTTCTTCGTTAGCGTCGTCACCGTGGATCTCGCCGGTCACCCGCCCTTCACTGAGGGTGATGATCCGGTCAGATACCGCCATCACTTCAGGCAGATCGGAGGAGATCACGATCACCGCCACGCCCTTTTTCGCCATCTCAAACAGCACCTGGTGCACTTCCGATTTGGTGCCCACGTCGATACCGCGCGTCGGCTCATCGACAATCAGCACCCGGGGATTGAGCGCCATGCAGCGCGCGAGGATCACCTTTTGCTGGTTACCGCCGGAGAGCTTGCGCACCTCCTGCGCGCTGTTGACCATTTTGATCTGCAGCGCCTGGCGGTAGGACTCAATCAGGTCGTCCTCTTTGCGGGTATTCACGAACCAGCGCCACTGCAGCAGCGAGGAGAGGCAGGAGAGCGACAGGTTGTCGCGAATCGACAGCCCCAGCACCGCCCCCTCTTTTTTACGGTCTTCCGGTACCAGCGCCACGCCCTGATCGAGGGCGTAGAGCGGGTCGCGCGGCTGGTACGGCACGCCGTCCAGCTCAAAGCTGCCGGAGGTAAAGGCATCTGCGCCGAACAGACAGCGCGCCACTTCGGTACGCCCCGCGCCCACCAGGCCAGCAATCCCTAACACTTCCCCGGCGTGGACGTGGAAGCTGATGTCGTGCAGGGCAATGCCGTGGGGATCGAGCGGCGGCTTCTCGCGGCTCAGCCCCTTCACCGCCAGGCGGACGGGTTTGTCTTCATGATGCGTTTCGCTGGCCGGACGACGATTAAAGGCCACGTCGCGCCCGACCATCAGGCGGATCAGCTGCTCAACGTTGGTTTCTGCCACCGCACCGGTACCGGTGAAACGGCCGTCCTGGAAAACGGTGAAGCGGTCGCAGAGCTGGAAAACTTCATGCAGACGGTGGGTAACGTAAATAATGCTCACCCCGCGGTTTTTCAGCTCACGCACCACGCGGTGCAGGCTTTCCACCTCGCTGTCGCTCAGCGCGGCAGAAGGTTCATCCATGATAATCAGCCTGGCGTTGAGGGTCAGCGCCCGGGCAATCTCCACCATCTGCTGCTGGGCGACGCTCAGGCGGGCCACCGGCGTGGTTGGCGCAACGTTCAGCTGCAGGTAATCGAGAATGACCTGCGCCTCCTGGTTAACCGCTTTTTCGTCGACGATCAGGTTACGTTTGCGCGGTTCGCGCCCGAGAAACATGTTTTCCGCGACGGTCATATTGGGCAGCAGGTTAAATTCCTGATAGATGGTGATAATGCCCTTGTTTTGCCGCTCAACGGGGGAATCATCCACCGGCAGCATTTCGCCGTTAAACCAGATATCCCCCCGGGTTTGCGGCTGCGCGCCCGCGAGCGCCTTCAGCAGCGTGGATTTTCCCGCTCCGTTTTCCCCCAGCAGGGCATGGATCTCCCCCGCGCCGACGGTCAGCTGAGCGCTGCTCAGCGCCCAGACGCCGGAAAAACTTTTGGCCAGGTCGGTCACTTTCAGTAAGGGTTGCGACATCGGTCTGCTCCTCCTTTAGAGTGCGCCGCCGCTCGCGCGGCGGCTGCGGATACGTCAGTTAACGGCCTCACCGATACGTTCTGCCTGCTGCAGATTCTCTTTGGTGATCAGCGTCGGCGGGTAGTCGGCCCCGGTGATGGCTTTCTTCTCGCGCACGTTGGCCACCAGCTGGCTCATCGCCGTCTGCACCGCAAAGCCCGGACGCTGATCCGCCGTTACCGCCAGCCAACCGTCGCGCACGCGGGCCAGCGCTTCCGGTACCGCATCAAAACCGGTGACCAGAATTTCGCCCGGCTTCACGCCCTGGCTCTGCAGCGCTTCAATCGCGCCCAGCGCCATATCGTCGTTAGCGGAGAGGATCACCTGCGGGCGCTTCGGCAGAGAAGGCAGAACGCTTTCCACGATGCGCATCCCTTCCGAACGCATCCAGTTTCCGGTCTGATCGGCGACGATCTTGTACTTATCCCCGCCCGCCTTCAGGCTGTCGCGGATCCCTTTGGTGCGTTCAATATTGGAGGAGGAGCCCGGCTGACCGGTCAGCAGAATAATCTCCGCTCCGTCGGGGAATTTGGTTTTCACGAAGTCGCCAATCGCCTGGCCGCCTTTGTAGTTATTAGCCCCGAAGTGCGGCACTTTTTTCTGGCTGTCGACGGAGCGGTCAAGGGTCACCACCGGCAGCTTCGCATCCTGAATTTCATCTACCGCGCTGGAGACGGCGTTTACGTCATTCGGGGAGACGATAAAGCCCTGCGCCCCACGGGTGATGGCATTTTCCAGGTCTGCCACCTGTTTCGGTGAACTGCCCTGCCCGTCCAGCACCTGAAGCTTCACGCCCATCTCTTTTGCGGCTTTCACCGCCGTGCGCTGCATGTGTACTTCAAACGGCATGGCCAGGTTTGGCGTACTGAAAACAATTTGCTCGTTTTCGGCGAGGGCAGCCCCGGACGTCATGGCGATGAGGGCGGCTACGATCAGTTTTTTCATTATTATGTCTCTCTGTGTAGGGTGGTTGTGTTTAGAGGACGATCTCGCGCTGGCTACGCAGCGACTCCAGCGCTTTATCCGCGAGGTACAGCGCACGTTCACCATCATCACCGCTGCAGTCAGGCACCGCTTCGCCGCGCAGGACCGCAACAAAGTGTTCCCATTCCGCGGCGTAAGCGGATTTGTAGCGCTGCAGGAAGAAGTGTTCCGGCAGCGCGCTGGTGCAGCCCTGTTTGCCGTAGTGCTGCACCAGGTTTTCCAGAATATTGCCCGCGCACAGCAGCCCTTCGGAGCCGTGCAGCTCCAGGCGCTGGTCGTATCCGTAAGATGAGCGGCGGCTGTTGACGATGGTCGCCATCGCGCCGGAGGCATATTTCAGAACGATAAATGCGGTGTCGATATCCCCCGCCTCGCCAATCGCCGGATCGACCAGGTTACTGCCCTGGGCATAGACCGACACCGGCTCTTCGCCCATGATGAAGCGCGCCATATCAAAGTCGTGAATGGTCATATCGCGGAACATGCCGCCGGAGACACGCACGTACTCTGCAGGCGGCGGAGACGGGTCGCGGGAGATAATCAGCAACGATTCCGGCTTGCCGATGCGCCCGGCCTGGGCGTCGGTTTTCACCCGGCGGAACTGCGGGTCAAAGCGGCGGTTAAAGCCGATAAACAGCGGCACGTCGTACTCTTTGACCACTTTCAGGCAGTCGCGCACGCGGGCAAGGTCGAGGTGTACCGGCTTTTCGCAAAAGATGGCTTTGCCATGGCGGGCGGCCATTTCAATCAGGTCCGCGTGGGTATCGGTGGCGGAGGCAATCAGCACGGCGTGAACGTTAGGGTCGGTCATCGCTTCATCCAGGCTCTGCTGACGGGCCTGATACTGCGTGGCGAGACGGGTGGCAAATTCCTGATTCGGGTCAACCACGGACCAGAGCGTGGTCGCGCCGTGGCTGGCGATGTTAGCTGCATGTACCTGGCCAATTCGGCCAGCGCCCAGTAAAGCAATGTTAAACATAACGGCTCCCGGTGTTGGTGAATGCTGTGAACTAACGACCCTATAAATAAAACATTTATTTCATTTTTATAAATAGTGAAAATTATGTTTTTGAGTGCGGGTTAACACTTTTGAGATGAATGAGATAAATTTTGTTATCAATCTCACAACATGGGAGAAGGTGCTGCTAACCCCTCACCCCTGCCCTCTCCCCAAAGGGGCGAGGGAGAAAAGAGTGCACCACACCATCCCCTCTCCCCTTTGGGGAGAGGGTTAGGGTGAGGGGAAAATGAAATGAAAATTTCGTTAAGGCGGGAAAACTTAATACTGGCGGGCTTTTTTCACCTGCGCCTGCGTTTGCAGAGCGGCTTCACGCACGGCAGAAGACGCCGCCACCTGCGCGTCGCCGGTTCGCCACCACGAGGCGTAGTCATGGGTCATGGTCTTCGGGAGCACCTTGATGTCCAGCAGCGTCGGGCCCGGATGCGCGCGTGACGCCTCCAGCGCCGCCAGCAGGCTTTGCTCATCGTTCACCCGCCACGCGCGGCAGCCGTAGCTTTCCGCGTTTTGGGCAAAATCGACCTCCACCAGCGGCCCGTCCAGCCGTCCGGTTTCCGGGTTGCGATGGCGGTTTTCGGTGCCAAAGCTCCCCATGCCATGCCCCATCTGCAGATTGTTAATGCAGCCAAAGCTGGCGTTATCAAACAGCAGAACGGTGACCTTAATCCCCTCCTGCACCGCGGTTTGCAGCTCGGAGTGCAGCATCATGTACGAGCCATCCCCCACCATGGCGTACACCGGCTGGTCGGGTCTGGCGAGCTTCGCACCGATGGCCGCCGCAATCTCGTAGCCCATGCAGGAGTATCCGTATTCCAGGTGATAGCTATCCGGCGTTTTCACCTGCCAGAGCCGCTGTAAATCGCCCGGCAGCGATCCGGCCGCCCCCACCACGATGGCGCTATCTTCAATATGCTGGTTGATCAACCCCAGCACCCGCGTCTGGGTCAGGCGAGTGTTGAGCGTTTCGCCATATTCCACCAGCTGGCTATCCAGGTGCCCTGCCACTTCGGGCGCATCAGCAGGATGCCACTGGCTATCCCACAGGCGACGGCACTCGTCGCGCCACGCGGATTTCGCCTGGGCGATCGCGTCTCCCCAGCTGCTGCGATAATCCCTGAGCGCGTGGGTTAAGGCCTGAAGCCCGGTTTGGGCATCGGCGATCAGTGCGGTGGCGTCCAGCTTCAGGGCGTCGAACTCCGCCACGTTCAGCAGCAGAAATTCGACGTCCGGATGGGAAAAGAGCGCCTTGGAGCCAGTGGTAAAGTCCGTGAGACGCGTGCCGATGCCAATCACTAAATCCGCCTGGGGCGCGAGCTGGTTGGCCGCCAGTCCCCCCGTCACCCCAACGCCACCCAGGTTAAGTGGGTGGTCACTTACCAGCGCCCCCTTCCCGGCCTGGGTTTCGGCAAACGGCAGCTGCAGCGTCTCGACAAATTCGCGAAACGCCTCATGCGCGCCGGAATAGCGCACGCCGCCGCCGCACACCACCAGCGGACGACGCTTGCGGGCGATCAGCGCCCGCGCCTGCGCCAGACGCTGCGGGTCAGGCGGACGACGTTCGATGTGGTGCACGCGGCGCGCGAAGAAGCTCAGGGGATAATCCCATGCTTCCCCCTGCACGTCCTGCGGCAGGCAGAGGGTCACCGCCCCGGTATTGGCGGGGTCAGTAAGCGTTCGCATCGCGCTTAGCATGGCGCTCATCAGCTGCTCGGGACGGTTGATGCGGTCCCAGTAGCGAGAGACAGGACGGAAGCAGTCGTTGGTACTGATGCTGAGATCGTGATACTGCTCGATCTGCTGCAGCACCGGGTCCGGCTGGCGGCTGGCGTAGATATCGCCCGGCAGTAATAGCAGCGGAATGCGGTTCGCCGTAGCGGTTGCCGCCGCGGTCACCATATTGGCGGCGCCCGGCCCGACGGAGGAGGTGACGGCGAAAATGCGCTGACGGCGGTGCTGTTTGGCGAATCCCGTCGCCATATGGGCAATGCCTTGCTCGTTGCAGCCCTGCATCACCTGCAAATGGCCCGGATCTTGTTCCAGCGCCTGGCCGATGCCGAGCACGTTACCGTGCCCGAAAATAGTCGCCACGCCCTCCACGAAGGGCATTTCGTCGCCATCCACGCTGACGTATTGTTGATTAAGGAATCGGACCAGCGCCTGGGCCATAGTCATACGTTCGGTTTGCATAACGCCTCCTGTCAGCCCAGCGTTGGCATGGAGAACGCAGCGCCTGTCTCCTGCTGCATTTCCGGCCAGCGTGCGGTGATGGTTTTCATTCGGGTGTAGAAACGCACGCCGTCGTTGCCGTGGACGTTGAGCGCACCAAAGATAGAGCGCTTCCAGCCACCGAAACTGTGGAATGCCATCGGCACCGGGATCGGCACATTGACCCCGACCATGCCCGCCTGCACCTCTTCGCAGAAGCGACGCGCGCAGCCGCCGTCACGGGTGAAAATTGCCGAACCATTACCATATTCATGGCGGTTAATCAGGTCCACCGCGCTGGCGTAATCTGCTACGCGCACCACAGAAAGCACCGGGCCGAAAATCTCTTCTTTATAGATGGTCATCTCCGGGGTGACGTTATCAAACAGCGTCGGCCCGACGAAGTAGCCCTGCTCGTGTCCCTGCACGCTGAAGCCGCGACCGTCAACGCGAAGGGTCGCGCCCTGCGCTTCCCCGCTGTCGATATAGCCCAGCACCTTGCTGCGGTGCGCCGAGGAGATGAGCGGCCCCATTTCGTTTTCCGGCGTCTGGTCCAGACCCGGCCCGACGCGCAGGGCGGCAATCTGTTTTTCCAGCCGGGCGCAGAGGTCATCGGCGGTTTTATCCCCCACCGCCAGCACCACCGAGAGCGCCATGCAGCGCTCCCCCGCCGCACCGAAGCCTGCACCCATAATGGCGTTGGCGGCCATCTCCATGTCGGCATCCGGCATGAGAATACAGTGATTTTTCGCGCCACCCAGTGCCTGACAGCGCTTTCCGTGGGCGGATGCGGTCTGGTAAATGTATTCGGCAATCGGCGTGGAGCCGACAAAGCTCACCGCCTGCACGCGCGGGTCGGTCAGGAGCACGTCAACGGACTCTTTGTCACCCTGCACCACGTTGAACACGCCGTCCGGCAGGCCAGCCTCTTTCAGCAGCTGCGCCAGCGCGAGCGCCAGGGAGGGATCTTTTTCTGACGGTTTCAGCACGAAGGTGTTTCCGGTCGCCAGCGCAATCGGGAACATCCACATCGGCACCATCGCCGGGAAGTTAAACGGCGTGATCCCAACGCAGACCCCGAGCGGCTGCATCAGCGAGTGGCTGTCAACGCCGGTGCCGACGTTGGCTGAGTGCTCACCTTTTTGCAGATGCGGGATACCGCAGGCAAATTCCACCACTTCCAGACCACGGGTGAGTTCGCCCACCGCGTCGGAGAAGACCTTGCCGTGCTCTTCGCTGATGAGACGGGCCAGGCGATCCATGTTCTCTTCCAGCAGCGCCTTGAAGCGGAACATCACGCGCGCGCGCTTAAGCGGAGCATGACGCGCCCACGCAGGAAACGCCTGCTGCGCGGCGGCAATTGCCTGCTCCGTTTCCTGTGCCGTACTCATCACCACCTGGCGGATCTGCTTGCCAGTGGCCGGGTTGAAGATCGCCTGAACGCGCTGGCCTGAACCGGTGACACATTCGCCGTGAATAAAATTCGCTACCGTCTCCATCCTTAACCTCTCGCTGTTGATACGTGACTGTTACCTGAACACTGTGTACCGAACACTATATATGAAACAAATATTCCATTTTAAGTTGAAATAAAATAAATGATGATTATTGTGATCAAGGATGGATTTTTATGTTAACAGCCAACAATACTGACGCAGCGTGCGCTATTAAGGCATTTCGGGCGTGGGAATGACTGAAGCTTCTGTTTCATTTTTGCTGCCAGATGGATGGCCGACATTTAAAAGACGCGGTTTTGCGTTTAGAATCACAGGACTGTATTTGGGGGATAACATGACGACAGCAACCAGCCTGAACGAACTGCAGCAGCAAATCCGCGATCGCTACGATAGCCTGAGCAAGAGGCTGCAGCAGGTCTCCCGCTATGTGCTGGATAATACGAACAGCGTGGCCTTTGATACGGTTGCCGTGATTGCCGAGCGCGCCGACGTGCCGCCCTCGACGCTGATCCGCTTCGCCAACGCCTTTGACTTCACCGGCTTCAACGAAATGAAACAGCTGTTTCGCATGAACCTGGTGGAGGAGACCGCCAGCTACAGCGACCGTGCCCGGCTGTTCCGCGAAATGGAGAGCGAGGCCGTGCCCGAAACCCCGCTCGATATCCTGCAGGAGTTCGCCCGTTCAAACGCCCAGGCGCTACAGCAGCTGGCCGCCCGCGCCGAACCGGAAATGCTGGAGCGCGCGGTACAGCTGCTGGCCGACGCCGACACCATCTACATCGCCGGTCTGCGCCGCTCCTTTAGCGTCGCGGCCTACCTCACCTATGCCCTGAGCCACCTGGAGTGTCGCCCTATTCTGCTCGACGGTATGGGTGGGATGCTGCGCGAGCAGATCAGCCGCATTAAGGCGCGCGACATTGTGGTATCGATCAGCTTCTCGCCGTATGCGGAAGAGACGGTGATGGTCAGCGAAACCGCCGCCAGCGTCGGCGCGCGGCAGATTGTGATTACGGACAGCCAGATCAGCCCGCTGGCGACGTTCAGCGATCTTTGCTTTGTAGTGAAAGAGGCACAGGTGGACGCGTTTCGGTCCCAGTCGGCGACGCTGTGCCTGGTGCAGTCGCTGGTGGTGGCACTGGCTTATCGGTTGGGTGAAGGGAAGTGAGGGATAAACAAAAACTGTATGAGCAAGCGTGAGATCAGAGGGATATTATCCCCAATCGAATACTAATCAGAAATAAATATGCAGAAAGAACAATTCATATGGAGTTTAAAATGGATTCATATTTAGATATTTTGCCTAAAGGTTGTACAGCTGTTGCTGTCAAAACCAAGGGGCACAACTTTTTCATCGATCATAAGGGATTATCATCTACTGGTTGTTGGGTTGTATCAAAAGACAGGGTCGATGATTATGTAATTGTTTTTCACCAAACAAGCACCCTTAATCATATCTACATTGGTGAATTTGTCGAAAAAAAAGCTGAAGAGTATACCGAAAGAAAAGGAAAGCAATATCCGCGCTATCGAATCTACATAAAAAATCTGAAATTAGCCTTAAAAACAAATACAAACTGGACTTCTTTTGTTGGAAAAGGCAATGGGGGCTTCGAAAGGATATATTTGAAAAACGAAGGACAGGTAAATCCTAGATATTTAGATCCCGACTCAACTGAAGCCGAAGAGGGATATAGAAAAGACTCAAGTCGAATGACAAGTGCAAGAGATAAAAAATTAGCTGAAGCACGGAAGAAAAAGGATAACTACACTTGTCAGTCATGTGAGAAACGATACTTCGTAAACAATAAATACATTATAGATTGTCACCACATAAATCCAATCAGTTTAGGAAAAAGAAAAACAATTTTAGATGACCTTATTTCGCTGTGCCCAACATGTCATCGAATTGCACATACTCGAATTCCCCCATATTCTTTGAAAGAGTTAAAAGGCTTTGTAGAAAGCTTTACTTAAATGTACGCTTTATAAAATATATTAAAAAATGACGAAATTAGTTCTAAATTTCGTATTTTTGAATTTTGACAGGAAATTTTACAGTCGTGTAGATGTTTAGCTGGTCAATTTACGGGATAATAGCACAGTCATCTCCGCGGAGCAGGACTGAGGGGCGAATACGCCCTTCAGTCCCTTTGCCAAGGCATAGCACAGAGTGAGAGCCGTTTTACAAAGAGCAGAACTCCCAAAGGAAATCAAACACTATCTCCCTATGAGGTGGTTTGAGGTGACAATAAAAAACCCTCTGTAAAAAAGAGGGTTAAATTCACTTTTACCTGTTCATGAAAACACAGGAAGAGTTATCTGCTTATTCCCACTCAATCGTAGCCGGTGGCTTACCGCTGATGTCATACACCACGCGGGAAATACCGTTCACTTCGTTGATGATGCGGTTAGACACGCGGCCTAAGAAGTCATACGGCAGGTGCGCCCAGTGCGCGGTCATGAAGTCGATGGTTTCCACCGCACGCAGGGAGACAACCCAGTCGTACTTACGGCCATCACCCATCACGCCGACAGAGCGAACCGGCAGGAACACGGTGAACGCCTGGCTTACTTTGTTGTACAGGTCAGCTTTGTGCAGCTCTTCGATGAAGATCGCGTCTGCGCGACGCAGCAGGTCGCAGTACTCTTTCTTCACTTCACCCAGTACGCGCACGCCGAGACCCGGGCCCGGGAACGGATGACGGTAGAGCATGTCGTACGGCAGACCCAGTTCCAGACCGATCTTGCGTACTTCATCTTTGAACAGCTCGCGCAGCGGTTCAACCAGACCCATCTTCATCTCTTTCGGCAGGCCGCCCACGTTGTGGTGAGATTTGATGACGTGTGCTTTACCGGTTGCTGAAGCAGCTGATTCAATCACGTCAGGATAGATAGTGCCCTGTGCCAGCCATTTAACGTCTTCCAGCCTCAGCGCTTCTTCGTCGAACACTTCCACGAATACGCGGCCGATGATTTTACGCTTGGCTTCCGGATCGTTCTCGCCTTTCAGCGCGTCCAGGAAGCGCTGCTCGCCTTCCACATGAACGATGTTCAGACCGAAGTGGTCACCGAACATGTCCATCACCTGCTGGGCTTCGTTCAGACGCAGCAGACCGTTGTCCACGAAGACGCAGGTCAGGTTTTTGCCGATGGCGCGGTGCAGCAGCATCGCGGTCACGGAGGAGTCCACGCCGCCGGAGAGGCCGAGGATCACTTTGTCATCACCAACCTGCTGGCGGATACGCTCCACGGCGTCGTCGATGATTTTTGCCGGGGTCCACAGCGCTTCACACTGGCAGATGTCGCGCACGAAGCGCTCCAGCATGCGCATACCCTGACGGGTGTGGGTCACTTCCGGGTGGAACTGCACGCCGTAGAAGCGTTTTTCTTCGTTCGCCATGATCGCGAACGGGCAGCTTTCGGTGCTGGCAACGGTTACGAAGTCAGACGGGATAGCGGTGACCTTGTCGCCGTGGCTCATCCACACGTCCAGCAGCGGTTTGCCGTCAGCGGTCAGGGAGTCTTCGATACCACGCACCAGTGCGCTGTCGGTGACGACTTCTACCTGTGCATAGCCGAACTCACGCTCGTTAGAGCCTTCTACGTGGCCGCCCAGCTGCATGGCCATGGTCTGCATACCGTAGCAGACGCCGAATACCGGCACGCCTGCTTCGAACACGTACTGCGGCGCGCGCGGGCTGTTCTCTTCGGTGGTGCTTTCCGGGCCGCCGGACAGGATGATGCCGCTTGGATTGAATTCGCGAATCTGTGCTTCCGTGACATCCCACGCCCACAGTTCGCAGTAAACGCCCAGTTCACGTACGCGACGCGCCACCAGCTGAGTGTACTGAGAACCAAAATCGAGGATGAGGATGCGATGTTTATGAATGTTTTCCGTCATTGACGCTAATTCCGAGGCAAGTGAAACAGATTAAATAAATCGCCCGACACGAGGTCGGGCGAAGAAAAATCAGGAGCCCAGACGATAGTTCGGGGACTCTTTGGTGATCGTCACGTCGTGAACGTGGCTCTCCTGGATACCCGCACCGCTGATGCGTACGAATTCCGCTTTGGTACGCAGCAGGTCAATGGTACCACAGCCGGTAAGACCCATACAGGAGCGCAGGCCGCCCATCTGCTGGTGAATGATCTCTTTCAGACGGCCTTTATAAGCAACGCGGCCTTCGATACCTTCCGGCACCAGTTTGTCAGCGGCGTTATCGGTCTGGAAGTAACGGTCAGAGGAACCTTTGGACATCGCGCCCAGGGAGCCCATCCCACGATAGGATTTGTAAGAACGGCCCTGGTAGAGTTCGATTTCACCCGGGGATTCTTCGGTGCCGGCCAGCATGGAGCCCACCATCACGGCAGCAGCGCCCGCGGCGATGGCTTTCGCGATGTCGCCAGAGAAGCGGATACCGCCGTCAGCGATAACCGGAATACCGGTGCCTTCCAGCGCTTCAACCGCGTCAGATACCGCGGTGATCTGCGGAACGCCCACGCCGGTGACGATACGGGTAGTACAGATAGAGCCTGGACCGATACCTACTTTCACCGCGCTGCAGCCGGCATCAGCCAGCGCACGAGCGCCTGCGCCTGTTGCCACGTTGCCGCCGATAATCTGCAGGTCCGGGTACTTAGCACGGGTGTCACGAATACGCTGCAGAACGCCTTCAGAGTGGCCGTGTGAGGAGTCGATCAGCAGGACGTCAACGCCCGCAGCCACCAGCGCATCAACACGCTCTTCGTTACCGGCACCGGCACCCACCGCTGCACCCACGCGCAGACGGCCATGCTCGTCTTTACAGGCGTTAGGTTTACGTTCTGCTTTCTGGAAATCTTTCACGGTGATCATGCCGCGCAGATGGAAGTTCGCATCCACAACCAGCGCTTTCTCAACGCGTTTTTCGTGCATTTTCGCCAGCACTACGTCGCGGGTTTCACCTTCGCGAACGGTCACCAGACGCTCTTTTGGCGTCATGTAGACGCTGACAGGCTGGTTCAGGTCAGTCACGAAGCGCACGTCACGGCCGGTGATGATGCCAACCAGCTCGTTATCTTCGGTCACAACCGGGTAACCGGCGAAGCCGTTACGTTCGGTCAGGGCTTTCACTTCGTGCAGGGTGGTGGTTGGCAGAACGGTCTGAGGGTCAGACACAATGCCGGATTCATGTTTCTTCACGCGGCGAACTTCTTCCGCCTGACGCTCGATAGACATGTTTTTATGGATAAAGCCAATGCCGCCTTCCTGTGCCAGGGCGATAGCCAGGCGCGCTTCAGTCACGGTGTCCATTGCCGCGGAGAGCATAGGAATGTTCAGACGAATGGTTTTCGTCAACTGCGTGCTGAGGTCGGCAGTATTCGGCAGAACGGTGGAATGAGCGGGAACGAGGAGGACGTCGTCAAACGTCAGTGCTTCTTTAGCGATACGTAGCATGGGCAATATCTCTGACCTGGGTGGTTAAATATTGCCGTGGCATTATACAGAGCGTAACCGATTGCATCTACACTTTTTTAAAAAAAATGCTTGCGATTGCCTCTCAGCAGGTTACTATCGACTGAATAACTTGCTGATTTAGAATTTGATCCCGCTCACATGTTATCCTCTCAATCCCCCTCAATTTATACCGTCAGCCGCCTGAATCAGACGGTGCGTTTGCTGCTTGAGCAGGAAATGGGGCAGGTCTGGATCAGCGGTGAGATCTCTAACTTCACGCAGCCCTCTTCCGGCCACTGGTACTTTACCTTAAAAGACGACACCGCCCAGGTGCGCTGCGCGATGTTCCGCAACAGCAACCGCCGCGTGACGTTTCGTCCGCAGCACGGCCAGCAGGTTCTGGTTCGCGCCAATATTACCCTGTATGAACCGCGCGGTGATTATCAAATTATCGTCGAGAGTATGCAGCCTGCGGGCGAAGGGCTATTGCAGCAGAAGTATGAGCAGTTAAAAGCAACGCTTTCTGCCGAGGGGCTTTTCGACCAGCAGTTTAAAAAACCGCTGCCCTCTCCTGCCCACTGCGTTGGGGTCATTACCTCAAAAACCGGTGCGGCACTGCATGATATTTTACACGTACTCAAGCGTCGCGACCCTTCCCTGCCCGTCATCATCTACCCGACCGCCGTGCAGGGCGACGATGCACCGGGCCAGATTGTGCGCGCCATTGCGCTGGCGAACGCGCGCCGGGAGTGTGACGTACTCATCGTCGGGCGCGGTGGCGGCTCGCTGGAAGACCTGTGGAGCTTTAACGACGAGCGCGTGGCGCGGGCAATCTTTGCCAGCCTTATCCCGGTCGTGAGTGCCGTCGGGCATGAAACGGACGTGACGATAGCCGATTTTGTCGCGGATTTACGTGCACCTACGCCTTCCGCGGCGGCAGAAGTGGTGAGTCGTAACCAGCTTGAGCTGCTGCGTCAGATCCAGAACGGCCAGCAGCGCCTTGAAATGGCGATGGACTACTTCCTCGCCAACCGTACCCGTCGCTTTACCCAGCTTCATCATCGTCTGCAGCAGCAGCACCCGCAGCTGCGCCTGGCGCGTCAGCAGACGGTGCTGGATCGTCTGCGCCAGCGCATGAATATCGCGCTGGATACTCAGCTGAAACGCGCCGTTTCGCGCCAGCAGCGCGTGACGCAGCGCCTTAACCAGCAAAATCCGCAGCCGAAAATTTACCGCGCGCAAACGCGGATTCAGCAGCTGGAGTTTCGTCTGGCGGAGACTCTCCGCGCCCGGCTGAGTACCACCCGCGAACGTTTTGGCAATGCGGTGACCCATCTTGAAGCGGTCAGCCCCCTCTCCACGCTGGCGCGCGGCTATAGCGTCACCACCGCGACGGACGGGAAAGTGCTGAAACAAACCAAACAGGTCAAAGCCGGGGATGTGCTGACCACCCGCCTGTCTGACGGCTGGGTAGAAAGCGAAGTGAAATCAATTAAACCGGTGAAAAAGACGCGTCAGCGCAAAACCGGATAATTCTTCGCCGGTTACTTACTATACTGCAGCTATTCCCTTTTTTAATAAGGAGAGCTGCATGACCCATCTTTATAGCGTTATTCCCCCTTATATTCTGCGTCGTATTATCGAAACGGGTTCCGAGCCGCAGCAGCGCTGCGCCCGTCAGACCTTAACCCATGTGCAGACGTTAATGGCCCATATGCCGGGCAAGCCCGCCGCCCCGCACGTGAATAAAGCCGGTCAGCTGGAGCGCGATATTTACGATGCGAAGCAAACCCAGGAGCTGCCGGGTACCCAGGTACGTTATGAGGGTCAGCCGTCGAATGGCGATGTCGCAGTCGATGAAGCCTACGCGTATTTAGGGATTACCCATGATTTCTTCTGGAAAGAATATCAGCGCGATTCACTCGATAATAAAGGGCTTATTTTGACCGGGACCGTTCACTACGGCCGGGAATATCAGAACGCCTTCTGGAATGGTCAGCAGATGGTATTTGGCGACGGCGACGGGGAAATATTTAATCGCTTCACGATTGCCATTGACGTGGTGGCGCACGAACTGAGCCACGGCGTAACCGAGACCGAGGCCGGACTGATCTATTTTGAACAGTCGGGCGCGCTAAACGAGTCTCTCTCTGACGTGTTTGGCTCGCTGGTGAAACAGTATCATCTGAAGCAAACCGCCGATAAAGCAGACTGGCTGATTGGTGAAGGGCTGCTGGCCGCAGGAATTAACGGCAAAGGGCTGCGCTCGATGTCTGAACCCGGCACCGCCTACGATGACCCGCTGCTCGGCAAAGATCCGCAGCCCGCGCACATGAAAGATTTCATTAAAACGCGCGAGGATAACGGCGGCGTGCATCTGAACTCCGGTATCCCCAACCGGGCGTTTTATCTGGCCGCGACGGCGATTGGCGGTCACGCATGGGAAAAAGCGGGTTATGCCTGGTACGACACAGTTTGCGATCGCAATCTGGCGCAGGATGCAGATTTTGAGGCCTTTGCAAAACTAACGATCGCGCACGGAGAGAAACGCTCCGGTAGCGACGTCGGAGCGGCCATAAAACAAGCCTGGGAACAGGTGGGAGTGCTGTAAATGCAGGTTCCGGAACTGACGGATGACGCCGTAGTTGAGCTGGCCCGGGAAGGCGGCGTCGCTTTTATTCCTAAGCTGAGCGGTCAGCGCACCATCGCGCTGTCCTCGCTCAATGAAGCCCAGCGCCAGCGCCTGGTGAGCATCCTGGAGCAGGCGTTTCCACGCGGCCAGCCGCCCGGGCAAGCCACGTCACCCGGCAGCGGTGACCAGCGCTATTTCCGCATCCAGATTATCTGGACCGGGCAGAATCAGGCACATTATGCCGATATCATCGTGCTGGTGCCCGAGCAGGAAGCACCCGAGTCGCTGGTCGAACTGTGGCAGAAAGGCGAAGGCTGCGTGTGTGATTAGCGTTCTGCCGGAATAAACTCCACGCGTTTTTTAGAGATTAAGCCGTGGCCGTTCTGGCAGAAATAATCCACCGCGCCACAGGCTTTTAAAACCTGGAGCGGCTGATGGCACGCCGGGCAACGGGCTTCAAGCGCAATGTCTTTGTTACAGTTCTCGCAGTGCGCCACCCCATTCTGAGGCTCCAGCGTTGCCTGGCAATCCGGGCAGGTAATCGTCATGGTGACTCCTTCAAAGCATTCAGGTCTGGGGTAATTTTACCACGTTGCGTTCAGTGCGGACCACGCAACTGTTGCTGCAAGGTCAGCAGCAGCGCAACTTCCTCGATCCGACGGCGCGTGGTACGGCTCACCTCCTGCGGATCCCGCTCAAACAGACTTTTATCGCCAAGAATATGTCCCGCAAGACAGTGCTCGTAGATTGTGCCGGGGAGAGACCAGCGCTGAATATCATCCCCCTCAATGACCTCCAGCACATCTTCCGCGTCGCGCCGGTCGTGACTGATGGTGCGCCCGTCACGCAGATGCAGACGCAAGCCTTTTTGCCCGCCCGCAGGTCCTGCGTATTTGTTAAGCCAGATGTCCACCGGTACGCCGCTGATGCTTCCCTGAAGATGCGCCTCGCCTTCCGCCGTGGTCAGGTCTCCTTTTGCAATAACGCGGCCCAGACGGTCTTTAGCGGCAACGACCTGTAGCGTCATCTCGTCATGGCCCCCCAGAAAGCGCATCGTTTCACGCAGCATCGCCAGCACATGCGTACCGATATCCAGAATCACGCCATCAGGGTGACGAAGCGTTCTGGTATCCGGTTCACCGGTGGCGAAATTAAGCGCGATGGGTTCGCCGACAGCGTTGTACCCGCTTGGCTCCTGCAAAAAGCCTTCGATTCTGACGACGTCAGAAAAATGATCGACCAGCGAGCGCTTCGCCGTTTCGGTGCGCGCCATCCAGTGGTCGAGCGCCAGCACTCGGGATGCCGCACCGGGCGTGGCCAGCAGCGCATTAAGCTTATCTATTTGGGGAAGCGTGGCGACAATCGGTTTTTCTATCACAATCCGGGAGATCGGTGAGGCGATTGCCTGCTCAAGCACCTCAAGATGTTGCAGCGATGCGGTAGTGATAAACAGGGTATCAAGCGGGGTGGCAAGCAGTTCCGCAAGCGAGGCGCAGCGCATCACGCCTTCAGGGTGCTTTGCCGGGAGAACATCAAACCCGAAACAACGAACCGGGCGGCCATACAGGTTACGCAATGCGGGCAGATACGCTGTCTCCACTACCGCACCAAGACCAACAAATCCTAACTGCATATTTTCACCTCAGGGAATAACGTGCCGGGGCGTAACGCCAGCCTCGGCACGCTGAGGTTTATGAGGCGCTAGCTGCTGGTTTCGTTTGCGCATTTTCCAGCATACGACGCACCGGAACAATGAGGACGATCAGCACCGCGGCACAAATCAGCAGCGCGATGGAGCAGCGGGCGAAAAGATCCGGCAGCATATCCAGCTGGTCGGCCTTCACGTGACCGCCAATCAGGCCCGCCGCCAGGTTACCCAAGGCACTGGCGCAGAACCACAGACCCATCATCTGGCCGCGCATTCTTTCCGGCGCCAGCAGGGTCATGGTCGCCAGACCGATCGGGCTCAGGCACAGTTCACCCAGCGTCAGCATCAGGATACTGCCCACCAGCCAGAACGGCGACACACCCGCCCCACCGTTGCTCAGTACATTCTGTGCCGCCAGCATCATCAGGCCAAAGCCCGCTGCTGCACACAGAATACCGATCACGAATTTGGTGATACTGCTTGGGCGGATGTTCTTCGTCGCGAGCTTCGGCCATGCCCAGCTGAACACCGGGGCCAGCAGGATGATGAACAGCGCGTTAATCGACTGGAACCAAACCGCCGGGATTTCAAAATCACCGATCATGCGGTTAGTGTAGTCGTTGGCAAACAGGTTGAACGAGGTTGGCTTCTGCTCAAACGCAGACCAGAAGAACGCCGCTGAGACCAGCAGAATAAAGCACACCAGCAGTCTGGCGCGTTCTTTACGGTTCAGGCCAGCAAAAACAAACAGATAAATAAAGTAGAGGGCAACAGACGCCGCAATCACGTAGACCAGCACGCTGGCTACCGCGACCGGGTTAATCACAATCACGCCCTGCGCAATCAGCGTCACGAGCGTTGCCACACCTGCCGCCAGCACCAGCAGCCAGATGCCCACGCCATTACGCTTCACCACCGGACTGTTCCAGGTGGAATCCAGACCGACTTCGCTGTCATAGCGTTTCATCGCCGGAACCGCAAACACGCGGAAGATAATCAGCGCCACCAGCATCCCGATGCCGCCAATACCAAAGCCCCAGTGCCAGCCGTGGGTTTTAATCAGCCAGCCGGAAATCAGCGGGGCAATGAACGAGCCCATGTTGATGCCCATATAGAACAGCGAGAAACCGCCGTCACGACGCGCATCGCCTTTTTTATACAGAGTCCCCACCATGACCGAGATACAGGTCTTGAACAGGCCAGAGCCGAGCACGATGAACATCAGGCCGATAAAGAACAGGTTGTCACCCATGATGGCCGACAGCGCAATCGACAGGTGGCCGAGCGCAATCAGAATTGAACCGTACCAGACGGCTCTCTGCTGCCCAAGCCAGTTATCCGCCAGCCAGCCCCCCGGCAGCGCGGCCAGGTACATGGTCCCGGCAAAGATACCGACAATCGCCGAGGCGTTTTCACGGGCCAGCCCCATCCCGCCGTCATAGACGGTGGCGGCCATAAACAGGATCAGTAACGGACGAATGCCGTAAAACGAGAAACGCTCCCACATCTCGGTGAAAAACAGTGAACCGAGCGGATACGGATGGCCGAAGAACGTTCGGCTCTCTTTTTGATTAACAGAGGATTGCATAATTCTCCCGAAAGGTATGTGTCGTGCTTGTAAACACCAGCAAGTACGCCGGCCAGTTACGTATCTGACCGATTTTTTACATGCGGCGAAAAGTTAGTTAACCATTTGATAACCAGATGCTAGTTTTGTCTAGTACCGGGCCCGGGACTTTAAGACGAAAATTCGACGATTGTCTACTTTCTTAGTTTTAAACATGGTTAAAAGTGAATAGTGATTGACATCACACAGAGAAAACCGGCGGTATGATTGGGCAAAAAAAAGCCCGCGACATGCGCGGGCTTTTGTGAGTTCAGCAAAGCTTATTTGCTTTTCTTAATGTGCTTAATCAAACGCTTACGCTTACGCATCTGGTTCGGCGTCAGGGTGTTGCGCTTGTTAGCGAACGGGTTTTCCCCTTCCTTGAACTGGATGCGGATAGGCGTGCCCATCACGTCCAGCGATTTACGGAAGTAGTTCATCAGATAGCGCTTGTAGGAATCCGGCAGGTCTTTCACCTGGTTGCCGTGGATAACCACGATTGGCGGGTTATAACCCCCGGCGTGAGCATATTTCAGCTTCACGCGGCGACCGCGTACCAGCGGCGGCTGATGATCTTCTGCAGCCATATTCATGATGCGGGTCAGCATGGCGGTGCTCTGACGACGGGTGGAGCTGTCGTAGGCTTCACGTACGGATTCGAACAGGTTACCGACGCCGCTGCCGTGCAGGGCAGAAATAAAGTGCACGCGCGCAAAGTCGATAAAGCCCAGACGGAAGTCGAGGGTCTCTTTCACCTGCTCGCGCACTTCATTGCTGAGGCCATCCCATTTGTTGACCACGATAACCAGTGAGCGCCCACTATTGAGGATAAAGCCGAGCAGAGAGAGATCCTGATCGGAGATTCCTTCGCGTGCATCAATGACCAGCATGACGACGTTGGCATCTTCAATCGCCTGCAGGGTTTTGATAACGGAGAATTTTTCCACCACATCGGTGATTTTCCCGCGCTTACGTACCCCGGCGGTGTCAATGAGGACATACTCACGTTCATCGCGCTGCATCGGGATGTAGATGCTGTCGCGCGTGGTGCCAGGCATGTCGTAAACGACCACGCGCTCTTCACCCAGAATACGGTTAGTAAGTGTAGACTTACCTACGTTTGGACGCCCCACGATAGCCAGCTTGATTGGCAGATCCTGCGGATTGAAGTCGTCTTCAGGCTCTTCTTCGCCCTCAACGCCCTCTTCAAACTGCGCCCAGTATTCAGCGTCTTCGTCTACCTCTTCCGGCGGGTTAACTTCATCAACCCATGGCAGCAGAACGGTTTCCAGCAGGCTGGTCACGCCGCGACCGTGCGATGCCGCAATGGGATAGATTTCACCCAGGCCTAAAGACCAGAAGTCCGCAACGGCCTGATCGGCATCGATGCCGTCAGTTTTGTTCGCCACCAGGAAAGTGGGCTTTTCACGCGAGCGCAGGTGTTTGGCGATGGCGGAGTCTGCCGGCATCAGGCCAGCGCGCGCATCCACCATAAACAGCACCACGTCCGCTTCTTCAATCGCCAGCAATGACTGTTCCGCCATGCGGGTTTCAACGCCGTCCTCTGTACCGTCAATACCACCGGTATCAATACAGATGAACTCGCGTCCTTCCACCTCTGCACGACCGTACTTACGGTCACGCGTCAGCCCCGGGAAATCCGCAACCAGCGCATCACGGGTGCGTGTTAAACGGTTAAAAAGAGTGGATTTTCCAACGTTAGGGCGCCCGACAAGCGCGACCACAGGTACCATGTTTGAAGCCTCATAAAATTCAAATAAACGTCGCATTCGCGGCGTTTTTAAAAATGTCAAAACGGCTCCTGAGTGAACAGGAGCCGTTTAGTATACTACAACCGCCGGGTAATTAACGCGTGATCGCGTACAGCGTACCGTCTTTTGCCTGAATCAGCAGTTTGCCGTCAGCCACAACCGGATCGGTCAGGAAACCAGAGCTGTCGACTTTTTGCTGTGCAACAAAGCGGCCGTTATCCGGATCAATCCAGTGCATATACCCTTCGCTGTCGCCTACCACCAGGCTGCCGTTGTACAGTGCTGGCGCGGTCAGCAGACGGTGCAGCAGATCGCTTTGCGTCCACAGGGTCACGCCGCCTTCAGTGCTCAGCGCCAGCAGACGGTCGTTCTGGTCAACCATATAGATACGGTTACCGTCCACGATGAAATCATTTACAGAACCCAGTTCACGTTTCCACATGATCTGGCCGCTGCGCAGATCCAGCGCGGTGAGGTTACCGTTATAGGCCAGCGCGTAAACCACACCGTCTACGATGACCGGCGTTGTGTCGACGTCGCTCAGACGGTCAATTTCCGTTGAGCCTGTAGCCTGAGAGATACGCTGCTGCCAGATCATCTGACCCTGCTGCATCAGCACGGCACTCACGCGACCGTTATCACCGCCTACAATTGCTGCACCGAATGCGGTAGCAGGCGCAGATTCACCGCGCAGAGAGAGCGCAGGCATGTCAAGGTTGACGGTCCATTTCACCAGACCGTCCGCTTCGTTCAGCGCCTGCAGCTGGCCGTTGCTGGTATGAATCAGCACCAGGCCGTCGCTCACGACCGGGCGAGACAGGGATTCACCGGCCACGGTAGTTTGCCAGGCAATGGAGCCGTCGCTGGTGTTCAGGGCATAAACCTGCGCCTTTTCGCTACCCACGTAGACATGACCACCGGCAACCGTCAGGCCGCCAGACAGCAGTGCAGGTTTACGGGAGAACCAGCCATCTTTTTCCGCCAGGTTAACAGACCAGACTTCTTTTCCGTCATCAGCATTGACCGCTTTCACGGTACCTTTACGATCGGCGGCATAAACAACGCTGTCCGCAAAGGCCGGATGAAGGTTGGAATAAAAGTCACCAATACCATTACCAACGGAGACATCCCACGCGGTAGAAGGGGTAAACTGGTTTTCAACCGTCGGCAGTGGGGACATTTTTACAACGTCTTCTTCGCCACTGAACAGTGAACAACCACTCAATAACGTAACAGAAAGCAGTCCTGGCAGAAGTAATTTACGCAATTGCATCGGGTCCCTCTCAGACGGACAAATTATTTATTTTCATCTGCATCATTTCGCTCAGCGCAGGTGAAGCTTTGCTATCCACGCCAGCTTGCCACGCTTTACGCGCGCCCGCTTTGTCACCTTTGCTCAGCAGCGCTTCACCGCGCAGATCGGCAACGATGGCAGCAAAACCTTCGCCTTTAACGGTATCGAGCGTTTTCAGCGCATCGTCAGCTTTTTTCTGCTGAACCTGAATACGTGCCAGGCGCAGATTAATCACTGCTTTCAGGTTTTCATCGCTGGCAGCAGCAAGACCCTGAGTCAACTGAGCAACAGCTTTATCCAGTTCGTTCTTATCAACGTACTGCTGAGCCACTTCCAGCGCAGCCAGCGCGCCGTAGGTGTTTTTGTTGTCAGCAGCAAATTTCTCTGCCGCAACCAGCGTTTGTGGCTGATCGGCACGAATCGCGCTCACGGTATTTTCATAGGTCAGAGACGCGCCGCGCGCGGTATCCGCCTGATGATTGTTCCAGTAACGCCAGCCAATCAGCGCGCCCACACCCAAAATCACCCCAACAACCAGCGCTTTGCCGTTCTCAACAAAGAAGCGTTTAATCGCGTCGACCTGATCGTGTTCGTTCTCGTAAATTTCCACGCAGTCTTTCTCCTTAGCCCAATAGAGTGCGCAAATGCGCCGCAACGCCGTCCTGCGTTACCGTTGTTTGCTCACCAGAGCGCAGGTCTTTAACTACCACTTCGCCGTTAGCCACTTCGGACTCACCCAGCACCAGTGCAATACTTGCGCCCCACTTATCGGCACGAGCAAACTGTTTTTTGAAGTTGCCGCCGCCATGATTGGTCATCAGCTTAACGCCCGGCAGCGCATCGCGCACGCGTTCGGCAAGCTGCATCGCCGCAGACTGCGTTTCCGCGCCTGAGGCCACCAGGTATATATCGACAACGGAATCTGCTTTAAATTCCGGATTAACAGCCTGAACTAACAAAACAAGTCGCTCAAGGCCCATCGCGAAGCCAACACCAGGTGCTGCACGGCCACCCAGTTGCTCAACCAGACCGTCATAACGACCGCCGGCACACACGGTGCCTTGTGAACCGAGGCTGGTGGTCACCCACTCAAACACGGTGCGGTTGTAGTAGTCCAGGCCGCGCACCAGACGCTGGTTCACGGTGTAGGAAATGCCCGCCGCTTCAAGCAGCTTGCACAGGCCGGTAAAGTGTTCGCGAGACTCGTCGTCCAGGTAGTCACCCAGTGCAGGTGCATCATTCAGCAGCGCCTGCACATCCGGGTTTTTGGAATCCAGCACGCGCAGCGGGTTGCTGTACATGCGGCGTTTGCAGTCTTCGTCCAGCTTGTCTTTATGCTGTTCCAGGAATGCAACCAGCGCATCACGATAGTTCGCACGCGCTTCCAGAGAACCGATAGAGTTCAACTCCAGCGAAACGTGCTCAGCAATACCGAGCGCGCGCCACCAGCGGGCCGTCAGCATAATCAGTTCGGCGTCGATGTCCGGACCCTGCAGGCCAAACACTTCCACACCCAGCTGGTTGAACTGACGATAACGACCTTTCTGCGGACGTTCGTGGCGGAACATCGGGCCGATATACCACAGGCGCTGCTCCTGATTGTACAGAAGACCATGTTCGATGCCGGCGCGTACGCAGCCCGCCGTCCCTTCCGGACGCAGAGTCAGGCTGTCGCCGTTGCGGTCCTCAAAGGTGTACATCTCTTTTTCAACCACATCGGTCACTTCGCCGATCGCGCGTTTGAATAACGGGGTCTGCTCTACAATCGGCAAACGGATTTCGCTGTAACCGTAGCTGCCGAGCACCTGCTTCAGTGTGCCTTCAATGCGCTGCCAGATGGCGGTTTCGCCAGGCAGGTAATCGTTCATGCCGCGGATGGCTTGAATGTTTTTTGCCACGTTTATTCTCTTTCTATATACAAAAAAAACCCAAAGAATGGGTTCAATCATACATGGGAAGCGGCACGCTTCCCATCACGTTATTTTTCAACCTGCTGAACGCTAATACGCTGTGTCTCGTCCATCATCGCGGCTTTAGCGCGGATGCGAGCTTCGAGCTGGTCGATCATGTCACTATTATCCAGACGATCTTTACGAACGCCATCTTCATAGAGACCACTTTTCTTGTTACCGCCGGTCACGCCCAATGTGGACACCAGCGCTTCACCCGGACCGTTCACCACGCAGCCGATGATGGAGACGTCCATCGGGGTGATGATATCTTCCAGACGCTGCTCCAGGGCATTCACCGTACCGATCACATCAAATTCCTGACGCGAGCAGGTTGGGCAGGCAATGAAGTTGATCCCACGCGCACGAATACGCAGTGATTTCAGGATATCGAAACCGACCTTGATCTCTTCTACCGGATCGGCCGCCAGCGAAACGCGCAGGGTGTCACCGATCCCTTCAGAGAGCAGCAGTCCCAGACCGATCGCGGATTTGACAGAACCGCTACGCAGGCCACCCGCTTCGGTAATCCCGAGATGCAGAGGCTGATCGATCTGTTTTGCCAGCAGGCGGTACGACTCCACCGCGAGGAATACATCAGACGCTTTTACGCTAACTTTGAACTGATCGAAGTTAAGACGATCGAGATGATCGACATGGCGCATCGCGGATTCGAGCAGCGCCTGCGGCGTGGGTTCACCGTATTTTTCCTGCAGATCTTTTTCCAGCGATCCCGCGTTGACGCCGATACGGATAGGGATATTTTTGTCACGGGCGCAGTCCACCACCATGCGGATGCGCTCTTCGTTACCGATGTTGCCCGGGTTAATACGCAGGCAATCAACACCGTATTCGGCGACTTTCAGCGCGATACGGTAGTCGAAGTGGATATCCGCTACCAGCGGAACGCTGACCTGCTGTTTGATCAGCTTGAACGCCTCTGCGGCATCCATGGTGGGCACGGAGACGCGAACAATGTCCGCGCCTACACGCTCTAATGCTTTGATTTGATTGACCGTTGCTTCCACGTCCGTGGTGCGCGTGTTGGTCATCGACTGAACGGCGATGGGTGCCCCATCGCCGACTGGCACATTCCCAACGTAAATCCGTTTCGATTTTCTACGTTGAATCGGAGCCTGGTTATGCATGAAAAATCTCCCGCGTTGCCCGTCTGTTACTGTGCTGCTGATTGTTCGGCATTAACGGTAAGACGTGCAACCTGGTTAGTTCTGATAAAGCGGCTCAGGTCGACAGGTTTTCCTTGATACTGGATCTGTACCGCTGCCGGAGCGCCGATTTTAAGTTTGTAAGGTGCCTGACCCGTTAGGTTTAACGTGCCATCTTTCCGCTGCAGGCCGCTAAACAGTTTTTTACCTGTCGCGTCAGTGACTTCCAGCCAGCAGTCGGCAGTGAAGTTCATCACCAGCGCGTTTGGATCGGCTGCTGGTGCGGCAGTCGCCGCCGGGTCGGTTGGCAGGGATGCCGCGGTATTGTCCGTTGGCTGAGTCGCCGCAGGCGCGTTCGCCGCAGTATCAACATTCGCCTGAGAAGGGGCAACGACCGCGTTCTGATCCTGAGCCTGAGGCGCAGCGGTGTTAGCCGTGGCTGCCGGAGCCTGCGCCGCATCGGTTGCCGGAGCCGTTGTTTGCGGCTCGCTTGAGGTGGCTGCACCGTCGGTGTTCAGCGGGACGCTCTGAGCGCCACCATTCCCTGCCTGATTGAGTTCAGCAGAGGATTGATCGGCCATGGTGGTGATCTCTTCCTGCTGCGCCTTATGGTTTTGCCACCACCACGCGCCGGTCAGGCCGATCACCACAAACAGCACCAGCCAGGTAAAGCTCATCAGCCAGCCATCACGTTTTTTACGACGTTTCCCCAGGGAGAAAGTTTGCATCGGCGCCACTTTCGCTGCGCGAACCGGTGCCTGCTTCTCCATCATTGGCAGTAATTCGTTTTCGGGGATGTGCACCAGTTTTGCGTAAGAGCGGATATAACCGCGCAGAAATGTTGAAGCCAGATCGGCAGGCGCCTTATCTTCTTCAATATCGCGAACCGTGGAAACCTTCAGGCACAAGCGTTCTGCAACGGCTTGCTGGCTGAGTCCGAGTTGTTCACGGGCGTTGCGAAGACGAACGCCAGTGGAGAGTGCTTCATGTTGGTCGTGAGTGGCTTCAGTATTCATTCGCTACAACTACTGGTACGTGAAAAAAAGGGTTCAGGTGCCGGTGAGTCACAATGCCACCCGCACCGCGAAACTTCAGGTCAGTTAACCTTGAACAGACAGTATAAGACTGTCAGCCCGGAGATGACAGTACAGCCCTGCCCGAACGGCTAAACTGTTGTTACGTCGTTACATACTGCCCGAAAGTCGGATGAAACGCACCGTAATTATTGATCAGTCTTCACGAATCTGACTGATTATTCAGTAAGATTATGCATCACGGCGCAGATAATGCGCCGTGAGTGCATAATAATCAAACAGCTTTGACCGCAATCGTCTCACCCTGCATGCGTTTACGCAGGGTACGTTTGGTTCGGTCAATGACATCGCCAGCCAGTTGTCCACACGCTGCATCAATATCATCACCACGGGTTTTACGCACGATAGTGGTGAAACCATACTCCATCAGTACCTTGGAGAAACGGTCGATACGGCTGTTCGAACTACGGCCATACGGCGCCCCCGGGAACGGGTTCCATGGGATCAGGTTGATTTTGCATGGCGTATCTTTCAGCAGCTCAGCCAGTTGATGCGCGTGCTCGGTACCGTCGTTAACGTGGTCAAGCATCACGTACTCGATGGTGACGCGGCCCTGGTTGGCGTTGGATTTCTCCAGGTAGCGGCGCACGGCAGCGAGGAAGGTTTCGATATTGTACTTTTTGTTGATCGGTACAATTTCGTCACGAATTTCATCGTTTGGTGCGTGCAGGGAGATAGCCAGCGCAACGTCAATCATGTCGCCAAGCTTATCCAGCGCAGGGACAACGCCTGACGTCGACAGCGTCACACGACGCTTGGACAGGCCAAAACCGAAGTCATCCAGCATGATTTCCATTGCCGGTACCACGTTAGTCAGGTTCAACAGCGGCTCACCCATCCCCATCATCACCACGTTGGTGATAGGACGCGTACCGGTCACTTTTGCCGCACCGACGATTTTCGCCGCACGCCAGACCTGGCCGATAATTTCAGAAACGCGCAGGTTACGGTTGAACCCTTGCTGTGCGGTAGAGCAGAATTTGCACTCCAGCGCGCAGCCCACCTGGGAGGAGACACACAGCGTGGCGCGGTCTTCTTCCGGGATATAGACGGTTTCAACGCGCTGATCGCCTACGGCAATCGCCCATTTGATGGTGCCATCGGCAGAGCGCTGCTCTTCCACCACTTCCGGGGCGCGGATTTCAGCCACTTCTTTGAGCTTGTTACGCAGCACTTTGTTGATGTCAGTCATTTCATCAAAGTTGTCGCTGCAGTAGTGGTACATCCATTTCATCACCTGATCGGCACGAAACGGCTTCTCACCCATATCTTTAAAGAACTCGCGCATCTGCTGACGGTTCAGGTCCAGCAGGTTAATTTTTCCATTTTTATTGGGAACCGCAGGAATGGCGACTTCGGAGGTATTCACTAATTCAGACATAATATTTTCCGGCCTCGTTGTTACACGTTGTGGCCCCTGGAGGGTTGAATAGAAACGCCCCGGACAGCGGTCTGCTCATCCGGGGCGTTGCATTGTACAAAGTCTGGCGCAGGGATGCCACGTTTGCACGTGGCATTTACGAAATTAATGTGTAAACGAAACCGTTAAATTAACGGGTGCGTGGACACACTTCGCCTTCTGCGAAGAAGAAGGCGATTTCGCGTGCAGCAGATTCAACGGAGTCAGAACCGTGGGTGCCGTTCTCGGTGAAGCTGTCCGCGTAGTCAGCGCGCAGGGTACCGGCCAGCGCGTTGTCCGGGTTGGTTGCACCCAGCAGATCGCGATGGCGCTGTACTGCGTTCTCGCCTTCCAGCACGGATACCACGATAGGACCGGAGGTCATGAACTCAACCAGACCGTCAAAGAATGGACGGCCTTCGTGCTCAGCGTAGAAACCGCGAGCCTGCTCAACGGTCAGGTGCAGCATTTTGGTGCCAACAATTTTGAACCCTGCTGATTCAAAGCGAGCGAAGATGCTGCCAATAACGTTTTTTGCCACCGCGTTTGGTTTGATGATGGAAAAAGTACGTTCAATAGCCATGATAACCTCTGTCAATGTTCTGTTGTTTTGCATACCTGAGTATGGTGTGGCGCGGATTATAATGAGCAATAGCGCCATTGCCTATGGTTCTGCATAACATTTTTTTAAAATGAGACGAAGATTAGCAACAGGTCGAATCGCGCATAGCGAAGTGATGGCGTGAACAGAGGGGGCAGTGCTTTTCATCCATCCTGAATGACCAGAAATGAAGATGACACGTCAGGCAAACAGCCTCACAGGCAGGCGTCACGCTGCTTTTCGCGCTCTGTTCTGTCTGCGTTATGCTTATCGCGCCATGCTGACACACCGCTTCGCACCCCCCACACCCGGTACAGCGTCCGGTTTCCACCACCAGCGTGGCATTCTCAAAACGAATTGCGTTTTCCGTGCAGCTTCGCCAGCATGCCCCACACAACATACATTTTCCGATGTCGAGAACGATATCTGACTCACTAAATCCTGCGAATGCCCTGCGCAGCTGACGCTGGCCCGGCACGACGTTACAGCGGCGCACATCCTCCCGCGGAACATACATAAGCGCACGGCGGGCAATATTCACCTCGTTGATCGGGTCAGGCTTAAAAGCCCATACCGCTTCACCCCGTCGACGAAGCACAAGATTAAGCCGGGCAAGCGCCAGTAACCAGGCCGGGTAGTGTTCCGCTTCAATACTGATAAAACGCACACCGTGTTGCGCGTGCCATAGCAGCAGCTCATTCACCCCTGGGGCATGTTCAGTAAAAGGCCCAACGAGGGTATCGCCACGCAGAAAGCGTTTTCGCGGCGTGATCTCGGTAATGGCCTCGGTGGGACAGACGAACAGGCAGTCACCGCAGCCTATACAGCGCTGTTCATCAACCGAGATGCCCATTTCAGTAAAAGAAAAAACCTGCGCGGGACAAACGTCCGCGCAGGCACTGCAGGCAGCATGGCGAAAACGGCAACGCACACACGCATGCGTCACCTCTATCGCCGGGGATAATGACAATTCGCCCATCAGCCAATACTGAAGAAAACGAAGCGCAGCATAAGCTCACCCACGATCAACAGCGCACTGCCCAGCAGCATTGGGCCTCGCACCGCTTTCAGACCGCCCGCGGCAAAGCACAGCATACCCGCAACCGAAACGCACCAGCTCAGCAGATGTACCGTGCGCAGTTGCTCCAGCATCTGCAACGGTGCGTGAGGGAACGTCACCACGGTGTTATCCATGGTCGCAATGTCTGCCAGCCAGACGGGCTGCATGACCAGACGCACAAGCACCAGCAGCGCGACAATAACAACCGCCGCACGCACGGAAGTTTGGCAGCGCAGCCCAACGGCCATGCAGGCTGAGCCTGTGATCCCCACCGAGCCGATGAACAGCACCAGAGTGTTAATGTGCTGCCAGGTCACCACCGACGTATGCATGTAGATCTGCGCCATGCAGAACACATCCACCAGCCCGACAACACCGGCCACAACCAACAGCAGCTTCCAGCCTGGTTTTTTGGCAAACATCAGCAGCGTCGCAAGGCCCAGTGCCGCAAGGTAAAGGCTGGCAAAGACGATCTCACGGCTCAGCCAGGAGCTGGAAACATGGCGCAGCGCGTTAAGGGCGTTGAGCGGATAGCCCATGTGCAGCGCCGAGGAGAGAAGCCCCAGACTGGCCAGGACAAACGCCCCGGCAGCGGGCAGCAGCAGACGAGATTGCGATGCACGCGCCTCGCCAAACGCCAGCCAGAGGGTCACGCCTACCGATCCCTGCAGGAACAGCGTAAATATCAGCAACGGTAACTCATGCATGACGCTTCCCCTCTTTCTCTGCACCCTGATGCGCTTTGATTACCAGGTTCGGTTGTGTGATGGAAGAATCAGGCAAACCTTTCACATCGCAGACCGCGCCGTATTTCTCCCGAAGTTCATCAATGGGTCCGAATTTGATCGCTTCGAGCGGACAGGTCGCCACACAGACTGGCTGCTCCCCCTTTGCCTGGAGATCCACGCAAAAATCGCATTTCGACATCTGTCCGGTCTGCTCATTGAGCTGCGGCGCGCCGTAAGGACATGACCATGCGCAGTAGCCGCAGCCAACGCACTTGTCCGTATCGACGCGCACGATGCCGTCGCCCGGACGCTTGTGCATCGCGGTAGTCGGGCAGTTTTTGGTGCAGACCGGGTCCGCACAGTGGTTACAAGAAATAGAGAGCGTGTAAGCAAAAACGTTATTGCTGACGCCCCCTTGCCCGGTTGGAATGAAATTTCCGCCGTTGACTTCATAAACGCGGCGGAAACGACGTCCAACCTCAAGGTTATTTTTATCTTTGCACGCCACCTGACAGGCCTTGCAGCCCGAACAGCGGGAGGAGTCGATATAAAAACCCAGTTGTTTATCGCTCACCGGCGCGTAGTGTTTAAACTGACTCATGCTTTCGCTACCTCCACCAGCATGGTTTGATGAGAATTCCCTTTCGCAAGCGCGGTAATACGGGCTGAACTGAGGACGTTCGCGCAACCGCCTTTATCAATACCCTGCTCGTCCGGCTGCCACCAGGCACCAGCCTGCATGGCAACGACGCCCGGAATGATGCGCGGCGTCACCACGGCCGGGATTTCACAAATGCCGCGCGCGTTATGGATGCGCACGGTATCGCCCTGTGCAATGCCGCGCTTTTGCGCATCCTGCGGGTTAATCCACAGCTTTTGCTGCTGGGCTTCAATCAACCACGGGTTAGCATATTGAGTTGAGTTGGCACGGTTTTTCCCTTTCCAGGTAATCAGCTGAAGCGGGAAGGTTTTCGCCAGTTCATCTTCCGGCCCTTCATGAGCGGGAACGTAGTGCGATAGCGCCGGAATTTCCGGGTGATGCATGTCGTACAGGCGCTTCGAGAAGATCTCTATCTTCCCGGACGGCGTCGGGAACGGATGATTTTGCGGATCGCGAATGTTGTCTTCAAAGGCAACGTACGGCGCGCTTTTGAAAAGATGCTGACGCGTCTTCTGTAGCGTCGCAAAGTCCGGCAGATTTTCCTCCGGCATCGCCAGCCGCGTCTGCTCCCAGATGTGCTCAATCCACGCTTTTTCGTCACGGCCCTCGCTGAACGCGGGTTCAATGCCGAGCTTCGCGGCAACCTCGCGCAGCCAGTCGTAATCTGAACGGCGCTCAAACTCAGGCTCAATCAGCTTTTCCGACAGGATCAGATAGCTCGCGGTCCCCCAGGTTTCGCCAATATTCCAGCGCTCCATAAAGCTGGTTTCCGGCAGGAGAAGATCGGCGTATCTGGCGCTCGGCGTCATAAACAGATCGCTTGCGACAATAAATTCGATTTTCGACTCGTCTTCCAGCACGCGGGTCGCCTGATGGAGATCCGGGTTCTGGTTAGCCAGGTAATTGCCGGCCAGCGAGAACAGGATGCGGATATTGCTGTCCAGCTTGTCTGCGTCTTTCAGACCGACTTCAGCCGTCACCTGAGAAGCATCGTCGGCGGCCTGCACCCAGTTCATCACCGATATTTTGGCCTTTACCGGGTTATCCGGCATTTCGGGCCCAACGGCAAATTTGCGGTTAGCGCAGCCGCCATAGCCTGCCGCCCAGCCGCCTTTTACGCCGACGTTACCCGTTAGCGTCGCCAGTAACGTTGAGCCGCGCGCGGTGCGCTCGCCGCAGTTGTGACGCTGCGGCCCCCAACCCTGGATCAGTGCAGCAGGTTTAGTATTTGCGTAGTCGCGAGCCAGCTGACGGATAGTCTGCGCAGGCACATGGGTAATTTTCTCGGCCCACTCAGGGGTTTTCGCCACGCCGTCTTTTGCCCCGCTCAGGTAAGCCATCAGGGATTCATTGGCCGGAACGCCTTCCGGCATTGATGCTTCGTCAAAGCCCAGGGTATAGCGCTGAATGAAGTCGCGATCGTGCAGGTTCTCTGTGACGATCACGAACATCATGGCATCCATCAGGGCGTTATCGGTGGCAGGAAGCAGCGGGATCCACTGATCGGCAAGGGAGGAAACCGTGTCTGAATAGCGCGGATCGACAACGATAAAGCGGGTGCCGTTTTGCTTCATCTTCTGGAAGAAGTAGTTGCTGTGACCAAAAATCGTCTCCGTCGGGTTATGGCCCCAGAGGATGACCAGTTTCGTATCAAGCAGTGTATCCAGAGAACTGCCGCTGGCGGCGGTACCATAGGTATACGGCGTGGCTGCCGCCGTGTTGCCCATACTGACCGAGTGATAGCTTTCGAGGTAGCCGCCCGTTAAGTTGAGCAGACGACGAACCATTTTATCGCCGGAAAACGTTCCGCCAGAAACTGCGGTGCCCACATGAACATAGCGTGAAGCCGCACCGTATTTTTGCGTAATCGTTTTTAATTGATTCGCAATCAGCGTCGTGGCTTCATCCCAGGTAATACGTTCGAATTTTCCTTCGCCACGTTTACCTGTACGCTTCATTGGATATTTAAGCCGATCGGGATGATAAACAAATTTCCGATACGCTCTGCCACGAACGCAGGCACGCATAACCGGCATCTGCGGATCCAATGCATTATCCGGGCGCGTGGAAATACGGGTGACAACGCCTTCGCTGACGTGAGCTCGAATATCACACTTCCCCCCGCAGTCAAACGTGCTGCAGGTTTGCACCACTTTTTCTTCCGGCGCCGCACGTGTTGCCGCGGCGTCCTGCGCCTGCACGGTGCGGGTTGTCACAACAAGCGGAAGGGCGGCGAGCGCCGATCCTGCCTGAATAAATTGACGCCGGGATATCTCGGGAATAAAACCCTCTCCCTGATTTTTATTTTTTTTCATTGCTCGTTCCTTCAAATAAAAACGCATTCTCGTTTTTTTTCAGGAACGAATGTTGATAATTATCAAGCTAACGCTTTAGGGGTAAAACTTAACGGCCCAGCTCGAAATTTACCGTCGCCGTTTGTCCTGCCTCATCCATCACAAATAATTGATAATTACCCGGCAAATATAATTTTAATGAATAATTATAATTCCGTCCTTTTAACGGTTCTCCGTTTAAAAACCACCAGCGCTCACCTTCTCCACCTGTCGTACTGACAGAAAGCGTCACATTTCCTTCACCCGGGAGTCGCTTAATCACAGCTCCCTCTCTGATTCCCGAAATCATAAGCGGTGCCGCATTGTTATTATCCAGAGGCGGACAGACTGTTGATTTCGCAGGAAGACGCGCCGTCCTTTTTTCTGCTGCTGGCAGCCACGACTCCAGCGGCAGCGGCCAGACATCGAGGATTTTCTCCGCGGCATCCGGGCAATCTGCTGCAACACGCTTACCCGTTTTATCAAGCCAGACCGGGAAACGAATGCCGCGAATACCTTCCTGTTCCGGTAAAAGCAGCGTAGGCGGCTCACTTCCTTCCAGCAACCATGTGGAAAGGCGACGCCGACAGTTTTCACTGCCTTCCGGCAGCGACTGACCGCCAGGCCAGCAGATCACACCCTGCCCGACGCTCTCCGGACGCGGATCGCGCGGCAGGCGGGCTTCGTCTACCGTCGAGCGAGACTGAAGCAGGTTATTTACCTGATTCAGGAGCGGCACCGCGCTGGCAAAACCAAACTGCCCGGCCACGGGCGTACCGTCCGGTCGTCCGGTCCAGATGCCAATGACGTAACGGGCGTTCAGACCTATTGCCCAGGCATCACGGTAGCCGTAGCTGGTGCCGGTTTTCCACGCCAGCGGCGCAATTTGCGGTAGCGCACTGTCCGGCAGCGGCTGCGCCTCGTTGGCGAGAATACGGCGAATAATCCACGCTGAACCTGCCGATAACAGCGGGCGTTCAACAAGCGCGTCGCCAGGCTGGAAGCGCAGCCTTCCCGCCTTGCCGTGTCGGGCAAAGGCGCTGTAGGCAGCGGCGATATCGGCCAGCCGCGCGCCTGCACCTCCCAAAATCAGCGACAAATTCGGTTGCGCCCCCGCAGGCAGGATCAGCGGCAGCCCGGCATTGCTCAGCATTCCGGCAAAACGCTTTGGCCCGTAGGCTTCCAGCACCTGCACCGCCGGCAGATTGAGGGAGCGTACCAGCGCTTCACTCATGCTGACCGGCCCGTGGAAGCCGCTGTCGAAATTTCCGGGGCGATAATCACCGGTTTTTCGAGGAACGTCCTGAAGCAATGAGGCGGGATGGATCAGGCCATCATCCAGCGCCATACCGTAAATAAAGGGTTTCAGCACCGATCCCGGCGATCGGATCGCATTGACCATATCAACATGGCTAAATCGACTGTCGTCGTTAATATCCACCGAACCGACCCAGCCGCGCACTTTCATATCCGTATGATCCACGACAATCATCGCCAGCGAGCTGCGTGCCGGCAGGCGGGATTTCCAGTTCATCGCCAGCTCTTCCAGCTGTCGTTGTAGTCCGGCATCCAGCGTGGTGACAATTTTTGTGTCGCGGCTTTTGCCGAGCATCATGCGAGCAAAAAGCGGCGCCAACTGCGGCATCTGACGGGGAGCCAGCCATACCGGCTCTTCACGGGACTCTTTTACCTGTTTTTCTGACCAGACGCCCTGGGTCATCATGCGGTCGAGCACTTTATTGCGTGCCGCTTCGGCCCGCTCCGGCCAGCGGTCCGGGCGCAGACGACTTGGTGCCTGCGGCAGTACGGCCAGCAGCGCTGCATCGGAGTAGCTAAGCTGCGAAGGTGGTTTCCCCAGATAGGTCCAGCTTGCTGCCCCTACCCCCTGCAGCGTGCCGCCAAACGGGGCACGGTTGAGATACAGCGTAAGAATATCGCGTTTGGAGAGATGCCACTCCAGCTGCATCGCCCGCCAGAGCTGACGGATCTTTCCACCGAAGGTGCGCGGATGCGGATCCAGCAGGCGCGCCACCTGCATGGTAAGCGTACTTCCACCCGAGACCACTCTCCCGGAGGTCAGATCCTGCCAGGCGGCGCGCATGACAGAGAGTGGGTTTACGCCGGGATGATCCCAGAACCAGCGATCTTCATACTGGATTAGCGCCTCAAGATAGCGGGGAGAGACCTCTTCAATGGTCACCGGATAGCGCCAGATGCCCTCCGCGTCAGCAAAACGCCACAGCGGCGTGCCGTTCTCATCCACCACCACCCGGGCGGGGTTAACCTCTTTCAGAGGTAACGGCCACAGGCGGTCGGCGGCGAAAACCAGCCCCCATAAAATGAGAAGCGCTCCCGCCAGCCAGAGCCAGCGGGAGCGTGTCAGACGTGCTTTCAGCATATTACGGAACAACAATCAGCGGGCCGCTGGCCGCACCCGTTGCCCGCCACTGCGGAACGTACATAGACTCCACCATCGGGACCGGCACCTGGTAAGTTCCCGGTGTGACGGCGCGCGCCAGGTAAACCAGCGTGACCGGCTGACCTTCGTTGACCGGCACAGCGGCCACAAAGCGGTCGTCGCGGAACTCCATATGCTGAATATCCGCCTGCTGCATCTGGCTCAGCAGGTTTTGCACCTCGCTGCCGCTGTCCTGCAGGCTGGCGCTGCTGCTCGCCAGGTTCTGGTTTTCCAGCTCCAGACCCGCCGGGAGAAGATCCACCACCAGCGCATCCGGCACGTTCTGGCTGGCTTTCACCTCAAGCCACACCAGTACCAGTTCACCACTCTTCAGAGATGAGAGCGATTTACTGCTGCCGTCGGTTGCCAGGATATGACGTTCAATCTGCAGCACGTTCGAGCTCGGCTGAGGCGCATATTCCGGATAACCCGTGCTGTCCAGGCGAACCCACAGTGGCGAAGTGCCGGTATTGGTCACCTGCAGCGCACCAAGCTGGTCGCCGTTGACGTTTTGTACCAGCGATGTATCACCGCCTGAGGCGGTATCAGACAGCGAGGTTTTCGCCTGCCATGCACCTGACAGAGTTTGCAGCGAACGTCCGGCCAGGAAGAGGGCATTACTCTCCTGAGTAGACAGCCAGCGCTGGCTGAAAGCCTGTTCAGACAGCGCATTCAGCAACGTATTTTGCGCATTCGGCAGCAGCTTGTACTCTTCCAGCAGGGAGAGCATCAACGCGTTATCGCGCAACTGACTACCGTAATCGGCCATCCAATTTTTGCTGTCGTTACGCGGCGTTTTGAGCGCCAGGTCCAGTGCCTGCTGGCTGCGTGGGGCATCGCCCATCAGTTTGAGCGCCATACCCAGCTGCATCAGCGGCAGCCCGGAAGCAGCCTGAGCGTGACGATCCCAGATTTCGCGCAGCGCACCCAGAGGTGCTTTTTGCTGGCGCGCCAGCACCAGAGCGGCATAAGCCTGTACGGCAAATTTGCTGGCCTGGGTGTCGTCGCTGTAGCGAATGGACATCATGCCCGGATCCTGCAGGTAGCGCAGCAGGCGGCTATTGGCGTTATTTACGGCTTCGGCAGGCACGCTGTAGCCTTGCTCGCCTGCACGCACCAGGAAGTCAGTGACATAGGCGGTTAACCAGTACTCTTCCGGGCCGTTTTTATCCCACAACGCAAAACCGCCCTCCTCGCGCTGCATCTGCAGCAGACGCGAGATCCCAATATCAATGGCAGCACGGCGCTTGTCATCCGTGTCGCCCTTAATACCAAGCGCGGTGAGCTGCGCCGCGTTGGTGTAGAGCGACGGGAACAGGCCACTCGTGGTTTGTTCCAGACAGCCATACGGATACGCCTGCAGTTCACGAATATAGCGCGCCAGGTTTAGCGGTGGTTTACCGCTCAGCAGGAGTTGCCCCTGCAGAGTGGCTGGAGAGAAACCGCTACTATGCTGCGCCGGTGCGGTCCAGGATTCACCCGGGTTCAGCATCGTTCCGGTATTGACCGTCTGTGCCGGGAATGCCGGACGTACACCGATTTTCCAGCTTTTCTGCTGCGGTGCGAAGGTTTCGCCCGGAAGCTGCAGGCCGGTAACCTGTGCCGTCACCTCACCGTCGCCATAGCCTTCCAGCGCACGTACTGGAATAAACAGGGTGCTACGCGCGCCCGGCGGCAGCTGAACCGGCTGCGGCGGCGCGCCCTCCAGGGACAGTTTGCCTGTCGCAGTCAGGGCAACGTTCAGCGTTTGCGGCTGGTCGGTCAGGTTGGTCAGATCCAGCGTCAGGCGCGAGGTATCTCCACTCGCCAGGAAACGCGGGGTGTTCAGCTCGGTAATGACCGGTGCGGCCACCACAACCTTGCTTTCACTGCTGCCAAAATCATCTTCCGTCCAGGCCTGTGCCATCAGGCGCAGCTCGCCGTTGAAGTCTCCAATCGGCAGCGTAACGGTACCTTCCCCGTTAGCATCCAGCGTAACCGGCTGAGCCTGCTGGGCAATAATGGTGACGTGGTTCACCGGCGGTTTGCCGCCGCGCTTCAGTTCATCGCCATCACCGCCGAAGCGCAGCGCCGCCATGCGGCCCTGCCCTTCAATGACCTGGCCGTAGATATCGTAGATATCCGCGCCGTAGCGCTTCTGGCCGAAGAACGCCTGCCACGGATCTGGCGTAACGTAATCGGTAATGTTCAGCACGCCGCTGTCCACTGCCGAAACCAGCACGTTCACTTTCTGTGGAACCGCCCCCTCTTTCACGCTGGCTTTCACCTTCACAGAGAGCGTCTGATTTGGCCGCATTTTCTGCGGGTTATCGAGCGCAATGTTCAGGCGACGATTTTCGTCTCCCATCGGCAGATGCAGCAGACCAACCGCGCGTTTCGGCGTAGCGGATTTCGATTTATCCCCAGGGCGCACCACCAGTGTGCTGAGGTAGAGATCGTGACGTTTCCAGGCTTTATCGACCGGAATCGAGAGATCGAGCCCGTTTGCCGGTACGTCGATCTCTTTCCACCACAGCGGCCCTTCGCTGGATTCGATCATGGCATAACCCTTGCCTGCGGCGGGTGCAGCGATATGCAGCTGGATGGTATCGCCTGGCTGATAAGCGGGTTTATCCAGCTTCAGCGTCACGCGGTCAGGGCGTGCTGCCCCCGTGCCATCGCTGTTATCCTGCCAGCTGTATCCCGCCCAGAAGCGCACGCTACTGACCATCTCATCAGGCGCTTTCACCTCCAGACGGTATGAGCCCCACTCCACCGGGAAAGTGACCTTGCCGGTTTCATCGGCCTTGAGGCTAAGCTCCTGTTCACCTTCAACCAGATCCTTTTGATCGAACTGAGACTGCCAGCCTTCGCTCTCAGACCAGTTCCAGAAGTAGTCGCGGCGCTCGCGGATCAGGCGCACCTGTAAGCCGGATACCGCTTTTTTCGCCCCGCTGGCATCGGCATAAACGATGTCAAAGCTGGCATTACCGTTTTCGTCAACAATGGGTTGGTTGACGGTGGTATCCGTGCGGTAGTCGTATACGGCCTTGCTGGCGAACTGAGGACGGATACCCGGCAGTTCAGCCGCCGGCCAGATGGCCTGCTCAGCGCGACGCGTCACCGGGCGACCGCCCGACTCCAGCAGGCTGGCCTGCAGGATCAGCTGTAGCGGCGAGTGCACTTCTTTCCACTGGCTTTCAGTCGTAACCTGCCCGCGCCCCTGTTCGTCCAGCGTAAGCTGCACTTCATCCAGACTGCGGCTCAGGTTTTCCTCAGCGATGTCCCCAAACTGGAAGCCTGGCAGTGCAGGCACGGCCTCACGCAGTGGGCGGAGGAAAAGCTGGCCCTGCAGTGAATTCCCATTAGCCGGCGCACCGTACAGGTAATAGCCTACTACGTTAAAGTCCACGTCATCCTGCGGGGAAACCGGTGCTTTTTGACCTGTCAGATTCAGCGCCATACGCTCAGGCATGAAATCTTCCACGTGGAAATCCCACAGACGCTGCTGGTTATCACCTGTGTTCGCGCGGATATGCCACATGCCGGTCTGCGCACCGCTATCCAGCGGATAGTTAAAACGATAGAGCCCGTTTTCTGGCTTAACGACCATCGTGCGCGCCACCTGTCCATCCGGACGCAACACGTCAAGCTTCACAGGCTGGTCGGGGAGCGGCTTTCCGTCGCTGTCGCGCAGTAAGCCGTTGAGGATCACGGTTTCACCCGGGCGATAGAGATCGCGCGGACCAAACATAAAGAACTGCTTGCTGTAGCCCGGATTACCGGCGATATCAAACTCCGCCAGATCGAGCGCCGGAAGTTTGAGATCAAGCAGCGTGGTCTGGCCATCTTTGCTCGCCAGAATCAGCGCGGCCTCTTTGTCGGTTTCAAGCGTTGCATGACCGTCCGCATCGCTTTTCGCCTCGGCAAGGGTCTGCCCTTTGTCATTCAGCAGCGTGACGGTGACACCGGACTGCGCCGCACCGTTTTCCAGACTCTGGGTAAAGATGTCCAGGCGGTTGTGGTAACGGTGAGCGGATAACCCGACATCGCTCAGGGTAAAGAGGGTTGCGGCATTGCTGTAGTTGTAGTGCCCGGCCTGGTTCATGACCGCGATATAGACGCCAGACTGCTGGAGCGGCTTGATATCCTTGAGCGGCAGAAGCAGTTTTTCACGGGTATTGCGCGCCGGATTGAGATCAAAGCGACCGGTATAAACCAGTTCCGCCATCTTCAGCAGGTTGTCGGATTCCCAGTTGGTCAGGGAGTTACGGTACTCCCACTGACTGACAAAGGAAGCCAGCGATTCCGGCTTCACGCGGTAGAAATTAACGTCCACATTGTTGACGTTGAGCGCCATCACCGGCAGCCCTTCCACCACTTTGCCCGGCAGCAGCGATCCGCGGCTGGCAAAACCGACCGTCGGTTCGACATCCCGGGTGGTGATCGCTTTTTCATAATCAATGTCGAACGTTGCTTTGTTCAGCGCCTGTAAACCACGTTCGACGGTGACAACCAGATTACGGTTGGGCTCCAGATGACGCAGGCGAAGCTCTTTCAGGTTAGGCGCAAGTTCCCACGCCCCGTCAACCTTGCCACTTTTCTTATCCACGACATGCACTGTTTTCGCGAAATCCTGGTCGGGATTCAACGGAACAGAGAAGGTCAACACCAGAGTGGCGGCGCCGTCCAGCTGTACTTCAGAGGCATCCAGTAGGGTTAATGCTTTGCCCTGGCTCTGTGCCGCCAGTTTTGCCAGTTTTTCTGCATCAGGCTTTTCAGCCGCTTTCGGGGTTGATGTGGTGGATGCTGCGGGAGCCGCAGTCTGAGATTTATCGTCGCTGTTGTCACAGCCGACAAGCGTAAATGTGGTAAGCAGCGCGAGAGAGATCGCGGCTAAGCGAAACGGTTTCATCCTTTGTCCCTGGCCTGAGGGGGCCTGTTGGTCGTCGTCCGGATAAGTATTATCCGCAAGTTTCGTTAATACAAAAAGTCCAATTTTAGAATCTGGAAAGCGCCTCGCAGAATCGCCATGTCCGGCGGCGTGGAGGTGGAACCGCGATCACAGAGCATAACGTCACATGTTACCTTTCACGTCATTTGTTTTTAAAACAATAAGATAGCTGGATAAAAGCATCAGGAGCCTGCTAGTTTTATGACCATGACGCACCCCGAGTGCGCGGTTCAATAAGAGAGAAAGCCATGAAACGAGCCGTGAACGCCCTACAAAATTTCGGAAAATCATTGTACGGCCCCGTACTTATCTTACCGATCGTCGGTCTGTTTATCGCCTTTGGTAACGTATTGGGTAACGGCAACCTGGCCGAGTACCTGCCGTTTCTTGGCCATCCGCTCATTCAGAGTATCGGCCAGCTGATTTCCAAATCCGCCGTGTCGGTGCTGGTCAACCTGGCGCTGGTGTTTGCCGTCGGGATCCCGATTGGGCTGGCAACGCGCGATAAAGGCTACGCGGCGCTGATTGGTCTGGTGACCTTCGTGGTGTTTATCAACGCCATGAACGTAACGTTACAGCTTCAGGGTGAGCTTGCGCCTGCCGGGCAGATGAAAGCCGCGGGTCAAAGCATGGTGCTGGGCGTTCAGGTGCTGGAGATGGGTGTTTTCGCCGGGATCCTGACCGGGGCGCTCTCCGGCTACCTTTACAACAAATATTCCGGCGTACAGTTTAACGGTGCGATGGCGATTTACTCCGGCCACTGCTTTGTCGCGATTGTGATGCTGCCCGTCTCCATGCTGCTCGGCGTGGTAATGAGCGAAATCTGGCCGTACGCTCAGCACGGGATTAGCGCGCTGGCGCTGGCCATTAAAGGCTCAGGTCCGTTCGGCGTAGCCATTTACGGTTTCCTTGAGCGCATTCTGGTACCGACTGGCCTGCATCATCTGGTTTATACCCCGTTCCTCTATACCGAACTCGGGGGGACGCAGGAGGTGTGCGGCGCAACCTATCAGGGCGCGCGCAATATCTACTTCGCCGAAATGGCCTGCCCGGAGGTGAAGCAGCTCAGCAGCACCGTGGTGTGGGACGCGCGCGGCATCAGCAAAATGTTCGGCCTGCCCGCCGCCGCGCTGGCGATGTATATGACCGCAAAACCGGAACGCAAAGTTGTTGCGAAAGCCATTTTGATCCCGGCAGCGCTGACCTCGCTGCTGGTCGGCGTCACCGAGCCGATTGAGTTCTCCTTCCTGTTCGTCGCGCCGCTGCTGTTCGTGGTTCACGCGGTGCTGACCGGCATCGGCATGATGCTGTTCTCGCTATTTGGCGTTCACGCCATCGGTGCCAACGGGATCATTGATTTCATTCTCTACAACCTGCCGCTCGGCACAGAGAAATCCAACTGGCCAATGTACATCCTGGTAGGGCTGATCATGTTTTCCCTCTACTTCACGGTGTTCCGCTTCCTTATTCTGCGCTTCAACATGAAGACCCCAGGCCGTGAGGATGAGGATCAGGAGACACGTCTCTACAGCAAGCAGGAGTACCAGGCGAGGGGCAATAACGACGGGCTGGGTGAGTCCATCGTAGTGGGCCTCGGCGGCAGGGAGAATATTGAGGTTGTGGATAACTGCTATACCCGCTTACGCGTCACGGTGAAGGACGTCGACATCATCGACGAGCCGCGCCTGAAAGCGACCGGCGCGAAAGGGGTCATCAAACAAGGTAACAACGTTCAGGTAGTCTACGGGCTGCATGTCAAAAAAATGCGAGAAGCCGTTGAGACGTTTCTCTGAAAGGAGCTAAAGATGTTTACACCCCCCTTTATTCTGTCGATTGCCGGTGGCGGCAGCACCTACACGCCGGGTATTGTGAAAAGCCTGATGGTACGTCTGCATGACTTCCCGCTGGCCGAAATCCGCCTCTATGACATCGACGAGGCGCGTCAGAACACCATCGCGCCGGTGGTTGAGAAAGTGATTCGTGACCACAGTGAAAGCATCAAATTCACCGTCACCACTGACCCGGAAGTGGCGTTCAGCGGCGCACATTTCGTCTTCGCCCAGATGCGGGTCGGTCAGTATAAAATGCGCGAGCAGGATGAGAAGATCCCACTGCGGCACGGCGTGGTCGGCCAGGAGACTTGCGGTCCCGGCGGCCTGGCGTACGGACTGCGCACGATCCTGCCGATGGTAGAGCTTATCGATCGGGTGGATCGCTACGCGCATGAAAAAGCCTGGATCGTGAACTACTCCAACCCGGCAGCGATCGTGGCGGAAGGCGTGCGCCGCCTGCGCCCGAACGCGCGGGTGCTGAACATCTGCGATATGCCCGTCGCCGCAATGCGCAATATGGGCGCCATTCTGGGCGTGGATCGCCACAAGCTGGAGGTGGACTATTTCGGCCTGAACCACTTCGGCTGGTTTACCCGCGTGCTGGTGGACGGCGAAGACAAGCTGCCCGAACTGCGCAAACATATCGCGAAGTTTGGCCTGTTGACGGAAGACGCCGCCAAAACCGATCCGCAACATTCTGATCCTTCCTGGGTGAAGACCTGGCGCAACATCAAGCCCGTCATGGATAACTTCCCGGAGTACCTGCCGAACCCGTATCTGCAGTATTACCTGATGCCAAACCAGATTGTGGAGCATCAGAACCCGGACTATACCCGCGCCAACGAAGTGATGGACGGGCGTGAGAAAAAACTCTTTGCTGCTGCGCAAGAGTACAAGCGCACCGGGATCCTGCCGGATGCCTTCCACGTGGGCGTCCACGGCGAGTTTATCGTCGACGTGGCCTGCTCGCTGGCCTTTAACCTGCGCAGCCGCCATCTGGTGATGGTGGAAAACCGCGGGGCGATTACCAACCTGCCATACGATGCGATGGTGGAAGTGCCCGCCTATATCACCTCCGAAGGACCAGAGCCTGTGCGCATCGGTCGGGTGCCGCTGTTCCATCAGACCCTGCTGCAACAGCAGCTGGCATCCGAACAGCTGCTGGTGGAGGCGACCATCGAAGGCAGTTATGAGAAAGCCCTGCAGGCCTTCACCCTGAACCGCACCGTGCCGACCATGGCGCACGCGAAAGCAATTCTGGATGAGATGATCGAAGCCAACCGCGACTACTGGCCCGCGCTGCAAAAGGCCTGGCAGAATGGCGAAACGGTGAAAAAATAGGGGCTTGCTCGCGAGTTGAACGTGGTTTGCTTGTCGGTGTCATAAAAAACACCGACAATCCTTTTTTACGGAAAAGAATGGAGGCATCCCATGTCCACCTCATATTTTGTCGCCGCCGACTGGCTGATTGAGCACGGCGACGACCCGGAAGTCCAGATTATTGACGCGCGGATGGCCCCAGCCGGGCAGGAACATCTTCGTGATATGCTCGCTGAATACCGTGCCGGCCATCTGCCTGGCGCGGTATTTTTTGATATTGAAGCCCTCTCCGATCACAACTCTCCCCTGCCGCACATGCTGCCGCGCCCGGAAGCCTTTTCCGTGGCGATGCGCGAGCTGGGCGTGAGCCGCGACAAGCATCTGGTTGTTTACGATGAGGGCAACCTCTTTTCCGCACCGCGCGCGTGGTGGATGTTAAAACAGTTTGGCGTAGAGAAAGTGTCAATTCTGGCAGGCGGTCTGGCGGGCTGGAAGCGTGATGACCTGCCGCTTCAGCAGGGTGATGTCACGCTGCCGGAAGGCGATTTCGATGCCACGTTTGACGCACACGTCGTCAAACGTTTGACTGACGTACTGGTCGTTAGCCACGAGAAGACGGCGCAAATTGTCGATGCCCGTCCTGCTCCTCGCTTTAATGCCGAAGCGGATGAACCGCGTCCGGGTCTGAAGCGTGGACATATTCCGGGCGCGCTGAACGTGCCGTGGGGCGATCTGGTTTTTGAAGGGGAGCTGAAAACCACCGATGAACTGCGCGCCATTTTTGACCGTGCGGGTGTGGATTTACATCGTCCGATCATTGCCAGCTGCGGTTCCGGCGTAACGGCCTGCGTGGTGATTCTGGCACTTGCCACCCTCGGGGTTAACGACGTCACTCTTTACGACGGCGCCTGGAGCGAATGGGGTGCGCGAGACGATCTGCCGGTTGAACCGGCAAAATAATGGATAACCGCCTGGCCACGCTGTTAACGCGCGGGGCGTCACTGACCCGCGCGGAGTATCGCGTCCTCGCCCACCTCACGGAGCATCCGCTGCTGGTGGGCAATATCACGGTGCGCGAGCTGGCGCAGGCGACATTTGTTTCTACCGCCACCATTATGCGGCTGTGTCAGAAGCTGGGGTTCAGCGGTTTTAGCGAGTTTATCTGGCACTGCAAGCAGCTGCTTTCTGACACGCCGCATATCGCCGTGCAGGGGCAATCGCTCCCTGAGCTGCCTGCCCTTTTTAATCAATTCATCGCCAACTATCAGCAAACTTTTCAGTGGGTCACCCAGGACAAACGCCAGCAGTTTGCCAACCTGCTGCGCCAGAAAGAGAGCTTTTTTCTCTACGGTGCCGGGTTTTCCTATCTGTTTGCCGAGTACCTGACCAAGAAATTGCAGGTGTTGGGCAAAACGGCATTTATCTCCGGGCCGGGGGACAGCCGGAACATTTTTCTCAGCAACGCCGCCCGCTATCAGGTGTTCATTGCCGTTTCACGCAGCGGCGAAACGGAGCAGGTGCTGGATAAAGCGCGAATTGCCAAAAACGTCGGGATGACCGTCGTCGCGTTTACCCGCGCCTCGGCCAATACGCTGGCGGGGATGGCGGACGTACACTTTGCCCTCTATGACGAAGCGGTACATTTCGCTGCTGAAGCAGCAGGCGTGACGTCATTTGAGTCGAATCTGGTGCTGCTGATGGATTTACTGCTGCTGGAAGCAACGGGGTGAAGTTCACCCCGCGTCATCAGATAATGCGGTTGGTTTTGAGATCGCGCAGGAACCCGCCCCAGCGACGCTCATAAAACGGCGTGATGTGCTCGGTAATAAAATGGCTGATGCCCTTCTCACCTTTCGTCACCTGGCAGATATCAATCGGCTCATCGCCCGGCAGCGTGTCGGTCGCCACGCTTCCCGCCGCCTGAATGATGTCGTCGATATCGCCATCTGCTTCAATACCGATCAGCAGCACCGGTTGCTCGTCGGCATTCTCTTTAATGGAGCAGAGGAATGCGCGCCTGACGGGCTTGAGCGTTTTGAAGAGCGTGGTCAGGGAATCAATCATCTGCGCGGGCGGCTCGGCCACTTCTGAGAGCAGCAGCGTTTCCCCCCCTTCCAGCACTTCCTGAGTGCTGAGCGGATTGCCCTCTTCACCCATCAGGTGACTGATTTCACGCGGGGTGAACTCTTTCCCGGTTGGCAGTTTGGCGTTGAGGAACAGGGTCTGGCCCAACGTCATTTCAAACAGCGTACGCACCGGCATCACCACGAATGCCTGTTCATCTTCCACAGCTTCCTGCAGCGCTTCCAGTGAGGTAAAGAACGGGATCACTGAAGAGCCATCGTCTTTCTCCCAGTGCAGCAGATCCAGCGCGCTGTCTTCCACAACCTGCTCACCTTCCGCCGCGGTGCCTGGCACCCAGACGGTAGATTCCAGCAACGTGCGGAAAAATGCCGGACGGTGAGCGGGCTCGGTGGCCGCCTGTTCCAGCAGAGTTTCTAATTCGTTTTTGGTTTCGGACATAGTTTGGCTACTTCACAATTGCCCGGCGGCGCTACGCTTGCACGGGCCTACGGGTTTTGTAGGCCGGGTAAGCGTAGCGCCACCCGGCAAAAAAGGTTACTCAGCCGTCAGCAGGTTCGCCACGGTACGCACGCCCAGACCGGTCGCACCCGCGGACCACTGTTCTACCGCTGCTTTACGGTAGGTTGCGGAGCAGTCGATGTGCAGCCAGCCTTCGTGATAGTTCTCAACGAAGTGAGACAGGAAGCCTGCTGCGGTACTTGCCCCTGCCGGATACGCCGCGCTTGCGGTGTTATTCAGCTCGGCAAAATTGGACGGCAGCTGGCTGCGGTGGAACTCGGCCAGCGGCAGACGCCAGAATGGCTCGTTTTCCGCAGCAGCGCTTGCCAGCAGGCGTGCGGCCAGCTTGTCATCGAAGCTGAACAGCGCATGGTAGTCGTTCCCCAGGGCGGTTTTCGCCGCACCGGTCAGGGTCGCCATGTCGATAATCAGTTCAGGTTTCTGCGCAGAGGCGTCAATCAGGCCATCAGCCAGCACCAGGCGGCCTTCGGCATCGGTGTTCATCACTTCAACATTTTTGCCGTTGCGGTAGCGAATGATGTCGCCCAGCTTGAAGGCATTGCCGCTGACCATGTTGTCGGCACAGCACAGGTAAAGCTTCACGCGCTTGTTCAGGCCGCGGGTAATCGCGAACGCCAGCGCACCAGTAATGGTTGCCGCGCCGCCCATGTCGGACTTCATGGAGTCCATGAACGCGCTCTGCTTCAGGCTGTAGCCGCCGGTGTCAAAAGTAATGCCTTTGCCGACCAGGCAGGCAAAGACAGGCGCTTCTTTATCGCCGGTTGGGTTGTAATCCAGCGCCAGCAGGACCGGAGGTCGCTCAGAGCCACGGCCTACGGTGTGGATACCCATATAGTTCTGCTCGCGCAGGTCTTCACCTTTGGTAATACGGTAGGACATTTTGTCGCCCGCCACGCCGCACAGCAGGTCAACGGCGCGCTGCGCCAGCTGCTCAGGACCTAACTCTTCCGCCGGGGCGTTGATGGTGTCGCGCACCCAGTCGATGATCTGCAGGCGGCTTTCCAGCTCTTTCTGACCTGCTTCGTCGAGGTTTGCCCACTCAATTTTGCGGGTGCCTTTCGGACCTTTGTACCCCGCCCAGAATGCCCAGCTGCGGTCGGTGTCCCAGCCTTCGCCTTCCAGCGAGACATGTTTGATCCCCAGACCGTCGATTTTGCGCGCGGCGCGCTGGATCAGGCCCAAATCATCGTTGCCCGTCAGGTGCAGGGTAATACCGTCGTTATTGATGCTGTAGCTGGCTTTCTCGCCCCAGCGCGCGTCGGCAGGCTGCGTAGAGAGCGTAATCTTCATCGCTTCGGTCATTTTATTTATCCTTATTAGCAAACGGGCCGCCTGAAGGCAGCCCGTTAAGTGATTTACTCTGCTTCATCTAACCAGACTAACAGAATCGCCTCCAGAATTTTTTCATTGGATGCGTTTGGATCGTCGTCGAAATCGTCTAAATCGCAGATCCACTGGTGCATGTCGGTGAATCGTACGGTTTTCGGATCGAGATCCGGGTTCGCGTCGTAGAGCGCTTCGCCGATCTCACGGCTGTCTGTCCACTTCAGTCCCATATTAATGCTCGCGTGCGTGGTTGATGGTGTAGCGTGGGAATTCCACGACCAGATCTTCGTCGGTCACCGCGGCCTGGCAGCTTAAGCGGCTGTCTGGCTCCAGACCCCATGCTTTATCCAGCATGTCGTCTTCGTCTTCGGTGCTTTCGGCGAGCGAGTCAAAACCTTCACGCACGATGCAGTGACAGGTAGTGCAGGCACAGGATTTTTCACAGGCGTGTTCCACTTCGATACCTGCGCGCAGGGCAACATCGAGAATGGTTTCGCCGGTCTTCGCTTCCAGAACAGCGCCATCCGGACAAAGGTCCGCATGAGGCAAAATAACAATCTTTGGCATATTAAACCTCGTCCACGGACTGGCCTTTCAGCGCGACGCGGACGGATTTGTCCATGCGGCGAGCGGCGAAGTCCTGGGTTTGTTTATCAACGTTTTTAATGGCTTCTTCTATTGCGTCAGCATCATTGCCCATGGCGACGACGCTTAAGTGCGCGGCAGCCTCGTCAATCACCTGACGCTCAGCGGCGCTTAACAGCGCGGCATCGGCATTGAGTGCCCCGGTCAGGCTTTCCAGCACGCGTGCGGCTTCCACTTTCTGTTCCGCCAGCATACGCGCCTTCACATCCTGCTCGGCGTAGCTCATTGAGTCCTGAATCATGGAGGCGATCTCGCCATCGGTCAGGCCGTAGGACGGCTTCACCTGGATGGACGATTCCACGCCGGTGGATTTTTCCATCGCCGTGACGCTCAGCAGGCCGTCCGCATCAACCTGGAAGGTAACGCGAATATGCGCCCCGCCCGCTGGCAACGCCGGGATACCGCGCAGTGCAAAGCGCGCCAGAGAGCGGCAGTCCTGCACCAGTTCGCGTTCGCCCTGCATGACGTGGATGGACATCGCAGTCTGGCCGTCTTTAAAGGTGGTGAACTCCTGCGCGCGCGCCACCGGAATGGTGGTGTTACGCGGGATGACTTTCTCCACCAGGCCACCCATGGTTTCTAAACCAAGGGACAGCGGGATAACGTCCAGCAGCAGCATTTCACTGTCCGGCTTGTTGCCGACCAGAATATCGGCCTGAATGGCCGCGCCCACGGCAACCACTTTGTCCGGATCGATGGCGGTCAGCGGCGTGCGGCCAAAGAACTCACCTACACGTTCGCGCACCAGCGGCACACGGGTAGAACCGCCGACCATGACCACTTCCAGCACCTCGTCAGCCTCAACGCCCGCATCTTTCAATGCGCGACGGCAGGCCAGCAGCGTGCGTTTCACCAAAGGTGCGATCAGATCGTTAAACTGGTCACGGGAGATTTCCCCCTGCCAGCCCGCCACGTTCACGGTAACCGTCTGCGCATCGCTGAGGGCAATTTTGGCGTCAATGGCGGCATCCAGCAGTTCACGCTGGACGCGCGCATCGCTGCGATCGGCAATCCCCGCCTGCTCACGAATGTAATCCGCCAGCAGATGGTCGAAGTCATCGCCGCCCAGCGCGGAATCCCCGCCGGTCGCCAGCACTTCAAATACGCCACGGCTTAAGCGCAGGATGGAGATATCAAAGGTACCGCCGCCGAGGTCGTAAACGGCAATCACCCCTTCCTGACCGGAGTCGAGGCCGTAGGCAATGGCCGCCGCCGTCGGTTCGTTCAGCAGGCGTAATACGTGCAGGCCCGCCAGACGGGCGGCGTCCTTGGTGCCCTGACGCTGTGCATCGTCAAAATAGGCCGGAACGGTAATCACCACGCCGTCGAGATCGCCGCCGAGCGTCGCCGTAGCGCGCGCTGCCAGCGCCTTCAGGATGTCCGAAGAAACACGGATCGGGTTCAGCAGACCAGCCTCGGTCGCGATCATCGGCAGGCCGTTTTCACTGGCCTGAAGCTGATACGGCAGATGCGGGTAACGGGTCTGAATATCGGCCAGCGAACGGCCCATCATGCGCTTAACCGAGCTGATGGTGTTGGCCGGATCGCGCGCGGCGTTGGCGCGCGCGTCGTAGCCTACCGCGTGACCCTGCTGCTGGTAGTGGACCACGGAAGGCAGCAGATGGCGGCCCTGCTCGTCAGCCAGCGTTTCCGCCTGGCCGCTACGCACGGTCGCCACGAGAGAATTGGTGGTGCCCAGGTCAATACCCACCGCCAGACGACGCTGGTGCGGTGCGGCACTTAAGCCAGGCTCACTAATTTGTAATAAGGCCATAATTGCTTCCGAAATTAAAAATCGAGCAGCTTTTCTTCGAGTTGTTCAGCACTGCTTCGCAGTTTATCGAGAAAACGGAGTTTGCGCACAGTGTCTGCCGCCACGTCCCAGGTCTCGTTGTTCAGTTGCTCCACCATCTGCTGATGGCGGGTATCAAACATACCCTTCACGCGCGTGATAAAGCTTTCCAGCCGCGCTTCGTCTTTGGCCTGTTCAATCTCATCCAGCTCTTCGCGCAGCTCCAGCTGTTCCATCAGAAACGCCGTATCGCGAACGGTATGCTGTTCGCTCGCCAGATCAAAACCGTGGAGCGAGAGCAGATATTCAGCACGCGCCAGCGGATGACGCAGCGTCTGCCAGGCCTGATTAATGGTGGCAGAGTGCGAAACTGCAGCCAACTGCTCGGCCTGCGTCCCGCTGGCGAATTTATCCGGATGGTACTGACGCTGCAAATCCTGAAAACGGACCGTCAGCGCCTGAAGATCGATCGGGTATTGAGCGGGTAGTCCGAAGAGAGTGAAGTAATCCATAACAATCTCAGGGGTAGCCTGTTAGAACAAACCCCACGCGCAGCAAAGCCACGGTGGGGTTTCGGATGACGCGCGGTTAAACGTGGAAGCTTTCGCCGCAACCACACTCGTCTTTGACGTTCGGGTTCGTGAATTTGAACCCTTCGTTCAGGCCTTCTTTGACGAAGTCCAGCTGAGTGCCGTTGAGGAATTGCAGGCTTTTGCCATCGACCACCACCTTCACGCCCTTGTCTTCAAACACGGTGTCATCAGACGCCGGCTCGTCAACAAACTCCAGTACGTAAGCCATACCAGAACAGCCGGAGGTACGTACGCCCAGTCGCAGGCCAAAGCCTTTACCACGGTTCGCCAGAAAAGAGCTTACTCGCGCGGCAGCGCTGTCGCTAAGGGTAATCGACATACTCAAACCTCAATTATTTTGCTTCACGTTTGCTTTTGTAATCCGCAATGGCGGCTTTGATCGCGTCTTCTGCCAGAATAGAACAGTGAATTTTCACCGGTGGCAGTTCGAGTTCTTCAGCAATATCCGTGTTCTTGATTGCCTGTGCTTCGTCCAGAGACTTGCCCTTCACCCATTCGGTGACCAGGGAGCTGGACGCAATGGCAGAACCGCAGCCGTAGGTCTTGAAACGCGCGTCTTCAATGATACCTTCATTGTTGACTTTAATCTGCAACTTCATCACGTCGCCACACGCCGGTGCACCCACCATGCCGCTACCAACAGATTCGTCGCTGTTGTCAAAAGAGCCAACGTTGCGCGGGTTTTCGTAATGATCGATGACTTTTTCGCTGTATGCCATGATTGAATTCTCCTTATGTACCGATTAGTGATGTGACCATTCAATGCTGTTCAGATCCACGCCCTGCTTAAACATTTCCCACAGTGGAGAAAGGTCACGCAGACGGCCGATGGAGTTACGAACCAGCTTGATGGTGTAGTCAATCTCTTCTTCGGTAGTGAAACGACCTAAAGAGAAACGGATAGAGCTGTGTGCCAGCTCGTCAGTCATACCCAGCGCGCGCAGCACGTAGGATGGCTCCAGGCTTGCAGACGTACAGGCAGAACCGGAAGAAACGGCCAGGTCTTTGAGGGCCATGATCAGCGACTCGCCTTCAACATAGTTGAAGCTGACGTTGAGGATGTTTGGCGCGCCCTGCTCGAGATCGCCGTTCAGATACACTTCTTCCATATCCTTCACGCCGTCCCACAGACGGTTACGCAGCGTGCGCAGGCGTGCCATCTCGGTTTCCATCTCTTCTTTCGCAATGCGGTAGGCTTCGCCCATGCCCACGATCTGGTGTACAGGCAGCGTACCGGAACGCATGCCGCGCTCATGACCGCCACCGTGCATCTGTGCTTCGATGCGGATACGTGGCTTACGACGAACGTACAGCGCGCCGATCCCTTTCGGGCCATAGATTTTGTGGCCGGAGAAGGACATCAGGTCCACTTTCAGCTGGCTCAGGTCGATAGGCAGTTTGCCCACGCTCTGGGTCGCATCTACGTGGTAGATAATACCGCGCGCACGGCACATTTCACCGATGGTGGCGATGTCCTGAACGACGCCGATTTCGTTGTTGACGTGCATGATGGAGACCAGAATGGTGTCATCACGCATCGCTGCTTCGAGCTCTTTCAGGTCGATGATACCGTTGCTCTGCGGCGCCAGATAAGTCACTTCGTACCCTTCACGCTCCAGCTGACGGCAGGTGTCCAGCACGGCTTTGTGTTCGGTTTTGCTGGTGATAATGTGCTTGCCTTTTTTCTGATAAAAGTTGGCTGCACCTTTGATCGCCAGGTTGTCGGATTCGGTCGCACCGGAGGTGAAAACAATCTCACGCGGGTCGGCACCCACCAGGTCAGCAATCTGATTACGGGCGATATCAACCGCCTCTTCAGCATGCCAGCCAAAACGGTGTGAACGGGAAGCTGGGTTACCAAAGTTTCCGTCCAGGGTCAGACACTGCATCATTTTCTCGGCAACACGCGGGTCCACCGGCGTGGTTGCGGAGTAATCGAGATAAATCGGTAATTTCATTGCTCTATAAACTCCGTACATCGCTTCAATGCAAGGAATCAGGCAACCGGCTGGATGTACGACCGAGTACGCGGGGCGCGGTGCCCCGGCCTGATTCTGAAATACTTATCGTTTTATTACGCGCGCAGTTTGACGTCGATGGCGTCCTGCGCGCGGGTGCTGCGTTGGGAATCATGGCTGTGCTGACGGCCTGATACATCCAGAACTTCCTGGTTATTCACCAGCTCACCGAGGGTGATGTTGTTCAGGAAGCCGGTCAGACGGTCGCTCAGATCGCGCCACAGCGCGTGGGTCAGGCACTTATCGCCGCCCTGGCAGCCGCCTTTACCCTGGCAACGGGTCGCGTCGACGGATTCGTCAACTGCGCTAATCACTTCACCCACTGCAATACTGCCCGCGTCTTTACCCAGCAGATAACCGCCGCCCGGGCCACGAACGCTGGAAACCAGTCCATTTTTACGCAGTCTGGAGAACAGCTGTTCCAGATAGGAGAGGGAGATCCCTTGTCGTTCAGAAATATCAGCCAACGGAACCGGGCCCGCTTCGGAGTTGAGCGCAACGTCCAGCATCGCGGTCACGGCATAACGCCCTTTAGATGTCAGTCTCATGTCTTACTTAACCTCAAACTCGCCCCTGCCCGGGGTTTTTTATTGTAAAATGGGGGTATTGCATAGCAGGGCCAAGTCTGACATTCCTGACTAAAATGGTCAACTATTTACTTGACTGTTTTAGTCAGGTATTTAACCTTCTGTGCCGTTTTTTGTCGGGTGGCGCTGCGCTTACCCGACCTACAAAACCGTGTCGTATCACAAGGGTGCTGCCTGATGCCCTCACCCCAGCCCTCTCCCACGGGGAGAGGGAGAATGCGTGGTAGGTCGGGTAAGCGAAGCGCCACCCGGCGAACAGACGACACTACTCCTTATTCTTTTGCTCAATCGACGCCAGAATGCCGCGCAGGATGTTCAGCTCCTGGCTTTCCGGGCGCGCGCGGGTGAACAAACGACGCAGCTTGTTCATCACCTGGCCTGGATGGCCTTCACGAATAAAGCCGGTCGAAAGCAGCGTCTGCTCCAGGTGACCATAGAAACGCTCCAGGTCATCCACCAGCGGGTAGGCCGTCTCTTCTTTAGGCTCTACCTCTTTCTCCTGCGTCGCCAGCCACGCCATACGCACTTCGTAGGCGATCACCTGCACTGCCATCGCCAGGTTCAGCGAGCTGTATTCCGGGTTAGCGGCAATCGCCACATGGTAGTGGCATTTCTGCAGTTCATCGTTGGTCAGGCCAACGCGTTCACGGCCAAACACCAGCGCAACCGGCGCCTGCTCTGCCTCAGAGACACTCTTCAGACCACATTCGCGCGGGTCCAGCATCGGCCACGGCAATGTGCGGGAGCGAGCGCTGGTGCCGACCACCAGGCTGCAGCCTGCCAGCGCTTCGTCGAGGGTATCGACGATCTGCGCGTTGCCAATCACGTCGCTGGCTCCGGCGGCCAGGGCGATGGCCTGTGAGTCTGGCTTCACCAGCGGGTTAACCAGCCACAGGTTCGTTAAGCCCATGGTTTTCATAGCGCGGGCAACGGAGCCCATGTTGCCGGTGTGCGATGTTTCGACCAGCACGATTCGAATATTTTGCAGCATAATTTTTAGTGTCTGAATTCAGCGTCTGAAGAATATTCGGGCATATTATCATAAACGAGAGACATAATCCGATCCCGCTGCTATACTCTGCGCCGATTTTCCTGTTCTTTAACATCCAGTGAGAGAGACCGATGCATCCGATGCTGACCATCGCCGTGCGCGCAGCGCGCAAGGCGGGTAATGTAATTGCCAAACACTACGAAACGCCAGACTCCGTAGAAACCAGCCAGAAAGGCAGCAATGATTTCGTGACGAATGTCGATAAAGCCGCAGAAGCGATTATTATCGAAACGATCCGCAAATCTTACCCGCAGCACACCATCATCACCGAAGAAAGCGGTGAACATGAAGGTACCGATCAGGATGTTCAATGGGTTATCGATCCACTGGATGGCACCACCAACTTCGTTAAACGCCTGCCACACTTCTCTGTGTCTATCGCCGTACGCATCAAAGGCCGTACTGAAGTCGCTGTTGTGTACGATCCAATGCGTAACGAACTGTTCACCGCTACCCGCGGTCAGGGCGCACAGCTGAACGGCTACCGTCTGCGCTGCAGCAACGCTCGCGATCTGGACGGCACCATCCTGGCGACCGGTTTCCCGTTCAAGGCGAAACAGCACGCAACCACCTACATGAATATCCTGGGCAAACTGTTCACCGAATGCGCGGACTTCCGTCGCACCGGTTCTGCTGCGCTGGATCTGGCTTACGTGGCGACCGGCCGCGTTGACGGATACTTCGAGCTGTCTCTGAAGCCATGGGATTTTGCCGCGGGCGAGCTGATCGCACGTGAAGCAGGTGCCATCGTGTGTGATTTCACCGGCGGCCATAACTATATGTCTACCGGCAACATCGTTGCAGGTAACCCACGTGTCGTTAAAGCCATGCTGGCAAACATGCGTGATGAACTGAGCGACGCGCTGAAGCGTTAATCGAGCGTATTATGCCCGGTGGCGCTACGCTTACCGGGCCTACAAAATCCCTCAGGTACGTCAGAAAGGCCGCAATCCCCTTCCCACCGGCACCGCGCTCATCCACATCGTCACCGCCGCCACCAGCAGAATCACCCCGCCCGCCAGCGCGAGCGTTGTCCATCCGACCTGTCGCCACAGCACCGGCGTTTTATTGCCGCTGAGTTTAACCGCCAGCTGACGGAAGCTGTGCACCAGCAACGCCAGCGAAGAAATCGTCAGTGACGTTCCAGCCGCCATCGCCAGCGCAGAAAGCATTCCCCAGCCAAACACGCCAATCACCTTGCTGAACAACAACACCATGATTGCCCCCGAGCACGGGCGCATCCCCATCGAGAGCACAATCATCAGCCGCGCACGCCAGTCATCACCGTTCTGTAGCTGTTCCTGCGTCGGCAGATGCTGATGTCCGCAGCCACAGTTTTCATCGTGAACGTGATGCGGCGTAAAAGTCCTGAATTGCGGTTTTTGCAGCAGCGCGCGCAGTTTTTTCAGTGCTCGCCAGCAGAGGATCAGCCCCAACACGCCCACCAGCGCATAGCTCCCCTTTTCCAGCCAGAAGCTACTCATGTGCAGCTGCCGGGCTGGAAGCTGAAGAAGTGAAAGCACCACGACAACCAGCCCAATCGCCACGCCCCCCTGAAGCAGCGAGGAGGCCAGCGTAAGACCCATGCTCGATTTCAGCTTCGACGGATGGGTCGCAAGCCAGGTGGTGATAACGATTTTGCCATGCCCAGGCCCCAGCGCATGCAGCACCCCGTAGATAAAGCTGAACGCCAGCAGGGAACCGCCCGCTTTCGTTGGGTTCTCCGCCACCGCTTTCAGTAAACCACTCATCTGCTGGTTCACCTCGCGTTGCCAGATGATGCTTTTCATCATCACCTGCGGCCAGGCCTGCCACAGCCAGAGCGAACCGCCAATAGCTAACAGTATAAAAAGCGCCAGCGGCCAAAGATGAAGCCAGCGGCGAGATTTGCGGGACGGAGAAGCGATCACTGACATTGTAACGTCACCTCCTGCGCGAACTGTTTACCCAACTCCATGTCCTCCGGTGGCGCATCTTCTTTATCAAGAGAGACGGCAAAGTTCAGCGTCTCTTCGCTGGGATTCGGGGTGTGAACCGCCATTTTGCAGGTTTTCTGCAACGAGGCCGGAAGCTGTACATCGCTCTCGTCGGCGTAGTGCATGTCGACGTAGTAGGTTGGGTCAAAAGTGGAAAAAGTATATTTTTGCCCTGCCAGCGGCTGCGGGTGCGCCAGCGGAAGGACGAACGTCAGCACCGCCTGATGCCCGTCGCGTGACATACCATACTCCGTGGGTCGGTTAAGAAACTTCACCTTCTGGCCGTTATGCCAGAACTCGGTGAAGTAGTGCTGACCCAGCACGTTAGCCATCACTTCCGCCGCCAGCTTTTTCCAGATTTCATCGCCGGGCTTCGCATTTCCCGCATCATAAAGCAGGTCAGCCGAGGTGATTTCATCCATCGTCCAGCGCATCTTCAGGCCACTTAACTGCGTGCCGTCGGTGACCAGTTCGGTTTTCAGGCTGATAAAACTGTGAGGGTGCGCGCTGGTGGTGAAGGAGATAACCGCCAAAAATAACGCCATCGCACTGTGTTTAACTGTCTGCATCAATTCCTCACGTCAAAAATTCTGTGATGTTCTCCAGCAATCCTGAGTGAAAGGCCTGCCGGTGCGCTTTTCAGCCCCCATCCTTTAGCTATTCTTATCAAACATTCACACTGGATACCCGACAGATGATGACGACGCTTGAAATTCCATCTGTGCTTTCCAGTTCGCAGCGCCGTTGCCAGGTGCTTTTAATGCTTTACCTGCCCGATGCTGCCGTCACCGCACAGAGCATAATCGCAGCCAACGGCGTGGACGACGTCCTGGCACGGCAAGATATAGCCGAGACGCGCGATGAAATCCAGCGCTATCACCGGCTGGATATCGTCACGCACCACGACGGCAGCTACCGGATTGAAGGCACTGCCCTGAACCAGCGTTTATGCCTGCTGCACTGGCTGCGCAGGGCGCTCCGCCTTTGCCCGCAGTTTGTCTCGCACCAGTTTACGCCAGCGTTAAAAACCGCGCTTAAACAACACGGCATCGCGCGGCCACTTTACGACGATGCTAACCTGCGGGCGTTAATCAACTTCTGCTCGCGCAAGCTGCAGCGGCAGTTTGAGTGTCGCGACATCCAGTTCTTACAGCTCTACTTACAGTATTGCCTTATCCAGCACCACCTGGGGAATACGCCACAATTTTCCCATGCCCAGCGCAGCTGGACGCAGTCGCGGGGAGAGTATTTTACGGCGCAGGAGATCGTCCGTCACTGGAAGCGGCGCGTTCCTCAGGGCGCGCATGTGGATGAGCAGTTGTTTCTGGCGCTGCTGTTTATGATGCTCCGCACGCCCGATCCGGTGCTGGATAAGCACCAGCAGGATGAGCGTTTGCGTCGCGCCATCGTGCGCATGGTGGCCCGTTTTCGCTCGCAGACCGGGATGAACTTCAGCGACGAGCAAGGACTGACCGATCAGCTGTATATCCATCTGTCTCAGGCGCTGGACCGTTCCCTGTTTGAAATTGGCATCGACAACAGCCTGCCAGAGGAGATCCATCGTCTCTATCCCCGGCTGTTACGCACCACGAAAGAGGCGTTGTTTGAGCTGGAAGCGGAGTTTGGCCTGCGTTTTTCCGATGAAGAGATGAGCCTGGTCGCGGTGATTTTCGGCGCCTGGCTGATGCAGGAGTCCGATCTCCATGAAAAGCAGGTGGTGCTGTTGACCGGGGAAGATAAATCCTGTGAGGAGCTGATTGAACAGCAGCTGCGCGAGTTGACGCTGCTGCCGCTCAATATTCGCTATCTGACGTTGCAGGCTTTTCAGAAAGAGGGCGCGCCGCGCGAAGCCGCGCTGGTGGTCACCCCCTATCCTGTTGCCCTGCCGCTGTTCTCGCCGCCGTTGATCCACGCGGTTGAATCACTGAATGCGCAGCAGCAAGAGCATATTCGCGCGATGCTGGAGTCGTAGTTACGCGCGTGCGGCCACTTTTGGTCGAACAAACATCGCCGGTAGCGCCACCAGCGCCATTACCCAGAAGACGCCGTGCCCGAGGTGTTGATACAGGAAACCGGCAAAGACCGTCATCACCGCAATACTGCCGCCCATTGCTACCGCGGAATAGACCGACTGCAGACGAATCACGTCCCCGCCCTCACGCGCAGCGATATAGCGCATCGCCGCCAGGTGACATACGGTGAAGGTGCCGCAGTGCAGAATTTGCGCCACGATCAGCCATGGCAGATCCGTCGTCCAGCCCATAATACCCCAGCGTGCCACGCCGCAAATCGCCGAAAGCAGCAGCAGATCGCGCGCGCCAAAACGGCGGAACAGCTTTTTGCTCAGGGCGAAAATAATGACTTCGGCCACCACGCCCAGCGACCAGAGATAACCAACCGCAGAGGCAGAGTAGCCCGCCCCCTGCCAGTAGATAGCGCTGAAGCCATAGTACGCCGCATGCGCCCCCTGAAGCAGACAGACGCACGCCAGAAAGCGCCAGCTCTGTGCGACCAGGCTCCGCCAGGCTGGCCAGCCCGCGCTCTCCTGTTGGCGATTTTCTCCCTGCGGCATCACGGATGGACGTAACAGCATTCCCAGCAGCATCGACGCTATCCCGATGCTCAGCAGAGCCAGAATCGCACGGTAGTCGTAAAGGCTGACCAGTTTCCCCACCAGCGCGGAACCGATAACAAAAGCAATAGAGCCCCACAGGCGCACGCGGCCATAGTCCATGGTGATCTGCTTTTGCCAGGTGTTCGCCAGCGCATCCGTCAGAGGAACCAGCGGAGAGAAGAACAGGTTAAAGCCGACCATCACCACCATCAGCCAGGCAAACTGATGGCTTACCCAGAAGCAGGCGACAAAGACCAGGGTGAGCAGCGCGAGAATGCGTACAGCCTTGATCAGCAGAGAGGGATCGCTGACGCGCGGGGCAATCAGCAGGCTGCCAAGAAAACGCGCCACCAGTCCGGCCCCCAGCAGAACGCCGATGGTCTCTGGAGTCAGGCCGATTCCCTTGAGCCAGACGCTCCAGAATGGCAGAAAAATACCGTAGCTAAAGAAATAGGTGAAATAGCTGAGCGCCAGCCAGCGCGTGGAATGCAAGACCATGAATCCCTCCCGAAATGGAGGCCATAGTCTGGCGAGAATAGAAAAATTAAGCAAGTAGATAGCCTGCTATAAATTAACGAAAAATTAACATATCGTGCAGTCGTCAGGCTTATGGCAGGGAATGAAAATGTGTATTACGTTTAAATTACTCCACTTGCAGAGGTTTTCTGCCATGAACTCACTACGTTATCTCGATTTTGGTCAGTCACGCCATCTGTTGTTGTTGATTGCCCGTATCGCGCTTGTCGTCCTGTTTATTATCTTTGGTTATCCGAAACTGACGGGGTTTAGCGGCACCGTACAATATATGACCTCGCTGGGGACACCGATGCCCATGCTGGCGGCCATTATTGCGGTGGTGATGGAGGTGCCAGCCGCCATCCTGATCGTACTGGGCTTTTTCACCCGCCCTCTTGCCGTGCTGTTTGTGTTCTACACGCTGGGCACGGCGGTGATTGGTCACCATTACTGGAATATGACCGGTGACGCGGTCGTACCGAATATGATTAATTTCTACAAGAATGTCAGTATTGCGGGCGCATTTATATTGCTGGCGATTGTGGGTCCAGGCGCAATATCCCTTGACCGCCGTTAAGCCATAAAAAAAGGCCGCACGCGCGGCCTTTTAACGTTCTGCTGAGCAGAGGAATTATGCGTATACCGGGAAGCGTGCGCAGATATCCAGAACTTTACCTTTGACGCGCTCGATAACCGCTTCGTCATTGATGTTGTCCAGAACGTCACACATCCAGCCAGCCAGCTCTTTCACTTCCGCTTCTTTAAAGCCGCGACGCGTCACAGCCGGAGAACCGATACGGATACCGGACGTCACGAACGGGCTCTTCGGATCGTTTGGCACGCTGTTTTTGTTCACGGTGATGTTAGCGCGGCCCAGGGCAGCGTCAGCTTCTTTACCGGTCAGGTTCTTATCAACCAGATCCAGCAGGAACAGGTGGTTTTCAGTACCGCCAGAAACCACTTTATAGCCACGGTTCAGGAACACTTCCACCATCGCTTTGGCGTTCTTAGCAACCTGCTGCTGATAAACCTTGAACTCTGGCTCCATCGCTTCTTTCAGCGCTACCGCTTTTGCCGCGATAACGTGCATCAGCGGGCCGCCCTGCGCGCTTGGGAACACGGCAGAGTTCAGTTTTTTGTACAGCTCTTCGTCACCGCCTTTCGCCAGGATCAGGCCACCGCGTGGACCCGCCAGGGTTTTATGGGTAGTGGTGGTCACAACGTGAGCGTGCGGAACCGGGTTCGGGTAAACGCCAGCGGCAATCAGACCCGCTACGTGCGCCATGTCGACGAACAGGTAAGCACCGATGCTGTCTGCGATTTCACGCATTTTTGCCCAGTCAACGATACCGGAGTAAGCAGAGAAGCCACCGATGATCATCTTCGGTTTATGCTCTTTAGCCTGCTTCGCCATGTCTTCGTAGTCAATTTTACCGGACTCATCGATACCGTAAGGGATGATGTTGTACAGTTTGCCGGAGAAGTTCACCGGGGAGCCGTGAGTCAGGTGGCCGCCCTGCGCCAGGTTCATACCCAGCACCGTATCGCCCGGCTGCAGCAGCGCGGTGTAAACGGCGAAGTTAGCCTGAGAGCCGGAGTGCGGCTGCACGTTCGCGTAGTCAGCGCCAAAGAGTTCTTTCGCACGGTCGATTGCCAGCTGCTCAACGATATCAACGTACTCGCAACCGCCGTAGTAGCGCTTGCCTGGATAACCTTCAGCGTATTTGTTGGTCAGCTGAGAACCCTGTGCCTGCATGACGCGCGGGCTGGTGTAGTTTTCGGAGGCGATCAGTTCGATGTGCTCTTCCTGACGTACTTTTTCCTGCTCCATAGCCTGCCACAGTTCGGCATCATAATCGGCAATGTTCATTTCACGCTTTAACATCCGCATCTCCTGACTCAGCTAACAAGTAAATTTTGGCCTGAAAAGGCAGTCCTGTTGGACGACGGGCAACAGTATAACTGAATAGTTCTGTGATAACAGGTCTTGACAAACGATTTTACGCAAACGTTTTCCTTCACGCCACGCAAGGGTTTGAGGAATAAAGCGCTCCCCTGTTTCAACGGATTTCTTTTCAGGTTTGTGATGCATATTTTTCATCTTGCAAAGAACCATTTACAACGCAGGGGTATTTTTTATAAGATGCATTTAAAATACATCATTAAAGTTACATCAAAAGGACGCGCTCATGCTCGACGCTCAAACCATCGCTACCGTTAAAGCCACCATCCCCCTGCTGGTGGAAACCGGTCCTAAACTCACCGCTCATTTTTACGATCGCATGTTCACGCATAACCCAGAGTTGAAAGAGATTTTCAACATGAGTAACCAGCGTAATGGCGATCAGCGTGAAGCCCTGTTCAACGCCATCGCGGCCTACGCCAGCAACATTGAAAACCTGGCGGCATTACTGCCTGCGGTGGAAAAAATCGCGCAGAAGCACACCAGCTTCCAGATCAAACCCGAGCAGTACAATATTGTCGGCGGCCACCTGCTGGCAACGCTGGACGAAATGTTCAGCCCGGGCCAGGAGGTACTTGACGCCTGGGGTAAAGCCTACGGCGTGCTGGCAAACGTCTTCATCAACCGTGAAGCGCAGATCTACAGTGAAAACGCCAGCAAGAACGGCGGCTGGGAAGGCACGCGCGCCTTCCGCATCGTTGAGAAAACACCGCGCAGCGCATTGATCACCAGTTTTGAATTTGAACCGGTGGATGGTCAGCCGGTAGCGGATTATCAGCCAGGCCAATATCTCGGCGTGTGGCTGAAGCCTGAAGGTTTTCCGCATCAGGAGATCCGCCAGTATTCCCTGACCCGCAAACCCGACGGCAAAGGCTATCGTATTGCGGTGAAACGCGAGGACGGCGGCCAGGTTTCCAGCTGGCTGCATAACGAAGCCAGCGTGGGTGACGTCGTTCACCTGGCCGCACCGGCGGGTGACTTCTTCATGGCGGTAGACGCTACTACCCCGGTAACGCTGATCTCGGCTGGTGTCGGCCAAACGCCAATGCTGGCGATGCTGGATACGCTGGCGAAAGCAAACCACAGCGCACAGGTCAACTGGTTCCATGCCGCAGAGAACGGCGATGTGCATGCCTTTGCGGACGAAGTGAAAACGCTGGGCGCGACGCTGCCCCGCTTCACTGCGCATACCTGGTATCGCCTGCCAACGGAAGCAGACCGCGCAGCCGCACGTTTTGACAGCGAAGGGTTGATGAATTTAAGCCAGCATGAAGGGGCGTTCAGCGCGCCGGATATGCAGTTCTACGTCTGCGGACCGGTGGCGTTTATGCAATATGCCGCGAAGCAGCTGGTGGCGCTGGGTGTGAATAAAGACAACATTCATTACGAATGTTTCGGCCCGCATAAAGTGCTGTAATGCAAAAAGCCCCTCGAACGAGGGGCTTTTTTTTCGCCGGGTGGCGGCTACGCCTTACCCGGCCTACAAAACCGTTGGCATCGTTAAATCGCGGCGTCGTCTTCTTCGCCGGTACGGATACGGATCACGCGCGCCACGTCAAAGACGAAGATTTTACCGTCGCCAATTTTGCCCGTCTGCGCCGTGCGGATGATGGTATCCACGCAGGTATCGACGATGTCATCGCTGACCACGATTTCAATTTTCACTTTCGGCAGAAAATCGACCATGTACTCTGCGCCACGATAAAGCTCGGTGTGGCCTTTCTGACGACCAAAACCTTTCACTTCCGTCACGGTCATCCCGGTGATGCCGACTTCCGCCAGCGCTTCACGCACATCATCCAGTTTGAAAGGTTTAATAATCGCATCAATCTTTTTCATGGTGGGTCCTTAAACGCTTGCCTGTAAGCTGCCTCGTAATCGATTGCTCACAGTACCATACGGCATTACTCTTTAAAATCGTTTGCTTCCAGCTCGTGGCGTGAGAGCAGCTTGTAAAACTCGGTGCGGTTGCGTCCGGCCATTCGCGCTGCGTGGGTCACGTTGCCTTTGGTGATCTGCAGCAGCTTGCGCAGATAGTTCAGCTCGAACTGGTTACGCGCTTCGGCGAACGTCGGCAAGGCCGTGTTTTCCCCTTCCAGCGCCTGCTCCACCAGCGCATCGCTGATAACGGGCGATGACGTCAACGCCACACACTGCTCAATCACGTTTACCAGCTGGCGAACGTTACCCGGCCAGCTGGCCGCCATCAGCCGTTTCATCGCATCGGTGGAAAACGCGCGGACAAACGGTTTATGGCGATCAGCCGCCTGACGCAACAGGTGATTCGCCAGCAGCGGAATATCTTCAGCACGCTCCGCCAGTGCCGGGATTTTGAGATTCACCACGTTCAGACGGTAGTAGAGGTCTTCACGAAACTCGTTGCGCGCCATCACTTTTGGTAAGTCGCGGTGGGTGGCGGAAATAATTCGTACGTTAATATCAATATCGCGGTTGCTGCCCAGCGGGCGCACTTTACGCTCCTGAAGCACGCGCAGCAGTTTGACCTGTAGCGGCGCAGGCATGTCACCAATCTCGTCGAGGAACAGCGTGCCGCCTTCCGCGGCCTGGAACAGCCCTTCCCGGCTGCTTACCGCGCCGGTGAAGGCGCCACGGGCATGACCAAACAGTTCGGACTCAAGCAATTGTTCCGGAAGCGCGCCGCAGTTAATGGCAATAAAGGCATTTTTGCTGCGCGGGCTGGCGTTGTGGATCGCCTGCGCCAGGATCTCTTTCCCTGTTCCGCTCTGGCCGTTAATCAGCACGCTGACGTCGGACTGGGCGACCATCCGCGCCTGCTCAAGCAGACGTAGCATGATCGGGCTGCGGGTTACAATGGATTCACGCCACGCGTCGTCGCCAGAGGGTGCCGCGTGCTCCAGCGCGCTGTCGATGGCTTTGTAGAGTGCGTCTTTATCTACCGGCTTGGTGAGGAAGCTGAATACGCCCTGCTGGGTTGCGGCGACGGCATCCGGAATTGACCCGTGTGCCGTCAGGATAATCACCGGCATGCCCGGCTGCTGCTTCTGGATCTCCGCGAACAGCTGCAGGCCGTCCATTTCGTCCATCCGCAGATCGCTGATGACCAGATCAATTTTCTCGCGGCTAAGGACTTTCAGCCCTTCCTGTCCGCTTTCCGCAGTCACTACGCTGTAGCCTTCACTCACCAGACGCATCCCCAGCAGCTTTAACAGCCCGGGATCGTCATCCACCAGTAAGAGATGGGCAGGTTTACGGCTCGTCATGCTTCACATCCTCTTGTTTCTGCGTGTCGCTGTCCGGTGCTGCGGATGCGCTACCAGGCTGATATTTGCGCGACGAGAGCTGTCTTTCGATATCGGTCAGGTTTTCCAGCTTGCGCGTCGTGGTATCCAGCTGAGTGCGTAAATGCTGTTGCTGTTGACGCAGCGTATCAAGTTCGCTGTCGGTGGACTGCTGGAGCTTGCTGTAGCGAGAACGCTCTTCAGACAGCTGAAGCTGTAAGGTCTGACCATCCCGCCAGAGCTGGTATACCGGTCGTACCTGTACCGGGAGCGCGATCGTAAAGGTATCCAGCCGGGTCACATTAGCCCGGCGTTCGACGGGGGTGATTTTCGCATCGGCCAGTAGAATTCCCCGCTTGAAAGCGTCCTGCCAGGTGTCGTCATCCAGCATCGCCGCTTTCGAACGGGCGTCCACCGGCGCAAGACGCTGGGCACAATCTATTCCGCGCAGCCAGAACAGCGGATTATTTTCGACATCATGCCCTGACAAATTCCAGATGTCGTCACAGCGGGTAGAGAGGAAATCCGCCAGCTGGTTATCCGGCCATTTATCTTCTTGTTTACCGCTTATCGCACTTTGTGGCGCATGGGAAACGCACCCTGCCAGAAATAAACAAGGTAAACCCAGGCGAAATGTGTTGCTGGAAAACACCGCACGTACGGCGCGGAAAAAGACGTGTGACATACTCACCAGACTTAGATTCATTTTATTGGTTTTTCCGGCTCAGGGGCAGTTCAATACGGAAGCAAACATCCGCACGTTCGTCCGTGGCAATGTTTAGCTCACCCTGCATGCGTCGTATGCAGTCCCGGGCGATGCTTAAGCCCAGACCACTTCCTTTTACCGCACCCTTCCGCTGATGACTCCCCTGGAAAAAGGGTTCGAAGATCATGGTTTTTTCGTCATCAGGGATCGGGGTGCCGGTGTTAGCGACGTCAATAAACACCCGGGAACCCATCGTATAACTTCGGATATAAATGTTACCGGATTCAGTACCATAGTGCACCGCATTGGAGTAAAGATTATCCAGAACGCTCATTAAAAGCATCGGTTCAGCGAGACAGGCAGGCGCACTCAACTCCACCCCGGTATGCATCATTTTAGCTCTTGCTGGCAAGCTATGGGCGGAGATCACCATATCCACCAGCGGCGCAATCTCGACCTCTTCAAGAACGACCGCCCCGTCAGCCAGCTTGCGGTTGTAATCCAGCAGCTGTTCAATCAGCTTTTGCAGGTTGCGGCTGCTGGCATCCAGAATCTCAACAATTTCTTTCTGTTCTGGCGTTAGCGGCCCTGCTACCTCGTCTGCCAGCAGCTCCGTTCCTTCACGCATGCTGGCGAGCGGCGTTTTCAGTTCATGGGAAATATGGCGCAAGAACTGATGACGCTGGGATTCCAGCCACGCCAGACGCTCAGACAGCCAGATAATACGCTGACCAACGGAGCGCAGCTCGCGCGGGCCTTTAAAGGAAACCGAATCCCCGAGCGATTTCCCCTCTCCAAGACGGTTGATCATACGCTGAATGCCCTTCACCGGGCCGATGATCATACGGGTAAAGAGCAGAACCAGCCCGAGACTCACCAGGAAAAGCACCAGTGCCTGCCAGCCGAAGAACTGCCCGCGTTCGGCTATCTCCTGCTGCAGCTGCTGACCGCGAGAGAAAATGACCGTGCGGGTTGACTGCACCATCTCGGTGTTGGCGGCAGCAAACGCTTCAAGACGCGCGGCGGCGGCGGCATCCGGCCCGCTATTGTGGCATTGCAGCTGCGCAAGATCGTTCAGATCCTGACGCAATGCCTGATACAGCTTGTCGTCGGGCAACACGCCCGCATGCGCGTCCAGCATCTCGCTGTAGCGCTTGCGTTGACTCTGGTAAACCTTTTCCAGCGTCCGATCGTCAAGCACGCAGTACTGGCGATAGCTACGCTCCATCTCCAGCGCGGCGTTGGTCATCGCTTCACTGCGTCTGGCGTCGATAAGCGTGGTGCGGTTAGTCAGTGCGGCCTGAGCGCTCAGCGCGTTAAGGCTTTGCCAGGCCTGCCAGGCGAGGATCAGCAATGGCAGCAGGATTAGCAGGAAGGCCATCATCACGAGCTGTCGCAGGGAGCGGGGAAAAACGGGCCAGCGTTTCAACGCATTACTCTCTTCATGGGGGTTTACGCAGAGCGTAACTGAGTCTGCCCTTCAGATACAACAAAGCCGGGTAAAAACCCGGCTTTGTTGTGGAATAAGGCGGTGCCTAACTCGACGTTTCGCCCTGGCCTGATAAAGCATCGCTATGATCAGTAGTTGGACGGCAGGCACCTTTTTGTGCGTCATTCGAAGTTTATGTAGCACGTCCCGAAGGGGCTGACATAAGAAGGTGAATGAGCCACTGGTTAACATTATGCAACACCCGTGCCAGAATGCAAAACAAAACATTAACACATTGATATATAAACATTTTACCAACTTCACCTGTTCATTATCGTTTGAATGATTTCCAGGCTAAGTGTCGCTATTAAGCAACACCTTAACAGGAACCTGTTCTGCCATATATAAATCAATGAGTTAAATGTCTCCTTTTGGAGACAGTCGCAAACCGTCTTTGTCGCAATTTTGCGACACACATAAAAAAGCCCGGTGCGCTACGCTTACCGGGCCTGGAAGGTACCTGCTTTACATCTTAACCCAACTGTTTACGCGCATTGCGGAAGATACGCATCCACGGGCTGTCCTCGCCCCAGTTTTCCGGGTGCCAGGAGTTGCTCACGGTACGGAACACGCGCTCCGGGTGCGGCATCATAATGGTTGCACGACCACTTTCGCTGGTGACTGCCGTAATACCGTTGACCGAGCCGTTCGGGTTAGCCGGATAGGTTTCGGTGACCTTGCCGAAGTTATCGACAAAGCGCAGCGCCACCAGACCTTTGCTTTCAAGCTGAGCCAGATGTGCTGCATCACGCACTTCTACCTGACCTTCACCGTGGGACACGGCGATTGGCATCTGTGATCCGACCATGCCCTGCAGCAGCAGAGATGGGCTTTGTGTCACTTCCACCAGGCTGAAGCGCGCTTCAAAGCGGTCAGACTGGTTACGCACAAAGCGCGGCCAGGCTTCGCTGCCCGGGATAAGCTCGCGCAGGTTGGACATCATCTGGCAACCGTTACACACGCCCAGCGCCAGCGTTTGCGGACGGTGGAAGAAGGTTTCGAACTCGTCGCGCACGCGGCTGTTAAACAGAATGGACTTCGCCCAGCCTTCACCGGCGCCCAGTACGTCACCGTATGAGAAACCACCGCAGGCCACCAGCGCCTGGAAATCTTCCAGACCGGTACGCCCGGCCAGCAGATCGCTCATGTGAACGTCGATGGCGTCAAAGCCCGCACGGTGGAAGGCAGCCGCCATTTCAACGTGGGAGTTAACGCCCTGCTCGCGCAGCACGGCCACCTTCGGACGTGCACCCGTCGCAATGTACGGCGCGGCGATGTCTTCGTTGATGTCGAAGGAGAGCTTCACGTTCAGGCCTGGATCGCTGTCGTTAGCCTTCGCGTTATGCTCCTGATCGGCACATTCCGGGTTATCACGCAGGCGCTGCATCTGCCAGGTCGTTTCCGCCCACCACATACGCAGCGTGGTGCGGCTTTCGCTGAAGACGGCATGACCGTCAGCTTCAATGACAAAGCGGTCGCCCTGTACGGCTTTACCCAGATAATGTACGCAGTCTGCCAGACCGTGCTGCGCAAGAATGGCTTCAACCGCATCGCGGTCTGCCGCACGCACCTGAATCACCGCGCCCAGCTCTTCATTGAACAGCGCTGCCAGGCGGTCTTCACCCAGAGAGGCAATATTCGCCTCCACACCACAGTGGCCGGTGAAGGCCATCTCTGCCAGCGTGACCAGCAGTCCGCCGTCGGAGCGGTCGTGGTAGGCCAGCAGCTTACGCTGCGCGACCAGCGCCTGAATTGCATCGTAGAAGCCTTTTAACTGGGCCACGTCACGCACATCGGCCGGTGTATCACCCAGCTGACGATAAACCTGCGCCAGCGCCGTGGCACCCAGCGCGTTGTGACCTTTACCCAGGTCAATCAGCAACAGGGCGTTGTCTTCGGTCGCAAGCTGCGGCGTCACGGTGTGACGTACGTCTTCCACGCGCGCAAAGGCGGAGATGATCAGCGACAGCGGAGAAGTGATCTCGCGCTGCTCGTTGCCTTCCTGCCAGCGGGTTTTCATCGACATGGAGTCTTTGCCCACCGGAATGGTCAGCCCAAGCGCAGGACACAGCTCTTCGCCCACCGCTTTCACGGCTTCATACAGGCCCGCATCCTCGCCAGGGTGACCGGCAGCGGCCATCCAGTTAGCGGAGAGCTTGATACGTTTGATATCGCCAATCTGCGTCGCGGCAATGTTGGTCAGCGCTTCACCCACAGCCAGGCGGGCGGACGCGGCGAAGTCCAGCAGCGCCACAGGCGTGCGTTCGCCCAGGGCCATCGCTTCACCGTAGTAGCTGTCGAGACTCGCGGTGGTTACGGCACAGTTCGCGACCGGGATCTGCCACGGGCCGACCATCTGATCGCGCGAGACCATACCGGTTACGGTACGGTCGCCAATGGTGACCAGGAAGGTTTTCTCTGCCACCGCCGGCAGGTGCAGCACGCGGTTGACCGCTTCTGCAACGGTGATGCCCTGGCGATCCAGCGCTTTGCCCGCTGCTTTACGCGTTTGCACGTCGCGGGTCATCTTCGGCGTTTTACCGAGCAGAACGTCCAGCGGCAGATCGATCGGCTGGTTGTCGAAATGGGTGTCGCTCAGGGTCAGGTGCTTCTCTTCGGTCGCTTCGCCGATGACGGCATACGGCGCGCGCTCACGGCGGCACAGCTCGTCAAACAGCGGCAGTTGATCCGCTGCAACCGCCAGAACATAACGTTCCTGGGATTCGTTACACCAGATTTCCAGCGGGCTCATGCCTGGCTCATCGCTCAGGATATCGCGCAGGTTGAAGCGGCCACCGCGTCCGCCATCGCTCACCAGCTCCGGCATGGCGTTAGACAGACCGCCCGCGCCCACGTCATGGATAAAGAGAATCGGGTTCGCGTCGCCCAGCTGCCAGCAGCGGTCGATGACTTCCTGGCAGCGACGCTCCATTTCCGGGTTGTCGCGCTGAACGGAAGCAAAGTCGAGATCCGCATCTGACTGACCGGAGGTCATGGAGGATGCCGCGCCGCCGCCCAGGCCGATGTTCATCGCCGGGCCGCCCAGCACGATCAGCTTCGCGCCAACCACGATCTCGCCTTTCTGGACGTGATCGGCACGGATATTGCCGATCCCACCCGCCAGCATGATCGGTTTGTGATAGCCACGCAGCTCTTCGCCGTTATGACTGTCCACTTTCTCTTCATAGGTACGGAAGTAGCCGTTCAGTGCCGGACGGCCAAATTCGTTGTTGAATGCCGCGCCGCCCAGTGGACCGTCGGTCATGATATCCAGCGCGGTCACAATGCGCTCTGGCTTGCCGAAATCCTCTTCCCATGGCTGCTCAAAGCCCGGGATGCGCAGGTTGGAGACGGAGAAACCAACCAGGCCCGCTTTTGGTTTCGCACCACGTCCCGTTGCACCTTCATCACGGATTTCACCGCCTGAACCGGTGGCCGCACCCGGCCACGGGGAAATTGCCGTCGGGTGGTTGTGGGTTTCCACTTTCATCAGGATATGCGCAGGCTCCTGATGGAAGTCGTAACGACCGGTAGCGTGGTCGGCAAAATAGCGCCCAACCTCGGAGCCTTCCATCACCGCGGCATTGTCTTTATAGGCAGACAGCACGTGGTCGGGGGTTTGCTCCATGGTGTTTTTGATCATTTTGAACAGCGATTTAGGCTGCTGTTCGCCGTCAATAATCCAGTCGGCGTTGAAAATTTTATGGCGGCAGTGCTCGGAGTTGGCCTGCGCGAACATGTAGAGCTCGATGTCGTTCGGGTTGCGGTTCAGCTTAACAAACGCATCCTGCAGGTAGTCGATTTCGTCTTCTGCCAGCGCCAGGCCGAGACGCAGGTTAGCGTCAATCAGCGCCTGACGGCCCTGCCCCAGCAGGTCTACGCTTTGTACCGGCGCAGGCTGATGGTGGGAGAAGAGCTTCTGTGCGTCATCAAGAGAGGCAAACACGCTTTCCATCATGCGGTCATGCAGCTCGGCGGCAACCGCCTGCCACTGCGCGTCGCTCAGGGTCGAGGCGTCAACGTAGTAGGCCACGCCGCGCTCCAGACGGTTAATCTGGCTCAGGCCGCAGTTGTGGGCAATGTCGGTGGCTTTAGAAGACCAGGGGGAGATGGTGCCCGGACGCGGCGTCGCAAGGATCAGTTTGCCGGTTGGCGTATGGCTACTCAGATTTGGGCCATACTTGAGCAGGCGTTCCAGCTGTACGCGCTCCTCTGCATTCAGGGGGGCATTCAGGTCAGCAAAATGGACATACTCAGCGTAAATATTGCTTACCGGAAGGTCGGCCGCCTGAAAACGTGCCAGCAGTTTGTTAATACGGAAGGCAGACAGTGCAGGCGAACCACGCAGAATTTCCATCATAAGTCTCTCGTCTTCGAAGCGCCGGGGCGCTTTCAGTGTGCGCAAGGGGGGAAAACGGGCGTCATTATAGAGAATCCTGAGCGCCGACGAAACCGTTTGCGTGGAAATAAAATTGGCGGAGACATTTAGCAATAGATGTGACCTGTCTCTCTAATTGGTTGCCAAGTGGCGCAAGTTTACGCAAAATGCCGCTCATTCAATGGCAAACCTGATTATCAAACATGGCTACAGCATACTGAGGCAACCGGCGTCGCAGAGAATTAACTAATTGAAAAAATTAAAGATTAATTATCTGCTCATCGGCATTGTTACGTTGCTGCTGGCAGTGGCCCTCTGGCCTTCCATCCCCTGGTTCGGCAAAGCCGAAAACCGTATCGCCGCCATTCAGGAGCGGGGGGAGCTGCGCGTCAGTACGCTCAACTCTCCGCTGATTTACAGCGACATTAACGGCAAAATTATTGGCCTTGATTATGAACTGGCGCAGCAGTTCGCCGATTATCTTGGCGTGAAGCTTAAAATTACCGTTCGCCAGAATATCAACCAGCTGTTCGACGACCTTGATAACAACGATGCCGACATACTGGCAGCCGGTCTGGTCTATAACAGTGAGCGTAGCAAAAACTATCAACCGGGCCCGACCTATTACTCCGTTTCGCAACAGCTGGTCTATCGCGTCGGGAGTCTGCGGCCACGCACGCTGGCCTCCATTAACGATCAACAGCTGACCATTGCGCCCGGCCATGTGGTGATTGAGGATCTGCGTGAGCTGAAAGAGAAGAAATACCCCGACCTGAGCTGGAAGGTTGATCCGAAACTGGGCACAACGGAGCTGCTGGAGCAGGTAAAAGATCAGAAACTGCCCTACACCATTGCCGATTCGGTTGCGATCAGTCTGTTCCAGCGCGTGCATCCTGAAATTGCCGTAGCGCTCGACGTTACCGACGAGCAGCCGGTGACCTGGTTTAGTCAGCTCGATGACGATCAGACTCTTTCTGCGGCCATGCTCGATTTCTATAACACCATCAATGAAGACGGCACGCTGGCACGCCTGGAGGAGAAGTATCTCGGCCACGGTGATGACTTTGACTATGTTGACACCCGCAGCTTCCTGCGCGCGGTAGATAGCGTCCTGCCAGACCTGCAGCCATTATTCGAAAAATACGCCCAGGAGATTGACTGGAAACTGCTGGCGGCTATTTCGTATCAGGAGTCCCACTGGGACACCCAGGCCACCTCACCGACCGGCGTGCGTGGCTTAATGATGTTAACCAAAAATACCGCGCTGAGCCTGGGCGTGAATGACCGTACCGATGCGGAACAGAGCATCAGCGGCGGGGCTCGCTATCTTCAGGATATGATGGCCAAAGTGCCGGAAACGGTGCCGGAAGAGGAACGGATCTGGTTTGCGCTGGCAGCCTACAATATGGGCTACGCGCATATGCTTGACGCGCGGGCGCTGACCGCGAAAACGAAAGGTAACCCGGACAGCTGGTCAGACGTAAAGCAACGTCTACCGCTGCTAAGCCAGAAGCCGTGGTATAACAAGCTGACTTACGGCTACGCGCGCGGACATGAAGCCTACGCCTACGTGGAAAATATCCGTAAGTATCAGATTAGCCTGGTCGGCTATCTGCTCGAGAAAGAAAAAGAGGCGACAGAGGCAAGACAGCTGGCTGAGAGTTATCCGGTTGTGGCGCCGGACGAGCTTAATCGTCCGACAACTTCAATTCTGCCTTTTGTTGCTTTTTCTGCTGACGGCGCATTCGAAAGAAATCGCTTAATAGCGCCGAACACGCTGGTGCAAGTACCCCACCGATAGTTTTCACTTGGTGATTCATCCCTGGATGACCCAGCACGTCCAGCAGAGAACCGGCCGCACCGGTTTTTTCATCCCGCGCGCCAAAGACCAGCGTACCAATCCGGCTGTGCACCATCGCCCCAGAACACATCACGCACGGCTCAAGCGTCACATACAGCGTGGTATCAAGCAGACGATAGTTTTGCAGCACCATTCCGCCCTGACGAAGGGCCATGATTTCAGCGTGCGCAGTCGGATCGTGACGGCCAATCGGGCGGTTCCACCCTTCCCCTATCACCTGGTTATTGTGGACAAGCACGGCACCCACGGGCACTTCTCCCTCGTCCCAGGCGCGCTGGGCAAGCGTAAGCGCATGGCGCATCCAGTATTCATGATCGCGTTCAGGGTTGCACAACGGTTGATACTCCAGTCTAAAAGCGGGCGGCATTATACACACCCGCTATAGATAAGACTATTCGAGTTGCTGAAGTTCGCCTGCGGGCGTGACGCGCCAGCGATGCTGGCAAAAAAAGAGCAGCGGGTTGTCCTGTTTGCTGTCGCTGTAGCCGCTGTAGAGACGCAGCGGCGTGCCGATGCGTTTCTCCAGCTGCACCACTTTTTCATGCCCCAGGCAGCGCATACTCAGTACCCAGCCGCCGTAACCACGGGCAATTTGTGTGGCGATAAGATTCACGCGCGGCAGCCAGGGCGTATCAAAATAAACCTGTTCAACCAGCGTCTGCGGGGAGCCCGTGATCAACCAGATGTCGGCATCGTTGGCGTCGAGGTAACTGGTGAGGCGCGCCTGTACAACCGGGAACGCGGCGACATGACCGCGAAACCAGTGCGCAAACTCCTTTTCGAGCTGTTTGAGCCGCGCTTCGCTGTGGCCAAACGTACATCCCCAGAGCAGCAGGCTCATCGGCCAGCGCGCCGCCCGGCCTTTCACCAGCAGCGCGATGCCGATCGCCGGTAACAGCGGTAAGACGAGCAGCGCATTCAGAGGCTGGCGCCGCAGCAGGTAGCGCATAAACGAACCAAACATATCCTGCTGATGCAGCGTTCCATCCAGATCGAAAAAGACAACGCGACGCTCGTGATTTGCCAAACCTTACTCCTCTGGGTCGTTGAATCCTAACAGCCAGGTAAACAGGAACCCGGCGATCACCGCTACAGAATAGCCTAACAGATAGAGCATCACTTTTCCGGTCACGATAGTTAACGCCAGCGGCAAACCGGAGAGACCAAACGTAATGACGGTAGCAACTTTCCAGTAGCTAATGAGCGCCCCGCCGACCGCGCCGCCCAGACAGGCAGCCAGGAACGGTTTACCCAGCGGCAACGTGACGCCAAAAATCAGCGGTTCGCCAATGCCGAGCAATCCAACCGGAAGCGCGCCTTTAATCACTTTTTTCAGGCGTGCGTTGCGGGTTTTCAGCAGTACGGCAATCGCCGCACCGACCTGCCCCACCCCCGCCATTGAGAGTATAGGCAGCAGCGCGTTGTAACCGTGCGCCTGCACCAGTTCGACGTGGATCGGCACCAGTCCCTGATGCAGACCGGTCAGCACCAGCGGCAGGAAGGTGCCTGACAGCACCGCCCCCACTAACAAACCGCCGCGGTCAATGGCCAGAGACGCGCCATGAGCGATGGCATCAGAGATCCATCCCCCTAATGGCTGAAGAACCACAATCGCCACACTACCGGTAATTAACGTGGTCAGCAGGGGGTTGAGGATGAGTTCAATCGAGCCGGGCAATACCGCGCGAAGTCTTTTCTCAATCCAGCACATCAGGATGACCACCAGCAGCACGGCAATCACCCCGCCGCGACCAGGCTGGAGCGCCTCGCCAAACAGCGTAATTTGCGCCAGCTGCGGGCTGGAGAGAATGCCCGCCATCACGCCCCCCATCGCCAGCGAACCGCCAAACACTTTGGCGGTATTCACCCCGACCAGAATGTTCATAATGGCAAACACCGCGCTGCCGAAGATCCCCAGAATACCCAACAGGTTCGGATACTGGGTGGCAAAGTCCCCGACGATATCCGGACGCTTGAGAATATTGATAATCCCGGTGATCAAGCCGGAAGCAATAAACGCCGGGATCAGCGGGATAAAGACATTTGCCAGCTGTCGTAGCGCGTCGCTCATGGGGGCTTTGTATTTCGCCTTCGCCTGCGCTTTGGTGCGCGCAGCATCGTCGAGCGTCACACTCGCGCCGCCGCCCATCAGCGCGCGCATGGCATCAACCACCTGCGCCGCTTTCCCCGGCCCGACGATCAGCTGGTGTTGCTGCCCCTGCTTCACGTAACCGCTGACACCGGAAAGCTTCTTCAGGCCCGGCACATCCAGCTGGTCGTCGTTATGCACCTCGACGCGCACGCGCGTCATGCAGTTTTCCAGACGCTGAATATTCTCTTCTCCGCCGATCCCTCGCAGGATATCGCTGGCGAGCGCTGCTGTTTTGTCCATACACGCCTCTGTTAGTTTTCTAATGCCGCCCGTAAGAAGCCATTATGCGCATCGAGTCTGGCTCGCGCGGCCGCCGCATCCAGCCCACTTAAGATCATCAATATGGCGGGTTTAACATCGTGATCGGTCTGTTGGAGGACCGCTTCTGCCTCTTCACGGCCTGCGCCTGTCGCCTCCATCACCATACGGCAGGCTCTGTCCACCAGCTTGACGTTAGTGGCCTGCATATCCACCATCAGGTTCTGATACACCTTGCCGAACTTCACCATCGCACCGGTGGAGATCATATTGAGCACCAGCTTTTGCGCGGTACCGGATTTCAGGCGCGTGGAGCCGGTGAGCGCTTCTGGCCCGACAACCGGGGAGATGGCGATGGCGGCCACCTGAGCGATTGGAGAGCCGGGGTTACAGGAGATGGCGACCGTCGTGCAGCCGGTCTGGTTGGCGTATTCCAGACCGCCAATGACGTACGGCGTGCGCCCGGATGCCGCCAGCCCGACGACCAGATCGTTCGCCGTCAGAGTAAGTGCCTTCAGGTCATCCTCACCCAGCTGTTTGTTATCTTCCGCCCCTTCAACGGCTTTCAGCAGCGCACCAGGCCCCCCCGCAATCAGCCCGACCACCAGCCCATGCGGCACGCCAAACGTTGGCGGACATTCGGAGGCGTCCAGCACGCCGAGACGGCCGCTGGTACCGGCACCCATGTAGATAATGCGGCCACCTGCTTTGAGGGCTTCCGCCGCCGCATCGACCGCTTTCGCTACCTCAGGTAATGTCTCTTTCACTGCCTGCGCGACCAGCGTATCCTGTTGATTAAAGCGGTTAACCAGCTCCAGAGTAGAGAGCGCATCCAGATCCATGGTTTGCGGGTTACGCGTTTCAGAAACAAGTGAGCCAAGATTCATTTTTTGTACCTCAAGAATTTTTAATTCATAATAATCACACTATAATGGAATATAAAATTCATTCAGGCGAGCAAAATTCGTATTTGCGTAGACAATCACATTTCCGCCGGGAGTACTTATGAACTGTTTAATTCGCATTCGCCAGCGCTACGCCGGCTTTGCTCAAAGCGACAAAAAACTGGCGGACTTTCTGCTTTCTCAGCCTGACCGCGCCCGTCATCTCAGCTCGCAACAGCTGGCAAGCGAAGCCGGGGTAAGTCAGTCAAGCGTGGTGAAATTTGCCCAGAAGATCGGTTTTAAAGGCTTCCCTGCCCTTAAGCTGGCAATTAGCGAAGCGCTGGTGAGTAATCCCAACCCGCAATCTATGCCGGTGCATAACCAGATCCGCGGGGATGATCCAATGCGTGTGGTCGGGGAAAAGCTGATTAAAGAGAACGTCGCGGCCATGCATGCCACCCTCGACGTGAATACCGAAGAGAAGTTACTGGAAAGCGTGGCGATGCTGCGAGCGGCGCGGCGTATTATTTTAACCGGTATTGGCGCATCCGGCCTGGTGGCGCGTAATTTTGGCTGGAAGCTGACCAAAATCGGTTTTAACGCGATTGTCGAGCAGGATATGCACGCCCTGCTGGCGACCGTGCAGGCGATGGATCCTGAAGATCTGCTGCTGGCCATCTCCTATTCCGGTGAGCGCCGCGAGATTAACATGGCAACGGACGAAGTGCTGCGCGTCGGCGGCAAAATCCTCGCCATCACCGGGTTCACCCCGAATGCCCTGCAACAGCGGGCCACGCGCTGTCTGTATACCATTGCCGAAGAGCAGGCCACGCGCAGCGCGGCGATCTCGTCAACCAGTGCGCAAATGATGCTGACGGACCTGCTGTTTATGGCGCTGGTGCAGCAGGATTTAGAGCGGGCGCCAGAGCGCATTCGCCATAGTGAAGAGCTGGTAAAAAAACTGGTCTGAGTAAGGAATGAGCGTATAATGCCCGCCCTGTTTGTGATGTTTCTGAGAATTTCCTGATGGCGCTGTTAATTACCAAAAAATGCATCAATTGCGATATGTGCGAACCGGAATGCCCGAACCAGGCGATTTCGATGGGCGACAGCATTTATGAGATTAACAGCGACCGCTGCACCGAATGCGTCGGCCACTATGAAACGCCGACCTGTCAGAAAGTGTGCCCGATCCCGAATACCATCCTGAAGGATCCGGCACACGTTGAGAGTGAAGAGCAGCTGTGGGATAAGTTTGTCTTGCTGCACCACGCGGACAAACTCTAGCTTTCAATAATCACCGTTGCGCAGGCGTAGTGACGTTCGTCCGCGAGCGTCACATGCATGTGATTCACGCCCAGTTTCTCCGCAAGCTTTTGCGCCTCGCCCCATAACCGCAGGCGCGGCTTGCCCAGTTCGTCGTTAAATACTTCAAACTGATTAAACGCGAGGCCGTTACGAATGCCCGTACCGAACGCTTTGGCTGCCGCCTCTTTTACCGCAAAACGTTTTGCCAGAAAGCGCACCGGCTGCTGATGCGCTTCCCAGATGGCCCATTCGTTATCGCTGAGCACGCGTCTTGCCAGGCGCTCGCCGCTACGGGCGATCACCGCTTCTATGCGGGCTATCTCAACGATATCAGTGCCTAAGCCCAGAATGGCCATTACTGACGCGCTTCCAGCATCAGGCGTTTCATTTCTGAGACCGCCTCTTTCAGGCCGCTCATCACCGCACGACCAATAATCGCATGACCGATATTCAGCTCATGCATCTCCGGCAGGGCAGCGATAGCCTTAACGTTATGGTAGGTCAGGCCGTGTCCGGCGTTAACCTTCAGCCCCAGGCTCGCCGCGTAGGTGGCCGCTTTGGCAATACGCTCCAGCTCTTTGGCTTGCTCAGCATCGTTTTTGGCATCGGCATAGCAGCCAGTGTGAATTTCGATATACGGCGCGCCAACGTCCGCAGCGGCTTTGATCTGCGCGAAGTCGGCATCGATAAACAGGGAAACCAGGATACCGGCATCCGCCAGACGTTTGCAGGCATCGCGCATTTTATCGATCTGCCCAGCCACATCAAGACCGCCTTCGGTGGTCACTTCCTGACGTTTTTCCGGCACCAGGCAGCAGAAATGGGGTTGAGTCTCGCAGGCAATGGCCAGCATCTCTTCCGTGACCGCCATCTCCAGATTCATGCGCGTATCCAGCGTCTGACGCAGAATACGCACGTCGCGGTCGGTGATGTGGCGGCGGTCTTCACGCAGGTGAACGGTAATGCCGTCGGCGCCAGCCTGTTCGGCGATAAATGCCGCCTGAACCGGATCGGGATAAGCCGTGCCGCGTGCGTTACGCAGCGTGGCAATGTGATCAATATTGACGCCTAACAGTAATTCAGCCATGACAATCCTCGGTATTTTGGTTCATTTCCCTTCCCCCTCCGGGAGAGGGCAACGTTAACGTTTTGGCATAAACTGCCTGAATAATTCGCGGCTCTTTAAGGGCTTGCCGCCAAGATACGGCTTGAGGGCGATCCGGGTAAAGCGTTTTGCTGCGCGCAGGGTGTCCTGATCGGGAAACTCGCGCGCATAAAGCGCCCGAAGCTGGCGCCCGGTAAAGGTACTGTTATCAATCACGATACTGGCGATAAACCCTTTTTCTTCCCGATAGCGGTAGGTCATCGCGTCTTCGACCTCGTCTCCGCTTCCCGCACAATGCAGAAAATCGACGCCGTATCCCAGATGCCCCAGCAGCGCCAGTTCAAAACGTCGCAAGGCAGGTTCAGGCGTGCCGGTTGCCCCTGCGAGGGCCTGGATACAGTGCAGATAATCGAAGAAAAGTTCAGAGAAGCGAGTCTCATGTTCAAGAACCCGTGAGATGAGTTCATTGACATACAGACCGCTGTACAGGGTGATACCAGAAAGAGGAAGCGCCAGGGAGACGGCTTCAGCGCTGCGCAGGGTTTTCACTTCCCCTCGCCCACCAAAGCGGACCAGCAGCGGCGTGAAAGGCTGTAGGGCACCTTTCAGATTAGAACGTTTGGAACGTGCGCCTTTCGCTACAAGGCGCACGCGACCGGACTCTTCCGTGAAGACGTCCAGCATCAGGCTGGTTTCGCTCCAGGGACGACTATGCAGGACGAAGGCGCGCTGCCATCCTTCCATCATACTCGTCGTCTTAGGTTACTGGTCTTCGCCGTAACCGAGGCTGCGCAGAGCACGCTCATCATCGGCCCAGCCAGATTTCACTTTCACCCACAGCTCCAGGTGAACCGGCGCTTCAAACATCTCCATCATGTCTTTACGGGCTTCAATACCGATGGTTTTGATCTTGGCACCTTTGTTGCCGATCACCATCTTCTTCTGCCCCTCACGCTCAACGAGGATCAGGCCGTTAATGTCGTAGCCGCCGCGCTCGTTGGTCTGGAAACGCTCGATCTCCACCGTCACAGAGTACGGCAGTTCCGCGCCCAGGAAACGCATCAGCTTTTCACGGATGATTTCAGACGCCATAAAGCGCTGAGAACGATCGGTGATGTAGTCTTCCGGGAAGTGATGAATCGCTTCCGGAAGATGCTTACGCACGATGCCCGCGATGGTATCGACGTTCAGGCCAGTCTCTGCAGACAGCGGAACGATATCGAGGAAGTTCATCTGGCTGCCCAGCCACTGAAGATGCGGCAGCAGGTCAGCCTTTTCCTGCACGTTGTCAACTTTATTGACCGCGAGGATGACCGGCGTTTTGCCGTCACGTAGCTTGTTCAGCACCATTTCGTCGTCCGGCGTCCAGCGGGTGCCTTCCACAACGAAAATGACCAGTTCTACATCACCAATCGAGCTGCTCGCCGCTTTGTTCATCAGACGGTTAATGGCACGCTTCTCTTCCATGTGCAGGCCCGGAGTATCGACGTAGATCGCCTGATACGCGCCTTCAGTATGGATGCCGACAATGCGGTGACGCGTGGTCTGCGCCTTACGCGAGGTAATAGAAATCTTCTGCCCAAGCAGATTATTCAGCAGGGTGGATTTGCCGACGTTCGGACGTCCGACGATGGCAATAAATCCGCAATACGTTTTTTCTTCGCTCATTCCAGCTCCAGCATTTTTAACGCCTGTTCGGCGGCAGCCTGTTCAGCCTTACGACGGCTTGAACCTGTGCCCACCACCGGTTCACTCAGGCCACTGACCTGGCAATGGATGGTAAATTCCTGATCGTGCGCTTCACCACGTACCTGCACCACCAGATAAGATGGCAGCGGCAGATGACGGCCCTGCAAATATTCCTGCAGACGCGTTTTCGGATCTTTTTGTTTATCGCCCGGGCTGATTTCGTCCAGACGGCTCTGATACCAGTTGAGGATCAGCTTTTCTACGGTCTGGATATCGCTGTCCAGGAACACACCACCAATTAATGCTTCGACCGTATCGGCAAGAATAGATTCACGACGGAAGCCGCCGCTTTTCAGTTCACCCGGCCCAAGACGCAGACATTCGCCCAGTTCAAATTCGCGCGCGATTTCCGCAAGGGTATTCCCCCGAACCAGCGTGGCACGCATGCGGCTCATATCCCCCTCGTCAACACGCGGGAAACGATGATAAAGCGCATTCGCAATCACGAAACTTAAAATTGAGTCGCCTAAAAACTCAAGACGCTCATTATGCTTGCTGCTGGCACTGCGGTGGGTTAATGCCTGTTGCAACAACTCCTGATGATGAAAAGTGTAGCCCAGCTTCCGTTGAAGCCGATTAATTACGATGGGGTTCATGCGATACCAATAAATGAATGCGTCAAAAATGCAGCACACGAAACCGACCTGAGAAAACCAACGCGGTTTCGTGTGCCGTGGCACCCTTGCAGGGCCAACCTTAAACTTCGGGGGAATATTCTATACACAACGACAGGGGATGTCGTTAGTTCAAAGAGATTTATCGAGGAAATAATTCACGTAGCCGCTAATTAAAGCGGCTACGCGTTCATTTATTGAGAATTAATGGATTCCGCCAATGCGATTCAGGCGTACACCGGTCGGCCATTCGCCTTCCTGTTTCTCAAAACTCATCCAGATTGCGGTGGCTTTACCGACCAAATTCGCCTCAGGCACAAATCCCCAGTAACGGCTGTCCGCAGAATTATCGCGGTTATCCCCCATCATGAAGTAATGTCCCGGCGGTACAATCCAGCTCGCCAGCTGCTGACCCGGCTGCTGATAATACATACCCACCTGATCCTGCGCGATTGGCACCGTGAGGATACGGTGAGTCACATCACCCAGCGTCTCTTTGCGCTCGACCAGACGAATACCGTTCTCTTTGGTTTCGCCTTTTGGCACCTGGAAGAACCCGCTGGTCGCTTCACCGCCGTTACGACGGGCAAAGGTCTGCACAAAATCACTCGGCTCAACGTTTGAGTAGGTGATGGGCAGTGCGTTTTCACACGCGGTGCCAGAACTGCAGCCAGGCTGAACGGTAACTTCCTTGGCGACCGGATCGTAGGTCACTTTATCACCCGGCAGGCCAACCGCACGCTTGATGTAGTCCAGACGCGGATCTTCCGGGTATTTGAACACCACGATGTCGCCACGCTTCGGATGACCGGTTTCGATCAGCGTTTTCTGGTAGATAGGATCTTTAATGCCGTAGGCAAACTTCTCTACCAGAATAAAATCACCAATCAGCAGCGTTGGCATCATTGAACCGGATGGGATCTGGAACGGCTCGTAAATAAACGATCGCACCACCAGCACAATGGCCAGCACCGGGAATACCGAGGCGCCCGTTTCCAGCCAGCCCGGTTTCGGGCCGACTTTTTTCAGGGTTTTCGCATCCAGCTGGTCGCCAGTGGCTGCCTGTGCGGCAGCCTGACGCTCACGGCGTTTTGGGGCGAAGATAAACTTATCCAGACACCACAGCAGACCTGTCACCAGGGTAGCAATGACCAGGATCAGGGCAAACATGTTCGCCATGCCAACTCCTTAAAGGTTATTTGCCGTCTTTACCAACATGAAGAATGGCAAGGAATGCTTCCTGTGGCAGCTCAACGTTACCGACCTGCTTCATACGCTTCTTACCTTCTTTCTGCTTCTGCAGCAGCTTTTTCTTACGACTGACGTCACCGCCGTAGCACTTCGCCAGAACGTTTTTACGCAGCTGTTTCACCGTAGAACGCGCGATAATGTGGTTACCAATGGCCGCCTGAATCGCGATGTCGAACTGCTGACGCGGGATCAGATCTTTCATTTTCTCAACCAGCTCGCGACCACGGTACGGCGCATTGTCGTTGTGGGTGATCAGGGCCAGCGCATCCACACGCTCACCGTTGATCAGCACGTCCACACGCACCATGTTGGAGGCCTGGAAACGCTTGAAGTTGTAATCCAGGGACGCATAGCCACGGGAGGTAGACTTCAGGCGATCGAAGAAGTCGAGTACCACTTCCGCCATCGGGATTTCATAGGTCAGCGCCACCTGGTTACCGTGGTAGACCATGTTGGTCTGCACGCCACGCTTCTCAATACACAGTGTAATGACGTTGCCCAGGAACTCCTGTGGCAGCAGCATGTGACACTCTGCAATCGGCTCACGCAGTTCGTGGATATTGTTCAGCGGCGGCAGCTTGGACGGGCTATCGACGTAGATCACTTCTTTCGAGGTGGTTTCTACCTCATACACAACGGTCGGTGCGGTGGTGATCAGATCCAGATCGTATTCACGTTCCAGACGCTCCTGAATGATCTCCATGTGCAGCAGGCCGAGGAAGCCACAGCGGAAACCGAAGCCCAGCGCCGTTGAGCTTTCTGGCTCGTAGAACAGGGAAGCATCGTTCAGGCTCAGTTTACCGAGCGCATCACGGAAGTTTTCATAGTCATCTGAGCTGACCGGGAACAGACCCGCGTAAACCTGCGGTTTCACCTTTTTAAAACCTGGCAGCGCTTTATCTGCCGGGTTACGCGCACCGGTCAGGGTATCGCCCACTGGCGCGCCGAGGATGTCTTTAATGGCACAAACCAGCCAGCCTACCTCGCCGCATTTCAGCTCGGTACGGTCAACCTGTTTTGGCGTGAAGATACCCAGACGGTCGGCGTTGTAGACCTGTCCGGTACTCATCACCTTGATTTTGTCGCCTTTACGCATGGTGCCGTTTTTAATACGCACCAGAGAGACAACACCAAGGTAGTTATCGAACCAGGAGTCGATGATCAGCGCCTGCAGTGGGCCATCCGGGTCGCCTTCCGGGGCCGGGATGTCACGCACCAGGCGTTCCAGCACATCGGTCACGCCCACACCGGTTTTCGCGGAGCAGCGCACGGCATCCGTCGCGTCAATGCCGACAATATCTTCAATCTCTTCCGCGACGCGTTCAGGGTCGGCAGCTGGCAGGTCGATTTTATTCAGAACCGGCACAACCTCGAGATCCATTTCCATCGCGGTATAGCAGTTTGCCAGGGTCTGGGCTTCAACACCCTGCCCGGCATCGACGACCAGCAGCGCACCTTCACAGGCCGCCAGCGAGCGTGATACTTCATAGGAGAAGTCAACGTGGCCTGGGGTGTCGATAAAGTTCAGTTGATAGGTTTCACCATCAGCCGCTTTGTAATCCAGCGTAACGCTTTGCGCCTTAATGGTGATACCGCGTTCGCGTTCCAGGTCCATGGAGTCCAGAACCTGGGCTTCCATTTCACGATCAGACAGGCCACCGCAAATCTGGATAATACGGTCAGACAGCGTCGACTTACCGTGGTCAATGTGAGCAATGATCGAAAAGTTACGTATGTTCTTCATATAGTTAAATAATTATGCCTTACGAATTCCTGGAGGCCGCTGTTCTTAGCCTGACGTTTTTCAGTGCGAAAACGCAGCATTCTACACTACATCCTCGCTACCTGGAAATGCACTTAGAGACAGGTATAGCGTGAAGAAAGGGCGTTTTCTGTATTAGGACGTAAAAATTGATAAAGCCCGATGGATCATCGGGCCTCAGAAGAGAGCGTCTCGACACGAAGCTGGTCTGGTGCCAACCCAACGCTGAGAATGACAGGCTGCCACTCTTCGCGCGCGGCAAGCTTCGGTGAGAGACCTTTAGCAAGCCAGAATCCCCCGATGCCCCCCAACGCGGCACCACACATGGCGGCCACATCGGTACCAAATAGGGTCTGGAAAAGGCCGCCCATGATAAATAACCCGACCAACGGAGAGAGATAGACCAGCATCGCGGAACCGAGCAGACTGCCTTCCGCAATCCCCAGTTCAACCTTCTGCCCCGCCACCAGCGGCTGTTCACTTGGCACAGAGATAGTATGCGACGTTTGCGGCCCAAGCTTGTTCAGCACGCGGCTGCCGCACCCGGCACGGGATGCGCAGCTATTGCATGAGGCTTTGACATCGCAACTGACTCGCGCAACGCCATTTTGCCACGAGACGACGGTTGCCCACTCTTTAATCATTGCGCGGCCCTGAATTTAATGCTGTCTGAAATGCGCTTCGCCGTCTGCGGAGGTAATTCACCCACAATCGTGATCTCTGCGTTATCACGTACCGTGGTGCTCACCGTGCGACGTCCGGTACGAAGCATTTGCTCAGAGCTGTTTGCCGTTGCGCGGTTGATATTCACCGAGAAACTGAACAAACCGTCGGAATAGAGGCGCGACTCAACGGGCGTGTCAATAGTTGGCAACTGACGACGGCTGCTGGACACTTCGCTAAAGCCTTGCGGGATCCAGGAAGGAACCCAGTTGAAGTTAACGGAATCCCCTGCCGGAACAGAAAGCAGCGGCGGCAGGCTGGCTTTGGCCAGATTCTGCATGCTGTTGCCAACCTGATTGTTCACGCTGAAGGAGATCACGCGGAACTGTTCAAGCGTTTCACCGTCGCGGTCAAGCAGGTCCACACGCATCGGCAGCTTGGTTTCCGCATCAATCCAGACGATATAGCTGTAGCGCGTGCCATCGCGAGCAACCACGCGGATCACTTCACACAGTCTGTCTGCGATGCGCGTACGCCCTACCGAAATAAAATCGTAGTAAGGGGCCAGCCGCTTGAAGTCGGTATAGATGAGTGATGGCAGAGAATCAACGATATAGTCGCCATTGAGCGTGAAAGGCTCCAGGCCGGGCTCGAAATAGCTGATTTCGTTGCCTCGCTGGACAACTTCCCGACGCGGACCATCCATCTGTAAAAGCTGGGCGAGTGGCTGATTATCAAGACGGGCATGACGATAGCGTAACGACTCGACGCCCTGCTTATTGATGCTAATAAATGCCAACTCGTAATTGAGTGACTGGCTGGCCAGATTCATTTGCTGCAACAACGCCCCGGATGAAACATCAGCCGAGGCGTTGGCAGAGAAGAACAGGCTACCCGCCATCAGAGACATGGCGAACCAAAGTTGCTTCATTACTGCGATTGCGTTCCTAAAGTTTGGTTTCCGGGCACCTGCACAGCAGCTTGCTGGGTTTGGGCCTGCTCAAACTGAAGCTGTTCAGAGTGCAGACGACGCTGCAACTCGTAATCCTGCAACATCGCATTAATGCGACGGCGCTGCTCCTGCACCTGCTGTTGCTGACCGCCGCTGGCGGAAGCATCAGCCGGTACGCCCAGGCTAACCGGGCTCGCTTTGCCCATCATCGGCAGTGTGTTAAACACTGGCGCTTCTGGCTGCTGAGTAGTTTCAGACTGAGTATTATAGTGCTGGACGCCAACGATAACTGCAAGCGATACGCATGCAGCAACCCCCATTTGGGTGAGCTGGCTGGCCCACGGACGCACCTTTTGCCAGAACGGCATTTTCTGCCACTGGTGAGGTGCAGGTTGAGCTTCAGGAATCAGCGGAGTGGTCTGATGAACAGGCTCATTCTCAATGGCCGCCATCACGCGGGCAGAGATATCGAAATGGAGAACCTCGCCGGTATCGCCGCGCAGCGTGTCACGGATGAGATGGTAACTCTCCCAGGTCTCTTGCATTTCGGGAGAATGAGACAGCTCGTTGAGCAGCTCACTATCCAGCGTCTCACCATCCATTAAAGCGGAAAGTTTTTCTTTCTGCATGCCTAATACCTTTTCCAGTATCCCGCTATCGTCAACGCCTGATAAGCGGTTGAACTTTATTATCAATAGCTTCTCGCGCACGGAAGATTCGTGAACGCACCGTGCCGACCGGACAATCCATGATAGCGGCTATCTCTTCATAGCTCAGACCATCAAGCTCCCGTAACGTAATTGCCATGCGTAAATCTTCCGGGAGCGACTCGATCGTGCGAAAAACAATTTGTCTCAGTTCTTCTGACAACATTAAGTTCTCAGGGTTCGAAATTTCTTTCAGCGCACCGCCACTTTCGAAGTTTTCGGCGTCGATAGCGTCTACATCACTGGACGGCGGACGACGACCCTGAGCAACCAGATAATTCTTTGCCGTATTAACAGCAATACGGTACAGCCAGGTATAAAAAGCACTATCTCCCCGGAAAGAATCCAGCGCGCGATAGGCCTTAATAAAAGACTCTTGCACCACATCAGGCACATCACCTGACGGTACATAGCGGGAAACCAGACTCGCCACCTTATGCTGGTAGCGCACCACCAGTAAGTTAAAGGCTTTCTGATCTCCCTTCTGGACCCGTTCAACCAGGACCTGGTCCGTTAACTGCTCGCTCATCCGAGGTAATGTCTCCCCAAACCTAAATTCCACGCGTTATCGAAACGCCACTCTAAAAACACCGCACTTTGAGCAAGCACCGAGTTAGAGTGTCCGATCGTCAATAAGTTCCGTAACGCCTTTGTTTTTGTTCATCGCGCCGCAGACTGTTCATTTTCTCTCATTATAAGTCTGTTCACGATACGCACCACTTTCTGACAAGAAACATCTTTTTTCCCGCGAGAAGAGTAACGCAACCCAGTCTTTATTTCACCACAAAATCTGACGCTAACGATCTGCTTCGCAAAATAATTTCATTCCTTTACCCGCTATTTACTCCGTCTTACGCGTTTAGCCATTGCAACAACCTCTAAAAAAAACGTGCGATAAATCGCACTCAGGTGCTATTCTGACCCAACACTGTTTAGTAAATTAAACAACAATCATGAACACAACATCTGAACTCCATTGTGATGTCCTGATCATCGGTAGCGGCGCTGCCGGTCTCTCTCTGGCGCTGCGCCTGGCCGAGCATCAAAACGTTATCGTTCTGAGCAAAGGACCGATAAGTGAAGGTTCCACATTTTATGCCCAGGGCGGCATTGCCGCCGTGTTTGACGAGACCGACAGCATAGCGTCGCACGTAGAAGATACGTTGATTGCCGGCGCCGGGATCGTGGATGCGCACGCCGCAGAGTTCGTTGCCAGCAATGCCCGCCATTGCGTTCAGTGGCTCATCGATCAGGGCGTATTATTTGATACCCAGATTCAGCCTAACGGTGAAGAGAGCTACCACCTCACGCGCGAAGGCGGCCATAGCCACCGCCGCATCCTGCACGCAGCGGATGCCACCGGTAAAGAGGTGGAGACCACGCTGGTGGGTAAAGCGCTTAACCATCCTAATATTCGGGTTCTTGAGCGCAGTAATGCCGTTGACCTGATTATTTCCGACAAGATTGGCCTGCCTGGTCCGCGTCGCGTGGTGGGTGCATGGGTCTGGAACCGTAATAAAGAGAAGGTTGAAACCTGTCAGGCGAAGGCCGTTGTACTGGCGACGGGCGGTGCCTCTAAGGTGTATCAGTACACCACTAACCCGGACATCGCTTCCGGAGACGGTATCGCCATGGCCTGGCGCGCAGGCTGCCGCGTGGCGAATCTCGAATTTAATCAGTTTCACCCAACAGCCCTGTTCCACCCTCAGGCGCGCAACTTCCTGCTGACGGAAGCCCTGCGCGGTGAAGGCGCTTATCTGAAACGCCCTGACGGTACCCGCTTTATGCCGGACTTTGACGCGCGTGGCGAGCTGGCCCCTCGCGATATCGTTGCCCGCGCCATCGACCATGAAATGAAACGTCTGGGCGTGGACTGCATGTATCTCGATATCAGCCATAAGCCAGCCGCATTCATTCGCCAGCATTTCCCGATGATTTACGAAAAACTGCTGAACCTGGGGATTGATTTGACCCGCGATCCGGTGCCCATTGTGCCTGCGGCCCACTATACCTGCGGGGGCGTGATGGTTGACGATCACGGGCGCACCGACGTAGAAGGTCTGTATGCTATCGGCGAAGTGAGCTATACCGGCCTTCACGGCGCGAACCGTATGGCGTCGAACTCGCTGCTTGAGTGTCTGGTGTACGGCTGGTCAGCGGCGGAAGACATCACGAAACGCATGCCTTACGCCCGCGAGACTGAGCACTTACCTGCCTGGGATGAAAGCCGCGTGGATAACCCGGACGAGCTGGTCGTGATCCAGCACAACTGGCATGAGCTACGGCTGTTTATGTGGGACTACGTAGGGATTGTGCGCACCACAAAACGTCTGGAACGTGCGTTGCGCCGCATTACTATGCTGCAGCAGGAAATTGATGAATATTATGCCCATTTCCGCGTATCCAATAATCTGCTGGAGCTGCGCAATCTGGTGCAGGTTGCCGAGCTGATTGTTCGCTGCGCCATGATGCGTAAAGAGAGCCGCGGCTTGCACTACACCCTGGACTACCCGGATCAGCTTGCTGAATCCGGCCCGTCGATACTGGCTCCGCAGGTTCACATAAACAGATAAAATGCCTGGGTCAGAGCAGTGTAATCTTCGGAATAACGCTGGTCTGGCCCTCGAATCACCATACGGTCATTAAAGCATTCACCTTCTTTTGGCGAGAGCGCCAGCAGCACGCGGTGCGGCAGTCGTCCTTCCGTATCAGAAATGTCAGTTCGCAAACGTAATGTCCAGCCAATCTCCTGCGCCAGACCAATAAATGTATTACCCGTGCTTTCTGGCAACACTACGCAAAAAAATCCCTCTTCAGTGATGAGTTCAGCCGCGCTGGTAAGCAGTGCTTTATGATCGAGTGAACCGGTATAACGCGCCTGTTCACGTTCAGGGGTACCACACTCGACACCGGGCGCGTAGTAAGGAGGGTTGCTGACGATAAGATCGTAACGCGCAGTTTGTTCAGGCGCCCAGACCAGCACATCCGCACATTGAACGCGAATCCGGTCTGCCCAGGGGGATTCGGCCGCATTTTCACTCGCCTGCCCTGCAGCCTGCGCATCGAGCTCAACGGCATCAATCGTGACATGCTCTTCCGTACGCTGGGCCAGCATCAACGCCACCAGCCCGCTGCCGGTACCGATATCAAGAATACGTTTAACACCTGCGACAGGGGCCCATGCTCCCAGTAAAATACCGTCGGTGCCGACTTTCATGGCACAGCGATCGTGGGCGACAAAAAATTGTTTAAACGTAAAACCATCGCGGCGCAACTGCGCTTTGAGTTGAGACATGTCAGGGCAACCTTCTAAGTGAAACTGGAGTAGCATAGGGGAAAGCGAAGGCACCGCAAAGCGATATCCATACAAACAGATGAAGATTACAGCCGTAACGTCTATAATCAGCGCCCCACACAGAGGTAGAACATGACTGTAACGACTTTTTCCGAACTTGAACTCGATGAAAGCCTGCTCAATGCACTTGAGAGCAAAGGCTTTACACGCCCGACCGCCATTCAGGCAGCGGCCATTCCGCCTGCGCTTGAGGGCCGCGATGTGCTCGGTTCTGCGCCAACCGGCACGGGGAAGACAGCAGCCTATTTGCTGCCTGTGTTGCAGCACCTGCTCGACTTTCCACGAAAAAAATCAGGCCCACCGCGTATTTTGATCCTGACGCCTACGCGCGAGCTGGCCATGCAGGTTGCCGATCACGCGCGTGAGCTGGCGGCTAACACCCATCTGGATATCGCCACTATTACCGGCGGCGTGGCGTATATGAACCACGCCGAAGTGTTCAGCGAAAACCAGGATATCGTTGTTGCGACGACGGGCCGTTTGCTGCAGTACATTAAAGAAGAGAACTTCGACTGCCGCGCGGTAGAAACGCTGATTCTGGATGAAGCCGACCGTATGCTGGACATGGGCTTCGCACAGGATATCGAACATATTGCGGGCGAGACGCGCTGGCGTAACCAGACGATGCTGTTCTCTGCCACCCTTGAAGGGGACGCGATTAAAGATTTCGCCGAGCGTCTGCTGGAAGATCCGGTTGAAGTCTCTGCGACGCCCTCTACGCGTGAGCGCAAGAAGATCCACCAGTGGTATTACCGTGCGGACAACCTTGAGCACAAGGTCGAATTACTGAAGCACCTGCTGAAGCAGGAAGATGCTCTGCGTACCATCGTCTTTGTGCGTAAACGCGAGCGCGTGCACGAGCTGGCAGAAATGCTGCGTAATGCGGGCATTAATAACTGCTACCTCGAAGGTGAGATGGCGCAGGTTAAGCGTACCGAAGGCATCAAACGCCTGACCGATGGCCGCGTGAACGTGCTGGTGGCGACAGACGTTGCCGCACGCGGGATCGACATTCCGGACGTGAGCCACGTGATCAACTTCGATATGCCGCGCAGTGGTGATACCTATCTGCACCGCATTGGCCGTACCGGTCGCGCCGGACGTAAAGGTACTGCGATTTCACTGGTTGAAGCGCACGATCACCTGCTGCTGCAAAAAATTGGTCGCTATGTTGATGAGCCGCTGAAATCTCGCGTCATTGACGGCCTGCGCCCAACTACCCGCGCGCCGAGTGAAAAAATGACGGGCAAACCGTCCAAGAAAGCACTCGCAAAACGCGCTGAGAGAAAAGAGAAAGAAAAAGAGAAGCCGCGCGTTAAGCAACGCCACCGCGATACCAAAAACATTGGTAAGCGTCGTAAGCCAAGCGCTGCCGCGCAGGATACGAAAACTGAAGAGTAAGAAAAAGCCGGGGATTTCCCCGGCTTTTTTATTCACCCCCGAAACTGGAACCTTACAGGCTTTCAGTAAAGGTACGCGCGATAACGTCGCGCTGCTGCTCTGGGGTCAGTGAGTTAAAACGAACCGCATAGCCAGACACGCGAATAGTCAGCTGTGGGTACTTTTCAGGGTGCTCAACGGCATCCATCAGCGTTTCACGACGCAGAACGTTAACGTTCAGGTGCTGACCGCCTTCCACGCGCACTTCCGGTTTCACTTCCATTGGGATTTCACGATATTCGATTTCGCCCAGTTTGCTCACTGGCACGATCTCATCTTCAGTAAAACCGGCTTTTGCAACCACGCAGCGTGCTTCGTTTTTCTCGCTGTCCAGCAGCCAGAAAGAATTGAGCAGATCGTCATTTGCAGCTTTAGTAATCTGGATACCTGTAATCATGTGTTGCCTCCCTTAGGCTACATTAACTGGTGTCGGCCTCACACGGCCAATTGGTAAAACCATTGTTTCTTGTGTGCATATATATCACTCGCACCCCGGCGATTTATTGATTTAAATCAACAAAAACACCAACCACATAAAGAGTATGGTTTGAATTTATTGTTTTAGATCAATTTCAGCACCTTACCAATTCAACTGGTTGTGTATCTTTTCAAAATAAATTTAGTTACTTAGCGCACGTTTCAGCGCGTCATTTTGCTCACTGGCGTTTAACAGGTAAGCTAGAAACAGAATGAGATTCGCAGGAGAGCGAGATGACCACACCGTTGACATGGCACGATGTGCTGGCAGAAGAAAAACAACAACCCTATTTTATCAATACACTCAGCACCGTTGCAGCTGAACGTCAGTCCGGGCAGACGATTTATCCGCCGCAGAAAGATGTGTTCAACGCCTTTCGTTACACTGAGCTGAGCGATGTGAAGGTGGTCATTCTTGGCCAGGATCCGTATCACGGCCCGGGTCAGGCACACGGGCTGGCGTTCTCCGTCCGTCCGGGCGTGGCTATCCCCCCTTCTCTGCTCAATATGTATAAAGAGCTTGAGGGAACCGTTCCTGGCTTCACCCGCCCCACCCACGGTTACCTGGAAAGCTGGGCGCATCAGGGTGTGCTGCTGTTAAATACGGTACTCACTGTACGGGCGGGTCAGGCACATTCTCACGCCAGCCTGGGCTGGGAAACCTTTACCGATAAGGTTATTAGCCTGATCAACGAACATCGTGAAGGCGTGGTGTTTTTACTGTGGGGTTCTCACGCGCAAAAGAAAGGGGCGATTATCGACCGTCAGCGCCATCACGTTTTAAAAGCGCCGCACCCGTCTCCGCTGTCGGCACATCGCGGTTTCTTCGGCAGTAATCACTTTGTTCTGGCGAATGAATGGCTGGAAAAACGTGGCGAAACGCCAATTGACTGGATGCCAGTGTTACCGGCAGAGAGCGAGTAGGATTTGAATGTGCCGGGCCAGACCCGGCACATTGAGAGGCTTATGCCTTATTCTGACGCCACCATTCCGCCAGCAGTACGCCGGTCGCAACGGACACGTTCAAACTTTCTACATTACCTGTCCCGTCGATAGAGACGCTCAGATCAGCGCTGGAAAGCGCCGCGTCAGACAGACCGTCACGTTCCTGACCTAATACCAGCACCATTTTACGCGGCAGCGTCGCTTTAAACAGCGGCGTACCAGCATGGCTCGACGTGGTCACGATGGAATAACCCGCTTTACGGAACTGCTCAAGGGCGTCCAGCACGCTGTCGCCGGTGATCGGCTGCACATGCTCCGCTCCGCCTTCTGCAGTGCGGATAGCGGCACCGGATTCCAGCAGTGCAGCATCCTGTAACAGCACACCCTTCACGCCAAAGTGCGCGCAGCTGCGCATCATCGCGCCCAGGTTGTGCGGGTTGCCTACATCTTCCAGCGCCAGCACGCAGTCATCGGCATCCGCCTGGCTGACCCACTGCTGCACGGTGGTGCCGTTACGTTTTTTGATCAGGAAGCAGACGCCGCCGTGGTGCTCGGTACCGGACGCTTTGGTCAGCTCGGCATCATCCACCACGTGGTAGGCTTTACGGTTCGCAGCCATCCAGCGCAGTGCTTCTTTAAAGCGCGGGGTCACGCTCTGGATAAACCAGGCGCGGACGATACACTCAGGGCGGCTCTGGAACAGCGCCTGGCAGGCGTTCTCGCCATACACGCGGGTCTCTTCCGCACGCTGACGGCGCAGCACTTCCGGATCGATAAAGCTTTTACCGCTGATACCGCCGTGATCGGCTTTCTCTGGCGTCTCATCGCCCGGGGCGCGAGAAACGGTGCGCCACGGGGAGGCGTTGTCACGCGAGAAGTCATCACGCGGACGATCGTCGCGTGGACGGTCACTACGTGGGCGGTCGGAACGCGGACGGTCATCGCGTTTGCGATCGTCACGTTTGCGGTCATCACCGCGGGTGTTTCTGTCATCGCGGGCGGGGCGACGGCCACCGTCTGCACGAGAAGACGCCGGACGCCCGCCACCTTTTCCGGTACGCGGATTTTGGGTGCGTTTATCAGAGTCATCATCACTGCGGACATACATCACTTTGACCTTGCCGCTTTTGTTTTTCATTTCGTCGTTCATGCTTTTCTCCACCAGCGCTGCGCGAAGCGCGCAGATTACCTGATGTGCCAGCGCATAGCCATAATTTCGTACAAAAGCCTGTGACTATTGTTCTCATTGAATAAAACGCATTGTTGTTTCAAACAGGCTCATTGATAATATGTAACATATTAGAAACATTATCGGCGTTCTGCCGCTGTCCCACGGCTCTATCAGAGGTTAGTTATGAATACCGTATGTGCCAACTGTCAGGCTCTTAATCGCATTCCGGACGATCGGATTGACGATGGTGCGAAATGCGGACGTTGTGGCCACGAACTGTTTGATGGCGATGTCATTAACGCGACGGGTGCTACGCTGGACAAACTCCTCAAGGACGATCTCCCGGTGGTGGTCGATTTCTGGGCACCGTGGTGCGGTCCATGCCGAAGCTTCGCGCCAATCTTTGAAGACGTGGCCGAAGAGCGCAGCGGTAAGATGCGTTTTGTTAAGGTGAATACCGAGGCGGAACGCGAGCTTAGCGCACGTTTCCGCATTCGCAGCATCCCGACCATTATGATCTTTAAAAACGGTGAAGTCGTCGACATGCTCAATGGCGCAGTACCGAAAGCGCCGTTTGACAGCTGGTTAAACGAATCACTGTAACTTTCACGGGGCACATCTTGTGCCCCGCTCCCGCCTCTGCGAAAATGGCGTTTTTCCTTCACTTCGCCCATGACCGATAACGCTGTCCTCCTGTTACGCGCCGAACGCCTTGCACGCGCCACTCGTCCTTTTCTTGCCCGTGGCAATCGCATTCGTCGCTGCCAGCGCTGCCTGCTTCCGCTTAAAGTTTGCCTGTGCGAAACGCTGGCACCCAGTACGGCTAAAAGCCGTTTTTGTCTGGTCATGTTTGATACCGAGCCGATGAAACCCAGTAATACAGGGCGGCTGATTGCCGATATTCTGCCGGATACTGCCGCGTTTCAATGGTCCCGCACCGAGCCGCCACAGGCCCTGCTCGATCTGGTGACAAACCCGGACTATCAGCCGATGGTCGTTTTCCCGGCCTCTTACGCAGGCGACAATCGTCAGGTGCTTTCGGCGCCACCGTCCGGTAAGCCACCGCTGTTTATTATGCTGGACGGCACATGGACCGAAGCGCGGAAAATGTTTCGCAAAAGCCCTTACCTTGACGCGCTGCCGGTCATTTCTGTCGATCTTTCCCGCGTCTCGGCTTATCGCCTGCGTGAAGCGCATGCTGACGGACAATATTGCACCGCCGAGGTGGCCATCGCGCTGCTGGATTTAGCCGGGGATACCGCAGCAGCAGGCGCCCTGGGCAACCATTTCTCTTGTTTCCGGGAACGCTATCTGGCGGGAAAAACCATTCATAAGGGCAGCATCACAGCAACAGAGTCAGAAAGCGTTTAAAATCATCAGGTCGCTTGCAATCACGGGAGACTTGCATGAGCCAGCGAGGGTTAGAAGCGCTATTACGTCCTAAATCCATTGCCGTTATCGGCGCATCCATGAAACCGGATCGGGCAGGCTATCTGATGATGCGCAACCTGCTCGCGGGAGGATTTAATGGCCCCGTCATGCCCGTCACGCCGGCTTATAAGGCCGTTCAGGGGGTGCTGGCATGGCCAGATGTGCAGAGCCTGCCTTTTGTGCCGGACCTCGCCGTGCTGTGTACGAATGCGAAACGCAATCTGGAACTGCTGGAAGCACTTGGCAAGAAAGGGTGTAAAACCTGCATTATTCTCTCGTCTCGACCTGAACAGCAACCCGAACTGCTCGCCTACGCCAGCCGCTACCAGATGCGTATCCTTGGTCCGAACAGCCTGGGCCTGCTCGCCCCCTGGCAGGGGTTGAATGCCAGTTTCTCCCCGGTACCGATCCGCAAAGGCAAACTGGCGTTTATCTCGCAGTCGGCTGCAGTATCGAACACTATCCTCGACTGGGCGCAACAGCGCGAAATGGGTTTCTCCTACTTCATTGCCCTGGGCGACAGCCTGGATATCGACGTTGATGAGCTTCTGGATTTCCTGGCTCGTGACAGCAAAACCAGCGCGATACTCCTTTATCTTGAGCATCTGAGCGACGCCCGTCGTTTTGTATCGGCTTCACGAAGTGCTTCGCGCAATAAGCCGATCCTGGTTATCAAAAGCGGTCGCAGTCCTGCTGCCCAGCGTCTCCTGCAGTCTCATTCCGGCATGGATCCCGCCTGGGATGCCGCCATCCAGCGCGCGGGGTTACTGCGGGTGCAGGATACGCACGAGCTTTTTTCCGCCGTTGAGACGCTCAGCCACATGCGCCCACTGCGTGGCGAGAAATTAATGATTGTCAGCAATGGTGCGGCCCCTGCTGCGCTTGCGCTGGATGAACTGTGGCTGCGCAACGGAAAGCTGGCAACGCTGGGTGAAGAGACGCTTCAACGCCTCAGAGAGGCGCTTCCGACAAGCGTGATGCCCGGCAATCCGCTTGATTTGCGCGATGACGCCAGCAGCGATCGCTATATTCGGGCTATCTCAATTTTGCTGGATAGTCAGGACTTCGATGCATTGATGATTATCCACTCCCCCAGCGCAGTCGCGCCGGGCAGTGAAAGTGCGCGCGCGTTAATTGAAGCTGTACGCAACCATCCGCGCGGCAAATATGTCACTCTGCTGACAAACTGGTGCGGTGAGTTTTCATCTCAGGAGGCACGACGTCTGTTCAGCGAAGCCGGTCTGCCAACCTACCGTACGCCGGAAGGGACTATCACCGCATTTATGCATATGGTGGAATATCGCCGCAATCAGAAGCAGCTACGCGAAACCCCGGCGCTACCTGGTAACCTGACGGCGAATACCGTCGACGTTCATCGACTCTTGCAGCAGGCTATTGAAGAGGGCGCGACATCGCTTGATACGCATGAAGTGCAGCCCATTCTGGGCAGCTACGGGATGCAAACCCTGCCAACCTGGATCGCCAGCGACAGCGCCGAGGCAGTACATATTGCGGAGCAGATTGGCTATCCGGTCGCTCTTAAGCTGCGCTCTCCCGATATACCGCATAAATCAGATGTTCAGGGTGTCATGTTATATCTGCGTACGGCAACGGAGGTACAGCAGGCAGCTGATGCCATTTTTGATCGCGTTAAGATGGCCTGGCCGCAGGCCCGGATCCACGGACTGCTGGTACAAAGCATGGCTAACCGCGCAGGCGCTCAGGAACTACGAGTCGTGGTAGAGCACGATCCCGTCTTCGGCCCGCTTATTATGCTGGGAGAAGGTGGCGTGGAGTGGCACCCGGAGGAACAGGCTGTCGTTGCTTTACCGCCGCTGAACATGAACCTCGCGCGCTATCTGATCATTCAGGCGATTAAAAGCAAAAAGATCCGTGGCCGCAGTGCCTTGCGTCCGCTCGATATTGCCGGGTTAAGTCAATTCCTGGTGCAGGTGTCTAATCTGATCGTGGATTGTGCCGAGATCCAGCGGCTGGATATCCATCCGCTACTCGCTTCCGGCAATGAGTTTACGGCGCTGGACGTGACGCTAGATATCGCGCCCTTCGAAGGGGACAGAGAGAGCCGCCTGGCAATCCGTCCATATCCTCTGCATCTGGAGGAGTGGGTAGAGATGAAAAATGGGGAACGCGTCCTGTTCCGCCCAATTCTGCCGGAAGATGAACCCCAGCTGCGGGCCTTTATCTCTCAGGTTACAAAAGAAGATCTCTACTACCGCTATTTTAGCGAAATCAACGAATTTACCCACGATGATTTAGCCAATATGACCCAGATCGACTACGATCGAGAAATGGCGTTTGTTGCCGTGCGTCGTGCAGGTCATGATGATGAGATCCTCGGCGTCACGCGAGCCATTTCTGACCCGGATAATGTCGATGCGGAGTTTGCCGTGCTGGTGCGCTCCGATCTTAAAGGCCTGGGGCTGGGTAGACGACTGCTGGAAAAACTCATCAGTTATACGCGAGATCACGGATTGTTGCGCCTGAATGGCATTACTATGCCAAACAATCGCGGTATGGTGACCCTGGCGCGAAAACTCGGATTTGACGTTGATATTCAGCTGGAGGAAGGTATTGTTGCCTTGTCCCTCGTCCTGACATCAGCAGACAAACACGAGTAACCTACTGGAAATGTTACCCACTTTGGACGGGACTGGTGGTATCATTGTCCGCTTATGTTGTTTGCATGGTACAGACAACCCTTCAATGAACAGAGAAGAAACGCACTGTGATGTTGTCAAAATTTAAGCGTAATAAACATCAACAACACCTTGCTCAACTACCGAAGATTTCTCAGTCAGTTGATGATGTAGAGTTCTTTTATGCTCCCGCTCATTTTCGGGAAACGCTTCTGGAAAAGATTGCCAGCGCCACGCGACGCATTTGCATTGTGGCCCTGTATCTTGAACAAGATGAAGGCGGTCGTGCGATCCTCAACGCACTCTATGAAGCTAAACGTCAGCGTCCGGAACTGGATGTTCGCGTACTGGTTGACTGGCATCGCGCTCAGCGTGGCCGTATCGGCGCAGCCGCTTCCAATACTAATGCAGACTGGTATTGTCGCACGGCGCAGGAAAATCCTGGCGTCGATGTCCCTGTTTATGGCGTACCCGTTAATACCCGTGAAGCACTCGGTGTCCTTCATTTTAAAGGGTTCATCATTGATGACAGCGTCCTGTACAGCGGCGCAAGCCTGAATGATGTCTACCTTCATCAGCTCGATAAATATCGCTACGACCGCTACCACCTGATTCGTAATCCACAGATGGCCGATATCATGTTCAACTGGGTTGATAAAAACCTGGTACACGGTCGTGGTGTTAATCGCCTTGACGATCCTGAGCGTCCTAAAAGCCCGGAGATCAAAAATGATGTTCGCGCTTTCCGCCAGGAGTTGCGCGATGCGGTCTACCATTTCCAGGGCGATGCGAACAACGAAGAGTTATCTGTTACCCCGCTGGTAGGGCTCGGCAAATCAAGCCTGCTGAACAAAACGATCTTCCATTTGATGCCATGTGCAGAGCAGAAACTCACCATCTGTACGCCATACTTCAACCTTCCTGCCGTGCTGGTGCGAAATATCATTCAGCTACTGCGCGACGGTAAAAAAGTGGAAATTATCGTCGGCGATAAAACAGCAAACGACTTTTTCATCCCTGAAGACCAGCCGTTCAAAATCATCGGTGCGCTGCCTTATCTTTATGAGATTAACCTGCGTCGTTTCCTGAGCCGTTTACAGTATTACGTCAACACTGACCAGCTGGTTGTGCGTCTGTGGAAAGATGAAGACAACAGTTACCACCTGAAAGGAATGTGGGTCGACGATGAGTGGATGCTGCTGACCGGTAACAACCTTAACCCACGCGCCTGGAGACTGGATCTGGAAAACGCCATTCTCATCCATGACCCGCAGCATGAGTTAGCCGCCCAGCGTGAACGTGAGCTGGAGTTGATTCGCACGCATACTACGGTGGTTAACCATTACCGCGAACTACAGAGCATTGCCGATTATCCGGTGAAAGTCCGTAAGTTGATCCGCCGTTTACGTCGTATCCGTATCGACCGACTTATCAGCCGTATTCTGTAATGTCAGAGCCCTGTCACCCGCAGGGCTTTTTTATGGAGCCCGTTGATGCGTACTTCTCTGCTACTGAGCGTCCTCTTTCTGAGTGGCTGCAGCCATATGGCCAACGATAGCTGGTCCGGACAGGATAAGGCTCAGCACTTCCTCGCCTCCGCAATGCTGTCTGCAGCCGGTAACGAATATGCACAGCATCAGGGATACAGCCGGGACCGGAGCGCAGCGATAGGATTGATGTTCTCAGTAAGCCTTGGAGCATCAAAAGAACTGTGGGATAGCCGCCCCGCGGGGAGCGGCTGGAGCTGGAAAGATTTCGCCTGGGACGTCGCCGGTGCAACCACCGGTTATGCCGTCTGGCAGATGGCGCATTATTAAAGACGAATGCCCTTCCCTTTGCGATGCAGCATCAGGGAGACAATAAAGGCCAGCACCCCCATTACCGTCACATACCAGAAGAATGTCGTTTCACTTCCCCATGATTTAAGCGACAACGCTACATACTCCGCCGATCCGCCAAACAGCGCATTGGCTACCGCATATGAGAGCCCTACCCCTAGCGCTCGTACCTGTGCCGGGAACATTTCGGCTTTCAGTATTCCGCTGATCGAGGTGTAGAAACTGACAATCACCATCGCCAGCATCACCAGTGCAAATGCGGCATATGGCGAGGAGACATGCTGAAGGGCTGTCAAAATAGGGACAGTACACAGCGCTGACAGCCCACCAAAGATCAGCATTGACGTACGGCGACCAATCTTATCGGAAAGCGCACCGATAATCGGTTGTATGAGCATAAAGACAAAAAGTGCCACTGTCATAACAACGCTGGCGACGTTTGCGTGCATTCCGGTGGTGTTCACCAGATACTTTTGCATATAGGTGGTGAAAGTGTAAAAACTGAGAGAGCCGCCCGCAGTGAAGCCCAGCACCATCAGGAAAGCTTTGCGGTTTCGCCATAAACCTTTGAATGTTCCCGCCTCCTTTAGCGTCCTGACCTCTTTCTGCGAGGTTTCATCTAACTGACGGCGTAACCAAAGTGCGACAATCGCCAGTGCTGCGCCCAGTGCGAAAGGAATTCGCCATCCCCAGGTGTGAAGTTGTTCGTCTGTCAGGATCTGCTGCAGGATCACCACCACAAGAATCGCCAGCAATTGACCACCAATGAGCGTGACGTACTGGAATGAGGCGTAAAAACCTTTGCGGCCTTCCAGGGCAACTTCACTCATGTAGGTCGCACTGGTACCGTATTCACCGCCCACCGATAGTCCCTGGAATAAGCGAGCCAGCAAAAGCAGCGCAGGCGCCCATGTCCCGATCGATTCATATCCTGGTAAGCAGGCGATCACCAGAGATCCAAAGCACATCATACAAACCGAGATCAGCATGGAGGCCTTGCGCCCGCGACGATCCGCAATACGCCCAAACAGCCAGCCCCCAATGGGTCGCATTAAGAATCCGGCGGCAAATACCCCTGCCGTTTGTAGTAGCTGTGTTGTGGTGTTGCCGGACGGGAAGAAGATATGTGCGAAGTAGAGTGAACAGAATGAGTAGACGTAGAAGTCAAACCATTCAACCAGATTCCCGGAAGAGGCGCTGACGATTGCCCATACCCTTCTTCGGGTATCACTGTTAGCCAGCGTCCCGTTTGATGTAATACTTTCTGTCATTGTGATTATGCTCCTGCCATAAACAGCGGTGTATTGAGCCAGGAGACTCAATTACCTCGTAAATGAAATGTTATAATTTTGTTATAAATAACATTGAGACAGGGATCACACATTCCATTAGCAGGGTAAGAGATTAAGAGAAAGGCCAGGGGAGAAAAACCAAAAGCAAAAAACCCCGCACCTTACGGTACGGGGTTCTTCTTAATTGATGCCTGGCAGTTCCCTACTCTCACATGGGGAGACCCCACACTACCATCGGCGCTACGGCGTTTCACTTCTGAGTTCGGCATGGGGTCAGGTGGGACCACCGCGCTAAAGCCGCCAGGCAAATTCTGTAATCTGTATCAGGCTGAAAATCGTCTCTCACCGCCAAAACAGCTTCGGCGTTGTAAGGTTAAGCCTCACGGTTCATTAGTATCGGTTAGCTCAACGCATCGCTGCGCTTACACACCCGACCTATCAACGTCGTCGTCTTCAACGTTCCTTCAGGAGACTTATAGTCTCAGGGAGAACTCATCTCGGGGCAAGTTTCGTGCTTAGATGCTTTCAGCACTTATCTCTTCCGCATTTAGCTACCGGGCAGTGCCATTGGCATGACAACCCGAACACCAGTGATGCGTCCACTCCGGTCCTCTCGTACTAGGAGCAGCCCCCCTCAATTCTCCAGCGCCCACGGCAGATAGGGACCGAACTGTCTCACGACGTTCTAAACCCAGCTCGCGTACCACTTTAAATGGCGAACAGCCATACCCTTGGGACCTACTTCAGCCCCAGGATGTGATGAGCCGACATCGAGGTGCCAAACACCGCCGTCGATATGAACTCTTGGGCGGTATCAGCCTGTTATCCCCGGAGTACCTTTTATCCGTTGAGCGATGGCCCTTCCATTCAGAACCACCGGATCACTATGACCTGCTTTCGCACCTGCTCGAGCCGTCACTCTCGCAGTCAAGCTAGCTTATGCCATTGCACTAACCTCCTGATGTCCGACCAGGATTAGCTAACCTTCGTGCTCCTCCGTTACTCTTTGGGAGGAGACCGCCCCAGTCAAACTACCCACCAGACACTGTCCGCAACCCGGATTACGGGTCTACGTTAGAACACCAGCCATTAAAGGGTGGTATTTCAAGGTCGGCTCCACGCAGACTGGCGTCCACGCTTCAAAGCCTCCCACCTATCCTACACATCAAGGACCAGTGTTCAGTGTCAAGCTATAGTAAAGGTTCACGGGGTCTTTCCGTCTTGCCGCGGGTACACTGCATCTTCACAGCGAGTTCAATTTCACTGAGTCTCGGGTGGAGACAGCCTGGCCATCATTACGCCATTCGTGCAGGTCGGAACTTACCCGACAAGGAATTTCGCTACCTTAGGACCGTTATAGTTACGGCCGCCGTTTACCGGGGCTTCGATCAAGAGCTTCGCGTTGCCGCTAACCCCATCAATTAACCTTCCGGCACCGGGCAGGCGTCACACCGTATACGTCCACTTTCGTGTTTGCACAGTGCTGTGTTTTTAATAAACAGTTGCAGCCAGCTGGTATCTTCGACTGATTTCAGCTCCACCCGCAGGGGCTTCACCTACATATCAGCGTGCCTTCTCCCGAAGTTACGGCACCATTTTGCCTAGTTCCTTCACCCGAGTTCTCTCAAGCGCCTTGGTATTCTCTACCTGACCACCTGTGTCGGTTTGGGGTACGATTTCGTGTTACCTGATGCTTAGAGGCTTTTCCTGGAAGCAGGGCATTTGTTACTTCAGCACCGTAGTGCCTCGTCATCACACCTCAGCGTTAATAAGGTACCGGATTTACCTGGAACCTCCGCCTACATGCTTAAACCGGGACAACCGTCGCCCGGCTAACATAGCCTTCTCCGTCCCCCCTTCGCAGTAACACCAAGTACAGGAATATTAACCTGTTTCCCATCGACTACGCCTTTCGGCCTCGCCTTAGGGGTCGACTCACCCTGCCCCGATTAACGTTGGACAGGAACCCTTGGTCTTCCGGCGAGCGGGCTTTTCACCCGCTTTATCGTTACTTATGTCAGCATTCGCACTTCTGATACCTCCAGCAACCCTCACAGGCCACCTTCAACGGCTTACAGAACGCTCCCCTACCCAACAACACATAGTGTCGCTGCCGCAGCTTCGGTGCATGGTTTAGCCCCGTTACATCTTCCGCGCAGGCCGACTCGACCAGTGAGCTATTACGCTTTCTTTAAATGATGGCTGCTTCTAAGCCAACATCCTGGCTGTCTGTGCCTTCCCACATCGTTTCCCACTTAACCATGACTTTGGGACCTTAGCTGGCGGTCTGGGTTGTTTCCCTCTTCACGACGGACGTTAGCACCCGCCGTGTGTCTCCCGTGATAACATTCTTCGGTATTCGTAGTTTGCATCGGGTTGGTAAGCCGGGATGGCCCCCTAGCCGAAACAGTGCTCTACCCCCGAAGATGAGTTCACGAGGCGCTACCTAAATAGCTTTCGGGGAGAACCAGCTATCTCCCGGTTTGATTGGCCTTTCACCCCCAGCCACAGGTCATCCGCTAATTTTTCAACATTAGTCGGTTCGGTCCTCCAGTTAGTGTTACCCAACCTTCAACCTGCCCATGGCTAGATCACCGGGTTTCGGGTCTATACCCTGCAACTTAACGCCCAGTTAAGACTCGGTTTCCCTTCGGCTCCCCTATACGGTTAACCTTGCTACAGAATATAAGTCGCTGACCCATTATACAAAAGGTACGCAGTCACCTAACAAGTAGGCTCCCACTGCTTGTACGTACACGGTTTCAGGTTCTTTTTCACTCCCCTCGCCGGGGTTCTTTTCGCCTTTCCCTCACGGTACTGGTTCACTATCGGTCAGTCAGGAGTATTTAGCCTTGGAGGATGGTCCCCCCATATTCAGACAGGATACCACGTGTCCCGCCCTACTCTTCGAGTTCACAACCTGTGCATTTTCGTGTACGGGACTATCACCCTGTACCGTCGGACTTTCCAGACCGTTCCACTAACACACAAGCTGATTCAGACTCCGGGCTGCTCCCCGTTCGCTCGCCGCTACTGGGGGAATCTCGGTTGATTTCTTTTCCTCGGGGTACTTAGATGTTTCAGTTCCCCCGGTTCGCCTCGTTAACCTATGTATTCAGTTAACGATAGTGCAACGAATTGCACTGGGTTTCCCCATTCGGACATCGCCGGGTCAAAGGTTCATATCACCTCGCCGGCGCTTTTCGCAGATTAGCACGTCCTTCATCGCCTCTGACTGCCAGGGCATCCACCGTGTACGCTTAGTCGCTTAACCTCACAACCCGAAGATGTTTCTTTCGATTCATCATCGGTTTGCGAAAATTTGAGAGACTCGAACACACATAACATGTGTGTCGTTTCAATTTTCAGCTTGATCCAGATTTTTAAAGAGCAAATATCTCAAACATGACTCGCAAGTCAGTTTTGAGATATGACGGCAGGTGACTTTCACTCACGAACCAGCAAGTGGCGTCCCCTAGGGGATTCGAACCCCTGTTACCGCCGTGAAAGGGCGGTGTCCTGGGCCTCTAGACGAAGGGGACACTGAAGTCTCAATCGCAAGACGCCTTGCTATTTACTTTTCATCAGACAATCTGTGTGAGCACTACAAAGGCAGGTTCTTTAAGGTAAGGAGGTGATCCAACCGCAGGTTCCCCTACGGTTACCTTGTTACGACTTCACCCCAGTCATGAATCACAAAGTGGTAAGCGCCCTCCCGAAGGTTAAGCTACCTACTTCTTTTGCAACCCACTCCCATGGTGTGACGGGCGGTGTGTACAAGGCCCGGGAACGTATTCACCGTAGCATTCTGATCTACGATTACTAGCGATTCCGACTTCATGGAGTCGAGTTGCAGACTCCAATCCGGACTACGACGCACTTTATGAGGTCCGCTTGCTCTCGCGAGGTCGCTTCTCTTTGTATGCGCCATTGTAGCACGTGTGTAGCCCTACTCGTAAGGGCCATGATGACTTGACGTCATCCCCACCTTCCTCCAGTTTATCACTGGCAGTCTCCTTTGAGTTCCCGGCCGGACCGCTGGCAACAAAGGATAAGGGTTGCGCTCGTTGCGGGACTTAACCCAACATTTCACAACACGAGCTGACGACAGCCATGCAGCACCTGTCTCAGAGTTCCCGAAGGCACCAAAGCATCTCTGCTAAGTTCTCTGGATGTCAAGAGTAGGTAAGGTTCTTCGCGTTGCATCGAATTAAACCACATGCTCCACCGCTTGTGCGGGCCCCCGTCAATTCATTTGAGTTTTAACCTTGCGGCCGTACTCCCCAGGCGGTCGACTTAACGCGTTAGCTCCGGAAGCCACGCCTCAAGGGCACAACCTCCAAGTCGACATCGTTTACGGCGTGGACTACCAGGGTATCTAATCCTGTTTGCTCCCCACGCTTTCGCACCTGAGCGTCAGTCTTTGTCCAGGGGGCCGCCTTCGCCACCGGTATTCCTCCAGATCTCTACGCATTTCACCGCTACACCTGGAATTCTACCCCCCTCTACAAGACTCTAGCCTGCCAGTTTCGAATGCAGTTCCCAGGTTGAGCCCGGGGATTTCACATCCGACTTGACAGACCGCCTGCGTGCGCTTTACGCCCAGTAATTCCGATTAACGCTTGCACCCTCCGTATTACCGCGGCTGCTGGCACGGAGTTAGCCGGTGCTTCTTCTGCGGGTAACGTCAATTGCTGCGGTTATTAACCACAACACCTTCCTCCCCGCTGAAAGTACTTTACAACCCGAAGGCCTTCTTCATACACGCGGCATGGCTGCATCAGGCTTGCGCCCATTGTGCAATATTCCCCACTGCTGCCTCCCGTAGGAGTCTGGACCGTGTCTCAGTTCCAGTGTGGCTGGTCATCCTCTCAGACCAGCTAGGGATCGTCGCCTAGGTGAGCCGTTACCCCACCTACTAGCTAATCCCATCTGGGCACATCTGATGGCAAGAGGCCCGAAGGTCCCCCTCTTTGGTCTTGCGACGTTATGCGGTATTAGCTACCGTTTCCAGTAGTTATCCCCCTCCATCAGGCAGTTTCCCAGACATTACTCACCCGTCCGCCACTCGTCACCCGAGAGCAAGCTCTCTGTGCTACCGTTCGACTTGCATGTGTTAGGCCTGCCGCCAGCGTTCAATCTGAGCCATGATCAAACTCTTCAATTTAAGTTTGATGCTCGTGAATTAAACTTCGTAATGAATTACGTATGTTCACTCAGAGACTTGGTATTCATTTTTCGTCCGAGGACGTTAAGAATCCATGTCACTTTGAGTGCCCACACAGATTGTCTGATAAATTGTTAAAGAGCAGTGCAACGCGGCTTTCGCTCACCGTTGCGAGGTGGCGTATATTACGCTTTCCTCTTTCAGAGTCAAGCGTTTATTTTGCTTTTCTCTGCTGACCCGGCGGCTTGTGTGCCGTTGTTCCGTGTCAGTGGAGGCGCATTATAGGGAGTAATTCCGAACCTGCAAGGATAAAGTGAAAATTATTTACTGACTGCTCACTTTCCAGGCAAAACACTTCCCAGACCTCAATTCTCGCCTGGTTTTTAAACAAAAACGAGCCGCAAGCGGCTCGTTTTTGCGTTTTGTGACTTACTGCACTGCCACAATGCGATCGTCGTTGGCTTCCAGACGGATAACTTTGCCCGGAATCAGCTCCCCGGACAGGATCTGCTGCGCCAGCGGGTTTTCGATCTGCTGCTGGATAGCACGTTTCAACGGACGCGCACCATACACCGGATCATAACCGTTCTCGCTCAACAATTTCAGCGCATCGTCAGAGATGTGAATTTCATATCCACGCTCTTCCAGACGTTTGTACAGACGCTGCAGCTGGATCTGCGCAATCGACGCAATGTGTTTCTCACCCAGAGGATGGAACACCACCACTTCATCAATACGGTTGATGAACTCTGGACGGAAGCTATGGCTGACAACCCCCATCACCAGATCCTTCATATGGCCGTAGTCCAGCTCACCGAAACGTTCCTGAATCAAATCAGAACCCAGGTTCGATGTCATAATGACGACCGTATTACGGAAGTCGACCGTTCTCCCCTGCCCGTCAGTCAGACGGCCATCATCCAGCACCTGAAGCAGAATGTTGAACACATCCGGGTGCGCTTTTTCCACCTCATCCAGCAGAATGACGGAATAAGGACGGCGACGCACCGCTTCTGTCAGATAGCCACCTTCTTCATAACCGACATATCCTGGAGGTGCCCCGACCAGACGCGAGACGGAGTGTTTTTCCATAAACTCGGACATGTCGATGCGCACCATCGCATCGTCGCTATCGAACATAAAGTTAGCCAGTGCTTTGCACAGCTCGGTCTTACCGACACCGGTCGGCCCCAGGAACAGGAACGAACCAATCGGGCGATTAGGATCGGACAGCCCCGCACGGCTACGGCGGATGGCATTGGAGACGGCCTCAACCGCCTCGTCCTGACCGATCACGCGCTGATGCAGATCCTGCTCCATACGCAGCAGTTTATCGCGTTCGCTTTCCATCATGCGCGCCACCGGAATACCGGTCCAGCGAGCCAGCACTTCCGCAATTTCTGCATCCGTCACTTTATTACGTAACAGACGCATGGTTTTGCCTTCCGACTGCGTGGCGATCTCAAGCTGTTTTTCCAGCTCAGGGATTTTGCCGTACTGCAACTCGGACATTCGCGCCAGATCGCCCACACGGCGAGCCTGTTCGATGGCAATTTTCGCCTGCTCAAGTTCCGCTTTAATGGTCTGCGTGCCAGACAGTGAAGCTTTCTCGGCTTTCCACTCTTCTTCCAGCTCAGAATACTGACGCTCTTTGTCGTCCAGTTCTTCGTTGAGCATATCGAGGCGTTTCTTACTGGCTTCATCAGACTCTTTCTTCAGCGCCTGCTGTTCCAGCTTGAGCTGAATGATACGACGGTCGAGCCTGTCCAGCTCTTCCGGTTTCGAGTCAATCTGCATACGAATGCTCGACGCCGCTTCATCAATCAGGTCGATCGCTTTATCCGGCAACTGACGGTCAGCAATATAACGGTGCGAAAGCGTCGCCGCCGCCACAATCGCCGGGTCGGTGATTTGCACATGGTGATGCAGCTCATAACGTTCTTTCAGACCACGCAAAATCGCGATGGTATCTTCAACGCTTGGCTCGGCAACAAACACTTTCTGGAAACGACGTTCCAGAGCAGCATCTTTCTCAATGTACTGGCGGTACTCATCCAGCGTCGTGGCGCCAACGCAATGCAGTTCACCACGTGCCAGGGCTGGTTTCAGCATGTTCCCGGCATCCATCGCGCCGTCGGCCTTACCGGCCCCCACCATGGTGTGCAGTTCGTCAATAAACAGAATGACGTTGCCTTCCTGTTTAGCCAGGTCGTTAAGCACACCTTTCAGACGCTCTTCAAACTCACCGCGGTATTTCGCCCCGGCCACCAGCGCCCCCATATCCAGTGCCAGCACGCGGCGACCTTTCAGCCCTTCCGGCACTTCACCGTTTACGATACGCTGCGCCAGCCCTTCAACAATGGCGGTTTTACCCACACCGGGCTCACCAATCAGAACCGGGTTGTTCTTGGTACGACGCTGCAATACCTGAATCGTACGGCGGATCTCTTCGTCACGGCCGATGACCGGGTCAAGTTTGCCCTGCTCAGCACGTTCGGTCAGATCGACCGTAAATTTCTTCAAAGCCTGACGTTGGTCTTCGGCTCCCTGATCGTTCACGCTTTCACCTCCGCGCATTTTCTCAATCGCCTGAGTCACATTGGCGGTGGTTGCACCGGCAGATTTCAGCAGGTCGGTTAAGGTACCGCGTGATTCAAGCGCCGCCAGAACAAACAGCTCTGACGAAATAAAGTTGTCCCCACGTTTTTGCGCCAGCTTGTCGCAAAGGTTCAGCACGCGCACCAGATCCTGAGACGGCTGAACATCACCGCCGGTACCTTCTACCTGCGGTAAACGGCTCAGTGCCTGATCGATAGCGGTGCGTAACTGGCCAGCATTAATGCCAGCAGACGTTAATAAAGGACGTACCGATCCCCCTTCCTGATTCAGCAAGGCGCTCATTAAATGAAGAGGTTCGATGAATTGGTTGTCGTGCCCCAGCGCGAGCGACTGGGCATCGGCAAGAGCAAGCTGGAATTTATTAGTAAGACGATCCAGACGCATAACTCCTCCCATAAACAGGTCAAATTTGCTACTGGAGATTAAATGAGGTCATCCCTCAATTATTCAAGGTTAATGATCTGAATTATGTGAAAAGAAAACGGCACGTTCCGGATCGTCTTGATTCTTTAGGTTATATCAGCCAAATAAAACTTGCCATACGACCCGTAGTCTTGTCGCGGCGATAAGAGAAAAAATCACCCTTTTCAGTGAAAGTACAGCGATCTCCGCCGAAGATCTGCGTGACACCGACGCTATTCAGGCGCTGACGGGCAAGCTGGTAAATATCTGCCAGATATTTTTCACCGGAAGGCTGAAAAGCCTCAGCGGCTTGCGGATCTTTTTCCATGAATGCTTCGCGAACTTCCGGCCCCACTTCAAAAGCACGAGGGCCAATCGCCGGGCCCAGCCAGGCCATGATATTGGCGGAATCATCGTTAAAGCAGGCGACGGTCTCTTCCAGCACGCCCTCACACAATCCACGCCAGCCTGCATGCGCGGCAGCCACTTCAGTACCTACCCGGTTACAGAACAAAACCGGCAGACAATCGGCGGTCATAACGGCACAAACCGTGCCCGGAGTATTGCTGTAAGAGGCGTCTGCGCGTTTAGAAGCGTAAGGTTCTCCCGTCAGCTTCAGCACCGCTTTACCATGAACCTGTTCCAGCCAGACCGGTTTCGAAGGCAGATTCCCCGCAGCAAACAGACGCCTGCGGTTCTCTTCTACATGATCCAGGTTATCGCCACAGTGTGCGCCGAGATTCAACGACTCCCACGCGCCCTGGCTGACTCCGCCAGTACGGGTTGAGCTGCAGGCGGCCACGCCTTCAGGTAGTGGCCACTCCGGGACAATCAGTTTGGTCATAACCAGTCCACGTGGTCCTTATGTTCTTCGAAATCAGCACGCATGGCGTCAATCAGTTCCACCATATCCTGTGGGAGAGGCGCATGCCACTCCATCTGAATACCGGTGATGGGGTGATAGAGACGCAGCATGGTCGCGTGCAGCGCCTGACGATCGAACTTGCGCAGTACGCTGATGAACTCATCCGATGCGCCTTTTGGCGGACGCGGACGACCGCCGTATACCTGATCCCCCACCAGCGGATGGGTAATGTGGGCCATATGAACACGGATCTGGTGCGTACGACCGGTTTCCAGGCGCAGGCGCAGGCGCGTATGAATACGGAAGTGCTCCATAATGCGATAGTGCGTCACCGCTGGTTTCCCCATCGGGTGCACCGACATATGAGTGCGTTTAGTCGGGTGACGGCTAATCGGTTCTTCTACCGTGCCGCCAGCGGTCATGTGGCCAATGGCTACCGCTTCGTATTCACGGGTAATTTCACGCAGCTGCAGTGATTCCACCAGACGGGTCTGAGCAGGAACGGTCTTTGCCACGACCATCAGACCTGTGGTGTCTTTATCCAGACGGTGAACGATACCCGCGCGCGGGACATCAGCAATCGGCGGATAGTAATGGAGAAGCGCATTAAGTACCGTACCGTCAGGGTTCCCCGCCCCCGGATGAACAACCAGGTCGCGCGGCTTGTTGATCACCAGAATGTCATCATCTTCATAGACGATGTCCAGTGGGATATCCTGCGGCTCGAAGCGGATTTCCTCTTCGATTTCAGCATTGATGGCAACAGCTTCCCCACCAAACACTTTCTCTTTTGGTTTGTCCCAGATCTTGCCGTTTACCAGCACGCGCTGGTCAAGGATCCATTCTTTTATGCGTGAACGCGAATAATCAGGGAACAATTCGGCCAAAGCCTGATCTAAGCGTTGACCGAGCTGATTTTCGGAGACTGTTGCGGTGAGTTCTACTCGTTGTGCCATAAACTGCTTCTTTGTTTAACGTTGGGTTTTACGGCTTTGCCGTTTAATATAGTGTGCTATTGTAGCTGGTCTTAATCGGGAGCAGGAACAGAGTTTCTCCCGGACAAACATTTGAGGAAAGTCAAAACGTCATGACGCGCATGAAATATCTGGTGGCAGCGGCCACGTTGAGCCTGGCTTTGGTGGGCTGCTCCGGTTCGAATGAACAGGTCCCTGACAATCCGCCGAATGAAATCTATGCGACTGCACAACAAAAGTTGCAGGACGGTAACTGGAAACAGGCGATAACGCAACTGGAAGCGTTGGATAATCGCTATCCATTTGGTCCGTATTCGCAGCAGGTACAATTAGATCTTATCTACGCCTACTACAAAAATGCCGACCTGCCGCTGGCTCAGGCAACTATCGATCGTTTCATGCGTCTGAATCCGACTCATCCTAACATCGATTACGTCATGTACATGCGCGGTCTGACCAACATGGCGCTGGATGACAGTGCTCTGCAGGGCTTCTTCGGCGTGGATCGTTCCGATCGTGATCCCCAGCATGCGCGTGATGCCTTCAATGACTTCTCCAAACTGGTGCGCGGCTATCCGAACAGTCAGTACGTGACCGACGCGACCAAACGTCTGGTGTTCCTGAAAGATCGCCTGGCGAAGTATGAATATTCCGTTGCGGAATACTATACCCGCCGTGGCGCATGGGTTGCCGTGGTTAACCGCGTAGAAGGTATGCTGCGTGATTACCCGGATACTCAGGCAACACGTGACGGCCTGAAGCTGATGGAAAATGCTTACCGTCAGATGCAGATGACCACTCAGGCTGAAAAAGTGGCGAAAATTATCGCCGCGAATAGCAGCAACACCTGATAGTGCTTCAATGCAAAACGGCAGCCCTAAGGCTGCCGTTTTTGTATCTATTTCTGATATTCGCTGAAGCGCTTTATCTCAACTCATCCCGTCAACTATGACCGCAATTTTTGCCTTCCACAAGGTAAATCTCACCTCTTCCTGCCCTGCCTCACAAAAAAGATTCCCTGACAAAAACCGACAAAATAACGTGATCTAAATCACACATTTTGACATTAGGTCGGGTATGCTGGAATCACCAAGACGGAAAGACAAGAGGTAAAATTTATGACAATGAACATTACCAGTAAACAAATGGAAATTACTCCGGCAATTCGCCAGCACGTCGCAGACCGTCTCGCCAAACTGGATAAATGGCAAACTCACCTGATTAACCCGCATATCATTCTGTCTAAGGAGCCACAGGGTTTCATCGCTGACGCAACTATCAATACTCCAAACGGCCATCTGGTCGCCAGCGCAAAACATGAAGATATGTACACGGCTATTAACGATTTGATCAACAAGCTGGAACGGCAGCTCAATAAAGTGCAACACAAAGGTGAAGCCCGTCGCGCCGCATCCTCGGTGAAAGACGCCAGCTTCGCGGAAGAAGTTGAAGAAGAGTAATCCTTTAAATTGAGTGTACCGCCAACGCGCCTTCGGGCGCGTTTTTTATTGACAGGGTGAAAACAGTACAGGTACTTTAACGATATCAATCACAGGATGATGTTATGAAACTTACGCCGTTCTTCTTCGCATTCTTTTTTACCTTCCCCTGACCGGGAGGCGTTTCGTCGTGTGATAAAGAATGCGAAGACGAACAACAAGGCCTCCCACACCGGGGGGCCTTTTTTATTGATAACGATAAAATGAGACAGGCGACACTATGACACCGGAAAACCCGTTACTGGACCTGCGCGTAAAAATCAGCGCGCTGGATGAGAAATTACTGGCACTGCTGGCCGAACGTCGCATGCTCGCCGTTGAAGTAGGGAAAGCCAAACTGGACTCCCATCGTCCGGTACGTGATATTGACCGCGAACGCGATCTGCTGGAACGTCTGATCCAGCTCGGCAAAGTGCACCACCTCGATGCCCATTACATCACCCGGTTGTTCCAGCTCATCATTGAAGACTCCGTTCTCACTCAGCAAGCGCTGCTCCAGCAGCATCTGAACAAAACTAACCCGCATTCTGCGCGTATCGCCTTCCTCGGCCCGAAAGGCTCTTACTCTCACCTGGCCGCACGTCAGTATGCCGCTCGCCATTTCGAAGAATTTATTGAGAGCGGCTGCGCAAAATTTGCCGATATCTTTAACCAGGTCGAGACCGGCCAGGCGGATTACGCCGTCGTGCCCATTGAAAACACCAGCTCGGGTGCCATCAACGACGTTTACGATTTGCTGCAGCACACCAGCCTGTCGCTGGTTGGCGAGCTGACGATCCCTATCGATCACTGCGTGCTGGTCTCCGGCTCAACCGATCTGAGCAAGATAGAAACCGTCTACAGTCATCCCCAGCCGTTCCAGCAGTGCAGCCAGTTCCTGAACCGCTATCCGAACTGGAAAATCGAGTACACCGAAAGCACCTCCGCGGCAATGGAAAAAGTGGCGCAGGCTAACTCGCCAGCCGTCGCTGCACTCGGTAGCGAGGCGGGTGGCGCGTTGTATGGCTTACAGGTGCTGGAGCGCAACCTGGCAAACCAGACGCAAAATATTACCCGTTTCGTGGTGCTGGCGCGCAAGTCCATCAATGTGTCAGACCAGGTGCCAGCGAAAACCACGCTGCTGATGGCGACCGGACAACAGGCGGGTGCACTGGTTGAAGCCCTGCTGGTGCTGCGCAACCACAACCTGATCATGACCAAACTGGAATCGCGTCCAATTCACGGTAACCCGTGGGAAGAGATGTTTTATCTCGATATCCAGGCCAACCTGGAGTCTGCCTCCATGCAGAAGGCCCTGCGTGAACTGGGTGAGATAACCCGTTCCATGAAAGTGCTGGGCTGCTATCCGAGCGAAAACGTCGTGCCTGTCGATCCAAGCTAACGTTCGATAAAGCGACTTTTCTTCATCCCTGCCACAGTTACGGGCAGGGTGAAGATGGCGCCGGAGAGCGGATACTCAGCCACCTCTTCTGCATCCATATTTTCCCGCGTGGTCGTAATGAACAGCGTTTTCATATCATCGCCGCCAAAGCAGACCATCGTCGGGCAACGTACAGGCAAGCGATACTCTTCCAGCTGCTCCCCTTGCGGTGAAAAACGTGCGATACGCCAGCCGTCAAACAGTGCGCTCCAGTAGCAGCCTTCCACATCGACTGCCGCGCCGTCCGGTATCCCTTCGCTCTCTTTAAACTGACAAAAGATCTCACGTCTGCCGGGTTCACCCTGCTCATCAACCGGAGTGCGATAGATCACGCCATTGGGCGTATCGGAGGTATACATCCACCGCTTATCCGGACTAAACGCTAAGCCGTTATGCCCGTGAATATCACACTGGATCACTTTCGGTGTCAGATCGTTGTCGATACGCATCAGCAGCGCGCCGTTGTAATCCCCCGGCCCCCAGAACGTGCCCGCATAAAAGCGTCCCAGGTGATCGGTACCCCCATCATTAAAACGCGCGAGCTGCGGGTTAGAGGGGTTATCACACACCTTGCGCTGCAGGAGGCCATGCTTATCGGCAAGCCAGATGCCATTGCGCATGGCCACGATAAACCCGCCGCGTTCACGCAACGCAAAACAGCCCACTTCCTCATGGAAAGAGAGCACGGTGTGTTCTGCCGTTGGCAGATGATATCGGTGGATTTCGCCTTCCAGGATATCGGCCCAGTAGAGCGCATGCTCTTCAGCGCTCCATGTCGGACATTCAGGCAGGTGCCCGGTGTAATTCAATAGCAGCTGCGGTTCAGCCATGACAGTTCCCCAAAATGAAAAAAGCCAGCAATGCTGGCTTTCAGTATATACATCATCGGATTACTGGCGACTGTCATTTGCCTGGCGCAACAGCGTGCGGCTTTCGCTCTGGAAACGCGTGGCGTAATCACCGAACCAATGCTCCACTTTACGGAAACTGTCGATAAACGCCTGCTTGTCGCCATGCTCCAGCAGCGTAATGGCTTCGCCAAAGCGCTGATAATAACGTTTGATCAGTGCCAGATTATTTTCGGACGACATAATAATGTCGGCGTAAAGCTGGGGATCCTGCGCAAACAGACGGCCAACCATCGCCAGTTCCAGACGATAGATCGGTGATGAGAGCGCCAGCAGCTGTTCAAGCTGCACGTTCTCTTCCGCCAGATGCAGACCGTAGGCAAAGGTCGCAAAGTGGCGCAGTGCCTGAATAAACGCCATGTTCTGATCGTGCTCAACCGCGCTGATGCGGTGCAGTCGTGCGCCCCATACCTGAATCTGTTCGAGGAACCACTGATAGGCTTCCGGCTGACGCCCGTCGCAGTAAACCACCACTTGCTTCGCCAGGCTGCCGCTGTCCGGGCCAAACATCGGGTGCAGACCCAGTACCGGGCCCGTATGCGCGGCCAGCATTGCCTGCAGCGGACCATTTTTGACAGAAGCAAGGTCCACCAGGATGCAATCCTGCGGTAAAGGCGGAAGTTTTCCGATGATCTGCTCCGTCACGTGGATCGGCACGCTGACGATAACCATTCCCGCGTCTTTCATCAGTTCTGGCGCCTGGGCCCAGTCCTCTTTCTCCAGAATGCGCACCTGGTAGCCAGAAAGCGTCAGCATTTTTTCAAACAGACGCCCCATCTGCCCGCCGCCGCCGACAATCACCACCGGACGCAGGGACGGACAGAGGGTTTTGAAGCCTTTGTCGTTTTCGCTGGAATAGGATTCGCGCATTACGCGACGCAGCACATCTTCAATCAAATCCGGCGAAACACCCAGCGACTGGGCCTCTTTACGACGGGAAGCCAGCATTGAGGCTTCGCGCTCCGGAACGTAAATCGGCAGGCCGTATTTACTTTTTACTTCACCGACTTCAGCAACCAGTGCCATACGGCGCGCCAGCAGATCCAGCAGCGCCTTGTCCACTTCATCAATTTGATCGCGTAATGCGGTCAATTCAGCAACCATAGCTAACCTCTTAAGCCAGACGCGTCGCCAACTGGCCATTTAAATCTTTATGGATCTCACGCAGCAGCGCATCGGTGGTTTCCCAGCTGATGCAGGCATCCGTCACGGAGACGCCGTGCTTCATCGCACTTCGCGGTTGTTCAGATGACTGATTACCTTCATGAATGTTGCTCTCAATCATCAGACCGATAATCGAACGGTTGCCGTCTTTGATCTGTGCGACCACGGATTCGGCAACCGCGGGCTGGCGACGATAATCTTTATTCGAATTACCATGACTGCAATCTACCATCAGTGCCGGGCGCAGTCCCGCCTGCTCCATCTCTTTTTCACACTGCGCCACATCTGCCGGGCTGTAGTTTGGCGCTTTACCGCCGCGCAGGATCACATGACCGTCCGGGTTACCCTGAGTTTGCAGGAGGCACACCTGGCCCGCCTGGTTGATACCCACAAAACGGTGCGGCATTGCGGCGGCGCGCATAGCGTTGATCGCCGTCGCCAGACTGCCATCGGTACCGTTTTTAAAACCAACCGGCATCGACAGACCAGACGCCATCTCGCGGTGGGTTTGCGATTCCGTCGTCCGCGCACCAATCGCAGACCAGCTGAACAGATCGCCCAGGTATTGCGGGCTGTTCGGATCAAGCGCTTCGGTTGCCAGCGGCAGCCCCATGCTAACCAGCTCCACCAGCAGGCGACGCGCAATCTTCAGCCCTGCTTCCACATCAAACGAGCCATCCATGTGCGGATCGTTAATCAACCCTTTCCAGCCAACGGTCGTGCGTGGCTTCTCAAAATAGACGCGCATCACCAGATAGAGGCTATCGCTGACCTCCTCCGCTAATGCTTTAAATCGATGAGCGTACTCAATGGCGGTTTCAGGATCGTGAATAGAGCAAGGACCACAGACCACCAGCAGGCGCGGATCGCGACCAGCGATAATGTCAGAAATGGTCTGGCGAGAGTGCTCAATTTGAGCCTCCTGCGCGGCACTCAGCGGGAATGCTGCTTTCAGTTGATCCGGGGTAATTAAAACCTGTTCGTCAGTGATATGTACGTTGTTCAGCGCGTCTTTTTGCATGATGGCGATCCTGTAATGCTCGTTTGCGATAGTTGTTATCCTCGATGAGGTGAAGCAACGATACCACAACAAGTAAAGATTTCAATCCAAAATCCGTAAATATTACTTTACATAAGCTAATTATTAGCAAAAAACAGCCGTTAAATACGTAAACTTTAAATTACACTCCGCTTTTCTTCCGCCAGGCTATGCTGAAGAAAAAAGGAGAATCGCTATGCGCTCAATTGCTCTGGTGCTGTTGTTGCTGTTTTTATCGGGCTGCCAGATTAATCCTTACACTTTTCAGCCCCACTGGACGAGTCCGGACTGGTTCAGTGCAGGAAAAGAAGACGCCATGAATGGCCTGGTGGTTAAAGATAACCAGACCCTGGCCGATAGTTTTAATGACCCTGATGTTGATCGTAGCGAATATCTCCGCGGCTACGCTGATGGTCAGAAGAAAGTGTGCGAAGAAGGTTTTATTCATGCCTGGGGATTAGCGGGCAAATCTTATCCAGCCAGTTGTGATAGCGTTGAAAATGCTGTGAAACTCCGTGCGTCATGGCAAAAAGGAATGGACGAAAGTATGCGTTCCAGCAGACTTAATTAAGTCTGTGTTTATCCCCTGGAAAATAAACCACTGTAGGATTTAGCTTAGGTCAGCCGAAGGCTATTTCTGACATAATGACGGCTCAGACAAACAATGGTATTCTGCCCGCATCTCTTAAGGACATCTATTTCCGGAGCGGTACGGCGGATTCTGGTGAGAAATTCATACTTGATCTCTTTGTTCCGACTCACTCTGGTGTTAATGCTGTTTCTTATGGTGGGCCCGGCGACGGCAGGCGCGCTCACGGAGACGGATAAATCGGTACGTTCGATTGTCTCGGGGATTGTGAGCTATACGCGATGGCCGTCACTTTCCGGACAGCCCAGGCTTTGCATTTATGCCACCTCTCACTACACGCACGCACTCAGCGGCAATGAAGGGCATACCGAGTTACCCTACACTCCCGTTATTGTCCGTAACGATCGGGAAGCCCTGGACGCGACGTGCGATGCTGTTTATTTCGGGTCTGAACCGCCGGCAAAACAACTTGAATTAATAAGTCAATATCAGGGCAGAGCATTGCTATTAATCTCAGAGCAAAATCCGGAATGTGTTATTGGCAGTGCTTTTTGCCTGATAATCGAACGTGGCCAGGTGCGGTTTTCCGTCAATCTGGATGCATTGACGCGCAGTGGTGTCAGGGTCAATCCCGATGTATTAATGCTTGCACGGAATAAGCAGCATGGATAAAGATTTCACCTCGACGCCACGTCCAACGTTTAAAAGAACGCTGAGGCGAAACAGCATGATAAGCGTCATCATCACGATGACGCTTATATGGCTGTTACTCTGTTTTGCTTCCGTCGTGACGTTAAAACAATACGCGCAAAAGAATCTCGAATTAACCGGCGCCACCATGAGCCACAGTCTTGAAGCCTCTCTGGTTTTCAACGATTCGTTGGCCGCCAACGAAACCCTCGCAGCCCTGGGTAAGCAGGGGCAGTTTGCCGTAGCAGAAGTCATTAACGTACACAAAAAGCGTTTTGCATACTGGTCCTGGAATCCGAAGGATAATAACGACACGCTGGGGGCGCTGGTCAGCCGCTGGCTTTTCCCTGTACCGATTGCACAGCCAATCATGCATAACGGTTCGATGATCGGCGAAATTCGCCTTACCGCGCGTGACAGTCTGATTAGCCACTTCATCTGGATGTCGTTTGCCGTTCTTACCGGCTGTATTCTTTTTGCTACCGTCGTCGCGATCGCCATTACCCACTCTCTGCATCACGGTATGGTCACGGCCCTGCAAAATATCACCGATGTGGTGCATGACGTCCGCACAAACCGTAATTTCTCCCGACGGGTGAAAGATGGGCGTATCGAAGAATTTCACCAGTTTGGTGAAGACTTCAACAGCCTCCTGGATGAGATGGAGGAGTGGCAGCTTAAGCTTCAGGCGAAAAATGCCCAACTATTGCGTACCGCCATGCACGATCCGCTCACCGGCCTTGCTAACCGCGCAGCGTTTCGTAACAGCATTGCGGCACTGATGAACGACCCTTCGGCGAGAATAAATTCGGCCCTGCTCTTCCTTGATGGTGATAATTTTAAGTTTATCAATGACACCTGGGGACACGCGGCAGGAGACTGCGTGCTGATTGAAGTCGCCAGCAGGATGGTGGAATTTGGCGATAAGCGCCATCAGTCCTATCGCCTTGGCGGTGACGAATTTGCCATGGTGCTGTACGGCGTTCATTCTGAGCTTGAAGTTCAACACATTTGTGCTGCGTTATCGCAGCAGTTTATCCGTCCGTTTGATCTGCATAACGGACAAAAAGCATCGATGTCACTCAGCATTGGCTTTGCTCTGGCGTGGGAAAATGCGTCCGTTGAAGCATTACTGGAAAAAGCCGACCGCAATATGTACCAGGTCAAAAACCAGCGTACAAAAACAATAAGTTAGAAAGGATATACTATGTTAAAACGATACTTCGCGCCGTTAGTCCTGGCCTCACTGGTTCTGGCAGGCTGTCAGTCGCCGCCTGAAGGTAAATTCACGCCAGAACAAATTGCAGCGATGAAGTCCTACGGTTTTAACGAACTGAACGGCGACTGGTCCCTGGGATTATCGGATACCATTCTGTTTGATAAAAATGACGCCAGACTTCGTTCCGAAAGTGAAACACAGATCCAATCCATGGCCTCTCGTCTGGCGAAAACCGGCCTGAATCACGCTCGAATGGATGGTCATACGGATAATTACGGCGAAGAAAGTTACAACGAAGCGCTGTCGTTAAAACGTGCCAATGCCGTTGCCGACGCATGGGCGAAGGGAGCGAATATCCCGCGCGAGAATCTCACCACCCGGGGATTAGGCAAAAAATACCCGATTGCGAGCAACAGTACCGCGCAAGGGCGCGCTGAAAACCGCCGGGTATCAGTGGTTATCAGCACGCCATAGGGTTATTTAGCGGATGATTCGGCGAGCGACACGCCTGTTGCCGCTCGCCAGCGTAGCCAGTCGATCAGAATAAACAGCGCCAGACTCACCCCCATCACAGGCAAAGCCAGCCCCAATAGCACGCTGATGATGAGCGTAACACCTCTTCCCCATCCTGACAGCGCCAGCCAGCACTGACAAAGCGTTTGTACCGGATTGACTGCCGATTGTGCCGGGCGACGCATCCACCACATCCGGTACCCCCAGATGATAAGCACGCACAGGGCAAGCCCGAAGGCAACGAGCAGCAGCTGATTCACCAGCCCGAATAAAATCCCCATATGGAAATCTACGCCCCAGCGGGTCAGTTTTGCCATTAGCGGGAAATCCTCAAAACGGGTTCTGTCCAGAACCTGCATCGTACCGGGATCAACCGCAACCGCATCCACCTGAGTTGGCCAGCTGCGATCGATTTCCGTCACGGTCCAGGCACGGTCCGCCGTTTTCGCCGGGCGGATCTCAAGCTTGCTGGCATCAATCCCCGCTTTACGCGCCGCGTTTAATACGCCATCAAATTGCGTCAGGTCCATCGCCATTTCAGGCATCATCATGCCAGCATGGTGACCGCGATGCTCCGCGTGTTCGTCCATCATGGCAGGCGCACCTGAAAGCGTGGTGTTCACCTGAGGCGTAAGCCAGTTCATTTGTGCCCGGAGTTTATCGACGTTTCCGCCCGCCCACTGCGACCACGTCAGGCCGGTTGCGGAGAACAACAGCATTCCGCCCAGCAGGATCCAGCCTAATACCACATGCACACGACGACGGTTCTGGAAGCGGTTGTTAATTCGCCGTTTCGGTCGGGTATAAAACCACAGGGCAATACCGCCCAATCCGGCAACCCACATCCACGACGCGGCCAGTTCACTATAGAGACGCCCGATATCACCCAGCATCAAAGAGGTATGCAAATAATCAATGGTCTGGCGCAGCGGTAAAATCCCGCTGGTGCCGTACACCGTCATATCCCCCAGCACCGCCAGATTTACCGGATCGACAAAGATAGCCCGGTTTTCCGATGGCCCCAGCGTCGGGTCAGCAAACATCACGCGGGTGGTTTCGCCTTCAACCAGCCCCGGACGAACGGCGTGCAAACGCAAATCTGAGCCCACGATTTTTTCCGCCACGGCAATTTGGTTCGCCAGCGGCTGCGGCTCGCCCGCGGAATCGGTGTGGAGCGCGTGCCGATAGAGGACATTTTCCAGCTGTGGCGTCGCCACATACAGCGTACCGGTTAACGCAGCGAAGAAGATAAACGGGCCAACAAACAGCCCGATGTAGAAATGGAGGCGACGCAGCAGGTTTCCCCATGCCGCGCGCGGTGTGCAGGTAGTCATACTTTTCCTTTTTAAGGCAAAAAGTTATCGATATTTTTTTAAAGGGAGAAAGCAGACTGCCGCGGCGGCGCGCGGGTATCGGGGTAAAGCCAGGGGAAAAAGTGCCAGTGGCTGACCGCCTGACGCGGCGGCTTAAGGCGAAGCCGTTGCAGCACCACGCAGAGCAGGACGATCAGCGCCAGCATCATGCCAGGTACATGCGCTAACAGCACGCAGTAACCGCACGCTTCCGCATGGTCGACAGGCATCGTATGAGGCGTATCGCCATGATGCGCGTCCATCGACATCATGCTCATGTCATGATGCATGCCCGGCATGGCACTCATGGGATCTTTCTGCAAGGAGACGGAGATAAGCGGCGCTACCACGATCAGCAGGATCGCAAACAGCGCGGTCAAGGCCGCTGCGCGTTTCCAGTTGTGCTGATGCAGTACGTTGCCCACTTTCCCTCCATTCAAGAGGCAAGCATTGTAAATGATTTATGACAAAAGGGTTAATGCGAGAGGTGCGATGCGATAAAAAAAGGGCCGGCCTTTCGGCCAGCCCTTTCTAACAGGATGTCGCTTAAGCGAATCTTAGTTCAGACGCTCTTTAATACGAGCAGACTTACCAGTACGCTCACGCAGGTAGTACAGTTTAGCTTTACGTACAGCACCACGACGTTTAACAGCAATGCTGTCAACTACCGGAGAGTGAGTCTGGAAGACACGCTCAACGCCTTCGCCGTTGGAAATTTTACGAACAGTGAATGCAGAGTGCAGACCGCGGTTACGAATAGCGATAACCACGCCCTCGAATGCCTGCAGACGTTTTTTGGAACCTTCAACAACCCATACTTTCACTTCCACGGTGTCACCTGGACGGAAGGAAGGTACGTCCTGCTTCATCTGCTCTTGTTCAAGTTGCTTAATAATGTTGCTCATAATTTAATCTCTTATCCTGGGTAAACTGATATTCGGGAGCGTATTACGCCTTCCCATCATGTTCATGCTGCTGGTTCGCGTGTTCAGTTTTGAACTCGGCCAGCAACTTTGCTTGCTCTTCAGTCAGAGCCAGGTTTTCCAGAAGTTCAGGTCTTCTAAGCCAGGTTCGGCCCAGCGACTGCTTCAAACGCCAGCGACGTATCTCGGCATGGTTTCCAGACAGTAACACCGCCGGGACTTCCATCCCTTCTAACACTTCAGGACGAGTATAGTGTGGGCAGTCCAGCAACCCATCGGCAAAGGAATCTTCCGTTGCCGAAGCTTCATGGCCCAGTACACCCGGAATGAACCGGGCAACGGAGTCAATCAGCGTCATCGCTGGTAACTCACCACCGCTGAGAACGTAATCGCCGATAGACCATTCTTCGTCAATCTCGGTTTGAATTACGCGCTCATCTATCCCTTCGTAGCGACCACAGACCAGAATCAGCTTTTGATTCGTCGCCAGTTCGCTCACGCCCGCTTGATCAAGCTTGCGTCCCTGAGGTGACAGATAAATCACCTTTGCGCCTTCACCTGCCGCGGCTTTTGCTGTGTGAATGGCATCCCGCAAGGGTTGTACCATCATCAACATCCCCGGTCCGCCGCCGTAAGGACGATCGTCCACGGTACGGTGCCGGTCATGCGTGAAGTCACGAGGACTCCAGCTCTGGATGCTCAGCAGGCCATTCTTTACTGCCCGGCCAGTTACCCCGTAATCGGTAATCGCGCGGAACATTTCAGGAAACAGGCTAATTATGCCAATCCACATAGCGCCGTCTTTTACCGTTTATCCGGAGAATTTAAAAACCAGGATCCCAATCTACTTCAATGGTTTGAGTAGTGAGATCGACTTTCTTGATAACCTGTCCATCGAGGAACGGGACCAACCGCTCCTTGATGCCAAATGCATCTTTCAGGTTTGCCTTAATGACGAGAACGTCATTTGACCCGGTTTCCATCATATCGATGACTTTTCCCAGGCTGTAGCCTTCGGTAGTGACTACCTGGCAACCCATAAGGTCTTTCCAGTAGTAGTCGCCCTCTTCCAGCTGCGGCAACTGCGACGAATCCACGACAATTTCACAATTAGTCAGCGCATTCGCGGCATCACGATCGTCAATGCCTTTCAGCTTGATGATGATGTCCTGATTGTGGTGACGCCAGCTTTCCAGCTCGACCTCTTCCCACTTACCGGCTTTCTGGATAAACCAGGGCTGGTAATCAAAAATGCTATCAGCGTCTTCAGTGGAGGAAAACACTCTGAGCCAACCACGGATACCGTAGCAAGAACCCATTTTTCCCAATACGATCGGTTCAACAGGTGCTTTATTGCTCATCATGACCACCGTGACAGATTAAGCTGCTTTGTTTGCTGCTTTGATCAGCGTAGCAACGCGATCGGAAACAGTAGCGCCCTGGCCAACCCAGTGAGCGATACGATCCAGATCCAGACGAGTTTCTTCTTCTGCGCCAGCGGCCAGTGGGTTGAAGAAACCAACGCGCTCGATGAAGCGACCGTTGCGTGCATTACGGCTGTCAGTGACAACAACCTGGTAGAACGGACGCTTTTTAGCGCCGTGACGAGCTAAACGAATAGTTACCATAACATCCTCTTGTGTGAATAAAACAACCGGGCCCCATCGAGGAACGGAGCCCGGGTGTCATATTAAAAGCCCGAAAATTTTACTCATTTTCGGGCAAAAAGCAATCTCAAAAGCGATTATCGCCCAGGAAAGCCGGGTGGCATCATGCCTTTCATCCCGCGCATCATCTTCGCCATGCCGCCTTTCTTCATTTTCTTCATCATGCGCTGCATGTCGTCGAACTGTTTCAGAAGGCGGTTAACGTCCTGCACCTGCATGCCGCAACCGGCTGCGATACGGCGTTTACGGGAACCTTTGATGATGTCCGGGTTAGCGCGTTCTTTCAACGTCATCGAGTTGATGATCGCCTCCATACGCACCAGCACTTTGTCATCCATCTGCGCTTTCACGTTGTCTGGGATCTGCCCCATGCCCGGCAGTTTGCCCATCAGGCTGGCCATGCCGCCCATGTTTTTCATCTGGCGCAACTGCTCAAGGAAGTCGGTCAGATCGAAACCGTCGCCTTTTTTCAGCTTGCTGGCGAGTTTTTCCGCCTGCGCACGGTCAACCTTGCTCTCGATATCTTCAATCAGCGACAGCACGTCGCCCATGCCGAGGATACGGGAGGCAATACGATCCGGGTGGAACGGCTCCAGCGCTTCGGTTTTCTCGCCCACGCCAAGGAATTTAATCGGCTTACCGGTGATGTGGCGAATCGAGAGCGCCGCACCGCCGCGGGCGTCGCCGTCCACTTTGGTCAGCACCACGCCGGTTAACGGCAGCGCTTCGTTAAACGCTTTCGCGGTATTCGCCGCATCCTGACCGGTCATGGCGTCGACAACAAACAGGGTCTCTACCGGGTTGATAGAGGCATGCACCTGCTTGATCTCATCCATCATCGCTTCGTCAACGTGCAGACGACCGGCGGTATCCACCAGCAGCACGTCGTAGAATTTCAGCTTCGCCTCTTTCAGCGCGGCGTTAACGATGTCGACAGGCTTCTGGGCCACGTCTGACGGGAAGAAATCCACACCAACCTGCTCGGCCAGGGTTTCCAGCTGTTTGATCGCCGCCGGGCGATAGACGTCCGCAGAGACCACCAGCACTTTCTTCTTGTGCTTCTCACGCAGGAATTTACCCAGCTTACCGACGCTGGTCGTTTTACCCGCCCCCTGCAGGCCCGCCATCAGCACCACGGCCGGTGGCTGAGCCGCCAGGTTAAGCACCTGGTTCTCTTCGCCCATCGCCGAAACCAGTTCGTTACGAACGATTTTGACGAACTCCTGACCCGGGGTCAGGCTCTTGTTAACTTCATGACCAACCGCCTTCTCTTTAACGCGGTTGATAAAATCACGAACAACCGGCAACGCGACGTCTGCTTCCAGCAGCGCCATGCGCACTTCGCGCAGCGTTTCCTTGATGTTCTCTTCAGTAAGGCGTCCGCGGCCGCTGATGTTGCGCAGCGTGCGCGACAAACGATCGGTTAAATTATCAAACATTGTCTCTCGCCTGAGTAGAAACGTTGGGCCGCATTGAGCGACACATACACAGAATTTTGCCGGAGTATAACATGAAGGCGTCTTTGTTGTTATGCAACGGTTGGAGCAGGCGTCACGTAACGTTATACTGCTTCTCTTTCTTATTAAGACAACTGTCGATGCCTATATGCCTGTTTTCGCACTGATCGCCCTTGTTGCCTACTCTGTCAGCCTCGCGCTGATCGTTCCCGGACTGCTGCAAAAAAACAGCGGCTGGCGGCGCATGGCTATTCTTTCCGCGGTGATCGCACTGATAAGCCACGCGTTTGCGCTGGAATCACGTATCATCCCCGGCGACGGCAGCGTGCAAAACCTGAGCGTCCTCAACGTCGGCTCGCTGGTCAGTTTGATGATCTGTACGGTAATGACCATCGTGGCGTCTAAAAATCGCGGCTGGCTGCTGCTACCGATTGTTTATACCTTCGCGCTGATCAATCTGGCCTTAGCCACCTTTATGCCCAATGAATTCATTACGCATCTGGAAGCGACCCCGGGGATGCTGGTGCATATCGGCCTGTCGCTGTTTGCCTACGCGACGTTAATCATCGCGGCGCTTTACGCCATGCAGCTCGCCTGGATTGACTACCAGTTGAAAAACAAAAAGCTGGCGTTTAACCATGAAATGCCGCCGCTGATGGTCATTGAGCGTAAGATGTTCCACATCACCCAGGTCGGGGTGGTGCTGCTGACGCTCACGCTCTGCACAGGCCTGTTCTACATGAAGAACCTGTTCAGCGTGGAGAATATCGATAAAGCGGTGCTCTCCATCATCGCGTGGTTTGTCTATATTGCCCTGTTATGGGGCCATTATCATGAAGGCTGGCGCGGTCGCCGCGTGGTCTGGTTCAACGTCGCGGGGGCGGGCATTCTCACCCTTGCCTATTTTGGCAGCCGCTTCATACAGCAATTTGCTGGCTAAGAAACAAAGGAGTTCCCCCTGGAACACATCTCTACCACCACGCTGATCGTTATCCTGATCGTCATGGTGGTCATCTCCGCCTATTTCTCCGGCTCGGAAACCGGCATGATGACCCTAAACCGCTACCGGTTACGTCATCGTGCCAAACAGGGTAACCGTGCCGCACGTCGCGTTGAAAAACTGCTCCGCAAGCCGGATCAACTGATAAGCCTGGTGCTCATCGGTAACAACCTCGTCAATATTCTTGCCTCTGCTCTGGGCACCATCGTCGGTATGCGCCTGTACGGCAACGCCGGGGTCGCTATCGCCACCGGTGTGCTGACGTTTGTGGTACTGGTGTTTGCTGAAGTGCTGCCTAAGACCATCGCCGCGCTTTACCCGGAGAAAGTCGCCTACCCGAGCAGCTTCCTGCTGGCGCCGCTGCAAATCCTGATGATGCCGCTGGTCTGGTTGCTGAATATGGTGACGCGCGTACTGATGCGGATGGTGGGCATCAAAGCCGATGTCACCATCAGCAGCGCGCTCAGCAAAGAGGAACTGCGCACCATCGTGCACGAATCCCGCACGCAGATTTCCCGGCGCAATCAGGACATGCTCCTGTCGGTGCTGGATCTGGAAAAAGTGAGCGTGAACGACATCATGGTGCCGCGGAACGAAATCGTCGGCATTGATATCAATGACGACTGGAAAGCCATCGTCCGCCAGCTGACGCACTCCCCGCACGGGCGCATCGTGCTCTATCGCGACTCGCTGGATGACGCCATCAGCATGCTGCGCGTGCGTGAAGCGTATCGTCTGATGACCGAGAAAAAAGAGTTCACCAAAGAGGTTATGCTGCGCGCCGCCGACGAAATTTACTATGTGCCGGAAGGAACACCGCTCAGCACGCAGCTGGTTAAATTCCAGCGCAACAAGAAAAAAGTCGGCCTGGTCGTCAATGAATACGGCGACATTCAGGGACTGGTGACGGTCGAAGATATTCTGGAAGAGATAGTCGGCGACTTTACTACGTCAATGTCGCCTTCTCTCGCGGAAGAGGTCACCCCGCAAAACGACGGTTCAGTGCTGATTGACGGGAGCGCGAACATTCGCGAACTCAATAAAGCCTTTAACTGGCATTTGCCGGAAGATGAAGCGCGTACGATTAACGGGATGATTCTGGAAGCGCTGGAGGAGATCCCGGCGGCAGGCACGCGGGTGCGCATTGAGCAGTACGATATTGATATCCTGGACGTGCAGGACAATATGATTAAGCAGGTGAAGGTTCTGCCCGTCACGCCGCTTCGGGAGAGTATTGCCGAATAAAATGTAGGCCGGGTAAGGCGAACGCCGCCACCCGGCACTACAGGTAGCAAATTACGCTTTCGCTTTCGCCACGGTCACCATCGCAGCGCGAATGGTACGGCCGTTCAGGGTATACCCTTTCTGCATCACGCCCAGCACTTTACCGGCTTCAATCTCTTCAGATTCGACCATCGCAATCGCCTGGTGGACGTTTGGATCCAGCGGAACGTTGGTATCGGCAATTACTTCCACGCCAAACTTACGCACCACGTCGAGCATGGATTTCAGCGTCAGTTCGATACCTTCGATCATCGCCGCATTGTCCGGGTTCGCTTTATCAGCCACTTCCAGGGCGCGATCGAGGCTATCAATCACCGGCAGCAGTTCGTTGACGAATTTCTCCAGCGCGAATTTATGCGCCTTCTCAACGTCCTGCTCGGTACGACGACGCAGGTTTTCCATTTCCGCCTTAATGCGCAGAACACTTTCGCGTTCGCGATTCTGTGCTTCTACCAGTTGGGCTTCCAGATTCGCAATTTTTTCATCGCGCGGGTCCACCTGCTCAGCAGATGCGTCTGGCTCTACTGCCTCAACTTCATCGTGCTGTTCCGTGATAATTTCTTCAGGGGCTTGCCCCTCAGGCGTTTTCTGTTCTTTACTACTCATGAATTTCTCCGCGTTTTTCTGCATTCATCTCGCTAACTTCGCTTATTATGGGGATCAGTTTCCTGGATTCAAGGGAACAAGAGAGATTGTCATCATTCATCAGGCACAAGGACCTCCAGAAAATGAATAATCATTTCAGGTGTATTGGGATCGTCGGGCATCCGCGTCACCCTACCGCATTGACGACACATGAAATGTTGTATCGCTGGTTGTGTAGCAAAGGCTATGAAGTGATGGTCGAGCAGCAGATTGCGCAGGAGCTGCAGCTCAAGAGCGTCAAAACCGGCACGCTGGCAGAGATTGGTCAACAGGCCGATCTCGCCGTGGTGGTGGGCGGTGACGGAAACATGCTCGGTGCCGCACGCACGCTGGCGCGCTATGACATCAAGGTTATCGGCATCAACCGAGGCAATCTCGGCTTTTTAACCGATCTCGATCCGGACAACGCGCAACAGCAACTGGCTGACGTGCTGGAAGGTCACTATATCAGCGAAAAGCGCTTCTTACTGGAAGCGCAGGTGTGCCAGCAGGACTGCCAGAAGCGCATCAGCACCGCGATTAACGAGGTCGTACTTCACCCCGGTAAAGTGGCGCATATGATTGAGTTCGAAGTCTATATCGACGAAATCTTTGCCTTCTCGCAGCGCTCTGACGGGCTGATTATCTCCACTCCAACCGGCTCAACCGCCTACTCACTTTCTGCGGGTGGCCCCATTCTGACGCCCTCGCTGGATGCCATTACCCTGGTGCCAATGTTCCCGCACACGCTCTCCGCCCGCCCGTTGGTCATCAACGGTGACAGCACGATACGTCTGCGCTTCTCGCACCGCCGTAACGACCTGGAGATCAGCTGCGACAGCCAGATTGCGCTGCCTATCCAGGAAGGTGAAGATGTTCTCATTCGCCGATGCGATTACCACCTGAACCTGATTCACCCGAAAGATTACAGCTATTTCAACACATTAAGCTCGAAGCTCGGCTGGTCAAAAAAATTGTTCTGATTTTACATCCAGGACTTTACTGTATAAAAAACCAGTTTATACTGTATGAAAACACAGTCATGGTTTTTCATACAGGAAAGCAATTATGCTGGCACAACTGACCATCAGCAACTTTGCCATAGTTCGTGAGCTTGAGATCGATTTCCACAGCGGCATGACGGCGATCACCGGGGAAACCGGTGCGGGTAAATCCATTGCCATTGATGCCCTCGGCTTGTGCCTTGGCGGCCGCGCCGAGGGAGACATGGTGCGCAGGGGCGCAAACCGCGCCGACCTGTGCGCCCGCTTCTCCCTGAAAGACACGCCTGCCGCCCAGCGCTGGCTCGAACAGAACCAGCTTGAAGATGGGCGTGAGTGTTTACTTCGCCGCGTGATCAGCAGCGACGGCCGTACCCGTGGTTTTATCAACGGCACGGCGGTCCCCCTCTCTCAGCTTCGCGAACTCGGCCAGCTGCTTATTCAGATCCACGGTCAGCACGCGCATCAGCAGTTAGTCAAACCAGAACAGCAGAAAGCATTGCTTGATGGCTATGCGGGTGAGTACGCGCTTACTCAGCTCATGGCAGAACACTACCGTCTGTGGCATCAGAGCTGCCGGGAGCTGGCTCAGCATCAGCAGCAAAGCCAGGAGCGCGCCGCGCGTGCGGAGCTGCTGGCGTACCAGCTTAAGGAGCTGAACGAATTCAATCCGCAGGCGGGTGAGTTTGAGCAAATCGACGAGGAGTACAAGCGCCTCGCCAACAGTGGCCACCTGCTCTCAACCAGCCAGAATGCGCTCAATATGCTCGCTGATGGCGAAGACGCGAACCTGCAGAGCCAGCTCTATAGCGTTCGTCAGCTGATCACCGAGCTGGCTGGCATGGACAGCAAACTCTCTGGCGTACTGGATATGCTGGAAGAGGCCGCGATTCAAATCTCAGAAGCCAGTGACGAACTGCGCCACTACTGTGAGCGTCTGGATCTCGACCCGAACCGTCTGTTTGAACTGGAACAGCGCATCTCCCGTCAGATCGCCCTGGCGCGTAAGCACCATGTTACGCCGGAAGAGCTCCCGGGCTACTATCAGGCTCTGCTGGAAGAGCAGCAGCAGCTTGACGATCAGGCTGACTCGCAGGAAACCCTTTCTCTGGCGGTGAACCTGCATCATGAACAGGCGCTGGCCACAGCGCAAAAGCTGCATGAAATCCGTCAGCATTACGCTCAGGAACTCAGCCAGCACATCACCGACAGCATGCATACGCTGGCAATGCCGCACGGTGTATTCACCATTGATGTTCGCTTTGAAGAGCATCACCTGACGGCGGAAGGTGCGGATCGCATTGAGTTCCGTGTCACCACCAACCCAGGCCAACCACTACAGGCTATCTCCAAAGTCGCCTCCGGCGGCGAGCTGTCGCGTATTGCGCTGGCGATTCAGGTTATTACCGCGCGTAAAATGGAAACCCCGGCGCTGATTTTCGATGAGGTGGATGTCGGGATCAGCGGTCCAACGGCGGCGGTTGTCGGCAAACTGCTGCGTCAGTTAGGCGAATCAACGCAGGTGATGTGCGTCACTCACCTGCCGCAGGTTGCGGGCTGTGGTCATCATCACTTTATTGTCAGCAAAGAAACCGATGGCGAAATGACGGAAACGCACATGATGCCCCTCGATAAACGTGCGCGTCTGCAGGAGCTGGCACGCCTGCTCGGCGGTAGTGAAGTCACGCGTAATACGCTCGCGAACGCGAAAGAACTGCTGGCGGCATAAACTTTTTCGGGATCTCAGGGTCATAGAGAACAACAAAAACGCCGCCAGACCGGTTTCAAAGTGGGGCAAGGTCTATTATCATCGGCATATTACATATGAGCCGCGTTCTGCTCGGGCCCGAAAAGGAATCAAATCACTATGCGTTGTAAAATGCTGACCGCTGCCGCAGCGGTTCTTCTGATGTTGACCGCAGGCTGTTCCACTCTGGAGAAAGTGGTTTACCGTCCTGACATCAACCAGGGGAACTACCTTACCCCTAACGATGTGTCCAAAATCCGTGTGGGGATGACACAACAGCAGGTCGCTTATGCACTGGGAACCCCGATGATGTCCGATCCGTTCGGCACTAACACCTGGTTCTATGTATTCCGTCAGCAGCCAGGCCACGAAGATGTGACCCAGCAGACCCTGACGCTGACTTTCAGCAGCGCCGGTGTGTTGACAAACATCGACAACAAACCTGCCCTGACCAAATAATCAGGCGTCAGAAATGCAAAAAGGTGCTCAATGAGCACCTTTTTTGTTTTCTGTTGATCCCCTCGCCCCTCTGGGGAGAGGGTTAGGGTGAGGGGTTGTAAGCACTACTTACTCGCCTTCTCGGCACGCTGGCGACGCAGCTCTTTCGGGTCGGCAATCAGCGGACGATAAATCTCCACCCGATCGCCCTCTTTCAGCACGTCACCCAGCTTCACCGGACGGCTGTAAATACCGACCTTATTTTTCGCCAGGTCAATGTCACTGCGAAGCTCGAGGATGCCGGACGCGCGGATAGCCGCTTCTACGGTCGCGCCCTCGTCCAGCGTCACGCGCTGCAAATACTGCTTATCTGGCAGCGCGTACACCACTTCCACAGCGATCTTATGCGACACTGTAAACCTCTTTGGCGCGGGTCGTGAACGCCTGAACCATATTCGAGGCCAGCTCTTTAAAAATGCGGCCAAACGCCAGCTCAATCAGCTTATTGGTAAACTCAAAGTCCAGATGGAACTCAATACGGCAGGCGTCCGCGCTCAGTGGGGTAAACTTCCAGCCCCCCATCAGCGTTTTAAACGGACCATCGACCAGATGCATCAAAATACTCTGATTGCTGGTCAGCGTATTGCGGGTGGTGAACGTCTTGCTGATCCCCGCTTTGGAGACATCCACCGCCGCGGTCATCTGCGTCGGGCCAGACTCCAGAACGCGGCTTCCGGTACACCCCGGAATAAATTCTGGATAAGACTGAACATCGTTCACTAACTGATACATCTGTTCCGCGCTGTAAGGCACAAGCGCAGTACGGCTAATCTGAGGCATAGCATTTTCCATGGTCACACAACGGACAAATAATAACATTTATCACCTGTTAAAAAAACGCTAAGCCTCATCTCGTGCTAAGATAGCGCGTTAGACCTCACAGGACGCAATGAGGTGACTTTTTGAAATCAGATTACCGACGGCTTTACGACACTTATGACGAAGAAAAAAGCACATAAACCAGGCTCGGCGACCATTGCGCTCAACAAGCGTGCGCGCCACGAGTATTTCATTGAAGAAGAATTCGAAGCTGGCCTTGCGTTACAGGGCTGGGAAGTAAAATCGCTGCGCGCCGGGAAAGCCAATATCGGCGACAGCTACGTGATCCTGAAAGATGGCGAAGCTTTCCTGTTCGGCGCGAACTTTACGCCGCTGACCGTCGCCTCGTCACACTACGTGTGTGACCCAACGCGCACCCGTAAGCTGCTGCTAAATAAGCGTGAGCTGGAATCTCTTTACGGACGCATCAACCGCGAAGGTTTCACCGTGGTCGCCCTGTCGCTGTACTGGAAAAACGCCTGGTGCAAGGTGAAGGTTGGCGTGGCGAAGGGTAAAAAGCAGCACGACAAACGTACTGACCTGAAAGAGCGCGAGTGGCAGCTTGATAAAGCGCGCATCATGAAAAACGCAGGACGTTGATTCTGCACACTTATTGTACTATTCAATAAGTTAGCGTTCCGGGCTGGTATCCAGGAAGTGAAATCTGGTATACTCAGTTCAACACTATTGGGGCTGATTCTGGATTCGACGGGATTTGCGAAACCCAAGGTGCATGCCGAGGGGCGGTTTGCCTCGTTAAAAGCCGCAAAAAAATAGTCGCAAACGACGAAAACTACGCTTTAGCAGCTTAATAACCTGCTCTGAGCCCTCTCTCCCTAGCTTCCGCTCTTAAGACGGGGATCAAAGAGAGGTCAAACCCAAAAGAGATCGCGTGGAAGCCCTGCCTGGGGTTGAAGCGTTAAAACTAATCAGGCTAGTTCGTTAGTGGCGTGTCTGTCCGCAGCTGGCGTGCGAATGTAAAGACAAACTAAGCATGTAGTACCGAGGATGTAGAAATTTCGGACGCGGGTTCAACTCCCGCCAGCTCCACCAAAATTCTGCATCGGTGATTACCAGAGTCATCCGATGAAGTCCTAAGAGCCCGCACGGCGCAAGCCCTGCGGGCTTTTTTGTGTCTGTCGTTGTCCGAGGGCATCCGGCTAAACCCAGAGAAATTCGGTACACGTTTATGTTCGCCGCCTGGTACAGCGTATTAATGAGATTATGATTTACGCGGTAAATACCGACTTGATTGACGCAAACCCAACTTCAGGAGCTGGAATGGCTTTTGAGATGCCTAAAATGCAAAATATGCCCACGCTTAGACCAGAAGAATTACCAAGTCTGATGCGTTATTTGGTTATGTCAAATCTGTCTGTTCCTACTCGCTGTCTAATTGAGTGACAACTCCTAACCTTGTACGCCCTTCTTAAGCCTCCGATACCCGGTGGGAAGAGATCGACCTCGACTCAAAACTCTGGACAATTCCCGCTGAACGAATGAAAGCGAAGCGTGAACATTTAATTCGTCTATCTCCTCAGGAGATTTATATTCTTGAAATCATAGCCCCAATCATTAAGCGCCATGATCATGGTTTTCCAAGTAGAAATGCTCCTAAGAAAGCTATGAATAGCCAGACGGCTAATGCTGCACTAAAAAGAGTTGACTGGAATAGGAAACTAGTTGCTCACGGCTTACGCTCGAGATCTAGCACGACGCTTAATGAAGAAGGATTTAATCCAGACGTCATTGAAGCAGCACTAGCTCATTCTGATAAGAATGAGCTACGAAGAGCATATAATCGCTCTGTCTTTTTACAACAAAGAGTAGAACTGATGCTGTGGAGGGGGAATTTTGTAGAAAATTAAAGAGGTTGAAGCAACCTCATCCCTTAGTGTGTGCATTGCTGCTCTTGAGCGTCATAGGGTAGGTCAGGTTACAAGTAACTTACCTACCGTAATCAGCCCTAGTATATCGAAAAATCGTGTAGGGCATATTGGTTGCTTCAACAACAAATTAGCAATTCAATAGGCTTTTTTCAATTGTTTTTTTTCTAAGAAATTCAAAAGATCGACATTACTCCAGTCCACAAACCAAGGATTTGCTACAGAATAACTGATAAAACCATCTATTTTTTCATTGTTAGGAGTAGCCTCTTGCAATTCTTTTAAAATTGACTTCAACCATATTCTCTTCCATTTTAAATCAATATACGGGCAAGACATAACATCCAAGAAGAGCATTGCCTTTTCACTATAATCTAAAATACTATCACTTGACATTAACTTGGAGTTAATAACATCAACAACTTTACTCTTAAGTGTATTATAAATTTTTTTATTCTTTACAATATAAAGGCAGGACACTATATCAAAATAAGAATCAACTTCACTAAAAATATTCTCAACCAACTGTTTTGATAAATATCTTTCTTGATCTAGCTCACCTATAACATACATAATATTATATGCTTCAAGGCTAATCAGATTGTCTATGGCTACTTTGCTATTATTAGCAGATTTAAGAAAGTCTTCAATTTCAAAATAAACATATGATGCAATAAGCTCACTGTATGATGGTACTTTAGCCTTAAAATATCTGACAGCCACGATAAGTATTGATGCCAATTTATATGATGAACTTACAGAAGGAGCAACTCTGAAAAAGAACAATGAAATATTGAGCAAAACATACATTGCATTATATATATCTTTATCTTCGACTTGATTAACTGAAGAAGTTAATCTTTTAATTCTTTCAAAAATCGCCGACACAATATAAGAGGCAACCTCACCATATCCCGCATTATTTTCGGCACATACTATTTTGACCTCATCTATAAATTTGTTAGCTAGTTTCCTATTATTATATATTGGCTTTGCAATTAATTTCATTTCATCATCATACCCAAGAAAAGATTCAATAAATAAATTCATTCTTTGATTGACATGATGTATAATTTTCGTTTTTGCTGTGATAAAAGGTCGAGTGTTTTTTGTTACTTTACCCAAATTTATATGCATGTTATATTCACTCAATTTATCAGCGTAAACCTTGTATATAATTTCGGCATTAGTTTCAGTTTTAGCAAAAATAAACACATCATCAACATAACGGCGAATATCATAATCGATACCTTTGCATATCGATGGTTCAATATTATTTAATTTAAATTGAACATTTAAATCTATTTTTTGAAATATTACCTCAGCAAATATTCGACTGATTTCTGGACCGATAATTACTCCATGGGTCTCGTTAAAGTTGCAACGTTGCATTAACTTATCAAAAGCATCACCAAAGTTTAATGATTTATTAGCTAACATACCTTTAGTGAAAGTCTTGTTTTTTGCTGCCCAAGAAATTGAATGAGTATAGATACTATCAAAACATTTTGAAACATCTAATGTATATAACGTATTATATTTACGCTCAAGGTCAATAAACTCACTAGACATAAAGAACTTATAAAGGCGATCATATCCGTGATAGCCAAAATATGAAGAAGCATGTCGAGTCAATAGTTCATTTTTGTATGTATCAACAGGCCCTCTCTTATATAAATTTTTGTCTTCCAACAAGTTTTTATAATAATAAGTACTTGCAACCTTAACCGGTCGCCGAATAGAAAAATCACTACGGGAACAAAAATTGATCATCATTTGATTAAAATGGAGATAAAAATCTCGCATTTCAATCTGAGATATGGGGTGCGGGAAGGCTAAACGTCGAAACTCCGTCTCATTTTTATTAATTTTAAAGACATAGGGAATGGTATACCTTCCCTTCTTCTTTTCCCCAAAAATTACCCTCTGAATCAATGCCTTAGCAGTATCATTGGCCGTTGGATATTTAACTACATTGTTATAAAAACCATCATTGGACACTATTATAGGTGTTTCATAAGGTATAGTTTCAGTAACTAAAACCCTATTAAAATCTTTTTTGTTAACTCTTACTTCCTTTTTTTTAGACATATTTCCAACACCTTTGAATTTTCATCATCTTTGAAGCAGAGTAATGGAAGAAATGACGTTTTTCATGGCCTCTAACAAAACTAATCTTAAGTAATCGATATTTTTTGAATTGGTTTAAGTTCGCATGAAAATCAAAGAAAACCTTACCGCTAGATGATAATACAGCTTTTCTTAAAAATATATCCAGTTCAGCAAGGCGCTTGGAGGATTTAGCATCAATAAGGGGATAATTAAAATGAATGCCCGACAACCGTTTTAATACTCTATCTGAGTCTAAAACACTAAAGTTTGTGGAAAGGAATTTTAGCCTTTCACATAGCAACTCAAAATCATTGGTTTTATTAAAATCAATAATCGAATAAATCACTCTGCTTTTTACTTTATTAGCCTTTGAATGTGCAAGATCAATTTCAATTACCCTATGGAATCCTCTTATGTTGCACTCTTCAATTTTATCTCCAACGCTAAAATCGTACCCTAAATATTCAAAGGATAATAATTTTTTGGAGGGTGCAGTGTTTGTTTTTTTAGCAGATTTTGGAATCAGATCGCTAATATAATATTTCTTCCCTTCATTAAATTGCAATCCATTCGGAAGGATTGATTTTACATTCTCGACAAAAGCATCACTATCTTCATAACCACTAGTGACAATAACGATATCATCTACATACCTAGCATAATAAAAAACGGAGTATTCATCTTTCACTTGATTATCGAAATCATACATTAGTAACTCTGCTAGGTATGCACTTATTGATAATCCTCTTGGTATCCCTTTCCCACCATTAAGATAAAACGAATAAAGAAATTCCTTTAGGAGTTGCTTTGTTTTAAGTTCTAACCGTTCCAATCCATCAATTTTATTGAATATATAGTTTTTATCGAAAGATTCATAAAATGAAGATACATCCAGCCTGTATATTTTATACTGTGAGCACTCTGATAAAAAAACACTTAATGTATCAACAATCTTTGTTCGAGAAGGTAATCTTAATTGATATAGTTTAGATAAATTTTTTTTAATTTTCCTCAAGACCAATACATCAGCTAATTCATCGGCCCAATATACTGTTTTCCCTCTTAAAACGGATGAGCGTAAATTATACCCCAGGAACCCATCTTTATATCTTTCGATAGCCAAGTTAATAGTCTTTTCTCGAACACTGTCTAGACACAATGCTCTATTTTTATGGAAATCCTCAGGCTTGAAGCATCGTGAGAGCGTGCGCGGATTGAAAGACTGATCATACATACAATCATCCTGACTTAAGTTTTATATAATATTAATATTGCCTCCGCGAAGAATTCCTTTCAAGTCTTTTAGCGCGCAATGCTCTCCCCGCCCCGCCTACCCGCTTAAGGGGGCGCTTTTAATGCAGGTGCAAGACCGGCCTCAGGGCGCGCCAGTGCTGACGCTGGCGGGGATTCAGTGTCGGTAAAACGCATGCATAACCATGCACCTTATACATGTATGGCTCTTTCACGTGAAAACAGCGGGGTTTGCGGGGAGTTTTTGAAAGGACTACTGTGCAGTCAGTTCTGCACGGCGTCGGGTGTAATTCAGGTTCTGTGTGGGGGCGAATTTTCACGATTATCATCGCACGAGGCCGTGTCAGGTCTGAATCCGATGGCCGTTAAAACGTTATTATCCTGCGCCGAATAATTAATTATTTCATAGGCCGCCAGCCAGACCTGCTGCGCCTCATGAAGATAGTCGACCATATGTTGCATAACACTGCGCCGAACGGCGGAATGTTGCTCAGAAAAGTTCATCAGCTAAGGGGCAAGGGCGACGGCCAGCTCCGCGCAGTACGTCTACATAAAATCATTCAGACGGTTACGGATACTGATGCACTGCACCTCCTGCGAGCGGATATAACGCCCGGCAGTCTGATTAATTTCCCATTTTTTCACGCCGATAATCTCGCGCAGCGTTTGCAGGCTATGGACGCTGTGGCCCCTACCGGCAAGCTGTTATCGGTATGCCTGTTCGACCTGCTTCAGTTCATCCCTGCATTGCATCCAGTTGGATTTATTGGCCTGACAGGCCTCAAAGGTTTTCTGTGGCGTCAGTGTGGTCACGTATGTTTCTCCTGATGGCTGGCCGTGCTTACTCACCGGCACGGTTAACGGTGGTCACCGGTGAACGTATAACCCCGTCAATGGATTAAAGCGTGCGAAACGTGGCCAAGCATTCGATGTGCATTCACTGACGATAGCGCGGTTTAACATTCTCAGACAGTGGACGGTTGGTGCGGGTATGCAAACTTATTTAATAGGACAAGCAATAAAACATACTTATGCCACACTTTCTTTAAACCATCTTTAACCTGCTTTTCGAGAAGAACATAAAATCAGCCCACTACCAAAGAGCGCTGAACCAGCAAAGTAATCCCTAATAACAATATCCATTCTTTTGAATCAACAAATCATTCATAGCAAAGCACACCTAACTCCCTCGGCATCCTATTGAAATAAAAGAAAAAACATAAAATTAAAAGCTTGACCAATCAATTTTAAAAAGACCTTTTTCCTATTATGTGCTAAAAATTTATTCAACGCATCTCAGAGCCAATGACAGGAATAATGAGAATATGGATACGACGTTGCTGAGCGCATTAGATACCGATGGACGCGATAAATTCGAAAGCGCAATAAATGCTTTGCAGGGCGATGTTTCCGCTGCTGCCACGAGGTTGTCAGTTGATCCCCGCTTACGCCTTGAGTACTCAAAACGAATCAAAGAAATGTCCGCTGACTTAAGGGCAAAGGCCAATGCAGGTGTGATCTCATGGGAAAAGGCGGCGCAAGAAGCCCAGACAACCCGAAATCTTATAATGGATATGGTGAGATCGCGCAGCACTTCACTTGGACGGGCAATGGCCGAACGTATAAAAAGTGAGGGTAAAACGCTTAATGAGTTGGTAGCGAAAAAAGCGAAAGCTTTATTCGGCCCTCAGGCAAATTTTAATAGCCTTTCGGAAACACAGAAAAATCAGATATATGCAAGTATCGTTGAATCCGCAGGCAAGTCTAACCCACAAGTAAACATGAAAATGATGCAACTCTCTCGCATTGGAAGGGGCCTGATTGTTCTTTCAATCGCGATTTCTGTTTACGAAATTTATACCGCTGATGATAAGGTTTCTGAATCAGGCAGACAGATAGCTATTAACGGTGCAGGTATTGCTGGTGCTGCTGCAGGTGGCGCAATGGCCGGATTAATGTGTGGGCCAGGCGCGCCTGTTTGCGTGCTCATCGGTGGCTTCGTCGGCGGCGCTCTTGCTGCATGGGAAATGGGACGTTTGTGGAATTGATTATGCAACAGGTTAATTCAATATCTTTGGTAAAGGTTCGCAACGCTACCGATGTATCTCAGGCTCAATCTGACGTTGTGCTAAATAGTAAAAGCACCGGCATTATTGTACCGGGGCAAGTGTTTGAAGCAGCGGTCCAGGTTAATGAGCAGCGTTACATCCTGTTTCTTACGGATGACATTATTTTCGAGGAATCCCTGACGATTGCCCTTATTGACGTTCATGACGGACTTAAAGAAATTGTTCGTATTGGAAATGAGTACTCGACAGGGAGTTTTGCGGATCTCCAGGTCAATGACGATAGCGTAGATTTCACGTTTATTGGGGACAATATCTGGACACTGAAAGTATCAGATTCACCTCGCCTGCGACTTCCTTTTGTTTCCGATCCAAAAGGTGTTAAACGGGAGTCTGGTCTGAAAAAGTACATAACGATTTCTGCCACACCGGCGTCGGAAAACATAAGCTGAAGTCATTATTTAACAGAATGAAAAGGCTGTCTGCTGAGCTTGATAAATGCTTCTGAGAATTATGCAGACACAGATAGCCAACCAGAATCGGTAATAACCCCATTCATCTGATGAAATCCTGAAAGCCTACACGGTACAACCGCTGCGGGCTGATCAGTACCATCCCCCCACCGCTCCCCTTTCCCTTTGACACACATCAACGACACCTCCCCTCCCGCGATTCAGAATAAAAAAATACCACCCAGTGCTACGGATTAGCCGCCCCACCCGGAAGGAAACCCACCATGTACAGACCATAACCGTCATACTTTTCATTCTCCTGACCCTCGCCGCCCTCGCAGAAATAGGCGTTTTATCCTTTGGATAATCCTTAGGCAAAATACCCCGCGTCAGGATGCATTGATCTCATTACAGTTTTTTCCTAAAGCCATCCCGCTTCGCCTGTGCCAGGCTGAATCACGCTCATAACCGAAAACGTTAAATGAGGATATTATGAAAAAAACAATTATCGCATTATCTGCCGTTCTGCTGGCTTCCCCAGTATTTGCTGCGACCACACATGCAACTGATGATACCGTCGCGGCAGCGAACGCAAACGCCAATGAGGCGAAGCAAAAACTGCACGAAGAGCAGAACAAAGGTGAAGAGCTGAAGCTGCAACAGCAGCATGCTGCGGAAGGTAAAAGCGAGAGCCTGGGCAGCAAGGTCAGCGAAGATTCCCAGAAAGCCTGGCATAAAACCAAAGAAGGCACCGAGAAAGGGTGGGATGCCACCAAAGAAGGCGCTGAGAAAGGCTGGAATAAAACCAAAGAAGGTGCCAGCGAGCTGGAAAAGAAAGTCACTGAGTAATCTTTACGCTCAAAAAAAGGCCGCGCTTGCGGCCTTTTTTATTTCTTCGAATATAATTAGCCCCTCAGGCGTTTACGCAGTGCGCGTTTATCGGAGAAACCACTATGTATCGCCTTTTTGCCATTCTGACCGCCCTGCTGTTATGCCCGTCCCTGTACGCCGCCCCAAAAAGCTATCTTATCGACAGCGATAACACCGCTATTCGGCTATCGTGGCATGCCTTCGGCGGCATCCTCTCATGGGCGACGTTCAGCGGTGTAACGGGTGCCGTGACGCTCAACCCGGATAACGACGTCGACGACTATATTCACGTGACCATTCCCGTAGCGACGCTGGTGGCTTCTAACAAATTGCTCACCTGGCAGCTGAAAAGCGACATGTTTTTTGAATCCGAGCGCTACCCGACCATCGAGTTCGTCAGCTCACGCGTGGTCGCCCTGAGCGCCGGGCGGTTCAGGGTATTCGGCACGCTGATCGTACGAAACATTGCCCGGCCGGTGATCCTGGAGGCCGTGTTGAAAGACCCGCATGCACAGGCCCCCCGGCTTGATGCCACCACGGCGATCTCGCGCGCATCCTATGGAATGGATAAGTTTGCGCTGGTCGTGGACGATCGTATAGCCATTGCCATTGCAATCAAGACGAACGATGTGCCGTCATCCTGAGATGAGGCGCTGTAGCTGCTCCGCGTTTGCCCGCAGGTGAGACGGCGGATTGCGGCCAATCAGGACAAATTGATAGCCCGCATCCTGCCACCACGCCAGGTTCATGCTGTGCCGCTGCTCCTGGCGGAGCGAGGCCGTCGCCTTCTCATCGACAGGCGAGATACAGAGCGCCATTGGGCCGTAGTCGGCGTTGAGCCAGGCAATCTGCGCGATAGAGGTCGTTTCATAGCGCAGCATGCGCACCATTTTAAGCTCTGCCCCTCGCAGAATAAGCTGCGACATAGTTAGCTTCATGCCGATATCCTGCGCCGCCCGTTCGAGCCCGCGCTGCAGGACCGGCGCTGCGCTGTCCATATCCAGCAGCGTCTCGACGCTGTACAGGGACATATATTGCGCTTCGAGGTCGCGAATATGGGCGTTCTCATCCGCTGGCGCGGAAGCGGGCCGCAACAGGTAGCCCAGCCCGGAGCCGACCATCAAAAAGCTGACCGACGCGGCAATCAGCGCCCGCCTGCTGACGCCAACCGGCGTGGAGGGCCGTGGGTCAGGAAGCGCCGTCAGACGCGCCTGCATCGTCTCAAGAGGCGCATCATCCAGCAGGGAGGCAAACGCCCCGGCGTAATCCTGGCTGCTTTTCATCAGTTCGGCGGTTCGCCCGGAGAGGCGTTCGTCACTGTTTAAATGCTCTTCAAATTGCTGTGCGTCGGCGCGGCACATCTCGCCATCTATCCATGCCACGATAGCGTCGTCGTTATAGGGCGGTGCAAAACGGTGCGCGTTCAAGAACGTTTCTCCTTTACCGGAGGCAGTGCGTCGACGGACCTGGCAAGCCGAGCCCGTGCCGTGGCCAGCCGGCTCATCACGGTACCGATCGGCACTGCCAGCGTGTCCGCCGCCTCCTGGTAGGTAAAGCCTTCGACATAAACCAAAAATACCGCGTTACGCTGGGCTTCGGGCAAGGCGTTAACGCGCTGCATCACCTTCAGATAATGCAGGCGCGTCTCATCCTGTTCGCGGGTATCCGGCGCGAGGAGTTCGTCGCTGGCCACAAATCCCTGCCCCTGACGCACGTATCGCGCCCGAAGTTCAGAGATCCAGATGGAGTGCAGGATCGCGAACAGCCACCTGTCGATGCGTGTGCCCGGCGTATACTGGCTGCTTTTTTCAAGCGCACGCACGCAGGTGGACTGAACCAGCTCTTCGGCGATATCCCTGTTGCGCGACAACACCAGTCCATAGCGCCAGAGACGCGACAGGTGTGCGGCTAACTGTTGACGAACCTCACTGGTTGCGATGAGTTTTCCCTCCACGAGAAAATCAGGATTCCGGATGTCCGTTGATGGCGGCCTGCAGGTCGCGATACTCCTCGCAGGACTGGCCACAAATACCGGCAATCACCTTCAGTTGTTCTTTCGCGAGATCGGGTCGTCCTTTTACCATCCACGCTTCACCGAGATACTCCCGGGCTTTGGCATAATCCGGTGCGATAGCCAGCGCGCGCTGGTAGTAACCAATGCCTTCGTCCGTACGGCCAAGTTTGCGCGTGGCGAACCCGCGATAGTTCCACGCTTCAGCCGTATTGCTATTTTTCAGTGAATCAAGCAGATTCAGCGCCGCCTGGTACTCCCCTTTCTTCGCGAGATGGTACGCATAGTTGGTTTTGTCCTGATCGCTGAGGCTGCTGCTCTTGTCCGGCACGCATTTCTGGGTGGCGCTGTCATAAACCTGTCCGGAAGGACAGTCGGGCGTTTTGCTCTCGGTACTATTATCGCCCATTGCCAGCGCCAGCGGAGACAGCAGGGAAAAAATCAGCACCGGGATCAGGCGAAACGAGGTCGTGTTCATATAAAGCTCCTGGGTTAGAAGGGAGTGACGTCAGTAAACGCCCGACCGGCGGTTTTTATTCATTCTTCCGCGATTTTTTACCGTCCAGAAAATCATGCCTGCGACGTAATCACATTGAAAATAAATCAGGTTATTTTATATCTATCTTCCCATTATTATTATCCTGCAACCGCTAGCAGAGTTTTAACCCCCTACAAGAATATATTTTATTACACCGGTGATATAATATATCTTATATCAAAAACGTTACCCTAACTTAAACACACATTAAGCACGATTAAATAATCACAATTTAAATTATATTTAAAACATCTCCCAACAATAATTACACTGCATCTTCAGGATGACTAAGTCACAACACACAGAAAATAAAAATCCATAAAAACATAACGATAGAAAAACACATCAATAAACACCATCAATACATTAATGCCCTCTTCATTGTTTACCCCTTTATTTACGCAAGCTTAATTTGCACATTCAGAGTTTTCTGGCTATATCATTTTTATCTCCTCAAAACAAATTCCTCTATTAATTACAGGGTTTTATAAGACGCAAAACACGAATAAAACGTATTTCTTTCATATGTAATTAGATTCGCTCTGATGTTGCCACTCTGAATTCTGGCGGGCATCGTTCGCTCTAAAAAAGACGGTGAGGTCTGTTTAATTAACATTCACTCCGCCGGGGGCGCCCTTTACCTTCTACAGAGATGGCTCGTCTTGCTCGCCGTTCACGGTAACTCTGCTGGAGTCATAACGAAATGAGCCAAATCTCTGTTATATCGAAACTTACTGGCGTGGAAACGACAACGGAAGGCACTCAGGTCACGCTGAGCCATTCCTCTATCGTTGAGCTTCATGTAGAGCGAGCTGATGTCTCCCATTTCGCGCGAAGTGGTAACGATCTGGTGGTGACACTGCACTCAGGGGAAGTGATAACCCTTAAAAATTTCTACGTCACGGACGCGCAGGGCGTAAGCCAGCTGGTACTCCAGGACAGCGACGGTGCGTTATGGTGGATAGAAGATCCTGCCGGGGCCGCCACGTATGAATCTATCGCGTCGACAGACGTGCTGCTTGCGGCATCCGGAAGTGATACCGGTGGCGCGGCCATCTGGCCATGGGCGCTGGGCGGTATTGTTGCCGCAGGCGGCATCGCGGCGGCGGCAAGCACCGGTGGTGGTGGCGGGGGGGGTGACGATGATGACAACGGCAGCAACCCCGGCACGCCGACAAACCCTTCCGATCCGGATACCACTCCTCCGAATGCGCCATCCGGCCTTCAGTTCTCGCCGGATGGTAAAACCGTCTCCGGTACCGCCGAACCGGGCAGTACCATCACGCTGAAAGACGCCGACGGCAACGTCATCGGCACCGGTAAAACCGGCAGCGACGGTAAATTCACCATCGACCTGGGGACGCCGCTGACTAACGGCGAACAAATTACCGCCACCGCGACGGATTCCTCCGGGAATACCAGCCCGGGCACGACCGTAACCGCTCCGGACACCACCGCGCCGGATGCCCCGGACATCCTGCTGGTAAATGACGATGCCGGCGACAAAGCGGGCCCGCTGGAAAACGGCCAGCGCACCGATGATGCCCGCCCGACCTTCAGCGGTATCGGCGAGCCAGGCAGCACCATCACTCTCTACGATAACGGCAAGCAGATTGGCACCACTACGGTGGATGCTAAAGGTAGCTGGAGCTTTACCCCCACCACCGATCTCGCCAACGGCAGCCACACCATTACCACAACCGCGACCGATGCGGCAGGCAATACCAGCCCGGCATCCACTGCCGTCAGTTTTGTTGTCGATACGGTTGCGCCCGGCGCGCCCACCATTAGCAGCGCAACGGACGATATTGATCCCGGCAAAGGAACAGTAAGCAGCGGAGGCAGCACTAACGATCCGCGTCCTCAGCTCTCGGGTACCGCCGAACCAGGCTCCACCGTAACCATCTATGACGGCTCTGTCGCTATTGGCACGGCGGTCACCGGCAGCAACGGCACGTGGACCTTCACGCCATCGGTCAATCTTGGTGAAAGCACCCACCAGTTCACCATTCGGGCAACCGATGCCGCTGGCAACACCGGACCCGCCTCTCCGGTATTCACCCTCACCGTGGATCTCACCCCTCCGGCAACGCCCACGGCGATTGTACTGAGCGATGAGACCGGGGCCATTAAAGGCGCAATTACCGCTGGCCAGTTCACCGACTCCTCTGAACCACTGCTGGCGGGACGGGGAGAGCCTGGCGGCACAATCCAGGTCTATGACAATGGTGTGCTAATTGGGCAAACCACCGTGCTGCCAAACGGCACCTGGAGTCTCAGGCCAGACAACCCGCTCGCGGAAGGCCCGCACTCAATCACCATTAAACAAACCGATGCGGCGGGCAACCAGAGCGCAGAATCGCAGCCGGTGAACTTTACCGTGGATACCACGCCACCGGCGCTGCCCGTTATTGCCATTAACCCGGTGGGAACCCAGGTTACCGGCACCGCCGAGCCAGGCAGCAAAATCGTCATCACCAACAGCAACGGCGACGTGATTGGCCGCGCCACCACTGACGGCAACGGTAACTTTGTTGCGACCCTTTCGCCTGCACAAACAAACGGCGAGCAGCTTTCGGTGGTAGCCACTGACGCGGCGGGCAACCAGAGTCCGGCTGCGTCCCTCACCGCACCGGACACAACACCCGATATCCTCTCTGTGGTGGATGATCAACCCGGCGTCACAGGCCCCATCAGCCAGAATGGGATTACCAATGACCGCACCCCTACCCTGAACGGCACGGCGGAGCCAGGCTCGACCATCACCATCCATAGCGGCGGCGACGTCCTCGGCACGGTTGTTGTTCCATCATCTGGCCAGTGGACCTTTACGCCATCCACCCCGCTGGCCGAAGGTGCCCATGTACTGACGGCGACATCAAGCAACGGTAACGTTTCAAACGCCTGGACCATTACCATTGACGGAACGGCGCCTGATGCGCCCGCCATCACCCAGCTTGTCGATAATGTCCCTGGGGGCACCGGCCCGGTGGGTGTCAACGACACCACCAATGACGCAACGCCGACGCTCAACGGTACCGGTGAACCCGGCTCAACGATCACCATCCGTCTGGATGGCGTCGATATTGGCACCGCGGTGGTCGGTAGCAGCGGCGCGTGGACCTTTACGCCCACCACGCCGGTTGGCGACGGCACGCATACCCTGACCGCGATCGCCACCGACGTCGCCGGTAACACCAGCCCGGTATCCGGTGGATTTACCTTTACCGTTGATACCACCCCACCGCCGGTCGCGACGCTGGCAACCGTCATCGACGACGCCGGAGACGTTAAAGGCCCGCTCAGCAGCGGCGATACCACGGATGACACCCAGCCGTTACTTCAGGGGAGCGCCCCGGATGGCACGGTCATCACCGTGTATGACGGCACCACGCTGCTCGGTACCGCAACGCTCGACGGCAGCGGCGGCTGGAGCTTTACCCCTACCACGCCGCTCACCGACGGCCCGCATTCGCTGACGATCCATGCCACAGATGCCGCCGGGAATACCTCGATTTCGGATCCGTTTGAGCTGGTGATTGATACCGTCGCACCGGCCACACCGGACACGCCAGCCATCACCGTAAACCCGGATGGCTCAGCACCCACGTCGCTGAACCCGGGGGAAACCACCCGTGATACTACGCCGACGCTGAGCGGTACCGGTAATCCGGGCGATACGGTGACGATTTACAACGGCACCGACAAAATCGGTGACGCCGTGGTGGACGGCGACGGCAACTGGAGCTGGACGCCATCCACCGACCTGCCCAACGGCACCTATGACATTACCCTGACCGTCACCAACAAGGACGGCGCGGGCAACGAAAGCGCCCCGTCCCAGCCGGTGACTATCACCATCGACACCGACGCGCCGGCTGCGCCCGCGGTCCCGGTCATTACCGACAGCGTCAGCCAGATAACCGGCCCGGTTGCCGATGGCGAAACCATCAACGATCCGCGTCCGGTACTGAGTGGGACCGGCACGCCGAATGACGTGATTACCATTTACGACAGCGTTGATGGCGGCACGCCAACCGCCGTGGGTAATGTCACGGTAGACGGCAACGGCAACTGGAGCTGGCGTCCTGAAAGCGCCATTGACGAGGGCAGCCACGAATTTACCGCTACCGCCACCGACGAGGCGGGTAACGTCTCTGACCCTTCTACGGGGATCACCATCACCGTCGATACCATCGCACCGGATACCCCGGTGATTAGCGCCGTCGCCGGTGAGCCGAATGGCGGTTTTACTACAGATACCACACCAACCGTCGGCGGAACCGGTGTGACGGGTGAAACGGTGATCGTCTACAACAACGGCGTCGAGCTTGGAAGCGTGGTTGTGGTTAACGGCGAATGGTCTTTGACCCTGCCCACACAGACGGATGGCCCGCTGAACATCACCGTTGCGGCAGTTGACGCAGCGGGTAACCTCAGCACACTCAGCCCGGTCTATACCGTCACCGTCGATACCACTGATCCTGAGATCCCGCTGATTAACAGCGTTGAAGACAGCCAGCTCACCAACGGGACGCTCTACACCCGCGACGGTACACCAACCCTCAACGGCACCGGCGAGCCGGGTTCCACCGTGATTGTCAGCGTGGACGGTACGCCATCCACAGTACAGGTCACCGTCCAGTCGGATGGGACCTGGAGCTGGACCGCCGACACCACGCTGGCGGAAGGCCCACACAGCTTCACCGTCTCGTCGGTCGACCCGGCAGGTAACGCTTCCGGAGACTCTGCGCCGCTTGCCGTCACGGTGGATACCGTGCTTCCGGCAGCGCCGGACAATATCAGCGTGGCCGCACAGGGGACGCCGCTGACCGGTACCGGCGAAGAGGGCGCCACCATTATCGTCAAAGACGCCAGCGGTAACATGATCGGTACCGGGGTGGTCTCCGGCGGCAACTTCTCCGTGGCGCTCAGCCCGGCCCAGCAGGACGGCGCGGCGCTGACCATCACCGCCACGGATGCCGCAGGGAATCTCAGCCCTGAAGCCTCCTATACCGTCACCGGTACGCAGCCGAACCTCCCGGACGTGCCCGTCATTACGTTCATCAACGACGATACGACCCCGGTCACGGGCGATGTGAAAGACAAAACCACCAACGACACGACGCCGACCCTTGTCGGGACGGCAGAGCCAGGCAGCATAATCACTGTCTATCAGGATGGCGTGCAGGTTCTGCTGCCAACCGTGACCGCCGATGCAAACGGCAACTGGAGCTATACGCCAGCTCTGCCGCTGGGTGAAGGAGCGCACACCTTTGAGGTCACCGCCACGCTGAATGGCGAAACCAGCGGACGTTCGCCGGTGGCGACCGTCACTGTTGATCTCACCGCCCCTGACGCGCCTGCCATTGGCGCAGTTATTGATGATGTCGGCCCGGGCACCGGCCCTCTCACGGACGGGCAGACCACCAATGACAACCGCCCAACCCTGACCGGTAGCGGCACGGCGGGCGATACTATCTCCATTTACAGCAACGGCACCCTGCTGGGCACCACCGTGGTCGGCCAGACGGGTAACTGGAGCTTCACGCCGTCCGCGCTGGCGGAGGGCAATAACGTCCTGACCATCCGTGAAACCGATCCGGCGGGCAACCAGAGTGCACCATCGGCAGGCTTCACCATCGTGGTTGACACCAGCTCCACCACCCCGGAGATTGTTAACGTCACCGATGATGTCGGCAATACCGCCACGACCGTGATCAGCGGCAATACTACCAACGACGCAACGCCTACCCTCTCCGGTACGGCGGAAGCGAACAGCGTGGTGACGATCTTTGATGGCAATACGCAGCTTGGCATCGTCACGGCGGACGGTACCGGCGCGTGGAGCTTTACGCCTGAGACCGCCCTCGTCGAAGGGCCACACAGCTTCACCGTCAAGGCCACCGATCCGCAGGGTAACGTCAGCCTGTCGTCAAACGCCTGGAGCGTGGTGGTTGACCTGACGGCGCCAACGGTCCCCGTGCTGGAAACCGTCAGCGACAACGTGGCGGGCGGGATTGTCGGTAATCTCACCACCGGCCAGGTCACCAATGACACCACGCCAACGCTCAGCGGGACAGGCGCTGTCGGCAGTACCATCCACATCCTGAACAATGGCGTGGAAATCGGTACCGCACCGGTAGACAGTAACGGAAACTGGAGCTTTACCCCTAATCCGGCGCTGGGAGATGGCAGCTATAACATTCGCATCAACGCCAGCGATGCCGCCGGTAACGTCTCAGCCAACTCGCCGGTTTTCGCCTTCACGATCGACACCGCAGGCCCAGCCGCACCGGTGGTCACCAGCGTGATTGACGATGTCGGTCCGGTAACCGGGACGCTCACCAGCGGAAACAGCACCAACGACACAAAACCCACCTTCAACGGCACGGGCGAAGTCGGTTCCACGGTGCACATCATTGTTGATGGCAGCGAGATTGGTACCGCGGTCGTCAATGCTCAAGGGAACTGGACCTTCACCCCGGGTACCGCGCTCACGGAAGGGCCACATGCCATCACCTTCAACGCCACCGATACTGCAGGCAATACCGGCAGCACGTCGGCACCGATTAACCTGACGGTGGATACCTCCGCACCGACAGCGCCGTCCATTTTGACCGCGAGCGATAACGTGGGCAGCGTTCAGACACCGCTCTCCTCCGGGCAGAGTACGGACGACACCACCCCAACCCTTAGCGGCACAGCCGCGGCCAACGCGACCATCACTGTCTATCAGGACGGGCAGCAGGTCGGCACCGCCCAGACTGACGGCAGCGGCGCGTGGAGCTTTACCCCGTCCACAGCGCTGGCGAATGGTAGCCACACCTGGTCCGTCACGGCCACCGATGCGGCGGGCAACGTCAGCCCCGCATCGCCTGACTTTACGCTGGTGGTGGATACCACTGCGCCTAACGCGCCGGTTATCAGCCAGGCGGTTGATGACGTGGGCACGATCATCGGCCCTGTCAGCTCTGGACAAAGCACCGACGACACCCTTCCGCGTCTCGTTGGTACCAGCGAGCCGTTTGCCACGGTGAACATTTATGAAGGAACGACGCTGGTGGGCACCGGTACCGCGGATGCCAGCGGAAACTGGAGCATTCTGCTGACCACCTCGCTGGCAACCGGTCTACATAGCTTTACGGCTCAGGCGACGGATGCGGCAGGTAACACCAGCGCGCCGTCAGCGACCTTCAACCTGACCATCGACACCACGCCGCCTGCGCAGCCGGTGCTGAGCAGCATTGTGGATGACGTCGGGAATGCCGCCACGCCTGTCGCCAATGGCGGATTGACCAACGACGCGCAGCCAACCCTCACCGGGACGGCGGAAGCGGGCGCGACGGTGAAAATCTTCGATAACGGCGTGCAGATTGGCAGCGTTGTCGCCGCCGGCGGTAACTGGAGCTTTACTCCATCCCCAGCGCTCAGCGATGGTCAACACAGCCTGACGTTTACCGCCACCGATGCGGCGGGCAACGCCAGCGCACCCACCACCGGGTATGTGATCAACGTGGATGCCACCGCGCCAGCCGCACCGGTCATCAGCGCGATTGTAGACGACGTGGGCAGCGTTACCGGGCCGGTGACGGGCAATAACCCGACCAACGACACCCGACCAGCGTTGAGCGGTACCGCCGAAGCCAATGCGACGGTGCGTATCTACGACGGTAGCACGCTGGTTGGAACGGTCACCGCCGATGCCAACGGCAACTGGACGCTGGCGCAAACCACCACCACGCTGACGGAAGGTTCGCACAGCTTCACCGCCACCGCCACCGATGCCGCGGGCAATACCAGCGCGCCATCGACCGTGACCACAATCCTGGTTGACCTGACGGCACCGGGCGCACCGACCAGCCTGCAGGTGATCGCTAACGGAACCCAGGTCACCGGTACCGCTGAAGCGGGCAGCACCGTCACCATCACCAGCGGTACCGGAACGGTGCTCGGTACCGCGACCGCGGACGGTAACGGCAATTTTAGTGCTACCCTCACCCCGGCGCAGACCAACGGTGAAGCGCTGCTGGTCTACGCGACCGATAAGGCAGGTAACGCTGGCGTCAGCGCCTCGGTGGTTGCGCCATCAACCAACATTCCAAACGCGCCGGTTATCGCCAACATTGACGATAACATCGGTAGCGTTACCGGAGGGCTGACCAACGGTAAAACCACCGATGACACCACGCCAACCCTGAGCGGCACCGCACAGCCGAACGCCACCGTCACGCTGTATAACAACGGCGTGTCGATGGGTACGGTAGTGGCGGATGCCAGCGGTAACTGGAGTTTTACGACCCCGGCATTAAGCGAGGGATCGCACGCCTTTACTGCCACGGCAACCAACTCAGCCGGCACCAGTCCGATCTCGCTCTCGACAACCGTTATCGTCGACGTGACGGCGCCAAACGCGCCTGCCGGGACCTTTAACGCTGACGGCAGCGTATTGACCGGTACGGCGGAAGCGGGCAGCACCGTCACCATCCGCCTCGCGGACGGGTCAACGGTGACCACCACCGCAGACAGCAATGGCGCCTACAGCTACACCTTCCTCAACAAACAGACCGAAGGCCAGACGCTGCAGATCACCGCCACCGACGCGGCGGGCAACACCTCGCTGCCCGGCTCGGCGATCGCGCCGGTGGTGCCGCTCTCCGCCAGCAATAACGTCGAAGAGTTGGATCTCAGTACCACGGCCACCGTCACCAACAGCCAGTACAGCGACTACGGCTTCCTGCTGGTCGGCGCCGTGGGCAACGTCCTGATGCTGCTCGGGAACGACACCGCGCAGGTGAACTTCACGGTGGGCAACGGCGGGAGCGCGGATATCGTGGTGAACGCCAACGCCACGGGGGCTGTGCTCTCTCTGCTTAACACCCTTGAGCTGGTGGTGCAGCACTACGTCAACGGCGCCTGGACCACCGTGGTGGATACCGGACAGCCGCAGTTTGCTGACCTGCTGACCCTCGGTGCCACCGGCGTATCGCTGAACCTGACCGGGCTGGCTGACGGCAACTACCGTGTGCTCAGCTATAACACCAACCTGCTGGCGACCGGCTCCTACACCAGCCTCGACGTGGCGGTGAAAGAGACCGGTCCGGGCACGGTCACGGGCGATACCAGCCTCAACGGGAACGTGATTCTGGATACAGACCCGACCGCTGGCAGCGACAACGCCCCGGCCGGAACCACGATCTCCGCCGTTACGAATGCGCAAGGTGTTACCACCAACATCAATGCCGACGGGACGGTGGTCCAGGGACAATACGGTACGCTGACCATTAACCGCGACGGCAGCTACTCCTACACCCTGACCGACACCAGTGCGGCAGTCATTGGCCGGACAGAGAGCTTCACCTACACCATCACCCATAACGGCGTCAGCGCCTCGGCACAGCTGGTGGTGTCGCTCGGAACGGGAACCGTCAGCAACGGCATTGTCGCCGTGGACGATACCAACGCCCTGACCTTCGACACCAGCGTGCACGAAATCAATAACGGCACCTCGTCTCAGGGCGGCTTTACCCTGGTGGGTATCAATCTCGGCAACACGCTGGGGCTTAACCTGTTGGACGATATGACCAACCCCATTATCTATAACGTGGAGGAAGGTACCACCCGCACCATGACCATCCAGGCCTCCGTTGGCGGCGTGGCGCTGGCGTCGGTGTTTGATTTGTACGTCTATAAATTTAACAACGCCACCCAGACTTTCGAGCAGGTACGCGTCGAGTCGGGCTGGCTGCGTGCCCCGCTGCTGGGCGGCACGTCACCTCAGCTGACGCTGCAATTGCCTGCCGGGGAGTACCTGTTCCTGCTGAATACCGCGTCCGGGATCACCGCCCTGACGGCCTACACGCTGAGCGTTCTGCAGGATCATGTCTACAGCGTATCGAGTATCAGCGAGACGACCACGGGCGACGTGCTGGCGAATGACCCGGTTCCAGCAGGCACGCTGGTTACCGAAGTGAACGGCGTGGCGGTCAACGGCACTGGCACCACCACCATTCAGGGGGAATACGGCACGCTGACCATTAATTCATCCGGTCAGTACACCTATACACTGAGGAGTGGTGTCGGTGTGGACCATATCAGCACGCCGGATACCTTCGTCTATACCGTCACCGCGCCAGACGGCACGAAAGACACGGCATCGCTCAACATCACTCCAACCGCCCAGCCGATGAATGCGGTGAACGATGTTAGCGCCGTGATGGATGTAACGTCAGTACACCATACGTCAGCGTACTCCGATACCACCGTGGGTACGGCAAGCTGGACGACAGCCTTGCTCTCGTCAACCCAGGGCAGCGGCAGCGGAACCTTCGTGGTGGATCCAAACACCGCGCTGCATAACGCCTCGCTGCACTTTAACGTGGCCTCGTTGCTGGCACTGGGCGGGCTGACGGTGAACTGGACAATCAGCGACGGCTCGGGCGTGATCCGCAGCGGCTCCTTCAGCGGTGGCTCGCTGCTGGGCGGCAGTATTGACGTTCCGCTGACCGGGCTGGATCTCAACGCCGGGACCTACACGCTGAGCTATACCGGTAGCGTACCGGGGCTGAGCGTCGGGAACATTACCATTACCCCAAGCGTCAACGGCACCACTTACTCGCTGACTGATTTTGACGCCACAGGCACTCACACCGTCAACGGCAATATCTTTGACGGCACCGACTCGGGCGGCGTGCTGGATCAGCTCCACTCGGTGGATACACGCGTCAGTATTACCGGCTACAACGGCGTGACCACCACGCTGGATCCGTACACCGGCAGCGCAACCGTCAATATCACCGGCCATTACGGCACCCTGGCGATTGCCGCTGACGGGCATTACACCTATACCCTCAACAGCGGGGTATCGCTCTCATCCATGACCTCGAAGGAGACCTTCAACTACACCCTGACCGATGCCACCGGGAAGACGGACAGCGCCTCGCTGACCATCAACATGGCGCCGCAGTTCATCAGCTCTGAACACAACGACGTCATTACCGGCACCGCCTACGGCGACACGCTGATTTACCAGGTGCTGAACAATACGGTAGGGAATGCCACGGGGGGGAACGTCAGCAGCACCGCGGGCGACCACTGGACCGGCTTCTCGCTGGCGCAGGGGGATAAAATCGACATTAGCGACCTGCTGGTGGGCTGGAACGGTAGCGCCTCCACGCTCGGGAACTACCTCCATGTCACTAATAGTAATGGTAATACCGTGATCTCCATCGACCGTGACGGTGCAGGGAGCACCTACACTAATACCACGCTCGTGACGCTTGATGGCGTTCAAACCACCTACGACGAGCTCGTTAACCAGCAACACATCATTACCACATAACAGCTGTAGTACTAACCCGGGCGCACAGCGCCCGGGGATTAATAATAAAGCTGCACTTATTTTATTAGGGACATGACATGGGAATGAAGATGCCTTACTGGTGGCTCTCGTGCTGCCTGATATCTGTGCCCGCTCTGTGCGCGAATCCGGCGGCGACCATCAATACCGGACAACTGCGCGAAACGCAGGAACTCCCCTCACTGAATGGCCGTGTCGCCCCTGCGGCTGGCAACGCCGCGCCCGGCTCATTACAGCTTGGCGAGGCCGTCAACCGTGCCGTTACCTGGCATCCGGCGATCGGTGAAGCCGTGGGCAAACTCTACGAACAGAGCGAAGAAGTCGACGTCGCCAAATCGAAATACTATCCGCAAATTAACGCGGGCATGGACAACGGGTACTCCCACGACGGCGATCAGAACGGCTTTACGCCGTCGCTGGTGCTCTCTCTTTCACAAATGCTCTACGACTTCGGCAAAGTGGCCAGCCAGGTACGGGCCGAAAATGCCGGCGTTGCCCAGCAGCAGGCCAACGTGCTGGTGAGCATCGACACCATCGCCCACGATACCGCCATCGCCATGGTGCAGGTGCAAACCTGGCAGCAGATGGTCGACACCGCCAAAGAGCAGCTCGATGCCCTCTCCTCAATAGGCACACTGACCCGTCAGCGTAACGACGAAGGGGCGACCTCGCTTTCTGACGTGGTGCAGACCGACGCACGTATTGAAGGGGCGCGCGCGCAGCTGATGCAGTATCAGGCCAGCCTCGACAGCGCCCGTGCCACGCTGATGAGCTTTCTCGGCTGGAACAGCCTGAACGCGATCAGCAATGATTTTCCGCAAAAGCTGGCCCGCAGCTGTGACATCGCCGAGCCGGACGATCGTCTGGTTCCGTCTGTCCTTGCCGCCTGGGCCCAGGCCAACGTCGCCCAGGCCAACCTCGACTACGCCGACGCGCAAATGACGCCAACCGTCTCGCTGGAGCCGGAGGTCCGTCACTATCTGAACGATCGCTACGCGGGCAGCGAAACGCGGGATCGCACGCAATATTCCGCCTGGGTGAAGGTGCAAATGCCGCTCTATCAGGGCGGCGGCCTCACCGCCCGGCGTAACGCTGCCGGACACGCGGTGGAAGCGGCGCAGTCGACCATTCAGCGTACCCGTCTTGATGTCCGCCAGAAACTGCTGGAGGCCCGCAGCCAGGTGATGAGCCTGCAAAGCACGCTGCAAATTCAGGGCCGCCAGGAGGCGCTCAGCGCCCGTACCCGCGAGCTTTACCAGCAGCAGTATCTCGATCTCGGCTCGCGCCCGCTGCTGGACGTGCTCAACGCCGAGCAGGAGGTCTATCAGGCACGCTTCACCCAGCAACAGACCCTCGGTCAGTTGCACCAGTTACAGCTCAACTGCCTCTATAACACCGGACAATTGCGTCATGCGTTCGATCTTGATAACCGCACCATCCAGACCGTGGAGATCCAGCCATGAAGCAACGCGAAATTCCGCAAGAAGAAACCATGACAGATGAGGCGCTGGCGCAGTGGGCGCAGGCGTTTGGCTTTGTTGCCACGCGCTACCGCGTCGCCTGCTCGCCCGGAGCGCTGATTGCGAGCGCCCCCTGGCTGAAAGGCAAACCGATGGTACCTGCCCTGACGCAGCTTGCCCGGGAAGCCGGGCTGACGTTCCAGCTGCTCACGGCCGATCGGCAGTCGATCAACAGCTGGCGCCTGCCGGTGGTGGTGGCGCTGAACGACGGAAAAATTGGCGTGGTCGACAGCTTCGACGGGGAAGACACGCTGGACGTCAGCTTTTTCGACGACAAGATGCATACCAACCGTCTGTCGATGAGCGCGCTGCTGCCCACCATCCGCCACGTTATTGCCCTGCGCCCGCTGGCCGCGCTGAAGGACAGCCGCGTGGATGCCTACATCTCGAAATACCGCCCGGACTGGCTCTACCGGCTGGTGATGCGCGATCTGCGCCCGTACAGCTGGGTGATGCTGGCAGCCTTGTTCATCAACCTGCTCTCCCTCTCCGGCATTGTCTTTTCCATGCAGGTGTATGACCGGGTGATCCCTGCCCAGTCCTACCCGACGCTTTACGTCCTGACCATCGGCGTGCTGATCGCCACCCTGTTTGGTTTTGTGCTGCGCGTGGCGCGCGGACACATTATGGATCTGCTGGGCAAACGCTCGGATCTGCGGGTCTCAGACCGCGTGTTCGGCCACGCCCTGCGGCTGCGCCACAGCGCCATTCCGCGCTCCACCGGCAGCTTTATCTCCCAGCTGCGCGAGCTGGAGCAGATCCGCGAGATGGTGACCTCTTCCACCATCTCGACCATTGTCGACCTGCCCTTTTTCTTCCTGTTTGTGGTGGTACTGGCGATCATCGCGCCGCAGCTGGCGTGGATCGCCCCGGTCGCGGCGGTGATCATGGTCCTGCCCGGCCTGCTGCTGCAGAAGAAGCTGGCGGAGCTGGCGAAGCAGTCGGCGCATGAATCAACCCTGCGCAACGCGGTGCTGGTGGAGAGCGTGCAGGGGCTGGAGGACATCAAGCTGATGCAGGCGGAGAACCGCTTTTTGCAGCAGTGGAACAGCTATATCCAGATCACCGCCGAATCCGGCCTGCGCACCCGCGAACTGACGCAGAACCTGATCAGCTGGGGGATGACCATCCAGAGCCTGGTCTACGCCGCGGTGATTGTGGTCGGCGCGCCAATGGTGATCGACGGCACCCTGACCACCGGTTCGGTGGTTGCCGCGTCGATGCTGGCCTCCCGGATGATCGCGCCGATGGCGACGCTGTGCGGCGTGCTGGCCCGCTGGCAGCAGGTGAAGGCCGCCAAAGAGGGGCTGGACAGCATTATGCAGCTGCCGACCGAGAACCAGCGCGAAGAAACGCCGATCCGCCAGGACGTCCTGCGCGGACACTATCTTTTCGAACAGGCGCAATTTCGCTATCAACCGGACGATCCGCGCATGGCGCTACGCATTAACCGTCTGGAGATCAAGCCGGGCGAGAAAGTGGCGATCCTTGGACGTAACGGCGCGGGCAAGTCGACACTGCTACAGGCCATGGCGGGCGGAATGGATCTGGCGGCGGGCGAATTGCGGCTTGATAACCTCAGCCTGCCACATCTCGACGTGGCGGACGTGCGGCGCAACGTCGGCTTTATGACCCAGAACGCGCGGCTGTTTTACGGCACCCTGCGCGAGAACATCACCCTTGGCATGCCACGCGCCACCGACGAAGAAATTTTCGAGGCGCTGGAGTTAACCGGCGCAGCGGGCTTTGTGCAGAAACTGCCCAAAGGGCTGGACTACCCGATCATGGAAAACGGCGTGGGGCTTTCCGGCGGGCAGCGGCAGTCCATTCTGCTGGCGAGGATGCTACTGCGCGATCCGAATATCGTGCTGATGGATGAACCGACCGCGTCGCTGGATGAGCACACTGAACGGGAGTTTATCCAGCGTCTGGGCGACTGGCTCGGCAACCGTACCTTGATTGTCGCCACCCACCGCGTGCCGGTGCTGGAGCTGGTGGAGCGCGTGGTCGTACTGAAAGAAGGGATGCTGGTGATGGACGCGCCAAAAGCGCAGGCGCTTAACAACAGCCGCATTCAGCAACAGCAGCAGCAGGCAGCAACCGGACGGGAGTGGAAAAATGAAAATCAGTCAGCGTGACGTTGCCGCAATGGACGATCTGGATAACGCGCTTGAATCCGAAAGTGGCTACACCGGCGCACGTCGAATCGTCATCTTCTCGTTGCTGATGTTTGTGGCCCTGGGCGTCTGGGCATGGTTTGGCGTGCTGGATGAGGTCTCAACCGGCTCGGGGAAAGTGATCCCCAGCTCGCGCGAACAAGTATTACAGTCGCTCGACGGCGGGATCCTCACCGAGCTGAACGTTCATGAGGGCGATCAGGTGCAGGCCGGACAGGTGCTGGCGCGGCTTGATCCGACGCGTTCCGAATCGAACGTCGGTGAAAGTGCAGCGCGCTACCGCGCGTCACTGGCTTCCAGCGCACGTCTGAATGCCGAGGTGAACGATCTCCCGCTAACGTTCCCGCCTTCGCTGGCAAAATGGCCGGATCTGATTGCCGCCGAAACGCGGCTCTACAACTCCCGCCGTGCGCAGCTGGATGATACCCAACGGGAGCTGCGCGCCGCGTTAGATCTCGCCAATAAAGAGCTGGCGATCACCCAAAGGCTGGTTAAAACCGGGGCCGCCAGCCATGTGGAGGTGCTGCGCCTGCAGCGACAGAAAAGTGACCTGGAGTTGAAGCTCACCGACGTGCGCTCGCAGTATTACGTTCAGGCGCGCGAAGCGTTATCCAAGGCTAACGCGGAAGTGGATATGGTTTCCGCGGTCCTTAAAGGCCGCCAGGATTCCGTCACCCGCCTGACGGTAAAATCCCCGGTGCGCGGGATTGTGAAAAACATCAAAGTCACCACCATCGGCGGCGTGATCCCGCCTAACGGCGAGCTGATGGAGATTGTGCCGGTGGACGATCACCTGCTGATTGAAACCCGCCTCTCGCCGCGCGATATCGCCTTTATCCACCCGAACCAGGAGGCGCTGGTCAAAATCACCGCCTACGATTACGCCATCTACGGCGGTCTGCATGGGGTGGTAGAGACCATTTCACCGGACACCATCCAGGACGAAGCCAAGCCGGAAGTGTTCTATTACAGGGTGTTTATCCGCACCAGCCAGGATTACCTGGTCAATAAAGCGGGCAGGCACTTCTCGATTGTACCGGGCATGATTGCGACAGTGGACATCAAGACCGGCGAGAAAACGGTGCTGGATTATCTGATTAAGCCGTTTAACCGGGCGAAAGAGGCGCTGCGGGAGCGGTAGTCAATCGCCTTACCAGTCCTACACACTAAAGCTAAGGGGAATGCGGTTTTCTCCCTCTCCCTGTGGGAGAGGGTTGGGGTGAGGGCGTCAGACCGCAACACAGAAAAAATTCACCGCCGATAGGGCGTTAAAACGGGCGAAAGCATTCGATATCAGCGCTGAATTCTGGCTGAATCTGCAACAAAATATGGAAAACCGAGGGATGAGAATCCCCCCCCCTAACATAACCTCCCCCGCCTTATCTGCTAAAGTAGCCCAAATTCATTTTTCAGGAAGAAATCATGCTCCAACGAACCATTGTCTGCCCCATCATCCAGAACGACGGTGCCTATCTGCTGTGTAAAATGGCCGACGATCGCGGCGTGTTTCCCGGTCAATGGGCCCTCTCCGGCGGCGGAATGGAACCGGGAGAAACCATGGAACAGGCGTTGCGCCGTGAGATCCGCGAAGAGCTGGGCGAAGCGCTGGAGATCGTCTCGGTCACGCCATGGGCTTTTCGCGATGACATCAGGGTAAAAACCTACGCCGATGGCACCACCGAGGAGATTTATATGATCTATCTGATCTTCGACTGCATGAGCGCCAACCGGGACGTCACGTTTAATGAGGAGTTTCAGGAGATCGCCTGGGTTAATCCGGAATCGTTAAAAGATCTGGATCTCAACGAAGCTACCCGCATGACCTTCGCGCAAAAGAGTCTTCTTTAATCGCCCACTGCCCCGGCGTTTTACCGGTCCATGTTCTGAAAACCTCAATGAATGCGCTGACGCTGCTGTAGCCGCAGGACAGCGCAATCCACCCTACCGGATTCCCTGCCGCCAGTTAACGAAGTTCATTCCGCCCGGCGAAGTGCGGTACGATTATACACCCCAACATACCGCGCAAATTTCCCTAGAAATACGCCGGCAAACACGCCCCCGGAGACGATCGCCAGCGCGCTCATGGCGGGCTGTTGCATCGTCTGAGGCGAAACCGCGCTCATCACCCCCAGCACATACTTCACCCCAAACGCCAACATCATAAACGGCAGCGCGGTGTAGTCTGCCTGGCGGTAAAGCGTACGCGGCGCATCTGCCCGGGTGATAACCGCCCGCTTAATCAGGAGATACCCCAGCGCGGCACCGGCGAAGATCCCCCCCGTCCACAATGCGACAGTCGCAGGCGTCAACGTGCGATAGAGCACCAGATCGTAAATATCCCACACCAGAAAGATCGCCGGGATAATGGCAAGCCTCTCCAGCGTAACGGTGGCGGGCCTGCGGGCTTTGATACCACGGGAGATGAGGAAGATAAACAACACCCACACCCAGGCGGGCGTGTGCGTAACAACACCGATCAGAAATTCAAACATGGAACTCACCATGAACGATCGCGGCCGTGCCGCCCTGAACGCGTATTGCGCATAACGGCAGGAATGCCATTATGCGCAGGTCTTTTAAAGCGATTTCTTCAGGCGCTGCACCGCCTCTTTCAGCTGCTCATCTGTTGGTGTCACAAACGACATGCGCAGCGTAGTCTGGTCCGGTTCATTGCAGTAGAAAAACTCGCCCGGCACAAATACCACGCCGTTGCTTAACGTCTTTTCCAGCCAGCGGGTGGTATTCATCCCGTTGTTCATTTTCGCCCACAGGAACATGCCGCCTTTAGGCTTGTGGAACGACATCACATCACCCAGCTCCGCTTCCAGTTCGGTGGCGAAGGTCTGGTATTTCTGGCGATAAGCTTCGCGGATCATCTTAATCTGCCCGGCCAGGCGACCGGTTTTCAGATACTCATACGTCATTAACTGCGACAGCGTGCTGGTGTGCAGGTCGGTGGTTTGCTTAAGGTTCACCACCGCACGCTTCAGCCACTCCGGCACCAGCACCCAGCCTACGCGGGTGCCCGGCGCGAGTATTTTAGAGAAGGTTGAGGTGTAGACCACGTTCTCTTCGTTACCGATATCTTTGGCATGGGCAATTAACGGGCGGAAGACCTCATCGGTGTAGTTAATTTCGCTGTACGGGTCGTCTTCAATAATGACGAAATCATAGCGTTTCGATAATTCCACCAGATGTTTACGACGCGCTTCAGAGAGCGTCACGCCGCCCGGGTTACCAAAGGTCGGGACGATATAAACCGCTTTGATGGTTTTTTTTGCCACCAGCGCCTCAAGTTCGTCGACCTTCATGCCGTCGCCGTCGGTGCCGACGGACTCAAAATTCGCCTGCGCCAGGCCGAAAACCTGCAGCGCGGCAAGATAGGTTGGACGCTCGACGACGACGGTATCGCCTGGGTTAATTAATGCACGCGCCAGCACGTCGAGAGACTGCTGCGAACCGGACGTCACCACCACGTCATCGGCTTTACAGGCAATGCCTCGTCCTTCACAGATGCGTTGGATCTCTTCCCGCAGTCCTGGAAAACCTTCGGTCAGACCATACTGAAACGCCTCGCCAAAATGTTGCGATAAGACGGCATCCGCGGCTATTTTAAGCCCTTCGTGATCGAACAAATCGGGGTTCGGAATCCCTCCGCCCAGCGAAATCACGCCAGCCATTTTGCTATGTTTTAATAATTCACGGATGGCAGATGATTGCAGGCCCTGCGCGCTGCTGGCGAGTTTGTTTGCAGACATTCTTTGATTACCTTCTTTTTTTATATTGTGCCCAATCTTAGCAGAATATGAGCGATAAATTCCGTTAGCTTCGGAAGAGGACGTAAATCCTGGCGCCACAATAAATGCACCGGCCTCGGCGCGGGGGTGAACGGCTCCAGTACCCGAATCAGCCTGCCGCTTGCCAGCTCTTCCGCCACCAGCACTTCCGGTTGTAGCAACAGCCCCGCCCCTGCGCGTGCCGCCATACGCAGGCCATAGCCGTCGTTACATCTTAAGATGGCATCACGCTTCCAGCGTACTTCCCCTTCCACGCCCGGTAACCGCCACTCGTTACGCGCGGTCCATACCGTGTGCGAAAGACACAGATGATCCACCAGATCGGCAGGCGTTTGCGGCGTACCGTGTCGCGCTAAATAGTCCGGTGCGGCGCAGATCACCATGTTGTAGGGGCACAAATATTTCGCCACCAGATCGTCATTGCGAATATCACCAATGCGAATGGCCAGATCGACCCCCTCCTCCACCAGATCGACCATTCGGTTAGTCAGATCCAGTTCGATGCGCACCTGCGGGTAACGTTGTAAAAAGGTGGCGGTGAGCGGGGCGATCACGCAGCCGCCAAACGAGGTAGGCGCAGTGACGCGCAGGGTTCCGGCCGGTGTGGCACGCAGGCGTTCAACCGCGTTTTCGGCGATTGAGACCTGCTCCAGCACCCGTCTGGCCTCTTCAAAATAGACGCGGCCCGCATCCGTCAGGCTCTGACGACGCGTATTACGCTCAAGCAGGCGGGTGCCAAGCCGGGACTCCAGCAACGCAATATACTTTCCCACCATGACCGCCGACATCTCAAGGCGGGAGGCCGCGCCGGTAAAGCTGCCGCTTTCTACCACCGCGATAAACGTCTCCATGCCGCGAAGCTTATCCATATTCCGAACCTCTGGTTAGCAATCTTCTAACTTTAGCCCAGTTTATCTGACTTTTTATTTATTAAAGAATGAGGGCTCACAACATGAGGAGTCGGATATGAAAATCGTGATTATTGGTGCCAGCGGTACGGTCGGTCAGGCAGTAACAGAAGCGCTAAGCCGCCGTCATGAGGTGATCCGCGTAGGTCGTACACAGGGCGACTATCAGGTGGATATCACCTCGCAGGAGAGCGTGCAGGCGCTGTTCGAGAAAATTGGCCGGGTGGATGCCATTGTCTCCGCCAGCGGTGGCCTCTACTTTGGCCCGCTTGCGACCATGAAAGACAGCGACTTTAATCAGGGCCTGCAGGATAAACTTCTGGGGCAGGTGCGCCTTGCGCTAACCGGCCAGCACTATCTGAACGAAGGTGGCTCTATCACCCTGATTAGCGGCATTGTGGCGCACGAGCCGATTGCCCAGGGAGTAAACGCCACCACCGTGAATGCCGCACTGGAAGGGTTTGTTCGCGCCGCAGCCTGTGAGCTGCCGCGCGGGATCCGCATTAACCTGATTAGCCCGACGGTCCTGACGGAATCCGCTGAAGCGTACGACGGTTTCTTCCCCGGCTTTGAGAGCGTCCCCGCTGCAACCGTGGCGCAGGCCTATCGCCGCAGCGTGGAAGGGGTACAGAGCGGTCGGGTGTATAAGGTTGGTTACTGAGCCTTACGGGCGGCGATCAGCACCAGCATCGGGCGCTCTGCCTCTTCGGCCAGCGCGGGGCAGGCCGCAATTTGCCCCTGCGTTGGCCCCCATTCGTTGACTTCGCTTATCGTTAATCCGGCCTTGATCAGCGCGTTGAGCGTGGTGCCCAGCGTACGGTGATACTTGATGACCCCGTCCGCCAGCCAGTTGCTGACGCGCTGGCTCTCGTCCTGATAATGATTCACGCCCCAGAACCGCTCGCCGTTGTCGTCGGTCAGCCAGCCCTGGCGGGTGGCGCAGGTGTAAATGGGGTGCTCCATCGAGAAGACCAGGCTGCCACCGGGTTTAAGCGCGCGCTGAACGTTGGCGAATAACGTATCCAGTTCCGGCAGGTAGTGCAGTGCCAGCGAGCTGTAGACCAGGTCGAGGCTGTTATCTTTGAGCGCCAGCGACTCCAGATCGCTACGCTGATAATGAATCTGTGGGTCAGCGGTAAGCTCCGCAGCCCGGGCGAGCATCTTTTCTGAGATATCAACACCCGTGATGTCAGATGCACCCAGTTCGCGCGCAGCGCGACAAAACCAGCCGTAGCCGCAGCCGAGATCGATAACCGATTTGCCGGTTAAATCGGGCAGCATGCTTTTTAGCGCCGGCCACTCCGGCGCACCGTCCAGCCCCTGCACCGAGCGCGGAAGCTGGGCGTAGCCTTCGAAAAACGCCGGGTTGTCGTAGATATTTTGTGCCATGGCAGATCCCTCTTTAAGAATGTGACTCCCAGTATAAAACATTGCCGGGTGGCGCTGCGCTTACCCGGCCTACGATTTGAGGGTTACAGTAGGCCGGGTAAGGCGAAGCCGTCACCCGGCTCGCCTTTAGCCCACAGTACCCCAGACCAGATTTCCCTTATGGAACGTCGCGGTACGCGGTGAAATCCGCGCCACGGCTTCGGCGGAGCACGAGGCATCCACCAGCACAAAGCTGGCGTCGTCCTGCGCTTTCGGCCACACCCGTTCGCCTTTGTCGTTCAGCGGCAGAACGTCACCGGTCGCGATACCGAGCGCCCGGGAGAGCGTCTGCTCGTTCGGGCGAATGTACAGCTGCGCGTAAAGATTGGCTTTTTCCAGCATATCTCCCAGGCCGTACGGCGACCAGTGGTCGATCACGCTGTCGGTGCCGGTCATGACAAACACGCCCTTATCACGCAGCTGTTTCAGCGGCATATGGAGGGTACCAATCGGCACGGTAGAAGCGATGGTCACCTGCTGCGCCGCCATACGGGTCGCAATCGCATCCACCTCCTGCTCGTTAAGCGTCGCCAGCGCGAAGGCGTGGCTGATAGTCAGCTTGCCCTTCAGCTCCGGCGTTTTCTCCACCGTTTCCACCATGTAATTCACCGCCGCCACGCCCGCCGGGCTGGTTTCATGCAGGTGAATATCCACCCCTTTGTCGTAATCCAGCGCAATCTGGAACATCAGATCGAGGGATTTCTCCATCGCGCCGTCGACGTTCGTCGGGTCCAGCCCGCCCACGTAGTGCGCACCGGCCTGCATCGCGTCGCGCATCAGTTTTTCAGAATGGGAAAGCAGCAGTCCGTGCTGTGGAAACGCGACAATTTCACAGTCAAAGCCAGGCTGGCGGCGCGATAACACCGCCTGCAGATTTTCCAGGTTTTTCAGGCCGGAAACCGGCTCAATGTTGCAGTGGCTGCGGGCGATGGTGGAACCTTTCGACTGGATCAGGTCGATAAGTGCCTCCGCGCGTTCCTGGGTGTAGGGCTGCAGTTCCGGCAGCAGCTTCTGCTCAAGGCGGATCATGTCCTGAATCGTGGTCCCCGCCGGGCGGTTCAGGGAGCGCCACGGACCGCCGTAGAAGGTTTTATCCAGATGGATGTGCATGTCGCGCATCGCCGGGAGCATCAGTTTTTTACCCGCGTCATAGTGAGGCAGAGACGCGTCGGCGTGGCTAATGTTATCGCGCAGGGCGACGATCTTGCCGTCTTTAATCTCCAGCGTTTTCAGCTCGGTGCGAGTGCTCGTCGCCACGCTGCCGTCGAAAGTAAACCCGGCTTCGAGCAGCACGTTGTCCAGATAGTAATGCTTCGCGGTGATGTTCATCGGTTTACCGGTCTCGCAGGCGGGCGCAGCGGTATCCGCAGCATACGCGACGGAGCCGGTGGCACCAAACAGCGCGCAGGCGGTGACCATTTTGCCGCTCTGGCTGATAAATTCGCGGCGGCTTTTATTATCATTCATCTTATTTTCCTTCATTCACAATATGGGTACCGGTTTCCCCGCGCAGTGCCGCGGGCAGACAGTCCGGGGAGGTGATAATCACTCGCCTGCCGCCGTGGTGTAAAAATTCCAGCGAGGCCACGATTTTGGGCAACATGCTCCCTGCCGGGAAATGGCCTTCCTCCATGTAGCGCGTCATCTGCGCCACGTTGACGGTATCCAGCGCCTGCTGGTTCGGCTTGCCGAAGTGAATACACACCTTCTCCACGCCGGTGGTGATGACCAGCACGTCGGCGCGGATCTCCCGTGCCAGCAGCGCGGTGGAGAGGTCTTTATCTATTACCGCGTCGACGCTGCGGTAGTCGCCCTGCTCCGAGCGCACGACGGGAATTCCTCCACCGCCCGCGCCGATCACCACAAAACCTTTTTGCGTCAGCGCCTTGATGGCATCTGCCTCTACGATGCGCAGCGGCTGCGGCGAGGCCACGACGCGGCGATAGCCGCGGCCTGAATCCTCGACAAAATGCCAGTCCGGGTGCGCCTGCTGCAGATCATTGCGCTGCGCCTCGCTGAAGAAAGCGCCAATCGGTTTCGTCGGGTGCGTAAAGCCGGGATCGTCTTTATCCACTTCGACCTGGGTGACGACCGTGACCGCTTTTTGCTCCCCGCGCCCCGCCAGGCGGTTATTGAGTGCCTGCTGGATCAGGTAGCCGATTCCGCCCTGGGTATCCGCGACGCAGTTTGCCAGCGGCGTCAGAGGGAGCCCTTCCCGTTCGTGAGCGATTTCGGCCCGGCGCAGATCCAGCCCCACCTGGGGACCGTTGCCGTGGGTGAGTACGATGTCATAGTCGGAGGCCAGCATCTCGAGCACGGACTCTGCCACCGCTTTGACCGCCTGCGCCTGATGCTCAACCGACTGGCTGGCGTTGTCTTTGATAATGCTGTTGCCGCCGATGGCGACGACCATAAGCTCTTTCATACGTTTTCCTTCGCAACGGTACCAGTCGCAGCGCTCGCCGCTTCGCGGCTATCCAGCACATGCTTCACTACAAACATGCCGCCCATCATCAGGTAGGCCGTAACGAACATCAGCGAACTGCCTTCGGCAAAGCCCACCACCGGGGCGTGGATCACCCCAAACAGTGCCAGCAGCGCCCCACCCGCGGCCGCAACGGCCCCGCGCAGCGGCTTGTTGATGATGGCGAAGATAGCGATACAGCCCCACAGCATGCTGGCAAGCGGCGCGCCGTTGCCGAGATGCATCAACCCTTCGTAGTAAATCCCTTTGCTGTGCAGCACGTCGGTGCCGATTTTCGCTGCGCTGGTCCCTGCCGCATTCATCACGCTGTTCATCATGGTGAGCGCCCAGTTGGCGATCCACGGGAACAGGCAGATGAAGATGACGGGCACCTCCACTTTCGGCGTTTCCCGCACCACCTGGTTAGCGGTAACGACGCCGATAAACACCAGAATGGGCACGATGGCAGTCATCGGAATGATGGCGAGCATAAACGCCCCCAGCCCGAACAGCGGCACGATGAACATGGTCACCCCGGAAGCCAGCGTGTAGCCAATGCTGGCCCCCATCGCTTTCCAGCCCGGGTGGCCGACGTAGACCGTGACCGGGAACGGGTTACCCATCAGGCAGCCCAGCATCGACGCCAGACCGTTCGCCAGCATCACCTTACGGGTCGGGTACTCATCCCCCGCCGCGTGGGCGCTTTCGATGTTCTCCAGGTCAAAGATATAGTTCGCCAGCCCCAGCGGCACGGCGGATGCCAGATACGGCAGCGCGTGCGGCAGCCCCTGCATAAAGCTGTCGACGTGCACTTCCGGCGGGTTAAAGCCGAAGGATGACATAGACGCCTTAATGGCTTCCGGGCTTTGCAGCCCCGAGATCCACGCTAATGCCGTACCGGCAATCAGCAACAGCAGACCGGTCGGGATTTTGGCGAAAATCGGCTTTTTGCCGAACCAGTTGATAAAAATCAGCAGCAGTACGATGAATGACACGGTCGGCGCTTCAAACGCCTGCAGCATCGGGTTCATCGCCAGCAGCAGCAGGCCTAAACCGGAGAGACACGACAGCAGCACGGTGCGCGGGATCATCTTGCGGATGGTCTCCCCGAGGAACGAACCGCCCGCGAGGATCATTGCTTCCACAAAGCACCACACCAGACCGATCTGAATCGCGAAATCCGCATCCCCGGTCTGCTGGTAGACGGGCATGAGGACCAGGAAGGTCACGGTAAAAATCGACGGCGCGCTCGGGCCGGACGGCAGCGCCGTCACGTCCGTGCGCCCGGTGGCACGGGCCATCTGCAGGCCAAACCAGGCATAACAGATGCTCGCCACCAGCACCGCCAGCCCGAAGGCTGGTGCGATGCGTCCATAAACAATCTCCTTCGGGATGCCGACGACAAAAATGAGCAGCCCCATCATGGTCAGCAAATTGGTCAGGTTGTTGGTCATCAACCCGAAATAAGCCGCCCAGTCACCTCTTTTCCACTCCAGTTTCATGTTTTTCATGGATGCATGCCTTATAAAACGTAGCGATCGCGGAAGGTCAACAGCGCCTTTTCAAAACAGCTGAACGGCGGGTGAACGATGCCCGCCCCAATCATGCCGATACCGGCGTCCTTGTGGGCAATGGCGGTATTAATGACCGGCAAAATGCCGCTGCCTGCCACTTTGGTGATGTCGATGGCAGTCGGGATGCCCATAAAAGAGAGCAGCGGAATGGTGACGTTCGGGTTTTCGCCGAGGGTGATTTCGCGCATCTGCCGGGAGAAGTCGATGGCTTCTTCCACCGTGCCGCCCACCAGCGCCACAATCGCCGGCGCCGTCGCCATGGCAAAACCGCCGATGCCGTAGGTTTCCGTAATTGCGCTGTCGCCGATATCCAGCCCGCAGTCTTCCGGCTTATAGCCCGCAAACATCGGGCCAATGACCTGCTGCGCCGGGCCGGTGAACCATTGCCCCGGCAGGCCGGAGACACGCAGACCGAACTCGTAGCCGTTGCGCGCCATGGTGGTGACAACGGTGCTGTACTCAATGCCGTGGGCGGCGTCCAGCGCGGCTTTGCACATTGCCATCCACGTTGGGCCGGAGAAGTAGTCGCTGCTGGCGACAAACTCGAACACCTCACGCTGCTGCTCAACAGGATAACCCGCCTGGATCAGACCCGGCGTCAGGGCCTGGATCAGCAGCGTGGTGCCCGCGTTGTTGCGGTTGTGGCACTCGTCGCCCATGTGCAGCGCCTGGGCCAGCATCAGACGAAGATCGATTTCACCGACGATCTTCATCGCGTCGCGCAGCATCGGGCCGAGCACGTCGCGCATCCAGTTCAGGCGGTCAATCACGCTCTGGTCGTTGGCGCCCATGCGCAGGATCTTCGCCATCTGCTCGCTGAGGTTGGTGAACGCGCGGTTGCCGTAGGTTTTGTTCTCAACGATGTGCATAAACATCGACGCGGAGGTGACGCCCGCCATCGAGCCCACGCAGTCGTGCTCGTGGCACGGCGAGAAGGTGATTTCCCCTGAAGCGGCGAGCCTTGCAGCCTCCTCCAGATCCGCCGCCAGCCCCTCGAACACCAGCGCGCCGGTGACCGCCCCTTTCATCGCCCCGCACATGTTTTCCCACGAGACAGGCGGACCGGCGTGAAGGATGGTGGTGCGGGTCATGCCCGGCACGACGTTAATCGCCTGGTCATAGCCCACCAGCACCGGGTGGGACTGAATAATGCGCTCAAGCGCGATGTGGTTAGCGGCGGCAATTTTCTCCGCCAGCGATTTTTCGGCCAGTTGATCGAGCGCCTCAACGATCTGCATGTTACCCTGCCCTGGCGGCGTCCAGTCGAGCTGGGTCACGGGAACGTGCTGTTTTTTGAGGTCGTCGCTGAACATCGCGATACCGACGTTAATCACGTTCAGCGGCTGGTTAAATAAGGTGGTCATTATGCGTTCTCCCCTTTGCAGACAAATTCGCGAGCCAGTAATCCGGTATTGGTGCTGCTGCTGGCCCAGATGACGCCCGCATCGGTCAGGAGCTGGCACTGCTGAGCAAGCTTCTGCGGATCCTGGTCGGTACCAAGCACATAGCCTAAGATCGCCAGCGGACGGCTGTCGGCCTTCGCGATCGCCTGCGCCTCTTTGATCGCGTCGAGCATCACGCCAACCGGATCCTCATGCGCGCCAAACCCGAGCACAAAATCCATCACGATGACCCCCACCTGCGGATCGCGCGCCTCCTGCAGCAGGCGGCTGATGCGGTTGGTCGGGTCGATCATCGGGTGCGGTTTGCCGTTGGTGAAATCATCATCGCCAAAATCGAGGAAGGTATGGGCCTGGCTGACGTTGATGTCGCTCAGACGCTTCGCCGGATCCGGCTGGATGTTGCTGTAGACGTCGTCGTACTTCTCCAGCGCCGCAAACATCGCTTCGTCGCACAGGGTCCCACCGCAGAAGAGCCCACGAATGTATTTTTGCTGCGGGGTCAGGCGGGCGCGCACCTCTTCAATCAGCGGCCAGTTGAGCGGGTGCAAATCCAGAGACGCTTTGTCGATGCCGGTAAGGAGTACCGCTTTCAGGGCTGCCTCTTTGGTGGCTCGGGCAAACTGCAGACCGTCTTCATCAGCGGGCGGTACGTTGCGGCCGAGGAAACACACGACGACGGGCTTGAGGCAGGCGCGGGCGCGGGCGAGGACTTTTTCAGCCACCGCGGGTGCGGGTGGCTTGGAGATGAGGGCAATCACCTGGGTGCCTTCATCGGCCTCCAGCATGTCGATGGCGTCGAGCATCATCAGGCCGCCGATTTTCTCGCTGAGATCGCGCCCGCCGGTGCCAATCAGCTGCGACACACCGCCGCCGAATTCATGAATGCGCACGCTGAGTTCCTGGCTGCCGGTCCCGGAAGCGCCGACAATCCCAATCGTCCCGCGACGTACCGCGTTAGCGAAGCACAGCCCCGCGCCGTTGATAATGGCGGTGCCGCAGTCCGGCCCCATCATCAGCAGCCCTTTCTGGTGGGCCAGCTGCTTCAGCGCCAGCTCGTCATCGAGCGACACGTTATCGGAAAAGAGCATGACGTTAAGATCGTTTTCCAGCGCCTGACGTGCTTCGCGGGCGGCGAAGGTGCCGTTGACGGAGATCACCGCAAGATTGCTGTCCGGGCGATGGGTTTTGGCGCTGGCAATCGTGGCGTAGCGCGCTTCGTGGGAGCCTGCACGCTCTTTGCGCGTAAATAACGCTTCGATGGCCGCCAGCGTTTCATCATTCGCCGCATCGCCTTTAATAACGATCATCAGATCGCCGTTTTTCGCGTTTTCTAATTCCGGCGTCAGCAGTCCAAGGTTTTTTAATACGCCTTTATTCATCTCCGTCGCCATCGCCACAAAGGCCTGTTCAACTCCCGGCAATTTATTGGCTTTTGTGGAAACGGACATTAATGAGACGGAGTCAAAATAAGTGTTCTTTTTAATCACGATTTTTGTGGGCATTATTTTCTCCTGAAAGCGGATAAAAGGGGGGCCGCCGTCGTGCAAAATGCACGTCGGTAAAAATGCTTTTTTATTAAGCGGCCAGCCGGAACAGGCTGACCGTCGTTTTTACGCGCCGGCCGCCAGCAGCAGGTCGGCGATCGCGTGGTAGCCTTTTTCCCGCGCCAGCTCGAGCGGGGTTTTACCGTATTTATCGGTCATGTGCGGGTTCGCGCCGTTATCCAGTAACAGCTTCACAATTTCCTGCTGTTTCTCGCCGCCGTCATTCAACACGATGGCCTCCAGCAGCGGCGTCCAGCCGACAAAGTTGGTGTGGTTGACGTTAATATCGGTTTTTGCCAACAGCTCGCGCACAATTTCAACGTGGCCTTTCTCACTGGCCGGGGTAATCCCCACGCCACCGAAGCGCGTCAGGCGATCCAGGTCCGGATTTGCCGGAAGAACGATGCGCAGTAACGTTAAATCATTGGTAAGGCAGCTAATCAGGAAGGGGTTAAAACAGGTCTGGTCCTGTTTATCAATATCCGCACCGGCTGCAATTAAAAATTCCACACAGGCATAATGCTTTTTCAGGCTGGCAATAATAATGGCGGTTCTTTTCTGGCGGTTGGTGGCGTTAATATCCACGCCTTTCTCCAGACAGGCTTTTAGCGCGTCGACGTTCCCCTCTTCTGCCGCCAGCAGAAATTCCGTCACCAGTGCAGTTGCAGACATATTCAGACTCCCTATGTTTCATTTCTGATGACCTGAGAATAGCAACAGCCTGGTGATAAAAGAATCCGCTTAAAATTCATTCATCGACAGGCAATTCATTGTTGAGTTAAATTCAACGGTTCAGCTAAAACGTGCGTCTGTGCAACCTTTTTCTTATGTTTTACCGCTTTTTAGCGCCTCAGGCTGCATTATCCTTATGGCTGAAAAAGCCTTGTGCCGCGCGGCCCTGAGCAAATAGTCAGAACTGTGACCGGCTTCAAATGTGATGTAAAAGCGCTGTTAAAATATGTTCAAAACTGATGGCAACCAGGAGCCGTAATATGAATTCCATCTTTACCGAAGAGAACCTGCTGGCCTTCACCACTGCGGCACGTTTTGGCAGTTTCAGCAAAGCCGCCGCCGAGCTGGGCGTGACCACCTCGGCTATCAGTTACACCATTAAACGCATGGAGACCGGTCTGGACGTGGTGCTGTTTGTGCGTAACACGCGCAGCATTGAGCTGACCGAATCTGGCTTTTACTTTTACCGCAAGGCAACCGACCTGCTGAACGACTTTCACGCCATCAAGCGCGGAATTGATACCATTTCGCAGGGCATTGAGGCGCGGGTGCGTATCTGTATCAATCAGCTTTTGTATACTCCACGCCATACTGCACGCCTGCTGCAGGTGCTGAAAAAGCAGTTTCCCACCTGCCAGATCACAGTGACCACCGAGGTGTATAACGGCGTATGGGATTCCATCATCAACAACCAGGCCAATATCGCGATTGGTGCGCCGGACACCCTGCTCGACGGCGGCGGCATTGATTACACCGAGATTGGCGCCATCCGCTGGGTATTTGCTATCGCACCGGAACATCCGCTGGCCTTTGTCCCCGAGCCGATTGCGGAGAGCCAGCTGCGGCTATATCCCAACATCATGGTGGAAGATACCGCGCACACCATTAATAAGAAGGTCGGCTGGCTGCTGCACGGGCAGGAGGCGATACTGGTGCCGGATTTCAACACCAAGTGCCAGTGTCAGATTCTGGGAGAAGGGATTGGCTTTTTGCCGGAATACATGGCCCGCGAGGCGGTAGAAGACGGGCTACTGGTCACCCGACGCATCAACAATCCGCGTCAGGATTCCCGCATGCTGCTTGCCACACAACATGCGGCGACCGGCCAGGTCACTCGCTGGATCAAACAACAGTTTGGTCCAGCGGGCGTGCTGACGAACATCTACAGCGATTTACTCTGGCGGGCTTAGCTTTTTGTTTGTACCCAAAACGCGTGGATAAGACCGGGAATGTAACCCAGCAAGGTCAAAAGAATATTCAGGATAAACGCCCAGCCAAACCCCTTACCGAGCAGCACGCCCAGCGGAGGAAGAATAATCGTAAAGACAATACGCCAAAAACCCATAAGCACTCCGTACAAGCTAACCAGTTGAAAATAAATAAGAGTATGACTCTAAGCGTAGCCAGTTTATCGGCTTCTGCCATCCAGACCCGTCCCATTTACCCTCTTTTACGCTTTTGGCAGTGGTGTAACGCACCGGAATAGTTTAGCATTCACTTAATTAAGTAAATACTAAACTAAAATGACTGAACTTGAACAACTCCAGGCCAGCGCTGAGCAGGCCGCCGCCCTGTTGAAAGCGATGAGTAATCCACGTCGGCTGCTGATCCTCTGCACATTATGCGGAGCTCCCGGCACCCGCGCGGGCGACCTGGCGCGTGCCACCGGGCTGAGTCCTTCCGCCACGTCGCAGCATCTGGCGCGTATGCGTGAGGAAGGGCTTATCGACAGCACCCGTGAGGCGCAGCGCATTCTTTATTTCATTAAAAACGATGCGGTGCTTCAGCTCATCAGCACCCTGAAAACCCTTTATTGTCCGTAAGGAGTCGCCATGTCACTTCCGCTGATTACACCGCAACAGGCCAAAGCCCGCGTGGCCGAGGGCGCCAGACTCATAGATATTCGTGATACCGACGAATATGCCCGCGAGCATATTTCCGGGGCAGAGTCAGTACCGCTAGCCACCTTACCCGGCGGACTTAACGCACGGGCGGGTGAAATAGTGCTTTTTCACTGCCAGTCCGGTGCCAGGACGTCCGGGAATGCTGACCGCCTGGCCCAGGCGGCGTCACCCGCTCAGGCATTTGTGGTCGAGGGGGGCATTCAGGGCTGGAAGCAGGCCGGGCTGCTGACCGTTGAAGATAAATCCCAGCCTCTCCCGCTGATGCGTCAGGTGCAAATCGCGGCCGGGCTGTTGATTCTCTGCGGCGTGGTGCTGGGCTATAGCGTCTCCAGCGGTTTTTTCCTGCTCAGCGGTTTTGTGGGCGCCGGGCTGCTGTTCGCCGGTGTAACGGGATTTTGCGGTATGGCGAGACTGCTCAAGGTGATGCCATGGAACCGGCGTACCTCATAAGCAGTAATCTGTGAAAGTCACTGTACCCGGCGTCATACGTGGGCTAAGGTGAAGATCGCTTAAACGATGAGGAGGTAATATGTTTTCTGTCGGTGATTATGTGCAACCGCGTAAAGGCGGCCCGAAGCTGAAAGTGCTCGAAGTGAATGGTGAAAGCGTTGTGGCGGTTCAGGCCAGTAATGAACAAGGCGAAAAATATACCCTGAAAGCGGCCGATCTGGCGCCGTATACTGAAGAAGGTGATTTTGGCGTCTGCTGAACAGACAACCGGGCGGCGATTACCGCCCGGCTTACGCATTAGATCAGAAAATCATCCAGCGATTTACCCTCTGCCAGCGCGCTGGCAATAGGCTTCGGCGTGCGGCCCTGGCCGGTCCACGTTTTCTCTTCACCGTTCTGATCAATAAAGCGATATTTCGCTTCACGCGGTTTACGCTTTTTAGTCGGTTTACCCGTCTGCGCCAGCTCGGAACCCAGCAGATCGGTCGGTGAAATACCATCGGCTTTCATCAGCTCCAGCAGGGCATTAATTTTCTCCTGCTGCTCAGCACGCTGCTGCTCTAATTCCGCCAGCTCACTGCGTTTCTCTTCAGTAACGACCCTGACCTTTTCCAGCATTTCCTCAAGAACGTCCAGGGATAATTCACGCGCCATCGCGCGCAGGGTTCGGATATTATTAAGATTCTGTAACGTCAAAGACATATTATTTGAAAACCTTTTCTTTGGGGTAAATAGATAAATCACCCACAGAATAATTCATTTCGGCCAGAATATCTACCCAAGGGTCCGCAGGGGCATCAGTGTAAATATATTTAAATATTAACGTTAATAATAACGCAGGATGCCGGCGAGCCTGGTGCGAATCTAATCACCACATCAATATAAATGGTCAACTTTAATTCAAATTACAGCATACTGCGCCGCCATCCAGACAAGGATGACTCACCCTGGCCGCCTCGAAAATCAAGCCTTTGTTTTTTATGAAAAAGAACCTTAACAAGACAGATTATAACGAGCAGAACAAAAAACACTCAATTTTAGAGAATTTTGTGGACAAAAGGCGATTAAATAAAAATTAATCACTAGTTGTTAGTTCAAACACAGAGAGATACGCTATACACGTCAAACAAAGCAACCTAAAGCACTAATCGCCGAAGGGAAATCGTTTCCACTGTGTTCTTCTCAAGGAGTTCAGACATGTTCTCGCCGCAATCTCGCCTGCGCCACGCTGTGGCGGATACTTTTGCGATGGTTGTTTACTGTTCCGTCGTGAACATGCTGATTGAAATATTCCTCTCAGGAATGACCTTTGAGCAGTCACTTTCTTCGCGTCTGGTGGCCATCCCGGTCAACATTATTATCGCATGGCCATACGGGTTATACCGCGATGCGGTCATGCGTTTCGCCCGTCGTATCAGCCCCGCAGGCTGGGTAAAAAACCTGGCGGACGTGCTGGCTTATGTGACGTTCCAGTCTCCGGTATATGTGGCTATTCTGTTAACCGTGGGCGCAGACTGGCACCAGATCGTCGCGGCGGTCAGTTCGAATATCGTTATTTCGATGTTGATGGGCGCCGTATACGGCTATTTCCTCGACTACTGCCGCCGTCTGTTCAAAGTCAGTCAGTACAGCCAGGCGAAAGCGTGATGTGAAGCGACTGGCGAATGCCAGTCGCCAGTTTACTGTACGTCGCCAAACAGTCCCTTCAGAAACCGCTCCAGCGCCATGCGCGAACTGAAGCCATGCGGAATACCATAATGCTCATGCGTTTCTCCGCCTAAATAGAGCGGGAATTGCTGATAATGATCGCAGGTTTTAATATCCGAGGCAGGCTCAGCAAATGACAGACTTCTGTCTTTCAGCGTCGGGTGAATAATGAGAGCAGTACGTCCCATTCTGGCTTCACGATTAACATACACATAATTCTCACCGCGGCGATATCCATACGCTTTTGACGTCACCTCATCCATGGTGAATCCCTCTTTTTCAAGAACGCGTGCCACCTCGTCAGGTCGTAAATACATATCTTTTCCTCGTTATCTTTTCCTGCCCGGCAACCTTACAGTATTCAGCATTAGCAGGGCTTTCAGAATAGTCCATAAACTGCCGGATAACGCGTGACGCGCTTCAGATATTAAATTTCTGAACTAAACTGATCGGGAACGCAAATTTACGGAGGATCGTATGTTTAACAGACCGAACCGAAACGATATTAACGACGACGCGCAGGATATTCGTAATGATGTCAGCCAATTAGCGGACACGCTGGAAGAGGTGCTGAAGTCCTGGGGATCTGACGCGAAGGACGAAGCGGATGCCGCAAAACGTAAGGCTCAGTCTCTGCTCCGTGAAACCCGCGCCAGAATGAACGGACGTTCACGCGCCACGCAGGCTGCCTGCGACATGGCAAGCTGTGCAACGACCTTCGTACGTGAAAAGCCACTGTGTACGCTGGGAACGGTCGCAGCGGTCGGCATCTTTGTCGGCGCCCTGCTCAGCCTGCGAAAATAAGTGCGGCTTCTCATCAGCCCCGGTGGCCTCAGGCGCCGGGGCTTTTCTTTGCCTTATCCTTTGAAAAACCCGTGCAGCCCGCCCTGCCCCGCTGAGCTCATCACCAGGGCAACATCAATCTGAATTTCCCATATCTTGTATGGTTGAAACTTAAGATAACTACATCTAGTATCCCCTTTAGCAAGACACACACAACCTGACGCGATGACTCGCGCCGCTCTCTCATTTTAAATGGAAATACGAATCATGAGCATTATTATTTACACTCGTAACAATTGTGTTCAGTGCCACGCCACCAAACGGGCGATGGAAAGCCGTGGAATGGTTTTTGAGATGGTGAATATCGACCAGCAGCCTGAGGCCGCTGAGACCCTTCGGGCGCAGGGATTCCGTCAGCTCCCGGTGGTCATTGCCGGTGAAACCCGGTGGTCCGGCTTTCGCCCGGACATGATTAACCGTCTGAGCGCCCAGGCCGCCAGCGCATGAGTGGGCTGGTCTACTTCTCCAGCAGCTCGGAAAACACGCTTCGCTTTATCGAGCGCGTCGGGCTGCCTGCGGTGCGTATTCCGCTTAATGAGCGGGAACGTATTCAGGTAGACGAACCTTACATTCTGGTGGTGCCCAGCTATGGCGGTGGCGGTACGGCAGGCGCCGTGCCTCGCCAGGTGATCCGCTTTCTTAACGATCCGCATAACCGCAGGCTTATCCGTGGCGTGATCGCGGCAGGCAATCGTAATTTCGGCGATGCCTTTGGCCGCGCCGGGGATGTCATCTCTCAAAAATGCGGCGTGCCGTATCTCTATCGCTTCGAACTGATGGGGACACAGCAGGACGTAGAAAATGTGCGAAAAGGAGTGAACGAATTTTGGCAACGACAACCGCAGAACGGATAATCCAGGCAACACCTGATTACCACGCATTAAACGCAATGCTTAACCTCTATGATCGGGAGGGGCGCATTCAGTTTGGCAAAGATCATGAGGCGGTGGAGGCCTTTTTCGCCGCCCACGTCCGTCCAAACAGCGTCGTTTTTGGCAGCCAGCAGGAACGCCTCGACTTTCTGGTTAAAGAGGGCTATTACGAGGAGCGCGTGTTGACCCGCTACGACCGCGCCTTCGTGGTGAAGCTTTTCGAGCGCGCGCATGCGAGCGGTTTTCATTTCCAGACCTTCCTCGGCGCGTGGAAGTATTACACCAGCTACACCCTGAAAACCTTCGACGGTAAACGCTACCTGGAGCATTTTGAAGATCGCGTCGTGATGGTTGCGCTGACCCTTGCCCAGGGCGATGAAGCGTTGGCTGAACGGCTGATGGAGGAGATCCTCGCCGGGCGCTTCCAGCCCGCTACGCCAACGTTTCTCAACTGCGGTAAGGCCCAGCGCGGCGAGCTGGTCTCCTGCTTCCTGCTGCGCATCGAAGACAATATGGAGTCGATTGGCCGTGCGGTAAACTCGGCGCTTCAGCTTTCCAAACGCGGCGGCGGCGTGGCGTTTCTGCTCTCGAACCTGCGTGAAGCGGGCGCGCCGATCAAACGCATTGAAAACCAGTCTTCCGGCGTGATCCCGGTGATGAAGATGCTGGAAGATGCATTCTCCTACGCCAACCAGCTTGGCGCACGCCAGGGCGCCGGGGCGGTTTACCTGCACGCGCATCATCCCGATATTCTGCGTTTTCTGGATACCAAACGCGAAAATGCCGACGAAAAAATCCGTATCAAAACCCTGTCGCTGGGGGTGGTGATCCCGGATATCACCTTTAAACTGGCCAAAGAGAATGCCGAGATGGCGCTCTTTTCGCCGTATGACGTTGAGCGTATTTACGGCAAACCCTTTGGCGACGTAGCCATCAGCGAGCGCTACGAGGAGCTGGTAGCCGACGAGCGCATCCGCAAAAAAACCATCAACGCCCGCGATTTCTTCCAGACGCTGGCAGAAATCCAGTTTGAGTCTGGCTATCCGTACATCATGTACGAGGATACGGTAAACCGCGCGAACCCGATTGCCGGACGCATCAACATGAGCAACCTGTGCTCGGAGATTTTGCAGGTCAACAGCGCGTCAACATACGACGAGAACCTGGACTACGCGGCTATCGGCAAGGATATCTCCTGTAACCTCGGGTCGCTGAATATCGCCCACACCATGGATTCCCCTGACGTCGGCCGCACGGTGGAGACGGCCATTCGCGGACTGACGGCGGTATCGGACATGAGCCACATCCGCAGCGTGCCCTCCATTGAAGCGGGTAACGCCGCGTCGCACGCTATCGGCCTGGGGCAGATGAACCTTCACGGCTACCTGGCACGCGAAGGCATCGCCTACGGCAGTCCGGAAGGGCTGGATTTTACTAACCTCTATTTCTATACCATCACCTGGCATGCGCTGCACACCTCAATGATGCTGGCGCGCGAGCGCAACCAGCGGTTCGCGGGATTTGAACAGTCGCGCTACGCCAGCGGGGAATATTTTAACCAGTATCTTGAAGGCGAGTGGCAGCCGAAAACTGCAAAAGTGCGCGATCTCTTTGCCCGCGCGGGGATAACCCTGCCGACGCGCGAGATGTGGCAGCAGCTGCGTGATGACGTGATGCGCCACGGTATCTATAACCAGAACCTCCAGGCCGTGCCGCCGACCGGGTCTATCTCGTATATCAACCATGCCACGTCGAGCATTCATCCGATTGTGTCGAAAATTGAAATTCGCAAGGAAGGCAAGACCGGACGCGTTTACTACCCTGCCCCGTTTATGACCAACGACAACCTGACGCTGTATCAGGATGCGTATGAAATCGGCCCGGAAAAAATCATCGATACCTACGCCGAAGCGACAAAACACGTGGATCAGGGGCTGTCGCTGACGCTCTTCTTCCCGGATACCGCCACCACGCGGGATATCAACAAAGCGCAGATCTACGCCTGGAAGAAAGGCATCAAAACGCTTTACTACATTCGCCTGCGCCAGCTTGCGCTGGAAGGCACCGAAATCGAAGGCTGCGTGTCCTGCGCGCTGTAAGGAGAAAGGATGAAACTGTCACGCGTGAATGCCGTTAACTGGAACAAAATCCAGGACGATAAAGATCTGGAGGTATGGAACCGCCTGACCAGCAACTTCTGGCTGCCGGAAAAAGTCCCGCTCTCCAATGATATTCCGGCCTGGCAAACCCTGAGCCACGCCGAGCAACAATTGACGATCCGCGTCTTTACCGGCCTGACGCTCCTGGACACCATCCAGAACACCGTTGGTGCCCCGGCGTTGATGGCTGACGCGCTGACGCCGCATGAAGAGGCGGTGATGTCGAACATCAGCTTTATGGAGGCGGTGCACGCCCGCTCTTACAGCTCGATTTTTTCCACGCTGTGCCAGACCAAAGACGTGGATGCGGCTTACGCCTGGAGTGAAGAGAGCGCGTCATTGCAGCGTAAGGCTGCGCTGGTGCTTGAGTATTATCGGGCCGACGAGCCGCTGAAAAAGAAGGTCGCCAGCGTGTTTCTGGAATCCTTCCTCTTCTACTCCGGCTTCTGGCTGCCAATGTACTGGTCGAGCCGGGGCAAGCTCACCAACACCGCCGACCTGATTCGGCTCATCATTCGGGATGAAGCGGTGCACGGGTATTACATCGGCTATAAATACCAGAAAGGTCTGGAGAAAATCAGTACGGAAAAACGCGATGAACTAAAAGGGTTTGCGCTCGATTTGCTGATGGATCTGTACGATAACGAGCTGAGCTATACCGAAGAGCTATACGCCGGAACGGGCTGGGAAGAAGACGTCAAAGCGTTCCTCTGCTACAACGCCAACAAGGCGCTGATGAACCTTGGTTACGAGGCGCTGTTTCCGCCGGAGATGGCGGAAGTGAACCCGGCCATTCTGGCGGCGCTGTCGCCTAATGCCGACGAAAACCACGATTTCTTCTCCGGGTCCGGTTCATCGTATGTGATGGGCAAAGCGGTGGTGACGAAAGACGAAGACTGGGATTTTTAATGAGTGAATTAACGTTCATTAATTAAATATAAATCCCTTAATTTCTACCAGAATATTTCCCTGGGAACTACACTGTAATTCCTCCGTCATATTCGCCTGAATCACACCGATTCAGGCGAAATTCCCCGATGCAGCAGCAAAAATTTAAGAAAAACTCAAATGACGCTCAGCCCTTTACTCATGGGAAATTCAGCCGTTTCGCTTACCTGAAAATCCCCGTCATAAGCAAACGCAGGGTTGTCTCAGATTCTCAGTATGTTAGGGTTATGCCCGTTAACAATTTACCATGGTAATCATATTGGCATAAACAAATAACAGGACACTCTCTATTGCATGGCAATTAAATTAGAAGTGAAAAATCTTTATAAAGTATTTGGCGAGCATCCACAGCGCGCATTCAAATATATTGAAAAAGGCCTTACGAAAGAGCAAATTCTGGAAAAAACCGGGCTATCGCTTGGCGTTAAAGACGCCAGTCTGGCCATTGAAGAAGGCGAGATTTTTGTCATCATGGGGTTATCCGGTTCGGGTAAATCCACTATGGTTCGCCTTCTCAATCGCCTGATTGAACCCACCCGCGGACAGGTGCTGATTGACGGCGTGGATATCGCCAGAATATCAGACGCAGAGCTCCGCGAGGTGCGCAGAAAGAAGATTGCAATGGTGTTCCAGTCATTCGCGCTAATGCCGCATATGACGGTGCTGGATAATGCCGCTTTCGGTATGGAATTAGCGGGCGTTGCTGCGCAAGAACGTCAGGAAAAAGCGCTTGATGCGCTGCGTCAGGTTGGGCTCGAAAATTATGCTCACGCCTACCCGGATGAACTTTCCGGCGGGATGCGTCAGCGTGTGGGTTTAGCCCGCGCATTAGCCATTAATCCAGACATATTATTAATGGATGAAGCCTTCTCCGCGCTCGACCCGTTAATTCGCACCGAGATGCAGGATGAGCTGGTAAAATTACAGGCAAAACATCAGCGAACCATTGTCTTTATTTCCCATGATTTAGATGAAGCCATGCGTATTGGCGACCGAATTGCCATTATGCAAAATGGTGAGGTGGTGCAGGTCGGCACGCCGGATGAAATACTGAATAATCCGGCAAATGATTACGTGCGTACCTTCTTCCGTGGCGTGGATATTAGCCATGTGTTTAGCGCGAAAGATATTGCCCGTCGAACGCCAAACGGCATTATCCGTAAAACGCCAGGTTTTGGTCCACGCTCCGCGCTTAAGCTTCTGCAGGACGAAGACCGTGAATACGGTTATCTGGTTGAACGCGGCAATAAATTTGTCGGCATTGTCTCCATCGACTCCCTGAAAACCGCCCTTAGCGAAAATCAGGGAATCGATGCGGCGTTAATTGACGCTCCCCTTGCCGTGGACGCCGAAACGCCGCTCAGCGAGTTGCTCTCCCACGTCGGCCAGGCACCGTGTGCCGTTCCGGTCGTCGGGGAAGAACAACAGTACGTCGGCATCATCTCAAAACGCATGTTGCTGCAGGCTTTAGATCGCGAGGGAGCAAACAATGACCGATCAATCTAACCCGTGGGGCACCACTGAAGCAGCGGACAGCGCTGCGCAATCTGCCGATGCGTGGGGCTCCACGCCAGCACCTGCCGATGGCGGTGGCACGGCGGACTGGCTCAACAGCGCACCTGCGCCTGCGCCAGAACACTTCAACATTATGGATCCGTTCCATAAAACGCTGATCCCACTCGATAGCTGGGTCACGGAGGGGATCGACTGGGTAGTAACGCATTTTCGTCCGCTCTTTCAGGGGATCCGCGTCCCGGTGGATTACATCCTCAACGGCTTCCAGCAGCTGATGCTCGGTATGCCAGCGCCGGTCGCGATCGTTTTGTTCTCGCTGATCGCCTGGCAGTTCGGTAGCGCAGGAATGGGGATCGCCACGCTGATTTCGCTGATTGCCATTGGCGCCATTGGCGCCTGGTCGCAGGCGATGATCACCCTGGCACTGGTGCTGACCGCCCTGCTCTTCTGTATTGTCATCGGCCTGCCGATGGGGATCTGGCTGGCACGTAGCCCGCGGGCGGCGAAGATCATTCGTCCGCTGCTGGATGCGATGCAGACCACACCGGCATTCGTCTATCTGGTGCCTATCGTAATGCTGTTCGGTATCGGTAACGTGCCGGGCGTGGTGGTAACCATTATCTTCGCCCTGCCGCCGATTATTCGTCTGACCATCCTGGGCATTAACCAGGTGCCGGCCGATCTGATCGAAGCGTCACGCTCGTTTGGTGCCAGCCCGCGTCAGATGCTGTTTAAGGTTCAGCTCCCGCTGGCGATGCCGACCATCATGGCAGGCGTTAACCAGACGCTGATGCTGGCGCTGTCGATGGTGGTCATTGCCTCAATGATCGCCGTGGGCGGTCTGGGCCAGATGGTGCTGCGCGGTATTGGCCGTCTCGACATGGGGCTGGCTACCGTCGGCGGCGTGGGCATTGTGATCCTCGCCATTATTCTTGACCGCCTGACACAGGCTGTCGGTCGTGATTCACGCAGTCGCGGCAACCGTCGCTGGTATACCACCGGCCCTGTCGGGTTATTCACCCGCCCTTTCACGAAATCAAAATAAGGAACAACGATGCGACATAACGTACTTTTTGCCACAGCGTTTGCCACCCTTGTCTCCACCAGCACGTTTGCAGCTGACCTGCCGGGTAAAGGCATCACCGTGCAGCCGGTGCAGAGCACCATTTCGGAAGAGAGCTTCCAGACGCTCATCGTCAGCCGAGCCCTGGAAAAACTGGGCTACACGGTCAACACGCCGAGCGAAGTGGATTACAACGTGGGCTATACCTCGATTGCCTCCGGTGATGCCACCTTTACCGCGGTGAACTGGCAGCCGCTGCACGACGATATGTATGCCGCCGCCGGTGGCGACAAGAAATTCTATCGTGAAGGCACCTTCGTAACCGGTGCAGCGCAGGGTTATCTGATCGACAAGAAAACCGCCGATAAGTACCACATCACCAATATTGAACAGCTGAAAGATCCTAAGATCGCCAAACTGTTCGACACCAACGGTGACGGTAAAGCCGACATGATGGGTTGCTCACCGGGCTGGGGCTGTGAAGCGGTGATTAATCACCAGAACAAAGCCTATGACCTGGCGAAGACGGTTGATGTCAGCCACGGCAACTATTCGGCGATGATGGCCGACACCATTGCCCGCTTCAAAGAGGGTAAACCGGTGATCTACTACACCTGGACGCCGTACTGGGTGAGCGACGTGCTGAAGCCGGGTAAAGACGTGGTGTGGCTGCAGGTGCCATTCTCCTCCCTGCCGGGCGAGCAGAAGGATATTGACACCAAATTGCCGAACGGCATGAACTACGGCTTCCCGGTGAATACCATGCATATTGTGGCGAACAAAGCGTGGGCCGAGAAAAACCCGGCGGCAGCAAAATTGTTCTCGGTAATGAAACTGCCACTGGCGGATATCAATGCTCAGAACGCCATGATGCATGCGGGCAAATCGTCTGAAGCGGATGTCAAAGGTCACGTCGACGGCTGGATCAAAGCCCACCAGCAGCAGTTTGACGGCTGGGTGAAAGAGGCGCTTGCGGCGCAGAAGTAAAGCACAAAGCCTTACCCCTCACCCTAACCCTCTCCCCTTTGGGGAGAGGGCCGGGGTGAGGGGGCACCAGACCGCACGATCCCCCTAAACCGCACAATCCATCACCCAACAATCCCCCCACCTTAACAATCATTCGCTATTATGGTTTCCGGAAAAATAATCACTTAACGAACGATTCCTGAAACTCATGACAAAAACAACTCCAGGGCTTAGCCCCGCACTTATCCTTTTAATGTCCGTGGCAACGGGTCTGGCCGTCGCCAGCAACTATTACGCGCAACCCCTTCTCGACACCATCGCCCGCGCGTTCAACCTTTCTGCCAGTTCCGCTGGCTTCATCGTGACGGCAGCACAGCTCGGCTACGCCGCCGGGTTGCTGTTCCTAGTGCCGCTTGGCGATATGTTTGAACGCCGGATGCTGATTGTTTCGATGACGCTGCTGGCAGCAGGTGGCATGCTGATCACCGCCAGCAGCCAGTCGCTGACGATGATGATCGTCGGTACCGCGCTGACAGGGCTGTTCTCCGTCGTCGCGCAAATCCTGGTACCCCTCGCCGCGACGCTGGCCTCCCCGGACAAACGTGGCAAGGTAGTGGGCACCATCATGAGCGGCCTGCTGCTGGGGATTTTGCTGGCGCGTACCGTGGCAGGACTACTGGCAAGCCTCGGCGGCTGGCGCACCGTTTACTGGGTGGCGAGCGTGTTAATGGTGGTGATGGCGCTGGCGCTGTGGCGCGGCCTGCCGAAGGTGAAGCAAGAGAACCATCTTAACTATCCGCAGCTTCTGGCCTCCGTGTTCAGCCTGTTCACTCAGGATAAACTCCTGCGCACCCGCGCCCTGCTGGGATGTTTGACCTTCGCCAACTTCAGTATTCTCTGGACCTCAATGGCGTTTCTGCTCGCGGCACCGCCGTTTAACTATTCTGAAGGCGTCATTGGTCTGTTCGGCCTGGCCGGTGCTGCGGGAGCGCTGGGTGCGCGTCCGGCGGGTGGGCTGGCCGACAAAGGCAAATCACATTTGACCACCACCGCCGGGCTGGTTTTGCTCCTGCTCTCCTGGGCGGCGATCTGGTATGGACACGTCTCGGTGCTGGCGCTGATCGTCGGTATTCTGGTACTCGACCTCACCGTACAGGGTGTCCACATTACTAATCAGACCGTGATTTATCGCGTGAAACCCGAAGCGCGTAATCGCCTCACCGCCGGATACATGACCAGCTACTTCATTGGTGGTGCTGCCGGTTCATTAATTTCAGCGTCGGCGTGGCAGCATGCCGGCTGGTCGGGCGTGTGTGGGATTGGGGCCATCGTTGCCGCGCTCAACCTTCTTGTATGGTGGCGCGGCTACCATCGCCAGGAGGCGATTCACTAAGTTTTACATTGCTTTGGGCCTCTTAGGGTATAAAGGGGCCCTGCAGTCTGTTAATGTAAACGTAATCATTTATCCCAGAAATTTTAATGTGGGTGACATATCTACAATTGGCATGAATAGTTCAGACCCCCGTCCTCACATCCTCTCTTCTACGGGTTCACACCCTACTCTTTCTGTGCTCACCGGGTCACGGACTTACCCGGCGCTTTCTGACGGTGACATTCATTTGGCGGATATAACCGCACAAATAATTCATTTACATTATTTGTCACTGTCGTTACTATATCGGCTGTAATTAATGAGGTTATGCCCAAATGGATAGTTCGTTTACGCCCATTGAACAAATGCTTAAATTCCGCGCCAGTCGCCATGAGGACTTCCCGTATCAGGAAATCCTGCTGACTCGCCTGTGCATGCACATGCAGGGTAAGCTTCTGGAAAACCGTAATAAGATGCTGAAAGCTCAAGGGATTAACGAGACGTTGTTTATGGCGTTGATTACGCTGGAGTCTCAGGAAAACCACAGTATTCAGCCTTCTGAGCTGAGCTGCGCGCTGGGCTCTTCCCGTACCAATGCAACCCGTATTGCCGATGAGCTGGAAAAGCGCGGCTGGATTGAACGCCGTGAAAGCGACAACGATCGTCGTTGCCTGCATCTGCAACTGACCGACAAAGGTCACGAATTCCTGCGTGAGGTACTGCCACCTCAGCACAATTGCCTGCACAAACTCTGGTCTGCCCTCAGCACCGCCGAGCGCGACCAGCTTGAGCACATCACGCGCAAGCTGCTCACCCGTCTGGATCAGATGGATGAAGATGGCGCCATTCTTGAGGCGCTGCGCTAACGCGACGACACGCTCAACAATCCAGATTCATAAGAAAACCGACAGGCCAGCACGTCACACTGCTGGCCTTTCTGACAACAGGTCGGCTCAGCCGATGTGAAAATAAGAAGATCGTGGAGAACAACAATGAGCGCAAATGCGGAGAGCACTAACCCGCAGCAACCGGCCAACAAGAAAGGCAAACGTAAAAGTGCCCTTCTTCTGTTGACCTTGCTCTTTATTATTATTGCCGTGGCATATGGGATCTATTGGTTTTTAGTATTGCGTCATGCTGAAGAGACAGACGACGCCTACGTGGCAGGGAACCAGGTACAGATTATGGCGCAGGTGTCGGGCAGCGTGACGAAAGTCTGGGCTGACAATACCGACTTTGTGCAAAAAGGCGATGTGTTGGTCACCCTCGATCCGACTGACGCGCAGCAGGCATTTGAGAAAGCCCAGACCGCGCTGGCCTCCAGCGTTCGTCAGACCCGCCAGCTGATGATCAACAGTAAACAGCTACAGGCCAATATCGACGTGCAGAAAACTGCACTCGCCCAGGCGCAGAGCGACCTCAACCGCCGCGTACCGCTCGGCACCGCCAACCTGATTGGCCGTGAAGAGCTGCAACACGCCCGCGATGCCGTTGCCAGCGCTCAGGCGCAGCTGGATGTGGCGATTCAACAGTACAATGCCAACCAGGCAATGGTGCTGGGCACCAGCCTTGAAAACCAGCCCGCCGTGCAGCAGGCGGCGACTGAAGTGCGTAACGCATGGCTAGCCCTGCAGCGTACCAAAATCGTCAGCCCGATGACCGGCTATGTCTCCCGCCGTTCCGTTCAGCCTGGGGCGCAGATCAGCCCGACCACGCCGCTGATGGCGGTCGTTCCGGCAGACAATCTGTGGGTAGACGCTAACTTTAAAGAGACGCAACTTGCCCATATGCGTATCGGCCAGACCGCGACGGTTGTCAGCGACATCTACGGCGATGACGTGAAGTACACCGGGAAAGTGGTTGGCCTGGACATGGGTACCGGCAGCGCCTTCTCCCTGCTGCCTGCGCAGAACGCCACCGGTAACTGGATCAAAGTGGTTCAGCGTCTGCCTGTGCGTATTGAACTGGATGCAAAACAGCTGGCGGATCACCCGCTGCGTATCGGCCTCTCAACGCTTGTGACGGTTGATACCGCGAACCGCGACGGTCAGATCCTGGCAAGCCAGGTGCGTAGCAGCCCGGCTTATGAAAGTAACGCCCGTGAAATTAGCCTCGATCCGGTCAACAAGCTGATCGATGACATCGTGAAGGCAAACGCCGGTTAATCCGAAGGTGAGCGTTATGCAACAGCAAAAGCCGCAAAAACCGCTGGAAGGCGCGCAGCTGGTCATTATGACCATTGCGCTGTCGCTGGCGACATTCATGCAGGTGCTGGACTCCACCATCGCAAACGTGGCGATCCCGACCATCGCCGGTAACCTTGGCTCGTCGCTGAGCCAGGGGACCTGGGTCATTACCTCATTCGGGGTGGCAAACGCCATCTCCATTCCGATCACCGGCTGGCTGGCAAAGCGCGTCGGTGAGGTGAAGCTGTTCCTGTGGTCTACGGTGGCGTTTGTGCTGGCCTCCTGGGCATGCGGCATGTCAAACAGCCTGACAATGTTGATTTTCTTCCGCGTCATTCAGGGGATTGTCGCCGGGCCGCTGATCCCGCTTTCCCAGAGTTTGCTGCTGAGCAACTATCCCCCTGCGAAACGCTCCGTCGCGCTGGCGCTCTGGTCAATGACCGTGATCGTCGCGCCTATCTGCGGACCCATTCTCGGCGGATACATCAGCGATAACTATCACTGGGGCTGGATCTTCTTCATCAACGTACCGATTGGCGCCGTCGTGGTATTAATGACGCTGCAATCGCTGCGGGGACGAGAGACGCGCACCGAACAGCGGCGTATCGACAGCATCGGGCTGGCGCTGCTGATCCTGGGTATCGGTAGCCTGCAGATCATGCTCGACCGGGGTAAAGAGCTCGACTGGTTCAACTCGCAGGAGATCGTCATCCTGACCATTGTCGCGGTGGTGTCGCTCAGCTTCCTGATTGTCTGGGAGCTGACGGACGACAACCCGATAGTCGATCTCTCGCTGTTTAAGTCGCGAAACTTCACCATCGGCTGTCTGTGTATCAGCCTCGCCTATATGCTCTACTTCGGCGCGATTGTTCTGCTGCCACAGCTGTTGCAGGAGGTGTATGGCTATACCGCAACCTGGGCGGGGCTGGCGTCTGCACCTGTTGGAGTGATCCCGGTTCTGCTGTCGCCGATCATTGGCCGCTTCGCCCATAAGCTCGACATGCGTCGTCTGGTGACGTTCAGCTTCATCATGTACGCGGTGTGCTTCTACTGGCGTGCGTATACCTTCGAGCCAGGAATGGACTTTGGCGCCTCGGCGTGGCCGCAGTTTATTCAGGGCTTCGCGGTCGCGTGCTTCTTTATGCCGCTAACCACCATCACGCTCTCCGGCTTACCCCCTGAGCGTCTGGCGGCGGCGTCGAGCCTGTCGAACTTCACCCGAACGCTGGCGGGCTCCATCGGGACGTCGATCACCACCACCCTGTGGACGAACCGTGAATCGATGCACCATGCCCAGCTGACCGAAGCGGTGAATCCGTACAACCCGAATGCCCAGCAGATGTACAGCCAGCTGCAGGGCATGGGGATGACGGAGCAGCAGGCATCCGGCTGGATTGCCCAGCAGATCACCAGCCAGGGACTGATTATCTCGGCCAACGAGATTTTCTGGATTTCGGCAGGGATCTTCATCGTCCTGCTGGGGCTGGTGTGGTTTGCCAGACCACCGTTTGGTGCCGGTGGCGGGGGCGGTGGCGCGCACTAGTCCTCTGCGGCGGTTGCCGGGTGGCGGCTACGATAACCGGGCCGCCATCCGCAGGCCCGGTTGTCCAAAACGCGATAGCAATTGTCATTTCCGATAAAGCAGCGCGCCTGAAATCTCGTCACGATAGTGAAAAGACAACAGGAGCGCACCATGCTGAACACACCCGCAGACAAATACACGCCTTACCCTACTCTCTCTCTGCCCGATCGCCGCTGGCCGGAGCAGCGCATCACCCGCGCGCCGCGCTGGCTCTCAACCGACTTACGCGACGGCAACCAGGCGCTGGCCGAGCCGATGGACAGCGCCCGCAAGCTCCAGTTTTGGGATCTTCTGCTGAGCTGCGGCTTTAAGGAGATTGAGGTCGCCTTTCCTTCCGCCTCACAGACGGACTTCAACTTTGTTCGCCAGCTGATTGAAGAGAACCGCATCCCGGATGACGTCACCATTCAGGTGCTCACGCAGGCGCGGGAAGATCTGATCGTCCGCACCTTTGAGTCCCTGCGCGGCGCAAAGCAGGCCACGGTACATCTTTATAACGCCACCGCCCCGCTGTTCCGTCGTCTGGTGTTTGGCATGGAGAAGGCGCAAATCGTCGAGCTGGCTACGCGCTCCACCCGCCTTATTCGTCAGCTGTGTGAAGAGAACCCGGATACCCACTGGCAGTATGAATATTCACCGGAAACCTTCTGTTTTACCGAGCCGGAGTTTGCGCTGGAAATTTGTGAGGCCGTGGCAGAGATCTGGCAGCCGTGCGATGCGCGTCCGATGATCATCAACTTACCGGCCACCGTTGAAGTCAGTACGCCAAACGTCTATGCCGATCAGATTGAATATTTCTGCCGTCACTTCAGCCGCCGCGCCGACGTCTGCATCAGCGTGCATCCGCATAACGACCGCGGCACCGGCGTCGCCAGCGCGGAGCTGGCCGTCATGGCCGGGGCTGACCGCGTCGAGGGCTGTCTGTTTGGTAACGGCGAGCGGACGGGCAACGTCTGCCTGGTGACGCTGGCGATGAACCTCTACAGCCAGGGCGTTAGCCCCGACCTGGACTTTAGCGATATGAACCGGGTGGTGGAGGTGGTGGAAACCTGCAACCAGCTGCCGATACACCCGCGCCATCCGTGGGCAGGACGGCTGGCCTATACCGCCTTCTCCGGTTCGCACCAGGACGCGATCAAAAAAGGCTTTGATGCCCGCAAGCCTGGCGAGCGCTGGGAGATGCCCTACCTGCCTGTTGACCCTCAGGATATCGGCTGCACCTATGAAGCGGTGATCCGCGTGAACAGCCAGTCAGGGAAAAGCGGTAGCGCGTGGCTTATCGAGCAAAATCATGGGCTGAAACTGCCCCGCGCCCTGCAGCAGGATTTCAGCCAGCACGTGCAGCAGGAAACCGACCGCCACGGAAAAGAGATGACGCAAAATGCACTGTGGCAGCTGTTCCGCACCCGCTACGGTCTGGTGGAAACACCGCAGTTTGCGCTGCAATCGTACCGCAGCGACAGTCAGCAGGATGGCCAGCTGCGTTTAACGGCAAGCGTCACAACGCAGGGGGGGACGCGTCAGCTTGAGGGACACGGGAATGGCTTGCTGTCCGCTGCCGCTCATGGCCTGAGCCGCTGGATTAACGCGCCGTTTGTAATTAAGGATTATCACGAACACACGCTGGGTGAACGCAGCGACAGCCGCTCGGTGGCATACATTCGCTGTCTGTTCCAGGACGGTACCAGCCGCTGGGGCGTAGGCATTGATAGCGACGTTGCACGCGCATCGCTTCAGGCGCTCTTTAATGCGGTCAGTCGTTCTTAAAATAATCGCTGGGTGAGATACCCATCACCCGGCGGAACATGGCCGTAAAGGCGCTGTGGCTGCCGTAACCCAGATCCAGCGCCACACCTAATACCGGCTGGCCCTGCGCCAGCCGCACTAAGGCTTCCAGCAGCCGAGCCCTTCTCACCCACTCGCTGTAGCGTAATCCCGTCTGCTGCTGAAAATGACGATTCAGCGTGCGCTCGCTCATGCCAAGCGCGCTCGCGCTCTGTTGACTGTTCCAGCTCTCTCCTGGCGACTGACGGATCTGTCGGCACAGCTGGCGTAACGGTTCACTTTCCGGCTCCGGCAGATGAAACGGCAGCACCGGCATGATGCGAAGCTCATCCAGAATGAGTTCATACACGCGCTCGTCACGGCTTCCCGGTGAGTACGATTCAGGCAGTGAGAGGGCGGAGAGGATCAGCTCGCGCAACAGGGGCGAGATCTGCACGATCTGGCACGTGGCCGGGAGATCGGCTCGCGCCAGTGGATCGATAAACAGCGTTCGCGCCGCTACGCTACCGGTGATGCGCAGGGCGTGTTGTGTCCCCGCAGGAAGCCAGACGCCGCGTCCGGGGGGTACCACCCAACAGCCAGATGCCGTTTCAACCCGCACGACGCCCGTCAGGCTGTGCAGCAACTGCGCGCAGTCGTGCTGGTGCCATGGCTCACTGTCGCCATGAACGTAATCATGGGCAAACGGAACAAGGGGACGATGGGTAAAGGAGAACGTTGAGGTTGTGGTCATGGGCTAAACAACCCTCACCCTACCCTCTCCCGGAGGGAGAGGGAAAAGGTGCACTAGATGTGCAGTTCCTGCAGTTTTTCTTTCGGCAGGGCCAGCTCTTCGTTGCTGTTCACGCGAACATCACGCTCGATGATGTGACGAGCGATGTCCTGCGCTTCTTCCAGAGAGTGCATCTGGTAAGTCCCGCACTGGTAAACGTTCAGCTCTGGGATCTGGTTCTGCTCTTTCACCTTCAGCACGTCTTCCATGGCCGCTTTCCACGCGTCTGCAACGCGTTTCTCTTCCGGCTGACCGATCAGGCTCATGTAGAAACCGGTACGGCAGCCCATCGGAGAGATATCGATAATCTCAACGCCGTTACCGTTCAGGTGGTCGCGCATAAATCCGGCGAAAAGGTGCTCCAGCGTGTGAATGCCTTTCTCTGGCATCACTTCTTTGTTCGGCACGCAGAAGCGCAGATCGAAGACGGTGATTGTGTCGCCGTGCGGGGTGTGCATGGTCTTCGCCACGCGGACTGCAGGTGCTTCCATACGGGTATGGTCGACAGTAAAGCTATCTAATAACGGCATACGTCACCTCCGATAGTGATTTTTTTTAAAATAAACTGAACTCTTCTACACAATGCGCGTCTGAGTATATGAAAGACGCGCATTTGTTATCATCATCCCTGAATTCAGAGATGTATATTTTGGCCACAGCGATGTGGCCTTTTTCTTTTGGTTCAAGCCTGTTTCGCCAGAAACGCTTCAAACGACTCCGTATCCGCCGCTTCAACCTCTTTCTGACGCACCACGGACGCATCGCGTTCTGCTTCAAAATCCGCTTCGCGCAGGATCTCTAATGGCTCCTGCATCAGCATCTCACGGTATTCCGCGGAGAGTGCACGCCCGGTACCACCAATGCCCTGATCAATCATAGAACGCAGAATGCGTGCTGAGAATGTCAGTTCCGGGTTATCGAAGCACTCTACCAACTGGTCGCAGATCTGTTGGTAGGCGTCGCCGCCGTCAATGCTGTCCAGAGTCCGGGCAACACGCTTCAGGTCACGGAACAGATCTTTACCCACTTTGGTCAGCGGGAACTGTGCCGTTTCGCAGCCAATACCCAGCGTCAGACCCGGCTTACGCCCTTCCAGAATCACGCGATTCCAGTTTGTACGGGTGCAAAGCAGTTCGTCTGCACTCATTTCCGGCGCATCCGCCAGCGCACACCAGACCATAAACAGATCCAGGAAGCGAACCTGCTGCTCATCAACGCCAATCGGTGAGAACGGGTTGATATCCAGCGAACGTACTTCAATGTATTCAATGCCGCCGCGCTGTAGCGCATCCGACGGGGTTTCACCGCTGCGCGTCACGCGCTTAGGACGAATCGGCGCATACAGTTCGTTTTCAATCTGCAACACGTTGCTGTTGATTTGCAGGCGTTTGCCGTCTTTTTCGAGGCCGATTTTCGCGTACTCTTCCGACGGGGTTTTGATCGCCCGCTTCAATCCTGCCACATATTCGTGCAATTCGTTAAACGTAATACCGAGATTGCTTTGCGATTTATTGGTATAGCCCAAATCGCTCATGCGCAGAGACGTCGCGTACGGGAGATAGTACATGCCGCACTCGGTCTTTTCGAACGGCAGCGTGGTGGGTTTCCCCTGCAGGAACGAAGAGCAAATGGCAGGTGACGCGCCAAAGAGATACGGGATCACCCAGCCGAAACGGTAATAGTTGCGGATCAGACGGAAATACCCGGCTGAGATCGCTTCTTTGTCCGTTTCTCCCCCTTTCGCCTGCCAGAACGCCATCGGCAGCGAGAAATTGTAGTGCACGCCAGAGATGGTCTGCATTAATGCGCCGTAGCGATTTTTCAGACCTTCGCGATAGAGCGTTTTCAGCCGACCGATATTTGACGTGCCGTACTGCGCCAGCTCAATCTCCTGGCCCTGTTCGATATAGCACGGCATGCTGAGCGGCCACATACGCTCGTCACCAAGATTGCGCGCCGTATAGCGATGAATATCGCGCAAGATTGTCAGCATGTGATCAATATCGCCGTCCACCGGCGTGATGAACTCCAGCAGCGCTTCAGCGAAATCGGTTGTGATCCATTTATGTGTCAGCGCCGAGCCTAACGCCTTCGGGTGACCCGTCGTCGCTAAGCTACCGTCCGCGTTAACGCGCAGCGTTTCACGCTCAAGACCACGCTGAATACCCTTCAGAGCCTGAGGGTGGTTTTCCAGCCAGGCCAGCGCCTGAGATACGTCCGGGATCAAATTGACCTCCCGCCTGTCAAAGTAATGTTACTCAGCATAATTGTAATGGTTGACGATTGAAGGTCGCGTATTCATTCCACCAATTAGTGCCACCACGTCATACCCTGTAGTGTTGCCCACGCCACGAGAACATAGCGCAACGCCTTGCCAAGGCACAAAAAAAAGAGCACCGGTCCCCAGGAGATGCGCATCCATCCCGCCAGCAGACACAGTAAATCGCCTATTACAGGCATCCAGCTTAATAACAGCGTGGCAGCGCCATAGCGTTTTAGCCAGCCAACTGCCTTTTCCTGCCAGCGCGACGTTTTGCGCAGCGGAAAGAAACGCCCAAGAATAACGTTAGTCAGCCCTCCAAGGCTATTACCCATTGTTGCTATTAATACAAGTAGCCAGGGCTGACTGGCGCCGGACAACAACATCGCCACCAGCACCACTTCCGAATTTCCCGGTAACAGCGTGGCGCTTAAAAAACTGCTGGCGAATAATGAGGCAAGTGACAATGCGTCACTCACAGTAAGCGCACATCCACCGCATCCATTCCGGCATCACGTGCGGCCTGGATACCAAAATCGGCATCCTCAAACACGACGCATTTTGCCGCCGGTACGCCCATTAATTCTGCGCAGAGCAGGAAGGTGTCCGGTGCTGGCTTGTGACGCTTAACATGATCGGCAGCGACGACAGCTGAAAAATAGTGGCGCAGGCCAAGATGGTTGAGCAAGGCTTCTGCAATCGCGCTCTCGCTGCCCGTGCCGACAGACATAGGGCGACGTCCGTGCCACGCTTTAACCACGTCGATAAGGGGTAAAGGTTGTACGGTGTCTAACAGTATGGCTTTAACCGCATCGGTTTTTTCGCGCGCGAGCAGGTAGGGGTCGAGATCGGCCTGATTCAGTTCAATCACGGCCTGCGCAATACGCCAGGTTGGGGATCCGTTGAGGGCTATCATCGCCTGCAGGTCGAAACGCATACCGTAGCGGCCCAGGACCTCGGTCCAGGCTTGACGATGCGTGGGTTCGGTATCCAGCAGGGTGCCATCCATATCGAAGATCAAACCGTCATACTGTGCGTACATCGTGTTCTCGCTAAACGATTAACAAAGCATTACTTTATCGTAAATGGTGGTTTTTGTCGCTGATTGCGAAGTGATAACAATGAGAGTGATTAAGAACTAAACATCGAAGGAGACGATAAGAAGAGATGGTGCATCCGGGAGGATTACTTGGCTACGCCTCGCCCTACGGGCCGTTGCTGAAGCAACGTTATCCTCCCTGGTGCTTGCGTTTAACTCGCAGACCTTGAAACAACAGTATGGCTGTTATCTCGGAGAATATGGTGCATCCGGGAGGATTCGAACCTCCGACCGCTCGGTTCGTAGCCGAGTACTCTATCCAGCTGAGCTACGGATGCATCAGGGAAATGCTTTAAGAAACAGTAAATGGTGCATCCGGGAGGATTCGAACCTCCGACCGCTCGGTTCGTAGCCGAGTACTCTATCCAGCTGAGCTACGGATGCATCAGGGAACTGCTTTCAGAAATAGTAAATGGTGCATCCGGGAGGATTCGAACCTCCGACCGCTCGGTTCGTAGCCGAGTACTCTATCCAGCTGAGCTACGGATGCATCGGGATTTACTACTGTACTGCTCGATATTCATATCACTTCGAAAGCAATATGAAGTAATAGATGGTGCATCCGGGAGGATTCGAACCTCCGACCGCTCGGTTCGTAGCCGAGTACTCTATCCAGCTGAGCTACGGATGCAAAATGGCGGTGAGGCGGGGATTCGAACCCCGGATGCAGCTTTTGACCGCATACTCCCTTAGCAGGGGAGCGCCTTCAGCCTCTCGGCCACCTCACCACACAACGCCTCTTTCGAGTGCTTCGAGTAACTCGTTAAGAGCTTCTCGTCGCTGCGTGGCGCATATATTACTTTCTGGGACTTATAAGTCAAACAATTTTCCAAAAGCTTTTATCGTTTGCACAAATCACACGCAATTCGCATGTAAAACCCGCAAAGAGGGTGTTTTATAAGCGGATTTTGCATCGAACTTCTCAAAAAAGGTTTGTAGAAAGGGTGGGGTTGGGGCGCGTTAAGAATAGTAGAGTGGTTAAAAAGAGAGCGGTTGAAATGAAACGGTAATGTTGAGCAGGAAAAATGACAGGAGGGTTGCGTCTCGCCCGACAGCGAGACGCGACAATATCAGTAACTGGACTGCTGGGATTTTTCAGCCTGGATACGCTGGTAGATCTCTTCACGGTGGACAGATACTTCTTTAGGAGCATTAACACCAATACGTACCTGGTTACCCTTTACCCCTAAAACTGTCACGGTGACCTCATCCCCAATCATGAGGGTCTCACCAACTCGACGAGTCAGAATCAGCATTCTTTGCTCCTTGAAAGATTAAAAGAGTCGGGTCTCTTGTATCCCGGCATTATCCATCATATAACGCCAAAAAGTAAGCGATGACAAACACGTAAAGTGTAAGCAGTCACGGCATCACATTCTGTTAAACGTAAGTTTAGCCGATATACACAAACTCAACCTGACTTTATCGTTATCGATAGCACAGTGAACAAGACGCCATAACGTTGCCGCTATGGCGTCTGATTGTGCTTTGTAGTTATTACAGTTTCGCGCTCACCCAGCTTTCTACACTGGCCAAAGCTTGCGGAAGTGCCGCCGCATCCGTACCACCGGCTTGCGCCATGTCTGGACGACCGCCTCCCTTGCCACCCACCTGCTGGGCGACCATACCAATCAGTTCCCCTGCTTTTACGCGGTCGGTCACATCCTTAGAGACGCCCGCAATCAGAGAAACCTTACCTTCTGCCACTGTCGCCAGCACGATAACGGTAGAACCAAGCTGGTTCTTGAGATCGTCGACCATAGTACGCAGCATCTTAGGCTCAACGCCCGCCAGATCGCTGACCAGCAGTTTGACGCCCTTAATGTCTACCGCTTTGCTGGAGAGGTTTGCACTCTCCTGCGCCGCAGCCTGTTCTTTCAGCTGCTGGAGCTCTTTTTCCAGCTGACGGGTACGCTCCAGCGCAACACGCACTTTCTCGCCCAGATTCTGGCTATCGCCTTTCAGCAGCTGCGCGATGTCGTGCAGCTGATCGCTCTGCGCATGCAGGTTGGCAATTGCGCCTTCACCGGTTACCGCTTCAATACGACGCACGCCAGCCGCCGTACCCGACTCGGAAACGATGCGGAACAGGCCGATGTCACCGGTGCGCGATGCGTGAGTACCACCGCACAGTTCGGTCGAGAAGTCGCCCATGCTCAGTACGCGAACACGTTCGTCATATTTCTCACCAAACAGCGCCATCGCACCTTTTTTCTTCGCGTCCTCGAGGTCCATGATATGGGTCTCGATCGGCAGGTTACGACGGATCTGAGCGTTCACCAGATCCTCCACCGCACGGATTTCCGACGGTTTCATCGCTTCAAAGTGCGAGAAGTCGAAACGCAGCACTTTGTCATTAACCAGAGAACCTTTCTGTGCAACATGGGTGCCCAGCACGTCGCGCAGGGCAGCGTGCATCAGGTGGGTTGCAGAGTGGTTCAGACGAATACGCGCACGGCGTGCTTCATCAACATTCGCCTGCACGCCCTCGCCCACTTTCAGCGAACCGGAAACCAGTTTGCCCTGGTGACCAATCGCCTGACCGAATTTCTGGGTGTCGCTTACGCTGAAGCTGAAACCATTGCCTTTCAGTTCGCCCTTATCGCCAACCTGGCCGCCGGACTCAGCGTAGAACGGCGTTTTGTCCAGAATGACAACCGCATCCTGACCTGCACTGATGCTGTCTACGGCTTTACCGTCAACAAACAGGGCGGTCACTTTACCGGTCAGTTCCAGTGCGTCGTAGCCTTTGAATTCAGACGCGCTATCAACGCGGATCATCGCGTTGTAGTCTGCGCCGAAACCGCTGGATTCACGCGCACGACGACGCTGTTCTTCCATCGCGGCTTCGAAGCCCGCTTCGTCAACTTTGATGTTACGCTCACGGCAAACGTCCGCCGTCAGGTCAACCGGGAAGCCGTAGGTGTCGTACAGGCGGAAAGCGGTTTCGCCATCCAGCGTGTCGCCCTTCAGTTTTGCCAGTTCTTCATCCAGCAGCGCCAGACCGCGCTCCAGCGTACGGGCAAACTGCTCTTCTTCGGTTTTCAGAACCTGCTCTACCTGCGCCTGCTGGCGTTTCAGCTCGTCACCGGCTGCACCCATCACGCCAATCAGTGGCCCAACGAGTTTGTAGAAGAAGGTGTCCTTCGCGCCCAGCATGTTGCCATGACGGATCGCACGACGAATGATACGACGCAGCACGTAGCCACGGTTTTCATTCGACGGGATTACGCCGTCGGCAATCAGGAACGCACAAGAACGAATGTGGTCTGCAATCACGCGCAGCGATTTGTTGTTCAGATCGGTCGCACCGGTCACTTCCGCAACGGCTTTGATCAGGGTGCTGAACAGGTCAATTTCGTAGTTGGAGTTAACGTGTTGCAGAACGGCGGCAATACGCTCCAGGCCCATACCGGTATCAACGGACGGTTTCGGCAGTGGCTCCATGGTACCGTCTGCCTGACGATTGAACTGCATGAAGACGATGTTCCAGATCTCAATATAGCGATCGCCGTCTTCTTCCGGGCTGCCAGGAGGTCCACCCCAGATGTGGTCGCCGTGATCGTAGAAGATCTCGGTGCACGGACCGCAAGGACCGGTATCACCCATCTGCCAGAAGTTGTCAGACGCGTATGGCGCGCCTTTGTTATCACCGATGCGAATAATGCGCTCGCGCGGGATACCGACCTCTTTTTCCCAGATTTCGTAGGCTTCGTCATCGGTTTCATAGACGGTAACCCACAGACGCTCTTTCGGCAGGTTGAACCAGTTTTCACCGGTCAGCAGTTCCCACGCATATTGAATGGCATCGTGTTTGAAATAGTCGCCGAAGCTGAAGTTACCCAGCATTTCGAAGAACGTGTGGTGACGCGCGGTGTAACCGACGTTTTCCAGGTCGTTGTGTTTACCGCCCGCACGCACGCAACGCTGTGATGTTGTGGCGCGGGAATAATTACGCTTGTCGAGACCAAGGAACACATCCTTGAACTGGTTCATCCCGGCGTTGGTAAACAGTAAAGTCGGGTCGTTGTTCGGTACCAGGGAGCTGCTGGCAACAACCTGGTGTCCCTTACTATGGAAAAAATCGAGAAACGCCTGACGGATCTCAGCGGTGCTCTTGCTCATAATTATCCTGAAATCAAGCTAACGAAATGTCGCAGCCAGCCTGTATCGATAAACCGTTGGACAGACCAGCTACTGGAAAAAGTGGGAATAAGATAAGTTTTCTTTGGTGGGAAGTAAAATCCCGCATGCGTTCAATCCACAAAATTGCGCCAGATATCCTGAATATCTTCCATCAGAAAGCCGCGGTAGAGCAAAAAGCGCTGGATTTTGACTTTATCTGAAAAATCACGCGGCAGCGGTTCGCCGTACTTTCGAATCGCCTGCTCTTTCGCCAGTTCACACCAGTCTGTGTCGCATTCACGCATCGCTTTTTCAATCGATTCCCGGGCCACCCCTTTCTGATTCAGTTCCTGACGGATGCGTGCAGGACCGTAGCCTTTACGTCCGCGGCTGGCGAGAAAGCGGGCGGCAAAGCGTTCGTCATCGAGGTAATGATGTTCATAGCACCAGGCAACCACGCGGTCATAATCTTCGGCAGTGGCATCAATCTCTTCCGGCCCGTTTTTGCTCATGACAGGCGCTGACAGTTTTCGTCTTAGCTCCTGTTCGCTGTGGTCACGCACGGCAAGTATACGTACGGCACGGTCCAGCAAGCGCGAGTAGGCGGGTCGGCGTGTGGTCGGTTCACTCATATAAAACCTGCAGATTCAGAAATGCAAAAAGGGCCGCATCAGCAGCCCTTCATCTTTACACGAGAGACTTAAAAGTCTTCGTTGGTTTCTTCAGCATCCGCAGCATCCACCACGAAATCAGGTTTAGAGTCCTGGTTGCTCAGCAGAAGCTCACGCACCTTCTTCTCAATCTCTTTCGCCGCAGCCGGGTTCTCTTTCAGCCAGGAAATCGCATTCGCTTTACCCTGACCAATTTTGTCACCGTTATAGCTATACCAGGCGCCCGCTTTTTCAATCAGCTTCTCTTTCACGCCCAGGTCAACCAGCTCACCGAAGAAGTTAATCCCTTCGCCGTAGAGGATCTGGAATTCAGCCTGTTTGAACGGTGCGGCGATTTTGTTCTTCACAACCTTCACGCGCGTTTCGCTACCAACGACGTTTTCACCCTCTTTCACCGCGCCGATACGGCGGATATCCAGACGGACAGAGGCGTAGAATTTCAGTGCGTTACCACCGGTTGTGGTTTCCGGGTTACCGAACATCACACCAATTTTCATACGGATCTGGTTGATGAAGATCAGCAGCGTGTTGGACTGCTTCAGGTTACCTGCCAGCTTACGCATCGCCTGGCTCATCATACGTGCCGCGAGGCCCATGTGAGAGTCGCCGATTTCACCTTCGATTTCCGCTTTTGGCGTCAGTGCAGCAACGGAGTCGACCACGATAACGTCAACAGCACCAGAGCGCGCCAGCGCGTCACAAATTTCCAGCGCCTGCTCACCGGTGTCCGGCTGAGAACACAGCAGGTTGTCGATGTCCACGCCCAGTTTACGCGCATAAACAGGATCCAGCGCGTGCTCGGCATCGATAAACGCACAGGTTTTACCTTCGCGCTGTGCCGCAGCAATCACCTGCAGCGTCAGGGTGGTTTTACCGGAGGACTCTGGCCCGTAGATCTCTACGATACGGCCCATTGGCAGACCGCCCGCGCCCAGCGCGATGTCCAGAGAAAGCGAACCGGTGGAGATCGTTTCAACATCCATGGTACGGTCTTCACCCAGGCGCATGATGGAGCCTTTACCGAATTGCTTTTCGATCTGGCCCAGTGCTGCCGCCAACGCTTTCTGTTTGTTTTCGTCGATAGCCATTATTACTCCTGTCATGCCGGGAGAAGCGACTGTGCTTCACCGTGGATTTCTGTTCTGTTGGTGCAATTATACTGTATAGTCATACAGTATCAAGTGTTTTGTAGAAATTGTTGCCAGAGCGTTTTTAACGCATATTCCGTTGCCTGACGACGCACGCTTTCACGGTCGCCGCTAAAGCACTCCCGGCGAGTGATCCCTTCACCTTTTGAGGTCGCAAAACCAAACCAGACGGTGCCTACGGGCTTCACGTCACTGCCGCCGTCCGGGCCCGCGATGCCGCTGATTGAAATCGCGTAATCTGCCCGCGCCTCTTTTAGCGCGCCAATGGCCATCTCGATCACCACCGGCTCGCTGACCGCGCCGTGCTGTTCCAGCGTGGATTCACGCACGCCAATCATCTGTGCTTTAGCTTCGTTACTGTAGGTCACAAAGCCGCGTTCAAACCAGGCGGAACTGCCGGCAATATCGGTAATCGCTTTCGCCACCCAGCCGCCGGTGCAGGATTCCGCGGTGGTAAGGGTCGCCCCGCGTTGCTTAAGCGCCAGTCCGACTATCTCGCTAAGCTGCATCAATTCATGGTCAGTCATTCTCGCTCCAGGCTTCAGAAAAACGTGCAGCACAAGATAGCACTTTCTCGTCAAATATGGGGATGCGCTTCGGGTTTTACGAGGGGGCTTCAGAAAAAAGCCGATGCGGGCGCACCGGCTATGGGGAGGTTATTTCATACTGTCAGCGAGGGTGTTCACGTTGTGGCGAAATGCCTTAACGTAGGTATCAGCAACCCCACCTTTTGCCGACAGGGCTTCCGGGTAAAGTTCGCCTCCCGGCTGCGCGCCTGTCGCCGTCGCAATTTGCTTCACCAGACGCGGATCGAGCTGGTTTTCCATAAACCAGGTTTTCACGCCATCGGCTTTGATCTGATTGATAATCTCAGCGACCTGCGCTGCGCTGGCCTCGCTCTCTGAAGAGAGCCCTTGCGGTGCCATGAAGGTGACGCCATACGCGCGGCTAAAATAGCCGAATGCGTCATGGCTGGTCAGCACGTTACGTTTTTCCTGTGGGATCTGGCTAAAGCGGGTTTTGGCCCAGCCGTCCAGTTGCGTCAGTTGCGCGATATACGGCTGGCCTGAAGCCTCCAGTGCCGCTTTATCCTCTGGATCTGCTTTCACCAGCCCGTTCAGAATATTTTGTGCATACAGCGCACCGTTCGCCGCGCTATTCCAGGCATGCGGGTCGGTCACGGTCTTTCCATCTTCCTCGAGCGTGTGCGTTTTTACCCCGGTTGAGGCCACAACCAGCTGCCCTTTGAAACCGGAGGCTTTCACCAGACGGTCGAGCCACCCTTCCAGCCCCAGGCCGTTGACCACCACCACGTCAGCCTTGCTCAGCGCCGCGCTGTCTTTAGGTGACGGTTCGAAGGTATGCGGATCGCCGTCCGGCCCGACCAGCGTCGTCACGTTCACATGGTCGCCGCCCACTTCCTGCGTAATATCTCCCAGTATCGAAAAGCTGGTCACCACATTCAGCGTTTTCGCCATCACGCCGTTCGACAGCATACCCAGCGCAAGCGCCATCACTAATCCTGTAAGTTTCATCGTTTCCCCTTGCCTTAAAAAAGCGCGCGCAGACTGCCAGCCAGCCTGCTTCGCGTGCCAAATAAAACAGAAATAAAGAACAACGCGCTGGCGGTCAGCACAATGGACGGTCCGGCGGGCAGACTGATTGCCCAGGACAAACTTAAGCCCAGCCACGCGCAGAAAATTCCGCTGATGCCGGCCATCAAAAGCAAACCTGGCAATGTGCGCACCCAGCAGCGTGCCGCCACCGCCGGGAGCATCATCAGCCCGACGGCCATCAGCGTGCCGAGCACCTGAAAACCGGCCACCAGGTTAAGCACCAGCAGCGCCAGAAACAGTCCGTGGAGCAGGCCGGGCAACCCGCGGGCATTGACCTGCAACCAGGCGGTATCAAAGGCTTCGGTCACCAGCCCACGATAGAAAATCGCCAGCGTTATCAGGGTGAACATGCAAACGCCCGTGACAAACAGCGCCGCATCGTTGTCCACCGCAAGAATGGAACCAAACAGCAGATGCAGCAGATCGACATTCGACCCGCGCAGCGACACCAGCGTGACGCCCAGTGCCAGTGAGCCAAGGTAAAATCCGGCAAAGCTGGCATCCTCTTTAAGCGGCGTGCGTCGGCTGACCAGGCCGGCCACCAGCGCCACGGTAATGCCGGCAATAAAACCACCGATACTCATCGCCAGCAGCGACATACCGCTGAGCAAATACCCTACGGCGACACCGGGTAAAATGGCGTGAGAAAGGGCATCACCCATCAGGCTCATCCGGCGCAGCTGGAGGAATACGCCGAGTGCGGTGGTACTGACAGAAAGGGCCAGGCAGACCACCAGCGCACGACGCATAAAGCCGTACTCAATAAACGGCTGGAAAAAGAGATGCCAAATCATGCCACCCTCACCCGCTCGGTTTTCCAGTGGGGAATGTCAGCATCCAGCATTAATGTTTGCGGGAAGTGGCGTGCCACACGCTCGCTGTCATGCAATACCGCAAGCAGAGTCTGGCCCTGCATATACATCTCCAGCATCAGATCCATCAGCACGTTGCAGGTCGCTTCGTCGACGCCGGTGAAAGGCTCATCGAGCATCACAAGCGGTGCCTGCTGCACTAAAACGCGGGCAAATAACATGCGCTGAAACTGCCCGCCGGAGAGTTCATCAATGGTGGAAAGCGCCATCGACGCCAGCCCGACCCGCTCCAGCGCGCTGGCAATGCGTAACCGCGTTTCCCGACGAAACCCGGATAAGAGCGATATGCACGGCCAGCAGCCCATACTCACCACGTCCTGAACGGTGAGCGGAAATTGCGCCTCGAGTGCGTGGCGCTGTGCCAGCCAGCCAATCACCGGGCGCTTACCCTGCCAGCGAAAGCTGCCGCCCACGGGAGGAATAAACCCGGCAAGCGTCTTCAGCAGCGTGGATTTTCCGCAGCCATTGGCGCCGACGATAGCCGTCATACTGCCGCGCTCAATCGTGCCTGAGAGGGGCCGCGTTACAGGCTGGCGGTCATAGCCCGCGACCAGTTCGTTCATCAGGATCATGGCAGCGCCACCGCCCAGCGCACGGCCAGCCCGATAAAAACAATAAGCACCAGCGCCAGTAAAAGCCGAACCGGAGCAGACAGAGAGAAAAGGGATGTTGACATCTCGATACCGCGTTAAATGTTATAACATAACAATAATAAAAGGTGATTGAGATGTAAATGGCGGGTTTGAAAAGGGAGTGTGGCGAAATGTTTCTGTAAAACGTCCCTCTCCCGTGGGAGAGGGTCAGGGTGAGGGCATCAGGCCTACCCGTCAGAGCGACTTACTGACTAAACGGTGACGCCGCCGGCACGCGGGCCTGCGAGACCGCCAGCCCCAGCTGCCACACGGCCATGGCATAATGAGTGCTGTGGTTATAGCGGGTGATGGTGTAGAAGTTCGGCATGCCGTACCAGTACTGATAACCGGTTCCCACGTCCAGACGCAGCAGGCTTACCTGGTCAACATTGCCCAGCGGCTGCGTTGGCGTTAAGCCTGCCGCCGTCAGCTGCGCGACGCTGTATTTGGTTTTAAAGCCGTTTTCCAGACCAAATGCCTCGCCGTTCGCCTGCACGGCTACCTGTCCACCTGGCGTCCAGCCGTGCGCTTTGAAGTAGTTTGCCACGCTGCCGATGGCATCCACCGGATCCCACAGGTTGATATGACCATCGCCATTGAAGTCGACGGCATATTGTTTATAGGAGGATGGCATAAACTGGCCGTAGCCCATCGCACCGGCAAACGAACCTTTCAGATCGAGCGGGTCGTCCTGCTCGTTGCGCGCCATCAGCAGGAAGGTTTCCAGCTCGGAAGAGAAATACTCCGCGCGGCGCGGGTAGTTAAAGGAGAGCGTCGCCAGCGCATCGAGGATGCGGGTTTTGCCCATTACGCGGCCCCAGCGGGTTTCCACGCCGATAATCCCGACGATGATCTCCGGCGGCACGCCGTATACCTGCCACGCGCGATTAAGGGCATCTTCATACTGATTCCAGAACACCACGCCGTTTTGCACGTTGTCCGGGGTAATAAACTGTTTGCGATAGCGCAACCATGCGCCGTTTGGCCCGGTAGGGACCTGTGCCGTCGGTGCCTGTCTGTCCATCAGGCGCAGCACGTAGTCCAGACGCTTTGCCTGGGACAAAATTTCGTGCAGCTGCTGGCGGTCAAAGCCGTGTTTGCTCACCATTTTATCAATGAACTGCTCGGCCGCCGGGTTATTCGCGAAGTCGCCACCCATCTGCATCATATTGTGCTGCGGCTCCAGCAGGAACCCTCCGGAAGGGGCGCCAGCCGTTTGCTGAACAGCTTCGGTCTTAGGTTTGCTACTGCAGGCAGACAGCAAAATAAGCGCTGGCAACAGCGCTGCATAACGACGCTTGAACATGAGACATCCATTTAACGGGTTCGATAAGAACCCAGTATGGTAAAGCATCCGTAACACCTCAAGGAAGCGGTACGCACCTCCCCAACGCAAATCCGTGCTTTTTTCCACCGGAAATCATTCATCACATCAATTAACTTTCAAAATAATCCATTTTTCTTTCATTGTGAGATCTAACTAACACTTTAAAACCTTTCAAAGTGATTATTATTAGCCCCAGTAATACAAAACAAAAAAGCCCCACAGGAGAGAAGAATGATAGAAACCATCACCCACGGCGCCGAGTGGTTCATCGGGCTGTTTCAGAAAGGCGGAGAAGTGTTCACCGGCATGGTGACCGGGATCCTGCCCCTGCTGATCAGCCTGCTGGTGATCATGAACGCGCTGATTAACTTTATCGGCCAGCATCGCATTGAACGCTTCGCTCAGCGCTGCGCCGGGAACCCGCTGTCCCGCTACCTGATTTTGCCGTTCATCGGCACCTTCGTGTTCTGCAACCCGATGACCTTAAGCCTCGGCCGCTTTATGCCAGAAAAGTACAAGCCGAGTTATTACGCCGCCGCCTCCTACAGCTGCCATTCGATGAACGGCCTGTTCCCGCACATCAACCCCGGAGAGCTGTTTGTTTACCTCGGTATCGCCAGCGGCCTTACCACCCTTGGTCTGCCGCTCGGCCCACTGGCGGTCAGTTACCTGCTGGTTGGCCTGGTGACCAACTTCTTCCGCGGCTGGGTCACAGACCTCACCACCGCCATTTTCGAGAAAAAAATGGGTATCCAGCTTGAACAAAAAGTCCATCTTTCAGGAGCCACAGCATGAACCGGATCCGCATTGAGAAAGGCACGGGTGGCTGGGGCGGCCCGCTGGAGTTCGACGCCACCGAAGGCAAAAAGATCGTTTACATCACCGCAGGCACGCGCCCGGCGATCGTCGATAAGCTGCGTGAGCTGACCGGCTGGGAAGCCGTCGATGGCTTTAAAGAGGGTGAGCCGCCGGAAGCGGAAATCGGCGTGGCGGTGATCGACTGCGGCGGCACGCTGCGCTGCGGCATCTATCCGAAGCGGCGTATTCCGACGGTGAATATCCACTCCACCGGCAAATCCGGCCCGCTGGCACAGTACATCCTTGAAGACATCTATGTGTCGGGCGTGAAAGAGGACAACATCACTCTGGTGAATGGCAGTCCCGCGCCGCAAAAAGTGGCCCCGCGAGATTACGATACCAGCAAGAAAATCACCGAGCAGAGCGACGGCCTGCTGGCGAAGGTCGGGATGGGGATGGGCTCCGCCGTGGCGGTGCTGTTCCAGTCCGGGCGCGACACCATCGACACGGTACTGAAAACCATTCTGCCGTTTATGGCGTTCGTCTCGGCGCTGATCGGCATCATCATGGCGTCCGGCCTGGGCGACTGGATTGCCCACGGCCTCGCCCCGCTCGCCAGCCACCCGCTCGGGCTGGTGACGCTGGCCCTGATCTGCTCCTTCCCGCTGCTGTCGCCGTTCCTCGGCCCGGGCGCGGTGATCGCTCAGGTCATCGGCGTACTGATTGGCGTGCAGATTGGCCTCGGCAATATTCCGCCACACCTCGCCCTGCCTGCCCTGTTTGCCATTAACGCCCAGGCCGCGTGCGACTTCATCCCCGTCGGACTGTCACTGGCCGAAGCGCGCCAGGACACCGTGCGCGTAGGCGTGCCGTCCGTACTGGTCAGCCGCTTCCTGACGGGCGCGCCGACGGTGCTGATTGCCTGGTTTGTCTCCGGCTTTATCTATCAATAAGAGGTTCCTGCGATGACCGTGATTTATCAGACCACCATTACCCGCATCGGCCAGAGCGCAGCGGATGCGCTCAGCGACCAGATGCTGATTACTTTCCGCGAAGGTGCCCCGGCGGATATCGAAGAGTTTTGCTTTATTCACTGCCACGGCGAGCTTAACGGCGAGCTGAAAGCAGGAAGCCAGCTGGAGCTGGGCGAGACGCGCTATGCGGTAACCGCCGTCGGCGATGTCGCCGAGCAAAACCTGCGCGAACTGGGCCATATCACCCTGCGTTTTGACGGACAGCCGCAGGCGGAGTATCCCGGTACGGTTCACGTAGCGGGCCCGGTTCCGCAGGCTGTCACCCCAGGCTGCACGTTAAAATTTGTTGCGTAATTAAGGAGAAACACATGAGTCAGGTTGCCGTTGTCATTGGTGGAGGACAAACCTTAGGTGAGTTCCTTTGCCGTGGGCTTGCCGCAGAAGGCTACCGCGTGGCGGTCGTGGATATTCAGAGTGAAAAAGCCGCCCGCGTGGCGGACACCATCAACACCGAATTTGGTGAAGGGATGGCGTACGGGTTTGGTGCCGACGCCACCAGCGAGCAAAGCGTAATGGCGCTCGCCCGCGGCGTGGACGAGATTTTTGGACGTACCGACCTGCTGGTCTACAGCGCGGGAATTGCGAAAGCGGCGTTTATCAGCGATTTCGAACTGGGGGATTTTGACCGCTCGCTGCAGGTCAATCTGGTGGGTTATTTCCTCTGCGCCCGCGAGTTTTCCCGCCTGATGATCCGCGACGGTATTCAGGGGCGCATTATTCAGATCAACTCGAAATCCGGGAAAGTGGGCAGCAAGCACAACTCCGGCTACAGCGCGGCCAAGTTTGGCGGCGTGGGGCTGACGCAGTCTCTGGCGCTGGATCTGGCCGAATACGGCATTACCGTTCACTCGTTGATGCTGGGCAACCTGCTGAAATCGCCAATGTTCCAGTCCCTGCTGCCGCAGTACGCCACCAAGCTCGGCATCAAGGCTGAGGACGTTGAGCAGTACTACATCGACAAAGTGCCGCTGAAGCGCGGGTGCGATTATCAGGACGTGCTGAACATGCTGCTGTTTTACGCCAGCCCGAAAGCGTCGTACTGCACCGGGCAGTCGATTAACGTCACCGGCGGGCAGGTGATGTTCTGATCGAGCGGTTTTGCCCGGTGGCGCTAACGCTTACCGGGCCTACAAAAACCTTCAAACCGTAGGCCGGGTAAGGCGCAGCCGCCACCCGGCAATTAAAGGAGTCAATATGGTCACCGCACTCATCACCGTCGCCGCCCTCGCCTGGATCTGCCAGATGGCGTTTGGCGGCTGGCAGATCCATCAGTTCAACCGCGCGTTTGATGCCCTGTGTCAGAAAGGTCGCGTGGGCGTCGGGCGTTCCGGCGGACGCTTTAAACCGCGCGTGGTGGTCGCCGTTGTGTTGGATGAACACGATCGCGTATGCGATTCCCTGATCATGCGTGGCATGACGGTGTTTGCTCGTCCGACTAAAATCCAGGCAATCAACGGCATTTCACTGCAGGAATTACGGCCTGATGTGATCTTTCCCCATGATTCAGGCTGTCAGAATGCACTATCATTAGCGCTTAATCTGAAACATGGATAATTTCGTTGTGAAAGCTATAGACTTGCGAAATTATCATTTCGCAACCTAAGGAACGAAGCGCCTATGAAACCACGTCAGCGGCAGGCGGCCATTCTCGAGTATCTGCAAAAGCAGGGGAAATGCTCGGTGGAGGATCTGGCCCACTACTTTGACACCACCGGCACGACAATACGCAAGGACCTGGTATTGCTCGAAAACTCTGGCGCCGTCATCCGAACTTACGGCGGGGTGATGCTGAATAAGGACGAAGCTGACCCGCCTATCGATCACAAAACGCTGATCAATACCCACCAGAAAGCGCTTATTGCCGAGGCAGCGGTAAAATTTATTCACGATGGTGATTCCATCATCCTCGACGCAGGCAGCACCGTCCTGCAAATGATCCCCCTGCTCAGCCGCTTTAACAACATCACGGTGATGACCAACAGCCTGCATATCGTCAACGCCCTGTCGGAATTTGACAGCGAGCAGACTATCCTGATGCCCGGCGGCACCTTTCGCAAAAAATCGGCGTCGTTTCACGGTCAGCTGGCCGAGAACGCTTTCGACCACTTCAGCTTCGATAAGCTGTTTATGGGCACCGACGGCATCGATCTGAACGCAGGCGTCACGACCTTCAATGAGGTATTCAGCGTCAGTAAAGCGATGTGCAACGCCGCACGGGAAGTGATTTTGATGGCAGACTCGTCGAAGTTTGGCCGCAAAAGCCCCAACATTGTCTGTAGCCTTGAAAGCGTTGATAAGCTGATTACCGACGCGGGGATTGATCCGGCGTTCAAAAAGGCGCTGGAAGAGAAAGGTATCGACGTGATCGTAACCGGAGAGAGAGATGAGTGATTTTCTGTTAGAAACGGGCCGCCAGACGCTGATGCTGGAGCTGCAGGAAGCCAGCCGCCTGCCAGAACGTCTGGGCGAGGATTTTGTCCGCGCCGCCAACACGATTATCCACTGCGAAGGCAAAGTGATCGTGGCGGGCATCGGTAAATCCGGCCATATCGGCAAAAAAATTGCCGCGACGCTGGCGAGCACCGGCACCCCGGCCTTCTTCGTGCATCCCGCCGAGGCGCTGCATGGCGATCTGGGGATGATTGAAAGCCGCGATGTGATGCTGTTTATCTCCTACTCCGGTTCGGCCAAAGAGCTGGATCTCATTATTCCGCGCCTGCAGGAGAAATCGGTCGCTCTGCTGGCGATGACCGGCAAATCCCGCTCGCCGCTGGCGCTGGCCGCTAAAGCGACGCTGGATATTTCCGTTGAGCGTGAAGCCTGCCCGATGCACCTTGCCCCGACCTCCAGCACCGTCAACACCCTCATGATGGGTGACGCGCTGGCGATGGCGGTGATGCAGGCGCGCGGATTTAACGAAGAAGATTTTGCCCGCTCGCATCCGGCGGGCGCGCTCGGCGCGCGGCTGCTCAATAAGGTTCATCATCTGATGCGCACTGACGATGCCATTCCGCAGGTCAAGCTCGATACCAGCGTGATGGACGCGATGCTGGAACTGAGCCGCACCGGGCTGGGGCTGGTCGCGGTGTGTGACGACCACGGTAGCGTCCAGGGCGTATTCACTGACGGCGACCTGCGGCGCTGGCTGGTGGGGGGTGGCAAACTGGAAACGAAAGTGTCTGACGCGATGACCGAAGGCGGGCTGACGCTGAATGCCGACAGCCGCGCCATTGAGGCCAAAGAGGTGCTGATGAAGCGCAAAATCACCGCCGCACCGGTGGTGGATGACGCCGGCAAGCTCTGCGGTGCCATCAACCTGCAGGATTTCTACCAGGCGGGGATTATTTAACCCTTCAGCCCAAGACGCTTCGCCAGCCGGTGCAGGTTGGCGACGTCCATCTCCAGCGCCCGCGCGCACGCCGCCCAGCTGCGGTTGTTCTGCTCCAGCGCGCGGGTAATCATCTGACGCTGGAACGCTTCCGTCGCCTCGCGCAGGTTTTCATTTGCATTCTCCGGCACACGCTGAGCCACCGCCTGCACGGCGTCATCGTGCAACGCAAAATGACGCGCGTGGATCACAACCTCATCACCCGCACGCGCCGCCCGCGCCAGCACCACCGCACGGTGAATCGCATGCTCCAGCTCGCGCACGTTACCCGGCCAGCCGTAGCTCAACAGATGCGCCCTTGCCCCCGGGCTGAGTACCACGCGGGAAAGCCCCATTCTGAGACGGCATTGCTCGCAGAAATAGCCCGCCAGCAGAACCACATCTTCTCCGCGCTCGCGCAGCGGCGGCACGGTAAGCGGGAACACGCTCAGACGGTGGAAAAGATCCGCGCGGAAATGCCCGGCCAGCACCGCTTCTCGCAGATCGCGGTTGGTCGCCGCCAGCACGCGCACGTCCACCCGTAAGCTGCGGTCATCCCCCACGCGCTGGATGTCACCGTACTGCAATACGCGCAGCAGTTTGGCCTGGAGCGAGAGCGAAAGCTCTCCAATCTCATCGAGAAACAGCGTCCCGTTATCGGCCATCTCAAACTTACCGCTGCGGTTGCTGATGGCCCCGGTAAATGCCCCTTTGACGTGACCAAACAGCTCGCTTTCCGCCACGCTCTCCGGCAATGCGGCACAGTTAAGGTATACGAGCGGGTTGGCCGCGCGTGGTGAGGCTTCATGAATTGACTTCGCCACCAGCTCTTTACCGGTGCCGGTTTCACCGAAGATCAGCACGTTCAGGTCGGACGCGGCGACAATCTCAATCTCTTTTTTAAGCTGCGCTATGCCCGGCGACAGACCGATCATCTCCGTGTGCGCCACCGGCTCAAACGCCGACGGGCTGCCGGGAAGAATATTCTGGCTTTCCAGCTGTTCTATCAGCAACGCGTTATTGAGCGCCCCGGAGGCCAGCGCGGCAATCAGCCTTAACTCTTCATCACTGAAGGTGTCGAACTGGTCCGGCGACATGCCGTCGAGGGTTAATGCGCCAATCAGGTGTTGTCCGGCAAACAGCGGCAGACCGATACAGGCGTGCACCTTCAGGCTCTCCTGCCCCGGGATCAGACCGTCGTAGGGATCCGGCAAGTCGCTGTCCGCCGGGAAACGTACCACGTCACCCGCACGGGCAATGGTTTCCAGCCGCGGATGCCCTTCAAGAGTAAACCGCCGCCCGAGAACATCTTTCGCGAGCCCGTCGATAGCCAGCGGAATAAATTGTCTCCCCTCGTAGCGCAACAGCGCCGAGGCATCGCACGCCAGCACGTGACGCAGCGTGGAGATAAGCCGCTGAAAACGGTCCTGATGACCGATACCGGTTTGCAGTTCAATGGCGATCTTCGCCAGCACATCTACGGAAAAACTCATGGCTGCCTCGCTGTCATTTTGACAATAAATAGTGTCATATTGACCGTCATCAGGATAGTCATAATGACTACTCATCACGAGGTATAGAAAAAATAATCCATTAAAATCAAAAAGATAAAAGTTGGCACGCAATGTGATATAGGCAAATCATCTTATTCAAACACGCTGTATTACGTTGAGGTTGCTATGTCTATTCTGGTTAAAAATAACATTCATTGGGTGGGTCAACGTGACTGGGAGGTGCGTGATTTCCACGGGACGGAATACAAAACGCTGCGCGGCAGCAGCTACAACAGCTATCTTATCCGTGAAGGCAAAAACGTACTGATCGATACCGTCGATCATAAATTCAGCCGCGAGTTCGTGCAGAACCTGCGCAGCGAAATCGATCTCGACGCAATCGACTACATCATCATCAACCACGCTGAAGAGGATCACGCCGGTGCGTTGACCGAGCTGATGTCGTACATTCCGAATACACCGATCTACTGCACCACCAACGCCATCGACTCGATCAACGGTCATCACCATCATCCGGAATGGAATTTCCACACAGTGAAAACCGGCGACTCTCTGGATATCGGCAACGGCAAACAGCTGATCTTCGTTGAAACCCCGATGCTGCACTGGCCGGACAGCATGATGACCTACATGACCGGCGACGCGGTATTGTTCAGCAACGACGCCTTTGGCCAGCACTACTGTGACGAACGCCTGTTCAATGATGAAGTGGATCAGACCGAACTGTTTGAGCAGTGCCAGCGCTACTACGCCAACATTCTGACCCCGTTCAGCCGTCTGGTGACGCCAAAAATCACCGAGATCCTCGGCTTTAACCTGCCGGTGGACATGATTGCCACCTCCCACGGCGTGGTGTGGCGTGAAAACCCCACCCAGATCGTTGAGCTGTACCTGAAATGGGCGGCGGATTATCAGGAAGACCGCATCACGATTTTCTACGACACCATGTCCAATAACACCCGCATGATGGCGGACGCCATAGCCCAGGGCATCAACGAAGTGGATCCGAACGTGGCGGTGAAAATCTTCAACGTGGCGCGCAGCGATAAAAACGAGATCCTCACCAATGTCTTCCGCTCAAAAGGCGTGCTGGTGGGCACCTCCACGATGAACAACGTGATGATGCCGAAAATTGCTGGCCTGGTGGAAGAGATGACCGGCCTGCGTTTTCGCAACAAACGCGCCAGCGCGTTTGGCTCTCACGGCTGGAGCGGCGGCGCGGTAGATCGCCTCTCTACCCGTCTGCAGGATGCAGGTTTTGAGATGTCCCTGAGTCTGAAAGCGAAATGGCGCCCGGATATCGACGCGCTGGAAATTTGCCGTCAGCATGGCCGCGACATTGCCCGTCAGTGGGCGCTCGCACCGCTTCCTGAGGCGTCTGCAAAACCTACCGAACAGCAGGAAGCCTGTGCCTGTGCAGCTGCCGCTGCTGCACACCTCGGCCCACGCATGCAGTGCAGCGTTTGCCAGTGGATATATGACCCGGAACGGGGCGAACCCCTTCAGGACGTTGCCCCGGGCACACCGTGGTGCGACGTGCCGGATACCTTCCTCTGCCCGGAATGTTCCCTCGGTAAAGACGTCTTTGACGAACTGGGTACGGAGGCAAAATGAATCACGGCATCGTCATCATCGGTTCGGGCTTCGCCGCCCGCCAGCTGGTGAAAAATATCCGCAAACAGGACGCTAACGTGCCGGTGACGGTGATCGCCGCCGACAGCGTGGATGAGTACAACAAGCCTGATTTAAGCCATGTCATCAGCCAGAATCAGCGCGCCGAAGACCTCACCCGCCAGACGGCGGGGGAGTTCGCGGAACAGTTTAACCTGCGCCTGTTTCCCTACACCTGGGTTACCGATATCGACGCCGCCGCGCACGTCGTGAAGGCGAAAGACAAAATCTGGCAGTACGACAAGCTGGTGCTGGCCACGGGGGCCTCTGCCTTTGTGCCACCCGTTGAAGGGCGAGAGCTGATGATCACCCTAAACAGCCAGCAGGAGTATCAGGCAAGCGAAACGGGGCTTCGCGATGCGCAACGCGTGATGATCGTCGGCGGTGGGCTGATTGGTACCGAGCTGGCGATGGATTTCTGCCGCGCGGGAAAAACCGTTACCCTGGTTGACCACGCGGCGAGCATTCTGTCGGCGCTGATGCCCGCAGAAGTAAGCAGCCGCTTACAGCATCGACTGACCGACATGGGCGTCCATCTGCTGCTCAAATCGCAGTTACAGAGTCTGAGCAAAACCGCAGGCGGCATTCGTGGGGCGCTCGACCGCAACCGCAGCGTTGAGGTGGATGCGGTGGTTGCCGCGACGGGTCTGCGCCCGGAAACCGCGCTGGCACATCGCGCAGGCGCCGAAACAGACCGCGGCGTAAAGGTCGACAGCTACCTGCAAACCTCACAGCCGGACATTTATGCCCTGGGCGACTGCGCGGAAATTAACGGCCGGGTGCTGCCGTTCCTGCAACCGATCCAGTTGAGCGCCATGATCCTGGCGAAAAACCTGATCGGCGTCAGCGCGCCGCTAAAGCTTCCGCCGATGCTGGTGAAGGTGAAAACGCCGGACCTGCCGCTGCACCTTGCGGGAGAAACGCAGCGACAGGATCTGAGCTGGCAAATCGCCATTGAATCACAGGGGATGGTGGCGCGCGGCATCGACGCAGATGACCAACTGCGCGCCTTTGTGGTGAGCGAAGAGAGAATGAAGGAGGCGTTCGCGCTGCTGAAATCGCTACCTGCTTAACCGTCGTATTGCCGGGTGGCGCTGCGCTTACCCGGCCTACAAAACAACAAAAAGAGAGTTGAGGCAAAAATTCAGGAGCGCACCACCAGCGCATCGTAGCCTCGCCAGCGGTAGTTGGCCATGGAGATCAGCCAGCAGGCGACAAACAGCCCGACCACCACAAATCCGGCGTTGCCGAGGTTATCGTTCACCGCGCCCACCACATCCCAGACGCCGCCGCTAAGGGCAAATTTATCCATCAGCAGACCCAGCGCTTCCAGCCCACCAATGAACAGCGCCACCACCACGGAGGTACCGGTAATGGTCATGTTGTAGTAGAGCTTGCGCTGCGGTTTGTTAAACGCCCAGCCGTAGGCACCGACCATCAGCAAATTGTCGAGGGTATCCACCAGCGCCATACCGCTGGCGAAGAGCGCCGGGAAGATCATGATTGACCACACCGACATCCCGCTGGAGGCGCTGGCGGCAGAAATCCCCAGCACGCCAATTTCAGTGGCGGTATCAAACCCGAGACCAAACAGGAAGCCCACCAGGTACATCTGCCAGCTTTTATTGACGAGGCGGAAGGTTTTGCCAAACAGCCAGCTCATCACCCCACCCTGGGCGGGAAGCTCCACGTCGCTGCGGGCCGCATGCCCCTTTTTCAGCGCCTGGAAACTGCACCATACGCCGCGCAAAATCACCATATTCACCAGCGCCATCGCCAGCAGGAAGGTGGCGGAAACGGCGGTGCCAATCAGGCTCCCGGTCTCGTGGAACCATGCCATATTTTTCTGAAACGCCGTGGCGGTGGCGGCGATAGCGATGGAAGCCAGCACCACGATAGTGGAGTGCCCCAGCGAGAACCACGCCCCCACGCCGGACGGGCGTTTGCCCTGCTGCATCATCTTACGCGTCACGGTATCAATGGCAGCAATGTGGTCGGCATCCACCGCATGACGCAGCCCGTAACACCAGGCCAGCAGGCTTGCCGCCATCAGCGCCGTACTGCCGCTGAAGGTGTGCCATGCCCAGCCCCAGGCCAGCAGGTTTGCCATTACCAGTGCCAGCAGCAGAAGCGCGGCGCGAGGTTCATTGCGTAACAGTCGTAACATTTTAAATCCTTTGTGAACATGACCGGGCAGCGGCGACCACCGCCTGCCCGAAGGAGATCGCTCCGTCACCTGCAGGCAGGCGCGAAGGAAAAAGAAGCGTAAAGTCAGAAAGATAATGCCGCAGGCGCGCGCGCAGCAGGCGGTTATGTAACACACCGCCACTGAGGCAGATTGTTGAAAGCGATAAGCGTCGGGCATGGGATGCGGCATGCTCCGACAGCCCTCTGGCCAGCGCATCGTGAAACGCCCACGCGCGCTCGCAGGGCTCCGCCTGCCAGGCAAGCCACTGTTGCCAGAAAAGTGCAAGGTCGTCCACCGACAGCGTAACCGGGTGTTTCACACCGTTGCACCGTGCCGCCAGCGCCTCCAGCCTGCAGGCCGCTTCGCCTTCGTAGCGCTGCGTATCGATGCCCAGCGCACAGGCAACCGCATCAAACAGGCGTCCACAGGACGAGGCCCGCGGCGCGTTGATGCCACGCTGGATCGCCGTCGCCAGTAGCGGCCAGTTCTGGCCCTGCACTGCCCGCGTTTCCGGGAACTGCTGCCAGTCAGGCACAAAGGCCAGGCAGTGGGCGAGCAAATTGCGCCACGGCTGTTTCGCTGCCAGATCGCCCCCCGGCAGCGCAACGGCAGGCAGGCCACCCAAATGTTCGCAGTCGACATAGTTCACCCGCAGGCACTCTCCGCCCCACAGCGCGCCGTTCTCGCCCATGCCGATCCCGTCCAGCGTCAGGGCGATAACGTCCCCACCGCCGAGCGGCCAGCCATTTTCAGCCAGACACGCCGCCGCATGGGCATGATGATGCAGCACGGTTTCAACGGGCAGCGCCTGCTCCAGCGCCCACTGACGGGCGTGATACGCCGGATGGGCATCGCACACGACACGCGCGGGCTTAAAGGCATAAACCTGTTGCATCATTGCCAGCGCCGAACGCCACTGTGCGTCGACCCCCTCGTCACTGAGATCGCCAAAATGCGGGCTCAACACAGCCTGATTTCCGCGCACCAGGCAGAAGGTATTTTTCATCTCTGCCCCGGTTGACAATATGGCAGGGATATCGTCAAACCCGGCGGGTAACGTGATGGCATCCGGCACAAAACCGCGCGCGCGACGCAGCATCGCGCCATCCCGATCCACCACCGAATCATCCATCCGTTGCAGAATATCGCGGTTGTGCAGCAGGAAGCCGTCAGCCATGTCGCGGAGCGCATCCAGCGCTTCCTGATTCGTCATCGCAGGCGGGTGGCCGCTGAGGTTACCGGAGGTCATCACCAGCGGACGCTGGCAGTCCATCATCAGTAAATGCTGAATCGGATTCGCAGGCAGCATCACGCCGACACAATCTAGCCCCGGCGCAATGGCCTCAGGCAGCGCGGGAAGCGAGGCTTTGGGCGTCAACACAATGGGCGCAGCAGGAGAGCGTAGCAGGGTCTGCATCGCCTCCGGCAGGTCATCCGCATCGGGGATCATCACCGCCAGCGGCTTCGTCGGGCGCTGTTTGCGTGCCCGTAGCGTCGCCACCGCCTGCGGGTTAAGCGCGTCGCAGGCAAGGTGAAAGCCTCCCAGCCCCTTGATGGCGACAATACCGCCGCTTTTTAGCTTCTCCACTGCGGCGCGTAATGCCGGTTCGCGCGTGGCGACGCTGTCCCCGGCTCGCCACATCAGCGCTGGACCGCAGTCCGGGCAGGCCACCGGCTGAGCGTGGAAACGCCGATCGGCCGGGTTGCGATACTCGGTTTCACACGGTGCGCACAGCGGGAAGTCGGCCATTGACGTGGCCGGGCGATCGTAGGGCATGGCGCGGATGATGGTGAAGCGCGGGCCGCAATGGGTACAGTTGATAAACGGGTAACGATAACGGCGCTCGCGGGGATCGCGCATCTCCGCCAGGCACGCCGGACAGGTGGCGGCATCCGGCACGATTTGCGTGTCCATCGCCCCGCTCTCGCTCTGGCGGATGGTAAAATCCGTCGGCAGAGCGGACCAGCTAAAGGGCTGCGTGTCTACGTCGTCAATCCGCGCCAGCGGTGGGCAGTCCTGGCGCAGCCTCGCGGTAAAGTCCCCCCCATTACCCGCGAGACGCACCAGGACACCCTCTCCGTCGTTACAGACGTCGCCCGTCAGCATCATCTGGTGTGCCAGCTGCCAGACAAAGGGACGAAACCCTACGCCCTGCACTTTGCCACGCACCCGAAGCTGTACGCCGTTAACGCGCATTGCGACTTAAAACAGCAGCGATGACGAGGTGTCAAACGCTGCGCGACGGCGTTTTTCTGCGCTCATCTGCTCGAGCTTGTCGCGATCCACGCAGACCAGCGCGTGGGTCGGGCAGGCTTCCATACAGGCCGGGCCAGCTTCGCGGTGGTAGCAAAGGTCGCATTTGTTGGCCTCGGCTTTCTCCGCCCGCACGCTCAGGCCCATACCGCTATTGCGTACTACCGGACGGACAACCACTTCCATCGCGCCATACGGGCAGGCGACCACGCAGGTTTTACAGCCAATGCAGCGCTCCTGCATCACATGCACAAAGCCCTTCTCGCGTTTAATCGCCCCGTTCGGGCAGACGTTCGCGCACGGTGCGTCTTCGCACTGGCGACAAATAGCGGCGGTGGAAATATTCACGCCTTTAATGACGTGGATGCGTGGCAAAAACGTGTCGGGGGTAAGTGATGCGCAATCCTGCTCCGCCTGATGGGAAACCACGCACGCCACTTCACAGGTACGGCAACCAATGCACTTACTGGCATCGGCCATAATAAAACGGTTCATCTGCTTCTCCAGCATTACAGTTATGCGCGGAGCTATTCATAAACCGTGCCAATTATTAACCAATTGATTTTAAATGACTTTAAAAATCACAGTCGCGCTGTCATCGTCACTTATGACGATGACAGCTGTCGACATCAGCAGTGGGGGCCGTCAGTCACGGAGTCGCGCAGGATAAGCTCGCCGGAGAACGTTTGCTGATATTTGAATTCACCGCCGTCGAGCATGAAAATCAGACGACTGATGGTTTCCTGGATCATCTCCGTGACCGGAATACGCACGCTGGAGAGCGAAGGCACAATGTACGGCGCTATCGCCACGTCGTCGAAGCCGATGACTGACACCGCGTCCGGCGTGGCAACGCCGCTCTCGTGCAGCTGTTTAATGGCGCCAATCGCCATGTCGTCATTGCTCGCCACCAGCGCCGTAAAGCGTTCGCCGCGTGCGAGCAGTTCGGATACCGCCGCCGCGCCGCTGGCCGGGTTCCACTTCCCTTCGGCGATAAGCTCGTCGCGCAAGGCAATACCGTGCTGCGTCAGCGCATCTTTGTAACCGGACAGTCGCTCAACGCCGGTCGGGGAATCCAGCGAACCGGTGATAAACGCAATCTCCCGGTGCCCTTTTGCAATCAGCTGCGACACCGCGTCCTGACAGGAAGCTTTATGATCGGACCAGACGCTGTGGCTGCTGTTTTTCCGCAGGCGGCGGTTGAGCACCATAATCGGCTGCTCACACTTCTCGACGATCGCATCCAGTTCATCCACGTTCAAAAAGCGCGGGTAGATGATCACCGCGTCGCAGCGCATATCGAGCAGATACTGGATCGCCTCGCGCTCTTCATCGGCGCTGTGCTTGCCGTCCGCGAGGATCAACTGCCGCCCTTTCTCTTCCGTCATTCGTGCGGCATGAAACAGCAGTTCGCTAAAGTAGACGCCGTGATAAAGGGTGTTCGTCACCACCAGCCCCAGGGTCTGGGTACGTTTGGTCGCCAGGTTTCGCGCCAGTAAATTCGGGCGATAACCGCTCTCTTCAATGGCCTGAAAAACCCGGTCTTTGGTCTCCTGGCTGACATAGCCATTTCCCGACAGCACGCGGGATACCGTCGCTTTCGAAACGCCTGCCCGCTTCGCCACTTCAAGCATCGTGGTCATGTTGTTATTCCATCTGAATCTGATGAAGCGCAGTGTACTGCACTGCAGAAAAATTGTCGCAGCGGCGAAATCACGCTTTCGCTACCGACCAGTGATCGTCATCACGAATTGAAAAAATGACCAAAAATCGATCTTGTTTCACTCAAAGAAACTCATGATGATTATGTGGAACCGGTTTCCTACATTTCACACAACGATAACAGGATCACATCCGATGGCCAAAAATTACGCTGCGCTGGCGAACGACGTTATCAGCGCGCTGGGCGGCAAAGAGAACATCGTCGCCGTCACCCACTGCATGACGCGACTGCGTTTCGTTCTGAAAGACGAAACCCTCACCGACGCCGCGCGCCTGAAAAGCATCAGCGGCGTGCTTGGCGTAGTGCGTAACGACAACCAGTGCCAGGTGATCATTGGCAACACGGTTTCTCAGGCCTACCGCGAAGTGGTAAGCCTGCTGCCCGTTGACCTGCAGCCCGCGGTGCCGGAAGGCCCGCAGAAGCTGACGTTACGCCGCATTGGCGCCGGGATCCTCGACGCGCTGATCGGCACCATGTCGCCGCTGATCCCCGCGATCATCGGCGGTTCGATGGTCAAGCTGCTGGCGATGATCCTTGAGATGACCGGCGTGCTGCCAAAGGGCGCGCCAACGCTTACCATTCTGACGGTGATTGGCGACGGGGCATTCTTCTTCCTGCCGCTGATGGTGGCCGCCTCGGCGGCAGTGAAATTCAAAACCAATATGTCGCTGGCGATCGCCATTGCGGGCGTGCTGGTGCACCCGAGCTTTATCGAGCTGATGGCGAAAGCCGCGCAGGGCGAGCATGTTGAGTTCGCCTTTATCCCGGTGACGGCGGTGAAATACACCTACACCGTTATCCCCGCGCTGGTGATGACCTGGTGCCTGTCTTACATCGAACGCTGGGTCGATCGCATTACCCCGGCGGTGACGAAAAACTTCCTCAAGCCGATGCTGATCGTCCTGATTGCCGCCCCGCTCGCCATCGTGCTGATTGGGCCGCTCGGGATCTGGATCGGGAGCGCTATCTCCGCACTGGTTTACACCATTCACGGCTATCTGGGCTGGCTCTCCGTCGCCATCATGGGCGCACTCTGGCCGCTGCTGGTCATGACGGGGATGCACCGCGTCTTTACGCCAACCATCATTCAGACCATTGCCGAAACGGGTAAAGAAGGGATGGTCATGCCGTCAGAAATCGGCGCCAACCTGTCGCTCGGCGGTTCGTCTTTAGCGGTGGCATGGAAAACCAAAAACCCGGAACTGCGCCAGACGGCGCTGGCTGCAGCGGCTTCTGCCATCATGGCGGGGATCTCTGAACCGGCACTGTACGGTGTGGCGGTACGTCTCAAGCGTCCGCTGATTGCAAGCCTGATCAGCGGCTTTATCTGCGGCGCGGTGGCTGGCATCGCGGGTCTTGCCAGCCACTCCATGGCGGCGCCGGGGCTGTTTACCAGCGTGCAATTCTTCGACCCGGCCAACCCGATGACCATCGTCTGGGTATTCGGCGTGATGGCGCTGGCAGTTGTGCTGTCGTTTGTTCTGACCCTGCTGTTAGGGTTTGAGGATATCCCGGTCGAAGACGAGGCCGAAAAAGCGCGCGCTCTGCAGACCGCGCCGGTACAGAACAACGCAGCAAAAGCATAAATTGAAAGCGAGGTAAGAATGTCTGTTTTTCCACAAGGATTTTTATGGGGCGGCGCGCTTGCCGCTAACCAGAGTGAAGGTGCTTACCGTGAAGGCGGCAAAGGACTGACGACGGTCGATATGATCCCCCACGGTGCCAATCGTCTGGCGGTGAAGCTCGGTAAGGAAAAGCGTTTTTCGCTGCGTGACGACGAGTTTTACCCGAGCCACGAGGCGATTGATTTTTACCATCGCTATAAAGAAGACATCGCCCTGATGGCGGAGATGGGCTTTACGGTATTCCGCACCTCGATTGCCTGGAGCCGCCTCTACCCGAACGGTGACGAACCGCTGCCGAACAAAGAGGGCATAGCCTTTTACCGCGCGGTATTTGAGGAGTGCAAAAAGTACAACATCGAGCCGCTGGTCACGCTCTGCCACTTCGACGTGCCGATGCACCTTGTGACGGAATACGGCTCCTGGCGCAACCGCAAGATGGTCGACTTCTTCGCCCGCTACGCCCGCACCTGCTTTGAGGCGTTTGACGGGCTGGTAAAATACTGGCTGACTTTCAACGAAATCAACATCATGCTGCACAGCCCGTTCTCCGGTGCCGGGCTGGTGTTTGAGGAAGGTGAAAACGAAGATCAGGTAAAATATCAGGCCGCGCACCACGAGCTGGTGGCGAGCGCGCTGGCAACCAAAATCGCTCACGAGGTGAACCCGGAAAATCAGGTGGGCTGCATGCTGGCGGGCGGTAACTTCTATCCGTACTCCTGCAAACCGGAAGACGTGTGGATGGCGCTGGAGAAAGACCGCGAGAACCTGTTCTTTATCGACGTGCAGGCACGCGGCCGCTATCCGGCCTACTCGGATCGCGTGTTCCGTGAGAAAGGCGTGGTCATTGTCAAAGACACCGGCGATGACGAGCTGCTGAAAAACACCGTCGATTTTGTCTCGTTCAGCTATTACGCCTCGCGCTGCGCGTCGGCGGATATGAACGCGGGCAACACCAGCGCGGCAAACATCGTGAAGTCCCTGCGTAACCCGCACATTCAGGTGAGCGAATGGGGCTGGGGCATTGACCCGCTTGGCCTGCGCATCACCATGAACATGATGTACGACCGCTACCAAAAGCCGCTGTTCCTGGTGGAAAACGGCCTGGGTGCGAAAGATGTCATTGATGAAAACGGCGAGATTAACGACGACTACCGCATCAGCTATCTGCGCGAGCATATCCGCGCGATGGGTGATGCGATTGAGGACGGCGTGCCGCTGATGGGCTACACCACCTGGGGCTGTATCGACCTGGTTTCAGCGTCTACCGGCGAAATGAGCAAACGCTACGGGTTCGTGTACGTTGACCGCGACGATGCGGGGAACGGCACGCTGGACCGGAAGCGCAAGAAATCGTTCTGGTGGTATAAGAAGGTGATTGCGAGTAACGGGGGCGATCTCGAGTAGCCTGTTGCCCTCACCCCGGCTCTCTCCCACAGGGAGAGGGAACGGGTTTGGTAGGCCGGGTAAGGCGAAGCCGCCACCCGGCACTGCTCAGAGCGGAGAAAACCCCCCGTCCCCAACCCACCCTTCAAGCCGTGAATAAACCACTTCCACCGCCTCTTTTACCGGCGGCGTCATCGGGTAATAAAACCCAACAATGTCCGGCTGAATCCCCAGGAACAGCACCTCGCCCACGTCGTCCTTGATCTGATCCACGAGGTAATTCAGCGGCATATTGTGGGTCGTCATCATAAACATCCCGGCAATGTCGTCCGGGTCAATGAGTCGGATCTCACCGGGGTTGAGCCCCATATCGGTAGCATCGACAATCAGCAGCCTCTCCGGGCGCAGCTCGCGGATGGCGACCACGTCATTTTCTGGCGCGCTACCGCCGTCAATCACCACCCAGTTACCCTGCGGATTCGCGGCGCACATCTCTGCCAGCAGCGGGCCCGCGCCGTCGTCGCCCATCATGCTGTTGCCGACACACAGTAAAACGTCAGTCACGTAATCTCCTCACCATCAGGTAGATGGCACTCTCCTGATGAATATCATGCAGCATGCCGAGCAACGTTTTGCTCCACGCCTGCTGTTCGGCGGATTGCCTGCTCAGCGCCGCATCAAAGGCGTTGGCGAGCATCGCAATGTGGTTGGCATCGATGACGATCTCACCGTACTTTGGCACGCCTTCCATTTTACGCCGCGCCGTGCTGCCCTCCTCCAGCGTGGCGATCCACGCCAGATACTCAGGCCAGGGGCAGCTCAGCGCGGCCTCCAGACAGTCAATCACCCCGAGGTGATGCCCAATCGCCAGGCTGTAATAGACCACCTGCTGCGCCGCATCCGGCGTGGCATCGTTCTCATCAATAAACTTACGGCTCAGTTGACTGAACACCACCGTTTCACTCATCGGATACGCGCCTCGTCCACAATGCTGTTCAGGTTCGCCACAATCTCATTCAGACGCGGATCGTTTTCCGCCTCCAGCCAGCGGGCTACCTGCTGCTCGCCCTGGCTCAGCAAACGCAGATAATCGTCGGCAATCTGACGACCATAACGGTAGCCCGCCAGCCTGCGCGCCGTACGGTCGACCTTCACCCGCAGCGGCTGCACCATATCCGGATGGAGGAGCATCGCGGGCTGGTTGTCGAGCTCGCCCGGTTCACGGGCGTGGATTTTCTGCTCCAGCAGGCCAAGCGCCATCGCAAAGCCGTACAGCGTGGCGGCAGGCGTCGGCGGGCAGCCCGGAATATAAACATCCACCGGTACGATTTTGTCGGTGCCGCCCCAGACGCAGTAGAGATCGTGGAAGATGCCGCCGCTGTTGCCGCAGGCACCGTAGGAGATGCAGATTTTCGGGTCTGGCGCAGACTGCCAGGCACGCAGCGCGGGCGAGCGCATGGCACGGGTGACCGCCCCGGTAAACAGCAGAATATCCGCATGGCGCGGAGACGGCACCACTTTGATACCGAAGCGTTCAGCGTCAAACAGCGGCGACAGCGTAGCGAAGATCTCGATCTCGCAGCCGTTACAGCCGCCGCAGTCCACGCGGTAGACGTAGGCCGAACGTTTGATTTTTTTCAGCAGCGACGCCTTCATGCTGGCAATGGATTCCTCCACCGTCATTGGCACCGGCATGCCATTGTCGTCGCGCGGGCCGAGTAAGTGTTCCATCAGCTGGCCTCTCTCATATGGCGGGTGATATCAATCCGGTCGGACGGCAGCAGGCATTTCTGACGCTTACACTCCGGGCAGGTTTCAAAACTTTCACGGTGATGTTCCGCCCGGACGTCACCGTTGTGCTGCAGCAGCGCGATGGCGTAGTCGATCTCTTTTTGCACGGCGAACGGACGCTTGCAGACGCGGCAGTGACACAGCGTGAAACGCGACTGCTGGAGGAAATCGGCTTTCTTCCACACTGCCAGCTCGTACTCCTGCGACAGGCGAATGGCGACCGTCGGGCAAACTTCCTCGCAGCGGCCGCAGAAAATGCAGCGTCCGAGGTTAAACTGCCAGGCCAGTTCGCCGGTTTTGAGATCCGTTTCCACCGTCAGGGCATTCGACGGGCAGGCATTGACGCAGGCCGCGCAGCCTATGCACTGCTGCGGATTGTGCTCCGGCTTGCCGCGAAAGTTTTTATCGACCGGCATCGGCTCCAGCGGATAACGGCTGGTCTGCGTGCCGGTTTTGATCACTTTTTTGATAAAGGTAAACATGACGAGTCCTTATTTCAGCGGCGAGTTCTTACGCTCGATGCTGTAGCGCTCAAGCTCTTTGTACGGCACCACCTGACTTTTCTTCTTGCGCACGTCCACCACGGTCATGCGGTCGGTGCAGGAGTAGCACGGGTCGAGGCTACCGATGATCAGCGGCGCATCGGAGACCGTATTGCCGCGCAGCATGTAGCGCAGCGTTGGCCAGTTGGCGTAGGTCGCCGCACGGCAGCGCCAGCGGTAGAGCTTCTGGTTGTCGCCAGTCATGCTCCAGTGGATATCGTCCCCGCGCGGCGCTTCTGCAAAGCCGAGCGCGAAGCGGTTCGGGATGTAGGTGAAGCCCTCTACCATCAGCGGACCGCCCGGCAGGTTATCGAGGCCGAAGTCGATCATGTTCAGGGCAGTGAACACCTCGTTAATGCGGACTTTCAGACGTGAGATGACGTCGCAGCCCTGCTCGCTGTGCACGGTCATGGGCAGCAGGCCGTAGCCGACGAACGGGTGATCGGCGCGGGTGTCGCGGGCGTGGCCGCTGGCGCGCACCATCGGGCCGACGTTGCTGAAGTCGCGGGCAATTTCCGGATCAAGACGGCCAATCCCTACGGTGCGCTGCTCGATGTTTGGCGTGCTGAGCAGCATATCCACCAGCTCCTGCACGTCCCGGCGCATCTGCTGCGCCAGCTGACGGGTCTGGATCATGTCATCTTTCAGCAGGTCGCGGCGGATCCCGCCGATCAGGTTCAGCCCGTAGGTTTTACGTGCCCCGGTGAGGATCTCCGCCATCTTCATCGACGCCTCACGCACGCGGAAGAACTGCATAAACCCGGAGTCAAAACCGACGAAGTGGCAGGCCAGGCCGAGGTTTAGCAGGTGCGAGTGCAGACGTTCCACCTCCAGCAGAATGGCGCGGATCATCTGCGCACGTTCCGGCACCACGATCCCCATACCGTTTTCTACCGACGTGGTGTAAGCGGTGCTGTGGGCAAAGCCGCAGATGCCGCACACGCGGTCAGAAAGGAACGTCACTTCGTTGTAGCCCATGCGGGTTTCCGCCAGCTTTTCCATGCCGCGATGGACGTAGAACAGGCGGTAGTCGGCGTCGATAATGTTTTCGCCGTCGACGAACAGACGAAAGTGGCCCGGTTCGTCGGAGGTGACGTGCAGCGGACCAATCGGCACCACGTTGTTCTTTTTGCTGCCCAGCTCGTTGATGAACTCGTAGGTTTCGCTGTCGGTGGTCGGCGCCGGGCGCTGGCGGTAGTCCATGCTGTCTTTACGCAGCGGATAGAGTTCATCCGGCCAGTCGTCCGGCAGCACCAGACGGCGCTCGTCCGGCAGGCCGACCGGCACCAGGCCGTACATGTCGCGCACTTCGCGTTCGCCCCAGACGGCAGCAGGCACCCGCGGCGTAACGGACGGATATTCCGGCTTATTCGGATCGACTTCAACGCGCACGGTCAGCCAGCACTTCTCGCCCTGCTCCATCGACATCACGTAGTACACGGCGTAATTGCCGCACAGCTGGCGCTCGTCGTTACCGAACAGCACCGACAGCCAGCCGCCCTGCTGGTAGTAAAGAAACTCCACCACCTCCGGCAGGTCGTTCACCTTTATGGTGACGGTGATCTGGTCTTTGGTTTGCCAGGACTCTTCCAGCACCACGCCGGGGAAAGCCTGGTGCAACGCGGCGAGATACTGCTGACCTTTCTTTTCTTCAGACATAAACACTCTCTTTAATCACGCCACCAGCAAGGAGACGAACGCTAAAAATGCAAAGCCAAAACCGGCCCAGGTGATGCGCGAGGTCGCCACAAAACGCAGACGCGCCATGCTGTTCTCGAACAGCGCAATCACCAGCACGCCGATAAGCAGCTTGATCGCAGCAACCACGAAGGCCAGCACCAGGCCGCCCGCGGAAAAGTGCGTCATCTGCCCCCACGGGAAGAAGACGCCGACAAACATCTGCAACACCACCAGCTGCTTGAGGCTGATCCCCCACTTCAGTACCGCAAAGCCGTAGCCGCTGTATTCGGTGAGTGGCCCCTCCTGTAATTCCTGCTCGGCTTCCGCGAGATCGAACGGCAGTTTGCCCATCTCAATAAACGTGGCGAACGCGCAGGCGCAGAGTGCCAGCACCAGCGGAATGGAGCGGCTTATCGGCCAGTGATAAACGGTATGGGTGATAAAGCTGATATGGGTGGAGCCTGCGACCTGCGCGGCGACCCACAGCCCCAGCAGCAGGATCGGCTCAACCAGCACACCCAGCATCGCCTCGCGACTGGCACCGAGGCCGGTAAACGGACTCCCGGTGTCCAGACCCGCAATCGCAAAGAAGAAACGGGCGATGGCGAAGAGGTAGATAAGCGTGATCAGATCGCCGAGCGCAGGCAGCGGTGAGCCCACCGTGACGACGGGCAGCGCGGTGGCGATGGTGAGCATCACGCCAACCATCACAAACGGCGTCAGGCGAAAGACCCAGCCTGCAGCATCGGGCGCCACGCTCTGGCGAGAGAGCAGCTTGAAGAGATCGCGGTACTCCTGGAGCACGCCAGGCCCGCGACGGTTGTGCATCCGGGCGCGCGCCACGCGCGTGATGCCCGAGAGCAGCGGCGCAACGGCAAACAGCACCAGCGCCTGAAGAATTGCCAGTAACAGACTCATGTCAGGCTCCTCGTGAAATCACAATGACCACCAGCACCGACAGCTCAATCAGCGCCAGACGGCGGAACAGTGCGGGCGCAGCAGCACTCTGCCAGCCCAGAACCCAACCCTGCGGGTTGAGCCAGTGGCGCAGCTTCAGCACGGCGGCGAAGTTCTCTTTTACCGGCATGGCGAAACCGTGGGCGGTGATGACCATTGACTGCTCGTGTTCGTAGCCGCAGGCCCAGGCTGCGCTGCGCGCACGGGAGGCGAGTCGATCGCGTTTAAAGAACAGCATCAGCACGAACGGCAGCAGCGGAGAGGCAATCAGCAGCAGGGCTATCATCGGTTGGGAAACGGTGGTTTGTGCCGTCTCAAGCGGCAACGGAATAGCGTTTCCGAGCAGCGGCAGCAGCCACGGCGCGGCAATCCCACCCGCGATGCAGCACAGCGCCAGCGCAACCACGCTGGTGGCCATCAATACCGGTGCACAGCAGGCATTTTCAGCCTCACGCGTGCGCGGTGCGCCAAGGAAGGTAACGCCGTAGACTTTCGCCATACACATCACCGCCAGCGCCCCGGTAATCGCCAGGCCGACCGCCAACAGCGGCCCCAGCAAACGGCCGATAAACGCATCGCTCTGACCGAGCGCGAAGAAAGACTGGTAGATCACCCACTCGCCGGCAAAACCGTTCAGTGGCGGCAGCGCGGCCATCGCCATCAGCCCCACCAGCATCGCCAGGGAAATCACCGGCATCTTTTTGCCAATGCCGCCGAGCTTTTCGATATCCCGATGACCGGTGCGGAACCAGACGCTGCCCGCGCCGAGGAACAGGGTGCTTTTAAACAGGCTGTGGTTGACGAGGTGATACAGACCACCGATAAACCCGGCGGCAATCAACGCGGGCTGATTCAGCGCCAGACCGGTGACGCCCGCGCCAAGACCGAGCAGGATAATGCCGATATTTTCGAGCGTGTGGTACGCCAGCAAACGCTGGATGTTGTGCTCCATCAGCGCGTACAGGCCACCCACGAACGCGGTGATCATCCCGGCCAGCAGCAGCACGACACCCCACCACAGCGGCGGTTGCCCGCTGGTCAGCGTGAGTACCAAAATCCCGAATAAACCCACTTTCATCACCACCACAGAGAACAGCGCGGCGGCGGGCGCGGAGGCATTGGCATGCGCCTGCGGCACCCAGCCGTGCAGCGGGATGATCCCGGCGAGCAGGCCAAAGCCCACAACGCCCAGCAGCCAGACGTCATTCCCCAGCGAATAACCCTTAAGCGCTGAGAAATCCAGCGTGCCGAAGCGTTGCCACACCAGCCAGCAGGCCAGCGCCAGCAGCAGCGTGCCGAGGCGACCGAGAGCAAACCACAGCTTGCCGGAGGCGCTACAGCCCGTCAGGAACACGCCGCACAGGGCCATAATTTCGGCCATCACCACCAGCGCGCCAAGATTGCTGGCGATAACGGTGCAGACCGCCGTCGCCATGAGCAGGTTTACCAGCAGACCATTAGCTCTGGTGTGCTGGTGGCGGTGCCAGTCGATATTGAACAGGCTGACAAACAGCCCGCACAGACCGAACGTCACCAGCCAGATGGCATTCAGCGGCGTAATCTCAACGCTGTGACGAATCAGCGGCATCACGGCCTCTGTGGATTGCCCCCCCAGCAGAACGACACCGCCTGCCGCGAGCGTCATCAGGCTGCCGAGCGCCCCGCCGATACCGGCTATCCAGCCGCTCAGTATTTTATGGAAAGAGAAGAGCAGCGCCAGCACGGCGGCGGCCGCAAAGTACGCTACGGCGCTGTTAATCATGTCTATCGCGTTCATTTCGCCCCCTCGTTAAGCGCCTGCAGAAGTGAAAGATCGCCGATGTCAGTATTAATGGTCAGCTCGCGCTTGCGTTTGCTGGTACGGGCGATATCGCGGATGTTAACCAGAATGAGCGCCTTGGTCGGACAGGTCCGCACGCAGGCCGGTCCCTGTTCATCAAAGCTGCACAGGTCACACTTCACCGCCACGGCGCGGATGCCGGGAACCCAGTCCAGTAGCGTACTTACGCGTGCCGGAGCCGGTGGCGCGGGCGGCGCTTTCGGGGAGTTGGCATTGGCCGGAATGTGCAGCGGACGGCTGCCGGAAAATTCAATGGCGCCGAACGGGCAGGCAATGCCGCACAGCTTGCAGCTGACGCACAGGCTTTCGTTCAGCTGGACCGCGCCATCAACGCGGGTGATGGCATTCACCGGACAAACACCCGCGCAGGGGGCATCTTCACAGTGGTGGCAGAGCTGCGGAGCAGACTCTTTTTCATTACGCATGACGCGAAGGCGCGGCATGGACTGCAGCCCGTGCAGGCGGTGAGTTTCCGAACACGCCGCCTCACAGGTTCGACAGCCAATACAGACCGTCGAGTCAGCAATTACAAAACGGTTCACCGGGCAATCCTCAGGTGATGGTCATTTTTGACGACGAAAAGCTGTCTTCTCGACACTTTTCGACACTCGGTTCTCAGGCAACGTTTGCGGAAGGGTTTCCGGCGATCAGCTGTTTCAGGTCGACCGGTAAGTCGTGTTCAACCGCGTGATAAAGCCCGTTGTAAACCGGCGCGATTTTCTCCAGATAGTGTTCAAGCACCTGCTGGCGATCGCGGTTGCTGACGTAGCCATCGACCATGCCGTCAGCCATCAGTTGCGCTTGCGCAATACACTGTTTTTCACCCTCTTTGTTCTCGACGTAGTACTCAATGGTGTGGCTGTTAAAGCTGTCTGCCAGGGTGACAAAGACCGTGAAGTGGCCGAAGAGGACAAAGCGCATATCGCCTTGCGCCGCACAACTCATCGCATGATGCAGACGCGCTTTTGACAGGGTGATCCCCTGAACCAGAGAGTTGCAGTAGAGGTGCCACTGCTCCTGTAGCTGCTGGTGGCGCTGCGCGATGTAATCCGCTTTTTCGCTGATTTCCCAAATAGTCATAAAAGGTATCCGGTTAATGGAGATAGCGGCTGTTAAGCAGATTCCGTGCCAGTTTTTAATTAACTGATTTTATTGGTCTTTAATTTCAAAACTGCTGTCAACGCGGCGGTGTCGACGTGTCATTTCGACAGCATTGACATCGTCACGCCCTGACAAAATACAGGCTGGCACTGTTATTGCATTACCGGGGCAATTCATTGAGGAGGCGTCATGCACGAAATCACCCTCTGCCAGCGAGCGCTTGAACTTATCGAACAGCAGGCAGTGCAAAACCACGCGAAACGCGTCACCGGCGTCTGGCTGAAGATCGGGGCATTTTCCTGCGTCGAGACCAGCGCCCTGACCTTCTGTTTTGAGCTGGTATGCCGCGGCACGCTGGCGGAAGGCTGCGAACTGCATATCGACGAGCAGCAGGCGGAGTGCTGGTGCGAGCAGTGTCAGCAGTACGTCACGCTGCTCTCCTCAAAGGTTCAGCGCTGTCCGCAGTGCCAGCGTACCGGGCTGCGGATCGTGGCGGATGACGGTATGCAGATCCAACGCCTCGAAATCGAGAAGGAGTAATGTATGTGTAGTACCTGCGGTTGCGCCGAAGGCAACCTGTATATAGAAGGGGACGAACACCGCCCCCACTCCGCGTTTCGCTCCGCGCCCTTTTCCCCTGCCCCGCGTCCTGCGGCAGTTCTGACCGGCATTACCTTTGCGCCGCAACGCTCTGACGCGGGCGACCTGCACTACGGCCACGGCGAAGCGGGCACTCATGCGCCGGGCATGAGCCAGCGGCAGATGCTGGACGTCGAGATCAACGTGCTGGACAAAAATAACCAGCTCGCGGCCCGCAATCGCGCGCGCTTTGCCGCCCGCAAACAGCTGGTGCTGAACCTGGTCTCCAGCCCGGGTTCAGGCAAAACCACGCTGTTAACAGAAACACTCAAGCGCCTGAACAAACGCGTCTCTTGCGCGGTGATCGAGGGCGATCAGCAGACCGTAAACGATGCCGCGCGCATTCGTGAAACCGGCACCCCGGCGATTCAGGTCAACACGGGCAAAGGCTGCCATCTGGATGCGCAGATGGTTGCCGATGCCGCACCGCGTTTGCCGCTTGAAGAGAGCGGCATCCTGTTTATTGAAAACGTCGGTAACCTCGTGTGCCCGGCGAGCTTTGACCTCGGCGAGCACCACAAAGTCGCGGTGCTCTCCGTCACCGAAGGGGAAGACAAGCCGCTGAAGTACCCGCATATGTTTGCCGCCGCCTCCCTGATGTTGCTGAACAAAGTCGACCTGCTGCCGTACCTGAATTTCGACGTGGAGAAATGTCTGGCGTATGCCCGCGAAGTGAATCCGGAGATTGCGATCGTGCTGGTCTCCGCCACGCGCGGCGACGGCATGGACGCATGGCTAAACTGGCTGGAGAGCGAACGATGTGCATAGGCGTACCCGGACAAATTCAGGCAATCGACGGTAACCAGGCCAGGGTAGAGGTCTGCGGTATATTGCGCGATGTGGATCTGACGCTGGTGGGCTGTACCGATGAAACCGGCGCGTCACGTCTCGGCCAGTGGGTGCTGGTCCATGTGGGCTTTGCAATGAGCGTGATTAACGAAGCGGAAGCCCGCGACACGCTGGATGCGCTGCAAAACATGTTTGACGTGGAGCCTGACGTGGGCGCCCTGCTGTACGGCGAGGAGCGGTAGCACATGCGTTACGTTGATGAATACCGCGCGCCAGAACAGGTACTGCAGCTTATCGGGCACCTGAAAACACGGGCGGCGCTGCTGAACAACACGAAAGAAAGGCCGCTGCGGATCATGGAGGTGTGCGGCGGACACACGCACGCCATCTTCAAATTTGGCCTCGACCAGCTACTGCCAGATAACATCGAGTTTATCCACGGCCCCGGCTGCCCGGTCTGCGTGTTGCCAATGGGCCGCATCGACAGCTGTATTGAAATTGCCAGCCAGCCTGACGTCATTTTCTGTACCTTTGGCGATGCGATGCGCGTGCCGGGGAAAAATGGCTCGCTGCTGCAGGCGAAAGCGCTCGGTGCGGACGTGCGGATCGTCTACTCGCCAATGGATGCCCTGACGCTGGCGAGGGATAACCCTGAGCGCAACGTCGTCTTTTTTGGGCTGGGTTTTGAAACCACTATGCCCGCGACGGCCATTACGCTGCAGCAGGCCAAAGCCCGCAACGTCACTAATTTTTTCTTTTTCTGTCAGCACATCACGCTCATTCCCACGCTGCGCAGCCTGCTGGAGGAGCCGGATAACGGTATCGACGCCTTTCTGGCGCCGGGACACGTCAGCATGGTGATTGGCACAGACGCCTACGGTTTCATCTCTGAACAGTACAATCGTCCGTTAGTGGTCGCTGGTTTCGAGCCACTTGATCTACTGCAAGGTGTGACCATGCTGGTTGAGCAGAAAATAGCGGCCCTGAGTGCGGTCGAAAACCAGTACCGCCGCGTGGTGCCCGATGCGGGAAATGAACGGGCCCAGCAGGCCATTGCCGACGTGTTTAGCGTTGAAGGCGACAGCGAGTGGCGCGGTCTGGGGCTGATTGCCGAATCCGGCGTGCGCCTCACGCCAGCCTATCGCGCGTTTGATGCAGAAACACATTTCCGCCCGCAGCCGCAGCAGGTGTGCGACGATCCCCGTTCTCGCTGTGGCGACGTGCTCACCGGTAAGTGTAAACCTCATCAATGCCCGTTATTTGGCAACACCTGTAACCCGCAAACCGCGTTTGGCGCGCTGATGGTCTCCTCCGAAGGGGCATGCGCCGCGTGGTATCAATATCGCAACCAGGAGTGTGAAGCATGAACACGGTGGAAATGGCGCACGGAAGCGGTGGGCAGGCGATGCAGCAGTTGATTAACCGGCTGTTTATGGAGGCTTTTAACAACCCCTGGCTCGCCGAGCAGGAAGACCAGGCGCGCATCGCGCTCTCGACACTCACTGCCCAGGGCGACAGGCTGGCGTTCTCCACCGACAGCTACGTCATTGACCCGCTGTTTTTCCCGGGCGGTGATATCGGCAAGCTCGCCATCTGCGGCACGGCCAACGACGTTGCCGTCAGCGGCGCCATTCCGCGCTACCTCTCCTGCGGGTTTATCCTTGAAGAGGGGCTGCCGATGGAGACGCTCACGGCGGTGGTCAACAGCATGGCACAGACGGCGCGCGAGGCGGGGATCGCTGTCGTCACCGGCGATACCAAAGTGGTTCAGCGCGGCGCCGCCGACAAACTGTTTATCAACACCGCCGGGATGGGCGCGATCCCCGCCGACATCCACTGGGGCGCACAGCAACTTAGCGTGGGCGACGTTCTGCTGGTGAGCGGCACCCTGGGATGCCATGGCGCGACGATTCTTAATCTGCGTGAAGGGTTAGGGCTGGACGGCGAACTGCGTAGCGACTGTGCAGTGCTTACCCCGCTTATTCAGACGCTGCGCGCCATTCCTGGTGTGAAAGCCCTGCGCGACGCCACCCGTGGCGGCGTGAATGCCGTCGTCCACGAGTTCGCCGTAAGCTGCGGGTGCGGGATTGAACTGACCGAGCGTGGTCTGCCTGTCAAACCCGCCGTACGCGGGCTGTGCGAGATGCTAGGGCTTGATCCCCTCAACTTTGCGAACGAAGGCAAGCTGGTGATCGGCGTTGAACGCGCAGCGGCGGAATCTGTCCTGGCCGGGCTGCGGTCGCATCCATTAGGGAAAGATGCCGCCATCATTGGGGAAGTGGTTGAGCGCAAAGGGGTGCGCCTGACCGGGCTTTACGGCGTGAAGCGCACACTGGATCTGCCGCACGCTGAACCGTTACCCCGAATTTGCTAGAACCGCGCCATAAGCGGTCAGCACTGAATGTCTCTTTTCTGCCAGTTTCAATTGGAAAGCAATAATGCCGTATACACCGATGAGCGATCTTGGACAGCAGGGCCTGTTTGATATCACGCGCACACTTTTACAGCAGCCCGATCTCAGCGCGCTAAGCGATGCTTTGACGCGACTGGTCAGGCAATCAGCCCTGGCAGACAGCGCCGCAATTGTGCTCTGGCATAGCGGAACGCAACGCGCGAGCTACTACTCAACGCGTGATAATGGCAAAACGTTTGAATACGAAGATGAAACGTATCTGGCGCATGGTCCGGTGCGCCGCATTCTCTCCCGTCCGGAAGCCCTGCACTGCAATTTTGAGGAGTTCAGGATGGCGTGGCCGCGGCTTGCCGGGAGCAACCTCTATCAGCCTTTTGGCCACTACAGCATGCTGCCGCTGGCGGCGGAGGGCCATATCTTTGGCGGCTGCGAGTTCATCCGCACGACCGACCGGCCCTGGAGCGAAGCGGAGTACGAGCGTCTGCACACCTTTACCCAGATTGTGGCCGTGGTGGCAGAGCAGATCCAAAGTCGCGTCACCAATAACGTGGATTACGACCTGCTGAGCCGCGAGCGCGATAACTTCCGCATCCTGGTGGCAATCACTAACGCCGTGCTGTCACGTCTCGATATGGATGAGCTGGTCAGCGAAGTCTCAAAAGAGATCCACCACTATTTCAAAATCGACGCTATCAGTATTGCGCTGCGGGGGCATCGCAAGGGCAAGCTGAATATCTATTCCACGCACTATCTCGATGAAGCCAACCCGGCGCATGAGCAAAGTGAAGTGGATGAAGCGGGCACCCTTTCTGAACGGGTATTCAAAAGCAAAGAGATCCTCCTGCTTAACCTGAGCGAACAGGATCCGGTGGCGCCGTATGAGCGAATGCTGTTTAACACCTGGGGCAACAAGATCCAGACCCTGTGCCTGCTACCGCTGATGTCCGGCAACACCATGCTTGGCGTGCTGAAACTGGCGCAGTGTGATGAAGCCGTGTTTACCACCGCCAACCTGAAGCTGCTGCGCCAGATTGCCGAGCGTATCTCCATCGCGCTGGATAACGCCCTCGCCTATCAGGAGATCCATCGCCTGAAAGAGCGGCTGGTGGACGAGAACCTGGCCCTGACCGAGCAGCTTAATAATGTGGACAGCGAGTTTGGCGAAATCATCGGGCGCAGCGATGCGATGTACAGCGTCCTCAAGCAGGTGGAAATGGTGGCGCAGAGCGACAGCACGGTGCTGATTTTGGGTGAAACCGGCACGGGTAAAGAGCTGATTGCCAGAGCCATCCACAACCTGAGCAATCGCAACAGCCGCCGGATGGTGAAGATGAACTGCGCGGCGATGCCTGCGGGCCTGCTGGAAAGTGACCTCTTCGGCCACGAGCGCGGCGCATTTACCGGGGCCAGCAGCCAGCGCCTGGGGCGTTTTGAACTGGCCGATAAAAGCTCGCTGTTCCTCGACGAAGTGGGCGATATGCCGCTGGAGTTGCAGCCTAAACTGCTGCGCGTCTTGCAGGAGCAGGAGTTTGAGCGCCTTGGCAGCAACAAGCTTATCCAGACTGACGTGCGGCTGATTGCCGCCACCAACCGCGACCTGAAAAAAATGGTCGCCGACCGCGAATTCAGAAGCGATCTCTACTATCGCCTGAACGTCTTCCCGATCTGCCTGCCCCCGCTGCGCGAACGTCCGGAAGATATCCCCCTGCTGGTAAAAGCCTTTACCGCGAAGATCGCCCGCCGAATGGGGCGAAATATTGACAGTATTCCTGCCGAAACGCTACGCACCCTCTCGTCGATGGAGTGGCCGGGTAACGTCCGCGAACTGGAAAACGTCATTGAGCGTGCGGTGCTGCTCACGCGTGGCAATGTGCTGCAACTCTCCCTTCCGGAGGTTTCTCTGCCTGAAACGACCGTGACCGCAGCCGAGATCGCAAAAGAGGGAGAAGATGAATATCAGCTCATTATGCGCGTGCTGAAAGAGACGAACGGCGTGGTTGCCGGCCCGAAAGGGGCTGCCCAGCGTTTAGGCTTAAAACGCACGACCCTGCTGTCGCGCATGAAGCGCCTCGGGATTGATAAAGAGAACCTGCTGTAAGTCCGCAATCTGGCGGTGTTATTCTGGCACCGCCTTTTGTCACCCTGCGCAATTGTCCCTCATTGACACAAAATCGTTTCCTCTGTATAAAATTCCGCCTTAATAATGAGTTTCATTTGCATCAAAAAATAATTTTAATGAAGGGTAGCGTTTAATGAAAAAGGTCATCTGCGCGTTGGGCCTGGCGATTGCGTCGGTCAGTTCTGCTCTGGCAACCACATATCCTCTGACCATTGAAAACTGTGGTTATAAAGAGACCTTCACCAAAGCGCCGGAACGCGTCGTGGCCCTGGGTCAGAATACCGTCGAAATTTTGCTCCTGCTCGGCCTGCAGGATAAGGTGAAGGCCAGCGCCTTCTGGCCGACCAAAGTGCTGCCGCAGCTGGCTGAACAGAACGCAAAAATCAAAACCCTGACGGTAGAAATCCCTACGCTTGAATCTATCCTTGCGCAAAATCCTGATTTTGTACCTGCCCAGCTTCCTCTGTTACTTGGGCCTGAGAGTAAGGTCGCAAAACGTGAAGATTTGGCGACCGTCGGTGTGAATAGCTACGTCTCACCGGGCATGTGCGCGACCAAAAAAGCCACAGGAGATATGTACGGCAGCCGCCAGAAGCTGTGGGACATGACCTATCTCTATAAGGAGATTGAGGATTTTGCCAAAATCTTTAACGTGGAAGATCGCGGCCAGGCCGTCATTGCCGATTTCAAAAAACGTGAGGCTGACCTGCGCCAGGAGTTTGGTAAAAACAAAAAGGACCTCTCCTTTGTTTTCTGGTTCTCAAGCTCCTCTCCTTCGGCTGATGCTTACGTCGGCGGTAAAAACAGCGCCTCCGGATTTATTGCCAACGTGCTGGGCGGGCACAACGCCATTACATCTGAAACCGAATGGCCAACCGTGGGCTGGGAAAGCATTATTGCCGCTAATCCGGATGTGATTGTGGTCTCCAGCCTGGACCGTAACCGCTGGGCGCTGGATAACGCGGAAGAAAAAATCAAATTCCTGAAAAACGATCCTGCCGTCAGCCAGCTTGATGCCGTCAAAAAAGGCCATATCGTGGTGATGGACGGCCAGGCGATGAACCCAACGATTCGTACAATTTACGGTGCTGAACAGGTGGGTGAACAGCTCAGAAAACTGGGGCTGAACTGATGACAGCCGCTGTACTTCAGGCCCGCCAGGGCCTGTTCCTGACCACGTCTGCTCTGCTTGCCATTGTACTGTTGTTTCTGGTCATCGCCCTTGGCGTCAGCGTCGGTGAACTGTCCATCCCGCTGGATAACGTGTTTTATGCTATCAGCAATAAAATGGGGCTCACCGAGGTTCCGCTCAACCGCATCTATGAGAGCGTTATCTGGGACTTTCGCCTGAGCCGTGCGCTGGTTGCTGCCTGCTGTGGCGCCGGGCTAGCCATCTGCGGTGCCGTCCTGCAAAGTCTGTTGAAGAACGCGCTGGCGGAACCCTATGTTCTCGGCGTGTCTGCGGGGGCCTCAACCGGAGCGGTTTCCGTCGTGGTGCTGGGTGTGGGAACGGGAGCCGTTTCGCTCTCAGCTGGGGCCTTCGCGGGTGCCTTCGCCGCCTTTGCATTTGTCGCTTTTCTGACAAACGGCGCACGCGGCGGCAATGAACGCACTATTCTGGCAGGCGTTGCGGCTTCGCAGTTGTTCAATGCCATTACCGCCTACACTATCAGCACGTCAGCCAGCGCACAGCAGGCGCGAGATGTCATGTTCTGGCTGCTGGGCAGCTTCAGCGGCGTACGCTGGCCGGAATTCCAGCTGGTACTGGTGGTGGTCCTGCTGGGGTTAGCCGTTTGCCTCTACTATTCCCGGGCGCTGGATGCCTTTACGTTTGGTGACGACGCTGCCGCATCGCTGGGGATTGCCGTTCCCTGGGTACGCCTGGCGTTATTTATCACGACCGCACTGATTACCGCGACCATCGTCAGTATGGCAGGCTCCATCGGCTTTGTGGGGCTGGTGGTTCCGCACGTCATGCGTTTCCTGTTCGGACCTTTGCATCGCACGCTGCTCATTGCCAGCGCGCTGGCCGGGGCGATCCTGATGGTGCTGGCAGACATTGCCTCACGCATGCTGATTGCGCCGCAAAGCCTGCCCGTCGGCGTAGTGACCGCACTGGTGGGCGTTCCCTTCTTTGCCGTGATTATTTACCGTTCAAGGAATAAGTGATGAGTATCTGCGCTGAAAATATTACCTGGAAGGTCGGCAAAAAGGCGATCGTCAATGACGTCTCGCTGAAGGTCTCCCGGGGGGAAACCGTCGGCCTGCTGGGCCCAAACGGCTGCGGAAAATCGTCTCTTTTGCGTATCCTCGCGGGACTGCGTCGCCCGGATGCGGGCCGCGTGACGCTGGACGGGCAGGACATCTCCCGCATCGCCAAAAAGCAGCTTGCCCGCCGGGTAGCGTTCGTTGAGCAGCACGGGATGACCGACGCCAACATGCGCGTGCGCGACGTGGTGAAACTTGGACGAATTCCGCACCACTCTGCTTTTTCCAACTGGAGCACGCACGATGACGAGACCGTCACGGCGGCACTGCAACGCGTGGATATGCTGGATAAAAGCGACCAGGGCTGGCTGAGCCTCTCCGGCGGAGAGCGCCAGCGGGTGCACATTGCCCGCGCGCTGGCCCAGACCCCAACGGAAATCCTGCTGGACGAACCGACCAACCACCTGGACATTCATCATCAGATGCAACTGATGCAGCTGATCAGCGAATTACCGGTCACCAGCATTGTCGCTATCCACGATCTCAACCACGCCTCGATGTTCTGCGACTCGCTGATTGTGATGCAGAAGGGGCAAATTGTGGCGACGGGGACACCTCAGGACATCTTATCCGAGTCGTTGCTGTGGGATGTTTTCCGGGTCAAAACCAAAATTGAGATCTCGCCGTTCCATGGCAAAAAGCACATCCACTTTATCGTTTAGGGGCGCGTAAATCACAATGCTCCTTCGCCCAGCCGCCACGCTCTGGCCGCCCGTCTTACTGGGTAGCCAGTTTGTTTTCAACATTGGCTTTTACGCCGTCGTTCCTTTCCTGGCGATATTCCTGCGCGACGACATGCTGCTCTCCGGCGGACTGATCGGGCTGATTCTGGGCCTGCGCACCTTCTCCCAGCAGGGGATGTTTATCGTTGGCGGTGCCCTCTCGGACCGGTTTGGCGCGAAAGTGGTTATCCTCAGCGGCTGTATTGTTCGTGTTTCAGGTTATCTGCTGCTGGCCTTCGGGGAATCGCTCTCGCCGATTATTGTGGGCGCATGTCTGACGGGCATCGGCGGCGCATTATTTTCCCCTTCGATTGAGGCATTGCTGGCCAAAGCGGGCACGCACAGTGAGGCGAAAGGGACACGAAGCCGGGCGGAGTGGTTTGCACTGTTTGCAGTCTGCGGGGAACTCGGCGCGGTACTGGGCCCGGTTGCTGGCGCCCTGTTAACGGGACTTGGCTTCCGCCAGGTGGCGCTGGCGGGTGCAGGGGTCTTTATTATTGCGTTAGTGGTGCTCTACTTCTGCCTTCCTGCTTCTGGCCGCCGTTCGCAAACGCTGAAAATACAGCCCTGGTGGACAACCTTCCGCCAGCCTCGCTTCGTCGCCTTCATCATTGCCTATAGCTCATGGCTGTTAAGCTACAACCAGCTTTATCTGGCGCTGCCGGTGGAGATCCAGCGATCTGGTGGTAACGAGAAAGATCTCGGTCCGCTTTTTATGCTCGCCTCCGTGCTGATCATTACCTTACAGCTGCCGCTGGCACGCTTTGCCCGCCGCGTGGGCGCGGTGAGGATCCTGCCGGTGGGCTTTTTGCTGCTTTCTACGGCCTTCGCGAGCGTAGCGATGTTTGCAGCGACTGAACCGCCGGAGGGCTGGTTACGGTTGCTGCCGTCGGTCTTATTTGTCACGTTACTGACGCTGGGACAAATGCTGCTGGTCCCCTCGGCAAAAGATCTCATTCCGCGGTTCGCCGAGGAATCAACGTTGGGGGCGCATTATGGCGCACTCGCCACCGCCGGAGGGATGGCGGTACTGGCGGGAAATTTGTTGTTTGGCAGTCTGCTGGATCGCGCGCTGGTGCCTTCGGCTCAGGCAATATACCCCTGGCTGCTGCTGGCCCTCTTCCCGTTGTGCAGCGCCCTGGCCCTGCAGGTAATTTGCCGCCCACTGCGAAGCTGAACGGCTCACTTTTTCGGGCGATACTTTTCCGGTAATTCCGGCACCGGACGACGATCGTCAATCAGATGACGAACGGTCAGGACAGGATGATGCCATAACATGCGTGGCCCCGCCCAGCGCATAATCTGCTTCATTTCTTCCCGCTTTGCGGGCTGGTAGCAGTGTACCGGACACTGTTTACAGGCAGGCTTTTCTTCACCAAAAACACACTTATCCAGGCGCTTATCGGCATACGCGTTCAGCGCCTGATAATGCCCCTCTTCCCGAGACGCCTGCGGGCACTGCTTTTCAAACAACGCGATCATTTTCGCGATAGTCTCTTTTTCTCGTGATATGCGTTTACCGGACATAGCGACTTACCGATTAATAAGATGCATCAATAATACTCTTTTAAACCCTGAATTTCAGTTGTTGCATTCCGTTTTCTGAAGCCTGATTCCAGCATTAATGCTACACCTCCTGAAAATCACGGGTATTTTATACAGGCATCAGGAGTGACCGTTGTCCGTATTGTCTGGAGGTTCTATGCAAGAGATCGCGACTGGCAAACCCTACCGCCATTTAAAAGTGGGATATTTCAGAAAACGTCACGAGGATCGAAAAACTAAGATACCTAAGCGTTACAGCGTACATGCGGCGTTGAGCTTAAAAGGGGACTGGCTTGAAAAGGCGGGCTTTACTACCAACGCCCAGGTCAGGGTGGGCGTGGAGCATGGCAAAATTGTCATCGAGTTGATGCCGGAAGGCACGTCGTAAAGCCGCGACATTTTTCTGCGACATCGCTTTTTTTCATGCGACAATAGCAGGAACTAACGGCCACTGAGCCGCTCAAAACGGTTTCTTTTCAAAGAAATGGACATCATAACTCCATGAGCACAATCGACAATTTCGACGCACATACGCCGATGATGCAGCAGTATCTGAAGCTGAAAGCACAGCATCCGGAAATCCTGCTGTTTTACCGTATGGGCGATTTTTACGAGCTGTTTTATGACGATGCCAAACGTGCATCGCAGTTGCTCGACATTTCGCTGACCAAACGTGGCGCATCGGCAGGTGAGCCCATCCCGATGGCAGGCATCCCGCACCATGCGGTAGAGAACTACCTGGCCAAACTGGTCAATCAGGGAGAATCCGTCGCCATTTGCGAACAGATTGGCGATCCGGCGACGTCGAAGGGGCCGGTTGAACGCAAAGTCGTGCGCATCGTCACGCCAGGTACCATCAGTGATGAAGCCCTGCTTCAGGAGCGCCAGGATAACCTGCTGGCGGCGCTGTGGCAGGACGGCAAAGGGTTTGGTTATGCCACACTGGACATCAGCTCCGGGCGTTTTCGTCTGAGTGAACCCGCTGACCGTGAAACGATGGCTGCAGAATTGCAGCGCACCAACCCGGCTGAGCTGCTCTATGCCGAAGATTTCGCCGAGATGGCGCTGATTGAAGGTCGCCGAGGTTTACGCCGTCGCCCGCTGTGGGAATTCGAAATAGATACCGCGCGCCAGCAGCTGAATCTGCAGTTTGGCACCCGCGACTTGATCGGTTTTGGCGTTGAAAATGCGCCGCGCGGGTTGTGTGCAGCAGGTTGTCTGCTGCAATACGTGAAAGACACCCAACGCACCGCCCTGCCGCATATCCGTTCTATCACCATGGAGCGCCAGCAGGACAGCATCATCATGGATGCCGCCACGCGCCGCAACCTGGAGATCACGCAGAACCTGGCGGGTGGCATAGAAAATACCCTCGCGTCGGTCCTCGACAGCACGGTGACGCCGATGGGGAGCCGTATGCTGAAACGCTGGCTGCATATGCCCATTCGCGATACGAATACGCTTGTCTGCCGTCAACAGACGATTGCCGCATTGCAGGATCGTTACACCGAGCTGCAGCCCGTTCTGCGCCAGGTGGGCGATCTCGAGCGTATCCTTGCCCGTCTGGCATTGCGCACCGCGCGCCCACGCGATCTCGCACGTATGCGTCATGCTTTCCAGCAGTTACCGGAACTGCGTGCTCAGTTGAGCGACGTTGACAGCGCTCCGGTTCAGAAACTCCGTGAAACGATGGGCGAGTTTACCGAGCTTCGCGAACTGCTGGAACGCGCCATTATCGATGCGCCTCCGGTTCTGGTGCGTGACGGCGGCGTCATTGCCCCTGGCTACAACGAGGAGCTGGACGAATGGCGGGCGCTGGCAGACGGTGCAACGGATTATCTTGATAAACTGGAAATCCGCGAGCGCGAGCGTCTTGGGCTCGACACCCTGAAAGTGGGGTATAACGCGGTACACGGTTACTATATTCAGATCAGCCGCGGGCAGAGCCATCTGGCACCAATTCACTACGTCCGTCGTCAGACGTTGAAAAACGCCGAGCGCTACATTATTCCCGAGCTGAAAGAGTACGAAGACAAAGTGCTCACCTCGAAAGGTAAAGCACTGGCGCTGGAAAAACAGCTGTATGAAGAGCTGTTTGACATGCTGATGCCACACCTGGCCGATCTGCAGCTTAGCGCCAGCGCGCTGGCGGAACTGGATGTGCTGGTGAACCTGGCTGAACGCGCGGAAACGCTGAACTATACCTGTCCGACCTTTACCGACAAGCCCGGTATCCGCATCGCTGAAGGCCGTCACCCGGTGGTCGAGCAGGTACTGAATGAGCCGTTCATCGCCAACCCGCTGAACCTCTCGCCGCAGCGAAGAATGCTGATCATTACCGGGCCAAACATGGGCGGTAAAAGTACCTATATGCGCCAGACCGCTTTGATTGCGCTGCTCGCCTATATCGGCAGCTACGTCCCGGCGCAACACGTTGAGATTGGCCCTATCGACCGTATCTTTACCCGCGTCGGGGCGGCAGACGATCTGGCGAGCGGTCGCTCAACCTTTATGGTGGAGATGACCGAAACGGCTAACATTCTGCACAACGCGACGGAACACAGTCTGGTGCTGATGGACGAAGTCGGACGCGGAACATCAACCTACGATGGCCTGTCGCTGGCATGGGCCTGCGCTGAAAGCCTCGCGAACAAAATCAAAGCCATGACGCTGTTCGCCACCCATTACTTCGAGCTGACGCAGCTACCGGAGAAGATGGAAGGGGTGGCTAACGTCCACCTTGATGCGCTGGAACACGGCGATACCATCGCCTTCATGCACACGGTGCAGGACGGTGCGGCGAGCAAGAGCTATGGCCTGGCCGTCGCGGCGCTGGCTGGCGTACCGAAAGAGGTAATTAAGCGCGCGCGTCAGAAACTGCGTGAGCTGGAAAGCCTGTCACCGAATGCGGCGGCGACGCAGATTGATGGCACGCAGATGTCGCTGCTTGTGCCTGCGGAAGAGACGTCGCCTGCGGTGGAAGCACTTGAGAATCTCGACCCGGATTCACTGACGCCGCGTCAGGCGCTGGAGTGGATTTATCGGTTGAAGAGTCTGGTGTAGTTCTCTGCGATCTTTATTGCCCGGTGGCGCTGCGCTTACCGGGCCTACGGGTTTTGTAGGCCGGGTATAGCGAAGCCGCCACCCGGCTTTTTTTACAGCAGCGGTGGGATCGTCGGCACCTGCGGTGCCTCGTCAATATCCTTCTGCGTCATACGAAACGCTTCCGGATAATGTTCACGGCTGGTGCGGCGCAGCGGCTCGGTATCGCGCCAGGTATAGAGACAATGCTGGCACTGATAAACCGTCCAGACCCCCTTCACGGGTGATGTCGCCATCACTTCAATATGTTCATCGGCACAACGTGGACAAATCATCTTTTCCTCCTTATTGACGTGCTGCCAGCATCGCGGTCAGTTTTTCAGCCCAGGCTTTGGTCTCAGGCAGATCCTGTACCGGCTGGCTATAGTGGCCTCGGGTATCCGGGGCGACAGGCGTCGTCGCATCAATAATCAGTTTGTCGGTAATGCCCGCCGGGCTGGAGCCTGGGTCGAGTTCAAGCACCGACATGTTCGGCAGTTGCACCAGATCGCCTGCCGGGTTGACCTTCGATGACAGCGCCCACATCACCTGCGGGAGGTTGAACGGGTCAACATCTTCATCCACCATAATCACCATCTTCACGTAGCCCAGGCCATGCGGCGTAGTCATGGCACGCAAACCGACCGCGCGGGCAAAACCGCCGTAACGCTTTTTGGTGGAGATAATCGCCAGCAAACCGTGGGTGTACATCGCGTTCACCGCCTGCACTTCCGGGAATTCGGCTTTCAGCTGCTGGTATAACGGCACGCAGGTGGCTGGGCCCATCAGATAGTCAATTTCGGTCCACGGCATACCGAGGTACAGGGATTCGAAAATCGGTTTCGTGCGATAAGAAACTTTATCAATACGTACCACCGTCATATTACGGCCACCGGAATAGTGCCCGGTAAACTCTCCAAACGGCCCTTCGATTTCACGTTTACGACCTTCAATCACCCCTTCCAGGATCACTTCAGAGCCCCACGGTACATCGAAGCCGGTCAACGGTGCGGTGGCAATCGGGTATGGGCTTTCGCGCAGGGCACCCGCCATCTCATATTCTGACTGATCGTATTTCAGCGGCGTCGCGCCCATCAGGGTGATGATCGGATCGTTGCCGAGAGTAATTGCAATCGGCAGATCTTCCCCACGCTCTTCCGCTTTATGCAGATGCAGGGCGATATCGTGCATCGGCACCGGCTGCAGGCCGAGCTTGCGCTTACCTTTCACCTCCATGCGATAAATGCCGACGTTCTGCTTGCCGAAATTATCCGGGTCAAGCGGATCGCGCGAAACAACGCACGCTTTGTCGAGATAAAAACCACCGTCTCCGTCATTCAGGCGAAACAGCGGCAGGATGTCGAACAGGTTGATGTCTTCACCGTCCACCGTATTCTCAGCCCAGGCCGGGTTGGCGCGGCGCTCCGGTGCGATGGGGAATTTATCCCAGCGGCGGATAAACTCGTCGATCTGTTTTTTTACCGGGGTATTCGCAGGCAGCCCCATCGAAATGGCGTGGTTCTGCCAGGAGCCGATGGTGTTCATCACCACGCGGGCATCGGTAAACCCGCGAATATTGTCAAACCACAGCGCGGGCGCACCGTCGCCAATGCGACCGGTGGCGTTGGCTGCCGCCGCCAGATCCGGCTCCGCATTCACCTCTTCCTCAATTTTCAGCAGTTGCCCTTGCTCATCGAGTGCCTGCAGAAAGCTTCTCAAATCATCAAATGCCATTTTTATTCTCCTGTGAAAAATCTTTCGCCTCCCGCAGCCCATTCCAGCGGCGTGCCTTTTTATGCTCCAGACCAAACTGGTCGAGCACGCGGGTCACGATATGCTGGGTGATGTCATCGGCGGTCTGCGGATGGTTGTAATACGCAGGCATGGGCGGCACCATCGCCACGCCCATTCGGGAAAGCGCCAGCATGTTCTCCAGATGGATGGTGCTGAGCGGCGTTTCGCGGGGAACCAGCACCAGCTTGCGCCCCTCTTTCAACACCACATCCGCCGCACGGCCCACCAGCCCTTCGGCGTAGCCTGCGCGGATCCCCGCCAGCGTTTTCATGCTGCAGGGAATAACGATCATGCCGTCGGTACGAAACGACCCGGAGGAGATAGTGGCGGCCTGGTCAGCCGGGCTGTGGACAACGTCAGCCAGCGCAGCAACGTCCTGCGCGGTGTAAGGCGTTTCCAGCTCGATGGTGGTTTTAGCCCACTTCGACATCACCAGATGCGTTTCCACCTCAGGCATCTCCCGCAGCGCCTGCAGCAGCGCCACGCCCAGCGGAGCCCCCGTCGCCCCCGTCATTCCCACGATCAATCTCATTCATCACCTCAATTAATTTGTTCGTGTACGAACATTATAGGTAAACTACTCCCGGATCGTTTTTCTGACAAGATCGTTCGCATACGATCACACTAATTGCTAAAAAATGCCGCGTTATCATCCCGGGCTTTAGCGGCTATCATAGGGGGAGATTTTTTCCGTCGGAGTGTTCATGGAACTAAGACAAGAGGCGTTCCACCTGTTACGTCAGCTTTTTCAACAGCATACCGCGCAGTGGCAACATGCCTTACCGGAGCTAACCAAGCCGCAGTATGCGGTTATGCGCTCTGTTGCCGAGCATCCGGGCATTGAACAGGTGGCATTGACCGAAGTGGCAGTCAGTACGAAAGCGACCCTGGCGGAAATGCTGAGCCGCATGGAGGCGCGCGGGCTGGTCAAACGCGAGCATGACCCCGCCGATAAGCGCCGCCGGTTTGTCTTCCTGACACCAGAAGGCGAAGCCCTGCTTGAAGGCTGCAAGCCGGTAAGCAATGAAGTAGATGAGGCATTTTTAGGGCGCCTGAGTCAGGCCGAGCGGGAGCAGTTCTCCGCGCTTATCAAGAAAATGATGCACGATTAATTCACGCTGGCGCGCATAAAATCAATAAAGGTGCGTACTTTCGCCGGCACGTGCCGGGCATCCGGATAAACCGCGTAAATGCCCTGCCGCGCGAAGGTATATTCCGGTAAAACCGGCACCAGTTTTCCCGTATCCAGCGCATCGCGCACCAGCCATTCCGGCAGTAATGCCACTCCACCTCCGGCGAGTGCAAAGGCCATAAGAGCCTGCGCACTGTCGGCAAACAGGCGCGGCGCTTTTTTTATCTCCAGCGTGTCGGGCAAACCACCGGCATTTTTCACCTGCCAGCGCAGCGGCGAGGTTAAGCGCTCGTGGATAATCCAGTCCGCATGGGCAAGCTGCGCCAGCGATGCGATCGGATGAGTAACGAGCCACTCGGGTGTCGCAACGGGCAGGATCGAAAAGTGCGCGATCAATGCAGCGTGATAGCGTGAATCGGTAAGCGTTCCCAATCGGATAGCCACATCAAAGCGCTCTGAGATAAGGTCGGCATGCAGTGATGACGAAACATGACGCACGCGAAGATCCGGGTGCTGCTGGCTGAACCTTGCCAGCATCGGCACCACGACCTGTGAGCCATACTCAGGCGTGGTCGTGATCCGCAACTCCCCGGTGAGCCCGGCATGATTCGCGCGGACATCATCCTGCAACTGTTCTGCATCCTTCAGAAGCGCGACGCTGCGTTGATGAAAAAGAGTACCCGCGTCGGTTAACGTCAGGCGGCGGGTGGATCGCAGCAACAGGGTAACGCCCAGTTCGGCTTCGAGCTGACGAATATTAAAGCTGACCACGGCTTTTGTCAGCCCCATCGCCTCAGCTGCCGCAGTGAAACTGCCGGTGTCTGCCACCGCAACAAACATCTGCGTCCGCTGTAAGTTAATCATCATTACGCCTTTTACCGTCAAAATATTTTTGACAGTATATCGCGCTTTGTCTGGTTTATCCGTACCTGGCGCGTCGATACGATACGCCTCCTCACGGGAGGAACCACCATGACCTATCGCAGCAAAGTCGCCGTTGTCTATCTGCTGGGCTTTTTTCTTGATTTGATTAACATGTTTATTGCCAGCGTCGCTTTTCCGGCAATGGCTCACGCCTTTCACGCCACGCCTTCAGCACTTGCCTGGGTCAGTAACGGGTACATTGCTGGTCTGACGCTGGTGATCCCGTTTAGCAGCGTGCTCACGCGCCGAATCGGACCGAAGCGCGTCATCCTGCTCTCGCTTTTTCTGTTCAGCGCTGCCTCTGCTGCGGCAGGCTTGTCTGCCACGCTGGAAAGCCTGATTGCCTGGCGAGTGTTGCAGGGGGTGGGAGGAGGCTTATTGATTCCCGTTGGACAGGCGTTGACCTGGCAACAGTTTAAGCCTCACGAGCGAGCCAGACTCTCCTCAGCGGTTATGCTGGTCGCACTGCTTGCCCCCGCCTGCTCCCCTGCTCTCGGAGGCGTGCTGGTGCAAACGCTAAGCTGGCGATGGATATTTTTCGCCACGCTCCCGGTTGCCATCGTGACCTTTGTTCTGGGCTGTTTGTGGCTTAAACACGAACAGCCCGCGATGAAAGCAAGCCGGCTGCTAAACCTGCCTTTACTTGCGGACCCGCTTTTGCGTTTTTCCATGCTGGTCTATGTCTGTGTACCAGGCATATTTATTGGAGTGAACGTCACGGGTATGTATTACCTTCAGAGCGAGGCCAATATGACACCCGGCGCAACGGGAATGCTGATGCTGCCGTGGTCTGTGGCATCGTTTGTCGCTATCACGGCAACGGGACGCTATTTTAACCGTATTGGTCCTCGTCCCCTTGTCGTCACAGGCTGTCTGCTCCAGGCGCTGGGCGTTCTGCTTTTACTGAGCGTCGGTCCGGCCAGCACAGCGCTGTTACCCACCCTTGCATTTGTGTTGATGGGTGCAGGGGGAAGTCTTTGCAGCAGCACGGCTCAAAGCAGCGCTTTTCTGACAACGCGCCGGGAAGATATGCCGGATGCCAGTGCGCTGTGGAATCTTAATCGTCAGTTGAGCTTTTTTGTGGGTACCCTGCTGCTGGCGCAGGTCCTGAACCTTGCGCAGGCCTGGCTACCCCCGCTCGCCGCGTGGCACGGGATGTTTATTTTTGCCGCAGGCATGACCTTACTGCCTGTACTGTACGTTTTTCGTCTTAACAATACGCAGGTGCTCACCCAGCTGCGACAGGAGAATTCATGACGCCTTTCGAACACGAGATTATCGAGCTCCACATTGCACTTGAAAACTGGCTAGGCAAAGGCGAAGGCGATTCCGACGCCCTGCTCGCCCGTTTTCGGTCTGATTTTCTGATGATCCCACCCGGTGGGGTCCATATAGACTACAACGGGCTTGTTCGTTTTCTGGATAACCAGCGCGGAAGTCGTCCTGGGCTTAAGATCGTCATTGACGAATTATCGACGCGACAGAGCTGGGATGATGGCGCGGTGCTTCACTATCGGGAGACGCAAACCCGCCCGGATCACCCTATCAACGTGCGCTGGTCAACCGCAGTGCTGAATCAGGAAGATGGCAGGATCACATGGCGTCTGCTGCACGAAACGGCGCAGCCATAGCACAAAAGAAAAAGGCCCGTCTCACGACGGGCCTTTTTTGACGAAAGGTTGCTTATTCGCGGAACAGCGCTTCGATATTCAGACCTTGCCCCTGCAGGATTTCACGCAGGCGGCGCAGACCTTCAACCTGAATCTGACGAACACGTTCACGAGTCAGACCAATTTCGCGGCCAACATCTTCCAGTGTCGCAGCTTCATACCCCAGTAAACCGAAACGACGTGCCAGCACTTCACGCTGTTTGGCGTTCAGTTCGAACAGCCATTTGACGATGCTCTGTTTCATGTCATCGTCCTGCGTGGTGTCTTCCGGACCGTTATCTTTTTCATCGGCCAGGATGTCCAGCAGCGCTTTTTCGGAGTCGCCACCCAACGGGGTGTCAACGGAGGTAATGCGCTCGTTGAGACGCAGCATACGGCTTACGTCATCAACCGGTTTATCGAGTTGTTCGGCAATTTCTTCTGCGCTTGGCTCGTGGTCCAGTTTATGGGACAACTCGCGCGCGGTACGCAGATACACGTTCAACTCTTTGACGATGTGGATCGGCAGGCGGATCGTACGGGTCTGGTTCATAATAGCCCGTTCGATGGTCTGACGAATCCACCAGGTCGCGTAGGTTGAGAAACGGAACCCGCGTTCCGGGTCAAACTTCTCAACTGCGCGGATGAGACCTAAGTTGCCCTCTTCAATCAGATCCAGCAGAGCCAGACCACGATTGCCGTAACGGCGGGCAATTTTCACGACCAGTCGCAGGTTACTTTCGATCATACGACGACGCGAGGCAACATCACCACGCAAAGCACGACGTGCGAAATAGACTTCTTCTTCGGCCGTTAGCAGTGGGGAGTAACCAATCTCCCCAAGGTAAAGCTGAGTCGCGTCCAGTACACGCTGTGTGGCGCCCTGCGATAACAGCTCTTCTTCAGCCAAATCGTTATCACTGGGTTCCTCTTCTACTAAGGCTTTTTCGTCAAAAGCCTCTACTCCGTTCTCATCAAATTCCGCATCTTCATTTAAATCATGAACTTTCAGCGTATTCTGACTCATAAGGTGGCTCCTACCCGTGATCCCTGAACGAGACACCCTGGCTGGCATGCCCCGTCAAATTATCGCTGCGGCAAATACTGCAGCGGGTTTACGGATTTCCCCTTGTAACGAATTTCAAAATGCAAGCGTGTAGAACTGGTTCCGGTGCTACCCATGGTAGCGATTTTTTGCCCCGCCTTAACTTCTTGTTGTTCCCGGACCAGCATTGTGTCGTTATGGGCGTAGGCACTCAGGTAATCATCATTGTGTTTGATGATGATAAGATTACCGTAACCGCGCAGAGCATTACCGGCATACACAACGCGTCCGTCTGCGGTCGCGATGATAGCCTGTCCTTTACTGCCTGCGATATCGATCCCTTTGTTACCACCCTCAGAAGTGGCGAAGTTTTCGATAATCTTGCCGTCAGTTGGCCAGCGCCAGGTAGTGATTGACGAACTGGCATTCTGACTGCTTGCAGTCGGTTCAGTAGAGCTAACCACAGGTGCCGTAACCGGTGCTGTGACAGTAGTCGCAGTCCCTTTATTATTCGGCAACATTTTGTTAGCAGTCTGATCACCTGAATCCTCAGAATACGTAATTACAGGTTGTGAAGCAACCACCGTGGTGGATTTTTGTGCAGGCTTAACGCTGTTATTTTGTGCGGTCACATCGGCCGCTGAAACCGTGTTGCCAGGCGTCAGTGGCGTACCCGTTGCGTTGCCCACCTGGAGCGTTTGCCCAACCTCCAGACCATACGGGGCCTGGACGTTGTTACGCTGTGCGAGGTCACGGAAATCGTTCCCGGTGATCCAGGCAATATAGAACAGCGTATCGCCGCGTTTCACGGTATAGGTGCTGCCGCCGGTATAGCTGCCTTTCGGAATGTTCCCATACTGACGGTTATACACTATGCGGCCATTTTGGGTCTGAACAGGCTGTTCAACTGGCTGAATCTGTGTTGGCTGCGTCATTGGGCGCTGAACTGGCTGGATTGACGGATTTTGTTGCGCCGTGGCAGTTCCCATTTTAGGCGGAGGCGTGATCAACATTCCGCTGGACGTGTTACCCGAGCCGCTGTTTCCGCCGACGGAACTGACGGGCGCAGGCGCATTGTTAGAACTTGTACAGCCAGCCAGCCAGAGCGAAACCAGTGATAATGCCGCAACACGGCTGATGGTGAATTTAGGGCTTCCCGCGCTCATTTATCCCCCAGGAATGTGTTAACTACCAGTGACTTAAAATTTACCGTGATGGCACGAATCTTTCGCGCCACACCATACGCTGAATTTGCCTTAATAACCCTGGATAAATCCGAGTCTCAGGCCAACTCCCCCTTTACCAGAGGCACAAAGCGCACGGCTTCCACGGTGTCGATAATAAACTCGCCGCCACGTCGACGAACGCGCTTCAGGAGCTGCTGCTCATCGCCGACGGGCAGAACAAGAATGCCCCCCTCATCCAGCTGCGACAACAGGGCTGCAGGAATTTCAGGCGGGGCTGCCGTCACGATGATGGCGTCGAACGGGGCGCGAGCCTGCCAACCCTGCCATCCATCACCGTGTCGTGTCGAAACATTATGTAAATCAAGTTGTTTCAGGCGACGACGCGCCTGCCACTGTAAACCTTTAATCCGCTCAACGGAGCAGACATGGTGCACCAGATGCGCCAGGATCGCGGTCTGATAACCCGAGCCGGTGCCAATCTCCAGCACGCGCGAATTGGGCGTGAGCTCAAGCAGCTCCGTCATGCGCGCCACCATGTAAGGCTGCGAAATCGTCTGGCCTTGCCCAATAGGCAGCGCCACGTTTTCCCACGCTTTGTGTTCAAACGCCTCGTCTACAAATTTCTCACGCGGAACCTGGGCAAGCGCTTCAAGCACATGCTCGTCGCGGATCCCCTGTGCGCGAAGTTGTTCCAGAAGAGTTTGTACACGTTTGCTTACCATTGCGCGTTCACTCCTGCGCGATCCAGCCAGCCCGACACCACATCTTGCGCACTATACGCCGTTAAATCTACGTGCAGTGGCGTAACGGAAACATAGCCTTCATCCACGGCGGCAAAGTCGGTATCCGGACCCGCATCGCACTTATCGCCAGGAGGGCCGATCCAGTAAAGCGTGTTGCCGCGAGGATCCTGCTGCGGGATCACCTGATCGGCCGGATGACGGCTGCCGCACCGTGTGACGCGAATGCCTTTAATTTCATCCAGCGGGAGATCCGGCACGTTGATGTTCAGAATACGCCCGGTACGCAGCGGCTCGCGGCCGAGCGCCCGCAGGATCGAGCAGGTCACCGCGGCGGCGGTGTCGTAGTGCGTGTGACCGTTTAACGAAACCGCCAGCGCCGGGAACCCCAGATGACGACCTTCCATTGCGGCCGCCACGGTACCGGAGTAAATCACGTCGTCGCCGAGGTTCGGCCCGGCATTAATACCGGAGACAACAATATCCGGACGCGGTCGCATCAGGGCATTCACGCCCAGAAAGACGCAGTCGGTCGGTGTGCCCATCTGTACGGCAATATCGCCATTTTCAAAGGTAAAGGTGCGAAGCGACGACTCCAGGGTCAGTGAGTTAGACGCTCCACTGCGGTTACGATCGGGCGCCACAACCTGCACATCCGCAAATTCACGGAGGTGCTTCGCCAGGGTCTGAATGCCTGGCGCGTGGATCCCGTCATCGTTACTCAGCAATATTCGCATAATCACCCGAGGTGTTGATAAGTTCCCTGACAACGCTGGTGGCAAAGCTACCGGCCGGCAGCCAGAAGCGTAACTCGACGGTGACGTCATCCCACCAGTTCCAGCTTAGCTGCTGCGGGTAGAGCAGCATCGCGCGGCGTGCTGCTTCGACTTTTTCCCGCACCAGCAAAGATTGTAATGCCTGCGCATCGGCGACAGCCGTCTGCTCAGCGCTCAGCGCGTCGCCTTGCGTCCCCCACTCACCGGAGCCGGGTAACGCGGCGGTAATCATCAGCGATTTCGCGTCCACGCGCGACTGCACATCGGCCATTTCGTCGGCCGTTGCCACAAACCAGCTTCCGCGTCCCGCTAATTGTAGCGCATCGCCAACAACAACTTGATTCGCGTCCGGTTTTTTCAGCCTTTCGCTCACAATCTGATTAAACAACGCACTGCGGGCCGCCGACAACCAAAAACTGCGCTTATTCCTGTCGCGCACCGGCGCATCGCTTTGTGCCCAGCGCAGCGCGCCCTGCAGGTTACTGCCGCCAATGCCAAAGCGCTGGGCGCCAAAGTAGTTCGGTACGCCGCGTTCATTGATGGCGTTGAGGCGTTTTTCAACGTCTGAACGGTCGGACACTTCACGCAATACCAGCGTAAACGCATTGCCTTTCAACGCCCCCAGGCGCAGTTTGCGCTTGTGACGGGCGTATTCCAGCACTTTACAGCCTTCCAGCTCAAACTGGCTTAAATCAGGCATCGTATTGCCGGGAACGCGCGCGCACAGCCACTGTTCGGTGACGGCGTGTTTATCTTTCTGTCCGGCGAAGCTCACCTCGCGGGCATGAATTTTGAGGAATTTTGCCAGCGCATCGGCCACAAACCGGGTATTGCAGCCGTTTTTAAGAATTCGTACCAGGATATGTTCGCCTTCACCGTCCGGCTCAAACCCCAAATCCTCAACCACCACGAAATCTTCAGGACTGGCCTTCAGCATGCCAGAACCCAGCGGTTTACCGTGCAGATAAGTCAGGTTATCGAAGTCCGTCATTTGGCGGCCTTCACCAGCAGCGCCACCGCTTCACAGGCAATGCCCTCGCCGCGACCGGTAAAGCCCAGCTTCTCGGTGGTGGTGGCTTTGACGTTCACGTCGTCCATGTGACAGCCCAGATCCTCAGCAATAAACACGCGCATCTGCGGTATATGCGGCAGCATTTTCGGCGCCTGAGCGATGATCGTCACGTCGACGTTGCCCAGCGTATAGCCTTTGGCCTGAATGCGGCGCCAGGCTTCGCGCAGCAGTTCGCGGCTGTCTGCCCCCTTAAACGCCGGATCGGTGTCCGGGAACAGCTTGCCGATATCCCCCAGCGCAGCGGCACCCAGCAGGGCGTCGGTCAGCGCATGCAACGCCACGTCGCCATCAGAATGCGCCAGCAGACCTTTTTCGTAAGGAATACGTACGCCGCCAATGATAATTGGGCCTTCTCCGCCAAAGGCGTGTACATCAAAACCGTGTCCAATTCGCATTATGCCTTCTCCTGATGGGTCGAACGGGTAAGATAAAATTCCGCGAGCTGTAAATCTTCCGGGCGCGTCACTTTTATATTATCAGCGCGTCCTTCAACCAGTTCGGGGTGAAAACCGCAATACTCCAGCGCGGAGGCTTCATCCGTGATGGTCGCCCCTTCTTTAAGCGCACGCGTTAAGCAGTCGTGGAGTAATTCGCGGGGGAAAAATTGTGGCGTCAGCGCGTGCCAGAGATCGACGCGCTCAACGGTGTGGGCGATAGCCTGCTTGCCAGGCTCGGCGCGCTTCATGGTGTCACGCACCGGAGCGGCCAGGATGCCCCCCACTTTACTGGTTTCACTCAGCGCCAGCAGGCGCGCCAGATCGTCCTGATGCAGACACGGACGTGCGGCGTCGTGCACCAGCACCCACGGCGCGTCTCCGGCAGCCTGAATGCCCGCCAGCACGGAATCGGCGCGCTCGGCGCCGCCGTCAACAACGGTAATCTGTGGATGGTTTGCCAGCGGTAGCTGCGCAAAACGCGCATCGCCGGGGCTGATGACAATGATCGCTCGCGTCACCCGAGGGTGCGCCAGCAGCGCCGCCACGGCGTGCTCGAGGATCGTTTTATCACCAATTGAAAGGTACTGCTTGGGACACTCTGTTTGCATGCGCCGGCCAAAACCTGCGGCCGGCACCACGGCACAGACGTCCGAAAAAGTTGCTGCCATGTCGTAATCCTGGGCCTGATTATCGATTATTTTGTGCTGAGCCCTGATTGCGTTTAGACGCATCCGGAACCAGACGATAAAAGGTTTCGCCCGGCTTAGTCATACTGAGTTCATTGCGTGCGCGTTCCTCAATCGCCTCCTGCCCGCCATTGAGGTCATCAATTTCAGCAAAGAGTTGATCGTTACGCGCCTTAAGTTTGGCGTTTGTTGCCTGCTGAGCCGCGACGTCATCGCTCACCCGGCTGTAGTCGTGCAGTCCGTTCTTACCGAACCACAACGAGTATTGCAGCCAAATCAGCAAAGCCAGCAACAGCAGCGTTAGTTTACCCATCCTGCCCCCTGAAAAAACGGCTTCATCATCCCATAACTTTCCGCTGGACTCTACTCTGGGGTTTTAATTATGCCGCAAGTTAACCCATCAGCCATAAAAATAGCAGCCCAAATATGATGACTACGGCGGCGATAGTGAACACGGCACTATACAGGAGCCTGCCATTGAACAGGGAGTGCAACGCAATGCCGACGACAACCGCGACGGGCATCAGCGCCAGGAAGAAAGGCCAGGTGTAGAGGAAGAAGAACAGCGTATTGCCGCCATACATAAGAAACGGGATGCCAAGCGCCAGCAACCAGGAGACGAAGCCAATAATGGCCCCGGGAAATGACCAGGTCGTTTCGTCGTCGGTCGCGAGCGGCTCCGACCCGGTGGTGATAATGTAGTTTTCACTGTTGCGCATAGCTAATCCTGTGACCGTGACTCATCGTTCGGAAAGACAGCTCCCGAACGATACCGCCTCAGGATCTGATAATATCGTCCCGTCTGAGCAGGTCTAATAATTGGCTTACTAAATTTGTTACCAATTGTTGACCTTCCAGGTGAATCTCAGGCGATTCAGGCGCTTCGTAAACCGCGTCAATTCCGGTGAAGTTGCGCAGTTCGCCGGCACGCGCTTTTTTGTACAGCCCTTTCGGGTCGCGAGCTTCGCAGACTGCCAGCGGCGTATCGACAAACACTTCGATAAAGCGATCCTGCCCCACGCGCTCACGCACCATCTGGCGCTCAGCACGATGCGGCGAGATAAACGCCGTTAACACCACCAGCCCGGCATCCGCCATCAGGCTGGCGACTTCTCCCACCCGGCGAATATTCTCTTTGCGGTCGTCGTCGCTGAAGCCTAAATCGCTGCACAGACCATGACGGACATTATCCCCGTCCAGCAGGTAGGTGCTCACGCCCCTCTGATGCAGCGCCTCTTCCAGCGCGCCCGCTACCGTGGATTTACCGGAGCCAGACAGCCCGGTAAACCACAGCACAACCCCACGATGTCCGTGGAGTTGCTCACGCTGCGCGACGGTGACCGGATGAGGATGCCAGACGACGTTCTCATCATGTGCGGCCATTATTTGCCTCCCAGCAGATCGCGGGCGCCCCAGTGCGGGAAGTGCTTACGCACCAGCGCGTTCAGCTCCAGTTCGAAGGCGCTGAATTCAGAGGCGACGGTCGCCTGCTCGTTTGGCTCACGAACCATCCCCGCACCGACGGTGACGTTAGTCAGACGGTCGATAAAGATCAGGCCGCCCGTTACCGGGTTCTGCTGATACGGATCCAGCACCAGCGGCTCATCGAAAGTCAGATCCACCAGGCCAATACCGTTCAGCGGCAGCTCGCTCACGTCACGCTGGGTGAGATTGTTGATGTCCACCTGGAACTGAATGCCGTCCACGCGGGCGCGAGTTTTCTTGCCCGCTATTTTGATGTCGTAGCTCTGGCCTGCGGTCAGCGGCTGTTCCGCCATCCAGACAACATCCACAGACGCGCCCTGCACTGCTGCCAGCGTTTCCTGCGCGTCGACCAGCAGATCGCCCCGGCTGATATCAATCTCGTCTTTCAGCACCAGGGTGACCGCCTCCCCTGCCCCGGCTTCCTGGAGGTCGCCGTCGAACGTCACGATGCGCGCGATTGCCGATTCTACGCCGGAGGGCAGCACTTTGACACGCTGTCCCACCTTCACGGAGCCGGAGGCAATCGTGCCGGAGAAGCCGCGGAAATCGAGATTTGGACGGTTAACGTACTGCACCGGGAAGCGCATCGGCTGGGTATCAACCACGCGCTGAATTTCAACGGTCTCCAGCACTTCCAGCAGCGTCGGGCCGCTGTACCACGGCATATTCGCACTCTGGGAGGCGACGTTATCGCCTTCCAGCGCGGAAAGCGGCACGAAGCGGATATCCAGATTACCCGGCAGCTGTTCGGCAAAGGTAAGGTAACTCTGGCGGATCTCCTCAAATTTCTCTTCGCTGAAGTTCACCAGATCCATCTTGTTGACCGCCACGACCAGGTGTTTGATCCCCAGCAGCGTGGAGATAAAGCTGTGACGACGGGTTTGATCCAGCACGCCTTTACGGGCGTCGATCAGCAGGATCGCCAGGTCGCAGGTCGACGCGCCGGTCGCCATATTACGGGTATACTGCTCGTGCCCCGGGGTGTCGGCGATAATAAATTTGCGCTTCTCCGTTGAGAAATAGCGATAGGCCACGTCAATGGTGATGCCCTGCTCGCGCTCCGCCTGCAAACCATCCACCAGCAGCGCCAGGTCGAGTTTTTCACCCTGGGTACCATGACGTTTGCTGTCGTTGTGCAGAGAAGAGAGCTGATCTTCGTAAATCTGGCGTGTATCGTGCAACAGGCGACCAATCAGGGTACTTTTCCCGTCATCCACGCTGCCGCAGGTCAGAAAACGCAGCAGACTTTTGTGTTGTTGCGCGTGCAGATACGCTTCCACGCCGCCTTCGTTGGCAATTTGTTGAGCAATAGTGGTGTTCATGGCGGCTCCTTAGAAATAACCCTGACGTTTCTTCAGCTCCATGGAGCCTGCCTGGTCGCGGTCAATCACGCGCCCCTGTCGCTCACTGGTGGTCGACACCAGCATCTCTTCAATGATCTCCGGCAGCGTCTGCGCGTTGGATTCCACCGCGCCGGTCAGCGGCCAGCAGCCGAGGGTACGGAAACGCACCATCTGTTTTTTGATGACTTCGCCCGGCTGCAGGTCGATGCGATCGTCGTCGATCATCATCAGCATGCCGTCGCGCTCGAGCACCGGACGCTCAGCCGCCAGATACAGCGGAACGATCTCGATATTTTCCAGATAGATGTACTGCCAGATATCCAGCTCGGTCCAGTTGGAGAGCGGGAAAACGCGGATGCTTTCGCCTTTGTTGATCTGGCCGTTGTAGTTGTGCCACAGCTCTGGGCGCTGGTTTTTCGGATCCCAGCGGTGGAAACGATCGCGGAAAGAGTAGATACGCTCTTTAGCACGAGACTTCTCTTCGTCACGGCGCGCGCCGCCGAAGGCGGCATCAAAGCCGTATTTGTTCAGCGCCTGCTTCAGCCCTTCGGTTTTCATGATATCCGTGTGTTTGGCGCTGCCGTGCACGAAGGGGTTAATGCCCATCGCCACCCCTTCCGGGTTTTTATGCACCAGCAGCTCGCAGCCGTAAGCTTTTGCGGTACGGTCGCGGAATTCGTACATTTCGCGGAATTTCCAGCCGGTATCGACGTGCAGCAGCGGGAACGGCAGCGTACCCGGATAAAACGCTTTACGCGCCAGATGCAGCATGACGCTGGAATCTTTACCGATGGAGTACATCATCACCGGGTTAGAAAATTCGGCTGCCACTTCGCGGATAATATGGATACTTTCCGCTTCGAGCTGCCGCAGGTGAGTAAGTCGTTTTTGGTCCATAACCGTTCCTTAAGCCAGATTCACCACAGAGGAACCAAACCCCTCTGAGTCTGTAGTATGTTGAAACCAGGCGAGCGTACTGTGCAGCTGTACCACTTCCCCCACCACGATCAGGGCGGGCATCGGGGCATCTTTCGCCAGGTCTGCAAGTTCGAGTAATGTGCCGATAGCAACATGCTGATCGACGCGGGTGCCGCGAGAAATCACGGCAACGGGCGTCGCTGCCTCGCGACCGTGCTGAATCAGCTGTTCGCTGATGTCTGCGGCTTTCATCGTGCCCATGTATATCGCCAGCGTTTGCCGGCTCTGGGCGAGATGCGACCAGTCAAACGGCGTGCTGTCGGCCTTGTAGTGCCCGGTCACAAACGTGACGCTCTGCGCATAATCGCGATGGGTCAGCGGAATACCGGCATAGGCCGTTACTGCTGATGCCGCCGTAATGCCAGGCACCACCTGGAACGGCACGCCCGCTTCGGCTGCCGCCTGCAACTCTTCTCCGCCGCGTCCGAAGATAAACGGATCGCCCCCTTTCAGACGTACCACAGTTTTGCCCGCTTTAGCGGCAGCAATCAGCATCTGATTGGTGTCGTGCTGCGGCACAGAGTGCTCGCCTGCCCGTTTGCCGACGCAAATTTGCTCCGCGTCGCGACGGATCAGCTCGCGCACGCCGTTGGTGACCAGATGGTCGTAGAACACCACGTCCGCGTCCTGCAGCACCTGAAGGCCACGCAGCGTCAGAAGCCCGGCATCGCCCGGCCCTGCGCCCACCAGAATGATCTCCCCGTTCGTACTGCCAGGGTTGTCCAGTTCGTCTTCGAGAATTTTCTGCGCCGCCGTCTCATTGCCGGCCTGCATCAGGCTGGCAAAGCGGCCGCGAAACACCCGCTCCCAGAAGCGACGACGTTCCGCCACGCTGGTCAGCCGGGTCTTCAGATGGTTACGCCAGTAGCTGGCTGTCTCCGCCATGCGCCCGAGGCTTGTCGGCAGCAGTGCTTCGATTTTTTCCCGCAGCACGCGCGCCAGCACCGGAGCGGTACCGCCGGAGGAGATCGCCACCAGAAGCGGCGAACGGTCAACGATCGACGGGAAGATAAACGAGCATAACGGCTGGTCGTCCACCACGTTCACCAGACGGTAACGGGCCTGAGCGGCGTCGGAAACACGACGGTTCAGGTCGCGATCTTCGGTCGCCGCTATTACCAGCACTACGCTGTCGATTTGTGATTCGTCAAAATCCGCTTCTGCCACTACCCGCACCTGCGCCCCCGCACGTTGCAAAAACGCGATTTTGCGATCGGCAATTTCACCCGTGCCAACAACCAGCACCGGTTTCTCTTTAATCGCGGCAAATAAGGGCAGATAGTCCACAGGCAACAACTCACTAACAACGAGGAATAGAGGGACTATAGGGGGCGGCTTAGACCGAATGAAATTACGAATTGGAATGAGTAGTTACTCAATGGAATAACGATGTGAAAAAGTTAATATCAAAAAGTGCTTAACACGCGAATTTTCGGGCATTTAAGAGCAATTCAAATTGTGTATGGGCGATCACAGTTTCATACTAGGCCAGTTAAAATTTTGCTCTGTTTTTAAGGACTCACTATGTTTTCCGCAACGCGCCACTGTGTTGCTGCCCTGGCGCTAGGCGTTTGCTTTATTCTTCCGGCTCAGGCAAAAAATCAACCCTATGGTGAAATCGCCACTCAGCAGGCGCGGCATATTGCCACCGTTTTCCCTGGCCGCATGACCGGTTCACCTGCGGAAATGCTCTCTGCTGACTATATTCGCCAGCAATTTGCTGATATGGGTTACCAGAGCGATATCCGGTCGTTTCACAGCCGCTATATCTATACCTCGCGCAATAAAACACAAAACTGGCACAACGTGACCGGCAGTACGGTTATTGCGGCTCACGAAGGTCGCGCGGCGGAACAGATTATTATCATGGCGCATCTCGATACTTACGCACCGCTCAGCGATGCCGACACCGATAACAACCTCGGCGGGCTGACGCTGCAGGGCATGGACGATAACGCAGCGGGTCTTGGCGTGATGCTCGAACTGGCCGAGCGAATGAAGAACATTCCGACGCAATATGGCATTCGTTTCGTTGCCACCAGCGGTGAAGAGGAGGGTAAGCTCGGCGCTGAGAATCTCCTTAAACGCATGAGCGCTGAAGAGAAGAAAAATACGCTGCTGGTAATTAACCTCGATAACCTGATTGTCGGCGATAAACTGTATTTCAACAGCGGACAGAGTACGCCGGGTAGCGTGCGTAAACTGACGCGTGACCGGGCGCTCGCCATTGCCCGCAGCCATGGGGTGTATGCCGCCAGCAACCCGGGCGGCAATCCAAATTATCCGCGAGGAACGGGCTGCTGCAACGACGGCGAAGTGTTCGATAAAGCGGGCATTCCGGTCCTGTACGTGGAAGCAACCAACTGGGCGCTGGGGAAAAAAGATGGCTACCAGCAACGGGGAAAATCGAAAGCCTTCCCGGACGGGACAAGCTGGCATAACGTGATGCTGGATAATCAGCAGCATATTGATAGCGCCCTGCCGCAGCGCATTGAACACCGCAGCCGGGACGTGGTGAAAGTGATGCTGCCGCTGGTGAAGGAGCTGGCGAAGGCGGGGAAAGGCTGAGGTTTTTAAGTATAGCGCGGCCTGATGCCCTCACCCCAACCCTCTCCCACAGGGAGAGGGCGGTTAAGGAATTACCCTTCGTGCAACCCGCACTCGCGCTTCAGCCCAAAGAATCGCGTCTCTTCTTCCGCCATTCCCGGTTCCCATTTGCGCGTGGTGTGGGTGTCTCCAACTGACAGGTAGCCCTGGTCCCACAGCGGATGGTACTTCAGCCCGTGTTTTTGCAGGTACTGGTACACCGTCCGGTTATCCCAGTCGATAATCGGCAGCACCTTAAAGACTCCGCGCTGGACTGCCAGCACCGGCAGCGTGGCACGGCTGCCGGATTGCTCACGGCGCAACCCTGCAAACCACGTCTGCGCGTTAAGCTCTTTCAGTGCCCGGTTCATCGGCTCGACTTTGTTGATCTCATTGTATTTCTCAATGCCTTCAACGCCCTGCTCCCACAGCTTGCCGTAGCGCGCTTCCTGCCAGGCCGCGCTTTCCGTCGCGCGGTAGACTTTCAGGTTCAGCCTGAGCTTGTCCGTCAGCTCGTCAATAAACTGGTAGGTTTCCGGGAACAGGTAGCCGGTGTCGGTGAGGATCACCGGAATGTCCGGACGGATCTGATTCACCAGATGCAAACTCACCGCCGCCTGAATACCAAAACTCGACGAAAGCACATAGTCTCCCGGCAGGTTTTCCAGCGCCCAGGCCACGCGCCCTTCGGCGTCGAGCTTTTCCAGTTGGGCGTTGGTTTCTGCCAGTGCCAGAATGCGTTCGACTTTTGGCAGTTCGTTAAGGGCGTTTAGATCGAGTACGGACATAATTACCTCTCGTGGTTACTCCCAGAAATCCCTTGCGGGATCGAGCACCGGGCGAATGATGCCCGCACGCACCGTAAAGTCGCCGAAGCCTTCACCCGCTTCGCGCTCTTTCGCCCAGCGCCCGACAAGCTCGTCGATGGAATCAAGGATTTCCGGCTCGGTGATGTTCTCGCGGAACATACGTGGAATACGTGTGCCGATACGGTTACCGCCCAGATGCAGGTTATAGCGACCCGGCGCTTTCCCCACCAGCCCCAGCTCGGCCAGCATCGCGCGACCGCAGCCGTTCGGGCAGCCGGTCACTCGCATAACAATATGCTCGTCCGGAATGCCGTGTTTTTCCAGAATCGCTTCCACTTTGTCAGTAAATGACGGCAGGAAACGTTCCGCTTCGGCCATCGCCAGCGGACAGGTCGGGAACGACACGCAGGCCATGGAGTTTTCACGCTGCGGTTTGACCGCATCCATCAACCCATGATCGCGCGCCAGCGTCTCGATCTTCGCCTTCTGGCTCTCCGGCACGCCGGCAATGATCAGGTTCTGGTTAGCGGTAATGCGGAACTCGCCTTTGTGGATCTTCGCAATTTCCAGCAGACCGGTTTTCAGCGGACGGCCCGGATAATCCAGAATTCGACCATTTTCGATAAACAGCGTCAGATGCCATTTATTGTCGATACCTTTCACCCAGCCAATACGATCGCCGCGACCGGTGAATTCGTAAGGACGGACTGGCTCAAATTTGATCCCCGCGCGACGCTCCACTTCCGCTTTGAACGTCTCCACTCCCACGCGCTCGAGGGTATATTTGGTTTTCGCGTTTTTACGGTCGGTACGGTTACCCCAGTCGCGCTGGGTCGTGACCACGGCTTCCGCCACCGCCAGCGTGTGCTCCAGCGGCAGGAAGCCGAACTCGCTCGCGGTGCGGGCGTAGGTTTTCTTGTTACCGTGCTCAATGGACAGGCCCCCGCCCACCAGCAGGTTAAAGCCGACCAGCTTGCCGTTTTCGGCAATCGCCACAAAGTTCATGTCGTTGGCGTGCAGGTCAATATCGTTCTGCGGCGGGATCACGACCGTGGTTTTGAACTTACGCGGCAGATAGGTCTGGCCGAGAATCGGTTCTTCATCGGTGGTCGCGACTTTCTCCTGATCGAGCCAAATCTCTGCATAGGCGCGGGTGCGCGGCAGCAGATGCTCAGAGATCTTCTTCGCCCACTCATACGCTTCGGCATGCAGCTCAGACTCGTACGGGTTCGACGTGCAAAGCACGTTACGGTTCATGTCGTTGGCGGTGGCCAGTGCGTCCAGCCCAACGGAGTGCAGCATCTGGTGCACCGGCTTCACGTTCTTCTTCAGAATACCGTGGAACTGGAAGGTCTGACGGTTGGTCAGGCGGATGCTGCCGTAGATCGTGTTTTCGCCAGCGAATTTATCAATCGCCTGCCACTGTTTGGTGGTGATGACCCCACCCGGCAGACGGCAGCGCAGCAGCATCGCATGACGCGGCTCCAGCTTCTGTTCGGCACGCTCAGCGCGAATATCGCGGTCGTCCTGCTGGTACATACCGTGGAAACGGATCAGCAGGAAGTTGTCACCTTTAAAACCGCCGGTGAGACCGTCATTCAAATCTTCAGCAATGGTGCCGCGCAGGTAGTTGCTTTCCAGCTTCATGCGCTCGGCGTCTGTCAGTTTACCTTCGACCACCAGTGGCCCTGGATGTTTTTCGCTCATTAGTAGACATCTCGCTGATAACGGCGCTCAACGCGCAGCTCACTTAAAAATTCATCCGCCGTTTCGGCATCCATACCGCCGAATTCGGCAATCACTTCCAGCAGTGCCTGCTCAACGTCTTTCGCCATGCGATTGGCGTCGCCGCAGACATAAATGTGGGCACCGTCATTGATCCAGCGCCACAGCTCTGCGCCCTGTTCGCGCAGTTTGTCTTGTACGTAGACTTTTTCTTTCTGGTCGCGGGACCAGGCCAGATCGATACGGGTCAGCACGCCCTCTTTGACGTAACGCTGCCACTCAACCTGGTAGAGGAAATCTTCGGTAAAGTGCGGGTTACCGAAGAACAGCCAGTTTTTGCCTGGCGCGTCGTCCGCCGCACGTTGCTGCATAAAGGCGCGGAACGGCGCAATACCGGTGCCTGGACCAATCATGATCACCGGGGTTTCCGGGTTTGCCGGCAGACGGAAGTTGTCGTTGTGCTCGATAAAGACGCGCACTTCGCCCTCTTCTTCCACGCGGTCCGCCAGGAAACTTGATGCCCCACCCGCACGGGCGCGGCCTTCGATGTCATAACGCACCACGCCCACGGTGATATGCACTTCGCTCTCCACCTCTGCCTGAGAAGAGGCGATGGAGTAGAGGCGCGGGGTCAATGGACGCAGCAGCCCGACCACTGCATCGGCATCCAGCTGCGCCGGAGAGAAACGCACCATATCGACAATCGGCGTCGTCGCGGCGTAATGCTGCAGTTTCGCTTTGTCGCCCACCAGCGGCAGCAGCGATTCACTGCGTGTTAAGGTGGCGTAATTTTCGACGATGTTCGGAGTGTTGACCGTCAGTTCGAAATGCCACTGCAGCGCATCAGAAAGCGACTGGGTTTTGCCGTCAACGGTGACAGGCTCATCACCTTTCAGCCACAGCAGCTCAACCAGCTCTTTCACTAGCGCCGGATCGTTCTGATACCAGACGCCCAGCGCATCGCCAGGCTGATAACGCAGGCCAGAGTCACCGAGATCGATTTCGATATGACGCACGTCTTTTTCCGAGTCGCGGCCAGTGATTTTCTGGTTCACCGACAGGCTTGCCGCCAGCGGTGCTTCTTTCGTGTAAGGGCTGGTATGGATATCGTTGACGACGCCCGCTGAGGTCAATGCGGCCTGCGCCGGCGTCTCTTTCGGCACGCGCGCTTTCAGCACCTCAACAATGCGCGCGCGCCATTCGGCGGCGGCAGTCTGGTATTCCACATCCGCGTCGACGCGGTCCAGCAGGCGCTCTGCGCCGAGCTCCGCCAGCTTACTGTCGAAGTCTTTACCGGACTGACAGAAGAATTCATAGGAGGTATCGCCCAGACCAAACACGGCAAACGCCGTGCCATCCAGTTTTGGGGCTTTTTTCGAGAACAGAAACTTATGCAGTGCTACCGCTTCTTCAGCGGGTTCACCTTCGCCCTGGGTAGAGGCGACCACCACCAGCAGCTTTTCTGACGCGATTTGCTTAAATTTATAATCGCCGGCGTTGACCAGGTTCACGTTCAGTTTGGCGGCCAGCAGGTCGTCACGCAACGCTTCGGCCACGCGGCGGGCGTTGCCCGTCTGCGAGGCGGAAATCAGCGTAATAGCGGGAATTTCCACAGCCGTTGCCGGTGCGCCCGCGACAGCGCCAGGCTGCTGATTGAGCATTCCCCAGAAATAACCGGAGACCCAGGCAAGCTGAGTGGGCGAAAAATCAGAGGTGGCAGCCTGAAGGCGCGCCAGTTGCTCCGGGTTCAGGGGAAGCAAATTTGATGGTGGGGCCTGTGTTGTCATGCGTCGTTATGTTCCAGTAGCCAAGCGGACTTTAAGCGAATAAACCCAAACTGAAGATAAGGTTAACGGCGAGGATAATAACAATTAAAGAAGGGATGGAAATAATAAATAACCAAATGGACTAACCTGTTTTAGTTATCGTTCTTAGCGATAAAACAGGTTAACTAACTCATTGAAAATAAATAGCAAAAAACCAAAAAAGCACCTTACCGCCATGGCTGCGCCTTCAGAGCCGTTTTAGTTAATGCTAAAAATTGTGCTTTCCGGTACTATGCGGCGGTTTTTTCCGCATTACTGAGAGCGATCATGTCCACCACACTGTTTAAAGATTTCACCTTCGAAGCCGCCCACCACCTTCCGCATGTTCCTGAAGGGCATAAATGTGGCCGTCTGCACGGGCATTCGTTTATGGTGCGTCTTGAGATCACCGGTGAAGTTGATCCGCATACCGGTTGGATCATGGATTTTGCCGAACTGAAGGCCGCGTTTAAACCGACCTACGACCGTCTGGATCACTACTATCTGAATGAGATCCCGGGCCTTGAAAACCCGACCAGCGAAGTGCTGGCAAAATGGATTTGGGATCAGATGAAGCCGCTGGTACCGCTGCTGAGCGCGGTGATGATCAAAGAGACCTGCACGGCAGGCTGCGTGTATCGCGGAGAGTAAAAAAATAGCCCGGCAAAACCGGGCTTTTTTTAGGCTATATTCAGGTACTTGTGCGTCTGCATCGACAGGCGCCAGTTACGCGCGATGCAGGTTTCAATACACAGACGCGTCGCATCTTCTTTCTGGCTGATAGGCTGCAGGGCAATCACCCGCTGCTTTTCATCCGTCAGCGTCGCCAGCAGTTCGTCCAGCGCTTCGATATCGCGCACGCGCCCTACCGGGTGCTTAATCTCATCCGCGCGTTCCAGCGCCTGAGAGAGCACGTCATACCCGCCGCGCATATTCACTTTTGGCGAAACCGTCACCCAGGTAGAGTGAGAGCAGCGCACTTCGTGGGTGCCGCTGGTTTCAATCTGGCAGCTGTAGCCGTTCTTTTCGAGCAGCTCGGTCAACGGAGTCAGATCGTGGATACAGGGTTCACCGCCGGTGATCACCACATGGCGCGCCGTCCAGCCCTGACGACCAATAATCGCCAGCAGATCTTCTGAACTGCCCGCGCCCCACTTATCGCTCTCTTTGGTTTTCGCCAGAATGCTAAACAGCGACACTTCCCGATCTGCGAGCTTATCCCACGTATGTTTGGTATCACACCAGGCACAGCCAACCGGGCATCCCTGTAAACGAATAAAGATAGCGGGAACACCGGTAAAGTAACCCTCGCCTTGCAGGGTCTGGAACATCTCGTTAATCGGGTACTGCATAGTCATCTCAGTTAAGGGGATAAACGATAAGTATCGCAGATCCCCGCCGGATGGTCATGCTCCATCGGTGCTTTGCGCGCTAATCGCCGCCATAAACCGTTCGGTAATTTGCTGTGGACGGGTGATCGCGCCGCCGACGACGACCGTGTGCGCCCCCAGCGCCAGGCACCGGGCCGCGCGTTCAGGCGTATCCACGTTCCCTTCGGCAACCACGGGAACCGTCACGGCCGCCAGCACGGCCTTCAGGAACGCGCAGTCGTTCTCCGGAAGCAAATGGCCCGCCGTTTCCGCCGTATAGCCGTAAAGCGTCGTGCCGACGCAGTCAAAGCCCAGCGCCTGCGCCGTCACGGCTTCGTCCACGGTGGAAATATCCGCCATCAGCAGTACCGAGGGGTAGCGCGAGCGGATGCGCATGACCAGCGTTTCCAGGGATTCCCCACCGGGACGCTCCCTGGCCGTGGCATCAAGGGCTATGATTTCCGGAGCGACGGCCATGAGCTCATCCACCTCTTTCATCGTGGCGGTGATAAACACTTCGCTTTCCGGGTAATCCCGTTTGATGATGCCGATGACAGGCAAAGAGACCTGCTGCTTAATGGCCTCGATATCCACCACGCTGTTGGCACGAATGGCAGCGGCCCCGCCCTGCGCCGCCGCCAGCGCCATCCGCGACATAATAAACGGGCTATGCAGCGGTTCATTCTCCAGCGCCTGACAGGAGACGACCAGTTTTCCCTTCAGGTTATCCAGTACAGTTTTCATTACGATAAAATCTCTTCCACTTCGTTTTTGATAATGGTGACGTGCGGGCCATAAATGACCTGAACCCCGTTACCGCGCACGATAACGCCGCGCGCGCCGGTCGCTTTCAGCGCCGCGTCATCCACCTTGCTGCCGTCTTTGACCGTGACGCGAAGGCGCGTGGCGCAGCAGTCCACCTCGTCCAGATTGTCTTTTCCACCTAATCCGGCGATCACCGCCGCAGCACGCTCGCTTTGCGGCAGACTCACTTCATCAACCATCGCCGTCTTTTCACGGCCCGGCGTGGCGAAATCAAAACGGTTAATCAGGTAGCGGAAGGTGAAGTAGTAAAGGAAGAACCACGGCACGCCGACCAGCGGAACGAACATCCAGTTGGTTTTGGCCTCCCCCTGCAAAATACCGAACAGCACGAAGTCGATAAAACCGCCGGAGAAGGTTTGCCCGATGGTGATATGCAGCATGTGTGCGAGCATGAACGCCAGCCCGTCAAACAGCGCATGGATGACGTAAAGCACCGGCGCAATAAACAGGAAGGAGAACTCGATGGGCTCGGTAATGCCCGTCAGGAAAGAGGTTAACGCCGCAGAGAGCAGCAGCCCGGCAACGCGCTTTTTGTTCTCGGGTTTTGCCGTGTGGTACATCGCCAGACACGCGCCGAGCAGGCCAAACATCATCGTAATAAAGCGCCCGGACATGAAGCGCGACGTGCCTTCATAAAACTGACGCGTCGTCGGGTCAGCCAGCTGGGCAAAGAAGATACGCTGCGTACCCTCCACCAGATGACCATTGACGATCTCGCTGCCGCCAAGGGCCGTGGTCCAGAACGGAAGATAGAAGATGTGGTGCAACCCGAACGGGCCCAGCATGCGTAAAATGAAGCCGTACAGCAGGGTGCCCAAATAACCTGTGGCGTCTACCAGCCCGCCCAGACCAAAGATCAGTTTCTGGAAATGCGGCCAGACCACGGTCATCAGCGCGCCGACGAGTATCGCCGCCAGCGAGCTGATAATCGGGACAAAGCGCGAGCCGCCAAAGAAGCCCAGGAACTGCGGAAGGGCAATTTTATTAAACCGGTGATGCAACGCGCAGGTCACGAGACCAATCACTACGCCGCCAAATACACCCGTTTCCAGCGTCTGAATCCCCAGCGTCATCCCCTGCCCCACGGCCCCCGGGTTTTCCTGCGCCAGTTTGCCGGTGAGGATCAGCAGCGCGTTGATGGTGGCGTTCATCACCAGAAACGCCAGTAACGCCGCCAGCCCTGCCGTGCCTTTATCACTTTTTGCCAGCCCAACGGCCACCCCAACCGCAAACAGCACCGAAAGGTTCGCAAATACGATGGAACCTGCACTGCTCATGATGGTGAAAACCGCCTGCAGCCAGCCCACATCTAAAAACGGATAGGCCGTCAGCGTATTGGGATTCGACAACGCGCCGCCTATCCCAAGCAGCAGACCCGCCGCAGGCAACACGGCGATGGGCAACATAAACGATTTGCCGAAGCGCTGCGCTTTTTCAAACCATCCCCCCGAAGAGGCTCCACTGAACATTTGCATCATTTTTTCATCCCCTTATTTATTGATGAAAATTTTTACCATATAAATATTTAATAGTGAAAATTATCATCAAAAACCAGGAGACCGATCATACTTTTTCAAAATGACTGGCATCTTTCCCCCGCTTTCCGTCACACTAGTCACAGAGAAACGCATTAAGGACCTGGCATGTCGGACCATGAAAATCTGCTGCTGAAGCTCCGCCAGGAGGCTTCCGGGTACAGCCCAACACAACAAAAACTCGGCGAGTTTGTCCTCAGCGATCCCGCCCGAGTGCTCTACCTGACGATCACGGAACTGGCGCGCGAGAGTCACACCAGCGAGGCCAGCGTGACGCGTCTTTGCCGGACGCTGGGCTGCAAGGGCTATAACGAATTCAAAATGGCGCTGGCGCTGGATATTCAGCAGGGTCAGCCCGCGCGAGAGGCCGGGGATGAAATTGATAACGTGGTGGATGAGTCAATCCTGGCTCTGCAGGATACCGCCAGGCTCCTGGACCGGGCGCTGCTTGAAAAAGCCGCACTGGCAATGCACCAGGCGCACTCCGTGCAGATCTATGGCGTCGCGGCCAGCGCAATCCTCGGTGAGTATCTGCATTACAAGTTATTAAGGCTGGGTAAACCCGCACAGTTATTTAGCGACATGCACCGCGCGGCCATGAATGCGGCAACGCTCTCGGCTGAAACGCTGGTCGTGGCTATCTCCAGTTCCGGTTCTACGCGGGATTTACTTCATGTGGTGAAACTGGCCCGCAAGCGCGGCGTAAAGGTTCTGGCGCTCAGCAACACGCCACGTAGCCCGCTGGCTTCCCTGAGTGATATGCAACTGGTAGCCGCCAAGCCAGAAGGCCCGCTTAGCGCTGGCGCGCTCAATGCAAAGGTGGGTGTCATGCTGCTGGTCGAATTGCTGACCACCACTCTTATTACGCTGGACAACCATTACGCGGATGTTAGCCAGCAAACAGCCAGCGCTACGCTTCCTTTGCTGCTCTGAAAATATTACGCAGGCTACATAAACTAGCCTGCTTTTTACGTTACTCAATTTCCCTTAAGCAAAATTTAATTTATTTTCCAGATAAATGTTTGGTGTAACAAAATATTTTATTTATTACATTTTCTATGCTGTAACCACCCTAACCCTGAATCATAAAAATACATACAAATCATAAAGTTGAAATATAATTATTTATAAATTGAATTTTTCACCTTTCCGCAATGTCCAATATCTCCACCTGATTTCCTTTCCTTAAAATAAGCTTAAGATGCTGCCTGTTTCGGCGATTTATTATTTAAATGCCGTTTACTTTTGCGCGCCTACAATCCGCCTCATCAATCATAATGAGACGGTATTAATGAAGATGTTATTGATTACAGGCGTGACCGGTTTCCTGGGCGGTGCAGTACTTGAAAAAATCCTGACGAGCGATCAATCCGTGAAACTCCTTTTGCTTGCCCGCGCCGGCGATCCGCAAAGCGGGCTGGAGCGCGTGCAGGAGAACATGCGTAAGTTCAACGTTTCTGAGGAGAAGCTGGCTTCCCTGAGCGTGGAGAATATTCTCATTGGCGACCTCAGCCAGCCGGAGGCCTTTCTGAACGATCCGCGACTGAACCAGGTCACGCATGTGGTTAACTGCGCGGCTGTCGCCTCATTTGGAAACAACCCGCTTATCTGGAAGGTAAACGTCGACGGTACCCTTGCGCTGGCACGCCGCATGGAACAGGTCACTGGACTGCAGCGTTTCCTGCACGTAGGCACAGCAATGTCATGCACCCCGGAGCAGGATTCACTGGTCGCGGAAAGTGCTGAATTCAGAGAAAATGCTGAACATCTGGTGGAATACACTTATTCGAAGTCAACCATTGAAAAGCTGATGCGTCAGGAGTGCCCGGACCTGCCGCTGCTTATCGCCCGCCCCTCCATCGTCGTCGGCCATACCCGTCACGGCTGCACGCCGTCGAGCAGCATCTTCTGGGTCTTCAGTATGGGCCTGATGCTGCAAAAGTTTATGTGTTCAATGGAAGACCGGATCGACGTAGTGCCGGTGGATTATTGCGCCGACGCGCTGTTAATGCTGCTCGGCAGCAACGCGCGTCCGGGTGAGGTGGTGCATATTTCTGCCGGGGAAGAAAACAGCGTTCGCTTTGCAGACATCGATCAGGCTATGGCGCAGGCGCTGGAGAAAGCGCCCGTCGGTGATAAATATGCGCAGGTCAGCTACGAAACGCTGGTCAGAATGCGCCGCGAGCTGAAAACGATTTTTGGTCCATGCAACGAACGCCTGATGCTGAGAGCGATGCGCTTATACGGCGCCTTTGCCACGCTGAACGTGCGCTTCAGCAACGATAAGCTGCTCAGCATGGGAATGCTGAAACCCCCGCGTTTTACGGATTATATCGCCCGCTGCGTCCAGACCACCCGGGGATTGACCATCCCGGAGCAAATGGCGGTCGATTTTAAATAGCCAAAAAAAATGCCAGTCTTTCGACTGGCATTTTCATTTAAGGCTTAAGCAATTATGCCTGGCCTTTGATCTCTTTACGACCGTTGTATGGTGCTTTTTCGCCCAGTGCTTCTTCGATACGAATCAGCTGGTTGTATTTAGCAACACGGTCAGAACGGCTCATAGAACCGGTTTTGATCTGGCCTGCAGCGGTACCCACTGCCAGGTCAGCAATGGTTGCATCTTCAGTTTCACCAGAACGGTGAGAGATGACAGCGGTGTAGCCAGCGTCTTTCGCCATTTTGATCGCAGCCAGGGTTTCGGTCAGAGAACCGATCTGGTTGAATTTGATCAGGATGGAGTTAACGATGCCTTTCTCGATGCCTTCTTTCAGGATCTTGGTGTTGGTTACGAACAGATCGTCACCAACCAGCTGGATTTTGTCGCCCAGTACTTTGGTCTGGTATGCGAAACCATCCCAGTCAGACTCGTCCAGACCGTCTTCGATAGAGACGATTGGGTACTGTTTGGTCAGGTCTTCCAGGAAGTGAGTGAACTCTTCGGAGGTGAACGCTTTGTTGCCTTCGCCAGCCAGAACGTATTTACCGTCTTTGTAGAATTCAGATGCTGCACAGTCCATCGCCAGGGTGATGTCTTTGCCCAGCTCGTAGCCAGCAGCTTTTACTGCTTCTGCGATAACAGCCAGAGCTTCTGCGTTAGAACCCAGGTTTGGCGCATAGCCACCTTCGTCACCTACAGCCGTGTTCATACCTTTAGCTTTCAGAACTTTAGCCAGGTTGTGGAACACTTCAGAACCCATACGTACCGCTTCTTTCAGGGATTTCGCGCCAACTGGCTGAATCATGAATTCCTGAATATCAACGTTGTTGTCTGCGTGCTCACCACCGTTGATGATGTTCATCATTGGTACAGGCATGGAGTATTTGCCTGGGGTGCCGTTCAGTTCAGCGATGTGCTCGAACAGTGGCATACCTTTAGCAGCCGCTGCTGCTTTGGCGTTCGCCAGGGAAACCGCCAGGATTGCGTTCGCACCGAAGTTAGATTTGTTTTCAGTACCGTCCAGATCGATCATGATCTTGTCGATGCCAGCCTGGTCTTTAGCGTCTTTGCCAATGATGGCCTGAGCAATAGGACCGTTTACAGCGCCAACCGCTTTCAGTACGCCTTTGCCCATGAAACGGGATTTGTCGCCATCGCGCAGTTCCAGCGCTTCGCGGGAACCCGTAGAAGCACCTGATGGAGCAGCTGCCATACCGACGAAACCACCTTCCAGATGAACTTCAGCTTCAACGGTCGGGTTACCACGGGAGTCGATGATTTCACGACCGATGACTTTAACGATTTTGGACATTAGATTTTCCTCAGTACAAGTTAAACTAAAACTCCAGACAAACAACGCGTACCAAAGGTACGCGTTGCCGTTCTAACTTTTTTTACTTCGCCTGACGCTTCTGGTACTCGCTGGCGGCTTTCACGAAGCCTGCAAACAGCGGATGCCCGTCACGCGGCGTTGAAGTAAATTCCGGGTGGAACTGGCAGGCAACAAACCATGGATGGTTTGGCACTTCAATGATCTCGACTAACTGATCATCCCCGGAGCGGCCCGCAACGCGCAGGCCCGCAGCTTCAATTTGTTTCAACAGCATGTTGTTGACTTCATAGCGGTGACGATGGCGCTCGGTGATGACCGATTCGCCATACAGCTTGCGAACCACGCTATCGTCGGACAGCTGGCAGGCCTGTGCGCCAAGACGCATTGTGCCACCCAGATCGCTCTTCTCGGTACGGACTTCGACGTTACCGTCTTCGTCGCGCCATTCCGTAATCAGCGCCACTACAGGGTACTTACAGTCTGGCACAAATTCCGTAGAGTTCGCGTTTTCCATTCCCGCTACGTTGCGCGCAAATTCGATCAGCGCAACCTGCATACCCAGGCAGATGCCGAGGTAAGGAATATTGTTTTCACGCGCGTAGCGTGCAGTGGCGATCTTGCCTTCAACACCGCGGTAGCCAAAGCCGCCAGGGATGAGAATCGCATCCAGATCTTTCAGAATTTCCACGCCACGCGTTTCAACATCCTGCGAATCAATCAGCTTGATGTTCACGGAGACGCGGTTCTTCAGACCACCGTGTTTCAGCGCTTCGATAACTGACTTATAGGCATCCGGCAGTTCAATGTACTTGCCGACCATACCGATAGTCACTTCGCCCGCCGGATTGGCTTCTTCATAGATAACCTGTTCCCATTCAGACAGGTTAGCTTCCGGACAGTTCAAGCTGAATCGTTTACAAATATAATCGTCCAGGCCCTGCGATTTCAACAGGCCCGGGATTTTATAAATGGAATCGACATCTTTCATTGAAATAACGGCTTTTTCAGGCACGTTACAGAACAATGCAATTTTCGCACGTTCGTTCGCCGGGATAGCGCGATCGGAACGGCAAACCAGGATGTCAGGCTGAATACCGATGGAGAGCAGCTCTTTAACAGAGTGCTGAGTCGGTTTGGTTTTCACTTCACCTGCAGCCGCCATGTAAGGCACCAGCGTCAGGTGCATGAACAGCGCATGCTCACGACCAATATCTACCGCCAGCTGACGAATCGCTTCGAGGAACGGCAGGGATTCGATATCCCCTACGGTACCGCCGATTTCAACCAGCACAACGTCATGCCCTTCGCCACCGGCAAGGACACGCTCTTTGATGGCGTTAGTGATGTGTGGGATAACCTGAACGGTCGCGCCCAGGTAGTCACCGCGGCGCTCTTTACGCAGAACGTCGGAGTAGATGCGGCCAGTCGTAAAGTTGTTACGACGGGTCATTTTGGTACGAATGAAACGCTCGTAGTGGCCAAGATCCAGATCGGTTTCAGCGCCGTCTTCAGTAACGAACACTTCCCCGTGTTGGGTTGGGCTCATGGTGCCAGGATCGACGTTGATGTACGGATCCAGTTTCATCATGGTCACATTGAGGCCACGGGCTTCAAGAATGGCTGCGAGGGAGGCTGCGGCAATGCCTTTACCCAGAGAGGATACGACCCCGCCGGTCACAAAAATATAGTTCGTTGTCATGCTGAACCTGAGAAGTTAGGGTGAAACGATGGAATAACCAGGACGGGAAAGTAGTATACCCGAACACGGCGAGCGCCACAAACTTTCATTCTCCGTCTCCATTCCAGGCCATGACAAACATAAGGAGTGAGAAAATAGCCCCTTTTGGGTAAATGTTTTTGACGCAAATCAAGCGCTTGTCATTTAAAAAATCACACAAATTGCGCTTGATCGCAAAATTCCGTTAGAGATCAGATTCCTGGCGTTTTACTTCCTGCCAGACTTCTTCCATCGCCTGGAGGTCAATTCCGGTCATTTCCAGGCCGCGCGAGGCGACAATCCGCTCCACTTCACGAAAACGACGTTCGAATTTCAGATTGGCTTTTTGCAATGCGGTTTCCGCTTTTACACCTAAATGGCGCGAAAGGTTGACGGTCGCAAACAACAGATCGCCCATCTCTTCCTCAAGCTTTGCTTCATCCACCACCGCCTGCTGCGCTTCGTGCATAACCTCATCGATCTCTTCATGCACTTTATCCAGCACCGGTCCCAGAGAGTCCCAGTCAAAACCGACGGCGGAACAACGCTTTTGAATTTTATGCGCGCGCATCAGCGCAGGCAGACTCAGAGGAATATCGTCCAGCGCCGAATGCTGGGATTTTTCAGCACGCTCGGCGCTTTTTATCTGCTCCCAGCGGGCCAGTACTTCCGCGCTGTTGCCTGCGGTGGCATCGCCAAAGATATGCGGGTGACGGCGCTCAAGCTTGTCGCTGATAGCGGCGCAGATATCATCAAAGTTAAAGCGCCCTTCTTCCTGCGCCATCTGGGCGTAGAACACCACCTGGAACAGCAGGTCGCCGAGTTCACCACGCAGGTCGTCAAAATCCTCGCGAGAAATGGCGTCCAGCACCTCGTAGGTCTCTTCAAGCGTGTACGGGGCGATGGTGGAGAAAGTCTGCTCTTTGTCCCACGGGCAGCCGTTTTCCGGATCGCGCAGGCGTTTCATGATGCCGAGCAGGCGGTCGATTTGAGTCATAGTGTTTTCCATTAAAAAACAAGCCGGGTGGCGGCAAAGCCTTACCCGGCCTACAGAAGAGTGTATTTACCCGCCGTGCAGACGACGCGCGTCAATCACATCCGGCACCTGGTTCAGTTTGCCGAGCACGCGACCCAGCACCTGCAGGTTGTAGATTTCGATGGTCATATCGATGGTGGCAAGCTGCTCGCGGGTATCGCTGCGGCTGGCAACGCCCAGCACGTTGACCTTCTCGTTGGCGAGAATGGTGGTGATATCGCGCAGCAGGCCGCTGCGGTCATTGGCGGTAACACGCACCACCAGCGAGTAGCCGGCAGAGTAGCTCTCCCCCCAGACCGCTTCCACGATGCGCTCCGGCGCATGGGACTGCAGCTCGGCAAGCTGGTCACAGTCGGAACGGTGGATCGAGATCCCGCGCCCCTGGGTGATAAAGCCGACGATGTCGTCGCCCGGAATTGGCTGACAGCAGCGGGCAATGTGGTGCATCAGATTGCCCACTCCCTCGACCACTACCCGGCCATTGTCTTTACTGCGCTGCTGCGGGGCGTAGGTTTTCTGCTGCAGCTGCTTCAGCGCCGCCGCGTCCTGCTCTTCCGCGCTTGGCTTATTGAACTGCGCCTGCAGGAAGTTAACCATCTGATTGAGACGAATATCGCCGCCGCCAATTGCCGCTAACAGCTCGTCAAGCTCGTTGAAGTTGTAGCGCGGCAGCAGGAATTTCTCGGCCTCTTTCAGGCTGATCCCGATATGTTCCAGTTCGTCGTCAAGGATCTGACGACCGGCAAGGATATTTTTGTCACGATCCTGCTTGCGGAACCAGGCGTGAATTTTCGAGCGCCCGCGGCTGGTGGTGACGTACCCCAGGTTCGGATTAAGCCAGTCCCGGCTCGGGTTAGGCTGCTTCTGGGTGATGATTTCAATCTGATCGCCCATCTGCAACTGGTAAGTGAACGGGACGATGCGCCCGCCGATTTTCGCCCCGATACAGCGGTGCCCCACGTCACTGTGGATGTGGTAGGCAAAATCAAGCGGCGTTGAACCGGCTGGCAGGTCGACCACATCCCCTTTCGGGGTAAAGACGTAGACCCGGTCGTCAAAGACCTGGCTGCGGACTTCGTCGAGCATTTCGCCCGAGTCGGCCATCTCTTCCTGCCACGCAATCAGCTTGCGCAGCCAGGCGATGCGATCCTCGTGACCAGAACGCGCTCCGCCCGACGTTCCCTCTTTGTATTTCCAGTGCGCGGCAACGCCCAGCTCGGCATCTTCGTGCATCTGTTTGGTGCGGATCTGAATTTCGACCGTTTTGCCGCCAGGGCCAAGCACCACGGTGTGAATGGACTGATAACCGTTAGGTTTAGGGTTAGCCACATAGTCATCAAACTCATCCGGCAGATGGCGGAAGTGAGTGTGGACGATCCCCAGCGCGGCGTAGCAGTCCTGCAGACGTTCCGCCACGATACGCACGGCACGCACGTCAAACAGCTCGTCAAAGGCGAGGTGTTTCTTCTGCATTTTGCGCCAGATGCTGTAGATGTGCTTAGGTCGCCCGTAGACTTCGGCGCGCACGTTCTCTTCTTTCATCGCCTGGCGCAAGCCGCCGACAAACTCCTCGATATAGTGCTCGCGGTCAATGCGTCGTTCATGCAGAAGTTTGGCAATGCGCTTATATTCCGCCGGGTGCAGATAACGGAAGCAGTAATCTTCCAGCTCCCATTTGAGCTGACCGATACCTAGCCGGTTCGCCAGCGGCGCATAGATGTTTGTACACTCTTTGGCGGCCAGCACGCGCTCGTCTTCCGGCGCATCCTTCACCTCACGCAGGTGGGCAATACGCTCGGCCAGTTTGATGACCACACAGCGGAAATCATCCACCATGGCCAGCAGCATCCGGCGGACATTATCGACCTGCTCAGAGGAGACGGAATCGGTGTGCGCGGCTTTAAGCTGGCGGATAGCCGCCATATCGCGCACGCCGTGGATCAGCGCGACGACGGATTTTCCGACGCTCTCACGCAGCACGTCTTCCGTCACGACGTTCGCATCGGCGAGAGGAAACAGCAACGCGGCCTGCAGCGTTTCAATATCCATGTTCAGCATGGATAAGATTTCAACCATCTCCACGCCGCGCCACAAGAGGAGATCGGCATCCGGATGACCCTGTGTGGTGCGAAGACAGTAGGCCCAGGTTTCGGTTAAGCGTTCACACGACTGCTGGCTGGAAATTCCCAGACTTGCGATCCATTTTTGTGGGTCAAACTCCCCAGCTTTATTGAGATGTGCACTTCTTACCGCAACCATTGTCCTCTCCTTTAGGGACCAGGGCCTGTCGAAGTCGACAAGCCAAACAAATTAGATGTGCTCGAACAACACCATCGATTCCAGATGCCCAGTGTGCGGGAACATGTCCAGCATTGCCAGACGCTGAATTTGGTAACCCGCGCTGATTAATACCTCACTGTCACGGGCAAGCGTTGCCGGGTTACAGGAAACATAGACCACACGCTTCGGGGCAAGTTTAATCACATGCGCCATGACGCCCGGGGCACCGGCGCGCGCCGGGTCGAGCAGGATTTTGTCAAATCCCTGCTGTGCCCACGGCTGTTGCGTCACATCTTCCTCAAGATTTTGATGAAAGAATGTCACATTTTGCAAGCCGTTCTGTTGTGCGTTCTCCTGCCCTTTAGCCACCAGCGCTTCAACGCCTTCCACGCCAACAACGCTTGCTGCTTTTCGCGCCAGCGGCAGCGTGAAGTTGCCCATGCCGCAGAACAGATCGAGCACCCGATCGGTGGGCTGTATATCAAGCCACGCCAGCGCTTTCTCAACCATCTGCTGGTTTACGCCATCATTTACCTGAATGAAATCCCGCGGGCTAAACGTTAAGCGTAGCCCGTTTGACGCATACCAGGGCGCATCACCGGTAACCTGTTCAAGTATCTCGCTTTGTGGAGCAAGGAAAAGCGCCAGGTCGTGGGAATGCGAAAAGCGTTCCAGTTTTTCGCGATCTTTTTTCGATAATGGCGCGGTGTGGCGCAACACCATCAGCGGGCCATTATTGGCCATGACCAGTTCGACATGCCCAAGATGGCGAACGCCGTCCAGTCCTGAGAGGCAAGTGCGCACGTGCGGAAGCAATGCTTCAAGATGGGGCACCAAAACAGGGCACTGCTTCACATCAACAATATCGCTGGAGGCCGCTTTGCGAAAACCCATCTCCAGCCGCGCCGTTTTGGGCTGATAGCTCAGACTCAGACGCGCGCGGCGACGGTAGCCCCAGGGCTCATCGGCAATAACTTCGTTCACGTCGTGCTTCAGCAGACGCGCCAGGGCGCGGCTTTTGCTTTTTTGCTGTAATTCTGTGCTCGCATGCTGTTGCTGGCAGCCTCCGCAAACGCCAAAATGCGGACAGCGTGGCGCAACGCGCGCCGGGCTATCGTTGAGGCGACGCTTCACCTGTCCGCGCGCGTACTGGCGTTTGTCTTCCGTCAGCGTAATTTCTGCTCGTTCTGTTGGCAGCAAACCTGTTATAAACAGAGTCTTACCATTGTGATGAGCCACCCCCTGACCAAACGGGTCAAGGTCTGTGGCTTCAACAGTAATGATTTGACGCGTCGTCACGCGTCGTTTTGCAGAGTAGAATTGCGCCATCGCCGAGATTTTTCTCACATAAACATAATTATCTTAATTGTCCCATAACGGAACGCCATGACCAACTACAGCCTGCGCGCGCGCATGATGATTTTGATCCTCGCCCCCACCGTTCTCATCGGTTTGCTGCTGAGTATCTTCTTTGTGGTGCACCGCTATAACGATTTGCAGCGACAGCTGGAGGATGCAGGCGCCAGCATCATCGAACCGCTCGCCGTCTCAAGCGAGTACGGGATGAACCTGCAAAACCGCGAATCCATTGGGCAGTTAATCAGCGTGCTTCACCGACGCCACTCGGACATCGTACGCGCCATTTCCGTTTACGACGAACATAACCGCCTGTTTGTCACCTCGAATTTTCATCTCGATCCGGCGGCCCTGAAAATCCCGGACGGTACACCTTTCCCGCGCCATCTCACCGTACTGCGGCGCGGCGATATCATGATCCTGCGCACGCCGATCGTGTCGGAAAGTTATTCCCCCGACGAGTCTGCGCAATCTGACGCCAAATCCAGCAATAACATGCTGGGATACGTGGCGCTGGAGCTGGATCTCAAATCAGTCCGGCTACAGCAGTACAAAGAGATTTTTATCTCTGGCGTGATGATGCTGTTCTGTATTGGTATTGCACTGATCTTCGGCTGGCGCCTGATGCGCGACGTAACGGGCCCCATCCGCAATATGGTCAATACTGTTGACCGCATCCGCCGGGGACAGCTCGACAGCCGCGTAGAAGGTTTTATGCTGGGCGAGCTGGATATGCTGAAAAACGGCATCAACTCGATGGCGATGTCGCTGGCGGCCTATCACGAAGAGATGCAGCATAACGTTGACCAGGCGACGTCTGACCTGCGCGAAACGCTGGAGCAGATGGAGATCCAGAACGTTGAGCTGGATCTGGCGAAAAAGCGCGCCCAGGAAGCGGCGCGGATTAAATCTGAATTCCTTGCCAATATGTCGCACGAACTGCGTACGCCGCTCAATGGGGTGATCGGCTTTACCCGCCTGACGCTGAAAAGCGAGCTTAACCCGACGCAGCGCGATCATCTGCACACCATTGAACGTTCGGCCAACAACCTGCTGGCGATCATTAACGACGTGCTGGACTTCTCCAAGCTGGAGGCGGGCAAGCTTATTCTGGAGAGCATACCGTTCCCGCTGCGCGGTACGCTCGATGAAGTGGTCACGCTGCTCGCCCACTCGTCACACGACAAAGGCCTTGAACTGACGCTTAACATCAAAAACGACGTGCCGGATAACGTCATCGGCGATCCTCTGCGCCTTCAGCAGGTCATTACCAATCTTGTTGGCAACGCCATTAAATTCACCGAAAGCGGCAACATCGACATTCTGGTAGAAAAACGCGCGCTCAGTAACAACAAGGTACAGATTGAGGTTCAGATCCGCGATACCGGGATTGGTATTCCCGAGCGCGATCAGTCGCGTCTGTTCCAGGCGTTCCGCCAGGCGGATGCCAGTATCTCCCGTCGTCATGGCGGTACCGGTCTGGGGCTGGTGATTACGCAGAGGCTGGTAAACGAGATGGGCGGCGATATCTCTTTCCACAGCCAGCCAAACCGCGGTTCAACCTTCTGGTTCCACATTAACCTGGATCTCAATCCGAACGCGTTGACCGACGGTCCGGTGACAAGCTGCCTGAACGGTAAGCGTCTGGCCTACGTCGAGCCTAACGCGGCGGCCGCGCAGTGCACGCTGGATATTTTAAGCACCACACCTCTGGAGGTAGTCTACAGCCCTACCTTTTCGGCGCTTGCCGTTGAGCACTACGACATTCTGCTGATGGGTATTCCGGTGACGTTCACCGGCGAGCTGACCATGCAGCAGGAGCGGCTGGCGAAAGCCGCGTCGATGACCGACTATCTGCTGCTGGCGCTGCCCTGCCACGCTCAGATAAACGCGGAAGAGTTGAAAAACGACGGGGCAGCCGCGTGCCTGCTTAAACCCCTCACCGCCACCCGCCTGCTGCCCGCCCTCACGGAGTATTGCCGTCTTAGCCAGCATGCCCTTCCGCTGATTAACGATGAGCAAAAACTGCCGATGAGCGTGATGGCAGTTGATGACAACCCGGCAAACCTGAAGCTCATTGGCGTGTTGCTGGAAGATCAGGTTCAGCATGTGGAGCTGTGCACCAGCGGCACGCAGGCCGTTGAACAAGCCAAACAGATGCAGTTCGATTTAATTCTGATGGATATTCAGATGCCGGGCATGGATGGCATTCGGGCCTGTGAGTTGATCCACCAGCTGCCACATCAGCAGCAAACACCGGTGATTGCGGTCACCGCGCATGCGATGGCCGGTCAGAAAGAGAAGTTACTGAGCGCCGGGATGAATGATTATCTGGCGAAACCTATCGACGAAGAGAAGCTTCATAACCTGCTGTTACGCTATAAGCCGGGACATATTGGCGGAAGCTACACGGTTTCCAGCGAGCCGGTTGAGGTCACCGTCAATCAAAATGCAACCTTTGACTGGCAGCTTGCACTGCGTCAGGCGGCAGGTAAACCCGATTTAGCCCGCGAGATGCTGCAAATGCTGGTCGCGTTTCTGCCGGAGATTCGTAATAAAGTTGAAGAACAGCTTGTGGGGGAACACCCGGATGAACTGCTGGAAGCCATCCACAAGCTTCACGGCAGTTGCGGCTATAGCGGCGTACCGCGGCTTAAAAATCTCTGCCAGCTGCTGGAGCAGCAACTGCGCGCAGGTACGCCAGAATCGGAGCTGGAACCTGAGTTTCTGGAGCTGCTGGATGAAATGGATAACGTGACGCGTGAAGCGATGAAGGTATTGGGGAGCTGAGATAAAAGCCCGGTGGCGGCTTCGCCTTACCGGGCCTACGATTGCGGGTGCGGCCTGATGCCCTCACCCAACCCTCTCCCACGGGGAGCGGGAGAACTACATTCCCTGCCCCACTTTCAGCACCGCCGCGATATTTCTGGCGGTCATCTGTACATTCGCGCTGGCATTTTCCAGCGCATCTTCCAGCGAGCAGATGGTGTAAATCACGCTAAACACCGCATCAATGCCGTGATCGTGTACCACGCCAACATCCGCAGTCAGACTGCCCGCAATCCCGATAACGGGTTTGTTAAAGCGTTTCGCGACCTTCGCTACCCCCACCGGGACTTTGCCGTGGATCGTCTGGCTGTCGATGCGGCCTTCGCCGGTGATAACCAAATCTGCATCGGCCACCTGGTCGGCCAGGTGCAGCGCATCGGTTACAATCTCAATGCCCTGGCGCAACTGTGCGCCGCAAAAAGCGTACAGCGCCGCGCCCATTCCCCCCGCCGCACCACCGCCAGCAAGGTTTAGCACATCCATATCCAGATCCCGGGCAATAATCCGCGCATAATGAGCAAGCGCATTGTCCAGGGTGATGATCATCTCAGGCGTGGCCCCCTTTTGCGGGCCAAATACGGCTGACGCGCCATCCTTTCCAACCAGAGGATTGGTCACGTCGCAGGCGACCTCAATCCGGCACTCGGCCAGACGCGTGTCCAGGCCACTCAGGTCGATACGCGCGAGTTTTCCCAGCTCGCCTCCGCCCTGCCCCAGCGGCTGTTCACTGGCGTCGAGCAGCTTCGCCCCCAGCGCCTGCATCATCCCGGCCCCGCCGTCATTGGTGGCGCTGCCGCCGATACCGATGATGATATGCTTAACGCCCGCATCCAGCGCGTGACGGATAAGTTCACCTGTGCCCCATGAGGTCGTTTTCAGGGGATCGCGCTGCGAAGGCGCAACCAGTTCCAGACCGCTTGCCGCCGCCATTTCAATAAAGGCGCTCTGTTCGTCACCCGAAATCCCGTAAAATCCTTCCACCCGCTCGCCGAGGGGACCGGTCACCGGGACATGTACCCTTCGCCCCTGCGTTGCCGCGATCATCGCCTCAACGGTGCCTTCTCCCCCATCCGCGACCGGCAGTTTGACGTAAACCGCCTCGGGAAAGATCTCGCGAAAACCGCGCTCTATCGCTGTCGCAACCTCAAGCGCACTCAAACTTTCCTTATACGAGTCCGGTGCGATAACAATTTTCATAAGCCATCCTTACGCATAGTCGTTACGTTAAGCATACACCACGTAAAGAACCGCTAATGGGAGCGGTCCCAGTGCGTTTATCGTACCATGCACGGACGTTTATTGTCGAATGTCCAGTCGGGGATCAGATACTGCATCGCCATCGCGTCGTCCCGCGCGCCCAGACCGTGTTTCTGATAAAGCTCGTGCGCTTTCATCACCTGGTCCATATCGAGCTCAATGCCCAATCCCGGCGTTGAAGGCACCTGCACCATGCCACCTTTTATCTCAAACGGCGCTTTGGTCAGACGCTGATTCCCCTCCTGCCAGATCCAGTGGGTGTCGATAGCAGTAATGGTGCCCGGTGCGGCGGCGGCAACGTGGGTGAACATTGCCAGCGACACGTCGAAGTGGTTATTAGAATGCGATCCCCAGGTCAGGCCAAACTCATGGCACATCTGCGCCACGCGGACCGAGCCCTGCATCGTCCAGAAGTGCGGGTCAGCCAGCGGAATATCGACGGATTGTAATGACAGGGTATGCCCCATCTGACGCCAGTCGGTGGCAATCATATTGGTCGCGGTCGGCAGCCCCGTGGCGCGACGGAATTCCGCCATAACTTCGCGGCCCGAGAAACCTTGCTCGGCCCCGCAGGGATCCTCGGCATACGCCAGCACACCTTTGAGCTGTTTACCTATTTTGATCGCTTCATCAAGCGACCATGCACCGTTTGGATCAAGCGTCACGCGCGCCTGTGGGAAGCGTTTTGCCAGCGCGGAAATGGCCTCTGCCTCTTCTTCACCCGCCAGCACGCCGCCTTTCAGTTTGAAATCATTGAAGCCATATTTTTCGTATGCCGCTTCCGCCAGCCTCACCACCGCATCCGGGGTCATCGCCTCTTCATGGCGCAGCCGGTACCAGTCGCATGCTTCCTTCGTCTGGCTTTGGTACGGCAGCGGCGTCAGTGTGCGATTGCCGACAAAGAACAGATAGCCAAGCATTTCTACTTCTGAACGCTGCTGCCCCTCACCCAGCAGCGAGGCGACGTTAACGCCCAGGTGCTGACCCAGCAAATCCAGCATTGCGGCTTCAATCCCGGTCACCACGTGGATGGTGGTTCGCAGATCGAAGGTTTGCAGCCCCCTGCCACCCGCATCGCGGTCAGCAAAGGTGTTGCGCACGGTGTTGAGGACATTTTTGTACTCACCCAGCGTTTTGCCCACCACCAGCGGAATGGCATCCTCCAGCGTTTTACGGATCTTCTCCCCGCCCGGAATTTCACCCACACCGGTATGGCCGGCATTGTCTTTGATAATGACAATATTGCGGGTAAAGAACGGTGCATGTGCCCCGCTCAGGTTCATCAGCATGCTGTCATGACCCGCGACCGGAATGATTTGCATGGAAGTGACGACAGGGGTCGTAAAAGTACTCATCGTGTAATCCTTTTATCAGTGACGTCCAAAAACAGGGCGCTTACGGTCAAATGTCCAGCCGGGAATAAGGTATTGCATCGGGCCTGCGTCATTACGCGCACCGCCCGGTAGCTTTTTATACGCCTCATGGGCTTTGTGGACACGATCCCAGTCAAGTTCCACGCCCAGGCCCGGCGAATCGGGAACGTCAATCTTGCCATTTTTTATTTCCAGCGGATTTTTCGTCAGGCGCGCTTCGCCTTCCTGCCAAATCCAGTGGGTGTCGATAGCGGTCGGGTTTCCCGGTGCCGCGGCGCCAACGTGGGTGAACATCGCCAGCGAAATGTCGAAGTGATTGTTGGAGTGGCAGCCCCAGGTCAGTCCCCAGTCATCGCACAGCTGCGCCACACGCACCGCGCCGGAGAGCGTCCAGAAGTGCGGGTCCGCCAGCGGAATATCGACGGCGTTCAGCATCACCGCATGACCCATTTCGCGCCAGTTAGTGGCAATCATATTGGTGGCGACCGGTAAGCCGGTGGCACGGCGGAATTCGGCCATGACTTCACGGCCAGAGAAGCCCTGCTCCGCGCCACACGGGTCTTCTGCGTAGGTCAGCACGTCTCCCAGATCTTTGCACAGGCTGATGGCTTCCTCCAGCAGCCAGGCGCCGTTAGGGTCAACGGTGATACGCGCCTCCGGGAAACGTTTTTTCAACGCCCGGGCGGTTTCAATCTCCTGCTCACCGGGCAGCACGCCACCCTTGAGCTTGAAATCTGTGAAGCCGTAGCGATCCTGAGCCGCCTCGGCCAGGCGGACCACCGCGTCGCGGGTAAGGGCTTGCTGGTGGCGCAGCTGATACCAGTCGTGGTTACCCGGTGATTGCGCCAGATAGGGGAGATCGGTTTTCGTGCGATCGCCCACGTAGAACAGATAGCCAAGCACGGTGACGGCATCACGCTGTTTGCCCGGCCCCAGCAGCTCGCAGACCGGGACATTCAGCGCCTTACCCAGTAAATCAAGCAGGGCGGCCTCCAGCGCGGCCACCGCGTTGACGCGCAGCTCAAACGTCCAGGCTCCTTTACCGAAGGTATCAAAATCTGCCGACTGATTGCCCTTATGCACCCGTTGAACCACCTTGTTCAGGCGGGCAACCTCCTGGCCCACCACCTGCGGAATTGCATCGACCAGGGTCTGGTAGATCACCTCCCCACCAGGTGCCTCACCCACGCCAGTATTTCCTGCGCTATCAGTCAACACCACGATATTGCGGGTAAACCACGCATTGTGCGCGCCGCCAATATTGAGCAGCATGCTGTCCTGCCCGGCCACGGGAATAACGTTCATTTCAGTCACGATGGGGCTTGATTGCGTTGTCATCAGCCACGCTCCACTACGGGTTTGAGTTCAATACGTTTGATATCCCCCACCAGCACCAGGTAACTCAGGACTGCCACCAGCGCATGCACGCCGACGTAGATCAGTGCACCGTTGAATGACCCCGTCGTACCAACGATGTAGCCAATCGCGATTGGCGTAACAATGCCGGAAATGTTGCCGAACATGTTGAAAAGACCGCCGCTCAGGCCGCTGATCTCTTTTGGCGCGGTATCCGCCATCACCGCCCAGCCCAGCGCGCCAATGCCTTTGCCGAAGAAGGCCATCGCCATAAAGCCGATAACCATCCACTCGGCGCTGACGTAGTTGCAGAACACCATGGTCATGGAGAGCAGCATGCCGAGCACAATCGGCGTTTTACGCGCGATGTTCAGCGATCCGGTGCGGCGCATCAGCCAGTCGGATATCACCCCGCCGAGCACGCCACCGATAAAGCCGCAGATCGCCGGAATCGAAGCAACAAATCCCGCTTTCAGGATCGACATACCCCGCGCCTGCACCAGATACACCGGGAACCAGGTGATGAAGAAGTAGGTTAGCGCGTTGATACAGTACTGGCCCAGATAGATGCCGATCATCATCCGCGTACCGACAAGCTGTTTGATCTGCGCCCATTTCTGGCTGAACGGGACTTTTGCTTTCCCGGACTTCTGATCCATATTGATCAGCGCACCACCTTCCGCAATGTACTCCAGCTCTTTCTTGTTTACGCCAGGATGCTGATTCGGTTCGTGGATCACTTTCAGCCAGACGAAGCTAATGATGATCCCTAGCCCGCCCATAAAGAAGAAGACGTGCGACCAGCCCACTTCGTGCGTCAGCCAGCCCATAATGGGTGCGAAGATCACCGTGGCGAAATATTGGGCAGAGTTAAAAATCGCCACCGCCGTTCCCCTCTCCTGCGCCGGGAACCAGGCCGCGACAATACGGCTGTTCCCCGGGAAGGAAGGCGCTTCTGCCAGACCTACCAGGAAGCGCAGCGTAAAGAGCGCGACGATAATGCCAAAACCGTTGAAAACATCGACGAAGCCCTGCAAAAGGGTAAATGCAGACCAGATAAAGATGGACCAGAAATAGACACGTTTAGAGCCAAAACGGTCCAGAAGCCAGCCGCCTGGAATTTGCCCGATGACGTAGGCCCATGAGAATGCGGAGAAAACGTAACCCATGCCCACCGGATCAAGGCCGATATCTTTTGCCATTTCAGAGCCGGCAATCGACAGCGTGGCGCGGTCACCATAGTTAAAGGATGTGACGATAAACAGCATCACCACTATCCAGTAGCGGGCATTCGTGCGCTTCTCAGCGCTGCTCGCTGCGTGGCTTAATGTACTCATTGTTGCACTCCTGAAACATAGCTTTCGCCTGGTTCATTCTGTACAGCACCGGTAGGGTAATCAGAATGAGATGTGTTTTGTCGTTTTGGTACGGCCTGAAGCCGTTTTATAAGTGACCGGAAAAGTATATGAAGGAGTGACACGTTCTCTCACCGTGCAAAAACACAGTATTAAAGGGTGTGCGAGCGGTTGTTTATGGCATAAGCCCAGGCAAGTGGAAGGTGGTTCACGGAATTGAGGTTTGGTGCGGGGTGTATTGCCGGGTGGCGGCTTCGCCTGACCCGGCCTGGAAAACTATTTCAGGAGCGTAGCCCACTGCTCGACCCACGGGTTCGATTCGCTTTCCGGTTCAGGATGCTCACCGGCATCAATCAGCAGCATCTCGCCGACGCGCTGGGCGCTCTGTTCCTGCAGGAGCGCATCAAACTGCTTGCCGCCGCCGCAGAAGTTTGCGTAAGAGCTATCGCCCAGGGCAATGATGCCGTAGTGAACGTCCGGCTGATAGCCAAGCTGGTCTTTAATGCCCTGGAAAAGTGGCACAATGCTGTCCGGCAGATCGCCCTGCCCGGTAGTGGACGTCACCACCAGAATGTATTTATCTTTGTACTTTTCCCAGTCTGCCAGTTCCGGGTCTTCATAGACCGTGGCTTTATGGCCCTGGCTTGCCAGAATCGCCTCAGCCTCTTCCGCTACCAGCAGTGAGTTGCCGTACATAGTGCCGACAAAAATGCCTACTTCAGCCATGATATTTTTCCCTATGAATGCGTTTACTGTTCATCCTGAACGTTGCCAGATACAAACTCAACCCTTTCATTTTCGGGGAGTTGCCCCAGCCAGCCAAACTGTGACAGCGCCTGCATCCAGACATCGTCCAGCCCTGCACGGATATTCAGCGGTTCGCCGGTAAACGGGTGGGTCAGGCTAAGCTCGCTGGCGTGTAACATCAGTCGGTTACAGCCAAAATGCTCGGCCGCGCTGCGATTCTGGCGCAGATCGCCGTGCTTGCTGTCGCCAATAATCGGGTGGCGCAGGTGCGCAAGATGGCGTCGCAGCTGGTGTTTACGCCCGGTTTTGGGCAAAAGCTCAACCAGGCTGTAGCGCGTAGTGGGGAATTTGCTGGTTGCCACCGGCATTTCCGTGGTCGCCATGCCGCGATAATCCGTCACGGCAGGCTGCGGGCCTTTGTCATCGCGGGCAAATTTATCGGCGATTTTATCCAGCTCCTCTACCAGCGGATAGTCGAGCGTGGCGGCGTCCGTCAGCCAGCCGCGCACGATCGCGTGGTAGCGTTTCTGGATCTGGTGCTGTTCGAACTGCTGAGACAGCAGACGTCCCGCCTCGCTGGAAAGCCCCATCAGCAGCACGCCGGAGGTCGGTCTGTCGAGACGATGGGCGGTAAAAACATGCTGACCAATCTGGTCGCGTACGGTCTGCATCACGACCACTTTCTCGTCGCGATCCAGCCAGCTGCGGTGCACCAGCCAGCCAGACGGTTTATTCACCGCCACCAGCCACTCGTCCTGATAGAGGATCTCAAGCGTCATGCATCTTCACCGGCAAACAGGGCATCCAGTTTTTCCAGCTCAACCAGCATGACCGCGCGCGCAGGGTGCGTCGCCTCAAGGGCCATTTCATAATAGGGAGAGACCGCAAACGCCTGCGGCAGCGGATGACCGCCTTCCAGCAGCGCGTGCATGCGCGGAATTAACACCCACTGGAGCCACTCGAACGGGGCCAGGGTATCCAGACAAAATGGCTGGGTGCTGGCGAACGCTTCCGGCTGCGGCGCGGTCTCTTGCCACAGCTGATGTTGGCGCAAAAGGGCTTCGATGGCGTGCAACTGAGCACGAATGCTATCGTGTTGCGTCATGGTAACCTCAACTGAAAAAGTGAACGGCGCGCAGCATAGCATTGCGGGAGGCAGAAATAAAAAAAGGGAGCACTGTAAAAACAGTGCTCCCGGTTCGTTCCGCAGCATTCCAGCTACAATTCGTGCTCCCTGCTCATCCGTGACAACTTTTCCTGATGCCCGAAGGGCTGGTCATCCGTCTACCTTTCGCATCCTGCACACATCTTCCTGACGTGCTTGTTTCATCCTGAAACGTCCTGGCCTTCCTGACCCACCGACCGTCCTGTTCGGCTCTCGTTCTCCTTCCTGGAGGTGTCCCTTACGCGTCCTGCGTTATCCCTTTGCTTCATCCTGAAGCCTTCCTGCAGCGTCATCCTGACGTGTCCTGAGTAAGAAACGCCATCATCCTGATGTTCGTTTCTCGTGTCGGCGTCCTGTCGACAGAGATAGAATCCGCTATTCCGCTTCGTCTTACAACCCACCAGGGGAGCGTTGTAAGACGTAAGAAAGCCCTATAAAAGCTGCGATAAACAGCTAATCCATTGAAAAACAGCGTGATATTAATCTTAATTAAATGAGGTAATACTGAATGTTCCAGCGATCTCTCACAAACCTTGTAAGAGATCTCTCACACGCGCTGTAGCATTATGGATTACAGAAGAGGCTCAAGTCGGGTAAGGAAATCCGCAAGTGAAGGGGCGAGGGTCTCGCGATTGCGGGTGCCGATGGTCTCTTTAATCACTTCGCCAGACAGGTTACAGACGGAAATCACATCCAGGTCACTGTCGAGCGTAGCAATAAAGAGCGTCGGAGAAAGCTTAAGGCGTTTTTGCGTGACCAGATGACCAATCAGGTTTTCCTGAACACGCTGCAGATCGTCTTCGCTCCAGGTCTGCAACAGCGTCAGCGTCAAATCACCCAAGCGAGCGGGCATATCCCCTGCAAATTGCGTGACGTAAAACGCGTGAACCGCTGGTTGTACCACAATGTCCATAGCCCGTTCAACCGCATTTACATTTTGCCCGGCGGTACTCGGCTTCGGCTGCCAGATAACATAATCATCCTGAGAAGAGATAATGCACGGTGACGGTACGCCATATAATTCAGCACTTTGCGGCCACGTTCCATGCTTTTCATGCCACGCATCGCAATAGCGGGTCGTGAAGGTAGTAAGGGCATTTGCAGTTTCGATGTCCACCGATTTCTCTCTTCTTGTAAGACAGGATAAACTCAGCCCATAAGTGTACCTGTAAAGTGGCTATGAAACATGTCTTACGAAAATCATCAGGCGTTAACCGGCTTAACGCTGGGTAAATCGACCGATTACCGCGATACCTACGATGCAAGCCTGCTGCAGGGTGTGCCGCGCAGCCTGAACCGCGATCCTCTGGGATTGCACGCGGACGCGCTGCCGTTCGTGGGCGGCGATATCTGGACGCTGTATGAAATCTCCTGGCTCAACGCGCGCGGCCTGCCGCAGGTGGCGGTCGGACACGTTGAGCTGGATTACGCCAGCCAGAATCTGGTGGAATCCAAGAGCTTTAAGCTCTATCTCAACAGTTTCAACCAGACCAAATTTAATCACTTGGATGAGGTTCAGCAGACGCTGGAACGCGATTTAACCGCCTGTGCTCAGGGTCAGGTCAGCGTTTCGCTGTACCGCCTGCACGAACTGGAGGGGCAGCCGATCGCCCACTTCAACGGAACCTGCATCGACGATCAGGATATCGAGGTGGAGAATTATGAATTCAGCGCCGATTACCTCGAAAACGCGGCGAGCGGCAAGGTGGTAGAAGAGACGCTGGTCAGCCATCTGCTGAAGTCCAACTGTCTGATTACCCACCAGCCGGACTGGGGTTCGGTACAGATCCAGTATCGCGGCCCGAAAATCGATCGCGAAAAGCTGCTGCGCTATCTGGTGTCGTTCCGCCATCACAACGAATTCCACGAGCAGTGCGTGGAGCGTATTTTTAGTGATATCCAGCGTTTCTGCCAGCCAGAGAAGTTGAGCGTTTACGCGCGCTATACCCGACGTGGTGGGCTGGACATTAACCCGTGGCGCACCAACACGGATTTTGTGCCAGCGACGGGTCGCCTGGTACGTCAATAATATAAATTTTTTCACAATATGCGGGCGGTATTCCGCCCGAAGTGTTGTGAAACCTCACACGCCAGGGCTATTGTAATCAAAGGGAATGACGATAATCGTCCCATAAGGAGCTCACTTGATTACACATATTAGCCCGCTTGGCTCAATGGATATGTTGTCGCAGCTGGAAGTGGACATGCTTAAACGCACGGCCAGCAGCGATTTGTATCAATTGTTTCGTAACTGTTCACTTGCCGTACTGAACTCCGGAAGCCTGACAGATAACAGTAAAGAACTGCTGTCCCGCTTCGAAAGCTTTGATATCAACGTGCTGCGCCGCGAGCGCGGCGTGAAACTGGAAGTGATCAACCCGCCAGAAGAGGCCTTTGTTGACGGGCGTATCATTCGTTCCCTTCAGGCCAACCTGTTTGCCGTACTGCGTGACATCCTGTTTGTTAACGGGCAGATCCACAACGCAGGCCGTTTCCAGCATCTCGATCTGGAAAGCTCGGTCCATATTACCAACCTGGTATTCTCTATTCTGCGCAACGCACGTGCCCTGCACGTTGGCGAAGCCCCGAACATGGTGGTCTGCTGGGGCGGTCACTCGATTAACGAAACCGAATATCTCTATGCCCGCCGGGTAGGAACGCAGCTTGGCCTGCGTGAGCTAAATATCTGTACCGGCTGTGGTCCAGGGGCAATGGAAGCGCCAATGAAAGGTGCCGCGGTGGGTCATGCGCAGCAGCGTTACAAAGAGGGTCGGTTTATCGGCATGACCGAGCCGTCAATCATTGCCGCTGAGCCGCCTAACCCACTGGTGAACGAGCTGATTATCATGCCGGATATCGAGAAACGCCTGGAGGCGTTTGTCCGTATCGCGCACGGTATTATCATCTTCCCGGGCGGCGTGGGCACGGCGGAAGAGCTGCTCTATCTGCTGGGTATTCTGATGAACCCGGCCAACAAAGATCAGGTTCTGCCGCTGATCCTGACCGGGCCAAAAGAGAGCGCAGACTACTTCCGCGTGCTGGACGAGTTTATCGTGCATACGCTGGGAGAAACCGCGCGTCGTCACTACCGCATCATCATCGATGACGCGGCGGAAGTGGCGCGTCAGATGAAAAAAGCGATGCCGCTGGTGAAAGAGAATCGTCGTGATACCGGCGATGCTTACAGCTTCAACTGGTCAATTCGTATTGCGCCCGATCTACAGATCCCGTTTGAGCCTACCCATGAAAATATGGCGAACCTCAAACTCTACCCGGACCAGCCGGTGGAAGTGCTGGCTGCCGATCTGCGTCGCGCCTTCTCCGGGATTGTCGCGGGGAACGTGAAAGAGATGGGCATTCGCGCGATTGAGCAGTATGGTCCTTACAAGATCCACGGTGACCGGGAGATGATGCGTCGCATGGATGACATGCTTCAGGGCTTTGTGGCCCAACACCGTATGAAGTTGCCGGGCTCAGCCTATATTCCGTGCTACGAAATCTGCACGTAACGGTTGGTCTGTTGTCGTTAAAGCCGGGACGCCCTGTTGTGCGTCCCGGCTTTTTTATTACCGAATCAATTCATAGATATCACTTATGTCTTTAACAAACTCGCCGCAAACGCAAACGATTACCTCGCATTAGCAACCGCAAATTATCAGCCTTAATCTAAATTACCCGCCAGAAAATCCTAAAAAGCCATTTCTTTACAGCAAAAGACACCTATCTCGCAGGCCGCCCTTTTAGCTTACATGTCGTTGGTGATAGCCTGCGCGCGCGTAAATTCTCTTTGATGTTTTTTTAACAGATAAATGGTCTAAAGATGCCCACTTCATAAGTGGATTATTGCATTTGGGATCAGGATCACTGATAGATTCATAACGAGAATGTATCTTTCCGCCCGCCAATAGTTACGGGCGAAAATTATTAAAAAAACCGTCACTGAACGAATTTCATATTACCGTCAGGCACTTTTTCATCGGATTTGACTAGAAACCTGACAATTTGCTTCCTCCAGGAGATATAGATGGAAACCACTCAAACCAGCACCGTTGCTTCGATTGAATCCCGAAGTGGTTGGCGCAAAACGGATACCATGTGGATGCTTGGCCTTTACGGTACAGCAATCGGCGCTGGTGTACTGTTTCTTCCTATCAACGCAGGCGTCGGCGGTCTGGTTCCGCTGATCATCATGGCCATCATCGCCTTCCCGATGACCTACTTTGCACACCGCGGTCTGACCCGCTTCGTGCTGTCCGGTAAAAACCCGGGCGAAGACATCACCGAAGTTGTTGAAGAACACTTCGGCGTGGGTGCAGGTAAACTGATTACCCTGCTCTACTTCTTCGCGATTTACCCCATCCTGCTGGTTTACAGCGTGGCCATCACCAACACCGTTGAAAGCTTCATGTTGCACCAGCTGCACATGACGCCACCACCGCGTGCCATCCTGTCTCTGATCCTGATTGTCGGCATGATGACCATCGTGCGCTTCGGTGAGCAGATGATTGTGAAAGCCATGAGCGTGCTGGTATTCCCGTTTGTCGCTGCACTGATGCTGCTGGCCTGCTACCTGATCCCACAGTGGAACGGTGCCGCACTGGAAACGCTGTCCCTGAGCAGCGCGTCTGCAACCGGTAACGGCCTGCTGATGACCCTGTGGCTGGCAATCCCGGTCATGGTCTTCTCCTTCAACCACTCCCCGATCATCTCCTCTTTCGCGGTGGCGAAACGTGAAGAGTACGGTAATGGCGCTGAGAAGAAGTGCTCCAGCATCCTGGCTCGCGCTCACATCATGATGGTGCTGACCGTGATGTTCTTCGTCTTCAGCTGCGTACTGAGCCTCTCCCCGGCAGACCTGGCGGCAGCGAAAGATCAGAACATCTCTATTCTGTCTTACCTGGCGAACCACTTTAACGCACCGCTGATTGCGTGGATGGCACCGATCATCGCGATGATCGCCATCACCAAATCCTTCCTGGGCCACTACCTGGGCGCACGCGAAGGCTTCAACGGTATGGTGATTAAATCTCTGCGCGGTAAAGGCAAAAGCATTGAAATCAGCAAGCTGAATAAAATCACTGCGCTGTTCATGCTGCTCACCACCTGGGCGGTAGCGACCCTGAACCCAAGCATCCTGGGTATGATTGAAACGCTGGGTGGTCCGGTCATCGCGATGATTCTGTTCCTGATGCCGATGTATGCGATTCAGAAAGTGCCAGCCATGCGTAAGTACAGCGGCCATGTGAGTAATGTCTTCGTGGTTATCATGGGTCTTATCGCTATCTCTGCGATCTTCTACTCCCTGTACACCATGTTCTGATTGTCACCCGCGCCGTCTTCGGACGGCGCACTCCTCCCTCTCTGACTGAAAGCAATGGACGCATCATGATTAGCGTATTCGATATCTTCAAAATCGGTATTGGTCCTTCCAGCTCTCACACCGTCGGACCAATGAAAGCCGGTAAGCAGTTCACGGACGACTTGATTGCACGCGGCATCTTGCACGACGTTACCCGCGTGGTTGTCGATGTTTACGGTTCCCTTTCTCTGACCGGGAAAGGCCACCATACCGATATCGCCATTATCATGGGCCTGGCGGGGAACCTGCCGGATACCGTTGATATTGATGCGATCCCTGGCTTCATCCAGGATGTGAACACCCACGGTCGTTTGCTGCTGGCGAACGGTGAGCATGAGGTTGAATTCCCGGTTGACCATTGCATGAATTTCCATGCGGACAACCTGTCGCTGCACGAAAACGGCATGCGCATTACCGCGTTGGCCGGCGACAAAGCGGTTTACAGCCAGACGTATTACTCTATCGGCGGCGGTTTTATCGTCGACGAAGACCACTTTGGTCAAACCAGTACCTCTTCTGTTGAAGTGCCGTATCCGTACAAAACGGCGGCGGATCTTCAGCGTCACTGCCAGGAGACGGGGCTTTCCCTCTCTGGTCTGATGATGAAAAACGAGCTGGCCCTTCACAGCAAAGAGGAACTTGAACAGCATTTCACCAGCGTCTGGGAAGTGATGCGCGGCGGTATTGAGCGCGGGATCACTACCGAAGGCGTTCTGCCTGGCAAGCTTCGCGTACCGCGTCGTGCGGCGGCGCTGCGCCGTATGCTGGTGAGCACCGACAAAACGACTACCGACCCCATGGCCGTCGTGGACTGGATTAACATGTTTGCCCTGGCGGTGAATGAAGAAAACGCCGCAGGGGGCCGCGTGGTCACCGCGCCGACCAACGGCGCATGCGGTATCGTTCCGGCCGTGCTGGCGTACTACGACAAGTTTATCCGTGAGGTCAACGCCAACTCTCTGGCGCGCTACCTGCTGGTCGCCAGCGCGATTGGTTCTCTGTATAAGATGAACGCGTCGATTTCCGGTGCGGAAGTGGGCTGCCAGGGTGAAGTCGGCGTGGCCTGCTCCATGGCAGCGGCGGGTCTGGCTGAACTGTTGGGCGCGAGCCCGGCTCAGGTGTGCATTGCGGCGGAAATCGGCATGGAGCATAACCTGGGTCTGACCTGTGATCCGGTTGCCGGGCAGGTACAGGTACCGTGCATCGAGCGTAACGCGATCGCCTCCGTAAAGGCGGTGAACGCGGCACGTATGGCCCTGCGCCGCACCAGCGAACCGCGCGTCTGTCTCGATAAAGTTATCGAAACCATGTACGAAACCGGCAAAGATATGAACGCCAAATACCGCGAAACCTCTCGCGGCGGCCTGGCGATGAAGATCGTGACCTGCGATTAAGCCTCTCAGGAAGCCTCGTTTTGCGAGGCTTCTTCCTGTTTTCCCTCACGCTATTCGTTTCAACCCGCTGACAGTGATACCCTTTACCCATTAGCTTTAAGGGAGATTATCTGTGGCTGTTCATTTACTTATCGTCGACGCGCTCAACCTGATTCGCCGTATCCATGCGGTACAGGGCACGCCCTGTAAGGACACTTGCCTGCACGCGCTGGAGCAGCTTATTCGCCATAGCGAACCTACCCATGCAGTAGCGGTGTTTGATGACGAAGCGCGGAACAGCGGCTGGCGACACCAGCGTCTCCCTGACTACAAGGCCGGACGCGCGCCGATGCCGGACGACCTGCATGCCGAAATGCCCGTTATTCGCGCGGCCTTTGAACAACGCGGCGTTCCCTGCTGGGGCGCACACGGCAACGAAGCTGACGATCTGGCCGCGACGCTTGCGGTCAAGGTAGCGAGTGCCGGACATCAGTCCACAATCGTTTCAACGGACAAAGGCTACTGCCAGCTTCTCTCTCCCACCATCCGCATCCGCGATTACTTCCAGAAACGCTGGCTGGACGCGCCATTTATTGCCAGCGAGTTTGGCGTCTCACCAGAACAACTGCCTGACTACTGGGGACTGGCGGGAATAAGCAGCTCGAAGGTACCGGGTGTCGCGGGCATCGGGCCGAAGAGCGCCTCCCAGCTGCTGACAGATTTTCAGAGTCTGGAGGGGATATACGCCAGGCTGGATGACGTGCCGGAAAAATGGCGTAAAAAGCTGGAGGCGCACAAAGAGATGGCGTTTATCTGTCGGGATGTGGCGACGTTACAGACGGATTTACAGCTGGACGGGAACTTGCAGCAGTTGCGGTTAGAGCGTTAAACGGTTCACGGTTTTGTTGGCCCGGCAAGCACAGCGCCACCGGGCAAAACAAAGCGCGCGCTATCGCTCGTCGCGACGCCCGCCTACTGCCGCCCACCAGCGACGAATATGTACCGTCACCTCTTCGCGATCGTGATACAGCTGACGCGCCTGGATCTCCACGTTAATACCGTGCTCATCCAGTTGCGCCTGGATGTAGGCCAGGTTCTGAGAGACCTCCTCGTAGCGCTTTTTCATCGGCAGCTTGAGGTTGAAAATGGTCTCGCGGCACCAGCCGTTCACCAGCCAGGAGGCCATCAGCGCGGCCACTTTTGCTGGCTTCTCAACCATGTCGCACACCATCCAGGAGATGTTGTTACGGGTCGGACGATAGCGGAAACCGTCTTCACGCAGCCAGGTTACCTGCCCGGTGTCCATCAGGCTTTGCGCCATTGGGCCGTTATCGACAGACGATACCCACATATTGCGTTTCACCAGCTGATAGGTCCAGCCGCCCGGGCACGCGCCAAGATCGACGGCATACATACCGTTAGCCAGACGCTCGTCCCACTCATCGGCCGGGATAAAGACGTGGAAGGCCTCTTCCAGCTTCAGGGTTGAGCGGCTCGGTGCATCCGACGGGAACTTCAGACGCGGGATCCCCATATAGAATGGCGAATTATTGTTGGTATACGAATAGCCGGCATAACAGCAGCCCGGAGCGATAAAGAAGATGTGTACTACCGGACGCTTCGGCGTTTCGTAGTTCGTCAGCACGCCCGCATCACGCAGCGCCGCGCGCAGCGGCACGGTAAATTTGCGGCAGAACTTCATCAGCTCTTTACTTTCGTTAGTATCCGCCACTTCCACGCGCAGATCGCCGCCCTTCTCCACTACGCCCTGCAGCATGCCGACAATTGGCGTGATGCGGTCTTCCGGGGGAAGGTCTTTCAACAGCTCACCCGCCACAAACATCTGACGAGCGAAGATTAACGAGCTAAACGGCAGTTCGCGCGCCAGCTTATCCGCATCTTCGGGCTGATAGCATTCAAAGACCACATAGCCCGCATTCTCTTTCACGCGGGCGAAGCCGAAGACGTCGCGCTTCGCCGATTTATCGGTAATTTCCGCGGCGCACTCTTTCTCAAACCCCGGGCGACAATATAAAACAACTTTATTCATGAACAACGCCCTTGCGTTTCAGACGGATAGCTCCGATAAACATTAATACCCACCCCACCAGGAAGCTGACGCCGCCGACGGGTGTAACAAACGCCCACAGGCGCAGATGTGAAAGTGCCAGACAGTAGAGGCTGCCGCTGAACAGCACTGTACCCAGCGCCAGAAAAACGCTGCTCCAGTAAAACCAGATGCTGATCCGACGCTGCATCGCCACCGCCAGTCCGAAAATAGCCAGCGTATGGAACGCCTGGTATTCAAGGCCGGTATGGATCCAGCCCATCTCGACAGCACCCAACGACTTACTCAATACATGTGCGCCAAAGGCGCCCAGTGCAACAAAAATAAAGCCACTCACCGCGGCAAAAATAAGCATGAATCGGCTGGTCATGTTTAAGTCCTGAATTAATGCGTGCCCGGCACACAAACGTTATTGTTCATACCTGAAGCGGAATTTCTCTTGCTCGCTTGCCGCCTTTGCCAGTATCCACTGCCGGAAGGCGGCTATTTTACCCAGTTCTGCCTGACTGTCATGACAAACCAGATAAAATGCATTTTTGCTGACCAGTACGTCATTAAATGGGCAAACCAGACGGCCTGCCTCAATTTCGGACTGCGCCATCACGTTGTTAGCCAACGCCACGCCCTGCCCGTGAATGGCAGCCTGTAGCACCATCGCACTGTGGCTAAAAATGGGCCCCTGCTGCACATTTATATGACTTAGACCTAATTGACGGGTATACGTTTGCCAGTCGCGGCGAGAGGCATCATGTAAAAGCGTATGCTGCGCCAGGTCAGCGGGGGTCTTCAGCGCTTTATCGCCCGTTAACAGCAGAGGCGAGCAGACCGGCAGCAGATATTCTGCGTATAATTTCTCGACACGCAAGCCCGGCCAGTTACCTCGACCGTAAAAAATGGCGACATCCACATCATCGGCCAGCTTGTCTTCCTGACGATCCACCGCCTGGATTCGAACGTCGATCCCCGGATAAGCTGAGTTAAAGCTTGAGAGTCTTGGCACCAGCCACTGAATGGCAAAACTGGGTAATAAACTGACAGTCAGGGCACCTTTTGCACTGCGGGCCTGCAGCTTGCGCGTGGCTTCCGTGAGCTGGGAAAAAATCTCTTTAATATCCTGAAAATAGCTCTGCCCTTCTTCAGTCAACAGCAATGAACGATTGCGTCGACGAAATAGCTTAAGGCCCAGGAAATCCTCCAGAGACTTGATTTGATGACTTACTGCGGCCTGTGTCACAAAAAGCTCATCTGCCGCACGGGTGAAGCTGAGGTGACGTGCTGCTGCATCAAAAACGCGTAATGCATTAAGGGGTGGCAATCGCTTTGACATGGTTATCTGGCTTAGATGTTAACTGAATTTAACAAATAGGAAACAACGTTTAACCTATTAGTTTTTTTTATCTGAGCCATTATAATTTGTCCGTTGAGGAACTACCAGCAAATACCTATAGTGGCGGCACTTCCTGAGCCGGAACGAAGAGCTTTTTTCGGAATGCGTGTTCTGAAGGGCTTTTGGCTTACGGTTGTGATGTTGTGTTGTTGTGTTTGCAATTGGTCTGCGATTCAGACCACGGTAGCAACGCTACCAATTTTTCACTTCCTGTACATTTACCCTGTCTGTCCATAGTGATTAATGTAGCACCGCCAACTTGCGGTGCTTTTTTTTCGCCTGCGATCGGTTAATGCTCGATCTCTTTCATCTCTTTCACGTCCGTGCGGTTGATCTGCTGCTTGTTCCCGTTCGCATCTTTATACGAAATCATCCCGGTATCGTTATCGGTTGTCGGTTTCCCTTCCGAAACGATGGAACGACCATCGTTGGTATGCATCACGTAGTTGTTACCAGAACAGGCGCTCAGGGCAAAAGTAAACGCACAGGCAGAAATGATTGCAGCTGTCTTATTCATGATTATTCTCCTTTAGCAATTAATGCTATTCAAACCTCGATTTATAACAGGCTAAAACATCCGCCTAACACTATTTAGCATAACCTGCTTTTACGAGGTCGCCAGGATAAGCAGACGAATCTGATAGATATCAACCTCCTTGCCCTGCCGCTGAAATTGCGCGACGATCGCGTTATTGATATGAGGAGTCCCATGAACGCTTTCAGTCCTGCGCAGTTTCGCGCACAGTTCCCGGCGCTGGCCGATGCCGGTGTTTACCTTGATAGCGCCGCCACCGCTTTGAAGCCCCAGGCGGTGATTGACGCGACGCAGCAGTTCTACAGCCTGAGCGCCGGGAACGTGCATCGCAGTCAGTTTGCCGAAGCGCAGCGCTTAACCGCGCGCTACGAAGCCGCACGCGATCAGGTTGCACGCCTGATCAATGCTGAAAGCGGAAAAAGTATCGTCTGGACGCGCGGCACGACCGAAGCCATTAACATGGTGGCTCAGTGCTATGCCCGCCCACGGCTGCAGGCAGGAGATGAAATCATCGTCAGCGAGGCGGAACACCACGCTAACCTGGTGCCGTGGCTGATGGTGGCCGAGCAAACGGGGGCGCAGATTGTCAAACTTCCGTTGGGTGCAGACTTCCTGCCTGATGTGGCACGTTTGCCCGAGCTGATTACCCCACGCAGCCGCATCCTGGCGTTGGGGCAGATGTCCAACGTCACCGGTGGCTGCCCGGATCTGGCCCGCGCTATTGAGATTGCCCATGCCAGCGGTATGGTGGTGATGGTCGACGGGGCGCAGGGGGTAGTGCATTTCCCGGCTGATGTGCAGGCGCTTGATATCGACTTCTATGCCTTCTCCGGACATAAGCTCTACGGGCCAACCGGCATTGGCGCACTCTACGGCAAGCCGGAACGGCTGGCGCAAATGACGCCGTGGCTCGGGGGCGGCAAAATGATTACCGAGGTGACATTCGACGGCTTCAAAACGCAGGATGTACCTTATCGTCTTGAAGCCGGTACGCCAAACGTGGCGGGCGTGATTGGCTTAAGCGCTGCGCTGGAGTGGCTGACTGAAACAGACATTGTTCAGGCAGAGAGCTGGAGCCGCGGCCTTGCGACGCTGGCGGAAGAAGAACTTAAAAAACGCCCCGGTTTCCGCTCGTTCCGCGTACAAGACTCGAGCCTGCTCGCCTTTGATTTCGCAGGCGTTCATCATAGCGACATGGTGACGCTGCTGGCCGGGTACGGCATTGCCCTGCGGGCAGGACAGCACTGCGCCCAGCCGCTTCTGGCAGCGCTCGGCGTGAGCGGCACCCTGCGCGCCTCGTTTGCGCCGTATAATACTCAAAGCGATGTCGAGGCACTGATTAGCGCCGTTGACCACGCCCTTGAAATACTGGTGGATTAATGACTCAAGCAGCGTTAGCCGGACATCCGTTCGGCACAGTCATCACAGAAGAGACCTTAAAACAGACCTTCGCTCCCCTCACGCAGTGGGAGGACAAATATCGTCAGCTGATCCTGCTGGGCAAGCAGCTCCCCACGCTTTCAGACGATCTTAAAGCGCAGGCGAAAGAGATCGCTGGCTGCGAGAACCGCGTCTGGCTCGGGTTTAGCGTATCCGGGGAGAAGCTTCACTTCTTCGGCGACAGCGAAGGCCGTATCGTGCGCGGGCTGCTGGCGGTTCTGTTAACCGCAGTGGAAGGGAAAAGCGCGGCAGAATTGTTAGCACATTCGCCGCTAATGTTCTTCGATGAGCTCGGGCTGCGCGCGCAGCTCAGCGCCTCACGCGGTCAGGGTCTGATCGCGCTCAGCGACGCGGTACTGGACGCAGCACGTCAGGCTCAGGCCTGACGTTCCGCCTTCGCCATCATCTTTTTCAGGGCGTGAGAAACCGCCACAAAGCCAAAGGAAGCGGTTACCATGGTGGCCGCCCCAAACCCTGAGGCGCAATCCATACGTTTGGGTCCTTCCGCCGTACTTTTCATTGCGCAGACCGACCCGTCCGCCTGGGGATAGACCAGCGCTTCGGTCGAGAACACGCAGTCAACGCCCAGCTTGCCTTTGCTGTTCTTCACCACGTTAAAGTCGCTTTTCAGGCGTTCACGCAGCTTTGCCGCCAGCGGATCCTGAATGGTTTTCGCCAGGTCGGCGACCTGGATTTGCGTCGGATCGATTTGCCCGCCCGCGCCGCCCGTCGTGACCAGTGGCACCTTGTAGCGACGGCAGTAGGCGATCAGCGCCGCTTTGGGACGCACGCTGTCGATAGCGTCAATCACATAGCTATAGCCTTTGCTCATGTACTCCGCGACGTTATCTGCCGTGACAAAGTCGTCGATCACCGTCACGCGACATTCCGGATTAATGAGACGAATGCGTTCCGCCATCACTTCAGACTTTGCCAGGCCGACGTTATCACGAAGGGCATGGATTTGACGGTTGGTATTGGTGACGCAAACGTCATCCATATCAATCAGCGTGATTGCGCCAATACCGGTTCTCGCCAGCGCCTCTGCCGCCCACGACCCCACACCACCAATGCCCACGACGCAGACATGCGCATCCGCAAACAGCTGCAGGGCTTTTTCACCATAGAGACGTGCCGTGCCGCCAAAACGCTGACGCCAGGCATCGCTGATTACCACAGACATAAAACCTCAGATGTAAAAAGGGTGAGGTTCTTCCTCACCCTGAACAAGTAATCCGTATTGCGCTCAGAATACCACAATCAACCGCTGAATACGTTTCCGGTACCCGGTGCGGCCTTCAGCACCCACACGCGTCCGTAGTGGTTATACCAGCCCGCACGGTGGCCAGCATCCGGGCCAATGCCCTGATAAATATCGAAGTGCTGGCCTTTAATCGCCCCGCCCACATCCAGCGCCACCATCAGACGCAGCTCATACTGACCGTTGAATTTACCGTTGTTGTCCAGCAGCGGGACTTCCGCCAGCAGCGTGGTACCCGCAGGAATAATAGAACGATCCGATGCCACCGACGCGCGGCCAATCAGCGGAACGGCACTCGCCCCCTTCACCGGTGCGAAGTTTTGCGGTTTAAAGAAGACGAACGACGGGTTCTGCTCCAGCAGTTCACGCACCTCGGCTTCACTGTGCTTTTCGCCCCACTCGCGGATCGCCTGCATCGACATATCTTCCTTCTTCACTTCACCGCGGTCGATCAGCACCTTACCAATACTGCGATAGGCGTGGCCGTTTTTACCGGAATAGCTGAAGAAGTTAAGCGGCGAACCGTCGCCAAAATCGATGTAGCCACTGCCCTGAACGTCCATGATGAAGTTATCCATCAGGGAGTTGCTGTAAGCCAGAACGTAGTTTTCGCTCAGCGCACCCGCGTAGATCTCTGCACGAGAAGGCAGACGACCGCGTTTTGGCGGCATACGGTAGATAGGATACTGGAACTCACCCTGGCGCGTGTGTCGCGCCTGAATCACGGGCGTGTAATACCCTGTGAACTGGACGTTGCCGTAGTTATCCGCCCCTTCCATCTGCCAGGCGTCAATACCAAACTGGCGCATGTTGCGCGTATCACCGCCTGCTTTCAGCCAGTCCTGGACCGCGTTGTACACGCTACTCTGAGTGCCATACAGACGCGGCGACGCATTGCGGATCTGGTAAACCTGCTCGGAGAAATCGCCGGCGTTGATCGGAGCACCGACAGCATCAGGCTGATTAACTAAAGAGAAAGGCTGGGATAACTTCCCGTCTTTATACTGTTGACCGCGATCGGTCGGTTTGGAAGAGCAGGCCGCAAGAATCGCTACCATTGCGCCTGCCATCAGATACTTCGCCCAACGTCCTTTCATTATATCTCGTCTTTAAGTTGCCCATTTCCGCGTGATGAAGATAACAAACCGCCAGGGCTAATGAAATGCGTTCGCATGCCCTTTGGCAAATTTTGCGCAAAAAATAGTCCATACAGCGCCATGTCGTTCAATTTGCATACAAAATCATGATTTATGTAAAAAAGGGGTTGCATCACAAACCTATCCGAGTATAGTGCGCATCCACGGACGCGGGGTGGAGCAGCCTGGTAGCTCGTCGGGCTCATAACCCGAAGGTCGTCGGTTCAAATCCGGCCCCCGCAACCAATTAAAATTTGATGAAGTATCTTCTACGACAGTAGAAAGACGGACGCGGGGTGGAGCAGCCTGGTAGCTCGTCGGGCTCATAACCCGAAGGTCGTCGGTTCAAATCCGGCCCCCGCAACCAATCAAATTTGAAGAAGTAAGTTTCTACAAGAGTAGAAAGACGGACGCGGGGTGGAGCAGCCTGGTAGCTCGTCGGGCTCATAACCCGAAGGTCGTCGGTTCAAATCCGGCCCCCGCAACCAACACTTCTAAAAACAATAAACACCCTGAAGGGTGTTTTTTTGTATCTGTCGTTTGTGAATGTGCCGGGCGTTTCACCCGGCTGAATGCGCTATCCGCGTCGCGCCAGCGTCGCCCCGTCTGAGAAATACGCCCGAATCCCCGCCAGAATCGACTCCGCCACCTCCTGCTGGAATTTTGCCGTCTTGAGCTTACGCTCCTCTTCAACGTTACTGATAAACGCCGTTTCGACCAGTATGGAGGGAATATCCGGCGCTTTAAGCACCGCAAACCCGGCCTGCTCAACGCTGTTTTTATGCAGCTTATTGATGTTACCCAGCTTGCCCAGCACTGCTTTACCAAACTTCAGGCTGTCGTTAATGGTCAGGGACTGCACCATATCGAACATCGTGTGGTCGACGTAGCGGTCACCGCTTTTGCTCACGCCACCGATCAGATCCGAGGCGTTCTGAGTGTCGGCCAGGTAACGCGCCGCGGTACTGGTCGCGCCTTTGGTTGAGAGCGCAAACACTGACGATCCACTCGGCTGACGGCTGGTAAAGGCATCTGCGTGGATCGAGACAAAGAGATCGGCGCGCTGCTTCTGCGCTTTCGCCACGCGAACTTTCAGGGGGATAAAGACATCTTCATTGCGCGTCATGTAGGCGCGCATATTGCCCTCTTTATCAATCAACGCCTTCAGACGACGGGCAATTTGCAGCACCACGTCTTTCTCCCGCGTATGATATTTCCCCACCGCACCCGAGTCTTCGCCGCCGTGGCCAGGATCGAGCATGATCACAATCGGGCGATCGCGCCCCGCTTTGCCCGGCTGCGGACCACTTTGCGCAGGCGGAACCTGACGTTGCAGATCGCCTTTGTTGTAATCCTCCAGCAGGGCCAGAAGCGGATCCTGAATATCCGTTGCATTGGCTGGGTAGAGATCCATTACCAGACGCTCTTTAAACGTCGCCACAGGGGCGAGAGCGAACAGCTGCGGCTTCACGTTCTGTTTGAGCTCAAACACCATACGCACGGTTTGCGGATCAAACTGCCCGACGCGCGCCGATTTAATAAACGGATCGTCACCGCGGATCTGCGCCGCCATCCCCTTCAGCACGGAGTTAAGGTTCACGCCTTCGAGATCCACTACCACACGTTCAGGATTGCTGAGGGCAAATTGCTTATATTTCAGCACACGATTGGATTCGACCGTCACGCGCGTGTACGTCGACGACGGCCAGACGCGCACCGCCACCACCTGACTCGTGGCGGCAAGGCCGACCTGGCTGACGCTAAGCAACCACATTGCCCCGGCCCCTTTTAACAAACGGCGGCGGCTTATTGCTGAATTGGATCCCGACATGCTTCTCCCGAGCAAGAAAACGAACTGATATACAAAAGTCCAGATTGACCGAAAACTTTAACGAATGACGCATAAACTGTCATCTATAAAAGGGTAAACAATTCGCTGCTAACGCACGGATTACTTATTCATTTCTGTGGGTCGCAGAAAATTTGCACTTGCACACGCGGCCACAATCGAATAAAAATACAGAAATTACGAATAAACATTCATTAAGGGTTGTGCCATGGTGAAGGAACGTAGAACCGAACTGGTCCAGGGATTCCGCCATTCTGTTCCCTATATCAACGCCCACCGGGGAAAAACGTTTGTCATCATGCTTGGTGGCGAAGCCATTGAACATGAAAATTTTTCAAGCATCGTCAATGACATAGGCCTGCTGCACAGTCTCGGGATCCGCCTGGTGGTGGTCTACGGCGCGCGCCCGCAGATTGATGCCAACCTGGCCGCTCACCACCACGAGCCGATTTACCACAAACATACCCGCGTCACAGATGCAAAAACCCTGGAACTGGTGAAACAGGCGGCGGGGCTGCTGCAGCTGGATATTACGGCTCGCCTGTCGATGAGTCTGAACAACACACCGCTGCAGGGGGCGCATATCAACGTCGTGAGCGGCAACTTTATCATCGCCCAACCGCTCGGCGTGGACGATGGCGTGGATTACTGCCACAGCGGCCGCATTCGTCGTATTGATGAAGAGGCCATTCACCGCCAGCTGGACAGCGGTGCCATCGTGCTCATGGGCCCGGTGGCGGTATCCGTGACCGGCGAAAGCTTCAACCTCACGTCAGAAGAGATTGCCACCCAGCTGGCTATCAAGCTGAAGGCGGAAAAAATGATTGGGTTTTGCTCCTCACAGGGCGTCGTTAACGATGAAGGGGTGATTGTGCCGGAACTCTTCCCGAATGAAGCCCAGGCGCGCGTGGAAGCGCTGGAAGCCGAAGGAGATTACCACTCCGGCACCGTGCGTTTTCTGCGTGGTGCGGTGAAGGCCTGCCGTAGCGGCGTACGCCGTAGCCACCTGATCAGCTATCAGGAAGACGGGGCCTTACTGCAGGAGCTGTTCTCTCGGGATGGCATCGGTACCCAGATTGTCATGGAGAGTGCGGAGCAGATACGCCGCGCGACCATCAACGATATCGGCGGTATTCTGGAACTGATCCGCCCGCTGGAACAGCAGGGTATTCTGGTGCGTCGTTCCCGTGAACAGCTGGAGATGGAGATCGACAAATTCACCATTATTCAGCGCGATAACCTGACCATTGCCTGCGCCGCGCTCTATCCGTTCCCGGAAGAGAAGATCGGTGAAATGGCCTGTGTGGCTGTGCATCCTGACTACCGGAGCTCTTCTCGCGGAGAAATGCTGCTAGAGCGCGTGGCGGCGCAGGCGCGCCAGATGGGATTGAGCAAGCTGTTCGTCCTGACCACGCGCAGCATTCACTGGTTCCAGGAACGCGGGTTCACGCCGGTGGATATCGATTCCCTGCCGGAAACGAAGAAAGAGATGTACAACTATCAGCGCCGTTCAAAAGTGCTGATGGCCGACCTGGGATAATACGCCACTTGCCGGGAAGCGCTGCGCTTACCCGGCCTGCATTTCGTCCCTCATTCAGAGAGACTCAAAGATTGCGCCCAGCCCGCTTCGGCGTTCCGTGCGGGTGGCGATGGCCTGCATCAGCACGCGTTCATCGGTATACAGCGACAGGCGCTGACGCGCACGCGTGATGGCGGTATAGATCAGCTCGCGGGTAACGACAGGTGAAAGCTGCGTCGGCAGGATCAGCGCCGCATGGTTAAACTCAGAGCCCTGCGATTTATGCACCGTCATCGCCCACGCAGTTTCATGCTCGGGCAAACGGCTGGGCTGGAAGGACTTCACGCTACCATCCGGCATCTGGAACCAGACGCGCAACCCCTGCCCGCGATCGAGTGCAATGCCGATATCGCCATTAAACAACCCCAGCGCACTATCGTTGCGGGAAATCATCACCGGGCGCCCTTCATACCAGCGCGAGTGCAGGGTACGGTTGATTTTACGTTTCTGCGCCAGCAGCTGTTCCAGCCTGTCATTCAGGCCGCTGACGCCAAACGGCCCCTCCCTCAACGCGCAGAGCAACTGATATTCGCCAAACGCGGCAATCACCTGCTCCGGCGGACGTTGCTGTTGTACGCCGGTGAGAAAATGTTGATACCCCAGCAGGGCATCATCCAGCATCGCCTGATACTCTTCCCCACTTTGCAGCGATTTTTTCTCAATGTCGGTAAAGGTACCGTCAAACACCGCACAGGTCGTGTGCCGGTCTCCCCGGTTCACCGCCGACGCAAGCTGCCCGATGCCGGAGTCGCTGCCGAAACGGTAGCTTTTTTGCAGCAGGCACAAGCTGTCGCGCAGCGCGCCCGCGATCGAGTGCTGTTCCGCCGCAAGGGAACACCCTGTCAGGCGGGCCAACTCCTCCGCGCGTTCCGCGGTATAACCCAGACTGGCATAGGTGCAGATATCACCCAGCACGGCCCCGGCTTCCACGGACGCTAGCTGGTCACGGTCGCCGAGGAAAATGACCCGCGCATGAGGCGGCAAAGCATCGATCAGCCGCGACATCATCGTCAGGTCAATCATCGACGCTTCATCCACCACCAGCACATCCAGGTGTAGCGGGTTACCGGCATGGTAGCGCAGACGCTGGCTACCCGGCTGCGCGCCAAGTAACCGATGCAACGTGCTGGCTTCATTGGGTAAAAGCGCAAGCTGTTCCCCTGTGAGCGGCAATTTTTGCAGGGCACCGCCTAATGACTCCGTCAGACGTGCCGCGGCTTTACCGGTGGGAGCCGCCAGACGAATACGACACTTTTGCTCACCGGATAACTGAATCAGCGCGGCAAGCAGTTTTGCAACCGTCGTTGTTTTCCCGGTGCCCGGGCCGCCCGAAATCACCGAGATCCGCCGCGTTAACGCCACGGCGGCCGCCACTTTCTGCCAGTCAGTCGCGTCGTCAGAGGTAAACAGCGTATCCAGCACTTGCCGGAGCTGCGCTTCATCGCAGGGAAGCGGGGCGTTGGTCTCGCTGAAGAAGCGCGCCACCGTCAGTTCGTTACGCCAGAGTCGGTTCAGATACAAACGCTCGCCGGTCAAAATCAGTGGCGTCCCGGTATCGGTCGCGCTGACGGCAGGCGAGCGGAGTAATATCGCCTGCCAGTCCACTGCCTCACCGAGCAGTGCGAAACACGACTGCAGCGCCGGAGGCATTTTCTCATCCACAGCCAGACGCGACAGCGGAAGGCACACATGCCCCTCGCCTGCGTCCTTACTCAGAATGGCGGCAGCGAGCATAACGGCTGGCTCCTCGCCCGCCACCATCATGGCAAACTGCACGTCCAGGTGGCGCAATAATCGTTGTTCTACCGCCTCCAGCAATAGCGCCTGCATCGTCATGCCACCTCCTCTGTGCGTGCAGCAAACAGGTTATCCATTTTTTCAATCAGCTCCGCATCCGGACGGGTGCTAAAAACGCCCGACTGCGGGTCGTTAGCATCCACGCCGCGCAGGAACAGGTAAATAACGCCGCCAAAATGGTCTTCGTAACGGTAATCGGCCATGCGATGGCGCAGGTACCGGTGCAACGCCAAGGTATAGAGCTGATACTGTAGGTCGTAGCGATGCATTTGCATCGCTGAGGCCATCGCCTGTTGGGTATAGGCTTCGCTGTTCTCACCCAGCCAGTTCGATTTGTAATCCAGCAGGTAGTAGCGCCCTTCGTGGCGGAAAACCAGGTCGATGAACCCTTTTAGCATCCCCTGAACCTGGCGGAAGTTGAGCGGTGGGCACCCGGCGGATAACGGATCGTACTCACGGATCAACGCGTCAAGCGCGTCGGCCCTGAGCGGGCTGGCGATGGGGAGATAAAACTCCATTTCGACCTGTTTATCTTTGGCGGTCAGCTGGCTGAGGGAAATCCCCTGTGTCGTGAGCGGCGCGTGCAAAACAGCGCGGAGCCAGTCGGTGAGAACCGGCTGCCATTGGGCGTCGTAGCCGCCGCTCTGGAGCATCTTCAGCACCCATTCTTCAGAGACCGGCTGGGTAAAATCCAGCTCTTCAAACAGGCTGTGTAAAAACGTGCCCGGCGAGGCCCCACGCGGGAACTGATGCGGTGTGAGCACCGGTTCAGCGGGCACGCTTCCTGCGCCTGCAGCATCTACGTCCAGTTTAGGCATCAAATCCTGAGCAACGCTTTGCCCGTGCTGCTGTAAACCGGAGTAACTGGTAACGCGCCAGTCGTCGGCAATCGTGCGGGCAACCTGGCGGGCATGCAGCTCTGACGCTCTCTCTTCCGGCGTCTGCCAGCGGCTGTTGTCGGGCTGAGACGGAATATGCAGGGCAACATGCTCTGAGCAAAGAGATTCGATGCACTGGCGCAGACCGGCAGCATCTTTGGGTTCGCCTCGCTGGATAAGCCTTCCCAGCGCACTCAGATGAAAATCACTCTCGCCGCTCTTATCGCCCCGGCGACGAAACAGCGGCGCAACGCCCAGGCTGCAGTGCCAGACCGAGCGGGTCAGCGCCACATAAAGCAGACGCAGATCTTCTGCCAGACGCTCGGCTTCGGCCAGCTCAACGCTTGACTCTGCGTTGCTGAGATCGAGTACCGCTTCAAACGACTCGCGATCGTGGTAAAAAGCCTGATCCTGCACGCGGTAATTGGCGATAAAGGGCAGCCAGACCAGCGGGTATTCCAGGCCTTTCGATTTGTGAATGGTGACGATTTGCACCAGGTGTTTATCACTCTCAAGGCGCATCTGCTGGCTGGACGAATTACTGTTCGGGTCGGCAATCTGCTGCGCCAGCCAGCGCACCAGGGCATGCTCGCTCTCCAGCTGTGTCCCCGCTTCCTGCAGCAATTCGCTGATATGCAGAATATCGGTCAGACGGCGCTCACCGCCCGCGGTTGCGAGCATGTTCTCCGCAATGTGACGCTCTGCCATGAGCTCACGCACCATCGCCATCACGCCGCGCTTTTGCCATTTTTCGCGGTAGCGAACAAACTCTTCTACCACGGCATCCCACGCGGCTTCGTCATTGTTGAGCACATCAATATCACGCGCATTCAGCCCGAGCATCGCACTCGCCAGTGCACTGCGCAGCGTACTTTCACGCTCTGGCGCCAGCACGGCCTGCAGCAGCCAAAGCATCTCCTGGGCTTCCAGCGTTTCAAAAACGCTGTCGCGGTTGGAAAGATAGACGGACGGAATATTCAGTAGCGTCAGGGCGTCGCGAATAAGCGCGGCCTCCTGGCGGCTTCGCACCAGCACCGTGATATCGGATGCTTTTACCGGCGCGGGTTTATCGCCCTTCCACAGCAGCGCATCTCCCCGCGCGCCTGCGCTGAGCCAGTCCCTAATCTGCGCCGCACAGTACTGGGCCATGGCATTTTGATAGTCGGCGACGCCACAGCCTTCTCCGTCCAGCAGCCAGAAGTGCATGGCGGGCTGCGTCTCACCGTTGAATTCGAAGCGCAACGAATCGTTTTTCGGGGCAAATTTGACCGGCAGAAACGGGATTTCCCGGAACATAAACGCCATATCCATGCGACTGAACAGCGCGTTAACGCTTTCCACCATGCCGGGAGAGGATCGCCAGTTGGTATCGAGCGTATAGTGCGCATCAACCTCACTGCGGGCTTTCATGTAGGTGAAAATATCCGCACCGCGGAAAGCGTAAATGGCCTGCTTCGGATCGCCGATTAACAGCAGTGCGGTGCCGGGCTGATGGCGCCAGATACGGCGGAAAATACGGTACTGCTGAGGATCGGTATCCTGAAACTCGTCAATCATTGCGACCGGGAAGCGAGTACGAATCGCCTCTGCAAGCGCTTCGCCATTTTCGCTGCACAACGCCGCATCAAGGCGACTCAGCATGTCATCAAAACCCAGCTCGCCCCGCCGGCGCTTTTCGCGCGCCACGGCATCGCGAATTTCCGTCATCGCACGGGTGATCATCAGATCGTTAAGCGTCAGGGGCTCCGCCAGCAGAGTTTCAATTGCCACAAACAGGGGATGTTCAGGCACAATGCCGTCGGCTTTGGTCCGCTCAACCAGGAAACGCTGTGAGAATTTCTCCAGCGCGTCCGGAAGCTGATAACCGCGCGTCTCTTCCTGCGCCCATGCGCTGATCTTCTCGATCCATTTCCCCTGGTTGCCACGGTTGAACTTGCGTCTGTCGATCCCGGAACTCTCGATGATCGCCTCAATCTCGCCGACTGATTCATTCCATTTTTGCTTGATGTCTGCGATTCGCGCGATGATTTTTTCATGGCGTGAGGCCAGGGTTTCATCCGCTGGCGGCGGCGATTTGATGACCGGCGCTTCCCCCTGAAGATAACGATCGATGGCACGCAGCAGTGCCTCTGGCCCTTTCCACAAGGCATGTACCGCTTCGGCGATATCGCGCGGTAACGGGTAGCAGTGGCGACGCCAGAAATCCGCACAGGCCTGATAGCGCAGCACGGATTCATCTTCAATGAGTTGTTGTTCAAACAGCATGCCGGATTCGAACGCATTCAGACTCAGCATGCGCTGGCAAAACCCGTGAATGGTAAAGACGGACGCTTCGTCCATCTGTCGTTCCGCAAGGAGCAGCCACTGGGCGGCCTGCTGCTTATCAGCAATTTCTTCCAGAAGGCTCGCGTAGAGAGGGTTATCCGTACTCTGGCGCAGGCAGGCGATGCGCAGTTCGTGAATATTGGTACGAATACGGCCGCGCAACTCAGCGGTGGCGGCCTCGGTAAAGGTCACGACCAACAGCTCTTCAACGCTCAAAGGGCGCGGAAAAGCAGCGTTACCGCCAAGCCCTAACAGCAGGCGCAGATAGAGCGCGGCAATGGTAAACGTTTTTCCCGTTCCCGCTGAGGCTTCAATCAATCGTTCACCCTGTAGAGGTAAACGTAAGGGATCAAGGGACTCAGCGGTATCGGTCATTCTTTCTTACTCCAGGGCATTGATTGCTGCAGCGCGCTGACGCTCTTCCAGACTTTCCAGCCTTGTGGATTCACGTACTCCGTTTTCCCGTTCTGGCTACCGGAAACCTGAGACAGAATGGTGATGCCCTGCGGCTTAATCACGGCCTGATGGAAGAAGTCCGCAACCTTCTGCGGCGTCAGCTGTTTTATCTCGGCCACTACTTTATCACGCGAATCAAATTTCATATTACCGCGATCAAAATCTTTGCTCAGCTGCGACGCCTCTTCGCCCAGCGTCTGCGGCGGCTGCATCACCTGCGCAATGACGGCCTGCTGGATCTGGGAAAATTCTTCCGGCTTCATGGCCCGCAACTTTGCTTCCACCTGCGGGAAGAACGCCTGATAGCGCTGCCAGAGATAGGCCGGTTGTTTATCGCTGCTTTGCAGCAGGAAGCCCAGCCCCCACTGACGGCCAACGTTCATCGAGAAAGCAAATACCGCGTAGCCAAGCTGCTCTTCCGTACGCAGTTGGTTATAGAACCACGGCTGAATAATCTGCCCCAGCACCGCGCTCTGTGCGGACCCGGAGAATTCGTCATAGCCCGTGGGCACAAACACTGCAGCCAGCGCGGAATCGGTACTGCTCCCCGCTTTTTCAAAAATCACATTCTGTTTTTTCTCAACCAGCACGTCCTGGTTACGGCACCACTCGTCGCCTTTCGAACCCAGCTGAGTGCGGACATTCTCTGCCAGCGTTTTAGCCTGATCCTCGCTCATGTTACCGACGATAAGGAACTCAGGACGCGTGTTAGTTTTCAGCGCATCACGGTAATCCAGCACCTCTTTTAATGAGATAGATGGCAGCAATGCCCGGCGTTCTTCACGCTGGAAATACGGGATTTGCGACAGCATTTGCGCTGGCATCAGCGCCTGATCGTAGGCTTTGCCCTTTTCCGCAGAATCCATCATCTGCGCATACCAGGACTTGGCCTGCTCAAGCTGCTCTTCCGTCGGCGTATAGCTAAAATAGCCCTCCAGCAGTGCCTGGAACAGCTGAGGCAAACGCTGGGTATAGCCATTTGCATTCAGCATCAAACCATTGTTGGCATTGGTGGAGAAGCTGATCCCGCCAACGGCTGCCTGGTTGCTAAGCTGATCGAGCGCGATACCCGCGAGATAGTCATTCAGCGCGAACATCACCTGATTTTTGGCACTATTCATCGCTTTCGGATTACGCAGCACCACGCTGACATCCACCTTTGGCTCGCTCGCGAAATAACGGCTTGGGGTATACACCACGCGCAGCGTCGGCTCATCGACAATGAGCTGGGGGTGCGGATAATCCTTAGTGGTTTTGATAAGCGTAAAATCATCCGGAATGTAAGGGTTCAGTTCCGGCAACGTCAACGCAATCTCTCCAGCCTTCTTTTGCCAGGCAGCGAAGGTCTGGTCGCCGATCTTGTCTACCTGATAAGGTGCATCGACAAAGTAGGCGGTTTTGTTATGCGGTTCGTTCGGGCTGATGTACCAGATACGGGCATTCTGCGGGGTCATCATCGCCAGGCGCGCTTTTAACGCCGCCGCATCATAGCGATCGGCAATATTGACCGCATCGAGGGTGTGTTCCACCGGCACGCGGATCATGGTATCCGCCAGCCACTCCACATAATCCATGTCGCGGGTGATGGACGGGTAACGGAAATCGAGATCCAGCACATGAGCGAGTTCATCAAAATAGCGCTTATCGACGCCTTTCTCACGCAGCAAAGAGAGGTAGCTGAAGATAGCGGCAACCACTTCATCACGGTTGGCCTGCCCTTTGTCGGTCAGGGTGGCGGAAATTGCCAGCACGCCGCTGTTGCCGTTTACAACAGGATCCGAATCGGCGCGAATCCCTTCCACCAGCCCCTGTTTTTGCAGCCAGTCGGATAATGTTCCCGGACTGCGGTTACCAATCAGGTAGGTCACCAGCTCGTCGGTTTTGCTGCGAAACTGTGCGGTGTTGTTATCAATGCGGAACTCAACGCGCAGCACCTTGCGGGGCATGGCAGGAACGTAGTGGATGACGATCCCTTTTTGCGCGTCCGTGACAACCGGCACGTCAATCTTGGGCAGGTCGATATTTTTATTTGGCACCCGGCCAAACGTTTTTGCCGCCAAACCAGCCAGTTCAGGCAGCGGTTTGTTGCTGTAAATAACCGCCTTCATCAGGTTGGCTGAGTAGTATTTGTCGCGAAACGCATGCAGAGCATCAATGACCGGGCTGCCGGGTTTATCGCTGAGCGTCTCCAGATTGCCGCCCGAGAAGCGTGCACCTGGGTGCGCCGGGTTGATCGTCTCAGCGCTGACCTGCGCCATACGCATACCGTCTCGGGTACGGGCCATCGTCAGTTCGGCATTCACCGCATTGCGTTCACGATCGGCGTACTTTTTATCCAGCAGCGGCGCGGCGATAGCATCCGCAAGACGATCAACCGCCCCGTCCAGCGCGTCATTTTCGACTTCGAGATAAAAGGCCGTGCGGTAAGGTGCCGTGCTGGCATTGTGGCTGCCGCCATGCATTTTTAGAAATTCGGACAGGCTATCCGGCTGCGGATACTTCTTTGACCCCATTAACGTCATGTGTTCGAGGTAATGCGCCAGCCCCGGGTGAGCCTCAGGATCTTCCAGCGATCCAATCGGCACGACCAATGCCGAGAGGGATTTCACCGCCTGCGGATCGGAAACCAGCAGCACGGTCATGCCGTTATCAAGCCGGATCGCCTGATACTGCCGGGTGTCTTTTTCGCTCTTACGGATAGTGTCCTGAACGGGTTGCCAACCGGAGTCTGCCTGAGTGAAGGGAGCCCAAAGGGCGATAAACAAAACAAACGCTTTGAACACGGTGCTGCCTGGCATTACGACCTCTTTATCACGGCTATCCCCGTCATACTTCAAGTTGCATGTGCGTTGGCTGCGTGCGTTCACCCCAGTCACTTACTTATGTAAGCTCCAGGGGATTCACACCCTTGCCGCCTTCCTGCAACTCGAATTATTTAGGGTAAACATCATTAACACACTGCGTGCTGGACACGCCAACATCTCTTTATTGGGGGTACATCAGTCCATGATAAGAAGTGCATCATAAATGAACACCCCATACTGCGCAATTTTTATACAGCACTCAGGACTGATTAAATTTAAACAACGGTAACAGGTAGCGCTTTGCCTCTTCCGTGATAGCCTCAAAGTACTCTGGTTCGAGCGTGCGCCATAAGCGCTGGTACCAGACATCTTCCCCCTCGCCGCGCACCATCATGTTCCCTTCATAGGCCTGTATAAATTTACTGCGCGCTTTCTGCAGAGAAGCCTCATCCGTTAACATCGCATCATTCTGTGCGTCGTAACAGGCTTTTATCCACGCACCACCACTTTCAGGCAATAACAGCAGAGGTTTGTTCATTCCCTGGAGATAGCCTTCAATGTACAAAGAGAGGTAGCGAAACGCCTGCTCTGCCTCCATTGGCGGAAAGCGCCACTCGCCCTCTTTGCGCACGAAAATCCGGCTTTCGCCTTTATGGCCCAACGCACTGTAGACAAGATGTTCCAGCCAGAGTTGCAATCCCTGTGAAACGCTGAGCAGTGAAGGCCGCCAGCGCAGCAGCCCATCAGGCTGAACCTGAGTGAGCCAGCCGGTGAGCTGGATGCCATTGCAGCTGAGATCGATTTCAAGACTTTGTCCGGGCTGACGCTGCTCCCTTACGCGCTCCGCCAGAGCGTTCATCTCCTGGCATTGCGCCTCCCAGACGATCTCCCCAAACGCGCCATAAGGCAGTTGCCCTGCCGCACGATAGCGGCGATAAAGCTTGTCGGCATCTTCCTCGTCAACCAGTGCATTCAGCAGTTGCAGATTTAACTGATAGCGCTCCAGCCCTTCCAGCGTAAAAGGTTCTGCATCCGGAATTTCGCTCTCTTCAGAACGGAAGTTGACCTGCAATCGTTGCTGGAAGAAGGCGCGAACAGGATGCGCCCAAAAGCATTGAAGCTGTTCAAAAGTCAGGGTGTTAATGGGCAGCGGGTCAAGTGTCTGAATGAAATCCGTATGTGCTCTCCCCTCCTTTTTCGCCGCCGGTAGCCACTCGCGGGCATAGCTCTGCTGTTCGCTAACAACGTAGTTCATCGGGTCAAACGGCATACGGCTGTGGACACAGGTGATATGCGCTTTGACCCGCTGTTCGCTTTCATCACAGTTAAGGGCTTCATCACCCGCCAGATAGTGGCTCTGGCCGATATAATCCACTAACTCCTGCACCAGAACGGAGGGGAAGCGCTCGCTGTTATCCTGAATGGAGCGGCCGATATAGCTGATATAGAGCTTACTCTGGGCAGAGATGAGCGCTTCGAGGAAAAGATAGCGGTCATCATCACGACGACTACGGTCACCCCGCTTTGGATTTGCGCTCATTAAATCGAACCCCAGCGGCGCCAGGGCGCGAGGATAAACGCCGTCATTCATGCCGAGCAAACAGACCACCTTAAAGGGGATTGAACGCATTGGCATCAGCGTGCAGATATTGATTGGGCCCGCCAGGAAACGCTGACTGATTCGCTCCTGGTCAAGACGCTGCGTCAATTCGTCCCTCAGCAGCGACAATGGAATCGCCTCGTGATAGTGGGAATTCACGCCCTCGTCGACGATAGCCTGCCACTGCGTTTCAATGAGCGCCATCGCCGCTTCGGTGTCACTGTCTGGCAGGAAGAAATCATTGAGCAACGCCCTGCAAACCGGAAGCCACTCTTCAAGCGGACGCGGCTGCATTAACTCACGACGCCAGCGGTTAAGCTGCATCAGCAGAGACGCTAAATGCCCCACCAGTTCAGCAATCAAACCGCTGGACTCATCGTATGGCAGCACCTCATTCCACTCGCCCTGGCTGCTTTCCATGGCGTAGCCCAGCAGCATACGCGTCAGGCCAAACCGCCAGGTATGTTGCCCGGTCGGAGGAAGCTCGAACTCCTGGACGTTGTCGTCATCAATCCCCCAGCGCACGCCAGATTCATTCACCCACTGGCGAAGGTAGCGCAGCCCTTCCTCATTGATGTTGAAGCGTGCGGCCAGCACGGGAACATCCAGTAACGCCAGGACATCTTCCGAGATGAAGCGGCTATCCGGCAGTGAAAGCAGGGTAACAAAGGCCTGCAAGGCGGGATGCGACTGACGAGCGCGACGGTCAGAGATAGCGTAAGGCAAGTATCGCTCCCCTGTCGCACTGCCGAAAACAGCCTGAATAAAGGGGCTGTAGCTATCGATGTCTGCCACCATCACCACGATGTCACGCGGCGTGAGTTCGGGATCGTCCTGCAGCATCGCCAGCAACTGGTCGTGAAGCACTTCGACCTCACGCTGCGGGCTATGGCACACATGGATCGTGATACTACGATCGTCAGCGTCCAGCTGACGCTTGCTGTCGCTGCGTTCAAACTCTTTCGCCGTCACGCCCATAACGGCACGGTTTTCCAGATCAAGAATATCGAGCTGAATGTTATGCAGCAGGTTATCCGGGGCGATCTCGACAAAAGCATCCACATCGCCTTCACCCGATGAAGTGATATCAGAGAGCATGTGAATGTAATCACGTCCCAGCTTCCCCCATGAGGCAAGCAGCGGATTGGGCAGGTTCTGAATACCGTCTTCATCGAAAAGCTGCGCGGCGGTGGAGCCGTCTTTAAACAAAGGGACGGATCGCTCTTCAAAAAGGCGCTTTCTTTGGCGGGTTACCAGTCGTGAAAGCCAGCGTTCATCGAGGATATCCCCCCAATAGTGCCGGCAGGGGTTGGTAAACAAAATATGAATATCAATATGTTTACCCAGCGCATTCAGCGCCTTCAGATAGACAGGGGGTAATGCGGATATCCCACAGATAAAGACGCGTGACGGCAGACGGGCCGGGCGCTCCGACGCATTTTCGAGTATCGAGATAAACCGATCGTACAAATTGGCACGGTGCCACTTAGGCTGGCCCAGTTTCTCCGTATGCTCAACCAGCGCTTTCCACAGCGGCGCCTGCCAGATTTGCGCCTCCGGTAGCCCTTCAACCCGCTCACCCGCTTCCCAGCGAATTAACCAGTCAGCACGGTAAACCAGATATTGGTCGTAGAGATCGGCGGTACGGGACGCCAGCTGGAACAGCTTGCGCTTATCGGTATCGTCATTGAGATAGTGGCGCAGCATGGCGAATTCATCGTGCTGCAGCATTTCCGGCAGCAGCGCCATCAGCTTCCAGCTCATGCTCTGCTTGTTGAAGGCGCTCTGCTCGGGAATGTCTGGCAATACGCGAACAAACATTTCCCAGATAAAGCTCGCCGGCAGCGGAAAATCAATGTTCGCGGCAATGCCAAATTTACGGGAAAGCGACATTTGCAGCCACTGCGCCATACCGGTGCTTTGCACCAGCACCATTTCAGGCTCAAAAGGGTCGTCCAGCCGCTCGCGCTCAACGATAAATTCCATCAGCGCTTCCAGCACATCCAGACGATTTGAGTGGTAGACCCTTAACATAGACGCTCCCGACTACTGGCTAACAGGGCAATGCAGACGCGTTATCTCACCGCGCCGCCCCAGAGGCGAAAAAAGTGTAACCGTGATGCTGACACATCCTGAGTGCGTTGTCTGCACCCGACTCACCTGCCAGCCTGCGGGCAGCGCAGTCGTTGAGAGCTGAGCCTGGTTCCAGGCATAATGCCAGAGCTGGCGGTACTGGTTAAACAGGGTAAACCGCGCCGCCAGTGCCCTGTGATAACCGGCCAGTGCGGTTACGATCATCACCAGCAGCATCATCGCCAGCAGAACCTCAACCATGCTAAATCCTTTCTCTTTGTTTACGGTAGCTGGCATAACGCGCGCTCCTTAAGGGGACAAAAATCACTCCAGCCGTGGGGTGAAAAGTGAATTTTACCGTCGATTATCTCTCCTGAGCGCCAGAGCAGCAGGTCATTGCCTCCGGCAATCAGCAGCACACTCGTCTCACTCAGCCGCCGTAAACACACTCGCCACGCTGATGCCTGTTTGCACTGCGCCAGAGGCTCCGATGACCAACGCTGAACGCGTCCCCACTCAAGCGCAGATTGCACCGCGGCCTGCTGCTGAAATGAACGGCTTTCTCCGCCAACGAGCGCACTAAACGTAGTGAGTTGCTGGTTGAGACCGGTGAGGATCAGGGTACCAAGCACCAGTAAAAGCAGAACCAGCGCCAGGGAAGACATACCACGTTGACGGTTCACAAGTTGTACCCCGTGACCGTATACACCGCCTGATAAGGCTTCCCCTGCTCGCCCTTGCGGATAGCGGCCAGTTCGATAGTGAACTCAGGCGCAAACCTGGCGTGTTCAACTTTTCTCACCATAAAGTGCGTGATCACCAGCCTGTCCGGATCCGTGAGCTTTTCCCATCCTTTGCCTTCACACGAGGTTGCACCACGCAGGGTTTCCAGTGCACCCGACTCCAGACGAAAACCGGTGCTGTCGTTTTCTGATGCACTGTTATCCCAGCTGCCGTTACTGTTGGCATCCCATCGCACAATGACACAGCTACCTTGCCTGCCCGTTAACAACCCTTGTCCCTGGCAGTTACCCGCACAGTAGCCTGCCCGCTGGAGCTGTTTGCCGAGGGAAAACAGTCTCTGCCAGACCTCCTCTTCCTGTTCTCGCTGGCCGGATTGCAGTAACACCGCTCGCTGCAAACCGGGTAAAAAGCGCGATGCGCCGATCAATAACAGGCTGCTGATGGCCGTAGCAATCAGAACTTCAGTAAGGGAAAATCCCTGCTGACGCTTCAACATTGCCCCCCCTGCGAGACCTGACACATCCTGATGCGCCCTCCATCTGAGACAATAATCAGCCATTCTCCTGCACGGCTTTGCACTCTTATCCGACCTGCCCATGCCGTATCCCTCAATCCATAGAACCCGAGTGACGGCGTTACCTCGCTGACCGCGACTTCTGGCCAGAGTGGAATCAGTGCAAAGGGGCTGCCCTGCTCACAGCCTTTTACGGCAGAACTCACCAGGCATGCCCTTTCCCCCACCTGCTGCAAGGTAATGCGGTGCTCGCGGTTGTACCGGTTAGCATGGTTGCGCAGAAACACCAGGTAGTCGCGCACCTGGCTGGCGGTTTGCCACAGCCGCTGCTGCCCCTGCCAACTGCTCCAGCCGTACAGGCCTGAGGCACTGAGAATGACGACCAGCGACACAGCCACCAGCGTTTCGATAAGCGTAAAACCGTTCTCTTTTTTCATACGGGGAGTGTGGCGATGCGCCGATAAAGTGGCGAGCAGCGAATTAACGTTTTACGAGGCGTTATCCAGGGGATTAAGCGAGTTGCAGCGCGTTGCACGCTTTCTGGATAACGCCTCGGGAAACGGGATAAAGACGAAAAAAAACCGGCGCTAAATAGCACCGGTTGTGTCACGCTTTACCGCATCAGATAGCGACGGGCGCTTTGATGCCAGGGTGCGGGTCGTAGCCCTCAATCTCAAAATCATCGAAGCGGTAGTCAAAGATTGACGCCGGTTTGCGCTTGATGATGAGCTTCGGCAGCGCGCGCGGTTCGCGGGTCAGCTGGAGATGGGTCTGCTCCATATGGTTGCTGTAGAGATGGGTGTCCCCACCGGTCCAGACAAAATCCCCCACTTCCAGGTCACACTGCTGCGCCATCATATGGACTAACAGCGCATAGCTGGCAATGTTAAACGGCAGGCCGAGGAACACGTCACAGGAACGCTGGTAGAGCTGGCAGGAGAGCTTTCCGTCAGCGACGTAGAACTGGAAGAACGCGTGGCACGGAGCCAGCGCCATTTTGTCCAGCTCGCCCACGTTCCAGGCGGAAACAATGATTCGGCGCGAGTCCGGATCGTTTTTCAGCTGGTTCATCACGGTGGTGATCTGGTCAATATGGCGGCCATCAGGCGTTGGCCATGCGCGCCACTGCTTGCCGTAAACCGGGCCCAGGTTGCCGTTTTCATCTGCCCATTCGTCCCAGATGGAGACGTTGTTTTCGTGCAGATACGCAACGTTGGTATCGCCTTGCAGGAACCAGAGCAGTTCATGAATGATCGAGCGCAGATGGCAGCGCTTGGTCGTCACCAGAGGGAAGCCTTCCTGTAAATTGAAGCGCATCTGGTGGCCAAAAATGGAGAGCGTACCGGTGCCGGTACGGTCGTTTTTCGGCGTGCCCTCATCGAGCACTTTTTTCATCAATTCAAGATACTGTTTCATGGTTCCTCAGGAAAGTTGTTGCTGTGGACGACGACGATACGCCCAAATCATCATAATGGCACCCGCGACAATCATCGGAATGGAGAGGATCTGCCCCATGCTGATGTACTGTACCCATTCACCGGTGAACTGTGCATCCGGCTGGCGGAAGAATTCAACAATGATGCGGAACGCGCCGTAGCCAATCAGAAACAGGCCGGAGACAGACCCCATCGGGCGCGGTTTGCGAATAAACAGGTTCAGGATGATGAACAGCACGACGCCTTCCAGTGCCAGCTCATAAAGCTGGGACATATGACGCGGCAGCACGCCGTAGGTATCGAAAATGGATTGCCACTCTGGATGCGACGGCAGCAGCGCCATGTCTTCTGCACGCGAGCCGGGGAACAGCATGGTGAAAGAGACGCTCGGGTCAACACGCCCCCACAGCTCACCGTTGATAAAGTTGCCCAGACGGCCAGCCCCCAGCCCAAATGGGATCAGTGGTGCGATAAAATCTGATACCTGGAAGAAGTTGCGTTTGGTGCGTTTGGCAAAAATCACCATCACCAGGATCACCCCAATCAGGCCGCCGTGGAAGGACATGCCGCCGTCCCAGACGCGGAACAGGTAGAGGGGATCGTTCAGGAATACCGGGAGGTTATAGAACAGCACATACCCAATACGGCCACCGAGGAACACGCCGAGGAAGCCCGCGTACAGCAGGTTTTCCACTTCGTTTTTGGTCCAGCCGCTGCCAGGACGGCTGGCGCGACGACCAGCAAGCCACATGGCAAAAATGAAGCCCACCAGGTACATCAAACCGTACCAGTGAAGCGAAACAGGTCCTACTGAGAAAATGACCGGATCAAATTCCGGAAAATGCAGATAACCACTGTTCATCTGTCACCACAAGATGTTGTTATTCCGCTGAAAGTGGACAGCGGTAGAAATGCGATTCTGCCTTAAGCAGAGGCTCCAAAGTTGCGAATCATAGCATAAGGCGGGCGTGGAGGATGCGCCAGAGATGTAAAAGATGTGTATAGGGTTTTATCCGCACTGGTGCCCTCTCACTACAGGGAGAGGGAGTAAGAGGATTAGCGGCCGCCGCGAATCAGGCCACCCATACCGCGTCGTTCCATAAACGCCGCCACCTGGTGCCGTACCTCCGCGGACAGCTGCGCTTCAAGACTGCGCTCAGCCAGCTCGCGAGCATCATTGATGTCGATATGTCGCAACAAATACTTCACGCGTGCGACGGCACGGCCGTTCATCGACAGGTGGCGATACCCCAGACCAATCAGGATCGCGACGCACATTGAATCCCCGGCCATTTCGCCGCACAGGCGTAAATCAATGCCGTACTGCTCCGCCTCACGGGCAATCATCGCTAACGCGCGAATGATCGCCGGATGCAGACTGTCGTAAATACTGGCGACGCGGGTGTTGTTACGATCGACGGCCAGAATATATTGCGTCAGGTCGTTCGTACCGACAGAGATAAAATCAACGCGGTTAGCCAGCTGCGGCAACATAAAGACCATCGACGGCACTTCGAGCATGACACCGATCCGTGGTTTAGGGATCGCATAGCCAATCATCTCTTCCACTTCCCGGCCAGCACGTTCAATCAGGCGCCGCGCTTCGTCGATCTCATCAATACTGGTCACCATCGGCAGTAAGATGCTGAGATTCCCCGTCGCCGCGTTGGCGCGCAGCATGGCGCGCACCTGAATCAGAAAGATCTCCGGCTGATCGAGCGTAATACGGATCCCGCGCCAGCCCAGGCATGGGTTCTCTTCGCTGATCGGCATATACGGCAGCTGTTTATCCGCCCCGACATCCAGGGTACGCAGGGTGACGGGCTTGTCGTTAAACATCTGCAACATGCCCTGATACTGCGCCACCTGCTCCTCTTCGGAGGGGAAACCACTTTGCAACATAAACGGGATTTCAGTGCGGTATAAACCGATGCCGTCGATGCGGCTGCCAAGCTTCTCCTCGTGTTCCGGGCTTAAGCCCGCGTTGAGCATGACTTTGATCCGCTCTCCGCTTTTGAGTTGCGCAGGCAGGTTAACGTCATCTTCCGCCAGCTTGCTTAATTCATTCTCTTCGCTGATGAGACGCTGATATTCCTGAAGCAGAACCGGCTCAGGATCGACCAGCAGTTCACCGCGGTAACCATCAACCACCAGCGTGCGTCGGTGCAGTACCGACGGCTGGATATCCGCCCCCATAACGGTAGGAATACCCAGCGCACGTACCATAATGGCGGCATGTGAGTTGGCGGCACCATCGCGCACCACGACGCCGGCCAGCCGGTCCTGAGGCAGTTCAGCCAGCGTGGTTGCCGAGAGTTCATCGGCAACCAGGACAAACCGTTTTGGCCAGGCATTTGGCCCCTGAATGGTGTCATCCAGATGGAACAGCAGACGTTGGCCCAGCGCGCGTAAATCTCCGGCGCGCTCCTTCAGATAACCGTCAGTTAATACAGCAAACTGTTCAGCAAACTTTTCGATAACCTTTTTAACGGCCCATTCTGCTACCGAACCTTTATCCACCTCGGCAAAAAGCTCACGACGCAAACGCGCGTCTGAGAGCAGGTGCGAATAGAGGTCAAAGATAGCCGCCGTCTCTTTTTGCGCACCCGCCGCAAAGCGTTTGCTGTAGCGACGAAATTCATTCGCCGCCTCTTCCAGGGCTGCGGTAAGACGCTCGCGCTCCAGCGCTTCATCAAGCGTGGAGGCTTCGTACACCTGCTCCATTAACGGCAGCGTGGCGTCCATCCAGCCTTCAGCAATCGCCACGCCTGGCGAGGCCGGAAGAGCACGGATACGCGTATGACGATACTGACCAAAAAGCGCAGCAAGCTGAGACTGTGAGAGGATCGCCGCCATCTGTGTGGCAAGCGTAACGAGGAATGACTCTTCGCTTTCATCGTACTGACGCAGCTCACGCTGCTGGACGACCAGAACGCCGAGCAGCTGACGACGCTGGATAATTGGCACACCAAGGAAAGCGCGGAAGCGCTCTTCCTTTACGGAAGGAATGTATTTAAAACTGGGGTGTTTTTGCGCATCGGCAAGGTTGATGGGTTCCGCCAGCCGTCCAACCAGACCGACAATCCCTTCATCGAATGCGAGCGTTACGGTTCGTCCCCGTGGTTTTTTCAAACCACGGGTCGCCATCAGGTAATAGCAGCGCCGATCGTGGTCGGCCAGATACACCGAACAGACCTCGGTCTCCATCGCAAGACAGATGTCAGTAACCAGAATATTCAACGCCTCGTTCAGACGCGGAGCACTGGCCACCTTCTCGACTATTTCTCGCAAGCGGGTGAGCATGATTTGCGTAGCTTAACCTCTTTTACGTCGCCAGGCAGGTGCGCTTTGCGGCTTAGGCGGGATCTCCTGAAGCTGCATAACCACACTTGCAAACTCTTTCATCACCCTACGGTAAACATCGCGTTTAAATGACACGACCTGACGAACAGGATACCAATAGCTTACCCAGCGCCAGCCATCGAACTCCGGCGTACTGCTGGTTTGCATATTGATGTCTGAATCGTTGCCCACCAACTGCAGAAGAAACCACTTCTGTTTCTGGCCGATACAAACCGGCTTTGTGTCCCAACGCACCAAACGTTTCGGTAACTTGTAACGCAACCAGTTGCGGGTCGAGGCCAGGATGCGAACATCTTTACGGCTTAAACCGACCTCTTCAAAAAGCTCCCGGTACATCGCTTGTTCTGGGGACTCTCCCGGATTGATCCCACCTTGCGGGAACTGCCAGGAGTGCTGACCATATCGCCTTGCCCACATGACCTGGCCCTGACGATTACAAATTACTATTCCTACGTTCGGGCGGTAGCCATCGTCATCAATCACCGGACTACCCCAATCTAAACCTTATATATGAATGATTGTTTCACACTACAGGGAGGCGGTAAACCACTCTCTTACAGGCCTGCAACCTAATAACATTTGAATAACTCACAAATAAGGGCAGAGTTATAAACAGAAGTGCAGCTGCGAAGGGAATTTTATTCACCTTTTCTGTGGATATAGTTGTGAAGAAGTGTCTGATTACCCATGAACAACCTGAATCACCGTCAGGCTCCCTCTTTTAATGAAATTATATAAAATTATTATTTTCATGCAGTTAAGTACGAAACCATCAACAAAAAAGAGAATAGCGTGACGATCATCACATCAGGGATCATCGTGCTGATGAAAGATCGAACAGCGTCGGTTTTATCCACAGATTGTGCCAATAAGTTAAACACAATTTGTCTGAAATTTGGATTTTCGTCGCACGTCAAGGCTGTAAATTGAAACAGTAGTCAGGGTTATGCCCAGTTATCCCACTTTTCTGTGGATAACATGGTGTAAGATCCTGTTTATTGTCAGTGACCAGATTTGAACAACCCGTTTTACGTTTCAGATCTGATGCTAAATTTTCGATAAAAAAACCTATAAATCATAGACATGGAATATTGGTACAGAAAAAGTTAAACTCTATCCACAAGGGACAATTTCTTCGTTTATTTTTTAATCATAAGGTTACCTTCATGCATCCGCTTACCCCCTTGCTCACACCGCCGTCAAGCGAGCGTCAGTTGCTGCAGCAGGCTCAGCGTCTGGCGGGTTTCTCGCTGGGCGAACTGGCGGCGATGGCAGGGCTTCCGATCCCGAAGGATCTGAAACGAGATAAAGGCTGGATCGGCATGCTGCTGGAACTGTGGCTGGGTGCCAGCGCCGGGAGCAAACCAGAGCAAGATTTTGCTGCCCTTGGCGTAGAGTTAAAAACCATTCCCATCGACAGCCAGGGCAAGCCTCTGGAGACCACGTTTGTCTGCGTTGCGCCTTTGACCGGTAACACCGGCGTGACGTGGGAGACCAGCCACGTGCGCCATAAGCTGAAGCGCGTGCTGTGGGTTCCGGTTGAAGGTGAACGTCAGATCCCACTGGCTGAGCGTCGCGTTGGCGCGCCGCTGCTCTGGAGCCCGGATGAAGAGGAAGAGCATCAGCTGCGTCTGGACTGGGAAGAGCTGATGGACATGATCGTGCTCGGGCAGGTGGAGCGCATCACCGCCCGACACGGAGAAGTGTTACAGCTGCGCCCAAAGGCGGCTAACAGCAAAGCGCTGACCGAGGCGATCGGCGCAATGGGCGAGCCGATACTGACGTTGCCGCGCGGTTTTTATCTCAAAAAGAATTTCACCGGCGCACTGCTTGCTCGTCATTTCTTACTAAAAACATAGTTTTTTACTTATTTTGCGAGCTAACAAACATAATCGCCTGGTTTTTAAGATTTTACTGCTTCTCCCTGTTTTCATAACGGGTTAATACTACACTATGATTTGATACGAGCCAGATGAGGATGATAACGATGAAAAAATGGGCGGTGTTAATTTCAGCAGTCGGGTTGGCGTTTGCTGTATCGGGCTGTAGCAGCGATTACGTTATGGCGACAAAAGATGGCCGGATGATCCTGACCGACGGCAAACCCGAAGTCGACGACGATACCGGTCTGGTCAGCTACCACGACCAGGCAGGCAATAAAATGCAGATCAATCGCGACGAAGTTTCGCAAATTATTGAGCGATAACAGTCAGAGGTCAGTAGCGTACTGGCCTTTTTGATTTTTTTCTTCCCCTTTTGCTTCCCCTCTGCCATGTTTATATTCCTTTGTCGGGAGGTTCCTGACGCGGTCTACATGTCTATTGAAGGAAGCCGGCTATGCATTATCACCGTATCCCCCACAGCGCTCTGGAGATAAGTCAACTGGGGTTGGGCACGATGACATTTGGTGAACAAAACAGCGAAGCCGATGCCCATGCACAACTCGATTATGCCGTCAGCCAGGGCATTAACCTGATTGATGTCGCAGAGATGTACCCTGTGCCGCCACGCCCTGAAACCCAGGGACTTACCGAAACCTACGTCGGTAACTGGCTGGCAAAACGCGGCAACCGTGAAAAGCTGGTTATCGCCTCGAAAGTCAGCGGCCCCTCGCGCAATAACGATGCCGGGATCCGCCCAAACCAAATCCTCGATCGCAAAAATATCCGCGCCGCGCTGGATGCCAGCCTGAAGCGCCTGCAAACCGACTATCTTGATCTGTACCAGGTCCACTGGCCACAGCGTCCAACCAACTGTTTCGGTAAGCTCGGCTACAGCTGGAATGAGAGCGCTCCCGCCGTTACGCTGCTGGAAACGCTGGAAGCGCTGACCGAATGCCAGCGCGCGGGGAAAATCCGCTACATTGGCGTGTCTAACGAAACGGCCTTTGGCGTGATGCGCTATCTGCACCTGGCGGATAAACACGATCTGCCGCGCATCGTCACCATTCAAAACCCCTACAGCCTGCTTAACCGCAGCTACGAAGTTGGCCTGGCGGAAGTGACACAATATGAAGAGGTGGAACTGCTCGCCTATTCCTGCCTCGGTTTTGGCACGCTGACGGGGAAATACCTGAACGGCGCAAAACCGGCCGGGGCGCGTAATACCCTCTTTAGCCGCTTTACCCGCTACAGCGGCGAGCAGACACAGAAAGCCGTTGCGGCCTATGTGGATATCGCAAAGCGTCACGGTCTTGACCCCGCACAGATGGCGCTGGCCTTCGTGCGCCGTCAGCCGTTTGTGGCCAGTACTCTGCTGGGGGCAACCACACTGGAACAGCTGAAAACCAATATTGAGAGTTTCCATCTGGACCTGAGTGAAGAGGTATTAGCGGAGATTGAAGCGGTGCATCAGGTTTATACGTATCCTGCACCGTAATAAATGCAAAACGGCAACGCACGTTGCCGTTTTTAGTGTTCGCACCCTCTCCCGTGGGAGAGGGCCGGGGTGAGGGCATCAGACCGCATAAATCAACGGCGACGCTGCCAAAGCCATAATGCGGCAATCGCCAGCGCAAACAGCGCACCAAACCCGATGCCAATTCCCACCACTGGCACACCGACTTTCACCGCCAGCGAGTAGAGCCCCAGCATTAACAGCATCGCCAGGTTTTCACCCAGATTTTGCACCGCAATGGCATTTCCCGCCCCAACAGTCTGCTTGCCGCGCTCCTGCAGTAACGCGTTGAGCGGTACCACGAAGAAACCACCCAGAATACCAATCAGGATCAGCAGAACATAAGCAGGCAATAACGCATGCTGTAGCGAGAAAAGGAGCACCACGACGCCAATCAGGATCCCCGCAGGCATGCAGCGTGCCACCGTTTCGAGCGTCACCAGCTTCGCCGCCGCGCCCGCGCCAACAACAATGCCAATCGCCACCATCGCGTTAAGATAGGTCGGCGTCGCATTGTCGGTAATGCCCAGCGCCACCGGCACCCACAGCACCAGCAGGAAGCGCAGCGTGACGCCTGCACCCCAGAACATACTGGTGCCCATCAGAGAGAAACGTGTTTCACCGTTACGCCACAGCACGCGGCAGGCATTAAAGAAACTGCCGGTCATCGGTTTGAAGCGCCAGGATTGTCCCGGACGGGCTACCGGCAGCTTCGGAATGTACAGGTTAGCCACGACCGCACCGCCATACACCACCGCACAAACGCCCAGCGCCGCCAGGACATGCCAGTCGGCCAGTACACCGCCCGCGACGGAGCCGAGCAGGATAGCGGCGATAGTAGACGACTCCATCAGGCCGTTGGCTTTCACCAGCTTATCACCCGTGGTCAGCTCTCCGAGGATGCCATATTTCGCCGGTGAGTAGGCGGCAGCACCAATGCCCACCAGCGTGTAGCCAATAAACGGATTGAAACCAAAGCAAATGCTGGCGGCCCCCAGCAGCTTCAGACCGTTAGCAAACATCATCACCCGGCCTTTCGGGAAACTGTCCGCCACCTGCCCCACAAACGGCGCGAAGATAATGTAAGCGCCCACAAACACCATCTGCAGGATCGGCTGGCTCCAGTCAGGGTAAAACTCGGCCTTCAGCAGCGCCAGGGTGGCAAACAACAGCGCGTTATCGCCGAACGCAGAGAGAAACTGCGCGGCAATCACTGCCATCATGCCTTTAGACCTAAGCGATGTGTTAGTGTGCACTGACTCACGCATTTTGCTGTTCCGCCTCTTCAACCATGCCTTTCAGGGTCACAAAGTCAGGCTTACCGCTACCCAGTACCGGAAGGTGTTTCAGGTAACGAATATCGCGCGGTACCGCCAGCTCGGGAATGCCATGCTCACGCGCATGGCTAAGTAACCTGTCGCGCTTCAGCTCACTGTCGGTGGTAAACAGGACCAGCGCCTCGCCTTTGCTGGCATCACTCTTCACCACCGTCGCGTGCATCTTATCCGCGGACACCGCCGTCGCCAGCTGCTCAACCATCTCCAGAGAGACCATTTCACCGGCGATTTTGGCGAAGCGTTTTGCACGCCCCTGAATCTGCACAAAGCCCTGCTCGTCGAAGCGAACGATATCACCGGTGTCGTACCAGCCGGTTTCGACCTCACCGTTCACGTTTTCCGCCGTTGGCGCTTCCAGCACGCCCGGGTTTTCCACGCGCAGGTAACCGTTCATCACGTTTGGTCCTTTCAGCTGCAGGCGGCCACCGTCCTCAATGCCCGGTACCGCCAGCAGACGCGCATCCATTCCCGGCAGAATTCGGCCAACCGTACCCGGCTTCGCCGCCATCGGCACGTTGATGGAGACGACGGGTGCGCACTCCGTAACGCCATAGCCTTCAAGAATGCGCAGGCCAAACTTGTCCTGCCAGATCTGACGCGTGCTCTCCTGCAGTTTTTCCGCCCCCGCCACCACATAACGCACACGATAGAAATCATATGGATTAGCGAAACGCGCATAGTTACCCAGGAAGGTTGAGGTCCCAAACAGGACGGTGCAGTTACGGTCATACACCAGCTCCGGCACAATGCGGTAATGCAGCGGGCTGGGATAGAGGAACACTTCTGCGCCGGTCAGCAGCGGCGTAAACAGCCCCACCGTCAGACCAAAGGAGTGGAACAGCGGCAGCGCAGACATAAAACGGTCACTGGCGGTAAAGTCAGCAATGCTTTTGATCTGTTCAACGTTCGCGAGAATACTCTTGTGGCTGTGGACGACGCCTTTCGGGTTGCCTTCCGAACCGGAGGTAAAGAGGATAATCGCGTCATCTTCCGGCTGCTGTTTAACCTGTGCCAGATGGGGCATCAGCAGGTGAGCGAAAATCCACAGCTTGTCGCCCGTCGTCACGTCCGCCTTCAGATCTTCCAGGAAGACCCAGCGAACCTGAGTCAGCTGCTCCGGCAGATGCCACAGCTTGCCTTTATCCAGGAACTGGCGAGAGGTAAAAACGGTGTTGATTTGGGCCGCAGTGATGGCACTGGTCAGCCCTTTTACACCCGCCGTGTAGTTCATCATTGCCGGAATACGGCCGCGGGACACCGCACCAAAAATCACCGCTGCGCTGATGCCCGCGTTAGGCAGCATCAGGCCAATCTTTTCACCCTTCTTACTGTATTTTTCAAGAATGCGGCCCACAAACAGGGTCTTGGTCAGCAGTTTGCAATATGTGTCAGGCGTGAAATTGATGTCTTCAATACAGTTTTTCCTGGCACCATAGCGATACTGTGCCGAAAGCAGAGATTCATACAGCGTTTCGCGCGGACGAACGGCCATTCGCGCTTCCATCATAATCTGGTGCAGCATTTCTCCGGCAATTTTACGGCGATCGCGGGCACGCGGTGCATCGGGCATCGGTAACGACGTTGGCGGCAGAATATGCAGGGTAATTTTTGGGAACAGACGCTGCTTCACCAGCCCTTTCAGGCGGCTGAAGTGGCTCAGCTCTGCGCCTTCGATACGCAGTGGCACCACGGTCGCTTTTGACTTCGCCGCGACAAAACCCGCGCCGTCATAGATTTTCATTAGCGAGCCGGTCACTGAAATGCGCCCTTCCGGGAAAATGACCACCGGACGCCCCTGCTCAACCAGACGTACCAGATGTTTAATCATCATCGGTTTGGTGGGGTCGAGCGGCACGAAGTCAATCAGCGGCGTGAGCCAGCGCATATACCACTGCTGGCTGATGGAGGTATACACCGCAAACACCGGACGCACGGGCAAAAACAGCGCCAGCAGGATGCCATCGATAAAGGAAACATGATTTGGTGTGATGAGAACGCGTTCGCCGCGAAGCGCCTGGGCATCGCCAGTGACGCGGATGCGAAAAAGAATACGGAAAAGTGTACGGAAGAACCCAAATAGCATCTCAACTCCCTTTGCCAGACAGTGTGGAGGGTTGACAGTAAATGGTGGCAGATTACACGAGAAGTGGTATGGGAGCGACAGCAAAAGTGGAGGCAAAAAAAAACCTGCGCATCCGCGCAGGTTGGTGCAAGAGATGAGTACGAAAACGTACTAAGAATTCTCACCAATCAATACCTCTGGGATCTTGATTGTGGCCGTTGCCCCTGCGCTTCGCCAGCAGGAAAACGCAAGGGAATGAGCCGAAGTGCAACCAGGTGTGAATATTCTCTTTTGCTGTTACAGGTTGAACTATCAGGCAAAAAAAAACCTGCGTAAAAACGCAGGCTGGTGTAAGTCGTGTTAATCAACCGGAGTTGATTCCACCTATCAATACCTCTGGGATCTCGACTCTATCAACCTCTTTAACGTCATCGCCACCGGACAATCGCAACAGCCTGAGGCAAAGTGTAACCAAAGGTTCAGATTCACCGTCTTCTGACATGACTGCGCGTGTAACGATTACACGATCAGGGGTGTTCTGCGTCACGTTTGTAGTGAGGGGAAATCGGTGCCCCTTGAATGCACGCCACTTTTCCGCAACACTATTTGGTGTGTAAACGCTTACCCCTAATAAGAAGGTTATAAATGGCGACAATAAAGGATGTGGCTCGTCTGGCCGGTGTTTCGGTTGCCACCGTCTCCCGCGTGATTAATGATTCCCCCAAAGCCAGCGACGCATCGCGCCAGGCGGTACAAAGCGCCATGGAAACCCTGAACTACCACCCCAACGCCAATGCTCGCGCGCTCGCCCAGCAGTCCACTGAAACCATTGGTCTGGTGGTGGGTGATGTATCCGACCCCTTTTTCGGCGCCATGGTGAAGGCGGTTGAACAGGTCTCTTATCAGACGGGTAACTTTTTACTGATCGGCAATGGCTATCATAATGAGCAAAAAGAGCGCCAGGCGATCGAACAGCTGATCCGCCACCGCTGCGCAGCTCTGGTGGTTCACGCCAAAATGATCCCGGATGCCGAACTGATCCACCTGATGAAGCAGATGCCCGGCATGGTCATCATCAACCGCATTATTCCTGGATTTGAAAAACGCTGCGTGGCTCTCGACGACCGCTACGGCGCCTGGCTTGCGACCCGTCATCTGATTCAACAGGGACATACGCGGATTGGCTATCTCTGTTCCAACCACCCTATTTCTGACGCAGAAGATCGTCTTCAGGGCTACTACGATGCCCTGCGCGAAAACGGTCTGCCCTGTAATGACCGTCTGGTGGCCTATGGTGAACCGGATGAGAGCGGTGGCGAACAGGCTATGACGGAACTGCTGGGCCGCGGACGGAACTTCACGGCAGTGGCCAGCTATAACGACTCGATGGCCGCTGGCGCAATGGGGGTATTGAATGATAACGGGATTGAGGTCCCGGCAGAAATCTCGCTGATTGGCTTTGATGATGTGCTGGTCTCTCGCTATGTGCGCCCGCGCCTGACCACCGTGCGTTACCCTATCATCACGATGGCCACACAGGCTGCCGAGCTGGCGTTAGCACTGGCCGAGCAACGCCAGCCACCGGAAATTACCCATCTCTTCAGCCCAACCTTAGTGCGCCGTCACTCCGTTGCGTCGCCTGCTGAAGCGCAAAGCGAATAACGGTACAGATGTACCGTTTTATCGGGATACTCCAGCCCATCGCCAATGTACTGCCAGCCGTAACGTTCATAGAAGTCACGGCAGGCAGACCAGAGATGGAGTTCGTCGTATCCGGCCTGTGCGGCAAAGGCGATAACGTGTTGCTGTAACTTACCTGCCAGTCCCTTACCGCGCGCCGCCTCATCAACGTAGAGCGCCGCCAGCCACGGACAGAGATCCTGTCGGGTAATCAAATCGCAGCGCCAGAGGCCCACCGTGCCGAGAAGCTGTTGGTCTTCTAAAGCGATAAACGTCAACGGCAGTGCCCCCGGCGCCTGGCTGTGCTCAACGATGCTGTGGAAAAATGCCCGTGGGAGCCCCTCGCCAAACGCCTGCCATATCCAGTCGGTAACCTGCTCCGCATACTGCGGGGCTTCATAAAGCGGGAGGATGACACTCTTTTTCACGTTTCACCTGGGTGTTCTTATTAATGGGCTAGCCTGACGCCTCCAGCCCGGTTTGTCGATTATTTTACCAGAGTCAGACTATTACGTTTTACTTCTGAGGGGCCAGGCGAATCGTTACCAAAAAGCGTGATCGTGGCAGAAGTTTTGCCCTTCCCGCATCGCTTATACGCCGTCAGGTCTGTGTTAAACTGCAGGGCATTACGTGGAAGCAGGAATGTAGAATGGCAACAATGCTGGATGTCTCACTGCGTGCGGGCGTGTCGAAGGCTACCGTCTCGCGCGTGCTGAACGGCACGGGTCAGGTTAAAGAGAGTACGCGTCAGCAGGTCTTTGCTGCGATGGAAGAGCTGGGCTACCGCCCCAACTTTCTCGCGCGCTCACTGGCTAACCAGACCAGCAACAGCATTGGTCTGGTCGTCTCCACCTTCGACGGCTTTTATTTTGGGCGCCTTCTGCAGCAGGCGTCGCGGCAGACCGAAACCCACGGCAAACAGCTGATCGTCACCGACGGTCACGACGCGCCGGAACAGGAAGAACAGGCAGTGCAAATGCTGGCCGATCGTCAGTGTGATGCCATCGTGCTTTACACGCGCTATATGAGCGAAAAGGCGATCATCAAACTGATGAATACCGTGCAAACGCCGCTGGTGGTCATCAACCGTGAAGTCAGTCAGGCTCCGGATCGCTGCGTGTTCTTCGAACAGCAGGATGCCGCATTTAAAGCAGTGGATTACCTGATCAATCAGGGCCATCGGGAGATCGCCTGTATTACCGTCCCGATCCACACGCCCACGGGTAAAGCGCGGCTGATGGGCTATCGCAAAGCGCTGGAAAAGCACGGTATTCGCCTGGACGAGCGTCGAATTAAGTACGGTGATGCCGGAATGACGAGAGGCTATGAGCTGTGCAAGGAGCTGATTGCCGACGGCGTGCCGTTTAGCGCCCTGTTTGCCTGTAACGATGATATGGCACTGGGTGCGTCCAAAGCGTTGCACCAGGCAGGACTCAAGATCCCGCAGGATATCTCCCTGTTCGGTTTTGACGATGCCCCAAGCGCGAAGTGGCTGGAGCCTGCGCTTTCATCGGTTTATCTGCCAATAGATAACATGATTATTACGGCCATCGATCAGGCGATCCGGCTGGCAAAAAACCAGCCGGTCGATGCGATCCCACCGTTTACCGGCACGCTGGTATTACGCGATTCGGTCACCACCGGGCCGTACTTTACTCAGATGAGTTCTAAAGCCAGCAGTTCCTGAATGGTCTGACGACGACGGATCAACTGCGCTTTGCCGTTATCAAACAGTACTTCCGGCAGCAGCGGGCGGCTGTTGTAGTTCGAGGACATCGACGCCCCGTACGCCCCGGTGTCGTGCAGCACCAGGTAATCGCCCGGCTTCACCTCTGGCAGCGCGCGGGTTTCCACTTTTCCACCTTCCTGCTGAGTGAAGACGTCCCCCGATTCACACAGCGGGCCTGCGACAACCGTCTCGCGGCGCGGCGCATGCGTTAAATCGCGGCCATCAGCGGCCAGCGCGGTAATGTGATGATAGCTGCCGTACATCGATGGACGCATCAGGTCGTTAAAGCCCGCGTCAATCAATACGAAGTGGCGGGAGCCCATCTCTTTGACGCTGCGTACCTGCGCCACCAGCACACCGGCTTCGGCCACCAGGAAACGACCCGGCTCAATTTCCAGCTTCACGGCATGACCGAGATGGGCGGCGATTTGGTCACGCGCGGCGCTCCACAGGCCGTAATAGTGATCGGTGTCGATCGCCTCCTCTCCTTCGCGGTAAGGAATGGAAAGCCCGCCCCCGGCGGAGATCGCCTCAAGATCCTGGCCAAAATCGACAACCTGGCGCACCATCGCTCCGCAAACCTGCTCCAGATGGCCGTAATCCACGCCAGAGCCAATGTGCATGTGAATACCCACCAGCTTCAGGTTGTAACGCTGCAACACGTCAAGCGCGGCTGGCATGTCGGCATACCAGATGCCGTGCTTGCTGTTTTCGCCGCCGGTGTTCGTTTTTTGGCTATGACCGTGACCGAAACCCGGATTCACACGCAGCCAGACGCGATGACCTGGTGAAACCTGACCCAGCTGCTCCAGCATATCCACCGAACCGGCATTCACCGGCACCTGTAGTTCATGCACGCGCGCCAGCGTGGCGTCGTCAATCAGATCCGCAGTAAATACAATCGCGTCTGGATCGGTTTTCGGATCAAATCCGGCCGCCAGCGCACGTTCGATTTCACCCAGCGAGACAGAGTCAACCTTGACCCCCTGCTCACGCATCAGGCGCAGGATGTGAATATTGGAGCAGGCCTTCTGGGCAAAACGCACCACGTCAAACTGATGCAGGGCCGCGATCTTCTCGCGAACGATCTGCGCGTCGTAGACCCATACCGGGCAACCAAACTCGGCGGGCAGGCGCAGCAGATTTTCGGCATTTAAATCGGTATCAGTTTGATTGAGCGGGCGTGGCATGGTCTTCTCCGGATAAATTCATTTTTCATGATTACGCCACAGCGGAAGGAGAATAAAAAATATCGTTTTATCGTGAGTCTATGCAAAAATGATATGGACAGTTCTCTGCTTTCAGGTGCCCTATGCCCGCTGTGAATTTACGCCATATAGAGATTTTTCACGCTGTGATGACCACCGGCAATCTCACCGAAGCCGCGCAGATGCTGCATACGTCGCAGCCGACGGTCAGCCGCGAGCTGGCGCGCTTCGAAAAGGTACTGGAACTGAAACTGTTCGAGCGCACCCGAGGAAGACTTCACCCGACGGTGCAGGGGTTGCGCCTGTTTGAGGAAGTCCAACGCTCCTGGTACGGGCTGGACAGAATTGTCAGTGCGGCGGAAAGTCTGCGCGAGTTTCGTCAGGGCGAGCTGTCGATTGTCTGTCTTCCGGTTTTCTCTCAGTCTTTTTTACCGACCCTGCTTCAGCCTTTTCTGGCCCGCTATCCGGAGGTCAATCTCACCATCGTGCCGCAGGAGTCCCCCCTGCTTGAAGAGTGGCTTTCAGCACAGCGTCATGATTTGGGCCTGACCGAAACGCTCTCCACGCCTGCGGGAACGGCACGCACGGAGTTACTTTCTTTAGATGAAGTGTGCGTTTTGCCCGCTGGGCACCGGCTCGCCGGTAAGACAGTGATTGCACCAGAGGATTTCCACGGGGAGAACTACATTAGCCTGTCGCAAACCGACAGCTACCGGCAGCTGCTGGATACGCTTTTTGCTGAGCATCAGGTGAAACGGCGGATGGTAGTGGAAACGCACAGCGCGGCGTCAATATGTGCAATGGTGCGGGCGGGCGTCGGCGTCGCGGTCGTTAACCCGCTCACGGCGCTGGATTATGCCGGGAGCGATATCGTGATTCGCCCGTTTAGCCTATCCGTTCCGTTCACCGTGAGCCTGATCCGCCCGCTACACCGTCCGGCCTCCGCGCTGGTGGACACATTCACCGAACACTTAATGGATCACGCCCGCCAGGTGGCGCTTCGCTTACCTGAACGGCAAAACCCATTATGAGAGCATAAACTCCACGGCATCGGCGGCGTGAATGGCGGCGGTATCAAAGACCGGGACCGGGCTTCGCTCTGCAGGCACCAGCAGGCCGATCTCCGTGCAGCCGAAGATCACCCCTTCAGCCCCCTGCTGCGCCAGCTTTTCAATCACGCTGACGTAATACGCCCGGGAAGGCTCGCTGAAGGTACCCAGGCACAGTTCTTCGAAGATAATCTGATTGAGGCGCGCCCGGTCTTTCTCATCCGGTATCAGGCTTTCGATGCCGAATTCGCTGTGCAAACGCCCGCGATAGAAATCCTGCTCCATGGTGTAGCGCGTGCCGAGCAATGCCACGCGCGACATCCCCGACGAGCGAATAGCACGTCCTGTGGCATCGGCGATGTGCAGGAATGGCAGCGAACAGCGTGCTTCAATGTGCGATGCAACTTTGTGCATCGTATTGGTACACAGCAGAATGCCCTGTGCCCCCGCACGCTCCAGCCCCAGCGCGGCATCCGCCAGTATTTCACCGGCTTTATCCCACTCTCCGCTCGACTGACAGGCTTCAATTTCATGGAAATCAACGCTGTGCAGCAGCAGACTCGCAGAATGCAGTCCGCCCAGACGCTGCTTTACCCCTTCGTTAATCAGGCGGTAATAAGGGATTGTCGATTCCCAGCTCATCCCACCTATCAGGCCGATCGTTTTCATTATCTCTCCTTATCTCTGGTATCTCTTTTAACACAACCGACGCCCATAAAAAAAGGCGCTGTATTCAGCGCCTTTTTAAACCCTGCGTTTATTGTGTCAACGGCTCTGACAGCGGATGACGGGAGAGCATCGCTTCACGCAGCAACACGCTACCGCAGGCAAAGAGCCCGCCCAGGAGTGCCGCCAGAATTACAATCAGAGGTTTGCCCGGACCGTCTTTTTTCACCGGCAAAGACGGAGAAAGCTGATACCTGAAGGGTTCAAGCTTAACGTCTGCAAAGGAGAGATTTTTCAGCTGCGCCAGATAGTATTCCCGGTTCTGGAAGTCCGCGTTCAGCTCCGTCACATCTTTGAGATTTTTTTCAATCTGCAGCTTTTGCGCAATTCCGTCGGCACCGAGCGCAACGGAGTAATCCGGGTCATCTTTTACCGCCTGCCCGCTGCTGTAGACTGGCTTCTTAATGCCCGCAGCATTTGCCACTTCCAGCGAATAATTCAGCCGCTGCAGGTTAGTATTGTGAATATTGGTCAGACGCACACGGTCGAGCTTAAGCTGCTGCTCTACCTCATTCGTCCTGAGGGCGATCTGGTTACGGATATTTTGCACCGTCTCTTTTTCAACAACCGCCGCGATATAATTGATATACCCCTCCAGTACGGTTTGCGCATCACTGGCTTTCGGTGCCGTGAAGCTCAGAGTCCAGGAGACATAAGGCACTTTATCCGCATCTTTTACCTGTGCGTCATTCACCGCTTTCATTCTTTCCGCAATATTGACGACCGCACGGTGCAGTTCAAGCGCGTCAACCTCAACCTCTTCAAGCTGTGACATGACGTAAGGGGAAGAGGTCAAATACTCTTTGAGCAATGACTGCGACTGGAATTTTTTGATAAACAGATCAAAGATTTCCGAACGTGTCACCTGCGCCTTCACGTCAAGAACCTGCAGCGCAACCATCATCTGGCGCAGCGGGTTCCACTGCGTCTGCTCTGCCGGGGTGATCACCGCTTTACTGGTCCATTTTTGCGGCAACAGAAACGCAATAGCCAGACCTGCCAGCGCAAAGATAAAGACGATGGTGACGATGCGTTTTTTCGCGGCCAGCAGAACATCTAACAGACCCAGAAGGTCGATCTCTTTTGGAGAGATTGCGGGGGTAGCATATGAAGGAAAATCGAGATCCGTATTTTTTTTGAAATCCATTGCTGACATAGCCGTTCTTCTATTGCGATTGCAGTAAAGTTCTGCCTGGTGAGTTCAGTTTTCAGATAATACTAGGAAATGAGAATAATCTGAACGCAAGAATCGGCTATGTGTGCGCTTGCTATCAAAGTTGGTAGTTATTTACAACATGGCTCTTGTTAAACATCGATCTAGAAAAAAGCCGGGTGGCGCTAGCGCTTACCCGGCGTACATTTTGCCCACGCAGGCCCAGTAAACGTAGGGCCCCCGGTATTCACATTACACGCCGATATTACGCAGTTTTTCCCCGGCCATCAGTTTGCGTTCAATATGTTCCAGCGTCACACCTTTGGTTTCCGGAATCAGCCAGAAGGTCACGCCAATAAACGCCACGTTCAGCACCGTGTAGAGCCAGAAGGTTCCCGCAGCGCCAATGGCATCCAGCAGCGTCAGGAAGGTCGCACCAATGATCATGTTCGACACCCAGTTGGTGGTGGTGGAACAGGTGATCCCAAAGTCACGGCATTTGAGCGGCTGAATTTCGGAGCACAGGATCCACACCACAGGTGCGGCGCTCATCGCGTAACCGGCAATACACATCATGGTCATCCCGACAGAAAGCCAGGAAAGACCGCTTGAGGCCGTGCCGTTATCAAACTGCATCAGGCAGTAGCCGAGGATCAGCGTGCCGAGAGCCATCACGCTAAAGCCAATTTTCAGCGCCGGTTTACGCCCGGCTTTATCGACGGTGAATACCGCAATAAAGGTGGCGAACATAAAGGTGAGCCCCACCACCAGCGTGGCAATCATCTGCTGCTCAGTGGTGGTAAAACCGGCCATTTTGAAGATGCGTGGCGCGTAGTACATGATGATGTTCATCCCGGTGAACTGCTGCATCGCCTGCAGCAACATGCCGAGGAACACCGCGCGGCGCACGTTGCGGTTGCTCTTAAACAGCGCCCAGCCCCCCTGCTTCAGCTTCAGGCTTTCGCGGATTTCGTTCAGCTCTTCACGCGCTTTTTCAGAAGTATCGCGCAGCATCCGCAGCACCTCTTCCGCCTCGACGTGACGCCCTTTTTGCGCCAGCCAGCGCGGGCTATTGGGCAGGAAGATCACTAGTACAATCAGCACCACCGCAGGCAGCGCCAGCACGCCGAGCATGGCGCGCCAGTTGCCGCTGTAGCTGAAGTACGTATCGGACAGGAACGCCAGCACGATGCCCAGCGTCACCATCAACTGATACATACTGATCATCTTGCCCCGCACATTCTCACTTGCCATCTCAGAGAGATAAAGCGGTGCCGTGTAGGAGGCGATCCCCACTGCCACGCCGAGCAGCACGCGGGAAAGCAGCAGTACCTCTACGTTGGTCGCAAATGCAGAGCCAATCGACCCCGCAACAAACAGGACGGCGCCGACCATCAGGCTGTATTTGCGCCCGAGGCGGAACGAAAGCCAGCCGTTAAACAGCGCACCGATAGCCGCACCAAGCATCATGCTGCTCACCACCCACTCCTGCAGGCGATTACTCAACGTAAAATGATCGGTAATGAACGGCAGCGCCCCGGCGATGACGCCAATATCCAGGCCAAACAGCAAACCTGCTACAGCAGCCGCAATGGAGACAAACTGGTTCATGCGTCGGGTATCGCGCAGCGCAGCGGGCATCAGGGTAGAGTCATTGATAGATGTCATATTTTTCCTGCCTCAACAGCAAAATTTGTTAAGTGAAATTACGAGAAAGCGCGGAAAAGTGTCAGGCAGGAATTCGCGAAGATATGGATGATTTCGCTATGGCATAGCGATCTGTGATGGACATTACAATTTCAACTAATCCTGATTAATCACAATATTTTACTAATCCGTTAATTTTTCAGGAATAAAAGTGTGATAGCGGTCATTTATCATTTTTCGGTATGGATTTTTCGTGTTTATCGATATGGATTTTGACAATTTTTAAGCAAAAAAAACCTCCGCTGAAGCGCAGAGGTTTTGTCAGAAGCGGGGTTATCGCGCCAGCCAGCCGCCATCCACCGCAATGGTATAACCATTGATGTAGTCCGAGGCTGAGGAGGCCAGAAACACAACCGGCCCCATCAGGTCACTCGGCAGACCCCAGCGCCCGGCCGGGATACGCTCCAGAATGGCCGCACTGCGTTCTTCGTCCGCCCGCAGCTGCTGGGTGTTATTGGTGGCCATGTAGCCCGGGGCAATCGCGTTGACGTTGATATTGTGCTGCGCCCACTCGTTCGCCAGCAGACGGGTCACGCCCATCACCGCGCTTTTTGACGCCGTATAAGACGGCACGCGGATGCCGCCCTGGAAGGAGAGCATCGAGGCGATGTTAATGATCTTGCCGCCTTTTCCCTGCGCGATGAAGTGCTTTGCCGCCGCCTGAGACATAAAGAATACGCTCTTAATATTCAGGTTCATGACGTCGTCCCAGTCAGTCTCGCTGAAATTAATCGCGTCTTCACGACGGATCAGACCCGCGTTGTTGACCAGAATATCAATATGGCCCCATTCCGCCACCGCGCGCTCAAGCAGTTGCGGAATGCCGTCAATTTTACGCAGGTCGGCGGTCAGGCTGAGAAAACGACGCCCCAGCGCAGTCACGCGCTCAATCGTTTCTGTGGGTTCAACGATATTAATCCCGACGATGTCACAACCCGCTTCCGCCAGACCCAACGCCATCCCCTGACCCAGGCCGGTGTCGCAACCGGAAACCACCGCCACTTTGCCCTGCAGAGAAAATGCATCCAGAATCATGTTAGTTCCTTACTCTTCAGCGCCTGTCACCAACAGGCAGATAGATACTTAACCGCCCGCGACTAGCGCAGATCCTTAACAGCAACGTGGTCCATGTCATCGAAGACCTGGTTTTCGCCGACCATACCCCAGATGAAGGTATAGGCTTTGGTCCCTACGCCAGAGTGAATAGACCAGCTTGGTGAAATCACCGCCTGCTCGTTATGCATGACGATATGGCGCGTCTCCTGCGGCTGCCCCATCATGTGGAACACGCAGGCATCGTCGTCCATGTTGAAGTAGAAGTAGACTTCCATGCGGCGTTCATGGGTATGGCACGGCATGGTATTCCACAGGTTGCCCGGAGCCAGTTCAGTCAGCCCCATGCTGAGCTGGCAGGTTTCCAGCACATCCGGAACGAAATATTTATTGATGGTGCGACGGTTGCTGGTGAGGTTATCGCCCAGCGTTACGGGCGCTGCGTCCTCAGGCGTCACTTTTTTTGTCGGGTATGAGGTATGCGCAGGGGCGCAGTTATAGTAAAACTTCGCGGGCTTACCGCCGTCGATGCTGGCAAAGACCACCTCTTTCGCCCCTTTACCGACGTACAGCGCATCGCGGTGACCAATCTCGAAGCACTGGCCGTCCACGGTAATCGTGCCCGGCCCGCCGATATTAATCACCCCCAGCTCACGACGCTCCAGAAAATAGCTCACGCCCAGCTGTTTACCCACTTCCCCGCCCACGGAGACGGTTTTTGCCACCGGCATAATGCCGCCGACAATAATGCGGTCGATATGGCTGTAGACCATGGTGTACTTGTCGGCCTCGAACACCTGCTCAACTAAAAACTCACTGCGCAGCCCCTGCGTATCCAGCGTTTTGGCGTGCGCACTGTGAATGCTTTGTCTGACGTCCACGGTAACCTCCAGATGTGGTCATGCCCAAAAGAAGAAAATAAACGAAACAACGTTCCGTTTTCATGATGAACACATACTATCGGCATAAAATAGGCTTTTCAATTAAATTCAAAACAACGTTTCATTTTTTATTTTGTTTATAACGAAAATGACACCCGGATCACGGTTAAGAGGTATGGGAATGAAGGGAGGATAAAAAAAAACCTCCCGGAGGAGGTTTCATTAATCAGGAAAGATTAGCGTTCGATGGCCAGCGCCACCCCTTGCCCGCCGCCTATACAGAGCGTTGCTATCCCTTTGCGGGCATTGCGTTTTTTCATTTCGTGGACCAGTGAAACCAGGATCCGGCAACCGGACGCCCCGATAGGGTGACCCAGCGCAATGGCTCCACCGTTTACGTTGACCCGCAGCGGATCCCACTCCAGCATTTTGCCGACCGAGATCGCCTGCGCGGCAAACGCTTCGTTCACTTCAATCAGATCCACATCGGAGAGTTGCCACCCTGCGCGATCCAGACAGCGACGGGTAGCGTAGACGGGTGCGATCCCCATCAGTGCTGGATCAACACCCACGCTGGCAAAAGCCTTGATGCGGGCCAGGACAGGGAGATCCAGCTCCAGGGCTTTACTTTCACTCATCATCATAACGGCTGCGGCGCCGTCGTTAATGGAAGAGGCATTGCCCGCCGTGACCGAGCCCTGGGTTTCAAACGCAGGATTGAGTCTTGCCAGGCCTTCAGCACTGGCGTCAGTGCGCGGCTGTTCGTCAGTATCCACGACAACCACCTCGCCGTTCTGACGCTGCGTGCTGACCGGGACAATCTCGTCGCGAAAACGACCAGAATCAATCGCAGCACGCGCCTTTTGCTGGGAACTGAGCGCGTAAGCATCCTGCAATTCACGGCTGATACCGTACTCGCGCGCCAGGTTTTCCGCCGTCACACCCATATGATAGTCATTGAACGCATCCCACAGCCCGTCATGCACCAGGCTGTCGAGCAACTGACTGTTACCTAACTGCGCACCGGTACGACTGTCGGTGAGAACGTGCGGCGCACGGCTCATATTCTCTTGTCCGCCAGCAATAACCACATCCGCTTCACCGCATTGAATGGCTTGCGTAGCGAGATGAAGTGCTTTGAGTCCTGAACCACAGACGTCGTTGATGGTGATGGCGGATACGGTGTTGGGCAGACCGCCTTTCAGGGCCGCCTGGCGCGCAGGGTTTTGCCCGGCTCCGGCAGTGAGAACCTGCCCCAGGATCACCTCATCAATTTCGTGTGCGGCGACCCCGCTACGTTCCACCAGCGCTTTGACCACCACGCTGCCCAGGTCAACCGCCGAGTGACGCGCGAGCGCTCCCTGAAAACAGCCTATAGCTGTACGCAACGCACCCACTATGACGACATCTTTCATCACGACCTCTGTGTTAAATGACATGACGATAGTAGAGGATTGTTACTGGCAATTATCTTAATTGTTTAAAAATAGTGAGTTTAATCACAAGGATTAACGGACATCCTGCAGATACTGCCGCAGCCAGCTTCCGGCAACGCCGGGAGGGGATCGTTTATTCCACAGCAGATCGATGCCGATCGCCCTTGGCCAGCCAGGCACATTGAGCTGAACCAGGGATTTCGCGGCGGCAAATTCATCCACCAGCGCGCACGGCAACACGCACCAGCCGAATCCCTGCACAGCCATACTCAAGAGTAACAGGTAATTCGGTGCTGACCAGACGGGTCCTCGCGCAATTTCAGCCTCGCGTTCCAGATAGGTGCTAAGCCGCAGTTCGCGCCAGCCGTGCAGCTCGTCACTCTGCACTTCGGCTTGGCCCGCCAGGGGATGCGTGGTCGCAACATAAATTGCCATACGGGTCTGCATCGGCAGGCGGGTAACGCCAATGTCGGTGGGGTAACTGTCCCGCGCTTCCGTCAGCCCCACCTGCGCTCGCGCCTTTTGCAGCAGATCGATCACATCCTCTTCCTCGCCAATCAGACATTCGAACGCCGTATGGGGAAAGCGAGCGTCAAACTGCTTCATCATCTCTTCCAGCACGTCCGGGTTCAGGGTATCGGAAAGGACAAATGTCAGACGCGCCTCCGTTTGTGCCGTTAGCGACACCGCCAGTTCATCCAGCCGCGTGCTGGCGGCAAGGATGGCCTGGACATAGCCCAGCACCTGCTCACCCTGAGGCGTTAACACCGGCTGACGCGCCGAGCGGTCAAAGAGCTCAAAACCGAGATCGGCTTCAAGATGGGCAATGGAGGTGCTGATCGTCGACTGACTTTTACGCAGCCGGCGTGCGGCGGCAGAGAAAGAGCCAGCCGCAACAGCCTCAACAAACGCGGTAAGGGCTTCAGGTGAATAGCGCATAACCTATCTACTTTATCGATGGATACTATCTTTAATATATCAGCTTTAACGATAAAAATAGGCCGCATCACCGCCCATACCGGCGAATTAATGAGGTCTACACTATGCAACATCAGGATGCACTCCACCGTAAACTGCCGGAGCGGATCTTCCATGCTGTCTGTTTCGAAGGGATTGCCACGGCGATCCTCGCCCCTACGGCCGCGTGGCTCATGCAGCGCTCCGTAGTGGAAATGGGGGGATTGACCGTTATTCTGGCCACTACCGCCATGCTCTGGAACATTATTTATAACTTCGGTTTCGACCGTTTCTGGCCAGTCCAGCGGGTAACACGCACGGCAAAAGTGCGTGCGCTGCACGCCCTGGGGTTCGAATGTGGGTTTATTGTGATTGGCGTGTCGATTGTCGCTGCCGTGCTGGGCGTCACCTTGCTTCAGGCATTCACACTGGAAATAGGTTTCTTCCTGTTCTTCCTGCCCTACACCATGTTCTATAACTGGGCATACGATAACCTGCGTGAGAAATTCCTTAAGCGTCGCCAGCAACGACGCGCCCTGGCAGGCTAAATGCTCTCTGGCCGGACGCCTGTTCCGGCCAAATACCAACGAAGCAACTGCGCTCTACACGCATAACTATGGTAAATTGCACGCCATTCTGATGGTTTGATAGTTGAAACGTTGCTCTAATGTCGAAAATTTGGTCAAAAGATGAGACTCTCTGGAGTTTCGCTCTCTATGGCACGGCCGTGGGCGCAGGAACGCTGTTCTTGCCCATTCAGCTGGGCTCTGCAGGCGCTATTGTTCTGTTTATCACCGCCCTTGTGGCCTACCCGTTAACCTACTGGCCGCATCGCGCGCTGGCGCAATTTATTCTCTCTTCAAAAACAAAAGGCAATGAAGGGATCACCGGCGCCGTCTCGCACTATTACGGCAAGAAGATTGGCAATCTGATCACCACGCTCTATTTCATCGCCTTCTTTGTGGTGGTGCAGATTTACGCGGTGGCCATCACCAACTCGTTAACCGAGCAACTGGCAAAACACCTGACGGTGGATACCGCCGTGCGCGTGCTGGTCAGTTTAGGTGTGGTGCTGGTGTTGAATCTGATCTTCCTGATGGGACGGCATATCACGATAAAGGTGATGGGCTTCCTGGTATTCCCGCTGATTGCCTATTTCCTCTTTGTCTCGATCTACCTGACCGGGAGCTGGCAACCCTCGCTACTTACCAGCCAGATGGCCGTTGATCGCCATACGCTGCATCAGGTATGGATTTCCATTCCGGTGATGGTGTTTGCCTTCAGCCATACCCCGATTATCTCGACATTTGCCGTGGATCGTCGCGAGAAGTTTGCTGACGCCGCCATGGATAAATGCAAGAAGATCATGAAGGTGGCGTACCTGATTATCTGCCTGAGCGTGCTGTTCTTTGTCTTCAGCTGCCTGCTCTCGATTCCGCCGTCCTACATTGTGGCCGCCAAAGAGCAAGGGGTAACCATCCTGTCAGCACTGTCGATGATGCCCTCTTCTCCCGCATGGCTCGGCATTTCCGGGATAATCGTGGCGATTGTTGCGATGTCGAAATCGTTCCTCGGCACCTATTTTGGGGTCATTGAGGGGGCGACGGAGATCGTGAAGTCGTCGCTCAATCAGGTGGGTGTGAAAAAGAGCCGCGCCTTTAACCGCGCAATTTCCATTATGGGTGTGTCGTTAATTACCTTCGCGGTCTGCTGCATAAACCCGAACGCGATTTCGATGATTTACGCCATCAGCGGCCCGCTTATCGCCATGATTTTGTTTATCATGCCGACGCTGTCGACGTACCTGATCCCTTCGCTGAAGCCTTACCGCTCCCCTGGCAGCCTGCTGACGCTGATCGTCGGCGTGCTGTGCGTGTCGGTGATGTTTGTTGGCTAATGTTCCTGCCATACATTGTGCCGGGTAGCGCTGCGCTTACCCGGCCTACATTCCTACAGAGAATCACGCCCGGATATCGTCATATTCCCGCGTATTATCAAACTCATGTTTCGCAAACGGACACAGCGGAATAATTTTACGGTTCTCACCGCGCATCTTCTCGACCACTTTCGCCACCAGCTGTTTGCCAACGCCCTGCCCTTTCAGGCTCGGATCGACATCAGTATGCTCAATAATGCTCAGGTGCTCGCCGGTCGGCACGAAGACAATCTCCGCCACCTGATTTCCGTCTGCATCATTCACGTAAAACTTGTTATGGCCTTCCAGAATATCCATGGTTCCTCGCTTATTTTTGGCGATACTTCAGCGCACCGCTCGGGCAGGTATCAATTACGCGTACAACCGTTTCGACGTCCACTTCATCAGGAATAATCCACGGTTTACGTTTCAGATTAAACAGCTTTGCGCTCCCACGCACGCAGTTACCTGAGTGTTTGCAGATCCCGGTGTTGAAGTACACGTCAATTTTCTCGCCGGTATAGGCCCGGTAACCCGCATCCAGTAGTTCTTTATCCATGACATTGCCTCTGTAATTATTCTCGTGCTGAATGAAGCATAGCCTTACGGGATCCCGATGGCTATCACGCTGAAAACGAAAAGCCAGCTCACAACTCTTTTCTTACCGGATTGCGTCCACTATTTGCACATGTCAGGCTCCATAAATATCCCCTTTTCCAAGGCTAGCGCGGGTTGAATGAAACGCAGACTCTCTTTTCAGGTAAAGCTGTTTTTAGCGCTGGTGTGCTTCTCCTGCCTGCTGTTAGTGCTGCTGGGTACGATCCTGTTTCATTTTATTGACCGGCAGCTCCATCACGATCTCGGCCAGCGCGCCCGGGTTCAGGCCAGTGAGATTGCGCTGATGCCGGGTCTGGCGGAAAAGGTGGCGGCCAGAGATATCCCCGGCATCGCCCGGTTAATTCAGCCGCTGCGTGCCGAAAGTGACGCCAGCTATATTGTGATTGGCGATACCCGGGAGCAGCATCTTTATCATTCAGAATCCCCGGAGCGCATTAATTTACCGATGATCGGCGGCGATAATGCCGAAGTACTCAAGGGCAAAACCATTATTTCCGTGCGTCAGGGCGGGATTGGGGTTTCGCTGCGCAGCAAAGCGCCCATCTTCAATACACAGCATCAGGTGATTGGCATTGTCTCGGTCGGCTATCTGACTTCGTATATCGCCAACATTAACGCCCGCATTCTCTGGCAGGCCGGTTTATACGGGATTGCCCTTCTGCTGCTGCTGTTTATTTTCTCCTGGCTGTTTACCCGCAACCTTAAAAAACAGATGTTCAGACTTGAGCCGAAAGATATTGCCCAGCTGGTTTTGCAGCAAAGGGCGCTGTTAGAAGCCATGTATGAAGGGGTATTTGCCGTCAATGAAGAGAAGCAACTGATTTTAATTAACCGCGCGGCACGAGAAATGCTGGATATTCATCGGAGTGAAAAAGATCTTATCGGCAAGCCGCTGGACGAGGTTCTGCAAACCTCGCCGGGGTTTTTAACACAGCGCTACGCCTCGGTGAGCAGCGGCCGCCACGACCAGATTGCGGTACTTAACCAGCGCGAGGTCATCGTCAACCGCGTGGCGATTGAGGTCGAGCCTGGCGTTGAAAGCGGCTGGGTATACAGCTTTCGCGACAAAAACGACATTAATACCCTCAGCAGCCAGCTCAGCCAGATCAAACGCTATGCCGACAACCTGCGCATTATGCGCCACGAACAGCTGAACTGGACCGCGACGCTGGTGGGGTTGTTGCAGATGAAACACTATGACGAAGCGATCCGCTATATCCAGGTGCAGTCGGAAGGCGCACAGCGCGTGCTGGACTTCGTGTCGGCCCATTTTGCCTCTCCGGCCTTATGCGGGCTGCTGCTCGGGAAATATGTCAGCGCACGGGAAAAAGGGGTTGAGCTACAGTTTGATCCCGCATGCCAGCTCACCCGCATGCCGTCCCGCCTCAGTGAAACGGAGCTGATGTCCATTATTGGTAATTTGCTGGATAACGCCGTGGATGCGACCCTCACCGCACCGGTCCCCGCGCCGGTAGAACTCTATATTTCCGATCGCAACCAGGAGCTGCTGATTGAGGTGGCCGACCGGGGCTGCGGGGTGGATGATGCGCTGAAGCCGCATATCTTTCGACAGGGATTCAGCAGCAAGCCGGACAGTGAAAACGACATTGTGGGTACCGAGCACGGTATCGGCCTGTTTCTGGTGGCAGGCTATATCAACAAAGCGGGCGGCAGCATTGAGATTGCCGACAATACGCCGCAGGGCACGATTTTCTCTGTATTTATTCCGAATGGGCTAAAGCATGACCCAAGCACTTGATGTTGTGATCGTTGAGGATGAGCCGCACCTGGCGGAGCTGCATCGCGAGTATATTGAGCAGAACTTTCATCTGCACGTGGTGGGCATCGCCGCGTCGATTGAGCAGGCATGCAGCCTGATTCGCCAGCATCAGCCGCGGCTTATTCTGCTGGATAACTATCTTCCGGACGGCAAAGGCGTGGAGTTAATCGACACTCCCCTGCTGAAAAGCTATGAGTGCTCGGTGATCTTCATCACCGCCGCCAGCGATATGCAGACCTGCAGCCATGCCATGCGCAGCGGCGCGTTTGATTACCTGATTAAACCGGTCTTTTTCCAGCGCCTGCACGCCTCGCTGGAGCGTTTTATGCGCTTCATCCACACCGTGCAGCAGGTAAAAGTCGTTGATCAGCATGCGCTGGATCGCCTGTTTAACCTGCCTGCTGCTGAATCCCCGCACACGCCGTCGACGAAGGGCATTGAGCCTCAGACCCTGGAGCGGATCAAACGGCTGTTTGCCGATCGTCCCGACAGCGCAATGTCGGTGGAGGAGGTCGTGGAAAACGTCGGGGTCAGCAAAACCACGGGGCGTCGCTATCTTGAATACTGCGTGGAGAGTGGGTTAATCAGCGTCGAAATGCTGTACGGCAATATCGGTCATCCGCGAAGGCTATACCGTAAAGCCCCCGATAAAACGTAATCCGCGAACATTAGCCAGCAAACGTTCGCGGATTCTATGGTGTTAATTGCTGAAACGACGGTGACAATCACACTTCGGAATCATCGCCCGCTTCCCCCTATTGTGGGTGGAGGCCGATAGGCTATGTTGACAATTAGTTCCTCAAATGTAACTAAAAGGTTAACTATAATGTCGAACACATTCCGAATTTCTCTGATTACCGCTACCGTCCTGTTCTCCGCTTCTGCGCTGTCTGCCCTGCCGCAGGGCTATCCGGCTGAGTATCAAAAGGTTGTCGATGCCGCCACGAAAGAGGGCAAAGTTGTCATCTACTCCACCACCGACACCAAAGCCGCCGGGCCGCTGATCGAAGGCTTCGAAAAAACGTATCCAGGCATCAAAGTTGAATATAACGACATGAACAGCACGGAGCTGTACAACCGTTTTATCAGCGAACAGGCCTCCGGTGGCGGTAGCGGTGATGTGGTCTGGAGCTCGTCCATGGACACCGGACTGAAGCTCGCCGCTGACTACGCTATGGAGTATAAATCGCCGGAGCAGAGCCAGCTGCCGAAATGGGCGGTCTGGAAAGATAAGGCGTACGGCACCACCTATGAGCCGGTGGTCTTTATCTACAACAAACGCCTGATCCCGGCCGGTGACGTGCCGGATTCACACGCCGCGCTGGCGAAGCTGATTGCCAGCCAGACGGATAAATTCAAGAGTAAAGTCACCACCTATGACATTGAGAAATCAGGTCTTGGTTTTATGCTCTCAGTGCAGGATCACAAGGCCGATCCAAATTACTTTAAAACCCTGGCCGACGTTGCCAAAGGTGGCTTAGCGGTGCAGTCGTCTACCGGCACCATGATGGAGAGGGTCTCCTCCGGTGAAAACCTGATCGGCTTCAATATCCTTGGTTCTTACGCTGAAGCGCGTGCGAAGAACGACCCGTCGCTCGGCATATCCTATCCAAAAGATTACACCCTGGTGCTGTCGCGCGTGTCGTTCATCAGCCAGCAGGCGCAAAACAGCAATGCGGCAAAACTGTGGCTGGACTATGTGCTGTCTGAAAAAGGCCAAAGCATCCTGGCAAATCAGGCGGACATTCCATCCATTCGTAACGATATCGAAGGCAAAAACGATATCGACGGCCTGACCAAAATCCTCGGCAATGCGCTGAAGCCGATCCCGGTTGATGAATCGCTGCTGGAGTATCTGCAGCCGAAGAAACGCCTGGAGTACATCAAAGAGTGGCGTGCAGCCGCCGCCAAATAAGCGTCCTGGCGCGGCGGCGTGCGCCGTCGCGCGTCTGTTCATCTGACTGAGTTCATTTTTCCGGGCTGCAACACCAGGGATACCCCATGAATACATTACGCAGAAAGTGGCAAAGCCTGCCGCGCGGTATTGTCGTGTTGATAACCGCCCTGGTTATCTATACGCCACTGTCGTTTATCGTGATACAGAGCTTCCTGTCCGCCCCGTTCTTTTCCCCGGCAAAAGAGTGGAGCCTTGAATCATTTGGTTTTATCTTCACCGACCCTGATTTCTACAAGGCCCTGAGAAGCGGCTTTCTTCTCGCTTTCGGGCTGGTCATCATTGCCATTCCGCTGGGTGGCGTGCTGGCGTTTCTGATGGTGCGTACCGATCTGCCAGGCCGACGCCTGATCGAACCGCTGATCCTGGTCCCGATTTTCGTTTCACCGATGGTGCTGGGTTTTGGCTATGTGGTGGCTGCCGGTCCGGTGGGCTTCCTGTCCCTGTGGGCACAGGCGCTGATCGGCTTTGTGCCGTGGAACATCTATGACATGTCGAGCATCGTGGTCATTGCCGGCCTGACGCATGTTCCGCATGCCTATCTCTATATTTCCTCCGCGCTGCGTAGCGTAGGCTCCGATGTGGAAGAAGCCGCGCGCACCGCGGGCGCCTCTCCGCTGCAGGTGATGACCTCCGTCAGCCTGCCGATGGTGCGGCCATCCATCCTGTACGCCATCGTGCTGCTGTTCTTCCTCGGGCTGGAAGTGTTTGGTCTGATGCTGGTACTTGGCGATCCGGAAGGCAACATGGTGCTGGCGACCTATCTGTACCAGCTGACGAACAAGCTCGGAACGCCTTCCTATCATCTGATGGCGGCGGTCGCCGTGGTGCTGATTTGCATCACTATCCCGCTGGTCATGCTCCAGCGTCGCCTGATGCGCACCGCCAACCGCTTTGTCACCATGAAAGGGAAAGCCTCTCAGGCTCGCGCGTTACCACTGGGTAAATGGCGCTGGGTGGCCGGGGCGGTGGTCGCCTTCTGGCTGACTGTCACCATCGGTGTTCCCCTGCTTGGCGTGGTGCTGCGCGCGTTCATCTCCAACTGGGGGGTGGGCGTTTCACTGTGGGATGAGCTTTCGCTGAGTACCTTTCGCACCATCTGGGCGCAGCCTAACCTGCTGCGCGCCATCGTCAACTCGATGTCGATTGGCGTTATTGGCGGCGCACTGGCCGTCGCGTGCTACCTGTTTGTTGGTATTGCCATGCACCGTAAACCGGACAACACCACGCGGTTCCTGGATTACAGCGTGCTGGTGCCGCGCGCCGTGCCGGGATTGCTGGCGGGTCTGGCCTTTTTGTGGGTGTTTCTGTTCCTGCCGATGTGGCTGGATAACGCCCTGAAATCCGGCTGGCTTTCCGGATTCGTCTGGACCGACTGGATGCGCGAAAACTTCATCGTCTGGCTGCGCTCGCTGCGCAGCACCATTTTCAGCGTCTGGCTGGCTTATACCGTGGTGTGGATGGCTTACGGACTGAGGCTCATCTCTTCCACGCTGTTGCAGGTGGGGCCGGAGCTTGAAGAGGCGGCGCGCAGCACCGGCGCGACGCGCGGGCAGATCACCCGCCACGTCACCATTCCGCTCTCCCGCTACGGGCTTATCGGCTCATGGCTGCTGATGTTCCTGATCTTTGAGCGCGAATATTCAACCGGTGTGTACCTGCTCTCCCCCGGCACGGAAACCATCGGCTCGATGCTGGTTTCCCTGTGGGCCGCGGGTGCAATTGATATCGTGGCGGCGCTCTCTTTCATTAATATCCTGCTGGTCGTGGTAGGTCTGGGCATTGCCCTTCGTTTCGGAGTGAAATTACATGATTGAATTAGCGGTTGACGATCTGCACTTAACCTACGGCGACAATCCTGTTTTAAAAGGGGTCTCCATGAACCTGAAACGCGGCGAAGTGGTCTCCCTGCTGGGCCCTTCCGGCAGCGGCAAAACCACCCTGCTGCGCGCCGTCGCGGGTCTGGAAAAACCAACTCAGGGGTCGATTGTCATTGGTCAAAATAAAGTTTATGACGGTACGCCGCGCAGCGAGGTTCCGGCGGAGGAGCGTAACCTGGGGCTGGTGTTCCAGTCCTACGCCTTGTGGCCGCACAAAACCGTATTTGAAAACGTGGCCTATCCGCTCAAGTTGCGTAAAGTCCCGGCCAAAGAGATCCAGCAGCGCGTACAGGATGTGCTGGACCAGCTGGGTCTCGGTCATCTTGGTAAACGTCACCCGCACCAGCTCTCAGGCGGGCAGCAGCAGCGCGTGGCGATTGGCCGGGCGCTGGTCTATAACCCGCCGGTGATTTTACTGGACGAGCCGCTGTCCAACCTCGACGCCAAACTGCGCGAAGAGGCCCGCGTATTTCTGCGCGAGCTGATCATTAAGCTCGGGTTATCTGCGCTGATGGTAACGCACGACCAGAACGAAGCGATGTCGATTTCCGACCGCATCCTGCTGCTCAACAACGGTAAAATTGAGCAACAGGGTACACCGCAGGAGATGTACGGTTCACCGAAGACGCTGTTTACGGCCGAGTTTATGGGCAGTAATAACCGCCTGCATGGCAAAATCACCGAAGTACGCGACGGCAAAGCACGCATTGCAGGAAAAGACTGGGTGCTCTGGGGCCAGGCGGGTGAAGGGGTGCAGAGCGGTAATGAGGCTACGGCGGTGATCCGCGTCGAGCGCGTGGCGGTTGTCGAGGGGCCGGGGGAAAATCAACTTGCGCTGCCGCTCCTCACCAGCATGTATCTTGGCGACCGCTGGGAGTACCTGTTCCGCACGGCGGGGGATGATTATGTGATCCGCGCTTACGGGAATGAGCTTCGCGACCCGCAGCATTGTCATCTATCGCTGCCAGAGAAGCATGTCTGGATATTCCCGAAAAACTAGAGAAATCGGCCTGCCATTCAGTGGCTAAACGGGATGGCAGGCCGACACTCAAAGCGCGAATGCGCTCCTCCATACTTATTTCAATCGTTTACCTGTTTCATCAACGACCTTCTCACCGTCTTCCTTCGCGAAAGCCGCTTTCTGCGCATCCGGAAGAATATCCAGAACCACTTCTGAAGGACGGCACAGTTTGGTTCCCAGCGGCGTCACGACAATAGGCCGGTTAATCAGGATCGGATGCTGCAGCATAAAGTCGATTAACCGATCGTCAGTAAACTTATCTTCCGCCAGCCCCAGTTCTTCATAAGGCTCGACATTTTTACGCAGCAGTGCCCGTACCGTGATCCCCATATCTGCAATGAGTTTGACCAGTTCATCGCGAGACGGCGGATTCTCCAGGTAATGAATGACGGTCGGCTCATTTCCGCTGTTGCGGATCATCTCCAGCGTATTACGGGACGTACCGCAGGCCGGGTTGTGATAAATAGTGATGTTGCTCATAACAGTATCTCATTACAAAGTGAAAGAGAGACGTAGCGCCAGCGCGGCCAGCGTTACAAATAGCACAGGCAGAGTCATAACGATCCCGGTGCGGAAATAATATCCCCAGGTAATCGTCATGTTCTTCTGTGAAAGGACATGCAGCCAGAGCAGCGTTGCCAGGCTCCCAATAGGGGTGATTTTTGGCCCCAGGTCGCAGCCAATCACGTTGGCGTAGATCATCGCCTCTTTGATAACACCGGTTGCGGTGCTGCCATCAATAGAGAGCGCACCAACCAGCACGGTCGGCATGTTATTCATGATGGAGGACAGGAAAGCCGTCAGGAAACCGGTACCCAGCGTCGCGGCCCACAGTCCTTTATCCGCCAGCACGTTCAGCACACCTGAAAGGTATTCGGTAAGCCCGGCGTTGCGCAGACCGTAGACCACCAGGTACATCCCCAGCGAGAAGATGACGATCTGCCAGGGTGCGCCATGCAGCACTTTGCCCATGTTAATGGCATGGCCGCGTTTCGCCACAGCAAACAGGATGACGGCCCCCACCGCCGCAATCGCGCTCACCGGAATACCGAGCGGCTCAAGGACGAAAAAACCTACCAGCAACAGAATTAAAACGACCCAGCCGGTACGAAACGTCGCCGGATCTTTAATCGCTTTTGCCGGTGTCTTAAGAAGAGACAGCTCGTAAGTCGGCGGGATATCTTTGCGAAAGAACAGATGCAGCATCACCAGCGTGGCGACAATGGCTGCAATATCGACCGGAACCATCACCAACGCGTATTCGGTGAACCTCAGACCGAAGAAGTCTGCCGAAACAATATTCACCAGGTTCGACACGATAAGCGGCAGGCTGGCGGTATCGGCAATAAACCCGGCGGCCATCACGAATGCCAGCGTGGTGCCTTTGCTGAACCCTAATGCCAGCAGCATGGCAATCACGATCGGTGTCAGAATAAGAGCAGCACCGTCGTTGGCAAACAGTGCAGCCACCGCTGCGCCGAGCAGAACGATATAGGTAAAGAGCAAACGGCCCCGACCGTTTCCCCAACGCGAAACATGCAGCGCTGCCCATTCGAAAAAGCCGGATTCATCAAGCAGCAGGCTAATAATAATGACGGCAATAAACGTTGCCGTCGCGTTCCAGACGATATTCCACACCACCGGAATATCGCCTAAATGCACAACGCCTGAAATTAAAGCCAGGGCTGCGCCCAGCGTCGCGCTCCAGCCAATTCCCACCCCCTTCGGCTGCCAGATAACCAAAACAAGGGTCAGGACAAAAATAGCGCCTGCCAGTAACATAAAACCTCCTGACAGGGCGGCTCTGCCGCCCTGTATTAACCAATAAATTAGCGCATCAACGCTCTGAGCTTTTCGATACCGGCAGGCTCTGACGCCAGTAACGGAACAAGCGCTATACGGTCAGCATGCTGATGCTTAACCGCCTCAATCTGCGGCAATTCCTGCCGGGCGCGCTGGCAAAGCAATGGAGAACGCGTATCCGCAATAGAAAGGCTGTTATTGATAATCCAGCCCCACGGATGAATCCCCGCGCGTTCAAGATCGGCCTGCAAATTCGCTGCCTCCAGCACTGGAGTGGTTTCCGGAAGCGTAACCAGCAGCACCTTGGTTCGCTCCGGGTCCTGAAGCTGCATCATCGGGGTAGTAAAATGGCCTTTGTCGCCCATTTTTTTGGCAATTTCGCGGTGATAAGCCCCGGTTGCATCCAGCAGCAACAGCGTATGCCCCGTGGGAGCCGTATCCATCACCACAAACCGCTTACCTGCTTCGCGGATCACGCGGGAAAATGCCTGGAAGACGGCGATCTCTTCAGTACAGGGGGAACGTAAATCTTCTTCCAGTAGCCGTTTCCCTGCTTCGTCCAGACCTTTTCCCTTCGTCTCAAGGACATGCCGGCGATAGCGTTCGGTTTCCTCGTGTGGGTTGATCCGGCTGACCTGCAGGTTATTCAGGCTGCCATTTAGCGTTGTGCTGAGATGTGCGGCGGGATCGGAGGTGGTGAGATGGACATCAAACCCCCTGTCTGCCAGCCTGACGGCGACAGCAGCCGCCATCGTGGTTTTACCCACGCCACCTTTGCCCATCAGCATAATCAGGCCGTGTTCGTTACGGGCGATATCCTCGACCAGGCCAGAGAGCGTTGCGTTTTCAGGCGTATCCAGGGCGTTCGTTGCAGGGAGCGGTAATGCCTCAGAACGGCTGTCCAGCAGGCCCTTTAATGCCGACACGCCAACCATGTTGACGGGTTGCAGTAATAAGGTATCTGTCGGCAGCCCGGATAAACCGGCAGGAAGATTTGCCAGTGCCTCTTGCTCCCGTTGCCATATCGCAGCAGCCAGTGCGTCATGTTCCGCTTCGGCTGCCGGCAAAACGCCATTAATCACCAGATACTGGTTTTTCAGGCCGATCGCCGCCAGTTCTTCATGGGTGCGGGCGACTTCCTGCAAAGTGGATTTCTGCAGTCGTGCAACCAGAACCAGACGGGTACGCGCAGGATCGGATAACGCCTCTACCGCGTGTGCGTACTGCTCACGCTGTTTTTCCAGCCCGGCCATCGGGCCGAGACAGGAAGCACCGTCCGGGTTACTTTCAATGAAGTTACTCCATGCACCGGGAAGCTGGAGCAGGCGGATAGTGTGGCCCGTCGGCGCTGTATCAAAAATGATGTGATCGAAGCGGGTCAGCAGGGAAGCGTCTGTCAATAAACCGGTGAACTCATCGAACGCCGCAATCTCAGTCGTACAGGCGCCGGAAAGCTGCTCGCTGATGCTGTTAACGACGTCATCAGGCAAAAGCCCCTTAACAGGATCAACGATTCTGGCGCGATACTGCTGGGCAGCTTCCTGTGGGTCAATCTCCAGAGCGGAAAGCCCGGGAACGGCATTAACAGAGTGGATCGTGTTACCGATAGTTTGATCAAAGACCTGGCCGACATTGGAAGCGGGATCGGTACTCACCAGCAATACCCGCTTACCCCGTCCCGCCAGGCGGATAGCCGTCGCGCAGGAAATGGAGGTTTTGCCCACACCGCCCTTTCCGGTAAAAAACAGGTAAGGCGGGATATTCTGTAAGAATTTCATATATCCTCCCGACATAATCAGCAACAGGAAGTCTTCCCACCACAGCAGCTGGTGGGCGCCAGGCCCACTTTTTCCAGCGGGATCCCAAACCAGCGAGCCAGCTCAGCGCGTTTTGGATATCGCCCGGCCATTACCGTTTCACCGTCCAGCAACAGCAGCGGAAGCCCTTCTGCTCCCGAGGCTTCCAGGAAGGCTTTCGCTTTTTCGTTCTGAACGAAGCTCATGGGCTGCTGCGCCAGGTTGTAACGTTCCACCTGTACGCCACGTCCTTTCAACCACTGCACATCCGCAGAAAAATCAACCAGAACCTGATCGACATCTGAACCACATACGCCGGTACTGCAGCACAATGCCGGGTCAAACACCGTTAACATTTTCATTCTGAACACCTCACATTTGAAAAATCATATATGTTCAGGCAAATTTTTTTTAGAGACAAATAGCCTTACCGCTACCAGAGCAATTTGCCGTTGCCAGCTTACGGGCGATGGCCTGTACGTCGTCCTGCTGGCTTAACCAGGCTTGCTCAATCACCTGAGCAGCCCATGACGGAATATGCGGGGAAAGACGATAGTGAACCCACTTGCCCTGCTTACGATCCTGCAATAGCCCACTTTCCCGTAGCATTGCCAGATGACGGGAGATCTTGGGCTGCGACTGATCCAGTGCCGTGCAGAGATCGCATACGCACAACTCTCCCATCTCTCTGAGCAGCAGTACGATGCCCAGACGGGTTTCATCGGAGAGGTATTTGAAGAGTTGTAAGGATGTTAGTGACATCAAACCTCCTGAGTATTTACCAACAGGATACTCGGCATGAACGAAAACTCAATACACATTCGAAAAAACACATATGTTTTTAATGATGGGTTTGAATCGCGACGGATGCTTTATGTCTTATAAGGGGAAGAAAATTATTAGCATCACTAATACCCGATTAAAATTAGTGACTTGCTCCACCCGATCCCACCAGTAATAATACCGCCCAGAAACGTTACCAGCATAATAATCACGCAAAAAAACAAAATGAAAATCTTTTTAGAAATAGTGGCGCAGTCAGTGCTATGGCTCGTCATCGGCTGGATCTTCTGTCGTGCATGGATGCGAGGCTGCAACGGGGAAGATAAATGATCAGATTGTCTCTTGAGGAAGTAGTAGAAGGAGTTGAACGTCATAGCTTTATCTTTGAAGACGAACAACAGCATTCTCTGATCGTATTTATACTCTCCAGCATTTACGCCCAGGCGTCACAGGGTACAGGAGGCCAGCCAAATCACTGGAATGGCTAATTACCGCACCAGGGAGTACAGCCCTTTATTTTCCGGGATAAGAAATATCAGCAGTGACTAAATGCGTCTCTGATTTATCAGTTTGGATGCGATACGCAAAATTATACCGCTCCCCAGATGTAAACTTATTACTGATCCCATAAACCAGCAAAAAAAAATAATCAGCTAAAACAGAAGCTTGTTGTTCAAGGTAAAGGGAAGAGGTTACAAGGCTTTTAAAGGAGTGGAGCGGGCGAAGGGAATCGAACCCTCGTATAGAGCTTGGGAAGCTCTCGTTCTACCATTGAACTACGCCCGCTTTGAGGTGCGTAAGGCATTATAGACCTTACGCCTCTTCATACAAGCCTCTTCACCACTAAGTGGCGATAAAATAATCACTTAGCACTTCGGCTTGCTGCCGGGTGCCGGAAGATAACGCTGCGGATCGATGGCCGTCGCCTTATAACGAATCTGGAAGTGCAGCTTCACCGAATCCGTTCCCGTGCTGCCCATGGTGGCAATCTTCTGCCCTGCTTTGACGTTTTGCCCGTTATTGACCAGCATCGTGTCGTTGTGCGCATAGGCCGTGATGTAGTCTTCGCCATGCTTAATCATGATCAGGTTACCGTAGCCGCGTAGCTGGTTACCGACATAAACCACCTTACCTGCGCCTGAGGCGTAAACCGGCGTACCGCGTGCAGCGGCGATATCAATGCCTTTGTTCCCCCCTTCAGACAGGGAGTACGGCAGCACCACTTTACCGCTGGCTGGCCAAATCCAGCAGCGTTGACCGACCGGTGGCCAGGAGGACTGCGGCACCGCATAGGATGGCGTCACTTTAGCGGTTTTGCCTTTCGCAGAGGATTTTTTACCCGAGGTCGAACTGCCGTTAACCTTCAGCTTCTGCCCCACTTCGATGGTATACGGTGGAGAGATGTTATTCAGACGCGCCAGATCCTTCACGCTGGTCCCCGTCGCGCGCGAAATCCGATACAGCGTGTCACCGCGCTTAACGGTGTAGACCGAACCGGAATAGCTGCCCATATCCGAAGATTTACTCCCCGAACAGCCGGCCAGTAATAATGTCAGCGTCAGGCAAAAAATGGCGATGATGGGGTTTCTCGTCAGGCTTCCTGCAAACAAAACAGATCCTCGGTCAGCGTGAATGGCGCCCTATGATACCAGCCCTGGCAGAAATGGGTCAGCCCTTTTCCGCTCTGTGGGTCAAACCGTTCGTATAAGAATGCCGTATAATAGTGCTCTGCTGATGGTGCAGAACCATCCGCATCGTTGGCACTGGAGCACGAATGAGTATTCAAGAACACGTTATTTTGGTAAACGACCAGGGAATGGTGATTGGCACTCAGGAAAAGTACGCCGCACACACCACCCAAACCCCTCTGCATCTGGCCTTCTCCTCCTGGCTGTTTAACGCCGAAGGGGAGTGCCTGGTCACCCGACGCGCGCTAAACAAAAAAGCCTGGCCGGGCGTCTGGACGAATTCCGTCTGCGGGCACCCTCAAACCGGTGAAAAGACGGAAGAGGCGATTATCCGCCGCTGCCGCTATGAGGTTGGCGCTGAAATCACGGCGATTACCCCCGTGGCCGCCGAGTTTCGCTACCGCGAAACCGATCCTTCCGGGATTGTGGAAAATGAGATTTGCCCGGTATTCGCGGCACGTATTACCAGCGAACTGCGTATTAATCACGAAGAAGTGATGGAATTTGAATGGGTTGAACTGGAATCGTTGTTCCAGGCCCTAAACGCCGCGCCCTGGGGTTTCAGCCCGTGGATGGTGCTGGAAGCAACGGTCGCACGAGACGCTTTGAGAGCGTTTGCCGCGCAATAAAAAAGCCCCTAACGGGGCTTTTTTTACATCTTAACGCCTTATTTCACCGGACGCATCGCCGGGAACAGGATCACGTCACGGATGGTGTGGCTGTTGGTGAACAGCATGACCATACGGTCGATACCAATACCCAGACCCGCCGTCGGTGGCAGGCCGTGCTCCAGCGCGGTCACGTAGTCTTCGTCGAAGAACATCGCTTCGTCATCGCCCGCTGCTTTCGCATCAACCTGATCCTGGAAGCGCTGCGCCTGATCTTCCGCATCGTTCAGCTCGCTAAAGCCGTTGCCGATTTCACGGCCGCCGATGAAGAATTCGAAACGGTCAGTGATTTCCGGGTTCTCGTCATTACGACGCGCCAGCGGAGACACTTCAGCAGGGTATTCGGTGATGAAGGTCGGCTGAATCAGGTGCGCTTCGGCCACTTCTTCGAAGATCTCGGTCACGATACGGCCCAGACCCCAGCTCTTCTCTACCTTGATACCAATGCTTTCCGCGATCGCTTTCGCAGAATCGAAGTTATCCAGATCCGCCATGTTGGTTTCAGGACGGTATTTCTTGATCGCTTCGCGCATGGTCAGTTTTTCGAACGGCTTGCCGAAGTCGAACACTTCTTCACCGTAAGGGACCTGGGTGGTGCCCAGAATGTCCTGCGCCAGGGTACGGAACAGGGATTCGGTCAGCTCGATCAGATCTTTGTAATCTGCATACGCCATATAGAGTTCCATCATGGTGAACTCTGGGTTATGACGAACGGAGATACCTTCGTTACGGAAGTTACGGTTGATCTCGAATACGCGATCAAAGCCACCTACCACCAGACGCTTCAGGTACAGTTCCGGCGCGATACGCAGGTACATGTCCAGGTCCAGGGCGTTATGATGGGTGATGAATGGACGGGCAGACGCACCGCCTGGGATCACCTGCATCATCGGGGTTTCCACTTCCATAAAGTCGCGGTTCACCATGAACTGGCGAATACCGGCCATGATCTGGGAGCGAATTTTGAAGGTCTTGCGGGATTCATCGTTAGAGATGAGATCCAGATAACGCTGACGATAGCGCGCTTCCTGATCCTGCAGGCCGTGGAATTTGTCCGGCAGCGGACGCAGCGCTTTGGTCAGCAGACGCAGCTCGGTACAGTGGATAGACAGTTCACCGGTTTTGGTTTTGAACAGTTTACCTTTCGCGCCAAGGATATCGCCCAGATCCCACTTCTTGAACTGCTCGTTGTAGATGCCTTCCGGCAGATCGTCACGGGAAACATACAGCTGAATACGGCCACCCACGTCCTGCAAAGTCACGAAGGAGGCTTTACCCATAATACGGCGGGTCATCATACGGCCAGCAACGGCCACTTCGATGTTCAGCGCTTCCAGCTCTTCGTTCTCTTTACCGTCGAAGTCAGCGTGCAGTTGGTCTGAGGTGTGGTCACGACGAAAATCGTTCGGGAACGGCACGCCCTGCTCACGCAGCGCTGCCAGCTTCTCGCGGCGGGTTTTCAGTTCGTTGTTAAGATCGACTACCGCGTCAGCGCCCTGTGCTTGTTGTTCAGACATGTTGGTTCCTCATAACCCTGCTTTCAAACTTGCTTCGATAAATTGGTCCAGGCTGCCGTCCAGCACCGCCTGCGTGTTACGGGTTTCAACCCCGGTACGCAGGTCTTTGATGCGGGAGTCATCAAGGACGTAAGAACGGATCTGGCTGCCCCAACCGATGTCGGACTTGTTATCTTCCATCGCCTGTTTCTCAGCATTTTTCTTCTGCATCTCCAGCTCATAAAGCTTCGCTTTCATCTGCTTCATGGCCTGGTCTTTGTTCTTATGCTGGGAACGGTCATTCTGGCATTGTGTTACCAGCCCGGTTGGAATGTGGGTAATACGCACCGCCGATTCCGTACGGTTAACGTGCTGACCACCCGCACCGGAGGCGCGATAAACGTCAATACGCAGGTCCGCCGGGTTAATTTCGATATCAATATCTTCGTCAACTTCCGGGTAAACAAACGCCGAGCTGAAGGAGGTATGGCGACGGCCACCGGAGTCGAACGGGCTCTTACGCACCAGACGGTGAACGCCGGTCTCGGTACGCAGCCAGCCGTAGGCGTAGTCGCCAATGATCTTGATGGTGACGGATTTAATACCGGCCACTTCACCTTCAGACTCTTCGATGATTTCGGTTTTGAAGCCGCGCGCTTCTGCCCAACGCAGGTACATACGCGTCAGCATGCTGGCCCAGTCCTGCGCTTCGGTACCGCCAGAACCTGCCTGAATATCGAGGTAACAGTCAGCGCTGTCGTATTCGCCGGAGAACATACGACGGAATTCCAGCTGCGCCAGCTTCTCTTCCAGCACGTCGAGTTCTGCCACGGCTTCGTTAAAGGTTTCTTCGTCGTCGGCTTCGACGGCCAGCTCGAGCAAACCGGAAACATCTTCCAGCCCCTGAGCCATTTGATCCAGCGTATCTACGATAGCTTCGAGAGAGGAACGCTCTTTACCCAGCGCCTGTGCGCGTTCAGGTTCGTTCCAGACGTCCGGCTGTTCCAGCTCGGCGTTTACTTCTTCAAGACGCTCTTTCTTGGCATCGTAGTCAAAGATACCCCCTAAGAACGTCAGAGCGCTCCGTGAGGTCCTGAATACGGTTTTTTACCGGATTAATTTCAAACATGGTCTGTTTTCTTTTATGGACTTGTCAAAATGCGGTGATAAGAGCGGGATTGTACCGAATCCACGCCCTTTTTTATAGAGATTACTGCCGCTAAATTGGCCAGATATTGTCGATGATGATCTGAAGGGTGCGGTTTCCGCGAAACTCGTTGATATCCAGTTTGTATGCCAGTTCGACCTCGCGCACGCCGTTGTCCGGCCAGATGGCCGTATCGACGTTGAAGGCGATGCCGTCCAGCAGCGGTCCACCGCCAACGGGCTCAACCATGACTTTCAGATGACGCTCGCCGACGATACGTTGCTGAAGCAGGCGGAAACGGCCGTCGAACAGCGGTTCAGGGAACATCTGTCCCCACGGACCGGCATCGCGCAGCATCTGCGCCACGTCCATTGTCATCTCATGCGGTGAGAGCTCGCCGTCGGACACCACTTCTCCCTGCAACAAGGCAGGGTCAATCCAGTCGGTGACCAGTTCACCAAATAGCCGCTGAAATTCGTCAAATTTCGCCTCTTCCAGCGACAGACCCGCCGCCATCGCATGGCCGCCAAATTTGATCATCAGGCCCGGATACAGCGTATCCAGACGCTCCAGTGCATCACGCATGTGAAGACCCTGAATCGAACGGCCAGAGCCTTTCAGCGTGCCGTCACCAGCCGGGGCAAACGCGATCACCGGGCGGTGGAAGCGCTCTTTAATGCGCGAGGCCAGAATGCCAACCACACCCTGATGCCACTCAGGATGATACATCGCCAGCCCGCCCGGCAGCGTTTCACCGCTGCGTTCGAGTTTTTCGCAAAGGGTCAGCGCTTCGACCTGCATTCCCTGCTCTATCTCTTTACGGGTCTGGTTCAACGCGTCGAGCTCATTGGCCAGGACGCGCGCTTCGCCGATGTTATCGCACAGCAGCAGCGCCACACCGACGGACATATCGTCCAGCCTTCCGGCAGCGTTCAGACGCGGGCCGAGGGCAAAACCCAAATCACTTGCCGCCAGCTTGAGCGGATCGCGGTTGGCAATTTCCAGCAGCGCCTTAATCCCCGGACGGCACTTGCCCGCGCGAATGCGGCTTAAGCCCTGCCAGGTCAAAATACGGTTATTGGTATCGAGCGGCACGACGTCCGCGACGGTACCCAGCGCCACCAGGTCGAGATATTCGGCCAGGTTTGGTATGGCGATACCGCGTGATTCGAACCAGCCCTTATCACGAAGCAGGGTCCGCAGCGCCAGCATCAGATAAAACGCTACCCCCACACCGGCGAGAGATTTTGACGGGAAATCGCAGTCGCGCAGGTTGGGATTGATGATCGCTTCAGCGTCCGGCAATGTTTCACCCGGCAAGTGGTGATCGGTGACCAACACCGGGATCCCCAGCGCGTGCGCATGATCGACACCTGCATGGGAAGAGATCCCGTTATCAACGGTCATGATCATCTGTGCCCCGCGGGCGTGAGCCTGATCGACCACTTCCGGGCTGAGGCCGTAACCGTCTTCAAAGCGGTTCGGCACAAGGTAAGTGACGTTATCGCAGCCCAGCGCGCGCAGACTCAAAACGCTCAAGGCCGTGCTGGTTGCGCCATCTGCATCGAAATCCCCTACCACCACAATACGCGTTCCCTCACGGAGCGCGTTGTAGAGCATTTCGATGGCTTTTTCGATGCCGTTGAGCTGCTGCCAGGGCAGCATCCCTTTGACGCTGCGTTCAAGATCCTCAGCACTGCGCACGCCGCGGCTGGCGTAGAGACGCTTCAGCAGGGGCGGGAGATCGTCTGGCAAATCAACCGGTTCAACCGCCTCGCGGCGGCGCAATTTTATCGGGGCTTTCACGCGGATTATTTACCACCAAACTGTTTCTGGTGCGCGTCGAGGAACTCTTTCATCTCTTTTGGTCCCTGGTAACCCGGCACAACATAGCCATTGCTCAGGACAATCGCTGGCGTACCGCTTACGCCAAACTGCACGCCCAGCGCGTAGTGGTTAGCAATATCGATATCGCAGGACGCAGGCTTAACCTCTTTACCGCTCATCGCATCGTCAAACGCTTTGTTGCGATCTTTCGCACACCAAATCGCTTTCATGTCTTGCTCTGGCTGGCTCTGCACGCCTGCACGCGGGAAGGCCAGGTAACGCACGGTAATGCCCAGCGCGTTATAGTCTTTCATCTGCTCATGGAGCTTGTGGCAGTAGCCACAGGTGATGTCGGTGAAGACGGTAATCACATGTTTTTCCTGCGCCGCTTTATAGACGATCATCTCTTTTTCGAGCGCATTCAGGTTTTTCATCAGCAGCTGGTTGGTGACATTGACCGGCTGCGCGCCGCTCACGTCATACATTGGCCCCTGAATAATATGTTTGCCGTCTTCGGTGACATACAGCACGCCGCTGTTAGTCAGTACCGTTTTCATCCCGGCAACCGGTGCAGACTGGATGTCGCTGCTGGTAACGCCCAGTTTAGCCAGTGACTGTTTAATAGCGGCGTCATCCGCATGGGCGAACCCGGTAAAAGAGGCTGCCAGCAGGGTGAACAGCGCGAAAGACTTTTTCATAGTTGATCCCGTTACAATTTGTCGGCACTCACGCACGAGGGTGGTGCTGTTGGTGTAGCTGCCGCAGGCGTTCCGTCGCGACATGGGTGTAAATTTGCGTCGTAGAAAGATCGCTGTGTCCCAGTAGCATCTGCACCACGCGTAAATCTGCGCCGTGGTTTAACAGATGCGTCGCGAAAGCGTGACGCAATACGTGCGGCGAAAGCTTTTCACTGTCGATACCCGCCAGTGTGGCGTAATGCTTGATGCGATGCCAGAACGTTTGTCGTGTCATCTGCTGTGCGCGCTGGCTCGGAAACAAGACGTCGATAGACACGCCATTGAGCAACCATGGACGGCCATGCTCAAGATACGTTTCCAGCCAGTAAACCGCTTCTTCTCCCAGCGGCACCAGCCTTTCCTTATTTCCTTTACCGATGACGCGCACCACGCCCTGACGCAGGCTGATGTCGCTCATCGTCAGACCAACCAGTTCAGAGACACGCAAACCGGTAGCATACAATAGCTCAAGCATGGCTTTATCGCGTAACTCCAGCGGCAGGTCAACAGCAGGTGACTGTAATAATCTCTCAACTTGTGCTTCGCTGAGATCTTTCGGCAGCCGCTGCGGGAGTTTAGGGGACGCCAGAAGCGCACTCGGATCGTCTTCCCGAATCTTCTCACGGTAGAGATGCTGGAACAGCCGACGCATCGCGCTGAGCAAGCGTGCAGAACTGGTGGCCTTATAGCCCCCTTCAACCCGTTCCGCGAGCAGCGCCTGAAGGTCGTCGCTTTGCGCACTCGCCAGCGATAATTCGCGACGCGCCAGCCACTCCACCAGCATGGTGAGATCGCGCCGATAGGCACTGAGCGTGTTCTCGGCCAGATTTTTCTCCAGCCACAGCGCATCGAGAAACTGTTCAACGAGTGCGAGATCCTTTTCCACATCGGCCCCTTTGATTCTGCAGTCAGGCCATTATGCCTGATTGCGACCGGTTTCTGGTACACTACGCACAAAGTCAAAGCATGAATTGAGATAGTTACGCGATGAATATTGGTCTTTTCTATGGTTCCAGCACCTGCTACACCGAAATGGCGGCAGAGAAAATTCGCGACATCATTGGCCCCGAACTGGTGACGTTGCATAACCTGAAAGATGACGCGGTCGCGCTGATGGAACAGTACGATGTACTGATCCTCGGTATCCCAACCTGGGATTTTGGTGAGATACAGGAAGACTGGGAAGCCATCTGGGATCAGCTCGATTCAGTCAATCTCGACGGCAAAATTATTGCGATGTACGGCATGGGCGATCAGTTGGGCTACGGCGAATGGTTTCTTGATGCACTTGGCATGCTGCATGACAAACTGGTACCGAAAGGGGCGACGTTTATCGGCTACTGGCCAACCGAAGGATACGAGTTCACCAGTCAAAAACCGATCATTGCCGACGGCCAGCTGTTTGTCGGACTCGCGCTGGATGAAACCAATCAGTACGATCTCAGCGACGAGCGCCTGCAGGCCTGGTGCGAACAGATACTTGGCGAAATGGCAGAAAAATTTAGCTAAGTGGATTACTCCTGCGTCGGCTGTTGCAACAACATCCGGCGCAGATCTCGCCATTCTGAAGCATCCATACTGTCAGCCGCCAGCCACAGGTGCTGGCAACGCCCGCCGTCCACATTGCGTAACCGTAACATCATGCCGGAGTTGAGCATCCATGGCATACCCAGAATATCCCACTCTTTTCCCTGCCAGCGCAGGCGGGAATCCATCAGTAACTTGATCTCACCCTGACGAGCATTAATGCGACGCTGGCTGCGTACGCTGTCAAAAACGACAAACGAAAGTAATAGCAGCCACAGCGGTGTATAGCTCAGGGGCCATGGCATGAGTAACACGATGGCCGCAACCAGGCCGTGGAGCATTAACGACATCCACTGCGAGCGCCACGAGACGCGAAGATCAGATTGCCACAGGACCACGTTCCCGATTCCGTGTTTGAATTAATTGCACCATCCGTTGCAACTCGGTGTCGGCGGGTTTGCCGTGGTTCATCAGCCAGTTGAATAAATCTGGATCGTCAGACTCAAGCAGGCGAACAAACAGCCGCTTATCATCATCGCTTAAGCTGTCATACTCATATTCGAAGAAAGGCATGATGGAAATATCAAGTTCACGCATGCCGCGACGGCATGCCCAGTGAATACGGGCCTTGTTGTTAATATCCATGTTCAGTTTCCTGCATTACGTTTGGCACAGTCGGGCCCCCGTTCAGTGTTCTTTATTTCTCTACGGGGACACCAGCTAGTGTAACGTGTTTTTGACCGTTTCATTACTGGAATATTGCGATCAACGAGCAGGCTTCCAGAATAACCCCTACAAAGACAGCGGATTACACTATTTTGCGTAGCGCTACGCATAACCGGTTTATGGCACAAATGGTCTGCTGAAAGCGCTTGCATTGCCAGCAGGCTCTTTTACCATTAGGCATTATCAAAGCGTTAAGCAATTCAGGATATCGTTATGGCATTTACACCATTTTCTCCTCGCCAGCCCGCCGCCTCTGCGCGTCTGCCGCTGACGCTTATTTCTCTTGATGACTGGGCGCTGGCGACGCTCGCCGGCGCCGACGCCGAAAAATACCTCCAGGGCCAGGTCACCGCCGACGTCAGCCAGATGACCGAACACCAGCACCTGCTGGCGGCGCATTGTGACCCCAAAGGCAAAATGTGGAGCAATCTGCGTCTTTTCCGCCGTCAGGACGGTTTTGCCTTTATTGAACGCCGCAGCCTGCGAGATGCGCAGCTCAAAGAGCTGAAAAAGTATGCAGTCTTTTCCAAAGTCACTATCGTCCCGGACGACGAACATGTTCTGCTGGGCGTGGCGGGCTTCCAGGCACGTGCCGCGCTGAAAAATCTGTTTGCTGAGCTGCCGGATGCAGAAAAACAGGTCGTCAGCGAGGGGGCCACCTCCATCCTGTGGTTTGAACATCCGGCGGAGCGCTTCCTGCTTGTCACGGATGCCGCAACCGCCGAACGCGTCATCGAAGCACTGCGCGGCGAAGCGCAGCTCAACAACAGCCAGCAGTGGCTGGCGCTGAATATTGAAGCCGGTCTGCCGATCATTGACGCCGCCAACAGCGCGCAGTTTATTCCACAGGCTACTAACCTGCAGGCGCTGGGCGGCATCAGCTTTAAAAAAGGCTGTTACACCGGCCAGGAGATGGTGGCGCGTGCAAAATTCCGTGGGGCAAATAAACGTGCACTGTGGACACTGGCAGGTCATGCCAGCCGCGTACCGGAAGCGGGTGAAGATTTAGAGCTGAAAATGGGCGATAACTGGCGCCGTACCGGCACCGTGTTAGCCGCCGTACAGCTGGATGATGGTCGTCTTTTAGTCCAGGCCGTCATGAACAACGACATGGAAGCCGACAGCGTGTTCCGCGTGCGTGATGATGCGAATACGTTGAGTATTGAGCCGTTACCGTATTCGCTGGAAGAGTGATGCTGTATCGCCCGGTGGCGCTGCGCTTACCGGGCCTACCGATCCCGTAGGTCGGGTAAGGCGAAGCCGCCACCCGACAACAAACTACACCTGCCCCACATACAAATAAATCGCCAAAAAATGGCACACGCTGCCGCCCAGTACAAAACCATGCCAGATGGCATGATTGTATGGAATGCGCTTGCAGACGTAGAAAATGACGCCCAGCGAGTACACTACGCCTCCCACTGCCAGCAACGTAACCCCGCCAACCGCCAGCTTAATCGCCAGTTGATACACCACAATCAGCGACAGCCACCCCATGGTCAGATACGTCACCAGTGACAACACTTTAAACCGGTGTGCAATGGTTAGCTTGAAGAGGATCCCTAGCAGCGCCAGGCTCCAGATGACAATCATCAGTCCGCGCGACAGCGGCGAGTTGAGCCCCACCAGCAGAAAAGGCGTATAGGTTCCTGCAATAAGCAGATAGATAGCACAGTGGTCAAATTTCTTGAGCCATATCTTGGCCCGTTGATGCGGAATCGCGTGATAGAGCGTCGACGCCAGGAATAACAGGATCATGCTTCCGCCATACAGGCTATAGCTGGTAATCGCCATCGCGCTGGCATTGCTATCAACCGCCTGTACCAGCAATAACACTAAACCGACTATCCCAAACACCAGGCCAATGCCATGGCTGATGCTGTTGGCTACTTCCTCCGCCAGTGAATATCCCTGTGCGATTAATGGTCTGCTCGCCATACAAAACTCCGGGAAACTAAAGATGATTATTCATCGCATGACTATGCTAACTGAGAATGATTCCAGTGAACACCTGTTAGCTAAAATATTTTCAATGTGATTTTTTTACAATAAAAATCAAAAACATAGATATATTTTTCACCTGACATTTGTTCACATTAAAATTTATGCGTTACGAATCAATAGCATAAAATTAGATCCTGCCGTCTGGCTGCATGTTATGATGGTTAAACGAGGTCTGAATGAGAGTTTTGCCACTGTGAGTATGTTCACCCACTCCGCCATTGCCAGTCTCAATAACCTGGAGATGATGGTCTACAACTATGTCATTAAAAACCGTGACAAAGTGATGTACATGACCATCCGCGAACTGGCGGATGCGGCGGGCGTCTCAACCACCACCATCCTGCGCTTTTGCCGTAAGCTCAACTGTGAAGGGTATTCTGAGTTTCGCGTGCGCTTTAAGCTCTATCTTGAACAGAACGAACCTCAGCAGGCGAATTTCGGCGCCAGCGAAATTATCAGTTTCTTTAAAAGCGTGAATAATGAAGAGTTCGACGCTTTACTGGATGACGCGGTAAATATCATTCTCTCTTCGGAGCGAATTATATTTGTCGGCGCAGGGACATCAGGATCGCTGGCAAAATACGGTGCCCGTTTCTTTTCGAATATCGGAAAATTCAGCAACCATATTGATGACCCTTATTTCCCGGTCACCAATGATATGGCGAAAAATGCACTGGCAATTGTGCTCTCTGTGTCGGGCGAGACCGAGGAGATCCTGCGCTTCGCCAGCCAGTTCAGCCTGCATCACTGCAAGGTGCTCTCCATTACCAGCCACGAGCACTCGCGTCTCGCAAAACTGGCGGATTTTAATCTCTCCTGGCACGTTCCCCAGACGCGTATTGCAGGCGTCTACGACATCACCACACAAATCCCCGTTATCTATATTCTGGAATCTCTCGGACGCAAACTGGCGAAGAAACTGGCGGAATAAAACATCCTGTTTTTTTGATGTGACAAATCACAATTTCCGCGAATTGTTATATCGTGACATTCAATTTCGCTTTGCTAGACTCAAAACCAATACGTCATTTATTGAGAATAGCAGCGATGAAAAAATTGACCTTACCGAAAGATTTTCTATGGGGCGGTGCCGTTGCGGCGCATCAGGTTGAAGGCGGCTGGGACAAAGGCGGCAAAGGGCCAAGCATCTGCGACGTACTGACCGGCGGAGCGCACGGCGTGCCGCGCGAAATCACGCAGGACGTGGTGCCGGGTAAATACTACCCAAATCACGAGGCCATCGACTTCCACGGCCACTACAAAGAAGATATCAAGCTGTTTGCCGAGATGGGTTTCAAATGTTTCCGCACCTCGATTGCCTGGACGCGCATCTTCCCGAAAGGTGACGAAACGCAGCCAAACGAGGAAGGGCTGAAGTTCTATGACGACATGTTCGATGAGCTGCTGAAATACAATATCGAACCGGTGATCACCCTCTCCCACTTCGAAATGCCGCTGCACCTGGTGCAGGAGTACGGCAGCTGGACCAACCGTAAAGTGGTCGATTTCTTTGTACGCTTCGCGGAAGTGGTTTTTGAGCGCTACAAGCACAAGGTCAAATACTGGATGACCTTCAATGAAATCAACAACCAGCGTAACTGGCGTGCGCCACTCTTTGGTTACTGCTGCTCAGGCGTGGTCTATACCGAACATGAAAATCCGGAAGAGACCATGTACCAGGTGCTGCACCACCAGTTTGTGGCGAGTGCCCTGGCGGTGAAAGCCGCGCGCCGTATCAATCCGGAGATGAAAGTCGGCTGCATGCTGGCCATGGTGGCGCTCTATCCGTTCTCCTGCAAACCAGAAGACGTGATGTTCGCCCAGGAATCCATGCGCGAGCGCTATGTCTTTACCGATGTTCAGCTGCGTGGCTACTATCCGTCTTACGTACTGAATGAATGGGAGCGCCGCGGTTTCTCCATCAAAATGGACGCAGGCGATGAGCAGATCCTGCGCGAAGGTACCTGCGACTACCTGGGCTTCAGCTACTACATGACCAATGCGGTGAAAGCGGAAGGTGGCACCGGTGACGCGATTTCTGGCTTCGAGGGCAGCGTACCTAATCCGCACGTCAAGGCGTCCGACTGGGGCTGGCAGATTGACCCGGTGGGCCTGCGTTATTCCCTGTGCGAACTGTACGAACGCTATCAGAAGCCGCTGTTTATCGTGGAAAACGGCTTCGGTGCCTACGATAAGGTGGAAGAGGATGGCAGCATCAACGATGACTATCGTATCGACTACCTGCGCGCCCACGTTGAAGAGATGATCAAAGCCGTCACCCACGATGGCGTGGATCTGATGGGCTATACGCCATGGGGCTGCATTGACTGCGTGTCATTCACTACCGGCCAGTACAGCAAGCGCTACGGTTTTATCTACGTCAATAAACACGACGACGGCACCGGCGACATGTCGCGTTCCCGTAAGAAAAGCTTCGAATGGTATAAAGGCGTGATTGCCAGCAACGGCGAGCAACTTTAACGCCGTAACGCCGGGCGGCGCTACGCTTGCACCGGCCTACAAAACCTGCGAATCGTAGGCCGGGTAAGGCGAAGCCGCCACCCGGCGTTTATTTCCCGCCCGCCAGTTCAATAAAACTGCCCGTCACGTATGACGCCTTCTCGCTCAGCAGCCAGACTATCGCCTGCGCGACCTCTTCCGGCTGGCCGCCGCGCTGCATCGGCAGTAACGATTTCACGCGATCCACCCGCCCCGGCTCCCCACCAGACGCGTGAATATCGGTATAAATCAGCCCGGGCCGCACGCAGTTTACGCGGATACCCTGCGCCGCTACCTCCAGCGATAATCCGGTAGTCAGGGAATCTACCGCGCCTTTGGAGGCCGCGTAATCGACATACTCCCCCGGCGCGCCCAGACGAGACGCGGCAGAGGAGACATTGACAATCGCGCCACCCTTGCCGCCATGTTTGTGCGACATGCGCTTTACCGCCTCACGGCAGCAGAGAAAATAGCCCGTGACGTTGGTGCTCAGCACGCGATTAATGCGTTCAGCGGACAGATTTTCAATAGTGGATTGCTCAAACAGAATGCCTGCATTATTGACCAGCGCGGTAAGGGGCTCACCTTCGCGATCGAGGCTGTCAAACATGGCCATGACCTGCGCTTCATCGCTAATGTCTGCACGCAGGGCAAATGCTTTTCCACCCGCCTCAACGATCTGATTGATGACGTCCTTTGCGGCTTTGATATTGTGGTGATAGTTCACCGCCACGGTATAACCTTCGCGAGCCAGTTGCAGCGCGGTGGCTTTGCCAATGCCGCGGCTGGCGCCGGTGACCAGTGCAATTGCCATTGTCTTCTCCCAAAAAAAAAGCCGGGTGGCGGCTTCGCCTTACCCGGCCTACGTTACTACAGCAAAAAAATTACTGGTATTCGCTCATCGGCACACAGGAGCAGAACAGGTTACGGTCGCCGTATACGTCATCAAGACGCTTCACGGTCGGCCAGTATTTATTCGCCACGCCTGCCGGGAAGACAGCCAGTTCACGGGAATAACCGTGATTCCACTCGGCCACCATCTCGTGCTGGGTGTGCGGAGCGTTAACCAACGGGTTATCTTCCAGCGTCCATTCGCCGTCCTGCACGCGGTCTATCTCCATGCGGATGGCCAGCATCGCGTCAATAAAGCGGTCCAGCTCGGCTTTGCTTTCAGACTCCGTTGGCTCCACCATCAGCGTACCCGCAACCGGGAACGACATGGTTGGTGCGTGGAAGCCGTAGTCGATCAGACGCTTGGCGATATCCAGTTCGCTGATACCCGTCGCTTCTTTCAGCGGACGAATATCGAGGATGCACTCGTGTGCCACACGCCCATCGCGACCGGTGTAAAGCACCGGGAAGGCCGACTTCAGGCGAGTCGCAATATAGTTAGCATTCAGGATCGCGACCTGGCTTGCCTGTTTCAGCCCTTCCGCGCCCATCATGCGGATGTACATCCAGCTGATTGGCAGGATTGAAGCGCTACCGAACGGTGCAGCAGAGACCGCGCCCTGACGGGTCAGCATACCTTCTATCTGCACGACGCTGTGACCCGGCACGAACGGCGCCAGATGCGCTTTCACGCCGATAGGCCCCATGCCCGGACCGCCACCACCGTGTGGGATACAGAAGGTTTTGTGCAGGTTCAGGTGCGACACGTCCGCGCCGATGAAGCCCGGAGAGGTAATGCCCACCTGAGCATTCATGTTCGCGCCGTCGAGGTACACCTGACCGCCGAACTGATGCACCACTTCACACACTTCGCGGATGGTTTCTTCGTACACGCCGTGAGTCGACGGGTAGGTCACCATGATGCAGGAGAGCTTATCGCCCGCCTGCTCGGCTTTCGCGCGCAGGTCGGCCAGGTCGATGTTACCGTTCTTATCACACGCCACGACCACCACTTCCATGCCCGCCATCTGGGCAGACGCCGGGTTGGTGCCGTGGGCAGAGCTCGGGATCAGGCAGATATCACGGTGGCCTTCGTTACGGCTTTCGTGATAGTGACGGATTGCCAGCAGCCCCGCATATTCACCCTGCGCGCCGGAGTTCGGCTGCATACAGAGCGCGTCATAACCGGTCAGTTTCACCAGCCAGTCGGAAAGCTGGTTGATCATGACATGATACCCTTCCGCCTGCTCTGGCGGGCAGAACGGGTGCAGCTCGGAGAACTCAGGCCAGGTGATAGGGATCATTTCTGCCGCGGCGTTCAGCTTCATGGTACACGAGCCCAGCGGGATCATCGCCTGGTTCAGCGCCAGATCTTTGCGCTCCAGAGAGTGCATATAACGCATCATCTCGGTTTCGCTGTGATAACGGTTGAACACAGGATGCGTCAGGATAGCGTCATTGCGCAGCATGCTCTCCTGAATAGAGCGGCTGTCATGCGCGACCTCTTTGTCCAGCGCATCAATATCCAGACCGTGCGCATCGCCCAGCACGACATTAAACAGGTTGACGATATCGTCGCGCGTGGTGGATTCATCAAGGGTGATGCCCACGGCGTGATGAATGTCGCTGCGCAGGTTAATTTGTGCGGCATCCGCACGTGCCAGCACCGCCGCTTTATCTGCGACGTCAACGCACAGCGTGTCGAAGTAGTGCTCATGACGCAGCTTCAGGCCTTTCTGCTGCAGGCCACAGGCCAGAATATCCGCCAGACGGTGGATGCGGCCGGCAATCCGTTTCAGCCCAACCGGGCCGTGGAAGACGGCGTACAGGCTGGCAATGTTTGCCAGCAGAACCTGAGAAGTACAGATATTAGAGTTCGCTTTCTCGCGGCGGATATGCTGCTCGCGAGTCTGCATCGCCATGCGCAGCGCGGTGTTACCGGCGGCATCTTTCGATACGCCAATAATGCGGCCTGGCATGGAACGTTTAAATTCATCTTTCGCGCCAAAGAATGCCGCGTGCGGTCCGCCGTAGCCCATCGGCACGCCGAAACGCTGGGCCGAGCCGAATACAATATCCGCACCCTGTTTGCCCGGAGCCGTCAGCAGCACCAGCGCCATAAAATCAGCGGCAACGCTGACCACCACTTTGCGGGATTTCAGCTCGGCAATCAGTGCGCTGTAATCATGCACTTCGCCGGTGGTACCCACCTGCTGTAACAGCACACCAAAGACGTCCTGGTGATCCAGCACTTTGTCAGCGTCGTCGACAATCACGTCAAAACCAAAGGTTTCCGCACGGGTACGCACCACGTCCAGCGTCTGCGGATGCACGTCCGCCGCCACGAAGAAGCGGTTGGCATTTTTCAGCTTGCTGACGCGTTTTGCCATCGCCATGGCTTCAGCTGCCGCGGTCGCTTCATCCAGCAACGAGGCGGAAGCGATATCCATCCCGGTCAGGTCGAGCGTCACCTGCTGGAAGTTCAGCAGCGCTTCCAGACGGCCCTGGGACACTTCCGGCTGATAAGGGGTATAGGCGGTGTACCAGCCCGGGTTTTCCAGCATATTACGCAGGATAACCGGCGGTAACTGCACGTTGGTGTAGCCCATGCCAATGTAAGACTTATAGCGCTTGTTAAGGCCAGCGATGGCCTTCAGCTCCGCCAGTGCGGCGAATTCCGTGGTGGCTTCTCCCACCTGAGGCGGCGTGGCAAGCTGGATGTCTTTTGGCACGATCTGGCCGATCAGTGCGTTTAATGAATCCGCGCCAACCGTTTTCAGCATCTCCTGCTGTTGCTGAGCATCCGGCCCAATGTGACGTTCAATGAAAGCGCCACGGTTTTCAAGCTGGCTTAAAGTCTGTGTCATGAGCGATGGTTCCTGAAACGTGCAGTGAATTTAAGTTCCCTCTCCCCTCGGGAGAGGGTTAGGGTGAGGGGAAGATGGGCACCCTCACCCCTGCCCTCTCCCGGAGGGAGAGGGGGATTAACAATTACTCGTCTTCTAACAGGGCTTCGTACGCGGTCGCATCCAGCAGCGCGGCAACCTGAGATTCGTCACTGGCTTTGATCTTGAAGATCCAGCCACCTTCATAAGGCTCGCTGTTCACCAGCTCCGGCGAATCGCTCAGCGCGTCGTTTACGGCCACAATTTCACCGCTTACCGGTGCGTAGATATCGGATGCTGCTTTAACGGACTCCGCCACGGCGCAGTCATCGCCCGCGCTCACGGTTGCGCCCACTTCCGGCAGGTCAACAAACACCATGTCGCCCAGCAGCTCCTGCGCATGCTCGGTGATCCCTACGGTGTAAGTGCCGTCCGCCTCTTTGCGCAGCCACTCGTGTTCTTTGCTGTATTTCAGTTCTGCTGGCACATTGCTCATTGAAGTTCTCCTGATAAAAATAGTTAGGCGACCGGCTTACCGGCGCGAACAAAAATCGGTTTGGTCACGTTGACCGGCATTTCGCGGTTGCGGATTTGCACCACCGCCGTCTCGCCAATGCCCGCCGGCACGCGAGCCAGTGCAATACTGTAGCCCAGCGTCGGGGAGAAGGACCCGCTGGTGATCACGCCTTCGCGCGGATTGCCGTCGGCATCGGTAAAACGCACCGGCAGTTCTCCGCGCAGCACGCCTTTTTCCTTCATCACCAGGCCAACCAGCTGTTCAGTGCCCTTCTCGCGCTGCATTTCCAGCGCTTCGCGGCCAATAAACTCACGGTCAGCGGGTTCCCATGCGATGGTCCAGCCCATGTTGGCCGCCAGCGGAGAGACGCCTTCGTCCATCTCCTGACCGTAGAGGTTCATCCCCGCTTCAAGGCGCAGCGTATCGCGCGCGCCCAGGCCAGCCGGCTTCACGCCCGCTTCCACCAGCGCACGCCAGAAATCAGCTGCTTTCTCGTTTGGCATGGCAATTTCATAGCCCGCTTCACCGGTATAGCCGGTCGTGGCAATAAACAGATCGCCCGCCTGCACGCCAAAGAAGGGCTTCATCCCTTCGGTGGCTTTACGCTGCTCGTCGCTGAACAGAGACGCGGCTTTCGCCTGCGCGTTCGGCCCCTGCACGGCAATCAGCGACAGATCGTCACGGACGGTGATGTCGATGGCATAAGGTTCGGCGTGTTGGGTGATCCAGGAGAGGTCTTTTTCGCGGGTGGCGGAGTTTACAACGAGGCGGAAGAAGTCTTCGGTGAAGTAGTAGACGATAAGGTCATCAATCACGCCACCCGAGGCGTTCAGCATACCGGTATAGAGCGCTTTCCCCGGTGTCTTCAGCTTCGCGACATCGTTCGCCAGCAGATAACGTAGAAACTCCCGGGTGCGGCTACCGCGCAGATCGACAATTGTCATGTGGGACACGTCGAACATACCGGCATCGGTGCGCACCGCGTGGTGCTCATCAATTTGCGAGCCGTAGTGCAGCGGCATCATCCAGCCATGGAAATCCACCATGCGGGCGCCGCATAACACGTGCTGTTCGTACAAAGGAGTCTGTTGAGCCATCTTGTCCTCGTTGAAAAATTCACCGTGAAACCCGGTATCGGCCTCGTTTCCGAATGCCGACGCAAACGTTCTCTTTTACCTGAACTTACCACCGAAACCGGCGGTTAACCATAAGGTAAAACGGGTCATCACATTAGCTTATGACCAAAAAACGCTGAAAAGCCTACAGAGTTATTCACTGGAAAAATGCGATTAACCCCGCACAAAATTAACAATGATCTAACAGGATTTAGCACATGGTGATATTTCATGCGGAGAAACGGGCCGAATTTCCGTCACATAAAAATCATGACATTAGATTATCTAATGCGAAAAATGACGTGGAATTAGAATATTTCAAACGAGGGAATTTTCCCGGCACAGAGGCCGGGAAAAGAAAGTGTGACGGGGGTCTATTTTATTTCAGCCAGTCCGGCAGGTCGTTAAGACCCATCGCCTGACGCAGGAGTTGAGGTTTGACGCCAGGGAGGGTATCGGCGAGCTTGAGCCCAATATCACGCAGCAGTTTTTTCGCCGGATTTGCCCCGGCAAACAGCTCACGGAAGCCCTGCATGCCTGCAAGCATAATCGCCGCACTGTGCTTGCGGCTGCGCTCGTAGCGACGCAGATACACATGCTGCCCAATATCTTTACCCTCTCGCTGCAGACGACGCAGCTCTTCTACCAGCTCCGCCGCATCCATAAAGCCGAGATTAACGCCCTGCCCGGCCAGCGGATGAATGGTATGGGCCGCGTCGCCCACCAGCGCCAGACGGTGCGCGGCAAACTGACGCGCATAGCGTCCGGTTAAGGGGAAGACCTGACGCTCGCTCTCAAGAGTACAAAGCCCCAGACGGTTATCAAACGCCACGCACAGTGCCTGGTTAAAGGCCTCTGGCGTCGCCTCCTGCATCTGCTGCGCTTTTTCCGGCACCAGAGACCAGACAATTGAGCAGAGATGCGGATCGCTTAACGGCAGGAATGCCAGAATGCCGTCGTTGTGGAAAATCTGGCGCGCCACGCCGCCGTGCGGCTCTTGGGTACGGATCGTCGCCACCATGGCATGATGGCGGTAATCCCAGTAGGTCAGCGGAATATCCGCTTTATTGCGCAGCCAGGAGTTAGCGCCATCGGCACCGACCACCAGACGCGCGGTGAGCATATCGCCACTTTGCAGGGTGATAAACGCCTCGTTTTCGCCCCACGCAACCTGCTGGATTTGCGCAGGCGCAACCAGCGTTACGTCGCTGCACTGCTGAGCTTTCTGCCACAGCGCGTGGTGGATCACCGCATTCTCAATGATGTGACCCAGATGGCTATAGCCCATGCTTTCATCATCAAAAGCAATATGACCAAAGCTGTCTTTATCCCATACCTCCATGCCGTGATAGCAGCTCGCACGCTGGGCCACGATATCTGACCAGACGCCAAGGCGCGTCAGCAGCTTTTCGCTGGCCGCATTTATTGCCGACACGCGGAGTTCCGGCGGGGCATCAGGTGCGACGGGCTGAGGCTGCTTTTGCTCCAGCACGGCCACACGCAGGCCGCTGCCTTGTAATCCGCAGGCCAGGGCCAGTCCAACCATTCCGCCGCCAACGATGGCAACATCAACATTTTGCACAGTGATAACTCCTTAACGCGCGACCCAACCCAGGGTCCGCTGCGCCAGCACGTCGCGTGCCGGAATGAACAGTTCCATCGCCATCAGCCCGAGGTTGCGACCGGCAACCAGCGGCGCCCAGCGATTGGCAAAGAGATGGACTAAACCATCGGTAACGCCGATTGTCGCCTCTTTATCGGCCTGACGTCGCTTCTGGTAATGGCTGAGTACCGGGTATGCGCCGCAATCTTTCTGTTCGCTCCACGCTTGCGAAAGCGTTTCGGCCAGGCTCATCACATCCCGCAGACCCAGATTAAAACCCTGACCCGCGATGGGGTGAAGCGTTTGCGCGGCGTTGCCGACCAGCGCCACGCGGTGCGAAACAGACTGTGATGCGGTAGTTAACGACAGCGGGTATACCGCACGTTTTCCCGCATGGGTAATGCGACCCAGCCGCCAGCCAAACGCTTTCTGCAGTTCACTGCAAAAACGTTCGTCGGACCAGGCCTTAACGTCTTCCGCCTTTTCCTGCGGATGGCACCAGACCAGCGAGCAGCGACCATCCGACATCGGCAGCATCGCCAGCGGACCGTGCTGCGTGAAGCGCTCAAACGCCCGGCCGTTGTGTTCTGCGGCAGTAGAGACGTTCGCAATGACCGCAACCTGCCCGTAAGGCTGCTGCTGCCACTCAACGCCGCACTGGGTGGCGAGCGCCGAGCGCGACCCGTCCGCCGCCACAAGAAGCTGGCCGTCGAGAACGGTGCCATTATCCAGCGTCACGCTGACCGTTTCTTCACTGCGGGTAAAGCTCGCAACGCGTGACGGACAATGCAGGGTCACGCCTGGCGCGTCCTGCAACAGACGAAACAGGCGCAGGCCAACATCATGGAGTTCAACGACCTGACCCAGGGCGTCAATACGATAATCATGGGCATCCAGCGTCACAAACCCGGCATGGCCGCGATCGCTCACATGCACGGTATGAATGGCGGTGGCGCAGTCGGCAATCGCCTGCCAGATGCCAATTCGGGAAAGCTGTTGGCAGGTTCCCTGCGCCAGGGCAATGGCGCGAGAATCAAAGCCGGGGTGATTCTTCGTTTGTGGTGCAACCGCCTCAACGAGATGCACCGGAAGCTGCCCCTTCGTCAAATGCGAGATCGCCAGTGCCAGGGTGGCGCCGGTCATGCCGCCGCCAACGATAATCACGCTCATACGCGTGCCGCTGCCATCAGCGCCTCGATATCGTCTGCGTGTTTCACCACGCTCGCGGTCAGGTTTTCGTTACCGGTTTCGGTGATGACGATGTCATCTTCAATACGAATGCCAATTCCGCGGTACGCTTCGGGCACATCGGCATCCGGCGCGATATACAGCCCCGGCTCGACGGTCAGCACCATGCCCGGTTCCAGCACGCGTGAACGGTCGGTACCGTACGCCCCCACATCATGCACATCCAGCCCCAGCCAGTGGCTCAGGCCGTGCATAAAGTACGGACGATGCGCATTTTCGGCGATCAGGGTGTCCACGTCGCCTTTCAGGATGCCAAGCTTCACCAGTCCGGTAATCATGATGCGCACAACTTCGCCGGTCACCTCCTGAATGGACGTGCCCGGGCGATACAGCGTGAGCGCCGTTTCAAGTGATTCGAGAACGATGTCATAAATTGCTCGTTGCGCGGGCGAGAACTTACCGTTCACCGGGAAAGTACGGGTGATGTCACCCGCGTAGCCCTGATATTCGCAACCGGCGTCAATCAGCACCAGATCGCCATCGCGCAGCGCACTTTCGTTTTCGGTGTAATGCAGGATGCAGCCGTTCTCCCCGCCGCCGACAATGGTGTTGTATGACGGGAAGCGCGCGCCGTGACGGTTAAATTCGTGGTGAATTTCGCCTTCCAGCTGGTATTCGAACAGACCAGGACGGCATTTTTCCATGGCGCGGGTGTGTGCCAGGGCGCTGATTTCACCAGCGCGGCGCATCACGTTCAGCTCTTCTTCAGATTTGAACAGGCGCATCTCATGCACCACCGGACGCCAGTCCGTCAGCGTGGCCGGCGCGGACAGATTCTGACGCGAGCCTTTGCGCAGCTTATCCAGAGCGGTGAAAACAATCTCATCGGCGTACGCATATTCGCCCTGCGCGTGATAAAGCACGTCGAGGCCGTTGAGTAACTGATAGAGCTGCTGATTGATTTCGCTAAACGCCAGCGCGCGGTCGACGCCCAGCTTCTCCGGTGCGGCCTCTTGCCCTAAGCGGCGGCCAAACCAGATTTCAGCGGTTAAATCGCGTACGCGGTTAAAAATCACGCTGTGGTTGTGGGTGTCATTACTCTTAATCAGCACCAGGACCGCTTCCGGCTCGTTAAAGCCGGTGAAGTACCAGAAATCGCTATTCTGGCGATAGGGATATTCGCTGTCGGCACTGCGCGTCACTTCCGGCGCGGCAAAAATCAGCGCCGCACTGCCAGGCTGCATTTTTGCCAGCAGCGCCTGACGACGGCGCAAATACTCTTGTTGCGAGATAACCATGACACCCTCCTGTGCGTTATTTTTCTTAATGTAAGGTTGGCTTACGAACTTCCGGCGCGGTCGGCTGTGAGCGCGTAAAGTTGTCGTGGCACAACAGCGCCGCCACGCGCACGTACTCAATAATCTCTTCGAGGGACATTTCCAGCTCTTCCTGGTCTTCCTCTTCATCGTAGCCGAGCTGGGCGATGTTACGCAGATCGTCGATCGCTTCACCCGCTTCGCCGGTCACTTTATCAAGCTTAGGCTGGGTTACGCCCAGGCCAAGCAGATAGTGGTTTACCCAACCCGCGAGCGCATCGGCACGATCGAAGACGCTGACGTCATCACCTTCAGGCAGATAAAGCTGAAAAAGGAAGCCATCGTCTTCCAGCGAATCACTGGTTGCCGCATGCATTTTACGCAGCGATTCTGCCAGCTCGTGGCCAAACGCCAGCCCTTCGTTCGTGAGGTCGTGGATCAGCGGCTGCCATGAGCTGTCGCTGTTTCCGCCGCACAGTATGCCGCTGATCAGACCGTGCATTTCGGCAGGGGTAAGTCCGACTCCCTGCTGGTTCAGTAACTGGTTTAAATCCTTGTAACCAGGCATTTCGTTCTGTATAGACATACGCATTCGTCATCAAAGGGAGGATATTCATGATATGCTACCACTTTGGACCCTGGTGATACCAGAAAAGGGCTTGTATCTTCACATCAGGGTAGCTATAGTGTCGCCCCTTCGCAGCCCCCGGGGCAGTAAGCGAAGGCAGCGCAGTCAATCAGCAGGAAGGTGGCATGTCTGCACAACCCGTCGATCTCCAGATTTTTGGCCGTTCACTGCGAGTGAATTGTCCGCCTGAACAAAGGGATGCTTTGAATCAGGCTGCGGACGATTTGAATCAGCGGTTGCAAGATCTAAAAGAACGCACTAGAGTCACAAATACTGAGCAGCTGGTTTTCATCGCCGCGTTGAACATCAGCTATGAACTGACTCAGGAAAAAGCGAAGACCCGCGACTACGCGGCTAGCATGGAGCAGCGCATTAAAATGCTCCAGCAGACCATAGAACAGGCATTGCTTGATCAAGGTCGCAATCCCGAAAGACCGGGACCAAAGTTTGAATAACACTTCTCAGTTGACTATGGTAGAGTAACTGTGAAGACAAAATTTCTCTGAGATGTTCGCAAGCGGGCCAGTCCCCTGAGCCGATATTTCATACCACAAGAATGTGGCGCTCCATGGTTGGTGAGCATGCTCGGTCCGTCCGAGAAGCCTTAAAACTATGACGACACATTCACCTTGAACCAAGGGTTCAAGGGTTACAGCCTGCGGCGGCATCTCGGAGATTCCCTCTTTCTTCTTCTACCTACTACCATGACTCAATTCCCTGAAGTTTCTGCCTCACGCCAGGATATCCGTCAACTTATTCGCCAGCGTCGTCGTGCACTTACGGCTGAACAACAGTCGCATTTTGCCCAGCAGGCCGCCGCCCGCATGATGGCGTGGCCCCCGGTGGTTATGGCTAACACGGTCGCTCTGTTCCTGTCGTTTGATGGCGAGCTCGATACCCAACCACTTATCGACCAGCTCTGGCGCGCCGGGAAGAAGGTTTATTTGCCGGTGCTGCATCCTTTTAGCAAAGGCAATCTTCTGTTTCTGCACTACCATCCGCACAGCGAGCTGGTGGTGAATCGTCTGAAAATTACCGAGCCCAAACTCGACGTGCGCGACGTGCTCCCGCTGTCACAGCTGGACGTGCTGATTACGCCGCTGGTGGCGTTTGATGAACAGGGCCAGCGCTTAGGAATGGGCGGCGGTTTTTACGACCGGACGCTGCAAAACTGGCAGCAGTATGGATTACAGCCGGTGGGGTATGCGCATGATTGCCAGGCTGTAGAAGCGTTGCCCGTCGAGAAATGGGATGTGCCGTTGCCAGCGGTGGTGACGCCATCGACGTTGTGGGAGTGGTGAAACAGGCGTGCAGCCTGATGCCCTCACCCCAGCCCTCTCCCACAGGGAGAGGGTGAAAACATAAAAAACGGTAACGATGGTTACCGTTTTGCATTTACCTCGCCACCCGACACCACAAACCGCACCATCAGTACAACAGGCGCGCGCGAATCGTCCCCGGAATAGCTTTCATGCTCTGCAGTGCTTTCTCGGCAACATCTTCATCCGCTTCGATATCAATCACCACGTAACCCATCTGCGAGTTGGTTTGCAGGTACTGGGCGGCAATGTTGACGCTCTGCTCGGCAAAGATTTGGTTGATAGCCGTCAGCACGCCAGGACGGTTTTCGTGGATGTGCAGCAGACGGCGACCACCGTGCAGCGGCAGAGACACTTCCGGGAAGTTCACCGCAGAGAGCGTGGAACCGTTGTCGGAGTATTTGCTCAGCTTACCCGCCACTTCAAGGCCGATATTCTCCTGCGCTTCCTGAGTAGACCCGCCGATGTGTGGCGTCAGGATCACGTTGTCGAATTCGCAGAGCGGAGAGTTAAACGGATCGCTGTTGGTGGCAGGCTCCGTCGGGAACACGTCAATGGCCGCCCCCGCCAGATGCTTACGCTTCAGAGCATCGCACAGCGCAGGGATGTCGACCACCGTACCGCGCGCGGCGTTGATCAGCAGTGAGCCCGGTTTCATCAGCGCCAGCTCTTCTGCACCCATCATGTTTTTGGTGGACGCATTTTCCGGCACATGCAGGCTTACCACGTCGCTCATGTTCAGCAGGTCAGAGAGATGCTGCACCTGCGTCGCATTCCCTAGCGGCAGCTTGCTTTCGATATCGTAAAAGTAGACGTGCATCCCCAGAGATTCCGCCAGAATCCCCAGCTGAGTACCGATGTGGCCATAGCCGATGATACCCAGTTTTTTACCGCGCGCTTCGTATGAGCCCGCAGCCAGTTTGTTCCACACGCCGCGGTGCGCTTTGGCGTTAGCCTCCGGAATACCGCGCAGCAGCAGCAGTAATTCGCCAATCACCAGCTCCGCCACGGAACGGGTGTTGGAGAACGGGGCGTTAAATACCGGGATACCGCGTTTGGCGGCAGCATTCAGATCAACCTGGTTGGTACCGATGCAGAAACAGCCAATCGCAACCAGCTTCTCCGCCGCAGCAATAACGTCTTCCGTCAGTTGAGTACGGGATCGCAGGCCAATGAAATGGGCATCACGGATGGACGCTTTCAGCTCTTCGGTATCGAGCGCGCCCTTGTGAAATTCGATGTTGGTGTAACCCGCCGCACGAAGGCTATCAAGCGCTTTCTGATGCACGCCCTCGACCAGCAGGAATTTAATCTTGTCTTTCTCCAGTGATACCTTTGCCATTTCCCCGACCCTGTTTTTTATCTGAACTGATGTTGTGCTGGATTGAAATCCGCTGTAGCCAACATATCAAAAAAAACTATTGCAGCAATATGAACGTTTGCGTCGGCACTCTGAAGAAAAGTCATACAGGGCAAAATGGCAGAGCAAAATGCTAAGGAAATTTACAAACGTGGCAGGATCGGCAAAAGAGGTGGAAAAACGTGACACAAGTCACCGAATTTAGCTTTTCAAAAATTTTTTAGCGGGGGGAGCGCTCCCCCCGTCAGATCATTTTACGATGGTTTTCACACCGTCAGCGGTGCCGATCAGCGCCACATCCGCGCCACGGTTGGCGAACAGCCCTACGGTGACAACGCCTGGAATAGCGTTAATCGCATTTTCCAGGGCAATCGCGTCGAGAATTTCCAGGCCGTGCACGTCGAGGATCACGTTACCGTTATCAGTGACCACACCCTGACGGTATTCCGGACGACCACCCAGCTTCACCAGCTGACGGGCAACCGCACTCCGCGCCATCGGGATCACTTCGACCGGCAGCGGGAAATTACCCAGAATATCGACCTGCTTGGAGGCGTCAGCGATGCAGATAAATTTGTCAGCAACGGAAGCGATGATCTTTTCACGGGTCAGCGCTGCGCCACCGCCTTTGATCATCTGCATGTGGCCGTTGATTTCGTCTGCGCCATCAACGTAAATCCCAAGACGATCCACTTCGTTGAGATCGAAAACGGTAATGCCGAGGCTTTTCAGCTTTTCCGTGGACGCATCAGAGCTCGAAACCGCGCCCTCGATCTGCCCCTTCATCGTGCCCAGCGCATCGATAAAGTGTGCCGCCGTTGACCCTGTACCAACACCGACAATGGTACCTGGCTGTACGTACTGGAGAGCGGCCCATCCTACTGCTTTTTTCAGTTCATCCTGCGTCATGATCGTTTTGCCTGTGGTGTGAAAACTCAGGGCGCATTATAGAACACGTCGAATGGATTTCGTCTGCCACAAAGGGAAAATTGTGTCATAGTGCAGATTAAGCAAAATTTAGGAGCCAGCCAGAGCAATGAAACGTCCGGACTACAGAACACTACAGGCACTTGATGCAGTTATTCGTGAACGCGGTTTTGAGCGCGCAGCGCAAAAGCTGTGTATCACCCAGTCCGCCGTATCACAGCGTATCAAACAGCTTGAAAACATGTTCGGGCAGCCGCTGCTGGTGCGTACCGTGCCGCCTCGCCCAACGGAGCAAGGTCAAAAGCTCCTCGCCCTGCTGCGCCAGGTTGAGCTGCTGGAAGACGAGTGGCTGGGTGACGAACAAACGGGCTCCACGCCGCTGCTCCTCTCTCTGGCGGTCAACGCCGACAGTCTGGCAACCTGGTTACTGCCCGCCCTTGCCCCGGTCCTGGCCGACTCCCCGATTCGCCTGAATCTACAGGTTGAAGATGAAACCCGTACCCAGGAACGTCTGCGTCGCGGTGAAGTTGTTGGGGCGGTCAGTATTCAGCCTCAGGCGCTGCCAAGCTGCCTGGTGGATCAACTGGGGGCGCTGGACTACCTGTTTGTGGGTTCAAAAGCCTTTGCGGAGCGCTACTTCCCTAACGGCGTCACCCGCGCCGCGCTGCTGAAGGCGCCTGCCGTGGCGTTTGACCATCTGGACGATATGCATCAGGCGTTCCTGCAGCAGAACTTTGACCTGCCGCCGGGCAGCGTGCCGTGCCATATCGTCAACTCGTCTGAAGCTTTTGTGCAGCTTGCGCGTCAGGGCACTACCTGCTGTATGATCCCGCATCTGCAGATTGAGAAAGAGTTGAAAAGCGGTGAGTTGATTGATTTAACGCCGGGGCTGTATCAGCGCCGGATGCTCTACTGGCATCGTTTTGCGCCGGAAAGTCGCATGATGCGCAACGTCACCGATGCACTGCTGGCGTATGGGCATAAGGTGTTGAGACAGGATTAAAAAGAAAAAGCCGGGTGGCGGCTACGCCTTACCCGGCCTACAGGTTACTGAGCCGGTTTCGGCTGTGCTGCAACGGGCTCCAGCTGGAACACCACATCCACCTGATCGTCGAACTGAATGGTTGGCTGCTCGTAAGTTTCCTGCGCAGAAACCGGTGCCGCGTCAGCCTTCATCATCCGTACCATCGGGCTTGGCTGATAGTTAGAGACGTGGTAACGCACGCTGTATACCGGGCCAAGCTTGCTCTTGAAGCCGGACGCCAGCTGTTCAGCCTGGTGAATGGCATCATCAATCGCCGCTTTACGCGCTTCGTCTTTGTATTTCTCCGGTTGCGCAACGCCCAGCGACACGGAACGGATTTCGTTCAAACCGGCCTTCAGCGCACCATCCAGCAGTGAATTCAGCTTGTCCAGCTGACGCACGGTCACTTCAACCGTACGCACGGCACGGTAGCCTTTCAGGATGCTTTTGCCGTTCTGGTAGTCGTAATCCGGTTGGGTACGCAGGTTAGCAGAGCTGATGTCTTTCTTGGCGACACCGTTCTGTTCCAGGAAGGAGAGATATTGCGCAACGCGGTCGTCCGCCTGTTTTTTGGCAGAGGCGGCATCTTTTGCAGCCACGTTGACTTCAATTGCCAGGGTTGCAACATCCGGTACCGCGTCCACGCTTGCGGTGCCTGACGTGACAATGTGCGGGCCATCCGGCAGTTCACTCGCCTGCGCCGACACCGCACCTAAACTCACTAATGCCGCCAGGGCCATCACTTTAAACTTCACTGTCATTCCTCCATGTTGCGAAGAGTGCCCCAGAAACAGGGCTCATGCCAGCAAGCTTAGCGGGTCTGGCTCAGTTGTCCATAAGACAACGCTTAGTTGAGCAAACCCTGAACATGATGAACGCCCTCTTTCGCCAGCTGGAAAGCGATAAACCACATCACCAGACCGACCAGCGTATTAATGATGCGCTGGGCTTTGGCGGTCCGCAGTCGTGGCGCCAGCCACGCCGCCAGAATCGCAAGACCGAAGAACCACAGGAACGACGCGCTGACGGTTCCCAGCGCAAACCAGCGTTTAGGCTCAACGTCTAACTGTCCGCCGAGGCTACCCAGCACCACGAAGGTATCCAGATAGACATGCGGGTTAAGCCAGGTCACCGCCAGCATGGTGACGATAATCTTCCAGCGCCCCTGCTTCATCACTTCAGCGCTTGCCAGTTCGAGGTTACTGCTCATCGCCGTTTTCAACGCACCGAATCCGTACCACAGCAGGAAGGCCACACCGCCCCAGGTCACCAGCGCCAGCAGCCACGGCGACTGCATCAGAAGCGCACTCCCGCCAAAAATCCCGGCGCAGATCAGCAGCAAATCGCTCACCGCGCACAGCAGGGCAATCATCAGATGATACTGGCGGCGAATACCCTGGTTCATCACGAACGCATTCTGGGGGCCGAGGGGAAGGATCATGGCCGCACCTAAAGCAAGCCCTTGAAAATAATAGGATAACATGACGAAATTCTCACAGTAATGTTCTGGATGCAGACTATACTGCGCGAATCACATTAGAGGAAATGGATAATATTAATTGGGGATTAGCAGGGCTTATAAAAATAAAGCCCGGTGGCGCTGACGCTTACCGGGCCTGGGTGTGACGTTACTCTGCTTCTTTGACTTTTTTGACGTTTACGTCCATCTGCGGATACGGGAAGCTGATGCCGTTGGCGTCAAACTCACGCTTAATACGTTCCAGCACGTCCCAGTATACGTTTTGCAGATCGCTGCTTTTGCTCCAGATACGCACCACGAAGTTGATAGAGGACGCGCCCAGTTCGTTCAGGCGTATAGTCTGCTCTTTATCCTTCAGAATACGATCGTCGGAGGCAATGATGTTGCTAATCAGTGACTTCACCTGATCGATATCAGAGTCGTACGCTACGCTGATAATCAACTCATTACGACGTACCGGCTCACGGGAGAAGTTGGTGATGTTCCCGTCGATGACCTTCTTGTTCGGCACTATCACGATTTTACCGTCTATCGAACGCAGCGTGGTGGAGAAAATCTGCACATTCAGCACGGTACCCGCCGTGCCGCCAAGATCGACATATTCACCGGCGCGGAACGGACGGAAGGTGACCAGCAGAACGCCAGCCGCCAGGTTAGCGAGCGAGCCCTGAAGTGCCAGACCAACGGCCAGACCGGCGGCGCCCAGCACGGCAATGACGGAGGCGGTCTGAACACCAACACGGCCTAATGCCGCAATGAGGGTAAACGCGATAATGCCATAGCGCACCAGCGCTGACAGGAAATCAGCAACCGTGGCGTCAATGTGGCGAGTGAGCATGACGCGATTGATGGCTCGGGAAACGGTACGGGCAACAATCATCCCCACGACAATAATGGCAATTGCCGCCGCAATATTCACGGCGTAGCTGATGAGCAGCGCCTGATTGCGCACCAGCCAGGAGCCAGCGTTATTGATGCTATCTACAACACCGAGATCTTCCATTTATCTTTCCTTATGCTCTTATAAACAACAAAAACCATCCCATAGCGAGACAGGCAGGTCAGTAAAGGGTAAACAAAAAGTACGCGTATTGCCAAGCAGATCACAAAAACAGGTATTGCAGGATATTGAAAAAGCATAAAAAAAGGCCCGCTATTGCGGGCCTTTTAACGCTTTCAGCAGCTCAAATTACAGAACGTCTACCGCGTTCAGTTCTTTGAATGCCTGCTCCAGACGAGTAATCATTGAAGTCTGTGCAGCGCGCAGCCATACGCGTGGATCGTAGTATTTCTTGTTCGGCTGGTCTTCGCCTTTCGGGTTGCCCAGCTGACCCTGCAGGTAAGCTTCGTTAGCTTTGTAGTACTGCAGGATACCGTCCCAGGTAGCCCACTGGGTGTCGGTATCGATGTTCATTTTCACCACACCGTAGCTGACGGAGTCTTTGATTTCCTGAGCAGAAGAACCGGAACCGCCGTGGAAGACGAAATTCAGGCTGTTGTGAGGCAGGTTGTGTTTCTTAGAAACGTATTCCTGAGAATCACGCAGGATGGTTGGAGTCAGAACCACGTTACCTGGTTTGTAAACGCCGTGTACGTTACCGAAGGACGCTGCAATGGTGAAGCGTGGGCTGATTTTGCTCAGCTCGGTGTACGCGTAATCAACGTCTTCTGGCTGGGTGTAAAGGGCAGAAGCGTCCATGTGGCTGTTGTCCACGCCGTCTTCTTCACCACCGGTGCAACCCAGTTCGATTTCCAGAGTCATGCCCATTTTGGCCATGCGCGCCAGGTACTTAGAGCAGATTTCGATGTTTTCGTGCAGTGACTCTTCAGACAGGTCGATCATGTGAGAAGAGAACAGTGGTTTACCGGTGGCTGCGAAGTGTTTTTCACCCGCGTCCAGCAGACCGTCGATCCACGGCAGCAGTTTCTTCGCGCAGTGGTCGGTGTGCAGGATAACAGGAACACCGTAGTGCTCAGCCATCTGATGTACGTGGTGCGCACCAGAGATAGCGCCCAGGATAGCAGCACCCTGTGGAATGTCAGTTTTCACGCCTTTGCCCGCGATGAACGCAGCACCACCGTTAGAGAACTGAACGATAACCGGTGCTTTAACTTTGGCAGCGGTTTCCAGTACGGCGTTGATGGAGTCGGTACCTACGCAGTTAACTGCTGGCAGAGCGAAGTTGTTTTCTTTAGCTACCTGGAACACTTTCTGTACGTCATCACCAGTGATAACGCCAGGTTTTACGAAATCAAAAATTTTAGACATGTTGCTTAGTCCTGTATCTTCGGCCGTTAGAAAAGGTGCGAGCTCTGATAAGCGCGCTGAAAATTGGGCAGGTTTCCCTGCCCTTGAATGGCTTACTTCTTAGCGCGCTCTTCGAGCATTGCTACTGCTGGCAGTACTTTGCCTTCCACGAATTCGAGGAATGCACCGCCACCAGTGGAGATGTAGGAGATCTTGTCAGCGATACCGAACAGATCGATAGCTGCCAGGGTGTCACCACCGCCTGCGATAGAGAACGCTTCGCTGTCTGCAATAGCGTTAGCCACGATTTCAGTCCCTTTGCGGAAGTTCGGGAATTCGAACACGCCAACAGGACCGTTCCACAGGATAGTTTTTGCGTTTTTCAGGATATCAGCCAGTTTCTGTGCAGAAACGTCGCCCAGGTCCAGAATCTGCTCTTCATCTTTGATGTCGTTAACAGATTTCAGGGTCGCGGTTGCGGTTTCGGAGAACTCGGTCGCCACGCGAACGTCAGTTGGAACCGGGATGTCACAGGTGCCCAGCAGGCGTTTCGCTTCGTCAACCAGGTCCGCTTCGTACAGGGATTTACCCACGTTGTGGCCTTGAGCAGCAACGAAGGTGTTCGCGATACCACCGCCAACGATCAGCTGGTCAGCGATTTTTGACAGGGAATCCAGCACGGTCAGTTTGGTAGACACTTTAGAACCACCAACGATAGCGACCATTGGACGAGCAGGTTCTTTCAGCGCTTTGCCCAGTGCTTCCAGTTCGTCAGCCAGCAGAGGACCCGCACATGCTACGTCTGCAAATTTACCGATACCGTGGGTAGAGGCCTGAGCACGGTGCGCCGTACCAAATGCATCCATCACGAAGACGTCGCACAGTGCAGCGTATTTCTTAGACAGGGTTTCGTCGTCTTTCTTTTCGCCTTTGTTGAAGCGAACGTTTTCCAGAACAACCAGCTCACCAGCAGCCACTTCAACGCCGTCCAGGTAATCTTTTACCAGGCGAACCGGGTTGGACAGTTTGTCTTTCAGGTAATTAACCACTGGCAGCAGAGAGAACTCTTCGTTGTACTCGCCTTCGGTAGGACGACCCAGGTGGGAGGTGACCATCACTTTCGCGCCCTGCTTCAGAGCCAGTTCGATGGTTGGCAGGGATGCACGGATACGCGCGTCGCTGGTCACTTTACCCTCTTTAACCGGTACGTTCAGATCAGCACGGATGAAAACGCGTTTACCAGCCAGATCCAGATCGGTCATCTTAATTACAGACATGGTGAATCCTCTCGTTGATTCTTAAAGTTTTGCAGACGCACGATGCGTCTTACCTGAAACCTTGAGCGGCCATTGCTAACGTGGTGTCGAGCATCCGGTTAGCAAAGCCCCATTCGTTATCACACCAGACCAGCGTCTTGATAAGGTGTGCGCCACTGACCCTCGTTTGCGTGCCATCAACAATAGCGCTGTGCGGGTCGTGGTTAAAATCTACTGAGACCAACGGTAATTCCGTATAGTCAACTATACCATGAAATGCTCCCTGTGCCGCTTTTTGCAGCAACAGGTTGACTTCACAGGCTTTTACCGGTTTTTTCACCGTCACGCTCAGGTCGATTGCGGTGACGTTAATCGTCGGGACACGCACGGCAATCGCTTCAAAACGGTCATTAAACTGCGGGAAAATTCGGGTGATCCCTGCCGCCAGTTTCGTATCTACCGGGATGATTGACTGGCTCGCCGCGCGAGTGCGTCGTAAATCCGGATGGTAGGCATCAATAACCTGCTGGTCGTGCATGGCGGAGTGAATCGTGGTCACGGTGCCGGACTCAATGCCATACGCATCGTCTAACAGCTTGATGACCGGAATAATGCAGTTGGTGGTACAGGAGGCGTTGGAAACGATGAGGTGTTCAGCCTGCAGCTCATGCTGGTTGACGCCAAACACGACGGTCGCGTCGAGGTCGTTACTGCCGGGATGAGAAAACAGGACTTTTTTCGCACCGGCTGCCAGGTGAGCTTCGCCATGTTCGCGATTGCCGTAAACCCCGGTACAGTCGAGCACCACATCCACGCCCAGCTCACGCCACGGTAGCCCTGCGATACTGCTTTCATGCAGCACGCGGATGGCATCGTCACCGACAAACAGCTGCTCTCTTTCCTGGCGAACATCCCAGGCAAAGCGGCCGTGGCTGGTGTCATATTTCAACAAATGCGCCATGCCCGCAGCATCCGCCAGTTCGTTGATTGCCACCACGGTTATTTCCGCACGACGCCCGGATTCATATAAAGCACGAACCACGTTGCGCCCGATGCGACCGAAGCCATTAATCGCTACGCGTACGGTCATAGATCTCCTGCAAAGCTATCCCTGAGTTTGAGGTGGCTGAAAGAGTAATCCAGCTACGCCCGAAGGGGAATCTTTGCTATCACAAACTGCGATTGATTGGTCAATTGTCGAACATTTAATCGACTGAAACGCTTCAGCAAGAATAAGCGAATCGCGGAATAAAAGGAATGGCTGTCCAGATGAATAAGCGTGCTATATGACATGCGTCACATTTTCGGTGGAATAATACCGGCGAGGTAAAAGCAAAACGGTAACCCAAAGGTTACCGTTTTTAGTGTTTACTCCCTCTCCCTGTGGGAGAGGGCTGGGGTGAGGGCATCAGCCCGCACCGTACAAGCAATTACAGCAGTTCTTTCGCCTTAGCGACAACGTTATCAACGGTGAAGCCGAACTCTTCGAACAGCAATTCTGCTGGCGCAGACTCACCGAAGGTGGTCATACCGACGATAGCGCCATTCAGGCCCACGTATTTGAACCAGTAGTCAGCGATACCCGCTTCCACTGCCACACGCGCAGAAACCGCTTTAGGCAGAACAGATTCACGGTAAGCCGCATCCTGTTTGTCGAACGCATCGGTAGACGGCATGGAGACCACGCGCGCCTTCACGCCTTCGGCAGTCAGTTTTTCCCATGCTGCAACCGCCAGTTCAACTTCAGAACCGGTCGCGATGAAGATCAGCTCAGGCTGGCCTGCACAGTCTTTCAGCACGTAACCACCGCGAGCGATGTTCGCCAGCTGCTCTGGCGTACGCTCCTGCTGTGCCAGGTTCTGACGGGAGAGGATCAGCGCAGTTGGGCCGTCCTGACGCTCAACGCCGTATTTCCACGCTACCGCAGATTCAACCTGGTCACATGGACGCCAGGTGCTCATGTTCGGGGTCACGCGCAGGGAAGCCACCTGCTCTACCGGCTGGTGAGTTGGGCCATCTTCGCCTAGACCGATGGAGTCGTGGGTGTAGACCATCACCTGACGCTGTTTCATCAGCGCAGCCATACGCACGGCGTTACGCGCATACTCTACGAACATCAGGAAGGTAGAGGTGTACGGCAGGAAACCGCCGTGCAGGGAGATACCGTTGGCAATCGCGGTCATACCGAATTCACGTACACCGTAATGGATGTAGTTACCGGCAGTGTCTTCGTTAATTGGCTTAGAACCAGACCACAGAGTCAGGTTAGATGGCGCCAGGTCAGCGGAACCGCCGAGGAATTCAGGCAGCAATGGACCAAATGCTTCGATCGCATTCTGGGACGCTTTACGGCTGGCGATTTTAGATGGGTTCGCCTGCAGCTTAGCGATGAATTCGTTCGCTTTCGCGTCGAAGTCAGACGGCATATCGCCTTTCATACGACGGGTAAACTCAGCCGCTTCCTGAGGGAAGGCTTTCGCATAGGCGGCGAATTTCTCGTTCCAGGCAGCTTCTTTCGCCTGGCCCACTTCTTTTGCATCCCACTGAGCATAGATCTCAGATGGAATTTCGAATGCAGGGTGTTTCCAGCCCAATGCTTCACGGGTCAATGCGATTTCCGCGTCACCCAGCGGTGCGCCGTGGGAGTCATGCGTACCCGCTTTATTCGGAGAACCGAAGCCGATGATGGTTTTGCACATCAGCAGGGACGGTTTATCGGTGACCGCGCGCGCTTCTTCTACTGCACGTTTAATCGAGTCAGCATCGTGGCCATCAACACCACGCACAACGTGCCAGCCGTAGGCTTCGAAACGTGCTGCGGTGTCGTCAGTGAACCAGCCCTCAACGTGACCGTCGATGGAGATGCCGTTGTCATCATAGAACGCAACCAGTTTACCCAGCTTCAGGGTACCTGCCAGGGAGCACACTTCATGAGAAATGCCTTCCATCATGCAGCCGTCGCCCATGAACGCGTAGGTGAAGTGGTCAACAATGTCATGACCAGGACGGTTGAACTGCGCCGCCAGCGTCTTCTCAGCAATCGCCATACCCACTGCGTTAGCAATACCCTGACCCAGTGGGCCGGTGGTGGTTTCTACGCCAGCGGTGTAACCCACTTCCGGGTGACCTGGAGTTTTGGAGTGCAGTTGGCGGAAATTTTTCAGCTCTTCAATAGGCAGATCGTAGCCAGTGAGGTGCAGCAGGCTGTAGATCAGCATAGAGCCGTGGCCGTTAGACAGCACGAAACGGTCGCGGTCAGCCCATGCCGGGTTCTGCGGGTTGTGGTTAAGGAAATCACGCCACAGGACTTCGGCGATATCTGCCATACCCATAGGGGCACCCGGGTGGCCGGATTTGGCTTTCTGTACTGCATCCATGCTCAGCGCACGAATAGCATTAGCAAGCTCTTTACGTGAGGACATTTTAACTCCAGATCGGACTGTTAAAGGCCATGCCCTTGACGACAGCGCGTTTTGGGCTACGCCGGAAAAAAGTGCCAACAATGTAACCCAAGCCGCAGGGCATGTACATGGACCATTCTTTTGCAGCTTAAGAAATCTCTGGATCATGCTCGCATGTTGCGCAATCTGCTCGCCCGCGCCTGTAGATATTCCTTATACTTATCCCGGCCCCGGCTTCGTTGCGGGTGCACTTTTCGGATTTTATTGAGATTAACAAGTACGGAAGCAACTTCATGAAAATGCGTGCAATAGTGCTGGCCCTGGGTACAACGCTCATGCTGAGCGGCTGTCAGAATATGGATTCTAACGGTCTGATGACGTCAGGCGCAGAAGCCTTTCAGGCCTACTCCCTGAGCGATGCGCAGGTTAAAGCGCTGAGCGATCAGGCCTGTAAAGATATGGACGGAAAAGCCACGATTGCGCCGGCTAACAGTACCTACACACAGCGTCTGAATAAGATTGCTTCCGCGCTCGGCGATAACATCAACGGTCAGCCGGTGAACTATAAGGTTTACATGGCTAAAGACGTCAACGCCTTCGCGATGGCAAACGGCTGCATCCGCGTCTATAGCGGGCTGATGGATGTGATGACCGACAACGAAGTGGAAGCGGTTATCGGCCATGAAATGGGTCACGTTGCGCTCGGCCACGTGAAAAAAGGGATGCAGGTCGCCTTAGGCACCAACGCCATCCGTGCGGCGGCTGCCTCTGCGGGCGGTATCGTGGGCAGCCTGTCTCAGTCACAGCTCGGCGATGTCGGAGAAAAGTTGGTCAATTCCCAGTTCTCCCAGCGCCAGGAGTCCGAAGCGGATGACTATTCTTACGATCTGTTGCGCAAACGCGGGATTAATCCGTCAGGTTTAGCCACCAGCTTCGAAAAACTGGCGAAGCTGGAAGCGGGACGCCAGAGCTCCATGTTTGACGATCACCCGGCCTCAGAAGAACGTGCACAACATATTCGCGACCGTATGGCCGCAGATGGAATTAAATAATTCTGGAAGGAGGCAAATTTGCCTCCTTTTTATTTCGCATGAATTGCCAACTTAATCGCACGTATCGGTAACTCCCGCAAAACCCTCTCCATATCCGGCTCTTAGCGCTGAAACGTCTGGACACATAATTATTGCAATCATTAACCATTCGGGTAATTATCCGACCTGCAGTAATTCATTTTAATATATTAAGACAGAGACGTTCCCTCCGTGAAAAAAGAATTATCGTTAATTGCTTTAGGATTATTCGCCGCATTACCCGCCGCTGCAAGCCAGCAATCCGACAGTCAGGGTTTTATTGACGACAGCCATCTGGACCTGTTTTTACGCAATGCGTATATCAGTCGCGACTATCATCAGGGCCAGCAGGATAAAGCCGAATGGGGCCAGGGTATTATTGCCACCTTCACATCCGGTTATACCGAAGGGCTGGTGGGCTTTGGTGTAGACGGCATTGCACAGTATGGCGTTCGTCTGGACGGTGGCCGTGGAAAAAGCGGTGCGGGCGGTATCGACTTCTTTAAACAGGAAGACGATGGCCGGGCAAAATCCGATTTAGCGAAATTTGGCGCAACCGCCAAAATGCGTATCTCAAATACCGTGCTGAGCTACGGTAGTCAGCGTCCTGAGCTACCGATCGTGAATGCCGACAACTCCCGCCTGCTGTTTGAAAGCTACACCGGCACCCTGCTGACCTCAAAAGAGATCGACGGTCTGGAAGTCAACGCCGGTTACTTCACCGACGAGCAGCGCAAAAGTGATGACCGCCACGACAGCGGCCTGAAGAGCCTGACCTTCGGTGGCGCGAGCTACCAGTTTAACGAGCAGTTCAGCGGTGCGGTGTATGCCTCGCATAATGAAGAGGTAATGAACAAGCAGTACCTGGGCCTGAACTTCAAACAACCGTTCAGCACCGGGCAGCAGCTGGTACTCGACTTTAACGGCTATAACTCGCGTCTGGAGCAGGGTTACGCCGACAGCCTCGACACGGGCCGCAGCAACACCATCTGGAGCCTGGCAGCGAGCTATATCTGGGACATTCACACGTTCAAGGTGGCATACCAGCAGAGCAGCGGCAGCACCGGCTACAACTACGGTGGCTACCGCGACCAGGGCGGTGTGGGTGACGGCGGCAACACCATCTGGCTGGCTAACTCCTACTGGTCTGATTTCAACGGCGAAGACGAACGCTCATGGCAGGCATCGTACGGTCTGGACTTTGGCGGACTCGGCCTGCCGGGCCTGAGCTGGACCACCGCCTACGTACGTGGCGATAACATCAAAACCTCTGAAACCAGCAACGGCAAAGAGCATGAGTGGTTCAACCAGATCCAGTACCAGGTGCAGGATGGTCCGGCGAAAGATCTGAAGCTGAAGCTGCGCTATTCCGTGCTGCGTGTCTCCAGCAACGCCAGCGATTACAACGTGGGTGGGGATGAGATCCGTGCTTACGTGGAATACCCGTTTAACGTGTTCTGATGAAAAAAGCCGGGTGGCGGCTTCGCCTTACCCGGCCTACGGTTTTTTCGCTGTTATTGAGTGAGAAACCGTAGGCCCGGTAAGCGCAGCGCCACCGGGCGATATCCACGATATCAATACAGCGTCTTCTGCGGCGGCCCGGCAAACTTCAGGGCGCCAATCTGCCCCATCCGCACTTCCACTACCGACGGGCCCGGCATCGCCAGCGCTTCTGTCATAACGGCATCAAAATCATCGGCACGCTCAACACTCCATGCCTGCAGGCCAATCGCCTGCGCCAGCAGCGTGAAGTCCGGCGTATGCAGCTCGTTGTAATACTGACGCCCGCCGAAATACTTATCCTGAATACCACGCATTACGCCGTACCCCCCATCGTTCATGATCAGCAGCGTCACGTTGGCTTTCTCCTGGGCCAGCGTCGCCAGTTCGCCGAGGTTCAGACTCAGACCACCATCACCCACCAGCCCCACAACCTTGCGCTGCGGGTTAGCTATCGCGGTGCCAATGGCCATCGGCAGCCCCATACCAATGGCTCCGGCCAGCGAGTGAATGTTCATCAGCGGGCCGTTGGCGCGGAACAGGCGGCTGCCCCACAGGCTGCCGGACACGGTGATATCGCGCACCAGCAGGCCGTCCTGCGGAAGCGCTTTCTCGATGGCATCGTTAAGTCTCGCATAGGGGCCGCACTGATCGCGCAGGCCCTGCCCGGCTTGCTCAACCGCCTGTTGAACCAGCGCGTCCCACTGCGCGTTGCCCCACTCACGCCCCTGTACGTTGTCGGCCAGCGCGCTAAGCAACGCGGAACAATCGGCTATCAGCGTGTTATCCATCAGATAATTACGGCTCGCCGCCGCCGGGTCGATATCTACCTGTACCCGTGGAGACGGCAGCGCCAGCGTCCATGAGCGGGTTTCGTTGCTGCGCAGGCGTGAACCGGCGACCAGCGTAAAGTCACACTGCGCGATGAGCGCTTCAACGGATGGCGAGTTGTGAAACGCCCGCAGACTACCGCGATGGCTGTCCGGCAGCACGCCGCGCGCGTGGGTGCTGGAGATGACGGTGATGCCTGCATCCGCCAGCTTTTTCACCGCATCAGCGCTTCTCAGCGCTCCGCCGCCCAGCCACAGCAACGGCTGTTTTGCCTGCTTCAGCTGCCCCCAGAGTGCGTCAACTATCGCGGGGTCCACGGTGGCGACCGACGTCGGTTTCACCGGTGCGGTCACCAGCGAAAGCGGAATGTTGGCACTCTGAATATCAATCGGGATCTCAACAGAGACCGGCCCGCACGGCGGCGTCTGCGCGTCCTGAATCGCTTTGTGCAGGATAGCTATCGCCTGGTTGGCGTTGCTGATGCGGTACGCCCGTTTGGAGCTGGCCTTCAGGAAGGTCAGCTGGTCGCGGGTTTCATGGATAAATCCGGTATCGGCATCCAGCCAGGCTTTTTCGACCTGTCCGGTTAAATGCAGCAGCGGCGTGCAGGCGTTCATCGCTTCTACCAGCGCGCCTACCGCGTTACCCGCACCCGCACCGGTGCTGGTCAGCGCCACGCCGAGACCGGAAAAACGTCCGTGGGCGTCGGCCATGGTCACGGATCCCGCTTCGCCGCGCGCGGGCACGAAGCGAATGTTGCCGCGCTGCCCGACCGCATCCGCGATCGGCAGGTTGTGAATGGAGATGACGCCGTAGATGGCCTCAACCTGATACTGCTCCAGCGTTCTGGCGATGGCGTCGCCGACGGTTATCATTTCGCTCATTGCTCACCCTTTCTCAGTCGCACCAGTGGTTGACGCTGTTACCCGTCGCCAGATAAATGCTCTTTTGCTGCATCCAGGCTTTCAGCCCCTGAATGCCCTTTTCGCGGCCCAGACCGCTCTCTTTAAAGCCCCCGAACGGGGTTGAAATCGCAAAGACTTTGTAGGTGTTGATCCACACCGTGCCCGCCTCAAGCTGTTCGCTCAGGCGCAGCGCGCGCCCGGCATCGCGCGTCCAGATCCCCGCCGCCAGACCGTACACCGAGTCGTTGGCCTCGCGGATAAGCGTGGCCTCGTCGCGAAACGGCATCGCCACCAGTACCGGGCCGAAGATCTCCTCCTGACACGTGCGGGCGCTGTTGCTCAGCCCTTCGATGAGGGTGGGCAGGAAGAAACTGCCGTTTGCCAGCTCAGGATCGGCCGGGATCTCCCCGCCGCACAGCACGCGGCCCCCTTCGCGCTTCGCCAGCTCGACATAATCCTGCACGCTCTGGCGATGTTTAGGGTTAATCAGCGGCCCGACATGGGTGCCGTCGGTAAACGGATGTCCGACGCGCAGCCCGCGCGTGAGCTCAAGCAGCCGCGACATCAGCGGCGCGTAAATGCTCTCGTGGATAAACAGCCGTGAACCGGCAATGCACGCCTGCCCTGCCGAGCTAAAAATGCCGTAGCAGATGCCGCGCGCGGCCTGCTCGATGTCTGCGTCTTCCAGCACGATGGTCGGTGATTTTCCGCCCAGCTCCAGCGATGCCGGGATCAGCTTTTCCGCCGCCACGTGTGCAAGATGGCGGCCCGTAGTGGTGCCACCGGTAAAGGAGATTTTGCGCACCTTAGGGTGACGCGCCAGCGCATCGCCAATCACCGAGCCTTTACCGGGTAGCACGCTCAGCAGCCCGGCGGGCAGCCCGGCTTGTTCAAAAATACGCGCCAGCTCCAGCGCCATCAGCGGCGTGGCCTCGGCAGGTTTGAGGATCACCGCATTTCCGGCGGCAATCGCCGGGGCAACCTTTTGCATTTCGCTGGCAATCGGCGAGTTCCATGGCGTGATGGCAGCCACCACGCCGAGCGGTTCATAGCGGCTCAGGGTCAGCAGACCCGGCTGGCGTGGCGTCGGGAGTTCCCCTTCCAGCAGCTCGCAGGCAGAGGCAAAGTAGCGCGCCGTCCCTGCCGCACTCATCACCAGCCCACGCGCTTCCGCGAGCGGCTTGCCGTTATCGCGGCTCTGCATTTTCGCCAGTTCCTCGACGCGGGATTCAATCAGATCCGCGACCTTATGCAGGATCCTCGCGCGCATGTGCGGCATGCTGCTGCGCCACGCGGGATCGCGCCACGCCCGCTCGCCGGCCTCGATTGCGTCATTCAGATCGTCGAGACTTGCCGCATTCAGCGTCGCATTGATCGACCCGTCTGCCGGGAAATGGCTCTGCATCGGGTTGCCACCACCATGTCGCCAGTGGCCGCCGATAAAAATCTTCAGATCGTCCATCATCGCTCCTCAGCTCAGGGCCAGCTCGCGGCAGGCGCGTACCGCGCTCAGTGCTGCAAGAGTGGAGGTTTTAGGGTTAGACGCCAGCGGCAGCCCGCTCAGCTCAAGATGGAACTCGCCGAACACGCCTTCGACATGCAGCGTGTGGGTATTGCGCTTCGTTGCCGGGTCGACCATCAGCTGCACGCGCGTCTCGTCCATCCCGACGCCACCGAGCGCCACCGTCGCCGCCACGTTGGCGTTCGCCGGGAACAGGCGCGCCGCCTCGCGGGCGCTGCCTTCAAAGAAAACGCTCGCCTCAGACACCGCGTTAAGGTCGATAAGCTGCTCAGCATAACTGCCGCGCCAGCTGGCCGGGCTTTTGCGCGACTGATAGGTTACGCGTTCCAGCCCGCCCTCTTTCGCCGCCGCCAGCCCGTCAATACCGGCAACCGCGCCGGAGAGCAACGTCAGCTTGCCGCCAGCACTGAGCAAACGCTGCTCCAGCGCGCTGTCCGCCAGCGCGCCGGTGGAGATCACCGCCAGATGCCAGCCGCGACGCAGTATGTCCTCGCCGTACTGCGCCACCGCCTGCTGGCTGGCGCACTCCAGCACCAGATCGGGCGTGTCAGCGCACGCCACCGGCGTACCGAGCGCCATCACTGCATCACCAAACTGTGTGTGAATCGCCGCATGATGAGATTCACGCGCCACGATCCAGCCGATAGCCACGCCCGCGGGTAAACGCTCAATCACCGCCTGCGCCATGGCGCCAAAACCAATTAACATGATCTTTTTCATAATGTGTCCTTACAGGTGGCGGCAGAAGCCGCCGGAAACGTCCAGCGCGGCGCCGGTGGTGAATGACGCCAGCGGCGAGGCGAGGAACAGCAGCGCCTGCGCGGGCTCCTGCGGCTTGCCGAGACGCGCCATCGGGATGCCACGTTTACGCGCGATATCCGCCGTCCACTCCGGCCAGCTCTGACTTTTGTCCGTCCGGCTCTCAAAGCGGCGCTGCCACTGCCCGGACTCCACCATGCCGAGCAAAATGGAATTCACGCGGATACCTTTACCCACCAGCTCTTTTGAGAGCGTCAGCGTCATATTCAGCAGCGCAGCACGGGCGGCAGAAGTGGCGATCATGTGCTCCTCCGGCTGCAGCGCCAGCAGGGAGTTCACGCAGGTAATGGAGGCGATATCGGACCGCTCCAGCAGAGGCTGAAACGCCTGCACCGGGTTGATCACCCCGAACAATTTCAGTTCGGCTTCGTGCAGCCACGCTTCGCGCGGGGTATCGCTGAAATGCGCCACATAGCCCTGCCCGGCGTTGTTAATCAGCATATCCGCCGCGCCAAAGCGGGCCTGAACGGCATCCGCAAAGCCCTGGACTTCGGCAGCGTTTAGCACGTCGCAGCGGTAGGAGAAAATCTCGCCGTCCGGGTATTCGTTTTGCAGCGTCGCGTGGGCGCTGGCGAGCCGGTCCGGGTCTCGGCCGCAGAAAGCCACTTTTGTCCCCTCGCCCAGCAGCAGGCGCAGCGTTTCAAAGCCAATGCCAGAAGAACCGCCGGTGACTACCGCTACGCGCCCGTCAATTTGTGCATTCATCGCGCACCTCTTCGTTAATGCGTAAAAGCTGTTGGTTAAAAAACGCCGCGTTATCGAGATAGCTGGCGTGCCCGGCCAAGGGAATGGCGGTAAACGGCATGCCGTAGCGCAGTGCCAGCCCCTGCACCAGCTCGGGCTGCGTGATCGCATCCTGCTCGCCGCACCAGACCTCAAACGTGCCGGAGTAACGTTTAAGCCAGCCGTGAATATCGTCGTGTGCCAGCATCCACGCGGCGGCAAGGTAGCCCTCAGGACGCAGCTTGCGCATGCCCGACGCGACGGTGGCGATATCTTCCCCGCGGGCGCCGGGGCGCAACAGCTTCGCCGCGCGGGTCTGGGCAAGGATTTCACCGCCCAGCGCCATCTGCTGCTCGCGGCTGCGCCAGACCTGCTCGCGTTGCTCCGGTGCGGCCTGACCGTAGCCCTGCGCGGCATCTGCCAGCACCAGATGCCGCACCCGGTCGGGAAACTTCGCCGCAAAGGCGCTGGCGACCAGCGCCCCGAGAGAATGGCCGACCAGTACCGCCTGCCAGACGCCCGCGCGGTCAAGCATTGCCGCCAGTGCATCGGCGTAATCTCCCGCACTCGCCCGTTCTACGGTCAGCATCGGGCTTTCGCCATAACCAGGCATGTCCCACGCCAGCACGCGAAAACCCTTCAGCGCCATCTGCTTATGCCAGGAGGCAGCACCCGAGCTGATCCCATGCAGCAGCATCAGCGGAATGCCGCTTCCCTGTTCACGAAAACCCGTCATCATGCCCCCTTAGTTCCGCTTCACTTTTGAAAGCGGATGATCGGCGGGATAGGTTGGGATTTCCGGCTTGTTGGTCCCCAGCATGACGCACATCAGCGCCTCTTCTTCCCCGTGGTTAAACAGGCCGCGATAGATACCCGGCGGGACGGAGATCAGGTCACGCTCGCGCAGCACGGTTTCGGTGTAGTGTTCGCCGTCCTGGATCATCAGCGTGATTTGCCCTTTAAGCATGAAGAACACCTCTTCCACGTCGTCATGCAGGTGCAGCGGCCCTTCACACTTCGACGGCAGCACCATGGTGGAGAAGGTGAAATGGTCCGCCTGCACGGTGTTGGTGTCGTTCGCCACGCCCGTTGCGCCGGTGCCGATGTAGCGCATCTGCGCCCGGCGATATTTCGGGTCATAGTCGGCCTGGAACTTCAGCGCGTTCCAGTCGTACTTACGGCCTTCAAAGCGCGCGATGCGCGACTCGACCCACTCTTCCATCGTCAGGTGCTCAGGTTTGATGCCTGATTTATGGGTTACGGTTGAATCAGTCATGACACTCTCCTCAGTAACGTCTCAGCAGCGGCAGTAACAGGACGCAGCCCACCGCCGCCATCACCGCCAGAAAAATCAGCCCGGAATCCATGCTGTGGGTGAAGGCGATAAGCGCCCCCATCACCGCTGGCGACAGTGCGCCCGCGAAGTTTCCCAGCCCGTTGAAAATGCCGCCCGCCGTCGCGCTCACCCGTGGATGAGTGGCCTTCGCCAGCAGGGCAAAAATGTTGGGTGCGCCAGTGCCCCACATAAAGGTGCTGAAGCTCATCGCAGCGATGATGGTCAGCGGGGTGTCGAGGTGCATGACCGCCGCCAGCCCGACAGCCGCGCCCGCCATGGAGATAAAGCAGGCTGCCGCACGCTTATCGACCCGGTCAGAGAGCCACGCGCCAATCACTTCGCCCGCCAGCATGGCGATGAACGGCATCGACGACAGCCAGCCCGCATGCTCCAGGTGAATGCCTTTGCCTTTGATCAGGTAGCCCGGCAGCCAGCCATTGATGCCCCACAGGTAGGTCAGGAAGGCGATGTTAAAGATGCAGATGATCCAGAAGTGCGGGCTGACGAACAGCTCGCGCCGCGCGGCACGCCGCTCATCCTGAGACGCCTGCGTGGTGCCAGGTTTCGCCTCCAGGCGGATACCACGCAGACCGACGCGCACGAAAATCAATACCGGCACGGTAAGCATCGCCATCACGAAGAAGGTGCTCTGCCAGCCGAAGGTGTTCAGCAGCCAGAGGGAGAGCGGAAAACCAATCGCCGCGCCCACCGGCGTGCCAAGTAGCCACAGCATGGTGGCGCGCGCCTGCAGATGCTGCGGGAAGTTGTGACGCACAATGGCGAAGGCCAGCGGGAACAGGGGCCCCTCCGCCACCCCCAGCAGAATGCGCAGCACGATCATCAGCGTATAGTTGTGGGTAAAGCCCATCGCCACCATCAGCACGCACCAGATCGCCATCATCCCGGTCAGCAGGCGCAGCGGCGCGATTTTATCCCCCAGCCCGCTGAGAAAGACTGACGAAAAACCGTAGCTCAGCAGAAAGGCGCTCATCAGAATGCCGAGGCGCGTGGTGTCGAAATCGATCCCCATCGCCTGCTGGAAATGGCTGTCAGAAAACAGCGCCGCAATACTGATTTTGTCGAAAAACGCCAGCAGCACGCAGGCCAGCAGCGACAGCGGGATAGCCCAGCGCACTGCTTTTTCAGGCGTGCGGGTTCCCTCACCGCCTGCCTCAACGGGCGCGGTGTTGGTCTCTAATGTGGTCATCTCTCCCCCTACGGGTACGGGTTAGCTATCGCAATGACATCAGTGAAAAAGTCGGGTCGGCGAGCGGTACGTCCGATAAATCCCGCCCTGCCGCCATCCAGCGTTTCGCCAGCTTGACGGTGCGCGCATCGTTAAACGCCACCAGCTGCATCAGTCGCCCGTTTTCATCCAGCGAGAAAAAGAGCGAATCTTCACGCGCTATCGTGTTGCTGCCCGGCTGCGGAATGCCGAGGATCTGAATATTGTGCTGGTATTGATCCGACCACAGCCACGGCGCGTCGTCGTAGCCTGGCGCATCGGGGTTGAGCATCGCTTTCGCCGTCGCCACCGCCTGATTCTGGGCAAATGCCCACGACTGAATGCACAAGCCGTAGTGGTGATGCTGAGCCACATCGCCAGCCGCAAAGATGAACGGATCCGAGGTACGCCCCTGAGCGTCCACCACGATCCCGCGCCCGGTATGAAGCCCCGCATCGTGCGCCAGTTCCAGATTGAGATCGACGCCGATCCCGACCACCACCGCATCAAAGGTTTCGCGCTGGCCATCACAGTGAATAACCGGCAGGCCATTGTCGTCCTCCAGCTCCAGCGCGCCGCAGCCGGTACGGATGTCGACGCCCTGTTCGCGATGGATGGCCGCTAAGCGTTGCGACACTTCTCCGCTCACCGACCGCATGCACAGTGCGGGCTGCTGCTCGAACAGCGTGACCGCCACGCCGTTTTTGCGCGCGGAGGCGGCAATCTCAAGGCCGATCCAGCCGCCGCCCACAATCGCCAGGGTTTTACTCTGCGCCAGACGCCCCTTCAGACGCTGCGCATCCTGCCAGTGGCGCAGGGTATAGACCTGCGGATGCGCCTCCCACGCCTCGCCCGGCAGACGCGCCCGCCCTCCGGTGGCAATCAAAAGAATGTTGTAACTAAGATGCGTACCGTTGCTTAAACGCACCGTTTTTGTCTGACGGTCGATCTGCTCCGCACGCAGTGGGCGGTACCAGGTCAGATCCAGCGCCTGCTGTGCCTCTTCGGAAAACAGCCGCGGGAGCGCCGCGTCAGGCTCCAGCAGAGACGCCTTCGACAGCGGCGGACGTTCGTAGAAATCCCACGCTTCTTCCGCCACCACGCAAATCTCGCCCTCGAAGCCCTCGTCGCGGAGGGTTTTTGCCGCCCAGCCGCCCGCCTGACCGCCGCCGATAATGACAATGCGCGACGTCATACCGCCTCCGGCTTTTTCTGCTGACGGCGCGTGTCGTGGTCGATGCCGCCTTCCACCGCCCATTCGGTGAAGGAGACCAGCGAATGCTCCAGCTCGCGCGGCTGCCAGTTTTCGGTCAGGTAATCGTCGTTGGTGTAATACTCAAACGCACCGCCGGTCGGGCTGTTGACGTACCAGAAATAGGCCGACGACACCGGATGACGGCCCGGCCCAATAAACGTGCTCCAGGCATTTTTATTCATCGCGATACCGCCGCCGATCACCTCGTGGATGTCGCGCACCGTAAACGCAACGTGGTTTAGCCCGCGCTTGCGGTTCGGTAATTGCAGCAGGAACAGGTTGTGATGGCCGCCGCGCACGCCGCAGCGCAGGAATACGGCGCGGTTGATGTAGCGGTCAGAGACCTGGAAGCCGAGCACTTCGCGATAGAATGTCTCCACCGCGGCCAGCTCCTCAACGAAAAACACCACGTGCCCGACGTTAATCGGCTGGGCGCGATCGTAGACCGGGCTGGGGGTGTCGATTCGGCGAGCGTCTCCCCACTGGTTAATCGGCTCAACGTTCAGCTCCACGTCGGTCTGCTGGCTGACCTGCACGCGCAGCGTCATGCCGTTCGGATCGCGGCACTCCAGGGCGTCGCCCACTTCACGAAAGCCAGGCTGCCCGGCAAGCTTCGGGCGCAGCGCATCGAGGTCTGCCGGGGTGGCCACCGCCCAGGTCATGCGGCGCAGGGTGTTGCCCGCTTCAAAGGCTGGCGGCAGGTCGGGGCTGTCAATCGGATTAAGCTCCACGCGCGCGCCGCTCAGGGTGGTAAAACGCTGGCCGCTGGCATCGCCCGTCAGGCCAAAATCACGCATAAATTTGGCGCAGTGCGTCAGGTCTTCCACGCCAAATTCCAGCTTTTCAATTCCGGTTACACTCATCGTTCGTTGCCTCATCTGGCCCAAATTGGGCGTAAAACATGCCCGACGCACTGAAGCGCCTGACGTTAACTCACTGATTTAACTGGCCTGTGACAGGTACCCTAAGAAGCCAGAAATTTTATCTGCCGCGAGGCGAACCTCGTTCTGGAGCCGCTCGCGGTCGGTCTGCGGGATCTCCTCCGACGGCACCAGAATGCTGACCACCGCCGCCACGCGCTGGCTTCGGTCATACACCGGATAGACGATGGAAGAGATGCCGTGGCGGAAGAAAGACTCGCCAATCACATATCCGCGGGCTTTGTCCTGCTGCACCATCTGCCACAGGGCTTCGCGGTCGTGAAGCTGCCCCGGCGTGTTGCCCGGCAGCCGCTCGTGCGGGAACAGCTGTTCAAAATCGGCGCGGGAAATATCGGTCAATAACATGCGCCCAAGCGAGGTACAGTGCACCGGCAGACGGGTGCCAATGCTGACCTGATTGATACGCGACCCGGCGGCGCTGACGCGGGCAATGTAAATAATGTCGCGTCCGTCGCGGATCGCCAGATGGCTGCTGCACTGGCTGACATCGCGAAGCTGCTCGATCACCGGCTGGCCTACCTGCGCCACATCCAGCGAGGCGATGTACTCAAAGCCCAGACGCAGCACGTTCATGCCCAGCGAGAAGGTATTGGTGCGCGCATTGCGCTCCAGAAAACCCATATACTCCAGCGTCTGCACCACGCGGTAGGCAGTGGCCTTCGGCATATCCACCAGCCGATGTAGCTCGGCAAAGGTCAGCTCGCGATGCTGCTCGCCGAAGGCCAACAGCAGCTGCAAACCGCGTTCAAGCCCCGGCACCAGATACTTCACTTCCTGATCGTTTGCCATAATCGCCATACCTTAGTTAAAGACAAAACCGCCGTTGACCGGGATCAGCTGCCCGGTGATAAACCGCGACAGATCGCTTAAGAGCCAGACCACGCTTCCGGTGACATCCTCCGGCTGCTGCGCGCCCGTTAACGCGCGGCCATTTTCGTAGAGCTGATGGCGTTCGGCGGGCACATATTCGGTGGCCTCGACGCGGGTCAGCCCCGGCGCGATAGCGTTGATTCGAATGCGTTTATCGCCCAGCTCGCGCGCCATTGAGCGGGTCATCGCAATCACCGCCCCCTTACTGGCCACGTAGGCCATCAGGCGCGGCGCGCCCCACAGCGCGGTATCGGACGCCACGTTCACAATCCCCGCCCCTTCGCGCAGCAGCGGCACGGCGGCACGCGTCACCAGCCAGGTGCCCTTGACGTTCACGCTCATCACCCGATCCCAGAGATCCGGATCGTAATCCAGCATGTTTTTACCGCCCACGCCGGTCGCCATTGCAGCGTTGTTCACCAGGCCGTCAATCTGCCCCAGCTTGCCAATGGCGCTGAATACCTGCTCGATGGACTGCGGATCGGCCAGATCGATAACGTGCGATTCGGTTGCATACCCTTGCTCGCTCAGACGGTGGGCGCTTTCGGCCAGCTCGCCTTTGAGGATGTCGCACATCACCACGCAGGCACCTTGCGCAGCGCAGGCGCTGGCAAAGTGGTAACCCAGCCCGCGCGCGGCGCCGGTCACGACGATGCGCTTCCCGCTCAGCAGTCCGTTCATCAGGCGGCTCCCTGCTGCGCTTCGCGCATCGCCAGCTGTTCTTTCGCGGCCTTTTGCATCATGCGGCGCAGGCGCGAGAGCCCGACGTCGTGCTGGTAGAGGTATTCATGGTCACGGGCATTTGGCGCCAGGCTTTCCAGCACCACGCGGTCCTGCTCCAGCACTTCCCAGTGCAGTTTTTCCAGACGATTGCGGTACATAAAGCGCCACATATCGCGCTGCCAGCCCTGCACGCGGCGGATGCGCCAGAAGAAGACGCGGCAGTTGTCGTTATCTTCCGGCACCACCATGCCGACGATAAAGAAGTGGCCGCCCGGTCCGAAACGCTTCTTATACGGAATGGAGAGACGCATCCAGCAGGTGCCGCTGTTGCCCAATTCCACCCAGTCGAAATTGACGCCGCTCTGCCCCTTTTTCTCGAAGATGAAGCCGGTTTTGGTCGGCTGAAGCACCATGTCGGCCTTGCGATCCCCTTCTGCCATCGAATGTGACGACGAATGCAGATAGGTGCCGTGCATCGGGTCCATGACGTTTTCCAGCGCGTACTGGTAATTGCATTTCCACGCGGCGGTGCAGAGGAAGTTGCTGAAACTGTCCGTGTCGGCGAGCTCATCCGGGAAAGTCAGCTCGTCAGGCTGCTGGTCAGCAGTGACGCCGAACCACAGGAAAATGGCGCCGTGCGCCTCCTGCACGTTATAGCTGCGCACGCACTGCTGGCCGACCAGCGGGCATTTGTCCACGGCGGGCACATCTTTCACTTCGCCATTGCCCGCCACTTCCACGCCGTGGTACCAGCAGGCAATACGGTCCCCAAGGTTCCAGCCCATCGACAGGCGTGCGCCGCGGTGCGGACAGCGGTCTTCCAGCGCCTGCACCTGGCCGTCTTTATTGCGCCAGACCACAATCTGCTCGCCCAGGCGGGTAATCCCCACCGGCGCGGACTGCACTTCCCAGCTCGCCAGTACCGGATACCAGAGGCCGCGCAGACCTTTATCCAGATAGTTTTGTACGGTAGTCGTCATCGCGTTGTCCTCAGTAGCCGTTAACCTGTAAGAATGCCTGGAAGCTGGCGTCGCTCCAGGGCTCGCCCTGCTGGTCGTGCATGCGCACCGCGTTCAGCCCGTTCACCAGCTCCGGCAAGGTTTCAACGCCCTGCTCGAAGAGATCTTCCAGCGTCGCGATCAGGTTCATCTCCCAGTTTTCCGGCTCGCGGCTGCGGGTTTGCCAGATCAGGTTCTGGTAATCGCCTGGCTTATGAATGGCACCGTTACCGCCTTCTGCAGGCGGAGTAAACTGGCGGCTTTCCGGCAGCGCCGGGTTGTAGTTCAGGGTGTCGCTCATGCCACGCTCTCCTCGACGAAGGTAATCTGGATTTGGTTTTCAAAGACCCGAACCGGGTAGCGGTTAAGGTTGCGACCACCGGGGCCATGCAGGCACTGGCCGGTTTTGACGTCGAACACCGCCTCGTGTAGCGGGCATTCCACCTTGCCATCTTCGACGAAGCCCTGGCTCAGCAGGGCATATGCGTGCGGGCATACGTCTTCCAGCGCGTAATATTCACCGTCAATCAAATAAACGCCGATCTCTTTACCGTCGACGTTGCCGCTAAAAGGGAAATCTTCCTGTACTTGTTCTGCGTCACATACGCCTATCCAGCTCATCACGATCCTCCAGGCTTTTGTTTCATATATGAAACTCTGTTTCTTATTTAATACGGTCAATATAAAAGCGATGAATGTTTCGTCAAGCACGAATGTGACGAATTTGTTAACCAGGAGGTAATTAATTAACTAAGTGTGCAAAGGATCACGAAAAAATGCAGCGATATGAAATTTTCATTATTGCCGCGTGAAAGAATACGATTTTTCGATAGTCTAAAATTTCAAAAAACAGATATTGACTTCTTTTCTTTTTGCTCATTAAAAATAAAAAGGTGGCACGTCATCGTGTTTCACCTGTGAAACTTATTTTTACTTTATTCTTAATAAACAATGAGTTTCACAGGTGAACCATTTTACACCCGTGACAATCACTCTGATAAAAAATATTCATACGCGCAGACATAAGGCAGGCATCATGACGGCAAGATGGCAAGGTACAATTGCTCTGTTATTACTCATCATTATTTCCTACATCGACCGTGTGAATATCTCGGTAATGATTTTACACCCTGAATTTGCCGCACATTTTCAGTTAAATGAAAACAGAATGTTACAAGGAATGCTCATGACCTGCTTTCTGCTGGGTTATGGTTTTTCGGCTTTATTATTAACACCAGTTATTGAAAGCAAACTTCATTATCGGCAGGGATTATTAAGCAGCATTGCGATTTGGGCCGCGGTCTGTGCGATTTCGCCCTTGCTCGGCTCGCTGATGGGGATGCTCATTGCGCGCGTGATTCTGGGGATTGCGGAGGGGCCGCTCTTTTCATTAAAAACGCGCTTTATCAGCGAGCGCTTTAACGCAGAAGAGATCGGCAAACCCAACGCGGTGACCGCGCTGGGCGTCTCGCTCGGGCTGGCGGCAGGCTTTCCACTGATCACCTGGCTGATGGCGCATCTGGGCTGGGCGGGATCGTTCTACGCGTTGGCCGTCATGAATCTTGTGCTGGGTGGCGGGTTAATCTGGCGCTTTCTGCCTGCGCCCCAGAGCCGGGGGAAGATGAAAAAGCCGGGATGGGTGCAGACCTTCACCCTTGCCTGGCAAACGCCGCTGCTGGGCTGGATCCTGTTGGTTGAAATCGCCACGCTGAGCTATCTCTGGGGGAGCAGCGCCTGGCTGCCCGCATGGCTGCGCGATGAACATCACTTCTCACTGCATGCTACGAGCCTGCTTGCAGCCATTCCCTTCCTGCTGAGCCTGGGGTCGAAATTTTTGGGCGGCGTGCTGCTCGACAAAATGCGCCCGGAACAGGCACCGGTGCTGTTTGTGGTGGGAGGCGCGTTAACGGCGCTGTCCGTGGTCGCGCTGATGCTCAGCCATCAGCCTGTCTGGCTGGGGATGTTTATGTTGTCCGCCAATGCTTTCTGGGGACTTCAGGGAGCTGCGATCCCTGCGGTGATCCAACATCATGCCGCGCGGGAAGCGGTGGGTAGCGCGTATGGGATCATTAATGGCATAGGGAATATCTGTGCGGCGTTTATTCCGCTGCTGATGGGGGTGGTGATGAAATCGGTCGGGTCGGTCAGCTCTGGCTTTTCGGTCCTGGTCGTGTCGCAGGCGATCACCCTGCTGGCCGGAGGAATGTTGCTGCTGCGCATGCGTCGCGCAGCAGCAATCAGCGCCTAAGGCTTATTCGCCTTTTTTCGCCGCCTGAATGTAGAGCATTTCCAGTGCCAGGGTCGCTGCCGCCAGGGCTGTGATTTCGGACTGGTCATAGGCTGGCGCCACTTCCACCACGTCCATCCCGACGATGTTCAGATCCTTCAAGCCGCGCACCAGCTTGATGGCGCGGTCGGACGTCAGGCCACCGATCACCGGCGTACCGGTGCCTGGCGCAAAGGCAGGATCCAGGCAGTCGATGTCGAAGGTCAGGTAGACTGGCATATCGCCGACGATCTGCTTCACCTGCGCGATGATGTCATCCACGCCGCGATCGTTCACCTGGCAGGCATCCAGCACGGTGAAGCCGTTGTCTTTGTCGAACTCAGTACGAATACCGATCTGCACGGAGTGGTTCGGATCGATCAGGCCTTCGTTCGGTGCAGTGTAGAACATAGTTCCGTGGTCAAACTCGCAGCCGTTCGCGTAGGTGTCGGTATGCGCATCGAAATGGACCAGCGCCATTTTGCCAAAGTGTTTCGCGTGGGCGCGCAGCAGTGGCAGAGTCACAAAGTGGTCGCCACCGAAGGAGAGCATACGCTTACCGGCTGCCAACAGTTTCTCGGCGTGGGCCTGCAGCTTTTCGCTCATCTCACGCGCGTCGCCGAAGGCATACACGAGGTCACCGCAGTCAACCACGTTCAGGCGCTCGCGCATGTCGAAGTTCCACGGGAAGCGGTTGTGCTCCCAGGCCAGGTTGGTGGAAACCTGACGGATCGCCGCCGGGCCATGACGTCCACCGGCACGACCCGAGGTTGCCATATCGAACGGCACACCGGTGATCACCCAGTCAGCATCGCTGTCGTAGGGCTGGAAGTTCATCGGAAGGCGTAAAAAACCAAACGCGTTAGATACCAGAGAGTTGTCGTACTGATGACCTAAAGTGCTCATGTCCTGACCTCTTAAAAGTCGTTGCATTAGATACAGATGAAAAAAAATCCCCTCCGCGTCGTTAAACCCGACGAGGAAGGGATTGATGTCCTTACTGCTTTTGCCTAATGCTAGCCTCTGGAACGTGAAGATTCAAGCTCACTTTTCAAAACATAAATCAATTGTGTTGCCAGACTTTTACGGCCTCTAATTATTCACCATACCGATAAAATTCATTTTTAGAATTGATATTATCTTAAGCCCCCCATTTCTTCGCATTATTTGCGTTTAAAAGTTTGAAGCAAAACTTAATTCATAAATTTAATAAATATACCATTTTAAAACTAGGAATATATTTAGGCCTGGCCGATAGCGGTGGAGGAGATGACCTCTATACAATAGCCCCCCCAATGAAATGATATGGATATTTTTATGAAGAAGTTATCTAAGCTGGCAATCCTGGCCGTTCTTTCAACCATCGGTACCGCCGCGGCAGCAGAAGATGGCACGATTACTTTTCAAGGTACTATTAGCGACGCAACCTGTACTATTACCGGCGGTGACGCACAGGGCGAATCTGAAAGCCCAGACTTTACCGTTCATTTACCTTCTATTAGTACAACCGCGCTTGCAACGGATGGACAGCGCGCAGGTGATACCCCATTCCACATTACGTTAAGCGGCGCAAACTGCACCAATGGCAAAGTTGCCAGCGTATTCTTCGAACTGGCGCAAAGCACCAATATCGATGCCACCACCGGTAACCTGAAAAATACCGTGGCTAAAGCGTCAGGCGGAGCTGAGAAAGTTCAGGTTGGTTTACTGGATTCTTCAAAAGCAAAACTGAACCTGAATACCGCAAACGATAGCGCTAAAACCGTTACGGTTGCCGGTAATACGGCTCGCTTTGATTACTGGGCACAATATGTGGCGACGGGTGGTGCATCTACTGCCGGTCAAGTCTCAACCGACGTTGTGTACTCCATTAAATATCAGTAATCGCGCGCCCCGCGGGTTTATCCGCTAAGAGTATCACCTAAAGGATTAGGCCAGATGTTAAAAAAACTTGTTATATCTTCTGTATTCATGATGACGCTGGCCTTTTCCTTTGCGGCCAGTGCAACGATTCAAATTATGACGACCCGCGTGGCATTCAACGCCGGGGAGAAAGAACAAACGATTCGTATTAATAACGTCAGCAAAGCGCCTGAACTGGTTCAGGTGTGGCTTTCCAGCACCGATAAGAGTGACGGCATCGCCAAAGAAGATTTGCCTTTCTTTATCACCCCACCGGCGGCCAGAATTAACGGCCAAAAGGGGAAAGTTTTCCGCATATTCCAGACGGAAGGCGCCGCCGCGAAATATCCAAAAGATCGTGAAACGGTTCTGTGGCTCAATGTCCTGGATATTCCGCCTGAAATGGCGGACGACGTAGATAAAAATCAGCTAAAGATGGCGTTCAGAACGCTGATTAAATTTTTCTATCGCCCGGTTGGTCTGAAAGGTAATCCGATGAAAGCGGCGGATGAATTAACCTGGCAATTGAAAAAAGCAGCCAACGGTTATGACGTCGTTGGAACAAATAATTCGCCTTTCCATGTAAGCATGACAAATGTCTGGCTCCGAAATGCTCAGGGTAAAGATGTCATGATTGATGGCGAGATGATCGCGCCATATAGCACGCTGGTATATCACTTCCCGCAGGTTAATGCCGTGCAGGGGAAAGGGACATTCCAATACAATTATATTACCGATCTGGGTGCCTATATTAAGCGCACGTATAACTTCTGATTAGTAATCATATTGACCAGGACGGTGATATGTCGATGTTTTACAAGAAAACTAACATTCTGCGGGTGATTAGTGGCTTTGTCATTTCGGTGACCATTGCGCCACTCGCAGTATATGCCAGTGATACCAGTAAGCCGATGACATTTTCTCGTGGGTTTATGAAGTATTACGATAGCGGAATCGATCTGACACAATTTGACGGCGTTGAAAAAATACTGCCGGGGAAATATACGCTTGAGGTTTACAGCAACCTCAAGCCGGTTAATACCTGGACCGTTACCTTTGTGGCTGCAAATAATGAGCAGGGATTCAACGCCTGCATGACGCCCGAAATGGTCGTCCGCTTTGACGTCGACACATCAAAACTTCCCCCCGACTGGAAGCAGAATACCTGCATTATTCTCCCCGAGCTGATTAAAGGCGCGACGGTTAATTATAATGCGGTAGAAGAACAGCTGGATGTCACGATTCCTCAGGCAATGCTGCTTAACACGCCTGCGGGTTACGTAAGCCCGGAGTTATGGGATAACGGCGTGCCGGCGCTGATGTCCTCCTATACCCTCAGCGCCACCAGTTCACGTTATCGCCCCGCTCAGGATAACGCGACCTATCTCTACAGCAATTTGCACAACACCCTCGCACTGGGGGCATGGCGTTTTACGACCTACGACAGTCTGAGCTCCGGCAGCGACACGGAAAATACCGGCGTACAGCATATCCAGGCCTATGCAGAGCGGGCCATTGCGCCGCTGCAATCGCAGATAGTGCTGGGCGATCTGAACACCACCGGTGATTTTTTTGACACTACCGCCCTGCGTGGCGTTCGTCTCGCCACGGACGATCGCATGCTTCCCGACTCGGTACGCAACTATGCCCCGGTGGTGCGCGGCATCGCCAACAGCAACGCCACGGTGACCATCAAGCAGGCTGGCAACACCCTGTATGAAAAGGTGGTGCCACCTGGGGAGTTCGCCATCAGCGATCTCTATGCGACCGGCTATAACGGCGATCTTGAGGTCACCGTTAAAGAGACAAACGGCAAAGAGTCCTACTTCGTGGTCCCCTACTCCAGCGTGCCGCAGCTGCTGCGCGAAGGTTACTCCCGCTACTCTGTGGCTGCGGGTGAAATCCGCGATACCTGGCTGAAAGAGGATCCGAAAGCGGTTGAGGGCACGTTTCAGTACGGCTTATTCAATAACTTTACCGGCTACGTTGGTGGACAGAGCGCGTTCGAAGGTGATTATGCGGCGCTGATGACCGGTTTTGCGATTAACACCCGTCTGGGCGCATTAGGCGTAGACGTGACGCGCTCTTTCACCCGCTTCGAGGGGCAGCCGGACACCGCAGGCTGCGGCACCTTCTGCAATATGAGCCTGCGCATTAGCCTGGCGAAGACCCTCCCGACAACCGGGACGAACTTCAGCCTGATTGGCTATCGCTATTCCAGCGCGAATTTCTACTCCCTGAGCGACGCGGTCAGCCTGAAGCGCTCGATTGAAGCCGATGAAGAAGACTTTCTCCCGGAACGCTATCGCGAGCGCCTGGAAGCCAACATCAACCAGACGCTTCCCGCCGGTTGGGGAAGCTTCTACGTCAGCGGGTTTGTGGGCAACGTCTGGAATAACGAGCAGGGCCGAAATGAAAAGTCGAACTTCGTGCTGGGCTACAACAACCAGTTTGGCATCACGACCTGGGGGATCTCCCTTGGACGCACCAATAACGACGATGGCGACCACGAAGATACGCTCTACCTGAACGTGAGCATGCCGCTTGGCCACCACTACGAGAAGCAGGCTCGCCTGGGGGCCAACTTTAGCTATAACAGCGAAGAAGCCAACTTCCGTACCTCGCTGAACGGCTCCGCCGGGGAACGCTCACAGTTTGGCTTTGGCGGCTATTTCAGCCAGTCCAACACGCCGGAAACTAACTTCGGCATGAACCTCTCCTACACGGGCGAGAGCGCCTCGGGCGGGATGACCTACAGCCAGTCCCGGGACTCCTTTATGGGAGGGGTCAACCTGAACGGCGGCGTGGTGGTGCATGAAGGCGGCATCAACTTTGTGCCAACCCTCGCAGACACCATTGGCATCGTGGAAGCAAAAGGCGCAGAAGGCTCTCGCATCTACCCGGATTCCCAGGCCGTCATCAAAGACAACGGCTACGGCATTGTCGGGTATCTGGTGCCTTACAAGTACAACGAGGTGTACGCCGACCCGAAAGGCACCGCGTATACCGTCGAGGTCGACGACACCCGCCGAACCATCGTGCCAACCTCCGGCGCGGCAGTGCTGATCAAAATGGACACCCAGGCCAATCGCCAGAGCTTTGTGCGCTTTATGCAGCCTTCCGGCGAAGTGATCCCATTTGGTGCGTCGGTACTGGACGAATCGCACAACGCGATCGGCATGGTCGGTCAAAACGGCGTGGCGATGGTGGCGCTTAAGGAAGGCCAAAACGTCTTTACCCTCCAGTGGAAGAAAAATAAAAAGCCCGCGCAGTGCGGTGCGCGTTATGTGAAGCAAGGCACTGAGGACCGGCCAACCGAGGAAGAAGCGTTTAAGGCTATTGAAATTACCTGTATCAATAACGGGGCAACACCATGAAACGGATTTTTACGGCTGCGCTGATTCTTTTATCCACGGCGTTTATATCTTTAACGTGCAACAACGCCTATGCGGCGTTGTGCACCCTCACGTCCCCGTTGGCGACACTGAATATCATGGACGACATCACGCTTAACGTTATAAAGCAGCGTGAAGTCGGCAAGGTTTTATGGAGCAAAACCTATCAGGTGCCGGACGTCAGCTACACCTGCGACGCGTCCACCCAATCTTCATGGCATTCAAGCTATTCGCGAAGCTATATCCGTTCGCAGATTGATCATGTCTATAACACCGAAATCCCGGGGATAGGCATTCGCATGCGATGGCCCACGCAGACCGAATCTTCATGGCTGCCGGGTAACTCGGGTTCGCCGACCACGTGCTCCACCGGTTGTGGGGTGAAAAACAGTACGGTTCTGGTGGAAATGGTCCAGACCGGCTCGATGCCTGAAGGGGAATACTTTATTCCAGCGGGTAAGGTGGCGGAGGCACTGGTGATCCCGTCCGCCGATGAAAGCGAAAAACTGCCGATTATGGCCATCAACTTTGGTGTTGCCATTAAGGTGGTTACCGCCTCGTGCTCCATTTACCCCTCAGCGACGAACGTCGATTTAGGCACCTATAACATCGCCGATTTTCAAAAAGACGATACTTTTCAAGGTGTTAAAAAAGACTTCAGTATCACCGTGGGCTGCCCTTCTACGGAACAAATTGGCATCACCTTCAACTCCTTAATTAACACCCCTTTAGGCGCGTTGACCGGTGTGATCGGCGTTGAAAGCGGCGATGGCTATGCAAGCAATTTTAGTATTCGCCTTTTTGAGAAGAACTCAACCGCGATCACGCTGGGTAAGGAGAAGGTCTATACCGCCTCCACGCTCACCAAAAACTATCAGGCACAAATCTATGTTGGCGGCGGGGTCGATCGTAAGACGGCCCTCACCCCCGGCAAAGTTGTCGGCGCCGTTCAATACACCGTTGTCATTAAATAACGCTCAGGGAGAGAGTGATGCGTTGTCATTTTAAAATCAAAAACGTCCTGTTTTTACTGCCTTTATTACAGGTGGCCCATGCCGCCATACTGCCCTCAGTTCAGAACAAGCAGGAACTTGACCGCCTGGAGCGGCAGAGTAACCAGTATCTGATTGAAGAGGCGAAAAGAACGGAAGCGTTGCTGCAACAGCAGCGCGCAATTCGCGGCGAAGACGCGGAGACCGGCCTGCCGGCAAATTCATCGTGGAAGTTCAACGTAACCCGGATCGAGATCCTCGACGATCATCTGTTCGACGGATCGCCGCAGCGCGAGGAGATCGTCCAGCGCTATCTGGGTAAGGATCTGGGTAAATCTGACATTTTCACCTTAGTGAAAGAGTTAACGGATTTTTATATTTCCCGTGGCTATGCCACCACTCTTATCAGCATCGACCCCGGCAACATCAAGAGCGGTACGCTTAAGCTTCGCGTGCTGTGGGGAAAGATTAACGATTTTAAGGTGAACGGCCAGACACCGGGCCTGCGTGATAGCACGCGTCTTTTTACCGCCTACCCGTTTGCCAAAGACAAGATCCTCAATATGCAGGATGTCGACCAGATGGTTGAGAACCTGATGCGGGTCTCGGAGAGGGATAATATTAGCGTTGAACCCTCAATCATTAATGGCTATTCCGATCTTAACCTGATTCATCAGCCCTCATTTCCGATTGACGCGGCGGCGGGGTTAAATAACTCCGGGAGCAAATCAGAAGGCTGGCAGCAATATTACGGCAGCCTGACGGCAAAAAATATTGCCGGGTTAAACGACATCTTTAATGCGTATTACTCCTGGAACGATCTGAAAAATAATAATGATAAACAGGACTCCTGGTCATTTAGCTACAGCGTGCCGCTGGGCTATTGGGGTTTTGATACCAGCTATTACAAATCCGAATACGAAAAAGGCATCGACGGCGGCTTCGGCATTTACGATTCCGATGGCACGTCGGAGCGTGCATCCCTGCGTATCAGCCGCATGCTGATGCGTGGCGCAACGGGCAAAACCAGCGCCTGGATGAAAGTCGAACGCCGGGATAACTACAACGGCATCGAAAACGCGCGCATTGACGTTAGCTCAAAAACCTACACCTCGCTGGCGTCGGGCCTGACCTACGTTGGCGCCATGGGCGGTGGCTGGTTCTATGGCGATCTGAGCGTCACCGCGGCGGTGCCGTGGTTTGGTTCAGCCCGCGACGGCGATAAAGACCTTGAGGGTTTCGACGTCGATTATCTGAAATACAACGGCATTGCCTCCTGGACGCGCCCGCTCGCTAAGTTTGGCCGACTCGGCATGACCTACGAGCTGAACAGCGGTTTTCAGTACACGCCGGATGTGCTGGTGAGTGATGCCAAAGTGACTATCGGGGATGAATACACCGTTCGTGGTTTCAAAGACGATAACGTGATGAGCGACAGCGGCGCGTGGATTGCCAATAGCCTGCAATTTCCTTTCGATATTGGACTGGCCGGTATTTACCAGCTGACGCCCTATATTGGCTACGACGTTGGCTTCACAAAAGATAATTGCCCGAAAGGCGTCAATGTCTGCGACAGCCAATTCATGATGGGCGCATCAGTGGGCGTTAAAGCCACTGGCAGCCATTTCTCTTCCTACGTTATGGCAGGGTGGCCCGTTAAAAAACCAGACTCAATGGAAGAAGAAACCGTCGATAACACGGTGGTTTATTACAAAACGGAAATTAACTTCTAACAAAGGGAAGAATAATGAAAAACAAAAACACACGCAGCGGAAAAATAACCACGCGCAATTTGCATAAGCGGCTCTGCCCATTATATCTGTCTTTGGCCGGCATTTTCTCGGCCCCCGTCGATGCGGCAACCACGCCTGATAATCGTCAGTCGAAAGGCCCTACCATGGGCCAGGCGGCCAACGGCACGCCCGTGGTGAATATTGCCGATCCTAATGCGAAAGGCATCTCCATGAATAAATTCAACGAATTTAACGTTGAAAAACAGGGGATGATCTTTAACAACAGCATGCAGGACGGCGTAACGAAAATTGGCGGCTATGCGGTAAAAAATGCCCAACTGCAGCACGAAGCCAGCGCCATTATCAGCGAAGTAACGGGTGCGAAAGCGTCCTACATTAACGGCACGATGGAAGTTTTCGGTAAAAAGGCCGACATCATCATTGCCAACGAAAACGGCATTAGCGTGAACGGCGCAACCACCATCAATGCCAACAGCCTGACCCTCAGCACCGGTAAAGTGCAGGCAAATAACGACGGTTCCTATAAGCTGGCGGTCGAAAAAGGGGCGGTATCCGTCACCGGTCAGGGCATTAATACCGACGGGCTGGGCTACTTTGACATCGTTAGCCGCAGCGCGCAGCTGGAAGGCGAAATTGCCGGTAAAGCAGACATCAAAGTGCTGGCGGGCCAGAACGACTACGACCTTGCGACCCGTAGCCACACCGTACGTAACAAAGGCGACGGACGGGGTCCGGCCGTGGCTATCGACGGTAGCGCGCTTGGCTCGATGTACGGCGGAAAGATCCAGCTGATCAGCACCGAATCCGGGGCGGGCGTCCGTCATGCCGGCGGCATTATCGCCAGCAGCGATCTCGAGATCAGCGCGGATGGCGACATTACGCTCGCCAGCCTGTCGAGCGAGAAAAATATGTCGCTCTCCGGCAAGAATATCACCCTGAACAAATCCACTTCCGGCGTTCAGGCAAAAAACGACATTATCATGAACGCCCTGGCGGGCATCACGCTGAATAACGACGTGATCGCATCAACCGGCAAAATCCGCATTGATGCCAGCTCGCTGGTGCAAAATGCCGCCTCGCTGGTAACCAACAACACCACCACCACCGTTCCGGCGATTCAGATTAACGTCGCGGGCCAGTATACCCTGAACGGCAAACTGCAGGCGCTGGATGCCAACGGTAAGATCATTGCAAACGGCGTCGTGACGCTGAAAAACGGCGATTTCGTCGTGAAGGTCAACGGCGTTGAAGTGCCGTTTGCCTCGCTGATCTCGGATACCCAGGTGATCAGCCACAGCGGTGACGTACAGATTACCGCAGGCAGCATGAATAACGGCGGCGGCAGCGTCCTGGCGAAAAAAGGCACCCTGCAGTTCACCCTGAAAGAGGCCTTTGTGAACAGCGGCTCCGTCAGCGCCACGGGGGACCTGACGATTGCGTCCGGTTCACTGAAGAACGACGGCGTGCTGTACGCATCCAATAACCAGACGCTCCGCGTCGGCAACCTGGACAACAACGGCCGCATCTTCGCGGAAAAACGGCTGGTGATGAACGCCAGCGCGCTGAACAACCGTGGAAACATCGGTGCGACCACTGACGCACTGCAGGTCACCACGACCGGCAATTTGACCAACAGCGGCACCCTCGTGGGTGATGCGGCAGCCGTCAGCCTGAACGTCGGCGGCGACGTCGACAACAGCGGTAACATCATCAGCAACGAAAAAGATGTCTCCCTCACTGCCAGCGGTAAATCCATCAAGAACCAGGGCAAAATCGAGGGGAAAAACGTTACCCTGACCGCGTCCAACGCCGACGCGACGCTTGAAAACAGCGGTACGCTGAACGCCAGACAAAAAGCGCAGGTGAAAGCGGCGAAGCTGAATAACAACGGCGGAACCCTGAGCGCAGCGGGCGATGTTGCGCTGAACGTCAGTAAGCAATTAAATAACACCCACGGCGGCGAGATCCTGGCGGGAGAAAACCTTACGCTGGACGGCGCGCAGACGACTGCACTGACCAACGACAATAGCCGGATCCAGGGGAAAAACGTCACCCTGACCAACATGTCCACTCTCACCAACACGGGCGACGCCGTTCTGCTCGCGAGTGGGGCGATGGATCTGTCCGGCACAACAACGCTGACCAACTCGGCCTCCGGCATTCAGGCAACGTCCATCCTGCTGGACCACATCGGCACGCTGAATAACATCAGCGATGCTACCCTCTACAGCAGCGGCAATCTCACTCTGTCCAACATCGGTACCCTCACCAACGATGCGTCTCAGATGGTTGCAGACGGTGCGCTGGCGATGCTGAACATCACAAACGTATCCAACACCAACAGCGCCGCGATCGTCGGTAGCGGCAGCGTAACAATCAGCAATGTGGATACGCTCCACAACAGCAACAGTGCGGTGATCCAGTCTGAGCATGCCCTCAGCATCAACAACGTGGGTACGCTGAACAACAGCACTGACGCGGCGCTCCTCGCCTCGGGCAACATGACCCTGGACGGTGTGAATACGCTGAACAATGCCTCGGTGATCCTCAGCGATGGCAGCATTACGGTGCAGAACGGCGACACGCTGCACAATAACGGCGTCGTGCAGGCGGGCACCGATCTGATTATCCGCAATATCCGTAGCCTGATGAACGACGGGAGCGACCATGTGCTCATGGCCCTGCGGAACCTGACGATCGAGGATGTGGATTCCCTGACCAACTCCAGCCAGGCGGTGATCACGGCCAGCATGAACACGGTGCTGAACGCCGTTGGCGTACTGACTAACCTCTCCGGTGGGGTGATTCAGGCCGTTGATGGGGCGTTAACCGTCGCGGCAAATTCGCTCCTCAACAGCGGCAGTGAAAATGGTTCGAATTCGACTCTGGTGGCGGGCGGCGATGTGATCGTGACCTCAGAGAATGTGACCAACGAGAGTGGCGCGACCATTGTCTCGACGGATAACAACCTGACGCTGAACGTGAAGAACACCCTTAACAACAGCGATGAAGCCGTGCTCGCAGGGGCAAAAACGACCTCGCTGAATGTTCAGACAGGCAACATCAAAAACACCACTGAAGCAGTCATTGCGGGCACGAATATTGCTGTTGCGACCAAAAACCTGCAAAACGATGCCAACGCCTCCATCACCGCCGACCGGGATCTGCAGCTGACTCTCGCCAGCCTGAACAACACGGCCGGTATTCTTGAGGCCGGACGCGATCTCACGCTTAGTGTTGACAACAGCCTGACCCTCGACGCCAATAACCAGAATATCTACGCCGGACGCGCGATGGCGATCGCCACGCACGGCGACTTTACCAATAGCACCCAGATGGAAGCGATTGGCGATTTGACCGTGAATGCAGACGGTAATTTCACCAACGCCGTCTCTATCGTGACCGGAGGCGATCTCAACGTCACCGCGGGCAATATCACCAACAATGCCGGTAGCCTGCTGTGGACGATGGGCGATATGAGTCTGGAAGCCCGTAACGGTACTTTCTTCAACGGCGTGTCGGGTAACGTGCTCAGCATGGGCGATATTTCGATTATCGCGAAGGAGATCCATAACCATGCCGGGATCATTCGCGCAGAGAAGGACGTGAATTTAGACGCGGAATCCATCAGAAACGAAAGTAGCTATACCGGCGACGAAATCTCCATGACGGGTTATCAGAACGCCAGTGCGGTATATAGCACCGTAGAGCATCTCGCGACGAAATCTAACACCATGATTAACTTCTCAATGCCGGTTGTGACCTCGGGATTGAGACTGGATCATCAGGCCGAGATCAGCGCGGGCGGCAACATTAATATCAACCAGCGCAATATCTACGACAGAAAACAGATTACAAACAAAGGTGGTCTGATTCAGGCAGCGAAAGATATTACGGTTACCGGTGATATCTACAACTCACCGGAATACGGTGAAATGTCCATTTATGATTATCTGCAGCTGCCGTTAGAGATGCAGGGCGGGCTCACCTATCAGTGGCATTTAGGCGCCTATCATACGTCAACGTGGAACTTTGATACTCTTTACCAGTTCCTCGACTTCGAGTTTGGCAATGGCGCAGCGGCCGGTAAGACAGGCAGTGATGACCCTGAAAAAGCGCTCTGGTACAACGCCGTCGTGATGACCGGCAACGAGTCCACGCTTTTCAACAAAATGATGTCCGACATCTTCGGTGAAACCTGGCAAACCACCGACTACGGTACAATGTGCGGTATCTGGGCGAGCGTAACAGCCTCCAATAATGAGGCATTAAAAAACAATAAAACCTACTTCGTCCCTTCTGAGAAAGGCGAGATCACCGCGGGCGGTAACTTTACGCATAACGGCGGCACGCTGGATAACGGTATTGCGGACGCTGGGGTGATTAACAGCCACAGCGACGTAAGCGATATCGACGTGGGTGAATACACCGTGGATACGGTCATTGCCGGTTACGATGTCCAGGTAAATACCAAGAAAATTGACGAGCTGGCGATGGGCATTAGCCCGATGCCAACCATCAAGGATATGGTCTCCATTCCGGGCATGTTTGAAGTCTCAACCGACTTTAAGAAAACCGCCGAAGCGGAAAAAAATGGCACGGCTTATCCGGGGCCAGCCAACAATATCGTTCCGATCTTTGAAACGCGTCCGTCAATGATCGATCAGAGCGCTTACACAGGATCGGATTACTTCTTCGATCAGGTGGGCTATGACCCGCAGAAGCCGGTTAACGTTATTGGTGATAACTACTTCACCTCAGAATTGATCCGCCGTGAGATCAACAGCTCGGTGGGCAGTTTCTTTTCGATCCGTGATGGTCTGGAAGGCGACGCGCTGGTGCAGGCCCTGATGGACAATGCAGGCGTGGCCGCACAGGACAGCGAGCTGGGGCTGGTTGTCGGTCAATCCCTGACCGAGGAGCAGCGCAACGGACTGGACGCCGATATCGTCTGGTTCGTCAATCAGACGGTGAACGGCGTGGACGTGATGGTCCCGGTCGTGTACCTGTGCCCTGAAACGCTTCGTCAGATGGAGAGCGGAGACGTTAACGGCGGCACCGCGACCGTTCATGCCGGTGGCGATATGAACGTCGACGCGAACAGCATCAATAACGCCAACGGTACAATCTCATCCAAAGGCGACATGACGCTGGTCTCTGATGGGGATATCAACAACGTTAGCAACGGCATGAGCGCGGGTATCTCTGCGGGCGGCGACATCAATATGTCCAGCACCAGCGGCAATATCAATAACAACGGCGCGGCGATTAACGCTGAGGGCGACGTGAACATGTCCGCAGCTCAGGGTGACATCACCATGACGGCCAGCGTAGGGCGCGATGAGAGCGGCAAGCAGGTGATCCACGCCTTTGAGGACGGCGTTACCGCAGGCGGCAGCATTAACATGGAGGCTAAATCTATCACCTCCAACGCGTCGGATATTACGGCGGGTCAGGATGTAAGCATGAAGGCCACCGACGGCGACGTCACCTTCAATGACCTGCATGAAATTGACGCCACGCGTATCATTGATAACGACGTCAGAAGCGCGCTCAACTACACGATGTCTGATACCTCAACCACCACGGGCAAAGCCATTGGAGCGAATGTTTCCGCTGGCGGCAACATGAGTATCGAGGCCAAAAACGACGTGGTGATGGAAGGGGGGACCTACAACGCCCAGACCGGCAGCATCACCGCTGAAAATGACGTGACGATCAAAACGTCCCAGGACGTTGCTCACGAAGAACAGCACAGCTCGTCACGCGAGTTTGTCATCAGCGCGGGCGTCAGCGGCGGCGGCCAGTCGGTTAACACCAGCTACGGCACCATGGACGGCGGCAGCACCGAAACGACCTCCGGCGACTATGTCAGCGCAGGATCAGAATCCGACACCTCCGCTATCGGCAAGAAGCCTGGCCGTGCGCCGGTCAATGATACGGCTGGCTTCACGTTTGGCATGAGCACCTCCAGTGACTCGTCCGTCACCGACAGCAAAAAGAACACCAATGCCGCAATCAACTTTGGCCAGTCCGGGACGATTGAAGCCGGTAAGACCGCTGACATCGGTGGAGCGGATCTCAGCGCGGGCGACGCCCTGACCATCAACGCCGAGGACGTCGCGACCACGAAATATGAAGATGAGATGAAAAACACCTCATCCCATAAAGCGACGTCGTTTGGTATCACGGGTGAAGCCCACAGCACCCTTGTAGATACCTTTGATAAAGCCGGTAACCTGATTGAAAAAGGCACCGAAGGCCAGTCTGCCAACGCCGGAACAACGGCTGCGGAAGTGCTGGGCGAGGCCTCTAATCTGCTGCTCAACGATCTGGCTGGCGGTTCCGTTACCATTGGCGGCAGTTCGTCTAAATCGCACTCAACCTCCACCTCCACGGCGGAAAACATTAATCACATCAGCGCCAATAACGTTTCGATCAACACCAAAAAAGACACCACGTTGAACGGAACAGACATTAGCGGCCAGAACGTTGAAATTAACGCAGGCGGCGATGTGAACATGAATGCGGCGAAATCCACATCCAGCTACAGCAACACCACCGAGGAGCACTCGGCGGGCATCTCGGCTGGCGTGGGCGTGGATCTCTCCGGCGTGAGCGGCGGCGCGTCCGTCGACTACAGCGGCAGCAAAGAGACCGGAACAGGCAACAGCACCAGCTACACCAACAGCACCATTACGGCAGGCGACGTCAAAATTAAGTCCGGCGGCGACATGACCATGAGCGGGGCCAACATTGATGCCAATACCGCGGACGTGGATGTTGCAGGGGATATGACCGTGAACTCCCTTCAGGATACGGTTCACACGGACAACGAGCGTGCCAACTGGGGTGCATCCGTCGGTGTAGCCGTGTCGACGAAAGGCGTGATGCCTACCGGGGCCGTTAACGGCGGCGGCGGCTCAGAGGCTTATGACTCGGCAACCACCGCGAAGCAGTCCGGCATTCACACCACGGGTGACGTGCAGGTGAAAACCGGCGGCGACCTCAACATGGCGGGGGCTAATATCGTCTCTGATAATGGCACCGGTAACGTCAACGTTGCGGGCAATATCAACGCCAAAGACCTGCAAGATACCGTTGAGCAGGACGGCCTGTACGGCGGTGGCGGCGTAGGTATCGGTGGTTTGCCTGGTAAAAAAGGCGGCATTCCATCGGCTAACATCTACGTGGATACGGTCGATGAGATCCACCGTAACGAAACGCAGAAATCCACCATTTCCGTGGGTGACACCACCAGCAAAGGTACGACTGGCGAGATCAACACCAACAAGGATGAGATGTCCGTTGTCACCCGTGACGAAAAAGAAGCGGGCAACAATATCTCCTATACCATTGCGGATCCTGGTATCGGTAAGAAGAAAAAAGGCAGTTACGACGTCGATACGCCGAGCGACCACCGCAATGGCGGGGGCTCGTCGAAGCATTCAGGCGATGGCACGAAGAAGAAAGAGGATACGCCAGCGAAACCTGCGCACAGCGAAGCGGTGCCTGCCGTTACGCCGTCGAAAGCGGATGACCTGAAGCCTGCACCGAAACCGGCTGACAGCACGACGAAGACGGATACCACCCCGTCTGGAACCGCGCACAGCGAAGCGGTGCCTGCCGTTAAGCCGTCGAAAGCGGACGATCTGAAGCCTGCGCCGAAACCGGCTGACAGCACGACGAAGACGGATACCACCCCGTCTGAAACCGCGCACAGCGAAGCGGTGCCTGCCGTTACGCCGTCGAAAGCGGATGACCTGAAGCCTGCACCGAAACCGGCTGACAGCACGACGAAGACGGATACCACCCCGTCTGAAACCGCGCGCAGCGAAGCGGTGCCTGCCGTTACGCCGTCGAAAGCGGATGACCTTAAGCCTGCGCCGAAACCGGCTGACAGCACGACGCCGAAGAAAAAATGGGACGTTCCGAATACGAATTACCCAACGCTTTCGCCGGGTTCTGCAACCGGTAAAACCGGCAAAGATATGCCGAAAACGCCTGAGCACAGAAAGTGGAACGGCGACATGACCAACGGCGTGGTGCCGTCGAGCAACCCGAAAGGCATCGACGTCAAGCTCTCGCCGGGTTCTTCCACCGGTCAGACCGGCATGGACATGCCGAAAACGCCTGAGCACAAGCAGTGGAACGGCGATATGACCAACGGCGTGGCGCCGTCGAGCAACCCGAAAGGCACCGACGTCAAGCTCTCGCCAGGTTCCTCCACCGGTCAGACCGGCATGGACATGCCGAAAACGCCTGAGCACAAGCAGTGGAACGGCGACATGACCAACGGCGTGGCGCCGTCGAGCAACCCGAAAGGCACCGACGTGAAGCTCTCGCCGGGTTCCTCCACCGGCCAGACCGGCATGGACATGCCGAAAACGCCTGAGCACAAGCAGTGGAACGGCGATATGACCAACGGCGTGGCGCCGTCGAGCAACCCGAAAGGCACCGACGTGAAGCTCTCGCCGGGTTCGTCCACCGGTCAGACCGGCATGGACATGCCGAAAACGCCTGAGCACAAGCAGTGGAACGGCGATATGAGCGCAACAGCCCAGCCGAAGCAGTGGCTGCCGCTAATGGCGGAAACGCCAATTAATATCTATGCGAAGGTGACCATTACGTTCCAGGACGAACAGCTGAGTTAACCCCCCTCTCCCCGTCGTTCACCGGCGGGGTTTTCATGTAGCCATAAAAAAGGGTCTGACCACGGTCAGACCCTTTTCATATTCAGCTGGCGGAATAATTACTCGTCTTCGAGATAAGTATACCCGTACAGCCCCGCCTCAAACTCTTCCAGGAACTGCTGCTGCAATGCATCGTCGAGACCGGTGTTTTTCACCTGGTCGCGGAACTGGGTCAGCAGCGTTTTCGGATCGAGCTGAACGTATTCCAGCATGTCTGCCACGGTATCCCCCTCGTCAGACAGCTCAACTTCCACGCTGCCGTCAGGGAAGACAAACACGTCAACCGCTTCGGTATCACCGAACAGGTTGTGCATGTTGCCGAGGATCTCCTGGTACGCCCCGACCATAAAGAAGCCCAGCATCGGCGGGTTCTCCGGGTCATACTCCGGCATTGGCATGGTGGTGGCGATACCGTCGCCGTCAACGTAGTGGTCGATAGCACCGTCGGAGTCACAGGTGATGTCCAGCAGCACCGCGCGACGTTCCGGGGCGTGGTTCAGCCCTTCCAGCGGCAGAACCGGGAACAGCTGGTCGATACCCCATGCATCCGGCATCGACTGGAACAGCGAGAAGTTGACGTAAATTTTATCCGCCATACGTTCCTGCAGCTCGTCGATAATCGGACGGTGCGCGCGGTTGCTCGGATCGAGCTGCTTCTGCACTTCATGGCACATGTTCAGATAAAGCTGCTCCGCCCACGCACGCTCCTGCAGGCTGAAGGTGCCTGAAGAGTAGCCGACGTGAATATCGTGCAGATCCATCTGGCTGTCGTGCAGCCATTCGCGCAGGGAGCGACGCGTGCCCGGCTCGTGCATCTCCTGCCAGGTTTCCCACATGCTTTGCAGGGAACGCGGTGCATCATCCTGCGGCGGCGTCGCTTCGGAAATTTCGCTACGCTCAACGCCGATGATATTAGAGACCAGCACCGTATGGTGCGCGGTCACCGCGCGACCGGATTCGGTGATCACCGTCGGGTGCGGCAGGCCGTGCTCTTCACAGGCATCACCGATCGCCCAGATGATGTTATTGGCGTATTCATTCAGACCATAGTTCACCGAGCAGTCAGACTGCGAGCGGGTCCCTTCGTAGTCCACACCCAGGCCACCGCCCACGTCGAAGCACTGAATATTCACGCCAAGCTTGTGCAGCTCAACGTAAAAACGGGCTGATTCACGCACGCCGGTGGCGATATCGCGAATATTGGCCATCTGCGAACCGAGGTGGAAGTGCAGGAGCTGAATGCTGTCCAGGCGACCGCGCTCGCGCAAAATTTCCACCAGCTGCAGTACCTGGTTCGCCGCGAGGCCGAATTTGGATTTTTCACCGCCGGAGGACTGCCATTTACCGGAACCCTGAGACGCCAGACGCGCACGCACGCCGAGGCGTGGCACCACGTTAAGACGTTCAGCCTCTTCCAGCACGATCGCGATTTCAGTCATCTTCTCGATAACCAGATAGACCTTGTGGCCCATCTTCTCGCCAATCAGCGCCAGACGAATGTACTCACGGTCTTTGTAGCCGTTACAGACAATGACCGAACGGGTCATGCCCGCATGCGCCAGAACCGCCATCAGCTCCGCTTTGGAGCCGGCTTCGAGGCCCAGCGGCTCGCCGGAGTGGATAAGGGACTCAATCACGCGGCGGTGCTGGTTCACCTTAATCGGGTAAACCAGGAAGTAGTCGCCTTTATAGCCGTAGGATTCACGCGCGCGCTTGAAGGCGGCGTTAATAGAACGCAGGCGATGTTGCAGGATCTGCGGGAAGCAGAACAGTGCAGGCAAACGCTGGCCCTGAGCTTCACGGGCTTTCACCAGTTTGGCGAGGTCCACGCGCGCTTCAGGGACGTCCGGATCCGGGCAAACGCTGATGTGGCCCAGTTCGTTGACGTCGTAGTAGTTATTGCCCCACCAGGCAATATTGTATGTGCGCAGCATCTTGCTGGCTTCCTGGGAGCTCATCGCAACCTCCTGCATAGAACGTAGTACACCCTGTTCGCCCGCTGACGAAGGCGAAAAAGAAGACATGTCGTCAGACATAGCGAACCTCAACTCTTTGTATTAAGTGTAAAACAGTTGACTACTATCGCAGCGTTATACGGCGATAACAACCCATAAACGGCTCCGTTTCCCAGCAGAGTATGCTGAAATCCAGACCGTGCGACCGGTTTCTTATTCATATCATTGTAAAACACGTATCCGAACTCTGTATGACAAGGTTCGGCGAAACCACGAGAAAACTCTTGTATTAACAAGAGCGCCCTTGTTCAGTTTTCACACAGCCTGACCGGCCCTGGAATCCTGAGAAGCGCCGAGATGGGTATAACATCGGCAGGTTTGCAGACTAGAAATGCGGGTTGCGGGAATCAAATGCGCGCCAGAACGGCTGCGCTGAATTAGCGGAAAACGATGGTTCATTATCTCGTATCACCTCCACGGCCGCCTCTGCTGAAACGGACCCCAAGCCAAAGCTAAAAGTTCACTGCTTAACCCGGCTGGAAGTGGCGACTCGATGAGTTCATCGAGCGCTTATTTTGTATGAGCCGCGCGCCGCGTTTTATACCGAGAAGGGGGCTAAAAAGCAAAACAAAAATGCGTGGGTTGCCAGCACCGTCAGGAAAAATTTCCAGCAGACATTTCAACGCCGTGAGAGATGAATCAAAAAAAACTGGAAATCGGGCGAAGAAGTGACCTAAAATAGCCATCCAGATGTTAATCCATCTATACTGATTAACACTCATACTGCCAGTGTCAAAAACCTGCAGGCCTTGGTAGAATTATCTCCTTTGGCTATTCCACACAGCAGCTTGAGCTAACCAAATTCCTCTTAGGTGAAATAAAACATGGCAAAACACCTGTTTACGTCCGAGTCCGTATCAGAAGGACATCCTGATAAAATTGCTGACCAAATCTCCGATGCGGTGCTCGATGCGATCCTGGCGCAGGATCCTAAAGCGCGCGTCGCGTGCGAAACCTATGTCAAAACTGGCATGGTTCTGGTTGGCGGTGAGATCACCACCAGCGCATGGGTTGATATCGAAGAGATCACCCGTAACACGGTGCGTGAAATCGGTTATGTGCATTCTGATATGGGCTTTGATGCCAATTCTTGCGCGGTGCTGAGCGCCATTGGCAAACAGTCTCCAGACATCAACCAGGGCGTTGACCGTGCCGATCCACTGGAACAGGGCGCGGGCGACCAGGGCCTGATGTTTGGCTACGCGACCAACGAAACCGACGTGCTGATGCCAGCCCCGGTCACCTACGCGCACCGTCTGGTACAGCGTCAGGCTGAAGTACGCAAAAACGGCACCCTGCCGTGGCTGCGCCCGGATGCAAAAAGCCAGGTCACCTTCCAGTACGATGACGGCAAAATCGTTGGCATCGATGCGGTGGTACTGTCTACCCAGCATTCCGAAGAGATTGACCAGAAATCCCTGCAAGAAGCAGTGATGGAAGAGATCATCAAGCCGGTTCTGCCGACCGAATGGCTGAGCTCTGCGACCAAATTCTTCATCAACCCAACCGGACGCTTTGTTATCGGCGGCCCAATGGGTGACTGCGGTCTGACCGGACGTAAAATCATCGTTGATACCTACGGCGGCATGGCACGTCACGGCGGCGGTGCGTTCTCTGGTAAAGATCCGTCTAAAGTTGACCGCTCTGCGGCATACGCGGCACGTTATGTTGCGAAAAACATCGTTGCTGCCGGCCTGGCTGACCGCTGTGAGATTCAGGTTTCTTACGCCATCGGCGTGGCTGAGCCAACCTCCATCATGGTTGAAACCTTCGGTACCGAGAAAGTGCCTTCAGAACAGCTGACCCTGCTGGTACGCGAGTTCTTCGACCTGCGTCCATACGGACTGATTCAGATGCTGGATCTGCTGCACCCAATCTACAAAGAAACCGCGGCATACGGTCACTTTGGTCGTGAACATTTCCCATGGGAAAAAACCGACAAAGCCGCCCTGCTGCGTGAAGCTGCCGGTCTGAAATAATCGACTGACAAGAGCGTTAAAAAAGCCAGCCTTTGTGCTGGCTTTTTTTATGTTTGGAACCGCTTACACGCCAGTCCATGTACCTCGCTTTCGGAATAATCTCTTTGCGTGATGGCATTTCTTGTGCTGTTACATTTCCTTTCAGTTAAGTCTGAAATGTATTCTTTCGCGATGCATATCACCTCATTTACCTCTATATTTTCAAAGCTTTAATAATTTTTACGGTTACACATCAGTGTAACCGATTACACCAATGTGATTAATCTCACATATTTTTACGGGTCACTCACCTACCCTTAACATCAATAAAACTGATAACCCAACTGGAGGGCATAATGCCTGACAATAAAAAACAGGGGCGTACGTCCAACAAGGCGATGACATTCTTCGTCTGCTTCCTCGCCGCCCTGGCAGGTTTACTTTTTGGCCTGGATATCGGCGTGATTGCTGGCGCCCTTCCCTTCATCGCAGACGAATTCCAGATTAACGCGCATACCCAGGAATGGGTGGTCAGCTCGATGATGTTTGGCGCAGCGGTTGGTGCTGTCGGCAGCGGCTGGCTCTCCTTCAAGCTCGGACGTAAAAAGAGCCTGATGATTGGTGCCATTCTCTTCGTCGCCGGTTCACTCTTCTCTGCTGCCGCTCCTAACGTTGAAGTGCTTATTCTTTCCCGCGTACTGCTGGGGCTGGCCGTCGGCGTCGCGTCCTACACCGCCCCGCTCTATCTCTCTGAAATTGCGCCAGAGAAAATTCGCGGCAGTATGATTTCGATGTACCAGCTGATGATCACCATCGGTATTCTCGGGGCTTATCTTTCCGATACCGCGTTCAGCTACAGCGGCGCATGGCGCTGGATGCTTGGCGTGATCATCATCCCGGCCATTTTGCTGCTGATTGGCGTCTTCTTCCTGCCGGACAGCCCACGCTGGTTTGCCGCAAAGCGCCGCTTCCACGATGCCGAACGGGTGCTGCTGCGCCTGCGCGACACCAGTGCGGAGGCGAAAAACGAGCTGGAAGAGATCCGCGAAAGCCTGAAGGTGAAGCAGTCTGGCTGGGCGCTTTTTAAAGAGAACAGCAACTTCCGTCGCGCAGTATTCCTCGGCGTGCTGCTGCAGGTGATGCAACAGTTCACCGGGATGAACGTCATCATGTATTACGCGCCAAAAATCTTTGAGCTGGCGGGTTATACCAACACCACCGAGCAGATGTGGGGCACCGTCATCGTCGGCCTGACCAACGTGCTGGCGACCTTTATCGCGATCGGCCTGGTGGACCGCTGGGGACGTAAACCTACCCTGACGCTGGGCTTCCTGGTCATGGCGATCGGTATGGGCGTGCTGGGCACCATGATGCACGTCGGCATCCACTCCCCAACCGCACAGTATTTTGCGGTAGGCATGCTGCTGATGTTTATCGTCGGGTTCGCGATGAGCGCCGGTCCGCTGATTTGGGTACTGTGTTCTGAGATCCAGCCGCTGAAAGGGCGTGATTTTGGTATCACCTGCTCAACTGCAACCAACTGGATTGCCAACATGATCGTCGGCGCAACGTTCCTGACCATGCTCAATACCCTGGGCAATGCCAACACCTTCTGGGTCTACGCCGGTCTGAACATCTTCTTTATTGTGTTGACCATCTGGCTGGTTCCAGAAACCAAACATGTTTCACTGGAACATATTGAACGTAACCTGATGAAAGGTCGTCCACTGCGCGAAATCGGCGCACACGACTAATCCTCTTGCGGGAGGCGCCTCTTGCGCCTCCCCGCTTCGCGCTTTATGCTCTGCCCCTATGAAAGCTCCCCGTCTCCCCATCGCCCTTCAGCAAGCCGTTATGCGCAGCCTGCGGGAAAAACTCGCCCAGGCGAACCTGAAGCTCGGTCGGAATTACCCTGAACCGAAGCTCGTCTATCAGCAGCGTGGCACCGCGGCGGGTACTGCCTGGCTGGAATCGTATGAGATCCGCCTGAACCCGGTGTTGATGATGGAAAACCAGCAGGCGTTTATTGAGGAAGTGGTGCCGCATGAGCTGGCTCACCTCCTGGTGTGGAAACATTTTGGTCGCGTCGCGCCGCACGGAAAAGAGTGGAAGTGGATGATGGAGGCAGTGCTGGGCGTTCCGGCGCGCAGAACTCATCAGTTCGAGCTGGAATCTGTACGTCGCAATACGTTCCCTTACCGCTGCCAGTGTCAGCAGCATCAGCTTACCGTCCGCCGCCATAATCGCGTGGTCCGCGGCGAGGCGACCTACCGCTGCGTCAAATGCGGCGAACCGCTTATTGCGGAGTAATCATTTGAACATTCAGGAACTTTCCTGATCTGACTGATTGCATACAGGAAAAACATTCGTTACGTTGCGGGCTCGTTTTGACACGGAGTGTAAGATGTCCCGTAATTTTTCTCTCGCGGTCGCCTTTCTGACGACAGCGTTCTCAGGCCATGCTCTGGCCGATGGTATCAACAGTTTTTCCCAGGCCAAGGCAGCAGGCGTGAAGGTGAACGCCGATGTGCCGGGCGATTTCTACTGCGGCTGTAAAATTAACTGGCAGGGTAAAAAAGGGGTCGTGGACCTGGAGTCCTGCGGCTATAAGGTGCGTAAAAACGAAAACCGCGCCAGCCGCATCGAATGGGAACATGTCGTTCCGGCATGGCAGTTTGGCCACCAGCGCCAGTGCTGGCAGGATGGCGGTCGTAAAAACTGTTCTAAAGATCCTGTCTACCGCCAGATGGAAAGCGATATGCATAACCTGCAGCCCGCCGTGGGTGAAGTGAACGGTGACCGCGGCAACTTTATGTACAGCCAGTGGAACGGTGGCGAAGGCCAATATGGCCAGTGCGGCATGAAGGTGGATTTTAAAGAAAAAGTCGCCGAGCCGCCTGCCCGCGCGCGCGGCAGCATCGCCCGCACCTACTTCTACATGCGTGACCGCTACGACCTCAACCTCTCCCGTCAACAGACGCAGTTGTTCAATGCGTGGGATAAGCAATATCCGGTGACGGAGTGGGAATGTCAGCGCGACGAACGCATCGCCAGAGTCCAGGGGAATCATAACCCGTACGTCCAGCGGGCTTGCCAGGCGCAAAAGAGCTAACCTACACTACGGCAATTCGCTTATCTCGCATGACATATGGAATTTCTGACTATGCGCATTCCTCGCATTTACCACCCTGAACTGATTACCGCAGGTCGCGAAATCGCCCTGTCTGACGACGCCGCCAACCACGTTGGCCGCGTGCTGCGCATGGGGGCTGGCCAGGCAATACAGCTTTTCGACGGCTCTAATCAGGTTTTCGAGGCGGAAATCACCCGGGCGGATAAAAAAAGCGTGCATGTGAATGTGTTGCGCGGTGAAGTGGACGACCGTGAATCGCCGCTGCACATCCACCTGGGCCAGGTGATGTCCCGCGGGGAAAAGATGGAATTCACCATTCAAAAATCCATTGAGCTGGGTGTAAGCCTCATTACGCCACTTTTTTCCGAGCGCTGTGGCGTTAAACTGGATGCGGAACGTCTGAACAAAAAGATCCAGCAGTGGCAGAAAATTTCCATTGCGGCGTGTGAACAGAGCGGCCGCAACCGCATACCGGAGATCCGCCCGGCAATGGACCTGGAGGACTGGTGTGCCGAAGAGGAGAGCGGACTGAAGCTCAATCTTCATCCGCGCGCCAGCGCCAGCATTAATACGCTGCCGCTGCCCGTTGAACGTGTACGCCTGCTGATTGGCCCCGAAGGCGGCCTGTCGGCGGACGAAATTGCGATGACGGCGCGTTACCAGTTTACTGATATTCTGTTGGGACCTCGCGTTCTGCGCACTGAGACAACGGCACTCACGGCCATTACCGCGCTACAGGTACGGTTTGGCGATCTGGGTTGAAGTATAAACGGAGAAGAACATGATTAAGCTCGGCATCGTGATGGACCCCATCGCAAACATTAACATCAAGAAAGATTCCAGCTTCGCTATGTTGCTGGAAGCGCAGCGTCGCGGCTATGAGCTCCACTATATGGAGATGAACGATCTTTACCTGATCAACGGTGAAGCCCGCGCGCGTACCCGCATCGTTAACGTCGAGCAGAACTACGACAAATGGTACGAGTTTGGCACCGAGCAGGATATTGCCCTGGCCGATCTCAACGTTATTCTGATGCGTAAAGATCCGCCGTTCGACACCGAATACATCTACTCCACCTATATCCTTGAGCGTGCCGAAGAGAAAGGGACGCTGATCGTCAATAAGCCGCAGAGCCTGCGCGACTGCAACGAGAAGCTTTATACCGCCTGGTTCTCAGACCTGACGCCTGAAACGCTGGTGACCCGCAGCAAAGCTCAGCTGAAGGAGTTCTGGCAAAAACACGGCGATATCATCATGAAGCCGCTGGACGGCATGGGCGGCGCGTCTATTTTCCGCGTGAAGGAAGGCGACCCGAACATTGGCGTGATTGCCGAAACCCTGACCGAACTGGGTACCCGCTACTGCATGGCCCAGAACTATCTGCCCGCCATTAAAGATGGCGACAAACGCGTTCTGGTCGTGGATGGCGAACCCGTACCTTACTGCCTGGCACGTATCCCACAGGGTGGCGAAACGCGCGGTAACCTGGCGGCCGGTGGACGCGGTGAGCCGCGCCCGTTGACAGAAAGCGACTGGGAAATTGCCCGCCGCGTTGGCCCAACGCTTAAAGCCAAAGGCCTGATCTTTGTTGGCCTGGACATCATTGGCGATCGCCTGACGGAAGTGAACGTCACCAGCCCAACCTGCATTCGCGAAATCGAAGCGGAGTTCCCGATCTCGATCACCGGAATGCTGATGGACGCTATCGAAAAACGTTTACAGAAATAATCTGTGACAGCGCCCGGCTTTATCCCCATACTGGGCGCTGTCGCTTTTTAAACCAGGAAACAGTACCTCTGACAATGAATTTACAGCATCACTTTCTTATTGCCATGCCTGCTCTCCAGGATCCGATTTTTCGCCGCGCCGTGGTTTATATTTGTGAATACAATGAAGACGGCGCGATGGGCATTATCATCAATAAGCCGCTGGAAAACCTGCAGGTTGAAGGGATTCTGGACAAGCTGAAAATCCCGGCTGAAGCACGACTGCCGGAGATCCGGCTTGATAAGCCGGTGATGCTGGGTGGACCACTTGCAGAAGATCGCGGCTTTATCCTGCATACCCCGCCGGTATTCTCTTCCAGTATCCGCATCTCCGATAACACCGTGATCACCACCTCGCGCGACGTGCTCGAAACGCTGGGTACCGCAGAACAGCCTTCCGAAGTGCTGGTGGCGCTGGGTTACTCGTCGTGGGAGAAAGGCCAGCTTGAGCAGGAAATCCTCGATAACGCCTGGCTTACCGCACCAGCGGACATGAATATTCTGTTTAAAACCCCGATAGCCGATCGCTGGCGCGATGCGGCAAAACTGATTGGCATTGATATTCTGACCATGCCTGGTGTCGCGGGGCACGCCTGATGAGCGGAACACTTTTGGCCTTTGATTTTGGTACCAAAAGCATTGGCGTCGCTGTGGGTCAGCGCATCACCGGTACCGCGCGTCCACTCACGGCCCTGAAGGCCAACGACGGCACGCCTGACTGGAATCTTATCGAACGTCTGCTGAAAGAGTGGCAACCGGATGATGTTATCGTTGGGTTGCCGCTGAATATGGACGGCACCGAACAACCCCTTACCGCTCGCGCGCGTAAGTTCGCCAATAAAATCCATGGCCGCTTTGGCGTCTCCGTGAAGCTTCACGACGAGCGTCTTAGCACCGTCGAAGCGCGTGCTGGCCTGTTTGAGCACGGCGGCTTCCGGGCGCTCAACAAAGGCAGCGTAGACTCCGCCTCTGCCGTCATCATCCTCGAAAGCTATTTCGAACAGGGCTATTAATCTCAGGGGCCTATAGCCGCCCCTGCGCCCGTCTCTCCGCCACGCTCTGATCAAAGTTCTGCATTCCCGCCTGCTGGCCTGTTTGAATGATACCGGGCAGTTGCCACGTTTTTCCTTCACGAATCAGATTTGCCGCCGCCGGGGTATTCACCAGCAGTTCATACAGCGCGACACGCCCACCCTGCAGGTCGGGAAGCAGCCTCTGTGCCAGCACCGCACGCAGGCTACCGGCCAGCTGGTTACGTACCGGGTCTTTCTCCTGCGCCGGGAAGGTGTCCACCAGCCGCTCAATGGCCTGCGAGGCACCCCGCGTATGCAGTGTCGCCAGCACCAGATGCCCGGTCTCCGCCGCCGTCAACGCGAGACGGATCGTCTCTGCATCACGCAGCTCCCCCAGCAAAATCACATCTGGATCCTCGCGTAACGCTCCGCGCAGCGCCTCGACAAAAGACGGGCAGTGCTGACCTATTTCCCGCTGCTGAATCAGGCAGCGTTCGCTCCGGTACAGAAACTCCACCGGATCTTCAAGCGTGAGGATATGCCCGTCAGTATGGTGGTTGAGAAAATCGACCATCGCCGCCAGAGTGGTGGATTTGCCGCTGCCGGTCGCCCCCGTCACCAGAATCAACCCGTTGTCACTGGATAACAGTTCCGGAATGGCACGCGGCACGCCCAGCGAAGAGAGTGGCGAACAGGTGCGTGGCAGCAACCGCAGGGCGATGGACACCCCGTTAATCTGCTTAAACGCACTCCCGCGCAGACGCTGGCCTTCTGCCACCGTCACGGCAAAATCGACCTGACCGTGAGCCCACCAGCTTCCCTGCTGCTCATCATTGAGCCACGCTTTTAATAACGCCCCGACATCAGGCGGCGGAAACGGCGCGGGTTCAAGGCGTCCTGACCGGCGCCAGCGGGGTGGCGAATCACTGCACAGGTGTAGATCGGAGACGTTATGCTTTACACTAAGGGCCACCATTTCTTCCACATCCATAGACTACTCCTCGGAAAATGAACGACATTGCGCATAACCTGGCACAGGTCCGGGACAAAATCTCAGCTGCCGCAACGCGTTGCGGCCGTGCTTCAGAAGAAATTACGCTCCTTGCAGTCAGCAAAACCAAGCCTGCGAGCGCCATCGCAGAAGCGATTGATGCAGGCCAGCGCGCATTTGGTGAGAACTACGTGCAGGAAGGCGTGGATAAAATTCGCGACTTCCGGGAAAAGGGGAATACGGATCTTCAGTGGCACTTTATTGGTCCACTGCAGTCGAACAAAAGCCGTCTGGTGGCAGAGCACTTCGACTGGTGCCATACGATTGACCGTCTGCGCATTGCCACACGCCTGAACGAACAACGCCCGGCAGAGATGCCAGCGCTTAACGTGCTGATACAAATCAACATCAGCGACGAAAATAGCAAGTCCGGCATTGCGCTAAGCGAGCTGGATGCGCTGGCCGCAGACGTGGCCGCCCTGCCACGCTTAACCCTGCGTGGGCTGATGGCTATTCCGGCGCCAGAGTCAAGTTATGAAAGGCAGTTTGCCGTGGCACAGCAAATGGCTGTAGCATTTGAGGCGCTTAAAGCGCGCTACAACACGGTAGACACGCTTTCTCTGGGCATGTCGGATGATATGGAAGCCGCCATCGCGGCAGGCAGCACTATGGTGCGCATCGGTACCGCCATTTTCGGTGCGCGCGACTACTCCAAATAATAAGGAAACTTGAGGAACGCCATGAAGACGTTGACTTTCCTGCTCTCAACGGTCATTGAGCTGTATACGATGGCGCTTTTGCTGCGCGTCTGGATGCAGTGGGCCCGTTGTGATTTTTACAATCCGTTCTCCCAGTTTGTCGTGAAAATCACGCAACCTATTGTCGGGCCTCTGCGCCGTATTATCCCGGCCATGGGTCCCATCGACAGCGCTTCGCTGCTGGTAGCGTTTATTCTTAGCGTTATCAAAGCCATCGTGCTGTTTATGGTCATCACCTTCCAGCCGATTATCTGGATTGCCGCCGTGCTGATTCTGATCAAAACCGTCGGTCTGCTGATTTTCTGGGTGCTGCTGGTGATGGCCATCATGAGCTGGGTGAGCCAGGGGCGTAGCCCGGTAGAGTATGCCCTGATTCAGCTGGCCGAGCCGCTGCTGCGTCCGATCCGTAACTTACTTCCCTCTATGGGCGGCATCGACTTCTCCCCGATGATTCTGGTTCTGCTGCTCTATGTGATCAACATGGGGATCGCTGAACTGCTGCAGTCTACGGGCGACATGCTGTTGCCGGGGCTGTGGATGGCGCTATGAGTGCCGTAAGCACCTGCGCTGACGGGCTGGTTTTGCGGCTGTATATTCAGCCGAAAGCCAGCCGTGACAGTATTGTTGGACTGCATGGCGAAGAGTTAAAAGTCGCCATCACCGCCCCGCCGGTTGACGGTCAGGCAAACGCGCATCTGACCAAATATCTGGCAAAACAGTTTCGCGTGGCCAAAAGCCAGGTCATCATTGAAAAAGGCGAACTGGGGCGGCATAAACAGGTAAAAATCCTCAACCCGCAATCCATCCCGACGGAAGTCGCGGCTTTGACAGAACAGGACTAAACCATGCAGAAAGTTGTTCTCGCGACCGGCAACGCCGGTAAAGTGCGCGAGTTGGCCTCGCTATTAAATGATTTTGGGCTGGATGTGGTCGCTCAGACCGATCTTGGCGTAGATTCTGCCGAAGAGACGGGGCTGACGTTTATTGAAAACGCGATCCTGAAAGCACGCCATGCCGCGCAGATTACCGGTCTGCCCGCCATTGCCGATGACTCCGGTCTGGCCGTCGATTTCCTTGGCGGCGCGCCGGGGATTTACTCTGCTCGTTATTCCGGTGTTGATGCAACCGACCAGCAGAATCTGGAAAAGCTGCTTGTTGCCCTGAAAGACGTACCGGACGAACAGCGGACCGCACAGTTCCACTGCGTGCTGGTCTATCTGCGTCACGCAGAGGACCCGACGCCGATCGTCTGCCACGGTAGCTGGCCGGGCGTGATTACCCGTGAAGCTGCGGGCAACGGCGGTTTTGGCTACGACCCGATTTTCTTTGTCCCGTCCGAGGGCAAAACCGCAGCGGAACTGACCCGCGAAGAGAAAAGCGCGATTTCCCACCGTGGGCGCGCACTGAAACTGTTACTGGAAGAACTGCGTAATGGCTAATTTGCCACCTCTGAGTCTTTATATTCACATCCCGTGGTGCGTGCAGAAATGCCCGTACTGCGATTTCAACTCGCACGCGCTGAAAGGTGAAGTGCCGCACGATGACTACGTTGCGCATCTGCTGGCTGACCTGGACGCCGATGTACCTTACGCACAGGGACGTGAAGTTAAGACCATTTTCATTGGTGGCGGTACGCCGAGCCTGCTGTCAGGCCCGGCGATGCAGACGCTGCTGGACGGCGTGCGTGCGCGCCTGAACCTGGCCGCGGATGCTGAAATTACGATGGAAGCCAACCCCGGTACCGTTGAGGCCGATCGTTTTGTCGAGTATCAGCGTGCAGGCGTGAACCGTATTTCCATCGGCGTGCAGAGCTTTAGCGAGCCAAAACTGAAGCGCCTGGGGCGCATTCACGGTCCTGAGGAAGCAAAGCGTGCGGCAAACCTGGCGACAGGACTGGGTCTGCGCAGCTTTAACCTCGATTTGATGCACGGCCTGCCGGACCAGTCGCTCGACGAAGCGCTGGACGATCTGCGCCAGGCGATTGAACTTAACCCGCCGCATCTGTCCTGGTATCAGCTCACCATCGAACCCAACACGCTGTTTGGTTCCCGTCCTCCGGTTCTGCCGGATGACGACGCGCTGTGGGATATTTTCGAGCAGGGCCACCAGTTGTTAACCGCTGCGGGGTATCAGCAGTACGAGACGTCTGCGTATGCGAAACCGGGGTATCAGTGTCAGCACAACCTGAACTACTGGCGTTTTGGCGACTACCTGGGAATTGGCTGCGGCGCGCACGGCAAGGTGACTTTCCCGGACGGTCGCATTCTGCGTACCGCCAAAACCCGCCACCCGCGAGGGTATATGGAAGGCCGTTATCTCGAGCGCCAGCACGACGTTGAGGCGGCGGATAAACCGTTTGAGTTCTTTATGAACCGCTTCCGCCTGCTGGAAGCCGCGCCGCGCGCGGAATTTGCGCGTTACACCGGTCTGCCGGAGTCAGTGATTCGTCCTCAGATTGACGAGGCGCTGGCTCAGGGGTATCTGACTGAGTGTGAAGATTACTGGCAGATCACCGAGCACGGCAAACTGTTCTTAAATTCCCTTCTTGAGCTGTTCCTCGCCGACGATTCCTGAAGGCTAATTCAGGTTTTTGCATCCCGTTCTGCCGGCTGAAGGAAAAGCTGGCAGAGTGTGGGGATGGAAATTACGCGATCATACGCTAAACAGCTCAGACGCGAGCTGACGAAGGAAGAAAGACGGCTTTGGTATTTATTACGAAGCCGCCGTTTCGAAAATTATAAATTTCGCCGACAGCATCCGGCAGGAAACTACATCCTGGATTTCGCATGCTGTGCGGCTCGCCTGGCCATTGAACTGGATGGCGGACAGCATGATGAAAATCAGGAATACGATCGTCAAAGGTCGAAGTGGTTACACCAAAAGGGCTGGTATGTCATTCGCTTCTGGAACAACGAACTCTGGAAAAACGAAGAGGCTGTATTAGAAAAGATCCTTGAAACACTGCAAATGCTGCAACCCTCACCCCGGCCCTCTCCCTGAAAGGGAGAGGGAGCAAACCATCCCCTCGCCCCTTTGGGGAGAGGGTTAGGGTGAGGGGCCCAGCGCGCAGAGGATTACTTCAACGTCCCCACCAGCGCCTTCCGGCTATCTTCCAGCGACACCACGCGTTTACACACGTCTTTGCCGAACTGCTGGAAATCATCTTCCTGGTTCTTCCACTCGTTCTGAATTGAGGTCTGCAAGCCACCCAGACTGCCCAGCACGCCCTGCAGCGGGTTACCGCCGCCCTTCAGGACCGCTTTAGCCCCCATCTCGTTGATGCTGTCCTGCAGAATGCCGCCCATCGCCTGGTTCACCAGCTGCTGTCCGTCAGCACGGACCTGATCAATCGCCTTGTAGTGGAACGTCAGGCCATCAGAGCGCGTCTCGATAATCCGGTTCATCTGCTCTTTGAGCTGCTTATCGAGCTTCGTCAGGCGGGAGCGCATATTGCTGCTCTCCCCCACCTCTTTGGTAATGATCTTATCCAGTGCAACACGGCTTTTTTCGACGCGCGTCAGGGCTCCTTTATTAATCCATGGCAGCGCGGTACGCAAATCGGCCTGATAGTCTTTCGCCTGCTCACGCTGTGCGGCTGTCAGATTGTACTCTTTGCCGTTAAAGGTGACGTTCCCTTGCGGCGTAATCACCAGATTGCCGTTCTCGCCTTTGACCTGCACGGTTTGCGGGCTTAACACCACGTCATCACGCGGGGTGACGCTACATTTATACTCCGCATGGGCGGTGAATCCGGTTGCCATCAAAGCAACAGCCAGCAACGTTTTGCGCATCTTAAACACTCCCTCAGACAAAATGGGCCAGCTAATGCTGGCCCCGTACTGCTTTATTAGTCCCACCAAACGTCGAAAAGTTCGCTGACGCGGACATCTTCCAGCTTGTGGTCTTCAAGCCATTTACGAACCAGCGCCTGATGTTCTTCGGTGCATTTACCCACTTCCTGGGTGCAGATCAGACCTTCCCAAGCCAGGTAACCGCTACCGTCGAAGGCCAGCTTGTTGGGCTCAATCACGTCGTTGATGAAGGCATCCACGTCCTGATCGATCTGTTCTACACTGGTGCCTTCCGGGAAACGCCACGCAACGGAGAACCCCACTTCCTGGAATTCTTCGATGTGCATTTTTTTACGCAGACGACGGCTACGATTCTTTGCCATTATTTCACCCTCTCGAACATTAAGTCCCATACACCGTGACCAAGACGATGGCCACGCTGTTCAAATTTCGTTACCGGACGTGAATCCGGACGCGGAACATAGTCGTTGCTTTCAGACTGGTTTTTATACCCGTCCAGAGACGACATCACTTCCAGCATATGTTCCGCATAAGGTTCCCAGTCGGTTGCCATATGGAAGACGCCGCCCAGTTTCAGCTTGCTTTTCACCAGCTCGGCAAACGGTGCCTGAACGATACGGCGTTTATTATGACGTGCTTTGTGCCACGGGTCAGGGAAAAAGAGCTGAACCATGGTTAAAGAATTGTCAGGAATCATTTTGTGCAGCACTTCCACCGCGTCATGACACATGACGCGCAGGTTCTCTACACCCTCTTCATGGGCAGTTGCGAGACACGCGCCGACGCCCGGGGAATGCACTTCAATACCGAGGAAGTTCTGCTCCGGGCGAGCTTGCGCCATGGTCACCAGAGAGGTGCCCATACCAAAACCAATCTCCAGCGTGACTGGCGCTTCGCGGCCAAACAGCCCGGCAAAGTCCAGCGGCTGCTCGCTGAACTCAACGCCCATCACCGGCCAGTAGTTGTCCAGCGCATGTTGCTGCCCTTTTGTCAGGCGGCCCTGACGACGGACAAAGCTGCGAATACGGCGCAGCGGGCGACCGTTTTCATCAAATTCCGGTGAAATGACGTCGTTTTTCATAAAAGAGTTGTCTGCTTGTGAGAATGTTCGGGAAACGGGCATTATCCAAAGTTAAGGCGTCTATGCAAGCATGGGAAAGATCCGGTTTACAGCAGATTGACGCTGTGCTGCAATCTGCGTCCCTGATTATGTGAATCGATGACCATGCAAGCCTCTCAATTTTCAGCCCAGGTGCTGGACTGGTACGACAAATACGGGCGTAAAACCCTGCCCTGGCAAATTGAAAAAACGCCTTACAAAGTATGGCTCTCCGAAGTGATGTTGCAACAAACGCAGGTCGCCACGGTGATCCCATACTTTGAGCGTTTTATGGCACGCTTCCCGACGGTAACAGACCTGGCGAATGCCCCGCTGGACGAGGTATTGCACCTGTGGACAGGCCTGGGCTATTACGCCCGCGCGCGTAATCTGCACAAGGCCGCGCAGCAGGTCGCCACGCGCCACAACGGTAAATTCCCGGAAACTTTCGATGAAGTGGCAGATTTACCCGGCGTCGGGCGTTCAACGGCGGGAGCCATTCTCTCTCTCTCTTTGGGTAAGCATTTCCCGATCCTCGACGGCAACGTGAAGCGCGTGCTGGCACGTTGCTATGCCGTGGACGGCTGGCCCGGTAAAAAAGAGGTTGAGAAACGTCTGTGGGAGATCAGTGAAGCGGTTACCCCGGCCAACGGCGTCGAACGTTTTAACCAGGCGATGATGGATCTGGGTGCGATGGTCTGCACGCGCTCAAAACCCAAGTGCGAACTCTGCCCGCTCAATACTCTCTGCGTGGCCTACGCTAACCATTCGTGGTCGCAATACCCGGGGAAAAAACCGAAGCAGACGCTACCGGAGCGCACCGGTTACATGCTGCTGATGCAGCACGGCGACGAGGTGTTCCTGACCCAGCGTCCACCGAGCGGCCTGTGGGGCGGTCTATACTGCTTCCCACAGTTTGAAGATGAAGATTTGCTGCGTGAATGGCTTAAACAGCGCGGTATTGCTGCCGATAACCTGACGCAGCTGACCGCGTTTCGCCATACCTTCAGCCATTTCCACCTGGATATTGTGCCGATGTGGCTTCCCGTGTCCTCATTTGCCTCGTGCATGGATGAAGGCACAGCTCTCTGGTATAACTTAGCGCAACCGCCATCAGTCGGGCTGGCGGCTCCCGTGGAGCGCCTGTTACAGCAATTACGTGCCGGTGCAATGGTTTAGCATCGACAAGAAAAAGAGGAATGAGTATGGCCAGAACGATTTTTTGTACTTTCCTGCAGCGTGACGCTGAAGGCCAGGATTTCCAGCTTTATCCGGGTGATCTGGGTAAACGCATTTATAACGAGATCTCCAAAGAAGCCTGGGGACAGTGGCAGAAAAAGCAGACCATGCTGATTAACGAGAAAAAGCTCAGCATGATGAACCCGGAACACCGCAAGCTGCTGGAACAGGAGATGGTGAACTTCCTGTTTGAAGGCAAAGACGTGCACATCGAAGGCTATACGCCTCCAGAAAAATAATATTGAGCGGCTGTTGCCGGGTGGCGCTGCGCTTACCCGGCCTACAAAACCGTAGGCCCGTGCAAGCGAAGCGCCGCCGGGCAATAGCAACGACTAAGCAAACACAACACGCACGCCCGGAATGATGAAAAAACTTTTAGCGCTAGCCCTTGTTGCGCCGTTGCTGGTCTCCTGTTCGTCAAAAAAAGGCGATGATTACAACGAAGCCTGGATCAAGGACACCAACGGTTTTGACATTTTGATGGGGCAGTTTGCCCACAACATCGAGAACATATGGGGATTTAACGAAGTTCTTATTGCCGGACCGAAGGACTACGTTAAGTACACCGACGCCTATCTGACCCGTAGCCACATCAACTTTGATGAGGGTACGATCACCATTGAAACCATCGCGGGTACTGACCCTGCGGCACGACTGCGTCAGGCGATTATCAAAACCCTGCTGATGGGCGACGACCCGGGATCTATCGATCTCTACTCCGATGCCGACGATATCACCATCTCGAAAGAGCCGTTCCTGTACGGTCAGGTTGTCGATCAAACCGGCCAGCCAATCCGCTGGGAAGGTCGCGCCACGAAATTTGCCGACTATCTGCTGCAGACGCGACTGAAGAGCCGCTCTAACGGCCTGAAGATAATTTATAGCGTCACCATCAACCTCGTGCCGAACCACCTCGACAAGCGTGCGCATAAGTATCTTGGCATGGTGCGTCAGGCATCACGTAAGTACGGCGTGGATGAGTCGCTGATCCTGGCGATTATGCAGACCGAATCGTCGTTCAACCCTTACGCAGTTAGCCGTTCCGACGCCCTGGGGCTGATGCAGGTAGTCCAGCACAGCGCCGGTAAAGACGTCTTCCGCGCGCAGGGCAAATCCGGCACGCCGAGCCGTAGCTATCTGTTCGATCCCCAGAGCAACATTGATACCGGCACGGCCTATCTGGCGATGCTGAACAATGTTTATCTCGGCGGCATCGATAACCCGACCTCACGCCGCTATGCCGTAATCACCGCCTATAACGGCGGCGCGGGCAGCGTGCTACGCGTCTTCTCGAACGACAAAGTGCAGGCCGCAAACATCATCAACAGCATGGCGCCGGGGGATGTTTACTCAACCCTCACCACCCGCCACCCATCAGCGGAGTCCCGCCGCTATCTGTATAAGGTCAATACGGCGCAGAAGAACTATCGTCGTCGATAATCAACACACCTTCTCCTGCAAGGAGAAGGTGTTCTGCTTTCCCTCTCCCCGTGGGAGAGGGTCAGGGTGAGGGTATCAGGCCGCACTCACTCACCCCACCCATACGAAAATGTTATTTGCATCACAATCCAAACTGCAAATTAATGTGGATTGCATTTTTTTGCGGGAGGTAACAAAACATATCGTTGCCAACTGATAGAATTGCATCAAATAACAACCCTGAATGTTCCAAAAACAACATATCTCCCGCTCACTTGTGAGGAAAGTAACATGAACCTTAAGCTGCAGCTTAAAATATTGTCGTTTCTGCAGTTCTGCCTGTGGGGTAGCTGGCTGACTACACTCGGCTCCTATATGTTTGTGACGCTCAAGTTCGATGGTGCGTCAATCGGTGCCGTCTACAGCTCGCTGGGTATCGCGGCGGTCTTCATGCCAACACTGCTCGGTATCGTGGCGGATAAATGGTTAAGTGCGAAATGGCTGTACATGCTTTGCCATCTGGTGGGCGCGGGGACGCTGTTTATGGCGGCCGAAGTGACCACGCCAGGGGCAATGTTTATGGTGATCCTGCTTAACTCGCTGGCCTATATGCCAACGCTTGGGCTGATCAACACCATCTCTTACTACCGCCTGAAATCTGCCGGGATGGATATCGTGACCGATTTCCCGCCAATCCGTATCTGGGGCACCATCGGCTTTATCATGGCAATGTGGGGCGTGAGCTTCGCAGGCTTTGAACTGAGCCATATGCAGCTCTACATCGGTGCCGCGCTCTCCGTGCTGCTGGCGATCTTCACCCTGACGCTGCCAACCATTCCGGTTTCAAACCAGCAGAAAAACCAGAGCTGGAGCACCATGCTCGGTCTGGACGCGTTCGCGCTGTTTAAAAACAAACGGATGGCGATCTTCTTTATCTTCTCCATGCTGCTGGGCGCAGAGCTGCAGATCACCAACATGTTCGGCAACACCTTCCTGCACAGCTTCGATAACAATCCGCTGTTTGCCGGAAGCTTTATCGTTGAGCATGCGTCGGTGATGATGTCCATCTCTCAGATCTCTGAGACGCTGTTCATCCTGACCATCCCGTTCTTCCTGAGCCGCTACGGCATCAAGAACGTCATGCTGATCAGTATCGCGGCATGGATGTTGCGCTTTGGTCTGTTCGCCTACGGCGACCCGAGCGCATTCGGCACCGTACTGCTGGTGCTGTCGATGATTGTTTACGGCTGTGCCTTCGACTTCTTCAACATTTCCGGTTCCGTATTCGTGGAAAAAGAAGTGAAGCCTGAAATCCGCGCCAGCGCACAGGGCATGTTCCTGATGATGACCAACGGCTTCGGCTGTATTCTGGGCGGCGTGGTGAGCGGTAAAGTGGTAGAGATGTACACCACCAACGGCATCACCAACTGGCAGCCGGTGTGGCTGATCTTCGCCGCATACTCGCTGGTGCTGTTCTTCGCGTTCATCGCGCTGTTCAAGTACAAGCACGTGCGTGTGCCGAACGGTGCGCAGCCGATCGCGCACTAATCTTTGGTGTGTTGTGCCCGGTGGCGCTAACGCTTACCGGGCCTACAAAACCCAACCGTAGGCCGGGTAAGGCGAAGCCGCCACCCGGCTATTTTATTGCAGAAAGCACCCACCCCACCGACAGCAAATCCGCGCTGCCCCCCGGACTCAGATTGCGTTCTATCAATGCGATATCCATTTTAAGCAACGCTTCGCGGTCCCAGCCGTTAGCCAGCAATTCCCGCGCGTAGTCCTGAACGTAGCGCAGCCCTTCCATGCCACCGCGCGACACCAGATTGCTGTCCTGATTGACTGACATCAGGCGTAACAGCAGGCTGTGAAGCGACCGTCCGTTCCACTGTGCCAACGCCTTACGCACCGTGGCAAAGCCGCTTTCCGCCTCACCGCGCGCGCCGGTTAAGCCGTGCTGCTGAAACTGCCGCTCGCCCGCCGTCGCCTGCCCGCTGCGCGCGGCCAGCTCTCGCGACACCAGCCCGCGGCAGATGTTACCTACCTCACAACAGAGGCTGTCCGCAGAAAGATTGTTCACACGTCCGGCGGCGAAGCACAGTAAACCCAGGGCAAAAATCCCGCCTTTGTGCGTATTCACGCCGTTCGTCGCGGCGTACATCGCCTGCTCGCAGGCCATCCCCATTGGGCGGATAATCCGTAGCTGTGCGTCAGCGGGCTTATCCGCATGCGCGTTACCAAGTTCAGCAAAGCGCGCAAACCACGGCGTAATCGCCGCAATGCTGCGGGCAAACAGCGCGTGGTCCATATCGCGGTGGGAACCGTTATTGAGCTTGTCCACCAGCCCCGGTTTGGGCGTCAGCTCCAGCTCCTGCCACAGTGCCGCTTCGGCAAGCGCGGGCACGTCCGCAATGCGGGGTTTAGTCGCGAGCAAACCAGTCATCAATCATCTTCTCCACCCGGGAAACCACCTGCTCAACGGGATGGTTCCGCGAGCGGGAACAGGCATGCGCAGGTTCGTCGCAGATCAGGCAGCGTCTGAGATTTGCCCCCAGCGACTGACGCCCGACGTGGCCATGCTGAGGGCAAATAACATCCAGATCCCACAGCCTGCCGAGCGGGTGCGTCTGCTCCAGTTCCGCGCAGTGCGCTTTAATTTCCGCTGCCGGATGAGCCACGCACCACAGAGCCTCGGGCCCGGTCGGAAGCCACAGCACCTGACGGTCCAGCACCTGCCAGCGGTTCTCCCATAGCAGCTGGTCGCACGTCTGGAGCGCTACGCCCATGGTGTTGCGATAGCGCAGGCTGTCTTTAATTTCCCCTGGCGTGACCAGCGTGAGGGAAATCACCGGTTGTTGATAGTGCTCAAGCATGTCAGCCTGACGCGCTGCGCGGCGCTCTTTCGCCGCCAGCAGTTCGTCCAGGCTGACACCCGTCCGCACGGGTGTCGCTACTGTCATAATCACTCCTTCACCTGTCGCACGGTGTCGATCACGCTGCCGTCGCGGTAGCGGATCACCCCGACGATTTTGTCGGTAAACTCAATCGGCTTCGGTACGCCCGTCAGCGATATCGCCCGTTCATAGAGCGCGTTGATATCCACAATCTTCAGCCCGGCAGCCATCAGCCGCTCACGCACCTCCGGGCGCGCCGGGTTAACCGCAATGCCGTGATCGGTGACCAGCACGTCGATGCTCTCACCCGGCGTGAGGCGCGTGGTGACGCGCTTCACGACCGTCGGAATGCGGCTGCGCAGCAGCGGCGCAACGACGATGGTGAGGTTCGCCGCAGCGGCCACGTCGCAGTGTCCGCCGGACGCGCCGCGCATCACGCCGTCGGAGCCGGTGATGACGTTGACGTTGAAATCAACGTCGATTTCGAGGGCGCTGAGGATCACCACGTCGAGCTGGTCGCAGCTTGCCGCCTTGCTGCCGGGGTTGGCGTAAACATTGGTGGAGATCTCCACGTGGTTCGGGTTGCGCGCCAGAGACGCCGCCGCCTGGCCGTCAAAGCACTGGGTGTCGAGCAGCTTTTCGATGAGCCCCTTCTCGTGCAAATCCACCAGGCTGCCGGTGATGCCGCCAAGCGCGAAGCGCGCCTTCACGCCGCTGCGCTCCATTTTCTCTTCCATAAAACGCGTGCAGGCGGTCGCCGCCGCGCCGGAGCCGGTCTGCATTGAGAAGCCCGGGTTAAAGTAGCCGGAATGTTCAATCACGTCCGCCGCATAGCGGGCGATCATCAGCTCGCGCGGGTTGCTGGTGACGCGCGCCGCGCCAACGCTGATTTTCGCCGGGTCACCGACGCTCTCAACCTGCACGATGTAGTCCACCTGGTCCTGCACCAGGCTGGCGGGCATATTGGGGAACGGCACCAGTTCTTCGGTCAGCAGCACCACCTTGCGGGCAAAGTGCGCATCCACCATGGCGTAGCCCAGCGAGCCGCAGCAGGATTTACCGTGGGTGCCGTTGGCGTTGCCAAACTCATCGCTGCACGGCACGCCGAGAAACGCCACGTCGATATTCAGCTCGCCGTCCTGCAATAGCTTCACGCGCCCGCCGTGGGAGTGAATTTGCACCGGCTCGTCCATCAGCCCGTGGGAGATGGCATCCGCCAGCCTGCCGCGCATTCCGGAGGTGTAAATGCGGGTGATGACGCCGCTTTCAATATGCTCGATCAGCGCGTCATTGCAGGTCATCAGCGAGCTGGAGGCCAGCGTCAGGTTTTTGAAACCCATTCGCGCCAGCAGCGCCACGACGGTGTTGATCACCCGGTCGCCTTCGCGAAACGCGTGGTGGAAAGAGATGGTCATCCCGTCCTGCAGGCCGCAGCGCTTCACCGCCTCTTCAACGGAGGCGCAGAGTTTGCGGCTGTGCTTCGCGTCAGCATCCGCCAGCCACGGCGTCGCGCTGTGGGCGGTATCAAACGGTTTTAAGCCCCGCAGATGGGGGAAATTCATATGGAGAAGTTCAGTCTGGTTCATTCTGTCATCCTTACCGACGCACGCCGGAGGCCGCCGCGCGCTCCAGCACCACCTGCGCGTGGTTAATAATCGGTGCATCCACCATTTTGCCGTTGAGCGACACCACGCCCAGGCCGTTACGCTCGCCCTCTTCTGCCGCCTCAATCACTCGCTTCGCGTGTTCCACCTCTTCCTGCGTCGGGGCGTAAGCGTTATGCAGCAGGTCAATCTGGCGCGGGTTAATCAGCGATTTGCCGTTAAAGCCCATCTTGCGGATCAGATCGACCTCGCGCAGGAACCCGGCCTCGTCGTTAACGTCTGACCACACCACGTCGAAGGCGTCGATGCCCGCCGCACGGGCGGCGTGCAATACGGCGCAGCGGGCGTAGAACAGCTCGGTGCCGTCGCCGCGCTCGGTCTGCATATCCATCACATAATCAAAGGCGGCCAGCGCGATGCCGATGAGGCGCGGGGAGCTGCGGGCAATCGCCACGGCATTTATCACGCCAATGGCCGATTCAATCGCCGCCATGACGCGGGTAGAGCCGACTTCGCGGCCGCACTCGCGTTCAATACGCGCCAGGTGCCCCTCCAGCTCGTAGATATCGTCCGGGGTGTCCGTTTTCGGCAGGCGAATCACGTCCACGCCCGCCCGCACGGCGGCTTCCAGATCCAGCAGGCCAAACGGCGTGCTCAGCGGGTTAATGCGCACCACGGTTTCGATATCCTGATACATCGGGTGCTGTAGCGCGTGGAACACCAGCATGCGCGCGGTGTCTTTCTCGCGCAGGGCAACGGCGTCTTCCAGGTCAAACATGATGGAATCAGGCCGGTAGATAAAGGCGGTGGAAAGCATGGCGGCGTTAGCGCCCGGCAGGAACAGCATACTGCGGCGGAGTTTGCTCATTTCAGCGCCCCCCAGTTGATGGTTTGATCATCGGCGGCACGCATCAGCGCGCTTTGCAGGCGGGCGCGAATAACACAGTCCAGCGCCCCTTTATCTTCAATAATGATGAGTCCCTGGTGCACGTTCATGGCGCGCAATGTGTCGTTGACCACCTGGCGAATCTGCTCGCCAAACTGCTTAATCACTTCACTGTGGATGACTATCTCCAGCTCGCCGTGAGCGGGAGCGATTTTCACCATCAGGTCGCTGGACTCCTGCGTGCCGGCCAGCGCCTCCCTTACAATATTCATGATAAATTCCTGGTAGTTATGCGACTTCGGCACTCGCACGGTAATGCGTTTCGAGATGCGCGAAGGTGGAGTCCGGGACAATCTCCCGGATCCGGGAAAACTGCTGTGCCTTGAGTAAACGGCGCACTTCGGACGCGGAAATGGCGTTGCCGGTGGCCTTGATGCGCGGCATTTCCACCACCTCAATATGCGAGGCCAGCAGGTCGTGCAGCGTCTGGTTGTACTGCCGGGTGATGTCGCAAAAGGGCTCCGAGCCGATGAAGCGGTGGGTGATGCCCAGCGCCGGGGCAATAAAGTCCCGGAAAATCAGCACGTCGATTTCACTCCACGCCTGCTGCACTTTGCCGGTCTCCTTCAGGAAGTAGGCCGGGAAGGTGGCGCGGGAGATGATGTACTGCGAGCCTTCATGCACCACCACGTTCGGCAGATGCGCCACGCCCGCCCGCACCATCTCAATGCGCGCGCTAAACGGGAAGAACGACGCATCTTCACGCACCACGAAGAGATGCAGCGCATCGCACTGCTGCGCCGCCTGCTCCACCAGATGGCGATGGCCGAGGGTGAAGGGATTGGCGTTCATCACTATCGCGCCAATGTTCTCCCCGCTTTTGCGCTTCGCGCGCAGGGAACGGCAGTAGCGTTCGATCCCCTGCGGGGTGTTCTCCATCAGCACCGCGTTGTTTCCGCTCTGGGCAATCGGCCAGAAGCCACTGCGGGCAAAGCGCTCCCGGTTGCACGGACGGGTGCAGAGGAAGAGATGAAAATGGCCGCGCTCCAGCGCCGCATTTTCCACCTCAGCCAGCAGCCGCGCGCTGAGGTTCTCGCCGCGAAGCTGCTCGTTGACCGCCACGCATTTGATGACGTTGGCGGCAAGCCCTGCGCAACCCACCAGCTGCGAGCCGGACCAGGCTTCGACAAACAGCGTGATGTCGTTGTCCAGGCCAAGGCCGCTGTCTGCCAGCAGGTAGCGGATCTGGCTTAAGCGTTCCGGATGCTTCGCCACCAGAGTGTGGCGAAAATCGATGGGTTGACTGTTCATGCCGTTTTACTCAGTGTGCTGCCGCAAGCCCGACGGCGGGCGCTTCCACGATCACGTTGCTCAGATGACCGATATGCTCGATCTCCACCTCAATGCGATCGCCCTCTTTCATAAACAGCGGCGGGTTACGCTTTTTCCCCACCCCGCCCGGGGATCCGGTGATGATCACATCGCCCGGGCTGAGGCGGGTGAAGGTGCTGATGTACTCGATCAGCTCCGCAACCTTGTGGATCATGCTGCTGGTGTTGTCTTCCTGCACCATGCGGCCGTTCAGCCAAGTGCGGATTGCCAGCTGGTGCGGATCCGGGATCTCATCCGCCGTCGCCATCCAGGGGCCAAACGCGCCGGTCTGACGCCAGTTTTTTCCGGCTGTAAACCAGGTGTGCTGCCAGTCACGGGCGGAGCCGTCCATGTAGCAGCTGTAGCCCGCCACGTGGCGCAGCGCGTCGTCGCGGCTGATGTTCTCCCCACCTTTGCCGATGATCACCGCCAGCTCGCCTTCGTAGTCGAATTCACTGGAGTGGCGCGGCTTCAGCACCGGTTCGTTATGGCCGGTCTGTGAATCCGGGAAGCGGACAAACAGCGTCGGGGCCGGGTTATGCTGGTCAAACTCCTTGCGCTTGTCGGCGTAGTTCATGCCCACGCAGAGAATTTTTTCCGGCTGCTCAATCACCGGTAAGAAGGTGATAGCGCTCATCGGCACGTCCACCGCGTCGTTCAGGTAGCGGGTGGCCTGCGCCAGCCCGTTGCCCTGCAGCAGCGCCTTGAGGTCGCTGTAGCGGTCGCCGAGACGGCGGCCTAAATCAATCACGCCGTCGGCCTGGACGATGCCGTAGCTGCGTTTTCCCTGGTATAAAAAGCTTGCGAGTTTCATTGTTCTTTCCTGAAAACTTAAACGAGGAAGTTGCCCAGAATCAGCAGAGAGATAGAGACGTTAATCGCTCCGCCGATACGGGTAGCAATCTGGGCGAACGGCATCAGGCTCATGCGGTTGCCTGCGGTCAGGATCGCCACGTCGCCGGTACCGCCCTGCCCGCTCTGGCAGCAGGAGACGATGGCGACATCAATCGGATGCATACCGATCTTTTTGCCGACGAAGAAGCCGGTCGCCACCAGCGCAGAAACGGTGCTGACAATCACCAGCAGGTTGCTGACGGTGAACGCCGCCACCAGTTCGTGCCACGGGGTGATAGCCACGCCGACGGCGAAGAGGATGGGGTAGGTCACGGAAGTCTGGAAGAATTTGTAGACGACCTGCGAACCTTCCAGCAGGCGCGGAGAGGCGCCGTTGCAGAGCTTCACCAGCACCGCCATAAACAGCATGCCGACCGGGGCTGGCAGGCCAATGAGCTTGTGGCCGAGCATGCCCAGCATGTAGAGCAGCACCGCCAGCAGGGCGCCAGAGGCGATTGTGGTCACGTCCGCTTTACCAGAGAACGCAGGCTGAGAGACGGTGGTATCGGCATTGGCGCGGTTAGGCATCAGCTGGCCTTCACCGGTCAGGTGCGGGTAGCGCTTACCAAGCTGGTTCAGGCAACCGGAGATAATGATCGCGGTCAGACCGCCGAGCATCACCATCGGCAGCACGCGGCCGAGCGCTACGCCCTGGTCCATGTGCAGCAGGGTGGCATAACCGATGGAAAGCGGAATTGCGCCTTCCCCGACACCGCCCGCCATAATGGGCAGAATGATAAAGAAGAAGATCTGGAACGGCTCCAGGCCCAGCGCGAGACCAACGCCCATCCCCACCAGCATGCCGACAATTTCACCGCACAGCATCGGGAAGAAGATGCGCAGGAAGCCCTGAATCAGCACCGTGCGGTTCATGCTCATGATGCTGCCGACGATAATGCAGCAGATGTAAAGATAGAGAATATTGGTGGATTTATAGAACTTCGTGGTGGACTCGACCACCACATCCGGCAGCAGGCCGTAATAGACCAGCGCGGAAGGGATAAAGGTGGCGCAAATCGCCGCCGCACCGAGCTTGCCGACAATCGGCAGGCGCTTGCCAAACTCACCGCAGGCAAAGCCGAAGAAGGCCAGGGTCGCTACCATCACCACGATGTCGCTCGGCAGCTTTCCGCCCAGACAATCAATCGCAATCAGTGCGCCCGCCAGAACAAACAGCGGCAGAGGGATAATCCCGATTTTCCAGGTATCCATAATATGCCACCAACGCTCTTTGAGCGAGGGTCGCTGAATTTCAATCGGGTCGTGGGTAACAGAGAAAGAATCGTCAGTTGTGCTCATAATAAGCCCCTTGGTTATTTTGTGCGTTCAGCTTAGAGTCACAAAGGCTTACTTTATGTGAGGGATGACATATTAAAAGCGAAGTTTTAATGGCCACTATGGTTTTAATGGTTTCTTTTATTTAATGTGATTTATGCCTTATTTATTATCGTGGTTTTTATGGTTTCTTTTCTGAATTGAACAAACAAATAACATTTATTCATATAGCCTGAACGAGGTAAGCCCTCAGGATAAATCTTTTACAGCGCCCGCTGTGCAAGGGATCACAAGTTTTCGGCAAAGCACAGGCAGCCACAGAAAAAAAGATGATATATTGGCGATCTTTGTCGCTACCTTGCGTGATAGTTATGAAAGTCTCTTTCCAGATTAAGTTGTTTATTTCGCTGGTTGCCTTTTTCTCAGTGCTTTTTGCGTTGCTGGGCGGATATTATTATGCCGATGTCGGTAAGCAGCTTTATCAGGAAATGAGTGCGCGCGCAAAAATACAGGCGGAGGAGATTGCGCTTATTCCGTCATTACGCAATGAAGTTGAACAAAAAGATATCACCGCGATCCATGATTTTATGCAGAAAATGGCTGCCCATAGCGATGCCAGCTTTATTGTCATTGGAGATAACACGGGAAAGCACCTTTTTCATTCCGTCTTTGCCGACAGAGTGGGCACGACGCTGATTGGCGGCGACAATGAGGCCGTCCTGCAGGGGAAAAGCACGACAACCATCCGTAAAGGCGGACTGGGTATTTCGCTGCGCAGTAAAGCCCCTATCTTCAACGATGCCGGGCAGGTGGTTGGCATTGTTTCCGTGGGCTATCTCACCAGCTACCTGGATACCATTACCGTCAGTAAAGTGGTCAATATCCTGATTGCCGCCGTGCTGCTGCTTTTGGCCCTCTTTATCTTCTCCTGGTTCTTTACCCGCAGTATAAAGAAGCAGATCTTCTCCCTCGAACCGCGAGAAATCGGCCTGCTGGTACGTCAGCAAAAGGCGATGATGGAATCTATCTACGAAGGGGTGATTGCCATTGATAACGAGCGGCGCATAGAAGTGATCAACCAGGCGGCGCGCAAACTGCTGGGGCTGAGCCAGCCGGCGCGTGAACTGCGTGGGCAGTTGATAAGCCAGGTGATCGACCCGGTCCCGTTCTTCGACACGCAGACGATGCTGGCTAAAGATACCCACGATGAGATTTGCCGTTTTAACGATCTCACGGTGATTGCCAGCCGGGTTCACATCATGCTTGAGGGCTCGCTGCAGGGCTGGGTGATCACCTTCCGCGATCGCAACGAAATCGACTCTCTGAGCGCCCAGCTCAGCCAGGTAAAACGCTATGTCGATAACCTGCGCATTATGCGCCACGAGCAGTTAAACCGGATGACCACCCTCTCCGGCCTGCTGCATATGGGCCGCTATGAGGAGGCGATTGGCTACATACAGGCGCAGTCGGAACATGCCCAGGAACTGCTGGACTTTATCTCGTCGCGCTTCAGTTCCCCCACCCTGTGCGGCCTGCTGCTCGGGAAAGCCGCCCGCGCGCGGGAAAAAGGCGTCGAGCTGAGTTTCGACCCGGCCTGTCGGCTGGATAAGCCGTTCCTGCCGCTTGGGGAGCAAGAGTTGATTTCGATTATTGGTAACCTGCTGGATAACGCCATCGAAGCAACACAGCGCTCGCCGCTTCCCCATACGCCGGTGGAAGTGCTGATAAAACTCAGCGAGCAGGAGCTGATTATTGAAGTCGCCGACCAGGGCGTAGGCATTAAACCGGAGATCCGTGAGCGGATCTTTGAACGCGGCATCACCACCAAAACACGCGGCGATCATGGGATTGGTCTGTATCTGATCGAAAGCTACGTTACGCAGGCTGGCGGCGCGATAGAAGTTGCCGATAATACCCCACGCGGCGCCATTTTCTCATTGTTTATCCCGGCCTCGGGAACCGTCCGGCAACTGGAAGACACCGACTATGCAACATGAACTTATCGACGTACTGATTGTTGAAGACGAGAACGAACTGGCACAGCTGCACGCGGAGCTCATCAGCAAACACCCGCGTCTGAGACTGGTGGGGATTGCCTCGTCACTGGCCGACGCGCAGGTTCAGCTTGAGCGTAAACAGCCTCAGCTGATGCTGCTGGATAACTATCTGCCGGACGGCAAAGGCATCACCCTTATCAGTAACCCGATGCTGACCCGCGCCAACTGCTCGGTGATTTTCATCACCGCCGCCAGCGATATGGACACCTGCAGCCAGGCCATCCGCAACGGCGCGTTTGACTATATCCTTAAGCCGGTTTCCTGGAAGCGCCTCAGCCAGTCGCTGGAGCGCTTTGTGCAATTTGCCGAACAGCAGCGCGTCTGGAAGATTGTCGATCAGCAAAACGTCGATTCACTGTATCAACTCCAGGCGAAGAACTACCGCCAGGACAACGGCAGCAAAGGGATTGAGGAGAATACGCTGGCCCGGGTGCAGGCGCTGTTCAACGACAAGGCGACGCACTGCTTTACCGTGGATGAGGTGGTGAGCGAAACGGGGTTGAGTAAAACCACTACCCGGCGCTATCTGGAGCACTGCGTGGAGGCGGGGTTTCTGAGCGTGGAGATGCTGTACGGGAAGATTGGCCATCCAAGGAGGATGTACAAGCGTAGTGCGGTTTGATGAAACGTTCCCTCTCCCTGTGGGAGAGGGTTAGGGTGAGGGCAGCAGCCCGCACTACCTCAACACATATCCATACAGCCGTTTAATCCCGTCCGCATCCTTCTCGCTGTATACCCCCTGCAGCTCCGGCGAGAAGCCCGGCAGCAGGTTGATGCCCTCTTCCAGCGCCAGGAAGTAACGCTGTACCGCCCCGCCCCAGACTTCACCCGGCACCACGCACAGCACGCCAGGCGGATAGGGCAGCGCCCCTTCGGCAGCAATCCGCCCTTCGGCATCCCGTATGCGCACCAGCTCCACGTTACCGCGAATGTAGGCCTGGTTCGCGTCCTGTGGATTCATCACCACCTCAGGCAGGCTTTCTTTGCGGAACATCGCCTTCTGCAGATCTTTTACGTCAAAGCTGACATAAAGATCGTGCATCTCCTGACACAACTGGCGGAGGGTGTAATCCCGGTAGCGCACCGGGTATTTCTGGTAGATGGTCGGCAGTACGTCCGCCAGCGGCGTATCGTCTTCAATATGCTGCTCGAACTGTCCCAGCATTGCCACCAGCTGCGCCAGCTTCTCGCTGCTTTCAGCTGGCGTCAGCAGGAACAGGATTGAGTTGAGATCGCATTTCTCCGGCACGATGCCGTTTTCGCGCAGGTAGTGCGCAAGAATGGTCGCCGGAATGCCGAACCCGGTATATTCCCCGGTTTCCGCATCAATACCCGGCGTGGTCAGCAGCAGCTTGCACGGGTCGACAAAGTACTGCTCGCGGGCATAACCCGCAAACCCGTGCCATTTCGCCCCCGGCTCGAAGCTGAAGAAGCGGCGCTCGCTGGCAATGGCGTGCGTCGGATGATCCTGCCACGGCCGCCCCGCCACCACCGGCGGGATAAACGGCTTAATCATATGGCAGTTGGCAATGATCGCCTTGCGCGCCTCAATGCCCAGCTCAACACACTCCGCCCACAGCCTGCGCCCACTCTCGCCTTCATGAATTTTGGCATTCACATCCAGCGCTGCAAACAGCGGATAAAACGGGCTGGTGGAGGCGTGCAGCATAAACGCATTGTTCAGCCGCTTATGGGGGCAAAACCGCGCCTGGCCACGAATGTGGTTATCCTTTTTATGGATCTGCGACGTTTGCGAGAACCCGGCCTGCTGCTTATGCACCGACTGGGTCACAAAAATGCCAGGATCGTTCTCGTTCAGCTCCAGCAACAGCGGAGACGTTTCCGCCATCATCGGAATAAATTGCTCGTAGCCCACCCAGGCAGAGTCAAACAGGATGTAATCACACAGATGGCCGATCTTGTCGATCACCTGACGGGCGTTGTAGATCGTGCCGTCATAAGTGCCAAGCTGGATGATCGCCAGGCGGAACGGACGCGCCTCGTCGGCTTTCTCCGGCGCAGCCTCGCGGATAAGATCGCGCAGGTACGCGTCATCAAAACAGTGCTCGTCAATCCCGCCAATAAAGCCAAATGGATTACGCGCAGCCTCAAGATACACCGGCGTGGCCCCTGCCTGAATCAGCGCCCCGTGGTGGTTAGATTTATGGTTATTGCGATCGAACAGCACCAGGTCGCCGCGGGTCAGAAGCGCGTTGGTCACCACCTTGTTGGCCGCCGACGTGCCGTTCAGCACGAAGTAGGTTTTATCGGCATTGAACACTTTCGCCGCGAACTTTTGCGCATGCTTGGCGGACCCTTCGTGGATCAGTAAATCCCCGAGTTTTACGTCAGCATTGCACATGTCGGCACGAAACACGTTCTCACCGAAGAAATCAAAGAACTGTCGTCCCGCCGGATGCTTTTTGAAAAACGCCCCGTGCTGGTGACCAGGACAGGCGAAGGTGCTGTTACCCATCTCCACGTACTGGCTCAGGGTGTCGAAAAACGGCGGCAGCAGATTCTCTTCGTAACGGCTGGCAGCAGTCTCCAGTTCCAGAAACTCCTGCGCTTTCCCCGAGATGACCGCGGTAGCACCGTCAGGCACGTCCGTGTGCTCCTGCGAGAAAATAAACACCGGTAACTGAAAGCCCGTGCGTTTCAGCAACGCGAGAATACCGCTGCAACTTTCAGCAGTGGTCATGACGACTGCCGCCACATCGGTAAAATCCGTGTTATCCAGCGTCACCTTTTCACGGTGGGTTGAGACAGTGGAGAGCAGCTCGCGGCTGACGGCAATTTTCATGGTTTTCATAGGCGCTAGTTACCCTCACCGAATGGTGAGACAGGGAGGAGAAAATTCGCGCAATAATGTCACCTTTTATTTTGAGGTGCAAGAAGGAATCAATATGCACAAAACCTTCCAAAGCTAAGCGTAATGCCCGCTTTGCGTGTCATAATCATGCAATACCAATGATTAAGTAACAGGAGTTAGCGGTGGTAATTGGACCCTTTATCAACGCCGGCGCAGTGCTGCTGGGCGGCATACTTGGCGGCGTGTTAAGCCAGCGGCTACCGGAGCGTATTCGTACCTCCATGCCTTCTATTTTTGGCCTGGCCTCGCTGGGCATCGGCATCCTTTTAGTCATCAAATGCGCCAACCTGCCCGTCATGGTGCTGGCAACGCTGCTCGGCGCACTGATTGGCGAATTTTGCTATCTGGAAAAGGGCATCAATAACGCGGTAGGCAAAGCCAAAAACCTGATTGCCCGACCCGGTAAGGCGAAACACGGCACGCACGAGTCGTTTATTCAGAACTACGTTGCGATCATTATTCTGTTTTGTGCCAGCGGCACCGGGATATTCGGTTCGATGCAAGAAGGGATGACGGGCGACCCGAGTATATTAATTGCGAAAGCGTTTCTCGATTTCTTCACCGCCACCATTTTTGCCACCACGCTCGGTATCGCCGTCGCGGCAATTTGCGTCCCGATGCTGCTGATTCAGCTGGCTCTCGCCACCTGCGCCGCGCTGATACTCCCGCTGACTACGCCGGCAATGATGGCGGACTTTACTGCCGTCGGTGGCCTGCTGTTGCTGGCGACCGGGTTACGCATCTGCGGGATTAAGATGTTTGCCGTGGTGAATATGCTGCCCGCGCTGCTGATCGCCATGCCGCTCTCAGCGCTCTGGACGCGCTTTTTCGCTTAAGAGTGCGGCGAAATGGCGAGAGATTGCGCAGTCCGTAACGAAAACAACATTTTTCGTTGACGGCAGGAAGCAGATCAGGTTTAATGCGCCCCGTTGCCCGGATAGCTCAGTCGGTAGAGCAGGGGATTGAAAATCCCCGTGTCCTTGGTTCGATTCCGAGTCCGGGCACCACTATTTAGAAAACCCAGCCTATGGCTGGGTTTTTGCTTTATGGCTACGGCCGATTTCTGTGCGCTGATAAGCGTGGCTTTAATGCAGGCACGCTTACGCTAATAGCCAGGTAAGTTAATACAGGCGGTGGCTCTTTTTTATCACTTAATTTTGCCGGATAAATTGCTGACCTGATTTGAAAGGTTGTCGTTGCTCCGCTTCATGTCATCAAGGCTTCTTTGCAAACGCTCGATCTTACTCTCCTGCTCAGAATTCTTTCTCTCAAGCTGCAAAACCTTCTGAGTTAGCTCATCGACTTTGCGGTTGTCGGACTTCATCTTCCTCAGGCTATCCTGCATCTCCCTTAGGTCCGACTCCCTGAAATCAGAAGACTCGATTTCATCTGCATTAGAAATTACCGGGATATATCCTCTATTAGCGCTGCTGGGTTTGATACTAACCTGAACTTTATTTAGCCCCGCAGAGTGCGCGTAACCTATTGAAGAAAAATAAAAAAAAGAAACAACACACAGACCAGACAGATATTTATTCATTTCTAACGTCCTTTTAAATTTTTCAATCACTTCCAGGAGTCTCCTTCTGGTATCACCCGCTCAGGATAAAACACATGGCTTAGCCTCTGGCAGTTCATAAACGGGGTTAAAGAGCAGAAGATACTGTTCGTTTTTCATTATAATACGCGTTTCCTCTCCCCCAAAATCCAACCGCCACCCGCTCATTTTCTGCCACCTTATATCCGCCGGTATCGAGATAAGCGCGTTACTACGCACCTTATCAAAGGTATCTCCCATGCCCATCAAAGATATAATCCTGCTTAGCGCCTGCCTGTCAGGGCACCTTGTCCGCTACAACGGTACCGATAAATCCTGTTCCTCAGATCTGCTGCAATACCGGCGCGAAGAAGGCCGTCTGGTCACCCACTGCCCGGAACTGGCAGCGTGGCTGGCGTTGAAAACTGCGCAGAGTCAGGGCGGGATTGAAAATCCCCGTGTCCTTGATTCGATTCTGAGTCCGAACACTACTGTTTAAAGAACCCGCCCAAAAGGCGGGTTTTTGCTTTTGATCTCTTTTCAATCTAGGGATCGTTCCCAATCACATCCAGCAGTTTATTTTTAAAGATAAACAAACACGCCTCATTGAAGTTCTCCGCCCCCAGCCGTTCCGAAAGCGCCGTTCGTTTGCGGTAGAGGCTTTTCACCGACGTATTCAGCTCATCGGCAACGGCTTCCATCGACATCCCTGCCCTCAGCAACCGCAGCATGATCGCCTCGTGCGTGCTAAGCCGTAAGTTAAGCAGCCATTTGGTTGTCAGACGCCTGCCCTTCATATTGAGCACCAGATTAAACAGCGACGCCATATCCGGCGCGGTGAGCGACGTGTTCATAAACAACTTCATACTGAGTAGATTCTCTTCGCGATGTCGCATATCCAGCATAACGCAGCAGATCGTTTTCCTTGTTCTGGCCGGATGACGTATCAGGTAATCATATAAACGGAGCGGAGAACGACTATCAATCAATACAGAGTATTCGTCGGCACCATTATCAAATATGTTTCTGTCAATCGAGTCGAGCAGGATAATATCTGGAAAAAAAAGCCTCATGCCCCTGACAAGATAGCGTTCCTGAGTCACTAACACTATTGAAGTTGCCACTAACCATCCCTTTTAGATTAAAGCAAGAACGCTCCTTCCGAGAAGGCCGCCTTCGTTTTATAGCGCTGTTATATTAACGACAAATGTATTCTGGCTTTGAGCATCCCTCAATACACACATTGATGAGTAAGACTTCCTGTAGACCATCATTCAATGTCTGACATTAATTATAAATAAAAAACAATCTCAGAAAAGACACTTCGCTAAACATTAAGAATTTTTGTCATGAAACTTCCCAAACATGCACAAGAAAGTACTTTAATTGATGCTTCCAGGCCTCATTAAAAATATAAACAAATTTGTCACAATAAAAATAAAATACTTAAATATCATAATGTTATATATACAAAACCCCTTCAATATAATCATAAAAAACCGCTCACTACAGAATTATCTCAAAACCACCCACCCTCTATTCACCATATTTATCCGGCAACATATCAGGTGTACATTACCGTTTACCCAATCCACCGAGATAAGGATCCATAATTACCTTTAAGTAAGTACCCCATAACGTTACTGCATTCAGATTTAATGTTCTCATTTATCGCCTTTAACGCACAGTTAAAAGGCAGCCGTGTTATGCAATGGATTCATGATAAACAAATGGCAAATAGATATGGAAAGATCGCTTCGCTTCAATACGTTATTCTTTTATCGCACCCCAGGATTATTGTTACTGTTATTACTCTTTCCTGTTCTGGTTCAGGCAACGGAATCCGTTTATGAACAAAAGATTCAACAGGCGCGTAACGGTAATTACACGCCGTTTCTTGATTATCTGCAGCATTATCAGCAACAGCACGCCCTGACGCCTGAACAGGTCGCAGACTGGTTACAGGTGGCATCCTGGGCAGGTCATGATGATGAGGTGATTGAGGTCTGGCAGCGTTATGGCATTTATATGCCGCTGCCCGCTCGCGGCGTTGCTGCCGTTGCCCAGGCCAGGAGAAATCAAAAAGCGTGGCAGCCAGCCTTATCGCTCTGGAAAGAGGCGTGCAGCCTTGCGCCGAATAACGATGATTATCGTATCGGCTATATCAAAACCCTGGCCGATGCCCGCATGGATGCACTCGCGCTGCAGGAAGCCCGGCAGCTGGTCACCGAAAACCCCACTCAGGCGCATCTTCAGACGCTCTCGTATGTCTGGTTGCGCCAGGGAAAAAGCTGGGATCGGCTTCTGGCGGACACGCGCGCACTGACTACCGCGCCAGAGAATAACCTCCTGCTCAGCGAGCTTGTCGATGCCCTGACGGATAACCGCGTGAATACCCCCGCGCTCGTCCTTTCACAGCGGGTGCCGCTGTCCCCGGCGGAGCGTCGCCGTCTTGAGCGTAACGCCGCCGCCGAAAGGGTTCGCCTTGCCGATGTGCCAGGCAGAACAGAAAAGGAGCGCCTGCAGCTTGCGCAATCTGCGCTGAATCGTTACGACGTTCTGCTTTCTCGCTGGAAAAGCGAGCCGCAGGCGGCGGAAGATGTCATCCTTGCGCGTATAGACCGGCTCGGCGCGCTGTACGCCCATGCTGATTATCCGCAGGTCATCAGCGAGTATCAGGATCTTATGGCAGCGCAGCACCCGGTGCCGTACTGGGCAATCGGCTGGGTTATCTCCGCGTATCTTCAGGAGAAAAACGCCGATGCCGCCTTCTCGCTTCTGCAACGCTATCCGCAATATGCCGCCGATCCGCAGGACGAAGAGCACGCGCTTTTCTACGCCTGGCTGGATACCGGGCAGTATCGGGCCGCCCGCCAGTATGTAGAGCGCCAGACCCGTAACGTCCCCTGGACCCGCTACGATTTCGGTTCCCCTACCCCTCAGCCGAACGATCGATGGCTCACCGGGCAGTCTCTCCGTTTTAACTATCTGCTGGCGACCCACGCCCTGCCTGAAGCCGAAAAGCTATCTCAGCGTCTGGCGACAACGGCGCCGGGCAACCAGGGATTGCAGATTGACTACGCCACTTTGCTACAGGCGCGGGGCCTGCCGCGTGCGGCCGAGCAGAAGCTGAAAATGGCGGAGGCACTGGAGCCATCAAATCTGGAGCTTGAGCAGCAGCAGGCTTACGTCGCCATGGATCTACAGGAGTGGCAAGAGATGGATTTACTGGCCGACGACGTGCTCGCTCGCGCGCCGGTCGATCGCAGTGCCCGTCGTCTGGACAGGCTCAGAACGGTTCATCATATGTCCGAGCTGCGCCTCAATGCGAGCAAGGGTTTGCACTCCGATAACCCCGTCAGCGGTACGCACGACCTGAACTGGGACGCCACGCTCTATGGCCCGCCAGTTGCGGATAACTGGCGGCTGTTTGCCGGCACCCGCTATGCAGAGGGTAATTTCGATGAAGGCAAAGGCACCAGCCGCCACCTCCTGGGCGGCGTGGAATGGCGGCCTCGTGACCTCCAGCTCGAAGCCGAGCTCTCCAGCAACCGCTATCACGGCGCGAACAAGCCGGGGGCTCGCCTTTTCACAACTTACTTTCTCACCGATAACTGGCAGCTCAGCGGCAGCCTTGAACGCGTATCTCGCACCACGCCCTTACGGGCATTACGCAACGGGATTAGCGCCAACCGGGGGGAAGGCGGCGTGCGCTGGTATCAAAACGAGCGACGTGAGTATCAGTTTAGCGCCGCCGTCAGCCGCTTCTCAGACCACAACCGCCGTCAGGAATACACCCTTACGGGTAAGGAGCGTCTCTGGCAAACCCCATCCCTGACGCTGGATCTCGAACCGGGGATCGCCGCCAGTAAAAACAGCCTGCGGGACACGCTCTATTACAACCCGGCGCGGGATCTGTCCGTAACGGCCGCTCTGTCCGTCGATCATGAGATGTATCGCCATTACGACACCCTCTGGAGCCAGCAGTTCGTGGCAGGCGGCGGCAGCTACTGGCAGAAAAATCAGTCCGCCGGGGCCATCACCCTGCTGGGCTACGGACAACGCATCCAGTGGAACAACGTCATCGATACCGGCGTGATGCTGAACTGGGATAAACGCCCTTACGACGGCAAGCGCGAGAGCAATCTCTCCGTCACGTTTGATGCGACTTTACGCTTTTAAGGATGAATATGCTGAACATACGTTTTTCCGTGAGTGTGATACTCATCGGCTGGTTCTGCCTCAGCGCGAGCATTTGCGCCCAGGCACTCCCGTTTATTGCCCCCAAAGAGAGACCCCAGCTGGAGGCAAGCAAGCCCTGGCCAACGAATCGATTTCTGGTACTGGCCTACCACGACGTTGAAGATGATGCCGCCGATCAGCGCTACCTCTCCGTTCGCACCAGCGCGTTAAACGAGCAAATAAGCTGGCTTTTGCATAACGGCTATCACGCCATCAGCGTGCAGGACATTCTGGACGCCCATGACGGAAAAAGAACGCTGCCGCCGAAAGCCGTTTTGCTCAGTTTTGACGACGGCTACAGCAGCTTTTATACCCGCGTCTGGCCACTGCTTCAGGCCTGGAACGTCCCTGCCCTGTGGGCACCGGTAGGCAGTTGGGTGGACACGCCAGCAAATCAAAAGGTCAATTTTGGTGGTCTGATGACGCCCCGCGATCGCTTCGCAACGTGGGACATGGTGCGCGAGCTCAGCCAGTCTCCGCTGATTGAGATCGGCTCACATACCTGGGCCTCCCATTACGGTATCGTGGCTAACCCTCAGGGAAGCCGCGAGCCTGCCATCGCCAATCGCTTTTACGATAAGGCGACGGGCCGCTATGAAACCGATCGGCAGTTCAGCCAGCGGATCGGCGACGACGTGCGTAAAGTGACCGAGAAAATCACGCAGGTGACGGGCAAAGCACCGCGCGCCTGGGTCTGGCCTTACGGTGCCGCCAACGGTACGTCGCTCGCCATCGCCAGACAACAGGGTTACCAGCTGGCCTTTACGCTGGAAGACGGTCTGGGGGACGTAAATGACCCTGGCAACATTCCCCGTCTGCTGATCGCCGGTAATCCTTCGCTAAAAACCTTTGCCAGTACGGTCAGCCAGATCCAGGAACACGATCCCGTTCGCGTCATGCACGTCGACCTCGACTACGTTTACGATCCCGATCCGGCCCAGCAAACCCAAAATATCAACAGGCTGATCCAGCGAGTCTACGACATGAAAATCAGCCATGTTTTCCTGCAGGCGTTTGCCGACCCGCAGGGCGATGGCCGGATCAAAGCGCTCTATTTCCCCAACCGTCGGCTTCCAGTCCGCGCCGATCTGTTCAATTTTGTCTCCTGGCAGCTCCAGACCCGTGCGGGGGTGAAAGTCTTCGCGTGGATGCCGGTGCTCTCGTTCGATCTCGATCCCTCCCTGCCGCGCGTGCAGCGTCGGGATCGTCAAACGGGCCAGCTGCACGAGGCCACTGAACCTTATATACGGCTCTCCCCGTGGAACCCGCAGGTTCGCCAGCAGGTGACGGACATCTATGAAGATCTGGCCCGCTATAGCACCTTCAATGGGATTTTGTTCCATGACGATGCGGTGCTGACGGACGTTGACGATGCCGGACAAGACGCCGCTCAGGACACAACGCGTCAGAAAAGCCGTCTGCTGATGGGCTTTACCCGTGCGCTGGGCCAGGCGGTGAAGCACATCCGGGGACCGCAGATCAAAACCGCACGCAATATGTTCGTCTTACCCATCCTTGAGCCTGAAAGCGAAGCCTGGTTTGCACAGAATTTTGATGATTTTCTGGCGGCCTATGACTGGACGGTGCCGATGGCCATGCCGCTGATGGAGTCCGTTCCGGCGAACGAAAGCGACGCCTGGCTGACGCGTCTGGTTAACGTGGTCGCCGCTCGTCCCGGCGCGCTCGATAAAACCATTTTCGAACTGCAGGCCAGAGACTGGGAGCAAAAACCGCAGCGTGCCGTTTCCGATAAACAGCTTGTCCAGTGGATGCGCGTTCTCCAGCTGAACGGCGTCAAAAACTACGGCTACTACCCCGACGATTTCATCAACAACCAGCCTGATATCTCCCGCATCAGGCCTGAATTTTCTTCCTACTGGTACCCTGACAATGACTGATCGCATCATCGCTTTTTCTATTTTGTGTCTGGTATTCGGGTTGCCTTTAGGCGTGGCCGCCCTCTTTACCGGCGAACTGATTCTGGATTTTGTGTTCTTCTGGCCGCTGTTCATGTCCGTGCTCTGGGTCACCGGCGGACTCTATTTCTGGTTTCAGCTTGAACGCCACTGGTCGTGGGATAAAGAGACCCCGCCACCCTCGCTCGCTGGCGAGCCGCTTATTTCCATTCTGATCCCCTGTTTCAATGAGGAAAGGAACGCCAGAGAGACCATCAGCGCCGCGCTGGATCAGCGGTATAAGAATATAGAGGTTATCGCCATTAACGATGGCTCTTCTGATAACACGGCGGACGTGCTGCAGCAGCTGGCGCAGGAGCAGCCGCGCCTGCGGGTAATTAACCTCGCGGAAAACCAGGGAAAAGCCGTCGCGCTAAAAGCGGGTGCCGCGGCAGCCCGGGGCGATCTGCTGGTCTGCATTGATGGCGACGCCCTGCTCGACCGCGACACTGCGGTTTATCTGGTAGCCCCGCTGATTCAGTATCCTCACGTCGGCGCGGTCACCGGCAATCCGCGCATTCGCACGCGATCCTCGCTGATTGGGCGCATTCAGGTGGGCGAGTTCTCGTCCATTATTGGCCTTATCAAACGCACGCAGCGGATCTATGGCCGGGTCTTTACCGTGTCCGGCGTCATCGCCGCCTTTCGCCGCCAGGCGCTGGCGGATGTCGGGTACTGGAGCCCGGATATGATCACGGAAGACATCGACATAAGCTGGAAGCTTCAGCTGCGCCACTGGGATATCTTTTTCGAGCCGCGGGCGCTGTGCTGGATCCTGATGCCGGAGACGCTCAAAGGCCTGTGGAAACAGCGCCTGCGCTGGGCTCAGGGCGGCGCGGAGGTGTTTCTGGTCAACCTTCGCAAGGTTGTGCGCTGGGAACATCATCGCATGTGGCCCCTGTTTCTGGAGTACGCGCTGTCCACGCTGTGGGCGTTCGCTTACGCGATGACGGTACTGCTGTTCATTATCAGCCAGGTCGCGCCGATTCCCGCCAGGCTGACCGTTGAGACCCTGTTCCCACCCGCGTTCACCGGTCTGCTGTTGGGCGTCATGTGCCTGCTGCAGTTCCTGGTCAGTTTGTTCATCGAGCGGCGATACGAGCGGAAGGTGGCAAGCTCGCTTTTCTGGGTGATTTGGTTCCCGATGGTGTACTGGATGATTGGCCTGTTCACTACCCTCGTCGCGTTTCCGAAAGTCATGCTTAAACGTCAGCGTGCCCGCGCGCGCTGGATCAGTCCGGACCGGGGAAAAGGAAGCATTCAATGAACGAAAATACCTTAATTTTGACTGAACATCGGCTGTTACCACGTCTTTTCGATGCCGCGTTAACTCTGGTGGCGTGGGGAGGATTTCTGTTTTTCCTGTATGCCAGGCTGTGGATGCAGTTAACCGAAAAGAGTGAACACCGGTGGAGCGTCATTATTGCCTCCTTTAATACGGTGTTGATCTATTTGCTGTTCGCCGCGCTTAACGGATGGCTGCTGATTTTGTGGTATCAGTACAACCGCCGCCGCACGCATGTGAGGCGTCGTCAGCCGGGCTATTTTCACCAGGAGGAGCTGGCCCGCAGCTTTAATGTCTCACCACAGATCATCTCCGAGATGAGCCAGTACAACCTGCTGACGGTCTATCACGATCGGATTGGCCGTATTATTGATCTAAAGATCAGTCAACAGGACGAGGAAGAAGAGTGAAGAAACGTCCCCGCAGAATGGTCTGCGGGGAGCTATTTCGAGCGGTTCTGAGTTACTTATCCTTCACCACAATCAGCGGTTCAATATCGCTCTCTTTCTTCACCACCAGCGAGTCATCTCCGCGCAGACAGGTGCCGCCGTAGTTCCCGCCGACGGTAAAGGTGCAGACCTGAATGTACTTGCCGTCAACGTTTGGCAGGCACCACAGCTGCTGGTAAATGTTTTTGCGATCGATAAACTTACCGCTGGATTTATCCAGCAGTTCGTCCTGGGCACTAATGAGATCGATATTGCTGCCGCAGCGTCCGGCAATCGGCTTGACGGCATAACCGGTCTGTTTCAGCAGGTCGTTAACCTCAAAATCGGTGTCGAGCAGGTAACGGTGGTTCGGGAAAAGCTGCCACAGTACCGGCAGAATGGCTTTGTTGCCCGGTATCACCGTCCACAGCGGCTCAAAGACCAGCACTTCCGGACGCAGCAGGACGTCGATCAGGCGCACTTCACCCTCGGGATGTCCGGTCCGAATCGGCACGGCGGCATATTCGGTTTCGCTGACCTCGCGGATTTGCTCTATCGCCGTTTCCCACGCCCAGGTTTTCCACACGCAGTTGACGTGGCGACCTTCGTCGTCAATCAGCTGCCCGGCAGCATCCCAGCTCAGCGTCCCCAGCCCGTGCAAAATTTTGGTTTCAAACCCGGCCTGTAACAGTGAACGCTGAATAAAGAGCGCGTGATAATCCTCTTCGACATCGTTGTCCTGCATGATGTGCACGAACGGACGCGCGTGGCTGTGTTTCCACGCGCCGGTCAGCTCTTCCAGCAACCCTTCTGCCGGGTTATGGCCGTGGCCGCGATAACCGTTTTTCACCCACTCTTCGAGAATCAACCCGCCCTCGGTATGGCAGGACGCGGAGTCGGCATTGTACTCGTAGACCTTAATCCCGCGCTCATCCATGCAAAAATCCATACGGCCGGTGATCATATGGTGACGACGCCACTGCCAGGAGAGGCGCAGGCGCGGCCAGAGGATTTTTGGAATGTCGAAAAGCGCCAGCAAATTGTCGTCTTTCAGCACCTTGTCCGTCGCGTGCAGGTACATCAGGTGCAGTTCGTTGGTGGCCTTGATCAGCTCCTGCTCGGCGCTTTCGGTGATGGTGAAGTACTGGCAGGGATCTTGATTGATCACATGACCGTTCGCGCGGATATACGCCTGCTGCAGCGCGTCATTTTCGTTGAGCCATTTTCCGTCGAACTGACGTTTGTTTTTCAGCCGCGCACCGCGAATTTTCAGCAGTTCGCCGTCGATTTCCGGCTGGGGAATGCTGTGTTCCGTGTCGTCGGTCTGGATCATCCAGCCGAGAATTTCCGTGTCGCTGAAGGTGTCATGGATTGTGTAACATCCGTTCTCCACGCTCAGCCGCAGCTCGCGCGTCCACTGCTGCCCGAGCGGCAGCGGGGAGTGCAGGACGTTCTGCTCTGCAATGCGCACCTTGTCGTCCAGAAGCTGGGTGATCACCGCCACGTGGCCGGTCTCATGAAACTCACCGCCCTTTTGCCAGATCAGCAGCGCCCCGGCGCGCGGCGCGCGCTTCGAGCCGTTGGCAAACGCCTGAAGGGGCAGAATGTTATCGTTCACTACCTGACGCAAAAAGCGCAGGGAGAAGATCTCCCACGCCATGCCGACGTCGGTAAACACGAAACCATAGTTGAGGAACAGGAAACGGCGGGCAAACTCAACACACTGCCATTTGTGGCCCATGTATTCGTTGCCGATATAACTGCGAAAATCCGCATCTTCCGGGTATTTTCGCGGGTCCAGACTGCCGTAATTTGAGGAGTAAATCGCCACGCCACCCGGCGCATAGCCTAACAACGTCCCGAATGGCGCATCACTGCTTAACTTTCCTTTACGCATGTATCCAACCTAAAACAGGCAGGCGGCAATTTTTTGAAGGGTTGTCGTCGTCTGCACGTTGTAATTAACCTGACAGAGGTGGAATTATCATACACCTGCCCTGTCCATTACGCTCGCATCGTTAAACGGTTCCCCTGCCACCTGCTAAACTGCCTCAACACAACACCAAAGAGGCAGACCAACATGTCAGACGAAAACACCTATCAGCCACCGAAAGTGTGGGAATGGAAAAAGAACGGCGGCGGCGCGTTCGCCAATATTAACCGCCCGATTTCGGGCGCGACGCATGAGAAAGATCTCCCCGTGGGCTCCCATCCGCTGCAACTTTATTCGCTGGGAACACCTAACGGCCAGAAAGTGACCATCATGCTTGAAGAGCTGCTGGCGCTGGGCGTGACGGGCGCGGAGTATGACGCCTGGTTGATCCGCATCGGCGAGGGCGATCAGTTCTCCAGCGGGTTCGTTGAAGTGAACCCGAACTCGAAAATACCGGCGCTGCGGGATCACTCCACGACCCCACCAACGCGCGTCTTTGAATCCGGCAATATCCTGCTCTATCTGGCAGAGAAGTTTGGTCACTTCCTGCCGAAAGATCCGGCGGGACGCACCGAAACGCTGAACTGGTTGTTCTGGCTGCAGGGCGCGGCGCCATTCCTGGGCGGCGGTTTTGGTCACTTCTACAACTACGCGCCAGTGAAAATTGAGTACGCGATCGATCGCTTTACCATGGAAGCCAAACGCCTGTTCGACGTGCTGGATAAACAGCTGGCGCGCGGCCGTTACGTGGCGGGCGAGGAGTACACCATCGCGGATATGGCGATCTGGCCATGGTTTGGCTGCGTGGCCCTGGGTAGCGTCTATAACGCCGCCGAGTTCCTGGATGCCGAAAAGTACACCAACGTCCAGCGTTGGGCGAAAGACGTGGCGAACCGCCATGCCGTGAAGCGTGGACGCATCGTTAACCGCACCAGCGGCGAGCTGAACGAGCAACTGCACGAACGTCACGCAGCGAGCGACTTCGATACCAACACGGAAGACAAGCGTCAGGCGTAATGCTTTGCCGGGCGGGCCACCGCCCGGCAGATGAGATCCTTGCCAGGGGCATGATTAGCCTAAAGGTTGAGCCGCAATTGCTGGCACTATCTGGCCGTTTTTCTCGCGCAGATGTGAGAAACGACGTATCAATCGACAGCAGTCACAAAGGATCTGTTATGAAACTTATTAAAACAACGCTGGTCATCAGCGCTCTCCTTTTTTCCACCTCGGGAATGGCCATCGACAAAACCGCCGCTGGCGCGGTAGCGGGCGCCGCCATTGGCGCGGCCACAGGCAAAGATCTGAAATCCACCGTCGGCGGTGCCGTTGTTGGCGCAGGTACAGGTGCCATGTTCAAAAACGGCGAAAAAGGTAAAGACGCACGTAAGGGGGGTGCCGTGGGTGCCGTCGTTGGCGCAGGAGCGGCTGCCGTGACGGGCAAGAGTGTGCTGAAAGGAGCGGCCGTGGGTGCGGGCACGGGTGCACTGATTGGCGAAGCGACCCACTGATAAGTATTGCCGGGCAGCGCTGCGTTTGCCCGGCCACAGCGTTGTTCAATAATCCCCCCCCCTGCCAAATCTCTCGTTTTTGCGATCCGCTTTCTGAAAATTATCTTCCCGCTCAGTTATTACGATGCAAACAATTGCCTGTCGTAGCCTGAAGATTACAATGCTTTGCTTATCGTAAACTACAGGCTACAATAATGGCTAACGTTAAACACTACATTACAGCTGATGGATATGATCCTTTTGATGCATATCTGCGAAGTTTGAAAGATCCCATAGCAAAAGCCATGATTGCCACGCGTGTCGCCAGAATGTCGACGGGTAACTATGGCGATTGCAAACCATGCAGAGAGAGTGTGTCAGAGCTCAGAATTGACCGGGGACCCGGCTATCGTGTCTATTTTAGTGAAGTCTCCGATCCGGCAGATGGCGCAGTAAGTCTGGTGCTATTGACTGGAACGAAAAAAAAGCAAAATGCAGACATTGAAAGGGCCGTTGAGTACCTCAACGACTACAAGCGCAGAATATAAGAGGAAATCGCAATGGCTAAATCAGTACTTCATGATGACGCAATGGTACAACTCCTGAAAGATTCTCCGGATTTCGCGCCCGTCTATCTTCACCAGGCTTTCATTGAAATTGACGAGCCAGGAGGCTATGAGGCGTTCATGCTCGCCTTACGGCATGTGATCGAAGCCTCTGGCGGGATGACTGTTATTGCAAAACGTGCTGGCATTTCTCGCGAATCACTTTATAAATCACTCTCACCAAACGGTAACCCCTCATTTAAGCGTATCGCAGAAGTGGCATCTGCAACGGGATATCCGATTTCTCGAATTGCAACAGCAGGGTTAAACGATAATACAAGGCCGCATCAGGCGGCCTTGTAACGTTGTGTTATGCCGTCAGGCGGAACTTCTGCACCGAACGCTGAAGCTCTTCGGTCTGACGTTCCAGCGCGGCGGCTGCCGCGGAAACCTCTTCCACCAGCGAGGCGTTTTGCTGGGTGACGCCGTCCATCTGCGTAATAGCAATCCCGACCTGCGAAATGCCCTTGCTTTGCTCTTCAGAAGCGGAAGCGATTTGCTTCATAATGGTCGTCACTTCCGTCACGTCGCGTAAGATGGCATCCATGGTCGTGCCCGTGTCGCCCACCAGCTGTGCCCCCTGTTCTACGCGATTAACCGAATCAGCAATCAGCCCCTCAATTTCCTTGGCCGCGTTGGCGCTGCGGCTTGCCAGATTACGGACTTCCCCCGCGACGACGGCGAAACCGCGGCCCTGCTCGCCCGCGCGTGCCGCTTCAACGGCTGCGTTGAGCGCCAGGATATTGGTCTGGAAGGCAATACTGTTGATGACGTTGGTGATTTCAGCAATTTTCTTCGAGCTTTCGGAAATACCGCTCATGGTGGTAACCACCTCTTCCACCAGTGAACCGCCGCGGCTGGCAGTGGTTGAAGCCACATCGGCAAGCTGGCTGGCCTGACGCGCGCTTTCCGCGTTCAGTTTCACGGTGGCGGTCAGCTGTTCCATGCTGGCCGCCGTCTCTTCCAGTGCGGCAGCCTGCTCTTCGGTGCGCGAAGAGAGATCGTTATTGCCGCTGGAGATTTCCGTCGCCCCGCGCCAGATATTTTCACTGCCCGAGCGAATCGTACTGACGGCTTCACGCAGGCTGTCCTGCATGGCACTCAGCAGGGGAACCAGTTGTCCCACACAGTTGCGGCCGAACGGCGCAATGGGCTGGCTGAGATCGCCCTGGGCAATCTGGCGGAACTGCTGGCGGATACGCTCCAGCGGTTTTACCAGCATCGCCACCAGGTAACGGTCGGTAAAGAGCAGAATCAGCAGACCGATAATCGTGGCGACGATAATCACCGTGCGGGTCATACTGGTCAGGCCGTCCACCACCACGCGGGTACTGTCGAGCGTGTTCGCAGCGGCAGTGTTGAACGCCTCGGCAGCCGCACCGAACGCACGGCTAAACGGTGGCGTGACGTTGTTGGCCTGCTGGCGGTAGCCTTCCAGAGCCCCCTGCTTCGCCTGCGCCATTTGCGGCGTCACGCCCTGGTCGAGCAGCGCCTGCCAGGAGCCGATCACCCGGGATGCGATCGCCTCATCCATCGGGCCGGGTGACATCGCTTTCATCTCGGCCAGTTTCTTGCCCATGTTATCCAGCGCCTGTTGGGCGGAGGACAAATCGGGCGTGCCGCCAGCGGCTTTGACTTCCATTGCGCGGCTCAGGCGGGTCACGAAGCGGAAATACTGATCGTTGCCCTGGCTCAGTACCGTCATCTGTTTCACCAGATGGCGATCAACTTCATTGCCCTCTGAAACGCGTGACAAAGACCAGGTGCTGTACAGCCCAACGCCCGCCCACATTAAACAAAAGATCCCGAGAATCGTCAGCATGACGAAGCGGATCGTGAAATTACGTAGCATATTCATAAGATTTCCTTGCCGTGAGGGTGAATTCGCCCAGAGGCGAGTACTCCTCTCTTTATCGGCAGGCAGCGCGGAAATTATAACCTTTTGTGATTATTTTTAATTAGCGCGGCTTCACAGGTCGCACAGCCAGGGTTAATTATTACCTTTCAATATGAAGGGGTTAAACCCTGTCATCGCTTCTGTGAACAATTTATGATTTGATAAACGCAGAATAAAAACGCTGTTTCGAAAATTCATTAAATAAGAAAGGAGACATCATGTCCTGGCACCCTTCCCCTGACCGCTACGAGAACATGCAGTACCGCTATTGTGGAAAGAGCGGCCTGCGCCTGCCAGCGCTGTCGCTGGGTCTGTGGCATAGCTTTGGCCACGTCCAGCCTCTCGATGCCCAGCGCGCACTGCTACGTAAAGCCTTCGATCTCGGCATTACCCATTTCGATCTTGCCAACAACTACGGCCCACCGGCAGGGAGCGCAGAGGAGAACTTTGGCCGCCTGCTGCGAGAGGACTTTGCCGCGTACCGCGATGAGCTCATCATCTCCACTAAAGCCGGTTACGACATGTGGCCGGGGCCGTACGGTTCAGGCGGTTCACGCAAATACCTGCTCGCCAGCCTCGATCAAAGCCTGAAACGCATGGGGGTCGAGTACGTTGATATTTTCTACTCCCACCGCGTGGATGAAAATACGCCGATGGAAGAGACGGCCTCAGCGCTGGCTCACGCCGTGCAGAGCGGCAAAGCGCTGTACGTCGGGATCTCGTCCTACTCAACGGAGCGCACTCAAAAAATGGCCGGGTTACTGCGCGAGTGGAAGATCCCACTGCTCATCCACCAGCCGTCCTATAACCTGCTTAACCGCTGGGTCGATAAGACCGGATTGCTGGATGCGCTGGAAGCAAACGGTACGGGATGTATTGCCTTTACCCCGCTGGCGCAGGGTCTGCTGACCGGGAAATACCTGAACGGCATTCCGGAAGGTTCACGCATGCAGCGAGAAGGGCATAAGGTGCGCGGGCTGACAGAGAAGATGCTGACCGACGCCAACCTGAGCAGTCTTCGTCTGCTCAATGAGATGGCACAGGCGCGTGGCCAGACCATGGCGCAAATGGCGTTGAGCTGGTTGCTGAAAGATGCGCGCGTGACGTCAGTGCTGATTGGTGCCAGCCGTCCGGAACAGCTTGAGGAGAACGTGCGGGCGCTGGATAACCTGCGCTTTACAGAGGACGAACTCACGCGGATTGACCAGCATGTTGCGGATGGGGAGTTGAATCTGTGGCAGGCGTCGTCGGATAAATAGTGCAGATTGATGCCCTCTCCCCTCTGGGGAGAGGGATATGCACTTTACTTCTTACTGATCTTATCCAGATACCCCATCACAAACGCCGACAGCACAAACGTCAGGTGGATAATCACGTACCACATCAGTTTATTATCTGGGACATTCTTCGCGTCCATAAACACGCGCAACAGGTGGATAGAGGAGATCGCCACAATCGACGCTGCCACTTTATTCTTCAGCGACGAGGCATCCATTTTGCCCAGCCAGTTGAGCTTCTCCTTGCGCTCGTCGATATCAAGCTGGGAGACAAAATTCTCGTAGCCGGAAAACATCACCATCACCAGCAATCCCCCCACCAGGGTCATATCCACCAGCGACAGCAGAACCAGAATCAGGTCCGCTTCGGCAATGGAAAAAATGTTCGGCAGAACATGCAGGATTTCCTGAAAAAACTTAATCGTCAGCGCGATAAGTGCCAGCGAAAGGCCAAAATAGACGGGAGCCAGTATCCAGCGGGAGGCGTACATGGCATTTTCAAAGAAGCGTTCCATAAAGTCCTGTTTGCAAAAGAAACCAGCGCCCAGTATATCTCAACGGCGCTGGCTGTTTGCAAGAACTCAACTGTTCATGACTTAGACGTTGTCTGGATTAACCTCCGGACGCGCATACTCCGGCCAGACCAGCACCACAAGTTCGGGGTAGGCTTCCAGACTGAACTCACGAAAACACTGGCGAAGGTTTAATACGTCCAGGTCTGAATACGAGACCTTCTCTCCGTTAAGACAGCGCTTTTTGATATTGTCGTAATATTTATAAACCGCTGAATTCAGGTCGCTGCAACGACGCTGCGCCTCAAACAGACCGGGCGTGTCATTAATTTCGGACATTTTCATACGCTTAATTGTCGCGTGTAAAAAGTCGATATATTCGTGATTTACCCGCCAGTACCAGACAGGCGTAACAGAGTTCATCAAAACAGAGAAATGGTCTTCACCTTCCTCTTTTGTCATCAGTTCAGGCTGTGGAGGTTCACTGGTGTCTTTCGACACTTTCGTTTTATTGAACTCCTGCATCAATAAAAGCACACCAGCGGTCAGTAATAGTAATGTGATGACCGTAAAAAAGATGCTGTTCATGGGTTGGCTCCATTTTTTTTGATTTTAAAATTGCCTCATGATATTGTCAACGAATCTCACGCCTTTACCAACCCCACCCTGTTGAAAATAAAGGAAATTAAAAAATGCTGCCCGACTATCTCGTCCCGGCTAAGTACCACATTACGCCTGTGGAACAGCAACCGACGGAAGAAGAAAAAAAGGCCAGTTTCACTCAGGGGAAAAGAAAGCTCTCCGATTTCGAGCCTGATATATTAATTGGTGTTTCCCGCACTGGCAAATCCCGTAATATGTTGCTGGAGGAGCACGATCGCCATATAAAAGACCGCTTATTTCGCGCTATAAAAATTGAGGCCTTCGTCCACCTGCTGAATGACCTCCAGGCTGAAGGCGAAATAGATGCCCAGAAACTAAGTCAAATAATGGCTGAAAAAACAAAAGAAATAAATGAAGCGGGCAATGAAATTTGGCTTAATCTAATTACGCGTGAAAAAAACAACCCTATTTTTTATACCCTTGGGGAAGATTAACGTGAAAGAAGTTAAAGACAACGACGTTTATTTGACTTTAGATGATAAAAAAAGTGATGAATTTATCTTAAAGCAAAATCTCGACGCCCTGAGAAACACAAAAAATATCGAGATGACGCGTATTACGCAAGACCTGGTATCGATTCCGGCGACGCTGGTGCGGCTGAAATGGCAGAATCGCCGCGAGATTTACCCGCTACAGGTCAAAGAAGAGATTTACGGTGCGGTGATAAATAGCCTCATCGAGCAGCAACCCGAGCTGAAAGAGAAGCTGCTGGGCCGGCTCGAGGCCAACTATCAGTATCTGCTTGCCAGAGAAGTCGCCACCCTGCGCCTGACGCGCAAGCTGTCAGCCGGTGAGTACCGTACCTCAAACGTCACCTGCGTTGCGCTCGACGAAGACACGCTGGCAACCTCCTCTGCCGCGCAGACGGATAATAAAAACGCATAAACCGACAGATATAAAAAAAGCCGGCTTTCGCCAGCTTCTTTACTATTTTTTGGCCGCTTTCTCTTCGCCGACCAGTCCAATCTTCAGATAACCCGCCTGATGCAGCGTGTCCATCACCTTCATCATGGTTTCGTAGTCGACGGTTTTGTCCGCACGGAAGAAGACGGTGGTGTCTTTCTTGCCGCCGGTTAGCTGATCCAGCGCCGGAATAACCGAAGCATCCGTTACCGGGTCGTTACCCAGGAACATCGATTTATCCGCTTTCACCGAAAGATAGATGGGCTTTTCCGGGCGCGGCTGCGGCTGACTGGACGAGGCCGGCAGATTCACCTTCACGTCCACCGTCGCCAGCGGCGCAGCGACCATAAAGATAATCAGCAGAACCAGCATGACGTCGATAAACGGCGTCACGTTGATCTCATGCATTTCACCGTTATCGTCCAGATTTTCGTTTAGACGCATCGCCATAATATCAACCTACGCGCAGTTTAGACGCCGCATGCACCGGTTTCACGGCGCTGGCATTCAGGTCGAGATCGCGGCTTTGCAGCAGCAGAACCTGAGCGGCAACGTCACCGAGCGTGGCTTTGTAGCTGCCAATCATACGCGCGAAAATGTTATAGATAACGACAGCCGGAATCGCCGCGACCAGACCAATCGCCGTCGCCAGCAGCGCTTCTGCGATACCGGGCGCAACAACCGCCAGGTTGGTGGTTTGAGTCTGAGCGATACCGATAAAGCTGTTCATGATGCCCCAGACCGTACCGAAAAGACCGACGAACGGCGAAATTGCGCCAATGGTAGCCAGATAACCATTACCACGTCCCATGTGTCGGCCAACGGCCGCAACGCGACGCTCCAGACGGAAACCGGTACGCTCTTTAATGCCTTCGTTATCTTCACTGCCAGCGGAGAGTTCCAGCTCGTTCTGCGCTTCGTTCACTAACAGGGTGGTCAGGCTTTTTGCGTGGAAGGATGAGGTCATATCAGACGCCTGATCCAGAGAGCGGGCTTCTGCCAGCTGCTGCTGTTCCCGCTTGAGGCGACGCTTCTGCGAAAGCAGCTCGGCGCTTTTGCTGAAGAAGATAGCCCAGGTGACAACGGACGCCAGAATCAGGCCGATCATCACAATCTTAACCACGATGTCAGCATGTTGATACATGCCCCAAACGGAGAGATCCGTCTGCATCAAATTATTACCCACTCTGTATCTCCAGGACGCAAATCACAAAATCTGAACGTAATAATATCAAAACGTCGTCGAATTGATAGTAGTTCTCATTAGTATTTGCATGGTGCCGTAATTTTCGCTCACTTTCCTTGCGCTTACGCAGTAAAAATTTCTTATGCGGTTTTTTGCTAATATTTTCTGCTTATTCGATAAGCATGCGGGTGAAGTTTTTCACAATCGTGGTAGTCTGGACGTCCAGACGTATAAAAACAGGGTTAGCGAACATGACTAAGAAGCATCTTGATACCACGCTGGTACAGGCCGGACGCAGCAAAAAATATACGCAGGGTTCGGTTAACAGCGTGATTCAACGCGCCTCCTCCCTGGTGTTTGACACCGTTGAGGAGAAAAAAATCGCCACGCGTAACCGCGCAAAAGGCGGGCTGTTTTATGGCCGTCGCGGCACGCTAACCCATTTTTCTCTGCAGGAAGCGATGTGCGAGCTGGAAGGCGGTGCGGGCTGCGCGCTGTTCCCGTGCGGTGCGGCTGCGGTCTCCAATACCATTCTGGCGTTTGTGGAACAGGGCGACCATATCCTGATGACCAACACCGCCTATGAACCCAGCCAGGACTTCTGCACCAAAATACTCAGTAAACTCGGCGTCACTACCGGGTGGTTCGATCCGCTGATTGGCGCAGGCATTGCCGAACTTATTCAGCCAAACACGCGCATCGTGTTCCTGGAGTCTCCCGGTTCAATCACCATGGAAGTGCACGACGTACCGGCTATCGTGAAGGCCGTGCGCAGCAAAGCGCCGGAGGCGATCATCATGATCGACAACACCTGGGCGGCGGGCGTGTTGTTTAAAGCGCTGGAATTCGACATTGATATCTCGATTCAGGCGGCGACGAAATACCTGATTGGCCATTCAGACGGGATGATTGGCACAGCAGTATCTAACGCGCGCTGCTGGGATCAGCTGCGTGAAAATGCCTACCTGATGGGCCAGATGGTCGATGCAGATACGGCCTACATGACCAGCCGCGGTATCCGCACGCTGGGGGTTCGCCTGCGTCAACACCATGAAAGCAGCCTGAAAGTGGCAGAGTGGCTGGCTCAGCATCCACAGGTTGAGCGCGTTAATCATCCTGCGCTTGCGGGCAGTAAAGGCCATGAATTCTGGCAACGTGACTTTACGGGCAGCAGCGGGTTGTTCTCGTTTGTGCTTAAAAAACGGCTAGATAATGACGAACTGGCAAACTATCTGGATCACTTTACCCTCTTCAGCATGGCCTACTCCTGGGGCGGTTTTGAGTCCCTGATCCTGCCTAATCAGCCGGAGCAAATCGCGGCTCTGCGCCCTGGCGGCGAAGTGGACTTCAGCGGCACCCTGATTCGCCTGCACATCGGTTTAGAAAATGTGGACGATTTAATTGCGGATTTATCAGCAGGGTTTGAACGTATCGTGTAGAGTGCTCGCTGAAAATGTACTCCCCGGACGCTTTTCTTAACACTGCAAGCAGAAAAGTCTGCATGAGTTGCGCCTGCGATCAATCCCGGCAGGTATAATTGGGAGTACAATAGCGTTATCTCTGCTGTTCCACAGGAAAGTCCATGGCTGTTATTCAAGATATTATCGCGGCGCTCTGGCAACATGATTTTGCCGCACTGGCGGATCCGCACGTTATAGGCGTCGTCTATTTCGTGATGTTCGCAACGCTGTTTCTGGAAAATGGATTACTGCCAGCCTCGTTTTTACCCGGTGACAGTTTGCTTTTGCTTGCCGGGGCATTGATCGGTAAAGGCGTTATGGACTTTACGCCAACGATGGTTATCCTCACCTCTGCCGCGAGCCTGGGCTGCTGGCTGAGCTATCTGCAGGGCCGCTGGCTGGGGAACACGCGTGTCGTAAAAGGCTGGCTGGCGCAGTTACCGCATAAATACCATCAGCGGGCGACCTGTATGTTTGACCGACACGGCCTGCTGGCGCTGCTGGCCGGACGTTTTCTGGCTTTTATTCGCACCCTGCTGCCCACCATGGCGGGTATTTCCGGCCTGTCGAACCGCCGTTTTCAGTTCTTCAACTGGCTGAGCGGCCTGCTGTGGGTGGGGGTCGTGACCACGTTAGGCTACGCGCTGAATATGATCCCCTTTGTGAAACACCATGAAGATCAGGTGATGACATTCCTGATGGTTCTGCCAATGGTCCTGCTGGTTGCAGGCCTGGTGGGAACCATTGCGGTGGTGATTAAGAAAAAGTACTGCAGCGCATAAACAAAAGCCGGGTGGCGGCTACGCCTTACCCGGCCTACGTTTCTCGTCAGGCGCCCTGCATCGTTCGTATACGCGACGCATCTTCTCCCGGCGTGACGCCGAAATAGCGCTTAAACTCCCGACTAAACTGCGACGCACTCTCATAGCCCACCCGCATTGCCGCCGCGCTGGCCTTCATGCCGTCGTGGATCATCAGCATCCGCGCCTTATGCAGCCGGTAGGTCTTGAGGTATTGCAGCGGCGAGGTGCTGGTCACCGATTTAAAGTTATGGTGAAACGCCGAGACACTCATGTTCGCTTCCGCGGCGAGCTGATCGACGCTGAGGTTTTCCGTGTACTGGCTCTCAATACGCTTGAGCACGCGGCTTATCAGACTGAAGTGGGTCTGTCGGCTCACCAGCGCCAGCAACGCTCCCCCGCCAGGGCCCAGCAGCACATGATAGAGAATTTCGCGAATGATCTGCTTGCCCAGGATACGCGCGTCCAGCGGCCGCTCCATGACGTCCAGCAGACGCTCGATGGCGCACAGGATCTCTTCAGACAGCGTGGCCGAGTTAATCCCGCTTGAAGCCATCGACGGCTGGAAGAGTTCATCTTCGCCTATCTCCATCAGCAGTTCCTGCAACTGAAGGATATCGACATTAACGCGAATACCCGCCAGCGGGACCTCCTCTGTCGCGAAAGTTTCACATTCAAAGGGTAAAGGTACTGTCAGAAGCAGATATTCATTGGTGTCGTAGCGGAACACGCGGTCATTGATATAACCAATTTTATGGCCCGAAAAGAGAAAAACGATGCCCGGCTGGTACATCACTGGCGTGCGCGTCCCGGGCTGCGTGCCATAGAGCAGACGAATATCAGGCAACTGATCGCTAACACTATTTTCATTATCTATCAGTCTCTTAATCTGCGCGGTAAGCTGATGGCAGATCGCTTCACGGTTCATTTTTCGTTACTCCGGGTACGTTTTCCGACTTTCACAGTTTGCGCACTTTCCCGAGGTTTCTCCAGCGCTCTGTAGAAATGGGCAAGACATTGGCAGGAATGTGCATTGAGAGCATAGCCCCGGACCGCCACAATGTGCAGCATCAGGCAGGCATCAGTGCCGCCACGGTTTTTCACCCACTAAAGGGAACGAGCAATGAACAATTTTAATCTCCATACCCCAACCCGCATTCTGTTTGGCAAAGACGCAATCGCTGACCTGCGTGCGCAGATCCCCGCTGATGCGCGTGTCCTGATCACCTACGGTGGCGGCAGCGTGAAAAAAACCGGCGTGCTGGATCAGGTTTACAGCGCCCTGGACGGTCTGGACGTGCGTGAGTTCGGCGGCATCGAGCCAAACCCGTCTTACGAAACGCTGATGAATGCGGTAAAAATCGCCCGTGAAGAAAACATTACTTTCCTGCTGGCGGTCGGTGGCGGTTCCGTTCTGGATGGCACGAAGTTCATCGCGGCGGCAGCGCACTACGCTGACGGCGTTGACCCGTGGCACATCCTGGAAACCCGCGGCAGCGACATTAAAAGCGCAATCCCGATGGGCTCCGTGCTGACCCTGCCAGCCACCGGTTCCGAATCCAACAAAGGCGCAGTGATCTCCCGTAAAACCACCGGTGACAAACAGGCCTTTATGAACGAGCACGTGCAGCCTGTCTTCGCTATCCTCGACCCGGTTTACACCTATACCCTGCCTGCACGTCAGGTAGCGAACGGTGTGGTTGATGCCTTTGTTCACACCGTTGAGCAGTACGTGACCTACCCGGTGAATGCCAAAATTCAGGATCGTTTCGCGGAAGGCATTCTGCTGACGCTGGTTGAAGAAGGTCCGAAAGCGCTGAAAGAGCCGGAAAACTATGACGTTCGTGCCAACGTCATGTGGGCGGCAACGCAGGCGCTGAACGGTCTGATCGGCGCAGGCGTGCCGCAGGACTGGGCGACCCACATGCTGGGTCACGAACTGACGGCGATGCACGGTCTCGATCACGCTCAGACCCTGGCGGTGGTTCTGCCTGCGCTGTGGAACGAAAAACGGGATACCAAACGCGCCAAACTGCTGCAGTACGCAGAGCGCGTGTGGAACATCACCGAGGGTTCTGACGATGCGCGTATTGATGCGGCCATCGAAGCGACACGCAACTTCTTCGAAAGCCTGGGCGTACCAACGCGCCTGTCTGGCTACGGCCTGGATGGCAGTTCTATCCCTGCTCTGCTGGAGAAACTCGACGCGCACGGCATGACCCAACTGGGCGAGCACGGTGACATTACGCTGGACGTCAGCCGCCGTATCTACGAAGCGGCACGCTAAGCGTTTTTGTCCTCCCGACTTTCGTTTTTTGACATTTCGTCCAGACTTAATGCACACCCCATCGCCGGAGCCCCCCTCCGGCGATGCGCACCTGAAGGAGGAAAAATGGCAAACCAAACCGTAATCAAGCTGCAGGATGGCAACGTGATGCCCCAGTTGGGGCTAGGTGTATGGAAAGCCGGTAACGACGAGGTCGTCTCCGCCATTCATAAAGCCCTGGAAGTCGGCTATCGGTCAATTGATACCGCCGCCGCCTACAAAAACGAGGACGGCGTAGGCACTGCACTGGCCAGCGCCGGCGTCCCCCGCGATGAATTATTCATTACCACGAAACTGTGGAATGACGATCAAAAACGCCCTCGCGAAGCCCTGCAGGAGAGTCTGGAGAAACTTCAGCTCGATTTCGTCGATCTGTATCTGATGCACTGGCCGGTTCCCGCCATCGACCATTATGTTGATGCCTGGAAAGGGATGATTGAACTGCAAAAAGAGGGGCTGGTGAAAAGCATCGGCGTCTGTAACTTCCAGGTTCATCACCTGCAGCGCCTGATTGATGAGACAGGCATCGCACCGGTGATTAATCAGATCGAGCTGCACCCGCTGATGCAGCAGCGCCAGCTTCACGCCTGGAATGCGACCCACAAGATCCAGACCGAATCCTGGAGCCCGCTGGCGCAGGGTGGCGAGGGGGTCTTCGATCAGAAAATCATCCGCGACCTGGCGGATAAATACGGCAAAACGCCCGCACAGATCGTCATTCGCTGGCATCTGGACAACGGCCTGGTCGTCATTCCGAAATCAGTCACGCCATCACGTATTGCCGAGAACTTCGACGTCTGGGATTTCCGCCTGGACAAAGATGAGCTGGGTGAGATTGCGAAGCTGGAGAAGGGCAAACGCTTAGGGCCGGACCCGGATCAGTTTGGCGGTTAAAAAAAGCCGGGTGGCGGCTTCGCCTTACCCGGCCTACGTATCTACATAAAAACCCCGGCTTGCCGGGGTTTTTTATTTACGCTTTGCGCTTCACGGGCTTCTTCGCATTTGAATTACCGTTCGAACGCTGATGCACAATCGGCGTGTGCTTTGTCAGCGCCGGGCGCGTATTGCGGTTCTGGCGACGCGCTTCGCGCATCTCATCCAGCGTCGGAGCCGGTACCAGACAGTCGCGGCGTGAACCGATCAGGTGTTTTTTACCCATCTCTTCCAGCGCCTGGCGGATCAGCGGCCAGTTTTTCGGGTCATGATAACGCAGCAGCGCTTTATGCAGACGACGCTGTTTATCTCCTTTTGGCACCACCACCTCTTCACTCTTGTAACCAATCTTACTCAGCGGGTTCTTGCCGGTGTAATACATGGTCGTCGAGTTGGCGAGCGGTGACGGGTAGAAGTTCTGCACCTGATCCAGACGGAAGCGACGCTGCTTCAGCCACAGTGCCAGGTTCACCATATCCTCATCACGCGTGCCGGGGTGCGCGGAGATGAAGTACGGGATCAGGTACTGCTCTTTGCCCGCCTGCTTTGAATACGTGTCGAACAGCTCTTTAAAGCGGTCATAGCTGCCCATACCCGGCTTCATCATCTTCGACAGCGGACCTTCTTCGGTGTGCTCCGGCGCAATCTTCAGGTAGCCGCCCACATGGTGGGTCGCCAGCTCTTTGATGTAGCGCGGATCTTCCACGGCGATGTCGTAACGCACCCCCGAGGCAATCAGGATCTTCTTGATGCCCTTCAGGTCGCGGGCACGACGATAGAGATTGATCGTCGGCTCGTGGTTGGTATCCATATGCTCGCAGATGCTCGGATAGACGCAGGAGAGACGACGGCAGGTTTGCTCCGCGCGCGGCGACTTACAGCGCAGCATATACATGTTCGCGGTTGGACCGCCAAGGTCGGAGATCACACCGGTAAAGCCTGGCACCGTGTCGCGAATCGCTTCGATCTCATTGATGATCGAATCTTCAGAGCGGCTCTGAATAATACGGCCTTCGTGCTCGGTAATAGAGCAGAATGAACACCCGCCGAAGCAGCCGCGCATGATGTTGATCGAGAAACGGATCATCTCATACGCCGGGATGCGGGCGTTGCCGTACGCCGGATGCGGTACGCGCTTGTACGGCAGCGCAAAGACACTGTCCATCTCTTCGGTGGAGAGGGGGATCGCTGGCGGGTTGATCCAGATAAAGCGCTCGCCGTGCTTCTGCATTAACGCGCGGGCACAGCCCGGGTTGGTTTCGTGGTGCAAAATACGGGACGCATGGGCGTAGAGAACTTTGTCAGCCTTCACCTTCTCGTAAGACGGCAGCAGCACGTAGGTTTTTTCCCACGGTTTCGGGCGCGGCGGCTGCACGACAATCGCCTTTGCTTCCGCTTTCTTTGGCTCAACCGGTTTATTATCCGCACACGGCAAATCTTCGCCGTACGGGTGTGGGATAGGATCGATTTTGCCCGGCATATCAATGATGCGGGAATCCACCCCGCTCCAGCCCGGCAGCGCCTCTTTCACCATGATGGCCGTATTGCGCACGTCGCGGATGCTGCTCACCGGTTCACCCTGCGAGAGACGATGCGCCACTTCCACCAGCGGACGTTCACCGTTGCCGTAAATCAGCATATCGGCTTTGGAATCCACCAGCACCGAGCGGCGAACGGTATCTGACCAGTAGTCATAATGCGCGGTGCGGCGCAGACTCGCCTCAATGCCACCCAGGATCACCGGCACGTCTTTCCAGGCTTCTTTACAGCGCTGGGTGTAGACGAGGGTAGCGCGGTCCGGACGTTTGCCCGCCACGTTATCCGGCGTATAGGCATCGTCATGGCGCAGCTTACGGTCGGCGGTATAGCGGTTGATCATCGAATCCATGTTGCCCGCGGTCACGCCGAAGAACAGGTTCGGTTTACCCAGACGCATAAAGTCGTCTTTGCTGTTCCAGTCAGGCTGGGAGATGATCCCCACACGGAAGCCCTGCGCTTCGAGCATACGGCCGCAGATGGCCATGCCGAAACTCGGATGGTCAACATAGGCATCGCCTGTGACCAGAATGATATCGCAGCTGTCCCAGCCAAGTTGGTCCATCTCTTCCCGGGACATCGGCAGGAACGGCGCCGGTCCAAAGCAGGCCGCCCAGTACTGGGGCCAGGAGAAGAGGTCACGATCCGGCTGGATCAGGGAAATGGCGCTCATAATGCTTCCGAAGAAAAAATAGACAAAAGGAGCGGGATTATACGCTGTTCATCCGTCCAATTTGAAGAAAAGGATGCAGGAAGCAGACATAAAATCGCGGAAGTCGTTAAAATACAGCGCCCTGTTAATTTTGCATCATAATTATCCCTGACGCCTCCGGTTCTCTGCCGCCGGAAGGCATTCTGGCGTGGAGTTTCCGTGTGAAGTTCAACGATTCGTTACATGTGTCTCAACTGCGGGTTGTGCTCCACCTCTGCGGTTTCCTGGTTCTGCTGTACAGCCTTTCAATGCTGCCGCCGATGGTCATTGCCCTGCTGCACAAAGAGCGGACCTACTTTGCGTTTTTAACCACGTTTCTGACCTTTTTCAGCCTCGGGGGGTTAACCTGGCGGGCGACCCGTCACGCCGGCATACAGCTGCGCACCCGTGACGGTTTCGTGATCATTGTGCTGTTCTGGCTGCTGTTTTCAGTGATCAGCGCCATGCCGCTATGGATGGATGATGGTCTGCATCTCTCTTTTGCGGATGCGCTCTTCGAAGGGGTGTCCGGAATCACCACCACCGGGGCAACGGTGATCGGGGACGTCAGCGCCCTGCCTAAGTCGTACCTTTATTATCGCGCCCAGCTCAACTTCATTGGCGGGTTAGGCGTCATCGTGCTGGCCGTCGCGGTACTGCCGCTGCTGGGCATCGGGGGCATGAAGCTGTATCAGTCAGAAATGCCGGGGCCGTTCAAAGAGGAGCGCCTGACGCCCCGGCTTGCCGATACTGCGCGCACCCTGTGGCTGACCTATTTCGCGCTGGGCGTGACCTGCACGCTGGCCTACTGGCTGGCGGGGATGCCCGTTTTTGACGCTATCTGTCACGGGCTTTCAACTGTCTCACTGGGCGGGTTTTCTACCCGCAGCGAGAGCATTGGCTTTTATGACAGCCACGCAATTGAACTGGTTGCCGGGGCCTTTTCGCTGCTTTCTGCCTTTAACTTTACCCTCTGGTACGTCGCCATTGTCAGACGCACCCTGAAACCGATCCGCCGCAGCCCGGAGGTCAAATTCTTTCTCAGTGCCGCCGCGGTGATTATCCTCATCACCGCCTGGCAGGTCTGGCATGCGGGAATGTACAACCCGACGGATAGCCTGGTACACGCTTTCTTCCTTGCCAGCTCGATGATGACCGATAACGGTCTCGCGACGGCCGACTATGCCCAATGGCCTGCCCACACCATCTTTTTACTGTTGAGCGCCAGCTTCTTTGGTGGCTGCGTCGGCTCGACCTGCGGCGGGATCAAAGCGCTGCGTTTTCTCATTATGTTTAAGCAGAGTATTCAGGAGATGAATCAGCTGGCCCATCCGCGCGCGCTGCTGAGTATTAAGGTGGGCAAAAGCGTGGTGAATGAACGCGTTCTGCGTTCGGTATGGAGCTTCTTTTTTCTCTACGTGATGATTACCGGATTTTTTGTCTGGGCGCTTAATCTGATGGGCTATGACCTGTTTACGTCATTCGCCACGGTTGCCGCCTGTATTAACAATATGGGGCTGGGTTTTGGCGAGACAGCATCAACGTTTGGCACCTTAACCGAAGGGGCAAAACTGCTGATGTGCGCGGCGATGATCTTAGGGCGTCTGGAAATCTACCCGGTGCTGATTCTGTTCTCGCGCTTTTTCTGGCGGGCATAACACATTCCCGGCGAACCGGGAATGTCAGGGGGTTATGGCGCGGGGTTGATCAACATCTGCCCCACGGAGCCCCTGTCCATCATCTCCAGCGTCTGGCTATGGAACAGGAACGGGAAGTGCGGCCACGAAGGCTGACCATAGTAGACAAGCAGTTCGACCTGACCATCCACCCAGACGGTATCTTTCCAGCCGCGATCTTCCGGGAACGGCATCGCACCGTTGACGTTACGGATCAGGAATGACACCCCTTCAATATGGAACGACTGCGGCATATCTGAACGGACCGTCCAGCGCTCCCAGGTGCCCTGCTGGGCGGTGATGTCGATACGGTTGACGTCCCACAGCGCGCCGTTGATGCCCGGATCGTCGCCCAGACTGATATCACGGCTACGCACCGGCGAACCGCCCATGATCTCCTGCGGCAGCAAACGCATCGGCAGGCTATCGGTGACCAGCGGCAGCAGGCCGGTTGGACGCAGGGTTAACACCAGCGTGGAGACAAGAATGCTCGACGGCTCGAAGAACCCGCGAATACGGTCAACAATGCTCGCGGCTTCGCCACAGGTGACAGAGACTTCATCCCCGTTGGTCATATCCACCAGAATTTCCCGACGTTCCCCCGGCGCCAGCGCCAGTTGCTTAACGGAGACCGGCGCAGGTAAAAAACCCTGGTCGCCGGAGATCACGTGGAGCGGGCGGCCATCGCTCATCTGCAGCTGATAACGACGGGAGTTAGAGGCATTAAGCAAACGCAGACGCACCCAACCGCGGGAAACTTCGACATACGGGCTTTGCGCACCGTTTACCAGCAGCGTATCGCCAACAAAGCCACCGCTCCCCGGCTCGCTGTACTCCGGCGTGCCAAAGTTATCCAGGCGCTTATCCTGAATAATGATCGGGAAATCATCCACGCCGTAGTGGTTCGGGATCGGCAGCGACTTGCTGACCTCATCTTCCACCAGCCACATCCCTGCCAGACCGTTATAGACCTGCTGCGCCGTGCGGTTAGGCGTGTTGGCGTGATACCACAGCGTTGCCGCGCTCTGGCGGATCGGCAGGACGGGTGCCCAGTCGGCGTTGGGAGACATCATGCGCGCCGCGCCACCGATCAGCGGGCCTGGAACCTGTAAACCGCTGATGGTCATGGCAACATTTTCAGTGGTGCGGTTGCTGTAAATGAGCTTAACGTCATCGCCGTTCCACACACGTATAGTCGGCCCGAGGTAGCGCCCGTTAATGCCCCATACCTGCGCGCGCGTGCCCTGGGTAAAGGACCAGTGGCTGCGCTGTAGCGTCAGAAATAGCGGCTGGCCGCGACGGGATTCAATCAACGGCGGAATGGGCAGCGGCTGTTGCTGCCCGGCGGCGCTGGCTGTCAGCGGCATCGCACCCGCACAGAGGGCAATCCCCGAAGCCTGAATAAACTGACGCCGACTGAGTGACATATAAGCTCCATCTGAAACGACTAACAACGCGGGAATTCGTTTTCCCTTTAACGCCGGATTAAATCTTACCGGCGGCTTCTCTTTCTGCGACTTCTTTGTCCAGCTGCGCAATACGCTGAGCCATCAGCTCGCGGCAATGTGCTGCCAGCTCGCGTACCTGGTCTTTACCGTATTTGCTGGTATCGACAGGAGGCAACATTTCGACAATCACCAGACCATTATTCAGGCGGTTAAGATTAATCTTATTCGAAGTATTGGAAACGCACACAGGAATAATTGGAACACCCGCCGCAATTGCGGCATGAAAAGCGCCCGTTTTAAACGGCAGCAGGCCACGCCCACGGCTACGCGTTCCTTCCGGGAACATCCAGATGGATATTTTGCGCTTTTTAAAATGATTCACCACTTCCGCAATGGTGCTGTGTGCTTTTGCGCGGTTATTACGGTCGATCAGCAGGTTACCGGTCAGCCAGTACAACTGGCCAAAAAAAGGGATCCACAGCAGGCTCTTTTTCCCCACCGTCACGGTCGGCGGCAGAACGATATTGGAGGCCGTCACCATATCGTAGTTGTTTTGATGGTTGGCGATATAGATGGCATTACCGAAGTTCTCTGCCCCTTCAGGCAGGCGTTTTTCAACCTTCAGACCAAACAACGGTGCAAGGCGGCCGAACATATGGCCGAAGGTGGCAACGTGCTTAGGATTGCGTGGGCTGAACAGGCAATAAATTGAGCCGAAAACACAGACCAGAATACAGTAGATAACGGTAAGAATAAGACGAACAATATATAGCATAGCGACCTCTGAAGCCCCAACAGCTGACAATTATACTTCACCTGTGGCCAGGTAAGGACTTTATTACGAGCGCGTATTGTTAATCGCAACGCACGAATTAACAACGATTTTACGGGAAATTTTATTGAACTTCCCCCTCCGGACGGAGGGGGATATCACGAGACTACTCTTCGCTGTCACCCGCGCTGCTGCGCGCCGGTGAATCTATCTCCACACGGTCGATACGCTGCAGGCCGCGCATCAGCGAACCGCGACGACCGCGTTCGCCCACCACTTTCTGCAGCTCTTCCGGGCGCAGTTTGATCTTACGCTTGCCAACATGAATGGTCAGCGTGCTCTGCGGCGGCAGCAGGAAGAGGTGCGCCAGACCATCTTCACCTTTCGCGGCTTCCGCCGACGGGATGTTGATGATCTTGTTGCCCTTCCCTTTCGACAGCTCCGGCAGGTCGCTGACCGGGAACATCAGCATGCGTCCGGCGGAGGTGATTGCCAGCAGCATATCGCTTTCGTTCTCGATCACCAGCGGCGTCATCACGCGAGCGTTGTCCGGCAGGCTAATCAGCGCTTTACCGGCACGGTTACGCGACACAAGATCGTTAAAGGTACAGATAAAGCCATAACCCGCGTCAGACGCCATAAGCAGCTTCTGGTCATCGGCCTCCATCAGCATATGATCAACCGTCGCCCCCGGCGGCAGCGTCAGCTTACCGGTAAGCGGTTCGCCCTGGCCGCGCGCGGAAGGCAGCGTGATCGGGTCGATGGCGTAGCTGCGACCGGTGGAGTCGATAAACGCCACCGGCTGGTTACTCTTGCCTTTCACCGCCGCTTTAAAGCTGTCTCCGGCTTTGTAGCTGAGACCCGGCGCGTCGATATCATGGCCTTTGGCGCTGCGCACCCAGCCGCTTTGCGACAGCACAATGGTCACCGGCTCGGAAGGCTGCATGTCATGCTCGTTCATTGCCTTCGCTTCTTCGCGCTCGTGCAGCGGAGAACGACGATCGTCGCCGAAGGCATCAGCATCCGCCTGCAGCTCTTTCTTCAGCAGGTTATTCATCTTGCGCTCGGACGCGAGGATCGCCTGCAGCTGATCGCGCTCTTTTTCCAGCTCGTTCTGTTCACCGCGGATCTTCATCTCTTCCAGTTTGGCGAGATGGCGCAGTTTCAGTTCGAGGATCGCTTCCGCCTGCGTCTCGCTGATGCCAAAGCGCGACATCAGGGCCGGCTTCGGCTCGTCCTCGGTACGGATGATCTCAATGACTTCGTCGATATTGAGGAACGCCACCAGCAAACCTTCGAGGATATGCAGGCGCTTCAGCACTTTCTCCAGACGATGGTTAAGACGACGGCGGACCGTATCGCGACGGAACGTTAGCCATTCGGAGAGGATCTCCAGCAGGTTTTTCACCGCCGGGCGTCCGTCAAGGCCGATCATGTTCAGGTTGATGCGGTAGCTTTTTTCCAGATCGGTGGTGGCAAACAGGTGGTTCATCACCTGCTCCATGTCCACGCGGTTGGAGCGCGGCACGATCACCAGACGGGTCGGGTTCTCGTGGTCAGATTCGTCGCGCAGGTCGTCCACCATCGGCAGCTTTTTATTGCGCATCTGGGAGGCGATCTGCTCCAGCACTTTCGCGCCGGAAACCTGGTGCGGCAGCGCGGTGATCACCACAGCGCCGTCTTCTTTATTCCACACCGCGCGCATGCGCACGGAGCCGCGACCGTTCTGGTAGATTTTGCGGATTTCCGCACGCGAGGTGATGATTTCCGCTTCAGTCGGATAATCCGGCCCCTGAACGATATCCAGCAGCTCGTCGAGCGACGTTTTAGGCTGCTCAATCAGGGTGATGGCGGCTTTCGCCACTTCACGCAGGTTGTGGGGCGGAATATCTGTCGCCATACCGACCGCAATACCGGTGGTACCGTTCAGCAGGATGTTTGGCAGACGCGCAGGCAGCATCTTCGGCTCCTGCATCGTACCGTCGAAGTTTGGCACCCAGTCAACGGTTCCCTGACCCAGCTCGCCCAGCAGCACTTCGGCATATTTAGAGAGACGAGATTCGGTATAACGCATCGCCGCGAAGGATTTCGGATCGTCCGGTGCCCCCCAGTTCCCCTGACCATCCACCAGCGGATAGCGATAAGAGAACGGCTGCGCCATCAGGACCATCGCTTCATAACAGGCGCTGTCGCCGTGCGGATGGTATTTACCCAGCACGTCACCGACGGTACGGGCGGATTTCTTGAACTTGGCGGTGGCGTTCAGCCCCAGTTCGGACATCGCATAGACGATGCGGCGCTGAACCGGCTTCAGGCCATCCCCGATAAACGGCAACGCCCTGTCCATGATGACGTACATGGAGTAGTTCAGGTAGGCGTTTTCCGTGAATTCATGTAGCGCGAGGCGCTCTGCCATATCGCTCATTACGTGTGATTCCTCAACTCAGAAACCGATGGGTTTCAGGCAATATTGCCGCAGATACTACCCTATCTGACGAGTTGAGTCACAAAGAAAAAGGGCCGGGTGAGCGGCCCTTTTCGGGTTATTTGTTCAGCTTGATAACCTGCTTCACATCGATTTCAAACTCGTTCCAGTCTTTATCGACTTTACCCTGCAGCTCCACTTTATCCTGCGGGGTCACGGTCACGCCGTTCCAGCGCTTGTGGTCAATTTCGACCACCACGGTACCGGACTCATCGCGGAAGGTGTAGCGGTCATCGGACAGGCGCTCGGTAATGTTCCCGCGCAGCTTCACCCAGGCATCGTCCTTCAGATCTTTCACTTTAGCCGCGGTGGTGAGGTTGGCGTTGTTATCGACAAAACCGCCCTGCTGAGTTTGCGTCTGGGCCGGCGTGGCGGATGGGCCACTAAAACCGCCCTGAGCAGCAAAGACCGGCGCGGTGGTCATCATCATGATGGCAGCAATTGCAGCGAATTTTTTCATCGTAATCTCTCCCTTTAATGTCGTTTCGCAGTCCATTAAACAGGGTAATCCTTAACAACTTCTTAAGGGGAAAATTTATTTATTTTTACTGTACACCAGCCGCTTAGAGAGGGTTTACTGGCGGCATCAAGGAGGGAACATGCGCATTTTACTGGTAGAAGATGACAAGCTCATCGGCGATGGCATCAAAGCGGGCTTAAGCAAACTGGGCTTTAGCGTGGACTGGTTTACCGAGGGGAAAACCGGGCAGGCCGCGCTCGCTTCCGCGCCCTATGATGCCGTGGTGCTGGACCTGACGCTGCCGGAAATTGACGGTCTGGACATTCTGCGCGCCTGGCGTGAAGGCGGACACAGCGAGCCGGTACTGATCCTGACGGCGCGGGATGCGCTGAACCAGCGTGTTGAAGGGCTGCGCCTCGGGGCGGACGATTATCTCTGCAAGCCTTTTGCCCTGATCGAAGTGGCTGCCCGCCTTGAAGCGCTGGTGCGCCGCAGCCACGGCCAGACGCGCAGCGAACTGCGCCACGGCAAGGTCACGCTCGATCCAGCGAGCCTTATCGCCACGCTGGATGGCGAAACGTTAACGCTTAAGCCTAAAGAGTTCGCGCTGCTGGAGCTGTTAATGCGTAACGCAGGCCGGGTACTGCCGCGCAAGCTGATCGAGGAAAAACTCTATACCTGGGACGATGACGTCTCCAGCAATGCTGTCGAAGTCCATGTTCATCATTTACGCCGCAAGCTCGGAAGCGACTTTATCCGCACCGTACACGGCATCGGTTATACCCTGGGTGACGCATGAAATTGAGCCTGAAGCTGCGCCTGACGCTGCTGTTTTTAGTCCTATCTCTGACGGCATGGTTCGCCGCCAGCCTGGTGGCCTGGCAGCAGACCACCCACAAGCTGGATAAGCTGTTCGATACGCAGCAGATGCTGTTTGCCAAACGACTGCTGACGATGGAACTGGACGAGCTTCATGCGCCAGCGCGCATGCGAGAGGTGCCGAAAAAAGCCAAACACGGGCATCTTGACGACGATGCGCTGGCCTTTGCGATTTACGCTTCAGACGGCACGATGATCCTGAACGACGGCGAAAACGGCCGCGATATCCCGTATCACTATCGCCGTGACGGCTTTGACGACGGACGGCTTCAGGACGATAACGACGAATGGCGCTTTTTATGGCTGACATCGCCAGACGGGAAATACCGCGTGGTGGTCGGCCAGGAGTGGGAGTACCGGCAGGATATGGCGCTCGACGTCGTCAGCTCACAGCTGACGCCTTGGCTGGTGGCGCTGCCGGTAATGCTGCTGTTGCTTATTGTCCTGCTGAGTCGGGAACTGAAACCGCTGAAAAAGCTGGCACAGACCCTGCGCGCGCGCTCGCCGGATGCCACCGATGCCCTGCCCACCCAGGGCGTACCGGCGGAAGTGCGCCCCCTGCTCGACTCGCTGAATCATCTCTTTGCGCGTACCCAGGAGATGATGACCCGCGAGCGCCGCTTTACCTCCGATGCCGCCCATGAATTACGCAGCCCGCTGGCGGCGCTGAAGGTGCAAACCGACGTGGCGCAGCTCTCTCAGGACGATCCGCAGGCGCAGGAAAAAGCGCTGACGCAACTGCACGCGGGCATCGATCGCGCGTCCCGCCTGGTGGATCAGCTCCTCACGCTGTCGCGTCTGGACTCGCTGGACAGCCTGGACGGTGTAGAACAGATAGCGATGGCCGATTTGCTGCAGTCCGCGGTAATGGATATCTACCCTCCGGCGCAGCAGGCGGGCATTGATATTCGTCTGAACATTAACGCGCCAGAGGTTACGCGCACGGGTCAGCAACTGCTCCTGAGCCTGCTGGTACGTAACCTGCTGGATAACGCCACCCGTTACAGTCCGCGCGGCAGCGTGGTGGATGTGACGCTGGATGCGCGTCGCTTTACCGTGCGCGACAACGGCCCGGGTATTTCCCCCGATGCGCTGGCGCGTCTCGGCGAGCGGTTTTACCGTCCGCCAGGTCAGGATGCCACCGGAAGCGGGCTGGGGTTATCCATTGTGAAACGCATCGCCGCCCTGCACGGGATGCACGTCGCGCTGGGCAACGCCCCTGAAGGCGGCTTCGAAGTGAACGTCAGCTGGTAAAAGATTATTGCATTTAACGCAAAAGACTTTGCACATTTTGCTCATTTTTCCGCTCCGTCCTCGCGCGTAGAATACCCGGCATACTCTCAGTCACGAGGACAAATAATGAGCAACATTTTGATTATCAACGGCGCAAAAGAATTTGCGCACTCTAAAGGCCAACTGAATGACACCCTGACCGAGGTCGCGGATGGTTTCCTGCGCGACGCCGGGCATGATGTTAAGGTCGTGCGTGCGGACAGCGAGTATGACGTGAAGGCGGAAGTGCAGAACTTCCTGTGGGCCGACGTGGTGATTTGGCAGATGCCGGGCTGGTGGATGGGCGCACCGTGGACGGTGAAAAAGTACATGGACGACGTCTTCACCGAAGGTCACGGTTCACTGTATGCCAGCGACGGCCGCACCCGTTCAGACGCGTCGAAAAAATACGGTTCCGGCGGTCTGATTCAGGGCAAAAAATATATGCTTTCCCTGACCTGGAACGCTCCTCTGGAAGCCTTCACCGAAAAAGATCAGTTCTTTGAAGGCGTGGGTGTCGACGGCGCGTATCTGCCGTTCCACAAGGCGAACCAGTTCCTGGGGATGGATCCGCTGCCGACCTTTATCGTCAACGACGTGATTAAAATGCCGGACGTCCCGAGCTATATCGCAGAATATCGCAAGCATCTCGCGAAAATTTTTGCTTAACTGGTAGCCTGGAATTAAAGGAGTAGTAACCATGCTTACAGTAATCGCAGAAATCCGTACTCGTCCAGGTCAACATCACCGTCAGGCGGTGCTGGATCAGTTCGCGAAAATTATCCCAACCGTACTGAAAGAAGAAGGCTGCCACGGCTACGCGCCGATGGTGGACGCCGCTACCGACGCAAGCTTCCAGGCCACCGCGCCAGACTCCATTATCATGGTTGAGCAGTGGGAAACCGTCGCCCATCTTGAAGCGCATTTGCAGACCGCACATATGAAAGCGTGGAGCGATGCGGTGAAAGGTGACGTGCTGGAGACCCACATCCGTATTCTGGAGCAAGGGGTTTAAGTTCGTGGAATTTGCCGGGTGGCACTGCGTGTACCCGGCCTACAAAACCTGAACCGTAGGCCCGGTCAGCGTTAGCGCCACCGGGCTTTTTTAGCACCTTAAACCTCAACTGCTATGCTTATTCTGACTTCATGATTAACAGGAGGATGGAATGGGTCTTTTTAACTTCGTAAAAGAAGCAGGCGAAAAGCTGTGGGATAACCTGACCGATCATAAAGGCCAGGGCGACAAAATCACCGAGCACCTCAAGAAACTCAACATTCCCGGTTCAGACAAAGTCCAGGTTAACGTTACCGACGGCAAAGCCAGCGTAACGGGCGACGGGCTGACCCAGGAGCAGAAAGAGAAAATCCAGGTCGCCGTCGGGAACATCGCGGGCGTCAGCGAAGTGGAGAACAATATCACCGCGACCGATGCCAAAGATGAAGCCACCTACTACACGGTAAAATCCGGCGATACCCTGAGCGCCATCTCCAAAACCGTGTATGGCGATGCCAACCAGTACAACAAGATTTTCGAGGCCAATCGCCCGATGCTCTCCAGCCCGGATAAAATCTATCCGGGCCAGACGCTGCGTATTCCTAAAGCGTGATCCACGAGTCGGGGGGGACCCCCGACTGTTTTTAACCGCTTTTCTTCCCCGGCTTTAACCCACGATGCATCTCATTGATACGCTTCATCGACTTAATGGTGCGCTGCGGTTCGGTGGAGGCAACGGATAAAACAATCATCTCCAGACACAGCAGCACCGTGCCATGAAGCGGGATTTTACCCTTCTCTCCGCCACGCGGGACGTGGATCACCACGCTGGCCTCTTTACTGAATTGCGAGTCGGTGGCATTGGTCAGCAAAACGGTGGGGATCCCCAGGCGTTTCGCTTCGCGCAGCGTAGTTTGTCCTTCCCGATGCGCAGATTTTTGCGCCATCATGATCAGCACATCGCCGCGCTGGAGCCCAATCAACTGTTCCGCAAGCCCTATCCCGGTACGGTTGAGCGGCATGGCGGGGAGTCCCATCCGGCTGAACAATCTGGCGGTGTATTCGGCCAGAATCCCGGACGCGCCAATACCAAACAGGGCAACCTGCCTCGCCTGAGCCAGCAGTGAGACCGCCTGCGCCATTGCGAGGCGGTTGTGGGGTTCAGACAAGACGTTACAGGTATGCTGGTGCCCCTCCAGCACGAAATCAATGCTCGCATTGACGTCGCTGGTAAGCGTATTCACCGTGGTGGAGATCTTTTCGCTGGAGGTCACCACCGGACCAAACCACTGCTCCAGCGTCTGCTTGAGATCGCGCAATCCACCAAAACCGAGTGCCTGGATGGCGCGGACGACGGTAGCATCCGACGTTTTAAGCAGCGTCGCGATCTCCATCGCCGTCTGTTCCATCACCGCTTCACGATTTTCATTGATATAGCGCGCCACCAGCAGCAGCCGCGGCGTAAGCTGGTGCGCCCGCGAGCGGAGGCGGTCGCCGAAAACATCGACTTTTCGGCTCATCGTGACGCCTCCGGCAAAGGACGTCCGGCAATCTGCGACTGCACCTGCGCGGCCATGAGCCCTAACGAGGCGAACGAGTTCGAGATGGCCTCTTCGCGCGAGATCAGTACGTAGTGGCCGGTTCGGCAGGCATTCAGGAACTGGCACCAGCCGGGCATGACCGCATCCATCGCTGCCAGCTCATCCTGCGGTTTGCCGCCCGTATCCCCGCGCCAGGTAGCGAAAACGAAATCAGCATCCAGCTCCGGCAGCCGTTCAGCACTGACGTCAATCCGCCCGCCCTCCGGGATGGACTCAATCAGCGGCGGGAAGGTAAACCCGGCATCACGCAGGACGCGCCCCAGCGAATGGTAGCTGTGCATGGCGTTGATTTTCCCCTGATTAGCCTGAATCACCGACACGGTGATTTTGCGTGTGTCGATAGTCGCCTTCAGCGCCTTGATTTGTTCCTGATAGCGGCGTTCAAGAACCTTGAGCCGCGCCTGCGTGCCCGTCAGCTGCGCCAGTTTGCGGTAGATCTCCGGCGCGCCGCCGTCGAGATGATCGATACTCACCGTCGGGGCTATCTTTTCCAGCTGCTCCACCGGCGTGTTGCGGGTCGGCTCGGTAATGATCAGGTCCGGTTTTGCCGCGGCGATGGCCTCAATGTCGATATCGGCAGTGCCGATAAATTTGATGTCGGAATTATCGAAGTCGACGCCGGTCAACATGCCGCTGGACCGCAGAAAGTGGCTACCGTCCGGTCGCGTGCGGCCATGGCTCGCCACGGGCGGTACGCCAAGCTCAATCAGTGGAATGGTGATATCCAGATCGTGTAACGAGACGATCCGTTTCGGATGTACCGGTACCACCACTTTCCGGTTCAGATCGTCCGTAAACGTCTGGGTCGGCTCGGCCGCACTCACCGCAAAGCCCACCAGCAACAGCATCGCAAACAGTACGCGCATCATCGTCTCCTAAAATCTGTCCCGACGCTGCCAGAGCAGCAGCAGGAAAAAGGGTCCACCAATCAGTGAAATCACAATGCCCGCAGGCAGCTGCAGCGGGAGGAATGCCAGCCGCCCGACGTTATCCGCCAGCAGCACCAGCAACGCGCCCAGCACCGCGCTTCCCGTCAGGAGCGCGGTTTGCCCGCCGCGCAGCAGCAGGCGCGCCATATGTGGCGCAATGAGCCCGACAAAACCAATACTGCCCACGCAGGAGACGCAGGCCGCCGTCAGCACCACCGGGGCGAGAACGCGCAGCAGCGCCAGTCGGTTCGTGCGCACCCCCAGCCCCGCCGCCGCGTGGTTGCCGAGCAGCGCCACGTCGGCAGCGCGGGCGGTTAATAACAGCAGCGCAAATGCCGGAAGCGACCAGGCCGCCGCAATGCTGACCAGCGTCCAGTTTGCCGCGTGCAGGCTTCCCGCCAGCCATAGCATCGCCGTCTGCACGTCGCGCACGTCCGCCGTGGTCATAAAGACGCCCATTGCCGCGGCGAAGGCCCATGAAACGCCGATGCCGATCAGAATGAATCGTGGACGCGAAATATCACGCGCCAGGGCCACCACCAGCAGCGCAGTGAGTAGGCCTCCGGCTATGCCGACCGGCGGCCGCCATCCCAGTCCCAGCGCCGGAAACTGAAAAATCAGCAGCAGTACCGCCGCGCTACAACCCTCTTTCACGCCGATAAGCCCCGGGTCCGCCAGGCCATTGCGGGTAATGGACTGCATTGCCGCGCCAGCCATGCCGAGCATCGCGCCGCACAGTACCGCCATCAGCAGGCGCGGCAGACGGATATCCATCACGATGTAGTGCGTCTCTGGGGTCAGGCTTTCGGGATAAAACAGCGCCCGCCCAATGGCGGATGCGGGGACGGGAAGCGAGCCGTGCGTCAGGCCAAAAGCGGTTAGCAAGCAGGCCGCCAGCGTCAGGACGGCCAGGCACACCAGCGCTTTTGGACGAACCAGCGCCGAGAAAGCCCCCACGCGTAACGCACGCAATCCAGCCCGGTTCATTTGAACATCCTTGCAGCCATGAAGATAAAGACGGGCGCGCCGACCAGGGCAGTCATGATGCCGGTTGCCAGCTCCCAGGGCGTAAACAGCGTGCGGGCAGCAATGTCCGCCAGCAGCAGAACCAGCGCGCCACACAGGGCAGAGAGCGGCACCATCACGCGCAGATCGACCGACACCACACGGCGAATGAGCTGCGGCACCACAAGGCCGATAAAGCCAATCGGCCCGGCGAGGGAGACCGCCGCCCCGCAGAGCAGCGCGATAGAAAGCAGAGCGAGCAGGCGGGTTTTCAGCAGCGACACGCCCAGCCCCTGCGCCATCCTGTCGCCCATCGCCAGCATATTGAGCGAGGGCGATAACCCGAGCGCCAACACAACCCCCATGGCCGCCACCCACAGGGCAGCGGCGATCGTTTCACCGCTAAGCCCTGCTAAATCTCCCGCCAGCCAGGTCCGCATGGCGAGCAGCGTCTGTTCATCCAGTATGAGCACCGTGGCGGTAATCGACGCGGCAAACGCCGACATCGCCACGCCGCACAGGGTCACCTTCATCGGCGTGAGTCCGGCGCGGCCGGACGAGGAGAACATCAGCACCAGCAGAAACAGCGCAGCGGCGCCAGCGGCGGCAATCAGTGGGCGTCCAAACGGCAGCGTGAGCCCAAGCGCGCTCGTCAGTACCACCGCCAGTGCCGCCCCGGCATTGAGCCCCAGAATATGCGGTTCGCCGAGCGGGTTGCGGATCACGGATTGCAGCAGCACGCCCGCGACGCCGAGGGCAGCACCTGTCACCATCGCGCCGCAGAGACGCAGCAGCCGCAGTTTGATAATGATGTTATGGTCGAAATTGCGCGGGTCGAAATGGAAGAAGGCCTCCACCACCGTCTTCGGGGCGATAAAACGCGCACCGATACCCAGATGCGCAATCGCGCCCATCGCCAGCAGCAAGGTGAAAAGCAGGAAAGCCAGAGAGGTGCGCATCATGGCTGTTCCGTGACCTGGCGGAACGGCATAAAGAACGGTTTGCCGGTCAGCGGATTGATGGACATATGCACGTCGACATCAAATACCGCTTTAATCAACGCCGGCGTGCAGACGTCGCCCTCATGTAACACGCCCTCCACTTTTCCCTGGCGTAAAAAGACCAGTGAATCACCATAGTTCACGGCGAAGTTAAGGTCGTGCAGCACCACTATCACGGTACGTCCATGCGCGCGGGTCAGCGTATGCAGCAGTTCGAGGATTTCCACCTGATAGCGGAGATCGAGGAAGGTTGTCGGTTCATCCAGCAGGATATACGGCGTTTGCTGTGCCAGCGCCATGGCGATCCAGCAGCGCTGGCGCTGGCCGCCGGACAGGCTCTCGACAGGCCTATGGGCAAACTCCGCCGTGCCGGTCAGGCGCAGCGCCTCTTCCACCGCCCGCTCGTCTTCGTCGCTCCACTGGCGCATAAAATTCTGCCACGGAAAACGCCCGCGCGAGACCAGCTCGAAAACGGTTAACCCTTCCGGCAGCAGCGGCGACTGCGGCAGGATGCCAAGCTGGCGGGCGACCGCTTTCGTCGGCTGCGCGTGGATTGCCTTGCCGTCGAGAACGGCCGCGCCGCCCAGCGGCTGGAGTAAGCGCGCAATCGTACTCAGCAGCGTCGATTTTCCGCAGCCGTTCGCGCCCACCAGAACGGTTATTTTCTGCTGCGGGATCGCAAGGGAGATATCATCAACGATGATTTTTTTCTGGTAACCGGCAGAAAGATTCTCCAGAACCAGTCCCGGTTTTTGGGTGTTGTGAGCCACGTGAATGCCAACGTAATGAAAAACAGCAATAAATATAAATAAAAATCATTCTCTTTTGAGAGTTTGCCGCCGCGTCATGTAGTAGTCAAGTGAAGAAATACCCTTGAAAAACCAGGGGTAACGGGGCATTTACACGCGACACAAAACACAAATAAGTATCTATTTTTCAATCAATTAAATGGTTAATCTTTTGTATTTCCGTCACGTTTCGCCTGTGTAGCCAATTTTTACCTTTTTTCATTTACTACTACATTTCTGCATGGTTGAATGATTCTCAATTACATGTTCGATGCCGGTTCTGGCTAACGAGCAGACCATTAAGGGCAATGACTCACACATTCTTCCGTGAAGGTGATTCACGGATATTTCGGGATAACAGATGTAATGGCTACGTTCACACCTTCACTCTCTGGGGTAAAAGGGCGCGCGCTCTTTTCTCTGCTGTTTATCGCACCGCTGGTACAGGCCGCAGACGCTAATACGGCTAAAGACGGCGAAACACTTACCGTTATCGCCGATCCCACTGCCGTGGCGGAGGCCACCAACGGCTACCAGCCGCTGAACACCTCCACCGCGACGCTGACCACCATGCCCATGCTGGATATCCCGCAGGTGGTGAATACCGTCAGCGATAAAGTGCTTGCGGATCAGCACGCTACCACGCTCGATGAAGCGCTGTATAACGTCAGCAACGTGGTTCAGACCAACACCCTGGGCGGTACGCAGGATGCCTTTGTGCGCCGTGGATTTGGCGCGAACCGCGACGGCTCGATCATGACCAACGGTCTGCGTACCGTCCTGCCGCGTAGCTTCAACGCCGCTACCGAACGCGTGGAGGTGCTGAAAGGCCCGGCCTCAACGCTTTATGGCATTCTCGATCCGGGCGGCCTGATTAATGTCGTCACTAAACGCCCGGAGAAGACCTTCGGCGGCGCAATTTCTGCCACCTCCTCCAGCTTTGGCGGCGGCACCGGACAGGTTGACGTGACCGGCCCGATTGACGGGACCCGTCTGGCGTACCGCCTGACGGGGGAGTACCAGGACGAGGACTACTGGCGCAATTTCGGTAACGAACGCAGCACCTTTATCGCCCCCTCCCTGACCTGGTTTGGCGATGATGCCACGGTGACCGTGCTCTATTCCCACCGCGACTATAAAACGCCGTTCGATCGCGGCACGATCTTCGACCTCAACACCAAACAGCCGGTGAACGTCGATCGCAATACCCGTTTTGACGAGCCGTTTAACATCACTGACGGGCAGTCCGATCTCGCTCAGCTTAACGCGGAATACCGCCTTAATAGCCAGTGGACCGCGAAGTTCGACTACAGCTACAGCCAGGATAAATACAGCGATAATCAGGCCCGCGTAATGGCCTACGATGCCAAAACCGGTAACCTCACCCGTCGCGTGGATGCGACCCAGGGCTCAACCCAGCGCATGCACAGCACCCGCGCGGATTTGCAGGGCAACGTGGATATCGCGGGCTTTTACAATGAGATCCTGACCGGCGTGTCGTATGAAAATTACGATCTGCTGCGTACGGACATGATGCGCTGTAAGAACGTCAAAGGTTTCAATATTTACCATCCGGTTTACGGCAAACTCGACAAGTGTACAACCGTCTCCGCCGCTGACAGCGACCAGACGCTGAAGCAGGAGAGTTACTCTGCCTACGCGCAGGATGCCCTGTACCTGACCGATAAATGGATCGCCGTCGCCGGGATGCGCTATCAGTATTACACCCAGTACGCCGGTAAAGGCCGTCCTTTCAACGTTAACACCGACAGTCGCGACGAACAGTGGACGCCAAAGCTGGGGCTGGTTTACAAACTCACGCCGTCCGTTTCGCTGTTTGCTAACTACTCCCAGACGTTTATGCCGCAGTCGTCCATTGCGAGCTATATTGGCGACCTGCCGCCGGAAACGTCGAATGCCTACGAAGTGGGCGCAAAGTTCGACCTGTTCGACGGGGTTACTGCCAACATCGCGCTGTTTGATATTCACAAACGCAACGTGCTGTATACCGAAAGCATCGGGGGCGAAACCATCGCCAAAACCGCGGGCCGCGTGCGTTCTCAGGGCGTAGAGGTGGATCTCGCCGGGTCGCTGACGGAGAACACCAACATTATCGCCAGCTACGGCTATACCGACGCGAAAGTGCTGGAAGACCCGGACTATGCGGGTAAACCGCTGCCAAACGTACCACGCCATACCGGTTCCCTGTTCCTGACCTACGATATTCATAATGCGTTTGCCGGGAATACGCTGACCCTCGGCGGCGGCGGACATGGCGTGAGCCGTCGCTCAGCGACCAACGGTGCGGATTATTATCTGCCGGGCTATTTCGTGGCGGATGCGTTTGCGGCGTACAAGATGAAGCTGCAGTATCCGGTGACGCTGCAGGTCAACGTGAAGAACCTGTTTGATAAGACCTACTACACGTCATCTATCGCGACCAATAATCTGGGCAACCAAATCGGCGATCCGCGTGAAGTGCAGTTTACGGTGAAGATGGAGTTTTGATGTAAAAAAGCCCGGTGGCGCTCACGCTTACCGGGCCTACGATCCATTCCCTCTCCCTGTGGGAGAGGGTTAGGGTGAGGGCATCAGGCCTCAATATCCGCCATATCACCCTTCTCCTGCAGCCAGTTACGTCGGTCTTCCGAACGTTTCTTGGCAAGGAGCATATCCATCATGGCATTCGTTTGCTGTTCGTCTTCGTCGCTGATGGTCAGCTGCACCAGACGGCGCGTATTCGGATCCAGCGTCGTTTCACGCAGCTGCATCGGGTTCATCTCACCCAGCCCTTTAAAGCGCTGGACGTTAGGCTTGCCCTTCTTACGCTTCAGCTGTTCCAGCACGCCCGCCTTCTCTTCTTCCGTCAGTGCGTAATAAACCTCTTTGCCGAGGTCGATACGGTACAGCGGCGGCAGCGCGACGTGGACGTGACCGTTTTTCACCAGCGTGCGGAAGTGCTTCACGAAAAGCGCGCACAGCAGCGTGGCAATGTGCAGACCATCGGAGTCCGCATCCGCGAGGATACAGATCTTGCCGTAACGCAGCTGGCTCAGATCGTCGCTGTCAGGATCGATACCGATCGCTACGGAAATATCATGCACTTCCTGCGAAGCCAGCACTTCATCTGAAGAGACTTCCCAGGTGTTCAGGATCTTACCCTTAAGCGGCATGATCGCCTGATATTCACGATCGCGCGCCTGCTTGGCCGACCCGCCCGCCGAGTCCCCTTCCACGAGGAACAGCTCGGTACGGTTGAGGTCCTGTGCGGTACAGTCCGCCAGCTTGCCCGGCAGCGCAGGGCCGCTGGTCAGCTTTTTACGTACCACTTTCTTCGCCGCACGCAGACGGCGCTGGGCGCTGGAAATCGCCATTTCAGCCAGCATCTCTGCCGCCTGAACGTTCTGGTTCAGCCACAGGGTAAAAGCATCTTTCACCACGCCGGAGACGAACGCCGCACACTGACGTGACGACAGACGCTCTTTGGTCTGGCCGGCAAACTGCGGATCCTGCATCTTCACGGAGAGCACGTAGGCGCAGCGATCCCAGATATCTTCCGCCGACAGCTTCACGCCGCGCGGCAGAATGTTGCGGTATTCGCAGAACTCGCGCATCGCATCCAGCAGGCCCTGACGCAGGCCGTTGACGTGCGTACCGCCGAGCATGGTTGGAATCAGATTGACGTAGCTTTCCGTCAGCAGCTCGCCGCCTTCCGGCAGCCACAGCAGCGCCCAGTCCACCGCTTCAGTGTCACCGCTAAAGTTACCGACGAACGGTTTTTCCGGCAGCGTCGGCAGGCCGTTTACCGCTTCGCACAGATAGTCATTAAGACCATCGGCGTAGCACCAGGTCTGCTCGGTGTTGTTGACGTGATCGGTAAAGGTGATTTCTACGCCCGGACACAGCACCGCTTTCGCTTTCAGCAGGTGCGTCAGGCGAGAAACGGAAAAACGCGGGCTGTCGAAGAAGCTTTCGTCTGGCCAGAAGTGGACGCTGGTACCGGTGTTGCGTTTGCCGCACGTGCCGACAACCTGCAAATCCTGCACCTTTTCGCCGTTTTCAAACGCGATGTTATAGACCTGACCGTCGCGACGGACGTTCACTTCCACCCGTTTGGACAGGGCGTTAACCACGGAGATCCCCACGCCGTGCAAACCGCCGGAGAACTGGTAGTTTTTGTTGGAGAACTTACCGCCCGCGTGCAGACGACACAGGATCAGCTCAACGGCAGGCACGCCCTCTTCCGGGTGGATGTCCACCGGCATGCCGCGCCCGTCGTCGATAACTTCCAGCGACTGATCGGCATGCAGGATGACGTCAACGCGTTTGGCATGGCCCGCCAGCGCTTCGTCCACACTGTTATCAATAACTTCCTGGCCCAGGTGGTTTGGGCGCGTTGTATCGGTGTACATCCCCGGGCGGCGGCGAACCGGCTCAAGCCCGGTGAGGACCTCAATGGCATCAGCGTTATAGGTTTGCGTCATGATTTAAACTAGCAATTCGCATTGATTGTCAGTGGCTGTGCAGTCCAAGAAAATCGACAATCTGGGTGAAATGATTCTCAAAGCCCGTGAAAGCATGGTTTCCGCCTTCTTCTATAGTCTGGCGGCAGGATGCGTAATACGCCACTGCCTGGCGGTAATCCAGCACTTCATCACCCGTCTGTTGCAGCAGCCAGATGAGATCCGGCGCTTCAAGCGGGTCGACCTGCATAACTTTGAGATCGTAAATATGGCGTGACTCTAGCACATATTGCTGCCCGGTGTAGGGGTTCTCGTTTTCACCAAGAAAGTCCCTCAGCAGCTCAAATGGCCGTACCGCCGGATTCACCACAACGGCCGGCAGCATAAAGCATTGCGAGAGCCAGGTGGCGTAGTACCCGCCCAGCGATGAGCCGACCACACCAAACGATTCACCGCCGTGTTCAAGCACGATGGATTCGAGCATTTCCGCCGCCTCCGCCGGATAAGGCGGCAGCTGCGGGATAATCATCTCAACATGGGGGTGATGCTCGCTCAGCCACTGGCGAAACTGTGTCGCTTTTGCGGAGCGCGGCGAGCTGTTGAATCCGTGCAGATAAAGGAGCGTAGACATCAATAGCCTTCTGAAGCGGTATCTGGTCGGAATTGTGCGCCTGCCAGACGGCAGACTTCCGTGGTCAGCGTGCCGTCGGCATGCAGTTCCAGCCAGCGCCAGCCTGGCGCGATAGTATCCAGCGTAAAGTTGGCACAGTGCGGTTTAAACTGCACGCAGGTCGACGGCGTCGCCAGCATGCGGCGCCCGTTCCAGTCGAGATCCTGTTCCTGATGAATGTGTCCGCACAGCAGATGTTTCACGCGGGGGAACTTCGTCAGCACGCGATCCAGCGCGGCGGAGTTACGCAGGCTGTGTTGATCGAGCCAGCTGCAGCCCGCCGGGAGCGGATGATGATGCAGCAACAGCAGGGTATGACGTTCAGGTTCGGCAGCCAGTTTGGTCTCCAGCCAGTCGAGTTGAAACTCGCTTAACTCACCGTGCGGGACGCCAAATACCTGGCTGTCCAGCAGCAGGATCTGCCACTTTTCACCCGCAAAAACACACTTCGCCGGAGAAATCCCCGCGTCCTGGAGCGAGCTGTACATCGCGGGCTGGAAATCGTGGTTTCCCGGCAGCCAGACGCAAGGCACGCTAAAGCTCGCGATGCCTTCAGCAAAATGCTGGTAGGCCGCGGAGGATTGGTCCTGCGCCAGATCGCCTGTTGCAACTATCAGATCGCAGTCGCGATGTTCAGCGTGAATGGCGCTAAGTACTGCCTGATAGCTCTCCCAGGTATTCACCCCGAGCAGCGTCTCATGCTTTTCGGCAAAAAGGTGGGTATCGGTGATTTGTAATATCCTGACTGGCGCCCCACCAGCAACAGTCAGGTTCAACAGGCTTTCCAAATGGTGTCCTTAGGTAGGTTTATGACGCTAACAAACCGGAATCGCCATTGCTCCATGTGCTAAACAATATCTTAGCCAGTCGGCTAAAAACTGGTTAATTTGATGCTTTTCGTCGCGTTGATGCAACTTTTTATTCGGGTAATCATACCGCGCCTTGAAGCGAAAGATCTGCTGACTCGAACACACTTCAGCGACCATCGCATCATGATAGAGGCGCACCGTCATTGACGGCAGGCTCCAGTAGCTAATGCTGGGCGCCGTTTGTTCAATTTCGACCAGCGTAGTGTAGCGCGTTGATTCTGTTATCGTTAACCGATACTGCGCATTGCTCACCTGATAGCTTACCGTTTCGCCGGGTGCGTCATTTCTCGGCAGCAGGCGGCGCAATTGTGCGAAATTGGTTTCGCACAGGCGCATCATTTCTGGGAAGTCAGGTGTATAGCGCTTCATTTTTTCCACTCGTTTCGTAATGTCTGATAATGCAGTTGCAGCCATTGCAGGGCAATGACAGACGCTGCGTTGTCGATTTTCCCCTCTTCTACCCACTGATAAGCCTGTTCCCGGCTCACCACATGAACCCGAATATCTTCGTTTTCATCAGCCAGACCGTGGATCCCTTCCGCCGTCGTGGCGTCCACTTCGCCCACCATGATGGACAAGCGCTCGCTGGTGCCCCCCGGGCTCGCCAGATAACTCAACACCGGTTTTGTACGACCAACCACCAGCCCGGCCTCTTCCAGCGCCTCGCGGCGGGCGACGTCTTCAACCGTCTCGCCCTCTTCGATCATCCCGGCCACCATCTCCAGCAGCCACGGGCTCTCACTGACGTCATACGCGGCGATGCGGATCTGCTCCACCAGCACAACTTCATCACGCACTGGGTCAAAGGGTAGCAAGACAGCCGCATGCCCGCGCTCAAAAATTTCGCGTCTGATTTCGCCGCTCATTTCACCGTTAAACAGGCGATGCCTGAAACGGTAAAGATCCATTGAAAAAAAACCGCTATAAAGCGTTTCTCGTGCAATAATTTCTACATCGTTTTTGGCGAATGTCACGGGCAACTTTTCTGGTTTTTGCATGAGTCGAGTCCTGGTAGCAATGGTGATGAAATTGTGAATTTCAAGGCTGTTTGGCTGCCGTTTGTAAGGCTATATGGTAGATTGGTGCAAATTACCGCCAGATGGCACGTAACGCCAACCTTTTGGTGTGGATGATTCTGTTAGAATCGGCAATTATTTTTTAATTAGATCAGCGCTAATACTGCTTCACAACAAGGAATGCAAATGAAGAAATTGCTCCCCATCCTTATCGGCCTGAGCCTGACGGGCTTCAGTGCAATGAGCCAGGCGGAAAACCTGTTACAGGTCTACCAGCAGGCACGTCTGGGCAACCCTGATTTACGTAAATCAGCGGCCGATCGTGATGCTGCGTTTGAAAAGATTAACGAAGCGCGTAGCCCACTGCTGCCACAGTTAGGTTTAGGTGCAGATTATACCTACAGCAACGGTTTCCGCGACGCTAACGGCGTTAACTCCAATGCTACCAGCGCCTCACTGCAATTAACACAGACGCTGTTTGATATGTCCAAATGGCGTGCCCTGACCCTGCAGGAAAAGAGCGCGGGTATTCAGGACGTCACCTATCAGACCGATCAGCAGACGCTGATCCTGAACACGGCCACCGCGTATTTCAACGTGCTGAGCGCCATCGACGCACTCTCCTACACTGAAGCGCAGAAACAGGCGATTTACCGTCAGTTGGATCAAACCACCCAGCGCTTCAACGTGGGTCTGGTGGCGATCACCGACGTACAAAACGCCCGTTCACAGTACGACACCGTGCTGGCTAACGAAGTGACCGCGCGTAATAACCTCGACAACGCGCTGGAAGCGCTGCGTCAGGTCACCGGCAACTACTATCCTGAGCTGGCCTCTCTGAACGTGGACAGCTTTAAGACGGATAAACCGCAGGCGGTTAACGCGCTGCTGAAAGAGGCGGAAAACCGCAACCTGAGCTTGCTGCAGGCGCGTCTGAGCCAGGATCTGGCCCGCGAGCAAATTCGTCAGGCGCAGGACGGTCACCTGCCAACCCTGAGCCTGAGCGCTTCTACCGGCGTCTCTGATACCAGCTACAGCGGCTCTAAAACCAATACGTCACAGTATGACGACAGCAATATGGGCCAGAACAAAGTGGGCCTGAGCTTCTCCCTGCCGCTGTACCAGGGTGGTCAGGTTAACTCGCAGGTGAAACAGGCGCAGTACAACTTTGTTGGCGCGAGCGAGCAGCTGGAAAGCGCGCACCGCAACGTGGTGCAGACCGTTCGCTCTTCCTTCAACAACGTGAACGCCTCTATCAGCAGCATCAACGCCTATAAACAGGCCGTGGTGTCTGCACAGAGCTCCCTGGATGCGATGGAAGCCGGTTACTCCGTGGGTACACGTACGATTGTTGACGTGCTCGACGCGACCACCACGTTGTACAACGCGAAACAGCAGCTCTCCAGCGCACGTTACCAGTACCTGATTAACCAGCTGAACATCAAACAGGCTCTGGGTACGCTGAACGAGCAGGATCTGCAGATGCTGAACAGCACGTTGGGCAAACCGGTTTCAACGTCGCCAGAAAGCGTCGCGCCTGAGAACCCGGATCAGGTTGCCGCCGTTGATAACTTCAACGCTAACGGTAGCACCCCTGCGGCACAGCCAGCCGCCGCGCGTAGCACGGCCCCCGCAAGCAGCGGTTCTAACCCGTTCCGTCATTAAGCATTGCCCGATGGCGCTTCGCTTATCGGGCCTACTTAATCGTAGGCCGGGTAAGCGAAGCGCCACCCGGCGCAAAATCCCCCCGAACGTAAGCCAACGTAAAGATCCCCCTGATTCCGCCCCTCTTCGCTTCATTTTCAACCACTCATCCTCTATCCTGAGCGTTATTACCACTGGGTCCTGGAAGACAAATATGAAACGGACAAAAACGATTAATCACGCGTCGTTCCGCAAAAGCTGGAATGCGCGCCACCTCACTCCCGTTGCGCTGGCGGTTACGGCTGTCTTTATGCTGGCAGGCTGTGAGAAAAACGACGAAACGGTTTCGCTGTATCAAAACGCAGATGACTGTTCCGCTGCAACCGGTCAGGCCGCAGAATGTAAGACGGCGTACACCAACGCGCTGAAAGAAGCGGAACGCACTGCGCCGAAGTATGCCTCACGTGAAGACTGTGTGGCGGAGTTTGGTGAAGGCCAGTGCCAGCAGACGCCAGCTCAGGCAGGTATGGCGCCGGAAAATCAGGCGCAGGCGCAGTCCAGCGGCAGCTTCTGGATGCCATTAATGGCAGGTTACATGATGGGCCGCCTGATGGGTGGCGGCGCGGGTTACCAGCAGCAGCCGCTGTTTAGCTCGAAAAACCCGGCCAGCCCGGCCTATGGTCAATATACCGATGCCAGCGGCAAAGGCTACGGCGCAGCAACCCCGGGCCGTACCGTGACCGTTCCGAAAACCGCAATGGCGCCGAAACCTGCGACCACCAACACCATCACTCGCGGTGGGTTTGGTGAGTCTGTGGCGAAACAGACCAGCATGCAGCGCAGTGCGTCAGGCACCTCTAGTCGCTCAATGGGCGGCTGATCATGGAACGAGTCAGTATTACCGAGCGCCCGGACTGGCGCGAAAAAGCGACCGAGTACGGGTTTAACTTCCACACCATGTACGGGGAACCGTACTGGTGTGAAGATGCTTACTACAAGCTCACGCTCGCTCAGGTGGAAAAGCTTGAAGACGTGACCGCAGAACTGCACCAGATGTGCCTGAAAGTGGTGGAGAAAGTCATCGACAGCGACGAGCTGATGACCAAATTCCGCATTCCAAAGCACACCTGGAGCTTTGTTCGTCAGTCATGGAAAACAAATCAGCCTTCGCTCTACTCTCGCCTCGATCTGGCATGGGACGGCGTGGGCGAGCCTAAGCTTCTGGAAAACAACGCGGATACGCCAACCTCTCTGTACGAGGCGGCATTCTTCCAGTGGATTTGGCTGGAAGATCAGATGAACGCCGGAAACCTGCCGGCAGGCAGCGACCAGTTCAACAGCCTGCAGGAGAAGCTTATCGCGCGTTTCGCCGAGCTGCGCGAACAGTTTGGCTTCAACCTGCTGCACCTCGCCTGCTGCCGCGACACGGAAGAAGACCGTGGAACGGTGCAGTATCTGCAGGACTGTGCCGCCGAAGCCGACGTGGCGACTGAATTCCTTTATATCGAAGATATCGGTTTGGGAGAAAAAGGTCAGTTTACGGATATGCAGGATCAGGTGATCAGCAACCTCTTCAAGCTCTATCCGTGGGAATACATGCTGCGCGAAATGTTCTCCACCAAGCTGGAAGATGCGGGCGTGCGCTGGCTGGAGCCGGCATGGAAAAGCATTATCTCTAACAAAGCTCTGCTGCCGATGCTGTGGGAAATGTTCCCGAACCACCCAAACCTGCTGCCAGCGTATTTTGCAGAAGATGATTTCCCGCCGATGGAGAAATACGTCGTTAAGCCGATTTTCTCCCGCGAAGGCGCGAACGTGTCGATTATCGAAAACGGCAAAACGGTGGAAGCGGTTGAAGGACCGTACGGCGAAGAAGGGATGATCGTCCAGGCATTCTATCAACTGCCGAAGTTTGGCGACAGCTATACGCTGATTGGCAGCTGGCTGATTAACGACCAGCCCGCCGGGATTGGCATTCGCGAAGATCGCGCGCTTATCACGCAGGATCTGTCACGGTTCTATCCGCATATTTTTGTAGAGTAAGATCTGCCGGGTGGCGGCTTCGCCTGACCCGGCCTACGGTTTTGTAGGCCCGGTAAGCGTAGCGCCACCGGGCATGTTTTCACCCTACCTGCACCGACAGCATACTCAAACTACCCATCTCAATACCATCGACCGGGAGTGTCACCGGCTCCTGACCATCCCACGCGCCAAGAACGTACAGCAGCGGCAGGAAGTGTTCCGGCGTCGGGTTAGAGAGCGAACCGCCTTCGTGATCCAGATAGTTCACTAACGGGTGTTCTTCACCCGGTCCCTGCCAGGTCAGATTGGCTTTCACGTAATCGTTGAAAGCAGTAGCCCACGGGTACGGCGTATTTTCACCGTGCCAGCGTGCCGTGCGCAGGTTATGCACCACGTTGCCGCTCGCCACCAGCATGATGCCTTCGTCACGCAGCGTCGCCAGCTTACGCCCCATTTCCAGATGCCAGGCTGCCGGTTTGGTGCTGTCGATGCTGAGCTGCACCATCGGGATATCCGCATCAGGATACATTTTAATCAGCACGCCCCACGAGCCGTGGTCAAAGCCCCAGGCCTCTTTATCCAGCGCTACAGGAACAGGTGCCAGCAGTTCGACCAGACGCTCTGCCAGTGCAGGCGAGCCCGGTGCCGGATAGTGCGTGTCATAAAGGGCCTGCGGGAAGCCGCCAAAATCATGTATGGTTTTTGGCGTTTCCATGGCAGTCACGCCCGTACCCCGGGTGAACCAGTGTGCAGATACCACCACAATCGCTTTCGGCCGCGGCAACGTCTCCCCCAGCTGACGCCAGGCGCGGGTATAGACGTTGTCTTCGAGAACATTCATTGGGCTTCCGTGGCCTATAAACAGGGCGGGCATACGGGAAGAAGTCATGATGATATCCTTACGGAAGGTGTTAATTTAATGGTGCTACATTACGCGCAATCTGGCGCAGATGAACGCAGATAAGCATGAAGATCATCATCAGGAAATTTGAACATCCGGAACAACATAAGAAAAAATGAATGTCAGTAATGAGATTGAACCTGATTCAGCGCCAGGCAGCAGGCATCGGCGGTGGCAAACATACTAAAAATTAATAAATTCAATGAAAAAATAGTACTCACTGATAGTCTCTTTTTTTTACACGTATTTTTACATTTATTTATTTCCTGAAAGTCAACTTTTAAATAAGACATTATTATCGCTAATATGACCATTGTTTCACGCGACTGAAAAATCCATTTTTCGCTGTTAATCCGATACTAAAGATCACTTCAGATTATATTTTAATGTTGACTACATTTATTTTTAAGAGCAATTAATCGCACTCACTCTTTTTTCACAGGTATAATCTCATGGTAATTTTCTGAAAATTAATATTCAGAGTATGAATTCATTGGAAAAGGATATTTTCATGCATGCAGGTAAAAAAGCACTGTTAGCCGTTGCGATGGCGACAATTGTCTCTGGTTCAGCATTTGCCGCCGATCAGGGCTCCGGGAAAATTAAATTTAAAGGCGTTGTTATTGACGCGCCTTGCAGCATTGCACCAGACAGCGTTGATAAAGAGGTGGATCTCGGTGAAGTGACCACCGCCGTCATCAATGCAAACAAGAAGTCCACCCCCGTTGCGGTAGATATTAACCTGCAGAACTGCGTTCTGTCAGATCCCGACGATGAGACGGCGACGCCAATAACCAAAGTGGAAGTGACGTTCAGCAGCACCGCCACCTACGCATCAGATACCAGCCTTCTGAGCAACACCTATGCAAGCGGTGCTGAAAACGTCGGTGTCCGTCTGCTGGACAACGACGAAGCAAACATCACCCTTGGCTCGGCAAAAACGGTGGATCTGCTGCCTAATTCAGACACCCAGACGCTGCACTTTAAAGCGCGCATGGAAGTGCCGACAGGTACCACTGCCACCGCGGGCCAGGTTGAAGCTAACGCCAACTATGTGCTGATGTATAAATAACGATTAAACATGATCCGTTATACCGACTGGTGATGTTTACCAGTCGGCTTTTTTATTTATTCGAGTAACAGAATGATGAAAAATAAATCACAATCGATAATCATCATTACTGCCATCTTGCTTGCGCACGCCGCCTCTGCCACTGAATTTAATATTAATGCTATCGATAAAGATTTACGGTCGGGCATTGATCTTTCTCGCTTTAAAGAAGAGACGTCCGTTACGCCAGGACGTTATTTTGTCACCGTCGCGATCAACGATATTCCACTGGCAAACGGCTGGGAACTGACCTGGAAAGAGGTTGATAACAAAGCCCAAGTCTGTATTCCCGCAGAACTGGCAGACACCTTTGGCCTTCAGGACACTGTTCGTAAGACCCTAACGCTTAAACAGGGCTGCGTGGATTTTACCCCGCAGGCGAATATTAAATTCCGCTTCGAGCAATCAACCCAAACGCTGCACGTCACCGTACCTCAGGCCATGATGCAATTTCGTCCGAACGACTGGATGCCCCCCTCCACCTGGGACAACGGCGTGGCCGGCGTGCTGCTGGACTACAACCTCTTTGCCAGCCATTATCAGCCGCAGGAAGGTAGCAGCACGGATAACGCGAACGCCTACGGTACCGCAGGTGCCAACCTGGGTGCATGGCGGCTACGTAGCGATTATCAGTACAATCAAACGCATGCCGAGGGAGGATCAACCCATAACGGCCGCTTCTCACGCGTCTATATGTTCCGTCCTCTGCCGACGCTTGGCGCGAAACTGACGCTGGGTGAGACAGACTTTCAGTCCGCTATCTTTGATGCCTTTACCTATACCGGGGCGTCGCTGATCAGCGATGAGCGCATGCTGCCCTGGTCTCTTCGCGGCTATGCACCGCAAATCGCCGGGATTGCGCAAACTAATGCCACCGTCACGGTGAGTCTCGCTGACCGCGTGATTTATCAAACTAAGGTGCCACCCGGCCCGTTTGTCATTCAGGATTTGAACCAATCCGTCCAGGGCACGCTGGACGTTAAAATTACCGAAGACGACGGCCGCGTGAGCACGTTTCAGGTGTCCGCCGCCTCCGTGCCCTTCCTGACGCGCAAGGGCCAGGTTCGCTACAAACTTGCCGTGGGCAAACCCCGCGAAGATGCATCGCATGCCCTTGAAGACAGTGCCTTTATGAGCGGCGAGTTCTCGTGGGGCCTGTTCTCCAACACCTCACTGTACGGCGGCACGCTCGCCGATGGCGATAACTATCGCTCCATCGCAGCGGGCATCGGGCAAAACCTCGCGCTGATCGGGGCCCTCTCCTTCGATGTGACCCAGGCGACCAGCCAGCTCCCGAACAAGCCCTCTCAGACGGGTTACAGCTATCGCTTCAACTACAGCAAACGCTTTGATACCACGGGAAGCCAGCTTACCCTGGCCAGCTACCGCTACTCCGACCCGCAGTTCCTCAGCTACGCACGCTTCCTGGACAGTGAAAATAATGACAGCCAGTCGGAAAAACAGACGTTTAGCATCACGGCCAGCCAGTACATTCCCGCGCTGTCACTCAATCTCTACCTTAGCCTGCTCCGACAGACCTGGTGGGACGAAGCGCCATCCAATACGGGCAGCCTGACCGCGGGGTATAACTTCGATCTGGGCCGCTGGAAAAACCTTGGCGTTTCGGCATCGTTCAGCAAAACCCACTATCAAGATCGCGAGGACGACAATCAGTTTTACCTGTCTCTCAGCGTGCCGCTGGATCCTGACCATCGCCTCAGCTATGACCTGCGCAACAGCGACAACCTGAGCCAGACCGTCTCGTGGTACGACACTTCTGATAAGAACAACACCTGGGGCGTTTCTGCCGGTACCGAAAGTCAGCAGACCGATGCAGGCGCGCAGTTCAGCGGAAACTACCAGCACTACTCCCCGCTCGGCGATCTCAACGTTTCCGGAAGTTATAAGGCGAATGACTACAGCTCCCTCAGCGCCAGCTGGAATGGGTCCTTCACCGGTACGGCAAAAGGCATGGCCCTGCACCGCCGCAGCTACGGCAACGAACCGCGTGTCATGGTGAGCACGGACGGCATCAGCAATATTCCGCTCAACATGTCGCGGGACCAGACCAACGCCTTCGGGATCGGGGTGCTTCCTTCGTTCTCCAGCTACTCACCGTCGAGCGTGCAGGTCAACCTGAACGATCTCCCCGAAGGCGTAGACGTGGATAACCGCGTCATGACTTCGACCTGGACAGAAGGGGCCATCGGCTACCGCCAGATCGCCACCCGGGCGGGAAATGATGTTCTGGGCATCCTGCGAACCGCGTCAGGCATGCCGCCGCTGGGTGCCCGCGTCCAGATGGCGGATAGCGGTAAAGACGTGGGTATCGTCGCCGACGAGGGCCATGTCTGGCTGGGTGCCGTACAGCCCGAGCAGCAATTCCTGGTAACCTGGGGCGACGCCAGCCAGTGTCGCTTCACGCTACCTTCACACCTCACTAACCTTTCGCAGCTTATGCTGCCGTGTCAGTAAATTATGATGAAACTCACTCCACTGAAAAGCCTGTGCCTGATGTTGATCGGTACAGCATTCGCCACCCAGGCGGCCATCAATCTGGATCGTACCCGCATCGTCTTTCCCGAAACCGACAAGGCCAGCAGCCTGAAGGTCGATAACCAGAGCAAAACGCTCCCCTATCTTGCGCTCTCCTGGATCGAAGACGAAAACGGTCGTAAGCAAGACAGCCACTTTATGGCGCTTCCTCCGATCCAGCGCATTGAGCCCGGATCGTCATCCCAGGTCAGGATCGTGAAGCAGGCGGCCACCAGCGCGCTGCCAAAAGATCGGGAATCGCTCTTCTACTTCAACCTGCGCGAAGTGCCACCAAAAAGCGCCAGCCTCGACGATGATCGCAGCGTCATGCAGGTCGCCATGCAGAGCCGTATCAAGCTGTTCTGGCGCCCGAAGGCTATCGTGAAAAAAGCAGGCGATCGTTCTGAAATGCGCATGGAGGTGACGGCAACGGCAAAAGGGCTGACAATTCATAACCCTACACCTTATTACCTCACCCTCGCCTGGCTAAGCAAAAATGGTAAAACCATGCTGCCCGGCTTTGACAGCCTGATGCTGGCACCTTTTGCCAGCGCCTCTGTCACCACCGGTGGCTATCACGGCAGCTATTACAGCATTGGTTATATCGACGATTACGGCGCACTGCGAAAGCTTGACGCAACCTGTCAGGGGACGTCGACCTGCCAACTTAAGGATGCGAAGGCCACAAGCGATGCGAAAGCTCACTAATGTTTTGATCGCGATGCTGCTGGCGCTGCTGCCCTTAAAAGCCGCGCTGGCGCTCGATTGCTATCTGGGCGCTCAGGGCGGCCCGGTGGAAGAGACAAAAACGATCAGTCCGTTTGCTATCCCCAGCAATGCACAGGTGGGGCAAAAGATCTGGGAATCTGACGACATTAAAATCCCGGTCACCTGTAACCACGATGTGGCCGGCAGCTTCGAAAAAGAGGACGTCTATGCCTGGGTCAACCCCTATCCAGCCGCTTCCGACCCTTACTACGAGCTGGGGGTCACCTATGAAGGCATGGATTATGACGCGACGGGGCAGCCAAACGGCGTAGATACCCGCCAGTGCCTTGATAATAACAACATCACCATGTACACCCCGGAACAAATTAAGCAAATGGGGTGGGAGAACCGGCTATGCTCAGGCAATGCCAATGATATTCACACCACGCGCACGTTCATTGCCCGACTGCGCCTTTACGTTCGTATAAAGGCCGTTCCGCCGCACGGCTACAAAAGTTCGCTGGGGGACTACGTCGTGGTGCAGTTTGACGGAAAAGGCGGGGTTAACCAGATGGCCGATGCAAAAAACCTCAAGTACCACATTAACGGGTTAGAAAACATTACCGTCCTCGACTGCGGCGCAACCTTCAGTATTTATCCTGAGAACCAGGAGATTGATTTCGGTACCTTCAGTGCCCGCGACATCGTGAATCAGCAAACGCGCAACCGCACCTTTACGGTTAAAACCACGAAAGTGCAGGACGCCCAGTGTTCAGATGGCTTTAAAATGGACTCATCGTTTTACACGACGGAGTCGCTCTCCGAAAACGACACTGCCCTGTTGATTGGAAATGGCTTAAAGCTACGTATCCTCAATGGAACCCAGCCTTATACCTTCAACCACTACGAAGAGTATGCGGATTTCACCGGGAGTACGTTGAACTATGAACAAACCTATACCGCGGAGCTCTCCCCAGACGCGGGAAAAGCCATTCAGTCAGGTCCGTTCGAAACGGTGGTGCTGTTTAAAATTAACTACCACTAGCCACAAAAAAGCCGGGTTTCCCCGGCTTTTTCACATCAGCGGTTTCAGCTGGCTTTGCGCTCGTGCGCCTGGCGGTACTCCACCAGATCTTCAATCGTGACTACCGGCATGTTGTGCAGACGCGCAAAGGTAATGCACTCCGGCGCGCGCGCCATGGTGCCATCATCGTTGGTCAATTCACACAGCACGCCAGCAGGTTTAAAGCCTGCCAGGGTCACCAGATCGATAGTCGCTTCGGTATGACCACCACGGGTCAGCACGCCTCCCGGCTGCGCACGCAGCGGGAAGACGTGGCCAGGACGGTGCAGATCGGAGGGTTTCGCCCCATCCGCAATGGCTGCACGCACGGTGGTCAAACGGTCAGCCGCCGACACACCAGTGGTTACGCCATGTGCAGCTTCAATGGTCACGGTAAAACCGGTCCCGAAGGCGCTGGTGTTGTTTTCAACCATCATTGGCAGATCAAGCTGCTGGCGGCGTTCTTCGTTGATACACAGGCATACGATGCCGCTACCGTGACGGATGGTCAGCGCCATCTGCTCAACGGTCATGTTTTCGGCAGCGAAAATCATGTCGCCTTCGTTTTCACGGTTTTCATCGTCAAGCACCATCACACCGCGGCCTTCGCGCAGTGCATCCAGTGCATGTTCAACACGTTGAATTGAAGTGCCAAAAGAGGAAAGTAGCGTCTGATTCATGGTAAAAAAACCTCATTAACATTATGGTTACCAGAATCAGGGCAGTCTTAGGAGCGCCGAACAAGCGGCAAAAAGATAACGTGAGCGGGCCCATGCCCGACTGGATCGTTACTCTCTCCCATCCGGACTCTAACCGTCGGCCCCGGAATTACACCGGATCTGCTGACCTTTGAGTAGTCACCCAAAGCGCTCGCGGGCTTTCAGCGTGAAGCTGATTTACCGCCGGTGGGGAATTTCGCCCCGCCCTGAGAATAAGCGAGATAACTATAACGCTATTGATTATGCTGGGCAATGCATAAGCATCAAACAATTTTGTTTACCCCGGGCATGACGCGCTACAATGGACACTGACACCTTTCCATCAAGGGAAACGACAATGATTGACCCAAAGAAAATTGAGCAAATTGCGCGTCAGGTTCATGAATCCATGCCAAAAGGCATTCGTGAATTTGGTGATGACGTTGAGAAGAAAATCCGCCAGACGCTGCAGGCGCAGTTGGTTCGCCTTGATTTAGTTAGCCGCGAAGAGTTCGACGTGCAGACGCAGGTTCTGCTGCGCACCCGCGAGAAGCTGGCGCTGCTGGAACAGCGTCTGAGCGAGCTGGAAAACCGTCATGCACCGGAAGAAGTGAAGCCGGCACCGGCGATTCCACCGGTGGATGATCAGGCATAAGTGCGGCCTGTTGTGCCCGGTGGCGCTTCGCTTACCGGGCCTACATGATCCCGGCGCAGCCGCCACGCGACATGAAAAAAACGGGCCAACTGGCCCGTTTTTTTTACTGACTGTCTTTCTGGATCTTCCTGATGATGTTGGTGGTTGAACATCCGTCCTCAAAGTTGAGCACCATCACTTCACCACCGTTGGCCCAGACCTCTTCGCTACCTGCGATTTGCTCCGGCTTGTAATCACCGCCTTTGACCAGCAGGTCCGGCAGAATGCCAGCAATCAGGCGCTGCGGGGTATCTTCTTCAAACGACACCACCCAGTCCACCGCTTCCAGCGCGCCGAGCACAATCATGCGCTGCTCCAGCGGGTTTACCGGACGTGTTTCGCCTTTCAGACGTTTAGTCGACGCATCGCTGTTGACCGCCACAATCAGACGATCGCCCAGCTTGCGCGCATTCGCCAGATAAGAGACGTGACCCGCATGAAGAATGTCGAACACGCCGTTGGTCATCACCACTTTCTCGCCGCGTTTACGCGCAGCGGCAACAGCCACTTTCAGCTCGTCTTCGGTCATGACGCCAAAACCGGTGTCGGCACGCCCGCGCACCGCGTTTTCCAGCTCGATAGGGGAAACGGTTGAGGTCCCGAGTTTGCCGACGACCACACCCGCCGCAGCGTTCGCGAAGTAGCAGGCCTCTTCCAGGGAGTTACCCGCTGCCAGCGTCGCCGCCAGCACGCCGATCACCGTATCACCGGCACCGGTCACGTCGTACACTTCCTGCGCCTGGGTTGGCATATGCAGCGGCGCTTTGCCCGGCTGCAGCAGCGTCATCCCCTGCTCGGAGCGGGTCACCAGCAGCGCAGACAGCTCGAAGTCAGCAATGATCTTCATGCCGCGTTCAACCAGTTCTTCCTCGGTTTTGCACTTGCCCGCCACCGCTTCGAACTCAGAGAGGTTTGGCGTCAGCAGCGTCGCGCCGCGATAGCGCTCAAAATCGGTGCCTTTCGGGTCAATCAGCACCGGCACGTTAGCATCACGCGCCAGCTGAATCATCGTCTGCACGCTCGCCAGCGCACCTTTAGCGTAGTCGGACAGCACCAGCGCACCGATATTACCCAGCGCCTGGTTAATGCGCTCGTGCAGCGGCTCCGGATCAACGCCTTCAAACCCTTCTTCAAAGTCGAGGCGGATCAGCTGCTGGTTGCGCGACAGCACGCGCAGCTTGGTAATCGTTGGGTGGGTCGGAACAGAAACGAAGTCGCACTTCACGTTCACGTCCGCCAGCGACTTGCTCAGCGCACGCGCCGCATCGTCGATGCCGGTCAGGCCAACCAGACGCGACTGCGCGCCCAGGGAGGCAATGTTCATCGCCACGTTTGCCGCGCCGCCGGGACGCTCTTCAATGGTGTCGACCTTAACCACCGGTACCGGCGCTTCCGGAGAGATACGGCTGGTTGGCCCATACCAGTAGCGATCCAGCATCACATCCCCGACAACCATTACTCCAGCACGTTCAAACTCTGGCAGTGTTACTTTCATTCCTGACTCCAGAAAGATTCACAATTTGCGCGCGATAATATCACACTTGATTTGTTACGCACGGCTCCACCAGCCATTTCTGCCAGCTTGCCGTCACCTGGGCGCGCTCTGCGGCAAAACAGTCCAGCGCGACATGTCCCGGCTGCTCCTGCAACGCCAGGTGATGAAGTTCATCGCGCAGCGTGGTGTAGGCGCGGGTTAAGGCCTGCGCCTCTTGCTCGTCCATAATATCGTTTTGCGCCAGCAGTTCCAGAATACGCACGTTATCCGACCAGCGCGTCAGCTTCGGCTTATCGTGTGCGTGCAGCAGCACCAGATACTGAGTGATAAATTCAATATCGGTAATACCACCCTCGTCGGCTTTAATATCAAAGCGATCGCGATGCTTATTGCCCAGATGCGCGCGCATTTTCTCGCGCATCTCGCGCACCTCAGTCTGCAACGTACTGCCCTCGCGCGGGGTGGTCATGACCGCCTTGCGAATCGCATCGAACTGCGCGTGCAGCTGCGGATCGCCATAGACCACGCGGGCACGCACCAGCGCCTGATGCTCCCACGTCCAGGCTTCGTTTTTCTGATAATCGGCGAAGGATTCCGTTGAGGTCACCAGCATGCCCGCCGCGCCGGACGGGCGCAGGCGCGCATCCACTTCATACAGAATGCCGGACGAAGTGCGGGTGCTGAACAGGTGCATAATGCGCTGGGCCAGGCGCAGATAGAACTGACGCCCGTCGATTTCGCGCTCGCCGTCGGTCATCACGTCCACCGGGCAATCATGCAGGAAGATCAAATCCAGATCGGAACTGTATCCCAGCTCCCAGCCGCCGAGCTTGCCGTAACCCACCACCGCGAAGCCGCGCCCTTCTCGATCGGCCAGATGTTTTGGCTGACCGTAGCGGGCTACCATCTGCCCCCACGCCTGATGGACAACCGCGTCAATAATCGCTTCCGCAAGCCAGGTTAAGTGATCGCTCACTTTCATCACCGGCAGCGTTCCGGCAATATCGGCCGCCGCCACGCGCAGCATCTGTGCCTGTTTAAACTGGCGCAGCGCCTCCAGCTGTTGCTCTTCGTCCTCTTCAGGCACGCGCAGCAAATACTGGCGCAGCTCGTCACGATACGCATCCGTCGCCGTCGGCTGATAGAGCGTGTTCGGGTCGAGCAGTTCGTCCAGCAGCAGCGGGTAACGCGCCAGCTTGTTCGCCACCATCGGCGACGCGGCGCAGAGCGTTATCAGGTGCTTCAGCGCGCCCGGAAACTCGCTCAATAGCTCAAGATAGGTGGTACGCGTGATAATCCCGCTCAGCAGCGGCATCATGCGCGACAGCGGCACCGGCGCGTCTTCTCGCGAGCAGACCTCGCTCAGCAGATGCGGCATCAGATGATCCAGCACCTGACGACCGCGCGGCCCGATGGCGCGTTTGTTCAGTTCGAGACGGAAATCGGCAATTAAGGCCACCACACGATGGCGGGCATCATCGCTTAAGTGCGTCAGCACCGGCGTGGTGTCATCTTCCTGGAGCGCATCCTGCCACAGCTCGCGCCAGTGCTCGGAGAGCGCATCATCCGGGGATTCACTTTCATCGTCGCCAATCAGATCGTTAAAGATGCGGCGCACGCCTGCCATGTGTGCGTCCAGCGTTTCGGTCAGTGCCGCCCAGTCGTCCACACCCATGCCCCAGGCCAGACGCGCCCGGTTCAGCTCATCGCCCGGCAATGTCTGCGTCTGCTCGTCATTGATGCTTTGCAGCAAATTTTCCAGACGGCGCAGGAAAAGATAGGCTTCGCGCAGGGTTTGCGCGTCGCCGTCCGGCAGCAGGTGCAGTTGCTCAATGGCGCTCAGCGTCGGCAGGAGCGAGCGCGACTGCAGCGACGGCTCTCGCCCGCCGCGAATGAGCTGGAAGACCTGAACGATAAATTCAATTTCACGAATGCCGCCCGCGCCGAGCTTAATATTGTCCTTCAGCCCACGGCGGCGGACCTCGCGGGCAATCATCCCTTTCATATTACGCAGGGACTGGATCACGCTGAAATCAATGTAGCGGCGGAAAACGAACGGGCGCAGCATGGCGCGAAGTTCGTTAGCATAAGCGTCGTCGCTGTCGCCCATGATCCGCGCTTTGACCATTGCGTAACGCTCCCAGTCGCGCCCCTGCTCCTGGTAATAATCCTCCAGCGCGGCAAAGCTCAGCACCAGTGGACCGCTGTCGCCAAACGGGCGCAGGCGCATGTCCACGCGGTAGACAAAGCCGTCCTGCGTCGGCTGGTCCAGTGCCTTGATCAGACGCTGGCCGAGGCGGGTAAAGAACTGGGCGTTGTCCAGCTCGCGGCGCCCGCCGCGCGTCGAGCCGTTTTCCGGCCAGGCAAAAATCAGGTCGATATCTGAGGAAAAGTTCAGCTCGCAACCGCCCAGCTTCCCCATCCCCAGAATCAACAGCGGCTGCGGAACCCCTTCTTCACTGCACGGCGTGCCCCACTCTTTACAGCAGGCGGCGTAGAGCCAGTCTCGCGCGGCGACGATCAGCGTTTGCGCCAGCTCGCTCAACTGCTGCAACGTACTCTCTTCGCTCACCAGCGCCAGCGACTGCGCCCAGGCAATGCGTACCATCACCCGGCGACGGAACTGACGCAGAACGCGCATCAGCGTCGCTTCATCAGCCACATCTGCCAGCGCGGCTTGCAGCCAGCTGGCATACTGCCGCCACTCGTTCGCCTGCGGCGGTGCGCTCTCCAGCTCTGCCAGCCAGTCCGGGTTGGCACTCACACTTTCCTGAACAAAATCACTGAACGTGAGCACGCTTTTGGCCTGCTCGCTTAACGATGACGCCGGTAAAGACTCGGGCAGACGTTCGCAAACGGTCTGCCAGTGCTGCTGTAACTGCGAAGAAAGCGGCATATCAGGGGTTCCTTGCCAGAATTAACGTTTTCCGCTGTGCAGCCAGTACGGATCCTGCGAAATGGCCTCGTTGCGGAAATGCTCGATCTCAATCTGCTGACGGGTTTCAATGGCATGCTTGAGCCCCTGCCAGTTTTCCAGCCAGGCCTGCGCCTTCACGCCCTCATACGCCCCCGACAGCAGCAACATGCTGTCGATATTACGCGCCAGACGGGGAAGCTGATCGCCGTACTGGTCACCCAGCGGATGTGCAAAGGTCGTTCTCAGCTCGGCAGCGTGACGGGATAGATGGATATCCGCGAAGCGTTTAAAATTATCCGCGATTTTGGTCTGCGCTTTTGCATCCAGGAAGCTGCGCCAGCCGCGCGTCACCAGAAACTCGGTCAGCGCCAGTTTTGCCGCGGCGTTTTGCGGGCTGTAGATCACCGTTTGCGCGGAGACATCGGAATGCATCAGTGTTTCAGTTTGGGTCAGCAGGTCACGTAAGTGAGCACTTGCTTTACGCGGTACGATACCGCCAAACAGTGCCAGGGCATGACGCACCAGCCCAATGGCGGCCAGCACCTGTTTGCTGGCATTTTTCACGTTACGCGCCCAGAGTTCCTCATGGTACTGCCATTGAGAGAGGGCCAGCTCCAGCGCCGCTTCCATGCCCTGTTCAATGCTGGCCTTCGGAACAACACGCAGAATCGGGGTCTCTTTCAGCAGGCGTGGCGCATTCCCGGCCGCCAAATGGTAACCGCGCGCCGCTTTACTCAGGCTGCCCTGACGTAAACCCGGCTGGCTCACCAGCTTGCGCGCCAGTTTCAGCACGTCGCTGGCATCCCCTTCCAGCAGTTCCAGCTCCAGCTCGCAAATAGGCTCCTGGCACTCACCCGCCTTCACTTCGCCTAAATCCAGCGCGATTTCAATGCGGCTCTTACCTTCCGTCACCAGCCATTTCTCACGGCAAAAATCGGTGCTGAACAGCGGCTGTACCTGCTCTGCCAGCGTGGCAGGCCGTTCACCTTCCGGCCAGACCTCCGCCGGGAAACGATCCAGCTCAAGTTCTGGCTTACTGATGTCGATATTGTATTCCGGGCGCTGGTGCAAACCGCCGACCACGCGGCCGGCGATTTTCATCGTCATCTCGTAGCGCCCGTTTGCGCCGCGGATGCGCAGCCCCATATCGTGGCTACGCAGCCAGTTATCCGGCGTTTCGTAGTAGATGTTGAGCAACTGTACGGGTTCATGGTGCTCGCCGGAGAGCGTATGCAGATGCTGGCGGAGCGCGTCAACGCTGTCTTTTTCGACGATAAATTTTAATTCGATTTCCTGAGCCATAGCCTTGTACTTTTGCGGGCGTCACAGACGCGTCAATGAGGGCGAACTTCCTCGCCATTTGTTTGTCAGTACATAGTATTTTGCGCCAAATTGCCATGCAATGAGCAATTTGACGGGCGTAAATGTGTAGAGTCGTGACACAGATGATTCTGATTGCTGACGAATGCTTTGCGTAGAGACACTGTTGCCACTACTATCGTTCCACTATTTATGAAAATAACGACTAATGATGCTTAAATTACGCCTGATTGGACTTACTTTACTCGCTTTTAGCGCCGCAACCGCAGTGCACGCTGAAGAGAAGCGTTACGTTTCTGACGAACTGAACACCTGGGTACGCAGTGGCCCCGGAGATAATTATCGCCTCGTGGGCACGGTGAATGCCGGCGAGGAAGTCACCCTGTTACAGACCAACGCGGACACCAACTATGGTCAGGTTCGCGACAGTACCGGTCGTACTTCCTGGATCCCGCTGAAAGAGCTGAGCACCGTACCAAGCCTGCGCACGCGCGTTCCGGATCTGGAAAACCAGGTGAAGACCCTGACCGACAAGCTGAACAACATCGACGGTACCTGGAACCAGCGCACCGCAGAGATGCAGCAGAAAGTGGCACAGAGCGACAGCGTGATTAACGGTCTGAAAGAAGAGAATCAAAAACTCAAAAATGAGCTGATCGTCGCGCAAAAAAAGGTAAACGCCGCGAATCTGCAGCTTGATGACAAGCAGCGCACCATCATCATGCAGTGGTTTATGTATGGCGGCGGCGTGCTGGGCGTGGGTCTGGTGCTGGGTCTGGTCCTGCCGCATCTTATCCCAAGTCGCAAGCGTAAAGACCGCTGGATGAACTAATTCGTCTTCTCTGCCAGACTTACGTATCATTCTGGAAAAGAGAAAACGGGAGAGTTGGGCGTGAAGAGTTATCTGGTCGGTGGTGCGGTACGTGATGCGTTGTTAGGTCTGCCGGTCAAAGATAAAGACTGGGTTGTCGTTGGCGCCACCCCGGAAGAGATGCTCGACGCGGGCTACCAGCAGGTAGGCCGCGATTTTCCCGTGTTTCTTCATCCGAAAAGCCGCGAAGAGTACGCTCTGGCGCGTACCGAACGGAAATCCGGCTCCGGCTATACGGGTTTCACCTGCTACGCCGCGCCGGACGTGACGCTGGAGCAGGATTTGCTGCGCCGCGATCTCACCATTAACGCCCTGGCACAGGACGAAAACGGCCAAATCATCGATGCCTACGGCGGGCGGGATGACCTGCGCAACCGTCTTTTACGTCACGTCTCCCCGGCATTTTCTGAAGATCCGCTCCGCGTTCTGCGCGTGGCGCGCTTTGCCGCGCGTTACGCCCATCTGAGCTTCCGCATTGCGGATGAGACGATGGCGCTGATGACGGCCATGACCGAGGCGGGCGAATTAGAACACCTGACGCCGGAGCGCGTCTGGAAAGAGACGGAAAATGCCCTGACCACCCGCAACCCACAGGTCTTTTTCCAGGTCCTGCGTGACTGCGGCGCACTAAAGGTGCTGTTCCCTGAAATCGACGCGCTGTTTGGCGTACCCGCGCCGGCAAAATGGCATCCGGAAATTGATACCGGTGTGCACACGCTGATGACGCTGAGCATGGCGGCCATGCTCAGTCCTGAAGTAGACGTGCGTTTTTCCACCCTCTGCCACGATCTCGGCAAAGGCTTAACGCCGAAAGAATTCTGGCCACGGCATCATGGTCACGGCCCGGCAGGCGTAAAGCTGGTAGAAGGGCTTTGTCAGCGCCTGCGCGTGCCGAATGAGATCCGTGACCTGGCAAAACTGGTCGCTGAATTCCACGACCTGATCCACACCTTCCCGATCCTGAAACCCGCCACTATCGTGAAGCTGTTCGATAATATCGACGCCTGGCGCAAGCCGCAGCGCGTGGAGCAGATCGCACTCACCAGCGAAGCCGACGTTCGCGGCCGCACCGGGTTTGAAGCATCCGATTACCCTCAGGGGCGACTGCTGCGCGAAGCGTGGATTGTGGCAAAAGCGGTGCCGACGAAAGACGTTGTCGAGGCAGGATTTAAAGGCCCGGAAATTCGTGAAGAGCTGACGAAACGGCGAATTGAGGCCGTAACGGCGTGGAAGGAAAAACGTTGCCCTCAGCCGAAAGACTGAGGGCAGTGGGTCATCAGAAGAAGACCACGTAAACGGCAGCCGCGACAATAAAGCGGTAGATCGCGAACGGAATGAACGAGATACGCTTAATCAGCTGCAGGAAGGTTTTGATGGCAATCAGCGCCACGATAAAGGCGGTGACAAAGCCCACGGCAAACATCGGAATGTCACCCGTGGTCAGGAAGCCAATGCTTTTGTAGAGATCCAGCGCGGTGGCGCCCATCATCATTGGCACCGCCAGCAGGAACGAGAACTCCGACGCCGCGTAACGGCTCACGCCCATCAACATCCCGCCGGAAATCGTTGCCCCAGAACGGGAGAAGCCCGGCCACAGCGCCAGACACTGGAAGCAGCCAATGATAAATGCCTGACGATACGTCATATCGTCCAGCCCTTCCGCACGCGGGGTTTTAGGCTTCAGCACTTCGGCAGCAATCAGCAGGAAGCCACCGACCACCAGCGCGTACATCACGTTAATAGGGTTAAACAGCGATTTGATGGCATCGTGGAAAACCAGGCCCAGCACCACTGCGGGGATCATCCCGAGCAGAATATGAATGAGCGTCAGGCGCCCCGAGCCTTCGCCTTCACGCTGCGGCAGACGGCCAAAGTGGATGCCGATCAGGCCAAACAGGCGACGCCAGAACATCACGACCACCGCCAGAATAGAACCGAGCTGAATGACGACTTCAAACGTCTTTGCGGTATCGCCTTCAAAGCCCAGCAGATGGCCAACGATAATCATATGGCCCGTACTGGAAACTGGCAAAAACTCCGTCAATCCTTCGACCACACCCAGTATTGCCGCCACCAGCAGCGAGTGCATATCGCTCATCTATAAACCCCTAAAAAGATATAAAAAAAACGGTCGCCCCAACGGCTCCCGTGAAAGATACAGCTATAAGACCGATATAACCTAAAATGGTTTAGCAATTATGACGTTAAATCTTGCCTTTCAGATTTGTGCCACGCTCGATAATCACGCCCACATTGGCCGCACGCGCTACCGCTCCCGGCTTGCTCAGCTTGATGCGCACCCACGGTGAGTTGAATTTGGTCAGCAGCAGTTCCGCCACCTCTTCCGCCACACGTTCCACCAGCGCAAAACGCTGTCCTTCCACATGGCCGATGACCGTTTCACTGATGTCGGCGTAGCTCAGACAGTCATTCACATCATCGCTTTTTGCTGACTTGCGGTTATCCCAGCCCATTTCGATATCGAACACTAACTTCTGCTCGATGGTCTGTTCCCAGTCGTAAACACCAATTGTGGTGATTACCGAAAGTTGCTCTATAAATACAATATCCATCACGACCTGCCTGCTTTTTGGCTAAACCGGATACCACTTCCGGCGAATTATGCGTATTATCCACAGATGCTGAGAATACAGATACATTTTCAAAACGGAACAGCGTTATGAGTGCAATCGCGCCTGGAATGATCCTCCTCGCCTATCTTTGCGGCTCAATCTCCAGCGCCATTCTGGTCTGCCGCATTGCCGGGTTACCTGACCCGCGTGAAAGTGGTTCCGGGAATCCGGGAGCGACCAACGTACTTAGAATTGGCGGCAAGGGAGCAGCCGTAGCGGTTTTGATTTTTGATGTTCTGAAAGGGATGCTACCCGTCTGGGGCGCTTATGCGCTGGGCGTCACGCCGTTCTGGCTGGGGCTCATTGCGATTGCGGCCTGCGTCGGCCACATCTGGCCCGTTTTCTTCGGTTTTAAAGGTGGTAAAGGCGTTGCAACCGCCTTTGGCGCTATCGCCCCTATCGGCTGGGATCTTACCGGCGTAATGGCGGGCACCTGGCTGCTCACCATCTTGCTGAGCGGTTATTCCTCGCTCGGCGCCATCGTCAGCGCGCTCATTGCCCCGTTTTACGTCTGGTGGTTCAAACCCCAGTTCACCTTCCCGGTGTCAATGCTCTCCTGCCTGATCCTGCTGCGTCATCACGATAATATTCAGCGTCTGTGGCGTCGTCAGGAGACCAAAATCTGGACGAAGCTCAAGCGAAAGAAAAAAGATCCGGAGTAAAACGCGCAACGCCGGCAGCAGAAAACGTATCCATAAGCGACTCATATGACAGCCTTCATTTCCGCCAGGGCATACTGAAACGTATCCCGATGGTGTGGAAATGGATGCAGCATGTTAGCAGCTCAGGTCACTGATAATACGTATAAAGGCTGGCAGGCATCGCTTGCCCTGCTGTTTTGTCACACCCCTGAGAAAACCCTCCTGCACGCCGCCCACCACGTCGGGCCGCTCACCGTTCAACGCCCGTTTTATCCCGAAGGGGAAACCTGTCACCTCTATTTACTGCATCCGCCCGGCGGCATTGTGGGCGGCGATACGCTGGACATTTCCGTTCGGCTGGACGCCAAAAGCCACGCGCTTATCACCATGCCCGGCGCCAGTAAGTTCTATCGCAGCAGCGGCCCGCAGGCCTGTCTGAATCAACACTTTTATCTCGATGATGGATCCACGCTGGAGTGGCTGCCGCAGGATACCATCCTCTTTCCCGGTGCCAATGCCGCACTGCGCTCCGTCTTCCACCTGAAGGGCTCCAGCACGCTGCTGGCGTGGGAGTTGTATTGCCTGGGTCGCCCGGTAATCGGTGAAACCTTCAGCCACGGCACGCTGGAGAGCCGCCTTGAGGTCTGGGTGGACGATGAACCGCGCCTGATTGAGCGCCAGCACCTGAGCGACGGCGATCTTGCGCCCGTTGCCGGACATCCGTGGCTCGGCACGCTGCTGTTCTATCCGGCCGGGGAAACGCATCTTGATACGGTCCGCGAGCGCCTCGCACCGCTGGGAAATTATGCAGGTGCAACGCTTACCGACGATCTGCTGTCGGTGCGTTTCCTCTCCCACGATAACCTGATATGCCAGCGGGTGATGCGCGACATCTGGCAGTCGCTTCGCCCGCTTCTCACCCCTAAAAATGCCTGTTCGCCGCGTATCTGGCAGACATAAGAGAAACGTTATGGAACTGACCCCCAGAGAAAAAGACAAGCTGTTGCTGTTCACCGCCGCGCTGGTTGCCGAACGCCGCCTTGCGCGCGGGGTTAAGCTCAATTATCCGGAATCGGTCGCGCTGATCAGCGCCTTTATTATGGAAGGCGCGCGCGATGGCGAAACCGTCGCCTCGCTGATGGAAGCGGGTCGTCACGTACTGACGCGCGACCAGGTAATGGAGGGCGTACCGGAGATGATCCCGGATATTCAGGTGGAGGCCACCTTCCCGGACGGCTCCAAGCTCGTCACCGTCCACAATCCGATCGTCTAAGGAGCACGTCATGATCCCAGGCGAATACCAGATCCAGCCCGGCACGGTTACCCTCAACGTCGGGCGTGAAACCCAACAAGTGATTGTTGAAAACCACGGCGACAGGCCGATACAGGTCGGATCGCACTATCACTTTTACGAGGTCAACCCGGCGCTGAAGTTCGACCGGGAAGCCACCAGAGGCTACCGGCTGAATATTCCGGCAGGCACCGCCGTGCGTTTCGAGCCCGGCCAGAAGCGGGAAGTCACGCTGGTACAGGTGACGGGCGCGCAGCGTATTTTCGGGTTTCGCGGCGAGGTGATGGGGGAGGTGAAAAATGGCTGACATTTCACGCCGGGCGTATGCCGATATGTTCGGCCCCACCACCGGCGATAAAGTGCGGCTGGCCGACAGCGAGCTATGGATCGAAGTGGAAGACGATCTCACGGTCTACGGTGAAGAGGTCAAATTCGGCGGCGGAAAGGTGATCCGCGACGGTATGGGCCAGGGGCAGATGACCGCCGACGACTGCGTGGATCTGGTGCTCACCAACGCGTTGATCATCGATCACTGGGGGATCGTGAAAGCCGATATCGGCGTCAAAAACGGGCGGATCTTTGCCGTCGGTAAAGCCGGTAACCCGGATATTCAGCCCGGCGTGACGATCCCAATCGGCGCCGCAACGGAAGTGATTGCCGCCGAAGGGAAGATCGTGACCGCGGGCGGGATCGACACCCATATTCACTGGATCTGCCCGCAGCAGGCGGAGGAGGCGCTGGTTTCCGGCGTGACCACCATGATCGGCGGCGGCACCGGCCCTGCGGCGGGCACCAACGCCACCACCTGCACGCCAGGGCCGTGGTACATAGCGCGTATGCTGCAGGCAGCCGATACGCTACCAGTGAATATCGGCCTCCTCGGCAAAGGTAATGGCTCTAACCCGGACGCCCTGCGCGAGCAGGTCGCGGCTGGCGCCATTGGGCTGAAGATCCACGAAGACTGGGGCGCAACGCCCGCGGCGATCAACTGCTCGCTGGAGGTTGCCGAAGAGATGGATATTCAGGTGGCGCTGCACAGCGACACGCTGAACGAGTCCGGGTTTGTCGAGGACACGCTGGCCGCGATTAGTGGGCGCACCATCCACACCTTCCATACCGAAGGCGCGGGTGGCGGCCATGCGCCGGATATTATCACCGCCTGCGCGCATCCAAATATTCTGCCCTCCTCCACCAACCCGACGCTGCCCTACACGGTGAACACCATCGACGAGCATCTCGACATGCTGATGGTCTGCCACCACCTCGACCCGGATATTGCCGAGGACGTGGCGTTTGCCGAGTCGCGCATTCGCCGGGAGACCATCGCCGCTGAAGACGTGCTGCACGATATCGGCGCGTTCTCGCTCACTTCGTCAGATTCACAGGCCATGGGTCGCGTGGGAGAAGTGATTATCCGTACCTGGCAGGTTGCGCACCGCATGAAGGTCCAGCGCGGCGCCCTGCCGGAAGAGACCGGCGATAACGACAACTTCCGCGTGAAGCGCTATGTCGCTAAGTACACCATCAACCCGGCGCTGACCCACGGCATCGCCCATGAGGTCGGTTCCATTGAGGCGGGCAAGCTGGCGGATCTGGTGGTCTGGTCACCGGCGTTTTTTGGCGTCAAACCTGCCACCATCGTCAAAGGCGGAATGATCGCCTGCGCGCCGATGGGCGATATTAACGCCTCGATCCCCACGCCGCAGCCGGTGCATTACCGCCCGATGTTTGGCGCACTGGGTGCCGCGCGCCACGCCACCCGGCTGACGTTTATCTCCCAGGCCGCCAGCGCGAACGGCGTCCCGCAGCAGCTCAATCTGCAAAGCGCCACGGCGGTGGTGAAAGGCTGCCGGACGGTGAAGAAGACCGACATGATCCACAACGGTTTACTGCCCAATATTACCGTCGATTCGCAAACCTACGAGGTGCGCGTCGACGGTGAACTGATAACCAGCGAACCGGCCGACGTTCTGCCGATGGCGCAACGCTATTTCCTGTTCTGAGGAGTGATGATGATCTATTTAACCCAACGCCTGGACCACGCGCACCCGATTACCGCCAGCGTGACGCTGCCGATTGACGTGCGGGTGAAAAGCCGCGCCCGTGTGGCGCTGAACGACGGCCGCGACGCCGGGCTGATGTTGCCGCGCGGCCTGCTGCTGCGCGGGGGCGACCTGCTGACGACAGACGACGGTAGTGAGGTCATCGAAGTGATCGCAGCGGCAGAGTCGGTCTCCGTGGTGCGCTGCGCCGACCCGTTCCTGCTCGCCCGCGCCTGCTACCACCTGGGCAACCGCCACGTGCCGCTGCAGATCATGCCCGGCGAACTGCGCTATCACCACGATCACGTTCTCGACGACATGCTGCGCCCGTTCGGGCTGGAGGTGACCTTCGACTCCCTGCCGTTTGAACCGGAAGCGGGCGCCTATGCCAGCGATGCCCACAGCCATAGCCACTCTCACGCTCATTCACATTAAGGATTAATTATGCGCAAGCTCCTCCCCCTGTTACTGCTGGCCTTTTCCGTTCCGGCGCTCGCCCATCCAGGCCACGGTGCCGACAGCTTCCAGGCCGGTTTTTTCCATCCCCTGACCGGGCTCGATCACCTGCTGATGCTTACCGGCGCGGGCGTGCTCTCGGCGCTGAGTGGCCGCAAACTCCTGCTGCCGTTTGCCACTCTCGGGATGATGCTCGTTGGCGCTGTTGCAGGCAGTCTGCTCGGCGGATTTAGCGGCATGGAGATGCTGATTATCGCCTCGCTGGCGGTCTGCGGCGTGATGATGTTTAAAACTGAAAACCGTCTGCTGCTGGCGGTACCTGCTCTGGCGATGTTCCACGGCTGGGCACACGGTGTGGAGATGTCCGGCCACAGCTTCTGGCTCTTCACCAGCGGGTTTATGTTCGCCAGCGCCACGGTGCTGTGCGCCAGCTTCGCGGCAGGTTTACTGCTGCGCCGTCATGACGGCCTGCGTAAAACGTTCGGCGGTGGGTTGATTGTCTCTGCCCTGCTGGCGTTGATGAGCTGATGGAGCACGCCCGCCAGTGGCTGCGCCTGATGCAGCTCTCCAGCAGTAGCCTGCCGGTTGGGTCGTTTACCTGGTCGCAGGGGCTGGAGTGGGCGGTAGAGGCAGGCTGGGTCACGAATGCCGACGCCTTTAAACGCTGGCAAATCCAGCAGATGGAGCAGAGCTTTTACTGCGTCGATCTGCCGCTCTTTACTCGCCTGTATCTCGCCTGCGAACAACAGGATTGGGTGGCGGCAAAACGCTGGACGGCATACCTGCTCGCCTGCCGGGAAACGCGCGAGCTGCGCGATGAGGAGCGCAACCGTGGCGCGGCCTTTACGCGCCTGATTAAAAGCTGGGAGCCAGACTGCCCGACTGAATGGCTGACACTGTGTATGCAGAGCCAGCTCTGCGGCATGGCGTGGCTCGGCGTGCGCTGGGGCATTGGCGCGCGCGAACTGGCGCTCAGTCTCGGCTACAGCTGGATTGAGAGCGCGGTGATGGCGGGCGTTAAGCTGGTGCCGTTTGGGCAGCAGGCGGCGCAGCAGTTGATTATCGACCTGAGCGACCACTTCGCCGCCGGGTTCGAAGAGGCATTTTTACGTGACGACGACGCACTGGGCGCAGCCACGCCGCTGTCTGCCATCGCCTCCGCGCGGCACGAAACACAATATTCACGACTATTCCGTTCCTGAGGAGTCAACATGGCTGATTACAAACATCCCCTGCGCGTCGGCGTCGGCGGCCCGGTAGGGTCGGGTAAAACCGCCCTGCTGGAAGCGCTCTGCAAGGCAATGCGCGATACATATCATCTTGCGGTAGTCACTAACGATATCTACACCAAAGAGGATCAGCGCATCCTGACCGAGGCGGGCGCACTGGAGCCAGAGCGCATTGTTGGCGTGGAGACCGGCGGCTGCCCGCATACCGCCATCCGCGAAGATGCCTCGATGAACCTGGCGGCGGTGGAAGCGTTAAGCGAGAAATTCGGCAATCTGGACCTGATCTTCGTCGAAAGCGGCGGGGATAACCTGAGCGCGACGTTCAGCCCGGAACTGGCGGATCTCACTATCTACGTGATAGACGTGGCCGAAGGGGAAAAAATCCCGCGTAAGGGCGGGCCGGGGATCACCAAATCTGACTTTCTGGTGATCAACAAAACCGATCTCGCGCCCTACGTGGGTGCGTCGCTCGACGTGATGGCGCGCGATACCAACCGCATGCGTGGCGAACGTCCGTGGACGTTTACCAATCTGAAAGCGGGTGACGGTCTGGCGACGATTATTGCGTTTCTGGAAGAAAAAGGGATGTTGCGGGTGTAATGCGGTTTATCGCCGGGTGGCGGCTTCGCCTGACCCGGCCTACGGTTTTTGTAGGCCCAGTAAGCGCAGCGCCACCGGGCAAAAAACTCACGCCTCAGGCAGTTCCGCCAGCGGCCAGCGCGGACGCACGGACACGCTCAGGTCAGACGTTGCCCCCGCGTTAAGACGCACCATCCCGGCGTAAGCGATCATCGCGCCGTTATCGGTACAGAACTCTGGACGGGCATAAAACACTTCCCCGCGACGCTTTTGCATCATCTCAGCCAGCTTCGCGCGCAGCGTGCGGTTGGCGCTGACGCCGCCCGCCATCACCAGACGCTTAAAGCCGGTCTGATCCAGCGCGCGCTTGCACTTGATCATCAGCGTATCGACCACCGCATCTTCGAACGCGCGGGCGATATCGGCACGGGTCTGTTCGCTGTCGTCGTTATTACGAATCGTATTCGCCGCGAAGGTTTTCAGCCCGGAGAAGCTGAAGTCCAGCCCTGGACGGTCGGTCATCGGACGCGGGAAGACAAAGCGCCCTTCCGTTCCCTGCGACGCCATTTTCGAGAGCATCGGGCCGCCAGGATAATCCAGCCCCAGCAGCTTGGCGGTTTTGTCGAACGCTTCACCGGCGGCGTCGTCGATCGACTCGCCCAACAGCGCGTATTTGCCAATGCCCGTTACGCTAATCAGCTGCGTATGACCGCCGGAAACCAGCAGCGCAACAAAGGGGAACTCAGGCGGATTCTCTTCCAGCATCGGCGCCAGAAGGTGACCTTCCATATGGTGAACCGGAATGGCCGGCACGTCCCACGCGAACGCCAGCGAACGGCCTACCGTCGCGCCAACCAGCAGCGCGCCCACCAGACCCGGACCCGCGGTATAGGCCACGGCATCAATATCAGTTGAACGTAACCCGGCCTCTTTCAGCGCCGCCTGAATCAGGGGAACCGTTTTACGCACGTGGTCACGAGAGGCCAGTTCCGGCACGACGCCGCCGTAGTCAGCGTGCAATTTCACCTGACTATACAGTTGGTTGGCCAGAAGGCCTTTTTCGTCGTCGTAAATGGCGATGCCGGTTTCATCGCAGGATGTTTCAATACCCAGTACACGCATGACTTGTTTTACCTCGTTTCACTACCGCGCAGTGTAGAGCCTGGGCGGGGTGATGTAAAACTTTGTTCGCCCCAGGAAGAAGGCTCGTGTATACTCCTCACCCTTATTAAAGTCCCTTTCAAAATCGCATCGGTGCTTTACAAAGCAGCAGCATTTGCAGTAAAATTCCGCACCATTTTGAAATAAGCTGGCGTTGATGCCAGCGGCAAACCGAATTTATTAAAGGTGAGAGTTACATGCCGGTAATTAAAGTACGTGAAAACGAGCCGTTCGACGTAGCACTGCGTCGCTTCAAACGTTCATGCGAGAAAGCAGGTGTTCTGGCTGAAGTTCGTCGTCGTGAGTTTTATGAAAAACCAACGACCGAACGTAAGCGCGCTAAAGCTTCCGCTGTGAAACGTCACGCGAAGAAACTGGCTCGCGAAAACGCACGCCGTACTCGTCTGTACTAATCGCTTGAGGGCCTCAGCCCTCAATTGACAGACAGAGTAGTAGTCGTAAGGCCGTGCTTCCGGAAGGAATGCGCGGCTTGTTTTCGTTTATAAGTCGCTTAAATTTTTGGGGCATATGGCCGGAAGAATCCCACGCGTTTTCATCAACGATCTGCTTGCCAGAACCGACATCGTCGATCTCATCGACGCGCGGGTAAAGCTGAAAAAGCAGGGCAAGAACTACCATGCGTGCTGTCCGTTCCATAACGAAAAAACCCCCTCTTTCACCGTTAACGGTGAAAAGCAGTTCTACCATTGCTTTGGCTGTGGCGCACACGGTAATGCCGTCGATTTTTTGATGAACTACGACAAGCTCGAGTTCGTTGAAACCGTCGAAGAGCTGGCGGCGATGCATAACCTTGAAGTGCCGTATGAAGCAGGCAGTGGGCCAAGTCAGATCGAGCGCCATCAACGGCAAACGCTGTATCAACTGATGGATGGCCTGAATTCGTTTTACCAACAGTCTCTTAAGCACTCTGCGGCTGAGCCTGCGCGTCAATACCTGACAAAGCGCGGACTGAGCGACGATGTGATTGCGCGTTTCGCTATTGGTTACGCCCCGCCCGGCTGGGACAACGTGTTAAAACGTTTTGGCGGCAATAGCGAAGATCGTAAGTCTCTCATCGACGCAGGCATGCTGGTCACCAACGACCAGGGACGAAGCTACGACCGCTTCCGTGAACGGGTGATGTTCCCGATCCGCGATAAGCGTGGCCGGGTGATTGGTTTTGGTGGTCGCGTGCTGGGTGATGCCCTGCCGAAATACCTCAACTCCCCGGAAACCGATATTTTCCATAAGGGCCGCCAGCTTTACGGTCTTTATGAGGCGCAGCAGGATAACGCGGAACCTCCGCGTCTTCTGGTCGTCGAAGGCTATATGGACGTTGTCGCGCTGGCGCAGTACGACATTAACTACGCGGTGGCGTCATTAGGAACGTCCACGACGGCAGACCATATCCAGCTGCTGTTTCGCGTCACCAACAACGTGATTTGCTGTTACGACGGTGACCGCGCAGGACGCGATGCCGCCTGGCGTGCGCTGGAAACGGCGCTACCGTATATGACCGACGGGCGTCAGCTACGCTTTATGTTCCTGCCGGATGGCGAAGATCCGGATACGCTGGTGCGTAAAGAGGGCAAGGCGGCGTTTGAAGCGCGGATGGATCAGGCTCAGCCGCTCTCCACGTTTCTGTTTAACAGCCTGATGCCGCAGGTGGATTTAAGTACCCCTGACGGGCGCGCGCAGCTCAGTACGCTGGCGCTGCCGTTAATCAGCCAGGTGCCCGGCGAAACGCTGCGTATCTATCTGCGTCAGGAGTTAGGCAACAAGCTCGGCATTCTGGATGACAGCCAGCTTGAACGTTTAATGCCTAAACAGGCTGAAAACGGCACGGTTCGCCCCGCGCCTCAGCTAAAACGCACAACCATGCGTATACTGATAGGGTTACTGGTACAAAACCCCGAACTTGCGCCGCAAGTGCCATCGCTGGCGGGTTTGAACCACGAAAAATTGCCCGGACTTGGCTTATTTTCAGAACTGGTCAACACGTGTTTGTCTCAGCCAGGTCTGACCACCGGACAACTTTTAGAACATTATCGCGGCACAAAAGAGGCCGCTACCCTTGAAAAATTGTCGATGTGGGACGATATAGCAGATAAGGACATTGCAGAAAAAACGTTCACCGACTCGCTCAACCATATGTTTGATTCGATGCTTGAGTTGCGCCAGGAAGAGTTGATAGCTCGCGAGCGCACGCACGGCTTAAGCAGCGAAGAACGCCGGGAGCTCTGGATGATTAACCAGGAACTGGCGAAGAAATAAAAAAATTTAACGGCTTAAGTGCCGAATATCGATCGGGAAGCCCCCGGCAGCCGCACTGAGAGGCAGCGGCAAAAATATAAGTACGCCCTCGCTTTAAAGGTTGGCAGCCCCATCGCCGACACCAATCAAACGAATTAAGTGTGGATACCGTCTTATGGAGCAAAACCCGCAGTCACAGCTGAAACTTCTTGTCCAACGCGGTAAGGAGCAAGGCTATCTGACCTATGCCGAGGTCAATGACCATCTGCCGGAAGATATCGTCGATTCAGATCAGATCGAAGACATCATCCAAATGATCAATGACATGGGCATTCAGGTGATGGAAGAAGCACCGGATGCCGATGATCTGTTGCTGGCTGAAACCTCCAACAATACCGACGAAGATGCGGAAGAAGCTGCCGCACAGGTACTGTCCAGCGTTGAATCTGAAATCGGGCGTACCACTGACCCGGTCCGCATGTACATGCGTGAAATGGGTACCGTTGAACTGTTGACCCGCGAAGGCGAAATTGACATCGCAAAACGCATCGAAGACGGGATCAACCAGGTTCAGTGTTCTGTTGCCGAATACCCTGAAGCGATCACCTATCTGCTGGAGCAGTACGATCGCGTTGAAGCGGAAGAAGCGCGCCTGTCTGACCTGATCACCGGGTTTGTTGACCCGAACGCGGAAGAAGATCTGGCGCCTACCGCGACTCACGTTGGTTCCGAACTGTCTCAGGAAGAGATGGATGACGACGAAGACGAAGATGAGGAAGAAGACGACGACAGCGCGGACGATGACAACAGCATCGACCCGGAACTGGCGCGTGAGAAGTTTGCCGAGCTGCGTACCCAGTACGAAGTCACGCGTGACACCATCAAAGCGAAAGGCCGCAGCCATGCCGCCGCGCAGGAAGAGATCCTGAAACTGTCTGAAGTATTCAAACAGTTCCGCCTGGTGCCAAAACAGTTCGACTACCTGGTAAACAGCATGCGCGTGATGATGGATCGCGTACGCACCCAGGAACGCATCATCATGAAGCTGTGCGTTGAGCAGTGCAAAATGCCGAAGAAGAACTTCATCACCCTCTTCACCGGCAACGAAACCAGCGAAACCTGGTTCAACGCCGCTATCGCGATGAACAAGCCATGGTCTGAAAAACTGCACGACGTGAAGGACGATGTCTATCGTGGTCTGCAGAAGCTGCATCAGATTGAAGAAGAGACCGGCCTGACCATCGAGCAAGTCAAGGACATCAACCGTCGTATGTCTATCGGTGAAGCGAAAGCCCGCCGTGCGAAGAAAGAGATGGTTGAGGCGAACTTGCGTCTGGTTATCTCTATCGCCAAGAAATACACCAACCGTGGCCTGCAGTTCCTGGATCTGATCCAGGAAGGCAACATCGGTCTGATGAAAGCGGTAGATAAGTTCGAATACCGTCGTGGTTACAAGTTCTCCACCTACGCTACCTGGTGGATCCGTCAGGCTATCACCCGCTCTATCGCGGATCAGGCGCGCACCATCCGTATTCCGGTGCATATGATTGAGACCATCAACAAGCTCAACCGTATCTCCCGCCAGATGCTGCAGGAGATGGGCCGCGAGCCAACGCCGGAAGAGCTGGCTGAGCGCATGCTGATGCCGGAAGACAAGATCCGTAAAGTGCTGAAGATCGCCAAAGAGCCAATCTCCATGGAAACACCAATTGGTGATGATGAAGATTCGCATCTGGGTGATTTCATCGAGGATACCACCCTCGAGCTGCCGCTGGACTCTGCCACCACCGAGAGCCTGCGCGCTGCGACGCACGACGTTCTGGCCGGCCTGACCGCCCGTGAAGCAAAAGTGCTGCGTATGCGTTTCGGTATTGATATGAACACCGACCACACGCTGGAAGAAGTGGGTAAACAGTTCGACGTGACCCGCGAACGTATCCGTCAGATCGAAGCGAAGGCGCTGCGTAAGCTGCGTCATCCAAGCCGCTCTGAAGTGCTGCGTAGCTTCCTGGACGATTAACCTGTCCTGACAGTGAAAAAGCTCCCTTCGGGGAGCTTTTTTTTTGTGTATTCCATCTTCCTGTGGGCTGTGGGATCCCAGTAATTTATAAGCAGAAGCAATAACGTTGTTTCAGAGCGAATGCAGGCTTTCAGCGATGCTCTGATCCGGCTGTAAATCGCTGAGGCGTTTTCTGCAGGCCGGGGCGAGGCGCATGGATGCGCCGAGAGGGCGGGCTTTACAGGGACGTTACCTCCGCCCGTCCCCGATAAGCCGGAAGGAATAAGCCGAGGGCACCGCGAAGCGGCGATTTACCGCCGGGAGCCCGGGTCGCCAGGGTGGTGGCGACTGAGCCACCCTGGCACGTTCACAGGTCATGTCGTGACAGAGTAGCAAGGAACATAAAGTGAACGGAATGACCACCACAGCCGTATATTCCCCTCACCCTAACCCTCTCCCCGGAGGGGCGAGGGGACTGTTCCGTGCTGCTATAACGTTGTGGAGATCCCTTAGTCATGTGAGGTGAGGGCGTCAGGCCGCAGAACCCCTAAAGCCCCCGCACCATTAGCGCCTCATCCAGCTCCCGATACGCCTCCACCAGCTTATCCAGCGTTGCCCTGTTGAGCCCGCTCGGGTTCGGCAGCACCCACACCTGCGTCACGCCGATGGTGATGCTCTGCTTACCCCATTTAGCGCCGCGCTGACTAAACGCCTGCTCGTAGGCCTGCTTGCCGAGGATCGCCAGCGCTGCGGGCTGATAGTCCTCAATCTTTTTGACCAACTCCCGTCCGCCGCTGCGGAGCTCATGCAGATTGACCTCGCTCGCCTGCACCGTCGGGCGCTCAACAAGCATAGTAATGCCGCAGCGCGTATCCAGCAGGTGCTGTTCCTCTTCGGGCCTGAGTAATCTGTCGGTAAACCCGGCCTGGTGGATCACTTTCCAGAAGCGATTGCCCGGATGGGCGAAGTGAAAGCCGGTGTGCGCCGAGGACTTACCCGGGTTGATTCCGCAGAACACCACCCGCAGGCCAGGGGCCAGAATATCGTTGATCATTTTTACTCCCGATCAATCCATCGTAAGGGAAGTATAAAGGATTGATTATGCATTGTTTATAAAAACAGCAGGCAGGTGTGAATGGCTGGATTGCTGTAGAGAGTTACTTTATAATTCACCGCCACGGCCCCTTAGCTCAGTGGTTAGAGCAGGCGACTCATAATCGCTTGGTCGCTGGTTCAAGTCCAGCAGGGGCCACCAAATTTTAGCTTTAAAATCAAAAATTTAAGCCACTCAAATGAGTGGCTTTTTTTATTGGTTATTTTGAGCCGGTGGCGTAGCCGCTAACTTCGCGCCAGTGAAGCCGTTCGGACACTCTCAGAGGCGCCAGGCGTCGCAATCAGACGCTCCACGGACTCCATCGTCACGAACGTACAGCTGCAGTCCACATTGGTACACTGGTGGTAGCGCTCTTTGGTATTTTCACTGAGATAGCGACTGGTACGCGCATGCGCTGAATGCTTGCACTTAGGACAATGAAACATGTACCCCTCCACTTTATTCACATTTTGTGAATCAATAATACCCAAAATAAAACCAATAGCAACTACATTACTCACTATCAACAGTAAATTTTTCGTTGCTGACGTTCAGCTCAAACTTAAGCTGCGTGGTAAATCCGCTATCGTTGAGGGTATGCACCACCTCGCTGATGATCCACGCCTGCTCGTCAATGACGCGTTTAAAACCGTTTACCAGCACCGGCGTTTCGGGGAACAGATCGGCGCGTCCCAGCGCAAGCTGGATGGAAAACTTTACGGTTCCTCGCTGAAGCGCGCGCCACTTCGCCTCTGCGGCCCTGAGCGCCTGCTCTTCAGATGCATAAACCGTGGTGAGCTCAAATACGTTCTCCGCCGATCCCACCAGCCTCTCTTGCGGTTTCTGCTCCTTGCCTGCTGCTCCCGCTACCGGTGCGGCGGCATCCGGGTGCTGCAGTGCTTCTGTCTGCTGCCCTCCGGACTGACGATTAATACTCAATTGAGGATTTTGTTGTTTGGGGTCACGCGTTTGCAGCCATTTGGCCGTTACGCCGGAATAATTTTCACGGTCAGTTATGGAAAAAAGGTGCTTATCGCCATCCCCACGTTCAATCATCATTAAGGAAAGCGGAGTGCCGCTGGCCGTCACGGCCTGGCCCGCTTTCATAAAGATAATCTTCCCGGCTTTGATTGAAACAAATGCTCCATTACGTTCAGCAAGGCGGGAGAGGAAGGCCGCGTCTGTCTCCTGAGACTGGTCAATATGAGAGATGGCGATGGATGCAAGCCCCGACGCGACGCTGGCGGTCAACTGGTTACGCTGAGCGATGGTATCGACTATCGCGCCAATCGTCATGTCATGCCACGACTGTTCGCGCCGCACGTTTAGCTTTCCACGAAAATCTGCGCTGAATCCCTGGATGGTCAGCGTGTCCGGCGCGCCCCGGAAATGAATCGCATCAATCGTAAAGTCCCCTTTCTCCTCGAGCGGGGTTCCCTCCCATCCCAGCCATAAGGACAGCCTTGCCCCCCGGGCAGGCAAGTCCAGCAGCCCGTCGGAATCATCCAGCAGAATATCCAGCTGATCGGCTTCCAGCCCCCGTTTGTCGGTCATGGTCAGGCTGATAAGACGATGGCTGAAATTTTGCGTGATATCACGATCGTCAAGCTTAAGCATAAAATCAGGGGCGATTTTTCCACCCGCCCGGATATTCATTTCGGTGATCATCCCACCAGCCCTCCAATGCTATTCCGTGCGCTTTCCACCAGCTCTGAGGCCTGCGTTCGCAGGTCGCCAAACGTCGTCATCAGCGATTCGTCCACGCGTTTTAGCGACAGGGTAAACTCAATTTTTCGGGCGGTACCGTCACTGTAAAAATCCGAATGCGTGTGCGTGACTTTCTCAATGACAAACATGCCGTGAATGATGCCGGTACCGTCTATCAGCGGCCATGCCCGCCCCTCATTTGCCATCAGCTCAACCGCCTTGAGCGAAAGCCGCCCTCCCGTGAGTTCCGGGTAAAGTAAGCCGGAGAGGCTAAAGGATGTCTCACCTTCGCCAAGGTACTGCCAGGCTTTGGGTTTCCCGATGCGAGCGCTGGATGCCCAGCGGTAGTCTTTTGTGAATATCATTGACTGATACGGTAAGGTTCGTCGTTCAAAGACAAACAGACCCAGCACCATTAACATTTTCTCTCTCCTCAACTATACATAAAGCTGGATTGCTGCCGTCTCGCTTTATCCTGTTCAATATTATCTATCGTCTCCCGGATTTGACGCGTCAGATCCATTCCGGAGGCCGTGCCTCCCTGCAGCGTGATGTTATATTCGCTTTTACTCTGATCGACGTAAGAGCGTCCTCCAGTAGCGATGGTCGGCTGATACCCCATGCTGCCGCCAGAGATCCCCGCGCCCGGAATATAAGCGCTGCCCGCCGGTGAGGATGCCGCTTCTGCTTTTGCCGCAGCGGCGTCGAGATCGCCCGACTCGTTTTTGATAATACCGAGCTTCTCCAGCAGCCAGCTGGCCTTGCCGCTCAGGCTGTTAAAGAGATCAAGCGGTGCCATTAACGCATCGCCCAGCGCCTGACCAAAAATCACGCCAGCGTTTTTACAGCCATCCAGCGTTTCCTGCGTCGCCTTGATCGGCGTAATCAAGTCGGTGAACCATTGCCAGATACCGCCCAGCTTCTCCGAGATAGAGTCAAACACCGCCATCACCGGTGAGAACAGCGCACCCAGCGGTGCGAAAGCCGTCGAAAGCCCTTCCATCACCCCACCAAAGAAGGCGCTGATGGGCTCCCAGTATTTAAAAATCAATAAGGCACCGGCAGCAATCGCCGCGCCAAGGGCAATCACCGGCCAGCTAAGGGCACCCAGCACCGTCATGATGGCGCCGCCCACCCCGCTGAATACCGTTCCCAACATCCCGGCCGCGGTAATAACCATATTGACGCCCGTCAGAACCGGGCCGATAGCCATACCGACTCCCCCCAGTACGCCTGAAAACGCCTGTGCGCCGACAACGATGCTGGCGAGAGTCTGCGTCAGCTCAGGGTTGGCATTCACCCAAAGGGAGGCCGTGCCAAGCCAGCCGGTTGCGGTTGTTATCAGGTTGCGCAGAGCGCCATCCGCTTTATCAAATACATCAATCTTCAACCCGTTCCACGCGGCCTGGAATCGGTTGATATCGCCGTCAAGATTATCGGTCTGCACGGACGCCGCAATCGCGGTACTGCCTTTTGCCCCCTGCAAATGCTGGCGTTTTTCATCAAGCGATCCATCACCCGCAGCGGAAGACAGCGCCCCCGCGGCTTTTATGGCATCCGGCGTCTGAACGTGGCGCAACATCGCGCTGAGCGCGTCCCCGGCGGCGGCGCCTTTCATCCCTTTTTCCGCCAGAACGCCCAGCAGCGCGGTGGTCTCTTCAAGCCCCATACCGGATGCATCCGCAGCGGGCGCAGCGGAGGTGACGGCCGCCACCATCTCAGCGAGGCTGGTATTTGAAGAGGTAGAACCGCGCGTAAGCACATCTGCGATGCGTCCCGCGTCCGTATCGGCCAGGCTATACGCGGCCTGCGTGCTGGCGATCATATCGGCCGCTTTAGCCGCGTCGACACTCCCCGCCAGGCTGAGGTTGACCGTTGGCGCGGTGGCCGCAAGCAGCCCATCGGCGTCATAGCCTGAACGAGTCAGTTCGGTTTGTGCCCGGAGGACCGTATCTGCAGGTACTCCGGTCCTGGCGCTGACCTCCCGCGCCTGCTGGCGAATGGCCTCAAGCCGGGAATCCCCCTTCGCCAGGCCAAGGTTTGCCTGAATGGCCGACATCTGCTTTTCAAAGCTGATGCCAGGCGCCATAAACCGGGACGTCTGGTCAAAGCCCGCTTTGGCCATTCCCACCCCCGCAGTCGCCAGCTGGTTCACCCGCGCGACAACGCGTTTGCCTGACTCGTAGCGGTTCTGAACGGCACTCAGTCTCTCCTGCTGCTGATTGACGCGAGTCAGCGCATCCCGCTGTCGGTTAAGCTGCTGCGTTTTTTCACTGATATGGGTTCGTAAACGACGCTCATCCGACGAGAGCGTGCGTGTGTTTATGCCTGCCTGTGAGAGTTCAGCGCGCTGACGCTGAACCGAGTAGCGCAGGTTGTTGTACTCAAGCTTAAGGTCGGCTGCCGATTTTCGGGCTGCGGACAATGCATCAGCCTCTGCCTGGGTGGGGTTTTGCGTGTTTTTAAACTGCACCGCCAGCGCCGCTGCCTGCTGTTTCGCCCGGGCAACAGACTGCTCAGTCATGGCGAGCCGGGCGTTTGCTTTCCTGAAGCCATCAATCCGCCCCGCCTGCTCATCGAGCGCCCCCAGCGCCGTCTGTGAATCACGGATATCGCTTGCGAGAGAGCGGCTCGCGTTATGGAGAGCGTTAAGCGGTCGGGTTGCCCGGTCGACTGCCTTAAGCAGCTCCTGAAGTCTGACATTATTACTCATGGTGGTTTCCGCTTCGCTGCAGCGCTTTTTCGCGCCATAAGAGGAGTTCGGTCACGCTCAGGGAGTACAGCTCTGACGGCGGCCAGTGAAAGATCACCGCGATATCCGCCATCAGATCGTCGACCGACAGGTTTTCGGGAAATTTCAGCGAGCCGAAGCCGGTGACAAAAAACCGATCACCTTACCTGCAAAAGAGAGCAGATCGCAGGCATCCAGGCGCGCGACCTCATGCTCAGTCAGTGCTGGTGAGGTCATTCGCGGCAGCACCTTGATCAGCGCATCGACATCGGATTGCGCCAGCGACGCCAGCGATACCCCACGCAGGGTTCCCGCATTGGGTTTTGCAACGGTCACTTTTTCAATTTTTTGCTCGCCGCGCAAAACGGGGCTATCAAGCGTGACGATGTATGGATTTTCACTTTCGTTCATGGTGGTCTCGTTGATATTTTCCATTTCGATACTCTTCAGAAAGTTAACTTACCGGCCGGCGATCCCGGCCGGTTAAAGGGTTACAGGCCGATGGCCTTACGGTGTTCTGCCAGGCGATCAACGCCATCGACTTTCAGCACCATGTTGATGATGTCGATTTCAATGATCTCTTTGCCATCGATGGTCAGCTGGTAGTACGCGCATTCGGTGGACATCTTGGTGGTGCCGCTCTCGCCCTGCTTGTTTTCACCGCCATCAAACTCTTTGTGACGGCCGCGCATGACGATTTCGACGGCGGAGATTTCGCCGGTATCATCGCGCTGATAAGAGCCGGTAAAGCGCAGAGGCACGCTGTCCGCGCCCGGAGAGGCATACTGTGCCCACAGCGCGGCGTCCGGCAGACCGCCAACGGTCCACTCCAGCGCCAGGGCATCATCGTCCAGGCCAAGGTCAACAGAGACCGAGCCCGGCATGCCGCCACCGCGATACTTCTCCAGCTTGCGGGTAAGTTTGGGTAAGGTGACAGACTCAACAACGCCCATATAGCTCAGGCCATCGTTGAACATATTCAGATATTTCAGTTTGCGTGGTAACGCCATGCTTCAGCTCCTTAGCTATTAACCGAATCTGACAGGTCAGCCAGATAGGTATCGGTGATGCGCTGGCGCAAGGTCAGATTTTCCAGCGGCGGGACAGGGGTGTAGTCGTAATCGATATACAATTTCCCCGCTTTCAGGGTGGATGCATCGTTCGATTCAGGGTCATACCAGCAGGAGCCGTCAACGATATAGCCGTTGGTTTTGAGCTCGCGGAACTTGGCATTGATACCGGACACGATGTCGCGGATAAGCGTAGGGGTAATGGGTTTATCCATCGCCCATGCATGCGCTTCAGCCATGGTATCGGCCAGCACCTGTGCGGTACGGGTGTAGTTTTCAAAGACGAATAACGGATCGTCTGAACAGGTACGGTTGCCCCAGAATTTGAAGCCATCGTTACGAATCAACGTGGTGACACCGGCCTGGTTAAGCAGGTTGGCATCGGTCGCTTGCTCCTGCAGATCCCAGGAAACAGAGGCGCTTACGCCCGTGACGCCGTTGACGCCCACGTTCGACAAGGTTTTATGCCAGCCCATTGTCTGGTCGATTTTGGCGCGCAGGCCAAGGGCGCGAGCGGTCGCCCATGCCATCGTCGTCGCATTCGTGGTGGTATCCCATGCCAGAAAATCAGGGTGGATAACCATCAGCTCGCGCTGGCTGAAGTTTTTGCGGTACTCGATCGCGTCAGAAATGGTTTTACAACCCCATGCGCTGACATAGCCGAACGCGCGCAGGCTCTGGCACATTGCGGCCAGTGCGGTTGCCACTTCCTGAGAGTCCAGCCCCGGTACGCCGAGAATACGCGGCTTAACGCCGGTGACCGTTTTCGCGGTCAGAAGCGCCTTCAGGCCGGTGTATTTGCCGTTTTCATCAGTGGTGCCAGTGATGTTGGAAATTGTCTGCTGGCGTGCCTCTTCCGGCGTTTCTGCGGTGCCTTCGGCCACGCGAACAACAACGACAACCGGTTTACACTGGTCAGCAATCGCCTGCAAAGAAGCGGACAGCGTCCCCGCCTTACCGGCTTTCGCAATTGCATTTTGCACGTTGGTAATGAGCACTGGTTCGTTTAAAGGAAATGTCTTATCGTCAGCATCGCTGGCAGTACAGACCATGCCGATGATTGCCGTCGAGACGGTGGAAATAGTGCGGGTGCCATCGTTGATTTCAATGACTTCCACGCCGTGGTGATAGTCGCCCATCCGTTTAACTCCTTCGTTTAGTGGTGAGGCTATTTTCTGCGGAGAGCGTGATTGATGCGACGAATTGGGGTTGGGGAAAGGATTACACAACAAACGAAAAACCCTCCGGATGGAGGGTTTGGGGTCAGGCTGGGCGTTCGGGCCAGTCGATATCTGGGGCAGTACTGAGATCCAGCCGGTTTAGCGACACCCGATAGCGCTTCCAGCAGGCGAGCCGTTCTTTCTCATCCTCAGAGGCAATCCCAAGCTCATCGGCATCTTGCAAAGGCGTGATTCTTATATTGGCCTCTTTAAACAGCTCTGCTCGAGTTATCTCAGCCTGCGCTATTAACTCTTCGACAGAGGGCTCAGGTGGTTCGGAAAGTTTTGGTTGACCTGATGCACCATGGGTAATAATCCTCCCTTCAGCCTGTCCCTTAAGTAAGTTGCGATACAGAGTTTCATTAATTTCGATAACATCCTCAGGCCAACTGTCCGCAAGCATATAAGCTTCCCGCATTGAACCCGCATAAAAACCTTTACTCCCCGCGCTATAAAAAAAGATTTCGCTCATATCAATATCCTACAGCTAGCCATGAATAAGTTGGATTCGAGGCATCCCCCCAAACCGTTAAATCAGTTCTCGACGCCATGCCAGAAAAAGCCTTTTTACCGTTCCCGCGATCCGTTATCTGCGTTGAGAGGCACGCATTAGGAAATGCGATGGGTAACGTAAATGCACTATTGAGAAGCGAACCCGATCCCCACTGAATGATGAGTCCTGTATTAGTATCTTTAAACCAACCATTAGCAACTTTAGAGATGGTATTTATTTTTTGGAAACGCCCATCAAAATTCGAATAATTCCCTGGGATAATCTGACCTTTCATTTCAAGCTGACCGTTACGGGTGTTGATATAACCCGTCATCCCTTCGCCATCAGCAAGAGTGCAATAAAACCCTATTCCATACCATGACTTAAGAAGTAGATTGTTACTAGCGAATCCAGCCGCATCATTGCCAGCATAGATACCGGTATTGCCTCTAATATTAAGACCAGACTGGAAGAAAACTTCTTTTTTGAAAGTTCCGCCATTGCTCGCGGATACTGCATCTACATCTGACGCAGTGGGTTTATTTGCTGTGTTATAAACCTGTGTCCATGAGACAGATTTTAAGGAGGTATTAACCAAACCCGTATAATTCTGATCACGAGAAATAAGCGTAACCCAATACTGGCCTGAATAAACCATAGTTGCAAATACTGTGAAACGACTATTACTTGAATTTTCAGGCATGCCAGTGGTAGGGGTTGATGCACCAACCCCCAGAGCCGAATATATATTACTCGAAGCAATATCATAAATACTGTTTAATAAACTGCCTGAGTTCGGAAATGCCCCAACCTGCTCCGGTGTCGGCGGATGTTCAGTATCAAACACCTGCAACCAGTTTCCCCACGTGGCATTTACTTTCGAACGATGATACATCGCAGCATTGACCACACCGGCACGATATCCAATTTGCTGGCCCGCGTTGACGTCGTACTGAAATTGAAGGATATTCGATGGGCTATTAGCAAGTGGCCCATGAATTCCCTGTGCATTCAAGCGGAAATAACAGTTGTAGTTTGGCTGATTCGCGTCAGTAAAACTCACACCGGACACCGCACCCAATCCCATCCATCCTACAGGCACCAGACGTTTTGGCGTTGTATCTGTGTCCGATGTAGCAGCATCAGCGGAAGCAGCTGTGCCGATATTTTTTTTAATGATGTTCAGGTCATCATTGACCACTTTAACTGCTTTCGATGTGGCTGCGATCGCCTCAGATGTACTATCAGTTGAACTACTAAGCTGAACAATCCCCTTGCGTACAGTCGTCGCATCCACCGCCGTGTACTTAGCGTTTGCCAAATCGTAAACCGCCTTCACCGCTTTCGGCGTTGCAGCGAGCACCTCGGAGGCGCTGTCGATTGCGCTGCTGAGTTGTGTAAAACCCTTAGCGGCAAGGGTCGCGTCCGGATGGCGCCGCGACTGTTCATGCTCCGCGAGCTTACCGTCTACATAATCCTGCGTCGCCATCACCGTTGAGGTGTCAATCATCAACTCAACCGAAGAGATATCGCTCACCATAATGACCATACGTACAGTCTGTGCGCGTCCCGAGCCCTCTTCCAGCTTGGGCTTGTAACTTTCTGCCATATTCCCGACCGCAATCAGCGTCCCGGTATCGTCATACAGCCCCATCTCGCGCATCCAGAAACCGCCAACCTCAGGAGGAATCAGCAGCTCCGCCACGACATAGTTTTTATTCTTTTTGTCCTGGCTGATTTTATTCAGCGCATGCCGCCAGACTTCATTGACGAGTTTCGTCTGGTTTGCGTTTGGCGCTGGCAACGCACCGCCACCGTCACCTACGGCCATCGTCGTAAAGTTCACTTTCTTGCCGTTCGGGACGGTCGCGGCAGCCAGTTTTTCGGCACCGGCTTTGGTGATAACCGTTTTATATTTCACTGTCATTGTGCTCTCACTTATCCGGGATAAACCGTGATGATGTCGCCGTCATAGCTCAGGGCACCGGTGTAGAGATAACCCGGTATGTCCTGGATGATATTCAGGCCAATAAGGTGGCGGCTGGCAGGCTTTGCATCAGCAATAAGCCTCTCCATTTCGTAATACATTTCCTCGGTGATGCCCGTATCCAGGACGCCGATATCAAGGCGAAAGGTGCCGGGCGGATCGTTGGTTTGCCACCATTCGGTGACGTTGATCAGATAGCCAAGCGGTTCCACCACACGACGCACGGCGCCAATCGTCCCCTTGTGGGCATGAATAAACCACGCCGCGCGAATCACATCCCGCCTGGTGGCTTCCGGCCAGTTCTCATCCCAGCGATCAACCGAAAACGCCCACGCCAGCCAGGGCAGCAGATTCGCCGGGCAAGTGTCCGCACTCCAGAGATGCCGCAGCGGAACAGGCGTATTTTCAATGTCGGCACAGGCGCGCGCGGCCGCCACCTCAAGAGATGACGAACCAACCGGTAAAAGGCGGGTATTACTCATCGTTCCCCCCCACGGTTACGCTGTAGTGGCTGCACCATGAGGCCTGAGTTTCATCAAGTACAATGTCAGTCGCGGGCGCGGTCAGCTCTACGCGTTGCACCCCTTCAACATGCAGTGCCGCGTAAATGGCGGACTTGCGAATATCGCGTCCAAGCCGATGTTGAGCCGTGATATAGGCCTGTAACCGGGCTCTTGCCGCGCTGAGTACAGGTTCACTTTCAGGGCCGGGAAAAAGGAAAAGCGATGCCTCAATGCGGTAGTCAACAATGTTGGCCGACTGGACGGTCACACGGTCGGCAACGGGCCTGACGTCCTCATCGTTCAGCGCATTGCGAACAACGGCGAGCAGTTCCTCAGAGGCCACGCCGTTATTCTCCCGGGAGAGCACAGAGACCGTGACGTTCGCCGGCTGTGGACTGATAACGGAAATATCCGCCACCCGGCCATCTGCACTGCGACCGTGGAACTGATAAGCGCCCGTCGAACCGGCCACGCTCAGCCCTTCCGGCGCTTGCTGGATGCGCAAACGAAAGTCGGTATCAGACTCCATCACAGCTGGCGTGGGCGGAAACGTCGTATCGTCGGCGGGGGTAATGACCAGACGCGCAAGGTTAGCGTTAGCCCCAAGCTGGTCGAGATCGCGGCCGGCAGCGTAGGCCAGCATGACCGCACGCGCGGCCTCGTTCACGCGCTGGCGCCACATGACCTCCCGATAGGCGTTCTCCTGCAGCAGCTTCACAATCGGCTCTGATTCCAGCGTCAACGTCCGTGCAATCGCCTCTCGCTCCTCTTCCGGATAGAGCGAGACAAAGGTGGCCTTTCGTTCTGCCAACAGCGTTTCATAATCCACCTCCTCCACGACATCAGGCGCGGCGAGCTGGCTCAGATCAACAATAGCCATAGCGTTTAACTCAGTGAAATGGTGATAGAAAAAGATTGTCCGGAAGTCGGGCGCGTGCCGGTGATATCGACATACAACGTCCCGTCATTCTCCGAACGCTCGAAAGTGATGGCCGTCAGGCTGATCCGCGGTTCCCACTTCTGGATAGCGGAATAACATGCCGCCATGATTTGCAGACGCAGCGCAGGGCTCTGTGGCCTGTCGATCATCGCCGCCAGCAGCGAGCCGTAATCCCGGCGCATAACCCGCGAGCCGACAGGCGTCACCAGAATATCGCGCACGCTCTGCCGGATGTGTTCTGCCTCTGAAATGCTGAGCCCGGTCTGCCTGTTCATCCCCCTGTAACGCACCGTCATTGTGTCCCCTTAGTCCAGCTTCCGCCGCTTTGCACACTGCCGTGCGCGTGGTTGTCCACCTGCACCCCGTTGGAGGTGAATTGACCGCCGGAATGCGCAATATTCCCGGCCATTACCCCGCCCTTCTGCACCTCAAGCGAGGCGGTAATTAACTTGTTGGTACACACCACCTCAGGCGTATCCAGCGTGATGCGGGACGTTGACGTCAAACGCACCTCCGGCACGGTGGCGGTCAGCGATTCAGAGGCGGTAATGTCGGCTGTTTTAATACCTGAAACCGTCAGCGCCCCGCGTTCGGGTTCGTACTCGATCACCGCGCCGTCAGGAAACGAGACGTGGAACGCATCAGGCGAACCGGACGGCGCCGGATGGTCATCCGAGAAAATACCCGGTAGCACAAAGGCGGTATCGAGCTCGCCGCCGATGGCCAGCAGCAGTACCTGTTCTCCCTCGGAAGGGGCCCACCACACGCGAGAACGTCCCGCACGACAGGCTAGCCAGTTCAGCCAGGTGGTTTTCATCCCGCCAGTCTGCACACGACAAAGCCCTCTGTTGAGGTCAACATCGGTTACAACACCGATACGAATAAGATTGCGGATCGCGCGAGCGATGCCGTTCATGGAAGTTAGCGTATTCATAAGAAGAGAATGCCGTTCAGAAAGAACGGCAGCAACGAGACGGGGTTTGGTGCGGGATGAGACAACAAGCTGGCAAGACAACAGACCGCAGGCGGCCCTCAGCGCGGGGAAATTACGCCTCCCACTCGCTGACCAGCTCCCCGTTGATGTATAGGGCCTTCGGACGCGTGACGGGCTCCGGCAGCGGCGGTTCGGGGGAATACGTTGCGTGCAAACCGCCCTCTTCCTGAGAAACAAGAATGCGCTCGGTTAATTGCACTTTGATGCTGATATCCATCGTATCGTCATCGTTTAAAACGATCGTGAAGGAACAGCCGTTTTTGCGGCCTTCATCGAGGGTAAAAATGTCCGGCTGGTTTTCCCCAAGCCAGGCCACTACCGGGACGAAAACGCCCTCGCTGTCGCCGGAGAAGCAGTTGACCTTCGCATTCAGCTCATAGTGCTTTTCAAAGGAGAGCGAGGAGGCCAGCCGGGCATCAATATTGCCGCTGCCGACCGACATCTGCAGCCGATCCGGGTTTGCTTTCAGTTGGGGAATCGCGTCAATTAATGCCTGACGCAGGCTATTGAGTTTGTGCATCGATTTTATCCTGACAGTCTTTAATGGTTTCAACCTGCAGCGCGCAGGCGATAAGGGCATACTCAAGCCTGCGAATATCTGCGCTGAGATCGCCGTTAGTGGCGGGTTCGCTTCCCGGCATCGGGCAGCGGCTCACCTTCGGGCAGGCGTTGTAAACAATGGGCTGCAGAGGCGCAGGCGGTGCGGGTGTGCAACCGGCGGACAGCATCAGGCAACTGAGTGGTATACCAGCGGCGTAACGCGTCATTTTCATTGAGTAATCTCCCGATAGTCGCTTCCCGTCTCGCGCGTTCCTCACTCGCAGTGAGCAGTTCTTCACGAAGCCTGACCTGAGCGACTTCATGTGTTCGGGCAACCCGTTGCGACAGGGAAAGCTGTTGGTTAAGCGTGGCGAGGGCGTTTTTTTGTTCACTGGCAACCCGGTTCGCGCTGGCTAAGGAACGGGACAGCGTCAGGTTGTCATGCCGAAGCCACAGCGTGATAGCCAGCAGACCGGCCAGCAACAGCATCAGGACTTTCACGGCAGCCCCTTCATGCACCAGGCCTTCTCGCGGATACGACGATTTTCCAGCCCGGCATTTTTAACGCCATTCACATATACCCAGCGGGTAAGTTGCCCGCATGCCTGCGACCACTGTTTACGCTTAATAAACGACACCAGGGTCGAACGGCAGGCGGCGCCCGTGCCAACATTAAACGTGAAACTCACTAGCGCGTCGTAGACCCGGGGTGGCATCTCAACCGACGCGCACGCTGCCAGCCGACGTTCAACATTGAGCACATCAGCGACCAGATTTACCGCTGCCTCACGCTCGGTAATATCCCGTGCAGGCACAACGTTTGCCGTGTGGCCAATGCCAGACGTCCACACGCCAGCGCTACACCGGTAGGGCGAGAGGCGACATCCTTCGAGATCGGCAATCAACGCCAGCCCATCAGGGGACGTTTTCAGTAACCGAAAGTCAGGTATCAGCACCGCCAGGGCCAGCACGCCGGCGACGCTGCAACGCTTAATGATTGAGTTCACGAATACTCTTCTTATCGAGTCCAAGAGACTGGAGATAGCGCCAGGTTTTTCGTTTGAACCAGTAATTCGTCAGCGCGGTAAAAATGGCGCACAGACTTCCCACGTACAGCGCGACTTTTTCAGGAGACATCGCCCCGAACCAGGCCAGTGCCACGGCCAGCCAGTAGGCGATAAACGTGGTGATTTTCTCCAGGCTCAGTCCCATAGGTTTACGGATTCTTTTGTGGGGGCGCTATCAACCTCCGGCATCTCTACCGGCGTGCCATGAGGCAAGATAACGCCTGATTCGGCGAGGCCAGAATTGGCCTTCAGAACGGCTTCAACGACGCCTGCCGTGCGCCCATAAAAACGGGCGCAAATGGCATCAAGCGTGTCCCCCTGCATTGCATAGATCTTCATCAGACGCTCCCAACATCCGGTTTTCCAGGTACTGTAGAGTTTCCTGGGCCAGCGGCTTTTTCGCTATCGATGAGAGATGGGCAATCCCGGACACAACAGACCGTCCGCGAGCAACAATGCGCGGTTTAAGGGAAACGCAAAATCTGAATGAAGTGTTCGTTCCGGGTAATGACGCAGGGCTAGCGCCAGCTTTCATCTTCCCAGACTTCCCGGAGAATAGAATCCAGCGCCTCGCGATCGGCCTCCCTTTCAAGCCCCTGGAGCTCAACCCCCGTTACCGACCCTATTTTCACGGTTACCCGCGATGAGGGAAACAAGGCTCCTATCCTGCGGGTCAATTCACACTGAAATGCCTCAACGATGGACTGGCCAATCAGCTGATCTTTATCGAGCGTGATGTTCACCCGAACATTGCTCTCTTTTTTGATTCGTTCCGGAACAGGCGATGCCGAGAAAACAACGGTGAACGCGTTGTTCTTGATTAAATTTCCCCGCGCAATCTCAGCAATTAAATTCAGGGCAATTTCACGATCTCTCTCCTGACACGTTCCTTCTGTCGTCAGTCGCGCAATCATCTCGACTCGTTCAATCATGACTTGCTCGTTCAACTCTCTGTCCACACAACCTCCACCACGAGATACTGTATAAACATACAGTAGCACGTATTCATAAAAAGAGTGAAGCGAAAAATCAGAACACTTTACGGTATGTACATGATATCGATGGAGATTAGCATGCTCGCTGGGTTAACAGATCCGTTAAATGCCCAATACGTTCAAGGATTTTCCGCCTCTTTTCCTGATAAGAACACGCTGCCGGAAATAGCGCTCCGTCAGCTGCGCCTCGACACCATTTGGTGTGAAAGCGGCTGACGCCGCCCGCCATAAGATGCAGCGCCTCGGCACGGCTAATGACGATCCCGGTGGCGAGGCGTATCTCGTCAATCACCCTCTCAGGTATCCCGTTCTGTGGATCCCGCTCATAGACAACGGGGGTTCTCGCGCCGGGCCGAACGCGTTTGATGCGTTCGGTTAATGCCCGTCTCGCACGCCGGTTAAGGGGCTGTGAGAGATCGTTCACCGTACAGTTATTGACAGAACTCCGAGAGAGCACGAGAACATCCTGACGATCCACGGCCCGCTTCGGCACAATTTTCCACTGCGTGAGCCGGGTTAAAATCGGGCTGCCCGCGCCGACGGCGGAGTCGTACACGCCGCGGATGCAGATCGTTTCCTCGCCGTACTGGTTAAACCCGACGCGCGGCGCATACAGCGTGCGTACCTGTAAATCATCGCGACGGACAAATGGCCCGCCCTGCGCGGTGACGTAACCCGCCCAGTCCCCAGCGTCGGCAGCTTCATGGACGGCGGCAAACTCCACGCTCAAACCGCGCACGGCCTCGTTATCAGCCAGACGGCGCAGCTCGCGATAGACCGTGACCGGCGCCCCGCCGATAAACTGAAACTGGCGAATGTGCCAGCGTCCCGCCCAGGCTGAAACAGCAGAAGCCGTCTCCTTCAACAGCCCACCGCTTTCATAATCGGTCTCACCATCGAGCGCAAAGCCGTCGATATTCTTTGAGATGTATTTGGCAACATAGCCGGTCGCGCTGCCCTTCAGGGGATCGATCGCCTCCGCGTGAAAACGTGCCTTTCTGGCACTTTCGCTACGCAGTTCTGTGGCCTCTTCCTGGCAGGCATAATCATTCATAATTTGGCGAACGTGCCCGACATCTTCCGGCAGCATAAACATCAGCATGTGCCAGTGGGGCGTGCCGTCGTGATGAGGTTCCGCAACGCGGATACCAAAAATTCGGCGCTCCTCACGGTGCAGCTTTGCGCGGATGCGCGCCCACAGACGGGTGAAGTAGCTTTGCGTATCCGCCGGGCTGGCCCCGTTCCACTTCGCGTTGGGGTAGCCTGATTTCACCGTCGCGTGATATGCCGAAGGCGCGGTTAAGGTATAGAACTCGCCCACATAGCCCAGTGCCTGGCAGATATTTTCAAACCCGCGAATGCGGGTCATCAGTTCACAGCGACGTATCGCCGGGTTAGCGACCGAGGTATCGATTTTTTCAATCAGGCTGATGCGGTTGCCCTCTTCATCTTCGAGTTCCATGCCCTTAAGAAATTCACGGGTGCGGCGCTTCTGCTCGCGCCATTCGGTCACGCAGCGCTTGCTCGCATACGCCGTTCTCGTTTTGCTGACGTTGCCAAGGGCAATCTGTAAATGCTCGCGCCAGGCAGACGCAATCCGACGCAATCGCCCGCGCCACCACGTCTCTGAAAACAGGCGGATCACCGCTGCGGCAACATCGTCTTTGTTGAAAAACGTCTTCGACACCCGTTCCCAGTGTGGAGGTGACACCTTAAACTGCCGGGCGATCAGGCCGGCGCGCTGATACCAGACGTAAAGCGTCTGGTATTCACCCAGGTCAGCATCATTTATATTCGCCAGCTCACCGCGAATAAAGCTGGCGATATCTGCGGCCAGCAGGTCGATATCCGCGCGGGACATATCCGCAAGTCGGTTAAAGCGTGCAACCAGATCAACCATGCGGGAGGCAAGATATTGCTGAAGCGGAGTGTCGAAATGGCCGTCAAACACAGCCCTGGAGATCGTTTCATGCAGGCCTGCGCAGGCATAGCGTTCAGAGACCAGCCGCAGACGGGGTAACATCCTGTTGCAGAAGCGGACCAAAAAGGCATTGGCCTGCGGGCTGCCCTGACGCTGTTCAAGGTCATCAACCGTGCGCCAGACGTCGAAACGCACGCAGTCAGGTTGCAGGGAGAGGGCAATCCTTGCCTCCCGTAGCGCCGCGAAAAAACGATCGCGGCGCTGATGCTGGGCATGGGAAAGGTAAGGGCTGGCAATGGCCGACCGTGGAGCGTTCCACGGATACGCAAATGACGTCGCCAACTCACCCTCCCCGGATATGTTTATTTTTCATCTCCGCAATCTCCTGGCAGGTGATGCACAAGGCCACACCAGGCACCGCCATTCGGCGCGCCTCCGGTATCGGGGCCTCGCAGTCCTCGCAAAGGAAACGCGAGGGCGTTGCGGGCCGTCTGCGGGCGCTATTAATGTGCCGCTCTCTGTCTTCCTGCTCGCGCGCTTGCGCAAGATCGATAAAATCGGCCATCAGTGCAGCTCCTGGGATTCACGTTCGTAGCGAGCCGCCTCGTGGCACAGCAGTTCGGCAACGTCTTCTCCGCTCATGCCGGTTTTATAGATATGGCTTGCCAGCGCCTCCAGGCGCAGGGAGACCGCGAGGGCTCGCGCGCAGCGTTCCTCTGTTTTTGCCTCCGCCAGCAGGCGTTTCAGTTCCTCACTTCCGGTCGGATAAGGGCGGTTTTCACTGTTTCGCATCACGCTTCTCCTTAAATTCAGGCAATAGAATGCCCGGCGGGTTTACGCCATTAGGTTTGTGGTTGGGTTATATCGGCATGGTCAGCCGTTCAGGAAATAAACTCACGACAGCACGAAAATGGTTCATGGCATTAATCAGCGCCTTTTTCTCCTCTGTCGTCAGCTCACTGATATCGCACTCATGACGGGCGACGGGTAATCTCGCCAGGAAAAAGATGGCGGCCAGCGCCCTGCCGTTTTCCTCAAAACAGGGATCGCGCTTATCGCGCATCTCTGCCATAAACCGTGCCAGCTCTTTTCCGCTATCGTTCCCGTATCGGGCACGCAGTTCTGCGATGTGGTTAAGCCCGTTAAGACGAGCCCCCACGCTGAGTGGAACGCTTGCACGGGCAGCCTCTATCGCCATATCTCCCCTCGCGTAAATTCACGCACGCCAGTGTGCTGAAAACGGGCAGAGCACGGTTTTTTCCGCCGTTTGATGATTGCGATTTCAGATGCCATGCTGCATGATTCCCATTTTGATAATGTCTGCAATCAATAGTCTCTGTTTGCCAACGTCTGCTGCTGATTGCTCGAATTTGCAATGATATTAATACCCAATTGAGTATTAGTAAACACCCAAAGGAATATATTTTGATCTTAGATTCTCAAGTGAATAATGAAGAGTTACTCGATAGAATCTGTCAGGTATATGGTTTCACGCAGAAAATTCAGCTGGCACGCCACTTTAATATCGCCGCCAGTTCGCTTCAGAACCGCTACGCACGCGGTACCATCTCTTACGACTTTGCGGTTCAGTGCGTGCTGGATACCGGCGCCAGCCTTCGCTGGCTGATGACCGGACAAGGTGCGCAATTTGAAGGTAACCCCGCGCCGGGCGATCCTGTGTCAGTCTCCACATTCACACTCAGTGATGGAAGACTGGAAGAAAATACCACTTTGAGTATTGATTCTACTTTCTTTAGTAAACCACTGGCGCGCGGCATCGCCGTCCGGGCGGAAGGTAAGCTGCACTTTATCGAGAAAGAGGCATCGTTAACCGACGGCGTGTGGCTGGTTGAGATTGAAGGCACCGCCAGCATCCGCGACTTAACGCTGCTTCCGGGTAAAAAACTCCACGTGGCGGGCGGCAAAGTGCCCTTTGAATGCGGTATCGACGAGATAAAAACGGTGGGTCGCGTGGTGGGGATTTACAGCGAGGTGAGCTGAGGGCGGTTAGTAAACATTCGCCGCCAATGGGGGCGCTCGCTTGCGGGCAGGACACGGATAAAGTGAGCGCGACACAACCACTCATTAAAGAAATCCCCCATCGCGCCGATCATCATCCGTGTGTATTATTTCCTGTAGCGTTGCCCACAACTACCCTTAACTCAAATACTTAAGCGCCAAAGCGAAAGGCATCATGAGCACACCGATCAAACGGCTAGAAATCATTAAAAATGCCATTGAACTGGAAGATGACGACATCATCCAGAGCCAGCTGACACGGCTGAAGAATGAAGCGTTTGACGATGAGCTACAGGCAATCGTCGTGGCGCTTGAGCAGAAGAACTACACCGCCGCCATCAGGGCCATTACCGCCTGGCTGCAAGGCCAGCGCGCCATCACCCCGTGGCGCGACCCGCAAGTGGCAGCCAGCAAGCTGGAGCTGAAGGCGCTGGAAGAGCGTCTGCGCGATCTCATCGATCGCCGCAACGCGCGGGTGCAGCAGCTTGATGAGTTCAACGATCTCTATTTCTCCCGTCTGGGTCCCCTGATGCAGCAGATCCTCGCTCTGCGTAAAACCCTGGCGGAGCTGAACCTGCGTCGTCAGCAGGCGGAGGCGCGTCGTCGCGAGGAAGATTACCGTCGCTGCCAGCGCTATATGGCGCAGGCGGTAGAGGTGCTGGCGACGCTCACCCAGCGCTGGCGCGATCTGCCAGCCGACTCCGTGCAGGCGGCTGAAGCGCGCAAGCATCTGGAGCAGCAAAGTAATTTGATTGCTAATTTGCTGGCCGAGGCGCTGGAGCTGGAGAGCGGCTTAACGCGCGAAGAGGAGCCTGCTCGCCAGGCGCGTGACGAAGCCAACGAAGAGTACGAGAAGTATCGCGAGCAACATCACGATGTCGAAATGCGGCTGCGCAAAGGGAAGCTCCTCTCTGAAGAAGATCAGAACGAACTCAAGCGTCTCTGGCGACAGGCGAGCAAACTCTGTCATCCGGACCTGGTGGCGGACGACCTGAAAGAGGAAGCCAACGCGATGATGGTGCAGCTCAACCAGGCCAAACAGCGTGGCGACGTCAAGGCTATTCGCTCGCTGGTCGCCCGCCTGCAGCAGGGCTTCGAGCCGCTGATGGCCAGCGACAGGCTGAACGATCTGGAACGTATCCGCAAAAAAATGGCGCAGGTACGCGAGCAAATCGACACCTTAGTGAACGAGCTGGCGGAGCTGGAGAAAGAAGAGTCCTGGCTGCTGGTGTCGTCGCTGAGCAATATGGAGGCGTACTTTGCTCAGCAGGAGAAAGCCCTGCACGAGGTTCGCGCCTCGCTCGAACACCAGGTGAACGAAGCGCAAATGGATTCAGCAGCCTGATTATTTAGCGTGCCAGTAGGCGCTGGCACGCACCAACTGTTGATCAATCGCGTCAGTGTCAAACTGACGGCTCAGGCTTTTTACTACCTTTCCTTCCCCGGTCAGCCAGATAAAGTACTCTTCCGCCGGAACGGTCAACGCCGCCAGACGATCCGCCACCGCCTGCTCGCTGTGGCCCACTACCCAGGTGATGTCGACGTCGCTCAGGTGCGCCAGATAGTCCTTATATGCGTCGTTCCCGACCGTTACTACCGCGTGAATTTCTGGGCGAACCGGCAGTTTAGCAAGACTCTCTAAGCGTCGACGTAGCGCAGGCATACCGGATTCATCACACACGTACAGTTGCCAGGCGTAATCTTCCGGCACCACCAGCGAACCGCGCGGCCCACCAATGGTCAACGTGTCCCCCGCTTTCGCCTCAACCGCCCAGTTGCTGGCAATGCCGCCGTCATGAATGAAGAAATCGAGCACCAGTTCATGGCGAGACTCATCATACAGCGGCGTATAGTCGCGCGTCTGCGGACGCACGCCGTCGCCCCAGTCGATGCCTTCATCAGTCACCACGGGCGGCACAAACACCGCCCCCGGTGCCGGGAAAAAGACTTTGGTGTGGTCGTCGAAGCCGCGGGAGCTAAACCCCTCCAGCGCCTCGCCACCTAATACAACGCGCTGGAAACCCGCGCTCACGCGTTCCACGCGGAGCACCGTCAGCTCGCGAAAACGCAGGTCATTACGAACACGCTGTGGGTAACGGGTAGATGCCATTTTTAGCCCCTTCTCTGATGAATACGATATATCTAAATTAATTTTTAAATGATAATGATTACTAATCAGTAAAAAAGCAAGATCTTTTAGATTGCATCTGAATATATCTTAGATATAGTTTAGATATATCAAATTGAAGGAATTACTATGCGACACGAACATGATGGCGGCGGACGCCGACCGCGCTTTTTCGGCCACGGCGATCTGCGGCTGGTGATTCTGGATATCCTGACCCGCAATGCGAGCCACGGCTATGAGCTGATCAAAGAGATTGAGAACCTGACCCAGGGTAATTACACCCCGAGCCCTGGGGTGATCTACCCGACGCTGGATTATCTGCAGGATCAGACCTTTATCACCATTACGGAAGAAGAGAACGGCAGAAAGCGAATTGCGATTACCGTGACGGGCCAGCAGTGGCTGGATGAGAACCAGGAACAGCTTGAGCACATACAGGCACGCATCAAAGCGCGTTCTGTCGGCTTCCAGCTGCGCAAAAACCCGCAGATGAAGCGGGCGCTGGATAACTTTAAAGCGGTGTTAGACCTGAAGGTGAATCAGGGAGAGCTCAGCGACGCGCAGCTTAAGCAGATTATCGGCGTCATTGACCGCGCGGCGCTCGAGATCTCCCAGCTGGATTAAGCCGGAGCGTGTTCGCTCACGCGGAAGACGCGTACCAGCTCTTTCAGGTGCATCGCCTGTTCGTTAAGCGATGCCGCCGCGGCGACGGACTCCTCCACCAGCGCGGAGTTCTGCTGGGTGGTGGCATCAATCAGGCCAATCGCGCTGTTAATCTGCGAGATCCCTTCCGTCTGCTCATGGCTGGCCTGGCGGATCTCACGCAGGATGACGTCCATCTCTTCCACGTTGCCCACCATCCCGTTGATCAGTGCGCTCGCTTTTTCCACCAGGTTCATGCCGTCCTGGGTCTGACTGGTGGAGCTCTCAATCAGCTCACGGATTTCGCTGGCCGACGACGCGCTCTTCTGGGCAAGCTGGCGCACCTCACCGGCCACCACCGCAAAGCCACGACCGTGCTCACCGGCGCGCGCTGCTTCCACGGCCGCGTTCAGCGCCAGAATGTTGGTCTGGAAAGCAATGGCGTCGATCAGGTCGATAATGTCGGACATCCGGTTCGACGTCTCGTTAATCAGGCGCATTTTGCTGGTCACCTGCTTCATCATCTCACCGTTGTTTTTGACCACCGTGGCAGCATCTGCCGAGAGGTTGGTCGCTTCGCCAGTGTGCGAGGCGGTGTTTTTCACCGTCGCGGTGATCTGCTCCATCGAGGCTGCTGTCTGTTCAACGGAACTTGCCTGCTCTTCCGTGCGCGCGGCGAGATCCTGGTTACCCGCAACGATCTGCGCGGCTGCGCTGGAGATATTCTCCGAGCCGGTTTGCACCTGCTGCACAATGTCCAGCAGACGGTTTTTCATCTCCATCAACGCATGCAGCAGTAAGCCCGTTTCGTCTTTGCCGTGCGGCGTGATGCTGCCCGTCAGATCGCCCTCTGAAATGGCCTTCGCAAAATTCACCGCCTCGCCGAGCGGACGGGTGATAGTGCGCACGATAAACCAGCCGATCAGGCTGCCTGCCGCGACGCTAAAGAGGGTGATGAGGATCAGCAGCAGTCGGTTAGACCTGAAATCCCCTTCTACCTGCGCGCCTGCACTCTGCATCTCGCTGTTTTGAATGGCAATCAGCTCCTTCACCTTCGCTTTATAAGCCTGCTGCACGGCAAGGGTGGTGGTCATCATCTCTTGAATGGCACCCGCACGATTGTTGTTCTGCACCGCCTGCAGGATGCGATAGCGCGAGTCCAGATACTGCTGGCGCACGCTGCGGATATCTGCCAGCACCTGCTGAGACTTTTCATCCTGCAACGCGTTGTTCAGCTCGCCCAGGATCACCGTGATGTGCTCGCTGATCTCTTTCAGGTGCTGCTGAGATTGCCCCGTGTAAGTGCCCTGCTCGTCCAGCAGCATCAGCTGTTGAGTGCTAATAAATTCCTGGAAGTTATCGATTAACTGGTTCGCTTTTACCGTGGTCGGATAATCACGGGTAATAATGGATTGCATCCCATTATTTGCCCGGTTCAGACTCAGCAGAGACAGGCTCGCGCTGATTGCCATCAGGACAATAAAGAAACCAAACGCCAGAAATAATTTCGTGCCGATCTTTACGTCATGTAAGAACATATTTACTCCATCGATGTGATTATTTCTCAGACGATCGCTGTTATCGGTAACGAATTCGCTAACTTTATGACTTTGATCGTTTTTTTATTTCATAACCATCACAATGGATAGGCAGAGGCTATTAATTTCGTCTCATCGATCGTTACCAGACCACCAGAAGCGTGTTTTGCAAAACAGCATCATGGAAAACTGACTTAGGCAGGAATAAATAACTGAGGAACTTTTTTTAGTTATTTAATATTATATTAACAATAAAGCACATTAATAGTCACAAGCAGCCATAAAAAAGCCGTTTATTCCTTACGGAATAAACGGCTTTTCCGGAACTTTACTGACTCAATGGAGCACGGTTACCGCATCCTTCAGACGCCCGGCACGGTGTTTCACCATGGCAGAAATGTGCGCGCTCTCCTCGACCAGGTCGGCATTTTTCTGCGTGATGCTGTCCAGCTCGGCCACCGCACGGGTTAATTCTGAGAGCCCGGTGGCCTGCTCGGAGGTGGAGTGACTGATCTGAGCGATAAGCTGCGTCACGTTTTTCACCTGCTCGACAATGTCATCCATCGTGCGGCCGGCGGCGTGCACCTGCTCGGAGCCGGACTGCACTTTGCTGGCGCTGGCATCGATGAGTTTACGAATATCGTTAGCCGCACTGGCGCTGCGGCTGGCGAGATGGCGGACTTCGCCCGCGACCACGGCAAACCCTTTCCCCTGCTCACCCGCCCGTGCCGCTTCAACTGCCGCATTGAGCGCCAGGATATTGGTCTGGAAAGCGATGTCGTTTATCAGGGAGGTAATCGAGCCAATTCGCTGCGTGCTGTCGGCGATGTCATCCATGGTTTTGACCACGGTCTGCATCGCATTGCCGCCCTTCGTCGCCGCACTGCTCGCGGCAACGGAGAGTTTATCCACCTCGGCGGCAGTTTCAGAGTTGCTCTGCACGGACGCGGCCATCTGGTTCATCGTTGCGACGGTCTGCTGCACATTCGCTACCGTCTGACGCGTACGATCGTTCAGATCTTCATTACCCCGGGCCAGCCTGTCGCTGCCGTCACGCACGCTCACCACCTGGCTCGAGACGTCGTTGATCAACCAGCGGCACATCAGCCCAAGCTGGCCTATCGCGCGCAGGGTCAGTCCCAGCTCGTCACTGCGGTTCAGATGCTGCACGCTGTTGCGCTCCCCGGTAGCCACCCTCAGCGCCTGTCGCGCCACGTTTTCGACCGGACGCACAATCTGTTGCTCAAACAGCAGCGTCCCCAGAAGCATGACCACAGCAGCCGCAACGAGCGGCATCCACCCTGCGGAGGTGGCGACCAGCGTGGCGGCGAGGACGGCAAAAAGCACCGCCATTACGCTACGCACCCGCCAGCGCAGCGGCATGGCCGGCAGTTTACCCAGCCAGCCCTTTCCCACCACCAGTCCTTTATGAATACGTTTCTTACAGCTGCCGTCATTCAGCGCGCGGTAGAGCGGCTCCACGGTGGCTATCTCTTCCGCCGTGGCTTTGGTGCGGATCGACATATAGCCCGTCACCTTCCCGTGACGCACCATTGGCACCGCATTCGCGCGCACCCAGTAGTGGTCACCGTTTTTGCGCCGATTTTTGACAATCCCGCTCCACGGTTCCCCCTGTTGCAGGGTGTACCACATATCGGCAAAGGCGGCTTTTGGCATATCAGGGTGGCGCACCATATTGTGCGGCTGGCCCGTCAGCTCATCAAGCGGGTAACCGCTCACCTGCACAAACGTGTCGTTGGCGTGGGTAATGTAGCTGTGGATGTCTGTGGTAGACATTAAGGTGGTGTCATCGTCCAGAGGATATTCATTCTGGGTGACATAGGTTGGAGAGGACATTGTGAGCATCCCTTGCAGGTTATTTGAATGTTAAATTTGTGGGTAATTGTTTTTTCGGCGGTAACCAATTTATCTTTAGTTGTTAAACTTGATGGAGATCGCAGATTTCACTTAAACCGCACTTTTTGTGAGAATTTATAATTCATTGATTTGAAATACTTTCTCTTGGAAATTACCTGCAAAGCATGACCTGTTAACGCCCGCTTAAGTGGCATGCATTGCACTCCTTTCGTGCAATTGCGCTTTTATGCCCCGTCCTGCACGTGCTGTGCCTTATCGCTAAATCCCGTTTCGGTTGTATCGGCATGATTAAATATTGTGCAACATTATTTTAACCTAGCGTTTATCCCGATTTTCGTTAAGTCCTCTGAAGTGGCGTAATCCCTGCAATACTTAAACCAGTATCATGTGATACGCGATCCCCGGGAGCATATTTTGAACAGGTTACCTTCCAGCGCCTCGGCTCTTGCCTGTACCGCGCACGCATTGAATCTCATAGAGAAGCAAACGCTCGATCATGAGGAGATGAAACAACTTAACCGAGAGGTCATCGATTACTTTAAAGAGCACGTCAATCCAGGATTTCTGGAGTATCGCAAATCTGTTACCGCCGGCGGGGATTACGGAGCCGTAGAGTGGCAAGCGGGAAGTCTGAACACGCTTGTCGACACCCAGGGACAGGAGTTTATCGATTGCCTTGGTGGTTTTGGTATCTTCAACGTGGGGCACCGTAATCCAGTTGTGGTTTCCGCCGTACAGAATCAACTTGCGAAACAACCTCTCCATAGCCAGGAACTGCTCGACCCGCTTCGCGCCATGCTCGCGAAAACGCTGGCGGCCTTAACGCCCGGCAAACTGAAATACAGCTTCTTTAGTAACAGCGGCACGGAATCGGTCGAAGCGGCGATTAAACTCGCCAAAGCGTACCAGTCGCCGCGTGGGAAATTCACCTTCATTGCCACCAGCGGCGCGTTCCACGGTAAATCCCTGGGCGCACTGTCGGCGACCGCTAAATCCACCTTCCGCAAGCCGTTTATGCCGCTGCTGCCGGGCTTCCGCCACGTGCCGTTCGGCGACATTAACGCCATGCGCACCGCGCTGAGTGAATGCCGTAAAACCGGCGATGACGTGGCGGCGGTGATACTGGAGCCGATTCAGGGCGAAGGCGGCGTGATCCTGCCTCCGCAGGGCTATTTGCCTGCCGTGCGTCAGCTGTGCGATGAGTTTGGCGCCCTGCTGATCCTCGACGAAGTCCAGACCGGGATGGGACGCACCGGCAAGATGTTTGCCTGCGAGCACGAGAACGTTCAGCCAGACATTCTGTGTCTGGCGAAAGCGCTCGGCGGCGGCGTGATGCCGATTGGTGCTACGGTAGCCACCGAGGAGGTATTCTCGGTGCTGTTCGACAACCCGTTCCTGCATACCACGACCTTTGGCGGTAACCCGCTGGCCTGTGCGGCCGCGCTGGCGACCATCAACGTGCTGCTGGAACAAAACCTGCCTGCGCAGGCAGAGCAGAAAGGCGACATGCTGCTGGATGGCTTCCGCCAGCTGGGCCGGGAATATCCGGATCTGGTGCAGGATGCACGCGGCAGAGGGTTATTGATGGCGATTGAGTTTGTCGACAACGAAATCGGCTATAGCTTCGCGAGCGAGATGTTCCGCCAGCGGGTACTGGTGGCCGGAACGCTCAACAACTCGAAAACCATCCGTATTGAACCGCCGCTGACGCTGACGATTGAGCAGTGCGAGCAGGTGCTGAAAGCGGCACGTAAAGCGCTGGCAGCACTGCGTGTGAGCGTGGAAGAGGCGTAAAAAGCGCCGGGTGACGCTACGCTTACCCGGCCTAAGCAAGCCCGGTAAGCGTTAGCGCCACCGGGCAGTTTTTTACCGGTGAAACTCCGCCACCGTCATGGTGAAGCGAAGCACGGTATCGCCTTCGTTCCCATAGCCGTGCGCCATTTCGGTTTTGGCGACCGCCGACGCGCCAGCCTCAACCTGCGTCACCGTCTCGCCCACCGTCAGCGACAATACCCCCTCGTTCACGTGTAGCAGTTCACATGTGCCTGCCGGGTGCCCCGGTGAAGAGAAGTGTTCCCCCGGCTGCATCTCCCACTGCCACAGTTCAATCATGTCCGGGCCAGCGGTACCCGCCAGTAATCTGGCAGAACCGCCCTTTGCGCCCTGCCACAGAACCGGGATGGCCTGTTTTTCAATAACATGCACGACTGGTTCGCTGGAGACGTTAACAATATCCGCCACGGAAACGCCCAGCGCGGCAGCCAGTTTGCACAGGATAGCGATACTGGGATTGGCGGCCCCCTTTTCGATTTCCACCAGCATGCCTTTGCTGACGCTGGCGCGGCGGGATAGCTCATCCAGCGACAATTTTTTATCTTTACGCCAGTTGCGGATGCGGTTCGCCACGGCCAGGCTTACCTGGGCAACATCGGCCCCCTGCTCAGTCATTATATTGACTTTATCAGTCATTGGTCACTACCATGGTATAAAACAGTCAATACAGGATTATTTATGTCTCTCGTTACGCCGTCAATAGACCCGCGTCTTGCCGGGATTGCCCCGGGCTTTCGGGCGCTGAGCATTCTGGTTGAAGCCGCACAGATTACCCATCCAGAAGTTGCCCCCGCCGCGCTGACGCAGGCTTGCCAGCAGGTGTTGAATGATGATGTACCGTGGGCACAAGCGCATCTCGCTGCCTGGGATGAGGTATTTAAAAACTTTGGCGCGAAGCCAAAACGTACCCCCTGCTCGGCCTCCGCACTGCGAAAGCGGGTGCTTAAAGACGGTTCGCTACCTTCACTCGACCCGGTGGTGGACATCTATAATGCGGTCAGTATTCGCTACGCCATTCCGGTAGGGGGCGAGAATCTCGCGGCCTATTCCGGTGCGCCGCGCCTGACGCTGGCCGAGGGCAATGAACCCTTTGACACCCTGAAAGAGGGCCAGCCGGTGGTGGAATACCCGGATGCTGGCGAGGTCATCTGGCGCGACGATATGGGCGTCACCTGTCGTCGCTGGAACTGGCGACAAGGAATACGTACCCGTCTTGATAGCCAGGCGCAGACCATGTGGTTTATTCTCGAAAGTCTGCCAACGATGCCGTCAGGTGCGCTCGAAGAAGCGGGCGAGGAGCTGGTCAGCAATCTGCAACGATTAATGCCAGGCGCAACGGCTCAGGTTCAACTGCTGGAACTGTAAGAGGACAACACGATGTTTCACGGGTTAAGTGCGTTTCCGTTAACGCCCCTGAAAGAGGGGAAGTTTGACGAGCAGGCCTTTATCAACCTGCTGCGCCCCCTGATCGACGCGGGGGTGGATTCGCTGGGTATTCTGGGTTCAACGGGCAGCTATGCCTACCTCACCGTTGAGGAGCGCACGCACATTACCCGCTGCGCGGTAGAACATGCCAATGACATTCCGGTCATGGTCAGTATTGGCGCACTGAGACTGGATGACATTCTGCGTCTGGCTGAGCACGCGCAGAAGGCAGGTGCATCCAGCGTGCTGATGGCACCGGTGTCGTACCAGCGTTTGACGACGGACGAGGTCTATTCGCTGTATGAGACGGTAACTCGCCAGCTCTCCGTCCCGCTGTGCGTTTATGATAATCCCGCCACCACCGGGTTTGAGTTTAGCGACGAGCTGATGTTTGCCGTGGCGGCGCTGCCCAATATTGGCTCGGTGAAAATGGGCCACATGCCGGAGGATGTGTCGCAGGTGCGGGCGCGTCTTCCGAAGACGGTCACGCTGGGGATAAGCGGCGACTGGCGGGCAGGATCCGCCCTGCAGGCCGGGTTTGACGTCTGGTATTCCGTCGTCGGCGGGCTGTTCCCTCAGGCGGCACTGGCAATTGCGCACTCGAAGGACAGCATGGAATCAGAACGTCTGGAGCCACTGTGGGCGCTGTTCCGCCGTTACGGCAGCTTGCGGGTGATGGCGGCGGCAGCCGAGATGATGGGAAAAGTGGAGGCACCGGCGCTCCCCTTCCCACTGCAGGCGATTCAGGGTGAGCCGCGCGAGGCGCTTGCTGCGATCCTGGCGGACCTTAAGCTGGCCTGAAAAATGCCGGGTGGCGCTAGCGCTTACCCGGCCTACAAAACTTCATCAATCTGTTGCGTCCCCGATCAAACGTGGAATCTCGCAATAATGATTCCTTTTCCAGTATGAGATATCATTTCCCGATAATCGGCCAGCCACCTCTGAGGGACCATGCGCTATTTTTTTCTGGAATGGGTCAATCCTTTCGAAATCATGATGCTTAATTCGCTTGCTCAGGATCATCCCGTTAAGCAAATTAATCGCATTATGCGACGTTATAAATCAATCAATGCCCTGTTACCAGGCAACGCATTAAAAAAATGGCATAAACGCACCCACTGTGCTGTGAAATTATCAGCAATCAAGCCCGATGATATTGCGATTTGCAATGGATACAGCGTCTTTCCATTCCTGGATTATGTCGCCAGTATGCCTTGTAAAAAAGTGCTGATTCTCCGCGACTCCGTTGAAGCCCTGACACGGAAACGACGTCACCTTGGGCAACTGGCTCAGGATCAAGATTACATCGAGACCGTTCGCCCGGTCTTTGATGCTATTTATAGCTTTGATCCCGCCGATTGCGAACGTTATAACCTGCGTGCGATTGAGCAGTTTTTGCCCTTTAGCTGGAAAGAAATCGAGCAGTTTCAAAAACAAAATCCAACTGAAAATAAAAGCTGTTTTTTTGTCGGTGGCTATGAACCCATTCGCGCAAATGTTGTGCGCACATTGACGCCGGTACTCGAAAATTGCGGCTACAAGACAGATTTCTACCTGCTGGATAAGTACGATAACCAGGGTAACTATCCCGATAATTGTCAAAATAAAAAACTGAGTTATCAGGAAAATATTGAAAAAGCCAAACGCTGCTCTGTCATGCTGGAAATAAACAAACCTGAGCAACAGGGATTAACTCTCCGCGCTCTGGAAGCCCTGATTCTGAATAAGAAGCTGATCACCACAAACGCGTCGATTAAAAACATGGCGCTTTACCATCCCGACCGTATTTTCATTTTTAACGGTGTAAATACCGAGAGTCTGGAAGCGTTTCTTCACAGCGACCTGCCTGAAAGAGATGAAAAACTCCTCAGACAATATTGTGCAGACAGCCTGCTCACAACGTTACAAAAGCATCATCCCTGATCGATGCTTGCCCGGCAGACCGGTCTACCGGGCAAAAAAAACTACTCCGGCAACAACCCCACAAAACTGCGTTTTTTGCGCGGCTCCGACATCAGGTCCTCAAGCTTATCCACGCACGCCAGATAGTGCGGCGTCTGCTTATGCGCCAGCACCGCCGCTTCGTCTTTATAGGCTTCGTAGATAAAGAACCGGGTTTTCACCCTCGGATCCTGCAGGACGTCAAAACGCAGGTTTCCCGGCTCCTTAATCGCCCCTTCATGGTTGGCGCGAAACACCGTCAGAAACTCGTCCACCCGCTCGGGTTTGATGTTGATCTCCACTAACGTCACGTTCATTTTGCTTCTCCCTGTTTCTCTTCCTGCCAGAACTGGAACGCTTCACGGGCGCTCATGTTCTCGTGAACCACTTTTTTCACTGCCTTCAGCATGGCGAGCGGCGCGCTGGACTGGAAGATATTGCGCCCCATGTCCACACCGGATGCGCCCTGGTCAATCGCGCGCCAGCACATCTCCAGCGCCTCGTGCTCCGGCAGCTTTTTGCCGCCGGCGATGACGATCGGCACCGGGCAGCTGGCGGTGACTTTTTCAAAGCCCTCATCCACATAATAGGTTTTGACGAACTGCGCCCCCATTTCGGCGGCAATGCGGCTGGCAAGTGAGAAATACCGCGCGTCGCGCGCCATCTCTTTCCCCACCCCTGTCACCGCGAGGGTTGGCATGCCGTAGCGGGCACCGGCGTCGACAAGCTTGATGATGTTGTTGATCGACTGATGCTCGAACTCGCTGCCAATGTAGACCTGTGCTGCGACCGCGCAGACGTTCAGCCGGAGCGCATCTTCCATTGCCACCGCCACGCACTCGTTGGACAATTCGCCCAGAATTGAGTTACCGCCGGAGGCGCGCAGCACAACCGGTTTGTTGGTGGCCGCAGGCACGGTGCTCCGCAGGATACCGCGGGTACACATCAGCACATCGGTTTCGCCAAACAGCGGCGCAATGGAGAGATCGATACGCTCAAGGCCGGTGGTCGGCCCCTGGAAATAACCGTGGTCAAAGGCCAGCATCACCGTGCGGTTGCTTTGCGGGTTGAAGATGCGCGAAAGCCTGGACTGCATCCCCCAGTCCAGCGAACCACAGCCCTTCAGGGTAAACGGCACATTTTGCTGTGGCGTGCCGATGCCAAAATCCTTCCCGTCTTTGATGTCGTCTAAATCAGCCATTTGTTCCCCCGTCAGAAATCGTATTTGTTGATGTTCTCTTTAGTGAACACCACGCGTTCCGGCAGCAGCACGATGCCGTTACCTTTCGCCTCATACTGGTAGCCCTGCACGCTGTTCGGTTCGACCTTCAGCGTACCGATCTCTTTCACGTCCACGCTGTCGCCAACGTTAAGATCGCCTTTTTTCAGTAAACGATCGGCGACATTGACCGCAATTTTGCCCTGTTGCACCACGTCCCACAGGCCGAAGGCTTTTACCGTGCCGCGCTCCACGTATGGACGCATGACGTTTGGCGTGCTGAACCCGACAATCGCCACCCCTTCCCGCTTCAGGTTTTCTGCTGCCTGCGCAGCGGCTGGCAGGGCGTTGGCATCCGGGGCGATGATCGCATCCAGATCCGGATACGCTTTTAAGATCCCCTCGGCGGTTTGCAGGGATTTGGTGGCATCGTTATAGCCAAACTGAGTGGTCACGATCTGCCACTGAGGATGATCTTTCTCGATTTTAGCCTTCGCCTCTTTCACCCACTGGTTCTGGTCGGTGACCGTTGGGCTGGAGTAGAAGAATGCCACTTTGGCATTCGGTTTGGTGACCTGCTTGCCCGCCATCTCCACCAGCAGGCCGCCGAGCTGTTCCGGCGTCCCCTGGTTGATATATATGCTGCGGCACTCCGGTTTGGTGTCGGAATCCCAGGTCAGCACTTTGACGCCGCGCTGCATCGCGCGTTTTAAGGCCGGGCAGAGGCCGTCCGGCGACACGGCAGAGACGATAATCGCGTTGTAGCCCTGGTTAACGAAGTTGTTGATGAGCTGCACCTGGCCGGAAACGCTCGGCTCGGTTGGACCGTCATAGGTGACGTCCACGCCGAGGTCTTTCCCCGCCTCTTTCGCACCGTTGCCGCCGCTGGTGAAGAAGCCAACCCCCACCAGTTTCGGGATAAAGGCAATCCGATCCGCCGCCTGCGCCGAGGCGAAGCTGAGGGCCATTGCCAGGACTATCAGTTTTGTTTTCATCTTTACGCTCCGGAAAGTTTTCTAAAGAGAGAACGCACCCATTCGCGGTGCAGACTCAGCGAACGACCCATCACCACCACAACCAGCAGCGCTCCTGAAAGCGCGCTCGATACCTGGTTGGGGATGCCGACCATCTGTAAACCCTGTTGCAGGTACCCCACCAGCAGCGCTGCCAGCGCCGTACCGACAACCGAACCTGACCCGCCGTAGATATTCGCCCCGCCGAGTACGGCGGCGGTGAGCGCAGGCATCAGCAAATCGCGCCCCAGATCTGACCGCGCGGAACCGAAATAGGAGACCATGACCAGTGCGGCAATGGCCGAGGCCACGCCCACCAGACCATACAGCGCGTAGGGCATACCGTTAACCGACAGCGCCGCATAGCGTGCCGCACGCGGGTTCTGGCCAATCAAAAACAGATGACGGCCAAAGCGCCCGCGGTGGGTAATCAGCCAGAAGAAAACGGTAATCACAGCGAACAGCACCAGCGGGAGCGGCAGGCCAACGACCGTGAGATTCGCGAACGCGGTAAAGCTGTCCGGGAAGCCGCCGATGCCCTCATAGCCCGTCGCCCCCGCCATGCCGGAAAGCAGCAACGCCCCGCCACCGTAGAGATAGAGCGTGCCGAGGGTAATCACCAGTGGACTGATGCCGGTGTAGTGGATCAGCGCCGCATTCACCAACCCGCACAGCAGGCCGAGCAGCAGCGTCAGCGGAATGGCCACCGCCATCGGCCACCCGGCCTGCATCATCACCCCCAGCGCGATGGCGCACAGGCCGATGGTCGAACCCAGCGAGATGTCGATCCCGCCGCTGATAATGACAAGCGTGAGCGGCAGCGCCACGATACCGATACAGATGAAGTCGCTGGTGCTGAACAGCAGCATATTGATGTCGAGCATGCGCGGGTTAATGGCGCCAAAGAGCAGGATCTCCAGCACCAGCAAAACCAGCAGCGCGCTTTCCCAGTTAAGCTTCATTTACGCCACCTCTTTTTTGCGTTTGGGAAAGGGAGTGACGTGCTTTCCCCCTCTGTGACCTGGCTGGAAGCGGCCGTATTTCAGCGCCCGCTGATGGCGCGCCAGCGCCTGACGCAGCCGCCCGTCGAGCACCAGTACGCCCAGCAGCACCAGCCCGGCGATAAAGTCATTCCACCAGGCTGGCAGCCTGAACAGCACCAGTACGGTGTCGATTTGGGTGAGGAAGAAAGCCCCAAGCAAGGCACCGATCAGCGTGCCGGTGCCGCCCAGCAGAGAGATCCCCCCGAGCACGCAGGCGGCGATGGCCTTCATCTCCAGCCCGCTGCCGGTCTGGTTGGGGACAAAACCAATTTGCGCGGCAAAGACAATCCCTGCGCAGGCCGCCAGCATGCCGTTCAGGGTAAAGGCGAGCATGCGGGTGCGGTTCACCGCTACGCCCAGCTGACGCGCGGCGGCGAGGTTATCCCCCACCGCGTAGAAATCACGGCCGAACGCGGTACGCGACAGCGTCCACGCGCCCGCGGCTGCGATAATTAACACCACCATACCGAGTGGCGACATGCCGATGGCAAGCGGTTCAGAGAGAGATTTCAGCCCCGGCGGCAACCCTTCAATCCACTTCCCGCCCGTCCAGAGCAGCATCGCCCCGCGATACAGCCCCAACGTGCCGAGGGTGGCGACAATCGCCGGGATGCGCAGCCCCACCACCAGCACGCCGTTGAACGCCCCGGCCAGTGCGCCAATCGACAGTGCGAAGAGGATGGAAACGGGCAGGCTGTAGCCGCCATTGAGCGCCACGCCGACGGCGATTGCCGACAGCCCAACGGTCGAGCCCACCGAGACGTCAATATTGCGGGTCAGCATGACCAGCGCGGCACCGATGGCCAGCAGGATCAGGATCTGGGCACTGGCGAAGATCATCCCCAGCGTTTGCAGGCTGAAGTAAGACGGGTTCAGCGCCACCAGCACGGCAAACAGTGCCAGAATGGCGAGAAACGCGCTCAACTCACGGTTCTTTAATAAGGTCTTCATGATTGCCCTCCGAACGCCAGCGCCATCATCCTGTCGAGGCTAACGGCATGGCGCGGCAGCTCGCCGCTGAGTACGCCCTGATGCATCACCAGTACGCGATCGGCAAGGCCCGGGAACTCATCGAGATCGCTTGAGATCATCAGTACCGCGACGTTCTGCGCGGCTACGCTTTTGATGAGCTGGTAGATATCGGCGCGCGCGGAGACGTCCACGCCACGCGTCGGTTCATCGACAATAAGAAGTAAAGGATTGGCCTCCAGACAGCGCGCCAGCAGTACCTTCTGCTGGTTGCCGCCGGAGAGCGTACGCACGGTTTGATCCGCATGGTTGAGCTTAATCCCGAGTGCACGGTGATAGCGCTCTACCACCGCCGACTCCCGCTTGCGCTGCTGCCAGAAAGACGGCTCGTTCAGCACCACGGTGTTCCAGCGGATCGGCGCGTCGAGGAACAGGCCGGAAACCTGCCTGTCTTCCGGCAGGTAAACCAGCCCTTTTTCCAGACGTGAACCAGGCGGCTCGGCAGTGATTTCCTGATTCTCCAGCCAGACGCGCCCCCCGCGCACCGGACGCAGGCCGTAAAGCGTTTCGGCAAACTCGGTGCGCCCGGATCCCACCAGCCCGGCCAGGCCGACGATCTCACCGGCGAAGATCTCAAGACTCAGATCGATAAACCCCTCCCCGGTGAGATCCTCCACGCGCAGCACCGGGAAATCCTGCGGCTGGGTGCGGCGGTTGCCCGGCAACGCCAGCCACAGCTTTTGCGTCTCGCTCAGAGATTTTTCCCGACTCACTGGCGTCATGGCGGCAATCAGGGCGTTATCGTCAAACTGCGCGGTTTCACCGCTCAGCACCACTGCACCGTCGCGCATCACCGAGATGTGGCTCGAAAGCAGGCGAATTTCCGGCAGCTTATGCGAGATAAAAACAATGCCGACGCCAAGCGCCTGCAACGCACGGATCTGGCGGAACAGGCGTTCGGTTTCGCCGGGCGTGAGCGAGGCGGTGGGTTCGTCGAGGATCAGGATCCTGGCGTTGCGCATTAATCCGCGGAGGATCTCTACCATCTGCTGATCCGCCACTTCCAGAGTGCTGGCGGTGGCATCAAGGTTAAGCTGGCATTGCAGCTGCTGGAGCTTATCGGCCAGGCGCGGTTCCAGATCCCGTTCACGGGGCAGGCGAAAGAGGATGTTTTCCCGCACCGTCAGGTTGGGGAACAGCAGCGGCTCCTGCGGTACCAGATAAATGCCGAGCTTATGCGCCTGCGCTGGCGTAAGCCGTGCAAAAGACTCCCCCGCAACCGAAAGTTCACCGCTGTCGGGCGTTTCAACTCCGGCGATGATCTTCATCAGCGTCGATTTTCCCGCGCCGTTCCCGCCCATCAGGGCGTGTACCTGGCCCGCGAGCAGCGTGAAATCAATGCCTTTTAACACCGGCACGCCCGAGAACTGCTTGCTGATCCCCCGCGCTTCAATAAGTGGTGTCATCATCGCTCCGCTATTGAACAAATGATTTTTAGATTTAATAATGTTCAAAAGCGTAGACGGTGAACTATATTTACAACCGTGCAGGGATCACAGTTTTATTGATTAAGATCCAGATAAAACAGAAACCCGCTTAAAGATCCGTTTTGTCGCGTGGCTCACATTTTCCCTTCGCGTCATCACGAACATATGATCTAAATTTTTATAAGAGTTCAATTATGAGCGATAAACGCACTGCGGAAGAAGGACGGTTTGCCGGGCTGGCGCTGGCGGAAGAGGAGCTGGTGGCGCGCGTGGCCTGGTGCTATTACCACGACGGGCTGACCCAGAACGACATCGGTGAGCGACTCGGGCTGCCGCGTTTGAAGATCTCCCGTCTGCTGGAGAAAGGCCGCCAGTCCGGGGTGATCCGCGTGCAGATCAACTCCCGTTACGAGGGCTGTCTGGCGCTGGAAACCGAACTACAGCAGCGCTTTGGGCTGAAGCTGGTGCGCGTGATGCCCGCCCTGAATACGCCGCCGATGAACGTGCGGCTGGGCATTGGCGCGGCGCAGTCGCTAATGGGCGTGCTGGAGCCCGGCCAGCTGTTGGCGGTGGGATTTGGTGAAACGACCATGAGCAGCCTGCAGCACCTGAGCGGCTTTATCAGCTCGCAGCAGATCCGCCTGGTGACGCTCTCCGGCGGCGTCGGGCCGTATATGACCGGTATCGGCCAGCTGGACGCGGCCTGCAGCGTCAGCATGATCCCCGCCCCGCTGCGCGTGTCATCCGCCTCCGTTGCCGGGATCTTAAAACGTGAAACCAGCGTGCGGGACGTGATCCTCGCCGCCACCGCCGCCGACGTGGCGGTGGTTGGCATTGGTTCGGTGAACCAGCGCCGTGACGCCACGATACTGCGCTCCGGCTATATCAGCGAAGGTGAACAGCTGATGTACGCCCGCAAAGGCGCAGTCGGCGACATTCTCGGTTATTTCCTTAATGCCGAGGGGGAATGCGTTGAGGAGCTGGAGATCCATAAAGAATTACTCGGCGTCACGCTCGATGAACTGGCGCAACTGCCCACCATCGTTGGCGTGGCCGGCGGGGAAGAGAAAGCCGATGCGATTTATGCCGCACTTAAGGGTCGCCGTATCAATGGCCTGGTGACGGAGGAGACGACAGCCCGCGCGGTGCTGGCCCTGACGTAACGGGGATGCCCTGCGCTAACAACGAGGCAAGCTCATGAGTTACCTTTTAGCGTTAGATGCAGGGACCGGCAGCGTTCGCGCCGTGATTTTCGATTTACAGGGCAACCAGATTGCCGTCGGCCAGGCCGAGTGGAAGCACCTGAGCGTGGAGAACGTGCCGGGGTCGATGGAGTTCGATCTCGACACCAACTGGCGCCTGACCTGCCGGTGCATTCATCAGGCGCTGGAACGCGCGCACCTGGGCGCGGCGGATATTCAGTCCGTCTCCTGCTGCTCGATGCGCGAAGGGATTGTGCTGTACGACCGCAACGGCGAGGCCATCTGGGCCTGTGCCAACGTTGACGCCCGCGCCAGCCGCGAGGTGGCGGAACTCAAAGAGATCCACGACAACCGCTTTGAATCCGAAGTGTATGACGTCTCCGGGCAAACTCTCGCCCTGAGCGCCATGCCTCGCCTGCTGTGGCTGGCGCACCATCGCCCAGACATCTACCGCAAAGCCGCGACCATCACCATGATCAGCGACTGGCTGGCGGCGAAGCTTTCCGGCGAGCTGGCGGTGGATCCCTCCAATGCGGGCACCACCGGCATGCTGGACCTCTTCTCCCGCGACTGGCGTCCGGCGCTGCTGGACATGGCCGGGCTGCGCGCCGACATTCTCTCCCCGGTGAAAGAGACCGGCACCGTGCTGGGGGCCATTACCCGTGAAGCCGCACAGCAAAGCGGCCTGCGCGAGGGCACACCGGTAGTGATGGGCGGCGGCGACGTGCAGCTGGGCTGTCTGGGGCTGGGCGTGGTCCGCGCCGGACAAACGGCGGTGCTGGGCGGCACCTTCTGGCAGCAGGTGGTGAACCTGCCGCAGGTGCGCACCGACCCCGATATGAATATCCGCGTGAACCCGCACGTCATCCCCGGCATGGCCCAGGCGGAGTCGATCAGCTTTTTCACCGGGCTGACCATGCGCTGGTTCCGCGACGCCTTTTGCGCAGAAGAAAAGCTGATTGCCGGGCGGATGGGAGTGGACACCTATACTCTGCTGGAAGAGATGGCGAGCCGCGTGCCGGCAGGCTCCCACGGGGTGATGCCGATCTTCTCCGACGCGATGCATTTCAAGCAGTGGTACCACGCCGCGCCGTCGTTTATTAACCTCTCTATCGACCCGGAAAAGTGCAACAAAGCGACGCTGTTCCGTGCCCTGGAAGAGAATGCGGCAATCGTTTCGGCCTGCAACCTGGCGCAGATTTCGCGCTTCTCCGGCGTGACGTTTGAAAGTTTAGTTTTTGCGGGCGGAGGAGCAAAAGGCGCCCTGTGGAGTCAGATCTTAAGCGACGTCACCGGGTTGCCGGTACGCGTGCCGGAAGTGAAAGAGGCGACAGCGCTCGGCTGCGCGATTGCGGCAGGCGCAGGCGCGGGATTATTTGCAGATATGGCCTCAACGGGCGAGCGGCTGGTGAAGTGGAGCCGCGAGTTCACGCCAAATCCCCAGCATCGTGAGCTGTATGACGGCATGATGCAAAAATGGCAGGCGGTGTATGCCGACCAGCTTGGGCTGGTGGATAGCGGGCTGACCACATCGATGTGGCAGGCCCCGGGATTGGTACGGGCAGCGGCGCCGTAAAATACGCCGGATGGCGCTGCGCTTATTCGGCCTACGGTTTTGTAGCCCCGGTAAGCGCAGCGCCACCGGGGAAGTTCTTTGAGATCTATCACAATCATTCGATCCCGCTTTTACCTTTCCGCTGCCGCTGGCTAAATTAGTAACTCATCCGACCACATAACAATAATTTTACACTGGAAGAGACTATGAGCCGCTACCCGTCGTTGTTCGCCCCCCTGGATCTGGGGTTCACCACCCTTAAAAACCGCGTGTTAATGGGCTCGATGCACACTGGGCTGGAAGAGCGTCCGGACGGTGCCGAGCGTCTGGCGGCCTTCTACGCCGAGCGCGCGCGGCATGGCGTGGCGCTGATTGTCACCGGTGGCGTAGCACCTGCGTCTTCAGGCGTGACGATGGAAGGTGGCGCGGTGTTGAACGATGCGAGCCAGCTTGCACATCACCGTATCGTTACCGACGCGGTTCACAAAGAGGGCGGCAAAATCGCCCTGCAAATCCTGCACACCGGGCGCTACAGCTATCAGCCGAAACTGGTCGCGCCGTCGGCCATTCAGGCGCCGATTAACCGCTTCACACCGCATGCCCTCAGCCACGACGAGATCATAGCGCTGATTGACGACTTCGCCCGCTGCGCGGCGCTGGCGCGTGAAGCAGGTTATGACGGCGTCGAAGTTATGGGCTCAGAAGGTTATCTGATCAACGAATTCCTTGCCGCCCGCACTAACCAGCGCGAGGACGAATGGGGCGGCGACTATGTTCGCCGCATGCGCTTTGCCGTTGAAGTTGTGCGCGCGGTGCGCGAACGAACAGGAACAGATTTTATTATCATCTTCCGCCTGTCGATGCTCGACCTGGTGGAGGGCGGCGGGACGTTCGACGAAACCGTGCAGCTGGCGCAGGCGATTGAAGCCGCTGGTGCCACCCTCATTAACACCGGGATTGGCTGGCACGAAGCCCGTATTCCGACCATCGCCACACCGGTGCCGCGCGCGGCATTCAGCTGGGTGACGCGCAAGCTGAAAGGCAAAGTGTCTGTTCCGCTGGTCACCACCAACCGCATTAACGACCCGCAGGTGGCGGACGATGTGATATCGCGCGGCGATGCCGACATGGTGTCGATGGCGCGGCCGTTCCTTGCGGATGCCGAGCTGCTGTCCAAAGCGCAAAGCGGACGCGCGGATGAGATCAACACCTGCATCGGCTGTAACCAGGCCTGCCTGGATCAGATCTTCGTCGGCAAGGTGACCTCCTGCCTCGTCAACCCGCGAGCCTGCCACGAAACTAAAATGCCGATCGTTCCGGCGGCCAGCATAAAACGCCTGGCCGTCGTGGGCGCAGGCCCGGCGGGCCTGGCGTTTGCAGTGAATGCCGCCTCGCGCGACCACAGCGTGACGCTTTTTGACGCCGCAGGCGAGATTGGCGGGCAGTTTAATATCGCCAAACAGATCCCCGGCAAAGAGGAGTTCTACGAGACCCTGCGCTACTACCGCCGGATGATCGACCTGACGGGCGTCGAGCTCCGGCTCAATCAGTTTGTCAGCGCGGCGGATCTGATCGGTTTTGATGAGGTGATCCTGGCAAGCGGGATCGTACCGCGAACGCCTGCGATCGCAGGTATCGATCATCCAAAAGTGCTGAGCTATCTCGACGTATTGCGTGACAAAGTGCCGGTCGGGAAAAGCGTAGCGATTATCGGCTGCGGCGGAATTGGCTTTGATACCGCCATGTACTTAAGCCAGCCGGGTGAGGCCACCAGCCAGAACATTGCCGAGTTTTGCGTGGAATGGGGTATCGACACCAGCCTGAGCCAGTCCGGCGGCCTGCGTCCGGAAGGACCGCAATTGCCGAAAAGCCCGCGTCAGATTGTGATGCTGCAGCGTAAAGCCAGCAAGCCGGGCGAAGGACTGGGTAAAACCACGGGCTGGATCCACCGGGCAACCCTGCTTTCACGCGGGGTGAAGATGATCCCGGCGGTGAGCTACGAAAAGATCGACGACGAGGGTCTGCACGTTACGATCGGCGGTGAACCGCAGCTGTTGCGCGTGGATCATGTGATTTTGTGTGCCGGGCAGGAGCCGAGAAGGGATCTGGCGGATCCGCTGCGCGAAGCCGGAAGAACGGTGCATTTGATTGGCGGATGCGATGTGGCGATGGAGCTGGACGCACGGCGGGCGATTGCACAGGGGACGAAGCTGGCATTAGCGATTTGATTTCTTGCCCGGTGGCGCTGCGCTTACCGGGCCTACAAAACCGTAGGCCTGTGCAAGCGCAGCGCCGCCAGGCAAAACAACCTTAACGACGACGCCCCAGCTTCACCGCCTTCAGCACCACAAACTTGTTGTTCGTCGCGATGGTGACGCAGTTGCCGAAAATTTTCTTCAGCTTGTGGAAGTAGTCCAGGTGGCGGTTCGCCACGATGTACAGCTCGCCGTTGATTTTCAGACAGCGGCGCGCGTGGTGGAACATCTCCCAGGCGACGTTATCCGTCAGGGCATGCTTCTGATGGAACGGCGGGTTACAGAACACGGCGTTGAAGCGGAACGGCTCCACGCCGGAGAGCGCGTTGTTGATCATAAACTCGCAGCGATCCAGCGCCTCTGGCAGGTTAGTTTCCACGTTCAGACGGCTGGAGGCCACCGCCATTGGCGATTCGTCGCTAAACACCACGCTGGCGTCCGGGTTTTTCGCCAGCAGCGTCAGGCCAATCACACCGTTCCCGCAGCCCAGGTCGACGATCTCCCCTTCCAGATTTTCCGGCAGATGTTCCATAAAGAAGCGTGCGCCGATATCCAGGCCGGTACGGGAGAAGACGTTTGCATGGTTGTGGATGGTCCAGTCGGTGCCTTCCAGCTTCCAGCTCAGCGTCTCTGGCGCGTCGGCCAGCTCCGGTGCGCTAAACGTACAGTTGATCAGGCGCGCTTTTTTCCAGGCAAGCGTAGTGGTGGTTGGACCGAGGACTTTCTCGAACAGCTCCAGCGTCGACGTGTGGATATCGCGTGCCTTGGCACCCGCGATAATACGGGTTTCTGGCGTGACGACTTTTCGCAGCGCGCGCAGCTGCTGCTCCAGCAGCGCCATGGTTTTTGGCACTTTGATCAGCACTACACCCGGCGCCTGCGGGTACTCCGCGGTGCTGTCGAGGAACTTCACGCTGGATTCGTCGATTTCGTTATGGCGCAGGTTTTCACGCGTCGCCAGCTCGCTTAAGTAAGAATCGCCGATGCTGTAAGGTTTGTGCTCCGCCAGGGCGCAGCCCAGCGCGCCGAATGCATCATTCAGGATCAGAACCGGCCCGAGGATTTCGGTATCATCCAACTGCTGCAGCAGATACTCATCCGCCGCTTCCCACGCCTGAAGCGGGTTAACGTCGTCCGTTTCCGGGAAACGTTTAAGGTTGAGTGAACGGAAACCGTTGTCTAAGTGGCTCATCGGCCCTCCTGAATGGTAAAATTTGGCGTATCCCTGAAAAGGGTGCGTGAGTATACCCGTTTTATTGTCGATTTGGGGCGTTGATGAACCAACTTACTTATCTCCAGGGCTACCCGGAGCATTTACTTTCTCAGGTTCGCAGCCTGATTGCCGAGCAGAAGCTGGGCGCGGTGCTGGAAAAACGCTACCCCGGTACGCACGATTTCACGACCGATAAAGCCCTCTGGCAGTATACGCAGGATCTAAAAAGCCGGTATCTGAAGAGCGCGCCGCCGATCAACAAGGTGATGTACGACAACAAAATCCACGTTCTGAAAAACGCGCTCGGCCTGCACACCGCTATCTCCCGCGTGCAGGGCGGCAAGCTGAAAGCCAAAGCCGAGATCCGCGTGGCGACGGTTTTCCGTAACGCACCGGAAGCCTTTCTGCGGATGATCGTGGTCCATGAGCTGGCGCACCTGAAAGAGAAAGAGCACGACAAAGCGTTCTATTCCCTGTGCTGCCACATGGAGCCGCAGTACCACCAGCTGGAGTTTGATACCCGGCTGTGGCTGACGCATTTATCGTTAAAGAGTAATGCGCAGTAACGCACGCGAATTGTCATGATGACGTGCTACAGTGGTTAAAGGTTCCCCGCTACGGAGTACGTAAACGTTTATGATACGTTTCGCAGTCATTGGAACGAACTGGATCACGCGCCAGTTCGTCGACGCCGCCCACGAAACCGGCAAACTTAAACTCACCGCAGTCTATTCCCGCAGCCTTGAGCAGGCGCAGAGTTTTGCGAATGATTACCTCGTCGAGCATCTCTTCACCTCTCTCGACGAGATGGCGCAAAGCGACGCCATAGACGCGGTGTATATCGCCAGCCCGAATTCCCTGCACTTCCCCCAAACGAAGCTGTTTCTCAGCCATAAAAAGCATGTGATTTGCGAGAAGCCGCTGGCGTCGAATATCCAGGAAGTGGAAGCCGCCATCGCGCTTGCCCGCGAAAACCAGGTGGTGCTGTTCGAAGCGTTCAAAACGGCCAGCCTGCCGAATTTCCTGCTATTGCAGCAGTCGCTGCCGAAAATAGGCAAAGTGCGTAAAGCCTTCATCAACTACTGCCAGTACTCGTCGCGCTATCAGCGTTATCTGGACGGCGAGAACCCCAATACCTTTAACCCGGCCTTCTCTAACGGCTCGATTATGGATATCGGTTTTTACTGTCTGGCCTCTGCAATCGCGCTGTGGGGCGAGCCGCACGGCGTCACGGCCACGGCCAGCCTGCTGGAAAGCGGTGTGGATGCGCACGGGGTCGTGGTGCTGGATTACGGCGATTTCAGCGTCACGCTGCAGCACTCTAAAGTCAGTGATTCTGTGCTGCCGAGCGAAATTCAGGGCGAAGCCGGGTCGCTGGTGATTGAGAAGATTTCCGAGTGTCAGAAAGTGAGCTTTGTGCCGCGCGGCGGTAAAGCGCAGGAGCTGACGCAGCCTCAGCACATTAACACTATGCTCTATGAGGCAGAGGTCTTCGCCCGTCTCGTGGAAGACAACGAAGTGAATCACCCGGGCCTCGCGGTGAGCCGCACCACGGCGAAGCTGCAAACGGAGATCCGCCGTCAGACCGGCGTGGTGTTCCCGGCAGACGGCGTGGGCGCAGAAGCTATCGCGTAAAGCTGTGTAATGAAAAGGCGCAGACCATTGACGAAACCGATGGTCTGACATATTTTGTTACCTGCAAAGGGGAGTAACTTCTTCGCCGGTGGATCGTCATTACGATGCGTGCAAAATCGCATCCGGTCGCCGGGCAACCTTCGTGGTTGTAAGTGAGACCTTGCCGGAAGGCGAGGTCTATGCATAAAAAGCTAACGGCTATCGTCTTCTGACCTTAGCCGTTTTTGTTTTTTATGTGTAAGGAAAATAGTATGCATTCTGTCGGCACTCCAATGTTGTGGGGCGGATTCGCGGTTGTCGTGCTCATCATGCTGGCGATCGACCTCTTTTTGCAGGGGCGTCGCGGCGAGCACGGCATGTCCATAAAGCAGGCCGCCGTCTGGTCCCTGGTGTGGGTCACCCTCTCTCTGCTCTTCTGTGCTGCCTTCTGGTGGTACCTGGCCTCAACCGAAGGCCGTGCGGTGGCCGATCCTCAGGCGCTCGCCTTCCTCACCGGCTATCTGATTGAAAAAGCCCTCGCGGTCGATAACGTCTTCGTCTGGCTGATGCTGTTCAGTTACTTTGCCGTGCCTGCGTCGCTGCAGCGCCGTGTGCTGGTCTATGGCGTGCTGGGTGCGATTATCCTGCGTACGATCATGATCTTCGCCGGTAGCTGGCTGATTACCCAGTTCGAATGGCTGCTGTACGTCTTCGGCGCGTTCCTGCTGTTTACCGGTGTCAAAATGGCGCTGGCGAAAGAAGACGGCTCCGCGATTGGCGATCGCCCTCTGGTGAAGTGGATCCGCAGCCACCTGCGCATGACGGATAAGATCGAGAGCGAGCACTTCTTCGTGCGCAAGAACGGTCTGCTGTTTGCCACCCCGCTGCTGCTGGTGCTGATTCTGGTTGAGCTGAGCGACGTGATTTTCGCCGTAGACAGCATTCCGGCCATCTTTGCGGTGACGACAGATCCGTTCATCGTCCTGACCTCTAACCTGTTCGCGATCCTTGGCCTGCGCGCCATGTACTTCCTGCTGGCAGGTGCCGCAGAGCGCTTCTCGATGCTGAAGTATGGCCTGTCGGTGATCCTCGTGTTCATCGGTATCAAGATGCTGATCGTCGATTTCTACCATATCCCGATCGCTATCTCGCTCGGCGTGGTGTTCGGCATTCTGATCGTGACGCTGATTATCAATACCTGGGTTAACCGCCAGCACGATAAGAAGCAGCAGGTTTAGTGCGTTTTGCCGGGTAAGCTCAGCGCCACCCGGCATTTCCGTTAACCAATAGTTAAAAAACATGACGCAACACGTAAAATCCAGCATTTTACTCTTCCGCCTTGCCCTGCTTTCCCTGATACTCAACCAGGCAAACAAATACTTACATCCGGACATAAATGTGACTTAGAGCACATACAGGATGGAACGCAATTTCACTCAGGAATAACGTATGAGCACACAATCAAGCGGTCTGTTCGCGCGCCTGGCGCAGGGCAGCCTCGTTAAACAAATTCTCGTCGGGTTGGTACTGGGCATTCTGCTGGCAATGGTGTCAAAACCCGCTGCAGAAGCCACCGGGCTTCTCGGCACCCTCTTTGTTGGCGCCCTGAAGGCCGTCGCACCGGTTCTGGTTCTGATGCTGGTCATGGCCTCCATTGCCAACCACCAGCACGGACAAAAAACCAACATTCGCCCTATTCTGTTCCTGTATCTTCTGGGAACCTTCTCCGCTGCCTTAACGGCCGTGGTATTTAGCTTCCTGTTCCCGTCTACGCTGCACCTGACCAGCGCGGCCGGTGACATCACACCGCCGTCCGGCATTGTGGAAGTGCTGCGCGGTCTGCTGATGAGCATGGTATCCAACCCCATCACGGCGCTGATGAACGCGAACTACATCGGCATCCTGGTCTGGGCGATTGGTCTGGGCTTCGCGCTGCGTCACGGCAACGAGACCACGAAAAATCTGGTCAACGATTTATCGAATGCCGTCACCTTTATGGTGAAACTGGTGATTCGTTTTGCGCCAATCGGTATTTTCGGGCTGGTCTCCTCCACGCTGGCCACCACCGGTTTCGACGCGCTGTGGGGCTACGCGCAGCTGCTGGTTGTTCTGGTCGGCTGTATGCTGCTGGTGGCGCTGGTGATCAACCCGCTGCTGGTGTTCTGGCAGATCCGCCGCAACCCGTATCCACTGGTGCTAACCTGCCTGCGTGAGAGCGGGGTGTATGCCTTCTTCACCCGCAGCTCTGCGGCAAATATCCCGGTTAACATGGCGCTGGCGGAGAAGCTGAATCTGGACCGCGATACCTATTCCGTGTCGATCCCGCTGGGTGCGACCGTGAACATGGCGGGCGCGGCAATCACCATCACCGTGCTGACCCTGGCAGCGGTACATACCTTAGGTGTTCCGGTCGATCTACCAACGGCGCTGCTGCTGAGCGTAGTGGCTTCTCTGTGTGCCTGTGGCGCGTCCGGCGTGGCGGGTGGCTCGCTGCTGCTGATCCCACTGGCATGTAACATGTTCGGTATCCCGAACGAGATCGCCATGCAGGTTGTGGCCGTCGGCTTTATCATCGGCGTATTGCAGGACTCCTGCGAAACGGCGCTGAACTCCTCAACCGATGTGCTGTTCACCGCAGCGGCCTGTCAGGCGGAAGACGCGCGTTTAGCGAAGAACGCTCTGCGAGGTTAACAGCAAAGCGGCAACCTCTGGTTGCCGCTTTTAATGTTTTCACCCTCTCCCCGTGGGAGAGGGCCGGGGTGAGGGCACCAGCGCGCACTCAACCTAAAGCGTCACACCACTCTTAAAGATCGCCAGCTCGCGAAAATCGTTCTTCTCATTGCAGGTCTGTCTGCCGCTGGCAAACGCCACGATGGCGTCCACAAACTCCGTAAGCAGCTGCGGCATCGCTTTGCCGTGAATCAGCTGGCCTGCGTCGAAATCAATCCAGTGCTTTTTCTTCGCCGCCAGCTCGCTGTTGGTCGCGATTTTGACCGTCGGCACAAAACCACCGTACGGCGTGCCGCGACCGGTACTGAACAGCACCATGTGGCAGCCTGCCCCCGCCAGCGCACTGGTGGCGACCGCATCGTTACCCGGTGCGCTCAGCAGGTTCAGACCGTGGGTTTTCAGGCGCTCGCCGTAACGCAGGACGTCCACGACCTGGCTTGCCCCCGCTTTCTGGGTACAGCCGAGGGATTTCTCTTCAAGCGTCGTGATCCCGCCGGCTTTGTTACCCGGCGACGGGTTCTCATAAATCGGCTGATTATGGGCGATGAAGTACTGTTTGAAGTCGTTCACCATGGTGACGGTCTTCTCAAACGTCTCTTCGTCGCGGCAGTGGCTCATCAGAATGCGCTCTGCGCCGAACATTTCCGGCACCTCGGTCAGCACCGTTGTGCCACCGTTAGCGATCACGTAATCCGAGAAGCGGCCCAGCATCGGGTTCGCCGTGATGCCGGACAGGCCATCGGACCCGCCGCACTCCAGACCAAACTTCAGCTCGCTTAGCTTGCCCGGCTGGCGTTTATCGTGACGCATCACCTCGTACAGCTGGTGCAGATGTTCCACGCCCGCCTCCACTTCGTCATCCTGGTGCTGACACACCATAAAATGAACGCGCGCCGGGTCAAATTCGCCCAGCGTGTCGCGGAAGGCATCGACCTGGTTGTTTTCACAGCCGAGGCCAATCACCAGCACCGCTCCCGCGTTAGGGTGGCGCACCATGTTTTGCAGCATGGTGCGGGTGTTGATATGGTCGTCGCCGAGCTGCGAACAGCCGTAGGTATGGCTGAAGAGATGTACGCCGTCGGTACCCTCGGCATCGTGTGTCTCTTTCAGAAAACGCGTCTGGATCTGGCGTGCGATGCCGTTCACGCAGCCGACGGTTGGAAGGATCCACAGCTCGTTGCGGATCCCCACCTCACCGTTCGCACGACGGTAGATCTGCACGTCCCGATCCGCCGCCTGCTCTTCTTCCGACTGAAAATCAGGTTGATAGCTGTACTCGTCAAGATCGCTCAGATTTGTGCGGGTGTTGTGGGAATGAATATATTCACCCGGCGCAATATCCGCCAGTGCATGACCGATGGGCAAGCCGTACTTCACCACGTTCTCCCCTTTCGCAATGGGGATCAGGGCAAACTTGTGTCCACGCCCAACGGCCTGGCGTAACGTCACCGACTGGTTGTTGAAGGTCACTTCCGTCCCTTCGGTTAAATCTGCCAGCGCGACGGCAACGTTATCCAGCGAATGGATTTTGATGTATTGCATATCAACCTCAGACGGCCTTAGTTCAGTTCAATGGCGAAGTAGTCACGCGCATTGTTAAAGCAGATGTTTTTCACCATGTCGCCCAGCAGCTGGATATCGGCTGGCGCTTCGCCTGCGTGAACCCAACGGCCAATCATCTGGCACAAAATGCGGCGGAAATATTCATGGCGCGTATAGGACAGGAAGCTGCGGCTGTCAGTCAGCATGCCGACAAAGCGGCTCAGCAGGCCAAGCTGTGCCAGCTGCGTCATCTGACGCTCCATGCCATCTTTCTGGTCGTTGAACCACCAGCCGGAACCGAACTGCATCTTGCCCGGCATCCCTTCGCCCTGGAAGTTGCCAATCATGGTGCCCAGCACTTCGTTATCGCGCGGGTTCAGGCAGTACAGGATGGTTTTGGGCAGCAGGTTTTGTTCGTTCTGTTTGCTCAGCAGTTTAGATAACTCTTCCGCCAGCGGGCGATCGTTGATGGAGTCAAAGCCCACGTCAGCACCGAGCAGTTTGAACTGACGCTGGTTGTTGTTGCGCAGCGCGCCGATGTGGTACTGCTGTACCCAGCCGCGACGGGCGTATTCCGCACCGAGGAACACCAGCACCGCCGTTTTAAACTGCGCCACGTCGTGCTCGTTAAGCGTTTCACCCGAGAGACGACGCGCCAGAATGCTGTCCAGCTCGGCTTCGCTGGCGTCCGCAAACAGCACCACGTCCAGCGCATGGTCAGAGACTTTACAGCCATGTGCCGCAAAGTGATCCAGACGTTTGGTCAGCGCGGTTTGCAGATCGGCGAAACGGCGGATATCGGTATCGGACACCTCGGCCAGCTTCGCCATGTAATCGTTGAAGGTGGCCTGTTCGATGTTGAAAGCTTTGTCCGGGCGCCAGCTTGGCAACACTTTAATATCGAAAGAGGTATCTTTCGCCACGACAGCGTGATGTTCCAGGGAGTCAATGGGATCGTCGGTGGTACCCACCATCTTCACGTTCATCTGCTTCATGATACCGCGTGCGGAGAAGTTATCCTGCGCCAGCAGTTCGTTGCAATGGTCCCAGATTTCATCCGCAGTGGCAGGTGAAAGCAGTTTTCCGGTGATGCCAAACGGACGGCGCAGTTCCAGATGGGTCCAGTGAAAGAGCGGGTTGCCGATGGTGTGTGGAACGGTCGCGGCCCAGGCGTCAAACTTCTCGCGGTCGCTGGCGTCGCCGGTACACAGGCGCTCAGCCACACCGTTGGTGCGCATCGCACGCCATTTATAGTGGTCACCCTTCAGCCAGATGTCATACAGGTTTTTGAAACGGTAATTTTCGGCAACCTGCTGCGGCGGCAAGTGGCAGTGGTAGTCGAAAATCGGCTGGTCTTTGGCATAGTCATGGTATAGACGGCGAGCAAATTCGGTATCTAGCAGAAAATCGTCGGTCATAAACGGCGTCATTATCGTCATCCTCATTACGGGAGCGTCAGAAAGCGTATGTTCATATGCTGCAAAGTTATCACACCAATTTCCATCGGCAGACGTTTTTTTCGTGAGTAAGATCAATAAACGCCAACAAATAAATCCCCCTGAATGACGTAAACTCTTCTCCACCCCGCGCCAGTACTGGCTTCATCCGCAAAGCAGAATGCCCACACAAATAATCATACATTTGTGATGTCACTCACCTTTTAAAGTTGTATGACAAGTTATCTTTTCGCCGTCGCAAACCATAAGCCGACGGAATGCATTGCCGGTGTGAAACATCGGATTTAACGGTACGGATACCGACTGAAAGACGCTTACTGATGGCAAAGTTCGGGCCGTTCCGGAAACACCTTCCGGCTACGCCCCTCCCGTTACACAGCTGCTCCCGGAAACGGTTGAGAGGTTGCCGTGCTCTGGCACGGAAATAACATAACGATGAGGTTTTAGATGCGTAAAATTAAAGGGTTACGTTGGTATATGATCGCACTGGTGACGCTGGGCACCGTGCTGGGCTACCTGACGCGTAACACCATAGCGGCGGCGGCGCCTACGCTAATGGAAGAGCTGCACATTTCAACCCAGCAATATTCCTACATCATTGCGGCCTACTCCGCGGCTTATACCATTATGCAGCCGGTTGCTGGCTATGTTCTGGATATTTTAGGCACCAAAATCGGCTATGCCTTCTTCGCCGTCACCTGGGCCATTTTCTGTGGCGCAACGGCGCTGGCAGGCAGCTGGGGCGGGCTCGCGCTGGCGCGTGGTGCAGTAGGTGCCGCCGAAGCGGCAATGATCCCGGCAGGGCTGAAAGCCAGCTCCGAATGGTTCCCGGCGAAAGAGCGTTCCATTGCTGTCGGATACTTCAACGTGGGGTCGTCGATTGGCGCGATGATTGCACCGCCGCTGGTGGTGTGGGCTATCGTGATGCACAGCTGGCAGCTGGCGTTCATTATCTCAGGCGTGCTGAGCTTCGCATGGGCAATGGCGTGGCTGATTTTCTACAAGCATCCGCGCGACCAGAAAAAACTCTCCGAAGAAGAACGCGAATACATTATTGGCGGTCAGGAAGCGCAGCATCAGGTCAACAACGGCAAGAAACTGTCCGTCTGGCAGATCCTGGGCACCCGTCAGTTCTGGGGTATTGCCCTGCCGCGCTTCCTCGCTGAGCCTGCCTGGGGGACGTTCAACGCGTGGATCCCGCTGTTCATGTTTAAGGTCTACGGCTTTAACCTGAAAGAGATCGCGATGTTCGCCTGGATGCCGATGCTGTTCGCCGATCTGGGCTGTATCGTGGGTGGCTACCTGCCTCCGCTGTTCCAGCGCTGGTTTGGTGTGAACCTGATTGTCTCCCGTAAAATGGTCGTGACCATGGGCGCGCTGCTGATGATTGGACCGGGGATGATTGGCCTGTTCACCAGCCCTTACGTGGCTATCGCGCTGCTGTGCGTTGGCGGTTTTGCTCACCAGTCACTTTCCGGCGCGCTGATTACGCTCTCGTCTGACGTCTTCGGCCGTAATGAAGTCGCCACCGCTAACGGCCTGACCGGGATGGCGGCATGGACTGCAAGTACGCTGTTTGCGCTGGTAGTGGGTGCCCTGGCAGACACCATCGGCTTTAGCCCGCTGTTCGCCGTGCTGGCCGTCTTCGACCTGATGGGTGCGGTAGTGATCTGGACGGTACTGAAAAACAAATCCGCCGAGGAGCTGCAGAAAGAGACGCTCGGGAAACCGGCTACGCAGAGTTAGCATCGCTGTGCCGGGTGGCGGCTTCGCCTTACCCGGCCTACAAAACCCGTAGGCCCGTGCAAGCGAAGCGCCGCCGGGCATTAAAGGCCGCTCCGTAGCGGCTTTTTTCATGTCAAAATCTGGAGAGTGGCACGCAGAAGTGGTATAACAAATCATCTGCCGTACCCTGCCTGGAGCGCATATGGACATCACCGAACCACGTCGTTTATATCAACAACTTGCTGCGGAGCTGAAAGATCGCATCGAGCAAGGCGTCTATCTTGTCGGTGATAAACTTCCCGCCGAGCGTTTCATTGCCGATGAAAAAAGCGTGAGCCGTACCGTCGTGCGTGAAGCCATTATCATGCTGGAAGTGGAAGGCTATGTTGAGGTCCGCAAAGGCTCCGGTATTCATGTGATTTCCAATCAGCCTAAACACTCTCCGGTAACGGATGAAAGTCTGGAATTCGCCAGCTATGGTCCGTTTGAGCTGCTCCAGGCTCGCCAGTTAATCGAAAGCAATATTGCCGAATTTGCCGCGACGCAGGTGACCAAGCAGGACATCATGAAGTTAATGGAAATCCAGGAGAACGCCCGCAAAGAAAAATGTTTCCGGGATTCTGAGTGGGACCTGCAGTTTCACGTTCAGGTTGCGCTGGCAACCCAGAATACGGCGTTGGCGGCAATCGTTGAGAAAATGTGGACTCAGCGCGTTCACAACCCTTACTGGAAAAAACTGCACGATCATATCGATTCCCGCACCGTCGACAACTGGTGTGACGATCATGATCAAATCCTTAAAGCGCTGATTCGTAAAGATCCTCACGCGGCAAAACTGGCGATGTGGCAACATCTGGAAAACACCAAGCAGATGCTGTTCAATGAAACCAGCGACGACTTCGAATTTAACGCAGACCGCTATCTTTTTGCTGATAATCCAGTGGTTCATCTTGATACGGCACCCAGTGCCGCAAAATAGATGACCTTTCTGCTGGCAGGCGCTTCGCTGCGCCTTCCGGCTTAAGTGGGTAAGCAAAACATATATAGTGTCAGCCTTTGTAAATCCCCTCGCTCACTTCCAGGGCTTACGCCAAAATCACCTCACCCTGCAAATTCTGTGACGCAGAACGTTGGGCTTTGTTACAATTGGATTCACTTCGTTATTTTGTAAGTTAGTGCTTGCTAACCAGCCAATTAACAGGGAACAGTGTTGGCCACACCGCAATGTGTCCGCGAGCGACCATAATGAAATCACAACAATGTCGCCGTACTGTTTGTCCCGGCTAACAGGCGTGACGTTAACCGATTTCCAGGAACACTGAATGGAACTTTTGACTCAACTACTGCAAGCCCTCTGGGCGCAGGATTTTGAAACGCTGGCCAACCCTTCCATGATTGGCATGCTCTATTTTGTCTTATTTATGATCCTGTTCCTGGAGAATGGTTTGCTGCCTGCGGCCTTCTTACCGGGTGACAGTTTGCTGGTGCTTGTCGGTGTGCTGTGTGCCAAAGGGGCAATGGCATTCCCGCAAACCGTTTTATTACTGACCATCGCGGCCAGCCTCGGCTGCTGGGTAAGTTATATCCAGGGAAGGTGGCTGGGCAATACCCGGATCGTACAGAACTGGCTTTCTCATCTGCCGGCGCATTACCACCAGCGGGCGCATCACCTTTTCCATAAGCACGGGCTTTCCGCACTGCTGATGGGCCGCTTTATTGCCTTTGTGCGCACCCTGCTGCCCACCATTGCCGGGCTGTCCGGGTTGAGCAGCACGCGCTTCCAGTTCTTTAACTGGATGAGCGGCCTGCTGTGGGTGCTGATCCTGACGACGCTGGGCTATGCGCTGGGTAAAACGCCGGTCTTCATGAAATACGAAGATCAGCTGATGTCCTGTCTGATGCTGCTTCCAGTGGTTCTGCTGGTCTTCGGCCTGATTGGCTCGCTGGTCGTTCTGTGGAAGAAAAAGTACGGAGCGCGAGGTTAACGATGGTTATCTCTCCCCTCGCCCTGCGCCGTTCTGCCTGTGCATTCATTGTACTGATGTTCCTCTGCGCCCTTCTGCTGGCCTGGAGCGCGCTTTCACATGAGGAATCTACGCTGGCCATTCGTCCGGTTAATCAGGGCGCCAGCGTGCCCGACGGTTTCTCTGTCTGGCATCATCTGGACGCGAACGGGATCCGCTTTAAAAGCATTACGCCGAAAGACGATGTGCTACTGATCAAGTTTGACTCCCGCACGCAAAGCGCCGCGGCGAAAGCGGTTCTTGACCGTACGCTGCCGCGTGGGTATATCATTGCCCAGCAGGAAGATGACAACCAGCCAGCGGCGTGGCTGTCATTGATTCGCGATACGTCGCATCGGTTTGGATAATTACCAGGATTCCGAATCTTTTCACTCACTTTGGTGAATCCCCCGTTTACTTACTATGCTTAAGTACGCGGAGCACCCCTCGAATGTACTCCGCATCATTCTGGAAAGCGGCTTACGCTGCAACACAATGGAAGGTTTCGATAATGAAATTCCGCATGACTCTGGCTCTGGCCCTTTTTTCTTTAAGCACAGCGACCTTCGCCAACTCTCTCTGTCAGGAGAAAGAACAGGATATTCAGCGTGAGATCGGTTATGCCGAAAAGCATAACAATCAGCACCGTGTTGATGGTCTTAAAAAAGCGCTGAGCGAAGTGAAAGCAAACTGTACAGACAGCAAGCTACGTGCCGATCATCAGAAAAAAATCGCTGAACAGAAGGACGAGATAGCCGAGCGCCGTCAAGACCTGCAGGAAGCGAAAGAGAAAGGGGATGCGGAAAAAATTGCTAAGCGCGAGAAGAAGTTGAAAGAAGCGCAGGACGACCTGAAAGCGCTGGAAGCTCGCGATTATTGAGTTAACGGAAATCTCAACAGGAGAGAATCATGTCAAAAGATACGACGTCTGAACATCTGCGCGCTGAACTGAAATCCCTGGCCGATACCCTTGAAGAGGTGTTGAACTCTTCCGCCGACAAGTCGAAAGAAGAAGTGAGCAAGCTGCGTAGCAAAGCGGAGCAGGCGCTGAAAGAGAGCCGCTACCGCCTGGGTGAAACCGGTGATGCACTGGCAAAACAGACCCGTGAAGCGGCGGCTCGCGCGGACGAATATGTGCGCGATAATCCATGGACGGGGGTAGGTATTGGTGCCGCCGTCGGTGTGGTACTGGGTGTTCTTCTGACGCGTCGTTGATATGGAAGATCCTCGTCACGCACAAGGGCCTGCTAACAACGTCCTCGGCATCGGCCAGCGTATTTTAACCACGCTGGTCGGGATTGCCGAAACGCGCGTCCGGCTGGCAGTGGTCGAGCTGGAAGAGGAGAAAGCAAATCTCTTCCAGATGCTGCTGATGCTCGGCCTGACCATGCTCTTCGCCGCGTTTGGTCTGATGAGCCTGATGGTGTTAATCATCTGGGCCATTGATCCGCAGTATCGACTCAACGCGATGATTGCCACCACCGTCGTTTTGCTGGTCGCCGCGTTGATTGGCGGCATCTGGACGCTGCGCAAAGCACGCAAGTCGACTTTCCTGCGCCATACGCGTCAGGAGCTGGCTAACGATCGCGCCCTGCTGGAGGATGACAAGCCGTGAGCGATAAAGCCGAACGTCAGAAGCGCAAAGCCTACCTGTTAAGTCAGATCCAGCAGCAACGGCTGGATCTTTCTGCCAGCCGTCGCGACTGGATTGACGCGACGCGGCGGTTTGACCGTGGCTGGAATACCTTTCTGAGCCTGCGTTCATGGGCGCTGGTCGGCAGTAGCGTCATGGCTATCTGGACGGTTCGTCATCCAAATATGCTCATCCGCTGGGCACGCCGCGGTTTTGGTGCCTGGAGCGCCTGGCGTTTGGTGAAAGCGACGTTGCGTCAGCAGCAGTTGAGGTAGCCTTCTCGCCGGGTGGCGGCTTCGAGGTAAAAGCAAAACGGTAACTCAGGTTACCGTTTTTTGTTTTTGCGCCCTCTCCCCGTGGGAGAGAGTTGGGGTGAGGGCACCAGCGCGTACCTGTTTTTACTCAATATCTTTGAAGAAGATTGACAGTTTTCCTTGCTAACAATTGTCACCCGCCCCGTTTATTATCCTCTCCATCGACAGCATATCCGCGGTATCTACCCGGAATTGCACACAAATAAAGTTCAGCCGCTGATGTGGTTTCCTGGAGAGTAAAATGAAAAAATTAGAAGATGTTGGTGTACTGGTAGCGCGTATTCTGATGCCAATCCTGTTTATCGTAGCGGGTTGGGGAAAAATCACCGGTTATGCGGGTACCCAGCAGTACATGGAAGCCATGGGCGTGCCGGGGTTCCTGCTGCCTCTGACCATTCTGCTTGAGTTCGGCGGCGGTCTGGCGGTTCTGTTCGGTTTCCTGACCCGTACCACCGCGCTGTTTACCGCGGGCTTCACCGTGCTGACAGCGTTCATCTTCCACAGCAACTTTGCGGAAGGCGTGAACTCTCTGATGTTCATGAAAAACCTGACCATCGCGGGTGGCTTCCTGCTGCTGGCAGTCACTGGCCCGGGCGCATACAGCATCGACCGCCTTCTGAATAAGAAGTGGTAAGCACGCTATACTGAATAAACACAAAGCGAGGAGACATCTCCTCGCTTTTGCTATCTGACGGAGGAGAAAAAATGGGACAACTCGTAGACGGCGTCTGGCAGGATGTCTGGTATGACACAAAATCCACCGGAGGACGCTTTAAGCGCTCTGTTTCGGCCTTCCGTAACTGGCTGACCGCCGATGGCGCACCTGGCCCGAGCGGTGAAGGCGGCTTCGCGGCCGAGAAAGATCGTTATCATCTTTATGTTTCTCTGGCCTGCCCGTGGGCACACCGCACGCTGATTGTGCGCAAACTTAAAGGCCTTGAATCCCTCATTCCGGTTTCGGTGGTCAACCCGCTGATGCTGGAAAACGGCTGGACGTTTGACAGTGATTTCCCCGCCGCGACCGGCGACGATCTTTACCACCACGATTTCCTCTACCAGCTTTATTTGCGCGCCGATCCGCACTACACCGGACGCGTTACTGTCCCGGTACTGTGGGACAAGAAAAACCAGACGATTGTCAGCAACGAATCTGCGGAAATCATCCGCATGTTTAATACCGCGTTTGATGCACACGGCGCCCGCGCCGGGGACTACTACCCGGTTGAGCTGCGCGATAAAATTGACGAGCTGAACAGCTGGATCTACGACAACGTCAACAACGGTGTCTATAAAGCCGGGTTTGCGACCAGCCAGGAAGCCTATGACGACGCGGTCGGGAAAGTGTTTGAATCGCTGGAGCGTCTGGAGCAGATCCTAGGCCAGCATCGCTATCTGACAGGCGACCGCCTGACGGAAGCCGATATTCGTCTGTGGACCACGCTGGTGCGCTTTGATCCGGTCTATGTCACTCACTTTAAGTGCGACAAGCATCGTATCAGTGACTATCTGAACCTGTATGGTTTCCTGCGCGACATCTACCAGATGCCGGGCATTGCCGAAACGGTCGACTTCGACCATATCCGCACCCACTATTTCCGCAGCCACAAGACCATTAATCCGACGGGCATTATCTCCATCGGCCCGTGGCAGGATCTGGATGAGCCTCACGGTCGCGACGTGCGTTTTGGATAAATATCAAGGGCATCACCAGATGCCCTTTTTTAATTCACAATCTCCATCTATCCTTATCTCGATCGCTTAAAAAACAAGTGATTGACCGATTATTGAGGCAAGGAAAAATGGACTGGTATTTAAACGTACTGCGCAACTATATTGGATTTGGTGGCCGCGCCCGCCGCAAAGAGTACTGGATGTTCATTCTGGTGAACTTCATCTTCGCGCTGGTGCTAAGCATCGTGGATAAAATTCTGGGCTGGGAGTGGGCGAGCGGGGAAGGCGTTCTCACCTCAATTTACGGCTTATTTATTCTGTTGCCTTCCTGGGCCGTGCAGTTTCGACGCCTCCACGATACCGATCGTTCGGCGTGGTGGCTGTTGCTGCTGCTGATCCCGATCGTGGGATGGATTGTGATTTTGATCTTCAACTGCCAGTCCGGTACGCCGGGCGAAAACCGCTTTGGTCCGGATCCTAAGATCGCTGCGTAAATTATTGCCCGGTGGCGCTTACGCTTACCGGGCCTGCACGCTTATTTGTTGTGGTGCGCAAAGAGTTTGGGTATTTCGCGCAGGCACCACGATTTGGCTTCGCCCATGCTGTCGCGACGCCAGGCCATAATAATGTCCACTTCGCTGGTGTACTCCGGGCTCACAACGCGCAGACGCCCTTCCGCAATATCTTTTTCCACAAACGGATACGGCATGGTTGCCACGCCAAGCCCGGCCAGCAGCGCCTGTCGTTTGTCTTCCAGTGAAGTGACCGTCAGACGAGGCTGTTTATCCAGCAACTGCACCGTCAGCACCGGACGTTCACGCGCGGTATCAGCGACCGCCACGCCGCGATACTTCACGCGCGTCACCTCAGAGAGCGGCTCTGGCTCCTGGTGAATCGGGTGATTGGGTGCGGCAACGTAAACGTTCATCACGCTGTAGAGCTTGCGCGAGTTGATTTCCGACGACGAGCGGAAGTGCATATCCGGCGCAATAACGATATCCGCCCTGCCCGTCTCCAGGCGCTCCCACGCGCCTGCCAGCACTTCGGTAATGATCGACAGCTGCGTGTTCGCTTTATCAGCCAGACGGTCCACCAGCGGGAACAGCGCTTCAGTAGGCACCAGCGCTTCGGTCACTAACGTCAGATGGGTTTCCCAACCGCGTGCCAGCGCTTCGGCATCGGTCGTTAACTTATCCGCCGCTTCCAGCAACACGCGACCGCGCTCCAGCAGCATTCGGCCCACGTTGGTGAATTTTGTTCGATGACCGGAGCGGTCAAACAGCACCACGTCCAGCTCCTCTTCCAGCTTCTGCATAGTGTAACTCAGCGCCGACGGAACGCGCCCCAGTTCATCAGCGGCTGCCGCAAAACTGCCGCGCCGGTCAATCGCGTCCATGACGCGAAGCGCCTCAAGCGTCAATGCTCTCTCTTTAGCCATCTCGTTCTCATTCAGGAAATTTGAACATACCGGGCAGAATATCTGGCTAACAATGCAGCGTCCATACCTTTACCATTGTTTTAGTGTAAAGAGAGGTCAAGTTTATGATTACGACAAGAACAGCTAAACAGTGCGGACAAGCCGATTTCGGCTGGCTGCAGGCCCGCTACACCTTTTCTTTTGGACACTACTTTGACCCTAAACTCCTCGGTTACGCTTCATTACGCGTATTGAACCAGGAAGTGCTCGCCCCTGGCGCGTCCTTCCAGCCGCGTACGTACCCGAAAGTCGATATCCTGAACCTGATCCTGGAAGGCGAGGCAGAATACCGCGATAGCGAGGGCAATCATGTCCAGGCAAAGGCTGGCGAAGCGTTGTTAATTTCCACACAGCCGGGCATCAGTTACAGCGAGCATAACCTCAGCAAAGATAAAACGCTGACCCGTATGCAGTTGTGGCTGGACGCCTGCCCTGAGCGGGAAAATCCGCTGGTACAAAAGGTAGATTTAACGGGCGATAAGCAGCAGCTGATTGCGTCGCCTGATGGCAGCAAAGGCAGCCTGCAGCTGCGTCAGCAGGTATGGCTGCATCATATCGAACTGAAGAAAGGTGAGCAGGCGAGCTTCCAGCTTCATGGACCGCGTGCGTATTTACAGTCCATCCACGGTACGGTGCATGCCGTAACGCATACGGAAGAGAAAGAGGCGCTCACCTGTGGTGACGGGGCGTTTATTCGTGATGAAGCGAATATTACCCTGGAGGCCGATACGGCATTGCGGGCGCTACTGATTGATTTACCGGTGTAATTAACCTTACCCCTCTCCCAAACGGGAGAGGGGTATTCTTTACACCTTACTCGCCATAATCTCGATAATCTGCCGATCCGTTGCCTGCATCGAGCGGCACGCCAGTGCGCACAGGTTGGAAATAGACTGTTCCACATCGTGCGCCACAATCCCCTCATTGCCCGTTACGGCAGAATCGTCCAGCGCCATCATGACTGCTTTCCAGGCACTGTTGACGCTGGTGGAGACTTTCATCGCGCAGCTATTGGAGGCGCCATCACAGATCATCCCACTGACATCCCCGATCATACTGCCGATTGCCATCGCAACCGTCTTGTAGCTTCCGTCCATCAGCCACGCCATACCTGCCGCTGCGCCCATTGCCGCCGTCGTTGCTGCACATAATGCGGACAAGCGCGGAAGCTGGTAGTGGATATAAATGGCCGACAGATGTGAAAGCATCAGCGCCCGCGCCAGCCGCTCGTCGTCAGCCTGAACGTGTTCAGCCACAACAACAACCGGCATAGTCGCGGTGATCCCCTGGTTTCCTGACCCGGAATTACTCATCGCTGGCAGTGTCGCACCGCCCATGCGGGCATCCGAGGCCGCGCTGGTGCGGATAACAATATCTGAACCCAGATCCTGTGCCATCCATCCGCGGGTGCGCTGTTTATCGAGCGTCGCACCAATGTGCAACCCCCATTGCCCGCTGAGCCCTTCGCGTGAGAGCGCATCGTTCAAACGCCCGGCATCAAGGATAAACCGGATCGCATCGAACGGGACCTGCTCGACAAACTCCAGGATCTGCGAAAGCGTCGTGGTTGACAGCACCGCCAGGGGGTCACTCCCTGCCTCTGCCTGTTGATCGTCCAGCCTGAAGCGCGTTTCGCCCTGACACACCACTTCCACCACACGGGTATGCCCGCCCGCGATAGTCACCATCGCCGAGGCATCACCGGCGTATACACAGGCCCGTGAATAGAGAATCTCTTCGCACGGTTCCTGAAGTTTCACCTGCACCTGACCGGCATTCAGCAGCGCTTTAGCCCGTACCAGCGCATCCGCGCTGGCATCTTTCAGTACCTCCAGCCCCGCCTGCGCATTACCACCGATGGCGCCCAGCGCCGCCGCAATCGGCAACCCGACCATTCCGGTACCCGGCACCGTTACGCCCAGCCCGTTCTTCATCAGGTTCGGCGATACCCACGCCTCAATATGTGTTACGTCGCCTGACAGGTGCTCTGCGGCAATTGCACAAGCCAGCGCCAGAGAAACGGGTTCGGTGCACCCCAGTGCAGGTTTAACTTCTTCCTGCACCACGCGAATAAATTGATTCCATAAAGGATGAGTTTGCTCAGACATCGTTACGACCTTAATTACCCTCAGGAGAATGCGAGGAAAGGAGAAACACAAAGCAGCAGCCCGGTGATAACAATAATCACCAGCGACACGCCTTTATATTTATGCAGTGCTGGCACTTTATAGACCAGCCATGCAGGGATCAGGCAGCCCACCATGCCGAAGATAGGGCTACAAATGGAGGTGAAGCTCAATACCGGCGCGTTTAAGACAATCGCGCTCCAGGCCAGCAGAATGGCGAATAACATGATGCCGCGCTGGACGGTGCTTTCATTGATTTTCTCTGTTGGCATTTTGCGGCGCAGGACGTTCATGACGATCCCCTGCGTGGCCTCACGAAAGCCCAGATAGACGCCGAAGAACGCCGTCATCACGGCAAAGATATTGAGAATTACGCTGACGATTTTGACCCAGCCCGCACCGTCGCCGCTGATAAATTGCGCCGCGATCGCCAGGGCAGAGATATTCTGCTCGTAGGCTTTTACCGCTTCGTCGTGTCCCATTGCCAGGGTGAAAGAGACAGCGTAAAAGAAGACCGTCACAAACAGTACGCCAAAAGCGATATTCATTGCCCGCAATGCTTTGTGTCGTGCCACTTCAACGGACTTTTCCCGTGAGCGGTACGAGATAACCATCGGGCTTAAAGTCTGAATAAACAGAATGGAGGTTAAGGTAAAGGGCAACGTAATAATGGCGTTTTTAATCAGCAGACCCACCGGTGGCAGCATGCCCACATTGGCTAAATGCCAGAGGCCAATCATCGACAGCCCCAGCGCGGCAACCACGAATAGTTTGGTCAGCACCATCAGGCTGGAGACCTTAAACAGCAGCTTTTCACCGCGTGAAGAAATGGCGACCAGAATGCAGATCAGGAATAAACCGTAGAACGGATTGTCAGACAGCAACCCGTCGGTCACACCGAAAGTATGCAAATACGATGCGCTGTCGTTGGTGATGGCAGTGGAATAAACAAACATCCAGATCACCAGCATCACGAAATAGAGCGCACCTAATAGGATGCCCCAGTTTTTACCTAAGTAACCACTAATTACGCTTGGGTAGTCTTTGCATTCCGGAGACTCCGCCAGCGTATTAATAAACAAACGCTGGAACAGATACATGGCCGGATAACCAATAATCGACGAGAGCAAAAAGACCCACAATCCCATTAATCCAACCTGCACAGGGAGAAAAACAATCCCCGCGCCGATGGCCATCCCGATACTCATGATGACCCAACCCGTGTCGGTGCTGTCGAATTTAATCGCTTCTCGCCACTCGCTTTCACTCATTCCCGCCCGCCTTGCCGCAGGGGAATCATTCACAATCACACTGCTGTTTGTTGCCGTATCCATTGGGTACTCGCTTATTTTGTAGGGTAAACAGTTGTTTTTATTAGATTCCGATCGCCAGCGATTGCGAGTCAGAGGGCAGCAGGTGCTTGTTATTGGTGTGGGAAGATCATATCCGGAGCGAGGGAGAAAAAAGTCACAAGTTTTATGAGGATTTTCAAGGACTGGAGGAAAAATTTCTTTTTTTAATTCTTTAAATGCATAACTTTTCTGAAAGTGACGACGATCAAGAAATAAAAACCCGCGCCGTGCGCGGGTAGGAAATCACTCAGCCAGCGCGTTAGCCATATCGGTTTTGACCTGCTTACGCTGCTCCGGCGTCAGCACCTGGCTGACGTCAAAGTAATATTTCACTCGGTAGTAGCGCGCCTGCTGCTCAATCTTACTGAAGGCAGAGAGCTGGCTTTTCACCGTGCTTTCGTCCCATTTACCCGCCTGGAACATGTCGATCAGCGCGCCGTCCTTCACGCCCGTCATTGGGATCTTGCTGACGTTTTGCTCCAGTTGCTGATGCAACTCTTTAATCTTATTAATCTGCTCATTGCTGAGCTTCAGGTGCTGTACCAGCGGATCCTGCGATGGAGACGGGGCTGCCTCAACGTTCGCGGCCTGCGCGGTAAAACTGCACACCGCCAACGACGCTGCAATCAAAGCAATACGGGTCATTTTCATCATCTTACTGTCCTTACATTTTGTTATTGGGAAAAGCAGGAACATTGTTTTTCAAGAGCGGATGAATATGTATGAGTAATTATATAAACAATTTTGTATGTTTAGCGGGCAAAAAAGTGCCCCCTGCGTTGAGGGGGCATGTGAACACACTTTTAGATAGATTGAGTAAACGTCCTCGATATCACATCCTGCTGCTGCTCGCGCGTCAGGGCATTAAAGCGCACGGCATAGCCTGAAACACGAATGGTCAGATTCGGGTAATTTTCCGGATGCGCAATGGCGTCCAGCAGCATTTCCCGGTTCATTACGTTGACGTTCAGGTGCTGCCCGCCCTCAATGGCCGCTTCATGGTGGAAGTACCCGTCCAGCAGCCCCACCAGGTTGGTTTTGCGCACCAGCTCATCTTTGCCCAGCGCCTGCGGCACGATAGAGAAGGTGTAGGAGATCCCGTCCTTCGCATAGGTGAACGGCAGCTTGGCCACCGACGTCAGCGAGGCCACAGCCCCTTTTCTGTCACGGCCATGCATCGGGTTCGCGCCAGGGGCAAACGGCGTGCCGCCGCGGCGACCGTCCGGCGTATTCCCGGTCTTCTGACCGTAAACCACGTTGGAGGTAATGGTCAGAATAGACTGGGTCGGCACCGCATTGCGATAGGTCGGCAGCGCCTGAATTTTCTTCATAAAGCGCTCAACCAGGTCGCAGGCGATGCTGTCCACGCGGTCGTCGTTGTTGCCGTACTGCGGATAGTCACCTTCGATGACGAAATCAACCGCCAGACCGGTGTGGTCGCGCACCGGTTTCACCGTGGCGTATTTAATCGCGGAGAGAGAGTCCGCCGCGACCGACAGCCCGGCGATGCCGCATGCCATGGTGCGATAGACGTCACGGTCATGCAGCGCCATCAGTGAGGCTTCGTAGCTGTACTTATCGTGCATGTAGTGAATGAGATTCAGCGCGCTGATGTACTGCACCGCCAGCCAGTCCATAAAGTGATCGAGGCTGGCCATCACGGTGTCATAATCCAGCACCTCATCCAGCAATGGCGCGGTTTTCGGGCCGACCTGAATCTTCAGCTTCTCATCCACTCCGCCGTTGATGGCGTACAGCAGCGTTTTCGCGAGGTTGGCGCGGGCGCCAAAGAACTGCATCTGCTTGCCGATCACCATCGGGCTGACACAGCAGGCAATGGCGTAGTCGTCGCTGTTGAAGTCGGCTCGCATCAGATCGTCGTTCTCGTACTGCAGTGAGGAGGTGACAATCGACACCTGCACGGCATATTTCTTAAACGCAATCGGCAGCTGTTCAGACCAGAGGATCGTCAGATTGGGCTCAGGCGCAGGCCCCATGGTGTGCAGGGTGTGCAAATAGCGGAAGCTGTTTTTGGTCACCAGCGTGCGGCCGTCCAGCCCCATTCCGCCAATCACTTCCGTCGCCCAGATCGGATCGCCCGAGAAGAGCGTGTCGAACTCCGGCGTGCGCAGGAAGCGGACCATGCGGATCTTCATGATGAAGTGGTCGATCAGCTCCTGCGCCTGCACCTCATTTAGCCGTCCGGCCTGCATGTCGCGCTCAATGTAGATATCAAGGAACGACGCCGTGCGCCCCAGCGACATCGCCCCGCCGTTCTGGGATTTCACCGCTGCCAGGTAGGCAAAGTAGACCCACTGCACCGCTTCCTGCGCGTTCATCGCCGGACGCGCAATATCAAAGCCGTAGTTCGCCGCCATCTGCTGGATCTGGAGCAAAGCACGCTTGTGCTCCGCCAGCTCTTCACGCAGGCGGATCGTCGCTTCGAGATCGTCACCGCGTTCCAGCTTCGGCTGGAGATCCGCAAACTGCAGCTCACGCTCGCGCACCAGATAGGTGATGCCGTACAGCGCCACGCGTCGGTAGTCACCGATGATGCGCCCGCGTCCGTAACCGTCCGGCAGACCGGTCAGCACGCCGGATTTACGGCAGCGCATCATCTCCGGCGAGTAGACGTCAAACACGCCCTGGTTATGGGTTTTACGCAGGTCGGTAAACAGGTATTCAAACTGCGGATCCATCTCGCGGCCATAGGCTTCAAACGAGCTGCGGATCATGTTGATCCCGCCATACGGATGCAGGGCACGCTTGAGCGGTTTATCGGTTTGCAGCCCGACGATCGTCTCCAGATCCTGATCGATATAACCCGGCCCGTGAGCGGTAATGGTGGTGGCAATGTTAGTATCAAAATCTACCGGGGCGTGGGTGGCATTCTCCTGACGAATGCCGACCATCACCTTCTGCCACAGCGCCGTCGTTGCTGGCGTCGCCTGCGCGAGGAAAGCTTCGTCGCCTTCATAAGGGGTGTAGTTATGCTGAATAAAATCGCGCACGTTGACGGCGTTTTTCCATTCTTCACCGCGAAAGCCAGCCCATGCGTCGCTGTAGGGCGCGACGCCTGTATCGATTGTTACGTTCATGTGTTTCTCGCTATATCAGGCGTAAGCCGCAGCCGGAGTGACCTTCCCAAGACGGAGGGCGTCCAGCGCGATCATTTTTTCTTCATTGGTAGGGACAACCGCGCAGACTACGCGGGAGGAATCGGTGCTGATGACGCGCTCGCCCGCGCTGCCCGGCAGGGCATTTTTAGCCTCGTCGAGGAGAATGCCGAAGACCTTCAGATGCTCCGCCACCAGCGCGCGGATCAGTTTCGAGTTTTCGCCAATACCACCGGTAAAGATCACGCCATCCAGACGATGCAGCGATGCCGCGTGACCGGCGATATGCCGCGCAATCCGGTGGACAAAGGTGTGGATCGCCAGCTGCGCCCGTTGATTGCCTTCGTGCCAGGCTTTCTCCAGCGCGCGTAAATCGGAGGAGATGCCGGATATCCCCAGCAACCCGGACTCTTTGTTAACCACGCGCTCCAGATCATCAAATGACTGGCCGGTTTGCCGGGCAATCCACGCCATCGCGCCAAAATCCACGTCGCCACAGCGCGTGCCCATCACCAGCCCTTCCAGCGGCGTCATGCCCATGGAGGTATCGACGCTCTCACCGTTGCGCACCGCGCAGATGGAGGCCCCGTTACCAAGATGAGCAATCACCAGCCCGCTGTCGTCGGGGGACAGCCCGAGAAGCGTATGCGCCTGTCCGGCCACGTAACGATGGGAAGTGCCGTGAAAACCGTAACGCCGTACGCCCAGCGCTTCAAAATAGCGGTACGGCAAGCCGTACAGATACGCCTGAGGCGGCAGCGTCTGATGGAAGCTGGTATCGAATACCGCCACCTGCTGCACGCCCGGGAACAACCGCTCTGCGGCTTCCACGCCGCTTAAGTTGGCGTAGTTATGCAGCGGTGCCAGCGGGGAAACCTGACGGATCTGCTCAATCACCTCTTTCGTAATCAGGGTCGACTCGCTGAAGAGGTCGCCGCCGTGCGCAATACGGTGGCCAATTAAGGCCACGCTGCTCATCAGGTTGCGCTTCTCCAGCTCCAGGGCGATGGCTGCCAGCGCCCCTTCGTAGTCCTGGTGAGCCAGTTTGACTGGCTCACCCCCGTTCACGGAAATAAAGGCCTTTTCGGTGTTGATACCGTCCGCAATGCCCGTCATCAGGGCCTCACAGCTGCTGGCGTCGAGCACCGAAAACTTAACAGAGGACGAACCGCAGTTAATAACCAGTACTACCGGAAACTCAATCATCATATGACTCCGCTCTTCCTGAGCTATGGGTTAGAACAGTTTGTAAACAATATTCAGAATGGTCAGCAGGCCCACAACCGTGACGAAGATGTTCTCGGGTTTGCCCTTATATTTCGCCATGGCTGGCGCTTTGCGGATGGCGTACATCGGCAGCAGGCACAGCAGAGAGGCGATGATCGGTGCGCCCATGGCTTCGATAAGGTCGAGAATGTTCGGGTTGGCATAGGCCACAACCCAGGTGGAGCCCATGATGAAGACCATGCTGATGGTGTTCAGCTTGCCAACGGAAACCTTCTTCTTATCCCCCTTATAACCGAACTTGAGGATCAGGCCGTTCAGCCCTTCCAGCGTGCCCAGATAGTGCCCAAAGAAGGATTTAAAGATAGCGACCAGCGCGATGATGGACGCACCGTATTCCAGCACCGTGGCAAATGTCGATTTGGTTCCCGACATGGAGGCAAAGTGGTTCGCCAGATAAGAGAGCACCGGAATGTTCTGCGCTTTGGCATCCGCCATGTTCTGCGGAGAGAGCGTAAACAGGCAGCTAAAGGCGAAGAACATCACCACGGCGACCATCAGCATGCTGGCGCGACCGATGATTTTGGAACATTTCTGCTCGGTAAACGCTTTACCGAACTCGGGCTCGTACTCTTCACGCTTGGAGACCACAAATGAGGAGACGATGGGCGAGAAGTTGAAGGAGAAGACCATGATGGAGATCCCCAGCCACACCGTGACCAGAATGCCGTCATGACCGGTAAAGGAAATATCGCTCAGGTTGACCTGGTCGATCACCGCCGAGTTCCAGTATGGGATCAGCGACAGGGAAATCAGCACCAGGCTGGCGATGAACGGGAACACCAGGAAGCTCATCACCTTCACCATCAGATCTTTACCAAACCAGATCACAAAGGCCATCAGCAGCAGCAGGAACAGCGCCACTACACCACGGTTCAGCGCAGGCAGCTGGAGCTGGTTTTCCCAGAACGTCATAAAGGTGTTGGTAATGGTCACGCCGTAAATCCACAGCAGTGGGCAAATGGCAAAGAAGTAGAGGAAGGTGATGACCACCCCGCCGGTCTTGCCGAAGTGCTCTTCCACCGTTTCGGTAATGTTGCCGGAGACATTACTGCCGGACAGGCACAGACGCGCCAGCGCGCGGTGACAGTAAAATGCAATCGGGAACGCGAGGACCAGCATCAGCAGGATGGGGATCAACCCGCCAAAGCCTGCGCGAATAGGGAAGAACAGCACGCCTGCGCCAATGGCGGTTCCGAACAGGCCCAGCGTCCAGGTGGTATCAGACTTACGCCAGGAGGACGTTTTTGTCTGGCCAACGATAATGCTTTCTGTGTTGCTCATAGGTCACCTTTATGCGTCAACAAAGCCGGTAATTTGGGAAACACGGGAGAGATCGATATTGCCGCCGGAAATAATGCAGACGGTTTTTCGGCCCTGAATATAGTGGTCAAGTTTGCCGCTTAATAATGCCGCGCAGGCCAGCGCGCCAGCACCTTCCGTCACCACTTTATTTCGCTGAATAAGCGCAATCATGCTGTTGCGAATATCGTCTTCGCTCACCAGCACAATGTCATCAACCAGTTCGCGGACGATTTCGAAGGTTAATTTACCCGGACGAGATACGTCGCAACCGTCAGCTAATGTACCGGTGACGCGATGGTTGGTGATTTCTCCGGCCTGGTATGATGCCGCCATCCCATGAACATTTTCAGACTGTACGCCAATAATATTAATGGTCGGGTTAATGGATTTAATGGCCGTTGCAATCCCGGCAATTAATCCGCCACCGCCGATGGGAACAATCACGTTATCCACATCATACAAATCTTCGAGAATTTCCAGGCCAATGGTGCCCTGTCCGGCGATCACTTTCGGATCGTCATACGGCGGGATAAAAATGCGCCCTTCCATCTCGACGATTTCACTCACTTTCGCGATGGTGTCGTTGAAGTTCTCGCCGTGCAGCACCACTTCCGCCGAGTAGTCACGCGTCGCGGCTACTTTAGACTTTGGCGCGCCCATCGGCATCACCACTTTGCCGTCAATGCCGAGCATTGCACACGAGAGCGACACACCCTGCGCGTGGTTTCCCGCCGAGCAGGCGACGACGCCCTTACGCTTTTCAGCATCGGTCAGCGAGCTTAATTTATTAAACGCACCGCGAATTTTAAACGAGCCGGTACGCTGCATATTCTCAAACTTCAGGAATATTTCACCCTTACAGCGCTCGCTGAGATAATTCGAACGCGGCATGCCGGTTTTATAGATTTTACCCGCCAGGCGTTTTCTGGCGTCCTGAATATCTTCAATCGTTACCGGAAGGTCGTAGGTAATGTGCATAATATCCTCGTTATAATAATTCATTCTTTTCAGGCAAAGTCAGGGTATCAGAGCATAAAATTATCTCTGGGTGTTTTTTATAAAATGTTTATTGCTTCTAAGGAGATCAATATTTCATCGTCGTCTTTCACCGGTGAGTGAGGCATATTGTTTTGCCAGTTCAACCAATACTGACGCGGATTTTTTAATTCTGTAATTTTTCGACCACACGGCGGCATAACGCGCCACGGGTAATTCATCCTCTACCGGCAGAACAATAAATTGATCCGAGCCGAACGGAGCAATCATGTCGCGTGGAATCACCGTCAGATAATCGGCATTCAGGACAAGGTTATAAATGGTGACCACGGAATCGGTCTGGACGATGTTTTCAATACTGATGTGGTTGTCTTGCAGAGTGGTCAGAAGTTCTTTGTAGTAGCCCATATCGGTTTGCGGCATCACCCACTGCTCATGCGTGAGCGATGCCAGTGTCGTCGGGCCGGTGCACGTTCGTGATTTACTGGCGACCAGCACAAATTCTGACTCAAACAAGGGCTCGACGTGCAGATCCTGCAGCAGCATCTCATCACTCAGCGTGCCGATGGCGAAATCCAGCCGACCATCGCGAATGGCTGGCAGGAAAGAGGAGAGCTGGGCTTCATACATAGATACGCGCGCTTTCGGGAACACTTCCTTGAATTTTTTGATCATTTCGGACAGGAAGGTGAAACCAATCAGTGATGGGTAGCCAAAGGAAACGTCCATCACGGTGCTGAAACTCAGGCTGTTGATCTCGCTCACCATGTTTTTCATTTCGCGGGTGATCGACTCTGAGTAGGAGAGCAGCACCTGGCCTGCGGCAGTCAGTTTTACGCCCGTGTTTTTACGCACCATGACTTCCACGCCGAAGTAGGATTCGATATCGCTGATGATTTTGCTGACGGCGGGTTGCGTCAGGCCCAGTTGTCTTGCAGCAGAACCTATGGAGCCACTTTTAATGACTTCCTGAAATACCACGAGGTGCTGTGTTTTCGGTAGAATAATAGTGTTCATAATATTCTGCGCTTATTTCCCTATGACGCAGCGGATTCTACCCAATATTGTTTCAGGGGGTATGTGCTGTTACTCACAATTTGCCTTCCCGCATTATTCACCGGAACAACAAAAAACATAAAAAACCTTTACCATCAATCAGATAAGCTTGTCAGATCACACCGTTACGCTGATATCGATCAACAAAACCAACAGTAATAAATTTATTTTATGGCGATAACCTGGATAAATTTTCTTGCGTTAATAAAATCAATAAAGACGATCTTTCAGGCAATTAAAGACCAATAAATAACCGTTATTCAGTTGAAACATTCTTTCAATTTATCAATTTTTACAGATGCTTTTAGGCTGGCTTTCGATAAAAAGAGGAATACGTCACACATTCGCGGGATGAATGTTTTCAAATGCAAAATATAGACATCAAACATGAAAACATATTGATTCATTAAGACAACAATCACAACAAATTAACAACACCGTGGATTAACCCCTTTTCAGCGCGAAATTTTGTGATAACGATCGCCTGTAGATTGCCTGAGGCCATTGAAGAGATAAAAACAGTGAAATGTGCTTAATGTCGCAAATATGAGAATTGATGTCGTTTGTGGGGTTGTCGGGTGGCGCAGCACTTAACCGACCTACAACCTCCTGAAAGCAAAAACCCCGCCGAAGCGGGGTTTTTTAAGAAGTTGAAGCTGACCGATAAGCCGGGTTCTGTCGTGGACAGTCATTCATCTAGGCCAGCAATCGCTCACTGGCTCAAGCAGCCTACCCGGGTTCAGTACGGGCCGTACCATGTGAACCCCTATTTGGCCTTGCTCCGGGTGGAGTTTACCGTGCCACGGACTGTTACCAGCCGCGCGGTGCGCTCTTACCGCACCCTTTCACCCTTACCTGATCCCGCTTGCGCGGGCCATCGGCGGTTTGCTCTCTGTTGCACTGGTCGTGGGTTTCCCCCCCAGGCGTTACCTGGCACCCTGCCCTATGGAGCCCGGACTTTCCTCCCCTCCGCCCGTCTCCCCCGAAAGGGACGACGACGAAGCGGCGACTGTCTGGTCAGCTTCGGCGCGCAGTATAGAGGGTTTGCGCGCCGCTGTCACCTTCAGGTGCAGGCAAGACGTAATTAACGCGCGACTTCTACCTTTGCCAGTTTTTCGTAGTAGCACGCAATCGCGCTGTGATCGGCCGTGCCCAGACCATCTGCACGCAACGCCTGCATCATCTCCATCACCGCCGCGGTCAGCGGCAGCTGTGCGCCTACGCCGTGGGACGTATCGAGCGCGTTCGCCAGATCTTTAATGTGCAGGTCGATACGGAATCCCGGCTTGAAGTTACGGTCCATCACCATCGGCGCTTTGGCATCCAGCACGGTACTTCCCGCCAGACCACCGCGAATCGCCTGATAGACCAGGTCCGGGTTAACGCCCGCTTTGGTTGCCAGCGTCAGCGCTTCAGACATCGCGGCGATGTTCAGCGCCACAATGACCTGGTTCGCCAGCTTGGTCACGTTGCCCGCGCCAATTTCACCCGTATGCACCACGGAGCCTGCCATCGCTTTCATCAGGTCATAGTATTTATCGAAAATAGCTTTATCCCCGCCGACCATCACCGACAGCGTGCCGTCGATCGCTTTCGGCTCACCGCCGCTGACCGGCGCGTCCAGCATATCCACGCCCTTCGCTTTTAGCGCCTCGCTGATTTCACGACTTGCAAGCGGTGCGATAGAGCTCATATCAATCAGCACCAGGCCAGGCTTTGCGCCCTCAATGATGCCGTTCTCCCCCAGCGCGACCTCTTTAACATGCGGGGAGTTTGGCAGCATGGTAATGATGACATCGCACTGCTCAGCAATCGCTTTGGTGGTGGAGGCGGTTTCTGCGCCAGCCGCCATCACCTCGGCCACAGATTGCGGATTATGATCGGAGACCACCAGTGAGTAACCCGCTTTGATGAGGTTCTTACTCATTGGTTTACCCATGATCCCCAGGCCAATAAAACCCACTTTCAGCGTCATAACTGTTTCCTCAATGATGGTTATTTTTTAAAAGCGTCCGCTAATTTCTGCGTTGCTGAGCGGAACACCCCGAGATCGCTGCCGACGGCAACAAAGGTGGCTCCCCACTCCAGATAACGGCGGGCGTCGGCTTCAACCGGCGCCAGTATGCCGCTCGGTTTACCGTGTGCTTTGGCGCGAGCAAATATGTGCTGGATCGCACGCTGCACGTCAGGGTGGCTGGCATTGCCCAGGTGGCCAAAGGCGGCAGCCAGATCGCTTGGGCCGACAAAGATACCGTCCACACCGTTTGTGGCTGCAATAGCGTCGAGATTATCAACCCCCTGCTGGCTCTCAATCTGCACCAGAACAGTGATGTTGCTATTGGACTGCGCGAAGTAGTCCGGCACGGTGCCGAACATGTTGGCGCGGTGTGAGACGGAGACGCCGCGGATCCCTTCCGGCGGGTAGCGCGTTGATGCCACGGCCAGCGCCGCTTGTTCCTGGGTTTCCACAAACGGGATGAGGAAATTGTAGAACCCGATATCCAGCAAACGTTTGACGATCACCGGGTCATTGGTTGGCACTCGCACCACCGGGGCGCTGGCGCTGCCTTTCAGGGCCATCAGTTGCGGAATAAAGGTGCTGATATCATTTGGCGCATGTTCGCCGTCGAGCACCAGCCAGTCAAAACCAGCAAGGCCCAGCACTTCAGTACTTATTGGGTTTGCCAGCGCAGACCAACAGCCAATCTGGATCTGGTGCGCCGCGAGGGCCGTTTTAAACGTATTCGGGAAGATATTGTTATTCATCACTTATACCTTTTTAATTCCGCAGTTTGAGCCGGGATTATTTATTGCGAAACATATTATTTTTATATTTATTTCTCTGACTGAATGTTGGCAATATAAAATCGTCCTTCAGTATAATCGTCACTTCACAACAGCACATTGTTTTTATGCTCAAGTATTGCGCCTCATTTCAACGCCATTTTGAGCATATGCCCAACGCTGTGGGCGCTAATGCACAGAATCAGGGATTAGTTAGCCTGACGCGATCGCGATCACATTTTTAACTGTCTTCTGCTGACATCCTTTATTTCCTCGAGAATAAAACGATTATCCAACGGGTTAAATTTACTATCTGACACTTTGCCGGAGAAATGTGAATAATGGCCGATATTGAAATTAGAGAGGCATCGCCGACGGCGTTTTATATAAAAGTTCACGATACGGATAACGTGGCGATTATTGTCAATGACAATGGCTTAAAAGCGGGAACACGCTTCCCGGACGGACTGAAGTTAATTGAACATATTCCCCAGGGGCATAAGGTCGCACTGGTCGATATTCCTGCCCATGGGGAGATCGTGCGTTACGGTGAAGTCATCGGCTATGCCGTTCGCGCAATTCCGCAGGGAAGCTGGATTGAGGAGTCGCTGGTTGAGCTGCCAAAAGCGCCACCGCTGAACACCCTGCCACTTGCCACCCGCGTACCGGAACCGCTTCCCCCACTGGAAGGCTATACCTTTGAAGGCTATCGCAATCCGGACGGCAGCGTCGGCACCAAAAATCTTCTCGGTCTTACCACCAGCGTACACTGCGTGGCGGGCGTGGTGGATTACGTGGTGAAAATCATCGAACGCGATCTACTGCCGAAATACCCGAACGTCGATGGCGTGGTTGGCCTGAACCATCTCTATGGCTGTGGCGTAGCGATCAACGCGCCAGCGGCGGTCGTGCCGATCCGTACCATTCATAATATTGCCCTCAACCCGAATTTTGGCGGCGAGGTGATGGTGATTGGTCTGGGGTGCGAAAAACTCCAGCCTGAGCGTCTGCTCCAGGGTACCGAAGACGTCAAAGCCATTCCGGCAGACGAGGCCAGCATTGTACGCCTGCAGGACGAACGCCACATTGGGTTCCGGTCTATGGTCGACGATATTCTGCAGGTTGCCGAGCGTCATCTCGATAAGCTCAACCGACGCCAGCGCGAAACCTGCCCCGTGTCTGACCTGGTGGTGGGAACCCAGTGCGGCGGCAGCGATGCGTTCTCTGGCGTGACGGCCAACCCGGCGGTGGGCTTTGCGTCCGACCTGCTTGTTCGTTGCGGTGCGACGGTGATGTTCTCTGAAGTGACCGAAGTCCGTGATGCCATCCATTTACTGACGCCGCGCGCCGTCAATGAAGAAGTGGGCAAGCGCCTGCTTGAGGAGATGGCCTGGTACGATAACTATCTCGACATGGGTAAAACCGACCGTAGCGCGAATCCGTCTCCGGGAAACAAAAAAGGGGGCCTGGCGAACGTCGTGGAAAAAGCCCTGGGTTCGATTGCTAAATCCGGCCAAAGCGCGATTGTGGAAGTCCTCTCTCCGGGACAGCGGCCGACCAAACGCGGCCTGATCTACGCGGCAACGCCTGCCAGCGATTTTGTTTGCGGCACCCAGCAGGTGGCATCCGGCATTACGGTGCAGGTCTTTACCACAGGACGCGGCACGCCGTATGGCCTGATGGCAGTCCCGGTGATCAAAATGGCGACGCGCACCGAGCTGGCAAACCGCTGGTACGACTTAATGGATATCAACGCGGGAACCATCGCCACCGGAGAAGAGAGCATTGAGGACGTGGGCTGGAAGCTATTCCACTTCATTCTGGACGTGGCAAGCGGGCGGAAGAAAACGTTCTCGGACCAATGGGGATTACATAACCAGCTGGCGGTGTTTAACCCGGCACCAGTGACGTGATGACTTCCCACCGAGCCCTCTCCCTACGGGGGAGAGGGCAAAAAAAGCAGCGAACGGTCCCCTCTCCCGGTGGGTTAGGGTGAGGGGGAAACCAGCACTACATCAATCCCGCTTTTACACAATCCATCCAGACTTTCCGCCGGAATGCCTTCATCGACAATAATCATATCAATCCTTTGCGTATCAATGATTTTATGCAGGCTTGAGCGGTTGAACTTGCTGGAATCAGTCACAACGATAATGCGCTCTGCCACCTCGCACATTTTGCGATTCAGACGCGCTTCATCCTCGTTATGCGTGCTCACGCCACGATCCAGATCGATGGCATCAACGCCCAGGAACAGCAAATCAAAGTGATAATTCTGTAAGGACTGTTCCGCCTGGTCGCCATAGAAAGACTGCGACTGACGACGCAAGTGGCCGCCGGTCATCAGCAGTTCCACCCCTTCCGCTTCCAGCAACGCATTCGCCACATTCATTCCATTGGTCATGGCAATGACATCCGTGTGCTGGCGCAGCATTCTGGCAATTTCAAAGGTCGTGGTGCCAGAGTCGAGAATAATGCGATGGCCCGGCTTCACCAGCGCGGCGGCGGCCTGAGCGATGCTGCGCTTGACCGCCGTATTGAGCGAACTTTTATCCTCAACGGAGGGCTCGATGCCGGGCACATTGCCTTCACAAATTAGCGCCCCGCCGTAAGCGCGAACAGCGATGCCCTGCCTTTCCAGGAATGCCAGATCGTTACGGATCGTCACTGTCGATACGCCATATAAATGAGAAAGATCGTTAACCTGCACGCTTCCCTGCGCCCGCAACCGCTGAATGATCTGCTCTCGCCTTTCACTGGTACCGGTGACGCGCTTTTCTGCGGATGAATCGGAGCTGTTCATATGAAGTCCTTAATCAATACACTTTCGTTTCATTTCGTTTTGCCTATTAACGCCTTTCTTTTTGTGGAATGCAAGCGCTGTCTGGGGGACATACGCAAACAAGCCCAACGCTGAAACCTTTCATTATGTTTCTTTTGTGAAACAGATCGGAAAACCATTATCTTTCGTTTTATTTTTACATCACCATAATGCAGGATTAAATGAAACAAAACGAAAGATGACTACCAACACCATCCGAAATGGAGAGGAAAGTGAAACATCTGACAGAAATGGTGGAACAACATAAACGGGGGAAGGCAAACGGAATTTATGCCGTCTGTTCAGCACATCCACTGGTACTTGAAGCGGCCATTCGTTACGCCCAGTTACGCTGCACGCCACTGCTGATCGAAGCGACCTCAAACCAGGTGGATCAGTTTGGCGGCTACACCGGCATGACGCCCGCCGATTTTCACGGTTTCGTTAGCAGGCTGGCGGAGTTCCTTGGTTTTCCGACGTCACAATTGATCCTCGGCGGCGATCACCTGGGCCCAAACCGGTGGCAAAACCTGCCGGCTTTACAGGCGATGGCGAACGCCGACGATCTGATCAGAAGCTACGTCACTGCGGGGTTTAAGAAGATCCATCTGGACTGCAGTATGTCCTGCGAGGACGATCCGGTTCCCTTAACCGATGCCATCGTCGCTGAGCGCGCCGCGCGTCTGGCCAAAATTGCCGAAGACACCTGCCGGGCGAAATTTGGTGTAGCCGATCTGGTCTACGTTATTGGCACGGAGGTGCCGGTTCCCGGTGGTGCACATGAAACGCTGAGTGAACTTGAAGTCACCACGCCTGAGGCGGCGCGCGCCACGCTTGAAGCGCATCGCCATGCATTTGAGAAAGTGGGGTTGAACGACATCTGGCCACGCATTATCGGCCTGGTGGTTCAGCCTGGCGTGGAGTTCGACCACGCCCACGTCTGCGATTATCAACCGCAAAAAGCCATCGCCCTGAGTGAAATGGTTGAAACCTATGACACGCTGGTATTTGAAGCGCACTCCACTGACTACCAGACATCACAGGCGTTGCGCCAGCTGGTGAAAGATCACTTTGCAATCTTAAAAGTCGGCCCGGCCCTGACCTTTGCCCTGCGTGAAGCGCTGTTCTCACTGGCCGCCATTGAAGAGGAGCTGCTGCCAGCCAAAGCCAGCTCTGGCCTGCGTCACGTACTGGAAAACGTGATGCTCGATCGCCCCGAGTACTGGCAAAGCCATTATCACGGTGACGGCAACGCACGGCGGCTGGCACGGGGCTACAGCTACTCCGACCGCGTGCGCTATTACTGGCCAGACAGCGAGATTGACGATGCCTTTGAACGACTGGTCCGCAACCTGGATGACGAACCCATCCCGCTGCCGCTCATCAGTCAGTATTTGCCGTTGCAATACGGCAAAGTTCGCGAGGGCGCTCTCAAGTCGACACCGCGGGAACTCATCATTGACCACATTCAGGACATACTCCAGCAGTACCATGCCGCCTGCGAAGGCGTACCGACTCAACACGCATAATTAAAAAAGAGGAAAACACTATGCCAAACATTGTCTTATGCCGCATTGATGAACGCCTGATCCACGGACAGGTGGGCGTTCAGTGGGTAGGGTTTGCGGGGGCGAACCTGGTTCTGGTGGCAAATGACGAGGTTGCAGACGATCCGGTTCAACAGAACCTGATGGAAATGGTACTTGCGGAAGGGATCGCCGTGCGCTTCTGGTCTCTGCAAAAAGTTATCGACAACATTCACCGCGCCGCTGACCGCCAGAAGATTCTGCTGGTCTGTAAATCACCCGCCGATTTTTTAACGCTGGTAGAGGGCGGCGTGCCCATCACCCGTATTAACGTCGGAAACATGCATTACGCCAGTGGCAAACGGCAAATTGCCAAAACGGTATCTGTCGACGCGAACGATATCACTGCGTTCAACGGCCTGAAAGCGGCCGGGGTGGAATGCATCGTTCAGGGCGTTCCAACAGAGGCTGCTTTGGATCTCTTTAAACTGCTATGAGGGATTCACAATGGAAATCAGTCTTTTGCAGGCTTTCGCGCTGGGGCTTCTCGCCTTTATCGCGGGCCTGGATATGTTTAACGGGTTAACACACATGCACCGCCCGGTGGTACTGGGGCCACTGGTTGGTCTGATTCTGGGTGATCTGCATACCGGCATTCTGACCGGCGGCACGTTAGAGCTGGTCTGGATGGGTCTGGCGCCGCTGGCTGGTGCGCAACCGCCAAACGTGATTATCGGCACCATTGTCGGCACCACGTTTGCCATTACCACAGGCGTGAAACCGGATGTCGCCGTTGGGGTCGCTGTACCGTTTGCTGTTGCGGTACAAATGGGCATTACCTTCCTCTTCTCCGTGATGTCCGGCGTCATGTCCCGTTGCGATCGCATGGCGGCTAATGCGGACACGCACGGTATTGAACGGGTTAACTATCTTGCCCTGCTGGCGCTGGGTATCTTCTACTTTCTCTGCGCTTTTCTGCCAATTTACTTCGGTGCGGAGCACGCGAAAACCGCCATTGATGTCCTGCCGGAACGTCTGATAGACGGTCTCGGTGTTGCAGGCGGCATCATGCCAGCCATCGGCTTCGCCGTGCTGCTGAAGATCATGATGAAAAACGTCTACATCCCTTACTTCATTATCGGTTTTGTCGCTGCGGCCTGGCTGAAACTTCCGGTGCTGGCGATTGCGGCTGCTGCGCTGGCGATGGCGCTGATCGACCTGATGCGTAAATCACCTGAACCGACGGCTCCTGCGGCCCAGAAAGAGGAATTCGAAGATGGCATCTAATCAAACCACTCTGCCAGGCGTGTCTGAAAGTGAAGAGACCCTGCTCACCGGCGTAAACGAAAACATCTATGAAGACCAGAGCATCGGTGCCGAACTGACGAAAAAGGACATTAACCGTGTCGCATGGCGCTCCATGCTATTACAGGCCTCGTTTAACTACGAGCGTATGCAGGCCTCCGGCTGGCTGTATGGATTACTGCCTGCGCTGAAAAAGATCCACACCAACAAGCGGGACCTGGCGCGGGCGATGAAAGGCCACATGGGGTTCTTTAATACCCATCCGTTCCTGGTCACCTTTGTTATCGGCATCATTCTGGCGATGGAGCGCTCCAAGCAGGATGTGAACAGCATCCAGAGCACCAAAATTGCCGTGGGCGCGCCGCTCGGCGGCATTGGCGATGCCATGTTCTGGCTCACGCTGCTGCCCATCTGCGGCGGTATTGGTGCCAGCCTGGCACTACAGGGTTCGATTCTGGGTGCGGTGGTCTTTATCGTGCTGTTTAACGTGGTGCACCTCGGCCTGCGCTTTGGTCTGGCGCACTACGCCTACCGGATGGGCGTTGCCGCGATCCCGTTGATTAAAGCCAACACCAAAAAGGTCGGCCACGCTGCGTCTATCGTCGGGATGACGGTGATCGGCGCGCTGGTAGCAACCTATGTGCGCCTGAATACCACGCTTGAAATCAAAGCCGGGGATGCGGTTGTCAAACTGCAAGCCGACGTCATCGACAAGCTGATGCCCGCATTTCTGCCGCTGGTCTATACCCTGACCATGTTCTGGCTGGTGCGTCGTGGCTGGAGCCCGCTGCGCCTGATTGGTATCACCGTGGCGCTGGGCGTTGTCGGTAAATTCTGTCACTTCCTGTAAAAGCAAAGAGGTCGCGATGTTAGGCATCATTTTGACGGGTCACGGTGGGTTTGCCAGCGGACTTGAACAGGCGATGAAGCAGATCCTCGGCAAGCAGCCGCAGTTTATCGCCATCGATTTCCCGGAAACCTCCTCGACTGCGCGGCTAACCGCGCAGCTTGAGCAAGCGGTAACTGAACTGGATCCCCAGTACGATATCGTGTTTCTTACCGATTTGCTCGGCGGTACGCCGTTTCGCGTAGCGTCAACGCTTGCGATGCAAAAGCCGGGACGGGAAGTGATCACCGGCACCAACCTGCAACTTCTGCTGGAAATGGTGCTGGAACGCGACGGGTTAAGTAGCGAAGCGTTTCGTCTGCAGGCGCTCGCGTGTGGCCATCGCGGCCTGACCAGCCTGGTGGATGAGCTTGGGCGCTGTCATGAGGAAGCCCCTGCTGAGGAAGGGATATGAGCCAGCTGCTGCGCGCGCGACGGATCCTTACCGAACAGGGCTGGCTGGACGACCACCAGCTACGCATTGAAAGCAGTGCGGTTGCGGCGATTGAACCCATCCCGGCGGGCGTTACGACGCGGGATGCGGAGCTGCTTTGCCCGGCCTATATCGACACGCACGTCCACGGCGGCGCTGGGGTGGACGTCATGGATGATGCGCCCGGCGTGCTGGACACCCTGGCAATGCATAAAGCCCGCGAAGGCGTGGGCGCATTTCTGCCCACCACCGTGACCGCGCCGCTGAAGGCCATCCACGCCGCGCTGATGCGTATCGCCCGGCGCAGTCAGTCCGGCGGCTCGGGCGCGCAGATCCTGGGCAGCTATCTGGAAGGACCGTACTTTACGCCGCAGAACAAAGGGGCGCATCCGCCGGAGCTGTTCCGGGAGCTGGATATCGTCGAGCTGGACAGGCTGGCTGACGTTTCACAGGGCACGCTACGGGTGGTGGCGCTCGCGCCAGAAAAACCCGGCGCGCTGCAGGCGATTCGCCATCTTAAACAGCGCGGGATACGCGTGATGCTGGGCCACGGCGCTGCCACGTACCGGCAAACACTTGCCGCGTTTGATGCGGGTGCCGACGGGCTGGTTCACTGCTACAACGGCATGACGGGGCTGCACCACAGAGAGCCCGGAATGGTCGGCGCAGGGCTTACGGACAAACGGGCGTGGCTGGAGCTGATTGCCGACGAGCACCACGTCCATCCGGGGGCGATGCGCTTATGCTGCTGCTGCGCGCAGGAGCGCGTGGTGCTGATTACCGATGCAATGGAGGCGGCAGGTATGCCGGACGGACGGTATACGCTTTGTGGCGAAGAGGTCTCGATGCAAAACGGCGTGGTTCGAACCGGCTCCGGCGGGCTGGCGGGCAGCACGCTGTCGCTGGATGCCGCGGTCAGGAATATGGTGGAGTATGCGGGCGTAACCGCCGAAGACGCTATCCATATGGCCTCGCTGCACCCTGCCCGGCTGTTGGGCGTTGACGGTCAGCTAGGATCCTTAGCCCCGGGTAAACGCGCCAATATCATTGCGCTGGACGGGGGTTTACACCTCCAGCAGATCTGGATTCAGGGACAGGCTCTCTCCCTTTAGCCCTTTCATTGTGTCTCCTGTTGGCCTTACGGCACCCGATCGTAAGGCCTTTCTTTTCTTTTCCTTAACTCTTCCCTTTCCTTTCACGATCACACTTTTCGTTTTATTTCTTTTCTTTCATTGAAGTTTCGATTTCTTTTCTATAGATTTTATTTAACTGCTTAAGTGAACAAGTGAAACGAAACGAAAGATAGCGACACGATTGCCAGCGTCTGATGTGGAATTCACACGACTAAGGACTGAGTTATGCCACAAACCACTACCGCCGCGACAACCGGCACCTGGACAGAGGAAGAGATCCGCCAGCAGCCTGCCAGCTGGATCCGCTCGCTCAACAACATCGATAACCTGCGTGCTTCGATCGACAGTTTCCTGACGCCGCTGCTGCGCAAGGAGGATCTGCGGATCGTCCTGACCGGCGCGGGCACATCCGCCTTTATCGGCGATATCGTTTCTCCCTGGCTCGCGAGCTACACCGGGAAAAACTTCACTGCCGTGCCGACAACCGATCTGGTCACGAACCCGGTGGACTACTTCAGCCCTGCGCATCCGCTGCTGCTGATTTCGTTTGCCCGCTCCGGCAACAGCCCGGAAAGCGTCGCGGCCGTCGAGCTGGCAAACCAGTTCGTGCCGGAGTGCTACCACCTGTCGATCACCTGCAACGAGGCGGGGAGCCTGTACCAGAACGCCGTCGACAGCGATAACGCCTTTGCCCTGCTGATGCCTGCCGAAACGCACGATCGCGGGTTCGCGATGACCAGCAGCATTACCACCATGATGGCGAGCTGTCTGGCGGTGTTCGCGCCGGAAACGATCAATAGCCACACCTTCCGCGACGTCGCCGATCGCTGTCAGGCGATCCTCACCGCGCTCGGCGATTTCAGCCACGGCGTCTTTGGCAATGAAGCGTGGAAACGCGTCGTCTATCTGGGAAGCGGCGGCCTGCAGGGCGCGGCGCGCGAATCGGCGCTGAAGGTGCTGGAGCTGACGGCGGGCAAGCTGGCGGCGTTTTACGATTCCCCGACGGGCTTCCGTCACGGGCCGAAGTCGCTGGTCGATAGCGAAACGCTGGTGGTGGTGTTTATCTCCAGCCATCCGTATACGCGTCAGTACGATCTGGATCTGCTGGCCGAGCTGCGCCGCGATCGCCAGGCCCTGCGCGTCGTCGCCATCGCCGCTGAAAACGATCCGGCCATTGAAGCGGGTCCGCACATTCTGCTGCCGCCTTCACGTCCGTTTATCGATATGGAACAGGCGTTCTGCTTCCTGATGTATGCCCAGGTCTTTGCACTCACCCAGTCGCTCAGCGTAGGCAATACGCCCGATACGCCATCCGCCAGCGGGACGGTCAACCGTGTAGTGCAGGGCGTTGTTATTCATCCGTGGCAGGCTTAAGAGGATCGGATCATGAGTATCATTTCAACCAAATATCTTTTGCAGGACGCACAGGCAAAAGGCTACGCCGTTCCGGCGTTCAACATCCACAACGCGGAGACGATCCAGGCGATCCTTGAAGCGTGCAGCGAAATGCGATCGCCTGTAATCCTCGCGGGCACGCCGGGCACCTTTAAGCATATTGCGCTGGAAGAGATCTACGCCCTGTGCAGCGCGTACTCCCACACCTACAACATGCCGCTGGCGCTGCATCTCGATCACCACGAATCGCTGGATGATATACGCCGCAAGGTCAACGCGGGCGTGCGCAGCGCGATGATCGACGGCAGCCACTATCCGTTTGAACAAAACGTGAAACTGGTGAAGTCGGTGGTCGATTTCTGCCACCTCAACGACTGCAGCGTCGAAGCCGAGCTGGGCCGTCTGGGCGGCGTGGAAGATGACATGAGCGTAGACGCCGAAAGCGCGTTCCTCACCGATCCGCAGGAGGCGAAACGCTTCGTCGAACTGACCGGCGTCGATAGCCTTGCCGTCGCCATCGGCACCGCACACGGCCTGTATACCAAACGTCCGAAAATCGACTTCCAGCGGCTGGCGGAAATCCGCGAAGTGGTCACCGTGCCGCTGGTGCTGCACGGCGCGAGCGATGTGCAGGATGAGTTTGTTCGCCGCACCATCGAGCTGGGCGTATGCAAAGTCAACGTGGCCACCGAGCTGAAAATTGCCTTCTCTGACGCGGTTAAAGCCTGGTTTGCCGAAAACCCGCAGGGGAACGATCCGCGCTTCTACATGCGGGTAGGCATGGACGCCATGAAAGAGGTGGTCAGAAGCAAGATCGCCGTTTGCGGCTCGGCAAACCGGCTCCTGCTTCCTGCCGAAGCCTGATCCCATCGCGCATTACGTCAATACCTAAAAAATAACTATAAGCCTCGCAAATATGAAGGCGCGTCCTTAAGCCGGACAGCGCCTTCCATTATCCTAAAAATCCGAGGAGTCCCTACATGACACAGGAAAAGTCGTTTAAATCGAAAGCGTGGGAATTTTTCCAAAGCCTGGGAAAGACGTTTATGTTCCCCGTCTCTCTGCTGGCCTTTATGGGGTTGCTGCTGGGTATCGGTAGCTCCGTCACCAGCCCTTCCACTATTAAAAGCTTTCCCTTTCTGGGCGGCGAGTTAACGCAGCTGACCTTTGGCTTTATCGCCATGGTGGGCGGCTTCGCCTTTACCTATCTGCCGCTGATGTTTGCCATGGCTATCCCGATGGGCCTCGCCAAACGCAACAAGGCCGTGGGCGCCTTTGCCGGGTTCGTTGGCTATATGCTGATGAACATGAGCATCAACTACTACCTGACCGCCACCCACCAGCTTGCCGACGCCGCCACCATGAGACAGGTAGGACAATCGTTCGTGCTGGGGATCCAGACCCTGGAGATGGGCGTGCTGGGCGGCATCGTGGTGGGGGTAATCACTTACTTCCTGCACGAGCGTTTTCAGGACACGGTGCTGCATGACGCCTTTGCGTTCTTTAGCGGCATTCGTTTCGTGCCCATCATTACCGCACTCACGCTGTCGCTGGTCGGGCTGTTTATCCCGCTGTTGTGGGAATACGTGGCGCTGGGCATTGCCGGAATTGGCCATATCATTCAGAGCACCAGCGTTTTCGGACCGTTCCTGTACGGCGTAGGCGTGCTGCTGCTTAAACCCTTTGGTCTGCACCATATCCTGCTGGCGATGGTGCGCTTCACGCCGGCAGGCGGCATTGAGATGGTCAACGGCCATGAAGTGGCCGGCGCGCTGAATATCTTCTACGCCGAGCTGAAAGCCGGACTGCCGTTTAGCCCGCACGTTACCGCGTTTCTGTCACAAGGCTTTATGCCGACCTTTATCTTTGGCCTGCCTGCCGTGGCGTACGCCATCTACCGCACCGCGCGTCCGGAAAACCGCCCGGTAATTAAGGGGCTGCTGCTTTCCGGCGTGCTGGTTTCCGTCGTCACCGGTATTTCAGAACCGATTGAGTTTCTGTTCCTGTTTATCGCCCCCGCGCTTTACGCCTTCCATATCGTGATGTCGGGCCTGGCGCTGATGGTGATGGCCCTGCTGGGGGTCACCATCGGCAACACCGACGGCGGGATTTTGGATCTGCTGATCTTCGGCGTGATGCAGGGGATGTCGACCAAATGGTATCTGCTGTTCCCGGTCGGTATCGCCTGGTTTGCCATCTACTTCTTCGTCTTCCGCTGGTACATCCTCAAACACGATATCAAGACGCCGGGACGTGAAGTGGACGCGCAGGGTGCGCAGCAGGCCGTCGAAGCCAACACCCGCGCGCGTGGAAAATCGAAATACGATCACGGGCTTATCCTGCGCGCGCTCGGTGGCAAAGAGAACATCGAGTCGCTCGACAACTGCATCACCCGCTTGCGCCTGGTCGTGAAGGAGATGGGGCTTATCGATCAGCAGGAGCTGAAAGCGGCTGGCGCCCTGTCGGTGGTGGTGCTGGATGCTCACAGCGTTCAGGTGATCATCGGCCCGCAGGTGCAGAGCGTCAAAACCGGCATTGAAGCCTTAATCTAACAGGGGGTTGTTGTGTTTGATTTCGACAAAATTATCGAGCGTAAAAGCGATAAGTGCCGTAAATGGGACCATGCGTTTGTCTGCTCACGCTTTGGTGATGTCCCGCAGGGGTTTATCCCGCTGTGGATCGCAGACATGGACTTCACCTCGCCGCCGGCCGTTATTGAAGGCTTCCAGCGCATCGTGGAGCACGGCACCTTTGGCTATACCTGGAGCTTCGACGAATTTTACGACGCGGTGATGGCCTTCCAGCGCACGCGCCATCAGGTTGAGGTGGAGAAGTCGTGGCTCACCCTGACCTACGGCACCGTCTCCACGCTGCATTACACGGTCCAGGCGTTCTGCACGCCTGGCGATAGCGTGATGATGAACACGCCGGTCTACGATCCGTTTGCGATGGCGGCACAGCGCCAGGGCGTGCGGGTGCTTGCTAACCCGCTGTCCGTGAAGGAAAACCGCTATCAGCTGGATTTTAATCTGGTTGAAGATCAGCTCAAAACCCACCGTCCAAAACTATGGTTCTTCTGCTCGCCGCATAACCCCTCGGGCAGGATCTGGCGCGCGGATGAGATACGCCAGGTCTCCGATCTCTGTAAACGCTACGGCACGATTCTGGTGGTCGATGAGGTTCACGCAGAGCACATTCTGAAAGGCACATTCGTCAGCTGTCTGACCTCGGGCTGTGCCGCACTGGACAACCTGATCGTGCTGACGTCGCCAAATAAAGCCTTCAACCTGGGCGGGCTGAAAACGTCCTACTCCATGATCCCGGACGATTCGCTGCGCCAGCGCTTCCGCCAGCAGCTTGAGAAGAACTCGATTACCTCACCCAATATGTTCGGCGTATGGGGGATTATTCTCGCCTACCAGCACGGCCTGCCGTGGCTCGACGCGCTCAACGACTATCTGCAAGGCAATGCCCGCTACCTTGCGGACGCTATTCAGATCCACTTCCCGGCGTGGAAAATGATGAACCCGGAATCGTCGTATCTGGCCTGGATAGACGTAAGCGCCGACGACCGCAGCGCCACAGAGTTGACCCAACATTTCGCCCAGCAGGCCGGTGTCGTGATTGAAGACGGCAGCCACTACGTGCAAAACGGCGAAAACTACCTGCGGATTAACTTCGGCACCCAGCGCTACTGGCTGGAGCAATCCATCAACCGAATGCTGAAGCATTTCTGATTAGGATCTTAACCGATGAAAAAAGTGCTCACTCTCTCGCTGCTGGCCCTGTTTGTTTCTCACGGTGCTCTGGCCACCAACTACGTGCTCAATAACGACAATATTGCTCTGTCATTTGATGACGCAAACTCAACGGTAGTGGTTAAGGACAATAAGGCTAACCATCCGCTCACGCCGCAGGAGCTGTTCTTCCTGACGCTGCCGGACGAGACAAAAATCCACACCGCGGATTTCACCATTAAGCACGTCGAAAAGCAGGACAACGCTATTGTCGTCGACTTTACCCATCCGGACTTTAACGTAACGGTGAAGCTGAACCTGGTGAAGGGAAAATACTCCAGCATCGACTACACCGTTGCCGCAGTCGGCCAGCCGCGAGACGTGGCGAAAATTACCTTCTTCCCGACGAAAAAGCAGTCTCAGGCACCCTATGTTGACGGGGCGATCAACAGCTCGCCGATCGTTGCTGATTCGTTCTTTATTTTGCCGGACAAGCCCATCGTTAACACTTACGCCTATGAAGCGACCACCAATCTCAACGTAGAACTGAAAACGCCGATCCAGCCAGAGTCGCCGGTCAGCTTTACCACCTGGTTCGGCACCTTCCCGGAAATCAGCCAGCTGCGCCGCAGCGTGAACCAGTTTATTGATGCCGTGCGTCCGCGACCGTACAAGCCTTATCTGCACTACAACAGCTGGATGGATATCGGCTTTTTCAATCCGTACACCGAGCAGGATGTTCTGGGGCGGATGGACGAGTGGAATAAGGAGTTCATTACCGGACGCGGCGTGGCGCTGGACGCCTTCCTGCTGGACGACGGCTGGGACGACCTTACCGGGCGCTGGCTATTTGGCCCGGCATTCAGCGACGGTTTTGGCAAGGTTCGGGAAAAAGCCGACAGCCTGCACAGCTCGGTCGGACTGTGGCTCTCGCCGTGGGGAGGCTACAACAAGCCTCGCGACGTTCGCGTCTCGCATGCAAAAGAGTATGGGTTTGAAACCGTCGACGGGAAGCTGGCCCTGTCAGGACCGAACTACTTTAAGAACTTCAATGAGCAGATCGTTAAGCTTATCAAAAACGAACGCATTACCTCATTCAAGCTGGACGGGATGGGTAATGCCAACGCGCATATCCAGGGCAGCCCGTTTGCCTCGGATTTTGACGCCTCTATCGCTCTGCTACATAACATGCGCAGCGCCAACCCAAATCTGTTTATCAACCTGACGACCGGCACCAACGCCAGCCCATCCTGGCTGTTCTACGCCGACTCGATCTGGCGCCAGGGCGATGACATTAACCTGTACGGGCCCGGCACGCCGGTACAGCAGTGGATGACCTACCGCGATGCCGAAACGTACCGCTCCATTGTACGCAAAGGCCCGCTGTTCCCGCTGAACTCGCTGATGTACCACGGGATCGTCAGCGCGGAAAACGCCTATTACGGGCTGGAGAAAGTACAAACGGACAGCGATTTTGCCGATCAGGTCTGGAGCTACTTCGCGACCGGCACGCAGCTGCAGGAGCTGTATATCACTCCTTCAATGCTGAACAAGGCGAAGTGGGATACCCTTGCGCAGGCGGCAAAATGGTCGCGGGAAAACGCCAGCGTGCTGGTGGATACCCACTGGATAGGCGGAGACCCGACGGCGCTTCAGGTTTACGGCTGGGCGTCATGGAATAAAGACAAAGCCATTCTTGGTTTGCGAAACCCGTCGGACAAGCCGCAAACCTACTATCTGGATTTAGCGAAAGATTTCGAAATCCCGACAGGAGAGGCAGCGCAGTTTAGTCTGAGAGCGGTATATGGCCGTAATGCAACCGTACCGGGACAATACAAAAACGCCGTGGTGATTACGCTACAACCGCTGGAAACGCTGGTGTTTGAGGCGGTGCCAGGAAAATAAAAAGTGTTCAGATCTGTAGGCCGGGTAAGGCGCAGCCGCCGCCCGGCAAAAAGACGGCTGGGGCTTACTCCCCCTGCTGCTCCAGCGCGTACTTATACAGGGCATTCTTCTTCACGCCGTGAATTTCCGCCGCCAGCGCAGCCGCTTTTTTAAGCGGCAATTCGGCCTGTAGCAATGCCAGCGTGCGCAGCGCATCGGCTGGCAGGGCATCCTCTTCTGCTTTATGCCCTTCGACAATCAGCACCATCTCACCTTTGCGGCGGTTTTCGTCTTCCTTCACCCACGCCAGCAGTTCACCCACCGGTGCGCCGTGAATGGTTTCCCAGGTTTTGGTCAGCTCGCGCGCCAGCACGACGTAGCGGGACTCACCCCAGACGGTCACCATATCGTCCAGGCTTTCCAGCAGGCGGTGGGTGGATTCGTAGAAAATCAGGGTGCGCGGTTCCGCTTCCAGGTCTTTTAAGACGTCGCGACGGCCTTTGGATTTGGCGGGCAGAAAACCTTCATAGCAGAAACGGTCAGACGGCAGACCTGCGGCGCTTAACGCAGCAATCGCGGCGCACGGTCCCGGCAGGGGCACAACGCGAATGCCGGCTTCACGGCAAGTACGCACCAGATGGTAGCCGGGGTCGTTAATCAGCGGCGTTCCCGCGTCGGAGACCAGCGCAATGTTCTGCCCCTCCTTGAGCTTCGCCACCAGCGTGTCGGCTTTTTGTTGCTCATTGTGATCGTGCAGGGCAAACAAACGGGCGTTAATCGCGAAATGCTGCAGCAGTAAACCGGTATGACGAGTGTCCTCAGCCGCAATTAAATCAACGGCTTGCAATACAGTGAGTGCACGTTGGGTAATATCAGACAAATTCCCGATAGGAGTAGGTACAATATAAAGCTGGCCTTGAGAATTATCTGCCGTTTCGTGTTGTTTCATTGTTTCGTCCGTATTGCCGATTTAATATTGAGCATTGCGTAAAAAAAATCACTGGATACAGTATGGTACCGTTAACGTTTTTTCGAAAAAAAGCCACGCGCAGCGTGCCGCTTCTGCTGGCAGCCCTGATCTTTGCAGGCTGCGGCACCCAGGCACCTGACCAGAGCACCGCCCATCTTGAGGGTTCCGCTCAGGCTGATTCTGGCTTTTATCTGCAACAAATGTCGCAGAGTTCAAATGATACCAGGATCAACTGGCAATTACTCGCCATTCGTGCACTGCTGAAAGAGGGAAAAACCCAGCAGGCTGCAGAGCTGTTCGGCCAGCTGCCGAAAGATCTTAACGATACCCAGCGTCTTGAGCAGAGCCTGCTCTCTGCCGAGCTGAAGGTCGCGCAGAAAGAGTATGACAGCGCGAAAAAGATCCTGGGTAGCATCGACCTGAGCGCGCTGGATAAAAACCAGCAGGCACGCTTCTGGCAGGCGGGTATCACCGCTGAACAGGGGCGTCCTTCCCTGACGCTGCTCCGCGCGCTTATCGCTCAGGAACCGCTCCTTGCCGGTGCCGACAAGCAGAAAAATATTGATGCCACCTGGCAGGCTCTTGCCGCCATGACCCCGGATCAGGCAAAGGCGCTGGTCATCAACGCGGATGAGAACGTGCTGCAGGGCTGGCTTGATCTCCAACAGATGTGGTTTAACAACCGCACCGACCCTAAGATGCTGAAGGCCGGTATTACCGACTGGCAGACTCGCTACCCGCAAAACCCGGGCGCCAAAATACTGCCAACCCAGCTGGTGAACGTGCAGAACTTTAAGCCAGCATCGACCAGCAAAATTGCACTGCTTCTGCCGCTGAATGGTCAGGCGGCGGTGTTTGGCCGTACGATTCAACAGGGCTTTGAAGCGGCGAAAAACGGCACTATGCCGGTGACGGGCAGCGCGGTGCCGGTGCAGGCAGCACAGGCGGCCAACGTGAATGATGTTGTCAGCCCTTCCGCCGCCGAGACCAGCGATCTGACCACGGCGCAAACCCCGGCGCAAGGCACGATGCAAAACCCGGTGACCGCACCGACGACGCCTCCGCCTGCTGCAGAACCAGCAACACAGGCGCCAGTGGAGACACCTGCTTCTCCTGCAGCGCCTGAGGCAACAGCAGAACAAACTCAACAACAGCCAGCACAACCAACCACTCCACCTGCCGCGCAGCCGCAGGCCGTGGCGACCACCAGCGCTAATCCTGGCACCGAACTGAAAATTTACGACACCAGTTCGCAGCCGCTTAACCAGGTACTGGCTCAGGTGCAACAGGACGGGGCGAGCATCGTTGTCGGTCCGCTGTTGAAAAACAACGTGGAAGAGCTGATGAAGAGCAATACCACGCTAAACGTGCTGGCGCTCAACCAGCCGGAGCAGGTTCAGAACCGGGCCAATATTTGCTACTTCGCGCTCTCTCCGGAAGACGAAGCTCGCGATGCGGCACGTCATATCCACGAGCAGGGTAAACAGGCTCCACTGTTGCTCATCCCGCGCAGTACGCTGGGCGATCGCGTAGCGAATGCCTTCGCCGATGAGTGGCAGAAGCTGGGCGGCGGTATCGTGCTGCAGCAGAAATTCGGTTCCGTCTCAGAACTGCGCGCGGGCGTAAACGGCGGAGCGGGTATCGCGCTTAACGGCAGCCCGGTGACCGCCAGCCTGCCACAGCAGCAGGGCGTGACCATTGGTGGGCTGACCATCCCTGCCCCACCTACCGACGCGCAGATCGGCGGCGGTGGAAAAGTGGATGCGGCTTATATCGTTGCCACACCGCAAGAGATCGCCTTTATCAAACCGATGATTGCGATGCGTAACGGCAGCCAGAGCGGCGCAACGCTCTATGCCAGTTCCCGCAGCGCGCAAGGCACCGCTGGCCCGGATTTCCGTCTGGAAATGGACGGCCTGCAGTACAGTGAAATTCCGATGCTCGCGGGCAGCAACCCGGCGTTGATGCAGCAGGCGCTGAGCAGCGTACGTAACGACTACTCACTGGCGCGTCTGTATGCCATGGGGGTCGATGCATGGGCGCTGGCGAACCACTTTACCCAGATGCGTCAGGTACCGGGCTTTGAGCTTAACGGCAACACCGGCGATCTGACCGCGACGCAGGACTGCGTGATCAACAGGAAGTTATCATGGCTCAAATACCAGCAGGGACAAATCGTCCCGGCCAGTTAAGCCGTAAAGAGACCGGCGATGCGTGGGAGTTAAAAGCGCGTCGCTGGCTTGAAGGCAAAGGACTGCATTTTATCGCCGCTAACGTTCGCGGACGTGGCGGCGAAATAGATCTGATCATGAAAGAGGGTCAGGTGATTGTGTTTGTAGAAGTCCGCTTTCGACAGTCTTCCCGTTTTGGCGGTGCTGCCGCCAGCGTGACGCTCGCCAAACAACATAAATTATTACAGACTGCCCACTTGTGGCTTGCCCGCCATAATGGGAGTTTTGATACTGTGGATTGCCGGTTCGATGTGATAGCCTTCACCGGAAATGAGATCGAATGGCTTAAAAACGCTTTTGGCGAAGACGCATAATTACGATTTAAAAGGGATAACGTGCTCGAAAGAATTAAAGTGTGCTTCACAGAAAGCATCCAGACTCAGATTGCCGCGGCGGAAGCCCTTCCGGACGCGATCTCTCGTGCTGCAATGACGCTGGTGCAATCCCTGCTTAATGGCAACAAAATCCTCTGTTGTGGCAACGGTACCTCAGCCGCCAACGCACAGCATTTTGCTGCCAGCATGATTAATCGTTTTGAAACCGAACGCCCGAGTTTACCTGCCATTGCACTTAATACCGATAATGTGGTCTTAACAGCGATTGCTAACGATCGTCTGCATGACGAAATTTACGCAAAGCAGGTGCGCGCCCTGGGGCATGCCGGTGATGTGCTGCTGGCCATCTCCACGCGCGGCAACAGCCGGGACATTGTCAAAGCCGTTGAAGCCGCGGTCACCCGTGACATGACTATCGTCGCCTTAACCGGCTATGACGGTGGTGAACTGGCGGGTCTGCTGGGGCCGCAGGATGTGGAAATCCGCATTCCGTCTCACCGTAGCGCACGCATTCAGGAGATGCATATGCTCACGGTAAACTGCTTATGCGATTTGATCGATAACACGCTTTTCCCTCACCAGGATGATTAAGGAGTTTTTATGAAGGCTTTATCGACCCTCGCAGTCCTTATGTCTGCATTGCTGCTTCAGGGATGTATCGCTGCGGCTGTCGTGGGTACTGCCGCAGTAGGCACCAAAGCGGCGACCGATCCACGCTCTGTAGGAACGCAGGTGGATGACGGTACGCTGGAGCTGCGCGTCAACAGTGCGCTGTCGAAAGACGAACAAATTAAGAAAGAAGCGCGTATCAACGTGACGGCTTATCAGGGCAAAGTCCTGCTGACGGGTCAGTCACCGAATACCGAACTCTCCAGCCGCGCGAAACAGATCGCCATGGGCGTTGAGGGCACTACGGAAGTCTTCAATGAAATCCGTCAGGGCCAGCCAATCAGCCTGGGTACGGCGTCGTCTGACACCTGGATCACCACAAAAGTCCGTTCCCAGCTGCTGGGTTCAGATCAGGTGAAATCCTCAAACGTAAAAGTGACGACCGAAAACGGTGAAGTGTTCCTGCTGGGTCTGGTTACCGACCGTGAAGGGAAAGCGGCAGCGGATATCGCCAGCCGGGTCAGCGGCGTGAAGCACGTCACCACCGCGTTTACTTACATCAAATAAAAAAAACCTCACTGTAGGCCCGGTAAGCGTAGCGCCACCGGGCTTTTTTTTCACAGAAGCGCAATGCTTCCCACCAGCACCCCACTTAACGCTACCAGCCCCGCTGTCAGCCACAGCGCTTTTGCCGGGAAAGACTTACGCAGCATGACAAGCGACGGCAAACTAATGGCCGGCAAGGTGATAAGCAGCGCCAGCGCGGGCGCGGTGCCCATGCCAGCCAGCATCATGGTCTGAACAATCGGAATTTCAGCCGCCGTTGGGATCACAAACAGGCAGCCAGCAACGGCCATCGCAATCACCCACATCAGCGTGTTATCAATCGCGCCATCCGCATGCGGGAACAGCCAGACACGCGCCGCGCCGAGCACCAGAACCGCCAGGATATAAACCGGAATGGTGCTCCAGAAAAGTTGCCACAGCGCTTTACCCCAGCGGGCAAAGAAACCGCCCTGCGGCTCGCTGATGTCCAGCTCAACAGAAGCGGGCTCTGGCGCTTTCTCTTTCACCAGATTTTGCACCAGCGTCGCCACCACCAGCACCGTCAGCAGCCCGGCAACCAGGCGGATAGCCGCAAAATGCCAGCCGAGCACAAAGCCCATAAACACCAGCGTTGCCGGGTTGAGCAGCGGGTTGCCCATCCAGAACGCCAGCGCGCCGCCCATCGAGACACGCTGACGGCGCATTCCTGCGGCCACAGGGGCTGCACAGCATGAACACATCATGCCCGGCAGAGAGAAAATCGTCCCCAGCAAGGTGCCCTGAAAGCGTGGCTGCCCGAGGGTTTTCACCAGCCAGTTTCGCGGAATAAGTACCTGAATCAGCGACCCCAACAAGACGCCTAATACCGCAGCTTTCCAGACAGCCAGGAAGTAGACCATGGCGTAATCCCACGCCGCCTTCAGCGGGCTGGCATCCGCCTGCGCGAGTATCGATTTACCAATGCTGTGCGTTTCGGCGGCGGTGAAGGCCTTGCCATAGTACGGCTGCCATTTCACATACCAGAGGCCAATGATGACCACGAGAAAGAAGAGTGCGGGCTTCCACCATTGGACAGGTGTCGCCGCCTGAGATGAAGACTGACCAGTCATACCATTCCCCGGAGAGTGTTATTGAATAAGCCGGAGAAGTTTACGCCTCGCCCTGCGCGATTTCACGCAGTTTTGCCGAAGGGATGATATTGACCCCTTCCTGCGATGGTGCCAGCGCCTCTTTCAGCATCGCCTGCGCGACATCCCGCGCCTCAATGGACTTCCAGTTACCCGGCAGGATGCGAAACAGCGGAGCGAAAACAGACTCGTTAAAGCGCCGTTCGTCGCGGTGCCCCATCAGCATGGAAGGCCGCACAATGGTCAGATATTCCCACTTCTGGGCAATCAGCGCCTCTTCCATCTTGCCCTTCACCTGATTGTAAAAAAACGGCGAGCCGGTGCTCGCGCCGTGCGAACTGACCACCAGAAAATGTTTTGCCCCCAGCTTTTTCGCCGTCAGTGCGGTATCCACCACCAGCGTGTAATCCGCATGGACAAAGGCTTCTTTACTGCCCGCCTCACGCCTCGTCGTACCGAGGCAGCAAAAGGCGATATCAATCGGATCCTGCACCTGCGCCAGCGCGTCAGTGAGCTGTGGGTCGTGCGGGTTAAAGACGCCGGAGATATCCAGCAGCGGGCGACGCGTCGGTGCGGCGATGTAGTTAATATGGCGATCCTGAATCAGCAGCCGCAGCAGATGCCCGCCGACCAGCCCGGTTGCGCCCGTAATCAGTACCTGGCTCATCGTATCCCCTTTACAGAATTGTCCGTTTGCGAACTCAGCGTGGTCGACCACACTTAGAAGTCTGTTACAGGTAAGTATTTACCACAAGCGGAAAAAAATCAGTCTGAAGCCAAAACAACGGAGGAAGCATGGGCAAGAAAATCGCAGTCTTGATTACCGACGAGTTTGAAGATTCAGAATTCACCTCTCCTGCAGAGGCATTCCGCAAGGCGGGACATGAGGTCATTACCATTGAGAAAGAAGCGGGCAAAACGGTGAAAGGCCATAAGGGCGAAGCCAGCGTGACCATCGACGAAACCATCGATAACGTCAGCCCGTCTGATTTCGACGCCCTGCTGTTACCCGGCGGCCATTCACCAGATTCCCTGCGCGGGGACGAGCGTTTCGTCACTTTCACACGTGACTTTGTCGCTACCGGAAAACCGGTCTTTGCTATCTGTCACGGCCCGCAGCTGCTGATCAGCGCCGACGTGGTCCGCGGACGTAAGCTGACCGCGGTGAAACCGATCGTGATCGATCTGAAAAATGCGGGGGCTGAGTTTTACGATCAGGAAGTGGTCAACGACAAAGACCAGTTGATCACCAGCCGGACCCCGGACGATCTGCCGGCGTTTAACCGGGAAGCGCTACGCCTGCTCGGCGCGTAGCCAGTGAAGCTTCTTGCCAAAGCCCAGCGTGTTGTCGGTAAATTTCACCTCATCGAGGCGTATTTCCCACACCGGGGCTTTTAGCGCAGCGGCAACCGGGAAGCGGCGCGTGTAGTGCTTACGGCGCGCGTCGCTCTCTTCTCCCTCCAGCCGACGGATCTCTCCCTTGAACTGCACGCCACGGATCAACGCGACCGTTTTGGGCTGGCCATTTACCGTACCCGCCACCTTCGCCTGCTGGCCGGTCATTTGCGCATGCCGCGTTTTGTCTTCGCTCATGACATAGAAGGCTACGCGCTCGGGATCGTAGTAATAAAAGGCGTTCGCGCACCACATCTCTTCGTCTTTACAGACGCACCAGGTGACGACATGCTGCTTCGCCAGCCAGCGGTTAATGGCTGCCAGTGTTTCCATTTTCGCTCTCTCTCATGCTATGGTGCGTTCACCTTAACATACTGAATCTGTTTACCGTGTGCTGGTTTCTCTATCTCGTCCGAACCGCTGATAACGCACTCTACACCGGGATCACTACCGATGTGGCGCGGCGTTTTTTACAACATCAAACGGGGAAAGGGGCAAAAGCGCTGCGGGGGAAAGGTGAACTTCAGCTGGCTTTTTACGCCGCCGTCGGCGACAGGTCGCTGGCGCTCAGGCTGGAATACCGGATTAAACAGCTGACGAAGCGCCAGAAAGAGCGCCTCGTTACCGGAGACGGCTCATTTGAGGCGCTACGCGAAAGCCTGCTCAGAAACGATTGAAGTGATCGTGGTAATCAACCAGGCCACTCACACCGTTCAGGGCATCATCCGCCAGGCGATGTACCTGGAAGGCGGATTCGGTACCCGGCCAGCGGCAGCGCAGATCGTAATGCGCGGCCTGCTCGAAGCCTAAGCGGCCATAAAATGCCGGATCGCCCAGCGTGACCACGGCGGCATAGCCAAACTCATTCAGCGAGTCCAGCCCTTCATACACCAGCTGGCGCGCCAGGCCCTGGCCGCGATAGTTCTCATCGACCGCCAGCGGTGCCATGCCTACCCACTGCAGATCTTCGCCCTGAACGATTACCGGGCTGAAGGCAACATAGCCAACAACCTGACCTTCGTCATCGGTGGCTACCAGCCCTAAAGTAATCAGGCCGTCTTCACGGAGATCGTGGACCAGTTGGGCCTCCGCATCGCTCTCAAAAGCGCGGCGTAACAACGCATCGATACCCGGTGCATCAATCCCAATTTCGACTCGAATCAGCATGGCTCACCTACTGAAGTGTGTTTACTGTCAGGCGGGGTTTTCAGCCCGGCCTCAACGAAATCTGCCATTTGCATCAGCATCACGCGCAGCGCTTTCGGCATCTGCTCCAGCTCAATGGCATCCATTAAATTTTTCACGTACAGACCCAGCTCCGTATCGCCTTCAATGACCAGACGGCGCTGGAAGAATAACGTATCCGGATCCTGTTTACGCGCGGCGATCATCAGCAGATCGCTGGCACTGGCGCTAAAGCTCACATCCGCCTCGGCGGACTCACGCACAATGAGTTGATCATTCTCAACCGAGGTAAACCAGCGCAGCCCGATGTCACGCACCTCAATGCTCAGCCAGCGGCCTTCCAGAAACTCCAGCTCGCCGTCCTGCAGCGCCTGGCGGAATTGCCAGCTCAGGACCTGCTCGAGCACCTGACGTTTTAGCGCGAACGGCGCCAGTTTCACCGGCACGCTCAGCATTGATGGACCGAATTGTACGAGACGTGAACGCAGTTTATCCAGCACGAGCTTTACTCCCTGATAGCAATAGTCCCGCTATTTTGCCATATCCGACGCACAACATAGCGGCGTAAATCAACAAACCGTCGTCCGGTGACGCTCATTATTGGTGTCATCAATACGCCATTAGCTGCCTTAAATCAAAAATTGTCGCCCAGGGGTTAATTAAAATCCCAGCTCGTTAACAATTTTGCGATCGACTACATCAGGATAATTTATGGAGCTGCTCTGCCCTGCCGGTAACCTACCGGCGCTTAAGGCGGCCATCGAAAATGGGGCCGATGCGGTCTATATCGGGCTGAAAGATGATACCAACGCCCGCCATTTTGCTGGCCTCAACTTTACGGAGAAAAAGCTTCAGGAAGCCGTTAACTTCGTTCACCAGCACCGCCGCAAACTGCATATTGCCATTAATACCTTTGCGCATCCTGACGGCTATGCCCGCTGGCAGCGCGCGGTAGATATGGCCGCACAGCTGGGTGCCGATGCGTTAATCCTGGCCGACCTCGCCATGCTTGAGTATGCGGCAGAACGCTATCCGCATATTGAGCGCCACGTCTCTGTTCAGGCATCAGCCACGAATGAAGAGGCCGTGCGTTTTTATCATCAACACTTTGACGTCGCTCGCGTGGTGCTGCCCCGCGTGCTCTCCATTCATCAGGTTAAGCAACTCGCGCGCGTCACGCCAGTGCCGCTGGAAGTTTTTGCCTTTGGCAGCCTGTGCATCATGGCCGAAGGCCGTTGCTACCTTTCTTCTTATTTAACCGGTGAATCACCCAATACCGTTGGGGCCTGCTCTCCTGCCCGCTTTGTCCGCTGGCAACAAACCCCGCAGGGGCTGGAATCACGCCTGAATGAAGTGTTGATTGACCGCTATCAGGACGGCGAAAACGCGGGTTATCCAACGTTATGCAAAGGCCGATATCTGGTTGACGGTGAGCGCTACCACGCGCTGGAAGAGCCTACCAGCCTCAACACGCTGGAGCTGCTGCCGGAACTGCTGGCGGCGAATATTGCCTCGGTAAAAATTGAAGGTCGCCAGCGTAGCCCGGCCTATGTGAGCCAGGTGGCGAAAGTCTGGCGTCAGGCTATCGACCGCTGCATGGCTGACCCGCAAAACTATGCTCCGCAGGCAGCCTGGATGGAGACGCTCGGTTCTATGTCCGAAGGCACGCAAACGACGCTTGGCGCGTATCACCGTAAATGGCAGTGAGATAACCATGAAATATTCATTAGGACCGGTGCTCTACTACTGGCCAAAAGAGACGCTGGAAGATTTTTACCAACAGGCCGCCACCAGCAGCGCTGATGTGATTTATCTCGGTGAAGCCGTGTGCAGCAAGCGCCGCGCCACCAAAGTGGGCGACTGGCTGGAGATGGCGAAAAGTCTCGCCGGAAGCGGTAAACAGGTGGTGCTCTCGACGCTCGCGCTGGTGCAAGCCTCGTCCGAACTGGGTGAACTGAAACGCTACGTTGAAAACGGTGAATTCCTGCTGGAAGCGAGCGACCTGGGCGTAGTGAACATGTGCGCCGAACGTAAGTTACCGTTCGTCGCGGGTCATGCATTAAACTGCTATAACGCCGTCACGCTGCGCCTGCTGCTCAAACAGGGAATGACGCGCTGGTGTATGCCGGTGGAACTCTCCCGCGACTGGCTGGTAAACCTGCTGACGCAGTGTGACGATCTCGGCATTCGCAATCAGTTTGAAGTGGAAGTGCTGAGCTACGGCCATCTTCCGCTGGCTTATTCCGCGCGCTGCTTTACCGCGCGTTCGGAAGATCGCCCGAAAGACGAGTGTGAAACCTGCTGCATCAAGTACCCGAACGGGCGCAGCGTGCTATCCCAGGAAAATCAGCAGGTGTTTGTCCTGAACGGGATCCAGACCATGAGCGGCTATGTCTATAACCTGGGCAACGAACTGGCGTCAATGGACGGCCTGGTGGACATGGTGCGCTTATCCCCTCTGGATACCGGCGTGTTCACGATGCTGGACGCCTTCCGCGCAAATGAAACCGGCGCAGCTCCGCTGCCGCTAACGGCAAACAGCGACTGTAATGGTTACTGGAAACGCCTGGCCGGGCTGGAACTGCAGGCCTAAAAAAGGCTCACTTTGTTAACAACGGTTATCATTTTTTAATGCAGTATTAAAGATTGACCGTCGACAAAGTGAGCTGTTATGACTGACAAAACCCTTCCGTTTTCGGTGCTGGACCTGGCGCCGATCCCACAAGGCTCCTCGGCCAGAGAAGCCTTTTCGCATTCTCTCGATCTGGCTCAACTGGCTGAAAAGCGTGGCTACCATCGCTACTGGCTGGCCGAGCACCACAACATGGTTGGCATTGCCAGCGCCGCCACCTCGGTTCTGATTGGTTATCTGGCGGCGAACACAACGACATTGCACCTGGGCTCCGGTGGCGTGATGCTGCCGAACCACGCCCCGCTGGTGATTGCCGAGCAGTTTGGCACGCTGAATACCCTCTATCCTGGCCGTATTGATTTGGGGCTGGGTCGTGCGCCGGGTAGCGACCAGCCGACCATGCGCGCCCTGCGTCGCCATATGAGCGGCGATATCGACAACTTCCCGCGCGATGTGGCTGAACTGGTTGACTGGTTTGACGCGCGCGATCCGAACCCACACGTGCGCCCGGTGCCGGGCTACGGCGAGAAGATCCCGGTGTGGCTGCTGGGTTCGAGTCTTTATAGCGCGCAGCTTGCCGCGCAGCTGGGTTTGCCGTTTGCGTTTGCCTCGCATTTCGCACCGGATATGCTGCATCAGGCTCTGCATCTCTATCGTACGAACTTTAAACCGTCTGAACGTCTGGAGAAACCGTACGCGATGGTGTGTATTAATATCATTGCCGCCGACAGTAATCGCGATGCTGAATTCCTGTTTACCTCCATGCAGCAGGCGTTTGTGAAGCTGCGCCGCGGTGAGACCGGGCAACTTCCACCGCCAGTGGAGAATATGCATCAGCTGTGGTCTGCCTCTGAGCAGTATGGCGTGCAGCAGGCGCTGAGCATGTCGCTGGTGGGGGATAAAGCGAAAGTGCGGCACGGTCTGGAAGCGGTGCTGCGTGAAACGCAGGCGGATGAGATTATGGTTAACGGCCAGATTTTCGATCACCAGGCGCGTTTGCATTCGTTTGATTTGGCGATGCAGGTGAAAGAGGAGTTGGTGGGGTAGTTTTTTGCTTTTCTCCCTCTCCCTATGGGAGAGGGCCGGGGTGAGGGGGTCAACCCCTCGTTTTACTGATAAACGGGCAACAGGTTAAAACTCGACAGCACGTGTACCAGAGCGTTACCAACGCCGAATACCAGAATCAGCGCAATCATCGGCTTGCCGCCCCAGACGCGGAATTTTGGGCTACCGAAGCGTTTACGTGATTTGCGCGCCAGCAGCGCCGGCACAATCGCCGCCCAGATAGTTGCCGCCAGCCCTGCATAGCCGATGGCATACAGGAAGCCGTTCGGCCACAGCAGGCCACCCACAATCGGCGGCAGGAAGGTCAGCAGCGCGGTTTTTAAACGCCCCATCGCAGAATCATCAAAGCCGAACAGATCCGCCAGATAGTCAAACAGGCCCAGCGTCACGCCGAGGAAAGAGCTCGCCACGGCAAAGTTGGAGAAGATCACCAGCAGCAGATCCAGGCTGCGGCTGTTCAGCACGCCGCTCAGCGCCTGCACCAGCACGTCGATGTTACCGCCCTTCTGGGCAATGCCGATAAATTCCGGACGCGGGATGTTGCCCATCGTCCCCAGCAGCCAAATCACATACAGACCCAGCGCCAGCAGCGTACCGTAGACCAGACACTTCACGATGGTGCGTGGATCTTTGCCGTAGTACTTCATCAGGCTCGGCACGTTACCGTGGTAGCCAAACGATGCCAGACAGAACGGCAGCGTCATCAGCAGGTACGGGGTGTAGGAAGTATTCACTTCCGCGACATTAAACAGCGTGGCGGGCGTGACGTGCCCCAGCAGGCTACCGAAGGTCAGGAAGAAGGTGATGACCTTTGCGCCCAACACAATCGCCGTCATGCGGCTCACCGCTTTGGTACTCATCCAGACGATAAAGGCCACGCCCAGAGCAAAACACAAACCCGCCAGACGCGCCGGAACGTTTAGCGACATCTCAGCAAAGGTGTGATGCAGAATCGAACCGCTCGCGGAAATGTACGCGTAGGTCAGAATGTAGAGCACAAACGCGATGGAAAGCCCGTTTACCAGGTTCCAGCCCTTGCCCAGCAGATCTTTGGTGATGGTGTCGAAGCTGGAGCCAATGCGGTAGTTGAGGTTCGCCTCAAGGATCATCAGCCCGGAATGGAGCATACAGAACCAGGTAAAGACCAGCGCCGCCAGCGACCAGAAGAACCACGCACCGGACATGACCACAGGCAGGGAAAACATCCCGGCACCTATAATGGTTCCGCCGATGATCACCACGCCGCCAAGCAGCGAAGGTGACGTTTGGGTGGTGGTTAGTGTCGCCATACAGCCTTTTCTCCAGTCAATTATGCGGTTCTGCATTTTAGTGTGACGCACTGTACCAGTACAAGAGTACAAAGGGAATAAAAAAAGCCCCGATAGCATTTATCGGGGCTGTATATTTTACTTTACGTCAGAAGCGTAAGGCTTACGCGTCACCGAAACGACGACGGCTGGTGCCTTCTTCACGACGTGGGCCACGGTTTTCGCGGCGCTCGCCGGAGAAACGACGACCTTCACCACCGCGACCTTCTGTGCGACCGCCTTCACGACGCTCGCCGCCGAAACTGCGACCACCGCCACGACGTTCGCCGCCACGGTCAGGACGTGGCTGAGCATCGCCCAGCAGCTGCATGTTCATCGGCTTGTTCAGGATGCGGGTGCGAGTAAAGTGCTGCAGTACTTCGCCCGGCATACCTTTTGGCAGCTCGATGGTAGAGTGGGATGCGAACAGCTTGATGTTACCAATGTAACGGCTGCTGATGTCGCCTTCGTTAGCGATCGCGCCAACGATGTGACGAACTTCAACACCATCATCACGGCCCACTTCAATGCGGTACAGTTCCATATCGCCCGCTTCACGGCGTTCACGACGTGGACGGTCTTCACCACCACGCTCTGGACGGTCACCACGTGGGCCACGATCGTTACGGTCGCCACGACGTTCAAAGCGATCGTCACGGTCACGGAATTCACGCTTAGGACGCATTGGCGCATCAGGTGGCACGATCAGAGTACGTTCGCCCTGCGCCATTTTCAGCAGTGCCGCAGCCAGGGTTTCCATGTCCAGCTCTTCGCCTTCAGCCGTAGGCTGAATCTGCGACAGCAGTGCACGGTACTGATCCAGATCGCTGCTTTCCAGCTGCTGCTGTACTTTCGCGGCGAATTTTTCCAGACGGCGTTTGCCCAGCAGTTCTGCGTTTGGCAGTTCAGCTTCTGGAATAGTCAGCTTCATGGTGCGTTCGATGTTACGCAGCAGACGACGCTCGCGGTTCTCAACGAACAGCAGCGCACGGCCCGCACGACCCGCACGACCGGTACGGCCGATACGGTGAACGTAAGACTCGGAATCCATCGGGATGTCGTAGTTAACCACCAGGCTGATACGCTCAACGTCCAGACCACGTGCTGCCACGTCGGTTGCAATCAGGATATCCAGACGACCGTCTTTCAGGCGCTCCAGCGTCTGCTCACGCAGAGCCTGGTTCATGTCACCGTTCAGTGCTGCGCTGTTGTAGCCGTTACGCTCCAGCGCTTCAGCCACTTCCAGGGTCGCGTTTTTGGTACGCACGAAGATAATCGCCGCATCAAAATCTTCCGCTTCCAGGAAACGTACCAGCGCTTCGTTTTTGCGCATGCCGTACACAGACCAGTAGCTCTGGCTAATGTCCGGGCGAGTGGTGACGCTGGACTGAATACGCACTTCCTGAGGATCTTTCATGAAGCGTTTGGTGATACGACGAATCGCCTCTGGCATGGTGGCAGAGAACAGCGCGGTCTGATGACCTTCTGGGATCTGCGCCATGATGGTTTCGACGTCTTCGATGAAGCCCATACGCAGCATTTCATCTGCTTCGTCCAGTACCAGACCGCTCAGTTTAGAGAGATCCAGCGTACCGCGCTTCAGGTGATCCAGCAGACGGCCCGGCGTACCGACAACAATCTGTGGGCCCTGGCGCAGGGCGCGTAACTGCACGTCATAACGCTGGCCACCGTAAAGGGCTACCACGTTTACGCCGCGCATATGTTTAGAGAATTCCGTCATGGCTTCAGCAACCTGAACAGCCAGTTCACGGGTTGGAGCCAGGACAAGGATCTGCGGTGCACGCAGGTCCGGATCGATGTTGTTCAGCAGCGGCAGCGAGAACGCTGCAGTTTTACCGCTACCAGTCTGGGCCATGCCCAGCACGTCACGACCAGAAAGCAGGTGTGGGATACACTCAGCCTGGATCGGAGATGGTTTTTCGTAACCCAGATCGTTAAGGGCTTCAAGGATAGGAGCCTTCAGGCCCAGATCTGCAAAAGTGGTTTCGAATTCAGCCATGTAGTACAAGTGCCTCGATATTAATGGCGGCCAGTCTACTTAGCTCATCGTGAAAATGATTAGCAATTTTCATTGAAAAGTGTGAACCGGCTCAAAGTAGGTGTATTGACGAACAACAACGCCCTCACCAGTTAAGGTGATGGCAATCAAAAGATTACGGGCTGATGTTTATGTCGTCAGCTATTGCTGGTCCGATTCTGCCAGGTCGTCTTGCTCCTGGCCCAAGAGCGATAATTCCAACAATGCATAACGGTGCTCAACGAAATTGTGTACGTTGTTAGCAACCGCTAATTTGAACAGTGCCGTAGCGCTGTCCTTATCCCCCAGACTTAGGTAGTACTTACCTAAATAGAAGTTGGTTTCACTGAGATGCTCAGCGAGCGAGGTGTTATCCGTTGCGTCCGCCTTGAGGCGTTCCATCAGCGTTGCTTCGCTAATGTTGCCCAGGTAGAACTCGACAATGTTCCATCCCCACTGTTCCTTGTCCGATTTATCGAAGCGCTGTTTCAGGGCCTCTTTTGCCTGCTTCTCATCGAGCTTCTGCTCAACGATGTAAAGCCACAGGCTACGGAAAGGATCATTAGGATCGTCTTGATAAAACGCCAGCAGATCATCTTGCGCTAACTTATCACGACCGCCGTAGTACAATGCGATACCGCGATTCAAGTGCGCGTAGTTGTAAGTTGGATCAAGCTCAAGTACAGAATCAAACGCTTCATAGGCAGCATCAAAATTGCCTGCCTGCGTTAAATAAATGCCTAAGTAATTGAATACTTCAGGCATATCAGGTCGGATAGCCAGCGCTTGTGAAAAATCATTTCGCGCCAATGCCCTCAGACCGAGACTATCATACAACACTCCGCGCTCATATAAAAGCTGTGCGCGTTCGTCATCGGTTAAAGCCCGACTGGCAAGAATTTGTTCCATGCGTGCCAGAATCACTTCCTGCTGCAAAGTCGGTTGCAATGGCACTGCGAGGACTTCGCTCTTACGCCAGGCAGAGTTGCTGCATCCTGCCAGCGTTAAAGCTGTCGCAACGAAACACCAGCGCAAAAAAGGCTTCATTTCCCACTCCCGAAGACAACTATTGGATGAACGTCCTGTCCCCCGGCGGCTTAACAAGGCGTCCTGCCTGATACCAGGCCCTCCGCAATGCGGAGGGCAAATGGCAACCTTACTCGCCTTGCTGTTCAGCAGCCGGAGTTTCCGGCGCCGCAGCAGGCTGAGACTGCTCGGTTGCTTCTTTAATGCTCAGACGGATACGGCCCTGGCGGTCAACTTCCAGAACTTTAACCGGTACTTCCTGACCCATCTGCAGGTAATCGGTCACTTTCTCAACGCGCTTGTCAGCGATCTGAGAGATGTGAACCAGACCTTCTTTACCGCCACCGATGGCAACGAACGCGCCAAAGTCAACGATACGGGTCACTTTACCGTTGTAGATACGGCCCACTTCGATTTCAGCGGTGATCTCTTCGATACGACGGATAGCGAATTTCGCTTTCTCGCCGTCGGTTGCTGCGATCTTCACAGTACCGTCATCTTCGATTTCGATGGTGGTGCCCGTCTCTTCGGTCAGCGCACGGATTACGGAACCGCCCTTACCGATAACATCTTTGATCTTGTCTGGATTGATCTTGATGGTGTGGATACGTGGAGCGAACTGAGAAATGTCGCCACGCGGCGCGTTAATCGCCTGTTCCATCACGCCCAGGATGTGCAGACGCGCACCTTTAGCCTGGTTCAGAGCAACCTGCATGATCTCTTTAGTGATACCTTCAATTTTGATATCCATCTGCAGTGCAGAGATACCGTCGCGGGAACCCGCCACTTTGAAGTCCATATCGCCGAGGTGATCTTCGTCACCCAGAATGTCAGACAGAACAACGAAGTTGTCGCCTTCTTTCACCAGGCCCATTGCGATACCCGCAACAGCGGCTTTGATCGGCACGCCTGCATCCATCAGTGCCAGAGAAGCACCACATACGGAAGCCATGGAAGAAGAACCGTTAGATTCGGTGATTTCAGACACCACACGTACGGTGTACGGGAATTTGTCAGCTTCTGGCATCACGGCCAGCACGCCGCGCTTCGCCAGACGACCGTGACCAATTTCACGACGCTTCGGCGAGCCAACCATGCCGGTTTCCCCTACGGAGTACGGAGGGAAGTTGTAGTGGAACAGGAAGTTGTCAGTGCGCTCGCCCATCAGTTCGTCGATGATCTGTGCGTCACGAGCGGTACCCAGGGTCGCGGTGACCAGGGCCTGCGTTTCACCACGGGTAAACAGTGCGGAACCGTGAGTACGTGGCAGTACGCCAGTACGCACATCCAGACCACGGATCATGTCTTTTTCACGGCCATCAATACGCGGCTCGCCGGCCAGTACGCGGCTACGAACAACGTTTTTCTCGATAGCGTGCAGGATTTCGCCAATTTCGTTAGCGTCCAGCGTTTCGTCTTCAGCAACCAGGGTCGCGGTCACTTCAGATTTGATCACATCAACCTGAGCATAGCGCTCCTGTTTGTCGGTGATGCGGTACGCGTCGCTCAGACGAGACTCTGCCAGTGCCGCAACACGTGCGTTAAGCGCGTCGTTTGCTGCTTCTGGCTGCCAGTCCCAACGTGGCTTACCGGCTTCTTTCACCAGGTCGTTGATGTTCTGGATAACGATCTGCTGCTGATCGTGGCCGAAGACCACAGCGCCCAGCATCTGGTCTTCGCTCAGCAGTTCTGCTTCGGATTCAACCATCAGAACCGCCGCTTCAGTACCGGCAACAACCAGGTCCAGCTTACTTTCTTTCAGCTCTTCCTGAGTTGGGTTCAGCACGTACTGGTCATTGATGTAACCCACGCGCGCGGCACCGATTGGGCCATTGAATGGAATACCAGACAGTGACAGGGCTGCAGATGCACCGATCATCGCAACGATGTCCGGGTTAACCTGTGGGTTAACGGAAACTACGGTTGCGATAACCTGTACTTCGTTAACGAAGCCTTCCGGGAACAGCGGACGAACCGGGCGGTCAATCAGACGCGCGATCAGAGTTTCGCCTTCGCTTGGACGGCCTTCACGACGGAAGAAACCACCAGGGATTTTACCGGCAGCGTAGGTACGCTCCTGGTAGTTAACGGTCAGCGGGAAGAAGTCCTGACCTGGTTTAGCTTTTTTCTGGCCCACTACGGTGACGAACACCGCGGTGTCATCCATGCTTACCATAACGGCAGCAGTAGCCTGACGTGCCATCATGCCGGTTTCCAGCGTGACGGTATGTTGACCATACTGGAATTTACGAACGATCGGATTCAGCAAAATTCTGTCCTTTCTTAAATGTATGACAGCACACCACCGGCGTGCTGTCGATTTAACCCGACCTTCTTCGCATCCTCGCGACTAATGACAACCGACACCCCCATGGGTGAAGCCTCTCATTAGCCGCGCGAACCTCTGCAATGAAGATCATTTATAGCAACAATACAATAGTTTCCAGTGAATTGCTGCCGTCTGGTTGAAAAAAGGGGCCATCAGGCCCCCTTTTCTGAAACTCGCAAGACTTAGCGACGCAGACCCAGACGCTCGATCAGCGCGGTGTAACGTGCAACATCTTTACGTTTCAGGTAGTCGAGCAGTTTACGACGCTGAGAAACCATACGCAGCAGACCACGACGGCTGTGGTGATCTTTTTTGTGCTCTGCAAAGTGACCCTGCAGGTGGTTAATCTGTGCAGTCAGCAGAGCAACCTGAACTTCGGTAGAACCGCTGTCGTTAGTACCACGACCAAACTCAGAAACGATTTTAGCTTTAGCTTCAACGCTTAGAGACATTTTAAAACTCCAAAGTATAAAGAATGTAAGGGTGCCGATCTCTAATTCAGCGACCCCATGTACGCCTCGCAGATTGTTAAACAATTTACCAGGCGTTAAGCGGCAATATTCTACTCGTCTCCCCTGCTTATCGCAAGATGAGGCGTTATCACCGTCACGCGTCGACCGGATATTCGACGACCAGACGACGCGGCGCAACGCGCCCTTCGCCATCCATTTCGCCCATGCCGATAAACTTACCGTCGTCACCTTCGGTCACGCGCACCAGCCCTTCCAGCGGAGCTTCCGCCGTGCGAACCGGGTTGCCGTTCTTAAAGTAAACGGACGATGTTAAAGGAAGATTAACCACCGGGAAGTCCGCTGCCGGACTGTCCATTGGCATCAGCAAGGAATCCAGCAACGCTGCTGGCGCGATCCCCTGTACTTCCGCCTGTTCAACCAGCTCGCGCAGGTGCTCAAGCGTCACCATCCGCTCAACCGGGTACTTACTCACCGCCAGACGGCGCAGGTAGATAACATGCGCACCGCAACCTAGTTTTTCACCGAGGTCGTCGATGATGGTACGAATGTACGTCCCTTTGGAACAGTGCACTTCCAGCTCCAGCTCATCACCTTCGTGGCGAATAAAGAGCAGCTCATACACGGTTATCGGACGGGCTTCGCGCGGAACGTCAATGCCCTGACGCGCATATTCGTAGAGTTTCTTGCCCTGGTATTTCAGGGCGGAATACATCGACGGCACCTGCATCGTGTCCCCGCGGAAGCTCTCCAGCGCAGCGTCAAGCTGTTCAGCACTGAAGGTCACCGGACGTTCTTCCACGACCTGGCCATCCGCGTCGGAGGTATCCGTGCGCTGGCCGAGCTTCGCGATAACGCGGTAACGCTTATCGGAGTCGAGCAGATACTGGGAAAACTTTGTCGCCTCTCCCAGGCAGATCGGCAGCATACCGGTCGCCAGCGGATCGAGCGCGCCGGTGTGGCCCGCCCGGTTGGCGTTATAAAGACGCTTCACTTTTTGCAGCACGTCGTTGCTGGATGCCCCCTGCGGTTTGTCCAGCAGCAGCACGCCATGCACGTCGCGACCACGACGACGAGGACGACTCATTAGTCCTCCTTGCTGTCGTCCGTCGGGTTAACACGACGTTCGTCGTCATGTTTCACCACGCTGGTCACCAGATTGGACATGCGCATACCTTCTACCAGCGAGTTGTCGTAGAAGAAGGTCAGCTCAGGCACGATACGCAGACGCATCGCTTTGCCGAGCAGAGAGCGGATAAACCCGGAGGCTTCCTGCAGCGCTTTAATGCCGTTCTTCACGGCCGCTTCGTCCTGATCGTTCAGGAAGGTGACGAACACTTTGGCGTAGGCCAGGTCACGGGACATTTCCACGCCGGACACGGTGGTCATCACGCCGATGCGAGGGTCTTTAATTTCGCGTTGCAGGATAAGCGCGATCTCTTTTTGCATTTCCTGCGCCACGCGCTGTGGGCGACCAAATTCTTTCGCCATAATAAATTCTCCAGACAAAAAAGGGGCTTAAGCCCCTTTTGAAATAATTGCCGGATGGCGCTTCGCTAACCCGGCCTACGATCTCAATTAATCGATGCTGCGTTGGATCTCGATGATTTCGAACACTTCGATCATATCGCCAACGCGTACGTCGTTGTAGTTCTTCACACCGATACCACATTCCATGCCGTTACGGACTTCGTTAACGTCATCTTTGAAGCGGCGCAGAGATTCCAGCTCGCCTTCGTAGATAACCACGTTGTCACGCAGTACGCGGATTGGGTTGTGACGCTTGATGGTACCTTCGGTAACCATACAGCCCGCGATCGCACCGAATTTCGGTGATTTGAACACGTCACGCACTTCAGCCAGACCGATGATCTGCTGTTTCAGCTCAGGAGACAGCATGCCGCTCATCGCCGCTTTCACTTCGTCGATCAGGTTATAGATGACGGAGTAGTAGCGCAGATCCAGGCTTTCCGCTTCGATCACGCGGCGAGCAGAAGCATCAGCACGCACGTTGAAGCCTACCAGGATGGCGTTGGACGCAGCAGCCAGTGTCGCGTCGGTTTCGGTGATACCACCTACGCCAGAACCGATGATCTTCACTTTCACTTCGTCGGTAGACAGTTTCAGCAAGGAGTCGGAGATCGCTTCCACAGAACCCTGAACGTCAGCTTTCAGCACAACGTTCACTTCGTGAACTTCACCCTCGGTCATGTTAGCAAACATGTTCTCGAGTTTAGATTTCTGCTGACGAGCCAGTTTAACTTCACGGAATTTGCCCTGACGATACAGTGCCACTTCACGCGCTTTCTTCTCGTCACGCACGACGGTCACTTCGTCACCGGCAGCCGGCACACCGGACAGACCGAGAATTTCAACTGGAATGGACGGACCCGCTTCCAGCACTTCCTGACCCAGTTCGTTACGCATCGCACGAACACGACCGTATTCGAAGCCACACAGAACGATATCGCCCTTAAGCAGGGTACCTTCACGAACCAGAACGGTTGCAACCGGGCCACGACCTTTATCCAGGAAGGATTCGATCACCGCACCGCTCGCCATACCTTTACGCACGGCTTTCAGCTCCAGAACTTCAGCCTGCAGCAGGATAGCGTTCAGAAGGTCGTCAATACCGGTACCCGCTTTAGCAGATACTGGGATGAACTGTGCTTCACCGCCCCACTCTTCCGGCATAACGCCATACTGAGACAGTTCGTTTTTAACACGGTCCAGATCGGCTTCTGGCTTATCGATTTTGTTGACTGCAACAACCAGAGGCACCTGCGCCGCTTTCGCGTGCTGGATAGCTTCGATGGTTTGCGGCATTACGCCGTCGTCTGCAGCAACAACCAGCACAACGATATCCGTTGCCTGCGCACCACGAGCACGCATAGACGTAAACGCTGCGTGGCCTGGGGTATCCAGGAAGGTAATCATACCGTTGTCGGTTTCTACGTGGTAAGCACCGATGTGCTGGGTAATACCACCCGCTTCGCCAGAGGCAACTTTCGTAGAACGAATGTAGTCAAGCAGAGAAGTTTTACCGTGGTCAACGTGACCCATAATGGTCACAACCGGTGCACGCGGTTCAGCCGCAGCGCCAGTATCACGGTCGCTCATTACGGCTTCTTCCAGCTCGTTTTCACGACGCAGGATAACTTTGTGGCCCATCTCTTCGGCAACCAGCTGCGCGGTTTCCTGGTCGATAACCTGGTTGATGGTCGCCATTGCACCCAGCTTCATCATCGCTTTGATGACCTGAGAGCCTTTAACCGCCATCTTGTTCGCCAGTTCGCCAACGGTGATGGTTTCGCCGATCACGACGTCACGGTTAACAGCCTGAGCGGGCTTCTGGAAGCTCTGCTGCAGAGCGGAACCTTTACGCTTGCCACCTTTACCACCGCGAACAGCAGCGCGTGCTTCTTCACGATCGGCTTTGGATTCAGCGTGCTTGTTACCTTTCTTCGCCGGACGCGCAGCTTTTGCATTACGACCACGGCCACGGCCGCCTTCTACTTCACGGTCGTTGTCATCTTCAGCCTGACGTGCGTGCTGAGAAGTGGTGACGTGGTAGTCGCTGGTGTCTTCAGTCGGTTCAACGGTATTCACACCGTTCTTCTCGTTTTCTTCTGCCATACGGCGTGCTTCTTCAGCGACGCGGCGAGCTTCTTCTTCGAGCTTGCGGCGTGCTTCTTCTTCGGCTTTACGCTTCAGTTCGGCAGCTTCATTTTCACGACGGGCTTTTTCAGCCTGGGCAGTTTTGGTCATTTCGTCTGTCTGTTGATTGCTCACTTTGTCTTTTTCCGCAGCGTCACGCTTCACTTTATCACTGGCGTCGCGTTTCGCTTTTTCTGCGGCCTCACGTTCAGCTTTTAATTCTGCCTCGCGTTTGGCGGCAGCTTCCGCCTCACGCTGAGCTTGTTCTTCCGCTTCACGCTGTGCCTGCTCTTCCGCGGCAAGGCGTTCTGCCTCTTGCGGATCACGTTTTACAAAGGTGCGCGTCTTGCGGACTTCAATTTGTACCGATTTACTTTTGCCACCGGTACCAGGAATATTCAACGTGCTGCGCGTTTTGCGCTGCAGCGTTAACTTGTCAGGCGTAGAACCGTGCTCACGGTTCAGGTGCGTTAACAAGGTTTGTTTTTCTTGCGCGGTCACCGAGTCATCAGCGGACTTCGGGATCCCTGCATCAGCAAATTGCTGTACCAGGCGGTCCACGGAGGTCTGAATCTCAGCAGCCAGCGATTTTACAGTTACATCAGTCATGCTGTTCCTTCCTGCTACAGTTTATTACGCTTCGTCGCCGAACCAGCAAATATTACGTGCGGCCATGATGAGTTCGCCGGCTTTCTCGTCGGTTAAACCTTCGATATCAGCCAGGTCATCAACGCCTTGCTCAGCGAGATCTTCCAGCGTACAAACACCACGGGCAGCCAGCTTGAACGCAATCGCACGATCAAGACCTTCCAGATTCAGCAGGTCATCAGCCGGCTTCTTATCGCCAAGGCTTTCTTCCTGAGCCAGTGCCAGGGTGGTCAGTGCGTTTTTAGCGCGTTCACGCAGGGCTTCAACGGTTGGTTCATCCAGACCGTCAATTTCCAGCAGCTCTTTCATTGGCACATAGGCCAGTTCTTCCAGCGTAGAGAAACCTTCCTCAACCAGAACAGTGGCGAAATCTTCGTCAATGTCGAGGTATTTGGTGAAGGTATCGATCGCCGCATGGGCTTCAGCCTGATGCTTGGCCTGCAGGTCGTCAACGGTCATTACGTTGAGTTCCCAGCCGCTCAGCTGTGACGCCAGACGTACGTTCTGACCGTTACGGCCAATCGCCTGCGCCAGGTTGCCCGCTTCAACAGCGATATCCATGGTGTGTTTGTCTTCGTCAACAACGATAGACGCCACATCTGCCGGAGCCATTGCGTTGATCACGAATTGCGCCGGGTTGTCATCCCACAGAACGATATCAATACGTTCGCCGCCCAGCTCGGTAGATACCGCCTGAACACGCGCACCACGCATACCGACGCAAGCACCGACCGGGTCGATACGCTTGTCGTTCGTTTTCACCGCAATTTTCGCACGGGAGCCCGGATCGCGAGCCGCCGCTTTGATTTCGATGACTTCTTCACCGATTTCCGGTACTTCGATACGGAACAGTTCAACCAGCATTTCCGGTTTAGAACGGGTCACGAACAGTTGAGCACCACGCGCTTCAGGGCGCACGGCGTACAGCACACCACGGATACGGTCGCCCGGGCGGAAGTTTTCACGCGGCAGCATGTCTTCACGCAGGATCACCGCTTCAGCGTTACCCGGCATCCCTTCGGATTTGATCTCCAGAGAGATGTTGTCGCGGTTTACTTTCTTCACCACGCCGGTAATGATTTCGCCTTCCTGATCGCGGAACTGGTCAACCACCAGTGCGCGCTCGGCTTCGCGCACTTTCTGCACGATAACCTGTTTCGCGGTCTGGGTAGTGATACGGTCAAAGGTGACAGATTCAATCTGATCTTCAACGTAGTCACCCACGTTCAGACTTTCGTCTTCAAAACGTGCCGCTTCCAGCGTGATCTCTTTGGTCGGCTGGGTCACTTCTTCAACAATTACCCAACGACGGAATGTATCGAAGTCACCGCTTTTACGATCGATTTCTACGCGAACATCGATCTCTTGTTCGTATTTTTTCTTGGTTGCAGTAGCCAGTGCACTTTCCAGCGCTTCGAAAATCTTCTCACGCGGCAGTGATTTCTCGTTGGAGACGGCTTCAACAACAGCCAAAATTTCTTTGTTCATCGCGGGCTTTTCACCTCAATCCAGACTGTTAAAAGTGGGGAACCAGGTTCGCCTTCTGGATATTACTCAGCGCGAACACTTCATCTTTGCCTTCGACTGTCACCGTGATCATTTCACCATCAACGGCTTTGATAATTCCCTGCCATTTACGGCGGTTCTGTACGGCCATACGCAGAACGAGAGCCACTTCTTCACCGGTAAAGCGCACATAGTGCTCGGCCGTGAACATCGGACGATCGAGGCCAGGTGAGGAAACTTCCAGGTTGTACGCAACGGTAATTGGGTCTTCAACATCAAGAACCGCACTCACCTGGTGGCTGACATCAGCACAATCATCAACATTGATGCCATCTTCACTATCAATATAGATGCGCAGCGTCGATGTACGGCCGCGAACGAATTCGATGCCGACCAGTTCGTAGCCCAGTGCTTCGACCGGTGCAGTAATCATCTCTGTTAATTTTTGCTCTAATGTGGACAAGCCCACCCCCAAGACATAAAAAAAGGGCGTAAAGCCCAGTTATTCTGTAGTCAGATAACAAAAAACCCCGATAAATCGGGGCTTTAGATAACTGAACCCTATAGCCACAACTGTGGCCTGGAGCACTCTCCGAAAGAATTTTTTCAAATCCAGCTACGAAGGCTCTGAGTCTTCACAGTATATTTGAAAAAGAACTTTATGGGAAAGTGGTTGCGGGGGCCGGATTTGAACCGACGACCTTCGGGTTATGAGCCCGACGAGCTACCAGGCTGCTCCACCCCGCGCCTGAAACGTGGCAAATTCTACGCGTTTTGGACAGAATTTGCAAATAATGCTGGGATTTGGTACCGAAGACGGGACGTAAAATCGGCGTTTAGTATATTGATAGTTGACCCCACCTGTCAACCCAACTTCCATCAGACGAAACAGACCAAATTTTTTACAAAAAACGCACGAGTCTCTTCCGGTATTCGATAAAAGATGATTAAATGAATACTCACTTATTTTGCATAAAAATGCACAAGAGAGCGAAAGCGGTCTCTAATCAGTCAATCAAGCAGGGTTTTATTCTATGACGACGATTCTCAAGCATCTTCCGGTAGGACAACGTATTGGCATCGCTTTCTCAGGCGGCCTGGATACCAGCGCTGCACTGCTGTGGATGCGCCAGAAGGGAGCGGTTCCGTATGCATATACTGCGAACCTGGGTCAGCCGGATGAGGACGACTACGATGCTATTCCTCGTCGCGCGAAAGAGTATGGCGCAGAAAACGCGCGCCTGATTGACTGCCGTAAGCAACTCGTCGCAGAAGGTATTGCGGCTATTCAGTGTGGTGCGTTCCATAACACCACCGGCGGTCTGACCTATTTCAACACCACTCCACTGGGTCGCGCCGTTACCGGCACGATGCTGGTTGCCGCGATGAAAGAAGATGGCGTGAACATCTGGGGTGACGGCAGCACCTATAAAGGTAACGATATCGAACGTTTCTATCGTTATGGCCTGCTGACCAACGCCGAGCTGCAGATCTACAAACCCTGGCTGGATACCGACTTCATCGACGAGCTGGGTGGCCGTCATGAAATGTCCGAGTTTATGATTGCCTGCGGCTTTGACTACAAGATGTCCGTCGAGAAAGCCTACTCTACCGACTCCAACATGCTGGGTGCAACGCACGAAGCGAAAGACCTGGAATTCCTGAACTCCAGCGTGAAGATCGTTAACCCAATCATGGGCGTGAAGTTCTGGGATGAGAACGTGAAGATCGCGGCAGAAGAGGTGACCGTGCGTTTCGAACGTGGTCATCCGGTTGCCCTGAACGGCAAAACGTTCTCTGACGACGTAGAGTTGATGCTGGAAGCAAACCGCATTGGCGGCCGTCACGGTCTGGGCATGAGCGACCAGATTGAGAACCGTATTATCGAAGCGAAAAGCCGTGGCATTTATGAAGCCCCGGGGATGGCGCTGCTGCATATCGCTTACGAGCGTCTGCTGACCGGGATCCACAACGAAGACACCATTGAGCAGTATCACTCTCATGGTCGTCAGCTGGGTAAACTGCTGTATCAGGGTCGCTGGTTCGATCCGCAGGCGCTGATGCTGCGTGATGCGCTGCAGCGCTGGGTGGCGAGTGCCATTACCGGTGAGGTCACTCTGGAACTGCGTCGCGGTAACGACTACTCCATCCTGAACACCGTGTCTGACAACCTGACCTATAAAGCAGAGCGTCTGACCATGGAGAAAGGTGAGTCGGTGTTCTCGCCAGATGACCGTATTGGTCAGCTGACCATGCGTAACCTGGACATCACCGATACCCGTGAAAAGCTGTTCAACTATGTTGAGAATGGTCTGCTCTCCGCAAGCTCCGGTAACGGCCTGCCGCAGGTGGAAAACCTGGAGCACAGCGATAAGAAGTAATCGCTATTCAGAAATGCAGAAGGCACTCTTAGGGTGCCTTTTTTATGCCCTTTTGTAGGGCGGGTAAGCGCAGAGCCACCCGCCATTTTGCCCGGTGGCGCTGCGCTTACCGGGCCTACGAAAACAAAAAGTACAGACGAAAAAAAAGACGTCATTCGACGTCTTTCTTCTGGAATATTGGTACCGAGGATGGGACTCGAACCCACAAGCCCGTTAGGGCACTACCACCTCAAGGTAGCGTGTCTACCAATTCCACCACCTCGGTACGGAATACTTACTGCGGGATATCGCTGGTTGGCTTCGCCGGTGCAGCTGGCTGAGTCTGCTCAGTTTTCGCTGGCGCGCTCAGGTTTTCCCACTCGCTTCCTTTACTGGTCTTGTTGCTGTTGATATTGCCCAGCACCAGACTGATGATGAAGAACAGCGTAGCCAGAATCGCTGTCGTACGGGTCATGAAGTTCGCAGAACCACTTGAACCGAACAGCGTACCGGAAGCGCCTGCTCCGAAGGAGGCTCCCATATCAGCGCCTTTACCTTGCTGCAGCATAATCAGCGCTACGAGAGCGATGGCTACAATAAGGAAAATAACTAAAAGAGCTTCGTACATAATCAACCTGTTCCTTGCGGATTTGCCGCATACCAATGCTTCGACCAATTAGCAGGATTTTTGTTTCCCACTGAAGCGGGTGTGAATACTAACCAAAGCGAATGGCCTTCGCAAGGGCATTTTTGAGCCATTGTATCAACTGCGGAAAAAAACAGCAAAAAGCCATTAATTGCTTAAAACAAAGGCGATAAAAGTCGCCTTTTTAAACAGTTAGCGTGCAAGTTTATGCAGCTTTAACGGCATCAGCAATACGGTGGGCAAATTCAGTCACCTGCGCTTCATCCTCACCTTCCACCATAACGCGAATCAGTGGTTCAGTTCCGGACTTACGCAGCAGCACGCGGCCACGGCTTCCCAGCGCCGCTTCAACGTCAGCCATTACCGCTTTCACATTGTCATTTTCCAGCGGATCGCCTTTACCTGCCGTGAAACGCACGTTCACCAGGATCTGCGGGAACATTTTCATGCCGCTGCAGAGATCGTGCAGGCTCATATGGTTACGGGCCATCGCTGCGACGACCTGAAGCGCAGCCACGATGCCGTCACCGGTGGTGGTTTTGTCGAGCAGGATCACGTGGCCTGAGTTTTCTGCGCCAATGCGCCAGCCTTTCTCCTGAAGCTTCTCCAGCACGTAACGGTCACCCACTTTCGCGCGAACAAACGGGATACCCAGCTGTTTCAGCGCCAGCTCCAGGCCCATGTTGCTCATCAGCGTGCCGACGGCACCACCGCGCAGTTGACCCTGACGCAGCCCTTCACGGGCGATGATGTAGAGGATCTGATCGCCATCAACCTTGTTGCCTTCGTGGTCGACCATGATCACGCGATCGCCGTCGCCATCCAGCGCAATACCCAGGTCGGCCTTCTCTGCCAGCACGCGTGCCTGCAGGGCACGCACGTCCGTCGCGCCAACCTGCTCGTTAATGTTCAGACCATCCGGCTCGCAGCCAATGGTGATCACTTTGGCGCCCAGCTCGCGGAATACGTTTGGCGCAATGTGATAGGTCGCACCGTTGGCGCAGTCCACCACAATTTTAAGGTGGGCAAGGCTCAGTTCGTTCGGGAAGGTACCTTTGCAAAACTCAATATAGCGACCCGCGGCATCGACGATACGGTTTGCTTTACCCAGCTCTGCGGAGTCCACGCAGGTGATCTCTTTTTCCATTTCGGCTTCAATGGCTTCTTCCACTTCATCCGGCAGCTTGGTGCCATCAATGGAGAAGAACTTGATGCCGTTGTCATAGAACGGGTTATGGGAGGCCGAAATCACAATTCCCGCTTCCGCGCGGAAGGTACGGGTCAGATACGCAACAGCCGGCGTTGGCATTGGGCCAGTAAAGGAAGCTGACAGCCCCGCGGCTGCCAGTCCGGCTTCCAGCGCCGATTCCAGCATATAACCTGAAATACGGGTATCTTTACCAATAATGATCTTACGGGAACCATGACGTGCGAGTACCTTGCCAGCAGCCCAGCCAAGCTTAAGGACAAAATCAGGCGTGATAGGCGCATCGCCGACACGCCCACGGATACCATCGGTCCCAAAATATTTACGATTACTCATAGCGTTTGTTTTCCTTCGCTGCCAGTGTGGCTTCCACCACGCGCATGGCTTCTACTGTTTCTTTGACGTCATGGACACGAATAATATGCGCGCCTTGCATCGCCGCAATGACCGTGCAGGCCAGACTACCACTCAGGCGCTCGCTCGGCCCTACGTTAAGCAATTGGCCAATCATCGATTTTCTCGACATCCCCACCAGCAGCGGCAGGCCGAAGTGATGGAATTCCGATAAGCGCGCAAGCAGTGCATAGTTGTGGGAGAGATTTTTACCGAAACCGAACCCCGGGTCGAGCAGCAATTTCTCTTTTGGGATGCCTGCACGCTCACAGCGTTCAATATGCTCAATAAAGAAGCGATTCACATCAGCAAAGACATCGTCATACTTCGGCGCCTCCTGCATGGTTTTCGGCTGCCCCTGCATGTGCATCAGGCACACAGGCAACCCTGTCTCAGCAGCGGCTTCGATTGCACCGGGTTCAGTCAGCGAGCGGATATCATTAATAATGTGAGCACCCACTCTCGCCACTTCACGAATCACTTCTGGTTTGGAAGTATCGACGGAGATCCATACCTCAAAACGTTGTGCGATTGCCTCAACGACCGGCACCACGCGCGCCAGCTCTTCTTCCACCGACACATCCGCTGCCCCTGGGCGCGTCGATTCACCGCCGACATCAATGATGGTAGCACCCGCGTTGATCATTAAATTCGCGTGCTTAACCGCGTCGATAAGCGTGTTGTGCGTGCCGCCGTCAGAGAAGGAGTCAGGGGTAACATTCAGGATACCCATCACATGAGGATGTGAGAGATCGAGATGCGAGTCCTGGGCGAAGAGTTTCATGGCTAAATCCCTGGTATCAATATGGTTAAATGAAAAAGAAAAACCCCGGAGCAAGCTCCAGGGTTTGAGATACAGACAAACGCTTCAACAGCAGTGACTTACTTGTCGCCCAACTGTTCTGACATGGTGTTGCCCGGGTTCGGCGTACGCGGTTCATCGACCGGACGCGGCGCACGCGGGGTGCCATTGTTGTCAGAATTGTTGGAAGCACCTGGGTCTTCCCAGCCTGCTGGCGGACGCACTTCGCGGCGAGCCATCAGGTCGTCAATCTGCGGTGCATCGATGGTCTCATATTTCATGAGCGCATCTTTCATCGAATGCAGGATGTCCATATTGTCGTTCAGGATCTGACGCGCGCGACCGTAGTTACGTTCAATCAGCGCTTTCACTTCCTGGTCGATGATACGAGCCGTCTCATCGGACATATGTTTCGCTTTTGCCACGGAGCGGCCCAGGAATACTTCACCCTCTTCCTCTGCATAAAGCAGCGGACCGAGTTTGTCGGAGAAGCCCCACTGAGTGACCATGTTACGTGCCAGGTTTGTCGCCACTTTAATATCGTTCGACGCACCGGTAGAAACATGTTCCGGCCCGTAGATGATCTCTTCCGCCAGACGACCACCGTACAGGGTTGAAATCTGGCTTTCCAGTTTCTGACGGCTGGCGCTGATCGCGTCGCCTTCAGGCAGGAAGAAGGTCACACCCAGCGCACGACCGCGCGGAATAATCGTCACTTTGTGTACCGGATCGTGCTCCGGTACCAGGCGGCCGATAATCGCGTGACCGGCTTCGTGATATGCCGTGGACTCTTTCTGCGCTTCCGTCATCACCATGGAGCGACGTTCCGCACCCATCATGATTTTGTCTTTCGCTTTCTCGAACTCCACCATGGACACCACGCGCTTGTTACCGCGAGCGGCGAACAGAGCAGCTTCGTTGACCAGGTTAGCCAGATCCGCACCGGAGAAGCCCGGGGTACCACGCGCAATAATTGCCGCGTCGATATCTGGCGCCAGCGGTACGCGACGCATGTGCACTTTCAGAATCTGTTCACGACCACGAACATCTGGCAGACCGACCACAACCTGACGGTCGAAACGGCCTGGACGCAGCAGCGCCGGGTCAAGTACGTCCGGACGGTTAGTTGCGGCGATAACGATAATACCTTCGTTACCTTCGAAGCCGTCCATCTCAACCAGCATCTGGTTCAGAGTCTGTTCACGTTCATCGTGACCACCGCCCAGGCCCGCGCCACGCTGGCGGCCTACGGCGTCGATTTCATCGATGAAGATAATGCATGGTGCTGCCTTCTTAGCCTGCTCGAACATGTCACGCACACGAGATGCACCGACACCCACGAACATTTCGACGAAGTCAGAACCTGAAATAGTAAAGAACGGCACCTTCGCTTCACCTGCGATAGCTTTCGCCAGCAGGGTTTTACCGGTACCCGGAGGGCCGACCATCAGCACGCCTTTCGGGATCTTACCGCCCAGTTTCTGGAAACGGCTCGGCTCGCGCAGGTATTCAACCAGTTCACCGACTTCTTCTTTCGCTTCGTCACAACCTGCAACGTCAGCGAACGTAGTCTTAATCTGGTCTTCCGTCAGCATACGCGCCTTGCTCTTACCAAACGACATGGCACCTTTGCCACCGCCGCCCTGCATCTGGCGCATAAAGAAGATCCAGACGCCGATAAGAAGCAGCATCGGGAACCAGGAAATGAAGATTGAAGCCAACAGGCTTGGTTCTTCTGGCGGCTCGCCTACCACTTTGACGTTTTTGGTCAGAAGGTTATCAAGCAGCTTAGGATCGTTCACCGGGATGTAAGTCGTGTAACGGTTACTATCTTTCTTGGTAACGTTGATCTCACGTCCGTTGATACGCGCTTCGCGAACCTGGTCCTGATTGACCTCCTGCAGGAAGGTAGAATAATCCACCTTGCGGCCATTCGACTCGCTGGGCCCAAAGCTCTGGAATACTGACATCAGCACAACGGCAATGACCAGCCAGAGTATTAGGTTTTTCGCCATGTCACTCAAGGGATTAACCTCATATTACAACTGTGTTAAAAACAGCGTCAGGATACTCTATATCCAGTTTCATTCAAACTTTCGCCTGAAATCTACCGGTTATCATTTTCGCCCGGTCGCTACAATATACACTTCGCGGGAACGGGCCCGGGAAGAGTCCGGCTTACGAACTTTGACCTTCGCAAACAGGGAGCGAATTTCCTTAAGATACTCCTCGAAACCTTCGCCCTGAAACACCTTCACAACAAAACTACCACCAGGCGCTAGTACATCACGACACATTTCTAACGCTAGCTCCACCAGATACATGGCGCGGGGGATATCCACCGCCGGTGTTCCACACATATTTGGTGCCATATCTGACATGACAACCTGGACCTTACTGTCACCTACACGATCAAGTAACGCTTTAAGCACTAATTCATCACGAAAGTCGCCCTGAAGGAAGTCGACACCGACGATAGGATCCATTGGTAAAAGATCGCACGCGATGATTCGGCCCGTTCCGCCGATCTGCGTTACCGCATACTGGGACCATCCGCCAGGTGCCGCACCGAGGTCAACAACCGTCATCCCCGGCTTAAAAAGTTTGTCACTTTGCTGTATTTCATCAAGTTTAAACCAGGCACGGGAACGCAACCCCTTTTTCTGCGCCTGTTGAACATATTTATCGCTAAAGTGTTCCTGAAGCCAGCGGCTGGAGCTGGCAGAACGCTTTTTACCTGTCATTTAACATTTCCGTCCTGGTTCATCGTTACTTGCCTGTGACGTAAATTTCTACGCAGCTATTTGGCGATATAAGGGAGATGGCGGTAGAATGAACCGTTTTCAATCCCAACGTAAGCAAAAATATACGATGAATCTGAGTACTAAACAAAAACAGCACCTTAAAGGTCTGGCACATCCGCTCAAGCCTGTAGTGATGCTTGGCAACAATGGTTTGACCGAAGGGGTGCTTGCCGAGATTGAACAAGCGCTGGAACACCACGAGCTGATCAAGGTGAAAATCGCCTCTGAAGACAGAGACACTAAAAACCTGATCGTGGAAGCCATCGTGCGCGAAACCGGCGCCTGTAATGTACAGGTCATCGGTAAAACGCTGGTGCTCTACCGCCCATCTAAAGAGCGTAAAATCTCGCTGCCACGCTAAGGATATCCTGAATCAAACACATTTTCTGTGTGAAACGAGGGATTTCTGTCAGCAGGCGAGCAAAATGCCATGCTCCTTGAGTTGATAAAAGGCCGCTATGCGGCCTTTTTCTTTTCTTTACAATGTATCAACATCTTACCAGAGATGCGAATTACAGGTATTCAACCTTGATAATTTCGTATTCCACTTCACCGCCAGGCGTGCGAATGGTAACAACATCATCCTGCTCTTTGCCAATCAGGCCGCGAGCAATCGGAGAGTTCACGGAAATCAGGTTCTGTTTGAAGTCTGCTTCATCATCACCCACGATGCGATAGGTCTGCTCTTCGTCGTTGTCCAGGTTCAGCACGGTCACGGTTGAACCAAAGATCACACGCCCATTGTTAGGCATCTTGGTGATATCGATAACCTGCGCATTGGACAGTTTTGCTTCGATATCTTTGATACGTCCTTCACAGAAGCCCTGCTGCTCACGCGCCGCGTGGTATTCAGCGTTCTCCTTCAGGTCGCCATGCTCACGCGCATCCGCGATAGCGGCGATAATTTCAGGGCGACGAACGGATTTCAGGAAATCCAGCTCTTCGCGCAGTTTTTCGGCACCACGTAAGGTCATCGGAATAGCTTGCATTTGTTATACCTCTTAAACATTCCTGTTGGGAGCAGTGTTCCCTGCCCCTGCCCCCCTAAGCGGGCAAGAAGCAAAAAGAAAACCGACCCGGGAGCAACGCCCCAGGTCAGCAGCAATTTTTCAATTTGATACGCATTTTACCGCGAAGTTCACTATGGGTCATCGTTTACTTTGCAGTGCTATGCACCGTAGTATGACGGTTTGTTTTCGGGTTGTTAGCGCGAGATTATGCGATTTTCCAGATTTATCATCGGATTGACTACCAGTATAGCGTTCAGCGTTCAGGCCGCGAATGTTGATGAGTACATTAATCAGCTACCCGCAGGTGCTAACCTTGCATTGATGGTGCAAAAGGTCGGGGCGCAGACGCCAGAGATTGACTATCACAGTCAACAGATGGCGCTGCCTGCCAGTACCCAAAAGGTGATCACGGCCCTCGCCGCGCTGCTTCAGCTCGGCCCTGACTTTCGTTTTACCACCACGCTTGAGAGCAAAGGCAACATTGAGGGCGGTGTACTGAAGGGCGATCTTATTGCCCGTTTTGGCGGCGATCCGACCTTTAAGCGCCAGGATATCCGCAATATGGTGGCGGTGCTGAAAAAATCCGGTGTGACGAAAATCGAGGGTAACGTGCTGATCGACACCTCGATTTTTGCCAGCCATGATAAAGCGCCAGGCTGGCCGTGGAACGACATGACGCAATGCTTTAGCGCACCACCCACCGCCGCGATTGTTGACCGCAACTGCTTTTCAATTTCCCTTTACAGCGCGCCCAAACCGGATGATTTAGCGTTTATCCGCGTGGCATCCTACTACCCGGTGACCATGTTTAGCCAGGTGCGTACGCTGGCCAAAGGCTCCCCGGATGCCCAGTATTGCGAACTGGACGTGGTGCCTGGCGATCTTAACCGTTTCACGCTCACCGGCTGTCTGACCCAGCGCGCCGATCCCCTGCCGCTGGCCTTTGCGATACAAGATGGCGCGAGCTACGCGGGCGCCATTCTGAAGGATGAACTGAAGCAGGCAGGCATTAGCTACTCCGGTACGCTGCTCCGCCAGACGCAGGTCAACCAGCCCGGAACGGTCATCGCCAGCAAACAGTCGCCTCCGCTGCACGATTTGCTGCGAATTATGCTGAAAAAGTCTGACAACATGATTGCTGATACGGTGTTCCGCATGATCGGCCACGCGCGTTTTGGCGTGCCGGGAACCTGGCGCGCGGGCTCAGACGCTGTGCGCCAGATCCTGCGCCAACAGGCGGGAATCGATCTGGGTAATACCATTGCTGTCGATGGTTCCGGATTATCGCGTCATAATTTGATCGCACCGGCAACCATGATGCAAGTGCTTCAGTACATTGCACAACATGACTCTGAGCTAAACTTTATTTCAATGCTGCCGCTTGCCGGGCATGACGGTTCTCTGCAGTATCGCGCCGGGCTTCACGCGGCCGGCGTAGATGGCAAAGTATCCGCTAAAACAGGTTCACTGCAGGGCGTTTACAATCTTGCAGGGTTCATCACGACCGCCAGCGGACAACGCATGGCCTTCGTACAGTATCTTTCCGGCTATGCCGTCGAACCGACCGATCAGCGCAACCGTCGTATTCCGCTGGTTCGCTTCGAAAGCAGGCTTTATAAAGACATTTATCAGAATAACTAGCGATGAAACTACTCATAGTTGAAGATGATCTGTTATTACAGGAAGGACTCGCGCTGGGGCTTGCCAACGAAGGGTATGCTCTGGATTGTGCCGGTACCGCGGCAGAGGCGGATTCCCTGATCCAGAGCGGCGAGTACAGTCTGGTGATCCTCGATTTGGGTTTGCCGGACAAAGACGGCGCGACGCTGCTCACCCAATGGCGTCGGCGCGGCATCACTAACCCGGTGTTGATCCTGACGGCACGCGATGCGATTGAAGATCGTATTACCGGCCTCGATGCTGGCGCAGATGACTATCTGGTGAAGCCCTTTGCGCTCGCAGAACTTCAGGCACGCGTGCGGGCGCTTATCCGGCGCTATCAGGGGCACAGCGATAATCTGCTGACGGACGGCGACATCACGCTCAATCTGCAAACCCAGCAGGTACTGCGTGAGTCCCAGCCCGTTGAAGTGACCCCAAAAGAGTTCGCCCTCCTGACCCGCCTGATTATGCGCAGCGGGCAAACGGTGCACCGTGAAACGCTGCAACAGGACATTTACTCCTGGCAGGACGATCCCGGCTCTAACACCCTGGAAGTCCACATCCATAACCTGCGTCGCAAGCTTGGCAAAGACAGGATAAAAACCGTCCGCGGCGTTGGCTATCGTCTGGAGAGCCAGAAATGAACAGCATGCGTCGGCGATTAATGGTGTTGCTGGCGGTCATTCTGTTATTTTTCCAGCTGATAAGCGTGATTTGGTTGTGGCATGAAAGTCGTGAGCAGATTGGCTTTCTGGTGAATGAAACGCTGTCTGCAAAAGCCCGCAATAACCATGTCGAAAAAGAGATCCGCGAGGCGATTGCATCTCTTCTGGTCCCTTCCCTGGTGATGGTCAGTTTCACTCTGCTGTTTTCATTCTGGGCGGTCACCTGGATAACCCGGCCTCTGAATAAACTCCGCGACAGCCTCGCTAACCGTTCGGCGGATAACTTAACGCCGCTGCCTATGTATTCCGACATGGAAGAAATAGGCGCCGTTACCACCTCTCTCAACCAGCTACTCGCCAGGCTGGACAGTACCATTCAGCAGGAGCGTCTCTTCACCGCAGACGCCGCCCACGAACTGCGAACGCCACTGGCCGGGATCCGGCTTCATCTGGAGTTAATGGCGCAGTCAGGCTCTCCGCAGGCAACAACGTTAATCAGCCGTATCGATCAGCTCATGCATACCGTTGAACAACTGCTGATGCTGGCCCGTGCCGGACAGGCGATGGCGAGCGGTCACTATGAGACCATTAACTGGACGGACACGATCATCACGCCCCTTGGTCTTGAGCATGAAGCCAAAGAACATACGGTGATATGGCCGGCCAAAAGTACCCTTACGGTGCAGGGTGACGCGGTGCTTTTGCGACTGATGCTGCGTAACCTGCTGGAAAATGCCGGACGTTATAGTCCACCAGGCACAACAATCACCGTGGCACTAACCGAGGTTGCGGGAGGTACTCTGGTCAGCGTGAGCGATCAGGGGCCCGGCATCGATGAAGCACATCGACAGTCGATCACCGAGCCGTTCCGTCGGCTTGATCAGCGCTACGGCGGTAGCGGCCTGGGCCTGAGTATCGTACAGCGTATCCTGCAACTCCACCGCGGTAAGCTGGCGCTGGAGAACGGTGCTGAAGGCGGCCTGATAGCAAGCTGCTGGCTCCCCTCAACGCTGGAATAAAAAAAGCCCCCGGAATGGGGGCTTTAGACAGATATCAGTGCTTGTAGATGAACTCGACACCTTCTTCGTCGTCTTCATCCCAGTCATCGTCCCAGTCGTCTTCCTCTTCCGCTTCCAGCTCTTCGAGCTGCTGACGGTGGTAGTCATCCCACATGAATTCGACTTTTTCTGGCTGTTTCGCTTCTTCAGCCTGAACAACCGGGTTTTCGATGATAAAGGTCATCACATCCCAGCAGAGGTCTTTCACGCCAACCTGGCTTGCCGCGGAGATCAGGTAGTATTTATCTTCCCAGCCCATCGCTTCAGCAATCGCTTTAGCTTTCGCTTCCGCTTCAGCTTTATCCATCAGGTCGATCTTGTTGAAGACCAGCCAGCGCGGTTTAGACGCCAGTTTTTCGCTGTATTTTTCCAGCTCACCGATGATGATCCGGGCATTTTCAACCGGATCGGAACCATCAATAGGATCGATATCAATGAGGTGCAGCAGTACGCGGCAACGCTCAAGGTGTTTCAGGAAGCGAATGCCGAGACCGGCACCTTCCGCTGCACCTTCGATCAGACCCGGGATGTCAGCAACAACGAAGCTCTTCTCGTTATCCATACGGACAACACCCAGGCTCGGTACCAGCGTGGTAAACGGATAGTCCGCCACTTTTGGTTTCGCCGCAGAAACCGCGCGAATAAAGGTCGATTTACCGGCATTTGGCATACCCAGCATGCCCACGTCTGCCAGGAGCATCAGCTCCAGCTGCAGATCGCGCTTATCGCCCGGCGTCCCCATCGTCTTCTGACGCGGAGTACGGTTAACGGATGATTTGAAGCGGCTGTTGCCCAGACCGTGCCAGCCACCTTTTGCAACCATCAGGCGCTGACCGTGTTTGGTCATGTCACCCATGGTTTCACCGGTGCCCTGGTCAATCACGCGCGTACCAACCGGCACTTTAATGGTCACGTCTTTACCGCGTTTACCGGTACAGTCGCGGCTCTGACCGTTCTGACCACGTTCAGCGCGGAAGGATTTTTCGAAACGGTAGTCGATCAGCGTGTTGAGGTTCTCATCCGCCTCCAGCCACACATCACCACCATCCCCGCCGTCGCCGCCATCCGGGCCACCTCGAGGAATATATTTTTCACGGCGGAAGCTCACGCAACCGTTGCCGCCATCACCAGCCACAACCAGGATCGTTGCTTCATCAACAAACTTCATTTTACTCTCCGTAACTCATTCGCCTGAGCGGGGACCGCTTCATTTTTGCGCCAACGTCCCCAAAGACGATGACCAATGGCGGAATACATCGCGCCCGCAACCACGACAAACGCACCGAGATAGCCCAACAGGTTGAGCATCGGTCTGACGAAGACATCGGGCCAGGCCATTGATAACAAATCTGAAAATAACAGGGTAAACAGCGGAGTCAGCGTGATCAATGCGCTAACCTGTGCTGCCTGCCAGCGCGCCATTGCTTCAGCAAGCGCGCCATAACCAACCAGCGTGTTAAGCCCACAAAAAATGAGGCACGCCAGCTGCCAGTCGCTCAGCTGGGTAATGACACCCGGCTTTGCTAACGGCAATAATGCAACTGTACATAAAGTGTACAGCAAAAAAAGGATCTGCTGTGAGGCCAGGCGCCGCAATAACACCTTTTGCGCGACGCCATAGCTTACCCAGACCGTAGCTGCTCCCACACCAAAAATCACACCCCAGGTGTAATCCGTCAGGCGGGTAAAAATTTCGATCAGGCTGGTGTTAAAGAACATCACCAGACCACACAGCAACATGCTCGCCCCGATAATCTGCGTCCCACGCATCTTCTCCTTGAGGATAAACACGCTGGCGACCATCATGCCCACAGGTGAAAGCTGACCAATCACCTGTGACGCTGTAGGGCTAAGATACTGCAGAGAAGAGCTGAACAGGATGAAGTTACCAAACAGACCGCCCGTCGCGATAGCCAGCAGCACCAGCCAGCGCGGTTTGCGGAAAAGTCGCAAAGGCGGAAGCTTACCTTTGATAGCCAGAATGGCGCCGAGGCCGATGCTTGCCATCAGAAAGCGATAAAAGACCACCGTAGGCGGCTCCATCACTTCCAGTACTTGCTTCATTGCAATTGGCAGCGCACCCCAGCACATTGCGGTCGTGAGCGCCAAAAGAATACCAATGCCGGCCTGCTGCTTCATGCCCGTTTTCCCTACAGAAAATTTTCCGGGTTTCCAATGTAAAAAGCCCCGCAACACGTTGCGGGGCTTTAATCCGTTACCGGACCGAGAAAACCTTACTCAGCAACGATGCTGATGTATTTACGGTTGTTCGGGCCTTTAACTTCAAATTTCACTTTACCGTCTGCTTTAGCAAACAGAGTGTGGTCACGACCGCAACCTACGTTGTTGCCAGCGTGGAATTTGGTACCACGTTGACGAACAATGATGCTACCCGCCAGAACGGATTCGCCACCGAAACGCTTAACGCCCAGGCGTTTAGCTTCTGAATCGCGACCGTTACGTGTGGAGCCGCCAGCCTTTTTATGTGCCATTTAAATCTCTCCTCAGGTCTTAGGCGCTGATGCCAGTAATTTTCACATCAGTGAACCACTGACGGTGGCCCTGCTGCTTACGGTAGTGTTTACGACGACGAAACTTAACGATTTTAACTTTCTCGCCACGACCGTGAGCAACAACTTCAGCTTTGATAACGCCGCCATCAACGAAAGGAACGCCGATTTTGACTTCTTCACCGTTTGCGATCATCAGAACTTCTGCGAACTCAACAGATTCGCCAGTTGCGATGTCCAGCTTTTCCAGGCGAACGGTCTGACCTTCGCTTACTCGGTGTTGTTTACCACCACTTTGGAAAACCGCGTACATATAAACTCCGCTTCCGCGCACATCCTTGTATGATTCAGAGTGCGCTATAAATATTCACAATAGGGCGCGAATATTACGCAAAACGCGAGCCTTTGACAAGTGCTACCATCAATACATGAAGAAAAAAAACACAACACGTACGGTAACGTTTATCTGAGCCGTTTTTTCAGTACAATCAGCACTACTATTGATAAACCGAAACCCTTCGTTACCCCATTGAAGATGGGATCAACAGGATGAAAAGCCCGGCTTTTGCGATGAATTTAGAAAAAATCAATGAGTTAACCGCGCAAGATATGGCGGGTGTGAATGCAGCAATCCTGGAGCAACTCAACTCTGACGTTCAGTTGATCAATCAGTTGGGCTATTACATTGTCAGCGGCGGCGGTAAACGCATTCGCCCGATGATTGCCATTCTGGCTGCCAGAGCCGTTGGCTATCAGGGAAATGCCCACGTCACGATCGCCGCACTGATCGAATTTATTCACACAGCGACGCTTCTGCATGACGATGTTGTGGATGAATCCGATATGCGTCGCGGTAAGGCCACGGCCAATGCCGCCTTCGGTAATGCCGCCAGCGTTCTGGTCGGGGATTTTATCTATACCCGCGCCTTCCAGATGATGACCAGCCTGGGCTCGCTGAAAGTGCTGGAAGTGATGTCAGAAGCCGTAAACGTCATCGCTGAAGGCGAAGTGCTGCAGCTGATGAACGTCAACGATCCGGATATTACTGAAGAAAACTACATGCGCGTCATCTACAGCAAAACAGCGCGCCTGTTTGAAGCGGCCGCGCAGTGCTCCGGCATTCTGGCTGGCTGTTCTGAGGCTCAGGAAAAAGGGCTCCAGGACTATGGTCGCTATCTGGGGACAGCCTTCCAGCTGATTGATGATTTGCTGGACTACAGTGCGGACGGCGAAACGCTCGGCAAAAACGTGGGCGATGACCTGAACGAAGGCAAACCGACCCTGCCGCTGCTCCATGCGATGCGCAACGGAACTGAAGACCAGGCGAAAATGATCCGTGAGGCGATCGAACAGGGAAATGGTCGCCATCTTCTGGAACCGGTACTGGAAACTATGGCGATCTGCGGTTCACTGGAATGGACGCGTCAGCGTGCCGAAGAAGAGGCTGATAAAGCCATCGCTGCCCTTCAGGTTATTCCAGACAGCCCGTGGCGTGATGCCCTTATTGGCCTTGCCCACATCGCTGTTCAACGCGATCGTTAATCCTTTCACACCTCCCCGTTTCCATCGCGGGGAGGTTCTAAAACACCCCAGTAAATTCCGTATTCATGTAAATTCATCGGTTTAGAGACCGCATGAATAAAGGCATGTCTTATTCTGAATATCCCTTCAAGTAACGCGAACTTTTTAGAACAAGAGTTTGAAATGGGTATAGTAAGCCAGTCGTTTCAGAAGAAACGGCGTAGGTGAATCCGCACTTAAGGACAGCGTTATGGATACGAAATTTATCGACTGGCATACGGCAGATATCATTGCGGCACTGCGCAAAAGAGGGACGTCACTGGCAGCAGAGTCCCGCCGCCATGGTCTGAGTTCTTCCACCCTGGCCAACGCCCTGACCCGCCCCTGGCCAAAGGGAGAATTAATTATCGCGACGGCGCTGGAAACGCACCCGTGGGTGATCTGGCCCTCGCGCTACCACGATCCCATTACCCATGAATTCATCGACAGAACGCGCATGATGCGCCAGAGAAAGTTAAAGAAAGAACCACAGGAATAACGCGCTTTTTAGCAGGAACAGCAACCCCCCGGTCATCTCTGGCAGGGGGCTGCCGGAACGATTACTCGCCCTTCACACGCTCGATATTGGCACCCAGCGCGCGCAGTTTGTCTTCGATACGCTCATAACCACGATCGATGTGGTAAATACGATCCACCACCGTGGTACCTTCCGCAATACACCCCGCCAGCACCAGGCTTGCAGACGCACGCAGATCGGTTGCCATCACCTGAGCACCTGACAGTTTCTCCACGCCGTGGCAAATCACGGTATTGCTCTCGATCTCAGCATGCGCACCCATACGGATCAGTTCCGGTACGTGCATAAAGCGGTTCTCGAAAATGGTCTCTGTGATGAAGCCTGTCCCTTCGGCAACCAGGTTCAACAGGGTGAACTGCGCCTGCATGTCCGTTGGGAACGCCGGATGCGGCGCCGTACGCACATTGACCGCTTTTGGACGCTGACCGTGCATATCAAGGCTGATCCAGTCTTCTCCGATTTCGATATCCGCGCCTGCATCACGCAGTTTCGCCAGCACCGCATCCAGGGTATCAGGCTGCGCGTTGCGACAAACAATCTTACCGCCAGAGATCGCTGCGGCCACCAGGAAGGTGCCGGTTTCGATACGGTCGGGCAGAACGCGATACACACCGCCGCCCAGACGCTCAACGCCTTCGATGGTGATACGGTCAGTACCCTGGCCGGAGATCTTCGCCCCCAGCGCCACGAGGAAGTTGGCAGTATCCACAATCTCAGGTTCACGCGCGGCGTTTTCGATGATGGTCGTGCCGTCTGCCAGCGTTGCCGCAGACATGATGGTGACGGTTGCGCCCACGCTCACTTTGTCCATGACAATGTGCGCGCCTTTCAGACGACCGTTGACGGAGGCTTTAACGTAACCTTCTTCCAGCTTGATCTCAGCGCCCAGTTTCTCCAGACCATAGATATGCAGATCAACCGGACGCGCACCGATGGCGCAACCGCCCGGCAGTGAAACCTGACCCTGACCAAAACGCGCCACCAGCGGGCCAAGCGCCCAGATGGATGCACGCATGGTTTTCACCAGATCGTAAGGCGCAGAGAAGTTGTTCACGTTGCTGGCATCGATCCAGACGGAACCGTTACGCTCAACTTTCGTGCCCAGCTGGGTGAGCAGCTTCATGGTGGTGTCGATATCTTTCAGCTTCGGTACGTTCTGAATTTCTACCGGCTCTTCCGCGAGCAGCGCAGCAAAGAGGATTGGCAGCGCGGCGTTTTTCGCGCCAGAAATTGTGACTTCGCCCTGGAGACGCGTTGGCCCCTGTACACGAAATTTATCCATTGTGTGCTCTCTTATAAATTCAACCGTGCTGCGGGCCTGTCGCCCTCAGCTCAAAAACCGTTTAGTTTGCGATCGCGTGCCCACTCTTGCGGGGTGAACGCTTTAATCGACAGGGCGTGGATGCGGTTATCCGCAATATATTCCATCAGCGGCGCGTACACAGCCTGCTGTTTCTTCACACGGCTCATACCGTCGAACATCTCACCCACAGCAATAACCTGAAAGTGACTGCCATCGCCAGTGACGTGGGCTTCCTGAAGGGAGAGTGCATTCATCAGCACTGTCTGGATTTCATGATTTTCCATGGGTTCTTAATCATCTGATAGTGAAAACAAGCCCAACATCTTAGAGCAAAGTGGCGTCGTCTTAAACAAGCAAAAAGCCCCGACGATGAAACTGTCAGGGCTTTCGGAAGTAACGCACTGAAAATATTAACGAGGCAGGACGTCCGGAGGCAAATTGTAGAGTTGGGCAAGGGTAACGACATTATCGCTCGCGCCATGAAGCCTGACGCTTGTCCCCTGCTTTTTACCCACAGCGACCAGATGGGCGAGCAGCGCAACACCTGCCGTATCCACCCGCGTGACGTCGGTTAAGTCGATGAGCGTCACGCCCTGCATCGCGTCGTGGCGTTTATTCCACAGTGGGTTCAGCAGGTCCTGATCAAGTTCACCGGACAGCTTTAACGTCTCACCTTCACGCGACCAGCTGAGTTGCTGCGACATTACTTTTTCTCGTCCAGAGTAATTTTCTGACGCGCAATAGACTGCAGTTGCGCGGTCAGGCCATCAATACCTTTGGTGCGCAGCAGGTCACTCCACTCGTTCTGTTTGGTGGTGATCATGCTTACCCCTTCGGCAATCATGTCATAGGCCTGCCAGTGCCCGGTCTGGCTGTTTTTACGCCACTGGAAATCCAGGCGCACCGGTGGACGGCCGTTAGGATCGTTGATCGTCACGCGGATAGGCACAATGGTGGCATCACCCAGCGGCTGCTCGGGAGCAATCTGATAGGTCTGGCCGTGGTACATCGCCAGCGCCTGACCATACGCCTGTTTCAGGTATTCACGGAACGCAGCAAAGTAGGCTTCACGCTGCGCAGGCGTCGCATCTTTGTAATAACGTCCCAGCACCAGCGCACCAGCATATTTGATCTGCACATAGGGCAGCAGTTCCTGGTCTACCACGTCACGCAGATAATCAGGATTCGCGCGAATTTTTGGTTGTTCGTTTTTGAGACGGTCGAAGGTTTTCTTCGCAGCTTCGTCCATCAATTTGTACGGGTTGCTTTGATCCGCAGCATGAGCCGCAGTCAGGGGAGCAATGACCAGCATGGCAACCATTAACAGTCGTTTAAACATGAATGACTTCTCCTGAATTAATTCGTCGCACCTGGGGTCGGCGCAGCGTTGGTATGGTCTTCACTCTGCGCAGGGGCATCGTCAGACTTTTTATCATCCCCTTTACTGTTGTAAAGGAACTGACCAATCATATCTTCCAGCACCATCGCGGACTTCGTATCCTGGATAACGCTACCGTCTTTAAGGATAGTCGTTCCAAGCTCAGGGTCTTCAAAGCCAACGTTGAGCGCCAGGTATTGCTCTCCCAGCAGGCCGGAAGTACGGATTGACAGGGAGCTGGTGTCCGGAATGTGGTTGTAACGCTCTTCGATATCCATCGCAACGCGCGGCAGATACGTTTTCTCATCAAGCGTTATGTCTGATACACGCCCGATAACAACGCCACCAATACGCACCGGTGAGCGCGCTTTCAGGCCGCCGATATTATCGAAGGTGGCATAGACACGGTATGTCGGCTCGGTGCGCACTGAGGTGATATCCGCCGCTCGCAGACAGATAAACAGTGCGGCCAGCAGCGCCAGCAGCAGAAACACGCCGACCCAAATTTCATTTTTTCTCGTTTGCATGAACTCAATTCCCAAACATCAGTGCGGTGAGCACAAAATCCAGACCCAGTACGGCCAGCGACGAATGTACGACAGTACGTGTAGTTGCACGGCTAATGCCCGCCGACGTCGGAATGGCATCATAACCATTGAACAAGGCGATCCAGGTGACCGTAATGGCAAATACCACGCTTTTAATCAGGCAGTTAACCAGATCCATTCGCAGATCGATGGCATCCTGCATGGCGGACCAGAAGAAACCGGCATCAATGCCTTTCCAGTGGACCCCCACCAGCGAACCACCCCAGATCCCCACGGCGACAAACAGAATAGTCAGTAGGGGTAACGAGATCACCCCCGCCCAGAAACGCGGAGAGATGACCCGACGCAGCGGGTCGACCGCCATCATCTCCATGCTGGAGAGTTGCTCGGTGGCGCGCATCAGGCCAATTTCTGCCGTGAGTGCTGACCCTGCACGACCGGCGAACAGCAGCGCCGCCACAACCGGCCCCAGTTCACGCAGTAGTGAGAGCGCCACCAGCATCCCGAGGCTGGTTTCCGCACTGTAGGTGGTCAGAACGAGGTAGCCCTGCAGCCCCAGCACCATACCGATAAACAGGCCGGAGACAATGATGATGAGCATCGACAGCACACCGACATTATAAAGCTGCCGCATCAGCAGAGGCGCGTGCTTGCGAAACTCCGGCTTGCCAACCAGCGCGTTGAATAACATTAATCCGGCACGCCCGAACGTCCTGATGGTTTTTATGCCACGGTGTCCAAGGGCGGCCAACGCATTTAACAGCATGAGTGGCTTAACTCCCTAATCCCAGTAAATCGTCACGATAATCGCCCGCCGGGTAGCGGAACGGTACGGGTCCGTCAGCAATACCATCGAGGAATTGCCGCACGCGCGGATCGCAATTTTCCTGAAGCGCCTGGGCGCTGCCGTGTGCGACGATCTTTTTGTCCGCCACGATATAGGCGTAATCGGCAATGCTCAACACTTCCGGTACATCGTGAGACACCACAATACAGGTTACGCCGAGCGCGCTATTTAGTTCAGAGATAAGCTTCACCAGCACGCCCATTGTGATGGGATCCTGTCCGACAAACGGTTCGTCGAACATGATTAAATCGGGTTCTAATGCAATGGCTCGCGCCAGTGCGGCACGTCGCGCCATCCCGCCAGACAGTTCTGAAGGCATCAGTTTCGCAGCCCCCCGTAGACCGACAGCTTCAAGCTTCATCATCACCGTGCTTTTCAGCAGTTCAGGCGGCAGGCTGGTATGTTCTCGCAGCGGATAAGCCACGTTATCAAAGACGTTCATGTCGGTGAACAGCGCCCCCGACTGAAAGAGCATACTCATACGTTTGCGGACAGTATACAGGCGCGAGCGCGACATCTCCGGGATGTTTTCGCCATCGAAGAGGATTTCACCGCTGTCAGGTGGGATCTGCCCACCAATAAGGCGCAGAAGGGTCGTTTTACCGATCCCGGACGGCCCCATGATGGCGGTGATTTTGCCACGCGGTACGGTCAACGAAATATCATCGAATATCAATCGATTACTACGCGAGAAACTCACACCGCGGACATCGACTAAATTCGCCATCGTTTGGCTCATTTATGGTTCCTTTCTTACCCTGCTCACGTTTAAGCGTGCAGCCTGAATCAGCCCTAAACTCAGCATTTTTACAGAATATTAGCCATTGAGGTTAGCGAAAGCTGGCATTTGTTTTACTTTTCCGGCGCATAAAGTCAAAATTAGGAATTCGTTACGCCTCAGACCGTATGCAGTCCAGCCATTCCCGCGCGATGGACCGACAAGTATACCTGAAGAAAGGACTTTTGATGCTTTTAGCAACAGCACTGTTAATAATTGGTTTACTTTTGGTGGTCTACAGTGCTGACCGTTTAGTGTTTGCTGCATCAATCCTGTGTCGCCTGACGGGCGTACCGCCGGTTGTCATCGGGATGACCGTTGTCAGTGTTGGCACGTCGCTTCCTGAAATCATCGTCTCTGTCTCGGCATCGTTGCACGGTCAGTTAGACCTTGCAATTGGCACCGCGATTGGCTCTAACATCGTCAACATCTTACTGATCCTGGGCCTGGCGGCGCTGCTCCATCCATTTCGCGTGCATTCTGATGTTCTGCGCCGGGAATTGCCGCTAATGTTAATCGTAAGTCTGCTGGCAGGCTGCGTATTTTATGATGGCGTACTGAGCTACAGCGACGGCATTTTCCTGCTGGCGCTAGCCGTCATTTGGCTGCTGTATAGTGTTAAAATCGCCCGCCAGGCTGAGAAACTGGGTCATGACAGCCTCACGCGTGAGCAGGTCGCCGAGCTCCCGCGCGAAGGTACGCTACCGGTCGCTCTGCTCTGGCTTGGCGTCGCGCTGATTATTATGCCGATGGCAACGCGCATGGTCGTGGATAACGCGACGGTGCTGGCGAACTTTTTCGCCATGAGTGAACTGACGATTGGCCTGACGGTGATTGCTATCGGCACCAGCCTGCCGGAGCTGGCCACCGCCATTGCGGGGGCACGTAAAGGGGAAGATGACATTGCCATTGGTAATATCATCGGTTCCAACATATTTAATATCGCGATTGTGATGGGTCTGCCGGCCCTGATTACGCCAGGGCCCTTCAACCCTCTGGCATTCTCTCGCGATTACGGAGTGATGTTGCTGGTCAGCGTGATATTCGCCCTGCTCTGCTGGCGGCGGCAACGACAGATCGGCAAAGGCGCAGGTGCGCTGCTGACAGGTGGATTTATCGTATGGATGGCGATGCTGTACTGGCTCTCGCCTCTTCTCTCTGGGTAAACGGAAACGCATTATGTCGCAAATAGAATTGCAGCCGGGTTTTGACTTTCAGAAAGCAGGCAAAGACGTTCTGGAGATTGAACGTGAAGGTCTGGCGCAGTTAGATCAGTACATTAATCAGGATTTTAGTCTGGCCTGTGAGAAGATGTTTTACTGTGCCGGTAAAGTCGTGGTGATGGGGATGGGCAAATCCGGTCATATTGGCCGCAAAATGGCGGCAACGTTTGCCAGCACCGGAACCTCCTCCTTCTTTGTCCACCCGGGAGAAGCCGCACACGGCGACCTGGGGATGGTCACGCCGCAGGATGTTGTCATCGCGCTGTCCAACTCCGGTGAATCCAATGAAATCCTGGCGCTAATCCCGGTACTGAAGCGTCTGCAGGTGCCGCTGATTTGCATGACCAGCCGCCCGGAAAGCAGCATGGCGCGTGCAGCCGATATTCACCTGTGCGTAAAAGTACCCAAAGAAGCCTGTCCTCTCGGTCTGGCGCCAACTTCCAGTACCACCGCGGCCCTGGTCATGGGCGATGCACTTGCCGTTGCGTTGCTGGAAGCGCGTGGTTTTACGCCGGAGGACTTCGCGCTTTCCCACCCGGGTGGCGCGCTGGGGCGCAAGCTGCTGCTTCGGGTAAACGACATTATGCACACCGGGGATGAGATCCCTCACGTCAGTAAAGAGGCCTCCCTGCGTGATGCGCTGCTGGAAATCACCCGCAAGAATCTGGGCATGACGGTCGTGTGTGACGACCTGATGAAAATTCAGGGGATCTTCACCGATGGCGACCTGCGTCGCGTGTTCGACATGGGTGTAGATGTCCGTACACTTGGCATTGCCGATGTCATGACGCCCGGCGGGATTCGCGTGCGTCCGGGTACGCTGGCCGTGGATGTGCTGAACCTGATGCAGTCCCGCCATATCACCTCCGTTATGGTTGCCGATGGCGACCAGTTGCTGGGTGTGGTACATATGCATGATCTGCTGCGCGCAGGCGTAGTGTAATGAAGGATAAGACAATGAGTAATGCGGGTGCATCCCTTGCAACCTGTTATGGACCGGTTAGTACCCAGATGATGGCAAAGGCGGAAAATATTCGTCTGCTCATCCTTGATGTCGATGGCGTACTCTCCGATGGCCTGATTTACATGGGCAATCATGGCGAAGAGCTGAAAGCGTTTAACGTCCGCGATGGCTACGGAATTCGCTGCGCGCTCACCTCGGGTATTGAGGTGGCTATCATCACCGGGCGGAAAGCTAAACTGGTAGAAGACCGCTGTGAAACCTTAGGGATTACCCATCTGTATCAGGGGCAATCCGATAAAATGGCAGCGTTCAACGATTTACTGGGTAAACTGGCGATCGCGCCGGAAAACGTGGCCTATGTCGGGGACGATTTGATTGACTGGCCAGTGATGGCTGAAGTCGGTCTCAGCATTGCGGTTGCTGACGCTCACCCGTTGCTGCTCCCACGCGCTGACTACGTTACCCACATCAACGGTGGCCGCGGTGCCGTACGTGAAGTCTGCGACCTGCTTCTGCTGGCGCAGGGCAAGCTTGATGAGGCCAAAGGGCAATCAATATGAGTAAAACCAGACGTTGGGTTATCATTCTGCTTTCGCTTGTCGCACTGGTATTGATTGGCGTGAACCTGGCCGATCGCGACGATACGCAAAAGGAAGTGATCAACAATAACGATCCAACCTACAAAAGCGATCACAGCGACACCGTGGTCTATAGCCCGGAAGGTGCGCTGAACTATCGCCTGGTTGCCCAGCATGTGGAATATTTTTCCGATGAGGGCGTTTCGTGGTTTACCCAACCCGTCATGACCACATTCGATAAAGACAAAGTGCCGACGTGGTCAATTAAGTCAGATCGGGCCAAACTGACAAATGACCGTATGCTTTATCTGTATGGCCACGTTGAAGTCAACGCCCTGACCGCTGACTCGCAACTGCGGAAAATTACGACCGATAATGCCCAGATCAACCTGGTAACCCAGGACGTGACCTCGCAGGATCTGGTCACACTGTATGGCACAACATTTAATTCCAGCGGTTTAAGAATGCGCGGGAACTTACGCAGCAAGAACGCCGAGCTGATTGAAAAGGTTAGAACCTCCTATGAAATTCAAAACAAACAAACTCAGCCTTAAAGTAATTATCGCCAGCGCGATGCTGGCGGCCAGTCTCCCCGCGCTTGCTGTAACGGGTGATACCGACCAGCCGATCCACATCGAGTCTGACACTCAGTCCCTCGATATGCAGGGTAACGTCGTCACCTTCACGGGTAACGTCGTGATGACGCAGGGCACCATCAAAATTAACGCTGATAAAGTGGTCGTTACCCGTCCGGGTGGCGAGCAGGGCAAAGAGATCATTGATGGTTACGGCAACCCGGCCACCTTCTACCAGATGCAGGACAACGGCAAGCCGGTGAAAGGCCGCGCCTCGCATATGCACTATGAGCTGGCGAAAGACCTGGTTATCCTGACCGGAAACGCGTATCTGGAACAGCTGGACAGCAACATTACCGGCGACAAGATCACCTATCTGGTGAAAGAGCAAAAAATGCAGGCCTCCAGCGAGAAAGGCAAACGCGTAACCACCGTGCTGGTTCCGTCTCAGCTGCAGGATAAAGGCAAGGGTCAGGCCCCGGCACAGAAGAAGAGTAACTAATTCGTTATGGCAACATTAACTGCAAAAAATCTCGCGAAGGCCTATAAGGGCCGCCGTGTCGTAGAAGATGTCAGTCTGACCGTCAACTCCGGCGAAATTGTGGGCCTGCTTGGCCCTAACGGTGCGGGTAAAACCACCACCTTCTACATGGTGGTTGGCATTGTCCCGCGTGATGCCGGCAACATCATCATCGATGATGAAGACATCAGCCTGCTGCCACTGCACGCGCGCGCGCGTCGTGGCATCGGCTATCTGCCGCAGGAAGCCTCTATTTTCCGCCGTCTGAGCGTCTTTGATAACCTGATGGCGGTTCTGCAAATTCGTGACGACCTGACCAGCGAACAGCGTCAGGATCGCGCCAACGAGCTGATGGAAGAGTTTCACATCGAGCACCTGCGCGACAGCCTGGGTCAGGCATTGTCCGGCGGTGAACGCCGTCGTGTTGAGATTGCGCGCGCGCTGGCTGCAAACCCGAAATTTATCCTTCTGGATGAACCGTTTGCAGGTGTTGACCCAATCTCCGTCATCGACATTAAACGTATCATTGAGCATCTGCGTGACAGCGGGCTTGGCGTGCTGATCACCGACCACAACGTGCGTGAAACGCTTGCCGTCTGTGAGCGCGCGTACATTGTGAGCCAGGGCAATCTTATCGCCCACGGTACGCCGCAGCAGATCCTCGAAAACGATCATGTTAAGCGCGTCTATCTTGGGGAAGACTTCAGACTCTGATAGGGTAGAGGTAACGTAACGCCGAACCGGAGAAAAATGCTCTGAACATGAAGCAAGGTTTGCAATTAAGGCTCAGCCAACAACTGGCGATGACGCCGCAGTTACAGCAGGCAATTCGTCTGTTGCAACTGTCCACCTTAGAACTCCAGCAGGAGCTCCAGCAAGCGCTGGACAGCAATCCCCTGCTGGAGCAAGCCGATCTTCATGATGAGGTAGATACACAGCAGTCCCAGGATACAGAATCGCTCGACACCGCAGATGCGCTCGAACAAAAAGAGATGCCGGACGAGCTTCCTCTGGATGCCAGCTGGGATGAAATTTATACCGCCGGCACCCCTTCCGGTACGCGTGCAGACTACCAGGACGATGAGCTACCGGTTTATCAGGGCGAAACCACCCAGTCGCTGCAGGATTACCTGATGTGGCAGGTGGAGCTGACCCCGTTCTCCGATACCGATCGTGCCATTGCCACCTCCATTGTCGACGCCGTTGATGACACCGGCTATCTGACCGTCACGCTGGACGACATTCTGGAGAGCATGGGCGATGAAGAGATTGAGCTGGAAGAGATTGAAGCCGTTCTGAAACGTATTCAGCGTTTCGATCCCGTAGGCGTGGCAGCGAAAGATCTGCGCGACTGCCTGCTGATCCAGCTTTCTCAGTTCAGCAAAGAGACGCCATGGCTCGACGAAGCACGCTTAATCATCAGCGATCATCTGGATCTTCTCGCTAACCACGACTTTCGTAGCCTGATGCGCGTTACGCGCCTCAAAGAAGAGGTGCTGAAAGAGGCGGTGAATCTGATTCAGTCGCTCGATCCGCGGCCTGGTCAGTCGATCCAGACCAGTGAACCCGAGTACGTGATCCCGGACGTGCTGGTCAGAAAACATAACGACCGCTGGGTCGTTGAACTGAACTCTGACAGCATCCCTCGCCTGCAAATCAACCAGCAGTACGCCTCCATGTGCACCAGCGCGCGCAACGACGCCGATAATCAATATATTCGTAGCAACCTTCAGGAAGCGCGATGGTTGATCAAGAGTCTGGAGAGCCGAAATGATACCCTGCTTCGCGTGAGCCGCTGTATCGTCGAACAGCAGCAGGCATTCTTTGAGCAGGGCGAAGAATATATGAAACCGATGGTACTGGCGGATATCGCTCAGGCCGTCGAGATGCATGAATCAACCATTTCCCGCGTCACCACGCAGAAGTATCTGCACAGTCCGCGCGGTATTTTTGAGCTTAAGTATTTCTTCTCCAGCCACGTGAGTACCGAGGGCGGCGGCGAAGCGTCGTCAACGGCGATTCGCGCACTGGTGAAGAAGTTGATCGCCGCGGAGAACCCCGCGAAGCCACTGAGTGACAGTAAGTTAACCACCATGCTGTCCGATCAGGGTATTATGGTGGCACGTCGTACTGTTGCGAAGTATCGAGAGTCTTTATCCATTCCGCCGTCAAACCAGCGTAAACAACTGGTCTGACACAACCGATAAGGAAGACACTATGCAGCTCAATATCACAGGACACAATGTCGAGATTACTGAGGCCTTACGTGATTTTGTGAACGCTAAGTTCGCGAAACTCGAGCAGTATTTCGAAAGGATCAACCAGGTCTACGTTGTGTTGAAAGTGGAGAAAGTGACTCATATCTCGGATGCGACCCTGCATGTAAACGGGGGTGAACTCCATGCCAGTGCGGAAGGGCAAGACATGTACGCTGCTATCGACGGCTTGATTGATAAGCTTGCGCGACAGCTCAATAAACATAAAGATAAACTGAAACAACACTAATTGTCCGGGCAGTTAACGGGTGCAGGACGGCCTGTTGTGAAAAACAACAGGCCATTTGTACAGTTAGCGCTTAGGTGAAATTATGATGAACAACGATTCCGCTCTTCAACTGAGCAATGTCCTTAACCAGGAATGTACCCGCAGTGCCGTTCACTGCCAGAGCAAAAAACGTGCGCTGGAGATCATCAGTGAACTGGCTGCAAAACAGCTGGGCCTGCCGCCGCAAGTGGTGTTCGAAGCGATCCTGACCCGTGAAAAGATGGGCAGTACCGGTATCGGCAACGGCATCGCGATCCCGCACGGCAAACTGGAAGAGGACACCCTGCGTGCCGTCGGTGTGTTTGTGCAACTGGAAACGCCAATTGCCTTTGATGCCATTGATAATCAGCCCGTCGATCTCCTCTTCGCGCTGCTGGTTCCTGCCGACCAGACCAAAACCCATCTGCACACGCTTTCGCTGGTCGCTAAACGTCTGGCCGATAAAACCATCTGCCGTCGACTGCGCTCAGCCCAAAGTGATGAAGAGCTTTATCAGATTATCACTGAAGCAGAAGGCAATCAGGATGACGCGTAACCAGGAGATGGCCTTCACATCTGTTGTCCTGAGGAGAAACGGAACATGGTGCTGATGATTGTCAGCGGTCGTTCAGGGTCGGGGAAATCCGTTGCCCTGCGCGCGCTGGAAGACATGGGTTTTTACTGCGTAGATAACCTGCCGGTGGTGTTATTGCCCGATCTGGCGCGTACCCTGGCGGAGAGACAAACCTCTGCTGCCGTCAGTATCGACGTTCGTAACATGCCCGAGTCGCCTGAAATCTTCGAGCAGGCAATGAGTAACCTGCCTGACGCATTCTCGCCTCAGCTGCTGTTTCTCGATGCCGATCGCAATACCCTGATCCGCCGCTACAGCGATACCCGGCGTTTGCACCCGCTTTCCAGTAAAAATCTCTCGCTGGAAAGCGCCATCGACGAAGAGAGCGATCTGCTGGAACCGCTGCGTTCACGCGCCGACCTGATTGTCGATACCTCAGAGATGTCCGTTCATGAACTGGCGGAAATGCTGCGTACCCGCCTGCTGGGCAAACGCGAGCGCGAACTGACGATGGTGTTCGAATCCTTTGGCTTTAAGCACGGTATTCCGATTGATGCGGACTATGTTTTCGATGTGCGCTTCCTGCCGAACCCGCACTGGGATCCTAAACTGCGTCCTATGACCGGCCTGGATAAACCCGTTGCGGCGTTCCTCGACAGGCACACAGAAGTTCACAATTTTATCTACCAGACGCGAAGCTACCTTGAGCTATGGTTACCTATGCTGGAGACAAACAATCGTAGCTACCTGACGGTGGCGATTGGCTGTACCGGCGGTAAACATCGTTCGGTCTACATTGCCGAACAGCTGGCCGACTATTTCCGCTCGCGCGGCAAGAACGTTCAGTCCCGTCATCGCACGCTGGAAAAACGTAAAACATGACCGTAAAACAAACCGTTGAGATCACCAACAAGCTGGGAATGCACGCACGCCCGGCGATGAAACTGTTTGAGCTGATGCAGGGTTTTGATGCAGAAGTTCTGTTGCGCAATGATGAAGGCACCGAAGCGGAAGCGAACAGCGTTATCGCCCTGCTGATGCTGGATTCTGCCAAAGGGCGCCAGATTGAGGTCGAAGCCACCGGCCCTCAGGAAGAGGAAGCGCTGGCGGCGGTGATTGCGCTGTTTAATGCCGGGTTTGACGAAGATTAGGTCTGCCATTCTGGCGGGTGGCGCTGCGCTTACCCGCCCTACATCAGATGATTACGCTGCATAAACCCCTCTCCACCCAGCTGTCGCATCTGACGCATGATCCACGCCTGACGGCTTCGCACGTAGCCTGATGGGGCACTGGCCTTAAAGCGAAGAGGATTAGGCAGTACAGCGGCTAACAGCGCGGCCTCCGACATGCTTAGCCTGCTGGCAGGTTTATTAAAATAGCGTTGTGATGCAGCTTCGACACCAAATACCCCCTCCCCAAACTCGGCAATATTGAGATAGACGGTCAGAATGCGCTTTTTGCTCCAGACTGTTTCCATTCCCAGGGTCAGCCCCGCTTCCAGCCCTTTTCGCACCCAGCTTCGGCCATCCCACAGGAAAAGATTTTTTGCCGTCTGTTGCGACAGGGTAGACGCACCGCGCACGCGATTTTCATGGCGTTCGTTATGGGCAAGCGCCTTTTCAATCGCGGCCACATCGAACCCCCAGTGCTCCGGGAACTTCTGATCTTCCGCCGCGATGACTGCCAGCCCCATCCACGGTGAGATCTCGTCCGTACTCACCCAGTCAGAATGCGCGACATAGCCAAAATCACCGGAGAACCACGCGCTGAGCTGACGCTCAACCATAACGGCTGAAAACGGTACTGGCAAAATGCTGAACACGGCCAGTCCGCCTCCCCAGAACACCGCCAGCACGAGTACGATGCGCAAAAGAAGGTATTTCACCCATTTTCCTGCGGAAGACTGTCGCCTCATTCCGTCAGCACCAGTACCCGGGCTACCAGTTTTTCAATACCCTCAGCCGCTTGCGCGATATTCTGCGCCAGCATGTACGCGGGCGTGGTGACGATTTTGTTCTCTTCATCCACGACAATGTCATCGACCGGGCACGGAACATGTTCGCCACCCATCTCCTCGATGACCTCAGCAGTGTCGATATCGGTCCCGATTGTCAGCCGTAACGGGAAATCAAAAATGTTTGGCAGCATGGCCGGTGCAATGCAGATAAAGCCCAGCGGCTTACCCGCCGCATGCATCGCCTGCGCCAGCGCTTTTAAATCCGCGTCCACCTTGCAAGCCGCGCCTTCAGCAGCAAAAGTGCTGAGATTTTTCGCGGCACCGAAGCCACCCGGCACAATGAGCGCATCCAGTTCAGCAGCATTTGCCTGGGCCAGCGGACGAATTTCTCCCCGGGCAATACGCGCGGCTTCAATCAACACATTACGGGTTTCGGCCATTGGCTCGCCGGTCAGATGGTTAATGACATCCGCCTGATTTTTATCTGGCGCAAAACACATCACCTCTGCGCCCTGTTTTGCCAGAGCCAGTAGGGTAATTACGGCTTCATGTATCTCTGAGCCATCATAAACACCGCATCCGCTCAGGACGACACCCATTTTTTTCATCTTGACGATCCTTCTTTGCAACTTGCTGAAGCACATTAATAATTTTGATTAAAACGCTATGCTTCACACATTTCACTGATTCATGTAACAAACCATTTAAGATTTGCTATCTTATCTGCGTGCGGCCTAAATTTTTCAGGCGGCGCCCATTCGAAAATAACGTTTAAAAACAGGCGCAGCCACGATTTCCCTGGTGTTGGCGCAGTATTCGCGCACCCCGGTTAAACCGGGGTCATTTTTTTCTGGCGTCCACCCAGGCTTTAAGCACCGCCACATCGTTCTGCCACTCTTGTTTCATCTCTTCAACCCAATCACCCACGTTATCTTCCCAGGCGGGTAAATCAGGCGACTGAATCTGTTGGCCCAGCTGCTGCAGGTGGCGTAACCCGACCGAGCCGGCGGCTCCTTTGATTTTATGCCCTTCTTCCACGATGCCCTTCTGGTCCCGTGCCGTCAGGTTTGACTCCAGCACGCTCAGATAGCCCGGCATCATTTTTTCAAACACAGCCAGACCGTCGGTAATCAGTTTCGGGCCGACCAGGTCAATGTACTGCTCCAGCATCGCGGTATCGAGTATCGTTTGGGCTTTTGCGCTATCAACAGACGTCATGGTGCTCTCCTCTTCATCACGGGTATCCCAGAACTTCTTGATCATGGCGGTCAGAGCAGGCACCGCCAGCGGCTTGCTGAGTACATCGTCCATACCGGCGTCGAGATACTCTTTTTTGTCTTTCAGTACGTTTGCCGTTAGCGCCACCAGCGGCGGCAGTTCGTCAGCCGCGTACTGACGCGTCAGTTCACGCGAGATATCCAGCCCGGTCATATCCGGCAACTGGATATCCAGCAGAACGAGGTCATATTCGCCCGGTGTAAACATCTCCAGCGCGGCTTTACCGGTCATTGCCACATCCACGCTGTTGCCCAGTTTTTCCAGCACCGAGCGCGCCACAATGACGTTCAGCTCAATATCTTCCACCAGCAGGACGTGCAGGGCTGGCAGCGGCATATCGTCGTTTTCAAAGGTATCCTCAACTTCTTCCGCCACCGCTGGCGCATGCACCGTCAGCGTAAAGGTTGATCCTTTGCCCGGCTGGCTGGCAACGGTAATATCACCGCCCATGCTCTTCGCCAGCCGTTTAGACACCGCCAGGCCAATACCGGTCCCGGTGGCAGGTTTTCCGCCGTTGCTGTCTTTCACCTGGTAGTACATCGCGAAAATTTTGTCCTGCTCTTCCTGTGGAATACCGATCCCGGAGTCCTCCACCTCGAAGTGCAGCATGTCGCCTGCGTCATAGCGGATACGCACCGCCACCTGCCCTTTCTGGGTAAATTTCACCGCGTTGCTGATCAGGTTCCACAGGATCTGGCGCAACCGCGTACCGTCGGTAACCACTTTATGCGGCAGCGGCAGGGTGGGCTCCATGACGAACCTCAGCCCTTTCTGCTGCGCCTGAAGACCAGACAGATTTTCCAGATCGGCAAGGAAACTGGTGAAATCAATCGGCTGGTTATCAAGCTGAACCTTACGGCGTTCCATCTTATCCATATCGATAATATCGTTGAAGATATTACCCAGCGTAACCGCCGAGACATGAATTGTTTTCAGGTACTTTTCCTGCTCTGCAGTGAGATCGGTATCCAGCAGAATACGGCTCAGCCCTACAATGCCATTGAGCGGCGTACGCAGTTCGTGGCTAATGGTGGAAATAAAGGTAGTTTTATCGCGGCTGGCGCGCTCCAGGGCATCCTGATAGCGCTTACGCTCGGTGATATCGCGGCCGAAGCCCATCAGGCCGTGGCGTTTCCCTACGCGGTCATAATAGGGCACCTTACGGATCTCAAAGCAGGCTTTGCGGCCATCCGGATAATCCAGCCACTGCTCGTAGGTCAGCGAGACGTTATGGCGGAACACTTTTTCGTCCGTTTCCATAACCTTGGCGGCCGCCTCCTCAGAGTAAACGTCCTGTGGCTTCAGATGAATCAACTGCTTCTCGCTTTTGCCGGTCAGGAGTTCCATCGCCCGGTTACAGCCGGAAAACTCTTTATCTTCGTTGCGGTAGAACACCAGATCCGGCGAAGCATCCAGGAACGAACGCAGGAAAGAGGATTGCTGCTCAAGCTGGATCTGCGTCACCTCGCGCTCTTTCATTTCAACTTTCAGCTGTTCCAGCGTGGCCTGACGCTCCGCCTCCGCCTTCTCACGATCTGAAATTTCCTGATTCAGCTGCGCAATATTGTCTTTAAGCTGAACGTTGAGTTTCAGATCGCGCTCGCGCATCTCCTCCAGTTTATCCACCAGTTTTGACAAGCGCTGACGAGACTCCTCAAGCTGTTCAACCACGACGGAAAGGAAATAGACGGCCCAGGGGGTAATAAGCAAGCCAAAGAAGATAGAGCGGATGACGTCGATACTCTCGACCTGGCCATGCAGAACCATGGTGACGGCCATTTGCACGACAATGGCCAGAACGACCAGCGCCAGCGCCAGCAGCATGGAGAAACGCACCAGCCCAAGCTTCATCATCAGGTCGACGTAATACTGGGCAAGCATTCGAATTTGCTTCATAGAGGATCCCTTCACGACTTTATCGCTCAATAATACTCAAATTCGGGGCAGGGCGTTGAAGGTTGTGAGAAAAAGTGCGGGGTGAAACAGGAGATTAGCCTCGCTCCCGGTCAACCGGAAGCGAGGAGAGGTCTGTCAGGAGCGTTTCAAAAGCAGCCAGAGACTGATCAGGAAGAAACTGGCACTCGGCAGCAGCGCGCCAATAATCGGCGGGATACCGTACACCAGCGTCAGCGGTCCGAAGATCTGATCGAGAACGTAGAAGACAAAGCCGAAGCTGATCCCCGTCACCACGCGCACGCCCATCGGTACGCTACGCAGCGGACCGAAGATAAACGACAGCGCCATCAGCATCATTACCGCCACGGACATCGGCTGGAAGATCTTGCTCCACATGTTGAGCTGATAACGTCCGGCATCCTGCCCGCTCGCCTTCAGGTACTTCACATAGTTGTGCAAGCCGCTGATAGAGAGCGCATCAGGATCCAGCGCCACGACGCCGAGTTTATCCGGCGTGAGGTTGGTCTTCCACGTGCCGCTGACGGTCTGCGAACCGGTGATCTGTTTTGGATCGGTCAGGTCAGATTCATCCACCTGCGACAAACGCCACTGCTTATGTTCGGGGTCAAACTTTGCCGAAGAGGCATGTCGTACTGACTCCAGGCGGCGCTGGTCATTGAAGGCGTAGATGCTCACGCCGCCCAGTTCATCATCGCCTTTTACCCGTTCGATGTAGACGAAGTTTTTACCATCTTTCGCCCACAGCCCTTGCTGCGTCGAGAGTAGTGAACCACCGTACATGGCCTGAGCACGATAGTTACGCGCCATCTGCTCGCCCTGCGGTGCCACCCACTCACCAATCGCCATGGTCAACAGCACCAGCGGGATAGCGGTTTTCATCACCGACAGCGCAACCTGCATACGGGTAAAGCCTGAGGCCTGCATCACCACCAGCTCGCTGCGCTGTGCCAGCATGCCCAGCCCGAGGAGTGCCCCCAGCAGGGCCGCCATTGGGAAGAAGATCTGCACATCTTTTGGCACGCTGAGCAGGGTGTACATCCCTGCGCCCAGCGCGTCATAACTGCCCTGCCCGGCTTTTTTCAGCTGGTCGACAAATTTGATAATGCCGGAGAGCGACACCAGCATGAACAACGTCATCATGATGGTGGTAAAAATGGTTTTACCGATATAGCGGTCAAGAACGCCAAACGCCTGCATTAGATGGCTCCTTTACGCGAAAATCGGGCACGTATGCGGCGCACTGGCACCGTATCCCACAGGTTTAATCCCAGCGCCAGTAAGATGTACAAGCTGTTAACGAACCACGTCCAGACCATAGGATCCAACTTACCCTTCGCGCCGTTAGAGCGAATAGAGGTTTGCAGCAGGAAATAGATCAGGTAAAGCAGCATCGCTGGCAGCATAGAGAGCACGCGCCCCTGACGCGGGTTCACCACGCTCAGCGGAACCACAATCAGTGCCATCATAAACACGGTGAATACGAGCGTAATACGCCAGTGGAACTCCGCACGCGCTCTGTCGGTGTCGGTGTTCCACAATGTACGCATATCCATTTGCTCGGTATCCGTCGGATCGAGCGCCACCGCCTGATGGCCGATAATAGCCTGATAGTTCTGGAAATCCGTAATACGGAAGTCGCGCAGCATCGCGGTGCCTTCAAAGCGAGTGCCTTTATTCAGCGTGACAATCTGCGAACCATCTTTACTCTGCGCCAGCTGACCGGAATCTGCCACCACGACGGATGGACGCGCGTTACCTTTAGGTCGCAGCTGGGCCAGGAATACATCGTTGAATTTACTGCCGTCAACGCTCTCAATGAACAGCACAGAGTTACCGTCGGTCGCCTGCTGGAACTGCCCCTGCGCTAACGCCGCCATGCCGGGGTTCGCTTTCGCTTCGGCCAGCACTTCGTCCTGATGACGAGAAGACATGGGGCCCGCCCACATCACATTCACTGCCGCCACGATCCCCGTGAACAGCGCCAGTATCATCGCCGCTTTCACCAGTACGGCTTTGCTCAGGCCACAGGCATGCATCACCGTTATTTCACTCTCGGTGTACAGCTTGCCGAGCGTCATGAGCAGGCCGAGGAAAAGACTCAGCGGCAGGATCAGCTGCGCCATTTCCGGGATCCCTAAACCAAGCAGGGAAAGCACCAGATTCGTTGGAATTTCGCCGTCAACGGCCGCACCGAGGATCTTAACCAGCTTCTGACAGAAAAAAATCAGCAGCAGGATGAAGAGGATCGCCAGTTGGCTTTTGAGCGTCTCCCGCACCAGATATCTTATGATTATCACTTTAAATACGCCCGTAAAAACCCGTCTCTTTGCTGGAAAATCGCTTGTTTCATGGCTTAAACGTCATTTATTCTCTTGAGTCGTCGAAATCATCGCTAAGATTAAAACATCCGGCGGATTCACGCTTCAGGACTTTTTCTGACGTGTCGAAACCGTAGTAACGTAAGATTAACACGAAGTCACCACAACAGCGGACATGAGTTACGAAAGGTTTCAATTCTATCCGTAGCAGCCGCTGTTGTCTTTAAGATTCAGGAGCGTAGTGCATGGAGTTCAGTGTAAAAAGCGGTAGCCCGGAGAAACAGCGGAGTGCCTGCATCGTTGTGGGCGTCTTTGAACCACGCCGACTCTCCCCGATCGCCGAGCAACTCGATAAAATCAGTGACGGCTATATCAGCGCCCTGCTGCGCCGTGGCGAACTGGAAGGCAAACCTGGGCAGACGCTGTTACTGCACCATGTTCCAAACGTCCTGTCAGAGCGTATTCTACTGATTGGCTGCGGCAAAGAGCGCGAGCTGGACGAGCGTCAGTATAAGCAGGTCATTCAGAAAACCATTAATACGCTGAATGATACCGGTTCAATGGAAGCCGTCTGCTTTCTGACCGAGCTGCACGTTAAAGGCCGTAACACTTACTGGAAAGTCCGTCAGGCGGTCGAAACCGCAAAAGAGAGCCTGTACAGCTTCGATCAGCTGAAGACCAATAAAAGCGAGCCGCGTCGTCCGCTGCGTAAAATGGTCTTCAATGTGCCAACCCGTCGCGAACTGACCAGCGGCGAACGCGCTATTCAGCATGGTCTGGCGATTGCCGCCGGTATTAAAGCGGCGAAAGACCTCGGCAACATGCCGCCGAACATCTGTAACGCTGCCTATCTGGCCTCTCAGGCGCGCCAGCTGGCAGACTCCTACAGCAAAAACGTCATCACTCGCGTCATCGGTGAACAGCAGATGAAAGAGCTGGGGATGCACTCCTATCTGGCGGTCGGCAACGGCTCGCAGAACGAATCCTTAATGTCGGTCATCGAATACAAGGGCAACCCGTCCGAAGATGCGCGCCCTGTCGTGCTCGTCGGTAAAGGCCTGACCTTCGACTCCGGCGGCATCTCCATCAAGCCTGCCGAAGGCATGGATGAGATGAAGTACGACATGTGCGGCGCGGCGGCGGTTTACGGCGTGATGCGCATGGTCGCGGAGCTTCAGCTGCCCATTAACGTGATCGGCGTTCTGGCAGGCTGCGAAAACATGCCTGGCGGACGCGCCTATCGTCCGGGTGACGTGCTGACCACGATGTCAGGCCAGACCGTTGAAGTGCTGAACACCGATGCCGAAGGCCGTCTGGTGCTGTGCGACGTGCTGACCTACGTTGAGCGCTTCGAGCCTGAAGCGGTGATTGACGTCGCCACATTGACGGGTGCCTGCGTGATTGCACTGGGCCACCACATCACCGGACTGATGTCGAACCACAATCCGCTGGCGCACGAGCTTATCGGGGCATCTGAACAGGCTGGCGATCGCGCATGGCGTCTGCCGCTGGGTGACGAGTACCAGGAACAGCTGGAGTCTAACTTTGCGGATATGGCGAACATCGGCGGTCGTCCTGGCGGGGCTATCACCGCGGGCTGCTTCCTGGCACGCTTCACCCGCAAGTATAACTGGGCACACCTGGATATCGCGGGTACCGCATGGCGCTCCGGTAAAGCCAAAGGTGCCACCGGCCGTCCGGTGGCGCTGCTGTCGCAGTTCCTGCTCAATCGTGCGGGTTTTAACGGCGACGAGTGATGTAAAACGCCGGGTAGCGGCTTCGCCTTACCCGGCCGACAACGTCGCTCAACCGTAGGCCGGGTAAGCGTAGCGCCACCCGGCTTTGCATTTAAATCCACGACAAGAAGCCCCATATATGAAGAATGCAACGTTCTACCTTCTGGACAACGACACCCATCAGGATGGCCTCAGCGCCGTCGAACAGCTGGTGTGTGACATTGCCGCAGAACGTTGGCGCGCAGGTAAACGCGTTCTGATTGCCTGTGAAGATGAACAGCAGGCGATTCGCCTTGATGAAGCCCTGTGGGCCCGCCCACCGGAGAGTTTTGTCCCGCATAACCTGTCGGGCGAAGGTCCGCGCGGTGGCGCCCCGGTCGAGATCGCCTGGCCACAAAAGCGCAACAGCAGCGCGCGCGATATTCTCATTAGCCTGCGGGCAGACTTTGCAGATTTTGCCACCGCTTTCACAGAAGTGGTAGACTTTGTCCCTTACGAAGAATCTTTGAAACAACTGGCGCGCGAACGCTATAAAGCGTACCGCCTGGCTGGTTTTAACCTGAATACGGCAACCTGGAAATAATGGAAAAGACATATAACCCACGCGATATCGAACAGCCGCTTTACGAGCACTGGGAACAGCAGGGCTATTTCAAGCCTAACGGCGACGAAAGCAAAGAGTCCTTCTGCATCATGATCCCGCCGCCGAACGTCACCGGCAGTTTGCATATGGGACATGCTTTCCAGCAGACCATCATGGACACCATGATCCGCTACCAGCGCATGCAGGGTAAAAACACCCTGTGGCAGGCGGGGACTGACCACGCGGGTATCGCGACCCAGATGGTGGTTGAGCGTAAAATTGCCGCTGAAGAAGGAAAAACCCGCCACGACTACGGTCGCGACGCCTTCATCGACAAAATCTGGCAGTGGAAAGCGGAATCCGGCGGCACCATTACCCGTCAGATGCGCCGCCTCGGCAACTCCGTGGACTGGGAGCGCGAGCGCTTCACCATGGATGAAGGCCTGTCCAATGCCGTGAAAGAAGTTTTCGTCCGTCTGTACAAAGAAGACCTGATTTACCGTGGCAAGCGCCTGGTGAACTGGGATCCGAAACTGCGTACCGCCATCTCTGACCTGGAAGTGGAAAACCGCGAGTCTAAAGGCTCCATGTGGCACATCCGCTATCCGCTGGCCGACGGCGCAAAAACCGCAGACGGTAAAGATTATCTGGTCGTTGCCACCACCCGTCCGGAAACCCTGCTGGGCGATACCGGCGTGGCCGTTAACCCGGAAGATCCGCGTTATAAAGATCTGATCGGCAAATTTGTGGTGCTGCCGCTGGTAAATCGCCGTATTCCGATCGTGGGCGACGAACACGCCGACATGGAAAAAGGCACTGGCTGCGTGAAAATCACTCCGGCGCACGACTTCAACGACTATGAAGTGGGTCGTCGTCACGCCCTGCCAATGATCAACATCCTGACCTTCGACGGTGATATCCGTGAAAGCGCAGAAGTGTACGACACCAAAGGCAACGAATCTGACGTTTACTCCAGCGAGATCCCGGCTGAATTCCAGAAACTGGAACGTTTTGCCGCGCGTAAAGCGATTGTGGCTGCCGTTGACGCACTCGGCCTGCTGGAAGAGATTAAACCTCACGACCTGACCGTGCCGTACGGCGATCGTGGTGGCGTAGTTATCGAGCCAATGCTGACCGACCAGTGGTACGTCCGTGCCGACGTGCTGGCGAAACCGGCGGTGGAAGCGGTTGAAAACGGCAGCATCCAGTTTGTGCCGAAGCAGTACGAAAACATGTACTTCTCCTGGATGCGTGATATTCAGGACTGGTGTATCTCCCGTCAGCTGTGGTGGGGTCACCGCATCCCGGCGTGGTATGACAACGAAGGCAACGTCTACGTTGGCCGCAGCGAAGATGAAGTGCGTCAGGAAAACAACCTGAGCGCTGACGTTGCGCTGCGTCAGGACGAAGACGTACTGGATACCTGGTTCTCTTCCGCGCTGTGGACCTTCTCCACCCTTGGCTGGCCTGAGAACACTGACGCGCTGCGTCAGTTCCACCCAACCAGCGTGATGGTGTCCGGTTTCGACATCATCTTCTTCTGGATTGCGCGCATGATCATGATGACCATGCACTTCATCAAAGACGAAGACGGCAAGCCTCAGGTTCCGTTCCATACCGTCTATATGACCGGTCTGATCCGTGACGATGAAGGCCAGAAGATGTCCAAATCCAAGGGTAACGTTATCGACCCACTGGATATGGTTGACGGTATTTCGCTGGAAGATTTGCTGGAAAAACGTACCGGCAACATGATGCAGCCGCAGCTGGCAGAGAAAATCCGCAAGCGCACCGAGAAGCAGTTCCCGAACGGGATTGAGTCTCACGGTACCGACGCCCTGCGCTTCACCCTGGCGGCGCTGGCCTCGACCGGCCGCGACATCAACTGGGACATGAAGCGTCTGGAAGGTTACCGTAACTTCTGTAACAAGCTGTGGAATGCCAGCCGCTTCGTGCTGATGAACACCGAAGATCAGGATTGCGGCTTCAACGGCGGCGAGATGACCCTGTCCCTGGCGGACCGCTGGATCCTGGCGGAATTCAACCAGACCGTGAAAGCGTTCCGCGAGGCGCTGGACAGCTACCGCTTCGATATCGCAGCGGGCATTCTGTATGAATTCACCTGGAACCAGTTCTGCGACTGGTACCTGGAGCTGGCGAAGCCGGTGATGAACGGCGGTTCTGAAGCGGAGCTGCGCGGCACGCGCAACACGCTGATTACCGTTCTGGAAGGTCTGCTGCGCCTGGCGCATCCGGTCATTCCATTCATTACCGAGACCATCTGGCAGCGCGTGAAGGTGATTGCAGGTATCAATGCCGATACCATCATGCTGCAGCCGTTCCCGGAATTCGATGCTGCGCGCGTTGATGAAGCCGCTGCTGCCGATACCGAATGGCTGAAGCAGGCGATTGTTGCCGTACGTAACGTTCGTGCAGAAATGAACATCGCTCCGAGCAAGCCGCTGGAACTGCTGCTGCGCGGCTGCAGCGAGGCTGCAGTGCGTCGCGTGAACGAGAACAGCACCTTCCTGAAAACGATGGCGCGTCTGGAAAGCATCACCGTACTGCCTGCAGATGACAAAGGTCCGGTTTCCGTGACCAAAATCATCGACGGCGCCGAGCTGCTGATCCCGATGGCAGGCCTGATCGACAAAGATGCTGAGCTGGCGCGTCTGGCGAAAGAAGTGGCGAAAGTCGACGTAGAAATTGGCAAAATCGAAAGCAAACTGGCGAACGAAGGCTTTGTCGCCCGTGCGCCGGAGGCGGTCATTGCCAAAGAGCGTGAGCGTCTGGTTGCCTTCGCAGATGCGAAGACCAAGCTGATTGAGCAGCAGGCGGTTATTGCTGCCCTGTAATGCTTTTACCCCTTACGCTTCAGGGCGTAAGGGGTACCCTTCCTGAAAACTCCTCGCTTGCACTCCCTTTTCTGCGGTGCTATTAACAGCAGTTGTGTGTCAATTTTTGTCATGAGTAATACTATGAGCGTGATTACCCCCGTCGCGACGACGATGCGTCGGATCACTGAGCAGGACAATCCGGCTATTGCCTCCGTTATCCGCACCGTTTCTGCGGAGTATGGGCTGACAGCGGATAAAGGCTATACCGTTGCTGACCCCAATCTTGACGAGCTTTTTCAGCTCTACAGCCAACCGGGCCACGCCTATTGGGTCATTGAGCAGGACGGCCAGGTCGTGGGCGGTGGCGGCGTTGCGCCGCTGAGCTGCAGCGAGCCGGACATCTGTGAGCTACAGAAAATGTATTTCCTGCCGTCCGCTCGCGGACAAGGGCTGGCAAAAAAACTGGCGCAGCTCGCCCTTGATCATGCTCGTACTCAGGGTTTTACGCGCTGTTACCTCGAAACAACCGCCTTCCTCAAAGAGGCCATCGGCCTGTATGAACATCTTGGCTTTGAGCATATCGATGCGCCGCTGGGCTGCACGGGCCACGTCGACTGCGAAGTGAGAATGCTGAAAAATCTGTAAATTTTGTTCCTGCCCCCTTCTGTTAAGCGGCCGTAAACTGAATGCTCTACACTCTCAGTTCACACCACAACGGGGGAAACACGATGTCGAAGATAAAAAGCTACGCCGCACCGCAGGCGGGTGCAGAACTTGAGCTGTACGAATACGATGCGGGCGAACTAAAAGCAGAAGACGTCGAAGTGCAGGTTGATTACTGCGGGATCTGTCACTCGGATCTCTCGATGATCGACAACGAATGGGGCTTCTCGAGCTATCCACTGATTGCCGGGCATGAAGTCATTGGTCGCGTCGCGGCGCTCGGTAGCGCCGCCCAGGACAAAGGGCTGAAGGTCGGCCAGCGCGTAGGTATTGGCTGGACGGCACGCAGCTGCGGTCATTGTGATGCTTGTATCAGCGGCAACCAGATCAACTGCCTTGAAGGCGCGGTGCCAACCATTCTGAACAAAGGCGGATTTGCCGATAAACTGCGTGCCGACTGGCAATGGGTTATCCCCCTGCCGGAGAGCATTGATATTGAATCCGCCGGTCCGCTGCTGTGTGGCGGTATCACCGTCTTTAAACCACTGCTGATGCACCACGTCACTGCGACCAGCCGCGTAGGCGTCATTGGTATTGGCGGCCTGGGACATATTGCCATCAAACTGCTGCACGCAATGGGCTGTGAAGTGACGGCGTTCAGCTCGAACCCGGCAAAAGAACAGGAAGTGCTGGCGATGGGTGCGGATAAAGTGGTGAACAGCCGCGATCCTGAAGCGCTGAAGGCGCTGGCGGGTCAGTTTGATCTGATCATCAACACCGTCAACGTCGATCTCAACTGGCAGCCATACTTTGAAGCGCTGGCCTACGGCGGTAACTTCCACACCGTGGGTGCGGTGATGAAGCCTCTGCCGGTTCCGGCGTTTACCCTGATCGGCGGGGATCGCAGCGTATCCGGTTCCGCAACCGGTACGCCGTACGAGTTGCGCAAGCTGATGAAGTTCGCCGGACGCACCAAAGTGGCGCCCACCACCGAGCTTTATCCGATGTCGAAAATTAACGAAGCTATCCAGCACGTACGCGACGGGAAAGCCCGGTATCGCGTGGTGTTGAAAGCGGATTTTTGATGTGAGTTTGCCGGGTGGCGGCTTCGCCTTACCCGGCCTACTTTTACCGCTGTGCCAATACGTTAAATACTTCTGCCACCGCAACCGCCCCCGGATCCATCACGCCATCCAGGTTCTCTTTGTTCACATACGACGAGCGCCCTGCTCCTGCTTTCTCCATTTTTGCCGTTGCTTCTGCCCCCTGCTGCGCTGCCTGCGCCGCTGCCTGAAGATCATTTTTCTGCAACGCCTCCAGCGCCGGTTGGAGCGCATCGATCAGGGTGCGATCGCCGAGATCCGCGCCACCATACTGCTTCATTTGTGCCAGCCCGCTCAGCAGTGCATCCGGAAGCGATTTTCCGTCATGCAGCTTTTGCCCGGCTGCCGTAAAGAAGATCGACATCAGTACGCCACTCGATCCGCCCATCACCGTTGCCAGCCGCTCCCCTACCAGCAGCAGAAGCTTAGAGACATCATCAAGCGGAAGCGCATGCTCCTCCAGACGCTGCGCAATATCCCGCGCGCCTTGCGCAAAGGTGGAGCCGGTATCGCCGTCGCCCACTTTGGCATCCAGCGCGTTCAGACGATTTTCCAGTTGGATCAGCGTCCTGGCTACCGAGGAGACAGACTTTTCGACCTGTGGGTTTTCCGACGGAGTGTATTCCACGCGGTCATGGATGGCACTATGTGCGACGGTACGCAGTGGCGCAAACGCCACGGGTTTCTGCCAGCCCAGCGTTTCCACCTCTTCATGAAGCGCTTTTTCGAACAGATCGTTGAGCTTCAGCAGCGTCAGCGAAAAACCCTTCATATCCAGGGCGCTTACCAGCGGGGCCGGGCCAATAAGATAAGCAATACTCTCTTTCAGCGCCGAGTGCGCCAGCTCTTTGGTCAGTAACGCCATTTCCAGCGCCGATACGCCACCAAGATTGTTAATCAGCACCGCAAAGCGCCCTTCACCCGCCTGCGCTTTCAGCGGGGTCACCAGCGTGTCGATAATCGCTTTGCTGTTTTGTGTGTCGACAACGGAAGCGCCCGGCTCACCGTGGATCCCCAGCCCCAGCTCGACATGACCCTGCTTAATGCGTCCCTCTTCATCGTCACTGCCCGGCAGGTTGCAGGTTTGCATCGCCACGCCCAGACTCCAGAGGTTATCGCAGGCCTGTTGCGCAATATCCCGCACTTCACTCAACGATTTCCCCTGCTCCGCCGCATAGCCCGCAATCTTATGCACCAGCGCCGTACCGGCAATACCGCGCGGCTGTTTGTTGTCGGGCAGCGCGATATCGTCCGCCACAATCACCATTTCGACCTTCAGCCCGTAACGTTTGGCCTTCTCGGCCGCCAGACCGAAGTTCAGCCGATCGCCGGTGTAATTTTTGACAATCAGCAGACAGCCGCGATCGCCCGTGACCGCGACAATGGCATTCAGCACCGCATCCACGCTCGGCGAGGCAAACAGATCGCCGCAGACGGCAGCCGTCAGCATGCCTTTGCCGACAAACCCGGCATGCGCGGGCTCGTGGCCAGAGCCGCCGCCGGAGATCACCGCCACGCGGCTTTTGTCCCAGTCACCGCGCGCGACAATCCTGATGGCAGGATCAATATCGAGTTTGACGAGATTCGCGTGTGGCGCAGAAAGCAGTATGCCTTCAATGGCATCGTTGACCAGCTGTTTGCGATCGTTAAAGAAGAATCTGGACATAGTTTCCCACTATTTTGTTAACCGTATGCAAAAGCATAGTCCGCGCTGGATAATGCGCCGCAAAGTCAGCAATTTACTCAGCCATTTTGCCGTCAGGTTGCCTATACTCCACCCAGGACTAAGAGAGGAAGCGCATTATGAGTACACCATTGTTAATTGCCCGGACGCTGGAAAAAGAGCTGTATCTGCTGCCCGCGATGGCGAACCGCCACGGCCTGATCACCGGCGCGACCGGGACGGGGAAAACCGTCACCCTGCAGAAGCTGGCGGAGTCGCTTTCAGAGATTGGCGTGCCGGTCTTTATGGCTGACGTGAAAGGCGATTTAACCGGTGTGGCTCAGGAGGGTACCGCCTCTGAAAAATTGCTCGAGCGGCTGAAGAATATTGGCATCACGGACTGGACGCCGCACGGCAACCCGGTGGTGGTATGGGATATCTTCGGTGAGAAAGGCCACCCGGTCCGCGCCACCGTCTCCGACCTCGGCCCGCTGCTGCTCGCCCGTCTGCTTAACCTTAACGATGTCCAGTCCGGGGTACTGAATATTATCTTCCGCATCGCCGATGACCAGGGACTGCTGCTGCTCGATTTCAAAGATCTGCGGGCCATTACCCAGTACATCGGGGATAACGCTAAATCTTTCCAGAACCAGTACGGCAATATCAGCAGCGCTTCTGTCGGCGCGATTCAACGCGGGTTACTGACTCTGGAACAACAGGGTGCCGAACACTTCTTTGGTGAACCGATGCTGGATATCAAAGACTGGATGCGCACCGACAGCAGTGGAAAAGGCATCATCAACATTCTGAGCTCAGAGAAGCTCTACCAGATGCCGAAACTCTACGCCGCCAGCCTGCTGTGGATGCTCTCCGAGCTTTATGAACAGCTGCCCGAAGCGGGTGACCTGGAAAAACCGAAGCTGGTGTTCTTCTTTGACGAAGCGCACCTGCTGTTCAACGACGCCCCACAGGTCTTGCTGGATAAGATTGAACAGGTCATCCGCCTCATCCGTTCCAAAGGCGTCGGCGTCTGGTTTGTCTCGCAAAATCCGTCAGATATCCCCGATAACGTACTCGGGCAGCTCGGCAACCGCGTCCAGCATGCCCTGCGCGCCTTCACGCCAAAGGATCAGAAAGCGGTGAAAGCCGCCGCGCAAACCATGCGTGCGAATCCAGCCTTTGATACCGAAGCCGCCATTCAGGCGCTGGGCACCGGTGAAGCGCTGATATCGTTCCTTGATGCGAAGGGCAGCCCATCCATCGTGGAACGTGCGATGGTGATTGCGCCCTGCTCGCGTATGGGGCCCGTCACTGATGATGAACGTAACGGCCTGATTAACCATTCTCCGGTTTACGGTAAGTACGAAGACGAGGTGGATCGCGAGTCCGCGTTTGAGATGCTGCAAAAAGGCGTGCAGGCAACAACGGAGTCCCAGGATGCCCCTGCCGCAAAAGGGCAGCCCGTCGCCGTAGATGATGGCATTCTCGGTGGACTCAAAGACATTCTGTTTGGCAGCACCGGTCCGCGCGGCGGCAAACGCGACGGCGTGGTGCAAACCATGGCGAAAAGCGCGGCGCGGCAGGTCACCAATCAGATTGTACGCGGCATGCTGGGGAGTTTGTTAGGCGGCCGTCGCCGGTAGACGGGGAACCCACGGGCGCCCCAGCGCCGAACCCTGTACGCCGTTTTCCTGTAGATAGCGGTCAATTTCCACCATTCCCGTCCAGCGGTTCTCACACCAGAGCGGTGCCAGAAGCGTTGGACGGCGGGCGCTGGCCGAGATGCGATGGTAAACAATCTCCGGCGGCGAGTGGCGAATCATCTCCCCCGCGGTCACCGTATAGTCCTCAAGCTCAATACCGCTTAACCGCCCCGCTTGCCAGGCTTTCGCCATAATGCTTCCCGTAACGATGTGTAGCGGATGCAGCTTGATACCGTCCACGCCGGTCTCAACGACCTTTTCCAGCGTCTCCAGGCCGTGCTGCTGCCCTTCGCCAGGGAGACCGACAATCAGGTGTGAACAGACCTTCAACCCACGCGCGCGCGCGAGGCGTGTGGTGCGCTGGTAACAGGCGAAATCATGGCCACGGTTAATGCGGTGCAGGGTTTTGTCATGTGCGGTCTGCAAGCCCAGTTCCAGCCAGATCTCGTAGCCTTGCTCCTTATACTCGCTGAGCAAGTCCAGCACCGCGTCCGGCACACAGTCCGGACGCGTACCGACGCACAACCCTACAATGTTCGCCTGCGTGACTGCCTGCTGATACATGGACCGCAGCACCTGCACTTCCGCCCAGGTACTGGTGTACGCCTGGAAATAGGCCAGATACTGCTTTGCGCGGTTAACCCGGCTGGCCTGATGTGCGAGCTGCTCTGCAATAGATTTATGCTGCTGAGCTTCGTCAGCAAAGGAGGCCACGTTACAGAAAGTGCAGCCACCGCGCCCGATGGTGCCATCGCGATTCGGACAGCTAAAACCGCCGTGCAGCGTCAGCTTGTGAACCTTTTGCCCGTAGCGCTGCAAAAGATCCCCACCAAACATATTGACTAATTTCTGTAACTGCATAATCTGATAGACCGTCCCGAAGAAAGGGGACAAGCCTGCCATTTTTAGCCTCTGTCGGCGATGACCTGGATCAATCGCCCAGGACGGCCTTTATCTATATGAATAAATACTCAAGATTACTGCAGTTTCATTCACACCATCTGTGATTACTTTTCCTTATGTTCTGATTGTTTTTTTCATTTATAGCGCCAGCACTGAAAAACAGTGACTTTATGCGGGTTTATAACCCATGCCAGATTATTGTTCTGCGTTAAAACCACTATTCAGCATGCTACGTTGATAATACCGCTTACATATAGTGAGACAGATCACACTCCGTTGCGGTCTACAAGGGCTTTTAATCAATGTAAAAATAGTTAAATACCCTTTACTTACAAATACATAGCCACTCTTTAGCACATTTTTGGATAAATAAGATTGCCATTTGACCTGTGTACCAATTCCCGATAAGTTGGAAATCCGCTGGAAGCTTTCTGGATGAGCGGCCTGCTCATCATATTTATGCAGTAATTGAGATTCCCTCTGAAGCAAGTCCTCAAACTTGTTTACCTGCGCGAAAGGATGAAAAGAGGGCGAATGCGAGGTACGCGTATGAAGCGCAAACCCCGTCGCCATGCTCTTTCTGCGCCTGTGCGCCACGGTAAAGTTCAGAGAGAAGCCCGACGAGCCTGGGGAGGTTCACTGATATGTTGTACGATAAATCCCTTGAGAAGGATAACTGTGGTTTCGGCCTGATCGCCCACATAGAAGGCGAACCTAGCCACAAGGTAGTGCGTACCGCTATTCACGCACTGGCCCGTATGCAGCACCGTGGCGCCATCCTTGCTGATGGTAAAACCGGCGACGGTTGTGGCCTGCTGCTGCAAAAACCGGATCGTTTCTTCCGTATCGTTGCGGAAGAGCGCGGCTGGCGTTTAGCCAAAAACTACGCTGTCGGTATGCTGTTCCTGAACCAGGATCCTGAAAAGGCTGCCGCTTCACGCCGCATCGTCGAAGAAGAACTTCAGCGTGAAACCCTGTCGATTGTCGGCTGGCGCGATGTGCCAACCAACGAAGGGGTGCTCGGTGAAATCGCCCTCTCCTCACTGCCTCGTATTGAGCAGATTTTTGTTAACGCGCCTGCGGGCTGGCGTCCGCGCGATATGGAACGCCGCCTGTTTATCGCCCGTCGCCGCATTGAAAAACGTCTCCAGGACGATAAAGAGTTCTACGTCTGTAGCCTCTCCAACCTGGTCAATATCTATAAAGGTCTGTGTATGCCGGCTGATCTGCCGCGCTTCTACCTGGACCTGGCGGACCTGCGTCTGGAGTCGGCCATTTGCCTGTTCCACCAGCGCTTCTCCACCAACACCGTTCCACGCTGGCCGCTGGCGCAGCCGTTCCGCTATCTGGCGCACAACGGCGAGATCAACACCATCACAGGTAACCGCCAGTGGGCTCGCGCCCGTACCTATAAGTTCCAGACGCCACTGATCCCTGACCTGCACGACGCTGCGCCGTTCGTGAATGAAACTGGCTCGGACTCAAGCTCCATGGACAACATGCTGGAGCTGCTGCTGGCGGGCGGGATGGACATCGTGCGCGCCATGCGTCTGCTGGTGCCACCGGCATGGCAGAACAACCCGGATATGGACCCTGAGCTGCGCGCCTTCTTCGACTTTAACTCCATGCACATGGAGCCGTGGGACGGCCCGGCGGGCATCGTTATGTCCGACGGTCGTTTTGCCGCCTGCAACCTGGACCGTAACGGTCTGCGTCCGGCGCGATACGTCATCACAAAAGACAAGCTCATCACCTGTGCCTCTGAAGTCGGTATCTGGGATTACCAGCCTGATGAAGTGGTCGAGAAAGGCCGCGTCGGTCCGGGCGAGCTGATGGTTATTGACACCCGCGGTGGGCGCATCCTGCACTCTGCCGAAACCGATCACGATCTGAAGAGCCGTCATCCATACAAAGAGTGGATGGAGAAGAACGTGCGTCGTCTGGTGCCGTTTGAAGATTTGTCGGACGAAGAAGTGGGCAGCCGCGAGCTGGACGACGATACGCTTGCGAGCTTCCAGAAACAGTTTAACTACAGCGCGGAAGAGCTGGACTCGGTTATCCGTGTGCTCGGCGAAAACGGCCAGGAAGCAGTCGGCTCCATGGGTGACGATACCCCATTTGCCGTGCTCTCCAGCCAGCCACGCATCATTTATGACTACTTCCGCCAGCAGTTCGCGCAGGTTACTAACCCGCCAATCGATCCGCTGCGTGAAGCCCACGTGATGTCCCTGGCCACCAGCATCGGTCGCGAGATGAACGTCTTCTGCGAAGCCGAAGGCCAGGCGCACCGTCTGACCTTTAAATCGCCGATCCTGCTGTACTCCGACTTCAAACAGCTCACCACCATGACCGAGGAGCACTACCGCGCCGACACGCTCGACATTACGTTTGACGTGAACGACGCGAGCCTCGAAGAGACGGTGAATGTGCTGTGTGACAAAGCCGAACAGATGGTGCGTAACGGTACCGTTCTGCTGGTGCTGTCTGACCGCAATATCGCGAAAAACCGTCTGCCGGTGCCTGCGCCAATGGCGGTGGGTGCTATCCAGACGCGTCTGGTGGATAAGAGCCTGCGCTGCGATGCCAACATCATTGTTGAAACCGCCAGCGCCCGCGACCCGCACCACTTTGCCGTGCTGTTAGGCTTTGGCGCGACGGCGATCTACCCGTACCTGGCCTACGAAACGCTGGCCCGTCTGGTGGATACCCGCGCGATCGACAAAGATTACCGTACTGTGATGCTGAACTACCGTAACGGCATCAACAAAGGCCTGTACAAGATCATGTCCAAAATGGGCATCTCGACCATTGCCTCTTATCGCTGTTCGAAGCTCTTTGAAGCGGTCGGCCTGCATGATGACGTGGCAAATCTCTGCTTCCAGGGCGTGGTTAGCCGTATCGGTGGAGCCGGTTTTACTGACTTCCAGCAGGATCTGGTGAACCTGTCCAAACGTGCCTGGCTGGCACGTAAGCCGCTGGATCAGGGCGGTCTGCTGAAATACGTTCACGGTGGTGAATATCACGCCTATAACCCGGACGTGGTGCGCACGCTGCAGCAGGCGGTGCAGAGCGGTGAATACAGCGATTATCAGCAGTATGCTGAGCTGGTGAACAACCGTCCGGCGGCGACGCTGCGCGATCTCATTGCCCTGAATCCGGGTGATGAAGCGGTCAGCATTGACGACGTTGAGCCTGCTTCCGAGCTGTTCAAACGCTTCGACACCGCGGCAATGTCCATCGGCGCCCTGAGCCCGGAAGCCCACGAGGCGCTGGCCGAAGCCATGAACAGCATCGGCGGTAATTCCAACTCCGGTGAAGGCGGTGAAGATCCGGCGCGTTACGGCACCAATAAAGTGTCCCGTATCAAGCAGGTAGCATCCGGTCGTTTTGGCGTGACGCCTGCGTACCTGGTCAACGCCGACGTGATTCAGATTAAAGTCGCTCAGGGTGCGAAACCGGGCGAAGGCGGTCAGCTGCCGGGGGATAAAGTTACCCCGTACATCGCCAAACTACGCTACTCGGTGCCGGGCGTGACGCTGATCTCCCCGCCACCGCACCACGATATCTACTCTATCGAGGACTTAGCGCAGCTGATTTTCGACCTGAAACAGGTCAACCCGAAAGCGATGATCTCCGTGAAGCTGGTTTCCGAACCGGGCGTGGGCACCATCGCCACCGGGGTGGCGAAAGCTTATGCGGATCTCATTACCATCGCCGGTTACGACGGTGGTACCGGTGCAAGCCCGCTCTCCTCCGTGAAATACGCGGGCTGTCCGTGGGAGCTGGGCCTGGTGGAAACCCAGCAGGCGCTGGTGGCGAACGGTCTGCGTCATAAGATCCGTCTTCAGGTGGACGGCGGCCTGAAAACTGGCCTCGACATCATCAAAGCCGCGATCCTCGGAGCGGAAAGCTTCGGCTTCGGTACAGGCCCAATGGTGGCGCTCGGCTGTAAATACCTGCGTATTTGCCACCTGAACAACTGTGCAACCGGTGTGGCAACCCAGGATGAGAAGCTGCGTAAGAACCACTATCACGGGCTGCCGTTCAAAGTGACCAACTACTTTGACTTCATCGCCCGGGAAACCCGCGAGCTGATGGCGCAGCTGGGCGTGAAGCGTCTGGTGGATCTGATTGGCCGTACCGACCTGCTGAAAGAGCTGGAAGGCTTCACGGCGAAGCAGCAGAAGCTGGAGCTCAGCAAGCTGCTGGAAACCGCGCAGCCACACCCAGGCAAAGCGGTGTACTGCACCGAGAACAACCCACCGTTTGACAATGGCGTGTTGAATGCGCAGCTGTTGCAGCAGGCGAAACCGTATGTGGACGAGAAGCAGAGCAAGACGTTCTGGTTTGATATCCGCAACACCGACCGTTCCGTGGGCGCGTCGCTCTCCGGTTATATCGCGCAAACGCACGGTGACCAGGGGCTGGCAGCGGATCCGATTACCGCGCACTTCAGCGGCACTGCGGGTCAGAGCTTCGGTGTGTGGAACGCAGGCGGCGTTGAGCTGTACCTGACCGGTGACGCCAACGACTACGTCGGTAAAGGCATGGCGGGTGGTCTGCTGGCAGTGCGCCCTCCGGTCGGCTCTGCCTTCCGCAGCCACGAAGCGAGCATCATCGGTAACACCTGTCTGTACGGCGCGACCGGCGGTCGTCTGTTCGCCGCGGGCCGTGCGGGTGAGCGTTTTGCGGTGCGTAACTCCGGTGCCATCACCGTGGTGGAAGGCATTGGCGATAACGGTTGTGAATACATGACGGGCGGGATTGTTTGCGTTCTGGGTAAAACCGGCGTGAACTTTGGCGCAGGCATGACGGGCGGTTTTGCCTACGTCCTGGATGAAGACGGTGAGTTCCGCAAACGCGTGAACCCGGAACTGGTGGAAGTGCTGGACGTTGATACGCTGGCTATCCATGAAGAACACCTGCGCGGTTTGATTACCGAACACGTGCAGCATACCGGTTCTTCGCGCGGCGAAGAGATCCTGGCGAACTGGCCGGCGTTCTCAGCGAAATTTGCGCTGGTTAAACCGAAGTCCAGCGATGTTAAAGCCCTGTTGGGTCACCGTAGTCGTAGCGCAGCAGAGCTGCGCGTGCAGGCGCAGTAAGGAATTCAGATGAGCCAGAACGTATACCAGTTTATCGACCTGCAGCGTGTTGATCCGCCAAAGAAACCGCTGAAGATCCGTAAAATTGAATTTGTTGAGATTTACGAGCCGTTTTCAGAAGGCCAGGCCAAAGCGCAGGCAGACCGCTGCCTGTCCTGCGGTAACCCTTATTGCGAATGGAAATGCCCGGTCCATAACTACATCCCGAACTGGCTGAAGCTGGCCAACGAAGGGCGTATTTTTGAAGCCGCCGAACTCTCTCACCAGACCAACACCCTGCCGGAAGTGTGCGGCCGTGTGTGTCCTCAGGACCGCCTGTGTGAAGGCTCCTGTACCCTGAACGACGAGTTTGGTGCGGTGACCATCGGTAACATTGAGCGCTACATCAATGATAAAGCGTTCGAGATGGGCTGGCGTCCGGATATGACCGGCGTGAAGCAAACCGATAAGCGCGTGGCGATCATCGGTGCGGGCCCGGCGGGCCTGGCCTGTGCGGACGTGCTGACCCGCAACGGCGTGAAGGCGGTGGTCTTTGACCGTCATCCGGAAATCGGTGGTCTGCTGACCTTTGGTATTCCGGCCTTCAAGCTGGAAAAAGAGGTCATGACCCGTCGCCGTGAAATCTTCACCGGCATGGGCATTGAGTTCAAACTGAATGTGGAAGTGGGCCGCGACGTGCAGCTCGACGATCTGCTGAAGGATTACGACGCGGTGTTCCTCGGCGTGGGCACCTATCAGTCCATGCGCGGCGGTCTGGAGAACGAAGACGCGCCGGGCGTGTTTGATGCCCTGCCGTTCCTGATTGCCAATACTAAGCAGATTATGGGCTACGGCGAAACCGCCGACGAACCGTTCGTCAGCATGGAAGGCAAACGCGTGGTGGTGCTGGGTGGCGGTGATACCGCGATGGACTGCGTGCGTACCTCTATTCGTCAGAATGCGGCGCACGTCATCTGCGCCTACCGCCGTGACGAAGAGAACATGCCGGGCTCTAAACGCGAAGTGAAAAACGCGCGTGAAGAGGGCGTGGAATTCCAGTTCAACATCCAGCCTCTGGGTATTGAAGTGAATGCTAACGGCAAAGTGAGCGGCGTGAAGATGGCGCGCACGGAGATGGGTGCGCCGGATGCGAAAGGCCGTCGTCGTGCAGAGATTGTCGCAGGCTCTGAGCATGTGATCCCGGCTGATGCCGTGGTGATGGCGTTCGGTTTCCGTCCTCACAGCATGGAGTGGCTGGCGAAGCACAGCGTTGAGCTTGACTCTCAGGGTCGTATTATCGCCCCTGAAGGCAGCGATAACGCTTTCCAGACCAGCAACCCAAAAATCTTCGCGGGTGGCGATATCGTTCGCGGTTCTGACCTGGTGGTGACAGCCATTGCCGAAGGGCGTAAAGCGGCCGACGGGATTATGAACTACCTGGAAGTGTAAGAAAAAAGCCGGACGGTATTTACCCTCCGGCTTTTTTTATGCGGTTTACAGCCATTGATTATCACCCTACCCCGCATGCAGCTCCGCTTTTAAGGAGTGCCGCGAAGAGAAGGGTTACTTCGTCAATAAACTCCAGGACAAATCACTTTCCAGCGTAGTTTGATCTGTCAGATGGCTGAACGCGCTATCGTTGAGAACCGGCGAGAGCGTTACGTTGAAACTCATCTGCTGGCCGGAAGGAACCTGGTTATTCTCAAGCGCAATCACCGCCTCGTTATTACGCAGGTAGAGAGGTGTCGGCGTACCGTTTTCAGGCGTAAAATTTAGCTGATCAACTGTTTTACCCACACTGTAACTTTTGCCATCGACGGTCATGTTGTCAATTTTGACCGCGACACCACCGGACTGCCCAAAAAGAAACCGCCCCTTATCTCCAGCTGTACCGCGCAGTAACACCGCCATCTGCTGAGTCTGAGGACAGAAAACGTTGACCGTGATGTCACGATCGGCCATTTTGTGCCAGTCCTGTTGCGTCGTTTCGATCGTATCCCGACGCATCTCGTGATAATCCACCACCGGCTGTGAGAGGCTGATCTGGCAGTCTTCAGCATGGGTTACCCCTGTCATACCGAGCATCAGCAAGGCAACTAAGCCCGATAAGTGTCGACTGTTCATCTGCAGACTCCGTTCACTTCTTCGTAGAAGGCATTTTCGTCACGCTTATCAGCCAGAGTGTAATCAATCTTACACAGTCGGTTATTGTTACCGTCTAGCGCGTAGAGGGCGCTCAGCTGATCGGCATCGTTAATAAAGACGTGGCCATCATCAACCGTGGTCACGATATAGTTACCTTTCTCATCAACAATCGAGATCCCTTTATTCAGGGGCTGACCGTTAGCCTGCTTTACGCTCAGCATGACGCGGCGGCTGTTGAGTACTTTGAAATCAATCTCGCTGACCGAAGCATGGCCTGCGGCGATATATTTCGTGCCGTTAGCAAGCGTCATACTCTGCGGCAGCTTGTTAGCATCAATTTCTATGCGGGAGTTATGCCATTCGTTGAGAGAAGGCACCACGGCCTGGCCCCATGGATCGGTCCAGACGGTGCCTTGCGGAGTGGAAATTTCAACGCCGCTCTTCTTCTCGCTCAGTCTGGCAATCGCGAAGGTATCCTGAATCGAATACGGCGAGAAAGTCACGCCCTCTTTATGCATGGCCACGCCACCCGACAATGTCGCACTGTAGTTCCGCTGATTATCACCACTGGTTCCGCCCCCCACGCTTAGCTGCGTATAGTGGAGGTTAGTGTTGATGTTGCCATTGAAGCTGTTGTCTTTGGTATCCTGATCGCGATCGGCTGAGATGTAATAGTGCGTATTGTCTCCCAGCGAGCCGCTGTTAGACACGCCATAGGTGGTGCTATCACCCTGTTTACGCATATAGGAACTGATCGACTGACTGCCACCGAGCGGGATGCTCACATTGACGTAGAACATCTCATTGTCCTGATCGTCATCGACATTACCGACCGCACTTTGCCAGTTCATGGACACTGACGCGTACGAAAAGGTCTTGCCCCAGGACAGCAGGAGATAACGTGAGTCATCCCTACCACCATTGGTCTGGTTGTAGTTGAACCCTGCGCTAAACACCCCCGCCAGAGGGGAGGAGAAACGAACGTTGCCAGAATAGGTATTGTCATATCCCTGATAATCGTCATCCATTGCGTCAGCCATTTCGCGGTACTCGCCGCTGTAATGCGTCGCACTGCCTGAAAGACCGACATACTCGTTCAGGATATAATCACTTTGCAGATCGGTTTTTACTCCGCTGCTGCTGTCACCAAAGCTTGCACTGCTGACTGCTGCGCCCGTTGAAAGAGTCCAGTCATCGTTTATCAGGAACTCTGTTCTGCCGCCTGCTGCCTGGTAGTTTTCCGCAGCTGCACCAGAAGCCAGGAGATTCATCCACGGTGAGATGCGCCAGCCGTCAGAAATGTTCATTACCAGCGGATCGCTATATTCGCTTTCGATGCTGCGCACCTGACCTACAGAAAGGGTCAGTCCCTGTGGGCGTGAAAGGTTGCGCGCCCTTACCTGAGACGCCGGGACAATAAACCGGTTAGTCGCACCATCGGACTCTACCACCGAGACGTCCAGATCCACATTGTTGCGAACCACGGGCACGTCATCCAGCGTGAAGGGGCCAGCAGGCACAAGGGTACTGAAGACCAACTGCCCGTTCTGGCGGACTTCTACACGTGCCTGGGAAGACTGGGCGATACCGGAAACACTCACGCCAGAGCTTGTTTTCGCCAGGCCGCTGGTCGGCATAAACTGCACGCCGGTAATCGGCACGCCGCTCAACACGTTAGACATGGCGTTGATTTCACCCACCTGCATCGTCATCTTCTGCGCGGCAAATACATGTTCTGCATAGGTGTAAATGCTTTCAGCATTTCGGCTACCGTTGTCATCCGTCAGGATATAACGGCTGCGCAGCGCCCAGTCCATCGTGTTGAATCCGGCTTCCAGGCTGGCCTGAGAGTAGCGGCTAGTGTCGTTGTCACCATAGTCGTTATGGGTACTGAACAATGAATAGTTCAGCAGCGCCGCCGTTCCGCCATGCTGAAAGTTTTTGATATCTCCCGACAGACTGTTCACCGCTTCAGCTGGCAGATAGAGTTCAACGGCTTCCTGGTTAGGCAAAGCGTTGATGATGGCTTTAGGATAGTTATCACGAATATCGTGACACGCCTCATCGGACTTTATTGGCACAGGCATCAGCCCGGCAAACTCCATGAGATCGTTGTCAAAGCAAAGCACGCCATCTTTGTTGAAACGAACTGCAGCCATTCCTCGCTCTTTCCCATTGACCTTCACCGAAACGGAGTGGGTTCCGGGTAAAAATCGCGGTGCTTCAGCGAAGTAATGGTTGAGATCTTTATTCAACCCCAGCGTTTGCATAATCCCCGTATCGAAGGTGACTTCCCTCGCCAGGACGGATGTCGAATCAAGTAATACCAGAGGTAATGTGCCGCAAAGAATGGCGCGGACACAAAATGCAAGGCGGCTTTGTTTAATCACCGTCATATCCCTATTTATTTAATTCCGATGTAAAGCTCGGTACCTCAACGCCATAGCGGCTGGCCGGGAAAAACTTAACGCTGCTGTCACCGCTGACTTTCTTTTTCATATCAGCCGTTAGCGTTTCGCCAGGAAGAATGTAGGTTTTGGACAGAGTGGCACTCACACCTGAAGGCAGCAGCATTACGTTCTGCCCAAGACGGACCACATATTTGCTAGGGTTTTTCACGGTGACAGACGCGCCGTTTGAAGACCACTTAAGGAACTTCCAGGCATCAGTAACCACTCCCAGAGATGCCGGACGAATAAGCACGGGGATATCCTGGCGAATGTTTATACCGATCTTGATTTTTTTATCATCGTTTTTAGGTGGAATACCGTCGAACGTGACGCGTTTATAATGCTCAACGTCCAACGGTTGTTTATTCTGAAGAATAAAGCGCAACTGCTGCGTCTGACCTGGCTCAAGACGTACCACTGGCTGCGTCGCAATAAGCTTAAGACCGGTATCATCCGGCAGATCAACGACATTTGTATATAAAAGTGAAGGGTGCGAGTCGGTATTCTTGACGTTTATCGTTCCACTGTGCGTCGCTTCATCAATGATTAACAGACTGGTTTCAGGCACCATGCCTTCTGCATGTACAGCAACACTGGCAGACAATAATGTGGCAGTAATAAGTGTATTAATTAAAGTGGATTTTAAACCTTGCATAATAATATCTCCTTGAAAGCAACAACAGAACAGTCCATGTTTATCGCGCCGTTAAAAAGAGAGTAAATGCAGCGCATTTACTCTCCGGTAATTAAATAACATTTACTCGATTAAAAAGTCTTACAGATAACGCAGACTGATTGTTACCTGACCGTCAAGCTGGGTGTCATCAGTGATCGCCAGCGTGGTGGTATCCTGGATCGCCAGGGAGGTTACCAGTGGGAAGGTTGCAGTTTCGAACGCCAGAGGAGCCAAAGAGCCAACAGTCGCAACGGTGAAATCACGATAGTTGTCGCCCTGAGTAGAACCGTTGCTGCTCTTAGTCCATACACCTGCAGAGCCCTGCTGGTAAATTGGATCAACAGTAGCGCCATCAGCCACTACGCTGTCAGTTTTAACAAACATTGAATAAGAACCGATGCTTACTGGTGTTGCACCTGCAGTTTTACCGACACCATAAAGCTGGCTTTCAGAAGTCTGAGAATCCCCACCAAACATGCCATTCTCAACTTCGAGTTTCGCGTTTGAATCTTTGCGATCGTCAACCATGTTCCAGGAGACTTTCGTTGCCGCGGTGCAATTAATGGTCAGGTCGATATTTTTCTGACCCAGCTGGTTAACCGCTGTAGCACTCAAATTGCCCAGATTAATTGTACCGTAGTCAACGGTACCACCATTACTTAATGTTGGCGTACATGCTGCATTTGTCAGCGTACCCTTAACCTTCAGAACAGCGGTAGGGTTAGCAGCAAATGCTGATGTTACACACAGAGAAAGGGCGGTAGCGAGTAATACTTTTTTCACTTGTTAATCCTTAACATACGAGAAATTGCAATATTAAATCACGTAATGGTAAATGCCTTTACCGATTACTGATTGTAGTCATGCTTGTCAGCATGCGCCCATAATATTATTTTTATAAATACATGCAATTTAGCAAAATTAATTTTGATATTAAGAATATCAAAAAAATGATTAATTCCTTAATTTATTAAGGAATTACTCGTTTAAAAAGGAGATTAACATCAAAAAAATAATATTACCCAAAATTTACCTTTACTTTTATCACTGTTTTGATATTGGCTTAAATCACAATAATTCACAGGAATTATAAATCCATTTAATTATTAACCAAGTGATGAAGAATCAAGAGGTATAAACAATGCTTGTTTATACCTATCGTCACGATTATTTGAAATAAGAATAAAAAAAAGCCAGTGATATCACTGGCTTTTAATAAACAGGCCGCAAGCGGATTTATTTCACTACGCGTAGTGCTGGACGACCACCGCGCGGCGGCGGTGTGTCATCAGGATCGTCGTCGTCGTGATGGTCGGGCTTATCGCCGTCGATCACCGACATGACCGTTTCACCTTCAGCGCCAGCTTCTTCATCGTCATTGACGTGAATTGCGTCTTCGTCATACGCCGCTTCCGGCTCAAACATGGTGCCTGCACCGTTTTCACGCGCATAAATCGCCAGCACCGCAGCCAGCGGCACAGAAACCTGACGCGGTACACCGCCGAAACGCGCGTTAAAGCGCACTTCGTCGTTGGCCAGTTCGAGGTTACCCACCGCGCGTGGCGCGATGTTCAGTACGATTTGTCCGTCGCGTGCATATTCCATTGGAACCAGCACGCCCGGCAACGTCACATCCACAACCAGGTGCGGCGTGAGCTGGTTATCCAGCAGCCATTCATAGAAGGCGCGCAGCAGATACGGACGGCGTGGGGTCAGTTGTGACATTTCCACAGTCATTAGCCTCGGCCGAGACGCATTTCACGTTCCGGTTCAGTTAAAGATGCCAGGAAAGAGTCGCGCTCAAATACGCGGGTCATATAGCCCTTCAGCTCTTTCGCGCCAGGACCGCTGAACTCTACGCCCAGGGTTGGCAGACGCCACAGCAGCGGCGCCAGGTAGCAATCCACCAGGCTGAACTCATCGCTCAGGAAGAAGGGTTTTTGGCCAAACACAGGGGCAATGGCGAGCAGCTCTTCACGCAGTTGCTTACGCGCTGCATCGGCTTCAGAAGCAGAACCGCTGGTGATGACGTTCATCAGCGAGTACCAGTCTTTTTCGATACGCTGCATGTACAGGCGGCTTTCACCACGCGCAACAGGGTAAACAGGCATCAGCGGCGGATGCGGGAAACGCTCATCCAGGTATTCCATAATGATACGGGATTCCCACAGGGTCAGCTCGCGATCCACCAGCGTCGGTACGCTTTGGCTCGGGTTGAGATCGATCAGATCCTGAGGCGGGTTATCCTTTTCCACATGCTCGATCTCAAAACTGACACCTTTCTCGGCCAGCACGATACGAACCTGATGGCTATAAATGTCAGTAGGACCAGAAAACAGCGTCATTACCGAACGTTTGTTGGCAGCGACAGCCATGAAAACCTCCAGGTATATTCAGAATTTTTACTGCTACCGGCCCAACAGGGGCCAGCCAGATGTTGTATCGCCCATCCCAGAGAAGACACATTGTTCAGGAATCGAACAAAAATCGAGTATTCACCGACATTTGGGCAGAAAATTGGATGATAGTTTACCAGATTTTGATGGCTTTGTGGTGAGGGGATTCTGGAAAAGAGGAAAAAGAGAAGATATATGCATGGATATTGTGGATAACCTGCGCATTATCCATAAAAAAACCCGCCGAAGCGGGTTTTTCGCCAATCGTTCTGCGTAAGCAGAATGGATTAACGTTTGGAGAACTGTGGACGACGACGTGCTTTACGCAGACCCACTTTCTTACGTTCAACCTGACGAGCGTCACGAGTAACGAAGCCAGCTTTACGCAGTTCAGAACGCAGGGATTCGTCGTACTCCATCAGAGCGCGGGTGATACCGTGACGGATCGCACCTGCCTGACCGGAGATACCACCACCTTTAACGGTGATGTACAGATCCAGTTTTTCTACCATGTCAACCAGTTCCAGCGGCTGGCGAACTACCATGCGGGCAGTTTCGCGACCGAAGTATTGTTCCAGAGAACGCTGGTTGATTACGATTTTACCACTGCCCGGTTTGATGAAAACGCGAGCTGCGGAACTTTTGCGGCGACCAGTGCCGTAGTATTGATTTTCAGCCATTGCCTATAATCCCGATTAGATGTCAAGAACTTGCGGTTGCTGTGCCGCGTGGTTGTGCTCGTTGCCTGCGTAAACTTTCAGTTTACGGAACATAGCACGACCCAGCGGGCCTTTTGGCAGCATGCCTTTAACCGCGATTTCAATCACACGCTCAGGACGGCGAGCAATCATCTCTTCAAAGGTCGCTTCTTTGATACCACCGATGTGGCCGGTGTGGTGGTAGTACATTTTGTCAGTACGCTTGTTGCCGGTTACAGCAACTTTATCAGCGTTCAGAACGATGATGTAATCACCGGTATCAACGTGCGGAGTGTATTCCGCTTTATGCTTACCGCGCAGGCGACGAGCCAGTTCAGTAGCCAGACGGCCCAGAGTTTTACCGGTCGCGTCAACAACATACCAGTCGCGCTGTACGGTTTCTGGTTTAGCTGTAAAAGTTTTCATTAAAAGCTTACCCAAATAATAAGTTACACGTTGGTGAACACCCAAACGTTTAGTCAGTTGAGGTTCACACGACAAAGTCCGGCAAACCTACCCCTTCGAATAGCACATGCCGACACATAGAAAGTTTCGGGAAAAAAACCTTCTCGTAACGTGGGGTCGCAAGATTATAGAGAAGTTGAGGTCAAAGATCGACCCTTAAATGTGATTTGGAATGGGTTTTTCGGGGTTAAGTATTGTGCGGTCTGGTGCCCTCACCCCCGGCCCCTCTCCCACAGGGAGAGGGGAGCATTTACCTCACCCCCAGCCCCTCTCCACGGGAGAGGGTGGCATTTATGGCATATGCTCCCGCTTCAGGTATTCCTCGCTCTGCATCTCCTGCAGGCGCGACAGGCAGCGCTGGAACTCAAACTTAAGCCGCTCGCCCTGGTAGATCTCATATAAAGGTACCTCGGCGCTGACCACCAGCTTAACGTGGCGCTCATAAAACTCGTCCACCAGGGCAATGAAGCGTCGCGCTTCACTTTCCTTCAGTTTCGTCATCACCGGCACATCCAGTACCATCACGGTGTGGAAGAGACGCGAAAGCGCAATGTAGTCGTGCTGACTACGGGCATCCACGCAGAGCGTCGTAAAGGAGACCGCCAGCGTTTGGTTTTCGACGCCGAGCGTTGGCAACGGGCGATGGTTTATCTCCAGCGTCGGTGCATGTTCACGTTTTGTGCCCGCCAGCGCCAGCCACAGTTTATCCATCTCGCGGGTAGTCTCCGCATTGAGCGGCGAAAGCCACAAATGGGCCTGGGTCAGCGTGCGTAACCGGTAATCCACCCCGGCATCCACGTTCATGATGTCGCAGTGTTGCTTAATAGCATCAATAGCGGGCAAGAAGCGCGCCCGTTGCAGGCCGTTGCGATAGAGCTCGTCCGGCGGAATATTCGAAGTCGCCACCAGCGTGATCCCTCGGGCGAACAGGGCTTTCATCAGGCCGCCTAGCAGCATGGCGTCGGTGATGTCAGACACAAAAAACTCATCGAAGCAGAGCACGTCTGTTTCCGCCTTGAATCTGTCGGCCACAATCTCCAGCGGATCGCTTTTGCCCTGCAGCGCGGTCAGTTCCTCATGCACCCGCAGCATAAAACGGTGAAAGTGAAGACGCTGCTTACGTGCGCCAGGCAGGCTGAGATAGAACAGGTCCATCAGCCAGGTTTTTCCGCGCCCGACCCCGCCCCACATATATAAACCACGCACCGGAGCCTGAGTCTGTGGCGTTTTTTTACCGAGCAATCGTCCAAATGCCGCTTTTAGCCCACTGCTCTGATCAACGTCAGCGGGTTTTGCCGTGAGTTCCTGATAAATCATCTCCAGGCGGTTTACCGCCTCACGTTGAACATCATCTGGTTGGTGCGTGCCCTCGTTAAGGGCCTGTTGATATCGCGACGCAGGGGACAGGTTTTGCATAATCTTATTGTTATTCCTTCAATTAACGCTCACCAGCAGGCGTGACTGATGAAAAAAAGGCCGTTCTACACTACGCGATGATACGTCAGGATTCCACTTCTGCGGAAATAGCGGTTATAGTGGCATTATCAGGCACAGGCAGGAGCCGAGCCAACACCCTACGGAACAACAAGACAACGGGAGAAGTTCATGACCTGGGAATATGCGCTAATCGGTTTAGTCGTCGGCATCGTGATCGGTGCTGTGGCCATGCGTTTCGGTAACCGCAAATTGCGTCAGCAGCAGTCACTGCAGTACGAACTGGAAAAGAACAAAGCAGAGCTGGAAGAGTATCGCGAAGAGCTGGTTAGCCACTTTGCCCGTAGCGCTGAGCTGCTGGACAATATGGCAACCGACTACCGTCAGCTGTATCAGCATATGGCGAAGAGCTCCAGCAGCCTGCTGCCGGAAATGACCGCGGAAACGAACCCGTTCCGCAACCGTCTGGCAGACTCGGAGGCCGGTAACGATCAGGCTCCGGTTCAGATGCCTCGTGACTATTCTGACGGCGCATCCGGTCTGCTACGCGGTGGCGCAAAACGCGATTAATCGCACAACCTGAATATATTTTACGGGCGCATCCCTTGCGCCCGTCCTTTCTTCCCGTCCCCAGCTATTATTTAGTCAAACGCCTCATTGTTCAGCGGTAGAAAATTCAATAACATCATCATGATTTTGGGCCGTTCTTCTTTCATTCCAGGATACGAGAGTCAGCATCAATGAAGAAAAAAAACCAGCTGTTGAGCGCTTTAGCGTTAAGTGTCGGGTTATCCCTCTCGGCGTCCTTCCCTGCCAGTGCGGCGTTGCCCTCACAGGTACCGGGACAAGCAGCCATTCCAAGCCTCGCGCCGATGCTGGAAAAAGTGTTGCCTGCGGTTGTCAGCGTGCAGGTTGAAGGCACAGCAGTACAAAGCCAGCGCGTACCGGAAGAACTGAAAAAATATTTTGGTGATGAGGGCCCTGACCAGCAGGCACAACCCTTTGAAGGTCTGGGTTCCGGCGTCATTATTGATGCGGCCAAAGGCTATATCCTGACCAACAATCATGTCATCAGCCAGGCCGATAAAATCAGCGTACAGCTGAACGATGGTCGCGAATTTGACGCCAAACTGATTGGCGGCGATGACCAGAGTGACATCGCACTGCTGCAGGTACAAAACCCGAGCAACCTGACCCAGATTGCCATTGCGGATTCCGACAAACTCCGCGTCGGTGATTTTGCCGTTGCCGTGGGCAACCCCTTTGGTTTAGGACAAACCGCCACCTCCGGCATTATCTCTGCGCTGGGACGTAGCGGCCTGAATCTGGAAGGTCTGGAAAACTTTATCCAGACCGATGCCTCGATCAACCGCGGGAACTCCGGCGGGGCGTTGCTCAACCTTAACGGTGAGCTGATTGGGATTAACACAGCGATACTGGCGCCGGGCGGCGGCAGTATCGGGATCGGCTTTGCTATCCCGAGCAATATGGCCAAAACGCTGGCACAGCAGCTTATCCAGTTTGGCGAAGTCAAACGCGGGCTGTTGGGTATCAAAGGCATGGAGATGAGTGCGGATATTGCGAAGGCGTTCAATATTAACGTGCAGCGTGGTGCTTTTGTCAGCGAAGTGCTGCCAAACTCCGGCTCGGCAAAAGCAGGCATCAAATCAGGCGATGTAATCGTCAGCCTCAACGATAAGCCGCTGAGCAGCTTTGCTGAATTGCGCTCGCGTATTGCCACGACTGAGCCCGGTGCGAAGGTGAAACTCGGTCTGATCCGTGACGGTAAGCCGTTGAACGTCGAAGTGACACTGGATAAGAGTACCTCGTCATCGGCCAGCGCGGAGCTTATCGCCCCTGCGCTGCAAGGGGCGACGTTGAGCGACGGACAACTGAAAGACGGTACGAAAGGCATTCGCATCGACACCGTTGAGAAGAGCAGCCCTGCCGCGCAGGCCGGATTGCATCAGGAAGACGTCATCATTGGCGTAAACCGTAATCGCGTGCAATCCATCGCTGAACTTCGCAAAGTGCTGGAGAGCAAGCCGGCGGTCATTGCCCTGCAGGTTATGCGCGGCAATGAGTCCATCTACATTCTGTTGCGCTAAGCATTTGCTATCCCGGACATCACCGCTGCGTGTGATGTCCGGATAACTCATGTTATGCTGCAAATCGTTCCTTTTATCACGACACGCGCATCATGCTTTCAAAGCTCTTACGTTCCATTGTTATCGGTTTGATTGTCGCTGGCCTGCTGCTGCTGGCGATGCCGTCTTTGCGTCAGTTCAATAAACTGTCCGCTCCCCAGTTCGACAGCGCGGATGAAACGCCAGCAACCTATAACACGGCCGTTCGCCGTGCCGCCCCTGCCGTGGTTAACGTTTATAACCGCGGCCTCAATAGCTCGGCCCATAACCAGCTTGAGATCCGCACGCTGGGCTCCGGGGTGATTATGGACGAGCGCGGCTACATTATTACCAACAAACATGTGATCAACGATGCCGACCAAATCATCGTTGCCCTGCAGGATGGCCGCGTGTTTGAAGCATTGCTGGTGGGTTCTGACAGCCTGACCGACCTTGCCGTGCTCAAAATCAATGCCACCGGGGGTTTGCCGGTCATTCCGATTAACCGCAAACGCACGCCACACATTGGCGATGTGGTCCTGGCTATCGGTAACCCTTACAACCTCGGCCAGACGATCACGCAGGGGATTATCAGCGCAACCGGTCGAATTGGCCTTAACCCGTCAGGGCGGCAGAATTTCCTGCAAACCGATGCGTCAATCAACCACGGTAACTCGGGTGGCGCGCTGGTTAACTCGCTGGGCGAACTGATGGGCATCAATACCCTCTCGTTCGATAAGAGCAACGACGGCGAGACGCCGGAGGGGATCGGCTTTGCTATTCCCTTCCAGCTGGCGACCAAGATTATGGATAAGCTGATTCGCGACGGGCGCGTCATCCGCGGCTATATCGGCATTGGCGGGCGCGAAATTGCACCGATGCATACCCAGGGCGGCGGTATCGATCAGATTCAGGGCATTGTGGTCAACGAGGTATCGCCTGGCGGTCCGGCGGCTAACGCGGGGATTCAGGTGAATGATGTCATTGTCTCGGTTAACGGCACACCGGCCGTCTCTGCCCTGGAGACGATGGACCAGGTGGCAGAAATTCGTCCGGGTTCGATCATCCCTGTTGAAGTCATGCGTAACGATAAAAAACTGACGCTGCATGTGACGGTTCAGGAATATCCGGCAACAAACTGACAGCCATAAAAAAACCGAAGCCAGTCAGTGCTTCGGTTTTTTTTTGCCGGGTGGCGCTAACGCTTACCCGGCCTACGGCAGTTGGCTCGTTTTACTTATTAACGAACTCTTCGCCCAGCGTGATATCTTTCTTCAGCGTATCCAGCATGCCTTCCATCGCGTTTTGCTCAAACGCGCTCAGCGTACCGATAGACTTACGTTCTTCAATACCATTTTTACCCAGCAGCAGCGGCTGAGAGAAGAAGCGGGCATGTTCGCCATCGCCTTCAACGTAAGCGCATTCAACAACGCCTTTTTCGCCCTGCAGAGCGCGAACCAGTGACAGACCGAAACGTGCCGCCGCCTGGCCCATAGACAGCGTTGCAGAACCGCCACCCGCCTTCGCTTCCACCACTTCGGTGCCCGCGTTCTGAATACGTTTGGTCAGGTCAGCCACTTCCTGCTCGGTAAAGCTCACGCCTGGGATCTGCGACAGCAGAGGCAGAATGGTGACACCAGAGTGACCGCCAATGACAGGCACTTCCACTTCTGTTGGCTGTTTGCCTTTCAGCTCAGCAACAAAGGTGTTGGAACGGATGATATCCAGCGTGGTCACGCCGAACAGTTTGTTTTTATCGTAAACACCTGCTTTCTTCAGCACTTCTGCCGCGATAGCGACGGTGGTGTTCACTGGGTTAGTGATGATGCCGATGCACGCTTTCGGGCAGACTTCAGCGATCTGCTGCACCAGGTTTTTCACGATGCCCGCGTTGACGTTGAACAGGTCTGAACGATCCATGCCTGGCTTACGCGCTACGCCTGCAGAAATCAGCACCACGTCAGCACCCTGCAGTGCAGGACGTGCATCTTCACCGGAGAAGCCTTTGATTTTTACAGCTGTCGGGATGTGGCTTAGGTCAACCGCCACACCTGGGGTTACCGGAGCAATATCGTACAGGGAGAGTTCTGAGCCTGAAGGCAGTTGGGTTTTCAGTAGTAGGGCAAGCGCCTGGCCGATACCACCAGCAGCGCCGAGGACTGCGACTTTCATCCTAAACTCCTTATTATGGTTAACTTAAGTATCTGTAAATCCGTTGCCGCGACCTTAATTCAGCAAGTCTTTAATTACAATTTTCGAAGCTAAAGAATTTGAGGTCACGCGTCTTTATCTCCCATCAGAAGGCTATCTGACGACAGAAGGCAACGCATTAAGAGGGGGTTACAATACACCCTGCCCCGCCACCAAAACAACATCATTTTGATAACATTTAATTTACTTTTAAGCTTATTTGCGTGGCGTGACCCAGGCATGTTTTCTGATAACGAAATCTGATAAAATCACTCCCTTTCATAACATTATTTCAGCCTTGCGCTGAGTAGATAATTTGCATAAAAATTCATCCACATGCATAATAATGTTGTTTCTTTCGTCATATTCCGGGTGACTTATGCGAAGCTCGTCTAAGCAAGAAGAATTAGTAAAGGCGTTTAAAGCGCTACTCAAAGAAGAGAAATTCAGTTCTCAGGGAGAAATTGTTCAGGCGCTGCAGGAACAAGGTTTCGATAACATCAATCAGTCGAAAGTCTCCCGCATGTTAACTAAGTTTGGCGCGGTACGTACCCGTAACGCGAAGATGGAGATGGTCTATTGCCTGCCGGCTGAACTTGGCGTGCCGACCACTTCCAGCCCCCTCAAAAATCTGGTTCTGGATATCGACTATAACGACGCCGTGGTGGTGATCCACACAAGCCCTGGTGCCGCACAGCTGATTGCCCGCATGCTGGACTCGTTAGGTAAAACGGAGGGCATCCTGGGTACCATCGCAGGCGACGACACCATTTTTACCACCCCGGCCAGCGGTTTCTCCGTAAAAGATCTCCACGAAGCGATTCTGGTTCTGTTCGAACAGGAACTGTAATCCACTCTCCCCGTAGCGCTGCTACGGGGAACATCCTGCTCCAGCCTCCTTTTCCCCTGCATTCCACTGCCTCTGGTTTTAACAAATAGTGCTTTTTACCGCCTATTAACATTCATCTGGTGAATGATAAATCAAAAAATCGCACAAAAAATCAAAAGCAGGTATCCATATGATTTTCTTAGATTTAACCACACATAAAGCTCAAAAATCACTCAATATTATGCATTTTGGTTATAAAAAACGGTGTATTTAACACGTAATAACACAGGAAACCATTAGTCTGGTATTAATTTTTGCCGTTATTAGTGTATACTTGATTTTGTGATGAGGGTCACGAAACAAGACCCCACTAAAAAATTCGACGAGGTAAGAATCATGAAAATCAAAACTACTGTAGCGGCGCTGAGCGTCCTGTCTGTCCTGTCCTTCGGTGCTTTCGCGGCTGACGCTATTAATGCTGACCAGGCACAATCCCGTGAGGCAATCGGTACGGTTTCGGTCGGTGCAGTCGGCACGTCGCCAATGGACATGCATGAAATGCTGAACAAAAAAGCGGAAGAAAAAGGTGCATCATCTTATCGCATCATCGAAGCGCGTTCCGGTGACCACTGGCACGCAACCGCAGAGCTGTACAAATAAGTTTTAGTTATCACTGAAGATGTAATTCTCCACTCAACGGCACCAGGCATAAAAATAGCGGTTCAACCCTTCTCGCCGTTGAGCAAAAAACCTTTTCCAGGAGTAAAGACTATGAAAACCAAATTTATCATCGCAACCCTCGGTCTGGCATCCGTTCTCTCTTTCAGCGCAAGCGCAGCCGTACAGCAAGTGAATGCCGACCAGGCACAAAATCTGCAGCGTATGGGCAGCGTATCCGTCACGTCGGTCACCGGCTCACCGATGGATATCCGTCAGGAACTTGCCGCCAAAGCTGAAAAAGCAGGCGCCAGCAGCTATCGCGTCACCGAACTGAATCAGGGTGACCACTGGCATGCCACGGCAGAATTGTATAAATAAACCCTCGTCGTATCTCATCATACGACTTGCCCCTGGCCTGATGGTCAGGGGCTTTTTTATGGCTTGCTCAGTGGCGAGCATTGAAACGCAGTTGTCCTTCCAGCTCTTCTTCCGCTTCATCGAACAGTAATATCAGCGCCCCGAAACGTCTGCGCAGCTTATCGGGCAGATGGATAAACTCTATTTCCAGCGGTAGCGGCAACAGACTGCCGGTTACCACATCCCACAGCGTATCCAGATTCGTCACGCTTTGCCGTTCAAGATCAAACACCCGAGTAAATTCCCGATAGAAGTCTTCCTGACTGTCTATCTCATCAAAATCAAAGGTATAGGTTTTCATTACCAGCCACCAGTCCAGGCGAGCGGCAGATGCCGCTCCATCTATTATAATCCCCCGATATGCAGGGTTTTAACTTCCAGATACTCTTCCAGCCCCAGCACCGATCCCTCACGCCCCAGGCCGGATTCTTTCACGCCGCCAAAGGGCCCCAGCTCTGTGGAGACGGCGCACTCGTTAATCCCAATCATTCCGCTTTCAATTGCCTGTGAAACGCGGAAGACCCGCGAGAGATTCTGGGTATAGAAGTACGCCGCCAGACCATAAGGCGTGTTGTTGGCACGCTGGATGACTTCATCTTCTGAGGTGAAACGGAAGCACGCCGCGACCGGGCCAAACGTCTCCTCTTCTGCCAGCTTCATCCCTTCATGACAGTCCCCCAGTATGGTTGGCATCCAGAAATTGCCGCCAAGGGAATGAGGTTTACCGCCCGCCAGCACGGTTGCGCCACGCGCAACAGCGTCGTCAACATGTTCACGTACCTTGTCGACCGCCGCGCCTTCAATCAACGGCCCGACGACGACGCCGTCCTCAAGACCATTTCCCACCTTCAGCGCATTCACTGCATCAGCAAGTTTATTCACGAATTTGTCGTAGACGGTTTCCTGAATATAGAAGCGGTTCACGCTGACGCACACCTGCCCGGCATTGCGAAACTTATTGGCGATCGCGCCTTTCACAGCCGCGTCGATGTCTGCATCCTCAAAGACGATGTACGGAGCATTTCCCCCCAGCTCCATCGAGACTTTTTTCATGGTTTCTGCGGCGTTACGCACCAGCGTTTTGCCAACCGATGTCGAGCCGGTGAAGGAGATTTTTCGCACGTCCCGGCTGGCCATAATCGCGTCGCTGATTTCGTGCGTATTCCCGGCGACCGCGTTGAGTACCCCATCCGGTACGCCGGCCTGTTTTGCCAGCGTCAGCAGCGCAAAAGCGCTGAGCGGCGTGTTATTGGCCGGTTTGATTACCCCGGTGCATCCGGCTGCCAGCGCCGGACCTAACTTGCGGGTGAGCATCGCCATCGGGAAGTTCCACGGCGTGATAGCCGCGACAACACCTATCGGTTCACGGGTCGCCAGAATGCGCGAGCCGGGTTTGATCGGCGGAATAATTTCACCGTTCGCACGCTTGGCCTCTTCGGCAAACCACTGGATAAAGCTGGCGGCGTACTCCACTTCACCTTCCGCTTCTTTCAGGGGCTTACCCTGTTCGGTGGTCATTAGCCGTCCGAGCCAGCTTTTATTCTCAATAATCAGTTCGTACCAGCGGTAAAGAATGGCCGAACGCTCTTTCGCGGTTTTGGCGCGCCATGCAGGGAAAGCCTGGGTGGCGGCAGCAATTGCTGCTTCGGTCTCTGCTTTGCCGGCTTTCGCGACGCGGGCGATGACTTCCCCGGTAGCCGGGTTAAGCACATCAAACGTCGTATCCAGCGGTTTCCAGAGGCCGTTAACCAGATAGCCGGTCTGAAAAAGGGTATTGTCCTGAAGCGCCTGGGTCGTCATGTGTCCTCCCTTTCTGAATGTAAGAACGTGCTGGAATAAGTATAGCCACAAAAAAACCGACGCTTTTGGCGTCGGTTTTTTTACTTCATTCAGTTATCCGTGAGGGCATTTTGATAGCGACGCAGCATCAGCGCCAGCCGCCCTACCGGTTCGGTGACCTGAAGCGGTGCATCCCAGTGCTTAAGCTTTTCCTGATAGATATCGAGCTCTTCAAGGAGCTGCGTAAAGTAACGGCGACGTTTGTCATCACTGCTGGCGGAAAGCACATGGTCCGCGGTACGACGCAGCTGACGGTGCCAGGCGGAGAGATCGTCGTTGATCGGCACCGGTGCACTGCGCAGACGCTGGTGCGCGATAATCATGGTTAACGCCAGGCGGAACTTCGCGATGTCGCCCGGAAACTTGTTCAGCAGTAAAAACAGCTGCTGATAGAGCGCCGGGAGGTGGTTCTCTTTACGACGCGCGGTATTGGTGGTCATCGACGACACGGCGGCAGAAACAAACTGATTCAATAACACACGCCCCGTCCGCGCCTGTGAGTTATCTCGCACCAGCAGAATGACCATCATCGCCAGGAAACAGCCCACCAGCTGGCCCAGCGCGCTGTCGAGGAACTGGCTGAAATGGAAAGTCATCGGGTTATCGAGCACGATGATGTTAATCGTACTCGCCAGCGCCCCCAGCGATCCCAGGCGACGCTTTTGCACTTCAATGCCGATAAAGAACGCCATCACCGCCAGGCTAATACAGAGCAGCAACATGCTTTGTTGCGTCGACGGGATGATGACCAGGAAATAGAGCGCCCCTATCGGCAGGGCGGCAATGGTACCGTAGAGGAAATCAACGGCAACCATACGCGGGTTAGGCAGACGCATCGCCAGTGCGGTCACAACGGCAATCATCACCATCGCGCCGCTGCCAGACGTCCAGCCTGTCCACAACCAGAACAGCGTACCGAGCATACAGGCAAGCGTGGTACGCCAGAAGTTGACCATCGCGTGGTGACGTTCGGCAGATTCGGCCTTGATGACCACTTCACCCTGGAGGACCTCTTCTTCCGCCGCGCTAATTTTGGTGTTGCCGATCACGCCACGTTTCAGCAGCAGATAGCGCGTCGCGGCCCCGACCCAGGTGTAGATGGTCACCGGCGTGTCGCGCTCCCCGGTCCAGGCGATCACCCGACGCATACGCTTAAGCTGTTTATGCACGTCCTGCACGGTTTCCACCGGCTCGGCAAACAGCTCACGGAACGTATCGGTGACCGCTTCCGGACGGGTGTTCTGGATGAGATACGTTTCACACGCCTGGGTAATCAGCGTCAGGGAGACAGTATTGAGGGCTTTCAGGCGGCGGTTCGCACGGGCCCAGCGCGAGGACTCCATGTTGAGGTTGCTACGCATCCCCTCCAGCGCCTGCGTCCGGCGAACCAGCCCGCTCCAGGCGTTATCCACCTCTTCACTGTCGCCATGCTTAATGCACAGCTGCATCAGCTGGTACTGGGCAACGATCAGCGCGTCAAGTTCACGGTCGACTTCCTGTTTGATGGAGCGTGGAGAGAAAAGCAGGTCAGCGACAATCGCACTCACAATACCGATCACAATCTCGCTGCAGCGCTCCACGGCAAACTGCGGCGCGAGCAAAGGTTCAGACTGAATGGTGATGATAATAATCAGCGCGGTATAACCCGCCAGCCCCCAGGCGTAGGAGTTTTCCACTTTCACCAGAGACGAAATCCAGGTGCAGAAACCCGCCCAGATACAGCACACCATCAGCATCAGCAATGGCGTGCGGATCATCAGAATAATAATGGTGAGTGCCGCGAAACAGCCGATAAACGTCCCGATGATACGCAGCATCCCACGATAGCGGATCGCGCCAGAATAGGGTTCCCCGCCCGCGGCAAAGGCAGGACCAGCCGCAACTATTGCAGCCGTCAGGACCGCCCAGCGAGGGGTTTCAAGCTGGAAGTGAAAGCCAACAAACAGCGCCAGCACAATGGCACAGGCCAGCTTCACGGCGAAGCGAATGTGCTGGCTGGCGATGGAAAAGATACCCATGGCGATTAACCAAACTCGCGCAGGCGATGAGCAATTTTACGGAAGAATGAGTCCTGGCTGGCATCCCGATCTTTTTCACCGGTGATCACCACCGTCGCCGTGGTCCCCGCTGGCCACAGGTTGCCCTGCTGTTCATCAAGGTGAATACGTACCGGCACACGCTGCGCCAGACGCACCCATTCCAGGTTGGAATCCACCGTCGCCATTCCTTTAGTATCGTTAGAGCTGCTGGAGTTGGTCACCCCTGCTGCGACACTGTCGACGGTACCTTTGAAGACGCGGTTACTGCCCAGCGGCGTGATTTCCGCACGATAACCCGGACGCACGCCTTCCAGCTTGGTCTCTTCCATATAGGCGAGCACGTAGAAGGAGTTCTGTTTAACCAGCGCCACGGCAGTGGAGCCACGGGTAATAAACTCCCCGGCATAGACATTGAGGTTAGTGACCCAGCCATCGGATGGCGCACGGATCACGGTGCGCTCCAGATCGAGCTTAGCGAGATCGCGCGTGGCTTGCGCTTTCGCCAGCTGGTGCAGCACGGTTTGCAGCACGTTATTAGACTGGTCAATCTCTTCACGGGACATAGCCTGAACGCCCAGCTGGTTACGGCGGCCTGCCTCGCGGCGTTTCTCCGCAGCCAGCGCCTGGTAATAGGCCACGTCCGCTTCCGCCTCTTCCAGCGCTTTCTGGTAACGAGGCTGGTCGATGGTGAACAGAACCTGATCTTTTTTCACCAGCTGGTTATCGTGGACGTTGACCGCCGTGATAAGACCGGCCACGTCAGGGGCTATTGCCACCACATCCGCGCTGAAGCGCGCATCACGCGTCCACGGTGATTCGGTGTAATAGACCCAGGCACGAAAAATAGCGATGAAGGCGAGGATAACCAGCGCCATCGTGATGGCAGTGCGGGAGATTTTTCTTGTTAGCGTTTTCACATCAACCTCAGACAAACATGCGCGATATCAGGTAAAACAGGCAGCAATACAGCGCGGTATTGAACAATGCAGGGTGCCAGACGAAATCGTAAATCCCGGTAGGGACCAGCACCTTGCGCACCAGCCAGAAGATCGCCAGTGATAAAAGTAGCTCGAAAAATATCGGTGGGAACGACAGACCGAACACCACGATAACGGGAAACAGACTCATGTTGACCTTGATAAGAGAGAGTGCAGGCTTCAGAATTTTTTAGCGCACGCCATCGCAGAAGAGCAAGAAACGTCGGGCGAGAATGGCGCAGCCGTTATGTAATTAATAATATATTAACGTAACTGTTATGCTGTTATCTATAATATGTGATCTAAATCACTTTTAAGTCAGAGTGAACAATGGAACGTTTAAAACGCATGTCGGTCTTCGCAAAAGTGGTTGAACTGGGTTCGTTTACCGCCGCGGCACGTCAGCTTCAGATGAGCGTCTCATCCATTAGCCAGACGGTCTCTAAACTGGAAGATGAGTTACAGGTCAAGCTGCTCAACCGCAGTACCCGCAGCATTGGGCTGACGGAGGCGGGTAAAATTTACTATCAGGGCTGCCGACGCATGATGCACGAAGTGCAGGACGTCCATGAACAGCTCTACGCCTTTAACAACACCCCGATCGGCACACTCCGTATAGGGTGTTCTTCAACTATGGCACAAAATGTACTCGCTGCCATGACCGCGGATATGCTGAAGGAGTACCCCGGGCTTACCGTCAATCTGGTGACGGGTATCCCGGCGCCGGATCTGATCGCCGATGGGCTGGACGTGGTGATCCGCGTCGGCGCACTGCAGGATTCCAGCCTCTTCTCGCGTCGACTGGGCAGCATGCCCATGGTTGTCTGCGCCTCGAAAAGCTATCTGGCGCAGTACGGCGTTCCGGAGAAACCCGCGGATCTCACCAATCACTCCTGGCTGGAGTACAGCGTGCGGCCCGACAATGAATTCGAGCTGATTGCCCCGGAAGGGATCTCCACCAAACTGCTGCCGGAGGGGAGGTTTGTCACTAACGATCCGATGACCATTTCGCGCTGGCTGGTAGCCGGGGCCGGGATCGCCTACGTACCGTTGATGTGGGTGATCAATGAGATCAACAGCGGCGTGCTGGAGATCCTTTTCCCTCGCTATCAATCCGATCCGCGCCCGGTCTACGCCCTGTATACCGAAAAGGACAAGCTGCCGCTCAAAGTGCAGGTGTGTATCAACTATCTGACCGACTATTTTGTGGACGTGGCGGAGCTGTTTCAGGGGATGCGGGGAAGAAGGAAAGAATAGGCCTTTCCCCTCTCCCCGTTGGGGAGAGGGTTAGGGTGAGGCGGTGAAAAACTACGCTGTACCGCCCACCGTCAGATTATCCACTTTCAGGGTTGGCTGGCCGACGCCAACCGGCAGGCTCTGGCCCTCTTTACCGCAGACGCCCACGCCGTTGTCCAGCTTCAGATCGTTACCGACCATAGAGATCTGCTGCATGGCTTCGATACCGGAACCAATCAGGGTCGCACCTTTTACCGCTTTGGTCACTTTTCCCTTCTCAATCAGATACGCTTCTGAGGTAGAGAAGACAAATTTACCGGAGGTGATGTCCACCTGGCCGCCGCCAAAGTTTGGCGCAAAGATACCGTAATCTACAGACTCGATAATCTCCTGCGGCGTGGATTGGCCCGGCAACATGTAAGTATTGGTCATGCGCGGCATTGGCAGGTGCGCGTAAGATTCACGACGGCCGTTACCCGTTGGCGCGACGCCCATCAGGCGCGCGTTGAGTTTGTCCTGCATGTAACCTTTCAGCACGCCGTTTTCAATCAGCACATTGTACTGGCCTGGCGTACCTTCATCATCGATAGCCACCGAACCGCGACGGTCTTGCATAGTGCCATCATCCACCACGGTGCACAGCTCAGAGGAGACGAGCTGTCCAATCTGACCGCTGAACACGGATGTCCCGCGACGGTTAAAGTCGCCTTCCAGACCGTGGCCCACCGCTTCGTGCAGCAGCACGCCCGGCCAGCCTGCGCCCAGCACCACCGGGAATGTCCCGGCGGGAGCCGCAACAGCGTTAAGATTCACCATCGCCATGCGCACGGCTTCTTTTGCCCACGCGTCAGCGCGCGCTTCGCCGTCCACATCCCCCAGGAACCAGTCATAGCCGAAACGACCGCCGCCGCCGCTGGAGCCACGCTCGCGTTTACCGTTGTCATCAACCTGCACGCTGATGGAAAGACGCACCAGCGGACGCACATCGGCGGCCAGCGTACCGTCCGTTGCCGCCACCAGAATCAGTTCATAAACACCGCTCAGGCTGGCAGAGACTTCCTGCACGCGTTTATCTGCAGCACGCGCCACTTTGTCCACGCGGCGCAAAATATCCAGCTTCTCTTCGCGGCTCATGCTTTGCAGCGGATCGATACTGGTATATAGCGCAGAGTGCGACACTTCACCGAGGGTTTTCACACGGCCATCGCCAGTATCACGCACAATGGTACGCGCAGCCTGCGCACTTTGCTCCAGCGCAGCCAGGCTAATCTGGTCGGCATAGGCAAAACCGGTTTTCTCACCGCTGACGGCGCGCACGCCGACGCCCTGGTCAATGTTATAAGAACCATCTTTGATGATGCTGTCTTCTAAAACCCAGGATTCGTGATAGCTCGACTGGAAATAGAGATCGCCGTAGTCGAGACGGCGTTCGGTCAGTTGACCAAGAATGGAGAACAGGTCCTGATGGCTCAGGCCGTTCGCTGCTAGCAAATGTTCACTTACCAGGTTCAGACTCATCGTATTGCTACTCGTTCGTTGCCGCCCGTGGCGGTATAAAAATCGTATTTATTGAGAGTGAGGCAATTACCTGCCCACGTCAAATCATTGCTGTGCATCTTTGCGCGGCTGGCGCAGTACCTCGTTAATCTGAGGTTTATCCACCGGACCGGTAATGCGATAGCGCAGAATCGAGACTTTGCTCCACAGCGGGCCCAGCACTTTACTGGCAGCAAATACCGCCGCACCGACTATCGGGTTCACCACAAACGCCGCCGCCACGCCCACGCTCGCGGAAATTTCCGGCGCCACCACGGCTTCCATATCCAGCTCACGGCGTACCAGATTGACTGAGCCTTTCATGGCGATATCCGCTTCCAGGCCGTCTACCAGCGTGTCATCCGTATGCATCACGCCGTCCTTTATCCACGCCGTGCTGCGGATGGAATCGTAGTAGAAACCTTCGCTGAAGGTGTCGCTGAAATCGAAGCGCAGCTTGCGCAGCAGCGCATCAAAACTCAGCAGGCGCAGGATCTGCCCGGCGCGCCCCGTGCTCACATCGGCGATTTCCCCCTTGCCAAAGCGGGTTTTTAAAATACCGTTCAGTGACGCTTCGTCTGGCTTCCACGGCGCGTCTCGCCAGTGAAGATCGTAATTCACGTCAAATGACGATCCTCGCAGCGGCGTAGTGATGCCAAAGAAATTGGTTGCCGCATCCAGTTTGTTGCCTTTAATGTCGCCCTTCAGGGAGGTCCGCTGTTCGCCAGGGTTATTGACCCATTCCCCTGCGGCCGTCATGCGGCCAAAACCGGTATCGACCAGGCCGCCGGAGAGCGTAAGCGTATTCCCCTGGATGGCAAAATCGCCGTCGATACGGCCATATTTTTGCCCCCACAGCCAGCATTCCGCGCAGCGCAGCTGGAGATCGGGCCAGCCGCTAAAATCGACGCGGGAGGCTTGACTCAGCGGCGATGTATTCGCCGGTTGATCTTTACTCGCGGTGGCCGGGTTGTAGTAGAGATAGCGAATCGCTGCCTGCCACGGCGCGTTATTACGCATGGTAAGCGTGCCGTTGATCTCCCGACCCTGCGCCTCCACTTTAGAGCCATTCGCGGTGGGCTGAGAAACAATGCTAAGGTTGTTCCACTGCTGTCCGCCCAACATCAGCGACGGCGTGCGTACCGTAACGGTTTGCGGGAACTGGGCGGCTTCATCCACGTTTTGTCCAACGCCTTTCTGGAACAGCGCCAGCCACTCCGCGCCATCCATCGGCGGAAGATTGAGCTCAACGCCCTCATGGTCGGGCAGTGGCGGCGTGGTTTTGCTGTCCGTCGTCCAGATAGCCCTGTCGAGGGTGAGTTTGCGATTAAGCAGCCAGCGGCTGTTGAAATGGTTTGTGCTGCCCGCATTTCCGGTCAACGCAAAGCTGTTCAGGTTGCCATCGACGTTGACCTTCACCGGCAGCGATTGTCCGGCCTGTTTATCCAGCGGCGCGGGCAACTGGCTGTGGATGTTTTTCAGGTCACCCGTGATGTCGACCTTATACTGCACGCCTGCGTGATAAGGCAGCTCAATAGCCACTTTGCCGTTCCAGGCTACCGTGCCATCCACTGATGACGCGATCGGCTTCGGCAGGACGTCCATACGCGCAGGCTGCCAGTTACCGTCCAGATTGACGGCCACCTGGTAAGCTTTTTCACCCTCAGTGGTTGTGAAGTCAATATTCACCGGCTGATTAAACCAGCTGGCGGTCAGCGGCTCGCTCTTGAGGTTACCATTCACAAAACTGAACTGCCCGCTGAGGTTTTTCAGGGTGCTCTCAAGCGGTTTAATGTACAGACTGTTGTTCTTCAGACGGACATCACCTTTGGCGGTGGTCATCTCACCGTCCAGCGGGATATCAAGATGTAAGCGAGCATTCACATCGCCATCAAGCTGGAGCTGCTGCAGCGTCGCCGCCAGAGACTCTTTCAGCGGCGTCTCCTCAAAGTACGGCCCCACCGCTTTACCTGGACCGTTAATGTCGGCATCAATAAGCAGCTTCTCTTTTGAGTAGTCCGGGATGTTAGCCGTCAGGTTGCTGGCCGTCACGCCGCCCAGCGCAACGCTGTCAGACTTCATCCATAAGCCGTCATTGAGGAAGTTAAGTTCGATATCCAGGTTTTTCAGCGCAGGCCAGCCAGGCTGGAACGCGAAGGTGGCGTTGTGCAGCGGCACCAGCACCTGGAACTGACCTTCATTATGTTTGTACGGGAAAAGGTGCGGATTACCACCGTAGACCAGTGTGGCATTATCCGCCTGACCGCCCTGAATCGCGCCGCTCAGATAGTCGACCAGCGCTTTCCCCATCAGGTTTTCCGGGAAATAGCGCCAGGCCTGAGAACCATCATCGGTACTGATGCCGGCCAGAATACCCAGCCAGGGCTCATCGCCAACTGGCTGCAGGTAGCGGAAATCGCCGCGTGCATGCACCGCTTTGGCTTTGACGTCGATATGCCTGCCATCAAGCTGGAAGCCCTTATCATTACGGAGCCAGTTCAGCACCGCATTGCCCTGTTCAATTTCCAGCGGCGCACGGAAGACCGTCTCGTAAGGCATTTTGGCGTGGTGCATATCCACCGTCAGCCTGCCGTTTTCCACGCTACCTTCCAGCTTGCCGCTGAAGTGCTCGGCTCCCGGAAGCAGCTTCCACTGCTTCCAGGCAAGATCGTTCCACGAGGCCTGGAAACGGGTTTTCTCTGTGGCCTGAAGCGGGATATCCAGCGCCAGCGCATCAATCTTGCCGCTCGGCTGCGTTGCCAGCCAAATCTCGCCCAGTTCCGGGGAGAGTTTCGCCGCCATCGAGCGCAGGCCTTCGATGGCTGTCAGATCCAGGTTACTGGCGCGGATACGCAGCTCATCGCTGCGTTTACTGGCCGCGCCGCCCACGTCCTGCTCCGGCATCCAGGCCAGCGTCAGCGCACCGCGCGGCCACGGCTTGCCGTCCATCGTGATGCGCGTATCAGGAATAGCAAACTGCCAGCCCTCTTTCTCCTGCGTCACATGCGCGGTGAGGTTATCGACGGAAAGCTGATGCTGCTGATTTTCGCCCTTCCAGCTTGCGCCCCCTTGCTTCAGCCAGATATCGCCGCTGGCGAATTTTCCTTTCGTCAGGGTTAGCCAGCCCTCAAGGCTGAAGCGGGCGGTTTCCAGCTGCATGTTTTGCTGTAACCAGTCGCCGAGCCAGGGCTTCACGTCCACATCGTCGGCCTGCAGCCAGACTTTACCGTTGTTTAGCAGGCCGTCATCGTCGCGCAGATCCATACGTACCTGCATCACGCCGTGCTGGCCGTTCAGGCTGGACAGGCTCACCAGTCCTTCCGCGCGGTGTCGGTTCTTGCCGTTAAGCCAGGTGAGCTGCGGGATCGCCAGTTCGGCGCGCTGGCCGGAAAGGGTAATAAAGCTCACTTCGCTGTCGCGCAGATCGAAATGATCGAACTGACGGAGGAAGAGATCGCTGAAGCGGTTGGCTTCCAGGCCCTGATTATCCTCACCGCCCGTTAGCGGCGTATTGGTCAGAAACTGAAGCTGGTAAAAGGTGAGATCGCGAAACTGCCAGCGCAGATGCAGCAGGCTTTGCCAGACGTCCAGCGCCAGGGTCACGCGTTTGATTTTCAGATGGCCGCCATCTTTCAGGCTGGCATTGATATCCCGGACGTCGAGCGTCGGGCCAAAATTTTGCCAGCTGGCGCTTAGCTGGCTTACGTCGACCGGCACACCGGTGGTAGATTCGATTTTTGCCAGCAGCTGCGGACGCCAGCTGTCGAGATGCGGCAAAACGAGGCGTAGCCCGCTCACGAGCAACGCGACAATCACGACCAGCGTTGCCCCTGTAAGCAATAAAATCCCCGGCAATCGCCTCACGCATCTCTCCTTGTCAGCTTTCGTCACGCAGCGTACTGCGTTTTACATCATCACAACGTCAAACTGCTCCTGGTTATAGAGCGGTTCAATTTGTACTTTTACCTGTTTGCCGACAAAGATTTCCACTTCCGCCAGCGCGTGCGACTCTTCGCCTTTCAACGCTTCCGCCACCGCAGGGGAAGCATAGACCAGAAAACGGTCGGAGTCGTAGGCGTGATGAACTCGGACGATTTCACGCATAATTTCGTAGCAGACGGTCTCAACCGTCTTTACCGTTCCGCGTCCATGGCAGGTTGGGCATTCATTACACAGCACATGCTCAACGCTTTCTCGGGTGCGCTTACGCGTCATTTCCACCAGCCCCAGCTGCGAGAAACCGTTAATGCTGGTTTTCACGCGATCCTTACTCAGCGCCTGCTCCAGTGAATGCAGCACGCGGCGGCGGTGATCTTCATTACTCATATCGATGAAGTCGATGATGATAATGCCGCCGAGATTGCGCAGACGCAGCTGGCGGGCAATCGCCTGCGTGGCTTCAATGTTGGTGTTGAAGATGGTGTCATCGAGGTTGCGATGGCCAACAAACGCGCCGGTGTTGATATCGACGGTGGTCATCGCTTCGGTCTGATCGATAATCAGATACCCGCCGGACTTGAGCTCAACCTTACGCTCCAGGGCACGCTGGATCTCGTTTTCGACATCATAGAGATCGAAGATAGGCTGACGCCCGGTGTAGTGCTCCAGCAGGCCCGGCATTTCCGGGATGTATTCAGCGGTAAATTCCAGCAGCGCTTCATACGTCAGGCGAGAGTCCACGCGAATGCGGTCGAGCTGCGCATCGGCAAAGTCACGCAGAACGCGCTGAGCCAGCGCCAGCTCACCGTAAAGCTGGTAGCGGGTCTGGTTGCGTTTTTTACGCTCCATCACTTTGGTCCAGACGCGCTTAAGGTAAGCGGCATCGGATGCCAGATCGTCTTCGCTGATCCCTTCCGCGGCGGTGCGGATAATAAACCCGCCCTGTTCATCGCAGTAGGCGCTGACCACTTTCTTCAGACGCTCGCGCTCGCTTTCGCTCTCAATGCGCTGCGAAACGCCGACGTGTGACGCGCCGGGCATAAAGACCAGATAACGGGAGGGTAAGGTGATGTCGGTGGTCAGACGGGCGCCTTTGGTGCCCAGGGGATCTTTCACCACCTGCACCATTAAGTCCTGGCCCTGACGCACCAGTTCGGAAATATCGCGCACGGCAAACTGCTTTTGCTCTTCGCCCGCAACGCACTCGGTGTGCGGCATGATATCGGAGGCATGTAAAAATGCCGCCTTATCCAGACCAATATCTACAAAAGCCGCCTGCATACCCGGCAGTACACGACTGACACGACCTTTGTAGATATTGCCTACTATTCCGCGCCGCGCTTCACGCTCAATATGAATTTCCTGAAGAATGCCACCGTCAATATAGGCCACACGGGTTTCCGATGGCGTTACGTTTACCAACAATTCAGCCGTCATAATTATCCCTTCCCTCACGCAGTGAGTTAAAATTGCTCAGCAACTCATACGTTTCCACCAGCGGTAAGCCGACTACGGCGTGATAGCTGCCATGAATCTTCCTGACAAAACAGCCACCCAGCCCCTGAATACCGTATGCACCTGCTTTATCCATCGGTTCACCGCTGGCAATATAAGCGGCGATCTCGTCGTCGGTAAGTACTCTGAACGTGACATCGGTTACCACCAGACAATCCAGCACGTGCTGGCTATCCGCCAGCGCGACCGCCGTCATTACCTGATGCGTTTGCCCGGACATTTTGCGCAGCATACGCGCCGCATGTTCGGTATCGTGCGGTTTCTCAAGCACTTCACCATTAAGGATAACGATGGTATCTGCTCCCAGCACCGGCAGATCGCGGGGCACTAACGCCACGCCCGCCTGCGCTTTCTCGCGCGCCAGGCGAGAGACGTATTGCTGCGCACTTTCGCCCTCAGCACGTTTTTCTTCAATGCCGGTCACGATGCGTTCAAAAGATACCCCTAACTGGGTCAGGAGTTCCTGACGGCGCGGGGAACCGGAAGCGAGATACAAAGACGTCATAGAAACCTTTTTATTGCACGGCAAACTGCTGGCGAACCTTACGCATCAGCAGGAACAGCCACGGCCAGAGCACACCGTTTACTACACTACTCCAGAACACTTCCGGTCGGAAAGAGACGTTGATCACTAAAAACTCTGCCCAGAAAACAACGATATCCGCAGCAAGCGACAACAACATCACGACCAGGGCCTGTTGCCAGAGCGCGAGGTTACGAAAGAGCTGGAATTTTAGTGCGACGAGGTACGCAATAATGCTCATGGACAGGGCGCGAACGCCCAGCGTAGAGCCACTAATGAGATCCAGTATGGCACCCATAACAAAACCCGTGCCGACATTTACGCGGTGCGGCAGGGCAAGGATCCAGTAAAGTAAAATGAGCAAGACCCAGTTTGGCCGGAAAACGAGAATGTTATCCGGCCAGGGCATAATCTGCAGCAACAGTGCAATGAGGAACGAGAGCCAGATGACCCAGCGTCCCTGGCTACGATAACTTGCCACTACTGCCCTCCCGAAGAGAGTTTAGGCGGTGGCGGCGCATCAGGCAGCGGCTGCGTTAACCCGGTTGCCGGCGCGGGCACTGGCGCAGGTGGCCCCATGGAGTCCGCAGGCGGAAGAACCTGCGGCATCATCTGCATCAGGCGTTCGTTTGCGACACGGTGCACCTCTTCAGGCGTCATCGGATTCGTGCCATTACGATCGGCACCCCAGAGCAGCAGCAGGTAGCGCAGACGCTGTAAACCCGCAGTCGGACGAGCCTGAATGACGGTGTACGCACGCTGAGTATCGAGCTTCACGGAAGAGACCACCGCAACCGGGTAGCCCTCAGGGAAGCGTCCACCCAAACCGGAAGTCACCAGGACATCACCGACACGGATGTCCGTGTTCGCAGGCAGGTGTTCCAGCTGCAGATCGTCCGTACAGCCGTTACCGGCCGCAATCACGCGGATATCGTTACGCAGGACCTGGATAGGCAGCGCATGCGTGGCATCGCAAATCAGCAGCACGCGGCTGGTCAGCTTGGCGACGGCAACAACCTGCCCCACTACGCCTTTATCACTGATTACAGGCTGGCCTTCATACACACCGTTCACACTCCCTTTGTCGATCACAACCTGATCGCTGTAAGGATCGTTCACGGTGGAGATCACCTGGGTGACCATCTTCTGCTCATCCTGACGCAGCGGCGAGCCGAGCAGTTCACGCAGACGCGCGTTTTCCTGCTTATATTGCCCCAGCATCAGCAGTTCGCTGTTTTTCAGCAGCAGTTCCTGGCGTAATGCCCGGTTTTCAAGTTCGAGCTGGTCTCGTGAAGACAGCGTTTGAGAAACGGAGTCGAGCAGTTCACGGGGACCATTTGATATAAAGTAGAAAGGACTGACGGCGGTATCCATGTACGTTCTGATCTGGCTGAACGTACCGAGGCGGCTATCGGCAATAATGACGCCAAGCGCAACCAGAACCGCCAGAATAAGGCGAAACTGTAGCGATGGGCCACGGCTAAAAATTGGCTTCATAGGCTATGCGTATTCTCGTGTCAGAGAGAAAGGGTAGCGATTCGCTACCCTTTCACAATGACTACTCTTCGCTGAACAAGTCGCCGCCGTGCATGTCGATCATTTCCAGCGCCTTGCCACCACCACGGGCGACGCAAGTCAGTGGATCTTCTGCAACTACGACAGGAATACCTGTCTCTTCCATTAACAGGCGGTCGAGGTTACGCAGCAGCGCACCACCACCGGTCAGAACCATACCGCGCTCGGAGATATCGGACGCCAGTTCTGGTGGGCACTGTTCCAGCGCAACCATTACCGCGCTCACGATGCCAGTCAGCGGTTCCTGCAGCGCTTCAAGAATTTCGTTGGAGTTCAGGGTAAAGCCGCGTGGCACACCTTCCGCCAGGTTACGACCACGCACTTCGATCTCGCGCACTTCATCGCCCGGGTAAGCAGAGCCGATTTCGTGTTTGATACGCTCTGCGGTCGCTTCACCGATCAGAGAGCCGTAGTTACGGCGCACGTAATTAATGATGGCTTCATCGAAGCGGTCACCACCGATACGTACGGAGGAGGAGTACACCACACCGTTCAGAGAGATAACGGCCACTTCTGTGGTACCACCACCGATATCCACTACCATTGAGCCGGTTGCTTCAGACACAGGCAGACCTGCACCGATTGCCGCCGCCATTGGCTCTTCAATCAGGAACACTTCACGAGCACCCGCCCCCTGAGCAGATTCACGGATTGCGCGACGTTCTACCTGGGTTGCGCCAACCGGCACACACACCAGAACACGCGGGCTTGGACGCATGAAGCTGTTGCTGTGAACCTGCTTGATGAAGTGCTGAAGCATTTTTTCAGTCACGAAGAAGTCAGCGATAACGCCGTCTTTCATTGGGCGAATTGCGGCGATGTTGCCAGGGGTACGACCCAGCATCTGCTTCGCGTCATGACCCACTGCGGCGACGCTTTTCGGCGAGCCTGCACGATCCTGACGAATGGCCACAACAGAAGGCTCATTCAAAACGATGCCTTGTCCTTTTACGTAAATAAGGGTATTCGCGGTACCCAGGTCAATGGACAGGTCATTGGAAAACATGCCACGAAATTTTTTCAACATACTAAGGGATAATCCTGAAAGCTGGGGCGGAAAACAAAATCCGCTTACTTTACCAACCACACGCAGCAGCGACAAGGCGCAAAAATCATCTGCAACGGTGAAAATTTGTTCAGTACGTTTCCTGATGTTACAAAATTGATCCCTGACTCCCTCAGGGCTGAGTCAACAGCAGCATTCCTTACTGACCTTTGTAACCCGTTAAAGGTCGTTCACTGGCTTTTTGCTCGACATACTCAAAGCTACAGGCGCGATATTCTACGTGAAAACAACGTAAACGGCAGGTCAAACAGAGTATCTTTGCAAATATTTTTTCACGTTGGTGTCAAGCGGTTGAGAGGCGGCAAAAAAATCGCCCTGACCGCCCATGACACCGCGCTCTGTTAACATCTGCCATTCGCCCCTGGAGCGCACGCCCGCGGCAAAGACTTGTGTTCGGGTTCCTTTACACGCTTCAACCAGACTCTGAACCAGCAGCTGGTTTTCCGTGCGCTTTTCAATATTTCTTACCAGCCCCGGATGCAGCTTTAATAGCTCCACATCCAGTTCCTTGATCCAGTCGGTACTGACCAGCGTTAAACCAGCTTGTGTCACCGCCACACGCGCACCGAGCGCGTTGATCAAACGAACCACTGGACGTAACCGGCTGATGTGTTGACCCACATCCGCCTCAGCAAGTTCAAAAATAATGCGTTTGCGTTGCGATTTTTCGCATTGCATTAATGTATCACGCAGCCAGCGCTGAAAACGCGGGCGTATTAACGACTCAACGGTGACCTGTAACGCCAGACTTTCTTCCGGCCAGAAAGATAAAAACGGAATCAGGCGGGTAATTTGCTGGCGGTCATACTCTTCAGACAGCCCAAATTGCAGCACCATTGGCAGATATTCCGCAGAAATAACCTCTTCCGTACCGTCAAAAATACGGCACATCAGTTCGCGATGATGGACATAGCCGTTTTTCATGACCGCCGGTTTTTGATAAATGCGTGGCCCACCGCGGCTCAGCATTTGCTCAATCAACGTACGCCACCGCACGTTTCCACGCCCTTTTTCCGGTAACGAGTCATCGTAAACGGCCCATCCGTTCGCCCCCTGCAACACGGCGTTGCGGGTAGCCGATTCCGCATGCTCCATCACCTGCTCCGTCGACTGACCGCCACGCCAGGCGCAGATCCCCATATGCACCATGTCGTCGCGGTCGAGCATTTTACTCTGGGGCAGCGCGTCTACCGCCTTCAGCAGCTGGCTGGCAATGCTTTCCGACTCTTTTAGCGTGCGATGCGGCAATAACACGGCAAAGTCGCTACGGTGATAGCGGGCCAACAGTGCCCCCGGGTAGCGCATGATAAAGGTGGAGAGCAGGTTGATCAGCGTAAAGAGATTTTCTTCCGCGGCCCGCTGCCCCCATGTGTCGCGCAGCAGATCGAAATCGGGCAGGCGAATCATCATCACCACGCCGTGAGTGCCCACTTTTTCCGAATCGTCGAGCAGCGTGGCCAGTTGATTATCAAAGAAAAGGCGGTTGTTAAGGCCGGTTTTATTATCCTGCGCGGCATAAGAGCGGATCAGCGTATCCATACGGCTGCGCTGGTCGCTGGCAAACTGAATTTCTGAGAGCAACGTATCCAGCGCACTGCTGGTGCGTGACGGCCATTCATGAACAGAGCCGCGCACCTGCGGGCCGCGCTCACCGTTCAGGATGCGGACGGAGCGGATTTCCAGCAGTTCCTGCCCTGAGAGCTGGCGGCGCAACCAGCGAACCGCGAGAAAAATGAGCAGAATAATGAATGCAACCGCGATCGTGAGCGGCGCGGTGGTCATCATGGAACGGAAATAGCTGGCCATCGGATCGAGATAGACCATGTGAATGGTCATACCCGGGTTTTTAAGGGAGTGCACCGTTACTTCCCGGTACTGACTCACTACGCCCGCAGGGCGATAACTTCCCTGCCGTTCATGGCTTAAAACCTGATGCTTTCCCTGCTGAATATCGATCCGAATAATATCAACCGGCACCATCAACTCATCCAGTTCCCGGGAGAGCGACGGGAGTGGCGTGGTCAGCAGACGCGTATCAATGACCGACGCAACAGACTGCACCCGGTTGACCAGTTTGTCCTGAATGGCGTTATAAAAGCTCAAAGAGCAACCCAGAAGCGTGACAAAGATGGTCAGCCCCGTTAGCAAGGTGATAAAAGCCGAGAACTTCGTCGTTAATCGCATCCTTGAGATTACTCCGTGGGTTGAGGGGGTAGCGAGTAAGCGCTAACTTGCATTTCAAATGCGGCATACTACCAAATCGGGCGTATCTGGCAATTTATTGCGTTAAATCGGCATTGAATTACCCTGAGCGAGTATAGTCTTCAGAAATTATTTTCCAATCATCTGAGTCGTGAGGACCCCGTATGCAGGCTTTGATCTTAGAACAGCAGGACGGCAAAACGCTTGCCTCAGTACAGGCCGTAGAAAAGAGCCGTCTGCCGGAAGGCGACGTCACCGTCGACATCGACTGGTCCAGTTTAAATTACAAAGATGCGCTGGCGATCACCGGTAAGGGTAAAATCATCCGAAATTTCCCTATGGTGCCGGGTATTGATTTTGCTGGCCGGGTCCACAGCAGCGAAGACCCTCGCTTCCATGCGGGCCAGCACGTGCTGCTCACCGGCTGGGGTGTGGGTGAAAATCACTGGGGCGGGCTGGCAACACAGGCGCGCGTAAAAGGCGACTGGCTGGTGCCGATGCCGAAAGGCATGGATGGTCGCAAAGCGATGATCATCGGCACCGCAGGCTTTACCGCCATGCTGTGCGTGATGGCGCTGGAAGAGGCGGGGGTTCACCCTGAGTCGGGTGACATTGTCGTGACCGGCGCCAGCGGTGGCGTGGGGAGCACGGCGGTAACGTTGCTGCACAAACTGGGTTACCAGGTCACGGCGGTTTCCGGCCGGGAAAGTACGCATGATTATCTTCGCCAGCTCGGTGCCAGCCGCATTCTTGGCCGCGATGAATTCGCCGAAACCCGTCCACTGGAAAAACAGGTCTGGGCGGGCGCGGTAGATACCGTCGGCGATAAAGTGCTGGCGAAGGTCCTGGCGCAGATGAACTACGGCGGCTGCGTGGCAGCCTGCGGTCTGGCGGGCGGCTTTGCCCTGCCAACTACCGTCATGCCGTTTATTTTGCGTAACGTTCGCCTGCAGGGCGTGGACTCCGTGATGACGCCAGCGGCTCGCCGCACGGAGGCCTGGGAACGTCTGGTACGCGATCTGCCGGAATCGTTCTTTACCCAGAGCGCAACGGAGATAAGCCTCAGCCAGGCGCCAGACTATGCCAGTAAAATCATGGATAACCAGTTCCACGGTCGCGCGCTGGTGAAAATCGCCTAATCTTCAAATTTTCGTGACATATTCGCGTGAAGCGCTCTCCTCCGTCATGCTTAGAAAAACGCATGACGGAGGATGCCATGAAAAACCGAAAACTGACGGAAGCCGACGTAACGTCCGAGTCTGTCTTTATGTTACAGCGCCGCCAGATCCTGAAAATGCTTGGCATCAGCGCCACTGCACTGACGCTCTCCCCTGCGGCACATGCCGACCTGCTCGACTGGTTTAAAGGTAACGATCGCCCTAAGGCGCCTTCCGGTGCTCCGCTTACGTTTACGAAACCCGCCGAGTGGCAAAACAAACTGACGCTCACCCCTGAAGATAAAGTCACCGGCTACAACAACTTTTACGAATTTGGTCTGGATAAGGCCGATCCTGCCGCCAATGCAGGCAGCATGAAAACCGATCCGTGGACGTTGAAAATTGACGGCGAGGTGGCAAAACCCCTGACGCTGGACCACCACGATCTGACCACCCGCTTCCCGCTCGAAGAGCGCATCTATCGCATGCGCTGCGTGGAAGCCTGGTCGATGGTTGTACCCTGGGTCGGCTTCCCGCTGCATAAGCTGCTGGCGTTGGTTGAGCCCACCAGCAATGCAAAATATGTCGCCTTCCAGACGCGCTACGCTCCGGACGAGATGCCGGGCCAGAAAGATCGGTTTATCGGCGGTGGACTGGACTATCCGTACGTTGAAGGACTACGCCTCGACGAAGCCATGCATCCCCTTACCCTGCTGACCGTTGGCGTATACGGCAAGGCGCTTCCTCCTCAAAACGGCGCCCCCATTCGGTTAACCGTACCGTGGAAATACGGCTTCAAAGGAATTAAGTCTATCGTCAGCATTAAGCTGACCCGCGAGCGTCCGCCAACGACCTGGAACCTGGCAGCACCGGGTGAATACGGTTTCTTCGCGAATGTGAATCCGCATGTGGATCATCCCCGCTGGTCGCAGGCGACTGAGCGCTTTATTGGCGCGGGTGGTGCGCTGGACGTTAAGCGTCAGCCCACGCTGTTGTTTAACGGGTATGCGGATGAAGTGGCTTCGCTTTACCGTGGCCTTAATTTACGGGAGAACTTCTGAGTGCGTTTAACGGCAAAGCAGATTACCTGGCTGAAAGTGCTGCTGCATTTAGCCGGGATACTTCCTTTTATCTGGTTGTTCTGGGCCGCCAGTCAGGGCCTCTTTAGCGCCGATCCGGCAAAAGATATCCAGCATTTTACGGGTCGGATGGCTCTGAAATTTTTACTGGCAACCTTGCTCGTCTCGCCGCTGGCGCGCTACGCTAAACAGCCATTATTGATACGTACCCGTCGGCTTTTGGGGCTATGGTGTTTTGCCTGGGCGACGCTGCACCTTACCAGCTACGCCCTGCTGGAACTGGGAATTAACAATCTGACACTGCTTGGCCGAGAGCTGGTGACACGCCCTTATCTGACGCTGGGTATCGTAAGCTGGCTGGTTTTACTGGCGTTAGCGCTGACGTCCACGCAATATGCGCAGCGAAAGCTGGGCAGACGCTGGCAGTTACTGCACAACTTCGTCTATCTTGTCGCGATCCTCGCCCCCATTCATTATCTGTGGTCGGTGAAGATCCTCTCCCCGCAGCCAGTCCTGTATGCGCTGGCGGCAGTGGCGCTTTTAGCATGGCGTTACAAGAAGTTCCGCCAGTGGTTGCGATAGTTCGCGAAACTGTGCGTTTTCCCGCAGATTCCCCCTCAACCGCAAATCTTTTTTGGATTGCGGTTGATAATCTTCCCTGATAAGACCAGTATTTAGCTGCCAAATGCTACGAAATCGTTATAATGTGCGACCTTGGTTCCCCTGACAGTGGTTTTTGGCCTCTGAAAAGGTGACATTTGCGCTTCGACGGTATATTTTGTTTTTTACCCGAAAATCGCAGGAGATAGCGGCATAATGACTGACAAGTTCCATATCTTAGTATTGAACGGACCGAACCTGAACATGCTCGGCACCCGTGAGCCAGAGAAGTACGGCACGCTAACATTGAGCGAAATTGTTAACCGTCTGAGCACGGAAGCAGCGTCGCTGAATGTGGATTTGGATCATTTTCAGTCAAACGCGGAGTACGCAATCATCGACCGTATTCATCAGGCTAAAGACAATGTGGACTATATCCTGATCAATCCGGCCGCGTTTACGCACACCAGTGTTGCTATCCGCGACGCACTGCTCGCGGTGAGTATCCCGTTCATCGAGATCCACCTGAGTAACGTGCACGCCCGAGAGCCGTTCCGCCACCATTCGTATCTGTCGGATATCGCTACTGGCGTTATCTGCGGACTGGGCGCTGACGGTTATTCATACGCTTTACAGACAGCGGTAAAACGCTTGTCACAATCACACTAAACAAGAGTACGGAACCCACTCATGGATATTCGTAAGATTAAAAAACTGATCGAGCTGGTTGAAGAATCAGGCATCTCCGAACTGGAAATTTCTGAAGGCGAAGAGTCTGTACGCATCAGCCGTGCAGCCCCAGCCGCTAGCTTCCCGGTAATGCAGCAGGCTTACGCTGCGCCAGTGCAGCAGCCTGCGCTCTCCGCAGCCGTTGCACCAGCAGCTGAAGCCGCACCTGCCGCTGCAGCAGAAATCAGTGGTCACATCGTACGTTCCCCAATGGTTGGTACTTTCTACCGCACCCCGAGCCCGGACGCGAAGGCGTTCATCGAAGTGGGTCAGAAAGTCAACGTAGGCGATACCCTGTGCATCGTTGAAGCGATGAAAATGATGAACCAGATCGAAGCAGACAAATCAGGTACTGTGAAAGCGATTCTGGTCGAAAGTGGTCAGCCGGTTGAATTTGACGAGCCGCTGGTCGTCATCGAGTAACGAGGCGAACATGCTGGATAAAATTGTTATCGCCAACCGCGGCGAGATTGCACTGCGTATTCTTCGTGCCTGTAAAGAACTGGGCATCAAGACCGTCGCGGTGCACTCAAGTGCGGATCGCGATTTAAAACACGTATTGCTGGCGGATGAGACGGTCTGTATTGGCCCGGCTCCGTCCGTAAAAAGCTATCTGAACATCCCGGCTATCATCAGCGCCGCTGAAATCACCGGCGCGGTGGCAATTCATCCGGGTTATGGCTTCCTCTCTGAGAACGCCAACTTTGCTGAGCAGGTTGAACGCTCTGGCTTTATCTTCATCGGCCCGAAAGCCGACACTATCCGCCTGATGGGCGACAAAGTGTCTGCGATCACCGCGATGAAAAAAGCCGGTGTGCCAACCGTACCAGGCTCTGACGGCCCTCTGACCGACGACATGGATGCTAACCGTGCTCATGCTAAACGCATTGGCTACCCGGTTATCATCAAGGCGTCCGGCGGTGGCGGCGGTCGCGGTATGCGCGTAGTACGCAGCGATGCTGAACTGGCGCAGTCCATCTCCATGACCAAAGCGGAAGCGAAAGCGGCTTTCAGCAATGACATGGTGTACATGGAAAAATACCTGGAAAACCCACGCCACATCGAAATTCAGGTGTTGGCTGACGGTCAGGGTAACGCGATCTATCTGGCAGAACGTGACTGCTCCATGCAGCGTCGTCACCAGAAAGTCGTCGAAGAAGCACCTGCGCCGGGCATTACCCCGGAACTGCGTCGCTACATCGGTGAGCGTTGCGCCAAGGCGTGTGTCGATATCGGCTATCGCGGGGCGGGTACTTTTGAGTTCCTGTTCGAAAACGGCGAGTTCTACTTCATCGAGATGAACACCCGTATTCAGGTTGAACACCCGGTTACCGAAATGATCACCGGCGTTGACCTGATCAAAGAACAGCTGCGTATCGCTGCGGGTCAGCCGTTGTCCATCAAGCAGGAAGAAGTCGTGGTGAAAGGCCATGCGGTTGAATGCCGTATCAACGCCGAAGACCCGAACACCTTCCTGCCAAGCCCGGGTAAAATCACGCGTTTCCACGCGCCTGGTGGCTTTGGTGTGCGTTGGGAGTCGCATATCTACGCCGGTTACACCGTACCGCCGTACTATGACTCAATGATCGGTAAGCTCATCTGCTACGGCGAAAACCGTGACGTGGCGATTGCCCGCATGAAGAACGCCCTGCAGGAGTTGATCATCGACGGTATTAAAACCAACGTTGATCTCCAGATGCGCATCATGAGCGACGAGCACTTCCAGAATGGTGGAACTAACATCCACTATCTTGAGAAGAAACTCGGCCTCAACGAGAAGTAATCTAAAAACACGCCTGTCTATCAGGCGTGTTTATTTTTTGCGTCCTTGTTTCTCACCCCAAACTATTTACCGTCACTATATCTCCAACCCAACCTAGAAATATTCAATATCATCATTTTTTCTACATTTACTTTTCATTATTCCTCGGTTCTTAACGATATTACAGCGTGATGTAATGAGTCCGTTTTTCTTAATATTTTCTCGATAACGGACATATCTTTTATGAATATACTGAAGAGTGGCATACAGAAAAAATGTGTTGCTGCTGCGCTGTTATGTGCATCGGTAACGTCTTTGCCTTTATACGCTGAAACCACGGCCAACTGGTGGGAAAGATGGCAGGATAACCAGGCCTTCAATGAAGCTCTGGATGAACTCGGTATGAGTTATCAACTGTTATCTGAAGATCCACAAAAAACCCTCACCCGTTCAGCCGACCCGACTGATGTTCTCTACTGGCAAAAGCGCACCATGCAAATTTATGGTGATGCTGACAAAGACATTTATTATATTCCAGCCATTGAAGATCATGATGAAGCTCGTGCCAGAACAGGCTTCACAGGTCGCAATCCCTATTTTAATACCTATTATTATGGTGAAGAGGGTGATACGTTCACATTGACCACCTCTTCCCAACCCGATGATGTGGTCTGCTACGCAGGACTGGAAAATCAATACAGCGGTACAATCACCACTAAATATCAGGTGCAGTTAAATGCCAATCACTCAACGCAATATACCCTGAGTGAAAATGGATTAATGCTGCTGGCCTGCTGGGATAAAAGTGGTACCTATAGCCATATGAACACACTCGTTCGTGTGGATGTCACATCGACGACCGCGAAAAAACACCCGCTATTTGTTTTCGGACTTAACACAAAAGAAGAGTGGAAGGCCCTGAGCCAGCAGAGTACACCGACCGGGCAAACGCTGCTGTTTGACGGGCGCTCTCGGTATGTCGTGAATAATTCCACCGCTAAAGCGTCACTGAATACCAATGTGCTGCAAATGCTGCGCGAACAATTAAGCTACGTCATGGACTATGATAGGGTTAACGGGCTTGATGGGTCATCGTATTTACATCAGCCTCTGCGTGGTTTGAATTTCGGTATTTTTAACAGCTGCTGCTGGTCTCAGGGAGGAGCCGGACGTATTGGGATCGGCTTTGGCAACAGCTTACCAACCGAAACCAGCTGGGGCCATTGGCATGAATATGGTCACCAAAATCAGATGACCTGGGCATGGGACGGGTTAACGGAAGTGACAAATAATATTATGTCCGTTTCAGCCTGCCGTGTGTTACGCGGAGAAGTAACGGATAAATCCTGTCACGAAAATCTGTATTACAACAATTTCTCCTGGGATCAGCAGGCCGTCGGTTCTTTCCTGAACGCTGGCGAAACACATCAGTTTGATACTGACAATGACGTCTTCCGTAAATTAATGATGTTTACCCAGCTGAAAACATCGTGGCCCGATCTCTTCGCTTATATTGGCAAAACCTACCGCGAAACCTATAACGAGGGTAAAGGCAAATCTCTGGTTGCAACCAATCAACAAAAAATTGATTTCTTTGTGGTCAATGCCAGCAAAGCAGCGGGACGTGATTTACGTGAATTCTTTACACGCTGGGGTTTAGACTATTCCGCTGATGCTGACTCACAAATTGCAGCCCTGAAATTACCTCAGCCGAACAAAGTGACAAAAACCTTTACCGGTAGCCTGAACGGCTCTTCCCCGATTACGATTGAAGTTCCGGCTGAAGATAACACTGTGAATATTGCTTTTGTGACCAACACGCCTAAGGCTGGCCCTACCTCTCTGGTCTGGGCTGAGGATGGTGAAACACCACTGTATGCGCAGGTTGTCGATAGTCGTAACAGAAGCTTCATTGTGAAACTGCGTGGCCAGAACAGCCATGGCGGCTGCAATATTCATTCCGTTAACACCGCGGTTAACTGCAACTCAGGAACAAGCGCATATTTAAGAGTCGCTTATAAAGCAGAAGATAATCCGCATCTGCCTCAGGGCAGCTATACGGGTGTTCTTCATCTGATTGCGCGTGACTGGCACAACACGGACTGGACGGCAAACGTGAATGTCGATCTCTCCATTGTGAAGTAAGTGCTTTATTGCTGCGCCAGTTTCTGGCGCAGCAGAAAATGATTCGGCCTGACTTGCTTATTTATCAGATTCACTACAATGAATATTAATTAGTTCTACATTTAATAATCCGTTACGAAATGTTGTAATTAAACAAGCTTCACCTCATGTTTAATTACGGACATTTTAACTATGAATATATTTCAACATGGAATAAAGAAAACTTTTTCCATCGCAGCACTACTCTGTGCGTCTGTTTCTTCCGCTTGTTATGCGGCGGAGACGGTCTCTACTAACCAAACGATGTGGGACGAGTGGAAAAATAATCCGGGATTTACTGAAGCACTCGATGAATTAGGTATTGACTACAATAATTTAATCAATCCAGCTTATGCATCAACCTATGATGTACAAAATGTCAATAACCCCCTGTTCTGGCTCAACCGTACTTTAAAAGTTTACGGTGAGGCTGAACAAGGTCGCTATCAAATTCCTGTTACCGAAGTTCATGGCAATGGCACGAACAGAACCACCAACGGTGGACGTAATAATTACTTCTTAACGCATACATGGGGCGTCAAGGGTGAAAACGTTACCCTCCGTCTCGGTGATGTTCCGCAAAATGTTTCCTGCTATGCTGCCGTTGATCCTAACTACGAAGGTATTGTCGGTCCTGCTAATGAGCTTATTCTGAATGCAAACGGTGACACAACCTACACATTCTCTCAGAACGCGCTGCTTATCGTTGGGTGTCAGGATAAAACCAAAAAAATGGAGAATATTGATACATTCGTCTCCGTTGATATTGTTAACGGCGGTACGTATCACCCCCTCTTTATCTTTGGTATGAATGACAGAGCCGAGTGGCGCCAGCAGGCACAGGCCACAACGCCATCAGGCTACCACTTTATGTTTGATGGCAGGACACGCTTCGTTGCAAGTCAGGCAATTGCGCAAAACTCAGCAACTAAAAATATAGAGCAGACCCTCCGCCAGTCGCTGCTGCGAACCATTACTTATGACAAAGTCGATGGGCTGGATGGCTCGAGCTGGTTGCACCAGCCTAGCCGTGGCTTGCTCTTCGTCTCTTATCAGAGCTGCTGCTGGGCAAATAGCGGGCAAGGGCTGATTGGCGTGGGTGGTGACAGCTCAATCCCTGAGACGCCGAGCTGGCTCGACTGGCACGAATACGGTCATCAGTTCCAGATGGGATGGTCCTGGAGTGACCAGGGAGAAGTTACCGTCAACCTTTATTCTATCGCTGCATGTTACACCACCCTCGGCGATACCGATTTCAAAAACTGTCATAGTAATGAAGGCTTTTACGGTTTCGGTTGGGATCAACAAGCTATCGGCACTCTGCTGAAATCCGGGCACACCTGGAATTTTGCTAAAGAAGATCTGTTCCGTAGGGCGTCTTTCTTTGGTGAAATAATGACGAGCTGGCCACAGCTTTACCCGGCACTGTCGAAAGCTTACCGTGAAGTTAACCAGAATGACCCAACCCTGGTTAATAGCAGCCAGAAAAAAATCGACTGGTTTACGCTTAATGCCAGTAAAATCGCCGGCGTTAATCTGAACCAGTATTTCCAGCAGTGGAATATTCCCCTTTCCGCAGAGGCGATTGCAGCAATTAATGCGCTGAATTTACCTCAGCCTAAGAAAGTTGCGAAAACCTTTACCGGTAGCCTGAACGGCTCTTCCCCGATAACGATTGAAGTTCCGGCTGAAGATAACACCGTAAATATTGCTTTTGTGACCAACACACCTAAGGCGGGCCCTACCTCTCTGGTCTGGGTTGAGGATGGTGAAACGCCACTGTATGCGCAGGTTGTCGATAGCCGTAACAGAACCTTCATCGTGAAACTGCGTGGCCAGAACAGCCATGGCGGCTGCAATATTCATTCCGTTAACACCGCGGTAAACTGCAACTCTGGAACAAGTGCATATTTAAGAATCGCTTATAAAGCAGAAGATAACCCGCTTTTGCCTCAGGGCAGCTATACGGGTGTTCTCCACCTGATTGCGAATGACTGGCACAACACTGACTGGACGGCAAACGTGAATGTCGATCTCTCCATTGTGAAGTAAATGCTTTATTGCTGCGCCAGTTTCTGGCGCAGCAGAAAATGATTTGGTATCCCCCCTGCAATGCGTACAATCCGCCTCTCACTATGAATTATCCAGGAGAGTGGATGGACGCTCGTTTTGTTCAGGCCCATAAAGAAGCGCGCTGGGCGCTGTGGCTGACCCTTCTCTATCTTGCCGCATGGTTGGTAACCGCTTACTTACCTAATTCAGACATCGGTATTACCGGCCTGCCACACTGGTTTGAAATGGCGTGCCTGCTGGTACCGCTGGTATTTATCCTGCTGTGCTGGGCAATGGTTAAATTTATCTACCGGGATATTCCGCTGGAGGACGATGATGCAGCTTGAAGTCATTCTGCCGCTTGTCGCATACCTGCTGGTCGTATTTGGCTTGTCCATTTATGCCATGCGTAAAAGGGCGACCGGCGCCTTTCTGAATGAGTATTTCCTCGGTAGCCGTTCGATGGGCGGCGTCGTGCTGGCCATGACGCTGACGGCCACCTACATCAGCGCCAGTTCATTTATCGGCGGTCCCGGTGCCGCGTATAAGTACGGGTTAGGCTGGGTACTGCTGGCCATGATCCAACTGCCTGCCGTCTGGCTTTCTCTGGGTATTCTGGGTAAAAAGTTTGCCATTCTGGCCCGGCGCTATAATGCCGTGACGCTCAACGATATGCTGTTTGCACGCTACCAGAGTCGCTTGCTGGTATGGCTGGCAAGCCTGAGCCTGCTGGTCGCCTTTATTGGTGCGATGACGGTGCAGTTTATCGGTGGAGCTCGTCTGCTGGAAACGGCAGCCGGGATCCCCTACGAGACAGGGTTGATTATCTTCGGGGTAAGCATTGCGCTGTATACTGCGTTTGGCGGATTCCGCGCCAGCGTGCTGAACGATACGCTGCAGGGAATGGTCATGCTGATTGGCACGATCGTTCTGCTGGTGGGCATCGTTCATGCTGCGGGTGGACTTACGCATGCGGTGGAAACCCTGGAAGCTATTGATCCGAAACTGGTCTCGCCGCAAGGCGCGGATGATATTCTTTCTCCGGCATTTATGACGTCGTTCTGGGTGTTAGTCTGCTTTGGGGTGATTGGTCTGCCCCATACCGCCGTGCGCTGTATCTCCTATAAAGACAGCAAAGCCGTTCACAAAGGCATTATTATCGGGACGATTGTCGTCGCGATCCTGATGTTCGGCATGCATCTGGCGGGTGCATTAGGACGTGCAGTCATCCCTGACCTTACCGTGCCGGATCTGGTGATCCCGACACTGATGGTTAAAGTGCTGCCGCCATTTGCCGCCGGGATTTTCCTTGCTGCGCCAATGGCCGCTATTATGTCCACTATCAACGCCCAGCTACTGCAAAGCTCCGCGACGATCATTAAAGATCTCTATCTCAACCTGCGTCCTGAGCAGGTAGAAAATGAACGTCGCCTGAAGCGTATGTCAGCCATTATTACGCTGGTGTTAGGGGCATTGCTGCTGTTAGCCGCATGGCGCCCGCCGGAGATGATCATCTGGCTGAACCTGCTGGCGTTCGGCGGCCTTGAAGCCGTTTTCCTCTGGCCGCTGGTGTTGGGTCTCTACTGGGAACGTGCCAATGCTGCAGGCGCGCTGGGCGCGATGATTGTTGGCGGGGTGCTGTATGCCCTCCTCGCAACGTTTAAGATTCAGTACCTGGGCTTCCATCCTATTGTGCCTTCGTTACTGCTAAGTTTACTGGCGTTTGTGGTGGTGAACCGTTTCGGTCAGCCCGTCCCACAGTCCGCTATGATTTCTACTGATAAATAAAGAGTTTTGCCATGCCGTGGATCCAATTAAAACTGAACACAACCGGCGCGAACGCCGAGGAACTGAGCGATGCGCTGATGGAGGCCGGCTCGGTCTCCATCACCTTCCAGGACACGCATGACACGCCGGTCTTCGAGCCGCTGCCGGGCGAAACGCGCCTGTGGGGTGATACCGACGTCATTGGACTTTTCGATGCCGAGACCGACATGAAAGAGGTCGTCGCCATCCTGGAAAACCATCCACTGTTAGGTGCAGGTTTCTTGCACAAAATCGAACAGCTGGAAGATAAAGACTGGGAACGGGAGTGGATGGATAACTTCCACCCGATGCAATTTGGCAAGCGACTGTGGATCTGCCCAAGCTGGCGCGAAGTGCCAGATGAAAACGCCGTCAACGTGATGCTCGACCCGGGCCTGGCATTTGGTACCGGCACCCACCCGACCACCTCCCTGTGCCTGCAGTGGCTGGACGGTCTGGATCTGGCAGGAAAAACCGTGATCGACTTCGGCTGCGGCTCTGGGATCCTCGCTATCGCGGCGCTGAAACTCGGTGCGGCAAAAGCGATTGGGATCGACATCGATCCGCAGGCAATTCAGGCCAGCCGCGATAACGCCGAGCGTAACGGCGTCTCCGATCGTCTGGAGCTGTATTTGCCGGATGCGCAGCCAGCGGCCATGAAAGCCGACGTGGTGGTCGCCAACATCCTGGCAGGCCCGTTACGTGAACTGGCACCGTTAATCAGCGTACTGCCCGTTGAGGGCGGTCTGCTGGGGCTTTCAGGTATCCTGGCAAGCCAGGCCGACAGCGTGTGTGAAGCCTACGCGGATCTCTTCGCCCTTGACCCGGTGGTAAAGAAAGAAGAGTGGTGCAGGATCACCGGTCGTAAAAAATAAGCATTTGGCGTGGTCATCTGACCACGCCTCTCCTCCACTGATAGTCCTCTCTCCCCGCGCATTTCTCCGGTAAAATAACCACACAAATCATAATGATTTGAATTACAACAATTCACCGGAAGAATATTATGAAACACATTACTGGCAAGGCAGCGCTGATTGCGCTGAGTATGATCTCGACTTCAGCTTTCGCTTCACACTGGAGCTACGAAGGGGAAGGTTCACCTGAACACTGGGGTGAACTGGACGAGGCCTACAAGACCTGTCAAAACGGGATGAATCAGTCTCCGATTAACATTGAATCGACCGCAAACGCCCATTTCTCTCCGCTTAAAACGCACTACAGTGATGGCCCTATGACGTTGACGAACAATGGCCATACCATTCAGGCCAGTGAGAAAGCGGATACCCGCGACACGATAACCCTGGATAATCAAGCCTGGACTCTGCAGCAGTTCCATTTCCACGCGCCGAGCGAGAACACCGTGCATGGCAAAAAATACGCAATGGAAATGCATCTGGTGCATAAAAATAACGCAGGTGAGCTGACCGTAGTGGCCGTCATGTTTGATAAAGGCGCCGCGAACCCGGAGCTTGATAAACTGTGGAGCGTGATGCCCCAGCAGGCCGAACAGAACATCTCCATTAAGCAGGATCTCAACCTGAACAAGCTGCTCCCGGTCAACAAAACTTACTGGCGCTTCAGCGGTTCGCTGACCACCCCACCTTGTTCAGAAGGCGTCACCTGGATTGTGCTTAAGCACCCTCTCACGCTTTCTGCTGAGCAGCTGGAGAAATTCACCCATACAATGCATCACGATAACAACCGCCCGGTACAGGCTCTGCATGGCCGTCTTGTGGTCGAATAATCTGCATTTTTTGCCCTGAGATCATGTTCTAAAATGCGACAGAGATCGCAAAGAAGTGAGGAAATCTGCTGCGAAAAACAGCAGATTATCCCGCTCAACTGTCGCGTTTAATGAGAAATGATGAGAAGTTACGGGAAATTGTAAGCGCTCAAAAAACAATCATTTAATTATAACCCAATGATTTAAATGATGAATAATTTTTAACGGAATGATTGAGCGGCGATTCCTTGATCTACAACAGTGGATTGTTCAAAGTTTGGCCTTTCATCTCGTGCAAAAAATGCGTAATATACGCCGCCTTGCAGTCACAGTATGGTCATTTCTTAACTCATGCGCATCGGACACCACCAGCTTAGAAATCGCCTGATCGCAGCCCCAATGGCAGGTATTACCGACCGGCCGTTCAGGACGCTGTGCTATGAGATGGGAGCCGGTTTAACCGTATCCGAGATGATGTCGTCTAACCCGCAGGTCTGGGAAAGCGATAAATCCCGCCTTCGGATGGTGCACATTGATGAGCCAGGTATCCGCACCGTGCAAATCGCCGGAAGCGTGCCTGAAGAGATGGCAGTTGCCGCGCGTATTAACGTGGAAAGTGGCGCCCAGATTATTGATATCAATATGGGTTGCCCGGCCAAGAAAGTGAATCGCAAGCTTGCAGGTTCAGCCCTTCTGCAATACCCCGATCAGGTGAAGTCTATCCTGACGGCGGTTGTCAGCGCGGTGGACGTTCCTGTTACGTTGAAGATTCGCACGGGTTGGTCGCCGGAACACCGTAACTGTGTAGAGATTGCCCAACTGGCCGAAGACTGTGGCATTCAGGCCCTGACCATTCATGGACGCACTCGCGCCTGTTTGTTCAATGGTGAAGCTGAATACGACAGCATTCGGGCAGTTAAGCAGAAGGTTTCCATTCCGATTATCGCGAATGGCGACATAACTGACCCGCTTAAAGCCAGGGCTGTGCTCGACTATACGGGAGCTGATGCTCTGATGATAGGACGTGCAGCTCAGGGAAGACCCTGGATCTTCCGGGAAATCCAGCATTATCTGGACACTGGGGAGCTGCTTGCCCCACTGCCTCTGGCAGAGGTTAAGCGCTTGCTTTGTTCGCATGTTCGGGAACTGCATGACCATTACGGTCAGGCAAAAGGGTACCGAATTGCGCGTAAACACGTCTCCTGGTATCTCCAGGAGCACGCTCCAGATGACCAGTTTCGGCGCACATTCAACGCCATAGAGGATGCCAGCGAACAGCTGGAGGCGTTGGAGGCATACTTCGAAAATCTTGCGTAATGAAATAAAGAGCTGACAGAACTATGTTCGAACAACGCGTAAATTCTGACGTACTGACCGTTTCTACCGTTAACTCTCAGGACCAGGTAACTCAAAAGCCCCTGCGTGACTCGGTTAAACAGGCACTGAAGAACTATTTTGCTCAACTGAATGGTCAGGATGTTAATGACCTGTATGAGCTGGTACTGGCTGAAGTTGAACAGCCACTGTTGGACATGGTGATGCAATACACCCGCGGTAACCAGACCCGCGCTGCGCTGATGATGGGTATCAACCGTGGTACTCTGCGTAAGAAACTGAAAAAATACGGCATGAACTAATTTCGATTAGCGAAATGCTTGTTTAAAAAGGCGCTACTCGGCATGGGGATGCGCCTTTTTTATTGCCTGCCAATGCTATCGTCAACACTTTGTAAACCCTCGCGTATCCCGCTTTTAAACCGCAACTTTTCGTGTATATTTCCACCACTTCAGTGGTTCTCTTCACGCGGAATGACACAATGATTCGTAAATACTGGTGGCTGGTTGTCTTTGCAATCTCCGTTTTCCTCTTCGATGCCCTTTTGATGCAGTGGATTGAACTGATGAGCACTGAAACCGACAAGTGCCGCAATATGAACTCCGTGAACCCGCTCAAATTAGTGAACTGCTCAGAACTCGATTAACGCCCTGACGTCACTGCCCCCGAATTACCCACTAAAAACGGGGATTTAAAACCCTTTGAGCCGTTACCTTACGGTGATAATGTCTCGCCCTTCTCAACCTCTCCTGCTTAACGTCAGACACGAGTAGAACCGACCATGCTGGTTAGCCAATACAACCTTATCCTTGTAGTTCTCTCCTTCGTTGTGGCCATCCTCGCGTCGTATACCGCACTGAATATGGCGGCACGCGTCGCCGGAAGTCAGGGCGTCGCCGCCCGCGTCTGGTTGGCTGGCGGCGGTATTGCGATGGGCATTGGCGTGTGGGCCATGCACTTTATCGGCATGCTGGCGATGGACCTCTCCATGAGCATGAGTTACAACGTCAGCCTGACCATTTTATCCATGGTCATTGCCGTGGGTTCTTCACTGTTTGCACTCTGGCTCGTCAGCTGTGAACAACTGCGCTTGCGCCGTCTGCTACCCGGCGCGCTGGTGATGGGAAGCGGTATTATCGCCATGCATTACACCGGTATGGCCGCGCTGGAAGTGAGGCCCGGTATCGTCTGGGACACGTTGTGGGTGGCCATTTCAGTCGTCATTGCCCTTGCCGCTTCGCTTGCTGCATTGTGGCTGACCTTCCGCCTGCGTCACGAAGCGGCTCAGGTCGTGCTGATGCGTCTGGGTGCCGCCATCACAATGGGCATTGCCATTGCCGGTATGCACTACGCCGGGATGAGAGCCGCGCAGTTTCCAATGTCGACGATGACGCACCATGTTGGTATTAACAGCAGCTGGCTCGCCATGCTGGTCAGCGTCGTCGCGCTCTCTATTCTTGGGATCACCCTGCTGGTGTCGATGCTGGATGCCCGTCTTCAGGCACGTACTGCCCTACTGGCCTCATCGCTTGCAGAAGCGAACCGGGAACTTGCTCAACTGGCGCTGCAGGATACGCTAACGCGCCTGCCCAACCGCATCCTGCTGGAAGACCGACTCGATCAGGCGATCAGTAAAGCCGATCGTGAAGGAACCCATTTTGCGCTGATGTTTATGGATCTCGACGGCTTTAAAGCCATCAATGACGCCTATGGTCATGATGTCGGTGACAAACTGCTGGTCGCCGTTACGCAGCGTCTGCTGCTGCTTCTGAAGGGCCAGTTCACTCTTGCACGTATCGGCGGTGATGAGTTTGTTCTGCTGGCTGAGGGCGAAGGCCCGGACGATGCGGCCTCGCTGGCAAATTCGCTGGTACGCGCGATCGATAGCCCGTTCAACCTCGACCCGTATGAACTGATGGTGACCCTCAGCATTGGTATCGCTTTTTATCCTCACGACGGCAAAACCGAACGCGAGTTGATGTTTAACGCCGACGCGGCGATGTACCACACCAAGCATATGGGCCGAAACGGTTATCACTTTTTCCAGCCTTCCATGAACACCCTGGCGCAGACCCATCTTCAGTTAATGAACGATTTGTGGATGGCCATCGAACGCAATGAGCTGCGCCTGTTGTATCAGCCAAAATTTCACGCGCCCGCAGGACCTCTCCTCGGGTTTGAGGCACTGTTGCGCTGGCAACATCCTAAGCAGGGACTACTGACGCCGGATCTTTTCCTGCCACTGGCGGAAAAGACGGGGCTTATCATCCCTATTGGTAACTGGGTGATCAATGAAGCCTGCCGCCAGCTGAGAGAATGGCATCTTCAGGGACATCAAGACTGGTCAATGGCTGTAAACCTGTCGACATTGCAGTTTGAACAACCATCACTGGTTAAAACGGTTCTCGACTGCCTGGAGCGCCATCAGGTACCGCCGGAAATGCTGATCCTGGAAGTTACGGAAACGACGGCAATGAGCAACCCGGATGAGAGCGTACGGGTGCTGACAGAATTGACGAATGCAGGCGTGAAAGCGTCCATTGATGACTTTGGAACCGGGTATTCAAGCCTACTGTATCTCAAGCGCTTACCGGCCTGTGAACTGAAGATCGACAGAGCATTTGTAAAAGAGTTAAGCGGGGAAAGCGAGGATGCCACCATTGTCTCGGCGATTGTGGCTCTCGCAAAAACACTTAACCTGAAAGTCGTGGCTGAAGGTGTGGAAACCGAAGCCCAGCAAACCTTTTTAACAGAGCTGGGTTGTAACACCCTTCAGGGTTATCTGTTAGGCAAACCAGCCAGCGCGCAGACCATAGAGGCGCTTTGTGCGCGAGGTGAAATGTTGCCTGGCGCTGAGCTGTAGTCATCCTGAGGCGACACGCGCAAGACAGGGAGTGTCGCCAGAATACTGTCGACCAGCGCGGGTGCCTGTTGATAGAGATTAAAACTGTCGGTATTCATTAACCAGTTTTTAATGATTCCGCTAAAAAAGCCATGCAATACAATCATGGTCAGTTCAACATTCATCTGCGCCGCAACGATTCTCTGAGAAATACATTTTTCCAGCGTAATACGTAAAGAATCATAATTAAAGCCAATGCGTTTACGGATTTCATCTTCTGAAATCATATCGCTATGAAACTCACATTTATGATACAGAATTTGTAAAAGCGCGCATTGCCGGGGTTCATGCGCGATATACTGTAGCGCAGTAATAAATTGCTCACGAAGCATTAACAACGGGTCATCATTTTCGGAAAGAGAAAGCCTGTCGCAAATAATGTCACGCAGCGGTAATTGCTGTTCCCAGATGGCATTAAATATCTCTGCTTTACTGGTAAAGTGCCAGTAGATGGCACCGCGCGTAACCTTTGCGGCATCCGCGATATCCGTCAGCGTCGTGCTGGCCACGCCACGCGTCGCAAACTGCCCGATAGCCGCCTCAATCAACTGCTGTCGGGTCTGTTGAGCCTCTTCTTTCTTTTTACGCGCCATAGGCAGCTACTCGTTACTCACTGGGTTTATACGTAACCTCGGGTTCGGATGGCTGGAATTATTCCCTAAAACCCGTTTTCATTTTGCACAAAAAAAGTCAAATCCCTTAACTCATAATTTATACAAATGCATAATCAATATTTAATTCATGATGTGAATATTTTAAGGCATTAAACCCTCTTTATCTGGTTAGCCTGGAGGGGAGTATATTCATATCTTCTCCGGGCCCCATTCTGATTTTTCCTTCACGCCTCGTCATTCGCACTTATAAATTAAAAAACATTAAATATCCTCATTATTATACGCAGCTACATTTTATTTTTTTATCCCTCTGCCCCAACGACCGTTCTACGGCAAATCTCGGTTAATGGGTATTTAAAGGAACAGTAATGACGAATCATTTCAGACGTTTGCCCTTATCCGGTTTCATTGTCTGCGCTGTACTGCTCTCTGGATGCGATGGCCAGGAAAACCAACAACAACATCCCCAGGCACCTCAGGTCAGCGTGCATATCGTGAAAAGCGCGCCGCTGGCGGTCACCACTGAACTCCCGGGCAGAACGGATGCATTCCGCGTGGCGGAGGTTCGTCCACAGGTTAGCGGTATCATCCTGCGTCGTAACTTCACGGAAGGTAGCGATGTAAAAGCAGGAGATTCGCTTTACCAGATTGATCCTGCGACCTATCAGGCGGCTTACGATAGCGCGAAAGGTGAGCTGGCGAAGGCCCAGGCGGCGGCCAATATTGCGCATCTGACAGTAAAACGTTATCTCCCGCTGGTAGGCACCCAGTATGTCAGCAAGCAGGAGTATGACCAGGCCGTGGCAACAGCCCAACAGGCCGATGCCAGTGTTATCGCCGCCAAAGCCGGCGTCGAAAGTGCACGTATTAACCTTGCCTATACCAAAGTGACGTCTCCCGTCGATGGGCGCATCGGCAAATCCAGCGTGACAGAAGGTGCTCTCGTCACGAACGGGCAGGCCTCTGCACTGGCAACAGTCCAGCAGCTTGATCCGATTTACGTCGACGTCACCCAGTCCAGCAATGAATTTATGCGCCTGAAACAGACAAGCCTGCAAAAAGGCGACACGGCCAGCAGCGTTGAACTGCTGATGGAAAATGGTCAGCCTTATCCGCTGAAAGGTACTTTGCAGTTCTCAGACGTCACGGTGGATGAAAGCACCGGTTCGATTACCTTGCGCGCCATTTTCCCTAACCCTCAACACCTTCTGTTACCCGGGATGTTCGTTCGCGCCCGCATTGATGAAGGCACACAGCCGAATGCAATTCTGATTCCCCAGCAGGGTCTGACCCGTACGCCGCGAGGTGATGCAACCGTCATGGTGGTTAACGATAAAAACCAGGTTGAGCCACGCACCGTCGTTGCGCCTCAGGCCATTGGCGATCGCTGGCTGGTGACGGAAGGGCTGAAAAACGGTGACCGCGTGATTGTCAGCGGATTACAAAAAGCCAGGCCAGGTGCCACCGTCGTCGCCACCCCAGATACCACCACAGCGCCCGCCAGTTAAGGAACGACGACATGGCTAATTTCTTTATACAGCGGCCGGTTTTCGCCTGGGTACTTGCCATCATTTTGATGATTGCAGGCGGGCTGGCTATTCTCAAACTGCCCGTTGCCCAGTATCCAACGATTGCCCCGCCAGCCGTTGCGATTTCCGCAACCTACCCCGGCGCAGATGCCCAGACGGTACAGGATACCGTGACCCAGGTTATCGAACAGAACATGAACGGTATCGATAACCTGATGTATATGTCCTCCACCAGCGATTCAGCGGGTAATGTCACCATCACCCTGACCTTCGAGTCGGGAACAGACCCGGACATCGCCCAGGTGCAGGTGCAGAACAAGTTGCAGCTGGCCATGCCGCTGCTGCCGCAAGAAGTTCAGCAGCAAGGGATTGGCGTTGAGAAGTCCAGCAGCAGCTTCCTTTTGGTCGCCGGTTTTGTTTCGGATAATAAAAGCCTTACTCAGGATGATATCTCCGACTACGTCGCTTCGAACGTCAAGGATGCCATCAGCCGAACATCGGGTGTCGGCGACGTTCAGCTGTTTGGTGCCCAGTATGCGATGCGCATCTGGCTCGACAGTAACGCGATGAACAAATACCAACTGACGCCGCTGGATATTATCAATCAGTTAAAAACGCAGAACGACCAGATAGCGGCAGGCCAGTTGGGTGGAACACCATCAGTCCCTGGACAGCAGCTGAATGCCTCCATCATCGCGCAAACTCGCCTGAAATCACCGGAAGAGTTTGGTCGCGTCACGCTCAAAGTGAACCAGGACGGCTCAATGGTTCATCTGAAGGATGTGGCTCGCATTGAGTTGGGTGGCGAAAACTACAATATGGTGACCAAAATCAACGGGCAGGCGGCAACCGGTCTGGGGATTAAGCTCGCTACCGGTGCAAACGCGCTGGATACGGCGGCAGCCATCAAGAGCAAGCTGGCACAACTGCAACAGTTCTTCCCGCAGGGACTGAAGGTCGTCTATCCCTACGACACCACGCCTTTTGTGAAAATCTCGATTCATGAAGTGGTGAAGACCCTGTTTGAGGCGATCATTCTGGTCTTCCTGGTCATGTATCTGTTCCTGCAAAACCTGCGGGCAACGCTGATCCCAACGATCGCCGTGCCGGTTGTTCTGCTGGGGACCTTCGCCGTGCTGGCTGCGTTCGGTTTCTCCATCAATACCCTGACGATGTTTGGGATGGTGCTGGCGATAGGGCTACTGGTTGATGACGCCATCGTGGTCGTCGAGAACGTTGAGCGCGTGATGGTGGAAGATAAACTGCCGCCGAAAGAGGCCACGCAGAAGTCGATGGAGCAGATTCAGGGCGCGCTGGTGGGGATCGCCATGGTCCTCTCGGCGGTCTTTGTTCCGATGGCCTTTTTTGGTGGCTCGACTGGGGCCATCTATCGCCAGTTCTCGTTAACTATCGTTTCCGCGATGGCGTTATCCGTGCTGGTCGCGCTGATCCTGACCCCCGCACTCTGCGCAACGTTGCTTAAGCCCGTCTCCAGCGACCACCATGAGAAAAAAGGGGGCTTCTTTGGCTGGTTCAATGCGCTCTTTGATAAGAGTGTGGAACACTATAGCAACAGCGTGAGCGGTATTTTGCGTAAGACCGGTCGCTATCTGGTGGTGTATGTCATTATTGTTGGTGGCATGGCGGTGTTGTTCCTGCGCTTACCGACCTCCTTCCTGCCCGAAGAGGACCAGGGGGTCTTTATGACAATGGTTCAACTCCCGGCGGGGGCGACCCAGACGCGTACTCAGGCGGTCCTCGACCAGGTTCAGGACTACTATCTGGGCAAAGAGAAGGCGAACGTTGAATCCGTCTTCACCGTAAACGGCTTTAGCTTTAGCGGCCAGGGCCAGAACTCCGGTATTGCCTTTGTCAGCCTGAAGCCCTGGGAGGAGCGCCCGGGCGAGAAAAATAGCGTTGAAGCTATCGTGGGTCGCGCGACAAAAGCGTTTAGTCAGATTAAAGACGGCCTGGTGTTCCCGTTCAACCTGCCTGCGATTATTGAGCTTGGAACCGCAACGGGATTCGACTTTGAACTTATCGATCAGGCTAACCTGGGACATACCCAGCTGACGCAGGCACGTAATCAACTGCTCGGGATGGTAAAAGAGCACCCAGACCTGCTGGTGCGCGTGCGTCCAAACGGACTGGAAGATACGCCTCAGTTCAAGCTGGATGTCGATCAGGAAAAGGCGCAGGCATTGGGCGTCAGCCTTTCCGACGTCAACCAGACTATCTCGACGGCGTTGGGTGGCACCTATGTGAACGACTTTATCGACCACGGGCGCGTGAAAAAAGTTTATGTGCAGGCAGATGCCCGTTTCCGCATGCTGCCGGGGGACATTAATAACCTCTACGTGCGCAGCGCGAACGGAGAGATGGTTCCCTTCTCCGCCTTTAGCTACTCTCACTGGGTTTATGGCTCACCTCGCCTGGAACGCTTCAACGGGATGCCTTCAATGGAGATCCTCGGGGAATCCGCACCGGGTAAAAGTACCGGGGAAGCAATGGTGTTGATGGAAAGCCTGGCCGCAAAACTGCCTGCAGGAATTGGCTATGACTGGACGGGCATGTCTTATCAGGAACGCCTTTCCGGTAACCAGGCGCCCGCACTGTATGCCATTTCACTGATCGTGGTGTTCCTGTGTCTGGCGGCCCTGTATGAGAGCTGGTCCATCCCATTCTCCGTGATGCTGGTTGTGCCGCTGGGTGTTATCGGTGCTCTGCTCGCCGCGTCGCTGCGCGGATTGAACAATGACGTCTATTTCCAGGTCGGCCTGCTGACGACAATTGGCCTGTCGGCGAAAAACGCCATCCTGATTGTCGAATTTGCTAAGGACCTGATGGATAAAGAAGGTAAAGGGATTATTGAAGCCACCCTGGAAGCATCAAGGATGCGCCTTCGACCGATCCTGATGACCTCCCTGGCCTTTATCCTTGGCGTCATGCCGCTGGTAATCAGTACCGGAGCCGGGAGCGGTGCGCAAAATGCTGTCGGTACGGGCGTTATGGGAGGCATGCTTTCCGCAACGCTGCTGGCGATTTTCTTTGTTCCCGTTTTCTTTGTGGTTGTCCGGCGACGGTTTACCCGCCATAAAGAGTAACGCCCCCATGAAAGGCACCCTGTGGTGCCTTTTTTATTTTTAATATAAACAATAGATTAGACATTATTGAATTGCAGTGTTAAAAATGCGGTGATTTACATTAAGTAGAAACGCCCTGTTGTGTCTCCATAATTTCTCCATTAATTCATCCTGAAACCGACTTTTCTCCACGATTTTTACAAACGACATACTTTGAGATTATTCCCCGTGCAACGAGGTGTTACCCCGGTGGTAAAATAGACTCCAGTTCGTTAATAGCCCTCCTGGCTTTGTAGCGAATGAGAAATAATACTGAGGTAACATCATGAAAAGATTCATTTCCGTTGCACTTCTCGCTGCGCTACTTGCTGGATGCGCGCACGATTCTCCATGTGTACCGGTTTACGATGACCAGGGTCGACTGGTTCATACCAATACCTGTATGAAAGGCACCACCCAGGATAACTGGGAAACCGCGGGTGCTATCGCCGGCGGAGCGGCTGCCGTGGCGGGTTTGACGCTGGGTATCGTTGCCCTGACGAAGTAACATCAATTAAGAAAGCGCGGCTCGGGCTGCGCTTTTGCGTTTAAAAAGTGCATTGTTTTCTAATAAGTAAAAAAATAGCCCCGTTTTTATTCAAGAAATTAATTCCCATCGACTGGCTATCACATCTTTTTAGTATATAAAAGTTTATTTCATATTTTATCGTGATGATTTTCACACATTAATCTTATTGAATACCCTGCCAATATTCACTTCAGAAACTATCTCTTGATTTATCTCATCCTCATCGAAACTTTTGCTCCGATTTGTGGCACAGGTTGTAATTTCGCACCGTTTCGGGGCGTTCGTTTTATTTAAGCGTGTCTACACTCAGCATTAAGCGTTCTGTTATCACTTATTTTGTGGAACGCAAAACTGGCATTACGTTTGCTTTATAAACGTTGGCCAAAGCCACAGACAGGTTTAGCGCTTAAAAAGCGCTTCTATAACGATAAATTTCGCCACACAGGATGCATTATGAAAAAGACGATGATAGCCAGCCTGACCGCTGCAGGCATGTTGTTTGCCGTAGCGGGCCAGGCCCATGCGGGTACGACACTGGATGCCGTTAAAAAGAAAGGTTTTGTTCAATGTGGTATCAGTGATGGTCTGCCTGGCTTCTCATATGCCGATGCGAACGGCAAATTTACCGGTATTGATGTGGATGTCTGCCGCGGCGTCGCAGCTGCCGTTTTTGGGGATGACAGCAAAGTAAAATACACCCCGCTGACGGCGAAAGAACGCTTTACGGCGCTGCAATCCGGTGAAGTTGACATGCTCTCGCGTAATACCACCTGGACCTCCTCTCGTGATGCAGGTATGGGGATGTCATTTACCGGCGTGACCTATTATGACGGCATCGGATTCCTGACCCACAATAAAGCGGGCCTAAAAAGTGCCAAAGAACTGGATGGCGCCACCGTGTGTATCCAGGCGGGTACGGATACGGAGCTGAACGTCGCGGATTATTTCAAAGCCAATAAGATGAAATACACCCCTGTGACGTTTGATCGCTCGGATGAATCAGCCAAAGCACTGGAATCCGGCCGTTGCGACACGCTGGCCTCTGACCAGTCACAGCTGTATGCCTTACGTATTAAGCTGAGCAACCCGGCAGAATGGATTGTGCTGCCAGAAGTGATCTCCAAAGAACCTCTCGGACCTGTTGTTCGTCGTGGTGATGAAGACTGGTTCTCCATTGTTCGCTGGACCCTGTTTGCCATGCTGAACGCGGAAGAGATGGGCATCAACTCGAAAAACGTTGATGAGAAAGCCGCTAATCCATCCAACCCGGATATGGCTCACCTGCTCGGTAAAGAGGGTGATTTCGGCAAGGATCTGAAGCTGGATAACAAGTGGGCTTACCACATCATCAAGCAGGTGGGTAACTATTCTGAGATCTTTGAGCGCAACGTAGGATCGGAAAGCCCGCTGAAGATCAAACGCGGCCAGAACAATCTCTGGAATAACGGCGGCATTCAGTACGCGCCACCAGTACGTTAAGTCAAAGCTGTAACGGGCACTGCTCAGGCGGTGCCCAGTCCAGAGTCATGGTTACTGAGGTTTCTTTATGTCCCATCGCCGCTCAGCCGTAAAAGGAACGCTATCCTTTTCTCATCCCGCGGTCCGCGCCTGGCTATTCCAGATCATTGCTATTGTTGCGGTTGTTCTCATCGCCGTGTATCTCATCCATAACACCATCACCAACCTGAATAACCGCGGTATTACCTCCGGTTTTGCGTTCCTGGATCGCAGTGCAGGGTTTGGTATTGTTCAGCATCTTATTGATTATGAGGAAGGTGACACGTACGGACGCGTGTTTGTGGTCGGTTTACTGAATACGCTGCTGGTATCGGCGCTTTGTATTGTCTTCGCCTCGATATTGGGTTTCTTTATTGGCCTGGCTCGTCTTTCTGAAAACTGGCTCCTGCGGAAGCTTTCAACCTTTTATATTGAGACTTTCCGCAACATCCCACCGCTGCTGCAGATCTTTTTCTGGTATTTCGCGGTCCTGCGTAACCTTCCTGGCCCCCGTCAGGCCGTCGATGCGTTTGAGCTGTTTTTCCTGAGTAATCGTGGGCTATACATTCCCTCTCCGCAGTTCGCCGAAGGGCTTTACGCCTTCATCGTCGCAGTTATTATTGCGATCGCCATTTCTGTCGGGCTGTTCCGTTATAACCGCAAGCACCAGATTAAAACAGGGCAGCTTCGTAAAACATGGCCCGTTGGCGCTGCGCTAATTGTTGGCTTACCGTTAGTCGCCCACTGGCTTTTTGGTGCGGCTTTGCACTGGGATATCCCCCATCTGCGCGGGTTCAATTTCCAGGGCGGGATGGTGTTAATTCCTGAACTGGCAGCACTCACGCTGGCGCTCTCGATTTATACCTCCGCATTTATTGCAGAAATCATTCGCTCCGGGATCCAAGCGGTGCCTTACGGACAGCACGAGGCGGCGCGTTCACTTGGTTTACCTAATACCGTGACGCTGCGCCAGGTCATTATTCCCCAGGCCCTGCGGGTAATCATTCCGCCACTGACCAGTCAATATCTCAACATTGTCAAAAACTCATCGCTGGCCGCCGCGATTGGTTACCCGGATATGGTGTCTCTCTTCGCCGGCACCGTGCTTAACCAGACCGGACAAGCTATAGAAACCATTGCCATCACCATGTCTGTCTATCTGATCATCAGTCTGGCGATTTCATTGCTGATGAACCTTTATAACCGCCGTATTGCACTGGTCGAGCGCTAAGGATTTATGATGTCGAAAGCGATACTGTCGCACTCCTCGCGTCCAGCCAGCACAACCGGTGGACGTTTCATTATCTGGGCACGTAAGAACCTGTTCTCCAGCTGGAGCAACAGCCTGCTGACAATAGTCTGCCTGTGGTTGATGTGGGAACTGATCCCGCCGCTACTCAACTGGGCATTCCTGCAGGCGAACTGGGTGGGTTCAACGCGCGCCGACTGTACGAAAGCGGGCGCATGCTGGGTGTTTATTCACGAGCGTTTTGGCCAGTTCATGTATGGATTGTATCCTCATGAACAGCGCTGGCGGATTAATCTGGCGCTGGTTATCGGTCTGCTTTCCATCGCCGTAATGTTCTGGAAAAAGCTACCTCATCGCGGACGCTATATTGCCGGCTGGGCTGTAGCGTATCCCATTATTGTTTGGGTGTTGTTGTATGGCGGCTTCCTGGGGCTGGAACGCGTTGAAACACGCCAGTGGGGCGGTCTGACGCTGACGTTGATTATCGCTTCTGTGGGGATAGCTGGCGCTCTGCCGTGGGGCATTTTACTCGCTCTGGGTCGTCGTTCAACAATGCCGGTCGTGCGTGTGCTCTCCGTGATCTTCATTGAGTTCTGGCGTGGCGTACCACTGATCACCGTATTGTTTATGTCTTCGGTCATGCTGCCGCTGTTTATGGCAGAAGGTACAACGATCGACAAACTGATTCGTGCCCTGGTCGGGGTGATTCTGTTTCAGTCTGCCTATGTCGCTGAAGTTGTGCGTGGTGGCCTGCAGGCGTTACCTAAAGGCCAGTACGAAGCAGCGGAATCACTGGCTCTCGGATACTGGAAAACGCAGGGGTTGGTCATCCTTCCACAAGCACTCAAGCTGGTGATCCCGGGCCTGGTCAACACGATCATCGCCCTCTTCAAAGATACCAGCCTGGTCATCATCATCGGATTATTCGATCTCTTTAGCAGCGTGCAGCAGGCAACCGTTGACCCTGCCTGGCTGGGCATGTCCACCGAGGGATATGTCTTTGCTGCTCTGATCTACTGGATCTTTTGTTTTAGCATGTCGCGCTACAGCCAGCACCTGGAAAAGCGCTTTAACACCGGGCGTACACCGCACTGAGGAAATTATGAGCCAAATTACTATGACACCCGCCGACGCGATGATTACGCTGGAAAACGTGAATAAATGGTATGGACAGTTTCATGTCCTGAAAGACATTAATCTCAAGGTAAAGCAAGGCGAACGAATCGTTCTTTGCGGCCCTTCCGGTTCAGGGAAATCGACAACCATTCGCTGTATCAACCATCTTGAAGAGCATCAGCAGGGACGCATTGTGGTTGATGGTATCGAGCTGAATGAAGATATTCGCAATATCGAACGCGTACGCCAGGAAGTGGGGATGGTATTTCAGCACTTTAATCTATTTCCCCACCTGACCGTTCTGCAGAACTGTACGCTTGCGCCGATTTGGGTACGAAAGATGCCGAAACAGGAAGCGGAGGCGTTGGCAATGCATTACCTCGAACGCGTACGTATTGCAGAGCACGCCAATAAGTTTCCCGGCCAGATCTCAGGCGGACAACAGCAGCGTGTGGCTATCGCCCGTTCGCTATGCATGAAACCCAAAATTATGCTGTTTGACGAACCGACATCTGCGCTGGATCCGGAAATGGTGAAAGAAGTGCTGGATACTATGATTGGGCTGGCGCAATCCGGGATGACGATGTTGTGCGTGACGCATGAGATGGGTTTTGCCAGAACGGTGGCAGACCGGGTGATCTTTATGGACCGCGGTGAGATCGTTGAACAGGCCCCACCGGATGAATTCTTTGCGTATCCGAAGTCGGAACGTACGCGTGCATTCCTGTCGCAGGTGATTCATTAGTCATTTGCTTTGCCGGGTAGACGCTTTGCCTTACCCGGCCTACCGTTTTTTCTGCACATAAACGCAAAAAGGCCATCCTTTCGGATGGCCTTTTCACTTATTTGATGTCTGGCAGTTCCCTACTCTCACATGGGGAGACCCCACACTACCATCGGCGCTACGGCGTTTCACTTCTGAGTTCGGCATGGGGTCAGGTGGGACCACCGCGCTAAAGCCGCCAGACAAATTCTTTTACTTCTTGCCGAACTTTAACCTAAGTATAAAGTGGTGCTGATACCCAGAGTCGAACTGGGGACCTCACCCTTACCAAGGGTGCGCTCTACCAACTGAGCCATATCAGCACACTAAATTTGATGCCTGGCAGTTCCCTACTCTCACATGGGGAGACCCCACACTACCATCGGCGCTACGGCGTTTCACTTCTGAGTTCGGCATGGGGTCAGGTGGGACCACCGCGCTAAAGCCGCCAGGCAAATTCTGTTATCTGTATCAGGCTGAAAATCGTCTCTCTCACGCCAAAACAGCTTCGGCGTTGTAAGGTTAAGCCTCACGGTTCATTAGTATCGGTTAGCTCAACGCATCGCTGCGCTTACACACCCGACCTATCAACGTCGTCGTCTTCAACGTTCCTTCAGGAGACTTATAGTCTCAGGGAGAACTCATCTCGGGGCAAGTTTCGTGCTTAGATGCTTTCAGCACTTATCTCTTCCGCATTTAGCTACCGGGCAGTGCCATTGGCATGACAACCCGAACACCAGTGATGCGTCCACTCCGGTCCTCTCGTACTAGGAGCAGCCCCCCTCAATTCTCCAGCGCCCACGGCAGATAGGGACCGAACTGTCTCACGACGTTCTAAACCCAGCTCGCGTACCACTTTAAATGGCGAACAGCCATACCCTTGGGACCTACTTCAGCCCCAGGATGTGATGAGCCGACATCGAGGTGCCAAACACCGCCGTCGATATGAACTCTTGGGCGGTATCAGCCTGTTATCCCCGGAGTACCTTTTATCCGTTGAGCGATGGCCCTTCCATTCAGAACCACCGGATCACTATGACCTGCTTTCGCACCTGCTCGAGCCGTCACTCTCGCAGTCAAGCTAGCTTATGCCATTGCACTAACCTCCTGATGTCCGACCAGGATTAGCTAACCTTCGTGCTCCTCCGTTACTCTTTGGGAGGAGACCGCCCCAGTCAAACTACCCACCAGACACTGTCCGCAACCCGGATTACGGGTCTACGTTAGAACACCAGCCATTAAAGGGTGGTATTTCAAGGGCGGCTCCACGCAGACTGGCGTCCACGCTTCAAAGCCTCCCACCTATCCTACACATCAAGGACCAGTGTTCAGTGTCAAGCTATAGTAAAGGTTCACGGGGTCTTTCCGTCTTGCCGCGGGTACACTGCATCTTCACAGCGAGTTCAATTTCACTGAGTCTCGGGTGGAGACAGCCTGGCCATCATTACGCCATTCGTGCAGGTCGGAACTTACCCGACAAGGAATTTCGCTACCTTAGGACCGTTATAGTTACGGCCGCCGTTTACCGGGGCTTCGATCAAGAGCTTCGCGTTGCCGCTAACCCCATCAATTAACCTTCCGGCACCGGGCAGGCGTCACACCGTATACGTCCACTTTCGTGTTTGCACAGTGCTGTGTTTTTAATAAACAGTTGCAGCCAGCTGGTATCTTCGACTGATTTCAGCTCCACCCGCAGGGGCTTCACCTACATATCAGCGTGCCTTCTCCCGAAGTTACGGCACCATTTTGCCTAGTTCCTTCACCCGAGTTCTCTCAAGCGCCTTGGTATTCTCTACCTGACCACCTGTGTCGGTTTGGGGTACGATTTCGTGTTACCTGATGCTTAGAGGCTTTTCCTGGAAGCAGGGCATTTGTTACTTCAGCACCGTAGTGCCTCGTCATCACACCTCAGCGTTAATAAGGTACCGGATTTACCTGGAACCTCCGCCTACATGCTTAAACCGGGACAACCGTCGCCCGGCTAACATAGCCTTCTCCGTCCCCCCTTCGCAGTAACACCAAGTACAGGAATATTAACCTGTTTCCCATCGACTACGCCTTTCGGCCTCGCCTTAGGGGTCGACTCACCCTGCCCCGATTAACGTTGGACAGGAACCCTTGGTCTTCCGGCGAGCGGGCTTTTCACCCGCTTTATCGTTACTTATGTCAGCATTCGCACTTCTGATACCTCCAGCAACCCTCACAGGCCACCTTCAACGGCTTACAGAACGCTCCCCTACCCAACAACACATAGTGTCGCTGCCGCAGCTTCGGTGCATGGTTTAGCCCCGTTACATCTTCCGCGCAGGCCGACTCGACCAGTGAGCTATTACGCTTTCTTTAAATGATGGCTGCTTCTAAGCCAACATCCTGGCTGTCTGTGCCTTCCCACATCGTTTCCCACTTAACCATGACTTTGGGACCTTAGCTGGCGGTCTGGGTTGTTTCCCTCTTCACGACGGACGTTAGCACCCGCCGTGTGTCTCCCGTGATAACATTCTTCGGTATTCGTAGTTTGCATCGGGTTGGTAAGCCGGGATGGCCCCCTAGCCGAAACAGTGCTCTACCCCCGAAGATGAGTTCACGAGGCGCTACCTAAATAGCTTTCGGGGAGAACCAGCTATCTCCCGGTTTGATTGGCCTTTCACCCCCAGCCACAGGTCATCCGCTAATTTTTCAACATTAGTCGGTTCGGTCCTCCAGTTAGTGTTACCCAACCTTCAACCTGCCCATGGCTAGATCACCGGGTTTCGGGTCTATACCCTGCAACTTAACGCCCAGTTAAGACTCGGTTTCCCTTCGGCTCCCCTATACGGTTAACCTTGCTACAGAATATAAGTCGCTGACCCATTATACAAAAGGTACGCAGTCACCTAACAAGTAGGCTCCCACTGCTTGTACGTACACGGTTTCAGGTTCTTTTTCACTCCCCTCGCCGGGGTTCTTTTCGCCTTTCCCTCACGGTACTGGTTCACTATCGGTCAGTCAGGAGTATTTAGCCTTGGAGGATGGTCCCCCCATATTCAGACAGGATACCACGTGTCCCGCCCTACTCTTCGAGTTCACAACCTGTGCATTTTCGTGTACGGGACTATCACCCTGTACCGTCGGACTTTCCAGACCGTTCCACTAACACACAAGCTGATTCAGACTCCGGGCTGCTCCCCGTTCGCTCGCCGCTACTGGGGGAATCTCGGTTGATTTCTTTTCCTCGGGGTACTTAGATGTTTCAGTTCCCCCGGTTCGCCTCGTTAACCTATGTATTCAGTTAACGATAGTGCAACGAATTGCACTGGGTTTCCCCATTCGGACATCGCCGGGTCAAAGGTTCATATCACCTCGCCGGCGCTTTTCGCAGATTAGCACGTCCTTCATCGCCTCTGACTGCCAGGGCATCCACCGTGTACGCTTAGTCGCTTAACCTCACAACCCGAAGATGTTTCTTTCGATTCATCATCGGTTTGCGAAAATTTGAGAGACTCGAACACACATAACATGTGTGTCGTTTCAATTTTCAGCTTGATCCAGATTTTTAAAGAGCAAATATCTCAAACATGACTCGCAAGTCAGTTTTGAGATATGACGGCAGGTGACTTTCACTCACGAACCAGCAAGTGGCGTCCCCTAGGGGATTCGAACCCCTGTTACCGCCGTGAAAGGGCGGTGTCCTGGGCCTCTAGACGAAGGGGACACTGAAGTCTCAATCGCAAGACGCCTTGCTATTTACTTTTCATCAGACAATCTGTGTGAGCACTACAAAGGCAGGTTCTTTAAGGTAAGGAGGTGATCCAACCGCAGGTTCCCCTACGGTTACCTTGTTACGACTTCACCCCAGTCATGAATCACAAAGTGGTAAGCGCCCTCCCGAAGGTTAAGCTACCTACTTCTTTTGCAACCCACTCCCATGGTGTGACGGGCGGTGTGTACAAGGCCCGGGAACGTATTCACCGTAGCATTCTGATCTACGATTACTAGCGATTCCGACTTCATGGAGTCGAGTTGCAGACTCCAATCCGGACTACGACGCACTTTATGAGGTCCGCTTGCTCTCGCGAGGTCGCTTCTCTTTGTATGCGCCATTGTAGCACGTGTGTAGCCCTACTCGTAAGGGCCATGATGACTTGACGTCATCCCCACCTTCCTCCAGTTTATCACTGGCAGTCTCCTTTGAGTTCCCGGCCTAACCGCTGGCAACAAAGGATAAGGGTTGCGCTCGTTGCGGGACTTAACCCAACATTTCACAACACGAGCTGACGACAGCCATGCAGCACCTGTCTCAGAGTTCCCGAAGGCACCAATCCATCTCTGGAAAGTTCTCTGGATGTCAAGAGTAGGTAAGGTTCTTCGCGTTGCATCGAATTAAACCACATGCTCCACCGCTTGTGCGGGCCCCCGTCAATTCATTTGAGTTTTAACCTTGCGGCCGTACTCCCCAGGCGGTCGACTTAACGCGTTAGCTCCGGAAGCCACGCCTCAAGGGCACAACCTCCAAGTCGACATCGTTTACGGCGTGGACTACCAGGGTATCTAATCCTGTTTGCTCCCCACGCTTTCGCACCTGAGCGTCAGTCTTTGTCCAGGGGGCCGCCTTCGCCACCGGTATTCCTCCAGATCTCTACGCATTTCACCGCTACACCTGGAATTCTACCCCCCTCTACAAGACTCTAGCCTGCCAGTTTCGAATGCAGTTCCCAGGTTGAGCCCGGGGATTTCACATCCGACTTGACAGACCGCCTGCGTGCGCTTTACGCCCAGTAATTCCGATTAACGCTTGCACCCTCCGTATTACCGCGGCTGCTGGCACGGAGTTAGCCGGTGCTTCTTCTGCGGGTAACGTCAATTGCTGCGGTTATTAACCACAACACCTTCCTCCCCGCTGAAAGTACTTTACAACCCGAAGGCCTTCTTCATACACGCGGCATGGCTGCATCAGGCTTGCGCCCATTGTGCAATATTCCCCACTGCTGCCTCCCGTAGGAGTCTGGACCGTGTCTCAGTTCCAGTGTGGCTGGTCATCCTCTCAGACCAGCTAGGGATCGTCGCCTAGGTGAGCCGTTACCCCACCTACTAGCTAATCCCATCTGGGCACATCTGATGGCAAGAGGCCCGAAGGTCCCCCTCTTTGGTCTTGCGACGTTATGCGGTATTAGCTACCGTTTCCAGTAGTTATCCCCCTCCATCAGGCAGTTTCCCAGACATTACTCACCCGTCCGCCACTCGTCACCCGAGAGCAAGCTCTCTGTGCTACCGTTCGACTTGCATGTGTTAGGCCTGCCGCCAGCGTTCAATCTGAGCCATGATCAAACTCTTCAATTTAAGTTTGATGCTCGTGAATTAAACTTCGTAATGAATTACGTATGTTCACTCAGAGACTTGGTATTCATTTTTCGTCTTGCGACGTTAAGAATCCATGTCACTTTGAGTGCCCACACAGATTGTCTGATAAATTGTTAAAGAGCAGTGCAACGCGGCTTTCGCTCACCGTTGCGAGGTGGCGTATATTACGCTTTCCTCTTTCAGAGTCAACCCGTTATTTCAGGATTTTTTCTCTTCAACCGACCGGGTTGTCTGTGAAGTGATTCACATCTGCCGTGTCGATGGAGGCGCATTATAGGGATCCCATTTTTTAGCACAAGTATTTTTTAGATCTTTTTTTCCAACTGCTGATTTTCCGCGCTTTTCGCTGAAATCCCGCCCGATCTGCTTAAATATTGACGTATTTTGCCTTGCCTCGATCCCATAATATGATCAAAGTCTTCTGTCTAGCGCTCATCCTTAGAGGTAGTTATGTCTACTGTATTACGTCCTTATAAAGATCTGTTCCCCAAACAAGGCGATCGCGTAATGATCGATGCCAGCAGCGTAGTCGTAGGTGATGTCCGACTGGCTGATGATGTCAGTATCTGGCCACTCGTTGCCATCAGGGGAGACGTTAACTCTGTGTCGATTGGCGCACGTACCAATATTCAGGACGGCAGCGTTCTGCATGTCACGCACAAATCCTCTTATAACCCGGAAGGTAATCCACTCATTATTGGAGAGGATGTCACCGTTGGCCATAAAGTGATGCTTCACGGCTGCACTATTGGAAATCGCGTACTTGTTGGCATGGGATCGATTTTGCTGGATGGCGTCATAGTAGAAGATGACGTAATGATTGGTGCCGGTAGCCTGGTCCCGCAGAACAAACGGCTGGAGAGCGGCTATCTCTATCTGGGTAGCCCTGTAAAACAGATCCGCCCCCTGAAGGAGGCAGAGATCGAAGGATTAAAATACTCGGCGAACAACTACGTTAAATGGAAGAATGACTATCTGGATCAGGTTAACCAGACCCAGCCCTGATCGTCTTCCTGCTGGTCGCGGATTAAATCGCTGGCTTCTTCTTCAAGATCCCAGCGATTTTCACAAAATATGTCTAAAGGATCTGAACCGCCAAAACGACGTAGCAGCGTTTCCCTATGAATGGCACAGGTAAGTTGCATCCCCTGCACCAGCACCGGGAAGCAGACTGCTTGTTTATCCTCATCCCAGCTCTCTCTGTCCGGGAAGTGAATAGCCTGATTCACGCCGAAAGCTCCTGCTTTAACTTTTCTATCACCGGCTCGACTGCAGGTAACACACCATGCCAGAGCAGCACCGCATGCGCAGCCTGGCCCACCAGCATCCCCAGCCCATCGGCTAACTGTTTCGCGCCATGTTCTTCACACCACATAAGGAAGGGTGTCTTCCCTTTCTGGTAAAACATGTCATAGAAGTACATATGAGAGTTGATAAGAGAAACGGGGATTGCCGGGATCTCACCATTAATGCCGCTGGACGTGGCATTGATGACCAGATCAAATTCACGGTCTTCGAGATCCTCAAGCGCGATGGCGCTCACGCTACCGGTATGGGCAAACAACGCCGCCAGCGCTTCTGCCCTGGAAAAGGTTCTGTTGGTAATGGTCACTGCACAGTCCAGTGAAAGCAGGGGCAACAGCACGCCCCGCGATGCACCACCCGCACCAATCAGCAGAACCCGGAAACCAGGCTTGATAAACGAAAGTCTTTCCAGATCGCTCAGTAAACCAATCCCGTCAGTGTTGTCACCCAGAAGGCGGCCATCCTCAAGCCGTTTTAAGGTATTTACTGCACCAGCAAGTGAAGCACGCTCGGTCAGTTCGTCTGCACGTTCAAATGCCTCTTCTTTAAAGGGAACCGTCACATTCGCCCCTTTGCCGCCCGCAGCGAAAAACGCCTCGAGCGTTGGGATAAATGCATCAACCGGTGCCAGCACGCGGCCGTAAGGGTGATCTATCTGCAACTGCTCCGCAAATTGCTGATGGATCAAGGGTGACTTACTGTGTGCAATCGGGTTACCAAAAACAGCATAAGTTTCCATGAGATTACCCCTGGCGAAAACGTTCACCGGTTAATGCGTCGCGAATTTCGGACGGATTCAGGCGCCCTCCCGTCTCGCCGGCAGCAACCGGGAAATCATTCCCGAACTGTGCCAGCACTTCTTCGGTTGTCCGGCACGGAGGTAACCCGGTCAGATTCGCGCTGGTTGAAACCAGTGGTTTACCAAACGCCACACAAAGCTCAACCACCAGCGGATGGTCGGTGACGCGCACCGCCAGCGAATCAAACCTTCCGGTTAACCAGCGCGGTGTTGTCGGCTGGGCCGGGAAAACGAAGGTCACCGGTCCAGGCCATACGGAGAAGATGGCTTCACGCTGGGCCGGGGTAAGCATGGAATCATCAATGTAAGGTTTAAGCTGCTCATAATTGGCCGCGATTAAAATCAGTCCTTTTTCGACAGGCCGTTGCTTAAGTGCCAGCAATCGGCCAACGGCCGTCTCACTGTCAGGATCGCAACCGACCCCAAAGACAGCTTCAGTTGGATAAGCGATGACTTCTTCTTTTTTCAGTACGTCCACTGCATACGCAATGGAACCTGATGGCAGGTTATTATTCACTGTTTTGATCCGCCGGAACCGGCTTTCCACATTGTTTACTGGCGCAGAAGCGTTTAATGCCTTGCGCGGTTTTCTTCTCGATGAGTAGCGGATAATGGCAATGCACGCAGATACCCGCTACCGGTTTGAAATTGATAACGAACTGGCAGTCAGGGTAACGATCGCAGGAATGGAAAGTCTTACCAAAACGAGAACGACGCTGTACCAGTTGACCACGTTGGCACTGAGGACAGGCAATAGCCGTTTCATCTGGCTTATCAATTTGTTCTGTATGCTCACATTCCGGATAACGGCTACAGCCAATAAACATACCGAACCGCCCCTGACGCAACGCTAATTCACCACCACAGGCAGGACATAACTGCCCCTCCAGAATTTTGACGATATGTCCATCCGCCTGGCTTTTAAGAGGACGGACATAATCACATTCCGGATAGTGTGAACAACCGAGAAACGGACCGTGTTTCCCGGACCGAATAACAAGTTCAGCCCCGCACTGCGGGCAGGGCTCGTTTTTATGCACCGTAAATAGTGCGGATTTGGCCATAAGAACTCTTGGTGCTGCACATTTGAATTAATGCAGCATACCTTCATTCACTTCAAAGAGTAATTCTTCCATTTGCTGATAGGCATTTTCACAACCCGGGATATTAAACAGAACCATCAGGATCACCCATTTGAGATCTTCCAGTTCAAATTCTGCCGTATCCAGCGCCATGACGCGCTCTATCACCATTTCTCTCGTTTCGAGGTTTAGCACCTGAATCTGCTCAAGGAATAAGATGAATCCTCGGCAGCTGGCATCCAGCCTTTCACACTCTTCAGCGGTATAGATGCGTACTGACAATGGGTCAGAAGCAAGCTGCATCGGTTCGGCGAGGCCTTCCTGATAATCAGCCAGTTTTTCCAGCCACATCAACGCATTATAGATATCTTCCCGCTCAAACCCCGCATCGGTAAGATCCTGTGTCAATTTGTCCTGATCCACTCGCATTTCTGCTTCGTTATGGATGTAAGTCTCAAACAAATACATCAGTACGTCGAACATGGCATGCCCTCCTTAATCGGACATAGCCGCCGGGTACAGCTGCGATCCACCCTGCTAACTCCAGTTCGAGTAGCTGTGCTACCGTTACTGGCACAGGTTGGCCGGCACGTTCAGCGACAACGTCAACAGGTGTTACCTCATCTCCTACGTTAGCCAGGAGCTTAGGAAATGGCAATGCCACCTTTCCCTGATCTGACGAATAATGTCGCTTTTCGGGATCTTCCTTCAGCCATTGCAACCCATGTTGCAAATTTTCAAGAATATCCCCTACCTCGGTTACCGGCGTTGCGCCCTGCTTTATCAGCCAGTGTGGCCCTTCGCAGCCGGGGTTACCTATCGGACCGGGCAAGGCGAAAACCTCCCGCCCCTGCTCAAGTGCGCACCGGACCGTGACCAGAGAGCCGCTTCGCACTGCCGCTTCAACGACCAAGACGCCCTGGCTTAACCCGCTGATAATCCGATTACGGCGCGGAAAGTTTGCCGGTCGGGGCTGTGCCGAGAGAGGAAACTCAGACACTATCGCCCCGTCAGATTCAATAATCTGCATCGCCAGAGCCTGATGCCGACGGGGATAAACGCTAAACAGGCCGTTCCCCAGCACGGCCACGCTACGTCCTTTTGCGGACAGCGCAGCGTGATGGGCGACACCGTCAATACCGCAGGCCAACCCGCTGGTGATTGTGAAACCGCTTTGTGAAAGCTGTTCGCACAGGATTTTCCCCCACCGCTCACCGTACCATGACGGCGCCCGACTCCCCACCACAGCCAGTTGGACAGTATTAAGCGTCGCTAAGTTACCTTTTACACATAATGCCCCAGGATAATCGGGAATCGTTCGCAGCAAAGGGGGATAAAGGGGATGGTTTGCCGTCAACAAATGATTTCCCGGCATTTCAAGCCACTTAAGGCTTCGCTCCAGTTCACTTTCCTCTAAGGCAAAGAACCGGCTAGCCTGTTTTGCTGACAGCCCGGCGTCTATGACAGCAGGAACATCTATATTTGTCTGCTTGTGCAACCATGCAGCGGCTTCCAGCATCCCATCACCACACAGTGAACCCGTGTGGATAAGCCGTAACCATATCTCGGTAGACGTCATCCTTTCCCCCTGCCATAAGCGGCCTGCGCAATCATTGCGATTGGTCACTGATGCTGTCAATCGACCGGGGATTTGTCTAGAATAGAAGTAATATTCTTATCAACTCCTGAACACGACTCTGGAAATTTATGGCAGTTTTGCAAGTGTTACATATTCCGGACGAGCGCCTTCGCATCGTCGCTGAACCGGTTAAAGAAGTGAATGCAGAAATTCAGCGTATCGTCGATGATATGTTCGATACCATGTACGCTGAAGAAGGCATTGGCCTGGCGGCGACCCAGGTAGACATTCACAAGCGTATTATCGTGATCGATGTTTCTGAAAATCGCGATGAGCGTCTGGTGCTGATAAACCCTGAGTTGCTTGAAAAGAGCGGCGAAACGGGTATCGAGGAAGGCTGTCTGTCCATTCCTGAACAGCGCGCTTTGGTGCCACGTGCCGAAAAAGTGAAAATTCGCGCCCTGGATCGTGACGGTAATCCGTTCGAACTGGAAGCAGACGACCTGCTGGCGATTTGTATTCAGCATGAGATGGATCATCTGGTCGGTAAACTGTTTATCGATTACCTCTCGCCGCTGAAACAGCAGCGTATTCGTCAAAAAGTAGAGAAACTGGATCGTTTGCGCTCTCGCGCATAACGTCCCCCCGGATACAAGGATCATCGTGTCTAAAACACTACGTATTATCTTCGCGGGAACCCCTGATTTTGCAGCGCGTCATCTTGACGCGCTGTTATCTTCTGGTCACCAGGTTGTTGGCGTCTTTACCCAGCCGGACCGCCCGGCAGGTCGCGGTAAAAAACTGATGCCGAGCCCCGTAAAGGTGCTGGCAGAAGAGCATGGGCTACCCGTTTTCCAGCCCGCCTCCTTACGCCCTCAGGAAAACCAGCAGCTGGTTGCTGACCTGAATGCCGACGTAATGGTGGTGGTGGCGTATGGTTTAATTCTGCCAAAAGCCGTGCTTGATATGCCTCGCCTGGGCTGTATCAACGTGCATGGTTCCCTGCTCCCGCGTTGGCGTGGTGCGGCACCTATACAGCGCTCCCTGTGGGCGGGTGATGCTGAAACCGGCGTGACAATCATGAAGATGGATGTAGGTTTAGACACGGGCGACATGCTGTATAAGTTGACGTGTCCCATTACGGCAGAAGATACCAGCGCTACGCTGTATGACAAGCTGGCAGATCTCGGCCCACAAGGGCTCATTAAGACCTTACAGCAGCTTGCTGACAATACGGCGAAGCCTGAGGTTCAGGATGAGTCTCTCGTCACCTACGCCGAAAAACTGAGCAAAGAAGAAGCCCGGATCGACTGGTCTCTCTCCGCCGCTCAACTTGAACGCTGCATCCGCGCCTTCAATCCATGGCCAATGAGCTGGCTGATGATTGATGAGCAGCCCGTGAAAGTCTGGAAAGCGTCAGTGATAAACAGCGTCACAGCAGCTGCTGAACCCGGTACGATTATCGACGCCAGCAAGAACGGAATTCAGGTTGCGACTGCAGAAGGGATCCTGAATCTTGAGTCGTTACAACCGGCCGGTAAGAAAGCCATGAGTGCACAGGATCTGTTAAATTCCCGTCGCGAATGGTTTATACCGGGCAATCGCCTTGCCTGATCCAATATTTGCTTAAAGCCCGGTGTTCCGGGCATTTTTATTTTTACGGTTATGAAAAAACAAAATCTTCGCAGTATGGCGGCGCAGGCCGTGGAGCAGGTCATCGAGCAGGGTCAGTCATTGAGTAATGTCCTGCCTCCCCTGCAACAAAAAGTATCTGATAAAGACAAAGCCCTGCTTCAGGAGCTCTGTTTTGGCGTCCTGCGCACTCTCTCTCAACTTGAGTGGCTCATTAATAAGCTGATGTCACGCCCAATGACCAGCAAACAGCGCACCATACATTATTTGATTATGGTGGGTTTTTATCAGCTTCTTCATACCCGCATCCCCCCTCATGCCGCACTGGCTGAGACGGTGGAAGGTGCCGTTGCGATTAAACGTCCTCAGTTGAAAGGGCTGATCAACGGTGTACTGCGTCAGTTCCAGCGACAGCAGGAAGAGCTGCTGGCTGAATTTACGCAAAGCGAAACACGTTACCTGCACCCGGACTGGCTTCTGAATCGCCTTAAAAAGGCGTATCCACAACAATGGCAAAACATTGCCGAAGCCAATAATCAACGTCCACCGATGTGGCTGCGCGTAAACCGGAATCATCATACCCGCGATGCCTGGCTGAGCTTGCTCGAAGAGGCCGGAATGAGTGGATTCACGCATGATGCCTATCCTGACGCCGTGCGTTTAGCTTCCCCTGCACCGGTACATGCTTTACCCGGTTTTGATGAAGGCTGGGTGACCGTACAGGATGCCTCTGCTCAGGGTTGTATGACTTTCCTTGACCCGAAAAATGGCGAGCAGATCCTCGATCTGTGCGCAGCACCGGGCGGAAAAACAACGCACATTCTGGAAGTGGCTCCGCAGGCCAGCGTGATGGCAGTCGATGTTGATGAGCAGCGTCTTTCACGCGTCTACGATAACCTTAAGCGTCTGGGTATGAAGGCTCAGGTTAAGCAGGGCGATGGACGCAAACCCGCAGAATGGTGTGGTGAAACACAATTCGATCGTATTTTGCTGGATGCCCCTTGCTCTGCAACCGGTGTTATTCGCCGTCACCCCGATATCAAGTGGCTGCGCCGCGATCGTGATATCAAGGAACTTGCCCAACTGCAATCGGATATTCTTGACGCCATCTGGCCGCATCTAAAACCTGGTGGAACGCTGGTCTACGCGACCTGCTCCGTGCTGCCGGAAGAAAACAACCAGCAAATCGCGGCCTTCCTTAAACGCACTCCGGACGCTACGCTGCGTGATACGGGAACACCTGAAAACCCGGGTCAGCAGAACCTGCCGGGTGCGGAAGAGGGTGATGGCTTCTTTTACGCTAAGCTAATCAAAGAGTGATGTTGAGAACAGGTCACAAGATATGAAGATTATCATTCTGGGCGCAGGACAGGTTGGTGGAACGCTGGCAGAAAACCTGGTTGGCGAAAACAATGACATCACTATTGTTGATACCAACGGCGATCGTCTGCGCGTATTGCAGGACAAGTTTGACCTTCGCGTTGTGCAGGGTCACGGTTCGCATCCGCGCGTTCTGCGCGAGGCTGGCGCTGACGATGCCGACATGCTGGTTGCGGTCACCAGTTCTGATGAAACCAATATGGTGGCTTGTCAGGTGGCCTATTCGCTTTTCAACACACCAAACCGAATCGCGCGTATCCGCTCTCCGGACTATGTTCGCGATGCCGAGAAACTGTTTAATTCAGAAGCGGTTCCAATCGATCATCTCATCGCGCCTGAACAACTGGTTATCGACAATATCTATCGCCTGATCGAATATCCAGGGGCACTGCAGGTGGTGAACTTTGCCGAAGGGAAAGTCAGTCTGGCTGTAGTTAAGGCTTATTACGGTGGGCCATTGATTGGCAACGCGTTGTCCACCATGCGCGAACATATGCCCCATATTGATACGCGCGTCGCCGCCATTTTCCGTCACGACAGACCTATCCGCCCGCAAGGCTCTACCATTGTCGAAGCTGGCGATGAGGTCTTCTTTATTGCTGCCTCTCAGCATATCCGTGCGGTGATGAGTGAGCTACAGCGTCTCGAAAAGCCTTATAAACGTATTATGCTGGTCGGCGGCGGCAATATCGGCGCGGGTCTCGCGCGCAGGCTGGAAAAAGACTATAGCGTGAAATTGATCGAGCGCGATCAACAGCGGGCTTCTGAACTGGCGGAGAAGTTGCAAAATACGATCGTATTTTATGGCGATGCGTCGGATCAGGAGCTGCTGGCAGAAGAACATATTGATCAAGTAGATCTTTTTATTGCCGTCACTAATGATGACGAGGCGAATATTATGTCTGCCATGCTCGCCAAGCGTATGGGGGCAAAGAAGGTCATGGTGCTTATCCAGCGTAAGGCTTATGTTGATCTCGTTCAGGGCAGCGTTATTGATATTGCCATTTCACCGCAGCAGGCAACGATTTCTGCCCTGCTTAGCCATGTACGTAAAGCGGACATTGTGGGTGTTTCATCGCTCCGCCGCGGTGTGGCTGAAGCCATTGAAGCGGTGGCGCATGGTGATGAAACCACGTCACGCGTTGTGGGCCGCGCCATCGACGAAATTAAACTGCCGCCAGGCACCATAATCGGCGCTGTCGTGCGTGGGAATGATGTCATGATCGCCAATGATAATTTGCGTATTGAACAAGGCGATCACGTAATTATGTTCCTTACCGATAAAAAGTTTATTACCGACGTCGAGCGTTTATTCCAGCCAAGTCCCTTCTTCCTTTAATGAGTCGGGTGCTCGCATACGAGCACCCACGCTTTAACCGCTTAATTCCTGTGCCTTTTATTTTTCATAACGTTTAATTATCCCGAATGGCAAATAGCTAATCATTTGTTAAACTTATAGTCGTCAGCTGGCACAAGGAGAACATAATGAGTTTTATTAAAGAATTTCGCGAATTTGCGATGCGCGGGAACGTGGTTGATTTGGCAGTGGGTGTCATTATTGGTGCGGCATTCGGCAAGATTGTTTCATCATTAGTTGCAGATATCATCATGCCACCTTTAGGGTTGCTCATCGGGGGCATTGATTTCAAACAATTTGCCTTCACGCTGCGTGAAGCGCAGGGGGATATCCCGGCAGTAGTGATGCATTATGGCGTATTTATTCAGAACGTATTTGATTTCGTGATTGTGGCGTTTGCTATTTTCATGGCTATCAAGCTGATCAACAGACTCAACCGTAAAAAAGAAGAGCCAGCAGCTGCGCCAGCACCAACGAAAGAAGAAGTCTTGCTGACTGAAATCCGCGATCTGTTAAAAGAGCAGAACAACCGCGTTTAATCAGCAAATTAAAGCAGGAAGGCCAGTGGTAAATAAGCGATTCGCTTGCTTGCCACTGGCCTCCCAGTTACCCCGTTTTGCATGTTTGTTTTTACGCAGATAACTTCCCTTCCCTTTTTTATTCTTTTCAACACGCTGTCGAAAAAGCGGGTCGTGAAGTAAGGCCTCAATGGCATTGTCTTTAATTTGTCCCTTCGTATGCTGATAGTGGCTCATCTTTTCTCCTGAGCATGATTTATGACGACGGAAGTCTAGACCCGGGTGGATTAAAAATCAACATCCCCGCGTTTCTCCACTGGCCCCCTGTTCAAGGGCTTCAAGAATTGAACAATAAATACTGCTATGGGCCGTTCCACAGCAGGCATCATTCAGCCTTTGCAGAGAACGTTGCATGGTTTGCAGCTCCTGAATACGGGCTTCAACTTCATCAAGCCGGGCCTGCACGATGCTTTTTGATTCCTGGCAGGTATGATGTTCAGGATCGATGCGGATCGATAATAACTCGCGGATCGAGTCCAGCGTGAATCCAAGCTGTCGCGCATAGCGTATAAATCTTAAACGCTGTAGATCGTTATCGGTATAAAGCCGAAACCCGCCTTCTGTGCGTACTTCATGATCGATCATCTGCTGCTTTTCGTAATATCGGATAGTATCCGGCGTTACGTTCGCGAGCTTTGCAAGTTCACCGATACGGTACATCGCTACTCCTCGTTTATTTTCTGCATCAATCTTTCACTGTATTCGCCATGCAGAAATTCAGTACTCAACCCGGCCTGAAGTAACTTGAGCTCGACAAGGGCAAGCCTGCGGCTAAGTTCAGTATGTCGTGGATCGTCCCGGCGAATACCTTTTAGCAAATCGATAAGTTCAACGGCCTCTCTGCGCTGCTCAAGCTCAGGAGGAAGACAGCCGGCGTTTTTTAGTAAACGGTATCCGGCCCGCAGTTCAGGCGCAATATGCGAATCATCTTCCAGCACAAGAGGTTCGCCGCTTCCGGGGAGATCGTCGAAATCACCTTTATTTTGGGCATCGCGAATATGGCGTTCTGCCCACTGGTCAAGCAACCACATCGTCAGCTCCAGGGGATGAACAGAATTAATACAGACATTGTAGAGAAGTGGGGATACTGCGGATATAAAAAAACCCGCCGAGGCGGGTTTTTTTACGTTACTGCAGATTACTCTGCAGCAGCTTCTGCTTTCTCTGAACGATCAACCAGCTCGATGTAAGCCATCGGCGCGTTGTCGCCTGCACGGAAACCACACTTCAGAATGCGAGTGTAACCACCGGCACGGCTCGCGAAACGCGGGCCCAGTTCGTTAAACAGTTTTGCCACGATCTCGTTATCACGAGTGCGGGCGAATGCCAGACGACGATTAGCAACGCTGTCAGTCTTGGCAAGAGTAATCAGCGGCTCAACTACGCGACGCAGCTCTTTCGCTTTAGGCAGGGTCGTCTTGATGATTTCATGACGAACCAGTGAACCTGCCATGTTGCGGAACATAGCCTGGCGATGGCTGCTGTTGCGGTTCAGTTGACGACCACTCTTACGATGGCGCATGACCTTATCCTTCTCAGTAAAACCTTAACCTGTGATCCGGTTACTCGTCAGCAATGCTTGCTGGTGGCCAGTTTTCCAGGCGCATGCCCAGAGACAAACCACGTGAAGCCAGCACGTCTTTAATCTCGGTAAGAGATTTTTTACCCAGGTTCGGCGTTTTCAGCAACTCAACCTCGGTACGCTGTACCAGATCACCGATATAGTGGATAGCTTCTGCCTTGAGGCAGTTAGCAGAGCGGACAGTCAATTCGAGATCGTCAACAGGGCGCAGCAGGATCGGATCGAATTCTGGTTTCTCTTCTTTCACTTCCGGCTGACGAACATCACGTAAGTCAACGAAAGCTTCCAGTTGTTCTGCCAGGATGGTTGCCGCACGACGAATCGCCTCTTCAGGATCGATTGTGCCGTTGGTTTCCATTTCGATGACCAGCTTGTCCAGGTCGGTACGCTGTTCTACACGCGCTGCTTCAACATTGTAGGCAATACGCTCTACAGGGCTGTAGCATGCGTCGACCAGCAGACGGCCGATTGGGCGCTCATCTTCTTCCGAATGAATTCGGGCAGAAGCCGGCACATAACCACGACCGCGCTGAACTTTGATACGCATGCTAATAGCTGCGTTCTCATCGGTCAGGTGGCAGATCACGTGCTGCGGCTTGACGATTTCAACATCACCGTCGTGGGTGATGTCGGCTGCAGTCACAGGGCCAATGCCAGATTTATTCAGAGTAAGAATAACTTCATCTTTACCCTGAACTCTCACCGCCAGCCCTTTCAGGTTGAGCAGGATTTCAAGGATATCTTCCTGAACGCCTTCTTTGGTGCTGTACTCATGAAGTACACCATCAATCTCAACCTCGGTCACCGCGCAACCCGGCATCGATGAGAGCAGAATACGGCGCAGTGCGTTACCCAGAGTATGGCCAAAGCCACGCTCTAAAGGCTCAAGGGTCACCTTGGCGTGCGTCGAACTCACTTGCTCGATATCTACCAGGCGCGGTTTTAGAAACTCTGTCACAGAACCCTGCATTGTGTCCTCTCTTTGGTACTAAGCTTTACTTGGAGTAAAGCTCGACGATCAGGTGTTCGTTAATGTCCGCAGACAGATCAGAACGTTCCGGCTGACGCTTGAACGTACCTTCCATCTTGCCAGCATCAACTTCCAGCCAGGTTGGCTTTTCACGCTGCTCAGCCAGCTCCAGAGCGGCCTTCACGCGAGATTGCTTTTTCGCTTTCTCACGAATGCTAACAACGTCATTCGCTTTAACCTGATAAGAAGCGATGTTAACAACACGACCGTTTACCATGATTGCTTTGTGGCTAACCAACTGGCGTGATTCAGCACGAGTCGCGCCGAAGCCCATACGGTAAACAACGTTGTCCAGACGACCTTCCAGCAGAGCCAGCAGGTTTTCACCTGTGTTGCCTTTCAGACGTGCTGCTTCTTTATAGTAGTTACGGAACTGACGCTCCAGCACACCGTAGATACGGCGAACTTTTTGCTTTTCACGCAACTGCACACCATAGTCAGACAGACGCGGTTTACGCGCACCGTGCTGGCCAGGAGCTTGTTCAATTTTACACTTGGTATCGATCGCGCGAACGCCAGACTTAAGGAATAAGTCGGTGCCCTCACGACGGCTCAGCTTGAGCTTAGGACCCAAATATCTTGCCATTTTCTATCTCCAACTAACCTAAAAAACGAGCGTTATACGCGACGTTTTTTCGGCGGACGACAACCGTTATGAGGGATCGGAGTCACATCAGTAATATTCGTGATGCGGAAACCAGCGGCGTTCAGAGCGCGAACAGTAGATTCACGACCCGGACCCGGACCTTTAACCATAACTTCCAGATTCTTGATGCCGTATTCTTTTACGGCTTCAGCGCAACGCTCTGCTGCAACCTGAGCTGCGAACGGAGTGGATTTGCGAGAACCACGGAAACCGGAACCACCGGCTGTTGCCCAACCCAAAGCGTTACCCTGACGATCAGTAATAGTAACGATGGTGTTGTTGAAAGAAGCATGGATATGAGCCACGCCGTCAGAGACTTGTTTTCTTACACGTTTACGTGCACGAACTGGTGCCTTTGCCATTATTCAATCACCCCGATTATTTCTTGATCGGTTTGCGCGGACCCTTACGGGTACGTGCGTTGGTCTTAGTACGCTGACCGCGCACTGGCAGACCACGACGATGACGCAAACCGCGATAGCAACCAAGATCCATCAGGCGCTTGATGCTCATGCTGATTTCACGGCGCAGATCACCTTCAACGACAAATTTGGCAACTTCGTCACGCAGCGTGTCGATTTGTTCTTCAGACAGCTCACTGATCTTAACATCTTCAGCGATACCCGCTGCAGCCAGAATGGCTTTAGAACGGGTCTTGCCGACGCCGTAGATCGAAGTTAATGCGATCACAGCATGTTTCTGATCAGGAATGTTAATGCCTGCTATACGGGCCACTATGCACTCCTACTATTTAATATGTACGCACCATGCTGAAAAGCCCGTTTTCAGGATACTCAAATGGAAACGTACAGACATACAAAAGATTGGCTGGCTAATCTAGCCAGCTCAACCCAACTTTGCAAGAAAAATATGCGAAATAATCAGCCTTGGCGCTGTTTATGCTTCGGCTCGGCACTGCAAATCACACGGATGACACCATCACGCTTAACGATTTTGCAGTTACGGCATAATTTCTTGACGGAAGCACGAACTTTCATTTTTACTCTCCGTAACTTCTCAGGCGACCAATTAGCGGCCGTAGCCTTTCAGGTTCGCCTTCTTCAATGCAGACTCATACTGACTGGACATCATCAGAGTTTGCACTTGAGCCATAAAGTCCATAATCACGACAACAACGATAAGCAGTGAGGTCCCACCGAAGTAGAACGGTACTTTCATTGCATCACGCATGAACTCCGGGATCAGGCAGATAAAAGTAATATAAAGCGCACCAACCAAAGTCAGGCGGGTCATTACTTTATCGATATACTTCGCCGTTTGCTCTCCCGGACGAATTCCTGGTACAAATGCACCGGACTTCTTCAGGTTATCTGCTGTTTCACGCGGGTTGAAGACCAACGCCGTGTAGAAGAAACAGAAGAAGATGATCGCAGACGCATAGAGTAACACATAAAGTGGTTGCCCAGGCTGCAAATACAGCGAAATTGTTGTCAGCCAGTTCCAACCAGTACCGCCCCCGAACCATGACGCGATGGTTGCCGGGAACAGAATAATACTGGAAGCGAAGATTGCCGGGATTACCCCCGCCATATTCACTTTCAGCGGTAAATGTGTGCTCTGTGCAGCATAGACACGACGACCTTGCTGACGTTTCGCGTAGTTCACCACAATGCGGCGTTGACCACGTTCAACGAAGACAACAAAGAACGTCACTGCAAATACTAATACTGCAACCAACAGCAACAGGAGGAAGTGCAGGTCGCCTTGACGCGCTTGCTCGATAGTGTGGGCGATGGCTGGCGGAAGACCCGCAACAATACCGGCGAAGATAATGATTGAGATACCGTTACCGATACCACGCTCAGTAATCTGTTCGCCGAGCCACATCAGGAACATCGTCCCTGTGACCAGACTAACAACAGCGGTGAAATAGAATGCAAAGCCTGGGTTTAATACCAGGCCCTGCATACCAGGCATATTCGGCAGACCGGTAGCAATACCGATAGACTGGAATATTGCCAGCACCAGAGTACCGTAACGGGTGTACTGACTAATCTTACGACGTCCAGACTCCCCTTCTTTCTTCAATTCTGCCAGGGCCGGATGAACGACCGTCAGCAGCTGGATAATAATCGATGCCGAAATATACGGCATGATACCCAGAGCGAAGATAGAAGCACGGCTGAGAGCACCACCAGAGAACATGTTGAACATTTCAATGATGGTGCCTCGCTGTTGCTCAAGCAGTTTGGCAAGTACAGCGGCATCGATACCAGGGATCGGAATAAAAGAGCCAATACGGAACACAATCAGCGCGCCGATAACAAACAGCAGTCTGCGTTTCAGCTCGCCAAATCCACCTTTGGCACTTTGAAAATCTAATCCCGGTTGCTTAGCCATCTGCTACTTATTCCTCAATTTTACCGCCAGCAGCTTCGATAGCAGCACGAGCACCTTTAGTAACACGCAGGCCACGAACAGTTACCGGAGTAGAAACTTCACCAGACAGGATCACTTTCGCGAACTCGATCTGAATACCGATAATGTTTGCTGCTTTCAGCGTGTTCAGGTCTACAACGCCGCCTTCAACTTTCGCCAGGTCAGACAGACGGATTTCCGCTGTGATCGCTGCTTTGCGAGAGGTGAAGCCGAACTTCGGCAGACGACGGTACAGTGGCATCTGGCCACCCTCGAAACCGCGACGTACGCCACCGCCAGAACGAGAGTTCTGACCTTTGTGACCACGACCACCGGTTTTGCCGAGGCCAGAACCGATACCACGACCCAGGCGTTTACCCGCCTTTTTAGAGCCTTCGGCCGGAGACAGAGTATTTAAACGCATCTCTTACTCCTCAACTTTAACCATGAAGTAAACCGCGTTGACCATACCACGAACAGCAGGAGTATCCTCGCGCTCAACGGTATGACCAATACGACGCAGACCCAGGCCAAGCAGCGTTGCCTTGTGTTTCGGCAGACGACCGATTGCACTGCGGGTTTGAGTGATTTTAATAGTCTTTGCCATGGTCAATTACCCCAGAATTTCTTCAACGGATTTACCACGCTTGGCAGCGACCATTTCTGGAGAATTCATATTTTCCAGGCCATCAATAGTTGCACGAACCACGTTAATCGGGTTGGTGGAACCATATGCTTTGGCCAGAACGTTATGAACCCCAGCAACTTCCAGAACGGCGCGCATTGCACCACCGGCGATGATACCGGTACCTTCTGAAGCTGGCTGCATGAATACACGAGAACCCGTGTGAACACCTTTAACAGGGTGTTGCAGGGTGCCGTTGTTCAGCGCGACGTTAATCATATTGCGACGGGCTTTTTCCATCGCTTTCTGGATCGCTGCTGGAACTTCACGCGCTTTACCGTAACCAAAACCAACGCGACCGTTACCATCGCCTACTACAGTCAGAGCTGTGAAGGAGAAAATACGACCACCTTTAACGGTTTTAGATACGCGGTTTACCGCGATCAGCTTTTCCTGCAGTTCGCCAGCCTGTTTTTCGATGTGAGCCATCTTACACCTCTACCTTAGAACTGAAGGCCAGCTTCACGGGCAGCATCTGCCAGTGCCTGGACACGACCATGATATTGGAACCCGGAACGGTCAAAGGAAACATTGCTGATGCCTTTTTCCAGAGCGCGTTCAGCAACAGCTTTACCTACAGCTGCAGCGGCGTCTTTGTTACCGGTGTACTTCAATTGTTCTGAGATAGCTTTTTCTACAGTAGAAGCAGCTACCAGAACTTCAGAACCGTTCGGTGCAATTACCTGTGCGTAAATATGACGCGGGGTACGATGTACCACCAGGCGAGTTGCACCCAGCTCTTTGAGCTTGCGGCGTGCGCGGGTCGCACGACGGATACGAGCAGATTTCTTATCCATAGTGTTACCTTACTTCTTCTTAGCCTCTTTGGTACGCACGACTTCGTCGGCGTAACGAACACCCTTGCCTTTGTAAGGCTCAGGACGACGGTAGGCGCGCAGATCTGCTGCAACCTGACCGATCAGCTGTTTATCAGCGCCTTTCAGCACGATTTCAGTTTGAGTCGGGCATTCTGCAGTGATACCGGCCGGCAGCGGATGCTCAACAGGGTGTGAGAAGCCCAGAGACAGGCCTACTGCATTCCCTTTGATCGCTGCACGATAACCTACACCAACCAGCTGAAGCTTTTTAGTGAAGCCTTCGGTAACACCAACAACCATTGAGTTCAGCAGGGCACGCGCGGTACCAGCCTGAGCCCATCCATCCACGAAACCATCACGTGGACCGAAGGTCAGAGCGTTATCTGCATGTTTAACTTCAACAGCTTTGTTGAGGGTACGAGTCAGCTCGCCGTTTTTACCTTTGATCGTAATAACCTGACCGTCGATTTTAACATCAACGCCGGCAGGAATGACGACCGGTGCTTTAGCAACACGAGACATTCTTTCCTCCGATTAGGCTACGTAGCAGATAATTTCGCCACCAAGACCAGCCTGGCGCGCTGCACGATCAGTCATAACACCTTTAGAGGTAGAAACAACTGCGATACCAAGACCAGCCATAACTTTTGGCAGCTCATCTTTTTTCTTATAGATGCGCAGGCCTGGGCGGCTGACACGCTGAATGCTTTCTACAACAGCTTTACCCTGGAAATACTTGAGAGTAAGTTCCAGTTCCGGCTTGGTGTCGCCTTCAACTTTAAAATCTTCGATAAAACCTTCTTCCTTCAGCACGTTGGCAATTGCCACTTTCAGCTTGGCGGAAGGCATGGTGACCGCAACTTTGTTCGCGGCCTGACCGTTACGGATACGGGTCAGCATATCCGCGATCGGATCTTGCATGCTCATCTGTCTTTACTCCCGTGATTCAATTGGTAATTACCAGCTAGCCTTTTTCAAGCCTGGCACTTCACCGCGCATGGCGGCTTCACGCAGTTTGATACGGCTCAACCCAAACTTGCCCACATAACCATGTGGACGACCTGTTTGACGACAGCGGTTACGCTGACGAGACGGGCTGGAATCACGCGGCAGAGACTGCAGCTTGAGAACCGCATTCCAACGATCTTCGTCGGAAGCGTTCACATCAGAAATGATCGCTTTCAGTTCAGCGCGTTTAGCGAAGAATTTATCAGCTAAAGCTACGCGCTTTACTTCGCGTGCTTTCATTGATTGCTTAGCCATTCAGTAACCCTACCTTACTTGCGGAACGGGAAGTCAAAGGCAGCCAGCAGAGCACGGCCTTCTTCGTCAGATTTCGCAGTAGTGGTAATGGTAATATCCAAACCACGCACGCGGTCGACTTTATCGTAGTCGATTTCTGGGAAGATGATCTGCTCACGGACACCCATGCTGTAGTTACCACGACCGTCGAAAGACTTAGCGGACAAGCCACGGAAGTCACGGATACGTGGAACAGCAATAGTGATCAGGCGCTCAAAGAACTCCCACATGCGTTCGCCACGCAGAGTTACTTTACAGCCGATCGGATAGCCCTGACGGATTTTGAAGCCTGCAACAGATTTGCGTGCTTTGGTGATCAGCGGTTTTTGACCGGAGATTGCTGTCAGGTCAGCTGCTGCGTTATCCAGCAGTTTCTTGTCAGCGATCGCTTCACCAACACCCATGTTCAGGGTGATCTTCTCGACCCGAGGGACTTGCATGACAGAATTGTAGTTAAACTCAGTCATGAGTTTGTTAACTACTTCGTCTTTGTAGTAATCATGCAGTTTCGCCATCGTACTACTCCAAATTACTTGATAGTTTCGCTGTTAGACTTGAAGAAACGGACTTTTTTGCCGTCTTCGAATCTAAAGCCTACACGGTCAGCCTTGCCGGTAGCCGCATTGAAGATTGCAACGTTAGAAACCTGAATAGCAGCTTCTTTTTCAACGATGCCACCTGGTTGGTTCAGGGCCGGAACCGGCTTCTGATGTTTCTTAACCAGGTTGATACCTTCAACGACGAGTTTGCCGGAAGACAGAACATTTTTTACTTTACCGCGTTTACCTTTATCTTTACCGGTTAACACGATAACTTCGTCATCACGACGGATTTTCGCTGCCATGATTCGCTCCTTAGAGTACTTCTGGTGCCAGAGAGATAATTTTCATGAACTTCTCAGTACGAAGTTCACGAGTTACCGGCCCAAAGATACGCGTGCCGATAGGCTGCTCGCTGTTATTGTTCAAAATAACGCATGCATTACCATCGAAGCGAATGACAGAACCGTCAGGGCGACGAACACCCTTCTTGGTGCGCACCACTACCGCTTTCAGCACATCACCTTTTTTGACCTTACCACGTGGAATTGCTTCTTTGATGGTGATCTTGATGATGTCGCCTACGCCTGCGTAGCGACGGTGCGAGCCACCCAGAACCTTGATACACATTACGCGACGTGCACCGGAGTTGTCGGCGACGTTCAGCATAGTCTGTTCTTGGATCATTTTAGTGCTCCGCTAATGTCAACTACTACCTGAGACTCTAAAATCAGAGCCGTTAAAAAGCCCCATATCGAGGGCGCGGCATTATAACACCGCTTCTGCAATATGGGTAGAAAAAATAAACGGCTCATCGCTGAGCCGTTTATTCGTATTGAGAATGCGTACTGTATTACAGAACCGCTTTCTCTACAACGCGAACCAGCGTCCAGGACTTAGTCTTGGACAGTGGACGGCATTCACGGATTTCAACCTTGTCGCCGATACCACATTCGTTGTTCTCGTCATGTACGTGCAGTTTGGTCGTACGCTTGATGAATTTACCGTAGATCGGGTGTTTCACAATACGTTCGATAGCTACAACAATGGATTTCTCCATTTTGTCGCTAACAACACGACCTTGCAGAGTACGGATTTTATCGGTCATTACGCACCCGCCTTCTGAGTCAGTAAAGTCTTAACGCGTGCAACATTGCGACGCACTTGCTTCAGCAGGTGAGTCTGTTGCAGCTGGCCACTTGCAGCCTGCATACGCAGGTTGAACTGCTCACGCAGCAGGTTCAGCAGCTCAGCGTTCAGCTCTTCAACGCTTTTTTCACGCAGCTCTTTTGCTTTCATTACATCACCGTCTTAGTTACAAAGGTGGTTTTGATAGGCAGTTTCGCTGCTGCCAGGCCGAAGGCTTCACGGGCCAGCTCTTCCGGAACACCGTCCATTTCATAAAGGACTTTGCCCGGTTGGATCAAGGCAACCCAGTACTCCACGTTACCTTTACCTTTACCCATACGAACTTCCAGCGGCTTCTCGGTGATCGGTTTGTCCGGGAATACACGGATCCAGATCTTACCTTGACGCTTAACTGCACGGGTCATTGCACGACGTGCTGCTTCGATCTGACGTGCAGTCAGACGACCACGGCCAACAGCTTTCAGACCGAAAGTGCCGAAGCTAACATCCGTACCCTGCGCCAGACCACGGTTGCGGCCTTTGTGCACTTTACGGAATTTTGTACGCTTTGGTTGTAACATCAGCGACGCTCCTTATTTACGGCCTTTACGCTGCTGCTTTTTAGGTTGAGCAGCCGGTTTTTCCGGTTGTTCAACAGCAGCCATACCACCCAGGATCTCACCTTTGAAGATCCATACCTTAACGCCGATTACACCGTAAGTGGTGTGCGCTTCAGAGGTGTTGTAGTCGATATCAGCACGCAGAGTGTGCAGCGGTACGCGACCTTCACGGTACCATTCGGTACGTGCGATTTCCGCGCCGCCCAGACGGCCGCTAACTTCAACTTTGATACCCTTAGCGCCCAGACGCATTGCGTTCTGTACAGCACGCTTCATAGCACGACGGAACATAACACGACGTTCCAGCTGAGAAGTGATGCTGTCAGCAACCAATTTAGCGTCCAGTTCAGGCTTACGAACTTCAGCGATATTGATCTGTGCAGGAACGCCAGCGATATCCGCTACGACCTTGCGCAGTTTTTCTACGTCTTCGCCTTTCTTACCGATAACGATGCCAGGACGAGCAGTGTGAATAGTCACACGGATGCTCTTAGCTGGACGCTCGATAACGATACGAGATACAGACGCTTTAGCCAGTTCCTTAGTCAGGTACTGACGTACTTTAAAATCGCTGTCCAGGTTGTCAGCGAATTCTTTGGTGTTCGCAAACCAGGTAGAGTTCCATGGTTTTACAATACCCAGGCGAATACCATTAGGATGTACTTTCTGACCCATTGCTAGTCTCCAGAGTCTCAGCGATCGGACACAACCACAGTAATGTGGCTGGTGCGCTTCAGGATGCGATCTGCACGACCTTTCGCACGCGGCATAATGCGCTTCATGCTTGGGCCTTCATCTACGAAAATTTTCGCGACTTTCAGATCGTCGATGTCAGCGCCATCGTTGTGTTCAGCGTTAGCAATGGCAGATTCCAGTACTTTCTTGACCAATACCGCAGCTTTCTTGTTGGTATAGGTCAGGATGTCCAGGGCCTGCGACACTTTCTTACCGCGAATCAGGTCAGCAACAAGGCGAACCTTCTGTGCAGAAGAACGAGCATGGCGATGTTGAGCTAAAGTTTCCATCTCTTCCTCCTACCTTATTTCTTCTTCGCTTTTTTATCAGCAGCGTGGCCGCGATAAGTACGAGTCGGTGCGAATTCACCCAGTTTGTGACCAACCATTTCGTCGGTAACAAAGACTGGAACGTGCTGACGACCATTATGGACAGCGATGGTCAAACCGATCATGTTAGGAAAGATCGTTGAACGACGGGACCAAGTGCGCAGGGGCTTCTTGTCTCCGCTTTCCACCGCTTTCTCTACCTTCTTCAGCAAGTGCAGGTCAATAAAAGGACCTTTCTTGAGAGAACGTGGCATGGCTTATCCTCTAAAATTATTTGCTACGGCGACGTACGATAAATTTATCAGTACGCTTGTTGCTGCGGGTCTTCTTACCTTTGGTCTGAACGCCCCACGGAGTTACCGGGTGCTTACCAAAGTTACGACCTTCACCACCACCATGTGGGTGGTCGACTGGGTTCATCGCAGTACCGCGAACGGTAGGACGAACACCACGCCAGCGTGCAGCACCTGCTTTACCCAGAACGCGCAGCATATGCTCAGCATTGCCAACTTCGCCCAGAGTAGCGCGGCAGTCTGCTTCGACTTTACGCATTTCACCAGAACGCAGACGCAGGGTGACATAAGCACCGTCGCGCGCAACGATCTGAACGTAAGTACCCGCGGAACGCGCCAGCTGACCGCCTTTACCTGGTTTCATTTCTACGTTATGAACGGTAGAACCAACCGGGATATTGCGCATCGGCAGGGTGTTACCTGCTTTGATTGCAGCATCAACGCCAGACTGAATCTGGTCGCCAGCTTTCAGGCCTTTAGGGGCCAGGATGTAACGGCGTTCGCCATCTTTGTACAGAACCAGCGCGATGTTCGCGGAACGGTTCGGATCGTACTCAAGACGTTCAACAACTGCAGGGATACCGTCTTTGTTGCGTTTGAAGTCAACAATACGATAAGCCTGCTTGTGGCCACCACCGATGTGACGAGTGGTGATACGGCCATTGTTGTTACGACCACCGGATTTGCTGTTTTTTTCCAGCAACGGAGCAAAAGGTTTGCCCTTGTGCAGCTCAGGGTTAACCACTTTAACTACGTGGCGACGACCCGGAGATGTCGGTTTACATTTAACAACTGCCATTGTATTACTCCTCCGACTTACTCAGCGCCGCCAACGAAGTCCAGGTTCTGGCCTTCTTTCAGGGTGACGTAAGCTTTTTTCCAGTCGCTACGACGACCGATACGCTGTCCGTGACGTTTAACTTTCCCTTTAACAACCAGGGTGTTAACGACTTCGACTTCGACTTCAAACAGTTTCTGCACAGCAGCTTTGATCTCTGCTTTGGTCGCGTCTTTAGCAACTTTGAGAACGATGGTGTTTGTTTTTTCCATCGCAGTAGACGCTTTTTCAGAAACGTGCGGTGCGCGAAGCACCTTCAGCAGACGTTCTTCACGAATCATGCCAGCATCTCCTCAACTTGCTTAACAGCATCAGCAGTCATTACGACTTTGTCGAAGGCGATCAGGCTAACCGGGTCGATACCAGTCGCATCGCGTACGTCAACCTTGTGCAGGTTACGTGCGGCCAGGAACAGGTTCTCGTCCAGCTCACCGGTGATGATCAGCACATCTTCCAGAGCCATGTCTTTCAGTTTCTGTGCCAGCAGCTTAGTTTTAGGCGCTTCTACAGAGAACTTCTCGACAACGATCAGACGATCCTGACGTACCAGTTCGGACAGGATGCTTTTCAGCGCGCCGCGGTACATCTTTTTGTTAACTTTTTGACTGTGGTCCTGTGGACGCGCAGCGAAGGTCACGCCACCTGAACGCCAGATCGGGCTCTTGATAGAACCTGAACGCGCACGGCCGGTACCTTTCTGGCGCCATGGCTTTTTGCCAGAACCAGTTACTTCAGCACGAGTCTTCTGAGCACGAGTACCCTGACGAGCACCAGCTGCATAAGCAACAACAACCTGGTGAACCAGCGCTTCGTTGAAATCACGACCGAAGGTAGTTTCGGAAACAGTCAGCGCGCTCTGCGCGTCTTTCAATACTAATTCCATTGCTATCCCCTTACGCCTTCACAGCTGGTTTAACGATCAGGTCGCTACCGGTTGCACCCGGGACCGCACCTTTAACCAGCAGCAGGTTGCGCTCAGCGTCAACACGTACTACGTCCAGGCTCTGAACGGTTACACGTTCGTTACCCAGCTGACCTGCCATTTTCTTGCCTTTGAACACTTTGCCCGGAGTCTGGTTCTGACCGATAGAACCCGGAACGCGGTGAGACAAGGAGTTACCGTGGGTAGCGTCCTGGGTACGGAAGTTCCAGCGCTTAACGGTACCAGCAAAACCTTTACCTTTAGAGGTACCGGTTACGTCAACTTTTTTAACGTCAGCAAACAGCTCAACGCTAATGTCCTGACCTACGGTGAACTCTTCGCCTTCAGCAAGACGGAATTCCCACAGACCACGGCCAGCTTCTACGCCAGCTTTAGCGAAGTGACCCGCTTCTGGTTTGGTTACACGGTTAGCTTTTTTAGCACCAGTGGTAACCTGAATAGCGCGGTAGCCATCGTTAGCCAGATCTTTAACCTGAGTAACGCGGTTTGCTTCAACTTCGATTACGGTTACTGGGATAGAAACGCCATCTTCAGTGAAGATGCGGGTCATACCCACTTTTTTACCGACTAAACCAATCATTGTTTCAACCTCTCAATCGCTCGATGACCTGATTAACCCAGGCTGATCTGCACGTCTACACCGGCAGCCAGATCCAGACGCATCAGAGCATCAACGGTTTTCTCAGTTGGCTCAACGATGTCAACCAGACGCTTGTGAGTGCGGATTTCGTACTGATCACGCGCGTCTTTGTTAACGTGCGGAGAGATCAGAACGGTAAAGCGCTCTTTGCGGGTCGGCAGCGGGATCGGACCACGGACTTGCGCACCAGTGCGCTTAGCAGTCTCGACGATTTCCGCGGTTGATTGATCGATCAGACGATGATCAAACGCTTTAAGGCGGATACGGATTCTTTGGTTCTGCATGAGACCAGAGCTCCAATTATTTTATAAACGAAAATGATTACTCCTCAAACCCATTACGATTGATGGGAGAGTGTAACCGTTCTTACGTAGCTCCCCAATTGGGAGCATTGTTGAGTAACAAAATGCGCTACCCAGGTTCATATCGAACCAGCCGTCAATTACGACAAGCCCGCGCATTATACGTATTTACAGGCTTAATGCAAGTCGACTGTGTCGATAATAACCAACCTTTTGCAAGACACGTACACTACTGGTCAATATCTGCTATCGCCTGCTTAACACGCGCTTCAAGATCGCCCTTTTCTCCGGCAGCAACCGGATGCGCAGCGTCGCTTTCCTCCGACACACTAACATCCGTCTCTTCCACCGGCACCGGCACCGGCAAGGGACGCTTCTTATAGATATAGTGCTCCTCAGAAAGCCGATAATGCTGAGGCTCTGGTGATGAAGACGTGTGCAGAGCAATCCCGCGGTACAGGTAATACCCGACGACCGCGCAACCCACACTATATAAAAGCCAGTACAATGCGATGCATATCCCCGCCCAAAGCGTGCGCGGCATATCTGGCCGGACAAAGCGTACTTTGGGCTGCAAAGAGGTTTCCGTTTGCTCGCTCATATCGTCCCTCTTTCCTGAATCAACGTTGGACTTTCACCCAGGGATTGCCATAGCCTGATAAGTGACAACTGTCCCATCACACCATCGACTTTAATCTTATTTTGCGCCTGAAACTGGCGGACCTTCTCAGTTAGCAGCGAACTCCATTCTCCCGTCCCTTCCGCCTCGACATTCAGCACGCGGCTCAGCATCGTATCAAGCCAGACAATGTCATCGGTGCTACTCTTCTTTGTTATGCTTGCGTTGCCGTCGGGCGATGGCTTCCACATTCGCGTCACATTCCCTGTCCAGACATGGCTGAACCATGCCTTATCAAGGATCCATGTTTGATTTCCTGACAGCACGGTAAGCGTGTTCTCTCCTCCCCCGATCACGACGACAGGGAAACTGGCGCTATCAACTTCCAGGGTGGCGACCCAGGGAAGTCCGTCAGACAACAGTGTTTCAAGCGTTTCGGTGCCGGAAAGGCAGGCCATCCCGCCCCGGTATGCCTGATCGCACCAGGCTTCCCCTTTGTCTACCTCATACCCCCAGACGCTAAACAGTAAACTGAGCGATTCATTGGTAGACATCGTCTCTGCCATCAGTCGCGCATGAGTTGAGACAGGTCTTGAGAATTCTACAGGAAGCAACGTTGTGAGCGGTGGCAGCCAGCGGGAAAGAGGCCTGGCGAAGTATGCGCCTCCTCCACCACATAACACCGTTAACACCAACAGCAGCAACCAGGTTACGCCCTGACGGCCCGGTGCGGGCAGGTAACGCAACGCCTCACGCTGAAGAGAAGCGTCAATAATAGAGGCGGGGTGTTCCTCCCCCTCCATCTTATTACGACGAATAACCCCTCCCAGTCGTGCGGCAAGATGAAGATTGCCATCGCAACGTCTCATGCATCGTCTGATAAATTGTTCCGGAAGAGTGTTGGTTGTCTCAGGGCCAATGCCTGCATGAGAGGAGATCACCTTGCGGTAATCTTTACTGTCCGGCGCGGGTATCTCAAACCATACGGGCTGTAATACCCGTAACTCGCGCTGCTGACGACGGTTGAATATCCCTGTAAGTAGCAATCGGGCTTGCGGCATCATGGTCATAAACGCCAGAATCGTTGAAACAAGCCCCTTTGAGATTCGGTGTCCATCTTCCAGGACAAACAGCGGCATACTGCCGTGTGTCACGGTCCCCGCGCTGTACAGTTCCTCCCAGAGCTTCTCAACAGGGAATATTTTTCCCGCCAGACTGTTATCCGTCTGCGAATCCGCAATAATCACCCACTCCCACAGGTAACCTTTTCGGTTCAAAGGGCTGATGGTGAGCGCGCGATAAGGCCACGCGCTAATCACCCCTTGCGCAAGCACACTTTTTCCTGACCCTTTACCGCCCTGTAATATTAGCCATTGTTCCTGAATTAACGTGGAAAACATGCTGTCCCGAATCAGACAATGCCGCGTAGTATAAAAAGTATTTAGCTCATCCATGAATAGCCGCATTACCTCGAAAATTATTCTATTCCTAAAACAGGGATATATATTGCATATGACTTGCTGCGTGCCAATGACTGATTATATTATGACGGACTTAAACAAGAAACACGTTCACTCTTAGTCATTCTTAAAAGTGATTTCATGGCAACCATCTCTCCCTTAGTGAAAAATGCGTTATCGTATCGCACCCTGAGCCTTATGATTATATTGACTAGCGCTATGGGTATCTTTATCTTCATTTACTCAGCATATATACAGTGGGGTAATAACAAAGCGTCGCTGATTAATGAGGATATCATCACGCCATTGAATAACTTTAATGAAAAATATAAATGGAATTTATCATCTTCAGCCAATAATCGCATTGACGCGCCCCCATTAGTGAGCGGCAACGTAGATACTCTGTCCCATATCCATTTAAGCGGTATTATTCATAGTTCGGATAAATTATCGTCCCGGGCCATTCTGCAGGAAGGGGGGGAACAGAATGTCTATTCTATTGATGATGTGCTTAAATCATCCAACAGCACGCGCATCATTGATATCACTAAGAACCAGGTGTTTTTCTCCTCAGACGGAAACACCGCGCAACTTACGCTGCTTACCGAACTGACGCCACCTGCCGCAACGCCAGAAAAAGTGAACGAGCAGCCGGCACCAACAGATGTCACATTGTCAGATTTTATTGAAGCGATTCCTGTTGTCGATAAAAATGTCTTGCGAGGATTGCGCCTTTTACCTCGCGGTAATACAGAATTATTTTCACGGACAGCCATTGCACCTGGTGACATTGCTATTCAGCTTAACAATATGTCTTTAACGCAACAGGTGAATATACCCCAGGCGCAGGAGGCACTTACACATCTTCAGACGGCTCAGATTACCCTCTTGCGAAATGCATCACCAAAACTAATTAATGTTGCCGTTCAACAATTCCAGGACGGTCAGGATAAATAAATGGATGGAACCTCCGCAAGCCAGCGACTGAAAGCGCTTTCGCTGTTTTTTTTGCTCATCGCCACCGCTAAGCCCGGATATTCAGCTGATTACACGGCGAATTTTAACGGTGCGGACATTCAAACGTTTGTCAACATCGTGGGACAAAACATGGGGAAAACGATTCTGATTGATCCCGATGTTAAAGCATCCATTTCCGTCAGAAGCGTAGATACCTTTAATAAAGAGGAATACTATCAATTTTTCCTGAGCGTACTCGACCTTTATGGCTTTTCACTTATCACTCTTGATAATGGCCTGCTGAAAGTCGTGCGTTCAGAAACCGTGAAAAATCTTCCAGGAAAGCTTACCAGTAATACGCAACCCGGCAAGGGTGATGAACTGGTGACACGTATTGTTTCTCTGGAAAATGTTCCAGCGCGATCGCTGTCTCCTCTGCTTCGTCAAATGCTCGATGGCGGTAATGTCGGTAACGTCTCGCATTATGAGCCCTCTAATGCGCTGGTCATTACCGGCAAAGCATCAACCGTCAATCGCATGCTGGAAGTCATTAAACGTGTCGATGTCATGGGTGACGAGCAAGAGCAAATTATCCCGCTGAAATATGCTTCCGCAGTCGATCTTGCCGATGTCCTCAACACGCTGTCGCGTGAGAACGCAAAAGAGGCACAACCTGCGACACTCCAGACGCACATCGTTGCCGATAAAAGAAGCAATGCGCTGATTATCAGAGGCTCAGAACGCGCCCGCGCAAGAATTACTGAGTTGGTAAAACGTCTTGATACCCAGGAGCAAGGGCAAGGAAACACGCGGGTATGGTACCTGAAATATGCCAAAGCGGATAAGCTTGTTGACGTTTTAACCGGTGTCACACAAAAACTGAAAGATGGCAAAAGTGGCACAACCAATACGGCAACCAGCAGTAGCCGCGATATCTCTATTACTGCAGATGAACAAACCAACTCACTGGTTGTGACCGCCGATCAGGGTATTCTCCAGCAACTCGATGAGGTTATCGCTAAGCTGGATATTCGTCGTGCACAGGTTCTGGTGGAAGCGATTATCGTTGAAGTGCAGGACGGTAAAGGTCTGAACCTGGGTGTACAGTGGGCTCAGAAAAACGTTGGTGGACAACAGTTTACCAAAACTGGCCTGCCAATCTTTAACGCGGCACAGGGCGTGGGTGAATTTAAAGCAAACGGAGGGATCACCAGCGATAACCCAGCTTACAACCTCTTCAGTAATTATAACGGCCTTGCGGCAGGTTTTTTCAACGGCGACTGGGGGGTGCTCCTCACAGCACTCAATACCGACAACAAAAACGACATCCTGTCTACGCCCAGCATCGTTACGCTTGATAATAAAGAAGCAGCCTTCAACGTCGGGCAGGATGTGCCCGTACTTTCCGGTTCCCAGACGACCTCCGGCGATAATATTTACAATACCGTCGAGCGTAAGACGGTGGGGACCAAGTTAAAAGTCACCCCGCAGATTAACGAGGGTGATTCTGTTCTGATGGAGATCGAGCAAGAGGTTTCCAGCGTCGACACATCGACAAGCTCTTCCTCGCTCGGCCCAACCTTCAACACCCGAACAATACAGAATGCCGTCCTGGTGAAAAGTGGCGAAACCGTTGTGCTTGGCGGTTTAATGGATGACGCCAGTAAGCAAGAAGTTTCAAAAGTTCCCCTACTGGGCGATATCCCTTTGGTGGGACAGCTTTTCCGCTACACATCCAATGAGAAAAGCAAACGTAACCTGATGGTCTTTATCCGCCCGACCATTATCAGAGACGATGAGGTCTATCGTTCACTCTCACGTGAGAAATACACCAATTTCAAAGATCTGCAAAAAGAGAGACGAGAAAAGCAAAGTGAAACACTGATTAACGTCGACAACATCAAAGAGCTTGAAGATCGGGCTTTTAATAATGCACCGGCAACACCGGACGCCAAAAATCCGTTCAGGGAAGGTCGAACGGAATGAGTCAGCACGCATGGAAAAAAGCGCAGCGCTATGGCATTGCCTTACAAGGAGAGACTCTCTTCTACTCGACAGATGCCACACTTGAGCATCTGCTCGAGTTCGCATCCGTTGCGCCAGAGTGCACCTGTTTTACCCGGCTCCCCCCGCAGCAGTTTGCCGAAAAGCTAGAACTTATTTACCAACAGAACAGCGGGTCAGCCCAGTTAATTGCCGAAGATATTAATAACTCGGACGATCTCAATACTCTCTCTGAAGAGATCCCAACGAATGAAGATCTGCTGAACGAGCAGTCGGACGCGCCGGTTATCAGGCTTATTAATGCCGTGCTCAGCGAAGCAATTAAAGAACACGCCTCAGATATTCATATTGAAGTGTTTGAAAAAGCGATGAGTATCCGCTTCCGGGTTGATGGCATCTTGCGCCCGGTGGTTCAGCCGAATAAAAAACTGGCGGCCTTACTCATCTCACGTATCAAAATCATGGCCAAACTGGATATTGCCGAAAAAAGGCTGCCGCAGGATGGACGCATTACCTTAAAAATTGGTCAGCGAAATGTGGATGTCCGTGTGTCGACGCTCCCGTCGCAGCATGGCGAACGTGTTGTTCTGCGTCTGTTGGATAAAAGTAGTCTGCGCTTATCCATCGATAAACTGGATATGTCAGCGGCAGACACACACAGTCTGAAGAATCTGCTTGCCCTTCCCCACGGTATTATTCTGGTCACGGGGCCAACGGGCTCCGGGAAAAGCACCACGCTCTACGCCATTCTCTCCGCGCTAAATAGCCCCGAACGCAATGTGCTTACGGTAGAGGACCCAATTGAATACGAACTGGAAGGTATCGGACAAACCCAGGTTAATAGCCGCGTAGATATGTCATTTTCCCGCGGACTACGCGCTATTTTACGTCAGGATCCTGATGTCGTCATGGTAGGAGAAATTCGCGATAACGAAACCGCTCAAATTGCGGTTCAGGCTTCTTTGACCGGGCATCTGGTGCTTTCCACTCTCCACACCAATAGCGCGTGCGGTGCCGTAACGCGATTACGGGATATGGGCGTTGAGCCGTTCCTTCTCTCTTCCTCGCTCGTTGGGGTGATTGCCCAACGTCTGGTCAGACGGCTATGCCCTCACTGTAAAACGGCTCACGCCGTGCGGCCTCAGGAGCAACAGCTCCTGCAAGCCCATGGGATTAATGCATCTCATCTCTGGCAAGCAAAGGGTTGCACCGCTTGCAGACAAAGCGGCTATCAGAGGCGCATGGCTATCCATGAACTGCTGCTCGCCACACCAGAACTGCGTGACGCTATTCACAATGAGCGCCATGAAAGGCAGTTGGAAGAGATCCAGCGTCGTCATCACCTCAGCCTGCTGGCAAACGGTCTTCGCGTAGCGGCAGAAGGGATGACCTCACTTGAAGAAATTCTGCGGGTGACCTCTGAAGGTCAGACTCCAGCGGATGGGCGCCAATGAAATTTCACTGGACGGCGACGGACGCGCGGGGAAACCGCCATACGGGGCTGAGTGAGGCCGCGAGTGAAAGAGAGATGGTCGCGCAGTTGCGTAGCCAGGGGTTATTACCGCAAACGCTAAAACGGCAGCGACCCAAGGTTGCCCTCAGGGCTTTTTCGACACGAATCAGCCACAGCGAATTAACGCTTTTTACGCGTCAGCTGGCGACGCTGATCGCCGCGGCGCTGCCGCTGGATGAAGCGCTCGCCGTTGTCCAACAGCAAAAAGAAAATAAAAAACTGGCCGACGTCATCACTTCTCTGCACCTCGCCGTTCTGGAAGGGCAGCCCCTCTCGGTGGCCATGCAAGCCCACCCTCGTCTGTTTGATACGGTCTTTTGCACCCTGGTAAAAGCGGGAGAGACGGTCGGCCAGCTGGGCGCCGTTCTTGAAAGGCTGGCCGAATATAATGAAGCACGCCAGCAAATGCGCAGCAAACTCACACAGGCGTTGGTCTATCCTGCTCTACTCACCACGGTCGCCATTCTGGTGGTTATCATTTTGCTTACCACGGTGGTACCGAAGGTCGCCGCGCAGTTCACTCATCTTAAGCACGAGCTACCGCTTTCCACCCGTACGTTACTGGCGATAAGTCACTTTCTGTCGACATATGGCCCCTGGATCGCACTGACGCTTATCTGTGGAGGAGCGCTGTTCTCTTTCTGGCTGAAGCGTGGAGAAAACCGACATCGCTTTCATCGCTGGCTCATCGCGTTTCGCATGACCTCCCCGCTGGTCTGCGCAATCAATAGCGCCCGTTATCTGCGCGCCCTAAGTATTCTCAATCGCAGCGGTATTCCCCTCCTGGAGGGGATGTCGCTTTCAGCAGAAGGTGTGGGCAACCGGGAGATAGGCCAGCGGCTCAGCGACGCAGCAGAAAGCGTACGTCAGGGAAATAGCATCAGTCAGTCACTGAAGCAGACGCAGATATTCCCTCCCATGATGATTTACATGATTGCTTCCGGGGAAAAAAGCGGTCAGCTCGGGGAACTCATGCAGCGTGCGACAAATAACCAGGAGGTGCAGCTGCAAAACCGCATTTCGCTGACCCTGGCGATTTTTGAACCGGCGCTGATTGTTGTCATGGCAGCGATCGTTTTGTTTATCGTTGTCTCGATCATGCAGCCCATCTTACAACTCAACTCATTGATGAATTAAGGAAAAATCATGGAAGCGCAGAAGAAGGAAAGGCAGCGTGGTTTCACGCTTATGGAATTGATGGTCGTCATCGTGATTATGGGGGTTCTGGCCAGCCTGGTGGTGCCTAACTTAATGGGCAATAAGGATCGGGCAGACCGGCAAAAAGCCGCCAGCGATATTATTGCTCTCGAAAATGCGCTGGATATGTACAAGCTGGATAATCATCGTTATCCCACAACAGAACAGGGCCTGGAGGCGCTTATTACCGCCCCAGCGCAAGCTCCCCGGGCTGAAAACTACAACCCGGACGGTTATATCCGCCGTCTGCCCGCCGATCCGTGGGGGAATGACTACATCCTGATTAGCCCGGGTGAGCATGGCGCGATCGATATCATGTCCACAGGTCCTGATGCTGAAACCGGCACCGAGGATGATATCCACAACTGGGATAACGATAAAAAGTCACGCTAAAAATGGCCCATCAGAAAGGATTCACACTGCTGGAAGTGATGCTGGTTATGGTCATCATCGCCCTGGCGGCAGCCGGCATTGTCGCTATGCAAAGTGACAGGCTGAGCGCTACCGGAAAGCTACTGCGGCAGATCGATGTCCTCAGACAGACAGTAAAATACATGTCAGACGTGGCGCTACTGGAAAAACATACTGTCGGCCTTCAGCTCACTACTGACGGCTGGCTTTTCTATGCACCGAAAAAGGATCGCACCGGTGAATGGCAGTGGCAGGAAATAGCAAACAATGACAATTTGCCGTTACGCGGCGATTGGGACGCACCGGCCAGGCCTGACGTGACACCCTCGTCGGAGGAGGCCAAACCGCAAATCGTCATCCTGCCCGATGGACAAGTCACTCCCTTTTCAGTGGTTTTCAACGCTGAAGATGGCGAAAAAATCGCCATCCTGCAATCACACGGCGCGCTGCCGCTTGAGGTCATTCGCTTTAAGGAACCGCAATGAAACAACAAAGCGGAATGCTGCTGCTTGAAGTCTTGCTGGCAATGGCTATTTTTGCGACCGCCATTATTGCACTCCTCACCAGTATGCAATGGCAGCTTTCAGCGCTGGAAACGTTAAAACAGGAAACGCTAGCGCTTTGGGTTGCAGACAACGTACTCGTGACCTCGACTTACGGACAACTCGCCGCCAAAGAGGGAGCCTCTTCTCAATTAAATGAGACCTTCTCCTGGCAACTGGTTGAAGGGAAACAAAGTTCGTCTCCTTTGCTTCAGAAAGAGGCCAGAGTGATAACGTCTGATGGCCGAACCCTCAGCCTGTTTTCCTGGTCTTCAGATAGTAAGAAAACGGAGGCAAAGCATGAGTAAAGTCCCCAACGGCTTTACGCTTCTGGAAGTGATGCTGGCGATCGTCATTTTCTCAACGCTCAGCTTTCTGGCCTCTCAGGTGTTCTCCCAGGCAACCGAACAGTACCAGCGAGCCAAGAAGACTGGCGATGATTTTGAGGCCATCCAGCACACCGTGCTCATGCTTGAAAATGATTTAATGCAGTATGTCCCGCGGAAAAACCGGCAAACACCGCTCCCCTTCTTGAGTGAAAAAGAGAGCGTAATTTTCACAACACAAACCCGGGATCCCGCAATGCCTTTTGGGGCAACGTTCGTTTTAACGACCGTCCACTGGTATATCGAAAACGACACATTATTCCGTGCAGTACGCTACTCATCCGACAGTGAAAAGGACGTGGCACCACAGCCCCTGCTGGATCATGTCTCCCATTTTTCTGCAACAATGACGCCAGCGGATGAAAAGAGCGTGTCAACGACAGCCACGATAACGCTGGAGCGTGACGGTAAAGCGGAAATAACCCGACACGTTGTCCTGCCCGGCTGGTTTCCGGAAAAAAAAGCCGCCAGCCAACCTGCAGGAGCGACGCAATGAACACGCAAAAAGGTTCTGCATTGCTGATCGTTTTAATGATTCTGGCGCTGATGGCTGCGCTGGCAGCAGAGATGACGATAAGTTTTCAGGTTCAGCTCCAGCGCACCCGGCGCATCAATGATAGCCTGCAGGGGAAATACGCTCTGCTCTACGCTGAAGCACTATCTATGGCACGTTTTCAGGAGAAGCCTCGAGACGTACTCACCCACTCGGAGAGTCCTGGCGACGACACCGACGTCAGCTGGCAGATAAACGATCTGCACCATTGCTACAACCTGAACGCACTGAAGAATACGCCGGAAGAACCACTGGCGACGCTACCGTATGAAATCAGCGTGTTTTATGCCCTACTGGAGAAGCTCGCCGTTGAAAAATACCGGGCAGAAGAGATCGCACAATCCATCGCAGACTACATCGATGATAACGACTCAACGCGCGTTAAAGGTGCAGAAGACGAATACTATCAGCATAGTCAGCCAGGCTACCTGACCGCCGGTCAGGTGCTCTTTTTACCCACAGAAGTGCGCAAAATTAAAGGGATGACTGACGCGCTTTATCAAAAACTCGCCCCTTTTATCTGCACCCGATTCAGCAGTGACCTCGCCATTAATATCAATACCCTTACTGAGCAGCAAGCGCCGCTTCTGGCAGCCCTCTTCCTCAACAATATCAGCTTGTCAGATGCAAAAATGCTCCTGAAAAAACGTCCTGTAAATGGCTGGGAAAAGGTAGAGGATTTTCTTTACCAGGCCCAACAGGATTTCAGCGCAGCAAAACCGCTGGTGGATTCGCTTAAAAAACAGATTACAACCAGCAGCAGTTATTTTTTGACCACATCCACGGTTCATGAGGGTGACCTTACCTTTGGTATGCGCACATTTTTCATTTATGACGAAAAAACTAAAACACTCAAACTCTATTTACGCCAGCTTACGGATGGCAGTAGCGAACAATAAAGCAGTTAACGCCCCTGCGACGAAACTGCTTATCCGGCTTTCTGGATCGACGCCGAATGCCCTTGAATGGGTGGAATATGATGGATGTGGCTACAGCCAGGTTCAGAGTCTGACAACAGAACAGTTGCCGGAGCTTGTCGCACGTCCGGCATCAGGATGCACTCATCTCGTTATTCCGGCCCAAAAGGCAACGAGCAGAATAATCGTCATCCCAGACGAAAATTACGAACTGACCGATCAAAAACTTCAGTGGCTTGCGGATGAAACACTGGACGAAGGCATGCCCTCGCTGCACTGGACGCTACTCTCTCGGGAGGGAACGCGAGTTTCCGTCATTGGCGTTGACGCCGACTGGCTTATGTCCCAACTTCGTCTCTTTGCCGGGGCTGGTTTTAACGTCACGCATGCGACGATTGACGCCCTTCGCTTGCCAACCTGTGAAAGCGGCTGGACGGTATTATCAGACAGCTGTGGATGGTTGCTCAGAACGCATGAGAACAGTGTTGCCCATTTGACAGAACCCTGGCTGGCACAGCTGCTAGCGCATTATCCCCCGCAAGAGGTTGTCAGCTACGGTCCACTGCCAGCTGGCCTTTCCGCGAAGGAAACGCGTCCCGCATGTCATAGTTTGATACTCCATCCACAGGAACCACCCGCTAACCTTTTGCACGGGAAAATGCGCCCGCCTGCCCCGCGCTCTTTCTGGTCCACCAATATCAAACGCGTGGCGCTTTGCAGTCTTCTCCTGTTAGCCGGGAGTGCGTGTCTGGCTCAGGCTGTCGTGTATTTGCAACTTCGGGAGTATGAAAAACAGCTGAGCCACACTCTGACGCAGCAATGGCAACGTTATATTCCAGAAAACAGGCATACCCGTAATCTGCGTACCTATTTACCCAGGCAGCTACAGCAACGATCGCCTGCCCCCTATTTGCTCTTACGACAGCTTCAGGCTCATCTGTCCGCTTTCCCGGAACTGGCGCTGGAAGGGGTGAGTTATAACCCGGCACGTAATGATTTACGTCTTTTTATTTCTACCCGCGATGAGCAACAGATCCAGGCGTTTTTAAATCAAAAACTGGCTGGCTACTCACTCAAAGTCGATAAACATGAACAGGGATTATGGACGATTCGAAATGATTAAACGCGCTCAGGAATGGTTTCACCAAAAAGATCCGCGTGAACAGCGGCTGCTACTCGCACTGCTTGTCTGCGGTGTCAGCATTCTTTTCTGGTTGGGGCTCTACCAGCCCCTGAAGCAGGCTACGGACACCATGCAATCCCGCTATGTTAAGGTACAACGCGATCTGCAGTGGTTGCAGAAACAGGTTTCGGCTGCAGCTCTTCTTCCGGAAAAGAGACCATCAGGCTCCCTGGAGAATCAGGTTAAAAGCAGTTTGCACATGCTGGGCACTGCCGCAAAACTCCAGCGCACCGATAGCGGAGAACTGACTGTATCGGCCGACGCTCTCAGGATGGACGCTTTTATGAACTGGCTGGCGGTGCTACAGGGAGACTACGGTCTGCGGATTGCGGAACTTGAATTCCACGCCAGTGAACAGGGTACGGACACTATAATCCTGACGCGCCTGACGCTCGGAGTGAAATAAAATGGATAGCTCACTGGTTACTCTGTTTCTCATCATTGGCCTGCTGTCAGGAACCGCAATGGGTATACTCACCTGGCGTTTGCCTGCCGAGATTTTACGACCGTCTTCGACAGGCGAGGCGGGTTCAACGTCAGAGTTTACGTTCTCTGGCTCCCGGTGCTGCCAGTGTCAAACCCCACTGTTCTGGTACGACACGGTTCCCCTGCTCGGCTGGATGCTTCTCAAAGGGAAATGTCGCCACTGCGGCCAGCCTGTTTCAACACGCTATCCCTTGCTGGAAGGGCTTTGTGCGATGATGGCCGTCATTTGCTATGCCCTCCATCCAGCATCAATGATAATGTCACTGGCGCTTTTTCTGTTCTTTTGGTTTGTACTCGCACTCAGCGTGATCGATCTGCAGCATTACCTTTTACCCGACAAGCTCACGCTACCGTTACTGTGGGTTGGCCTGTTGTTTAATGCCTTTTTTGGCCCTGTTTCCTCCCAGGACGCCATTGTGGGTGCCGCTGCCGGCTATTTAATTCTGTGGCTGCTCTACTGGCTGGTCCGCTTAATCTGTCACAAAGAAGGGATCGGTTACGGGGATTTCAAGATGCTTGCGGCAGTGGGCGCCTGGTGCGGCTGGCGAGAGGTACCCGTGATCCTTTACGTAGCGTCAATCGCAGGGATCTTTTACGGGCTTCTGCTGTGGGTAAAAAAAGGGCATTTCGGTGACCCGATACCTTTCGGTCCGGCACTGGCACTGAGCGGCTGGGGCTGTTTCTGCTGGGCAACGCTGTGAGGAGGCAGGAAGGAGGGTTTCCTTCCTGTATCAACTACTCTTTTTCTTCGCGGATTTGCGCCTGCAGATAGTTTTGAATACCCAGCTTATCGATCAAATCCAACTCAGTTTCCAGCCAGTCTATATGGCCTTCTTCATCGGCAAGGATCTCAATCATCATGTCACGGCTGACATAATCAAAAACGCTGTCGGCATAGGCAATGGCTTCACGGAGATCTTTGGCACCTTCAAGTTCCAGCCTGAGGTCGGAACGTAGCATCTCCTCGACATCTTCACCGATGCCCAGCTTGCCGAGATCCTGCAGGTTTGGAATACCTTCAAGGAATAAAATGCGCTCGATATATTTATCGGCGTGTTTCATCTCATCTATAGATTCATGGTACTCAACGTCGTTCAGACGTTTAAGTCCCCAGTTTTTGAACATTCTCGCGTGAAGAAAGTACTGGTTGATTGCGACAAGCTCATTTCCCAATAATTTATTGAGATAACTTATGATTTTAACATCACCTTTCATTATATAGTCCCTCCGCTTCCACTCATTGAAGCGTAGATCGGGCTACGGGGATGTCAAAAAAAAGATGGGCGCTTACGCGATCTCTTTGTATTCCGGGATCTGCATCAACTCGTCCTGCATGATCTCACGTGCAGCACGTACACATTTACCGCATTGATTTCCAACCGGAACAAATTTGCGAAGCTGCTGAAATGACTGTGGCTGAAACTGGCGAACGGCCTGACGTATTTTTTTGTCGCTTACACCATTACATAAACAAACGTACATAGAGACTCCCGTTCAAATTATGCGCAAAGTGTAAGTGAGAATGGTTATGATTACAATAGCACAAACGCCAGAATACGGGGCGGGTGCAGGCAAAAAATGCGAAAGTTTGTGACAACACCTGAGCAGCATAAAACAAAAAAGGACGCCGAAGCGTCCTTTTTTAATTCGGGGATAATTAATTAGCCCAGAACTTTAGCAACAACGCCCGCGCCAACGGTACGGCCGCCTTCACGGATTGCGAAACGCAGACCGTCGTCCATCGCGATTGGGTGGATCAGAGTCACAACCATCTTGATGTTGTCGCCTGGCATTACCATCTCAACGCCTTCTGGCAGTTCGATGGTACCGGTCACGTCAGTTGTACGGAAGTAGAACTGTGGACGGTAGCCTTTGAAGAACGGAGTATGACGGCCGCCTTCGTCTTTGGACAGGATGTACACTTCAGATTCGAACTTGGTGTGTGGCTTGATTGAGCCTGGCTTCGCCAGAACCTGACCACGTTCGATTTCTTCACGTTTGATACCACGCAGCAGAACACCAACGTTCTCACCGGCACGGCCTTCGTCCAGCAGTTTGCGGAACATTTCAACGCCAGTACAGGTAGACTTCGCAGTCTCTTTGATACCAACGATTTCAACTTCTTCACCAACTTTGATGATACCGCGCTCTACACGACCGGTAACAACGGTACCACGACCGGAGATGGAGAATACGTCTTCGATTGGCAGCAGGAATGGCTTGTCAATCGCACGCTCTGGTTCTGGGATGTAAGAATCCAGGAAGCCAGCCAGTTCGATGATTTTCTCTTCCCACTCTGCTTCGCCTTCCAGCGCTTTCAGCGCGGAACCACGAACGATTGGGGTGTCGTCGCCTGGGAAATCGTACTGAGACAGCAGTTCACGAACTTCCATCTCTACCAGTTCCAGCAGCTCTTCGTCATCAACCATGTCGCACTTGTTCAGGAACACGATGATGTAAGGAACGCCTACCTGACGACCCAGCAGGATGTGCTCACGAGTCTGAGGCATTGGGCCGTCAGTCGCAGCAACAACCAGGATCGCGCCGTCCATCTGCGCAGCACCGGTGATCATGTTTTTAACATAGTCGGCGTGGCCTGGGCAGTCTACGTGTGCGTAGTGGCGAGTCGGGGTGTCATATTCAACGTGAGAAGTGTTGATGGTGATACCACGAGCTTTTTCTTCTGGTGCGTTATCGATCTGGTCGAATGCACGAGCAGCACCGCCGTAGGTTTTAGCCAGAACGGTAGTGATTGCAGCAGTCAGGGTAGTTTTACCATGGTCAACGTGGCCGATAGTACCAACGTTAACGTGCGGTTTTGTACGTTCAAATTTTTCTTTAGACACGGCTATATTCCTTACTATAGTGCTCTCCCCTTCGGAGAGAGCACGGGACTTAGGTTTTAATCCTGTGGATTACTTACCACGGGCTTCAATAACGGCCTGAGCAACGTTGTTAGGCGCATCATCATACTTCAGGAATTCCATGGTGTATGATGCACGACCTTTGGTCAGAGAACGCAGCTGAGTTGCATATCCGAACATTTCAGACAGCGGAACTTCAGCGTGGATCTTAACGCCAGTTACTTCAGATTCCTGACCACGCAGCATACCGCGACGACGGCTCAAGTCACCGATAACGTCACCGGTGTTCTCTTCAGGAGTTTCTACTTCAACCTTCATGATTGGCTCAAGCAGAACTGGTTTTGCTTTCTTAAAGCCTTCTTTAAAGGCAATAGACGCAGCCAGTTTAAACGCCAGTTCAGAGGAGTCAACGTCGTGGTAAGAACCGAAGTGCAGACGGATACCCATGTCAACAACCGGATAGCCAGCCAGAGGGCCCGCTTTCAGCTGTTCCTGGATGCCTTTATCAACGGCTGGGATGTATTCGCCAGGAATTACACCACCTTTGATGTCGTTGATGAACTCGTAACCTTTCGGGTTAGAGCCCGGCTCCAGTGGGTACATGTCGATCACAACGTGACCGTACTGACCGCGACCACCAGACTGCTTAGCGTGTTTACCTTCAACATCGGTAACTTTCGCGCGAATCGCTTCGCGGTAAGCAACCTGAGGTTTACCCACGTTCGCTTCAACGTTGAATTCACGCTTCATACGGTCAACGATGATGTCCAGGTGCAGTTCACCCATACCAGCGATGATGGTCTGGTTAGATTCTTCATCAGTCCATACGCGGAATGATGGGTCTTCTTTCGCCAGACGGCCCAGAGCCAGACCCATTTTTTCCTGGTCAGCTTTGGTTTTTGGTTCAACCGCGATGGAGATTACCGGCTCTGGGAATTCCATACGCTCCAGAATGATCGGGTGATCCGGGTCACACAGGGTGTCACCAGTGGTCACGTCTTTCAGACCGATAGCTGCAGCGATGTCGCCCGCACGAACTTCTTTGATCTCTTCACGTTTGTTAGCGTGCATCTGTACGATACGGCCAAAACGCTCACGCGCCGCTTTCACGGAGTTCAGGATGGTGTCACCGGAGTTAACCACACCAGAGTAAACGCGGAAGAAGGTCAGGTTACCCACGAATGGGTCGGTAGCAATTTTGAACGCCAGTGCAGAGAACGGCTCGTCGTCGCTTGCGTGACGCTCAGCCGGAGTATCTTTACCGTCGTCCAGGATGCCGTTGATCGCAGGAACGTCAACCGGGGATGGCAGGTAGTCAACTACCGCATCCAGCATCGCCTGAACACCTTTGTTCTTGAACGCAGAACCACAGGTTACCAGGATGATTTCGTTGTTCAGAACACGCTGACGCAGAGCTTTTTTGATCTCTTCTTCAGTCAGTTCTTCACCACCCAGGTATTTCTCCATCAGCTCTTCAGAAGCTTCAGCAGCGGATTCGATCAGGTTCTGGTGCCATTCGTCAGCCAGGTCCTGCATCTCAGCCGGGATGTCTTCGTATTCGAAGGTCACGCCCTGGTCTGCATCGTTCCAGTTGATGGCTTTCATTTTCACCAGGTCGATAACGCCGGTGAAGCCTTCTTCAGCACCAATTGCCAGCTGCAGCGGAACAGGGTTCGCGCCCAGACGGGTTTTGATCTGACCAACAACTTTCAGGAAGTTAGCACCCATACGGTCCATTTTGTTAACGAACGCGATGCGTGGAACTTTATATTTGTTCGCCTGACGCCATACGGTTTCAGACTGTGGCTGAACACCACCAACTGCGCAATAAACCATTACCGCGCCGTCGAGCACACGCATGGAACGTTCTACTTCGATGGTGAAGTCAACGTGCCCTGGGGTGTCGATGATGTTTACGCGATGCGGTTCGTACTGCTTAGCCATACCTGACCAGAATGCAGTAGTCGCTGCGGAGGTGATAGTGATACCACGCTCCTGCTCCTGTTCCATCCAGTCCATGGTGGCTGCGCCGTCATGAACTTCACCGATTTTATGGTTTACACCGGTGTAGAACAGAATACGTTCGGTAGTAGTGGTCTTACCGGCGTCGATGTGCGCACTGATACCGATGTTACGGTAGCGTGCGATGGGTGTTGTACGAGCCATTTGATTCCTCGTTTGTTTCTTTAGGCGTTCAGTTAAGTTACCCAGAGCGGGCGGCTTCTCTGAAGCGCCCGCCTGGTGACTAATACTCCGAAGGGATTACCAACGGTAGTGTGCGAACGCCTTGTTGGCTTCTGCCATACGGTGAACGTCTTCACGTTTCTTAACTGCAGTACCTTTGTTTTCTGCAGCATCAGAAAGTTCGTTCGCCAGACGCAGAGCCATGGATTTATCACCGCGTTTACGAGCAGCTTCAACGATCCAACGCATTGCCAGAGCATTACGACGAACCGGACGAACTTCAACTGGAACCTGATAGGTAGAACCACCAACGCGGCGGGACTTAACTTCTACAGTTGGGCGAACGTTGTCGAGAGCGACTTCGAAAGCTTCCAGTTCATTTTTACCAGAACGCTGAGCCAGGGTCTCAAGCGCGCTGTATACGATGGCTTCTGCAGTAGATTTTTTACCATCTACCATCAGGATATTTACAAATTTTGCCAGCAGTTCTGATCCGAACTTCGGATCTGGAAGAATTTTACGCTGACCAATGACGCGACGACGTGGCATGGGAATACTCCGTTGTTAATTCAGGATTGTCCAAAACTCTACGAGTTTAGTTTGACATTAAGATAAATCAGTTTGGCCTTACTTAACGGAGAACCATTAAGCCTTAGGACGCTTCACGCCGTACTTGGAGCGAGCCTGCTTACGGTCTTTAACACCTGAGCAGTCCAGCGCACCACGAACGGTGTGGTAACGAACACCCGGAAGGTCTTTAACACGACCGCCACGGATCAGGATCACGGAGTGCTCCTGCAGGTTGTGACCTTCACCACCGATGTAGGAAGTCACTTCGAAACCGTTAGTCAAACGCACACGGCATACTTTACGCAGTGCGGAGTTTGGTTTTTTAGGAGTGGTGGTATATACACGAGTACATACACCACGTTTCTGCGGGCAGGCTTCCAGCGCAGGCACGTTGCTCTTTGCAACTTTGCGTGCGCGTGGTTTGCGTACCAGCTGGTTAACTGTTGCCATTAAATAGCTCCTGGTTTTAGCTTTTGCTTCGTAAACACGTAATAAAACGACCTCATACAATATGAGGACGCGAAATTTTAGGGCTACGTCGAAAAGGTGTCAAGAAATATACAGCGATCTCGGATCACCAGTTCATTTGACTGGCGTGCGTCACAGTAAGATTGACGAAATCAGTATAGCCAACCACGTCAATTTTGGCTGAAATTTGACCAGAAAGACCTCGCGCGTCCAGATCGTCCTTCAGCGCAGAGACTGTTATGGGGGCATTCGTGAGAATTTCAACGAAACGACTGCCTTCCAGAGCGGCAAGCACGCCGTCCTGAATGAGCAGCAAATCATCACCTTCGCGCAGCATGCTCAACAGTGTGTCGATATCACATTGCCACGGTGAATGGCTCAGAATATGGAGCATGGCGGCCTCAGAACGTCAAAACGGTGTCGTAGTGGGAAAGGTGTTCACGCAGATCAGAGGAAGGTAAGAGCGTCACATCCAGCACAAAAGACGACTTATCACTCAAACCGCGCGCCGTTAAGGAGTCGGCACAGACATAGCAGGTTTCGATATCGTACAGCGGCAGCACTTTGAAGGTTGCGATGTAATCGCGCGCCAGGATGGCCTGCGGCTGTTGGCCCGCGAGCAGTTGAAACACCCCGTCCCCCAGAAAAAAGACGCCGATATCTTCTGTTAATGCCGATGTCGCAAGTAACGCATCCAGCCCTTCGCGGCCCGAGGCGCTACCGTGCGGTGCAGAAGTAAAAACAAATGCCACGCGCTTCATCAGAATTGCACCACTCTGTCGCAGGTTAGCGCCGCCTGAGCCAGCTCGCCCAGACCACTCAACGAAAAACCAGGCTGAAGGTTAGCGCCCGATAACCCCAGGCGATCGGCTTCGGTTGCATCCGTCACGCCGCGACGCAGTGCCGCCGCCACGCAGATGTTCAGCTCAACGCCCTGCTTTTCATTTAACGCCTGCCACGCGCGGACCAGATCAAACTCATCGCTCGCCGGTGACGTAAACTGGTTCGCGTTATACACCCCTTCCCGATAGAAAAAGACGCTCGCCAGTTCATGTCCGGCCGCCAGTAGCGCATGCGCAAACTGCAGCGCGCTGCTGGCCTGCTGAGTGCCGTACGCCGGGCCTGTCACCATTAACGCAAAACGCATTACTTATCTTGCCCTACGAAGTCGCCACTTTTGAACTGGCGGATGTAGAGGTAGACCGTATGCTTGGAGATATTCAGACGATCGGCCACCTGGTTAATGGCGTCTTTGATATCAAAAATCCCTTTCTCGTAGAGATTGAGTACGATCTGACGATTTTTGGCATTGTTCGAGACGTTGCGATCGGCATTCACCTCTTCAATCGTAAACTCAAGCGTTTGAGTCACCAGATCTTCTACGGAGGAGGCAAAGTTAACGGAGGAGCCAACGTCTGGCGTTTCAGGCGGAATAAAGGTGCTCATGATCTGCGAGAAAGGCACATCAAGGTTCATGTTGATGCACAGCAGTCCAATCACACGATGTTCGCGGTTTCGAATCGCGATAGTTTCTGATTTCATCAGCACGCCGCTTTTGGCGCGGGTGAAATAACATTTGGAGACGCTGCTGTCCGCGCCGGTCATGTCATGCAACATACGCAATGCAAGGTCGGTGATTGGCGAACCAATTTTACGGCCGGTATGCTCACCATTAGCAATGCGGATGGCGGAACACTTCAGATCTTGCAGGGAGTGCAATACGATTTCGCAGTGGGAACCAATGAGCATCGCTAACCCGTCCACCACCGCCTCATAGGATTTAAGAATATCGAAGTCGGTCTGGTCAAAAGGACGTTGATCCAGCAAATCAAGTTCACTGGTTTCGTTGGTTAAAAGCGACCTGGACATGAAAAAAACACTCCTTTTCAGGAGCCTGTCGTTAGGTTTTCAGGGCAGGCTCATTATCTACACGGACAACTAAATTAATACAGCGTACCAGACGCTTTCCAGTGTTAATTATATCTGCCCCGCAATAAAAAAACCGCCGCCTTAAAGGCGGCGGTTTTTATTACATTACTTCTTAGCGTCTGTCGCAGCTTTCTGATCTGCCTGCGCTTCCGGTTTCGCATCCGCTTTCGGTGCTGGTTTAATGTCCAGCAGCTCTACGTCGAAGACCAGCGTGGAGTTAGCCGGGATACCCGGAACGCCCGTTTTGCCGTAGGCCAGATCCGGTGGAATAACCAGCTTGATCTTGCCGCCTTTCTTGATGTTTTTCAGGCCTTCAGTCCAGCCAGGGATCACACCGTCCAGACGGAAGGAGAGCGGCTCACCGCGGGTGTAAGAGTTATCGAACTCTTTACCGTCGATCAGCGTACCTTTGTAGTTTACGACAACAGTATCGCTGTCTTTCGGCGCATCACCGGTGCCTTCTTTCTCAACTTTGTACACCAGGCCAGTAGAGGAGGTCTTCACACCCTTCTCTTTAGCAAAGGTATCGCGGTAGGCTTTGCCTTTCGCTTCGTTGTCTTTCGCGTCCGCTTCCATCTTGGTCTGAGCGGCACCCTTCACGCGTGCTTCGAACGCCTGCAGCGTCTGCTCAATTTCCTGGTCAGACAGCTTGCTCTTATCCGCAAATGCGTCCTGTACGCCTGCGATCAGCTGGGCTTTATCCAGTTTGATGCCCAGTTTCTCTTGTTCTTTCAGAGAGTTTTCCATGTAACGACCCAGAGATGCGCCCAGTGCGTAGGCGGATTTCTGGTCGTCATTTTTGAACGCCGCTTTGCTGTCTGCAGTGGCAGCAGGCTTCGCAGCAGTATCAGCAGCGAATGACAGCGGCGCGTTCAGCGCAACAGCCATCGTCGTCGCCAGCAGCGTTACTTTAAACAGTGATTTCATCCATATCTCCAGGGCCTGGGGACTCTCACCCCAGCGTTAAACGTAAATGAGTGACGTACTATAAAACGTTGCAGAAGAAATCTACAGACAGACACTCCCAATTCTCACCACTTTTCAGACTATTTTTGTTTAAATAAGTTTCTTGCCAGCGGGATAGAGACTGCACTTAAGGATAAACTCAGTTAAACTGCGCCGCCGCTGGACCATCAGGTAAATCAGACATAAACGAGGTGAATGATGAAGGATACAACGATAGAAGCGAGAATGGCTGAGCTGGAAAGCCGCCTGGCTTTTCAGGACATCACCATCGAAGAACTAAACCAGACCGTCACAGCACATGAACTCGAAATGGCGAAGCTGCGGGATCACATGCGTCTGCTGACGGAAAAGCTAAAGGCAACGCAGCCGTCAAACATTGCCTCTCAGTCTGAAGAGACACCACCACCTCATTATTGAGGCGTAAAAAAAGCGGGGTTCCCCCGCTTTTTTATTTTCCGCTTAGCGGAATTAGTGGCAACCGCAGCCGCCGTTACCGCAACCACCTTTGCCATGGTCATGACCATGGTCGTGATCGTGGCCGTGACCACCGCAGCAGCCGTCGTGGCCGTGATCGTGGTCATGGTCGTGACCGTGCGCACCGTGAACGTGGCCATGAGCCAGCTCTTCTTCGGTCGCTTCACGGATCGCAACAACTTCTACGTTGAACTTCAGGTTCTGGCCAGCCAGCATGTGGTTGCCGTCAACCACAACGTGGTCGTCTTCAACTTCAGTGATTTCAACAGGCACTGGACCCTGGTCAGTTTCAGCCAGGAAGCGCATGCCAACCTGCAGTTCGTCAACGCCCATGAATACGTCTTTAGGAACGCGCTGAACCAGGTTGTCGTCATACTGACCGTAAGCGTCGTTCGCGCCGACAGCAACGTCGAATTTGTCGCCAACTTCATGACCTTCCAGCGCAGTTTCCAGGCCGGAAATCAGGGAACCGTGGCCATGCAGGTAGTCCAGCGGCGCACTCACCGGAGACTCATCAACCAACACACCGTCTTCTGTACGTACCTGATAGGCCAGGCTGACCACCAGGTCTTTTGCTACTTTCATGATATCTCCTGAGCGTGGGAAAATTGCTGGCGCAGATTGTAGCGGAAATCTGCACCCGTGTACCCTTTAGCTTAAAAAAACTCAGGGCATATCGCTAGTCCGGATGAAAAATGCCGATCACTTGCTCTTCTTTGCGAACATGATCGCGGGCCTCTTTATCGGCCTCACGCATCTGGTGACCACACTTAACACACTCAACGATATCAATATTATTTTCTCGCCACATCGCCAGAGTATCTTGCGCCTGGCAGGACGGGCATTTTGCACCTGCGATAAAGCGTTTACGGACAGCCATCTTTCGTTACCCTTTATTCAAATTCATCCCAGCCATCAAGCTGGCGTCGTTCCTGTTGCATCTCTCGCTGGAAGATCTCCTCCAGCTCGCGACGCGCTTCCCGCACGCGGGAGATCTGCGCCGTGTCGGTATGTACCGGCATCAGTTCGCGCAGCATTCGCATATCCAGCCGACGGAAGTGCATCTGGGCACGTTGCGCCTGATGAGGATGCATGCCCAGCGAGATCAACGCCTTACGGCCTAACTCCAGCGCACTGGAGAACGTCTCACGGGAGAAGTGTTTCACACCCGCCTGCAACAATTCGTGAGCCTCAACACGTCCCCGGGCACGCGCCAGTATATGCAGGTGCGGGAAGTGCTGTTGACACAGCTCCACCAGTTTCATCGTGTCTTCCGGATCGTTACAGGTGATCACGATGGACTCGGCGGCCTCAGCGCCCGCCGAGCGCAGCAGCTCAAGCTGGGTCGCGTCGCCGTAATAAACCTTGTAGCCATATTTACGCATCAGGTTAACCGCACTGATATCGCGTTCCAGCACCGTAATGCGCATCTTATTCGCCATCAACAGGCGACCAATCACCTGCCCGAAGCGGCCAAAGCCCACCACTATCACCTGGGGTTTATCGTCTTCTACCCATGGCGCTTCATCTTCATCGTCCGTCGGGTTTAAGCGGCGCGACAGCAGTTTATCCACCAGCTTCATCAGCAGCGGCGTGGTCATCATCGACAGCGTCACCGTCACCAGCAGCAGCGCCATCTGATCGTCCTTAAACAGCTTCTGAGAGGACGCGGCGGAAAACAGCACAAACGCGAACTCTCCCCCCTGGCTTAACACGCTGGCAAACTGCATACGTTCCGAACTGCGCAACCCGTAAATACGCGCCATGACGTACAGCACCAGCATTTTCACCGCCACCAGGATGGCGACGCTGACCACAACCCAGAGCAGATGGGTATAAAGTACACCGAGATTGAGCGCCATCCCCACCGAAATAAAGAACAACCCTAACAGCAGCCCTTTGAAGGGATCGATGGCAATTTCCAGTTCGTGACGATACTCGCTCTCCGCCAGCAGCACCCCGGCGATAAAAGTACCCAGCGCCATTGATAGCCCCAGCGCGTCCATAAACAGCGCCGAGCCAAGCACCAGCAACAGCGTCGCAGCGGTAAACACTTCACGCACGCCCGATGCGGCAATAAAGCGGAACACCGGACGCAACAGGAAGCGTCCGCCAATCAGCATGCCCGCAAAAGCCAGCACCTTCATGGAAATCTTTGCCCAGTCGAAGCTATCGTCGCCAGAACCCGCCAGCAGCGGCACCAGCGCCAGCGCCGGGATCACCGCTAAATCCTGAAACAGCAGCACCGAAAAGCCCAGTTGCCCGGCTTCATTGCGGTTCATCCCTTTGTCGCGCATCAGCTGCAACGCCATCGCCGTCGACGACATGGCGAGACCAATCCCGCCAATCACCGCGGCCTGCCAGGAAAAGTGGGTCAGCATTAGCAGGCCAGCCAGAATCGCGGCGCTGAACAACACCTGCGCGGCACCCACGCCAAAGATAGAGCGTCGGAGCTGCCACAATTTAGAGGGATTCAGTTCCAGACCGATGATGAACATCAGGAACACCACGCCTAGCTCGGAGAAATGGAGAATTTCATCCACATCGCTGATGAATCCCAGTCCCCAGGGACCAATGGCGATCCCCGCGAGCAAATATCCCAGTACCGCACCGATGCCGAGACGGGCGGCAAGCGGAACCGCGACGACGGCCGCAAATAAAAACAGTACCCCGGCGAGGAGCAAATTCGATCCTTCCATTAACGACCTCCTGCCGGAATCGGCGATGCCAGCCACTCGCCATAGGCTCTGGCGTGGCTGGCCAGTTCTTTCGGATCCTGACGCCGTGCCCAGTAGACAATGATCGGGCTCATCCAGTGCATACGGCACATCGCCGCCGTCAGCTCGAATGGCCGCAGGATATCGCTCATCGGATAACGGTTCAGCCCGTCGTGACGGTAAGCACTTTCGGGTTCACCGGTGGTGATCACGCTGCGCCAGTACTTTCCCGCCAGCTGGTTTCCCCCCACCCCACTGGAGAAGCCGCGGCTCAGCACGCGGTCCAGCCACTCTTTCAGCAGTGCCGGACAGCTATAGGTGTAAAGCGGGTGTTGGAACACAATCACGTCATGCTGACGCAGCAGTTCCTGCTCGTACGGAATATCAATAAAGAAATCAGGATAGTGCGCGTAGAGATCGTGCACCGTAACGTTACTGAGCTGTGTGGCCGGCTTAAGCAGCACCCGGTTCGCCACCGAGTCCTGAGATTCCGGATGGGCATACAGCAGCAGCACTTTCGCTGTCTGAGACATCATTCCCCTCCCGGTCGTGTTTCTGTTTTTGTGTATCGTTGTTGTTTTGGGCTACCATGGCGGCCCGGTGCGGAAAATGGCCCACACCTTACATTATCATAATGACAAATTAACATAGTCGGAACATACGGCGCTTCTATGATTGTTTTCTCCTCGTTACAAATTCGTCGCGGCGTGCGCGTTCTGCTCGATAACGCCACTGCTACCATCAACCCGGGCCAAAAAGTGGGTCTGGTCGGCAAAAACGGCTGTGGCAAATCCACGCTGCTGGCGCTGCTGAAAAACGAGATTAGCGCGGATGGCGGAAGCTTTACTTATCCGGGAAACTGGCAGCTCGCCTGGGTGAACCAGGAGACGCCTGCCCTGAGCGAACCGGCCCTCGACTATGTTATCGACGGCGACCGTGAATACCGCAAACTCGAAGCGGAACTCCACGCCGCCAACGAGCGCAACGACGGTCACGCCATCGCCACCGTTCATGGCAAGCTGGACGCCATCGACGCGTGGACCATTCGCTCCCGCGCCTCCAGCCTGCTGCACGGCCTGGGCTTCAGCAATGAACAGCTGGAACGCCCGGTCAGCGACTTCTCCGGCGGCTGGCGTATGCGCCTCAACCTGGCGCAGGCGCTGATCTGCCGTTCTGATCTTTTGCTACTCGATGAACCGACTAACCACCTCGATCTCGATGCGGTTATTTGGCTGGAGAAGTGGCTTAAGAGCTATCAGGGCACTCTGATTCTGATCTCCCACGACCGCGACTTCCTCGATCCGGTGGTGGATAAAATCATTCATATCGAACAGCAAACGATGTTCGAATATACCGGCAACTACAGCTCTTTCGAGCGCCAGCGCGCGACGCGCCTGGCCCAGCAGCAGGCGATGTACGAAAGCCAGCAGCAGCGCGTGGCGCACCTGCAAAGCTTTGTGGATCGCTTTAAGGCCAAAGCCTCTAAAGCCAAGCAGGCCCAGAGCCGCATCAAGATGCTGGAACGCATGGAGATGATTGCCCCGGCGCACGTCGATAACCCGTTCCACTTCAATTTCCGCGAACCGGAAAGCCTGCCGAATCCGCTGCTGAAAATGGAAAAAGTGAGCGCGGGCTATGGCGATCGCATTATTCTCGACTCCATCAAGCTCAACCTGGTGCCGGGTTCACGTATCGGTCTGCTGGGGCGTAACGGCGCCGGTAAATCAACGCTAATCAAACTCCTGGCGGGCGAACTTAACCCGGTCAGCGGCGAAATCGGCCTGGCGAAAGGCATTAAGCTTGGCTATTTCGCTCAGCATCAGCTGGAATTTTTACGCGCGGATGAATCGCCTATCCAGCACCTTGCTCGTCTGGCACCGCAGGAAATGGAGCAGAAGCTGCGCGATTACCTCGGCGGCTTCGGCTTCCAGGGCGATAAAGTCACCGAAAACACAGAGCGTTTCTCCGGCGGTGAAAAAGCCCGCCTGGTACTGGCGCTGATCGTCTGGCAGCGCCCGAACCTGCTGCTGCTCGATGAACCGACCAACCACCTGGATCTCGACATGCGTCAGGCGCTGACCGAAGCGCTGATTGAGTTCGAAGGCGCGCTGGTGGTGGTCTCGCACGATCGTCACCTGATCCGCTCCACCACAGACGATCTCTACCTGGTGCATGATGGCAAAGTTGAACCGTTCGACGGCGATCTGGAAGACTACCAGCAGTGGCTGACGGACGTGCAGAAGCAGGAAAACCAGCCGGAAGAGTCGGCGAAAGACAACGCCAACAGCGCGCAGGCGCGTAAAGACCAGAAGCGCCGGGAAGCGGAGCTGCGCACCCAGACTCAGCCGCTGCGTAAAGAGATTGCCCGTCTGGAAAAAGAGATGGAGAAGCTCAACGCCACGCTTGCCACCGTTGAAGAGAAGCTAGGCGACAGCGGCCTGTACGATCAAAGCCGTAAAGCGGAGCTGACGGATTGCCTGCAAACGCAGGCAAAGACCAAATCGAGCCTCGAAGCGTGCGAAATGGCGTGGCTGGACGCGCAGGAACAGCTGGAAGCGATGCTGCAGGCCGACTAACACACCGGGAGGGTTATGCGTTTCGATACCACGAGCGAGATTACATTCCGCAAACTCAGCATCTTCATGACCTTCATGGAGAAAGGGAATATCGCCCGTACCGCCGAAACGCTCGGGCTGAGCGGTGTCAGCGTGCACCGCGCGCTGCACACGCTGGAAGAGAACGTGCGCTGCCCGCTTTTTACCCACAAGGGGCGCAATCTGATTGCGCTGCCCTCCGCCTGGACGCTGCTGGAATATTGCCAGGAAGTCATGCAGGTGATGGAGCGCGGGCTGGAAGAGTCGCGCAAAATCGCCGGTATCGGCCAGGGTCGGTTGCGCGTCGGTACGCTCTACTCGCTCACCCTGGAAACCGTACCGCGCCTGATTATGGGCATGAAATTACGCCGTCCGGATCTGGAGATGGATCTGACGATGGGCTCTAACGACACATTGCTACACATGCTGGACGAAGGGTCGCTGGACGCCATATTGATCTCCATCTCCGAAAGCGATATCGACCGTAACAGCCTCGAAGTACTGCCCCTGTTTCACGACGATATTTTCCTTGCCGCGCCCGCGTCCGCCACGCTGAACGCCCATGGGCCAGCGGATCTTCGTGATTACAAACATCAGAAATTTGTCTCGCTGGCAGAAGGGTTTGCGACCTACGCCGGGTTTCAGGAGGCGTTTCATATCGCCGGATTCGAACCGGAGATCGTCACTCGCGTGAATGACATTTTCTCAATGCTGAGCCTGGTGCAGGCGGGGGTCGGCTTTACGCTGATGCCGGGGAGGATGAAGAAAGTGTATGAGAACTCGGTGCAGCTACTGAAGCTGGCGGAACCGTACCAGATGCAGCAGCTGATTGCGATTGTCTTTGCCCGCAACCGCGAGCAGGATCCGAGCCTGCGCGCACTGGCCGCCGAAGGGCGGATGTATGCGCGCAGCTTGCAGGAAGGTGCCTGATGTTATTGCCCGGTGGCGCTACGCTTACCGGCCCTAATCCCGGATTGTAGGCCCGGTAAGGCGCAGCCGCCACCGGGCGAAAAACCTACGCTCGAAGCCGACCCGCCAAATGTACCGCTACCTCAACCCCGCTGCGTTCCAGAGAAATGGATTCCCCTTCCCACGCCGCCTGTCGCGTTAAGCAGGTCAGCACGCCGCCGGGCGGCATCTCGATTGCCAGCCGCGCATCGCGTTCATTCGCGGATATTACCGCCTCCTGCCAGCGCACGGTACGCGCCATATTCATCGCCAGATCGTCGGCGATCTTCTCCGGCTGCCAGAGCACGCGTCCGGTACTGCCGCTCAGATACGCGCAGCGTGGGCGTGAAAGCGTGACCGATTCAAACGCTGCCACCAGCTTCTGCGCCGGGTCCGCCAGCAGTGCGCAGTGCGACGGCACGCTGACCGCCAGCCGTTTGGCCTTGCTCGCCCCTTTCGCCAGCGCCCGCTCTGCTACCTGCGCCATCCCTTCATCGGAGCCGGCAATTACAATCTGCGTTTCGGCGTTCAGGTTCGCGATGTACGTGCCCGTGCCTTCGATAAGCAGTTCCACCTGCGACAGGGTCAACCCCATAATCGCCGTCAGGCCATAGCCGTGCGGATACGCCTGCTCCATCAGATCGCCGCGCAATGCAACCAGCTTAAGGGCGTCGGTAAATTCCAGTGCGCCAGCCATCACTGCTGCCGGGTACGCGCCAATCGACAAACCGCTCACAATGTCCGGCGTCACGCCGCGACGTTGAAGCTCGCGTGCCCAGGCCACGCCTGAAATCAACAGACAAAGTTGAACCGCGCGGGTGTGGCGTAACGAGGCTGCACTGTCCAGTGTATCGACTTCGCTTCCCAGTACCTTACGCGCCTGAGCCAGCGCCGTTCCCGGCAGGTTATGCAGCATACCTTCATGCTGCGTGCCCTGCCCCGGAAAGGTAAACAGTATTTTCATTACTCCTCCCTGCGCCACGGATCCGTTACCAGACGCGGTCCGCGGCGGGTTTTCAGCAGCGTTTTGCCGTCGCGCAGCCACTCCGCCAGCGCGAATCCCCCTTCGGGTGTATCGACCTGCGTATCCGCCCGGCACAATGCATGGCCGAGCTGCGACTGCCATGCGGTAAACGCATCAGGGGAAATCGGCTGAGGGGCGCGGATCAACAGGTCGAGATCGCTGTCGGCGTGGATAACCGGAATACCGGTCGCCAGTGCATAGCCAGTGCTGCCGGTAATGCCCCACGACCATGGCCACGGCTGCTGAGAAAGTTGTAGTGCCACCTGTACCGGTGGCTGCGTCACAAAGGGCGAGCGCAGCAGATCCGCCGTTACGCTCAGTGATTCGGGTGACACCACACGCGTTACGTGTTCTGGTTTCACCCATCCGGCCGCCCGCTGGTCGCGGCGCAGGCCGCGCACGCCAACGGGAATACGGCCAGCGTTATCAACATCACGCCGCACTACGACCGGCAAACCGGTATGCCAGGCCGCCTCCACCCAGTCGTCGGTGATGCCTTCCAGCGCGTCTCGCGCGGTAAGCCAGATGAGGTCGTGGGGGCGTAATGTTATGGTCATGATTACATTCCTGAGGTCAGCGAGATAAACAGCGGCAGCGACAGGATACACAGTACGGAGCTTAACAGCAGCACGGCTTCCGCATCCGGAGACTGCACGCCAAAGCGGTTACCGAACACCACACCGAAGAAGCCCGCAGAAAGCGCAATCATCAGGATAGCGGTGATCGCCACGGAACCGTGCAGACCAAAGAGTAAAACGATACCCCAGGCAATCGCAGGCTGAATCAGCAGCTTGGCGATAGTTGACGTGATCACCATGGTGTTGATCTGCAGCTTACGGGCAGAGAGGATCACCCCGGTCAGGAACAGCGCTGCAGCGGTCGCGGACAGCCCCAGCGGTTTAATCGCCGCCAGCACCAGTTCCGGCATTTTGATACCGATGGCGGACAAAATGACACCCAGCAGCGGGCCCATCACGATCGGTTTTTTAATCGAACGCCACATCAGCACCGGCAACATGGAGAGCGTTGAGCCAGAGTTATTCCCTTCGGTGCGCGCTTTTTCACGTTCCAGAATGAGCAGGCAGAACGGGGTCATCAGCACCGAACCGCAGGCGATGGAGACCGCAACAGACAGTGATGTCGATGAACCTTCACCCAGCACGCTGCCCAGAATAGGCAGGCCGAGCGCCGCATAGTTTGGCAGGGCGACGGTCAGCGTCAGCACGGCGGCATCCTGCGGCGATTTTTTAAAGACGCCGGTGGCGAGGAAGTAGATGGCCGCATAGGTTATCCACATCGCCAGGGTCAGCACAAGAATCAGCGGCGACTGGGCCACAATGCCGGTCCACGGCGTTTGCACGGTGGCGCTGAACAGCGCGGCAGGCAGTGCAAAATCCATCACGAAAATATTAAGCAGGGAAACGTTTTTGTTATCGACCATCTTTGCCTTACCGGCCCAGAATCCCAGCAGCATGATGACGAAAATCGGTGCAAGAGCATGAACAATTACGTAAGTCATAATTCACCTGTAGTAAAAAAGTTAAAGCACTGGCGCGATGATTATTATTTTCAGGATGCAGGTTCCCGCGCGGACGTAACGGTTACGTCCGCGGGGTCGTGCATCTGGCAGGTCTCTTTTTACTTACCAGCTTGCCCGCATGCGTTCGCGTACGAGGGCAGAGCTGCGGCGGTTGTCAGCACCCAGACGATTGTTCAACGTGGTGTCCTGACGAGCGTCACTGATGGCCTGTTGCAGGGTGGTTTTCACCTGCGCCAGATCGTTATCGGAGGGGGCATCCGGGTTGCTGATGTCCAGCAGGTTTGAAAGCAGCCCCAGGGTGGCGTAGTTGCTGATGTCATAGGCCATCGGCGGAATGGTGGCCGCCAGTTTTTCCAGCGCGTCGACGGTTCGCAACGTAATGCGCGCCGCAGACTCTTTACCCATCGCGTGGATCAGCACCCCTTTATCGTTGAAAGCAATCAGGCGGTTAGCCTGGTAGCCATGCGCCAGAAATGCGCCGGACATCGCTTTACCGACGATAAGCCCAATCACCGGATGACCGGCCAGACGCGCATTCGCATACGCGGCGGCAGCCCCCGCCAGCGCCTGGTGGATACCAAACGCCTCTTCGCGACGGCCATAGGCCTGGCTTGGGACGTCAATCACCGCCACAATCGGACGCTTCACGGACTTACTGGCATCCTCGGCCACGGTTTCGCTCACCACTTTCGCCAGCGTCCAGCCCTCCAGCAGACCAACTTCCCCTTTCGCCGCGCGCGGGAAATGGTTGTGGGCATCCGGCACCACGGCAACAAAACGCACCGCCTCACCGTTCAGTTCGCCGTCTGCCGCCTGCACGGACGGGCAAAGCCCTTCCACACGTTTTACATTCGGCGCGAGCAGAGTCATCCAGAGTTCGCCACGGCTTATTGCGTTAGTCATCATTTCACCTCCCGGGCAAAAAGCGCGTTAATTTGTTCGGCATCGGCCTGTTTGCGGGTGTCGAAATTCGTCAGACGGTTCAGGTAATCGTCGTAGTTATCGGTGCGGTGTTTCGCGGGTACGCCCCTGGCAATCGCGTCGTTCATCGCCGCTTTCACCGCGTTGATACCGTCACCGACCAGCGCGTCAACCAGCCCGCTTTGATAGCGCACTTCGCCACCGGTCATGCTCCAGATAAACGGACGGTCACGGGAGTCGTACTCTTCAATCCCCGCTTCCTGCTCGATGACCTGCGGACCGTTCAGTCCGAGACGCGCTTCGCGGGTCACAATCAGGTAGCTGCACAGCGCCGCCGCGATGGACATCCCACCGAAGCAGCCCACGGTCCCTGCGACAATCCCGATAACGGGCGTGTAACGACGCAGGTCAACAATCGCCGCGTGGATATCGGCAATGGCGGCCAGACCCAGGTTCGCCTCCTGCAGACGAACGCCGCCGGTTTCGAGGCACAGCACAGCCTGAGTCGGAATGCCGTTGCGGTTATCTTCTGCCGCCAGCTCCAGCGCCGCCGCCATTTTGGCACCGGACACTTCACCCATGCTGCCGCCCTGGAACGCACCTTCAATGGCGACCACAACGGCTGGCTGACCGTTGATCGTGCCTTTCGCCACCACCATGCCGTCGTCCGCCTGCGGAACAATGCCCTGTGGCCCAAGCCACGGAGAGATAATGCCTTCAAACGGATCCAGCAGTTCGCGATAGCTACCCTCATCGAGCAGGGCCTGCGCACGCTGGCGTGCTTTCAATTCGATAAAGCTGCTGTCATCACGCATGGCTCACCCCCTCAAAAACCTGTTCGATACGAATGCGAGCCACGCCCGGCGTCGCGCCGAAATCATGAATGGTCAGTTTTCCTGCTGGCAGGCTACTGACCGTTTGCAGGCGGTTGAACAGTGCCTCCCAGCGACCCCGGCTGTTGTCGACGGAGGTGGTGATATCAATGGTTAACGTCTGGCCCGGTTCGGCGGTGAAGAGCACCTCCATATCCCCGGAACCGACTACCCCTGCCAGGGCCCTGCCGCTTAACGCGCGGCTGGCTGGCACGGTCAATGTGATTTTTTCCATAACATCCTCTTAATGCTTTGAATAAGGCGTTTCGACGCGATCGAGAAACAGCGTGGCAGCAAGCAGGTCAGCAGCGCCGCCTGGGGAGGCGTTTAGCGCCAGCATCTGACGGTCTAAGTTAGCCAGCGCCTGCTGGCCTGCAGCCGTTGCACAACCTCCGGCGTTCAGTACCGCACGGGCACCGTCCTGCATGGCGTCCAGCCCCTCCAGCCCGGCGCGCGACAGCACGCAGGTGTCGGTAAGCGACGTCATGATCGCCATCAGCGCGTCAAGCCTGGCGTGCGTTTCGCTGCTGCCGTTGAGACGGCTCAGGCGAAGCTGCGGCAACGCGCGCTGCATAATGTGCGGGAACGCCTGCTGAGCCTCTTCGCGTGCACCCGGTACGCGGTAGCGGTGCGTGGCGCGAAGGCCTTTGCTGAACACTTTCGGCGCCGCCTCATCAGGGAGTTTCGCCAGCTGCGCGGCGGTGCAGGCGACGTCGTGCGCCCTGGCTTCCCCGCCCAGCATCGCCACCGCGCTGACCAGCAACCCCAGCGCCCAAATCGCGCCGCGATGGGTGTTTACGCCACACGTTGCAGCCATCATCTGCTGCTCGCCTTCGCGACCAAGACGGCCAACGGTTTGCCGAAGCGCAATATCTGCCGGACGCAGCCAGCTTTGCTGCGCCAGCGCCTGAAACGTCGGGGTCAGGCTGCGCGCGGAGCGCTCCATCAGCGCAAGGGATAAATCGTGGTGCGCACCGTTCCCCCGACTGTCCACCAGACCGGGTTTCGGGCTTAATCGTGCTTCGTCAATCAGACACTGCGTGGCGGTTCGCGCCAGCCATTCGGCACCGCCTTCAACCTGAATCTGGGGCAGAAGTTTCATTACCAGCTCCGGAATTTCGCAGGTGGGTTGTACAGACCGCCGGACCATTCAACGAGGTCTGACACGCTGCCCGCCGCCAGCAGAGAGCGGGTGGCGTCGGTGCGGCGAATACCCATATCTTCCGGATAAACAACCTTGCCGCTCTGGCGCAGTTCCGCCACGCGTTTAGCATCCACGCCCAGGCCGATATCGGTAATCCCCGCCACAGCGGCGACCATGGCACGACGCTCCTCAAGATCTTTGGCGCGATAGAGGTAAGCAATCCCCTCTTCCGTCAGCACGTGCGTCACGTCGTCGCCGTATATCATGACCGGCGCCAGAGGCATCCCGGACGCTTTTGCCACGTCAACAGCATCAAGCTTTTCCACAAAGGTCGGCTTTACGCCCGCCTGGAAGGTTTCCACCATCTGCACGACCAGTTTTTTACCGCGCTGCATCGGGTCAGGTTCGGTGATCATGTTCAGCCAGGCCGGTGTGGCGTGGCGACGACCGTGTGGGTCGTGCCCCATGTTTGGCGCACCGCCGAAGCCGGAAAGACGACCGCGTGTCACCGTTGAGGAGTTGGCGTAACCATCAACCTGCAGGGTTGAGCCGATAAACATATCGACCGCATACTGACCGGCCAGCTGACAGAACGCACGGTTGGAACGCATGGAGCCGTCGGCACCGGTAAAGAAGATGTCCGGACGGGCGCGGATGTACTCTTCCATCCCCAGCTCGCCGCCGAAGCAGTGCACGCTTTCCACCCAGCCGCTTTCAATTGCCGGGATCAGCGTTGGGTGCGGGTTCAGGGTCCAGTGCTTACAGATTTTGCCCTTCAGGCCGAGCTGTTCGCCGTAGGTCGGCAGCAGCAGTTCAATCGCTGCGGTGTTAAAACCGATCCCGTGGTTGAGGGACTGCACCTGATGTTCCGCGTAGATGCCCTTAATCGCCATCATCGCCATCAGGATGTGTTCCTGTTTGATCAGTCGCGGATCACGGGTAAACAGCGGTTCGATAAAGAATGGTTTGTCGGCAACGACAACATAGTCAATCCAGGAGCCCGGAATATCGACGCGCGGCAGGTCGCATTCGTCGTCCACCAGTTCATTCACCTGCGCAATCACAATCCCGTCGTGGAAGGCCGCGGCTTCCACCAGTGCCGGAGTATCTTCGGTGCTCGCCCCGGTGTAGAGGTTGCCTTTGCTGTCTGCTTTAAACCCCGCAATCAGCGCCACGTTGGGCGAGAGGTCGACGTAGAGGCGTGAATAGAGCTCGATATAGGTATGGATAGCGCCGATTTCGAGCTGACCATCTTCCAGCAACTGGGAGATTCGCAGGCTCTGCGTCCCGGAGAAGGAGAAGTCCAGCTTGCGGGCGATGCCTTTCTCAAAGATATCCAGATGCTCGCTACGGCCGACGCTCGGCATGATCATATGCAGATCGTGGACAATTTGCGGGTTCACTTCAGCCAGCGAGCGTGAAAGGAAATCGGCCTGCTTCTGGTTGTTACCTTCCAGAACGACCTTATCGCCAGGGGCGATCAGTTTTTCCAGCATGGCGACAAGGTCGCCGGTTGGCAGTACCTTGCCCTGCACCGGTACGGACGCCAGACGACGCGCTTTTTCGCTGCGTCGCGTGTTCCATTGCCGGGTGGGTGTTTGCCCAGATAACATTATTAACCTCCTGATTCAGCTAATCATTTTGATTTGCTTAACGTTGAGTAAAGTGTGCGCTCTGGTGGGAAAGGCATCAATTAAGCGTAGAGCGGAATCATTAGCCTGAGAGTAATAATCACGGTAAAGATTTGTGATCGGGATCAGTTCATGTTTCGGAAAACCAGGCTAAACGGGGTACAATTCGGAAAGTATCGTTAATTTCCGACAAGAATCAGCATCGCGCTTATGACCCAAATCATTCCAACAGACTTCGACATTGCAGCCGAAGACAGCACCGAGTTCGTGCCCATGCGCGGTGTGTCCAACTGCCATTTGCAGACCATGCTGCCACGGCTGATCCGCCGTAAGGTTCAGTTCACGCCGCACTGGCAGCGGCTTGACCTGCCAGACGGTGATTTTCTGGATCTCGCCTGGAGCGAAGACCCCGAGCAGGCACGTCATAAGCCGCGTCTGGTGGTTTTTCATGGTCTGGAAGGGAGTCTGCACAGCCCTTATGCGCATGGATTGATTGAGGCAGCAAAAGCGCGCGGCTGGCTCGGGGTGGTGATGCATTTTCGTGGCTGCAGCGGCGAGCCAAATCGTCAGAAACGCATCTATCACTCGGGTGAAACCGAAGACGGAACCTGGTTTTTACACTGGCTGCGGGAAAACTATGGCACCGTGCCAACGGCGGCCGTGGGGTATTCGCTGGGCGGAAATATGCTCGCCTGCCTGCTGGCCAAAGAGGGCGACAGCGTACCGCTCAATGCCGCAGTGATTGTCTCCGCGCCGTTTATGCTGGAGCAGTGCAGCTACCATATGGATAAAGGGTTTTCCCGCGTCTATCAGCGCTATCTGCTCAACCTGCTGAAAGCCAACGCCGCACGTAAGCTGAAGGCTTACCCGGATACCCTGCCGGTCAGCCTGCGCCAGCTGAAAAAGGTGCGCCGCATTCGTGAATTCGACGATCTGATCACCGCAAAAATTCACGGCTTCGCCGATGCGATCGACTATTACCGTCAGTGCAGCGCCATGCCGTTGCTCAGCAAAATTACCCAGCCGACGCTGATTATTCACGCCAAAGATGACCCGTTTATGGATCATCACTCTATTCCCGCGCAGGAATTCCTTCCCGACAATGTTCACTATCAGTTGACTGAACATGGCGGCCACGTTGGGTTTATTGGCGGGACGCTGCGCCGCCCGAAAATGTGGCTGGAGGCGCGTATTCCTGACTGGCTTACTCTTTATCTGGACGGTGCAAAATGATCATCCCCTGGCAGGATCTGTCTCCCGAAACGCTCGATAATCTGATTGAAAGCTTTGTATTACGTGAAGGCACCGATTATGGTGAACATGAACGCTCACTCGAGCAGAAGGTCAACGATGTAAAACGCCAGCTGAAAAGCGGCGACGTGGTGCTGGTGTGGTCAGAACTGCATGAGACGGTCAATATCATGCCCCGCAACGCGTTTCACGGCTGACCTTCCAACCTTTTCAGTCAGGGAGTTGCTATGTCTGCCAGACATCCCATTATTGCCGTTACGGGGTCGAGTGGTGCGGGAACGACCACCACCAGCCTCGCGTTTCGTAAGATTTTCGCCCAACTGAATCTCCGGGCGGCGGAGGTCGAAGGCGACAGTTTTCACCGCTATACGCGACCTGAAATGGACATGGCGATCCGTAAGGCGCGCGATCTGGGTAAACACATCAGCTATTTCGGTCCTGAAGCCAATGACTTTGGCCTTCTTGAGCAAACCTTCCTGGAGTACGGTCAGAGCGGCAAAGGGCAATCGCGTAAGTATCTGCATACCTATGATGAAGCTGTGCCGTGGAATCAGGTGCCGGGCACCTTTACCCCCTGGCAGCCGCTGCCGGAACCCACCGATGTGCTGTTTTATGAGGGATTACACGGCGGCGTAGTCACCCCACAGCATGACGTGGCGCGTCATGTGGATCTGCTGGTTGGCGTGGTGCCTATCGTGAACCTGGAGTGGATCCAGAAGCTGACGCGCGACATGAGCGAGCGCGGCCATTCGCGCGAAGCGGTGATGGATTCGGTGGTGCGCTCCATGGAAGACTACATCAACTACCTCACGCCACAGTTCTCCCGCACGCACATTAACTTCCAGCGCGTGCCGACGGTGGACACCTCTAACCCGTTCGCGGCGAAAACCATCCCGTCGCTGGACGAGAGCTTTGTGGTGATCCACTTCCGCAATCTCGAAGGCATTGATTACCCCTGGCTGCTGGCGATGCTGCAGGGCTCGTTTATTTCGCACATGAATACGTTAGTGGTACCAGGCGGAAAAATGGGGCTGGCGATGGAGCTCATCATGACGCCGCTGGTGGAGCGGTTGATGGAAGGGAAGCAGATTGCGTGAGTTGTTCTGCCCGGTGGCGCTGCGCTTACCGGGCCTACGTTCATGCTTTTGTAGGGCGGGTCAGCGAAGCGCCACCCGCCAAAAGATTAAGCCTCGATCACTTCATACGAATGCGTGATTTTTACCGCTTTCTCCAGCATTAACGCCACAGAGCAGTATTTTTCCGCAGACAGATCCACCGCACGCGAAACCGCCGCGTCTTTAAGCGCTTTACCGGTGACCACAAAGTGCAGATTGATGTGGGTGAACAGGCGTGGCGCCTCTTCGCGACGTTCTGAGGTGAGTTTAACCTCGCAATCCGTTACGTCATGACGACCTTTTTGCAGAATCGACACAACGTCAATCGCGCTGCATCCACCCGCCGCCATCAGCACCATTTCCATTGGGCTGGGGGCTTTATCGCCGGAGTTACCGTCCATCAAAATCTGGTGCCCTGACGCGGATTCGCCCAGGAACGTTAAACCTTCAACCCATTTCACGCGCGCTTGCATATTCTTTAACTCCAACGTTGCATTTTCGGTGACAGATTACGCGTGCGTTACATTTCTCGCAACGGAAGGCGACCTGCATCATGCTGAAGCGAGACACCAGGAGACACGCGGCGAAAGCTATGCTAAAACACTCAGGATGCTACAGTAATACATTGACGTTACACATGTATGCAGAGGACATCAAACTTTACTGGCTGCGAAACGTTACGACAGCCGACTTCCCAGGGTATGGGTAAGAATTCGATTGCAACCCCAGAGTCCGGATGCATCTGATGACTCTGGTGACAGCTTATAACAGAGGATAACAGCGCATGGTGCTTGGCAAACCGCAAACAGACCCGACTCTCGAATGGTTCTTGTCTCATTGCCACATTCATAAGTACCCATCGAAGAGCACGCTGATTCACCAGGGTGAAAAAGCGGAAACGTTGTATTACATCGTCAAAGGCTCGGTGGCAGTGCTGATCAAAGATGAGGAAGGGAAAGAGATGATCCTTTCTTATCTGAACCAGGGCGATTTTATCGGTGAACTGGGCCTGTTTGAAGAAGGCCAGGAACGTAGCGCCTGGGTTCGTGCAAAGACAGCATGTGAAGTGGCTGAAATTTCTTACAAGAAATTCCGTCAGTTGATTCAGGTAAACCCTGACATCCTGATGCGTCTTTCTTCCCAGATGGCGCGTCGTCTGCAGGTCACATCCGAGAAAGTGGGTAACCTCGCCTTCCTGGACGTCACCGGTCGTATCGCGCAGACCCTGCTGAACCTGGCGAAACAGCCAGACGCCATGACCCACCCGGACGGCATGCAAATTAAAATTACCCGTCAGGAAATTGGTCAAATCGTCGGTTGCTCCCGCGAAACGGTGGGTCGTATCCTGAAAATGCTGGAAGATCAGAACCTGATCTCTGCCCACGGTAAAACCATCGTGGTCTACGGAACGCGTTAATTCCGCTCAAACGGCGTGCCATCGCAAGGTGTCACGCCGTTTTTGTCTCTATTCCCCATGTGGCGCAGGCTGATCTATCACCCGGAAGTTAATTACGCACTGCGACAAACGCTGGTGTTGTGCCTTCCTGTGGCCGTGGGCCTGATTCTGGGACATCTCCAGCAGGGTCTGCTGTTTTCTCTCGTTCCCGCCTGCTGCAACATCGCAGGTCTGGACACGCCGCATAAACGCTTTTTCAAACGCCTGATCGTTGGCGGTTCGCTGTTTGCTGGCTGTAGCCTCGCCGTGCAGCTTTTACTGGCGCGCGATATTCCGCTGCCGCTGATCCTGACCGTACTGGCGATGAGCCTCGGTGTTACCGCAGAAATCAGTTCCCTGCACGCCCGCCTGCTTCCCGCTTCACTGATTGCCGCCATCTTCACCCTGAGCCTCGCCGGGAATATGCCGGTGTGGGAGCCGCTGCTGATCTACGCCCTCGGCACGCTGTGGTACGGGCTGTTTAACTGGTTCTGGTTCTGGCTGTGGCGGGAACAGCCGCTGCGTGAATCTCTGAGCCTGTTGTATGTCCAGCTTGCGGATTACTGCGAAGCCAAATACACCTTGCTGACCCAGCATACCGACCCGGAAAAATCCTTACCGCCGCTGCTGACGCGCCAGCAAAAGGTGGTGGATCTGATAAGCCAGTGCTATCAGCAGCTGCATATGCTCGCCGCCAACAAGAATCACGAATATAAACGCCTGCTGCGCACCTTCCAGGTGGGGTTGGATCTGCAGGAGCATATCTCCGTGAGCCTTCATCACCCACAAGAGGTGCAAAAGCTGGTCGAGCGCAGCCACGCCGAGGCGGTGATCCGCTGGAATGCGCAGACCGTCTCCGCGCGCCTGCGGGTGCTGGCGGACGACATTCTCTATCACCGCTACCCCACGCGCTTTAACATGGATAAACAGCTCGGCGCGCTGGAGAAAATTGCTCGTCAGCATCCGGATAACCCGGTCGGCCAGTTTGCCGCCTGGCACTTCAGCCGCATTGCCCGCGTGCTGCGCACCCAGCGCCCGCTGTATCCCCGCGACCTGATGGCGGATAAGCAAAAACGTCTGCCGCTCCTGCCAGCACTCAGAAGCTATCTCTCTCTTAAGTCTTCTGCCCTGCGCAATGCCGCGCGGATTAGCGTTATGCTCAGTATCGCCAGTCTGATGGGCATGGCGCTGCATCTGCCGAAACCGTACTGGATCTTAATGACCGTGCTGTTTGTCACCCAGAACGGCTACGGCGCCACGCGGGTACGTATTCTGCACCGGGCAGGCGGCACAATGGCGGGGCTGATTATTGCGGGCGTAACGCTACACTTCCACGTTCCCGAGGGGTATACCCTGGCTGGGATGCTGGTGATTACGCTGGTGAGTTACCTGATTATCCGCAAAAACTACGGCTGGGCGATGGTGGGCTTTACGGTGACGGCGGTATATACCCTTCAGCTGCTTACGCTAAACGGCGAACAGTTTATCGTTGCCCGCCTGATCGATACGCTGATTGGCTGTCTGATCGCCTTTGGTGGCATGGTCTGGCTGTGGCCGCAGTGGCAAAGCGGATTGCTGCGCCAGAACGCCCACGACGCGCTGGAAGCCGACCAGCAGGCTATTCGCCTGATCCTGAGCGACGACCCGCAGCCCTCCCCGCTGGCCTATCAGCGGATGAAGGTCAACCAGGCGCACAACGCCCTGTTTAACTCGCTCAACCAGGCGATGCAGGAGCCAGGCTTTAACGCGCACTATCTGGCGGACATGAAGCTCTGGGTCACGCATAGCCAGTTTATCGTCGAGCATATTAACGCCATGACCACCCTGGCGCGCGAGCACACGATGCTGACGCCGGATCTGGCGCAGCGTTATTTGCAGTCGTGTGAAATCGCCCTGCAGAGGTGTCAGCAGCGTCTGGAGTATGACGCGCCGGGTGAGTCGGGGGATTCGAACATTCTGGAAGCGCCGGAAACGCTGACCCGCGGGCCGATGAGCACCCTGGAGCAGCATTTGCAGCGCGTGCTGGGCCACCTGAACACCATGCACACCATTTCGTCGGTGGCATGGCGTCAGCGTCCGCATCATGGCATTTGGTTAACGCGCCGGTTAAAACGAACCAAGTATTAGCCTTTAACGATCTTCGCGACCGCTGCGGCAAAGCGGGTTAACCCGTCTTCAATGTCTTTCTCTTCCACCACCAGCGACGGTGCGAAACGCATCACGTCTGGCCCCGCATTCAGCACCATTACCCCTTCGTGGGCGGCAGCATGCAGAAAATCGCGGGCGCGGCCTTTGTACTGTGGCGTGAGCTCGGCACCCATCAGCAGACCCATGCCACGGATTTCGCTGAACACATCATACTGGTCATTGATCTTTTGCAGATGTTTTACGAACAGCTCACGCTTCGCGTTCACGCCGTTCAGCACTTCCGGCGTATTGATGATATCAAATGCCGCACCCGCCACGGCGCTCGCCAGCGGGTTACCGCCATAGGTTGAGCCGTGCGAACCGACATGAAACGCAGAGGCGATCTCCTGAGTCGTCAGCACCGCACTCACCGGGAAACCACCGCCGAGCGCTTTGGCACTGGTCAAAATATCCGGCGTCACGCCGTAGTGCATATAAGCGAACAGATCGCCGGTACGTCCCATTCCGCACTGCACTTCATCAAACACCAGCAGCGCCTGATGCTCATCACACAGCGCGCGCAGCCCTTGCAGGAATTCCGGGGTGGCCGCCGTTACGCCGCCTTCGCCCTGAATTGGCTCCACGACTACCGCGCAGGTGTGGTCGTCCATCACCGCTTTCACCGCATGCAGATCGTTAAACGGCACATGGACGATGTCGGCCGGTTTTGGGCCAAAGCCGTCGGAATACTTCGGCTGGCCGCCGACGGAGACGGTAAAGAACGAGCGCCCGTGGAAGGCGTTGTGGAAGGCGATGATTTTGGTTTTGTACGGGCTGTGACGTGTCGTCGCGTAATAGCGCGCCAACTTAAAGGCGGTTTCGTTGGCTTCGGTGCCGGAGTTCATAAACAGCACACGCTCGGCAAACGTGGCATCAATGATTTTGCGGCCCAGACGCAGCGCCGGCTCGTTGGTGAATACGTTACTGGTGTGCCACAGGGTTTCGCCCTGGGTTTTCAGCGCCTCCACCAGCGCAGGATGGCAATGACCCAGCGCCGTGACCGCAATACCGCCCGCGAAATCTACATACTCTTTTCCCTGCTGATCCCAGACGCGGCTGCCTTTCCCCTTAACCGGGATAAACTCAGCCGGTGCATAAATCGGCAGAATCACTTCATCGAATGTTGCGCGGGTAATTGCTGGTTGTTCAGTTGCCATGTCATGCCCATCCATTTTATGTCACATTGATTGTGAAAATATAATCACAAAATATGCATAAAAAATCACAGCAAGGCAACAGATATTCAGCGATGGAAGAAATTAGCCAGCAGGTCATGCCCTTGCTCGCTAAGGATACTTTCCGGATGGAATTGCACGCCCTCAAGATCCCACTCGCGGTGGCGAATCCCCATGATCTCCTGCGTATCGCTCCAGGCGGTCACCTCAAAGCAGTCTGCCAGCGTCGGCGGGTCAATCACCAGCGAATGGTAGCGCGTCACGGTTAAGGGATTATTGAGCCCCGTGAATACCCCGGTACCAGTATGCGTGACCGGCGACGTTTTTCCGTGCATCACTTTCGCGGCACGCACGATGGTGGCGCCGAATACCTGGGCAATGGCCTGATGGCCCAGGCAGACGCCCAGAATGGGCAGCTTGCCAGCATAGTGCCGGATAACATCCAGAGACACGCCCGATTCCGACGGCGTGCAGGGGCCGGGTGAAATCACAATTTTCTGCGGAGCCAGCGTCGCAATATCGGCCAGAGTCACGTCATCGTTACGGCGGACAACCACCTCTGCTCCCAGCTCACAAAAATACTGGTAAAGGTTCCAGGTGAAGGAATCGTAGTTATCAATCAGCAGAATCATGGCGGCTCCCGAAAAAAATGCCGCCCTATTCTACTCAGATTCCCGCGCTTCGCTCACTACTTTGGCAAAGACAGCGTTCAGCGCAGTCAAATCGCCCGTGGCGCCGCTTCGGTTCGCCGCCACCCACTGCTCGGGATCGATACCCCGCCAGTCCAGCATATACCCGGCATGAATGGCCAGCTGCTCAAAGAAGACCCGTTGGGCAATACCATTGCCGCTCATAAAAGGATGCAGCATATTGATTTCACAGTAGTAGTGACTAACTCTGTTCACAAAGGTTTCTTTCTGAAGACCCACCAGATACTTTTCGCTTTCCAGGTCCGCCATCAATTCATTGCCCATCTTCTCGATGTACTCGAAGTGGCAGAAAGGAATGTCACCTTTAAAAATATCGTCGGTTCGGTATTCGCCCGCCCGCTTCAGCTCTTTGCGATACAGATGGCGGTGAATAAGGCAAAGATGGGGTAAACCGGGCGCGGAAGGCCCGAGCTCCAGCGTCTCAATATGGGGTTCTGAAGGACCATGACCTTTTTCAAGGAGACAACTGGCCTGAAGATTGACGTTACGCTGCTGCTCCCAAATACGGGATTTTTGCTTGTCGGTGAGTTTTTTCACTTAACGCCTCCCTGAATAGTCCGTTTGCCACAAGTATAAGCAGCAAAACGCGCTTTCGCAGGGAGGGGGCATTACACGGGCGAGCGCCGCCCGTGTCAAAGAGGGTTACGGCAGTACTTTTGCGGAGAGGATCACGACCGGTTTGGACGGCACATTCTGGTACGGGCCGACGTCATGAGTAGGAACCTGAGAAATCTTATCCGCCACGTCCATCCCTTTCACAATTTTACCGAAGACCGCGTAACCGAAGTCACGCTGGCCATGGTCGAGAAAGGCGTTATCCGCCACATTGAGGAAGAACTGGCTGGTGGCGCTGTCTTTATCCGCCGTACGTGCCATGGAAATCGTGCCGCGCTTGTTCAGCAAGCCGTTGTCCGCTTCGTTTTTGATCGGCGGGTTCGGCTGCTTCTGCTGCATCTGCTCGTTGAAACCGCCGCCCTGAATCATGAAGCCAGGGATCACGCGGTGGAAAGTGGTGTTGTTATAAAAACCACTGTTCACATAGTCGAGGAAGTTTTTCACGGAAACCGGAGCTTTCTGGCTATTCAGTTCCAGCTCAATATTCCCGGCAGAGGTGGTCAGCAGAACGTGAGGGTCCCCTTTGGCTGCCAGCGCAGCAGGGGAAACGGCAGAAAGAGCAAACACAGCTGCGACAGCCGCCAGTGTTGATTTGAGCATGAGAATTCCTTAACAAAGCGCAGTATAAAAAGCGAATGGCTTGATTCTAAAGAGCAGTATGAACGGAGACCAGCCTTTTACCTAATTTTACGAAATTGAAACAGTTGTAACCACGCAAACGATTGGTTATGGCGTCTTTTTATGTGATAGAGATCACATAAAAAACTGCAATGAAGTTTAAATTTCTTTGAAAAGGTATGAATGGATCACTTTAATGTCTAAAATCTGCCCGCTCTCAGCGCCTTCCGGGCGCTTTTCTTTTTTGAACAGGCCAGACATGACTAACAGCAATCGCATCAAGCTCACATGGATCAGCTTCTTCTCCTACGCCCTGACCGGCGCGTTGGTGATCGTCACCGGGATGGTGATGGGGAATATCGCAGACTACTTCCAGCTGCCCGTCTCCAGTATGAGTAACACCTTTACCTTCCTCAACGCCGGTATCCTCATCTCTATCTTCCTGAATGCCTGGCTGATGGAAATCGTGCCGCTGAAGACCCAGCTGCGTTTTGGTTTTGTGCTGATGGTCGCCGCCGTGGCGGGTCTGATGCTGAGTCACAGCATCGCGTTGTTCTCCGCCGCCATGTTCGTGCTCGGCCTGGTCAGCGGGATCACCATGTCGATCGGTACGTTCCTGATTACCCATATGTATGAAGGCCGTCAGCGCGGCGCGCGCCTGCTGTTCACCGACTCCTTCTTCAGCATGGCCGGGATGATTTTCCCGATGGTGGCCGCCGTTCTGCTGGCACGCAGCATTGAGTGGTACTGGGTCTATGCCTGTATCGGTCTGGTTTACGTAGCAATCTTTATTCTGACCTTCGGCTGTGAATTCCCGGTTCTGGGCAAAAAAGCGCAAACCGCCGCAGAACCCGTCGCGAAAGAGAAATGGGGCATCGGCGTACTGTTCCTCTCCATCGCCGCCCTGTGCTATATCCTGGGCCAGCTGGGCTTTATCTCCTGGGTACCGGAATACGCGAAAGGCCTGGGCATGAGCCTGAACGACGCGGGTAAACTGGTAAGCGATTTCTGGATGTCTTACATGTTCGGCATGTGGGCGTTTAGCTTCATCCTGCGCTTCTTCGATCTGCAGCGCATCCTGACGGTGCTGGCGGGCCTGGCAACCGTGCTGATGTATCTGTTCATCAACGGTTCCCCGGACAATATGCCGTGGTTCATTATGACCCTGGGCTTCTTCTCCAGCGCGATTTACACCTCGATCATCACGCTGGGCTCCCTGCAGACCAAAGTAGCTTCGCCGAAGCTGGTTAACTTCGTGCTGACCTGCGGTACCATCGGCACCATGCTCACCTTTGTGGTGACGGGGCCGATCGTTGCCCACAGCGGCCCGCTGGCGGCGCTACACACCGCTAACGGTCTGTATGCCGTGGTGTTCATCATGTGCTTCGTGCTGGGCTTCGTGACTCGCCACCGCCAGCACAATGCGGTAGTGTCTCACTAACCTTCCTGCCCCTTTGCGCTACGCAGAGGGGCTGTTTCTGGCAAAGCTGACCTCCTCCCCCCCGATATCCATCTGGATCCACGTCTGCGCCAGCTGCGTCGTGGCAATCACCCGCCCCTGACGAATCGACCAGCGCACCGGCACCTGACAGCGCACCGCTTCAAACCCGCTCTCCGCAGGCAAAATCACCAGATTCGCCGGATTGCCCGAGGCAATACCGTAATCGCTCAGGCCAAAGGTACGGGCGCTGTTATGGGTGATCAGATCCAGGCCGCTGTCGATTTGCGGAAAGCCCATCATCTGGCAGACGTGTAACCCCATGTGCAGCACCTGGAGCATATTGCCGGTTCCCAGCGGGTACCAGGGGTCAAAAACATCGTCATGACCAAAGCAGACGTTAATGCCTGCTTCCTGGAGTTCCTTCACGCGCGTGATGCCGCGGCGCTTAGGATAGTCGTCAAAACGCCCCTGCAGGTGGATATTGACCAGCGGGTTAGCGACGAAGTTAATCCCCGACATCTTCAACAGGCGGAACAGGCGCGAGGTGTACGCACCGTTGTAGGAGTGCATGGCGGTAGTATGGCTGGCGGTCACGCGCGGACCGATGCCAGCCTCGTAGGCCAGGGTAGCCACCGTCTCGACAAACCGCGACTGTTCGTCGTCAATTTCATCGCAATGGATATCCAGCGGACGGTCATATTTCTTCGCCAGTGCAAAAGCAATATGCAGCGACTGGACGCCATACTCGCGGGTGAATTCGAAGTGCGGGATTGCCCCCACCACGTCGGCACCCCGTTTTAACGCCTCTTCCAGCAGCGCCGCGCCGTTCGGGTAAGAGAGAATACCCTCCTGGGGGAACGCGACGATTTGCAGCGTCACCCATGGGGCCACCTCCTGCTTCACTTCCAGCATGGCCTTCAGGGCGGTGAGCGTCGGGTCGGAGACATCCACATGGGTACGGACAAACTGAATGCCGTTGGCGATTTGCCACTTCAGCGTTTTCCAGGCGCGCGCTTTGACGTCGTCATGGCTGAGTAACGCTTTGCGCTCCGCCCAGCGTTCAATGCCCTCAAAGAGCGTGCCCGACTGGTTCCAGTTCGGCTCGCCTGCCGTCTGGGTGGTATCAAGATGGATATGCGGCTCGATAAACGGTGGGATCGCCAGCCCGCCGCGCGCGTTCAACACTTCATAACTTTCAGCGCGGGTGTCGTCCATTGGGGTGATGTCACCAAATCGCCCGTTCTCAATGGCGAGTTGCCATAGTCCTTCCCGGCCCGGTAAGCGAACATTCTGAACAAGCCAAAGCGGTGTTGTAGACATTTCTTATCCCCTGATCAACGCAACGTTGTTTAAGCATATTTTTGTTCAAAAATACGCCATTGCTTTGTACACAAAATCGACGCCCCCGAAAAGCCTGCGATTTCCATAACTTATAAAAATCCTGACAAATCAGCCGCATACCACCTAAGGAGTAGGCGAAGACGTATTTGATTTACATCAATAAGCGCCCCTGCTGAATCGTTAAGGTAGGCAGTAATAGAAAAGAAATCGAGGCAAAAATGAGCAAAGTCAGACTCGCTATCATCGGTAACGGCATGGTCGGCCATCGCTTTATTGAGGATCTTCTCGATAAAGCCGGTGCCGACCAGTTCGATATTACCGTGTTCTGTGAAGAACCCCGCAAGGCGTACGACCGTGTGCACTTGTCTTCCTACTTCTCCCATCATACCGCCGAAGAGCTCTCTTTAGTGCGTGAAGGTTTCTATGAGAAGCATGGCGTAAAAGTGCTGGTGGGCGAACGCGCCATCACCATCAACCGTCAGGAAAAAGTGATCCACTCCAGCGCCGGACGTACGGTTTTTTACGACAAGCTGATCATGGCGACAGGCTCGTATCCGTGGATCCCGCCTATTAAAGGTTCTGAAACTCAGGATTGCTTCGTTTACCGTACGATTGAAGACCTCAACGCCATTGAATCCTGCGCACGCCGCAGCAAGCGCGGCGCCGTTGTCGGCGGCGGTCTGCTGGGCTTAGAAGCCGCGGGCGCGCTGAAAAACCTCGGCGTAGAAACCCACGTCATCGAATTTGCCCCGATGCTGATGGCCGAACAGCTTGACCACATGGGTGGCGACCAGCTTCGCCGTAAAATCGAAAGCATGGGCGTGAAAGTTCACACCAGCAAGAACACCAAAGAGATCTTGCAGGAAGGCACCGAAGCACGTAAAACCATGCGCTTTGCTGACGGCAGCGAGCTGGAAGTAGACTTTATCGTCTTCTCCACCGGTATTCGTCCACGCGACAAACTGGCAACCCAGTGCGGTCTGGCCGTCGCGCAGCGCGGCGGGATCATGATTAACGATACCTGCCAGACCTCCGACCCGGATATCTACGCGATTGGCGAATGCGCCAGCTGGAATAACCGCGTATACGGTCTCGTGGCGCCAGGCTACAAAATGGCGCAGGTCGCCGTGGACCATATTCTCGGCAGCGAAAACGCCTTCACCGGCGCGGATATGAGCGCCAAGCTGAAGCTGCTGGGCGTGGACGTGGGCGGTATCGGCGATGCGCACGGTCGCACGCCTGGCGCTCGCAGCTACGTCTATCTCGACGAAAGCAAAGAAGTCTACAAACGTCTTATCGTCAGTAAGGACAATAAAACCCTGCTCGGCGCAGTACTGGTAGGCGATACCAGCGACTTTGGTAATCTGCTCCAGCTGGTGCTCAACGCCATCGAGCTGCCGGAAAACCCGGACGCGCTGATCCTCCCGGCGCACGCCTCCAGCGGTAAACCGTCCATCGGCGTGGATAAACTGCCGGACAGCGCGCAGATTTGCTCCTGCTTCGACGTCACCAAAGGCATGCTGATCTCTGCCATCAACAAGGGCTGCCATACCGTTGCCGCGCTGAAAGCCGAAACCAAAGCCGGTACCGGCTGTGGCGGATGTATTCCACTGGTAACTCAGGTGCTGAACGCCGAGCTGGCGAAACAGGGCATCGAAGTGAACAACAACCTGTGCGAGCATTTTGCTTACTCTCGCCAGGAGCTGTATCACCTGATCCGTGTGGAAGGCATTAAGTCCTTCGACGAACTGCTGGCGAAACACGGCCAGGGTTATGGCTGTGAAGTGTGTAAACCGACCGTCGGCTCCCTGCTGGCCTCCTGCTGGAATGAATACGTGCTCAAACCCGAGCACACGCCGCTGCAGGATACCAATGACAACTTCCTGGCGAACATTCAGAAAGACGGCACCTACTCCGTCATTCCACGTTCCGCCGGTGGCGAAATCACGCCGGAAGGGCTGGTCGCGGTGGGCCGGATCGCCCGCGAATTTAACCTGTACACCAAAATTACCGGTTCACAACGTATCGGGCTGTTTGGGGCGCAGAAAGACGACCTGCCAGAAATCTGGCGCCAACTGATTGAAGCAGGCTTCGAAACCGGCCACGCGTATGCCAAAGCGCTGCGTATGGCGAAAACCTGCGTGGGCAGCACCTGGTGCCGCTACGGCGTGGGCGACAGCGTCGGCTTCGGCGTGGAGCTGGAAAACCGCTACAAGGGCATCCGTACCCCGCACAAAATGAAGTTCGGCGTCTCCGGCTGTACCCGTGAATGTGCCGAAGCGCAGGGTAAAGACGTGGGTATTATCGCCACCGAAAAAGGCTGGAACCTGTACGTCTGCGGTAACGGCGGGATGAAACCACGCCATGCAGACCTGCTGGCAGCGGATCTTGACCACGACACGCTGATTAAGTACCTCGACCGCTTCATGATGTTCTACATCCGTACCGCCGATAAGCTGACCCGTACAGCGTCCTGGCTGGATAACCTGGAAGGCGGCATTGATTATCTGAAAGCGGTGATCATCGACGACAAGCTGGGCCTGAACGAGCATCTGGAAGCAGAGATGGCTCGCCTGCGCGAGGCAGTGATCTGCGAGTGGACCGAAACCGTGAATACCCCTGCGGCGCAGACACGCTTCAAACACTTTATCAACAGCACCCAGCGCGACCCGAACGTGCAGGTGGTGCCAGAGCGCGAGCAGCATCGCCCGGCAACACCGTATGAACGCATTCCAGTCACGCTGGTGGAGGAAAACGCATGAGCCAGTGGGTAAACATTTGCGAGATTAACGACATTCTGCCCGCCACCGGCGTGTGTGCGCTGCTGGGTAACGAGCAGGTCGCGATTTTCCGTCCCCGTCACGATGAACAGGTTTTTGCCATCAGCAATATCGACCCGTTCTTCGAGGCCAGCGTGCTCTCCCGTGGCCTGATTGCCGAGCACCAGGGTGAACTGTGGGTCGCCAGCCCGCTGAAAAAGCAGCGTTTCCGTTTAACCGACGGACGCTGCATGGAAGATGAAAGCGTCTCCGTGAAGCACTATGACGTCCGCGTGAAGGACGGCAAGGTGCAGCTCAAAGCGTAACCCCCCGCCTTTTCAATAGGAAAGGCTTATGACCCCTTATGGGTAACGGCAGGAAAAACCGTATATTTTCGGCGATTCCTGCTGTTATCCTGACGTCAATGCTTACCCCCTCCTTGAATGCTGTGAGGTATCGTCGTGGACCACCTGCCGATTTTTTGTCAATTACGCCATCGCGACTGCCTGCTTGTAGGCGGCGGCGATGTGGCTGAGCGCAAGGCGCGCCTGCTGCTGGAAGCGGGGGCCCGACTGACCGTGAATGCTCTCACCTTTACCCCGCAGTTTGACGTCTGGGCCCAGGAAGGGATGCTCACGCGGGTACAAGGAGAGTTTGATGAATCCCTGCTGGATACCTGCTGGCTGACCATTGCCGCAACGGATGACGATGCCGTGAATCAGCGCGTCAGCGATGCCTGCGAAGCGCGGCGTATCTTCTGCAACGTGGTCGATGCGCCGAAAGAAGCCAGCTTTATCATGCCGTCGATTATCGACCGCTCACCGCTGATGATTGCGGTGTCATCCGGTGGACGCTCACCTGTTCTCGCCCGCCTGCTGCGGGAAAAACTGGAAGCCGTGCTGCCGCAGCATCTTGGTCAGATTGCCCACTATGCCGGACAACTTCGTTCCCGCGTGAAGCAAACCTTCGCGACCGTAGGGGAGCGCCGTCGCTTCTGGGAAAAGTTCTTTGTGAACGACAGGCTGGCGCAGTCGCTGGCGAACCAGGACACAAAAGCGGTGGAAGAGACGACCGAACAGTTACTGAACGAACCGCTGGATCACCGTGGAGAAGTGGTGCTGGTCGGCGCGGGTCCTGGCGATGCAGGCTTACTGACGCTGAAAGGCCTGCAACAGATCCAGCAGGCGGATATCGTGGTCTACGACCGCCTGGTCTCCGATGACATCATGAACCTGGTGCGTCGCGACGCCGATCGCGTCTTCGTCGGCAAGCGCGCGGGCTACCACTGCGTACCGCAGGAAGAGATTAACCAGATCCTGCTACGCGAGGCGCAGAAAGGTAAGCGCGTGGTGCGTCTGAAAGGCGGCGATCCGTTTATCTTTGGTCGCGGCGGCGAAGAGCTGGAAACCCTGTGCAACGCAGGTATTCCGTTCTCCGTGGTGCCAGGGATTACGGCGGCGTCCGGCTGCTCAGCCTACTCCGGCATCCCGCTGACCCACCGCGATTACGCGCAGAGCGTGCGTCTTGTGACGGGCCACCTCAAAACCGGCAGCGAACTGGACTGGCATAATCTGGCCGCTGAAAAGCAGACGCTGGTCTTCTACATGGGGCTAAATCAGGCCGCCACTATTCAGGCGAAACTGCTGGAGCACGGCATGGAGGCAGATATGCCCGTTGCGCTGGTGGAAAACGGTACCGCCATTACGCAGCGTGTGGTCGATGGTGTGCTGACTCAACTCGGCGAGCTGGCGCAGCAGGTTGAAAGTCCGGCATTGATTGTGGTGGGTCGCGTGGTTGAATTACGCGATAAGCTGAACTGGTTCTCGAATCACTGACACATATTTTTCCCTCTTCGAGTAGTCCTTAAGCGGACTACTCCCCTCTAACGGCTACCGCTAACATACCGCCCGCATAGTGGAACTTTTCCATTTATTCCCTCGTATTACATCCAATTTTTTAGACAAGGAATGCGTATGTTCAAGCTGGCAAAAGCCGCCGTTCTGGTTGGCCTGTTATCGACCCTGACGGCCTGTACCGGTCACGTTCAAAACACCAAAAATAACTGCAGCTACGATTATCTGCTGCACCCGGCGATCTCAATTTCGAAGATCATCGGTGGTTGCGGACAGGCGGCACAGCAGTAAGCCGTTTTCAGGCGTAAAAAAACCGGGATTTCCCGGTTTTTTAGTTTTGTGAAGTGCGGCCTGATGCCCTCACGCTGACCCTCTCCCACAGGGAGAGGGAACAAACCCTAAAAACGGTAACGTGGTTACCGTTTTGCTTTTACCTATGGTTTACCCACAAACCCAATCGCTTCATACACCGCTTTGAGGGTTTCTGACGCGCGCGCGCTGGCTTTTTCCGCGCCGTCTTTCATCACCTTCTGCAGGAAAGCTTCGTCGTTACGGTAGCGGTGATAACGCTCCTGCAACTCGGTCAACATGCCGGAAACGGCGTCTGCCACTTCACCTTTCAGGTGACCATACATCTTGCCTTCGAAGTGCTGTTCCAGCTCTGGAATGCTCTGGCCGGTCACACCGGAGAGAATATCCAGCAGGTTGGAAACGCCCGCTTTATTCTGCACGTCGTAGCGCACCACTGGCGGCTCGTCGGAGTCGGTCACCGCACGCTTAAGCTTTTTAACCACGGATTTCGGATCTTCCAGCAGGCCAATAACGTTGTTGCGGTTATCGTCTGACTTGGACATCTTCTTGGTCGGTTCCAGCAGCGACATGACGCGTGCGCCCGATTTCGGAATAAACGGCTCTGGTACTTTAAACACCTCGCCATAAAGCGCGTTGAAGCGCTGGGCGATATCGCGGCTCAGCTCCAGGTGCTGTTTCTGGTCTTCACCGACAGGAACCTGGTTGGTCTGGTACAGCAGAATGTCAGCCGCCATCAGCACCGGATAGTCAAACAGACCGGCGTTGATGTTTTCAGAATAGCGTGCGGATTTATCCTTGAACTGGGTCATGCGGCTCAGTTCACCGAAGTAGGTGTAGCAGTTCAGCGCCCAGCCCAGCTGTGCGTGCTCTGGTACATGTGACTGAACAAAAATGGTGCTCTTCTCAGGATCGATGCCGCAGGCCAGATAGAGGGCCAGGGTGTCCAGGGTGGCTTTGCGCAGCTTCTCAGGATCCTGACGCGCAGTGATAGCATGAAGATCCACGATGCAGTAAATGCAATGGTAGTCATCCTGCATGCTGACCCACTGACGCAACGCACCCATGTAGTTACCAATGGTCAATTCACCTGACGGCTGTGCGCCACTAAATACGATGGGCTTAGTCATTATTCAATTCCTGATGTTCACTGTGCGAAAGCCCGAGTGCGGGCAACAAATCTTTGAAGTGGTCGAACACAACATCCGGCTCACTCAGCGTTATGGCCTCACCGTAGTTGTAGCCATAGGTCAATCCGACGGAAGGACATCCTGCCGCGCGGGCAGCCAGAATATCATTGCGGGAATCCCCGACAAAGAGCAGCTCCGCAGGTGTTAAGGATAATTTTCCTGCCACCAGCAACAGCGGTTCCGGATGCGGCTTTTTGTTTTGCACATCATCGCCGCCCACAATCACGGAGAAATATTTCGCGATATCCAGCGCGTCGAGAAGAGGGGCAACAAACGGCGTGGGTTTATTGGTCACTAGCCCAAGCGGGATGCCTTGGGCATGCAGCACGCTCAGGGTTTCCTGGACGTCCGGGAAGAGAAAACTCCCCTCTTCAACGGTCTCTTCATAGAAACGATTGAACAGTTTGCGCAGAATACGCAGCTGCTCATCCTGAGGGATATCTGCGTGATCGACGCTCGGTTTGCCCTGCGCGGAACGCTGCGACGCGCGCTCCTGACGAGCCCACGTTAACGCGCGCTCCATCAGCACATCGGCACCGTTGCCAATCCACGTCACAACACGTTCTTCGCCCGCAACGGGCAGTTCAAGGGCATACAGCGCCTGATCCACGGCGCTCGTTAAGCCCGGCGCGCTGTCAACCAGCGTGCCGTCGAGGTCGAACGCTACACCCCGAATTGCCTGCAATTTATCCATGACTTACCTTCGCCAGCTCGCGGCGCATTTCATCAATGACTTTTTTGTAATCCGGTTGGTCGAAAATGGCCGACCCGGCAACGAACATATCCGCGCCCGCTGCCGCAATTTCACCAATGTTATTCACTTTCACACCGCCGTCCACTTCCAGGCGAATATCGTATCCTGACTCATCAATACGACGGCGCACTTCGCGCAGCTTGTCCAGCGTATGAGGGATGAACGACTGACCGCCAAAGCCCGGGTTAACAGACATCAGCAAAATGACGTCCAGTTTATCCATGACATGATCGAGATAGCTCAACGGCGTGGCCGGGTTAAACACCAGACCCGCCTTACAGCCATTCTCTTTGATCAGCTGCAGGGTGCGGTCCACATGTTCTGAGGCTTCCGGATGGAAAGTGATGATGCTGGCCCCCGCCGCGGCGAAGTCTGGCACGATTCGGTCGACCGGCTTGACCATCAGGTGAACGTCGATCGGCGCGGTGATGCCGTAGTTACGCAGCGCCTTGAGCACCATTGGGCCAATCGTCAGGTTGGGGACATAGTGGTTATCCATAACGTCGAAATGGACGACATCTGCGCCAGCCGCGAGAGCTTTAGCCGTGTCTTCACCCAGGCGGGCAAAATCGGCCGACAGAATTGAGGGAGCAATCAAAAACTGTTTCATCCGCATCTCCTTGAAATGTGTTTACCGGCGGGCAAAACGGCTCAGGGGCGATAAAGAGCCAGGAGTTCGTCCACCTTTTTACGTGTGCCGCCGTTGCTGCTAATGCTACGCCGCACTTTAACCTGAAAATGCTTCGCGGCTTTATACCATTCGCGCGTATCAGGCGTATCGTGATTCGAAATTAACACCGGAATTCTTTTGCTGACCAGCTTTTCCGCCATCTCCGCCAGACGCGCCTGTTCGGCCGGGCTGAAGCTGTTGGTATGGTAGGCGGTGAAATTCGCCGTCGCCGACAGCGGGGCGTACGGAGGGTCACAGTAAACCACCGAATTTACTCCCGCCAGTTCCATACACTCCTCATAGGAGAGACAGTGGAACTCTGCATTCTGCGCTTTTGCAGCAAAGTGATATAACTCGTCCTGCGGGAAGTACGGGCGCTTATAACGACCAAACGGCACGTTGAATTCACCACGCAGATTATACCGGCACAGGCCGTTGTAACCATGACGGTTGAGATAGAGGAACAACAGCGCGCGGCGGAACGGATCCTGGCTCTGATTAAACTCCGTGCGGAACCGATAGTAGACGTCAGGGTTGTTGTTCTCAGGCGTAAACAGCTTACGCGCCTCTTCCACATACTCATCGGTACGCAGTTTGACGATGTTATAGAGGCTGATAAGGTCGCTGTTGATATCCGCGAGGATATAACGAGAAAAATCAGTGTTCAGGAACACCGATCCTGCACCCACGAAGGGCTCGATAAGACACTCGCCTTTTGGCAGGTGCTTTTTAATATCATCGAGCAGGGGGTATTTCCCCCCTGCCCATTTCAGAAAAGCGCGATTTTTTTTCATGCTGACTAACTGATTACACCTTCTCCGGCTGTGGAGAAAGCTCCGACAGCATCCTGCGCTTTAAACATTACTTCAGATCGGCCTGAACCTGATGAATCGGCTTCGCCCATGGGTTTTTAGCCTGAACATCTGCAGGCAGCGACGCCACGGCACGTTTCGCTTCATCTTTGGATGCATAAACCCCGCTAACCAACACATACCACGGTTGACCGTTTCGGGTCGTCTGATAAACCACGTAGTTTTTCAGATTTGATTTCTTCGCCCAACCGTTGAGGTTGTCATAGTTAGACGAACTGCTCAACTGCAGCGTGTAGTTGCTGGATGGCGCAGATTTCAGCGAGCTGACGTTGCCTGCGGTTTTGCCTGCTGTCGTGCTGGAAGCCGTCGCGGCAGGCGCAGTGGTGGCCGCCGGTGCCGTTGTGGTCGCCGTCGCTTTCGGTGCAGTCTGCGTGACTGGCGCTTTGGCCGGCTCGTTCACGGCAGCTGTAGCCGTGTGTTTCGGCTGTGTCGGTGCGGCTTTCACTTCAGGCGCTTTGACTACGGCCTGAGGTTTGGTTTCACGCTTAGGCTCAATCACCGCCTGCTTACGTTCAGGACGTGTCGCCGTTTGCGTCTGACGCGGCTTGGTTTCCGTCGCCGCAGTTTGCGGCTGAGCGTTACCACCGCGAATCGGCGCAACGGTTGCAGGTTCAGTTGGCAGCGTAGAGTTCACCACAACGTTATCAACCTGCTGCTGGTTCTGTGGCTGTGTCAGTGCATTGTTCAGGTCTCCCTGAACTTCTACACGCTGCTGGCCTTCAGGCGTAACCGGAGCCTGGCCCTGAGCTGGGGTTGATGACACAGGCGGCAGGGAAACATCCTGCGGCGTCGTGGTGTTGCTGGCAGTCTGCTCAGCGGAAGTGGTGCCCGGCGCTGGCTGCGCACCGTTCGCCTGATCCGTCGCATCGTTACCGGAAAGATTAATGCTCTTCTCAGTAGAAGCCGTCTGCTCGGTTGAGTTCGTTGACGGTGCTTTCAGCGCGGAGCCAATGCCAACAATCAGCAGCACAAGCACCAAAACGCCAAGGCCCATCATAATATACTGGCGGGAAGCCGGTTTCTGCGCAGCGGCTTTTTTACGTTTACGCGGGCGACGCTCTACAGGCTGTTCGTCCATTGAATCTTCTTCGGACTCATAATCCTCTTCTTCTCGCTCATCACGCGCGTTGCGGCTACGCGAAGGGCGACGATCGTCTGCATCCAGTTCAACATCGTCAAAGTTGATCTGCGGCTCGTTATCACGTTCTGAAGATTGACGAGAACGACCAGTACGACGATCGCTGGGATCGGGTTTCAGCTCGTCTTCTGGTTTGAATTCATCCATTTAACACCCCACTCAAAGGCTTATGCCTACGTCTTTGCATTTCGCCTGAAGCTAAACGACCACCGGTAAAAGTGGCCTGACCTTTCTAGTTGTTACGCCTGCTGACAATCAGCGATAGCGCCAAGAACGACATCGTGCGACACTCCGCCGCGCACTTCACTCTTCCCTATTGCAAGCGGGAGTACAAGACGCATCTCACCTGCCAATACTTTTTTATCGCGCATCATGTGGGGTAAATACGCTTGCGCCGACATCTCCTGCGGCCCGGTTACCGGCAAACCTGCACGTTCAAGCAGCGCAATGATACGTGCCGTCTCTTCCGGTTTAAACTGACCCAGACGTTCAGAGGTGCGGGCTGCCATGACCATTCCGGCTGCGACGGCTTCACCGTGCAACCAGTTGCCGTAACCCATTTCGGCTTCAATGGCGTGACCAAACGTATGCCCAAGATTCAGTAAAGCACGTAAGCCGGTTTCACGCTCGTCTGCGGCGACAACTTCTGCTTTCAGTTCACAACAACGACGAATGCAGTATGCCAGTTTTGCTTCATCCAGGCGCAACAACGCATCCATATTCTCTTCCAGCCAGTTAAAGAACTCGCCATCCAGAATAATGCCGTATTTGATCACTTCAGCCAGACCCGAAGCCAGCTCGCGCGTCGGCAGGGTTTTCAGACAGTCGAGATCCACCACGACCGATGCGGGTTGGTAGAACGCGCCAATCATGTTTTTGCCGAGCGGATGGTTGACTGCGGTTTTGCCGCCGACAGAGGAGTCGACCTGTGACAGCAACGTGGTCGGGATTTGAATAAAACGAACGCCACGTTGATAGCTTGCGGCCGCAAAGCCGGTCAGATCGCCCACAACACCGCCGCCCAGGGCAAGCAGTGTTGTATCGCGACCATGCGGTTTTTGCAGCAATGCGGTAAAGACGGTATCCAGTACCGTCAGGCTTTTATACTGCTCGCCATCGGGCAGAATCACACTGTCGACTTTAACGCCTGCCTGCTCAAGCAGGTGGCGTACGCGGTCAAGATAAAGCGGAGCCAGCGTCTCATTGGTGACCAGCATCGCCTGATCACCCGCTTTTAGTGGTAAAAAGGAAGCTGGGTCGTTAAACAAACCAGCCGCGATGGTGATAGGGTAACTACGTTCCCCGAGAGTAACTGTAATCCTCTCCATGACGCGACATCCACCTTTAATGCTTTACCCGCAGGCGAGTGTATATAAAGCCAGAATCAGTTGCTTTCCAGCATATGAATAATCTGGTTTGCAACCACTTTAGCGCTCTGATCGTCAGTGCGAATGGTCACATCGGCAATCTCTTCGTACAGCGGATTGCGTTCATCGGCCAACGCTTCCAGAACTTCGCGAGGTGGCGTTTCAACCTGCAGCAGCGGGCGCTTTTTATCGCGCTGCGTACGTGCCAGCTGTTTCTCAATGGTCGTCTCAAGATAGACCACTACGCCACGGGCGGAGAGACGGTTGCGGGTTTCGCGAGATTTCACAGAGCCGCCGCCTGTTGCCAGTACGATGCCCTGTTTTTCCGTGAGTTCGTTGATCACTTTTTCTTCTCGGTCACGGAAACCTTCTTCGCCTTCTACATCGAAAACCCAGCCCACATCAGCTCCGGTTCGTTTCTCAATCTCTTGATCAGAATCGTAAAATTCCATATTGAGTTGTTGAGCTAACTGACGCCCAATAGTGCTTTTGCCGGCACCCATAGGCCCAACCAGAAAGATATTGCGTTTCTCTGCCATTTTATCGGTACTACTAAGACTATTCGTTAATGGTAATCCCCGCTTCGCAGACACCCGGCGTAGCAGGACATGAACTGAAACCTCATATGCAATAGAGCGAGAGTCAGACTAAAAATTATCTCAATACTCCGGCTTGTTTGGCAACTGATTAAATCACCACGCCGGTCGCATAAGGTAATAAGACGTAAGTCCAACTCAAATCGGTACTCCTTGTATGCTAATTCATGCCCCACGTCAAACATCTGCAACAAACTGAATGCAAAATCATTGCGGGGATCGTTACCCGTCAGTGAATAGCCACCAGACGTGGTGTAATAAACACCACTAACTCACGCCGTTCATTGTCTTTTCCATCATGGCGAAAAAGTTGTCCCAGCCAGGGGATGCGGCTAAGCCCGGGTACGCCGTCACTGCCGGTTTTATTCTTTTGCGAGAAAATCCCGCCCAGCGCCAGCGTTTCTCCACTTTTGACCTCCACCTGGGTTTCTATCTCCTGCTTGTCGATGGCCAGCGTTTCACCGTCAGCCTGCTGCAACACCTGTCCCGGCATGTTTTCACTGATGTGTAATTTCAGTCGCACGCGTCCACCGGGCAATACCACCGGCGTGACCTCCATTCCGAGTACTGCCTCTTTAAACTCCACCGAGGTCGCGCCGCTTTCGCCGCTTGAGACCTGATACGGGATCTCACTGCCCTGCTTGATGCTTGCCGGTTGCATATGCGAGGCCAGCAGCCGGGGGCTGGCGATGATATCGACCTGCTGTTTTTGTTCCAGCGCAGATAACTCCAGATCCAGCAGCCTGCCGTTAATCCGCCCGATGTTAAACCCCACATGGCTGGTTGCGCTGGCCACGGACAGATCGCTGCCAAGCGTCGTAATCTGTCCAACCCTGCCCGCCTCGGTAGCGTCAGCGAGATTCCATTTCACGCCCAGCTCACGGAGGCTTTTTTCATTAATGGTGACAATGTGCGCCGCCAGCTCAACCTGCTCGACGGGAATATCCATCTGCAACGCCCACTGCTGCAGCGCTTCCAGCGCGGCCGCGTTATCTCTGACCAGCAGGCGGTTGGTACGTTTGTCGACCGATAAACTCCCCTTTGGACTCAGAAGCTTTTCCGCGGCTTTTTGCAGTTCCCCGGCGTCCGCATATGAAAAAGGGAGGCTTTGCGAGATCAGCGGTGCATCAAGCTGTCGACGCGCCCGCTCCTGCTCTAAACGTTCCCGCCGATCGCGCAGCCATGCCGGGGTATGAACATAAAAAATGCTGCGCTCCTCGTGCAAAACGAGCCCGGCGCTGGCAACGACCGTCTGCAATGCTTGCCGCCAGGGGACGCCCGTCAGATTAAGCGAGAGCGTGCCGCTGACATCGGGCGATATCACCAGATTACGGTTCTCCTGCGTAACCAGTGCCTGGAGCACCTGGGCCACAGGAACATCATCCACCACCAGCGTGACCGGCTTTGGCGCGGCGGCCCACAGCGGGTGGCTGAACGCCAGCAGCAACAGCACTATCCTTAACGTCATTTGTATCCTTTCCTTCTCGTTGCCACGTCCATTGCCCGGGTTCACATGTCTCCCCCACGGCAATGGCCAGTTCCGTTTCATTGATGGCGGTTATCTGCCAGCCCGCCGGAAAACGATCGCGCATTTTCATACGATGCCAGCGCTGTTGCCCGTCCTGTAAAATAGCCAGTCGCTGCTGTCCTGCTACCATTCCGCGGTAGTGCCACTGCGCCAGCTCGCCCGTAGCGCAAGGGTCATCCGGCGGACGAAACGGATCGCGCATGCCGGTCAATAACAGCACGGAACAAACCAGCAGGCACTTCGCGCTATTTCGCATGTTCCAGCTCCAGCCGCAGGCGTAACACCGTACTTTGGGGCGAAATCGTAAAAGCAGCGACCTGCACATCCCGCTGTGCCAGCCGGGAAAAGAGTGCGGGGATCGCCTGCCACGCCGATTCCAGCGCCAGTTCGCCGCCGTTTTGCAACGGCTTCCAGTGCAGGAGCGTTGTTCCTTCACCCTGAAAATCGAGCGGCGAAAATGGCATCATCTCCCGTGCCGTCTGGGTTTCCGGACGAAGCGTTGTCTTACTGGCGGAAGGCCACAGCGACGCGTTAGTCCGCACCTCCTGGACCAGCTGCTGCTGTCGCTCTGTACACTGCCTCTCAACTGGCCGAAGCACCGTGCTCCATGCTGCCAGTCCCACAAGGAAAATCCCCAGACACATGCAGATCAGCCGACACCAGGGGCGGCTATCACACCAGCGTTCTAACAAAGTCTCCACGCGCTACCCCTCGCTTTTCAGGTACAGCGTGAACATCCAGCGCCCCTGACTATCCTGCCGAAGCTCCCCTTCAGGCCCGGGTGTAAAGCCGGCGAGTTGTCCCACTCCGTTGCGCAGCGCAGAGAGAGCCGGAAGGGTGGAGGCATACCCGATCATCACCAGCGCGGGAGGCTGATAACGCAGCTCCGTCAGCCAGACCTGTGGGGGCATGGCGCGGGAAAGTGATTCCAGCACCGGTTGCCATGCGTGTCGTTGCAGCGTGCCCGCAGGCTTCTGCGTCACGGTGGTCAGTTTCTGGCGAGACATAAGGCCACGCTGCACGGACTGGGTTCCCACAAGCTGACTTTGCAGCGCGCGCAGCGTTACCTGATGGTTCATTCGCAGACTGAAAACGATCATGAGGATCAGCAGCGACGTGCTGATAAACATGCCGCCCCAGAAACGCAGGCATCGCGCGCGACGCTGCTGACGCCAGGGCAGGAAATTGGTGACGTTCATTCAGGCTCCTCACTCATAGCCAGTGCCAGCGCGACGGTAAAGTCAGCTCCGCACTCGGGGAGAGGAGCATGGCAGCGTTGCAGGGTTTCCCATGGCGTCCGTTGGGTATCAAACAGCGCGATGTCGTTCGGGTTGAGGGCCAGCAGCGCCGCCAGCTCAGTGACGTTTTCTGCTTCAGTGGTGTATCGACGTCCCCACTGGTGGCGCATGGCCCACAGCCATTGATGCTGATCCCGCCAGGCGACGCACGGCGTCGGTGCTACCGCAGGGAGCAGGTTCGCCAGCGCGCTGGCATCCGGGGTGATGGTCGCCAGCCGCAAATGCAGTGTTTTCGCCAGCGCCAGCAGCGTTTCAACCTCCTTGTTTTGTGCGGCAGTGACGTGATACGTATTGCTGAACGTATCCTGGGTGTAATCGAAACAGAGGGTATCTGCGGACATCTCCAGTTCGCGCGAGAGCGACGCGCCCAGCCATGAGAGCTGTTCGCTGTCGCGCAGCGCAACCGCCGGGCGGGGAAGCGACCTTTGCAGAGTGCGCGCGGCTGGGAATGAGAGATAGACCCGGTGATAATGCGGCAGCGTCTTTCGCCAGTCGCGCAACGCATCAACCAGCTGTTCCGGCTGGCTAATTTTGCCGTCACGAATCGTGCCTTCAGCAAGAGTGAATGCCCACCAGCGGCGTAAACACCAGCCGCCTCTCTCCCGGGCCAGCGCCGCAATCAGCACCCTATCCTGTTGAATATGAACGCCCGTTTGCCATGTTTTGAAAGCCATGCTTCACGATCTCCTTATCGCCCGTCGCCGTGACGGCTATATCAATGAATCAGGCTTGCCTTTATACTACCGCGCGATTGTTTAGAAACTGCCCAAGTGAAACCAAATGGGAAATCTCCGGTGAAGTTCGTAAAGTATTTATTCATCCTTGCAGTCTGTTGCATTCTGCTGGGAGCAGGCTCGATTTACGGTTTGTACAAATATATTGAGCCACAGCTACCTGATGTCGCCACGCTTCGCGATGTGCGACTCCAGATCCCGATGCAAGTCTATAGCGCCGATGGCGAATTGATGGCGCAGTATGGCGAGAAGCGTCGTATCCCGCTGACCTTAAACCAAATTCCGCCCGTGATGGTGAAAGCCTTTATCGCCACCGAGGACAGCCGTTTTTACGAGCACCACGGTGTCGATCCGGTGGGGATTTTCCGCGCCGCGAGCATTGCGTTGTTCTCTGGTCATGCCTCCCAGGGGGCAAGTACCATTACGCAGCAGCTGGCGCGTAACTTCTTCCTCAGCCCTGAAAAAACGCTGATACGTAAGATCAAAGAGGTGTTCCTGGCGATCCGTATTGAGCAGTTGCTGAGCAAGGACGAAATCCTTGAGCTGTACCTCAATAAAATCTACCTGGGCTACCGTGCTTATGGCGTGGGGGCTGCGGCACAGGTGTATTTCGGTAAACCGGTGGATCAACTCACCTTAAGCGAAATGGCCACCATCGCAGGTCTGCCTAAAGCGCCTTCTACGTTTAACCCGCTCTATTCGCTCGATCGCGCCACCTCGCGTCGTAACGTCGTCCTGTCACGTATGCTGAGCGAAGGCTATATCAGCCAGAGCGAGTACGACCAGGCGCGCAACGATGTCATTGACGCCAACTACCACGCCCCTGAGATCGCCTTCTCTGCGCCTTACCTGACCGAAATGGTGCGCCAGGAGATGGTGAGCCGTTATGGCGACAAGGCCTATGAAGATGGCTATCGCGTGTACACCACCGTCACTCGCAAAGTGCAGCAGGCGGCTCAGGAGGCGGTGCGCAACAACGTGATGGACTACGACATGCGTCACGGCTATCGCGGCCCGTCAAACGTGCTCTGGAAAGTGGGTGAAAGCGCGTGGGACAGCAAAAAAATCACCAGCACGCTGAGGGCGCTGCCAACCTATGGCCCGCTCCTCCCTGCTGTCGTGACGCAGGCCAATCCTCAGGAAGCCGTTGCGACCCTGGCGGATGGCACTTCCGTCTCCCTGCGTATGGACGGGATGCGTTGGGCACGACCTTACCGTTCGGACACTCTGCAAGGGCCAACCCCGCGTAAAGTCACCGACGTGGTACAGACCGGACAGCAAATCTGGGTGCGTAAGGTGGGCGATGCCTGGTGGCTGGCGCAGGTCCCTGACGTCAACTCGGCCCTGGTCTCGATCAACCCACAGAATGGTGCGGTCATGGCGCTGGTTGGCGGGTTCGATTTCAACCAGAGCAAGTTCAACCGCGCGACTCAGGCACTGCGTCAGGTTGGCTCCAACATCAAGCCGTTCCTCTACACCGCGGCGATGGATAAGGGCTTAACCCTTGCCAGCATCCTTAACGACGTGCCTATCTCCCGCTGGGACGCTGGTGCCGGTTCCGACTGGCAGCCGAAAAACTCGCCTGCGGAATATGCCGGCCCTATTCGTCTTCGTCAGGGTCTGGGACAGTCGAAAAACGTGGTGATGGTACGTGCCATGCGCGCAATGGGCGTTGACTATGCGGCAGAGTATCTGCAGCGTTTCGGCTTCCCGGCGCAGAACATCGTTCGCACCGAGTCGCTGGCGTTAGGCTCCGCTTCCTTTACGCCGCTTCAGGTCGCACGTGGATACTCGGTGATGGCCAACGGTGGCTTCCTGGTTGACCCGTTCTTCATCAGTAAAATCGAGAACGATCAGGGCGGCGTGCTGTTTGAGGCAAAACCGAAAATTGCCTGCCCTGAGTGTGATATCCCGGTCATTTACGGCAATACACCGAAATCCGAGGTGCTTGAAAACAAGGACATGGAAGACCCTGCCGTGTCTCAGGAGCAGCCGAATATCGTTGTACCGCAGCCACAGCTGGAGCAGGCTAACCAGTCGCTGGTTGCACAGACCGGCGCGCAGGAGTATGCCCCGCATGTGATCAACACGCCGCTGTCATTCCTGATCAAGAGCGCGCTGAACACCAACATCTTCGGTGAACCAGGCTGGCAGGGTACCGGCTGGCGTGCGGGACGCGATTTACAGCGCCATGATATCGGCGGTAAAACGGGTACCACCAACAGCTCGAAAGATGCATGGTTCTCCGGCTACGGTCCGGGCGTAGTGACCTCGGTGTGGATCGGTTTCGACGATCATCGCCGTGACTTAGGTCGTACCACGGCATCCGGCGCGATTAAAGATCAGATTTCCGGCTACGAAGGCGGCGCGAAAAGCGCACAACCGGCGTGGGATGCGTACATGAAATCCGTTCTTGAAGGCGTACCAGAGCAGCCATTAACGCCACCGCCGGGTGTGGTCACGGTCAATATTGACCGTAGCACCGGACAGCTCGCTAATGGCGGTAATAGCCGCGCCGAGTATTTCATCGAAGGCACGCAGCCAACCACGCAGGCGGTGCATGAGGTGGGTACAGAGATTATTGATAACGGCGAAACGCACGAGCTGTTCTAAGCATAAAAATGCCCGGTAAAAACCGGGCAAAGAATCCCAGGCCGGGTAAGGCGAAGCCGCCACCCGGCTTTTTTTATGACCTACAACCGCCCCTGCCCCTTCAACCATTCCCGAACCAGGAACAACGCGCTCACGTTGCGGGCCTCGTTAAAGTCTGGGTCTTCCAGCAGATCCATAAGATGCGCCAGCGGCCAGCGCACCTGCGGCAGCGGTTCCGGCTCATCTCCCTCCAGCGATTCAGGGTAGAGATCTTCAGCCACCACAATATTCATTTTGCTGGAAAAATAGGACGGCGCCATGCTCAGTTTTTTCAGGAACGACAGCTCATTCGCACCAAAACCCACCTCTTCTTTCAGCTCACGGTTTGCCGCTTCAAAGACCGTTTCGCCCGGGTCGATCAGTCCTTTGGAGAACCCAAGTTCGTAAGATTCTGTTCCCACGGCGTATTCGCGGATCAAAATCAGATGATCGTCGACGATAGGGACAATCATCACCGCTTCGCGCGAAGAGGGGCGCATACGTTCATAAACACGACGCACACCGTTGCTGAACTCCAGGTCCACACTTTCAACATTAAACAGGCGCGATTTGGCGACAGTTTCAACATTCAGAATGGTGGGTTTTTGTAGTGGTTTGCTCATCTTGATGGGGTCTTAACAGTGTGAACTGGCTTTATTGTGCGATATGCCGCACGGTTTCGGCAATGTCAATCGCTCTTTATTTACATTTATGCAACGTAGCTGGGATCAATCCTCAATTCAAAACAAATGTCAAGAGGTTGAAATGTTTCCAGGAATTTGCTGATATCGCGCCATAAGAGGCTTTGCTATCATCACCGGTCACTGGGATGCGCTTCAGAATGCTCAAGTTCGACTCCATACTTGCCGATAGCCAGCCACAGACTCTCATTCAATGTAAAGGTGCTACTGATTACACCTGTAAGAAGATTAGTAAGATGGGGAAAGCATGAGCACCATTTTGATTGTTCTCGCTGCTATGCTGGCCAGCGCATTGATTGCAGGGTGGCTGTACTGGCGACGCGCACAGCGCCGTTACCGGCTGCCTTTTTTAAATGCCTTCGCGGGTGCGACCACCCGTAAACTCGCGCAAGATGAGCGCGATGCAGTTGAAAACTATCTCGAAACGCTGAACCGTACCCAGTTATCGCCTGGGCCGACGGGAGCTACAGCTGCGCCTGTCGCACTGAAACTTAACGCGCAGAGCGACACCGTGCTCTGCGTGACGCGTTCCATTACTCGCTACGGTATCACAACGGACGACCCCAACAAGTGGCGCTACTATCTTGATTCCGTCGAGGTACATCTGCCCCCCTCCTGGGAACAGTACATTAACGACGAAAACAGCGTTGAGCTGATTCATACCGATTCGCTGCCGCTGGTTATCTCGCTTAACGGTCATACCCTGAGTGAATATCTTCACGAAGCTCCGCGTTTTGCGCTGGAACGCGCGAGTTCAACACAGGCCTCCATTCGTGGCGAAGAGACCGAGCAGATCGAACTGCTGAACATTCGTCAGGAAACGCATGAAGAATACGCCCTGAGCCGTCCGGACGGCATCCGTGAAGCCATTCTGATCGTTGCCGCTTTCCTGCTCTTTTTTGTCTGCCTGCTGACGCCGGACGTCTTTGTTCCGTGGCTGGCAGGGGGCGCTGTGCTGCTTCTGGCTGCCGGACTGTGGGGGCTTTTTGCACCGCCGGCCAAAACCTCGTTGCGGGAGATCCACTGCCTGCGCGGCACACCAAAGCGCTGGGGTCTGTTCGGTGAAAACGATCAGGAGCATCTCAACAATATTTCGCTCGGTATTATCGACCTTATCTATCCGCGCCACTGGCAACCGTGGATCGCGCAGGATTTAGGGCAGAAAACCGATATTGATATCTACCTTGACCGCCACGTTGTGCGTCAGGGACGCTTCCTGTCTCTGCATGATGAAGTGAAAAATTTCCCGCTTCAGCACTGGCTCCGTAGCACGGTCATTGCTGGCGGCGCCGCGCTGGTGTTTATCATGCTGCTGCTTTTCGTGCCGCTGGATATGCCCATCAAATTCACCCTGTCGTGGATTAAAGGCGCGCAGACCATCGAAGCGACCAGCGTCAACCAGCTGGATGAAGCAGGGGTACGGGTGGGCGATACGCTGCGCCTGAAGGGAACCGGGATGTGTAATATCCACAGCCCGGGCGGATGGAACACGCGGCAGAGCTCGCCTTTCATGCCGTTCGACTGCTCGCAAATTATCTGGAACGATGCGCCGCCGCTGCCATTACCGGAATCCGAAGTTGTGAATAAAGCCACGGCGCTGACCCAGACGGTTAACCGCCAGCTGCATCCGAAAGCGGATGACGATTCACGCGTCAGCCCTGCGCTCCGTTCTGCCATCCAGAAGTCAGGCATGGTTCTCCTGGATGACTTTGGCGATATCGTTCTCAAAACCCAGGATTTATGTTCCTCGCAGGATGAGTGCATACGCCTCAAAAACGCGCTGGTTAACCTGGGGAACAGCAAAGACTGGGACTCACTGGTCAAACGCGCCGAAGCGGGACGACTGGACGGCGTCAATGTCCTGCTGCGCCCGGTAAGCGCCGAATCGCTGGATAACCTGGTCGCCACGTCGACATCGCCGTTTATGATGCGCGAAACCACCCGTGCGGCGCAGGCGCTCAACAGCCCGGCACCGGGCGGCTTTGTGATTGTCAGCGATGAGGGCAGCGACCTGGTCGATCAGCCTTACCCGCAGGTGGCGCTTTATGACTATCCGGCACAGGAGCAGTGGGGTCAGTTCCAGCGTCTGGCGCAGATGCTGATGCAAACCCCCTTCAGCGCCGAAGGGATTGTCACCAGTATTTATACCGATGCCAACGGCACCCGTCATATCGGCCTGCACCGGATGCCGGATAGCGCAGGATTGTGGCGATACATTGGCACCTCTCTGCTGATGATCGCCATGCTTATCGCCATTGTCTGGAACGGTATTATGGCGCTGCGCCGCTATCAACGCTCGCGCACCCGTCTTGCTGAGATCCAGCAATATTATGAAAATTGCCTTAATCCCAAGCTGATCCCCTCCTCCGAGAGCCTGATCTGATAACCTCGTTGCGCGACAAGATGTGCTACCCTGTCGCGCACGTTTCTTCTGGCTGGAGTTCCCCCTTATGCATCTTGATATCGACTGGCAGCAGGTCGACACCGTTCTGCTGGATATGGACGGCACGCTGCTCGATCTCGCCTTTGATAACTATTTCTGGCAAAAGCTGGTACCGGAAACCTACGGCGAACAGCAGGGTATCTCCCCGGCAGAAGCACAGGCATTCATTCGTTCGCAATATAGCGCAGTGCAACATACGCTAAACTGGTACTGTCTTGACTACTGGAGCGAGCGCCTCGGTTTGGATATTTGTGCCATGACCACCGCCCAGGGCCCGCGCGCGGTACTGCGCGAAGATACGGTTCCGTTCCTGGACGCGCTGAAAGCCAGCGGCAAGCGCCGTATTTTGCTGACCAACGCGCATCCACATAATCTGGCCGTGAAGCTGGAGCACACGGGGCTGGCATCGCACCTTGATTTATTGCTTTCTACCCACACATTTGGTTATCCGAAAGAGGATCAGCGGTTGTGGCATGCGGTGAAGGAAGAGACCGGCTTGCAGCCGGAACGCACGCTGTTCATTGACGACAGCGAGCCCATTCTGGATTCCGCGGCAACGTTTGGCATTCGCTATTGTCTGGGCGTCACCAATCCTGACTCTGGCCTGGCTGAAAAACGCTATCTGCGACATCCTGGACTGAACGACTACCGCCAGATGATCCCCTCACTGACCGTGAAGGAGACGCCATGAAAGAAAAACCCTCTGACGGGGTAAGACTGGATAAATGGCTGTGGGCGGCCCGTTTTTATAAAACGCGCGCCCTTGCCCGCGAGATGATTGACGGCGGTAAAGTGCATTACAACGGCCAGCGCAGCAAGCCGAGCAAGCTGGTTGAGCTGAACGCCACCTTAACGCTACGCCAGGGCAACGATGAAAAAACGGTGGTGATTAAAGCCATTACCGAACAACGTCGGCCCGCATCGGAAGCCGCACTGCTTTATGAAGAGACGGCGGAAAGCGTTGATAAACGCGAGAAGACCGCGCTGGCGCGCAAAATGAATGCGCTAACCATGCCCCACCCGGACCGGCGGCCGGATAAAAAAGAGCGCCGCGATCTGATGAAATTTAAACACGGTGAGACAGAGTAACCCTCACCCGCACGAGAGATGAAAATGGCCCAACACGACCAATTACACCGCTATCTGTTTGAACAATTCGCCGTGCGCGGCGAACTGGTCACCGTATCCGAAACCTGGAAACAGATTCTGGAAAACCACAATTACCCGCTGCCGGTGAAGACCCTGTTGGGCGAACTGCTGGTTGCCACCAGCCTGCTGACCGCGACGCTGAAATTTGCCGGTGATATTACCGTGCAGCTGCAGGGTGACGGCCCAATGACGCTGGCAGTGATCAACGGCAATAACCAGCAGCAGATGCGCGGCGTCGCACGCGTTCAGGGCGATGTGCCTGAAAATGCAGACCTCAAAACGCTGGTAGGGAATGGCTACCTGGTGATCACCATCTCCCCTGAGGAAGGTGAACGCTATCAGGGCGTGGTCGGCCTCGAAGGGGATACCCTGGCAGCCTGCCTGGAAGATTACTTCATGCGTTCTGAACAGCTGCCGACGCGTCTGTTCATCCGCACCGGTGAAGTGGATGGTCAGCCTGCTGCGGGCGGTATGCTGCTGCAAGTTCTGCCAGCCCAGGACGCACAGACCAATGACTTCGAGCACCTGGCGACGCTGACCGAAACCGTCAAAGCAGAAGAGCTGTTTAACCTGTCGGCGACTGACGTGCTGTGGCGTCTGTACCACGAAGAAGAAGTGACCGTTTACGACCCGCAGGCGGTGGAGTTCAAATGCACCTGTTCTCGCGAACGCTGCGCGGGTGCGCTGAAAACCCTGCCAGATGAAGAGATCGACAGCATCATGGCGGAAGACGGCGAAATTGATATGCACTGTGACTACTGCGGTACGCACTATGTGTTCAATTCAATGGATATCGCTGAGATCCGCAACAACGCCTCCCCGGCGGATCCGCAGGTTCACTAATACCCTTCCTTCTCCCCATCCAGTTCTCTCTCCCTGTGGGAGAGGGAACTGGGTGAGGGCAAAAAACCTCGCTTAAGCTGAATCGTTTTCCGTATGTAACTCTTACGTAATTTTCTTACGTGTATGCGATTACATTCACATTCTCTCCGATAAAATCACCAGCCTTTAACCTTTTCGGAACATTTTCCCCAACCAAAAAGCGATTCCTGCGATAATCCGCCTGCACTGTGACTGGAGTCGCAGCGTTTTCCGTTAGTAAGGGTTTTGTCCAGATGCGTAAATCTATGAGCCCCGTCGCGGTTAACAACCCCAGAAAAACCCTACAATTTCAGGCAGTACATATTGGCTAAGGAGCAGTGATATGCGTGTTACTGGTTTAACCCCGCAAGATCTCAAGGCTTATGGTATTCACGACGTCCAGGAAGTCGTCTACAACCCCGACTACGATACGCTGTATCAGGAAGAGCTCAATCCAGCACTGGAAGGATACGAGCGCGGTGTGTTGACGAATCTTGGTGCTATCGCCGTCGATACTGGTATTTTTACCGGTCGTTCGCCGAAAGATAAGTATATCGTCCGAGACGAAACCACCCGCGATACGCTGTGGTGGGCTGACAAAGGCAAAGGGAAGAACGACAACAAACCGCTCTCTCCGGAAACCTGGCAGCATCTGAAAGGGCTCGTCACCCATCAACTTTCTGGCAAGCGTCTGTTTATCGTAGACGCTTTCTGCGGCGCTAACGCCGACACCCGTCTCTCCGTACGTTTCATTACCGAAGTAGCCTGGCAGGCGCATTTCGTGAAGAACATGTTTATTCGTCCAACCGACGAAGAGCTGCAGGACTTCACGCCTGACTTCATCGTAATGAACGGTGCGAAATGCACTAACCCGCAGTGGAAAGAGCAGGGCCTGAACTCCGAAAACTTTGTCGCCTTCAACCTGACCGAGCGTATCCAGCTGATCGGCGGTACCTGGTACGGCGGCGAGATGAAGAAAGGGATGTTCTCGGTCATGAACTACCTGCTGCCACTGCGCGGCATCGCGTCCATGCACTGCTCGGCGAACGTCGGCGAGAAAGGCGATGTGGCGGTGTTCTTCGGCCTGTCCGGCACAGGGAAAACCACCCTCTCCACCGACCCGAAACGTCGTCTGATTGGCGATGACGAACACGGCTGGGACGATGACGGCGTGTTTAACTTTGAAGGCGGCTGCTACGCGAAGACCATTCGCCTGTCAGAAGAGGCTGAGCCGGATATCTTCCACGCAATCCGTCGCGATGCGCTGCTGGAAAACGTCACCGTACGTGCCGACGGCTCTATCGACTTTGACGACGCCTCGAAAACCGAAAACACGCGCGTGTCATACCCGATCTACCACATCGACAACATCGTGAAGCCGGTGTCAAAAGCGGGTCATGCTACGAAGGTGATTTTCCTGACGGCGGATGCCTTTGGCGTGCTGCCTCCGGTATCTCGCCTGACCGCCAGCCAGACGCAGTACCACTTCCTTTCTGGCTTTACGGCCAAACTGGCGGGTACCGAGCGCGGCGTGACGGAGCCAACCCCAACCTTCTCCGCCTGCTTCGGCGCAGCATTCCTGTCGCTGCACCCGACGCAGTACGCTGAAGTGCTGGTGAAACGCATGCAGGCGTCTGGCGCGCAGGCCTACCTGGTGAACACCGGCTGGAACGGGACTGGCAAACGTATCTCTATCAAGGATACTCGCGCCATTATCGACGCCATTCTGGATGGTTCTCTCGATAACGCCGAAACCTTCACGCTGCCGATGTTTGACCTGGCCATTCCAACGTCGCTGCCGGGTGTGGATACGCATATCCTCGACCCGCGCAATACGTACGGTTCGCCGGAACAGTGGCGCGAGAAGGCAGAATCGCTGGCGAAGCTGTTTATTGAGAACTTCGAGAAATATACCGATACACCAGCGGGCGAAGCGCTGGTGAGTGCGGGACCGAAGCTGTAGCCCTTCTCCCTCTCCCTGTGGGAGAGGGCCAGGGTGAGGGCATCAGGCCGCAGAGGTCGCATGTTGTCGGGTGGCGGCTTCGCCTTACCCGACCTACAAAAAAGGTGGCTTTTGCCACCTTTTTTTAACTCTCTTTCACCTGTCCGCGCGTCACCGGCACCGGTAACCAGGCGCGAATGCTCAGCCCACCCCGCTCGCTGGTGCCGATCTCCAGCAATCCGTTATGGTTATCGATAATACGCTGCACAATCGCCAGGCCTAAGCCCGTACCACTGGTGCTGCGCGCACTGTCGCCACGCACAAACGGCTGGAACAGATGCTTACGCTGCTCGGGCTTAATACCCGGACCGTCATCTTCCACCTGGAACCAGGCGCGGTTGAGTTCAGACCCGCTGCTGACTTTAATCCAGCCGTTGCCGTAGCGCGCCGCGTTGACCACCATGTTCGCCACCGCACGCTTAATGGAGAGCGGGTGCATACGGACCTGAATTTCACCGGCCTGAAGGGCAGTATCAATTTCACGTTCATAACCACTTTCCGCGGCCACCACTTCACCCAGCACCGCGTTCAGATCCGCCATCTCCATCGGCATCTCCTGCCCGGTACGGAGATAGTCGATGAACTGCTCGATGATGGCGTTACACTCTTCGATGTCCTTGTTGATGGACTCGGCGAGATAACCATCTTCTTCGCCCATCATCTCCGTTGCCAGACGGATACGCGTCAACGGCGTGCGCAGGTCGTGACTGACGCCCGCCATCAGCAGCGTACGGTCATCCGCCAGCTGCTTCACACCTGCGGCCATGTGGTTAAAGGCCCGCGTCACAGAACGCACTTCCGAGGCGCCATACTCGCGCAGCGGGGGAGGAATAATGCCTTTACCGACCTGCAGCGCAGCGTGCTCCAGGTCGACCAGCGGTCGGTTCTGTATACGGATAAACAGCCAGGCCCCGCCTATCGCCAGCAGCATAATGGCGAGCGTATAGCGGAACAGCGGCGAGAAGTCGCCCTGATGGATTTCCGTCAGCGGAACGCGCACCCAGATGTTGGGTGACAGCCAGGTTTTCAGCCAGACGACAGGCGAGCTTTTGTTGACCTCAACACGGACTTCCGTTGGCCCCCCCAGCTGCTGCGCCATCTGCTGGCTAAGAAATTCGTAGTGCTGCGCCCAGCGCAAACCCGCGTCTTCTGCCGCCTCATTCGAGTAGAGCGAAATGCCCAGCTCACGGTAGATTTCACGGCGAAACGCCGGGGGAACGACCAGTTGCGTGCCGTCCTCCAGTTGCAGTTTATCGGTCATCAGCATACGGACTTCGTACGCCAGGACCTTATTAAACTGCTGGAGGCTCGGCAAAATCGCAAAGTTCAAAACCACCAGGTAGGTCGTCACCAGGCTGACGAACAGCAAGGTGACGATCAGTAACAGGGTGCGGGCAAATGAGCTTCGCGGCGAGAAGCGCATTCGCCTCATGCTTTAGAGCCGTCCGGGACAAACACGTAGCCCAGACCCCATACGGTCTGAATATAACGAGGATGCGCCGGATCTTCTTCCACCATGCGGCGCAGACGGGAGATCTGCACGTCGATGGAGCGTTCCATTGCCGAGTATTCGCGACCACGCGCCAGGTTCATCAGCTTGTCACGGGAAAGCGGCTCACGCGGGTGGCTGACCAGCGCTTTCAGCACCGCAAACTCACCGCTGGTGAGCGGCATTGGCTCGTCTTCACGGAACATCTCACGCGTACCGAGGTTCAGCTTGAACTTGCCGAAGGCAATCACCGCTTCTTCCTGCGACGGTGCGCCAGGCAGCTCGTTCGCCTGACGACGCAGCACGGCACGAATACGCGCCAGCAGTTCACGCGGGTTAAACGGTTTTGGAATGTAGTCATCCGCGCCGATTTCGAGGCCCACGATACGGTCAACTTCTTCACCCTTCGCGGTCACCATGATGATCGGCATCGGGTTACTCTGGCTACGCAGACGACGGCAGATAGAGAGCCCGTCCTCGCCCGGCAGCATCAGGTCGAGAACCATCAGATGGAAAGATTCACGGGTTAGCAGACGATCCATCTGCTCAGCGTTCGCGACGCTACGAACCTGGAAGCCCTGCTCGGTCAGATAACGCTCCAGCAGCGCACGCAGGCGCATGTCGTCATCCACGACCAGAATTTTGTAGTTCTCTTGCATTGTGTGTACTCCCAAAGGTTCGGATAGTCTTTGTGACAGCGTATTCTAAAAAAGTGCACGTATTCGACCAGCGAAATCTGGTATAAATTCTAGTCGAAATTGTTACAAAGCATATTTAACAGCAGCTTATCTGCTCATTTCATCACATAAATCATTATTAATCCTGTCTGTTACACTGTGTGGTACGTATTGTGCGCCAGACAGAAAACAGGCAGCAAAGGCTTTACCATGAAAACGCCCCTGATCACCCGCGAAGGGTACGAAAAACTCAAAAAAGAGATGGATTACCTGTGGCGTGAAGAGCGCCCTGAAGTAACCAAAAAGGTGACCTGGGCGGCAAGCCTGGGCGATCGCAGCGAAAATGCTGACTACCAGTACAACAAAAAGCGACTGCGTGAGATTGACCGTCGGGTACGCTACCTGACCAAGTGCCTTGAGAACCTGAAAATTGTCGATTACTCCCCGCAGCAGGAGGGCAAAGTGTTCTTCGGCGCGTGGGTGGAGATTGAAAACGACGACGGTGACACCCTGCGTTTTCGCATTGTCGGCTACGATGAAATTTTTGGTCGTAAGGATTACATCTCCATCGACTCCCCGATGGCCCGCGCGCTGCTGAAAAAGGAAGTGGGTGATTTGGCCGTCGTTCAGACTCCCGCCGGTGAAGCCAGCTGGTACGTCAATGAGATCGTCTACGTAAAATAGTCCGAGAGCGCCCTCCCCGGCTGGCATTTTGCCGTGTCAGCCCGTATAACTATCCCCTGATTTTTCGACTCAACAGATGATAAAGCCATGATGAAAGATTCGCTCTGCCGCATTATTGCGGGTGAACTTCAGGCCAGAGCCGAACAGGTAGAAGCTGCCGTTCGCCTGCTTGATGAAGGGAACACCGTGCCGTTTATTGCACGTTATCGTAAGGAAGTCACCGGCGGTCTGGATGACACGCAGCTGCGTAACCTGGAAACCCGTCTGGGATACCTGCGTGAACTGGAAGACCGTCGTCAGGCGATCCTCAAATCCATTGGCGAACAGGGCAAGCTGACCAGCGAACTGGAAAGCGCCATTAACGGCACCCTGAGCAAAACCGAACTCGAAGATCTCTATCTGCCTTACAAACCGAAGCGCCGCACGCGCGGGCAGATCGCGATTGAAGCAGGCCTTGAGCCGCTGGCCGACCTGCTGTGGAATGAGCCGTCCCACCATCCGGAAACTGAGGCGGCGAAATTCATCGATGCCGACAAAGGCGTCGCGGACACCAAGGCCGCCCTCGACGGTGCGCGTTACATTCTGATGGAACGCTTTGCCGAAGACGCCGCCCTGCTGGCTAAAGTGCGTGATTACCTGTGGAAGAATGCGCACATCGTCTCTACCGTCGTGGCGGGGAAAGAGGAAGAAGGCGCGAAATTCCGCGACTACTTCGATCACCACGAACCGATTTCTACTACCCCTTCACACCGTGCGCTGGCAATGTTCCGCGGTCGCAACGAAGGTGTGCTGCAGCTCTCCCTGAACGCTGATCCGCAGTTTGACGAGCCGCCGAAAGAGAGCCACTGCGAGCAGATCATCATTGACCATCTCGGCCTGCGCCTGAACAACGCTCCGGCAGACAGCTGGCGCAAAGGCGTGGTGAGCTGGACCTGGCGCATCAAGGTGCTGATGCACCTCGAAACCGAGCTGATGGGCACCGTGCGCGAGCGCGCCGAAGATGAAGCGATCAACGTTTTCGCCCGTAACCTGCACGACCTGCTGATGGCGGCGCCTGCTGGCCTGCGCGCGACCATGGGTCTCGATCCGGGCCTGCGTACCGGTGTGAAAGTGGCGGTGGTTGACGGCACCGGCAAGCTGGTCGCCACTGACACCATCTATCCGCACACCGGACAGGCAGCGAAAGCGGCTGTCGTGGTTGCCGCTCTGTGTGAAAAATACAACGTCGAGCTGGTCGCCATCGGTAACGGTACGGCGTCCCGCGAGACTGAACGTTTCTTCCTCGACGTGCAGAAGCAGTTCCCGAAAGTCACGGCGCAGAAGGTGATCGTCAGCGAAGCGGGCGCATCAGTCTATTCCGCCTCCGAGCTGGCGGCGCAGGAATTCCCGGACCTGGACGTTTCATTGCGCGGCGCGGTCTCTATCGCCCGTCGTTTGCAGGATCCGCTGGCGGAGCTGGTGAAAATTGATCCGAAATCCATCGGCGTGGGCCAGTACCAGCACGATGTGAGCCAGACTCAGCTGGCACGCAAGCTGGATGCGGTCGTAGAAGACTGCGTAAACGCCGTCGGTGTTGACCTGAATACCGCCTCCGTGCCGCTGCTGACCCGCGTGGCGGGCTTAACCCGCATGATGGCGCAGAACATCGTCGCCTGGCGTGATGAGAACGGCCAGTTCCAGAACCGTCAGCAGCTGCTGAAGGTGAGCCGTCTGGGGCCGAAAGCGTTTGAGCAATGCGCGGGCTTCCTGCGCATCAACCACGGCGATAACCCGCTGGATGCCTCCACCGTTCACCCGGAAGCCTACCCGGTGGTGGAACGTATTCTGGCCGCCACCCAGCAGGCGCTGAAGGACCTGATGGGCGATAGCAGTGCCCTGCGCAACCTCAAAGCGGTGGATTTCACCGACGACAAATTTGGTGTGCCAACCGTCACCGATATCATCAAAGAGCTGGAAAAACCGGGCCGCGATCCGCGTCCTGAGTTCAAAACGGCGACCTTTGCTGACGGCATCGAGACCATGAACGATCTGCTGCCCGGCATGGTGCTGGAAGGCGCGGTAACTAACGTCACCAACTTCGGCGCGTTTGTGGATATCGGCGTGCATCAGGATGGCCTGGTTCACATCTCTTCTCTCGCCGACAAGTTCGTTGAAGACCCGCACACCGTGGTCAAAGCGGGCGACATCGTGAAGGTGAAAGTGCTGGAAGTGGACCTGCAGCGCAAACGTATCGCCCTGACCATGCGTCTGGACGAGCAGCCAGGCGACACCAACGCGCGTCGTGGCGGAAACGGTGGCGCTCGTGACTCTCAGCGCCCGGCCGCGAAAGCGGCAAAACCGCGCGGGCGTGATGCTCAGCCAGCGGGCAATAGTGCGATGATGGATGCGCTGGCGGCCGCGATGGGCAAGAAGCGCTAAGTGATAAACGCCCGGTGGCGCTACGCTTACCGGGCCTACGGTTTTGTAGGCCGGGCAAACGCAGTGCCGCCCGGCAAGCAGGCCGCAAAGAATTAAAACAAATAGAGTGCATCCATATTTAAACCACTAATTATCACTTCATTAACAAATAACCCTCTTCTCTTTATCTCCGCATTTCAGCAAATATTGAGCAAGGTCAAACAGGCCGTAAATTAATACACCAAACAACATTCCGTCACAGTTTTATTATTGCTGATAAAAACTATTCTCATTATCATCCCATAGTAGATAATTTAACCTTTCGTGGAAGCAGGCGTTATGCAATTCACTCCAGACAGTGCGTGGAAGATTACCGGTTTTACCCGCGAAATTAGCCCGGCCTATCGGCAAAAGCTGCTCTCGCTGGGCATGCTGCCCGGCTCGTCATTCCAGGTGGTGCGCGTGGCGCCGTTAGGCGATCCGGTTCACATTGAAACCCGACGCGTGAATCTGGTCCTGCGTAAAAAAGACCTCGCATTAATAGAAGTCGAAGCCTTATCCCGATAACGAGCCAGCGGTTTCAGTGAGTCTAAAAAAATGAAAAAATTAACTATTGGCTTAATTGGCAATCCTAATTCCGGCAAGACCACGCTATTTAACCAGCTCACGGGCGCGCGCCAGCGCGTCGGTAACTGGGCAGGCGTAACCGTTGAACGTAAAGAAGGCCAGTTCACGACAACGGATCATCAGGTCACTCTGGTTGACCTTCCCGGCACCTATTCCTTGACCACCATTTCGTCGCAGACCTCGCTCGATGAGCAAATTGCCTGCCACTACATTCTGAGCGGCGACGCGGATCTGCTGATCAACGTGGTCGACGCCTCCAATCTCGAGCGCAACCTCTACCTGACGCTGCAACTGCTGGAGCTGGGTATTCCCTGCATCGTGGCGCTCAACATGCTCGACATTGCAGAGAAACAAAAGCTGCGCATCGACGTCGATGCCCTCTCCGCGCGCCTGGGTTGCCCGGTAGTGCCGCTGGTCTCAACGCGCGCTCGCGGGATTGATGCCCTGAAGCTGGCGATTGACCGTCACACGGGAAATCACGACGTTGAGCTGGTGCATTACGCCCGCCCGCTGCTGCGCGAAGCCGATCTGCTGGCGCAGGAGATGGACAAAAGCATGCCTGCAAAACAGCGCCAGTGGCTCGGCCTGCAGATGCTGGAAGGCGATATCTATAGCCGCGCCTATGCCGGACATGCGGCAGATAAACTGGACGCGACGGTGGCCCGTCTCAGCGACGAGCTGGACGACCCGGCGCTGCACATCGCCGATGCACGATACCAGGCCATCGCCTCGATTTGCGACGTGGTCAGTAATGCCCTGACGGCGGAACCCAGCCGCTTTACGGCGGCGGTGGATAAGGTTGTACTCAACCGCTTCCTCGGTTTGCCGATCTTCCTGCTGGTGATGTACGTGATGTTCCTGCTCGCCATCAACATCGGCGGCGCACTCCAGCCGATTTTTGACGCCGGTTCCGTCGCGATCTTTGTACACGGGATTCAGTGGGTGGGTTACACCCTGCACTTCCCGGAGTGGCTGACCATTTTCCTCGCTCAGGGGCTCGGCGGGGGCATTAACACCGTTCTGCCGCTGGTACCGCAGATCGGCATGATGTATCTGTTCCTCTCGTTCCTGGAAGATTCAGGTTATATGGCGCGCGCCGCGTTCGTCATGGACCGCCTGATGCAGGCCCTGGGTCTGCCCGGCAAATCCTTCGTACCGCTGATTGTCGGCTTCGGCTGTAACGTGCCGTCGGTCATGGGTGCCCGTACCCTGGATGCTCCGCGTGAACGCCTGATGACCATTATGATGGCGCCGTTTATGTCCTGCGGTGCGCGTCTGGCCATCTTCGCCGTCTTTGCGGCCGCCTTCTTTGGTCAGCAGGGCGCGCTGGCAGTCTTCTCGCTGTATGTTCTGGGCATCGTGATGGCGATCCTGACCGGTTTAATGCTCAAGCACACGATTATGCGCGGTGAAGCCTCACCGTTTGTGATGGAGCTGCCGGTCTATCACGTTCCACACCTGAAAAGCCTGGTGATCCAGACCTGGCAACGCCTGAAAGGGTTTGTGCTGCGTGCTGGTAAGGTGATTGTCATCGTCAGCATTTTCCTGAGCGCGCTGAACAGCTTCACCCTCAGCGGTCAGGCAGCAGATAACATCAACGATTCTGCCCTCGCCTCCGTCAGCCGCATCATCACGCCGGTCTTCAAACCGATTGGCGTGCATGAGGATAACTGGCAGGCGACCGTGGGCCTGTTCACCGGTGCGATGGCGAAAGAGGTGGTTGTCGGCACCCTGAACACGCTTTACACCGCGGAGAACATCCAGGAACAGGAATTTAATCCGGCAGCGTTTCACCTCGGTGATGAACTGCTGGGTGCCGTCGAGGAGACCTGGCAGAGCCTGAAAGATACCTTCAGCCTCAGCGTGCTGGCGAACCCGATTGAGGCCAGCAAAGGCGACGGTGAAATGGCGACGGGAGCCATGGGCGTGATGGGCGAGAAATTTGGTAGCGCATCTGCGGCCTACAGCTATCTCATCTTTGTTCTGCTCTATATTCCGTGCATCTCCGTCATGGGAGCGATTGCGCGTGAATCCAGTCGCGGCTGGATGGGCTTCTCCATTCTGTGGGGGCTAAATATCGCTTACTCGCTGGCGACGCTGTTTTATCAGACCGTTAATTTCAGTCAGCACCCACGCTACAGCCTGGTTTGTATCCTCGCGGTTGTCCTGTTTAACGTGATTGTTCTTGGCCTGCTGCGCCGGGCACGCAGCCGCGTCGATATTGACCTGCTGGCAAATCGTAAAACCGCCGCGACCTGCTGCAACAGCCCGGCGGGCGACTGTCACTAAGGAGCACACCATGGCGTCATTGATTCAGGTGCGTGACATGCTGGCTCTGCAGGGCCGGATGGAGGCGAAACAGCTGAGCCTCAGCCTGCATACGCCCCAGCCGATGATCGATGCCATGCTGGAACGCCTTGAAGCCATGGGTAAAGCCGTGCGGATCCAGGAGGAGGCAGAGGGTTGCCTCTCTGGCAGTTGTAAAAGTTGTCCGGAAGGAAAGGCTTGCCTGCGGGAGTGGTGGGCACTGCGCTAATACTGCACTCATAAAGCCGGGCATCGCTGCCCGGCTTTATCATATTACTTATAGACGTCCGCGGTGGCGCGTACGTTTTTGGTCTGTTTTTCTGCACTGGTGACGACGTAGTACGTCCCGCCCATCTCATCCGCTTTCTTCGACAGCTCTTTTCTCGCATCCATCGGCGCGGTGGTGTCAGACGTAGAAATCTCACCGATTTTCGTCAGATTCATGCCGGCAACTTTATCTTTTTCCAGCTCTTTTGCCGCAAAGACGCCAAATGACAGTGACCCAATAACCAGAGAAGTGACAATACCTGTAACAAGTTTCATAGCCTGACTCTCCATAGGATTGTTGTTTTGATCATCGTAGGCATAACAACCGCAACGACATCTGGAGTATGGTTGCGGTGTGTTACTTTTTCCAGGCTGGATAGAAAATAATCAGTCTAAACGTTGACTTAACGCAATGAGCGCTGAACAAAATTCCGTCGGATGAGAGATAAACGGGGCATGCGCGGCTTTGGCAATGACCTGCGATTCGCTGTCCGGCCAGAGGGAGTCCAGCAAGGGCACCACTTTGCGCGGCACCAGCCCGTCAAGATAACCATAGATACGCAGATGCGGCATCGTCAGCGCGGCCAGCGGCTCACGCAGATCGACCGTTTTCAGAATTTCAAGGCCGCCGTTGAGCACCTCAACGTCCGGCATCGGCAAAGAGAGCACCACCTGCTTCAGCGCTCTGGCATCCTGTCGCGCGGTTTCGGTGCCCATCGTCTGTAGCGCGAGGAACCGCTCTACGGTCCGCTGGAAATCGTCACTCAGCTGCTGCTGGAAACCCGCCAGCACGTCAGGCTTTATTCCGGGCCACGTCTCCTGCGCGCTAAAACAGGGCGATGAGGCCACCGTCACCAGCGCGTTTACGCGCTCGGGCCAGGAAAGCGCAATCTGGCTTGCCACCAGCCCACCCAGGCTCCAGCCCAGCCAGATGGCATGTTGTGGCGCCGCGTTCAGCACCTCCTGCGCCATCTCTTCGAGCGTCATCGCACCATAACCGTGGCTACGGCCATACCCCGGTAGATCAACCAGATGTAACATAAATTGCGAGGCTAGTTCCTCGTTTATGCAATGCCATACTTCTGCATTCAGGCCCCATCCGTGCAGCAGCACAAGATGGCAATTTCCTGTCCCAACGGTCTGCCACCACAGCGTCTTCATCAGTTACTGTTCTCTTTTTTCACATGGAGGTTGAACATGCTAACAGTGCCCGGCTTGTGCTGGCTATGCAAAATGCCGCTTGCCCTTAGCGCCTGGGGCGTCTGTTCCGTCTGCACGCGTTCGCTGGAAAGGCGTATCACCACCTGCCCACAATGTGGTTTACCCGCCACGAACCGCTATTTACCCTGTGGCCGCTGCCTGAAAAAACCCCCGCCGTGGAGCGCGCTGGTGGCGGTGGATGATTACGTTCGACCGCTGAGCAGGCTGATTCACGCCCTGAAGTTTTCCGGCCAGAGTTCGCTGGCACCGCCCCTTGCCCGCCTGTTATTGCTGGCGGTTTTACAGGCACGGCGAACCCGCACCCTGCCGAAAATTGATATGGTGGTCAATGTTCCCCTGTATCGCCGTCGCCACTGGCGGCGTGGTTACAATCAGAGCGACCTGCTCTGCCGTCCGCTCGCCCGCTGGCTCGGCTGTCGATACACTACCAGCGCACTCACCCGCGTACATGCCACCGCCGTTCAGCATCAGCTCAACGCCCGGCTGCGCAAAAGAAACCTCAAAAATGCCTTTCGCCTTGAATTGGCGGTTAACGGCCTCCATATCGCGATTGTGGATGATGTCGTCACCACAGGCAGTACCGTTGCTGAACTTTCCCGACTGCTTTTGCAAAGCGGCGCCGCGTCGGTTCAGGTATGGTGTCTGTGCCGTACCTTGTAGCCCTTCTTCAATGGGCGTATGATTATACCCAGGTAATTTAGTCAACTATTAGGCCAAAGCTATGATCCGTATTTCCGATTCTGCACAAGCGCACTTTGCCAAACTGCTGGCAAATCAGGAAGAAGGGACGCAGATCCGCGTGTTTGTGATTAACCCGGGCACGCCGAATGCAGAATGCGGTGTCTCTTATTGTCCGCCAGACGCTGTGGAAGCAACTGACACTGCCCTTAAGTTTGAACAGCTCACCGCTTATGTTGATGAGCTGAGCGCGCCGTATCTTGAAGATGCGGAGATCGACTTCGTCACCGACCAACTGGGCTCTCAGCTGACCCTGAAAGCGCCGAACGCCAAAATGCGTAAAGTCTCAGACGATGCCCCGCTGATGGAGCGCGTTGAATATCTGCTGCAATCCCAGATCAACCCACAGCTGGCGGGTCATGGTGGTCGCGTTTCCCTGATGGAAATCACGGAAGACGGCCTGGCGATCCTGCAGTTTGGTGGCGGCTGTAACGGTTGTTCTATGGTCGATGTGACGCTGAAAGAAGGGATCGAGAAGCAGCTGCTGAACGAGTTCCCGGAACTGAAAGGCGTACGTGACCTGACCGAGCACCAGCGCGGCGAGCATTCTTACTACTAAGCCGTCTGCCTTTGCCCGGTGGCGCTGCGCTTACCGGGCCTACAAAACAGTTACTGCATCCGAATCGCAGGCCGGGTCAGGCGAAGCCGCCACCCGGCTTTTGTTTTCCCGCCGCGCCTCCTCTATATGTTGACCTGCGTCTCATAATTCACATTTTGCCTGCCTGGGTGATTCTCAACCACGCCATGTTACCCGTATCATTCTCGTGGGCACTAAGCACACTCATAACAGCCGACTAAACTTAATGGTTTGCAAGGCATCAGTATTAGTGCCGTTACTTCTCTGTTCCCAGTTGGGACAATCGGAATGTGTCGTTGAAACAATGACGTTACCCATAACAATTCAAAGGCCAGGTAAATCATGCCATTAGTCATCGTTGCTATCGGTGTTGTGTTATTACTGCTCTTGATGATCCGTTTCAAAATGAACGGATTTATCGCTCTGGTTCTGGTGGCACTTGCAGTCGGTCTGATGCAGGGTATGCCGCTGGTTAAAGTTATCAGCTCCATTAAAGCCGGTGTCGGCGGCACGCTCGGCAGCCTGGCGCTGATCATGGGCTTTGGTGCCATGCTCGGCAAAATGCTGGCAGACTGTGGCGGCGCGCAGCGTATTGCCACCACGCTTATCGACAAATTTGGTAAGAAGAACATTCAGTGGGCGGTGGTGTTGACCGGTTTTACCGTCGGTTTCGCGCTGTTCTATGAAGTGGGCTTCGTGCTGATGCTGCCACTGGTGTTCACCATCGCAGCGGCAGCTAACATTCCGCTGCTGTTTGTAGGTGTGCCAATGGCTGCGGCGCTGTCCGTGACCCACGGCTTCCTGCCACCTCACCCGGGCCCAACGGCAATCGCCACCATCTTCCACGCCGATATGGGTAAAACCCTGCTGTTCGGTACGATTCTGGCAATCCCGACCGTGATTCTGGCAGGCCCGGTATATGCCCGCTTCCTGAAAGGTATCGATAAGCCAATTCCGGAAGGTCTGTACAGCGCGAAAACCTTCACCGAAGAAGAGATGCCTGGCTTTGGCGTCAGCGTCTGGACCTCACTGGTACCGGTGATCCTGATGGCGATGCGCGCCGTGGCAGAGATGATCCTGCCGAAAGGTCATGCGTTCCTGGGCGTGGCAGAGTTCCTGGGCGATCCGGTCATGGCTACGCTGATTGCCGTCCTGATCGCGATGTTCACCTTCGGTCTGAACCGGGGTCGTTCAATGGATCAGATCAACGACACATTGACCTCTTCCATCAAAATTATTGCCATGATGCTCCTGATCATCGGCGGTGGCGGTGCGTTCAAGCAGGTGCTGGTTGACAGCGGCGTGGACAAATACATCGCTGCGATGATGCATGAAACCAACGTGTCGCCGCTCCTGATGGCCTGGTCTATTGCCGCGGTTCTGCGTATTGCGCTGGGTTCTGCAACCGTTGCTGCGATTACTGCAGGCGGTATCGTTGCGCCGCTGATTGCCACCACGGGCGTCAGTCCTGAGCTGATGGTTATCGCGGTCGGTTCCGGTAGCGTGATTTTCTCTCACGTGAACGACCCGGGCTTCTGGCTGTTTAAGGAGTACTTCAACCTGACCATCGGTGAAACCATCAAGTCCTGGTCCGCGCTGGAAACCATTATTTCGGTGTGTGGCCTGGTTGGGGTGCTGCTGTTGAATATGGTGGTTTGATGTCATAAGTCGGGTGGCGGCTTCGCCTTACCCGACCTACTGGCTCCATGTAGGCCCGGTAAGCGTAGCGCCACCGGGCAATAAAAAACCCGCCACTGGCGGGTTTTTTATCACATCTTAGCAGCCGCTTTTCGCCGCTTATCCAAATCCTTAATCAGCCTGTTCACCCCGTCATCGGCAAAAATCTTCTCAAGCGTTGTGGACAATTTGCGACGCCAGTTCTTGTACTGATAGCTGGTGCCCGGGATGTTCACCGGCTCCGCCATATCAATCCAGTCTTCCGGCTGAAGGCCAAGCAGAGCGCTGTTGCTGTCGGCAATATAGCGCTGCAAACCGCGGTTGAGCGTTGGCGTCATCGCCATCAGCGACGCCTTGTGACCGGCGCGCTTCGGCAGGCAGCCATGCTTATGCAGCGCATCCAGCAGCCCCTGCTTCGCCAGCTCGCGATCCTGATACAGCCCACGCAGAACCTCTTCATCAGGATAGAGACCCAGCGTTTTCCCGAGCGTCAGATCGCCGCTTTCCCAGTAGCCTCTGAGCGTAGGAAGATCATGCGTCGTCGCGACTGCCATTGACTGTTCTGGATACGCTTTCGGCGCGCGGAAGGTTTTCTCATGGTCGTTTTCAAAATAGAGCACTTTATAGGAGTACACGCCGCTGTCGCGGAGCTTGCTGACAATTTCCACCGGCACGGTACCGAGATCTTCCCCGATCACCATACACTGGTGACGCTTACTCTCCAGGGCCAGGATCGACAGCAGATCGTCTACCGGATACTGGACGTACGCGCCGTGATCGGCCGTTTCGCCGTAAGGGATCCACCACAGGCGCAGTACGGACATGACGTGGTCAATACGCAGCGCGCCACAGTTTTGCATGTTCGCACGCAGCAGGTCGATAAACGGCTCGTACGCGCGCGCCGCCATCACGTGCGGATCCATCGGCGGCAAGCCCCAGTTCTGACCGAGCGGCCCAAGGATATCCGGCGGCGCACCGACGGACGCTTTCAGGCAGTAAAGCTCACGGTCACACCAGGTTTCCGCGCCACCTTCTGCCACACCGACGGCCAGGTCGCGATACAGGCCGATCGGCATGTTATAGCCCTGGCTTACCTGCCAGCAGGCGGCAAACTGGCTGTAGGCCAGCCACTGCAGCCACAGATAGAAGTCCACCTCGTCGGCATGCGTTTTACAGAAGGCTTTGACTTCCGGGGTGTCCACGGACTGGTACACTTCCGGCCAGACCGGCCAGCCCCAGCGCATTTCGTCCTCTTTCACCTGATGCGCGTGCAGCGCATCGAATGCCGCCTGCCAGTAGAGACTTTCGCCTTCCTGCGCCACAAACTGGCGGAAGGCCGCCATCTGATCGTCATCGCGCTTAGCAAAGCCTTTCCAGGCCAGACGCAGCGCCGCCATTTTTAGCGCGGTCACAGTAGCATAATCGACCCAGTCCGCTTCGCGGGCCTGTTTCAGCATCTGCTTCGTGGTCTCAAGCTTCCACCACGCCTGCGCGTCTTTACTGTTTTTAAAATCATCCAACGCGTTAACGTCGATATAAATGACGTTCAGCCAGCGACGGGAGGACGGGCTGTACGGGCTGGCGCTTTCCGGGTTCGCCGGATAGAGCGCGTGGATCGGGTTGAGGCCGATGAACGCGCCGCCGCGCTCACCCACGGAGGCCAGCATATTCTTCAGATCGCCAAAATCGCCGATGCCCCAGTTGCTGTCGGAACGCAGCGTGTAGAGCTGCACGCAGGCGCCCCACAGCTTTTTGCCTTCGAGCAGCGCCTGCGGCTCATAGCAGCGTTTTGGCGCGACGATCACCCGGCAGTGAAAACGCTGCTCGTCCTGGGTGAGCGTCAGGCTGTGATAGCCCTCCGGCAGTTTCGCCGGAAGGTTAAACGCTTTGCCGCCGGTGGCGTGGCCTTTATGCTGATGCCCCTCTTCGGTGGTGAGCAGCCAGCTAAACTCGCCGCGCCCCTCCACCGTCAGCGACATTTTTTTGCCCGCAGTAAAGACCTTTACGTTTGGCACCGGTAGTGCCGACGCTTTCGCGTCGGCTTTGTGCATGGCATTCAGCAAACGTCTTTTGGTGTCCGCACCAATAGACTGCGGTTTGCCGTGCGCATTGATGTAACTGAGGCTAATTCCCGCCGCCTGCGCGGCACTGTCCAGACGTTTACTCTCCATCGCGCTTCCTTAGCGTTTTGCCTGCCAGATACGAGCCTGATAATCACGGATTGAGCGGTCAGAGCTGAACATACCGCAGCGCGCCGTGTTCAGAATGCATGCCCGGGTCCACGCGTCCTGGTCGCGATACAGCACGTCGACCTGCTTTTGCGCGTCCACATAGGCGGTGAAGTCGGCCATCACCAGATACGGGTCACCGCCATGTTTGTCCATGCTGTGCAGCATCTGGTCAAACGCGTGCTTGTCACCGTCGCTGTATTTACCGCTCTCCAGCTCTTTCAGCACCGCATCCAGCACTTTGTCTTTCTTACGCCATTTCACCGGGTCGTAGCCTTTGGCCTTGATGGCTTTCACCTCTTCCACGGTATGACCGAAGATGAAGATATTCTCTTCACCGACCTGCTCAGCGATTTCGACGTTCGCACCGTCCAGCGTGCCAACGGTCAGCGCACCGTTCAGCGCCAACTTCATGTTACCGGTGCCGGAGGCCTCTTTCCCTGCGGTCGAGATCTGCTCGGAAATATCCGCAGCCGGGATCAGCATTTCAGCCGCCGAGACGCAGTAATCCGGCAGGAACACCACCTTCAGCTTGTCGCCCACCTTCGGATCGTTGTTGATCGCCGCCGCCACTTTATTAATGGCGAGGATGATATTTTTCGCCAGGTAGTACCCCGGTGCCGCTTTCGCACCGAACAGGAACACGCGCGGCACGCGGTCGGCCTGCGGGTTCTCGCGGATCTCTTTATACAGCGCCAGGATGTGCAGCAGGTTAAGGTGCTGACGTTTGTACTCATGCAGACGCTTGATCTGGATATCGAAAATGGCATTCGGGTTGATCTCAATCCCGGTGCGCGCTTTCACAAACGCCGCCAGACGAACTTTGTTCTCCTGCTTGATGGCGCGGTACTGCTCGCGGAACTTCGCGTCGTCCGCGTATTTTTCCAGGTTGATGAGCTGGTCCAGATCGTTGGCCCACTCTTTCTTCAGGGTCTTATCCAGCAGACCAGCCAACAGCGGGTTGCACTGCTTGATCCAGCGACGCGGCGTGATGCCGTTGGTCACGTTGTGGAATTTGGTCGGCCACAGCTGGTGATATTCCGGGAACAGATCTTTAACCACCAGATCCGAGTGCAGGGCCGCTACGCCGTTCACCGCAAAGCCGCTCACCACGCACATGTTCGCCATGCGAACCTGCTTATCGTGGACCACTGCCAGCTTCGCCCAGACCGCTTTATTGCCCGGCCAGGTTTTATCCACCAGGGTTTTAAACCGATCGTTAATCTTGTTGATGATCTGCATATGGCGCGGCAGCAGCGCTTTCACCAGCTTCTCATCCCAGCACTCCAGCGCTTCCGGCATCAGGGTGTGGTTGGTGTAGGCGAAGGTGCGGCTGGTAATCGCCCAGGCGTCATCCCAGCTCAGCTGATGCTCGTCGATCAGCACGCGCAGTAATTCAGGAATGGCGATGGTCGGGTGCGTGTCGTTGAGCTGAATCACTTCGAAGTCCGGCAGCTGTGCCAGCTTGCGGCCCGCCAGGTGATGACGGCGCAGAATGTCCGCCACGGAGCAGGCGCACTGGAAATACTGCTGCATCAGACGCAGTTTTTTACCCGCCAGATGGTTGTCGTTCGGGTAGAGGACTTTGGTCAGCTTCTCGGCGTCGATACCCTGCTGCTCGGCACGCAGGAAATCGCCGTCGTTGAATTTGGTCAGGTTGAACGGATGAGCGTGCTTCGCCTGCCACAGGCGCAGCGGCTGCGCCACGCCGTTACGGTAGCCAAGCACCGGCAGATCCCACGCTTCACCGATGATGGTGAAAGCCGGTTCCCAGAGGCCTTGCTTTGTGACTTTCCCACCGATGCCGACCTGCACGTCCAACTGCGCATTGTGGCGGAACCACGGGTAGGTATTGCGGTGCCAGTCATCTGGCGCTTCCATCTGGTGACCATCAGCGAACGACTGACGGAACAGGCCATACTGATAGTTCAGGCCATAGCCAATGGCGGACTGGCCAACCGTTGCCATGGAGTCAAGGAAGCAGGCCGCCAGGCGACCCAGACCACCGTTACCGAGAGCCGGGTCAATCTCTTCTTCCAGCAGGTCAGTCAGGTTGATGTCGTGCGCTTTCAGCACATCACCCACCTCCTGATACCAGCCAAGGTTCAGCAGATTGTTGCCCGTCAGGCGGCCAATCAGGAATTCCATCGAGATATAGTTGACGTGACGCTGGCCTTTGACGGGCTTCGCCACGGGTTGAGCATCCAGCTGCTCTGCGAGCGCCCCGCTCACCGCCTGCCACCACTGGTGAGGCGTCATCTCGTTTGCAGCATGAAGGCCAAAACGCTGCCACTGACGCGTCAGGGCAGCCTGGAATTGAGCTTTGTTGAAGGTAGGCTGTGACATAGGGGATCGGCATCCTTTAGAAAGAAAACACAAGTTGGCGCTAGTGTGCCTGGCTCATTTCACCTCTTCCTCATCCTGTGGGGGATTAGACAGGGAGGAGTAGCGGGGATGAGCATAAAAGTGTGATCGAGGCCACTCTCAGAGCATAGCCTGAGTGTGCCCGGAAGAGGAAAACGTCACCGGGAAGAATGTCAAAGAAATGAAATGCAGTTTCGGACGAAATTAATCCGCGCTGAAATGATTACTTACGTAGAATAATATTTCTGCAATTGGGTCATATCTAAGGAGATTATTAAGCTCACTGAACTTTACCCGGACTTTATTAAATTTGGCGTCACTATCCCTTTCTGAAACCAGTTTCAGCATAACCGCAAGAGAACCATACAAGCCAGCACTGGCGCGGCGTCACAGCCCTTTCAGGAAAGTTCCATCATCTGCCTGAATGTTTTGTGACAGAGTGCAAATTCAGAGCCACCAAATCCAGACATAACTTGCAATAGTTCTCTATCTGTCCGACCTTATAGCTATTAATTACGAAGCGCAAAAAAAATAAAATCTCTCGTTCCCCACAGTGAAGTGAAACCTATGTTGATTCCGTCTAAATTAAGTCGCCCGGTTCGTCTCGACCATACAGTGGTCCGCGAGCGTCTGCTGGCTAAACTTTCCGGCGCGCATAATTTCCGACTGGCGCTGGTTACGAGCCCTGCAGGTTATGGAAAAACAACGCTCATTTCGCAATGGGCCGCAGGTAAGAGCGATCTTGGCTGGTACTCCCTTGATGAGGGCGATAACCAGCAAGAGCGTTTTGCCAGCTATCTGATTGCTGCCATTCAACAGGCCACGAATGGACACTGCGTCGCCAGTGAGGTGATGGTGCAAAAGCGCCAGTACGCCAGCCTGTCCTCCCTTTTCTCTCAGCTGTTCATTGAACTGGCTGAATGGCATCGTCCGCTTTATGTGGTGATTGATGATTATCATCTGATTTCAAATCCGGTTATCCACGAGTCGATGCGTTTCTTCCTGCGCCATCAACCGGAAAACCTGACCCTGGTGGTGCTGTCGCGCAACCTGCCGCAGCTGGGCATTGCCAACCTGCGCGTGCGCGATCAGCTGCTGGAGATTGGCAGCCAGCAGTTGGCCTTTACCCATCAGGAAGCGAAACAGTTCTTCGACTGTCGCCTGACCTCGCCGATTGAGGCCGCTGAAAGCAGCCGCCTGTGCGATGACGTCGCGGGCTGGGCCACGGCGTTGCAGCTGATTGCCCTCTCTGCGCGGCAAAACAACAGCCCGACACACCAGTCGGCACGGCGTCTGGCCGGTATCAACGCCAGCCATCTCTCTGATTATCTGGTGGACGAGGTGCTGGACAGCGTTGATCCTTCAACCCGTCATTTCCTGCTGAAAAGCTCCCTGCTGCGTTCGATGAACGACGCGCTGATCGTGCGCGTTACCGGCTGTGAAAACGGCCAGTTACAGCTGGAAGAGATTGAACGTCAGGGCCTGTTCCTGACACGCATGGACGATCCCGGCGAGTGGTTCAGCTACCATCCCTTGTTTGGTAGCTTCCTGCGCCAGCGCTGTCAGTGGGAGCTTGCCACAGAACTGCCGGAAATCCATCGGGCCGCCGCTGAAAGCTGGATGGCGCAAGGCTTCCCGAGCGAGGCCATTCACCACGCGCTGGCTGCCGGTGACGCCAGTATGCTGCGCGATATTCTGCTCAACCACGCGTGGGGGCTGTTTAACCACAGCGAACTGACGCTGCTGGAAGAGTCGCTGAAAGCCCTGCCGTGGGAGAGCCTGCTTGAGAACCCGCGTCTGGTTCTGCTGCAGGCTTGGCTGATGCAAAGCCAGCACCGCTACAGTGAGGTCAATACCCTGCTGGCGCGTGCCGAGCAGGAGATGGAAAGTGAAATGGATACTACCCTGCACGGCGAATTTAACGCCCTGCGGGCGCAGGTCGCAATTAACGACGGCGATCCGGATGAAGCGGAACGGCTGGCGATGGTCGCGCTGGATGAGCTGCCGCTGGCTAATTTCTACAGCCGCATCGTGGCGACCTCGGTACACGGGGAAGTACTGCACTGCAAGGGCGAGCTGACGCGCTCCCTTTCCCTGATGCAGCAAACCGAGCAGATGGCGCGCCGCCATGATGTGTGGCACTACGCCCTGTGGAGTCTGATTCAGCAAAGTGAAATTTTATTCGCTCAGGGGTTCCTGCAGGCTGCCTGGGAAAATCAGGAAAAAGCGTTCCAGCTGATTCGTGAACAGCATCTGGAAAAGCTGCCGATGCACGAGTTCCTGTTGCGCATTCGCGCTCAGCTGCTGTGGGCATGGTCGCGCCTCGATGAAGCAGAAAGCTGCGCCCGTCAGGGTGTGAACGTGCTTTCTGGCTTCCAGCCGCAGCAGCAGTTGCAGTGCCTGGCGCTGCTGGTGCAGTGCTCGCTGGCGCGCGGCGATCTCGATAACGCCCGCAATCACCTTAACCGTCTGGAAAACCTGCTCGGCAACGGCCAGTACCACAGCGACTGGGTGTCAAACGCCGATAAGGTCCGGGTGATTTACTGGCAGATGACGGGGGATAAAAAATCCGCCGCCAACTGGCTGCGTCATACGCCAAAACCAGAGTTTGCCAATAACCACTTCCTGCAAAGCCAGTGGCGCAACATCGCCCGCGTGCAGATCCTGCTGGGTGACTTCGAGCCTGCCGAGATCGTACTGGAAGAGTTAAACGAAAACGCCCGTAGCCTGCGCCTGATGAGCGATCTGAACCGCAACCTGCTGCTGCTTAACCAGCTTTACTGGCAGGCGGGACGCAAAAATGACGCCCAGCGCGTGCTGCTGGAAGCGCTGCAGCTGGCGAACCGTACCGGGTTTATCAGCCACTTTGTGATTGAAGGTGAAGTGATGGCGCAACAGCTGCGCCAGCTGATTCAGCTGAATACCCTGCCGGAGCTGGATCAGCATCGTGCTCAGCGTATTCTGCGCGAGATTAACCAGCATCATCGCCACAAATTTGCGCATTTTGATGAGAACTTCGTTGAACGTCTGCTAAACCATCCGGAAGTGCCGGAGCTTATTCGCACCAGCCCGCTCACCCAGCGGGAATGGCAGGTGCTGGGGCTGATCTATTCCGGCTACAGCAACGAGCAGATTGCCGGTGAGCTGGCGGTGGCGGCGACCACCATCAAAACGCACATTCGTAATCTGTATCAGAAGCTGGGTGTGGCGCATCGTCAGGATGCGGTACAGCATGCGCAGCAGCTATTGAAGATGATGGGGTATGGCGTGTGATTCCTTGCCCGGCGGCGCTACGCTTGCACGGGCCTACGGGGTTTCGTAGGTCGGGTAAGCGCAGCGCCACCCGACACAATTCCTGGCACAATTCCTAGCACAATTCCTAGCACAATTCTAACTGCAAATTATTATCTTTAATCACCTGCATCACGCCCGCTGGCGGCATCGCGTCGGTGTAGACCGCATCCACAATGCTGATGCTGCCCATGTTCACCATCGCGTTACGGCCAAACTTCGAATGATCCACCACCAGCATCACGTGGCGTGAATTTTCAATAATCGCGCGCTTGGTGCGTACCTCGTGGTAATCAAACTCCAGCAGCGAGCCGTCGCTGTCGATACCGCTGATCCCCAGAATGCCGAAGTCGAGGCGGAACTGAGAGATAAAGTCGAGCGTCGCTTCACCGATAATGCCCCCGTCGCGGCTGCGCAGTTCACCACCGGCGAGGATGATCCGGAAATCGTCTTTCTGCATCAGAGTGTTGGCGACGTTCAGGTTGTTAGTGACCACGCGCAGGTTCTCGTGATCCAGCAGCGCGTGAGCAACCGCTTCCGGCGTGGTGCCGATGTCAATAAACAGCGTCGCCCCGTTTGGGATTTGGCTCGCCACTTTACGGGCTATGCGTTCTTTTTCCGCCGTCTGCGTGGCTTTACGGTCATGCCAGGAGGTGTTGACCGAGCTGGACGGCAGCGCCGCACCGCCGTGGTGGCGCAAAATACGGTTCTGATCGGCCAGATCGTTCAGGTCACGACGGATCGTTTGCGGGCTGACGGCAAACTGCTCAACCAGCTCTTCGGTGCTGACGTATCCCTGTTTTTTGACCAGTTCGATAATGGCGTCATGACGTTGTGTTTGTTTCATCAATTATCCCTGAGAATTATGTTCGTTTTCGCGCATGGAGCGTGTCGGCAAGCGCCATTGCCAGCCCGACCGCCAGGCCAGTGACGTGCGCACCATTGGCGATAGACATACCAAACAGATCAAACCATCCGGCAATTAGCCATATTAACGCAAAGGCTATTAATCCGCGTTGTAAATAGATGCCGCTTTCCGGGTCGCGCTCTCCGCGAAGCCAGACATAGCCCATCAGGGCGTAGACGACGCCCGACAGCCCACCGAACCACGGGCCGCTGAATTTATGCTGCACGTAGCCGCTCAACAGGGCGCTAATCACGGTGATCACGATCAGCTTACCGCTGCCGAGTCGCTTCTCGACAATCCCGCCGAGATACCACCACCACAGCAGGTTGAAGAGAATATGCATCACTGAGAAGTGCATCAGCGCATGGGTGAAGTAGCGCCAGACGTCAAACTCCAGAGAGGGGTCGTACGGCCACGCCAGGGCGATCATCACGCTCTGGTCGCCCACCACGTTCATGATAATGAAGACGATAATACAGGCGGCCATCAGCAGCAGCGTAAACGGCCCTGCGCGCTCGCGAATAGTGGCAAGAAAAGGGAAACGACTGTAATGCAATCCGCTACCCGTCTGGCCGGATTGCCAGCTTGCCGCCAGATAGCGCGGGTCGCCAGGATTCTCAAGAAAACGCGCCAGCTCCTCGTTTACCCGCCCGGCCTGGCTCTCATCGGCCAGCCAGACATCGGTCTGCGTATGTTGCTGAATGGTCAGAATAACGCCCTGCGTTGCCATATAGTCGACAAACGCCTGGGCGACGCGCGGATTGGTAAAAGAGGTGATCATCAACATGGGCAGCGGTCGCTTATTTCCACACAAAAGGGAACAGTATAGCGGGATTAGCGCTCAAAGGCGTATTCCACTTCTGCCGGGAAATGACGATGCCAGGCATCGAAGCCGCCGTCGACGCTGTACACCGCGTCGTAGCCCTGCTGAAGCAGATACTGCGCCGCGCCTTTGCTGCTGTTGCCGTGGTAACACATCACCATCACCGGCGTATCGAAGTCGTTATCGCGCATAAACGCGCCCAGCGTGTCATTGGTGAGATGGAACGCGCCCGGCGTATGGCCCATCGCAAAACTCTGCGGATCGCGGATATCCACCAGCACCGCCGTTCCCTGGTGCATCTTCTGATGGGCTTCTTCTACGTTAATACATTCAAACTGATCCATGGTGTTCTCATCTTATATTCAGGTGTGGTGCGGTTTTCCCCCTCACCCTACCCTCTCCCGGAGGGAGAGGGAAACGGATCCCCCTCTCCCCGTGGGAGAGGGCTGGGGTGAGGGCATCAGACCGCACTATTTTACCCCGTAGTGTACGTCCTGGCGGCGGGTAAACGCCATTATGTTATCCATATCACTCTAAATTGTTTTTTTGATGTTACCAAAAGCGCGTTCCTTTGCTATTATGAGCGATATCGAACATTTTTGAGCTTTAACGAAAGTGCATGAGGGTGTTATGGAAACCAAAGATCTGATTGTGATAGGCGGTGGCATCAACGGTGCCGGTATTGCGGTCGATGCCGCAGGACGCGGTTTATCCGTGCTGATGCTGGAAGCTAACGATCTCGCCTGCGCGACGTCGTCCGCCAGCTCCAAGCTGATCCACGGTGGCCTGCGCTACCTGGAACACTACGAATTCCGCCTGGTCAGTGAAGCGCTGGCCGAACGTGAAGTGCTGCTAAAAATGGCGCCGCATCTGGCGATCCCGATGCGTTTCCGTCTGCCCCATCGCCCGCACCTGCGTCCGGCGTGGATGATCCGAATTGGTCTGTTTATGTACGATCATCTGGGTAAACGCACCAGCCTGCCGGGTTCGAACGGTTTGCGTTTTGGCTCAGAATCGGTCCTGAAGCCTGAAATCGTGCGCGGTTTCGAATATTCCGACTGCTGGGTGGACGATGCACGTCTGGTGCTGGCGAATGCGCAGATGGTGGAGAAGAAAGGTGGCGAGGTGAAAACCCGTACCCGCGCTACCGCCGCGCGTCGTGAAAACGGCCTGTGGATCGTCGAAGCAGAAGACATTGATACCGGCGAGAAATTCAGCTGGAAAGCGCGCGGTCTGGTGAACGCCACCGGTCCGTGGGTGAAGCAGTTCTTCGACGACGGCATGCATCTGCCTTCGCCGTACGGCATCCGCCTGATCAAGGGCAGCCATATTGTGGTGCCGCGCGTACACACGCAAAAACAAGCGTACATTCTGCAGAACGAAGATAAGCGCATCGTTTTTGTGATCCCGTGGATGGACGAATTCTCGATCATCGGCACCACCGACGTGGAGTACAAAGGGGATCCGAAAAACGTTGAGATCGACGAGAGCGAAGTGAACTACCTCCTTAAAGTGTATAACGCACACTTTAAGAAACAGCTGTCCCGCGATGACGTGGTATGGACTTACTCCGGCGTGCGTCCGCTGTGCGATGACGAGTCTGACTCACCGCAGGCCATCACCCGCGACTATACGCTCGATATTCACGACGTAGACGGCCAGGCGCCGCTGCTGTCGGTGTTTGGCGGAAAGCTCACCACCTACCGCAAGCTGGCGGAGCACGCGCTGGAAAAACTGGCCCCGTACTATAAGGGCATTGGCCCGGCATGGACCAAAGGCGCGGTACTGCCCGGCGGTGATATCGGCGACAACCGCGACGATTATGCCGCGAAGCTGCGCCGTCGCTTCCCGTTCATTACCGAAGGCATGGCGCGCCACTACGCCCGCACCTACGGCAGCAATACCGAGCTGTTCCTCGGTGATGCGAAGGACATTGCGGATCTGGGCGAGCATTTCGGTCACGAGCTGTACGAAGCCGAGCTGCGTTACCTGGTCGAGCACGAGTGGGTTCGCCGCCTGGACGACGCCATCTGGCGCCGTACCAAAGAAGGGATGTGGCTGAATGCCGAACAGCAGTCGCGTGTGGCGCAGTGGCTGCAGCAGCATGCGGGAAAGCGTGAGCTGTCGTTAGCGTCTTGATGTAAAAAAGCCCGGTGGCGCTACGCTTACCGGGCCTACGGGATCGAGTAGGCCGGGTAAGGCGAAGCCGCCACCCGGCTATGTTTTTACAGCCTCACCGGATCAATATGCCAGATCGTCTCGGCATACTCCTTAATGGTCCTGTCGGACGAGAAATACCCCATATTGGCGATGTTATGCATCGCAGCACTGGTCCACTTCTCCTGCTGACGGTACAGTTCGTCCACCTTATCCTGACAATCCACGTAGCTGCGATAATCCGCCAGCACCTGGTAGTGATCGCCAAAGTTAATCAGCGAATCCACCAGATCGCGATAGCGGCCCGGCTCGTCCGGGCTGAATACACCGGTCGCGATCTGCGTCAGTACCTGACGTAACTCTTCATCTTTTTCATAGAACTCACGCGGCGAGTAGCCTTTTCTGCGCAGCGCCTCCACTTCTTCCGTGGTGTTCCCGAAGATAAAGATGTTCTCAGCCCCTACGTGCTCCAGCATCTCAACGTTCGCCCCGTCCAGGGTGCCAATGGTCAGCGCACCGTTGAGGGCAAACTTCATGTTACTGGTCCCGGAGGCTTCCGTACCCGCCGTCGAAATCTGCTCAGAGAGATCCGCCGCCGGGATGATCAGCTGCGCCAGGCTTACGCTGTAGTTCGGGATGAACACCACCTTCAGCTTGTCGCCAATATCCGGATCCAGGTTGACGACCTTCGCCACATCGTTGATGAGATGGATAATGTGCTTCGCCATGTAATAGGCGGAAGCGGCTTTACCGGCGAAGATTTTCACGCGCGGCACCCACTCGGCCGTCGGGTCGGCCTTAATCCGGTTGTAGTGGGTAATCACATGCAGCACGTTCATCAGCTGACGCTTGTACTCGTGAATACGTTTGATCTGCACGTCAAACAACGCTTTCGGGTTGGCGACCACGTTCAGATGCAGCGCAAGGTAAACCGACAAACGCTTTTTGTTCAGCAGCTTGGCTTCGCGCACGGCTTTGTTCACCGTCGGGAAATCAATGTGCTGTTCCAGCTCGCTCAGCTGGCTCAGGTCGGTGCGCCAGGTGCGGCCAATGTTCTGATCCAGCACGTCAGAAAGCGGCTGGTTCGCCAGCGCCAGCCAGCGACGCGGCGTGACGCCGTTGGTCACGTTACAGAAACGCGTCGGGAAGATCTTCGCGAAATCCGCAAACAGCGACTGCACCATCAGGTTTGAGTGGAGCTCAGACACGCCGTTTACCTTATGGCTGATCACTACCGCCAGCCAGGCCATGCGTACGCGACGACCGTTGGATTCATCAATGATCGACGCCCGGCTCAGCAGGCCGGTATCGTTCGGGTACTGCTCCTGCAGCGTCTTGAGGAAGTAGTCGTTAATCTCGAAGATAATCTGCAGATGGCGCGGCAGGATTTTGCCGAGCATATCCACCGGCCAGGTTTCCAGCGCTTCGCTCATCAGCGTGTGGTTGGTGTACGAGAACACCTGGCAGGTCACTTCGAATGCCTCATCCCAGCTGAACTTATGCTCGTCGATAAGCAAACGCATCAGCTCTGGAATAGAGAGCACCGGGTGCGTGTCGTTGAGGTGAATCGCGGTTTTCTCCGCCAGATTGGCGTAAGTTTTGTGCAGCTGGTGATGGCGGCTGAGGATATCCTGAATCGTCGCCGAGACGAGGAAATACTCCTGGCGCAGGCGCAGCTCGCGGCCGGAGTAGGTTGAGTCATCGGGATAGAGCACGCGGGACACGTTTTCAGAGTGGTTTTTATCTTCCACCGCGGCGAAATAGTCACCCTGATTGAATTTACCGAGGTTAATCTCGCTACTGGCCTGGGCGCTCCACAGGCGCAGCGTGTTGGTGGCATCGGTGTCATACCCGGGGATGATCTGGTCGTAGGCCACGGCCAGGATCTCTTCGGTCTCCACCCAGCGGGATTTTTTACCTTCCTGCTGAATACGCCCGCCAAAGCGCACCTTGTAGCGGGTATTGTGACGCTTGAACTCCCACGGGTTGCCATACTCCAGCCAGTAGTCCGGCGACTCTTTCTGACGCCCGTCGACGATGTTCTGCTTGAACATGCCGTAGTCGTAGCGAATGCCGTACCCGCGTCCCGGCAGCGCCAGGGTCGCCAGCGAGTCGAGGAAGCAGGCGGCAAGACGCCCCAGGCCGCCGTTGCCGAGGCCTGGGTCGTTCTCTTCGTCAATCAGCTCTTCTAAATCCAGCCCCATCTCTTCGAGGGCGGTTTTAACGTCGTCGTAAATGCCGAGCGACAGCAGCGCGTTGGAGAGCGTGCGGCCAATCAAAAATTCCATCGACAGGTAGTAAACCTGACGCGTTTCCTGCGAGAGCTGGGCGCGGTTTGATCGCAGCCAGCGTTCAACTAAACGGTCGCGCACCGCAAACAGAGTGGCGTTCAGCCACTCGTGTTTGTTGGCGATGACCGGATCTTTCCCGATGGTGAACATCAGCTTATAGGCGATGGAGTGCTTTAACGCCTCAACGCTGAGCGTGGGTGAAGAGTAGCTAAATGGAGCATTCATATCAGTAACTTCGCCTCGTTACATCAAGCGTTGATAAAGATCGCGGTACGACTGCGCCGCAACGTGCCAGCTAAAGTCCATGGACATCGCCTGACGTTGTACGTAACGCCACAGCGACGGACGGGACCACAAGACGAAAGCACGCCGAATCGCCCGAAGCAGCGACCAGGCATTACTGTCTTCAAAAACAAACCCGCTGGCGATACCGTCCGCCAGGTTTTCCAGTGAGCTATCGGACACCGTATCCGCCAGCCCGCCCGTGCGGCGTACCAGCGGCAGGGTGCCGTATTTCAGGCCATAGAGCTGCGTCAGGCCGCAGGGCTCGAAGCGGCTTGGCACCAGAATGACGTCTGCGCCGCCCATAATGCGGTGCGAAAATGCCTCGTGGTAACCAATCTGCACGCCCACCTGCCCCGGATGTTCCGCTGCCGCCGCGAGGAAACCTTCCTGCAGCACCGGGTCGCCTGCGCCGAGCAACGCCAGCTGTCCGCCCTGCTCGAGCAAGCCGGGCAGCGCCTCCAGCACCAGGTCCAGCCCTTTTTGGCTGGTCAGGCGGCTCACCACCGCGAAGAGCGGCACTTTGTCGTTGACCTTCAGCCCCATTGCAATCTGCAACTGGCGTTTGTTTTCCGCTTTGTCTTCCACGGAATCGCGGCCATAGCGCGCCGCCAGCAGGAGATCGGTTTCCGGACTCCAGATCTGTTCATCCACGCCGTTCAGAATGCCCGACAGGCGGCCTTCCCGATGGCGCTGTTGCAGCAGCCCTTCCATGCCGTAGCCAAACTCCGGCTGGGTGATTTCTCGCGCATAGGTTGGGCTGACCGCCGTGATGTGATCGGCGTAGTACAGCCCCGCCTTCAGGAACGAAATCTGCCCCTTAAACTCCAGCCCGTGCATGTTATAGAACGACCATGGCAGATCGATGTCATTCATATGATGCGCGTAGTACATCCCCTGATAGGCGAGGTTATGCACCGTAAAGACCGATTTTGCCGGGTGACCGCGCGCGGCGAGATACGCCGGAGCCAGCCCGGCATGCCAGTCGTGCGCGTGCACCACATCCGGACGCCAGAACGGATCCAGCCCCGTCGCCATTTCTGCACCAACCCAGCCGAGCAGCGCAAAGCGCAGCACGTTGTCGGTATAGGCGAACAGGTTCGTATCATGATACGGGCTGCCCGGTCGGTCGTATAAGTGTGGCGCGTCGATCAGGTAAATCCCTACGCCATTGTAATGTCCAAACAGCAGGGTGATGCGTCCGGCAAACGTCTCACGGCGGGTCACAACCTTTGCATCAGGAATGCCGCGCCGGATATCCGGGAAGGCAGGCAGCAGGACTCGGGTATCCACGCCTCCGGCGATTTGTGCCGCCGGTAATGCACCAAGAACATCCGCCAGACCGCCCGTTTTTAACAACGGGAACATCTCAGAACATACGTGTAAAACCTGCATCATCGCTCCTGTTTGATCTGCAGCTTCCGCAACATTTCCCGTGTGACTAACACGATCCCCTCTTCCGAACGGTAGAAACGACGCGCGTCTTCTTCCGCGTTTTCACCGATGACCATCCCCTCAGGGATGACGCAGGCGCGGTCGATCACGCAACGACGCAGACGACACGAACGCCCTACCCAGACATCCGGCAATAAGACCGCCGAATCGATATTACAGAATGAATTTATCCGCACGCGCGGGAACAGCACGGACTGCACCACCACCGAACCGGAGATAATGCACCCGCCAGAGACCAGCGAGTTCAGCGTCATACCGTGGCTGCCGGAGCGGTCCTGCACGAATTTGGCCGGCGGCAAGGATTCCATGTGGGTACGAATCGGCCAGTTCTGGTCGTACATATCCAGCTCAGGCGTGACTGAGGCCAGATCGAGGTTCGCTTTCCAGTACGCTTCCAGCGTGCCCACATCGCGCCAGTAAGGCTCGGCATTCGGGTCTGACTGCACGCAGGACAGCGGGAAAGGATGTGCATACGCCATGCCAGCTTTGGTGATTTTCGGGATGATGTCTTTACCGAAGTCGTGGCTGGAGTTTTCGTCTTTGTCGTCGTCTTCCAGCAGCTCATAAAGATAATCTGCATCAAAGACATAGATCCCCATGCTGGCGAGGGATTTGGTGTCATCGCCCGGCATGGTTGGCGGGTTCGCCGGTTTTTCGACGAAGTCGATGATTTTATCGTCGGCGTCCACGTGCATCACGCCAAACGCCGTCGCCTCGGCAACGGGCACCGGCAGACACGCCACGGTGCAGCGCGCCCCTTTTTCGACGTGGTCGATGAGCATGTGGGAGTAATCTTGCTTGTAGATGTGATCCCCGGCGAGGATCACAATGTATTCCGCGTTATAGCGACGAATGATGTCGAGGTTCTGCGTCACCGCATCCGCCGTCCCGCGATACCAGTTCTCGCCGTGAACACGTTGCTGAGCAGGAAGGAGATCGACAAACTCGTTCATCTCTTCACTGAAGAATGACCAGCCGCGCTGAATATGCTGAACCAGCGTGTGCGACTGATACTGCGTAATGACGCCAATACGGCGAATGCCTGAGTTCAGGCAGTTGGAGAGCGCAAAGTCGATGATGCGGAACTTACCACCAAAGTGAACGGCCGGCTTGGCGCGCTTGATGGTCAAATCTTTCAGACGGGTACCACGCCCGCCCGCAAGTATCAGGGCAACCGTTTTTAATGGTAGCTGGCGTGCCAACATTAAGGGATCGTTCTTCTCTAATCTAACCATGACTAACTCCTTTTTTATCATCTTTGGAATACGCACACTCCGTGCGCAGGCCCGTGCCAGACAGCCATTACTACCGGATTATCCGCTCCGGCAAAGGGGGGAACAGCGCGCCATTCCCCGTCAGGTAAAACAATCTCTGCGACGTCATCCGTCGCGTTCAGCGTCACCAGCCACTTATCCGACAGCAGGATTTGCAAACAGGTGATGCCGTGTTGCCACTCTTGCGCACTCAACGGTTGCGCGTCTTTATTCAGCCAGCGAACGTTGCCGTCGCCCTCTTCCCACCAGCGATCGGCGGTGAGCGCGGGGATCTGCTGGCGAAGGTGGATCAGCGCTGCGGTGAAATGGGTCAGTCCACTGTTCGCCTCACCCCAGTCGAGCCAGGTCAGGGTATTGTCCTGGCAATAGGCGTTATTGTTGCCGTGCTGACTGTGACCGTGCTCATCGCCCGCCAGCAGCATCGGCGTGCCCTGCGATAACAAAAGCGTCGTCAGCAGCGCATGAACGCTGGCGCGACGCCGCTCAATCACGTCCAGGCTCCCGCCTAATCCTTCTATACCATGATTAAAGCTATGGTTATTGTTAGTGCCATCGCGATTCTCTTCGCCGTTCGCTTCATTGTGTTTCTGATTGAAACAAACGCAGTCGCGCAGCGTAAAACCGTCGTGCGCCGTCACCAGATTAATGGTGGCCGACGGCCGTTTGCCGTCGCGCCTGAAGAGATCGCTGGAGGCGGCAAAGCGCCCGGCGAACTCCCCCAGTGACAGATCGCGCGCCAGCCAGAAGCGGCGCATGGCATCGCGATAATGGTCGTTCCACTCGGCAAACAGCGGCGGGAAATTCCCCACCTGATAGCCACCCTCACCGATGTCCCACGGCTCGGCGATCAGTTTCACCTGCGAGAGCACCGGGCAATTTTTGATGGCCTCAAACAGCGGAGCCTGCTGGCTGAATGCCGGCGTGCGTCCCATAACGGGCGCCAGGTCGAAACGAAAACCATCGACGTGGAACGTCTCAACCCAGTATTTCAGGCATTCATAAGCAAAGTGCGTAACCGCCGGATGGCTGAGGTTGAGGGTGTTACCGCAGCCGGTCCAGTTCTCATAATCGCCATCCTCTCTGATCCAATAATAGCTACGGTTATCGATTCCGCGCATGGAGAGCGTCGGGCCGTCGAGATCGCTTTCAGCGCTATGGTTCAGCACCACGTCCAGAATGACCTCAATGCCCGCCGCGTGCAGCGCCTTCACCGCATCACGAAACTCGTCCCGCGCCGTCTCCGGATGGGCGGCGTAGCGGGGTTCAAGGGCAAACATCGCCAGCGGGTTGTAGCCCCAGTAGTTGCTCAGCCCCAGCCGCTGCAGACGGGGTTCATTGGCGAAATGGGCGACGGGGAGCAGTTCCAGCGCGGTGATACCGAGGTGTTTCAGATAGGCAATCATCGTTGGATGGCCGAGTGCCTGATAGGTGCCGCGCATCGCGTTGGGGATCGACGGGTGCAGCCAGGTCAGCCCTTTGACATGCGCTTCATAAATCACGGTGTTGCCCCACGGCGTGCGCGGCGGAGCATCGTCTTCCCACTCGTAGAGGTCGTTCACCACCACGCTTTTGGGCACGACCGGCGCGCTGTCGCGGTGGTCGGGCTCACCGTAGCCGACGTGAAACAGCGGGTCGTCTTTAAATTCGCCATCGACGCGGTGCGCACACGGGTCAATCAACAGCTTCGCCGGGTTAAACCAGTGCCCCTGAGCCGGTTGCCACGGACCGTGTACGCGAAAACCGTAATGCATCCCCGGACGCCCGCCGGACAGGTACCCGTGCCAGATATCCCCTGTGCGAGACGGTAAATCGTAACGGTGCTCGTTACCTTCCCCGTCAAACACACAAAGTTCCACCCGCTCCGCGTGAGCGGAAAAGAGCGTGAAGTTCACGCCCTTACCGTCAAAACGCGCGCCGAGCGGTTCGGGATGACCTGCCGTAAGCTGCGTCATTCACCCTCCCGCATCAGCCAGATGGTGCCAAGCGGCGGCAGCATCAGGCTCAGGGAGTTGGGCCGCCCGTGGCTTTCGATGACGTCGCTCTGCACCAGCCCGCCGTTACCGGCGTTGCTGCCGTGGTAATGCATCGAATCGGTATTCAGAATTTCGCGCCATTTCCCCGGCTGGTTAATGCCAAAGCGGTAGTGTTCGCGCGGTACCGGCGTGAAGTTACTGGCGACGATGATTTCGTTGCCGGCTTTATCACGACGCACAAAGACAAATACCGAACGCTCATGGTCGTCCACCACCAGCCACTCGAAGCCGTAGGGGTCGAAATCCAGCTCGTGGAGGGCTTTGTGATGGCGATAGGTCAGGTTCAGGTCACGCACCAGACGCTGCACGCCGTGGTGCCAGTTGTCGCCGCCTTCCAGCAAATGCCAGTCGAGACTGGAGTCGTGGTTCCACTCGCGCCCCTGGGCAAATTCATTGCCCATAAACAGCAGTTTTTTACCCGGGAAGGCAAACATCCAGCCGTAGTAGGCGCGCAGGTTGGCAAACTTCTGCCACGCATCGCCCGGCATACGGTCGAGAATGGATTTTTTGCCGTGCACCACTTCATCGTGCGACAGCGGCAGCATGAAGTTTTCGGTGTAGTTGTAGAGTAGGCCGAAGGTGAGCTTGTCGTGATGGTACTGACGGTACACCGGGTCGAGCTTCATGTAGTCGAGCGTGTCGTGCATCCACCCCAGGTTCCACTTATACCAGAACCCCAGACCGCCTGATGACGGCGGTCGGGAGACGCCTGCAAAGTCCGTCGACTCCTCCGCCATGGTAACCGCCCCCTCGACCTGCTCACCGATAATACGGTTAGTGCTGCGCAGGAATTCAATCGCTTCCAGGTTTTCGCGGCCGCCATACTCATTCGGGATCCACTCGCCCTCTTTGCGGCTGTAGTCGCGGTAGATCATTGACGCCACCGCATCCACGCGCAGGGCATCAATGCCGAAGCGCTCAATCCAGTACAGGGCATTGCCGACCAGATAGTTCGCGACTTCACGACGACCATAGTTGTAGATCAGCGTGTTCCAGTCCTGGTGATAGCCTTCGCGCGGGTCGCTGTGCTCGTACAGTTTTGTGCCGTCAAACTCTGCCAGCGCAAAGTCATCAGAAGGGAAATGACCAGGCACCCAGTCGAGGATCACGTTCAGCCCGGCGGCGTGCGCGGCATTAATGAAATAGCGGAAGTCATCGCGCGTGCCGAAGCGGCGTGTTGGGGCATACAGCCCGGTTGGCTGGTAGCCCCAGCTGCCGTCGAACGGATGCTCGTTAACCGGCAGCAGTTCGAGGTGGGTAAAGCCCATCCATTTAGCGTACGGCACCAGCTGGTCGGCGAGTTCCCGGTAGCTCAGCCAGAAGTTGTTATCGGTGTGGCGGCGCCAGGAGCCGAGATGCACTTCATAGACGGAAATCGGCGCATCAAAGCGGTTGGCCTGTTTACGCTCTTCCGTCTGGACCACCTTCTCCGGCAGGCCGCAAATCAGCGACGCCGTGTCCGGACGCATCTGCGCCTCGAAGGCATACGGGTCGGCTTTAATGCGCAGCTTGCCGTGAGCATCGATCATTTCGAATTTGTAGAGCTGGCCGTTATGCGCCCCCGGGATAAACAGCTCCCAGATGCCCGTCTCCCTGCGCAGACGCATCGGATGGCGACGACCGTCCCAGTAGTTGAACTGCCCGACAACGGAGACGCGCTGGGCGTTAGGCGCCCACACCGCAAAACGCGTGCCGGTGATGCCGTCCATGGTATCCGCATGAGCACCCAGCGTTTCATAAGGGCGCAGATGCGTACCTTCAGACAGCAGCCAGGCGTCCATCTCTTTTAAGAGCGGCCCGAAGCTGTAAGGATCATCAATCAGGTTTTGCTGGCCGTGCCAGATAACGGCGAGTTGATAACGAAAGGGGTTTTTACGACGGGGCATGATGCCCGAGAAGAAGCCACGCGAGTCGAGGCATTCAAGATTGGCCACCTTGCGGCCGGTTTTGGGCTCGATGACCCACACTTCGGTCGCATCCGGTAACAACGCCCGAACTTCCAGCCCGGCCTCTGTACGGTGCATCCCCAGCACGGAAAAGGGGTCGGCAAAATGACCCGCAATAAGCGCATTAATCACGTCTCTATCCACACGATCGGACATGGTATTCATCCTGTTTTTTATGTCGTCCTTTTTTAGCGCCTGGGACGACTTTAATGTGACCTGACGGGTATCCACTCAGTCCCGTCCTAACCTCAGGTAAGAAATGACTCTTCCTTAAAGCATAGCCAACGCTCTACATGACTCCTGATAAAAAATAAGACATACGCGTGTTACTCCATGTAGTACGCAAAAAAAGGGGGTGAAAATCACCCCCGGTCATTAACAAATTATTACGCCAGCTGGCGTAGCATGCGGCGCAGCGGTTCGGCGGCGCCCCACAGGAGCTGGTCACCGACGGTGAACGCGGAGAGGTACTCCGGCCCCATGTTCAGCTTACGCAGACGGCCAACCGGCGTGGTCAGCGTGCCGGTGACGGCAGCCGGGGTCAGCTCACGCATGGTGATATCGCGATCGTTTGGTACCACTTTCGCCCACGGGTTGTGCGCGGCCAGCAGCTCTTCCACGGTCGGAATAGACACATCTTTTTTCAGTTTAATGGTGAAGGCCTGGCTGTGGCAGCGCAGTGCGCCGATACGCACGCACAGACCGTCAACCGGAATGGTGTTCGCGGTATTGAGGATTTTGTTGGTCTCAGCCTGACCTTTCCACTCTTCGCGGGTCTGGCCGTTATCCAGCTGTTTGTCGATCCACGGGATCAGGCCACCGGCCAGCGGTACGCCAAAGTTATCCACCGGCAGCGCGCCGCTGCGGGTCAGATCGGTGACTTTACGCTCGATATCGAGGATCGCGGATGCCGGGTTTGCCAGCTCGGTTGCGACGCTGTGGTGCAGCTGGCCCATCTGGGTCAGCAGCTCGCGCATATGACGCGCGCCGCCGCCGGACGCGGCCTGGTAGGTCGCCACGGAAACCCATTCAACCAGATCCTGCGCAAACAGGCCGCCAAGGGACATCAGCATCAGGCTGACGGTGCAGTTACCACCGACAAAGGTTTTCACACCGTTGTTCAGGCCATCGGTGATCACGCCCTGGTTAACCGGGTCGAGAATAATGATGGCATCGTCTTTCATGCGCAGCGAAGAGGCCGCGTCAATCCAGTAGCCCTGCCAGCCGCTTTCACGCAGCTTTGGATAGATTTCGTTGGTATAATCGCCGCCCTGGCAGGTCACAATAATATCAAGTGCCTTCAACGCTTCCAGATCGTAAGCATCCTGCAACGTGCCTGTGGTACCACCAAAGGACGGTGCAGCCTGGCCGAGCTGGGAAGTGGAGAAGAAGACCGGGCGGATAGCGTCGAAATCGCGCTCTTCAACCATGCGTTGCATGAGTACAGAGCCGACCATACCGCGCCAGCCGATGAAACCAACGTTTTTCATAGCATTTTTTTCCTGCTGAGGGTGTGTGCTGATTGTGCAAGCCAGTATTGAACTGGGATATGCTTCACATTACAAAATGCTGCCAAAGTCGCAAGCGAAATTAATCGATGATTGCCCGGCAATCAGAAATACAGCTAATTATCATAATAACCATAGAGATGTTCAGGGATAATTTACATGAGTGAAATCATTTCCGCAGCGGTTTTATTGATCCTGATAATGGATCCACTGGGCAACCTGCCTATCTTCATGTCGGTGCTGAAGCACACTGAGCCGAAGCGCCGCCGGGCGATCATGATCCGCGAGCTGCTCATCGCCCTGCTGGTGATGTTTATCTTCCTGTTTGCGGGAGAAAAGATCCTCGCCTTCCTGAACCTGCGCGCAGAAACGGTCTCCATTTCCGGCGGGATTATTCTGTTCCTGATTGCCATTAAGATGATTTTCCCGAGCGCCGAAGGGAGCAGCAGCGGCCTGCCCGCGGGCGAAGAGCCGTTTATCGTACCGCTGGCGATTCCCCTCGTCGCCGGGCCGACCATTCTGGCCACCCTGATGCTGCTGTCGCATCAGTATCCGAATCAAATGAGCCACCTGGTGATTGCCCTGCTTATCGCCTGGGGCGGGACATTTATCATCCTGCTGCAATCGTCGCTGTTCCTGCGCCTGCTGGGGGAGAAAGGGGTTAACGCGCTGGAGCGCCTGATGGGGCTGATTCTGGTGATGATGGCGACGCAGATGTTCCTGGACGGGATCCGCGCGTGGATGAAAGGCTAGGTAAAAGCAAAATGGCCACGCAGTGGCCATTTTTAGTGTTTGCCCCCTCTCCCCGTGGGAGAGGGCCGGGGTGAGGGCATCAGACCGCAGCGGCGGACCACCTACCCCTTACGAATCAAATACCGGTACGGCAGCGCTTTTGTCTGCTGCGCCACAAGCTCATGCTCCATAAAGGTACAAAACCCGGGAATATCGCGGGTCGTGGCCGGGTCGTCGGCAATAATCAGCAGCGTTTCACCGGGCTGCATGTTACGCACGGTCTTGCGTACCATCATTACCGGCTCCGGGCAGCGAAGGCCCTGAGCATCAAGGGTATGGTCTGGGCTGGAAAACAGGTCGGTCATGGTCTTCTCGGTCTGGTAAAAACGGCTGTAGTTTACGCCCGGTGGCGGACAATGCAAACCAGGTTAACGATTGCGCAAAAATCAACCATTGCAATGTCCAGCCAAAGCAGTATCATGCTGCGGTTTTTATTGGGTTCCCTCACCCCAACGTATAAAAAGGTCACAATATGACGCAGTTCTCTGAATCACAGCGCGTTAAAGCGTTGTTCTGGCTTTCGCTTTTTCATTTACTGGTGATCACGTCCAGTAACTATCTGGTGCAGCTCCCCATCTCTATCTTTGGTTTTCATACCACCTGGGGCGCGTTCAGTTTTCCGTTTATTTTCCTCGCCACGGATTTGACCGTGCGTATTTTTGGCGCACCGCTGGCCCGCCGCATTATTTTTGCGGTCATGCTTCCGGCGCTGTTCATCTCATACGTGGTGTCGTCCCTGTTTTATATGGGAAGCTGGCAGGGCGTTGAGGCGCTGACGCACTTCAACCTGTTTGTCGCCCGTATCGCCGCGGCAAGCTTTATGGCCTACGCGCTGGGGCAGATCCTTGATGTGCACGTGTTTAACCGTCTGCGCCAGAACCATCGCTGGTGGATGGCGCCTACCGCCTCCACGCTATTCGGTAACGTGAGTGATACGCTGGCCTTCTTCTTCATCGCTTTCTGGCGCAGCCCGGATGCCTTTATGGCCGAGCACTGGATGGAAATTGCGCTGGTGGACTACTGCTTCAAGGTCCTCATCAGCATTGTCTTCTTCCTGCCAATGTACGGCGTGCTGCTGAATATGCTGCTGAAAAGGCTGGCAGATAAATCTGAAATCACGGCATTGCAGGCTGGTTAAGGGTTCGCTTTATCAGTTGTGATAAGATGGACGAATGAGCCGTTATGGCCGTTTATCGAAAGGAAGAAGTCAATGCGCAATCTGGTTAAATATGTCGGGATTGGCCTGCTGGTTGTGGGTCTTGCAGCCTGTGATAACAGCGACACGAAAACGCCTGCTCAGGGCGCATCCGCAGAGAGCAACGCGACCGGCCAGCCGGTGAATCTGATGGATGGCAAACTCAGTTTCTCTCTGCCAGCCGATATGACTGACCAGAGCGGCAAGCTGGGTACCCAGGCGAACAACATGCACGTTTACTCCGACGCAACCGGTCAGAAAGCGGTCATTGTGATTGTGGGCGACGATACCAGCGAAGACCTGGCCGTCCTGTCTAAACGTCTGGAAGATCAGCAGCGCGGCCGCGATCCGCAGCTGCAGGTGGTGACCAATAAATCCATCGAGCTGAAAGGCCACACGCTGCAACAGCTGGACAGCATCATCTCTGCCAAAGGCCAGACCGCTTACTCTTCTGTGGTGCTGGGCAAGGTGGATAACAAACTGCTGACCCTGCAGATCACCCTGCCAGCGGAAGATCAGCAGAAAGCGCAGACGGCGGCTGAAAACATCATTAACACCATCGTGATCCAGTAACCTTCACGATGATGACGTGGCCTCCGGTGCTTGCACCGGGGGCCATTTTTTTAGCCGCCACGTCAGTAACAAGGCAATTATCACCAGACCTGCTGCGGCAAGATAAATCACCGGTACCCCTGCCCAGGCCATCACCAGCCCCGCCAGCGGCCCGGTAATGCCTAACGACATATCCATAAATACCGTATAGGTCGCCAGCGCCGCTCCCTGGTTCTGCTGCGGCACCGCTTTCACCGCCACCACGCCCAGCGCCGGGAAGACCAGCGAGAAACCGGCCCCCGCAAGGAAGACACCCATTTTCGCCATCCAGGGTGCACTGGCGATACCGGTCAACAGCAGCCCGACTATCTCGACCGCAAAGCAGATCATCGCCACATTCAGCCCACCCAGACGGTTGATGCCGTTCGGGAAAAGCAGGCGCGCGCCAACAAACGCCACGCTAAAGAGGGTTAACGCAAAGGCCGCGCCCTCCCAGCCTTTGGCGTCATAGAACAGGGTAATGAAGGCCGCAATGACGCCGAAGCCGGTCGTCGCCAGGGCCAGTGCCATACCGTACGGCCATACGCGGCCCAGCACAGCCCGAAACGGCAGTGGCTTGCCCTTGCTGGCCTTTACTTTCGGGCGCGGCAGGGCAAACAGAATCGCCAGAAGCGCGACCACCATAATGGTGATGGCGAGTCCATAGAGCCCGCCAAAGGCATAACAGGCCACGCCGAGCGGTGCACCGAGCGCCATCGCGCCGTAGGTAACAATTCCGTTCCAGGAGATCACCCGGCCAATATGTGATGCGCCGACAACGCCCACGCCCCACAGCGTGGAGCCGGTTCCCGCCAGACTTTGCCCAATACCGAGGATGACGCGGCCCAGGCAGAGGAGCGTCAGACTGACCAGCGGCCAGGCGCTGGTTGTGGCCGCCAGCAGGTAGCTCAGGCCACTGAGGAAACAGCCGCACAACCCCACCACGACGATGCTTTTTGGTCCGAACATGTCCGCGTAGCGCCCGGCATGCGGCCGGCTTAACAGCGTGGCGAAATACTGCAGGCTAATCACCAGCCCCGCCCAGAATGCGCTAAACCCCATTACGTCATGGACATAGCCCGGCAAGACCGCCAGCGGCAGACCAATGGTCAGATAACTGGCAAAGTTGAAAATGACGACGGAAACAATACGCAGATTGAGGCGCAATCCGCTCAGCGCCGGTTCAGCGGCAGGTTCGGGCATGGAGTTAGACCTGAATTTTTTGCAACAGTGTTTCACTATTACCACGACGCCATCAGAAAATCAGCCCCGACTTTCAGATTATCGGTGCCAGACGAAGCGGAAGCCAGGCACTACACTTAATGCGTCATCTTACTAAGGAACGCGCATGATCTCCCCCCAGCCCGATAAAGCAGGACTCCACATTTTATTAAAACTCGCCTGTCTGGTGGTTATCCTCGCGGGTATTCATGCTGCCGCTGACATTATCGTCCAGCTCCTGCTGGCACTCTTTTTTGCCATTGTTCTCAATCCGCTGGTGACCTGGTTTTTACGCCGGGGCGTTAGCCGCCCGGTGGCCATCACTATTGTGGTGATTGTAATGCTGATTGGCCTGACGGCACTCTTCGGCGTACTGGCCGCATCGCTGAGCGAATTCTCCACCATGCTGCCGCAGTACAATAAAGAGCTGACGCGCAAAATCATCGCCCTGCAGGAGATGATGCCCTTTCTTAACCTGCATATCTCGCCAGAACGGATGCTGCGCAGGATGGATTCAGAGAAAGTCATGACCTACGCCACCACGCTGATGACCGGTCTTTCCGGCGCGATGGCCAGCATTTTGCTGCTGGTCATGACGGTGGTGTTCATGCTGTTCGAAGTCCGTCATGTGCCCTACAAGCTGCGTTTTGCATTAAATAACCCGCAAATCCATATTGCCGGTTTACACCGCGCGCTGAAGGGCGTGTCCAAATATCTGGCGCTGAAAACGCTGTTGAGCGTATGGACCGGGATCATTGTCTGGCTGGGGCTGATGCTGATGGGCGTCCAGTTCGCCCTTATGTGGGGGGTGCTGGCATTTCTGCTGAACTACGTTCCCAACATTGGCGCCGTACTCTCCGCCGTGCCGCCGATGATTCAGGCGTTTCTGTTTAATGGATTTTATGAATGTATGCTGGTCGGCGCGCTGTTCCTCGTCGTGCATATGGTGCTGGGGAATATTCTAGAGCCGCGTATGATGGGGCACCGGCTGGGCATGTCGACGCTGGTGGTATTTTTATCCTTACTGATTTGGGGATGGCTGCTGGGCCCGGTTGGGATGCTGCTGTCGGTTCCGCTGACCAGCGTATGTAAAATCTGGATGGAGACCACCAAAGGGGGCAGCAAGCTGGCGATCCTGCTGGGGCCGGGACGACCCAAAAGCCGGTTGCCGGGCTAAGCCGCTGGTCGGGTTAGCCATTATCGGGGACAATAGATTATAGTAATGGTTTCGCCGCGCAACTTTGCGACTCTCTGTTTGACTGAAGGCCAGACGTTATATGTACCAGGTTTTTCTGGGAAAAATCTCCTCGCTGAGCACCAACCGCTGGGCTCAAGCGCTCTCCCGACACGCGCCCGAAGGCGCCCATCGCGCGCGCTGGCTCGCTGGACGCGGGTTGCTTTCGCGTCTGTTGGCGCCGACGCCACTACCGGAGATTATCCACAACGAACAGGGGAAACCCCTTTTTGCCGGCGACTATCCGCTGTGGTTCAGCCTTAGCCACTCGGGAGATGAGATTGCGTTAATTATCAGTGACGAAGGTAACGTGGGCTGTTCCCTGGAACGTATTCGCCCGCAGGATAACTGGCGCACGCTCGCTAATGCCGTCTTCAGCGGCGCCGAGCATGAAGAGCTGGAAAAGGAAACGCCAGAGCGCCAGCTTACGGCATTCTGGCGTATCTGGACGCGAAAGGAAGCGATCGTTAAACAGTGCGGCGGTCACGCCTGGCAAATGGTTAGCATTGACAGTACCGCCAGCGCGTTTCATTCAGTCAGCCACTGCCGCATAGACTCGCTGAGTCTTGCGGTCTGTACCGCAACGCCCTTCGAACTCAACGCCGGCCTGATTCATTCTGCTGACGACGTGCTGGCCTAAAAATCGTTAGTACACCCAGCATAATAAACCCGACGCCCACCAGCCCGTGCCAGGAGAAGTGTTCCCCCCAGCCGGGCAGGACGATTGCCGCGGCCCACACCAGAATATAACTGAGGCTCAGCAAGGCATATGCTTTGCTGAGCGCCATTCGATGCAGCGCCAGATACCAGCAGCCCATAGAGGCCACATACCCCATCACCCCCAGCAGCAGCGCGCCCGTGCCGGATGAGAAGTGCCACAGCGCGGAAATAAGCGCCAGAACATCGCTGACCGGCGGCAGTGCCTGCATGGCATCGCGCAGCAACAGCTGTGCGGCGCTGACTAACAGCACGCTGCATAACGCCCAGAACGCGCCTTTCACAGGCTTCCTCCCAGCACGATAATCCCAATGATGATAAACCCGACCCCCAGCCAGTGGTGCGCAGCAACGTGTTCGCGCCAGAATACTTTTGCCGCCAGCGTTACCCAGACAAAGTTGAGGCTCAGCATAGGATAGGCGACGCCAACAGGCAGGCGTTGCAGCACCACCAGCCAGACCAGCATTCCGCTACCCAGCGCCAGCCCTGCCAGACCAAGCCACAACATAATGTGCGCGCCGCGCCGCCCGGCTTTCGCCGGACGGGTGGCCTGTTTCTGGCATAACTGCCCCGCGCAGCTGAGCAAGCTTGCCAGTACCAGCCAGGTCCAGGTCATCACTTCGGCAGATACTCCAGCAAGGCAAACCGTCCCTGGATATAGAGATTGTCCGGCTGCGGTAAATTCGCCCGTGAGATATCGTCACGTTTTGACAGCAGAACCACCAGCGACACACGCCCCTGCTGACGATGCGTCGCCAGCCACTGGGCGAAGTCATCTTTGTCGACGTAACGATCTTTCACATCGGGATAATCCAGCCCATAACGCAGTTCGCCGCTCTGACCAAACAGCGTAATGTCATTACGCTTCAGCTCCCACGCCAGACCCGCGGCCACGCCAACGTTATTGGCCAGCACAAATCGGCTTTCCTGAAGCGGCTCGCGCACGGTATCGACCAGCGACTGCGGCTGTTTGGAATCCACCACCAGGTTAGGAATGGCAAAACCAATCAGCAACGCCAGGCCTGCAGGACACAAGGCTGCCAGCCACCAGCGCTGCTGACTCTGTCTGAACGTAAACCAGCCCACCGCGGCCCAGAGGAGGAACGCCACCACTGCACAGAACACTTTGTACAGTTCGACCGGCGTCCAGACCGGATGCTTAGCCAGCCCCCATGGCGAGACCACCAGCGCCGCAATCACGCCGATCACCCCAAACGCCAGGTTAATCCCACCGTTAATGCGCAACGCTCTCGCACCTTTTTCCGCCGCGAGGCAGGCATAGCGCGCCATCAGGATAGCCAGCGGGGCAAAACAGGGCAGGATGTAGGTCGGCAGTTTGCCTTTAGCGATGCTGAAGAACAGCAGCGGCATCACCACCCAGCCCAGCAGATAGAATCCTCCCCCCGCGCTTTGTCTGTCATTCCAGCCGAGACGAAACGCGCCCGGCAGCAGTGCCAGCCACGGCAGACTGCCCGCGAGCAGGAACGGCAGGTAATACCAGAACGGGGCTTTATGCTGGGCGTCGCTCTGGGCAAAACGCTGAATATGTTCAACCCAGAAGAAGTAACGCCAGAAATCAGGCTCCCGATGCGCAATCGCCAGCGCCCACGGCAGGACAATCAGCACGCAGCTCAGGATCGCGAGCCAGCCAAAAATCAGCACCTCTTTCCAGCGCTTCTGGACGATCACCCACGGCAGCACGCCAATCACCGGAACGGCCAGCGCCAGGAAGCCTTTGGTCATCACCCCCATTCCGCAGGCCAGCCCAAGCAGCACATAGCCACCCGCTTTTCCGGCCACGGTTTGGGCCTGCGAGGCCAGCCAGAAGCTGCACATCGCCGCCACCAGCCATAGGGTGATGATAGGATCCAGCACCGCATACGTGCCGATACCGTACACCAGGAACAGGGTCAGGAAGATGAGGCCGGAGAAAATGGCTACTCGCTTATCCCGCCAGAGACGCCAGGCCATCCAGATCACCAGCAGCGCCGTTAACCCGGTGGAGAATATCGCCCCGGCGCGTACGGCAAAGTTGGTGTGCCCGAACAGCAACTGCCCGAGACTGTTGATCCAGTAGCCAGCAATCGGTTTTTCAAAGTAACGCAGCCCCAGAAAATGCGGGACGACCCAGTCACCCGATGCCAGCATTTCGCGGCTGATTTCCGCATAGCGCGTTTCGTCAGGCTGCCACAGCAGGCGGACATCGACAGGAATGAGGTAGTAAACGATAAACAGTGCGAGAAGCGCTAAGCCATAACGGGCTGTTTTCATGGGACCGGACTCACGGTGTGTTGATGGCCAAGCCAGCCTTCCCGGCCAGCCAGTTCATTACGGACAATTTTTCCCACAGGCAGGGTGCTGAGGTCGTCGGGCAGCAGCTCGCTCAACGGGCAGAATTCAATGCCCTCCTGAGCGGCCAGGGTCAGCAACGTATCGAAATCATGCTGATACGCAATCCCCTCTACTTCTGCATGGATGGTATACACCGGCGTACCCGTATCGCGATGCATACGGTCCAGAATATAACGATTAAATTCTTCCGCCTTCACCTCGCGTCCGACCACTTCATCCCAGGTGGGAAGCGTGACCGGAATTTGCACCGTACCGTAGTGATTTTCGCCTAACAGCGGCAAAAACGGCCCGGTTCCGCGGCAATCGCTGTTGTAGCGAAACGCAAAGGCTTCTTTGGCCTTTACGACCCGTTGATCCGCACGCCATCCTGCCACGGCGGAACAGCGCACGGGCTGACCGGTGATGGCCTCCAGCTCCAGCATTCCACGCTCAATTTCACGGGAGAGACGCGGGATATCCCAGACGCCTGCCCACGCCTGCCAGGCGTGATGATCCCAGGCATGCAGGCCGACCTCATGCTGCTGCGCCGCCTCACGGATAACCGCTTCGTTACCCGCGCCGATGCGTCTACCGGGCCAGGCGGTGCCGGCCAGCAGAATATCCCAGCCGTAGAGAGATGCTGCGCGTGAGCGCAGCATTTTGAACAGAAATGCCGGTTTAATCAGACGCCATAAATGGCGTCCCATGTTGTCAGGCCCCACGCTGAAGAAGATGCTGGCACGCACACCGTGCTTGCTCAGCAGTTCCAGCAGCCTGGGGACGCCGTCACGCGTTCCCCTGAAGGTGTCGACATCAATGCGTAAACCGACTTTTTTCATGAGACCTGTTCCGACAGCTCCACGGTGCGCAGGAAGAAATCGAGCGTCTCGTCAATGGTTTGCTCCATCTTCACCGTTGGTGTCCAGTTCAGGCAGCGCTTCGCATTGCGAATGCTCGGCTTACGGTGCTCAACGTCCTGATAGCCTTTACCGTAGTAGCTGCTGCTTTCCACTTCGCGGAAACCGGCAAACGGTGGGAATTTATCGCGCAGCGGATGGCGCTCAAAGCTGGCCAGCAGCATCTCAGCCAGTTCGCGAATGCTCGCTTCGTTGTCAGGGTTCCCGATGTTGATGATTTGACCGTTGCAGCGGTTATCTTTGTTTTCGATGATGCGGAACAGCGCTTCGATACCGTCGCTGATATCCGTGAAGCAGCGTTTCTGTTTGCCGCCTTCAATAAGCTTAATCGGTGAGCCTTCCACCAGGTTCAGGATCAGCTGGGTGATCGCACGGGAGCTACCGATACGCGCCGCGTTCAGGTTATCCAGACGCGGGCCCATCCAGTTGAACGGACGGAACAGGGTAAAGCGCAGCCCCTCTTTCTCACCGTAGGCCCAAATCACGCGGTCCAGCAGCTGTTTGGAGACAGAGTAGATCCAGCGCTGTTTGTTGATCGGCCCGACCACCAGGTTAGAGGTGTCTTCGTCGAAGTTTTTGTCGGTACACATGCCGTACACTTCAGAGGTGGACGGGAAGATGATGCGCTTGTCGTATTTCACGCAGTCGCGAATGATCTTCAGGTTCTCCTCGAAGTCCAGCTCGAACACGCGCAGCGGGTTACGGGTGTACTCAATAGGCGTGGCGATGGCGACCAGCGGCAGTACCACGTCACATTTTTTAATGTGGTATTCAATCCACTCGGAATGGATGCTGATATCCCCTTCCACGAAGTGGAAGCGTGGGTTGTCGAGGAAACGACTGATCGCATCCGCGCCAATATCCAGGCCATAGATTTCGTAGTTATCGTCTTTGAGCAGGCGTTCAGTCAGATGGTTACCGATAAAGCCGTTTACGCCGAGGATCAGCACGCGGGTGCGGCGTTTAACGGCAACCACCGGGGCGCTTGTGATCAGCGCCCCGGCGACCAGACCCAGAGACTGGGCCAGCTGCGTGCCCTGCACGTAAAGACCGCTGTCGGTTTGCCCGGTAATAATCTCCAGCGCCTGCTCGCCGCAGCTCACAATCAGCGGGGAGACGGAGACAACGGTGCCCGGTTTTGCCGCCGGGATGTCGTCGCGCACGCGGGATTTCCAGACGATAAACTTGCTTACGCCCGCAAAGCTGTATGCCCCCGGCCACGGGTCGGTCACGGCGCGCACCAGGTTGTGAAGCTGGCGAGCAGGTTGGTTCCAGTCCAGACGACCATCCTCCGGCGTGCGGCGACCGAAGGTACTTGCTTTGCTCTCATCCTGCGCGGTCTCGCTGAAGGTGCCGTTCAGGATAGCTGGCAGCGCGTCGCGCAGCAGGCTTTGTGCCACGGTGCAAAGTTTCTGGTGCAGCTGCAGCGCCGTTTCATCCGCATCGATTGCCACGCGGTGCTGGGCAATGATGGCCCCCGCATCCGCACGGTGGACCATCCGGTGCAGGGTCACGCCCGTTTCCGTTTCGCCGTTCACCAGCACCCAGTTCAGCGGCGCGCGCCCACGGTAGGCTGGCAGCAGTGAGCCGTGAAGGTTAAATGCTCCTTTTGCGGCCAGGCCGAGGATCTCGTCGCAGATCAGGTTGCGATAGTAAAACGAGAAGATGACATCAGGGGCAAGCGCGCGGATGCGCTCCACCCACAGCGGATGGTTCACGTCGTCCGGGGCATAAACCGGAATCCCCCGCTCGGCGGCGATGCGCGCCACTGAGCTGAAAAAGTGATTTTCGCCCGCCGTGTCCGGATGGGTAAAGATTGCCGCAATGTCATAGCCCGCTTCCAGCAGGGCCAGCGTGCCCGTGCAACCCATATCGTGATAGGCAAATACAACAGCTTTCATGGGTGGATTTCCTCTTGAGATGCTTTGTGTTCCTGACGGACAACACGTTGAATAAAGTAGCGCGGACGTGCGCGGACATCGTTATAAATTCGGCCAATGTATTCACCGAGCAGGCCCATGCCGACAAACTGGGCACCGATGAACATAAACAGCACGGCAAAAAGCATGAAGACCCCTTCCGCCGCCCACTGCGGGCCAAAGACCAGCCGCAGCACCACCAGCAGGACGGAGAGCGCGAACCCCGCCAGCGCGATGATGCTGCCGAAAACGCTCAGCAGACGCAGCGGCGTGGTGGTCAGGCAGGTGATGAGGTCGTACATCAGGTTGATGAGACGCATAAAGCTGTACTTTGATTCCCCGTGCTCGCGCTCGGCGTGCAGAACCGGAATTTCCGTTGCCTTACGGGCAAAGGTATTCGCCAGAATCGGAATAAACGTGCTGCGCTCGTGGCAATGCAGCATGGCGTCGACAATATGACGGCGGTAGGCGCGCAGCATGCAGCCGTAATCGCCCATCGCTTTACCGGTCGTACGCTGGATAAGACGGTTGATAGTGCGTGAGGCCAGCTTGCGGAACAGGCTGTCCTGACGGTTCTGACGCACCGTGCCGACCACGTCATAGCCTTCATCGGCTTTCGCCACCAGGCGTGGGATCTCCTCCGGCGGGTTTTGCAGATCCGCGTCCAGAGTGATGATCAGATCGCCCGTAACGTGGCTAAATCCGGCCATGATCGCCGAGTGCTGGCCGTAGTTACGGTTCAGCAGCACGGCAACAATATGGCTGCCTTCAGCCTGGGCAGCATCGGTCAGCATCATTGCGGAGTCATCGCTACTGCCATCGTCCACCAGCAAAATTTCATACGCTTTGCCCAGCGTCTCGCAGGCGGCCGTCGTGCGGCGAATCAGTTCAGGCAGGCTCTCCTGTTCGTTATAAACAGGAATGACGACGGAAACTTTTTGTACGGGTGGTGCACTGAACATATCAATGTCCTGCAAGCTGATGGAGCGCGGTAATGACGCGGGTTGTGTCGTCATGAGTCATGTCCGGAAAAAGAGGGAGAGAACAAATACGCGCGCTATTCCATTCCGAATTCGGGAGCGATACATCAGGAAAACGCTCGCGGTAGTATTTTTGAGTGTGCGCCGCGCGGAAGTGCAGGCCGGTACCAATGCCCTTCTCCTTCAGCGCCGCCATCAGGTTATCGCGTGAAATCCCACAGCGGGCTTCATCAACGCGAATAATAAACAGGTGCCAGGCGTGAACGTGCGGCCATGCCGGGATGGTCAGCGGCTGGAACGGCGTATCGGCCAGCTCCCGCAGATAGCGTTGCGCGATTTCCTCACGGCGTTTGTTGGCCTCTTTTAATTTGCCCAACTGCACCAGCGCCAGCGCGGCGTTAATATCCGCCAGGTTGTATTTATAGCCCGGCGAGATCACTTCAGCCTGCGGTGCACGACCGTGCGTCTGGCGGTCATAGGCATCCACCCCCAGGCCGTGGAATTTCAGACTGCGGATCCGCGCAGCAAGCTGAGCGTTATCCGTGACAACTAAACCGCCTTCTGCAGAGGTCATATTTTTAATGGCGTGGAAGGAAAAAATCGCCGTCCCTTTCCAGCCCACATGGCGGTTCTTGTAATAGGTTCCGGCGGCATGGGCAGCATCTTCAATAACGGGAATACCGTGACGTTCGCCAATGGCATGAATCGCGTCGATGTCACACGGTGCGCCAGCATAATGGACGGGGATAATGGCTTTAGTACGCGAGGTTATCGCCGCTTCAACGGCGTCAGGCGTCACCATCAACGTGTCGTTGTCCACATCAATCATCACCGGTGTGGCACCCAGCAACACGATCATATTTAGCGTGGAAACCCAGGTCTGGGAGGGGGTGATCACTTCATCGCCGGGGCCAATATTCAGCGCCATCAGCGTGACATGCATGCCCGCGGTGGCAGAACAGACGGCAATCGCATGCTGATTGCCCGTCAGATGACAAAATGCCTCTTCAAGCTCCTGATTTTTAGGCCCCGTGGTGATCCAGCCCGACATCAAAACGTCCTGAACCGCCGCCATTTCTTCGGCACCCATTGAGGGTCGCGAAAAGGGCAGAAAATCACTCATTATTAATTTCCTTGCAATAAAAATGGCACGTTTTTGATATTAACCAAATGCCGGTCCGTTTATTTCAACGAACCATAAACTCATATCAAAATAGCTTTCATTTCTTAGGGAAAAATTAAGACAACGTTTATAACGTTATAGAACTACTAGCAGACACTTTAAAAACAACAAGTTAAATTAATATTAAATATTTTTTATTGTGACCTTCACAACGTTTTGCCAGGAAATGATTTAAACCAAACATCAACAAACAAAAAAAATCCCGGCCATTTCAAAATAATATGAAATAGCCGGGAACTTTTCTTTTTAGTTAATTGTCGCGCTTATTTTAAGTTTTCTGGAAAGTTTTCAGGTAACTCGCTGGCCGCACAGGCAATCACGCTGTCATCATTTGGACCACAGTCGCGCACAAAGGTGATTGTCGCGAATTCATCAATCACTTCTGTGGGATATGCCGGACCGGCATCGCGATAGCTATTCATCAGCGGAATATGATCGTTCTGGAAACAGACGGTTTTTTCCGGATTGTTCATTACCCAGCGCGGGAAGAAGATGGTGCCGTGGAACAGGTTGTCGCCCAGGTTAACAATCAGGCTCACGTCAGTACCGGTTGGCTCTGTCCAGGAGATTTTATAGATGCTCTCCCCGACGCGAACGATGTACGCCTGCTGATCTTTTACCCAACGGTTTCCGACCAGGCCGCTGTGAATACGGTAGTCGAGGGTGTTTTCATTTTTGACGTAAATCTCGTAGTTCCAGCCGTTATCGTAGGTATAAACCAGATGTTTGCCAACGAAGCCGCTTAAGTCATGTTTGTCGAAGTTGCTCATGATGTGTCTCCTTTGTTTTGATGAACGTATCGTACCCCTTCAAAAAATGAATGAATAACGCTATGTTTGAATCAAATTAATTCAAAAATTAGATATGTCATGCATAAAACAACTCTTGAACAGTGGTCACTCCTGGAAAAAGTGGTCGAGGCCGGGAGTTTTGCCAAAGCGGCAGAACAGACACACCGCAGCCAGTCTTCCGTCAGTTACAACCTCTCTTTACTCCAGGAGCGCCTGGGCATTGCGCTGCTGGTGGTGGAAGGGAGACGGGCAGTCCTCACGCCCGCAGGAGAATTATTGCTGAATCAGGTAAAACCGCTGCTGAAAGCGTTCTCTTATGTTGAGACGCGCGCCGCGACGCTGCATAGCGGCATGCGCACCCGAGTCGATCTGATCGTAGACAGTATTTTTCCCCGCCGCAGGCTGTTCGCGATTTTAAGACAATTCCAGCAACGGTATCCGCAAACCCAGGTGCGCCTTACCGAGGTGCTGGAAAATAGCCGCGCGGACACGATAAACGACGAAGCGGACGTAATGGTCCTGACCCGCCGCCAGGACATTACCGGGCTTGGCGAGTGGCTGATGAATATCGACTTTGTCGCCGTGGCGCATTACCAGCATCCGCTCTTTTGTCTTGATGCACCGCTTAATGATGAGATGCTGCGCCCGTGGCCGCTTATCCAGATTGCGGACAGCCAGAACGCCGCGCGGGCTGCCGGCGAGTCGTGGACGTTCTCCACCATTGATGCTGCCATAGAGGCGGTTGTCTCTCAGGTCGGCTACGGCTGGCTGCCAGAGGAACGCATCCAGCCCCTGCTGGAGCAAGGCTTACTGAAAATCCTTCCGCTGAACCACGGTGTCCGCCGGGCCACGCCGCTGCATTTGATCGTGAAACGTACCCTCGCCCCGCTGGATGAGCAGGTTGAAACCCTGCTGCGCCTTTTTAGCCAGGAGCCGTCATCACCACCTGCTACGCTTTAAGGTCCGAACGCTAAAACGATAAGGAGCAGAAGATGAAAATCGACTTTGCGGGGAAAGTGGCGCTGGTGACTGCCTCAACCGGCGGTATCGGGTTCGCCATTGCCAGAGGCCTGGCGGAAAGCGGCGCGGAAGTGATCGTGAATGGCCGCAGCATCGACTCGGTGAACAAGGGTATTCAGCAGTTACAGCAGGTTGTACCCGGCGTACAGGTGCGTGCCGCCATTGCCGATCTCAGTACGGCAGAAGGGGTTGAGTCGCTGCTGAAGGTCGCAAGTGATGTCGATATTCTGGTGAACAACGCCGGAATTTACGGCCCGCAGGACTTCTATAGCACCGACGATGAAACCTGGGAGCGTTACTGGCAGACCAACGTGATGTCCGGCGTGCGTCTTTCCCGCGCTCTGCTGCCAGGAATGGTGAAAAAAGGCTGGGGACGGGTGGTGTTTATCTCTTCCGAATCGGCCTGCAATATTCCGGCGGATATGATCCACTACGGGGTGACCAAAACGGCACAGCTCTCGCTCGCGCGCGGGCTGGCGAAGTTCGTGGCGGGATGCGGCGTGACGGTGAACAGCGTACTGCCGGGGCCCACCCTGTCGGACGGTTTCGCTGAAATGATGAAAGATGAAATCGAGAAAACCGGGAAATCGCTGGAGCAGCTGGCGAAAGAATTTGTCATGGCCAACCGCCCCAGCTCGGTTATCCAGCGTGCGGCCACGGTAGAAGAGGTGGCCAATATGGTGATTTATGTCTGTTCGCCTCAGGCCTCCGCCACCTCGGGCGCAGCGTTGCGCGTCGACGGTGGCGTGGTGGATGACATCATCTGATCCCGTTACGCCGCACTGCCCGTCACGCGGCGGGCCGTGATGTAATGTGCTTGCCAGTAGTCATCGGTCAGGGTTGACACCGTCACCCCCTGGCTGCTGGAGGCGTGAATAAACCGGTTGTCACCGATGTAGACACCGACATGCTTGCGGTTTGGCCCCGTCTGGAAGAAGACCAGGTCGCCGGCCTTAAGACGGTACTGCGCCACCTGCACGCCGCGATGGATTTGCTCGCTGGTCGTGCGCGGCAAATTAAGATTCGCCGCATCGCTGAACAGGTGCTGCATCAGTGCAGAGCAATCCACGCCGCGGTGGCTCGTGCCGCCCCACTGATACTGGGTTCCCTTCCACTTCTGGTATTGATCGAGAATGCGCGAGCGCAGCGGGCCCGTTTCCTGATGAAACAGCGCCGATTTCGCGGGTGATTCCGCAAACGCAGAATTCATCGAGATCATCGATGCAGGCAGTTGAAAACTCATTGCAGAAAACGAAGCAAAACTGAGTGTGAGGATTGAAATAAGCAATCTTAACGTCATATCAAAAATTGTGGCTTAGAGTGAATTTTTCCTTACGCGTGGGGGCCAATGTTCCCCCGAAATATCTTTCGATGTGGCGATAATATAGGCAGTTCATTTTTTCACCAACGACTATCGAGGCCAAAAATGGACTCACTTTTAGATCGCAAGATCGTGAAAAAAAGAGTGGTGATGTAAGGACTGTTCAGATAAAGCAGGTAAACTGATCCGCAGAATGTGTATTTCAGCTAAGACGTATTTATGACCAATATGATTGCCGACGAGACGGTGGCTAAATCCAGCGTGCTCTCTGTCTTTGATTTTGATGGGACACTAACGCACCACGATAGCTTTATCCCTTTCCTGCGTTTTGCCTTTGGGAAACGCTACTTCGCAGGCCGCCTGGTGCGCATGGCGTTACCTACGCTGCACTGCGTTCGCCGCAAGCTGACCCGGGATGAGCTCAAGGAAGTGCTGATCAAAACATTCCTGACGGGAGTGGATGAGCACTGGCTGCGCCAGCAGGCGGAAGCATTTTGCGAAAAATACTGGAACAAGCTGATGCGCCCCGAAGGGGTTCTGGCCGTGGCGGCGGAGGTGAATTCCGGTGCGGAGGTGACGATCTGTTCTGCCTCTCCGGCGCTGGTGCTTCAGCCCTGGGCGGATAAGCTCGGTATTAAGCTGATTGGCACCCAGCTGGAAGTGAAAGACGGCAAGCTGACAGGACGCATCACCGGCAATAACTGCCGCTGTGCCCAGAAAGTCGCAAGACTGGAAAAAGTGTATGGCGATCTGAAGGCCTATCACCTGCGCGCCTGGGGAGATACCCGCGGCGACCACGAGCTGCTGGCCGCGGCGCAGGATCCTCACTGGCGGCATTTCCACCACCCGCGCAAGCGCCGGAATTCGCCGATTAAGGGTTAGGTGCGGTCTGGTGCCCTCACCCCAGCCCTCTCCCACGTGGAGAGGGAGAAAGGCAAAGCATCAGGCCTCACGTTTCCCAGGGAACATCACGCTCGCAATAATCCCCAGCGCCAGCACGCCTAAGACCACAAACAGGCTCGCCGTCGCGCCAATGCTGTACCCGTGATGCCAGAAGTGATCGGTGGCATTTAACCCCAGCTTGAACGCCACGAAGAACAGCAGCAACACCACGGCTTTCTCAAGGTGGACCAGATACTGCTTCAACGCTTCCAGCACAAAGTAGAGGGTACGCAGGCCGAGAATGGCGAACATCATGGCGCTATAGATAATCAGCGGCTCGCGGCTCACGGCAATAATGGCCGGTACGGAGTCAAATGCGAACATCACGTCAGAAAGTTCCACCACTGCCACGCAAAGCAGCAGCGGCGTCGCGTAGCGTTTCGCCTTCTTCACGCGCCCGACCATGACGTCCTGGTTTTCCGGCTTTTCAAGCTCCGCATCCACCTCTTTCTGGGTCAGGATAAAGGCATTGCTGCTGATTTTCGGCCAGACCGGATAGAAGCGCTTCACCAGGCGGTACGCGAGATGGCCGGAGTAATCTTCCACTTCGTCACTCTCTTCATTGCGTTTGAGCATCATCACCGCCGTCCAGCCGACAACCAGCGCAAAAATGACCTCCACGTACGGCCCCAGGCTCAGCAGGCTGGTTCCGATCGCCACGAAAATACCGCGGAAAACAATCGCCCCCAGCACACCCCAGTAGAGCACGCGGTGACGGTACTTATCCGGCACGCCGAACCAGGCGAAAATCGCCATCATCACAAACAGGTTATCGACGGAAAGCACCTCTTCCAGCGCATAGCCGGTGAGGAACAGGCTCGCCATCTCTGCACCGTGGTGGACATACAGGAACCCGGCGAACGCCATCGCCATCATGACCCAGAAGATGGACCACATCGCCGCGCTTTTCAGCGAGACAGGTTTATCGTGACGGTGCATAAAGAGGTCGATAAACATCGCCCCAACGGCCATCACCACAAAGACAACAACGGTTTCCGTCGGGAAACCGAGATGAGCAGCTGACATACACAACCCTTTTTTGGATACAAAACACCATGCAGACAATAAAAAGCGCGAGCCCGTTAAGGGCACAGCACGCAAAAAAAATAAATATTAACTGTTCTTTTCGGCCAGCGCCTGCGCACACGCCCAGGCACTTGCCCACGCCCACTGGAAGTTATACCCGCCGAGCCAGCCGGTGACGTCCATCACTTCGCCGATAAAGTAGAGCCCCGGCACGTTGCGGGCTTCCATGGTGCGCGAGGAGAGTTCATTTGTATCAACGCCGCCCAGCGTCACTTCCGCCGTGCGGTACCCCTCGGTGCCGTTTGGCTGAACGCGCCAGTTTGTCAGCGTCTCCACCAGCGTCTCTTGCTCGCGGCTGTTCAATTGCTTAAGCGATACGTCCGGGATCTGCCCCAGCACCTGAAGGCACTCCACCAGACGTTTTGGCAGCTGCATCGCCAGCGTGTTTTTCAGGCTCTGATTCGGGTGCGCCTCGCGCTGCTCGTTGAGGAACGCGTCCAGGTCGCAGTCCGGCACCAGATTCACCGTGACAAATTCACCCGGCTGCCAGTAGCTGGAGATTTGCAGTACCGCCGGGCCAGAGAGCCCCCGATGGGTAAAGAGCAGGTTTTCACGGAATACCGTCCCGTCTTCGGCAGTCATGACGGAAGGAACGGAGACGCCAGAAAGCGTCTGAAGCTGTTCAAGAAGGGGTTTGTGCAGCGTGAACGGCACCAGACCCGCGCGCGTGGGCAGTACCTTAAGACCAAACTGCTCGGCAATCTTATAGCCGAACGGGGACGCGCCCAGACCCGGCATAGAGAGGCCACCGCTGGCGATGACCAGATTATCAGCACTGACGGTTTCACCGTTCAGCTGCAGCGTGTACCCCTGTTCGTCGCGGGCGACCTCCAGCACTTCCGTGCGCAGACGCATCACCACGCCGCCCTTCTCGCACTCGGCGACCAGCATATCGACAATCTGCTGCGCGGAGTCGTCGCAGAACAGCTGTCCCAGCGTCTTTTCATGCCACGCGATGCCGTGCTTGCCCACCAGGTCGATAAAGTCCCACTGGGTGTAACGCGCCAGTGCAGATTTGCAAAAATGACGGTTTTGGCTCAAATACGCCGCGGGTTCGACATAAAGATTGGTGAAGTTACAACGCCCGCCGCCCGACATCAGGATCTTGCGGCCAGGCTTTTTTCCGTTGTCCAGTAACAGCACACGACGACCCGCCTGTCCGGCCATCGCCGCACAAAACATACCCGCCGCACCGGCACCAATCACCACGGCATCAAACCTTTCCACGTCAAAATCCTCTTCGTTAACTGCCGCGGATTGTAAAGTTTCCTCTGTGGTCACACCAGCGTAAAAAGTTCTTACAAAGCCATTCCATTGAAATTTAACGATTATCCCTTCAAGCACTTTTCTCAAATCAGGTGGTATGTCAAAAAAAGTCTATATTTCACTTTGCCCGTTGCGCATTTGTCCTGGATAATGCGCCGCGTTCATGTCCTCAAAATGGCGTAACGTCCTATGCTACATTTGTTTGCCGGCCTGGATTTACATACCGGGCTTTTATTATTGCTTGCTCTGGTTTTTGTACTGTTTTACGAAGCGATCAACGGCTTCCACGACACTGCAAACGCAGTAGCAACGGTTATCTACACTCGCGCAATGCGATCGCAACTTGCGGTTGTTATGGCGGCGGTATTTAACTTTTTTGGTGTCCTTCTGGGCGGACTGAGCGTGGCGTATGCGATCGTGCATATGTTGCCAACGGATCTGCTGCTTAACGTGAGTTCCGGTCATGGCCTTGCCATGGTGTTCTCAATGCTGCTTGCTGCCATTATCTGGAACCTCGGTACCTGGTATTTTGGCCTGCCTGCATCCAGCTCTCACACTCTCATCGGCGCGATTATCGGTATCGGGTTAACTAACGCCCTGATGACCGGGACATCCGTCGTTGATGCGCTGAACCTGCCTAAAGTACTGGGCATTTTCGGTTCTTTGATCATCTCTCCAATTGTGGGTCTGGTGGTTGCGGGTGGATTGATTTTCATCCTGCGTCGCTACTGGAGCAACACCAAGAAACGTGCGCGCATCCACCTGACGCCAGCAGAGCGTGAGAAGAAAGACGGTAAGAAAAAACCGCCATTCTGGACGCGTATCGCGCTGATCATTTCCGCTATCGGCGTGGCCTTCTCTCATGGCGCGAACGATGGGCAGAAAGGCATTGGTCTGGTGATGCTGGTACTGATCGGTGTCGCACCGGCAGGTTTCGTGGTTAACATGAACGCCTCTGGTTACGAAATCACCCGTACCCGTGATGCCGTCAACAACGTTGAGACCTATTTCCAGCAGCATCCCGATCTGCTTAAAAAAGCGACCGGCGTTGATCAGTTGATCCCATCTCCGGAAGCCGGTGCAACTACCGCGCCGGGCGAATTCCACTGCCATCCGGCAAACGCGATTAACGCGCTGGAACGCGCCAAAGGCATGCTGGGCGATATCGAAAGCTACGACAAACTGGCCGTTGAACAGCGTGGTCAGCTGCGTCGTATCATGCTCTGCATCTCTGACGTGACCGATAAAGTCGCGAAACTGCCAGAGGTGAATGCCGACGACAAACGTCTTCTGAAGAAACTGAAAAGCGATATGCTCAACACCATTGAGTACGCGCCAATCTGGATCATCATGGCCGTCGCGCTGGCACTGGGTATCGGTACAATGATTGGCTGGCGTCGCGTAGCGACCACCATCGGCGAGAAGATCGGTAAGAAAGGCATGACCTATGCGCAGGGGATGTCCGCGCAGATGACGGCGGCGGTTTCTATCGGCCTGGCGAGCTACACCGGGATGCCGGTATCCACCACCCACGTACTCTCCTCGTCCGTGGCAGGTACCATGATTGTTGACGGTGGCGGTCTGCAGCGCAAAACCGTGACCAACATCCTGATGGCCTGGGTGTTCACCCTTCCGGCGTCCATCCTGCTGTCTGGTGGTCTGTACTGGATTTCGCTGAAGCTGATCTAATCAGCTGAAGGCGACAAAAAGCGGGTCAGGAAACTGACCCGCTTTTTTTATGCTCAGTGCCAAATCATCAATGCAATCATACTGACCACAACCAGCCCGCACAGGGCGCTGGTCAGAATGAACTGCCGACGCAGACGCTCGCAGCGACGGATAAACTCTTCATCGTGATGATCGCGGTAACGCTGGTAGTAGATGTATCCCACCAGTCGCATCTGTTTGCTGGGCTGTCCATGCGAGGTGAAGAACCCTCCACCGTCCACATACTGATAAAGCAACGGATCGCAACCACGAAGTACCACTAACAGCGCACGTAACGATGAGAAGTAGCGCGCCATATTCACTATGCAAACTACGCATAACGCCCAAAACAATGCGACGGTGCTAATCATACATCCTCCCCGGCGTCCGCCCACGGAGCAAGGCTCCTGAGCTCCCGCACCCCAATGCCCTGACAGACAGTTCAGTGAAAGAATGACCAAAAGTCGATCCGGTTCGCGTTTTAATATCCGAACGGCTCATTAAATAGTGTAGGAGATCCGTTAATTTTTTTGCCACAAGGTTAATCGTTATCAACACCAAAGCTTGAAAAATATGTTTAACTGGGCCGTAATGAAAGTATCAGACGACGGCATTCTCATTTAGTCATCGATAACTTAAGGAAGGAGTAACACTATGGCTTACAAACACATTCTCATCGCGGTAGACCTCTCTCCGGAGAGCAAAGTGCTGGTTGATAAAGCGGTATCCATGGCACGCCCCTACAACGCGAAAGTTTCCCTGATTCACGTTGATGTGAATTACTCCGACCTCTATACCGGTCTGATCGACGTGAATCTCGGCGATATGCAGAAGCGCATCTCCGAAGAGACGCATCACGCCCTGAGCGAACTGTCCACCAACGCGGGCTACCCGATTACCGAGACCCTGAGCGGCAGCGGCGACCTGGGTCAGGTATTGGTTGATGCGATTAAGAAATATGACATGGACCTGGTCGTATGCGGTCACCACCAGGACTTCTGGAGCAAGCTGATGTCGTCCGCGCGCCAGCTGATCAACACCGTTCACGTGGATATGCTGATTGTTCCACTGCGTGACGAAGAAGACGAGTAAGTGCGTTAAATTCTCCTCACCCTAACCCTCTCCCAAAGGGAGAAGGAATAGATCGAGGATGTAGGCCGGGTAAGGCGAAGCCGCCACCCGGCTTTTTTTATTCCGGTGTACCTGAATAGATATCAAACCGGTGCCCTTTCGTGGTCACCGCGTTAGTCGTGGCCACGTCCGCCAGCGGCGGCGCGTAGTCAGGGCGCTTCACCACCACCCGCTTCGTCGCGAGCTGTCTGGCAGGCTCCAGCAGACCATCTGCATCTAAATCCGGCCCCACCAGCGACTGAAACACCCGCATCTCTTTCTTCACCAGCGCGCTTTTCTGCTTATGCGGGAACATCGGGTCGAGATAGACTACCTGCGGGCGCGGGGTGATATCAGTGAGCGCCGTCAGGCTGGAGGCGTGGATCAACTGCAACCGCTCCTGCAGCCACGGGCCGATTTCCGGGTCCGCGTAGCCACGCGTCAGCCCGTCGTCGAGCAATGCGGCGACCACCGGGTTACGCTCCAGCATTCGCACACGACAGCCAACAGACGCCAGCACAAACGCATCGCGACCCAGCCCCGCCGTGGCATCGACCACGTCCGGAAGATAGTTCCCTTTAACCCCCACCGCTTTGGCCACCGCCTCGCCGCGACCGCCGCCGAACTTGCGCCGGTGCGCCATCGCACCGCCGACAAAATCGACAAAAATCCCGCCGAGTTTCGGTTCGTCGCGCTTACGTAATTCAAGATGCTCCGGTGTCATCACCAGCGCCATCAGGTTATCTTCATCGTGCTCCAGCCCCCAGCGGGCCGCCAGAACAGATAAGGCGCCGTCTCCGGCGCCTGTTTCATCCACTAAGCAGATTTTCACGAACTATCAGCCTTTGATCCCGTAATGCTCAAGCATCGCATCCAGCTGCGGCTCACGGCCACGGAAGCGTTTGAACAGTACCATTGGCTCCTCAGAACCGCCGCGGGTCAGGATGTTATCGAGGAACGACTGGCCGGTTTCACGGTTGAAGATCCCCTCTTCTTCGAAGCGGGAGAAAGCATCCGCTGCCAGCACGTCGGCCCACAGGTAGCTGTAGTAACCTGCCGCATAGCCGCCTGCGAAGATGTGACTGAACGCATGCGGGAAGCGGCCCCAGGTTGGCCCAGGGATCACAGCAACCTGCTTTTTAATCTCGGCCAGCGTTTCGAGGATTTTCGCCCCTTGTTCCGGGCTAAACTCGGCGTGCAGACGGAAATCAAACAGGCCGAACTCCAGCTGACGCAGAATGAACATCGCTGCCTGATAGTTTTTGGCCGCCAGCATTTTATCCAGCAGCTCTTTTGGCAGCGGTTCGCCGGTCTCATAGTGACCAGAGATAAACGCCAGCGCGTCCGGCTCCCAGCACCAGTTTTCCATAAACTGGCTTGGCAGCTCGACCGCATCCCACGGTACCCCGCTGATGCCAGCCACGCCTGCGGTTTCGATGCGGGTCAGCATGTGATGCAGACCGTGACCGAACTCGTGGAACAGGGTGATCACTTCGTCGTGAGTGAACAGCGCAGGTTTGCCATTCACCGGACGGTTAAAGTTACAGGTCAGGTAAGCGACCGGCTTTTGCAGAGAACCGTCGGCTTTACGCATCTGGCCGACGCAGTCATCCATCCACGCTCCGCCACGCTTATTCTCACGCGCGTAGAGATCAAGGTAGAAGCTGCCGCGCAGCTCATTCTTGTCGTCATACAATTCGAAGAAGCGCACGTCCGGATGCCAGACGTCGATATCGGTTCGCTCTTTGGCTGTGATGCCGTAGATGCGCTTCACCACTTCGAACAGGCCGTTAACGGCTTTATTTTCCGGGAAGTACGGGCGCAGCTGCTCGTCGCTGATGCTGTAAAGATGCTGCTTCTGTTTTTCGCTGTAGTACGCAATATCCCACGGCTGCAGCTCGTCCACGCCGAACTCCGCTTTCGCAAAAGCACGCAGCTGAGCCAGCTCTTTCTCACCCTGAGGACGGGCGCGTTTTGCCAGATCGGTCAGGAAGTCGAGCACCTGCTGTGGGTTCTCCGCCATTTTGGTGGCGAGGGATTTGTCGGCGTAGTTTTCGAAGCCCAGCAGCTGTGCCAGCTCGTGACGCAGGGCGAGGATTTCCGCCATCACCGGGCTGTTGTCCCACTTACCGGCATTCGGCCCCTGATCGGAGGCGCGCGTGCTGTAGGCGCGGTACATCTCTTCACGCAGTGCCTGGTTGTCGCAGTAGGTCATTACCGGCAGGTAGCTAGGGATATCCAGCGTTAACAGATAGCCTTCCTGCTCTTTCGCTTCGGCCTGCGCTTTCGCTGCTGCCAGCGCGCTTTCCGGCATCCCGGCCAGCTCGGATTCATCGGTAATCAGCTTCGTCCAGCCCATGGTGGCGTCGAGGACGTTGTTGCTGTACTGGTTGCCCAGCTCGGACAGGCGCGCGGCGATTTCACCGTAGCGAACCTGCTTCTCTTTTGGCAGACCAATCCCGGACAGCTCGAAATCACGCAGGGCGTTATCGACCGATTTTTTCTGCGCCGTGTTTAGCTCGGCGTAATGGTCGCCGTCACGCAGATCGCGATACGCTTTGTACAGCCCTTCGTGTTGGCCGACCCAGGTGCTGTACTCCGAGAGCAGCGGCAGGGTCTGTTCATAGGCCTCGCGCAGTTCCGGGCTGTTTTTCACCGAGTTCAGGTGGCTTACCGGGGAAAAGATACGCCCCAGCACGTCGTCCACTTCGGCCAGCGGCTGACACAGATTTTCCCAGGTGTACGGTGCGCCCTGCGCCACCACGCTTTCTACCGCCGCGCGGCAGTTGTCCAGCGATTGCGTAACGGCTGGAACCACATGCTCAGGGAGGATTTTAGAAAACGGCGGCAACGAAAAAGGCGTCAGTAATGGATTGGTCATAAACGCTGTCCTGTTGAAATAGGTGAATGAAGCGCGCATCCGGCGCTGTGCATATCATTAATTAATGGGGTTAAGTGTAGAGGATTTCAATGCCGGACGTCGTGGAAAAGCGCCCGGTGGCGCTGCGCTTACCGGGCCTGCGGGTAATCTGTGCCGTTCTGCTGTAAACTGTGGCAAATCGTCAATTCAGCGGAAAATCATTACCCATGCTCAGTTATCGCCACAGCTTCCACGCTGGCAACCATGCCGACGTCCTCAAACACACCGTTCAGAGCCTGATCATTGAATCGCTCAAAGAGAAAGAGAAGCCGTTTCTCTATCTGGACACCCACGCGGGCGCGGGCCGTTATCAGCTAAGCGGCGAGCATGCCGAGCGTACCGGTGAATATCTGGAAGGGATCGCCCGCATCTGGCAGCAGGACGACCTGCCAGCCGAACTGGAACCGTACATCGGCGTGGTGAACCACTTCAACCGCAACGGCCAGCTGCGCTACTACCCAGGCTCACCGCTGATTGCCCGCCAGCTGCTGCGCGAGCAGGACAGCATTCAGCTGACCGAACTGCATCCGAGCGATTTCCCGCTGTTGCGCTCTGAGTTTCAGAAAGATAACCGCGCCCGCGTGGAGAAAGCCGACGGCTACCAGCAGCTGAAAGCCAAACTGCCGCCCGTTTCCCGCCGCGGCCTGGTGCTGATCGATCCGCCGTACGAAATCAAAACCGACTATCAGGCGGTGGTGACCGGCATCCACGAAGGCTACAAACGTTTTGCCACCGGCACTTACGCCCTGTGGTACCCGGTGGTGCTGCGCGCGCAAATCAAACGCATGATCAAAGATCTGGAAGCGACCGGGATCCGCAAAATCCTCCAGATTGAGCTGGCCGTGCGCCCGGACAGCGACCAGCGCGGCATGACCGCCTCCGGCATGATTGTGATTAACCCGCCGTGGAAGCTCGAAGCGCAGATGAACAACGTACTGCCGTGGCTGCACAAAACGCTGGTGCCAGCGGGTACAGGCCACGCCACCGTCAGTTGGATCGTGCCGGAGTAATCGCAGCCATCGGTGGAAACTATTGATTTCAGGTATACAATCGCGGCAATTCACGATTAAGGATAAAAGCTATGACTAAGCATTATGACTACATCGCAATCGGCGGCGGCAGCGGCGGCATCGCCTCCATCAACCGCGCGGCCATGTATGGCCAGAAATGTGCGCTGATCGAAGCTAAAGCGCTGGGCGGCACCTGCGTGAACGTGGGTTGTGTACCGAAGAAGGTGATGTGGCACGCGGCGCAAATCCGCGAAGCGATCCATATGTACGGCCCGGATTACGGCTTTGACACCACCCTCAATCACTTTGACTGGGACAAGCTGATCGCCAGCCGTACCGCCTACATCGACCGTATTCACACCTCCTACGACAACGTGCTGGGTAAGAACAATGTCGATGTGATCCACGGCTTTGCCCGCTTTGTGGATGCGAAAACGATCGAAGTGAACGGTGAGACGATCACCGCCGATCATATCCTGATCGCCACCGGCGGTCGTCCGAGCCACCCGGACATTCCGGGCGTGGAATACGGCATCGACTCAGACGGTTTCTTTGAACTGCCTGCCCTGCCTAAGCGCGTTGCCGTGGTTGGCGCGGGTTACATTGCGGTAGAGCTGGCGGGCGTAATCAACGGCCTGGGCGCGGAAGCGCATCTGTTTGTGCGTAAACACGCGCCGCTGCGCAGCTTTGACCCGCTGATTGTCGAGACGCTGGTTGAAGTCATGAACGCTGAAGGCCCAACACTCCACACCCACGCGGTGCCGAAAGCGGTAGTGAAAAATGCGGACGGCAGCCTGACGCTGGAGCTGGAAGATGGCCGCAGCCAGACCGTCGACTGCCTGATCTGGGCGATTGGTCGTGAACCGGCAAATGACAACTTTAACCTGGCCGTGACCGGCGTGAAAACCGACGAAAAAGGCTATATCGTCGTCGATAAGTTCCAGAACACCAGCGTACCGGGCATTTACGCAGTCGGCGATAACACCGGTGCCGTAGAGCTGACCCCGGTGGCCGTTGCGGCGGGACGTCGTCTCTCCGAACGTCTGTTTAATAACAAGCCTGACGAGCATCTCGATTACACCAACATCCCGACCGTGGTCTTCAGCCATCCGCCCATCGGCACCGTTGGCTTAACCGAGCCGCAGGCGCGCGAGCAGTATGGCGACGACCAGGTGAAAGTGTATAAATCCGCGTTCACCGCGATGTATACCGCCGTCACCTCTCACCGTCAGCCGTGCCGCATGAAGCTGGTCTGCGTCGGTCCGGACGAGAAGATTGTGGGTATCCACGGCATTGGCTTCGGCATGGATGAGATCCTGCAGGGCTTCGCCGTGGCGCTGAAAATGGGCGCGACCAAGAAAGACTTCGACAACACCGTGGCAATCCATCCGACCGCCGCGGAAGAATTTGTTACCATGCGTTAAGGCAGAAGCCCCTCCCCGGAGGGGCTTTTTTTATTCACATTCATAAATCGTTGCAAAACGAATGCTCCGAAAATAGTGATCTACCGCACATTTCCCTCCCCATCTACCGAAGCGAATGTCTACGCTTATAAGACGCCCGGAAAAAAACTGTCTTTAAGTACACACAACCGGAGGTCCCTATCACCATGTTCAACCAGAAACTACAGGCTACCGAGAATATCGAATTCGAGATCGCAGAAGAGCTGCGCTACGAGACCGATCCCTGCGAGTTGAAACTGGATGAAATGATTGAGGCGGAGCCGGAACCCGAAATGATCGAGGGGCTACCCGCCTCCGATGCCCTGACGCCCGCCGATCGCTATCTGGAACTGTTCGAGCATGTTCAGTCAACACGCCTGTTCGCGGACAGCAAAACCTTCCCTGACTGCGCGCCGAAGATGGACCCGCTGGATATCCTGATCCGCTATCGTAAAGTGAAACGTCACCGGGATTTCGACCTGCGCCAGTTTGTAGAGAACCACTTCTGGCTACCGGCCACCTACGGCACGGAATATGTTTCTGACCCCGGTCTGTCGCTAAAAGAGCACATTGACAGCCTGTGGCCGGTGCTGACGCGCGAACCGCAGGACCATATCCCCTGGTCCTCTCTGCTGGTGTTACCGCAGGCCTATATTGTGCCCGGCGGGCGATTCAGTGAGACCTATTACTGGGACTCCTATTTCTCCATGCTGGGGCTGGCGGAGAGCGGACGTAACGACCTGCTGAAGTGTATGGCGGATAACTTCGCGTGGCTGATCGAACGCTACGGGCATATCCCAAACGGTAACCGTACCTATTACCTCAGCCGCTCTCAGCCGCCGGTCTTTGCCCTGATGGTCGAGTTGTTTGAAGAGGACGGGGTACGCGGCGCGAAGCGTTACCTTGAGCACCTCAAGATGGAGCACGCCTTCTGGATGGACGGTGCAGAGTCGCTGCTGCTTAATCAGGCCTATCGCAGCGCGGTCCGTATGCCGGATGGATCATTGCTCAACCGCTACTGGGACGACCGCGATACGCCCCGGGACGAATCGTGGATTGAGGACGTAGAAACGGCCCGTCACTCCGGACGTCCGCCAAACGAAGTGTATCGGGACTTGCGCGCGGGTGCAGCCTCAGGCTGGGATTACTCCTCCCGCTGGCTGCGTGAGCCTGGCCGACTGGCCAGCATTCGCACCACGCAGTTTATCCCTATCGATTTGAATGCCTTCCTGTTCAAGCTGGAGAGTACTATCGCCAATATCTCGGCGTCGAAAGGGGATAAAGAGACCGCTGAACTGTTCCATCAGAAGGCCAGCGATCGCCGCGCCGCGATTAACCGCTACCTCTGGGATGAAGAAAGCGGCTGCTATCGCGACTATGACTGGCGCCGCGAAGTGATGGCGCTGTTCTCTGCCGCGAGCATTGTGCCGCTGTACGTCGGTATGGCCACGCATGAACAGGCCGATCGACTGTCGGATGCGGTGAAAACGCGACTGCTGACGCCGGGCGGGATTCTGGCAACCGAGTATGAAACCGGCGAGCAGTGGGATAAACCCAACGGCTGGGCCCCGCTGCAGTGGATGGCCATTCAGGGGTTCAAGCAGTATGGCAATGACTCACTGGGCGATGAGATCGCCTGGAGCTGGCTGCAGACGGTGAATCATTTTTATAAGACCCACCACAAGCTGATTGAGAAGTATCATATCGCCAGCAGTACGCCACGCGAGGGGGGCGGGGGTGAGTATCCCCTTCAGGACGGCTTCGGCTGGACCAACGGCGTAGTGCGACGGCTGATAGGGTTGTATGGGGAGCCTTGAGTGGGGTGCGGTCTGGTGCCCTCTCCCACAACAGGGAGAGGGTAAAGGGATCAGCGGATAACCTCATAAATGGCAGTCTGAATGGACTGCCATTTTTTCGTGGTGGCATCCGGTTGCGACTGCGCACGCCGCGTAGCCATATCCAGATCGTGCTGCTGGCGCTTCACCACGGCGGGCACGGTGCAGAACGCTTTGAGATACGCTTTACGCACTGAGGTCAGGGATTCACCGTTCGACATCGCGTGGCTGAGCGTGTTGATAAAGCGACGGCATGGCTTCTCTTCCGTCATGTTCCGTCGGTAGCGCAGCATGAGTTCCAGCACGTCGTCATGGCCTGCCGACATCGCCTCTTCGGTCCATGACAGCTTCCAGTCCATCCCGCCCTGCAAAAAGAGCTGCGCGACACGGGTATCGTTGCGGTTAATCGCTGAACGGAAATTATTGTCGTCCCAGGTCACCCCCATGCGGGTCAGCGTCTCGCGCGCAGAAGGGGTTTCGCGCATATCCTTCGGCGGAGCCGCTTGCGCAGTGTGTTCGGCCGATGGCTGCGGTTTGCTGCTGGTCACCAGCCAGAAGCCGCCCACCAGGATGGCGATTACCATCACGCCAACCGCGCCCCATAACGCACCGGAGATAAGCTGCTCACGCTGTTCGGGCGTGCGCGGCGCGCGCTGGGTCGGCTTTTCAATCGTGTCACGAACCTCAAACAGATCGCCACCGGTAACACGATCCATTTTCTGCGCCTTTTCCCAGAAAGTGTGCAGTTCACTGGCGTCCACCGCCATCAATCCGGCCGGGTTGACGCGCGTTCTCCCCTCTTCGAATGCACGTTGAACCGGTCGGGATATCTGCATGTAGTAGTTATCCAGCAGCTGAATTTGCGCCGAACTTAACGTTTTCTGAACCGTGATGTTGTTGCGAATTTGCCGAATATCATCAAGGAAGGTTTGCAGCGTTTTACGCGGTTCTACCAGGAGCGTCAGCATGGCAGGATCGTTAAACAGCGAGGCGTAATACCGGCTGAACTCTTTTTTATCCACCAGCATCTGCGCCAGTTCACTGAACATCATCCCACTCAGGATATCGTTGATCTCCCCGAGCTTCAGCCAGCGTCTTACCCGGTCGGCATTAAATAAGGTCTTAAGATGATTATTGAGCCGCACCTGATCGGGCCAGGCCTGCTGAATAAGTCCTTTAATCATCAGCTCAATGGCGCGAACCTGCTTGTGCGCCTGCTGTTGCTGCAGTTCGCTACCCGTTGCCAGCTCCGTGCTGTAAGTCAGCAACGGTTGCTGCAAACGAAGATGTTCCAGCGTGGTCACAAAGCGCATCGCCGCAATCAGCTGGTTTTCGCTGACATCCTGCCCGCTTTCATACTGTGGAACGCGCTGCTGCAGCAGGCGCAGCTGCAGCGTAAATTCCGACATCTCGGCATCATTCAGATTGAGCGTCTTCGCAACGGCTGCCCATCCCCCGAGCGCTAAACGTGCGCTATCCAGTTGTTCCAGGAGCCAGCGTGGATCTTTTCCCTCAGAAACATGTACATTCAGGAGAAGCAAAATTTCAACCGACGCCTGGCGAATGACCGCCAGACAGTGTTCAAACTGTTCGCGAATATGATGTGATGTGCTGAGAGTCATTGTTTTCCTTAAGCGACAACGAAGACATCAGGAATGGGCACTTATGGCCATTTTTCTTTTATTTATACATGCTTAACCATACCTGACTTTCTGTTGAAATAAAGTGACAACCCTAAAATCATTAAAAATGTTTCAGGAGAATCTTAATGCCGGTTTTAATGACTTCACGCCTGAACTGCTCGCCTCTGCAGGAGCATGACTGGCCCTTTTTTCTGGCGTTGCAGCAACATCCTGACGTGATGCGCTTTGTGGCGGAAAACCGTCCCGTTGCCGCGATTCGTGAGGCGTTTGATTCTCGTCTGCCCCTCTGGACGCCGGGCAGCACGCACTGGCTGTGTCTCGTCGTCCGTGATGCCACCTCTCAGGCACCGCTGGGCGTGACCGGGTATATTCATCGTGAGGACGATTGCGCTGAAGTGGGCTTTCTTTTTGCACCCGAGGCGCAGGGGAAAGGTTACGGTTTCGAATCCCTGCAGGCGCTTTGCGATTACGCCTTTCGTGAGGGCGGACTACGTCGGCTCACCGCCACCGTCACGGCGGGAAATATCGCCTCCAGACGTCTGCTGGAAAAAGCCCACTTTCGTCTGGAGGGGGAGCTTCGCGAGAGCTATTACCTTTCTGGACGCTGGCAAAATGACTGGTTATTGGGCCTATTACGGCACGAATATCTTAACCATACCGCCTGATCAACAGCCATTTGGCGGATATTCTTCATTGTTCAATTCCTCTACAGTATCGCCATTACGAGGAAATGAATATGAAAGGTCATGCGCTGAATATCTCTTATGCCGCCATTGATTTAATAAAGAAGCATCAGGGGCTTTCACTGGAGAAATATCGTGATGAAAATGGTTTATGGGTGATCGGCTATGGACATGCGATCCATGAGGAGGACAATTTTCACGGAGGCATTACTCCGCTCCAGGCAGAATGTTTGCTTCAGGAAGATATTCAGTTATGTGAGAGGCTGCTGCGGGAAAATATAACACGCCCATTAACCCAACAGCAGCATGATGCATTGGTAGTATTGATATTCAGTTTCGCCGAGACGCCTTCACGTCTGAACGCGCTGTATCAGGCTATCGCCCGGGTATAGTACATGGCCGCCTGAGTCCGGTTTTTCACCTCCAGCCGCCGAAAAAGTGCTTCCAGATGCGCTTTTACCGTGGCCGCGCTGATGTTGAGATTGCGGCCAATCTCTTTATTTGACTCCCCCGCTGCCAGCAGTTTGAGTACCTCGCGCTGACGCTCGCTTAAACAGAGTAACGGCTGTGCTGATGATTGCTGGCTAACCCACTCCCCGGGAAAGCAGACCATCCCTCTCGACACGGAATCCAGCACGGCGGCAAACCGTTCGGGGTTAGCGTTACGGGGGATAATGGCCATCACGTTTCGCTGCATGAGCTGCTCAACCCATCTGGCCTCTTTTCTTGCCAGAACCATAATCACCCGTATCGCCGGGAAGGAATCCATAAGCTCTTCCAGGAAAGCACTCTCCTCTTCCTGGATCAAATTGCCGTCAATCATCACGATAGCAGACGGTGAAGCAGATATTTGCCCCCATAAATCGTCCGCCTGACAAGCGCCCGTTATATTTATTTCAGGAATTAACTCCTGCAGACCGTGTATCGCTCCATGAATAAATATCGACTGCCTGTCAAACATGATTACTCGCATCGTTTTTCTCCCTCTGAGAATAGCGAAGGGGGATTCTACAGAGGCAGTATTTAAGAAAAAACTCAATGAATGGAGAGGTTACAAATCCGCGAGTGGTTTTTATATTTGCCCGTATTTTGACACATCGGCATTAAGGATTTCCTTAAGAGGTTCCCTCCCCTTAACAGCAGGCCTCAAAGGAACATACCGCCTGACACCTCAATACGTTGCGCATTCATCCAGCCCAGCTTATCGCTGAGCAGCGCCGCGATGGCATCGCCGATATCGTCCGGCAACCCCACCCGCCCCAGCGCCGTCTGTGATGCCAGCATCTGATTAAGCTGCGCGTTGTCGCGAACGCGTCCACCGCCAAAGTCGGTTTCTATCGCGCCCGGCGCGATAATATTGACGGAGATACCACGCGCACCCAGCTCCTTCGCCTGATAGCGGGTCAACACTTCCATTGCCCCTTTCATCGCTGCATAGGTACCGGAGCCTGGCTGGGTAAATCGGGCCAGCCCGCTGGAGACGTTGAGGATCCGGCCTCCGTCATTCAGCAGAGGCAGCAGGCGCTGTGTCAGGAAGAAAGGCCCTTTGAAATGAATATTCATCGCCTCATCAAACTGGGCTTCCGTTGTGTCGGTATAGGGTGCATATAAACCCGTCCCGGCATTGTTCAATAAATAATCAAAGGTGTCGCGTTGCCAGACGGTCTTAAGGATTTCCTGAAGCCGCTGAGCAAACTTATCGAAGCTGGCAATATCACCGACGTTGAGCTGTAATGCTGCAGCATTCACGCCTTTTTCCTGAATTTCGCGAACAACCTCCAGCGCGTCCTGCTGATTGCTGTGGTACGTCAGAACAATTCCCGTTCCGTCTGCCGCCAGCTTCAACGCCGCGTTTTTACCCAAACCACGGCTACCACCCGTCACTAATGCGATACGTTCAGTCATCATAAACCTCGTTTTGGCTGTTATGGAGATTGAGAAAGAGCTTATTAGGTGATAGAAGATCAATAAAGAGGGTTTAAAACGCTTCACTGTTTCAACAGCAACAACAATGAGCTTCATCTATGGATAAAATTCACGCAATGCAGCTGTTTGTGCGCGTCGCGGAACTGGAAAGTTTTTCCCGTGCTGCAGAAACCTTAACGCTGCCCAAAGGTAGCGTTTCGCGGCAAATTCAGGCTCTTGAAAACCGTCTTGGCACCCAGCTGTTGCACCGGACCACGCGTCGCGTCAGCCTGACGCAGGACGGCATGGTCTATTACGAACGGGCAAAAGATCTGCTGGCAAACCTTGATGAACTGGACGGACTGTTTCAGCACGATCCCTCCACCATAAGCGGAAGGCTGCGCGTGGATATGCCCGTCGGCGTTGCTCGAAATTTAGTCATCCCCAGACTGCCAACTTTTTTGCAGCAGTACCCGGGTATTGAACTGGAACTCAGCAGCAGCGATCGTCTGGTGGATGTGATCCGCGAAGGGTTTGATTGCGTGGTCCGCGTGGGCTCTCTGAAAGATTCAGGGTTAATTGCCCGGCCGCTGGGGAAACTGTCGGTAATTAGCTGTGCCAGTCCGGATTATCTGGCGCGTTTTGGCTACCCTGAAAGGCTGGATGATTTGGGCTCACACGCTGTGATTCACTACGCCGCCATGCTGGGTACCCGTCCGCAGGGCTTTGAATTTTATAACGGCAGTGCAACGCAGTGGATAAAGACGGGCGGCGTATTAACCGTCAACAGCACGGAAACCTATCAGGCGGCCTGCCTTGCCGGGCTGGGCATCATTCAGGTTCCACGTGTTGGGGTACGTGATTTACTGCGGGCGAAAAAACTGATTGAGATCCTCCCGCAATATCGCGCGGAACCGATGCCCGTGTCCCTGATTTATCCCCATCGCCGCAACCTCTCCCGTCGGGTACATCTGTTCATGGAGTGGCTGACCGAACTCACAAAAGCTTACGTGGATTAGTCGCAAGCTATAATTCAGTAACATCCAGCCTAACGAAAAGGAAAAGACGCGTGACGCCGGAAAATAACCCGCAACGACCCACCCAACATTTAGATTATGATCCCATCAAGAAGATGGAAACCGGGCCAGAAAAGGCTAAAATCCCAGGGGCGGCCAGCAAGACGCTGGGCACCGTCACCAGCCTGGCAGAAAGAATTCAGCAGTTTCCCATGGTTGCGCATTTGATACGTGCAACCGAGCGCTTTAATGACCGCATGGGGAACCAGTTTGGTGCTGCCATCACCTATTTCTCCTTCCTGTCGATGATCCCCATTTTGATGGTGTCGTTTGCAGCGGCCGGTTTTGTACTCGCGTCGCACCCGACGCTGCTGCAGGATATTTTCAATAAAATCCTGAATAACGTCAGTGACCCGACCCTCGCCACCACGCTAAAAAGCACGATTAATACCGCTGTTCAGCAACGTACGACCGTTGGGATCGTTGGTTTGCTTATCGCCCTTTACTCCGGGGTAAACTGGATGGGCAACCTCCGCGAGGCCATTCGCGCCCAGTCGCGTGAGGTGTGGGAGCGTAAGCCGCAGGATCAGGAGAAAATATGGGTTAAGTATCTCCGCGACTTTGTTTCGCTGATTGGCCTGCTCATTGCGCTCATCGTTACGCTTTCGATTACCTCCGTGGCGGGCTCCGCACAGCAGATGATTATCTCTGCACTCTATCTGGATTACATCGAATGGCTGAAACCGGCCTGGCGCGGCATTGGGCTGGCAATTTCCATTTTCGCCAACTACCTGCTGTTCTTCTGGATTTTCTGGCGTTTGCCCCGTCATCGTCCGCGCAAGAAGGCCCTGCTCCGCGGAACGCTGATTGCGGCGATAGGCTTTGAAGTGATTAAAATCGTGATGACCTACACCCTGCCGTCGCTGGTGAAATCCCCATCGGGCGCGGCGTTCGGCTCCGTGCTGGGGTTGATGGCCTTTTTCTACTTCTTCGCCCGCCTGACCCTGTTCTGCGCCGCGTGGATTGCCACCGCCGAGTACAAAGGCGACACACGCATGCCGGGAAAAACACACCGCTAACCCCTCTCTCGGGCTGAAATTTCAGCCCGACTCATCATTTCAGCATATAAATCCAGTCCGTAACTTTTATTTAACCAAAAACCAGTTTTATCCACCAATATTTAAAAACTGTGAAGCATTTCATGGAAGCATTTTCGCTGGCCTGAAAATTATCCGCTTTTTGTTGCTTTTATCACCAGAACGCGACTTTGTTACAGATTGAAATGTCGCTTTTGCTGTGCGTAATATGGCCTTTCGTTCGATAAAAAATAAGAAAATATTATGCAAGCAACAGCCACAACACTCGACTCTGGCGCGGAAAACGTCCCGGTCAACTCGCGCAATAAAGTTGTCGTCGCATCGCTGATTGGCACCGCCATTGAGTTCTTCGACTTTTACATTTACGCCACCGCTGCGGTCATCGTCTTCCCGCATATTTTCTTCCCGCAGGGAGACCCGACGGCGGCGACGCTGCAGTCTCTGGCAACCTTTGCTATCGCGTTTGTCGCACGTCCGATTGGCTCTGCGCTGTTTGGACACTTTGGCGACCGTATTGGTCGTAAGGTCACCCTGGTGGCCTCGCTGCTGACGATGGGGATCTCCACCGTGGCGATCGGCCTGCTGCCGACCTACGAAACCATTGGCATTCTGGCGCCGGTCCTGCTGGCGCTGGCGCGTTTTGGTCAGGGTCTGGGGCTGGGCGGTGAATGGGGTGGCGCGGCGCTGCTGGCGACCGAAAATGCCCCGCCGCGTAAACGCGCGCTGTACGGTTCATTCCCGCAGCTTGGCGCGCCGATTGGCTTCTTCTTTGCCAACGGGACCTTCCTGCTGCTTTCCTGGCTGCTGACGGATGAACAGTTCATGAACTGGGGCTGGCGTATTCCGTTTGTCTTCTCTGCCGTGCTGGTGCTGATTGGCCTGTATGTCCGCGTGTCCCTGCATGAGACGCCGGTGTTCGCGAAAGTGGCCGCGGCGAAAAAACAGGTGAAAGTCCCGCTGGGCACGCTGCTGACCAAACACGTCCGCGTCACCGTGCTGGGCACGTTCATCATGCTGGCAACCTATACGCTGTTCTACATCATGACGGTTTACTCCATGACCTACAGTACCGCCGCCGCGCCGGTTGGGCTGGGTCTGCCGCGTAACGAAGTACTGTGGATGTTGATGATGGCGGTCATCGGGTTTGGTGTGATGGTGCCGATTGCCGGCCTGCTGGCGGATAAATTCGGTCGTCGTACGAGCATGATTACGATCACCACGCTGATCATTCTGTTTGCCCTGTTCGTCTTCCCGCCGCTACTGGGTTCGGGTAGCCCGGCACTGGTGATGGCCTACCTGCTGATTGGCCTTAGCCTGATGGGGCTCACCTTCGGCCCAATGGGCGCGCTGCTGCCAGAGCTGTTCCCGACGGAAGTGCGTTATACCGGTGCGTCGTTCTCCTACAACGTCTCTTCCATTCTGGGGGCGTCCGTTGCGCCATACATCGCCACCTGGCTGCAGGCAAATTATGGTCTGTTCTACGTGGGCGTTTACCTGGCGGCCATGGCGGCGCTGACGCTGATTGCGCTGCTGCTGACGCATGAGACTAAGCATCAGGCACTGTAAGCTCATGCCGGGTGGCGGCTACGCCTTACCCGGCCTACGATTCAAAATGTTGGCCGGGTAAGCGCAGCGCCACCCGGCAAAAACATCCCGCACCTTACTTCTTCATCTGCGACAAAATTGTCCGACACTGGTTCGCCTCACCTTCTGACGGCGAGATCAATGCCAGCAGCGCGGCGGCTGGGGTGACCAGCGTCGCGAGGGCTGCGGCCACCGCACCACGCGCGATCAGCGGCCCGGGCTTCACGCCTGCCTGCGGATTTTTAAAGGTGCCGCGGACATAAAGCGGCGAGCGCAGGGTAATAATACGGATCCCTTTACTTTCCGGGTCGATCGTCAAATCCAGCTGCTCTGAGGCCATGCTGGCGGTACCGGTCACGTTAATCACCGCGTTTTCCGTGTCGAAGGCAAAAATCTGCGGACGCGCCACGCCATTAACCAGATCCAGATTGGCCGCGGCGCAGTTCACCCGCACCTCGTCATCCCCGAAAATTTGCCCGATGATAAAGTTGCCCACGTTCAGCCCCAGGATCTCCATCAGGTTGCGGCTGACCAGGCCGTCGTTCATCAGCAGTTTCAGGTTACCATTGCCGCTGCCCAGCAGCGCCGCCACGGAATTCCCTACCCCGCGAATGTCCGCGTCACCGTTCATTTCACCGAGGGTTTTCTGCATCAACTCCACGTTTGGCATCAACGCTTTCAGCTTCAGCCTGCGGGCCTGAATTTCGGCGCGCCCCTGCATCGGCTTTTTATCGCCCTCGAGGTGAATGTTCGAGGAAATCGTTCCGCCCGCCATACCAAACTTCAGCGGCTGCAGGCGCAGATCGGCGTTTTTAAGAATGACATGCGTCGAGAGATCGCTCAGCGGTAACGTGCTGCCGTGCTCAATTTTACGCCCTTTGAAGTGTACATCGGCATCCATCACGTCCCATTTGTCAGTTTCGAAGCGATCGTAAGGCAGCACCTTCCCCGCAGGCTGAACGTCCTTTTTGACCTCTTTCGACTTCGTGCCTTTGCCCGAATCCACGCCAATCAACGGGCCCAGATCGGCCAGACGTAGCTGGCGGGACTCCACATCCCCTTCCAGTTTCGGGCGCGGTTTTCCGGTGGTGTAGGTTAGCGAGCCGTGGATATCACTGTCACCGATGCGGCCGTTAAAATCCCGGTAGTCAAAGACAGACGATTTTTCGGTGTCGATTTTGGCAACCAGATGCCCGTCCGTTTCGAACGGCGGCGTATCGGGCAGCAACACACCGGTCAGCTCATACAGTTCCCCCAGCGAATCACCGGCAAATTTCAGCCGCAGATCCACGCCCCCCATGTTCATCGGGTCGTTGACCGTGCCCACGAATGCCACGCGCGTATTCCCTGAACGGAAATCCGCCTGCACCGGGAACGGCGTACCTTCGCTCCTGAGCGCCAGCATGCCGCCCATTTTTCCTTTCCCGCTCAGCGGCTGACCGTTGTAGCGCCCTTTGGCCGTCAGGCCGAACACATAATCTCCCGCTTTGGCGTTATCGCCTTTCGCCTGGTTGCCCGTCACTTCGCTAAACGGTAGCGGTTTACCCAACGGATCAACCAGGATCTCCACATCCGCCTTGCTGACCTTATCGTCGATGGCGATCCGCCCGCGATCGAAAAGAATATTGTCCAGACGGAATGACCATGAAGAGGGCCGGGCATTGGGATCTTTTTCGCCGTCGCTGGCAAGGTTAAACGTCCAGTTGTTGTTCTTTTCAGAAAGGCGGATCAGACGCGCATCGGGCTGCTGGAGTTTAATCCACGGCAGATAGACGGTTTTGGTCAGGAGCGCTAACGGCGCCAGCGTGGCTTCAACGCGTGGCAGATGGACCATGGTGACGTCCGGAATATCCGGCGGGTTGCCGAGAATAATGTCGTCGGCGTGGACGTGCGGCCAGGGGATCCAGCTTCGCCAGCCGGCCTCCTGTTTCTGACGTTCCCATACCACGCCCAAATCGCCGCGGATGGCGAAGGGACGGTTCAGCTCAGCTGAGACTTTCTGGTTGATGGTCGGCTTAAGGCGATTCCAGTCAAACGTCGCAATAATGACGACGATAACCACGATCAACAACAAGAAAATCCCTGTAGTCCAGGAGATAACCCTGGTTGTCTTTGTCATTTTTGTCCCCTTTCCTGATGGCCTGTCCTGTAAAACTATAGTCCAGACAAGGGGAAACGGGCGGATCAGAGGTGAGTTATGACGGTATCGAGGGTATCCATAGGAACCGGACGAGAGAGGAAATAACCCTGTGCGGCAGCAGCGGGTGAGTGTTGCACATCGCGCCACTCTTCCAGCGTTTCCACACCTTCGACAATCACCCCTTTGCAATAGCGGTTCATCAGCTGCAATAACAGCGTAAACAGGTTTCGCCCTTCCGGGGTTTGACGCAGCATAATAAACAGATCGCGGGCCACTTTAATGTAGTCATAACGCACTTCGCTCAGCGCAGAGAAGTTCGCCATGCCCGTACCAAAGTCATCCAGCCACAGCGGGCCAAATTCACACATCGAGGCAAACGAGGAGTCCTGCGGCAGCCGGACGTGCTCCACCAGTTCAAAACGCATCCACGGCAGAGTGGCGATCAGTTCCTGCAACTTTGCATTCTGACGCAGCGCCAGCAGTGTAGGGCCATCCACGTTAACCGAGGCGAGGATATTGTGCCGATCGAAAAAGGCCTGTTTGGTCGCCAGCATACGAAGCTGCTCTTCCAGCACGTCAAGGCGCTGGCGAACGGCAACTTCGGCAAAATAGCGATCTGGCGCGATACGCTGTAAAGGGTTTGACGGGTGCGTAACAACGGTCAAAATTTCAATGGCCATCAGTCGACCGTCCGTTCGGTAGATCGGCTGATAGGTATACGCACGCTCACATTGCAGCCAGTAGCGATGCTCCTGCAAGTTCTCAATACTTGCCTCAGGCGTAGTGCTCAGCCGCTGGATAACCTGCTCTGACTTCATTTCAGATGTCCTGTTGTTGGATGGCCTTTCTGGACTCGTCACTGGGTTATCGGCGCGACAATTGAGAACTTTATGTTCAATTCACCGGGAAAATGAAATTAAGATGACAGAAATTTGCCGGAACACGTGCTGGCTCAAATTAAATAATGGAACGTCGTTTTAATATAGTTGACCATCTAATTCACTCAGCGCACACTGCTGATAAATTCTTCTGTTCAGGTTCACGACTATGTCCAAAAAAATTGCCGTGATTGGCGAATGCATGATTGAGCTGTCCCAAAAAGGCGCGGAAGTCAGCCGCGGATTTGGCGGCGACACGTTAAACACTTCCGTCTATATCGCCCGTCAGGTTGCGCCAGAAGCACTCTCCGTGGACTATGTTACCGCCCTCGGCACGGACAGCTTCAGCCAGCAGATGCTGGAAGCCTGGCAGAATGAACATGTGGGCACCGCGCTGATCCAGCGTATGGAAAACCGCCTTCCCGGGCTTTACTACATCGAAACCGACAGCACCGGCGAACGCACGTTTTATTACTGGCGTAACGAAGCCGCGGCGAAGTTCTGGCTGGAGAGCGATGCAGCCCCGGCCATTTGTGAAGTACTGGCAAGCTTTGACTATCTCTATCTGAGTGGGATCAGCCTGGCGATCCTCAGTCCAGTCAGCCGCGAAAAGCTGCTGTCGCTGCTGCATAAATGCCGCGCCAACGGCGGTAAGGTGATTTTTGATAACAATTACCGTCCACGCCTGTGGGCCAGCCGTGAAGAGACGCAGCAGGTTTATCAGCAGATGCTGCAGTGCACGGACATTGCGTTCCTGACGCTCGACGATGAAGACGCCCTGTGGGGTGAGAAGTCCGTAGATGACGTGATTGCACGCACGCAGGCGGCGGGCGTAAGCGAAGTCGTTATTAAGCGCGGGGCGGAATCATGCCTGGTCGCGATGGCGGGTGAAGCGGTGGTTGAAGTCCCGGCGGTGAAGCTGGCCAAAGAGAACGTGATTGATACGACAGCGGCAGGGGACTCCTTCAGCGCGGGTTACCTGGCGGTACGTCTGACCGGGGGAACGCCGGAAGCCGCGGCACAGCGCGGACACCTGACGGCCAGCACCGTGATTCAGTATCGCGGGGCGATTATTCCGCGTGAGGCGATGCCTGTTTAACCAAAGTGCGGGCTGATGCCCTCACCCTGGCCCTCTCCCACAGGGAGAGGGCATGTCTACGCATTACTGTCCTTGCGGAATATCCGTCGCGTCCGGGTGTAAATCATCCGCTGCGGTCGCCGGCTGCGGCGCGGTAACCATAATAGAATCCCAGGTCTTCTGAAGTTCCTTCATGTCATATTCCGGCTCGCCTTTCGGCTGCATAAGGATCAATGCCATATCCTGCGACAGCTGCTGACGTAAATCCTGATTTAACATATCCACGGTCAAACCGTTCAGGAAATCCTGACGAAGCTTCTGGTACTGTTCAGGCGCAATGTCGACAACCTGATTCTGCAGGGAGCGGATGCGCTGGCTGATCAGAATATCGGTATCGGCACGCGCGTAGGTCGCAAACAGCTTCTGCAGCTCCAGTTTTTTCTGGGCCACCAGCGCATTGAATTCCTCTTCAGAGAGGCCCTCTTTACGCACTTTTGCCAGCTCTTTGGCGACCACACCCAGATTCGCATTCAGCTTATCGCCCGGCGATTCAACGTTAATGGCACATTGCGCACGCTGGAAAAGCACGCGACAGTCAAAGCCAAGACCAATATTCTTCACGTTATTCTTACTGAGCGTCTGCTGAACGTGCCAGAACAACGCTTCACGCGCCAGGTCGGCACGCCAGTAGCGCAGCAGCGCGGCGGACTCGCGGATAGGCTGCCAGGCGTTATCCCACATCACGGAGAGTCGGTCCTGACGCACGGTGTCCGTCATAATGCTGACAGGTTCGGCGCGCAGCGGAGAGAGTGTCGGAACCGGGGCAGGCGTTTCACGCTTGCCTTTCAAATCGCCAAACGCTTTGTTGATCTGTTCAACCACCGCGCGGCTATCGACATTGCCAACCACAATCAGCGTCATGGCGTCCGGGGTGTACCATTTCTGGTAGAACGATTTCACCTGTTCGGCATCGACCGGCTGCTTCAGCGGCTCCGCCGGATCGTGACCCAGCAACGTTGAACCTTTCAGACGGTAGCGCCACCAGCCCTCTTTGGTATCCGCAGGCCAGGTCGCCACCATGTCGCTGTTGCTCAGCGCATAGTTAACGGTATCCGGCGTAATCGCCAGGTTGCCTGAGGCATCAGCGAGATAGGTCAGCGCTTCTTTGAGCAGATCGTTACGGTTATTTGGCAGGCTCAGGTTAAACATGGTGTAGTCATAGGAGACCACAGCCGGAGGCAGCGGGCGTTTTGGATCGATGGCCTGTTGCCACAGCGAACGCACCTGAACCGCTTGCAGGCTGCCGCTCTGAGTGAGCGCCAGACGGGGAATAAAATGGCTAAAACCGGTTTGCTGAGTACTTTCCGTAAGGGAGCCGGTATTAACGGACAGACGGATTTCAACACGATCGCTCGGACGTTGCGGGGTGGATAAAACCTGCCACTGGAAACCGTTCGCTAACGTGCCTTGTTGCCAGGCCGGGTCTGGCTGGAGCGCATCTGCCTGCACATAACTGGCTGCTGCCATCATCAGCAAACCGCCGGTTAAGAGTCGAATTTTTGTGCCCTGCATGTGAACCCCTGATCAACATTCCTGGTTAAAAAGAGTGTCTCGCGACGCGCTGCACTCTAAAAGATGACGATGAAAACACGTCGATTAGACCGCGCGTTCGGCAAAACGTCACGGTCCGAAGTGAAATATACCCAAAAAAAATCTTGTCGAATTATGACAGGTATGAAGGGTTATTATGCGCAGGAGCCCGCATCCCGACAAGGGAATGCGGGCATTTGTAACAAGATTAGGAGGTTAAACCAGGAGTTTTGCTATCAGACACGCGATTATTCAGCGTATCGTCGAGTTTTTTGTGATCCAGCTCTTTCACCCATTTCGCGACAACGACCGTCGCCACACCGTTACCTACCAGGTTGGTTAATGCGCGCGCCTCGGACATAAATCGGTCAATACCGAGAATCAGCGCCAGGCCCGCCACCGGCAGATGCCCCACCGCAGAAATGGTGGCCGCCAGCACGATAAAGCCACTGCCCGTTACGCCTGCCGCGCCTTTCGAGGAGAGCAGGAGCACCACCAGCAGGGTGATCTGATGGAAAATATCCATATGGCTGTTGGTCGCCTGAGCGATGAACACCGCCGCCATCGTCAGGTATATCGACGTACCATCAAGGTTGAAGGAGTAGCCCGTCGGGATCACCAGCCCGACCACCGACTTACGGCACCCAAGCTTTTCCATCTTGTCGAGCATACGCGGCAGCGCCGATTCTGAAGAAGAGGTCCCCAGCACAATCAGCAACTCTTCACGAATGTAACGGATAAATTTGAAGATGTTGAAACCTGTCGCACGGGCTATGGAGCCCAGCACCACCACCACGAAAAGAATACAGGTGATATAGAAGCAGATAATCAGCTGGCCCAGCTGCACCAGCGTACCGACGCCATACTTACCGATGGTGAAGGCCATCGCACCGAAGGCACCGATTGGCGCCAGGCGCATGATCATATTGATGATGCCAAAGATGACCTGTGAGAAGCTCTCAATCACGTTAAAGATAAGCTGGCCTTTGCTGCCCAGACGGTGCAGGGCAAAGCCAAACATGACGGCAAACAGCAGTACCTGCAGAATGTTTCCGCTGGCAAACGCGCCAATGACGCTGCCGGGTATCACGTCCAGCAGGAAGGCCACCACGCCCTGATCCTTCGCCTGCTCGGCATAGACCGCGACCGCTTTGGCATCGAGCGTTGAGGGGTCAACGTTCATGCCCGCACCAGGCTGGACCACGTTAACGATAATCAGACCAATAATCAGCGCAAGGGTACTGACCACTTCGAAATAAAGCAGCGCCACAGCACCGGTACGGCCTACCGCTTTCATGCTTTCCATGCCAGCGATGCCCGTGACAACCGTACAGAAGATTACCGGGGCGATGACCATTTTGATAAGCTTCACGAACGCGTCGCCAAGCGGTTTCATTTGCGCGCCCAGCTCAGGGTAGTAATGCCCCAGCAAAATACCGATGGCGATGGCTGTCAGGACCTGGAAATAGAGACTTTTGAAGAGTGAGGTTTTCATAAGGTGTCCTTGGGAAGAAAAACCACGGGTTTTGTAAGGTTATGGTTAACCTGCGGCTCTAAAATAACACCCGTATAACAGGACAGAAATAAACTCAGTTCAAATTTGAAACACAAATGTTAAGAACTTTGAGCTGGCTCGCACAAGCCAGCAACAAAATTACACTTTTGCGTGATTGTCAGCACCGGGAAGGTAGCGTTGTTCAAAGACATCCGCAGGAACAGCAGCGGCAAAAAGGAAGCCCTGACCGCTCTCTACGCCCGCCTCTGCCAGCCAGATGCGCTGCGCGTCGGTTTCAATCCCCTCGGCAATCAGATGCAGATTGAGACTGCGCGCCATCTGAATAATGGCCTGCACCATGCTGCTGTCCTCTGGCAACCCTTCGACAAACGCTTTGTCGATTTTCAGCACATCCACCGGCAGGGTTTTCATATGCTGAAGCTGACGCAGCCCGGCGTAGCCCATACCAAAATCGTCCAGCGCGATGCGAATGCCGGCATTGCGCAGCGGCTTCAGAATGGCAACGGCTTCGTTAGGATCGTCAATGCGTCGGCTCTCCGTCACTTCCAGCGTCAGCGTATCAGGCTTGATCCGGTAGCGATTGATCAGCTCCAGCATTTCGGAAACCATCGTCGGATGCATGAGCTGCAACGCAGACAAATTGACCGACAGCGGCAGCGTCACGCCGCGCTCCTGCCAGGCGGCAAGCTGGCGGCAGGACTCCTCCAGCACCCAATAACCGACGGTGACCATCAGGCCACAGGATTCAATGCGTTCAATCAGCCCCTCCGGCAGCTCCCATGAGCCGTCCGGCTGCTGTACACGGAGCAGCGCCTCGGCGCTTTTTACTTCACCCGTCTGTAGATTCACCTGCGGCTGTAGCCAGAGAGCAAACTGACGGTTATCCAGCGCGGTCAGGATGTCGCTCTCTTCCGTCAGGCGCTGCTGCGCCTTTTCCATCTGTTCCGGGTCGAAGAACTGGATCTGATTTTTGCCTTTGCGCCGGGCGGTAAACGCCGCCGAGAACGCGCGGCGATACAGCTGCTCCGCCGTTAAATCACCGTAGTACATGGCGATACCGATACTGGCGCTTGGACGCAGCTGGATCCCCTGAACAGGCAGCCGCTCATTAATGACAGTGAGCACTTGCTGACCTAATGTGATGGCATGCCACGGCTCTTTCACGCCGTTGGCTATCACCACCAGGTCGTAACCGCTGACCTGAGTCAGCACCATGCGCGGGGCAAGGACAGATTTCACCTTTTCCACCAGCGTCAGCAGCAGCATTTCACGCTGGCTCTCCTTGAGCACGCCCGCCGTATCCTGCAGGGTTTCACAGGCGATCACCATCAGCGCCGTGGTTTGCTGGCGCGCAACCGTCTGCTCCAGCATCGCCATCAGAAACGCCTTATTAGGAAGTTCTGACACCGGGAATCGCGTGGCGCTGTTATTTAACTCATCCTGCTGACGCTGGATGCGCTGCTGGTTGAGGTTATAGCTGCGTACCAGCATCCCGATCTCATCGTCATGATGAAGGCGCGGCAGTTCAAGCTGGTGGCCCATCTGATCCTGCGGCGCAAGCGCATTCAGCTCGCGGGCGATACGGCGCAACGGATGCACAATCAACCGGTTAATACACCAGGTTAACGCCACGCTGAGAATCAGGGTCATAAGTAAGCAAGTGGTCACTAACGTAACCACCCAACTCATGACGAACTTATACATGCGATACGAGTCTGCCTGCAGGACCAGGTAGGCCAGCGGCTGCGGATTGGCAGGACGTTCCAGCGAATAGAGAGGCAGAGAAATTTGCACCGGCAGTTCAAACAGGCGCATGACCATCATCGGGACGGGGCGTTCCGGGATAAAGCTCATCCGCAGCGCCTGGAACTGGTTGGGCAAGACGACATCCGCGCGGCTCACGATGCCAGCAGGCTGAATGCGTTTTAAAATGGTTTCCGCTTCGGGAATATCCCCTTTCAGGATCGAGGCGGAGAGTGGGCCGCGCACCGAGCGGGCGATACTTTCTAACTGCGAAGCCGTGTTATAGCGATTCTGCTGCACAGAATGAAACAGCAAAATGACGCAGAAAAGCAGGACAAACAGCATCGTGACGGCAGACACCATCGCCATCTGTTTGATCGTTAAGGAACGGCTGACACGCAAAATGACTCTCCACAAAACTCGAAGCGCAGGGCGCGCCAGGGTGTAAACCTGGCGCGCCTGAGTATACCCGATTGCTGTGCTATTAAGAGAGACTTACAAATGGATTAAGGAAAATCCGATTACCAGTCCGCGTAAGGAATAAGCGGCTGCGGTGGTAAGTCCATATCGCCCTGCCAGCCTGCGGCAGAGTAACGCACATAAATCAGCGCATGGCTTGGGGTATAGTCTTTCGCTTCCTGAATATCCACGCCCATGCCCACAAACCAGTTGGACGTGACCCGGCGTTCGATAATCGCCCGTGCGGTGTAACCCGTGCCGGAGCTGCTGCTGCCGGTTTCCATCGCCCCCCGGTCAGTATAGCGGCCGGGTTCATCGGTCGGGATCAGACTCTGAATCGGGTAGCGCAGTTCATCTTTGGTTTTGGAGTGTGACCAGGAGACAGAGCCGCCCAGCTCCCAGGACCAGTTTTCCGTGCGTTTACGCCAGGTCACCGGCAGTGCGAAGGAGACATACTCCTGCGGGCTGTAATAGCCGCCCTGACCCAGGGTATATCCGCTCAGGTCTTTGTCGTAATGCCAGAGCATATTGGAGACGCCGACCGTCAGGCGCTCGTTGTTTTTATTAATGAGCTTGTAGTAGTAACCCGTCATCCAGCGGACGCGCCAGTTATCTTCCACATTTTTACCCGTCAGCGTTTCTGCGTTCAGGCTTGACCAGACGCCGTTCGCCTCACCTTTGTCATAGCTGATGCTTACGCCACCCCCGGTCGCCCGTACGCCGCCCCAGGTGGTGCCGGTATTGGTATCTTTCTGCCCGGCGAAGGCCAGCAGTGAACTGGAGATTGGCCGACGATGGGCGTTGACGGTATAACCGATGGGACCCAGATCGCTGCTGTAGCTCAGGCCGCCCACCACGTCGACGACGTCAAAGCCCATCGGGGTGGTACCAATATCCATCGACCAGGTTTTATTCTGCCAGCCGACGGCGACGCTGGCGCCACTGTCACTCTGATGGGTGCTGCCGCTACACGGTGTTTCGTAGCAGGTCCCCCATTTAGGGTCGTACGTTCCGTTATTGTTATCAAATGAACCGGCGTCCATATTGACCAAATCGCTTCTGAAGAACATGCGGCCATCAGAGAGCGGGGCATCGACCTGGAGCATGGTGGTATGGGCTTTCAGATCGGAATAGCCCCCCGTGCCGCTGGAGCCCCAGTAATCGTGCTGCAGCGTGACGTTAACATCCTGCTGACGGTACAAATCACCGGCGTCACTCCGTACGCCGCGCTTCAGCCAGTCATCTTTTTCATCGTTACGCGTCAGACGGGTGAAACTGTCGTTGTCCACCGGACGGGTCGTCGTGATGCCTGATGACACCATCGCGTCTTTATACGTCTCCAGCGCTTGCTGAGGCTGACCGTTCTGCGCCTGGAAGCGCGCGGCATCACGTAACACCAGCGCATTTTCCATTGAGGCAGGCTGCGATTTGGCCTGCGGAATGATGTTGTTGAAGGTCTGCTCTGCGGCGGCGGAATCGCCCAGCCCCGCCTGCGCCATCGCGATCCGGCGCTGCATATTGAGTGATAACGGTTCGCCATTTTGCGCGGCAGGCAGTTTCGCCAGCTCGGCACGCGCAGCGTCCTTGTTACCTTGCGCGCTATAAATCTCGGTCAGACCGAGGATCGCGTCCTCGTTCTGCGGCTCACGCTGCAGGACGGCGTTGTACGTGGTTTTCGCCGATTCCAGATCGCCACGCTGCTGCGCCCAGTCGGCCAGCGTTAAGTCGATACGGGTAGAGGTCGGCTGCTGACGCAGAAGGTTTTCCGCCTCCTGCTCTTTACCGCTGTCGCGCAGGCGGTTGGCGGTTTCCAGCACCTGGTTACTTTGCAGACGGTCGGCCAGTTCCTGAATGTTGCCATTCCACTGGCTACGCGGCAGCGTATCCAGATGCGCCAGCGCGGCCCGGTCCTGATTGTTCCCGGAGAGATAGAGCCCGTTGGCATACACCTGATCCGGGTCAGAAGGTTTCTGGCTGGCAAGCTGGCGCATCAGGGTGTCCGCCTGGCTACGCTGGCCCGCGCTGTAGAGATCGCGCGAGAGACGATACGTTATCCAGACGTCGCCTGGCGAGAGCGCCAGACGGCGGCGCTGTATTTCTGCTGCCTGGGCGTATTTCCCCTGATTCTCCAGCTGTTCGGCCTGGGCAGACAGTTGCTCGTTAGTCAGGCTACGTTCAATATCATCAATGCTCCGGCGCTGGCTGGCAGAAAGCGACTGGATAAACTGCGAGGCTTTCTCCGGTGACTGTGCGCGGTAAATATTGGCCAGACCGCGAACCGCATTGCTGTTACCGCTGTCCATACGCAACGCCTGACGATAATAACGCTCCGCCGCATCGTTATCTTTACGTGCCGCCGCGGCATCACCCAGGCCCAGCACCGCGTAACTGTCGGTATTGTCGATGTTACGTGCCTGCTGATAGTAACGTTCCGCCTGTGACGGGTTATTCGCCTTGAGCGCCGCATCGCCCTGCTGGATCAGCAGCCAGTAGCGGTTGACCTTCAGCAAACTGTCCCATTTACCCCGGTTATCGCTCTGCGGGTCGAGGGCTATGGCCTTTTCGAACTGCGCCACCGCGCGGGCACGATCGCCTTTCTGGGAATAAGCCTGTCCCAGGGCACCCACCGCTTCACTGTCAGCATGGTTGGCGCTGACGGCTTTTTGCAGCTCCGCAACCGCCTTACTCCCCTGCCCGGCATCCACTGCCGCCAGACCTTCCGCTTTCGCCCGGAAGGCCGGGTCTGCGAGCTGTTTTTGCTGCGCTTCAAGCTGGGCACGCGCCGCCGCGACGCTATCGCCGTCGCTGAAAACGCTCAGGTATTTTTGCAACGCGCTGACGCTGGCGCTGCTGGCAGGCTGGTCTTTGATCTGCTCATACCACATGTCAGACGCCTGGCTGCGGCCGCCGGTCGATTTAGCCATCTCCCGCAGGACCGCAAAGCCCTCATCACGGCGCCCGCTCTGGAACAGGAGCTGGGAAAGCGTCGTCTGCAGCTGCGTATTACCGGGGCTGCTGCTGTTAATTTTTTTCAGCTGGTTAATGGCCGCATTGCGGCGGGCAGGATCTTTCGCCACCACATTCCAGTATTCCGTCGCCACGTCGCCACCCGGCGGGTTGCCGTCAAAGAGCTTGTCATAGGCGGCAATCGCCTCCTGAGTGTGCCCTGTCGTGGCGAGCAAGCGCGCCTGCTGTAACTGCTGTCGGCCATCCGGGGTGGAAAGCAGCATCGTATTGCGTGAGGACTGATACGCGCTGGAGCCTGGAGCGATCCCTTTCAGGCGATCCAGCTCTTTTTGCGCACCGGCGGTATCGCCCTGGCGCAGCAGGTAACGAAAACGGGCGGCAATAACATCAGGGTTGTTCGGATCAATCAGTTCAAGACGATAGAGCGACTGACGAACCAAATCCTCACGCTGTGTCGACTCGCCCAGCCGAACCTGCTCCAGCAGCTGTTTCTGCTGCGGAGAGTTAACGGCCTGCGCCAGCGGCATCAGTGCCAGCCCAAGCGATAAAGTGAGTAAATTTACTGTGAACTTGCGCATTCCTGGCCCCAATCCGGTATTAAGTCACCTTTAGCGGTGAAGCGAAAACGATGCTGATCCCATCCCTGACCAAAGAGAGTCAGTACATAGCTGTAATAGGCGTTGTTATTGGGAAAATGGTCTGCAACGCGCTGGCGCTGAACCGCCTGAGCATCGCGCTGTTGTAAAAACGGCAGCATGGCGGCAGAGAACCCGACCGGACCATTGCCGGTGCGTTTACCCGTCGCCACGTCCACTTTTTCCGGCGGCACGCCCTGTTTCATTGTTTTTGCCGCCATCGGCTGGAAGCGCGTCAGCAACCGGGCTTTCTGAGGGTCTTTATCACTCATCATGCCCACCCAAAGATAGACACGAATGGCGTCATAGCCCCCTACCAGCGCTTTATCCTGCTTTAACTGCCAGCCTCTGTTTTTCTGATACTGCACCCAGTCCGGCGAGAACCCCTTTGGCGCGCTTTCCAGCAGCAGTCGCAGATTCGTTTCACGAAGCGTGGTCCACGGGGCACCAAAGCGGGTGAAATAGCTTGCTAACTGCGGAGGAAGATAGCTGGGGTTAAAGCGCCAGGCGTTTTCATCAGCAAAACCGACTTTACCCGGAAGCAGCATGGCGCCGAGCCCTGGTACTTTCACCACTTCCTCACCGGCAATGCGTTTCAACAGCGCCTTACCCGTGCGGGTGTAGTCCGGATGTTTCCATAACCGGCCCGCTTCAAGCAGTGACCAGGCGATCCAGACATCGGCATCTGAGGCGGAGTTGGTGTCAATCACCGCCCAGTTTTCTTTGTCTTTCTGCCCCCAGAGCCAGGCAGGCAGATGGTCGTTGAGATTGCCGCCGGCAAGGTTATCGCGCGTCCATGTCAGTATTTGCTCAAACGCGCGGCGGTCGTTGGCGGCCAGAGCAAAGAACAACGCATAGCTTTGCCCTTCCGACGTGGTAATTTTGCGCGTGTCACTGGGATCAATGACGCGCCCGCCCTCGCTGATGTAATCCTTTTTGAACTGCTCCCAGGCAGGCCAGGTACAGGCGGCGCGAAGAGGAAGCGCCGCCAGCATCAACGCTGCTACTGCACACCAGCGAAAGGCTTTCATCACATCTTACTCATCCGGGTTGAGGCGACGACGGCTGATGATACGCAGCAGACGCCACAGCACCCATGCCAGCAAGACCACGCTGACCGCGGCCAGGATGGCGAGCAGAACCGGATGGTTAGACAGCGCATACCACAGGCGTTCGAACCACGGCAGATGGCCGACGTAGTACACATCACCCACGCGCAGGCTGTTGACGCCAGACTCACGGATCACCGACACAGAGCCAAACATCGCGGCACGTTTACCACTGTCGTTCATCGCCGTATTCAGCAGTTCATAGCCACGCGGGCTGTCCGCCAGAAGCGCCACCACGCTACGCTGATCGTTATAAGGTGACTGGAAGCCCACTACCGCAGCCATCGCCCCCTGAGAGGTGACGGCCGTCTGCGCGCTGGCCTGGCGATCGTTCGCATCCGGCATGATGCTCGGGAAATCGGTCTGGCGCAGCGGGGTGTTAACCCAGGACTCCGTGGCTTTCACCAGCAGATCGATACGCTTATCATCCTTCAGCTTATCCGGAATCGTACCGATGACCATGATGTCAGCGTCTTTGTTCTGGATCTGGCTGCCATCGTCCGTCAACGTGACGTTAATTGCCGGCAATCCCGTCTGGGCCCCAACGGTTGCTATGGTATCAAGCAGGGTTGTCACCTGACCTTCGTTTGGCGCTTTTGGCATCACAACGATGGACTCAGAGAGATCGGCCATGCGGCTGAACGGGAAGCCTGCATTAGCAAAGGCGCGCAGATCCGGCATCGCCAGGAAGTGATAGTACTTCGAGAAGTCGATGGTCGACTCATCGCCGATGACAACGTGGTTCTGAACCTGCTGGAAGGTGATGCAGTTATCCACCGAACCGCCAGGCATCGGGTTCATGTACTGGAAGTCAAAACGCAGCTGGTTGATTGCCCCAAGCTTCAGTGCCGGAATGGAGACATCCGTTTTACCGTCCAGCAGCCCCTGCAGCACCGGCAGGCGAAGCATCAGTCGGTTAGTGTCCTGGGTACTTTGCAGGCTGAACGATTGCAGGAACTGGTTGTTCAGGCTGATATCCATGCGCGAGCTGTCTTTCGTCGCTGGGGCGGTATAGCGGTAGTTAAGATTGATATCAATGCCGTTGGTACGCAGCAGGTACAGATCCGGCGGCAGGTTCAGTGACAGGCTAATTGGCGAGGGTTCAAGCCCGGACGCCTGCAGCTGCTCTTCATAGGTTTTCAGCTCACCAAACGTCACGACACGGTCGGTACGCACCCAGTTTGGCGCATCATAAGGTTTACGCGCCAGCAGCGGCTTGACCTCGTCCACCACGACGCTGTTGCCGCGGAAAAGAACGTTGCCCTGGGCAATCGCTTTTGCCGCCTGGACCAGATCTTTATCGTCACGACCAAAGACCACCAGCAGCTTCACGTACGGGTTATCCGGGTGGCTGACCATCTCAATGGTTGGCGCTTTGACTTCAGGATGATCGCGCAGGAAGGCAGGACGTTTCGCGTTAGTGGCAAATACAATCGCGTTTCTGTCCGGCATTTTGTCATACATCACCGGGAAGTTCTGACCGCGCCAGCCGGAACGCGAACCAAACCAGGAAGCCACAATGGTGGCCGCCAGCTGCTCGGTTACGTCCGGGGACGACGCAAACACCATCGGCAGCGTGAGCGGACGGTTATCACGAGGATCGAAGAACGGCACCGGGAAGGCGGAGAGATCGTTCTTCAGCGCCAGGGACTGGTAGGTCATCTGCAGCGAGGAGTTACGCCCGATGTCCATCCACAGCGTGTTGCTGGCCGGGTTTTCACAGACATCGCGGTAGTGACCCACAAACTCCAGACGAATGCGGTTAAAGTCGGTAATGAACAGCGGGTTAATCGGCACCTGCGCCTGCGTTTTCTTACCCAGTTGTTCTTTGGTAACCGGCAGTACGTCCATCAGCTCATCGTTCAGGTAAACCTTCAACTGAGACTGGGTCGGCAGCAGGGACGGCGAGGGGGTATATTCAAGGTTCAGCACGGCATTCGAGACGACTTCATCGCTGCGCATGCCAAATTCAATGCCGCCATTAGGATTGATGCCGCGCAATACCATGCTGCCCGGCGGCGGCGCGATTTGCGCGAAGGTCAGCTTGACGTCGCGTGACGGGGCATTTTCCGCGACAACGGGCGCATTCGCCCCCCGAACACCCGGCATCACCTGTCCGATAACCGGGTTCTCGGCGGGTAGAGTGTTCCCCTCCGTTGGCTGGTTCGGAATGACATTTTCTGTTTGACCGGGCGCGGCAGTAATAACCGGATCGGTTGCCTGCGCGACCACAGGCACTGTTGGCGCAGGCGTTGCCGCTGCGTTATCAGGCTCTGCGTTAGCCATTGTTGCGGGGAGCGCACTCATCCCCATTGCCACTGCACATAACCAGGAAAGTTTTGTTTTCATCGCGTTATCATCATTGTTGAGCCATAACCGGGTCCGCCTGCTTCGCCTCATCCCGCTCAGGACGACGAGGAATGAACGACACGACCCAGGAAACCAGCGAAGTAAGTGACCGGAAAATTAATTTCACCGACGACGGGGCAAATTCTGCAAGGTGACGATAGCCACGGAACCCCAGCTTCAGAATATCCAGCAGGCTTTCCAGAGGTTTATCTTCCGGGAAGCTGTCCTGCCAGAGAGCCCATGTATCCGCACGGGCAAACGTACACTGCACAAAATCAATGTGTTGCTTTTTGGTCAACGGCATCAGTTGCAGACCGACTTCATTGCCCGCCACACGCGCTACCTGCGTCGGGAAGACATACTCCTGCTGTCCGCGCTTAAGCAGCAGGTTAACTTTTTGCCCTTCCAGCACTTTCGCCTGGCCGTTGATTTTGATCCCCAGACCACCGTCAGAGAAGTCGTGCACGGTACAGGAGAAGAGGTGACCATCTTCACGGGCAATCGCCGCGGGCATGCAGATTTCAACGCGATGCGCGCGACGAACCTGTTTACTCTCCACCGACACCGCCACCGCGCCGCCAAGAATAATCAGGTTGTAGAAGACCCAGGCCATACTCACAAAGACGGTCAGGATTTCATTTTCAGGGCCGTAGAAGTAACGCCAGATACCGGCGATGACGCCAACGATGTTCAGCAACACCAGGAAGATATACGGACGGGAGATCACCCAGTCGACGTACTCCTCTTCCACCAGCCCCCCCTTCGCGGTGACGTTGAATTTCCCTTTATGCGGGTTGATCAGCGCCACCATCGTTGGCGGCGCAATGTACCAGGCCAGCACCGTTTCGTAGATTTCACTCCAGAAGGAATGGCGATATTTACCCTGAATCTTCGAGTTCGTCAGGCTTGCGTGGATCATGTGCGGCAGAACAAACAGCGCAATCATCAGCGCCGGGGCGTAGATGATATAGGCGTGAAGAAGCAGGAACGCCAGCGGTGCGGTCAGGAAGATCAGCCGCGGGATGCCGGATAAGAAGTGGAACATCGCGTTGACGTAGCAGAGACGCTGCGCCAGCTTGAGCCCTTTCCCTATCAGTGGATTATCAAGACGGAAAATCTGCACCATGCCGCGCGCCCAGCGAATACGCTGACCAATGTGCGCCGAGAGCGATTCCGTCGCCAGACCGGCGGCCTGAGGAATACGCATATAGGCCGAGGTATAACCCCGACGGTGCAGACGCAACGAGGTGTGCGCATCTTCAGTCACCGTTTCGACGGCAATACCGCCAATTTCATCCAGCGGTTTACGGCGGATAACCGCACAGGAGCCGCAGAAGAACGTGGCGTCCCACATGTCGTTACCATCCTGCACCAGACCATAGAACAGCGTGCCTTCGTTCGGGGTCTTACGGAAACGGCCAAGGTTGCGTTCAAACGGGTCCGGCGAGAAGAAGTGGTGCGGCGTCTGCATCATCGCCAGCTCTTTCTCTTTCAGGAACCAGCCCATGGTCATCTGCAGGAACGATCGCGTAGGTACGTGGTCGCAGTCAAAGATCGAGACAAACTCCCCGGTGGCATACTTCAGCGCGTTATTGATGTTACCGGCTTTAGCATGTTCGTGCGTCGGACGGGCGATGTATTCGACGCCGACCTCTTCCGCGAACTGGCGGAACGCTGGGCGGTTGCCGTCATCCAGGATCCAGACCTTGAGTTTATCTTTCGGCCAGTCGATGCCGAGCGCAGCATAAATGGTGTTTTTCACCACGCTCAGGTCTTCGTTGTAGGTTGGGACGAAGAGATCGACAGTCGGCCACTTCGTGGTGTCCTTCGGCAGCGGTACGGGCTGGCGATTGAGCGGCCAGATGACCTGGAAATACCCCAACACCAGCACAATCCAGGCATAGGTTTCGGCAAACAGCAGAATCAGACCGCAGACCAGACTCACCGGGTCGTCCCAGTTCAGCGTTGAGGTATAACGCCACCAGATATAGCGGCAGGAAACGGTCAGCGACAGCACAATCAGCATCAGTGCCGAGAAGCGGCCCGGAATACGACGCACCAGCAACGCCACGCCCCACAGCAGGATCAGGAAGGTGAACTGCGCCAGGGGATTGAAGGGTTGCGTAATACAGACCAGCGCCAGAATCAGTGAGAACACGACAATCACGCCGAGGATAAAACGCCGCAGGCCCGGGTGGAGGTGCCCGAGCTCTTTTTGGTTATCCAGATGGCTGGTTTTGTCGGTCACGCTGTCAGGCAATTTATCCAGCCACTGGTGATAGCGCTCGCGCAGCTGTTGAACGCGGGAGAAACTGCGCCAGTGCGGCGTCTGGCGTTCTCGCTGTGACGAGGTGACGACCAGCCAGACGGCCTGAATGAGATAACGCGCCGGATCCAAAGGCCGCGGCCGGTCAGGGTTAATGTGTGGATATAATTCATTATGGTGCGCACGTATGCGCTGCCAGCGCGGATGTTCAAGCGGAATGAACATCCAGGCCATAATCATCCAGAAACAGCCAAGCGCGGCACTGAATGCCGAGGCACCATGCCGGCGAAAATGTCGGTAGCGTTCGCTCAGACGCGCATTAACCGGCGGGATAAGGAACCAACTGGCGAGTCGACTCATACCGAACTCCCTGCCGGCTCCGCCGCGTTGGCGAAGTTCAGCAGACACCAGTTAGCCAGCGTGAGGATCTCCTCTGCCGCCAGGGAATCGCTGCGGTACTCGCCGAGCGGCTGCTTGGAGGCCAGGGATTCTGCCATTCCTTCATCCCGGTGAATCACAATGGGTAGCAGGCGACGCTGACTCTGTAGCCAGACCTGGTAGAGATCGTCCTGGATCTGGCTCCCGATGCGTAAGTCGTTAATCAGGAGGTGCGCATTCTGCGGCAGCCCCTGTTGATGCAGACGAATATGGCAATTTGCATCCACGTTGACGATGGAGAGAACATGATCGCACTGCGCGATAAGCTGCCGGGTTAACGTCCCGGCGCCGTGCGGCAGATCCACCAGGATCCACTGGTAGTGGCCTTTTTCTTTCAGACTCTGCAACGCAAGCGTGAACTGCGAAAACAGCCGTTGATAAGCGGCTTCATTCTCACGTTCGGTGGTGGTGAGCTGACCAAAAGGCAGTAAATCAAGCTGAGAGGTATAGCGCAGCCCTGCATCCCGCCAGTCTTTATCATCAAGCAACGCGCGTGCCCAACCCGCTTCACGAGTGAAGTCGACGTTGAACGACATACGCAGCAAATTATCGGCGCAGGCGTCAATCACCAACACCGATTCACCTAAAAGCTGTAATGACCACGCCAGCGCCGCGGTAACGGATGTGGTACCCACACCGCCACGGACACCCTGTAATCCGAGTATGGCCATCAATGGCTCCCTTATTGTTGATGGGCGAATTCAGCTAATAATGGCCAGCGTTTAATAGCCGCGGCCAACTGTTCCCGCTGGGAAATATCGGTGTAATCTATTTCAGGTAAAGAAAAGGCCTGCGTCAGCGCCAGAAAATCGTTTTGGAATGTATAGCCCAGGGTCGAGTCGACTGGGGTTCCGGGTTCGTTATTATCCATTTTTCTGCCATCCCTTTGAGGAAAATCGCACGCTCAGAAGTTGCGGGGCGTCCTGCCCTGACAAATTTCATTTACATGCTAAATCTGATGTTCTTTAATTTCAATGTTAGGTTTATTTCTACGCTTTCGCTAGTAAACTGAGATACAGATAAATTAGACGAAAAGAGGGACACCGTGGACTCCATATTTTCTATTGGCATCCAGTCATTATGGGACGAATTGAGCCACATGCCAGTCGGTGGAGTCTGGTGGATTAATACCGACCGTAATGAAGATGCCATCAGTCTGGTAAACCAGACAATTGCCGCCCAGGATAAGGATTCCCGCGTGGCTGTCATTAGCATGGGCGAAGAGCCGAAGAAAATTATCACGCTGGAAAGTGACGGCGGACCGCAAACCGTGCGCTTATTTTCCATGTCAGCAGAAGTGGATAGTCTATACTTTTTGTCCCGCGACGTTCAGTGCTCCATTGATCCGGATCACTATTTAGTGATTCTTAAATGCGCAAATAACGTCCTGCAAAATATCCCTGCTGAAAAACTGCTGCCGTGGCTGGAAAAAATCAATAAATGGGCAAAATTTCAAAATTGCACGCTATTGGTCGTCAATCCCGGCAGTAATAATGACAAGTTGTTTTCACTTTTAATGGGTGAATATCGCTCCCTGTTCGGTCTGGCCAGTCTGCGTGACCAGGTGGGCAGCTATCTCTACGATATTGCTTTCTGGTGTAATGAAAAAGGCGTGAGCGCCAGGCAACAGCTGACCCTGAAACAGAGTGAGGGGAAATGGCACCTGGCACAGCAGGAAGAAACGGTTGTGCAGCCGCGCAGTGATGAAAAACGCATCCTGAGCCATATTGCGGTTTTAGAGGGCGCGCCCGCGCTGTCGGAAAACTGGTCGCTGTTTGAGTCTAATGAAGCGCTTTTTCATGAAGCTCGTACAACCCAGGCGGCAACCCTTGTTTTCTCGTTGATGCAAAATAACCAGATTGAGACGCTGGCGAGACAAATTCATACCTTACGTCGCCAGCGCGGCAGCGCATTAAAAATTGTGGTGCGGGAAAACAATACCAGCCTGCGCGCCACCGATGAGCGTCTGCTGCTTGGCTGCGGAGCAAATATGGTTGTTCCATGGAATGCGCCGCTGTCACGCTGCCTGACGCTAATCGAAAGCGTTCAGGGCCAGCAGTTCAGCCGCCATGTGCCGGAAGACATTTCCACCTTGCTCTCCATGACGCAGCCGATGAAGCTGCGCGGATACCAGAAATGGGATAACTTCTGCGACGCCGTCGGCAATATGATGAGCAACACGCTACTTCCTGCGGACGGGAAAGGGGTGATGGTTGCCCTGCGTCCTGTTCCGGGTATCCGCGTTGAACAGGCTCTCACCTTATGTCGTCCGAATCGTACAGGGGACATCATGACCATTGGCGACAATCGCCTGGTGCTATTTTTGTCCTTCTGCCGGGTGAACGATCTTGATACCGCGCTTAACCACATCTTTCCCCTGCCTACCGGGGATATTTTCTCAAACCGTATGATCTGGTTCGAAGATAATGCTATCAGCGCGGAGCTGGTGCAGATGCGCGCACTTCAGCCTGAACAATGGGTTAAACCGCTGGCGATCACCAGCGATGCAAAACCGATTCTCAATGCCAGACATGACGGCCATGTCTGGCGTCGGGTTCCGGAACCCCATCGCTTATTAACCGAGAATGGGGAGAACGTACCATCATGAATATCAGCGATATTATTCAACTGGTCGTATTCTGTGCGCTGATCTTTTTCCCGCTTGGCTACTATGCGCGCCATTCCATACGTCGTATCCGTGATACGGCCAGAGTGATGTTTATAAAACCTCGCTATGTAAAACCAGCCGGAACACTGACACGGGCATCACACGTCAAGGCAGACCGAAAACATGACTAATTCTACCTATACCGCTTCGTCACACTCGCCGCTCTGGCAATACTGGCGCGGCCTTTCCGGCTGGAACTTTTACTTTCTGGTGAAGTTTGGTTTGCTCTGGGCAGGCTATCTGAATTTCCATCCCCTGCTTAACCTGGTCTTTATGGCCTTCCTGCTGATGCCGTTGCCGAATATCAGGCTGCATCGTTTACGTCACTGGGTAGCCATCCCCGTCGGCTTTGCGCTGTTCTGGCACGATACCTGGCTACCGGGTCCGGACAGCATAATGAGCCAGGGGTCACAGGTCGCGGGCTTCAGTGCAGACTACATGCTTGATCTGGTTGAGCGTTTTATTAACTGGCAGATGATTGGCGCTATCTTTGTCCTGCTGGTGGCCTGGCTGTTCCTGTCGCAGTGGATCCGCGTCACGGTGTTTGTTGTCGCCATTATGATCTGGCTTAACGTGCTGACGCTGGCAGGACCGAACTTCTCCCTGTGGCCTGCCGGTCAACCAACCACCACGGTGACCACCACGGGTGGAAGCGCAGCGGCTACTGTTATCACGGCAGGCGATACGCCTGTGGTAGGTGATATTCCAACCCAGACCGCACCGCCGACCTCCACCAACCTCAATGCGTGGCTTTCCAGCTTCTATACCGCAGAAGATAAGCGACAGACGAAATTCCCGGATGCACTGCCGGCAGATGCTCAACCGTTTGAGCTGCTGGTGATTAACATCTGTTCCCTCTCCTGGGCCGATGTGGATGCAGCCGGATTAATGTCTCACCCACTGTGGTCTCATTTCGATATCCAGTTTAAAGATTTCAACTCTGCCACCTCATACAGCGGCCCGGCAGCGATTCGCCTGCTGCGTGCAAGCTGCGGTCAGACATCGCATAAAAACCTGTACCAGCCGGCAGGGAATCAGTGTTATCTGTTCGATAACCTCGCGAAGCTGGGCTTTACGCAGCATCTGATGCTGGGACATAACGGCCAGTTCGGTAACTTCCTGAAAGAGGTGCGTGAACAGGGTGGCATGCAGGCGCCGCTGATGGATCAAACCGGGCTTCCCGTTACTCTGCTCGGCTTCGACGGTTCACCTGTTTACGACGATACAGCCGTACTGCAGCGCTGGCTGCAAACCATCGAAAAAGACAGCAACCCGCGCAGTGCGACGTTCTTTAACACCCTGCCGCTTCACGATGGTAACCACTTCCCGGGCGTGAGCAAAACGGCAGATTATAAAGTGCGTGCGCAGAAATTCTTCGACGAGCTGGATGCGTTCTTCACTGAGCTGGAAAAATCAGGCCGTAAAGTGATGGTGGTTGTCGTGCCTGAACACGGCGGCGCGCTGAAAGGCGACAGAATGCAGGTGTCAGGTCTGCGTGATATTCCAAGCCCGTCCATTACCAACGTGCCTGCGGGCATTAAATTCTTTGGTATGAAGGCTCCGCACCAGGGCGCGCCGATTGAGATTACACAGCCAACCAGCTATCTGGCAATTTCAGAACTGGTTGCCCGTGCCGTGGACGGGAAGCTGTTTGTGGAAGATAGCGTGAACTGGAATCAGCTCACCAGCAACCTGCCGCAAACGGCAGAGGTCTCCGAAAACGCGAATGCTGTTGTGATTCAGTACCAGAACAAACCGTACGTTCGTCTGAACGGCGGAGATTGGGTACCGTATCCGCAATAAAGGATTTACCCCTCTCCCCTGTGGGGAGAGGGGATTGTCAGTGCGTTATTATTGCGCTGAAATCCATACCAGCATTTTCAGACTTGCCGAATAGTAGTCGTCTTTAGAGGTGATTTCCGGTTCGCAGGATGGCTGACCCATCGTTAAATCCCTGACCGCCAGCAGACCGCCTTCCATCATATAGGGCGCGTATTCGTTGGTCGTGACGTTAACCCAGGCGGGTGTATGTTCCCGTGGGAACTGACCAAACCAGGCTTTCCAGGGCGTCAGCAGCGGGCTTTGTTTATCAGACCAGGCTATGTACAGCGGAATACGAATCGCATCGTAGCTCATTCGCGGTGGCCAGCCTTTGGCCGGCGTCAGCTTGCCCGTGGATGCCAGCGAAACCCAGTCTGTCGGTAGATTCGCTGTACCCGATCCCATTTTTCCCAGCAGACGTTTCCCGTCCTTTATCAATTCACGCCAGACCGGCAAATGACTGCGTCCGGCAAAGGCCTGCCAGGCCGGAAACACAAAATAGGAAGGATTAAGGACCACTTCACCCTCAAGCTTAAATCCCTGTACGCCGGGCAGCATCACGCGGTAACCCGCATAGCGGATTACGTTGTGGTCAACCAGTGCTTTCGTAATCGCATCCGATGCGGCGCTGTAGCGTTTGTCATGCCAGCGCGCATCGGCTTTTAACAACGCCCATGCAATCAGGACATCGCCATCTGTGGCGTTGTTTTTATCAGCGACCGGATTAGACTCCGCGGGGTTATAACGCCAGTAAAACAGACCATTTTCGTTGTTCTTTAGCGTCCTGTTGGTCCATTGCCAGAGCTTATCGAACGTGGCTTTATCGTCGTTAGCCACCGCCATTAACATGGCGAAACCTTGACCTTCCGTATGCGAAACGTCGTCGTTGCCGGTATCAACAATGCGGCCTTCCGGTTTGAAAAAGCGCGCCTTGTAACTCTCCCAGGCCTGACCCGCCTGCGAGAGAGGAGAGAACAGCAAGCTCATCATCACAGCCAGGGTCGCGCAGACGGGTTTTCGCATCATTCACCCCATTCGGTTATTCGGCACTTCGCAGTGAAATCTCACCGCCCATCCAGGGCTTGATCACGCCATCCTGTTCCAGGAGCAACGCGCCCTGAGCGTCAATCCCGCGGGAAATGCCGTAGATCTCTTTATCACCAATCAGTAATTTCACCGGGCGATTGATGAAGTTGTCCAGTTTTTCCCAACGAGACAGGAACGTTGCGAGTCCTTCCTGTTCAAAAAGCGTCAGTGAACTGCGCAACTCTTTAATCATACGCACGGCAAGGATGTTACGATCGATGACGATCCCCGCCTCCTGGAGATTCGTCCAGGCCTGGTTGACCACATCGTTTTGTACGTTACGCATCACCATATTGAGGCCCGCGCCAATCACGATTTGCGCCGCATCGCCCGTTTTTCCCGTCAGTTCGACCAGAATACCGGCAAGTTTACGATCGTTCAGGTAAAGATCGTTAGGCCATTTAACACGCACCCGATCGGCGCCCAGATCGTGTAGCACCTCTGCCATGACAATCCCGATGACCAGACTCAGGCCAATCGCTGCGGCAGGGCCCTGATCGAGTCGCCAGTACATGGACAGGTAGAGGTTGGCACCAAAGGGCGAGAACCATTTTCGCCCTCGGCGACCACGCCCGGCCTGCTGATACTCTGCAACGCAGGCATCGCCGGATTTCAGTTCAGGCAGACGATCCAGAAGATACTGGTTCGTTGAGTCAATCACCGGCAGCACCGCAACATTGCCGTGCCCAATCTGGCTACGAATCACATCTTCATTCAGCAATTGAATGGGTTCCGGCAGGCTGTACCCTTTTCCCGGAACGGTAAAGACATCGACACCCCAGTCGCGGAGGGTCTGGATATGCTTATTAATGCCTGCACGGCTCATGCCCAGCTGCTCACCCAGCTGCTCGCCAGAGTGAAACTCCCCATCCGCGAGGATGCTAATCAGGGTTAACGGGATGGTATTGTCTTTCACGCGATGGTCTCCACGGCATTCACTTCACCTGTGCGGCCAATGAAGCGGACTTCTGGCTCCAGCCAGACGTTAAACTTTTCACCCACACGTTCACGAACATAATGAGCCAGTTTGACCACGTCATCACTGCTCGCATCATGTTGATTGATCAGTACCAGAGCCTGCTGCTGATGAACGGCAGCGCCTCCGACTGAAGTGCCTTTAAGCTGGCATTGATCGATAAGCCATCCCGCAGCCAGCTTCATGCTGCCATCTGCCTGAGGGTAATGTGGTGCTGCGGGCCATCCTTCAAGGAAGACCTTTGCCTTTTCGCTGTCGATCACCGGGTTTTTGAAGAAACTTCCGGCATTTCCATTTACTTTCGGGTCGGGAAGCTTGGTCATGCGCATATGACAAACCGAGTCAAACACATCGCGGGGGGTGGCGGTAGCCGGATCGAGACGCGTTAAATCACCGTAGGTCAGTACGGGCTGCCAGTTCTTCGACAGGCGCAGGCCCACGGCGACAATCACGTAGCGATCCTGATATTCATGTTTGAAGATACTGTCACGGTAGCCAAAACGGCACTGTTCTGCGGTTAAACGCTTAGCCGTTCCAGTCGCCAGTTCGATGCAGTCGACGTATTCACAGACATGTTTCAGCTCGATGCCATAGGCACCGATGTTTTGAATCGGTGATGATCCCGCGCAGCCCGGAATAAGCGCAAGGTTTTCCAGGCCAGGCATCCCTTTTTCCAGGGTAAATTGCACCAGGTGATGCCAGTTTTCTCCGGCCCCCACGTGCAAGTGCCAGCTATCGGCGCGCTCTTCCACATCAATTCCCATGATGCGGTTAACGATCACTGTTCCCGCAAAATCGTCGAGAAACAGGACATTACTTCCTTCGCCCAGAATCAGTACGGGTTCGTTTTTTTCGGTTGCGCTTTGCCATGCATTCAGCAACTGCTGTGCAGTATCGGCACGGACAATGTGATTAGCATTGCGTTGAATACCAAAGGTATTCCAGGGCTTAAGGGAGTGGTTCATAGACGCTATCCTGATGCAAAAACGCAGGTAGTTTACCGTATAAGCAGGGCGTTGGGGGATTAGTTTGTATAGCGCAGAAACGCAAAAAGGCCATCCTTACGGATGGCCTTTTCACTTATTTGATGCCTGGCAGTTCCCTACTCTCACATGGGGAGACCCCACACTACCATCGGCGCTACGGCGTTTCACTTCTGAGTTCGGCATGGGGTCAGGTGGGACCACCGCGCTAAAGCCGCCAGGCAAATTCTGTTTAATCTGTATCAGGCTGAAAATCGTCTCTCTTCGCCAAAACACCTTCGGCGTTGTAAGGTTAAGCCTCACGGTTCATTAGTATCGGTTAGCTCAACGCATCGCTGCGCTTACACATCCGACCTATCAACGTCGTCGTCTTCAACGTTCCTTCAGGAGACTTAAAGTCTCAGGGAGAACTCATCTCGGGGCAAGTTTCGTGCTTAGATGCTTTCAGCACTTATCTCTTCCGCATTTAGCTACCGGGCAGTGCCATTGGCATGACAACCCGAACACCAGTGATGCGTCCACTCCGGTCCTCTCGTACTAGGAGCAGCCCCCCTCAATTCTCCAGCGCCCACGGCAGATAGGGACCGAACTGTCTCACGACGTTCTAAACCCAGCTCGCGTACCACTTTAAATGGCGAACAGCCATACCCTTGGGACCTACTTCAGCCCCAGGATGTGATGAGCCGACATCGAGGTGCCAAACACCGCCGTCGATATGAACTCTTGGGCGGTATCAGCCTGTTATCCCCGGAGTACCTTTTATCCGTTGAGCGATGGCCCTTCCATTCAGAACCACCGGATCACTATGACCTGCTTTCGCACCTGCTCGAGCCGTCACTCTCGCAGTCAAGCTAGCTTATGCCATTGCACTAACCTCCTGATGTCCGACCAGGATTAGCTAACCTTCGTGCTCCTCCGTTACTCTTTGGGAGGAGACCGCCCCAGTCAAACTACCCACCAGACACTGTCCGCAACCCGGATTACGGGTCTACGTTAGAACACCAGCCATTAAAGGGTGGTATTTCAAGGTCGGCTCCACGCAGACTGGCGTCCACGCTTCAAAGCCTCCCACCTATCCTACACATCAAGGACCAGTGTTCAGTGTCAAGCTATAGTAAAGGTTCACGGGGTCTTTCCGTCTTGCCGCGGGTACACTGCATCTTCACAGCGAGTTCAATTTCACTGAGTCTCGGGTGGAGACAGCCTGGCCATCATTACGCCATTCGTGCAGGTCGGAACTTACCCGACAAGGAATTTCGCTACCTTAGGACCGTTATAGTTACGGCCGCCGTTTACCGGGGCTTCGATCAAGAGCTTCGCGTTGCCGCTAACCCCATCAATTAACCTTCCGGCACCGGGCAGGCGTCACACCGTATACGTCCACTTTCGTGTTTGCACAGTGCTGTGTTTTTAATAAACAGTTGCAGCCAGCTGGTATCTTCGACTGATTTCAGCTCCACCCGCAGGGGCTTCACCTACATATCAGCGTGCCTTCTCCCGAAGTTACGGCACCATTTTGCCTAGTTCCTTCACCCGAGTTCTCTCAAGCGCCTTGGTATTCTCTACCTGACCACCTGTGTCGGTTTGGGGTACGATTTCGTGTTACCTGATGCTTAGAGGCTTTTCCTGGAAGCAGGGCATTTGTTACTTCAGCACCGTAGTGCCTCGTCATCACACCTCAGCGTTAATAAGGTACCGGATTTACCTGGAACCTCCGCCTACATGCTTAAACCGGGACAACCGTCGCCCGGCTAACATAGCCTTCTCCGTCCCCCCTTCGCAGTAACACCAAGTACAGGAATATTAACCTGTTTCCCATCGACTACGCCTTTCGGCCTCGCCTTAGGGGTCGACTCACCCTGCCCCGATTAACGTTGGACAGGAACCCTTGGTCTTCCGGCGAGCGGGCTTTTCACCCGCTTTATCGTTACTTATGTCAGCATTCGCACTTCTGATACCTCCAGCAACCCTCACAGGCCACCTTCAACGGCTTACAGAACGCTCCCCTACCCAACAACACATAGTGTCGCTGCCGCAGCTTCGGTGCATGGTTTAGCCCCGTTACATCTTCCGCGCAGGCCGACTCGACCAGTGAGCTATTACGCTTTCTTTAAATGATGGCTGCTTCTAAGCCAACATCCTGGCTGTCTGTGCCTTCCCACATCGTTTCCCACTTAACCATGACTTTGGGACCTTAGCTGGCGGTCTGGGTTGTTTCCCTCTTCACGACGGACGTTAGCACCCGCCGTGTGTCTCCCGTGATAACATTCTTCGGTATTCGTAGTTTGCATCGGGTTGGTAAGCCGGGATGGCCCCCTAGCCGAAACAGTGCTCTACCCCCGAAGATGAGTTCACGAGGCGCTACCTAAATAGCTTTCGGGGAGAACCAGCTATCTCCCGGTTTGATTGGCCTTTCACCCCCAGCCACAGGTCATCCGCTAATTTTTCAACATTAGTCGGTTCGGTCCTCCAGTTAGTGTTACCCAACCTTCAACCTGCCCATGGCTAGATCACCGGGTTTCGGGTCTATACCCTGCAACTTAACGCCCAGTTAAGACTCGGTTTCCCTTCGGCTCCCCTATACGGTTAACCTTGCTACAGAATATAAGTCGCTGACCCATTATACAAAAGGTACGCAGTCACCTAACAAGTAGGCTCCCACTGCTTGTACGTACACGGTTTCAGGTTCTTTTTCACTCCCCTCGCCGGGGTTCTTTTCGCCTTTCCCTCACGGTACTGGTTCACTATCGGTCAGTCAGGAGTATTTAGCCTTGGAGGATGGTCCCCCCATATTCAGACAGGATACCACGTGTCCCGCCCTACTCTTCGAGTTCACAACCTGTGCATTTTCGTGTACGGGACTATCACCCTGTACCGTCGGACTTTCCAGACCGTTCCACTAACACACAAGCTGATTCAGACTCCGGGCTGCTCCCCGTTCGCTCGCCGCTACTGGGGGAATCTCGGTTGATTTCTTTTCCTCGGGGTACTTAGATGTTTCAGTTCCCCCGGTTCGCCTCGTTAACCTATGTATTCAGTTAACGATAGTGTGACGAATCACACTGGGTTTCCCCATTCGGACATCGCCGGGTCAAAGGTTCATATCACCTCGCCGGCGCTTTTCGCAGATTAGCACGTCCTTCATCGCCTCTGACTGCCAGGGCATCCACCGTGTACGCTTAGTCGCTTAACCTCACAACCCGAAGATGTTTCTTTCGATTCATCATCGGTTTGCGAAAATTTGAGAGACTCGAACACACATAACATGTGTGTCGTTTCAATTTTCAGCTTGATCCAGATTTTTAAAGAGCAAAACTTCGCAGTGCACCTTTTCAGGTTCACTCTGAAGTTTTCTTGTGTTCGCAGTAAAAGATGGTGGAGCTATGCGGGATCGAACCGCAGACCTCCTGCGTGCAAAGCAGGCGCTCTCCCAGCTGAGCTATAGCCCCATCGTTTGTAATCTCTGTACCGCTCATCCTTTAAAAGGAGTTTGGTAGGCCTGAGTGGACTTGAACCACCGACCTCACCCTTATCAGGGGTGCGCTCTAACCACCTGAGCTACAAGCCTGCAGAGATTTTTACTGCTGTTTTTTCATCAGACAATCTGTGTGAGCACTACAAAGGCAGGTTCTTTAAGGTAAGGAGGTGATCCAACCGCAGGTTCCCCTACGGTTACCTTGTTACGACTTCACCCCAGTCATGAATCACAAAGTGGTAAGCGCCCTCCCGAAGGTTAAGCTACCTACTTCTTTTGCAACCCACTCCCATGGTGTGACGGGCGGTGTGTACAAGGCCCGGGAACGTATTCACCGTAGCATTCTGATCTACGATTACTAGCGATTCCGACTTCATGGAGTCGAGTTGCAGACTCCAATCCGGACTACGACGCACTTTATGAGGTCCGCTTGCTCTCGCGAGGTCGCTTCTCTTTGTATGCGCCATTGTAGCACGTGTGTAGCCCTACTCGTAAGGGCCATGATGACTTGACGTCATCCCCACCTTCCTCCAGTTTATCACTGGCAGTCTCCTTTGAGTTCCCGGCCTAACCGCTGGCAACAAAGGATAAGGGTTGCGCTCGTTGCGGGACTTAACCCAACATTTCACAACACGAGCTGACGACAGCCATGCAGCACCTGTCTCAGAGTTCCCGAAGGCACCAATCCATCTCTGGAAAGTTCTCTGGATGTCAAGAGTAGGTAAGGTTCTTCGCGTTGCATCGAATTAAACCACATGCTCCACCGCTTGTGCGGGCCCCCGTCAATTCATTTGAGTTTTAACCTTGCGGCCGTACTCCCCAGGCGGTCGACTTAACGCGTTAGCTCCGGAAGCCACGCCTCAAGGGCACAACCTCCAAGTCGACATCGTTTACGGCGTGGACTACCAGGGTATCTAATCCTGTTTGCTCCCCACGCTTTCGCACCTGAGCGTCAGTCTTTGTCCAGGGGGCCGCCTTCGCCACCGGTATTCCTCCAGATCTCTACGCATTTCACCGCTACACCTGGAATTCTACCCCCCTCTACAAGACTCTAGCCTGCCAGTTTCGAATGCAGTTCCCAGGTTGAGCCCGGGGATTTCACATCCGACTTGACAGACCGCCTGCGTGCGCTTTACGCCCAGTAATTCCGATTAACGCTTGCACCCTCCGTATTACCGCGGCTGCTGGCACGGAGTTAGCCGGTGCTTCTTCTGCGGGTAACGTCAATTGCTGCGGTTATTAACCACAACACCTTCCTCCCCGCTGAAAGTACTTTACAACCCGAAGGCCTTCTTCATACACGCGGCATGGCTGCATCAGGCTTGCGCCCATTGTGCAATATTCCCCACTGCTGCCTCCCGTAGGAGTCTGGACCGTGTCTCAGTTCCAGTGTGGCTGGTCATCCTCTCAGACCAGCTAGGGATCGTCGCCTAGGTGAGCCGTTACCCCACCTACTAGCTAATCCCATCTGGGCACATCTGATGGCAAGAGGCCCGAAGGTCCCCCTCTTTGGTCTTGCGACGTTATGCGGTATTAGCTACCGTTTCCAGTAGTTATCCCCCTCCATCAGGCAGTTTCCCAGACATTACTCACCCGTCCGCCACTCGTCACCCGAGAGCAAGCTCTCTGTGCTACCGTTCGACTTGCATGTGTTAGGCCTGCCGCCAGCGTTCAATCTGAGCCATGATCAAACTCTTCAATTTAAGTTTGATGCTCGTGAATTAAACTTCGTAATGAATTACGTATGTTCACTCAGAGACTTGGTATTCATTTTTCGTCCGAGGACGTTAAGAATCCATGTCACTTTGAGTGCCCACACAGATTGTCTGATAAATTGTTAAAGAGCAGTGCCGCTTCGTTTTCGCTGCGGCGCGGGGTGTGCATATTACGCTTTCCCGCTTCAGAGTCAAGCGTTTATTTTGCTTTTCTTTGCTGACCCGGCGGCGTGTGTGCCGTTGTTCCGTGTCAGTGGAGGCGCATTATAGGGAGTTATTTCGGAGTGACAAGCACAAATTACAAAAAACTTTTCGTTCGCTCACTTTTCAAACTTAACGCTTATTTAAGTCGCGAATCGTCCGTTAAATGTGCGATTTCCCGCGCAAAACTGGCCACCTGCGACCAGTCGGTATAAACCACTTCTTTACGGGTATCGGTTTCACCACCGGTCATTTTCATAATCAGGCGGATCATGAAACGGTCATACCAACGATATCGAGGGTAACGCAGCGCACCAGCAAAAACCGCGCACAGGTCTGGCTGCCACGGTGAGCTGAGTAAAAACTTGCGCGTATAGCTGTTGGTCTGCGGCGTACGCTTCTCGGCTTTACGCGCAACCAGATTGACCGAGTAAAACGCGCCGGGCAATTTGTTGAGCACTGCCGTGTGCTTTTTCACAAAGCGATCCAGCGCTGGATGGAAATGCCCGTAACGAATAGAGGCGCCAATCACCACGCGATCGTACTCCTGCCATGTGATCTGCTCCGCGCGATTCAGGTTCACCACATCCGAGTAAATACCCAGTTCTTTTAATTCCGACGCCAGATACGCGGCAATCTCACGTGTTTGTCCGTCTCGCGTAGAGAAAAGAATCAGTGTTTTCATCAACGGCTCCTTATTCGCGCCAGAATGTTGGGGTGAAGAGCACCAGCAGCGTAAAGACCTCAAGACGACCAAACAGCATATTGGCAATGAGGATCCATTTCGCGACCGGGTTCATACTGGCAAAGTTATCCGCCACGACCCCCAGGCCTGGCCCGAGGTTATTCAATGTTGCGACGACGGACGCAAAGGCGGAGAAATCATCCACCCCCGTCGCGATGATCGCCAGCATACTGACGATAAAGACCAGCGCATACGCCGAGAAAAAGCCCCATACGGCTTCGAGAATACGTTCCGGCAGCGCGCGGTTCCCCAGTTTAATGCTGTAAACCGCGTTCGGGTGGACCAGTCGTTTCAGCTCACGGTTGCCCTGCTTGAACAGCAGCAGAATACGAATCACCTTCAGACCACCGCCCGTCGACCCGGCGCAGCCGCCAATAAACGCAGAGCACAGCAGGAGTACCGGCAGGAACAGCGGCCAGCGCGCAATACTGTCCGTGGTAAATCCGGCGGTCGTCGCCATTGATACCACCTGGAAGAACGCCTGGTTTAGGGTTGTCAGCGCGGAGTTGTAAACATCATGGAACCACAGCACCAGGGTACAGATGACGACCAGCGTAAGCTGGACACCAATAAACATGCGGAACTCAGGGTCGCGCCAGTACACCTTCAGGCTTCGCCCGCTCAGTAAAGAGAAGTGCAGGCCATAGTTACAGCCAGAAATCAGCAGGAAAATCGCAATGATGGTGTTGATCGTTGGGCTATCGAAGTAGCCTACGCTGGCATCGTGGGTGGAGAACCCGCCGATAGCGATTGTCGCAAAGCTGTGTCCGATGGCATCAAAAGCAGGCATCCCGGCAAACCAGAGCGCCAGCGCACAGGCCACCGTCAGCAGGACATAAATCAGCCACAGGGTTTTCGCCGTCTCGGCAATACGCGGGCGCATCTTGTTATCTTTCAGCGGCCCGGGCATTTCAGCCCTGTACAACTGCATCCCACCGACGCCCAGAATGGGCAGAATAGCTACCGCCAGGACGATGATCCCCATACCGCCGAACCACTGCAGCATCTGGCGATAAAAGAGGATGGCGTGGGGTAATGAATCCAGACCCACCAGCGTCGTCGCCCCGGTGGTCGTTAACCCCGAGAACGATTCAAAAAAGGCATCCGTGATGCTCAGGTTAGGTTGCTCGGAGAAGATAAAGGGCAGCGAACCCACGCTCCCCAGCACCGTCCAGAACAGCACCACGATCAGAAAGCCTTCGCGGGATTTCAGCTCACCTTTCTGACGACGATTCGGCCACCACAGCAGCGAGCCAATCGCCAGTGCGACAAAAAAGGTCTGGGTAAATGCCCGCCCCGCGCCGTCCCGGTAGATAAGCGCCACCAGTCCTGGGAGAATCATCGTCCCGGAAAAAAGTATGACCAGCAGTCCAACGATTCGGGTTATGGCACGAAAATGCATCTCTGCCGCTTCCTTTGGTATTCAAAAAAGTGAGGTGGGGATTATTCTTCAATCGGCAGTAATTGCAACGAACCGCGACTAAAATCTGCCAGTTTTGCTGAAAAAGCAGCCAGCTCCGCCTGAGGAAGCGCCACGCGTAATTGCACCATCGCCTGAAAGTCACTGTGCGCGATAACGCCATTAAACTGTTTCAGCAACGCTTCGATGCCGGATAATTGGGCGTAATCGCACAATAGAGTATATTCGGTGAGCGGCGTTTTGCGGGTGGTCGTCAATATATTCAGTGCCTGCTGAACGCCACCGCCATAGGCTTTCACCAGCCCGCCCGTGCCTAACAAGATGCCGCCGTAGTAACGCACCACCACGGCGGTAATTTCACCCACGCCGCTGCCCATCAGCTGCGAGAGCATGGGTTTACCGGCGGTTCCCGCGGGTTCACCGTCATCGGAAAAGCCAAGCTGTTGCGAATCGTCCGGGGGCCCTGCCACCCACGCCACACAGTGGTGACGTGCGTCAGGATGCTCAGCCCGGACAGACTCAACAAATGCCTTTGCCGCTTCAACGCCGTCGGTGTGTGCCAGCAGCGTAATAAAGCGGCTTTTCTTGATTTCCTCAACAAAGGTGACCGGTTCAGCCGGTATCAGCCAGCTTTCCATCAGGCCAGCTTCAGGTCTCGCGTCATATTCTCGATACCGTTCTCGTGAATCACCACGTTATCTTCGATACGAATACCGCCAAACGGTTTCAGTGCGTCAATTTTTTCCCAGTTGAAGTGTTTGCTGAACTGACCTTCACGCCATGGCGCCAGCAGGGATTCAATAAAGTAGATCCCCGGTTCAATCGTCAACACCATACGAGGCTCAAGAATACGGGTGCAGCGCAGGTAAGGATATTTAGACGGTGCCGCAAGATGCGTACCGGTATCATCCTGCATAAAGCCAGCGACGTCGTGAACCTGCAGGCCCAGCGGGTGACCAATACCGTGCGGCATGAATGGCCCGGTGAGATCGTTCTCGACCATTGCCTCTTCGCTCATGTCTTTCACAATCTGATGCTTACGCAGCAGCTTCGCGATGCGCTGATGGAACTGAACGTGATAATCCACGTAGCTGGTACCGGCTTTCATGGTACCAATAAGCGCCAGTTGCTCATCGTTCACGTCTTTAATCAGCTGCGCGAAATCGGTGTCAGCATTAGCCGCCCAGGTACGGGTCAGGTCAGCCGCATAACCGTTGTACTCAGCACCGGCATCAAGCAGGAAGCTGCGCATTTCCGACGGAACCTGATGGTCCAGTTTGGTGTAGTGAAGAACAGAAGCATGCTCATTCAGCGCGACAATATTGCTGTATGGCACGTCGGTATCACGGTGGCCGGTCGCGGTCAGGTACGCCTGGTTGATATCGAATTCGCTCATGCCGGACTGGAACGCCTCGTGTGCGGCACGATGGCCATTCACCGCCGTTTTTTGCGCTTCACGCATGCAGTAAAGTTCGTAATCGGTTTTGTACGCACGGTAGTAATGCAGGAAGTCGAGCACCCCTTTCGGGTTGAGTTTGTCCGCGGGAATATCCAGACCCAATGCACGCTCCGGAACCGGGCCAATATAGGCGATATTGCCGCGTGCAGCAGGTAGCTGGCTGCCAATGCCGTCCGCTTTTGGCAGCGCAATCACATCAATTTCTTCCGTCCAGAAAGAGGTCGGCAGCGGTTCCACGTTGTGCCAGTAATCGACCGGCAGGTAGAACCACAGTTTCGGCTTGTTCACGCCATCCACCAGCAACCAGCAGTTAGGAACCTGAGTAACAGGCACCCAGGCTTTAAACTGCGGGTTAACCTTGAACGGATAGGCATGGTCATCAAGAAATGTGTTTATCAGCTCGCCGGAATGGATAAGCAGGGCATCCAGTTTGAAGCGGGCCAGTACATCGCGGGTACGTTCCTGTAGGGTAACGATATGATTTTTATAAAGCGAAGCCAGTGAGTCCATCATTCTTCCTTTCGTTTTTTTGACCTCAAGTCATCGCATCTTAGCACACCTCACTCCGGCTGCGTGATTTCCACCGACCGTGATCAATGCAGCAATTTCTTAATGAGTAATTTGCATTTTATTAACATAAATCCCACACTCCGTTTCATCTGGTATGACCAGATCCAATTGCTGGATTCAGGAGACTGACATGCTCTACAAAGGCGACACCCTGTACCTCAACTGGCTGGAAGATGGCATTGCCGAACTGGTGTTCGATGCCCCCGGCTCAGTGAACAAGCTTGATACCGCGACCGTGGCCAGTCTTGGCCAGGCGTTGGAAGTACTTGAAAAGCAAACTGAATTAAAAGGGCTGCTGCTGCGCTCAAACAAAGCAGCCTTTATTGTCGGTGCCGATATCACCGAATTCCTTTCCCTGTTCCAGGTGCCTGAAGAACAGTTGAGCCAGTGGCTGCACTTTGCAAACAGCGTCTTTAACCGTCTGGAAGACCTGCCTGTTCCGACTATTTCCGCCGTTAATGGTTACGCATTAGGCGGTGGCTGCGAGTGCGTGCTGGCGACCGACTACCGTCTGGCCACGCCGGATCTGCGTATCGGCCTGCCGGAAACCAAACTGGGGATCATGCCTGGCTTTGGCGGATCCGTCCGTATGCCGCGCATGCTGGGTGCTGACAGCGCGCTGGAGATCATCGCCGCCGGTAAAGATGTCGGCGCGGAACAGGCGCAGAAAATCGGCCTGGTGGACGGCGTGGTTAAGCCAGAAAAACTGGTTGAAGGCGCTCTGGCTATTCTGCGTCAGGCCATTAATGGCGATCTCGACTGGAAAGCCAAACGCCAGCCGAAGCTTGAGCCGTTAAAACTCAGCAAGATAGAAGCCACCATGAGCTTCACCATCGCCAAAGGCATGGTGATGCAGACGGCGGGTAAACACTACCCGGCGCCGATCACGGCAGTGAAAACCATTGAAGCGGCCGCCCGTCTGGGCCGTGACGAAGCCCTGAAACTGGAAAATCAGAGCTTCGTCCCGCTGGCGCACACCAACGAAGCCCGCGCGCTGGTTGGCATCTTCCTGAACGATCAGTTCGTGAAAGGCAAAGCTAAACAGCTGACCAAAAACGTTGAGACCCCAAAACACGCGGCGGTACTCGGGGCGGGCATTATGGGTGGCGGCATCGCCTACCAATCAGCCTGGAAAGGCGTGCCGGTAGTGATGAAAGACATTAACGAGAAATCCCTGACGCTGGGCATGACCGAAGCGGCCAAGCTGCTGAATAAACAGCTGGAGCGCGGCAAAATTGACGGGCTGAAGCTCGCTGGCGTGATCTCTACCATTCAGCCTGTGCTGGAATACAGCGGTTTTGATCGTGTGGACGTGGTCGTTGAGGCGGTCGTAGAGAACCCGAAAGTCAAAAAAGCGGTGCTGGCGGAAACGGAAGACAAAGTTCGTCCGGATACCGTACTGGCCTCTAATACCTCGACTATTCCGATTAGCGAACTGGCGAGCGTACTGAAGCGTCCGGAAAACTTCTGCGGAATGCACTTCTTCAACCCGGTACACCGTATGCCGCTGGTCGAAGTGATCCGAGGGGAAAAAACCTCTGACGAAACCATCGCCAAAGTGGTGGCGTGGGCAAGCAAGATGGGCAAAACGCCGATCGTTGTTAACGACTGCCCGGGCTTCTTCGTCAACCGCGTACTGTTCCCTTACTTCGCCGGTTTCAGCCAGCTGCTGCGCGACGGGGCAGACTTCCGCAAAATCGACAAAGTGATGGAAAAACAGTTCGGCTGGCCGATGGGCCCGGCGTATCTGCTGGACGTGGTCGGTATTGATACCGCCCATCACGCCCAGGCGGTGATGGCGGCGGGCTTCCCGCAGCGCATGCAGAAAGATTATCGCGACGCGATTGACGCCCTGTTCGACGCTAACCGCTTCGGTCAGAAAAACTGCCTGGGCTTCTGGCGCTATAAAGAAGACAGCAAAGGCAAACCGAAGAAAGAAGAGGATGCGGCGGTGGATGGCCTGCTGGCCGACGTATGCCAGTCAAAACGTGACTTCACCGACGATGAGATCATCGCCCGCATGATGATCCCGATGATCAACGAAGTGGTGCGTTGTCTGGAAGAAGGCATTATCGCCAGCCCGGCCGAAGCGGATATGGCGCTGGTATACGGCCTGGGCTTCCCTCCGTTCCACGGCGGCGCGTTCCGCTGGCTGGACACCATCGGCAGCGCCCGCTATCTCGATATGGCTCAGCAGTATCAGCACCTCGGCCCGCTCTATGAAGTGCCTGAAGGGCTGCGCAACAAAGCGCGCCATAACGAACCCTATTACCCAGCAGTTGAGCCAGCCCGTCCGGTTGGCGAGCTGAAAACGGCTTAAGGAGTCACAATGGAAAAGGTTGTCATTGTTGATGCGATTCGCACCCCGATGGGCCGTTCAAAAGGCGGCGCATTCCGTAACGTGCGCGCGGAAGACCTCTCCGCACACCTGATGCGTAGCCTGCTGGCGCGTAATCCGGCGTTGGACCCCGCCGCGCTCGACGATATCTACTGGGGCTGCGTGCAGCAGACCCTGGAGCAGGGCTTCAATATCGCGCGTAATGCGTCACTGCTGGCGGAGATCCCGCATTCGGTTCCGGCCGTCACCGTTAACCGTCTGTGCGGTTCGTCCATGCAGGCGCTGCACGATGCGGCACGTATGATCATGACCGGCGATGCTCAGGCCTGCCTGGTGGGCGGTGTGGAGCATATGGGGCACGTCCCGATGAGCCACGGCGTCGATTTCCATCCGGGGATGAGCCGTAACGTGGCAAAAGCTGCGGGAATGATGGGTCTCACCGCGGAGATGCTCTCCCGCCTGCACGGCATCAGCCGTGAAATGCAGGATGCGTTTGCCGCACGTTCCCATGCCCGCGCCTGGGCTGCCACGCAGTCCGGCGCATTTAAAAACGAGATCATCCCTACCGGCGGTCACGATGCGGACGGCGTTCTGAAGCAGTTCAGCTACGACGAAGTGATCCGCCCGGAAACAACGGTGGAAGCACTTTCTACGTTGCGTCCGGCATTTGATCCGGTCACCGGTACGATCACGGCAGGTACCTCGTCGGCGCTGTCCGACGGAGCTGCGGCGATGCTGGTGATGAGCGAAAGCCGCGCCCGTGAGCTGGGGTTAATCCCACGTGCTCGGGTACGTTCGATGGCTGTCGTGGGCTGCGATCCTTCAATCATGGGTTACGGCCCGGTTCCGGCCTCGAAGCTGGCGCTGAAAAAAGCGGGACTAACCGCCAGCGACATCGATCTGTTCGAGATGAACGAAGCCTTCGCCGCGCAGATCCTGCCGTGCATTAAAGATCTGGGGCTGATGGAACAGATCGACGAGAAAATTAACCTCAACGGCGGCGCGATCGCCCTCGGCCACCCACTCGGTTGCTCCGGGGCGCGTATCAGCACGACGCTGATTAATCTGATGGAGCGCAAAGATGCCCAGTTCGGACTGGCAACAATGTGCATCGGGTTGGGTCAGGGTATCGCGACGGTGTTTGAGAGAGTGTAAATCAGGAAAAGTATCTCAAAGCCAATGACGTCAGAACAAGGCGGCAAGCGAGCGAATCCCGATGAGCTTACTCAAGTAAGTGATTCGGGTGAACGAGCGCAGCCAACGCAGTTATGGCGTCATTGGCGAAGAGAGAGAGTTTAGTTGCCGTTCTTCCCGCCTGTCAGGGGCGGGTTTTTTATTTAGATGAAGGCAAACGCATCACCAAACAGGCGATCTTCACGCGCGTCACGTTCGTTACAGAACAGGTCCCGAGCGATTTTCGCCATCTCGAAACGACCTGCGATATAGATATCGTGTCCTGCCAGCGTGCCGTGATCCTGCAATACCGCCGTCAGCACGGTACCGCTACGCCCACGCCAGCCCTCTTCCGGCTGCTCAACCACCGGCTCAATGCGCAGGTTAGGATGGGTTACGCTCAGCGCTTCCAGCTCAGACAGGTCATACAGATGTTTCTCTTCGCGGCCACCCCAGTAAATGGTGATGTCACGGTCCGGGTTACGTGCCAGAGCGGTCAACAGAATAGAGCGCACATAAGAGAATCCCGTACCGCCAGCGATCAGGATCAGCGGACGATCTTCGTCATCGCGCAGCCACGCTTCGCCGTGAGGGATGTCGACCACAATCTCACGTTCTTTCAGGATGCGGTCCATAACGGCCATCGCGTACAGGTTAAGCTCAGACGCACCAATATGCAGCTCAATAAATTCTTTCTCTGCTGGCGTAGAGGCCATAGAGAAAGGACGCTTATCACGCTCATCCATCACTACCATTAAGTACTGACCAGCGCGGAAAGAGAATGCCGCTTCTGGCACTAAACGGACGCGATATACGGTGTCGGTGATGGCATCTACCGAGGTCACTTTACAGCTTAAGGTTGTCATTCGCTCTCTCTGTCGTGAAGTCTATAGGGCTTAACGGCCTGTTTCAGGTTTACCGTTATTCATTATGGCCAGTTCATCCCAGATCGCGTCAATACGCGCGGTCACGGCAGGATCTTTTTTGATCGGGCGACCCCATTCACGGTCGGTTTCGCCAGGCCATTTATTTGTGGCATCCAGTCCCATTTTTGAGCCAAGACCGGAAACCGGCGAGGCAAAGTCCAGGTAATCTATCGGCGTGTTCTCGACTAACACCGTATCGCGCGCCGGGTCCATTCGCGTGGTAATCGCCCAAATGACGTCATTCCAGTCGCGAGCGTTAACGTCATCATCGCAGACAATAACAAATTTGGTATACATAAACTGGCGCAGGAAAGACCAGACGCCCATCATCACGCGTTTCGCATGACCGGGATACTGCTTCTTCATCGTCACTACCGCCAGGCGATACGAGCACCCTTCAGGGGGCAGGTAAAAATCAACGATTTCCGGGAACTGCTTTTGCAGGATCGGCACAAACACTTCATTCAGCGCCACCCCCAGTACTGCGGGTTCATCCGGTGGACGACCGGTGTAGGTTGAGTGATAAATCGCATCTTCACGCTGCGTAATGTGCGTAACGGTAAACACCGGGAAGTTATCCACTTCGTTGTAATAACCGGTGTGGTCGCCGTAAGGGCCTTCCGGTGCCAGTTCGCCCTGCTCAAGGTAACCTTCCAGCACAATTTCCGCACTGGCCGGAACTTCGAGATCGTTCGAAATACACTTCACGACTTCGGTTTTTGTCCCGCGCAGCAGGCCGGCAAACGCATATTCAGAGAGCGTATCCGGCACGGGTGTGACGGCTCCCAGAATAGTGGCCGGGTCAGCGCCTAAGGCGACAGAGACCGGGAAACGTTCACCCGGATGCGCAGCGCACCACTCCTGGAAATCCAGCGCGCCGCCGCGATGCGACAGCCAGCGCATGATGAGCTTATTCTTACCAATCAACTGCTGGCGGTAAATACCCAGATTTTGCCGTTCTTTATGCGGACCGCGCGTGACGGTCAAACCCCAGGTGATCAGCGGCGCAGCATCTTCAGGCCAGCACTGCATAATGGGAATTTTGGTCAAATCAACCGCATCGCCTTCCAGCACTTTTTGCTGGCACGGCGCACCGCGCAGGCGTTTGGTTGGCATGTTCAGCACTTGCTTAAACTGCGGCAGCTTGTCGAACAGATCGCGGAAGCCTTTCGGTGGCTCTGGCTCTTTCAGAAATGCCAGCAGCTTACCCACTTCACGCAACGCGGTAACGTCTTCCTGCCCCATCCCCAATGCGACACGACGCGGTGTACCAAACAGGTTGCACAGCACCGGCATGGAGTAACCTTTCGGATTTTCAAAGAGTAACGCGGGGCCACCGGCACGCAGGGTGCGGTCAGCAATTTCTGTCATTTCCAGATAAGGATCAACAGGAAGTGTAATGCGTTTGAGTTCGCCCTGCTTTTCCAGCAGCGTCAGGAAGTCGCGGAGATCGTGGTATTTCATGCAGTTAGTCATGGCCTCTCTGTAAGCGCTTCATTATACGGCGTAAGCCTGCTTGATGCTGTAATTTTGTTAAATTAGCGTGAACTTATGCGTTCTGTTCCAGGTTCACCCATTATAATCAACTTAGCGATCCCTCCAGGGTTTTGATATGCTTGCGCCCCGAACTAAGGGAAAGAGTGATTATGCAGGCCTGGTATTTACTGTATTGCAAACGCGGGCAACTTCAGCGCGCGCAGGAACATCTTGAACGTCAGTCTGTAAATTGTCTGACACCCGTGATCACGCTTGAAAAAATGCAGCGCGGGAAGCGCACAACCGTCAGTGAGCCGTTATTCCCGAACTACCTGTTCGTGGAGTTCGACCCTGAGGTGATCCACACCACCACCATCAGCGCAACGCGCGGCGTCAGCCACTTCGTTCGTTTTGGCGCCCACCCGGCCACCGTTCCGTCGACGGTCATTCATCAGCTTTCGGTGTATCAACAGCCAGAAGGGATCACCGACCCGGAAACCCCTTACGCGGGTGATAACGTCGTCATTACGGAAGGTGCATTCGAAGGCCTGCAGGCGATTTTCGCCGAGCCGGACGGTGAAGCACGCTCCATGTTGTTGCTCAACCTGCTGAACAAGCAGGTGTTGCAGAGCGTCAAAAATACCGACTTCCGTAAAGTTTAAAAACTGATCCTGAAGAGATGGCGCACGTTGTCATCCGTCTGCGCAGAAAGCCAGTGCGGATCGTCTCCACGCCATCGCGCCACGCGCTCAACAATGTGCCCCAGGTATGCAGGCTCATTTCGCCGCGATGACGGTTTGGGCGTCATATCTCTCGGCAGCAGATAAGGCGCATCGGTCTCAATAAGCAAACGGTCGGCCGGAATCAACGGTAACAGCTCGCGTAGCTCAAGCCCGCGGCGCTCATCACAAACCCAGCCGGTAATGCCGAGAAACAGCCCGCGCGCCAGGCACTCCTGCGCCTCCTTCCTTGAACCGGTGAAGCAGTGCAGCACTGCGCCGGGGAGTTTATCCAGCCAGGGATCCAGAAGCGCGAGAAAACGTTCGTGCGCGTCGCGGCAATGCATAAAGACGGGCATTTCAAGCTCTGCCGCCAGAGCAAGCTGGGCAGTGAATGCCTTTTCCTGTTCGTCAGGCGTGGAGAAGTTGCGGTTAAAATCGAGCCCACACTCGCCAATGGCCACCACCTCAGCGGTTTTCGCGAGTCTGTAAAGGATTTGTGCGCTCTCCTCGGTCCACTGGCTGCTGTCATGAGGGTGGATGCCTGCGGTTGACCAGCAGTGTTCATAACGTTGCGCCAGAAGCTGCGCCTGCTCGCTCTCATGAAGGTTAGTTCCGGTCAGCAGGAGTCCTTTAACGCCGGCGTCAAAAGCACGCGCAACAACGTCATCGCGATCTTTTGCAAACTGCGAGCTGGTCAGGTTGAGTCCGATATCAAACATGCGAATCCCCATATAACAACCGCCCTGACGGGCGGCTGGTTTTACTCTTCAGTGGTCTTTTCAGACGCATCGTCTACATCGTCCGATCGGCGTCCTTTACCCACGTAGAAACGCGAGAAGAATACGCCAACCTCAAAGAGGCAATACATCGGTATGGCCAGTAACGTCTGCGAGAAAACATCCGGCGGCGTGAGCAGCATGCCGACCACAAATGCACCTACCAGGATATACGGACGCTTTTTACGCAGGTCTTCAGGGGTGGTTACCCCAACCCAGCAAAGCAGCACAATGGCGACCGGCACTTCAAATGCCACGCCAAACGCCATAAACAGCGCCATGACGAAGCTGAGATAGCTGGCGATATCTGTCGACACCTGCACCCCTTCCGGCGCGGTATGCGTCAGGAAGCCAAAGGCCAGCGGGAAGACAACGAAGTAGGCAAACGCCATACCGATATAGAACAGCAACGAGCTGGAGACCAGAAGCGGGATCACCAGTTTACGTTCATGTTTATACAGCGCTGGTGCCACAAACGCCCATACCTGATAAAGGATGACGGGTGCAGACGCAATCAACGACACCCAAAATGTGAGCTTAATAGGGGTAAAGAACGGTGAGGCAACATCTGTTGCAATCATCGTTGCCCCCAGCGGCATCTGCTTAATCAGCGGTGCAGAGACCACCTGATAGATATCGTTGGCGAAATAGACCAGGCACAGGAATATCACCAGAACCGCAATAATGCAGTTTAACAGGCGCTTACGCAGCTCAATAAGGTGCGTAATAAGCGGTTGAGTATCATCTACTGCCATGGTTACGCTTTATCACTCGACGAGGGGGATGATTCGGAAACAGGCGCGACGGGTTTCGCTTCCGCCACTTTTATCGTGGGGTCTTCCGGCTGCGCCTGTTTTTTCACTTCGGTTTCCTGCGGCGTCTGTTCTGGCGCGGCGGCCTGGTGCTCAGCACTCGCTGGCGTCACGCCCTCACGTTGCGCTTCGCTGTCCTTCACCACCGGGTTATGAATGGTGTTCGCTTCATCGCTCGCTTTTTCAGGATCGTTAACGCTGTAAGAGCGCTTCATGGATTCCGCCGCTTCGCGCAGTTCATCCATTGAGGCTTTCAGTTCCGGCGTCAGGTTATCCATGCTCGCCTTCTCGACCTTTTTCAGGCTTTCCTGAAACTCCTGGAGCTTAAGTTCCTGTGCCAGTTCATTCTGAACGGTCGATGCCAGCGATCTCAGCGCACGCACCCAGCCCACAACGGTTTTCACCGCCACGGGCAGACGCTGCGGACCCAGCACGATCAGGCCAATCACAAAGACTAGCAGCAGCTCACTAAAACCAATGTCGAACACGACTTACACCTGCTCTTTATCGTGGCTTTTGGCGTCTTCTTTTTTGGCTTCTTCTTGCTTATCGGAGATGGATTTTGCAGTAAAATCAGCATCCTGGCTGGCTTTATCCTGCTTGTTCTCATCATCGCTCATTGCTTTCTTGAAGCCTTTGATAGACGCGCCCAGATCGGAACCGATAGAACCGAGCTTTTTAGTGCCAAACAGCAGCACGACGATGACGGCAATAATGACTAATTGCCAGATACTGATACCACCCATACAAATTCCTCAGGAATAGATGATTAATTGGTCAAGTCGCATTATACGTATGCGACCCGTCGATGGCGACGCAAACTCAGCGCGTTTTTCTCCATCCGGCTAGCCAGACAACAACCCCGCCAGCCATCAGCCAGGCGGGCATCATCTGCCAGTCAGGACGATTGATTAGCAGCAACGTACCGCTCAACAGCAGCGTTGCGCCAATCCCAAAGAGATAGCGTGATTGTCCCTGGCGCACGCGACTGGACTGAAGCTCGCGGGCGATTTTATCCATGCTGTGCTGAAGGTTCTTGCTCTGACGCAAACTGTCGTAAACCAGTTCAGGAATTTCGGGCATTTTTTCAATCCAGAACGGGCCTTTCTCTTTCAATGAGCGCACCAGCGCTGGAAAACCTACCTGATCCTTAATCCAGGATTCCAGGAACGGTTTAGCCGTCTTCCACAAGTCTAACTGAGGATAGAGTTGGCGACCTACACCCTCAACGTAAAGTAATGTTTTCTGAAGTAAAACTAATTGCGGCTGAACTTCCATATTAAAGCGGCGAGCCGTATTAAACAGGTTTAACAGCACGTGCCCGAAGGAGATTTCTGCCAGCGGCTTTTCAAAAATCGGCTCGCAGACGGTACGAATAGCAAACTCAAACTCTTCGACGTTGGTGTCCGGCGGAACCCAGCCGGAGTCAACGTGCAGCTCAGCCACCTTACGGTAGTCACGGTTGAAGAACGCGATAAAGTTCTCGGCCAGATAACGCTTATCTTCTTTATTCAGCGACCCCACAATCCCGCAGTCGATACCGATATACTTCGGATCCTCAGGATGCTCGTAGCTCACAAAAATATTGCCCGGGTGCATATCCGCATGGAAAAAGCTGTCGCGAAACACCTGAGTAAAGAAGACCTGAACGCCACGTTCGGCCAGCAGCTTCATGTTCGTTCCCTGCTTCTCCAGCGCCGCCACATCCGAAACCGGAATACCGTAGATGCGCTCCATGACCATCATGTTCTGACTGCAGTAGTCTGAATAGACCTCAGGCACATAAAGCATCGGGCTGTTTTCAAAATTACGACGCAGCTGAATGGCGTTTGCCGACTCGCGCAGCAGGTTAAGCTCATCAATCAGCGTTTTTTCGTATTCCCGCACCACTTCCATCGGACGCAGACGACGGCCATCAGGTAACAAACGTGGTACCCAGCGCGCCAGACGATAAATCAGCTTCATGTCAGCTTTGATGACCGGCAGGATATCCGGGCGGATCACCTTGATCACCACCTCTTTGCCGTTCTCTTTCAGACGTGCGGTATGCACCTGAGCAATAGACGCCGACGCCAGCGGGGCTATTTCGAAATCGTCAAACCAGGTTTCAACGGGAAGATTACCCATTGCCTCTTCGATCTGTTTCTTCGCCCTCACTCCGTCAAACGGGGCAACACGGTCCTGCAGCATTGCCAGTTCATCGGCAATATGAGGCGGGAAGAGATCGCGGCGGGTTGAGAGCATCTGTCCGAACTTAATCCATACCGGGCCAAGCTCCTGCAGCGCCAGACGCAGACGTTCACCCAGCGGCTGACCTTTATGACGATTAGGCATCCAGAACAACATCCGCCGCCAGATTCTAAGCGGCAGCGTGATACGCATTTTGGGGATAAGCTCATCGAGCCCGTAACTCAAAAAGGTGTGGACGATAAAATAGAGGCGCCGAATTTCACCAGGCGTCATTTGCCCTCCAGTTTTTCCAGCCGTTTGGTTAATGCATCAACCGCACGTTCAACAGCAGCGGTTTCTTCCGCAAACCATGCCACTTCCAGCGGACCGGGGGCCATGCGCCACTCTTCAGTCAGGACTTCTGCGGCATAGCGCTGCTGCCGTTGCAGATTTTTGCGCAAGAACGCCGTGCCGCCATGAATAGCTTTCCCGATCCCTTCAGCGGCGATGTCACCAATAAAAGGCGCGAGCAGTTCTGCCGGGTCAAACTCCGCCAGATCGCTGAGCGCAACGAAGTTTTGTACGACCTGGATGTCGCCCTCCACTTCCAGCTCACCGCTGCGGATAAGCGCCGTCAATTGCTGGCGATCGCGCAGTTTTGGCAGCACGCTCATATGGGTAATGACCGAGCAATCCGCCTCGCCTTCCCACTCACCCAGAACATCGAGCTGGCGTTCGCTGAAGACCAGCACGAGCGGCGTTGAGAACTCTTTTAATACAATGCGCAGGACCTTCCCGTTAAGTCGCTGACGTGCAGCTTTTAGCGCCGGCGCGCGATACAGGAAGGCATTGAGCACATTCTCGATGCCTGCGGTGACTAAGGGTTTAAAGGGCACGGAACACCTCCACTCAGAATTTGTAACCGCGATGCAGCGCAACGACACCCGCCGTCATGTTGAAGTATTCAACGTTCTCAAATTCCGCATCCTGCATCATGGCTTTTAGGGTGTCCTGATCCGGGTGCATGCGAATGGACTCCGCCAGATAGCGGTAGCTCTCCGCGTCGTTCGCCACCAGTTCACCGATACGCGGCAGCACGTGGAAGGAATAGGCGTCGTAGGCTTTGCTCAGCGGCTCAATGATCGGTTTAGAGAACTCGAGCACCAGCAGACGTCCACCCGGCTTCAGTACACGGTACATGGAGCGCAGCGCTTTTTCTTTGTCGGTGACGTTACGCAGGCCGAAGGAGATCGTTATGCAGTCAAAGGTATTATCCGGGAATGGCAGCGCTTCGGCGTTAGCCTGCACGTATTCCACATTGCCCACCACGCCGATGTTACGCAACTTTTCGCGTCCCATTTTCAGCATGGAGTCATTGATATCGGCCAGAACAACGCGGCCAGTTTCACCCACCAGACGGGAAAACTTCGCCGTCAGATCGCCTGTTCCACCGGCTAAATCCAGCACGGTTTGTCCACGGCGCACACCGCTGCAGTCAATGGTGAAGCGTTTCCACAAGCGATGAATGCCGAACGACATCAAGTCATTCATCACATCGTACTTCGCCGCCACGGAATGAAATACGTGGGCCACCATGTCAGCTTTCTGCGCTTTGGCGACAGTCTGAAAGCCAAAGTGCGTCGTGTCTTGTGAATCGTCAACCATCTCAGAGCCTGCTAATCAGTCAAATGTTCGTGAAGTGTAACAGATTGGGCGCGTTTGCCCTACGATTCAACCGCCGTGATAGAAACGTGTCGGCGGCTCGTCAGACGATAAATCCGTCGTTAACTCGTTGTCTTCGCTGGGGGTCTTTTGCTCATCTGCGCCTTCACGCAGACGGAACTCTTCGTCTTGCGCCGTGGCCTGCTCCACCAGTTCCGGATTAATCTCGCGTTTGACCTCCACCCCCAGGCCGCGGAATGCTTCAGCCTGAGCAAGCAGGTTGCCCCGCCCGGAGGCGAGTTTTTTCATCGCCTGACGGTAGTTATCCTGCGCACGGTCCAGGCTTTGCCCGACCGAGGACATATCGTCCACGAAGAGGCGCATTTTGTCGTACAGCTTGCTGGCACGCTCAGCAATCTTCTGTGCATTGCGGCTCTGGTGCTCATAGCGCCACAGGTTAGCAATGGTACGTAATGCCACCAGCAGGGTGGTGGGGCTCACCAGCATAATATTATTTTTGAGCGCTTCGGTGATCAGTTCGGGCTGTCTGTCGAGGGCCAGCAGGAACGCCGGTTCGACCGGAATAAACATCAGCACATAGTCCAGCGAGCGCAGCCCCGGAAGCTGCTGATAATCTTTTCTGCCCAGCAGTCGGATATGGTTACGCACGGAGGCAATATGCTCCTGCAGCGCCGACTCGCGCGTGTAGTCGTCTTCCGCATTAAAGTAACGCTCATACGCCACCAGCGTCATTTTGGCGTCGATCACCACATCTTTCCCCTGCGGCAGACGCACAATGACGTCTGGCTGCATCCGCGAGCGCGCATCGTTTTCGATACTCACCTGCGTTTCGTATTCATACCCCTCGCGCAGGCCAGAGGCCTCCAGCACGCGGGTGAGCACCACTTCTCCCCAGTTACCCTGGGTTTTGTTATCCCCTTTTAGCGCCCGAGTGAGGTTGACCGCCTCCAGCGCCATTTGCGCATTCAACTGCTGAAGATTACGAATCTCGTGCGCCAGCGTGTGCCGCTCGCGGGCTTCCTGTCCAAAGCTGTCCTGCACCTGACGGCGAAAACCGTCCAGCTGTTCACGCAGCGGCGTCAGCAGGCTGTTCAGACTCTGGCGATTCTGTTCGTCAACGCGGCGGTTGCTGTGTTCGAAAATGCGGTTGGCGAGATTCTCAAACTGCTCGCTGAGGCGCTGCTCGCTGTTAATCATCTGACGGATTTTGTCTTCCGCATGCAGCTGCGTGGATTCGAGGCGGGTAGTCACTTCGCGGAGATCGGCCTCCAGCGACGTGTTGATATCACGCAGGTTGCGCAGTTCGTTATTGAGCAGCTCGCACTCGTCGCGCCAGTGGTCACTTAGCGCAAGCTGTTGCTTTACCGCGCTGAGCTCGGCGACGATCTCTTCGCGCTCCGCCAGCTGATCGGCCTTCTGCTGCGCATGCTGGTAGCTGGAAATCAGCCAGCCTATCGCAACGCCAGCCAGCGCAATCACCGCATAAATCAGGATTGAGATATCCACAATGCCCCCTGCATCAACGTATTACCCGCACAAAATAGAATTGTGCTGTATAAACGTCCAGTTTGAAAGGGTTTTCCTGCGAGGCGCTACGCAAAAAATAAAAGGCCGAACGCGTCGGCCTTTGATTTGAGAAGAGAGGGCTAGATCAGGCGACGAGCCGCTTCCACCACAATTTTCACCGCATGACTTTCGGTCTGCTTCATGGTTTCGGCGTTCGGGATCTCCTGCTGAGTACGGTTGACGATAACGCCCGCCACCATACCGGCACGCAGACCCTGGCTTGCACACATGGTCAGCAGCGTCGCGGATTCCATTTCGTAGTTCATTACGCCCATGGACTGCCACTCTTCCATTGAGCCTTTGAAACGGCTCACAACGCGGCCAGAGAAGGTGTCGTAGCGCTCCTGGCCCGGGTAGAAGGTGTCGGAAGAAGCGGTTACGCCAACGTGGGTGGTCGCGCCCACGGACTTCGCGGCTTCAACCAGCGCGGTGGTGCATTCGAAGTCAGCCACTGCCGGGAATTCCATAGGCGCAAAGTGCAGGCTTGCCCCGTCCAGACGAACGGATGCCGTCGTCACCAGTACGTCGCCCACGTTGATGTGCGGCTGAATCGCGCCGGTCGTGCCGATACGCAGGAAAGTACGAATGCCCAGCTGCGCCAGCTCTTCAACAGCAATAGAGGTAGACGGACCGCCGATACCGGTGGAGCACACAATCACCGCTTTGCCATCCAGCTCTGCACGCCAGGTGGTGAATTCACGATGGGCAGCCAGTTTGACCGGCTTATCCATCAGCGCGGCGATCTTTTCCACACGCTCAGGGTCGCCAGGGACGATAGCGAGCGTAGCCCCTTGTAAATCATTTTTAGTGAGGCCGAGATGAAAAACATCAGACTTAGACATAGGTGACTCCTCTGTGGGTCGGTTAGTCAGAAGAAGTAAAACGGTACTTTACAGAAGCAGTAAGCATAATTTCGTGATGCATCTCACCATGAATGAAAATGATTGCAGTGAATTTCCATCAAAAAGTGATTCACATCACATTAACAAGTTATATCGTCAGGTGCTGCACAAAAGATAGACCGTTTAAGGCACTGTGAGTTGTTAACCTGGTGTCTATATTTACCTTTGCGCTAACTCATTGGTACGGAGAATGCCATGACTGAAAAAACCGGTTTTGCACCTGCTGCGGCCCCGCTTGCTTCAACCATCGTTTCAACCTCAGAAGAGGCCATTACGGCGGGAGAGACCTCCATTCCCTCGCAGGGGGAGAATATGCCTGCCTATCACGCACGACCAAAATCGGCAGACGGTCCGCTGCCCATCGTGATTGTGGTTCAGGAGATTTTTGGGGTTCACGAACATATTCGCGACCTCTGCCGTCGCCTGGCACTTGAAGGATATCTGGCCGTTGCGCCAGAACTCTACTTCCGTCAGGGCGATCCGAACGACTATAGCGATATTCCAACGTTGTTCAGCAATCTGGTCAGCAAAGTCCCGGACGCGCAGGTGCTGGCCGATCTCGACCACGTTGCCAGCTGGGCGGCGCGTAACGGCGGCGACCCGCACCGTCTGATGGTCACCGGCTTCTGCTGGGGCGGACGCATTAGCTGGCTGTATGCCGCACACAATCCGCAGCTCAAAGCGGCTGTCGCCTGGTATGGCAAACTGGTGGGCGAGAAAACGCTGAATTCGCCAAAACATCCGGTGGACATCGCCACTGAGCTCAATGCCCCGGTGCTGGGTCTGTATGGCGGCCAGGACACCGGTATTTCGCTTGATTCGGTAGAAACCATGCGCCATGCGCTACGGGCAGCCAATGCCAATGCGGAGATTGTGGTGTATCCGGATGCCGGACATGCGTTTAACGCAGATTACCGTCCGAGTTATCACGCGGAATCGGCGAAAGATGGCTGGCAGAGAATGCTGGCGTGGTTTAGCCAGTACGGCGGGAAGAAATAAACACTTCGCAGCCCCGGCGAAAGCCGGGGCTGCGTCAGGGCTTACTCCAGGCCCAGATGTTTCCACAGCTCGTCCATCGGCAGCGTGGCCAGGGCGATACGCTCATCCGCCGCACCATACCAGATATGCAACGTGTCATTACGCACCAGCGCCCCGCAGGTAAAGACGACGTTACCGAAAAAGCCTTCACGCTCATAGGGCGCGCTCGGCTCCAGCAGCGGTACGGAAGATTTGGCGATGAGGGTGAGCGGATCCTCAAGATCCAGAAGCAGAGCGCCCAGGCAATAACGCTGGCTAGCGTCAACGCCGTGATAAATCTCCAGCCAGCCGCGCGCGGTCTTGATCAGCGGCGCGCCGCCACCCGACTTCAGCGCATCCCATTCGTCTCCCGAGCGTCCCAGCAGATGCCGGTGGTTTCCCCAGTGCAGCATATCGGGCGATTCGCAGATCCAGATTTCCGGGTGGCCGAAATGGCAGGGCGCGGGCCGGGTAAGCGCCCGGAAGGATCCGCCAACCTTCTCCGGGAAGAAACAGACGTCGCGGTTATCAGGGCAGAAAATCAGCCCTTTCTTGTCGACGGAGATAAAATCAACGGTGGTCGCCAGCGCGGTGGAGATACCCAGCGATGACACGGCGGAGTAATTGATGTACCAGACATCGTCAATCAGGGTGATACGCGCATCTTCACAGCCAAATTCCTCATAGCGGCTGTCGGCGGTAATAAACGGCTGTTGATCGATGGTGAAATTTACACCGTCCTGGCTTCGCGCCAGGCGCAGGTGGGACATTGACGTCAGCCAGACCTGAGCCGGGTCGCTTTTCAGCACAATGGTACGCGGGTCGCTAAAATCATAGCGCGGGTCGTTGCGTTCGAACGTTTTTGTTGCCGCCTGCCAGCCGCCGGACTGCTGCACCAGAAGCGGAACGACGATCTTCTGTGGGTCATCATTTATCACGCTCTCGGCAACCCGAAGCAGCAGGATAATCTCCCCATGATACTCCGTTACCCCGGCGTTAAAGACGCACTCCACTTTCCGTCCTGGCAGAGAAGGCACCACGTCGCTCGGGGTGATCAACGGATTCTTACCGTGTCTGTTCATATACACTCCTTTTTATCAGAATTTGATTTTTATCCAGCTGCTGCGCGTTTTGGCCGTACAGGACATCCGCTTCAATGGCCCACAATGGGTTTTGTACCGGCTGGCCAAAATTCACGGCCACCCAGACCTGTTCCTGCGCCGTTGTTCGGGTAAACCAGACGCACGCCTTATGGCGCTTCAGTAGGCTGCACTCCCCATGCTGTAGCGCCCCGATGGCGGCCCGAAGCGCAATGAAGGTCTGGTACTGACGCCACAACGAGCCGGGCGTCGATATCTGATGTTCGGCATTGAGCAAGGGATAGTCCTGGCTGACGGGCATCCACGGCGTGGATGTGGAAAAGCCCGCAAACGGTGCGTCGCACCAGAGGAAGGGGGCACGGGACCCATCCCGTGAATGTTCAATGGCCTGCGCCAGCGCGTCGGCGGCACTGCACCCCTGCCGCATGGCCGTGTCGTAGAAGGTTTTTCCCTGAATATCAAAAATCTGCCCGACCGTCTGAGGCACATAGTCGGGCATCCCCAACTCGTCACCCTGAAAAATAAACGGTACGCCGCGCACGGTCAGCTGTAGCGCCAGAACGGCCAACGCCCGGGCGGCGTCATGCGGGCCTTCACCAAAGCGGCTAATCATGCGCGGCATATCGTGGCTGGAAAAGAATAGCGTCGGCAGGCCAGACTGCAGCGTCAGCGTGGCGTTAATCTCGTCGCACAGGCGTGCCGCATCGAAGGTTTTCTGGCTGCCAATATTGAAGTTAAAGACCACGTCCATCAGCGACGGGGCCTGATAACGGGCCAGGGTCTCCCTCTCCTCGCTGCCGATTTCGCCGATCAGGAAAACATCCCCTTGCTGCCTGGCATGTTGGCATACGCGCTGCAGCGTGCCGATGAGCCCCGGCTGGTTCACGTCATGCTCATGCTGCTGTACTCCCGCTTTCTCCGGATTGTCAGGCCCGATGCCGCGCGTGCTGAGGAAATTAATCACGTCGAAGCGGAAGCCATCCACGCCCTGCGCCTGCCAGAAATCAATGACCTGAAGCATTTCCTGCTCTAACGCGGGGTTCGCCCAGTTCAGATCGACCTGCTCAGGCGCGAATTTATGGTAGTAAAACTCGCCGGTGTCCGGCTCCGGGCTCCAGGCGCTGCCGGAAAAAAATGACTCCCAGTTGTTAGGGTGCGCGCTGAAAAGAAAATAGTCCCGATAGCGGCTTGCGGGATTATTCCAGGCATCCTGAAACCACGGATGCTGCGAAGAGACATGATTAAGCACCAGATCGATAATGACCCGGATCCCCTTTTCATGGCAGCGATGAACGACGTCGCGAAAATCGGTCAGCGTGCCGAATCGTGGGTCGACGGCGCAGTAATCACTAATGTCATACCCGTTATCCACCAGAGGAGAGGGGTAAAACGGCGTGATCCAGATGGCACCGATGCCTAACGCGCTCAGGTAATCCACTTTTGAGAGCAGGCCGGGGAAATCACCCAGCCCGTCACCGTTACCATCGCAAAACGACGGCAGATAAATTTGGTAACAGGTACAGGCCTGCCACCAGGGTTGATTGTTCACCGTACGTTCCTTATTTCAGTGATAACGACATGCCCTGCAGGAAATATTTCCGGAACAGGATAAACAACACGATGACCGGCAGCATTTGCACCACGGCTCCCGCCATCACTGGCCCCAGATAAACGCCGTAGGATTTACTGAAGGTGGCCAGCAGCACCGAAAACGGCATTTTGTCGGCATCGCGCATGACAATCAGCGGCCAGAGGAAGTTGTCCCACGAACTTGAGAAGGTAAATAGCGCCACGATCGCCAGAATGGACTTGTTCAGCGGCATCATGACGTGCCGCAGAATGGCCCACAGGCTGGCATGATCCAGACGCGCGGCGTACAGGTAATCGTTGGGCGTGCCCTTGAAGCTCTGGGACACCATAAAGATCCCCCAGGCACTCATTGCATAAGGCAGGATCATGGCGCTGTAACGGTTGATCAGACCGAGCTCACGCATCAGCACAAACTGTGGAATGATGAACATGAAAACCGGGAAAACCATCTGCACAATCAACAGATTACGGAAAGCGTTTTTGCCCCAGAATTCCGTTTTTGCCAGCGCATACCCCACCAGCATGGAGGTGACGGTCACGCTCGCGGTCACGGTGACGGAAACAAAAAGCGAGTTAAACAGCGTGCGCAGAAACGGCTTATCGGCCCGGTTGCTGTTATCGAAAAGGAAAGTGTAATTTTCGAGCGTCAGCGTGCCCGAAAAGAGATCCGTGGTATAAATCTGTGCCGTAGGCTTCAGGGATGACACGACCATCCAGACAAACGGATAGAGCCAGCTTAACGCCAGAATAAACATCAGCGCATGAATTAGCAGGCTCAGGGGCGTGAGTTTTTTCATTCATACAATCTCAATGTTTTTTTCGAATAACCGACGAAATAGCCAGATCATCAGGAAACTGCAGGCAGCGACGATAATCGACATGGCAGCAGCCCAGGTAGGTTTCATATTTTGAAACGCGGCTTCGTACATGACCACCATGGGACTGGTAGTACTGTTTAGTGGCCCACCACCGGTAATTAAATAGGGCTCTGTAAAAATACTGAATGCCACCGTAATAGCCAGCACCATCACCATCACAATTTGCGGATTCATCATCGGCAGCGTTATTGCCCAACCTTTCTGAAAACGCCCGGTTTTATCGAGAATAGCCGCACTATAAATATCCGATGGAATAGCCTGCATGCCGGAATAGAGAATTAATCCGTAATAACCGACAAATTTCCAGGTCACGATAAGCGCAATGGATAGCATCGCGCAGTCAGGGTTGGTAAACCACGGCACGGAAATCCCAAACCACGCAGACAATAAGCGGTTAACCGGGCCATACTCATTAAAAAGACGGGAAAAGACAATTGAGTACGCCACCCCTGACGAGATATTTGCCAGTAAAAAGCTTAAGGCGATAAACCCCCGGCCATAGTTAATTCTTCGTAACCCGGCAGCAAAAAGCAGAGCGGTAATAAACACGATCGGGACATACCACATTAAAAAGCGGCAAATGTTCCACATGGATGTCCAGAATAACGCATCGTGCAGTACGCCAATAATGTTCTGCAAACCGGTAAATTGCGGTGCGCCGATAAACTGCCAGCGGGTCACGCTCAGCACCACCAGCCAGGCAAGCGGGTAGAACCAAAATAGCAGCGAATAGCCAATCCAGGTGGAGGCCAGCAGGCCTCCGGTTCGGGATTCATATCCAGCCATCATGCCCCCTACTGGCCCGTGAGGGCGCTGATTTCCTGCTGAGATTGTTTCAGCGCGTCTGCAGGCGTACTGGTTTTGAATATCACGCGCTCAAGCATCTGCGTCATGCTGCGCTGTACTTCTGTCGTCTGGTTTGTTGCTGCAGGAGGAAGCGCGACGTCCACCCACGAGGCGATTTGTTTCTCTAGCGGATTTTGTTTGAAGTAACTGACAAAGATCGGATTACTCATTAAATCCGCGCGGGCGGGCGGCATCCCTGTCAACTCAAGCCACAGCCGGTCATGTTCAGGGTTACTGAAGACCCACTGCATAAACTGCCAGGCCTGCGCCTTTCGCTTACTGGAACTGAAGATCACCAGACCTTTGCTGTCGCCGAACGTATAGGGGTGTTCAATGCCCGTCTCGGTCAGCATCGGACCGATCTGAATCGTTTTTAATATGTCCGGATACTGCTTGCGATAGCGGGCTAAATCCCACGGTCCGCGCGCTGAGGCGATAACCTGCCCCGTTGCGAGCGGATCCTCGGCAGAGGTGAAGTCGTAGCTGCTCCACTTATTGTTAAAAACGTTGCCCATGAAGGTCAGCACGGCCTCGCCAGCAGGCGTGGTCAGCGCAGGTTTTTTGTCGACCAGATACGGCTTGCCGTGGCTCTGGGCGTAGAACAGCGGAATGAAGTCGAACCAGCGTTCCCACCAGTTTTTACCTGCCGTAAGCTGTATCACATAGCCGTGATTATCCGCCGCCCGACGCTTCGCCAGCGCGTAAAGTTCATCGTAGCTAACCGGTACCCGATCAAAACCGTATTGCTTCAGTAAATCGCCACGCCACCACCAGACAATCGGGTTGATATATACCGGCAGTACCGTTTGTTTGCCGTTTAATTCCCAGGCTGACAGCAGAGAAGCCATTTGCCGTTTCTGAATCGTTTCCTGAAAACCCGGCATTCTGGAGAGATCTTCTATCTGCCCGACATCAACAAGCTGGCTGGCAAAACCAATAAATATATTGGTTGAAATATCCGGTTCAGTCCCTGATGCCAGCGCATTCATTATCGCTTCTTCTGAACTGTTTGCGGCAGGAATAGCGGTAAATTCGACGGGCATATGGGCAGGGTCTTTATTCCATTCCGCCACTATTTTACTCCAGAAGGCTTCTTCATTGACGGTGGGTGTGACCCACATCTTGATTGTTTCACGCGCGCCGGATTGTGTCTCTTTTTTATCATCAGGCCCGCAACCGGTAAGAAAAAAGAGGAATATTACCGATGCTATTAATTTTGCTGCTTCTGCAACTCTCACGTTATATCTCCCTGATGTCGATAAGTGTTAATCGCTCACTGCTGCACTCTGTGAATGGTGCGTAAGCTAACACCCCTTTTTTATGTTTAACGTTAAACAAATCACAAAACTATTTATATTTAACGATAAACTCAGCCGCTATTATTTATTTAATTACGCCTCATAAATAATTTACGTGAATATAAAATGCCTAATTCATTTAGCAAAAGAAAGAATAAAAACGTGACGATTAAATCGCTGGCAGCGGAGATGGGTATTTCACATACCACGGTATCTAACGCGTGGAATAATCCCGAAAAGCTGTCTGCTGAATTACGTGAAAAGATACTTGGGTACGCCCGTCAGGTTGGATTTCAGGGGCCGGATAAACTCGCCCGGGCTTTACGCACCGGAAAATCCGGGGCCATCGGCGTCATTTTTAACGATGCCATGAGCTATGTTTTTATCGATCCGCATGACGTCAGCCTGATGCGCGGCGTCGCGACCCGCTGCGAAGACCGTAATATTAATCTGGTGCTGATTCCGCTTCAAAAAGGGCCTTCATCGCTCACTACCCTGGTGGACGGGTATATTCTCAACGCCACGCATAACAGCGCCGCCATTATTCAACAAACCCTGGCCCGCAATCTGCCTGTGGTGACGCTCGATTTTCAGCTTCCGCAGTTCAGCAGCGTGTCGGTGGATAACACACGCGCCATGCGTGATATCACCCACTACCTGATACAAAAGGGTCATCGCCATTTCGGCATTATTGCCTTCCCGTCTCACCCGAACGCGCGCGGGATGCGGCCTCTGACGCACCGCGTGACGGGGGATAACCAACTCATGCTGACCCGCGTGAATGCCTGCCGCGACGCGTTTCAAGAGCACGGTATTACGCTCAGCGACTGCTGGCTGTGTGAAACCCATCACGATGAGCCACACGGCGAACGGGCAGCGGAAGCATTGCTGACGGCACACCCTGAGATCACGGCGCTGATCTGCTTATCCGATCGTTTTGCCATCGGCGCGGTGAATTATTGCCAGCGACAGCGTCTTGCTATACCTGGCCGGGTCGCCATTACCGGATTCGACAATACCGCCCGGCAGTATAACGGGCCTGGACTTACCACCATCGCGCAGGATGCCGAACGTAAAGGTGAAATCGCGGTTGATCTGCTTCTGAACAATGGCCCCGTCACCCACGTTGCGCTGGAACACCGGCTTATCGAGCGTGATACGGCATGAGATTACCCTGCTTAAGATAAGAGTGAACTATGGATGAACTAACGTGCTTTAAAACCTATGACATTCGTGGCGAAGTTGACGTCAATCTCACCCCTGACATTGCGCGTCGCATCGGAAGGGCGTACGCCGTCTGGCTGCATCCCCGGCGCGTGGTAGTAGGCGCTGATGTCCGCCTCAGCTCGGGGGCGCTAAAAACGGCCCTGATCGACGGGCTTACCGCAGGCGGCGTCGATGTTATCGACCTGGGCATGACCGGTACGGAAGAGGTCTATTTCGCCACCCGGGAATTGCGGGCAGACGGAGGGATCCAGGTGACGGCGAGCCACAATCCCGCCCATTACAACGGCTTTAAGCTGGTTGGCCTTGAGGCGCGCCCGATCAGTAATGACAACGGTCTGCTGGAGATCAAAGCGCTGGCAGAACAGAACCGCTTTCCACCCTGCGTGCGTCGTGGGGGCATTTTTCCCTTCGACAATCGCCCGGCCTGGGTGAACGCTCTGCTGCGATTCATCACTACGTCCCCAACGCGAACGTTACGCCTGGTGGTCAACGCCGGGCACGGCACCGCAGGTCCGGCGCTAGATGCGCTTGATGAGGGCTTAAAGCGTGCCGGTGTACCGGTCGAGTTTATCCGTATTCACCACCAGCCAGATGGCCGCTTTCCCGCTGGCGTACCTAACCCGATGCTGCCTGAAAACCGGCAAAGCACCCGACTGGCCGTCATCGAACATCACGCCGATGCTGGCATCGCCTGGGATGGCGATTTCGATCGTTGCTTTTTCTTCGACGAGCGCGGGGATTACGTTGAGAACTATTATCTCGTGGGGCTGTTTGCCGAACATTTTCTGCGACGCTATCCCGGCAGCCGCATCATTCTTGATCCCCGCTTAATCTGGAACACGCTCGACACGGTCGCCCGTTGCGGCGGTAGCGCAATCGTGAGTAAAACCGGGCATGCCTTCCTGAAAGCCCGGATGCGAAGGGAAAATGCCATTTACGGCGGCGAGATGAGTGGCCATCACTATTTTCGCGATTTTGGCTACTGCGATAGCGGCATGATCCCGCTGATCCTGATGCTCCAGATCCTGGGCGCAGACGCGCAGCCGCTCTCTCATCTTATGCGTCACGCACAGGCCCGCTATCCGGTGTCTGGTGAAATCAACCTGACGGTCAACGAGCCCGCCGCACTCCTCAATGACGTCGCCGCGCACTATGCCCCGGTCGCATGCGAACGCGACACCTGCGACGGCCTGAGCCTGTCCTTCGCAGACTGGCGTTTTAACCTCCGCGCCTCCAATACCGAGCCGCTGGTTCGCCTTAATGTTGAAGCGCGGGGAGATACCGCTCTGCTTGTCCATAAAACTCATGAAGTGCTGATGCTGATTTCTGCCCTGCAAGGGGCTCAGGAGACATTATGACCGCCCTTTCATTACGACATATTCATAAAAAGTACGATAAAAACGTCATCGTGGCGGATCTGTCACTGGAGATAGCATCAGGAGAATTTATCGTTCTTGTGGGCCCCTCCGGGTGCGGGAAATCGACGCTGCTGCGCATGATCGCGGGATTAGAGGCGCCAGACAGTGGCATGCTGATGATGGGCAATGAGGATGTTACCCACCTGGCGGCGGGCAAGCGGAGCTTGTCGATGGTTTTCCAGTCCTATGCACTTTATCCGCATATGACCGTACGGGAGAACCTCGCCTTTGGCTTACGCAATATCCGCACCCCGGAGGCCGACATTGCGCAGCGCATCACCCACGCCGCCAACATGCTCAGGCTGGACGAGCTGCTCGACAGGCTTCCGCAACACCTCTCCGGCGGCCAGCGCCAGCGCGTGGCGATAGGTCGTTCTATTGTCCAGCAGCCCGCGCTGTTCCTGTTTGACGAACCCCTTTCCAACCTTGACGCCGCTCTGCGGGTTGAAATGCGCCAGGAGATCCAGCAACTCCATAATACCCTGAAAAACACCATGATTTACGTCACGCACGATCAGGTCGAGGCGATGACGCTGGCCGACCGTATCGTGGTGATGTGTAAAGGCAATATTGAGCAAACGGGTACGCCGCTTGAACTGTACAACACCCCGGCGAACCGCTTCGTGGCCGAATTCATCGGTACGCCAAAAATCAATATGTTACCCGCCGTCTGGCAGCAGGGGGCATTGCATATCGACCCTGATACCGTCTTCCCGCTTTCGCGTCAGCCCGCAGACATTCAGGAGGGGGAATCGGTATTTGTCGCGATCCGCCCTGAACACCTGGGTTATCAGCAGCCGGGGGATTTTAGCCTGAGCGGGAAAACGCGGTTATGCGAACTGCAGGGAGATTCAACCCTGGTGTGGCTGGACGTGGCAGGGCATGCCGTGTGCCTGAAATCCTTCCAGCAACTGAGTCTGCCTGCGCAGCAACGTATCACGCTGACCGTGCAGGAGGCTCATCTGCATCTCTTTGACGCGGCAGGCAAGCGGATTGCAATGACGGAAAATGCCGCCTGAGTAGAGTATCAGGCGGCGGGAAATGCGCAGACTTACCCCTGACGCAAATTCTGCGCTGCCTTCACCATGTTGGCGAGCGCTGCGCGGGTTTCCGGCCAGCCGCGGGTTTTCAGGCCGCAGTCCGGGTTCACCCACAGGCGCTCTGCCGGAATACGCTGAGCGGCTTTTTTCAGCAGGGCTTCAATCCACTCCACGCTCGGCACGTTCGGGGAGTGAATGTCGTACACCCCCGGTCCGATTTCGTTTGGATAGTCGAACTCTTCAAACGACTCGAGCAGCTCCATATCTGAACGCGAGGTCTCGATGGTGATCACGTCGGCATCCAGCGCGGCAATGGAATCCATAATGTCGTTAAATTCGCAGTAACACATATGAGTGTGGATCTGCGTGTCGTCCTTCGCCACCGACGCATTGATGCGGAAGGCTTCCACGCCCCACTTCAGATACTCATCCCAGTCGCTGCGGCGCAGCGGCAAACCTTCTCGTAACGCCGGTTCGTCAATCTGGATAATGCCAATGCCAGCGGCTTCCAGATCCGCCACCTCATCACGCAGCGCCAGCGCGATTTGCTTCGCAATGGTTTCACGGGTCACGTCTTCACGCGGGAACGACCAGCACAGAATGGTCACCGGCCCGGTCAGCATGCCTTTTACCGGCTTGTCGGTCAGAGACTGAGCATACTTCGCCCACGCCACCGTAATCGCTTCCGGGCGGCTGACGTCACCGATCACCACCGGTGGCTTCACGCAGCGGGAACCGTAGCTCTGCACCCAGCCATTCTGGGTAAACACGAAGCCGTCCAGGTGTTCACCGAAGTATTCCACCATGTCGTTACGCTCGGCTTCACCGTGCACCAGCACGTCCAGACCTAAACGCTCCTGCTCGATGATCGCCTGCCTGATGTGCTCAGCAATGCCGGTACGGTAGTGATTCGCATCCAGATTGCCCTTTTTGAAGTCGAGACGCAGGCCGCGGATCTCGGTCGTTTGTGGAAATGAACCGATCGTCGTGGTTGGCCATGCGGGCAGGTTGAAGCGGGCGCGCTGGGCTTCGGCACGGACTTCATACGGACTCTGGCGCTGGCTGTCCTGAGCGGTGATGGCCGCCAGACGTTTTTCCACTGCCGGATTATGCACGCGTGCCGAATGACGGCGCGCCTGAATCGGGGCGCTCCATTCGGTAATCGCCGCCGTGTCACCGCTGTTCAGCGCGTCGCGCAGCAGCGCCAGTTCTTCACATTTTTGCAGGGCGAAGGCAAACCAGCTTTTCACTTCCGGGTCGAGACGGGTCTCCACGCTCAGATCGATCGGGCTGTGCAGCAGTGAACATGATGAGGCCACCCACAGCTCACGTTTACCGACAATGTCTTTAATTTGAGCATACTTTTCGGTGAGATCGGCACGCCAGACGTTACGACCGTTTACCAGCCCCGCTGAGAGCAGCCAGTCTGCGGGCAGACGTTTGTGCAGGTCCTTCACGTCATCTTTGCCGTGAACCAGGTCAACATGCAGGCCCTGAACCGGCAGCGCAGCAATCGTGCTCAGGTTAGGCGTCACGCCCTCGAAATAGGTGGTCAGCAACAGCTTCACCTGCCCGGTAAGCGCGTCATACGCCGGTTTGAAGGCATCGAGCCAAACCTGGGGCAGCTCAAGCACCAAAGCAGGTTCGTCGATTTGCACCCACTGAATGCCGCGTTTACCCAGTTCAATCAGTACCTGTTTGTAGACGGGCAGAATGTCCTTCAGCAGGCTGAGGCGGTCAAACGGCTCGCCTTTGACTTTGCCCAGCCACAGGTAGGTTACCGGTCCGAGCAGCACCGGTTTCACCTGGTGGCCCAGCGCCAGCGCTTCGTCGACTTCGTCCAGAAGCTGTGTCCAGGTCAGTTTGAACTGCTGACCTTTTACGAACTCCGGCACCATATAGTGATAGTTGGTGTTAAACCACTTGGTCATTTCCGCCGCTGCCGCGGGTTCACCCGTTGGCGCACGACCACGGCCGATGCGGAACAGGGTATCGATATCTACCGATCCATCTTTGTTCTGATGACGAGCCGGCACGTTGCCCAGTAGCAGGCTGGTCGTCAGAACATGGTCGTACCAGGCGAAATCGCCCACCGGCAGCAGGTCAATGCCCGCCTGCTTTTGCTGATCCCAGTGACGGGCGCGCAGCTCGCGCCCCACGGTCAGTAGTTCTTCACGGGTAGCGTTACCCGCCCAGTAGCTTTCTTGCGCTTTTTTCAGCTCGCGACGCAGGCCAACGCGAGGGAAACCGAGAGTGTGATTGCGGATTGTCATGTTATGCCCCTTGTGAATTTCGCTATTTAGACGTCCAGATGTTTACACATCTATAATTGGCAGGTACTGTATATTCCTCAAGCGCAAAATGTTCATGGCGAAGTGAAGGACTTTCATGATCGAGATAAAACACCTGAAAACGCTGCAAGCGTTGCGGAACTGCGGATCGCTCGCGGCGGCTGCGGCCACGCTGCACCAGACCCAGTCTGCCCTTTCTCACCAGTTCAGCGATCTGGAACAACGCCTCGGATTTCGTCTTTTTGTGCGTAAGAGCCAACCTCTGCGCTTTACGCCGCAGGGTGAAATTCTTCTTCAACTGGCGAATCAGGTCCTGCCGCAGATCGCCAGCGCGCTACAGTCCTGTAACGAGCCGCAGCAGACAAAACTGCGCATCGCCATTGAGTGCCACAGCTGTATTCAATGGCTGACCCCTGCGCTTGAGAACTTCCGCCAGAAGTGGCCGCAGGTGGAGATGGATTTTAAATCCGGTGTGACGTTCGACCCGCAACCCTCGCTGCAGCAGGGTGAGTTGGATCTGGTGATGACCTCCGACATTCTGCCGCGCAGCGGCCTGCACTATTCGCCGATGTTTGATTTTGAAGTGCGCCTGGTGCTGGCACCGGATCATCCGCTGGCGGCTAAAACGCGCATCACGCCGGAAGACCTGGCAACAGAAACGCTGCTGATTTATCCGGTTCAGCGCAGTCGCCTGGATATCTGGCGTCATTTCCTGCAGCCGGCAGGCATTAGCCCGCAGCTGAAAAGCGTGGATAACACCCTGCTGTTGATTCAGATGGTTGCCGCCAATATGGGCATCGCGGCGCTGCCGCACTGGGTGGTGGAGAGTTTTGAACGCCAGGGCCTGGTGGTGACCAAAACCCTGGGTGAAGGACTGTGGAGCCGTCTGTACGCTGCCGTGCGCGATGGCGAGCAGCGTCAGCCGGTGACAGAAGCGTTTATTCGCTCAGCGCGGAACCACGCGTGCGACCATCTTCCGTTTGTGCGGAGCGCGGAGCGACCCAGCGGCGATGGACCCACAGTGAAGCCAGGATCACCGCTCCCCCAATAAGGAAGCTCGGCCAGTGCGGTTGCTGCTGCCAGATGGCGAGGTTGACCAGCAGCCCCGCCGGGACGTGCACGTTGTTCATGATCCCGAGCGTTCCGGCGTCGACCTGCGTCGCGCCGTAGTTCCACATGAAGTAACCCAGCCCTGACGCCACCACGCCCAGCCAGACCAGAACGCCCCACTGCACCGACGTGGTCGGCAGCTTTTGCGGGTTACCGAGCAGAAACCACGCCGACACCGCGACAATCGCCGCGCCCATATAGAACCACGCAAATGCATTGTGCTGCGGCATCGGACGGGTTTCCATCAGGCGTTTGTAGCCCACCATGCCGATGGCGAAACTGATGTTGGCGAGCTGGACGAACATCAACCCGGTCCAGAAGTGATCGCTGACTTTGTCATAGCGAATAATCGCCGCGCCAATCACCGCCAGCGCCGCGCTCAGCAGGTATCCCCAGCGCAGACGACGCCTGCTGAGCAGGTCGTAAATCAACGTAATATAGAGCGGCGTCAACACGGTAAAGAGCAGGAATTCAGAGACGGACAAATAGACGTAAGCCCGGAAGCTGAACAGATACATGATGCCCAACTGCATCGCGCCCACCAGCATGTACAGCACAATCGTTTTCAGCGATTGACCACGCGTGCGCAGAAACGGCAGGAATACCAGCGCCGCCAGCCCCACGCGCATCAGCACCGAGAAGTAGCTGTCGACCGAACCGGCAAGGTACTCGCCAATCAGGCTAAAGGAGAAGGCCCACAGGATAGTGGTGATAATGAGTAGCGCCACAATGCTTGTCTCTCAGAAAGAACGACAGGCATTGTAGCGGACTCTTCAGTTGACATCTGGTCAACAAACAACCAAATGAAGATTATTCAAGGAACAGCTTGCGCAGGTATTTCGGTACCGCGTTGTCAGCGTTGGAACCAATCACTTCCAGTTCCGGGTGCAGATCTTTCAGACGCTGATGCGCGTTCTGCATGATGCAGCCCTTGCCTGCCATGGAGAGCATTTCAGCGTCGTTCATGCCATCACCAAAAGCGATGCAGTCTTTCAGCGCGAAACCCAGACGTTTCGCGACCGCTTCCAGCGCGTGACCTTTGGAGACACCCCCCGCCATCACTTCCAGACAGGTCAGGGTTGAGAAGCTCACGTTGACGCGATCGCCCCAGCGGGCGTTGATCGCCTGTTCCAGTGGGAGCAGTTCTTCATGGCTATCGCAGGTGAAGAACACCTTACTGATACCTTCCGGCTCAAGAAGGCCCGGCTCGTACAGGGAGTAGTTAAATACCGCTTCCTTGAAGAAACGCATTTCATCCGGGCGGTGGCGGTTCATGAACCAGTCGTCGTTGCGGTACACGTTGGTGATGATAGCCGGGTTGTTATGCACCACGCCGAAGAGATCGGCGGCAATATCGCGATCCAGGTTATGGGTAAAGATCAGGTTACCGTCAGTATCATGCACGCGCGCACCGTTGGAGGTGATCATGTACGATTTGATCTCAAGATTATCGCGGATCTGCCCCACGTCTACGTGGTGGCGGCCGGTGGCAAACACAAAGTTCACGCCACGGGCAGTCAGAAGCTTTAAGGTCTCTTTCGCGTAAGGCGACAGGGTGTGGTCAGGGGAAAGCAGCGTGCCATCTAAATCAGATGCAACAACCTGGTACATAGGGATTTCAACCTCTGGTGGAAAACAATAATCAGTTATGCCTGTTGAAAAATTCAACAATGGCGTTGAGCGCGACTGAGCGCATAGCGTCCTTTTCGAAAAGGATCTCATGGTAAGCGCCGTTGATGACCAGCGGTTTTCCCCCTTCACAAGGGTGACCGGCGGCGGCGCGCAATTCACAATAACGGTCATGCATGCGGTTATCGACCACACGCTCTTCTTCAGCCTGAATCAGGAGTGTTGGCGTGTCATCATCACCTACCCCCGCCAGCACCTGTTCACCGGCCAGAATCCCCTCCCGCACCCAGTGCCAGGTCGGGCCACCGACGCGTAAGCGCGGTTCATCGGCATAAAAGCGCAGGTTGCGGCGATAACGCTGCCGACTGTGGGTTAAGACGTTGATGGCGAACGGCAGCGCACGCCAGCGTCCGGTCCCGATGGCATAGCCTTCACGAATGCGCTGATGGCCCTCAGCCCAGTCGAGAAGATGACGCACCATCCAGTCGGGGAAACGTATGACAATACCGTACATCGGCGCGGTTAGCGCAATGGCATCACACTGGTGTTGATACCGCTGCAAAAACAGCGTCGAAATAGCGCCACCCATGGAGTGCGCAAGGATATAGCGCTTACGCCAGGGGCCGGGCTGCACTTCCTGCTGCCAGAACGCGGCAAAATCGTCGACGTAATCGCTGAAGCGATCGACATGTCCACGGTGCGTGTCCTGTAGCATGCGTCCGGACAGCCCCTGTCCACGGTGGTCGATGATAAGCACATCGAACCCCATATGGACCAGATCGTATGCCAGTTCGGCGTATTTAACGTAGCTTTCAATGCGCCCCGGGCAAACCACGATTACCCGGTCATTTTTCTCATCACGGAAACGAACGAAGCGTACCGGGATGCCCCCGACGCCCGTAAACTCATCTTCCTCACGCTGCCGCCAGAAATCGGTCAGCGGCCCCATAGAGAAAGCAGCAAATGCGTTTTCTCGTGTTTCCCAGTCCTTTTTCTGCTGAAACATTGGGTTTCCACTCACGTAATCCAGGGAATATCGTTTTTTTTCGTAACCGGTCACAAAATGACTCATCAATAGCGTATTGTGGCATAAAAACAGACGATTCGGGAGTTTCAAATGACCTTCAAGTGGTGGTTCGCCTACCTGCTGACATCCATCATCCTGAGCCTTTCACCGGGTTCGGGTGCGATTAACACCATGACTACCTCCATCAACCACGGCTATCGCGGGGCGGCGGCGTCGATTGCCGGTTTGCAAACCGGGCTGGGCATTCACATCGTCCTGGTCGGGATTGGGCTGGGAACGCTGTTCTCCCGCTCGGTGCTGGCGTTTGAAGTGCTGAAATGGGCCGGTGCGGCATATCTTATCTGGCTGGGTATTCAGCAATGGCGCGCGGCTGGCGCCATTAACCTGAATACGCTCGCGCAGACGCAACACCGTGGTCATCTGTTTAAGCGGGCAGTATTCGTCAACCTGACCAACCCGAAAAGCATTGTGTTCCTCGCCGCGCTGTTCCCACAGTTTATCGTGCCGCACCAGCCTCAGGTGATGCAGTACGTGGTGCTGGGTGCGACCACAATTATTGTCGATATTATTGTGATGATTGGTTACGCGACGCTGGCACAGCGGATTGCCGGATGGATAAAAGGGCCTAAGCAGATGAAGGCCCTGAACAAAGTGTTTGGCTCGCTGTTTATGCTGGTTGGCGCGCTGCTTGCGTCAGCGCGTCATGCTTAGCGAGAAATGATGAGATGAATGCCGAAGCCGGCGAACAGCGCGCCGGCGAAGCCATCGATCCACTTCGCGATGCGCTGGTAGCCACGGCGCATCGCCGGTAAGGCAAACAGGCTTGCCACGATAGTGAACCACGCGAAGGTCTCCACGACGATAAGCAGGAAAATGCCCCAACGTGCGCCCGCGCCAACGCTGTCGCCCACAAACAGCGAGAACACCGAGCCGAAATAGATAATCGCTTTCGGATTCGCCAGGTTGGTCAGCAGCCCTTTTACAAAGCTCCGACCACCCGTTGCCAGCTCCACCTTAGGCTCTTGCGTTTTTTTCTCTTCTTTTTTCAGCGCCCCGCGCAGCATCTGGTAGCCCATCCAGCACAGGTACAGGCCACCGCCAACCATAATGATGTTATGCAGCCAGGCCATCTTCGCCAGGATCAGGTTCAAACCGAGCAGCGCAACGGCCGCCCAGACCATGACGCCCATGGTAATACCGAGCACGCCCATCATCGCCTCTTTACGGGAACGACTGACTGCTGTTTGCGATACGAAGAAAAAGTCAGGGCCCGGGCTCATCAGCGCAACGATGTGCACTAACGCCACGGTGAGAAATAGCATTAACATAATTGGCTCGCAGGGAAATAATTCAGTGAGTCATCATACTGGCACTTTTTTGGCCGGCTGACTACTCCTCATCATCTCCGTCAACGTGAGAACGGATAAGCGCCATAAACTCCTTACCGAAGCGCTCCAGCTTGCGCGTGCCTACGCCGTTGACGCTGAGCATTTCGCTGGCGCTGAGCGGCATCTGTTCCGCCATCTCAATCAGCGTCGCGTCGTTGAACACCACGTAAGGCGGGATGTTCTCTTCATCAGCAATGGCTTTACGCAGCTTACGCAGTTTGGCAAACAGCTTGCGGTCATAGTTACCGCCGTAGGATTTCTGCATCACGCGTGGTTTGAGGGCGACCACGCGCGGTACGGCGAGCTTCAGTTCAACGTCACCGCGCAACACCGGACGCGCGGCTTCGGTCAGCTGTAGCGCCGAGTGCTGAGCGATGTTCTGCGTGGCAAATCCGAGGTGAATCAGCTGACGAATAATGCTAACCCAGTGCTCGTGGCTCTGATCTTTACCGATCCCGTATACCGGCAGTTTGTCGTGGCCCATGTCGCGGATACGCTGGTTATTGGCGCCGCGCAACACTTCCACCACGTAACCCATCCCGAAGCGTTGATTCACACGGTAAATGGTCGAAAGCGCCTTACGCGCGTCCATCAGGCCATCGTACTGCTTCGGCGGATCCAGGCAGATATCGCAGTTGCCGCACGGCTCCTGTCGCCCTTCACCAAAATAGTTGAGCAGCACCAGACGGCGGCAGGTTTGCGCTTCGGCAAACGCCCCCATCGCGTTGAGCTTATGGCGTTCGATATCCTGCAGCTGTCCCTGCGGTTTCTCTTCCAGACAGCGGCGCAGCCACGCCATATCGGCTGGATCGTAAAACAGCATCGCTTCCGCAGGCAGACCATCACGCCCGGCGCGGCCGGTTTCCTGATAGTAGGATTCGATATTACGCGGGATGTCGAAATGCACCACAAAACGCACGTTGGGCTTGTTAATCCCCATTCCAAACGCCACCGTCGCGACCACAATCTGCAGGTCGTCACGCTGGAATTTCTCCTGCACATCCGCGCGGATGTGGTTCTCCAGCCCGGCATGATACGCCGCGGCGCTAAAGCCACGGTTTTGCAGACGCGCGGCGGTGTCTTCCACCTTCGCCCGACTGTTGCAGTAAATAATGCCCGACTTGCCGCGCTGTTCCTGGACATAGCGCAGGAGCTGATCCAGCGGCTTGAATTTTTCCATCAGCATGTAGCGGATGTTAGGGCGGTCAAAGCTGCTGACCTGAATATAGGGATCATTCAGCCCCAGCAGGCGAACGATATCCAGACGCGTCGTATCATCTGCCGTGGCGGTAAGCGCCATAAACGGCAGTTCCGGGAAGCGCTGACGGAGCTGGCCGAGGGCGGCATATTCCGGGCGGAAATCGTGCCCCCACTGCGAGATACAGTGCGCTTCATCCACCGCCAGCAGAACCGGGTTCCAGTGTGCGAGATGGTCGAGGAAGTTATCCAGCATCAGGCGTTCCGGTGCGATATACAGCAGACGAACCTGCCCGGTGCGACACCCGGCCATCACCTCTTGCTGCTGCTCCCGGGTTTGCGTGGAATTAAGACAGGCCGCCGCCACGCCGTTGGCGAGCAGTTGATCAACCTGGTCTTTCATCAGAGAAATAAGGGGCGATACCACGACCGTCAGGCCGTTAAGCACCAGCGCGGGCACCTGATAACAGAGTGATTTCCCGCCGCCGGTCGGCATAACGACCAGACAATCACGGCCTTCCAGCACGGTTTCAATGATGGTTTCCTGGCCAGGGCGGAACTGCTGGTAGCCAAAGGTTTCATGCAAAACCTGTTTAGCCAGCGACTCCTGATTCAATACTTCCGCCTGCGCCACGTTAACCCCATATGCCAGAAATGAAACAGGCGCTATTTTCAGCGCCTGAGAGAGAAACTTCAACGTTTAACGCAAAAACATTCGAGCAGCTTAGAGAATATCGTTCAGCATTACGCCCACACCCACGCGGGTCTGGTTGAAGTTATAGTCGATCAGCGACTCGCCGTAACCGCTGTACACCTGCGTATAGAGGCGCACATGCTTCGTTACCGGGTAGCTCAGGCCCACTTCCGCACCACCGTAGCCGGTATTCCAGTTGTACTGGCCTTTCGCGCTCAGCACGGCATCGCCTAACTGGTAGCCGACCTTGAGCTGGTAGTAACCCATATATTTGGTGATATCCGGGTTATCGTCGGTGCTCCCCACCACATACCACGGCTTCACTTCCACCATCCAGTTGCCGTTCTGCGCCATCAGGCGCGTATAGGCACGGTTCCAGCTACGAGACGTGGGGTCGGAACGGCCGTTAGAATCGTGATTAAAGCCGACTTCGACGTCACGCAACGTCCATCCGGCAAATTCATAATCCGTTGCAAAGCCAAGGAACAGCTGCGGCTCATAGTTGGTTTCACGGAACGGCGAAGATTCGCCGCTGTTGGAAAGCTGCCACCAGGATTTCTGCGTGTAAGAGGCACCGAGTACCGAGTTCGGCCCCAGAATACCGCGCCAGAACGGGAAGGCGAGGCTCAACTGGAACTTCACCTCATCTTTACGCGCATTATCAGACCAGTTATAGGAGCTTATCGCTTCTTTGTTCAGATCGCTGGTCTGGGTGTAAATCACGTAGTTGGTGTCATACGGGTAAAGCGTGAACGGATTGTCATGCTCCTGAAGCATGTTAGCAATGATGCTACCGTGTACGGATGGCGCATCGTGCACTTCTTTAACTGTCGCTTCCTGCGCATATGCTGTGAGGGGCAGCGCAACCGCCGCCAGTAACCAACCCAGATACGTCCGCATCGGTGGTGTTCTCCTGAAATAGTGACGTGTAATGAATAATTTTATCCGGGCATTCTACAGACTTCTGCGCCAACTTCCGCCTCCTCGTTTCTGAAAGTGGAAATCCGTATTGTTGAGGCATAAAATCAACATTTCATTAACAATAGGGATGTGATGCCTCATGTCAGCCATGCTTACCTCTGAAGAAGTGTTAAAGCTCGTGGGCGAGATTTTTGTTTACCATATGCCATTTAACCGTGCGCTGGGTCTGGAGCTGGAACGTTACGAGAAAGAGTTTGCCCAGTTGAGCTTCAACAACCAGCCGATGATGGTAGGCAACTGGGCGCAAAGTATTTTGCACGGCGGGGTGATTGCTTCCGCGCTGGACGTGGCGGCTGGTCTGGTCTGCGTGGGCAGTACGCTGACGCGTCATGACACCATCAATGAAGACGAACTCCGTCAGCGTCTGGCACGCATGGGCACCATTGATTTACGCGTCGATTATCTTCGCCCAGGACGCGGCAATCGCTTTACCTGCTCCAGCAGCCTGCTGCGTTCGGGGAATAAAGTTGCGGTGGCGCGCGTAGAATTACACAACGAAGAACAGGTTTATATCGCCAGCGCAACCGCCACTTATATGGTGGGTTGAAGCGGCAAAATCGGGTAAAATTAATTCACTTTTTTGTAACGGATTTTCCCGATGGATGCTAAACAGACGCGGCAGGGCGTTTTACTCGCCCTTGCCGCTTATTTTATTTGGGGTATTGCACCGGCGTACTTCAAATTTATCGCTTATGTACCGGCCGACGAGATCCTCACTCACCGCGTCATCTGGTCCTTTTTCTTTATGATCGCGCTAATGAGCCTCAGCCGTCAGTGGTCCGGCGTCAAGACGCTGCTCAAAACGCCTAAGAAAGTTTTCCTGCTGGCACTCTCGGCGGTGCTCATTGGCGGAAACTGGCTGCTGTTTATCTGGGCGGTGAATAACCACCACATGCTCGAAGCCAGTCTTGGCTACTTTATTAACCCGCTGGTGAACATCGTACTGGGGATGCTTTTCCTCGGCGAACGTTTCCGCCGTATGCAGTGGCTGGCGGTGTTTCTGGCCTTCTGCGGCGTGCTGGTACAGCTCTGGACGTTCGGCTCGCTGCCGATTATTGCCCTCGGCCTGGCGTTCAGCTTTGCGTTCTACGGTCTGGTACGTAAGAAGATTGCGGTGGAAGCCCAAACGGGGATGCTGTTTGAAACCCTGTGGCTGCTGCCGGTGGCGGCGATCTACCTCTTCGGTATCGCCGACAGCGCCACCAGTCATATGGGCAGCAACCCGTGGTCGCTGAATCTGATGCTGATGGCGGCAGGCGTGGTGACCACTATTCCTCTGCTGTGCTTCACCGGTGCGGCAACGCGTCTGCGTCTCTCCACGCTGGGCTTCTTCCAGTACATCGGCCCGACGCTGATGTTTCTGCTGGCGGTGGTGTTTTACGGCGAAGTGCCGGGCGCAGATAAAATGGTGACGTTCGCCTTTATCTGGGTAGCGCTGGCGATTTTTGTCGCCGATGCGATTTACACCCAGCGCAGAGTGCGCAAAGGGCTGTAGTGCCTTTTTGCCGGATGGCGGCTGCGCCTTATCCGGCCTACACGTTCTGTAGGCCCGGTAAGCGTAGCGCCACCGGGCGGATACTCAAAGCCAGTTACGACGCTTAAAGTACAGATACGGCGCCAGCCCGGCGAGGATCATAAAGATAATCGCCCCCGGGTAACCAAAGCTCCACTTCAGCTCCGGCATAAACTCGAAGTTCATCCCATAGCTGGAGGCCACCAGCGTCGGCGGCAGGAACACCACGGATACCACCGAGAAGATCTTGATGATGCGGTTCTGCTCGATGTTAATAAAGCCCATCGCCGCCTGCATCAGGAAGTTCACCTTCTGGAACAGGGATTCGTTGTGCGGCAGCAGGGATTCGATATCGCGCAGGATCTCACGCGCCTGCTCCAGCTGACCGCCCGGCAGACGCGCCTTGCGCACGAGGAAGTTCAGCGCGCGCTGGGTATCCATCAGACACAAACGCACCTTCCAGCCGATATCTTCCAGCTCGGCCAGCGTGGAGAGCGCTTCGTCGTATTCATCGCCCTGATGGCCTTCCATGATCACGCGGCTCAGCTTTTCCAGATCGCTGTAGATGTTTTCAATCTCATCCGCCAGCTGTTCGATTTTGGTCTCAAACAGGTCGAGCAGCAGTTCGTAAGCGTTGCCGTCCACCATTGCCTGGCTGCGGGCGCGCATGCGGTAGAGACGAAACGCGGGCAGTTCACGCTCGCGCAGGGTAAACAGGCGACCGTCGCGAATGGTAAAGGCCACGGTGGAGTTGCCCGCATGGTCTTCCGCATCTTCAAAGAAGAAGAAGGAGTGAATGTGCAGGCCATCTTCATCTTCAAAAAAACGCGCAGAAGCTTCGATGTCTTCCAGTTCAGGACGGGTTGCCAGGCTTTGCCCCAGCTCAGATTGTACGCGAAGGCGCTCATCGTCGTCCGGCTCGACCAGATCCACCCATACGGCATCAATGAGGGGCTGTGACTCTTCGGCTTCAAGCCGAGTCAGTCGGTTATTTTCGAGTTGAAATGCGCTCAACATGACCGGGACTCCCAATGCAAAAAATATCGGACAGTTCGGTGGGCACACAGAAACAAATTGGGTTTCAGACCATTAAACAGCCTGACTCAGCGCGACGGGAATAATGCAGTCGCTGACAACCACTAAGGCCATCAGCAAGGGGAGATAGCCTTAGGAGTTGTTCCTGGATGACAGGGAATTGAGCCAGTATCTACTGGGTGTGTCCAAGGCGAATGTCCTCTTAGCGTAATCGTGCGCGCATGTTACGCCAGCAGTAACTGTGGCGTCAACACGCAACGGAACGCTGAAGGGCATTAATTGACCTTCAACGTATAAGGCTAGCAGATTATTACAAAATAATGATATTTTTCTGAATGTTACACTGTTTCCAGCTTAGCGTAAGCGGCCACCAGCCATTTGATCCCCTGCCCCTGGAACGCCACCTGCAGGCGGCTGTGCTCGCCGCTGCCTTCCAGATTTACAATGGTGCCTTCGCCAAACTTCGAATGGCGCACGCGCTGACCCAGCTTGTAGCCGGTGTCCGTTTCAGAGATCGGTGATCCCATACGCGGATGGCTGACAGGGCGGCTGATGCTGGCACGCAGGCGCACTTCCTCCACGCACTCCTCCGGCAGTTCGCCAATAAAGCGAGACGGACGGTGGTAGACCTCTTTCCCGTACAGGCGGCGGGTTTCCGCATAGGTTAGAGTCAGCTTTTGCATCGCGCGCGTCACGCCCACATAGGCCAGTCGACGCTCCTCTTCCAGCCGTCCGCCTTCATCGAGCGACATCTGGCTCGGGAACATCCCCTCTTCCATCCCGACGATAAAGACCTGCGGGAACTCCAGACCTTTGGCGGAGTGCAGTGTCATCAGTTGCACCGCATCCTGCCAGGTGTCCGCCTGCCCTTCACCCGCCTCCAGCGCGGCGTGGGAAAGGAACGCCTGCAGCGGCATCAGGTCTTCGTCTTCTTCGTTGTAGCTGAACTGGCGCGTTGCCGTGACCAGTTCCTCTAAGTTCTCAATACGGGTCTGACCCTTCTCGCCTTTTTCCTGCTCGTACATGGTTCGCAGGCCGGAGTCTTTGATTACCCGGTCAGTCTGCACGTGCAGCGGCATATCGGCGGTTTCCTGCGCCAGAGCGTCAATCAGCTCAAGGAAGCGCTGCAATGCGCTGGCCGCACGACCGGCAAGGGCTTTCTCCTGCAGCAGCTCGCGGCACGCCTGCCACAGCGTCAGCTGGCGGTCGCGCGAGGCCTGACGCACCACGTCCAGCGTGCGGTCGCCAATGCCACGGGTTGGGGTGTTGACCACGCGCTCAAACGCCGCGTCATCATTACGGTTCGCAATCAGACGCAGATACGAGAGCGCATCTTTGATTTCCTGACGTTCGAAGAAGCGCATACCGCCATAAATGCGGTACGGCATACCTACCTGCAGCAGCGCCTCTTCCAGCACGCGTGACTGGGCGTTACTGCGGTAGAGAATGGCGCACTGCTCTAACGCGCCGCCGTTATCCTGCCAGGTTTTAATACGGTTCACCACGAAGCGGGCTTCGTCGAGCTCGTTGAAGGCGCAGTAAATTGAAATCGGCTCGCCGTCGACGCCGTCGGTCCACAGCTTTTTACCCAGACGCCCGTTGTTGTTTTCAATCAGGGCGTTGGCTGCGCTCAGAATGTTGCTGGTGGAGCGATAGTTCTGCTCCAGACGGATGGTTTGTGCGCCGGGGAAGTCATTGAGGAAGCGCTGGATGTTTTCCACCTGCGCCCCGCGCCAGCCGTAGATCGACTGGTCATCATCCCCCACGATCATCACCTTGCCGGTGTCGCCCGCCAGCAGGCGGATCCATGCGTACTGGATGTTGTTGGTATCCTGGAATTCGTCCACCAGGATATTGGTAAAGCGTTCACGGTAATGCTGAAGGATATGTGGTTTGTTGAGCCACAGTTCGTGGGCGCGCAGCAGCAGCTCGGCGAAATCCACCAGACCGGCGCGATCGCACGCTTCCTGGTAGGCTTTGTAGACGTTTTGCCAGGTCTGCTCCACCGGGTTGCCGAAGCTCTGAATATGGTGCGGGCGCAACCCTTCATCTTTCTGACCGTTGATGTACCACATCGCCTGACGCGGCGGCCACTGTTTCTCGTCAAGGTTCATCGCCTTGATCAGACGCTTCAGCAGACGGAGCTGGTCTTCGCTGTCGAGGATCTGAAAATCCTGCGGCAGGTTGGCGTCCATATGGTGCGCGCGCAGCAGGCGGTGCGCCAGGCCGTGGAAGGTGCCGACCCACATGCCGCCCTGGCTGGTACCCATTAACTGGGCGATACGGTGACGCATCTCCGCCGCCGCCTTATTGGTAAACGTGACGGCCATGATTGAGTACGGCGAGCAGTTTTCCACGCTCTGCAGCCACGCGATACGGTGAACCAGCACGCGCGTCTTACCACTGCCCGCCCCAGCCAGCACCAGCATGTTGGTGCGCGAGGCCGCTACGGCTTCACGCTGTTTGTCATTAAGGCTGTCGAGCAGGTAAGAAACGTCCATTGGCACCGTCACATAGTATTCAGGAACAGAGCAAAACGCCCGGTGGCGCTTCGCTTACCGGGCCTACAACTGCAAAACCCTGGTAATTTATACAATATTACTGGTGATTATATCAGCGTCGTGAGGGATGCCAACCGTGAAATTTCCACGTGCGGCAGAAGACGGCTATCCAGCGTGGTCATCAGGTCGGCGTTCTCTGGCTTGATCCAGCAGGCCTGCATGCCGCAGCGGATAGCGCCAGCCACATCGGTGGTGAGGTCATCACCCACATGCAGAATGTTACCCAGCGGCAGAGTTAGTTTTTCCGCCGCCAGATGGTACATATCGCTGAATGGCTTGGCGCGCCCATGCGGGCCCGCGCGCAGCACAAACTCAAAGTAATGATCGAGACCAAACAGCTCCGGCTGCGCATTGCCGTTGGTGATGGCCACCAGCGGCCACTTTTCGGCGAGCTTCGCCAGCGTGTCGTGGGTCTCCTGCGGCACGTCGATACGGCTGCGCCATTTGGCAAAGTTTTCCATCGCTGCCTCAGCACCGATGGCCGCGTCCTGCACGCTCAGACCCGCGTTGAGCATCGCCTGCTCCACCGCGCGGCGACGCCATTCGGTCACGTCATGGTAAATGTCCGGCTCGGTCTCCCGCAGGGACTGACGCAGCGTCTGAAAGTCCTTGTTCTGCATCGTCTTCAGTGCCGGGTGGTAGTTCTGCACAAACGCCAGCGACGCCTGCTCGGTACGCAGAATCACCTCGCGGTTGTCATAAAGGGTGTCATCAAGGTCAAACGTCAGGGCTGAGATCTGGCCGAGTGGGCGGTAAAAACGCATTATTTCCCCCGTTTGGCGCGTGGATGCGCCGCGTCATACACCGAGGCAAGGTGTTGGAAGTCTAAGTGGGTGTAGATTTGAGTGGTCGACAGATTCGCATGGCCGAGGAGTTCCTGCACGCCGCGCAGATCGCCGCTCGACTCAAGCATGTGTGTCGCAAAGGAGTGGCGCAGCTTATGCGGGTGAACATGACTGTTCAGCCCCTGCTTAATACCCCACTCCGCAAAGCGCTTCTGTACGTTACGCGCCGAGATCCGCTTGCCGAGTTTCGACAGGAACAGCGCATCTTCTTCCGCGCCAAACAGCCCGCGCAGGTCAAGCCAGTGCTCAATCCAGGCGACGGCATTGCGGCCAATGGGCAGGCGGCGCTCTTTGCTGCCCTTGCCCATTACCCACACTTCGCCGGTGTCCAGGTCGAGGTGTTTTAAATCGAGGTTCACCAGTTCAGACAGACGCAGGCCTGCACCGTACATCACCTCCAGCATCGCGCGGTCACGCACCGCCAACGGATCGTTCAGATCGATATCCAGCAGACGGTTTACGTCGTCGACGTCGATATTTTTCGGCAGATGGCGCGGGGCTTTCGGCGTGGCGATCCCTTTTGCCGGGTTGGCTTTTATGCCGCCCTGGCTGACCAGCCAGTCAAAGAAACTGCGTAGCGCGGAGAGTCTGAGGGCCAGGCTCGCCGGGCTGAGGTTTTTTTTACGGCTACGCACAACGAACCCGCGTACCGTGGCAGCGTCACATTGTTGCCAGCTTTTCAGGCCGATCTCGTCGGCAATCTGCATGATGGCATCAAGCTGACGCTGGTAGTTAAGCAGCGTAATGGGGCTGAGCTGACGTTCCACCCCCAGATAGCGCAGAAAGCGCGCGACGTCAGTGGAAAGCGGTCCGTCCGTCATACGCGTTCAATCCAGCGCTCCAGCAGTTCGGGCAGCATCAGGGCGATCTCCTGCAGCAGGTGCGTGGCCTGGCCTTGCTCGTAGTGGTGCGCGTCGCGGCTGGTAAATAACATGACGCCCAGATCGCCATCGCGTCCCATCAGCGACATCGCCACCGAGCCAATCGCCTTCGCTTCCGGTAATACCACCAGCAGTTCAGGCCCGTTCAGCGGCCCCAGATAGTGATGCGCATGGCCCAGACGCTGAATGCGCAGCGGTTCAAACGCCTGACGACTGAGCGCCAGATGGGTAAACCCGGACGGTGCGCCAATGCGCCAGCGGTCAGGGAAAAGACGAATCGTTGCACCCGCCAGCCCAAGCTCACGCGCCCAGCGGTGGAAGCGGCTAAGGAACTCATCAAGGCTGTGCGCCGAGGCCAGACGCGCCTGCAAATGCAGCAAACGATAGAACAGACTTTCGTTGGTACTGGCCTGTTCCATCAGCAGCGTCATGTTCTCTTCTAGCTGATTGATGTGGTTGCGCGAGCGCGCCATGTGCCATTCGACCAGCGACACGGTCCCGCGCACCGGATGCGGCACGCGCATCTCTTCGACGACGCGTGCATTGCGAATAAAAAACTCAGGATTGCGCAGCAGATAATCCACAACAGCTCTGTCGTCCAGTTCCGTCACTGTTTCCTGCAGTTCTTCCCCTGGTTGTTTCATAGATGGATAAACCCGTCATAGACATGTGCCGCCGGGCCAGTCATATACAGTGGATGACCCGGTCCTTTCCAGGCGATATCAAGCCGACCGCCCGGTAACTCGACGCGAACCTCTTCGGCGAGTAGCCCCTGTGAGATGCCGACCGCCACGGCCGCACACGCACCGCTACCGCAGGCCTGGGTTTCGCCCGCGCCGCGCTCGTAAACCCGCAGGCGGATGTGCTCACGCTTCACCACCTGCATGAAACCGATGTTCGCCCGCTCCGGAAAACGCTCGTGGCCTTCCAGCACCGGACCGAGCGTTTCAACCGCGGCGGTTTCCACATCATCTACCTGAATCACGCAGTGCGGATTACCCATCGAGACGACGCCGCACAATACTGTCTGCTCGGCCGCACGCATAATATAGGTCTTTTCCGCTTTGTTTGCGCGAAACGGCACGGCAGAGGGTTCGAAGTTAGGCTCGCCCATGTTCACGCGCACCAGTTCGTCATCGGTGACGCTGAGCACCATGCGGCCGTTGGCCGTACTGACGCGAATATCGCGCTTGTTGGTCAGCCCTTTCAGGCGGACAAAGCGGGCAAAACAGCGCGCACCGTTGCCGCACTGGTTAACCTCGCTGCCGTCCGCGTTAAAAATACGGTAGTGGAAATCGAGGTCGGGATCGTATGGCGGCTCAACCACCAGCAGTTGATCAAACCCCACGCCCAGATGCCGATCCGCCAGGCGACGGATCAGTTCCGGGGAGAAAAACACATTCTGCGTTACCGCGTCGACGACCATAAAATCGTTGCCAAGGCCATGCATTTTAGAGAACTGCATCATTTGCTCCATTGCGCGGGTACAGAACGTTGTCGTCAGAGATTAACCTGAGTCGGGCCACCGTTGTCGCCACGATCGTTAGTATTTGGCGTGGTAGACTCAATGCCGCTTTGGACGGGTTTCGTCGGCGGCGGCGCGGTTTTATCCGCAGGTGGGAAGTAGAGTGGTCCCTTCAGTCCGCAGCCCGTCAGGCTAAACAGGGTGATGAGAACGGCAAGCGTTCGGAAAGCGTTTTTCATTATAAAGTTGCCCGTAAGTTCAAATCTGTTTCTATCATCGCAGGAGAAGACACAAAAGCAAGAGTTTGCCGCTTTCCTGCAACGGGAATTATTTAGCGTTATACTGCCGGCATCACGAAAAACAGGAACAAAACCATGAACGACAGTGAATTCCATCGCCTTGCAGACACCCTGTGGATGACCATCGAAGAACGTCTCGACGACTGGGACGGCGACAGCGATATCGATTGTGAAATCAACGGCGGCATTCTGACCCTGAGCTTCGAAAACGGCAGCAAAATTATTATTAACCGCCAGGAACCGCTTCACCAGGTCTGGCTGGCCGCAAAACAGGGCGGATATCATTTCGATCTGAAAGACGGGGAATGGATTTGCGACCGCAGCGGCGAAACGTTCTGGGATTTGCTGGAGCAGGCAGCGACGGCGCAGGCGGGTGAGACCGTCAGTTTCAGGTAGTTTTGTTGCCGGGTGGCGCTGCGCTTACCCGGCCTACGCGTTCGGGCTGTTGTAGGCCCGGTAAGGCGTAGCCGCCACCGGGATCACGAAATCAGGAGAAATACTGCTGCAACAGCGGTGCGGTATCCTGGTTTGCTGGCACCGCAGGGGTAATTGCCTGCGTACGGAACGGGATCACCTGCGCTCGCCCATCAACGTTCACAATCTGATAGAACTGCGGCAGGTTGAAGTTGATAAAGCTGGAGCCATAGGTGAAGCGGTCATGTGAAGAAGAGTAGAAACGGCTGACGTCGCGCACCAGCTCCTCTTTGCTACCTTCACAATGGTGATACACCTCGGCGCGGTTGGTTTCATCCAGAATGTAGATGTTGAACCCAGCATCGTCGCCCGACTCTTCGAAGAAGAACTGAATAATCCCTTCACTCGCAAAGCCGTCCACCACCTGTGGCAGTTTGACGTGGTTGGTTTCCACCTGGACCGACAGTCCATGCAGCTTGTTATGTGAAATCGCCCCGTAAAACTCAATGGCGTTTTCCAGCTTCTGTACCGATACATTCAGACGTTCGAAGAACAGCCCCCAGGTCTGGCCGGAGACGCGCAGCGCTTTAAAGCGCCCGGTTTCCTGACGGGTACTGGAGAGACGCAGCTCGATGCACTCGGAGACCAGCTGCTGCACGCGGGTACGAATCAAACCGCGCAGGTGCTGGCTGTAGCAGAACACTTCGACGCTGTCCGGCGGCGCGGCATCCTGGTGCATTTTGCCCAGAATAGTTTTCAGCGCTTCGATCATCGCCTGCTCGCCGTTGAAATGCAGAGTACGCACTTCATTCCACGAGTTGCGGTACAGCAGATCCACGCTGCCCACCAGACAGTTTTGCTGTTCGCCAAAGCTGAAGACGTCCAGTTTGCGGAAGTCAAAATGGACTACCTGATTACGGAAAGCTGCCGTCGGGTCGTATTCCAGGTTGACGATAATCGCCAGATGGCGAATTTCACAGGGGCTGTAGAGCGCTTTCGGCGTTGGCGCAGGCAGACGCAGTGGGAAGTGGTGCGAAACATCCGCCACCATCTCCTGCAGCTTGGCTAAATCGACGACCTCGTTGCCCTTGATAAACAGGCGGGTGCGTGAAGTCAGCAGACCGTTAAACCATGCCCAGGCCACCAGTTTGTTCAGGTAGCGGTTATATTCCAGCGGCTGATGGCTGACGATCGAGTCCATGCTAGGCGCACGGTTGTACAGATACCACCCGGTGCGGTTTGCGCGGCCCGGCGGTACATAGATAAAGGTCAGGTTCGGTTCTGACAGGTCAGGCGAAATCTGCGGGTTCACCAGGGTGACTTTGCCCGGCAGCGCTTCAAACGCGGCATAGAGCTTACGGGTCAGTACGCCAATGTCCTGCGGGCTGGCGGAGACGCTAAGGTTGTTGCGGCGCGCAAAGCGGATCAGGTTACGGTAGCTTTGCATCATCGCATCGAGCAGTTCGTTATGCGCTTCACGCACCTGATCGATTTTCCAGTTAGCACGGTTGTCGAGCATGGACAGACGCGCTTCGTCCCATCCCCACTCTTTCACTAACTGGCTGACCACTTCACGACGCCAGCCCACACAGGCGCGCTCGCGGCTCAGTTTTTCACAAACTTTGAGATAAAAACATCGACGAACCAGGTCAAGACGCGTGGAGTCATCAATGGCCTTCAGGTATTCGGTAACGCGTTCCAGCATCATGCAGTAGGCATCAAGCCCGTAGGAGACAATCTCACCATCGTGCAGGCGCTGCTTAATATCTTTCGCCAGCAGACGCGGCGTGGGGTATTCCCAGGAGTAGGCTTCAAGCAACAGCGTTTTCAACACCGCTTTGTACGGTGAATCAATGCTCTTATAGAGCTGCCAGAGGCTAGCGCCGAAGTACTCTTCTGCGGACAGGGAGCTAAGGCCGCCCAGATCCAGCCACTCGTTTGGCGTCAGAACGCCCTGCGAATAAAGCGACATGACGTAGTCGTCATAATTCTCTTCTTCATCGCACGGCACCATATTCCACAGAATACGCTTCCCGGCCAGACGCACAGCAGTACGATAAAATTCATCCAGCAATAAGATGTGCTGAGTCGAGCCGCAGTCTTCACCTCCCAGACTGCCGCTTTCGTTATGGCGGAAACGGTTTTCATCAATCAGGAAGAAGCTCACTTCCACGCCAAGCGACGCGGCCCAGCTCTCCAGCAGGCTGCATTTACGCTGCAGCAGCTGCCGCTCTTCGTTATCGAGCCAGGATTGATGGCAGACCCAGATATCCAGGTCTGAAGAACAGCTTTGCCCTACCGATGAGGTACTCCCCATCGTGTAAACGCCGGTAATCGGCAGTTCACCTGTCGGTGATTCCTGCGGCGGCATACCGCGGTAGAGTTCCAGCTCGTTCAGATAATGCTGTTGGGTTTCATCAGGCGTGAAAAGACATATGCCTCTGGGAACGTTACCGTCAAGGTACCCAGGCATCAGCGGATGGTGATAGTGCAATAATGTCGGCAGCAGACTGTATACCTGCTGGAAAGCAGGGCCCATGGCAGCAAGCGCGCGATCCACGCGCAATTGATTTATGGCATCCAGTCTCTGTTTCAGAGTCTCAATATAGAGGTACAAGACGTATCGCCTGATGTTTCCGGGTGTCGTAAGCCATTCAAAACACGAATAACCGCGAGCCCGCAGTATTTCAAAAAGATAACCGTTACCCTTTTTTCGCCCTTATCATTATGGTGGTACCGACGAAAAAATGGTCTAAAACGTGATCAATTTAACACCTTGCCGGTTGACCGTAAAGAAAGATGCGCTACATACAAGTGTAGCACCGTTCTGTACGTGTAAATTCCTGAATACGGCTATGGCTGGCGAATACGCCACCGTGTCCCTCTCGCGCTTCATCAACCGTAAAACTGCCATCCCAGAGTCAACAATGTTAGGATGGTTAGCGATTGATAATGACGGTAACAAGCATGTTAGACAATGTTTTGAGAATTGCCACACGCCAAAGCCCTCTCGCGCTCTGGCAGGCACATTATGTTAAGCAGCGCCTTGAAGCCTGCCACAATGGATTGCGCGTCGAGCTGGTGCCGATGGTCACGCGCGGTGACGTGATCCTAGATACGCCACTGGCGAAGGTGGGCGGCAAGGGCCTGTTTGTCAAAGAACTGGAACTGGCATTGCTTGAGAACCGCGCCGATATCGCCGTGCACTCCATGAAAGATGTGCCCGTCGAGTTCCCGGAAGGGCTGGGGCTGGTGACCATCTGCGAGCGCGAAGATCCGCGTGATGCGTTTGTCTCTAACCGCTATGACTCGCTCGATGCGTTGCCCGAAGGTAGCGTAGTTGGCACCTCCAGTTTACGCCGTCAGTGTCAGTTGGCGGAGCGTCGCCCTGACCTGATCATCCGCTCGCTGCGCGGCAACGTCGGCACACGCCTGGGCAAACTGGATAACGGTGAATACGATGCCATTATTCTTGCCGTCGCTGGACTGAAGCGTCTGGGGCTGGAGGAACGCATTCGCGTGGCGCTACCACCAGAACTGTCGCTGCCGGCCGTGGGCCAGGGTGCCGTCGGCATTGAGTGCCGTCTGGACGATGTGCGTACCCGCGAACTGCTCGCGCCGCTGAACCATGACGAGACCGCTATCCGCGTAAAAGCCGAGCGGGCGATGAATACCCGCCTCGAAGGCGGATGCCAGGTGCCGATTGGCAGCTATGCTGAATTAACCGAAGGGAAACTCTGGCTGCGCGCGCTGGTGGGTGCCCCGGACGGTTCACAGATGGTACGCGGCGAACGTCGTGGCAATCCGCAAGATGCCGAACAGCTTGGCGTGTCGCTGGCGGAAGAGCTGCTGAATAACGGCGCGCGTGAAATCCTGGCTGAGGTCTATAACGGAGAACCCCCTGCATGAGTATTCTTGTCACCCGCCCTTCTCCCGCAGGAGAGCAGTTAGTGAGCCGTCTGCGCACACTGGGGCAGGTGGCCTGGAGTTTTCCGCTGATTGAATTCTCCCCCGGTCGCGAGCTCTCTGCGCTCGCCGATCGGATAAATACCCTGCAGGAAGGCGATCTGCTGTTTGCGTTGTCGCAACATGCCGTGGAATTCGCCAACGCCCAGCTGCAACAGCAAAGTCTGTCCTGGACAACTGCCCCACGCTATTTCGCCATTGGTCGCTCAACGGCGCTGGCGCTGCATACCGTAAGCGGCGCTGATGTTCGCTACCCGTTAGATCGGGAAATTAGCGAAGTCTTGCTACAATTACCTGAATTACAAACTATTGCCGGAAAGCGTGCGCTCATTTTGCGCGGCAATGGTGGCCGCGAGCTGCTGGGCGAAACGCTGCGTGAACGGGGTGCCGACGTGACGTTCGTTGAGTGCTATCAGCGTTGCGCAAAGCACTACGATGGCGCGGAAGAAGCGATGCGCTGGCACGCGCGCGGCATTAATACGCTGGTGGTCACCAGCGGTGAAATGTTACAACAGCTTTGGTCGCTGATACCGCATTGGTATCGCGAAAACTGGTTACTCCGCTGTCGGCTTCTGGTCGTCAGTGAGCGTCTGGCGAACCTCGCCCGGGAACTGGGCTGGCAGGATATTCGGATCGCTGATAACGCCGACAACGATGCGCTGCTGCGCGCATTACAATAACTCTCAAATGGGAAGCCATAATGACGGAACACGAAAAATCCTCCGCCGTGGTTGAAGAGACCAGGGAGACTGTGGACACCACGCCACAGCCAGAGACGACTGAGAAAACCGCTGAGAAGAAAAACGGCAGCAACAAAACCAGCCTCGCGCTGAGCGCAATTGCCATCGCCATTGCACTGGCGGCAGGTGTTGGCCTGTACGGCCTTGTGAAGCAACAGGGCGCTAACCAGACGGCCACCAGCGATACGCTGGTCAATCAGCTTACCTCCCTGCAAAAAGCGCAGGAAACGCAGAAAACCGAGCTGGAAGCGGTGATTAAGCAGCAGGCTGCCGCGCTGGCCGAGGCAAACAGCAAACAGCAAGAGCTGACCAAACAACTGGACGAAGTACAGCAGAAAGTCGCCACGATTTCCGGTACCGATGCCAAAACCTGGCTGCTCTCTCAGGCCGATTTCCTCGTAAAACTCGCCGGGCGTAAGCTCTGGAGCGACCAGGACGTTACCACCGCCGCCGCACTGCTGAAAAGCGCCGATGCAAGCCTGGCAGACATGAACGATCCCAGCCTCATTACCGCACGTCGCGCGATCACCGAAGATATCGCGAGTCTTTCCGCCGTTTCGCAGGTGGATTACGACGGCATTATCCTCAAGGTGAACCAGCTTTCGAATCAGATTGATAACCTGCAGCTGGCGGATAACAACGACGACGACTCCCCCATGGATTCCGACGGTACCGAGCTTTCCAGCTCTCTGAGCGAATGGCGCATTAACCTGCAGAAAAGCTGGCAGAACTTTATGGACAGCTTTATCACCATCCGTCGTCGCGATGAAACCGCTGTACCGCTGTTAGCGCCGAATCAGGATATCTATCTGCGCGAAAACATCCGTTCCCGCCTGCTGGTGGCGGCTCAGGCTGTGCCGCGTCATCAGGAAGAGACCTACAAACAGGCGCTGGATAACGTCTCGACGTGGGTGCGTGCGTATTACAATACCGATGACGCGACGACCACCGCTTTCCTCGAAGACATCGACAAGCTGAGCCAGCAGAACATCACAATGAACGTACCGGATAAGCTGGCCAGCCAGCCGATTCTGGAGAAACTGATGCAGACGCGCGTGCGTAACCTGCTGGCACAGCCGGGCGTTCCGGCAGAGCAAACAGGCGGAGCGGCACCAGCGCCAGCGCCAGCGCCAGCGCCTGAAAGCGCGCCACAAGGAGAGTAATGATGCTAAAAGTTCTCTTACTCTTCATCTTGTTGATCGCCGGGATCGTCCTAGGACCGATGCTTGCCGGTCATCAGGGATACGTTCTGATCCAGACCGATAATTACAACATCGAAACCAGCGTAACGGGTCTGGTGATTATTCTGGTCCTCGGCGTCGTGGTGCTGCTGGCAGTCGAATGGATCCTGCGCCGTATTTTCCGTACCGGCGCGCATACGCGCGGCTGGTTCGTTGGCCGCAAGCGTCGTCGTGCGCGTAAGCAAACCGAGCAGGCGCTGCTTAAGCTCGCCGAAGGCGATTATCAGCAGGTTGAAAAGCTGATGTCGAAAAATGCCGACCATGCAGAACAGCCGGTGGTGAACTATCTTCTGGCTGCCGAAGCAGCGCAGCAGCGCGGTGATGAAGCCCGTGCTAATCAGCATCTGGAACGTGCGTCAGAACTGGCTTCCGGTGACCCGATTCCGGTGGAGATCACCCGCGTTCGTCTGCAACTGGCACGCAATGAGAACCATGCGGCGCGCCATGGCATTGACCGTCTGCTGGAAATTGCTCCCCGCCATCCTGAAGTCCTGCGTCTTGCCGAACAGGCTTATATTCGTACCGGTGCGTGGGGCTCGCTGCTGGACATCATTCCGTCAATGGCGAAGGCCGAAGTGGGTGATGACGAGCATCGTGACGAGCTTCAGCGTCTGGCATGGATTGGCCTGATGGATCAGGCACGCGCCGACCTGGGTAGCGACGGCCTGAAGACCTGGTGGAAAAATCAGAGCCGGAAAACGCGTCAACAGGTTCCTCTGCAGGTGGCGATGGCGGAACATCTTATTGAATGTGACGATCATGACACCGCCCAGGAGATCCTCCTCGACGGTCTCAAGCGCCAGTACGACGATCGTCTGGTCATGGTGATCCCGCGCCTGAAAACCAATAACCCAGAGCAAGTCGAGAAAGTGCTGCGTCAGCAGATCAAAACCGTCGGCGACCGCCCGCTGCTGTGGAGCACGCTGGGCCAGTCGCTGATGAAGCACGGCGAATGGCAGGAGGCGAGCCTCGCCTTCCGTGCGGCACTGAAACAGCGTCCGGACGCCTATGACTACGCGTGGCTTGCCGATACGCTCGACAAACAGCATAAGCCAGAAGAGGCTGCTGCCATGCGGCGAGATGGGTTGCTGTTGACGTTGCAGAACAACGGCACGCAGCAGTAATTCACAGGGAGGCCAGACGGCCTCCTTTTTTTATGGGCATAAAAAAACGCCTGCTATAAAAGCAGGCGTTAAAACAGGTCTGTAAGACAACATATTTGGTGCTTCACTCAACGTTATGTCCATGGTGTCTGATGAGGCCGAAGCGACATCTGTCAGTGGACGATAAGCACCGTAAATGGCTCTGCGTCATTCCTGAGTTTATGAGGCACTAAGGCGAACATAAGAGATGGAATGAGCATCTACACGTATATTATTGCACGTAACGTGCCAGAGTTACACGCAAAACGTTTACATGACGCAACATTTTAAGATAAAAGGAAATTATGCTGTTAAGCACTGTCTGAAGCTTCATAACGTATCGCTAAATGCAGAAATATGTCGTCAGAAAGAGACAGTAAAGCCCCTAAATAAATATTTTTATTACTTTCAACGGATTACATGTCGCTGAATCGCGACACTGAAAAAGGGCGCTGTCGGGGAATCACTACAGGAAAGAAACATCACAGAAAACAAAAAACCCCGCCGAAGCGGGGTTCAAAATTGGTCGGCGAGAGAGGATTCGAACCTCCGACCCACTGGTCCCAAACCAGTTGCGCTACCAAGCTGCGCTACTCGCCGATGTACTGCTTTTTGAATTTTTAGTTCAATTCATTTAAAAAGTCGTGGTGCGAGGGGGGGGACTCGAACCCCCACATCCTAAGGACACTAACACCTGAAGCTAGCGCGTCTACCAATTCCGCCACCTTCGCAATTCACAACTCTTTCAATAATGGGGTGGCTAATGGGATTCGAACCCACGACAACTGGAATCACAATCCAGGGCTCTACCAACTGAGCTATAGCCACCACTGTATTCTTTCACGCGGTACTGACTACTTCTCAGACCACCGCAGCTCTAGCGCCGGGACTAAAATGGCGCGCCCGACAGGATTCGAACCTGAGACCTCTGCCTCCGGAGGGCAGCGCTCTATCCAGCTGAGCTACGGGCGCTTAGCGCCGTTGCGGGGCTGGATATTACGTACCTCCGTCCCCGCTGTCTAGTGCTTTTTTGAAAAAAATGCGCGTTTGGTTATGGTTTGCACATTTTGCCGCTTATTCCTCCACTTTGTGCGTGGTGGCGCGGCGACCCAGGCCAAAAAGCTTATACGCGGCCGTCACTGCCGCCAGGAAGATTAGCCCGACAAACAGCGACATGCGGGTATCTTCATTAAAGTACATTCCAATTAATACGCAAATCAGGAACGCCATCGTTAAATAGTTCGCATACGGGAACAGGATCGAGCGGAACGGATGGCTGGCGATCGCTTTTCTATGTGCATGACGGAAACGCAGCTGGCTGATGAGAATGACAAACCACGGCACCATACCCGGCAGCACGCTGGCACTGTAGACGTAAACAAACACACGCTGCGGATTAGGAATGATGTAATTCAGGCATGAGCCAATCAGCAGAATCACAATGGATACCGCGACCCCCGCAACCGGCACACCCGCCCGTGATACTTTACTCATCGCCGCAGGTAGCTGGTTATTTTTCGAGAGCGCGTAGAGCATACGGCCACAGCTGTACATCCCGCTGTTACAGCCAGAGAGTGCCGCCGTCAAAACCACAAAGTTGATGATGCCTGCTGCTGCGGTAATACCAATCTTCGCAAAGGTTAAAACGAACGGGCTTCCGGTCGTGCCAATTTCATTCCACGGGAAGATGGTCACGATAACGAAGATCGCGCCCACATAGAAAATCAGGATGCGCCACAGCACTTTGCCCACCGCGCTGCGCAGCGTGACCTGCGGGTTTTTCGCTTCACCGGCAGTAATACCGATCAGCTCCACACCCTGATATGAAGCCACCACGATACACAGCGCTGTCAGGAAGCCCTTCCAGCCGCCAGCGAAGAAGCCGCCGTGTTCAGTCAGGTTGCCAAAGCCGATGGCGTGCCCACCGTTGCCAAAGCCAAAGAAAATCACGCCCAGACCAATCACTATCATCACGATGATGGTGGTCACTTTGATCATCGCAAACCAGAACTCTATTTCACCGTACAGGCGCACCGCGGCCAGGTTTGCCAGCGCCACCAGCCCCACGGCAATCAGCGCCGGTATCCACTGAACCATGTCCGGGAACCAGAACTGGACGTAGACCCCTATCGCGGTGATTTCAGAGATGCCCACCGCCATCCACATAAACCAGTAGGACCAGGCTGTCAGGTAGCCGAAGAACGGGCTCATATAACGGTGCGCGTAAACGGCAAAAGATCCGGTTACGGGTTCCAGAAAGAGCATTTCGCCCATTGAGCGCATGATGAAGAAAACAAACAGCCCGGCGATGATATACGCCAGTAATACGGAAGGGCCTGCCCATTTAAGGGTGCTTGCGGAGCCCATAAACAGGCCCACGCCGATAGTGCCGCCCAGCGCGATCAGTTCGATATGACGAGCTTCCAGCCCACGCTGTAGCTCCGGTTGTTTCTCTGCCATAGATCCTCGATTGTGTTTGCTGTTTCCCGGCTTAATACCGGGTATTGTTTTTTAGGGGGACTAAAATACGGAGCGAATGGTTTCTTAAAATCGACCAAATGGCAAACGATGCATAAAAAAAATGAATGCATTGCACAAATTATCAGCAGTTTTGCAGGGGAGTTGCAGCGCGAGCAGCATATCGCGCTACATTTTGATTACATTTTCCCGGTGTAGTGCCAGGCGAGGTAGCGAAGCAGACGAATCTGTCGTTTAATGCGTGTGGGTTGTGAAAGCAGGCGGTAGAGCCATTCCAGCCCCATATTTTGCCAGACCGTCGGTGCACGCTTAACGTGGCCGGTAAAGACGTCGTAGGTGCCTCCTACGCCCATATACAGGGCATCCGGGCTGACCAGCCGACAGTCGCGCATCAGGATTTCCTGGCGCGGGGAACCCATCGCCACGGTGACAATTTTTGCCCCGCTGTCGCGAACGCGTGCAAACAAGGCCTGCCGATCTTCAGGCTTAAAGTAACCATCCTGACTGCCGACAATATTAACATTCCACTGACGACGCAGCTTCTCTTCGGTCTGTGCCAGCACTTCGGGCTTACCGCCAATCAGGAAGACTGGCGTCCCCTCCGCGCCCGCGCGGGCCATAAGATGCTCCCAGAGATCGGCCCCCGCCACGCGGGAAACATTAGCGCCAGGAAACTTTTTACGGATAGATCGGACCACGCTAATCCCGTCCGCGTATTTAAATTCAGCCGCTTCAATCAGGCTTTTGACTTCGGCGTTATCTTCCACCGCCAGCATCTTTTCTGCATTGATGGCAACCAGCGTACCGGATTTCATCTGACCATCGGCAAAAAGAAAATCCAGCGCGTGCTGCATATCGCGCCAGCCAATAAGCTGCAAACCACGAAGCGCATAACGCGGTGCAGAAGTTTTATCCGTCATGACTATCCTTTCTTAAACTTGCGACAGCGTTGTGCTGCCCTGTTGCCCGCGCTTGTGCACAAGCCCTGCACTGTCAAACAGCCAGTACAGCAATTTGGCCAGTAACAGGCTGATGCCGAAAACGACCATGAAGAACACCACGCGCGAAACGAATGAATCCAGGCCTTCGCGCGCCAGTACGATCATATTGAAAATGGCACCAAAGCAGAAACTGTGCAAAATGGCCGCTTTGTAGCGGTTCGTCTCTTCAATACCGCGCAGGTAAAGCCAGTCGAACCATTTAATAATCAGCCCTACGACAACCGCACCAGGCAGGATAAACCAGCCGCCGCCCATCACCACCAGGGAGCCGATCAGCGTTGGCGAGATCGCCAGACCCGAATGATTGTTCAACACTTCCCAGGTAAAATAGTTCGCGGTATTGAGCACCACGCCAGGGCGGTCCGGCCATAGCCAGCTCGGGATAAAGACATAGAAGTCGCGAACAATCGGCGCAAGCCCCTGGAAATCAATCTTGTCGTAGTTTTGCAGCAGCAAGGCCAGGTTTTCCCACGGCGAGAAGGTATCGCGCGTCAGGTAGAGGAACGTGTAAAACGCCTCATCGCCCGCCACGTTCATCCCGTAGCGCTTCAGCGCCAGCCAGAACATCCCCACAATGCCAAACACCCCTGCCGCCACCAGCATCCACAGCGAGATCCAGCCGCGGATGATGCCGATAAACAAGAAGATAGCGAAAGCAATGATAATATTGGCGCGCGTACCGCCCACAATCATGTAGGTCAGGATACCGAACGCGACGGTACTGACCAGGAAGAACAGCCACGCTTTACTGTCCTGTCGCAGGAAGAAAATCACCAGCATCGCCGGGATGAAGAAGTAGAAGAATCGCTTTAACGCCACGCCCGAAACTTCAGCCGAAAAAATCTGGCTGTAGGAGTTGAGCTTAAACAGCAGGAAGCCGTTATGCATAAAGAAGATCCCGACACTGACCAGGGCGATAGCCATTAATATCACCCATGTCAGGTGGGTCTCCACACGATTCATAGTAAAGAGCGCCCGGCGTGATGCAGTGGCCCTGGCTGAACGCAGCCGCGTTTTGTAGGTGACGTAGTAAACCGCATAGAAACAGGTCGCCGCCAGAAGCGCCTGGAGCAAGATTTCCGGCGGCGCGACGCTCACGTCAAACCGGAAGACCAGAATGCTGGTCAGCGGGAAGCCGAAAAAGAAGGTCAGCAGAAACAGTAACGAGAAGAATACGTTAAAGTTGAAGCGCACCCGGCGGAATTCAAACCAGGTGAGGGTGGCGATAAACAGCGTGCTCAGAAGCCAGACAACCAGTAAGCCGCTGAATTGCAACTGACTCATGCTTTCTCTCCTGACGCGATACGCAGCGCACGGTGCCACGGCGTGAGATAGTTCGGGCTGAAAAAGTCGATACTGTTTTTATCCACCAGCGTGAGCTGGCGTTGTGCTTCCCGTACCACCTCGACATTCAGCGTATCGGAGGTAAACAGCACCGGAATATGCTGTTCAACCATATCCTGCCAGAATGGGTTGTCACGGTTGAGCACGCACGGCACCCCCGCCTGGATCAGCAGACACAACGTACCAATCCCCTGCTGACGCGCAAAGATAAAATAGCCGAGATCGCATTTTCTTAGCAGCGTAAGGTATTCATCAAACGCCAGCTTTTCACTGAGGATTTGAAGATTCTCAGGGCTAAAAAGCGTAAGACCCTGCTGGCGAACCTCGTTGATGTAGGCGTCGTTATTGGCCGGATAACCCATCGGCACGACCGCGTTCACCGTGTCGCCAAACTGCTGGTGTACCGCCCGCAGCGCGGCAACATGCTCGTTACTGCGGTCGCCTGAATTTCCCACCAGAATCGTCAGCTTGCCTTCACGAACCGTGTCATTCGCCAGGGTATTTAGCGCCGGATCCATGCGGGTTGGGAAATAGATTAGCTCACCGCGCACGTTCGGATGCTGTTTCGCAAAATAGTTGAGATCGCCACGGGTGGCAAAAACGCAGCCCACCCTGCCCTGTGCCATCCGGCGAAGGGGATAGAAAAGGCGGAATTTCCAGCCGCGTGAGACTTCGTAGAGATCCGCCCCCCAGATATGCCAGCTGCACTGGGAAGGTTTGATTCCCCCGCTGAGCAGGGCCAGCCACAGGCCGGTATTGAACTGCCCGTGGAAAAAGAAACGTTGCTGGCGATTCGCTTTGGCTTTGGCAATGACCGCCTTCGCCAGCGCGGCCTTGTCCGGCCAGAAGCGAAGAGTCAGCACCGGAAATGCCTCGCTCAGGCCCTTATCCTGACCTGCAACCATAAACTCACGTGCATCAGAGTTACCCGGTGCCAGTTCATCGTTAAAGAACCGCAAAACGGTCTGGTTATGGTGTGGGATATCCGATCCCAGGATGTGAATCAGTGCAGTCATGCGCGTTTACGCCACAATAAAAATACGCCGCAACAGGCAGCGAAATAAACGATATAGGTTGCCATATAGGCCTGAGCCGCCCCCAGCGCACCATGCGAAGGTATTAGCCAGTGTGAAAATGCCGTCAGTAACCCAAACTGGCTTATCTCCGCCAGGATATACAGCCGCAGCGAGGCTTTCGCAATCACCAGGTAGCCGAAAACGTAAGCCCCCACTTTCAGCACATCACCCACCAGTTGCCAGGCAAACAGATCGCGCATGGCGGTAAACTTCGCTGAGAAAAGCAGCCAGATGGCGACATCGCGCAATAGCCAGACGGTAAAACTGGCCGCCGCCACGGCGGGAAGCACAAAGCGCAGCGAGCGGAAAATCTCACGGGTAATATCCTGCCTGGACGTCAGACGCGATAAGGTTGGCAGCAAATAAACGCTAAAGGAAGCCGTAATAAACTGTAGGTAGGCGTCGGAAATACTGCTTACGCCCTGCCAGATCCCTACCTCATCCCAGCTATAATGCGCCGCCAGCAGGTTTCGCATCATCACGTAAGCCACCGGCAGCGTGACGGAAGTGATGAGCGCCATCAGGGTAAATTTACCCAACTGGCTGGCAAGCACTTTGTCCCATTGCGGTTTGAGGTAGCTCAGAGGGATAACGCCCCGACGAATCAGCATAAACGCGGCAGGAACGACAACCAGTGCCGGAACCAGCGCCAGCCCGAGCAGTGCCCCTTCATAGCCACCCAGGCGGTAGCAGAAGTAATAGGCAATCACGCCGATGACGCTCCCCAGGATTAACGCAAGCGCGTTCCCGGCAGCATCACGAAAGCCTTTCATCAATGCCAGCAGCAGGTTTGCCCAGGCAATACCCATCTGAACCAATGCGACCAGACGCACCAGCCCCTCATACTGGGTATGCCCAAATAATCCCTGACTGATGGGGGCCGCCGCCAGCATAAAGACAATCGCCATCAGGGTCGAAAAACCCGTGACCATCGCCGAGGAGGTGCCCACCACCCTGCGAAGCTGAGCCGCATCATCATGATACTGAGCAACGTATTTGGTCACACCGTTGAAGATACCGGCCCCGGCCAGCACGCCAAGGACGGTCACCAGTTGGCGGAAGTTCCCCGCCAGCCCGACGCCTGAAGGACCGAATGAGACGGCCAGCAGCTTGACGACCAGCAGTCCGGCGCCAATCTTTACAAGCGTGGACGCGGCGGTCCACACCGATGCTTTTGCCAGCGACATATCAGCCGAAATAACTCAGAAGAGTATTAATCACCGTACGCTGGTTAACGGGCGCGAGGTTGTAGAACAGTGGCAAGCGAAGCAAACGCTCACTTTCTTTTGTAGTGTAACGGTCTTCACCGTTGAACACCCCGAACGCCTCGCCTGCCGGGCTCGAGTGCAGCGGAATGTAGTGGAAGACCGCCATAATTTCGGCTTCTTTCAGCCAGGCAATGAGCTGGCTGCGATCGTCGTTATCGCGAAGCTTGATGTAGAACATGTGGGCATTGTGAACGCAATCAGCCGGAATCGTTGGCAGCTCGATACGCCCGGCTTTTGCCAGCGGTTCAAGTGCATCGTAATAGGTTTGCCACAGGGACAGGCGCTGAAGGTTAATCCGCTCCGCCGCTTCCAGCTGTGCCCACAGATATGCCGCCTGCAGATCCGCCATCAGATAGCTTGAGCCGATATCGCGCCAGGTGTATTTATCCACCTGACCGCGGAAGAACTGGCTGCGGTTGGTGCCTTTTTCACGGATCACTTCCGCACGCTCCACGAGCGCCGGGTCGTTGATCAGCGTCGCGCCACCTTCTCCACCCGCCGTGTAGTTTTTCGTTTCGTGGAAGCTAAAGCAGCCAATATGGCCGATAGTGCCCAGCGCGCGTCCCTTGTAGGTGGACATCACACCCTGAGCGGCATCTTCCACCACAAACAGGTTGTGTTTTTTGGCGATCGCCATGATGGTGTCCATTTCACAGGCTACGCCCGCGTAGTGAACCGGCACGATCGCCCGCGTTTTGTCGGTGATCGCAGCTTCAATCAGCGTCTCATCAATGTTCATGGTATCCGGGCGGATATCCACAAAGACGATTTTTGCTCCGCGCAGGACAAACGCATTTGCCGTGGAGACAAAGGTATAGCTCGGCATGATCACTTCATCGCCGGGCTGGATATCCAGCAGCAGTGCCGCCATCTCCAGCGATGCCGTACAGGACGGGGTCAGCAGCACTTTAGCGCTGCGAAAACGCTGCTCCATCCACTGCTGACAGCGACGGGTGAAACCGCCATCACCGCAAAGTTTGCCGCTGCCCATGGCAGACTGCATATAGTCGAGTTCCGTACCGACGACGGGGGGGGCGTTAAATGGAATCATCTTGTCACCTGTATAACCAGTAGGCGGTGGCGTCGATGTTGGCACCACTCGCAATATAACGTTTAAGCGCGGCAGTGTTGCCCATTTGGGTAGCCACCCGCAGCGTCACACTCTGCTGCTGCTGCGCCCAGTGCAGCGCCGCCTGCATGAGTTTTGCCCCCATACCGCGTCCGGCTAATAAGCCAATACGCGCCTCGCGCTCGTTGAGCTTACGCAGCGAAACGAATCCCTGTATCTGACCGTCCGCGGCACGACATACCAGACAGACGTGGTCAAAGGTGCCTTTGACCGCATTCTCAATCCACTGGGCATAGAAGCGTCCGCTGTCATCAGGTGCATACCAGGGCGCACGAAAGCGGCTCTGAGCAAATGCCTTAGCCGCCATCTGGCGTAATACAGGGATATCCTGTTCCGTTGCAAGTTCCGCCCCGCACGCATCGTGTCGGGTAAGGGCAATAGTCAGGTCTGCCTCACCTTCAACCAGCTGAAAACCGTGTTGCTGGAGCGCATCAAGCCAATCGGCGCGGTCCGCCGGGATCTTAGCCTGCACGCGCTGCCAGGCGCTGAAGTCAGCTTCCTGCAGAGCAGGCGCATCCTCACGCAAGCGCACTATCGCCGAGGGGCGAGCAAAAAAAGTGCTTTCCCATTCAAGGGATTCAAGCACGCCGTGGAGTTCACTCAACGCCAGACGCCTTTGGTATCAACGACATACTGTTGATACACGGTATCACCAGACGTCGCTTTAAATTCTTTATGATCCACCAGCAGCACCAGCACATCCGCCGTTGCCAGCGCGTCATCAAGGGTCGTCAACGTGCAGTGCCCCGCCAGTTTAGCCGGCAGTTCATGGATATTCGGCTCAACCACCACCGTGTCGCCCTTGTGCCATCCGGCGATCATCTCGGCAATTTCCATTGCCGGGCTTTCGCGCAAATCGTCAATATTGGGTTTAAACGCCAGGCCAAAGCAGGCAATTTTCAGCTCGCTGGCACGCTTGCCGCTCTCTGCCAGACAATCGGCGACCGTGGCTTTGACCTGGTTGAGCACCCAGTGAGGTTTGCTGTCGTTCACTTCGCGCGCGGTACGGATCAGACGCGCCTGCGCCGGATTCTGCGCCACGATAAACCACGGATCGACGGCGATACAATGTCCACCCACCCCCGGGCCCGGCTGAAGAATGTTCACGCGCGGATGGCGATTCGCCAGGCGAATCAATTCCCAGACGTTAATCCCCTGATCGGCACAGATCAGCGACAGCTCATTCGCAAAGGCGATATTCACGTCACGGAAGCTGTTTTCCGTCAGCTTGCACATTTCAGCGGTGCGGGAGTTGGTCACTACGCATTCGCCTTCGAGGAAAATTTTGTACAGGGCGCTGGCACGTTCCGAGCAGACGGGGGTCATACCGCCAATAACACGATCGTTTTTAATCAGCTCAACCATGACCTGGCCCGGCAGCACTCGCTCCGGACAGTAGGCGATGTTGATATCCGCCTGCTCTCCCGCCTGTTGCGGGAAGCTTAAATCGGGACGCGCGTCGGCCAGCCACTGCGCCATCTGCTCGGTGGCGCCCACTGGCGAGGTCGATTCCAGGATCACCAGCGCCCCTTTCGTCAGCACAGGGGCAATGGATTTCGCTGCCGCCTCGACGTAGACCATATCGGGCTCGTGCTCGCCTTTAAAAGGCGTCGGGACGGCGATCAGGTACGCATCCGCTTCCACTGGCGTCGTGCTGGCACGCAGGAAGCCGCCGTCAACGGCCTCTTTCACCACGCGGTCCAGATCGGGCTCAACAATATGAATTTCGCCGCGGTTAATGGTTTCCACCGCCCGGGCATTGATATCCACACCGACAACCTGTTTCTGACGAGAGGCAAACGCCGCCGCGGTGGGCAGGCCAATGTAGCCAAGACCAATGACAGAGATGGTAGTAAAACTCATAGCGATACCCGATTGTGTTTAAGTGCATGCAAAATACGACCACAAGCCTGGCCATCTCCGTACGGATTATGGGCCCGGCTCATTGTCTGATATGCGTCATCATCATGCAGAAGCCGCGTCACCTCTTCGACGATGAGCTGCGCGTCAGTACCGACCAGACGCACGGTACCCGCTTTAACCGCTTCCGGGCGTTCAGTCGTTTCACGCATCACCAGCACCGGCTTGCCGAGGGACGGTGCTTCCTCCTGAATGCCGCCGGAATCGGTGAGGATCAGCCAGGCATGGTTCATCAGCCAGACAAACGGCAGGTAGTCCTGCGGTTCAATCAGCAGGACGTTTTCAACATGGCCAAGGATGCGGTTGACCGGCTCGCTGACGTTAGGATTGAGGTGGACCGGATAGACAATCTGTACATCGACGTTCTGCGCCGCAATTTCAGCCAGCGCGTGACAGATTTGCTCAAAACCCCGGCCAAAGCTTTCGCGACGATGGCCTGTGACCAGAATGGTTTTTTTGCCGTTATTCAGGAATGGATAGCGGGCTGCGAGCGCTTTCTGCAGATCGCTGTTTGCCAGGACGCGATCGCGTACCCAAATCAACGCATCGATGACCGTATTGCCGGTCACAAAAATTTTGTTGTCGGCGATATTTTCGCGCAGCAGGTTCTGACGCGAGTTCTCGGTAGGGGCAAAATGGTACATTGCCAGATGGCCGGTAAGCGTACGGTTGGCCTCTTCTGGCCACGGCGAATAAAGGTTGCCGGTACGCAGGCCCGCCTCAACATGGCCGACGGGAATACGCTGGTAAAAAGCGGCCAGGCTTGTTGCCATCGTCGTCGTGGTATCGCCATGTACCAGAACAACGTCGGGCTGGAATGACTCCAGGATCGGTTTAAGCTCTTGCAGAATACGGCAGGTAATTTCCGTCAATCCTTGTCCCGGTTTCATAATATTGAGGTCGTAATCCGGGACAATGGAAAAGAGCGTTAAGACCTGGTCGAGCATCTCACGGTGCTGGGCCGTGACGCAGACTTTCGCTTCAATATCAGGATCGCTGGCCAGCGCATGAACCAGAGGTGCCATCTTAATGGCCTCCGGCCTGGTGCCAAATACGGTAAGTACTTTCACATCGATTCTCTTCGATTAGGCGATGAAGGCCATAGCCTTCATCGTAGACGGCGTTCTTAGTTTGTGCGACGACGCATTAACGCCACGCCAGCGCCCGTCAGTGCGCCCACAATCCCCCACATGATCATCAGGAATGCACGACGCGGACTATCGCGTTTTACAGGTTCTTCAGGCGTTCTTAAATAACGATAGGTCTGAAAACGTGGGTCCATCGTGGGACCGACATTAAGCGTGTTCAGCATCGCGCGATTTTGATCGTAGTCGAGGTCAAAATCAGGGCCAACGGCCTGCAGATTTTCCAGACGCGACTGCAGCATTGGGCGACCAAGCAGGAACATTTCAGAGTCAGGCAGTTCATCTGCCGGGACATCCGTCTCAGAGCGGGAAATATTGTGCTGCTCCGCAATTTTCAACGCCTGTTCAATGTTATGTATGCGGCGGGCGAAAATGGCATTTGCCACTTCCTCCTGGCGTTTAACCTGCGCCTTCATCTGGATTGTGCGGGCCGCCCATGCGCCTTTCAGCTCTTCATTAAGATGGCTTGCGGCACGCTGGCTGGCAAACGCGACGTACTGACGCAACAGATTGTTGGCGTCCGGCGCGGTTTCTGCAATCAGCTTGACGCTGTCGTTGACGTTACGCAGCGCATCACCCGGCATAAATTGAATATTGTTAATCAGATCGTCCAGCAGCGCGGCATCGGCTTTGGTGTTATCAACCCGACGCTGCTTGTAGTAATCCGTCTGAGACCAGAAATCACGGCGTGTATCCCATGAAGCCAGTTGCATCACGAACTCTTTATAGGCTTCATCCATAACGGAAGCCTGGTCCGGCGTCGCGAGACTGGCTTTAATATCCAGGTTTCGCAGGAATTGCTGCTGGGAATAGTACCCCCCAAGCATGTTAACCGTTGGTCTGTCTGTGATTGCCGTGGCGCTCCACTCCTGTTTTGCAAAGAATGTGTAGGCCAGCGCCAACAGTGCAAACCCCAGCGCGATCCCCGCAATCCAAAGTTTGCCTGCCCATAACACGCGAAACAAACCCCGAATATCCAGTTCATTCTCAGTTACCACTGATTTCGCTCCCGCCAACGGTTGAGTCATCATAGTCCCGGTTTTACTTAGTTAATGTTGTGTTTTTGCCACTGTTACGACGCATCCTGCGCTTAAGACGTTTAATGAATCGCGCGACTTTCCATGCGCGCTTAATGCAGTAGCCGTACAGGAAGAATGCTAGCAAGAATAATACCAACATTACCCATTCAGGAATGAAATGAGCGTATTCCGCTGCCACCCCGATGGCAGCGAGAATAGCGGCCGCCAGAGTGATTAAAACGAATGCCTGACGAGACGTAAAACCGGCACGCATAATAAGGTGATGAATATGCTGTCGGTCTGGTGAGAACGGACTCATCCCTTTACGCAGACGGCGATACATAATCGCCACCATATCCATTAATGGGATAGCAATAATCCACAGCGCAGTTACCGGGCTTATAGGATGAGTTTTCCCCTGCGTGGTTTCAAGCAGGATCCAGATAACGGTAAAACCGATCAGCGTACTGCCCGCGTCACCCATAAAGACTTTGTAACGACGCCCCAGCGCACCGAGGTTTAAGAGGATATAAGGCAGGATGGCGGCGATCATGGCAAAACACCACATCGACAGGCTGTACTGGCCATCAAACCACAGAATGATACCGATAGCGGCAAATGATACTGACGACAAGCCACCCAGCAAACCGTCGATACCATCCACCATGTTGAAAGCATTGATTGCTGCCCAGACGGCAAAGAGCGTCAGGAAGAAACCAAATGGCCCAAGTACCAACTCCCAGGGACCAAACACATAGCCGAGGCTTCGTAAATACAGTCCACCCACCACCATCATAATCACGCCGATAGCCGCCTGAACGGTAGCTCGAATTTTGACGGCGATATCGAATCGGTCGTCTAACGCACCGACTAAAACTAAGACACCAGCACAGGCAAGGTAGAGCGCTGCGTGTGGAATATAATAATCGGCAATGCCAAACGTGAAGCAAATCCCTGCGTAAACAGAGATACCCCCAACCAGCGGAATAAGTCCCTGATGACGTTTACGAAAATTGGGCTTATCCACCAACCCTATTCGTTTTGCCACCTTGCGCGCGATGAACAAAAAACAGGTTGTGAATAAAAAAATACTGATCAGCTCAGTAACGGCAGTGAGTAGATTCACAATGGATTGCTCTCAACAAATGTTAGTCCCGGAAGTATAACCATGAAGCCACTCCCTCAGAAGTAATAAAGCTGGCTTCTTACAACTCCCTTTGTATATTTTTCAATCAATTATTTCTTTGGCTATGCAAACGTTCTTATTGTCGCACTGACCGGTCAAAATTGGGAGTAGATGGTACTAGCGTATAATCCATAAAAGAAAAACGCCACGTAAAAACGTGGCGTTTACAGGCTTTATTTACGTTACGAGCGTTTCATCATATCGAAGAAATCGTCGTTCGTTTTGGTCATCGCCAGTTTGTTAATGAGGAATTCCATTGCGTCGATTTCACCCATTGGATGGATGATTTTGCGCAGGATCCACATTTTCTGCAGCTCTTCCTGAGTAGTGAGCAGCTCTTCTTTACGGGTACCGGAACGGTTGTAGTCGATTGCCGGGAAGACGCGTTTTTCAGCGATCTTACGAGAAAGGTGCAGTTCCATGTTACCTGTACCTTTAAATTCTTCGTAAATCACTTCGTCCATTTTGGAGCCGGTATCGATCAGCGCCGTTGCGATGATGGTCAGGCTGCCGCCCTCTTCGACGTTACGTGCCGCACCGAAGAAGCGTTTCGGACGGTGCAGGGCGTTGGCGTCCACACCACCGGTCAGTACTTTACCGGAAGCCGGAACCACGGTGTTGTAAGCACGTGCCAGACGGGTAATGGAGTCGAGCAGGATGATCACGTCTTTCTTGTGCTCAACCAGGCGTTTCGCCTTCTCGATAACCATTTCCGCGACCTGAACGTGACGAGAGGCGGGTTCGTCAAAGGTAGAAGCAACCACTTCACCTTTAACCAGACGCTGCATCTCGGTCACTTCTTCCGGACGTTCGTCAATCAGCAGTACCATTAGTACGCAGTCCGGGTGGTTATAGGCGATGCTCTGCGCGATATTCTGCAGCAGCATCGTTTTACCCGCTTTTGGCGGTGCCACGATCAGACCACGTTGGCCGCGACCAATTGGCGATGCCAGATCCAGAACACGCGCGGTTAAGTCTTCCGTTGAACCATTACCACGCTCCATGCGCAGGCGAGAGTTCGCGTGCAGAGGCGTTAAGTTCTCAAAGAGGATCTTGTTACGTGAGTTTTCTGGCTTGTCAAAGTTAACTTCATTGACTTTCAACAGCGCAAAGTAGCGTTCACCCTCTTTAGGAGGACGAATCTTACCTGAAATGGTGTCACCAGTGCGGAGGTTGAAACGGCGGATTTGGCTGGGGGATACGTAGATGTCGTCAGGGCCGGCGAGGTAGGAGCTGTCTGCAGAGCGGAGGAAACCAAATCCGTCTTGCAATATCTCCAACACACCGTCGCCAAAGATATCTTCGCCACTCTTAGCATGCTGCTTCAGGATGGCGAAAATGATGTCCTGCTTGCGCATACGAGCCTGGTTTTCCAGCCCCATATTTTCGCCGAGAGTGATCAGCTCAGAAACCGGCGTATTCTTTAATTCGGTAAGATTCATAATGGTGTGGGTTCTTAAACTCGGGGTGATTCTCGAACTTAATGTTGTGAATGGTATGGCAGGGTCATCCATGCCTGTTTAGCGGCCATCATCTCATGTCTGTTCGCTGTCTGGTCACAGGGAAAGAACGCAGAACTGAAACGACAAGACGGATTGAGTGACAAGCCCGGAATTTAGCCACTTCACGCACTGTTGATGTCAACAAGGGGAAGTATCGGGTAAAACAAGATTCAAACAACAGATATGTTTAAAACGAAGTCATAGCTAACTTAGCACGACTTAAGCCGGGCGTCCAGAGTTCCACATCATTTAGCCGGGTGCTCTGGACGCACAGCGGAGAAACCTTACGCCAGGTTAGCGTCCAGGAACTCTTTCAGTTGACCTTTGGACAGCGCGCCCACTTTGGTCGCCGCCACTTCGCCGTTTTTGAACAGCAGCAGGGTCGGGATGCCACGGATACCGTATTTTGGTGCGGTGCCCGGGTTCTGGTCGATGTTCAGTTTGGCAACGGTCAGTTTGCCCTGATATTCGTCAGCGATTTCATCCAGAATCGGAGCGATCATTTTGCAAGGACCACACCATTCAGCCCAGAAATCGACGAGGATCAGCCCGTCAGCCTTAAGTACGTCCGTGTCAAAACTATCGTCAGTCAGGTGAATAATTTTATCGCTCATATATAACTCCACAGGAATAAGCCTGGTACGTTGGTTTTGTCTACACCAACGACGTGTTGATGTCGCATTAACCAACTAAAGGTTGACTTTATTTCACCGGATACGCTTTCGTAAAGCAATAGTAAGCTGATATTCTACCACACTATGAGCAAAACACATTTAACAGAACAGAAGTTTTCCGACTTCGCCCTGCACCCAAAAGTGATTGAAGCCCTTGAAACTAAAGGGTTTCATAACTGCACGCCCATTCAGGCTCTCGCACTGCCGCTGACGCTGGCCGGTCGCGATGTTGCAGGGCAGGCGCAAACCGGTACCGGCAAAACGATGGCGTTTTTAACGTCAACGTTTCATTATTTACTTTCTCACCCAGCGATTGCAGACCGCAAAGTTAACCAACCGCGCGCGCTCATTATGGCCCCGACGCGAGAACTGGCGGTACAGATCCACGCAGACGCTGAACCCCTGGCACAGGCTACCGGTCTGAAGCTTGGCCTGGCCTATGGCGGTGACGGCTACGATAAGCAGCTGAAAGTGCTGGAAAGCGGCGTGGATATCCTGATTGGTACCACTGGCCGTCTTATCGACTACGCCAAACAGAACCACATCAACCTCGGCGCAATCCAGGTTGTGGTGCTTGATGAAGCCGACCGTATGTACGATCTGGGCTTCATTAAAGATATCCGCTGGCTGTTCCGCCGCATGCCGCCGGCCAATCAGCGTCTGAACATGCTGTTCTCTGCCACCCTCTCTTACCGTGTGCGTGAACTGGCGTTTGAACAGATGAACAACGCCGAATATGTGGAAGTCGAGCCTGAGCAGAAAACAGGTCATCGCATTAAAGAAGAGCTCTTCTATCCTTCTAATGAAGAGAAAATGCGTCTGCTGCAAACGCTGATCGAAGAAGAGTGGCCGGACCGCGCCATTATCTTCGCAAACACCAAACACCGCTGTGAAGACATCTGGGGCCATCTGGCTGCAGACGGTCACCGTGTGGGCCTGCTCACTGGCGACGTTGCACAGAAAAAACGCCTGCGTATCCTCGACGAATTTACCCGTGGCGATCTCGATATTCTGGTCGCAACCGACGTGGCAGCGCGTGGCTTGCACATTCCTGCCGTTACGCACGTCTTTAACTATGATCTGCCGGATGACTGCGAAGACTATGTACACCGTATCGGTCGTACCGGTCGCGCGGGTGCGAGCGGCCACTCAATCAGCCTTGCGTGTGAAGAGTATGCGCTGAATCTTCCAGCCATTGAGACGTACATCGGTCACTCGATTCCGCAGAGCAAATACAATCCGGAAGCGCTGTTAAGCGAACTGCCGCCGCCTAAGCGTCTTACACGCCCACGCTCCGGCAATGGCCCGCGTCGTTCAGGCGCGCCGCGTAATCGTCGTCGTTCAGGTTAAGAAATATGCTCAGCTCCACCTCGCTTTATGCAGCAATCGATCTCGGTTCGAATAGTTTTCATATGCTGGTTGTGCGCGAGGTGGCAGGGAGCATACAAACGCTGACGCGCATTAAGCGCAAGGTCCGCCTCGCGGCGGGCCTGAGCAGCGATAATGTCCTCTCTCCCGAAGCCATGGAACGTGGCTGGCAGTGTCTGCGGCTCTTTGCAGAGCGTCTGCAGGATATCCCGCATGCCCAAATCACCGTGGTCGCCACCGCGACGCTCCGCCTGGCGGTTAACGCCGTGGATTTTATTGCCAAAGCGCAGGAAATCCTGGGGTGCCCGGTTCAGGTAATCAGCGGCGAAGAAGAAGCTCGCCTGATCTATCAGGGAGTTGCGCATACGACAGGCGGGGACGATCGCCGTCTGGTGGTGGATATCGGCGGTGCCAGTACCGAGCTTGTGACCGGTACCGGCGCGCAGGCGACCTCGCTGTTCAGCCTGTCGATGGGCTGCGTAACCTGGCTTGAGCGTTACTTCGCTGACCGCAATCTGGGTAAAGAGAATTTCGACGAGGCAGAAAATGCCGCGCGCGAAGTGTTACGTCCGGTGATGGACGAACTGCGCTACCACGGCTGGAAAGTGTGTGTCGGTGCGTCAGGTACCGTTCAGGCCCTGCAGGAAATCATGATGGCGCAGGGAATGGACGAGCGCATTACGCTTGCCAAGCTTCAGCAGCTTAAACAGCGCGCCATTCAGTGCGGACGCCTGGAAGAGCTGGAAATTGAAGGCCTGACGCTGGAACGTGCCCTGGTCTTCCCGAGCGGGCTCGCCATTCTGATCGCCATTTTCACCGAGCTGAACATCCAGTGTATGACCCTTGCCGGCGGCGCGCTGCGCGAAGGTCTGGTCTACGGGATGCTGCATCTTTCAGTGGATCAGGACATCCGCAACCGTACTTTGCGCAACGTGCAGCGTCGTTTTCTGGTTGATATCGATCAGGCTGGCCGCGTATCGCAGCTGGCCTCTCGCTTTGCCGATCAGGTCGCTAACGTCTGGGATCTTGACCCTCTGAGCCGCGATTTATTGCTGAGCGCTTGTGCTCTGCATGAAGTGGGGCTGAGCATCGACTTTAAGCAGGCCCCGGCTCATGCAGCCTACCTTGTGCGTAACCTTGACTTACCGGGCTACACGCCCGCACAGAAAAAGCTGCTGGCAACGCTGCTGCTGAACCAGACCAACGCCGTTGATCTCTCCTCTCTTCATCAGCAAAACGCTGTACCGCCGCGCGTGGCCGAGCATCTGTGCCGCCTGCTGCGTCTGGCGATTCTGTTTGCCAGCCGTCGTCGTGATGATTTGCTGCCTGCGATTAATCTGGTGGCCGATGATGAGAAGCTGACGCTGACGCTGCCGGAAAACTGGATTGATCATCACCCGCTCGGCGCAGAGATGATCGAGCAGGAGTGCCAGTGGCAAAGCTATGTGCACTGGGCACTGGAAGTAAAATAAGAGAGTAGAATATGCCGGGTGGCGCTGCGCTTACCCGGCCTACAAGCCCTTCAAACTCATCCCTTCTCTTTGGCTTTTGCCAGCATGGCGCGAATGTTTGCCACGTTCGCCTGGCCTTTGTGCATCCGCTCTTCAGCGGTAATCACCTTGCGCTCTTGTTCCCAAATCAGGTCGTCCTGCGGCAGTTCCAGCAGAAAACGGCTTGGCTCCGGGCGGACAAGCTCACCATACTGGCGGCGCTCTTTACACAGCGTGAACGTCAGCTCTTTCTGCGCACGGGTGATCCCCACATAGGCCAGACGCCGCTCCTCGTCGACGTTGTCTTCATCAATACTGCTCTGATGGGGCAGCAACCCCTCTTCCATACCGACCAGATACACATACGGAAACTCCAGCCCTTTTGACGCATGCAGCGTCATCAGCTGAACCTGATCAGCCTCTTCTTCGCTCTCGCCGCGCTCCATCATGTCGCGCAGGGTAAAGCGAGTGACCACCTGGGTCAGGGTCATCGGCTCATCGATTTCCGAGCCTTCCAGCATTTCGGTCATCCAGCTGAACAGCTGGTTAACGTTTTTCATGCGCATCTCAGCCGCTTTCGGGCTGGCGGAGGTTTCGTACAGCCAGGATTCGTAATCAATACCGTGAATCAGATCGCGCACCGCCGCCACCGGCTCGCGCTCTGCAAGACGCTGCACTTCGCCAAGCCAGTGGGTGAATCGCGTTAACGAGTCGTAACCGCGCCCGGTCAGCGTCTGGCTTAGTCCCATATCGAAGCTGGCCGTAAACAGGCTTTTATTGCGGGTCATCGCCCATTCACCCAGCTTTTGCAGCGTCGCCGGACCGATTTCGCGCTTCGGCGTATTCACGATGCGCAGAAACGCGCTGTCGTCATCCGGGTTAGTGAGCACACGCAGATAGGCCAGCAGATCTTTAATTTCAGGCCGTGAGAAGAACGAGGTGCCGCCCGAGATTTTGTACGGTATGCGGTTCTGCATCAGCATCTTTTCAAAGACGCGCGACTGGTGATTACCGCGATAAAGGATCGCGTAATCTTTATATTCGGTTTTGTTGACGAAGTGGTGGGCAATCAGTTCGCCCGTCACGCGCTCCGCTTCATGTTCTTCATTGTTGGCGCTGAGCACTTTCAGCTCCGTGCCGTAGCCCAGCTCGGAGAACAGGCGCTTTTCAAATACGTGCGGGTTATTGGCAATCAGGATGTTTGCCGCCTTCAGGATCCGTCCGGAGGAGCGGTAGTTTTGCTCCAGCTTAATCACCTGCAGCGCGGGGAAGTCTTTACTCAGCAGCACCAGGTTTTGCGGACGCGCGCCGCGCCAGGAGTAGATCGACTGGTCGTCGTCGCCTACCACGGTGAAACGGGCACGCTGGCCCACCAGAAGCTTTACCAGCTCGTACTGGCTGGTGTTGGTGTCCTGATATTCATCCACCAGCAGGTAGCGGATTTTATTCTGCCAGCGCTCGCGCACCTCTTCATTTCGCTGTAAAAGCAGCGTCGGCAGCAGGATCAGGTCGTCGAAGTCCAGCACATTACACGCTTTCATGTGCGCATCGTACAGACCATAACAGTGGGCGAAGATCCGATCCCGTTCCCCTTTGGCGATCGCCGCAGCCTGGGCCGGGGTCATCAGATCGTTTTTCCAGTTAGAGATCGTCGAGATCAGCTGCTGCAACAGCACCTTGTCATCTTCTATCAGCCCTTCAGTGAGCTCTTTGAGTAATGCCACCTGGTCGGTGTCATCGAAAAGCGAAAAGTTGGATTTCATCCCCAGCGCGGCATACTCACGTTTGATGATATCCAGCCCCAGCGTGTGGAACGTGGAGATCATCAGCCCGCGCGCCTCTTTGCGCCCCAGCGTCTGGCCGACACGTTCTTTCATTTCGCGTGCCGCTTTGTTGGTAAAGGTGACCGCCGCAATGTGACGGGCCTGATAACCACAGCCACGGATCAGGTGCGCAATCTTATTGGTGATGACGCGCGTTTTACCGGATCCTGCTCCCGCCAGCACCAGACAGGGTCCGGTGACAAATTCGACGGCTTGTTGTTGTCCGGGGTTTAGACGCATAAATGATCACTCAATGAAAGTCAGGAGGGGAGAATAACAGCGTGGTAGTATAGCGAGCCTAATCCATACCACTCAAGGCACGATCATGGCAAAAACAGCAGCAGCACTGCATATTCTTGTTAAAGAAGAGAAACTGGCTCTGGATCTTCTGGAGCAGATAAAAAACGGCGCCGACTTCGGCAAGCTGGCTAAGAAGCACTCAATTTGTCCGTCAGGCAAACGTGGCGGCGATTTAGGTGAATTCCGTCAGGGTCAGATGGTGCCGGCGTTCGATAAAGTGGTCTTCTCCTGCCCGGTGCTGGAGCCGACGGGTCCGCTGCACACGCAGTTTGGCTACCACGTCATTAAAGTATTATATCGCAAATAAAAAGCCGGGTGTCGGCTGCGCCTTACCCGGCCTACATTTTACGTGTTTGTAGGTCGGGTAAGCGAAGCGCCACCCGACGAGGTTGTTAACCCGCTACCGCGATACGCTTCATATCGGTCATGTAGCCACGCAGTTTGTGACCCACTTTCTCGATCTGGTGGCTGCGAATCGCTTCATTCACATCGCGCAGCTGCGCGTTGTCTACCGCACCTTCCGCAATCGCTTTGCCCAGATCGCCCGGTTGCAGGGTGGTCATGAACTCTTTCAGCAGCGGTACGCAGGCGTAAGAGAACAGGTAGTTACCGTATTCAGCGGTATCAGAGATAACCACGTTCATTTCGTACAGACGCTTACGGGCGATGGTGTTCGCGATCAGCGGCAGTTCGTGCAGAGATTCGTAGTAGGCAGACTCTTCGATGATGCCTGAATCCACCATGGTTTCGAACGCCAGCTCAACACCCGCCTTCACCATGGCGATCATCAGTACGCCTTTATCGAAGTACTCCTGCTCGCCAATTTTGCCTTCAAACTGTGGTGCCGTTTCGAACGCGGTTTTGCCGGTCTCTTCACGCCAGGTCAGCAGTTTCTTATCGTCGTTCGCCCAGTCCGCCATCATGCCGGAAGAGAATTCGCCGGAGATGATGTCGTCCATATGTTTCTGGAACAGCGGTGCCATGATGGTTTTCAGCTGTTCAGACAGAGCGTAAGCACGCAGTTTTGCCGGGTTGGACAGACGGTCCATCATCAGCGTAATACCGCCCTGCTTCAGCGCTTCGGTGATGGTTTCCCAGCCGAACTGGATCAGTTTTTCCGCGTAGGCCGGGTCGGTGCCTTCTTCCACCAGCTTGTCGAAGCACAGCAGAGAACCGGCCTGCAGCATACCGCACAGAATGGTCTGCTCGCCCATCAGGTCAGATTTCACTTCGGCAACGAAGGACGATTCCAGCACACCCGCACGGTGGCCGCCGGTCGCCGCTGCCCATGCTTTGGCAATCGCCATGCCTTCGCCTTTCGGATCGTTTTCCGGGTGAACCGCGATCAGGGTCGGTACGCCGAAGCCACGTTTGTACTCTTCGCGTACTTCCGTACCCGGGCACTTCGGTGCCACCATCACTACGGTGATGTCTTTGCGGATCTGCTCGCCCACTTCAACGATGTTGAAGCCGTGGGAGTAACCCAGCGCAGCGCCGTCTTTCATCAGCGGCTGTACGGAACGCACCACGTCAGAGTGCTGTTTGTCCGGGGTCAGGTTAACCACCAGATCCGCCTGCGGGATCAGCTCTTCGTAGGTGCCCACTTTGAAGCCGTTTTCGGTCGCTTTACGCCAGGAAGCACGCTTTTCAGCAATCGCTTCTTTACGCAGGGCATAAGAGATATCCAGACCGGAGTCACGCATGTTCAGGCCCTGGTTCAGACCCTGTGCGCCACAGCCGACGATGACCACTTTTTTACCCTGAAGGTAGCTCGCGCCATCGGCAAATTCATCGCGCGCCATGAAGCGGCATTTGCCCAGCTGCGCCAGCTGCTGGCGCAAGTTCAGTGTATTAAAGTAGTTAGCCATGGGTGATACCTCGTGATGTTGTGTGTCTTATTGTTCGGTTCGCGTTTCAGCGAGAATAGAACCACATTACAACAGGAAATTTATTGCGGAAATTGATATATTCACAACGTCATATTGCAATTTTTGCAATATAAAAAGGGGGAGTGGAATCGGTGGATTTACGCGATCTGAAAATGTTTCTGCATCTGGCGGAAAGCCGTCACTTTGGCCGCAGCGCACGGGCGATGCACGTCAGCCCCTCCACGCTCTCGCGCCAGATACAGCGCCTTGAGGAAGACCTCGGCCAGCCGCTGTTTGTGCGCGATAACCGCACCGTCACGCTCACGGAAGCGGGTGAAGAACTGCGCCTTTTTGCCCAGCAGACGTTGCTGCAGTATCAGCAGCTACGGCACGCCATTGACCAGCAGGGGCCGTCGCTGTCCGGCGAGCTGCATATTTTCTGCTCCGTCACCGCCGCCTACAGCCATCTGCCGCCCATTCTTGATCGCTTCCGCGCGGCACATCCATCGGTTGAAATTAAGCTGACCACGGGCGACGCCGCCGACGCGATGGAAAAAGTGGTGACGGGCGAAGCGGATCTCGCCATTGCAGGGAAACCCGAAACGCTCCCGGGTGCGGTAGCGTTTTCAATGCTCGAAAATCTGGCGGTGGTACTGATTGCCCCGGCGCTGCCCTGCCCGGTGCGAAACCAGGTATCGGTAGAAAAACCGGACTGGTCCACGGTGCCGTTTATCATGGCCGACCAGGGGCCAGTGCGCCGTCGCATTGAGCTGTGGTTCCGCCGACAAAAAATCAGTAACCCGTTGATTTACGCCACGGTCAGCGGTCATGAGGCGATGGTGTCGATGGTGGCGCTCGGCTGCGGCGTGGCGCTATTGCCGGAAGTGGTGCTGGAAAATAGCCCGGAACCGGTGCGCAATCGCGTGATGATTCTGGATCGCAGCGATGAGAAAACGCCGTTTGAGCTTGGCGTGTGCGCACAAAAAAAGCGGCTGCATGAGCCGCTTATTGATGCGTTCTGGAAGATATTGCCCAACCATTGAAGTCGGGTTGCGCTCCGCTTATCCTGCCAGGAAGAAACGGAAGGCGGGGTTGTGGGTTTCGTCGTGACACTCATAGCCCAGTTCGTTCAGCCGTGTTTCAAAATCCGGCTCGTGCTCACCCAGTTCAAACGCCGCCAGCACGCGGCCGTAGTCGGTGCCGTGGCTACGGTAATGGAACAGGGAGATGTTCCAGTGCGTGCCCAGCGTGTGCAGGAATTTGAGCAACGCGCCCGGTGATTCCGGGAATTCGAAGCTGAACAGGCGTTCCCTGAGCGGCTTCGAGGGACGCCCGCCGACCATATAGCGCACGTGCAGCTTCGCCATTTCGTCGTCTGAAAGGTCCACCACGCTGTAACCACCGTCATGCAGGAGGTTAAGGATCTCTTTACGCTCCTCGACGCCACGGCTCAGACGCACGCCGACGAAAATGCAGGCATCTTTGGCATCGGCGAAACGGTAGTTGAACTCCGTCACCGAACGACCGCCCAGCAGCTGGCAGAACTTCAGGAAGCTCCCCTTCTCTTCCGGAATAGTCACCGCCAGCAATGCTTCACGCTGTTCACCCAGCTCGCAGCGCTCGGACACGTAGCGCAGGCCGTGGAAGTTCACGTTGGCGCCGGAAAGCACATGCGCCAGGCGCTCGCCGCGGATGTTGTGCTGCGCGATGTATTTTTTCATCCCCGCCAGGGCCAGCGCGCCGGACGGCTCCGCGACCGCACGCACATCCTCAAACAGATCTTTCATTGCCGCGCAGATAGCATCGCTATCAACCGTGACGATATCGTCGAGGTATTCCTGGCAGAGACGGAAGGTTTCATCGCCAATGCGTTTTACCGCCACGCCCTCGGCAAACAGACCAACGCGCGGCAGATCCACCGGATGCCCGGCATCCAGCGCCGCTTTCAGGCAGGCAGAGTCCTCAGCTTCAACAGCGATGACTTTAATCTGCGGCATCAGCTGTTTAATCAGCACGGCCACACCCGCCGCTAACCCGCCGCCGCCCACCGGAACGAAGACGCGGTCGAGATGGGCATCCTGCTGCAGCAGTTCAAGCGCCAGCGTGCCTTGTCCGGCAATGACCATCGGGTGATCGAACGGCGGCACCCAGGTGAAGCCCTGCTGCTGCGCCAGCTCAATGGCTTTGGCTTTAGCTTCGTCAAAATTGGCGCCGTGGAGCAGCACTTCCCCGCCGAAACCGCGTACCGCGTCGACTTTGATGTCAGCGGTAGCAACCGGCATCACGATTAGCGCTTTCAACCCCAGACGAGCAGACGAGAACGCCACGCCCTGCGCATGGTTGCCCGCCGAGGCGGTAATGACGCCGCGCGCTTTTTGCTCATCGGTCAGTCCGGCCATCATCGCGTAGGCGCCGCGCAGCTTGAAGCTGTGCACCGGCTGGCGGTCTTCGCGCTTCACCAGGATCACGTTATCGAGGCGCGAAGAGAGTTTTTCCATTTTCTGAAGCGGCGTGACCTGCACGGCTTCATAGACCGGTGCACGTAGCACCGCTCTCAGATATTCCGCCCCCTCGGGGGCGGCGGATAAGGGTTGTGACTCGGCCATCATTAGCCCCCAAGTTTCGATTTATCGCGCACCGCGCCTTTATCTGCACTGGTGGCAAGGCTCGCGTATGCGCGCAGGGCGAAGGAGACTTCACGCTGACGATCTTTCGGCGTCCAGGCTTTATCGCCGCGCGCTTCTTGTGCCTCACGACGGGCCGCAATTTCCTGGTCGCTCAGCTTCAGTTGAATGCCGCGATTCGGGATATCGATTTCGATCAGGTCACCGTCTTCAATGATGGCGATGTTGCCGCCGCTTGCCGCTTCCGGTGAAACGTGGCCGATGGAGAGCCCGGACGTACCGCCGGAGAAACGACCGTCGGTGATCAGCGCACAGGCTTTGCCGAGACCCATGGATTTCAGGAAGGTGGTTGGGTAGAGCATTTCCTGCATGCCCGGCCCGCCTTTCGGCCCTTCATAGCGAATAACAACCACGTCGCCTTCTACCACTTTGCCACCGAGGATGGCGTCCACCGCTTCATCCTGGCTTTCGTACACTTTCGCCGGGCCGGTGAATTTAAGGATGCTGTCGTCCACGCCTGCCGTTTTCACGATGCAGCCGTTTTCCGCGAAGTTACCGTACAGCACGGCCAGACCGCCGTCCTTGCTGTAGGCGTGCTCCAGCGAACGGATGCAGCCTTCGGCGCGATCGTCATCCAGGGAATCCCAGCGGCAATCCTGCGAGAACGCCTGCGTGGTACGGATCCCGGCGGGACCGGCGCGGAACATCGTTTTCACCGCGTCGTCTCTGGTCAGCATCACGTCGTATTGGTCCAGCGACTCTGGCAGCGTCAGGCCGAGCACGTTTTTCACGTCGCGGTTCAGCAGCCCGGCGCGATCCAGCTCGCCCAGGATACCGATTACGCCACCGGCACGGTGAACATCTTCCATATGGTATTTCTGGGTGCTTGGCGCAACTTTACACAGCTGCGGCACTTTACGGGACAGCTTGTCGATATCACTCATGGTGAAGTCGATTTCGGCTTCCTGCGCGGCGGCCAGCAGGTGCAGAACGGTATTGGTGGAACCGCCCATGGCGATATCCAGCGTCATCGCATTTTCAAACGCCGCTTTGCTGGCGATGTTACGCGGCAGTGCACTGGCATCATCCTGTTCGTAGTAGCGTTTGGTGAGCTCAACGATGCGTTTACCGGCGTTGAGGAACAGCTGTTTACGATCGGCGTGTGTCGCCAGCAGCGAGCCGTTACCCGGCTGCGACAGGCCCAGCGCTTCGGTCAGACAGTTCATGGAGTTGGCGGTGAACATCCCGGAACAGGAGCCGCAGGTCGGACACGCGGAGCGTTCAACCTGGTCGCTCTGCTCGTCAGACACTTTCGGATCCGCGCCCTGGATCATCGCATCGACCAGGTCGAGCTTGATGATTTTGTCGGACAGCTTGGTTTTACCGGCTTCCATTGGGCCGCCGGAGACGAAGATCACCGGAATGTTCAGGCGCAGGGAGGCCATCAGCATCCCCGGGGTGATTTTATCGCAGTTGGAGATACAGACCATTGCATCGGCGCAGTGGGCGTTGACCATGTACTCAACCGAGTCGGCGATCAGCTCACGCGACGGCAGTGAATAGAGCATGCCCCCGTGGCCCATTGCGATACCGTCATCCACCGCGATGGTGTTGAACTCTTTCGCCACACCGCCGGAAGCTTCGATTTGCTCGGCAACCAGTTTACCGAGGTCGCGCAGATGCACATGGCCTGGCACAAACTGGGTGAAGGAGTTCACCACGGCGATAATTGGCTTGCCGAAATCGGCGTCGGTCATCCCGGTGGCGCGCCACAGTGCGCGGGCACCCGCCATGTTACGGCCGTGGGTGGTGGTGGCTGAACGATACTTAGGCATGCTTTATTTACTCCCGTCTGACTATTCAATGGGACGGTGCGTGCCGTCCCAAATTTATATTTAGTGATTAACCTGATCCAACCAGCCGTATTTATCTTCTGTTTCGCCAGTAAAGAGGCCAAAGAAGGCTTGCTGGATGCGTTTGGTGACCGGGCCACAGCGGCCTTCGCCGACCTGAATACCGTCTACGCTACGAACCGGCGTGATTTCAGCCGCCGTACCGGACATGAACACTTCATCAGCCAGATACAGGGATTCGCGAGACAGCACCTGCTCGCGCACTTCGATACCCAGGTCTTTCGCCAGCTTGATGATGGCGTCACGGGTAATACCCGGCAGCGCGGAAGATGTGAATGGCGGCGTGAACAGGATGCCATCTTTCACTTCAAACAGGTTTTCACCTGCGCCTTCCGAGATGTAGCCATTCACGTCCAGCGCGATACCTTCCTGATAGCCGTGACGGCGCGCTTCGCTACCGACCAGCAGAGAGGAAAGGTAGTTACCGCCCGCTTTAGCAGCGGTCGGGATGGTGTTTGGCGCCACGCGGTTCCAGGAAGAAACCATTGCGTCGATCCCCTGCTCCAGGGCTTCTGCTCCGAGGTAAGCCCCCCACGGGAACGCGGCAATGATCACATCGGTGTTGTAACCGGCTGGCGGGTTCACGCCCATACCGACATCACCCACGAAGACCAGTGGACGAATGTAGGCGCTGGTAAGGTTATTCTTGCGAATGACTTCGCGGCAGGCTTCCATCAGCTCATCAACGCTCTGTGAAACCGGGAAACGATAAATTTTGGCTGAATCATGCAGACGCTGCATGTGTTCGCGATGGCGGAACACCACTGGCCCTTTGTGAGAATCGTAGCAACGGATACCTTCAAAGACGGAGGTGCCGTAGTGCAGCGCGTGGGACATGACGTGGACCTTCGCGTCCTCCCAGCGAACCATCTCACCATTGAACCAAATGTAATCAGCTTTTTTTGTCGTCATTTTTTCGTCCTGTCACGCTTAAGCGCGGATTTGTTGTGATGTGGTTGTGCTCTGGCAGATGGCAACATGGGCAACGTCTACCAGTTTTGATAACTGACTAAACAGTAAGTCGACCGGCCGCGGGCTGGCAACGGTTAATTCGATACTGATGTTCTGCGCGTCGGTGGCCGTCTCCATATTCATAGAGCAAATCTGAAAACCACGATGACGGACCACACGCAAAACGCGTTCCAAGGTTTCCGGGTTGAAGCGAGCCTGCACGGCGACCTGATGTTGCATCATGATAATTTCTCCAGCATTTGTGAGTTACTGGCACCGGGCGGTACCAATGGCCAGACGTTCTCAAGCTCGTCGATTGAGACATGAAGCAGGTACGGCCCTTCGCTTGACAGCATGGTGTCGAGTGCCGCTTCAACCTGGTCTTTACGGGTGATGTGCTGGCCAGGAATGCCGAAGGCGCTGGCCAGGGTGAGGAAATCGGGGTTATCGGTCAGGGTGGTTTCGCTGTAACGCTCCTGGAAGAACAGCTGTTGCCACTGGCGAACCATCCCTAAACGCTGATTATCCAGCAACACGATTTTCAGCGGCAACTGCTTGCGCTTAACGGTTCCCAGCTCCTGAACGTTCATCATGAAGGAGCCGTCACCGGAGATACAGATAACCGTATCGTTCGGGCGAGCCACCTGCGCACCCACGGCGGCAGGCAGGCCAAAGCCCATGGTGCCTAAGCCGCTGGAGGTGATGAAGTTTTCCGGACGGGTGTAGGTCATGTGCTGGGCTGACCACATCTGGTGCTGGCCTACGTCGGTGGTGACGACGCTATCAGCCGGTTTACGGTCAGACAACTGTTTCAGCAGCAGCGGCGCGTAGATGGCATCGCCAGGATGGTCGTAACGCCAGGCGTGTTCGGCGCGCATCTCTGCGGCGTGCTGGCGCCACGCGCTGATATCCAGTGGCTGCGCCAGTGCAGGTAACAGCGTATTGAGATCGCCCTGCAGCGCGACGTGCGCCTGACGCAGTTTGTTCATCTCCGCCGGGTCGATATCCATATGGATAACTTTGGCATTTGGCGCGAAGGTATTCAGTTTGCCGGTAACGCGGTCGTCAAAACGCGCACCCACGGCGATGAGCAGATCGCACTCTTGCACCGCCAGGTTTGCGGCTTTAGTGCCGTGCATCCCCAGCATGCCGAGATAGTATGGGTCGTCTGCATCAACCGCACCAAGACCTTTCAACGTGCAGGTGGCAGGCATTTGCGTTACCGCGATAAATTCACGCAGGGCAGGCACGGCCTGCGCCATGCCGACACCCCCGCCGACGTACAGCATCGGCTGTTTCGCCTGCGCCAACATCTGGCGCGCCTCTTCAACCTCTGCATGCGGGAACGCATCGTCGCTTTCCACGGTGGAGAAGTGCGGTTCCAGTTCGCCGAGTGCAACCTGGATATCTTTCGGGATATCCACCAGAACGGGGCCAGGGCGGCCCGAGCTCGCTACTTCGAACGCTTCGGCCATTACGCGCGGCAGCTCATCCAGAGACTGGACAAGGAAGCTGTGCTTGGTGCAGGCCAGCGATAAACCAAGTACGTCCACTTCCTGGAAAGCATCGGTACCGATAAACGGGGAAGCCACCTGACCGGTGATCGCCACGACGGGCACGGAATCGAGCAGTGCATCAGCCAGGCCGGTAATCAGGTTCGTTGCGCCCGGACCTGACGTTGCCATGCACACGCCAGTTTTACCCGTCGCGCGGGCATAGCCGATAGCGGCCATTGCTGCCCCCTGCTCGTGTCGGCACAAGAGATGTTCCACGCCGCCGTCATACAGTGCATCGTAAATCGGCATGATCGCGCCACCCGGATAACCGAATACGGTCTCGACTCCCTGCGCGCGCAACGCATGTACAACCCATTGTGCCCCATTCATAGTTAGTTCCCCGTCATAAATCTGGAGAAACAGAATTTTATGCTAGTCGTCATGTCCTGCTCCTCGTTTACGTTTTTTAGTCATAAAAAAACCCCCGGACCTTTCGGTGCGGGGGTCTTAGTTCGTTAAGGCTTGATTTCTAAGCCTTTCCTCGTCCAAGTGCAGCCCCGCACGGTGGGATAATAATCACCACCACGCTAATCACGACCAGGCTAATCACTCGTAGAAGGGCTGTCATTTTCAGTTCTTTTTGCATCTTGTTCGAAGGAATACCTAAAGAGGTATCACAGTTTTTAAATCAAACACAAGATTTATTTATGACGCATTTGGTTAGGCCGCGAATCATATTTCTTAAAATCGTTGTTTTATATGGGGAAATTGAAGAATGAATATTTTTCATATTTTTACGACGGCGCTAACCATCAAAACGGCGCTTTTTACCTTCTGCGAGAAGTCTTCCACGGGTATGTAATGATTTCAGTGTGCGCTTAAAATCTCTGAATAAGAGCCGTAAATACACAAAATGACGCTAAACAGACAAAAGAGGCACTGGCATAGTCGTACCAGGAGGTAGTGCAAATGTCACTGTCAGTTGTTTATACGCGTGCGGCTCTCGGGGTGAAGGCACCGCTTATTTCTGTAGAGGTTCATCTGAGTAATGGGCTACCCGGGCTCACGCTCGTCGGGCTACCTGAAACGACGGTTAAAGAAGCCCGGGATCGCGTTCGCAGCGCAATAATAAATAGCGGTTATACCTTCCCCGCAAAGAAGATCACCATCAACCTGGCTCCCGCCGATCTGCCCAAAGAGGGAGGACGATATGATTTACCTATCGCGATTGCGCTTCTCGCAGCCTCTGAGCAGCTTAATACGACCAGGCTAGGCTCGTACGAGTTTGTGGGAGAACTCGCGCTCACAGGCGCGTTAAGGGGCGTTCCCGGTGCGATATCGGGCGCGCTGGAAGCTATACGTGCAGGACGGCAAATCATTGTCGCGAATGAAAATGCATCAGAAGTGAGTCTTATCGCCGAGAAGGGGTGTCTTGTCGCAGGGCATTTACAGGAAGTTTGCGCCTGGCTGGAAGGGCGCCATGAACTGTCCGAGCCGGAAGAGTGTGACAATGTTATAGCCGATACCCCAGAGGATCTCAGCGAGATTATGGGACAGGAGCAAGGGAAACGGGCGCTGGAGATTACGGCCGCAGGTGGACACAATCTTCTTTTGATCGGCCCGCCTGGTACGGGTAAAACGATGCTGGCGAGCAGGCTGAGTGGCTTGCTGCCACCGCTCAATAATCATGAAGCGCTGGAAAGTGCCGCCATTTATAGCCTTATCAGTTCTACCTCGTTGCAAAAACAGTGGCGCCGTCGCCCTTTTCGTTCACCTCATCATAGCGCTTCACTGACGGCGATGGTCGGCGGTGGGTCTATTCCCGGGCCGGGTGAAATATCACTGGCGCACAATGGCATTCTGTTTCTCGACGAGCTGCCTGAGTTTGAGCGCCGCGTCCTGGATGCCCTGAGAGAACCCATTGAATCTGGAGAGATACACATCTCACGCACGCGAGCCAAAATAAGCTATCCCGCGCAGTTTCAGCTGGTCGCTGCGATGAATCCCAGCCCTACGGGTCATTATCAGGGCAACCATAACCGCTGTACGCCTGAGCAGACGTTGCGCTATCTGGGAAAGTTATCCGGCCCGTTTCTCGACCGTTTCGATTTATCCCTCGAAATCCCCCTTCCCCCGCCGGGCCTGCTCAGGCAAAAAGGCATCACGGGTGAAAGCTCAGCAGATGTACGCGAGCGGGTCATTGCTGCCCAGACGCGACAATATGCCCGTCAGAACAGGCTGAATGCGCGGCTGGATAATGCCGGGATCCGGCAGTTTTGTTCTCTTAACATGGAGGATGCGGTTTGGCTGGAGGAAACCTTGACGCGTTTTGGTCTTTCTATACGCGCGTGGCAGCGTTTGCTGAAAGTGGCCAGAACCATTGCTGACGTGGAGGGTTGTAGTGACATTCAGAGGAAACACTTGCAGGAGGCGCTGAGCTACCGCGCTATCGATCGTTTGCTGCTCCATCTGCAGAAGTTGCTGGCGTAAAAAAGGGGCCGTAGCCCCTTCTCATCATCTTAGTCATCAGACTCAGTGTAGTCTTCTGCGCCTTCCATCTGCGGCTTACCGCCGGAGAGCGTATGGAAGCGTTTTGGACGCTTAATGCGCGCCATGTACTTGATCCATACACGTTCTGCTTCAGACTGTGGCTCACGCTCGCCACGGCACACTAAGACAAACTGCTTTTCATCTTCAGTTGCGGGCTCACGCTTACCCAGATCCAGCTCGTTGAAGGCATAACCATGACGCTCAAGCAGCTGCGCCTCTTTGATGGTGAAATCGCCGTGACGAGAGAACCCGCGCGGATAATGTTTATTGTCGAAAAAACGATTAGTCGTCGTAAAGCTTTCCGCCATCCTACACGCTCCTAATTCTTTGGCCGAGCTATTTATGGCGCGGAGTATTAGTTACGCTTGACAGAGTGTAAAACAAAACATTTAAATCATAACGACAAATTATTTTGCGGAGAAAGATGTGGATACGGAATTGCTAAAAACTTTCCTCGAAGTGAGCAGAACACGCCACTTTGGGCGAGCAGCTGAAGCCCTTTACCTGACGCAGTCAGCGGTCAGTTTTCGTATTCGACAGCTGGAAAATCAACTGGGTGTGAATCTTTTTACCCGCCACCGCAACAACATACGTTTAACGCCTGCCGGTGAGAAACTGCTCCCCTATGCGGAAACGTTGATGAATACCTGGCAGGCAGCACGTAAAGAGGTTGCCCATACGTCGAGGCACAATGAGTTCTCGATAGGGGCCAGCGCGTCCCTGTGGGAATGTATGCTAAGTCAGTGGCTTACCCGGCTATATCGTTCTCATGAACATTTGCAATTTGAAGCCAGAATTGCGCAACGCCAGTCTCTGGTTAAGCAACTTCATGAGCGCCAGCTTGATCTTCTTATCACGACCGAAGCCCCCAAGATGGACGAATTTAGCAGCCAGATTGTAGGGCAGTTTGGTCTCGCACTTTATGCTTCTGAACCTTCGATGATGAAAGCCGATCTGACCTATTTGCGCCTGGAGTGGGGTCCTGATTTTCAGCAGCATGAGGCGGGATTGATAGCCCCAGATGATGTTCCACAGTTAACCACCAGTTCTGCCGAGATTGCCTGTCAGCAACTTCCCTTGTTGAAGGGTTGCACCTGGTTACCCGCCCGTTGGGCAGATACTAAAGCGGGGCTACATACCGTGATAGATTCCACCACCATTTCGCGCCCGCTGTATGCGATTTGGCTGCAAAACAGCGATAAGCAGTCGCAGATAAAAGATCTCTTAAAAATCAATATTATGGAATGATACATCAGCCAGCAGGGAAGCTGGCTGAAAATTCAGGTGTGCCGTTGTATTTCAGGCAAAAAAAATCCTTTGCCGAAGCAAAGGATTCGATATGGCAGGGGCGGAGAGACTCGAACTCGCGACACCCGGTTTTGGAGACCGGTGCTCTACCAACTGAGCTACGCCCCTAAAGTTTTTTGCCATTAAGCCTGCCAGTGAGGCAGGCTTAATGTCTTAATAAGTGGCGGAACGGACGGGACTCGAACCCGCGACCCCCTGCGTGACAGGCAGGTATTCTAACCGACTGAACTACCGCTCCACCGAAGACTGCTTGTAACCACCGGATTTATGCACCGGCTTACTACTTAATTTGATGCCTGGCAGTTCCCTACTCTCACATGGGGAGACCCCACACTACCATCGGCGCTACGGCGTTTCACTTCTGAGTTCGGCATGGGGTCAGGTGGGACCACCGCGCTAAAGCCGCCAGGCAAATTCTGTTATCTGTATCAGCTGAAAATCGTCTCTCACCGCCAAAACAGCTTCGGCGTTGTAAGGTTAAGCCTCACGGTTCATTAGTATCGGTTAGCTCAACGCATCGCTGCGCTTACACACCCGACCTATCAACGTCGTCGTCTTCAACGTTCCTTCAGGAGACTTAAAGTCTCAGGGAGAACTCATCTCGGGGCAAGTTTCGTGCTTAGATGCTTTCAGCACTTATCTCTTCCGCATTTAGCTACCGGGCAGTGCCATTGGCATGACAACCCGAACACCAGTGATGCGTCCACTCCGGTCCTCTCGTACTAGGAGCAGCCCCCCTCAATTCTCCAGCGCCCACGGCAGATAGGGACCGAACTGTCTCACGACGTTCTAAACCCAGCTCGCGTACCACTTTAAATGGCGAACAGCCATACCCTTGGGACCTACTTCAGCCCCAGGATGTGATGAGCCGACATCGAGGTGCCAAACACCGCCGTCGATATGAACTCTTGGGCGGTATCAGCCTGTTATCCCCGGAGTACCTTTTATCCGTTGAGCGATGGCCCTTCCATTCAGAACCACCGGATCACTATGACCTGCTTTCGCACCTGCTCGAGCCGTCACTCTCGCAGTCAAGCTAGCTTATGCCATTGCACTAACCTCCTGATGTCCGACCAGGATTAGCTAACCTTCGTGCTCCTCCGTTACTCTTTGGGAGGAGACCGCCCCAGTCAAACTACCCACCAGACACTGTCCGCAACCCGGATTACGGGTCTACGTTAGAACACCAGCCATTAAAGGGTGGTATTTCAAGGGCGGCTCCACGCAGACTGGCGTCCACGCTTCAAAGCCTCCCACCTATCCTACACATCAAGGACCAGTGTTCAGTGTCAAGCTATAGTAAAGGTTCACGGGGTCTTTCCGTCTTGCCGCGGGTACACTGCATCTTCACAGCGAGTTCAATTTCACTGAGTCTCGGGTGGAGACAGCCTGGCCATCATTACGCCATTCGTGCAGGTCGGAACTTACCCGACAAGGAATTTCGCTACCTTAGGACCGTTATAGTTACGGCCGCCGTTTACCGGGGCTTCGATCAAGAGCTTCGCGTTGCCGCTAACCCCATCAATTAACCTTCCGGCACCGGGCAGGCGTCACACCGTATACGTCCACTTTCGTGTTTGCACAGTGCTGTGTTTTTAATAAACAGTTGCAGCCAGCTGGTATCTTCGACTGATTTCAGCTCCACCCGCAGGGGCTTCACCTACATATCAGCGTGCCTTCTCCCGAAGTTACGGCACCATTTTGCCTAGTTCCTTCACCCGAGTTCTCTCAAGCGCCTTGGTATTCTCTACCTGACCACCTGTGTCGGTTTGGGGTACGATTTCGTGTTACCTGATGCTTAGAGGCTTTTCCTGGAAGCAGGGCATTTGTTACTTCAGCACCGTAGTGCCTCGTCATCACACCTCAGCGTTAATAAGGTACCGGATTTACCTGGAACCTCCGCCTACATGCTTAAACCGGGACAACCGTCGCCCGGCTAACATAGCCTTCTCCGTCCCCCCTTCGCAGTAACACCAAGTACAGGAATATTAACCTGTTTCCCATCGACTACGCCTTTCGGCCTCGCCTTAGGGGTCGACTCACCCTGCCCCGATTAACGTTGGACAGGAACCCTTGGTCTTCCGGCGAGCGGGCTTTTCACCCGCTTTATCGTTACTTATGTCAGCATTCGCACTTCTGATACCTCCAGCAACCCTCACAGGCCACCTTCAACGGCTTACAGAACGCTCCCCTACCCAACAACACATAGTGTCGCTGCCGCAGCTTCGGTGCATGGTTTAGCCCCGTTACATCTTCCGCGCAGGCCGACTCGACCAGTGAGCTATTACGCTTTCTTTAAATGATGGCTGCTTCTAAGCCAACATCCTGGCTGTCTGTGCCTTCCCACATCGTTTCCCACTTAACCATGACTTTGGGACCTTAGCTGGCGGTCTGGGTTGTTTCCCTCTTCACGACGGACGTTAGCACCCGCCGTGTGTCTCCCGTGATAACATTCTTCGGTATTCGTAGTTTGCATCGGGTTGGTAAGCCGGGATGGCCCCCTAGCCGAAACAGTGCTCTACCCCCGAAGATGAGTTCACGAGGCGCTACCTAAATAGCTTTCGGGGAGAACCAGCTATCTCCCGGTTTGATTGGCCTTTCACCCCCAGCCACAGGTCATCCGCTAATTTTTCAACATTAGTCGGTTCGGTCCTCCAGTTAGTGTTACCCAACCTTCAACCTGCCCATGGCTAGATCACCGGGTTTCGGGTCTATACCCTGCAACTTAACGCCCAGTTAAGACTCGGTTTCCCTTCGGCTCCCCTATACGGTTAACCTTGCTACAGAATATAAGTCGCTGACCCATTATACAAAAGGTACGCAGTCACCTAACAAGTAGGCTCCCACTGCTTGTACGTACACGGTTTCAGGTTCTTTTTCACTCCCCTCGCCGGGGTTCTTTTCGCCTTTCCCTCACGGTACTGGTTCACTATCGGTCAGTCAGGAGTATTTAGCCTTGGAGGATGGTCCCCCCATATTCAGACAGGATACCACGTGTCCCGCCCTACTCTTCGAGTTCACAACCTGTGCATTTTCGTGTACGGGACTATCACCCTGTACCGTCGGACTTTCCAGACCGTTCCACTAACACACAAGCTGATTCAGACTCCGGGCTGCTCCCCGTTCGCTCGCCGCTACTGGGGGAATCTCGGTTGATTTCTTTTCCTCGGGGTACTTAGATGTTTCAGTTCCCCCGGTTCGCCTCGTTAACCTATGTATTCAGTTAACGATAGTGTGTCGGAACACACTGGGTTTCCCCATTCGGACATCGCCGGGTCAAAGGTTCATATCACCTCGCCGGCGCTTTTCGCAGATTAGCACGTCCTTCATCGCCTCTGACTGCCAGGGCATCCACCGTGTACGCTTAGTCGCTTAACCTCACAACCCGAAGATGTTTCTTTCGATTCATCATCGGTTTGCGAAAATTTGAGAGACTCGAACACACATAACATGTGTGTCGTTTCAATTTTCAGCTTGATCCAGATTTTTAAAGAGCAAAACTTCGCAGTGCACCTTTTCAGGTTCACTCTGAAGTTTTCTTGTGTTCGCAGTAAAAGATGGTGGAGCTATGCGGGATCGAACCGCAGACCTCCTGCGTGCAAAGCAGGCGCTCTCCCAGCTGAGCTATAGCCCCATCGTTTGTAATCTCTGTACCGCTCATCCTTTAAAAGGAGTTTGGTAGGCCTGAGTGGACTTGAACCACCGACCTCACCCTTATCAGGGGTGCGCTCTAACCACCTGAGCTACAAGCCTGCAGAGATTTTTACTGCTGTTTTTTCATCAGACAATCTGTGTGAGCACTACAAAGGCAGGTTCTTTAAGGTAAGGAGGTGATCCAACCGCAGGTTCCCCTACGGTTACCTTGTTACGACTTCACCCCAGTCATGAATCACAAAGTGGTAAGCGCCCTCCCGAAGGTTAAGCTACCTACTTCTTTTGCAACCCACTCCCATGGTGTGACGGGCGGTGTGTACAAGGCCCGGGAACGTATTCACCGTAGCATTCTGATCTACGATTACTAGCGATTCCGACTTCATGGAGTCGAGTTGCAGACTCCAATCCGGACTACGACGCACTTTATGAGGTCCGCTTGCTCTCGCGAGGTCGCTTCTCTTTGTATGCGCCATTGTAGCACGTGTGTAGCCCTACTCGTAAGGGCCATGATGACTTGACGTCATCCCCACCTTCCTCCAGTTTATCACTGGCAGTCTCCTTTGAGTTCCCGGCCGGACCGCTGGCAACAAAGGATAAGGGTTGCGCTCGTTGCGGGACTTAACCCAACATTTCACAACACGAGCTGACGACAGCCATGCAGCACCTGTCTCAGAGTTCCCGAAGGCACCAAAGCATCTCTGCTAAGTTCTCTGGATGTCAAGAGTAGGTAAGGTTCTTCGCGTTGCATCGAATTAAACCACATGCTCCACCGCTTGTGCGGGCCCCCGTCAATTCATTTGAGTTTTAACCTTGCGGCCGTACTCCCCAGGCGGTCGACTTAACGCGTTAGCTCCGGAAGCCACGCCTCAAGGGCACAACCTCCAAGTCGACATCGTTTACGGCGTGGACTACCAGGGTATCTAATCCTGTTTGCTCCCCACGCTTTCGCACCTGAGCGTCAGTCTTTGTCCAGGGGGCCGCCTTCGCCACCGGTATTCCTCCAGATCTCTACGCATTTCACCGCTACACCTGGAATTCTACCCCCCTCTACAAGACTCTAGCCTGCCAGTTTCGAATGCAGTTCCCAGGTTGAGCCCGGGGATTTCACATCCGACTTGACAGACCGCCTGCGTGCGCTTTACGCCCAGTAATTCCGATTAACGCTTGCACCCTCCGTATTACCGCGGCTGCTGGCACGGAGTTAGCCGGTGCTTCTTCTGCGGGTAACGTCAATTGCTGCGGTTATTAACCACAACACCTTCCTCCCCGCTGAAAGTACTTTACAACCCGAAGGCCTTCTTCATACACGCGGCATGGCTGCATCAGGCTTGCGCCCATTGTGCAATATTCCCCACTGCTGCCTCCCGTAGGAGTCTGGACCGTGTCTCAGTTCCAGTGTGGCTGGTCATCCTCTCAGACCAGCTAGGGATCGTCGCCTAGGTGAGCCGTTACCCCACCTACTAGCTAATCCCATCTGGGCACATCTGATGGCAAGAGGCCCGAAGGTCCCCCTCTTTGGTCTTGCGACGTTATGCGGTATTAGCTACCGTTTCCAGTAGTTATCCCCCTCCATCAGGCAGTTTCCCAGACATTACTCACCCGTCCGCCACTCGTCACCCGAGAGCAAGCTCTCTGTGCTACCGTTCGACTTGCATGTGTTAGGCCTGCCGCCAGCGTTCAATCTGAGCCATGATCAAACTCTTCAATTTAAGTTTGATGCTCGTGAATTAAACTTCGTAATGAATTACGTATGTTCACTCAGAGACTTGGCATTCATTTTTCGTCCGAGGACGTTAAGAATCCATGTCACTTTGAGTGCCCACACAGATTGTCTGATAAATTGTTAAAGAGCAGTTGCAACGCGGCTTTCAGCTCACCGTTGCGAGGTCCCGTATATTACGTTTTCCTCATTCAGAGTCAAGCGATTATTTTTGCTTTTCTCTGCTGGCGTTCATCTCTGAACCCCGCTAACCCGGCGGCCTGTAAGCCGTTGTTCCGTGTCAGTGGAGGCGCATTATAGGGAGTTCTCAGACGTTGACAACCCCTCTTTTAAAAAAAACTTTCAACCGTCTCTTTTTTGCTCAAAACCGTGCTATAGCGCCAGTTTTTCGAGCGTTTGAAAGCCATAACGGCGTAAAACGGGTAAAAGTTGCTCAGTCTCTTTCGTAATTGCCATACAAAAAACAATATTCGCATCGGCTGATTTCGCATCAGGCGCTTCATGTTCCAGCAGCCAGGCCGTACGACGCGCGATAGCCGCACCGGAATCCACCAGCCGTGTTCCCTCCGGCAGTACCTCTAACAGCTCTTCCTGTAGTAGCGGGAAGTGGGTGCAGCCGAGCACAACCGTATCCGGGGGTTCGGGCATCCGCAACCATGGACGAAGAATACGACGCAGCTCGTCGAGTGATACCGCCTGTCCATGCAATTTCGCTTCGGCCATCTCCACCAGCTCTGCCGAACCGAGCATCGCAATCTGGCATTCGTTAGCAAAACGCTCGATCAGCTCGCGGGTATAAGGACGCTTTACCGTACCTCGCGTGGCCAGCAATCCCACAATGCCATTCGCCGTCAAACGTGCCGCAGGCTTGATTGCAGGCACGACGCCCACAACCGGGAACGGGAATTTTTCACGCAGGGCGGGAAGGGAAACGGTGCTCGCCGTATTACAGGCGATGACGGCCAGTGCAAGGGGATAGCGCTTTTGCACTGCGGTGACGATTTCAACCACGCGCTCGACGATAAAGTCCTCACTCTTTTCCCCGTACGGGAACGCGACATTATCGAAAGCGTAAATGTAATGGAGATCCGGCAGGAGATGCCGAATCTCATCATAGACCGAAAGTCCACCGACGCCGGAATCAAATACCAGCACGGTGGGACGCGGATTAGAAGGTGTAGCTGCCAGACAAGGTGTATTCCCGTCCTGCAGTTTGGTAGCCATAAACTGTCTCGTAATCTTTATCGAACAGGTTGGCTATTTTACCACGAACTGTGAGGTGTGAGGTGACAGGATACGAAACTGCGACATCCCACAGGCTGACACCACCCATTTTTACTTTCTCTGACGGATAAGTACCAAAGTCAGTGTCGTAACGCGTACCGAGATAGTGATAAGTCAGGCTCCAGTCGAAATCATAGATCTGCGTATCGAGCTGATATTTCACCTGCTGCTTAGCACGACGGTCCAGAAGTTCGTTGGTTGCTGCATTGCGGGCATCCACATAGTCGTAGCCCACAGTATGCGTCAACGGACCCGTATCAAACGATGCTGTCGCTTCCACACCTTTAATGCGTGCTTTACCGACGTTGTAATATTGCTGGAGGTTATTATTGAAGTCGATGAGATTATCAACGTCATTACGGTAGCCGGAAACGCGCCAGCTCACCCCCGCAGTCAGGCCTTCAAACGCGCCTTCCCACTGCTTGCTCTCTTCGGGATCAAGATGGTCATTGCCATAGAAGCCATAGAGTTGCCCCAGATTCGGTGCTTTATAGGCCGTACCATAAGAGGCAATGAAGCGGTAACCGTCCACGAACTCCCACGCTGCACTGCTTTGCCAGGTGCCATGACGACCAAACTGAGAGTTGTCATCGCTGCGAACTGCCCCTTCCAGAGTGACATCACCAAACTGCTGCAACCCCGTCAGGTAAACGCCGGTGTTACGCAAGTCATAGCCGTTGGTCACATAGTTTGTACCCGGTTCAGTGCTCTGCTTCTGCCAGTCAACGCCCGCGCCAATGTTCCCGTGACCCACATCAACAGAGTTGAGCCACTGGACGTTGTACTGTTTGATTTCATCCAGTGTCGCAGTCGAATCGTAACGGCCCAAACTCGGGTCGTAGTTATAGTCCTTGCTGTGGCTATAGCTGGTGAGCAGCTGTGAATGGAAGATGTCATCGTTGAAGCGCAATCCTGCATCCCAGGTCTGGCTATAGAGCTGACGGGTATCGACCAGTACGTCAGGCGTAAATGAACTGTAATAACCGTCGTAGGCCGTACGGTTGCTGTAGCCAAAGCCGCGAACAAATCCGCTCCACTGGTCTGAGAATGCGTGATCCACTGCGCCATAGAGCGTTTTATTCATAAAGCCGTCGCGATCGGTCTGGGCAAGGCCACCATTGTTGCCGTCCGCGACCACATCGAAACCTTTGGTATAGGTGTAATCACCCGCAAGCGTGACGCGCGTGCTGTCACCCAGCGTCTGCTGAGTGCTGCCGCCATAGTTTTGGTAACCGTGCGATCCTACGCCTGCATTCAGGGTCGTACCGTCCTTTGCGCGGGTGGTGATGATGTTCACTACGCCACCAATCGCATCCGAGCCATACACTGCCGAACGCGGGCCACGAACGTATTCGATACGCTGCACCAGAGCGATGGGGAACTGGCTGAGATCGGACGATCCCGTGACGCCCGCCTGGTTAAGACGGATGCCATCAACGAGAATCAGGACGTGGCTGGAGTTGGTACCACGTATAAAGAGAGAAGAGAGTTGACCCATTCCACCACTTTGCGCCGTATCCACACCGGGCAGGCGACGCATAACATCCAGGACCGAGGTTGACTGCCAGCGGTCAATATCGGCACGCGTGACAACGGAGGTTGCCGCCAGAATAGTTTTTTCAGGTTGTTCAAAACGATTTGCCGTCACCACCAACGAGTCGGCGCTATCCTGCGCCCAGCCCGAAAATGCCGTGACGGACAGCGCCGTCAACAGCGATACTTTTTTAATCATTGTTAAAGCATCCACAATATAAGAAGGATGCCGCAGGCCCCATCGATAGCACGCGATGATGAAACCAAATGCGACGTGATCCCGGCAGGTCTTCGGGCTAGGTGGCGTTATACGGATGAAGACTTCCCATTTTCACAGTGTCTACAACGTTCATCCCGCCAGTCTTTACCGCTGCGCGTCAGCTCCAGAATTACACTGGATTCCCTTTTCACTCTCAGGAGACCGGAAACAGAATGCTACAATTAGACACGTATAGATGTCCAGACAGCTATGAGCCATTAAATCTGGACATCCCCTGCACAATGCCTACAATCCCCGCGTAATTCTTTATCACTCAGGACGCATCATGACCCCAGAACACCTCCCGACAGAACAGTACGACGCGCAGCTGGCAGAGAAAGTCGTCCGCCTGCAAAGTATGATGACGCCGTTCAACGCGCCCGTTCCCGAGGTGTTCCGCTCTCCCGTCAGCCACTACCGCATGCGCGCCGAGTTCCGCATCTGGCACGACGGAGATGACCTGTACCACATCATTTTCGATCAGCAGACAAAATCCCGCATTCGCGTGGACAGCTTCCCGGCGGCGAGTGAGCTCATCAACCAGCTGATGACCCTGATCATTGACGGTGTACGCGATAATCCGGTGCTGCGTCATAAGCTGTTCCAGATTGACTATCTGACCACGCAAAGCAATCAGGCGATTGTCTCTCTGCTCTACCACAAAGCGCTGACCGACGAATGGCGCGAACAGGCAGAAACCCTGCGCGATGCGCTGCGTGCGCAGAACATCAATGTCCACCTGATTGGCCGCGCGACCAAAACCAAAATCATGCTGGATCAGGATTACGTCGATGAGCGTTTGCCGGTGGCGGGTAAAGAGATGATTTATCGTCAGGTCGAGAACAGCTTCACTCAGCCGAACGCAGCGATGAACGTGCAGATGCTGGAGTGGGCGCTCAAGGCGACGGAAGGATCTAAAGGCGACCTGCTTGAGCTGTACTGCGGTAACGGCAACTTCTCCCTGGCCCTGGCACGTAACTTTGATCGCGTTCTGGCAACCGAAATTGCCAAGCCGTCAGTTGCCGCCGCGCAGTACAACATTGCCGCTAACCATATCGACAACGTGCAGATCATTCGTATGGCCGCAGAAGAGTTTACGCAGGCCATGAACGGCGTGCGGGCGTTTAACCGCCTGGAAGGGATCGACCTGAAGAGCTACCAGTGTGAGACGATTTTTGTCGACCCGCCGCGCAGTGGCCTGGACAGCGAAACCGAAAAGATGGTGCAGGCGTACCCGCGCATTTTGTACATCTCCTGTAACCCGGAGACGCTGTGCAAGAACCTCGAAACATTAAGCCAGACGCACAAAGTTGAACGTCTGGCGCTGTTCGATCAGTTCCCGTATACGCACCATATGGAGTGCGGCGTTTTACTGACCGCACGGTAATCTGTAGGCCGTTTTTGGCAGGTGGCGCTTCGCTTACCTGCCCTACAAATAATTCATTACTCTGGTAACTGGCTCTTACGGCTACGCATGCGCGAGCCAATCCAGAATACCAGCGCCACAGACAGTACCGCAGGGAAGAAGTTAGATCCGATATCCGGATACTCCGCACGCACCACGGTGCTATACAGCAATACGCCCAGAATAAAGCAGGCAGCGGCCAGCCCCGGTAACCCCACCGGCATGGTGCGGTTCAGGTAACGTTGATGCAGGCAGTACACCGTCAGCACCAGCGCAATAAGCGGGAAAATCGAAAACGGAACAATTGAGCTAAAAATAGCGGCAAACGTCCCATTAATGGATAAGCCAGCGATCAATGCCAGCAACAGCGTCCCTTTATCCTGACCTGACTGTTTCATTACTCACCTTCACTCTTCGGTTTGATGTGCCAGTTTCTCTTGTTCACGGCGATACCAGTAGTACGCGCCTTTGGAGATCATCCTGAGCTGCAATACCAGTCGCTCTTCGAGCTGTTTGCGTTGTTCAATGCTGACATCCAGCGCTTCGGCACCCGCGCTGAAAACAATCGTCACCATCGCCTCAGCCTGTGCTTCAGTAAACGCACGCGGCATATGGTTTTCGAGTTCAAGATAGTCGGCAAGTTCCGCGATGAAGTGCTGAATTTCACGCGCGACGGCGGCACGAAACGCCGCCGATGTGCCCGAACGCTCGCGCAAAAGCAGACGAAACGCGTTGGGGTTATTGCCAATAAATTCCATAAAGGTCGACACGGAGGTGCGTATCACGCTCCCCCCTTTGGCGATACGCTGACGTGCCTGGCGCATCAGCTGGCGCAGCATCAGACCGCTTTCATCGACCATGGTCAGGCCCAGTTCATCCACATCACGGAAATGACGATAGAAGGACGTTGGCGCAATCCCGGCCTCGCGTGCGACTTCGCGCAGGCTCAAACTGGCAAAACTCCGCTCGGCACTCAGTTGACTGAATGCGGCTTCCACCAGCGAACGCCGGGTTTTCTCTTTTTGTTGTGCTCTTACGCCCATCACGATAGTTGAATCCTTCCAAAGGCCTGCTGGCACTATACCAGAGAATAAAATTAATCTGTTTGCCTGGCTTTGTGAATGATTGTTTACGTGCGGTTTGTGCTCCACTGCCGGAAAAAAGCACAACGATAATTGGGTTACCCTGGCAATGATGTTATGATTCTGTTGCTTTTATGTATAAGAACAGGTAAGCCTTACCATGCCACATTCCTACGATTACGACGCAATAGTTATTGGTTCCGGCCCCGGCGGCGAAGGCGCTGCTATGGGTCTGGTGAAACAGGGAGCCAGAGTAGCGGTCATTGAGCGCTACCATAATGTCGGCGGCGGTTGCACCCACTGGGGCACCATCCCTTCAAAAGCCCTCCGCCACGCCGTTAGCCGCATTATCGAATTTAACCAGAACCCTCTTTACAGCGACCACTCCCGACTTCTTCGTTCCTCCTTTGCCGACATCCTGAATCATGCGGATACCGTCATTAACCAGCAGACGCGCATGCGCCAGGGGTTTTATGAGCGTAACCACTGTGAGATTTTGCAGGGCAACGCGCATTTTGTGGATGAACACACCCTGGCACTTGAATGCCACGACGGTTCGGTGGAGACCCTCACCGCCGAAAAATTTGTGATTGCCTGCGGATCGCGCCCTTACCACCCGGCCGACGTCGACTTCTCGCACCCGCGCGTTTACGACAGCGACTCGATTCTGAGCCTGCACCATGAACCCCGCCACGTCATTATCTATGGCGCAGGGGTCATTGGCTGCGAATATGCGTCGATCTTCCGCGGAATGGATGTCAAAGTTGATCTCATCAACACGCGCGACCGCCTGCTGGCATTCCTCGATCAGGAGATGTCAGACTCTCTCTCCTACCACTTCTGGAACAGCGGCGTGGTGATTCGCCACAACGAAGAATACGAGAAGATTGAAGGTTGCGACGACGGTGTGATCATGCACCTCAAGTCCGGTAAGAAGCTGAAAGCGGACTGCCTGCTGTACGCCAACGGTCGTACCGGCAACACCGATTCCCTGCAGCTGGAGAATATCGGACTTGAGACCGACAGCCGCGGTCAGCTGAAGGTCAACAGCATGTACCAGACTGCCCTGCCGCACGTTTACGCGGTCGGCGACGTGATTGGTTACCCAAGCCTGGCCTCTGCCGCTTATGACCAGGGCCGTATTGCCGCACAGGCGCTGGTGAAAGGTGAAGCGACGGCGCATCTGATCGAAGATATCCCGACCGGCATCTATACCATTCCGGAAATCAGTTCCGTAGGGAAAACCGAGCAGCAGCTGACGTCAATGAAAGTGCCATATGAGGTGGGTCGCGCGCAGTTTAAACATCTGGCGCGGGCGCAAATTGTCGGAATGAGCGTGGGGACGCTGAAAATCCTGTTCCATCGCGAGACGAAAGAGATCCTCGGCATTCACTGCTTTGGTGAGCGCGCGGCGGAAATCATTCACATCGGCCAGGCGATTATGGAGCAAAAAGGCGGCGGTAACACCATTGAGTACTTCGTTAACACCACCTTTAACTACCCGACTATGGCGGAAGCCTATCGGGTCGCCGCGCTGAACGGCTTAAACCGCCTGTTTTAACGCGTTATCGAAATGGCCATCCATCGCACCGCGGATGGCCTCTGCCAGCTGCTCATAGCGGCTGCGCAGCGGTGACCCCGGACGATAAACAAGGCCGATCGTGCGACGCGGTTCCGGCTTAATGCACGGCAGATAAACCACGCCGTCACGCTTACGCTCGCGCGGCACGGCCAGCGCAGGCAGCAGCGTAATCCCGCTTCCCGCCGCCACCATATTACGCAGCGTTTCCAGGCTGGTTGCGCGGAAATGGGTATCTTCGTCGGCACCCGCTTCAAAGCAAAAGCCCATTGCCTGATCGCGCAGACAGTGGCCATCTTCCAGCATCAGCAGCTTTTCACCGGCCAGATCGGCCATCGGCACGCGATCGCGGTTCGCCCACGGGTGATCTTCATAGATCGCCAGCATCATTGGCTCATCGAACAGCGGCACTTCAATAAACGCTTCGCTCTCTTTCACCAGCGCCAGAATAGCGCAGTCAAGCTTGCCGCTATCTAACTGCGCCAGCAGTTGATGGGTTTGCGCTTCATGCAGGTACATTTCGAGTTTTGGGAAAGTCTGGTGCAACATTGGAATAATGTGCGGCAAAAGATACGGGCCAACGGTTGGGATCAGGCCAATATGCAGTGGGCCGGACATCGCTTCCCCCTGCTGGCTTGCCATTTCCTTGAGCACTTTGACCTCGCGCAGCACGGTGCGCGCCTGATCCACCAGCAACAAACCGGCCTGGGTGAACAGTACCTTACGACTGGTGCGCTCCAGCAGCATCACGCCCAGCTCATCTTCCAGCTTGCGGATCTGACCGCTCAGCGTCGGCTGGCTGACGTGGCAGGAATCTGCAGCACGGCGAAAATGGCGGTGCTCGGCTAGCGCTACCAGGTATTCAAGATCACGAATATTCATTATTCATCCTCCGTCGCCACGATAGTTCATGGCGATAGATAGCATAGCAACGAACGATTATCCCTATCAAGCTTTCTGTTGAATAATACACCACATAGACGAGGCGGCACGTGTTTGACCCTTGACGTCCCCGCACCGTCATCGAGTTTCTCTCAAAACTCGAACAACTAAAGCCAACGTGAACTTTTGCGGACCCCGTGGTCCGCTTTTTTTTGCGTAAAAAAGCCCGAGGTAAACGCAAAATGGCAACCGAAGTTGCCATTTTTAGTGTTTGCTCCCTCTCCCTATGGGAGAGGGCCGGGGTGAGGGCACCCACCCGCACCGATCAAACCAACCGGTTTTTCGCATCCGTAATCGCCTGCGCGACCTGCTTCGGCGACACGCCGCCTTTCGCGGCACGCTTATCCAGGCAGGATTGCAGCGCCAGAATCGGATAGACATCCTCCCCGATAACCGCACTGAACTTCTGCAGGTCGGCCAGTGCCAGATCTTCCAGTGGTTTACCCTGACGAATGGCTTCCACCACCGCTTCACCCACAATGTGGTGCGCTTCACGGAAAGGTACGCCTTTCGCCACCAGATAATCCGCCAGTTCGGTAGAGTTCGCATAGCCTTGCTGCGCCGCTTCCTGGCAGCGCGGACGTTTCACCTGAATGCCGTCCAGCACCAGGGCGCCCATATGCAGACAGTCCAGCCAGGTGTCGAGCGCGTCGAACAGCCCTTCTTTGTCTTCCTGCATATCTTTGTTGTACGCCAGTGGCAACCCTTTTAGGGTCATCATCATACCGGTCAGTGCGCCCTGCACACGGCCACACTTGCCGCGAATCAGCTCCAGCGCGTCCGGGTTTTTCTTCTGCGGCATCAGGGAAGATCCGGACGTCACGCGGTCGGACAGCTCCACAAAACCGGCTTCACCGGAGTTAAAGAAGATCAGGTCTTCGGCAAAGCGCGACAGATGCACCATCCCGATAGACGCATTGGAGAGCAGCTCCAGTACATGGTCACGGTCAGAGACGCTGTCCAGGCTGTTACGGGTGGCGGACGCAAAGCCCAGCCAGCCTGCGAGCTGTTCACGGTCGATTTCATACGCGGTACCGGCCAGCGCGCCGCTGCCCAGTGGGCTGACATCCAGACGTTTCAGGGTGTCCTGCAGACGGCTTTCGTCACGCGCCAGCATCTCAACATAGGCCAGACACCAGTGGGCAAAGGTCACCGGCTGCGCGCGCTGCAGGTGGGTATAGCCCGGCATCACGGCGTCCTGGTTGTTCTGCGCGGTCTCTACCAGCGCGCTCTGCAGCTGACGGTTAGCTGCCAGCAGCTCGCCAACGGTCTCTTTACACCACAGCTTCAGGTCGGTCGCAACCTGGTCGTTACGGCTACGGCCGGTATGTAGCTTTTTACCCAACTGACCGACTTTGTCGATAAGTTTGCCTTCCACCCAGCTGTGAATATCCTCGGCATCGCTCTGCAGGATTTGCTGCGGATCCAGACGCACCTCTTCCAGAAGGTTATTCAGCGCCTCTTCCAGTTGTAGCTGCTCCTCTGCGGTCAGCACGCCAACGGTCACCAGCGCTTTGGACCAGGCCACAGAGCCGACAATATCCTGTTCGGCCAGGCGGTAGTCGAAGCGCAAAGAGTCATTGAACTGTTTGAACCGCTGATCCGCTGCCTGTGTAAAACGCCCACCCCAAAGTGCCATAACATGCTTCCTTAATATCTTTGAATTTCACTGCCCGGTGACGCTGCGCTTACCGGGCCTACAAAACATTAAATCGATTACGCTAAAATACGCGTGCCAATCGGCGTGCCGTTAAACAGCGCCGGCAGTTGTTCCGCGTGACGCCAGGAGGCGATATCCACCGGGCGACCCAGCGTGCGAGCGGCATCCAGCGCGGCGTTCACTTTGACGATCATGCCGTCAGTAATGATGCCCTGCGCGATCAGCTGTTCGGCTTTGGCCGCGGTCATTTCCGCGATGCGCTGGCCTTTGCCGTCCAGAATGCCGCTCACGTCGGAAAGCAGGATCAGGTCTGCGCCCAGCGTAGCCGCCAGAGCCGTTGCCGCCTGATCCGCGTTAACGTTCATCAGCTCGCCCTCTTCGGTCACGCCGATAGAGCTCACCACTGGCAGGAAACCACCTTCCAGCAGCGTGTTAATCAGCTTAGGCGAACCCGGCTGCGCCAGTCCAACGTGGCCCAGTTCTTCATCGAGCTGGGTCACTTTTACGCTGTCGCCATCCCCCAGACAGAGGCCAACGGAGGCAATATGATGTTTCTTCGCCCATGCCAGCAGCGTTTTGTTCGCCGTTCCCGCCAGCGCGCCGGTAATGATGTCAATCTGGTCAGCGGGCGTGACGCGCAGGCCGTTTTTCTTTTTCACCGGCAGGTTGAGCCCTTTCATCAGCTCATCTACCACGCAGCCGCCGCCGTGCACAATCACCAGCGGACGCTGGTGTGATTCACGATAGTTCACCAGCGCGGTAAACAGACGCTCCAGCGCTTCTTCGCTGTCCAGCAGTACACCACCGAGTTTGATAATTAATGGGTTCATCATCACACCTTAAATAAGAGCCTGCGTTTCAGGGAAGCCGAAACGAATATTTGCACACTGCATTGCCTGTGCGGCAGCGCCTTTGAGTAAGTTATCTTCTGCAGCGACCACAATCAGGTGCTCGCCCTGTACGGCAAAGCCGATGTCGCAGAATGGCAGCCCGACCACGTTTTTCAGCGCCGGCACGCCTTTGTCATACAGACGCACCAGCGGTTTATCCGCATACGCCTGCGTGAAGACCTCGCTCACCTGCTCTTTGGTCACGCCCGGTTTCAGGCGGCAGGTGATGGTTTCAAGGATCCCGCGCGGGAAGCTGCCCAGATGCGGCGTGAAAATGACGTCCGTACCCAGATGCGTCGTGATTTCAGGGTGATGGCGGTGATTAAACACGCCATACGGCTGAAGGCTCACTTCGCAGAAGCTATTAGAGATCGCCGCTTTGCGCCCTGCTCCGCTCACGCCGCTGGTGGCGTTGATCACCGGCCACTGGTTCAGATCCAGCAGACCTGCGTCGATCAGTGGTTTCAGGGAAAGTTGCGCCGCCGTCGGGTAGCAGCCCGGCACGGCAATCAGATCCGCTTCTTTGAGTTTGTCTGTGCTCCACTCCGCCAGGCCGTAAACCGCTTTTTCAAGCAGATCGGGGTGCTGATGGGTGAAACCGTAATATTTTTCGTAGAACGCGCCGTCGTTAACGCGGAACGCGCCGGAGAGATCGAACACCACGCAGCCGGCTGCCAGGAACTGCGGTGCCAGGTCATGACTGACTTCGTGCGCAGTGGCTAAAAACACCACGTCAACGCCGTCGGTGAACTCACTGATGTCAGACATCGGCTGCAGCGGCAGATCGACAATGCCCAAAAGCCACGGATGCAAATCGGAAATTAACTTTCCTGCATCATTGCTTTGCGCTGACACGGTCAAAGCGGTTATGGTCATATGTGGATGGCGATTCACGTAGCTTACAAGCTCTGCGCCCGCATAACCGCTAGCGCCTACAATCAGCGTATTCAACATCGGGTTCCTTTATGCTCAACGTTAATGTATTTTTATTCACATTTATTGCATGAATATTGATACTATCACGACCTAAGGTGTGTCAACAATGAAAATGAACTTACCGCCATTTATCGAGATCTACCGCGCCCTGATTGCCACACCGTCCATCAGTGCAACGGAAGAAGCGCTGGATCAAAGCAATGAGTCTTTAATCAATCTGCTGGCGGGTTGGTTTAGCGATCTTGGGTTTAACGTTGAGGTACAGCCCGTCCCCGGAACCCGTCATAAATTTAACCTGCTGGCCAGCACCGGAACCGGTGCGGGCGGCCTGCTGCTTGCCGGTCATACCGACACCGTGCCGTTTGACGATGGCCGCTGGACCCGCGATCCGTTCACCCTGACCGAGCACGACAACAAACTCTATGGTCTCGGCACCGCCGACATGAAAGGCTTCTTCGCCTTTATCCTCGACGCGCTGCGTGACGTGGACGTGACAAAACTGAAAAAGCCGCTCTACATTCTGGCGACCGCCGACGAAGAGACCAGCATGGCGGGCGCGCGCTACTTCTCTGAAAACACGTCGATTCGCCCGGATTGCGCCATTATCGGCGAGCCGACGTCATTGCAACCGATTCGCGCGCACAAAGGTCATATCTCGACGGCCGTGCGCGTGCTGGGCCAGTCCGGTCATTCCAGCGATCCGGCGCGCGGCGTAAATGCGATTGAGCTGATGCATGACGCCATCGGCCGCATCATGACCCTGCGCGACTCGCTGAAAGAACGTTATCACTATGACGCGTTCACCGTGCCGTATCCGACCCTAAACCTCGGCAGCCTGCACGGCGGCGATGCCTCCAACCGTATCTGCGCCTGCTGCGAACTGCATATGGATATCCGCCCGCTGCCGGGTATGACGCTGAGCGATCTCGACGGCTTGCTGAATGAAGCACTGGCCCCGGTGAGCGAGCGCTGGCCGGGCCGCCTGACGGTCTCCGAACTGCATCCGCCGATCCCGGGTTATGAGTGCCCTCCGGATCATCAGCTGGTTGAAGTGGTGGAAAAACTGCTTGGTGAAAAAACCGACGTGGTGAACTACTGCACCGAAGCGCCGTTCATTCAGACGCTGTGTCCGACGCTGGTCCTTGGCCCTGGCTCCATTAACCAGGCGCACCAGCCGGATGAGTATCTGGAAACCCGCTTCATCAAGCCCACTCGCGAGTTGATTACCCAGGTTGTGCACCACTTCTGCTGGCATTAAAACCGCACCGACTCTAACCCTCTCCCGGTGGGAGAGGGTTAGAGTGAGGGCAACAAATCGCATGATCTCCGTCACATTCCCATAAGCATCTCTTATCTGACGCAATGCGAATTAAATTTCGTAAATTGCCCGCATTTATTCGTTTGCTGAACCGTTTTCGCAGCAATTGACGACGGGGGTTTTACGTGGCTTTATAAAGGGAGATGACAAAATATTGTCCAGCAGATTTTCGCATGGGCATAAACAAAAATGATGGGGTGACTGGGTTTTTATGAACGAACAATATTCCGCGTTGCGTAGTAATGTCAGTATGCTCGGCAAAGTGCTTGGAGATACCATCAAAGATGCGTTGGGGGAAAACATCCTCGAACGCGTTGAAACCATCCGCAAGCTGTCTAAATCTTCCCGTGCCGGTAACGAGGCCAGCCGTCAGGAACTGCTCACCACCTTGCAGAACCTCTCCAACGATGAGCTGCTGCCCGTTGCCCGTGCCTTCAGCCAGTTCCTGAACCTGGCCAACACCGCTGAGCAATACCACAGCATTTCGCCTAATGGCGAAGCTGCCAGCAACCCGGAAGTGATTGCCCGTACGCTGCGTAAACTGAAAGACCAGCCCGATCTCACCGAAGCCACCATCAAAAAAGCGGTGGAGTCTCTCTCGCTGGAGCTGGTTCTGACCGCTCACCCAACCGAGATCACCCGTCGTACCCTGATCCACAAAATGGTGGAAGTGAACAACTGCCTCAAGCAGCTGGATAACAAAGACATCGCCGACTATGAACGCAACCAGCTGATGCGCCGTCTGCGCCAGCTGATTGCTCAGTCCTGGCATACCGACGAAATTCGTAAGCAACGCCCCAGCCCGGTCGACGAAGCCAAATGGGGCTTTGCGGTGGTGGAAAACAGCCTGTGGGAAGGGGTGCCGAACTACCTGCGCGAGCTGAACGAACAGCTGGAAGAGAACCTCGGCTACCGCCTGCCGGTCGACTTTGTGCCGGTACGCTTCACCTCCTGGATGGGCGGCGACCGCGACGGCAACCCGAACGTCACTGCGGAAATCACCCGTCACGTTCTGTTGCTGAGCCGCTGGAAAGCGACCGATTTGTTCCTGAAAGATATTCAGGTGCTGATTTCCGAACTGTCGATGGTCGAAGCGACGCCGGAACTGCGCGCGCTGGCCGGTGAAGAAGGCGCCAGCGAGCCGTACCGTTTCCTGATGAAAAAACTGCGCGGTCAGCTGATGGCGACTCAGGCCTGGCTGGAAGCGCGCCTGAAAGGCCAGCGTCTGCCGAAGCCGGAAGGCCTGCTCAGCCAGAACGAACAGCTTTGGGAACCGCTGTACGCCTGTTATAAATCACTCCAGGCCTGCGGGATGGGCATCATCGCTAACGGCGAACTGCTCGACACTCTGCGCCGCGTGAAATGTTTCGGCGTGCCGCTGGTGCGTATCGACGTTCGTCAGGAAAGTACCCGCCATACCGAAGCGCTGGGTGAACTGACCCGCTATCTCGGCATCGGCGACTATGAAAGCTGGTCCGAAGCCGACAAACAGGCATTCCTGATCCGCGAACTGAACTCCAAGCGCCCTCTGTTGCCGCGCAACTGGGAGCCAAGCAACGAAACCCGCGAGGTGCTCAACACCTGTAAAGCGATCGTGGACGCACCGAAAGGATCGGTGGCCGCCTATGTGATCTCCATGGCGAAGACCCCGTCCGACGTGCTGGCCGTTCATCTGCTTCTGAAAGAAGCGGGCATCGACTATGCCCTGCCGGTGGCGCCGCTGTTTGAAACCCTCGATGACCTGAACAACGCCAACGACGTGATGACCCAGTTGCTGAACATCGACTGGTATCGCGGCTTTATTCAGGGCAAGCAGATGGTGATGATTGGTTATTCCGACTCCGCCAAAGATGCGGGCGTGATGGCGGCATCCTGGGCGCAGTATCAGGCGCAGGATGCACTGATCAAAACTTGCGAGAAAGCCGGTATTGAGCTGACGCTGTTCCACGGACGCGGTGGCTCAATCGGCCGCGGCGGCGCGCCTGCACACGCGGCACTGCTGTCGCAGCCGCCAGGCAGCCTGAAAGGCGGCCTGCGCGTGACCGAGCAAGGTGAGATGATCCGCTTCAAATACGGCCTGCCGGAAGTGACCATCAGCAGTCTGTCGCTTTATACCAGCGCCATTCTGGAAGCAAACCTGCTGCCACCGCCGGAGCCGAAAGCGTCCTGGTGCCATATCATGGACGAACTGTCGGCGATCTCCTGCGATCTGTACCGTGGCTACGTGCGTGAAAACAAAGATTTTGTGCCTTACTTCCGCTCGGCAACACCTGAGCAGGAACTGGGTAAACTGCCGCTGGGCTCGCGTCCGGCGAAGCGTCGCCCGACCGGCGGCGTAGAGTCACTGCGCGCGATTCCATGGATTTTCGCCTGGACGCAGAACCGTTTGATGCTGCCTGCCTGGCTGGGTGCCGGTGCCGCGCTGCAGAAAGTGGTGGAAGACGGTAAACAGAACGAACTGGAAACCATGTGCCGCGACTGGCCATTCTTCTCTACCCGTCTGGGTATGCTGGAGATGGTCTTCTCGAAAGCTGACCTGTGGCTGGCGGAATACTACGATCAGCGTCTGGTTAAGCCTGAGCTGTGGGCGCTGGGTAAAGAGCTGCGCGAACTGCTGGAAGGCGACATCAAAGTGGTGCTGGATATCGCCAACGACTCACACCTGATGGCGGACCTGCCGTGGATCGCCGAGTCTATCCAGCTGCGTAACATCTACACCGACCCGCTGAACGTCCTGCAGGCAGAGCTGCTGCACCGTTCTCGTCTGGCGGAAGAAGAAGGCAAAGAGCCGGATCCTCGCGTTGAGCAGGCGCTGATGGTGACGATTGCGGGCGTTGCGGCGGGTATGCGTAACACGGGCTAATCGGCTATGCCGGGGTGGGCTTGCGCCCACCCGGCAATACCCCGGTATCCATAACATGTTCCACGATATTACGCACATCCTCACGGCTCTGATTAAAGGCGCATTCCCCCTGGATCAAGTGCATTTTGTCACGCCTGCCGAGAATAACCGCACATCACCTTGTCTCTCAGTTATCCTGGAAACCCGCTGCGAAGCATTCTTTTCCGCAACCGGGAACGTCCCGCAGTATTCTTCAAACTCGCTCAGAATAAGCTTCGGCAAACAGCAGCTGACGCTTCAGCTCTACCGGGGCAACGCTCTTATACAACAGCAGCAGATTGCCAGAAGAGGGCCCCGGACGGGCGCGTTTCTCCTGCAAACGCTCAATGAGCTGCAGATGCAGCCAACTGAGCAGGACACGGCCAGGCTGGTGATATTAAGTCTGCTCAGCCACTGCCGCGATCTGCTTGGCAGTGATATCCACACTGATAGCCGCAGCCGCGCATTATTCGAAGCCGTTCGTCGCTTTATTGATGAAAACCATGCCTCGGCGCTGACCCGGGATTCCGTTGCCGGGGCATTTTATATTTCCCCTAACTATCTCTCTCACCTTTTTCAGAAGACCGGGAACGTCGGGTTCAATGAATACCTGACGCAGACCCGTCTGGAACACGCCCGCCAGCTGCTGAAAGGCTATGACCTCAAAATTAAAGATATCGCCGCACGCTGCGGATTTACCGACAGCAACTACTTTTGCCGTCTCTTTCGTAAGCACACCGAGCGCTCCCCTTCCGAATATCGTCGTCAGTATCACAGCCAGCTGATCGCCAAAAAATAGCATTGTGATCGTTCTCTCACTTCACTAAGGACATTACATTTGTCCAGTATTTGGCAAAATTGACCTGTATCCGCCGTACTCTGCCGCGCCTTATCCTTTATTCAACCTTTCTGACTTAAGGAAAAATAATGGAACTGTACCTGGACACCGCCAACGTGGCGGAAGTTGAGCGTCTGGCGCGGGTATTCCCGATCGCGGGTGTGACCACTAACCCGAGCATTATTGCCGCCAGCCGAGAGTCCATCTGGAGCGTGCTGCCGCGCCTGCAAAAAGCCATCGCTCCCCGGGGCACTCTGTTTGCCCAGACCATGAGCCGTGACGCCGGGGGAATGGTGGCAGAAGCCAAACGTCTCAGTAATGCCCTGCCGGATATCGTGGTGAAAATTCCGGTAACGGCAGAAGGACTTGTAGCGATTAAGGCATTGAAAAACGAGGGGATCACTACACTCGGGACGGCCGTATACAGCGCCGCACAGGGTCTGCTGGCTGCGCTGGCGGGCGCGTCGTATGTCGCACCGTATGTGAACCGCGTCGATGCCCAGGGCGGTGATGGTATCCGCATGGTCCAGGAGCTGCAGTCTCTTCTGGAAATGCATGCCCCTGAGAGCAAGGTGCTGGCCGCCAGCTTCAAAACGCCACGTCAGGCGCTGGACTGCCTGCTGGCCGGATGCGACGCAATCACGCTTCCTTTAGATGTAGCGCAACAAATGCTCGGCACGCCGGCGGTAGAGTCAGCCATAGAGAAGTTCGAGCAGGACTGGAAAAACGCGTTTGGTAACCTCAACCTCTAAGGGAGAAATGTTATGGACCGTATCATTCAATCGCCCGGAAAATATATCCAGGGCGCTGATGTGCTTACCCGTCTCGGCGACTACCTGAAACCGCTGGCAACGCGTTGGCTGGTTGTCGGCGATAAATTTGTGCTGGGTTTTGCTGAAGAAACCTTGCGCCAGAGCTTTAAAAACGCAGAGCTGCATGCAGAAATCGCACCGTTTGGTGGCGAATGTTCACAAAATGAAATCGATCGTCTGAAAAAACTGGCCGATAGCGCCGACTGTCTGGCCGTGCTGGGTATCGGCGGCGGGAAGACGCTGGACACCGCCAAAGCGCTGGCACACTTTATGGACGTGCCGGTTGCGATTGCCCCGACCATTGCCTCCACCGATGCACCGTGCAGCGCACTTTCCGTAATCTATACCGACAGCGGCGAGTTCGATCGCTACCTGATGCTGCCGCACAACCCGAACATGGTGATTGTGGATACCAAAGTCGTCGCGCGTGCGCCGGCTCGTCTGCTTGCCGCGGGGATTGGCGATGCGCTGGCGACCTGGTTTGAAGCGCGCGCCTGCTCGCGTAGCGGTGCCACGACGATGGCGGGCGGTAAATGCACGCAGGCGGCACTCGCGCTGGCGGAGCTGTGCTACAACACGCTGCTTGAAGAGGGTGAGAAAGCCATGCTGGCGGCGGAACAGCATGTCGTAACGCCTGCGCTGGAGCGCATTATCGAAGCCAACACCTATCTCAGCGGCGTAGGTTTTGAAAGCGGTGGACTGGCTGCGGCACATGCGATTCACAACGGTATGACGGCGGTGCCGGATGCGCATCACTTCTATCACGGTGAAAAAGTAGCGTTTGGTACGCTGACGCAGCTGGTGCTCGAAAATGCGCCGGTAGAAGAAATAGAGGCCGTCGCGGCGCTTTGCCACAGCGTGGGACTGCCGATCACGCTGGCGCAGCTGAATATTAAAGAGGATATTCCGGCCAAAATGCGTCTGATCGCAGAAGCGTCCTGTGCGGAAGGGGAAACTATTCACAACATGCCGGGCGGAGTAACCCCTGATCAGGTGTATGCGGCGCTGCTGGTGGCTGACCAGTATGGACAGCGGTTCCTGCAGGAGTGGGAGTAATAAAAAAGCCGGGTGGCGCTAACGCTTACCCGGCCTACGAATGACACGCTTTTGTAAGCCGGGTAAGGCGTAGCCGCCACCCGGCACACTGGTTACTTCACGTCAAACCGATCCAAATCCACCACTCTCGCCCAGGCGGCAACAAAATCACGCACAAACTTCTCGTGTGCATCGCTGCTGGCGTAGACTTCAGCCAGCGCGCGCAGGACGGCGTTTGAACCGAACACCAGGTCCGCGCGGGTCGCGGTGTATTTCACTTCGCCACTGGCGCGATCGCTACCGGCAAACAGCTCGTTTGAGTCGTCGGTCGCCTTCCACTGGGTATTCATATCCAGCAGGTTCACGAAGAAGTCATTGCTCAACACGCCCTCACGGTCGGTGAACACGCCATTCTTGCTGCCATCGAAGTTTGCCCCGAGTACGCGCAGACCGCCGACCAAAACCGTCAGTTCGGGTGCGGTCAGCGTCAGCTGCTGCGCTTTATCGATCAGCAGTGATTCGGTGGTTGACGTATCCACCTGCGCACGGTAGTTGCGGAAGCCATCGGCAATCGGCTCGAGCAGGTTAAACATCTCGATATCCGTCTGGTCCTGGCGCGCATCCACGCGGCCCGGCGTAAACGGTACGGTAACGTAAACGCCTGCCGCTTTCGCCGCCTGCTCAACACCTACCACGCCCGCCAGCACGATGATATCGGCTAGGGAGGCTTTATTGGTGGTGCGCTGGATGGCTTCCAGAGCCGGTAATGCACGTACGGCAGCGGCGTTAACATCCCAGTCGCGCTGAGGCGCCAGCGCCAGACGCGCACCGTTGGCGCCGCCACGCTTGTCGCCACCGCGGAAGGTCGACGCAGACGCCCAGGCAACGGAAACCAGCTCACTCACGGAGAGACCCGAGGCAATGATTTCCGCTTTCAGGCTTTCAATGTCTTCTTTCGAAGGATTGAACACCGGCTGAGGCAGCGGATCCTGCCAGATCAGATCTTCTTTCGGCACTTCCGGACCAATGTACCGCGCTTTTGGGCCCATATCGCGGTGAGTCAGTTTGAACCACGCGCGCGCAAAGGCTTCGTTGAAAGCCTGCGGATCGTTCAGGAAGCGGCGAGAAATTTTCTCGAATTCCGGATCAAAACGCAGCGTCAGGTCGGTGACCAGCATCGTTGGTTTGCGTTTTTTCGACGGGTCGAACGGGTCCGGCATAATTTCTGGCGCATCCACGGCTTCAAACTGAATGGCACCTGCCGGGCTGCGGGTCTGGACCCACTCATATTTGAACAGGTTCTCGAAGAAGTAGTTGCTCCACTGGGTCGGAGTTTGTGACCAGATAACTTCCAGACCGGACGTAATGGCATCTGCACCAACGCCTGTACCGTGCGTACTCGCCCAGCCCAGGCCCTGCGCTTCAATCGGTGAGGCTTCAGGGTCGGTGCCCACATGTGTGGCTTCACCTGCGCCATGGGTTTTACCGAGCGTATGACCACCGGCGATCAGCGCCACGGTCTCTTCGTCGTTCATGCCCATATTGCCAAAGGTCGCGCGGATGGCTGCCGCCGCGGACAGTGGTTCACCGCTGGCGTTTGGCCCTTCCGGGTTAACGTAGATCAGGCCCATTTCGGTTGCGGCCAGAGGACGCTTCGCCAGCGCTTCCGGGTCACGGTGGGTCAGCCAGGCTTTTTCATCGCCCCAGTTCACGTCCAGATCCGGTTCCCAGACGTCTTCACGACCGGCACCGAAACCAAAGGTGCGGAAACCGGAGTTTTCCAGCGCCACGTTCCCCGCCAGGATGAACAGGTCAGCCCAGGAAATTTTTTGCCCGTATTTTTGCTTGATGGGCCACAGCAGACGACGCGCTTTATCCAGACTGACGTTATCGGGCCAGGAGTTCAGCGGTGCAAAACGCTGTTGGCCGCGTCCTGCCCCGCCGCGTCCATCAACGGAGCGATAAGTACCCGCGCCGTGCCACGCCATGCGAATAAACAGGCCAGCATAGCTGCCCCAGTCAGCAGGCCACCACGGCTGAGAGTCGGTTAAAAGCGCTTTGAGATCGCCTTTGAGGGCAGAGTAGTCGAGTTTGCTAAATTCTTTGCGGTAGTCGAAGTCTTCACCCAGCGGGTTAGAACGGTTGGAATGTTGGTTAAGAAGGTCAATGCGGAGTTGCTTTGGCCACCAGTCACGGCTGCTTGTACCTGCTCCCGCGCTGTGATCGGCGCCGCCGTGATGGAACGGGCATTTGCCGGCTGATGCTGCGTTATTGGTCTCGTCTGACGTGCTCATCGCTATGCTCCCTTGTACAGTGTTACCGTTACGATATACACCACTAGCAATAAGATATAGTTGAAATAATCCACAGATTCGATAGTTAATACCTTTTAACTATCTGTTTGATTAAAAAGCCCTCATTTTATAAGGGCTTTCTATTTTTTTATGCCGGACGAACGCCCAGGGTGTGACAGATGGCATAGCTCATTTCCGCGCGGTTGAGCGTGTAGAAGTGGAAATCCTTCACCCCTTCGCGGCTTAAGATCTTCACCATGTCCATCGCGATGTTAGCGCCCACCAGCTTGCGGGTCTCCGGGTCATCGTCCAGCCCTTCATACATTTTGGACATCCACAGCGGAATGCGCACGTTGGTCATATCAGCAAATTTCTTCGCCTGTTTGAAGTTAGAGACCGGCAGGATCCCCGGGATAATTTCAACGTCGATGCTCGCGGAAACGCAGCGGTCACGGAAACGCAGGTAGCTCTCCACATCAAAGAAGAACTGCGTAATCGCGCGATTGGCACCCGCATCCACTTTACGCTTCAGGTTGAGCAGGTCCGCCTGGGCGCTTTTCGCTTCCGGATGAACTTCAGGATACGCGGCGACGGAGATATCAAAGTCAGCCACGTCTTTCAGCAACGCGACCAGGTCGGCGGCATACATTTCCGGCTTGCCGCTTCCCGGCGGCAGATCGCCGCGCAGGGCGACAATATGACGGATACCGTTGTTCCAGTAGTCCTGGGCAATGGCACGTAACTCGTCACGGGTGGCGTCGATACAGGTGAGGTGCGGCGCAGCTTCCAGACCGGTACGGTCTTTAATGCCTTTGATGATGCTGTGCGTGCGGTCGCGCTCGCCGGAGTTCGCACCGTAGGTCACGGAGACAAACTTTGGCTTCAGGCTGCTCAGGCGATCGATAGAGCTCCACAGGGTTTGCTCCATTTCACTGGTGCGCGGCGGGAAAAATTCAAAAGAGACGTTAATCTGGCCGTTTACTTCGGCCAGGCTCTGATTCAGTGCTTCCCGCTGGTTGGCGTGAAAAAAGCTCATACCTTACCTCTATCTGTCGCGTGTCATTGTTTGTTGTATTGTGAACTTCTATACGTTTAGACGTCCAGATGTAAAAATGACGGAAAAGCGGAGGGACGTCAACATAAATAATCAACAATAACGGTGAGGTTTGCTCAGGGAAGATGAAGGAAATTCATGATGGGGTGAGCGCGGTCCGATGCCCTCACCCTGGCCCTCTCCCACAGGGAGAGGGAAATGTAGACGTTACAGCAGCTTAGCCAGACGGTTGATGTCGGACTGGATCGCTCCGGCGGTGACATCGCGCCCCGCGCCCGGGCCACGGATCACCAGCGGATTATCGCGGTACCAGCGGCTTTCGATCGCGAAGACATTATCGCACGGCAGCAGCGCCGCCAGCGGATGGTCAGGTCGCACCGCCTCGACGCCGACACGGGCTTTACCGTTGGCCTCAAAACGCGCCACATAGCGCAGCACCAGTCCCATCTCGTTCGCCGCTTCCAGACGCTGCACCATCTGCTCGTTAAGCTCTTCACCATTTTCAAAGAAATGGTCCACAGACCCTTCTTCACAGCCAGCAGGCACCAGGGACTCGACGCGGACGGCATCCGGTTCGATGTCGTAACCCGCTTCGCGCGCCAGAATCACCAGCTTACGCATCACGTCTTTACCGGAGAGGTCAACACGCGGGTCAGGCTCGGTTAAGCCCTGCTGCCATGCCTGATCCACCAGGTCGGTAAACGGTACGGTGCCGTCAAACTGCAGGAACAGCCAGGAGAGCGTGCCGGAGAAGATCCCGCTCAGCGCCAGAATGCTGTCGCCGCTTTCAATCAGGTCACGCACGGTGTGGTTAACCGGCAGGCCCGCCCCAACGGTGGCGTTATACAGCCAGTGGCGGCCTGTTTTTTCAAACGCGTCGTGGATCTGACGGTATTTATCCGTGCTGCTCGCCCCCGCCAGCTTGTTGGCACTGATAACGTGGAAACCGTGGCTGGCGAAATCCAGATACTGATCGGCAAGCTGTTCGCTGGCGGTGACGTCCAGCACCACCAGATCGTCATACGGGTGCGCGCGCATCCACAGGAACAGCGACTCTTCATCCTGCTCGACGGCCTCATCGTTAAAGAAGGCCAGCGCCCGGCTGGCGTCCAGCCCTTCGTAATTCAGCAGGCTGCGGCGGCTGTCCACCACGCCTGCGAGAATGAATTCAAACCCGGTACGTGCCGAAAGCGTCACCTGCTCACGGGCGAACAGCTCCAGCCAGCGGGAACCGATGTTGCCTTTACCAAACAGCACCAGGCCGATGCGTTTTTCCGCGCGGAACAGAGAGGTGTGCAGACCCTGAATCAGGCTTTCGGTTGGCCCTTTACGCAGCACGGCGACCAGGCTGATGCCCTCTTCTGACTGCCAGGTAAATTCAACCGGCTGGCCTTTCAGCTGCTGCCAGAAGCGGTGGCAGTGCAGCGGGTTACGGGTGACGCCCGCCCCCACCATCGCCACCAGCGCCAGCCCCTGACGCAGGCGAAGCTCGCCCGGCAGGCCCGCTTCATCCAGAATCTTCAGGGCGCTGTCCGCCACTTCAGCGGTATAGCAGAACTGCAGCAGCTGGCGGTCGTTATGCACGCCAACGGCCAGCGGACGCACCTGGGCACGCTTTAATACCAGGTCGATATCTTTATGCGCCAGCTTGAAGTCCTGGCCCGCGGGCACCTGGAACTCAATCAGGCAGATGTCATCATGACTGGTGACAATACGCGCCCCGGTACCGGACGCCAGCACGCGCTCGATACGCGTAGAGCCTTGATCCGGGGTATAGCTACAGCGCAGCTGCAAGTCGATATCGCTACCGGACACCGGCTGCAGCGTGCGGGCGTGCAGCACGGGCGCGGCCAGGCGAGCGAGCTCGCTGGCTTCGTCGAGACGCAGCAATGGCAGCAGACAGGCATCTTTCACTTTACGCGGGTCCGCGCTGTAAACGCCGGCCACGTCGCTCCAGATGGTCACGCGGGACACGCCCGCCAGCGCACCGATTTGCGTTGCCGAATAGTCAGAACCGTTACGGCCCAGCAGCACGGTTTCGCCCGCATTGCTGCGGCTGATAAAGCCGGTGACAACAATACGTTTGCCGGGATGCTGCACCAGGAGCTGTTGCAGCAGCGGATAGGATAACCCTTCATCCACCTGCGGCTGTGCGGCGCGTTCGGCGCGGAGGAAATCACGGGCGTCGAGCCAGGCGGCATCCACACCCAGATGTTGCAGCACAGCAGCCATCAGACGTGCAGACCACACTTCACCGTGGCCCACCACTTCGGCATACACCGCGTCGGTGATCCCGCTGTCCAGCAGGGCCGCCAGACGTTCAAGATCGTGCGTAAAAGCGCTGATCAGCCCGTCGGCAACGTCCGCTGGCAGCAGGCCAGCAATCAGTTCGCTCTGATAGCGGCGTAAGGACTGTTGCACCTGATGCGCAGAAAGGCGATCGGTCTGGCTCAGTTTCAGCCAGCTAATCAACTGGTTGGTGGTGCTGCCCGCCGCGGAGACAACCATCATGTCACCCGGCTGTGAATACTCCGTCATGATCCCTGCAACGCGCAGATAACATTTCACATCAGCAAGACTACTACCACCAAACTTGTGCAGCTGACGACCCTTCGCCCCTGCCTGCGCTATCACACTCATGATTACCCCTTGGCTGCGACCCGGAAGCCATTTTCCAGATCGGCAATTAAATCTTCAGAATCTTCAATACCGGTCGAGATACGCAGCAGCGTCTCGGAAATCCCGGCGGCGGCACGTGCTTCCGGTGCCATACCGGCGTGCGTCATGGTTGCGGCGTGGGAGATCAAGCTTTCAACCCCACCTAATGATTCCGCCAGCGTAAACAATGACAGCCCGCTCAGGAAGCGACGCAGCGTTTGCTCGTCACCGTCCAGTTCAAAACTTAACATCGCGCCAAACCCTTTCTGCTGGCGCGCGGCAATCTCGTGCCCCTGGTTTTCCGGCAGCGACGGGTGATAAAGCTTCTTCACCAGCGGCTGGGTTTTCAGGAAATCGACAATGGCCTGGGCATTGCGCTGCGCCACGTCCATACGCGGAGAAAGCGTACGGATGCCGCGCAACAGCAGGTAGCTGTCGAACGCCCCGGCGGTGACGCCAATGTTATTGGCCCACCATGCCAGTTCCGTGACAACGTCGGGATCTTTTGCAATCACCACGCCCGCTACCACGTCAGAGTGGCCGTTCAGATATTTAGTGCATGAATGCAATACCAGATCAGCACCCAGTGCGAGTGGGTTCTGAAGGGCCGGACTGAGGAACGTATTATCCACTACACTTATCGCTCCCGCATCCCTTGCGAGCTGACAAATTTTCGCAATATCGACAACGCGCAACAATGGATTGCTTGGACTTTCCACCAGAACGAGCTTTGGTTTCTCTGCCAGCGCCTGTTTCAGCGCCTGTTCGTCGTTTTGATCGACAAACAGCACGCGATAACAGCCGCGTTTTGCGAGGCTGTCAAACAGACGATAGCTGCCGCCATAGCAGTCGTGCGGTGCCACCAGCAGGTCGCCCGGCTTCAGGAACACGGTCGTCACCAGGTGAATCGCAGACATCCCGGTGTTGGTCAATACGGCCCCTGCGCCCCCTTCCAGCTCGGCCAGCGCACGCTGGGTCACATCACGCGTAGGGTTGCCACGACGCGAGTAGTCGTGCGCGCGGGGTTCATTAAATCCGGTGAAATTGTAGGTACTGGAAAGATGAATCGGCGGGACAACGCAGCCGTACTGCTCGTCATCATTTAATCCGCTACGCACTGCAATAGTGGCCTGTTTACGCGTCATGGTGAGGGCTTCCTGGCGAATGAGGTGAAAAGTCAGGCACCAGAGTAAACATTCAAATTATGGACGTCAATACATCTGGACATCTAAACTTCTTTGCGTATAGATTGAGCAATGCGCAAATAGCCGTTAAAATTATATGCTTTAGTGCACGCTGCAGCGGCAATATCCGTGCCACGGTATCGTCTCTACGGTAAACTACGCAAGATTACGGTTCAAAACGGGCAGTGACCGGTTTGCACCTTTAGATTAATGACTGAGAGGATTAAAGGTATCTCATGGCTGAATGGAGCGGCGAATATATCAGCCCATACGCTGAGCACGGTAAGAAGAGTGAGCAAGTAAAGAAAATTACGGTTTCCATTCCTCTGAAGGTGTTAAAGATCCTCACCGATGAACGTACGCGTCGTCAGGTGAACAACCTGCGTCACGCGACCAATAGCGAACTGCTGTGCGAAGCGTTCCTGCATGCGTTTACCGGTCAACCGTTGCCGAACGATGACGATCTGCGCAAAGAGCGTAGCGACGAAATCCCGGAAGAGGCGAAGGTGATCATGCGTGAACTGGGTATTGACCCGGATACGTGGGAATACTGAGAAGCGGATACAAAAAAGGCACCTTGCGGTGCCTTTTTTTCGGGAAACTTATTTAGCGCCCGGGATGCTGAAACGCTTGTTGAAGCGGTCAACACGGCCACCGGTTGCAACATCACGCTGCTTACCAGTGTAGAACGGGTGGCATTTGCCGCACACGTCCAGGTTCAGATCGTGACCCACGGTGGAGCGGATCTGGATAGAGTTACCGCAAGAACAGTTTGCAGTAATCATTTCGTATTTCGGGTGAATATCTTTTTTCATGGGAGAACCTCAGTTAAGGCCGCGTCGCTCTTCCAGCCCTAACGCCAGACACCACGCGATGTTGAATGTAAGTTCTTTGGCGTAAAGTACACCAAAGGCGGCGAATCATACAGAATTTGACCAACGTATGCAAACTGATCCGCACGCCGCTTTCACTAATGTGTATACTAACGCGCCACTTTTCAAGTCAGGAAGATTCGATGCCCGTCGCTCACGTTGCCCTGCCCGTTCCGCTTCCCCGCACCTTTGACTACCTGCTGCCCGACAGCATGAGCGCCAAAGCGGGCTGTCGCGTGACCGTGCCGTTTGGCAAACAACAGCGTGTGGGGATCGTTGTTTCCGTCAGCGATAAAAGCGAACTCCCCCTTAATGAGCTGAAATCGGTCATTGAGGTACTGGACAGCGAACCGGTTTACTCCACCAACACCTGGCGACTGCTACTGTGGGCGGCTGATTACTACCATCATCCGATTGGGGATGTCCTGTTCCACGCCCTGCCTATCCTGCTGCGCCAGGGTAAGAGCGCCAGCCATGCGCCGATGTGGTACTGGTTTGCCACCGAGCAAGGGCAGGCCGTAGACATTAATAGCCTCAAACGATCGCAGAAACAGCAGCAGGCGCTGGCCGCTCTGCGCCAGGGTAACATCTGGCGGCATCAGGTCGACGAACTTGAGGTGAGCGAAGCCGCTTTACAGGCCCTGAGAAAGAAAGGTCTGAGCGAGCTGGCAAGCCAGGCCCCAGCCCTTCACGACTGGCGCGACGGCTTCTCCGTTTCAGGGGATCGTCTGCGCCTGAATACCGAGCAGGCCACCGCGGTCGGCGCCATTCACAGCGCCTCGGACCATTTTTCTGCCTGGCTGCTGGCGGGCGTCACCGGTTCCGGTAAGACCGAAGTGTATCTGAGCGTGCTGGAAAACGTGCTCGCGCAGGGCAAACAGGCGCTGGTCATGGTGCCGGAAATTGGCTTAACCCCTCAAACCATCGCTCGATTCCGCGAGCGCTTTAACGCGCCGGTTGAGGTCCTGCACTCCGGTCTGAACGACAGCGAACGCCTCAGCGCCTGGCTGAAAGCGAAAAATGGCGAAGCGGCGATTGTGATCGGCACCCGCTCGTCGCTGTTTACGCCGTTTAAAAATCTTGGCGTGATCGTGATCGACGAAGAGCACGACAGCTCCTATAAGCAACAGGAAGGCTGGCGCTACCATGCCCGCGATCTGGCAGTTTATCGCGCCCACAGCGAGCAAATTCCGATTATTCTTGGCTCCGCCACCCCTGCGCTCGAAACCCTGCACAACGTGCGCCAGCGCAAATATCATATGCTGCGTCTGACGCGTCGTGCCGGGAATGCCCGTCCGGCCATTCAGCACGTGCTCGATCTAAAAGGTCAGCAGGTTCAGGCCGGGCTAGCACCCGCATTGATTACCCGCATGCGTCAGCATTTGCAGGCGGGCAACCAGGTGATTCTGTTCCTCAACCGCCGCGGATTTGCACCCGCCCTGCTGTGCCACGACTGCGGCTGGATTGCGGAATGCCCACGCTGTGACCACTACTACACCTTCCATCAGGCACAGCGCCACCTGCGTTGTCACCACTGCGACAGCCAGCGTCCGGTGCCGCGCCAGTGTCCATCGTGCGGGTCAACGCATATCGTGCCGGTCGGACTAGGAACGGAACAGCTTGAGCAGGCGCTGGCGCCCTTCTTCCCTGACGTTCCAATCTCTCGTATCGACAGAGACACCACCAGCCGCAAGGGCGCGCTGGAACAGCAGCTCGCGGAAGTACATCGCGGCGGGGCGCGCATTCTGATTGGTACCCAAATGCTGGCAAAAGGACACCACTTCCCGGACGTCACGCTGGTCGCCCTGCTGGACGTGGACGGCGCGCTGTTCTCTGCGGATTTCCGCGCGGCCGAGCGTTTTGCCCAGCTCTATACCCAGGTGGCCGGACGGGCAGGGCGCGCAGGCAAACAGGGCGAAGTGGTTCTGCAGACGCACCACCCTGAGCACCCGCTGCTGCAAACCCTGCTGCACAAAGGCTATGACGCCTTTGCCGAGCAGGCGCTGGCCGAACGACAGACCATGCAGCTGCCGCCGTGGACCAGCCACGTCATCATCCGCGCGGAAGATCATAACAACCAGCAGGCACCGCTTTTCCTGCAGCAGCTGAGAAATCTCCTGCAGGCCAGCCCCCTGGTGGATAATCAGCTGTGGATCCTGGGTCCGGTACCGGCGCTGGCGCCGAAACGCGGCGGACGTTTCCGCTGGCAAATTTTGCTCCAGCATCCTTCGCGGATCCGTTTACAGCACATTGTTAGCGGCACGCTGGCGCTGATCAACACCCTGCCTGAAGCACGTAAAGTGAAGTGGGTGCTGGACGTCGATCCCATCGAAGGCTGAAGACGGATCGAAAAATTTAACGCTCCTCACACTTTTTATGAAAATTCTGTAACCGATTCCATTAACTATCTGTAAAAATGGTGATGTCAGAAGTTCGGTGTTCAGGCGAGGAGAAGACGTTGAAGTCCAGGAAAGAGGTTGCCACGGCGACCATGAAAGACGTTGCCGAGAAAGCACAAGTCTCAACGGCAACCGTGTCCCGCGCATTAATGAACCCGGATAAAGTCTCCCAGGCGACCCGCAACCGGGTAGAGCAGGCTGCGCTTGAAGTGGGTTATTTCCCACAGGCGATGGGGCGCAACGTCAAACGCAATGAATCACGCACAATCCTTGTGATTGTGCCGGACATCTGCGATCCCTTCTTCAGTGAGATTATCCGCGGTATCGAAGTGACGGCGGCGGAACAAGGCTACCTCGTTCTGATTGGCGACTGCGCCCATCAGAACCAGCAGGAAAAAACCTTTATCGACCTCATTATTACCAAGCAGATCGACGGCATGCTGCTGCTTGGCTCGCGCCTGCCGTTTGACGCCAGCATCGAAGAACAACGCAATTTACCGCCGATGGTCATGGCCAATGAGTTTGCCCCTGAACTGGAGCTACCGACGGTCCATATCGATAACCTCACCGCCGCATTCAACGCGGTGAACTATCTTCAGGAGCTGGGGCATAAGCGCATTGGCTGTATTGCCGGGCCAGAAGAAATGCCGCTGTGCCACTACCGCCTGCAGGGCTACGTTCAGGCACTGCGCCGTACTGGCGTTACCGTCGATCCGCACTACATTGCCCGCGGTGATTTTACCTTCGCAGCCGGTGGCCAGGCGCTGGAGAAGCTTCTGGACCTGCCTGAACCGCCAACCGCCGTATTTTGTCACAGCGACGTGATGGCGCTGGGCGCGTTATCGTACGCCAAACGCCGCGGCCTGCGCATACCGAAAGATTTATCCATCATCGGATTCGATAATATTTCGCTTTCAGAATTTTGCGATCCGCCGCTCTCAACGGTCGCGCAACCGCGCTATCAAATCGGTCGCGAAGCGATGCTGCTTCTGCTGGATCAGCTTCACGGTCAAACAGTTAGCAGCGGCTCGCGGTTGCTGGACTGCGAACTGATAGTCCGGGGCTCTACCCAGGCATTGACTTAACGTAAACGTCTTTAGGACACCCTTATCTGGTCAAAGCCCCGCCGCTTAAGTAACATGGCGGGCTGACGAACGAATAAATACAGCGAAACGATAGTGGCACAACGAGATTATGTACGTCGCGGCCAGCCGGCACCTTCGCGACGCAAAAAGAGTAGCTCAAGGAAAAAGCAACGTAGCCTGCCTGCTGTCTCGCCAGCAATGGTCGCTATTGCTGCGGCTGTTGTCGTCGCCTTTATTGGTGGTCTGTACTTCATCACGCACCATAAAAAGGAAGAGTCCGAGGCGCTTCAGGCCAGTAAAGTGGCCGGTAATGGCCTTCCTCCGAAACCTGAAGAGCGCTGGCGCTATATCAAAGAGCTGGAAAGCCGCCAGCCTGGCGTGCGTGCGCCTACCGAGCCCTCTGCCGGTGGTGAAGTGAAGAATGCCGATCAACTGACGGACGAGCAGCGCCAGTTGCTGGCACAAATGCAGGCCGATATGCGCCAGCAGCCGACGCAGTTGAACGAAGTGCCATGGAATGAACAAACGCCAGCGCAGCGTCAGCAAACGTTGCAGTTGCAGCGTCAGCGCCAGGCTCAAATTCAGCAGCAACAGCAGCAGCAGTGGACGCAAACTCAGCCGGTACAGCAGCCGAAGGCACAGCCTTACCAGCAACCGCAGCAGCAGACGCGTACGGTACAATCTCAGCCTGTTCAGCAGCAGCCAAAAGCACAGCCGCAAAAACAGGCGGCTCAGCCGTATCAGGATCTGCTCCAGACGCCAGCGCATACCACTGCACAGCAGCCGAAAACGCAGCAGGCTGCGCCGGTCACCAAAGAGACCGAAGCGCCGAAGCAGACGGCTGAGAAAAAAGACGAACGCCGCTGGATGGTACAGTGCGGTTCGTTTAAAGGTGCGGAGCAGGCCGAAACCGTGCGTGCTCAGCTGGCATTTGAAGGGTTTGATTCACGCATTACCACCAATAACGGCTGGAACCGCGTGGTGATTGGCCCGGTCAAAGGCAAAGAAAACGCCGATGGCACCCTTTCTCGTTTGAAAGTAGCCGGCCACACAAACTGCATTCGACTCGCCTCTGGGGGTTGAAACCCCCAAAATCTCCCCCATCTATCATTTAATTCAGCCCTGAGCACAGGCTCAGGGCTTCTGTTTCCCGAATTTGTAACCAGGGGGTCTGCTCGTGACAACAATAGTAAGTGTACGCCGTAACGGCCATGTGGTAATCGCCGGTGATGGCCAGGCCACGCTGGGTAATACCGTCATGAAAGGCAACGTGAAGAAAGTCCGTCGTCTCTATAACGACAAAGTGATCGCCGGTTTTGCAGGCGGTACAGCTGATGCCTTCACGCTGTTTGAACTGTTTGAACGCAAGCTTGAAATGCACCAGGGTCATCTGGTGAAAGCGGCCGTTGAGCTGGCAAAAGACTGGCGTACCGACCGTATGCTGCGCAAGCTCGAAGCGCTGCTGGCGGTAGCCGATGAAACCGCTTCGCTGATCATCACCGGTAACGGTGACGTTATTCAGCCGGAGAATGACCTGATTGCCATCGGCTCTGGCGGCCCTTATGCCCAGGCTGCAGCCCGCGCGCTGTTGGAAAATACCGACATGAACGCACGTGATATCGCGGTGAAGGCGTTGGATATTGCAGGTGATATCTGCATCTATACCAACCATAACCACACCATCGAAGAATTGACCTCCAAAGCGTAAGGATCTCCCATGTCTGAAATGACCCCACGCGAAATTGTCAGCGAACTGAACAAACACATTATCGGCCAGGATAACGCCAAGCGCTCCGTGGCTATCGCTCTGCGTAACCGCTGGCGTCGTATGCAGCTTGACGAAGAGCTGCGCCATGAAGTGACGCCGAAAAACATTCTGATGATCGGCCCAACCGGTGTCGGTAAAACCGAAATTGCCCGTCGTCTGGCGAAGCTGGCGAACGCGCCTTTCATCAAAGTCGAAGCTACCAAGTTCACCGAAGTGGGCTATGTGGGTAAAGAAGTGGACTCCATCATCCGCGATCTGACCGACTCGGCAATCAAAATGGTGCGCGTCCAGGCGATTGAGAAAAACCGCTATCGCGCGGAAGAGATGGCCGAAGAGCGCATTCTCGACGTGCTGATCCCACCGGCGAAAAACAACTGGGGCCAGGCTGAGCAGCAGGCTGAACCGTCTGCCGCGCGTCAGGCATTCCGCAAAAAACTGCGTGAAGGCCAGCTGGATGATAAAGAGATTGAGATCGATCTTGCTGCCGCGCCAATGGGTGTAGAAATCATGGCACCTCCTGGCATGGAAGAGATGACCAGCCAGCTGCAGTCCATGTTCCAGAACCTGGGCGGCCAGAAGCAGAAAGCACGTAAGCTGAAAATCAAAGACGCGATGAAGCTGCTGATTGAAGAAGAAGCGGCGAAGCTGGTGAACCCGGAAGAGCTGAAGCAGGATGCTATCGACGCGGTTGAGCAGCACGGCATCGTGTTCATCGACGAAATCGACAAAATTTGTAAGCGCGGCGGCAACAGCTCCGGCCCGGACGTGTCCCGTGAAGGCGTTCAGCGCGACCTGCTGCCGCTGGTTGAAGGCTGCACCGTCTCCACCAAGCACGGTATGGTGAAAACGGACCACATCCTGTTTATCGCTTCCGGCGCGTTCCAGGTTGCCAGCCCGTCTGACCTGATCCCGGAACTGCAGGGTCGTCTGCCGATCCGCGTTGAACTGCAGGCGCTGACCACCGAAGATTTCGAACGCATCCTGACCGAGCCAAACGCCTCTGCGACCGTACAGTACAAAGCGCTGATGGCGACCGAAGGCGTGAACCTGGAGTTCACCGAAGACGGTATCAAACGTATCGCCCAGGCCGCGTGGCAGGTTAACGAAACCACCGAAAACATCGGTGCGCGTCGTCTGCATACCGTGCTGGAACGCCTGGTGGAGGATATCTCTTATGATGCGAGCGACCTTAACGGTCAAACCATTACCATTGACGCTGAATATGTGAGCAAACATCTTGATGCGTTAGTGGCAGATGAAGATCTTAGCCGTTTTATCCTATAATCGCGGTTATTGCATTCTCATCACCGTTAATGGGGGCTAATGCCCCCATTTTTATTGGCTAAATACTTATGACTGATATCAGCCGTACTCAGGCGTGGCTCGAAAGTCTACGCCCTAAAACGCTTCCTCTGGCCTTTGCCGCCATTATCGTCGGCACGGCACTTGCCTGGTGGCAAGGTTATTTTGATCCTCTGGTCGCTGCGCTGGCATTGATTACCGCAGGGCTGCTGCAAATTCTCTCCAATCTCGCTAACGACTACGGTGATGCGGTGAAAGGCAGTGACAAACCTGACCGTATCGGACCGCTGCGCGGGATGCAGAAAGGGGTGATTACCCAGGCACAGATGAAGCGCGCGCTGATTATCACCGTGGTACTGATTTGTTTATCGGGTCTGGCACTGGTGACGGTCGCCTCGAAAACCACCAGCGACTTCATCGGCTTCCTGGTGCTGGGCTTGCTCGCAATTATCGCGGCCATTACCTACACCGTCGGTACGCGTCCTTACGGGTATATTGGCCTCGGGGATATCTCCGTGCTGGTGTTCTTCGGCTGGCTGAGCGTGATGGGGAGTTGGTACCTGCAGGTGCATACCGTTATCCCTGCCCTTTTCCTGCCCGCAACCGCCTGCGGTCTGCTGGCGACGGCGGTACTCAACATCAATAACCTGCGCGATATCGACAGTGACCGTGAGAACGGTAAAAACACGCTCGCGGTACGTCTGGGGCCGGTCAATGCGCGCCGCTATCATGCCTGCCTGCTGATTGGTGCCCTGGTTTGTCTGGCACTGTTTAATCTGATCTCGCTGCACAGCGTATGGGGCTGGCTGTTTATACTCGCCGCGCCGCTGCTGATTAAGCAGGCCCGCTTCGTCATGCGTGAACTTAGCCCGGCCGCGATGCCGCCGATGCTGGAACGAACGGTAAAAGGCGCCCTGCTGACTAACCTGTTGTTCGTCATTGGGATTGTCTTAAGCCAGACGCTCAGTTAGCTGACAAATATCAATTAACAATTGATGATTTTGCCAACAACGCATTTAGCACGATATACTGAACACATTCGCAGCAACTGAGCGGTAAACCTATGAAATACGATACCTCCGAGCTTTGTGACATCTACCAGGAAGATGTCAACGTCGTTGAACCGCTGTTCTCCAACTTTGGTGGACGGTCGTCGTTTGGCGGACAAATCGTCACGGTGAAATGTTTCGAGGACAACGGGTTGCTGTACGATCTGCTCGAACAGAATGGTCGTGGCCGCGTTTTGGTCGTCGATGGCGGCGGTTCCGTGCGTCGTGCTCTGATAGATGCAGAGCTGGCCGGCATTGCCGTGCAGAACGAGTGGGAAGGCATTGTGGTGTACGGTTCCGTGCGCCAGGTGGACGATCTCGAAGACCTGGATATCGGGATTCAGGCGATTGCGGCCATTCCGGTAGGCGCAGCAGGTGACGGTATCGGTGAAAGCGACGTCCGCGTCAATTTTGGCGGCGTGACCTTCTTCTCCGGCGACCATCTTTACGCTGATAACACCGGGATTATTCTTTCGGAAGATCCGCTGGATATTGAGTAATAAAACAGTAAGCGTAAATCATAAAAAAACCGCCAATAACAATGTGGCGGTTTTTTTGTCCCTCGGGATTCGCGGTCCGTTGGATTATCTTGCAACCTTTAACCAGGATTTTTATCTTACCCTGGTTCATCCCTCCGGTAACCCCCGTCGACCCTTTATAAATTCCTAATTTCCGCTGAAGACCTTAACTACACTGCTGTTGCTCATTATGATGCATCGTTCCTTTCCGCCATCTCGCACATGGGCATCGGTCCAGGGAAAGGTGTATTCACAACCGTAAAGCAACCTTTAACCGGGCTTGTGTCCGCCGACTTATCACCGGTGGTGAACGGTGGAGCGGTTAGCTGCAGGGACCGCATGATGAAACGCTATTTATGTATCGCGTTCATTGTCGCCAGCGTACTCGTTGTAAAGAGTGATGAACCGAGTGGATTTGTCGCTTTTGCTATGACAGCGCAGGACAAGTAGCGTTAAGGCCGCCGATGGCGGCCTTTTTTATGGTTTGATGTCAGTGAGCAGAAACCATAAAAAAGCCGGGTGGCGGCGTCGCCTTACCCGGCCTGGTCAGTTAATCCCAATGGGAATCAGACCTCTTCCATACGTCCCAGCAGCGCCTGCAGGCGATCCTGCCAGCCGTTCTGCTGTTCGCGCAGCTGGTTGTTTTCACGCTCCAGTTCTTCGCGGCTGTGCTGCGCGTTCTGCACTTCCTGCGCCAGGCTGTTGTTTTTCTCTTTCAGCTCTTCAATTTCCATTTGCAGCAGCGTGATGGTGTCAATCGCCTGCTGTACTTTCGATTCCAGTTTCTCAAACACTTCTAAAGACATGATGCTACCTCTCCTGAATTGCAAGGCGACGCTTTAACGTAAACGCGCACGACATATTCCATCGATTGTATGGAGCGCGGCGCTCTGTGTCCAGCGACACGCCGCGCAGATCGCGGTTTGCAACACTTTTCGGTCTCGTCCTGGTGCGTTCGCGGCATATACCACTAAGTTGTTAACTCATTCGTTAATGAAATGATTCAGCTCACATTCCATTTCTGATGCAAAAACGCGCTTTATGGCGCGAAAACGCTCATTTTATTGACACAGACCACACATTTTGATTTCGATATTTCTCGTTTTTGCTCGTTAACGATAAATTAACACTATGTCTACAGGGCATCGTGGCTGTCACGGGCGACCACGCTAACAATAAACATCAATTTCTTCAGGATTCCGATTATGAGTCAGACATCAACCTTAAAAGGCCAGTGCATTGCCGAGTTCCTTGGTACCGGGTTGTTGATATTCTTCGGAGTGGGCTGTGTCGCTGCACTGAAAGTGGCGGGTGCCAGTTTTGGTCAGTGGGAAATCAGTATCATCTGGGGTCTGGGCGTGGCGATGGCCATCTACCTGACTGCAGGGGTTTCTGGTGCACATCTTAACCCGGCGGTGACTATCGCACTGTGGCTGTTCGCGTGCTTCGACGGACGCAAAGTTGTTCCCTTCATTCTTTCTCAGTTTGCCGGCGCGTTTTGTGCAGCGGCGTTAGTTTACGGGCTTTATTACAATCTTTTCATCGACTTCGAACAGACGCATCATATGGTGCGCGGCAGCGTCGAAAGTCTGGATCTGGCAGGCATCTTCTCAACCTATCCAAACCCGCATATCAATTTTGTGCAGGCGTTCGCAGTTGAAATGGTGATTACCGCTATTCTGATGGGCGTTATCCTGGCGCTGACCGACGACGGAAACGGCATTCCGCGTGGCCCGCTGGCCCCCTTGCTGATTGGTCTGCTGATTGCGGTGATCGGCGCATCCATGGGCCCGCTGACCGGGTTTGCGATGAACCCGGCGCGTGATATCGGACCGAAAGCCTTCGCGTTTATCGCGGGATGGGGCGACGTGGCCTTTACTGGCGGGAAAGATATCCCTTACTTCCTGGTACCGCTTTTTGCGCCGGTGGTTGGGGCCGCGCTGGGCGCGTTTAGCTACCGCAAATTAATTGGTCGCCACTTACCGTGCGACACCTGTGTGGAAGAGGAGAAGGAAACGACTTCTACCGCACAACAAAAAGCTTCGCTGTAATCTGACTACGGGACACATACCATGACCGAAAAAAAATATATCGTTGCGCTCGACCAGGGCACTACCAGCTCCCGCGCTGTCGTAATGGATCATGACGCGAACATTGTCAGCGTGTCTCAACGTGAATTTGAGCAAATTTACCCTCGTCCAGGCTGGGTAGAACATGACCCAATGGAGATCTGGGCTTCACAAAGCTCAACGCTGGTTGAAGTACTGGCGAAAGCCGATATCAGTTCCGACGAGATTGCCGCTATCGGTATTACCAACCAGCGTGAAACGACGATTGTCTGGGAACGCGAAACCGGTAAGCCTATCTACAACGCTATTGTCTGGCAGTGCCGCCGTACCTCAGAAATCTGTGAACAGCTGAAGCGTGACGGGATGGAAGAGTACGTGCGCAGCGCCACCGGTCTGGTGGTTGACCCGTACTTCTCCGGCACCAAAGTGAAGTGGATCCTCGACCACGTGGAAGGTTCACGCGAACGAGCAAAACGCGGCGAGCTGCTGTTCGGAACCGTTGATACCTGGCTTATCTGGAAGATGACCCAGGGACGTGTTCACGTCACCGACTACACCAACGCCTCGCGTACCATGCTGTTCAACATCAACACCCTGGAGTGGGATGACAAGATGCTGGACGCGCTGGATATCCCACGCGCGATGCTGCCTGAAGTGCGCAAGTCTTCAGAAGTCTACGGTCAGACCAACATTGGCGGTAAAGGCGGCACCCGTATTCCTATCGCCGGTATCGCCGGTGACCAGCAGGCGGCACTGTTCGGCCAGCTGTGCGTCAAAGAAGGGATGGCGAAGAACACCTACGGCACCGGCTGCTTTATGCTGATGAATACCGGTGAGAAAGCGGTGAAATCAGAAAACGGCCTGCTGACCACCATCGCCTGCGGCCCTCGCGGTGAAGTGAACTACGCCCTGGAAGGTGCGGTGTTTATGGCGGGTGCATCTATTCAGTGGCTGCGTGACGAGATGAAGCTGATTAGCGATGCCTTCGACTCCGAATACTTTGCGACCAAAGTGAAGGACACCAACGGTGTGTACGTGGTGCCAGCGTTCACCGGCCTGGGCGCACCGTACTGGGATCCCTATGCACGCGGTGCGATTTTCGGTCTGACGCGTGGTGTGAACTCGAACCACATTATTCGCGCCACCCTGGAATCCATTGCCTACCAGACGCGCGACGTGCTGGAAGCGATGCAGGCAGACTCCGGCATTCGTCTGCACGCCCTGCGCGTGGACGGCGGCGCGGTAGCGAATAACTTCCTGATGCAGTTCCAGTCCGACATTCTGGGTACCCGCGTTGAGCGCCCTGAAGTGCGTGAAGTCACGGCGCTGGGTGCGGCATATCTTGCCGGTCTGGCGGTAGGCTTCTGGCAGAACCTGGACGAGCTGCAGGAAAAAGCGGTTATCGAGCGCGAGTTCCGCCCGGGCATCGAAACCACCGAGCGCAACTTCCGCTACAGCGGCTGGAAGAAAGCAGTGAAGCGCGCCCTGGCGTGGGAAGAGCACGACGAGTAATCCTATATTCCCTCTCCCTCTCCCATGAGGAGAGGGAGAGGGGCCCAAACCGCACCAGTCCCCTCTCCCCTCCCCACTCTGTGATAAACTTCGTGCAATTCCTTTTGATTGCACGAGTACCTCATGAAACGTGAACTTGCTATCGAGTTTTCCCGCGTCACCGAAGCGGCCGCCCTCGCAGGCTATAAATGGCTGGGGCGTGGCGACAAAAATACCGCGGACGGTGCTGCTGTCCATGCCATGCGCATTGTACTTAACCAGGTCAACATCGACGGCACTATCGTCATCGGCGAAGGCGAGATCGACGAAGCGCCAATGCTCTATATCGGTGAAAAAGTCGGTACCGGCAAAGGGGATGCGGTGGATATCGCCGTAGACCCGATTGAAGGCACCCGCATGACGGCGATGGGTCAGGCCAACGCGCTTGCGGTTCTGGCCGTGGGCGATAAAGGCTGCTTCCTTAACGCGCCGGATATGTACATGGAAAAGCTGATAGTCGGTCCTGGTGCGAAGGGCGCAATCGACCTCAGCCTGCCGCTGGAAGAGAACCTGCGCAACATCGCCAGAGCTTTGGGCAAACCCCTGAGTGAACTGACCGTGACGATTCTGGCAAAACCGCGCCACGACGCCACCATCGCGCAGATGCAAAAGCTCGGCGTGCGCGTGTTTGCCATTCCGGATGGCGATGTTGCCGCCTCAATTCTGACCTGCATGCCGGACAGCGAAGTAGACGTGCTGTACGGCATCGGCGGTGCGCCGGAGGGCGTGGTCTCGGCGGCGGTGATCCGCGCGCTGGACGGCGATATGCAGGCGCGCCTGCTGCCTCGGCATGAGGTGAAAGGCGACAGCGACGAGAACCGCCGTATCGGTGAAAACGAGCTGGCGCGCTGCGAAGCAATGGGTATCGAAGCCAATAAGGTTCTCGCGCTGAATGAAATGGCACGCAGCGACAACGTTGTCTTCTCCGCCACCGGCATCACCAAAGGTGACCTGCTGGACGGCATCACCCGCAAGGGCAATATGGCGACCACCGAAACGCTGCTGATCCGCGGTAAATCGCGCACCATTCGCCGCATTCAGTCCATTCACTATCTCGATCGTAAAGACCCGGACGTACAGACGCACATTCTGTAAAACCGTTTGATCGATAGAGCTTTCCGGCCCGAAGGGGCTGGAAATGTTTCCCACAAGTACGGAAGATAGAACAGAGAAACAGCACAGGAGAAGATCATGGCGGACTGGGTAACAGGTAAAGTCACAAAGATAGAGTTCTGGACCGATGCGCTATTTAGTCTCACCCTGCATGCTCCCGTTCACCCGTTTAAGGCCGGGCAATTTGCGAAGCTGGGGCTGGATGTCGACGGCGAACGCGTGCAGCGCGCCTACTCTTACGTTAACGCGCCGGATAATCCGGATCTTGAGTTCTATCTGGTGACCGTCCCGGACGGTAAGCTCAGCCCGCGCCTTGCCGCCCTTAAGCCCGGTGACGATGTGCAAATTGTGAGTGAAGCAGCAGGTTTCTTTGTACTCGAAGAGATCCCTGATTGTGACACGCTCTGGATGCTGGCAACCGGCACGGCCATTGGCCCCTACCTCTCCATTCTGCAATATGGCAAAGACCTTGAGCGCTTTAAAAACATCGTGCTGGTGCATGCTGCGCGCTACGCCGCAGACCTGAGCTACTTGCCACAGATGCAGGCGCTGGAACAGCGATATGGCGGGAAGCTGAAAATTCAGACCGTCGTCAGCCGCGAAACCGTAGCAGGTACGCTGACCGGTCGCGTGCCGGCGTTAATTGAGAGTGGTGTGCTGGAAAACGCAGTGGGTTTGCCGATGACTGCCGACACCAGCCACGTCATGCTGTGTGGTAACCCGCAGATGGTTCGGGATACGCAACAGCTTCTGAAGGATACCCGGCAGATGACGAAACATCTTCGCCGCCGACCGGGTCATATGACTGCCGAACACTACTGGTGATCAGCGGTACTTCACCTCAAGGGTGTCTTTACCGTATTTATTTTCGCTCTGGGTGCCGATAAACGCGCCCAGATCGACAATCATCATCACGAAGATAACGGACGGCAGCAGCCTGCCCACCACCCAGGGAAGAATGGACGGCAGCATCCCCCAGTTCCCTGCGACCAGCATCCACGCCAGAATAATCAGAAAAGCCCACGCGCCGGAACGACCACGATCGTGAAGACGTTTCACCACCACGGCCGCCGTTGGCCACAGCAAACAGACCAGCGCAAAAGCCGCCGTTTGCGTGCTCAACCAGGCATTGTACGCAACGAAAAACAGAAGCAGCATGGCGACAACCCACGTCACCATCCAGACCCAGAAATCACGGCGTCCGATACGCCCTTTGAATGAAAACAGCCACTGCTGTATGGTCATGTAAGGTTCCTTATTATCATTTAGTCCGCATTTTACCCTGGAGTTGTGACCTTTTGACAAGCCGGGCAGATATCGTTTTAATCATGAGCACTTACGGCCAGGGGCAATGTTGATGAAAAGTTCGGCACACACTCTCTTCCTGTGTATAGCGATGCTTGGCGCGGGTTTTCCGCTGCACGCCGCCGACACGTCGGCCCCTACCACGGCACCCTATTTGCTGGCAGGCGCGCCGTCGTTCGATCAATCCATCAGTCAGTTTCGTGAAACCTTCAATCAGACCAACCCTACGTTGCCGCTGGATGAGTTTCGCGCCATTGATACTTCTCGTGACACCCCAACCCTGACCCGCGCGGCGAGCAAGATAAACGAAAACTTGTATGCCTCCACGGCGCTGGAGCGTGGGACGTTAAAAATCAAAAGTATGCAAATCACCTGGCTACCGATCCAGGGCCCAGAGCAGAAAGCGGCAAAAACGAAGGCGCAGGAGTACATGAGCGCGGTATTACAGGCGTTTACGCCCGCGCTGACGAAAAAGCAAAGCCAGCAAAAGCTGCAAAAGCTGCTGGCCGCGGGTAAAAACAAGCGGTACTACGCCACAACTGAAGGGGCAATTCGCTATGTGGTGGCGGATAACGGCGAAAAAGGACTGACCTTCGCAGTTGAACCGATTAAGCTGGCGCTATCTGACACCCTCGGCGGGGCGAATTAATGACAAAAAGCAAAGCCTTTCGAGGGAAAATCTCTATACTGATTCACAGACCATGCTGCCCGACAGGGCGGCCATATTCCTTAATTCGCTTATTTAGCGTGGAGAATTGAAATGCGACATCCTTTAGTGATGGGTAACTGGAAACTGAACGGCAGCCGCCACATGGTAAACGAACTGGTTGCGAACCTGCGTAAAGAGCTGGCTGGCGTAACGGGCTGCGCGGTTGCTATCGCTCCGCCGGATATGTACCTGGACCTGGCTAAACGCGCCGCTGACGGCAGCCACATCATTCTGGGTGCACAGAACGTTGACGTTAACCTGTCTGGCGCGTTCACCGGTGAAACTTCCGCTGAAATGCTGAAAGATATCGGCGCAAAATACATCATCATCGGCCACTCAGAGCGTCGCACCTACCACAAAGAATCCGACGAGTTCATCGCGAAGAAATTCGCTGTGCTGAAAGAGCAGGGTCTGATCCCGGTTCTGTGCATCGGTGAAACCGAAGCAGAAAACGAAGCGGGCAAAACCGAAGAAGTGTGCGCACGTCAGATCGACGCGGTTCTGAAAACGCAGGGCGCAGCAGCGTTCGAAGGTGCAGTCATTGCTTACGAGCCAGTCTGGGCGATCGGTACCGGCAAATCTGCAACGCCAGCGCAGGCTCAGGCCGTGCACAAATTCATCCGTGACCACATTGCTAAAGCCGATGCGAAAGTGGCTGAGCAAGTGATTATCCAGTACGGCGGTTCCGTAAACGCTTCCAACGCTGCTGAGCTGTTCACCCAGCCAGACATCGATGGCGCGCTGGTTGGCGGTGCATCCCTGAAAGCTGACGCTTTCGCGGTGATCGTTAAAGCGGCAGAAGCGGCTAAACAGGCGTAATTGCCTTTGCGGCGGGTGGCGCTTCGCTAACCCGCCCTACGCTCTTCTCCTCCCTCTCCCTTCGGGAGAGGGTTGGGCGGACTACACTTTCCCCAGCAAGCTAAACCACAGATAATCCAGCGGCAGCAGCACCAGATACGTCGCAACAGCCAGCGCCAGACAGAGCATCATCCCCGCCTTTGCAGGCACCTTCCCTAGCCCCATCGCCACAACAATCGGCGACGCCTGATACGGCAGCAGCGGCGTGGAATAACCCAGTACCTGAATCATAATCACCGACAGCAGCGGGAAGCCGGTGGCATCTGAGAAGCTCTGTGCCAGGGTGGTATACAGCGCCGGAACGCCGTTGGCAGTCATAATGAAGTTGAGCGCGGTGGTGATACCGGTCAGCGCCAGGAAACTGGTGAACGGTTTGTCTGCGTCCAGCGGCATAATGCGGAGCAACGCTTCGCCCACCGCCGTACCGATACCGGTTTGCGTTACCACGATGGCCAGCCCAAGAATGCCTGCAACATAGAGGCAGGTACGCATATTCACCCCCGCAGAAAACTCTTCCCCGGTGATAAAACCAACGCGCGGCAGCATAACGATGACGGACGCCGCCAGCCCAGTCCATGCCGGCCCAATACCATGCCAGCTCTCCGTGACCCACATCACCAGCACCACCGCCAGCAGCCAGGCGAGGCGCTTTTCATCCTGCCCCATGGGTTCAGATGGCGCCAGATCCTTCGGCGGTTTTGGGCTGCCGGGGAATAACCAGCAGATGAGGCCAATCAGGATCAGTCCTTTGAGAATGCCCAGCACCGGGGTGTGCAGCAGCAGATACGGAACATAGTTCAGGTGGATGCCGTACGAGCCTTCCGCCGCACCGCTCATCACCAGGTTAGGGACGTTAGCAGGCAGGATAGTTGCCGAGAGCTGGAAAGTGCCGAACCCCACAGCCAGCGCCAGACCAAACCAGGCGCGGGAACCGTCAGGGATACCGGCACGTTTCGCCATCGCCGCAACAATCGGCATCAGCAGCGCAATACGCCCCATATTTGACGGCATCACAAACGCCAACGCATAGCTCAGCAGCACCACACTCGCCACCATCACTATCCAGGAATCGGTAAGCTTTGCTGACAGCGCCCGGGCGGCCCTGTCAGCCAGACCGGTTTTACGGATCGCCACCCCCAGTACAAAACCGCTGAATACCAGCCAGAAAGCCGACGAGGCAAAGCCGCCGAAAATGGCTTCCGGCGGGGCGATTCTGGCGGCCATCGCTGCCGTGAAAAACAGCAGCGCGGTGATAAATTCTGGCAGTAGCGACGTCGCCCATAGCACGATGGTGACGCCAACAATCAACGAAGGCAGCAGCAGAGGATGAGATAACCAGAGCGACATACCTGTCTCCTGTAGATTTTTTCAGCAAGTCTACGGCGACAGGCAGGACGAGTAAACGCTATTTATGGTGGGGTCACTTCAGGATAGTGCATTGATGATCCTGCAATTCCTCAGCCGAGGCGCGGTTAAGCATGAGCAGGTTTCGCTCGGTCGCCAGCAAAACAAACGAACCATCCGACTGCTGCGCCATCGCCAGCGCAAAGCGCCCCATGTGGTCGCGCGCTTCGGGTAGCTCTTCCGCCAGCATCATAAACGGGCTGCGCTGGACCAGTTCATTCTCCGTTACCCGTCGGGCAAGATACTCGTGCCCCTCCAGCCCACCGGGTAGAGGTAGCCACTGGGTGCTGATGTCGCCCTGTGCCGCATTGAGTTTCTCACGTACGTCCGGGCGCAGACAGGAGATATGAATATGGAAATGGTTCTGCGTACGGCCAGTCGGCGAGTTAATCGTCAGTGAAATGGCGCTGTCAGGCACCTCAGATCCCCGCTTCAGGGTCATAAAGCTGCGCGACTGCCACGCCAGCCAGAAGAAATTTGGCGTGTGAGGCTCGGTCAGGAGCGGGCTTTCGGTTCCATTAATGCGGTATGTCGGCATCAGCAGATACTGCAACGGCCCGTTGCGGTCTTTAAATACGACATAGCCCGCATCAGGCTTCACCTGTGCGCAGGGTGCCGGGTTACGGTGTTGCAGTTGATTAGGCAGGCACTGGTCGAGAACGATATGACGCAACGCATTCGGATTACCCGCTTTTATCCAGTACACGCCGCCAGCGGCAAGGGCGATGATAATAAGGATCAATAAGATAATTTTTTTCACAACGCGTTCCCTGTTTTCGATAGAGGCGAAAGAGTAACGCAAAATGATGACCAAATAAAAAACCCGGTGGATTTCTCACACCGGGTCACCGTGCCGTTTGATAACGCTTAGCGCTGGCTAATCTGATCGAAGGTGCCGCCATTAGAGAAGTGCTCTTTCTGCGCTTTCGTCCAGCCGCCGAACACATCATCAATGGTAAAGAGTTTCAGTTTCGGGAATTCCCCTTCATATTTCTTCGCAACAGCCGCATCGCGTGGACGATAGTAGTTTTTCGCCGCAATTTCCTGGCCTTCAGGCGAGTAGAGATATTTCAGGTAGGCTTCCGCCACCGCTTTTGTCCCTTTCTTATCAACCACTTTGTCGACCACGGAAACAGTCGGCTCGGCAAGAATAGACTCGCCTGGGGTCACAATCTCGAACTTGTCTTTGCCCAGCTCGTGGGTGGCCAGCAGGGCTTCGTTTTCCCATGCGATCAGCACGTCGCCGATACCGCGCTCGACGAAGGTGTTGGTGGCGCCACGCGCGCCGGAGTCCAGCACTTCGACGTTTTTGTACAGCGCTTTCACGAACTCCTGCGCTTTGGCCTGGTCACCGTTGTTGTGATGCAGCGCGTAACCCCAGGCCGCCAGGTAGTTCCAGCGAGCGCCGCCGGAGCTTTTCGGGTTTGGTGTAATCACTGACACGCCCGGTTTTACCAGGTCGTTCCAGTCTTTAATCTGTTTCGGGTTGCCTTTACGTACCAGGAAGACGATGGTCGAGGTGTATGGCGCAGAGTTATCCGGCAGGCGTTTGATCCAGTTTTTGTCGATACGACCACGCTCGGCAATGGCGTCGACATCGTAGGCCAGCGCCAGGGTCACCACATCGGCTTCGATACCGTTGATGACGGAGGTCGCCTGTTTACCGGAGCCGCCGTGAGACTGGCGAACCACGACATTGTCGCCAGTTTCCTGTTTCCAGTGCGCCGCAAATGCTTTGTTGTACTGCTCGTACAGCTCACGCGTCGGGTCGTAAGACACGTTCAGTAACTGGATGTCCTTCGCCAGAACGCTGGTCGATGCCAGCAATAATGTTAAACCCACGCCCCATTTATTCATCGCCCGGCTCTCTTGTGTAGTGTTTTGATGAATGCAGCGTGCCAGAAAGCGATTCGATGATTAAAGAATAAAAAAAGATTGGCTATAACGTAGAGGAATAAAAAGAAGAATGTGAGCAGCCACATGCCCTCATCCCAACTCTCTCCCACGGGAGAGGGAGCAAACATAAAAAACGGTAACCCAAGGGTTACCGTTTTGCATTTACCTTGCCACCGGGCAACAGAGCCGATCAGTACAGTTTTTTCGCGCAGTCCAGCCAGTCACCTTTGAACGGACGCTTCATATTTTCAATCGCGTCGATGATGTCATGGTGAACCAGTTTTTCGTTCTGAATACCGACGCAACGGCCGCCGTGACCCTGCAGCAGCAGATCGATAGCGTACGCGCCCATACGGGACGCCAGAATGCGGTCGTAAGGGCCAGGGGAACCGCCACGCTGGATGTGACCCAGTACGGTCGCGCGGGTTTCGCGCTTGGTTTCGGCTTCGATGTACTTCGCCAGCTCGTCAACGTCACAGATGTGCTCGGTGATAGCCACGATCGCGTGTTTTTTACCTTTCGCGATGCCGGCTTTGATTTCAGCGACCAGATCTTCACGGCTGAATTCCACTTCCGGAACCACCACGAACTCACAACCACCGGCAATCGCCGCGGCCAGGGTCAGGTCACCGCAGTAACGCCCCATCACTTCAACGATAGAGATACGCTGGTGAGAAGACGAGGTATCGCGCAGACGGTCGATCGCTTCAACAACGGTACCCAGTGCAGTAAAGAAGCCGATAGTGTAGTCAGTACCTTTGATGTCGTTGTCGATGGTGCCCGGCAGACCGATGCACGGGAAGCCCATTTCGGTCAGACGTTTTGCACCCATGTAAGAGCCGTCACCGCCGATAACCACCAGCGCGTCCAGACCGCGTTTTTTCATGTTCTCGATAGCCACTTCACGGATGTGTTCGTCACGGAATTCCGGGAAGCGCGCAGACCCAAGGAAGGTACCGCCACGGTTAATCATGTCGGACACGCTGTAACGGTCGAGCTGAACCATACGATCTTCATACAGACCCAGGTAACCATCATAGATACCAAAAACTTCCAGACCTTCCGTCAGCGCTGCACGGACAACACCACGAATTGCCGCGTTCATGCCCGGCGCATCACCGCCGCTTGTCAACACACCGATTTTCTTAATCATGACTACCTCTGAACTTAGGAATGCAAAATTGAAATCTGTTGCCGGAAGAAACTTATCGACCAACGAATACTGCAAATAGTATATCAATCCCTTCCAGCTGAATTGATTCAGGTCAGACCAAATGGCGGTAATTTATACACAAAATGCTGGCCTGGCTCACTTTTTTACAACCAATTACGAAAGCCCCACGTGTCCGGGTACAACCGAGCAGGGATCCTGGTGAATAATGACGTCTGAACCAGGAAAACGCTGCAAAATTGCCTGCTCGACCTGCTCAGCAATCACGTGAGCCTGTACCAGTGGCAGGTTGTCTTCCATTTCAATATGAATCTGAATAAAGCGGGTCGGCCCTGACTGCCGCGTTCGAAGATCGTGTGCACCGCTGACGCCAGGCCAGGAGGTCACAAGAGAAAAAATTTCATTGCGTTCTGCGTCCGGAAGGGCTCGGTCAAGCAACGATTGCACCGCGTCATACCCCATCCGTAAGGCGCTATACAAAATATAGATGCCGATACCTAACGCAAATAGCGCATCGGCCCGGTGCCAGCCATACCAGGCCAGGCCCAGCGCAATAAGAATTGCCCCATTCATCATAACATCAGATTGATAATGAAGCATATCCGCCCGTACAGCCTGGCTTTGCGTTTTGCGAACCACCCAGCGCTGGAACGTTACCAGAACAAGTGTGCTTATAAGTGCAACGACCGTCACCACTACGCCCACACCGGGATCGTTCATAGGTGTCGGCGAGACGAGATGCTGAATGCCGGTCAAAAACAGGAACAGTGCAGAACCGGAAATAAACATGCTTTGCGCCAGCGCGGCCAGCGACTCCGCTTTACCGTGCCCAAACGTGTGCTCTTCATCCGCGGGCTGCAGTGAATAGCGCACCACCAGCAGGTTGGTCAGCGAGGCGGCAATATCCATTAGCGAATCCACCAGCGCCGCCAGAATACTGACCGAACCGGTATACCACCAGGCAAAGATTTTAATCAGTAACAGGCCAGACGCCACAACGGTTGCCGCAATAGCGGCCCGGCTTACCAGCCTTCCATAGGATTGATTCATAAACGCTCCTGTCATGTCTTGCCGCTAGTATAACGGAAGCATAGGGGGACGGAGGATGAATAAACGGTTAACAAATCAGAATGCGGGGCAAAAAAAACCCCCACATCATGTGGGGGAAGACAGGGATGGTGTCTATGGCAAGGAAAACAGGGTTTACTGGTTACTACGGGTACTGCTATTGCTACTGAAAAGCGTCGCATCCAGGCTTCGCTGCATCCGTGCAACCTCACGCAACTGGTCCATTCGTTGCTGATGTCGGGTGTTCAAAACCGCTTGCTGCTCGGGCGTTAGCAGGTGGAACATCTGGTTACGGACCTTCGCCATCTCTACCTGGCGGGCAACCTGTTCCTGTGCCATTTTTTCGGCCTGAGCGCGTACAGCGCTTTCGTCAAAATTTTCTGCGGTGACAAGGCGATGCATTGTCTCCATTTCGCTAACATTAACAGGGGGCTGGTCGTGTCGTGCCCTCTGCATCAGATCTCGCATCTGTTGACGCTGATGTTCGGTTAAACTTATGCCGTCAAACATATGGCTTTGGCTACTGAGCTGCGTTGCGCCCTCTGGTGAGGGACCGGTATCGCCGTTGATAGCTACAGCGGCCTGGCTAAACGCACTGAACGCCAGCGTTGAGGCCATGACGGCAGCGGTAACTTTGCGCATCACTTGCTCCCAAAATCTTTCGTGTCGCGATTCAACGAGAGACAGTCTACGATTCAGGCTGCAAACATGCGTCAGGGGGTGTAAAACAACGTAAAGTCATGGATTAGATAGCCTTGATGTCGTAATTTCTGCCTCGGAGGTATTTAAACAATGAATAAAATCCTGTTAGTTGATGATGACCGAGAGCTCACATCCCTTTTAAAGGAGTTGCTCGACATGGAAGGTTTCAACGTCCTGGTTGCCCATGATGGCGAGCAGGCGCTGAGTCTCCTTGACGACAGCATCGATTTACTTTTGCTCGACGTCATGATGCCGAAGAAAAACGGTATTGATACGCTGAAAGAGCTTCGCCAGACACACCAGACCCCCGTTATCATGCTGACCGCCCGCGGCAGCGAACTTGACCGCGTTCTCGGCCTTGAGCTGGGTGCGGATGACTATTTACCGAAACCGTTCAACGATCGTGAACTGGTGGCCCGTATTCGCGCTATCCTGCGCCGTTCCCACTGGAGCGAGCAGCAGCAGAATACCGACAACAGCTCACCCACGCTGGAAGTGGACTCCCTGAGCCTGAACCCAGGTCGTCAGGAAGCGAGCTTCGACGGTCAGACCCTGGAGTTGACCGGCACAGAGTTCACCCTGCTTTATCTGCTGGCGCAGCACCTCGGCCAGGTGGTATCGCGTGAACACCTGAGTCAGGAAGTGCTGGGCAAACGTCTTACCCCGTTTGACCGCGCCATCGACATGCACATCTCTAACCTGCGCCGCAAGCTGCCGGAGCGTAAAGACGGTCACCCATGGTTTAAAACCCTGCGTGGTCGCGGCTATCTGATGGTTTCCGCTTCATGATAGGCAGCTTAACCGCCCGCATCTTTGCCATCTTCTGGCTGACGCTGGCCCTGGTTTTAATGCTCGTGTTGATGTTGCCAAAACTCGACTCACGCCAGATGACGGAGCTTCTTGACAGCGAGCAACGTCAGGGCGTGATGATCGAGCAGCATGTTGAAGCGGAGCTGGCAAACGATCCGCCGAACGATTTGATGTGGTGGCGCAGGCTGTTTCGCGCTATCGACAAGTGGGCGCCGCCCGGGCAACGCCTTTTGCTGGTCACCAGCGAAGGCCGCGTCATTGGGGCCGATCGCAATGAAATGCAGATTATCCGTAACTTTATTGGCCAGGCGGATAATGCCGATCACCCACAGAAAAAGAAATATGGTCGGGTAGAGATGGTGGGTCCTTTCTCGGTACGGGATGGGGAAGACAATTACCAGCTCTATTTGATTCGCCCTGCGAGCAGTTCCCAGTCCGATTTCATCAACCTGCTGTTTGACCGTCCGCTCCTGCTGCTGATTGTTACCATGCTGGTCAGCTCGCCGCTGCTGTTATGGCTGGCGTGGAGTCTGGCAAAACCCGCACGTAAGCTGAAAAACGCCGCCGATGAAGTGGCGCAGGGTAACCTGCGACAACACCCTGAGCTGGAAGCGGGGCCACAGGAATTCCTTGCCGCCGGGACCAGTTTTAACCAGATGGTCAGCGCGCTCGATCGAATGATGACCGCACAGCAGCGTCTGCTATCGGACATCTCGCACGAGCTGCGCACCCCGCTTACGCGTTTGCAGCTTGGCACCGCGCTGTTGCGCCGCCGCAGTGGGGAAAGTAAAGAGCTGGAACGTATTGAAACGGAAGCTCACCGCCTGGACAGCATGATTAATGACCTGCTGGTGATGTCACGCAACCAGCAGAAAAACGCGCTGGTCAGCGAAACGGTGAAAGCCAATCACCTGTGGCATGAGGTGCTGGACAACGCGGCGTTCGAAGCGGAACAGATGGGCAAATCGTTCACCGTCAACTTCCCGCCGGGTCCATGGCCGCTGTACGGCAACCCCAACACGCTGGAAAGCGCGCTGGAGAATATTGTGCGTAACGCTCTGCGCTACTCGCATACCAAGATTGAGGTGGCGTTCTCGGTAGATAAAGACGGGATCACCGTTATCGTGGATGACGACGGTCCTGGCGTCAGCCCTGAAGATCGGGAGCAGATTTTCCGTCCGTTCTACCGTACTGACGAAGCGCGCGACCGTGAATCCGGCGGTACAGGTTTGGGTCTGGCAATTGTTGAAACCGCCATGCAACAGCATCGCGGCTGGGTGAAAGCTGACGACAGCCCGCTGGGCGGGTTGCGGTTAACGCTGTGGCTGCCGTTGTATAAGCGTTCATAACTGTATGTGCCGGGTGGCGGCTTCGCCTTACCCGGCCTACTTTCTGCGGAGCACTATTTTCCCCACAATCTCCGCGAATTATCTTCGATCTTGTTGCTTAACCGCCGCTTCTGCATTGTTCTGGTCCAGCTGGTCGATAACCCCGCCGCAGACAGCAACCGATGATATTGTTCATCATCAAACGGCATATGCCAGGCGATGGCGCAGGCGTCATACACCGACACGTCGCTCAGGCGCGAAGCCAGCTCAAGCGGCGCATCCGCCGAAACCTGCCCGGCCAGCACCACACGGTACAGCCAGCCGGTTTTACCCGCGCTTTGCAGCTGGGCCGACATATCCTGAATGCCGAAGTGGTAGTTGAGCTTGAAGCACGGCGAGCGAGGCTGCGTCACCTGAATCAGGGCGTCGCCCCAGCGATAAATATCGCCGATAAACACGTTCTTTTCCGTCAGCCCTTCCGTCGAGAGATTCTCACCAAATGCAGGCGCGACGAAGAGGTCCGCCTGGTCAGGAAATTCGGTTTTCCAGTGCTGATAGTGCTCGCGAGGATAGTGACACAGCGCGCGATCCGGCCCGCCGTGGATTTTCTTTTCGGCCTGCTCATCGCCTGCCAGCCCAAGGTCGGTTAAGGTCAGTTCACCGTCAACCTGCACTTTCGCGATGGCGCTCGGGCGGCTGCCGTCGTACTCCCTTACCTTGCCTGTAAACACATTCACCGGGTAATGCATCGCTGCCTCCATTACGCAGATACAAAAAAAGCGAGTCATCAGACTCGCTTCTCACAGGCGTCAATGCAACCTTATTTTTTAGCGGCGAAACGCGCTGCTGCTTCGTCCCAGTTCACCACATCCCAGAACGCTTTGATGTAGTCAGGGCGACGGTTCTGGAACTTCAGGTAGTAAGCGTGTTCCCACACGTCCAGACCCAGGATCGGGAAGCCGGATGCGCCAGAGATCGCTTCACCCATCAGCGGGGAGTCCTGGTTAGCAGTGGAAACCACCGCCAGTTTGTCACCTTTCAGAACCAACCACGCCCAGCCAGAGCCGAAACGGGTTGCAGCGGCTTTTTCGAATTCCGCTTTGAAGTTGTCAACGGAGCCGAAGTCGCGCTCGATAGCCGCTTTCAGGTCGCCCTGCAGGGTGGTACCGGTTTTCAGGCCTTTCCAGAACAGGCTGTGGTTAGCGTGGCCGCCCGCGTTGTTACGCAGAACGGTTTTCTTGTCCGCTGGCAGCTGGTCCAGTTTAGTGATCAGTTCTTCAGCAGACAGGTTAGCGAACTCTGGCAGGCTTTCCAGCGCAGCATTCGCGTTGTTCACATAGGTCTGGTGGTGTTTAGTGTGATGGATTTCCATCGTCTGCTTGTCGAAATGCGGTTCCAGTGCGTCGTAGGCATACGGCAGGGATGGCAGTGTATAACTCATAATCCTCTCCATTATTGTCGGGCGGCACAGCTGTTAATGCCGCGTAAGCAGTTGGTTCATTATAGTTAATTAAATGATATTGAAAATGATTATCAATGCCGTAGTTTTTGTAAGGTCATTCCTTTTCTGATGAAGCGTGAAAATGTGAATCTGCTCACGCGCTTAACGCGTTGATTGCCATTTAAAACCAAAGTGCGGCAGCCTCCCGAAGGTGGTCGTTCTGCTTAATTTTTACACTCATCGGGTCGGTGGGATGCCATTGACCGATAAAAACGATGAGGACGTAAACATGAATCATGCGATTACGATGGGTATTTTCTGGCATTTGATAGGTGCGGCCAGTGCAGCCTGCTTCTATGCTCCGTTTAAAAAAGTCAGGCAGTGGTCATGGGAAACCATGTGGTCGGTTGGCGGTGTGGTCTCCTGGATCCTGCTTCCCTGGGCCATCAGCGCCATGCTACTCCCGGATTTCTGGGGCTACTTCTCCTCTTTTAACGCCTCCACTCTGCTGCCGGTGTTTCTGTTTGGTGCCATGTGGGGCATCGGCAATATTAACTACGGCCTCACCATGCGCTATCTCGGCATGTCGATGGGGATCGGCATCGCGATTGGCATCACGCTGATTGTCGGCACTCTGATGACGCCCATCCTCAACGGTAACCTCGACGTGTTACTGAATACCGAAGGCGGCAGAATGACGCTGCTGGGCGTGCTGGTAGCGGTTATTGGCGTCGGAATAGTGACCCGCGCGGGCCAGTTGAAAGAGCGCAAGATGGGCATTAAAGCCGAGGACTTTAACCTGAAAAAGGGTCTGCTGCTGGCGGTAATGTGCGGCATCTTCTCCGCCGGAATGTCGTTTGCCATGAACGCCGCCAAACCGATGCACGAGGCGGCCGCCGCGCTGGGCGTCGACCCGCTGTACGTGGCGCTGCCCAGCTACGTGGTGATCATGGGCGGCGGCGCACTGGTTAACCTCGGCTATTGCGTAATTCGTCTGGCAAAAGTTGAGAGTTTGTCGCTAAAAGCCGACTTCTCACTGGCAAAACGGGTCATCATCACCAACGTACTGCTTTCGGCACTCGGCGGACTGATGTGGTACCTGCAGTTCTTTTTCTACGCCTGGGGACACGCCAGCATCCCGGCACAATATGACTATATGAGCTGGATGCTACACATGAGCTTCTACGTGCTGTGCGGCGGACTGGTGGGTCTCATCTTGAGGGAGTGGAACAATGCCGGACGCCGACCGGTGGGCGTTCTGAGCCTGGGCTGCGTGGTGATTATCATTGCGGCCAACATTGTCGGCCTCGGTATGGCGAACTGATTACGCCGCCCTGCGACTGTGATGACGCCATTGCACCGGCGTCATCCCTACCTCGCGATTAAAGACCACCGAAAAGTAGTTACTGTCCTCAAAGCCGCAGCGCATTGCCACGTCACTGACCATGAACTCTGTATGCTGGAGCAAATACTGGGCGTGGCAAATGCGCAGCTGGCGCAAATAGTGATTTACCGTCATGCCCGTCTGGGTACGGAACTGCTGACGCAGGGCACGTTCGCTGCACTGCTCCTGCTCGCAGAACTTTTCCAGAACAAAGCTTTTATTCAGGCTGGCCGCCAGCGTGGCAATCAGCTTATCGAGCAGGGTCTCCTGCTGCGTGGCGGAGGGGTTATCCGTCTCGTAGCGATGCCGTTTAAGCATCATCACCAGCTGTGCGAAGAGGATCTCCGCCATCGGGTTAGCCAGCGGATCGGTTTTATAGCTCTCCTGTTCAAGGAGGGAAATGGCCTGACGGATGGCAGTCATGCCGCTGCTGCTTAAACGCCAGTGCGGCGAGCCTTTCGCACCGTTGAAGCCGGGAATGCATGCTGCCCAGTCAACGTTAAGGCTGAGCCGATCGGGGCAGTAGATAACGTTCTGTAAAACCAGGTCATTCACCGAGGCGTAGGCGTGTTTATCTTCGGCACGAATGTAAAACAGATCCCCCCGGGTAATGCGGTAAGGCCGATCGTTGAGAATGTGCAGACCGTTGCCGCGCCACACCAGCACCAGCTCATAAAATTCGTGCGTGTGTTCAGCAAAGACGTTTTGCGGATAGCGATCCGCCACCGCAACAGCTTGTTCAGCGGAGGCAAAAAAGTCATCTTTGCGAAGAATTAACGGTGCGGCCACATCACCACCTCAACGGCGAAAACCTGACATTATTACCCGCTTTACGGCAGCAAAACGTTGACTGGGCTCGCGTTACTGTAGTGAGGTGTCCCTCCCCTGGCGAATATCACGCGGAGACCAGCTGAATTCCCGACGAAACAGCGTCGAAAAGTGGTTACTGTCGCCGAAACCGCAGCGATAAGCGATATCCGTGACGCTTTCATCACTGTGGCGAAGCAGGTGGCGCGCTTTTATCAGCCGCAGACGGTTAAGGTAACGCTGGGGCGTCTGCCCGGTTCGCTGCTTAAGCTGGCGGTGCAGGGTGCGCAGGGAGAGTGAAAAATGACTCGCCAGCATTTCCCAGCAGATATCCTCGGCAATATGTTCCTCCAGCCAGGCCATCAGCTGGTTCAGGCGGGCTTCGCTGCTCTCCCCCTCCACCGGGTTACTGCGGCGCAACGCCACCAGCAGCTGCATAAACAACATCTCGCGCGTGGCGAGCGCATGCATCTCCTGTCCGTCCTGACTCTGCTCCATCTGGAGCAAAATCTGGCGAACCTGCTGCAGCGTGGCCTGATTCACGCGCCAGTGCGACGGATAATGTCCTTCCTTCTCCTGCGGCAGTAGCTGATGAAGCCCCGCGAGAAACTGGAACGCGTCCGGGGATCGATAGAGCACGTTCGTCAGGCACAGGTTGTCGGTATGCTCATACAGATGCCGATCGTGGTCGCGCACAAAGCAGACTGTGCCGCCGCTGATGGTGTAGGGCTGACCGTTAAAGACATGGATGCCCGTGCCATGCTCAACAATCACGATTTCATGAAAATCATGATGATGCTCCGGGAAAGCCGCCTGCGGCAGCCGCGGCTCTATCGCCACAGGCGAACCATCCGCCGGAAAAAAGTCCACGCTGTGCAGTATGGTCATAACGCCCCCCACCAATGAGAAATGTTCTCAAAATAGTAAATAAGGCCTCTCACCCTCACCTTAAATTTTCGACAGCAAACGCCGCAAAACCTGCCTGTTTTTCAAGAATAAGCGGGAAAGATCCGGAATTGCGGTCAACGTCACAGTGGCTGAACGGCGCGCCTTCGCGGAAAAGTGTGAACCCCCTCACGTTCATCTTTGCTTTCTTGCCAGCACGGGTTGCGGACTGTCAGTGGCGAGAAGGTGGTTTTTTCGCCCCTTTTTTACACTCAGCGCTAATGATTTCAAGAAGGATCCGACCATGACCTTTCGCCATTGTGTCGCTGTGGATTTAGGCGCATCCAGCGGCCGTGTAATGCTCGCCACCTGGGACTGCGACCAGCACACCCTTTCCCTTCGCGAGATGCATCGTTTTGCGAACTGCCTGCAAAAACAGGACGGCTTTGATACCTGGAACATTGATGAACTTGAGACGGAGATCCGTACCGGGCTCAAAAAAGTCTGCGATAGCGGGATCCTCATCGACAGCATCGGCATAGATACCTGGGGCGTCGATTATGTCTTGCTGGACAGCAGCGGCGCTCGCGTTGGCCTGCCCGTCTCCTACCGCGACAGCCGCACGGATGGCCTGATGGCGCACGCCATCGCCCGGCTCGGTAAGGATGATATCTACGGGCGCAGCGGCATACAGTTTCTGCCGTTTAACACGCTGTATCAGCTGCGCGCGCTGGTCGAGCAGCAGCCAGGGCTGGCAGCAGACGTTGCCCATGTGCTGCTGATCCCGGACTACCTGAGCTATCGCCTGACCGGCAACATGAACTGGGAATATACCAACGCCACCACCACCCAGCTGGTCAACATCAACTCGGATAACTGGGATGAGCACCTGCTGGCCTGGACGGGCGCATCCCCGGCGTGGTTCGGTACGCCGACCCATCCCGGCAACGTCATCGGCCAGTGGGTGTGCCCGCAGGGGAATGCGATCCCGGTCGTTGCCGTGGCGAGCCACGATACCGCCAGCGCGGTTATTGCCTCACCGCTTTGCGGTAAAGATGCCGCCTATCTCTCTTCCGGCACCTGGTCGCTAATGGGCTTTGAAAGCAAAACGCCTTACGTCAGCGAGGAGGCAATGGCCGCAAATATCACCAACGAAGGCGGGGCCGAAGGGCGCTATCGGGTGTTAAAGAACATTATGGGGTTGTGGCTGCTCCAGCGGGTGCTTAAGGAGCAGAAAATTACCGATCTGCCCGGGCTTATCGCCGACACCGAAAAGCGCAAAGCCTGTACGTTCCTGATTCATCCCAATGACGATCGCTTTATCAATCCGGCGCACATGAGCACCGAGATCCAGGCCGCCTGCCGCGAGGCCGGACAGCCTGTACCATCAAGCCCGGCCGAACTGGCGCGCTGTATTTTTGACAGCCTTGCCCTGCTTTATGCGGATGTGCTGAGCGAGCTGGCCAGCCTTCGCGGCAGACCGTTCGACACGCTGCATATTGTTGGCGGCGGTTGCCAGAACGCGCTGTTAAACCAGCTTTGTGCCGATGCCTGCGGCATCACCGTGGTGGCGGGCCCGGTCGAGGCCTCCACGCTCGGCAATATCGGCATTCAGCTGATGACCCTTGACGAACTGGCCAGCGTGGACGATTTCCGCTCGGTAGTCACCGCCAGCGGCAGCCTGACCACGTTCCTTCCCGATCCCTGCCATGAAATTGCCCGCTACCGGACGCAGTTTCAGCAAAACCGACTGACTAAGGAGCTTTGCGCATGACCACTCAACTTGAACAAGCCTGGAACCTGGCTAAACAGCGTTTCGCCGCCGTCGGCGTGGATGTCGAAGCGGCACTGCGTCAGCTCGACCGTCTGCCGGTCTCCATGCATTGCTGGCAGGGCGATGACGTCGCCGGCTTCGAAAACCCAGGCGGTTCCCTGACGGGGGGTATTCAGGCAACCGGTAACTATCCCGGGAAAGCGCGCAACGCGACCGAACTGCGCGCCGATCTGACGCTGGCGCTCAGCCTGATACCCGGTCCGAAGCGCCTGAACCTGCACGCGATTTATCTGGAATCCGACGAGCCGGTCGCGCGTAATGAAATCCAGCCGAAACACTTTAAAAACTGGGTGGCGTGGGCAAAAGCCAACGGTCTGGGCCTGGACTTCAACCCGTCCTGCTTCTCGCACCCGCTCAGCGCTGACGGCTTTACCCTCGCCCATCCCAGTCACGAGATCCGTCAGTTCTGGATCGACCACGTGAAGGCCTGCCGCCGCGTTTCAGCCTGGTTTGGTGAACAGCTTGGCACCCCGTCGGTGATGAATATCTGGATCCCGGACGGCATGAAGGACGTCACCATTGACCGCCTCGCCCCGCGCCAGCGCCTGCTGGCTGCACTGGATGAAGCCATTAGCGAGAAGCTTAACCCGGCGCACCATATTGATGCCGTGGAGAGCAAGCTGTTCGGCATTGGCGCGGAGAGTTATACCGTCGGCTCGAACGAGTTCTATATGGGTTACGCCACCAGCCGCCAGACTGCCCTGTGTCTGGATGCCGGGCACTTCCACCCGACGGAGGTCATCTCCGACAAAATCTCTGCCGCCATGCTCTACGTGCCGCGCCTGCTGCTGCACGTCAGCCGTCCGGTGCGCTGGGACAGCGACCATGTGGTGTTGCTGGATGACGAAACGCAGGCCATTGCCAGCGAGATCGTTCGCCACGACCTGTTCGACCGCGTCCATATTGGCCTCGACTTCTTTGACGCCTCCATCAACCGCATCGCGGCGTGGGTTATCGGCACCCGCAACATGAAGAAAGCGCTGCTTCGTGCCCTGCTGGAGCCGACTGAAGCACTGAAACAGCTGGAGCAGGGAGGTGACTACACGGCCCGCCTGGCGCTGCTGGAAGAGCAGAAATCGCTGCCGTGGCAGGCCGTGTGGGAAATGTACTGTCAGCGCAACGACGTACCAACAGGCAGCCAGTGGCTGGAGAACGTGCGGGCGTATGAGAAAGACGTGTTGAGCACACGCGGGTGATTCAACCCTCCCCGCAGTATAAGTAGGCCGGGTAAGCATAGCGCCACCCGGCATTTTCAAAGGAACCACAGTATGCAGACCATCACCCATTCCTGGTTCGTCCAGGGCATGATTAAAGCCACCTCTGACGCCTGGTTGAAAGGGTGGGATGAGCGTAACGGCGGCAACCTGACGCTGCGCCTGGACGATGCCGACATCGAGCCGTACGCCGCTGATTTCCATCAAAAACCGCGCTATATCGCCCTGAGCCAGCCGATGCCGCTGCTCGCTAACACGCCGTTTATCGTCACCGGATCCGGCAAGTTCTTTCGCAACGTCCAGCTCGACCCGCAGGCCAATCTCGGTGTCGTGAGGGTGGACAGCGACGGCGCGGGCTACCACATTCTTTGGGGGCTCACGGAGGAGGCAGTGCCCACCTCTGAACTGCCAGCGCACTTCCTCTCGCACTGCCAGCGCATCAAGGCGACCCACGGTAAAGACCGCGTCATCATGCACTGCCACGCCACCAATCTGATTGCCCTGACCTACGTGCTGGAAAACAACGCCGATCTCATCACCCGCAAGCTGTGGGAAGGCAGCACCGAGTGCCTGGTGGTCTTCCCGGACGGCGTCGGCATTCTGCCGTGGATGGTGCCCGGTACCGACGAGATCGGCCAGGCAACCGCCAAAGAGATGCAAAAGCATTCTCTGGTGCTGTGGCCGTTCCACGGCGTTTTCGGCAGCGGCCCGACGCTGGATGAAACTTTCGGCCTGATCGATACCGCTGAAAAATCAGCTGAAGTGCTGGTGAAGGTCTATTCCATGGGCGGTATGAAGCAGACCATTACCCGGGAAGAGCTGATTGCACTCGGTAAACGCTTTGGCGTTACGCCGATGCAGTCGGCACTGGATTTGTACCCATAGCCGTCCGCGAAAGCGAATGGAGGCATGATGATCCGCAAAGCGTTTGTGATGCAGGTAAACCCGGACGCGCACGAGGAGTATGCGCGTCGCCATAACCCCATATGGCCCGAGCTTGAAGCGGTGCTGAAAGACCACGGCGCGCACCGCTACGCCATTTATCTCGACAAAGCACGCAACCTGCTGTTTGCGACCGTGGAGATTGAATCGGAGGAGCGCTGGCGCGCGGTAGCGAATACCGACGTTTGCCAGCGCTGGTGGGAACATATGGTCGACGTTATGCCGTCAAACCCGGATAACAGCCCGGTGAGTACGGAGCTTACCGAAGTGTTTTACCTGGACTGATGTGTTAACGCTGCTGCCCCCGAGGCGGCAGCAATCTCCTGCCTGCTGCTCAACGTAAACGCCGACACCACCGTAATTGCCAGCACGAAACAGCCCAGCATCAAATACGTCTCCTGGAAACCGATCCGGTCATACATATTTCCGGCAAAGGCAGAAAGGAAAATCGCCGCCGACTGTTTGGCAAACTGGAAGCCGATCAGATAGATAGTCGCCGACAGTCGGGTATCAAACACCCCGGTGATGTACTTAAAGGCGCCCACCAGCAGGAACGGGACTTCCAGCGCGTGCAGCATCTTCAGGGCAATCACCTCCACGGCGGTGGTGGCGAACGACGAGCCGATAATACGCGTCGCCATTATCACCCCGGCGATCAGCAGCGTATTTTTCGCGCCGATACGGTTAATGATCCACGGCGAGCAGAACATGATGATGGCGTTACAGATTTCCCCCGCCGTGGTGGCAAAGCCAAAGGCGCGAGTGCCTTCCTGTGGCGTGGCGAAGAAGGTTTTAAAGAAGGTGGCAAACTGCTGATCGAAAACGTCATACACGCAGGCAACGCCAATCACGTACAGAATGAACATCCACATTCTGCGCTGGCGGAACAGCTTAAAGACGGTTCTGGCAGTGATCTGCGGCTGGTTGGCTCCCAGGGCGTTCATCACCTGCGCCGTCTGGTTGGGCTTCGGCTTCGCGACCACCAGCAGCAGCATCAACAGCAATGCGGCCCCTGATCCCATCCAGAATACATACGACGGATCGATGCCGAACAGGATGCCGCCCGTAGACGCGCATAGCCCCCAGCCGAGACAGCCGAACATGCGCGCCTTGCCGTATTCGAAGAAACTGTTGCGGCTCACGCGTTCGATGTAGGCCTCGATTGCGCCCGATCCCGCCGAGAAGACAAAACCGATATATAACCCGCCGCTCAACGCCCCCAGCCAGATACTGGTTTTCAGCAGGGGCGCGAAGACGTACAGGAAGAACGGTGCGAACAGGAATAACAGCACCGAGATTATCCACAGCAGGTGTTTTTTCAGCCCCAGTTTGTCCGAAATCACCCCCAGCACCGGCTGGAACGCAATGGCCGACAGCGAGATGCAGGAGAAAACAATCCCGGTATGGGTTTTATTCAGGCCGATGATATCCGACAGCCAGATCGGCAGGAACGGAAAGCAGGTGGCCATGATGAAGAAGTAGAGAAAGAAGAACAGCCCGAAGATCCAGAAATTTGGGTTGTCTTTGTGGGTACAGGTTGTTGTGTTCATTATTTTTATCCTCAACGGAGGGCCAGTTTCCCGGCCCATCACCTTTACACGCGTTCCACGCCAATCAGAATGGCGGTTTCCGGATCGAGAATCGGCAGCGCAATGCCCGCCTGCATCAGCCACTCACCGCTCACCGTTTGCGGTGTTTCCATCCACGCCGGCAGCTTGCGCATGGTGTGCCCGCCTTCGCCCGTAATTTGAATATTCGGGTGATCGAGCAGCGCGACGCGGTACTGCGCGCTGGCCTCCAGCCCCGGCATGCGCAGCGGCATCATCAGGCTGTAATCCGGCATCGCGAGCTGGCTGACCATAAATAGCCCCTGCGCCTTGTCTTCGCTCACAATCCCCTGCGCCAGCGTGGTGGCGTCCGGCATATCAATCCGCCATTGGGTGCCGTGGTGGATCACCTCTCGCCACTGCTTGTGCAGCGCGGCGTAATGTCGATACCCCTCGCGCTCCTGCGCGTCCACGGTGAGCGGATCCAGCTCCAGCCCCATATGGCCAAACATCGCCGTCAGGCCGCGGAATTCAATGCTGTGCTGGCGGAAGGTAGCGTGGCATTTATGATGACCGATATGCGCCCCCATCACCTCCGGCGGGAAAAAATAGCTCATGCCACGCTGGATGGTGCTGCGCTCCAGCGCGTCGTTGTTGTCGGACGCCCAGAAGCGATGGCTCCGGCTCAGCACTTCGTAATCAATGCGCCCGCCGCCGGAAGAGCAGGATTCGAATTCAATTTGCGGGAAGCGCTCGCCCAGCACATCCAGCAGCCGGTAAAACTGACGGGTCTGGGCGTCGGCGGCGGCTTTACCGTTGTGTCCCGGCTGCACCAGCTCGCGGTTCATGTCCCACTTCACGTAGTCGATCGCATGCTCGCCCAGCAGCCAGCTCATGCGTTCCACAAGATAATCAAAAGCCTGCGGAATGTTGAGGTTGAGCACCAGCTGATGACGCCCGGTCGCCTGGGCATAGCCCGGCAGCGCCAGCACCCAGTCAGGATGCGCGCGATACAGATCGGAGTCCGGGTTGATCATCTCCGGCTCAACCCAGATGCCAAACTCCATGCCGAGCCGTTTGACGTGGTCAATCACCGGCGTCAGGCCATTCGGATATTTTTTCTCATCCAGATACCAGTCGCCCAGCGCGGCGTGGTCGTCATTGCGGCCTTTGAACCAGCCGTCGTCAATAATAAAGCGCTCCACGCCCAGCGTGGCGGCCTCGTCGGCCATGCGCATGATGTAATCCGGATCGTGGTTGAAGTAGATCCCCTCCCAGGTATTGAGGTGTACCGGACGCGGTTTATTTTCCGGGAAGCGGATGACGTTGTCGCGCAGGTAGCGATGGAAAGACTGGCTCATGCCGTTCAGGCCCCGCGGGGAGTAGCTGGCATACAGGCGCGGTGTCCAGAGCGTATCGCCCTCTTCTATCGCCATTTCCCCCGACAGGTAGAGCGCTTCGGCCTGAATATAACGGCGACCGTCGGTTTTCGCTTCCGCGCGCAGGCGATGGTTCCCGCTCCAGCCCAGATGCACGCCCCAGACGTCACCCTGCATTTCGCTGAACGACGGCGTACCGGCTATCAGTGCAGGAAAGTGTTCGTGGGAGGTTTTACCCCGGCGGTTTTCAATCACAACGCTGTCGTGCTCAAGGTTTACGCGGTGCGGCTGGAACTCTCTGATCCAGCGTCCGTGGAAGGCCATCACCTCCCGGGCGCGCTCGGCCACCGGCAGCGTGACGGCAAAGCGGTCAACCTGCCAGGGACGTGCTTTCAGGTTCGTTAAACCGTGACGAACCACCAGCACGCCGCTGTCGTCCAGCGCCAGCTCGCTGGTCAGACGCAGGCCCGCATAGTCATCTTCAGCGGTAATCGTCAGGGTGTTTAATTCCTGCTGTACCCGCGTAGTTCTGAATACCGGGGAACCGTCCAGCCCCTCTCGGTGCCCCTCAATACCCGGCGAGCCAAACAGGCCGTGCCCGAGTTCAGCCATCAGCGTAACCGGAGAATCGACATCCAGCCTGCCGTTAGCAACGGGCCGCGAAAGGGTTTCAGCATTTTGCGGCAAAAAGTGCTGAAGATGCGGCCCCCAGTAAATAATTTCGGCGAACGGGCGCGTTTTTATCACCACATCTACCGTTGCGCTTTCAAGTCGTAAAATAGAATCTTGCATCAGACATCTCCTGTCATGGGATGACTTGAGTTTTGATCCGAAACGTTTCGGATACAAACCAAAACGTTTCGGATTTGTGATCGGGTTTAGAAAATGGAGATATTCAGGCCGTCTGGCCGGGGGAGAATTCCGGTTGCCAGAGCACCTGAAGCTGCGCAATATCGTCGCCGTTAATCAGCCGGCGGACCATGTCGGCAATCTGTTTTCCGACACCCTGACGGGTAGACTGGATCACCGACGCCACGTCGGTATCGACGATACTGTCCTGCGGCAGTCCGTCGTAGACCACCAGCGACACGGCGTTGTCGCCGGATAAACGCCCCAGCTGTTCGAGCGCCATCGCCGCCCCGTCGCCGTGGGTGTTGCAGTCAGTAATGATCGCCGTGGGCGGTTGCGGCAGGGCAAGCAGTTCTTTCGTGGTGGCATATCCCACGCGGCGCGACGGCGGCATGGCGCGCAGCCATTCGCTGGAAAGCCCGGCTTCCCGCAGAGCGTCCAGATAGCCCTGACGGCGCTGGGTGATAAATGCCTGATTATTGCTTTCGCCGAGCAGCGCAATACGCTGATGGCCTTTCTCAATCAGCCAGCGGGTAGCATTGTACGTACCGGCATAGTTATCGAAATCAAACCACGCGTAAGGCTGCGGCAGCTGGCTGCGCCCAAGCGCCAGGAAAGGGAACCCGGCGGCCTGCAGCTGCTCAAGCCGCGGATCGCGATCCAGCGTATGCGCCACAATCAGCGCGTCGACGCGCCGGCTCTGTACCATGCGCATATAGCTGTGCTTATCCGCCAGATCGTCATCGGCAATGAGCAGTAAGTCGATCTCATGTCGCGCCAGTTCGTGGCTAATTTCGCCGACCATGTCCATAAATACACTGTTATTGAGCGGAACAGGATGGACGGGAAACACCAGCCCGACCGCGTCAATTTTGCCCATCTTCAGGCGGCGGGCGAAGGTGTTAGGTCGGTAACCACGGCGCTGAGCCTCGGCTTCCACGCGGGCGCGCGTCTCAGCAGAGACGTCGTCATAGCCGTTGAGGGCGCGGCTGACGGTCGTAATGGAGAGTCCCAGCTCTTTGGCAATGGCTTTAAGCGACATGATTTTCCGTATCTACGTTAATTTTGTTCCGCCACCAGCAACGCATGCGTGTCTGGCTCCAGCGCCTTAAAAATGTGCGGCTGGTCGGCGGGGTAACAGATGTAATCCCCGGCGGCGAGCTCTTCTGCCGCATCCAGCAGGCCGACCAGGGCCCTTCCCTGCATGACGATAATATGTTCTACCGAGCCAGGCGAATGCGGCTGAGAAATGCGGTCTGCACCCGGCTGGGTCATCAGGAGATAGACATCCCGTCGCGCGCCTGGCGGGCACGCCGCCAGCAGTATGGCTTCATAGTTTGCCTGTCCGGCAACCACTTTCGTTCCTTCACCACGGCGGATCACCTGCGTGCTCGGCAACTGCGGCTCCAGCAAACGGGCGAAGGGAATATCCAGCGCCACGCAGAGCGACCACAGCGTCTCCAGGCTGGGGTTGCCGTTGCCGGATTCCAGCTGGGAAAGCGTGGATTTAGCGATCCCGGCACGGCGGGCAATTTCCGCCAGTGAAAGCCCGGTTCGCAGGCGCTCTCGCACCAGGCTTTTGGCGATTACGCTAATTGGCTGCGTCATATAACGGCCCTTTTTGTTCTATAAATCGAACGAATCGTTCGTCTTGAAAAACATTTCTGTTGCGTTCATTATAATGGATACACGTTCGATATGGCTAAAATTGTATGAAGCATCATCTCTCCTGCCTTAAAGGCGACACGATAAAAGCAATCATCCTGGTTTGCCTCGCGGTCGGCGTGGTCGGGATGTCTTACGGCTCACTGGCGATGGCCTACGGTTTCCCGCTTTGGGTGCCGTTTGTTCTCTCGCTCACCGTCCTCGCGGGCGCATCGGAATTTATGTTTATCGGCATTGTGGCCAGCGGCGGTAACCCTCTGGCGGCGGCGGCAGCCGGTTTGCTGGTCAACGCACGCCATGTGCCGTTTGGCGTGACGGTGCGTGAACTGGTAGGCAAGCGCGGCCTGAGCCTGTTGGGCTGCCACATTATGAATGACGAAAGCGTGGTGTTTGGCCTGTCGCAAAAAACGCCCGAGCAGCGTAAGGCGGCGTACTGGTTATGTGGTTTAGGCGTGGCAATTATCTGGCCGGTGGGCGCCTTGCTGGGCGCCATGGTCGGTAAGCTGCTCCCGGCCCCGGAAACCATCGGGCTGGATGCGGTCTTTCCGGCCATTCTGCTGGCGTTAGTGGTTCCCGCGTTTAAAAACCGTACCACGTTAATCCGCGCCTGTAGCGGTGCCGTGCTATCCCTGGCTGCCGTACCGTTTTCCCCGGTGGGATTACCGGTGCTGCTCTCTTTACTCGGTCTCGCTGCGAGGAAGAAATAATGGGAAATATGACGATTTTTATTCTCGGCATCGCCATTTTGTCTGCGGGAACCTATTTGATGCGTCTCGGCGGAGCAAAACTCGGCAACCGACTGGCACTCTCTGAACGATCTCAGGCACTGCTGTCAGATGCGGCAACGGTGTTGCTGTTTTCTGTGGCGCTGGCGACCACATTTTATGAAGGGGAACATTTCGCCGGGATGGCGCGCGTGCTGGGCGTGGCGTTTGCGGTATTTCTGGCGTGGCGAAAAATGCCATTGATTGTGGTGATCATCGCGGCGGCAGTAGTGACGGCGCTACTGCGCGTGGCGGGCATAAACTAAAAAAGCGCCCCGGGGGCGCTCTTTCGACGGTGTGACTGGCTTATTTATTCAGTTCAGCAGTCATGTGTACGCGGTTACCCGTGAATGCCTGGGTAATTTTGTAGGATGATGCACCCGCTTCCTGAGCCTGCGCCGCGATTTTAGCTTCTGCACCGTCAATGGTAGAGGCGGTTGCGGTCACAGTCTGTGCAGCGAAAGAACCGAAAGAAGCAGCCAGAGCGATTACAGCGACAAAAGTTTTGATGCTTTTCATGATATAAACCCTTTCGTTAATTTGTTTTGGTAAGGCACCGTGCCTTGATGAGATAAATACTAGACCTCATCCCGAACAACTAAAAGCGGAAGGATTTGCTATTATCATTCAAAATTACTGAACTCAAAAAAAAACGTTATGCATTGCGCTGATATCTGTTTCCTGATGTCCTGAACGTCAGCCTTTTTCAGGGAGAAAAACGCCAATGCAAAGCATAAAACAACCCTCATTCCTCATCAGACATAGTACTGCCGTCCATTTTATCGCTTATGCGGGCGCCATTTTTGTCATAACGCCCTTTAACAGTAAAGCGATGCCCGTCTTCGTCTGGATGGCCATGCTGATAGCCTGCGCTATCATCATTTCCTCACGCATAAAACCCCTCACGCTGTTGCAGCTGTCCCAAATGGAATGGGGTGAATACAAAAAAATAGCGGGCTCGACGCTGATGTCTTCTCTGCTGTTTTTAACATCGTGCGTGGCATTTAAATATTTCGCCGGAAATGGCCTGGAGCTACCCGTCACGCTCGCGATCGGGACGGTGGGATGTATCTACTATTCCATCACCCTCTATCTGGACGCCGTGGATGATGACAGAAAGAAAATTGCGAAAAAGGCTTTCACCCTTACACGTGGTGTATGGCTGTTAATTTCCTTCATCTGCTACATACTGGCGCGAAAGGTCTTTATGGACGTCACGGATGTCACCTACGAGGCGACTTTCAATAAAATTACGTCGTTTGGGTTCTTTTTAATCTTCTGCACCTTATTCTTTTCCATGGTATTTCTGCTATTCACGATGGCGCTTCCCTTGTTGCAGAATTCATCGGTCCAGTTTAACGTCATGGCGATTTCTGCCCCCCTTTTCTGCGCTGGCTATATCTTCTTTATTGCCTATAACGTCAATACCAGCCGGGTGCTTGAATACGTCCTCAATGTGACAATCGATTACGACACTCGGGATACGTTTTACTGTAACAATGAATATCGAATTCTCAACGACTATCCCAATGCGCGCTTTATGATGGTAGGTGAAGGTAATTATCGCGTGTTTACGCCAAAAAAGCGGGATTACGGGATCTGGCGTCTGACCTGTAAAAACGTCGCGCCTTTTTATTCCCTGGTAGAGGTTCAGGATAGAAAAGATATTGTTAAAAAAGAGAAAAAATAAAAAAGCGCCCCGGGGGCGCTCTTTCGACGGTGTGACTGGCTTATTTATTCAGTTCAGCAGTCATGTGTACGCGGTTACCCGTGAATGCCTGGGTAATTTTGTAGGATGATGCACCCGCTTCCTGAGCCTGTGCCGCGATTTTAGCTTCTGCACCGTCGATGGTAGAGGCGGTTGCGGTCACAGTCTGTGCAGCGAAAGAACCGAAAGAAGCAGCCAGAGCGATTATAGCGACAAAAGTTTTGATGCTTTTCATGATATAAACCCTTTCGTTAAGTTGTTTTGGTAAGGCACCGTGCCTTGATGAGATAAATACTAGACCTCATCCCGAACAACTAAAAGCGGAAGGTTTTGCCTGAAACATTCAAAATTATTGATCAACTATTAATCGCTGCGGATGGGTATAGATTGTTGCCCTTCCCGGCTTGCAGAACCCGACCAGCGTCAGGTTGCAGCGCTCCGCCACTTCCACCGCCAGCGTTGTGGCCGCCGATACCGCAAACAGGATTTCCACACCGCACATTGCGGACTTTTGCACCATCTCATAACTTGCACGGCTGGAAACAAGCGCCGCGCCCTGTTGCCAGACCTCGCTTTCTCGCGCCCGGCGTCCCAGCAGCTTATCCAGCGCGACATGGCGGCCCACGTCTTCATGCCCTCCGGCAATATCGCCCGACGGCAACACCCACGCCGCCGCATGCGTACAACCGCTCAACTGGCCGATGGGCTGTACGTCGTTGAGATGCTCAAGCGCATGATCAAGGTGTGCCAGATTGAAGGTCTGGGTAAACGGCAATGGCGCAACGGGCTTGCCGATATCATTGAGCTGCTCAACGCCACACACGCCGCAGCCGGTGCGTCCGGCCAGCGCGCGGCGGCGCTCTTTCAACCCCATAAAGCGACGGCTGGAGAGTTCGATTTGCACTTCAAGACCGTTACACGCCTTCACCACGTCCATCCCGTAGATCTCCTGCGGATGCGCAATAATGCCTTCCGAGAGAGAAAAGCCAATGGCGAACAGGTCGAGATCTTTCGGCGAAGCCATCATCACCACATGCGAAATACCGTTGTAAACAAGCGCAACAGGCACTTCTTCCGCCAGCAAATCGGGCGTGGCGTGGGTAATGTGGGGCGGTCTGCGTACCGACAGTTCCACAATGCCTGCAGGCAGTGGCGACGAGTGGGTAGCACGGTTTTGTTTAGACACAGCGGTATTCCTGAACAACCACGGAGGTGAGCCTGCTATTGCAGCATAAACAACAGGCCTTACGCATAGTATGGATCAACTTTTCGACAATCATTCTCCTACTCATTTAGAAGGGGTGCAACCCGGCCAGCGCTACACCGCTTTAACATGCAGAAGCAATAGCGTGATCTGTATCACACTTTATAATCAACATGGTGATAATACGTTCACTTTGTATTAACGCCATTAGAACAGGTGTACCGACATTGTGGTATTCTGATGATATCCCTCGGAGAAATGAGGGATTAACGCAAATTTTTTCCTTTGCGGTCATTCTTCAACCGCGAAGTCAAAACTACATATGTAAGCAATGTCGAAACAAGGAGTGACCCATGCAGGTCAGCAGAAGGCAGTTCTTTAAGATCTGCGCTGGCGGTATGGCAGGCACAACGGCAGCAGCACTGGGCTTTGCGCCCGGCGTCGCGCTGGCGGAAACGCGGCAGTATAAACTGCTGCGCACCCGTGAAACCCGTAATACCTGTACGTACTGCTCTGTCGGTTGCGGGCTGTTAATGTATAGCCTCGGCGACGGTGCTAAAAACGCCAAAGCGTCTATTTTCCATATCGAAGGTGACCCGGATCACCCGGTCAACCGCGGCGCGCTGTGTCCGAAAGGGGCCGGTCTGGTGGACTTTATCCACTCTGAAAGCCGCCTGAAGTTCCCTGAATATCGTGCGCCTGGCTCCGACAAATGGCAGCAAATCAGCTGGGAAGAGGCGTTTGACCGCATCGCTAAACATATTAAAGAAGACCGTGATGCGAACTTCATTGAGAAGAACGCCGACGGCGTGACGGTCAACCGCTGGCTCTCCACCGGGATGCTTTGCGCCTCTGCTTCCAGCAACGAAACCGGTTATTTAACCCAGAAATTTACGCGCGCACTCGGTATGCTCGCGGTCGACAACCAGGCGCGTGTCTGACACGGACCAACGGTAGCAAGTCTTGCTCCAACATTTGGTCGCGGTGCGATGACCAACCACTGGGTCGACATCAAGAACGCCAACCTTATTGTGGTGATGGGCGGTAACGCTGCTGAAGCGCACCCTGTCGGGTTCCGCTGGGCGATGGAAGCCAAAATCCACAACGGTGCGAAACTGATTGTGATCGATCCCCGCTTCACGCGTACAGCGTCAGTGGCGGATTTCTACACCCCTATTCGTTCAGGTACTGACATCACTTTCCTGTCAGGCGTATTGCTGTACCTGATGACCAACGAAAAATACAACCGCGAATACACCGAAGCCTATACCAACGCCAGCCTGATCGTGCGTGAGGATTACCACTTCGAAGATGGCCTGTTCAGCGGTTACGACGCCGAAAAACGCAAGTACGACAAAACCAGCTGGAACTACGAGCTGGATGAGAAAGGCTTTGCGAAACGCGATACCACCCTGCAACACCCGCGCTGCGTGTGGAACCTGTTGAAAGAGCACGTCTCCCGCTACACGCCGGAGGTGGTCGAAAACATCTGTGGTACGCCGAAGGCGGACTTCCTGAAGGTGTGCGAGCTGATCGCCGAAACCAGCGCGAAAGATAAAACCGCGTCGTTCCTCTACGCCCTCGGCTGGACGCAACACTCCATCGGTGCGCAGAACATCCGTACCATGGCGATGGTTCAGCTCCTGCTCGGCAACATGGGCATGGCAGGCGGCGGCGTGAACGCCCTGCGCGGTCACTCCAACATTCAGGGTCTGACCGACCTCGGCCTGCTGTCTCAAAGCCTGACAGGTTATATGAACCTGCCAAGCGAGAAACAAACCGACCTGCAAACCTACCTGACGGCCAGCACGCCAAAACCGCTGCTCGAAGGCCAGGTGAACTACTGGGGCAACTATCCGAAGTTCTTCGTCTCGCTGATGAAAGCCTTCTACGGCGACAAGGCGACGGCGGAAAACAGCTGGGGCTTTGACTGGCTGCCGAAGTGGGACAAAGGCTACGACGTGCTTCAGTACTTCGAGATGATGCATCAGGGTCAGGTCAACGGCTATATCTGCCAGGGCTTTAACCCGGTGGCCTCGTTCCCGAACAAGAACAAGGTTGTTGAGTCCCTGTCGAAACTGAAGTTCCTGGTGACGATTGACCCGCTCAATACTGAAACCTCGACCTTCTGGCAGAACCACGGCGAATCGAACGACGTCGATCCGTCGAAGATTCAGACCGAAGTGTTCCGTCTGCCATCCACCTGCTTCGCGGAAGAGAACGGGTCTATTGTCAACTCCGGTCGCTGGCTGCAGTGGCACTGGAAAGGTGCGGACGCCCCGGGCATCGCCATGAACGACGGCGAGATCCTGGCCGGTATTTTCTTACGCCTGCGTAAGATGTACGCGGCTGAAGGTGGCGCGAACCCGGAACCGGTGTTGAACATGACCTGGAACTACTCGACGCCTGAAAATCCTGCGCCGGAAGAAGTGGCGATGGAGAGCAACGGTAAGGCGCTGGCGGATGTTATCGACCCGACCACCGGCACCGTGCTGGCGAAGAAAGGCGATCAGCTCAGTACCTTCGCCCATCTGCGCGATGACGGTACCACGTCAAGCGGCTGTTGGATCTTCGCTGGTAGCTGGACGCCGAAAGGCAACCAGATGGCCAACCGCGACAACGCCGACCCGTCGGGCCTCGGCAATACGCTGGGCTGGGCGTGGGCGTGGCCGCTTAACCGTCGCATCCTCTATAACCGTGCCTCCGCTGACCCGCAGGGCAACCCGTGGGATCCGAAGCGTCAGCTTCTGAAGTGGGACGGCGCGAAATGGGGCGGCGTGGATATTCCGGACTACAGCACTGCCGCACCAGGCAGCGATGTCGGACCGTTTATCATGCAGCCTGAAGGGATGGGACGTCTGTTTGCCATTGATAAGATGGCAGAAGGGCCGTTCCCGGAACACTACGAGCCGTTTGAGACGCCGCTGGGCACTAACCCGCTGCACCCGAACGTGGTCTCTAACCCGGCAGCGCGTATCTTCAAGGGCGACTTTGAAGCGCTGGGTAAAAAAGACAAGTTCCCGTACGTGGGCACCACCTATCGTCTGACCGAGCACTTCCACTACTGGACCAAGCACGCGCTGCTTAACGCCATCGCGCAGCCGGAGCAGTTTGTGGAGATCGGCGAGAAGCTGGCGAACAAGCTCGGCATCGCCCATGGCGATACCGTGAAGGTCTCCTCTAACCGCGGCTACATTAAAGCCAAGGCGGTGGTGACCAAGCGTATTCGCACGCTGAACGTTCATGGTCAGCAGGTGGATACCATCGGCATCCCAATTCACTGGGGTTATGAGGGCGTGGCGAAGAAAGGGTTCATTGCAAATACCCTGACGCCGTTCGTCGGTGATGCGAACACGCAGACGCCGGAGTTTAAGGCCTTCCTCGTGAACGTGGAAAAGGTGTAACGGAGACGACTTATGGCTTATCAATCTCAAGACATTATCCGTCGTTCCGCGACTAACGGTTTCACGCCCGCGCCTCAGGCGCGGGACCACCAGCAGGAAGTGGCGAAACTTATCGACGTGACCACCTGTATCGGCTGTAAAGCCTGTCAGGTGGCCTGCTCTGAGTGGAACGATCTGCGTGACGAAGTGGGTCACAACGTTGGGGTGTACGACAACCCTGCGGACCTGACCGCCAAGTCCTGGACGGTGATGCGTTTCTCGGAAGTGGAGCAGAACGACAAACTGGAATGGCTTATCCGCAAAGATGGCTGTATGCACTGCGCGGATCCGGGCTGCCTGAAGGCATGCCCGTCAGAAGGGGCTATCATTCAGTATGCCAACGGCATCGTCGACTTCCAGTCCGAGCAGTGCATCGGCTGCGGCTACTGCATTGCGGGCTGTCCGTTCGACGTACCGCGCCTGAACCCGGAAGACAACCGCGTCTACAAATGCACGCTGTGCGTTGACCGCGTCACTGTCGGCCAGGAGCCCGCGTGCGTGAAGACCTGCCCAACCGGCGCTATCCACTTTGGCTCTAAAGAGGATATGAAAACGCTGGCGGCAGAGCGCGTGGACGAGCTGAAAACCCGTGGTTACGACAATGCGGGCCTGTACGATCCGGCCGGTGTTGGTGGTACGCATGTGATGTATGTGCTGCACCATGCCGACAAGCCGAATCTGTATCACGGCCTGCCGGAGAACCCGGAAATCAGCGCCACCGTGAAGTTCTGGAAAGGCATCTGGAAACCGCTGGCCGCGGTAGGTTTTGCTGCCACCTTCGCAGCGAGCATCTTCCACTACGTCGGCGTCGGTCCGAACCGTGCGGAAGAGGAAGACGACAACCTGCATGAAGAGAAAGACGAGGTGCGCAAATGAGAAAACGTGACACCATCGTGCGCTACACCGCGCCGGAACGCATCAACCACTGGGTCACCGCCTTCTGCTTCATGCTGGCGGCGATAAGCGGGCTGGGGTTCTTCTTCCCCTCCTTCAACTGGCTGATGCAGATCATGGGGACACCACAACTGGCGCGTATACTGCACCCGTTTGTTGGCGTCATCATGTTCGCGTCGTTCATCATCATGTTTTTCCGCTACTGGCACCATAACCTAATCAATCGGGATGATATCTTTTGGGCGAAGAATATTCGTAAGATCGTCGTCAACGAGGAAGTAGGTGATACCGGGCGTTATAACTTCGGTCAGAAATGCGTATTCTGGGCGGCGATTATCTTCCTGGTCCTGTTGCTGGTCAGCGGCGTGATCATCTGGCGTCCGTATTTTGCGCCTGCTTTCTCAATCCCGGTGATCCGATTCGCGCTGATGCTGCATTCATTTGCCGCAGTGGCGCTAATTGTGGTTATCATGGTGCATATTTACGCCGCCCTCTGGGTGAAAGGCACCATTACCGCGATGGTGGAAGGCTGGGTAACCAGTACGTGGGCGAAGAAACATCACCCGCGCTGGTACCGTGAAGTCCGCCAGAAACAGGAAAAGTCATCTGAATGAGTATTCGCATAATCCCGCAAGATGAGCTGGGGTCGAGCGAGAAACGTACGGCGGAGTATATTCCGCCGTTGTTATTCCCCAGACTCAAGAACCTCTACAACCGCCGCGCAGAGCGTCTGCGCGAGCTGGCAGAGAACAACCCGCTGGGCGATTTTCTGCGTTTTGCTGCGCTTGTCGCCCACGCGCAGGAAGTGGTGCTGTACGACCACCCACTGCAAATGGACCTGACTGCGCGCATCAAAGAAGCCAATGAGCAGGGCAAGCCGCCGCTGGATATTCACGTCCTGCCGCGCGACAAGCACTGGCACAAGCTGCTGCATTCGCTGATTGCCGAGCTGAAGCCCGAAATGAGCGGTACTGCGCTAGCGGTCATTGAGAACCTGGAAAAAGCGTCCGAACAGGAGCTGGAAGAGATGGCGAGTGCGCTGTTTGCTTCCGACTTCTCGCTGGTCAGCAGTGATAAAGCGCCGTTTATCTGGGCGGCACTGTCGCTCTACTGGGCGCAGATGGCAAGCCTGATCCCCGGCAAAGCCCGCGCCGAGTACGGTGAAGCGCGCCAGTTCTGCCCGGTGTGCGGTTCCATGCCGGTCTCCAGCATGGTACAGATTGGCACCACCCAGGGGCTGCGCTACCTGCACTGCAACCTGTGCGAAACCGAATGGCACGTCGTGCGCGTGAAGTGCAGCAACTGCGAGCAGACCCGCGATCTCAACTACTGGTCGCTGGAAAATGAAGAAGCGGCAGTGAAAGCTGAAAGCTGCGGCGACTGTGGGACCTACCTGAAGATTCTGTATCAGGAAAAAGACCCGAAAGTCGAAGCGGTAGCCGACGATCTCGCCTCGCTGATTCTGGATGCCAAAATGGAGCAGGAGGGCTTCGCCCGCAGCTCAATCAACCCGTTCCTGTTCCCGGGTGAAGGGGAGTAATCTCCCGTAACCGTGCCGGGCGGCGCAAGCTTGCCCGGCCAGTCATACCCGCTTTAATCCGCTTCCGTACTTTCCCCCACTTTCAGATTTTATTTAGCCGCTACGCGTAGAAAAGTCGCTGTGACTTCGTCACGATCCCTTGCAAGAAAACATTACATTTTGTAAGGGAAAATGTTGAAAAGGGAATTTCGACCAGTCGCAACGAAGCGCACCGGCTTTTTTATCTGTGCTGTTCTCAGCCTTTCATCGGGTGCCAGCGCCGCACCGGGTGATGAACCGTTTATCCTGCAACAGCAGCGTCAGCAGGCGCTGGAAACCCAACTGACGCCCCAGGCGCCTGACGTTCGGCTGCAATCTCCGGCAACACGTAACGAAAGCGGCGAATTTGCCGCCGAAACGCCCTGCTTCACCATCCATGACGTGACGCTGACGGGGCATAACGCCCTCCCGCACTGGGTACCGCTGCAGCGCATCGCGAATCAGTCCGTCGGGAAGTGCCTCGGCGCACGGGGTATCAACCACGTGATGAGCCTGCTGCAAAACCGGCTGATCGCCCACGGCTGGACAACCGCACGCGTGCTGGCTCCCGCTCAGGATTTAAAAAGCGGCCATTTAACACTGGCCGTTATTCCGGGGAAAATACGCCACGTCACATTGACCGATAACAGCCGTCGCGGGTTATGGCTTTACAGCGCCTTCCCGGCACATGACGGTAATCTGCTCGACCTGCGGGATATCGAGCAGGGTCTGGAGAACCTTCAGCGTCTGCCCACCGTCCAGGTTGAGATGGATATCGTTCCGGCTGAACAGCCGGGTGAGAGCGATATCGTGATTACCCGCCAGCAGAGCAAATTCTGGCGGCTTGGCCTGTCGCTTGATGATTCTGGCTCGTCGTCAACGGGCCGCTATCAGGGTGGGCTAACGCTGTCGCTGGATAACCCGCTGGCGCTGAGCGATCTCTTCTGGTTTTCCATTAACCATGACCTTCAAACCGGGCCGGAAAAAGGCAACCAAAACCTCAGCGCCCACTGGTCTGTTCCCGTGGGCTGGTGGGCATTTTCCGTTACCGGCAGCGATTACCACTATCACCAGACCGTGGCGGGGCTAAACGGCGACATTCGGTACAGCGGCAAAAGCCAGAGTCTGGTGGCGCAGGCCAGCCGGGTTCTGCACCGCAGCAGCGCCCAAAAAACCACGTTCACCTGGGACGTGGAGAGCCGGACAACGAAAAACTACATCAACGACACGGAAGTGGAAGTTCAGCGCCGCCACGTCTCTTCATGGAAGGCCGGGCTTCAGCATCGCCACTATATCGGCCCCGCCACGGTTGATGCTGGCATCAGCTACCAGCGCGGCACGCGATGGTTTGGCGCCCAGCCAGCCCCCGAAGAAACGTTCGATGAAGCCACCGCGCTGGGCCGAATTCTTCGCACCAACGCACGCCTGAGCCTGCCGTTCGCACTCAGCACGCAGCACTTGCGTTACGACGTAGCCTGGCAGCGTCAGACCAGCAACACGCCGCTCACTTCACAGGATCAGTTCGCCATCGGCGGGCGCTGGACGGTGCGCGGCTTCGACGGCGAACGCACGCTCAACGCCGATCGCGGCTGGCTGGTTCGAAACGATCTCTCCTGGCAGACCCCGCTTGCCGGAACCGAGCTCTATCTGGCTGCCGACTATGGCGAGGTCGCTGGCAACGGTACGGAATACCTGGCGGGCAACCATCTTGCGGGTGGCGCGGCGGGCTTGCGCGGTGCGCTCTGGAAAGTGGGATACGACGCCTTCGCGGGCGTGCCGTTCTCCCACCCGGACGGTTTTAAAACCAGCCCGGCAACCTTCGGCTTCAACCTCAACATGGATTTCTGAGTATGCGCTATGGCGAATTGACGGTTCATTGTCCGCAGCTCGAGGACGTCGCGCTAAGTGAAGCCGAAGTGCTGGGCGCGTCGGTCTGGCTCTGGATGCATTCCCTCAACCACCGTGACGCGCCGCTGCACGTCCTGCCCGTGGTGCTCTTGCCCATCATTAAACGCCAGCAGTACGTGCTGATAGAGGAGAAAGGACGCCCGATCTTTTTCCTGAGCTGGGCATGGATGAGCGAAGAAGCCGAACGCCGCTATCTCACCCAGGAGACGGTCGTCCTGCCGGAAGAAGACTGGTGTAACGGCGATCGGATGTGGTTTCGCGATTTTATTGCCCCCTTTGGGCACGCGGAAGCCCTGTTTCGCCTGGTACGCGAGGAGATTTTTCCGCATCACGTTGCGCGCTTTCTGTGGCATCGCGGCAATGAGAAAGGCCGTCGTATCAAAACGTTTTATGGCAGGCAGGTCACGCGCGAAGCGCTGCTGAACTGGAAACACACGCACCCGCTGCACGGACAAAAATAAAAAGGATTTCACCATGAATAAACGTCTGTACCGTATCGTCTTTAATAAAGCCCGCGGCATGCTGATGGTCGTTTCCGAGCTGGCGCGCGGCTGTTCGGGCGGATCGTCTTCCTCCGGGATCGGGCACGCGCTTCAGCGTCTTGTCTGTCGCGTCGGCGCACTCAGCCTTGCGCTGTGGCTGGCCTCTGGTGCCGTCACGGTGCAGGCCGCCGGGATTGTGGCGGACGCCTCCGCGCCCGGTAAACAGCAGCCCACCGTGATCAGCACCGCTAACGGCACGACGCAGGTGAATATCCAGACCCCGTCTGCAGGCGGCGTGTCCCGCAACACCTACAGTCAGTTCGACGTTGGCCGGGACGGGGCCATCCTCAATAACGCCCATAAAAATACCTCAACCGAACTCGGCGGAATGGTGACCGCCAACCCGTGGCTGGCGAAAGGCGAGGCTAAAGTCATCCTCAACGAGGTGAACGCACGCAACCCGAGCCAGCTCAACGGCTACATTGAGGTGGCTGGACAAAAGGCCGACGTGATCATTGCCAGCCCGTCGGGCATTACCTGTGACGGCTGCGGCTTTATCAACGCCGGGCGCGCCACGCTGACGACCGGTACCGCGCAGATGCAGGATGGCCGGATAACCGGGTATCAGGTGGAGCGCGGTGAGATTACCGTGAACGGCAACGGGCTGGATACCTCCGGGCAGGCGCACACCGATATCATCGCCCGGGCGGTTCAGGTGAATGCGGCGATTCACGCGCAGGATTTACGCGTCACTACCGGGCGCAACACGGTGGATGCGGCGCATGAAAAGGTGACCGCCCTTGCGGATAACGGTGCGGCAAAACCCGTCATGGCGCTGGATGTCTCCCAGGTCGGCGGCATGTACGCCGGGAAAATCCGTCTGATCGGGACGGAAAAAGGCGTCGGCGTGCGCAACGCGGGCAATATCGGCGCGGAAGCAGGGACGGTCACCCTCTCCGCCGACGGGCGTATTGAGAATAGCGGCACGGTCTGGTCTTCCGCTGACGTCGCCCTTTCTGGCACCGACGCCATACAAAACAGCGGCTCCCTCGCTGCACAGCGCAACGTCAGCCTGACGGGCAAAACGATTGCCAGCACCGGCACGCTGGCGGCAGGCGTGCAGCCCGATGGCACCACAGGCCGCGACGGCGATCTGACGCTCAACGCCAGCGGCAAACTTGAGATGCATGGACTGAATGTGGCGGGTGGCAACATCAGGTCCACGGGACAGGGGTTGGATGCATCAGGCAGCGTGACGCAGGCCAACGCCATTACCCTTAACGCCGGACAAGGCGACCTCAGCACCGCCGGTGCGGAAGTCATCGCGAATGACGCCCTCAGCGTCACGGCAACCGGCACGCTGGATAACAGCAGCGGCCTGCTCGCCGCCGACCAGCTCACGCTCACGGCAAAACGCCTGCAAAATCAGAAAGGCCAGATAAGCCAGAGCGGCACGCGGGGTCTGACGCTGAACCATCAGGACGGCATTGATAACCGCGAAGGCATGATTGCCGCCAACGCCACGGTAAGCGTCAACGCCGCGTCGCTGGATAACCGTAAAGGCCAGATCGTTGCCGCCGATACCGGCAGCGCCCTGACGATAAAAACGGCTGGCCTGACGGACAACCGCGAGGGTGAACTGGCAGCAGCAGGCAGTATCAGCCTGAGCGCCGACACTCTGAACAACAGCAGCGGCTTTATCAGCGCGGAACACGGCCGCGTCGGGCTAACCAGCCGCAACGCGCTGGCTAACGTCGGCGGGACAATTGCCGCCCACGATACCCTGACGCTCGACAGCGCCGGGTTGAACAACGACGAAGGGTTAATTCAGTCCGGGGCGGACATGATCGTCGACACTCACGGGAACCGCCTGTCAAACAACACGACCCTGACGACTGGCGGCATCGTCAGCTTCGGCACCCTGAACGTCAACGCCGGCAGCATCAGCAATCAGCACGGCATGCTGGCCAGCGCGAAAGAAACCGTCGTAACGGCCGCGGACGTGGACAACCGCAACGGTACCCTGAGCGCCACAGGTTCGCTGAATCTACATGTGGGGTCGCTGGAGAATACGCAAGGCACGCTGGTATCCGGTGGCGATGCGCGGATAGACGCCTCCCGGATAGACAACCAGAAAGGGATGATTGTCGCCCAGGGCGATCTTGCCGTCACGGCACAGCGTCTGGATAACGACAGCAGCGGGCTGGTCCAGAGCGGAGGGGATCTCACGCTGGCCGTTGACGGTATCAGCAACCGCTACAGCGGGGACACGGGCGGCATCGTTAGCCAGGGAAACCTGAGCATAACCACGACCGATCTGCAAAATGATGCGGGCGTACTGCTCGCCGAAAAACGGGCCACGCTGGACGCCGCGCGCTTTAGCAACATCGCCGGGACGCTGTATGCACTGGATACGCTGACGCTTGCCACGCGCAGCGATACCGACAACCGTCAGGGGGTCATTCAGGGAAGCGGGCTCGTTCTTGATACGCACGGCTGGCAGCTGGATAACCGCGAGGGGACGATTTACAGCCTGGCGGAAATGCAGCTCGCCACCGCCGCGCTGAACAACCAGAACGGCACGCTGGGCGCAAAAGGGGAGTTCACGCTGCGGGCAACCTCGCTGGATAACCGTTCCGGCGGGCGTCTGGTGGGTGAGCAGGAGATGACCCTCAACCTCGAGCGTCTTGATAACCAGGACGGGCAGATCCAGTCTCTCGGTGAACTGGCGGTGAACGCCGTAACGGGGGCGATCGACAACACGCTGGGCCTGATACGCAGTGGCGCAACGGTGACGCTCAACGCAGCCTCGCTGATCAATCGCAATACGCAGGCTGAAGATAAGGGCATTGAAGGGCTGGATGTGAAAATCAACAGCCAGCAGTTCGATAATGCTCTGGGAACAACGCGGGCAGGCAATACGTTATCTGTCACCAATGCCGGAACCCTGGATAACACGCAGGGTGAGCTGTCCGCCGCGGGGGCGCTGTCGCTGAGCGGCCCGGCTTTGCGGCTTCTCAACGCTGACGGGGTCGTTATTGGCGGGGAGAACGTCACGCTTGCAGCCGACGCGCTAACCGGAGACGGTCAGCTTCTGTCGCTCGGCGATATGACGATTCACACGCAGCAGAGTTTTAACAACGCGGGTGATGTGATTGCCAACGGCAGCATGACCTTCACCACGCCGGGTAGCGTGACCAACAGCGGTAACCTGCTGGCGGGCGCAAAACTGGATCTCAGCGCCGCCAGCCTGTTCAACGCCGCGTCCGGCGAGATTACCGCCGGCGCGACCTGGCTGACCCTCTCCTCAAGCCTGAGTAATTACGGTCTTATCGACGGCAGCCAGACGTGGCTGCGTGCCGAAACCTTAACGAACGCGGGTACCGGCCGCATCTACGGCGATCATCTGTCGATTCAGGCGACAACGCTCAATAACCTCGCCCAGGACGGAACGGCAGCGACCCTCGCCGGACGCCAGCGCGTGGATATCGGGGCACAGACAATCAACAACCGCGACCACGCGCTGATCTACAGCGACGGGGCGATGGCCATCGGCGGGCGCGTGGACGACAATGGCTTTGCCATCGGGCAGGCGCAAACCCTCAACAACCACAGCGCGACCATTGAATCCGCGGGCGACATGGCGCTCTCCGTCGGCCAGCTCAACAACATCAACGACCATTTCAGCACCGAAGTGGCGCTCATCTCCACGGAGCAGATCCACGAGTATCAGCAAAAGGGATCGCCCACCCGCTGGGATGCGGATGCTGACGGCGTGTTCGTCGACCACAACTCGGCCGACCACCTGCTTAACCTCAACACCCCGGACGATACCGGGGCCAACAACGACAACTTTTACGAGTACACCTACACCCGCACCATTGAAGAAGAGGTGATTGCCGAAAGTGACCCGGGCAAAATCCTCGCCGGCGGCAATATGCTGATTACGGCAAATCAGGTTCTGAACGATAAAAGCCAGATTGTGGCGGGGGGAACGCTCGGGATCTTCGCCGATTCGGTGGATAACGTGATGCCGGAAGGCAGCCGATGGATCACCGATGCAGGCTCGGTCACACACTACAGCCGTAAATCCAGAAAGGGTGGCGACTCGCAGGGAAAAAGCACCTCGGACTACGCCCCGCCTGTGGTTATCCAGTCGATCACCCTGTCGCCGGGCAAAATGGAAGGCAACAGCCAGGCCGATGGCAGCGGCATGACCCTTTCCCCCGCCAGCGCCCACAAAACAGATACCACGCTTAGCGGGACGGGGAGCCTGGCGGTGGGTGTGGACACCACCTCCCCGGGTTCCCCTGCCCTGCCCTCCGGCAATGCGCCTGGCAAATGGATTGAAACGCCCGCCAGCGATGCGCAGGGCGTGGTGGTACGTGCCGCAGGGCCGGACATGCGTCTGCCGGACAGCAGCCTGTTTAACACCCTGCCCGATCCGAATGCGCACTACCTGATCGAAACCGATCCACGCTTCACCAACAACAAGACGTGGCTTGGCAGTGATTATATGCAGAATGCGTTCATGACGGATCCGGATAACGTGCACAAGCGCCTTGGCGACGGCTATTACGAGCAGCGCCTGGTACGCGAGCAGATCATCGCGCTCACCGGCGGCCGCTACCTGGGCGACTACCGCGACGATGAGACCCAGTTCAGGGCATTGATGGATGCGGGCATTGCTTTCGGGCAGACGCATCAGCTTGTCCCTGGCGTGGCGCTCACCGCCGAACAGATGAGCCTGCTGACGGAGGACATGGTCTGGCTGGTCAACACCCGCGTTCAGCTTGCCGACGGCAGCTGGCAGACGGTGATGGTGCCGCAGGTGTATGTGCGCGTACAGCCTGGCGACATCGACGGCTCCGGCGCGCTGATGGGGGGCCAGAATCTGGTGATGAACCTGAACCGCGACCTGGTCAACAGCGGCACCCTGCACGGGCGTGACGCGGTGCAGCTCAGTGCCGACAACATCACCAACAAAGCAGGAACGATACAGGGGGCTGACGTCAGCCTGTTCGCCCGCACGGACATCAACAACACCGGCGGCACGATTTCCGGCAAAAATGCCGTGCTGGCCACGGCCGGGCGCGACATCAGCCTCACCACCACCACCCGCAGCGCACAGAGCAGCAGCGGGAAAAACAGTTTTGAGCGCACCACCGTAGAGCGCGTGGCGGGGATCTACGTCCAGGGCGATGACGGTAAGCTGATGCTGAACGCCGGGCGCGATCTCACCCTGACCGGCGCGCAGGTCGTTAACAGCGGCAGTGGAAGCCAGACGGTGCTCAGTGCCGGGCGGGATCTGAACCTCACCACCGTCACTACCTCCGCCAGCGATAACCTGACGTGGGATAAAAATAACTGGCTGAAGCAGTCCGTCACACAGCAGGCGGGCAGCGAGGTGGCCGGCGGAGGCGATATCCTGATGATGGCCGGCCGCGACGTGAGTGCGCAGGCCGCAACCGTGGAGGCGGGCAGCAGCCTCGCCGTCAGCGCGGGGCGCGACATCGCCGTCACCGCCGCCACCGACAGCAGCACATTTGAGTCGCACCATCAGTCCACCGGCAGCAGCGGCGCGCTGTCGAAAAAAACCGTGACCACGCACGATGTGGTGAACAGTGAGACCGCACAGGGAGCCCTGTTCAGCGGCGACAGCGTCACCCTGCAGGCGGGCAATAACCTGCGGGTACAGGGCAGCGATATCGTGGGCGATAACGATGTCCGGCTGGCGGCAGGCAACAGCCTGACCGTGACCACGGCGGAGGAGCACAGCCAGGAGAGCCATCAGCGCCAGGAGAAAAAATCCGGCTTCTCCGGCACGGGCGGCATCGGCGTCAGCTACGGCAGCCAGAGCCTGAAGGTCACCGACACCGCGCAGGACACCACCCATCGCGGCAGCACTATTGGCTCCGTGAACGGCAGCGTCACGCTGAGCGCGGGCAATGACCTGAGCGTCCACGGCTCGGACCTGATTGCCGCGCAGGACATGACGCTCGCCGGGAAAAACGTCAGCATCACCGCCGCCACGGAGAGCGGCACGCAGACCCACACCGTGGAGCAAAAATCTTCCGGCCTGACCCTTGCGCTCTCCGGCGCGGCGGGTGGTGCTCTCGACAGCAGCGTCCACACCCTGAAGCAGGCCAGAGAGACCGATAACGACCGCCTCGCCGCGCTGCAGGCGGTGAAAGGCGCACTGACCCTCGGACAGGGCGCGCAGTCCGTCATGCTCGACCAGGCCACCGGCAACCAGAAGGGCAACGACAACACCGTCGGCATCAGCCTCTCTTACGGCAGCCAGTCGTCAAAATCCACCCAGACCAGCACGCAGGCCACCGCAAAAGGCAGCAGCCTCACCGCCGGGAATAACCTCACCGTGGTGGCAACCGACGGCGACCTGCTGGTTCACGGCAGCCAGCTTGATGCGCAGAACGACCTGTGGCTACAGGCCAGCCGGGACGTGAACCTGATTTCCGCACTGAACACCTCCACGCTCGACGGCCAAAACGAGAGCCACGGCGGCAGCGCGGGCGTCGGTATCGGCTACGGCTCCGGTGGCGCGGGCATCTCCGTCTCCGCCAGCGTGAACGGCGGCAAAGGAACCGAGCGCGGCAACGGCACCACCCGCACCGAAACCACGGTTAACGCGGGGGATACGCTCACAATCGTCAGCGGCCGCGATACGAATCTCACCGGGGCGCAGGTCAGCGGGGAGAGCGTGCTGGCCGATATCGGGCGCAACCTGACCATTACCAGTGAACAGGACACCGACCGTTACGACAGCAGCCAGAAGAACGCCAGCGCGGGCGGCAGCTTCACCTTCGGCACCATGAGCGGCTCCGCCAGCGTTAATTACAGCCGCGACAGGATGAACAGCGACTACGCCTCCGTGAAGGAGCAGAGCGGTATCTTCGCAGGCTCCGGCGGGTTCGACATCACCGTCGGCGGCCACACGCAGCTCGACGGCGCGGTTATCGCCTCCACCGCCACGGCGGATAATAACCGCCTCGACACCGGGACGCTCGGCTGGCGGGATATCCATAACACCGCTGAATACGACGTGGAGCACCAGAGCGCGGGCATCAGCACCGGGGGCAGCACCGGCGGCAGCATCGCGGGGCAGTTCACCGGGAATATGGCGAGCAACCTGCTGGTCGGGGCGGACAGCAGCGGCAGCGCGGAGGGCACCACGCGTGCGGCCATTGAAAACGGCACGGTGGTGGTTCGCGATAAGGAGCATCAGACGCAGGACGTGGCGGACCTGAGCCGCGACACGGCGAATGCCAACGGCAGCATCGACGCCATCTTCGATAAGGAGAAAGAGCAGCGCAGGATGGAGGAGGCGCAGCTTATCGGGGAAATCGGCAGCAAGGTGGCGGATATCGCCCGCACGCAGGGTGAAATCGCGAAACAGGAGGCCATGAACGACCCGGCAGCGCTCCGCGCCGCAGAGGAGAAGCTGAGGGCTGAGGGCAAGAGCAACCCTACCCCTCAGGAGATAGCCGACCAGGCCGGACGCACGGCAATTGAACAGTACGGCACGGGCAGCGACATGCAGCGCGCCATCCAGGCGGCTACCGCTGCCGCTCAGGGTCTGGCGGGCAGCGACATGACCGCCGCACTGGCCGGAGCCGCCGCACCGTACGTGGCGGAGGTTATCGGGCACCGGATGGGGCTGGACGACGGGATGGAAAAAGCCGCCGCCCACGCGGTGGCGAATGCGGTGCTGGCCGCGATGCAGGGGAAAGACGCGCTTGCGGGTGCAGCGGGTGCCGCCGCCGGGGAGCTGGCAGGTGGTATTGCGCTGGAGATGTATGATAAAGACCTCAGCGACCTGAGTGAAACGGAGAGGCAGACCATCAGCGCACTGGCAACCCTTGCCGCAGGGATAGCGGGCGGTGTCGCGGGCGACGGCACGGCAAGTGCCATTGCGGGGGCGCAGTCCGGGAAGACAACGGTGGAGAATAACACGCTGAGTCTGCCGAAAGGGATGATGGACTATGGCATGGCAGCAACGTCCTGGAATCAGTATGCAGAGGACAACGGGCTATCAGCAGAAGAGAAACAGGCGGGGCTGGATAAACTGTCGAAAGGGGATTTACCTGAAGAGGCTAATATCACTAAAGCGATAGTGGAAGGTTATCAGGATGGGGTATTTATGGCTGGAGCCATTTATCTTGGCCCGACAGTCGCAGTGGGAAAAGGTGTTACCGGTGCGGTTATTAGTGGTGGTGCTAACTCTTTATTCCAATACATGAGTATGTCGCCAGGCAGTGAGTTTAGTTACTACAGCGCTGCCGTAGCGGCAGGTGCTGGTTTTCTGGCGCCAGGATATAAGATTGGTGGTAACACTCTTATTAATATGGGTGGTGCATTTATGACTGATGGACCCAGCTTAACTGGTCAGGGTGGCGCCATTGCGGGGTCGCTGGCCGGGGGTTATTTTGGGAAGTATGCTCCAAAGCTGATTGCGCCATACGTGGGGGCGTTTTCCGGTGTGATAGGAGATATTGGTTCTGCTTCTGTCTTTGAAATATCCAATGATACAGTTAAAGAATTAATAAAAAACAAGGATAAAAAACAATGAAAAAGAAAATGACACTTCATATATTTATTCTTATTTTTATCTATATGACTACCGCTTTTTTTGCACTGGGTGTAGTTACCAGGATTGTAACGGCAGTTATTTATACTGGGGAGGTTTATTTATCGTTATCCGGTGTTATTAAAGTCGTCAAGATGAGTGTTGTTGCAGGAATATTTATTGCAGTGGGATGTTTAATATTCAACAAAATAGACGAGTACAATGCTCGTAAAAAGCTACCCACCGACCCCGATAAGTGATCCTCAGCGACTAAAATCCCCGCCTTCTAAAGCGGGGAATTTTGCTATTTAGTCGTCTTCACAGCGGATCAGGCAGTCGTAGCGATCACGCCTGATCGTCGGAATATCGCCGGTATCGTTAACCCCACCAGAAAACCCTTGATCGGCTGGGCATCTTCTTTTTATTGAAGTGGACGACGCTTAAACCTTCGGCACAACCCCACAGCTCGCGGGTGCTCTGGGGGGGATCACAATGCAATCCTTCATCATGCGGATTTTAACCAGCATACAATCAATAAAACCTGCATTCGACAACCATTTCCCGTTGAGAGATGTTTTTCTCTCCTTTAATTTAACGTGGATTTATTATTTCAGAGTGAATATATGGAGTTGTGGTTTCTTAATTAACTCTTGGATTTTATGAAGTTGTAATCAATTATATAAGACCCTATTTCATTTGAATGAGCACTAACCCTTACAGCATCTGCTCCTGGTTCACCCGCTGCTTGAAGTGCTTTTTTATTTGTACACAATTGAATCCAACGCTTTGTGTTATAGTCCTTAAACCACAACCCTGCTTCACAATGACCAAACCGGCCCTTTCTTGGGCCAGGATATGTTATTTCATAAGCCGCTTCGTATGTAATAACGTTTCCCTTCGACATAAACACGAAAACATCATAAATCCCTAATGAAAGAATAAAGCCACAACTAAACCCCACCCAAAAACGTTCAATGACATAATTTGATGTTTTACCAATAGGTCTATAATAGGTAGATCTCCCGGAGAATATGAGACCAAAAATAGAGCCTATCGTTATATACGTTAACCATTCTGGAACAGAGTTCATTAGAACAGTTCTCATTGAAATCATGCTCACCCAAATGATATAGGCAAGAAAACAACCCAAAAGCAAAAAACTCAATAATAATATAATTACGAGCCCGGATTTGTTTCGTTCAAAGCTGTAGTATTTATTCATTTTATTACAAATTCATAACGAGTCATTAGTACATAAATGTTGCAATAATAATTGATGCAATAGCTAAACACCATTTAGCTTTCCTTAATTACAATTTGGGTTTTATTTGAAAAGTAGAGAATTAAAAATGCAATTGGCAACACATCTTTTATTACGACAACAAGGATTAACTATACGCTCGTCTATGAAGGTTCGAACGCCGATCTGGATGGCAATTACGCCATCAATAGATTTATTTTTAATACAACATGAGAGTTATCTTCTAAAAAGATAACTCTCTTTTAACTGCGCTACTCCTCTTCATTTCCCCCCTCTTCATACGCGCCATACGGCTTCGCAGGGAGAACGATGTAAGTTCCTTCAAAAACCGCGCCCGGGGTTTCATCGCCAAACAGCTCAACCTGCATCTGTACACGCGCTTTGCGGCCACGCGCCAGACGATCAAGGTCGCCGCCCAGTGCGCCAAGGTCAGCCACCGCGCTCGGTTTGCCGCTGATTGGCGCGCTGTAACGAATATGGGCATCGGCCAGAATGATGGTGCCGCCAAGATGGCGCTCGCGCAGCATCAGCCAGATCAGCCCCCAGCCGGTGAGCGTTGCCAGAGAAAACAGGCTGCCAGCAAACAGGGTGTGGTGAGGGTTCTGGTTGCCGATTTCCGGCATGGTAGTAATGAATTTTTGCCCGGTGTACTGCTGGATGCGCACGCCCATCTTTTCACTCAGAGGGATATGTTCATACCAGGCTTGCTGTAACTGACCGCACCAGTCTGCGCGATGCAGAATGTCGTCCAGAGTGGCAATGGGTTTGATCATCAAAAAATGACGAATCGGCGTGGTTTGCGGGGCGGTGATTTCCCCCTGATTCACAAAACCGAGTTTGGCAAAAAACTCCACGGCATCTTCGCGGGCGCTACAGGTGACGCGCTTAACGCCCTCCTGGCGGGCGACGGACTCCAGGGTCATTGCCATTAGCGTCCCCAGCCCTTTGTCCTGTACGGAAGGGTGAACCGCCATAAAGCGAATAGATGCTTCGTTATCGGCATTGATATACAGACGCCCGACGGCGACGAGATTGCCCTCCTCGTCCATCACCATCTGGTGATGGGCCATTGCGTCCCAGGCGTCGCGCTCAGAGCCTTTCGGTTGATGTAATGGCTTGCGCAGCATTTCCCAGCGGAACTGGTAATAGGCTTCTAACTCTTCTTCCGTTTGCGGTACTCGAAGGTGATACATAGCTGTACTCTCTCTTGTTACCCGCGGCCACGCCGCCAGTTGGCTCATACCTGGAGCCAGAATGTGACGGGGCCATCGTTCACCAGCGAAACCTGCATATCTGCAGCGAATCGTCCGGTTTGCGTATGCATTTCCTGCTGGCGACAACGCTCAACAAAGTATTCGTAAAGTGCTTCTGCACGATCGGGCGCGGCGCCTTTCGAGAAACTCGGGCGCATGCCGCGCTCGGTATCCGCTGCCAGCGTAAACTGGGACACCACCAGCACGCTGCCGCCCGCCTGCTGGACGTTCAGGTTCATCTTACCTTCCGCATCGCTGAAAATGCGGTAACCCAGCACCCGCTCGCATAAGCGGTTAGCTTTTTGTTCGTCATCATCCTTTTCGACACCTAACAACACCAAAAGTCCTGGGCCAATTTCACCCGTCACCTCTCCCTCCACGGTGACGCTGGCACGGGTTACGCGCTGTATCAATGCAATCATGGTTGGTCTGCTTCTTGTTGTTTTTCAGCTGCTGCTGCTTTTTTAAGTTCGCGATATACGCCGAGAGTGACAGTTATTTCGGCACCAAGCAAGACGATACACCAGGTCCAGTAGACCCAGACAAACAAAATGGGGATCACCGCCAGCACGCCGTAAATCAGCTGATAGGACGGAAACATGGTGATGTAGAGAGCGAACCCTTTTTTACCCAGCTCAAAAAGCACGGCCGCCACCAGCGCCCCCACTACCGCATCGCGGTTTGGTACGCGCGTGGTCGGTACGACGCTATAGAGCAGCCAGAACGAGAGCCATGACAGGATCAGCGGAAAGATGCGAAGCACATTATCAATAACGCCGTTTAAATCACTCGCCCAGCGCAATGACAGAAGGTAAGAGCTGATGGCAAGGCTCGCCCCGGCCAGCAGCGGGCCGAGCGTGAGGATCATCCAGTACACGGCAAAAGAGTAGACTTTTGGCCGCGCTTTTTTACTCCGCCAGATGGTGTTCAGTGCGCTATCAATGGCATACATCAGCAGCAGCGCAGTGACAATCAGCCCGCACGCCCCCACCGCCGTCATCTTGTTGGAGTTGGCAACGAACTGCTCGATGTAGTTCTGGATAACATCCCCGGTGGCAGGAATGAAATTCGCAAACACGAAATGGCGAAGCTGCAGGCTGACGTCCGCAAACATCGGAAAGGCGGAAAATAGCGCAAAGATCACCGCCACCAGCGGCACTAATGAGAGCAACGACACGTACGCGAGGTTTCCCGCCAGCGTGGTCATGTTGTCCTCATCAATGCGGTGCCAGAGCAGTTTTAGCCAGGCTCTCAGCGGGCGCGTATGATGCGTGGCTTTTTGATGAACGGTTTTTAACATAACTGCTTCGCAAAGTAGTTGGGTATCGTCTCTTTTCCGGTCACCAGAATTGATGTGATACCTAACTGGTTAGCTCCCTCTATATTATCGGCATTGTCGTCGAAAAAGACGGCATCGGCGGCAGTGAAACCTTCTGCCTGCAAAACGGCCTGATATATCCGCGCTTCGGGCTTGCGCATACCCATCTCCTGCGAGAGATAGATTTTATCTGCCGCTGCCTTAACTTCAGGGTATTCTTCAGGCCAGAACGTGGTGTGCAGGCGGTTAGTATTCGACAGGACAACCACACGGTGCCCCTGCTCGCGCAGTTTGTGCATGATGTCGATCACTTCCGGACGGATCGCGACAAATACCGCCTGCCAGCCGTGCGAAAACTGCTCATAGCTTAACGACAGCCCCATATCCTGGCAGAAACGCTCTGCGAATTCTTCGTCACTCATTTCACCGCGCTCATGCTGATGAAAGGTTTCGCCCATCGCGAAATTCTGCTTTAACGTCGCCAGCGGAACACGGCTAAAGTCGCTCCATGCGCCCAGCACACGATTAAAATCGATATCGACGATTACATTTCCTAAATCAAAGATATAAAGCATGTTTATCTCCTGCTCGCCGTGGAAAAATAACTGTAGCGGGAAAGAGAAGGTTTGGCTATGTGCGAGATTCAGCTTAAAGAAAGGAATGGCCCGAAGAGAGATATCGGGCCATAAAAAGGTCAGCCAGCCTGCTGTTCTTCTCCAGAACTGACTTCAACGACTTCCACTTTGCTGGATTTGAGGAGATTTTGCAGCGCCGAGCCGGGAAGCTCATCCGTGAATAGCGCCGTGGCCTGCGCCACGTTGCCAATTTCTACGGCGGCGGAAGCGCTGTATTTCGTATGATCGGCTGCCAGTAAAATATGGCGCGAGTGAGCCATCATGGTTTTCACCACGCTGGCTTCATTGACGTCAAACTCCATCATCGCACCGTCGTGCTCAATCGCCCCTACGCTGGTCACGAGATAGTCCGCCCGGAAGCCGGATACAAACGCCGTCGCCGCCGGGCCGATAATGCCGCCGTTATGCGGGCGCAGCGTGCCGCCGGGGACCATCACTTCAAAGCGCGGGTTTTTATAGAGAATGTGCGCCACCCGCAGGCTGTTGGTGATAATGCGCAAATGGTTGTGATTGAGCAGCGCCCGGGCAACATGCTCCACCGTCGTCCCGATGGTGATAAAGATGGTCGAGCCATCGGGAATGTAGTCCGCAATCGCCTCGGCAATCGCCCGCTTCTCTTCGGTGAGCGAAACTTCACGCTGCTCGAACGCCGTGTTCACCACGCTGGACGCCCTGCCCGCACCGCCATGATGACGCGTTATGAGTCCCTGCTCGCTGAGCTTACGGATATCCCGTCGTACCGTTTGTGTGGACACATCCAGCAGCTGCGCCAGTTCATCAATATTCATATAGCCGCGATCGGCAATCAGCGTCAGCAGCTGATCGTGACGCGGGTTGCCGGTCAGTTCGGTAAGACTCATGGGCTGTCCTCTGAAAACCATCACGCCCCGCATTTTATACAAAAAGTGACAAAAAAGAGCGGGTTTGATCACAGTCGGGTATACCCGCACGCCCGCCGGGCCTGGTGCATTTCAGGGCGGCGACGGCGCTGGCAAAACGCACGGCGTCAGCGGCGGACGCTTGCTGCGCCAGACTGACCGCCAGCGCACCGTGGAAAACGTCGCCCGCCCCCGTGGTATCAACCACCTCGACCTCAAAGCCAGGCTGATGACATAACCTGCCGCTTTCCAGCCAGAAGCAACCGTCTCGCCCCTGCGTAACGTACACATGTCCATTTGTGAGTATTTGTGCTTTTTTCAGCGCGTCTTCAGCTTCATCCAGCTGCGTTAAACGCCGCAGTCCCGGCGCGGAGAAGGCGGCATGATCGCTTAGGGCGATCAGTTCCGCGATGTCCTGCGGAGTGACATCCGCATCAAGTAAGGTGGGTACGCCCTGCTGGCGAGCACGGATAAACGCCTGTTTTGCCCCGTCATGCCAGCGCACGTCTGCTAATACGATATCCCATTGTGAGAAGTCGACGTCTTGCAGCCAGTCAGCCTCAGCGGGAAGATCGGGGCTGGGGTAGTTCGCAATCACGCGCTCCCCGCAGGCGTCCACCAGCACTGCGGATTGTGACGATCGGGCCCCTTTAAACACGCGCGTGTAGCGGGTATTCACCCCCAGGGATTCCAGCTCCGCGAGCAGGCGTCTTCCGGTCTCGTCGTCACCCACGCGGCCAATAAAGTCCACCTCAGCCCCCAGTTTCGCTGCCGCCACCGCCGCAGTTGCCGCCGGGCCACCGCCCACTTCCGTATAATCTTTTGCGACATATTTCCCACCTTCCCTTGGTAAATCATCGAGATACCAGATGCGATCCAGCACGGTAATGCCGACACAAACGATGCGAGTCATGGTGATTCCTTGTGCGATTTCTGATGCTGCCATTTTAATTTCATCAAATGTTTAAAAAGTGACCCCTGTCAATTTTTTGACTATAAATTACAAATACGATCAAAAACAGACAACACAAACGCGCAAAAATTGACACGATGTGACAGGAGAAAGGCATGTCAGCAATCGCATTTATCGGTTTAGGGCAGATGGGCGCGCCAATGGCGAAGAATCTGCTGAAACAAGGTCACCGGCTTCAGGTCTTTGATGTGAACCCGCAGGCCGTTCAGACGCTGGTGGAGAGCGGCGCACAGGCAGTGGCGACGCCAGCGCAGGCCGCTGCGGATGCCGAATTCGTCATTACCATGCTGCCCAACGGCGACCTGGTGCGCAGCGTACTGTTCGGTGAGCACGGCGTTTGCGAAGGGTTATCCCGCGACGCGCTGGTGATCGATATGTCCACCATTCATCCACTGCAAACTGACGCGCTGATCCGTGACATGGCGGAGCGCGGCTTCAGCCTGATGGACGTCCCCGTCGGACGAACGTCTGACCATGCCATCGCCGGTACGTTACTTCTGCTGGCAGGCGGCACGGTGCAGCAGGTTGAGCGCGCCACGCCGGTATTAATGGCGATGGGCAATGAGCTGATCAACGCTGGCGGGCCGGGCATGGGTATCCGCGTGAAGCTTATCAATAATTACATGAGCATCGCCCTGAACGCGCTTTCAGCAGAGGCGGCCGTACTGTGCGAAGCGCTCGGCCTCTCCTTCGACGTGGCGCTCAAGGTCATGAGCGGCACGCCGGCAGGCAAAGGCCACTTCACGACCTCATGGCCGAACAAGGTGCTGAAAGGGGATCTTTCACCCGCCTTCATGATCGACCTTGCGCATAAAGATCTGGGGATCGCCCTGGACGTGGCCAACCAGCTCCACGTTCCCATGCCGCTCGGCGCGGCTTCCCGTGAAGTTTACAACCAGGCTCGCGCCGCCGGGCGCGGGCGCGAAGACTGGACGGCCATTCTTGAACAGGTTCGCGCATCTGCCGGGCTGAAAAAATCACACTGATACGAAAGGACTGAGGAATGACGATGTACACCCTGAAAGATATCACCCGACCTTCCGGCGGTTTTGCCATGCTGGCCGTGGACCAGCGCGAAGCGATGCGCCTGATGTTTGCTGCGGCAGGCGCGCCGGTGCCGGTAACCGACCAGCACCTCACGGATTTTAAGGTTAACGCGGCCAAAATCCTGTCGCCGTATGCCTCCGCTATTCTGGTTGACCAGCAGTTCTGCTATCGCCAGATCGTCGAGCAGCAGGCCGTCGCCAAAAGCTGCGCGATGATTGTGGCCGCCGACGAGTTTATACCGGGCAACGGTATTCCGGTTGATAGCGTGGTGATCGACAAGAACATCGACGCGCAGGCAGTAAAACGCGATGGCGGCAAGGCGCTGAAGCTGCTGGTGCTGTGGCGCAGCGATGAAGATCCGCAGCAACGTCTGGAGATGGTGAAGGCGTTCAATACGCTGTGCCATAGCAACGGACTGCTTAGCATTATCGAACCGGTGGTGCGTCCGCCGCGTCGCGGTGCCGCGTTCAACCGCGAGCAGGCGATTATCAACGCCGCCAGAGAGCTGGGCGATAGCGGTGCCGACCTCTACAAAGTGGAGATGCCGCTGTTCGGTAAAGGTACGCAGCAGGAACTGCTGGCCGCCTCGCAAAAGCTGAACGCGGAAATCAATATGCCGTGGGTGATCCTCTCTTCCGGCGTGGATGACAAGCTCTTCCCACGCGCGGTGCAAGTTGCCATGCAGGCGGGGGCTTCAGGCTTTTTAGCCGGTCGCGCCGTGTGGTCCTCCGTGGTGGGGCTGCCGGATACTGAAATGATGCTGCGCGATGTCTCTGTGCCAAAACTGCAGCGTTTGGGTGAGATCGTCGACGAAATGATGGCTCGCCGCTAAGAAAGGACCCGAACATGAAATGGTTTAACACCCTGAGCCATAACCGCTGGCTCGAACAAGAGACCGACCGTATTTTCGATTTCGGTAAAAACGCCGCCGTGCCGACCGGCTTTGGCTGGCTGGGCAATAACGGCCAGGTGCGTAGCGATATGGGTACGCATCTGTGGATCACCGCCCGCATGCTGCACGTGTATGCGGTGGCCGCCAATATGGGGCGTCCCGGGGCGTATGCCCTGGTTGAGCACGGCATTAATGCCCTCAACGGCCCGCTGCGCGACAAACAGCACGGCGGCTGGTACGCCTGTGTGAACGATGAAGGCGTGATCGACGCCTCCAAGCAGGGCTATCAGCATTTCTTCGTGCTGCTGGGCGCGGCGAGCGCCGTGACCACCGGCCATCCGCAGGCGCGCAAACTGCTGGACGATGCGATTGAGGTGATCGAGCGCTATTTCTGGAGCGAGGAAGAACAAATGTGCCTCGAATCCTGGGACGAGGCCTTTAGCAAAACCGAGGATTATCGCGGTGGCAACGCCAACATGCATGCCGTTGAAGCGTTCCTGATCGTCTATGACGTCACGCACGACCGCAAGTGGCTCGACCGCGCCCTGCGCATCGCCTCGGTGATTATTCACGACGTGGCGCGCAAAGGTGAGTACCGCGTTAACGAGCATTTCGACACCGACTGGAACCCGATCCGCGATTACAACATCGACAATCCTGCCCACCGTTTCCGCGCCTACGGCGGCACGCCGGGCCACTGGATCGAGTGGGGCCGCCTGATGTTGCACCTGCGCGCCGCGCTGGAAGCCCGTTTTGAAACCCCGCCGGAGTGGCTGCTGGAAGATGCGAAAGGACTGTTCCATGCCACCATCCGCGACGCCTGGGCACCGGACGGGGCCGATGGTTTCGTCTACTCCGTAGGCTGGGATGGCAAGCCTATTGTCCGTGAACGCGTGCGCTGGCCTATCGTCGAGGCGATGGGCACGGCTTACGCGCTCTACACCGTAACCGGCGAAGCACAGTACGAAGCCTGGTATCAGAAGTGGTGGGATTACTGCATTAAGTACCTGATGGATTACGAGAACGGTTCCTGGTGGCAGGAGCTGGATACCCATAACGAAGTGACAACCAAAGTCTGGGACGGCAAGCAGGATATTTATCATCTGCTGCACTGCCTGGTGATCCCACGTTTGCCGCTGGCACCGGGCTTAGCCCCGGCAACGGCCGCCGGTTTGCTGGACTGCCTGGCCAAATAATAAAAGACGGAGTTTTTATGCGTACCCTACACAATATTGACCTGAAAAATAACGAAAGGGGTTTCACCCTGCACTGGGAAAACCGCCTGATTTTGTCCCATACCGCGGATGCGCCCTGCCTGTGGATCGGTGCAGGCGTCGCCGATATTGAGATGTTTCGCGGCAATTTCAGCATCAAGGACAAACTGAACGAAAAGATCGCGCTGACGGACGCAACCGTCACGCAGCAAAGCGCGGGCTGGGCGATCCGCTTTACCCGTGGCGATGCGGTCAGCGCGACGCTGCTGGTGGGCGTGGATGGCGAAGGCCGCCTGGAGATGAAGCTTAAAAACGATGCCACCCGCCATAACCGCATCTGGCTGCGGCTGGCGGCTCAGCCAGAAGATCACATTTACGGCTGCGGCGAGCAGTTCTCTTATTTCGATCTGCGCGGCAAGCCGTTCCCGCTGTGGACCAGCGAACAGGGCGTGGGCCGTAACAAGCAAACCTACGTGACCTGGCAGGCCGACTGCAAAGAGAACGCAGGCGGCGATTACTACTGGACCTTCTTCCCACAGCCTACCTTCGTGAGCACCCAGAAGTACTACTGCCACGTGGACAACAGCTGCTACATGAATTTTGACTTCAGCGCGCCGGACTTCCACGAACTGGCGTTCTGGGAAGATACCGCCACGTTGCGCTTCGACTGTGCGGAAACCTACGTCGGTCTGCTGGAAAAACTCACCGGACTGCTGGGGCGTCAGCCTGAACTGCCAGACTGGGTTTACGACGGCGTGACGCTGGGTATTCAGGGCGGCACCGAGGTCTGTCAGCAGAAGCTCGACGTCATGCGCAAAGGGGGCGTGAAGGTGAACGGTATCTGGGCGCAGGACTGGTCCGGCATTCGCATGACCTCCTTCGGCAAACGCGTGATGTGGAACTGGAAGTGGAACAGCGAGCTGTACCCACAGCTTGACGAGCGTATTCCACAATGGAAACAGGAAGGCGTGCAGTTCCTCTCCTACATCAACCCGTACGTCGCCAGCGATAAAGATCTCTGCGAAGAAGCAGCGAAACGCGGCTATCTGACCAAAAATGCAGACGGCAAGGACTACCACGTCGAGTTTGGCGAGTTCTATGCGGGCGTCATCGACCTGACCAATCCTGAAGCCTACGACTGGTACAAAGAGGTTATCAAAAAGAACCTGATCGAACTGGGCTGCGGCGGCTGGATGGCCGATTTCGGAGAGTATCTGCCGACTGACACGTTCCTGCACAACGGCGTTAGCGCAGAGATCATGCACAACGCGTGGCCAGCCCTGTGGGCCAAATGTAACTACGAGGCGCTGGAGGAGACCGGCAAACTTGGCGAGATCCTGTTCTTTATGCGCGCAGGCTACACCGGCAGCCAGAAGCACTCGGTGATGATGTGGGCGGGAGATCAGAACGTCGACTGGAGCCTGGACGACGGTCTGGCATCCGTGGTGCCTGCGGCGCTGTCTCTGGCGATGACCGGGCACGGCCTGCACCACAGCGACATCGGCGGCTATACCACCCTGTTCGAGATGAAGCGCAGTAAAGAGTTGCTGCTGCGCTGGTGCGATTTTAACGCCTTCACGCCGATGATGCGCACCCACGAAGGTAACCGTCCTGGCGATAACTGGCAGTTCGACGGCGATGCGGAAACCATCGCGCACTTCGCGCGCATGACCACCGTTTTCACCACCCTGAAGCCGTATATCAAAGCCGCCGTCGCGCAGAACGCGAAAAGCGGCCTGCCGGTGATGCGCCCGCTGTTCCTGCACTACGAGGACGACGCACGCGCCTACACGCTGAAATACCAGTATCTGTTTGGCCGCGATCTGCTGGTGGCGCCCGTTCACGAAGAGGGGCGCACGGACTGGACGCTCTATCTGCCGCAGGACAACTGGGTGAATGCGTGGACCGGGGAATGCTGCCAGGGCGGTGACGTGACCGTTGATGCCCCACTCGGCAAGCCACCGGTCTTCTATCGCCAGCACAGTGAATGGGCAGATCTGTTTAGCACCTTACGTCATATCTGATAAGGCTCGCCCGCAGGGAAACCTGCGGGCAGACGGAGAACAATAATGAGTCAACATACTTCTGATCCGGCAACCCTGCGCCTGCCGTTTAAAGAGAAACTCGCCTACGGGATGGGCGATCTCGGCTCTAACATCCTGCTGGATATCGGCACGCTGTATCTGCTGAAGTTTTACACCGACGTGCTGGGGCTGCCGGGCACCTACGGCGGGATCATCTTCCTGATTGCGAAGTTCTTTACCGCCTTCACCGATATGGGCACCGGGATCATGCTCGACTCCCGGCGCAAGATTGGCCCGAAAGGGAAATTCCGCCCGTTCGTGCTGTACGCCGCCTTCCCGGTGACGCTGCTGGCTATTGCCAACTTCGTCGGCACGCCGTTTGAGGTGACCGGTAAAACGGTGATGGCAACCGTGCTGTTTATGCTGTACGGCCTGTTCTTTAGCATGATGAACTGTTCTTACGGCGCGATGGTGCCCGCCATTACCAAAAACCCGGACGAGCGCGCCTCGCTGGCCGCATGGCGTCAGGGCGGTGCCACGCTCGGCCTGCTGCTCTGTACCGTGGGCTTTGTCCCGGTGATGAACCTGATTGAAGGCAACGATCAGCTGGGCTATATCTTTGCCGCCACCCTCTTCTCGCTGTTCGGGCTGTTCTTTATGTGGTGGTGCTATAAGGGCGTGACCGAGCGTTACGTCGAGATGCAGCCTGCCAATCCGGCGCAAAAGCCGGGGCTGTTGCAGTCTTTTCGCGCCATCGCCGGGAACCGACCGCTGTTTATTCTGTGCATCGCTAACCTGTGCACGCTGGGTGCCTTTAACGTCAAGCTCGCCATCCAGGTCTACTACACGCAGTACGTGCTGAACGACCCGATTCTGCTGTCGTATATGGGCTTCTTCAGCATGGGCTGTATTTTTATCGGCGTCTTTATGATGCCCGGCGCGGTGCGGCGCTTCGGTAAGAAAAAGGTCTACATCAGCGGGCTGATGATTTGGGTGGCGGGCGATCTGCTCAACTACTTCTTCGGCGGCGGCTCGGTGAGCTTTGTGGCGTTCTCCTGCCTCGCGTTCTTCGGTTCCGCGTTTGTGAACAGCCTGAACTGGGCGCTGGTCTCCGACACCGTGGAGTACGGCGAGTGGCGCACCGGCGTGCGCTCTGAGGGAACGGTCTATACCGGCTTTACCTTCTTCCGCAAGGTATCTCAGGCGCTGGCGGGCTTCTTCCCGGGGATCATGCTCACGCAGATCGGCTATGTGCCCAACGTAGTGCAATCCGCCGGTACGGTTGAAGGGCTGCGGCAGCTGATATTTATCTATCCAAGCCTGCTGGCGGTCATTACCATCGTGGCGATGGGCTGCTTCTACAACCTCAACGAGAAGATGTATGTGCGCATCGTCGAAGAGATCGAACTGCGCAAGCGTACGGCATAAATGACGTGATAGAGCGCCCTGCGGGGCGCTCTGAGGATCGACCATGAGAGATAATACTGATCCGTTAACCCTGAAATTGAGCCTGCGTGAGAAGTGCGCCTACGGGATGGGCGATTTTGGCTCGAACCTGATGCTGTGTATTGGCACGCTGTATTTGCTGAAGTTTTACACCGATGAACTGGGCATGCCCGCGTTCTATGGCGGCATTATTTTCCTGGTGGCGAAATTCTTCACCGCGTTTACCGACATGCTGACCGGCGTGCTGCTGGACTCCCGGCGGAATATCGGTAAGAAGGGAAAATTCAGGCCGTTCATTCTCTACGCCTCCGTCCCGGTGGCGCTGGTCGCGACGGCGCAGTTTATGGCCAACGACTTTAGCCTGACGGTGAAAACGGCGCTCGCCACGGTGCTCTTTATGCTGTTTGGCCTGTGCTACAGCCTGATGAATTGCTCCTACGGCGCGATGGTTCCGGCCATAACCAAAAACCCGAACGAGCGTGCGCAGCTGGCCGCCTGGCGTCAGGGCGGCGCGACGGTGGGGCTGTTGCTCTGCACCGTGGGCTTTATGCCCATTCAGGCACTGTTCGTCCACCAGCCCTCACTCGGTTATCTGGTGGCCGCGCTGATGTTTGTGACGGGTGGCCTGTTCTGCATGTGGTGGTGCTACAGCGGTGTGAAAGAACGCTACGTGGAGCTCACGCCCGATCACCATAAGCCCGGCATTCTGAAATCGTTCTGCGCGATTTTCCGCAACCCGCCACTGCTGGTGCTGTGCATCGCCAACCTGTGTACCCTCGCCGCGTTTAACATCAAGCTGGCGATTCAGGTCTATTACACCCAGTACGTGCTGAACGATCTTCATCTGCTGTCGTGGATGGGTTTTTTCAGCATGGGCTGCATTCTGATTGGCGTGTTTCTGGTGCCCGGCGCGGTGAAGCGCTTTGGCAAGAAGCCGGTGTATCTGGGTGGGCTGGCACTGTGGGCAGTGGGTGACGTGCTGAACTTCTTCTGGGGGACCAGCTCCCTGCTGTTTGTGCTGTTTTCCTGCATGGCCTTCTTCGGCACGGCGTTTGTGAACAGCCTGAACTGGGCGCTGGTGCCGGATACCGTCGACTATGGCGAATGGAAAACCGGCATCCGCGCCGAAGGGTCGGTTTACACCGGTTATACCTTCTCGCGCAAAATATCCGCCGCCCTCGCTGGCTTCCTGCCCGGCATCATGCTGACCCAGATTGGCTACGTTCCCCATGCCGTTCAAAGCGCGGGCACGCTGCTGGGATTGCGTCAGCTTATTTTCCTCTGGCCATGCGGCCTGGCAATCGTTGCCGCTGTGACCATGGGACTGTTTTATAAACTCAACGAAGCGCGCTTCGCCTTTATTATCGAGGAGATTGGAAAACGGAAAAAACAATCAGCGAATACCCCTGAGATAACCACCAACAATAAAGCGTCAGCAGTCACTTTATAACAATAAATCCGGCCAATATGTCCTTCCTGTTAATCAGGAGGGAGGCCTTTCTGTACCTGATACATGGACAAATTATGAAAAGAATCATCACTGTACTGATCGTGTCGTCTGTGTCCTGCCCGGTATTTGCCGGGGCCTATGTCGAAACCCGCGAAGCTTACAATACGGCCTCTGAACTGCACGAGGTGATCCTGCGTGCGGGATATAACTTTGATATGGGCGCGGGGCTGATGTTCACCAATGCCTATAACGTGGGGAAATGGGATGAGCTGAAGCACAGCTATAACGAAATAGAGGGATGGTATCCGCTCTTTAAACCCACCTACAAACTCACCTTCCAGCCCGGCGGATTGATTAATGACAGCAGCGCCGGTTCGGGTGGTGCCGTCTATCTGGACACCAACTATAAATTCATCGACTGGTTTAACCTGACCTTCCGCTATCGCTATAACCATAACAATTACGATACGCCGGACTATAACGGTCAGATGGATAAGAACGACACGCACGAGTTTGCCAACTACTGGAATTTCAAAGTAACGGATGCGTTTTTCTACACGTTTGAACCGCACTTTTTCCAGCGGGTGAATGATTATCACAGCAAAAATGGCAAAGACCATCACTGGGAAATCACCAATAAATTCAGCTATAAGATCGACAGAAACTGGCTGCCGTACCTCGAACTTCAGTGGCTGGACAGATGGAATGATTACAACCGCGAGCAGTACCGAATTCGCCTGGGGTTACGGTACTCGTTCTAACAAAAAAGCCGCTGATTTCTCAGCGGCTTTTTTACTACGGATTGACCGTATTAGTCTTCTTTCGCACCGCGCATAGCACGTTTACGATCGTTCTCGGTCAGGTGACGTTTACGGATACGAATTGACTGTGGAGTCACTTCGACCAGTTCGTCATCATCGATGAATTCCAGAGCCTGCTCCAGAGTCATCTTGATCGGTGGAACCAGAACCGTTGCTTCGTCAGTACCGGACGCACGCATGTTGGTCAGTTTCTTACCGGTCAGGCAGTTTACGGTCAGGTCGTTAGAACGACTGTGAATACCGATGATCTGGCCTTCGTAAACTTCTGCACCGTGACCCAGGAACAGCTTACCGCGATCCTGCAGACCGAACAGCGCGAACGCAACCGCTTTACCCTGACCGTTGGAGATCAGCACGCCGTTGTTACGCTGGCCCACTTCGCCCGGACGCACGTCGTCGTAGTGGCTGAAGGTGGAGTACAGCAGACCGGTACCGGAGGTCATGGTCATGAACTCAGAACGGAAGCCGATCAGGCCACGGCTTGGGATCACGTAGTCGAGACGTACGCGGCCTTTGCCATCTGGATTCATGTTTTTCAGGTCGCCTTTACGCTCGCCCAGTGCCTGCATGACAGAACCCTGGTGCTGCTCTTCAACGTCCAGCGTTACGTTCTCAAACGGCTCTTGTTTACGGCCGTCGATTTCGCGGAAGATAACTTTCGGACGGGAAACCGCCATCTCGAAACCTTCACGACGCATGTTTTCGATCAGGACTGACAGGTGCAGCTCACCACGACCCGAAACGCGGAATGCATCAGCGTCTTCAGTTTCTTCAACGCGCAGCGCAACGTTGTGCACCAGCTCTTTGTTCAGGCGGTCAAGGATCTGACGAGAGGTAACGAATTTACCTTCTTTACCACAGAACGGAGAGGTGTTGACGTTGAAGAACATGGATACGGTTGGTTCATCAACGGACAGAGCAGGCAGCGCTTCGACGTTCTGCGGATCGCAGATGGTGTCGGAGATGTTCAGCTCGCCCAGACCGGTGATCGCGATGATGTCGCCCGCTTCCGCGATGTCGCTCTCGATACGCTCAAGACCCAGGTGAGTCAGGACTTTACCGACTTTACCGTTACGGGTTTTGCCTTCGCTATCGATGATAGTGACCTGCTGGTTAGGCTTCACTTTACCGCGCTTGATACGACCAATGCCGATGACGCCAACATAGTTGTTGTAGTCGAGCTGGGAGATCTGCATCTGCAGGGTGCCGTCCAGGTCAACGTTTGGCGCAGGAACACGGTCAACAATCGCCTGATACAGCGGGGTCATGTCTTCAGCCATGTCTTCATGGTCCAGACCAGCGATACCGTTCAGCGCAGACGCGTAAACGATAGGGAAGTCCAGCTGCTCGTCGGTCGCGTCGAGGTTAACGAACAGGTCGAAGACCTGGTCAACAACCCAGTCAGGACGCGCGCCAGGACGGTCAACTTTGTTGATAACAACGATTGGCTTCAGACCATGGGCGAAAGCTTTTTTGGTCACGAAGCGCGTCTGTGGCATTGGGCCATCCATTGCGTCAACGACCAGCAGAACGGAGTCTACCATGGACATTACACGTTCAACTTCACCACCGAAGTCGGCGTGCCCTGGGGTATCAACGATGTTGATACGGTAGTCATTCCATTTAATCGCGGTGTTTTTCGCGAGGATGGTAATCCCACGCTCTTTCTCCAAATCGTTGGAGTCCATCACGCGTTCTTGGGTTTCGGCACGCGCATCAAACGTACCGGATTGCTGCAGCAGCTTGTCAACCAGGGTAGTTTTACCATGGTCTACGTGCGCGATGATGGCGATGTTACGCAAATTTTCGATCACAACTTTGCCTCAGGCATTTAGAAATAGCGCGTTATTGTACACGGATTAATCGCACTACAAAACAGGATCACAAACATCCCCCGCAAACAAGTATTGCAGAGATGCTTTGTGATCGCTTTCACGGAGCGGTAAAAGGGCACTTTAACGTAAATTGCACCAATATGGTGCTCAATGTTCACATTGAAGCACTATACTGGTGCAACAAATCCATTGTGGTGCAGCCCTTTTGCACTATGGTGCGCATGATAACGCCTTTTTGGGGTGTTTTAAAAGTTGGCACAGATTTCGCTTTATAAAAATACATGGCACACGGCCAGTACAAACAGAAATTGAAGACCTCGTTACCACGACGACAATGACCAATCTGGAGAGTTAAGTATGTCCGCTGAACACGTTTTGACGATGCTGAACGAACATGAAGTGAAGTTTGTTGATCTGCGCTTCACCGATACCAAAGGTAAAGAACAGCACGTCACAATCCCTGCTCATCAGGTGAACGCCGAATTCTTTGAAGAAGGCAAAATGTTTGACGGCTCCTCCATTGGTGGCTGGAAAGGCATTAACGAATCCGACATGGTTCTGATGCCAGATGCGACCACCGCGGTCATTGATCCGTTCTTCGAAGAACCAACCCTGATCATCCGTTGCGACATCCTCGAGCCAGGCACGCTGCAGGGCTACGACCGCGACCCACGTTCTATCGCTAAACGCGCTGAAGAGTACCTGCGTTCTACCGGCATCGCGGACACCGTGCTGTTCGGGCCAGAGCCAGAGTTCTTCCTGTTCGATGACATTCGTTTCGGTGCCTCTATTTCTGGCTCCCACGTAGCAATCGACGACATCGAAGGTGCATGGAACTCCTCCACCAAATATGAAGGTGGTAACAAAGGTCACCGTCCAGGCGTGAAAGGCGGTTACTTCCCGGTTCCACCGGTCGACTCTGCACAGGACATCCGTTCCACCATGTGTCTGGTGATGGAAGAAATGGGCCTGGTGGTTGAAGCTCACCACCACGAAGTCGCGACTGCGGGTCAGAACGAAGTGGCTACCCGCTTCAACACCATGACCAAAAAAGCGGACGAAATTCAGATCTACAAATACGTTGTGCATAACGTTGCGCACCGTTTCGGTAAAACCGCGACCTTCATGCCAAAACCGATGTTTGGCGATAACGGTTCCGGTATGCACTGCCACATGTCTCTGTCCAAGAACGGCACCAACCTGTTCTCTGGCGACAAATATGCTGGTCTGTCTGAGCAGGCGCTGTACTACATTGGCGGCGTTATCAAACACGCTAAAGCGATCAACGCCCTGGCGAACCCAACCACGAACTCCTACAAGCGTCTGGTCCCGGGCTACGAAGCACCAGTCATGCTGGCTTACTCTGCGCGTAACCGTTCTGCTTCTATCCGTATCCCGGTGGTGGCGTCTCCTAAAGCGCGTCGTATCGAAGTTCGCTTCCCGGACCCAGCGGCTAACCCATACCTGTGCTTCGCAGCACTGCTGATGGCCGGTCTGGACGGTATCAAGAACAAGATCCACCCAGGCGAAGCGATGGACAAAAACCTGTACGACCTGCCGCCAGAAGAAGCGAAAGAGATCCCACAGGTTGCTGGCTCTCTGGAAGAAGCCCTGCAGGCGCTGGACGCAGACCGTGAGTTCCTGACGGCGGGCGGCGTGTTCACTGACGACGCTATCGATGCTTACATCGCCCTGCGTACCGAAGAGAACGACCGCGTGCGCATGACGCCACACCCGGTTGAGTTCGAACTGTACTACAGCGTTTAATTAAGTTGTTTTACCCGGCGTGACAAGCGCCGGGAGTAGTTGCCGTGGAAACTTTTAGCCCATCTCCGGATGGGCTTTTTTCTCCACCAACAACCTGATCTCACGCGCTTTTTACGCCGAAAAAGCTATACTGCACTAAAACAGTGCAACGACTCCAGGAGACTGCTGAATGGCAACTGGCACGCTGCCCGATGCTGGGCAGATCCTCAATTCTTTAATTAACAGTATCTTGCTGGTCGACGACGAGCTGGCCGTTCATTACGCCAACCCGGCGGCGCAGCAGCTGCTGGCCCAAAGCGCGCGGAAACTGTTTGGTACCCCGCTTCCGGAACTCCTGAGCTATTTTTCGCTGAATATTGGCCTGATGCACGAAAGTTTGCAGGCCGGCCAGGGGTTTACCGATAACGAAGTGACGCTGGTGATCGACGGGCGCTCGCATATTCTGTCGCTGACTGCGCAACGACTTCCAGAAGGGATGATCCTGCTTGAAATGGCGCCGATGGATAATCAGCGTCGCCTGAGCCAGGAGCAGCTCCAGCATGCGCAGCAAATTGCCGCCCGTGACCTGGTGCGTGGTCTGGCGCATGAAATCAAAAACCCGCTGGGTGGGTTACGCGGTGCGGCGCAGCTTCTGACCAAGGCGTTACCCGATCCTGCGCTGGCGGAGTACACCAACGTCATCATTGAGCAGGCGGACCGTCTGCGTAATCTGGTTGACCGTCTTCTGGGGCCGCAACAGCCGGGAATGCATGTTACGGAAAGCATTCATAAGGTGGCTGAACGCGTCGTGAAACTCGTCTCGATGGAGCTGCCGGAGAACGTCACGCTGGTGCGTGATTACGACCCCAGCCTGCCGGAACTGGCGCATGACCCGGATCAAATTGAGCAGGTCCTGTTGAATATTGTCCGCAATGCCCTGCAGGCGCTGGGACCGGAAGGGGGCGAGATTATTTTACGTACCCGTACCGCCTTCCAGCTCACCTTACATGGCGTGCGCTATCGGCTGGCGGCGCGCATCGACGTCGAGGATAACGGGCCCGGTATTCCCTCCCATCTTCAGGACACTCTGTTTTATCCGATGGTCAGCGGTCGCGAAGGCGGGACCGGCCTGGGCTTATCTATCGCCCGCAGCTTGATCGATCAGCACTCCGGAAAAATTGAATTTACCAGTTGGCCGGGACATACCGAGTTTTCGGTTTTCCTGCCGATTAAAAAATAAAGGTGACGTTTATGCAACGAGGGATAGTCTGGGTAGTCGATGACGATAGCTCCATCCGTTGGGTGCTTGAACGCGCGCTCACAGGGGCAGGATTAAGCTGCACGACGTTTGAGAGCGGCAGCGACGTGCTCGATGCACTCACCACCAAAACGCCAGACGTTCTGCTTTCGGATATTCGCATGCCGGGCATGGACGGGCTGGCGCTTTTAAAGCAGATCAAACAACGCCACCCTATGCTTCCGGTCATCATAATGACGGCACACTCCGATCTGGATGCCGCTGTGAGTGCCTATCAGCAAGGGGCGTTCGATTATCTGCCCAAACCGTTTGATATCGATGAGGCGGTGGCACTGGTTGAGCGTGCGATTAGCCATTACCAGGAGCAGCAACAGCCGCGCCACGCGCCCGATTTTGGGCCTACCACCGACATCATCGGCGAAGCGCCGGCGATGCAGGATGTGTTTCGCATTATTGGCCGTCTGTCGCGTTCATCCATCAGCGTGCTGATCAACGGTGAGTCGGGAACCGGTAAAGAGCTTGTGGCGCATGCCTTGCATCGCCACAGCCCGCGAGCAAAAGCGCCGTTTATCGCCCTGAATATGGCCGCGATCCCAAAAGATTTGATTGAGTCCGAGCTGTTCGGCCACGAGAAGGGGGCGTTTACCGGCGCGAATACCATTCGCCAGGGGCGCTTCGAACAGGCTGATGGCGGGACGCTTTTCCTGGACGAGATAGGCGATATGCCGCTGGATGTTCAGACCCGCCTGTTGCGCGTGCTGGCCGACGGGCAGTTTTATCGCGTGGGCGGCTACGCGCCGGTGAAGGTGGACGTGCGCATTATCGCCGCGACGCACCAGAACCTGGAGCAACGCGTACAGGAAGGCAAATTCCGTGAGGATTTATTCCATCGCCTGAACGTGATTCGCGTTCATCTGCCGCCGCTGCGTGAGCGCCGGGAAGATATTCCCCGCCTGGCGCGACATTTCCTGCAGGTGGCCGCCCGCGAGCTGGGTGTGGAAGCCAAGCAGCTTCACCCGGAAACCGATGCCGCCCTGACGCGTCTGGCGTGGCCAGGCAACGTGCGTCAGCTGGAGAATACCTGTCGCTGGTTAACCGTGATGGCTGCCGGGCAGGAAGTGTTAATTCAGGATTTACCGGCCGAACTGTTTGAAGCGACCGCGCCTGAGAGCAGTACCGGTCACGCGTTGCCGGACAGTTGGGCGACGCTGCTGGCACAATGGGCCGACCGCGCGCTGCGTTCCGGTCATCAAAACTTATTGTCTGAAGCCCAGCCAGAGATGGAACGTACGTTGTTGACCACCGCGCTTCGTCATACGCAAGGCCATAAGCAGGAAGCCGCCCGCCTGTTGGGATGGGGGCGTAATACCCTGACGCGCAAGCTTAAAGAGCTGGGAATGGAGTAATCTTACCCGAAGTGTAAAGGTTATTAATTGAGCGCAAATTGCCGTTATTTTGCGCTTTACTGTTCTGATGAGTTTTGTATGATCGTGCCCGGAAATTGAGGGTGTCGATCATGCTGGAAACTTTGGTAAATATGCTCTCTAGCGGAGCCGTTGAAAGCCACACGCCACAAACCGCCGTTGCGGCTGTTTTGTGTGCGGCGCTGGTGGGGCTGTTTAGCTAGCGAGCTGTCAATGAAAAGCCGGGTGGCGGCTTCGCCTTACCCGGCCTACAAAAGCGCGAAATGTAGGCCGGGTAAGCGAAGCGACACCCAGCATTGCCGCTTAAATTACCCGCGAGAACTGCTGCATGCGCGCCTTCTGGCGCAGATACGCGTCAAAGCACATACAGATGTTACGAATCAACAGACGCCCCTTCGGCGTGACCTCAACGGCACTCTCCGACACCTCCACCAGCCCATCTTTCGCCAGCGGTGCCAGAAGCTTCAGATCTTCCGCGAAGTAATCCCTGAAGTGCAGATCCCAGTGCGCCTCAACATCTCTGAATTCGAGACGGAAGTTGCAGATAAGCGCCTTGATCACATCGCGACGGATACAGTCATCACGGGTTAACGCAATGCCGCGCCACAGGGCGTTGCCGGTTTCATCCACCTGCTGATAATACAGCTTCAGCTCTTTCTGGTTCTGCGCGTAGCAGTCGCCCATCATGCTTATCGCGGAGACGCCCAGACCGAGCAGATCGGTATCACCCTGCGTGGTGTATCCCTGGAAGTTGCGGTGCAGCACCCCTTCTCGCTGGGCGATCGCCAGTTCGTCATCCGGACGAGCAAAGTGATCCATACCGATAAACTGATAGCCGGTCTCGGTCAGCGAAGTAATGGTTTCCTGCAGGATATCCAGTTTCTGCTGAGCAGAAGGGAGATCCGCATCTTTGATTTTACGCTGGGCGGCAAACAACGTCGGCAGGTGCGCATAGTTAAAGACGCTCAGGCGGTCCGGGTTAAGCTCGGCCACACGCTTCAGCGTGAAGGCGAAGCTCTCTGGCGTCTGTTTTGGCAGGCCGTAAATCAGGTCAATATTGGTCGACGTAAAGCCGATTTCACGCGCATGATTGAGCAAGGCAAAGATAAACTCTTCGTCCTGCTCGCGGTTCACCAGACGCTGGACCTCTTTGTTGAAATCCTGCACGCCCATGCTCAGACGATTGAAGCCTTCCGCGCGTAAGTGATCCAGGACATCCAGCTCAATTTCACGCGGGTCAACCTCGATCGAGATTTCAGCATCGTCGTTAAAATTAAAGTGGCTACGTAAAAGCGTCATCAAACGCGTGATTTGCGCTTTATTCAGGTAGGTTGGCGTGCCGCCGCCCCAGTGAAGCTGGCTGACGTGACGCCCTTTAAACAGCGGTGCACGGTGAAGAATTTCCTGTTCGAGCGCATCGAGATACTGATCGGCTTTATGCTGCTGACGGGTAACGATTTTATTGCAGCCGCAGAAGTAGCAGAGCTTGTGGCAGAACGGAATATGGACGTAGAGCGACAGCGGGCGCTCAGGATAGCGCGCAACAGCCTGCTGAAAATCCGCCTCGCCGAAGGCATCGGAGAACTCCAGCGCAGTGGGGTATGACGTATAACGCGGCCCGGAATAGTTATATTTCTGGATTAGGGCCAAATCCCAGTCGATAGTTGGTGCTGACATGCTCACTCCTTCCGTTGGTGTCGCGTTCGTATACGGCGGCCCGTTCTGGCCCCGTTGCGGGCCATCATTCGGGTGCGCAGCCACTTCTGTCGCCGCGACAACCGCCGTAGTTTAACGAATAACCACACCAGATAACATATAACCGGAAGGGTTATAAGCAGGACTATCGTACCTGCCGGGTGCAAATGTTAGTTTCCACCCTTCAGAAGACGCATCATATCTTCCTGCTTTTCATCTTCTTCTTCTTCGTCGTCTTCGTCGTCATAAGACAGACCCAGCTTCTGCATTAGCTCATCAATGCGGTCCAGTTTGGCATCCACCCATGACTGCTCTTCAGCGGTCAGGGTTTCACCCTCTTCAAGACGTTCCAGCAGCGCGTCCAGGCGCTCATCGTTCTCCAGCAAATCCAGCTCAGCCTGCGGTGAAAGCATAGGTTTCTCGCTCTTTGGTTTGTGCTGCTTAGTGACCGGGGTGTCTGTCACGCCCAGTGGAATGGGAGTTTTACTGCCGATACGAGGATCTTTCTGCTGTTTGCCTTTTGCAGAAGCGCCCGCTGCACCACCGCCGTTCGCACGGCTTCCCGCAGCATGGCCACGATGTTTTTTATCGCGTTTGCGATCGCGCGCTTCCTGGTTCAGTTCTTCGCGCGTTTTGCGGCGTGCTTTCGCAGGGCGTTTAGCACCTGCTGCGGAGGTTGGTTTTTTCATGATGTTTTGTCTTTAAGTCGTTTTCTTCAGTATAGAATTGCGGCGAAATCTAGCAGAAAGCAAGCAAAGAAAAAAGGCGACAGAGCAATCTGTCGCCTTTTTTCCTGACTCACAACCCTTAGCGGGTCAGACATTCCATGTTTACCAACAACAAACCCTGTTTATCCCTTGGCTGATACCGTCCGTGTACGGTTCCCTTTCCTTTTAAAACGCCTCCAGGCGCCGGTCGTCCTGACTGTCCTGCGTCTTCGCCTCCTGGCGCTCCTGACCCTAATCCTTAAGTTGAATTCCTGTTGGCTTCCTCGCCCTGACGCATACTTTACCTTGTTCGCTTAAACTAACAAGCAACGAAACGGTGCAAAAAGAGATTTTCAGACAATTACCCGGAAATAAGCTTATGATTTAAAACAGTTTGGCTTTTTTGACACCTGCGAATTCTCTTAAATCTCCCATAGCATGATGAGCCGATCTCTCACACAAGTGCGGGCTTTCCCCTGCAAGCTCTGTGTAATGAGAAAAGCCTTTTGTTGGCATTCGGGTATAATCCCCCCCAGATTACGATTTTGGAGACGACCACGTGACTACCTGGAACTACCAACAGACGCATTTTGTCACCAGTGCGCCCGATATTCGCCACCTGCCATCTGATACCGGTATTGAAGTGGCTTTTGCTGGCCGCTCCAATGCGGGGAAATCCAGCGCCCTGAATACGCTGACCAATCAGAAGAACCTGGCGCGCACCTCAAAAACGCCTGGCCGTACCCAGCTGATCAACCTCTTTGAAGTGGCTGAAGGCAAACGCCTGGTCGACTTGCCGGGATATGGTTATGCGCAGGTGCCTGAAGAGATGAAGATCAAATGGCAACGTGCGCTGGGCGAATACCTGGAAAAACGCATGTGCCTGAAAGGTCTGGTGGTGCTGATGGATATTCGCCATCCGCTGAAAGATCTCGATCAGCAGATGATCGACTGGGCCGTCGCAAGCGATATTGCCGTGCTGGTGCTGCTGACAAAAGCCGATAAGCTGGCAAGCGGTGCGCGTAAAGCGCAGGTGAATATGGTTCGCGAAGCGGTACTGGCCTTCAATGGCGATGTTCAGGTGGAGCCTTTCTCTTCGCTGAAAAAACAGGGTGTAGACAAGCTGCGCCAGAAGCTTGATAGCTGGTTTAACGAGCTGGAACCCGCGACAGAAGCGGAAGAAGAGTAATACTGAGCGCGGCAATGCCCGCGCTTTTTTTTACCTGAACTTTTCTTTGCCACAATAAAAAACGCCCCAGTCATTACTGACTGGGGCGGCTAAAATATTCAGCCAAATCCGATTACGTGAAGTAAAAGGTCTGAAAGATAGAACATCTTACCTCTGTACCCTACGTCGATAACTCTACCCCTTTTTTTGCTGCAGAAAAAGCACTTTTTGTAGTTTTTTTTCATTCTTTACATAGGGAATTCTAATGATCGTCACAAAACGCACGTGGTTATGTTGCTAACTTACATAAAAAGCGCGTTATTCACAGAACCGTTAGTGAGCCTGATCCCAGTTTTCACCACTCCCCACTTCCACCAGCAACGGCACGTCAAGCGTCATGCTGCTTTCCATCAGTTCGTGGATCTTTTTCGACACGGTGTCGAGATCGTCTTTATGCACTTCAAACACCAGTTCATCGTGTACCTGCATGATCATTTTCACGCGCGGCTTCTCTTTCTCCAGCCAGGCATCCACGGCAATCATTGCACGCTTGATGATGTCTGCTGCAGTTCCCTGCATCGGGGCGTTGATCGCGGCACGTTCTGCGCCAGCGCGGCGCGCCGCGTTGCTGGATTTGATGTCCGGAAGATAAAGACGGCGGCCATCCAGGGTTTCAACGTAACCTTTCTCTTTCGCCTGAGCGCGAGTGCGTTCCATGTACTCCAGCACGCCCGGGTAACGTTCGAAGTAGAGATCCATATACTTCTGCGACTCTTTACGCGGGATGTTGAGCTGGCGTGAAAGGCCGAAAGCGCTCATGCCGTAGATCAGACCGAAGTTGATCGCTTTTGCGCTGCGGCGCTGCTCGTTTGTCACGCTGTCCAGCGGCAAACCGAACACTTCCGCTGCGGTCGCCCGGTGAATATCTTTCCCTTCCGCAAATGCCGTCAGCAGGCCTTTGTCACGGGACAGGTGCGCCATAATGCGCAACTCAATTTGCGAGTAGTCAGCCGAGACAATCAGGTAGTCATCAGGTGCAATAAAGGCCTGGCGAATGCGACGCCCCTCTTCATTACGCACCGGGATGTTCTGCAGGTTTGGATCGGTTGACGAGAGTCGACCGGTTGCCGCAACCGCCTGATGATATGACGTATGCACCCGGCCCGTTTTCGGGTTGATCATCAGCGGGAGCTTGTCGGTATAAGTAGACTTCAGCTTCGCGAGACCACGGTACTGCAGGATCACTTTTGGCAGCGGGTAATCCAGTGCCAGTTCTTCCAGCACCTCTTCAGAGGTGGATGGCGCACCGCCAGGGGTTTTCTTCAGCGGCTTGATGCCCTGTTTTTCAAACAGGATGGTTTGCAACTGTTTCGGTGAAGAGAGGTTAAACGGCTCGCCTGCAAGCTCATGGGCTTTCTGCTCAAGCTCGGTCAGACGCTGTGCCAACTCTCCGGAGTGGTTATGCAGCACCGTAGGGTCGATTTTTACGCCGTTGCGTTCAATACGCGACAACACGGGAACCAGCGGCATTTCGATATGCTGGAACACGTTGAGCGGACCTTCATGCTTCTGCAGTTTCGGCCACATTTTCAGATGCAGCTGCAGCGTAACGTCGGCATCTTCCGCCGCGTAGCGCCCTGCTTCTTCGAGAGCTATCTGGTTAAAGGTGAGCTGATTTTTTCCTTTACCGGCAATCTCTTCAAAGGTGATGGTTTTGTGCTTGAGCCAGCGGTCAGATAAGGAATCCATATCATGACGACCCGCGACGCTGTCCAGAATATAGGATTCGAGCATGGTGTCGAAGGCAATCCCGCGCAGTTCAATGCCGTAGTTTTGCAGAATACCGCGGTCATACTTGAGGTTTTGCCCGACCTTCAGCGCCTTTTCGTCTTCCAGAATCGGCTTCAGCAGCTCAAGCACGCGTTCGCGAGAGATCTGCTCTGGTGCATCCAGATAGTCGTGCGCCACAGGCACATAGGCTGCCATACCCGGCTCTGTTGCAAAGGACAGACCCACCATGTTGGCAGAGATATTATCGAGGCTGTCAGTTTCGGTATCAAAGGCAAACACCGGTGCCTTTTTCAGTTTCTCGATCCAGGCGATCAGCTGCGACTCTTCAAGAATGGTTTCGTAGTTATCGAAGGAGAGGACTGTGGCTTCTTCTTCTGCCTGCTCTTCGGCATCAACGACAATCGTCTCTTTTGGCTTTGCAGCAGGTTTGGCCCCTTTCGCCTGCAGCCATTTACCCGCTTCCACGTCAGTGGTCCAGCGCTTGAATTCGTATTTCTTAAACAGGCTCAGCAATTCGTCAGCAGAAGGCTGTTGCACTTCCAGCTGCTCACAGCCCAGTTCCAGTTCGACATCGGTTTTGATTGTTGCCAGCTTATAAGAGAGATAAGCCACCTCTTTGTTCTCTTCCAGTTTGCCGGCCATGGTTTTTGCGCCACGGAAGGAGAGGCCTGCAATTTTGTCTGATTCAGCGTAAAGCGTATCCAACCCACCCAGACCCTGAAGCAACGCCTGCGCGGTTTTTTCACCGACGCCGGGCACACCAGGAATGTTATCCGAGGAGTCGCCCATCAAGGCAAGGAAGTCGATAATCAGTTCCGGCGGCACGCCATACTTAGTGACCACCTCTTCTGGTCCCAGAATGGTATTGGTCATAGTGTTAATCAGGGTGATGCCTGGCGTCACCAACTGTGCCATATCTTTATCACCGGTGCTGATCAGTACCGGACGACCCATTTTTTCTGCTTCTCGCGCCAGCGTACCGATGACGTCGTCGGCTTCCACGCCAGAGACAGCCAGCAGCGGCAGGCCCATCGCTTTCACCATGGCGTGCAGCGGCTCAATTTGCGCACGTAGATCGTCAGGCATAGGCGGACGGTGGGATTTGTAATGCTCGAACAACTCATCGCGGAAGGTTTTGCCTTTCGCATCAAAAACGACTGCCGCATGGGTTGGCTGATACTGAAGGATCAGGCTGCGCAGCATATTCAGCACGCCGTACATTGCGCCGGTAGGTTCCCCTGCGCTATTGGTCAGAGGAGGAAACGCATGGTATGCCCGATACAGGTAAGATGAGCCATCGACGAGAATAAGTGGGTTTTCTGGGATCTGAACCATAATGTCCGTGCCTTTAATCAATTTATGCGTAAAGGATGCCACATAAGGATGAAAACATCAGTTATTCAGTCCCGATACAGAAAAAGATTTTGCGATCGTGAGGATCGCTCGCAAAAATCAAACTGTGGATAAGTTTGTGAATATTTTCGCTTCAAATGAAAAGTAGACAGCCATTGCAGATCAAGACTGATAACAAATCATTAAATATCATATTGTTAATTAAGCACATCACATAAAAACAGCTTACTGATGGCAATTTAGTCTATGTGGATATAAGTCCTGATTAGTGCGCAATATTAGAGAAATCTTCTGCATCAGGGTAAAAGCGGTCAAATGACGGCGTGAAAGCGCCAATACTTTGTCGTTTTTCTGGTAAAATCAGCGCCCAGCGCCGACGTGTCGGCCGCGCTCTTACCGCTAACCACCTGAAAAAACTCATCATGTCGAGATTGCTCGCTGCAATAACCTTACTGTTAAGCATCATTTTAACTATTCTGGTGACGATCGCCTGTTCCGTGCCGATCATCATCGCCGGGATCATTAAACTGCTGCTGCCTGTGCCCTCGGTGTGGCGAGCCGTGTCAGCGTTTTGTAACTTCATGATGTACTGTTGGTGTGAAGGGCTGGCGATCCTGTTGTGTCTGAACCCGCATCTGAAGTGGGATGTCGAAGGACTGGAGAACCTCAATAAAAAGAACTGGTATCTGCTGATTTGTAATCATCACAGCTGGGCCGACATCGTGGTGTTATGCGTGCTTTTCCGCAAACACATCCCGATGAATAAATACTTCCTCAAGCAACAACTTGCCTGGGTACCTTTTATTGGGCTGGCCTGCTGGGCGCTCGATATGCCGTTTATGAAACGCTATTCGCGCAGCTATTTGCTTCGTCATCCGGAGCGTCGTGGTAAGGATGTAGAGACCACCCGCCGTTCCTGCGAAAAGTTTCGCGCGCATCCAACAACCATTGTGAACTTTGTGGAAGGCTCCCGGTTTACGGAAGAGAAACGTCAGCAAACACGCTCCCCGTATCAAAACCTGCTGCCGCCAAAGGCGGCGGGCATTGCGATGGCGCTTAATGTACTGGGTGCTCAGTTCGATAAGTTACTCAACGTCACGCTCTGCTACCCGAAGAACGATAACACCCCGTTCTTCGATATGCTCAGCGGCAAGCTGACACACATTGTTGTGCGGGTGAATTTAGTTCCCGTCGATGCCGAACTGCATGGCGACTACGTTAACGATAAAAATTTCAAACGTCGTTTCCAGCAGTGGCTTAATACACTCTGGAAAGAAAAAGACGAGCAGATAGACAGCATTAAATCTTCATACAAAAACGCCGGTCAGTGACCGGCGTTTTCATCTCTAAGAACTTACTTTTTCTCAACCAGGTATTTCACGGTGTCAGCATACTGCTGAACGAAAATATCCATGCTGCTGGTGTCCATGCCCTGCATGTTCAGCTGATATTTACCGTTAACGAACATCGCCGGAACGCCCTGAAGCTGCAGGTCAGACGCCGCTTTTTCCTGCTGAGCAACCAGAGATTTCACCACAAAGCTATTCCACGCGGCGTCATACTCTTCCCCTTTCACACCAGCATCAACGAACACTTTACGGATATCCGCTGTGGTCTGAACGGTCTGGGTTTTCTGCACGGCTTCAAACATTGGGGCGGTGATCTTATCTTCCACGCCCAGTGCCATCGCAACCGCCCACGCCTGAGTCAGGTCTTTACCCAATGGGCCCAGGAACTCAACGTGGTACTTGGTCATTTTGGTGCCTTCCGGCAGTTTTTTCTTCACGTTGTCAGAAACATGCAGCACTTCTTCGAACTGGTAGCAGTGCGGGCAGTAGAACGAGAAGAACTCCAGAACCTGTGGCTCGCCAGCAACCGGCTTCTCCAGCGTAGTGTACTGTTTGCCGTCGGTAAATTGTGCAGCAGAAGCGCTAAATGCCAGAATCATACCTGCCAGCGCCAGCCAAATTTTTTTCATGATTAACTCTCTCCTGGGTGTGTCCTATTAATACATCGGCGTTAATTGCAGCGGGGGTTCCTGAAGAACCTTAACCTGCTCAGTGAATGTAGATATCTGGCTGCGCCAGTAATCTTCCCCGGTAAGCCACGGGAAATTACGGGGAAATGCGGGATCGTCCCAACGCCTGATTAACCACGCGAGATAATATACAAAACGCATCGCACGTAAAGGTTCAATCAGGGCAATTTCGTCTGAATTAAACGGGCTAAATTCTTCATAGGCTTCAATAATGGTTTCAAGCTGCATGCGTTGCTCGGCTTTGTCGCCATTCATCAGCATCCACAGGTCCTGAACCGCGGGCCCCATGCGCGCATCATCAAGATCGACAAACAGCGGGCCATCGCGCCAGAGTATATTTCCGGCGTGACAATCGCCGTGCAGGCGCAGGACGGAAATATCATCGCGCCAGCAGGTTTTTACCGCAGCAATAAGTTTATCGGTGGCGCTGAGGAAATCAGCCTTTAGCCCAGTGGGGATCAGTGCAGAGGTTTCGAATACCTGGCGCGGCTCGATAAGATATTCCTGAATACCGATCGTCGGTCGGGCTGTGAATACCGTTTTTCTTCCCGTCAGGTGAATGCGACCCAGATAGCGGGCAACCCACTCCATTTGATCGATATTATCCGCTTCAAACTGGCGGCCACCCAGGCTTGGGAATACAGCGTAATAAAAGCCTTCATGCGTCAGCAGCGTTTGGTTGTTGAATTTTATCGGTGCGGCAACCGGGACATCGTCATCCAGCAGATCGTGAGCAAACTGATGCTCTTCCTGAATTTGTTCTGCGGTCCAACGTTCAGGCCGGTAGAACTTCACGACAAAGCGCTGACGATCCTCATCCTGAAATTGATAGACACGGTTTTCGTAGCTATTTAAAGGCGTTAACCCCGAATCCACACGAATGCCCTGTTCAAACAGGGCATCCATAATGGTATCCGGGTGTAATGTCTGGAAAGTAAAAGCCTGGTCGTTCATCCGATCATCCGGAAATTATACGAATGATTCAGGATATCATCTTGTGGCGATTTCGGTGGCTCCGCTTACAAGCTTTTACTCTTTAATTACGCCACGGGCGCGCAGCAGCGCCGTTTTAAAATCTTCCTCATAATCCTTCTGAATACCAGGAATAACAGCATCTTTGGCAGAATCGCGCATTTTGAGGTGGTAGATCAGGATGTCATCAGAAAGGTCTGCCAGTTCGCCGTCAAAACCTGACTCTTTTGCCAGTTTCTGCAAGAATTGCATCAGATTAAGCTCTGGCTCTTTTTGCCAGGCTGGCTGGAGGAGTTCAATAACTTCATTCAGACGTTTACATTTCATGGTGGTGCTCCTTTCATTTAGAGTGACACGTTAGCAGGGTCAATCCCACAATAAAAGAGGCGATATTCGTGAATCTTAGCCAGGAAATCATTGGGGTCGTTCTGGCAGGTGGCAGAGCAACGCGGATGGGAGGGAAAGATAAGGGGCTCCAGCTCCTGAATGGCAAACCCTTATGGCAATGTGTCGCTGATACGCTCGCCGGCCAGGTGACAACCCTGGCCATCAGCGCTAACAGGCATATCGACACGTATCAGCACAGCGGGTATGCCGTGTATCAGGATAATATTGAGGATTACCCGGGGCCGCTGGCCGGTATGCTCTCAGTGATGCAGCAGTCGAACGGTGAGTGGTTTCTGTTCTGTCCCTGCGATACCCCGTTTATTCCATCCTGTCTCGCTGAGCGTCTGGTTCAGCTTCGTGGCACAGCATCCGTGGTTTGGGTACATGACGGCGAGCGCGACCATCCTGCTATTGCCTTAATGCACCGCTCGCTAGTGTCTTCTCTGGAGGCGTATCTGGCGGCGGGAGAACGCAGAGTGATGGTGTTTATGCGCCAGTCTGGCGGCCATCCTGTTGATTTTAGCGATTTCAAATCGGCTTTTGTGAACGTGAATACGAGTGAAGATTTGCAGAGGATGCAGGAGAAGAGATGATCCCCGTTTTAGCTATTTCCGCATGGAGCGGCACAGGGAAAACCACGCTGCTGAAGAAACTAATACCCGCACTGTGTGCGAAAGGTATTCGCCCCGGATTGATTAAGCATACGCACCATAACATGGATGTCGATAAACCGGGAAAAGACAGCTATGAGCTGCGTAAAGCGGGTGCCGCGCAGACAATCGTGGCAAGCAATCAGCGCTGGGCATTAATGACAGAAACGCCAGATGAGGCACCGCTGGATCTGGCTTATCTGGTCAGCCGGATGGATCATTCCAGCCTGGATCTGGTGCTGGTCGAGGGGTTTAAGCATGAGGCTGTACCTAAGATCCTGCTGTTCCGAAGCGATGCCGGGCATGATGTTAGCGAGTTAACGCTTGATGAGCATGTGATTGCGGTGGCCGGTGATGTTGTATTGCCGCTTGAGGTTCCGCAGTTGGATTTAAATGATGTGGATGGGATAGCGGAGTTTATTGTGACGTGGAGTGCGGTTTGATGCCCTCTTCCTGCGGGAGAGGAAAACCAAAAGCAAAAAACCCCGCACCTTACGGTACGGGGTTCTTCTTGATTGATGCCTGGCAGTTCCCTACTCTCACATGGGGAGACCCCACACTACCATCGGCGCTACGGCGTTTCACTTCTGAGTTCGGCATGGGGTCAGGTGGGACCACCGCGCTAAAGCCGCCAGGCAAATTCTGTTATCTGTACCAGGCTGAAAATCGTCTCTCACCGCCAAAACATCTTCGGCGTTGTAAGGTTAAGCCTCACGGTTCATTAGTATCGGTTAGCTCAACGCATCGCTGCGCTTACACACCCGACCTATCAACGTCGTCGTCTTCAACGTTCCTTCAGGAGACTTAAAGTCTCAGGGAGAACTCATCTCGGGGCAAGTTTCGTGCTTAGATGCTTTCAGCACTTATCTCTTCCGCATTTAGCTACCGGGCAGTGCCATTGGCATGACAACCCGAACACCAGTGATGCGTCCACTCCGGTCCTCTCGTACTAGGAGCAGCCCCCCTCAATTCTCCAGCGCCCACGGCAGATAGGGACCGAACTGTCTCACGACGTTCTAAACCCAGCTCGCGTACCACTTTAAATGGCGAACAGCCATACCCTTGGGACCTACTTCAGCCCCAGGATGTGATGAGCCGACATCGAGGTGCCAAACACCGCCGTCGATATGAACTCTTGGGCGGTATCAGCCTGTTATCCCCGGAGTACCTTTTATCCGTTGAGCGATGGCCCTTCCATTCAGAACCACCGGATCACTATGACCTGCTTTCGCACCTGCTCGAGCCGTCACTCTCGCAGTCAAGCTAGCTTATGCCATTGCACTAACCTCCTGATGTCCGACCAGGATTAGCTAACCTTCGTGCTCCTCCGTTACTCTTTGGGAGGAGACCGCCCCAGTCAAACTACCCACCAGACACTGTCCGCAACCCGGATCACGGGTCTACGTTAGAACACCAGCCATTAAAGGGTGGTATTTCAAGGTCGGCTCCACGCAGACTGGCGTCCACGCTTCAAAGCCTCCCACCTATCCTACACATCAAGGACCAGTGTTCAGTGTCAAGCTATAGTAAAGGTTCACGGGGTCTTTCCGTCTTGCCGCGGGTACACTGCATCTTCACAGCGAGTTCAATTTCACTGAGTCTCGGGTGGAGACAGCCTGGCCATCATTACGCCATTCGTGCAGGTCGGAACTTACCCGACAAGGAATTTCGCTACCTTAGGACCGTTATAGTTACGGCCGCCGTTTACCGGGGCTTCGATCAAGAGCTTCGCGTTGCCGCTGACCCCATCAATTAACCTTCCGGCACCGGGCAGGCGTCACACCGTATACGTCCACTTTCGTGTTTGCACAGTGCTGTGTTTTTAATAAACAGTTGCAGCCAGCTGGTATCTTCGACTGATTTCAGCTCCACCCGCAGGGGCTTCACCTACATATCAGCGTGCCTTCTCCCGAAGTTACGGCACCATTTTGCCTAGTTCCTTCACCCGAGTTCTCTCAAGCGCCTTGGTATTCTCTACCTGACCACCTGTGTCGGTTTGGGGTACGATTTCGTGTTACCTGATGCTTAGAGGCTTTTCCTGGAAGCAGGGCATTTGTTACTTCAGCACCGTAGTGCCTCGTCATCACACCTCAGCGTTAATAAGGTACCGGATTTACCTGGAACCTCCGCCTACATGCTTAAACCGGGACAACCGTCGCCCGGCTAACATAGCCTTCTCCGTCCCCCCTTCGCAGTAACACCAAGTACAGGAATATTAACCTGTTTCCCATCGACTACGCCTTTCGGCCTCGCCTTAGGGGTCGACTCACCCTGCCCCGATTAACGTTGGACAGGAACCCTTGGTCTTCCGGCGAGCGGGCTTTTCACCCGCTTTATCGTTACTTATGTCAGCATTCGCACTTCTGATACCTCCAGCAACCCTCACAGGCCACCTTCAACGGCTTACAGAACGCTCCCCTACCCAACAACACATAGTGTCGCTGCCGCAGCTTCGGTGCATGGTTTAGCCCCGTTACATCTTCCGCGCAGGCCGACTCGACCAGTGAGCTATTACGCTTTCTTTAAATGATGGCTGCTTCTAAGCCAACATCCTGGCTGTCTGTGCCTTCCCACATCGTTTCCCACTTAACCATGACTTTGGGACCTTAGCTGGCGGTCTGGGTTGTTTCCCTCTTCACGACGGACGTTAGCACCCGCCGTGTGTCTCCCGTGATAACATTCTTCGGTATTCGTAGTTTGCATCGGGTTGGTAAGCCGGGATGGCCCCCTAGCCGAAACAGTGCTCTACCCCCGAAGATGAGTTCACGAGGCGCTACCTAAATAGCTTTCGGGGAGAACCAGCTATCTCCCGGTTTGATTGGCCTTTCACCCCCAGCCACAGGTCATCCGCTAATTTTTCAACATTAGTCGGTTCGGTCCTCCAGTTAGTGTTACCCAACCTTCAACCTGCCCATGGCTAGATCACCGGGTTTCGGGTCTATACCCTGCAACTTAACGCCCAGTTAAGACTCGGTTTCCCTTCGGCTCCCCTATACGGTTAACCTTGCTACAGAATATAAGTCGCTGACCCATTATACAAAAGGTACGCAGTCACCTAACAAGTAGGCTCCCACTGCTTGTACGTACACGGTTTCAGGTTCTTTTTCACTCCCCTCGCCGGGGTTCTTTTCGCCTTTCCCTCACGGTACTGGTTCACTATCGGTCAGTCAGGAGTATTTAGCCTTGGAGGATGGTCCCCCCATATTCAGACAGGATACCACGTGTCCCGCCCTACTCTTCGAGTTCACAACCTGTGCATTTTCGTGTACGGGACTATCACCCTGTACCGTCGGACTTTCCAGACCGTTCCACTAACACACAAGCTGATTCAGACTCCGGGCTGCTCCCCGTTCGCTCGCCGCTACTGGGGGAATCTCGGTTGATTTCTTTTCCTCGGGGTACTTAGATGTTTCAGTTCCCCCGGTTCGCCTCGTTAACCTATGTATTCAGTTAACGATAGTGCAACGAATTGCACTGGGTTTCCCCATTCGGACATCGCCGGGTCAAAGGTTCATATCACCTCGCCGGCGCTTTTCGCAGATTAGCACGTCCTTCATCGCCTCTGACTGCCAGGGCATCCACCGTGTACGCTTAGTCGCTTAACCTCACAACCCGAAGATGTTTCTTTCGATTCATCATCGGTTTGCGAAAATTTGAGAGACTCGAACACACATAACATGTGTGTCGTTTCAATTTTCAGCTTGATCCAGATTTTTAAAGAGCAAATATCTCAAACATGACTCGCAAGTCAGTTTTGAGATATGACGGCAGGTGACTTTCACTCACGAACCAGCAAGTGGCGTCCCCTAGGGGATTCGAACCCCTGTTACCGCCGTGAAAGGGCGGTGTCCTGGGCCTCTAGACGAAGGGGACACTGAAGTCTCAATCGCAAGACGCCTTGCTATTTACTTTTCATCAGACAATCTGTGTGAGCACTACAAAGGCAGGTTCTTTAAGGTAAGGAGGTGATCCAACCGCAGGTTCCCCTACGGTTACCTTGTTACGACTTCACCCCAGTCATGAATCACAAAGTGGTAAGCGCCCTCCCGAAGGTTAAGCTACCTACTTCTTTTGCAACCCACTCCCATGGTGTGACGGGCGGTGTGTACAAGGCCCGGGAACGTATTCACCGTAGCATTCTGATCTACGATTACTAGCGATTCCGACTTCATGGAGTCGAGTTGCAGACTCCAATCCGGACTACGACGCACTTTATGAGGTCCGCTTGCTCTCGCGAGGTCGCTTCTCTTTGTATGCGCCATTGTAGCACGTGTGTAGCCCTACTCGTAAGGGCCATGATGACTTGACGTCATCCCCACCTTCCTCCAGTTTATCACTGGCAGTCTCCTTTGAGTTCCCGGCCTAACCGCTGGCAACAAAGGATAAGGGTTGCGCTCGTTGCGGGACTTAACCCAACATTTCACAACACGAGCTGACGACAGCCATGCAGCACCTGTCTCAGAGTTCCCGAAGGCACCAATCCATCTCTGGAAAGTTCTCTGGATGTCAAGAGTAGGTAAGGTTCTTCGCGTTGCATCGAATTAAACCACATGCTCCACCGCTTGTGCGGGCCCCCGTCAATTCATTTGAGTTTTAACCTTGCGGCCGTACTCCCCAGGCGGTCGACTTAACGCGTTAGCTCCGGAAGCCACGCCTCAAGGGCACAACCTCCAAGTCGACATCGTTTACGGCGTGGACTACCAGGGTATCTAATCCTGTTTGCTCCCCACGCTTTCGCACCTGAGCGTCAGTCTTTGTCCAGGGGGCCGCCTTCGCCACCGGTATTCCTCCAGATCTCTACGCATTTCACCGCTACACCTGGAATTCTACCCCCCTCTACAAGACTCTAGCCTGCCAGTTTCGAATGCAGTTCCCAGGTTGAGCCCGGGGATTTCACATCCGACTTGACAGACCGCCTGCGTGCGCTTTACGCCCAGTAATTCCGATTAACGCTTGCACCCTCCGTATTACCGCGGCTGCTGGCACGGAGTTAGCCGGTGCTTCTTCTGCGGGTAACGTCAATTGCTGCGGTTATTAACCACAACACCTTCCTCCCCGCTGAAAGTACTTTACAACCCGAAGGCCTTCTTCATACACGCGGCATGGCTGCATCAGGCTTGCGCCCATTGTGCAATATTCCCCACTGCTGCCTCCCGTAGGAGTCTGGACCGTGTCTCAGTTCCAGTGTGGCTGGTCATCCTCTCAGACCAGCTAGGGATCGTCGCCTAGGTGAGCCGTTACCCCACCTACTAGCTAATCCCATCTGGGCACATCTGATGGCAAGAGGCCCGAAGGTCCCCCTCTTTGGTCTTGCGACGTTATGCGGTATTAGCTACCGTTTCCAGTAGTTATCCCCCTCCATCAGGCAGTTTCCCAGACATTACTCACCCGTCCGCCACTCGTCACCCGAGAGCAAGCTCTCTGTGCTACCGTTCGACTTGCATGTGTTAGGCCTGCCGCCAGCGTTCAATCTGAGCCATGATCAAACTCTTCAATTTAAGTTTGATGCTCGTGAATTAAACTTCGTAATGAATTACGTATGTTCACTCAGAGACTTGGTATTCATTTTTCGTCTTGCGACGTTAAGAATCCATGTCACTTTGAGTGCCCACACAGATTGTCTGATAAATTGTTAAAGAGCAGTGCCGCTTCGTTTTCGCTGCGGCGCGGGGTGTGCATATTACGCTTTCCCGCTTCAGAGTCAAGCGTTTATTTTGCTTTTCTCTGCTGACCCGGCGGCGTGTGTGCCGTTGTTCCGTGTCAGTGGAGGCGCATTATAGGGAGTTATTTCACAGTGACAAGAGGAAATTTAAAAAAAGTTTCCGTCCGTGTTTTTTTTCACCAATAGCGGTGAAATCAAGCTACAAATTGTTCTATTTGATGTATCTACAACCACAATCACATTCGAGGTGGCATAATTATCAGCATGAAACATTAAGGAATAAACGCGATGCCATTAAGCGCACAACAGCTGGCCGCCCAAAAAAACCTCTCCTATGTGCTGGCAGAAAAGCTGGCGCAACGGATTTTAGCGGGAAAATATGCCCCGGGCAGCATCCTGCCGGGTGAAATGGAGTTGGGCGAGCAGTTTGGGGTGAGCCGTACCGCCGTTCGTGAAGCGGTGAAAACCCTGACGGCAAAAGGGATGGTTCTCCCGCGCCCGCGCATTGGTACGCGCGTGATGCCGCAGAGTAACTGGAATTTTCTCGATCAGGAGCTGCTCTCCTGGTGGATGACAGAAGATAACTTTCATCAGGTGGTCGATCACTTCCTCGTGATGCGTAGCAGCCTTGAACCCCAGGCCTGCCTGCTTGCCGCCACGCTCGGAACAGCAGAGCAGAAAGCGCAACTTAACGCGTTGATGGAAGAAATGGTGTTCCTGAAAAAACACTTCAACCGGGAACGCTGGGTTGAGGTTGATATGGCCTGGCATGAACATATCTATATGATGAGCGCCAATCCCTTCCTGACCTCCTTTGCCTCGTTATTCCATTCGGTGTACCACACCTACTTTTCCTCTATTACACAAGACGAAGTGGTAAAGCTGGATTTGCATCAGGCGATAGTGGATGCCATTCAGGAGAGCGACGGGCAGCGAGCCCTGAGTGCGTGCCAGGCATTGCTGGCCGCGCCAACCCACCAGCAGGTAGATAAATGACAAAGAAAAAAGCACGCAGCATGGCCGGATTGCCGTGGATTGCAGCCATGGCGTTCTTTATGCAGGCACTGGATGCCACCATCCTCAACACAGCGCTTCCCGCCATTGCACAAAGCCTCAACCGCTCCCCGCTGGCAATGCAATCCGCCATCATCAGCTATACCCTGACGGTGGCGATGCTGATCCCGGTAAGCGGCTGGCTGGCTGACCGCTTCGGTACCCGCAGAGTTTTCATGCTTGCCGTAACGCTCTTTACCCTGGGTTCGCTGGCCTGCGCGCTCTCCACATCCTTAACAGAGCTGGTTATCTTCCGCGTGTTACAGGGCATTGGCGGCGCGATGATGATGCCCGTGGCGCGCCTGGCATTGCTGCGTGCCTACCCACGCAGCGAGCTGCTTCCCGTGCTCAACTTCGTCACCATGCCGGGCCTCGTCGGCCCGATACTGGGCCCGGTACTCGGCGGCGTGTTTGTGACCTGGGCAAGCTGGCACTGGATCTTCCTGATTAATATCCCGATTGGTGTGGCAGGGCTGTTCTACGCTCGCAAATATATGCCCAACTTCACCACGCCAAGACGCAGCTTCGATATGGGCGGATTTTTCCTGTTTGGTCTGAGCCTGGTGCTGTTCTCCAGCGGGATGGAGCTGTTTGGTGAGAAAATCGTTGAAACGTGGCTGGCACTGGCCGTCATCCTCAGCGGTATTCTGCTTTTCCTTCTTTATATACGTCATGCGCGTCGCCACCCGACACCGCTTATCTCTTTATCGCTGTTTAACACCCGGACCTTCTCCGTCGGGATTGCAGGAAACATAGCTTCACGCCTGGGGACAGGATGCGTACCGTTCCTGATGCCATTGATGTTGCAGGTAGGTTTTGGCTATCCGGCCCTGATTGCCGGCTGCATGATGGCGCCCACGGCAATGGGTTCAATTCTGGCAAAATCAACCGTCACGCAGGTACTGCGCTGGTTTGGCTATCGTAAGACGCTGGTTGGCGTGACGGTCTTTATCGGCCTGATGATTGCGCAATTCTCTCTGCAATCCGCCTCTCTTCCCGTCTGGATGCTGATCCTGCCGTTGTTTGTGCTGGGCATGGCAATGTCGACGCAGTTTACGTCGATGAACACCATTACCCTTGCCGATCTGACTGACGAGAATGCCAGTAGCGGCAACAGCGTGCTGGCGGTAACGCAGCAGCTGTCGATCAGTTTAGGGGTGGCGGTAAGTGCAGCAGTGCTGCGCTTTTATGAGGGTTTTGACAGCGCGAATACCGTTGAGCAGTTCCACTATACCTTTATTACGATGGGCGCACTCACGGTGGTATCGGCGCTGGTCTTTATGCTGTTAAAACCGAAAGACGGCCGAAACCTGATCAAAGAGCGCCACAAAGCAAAGGCTAAACCGAACCCCGTTCCATCAGAACAGGAGTAAGCTGCAGACGTTGCTGTTGCAGCGTGGGCTGCGCCATTCGGTGGATCAACACATCAATGGCCAGCTCACCCAGTTCATCTTTCGGCTGATGAATGGTGGTCAGCGGCGGCGTCATGTAGCGCGCCAGTTCGATATCATCGTAGCCAATGATCGCCATATCGTCCGGAACGCGTAACCCCGCCTGATACAACGCCTGATAAGCACCAAATGCCATCGCATCGTTACCGATAAATACCGCCTGCGGACGCGGCTCTTGCATCAGCAATGTCTGCATCGCCTCAAAGCCGCCGTTAAATTCGAAATCACCGGTGATCCGGTAGCCGTCAGGGATGGCAAGACCCGCGCGTTCCATCGCCGAGAGATAACCTTCCAGACGCAAGCGCGCCGGGGTTTTATCCAGCGGGCCGGTAATGCAGGCGATGCGGGTATGACCTTTATCTATCAGATGCTGAGTTGCCATGTCGCCGCCCAGCAGGGAATTATCCTGAATCAGATCGCTGGTCCCATCGAACGGCGCCCAGTCCATCATCACCGTAGGAATTGAAGGGTAGCGCTGGATAATCTCTTTCGACGGTTGATGGGTTTCGGTACAGAGCAGCAATAACCCGTCGACGCGTTTTTGCATCAGCGTTTCCAGGTTACGGTTCATGCGCTGTTCGTCACCCTCGGTATTGCACAGCACCAGACTGTAGCCACGCTCGAAGCAGCTGCGCTCTACGCCGCGAACAAGTTCAGAATAAAAAGGGTTGGTACTGGCGGTGATCAGCATACCGATGGTGCGCGTCTGGTTAAGCTTAAGGCTGCGCGCCAGCGCCGACGGCGCATAGTTGAGATCTTTTACTGCGGCTTCGACTTTCTCCCGAATCGCCTCGCTAACGAAACGATCGTTATTAATAACGTGAGAGACAGTCGAAGTAGAAACACCCGCCATGCGGGCGACATCTTTCATCGTAGCCAAACGTTACCCCTGCTGACTTAAGAATTCATCGATCTCTTTGCGCCACGGTACGGAAGGCTGTGCCCCTTTACGCGTCACCGCAATTGCGGCGGCGGCATGCGCAAAGCGGATCGCATCATCCATCACTTTGCCTTCCAGCAGCGCCGTCACCAGCGCACCGTTAAAGGTATCGCCTGCGGCAATCGTATCAATGGCTTTAACCCTGAAGCCCGGCACGCGACGCCCTTCGCCGTTTACGCTTGCCCACACCCCACGGCTGCCAAGAGTAATGATAACGGTCCCGATGCCCTTTTCATGCAACACTTTCGCCGCACGCGCGGCATCATCATCATTTTCAACACGAATGCCCGTCAGCTTTTCCGCTTCGGTTTCGTTTGGCGTAATGATGTCCACCAGCGCCAACAACTCGTCTGATAATACACGGGCTGGAGCAGGGTTAAGTACGACAGTGGTATGATTTTCATGCGCAATTTTGGCGGCGGCCAGCACGCTTTCAACCGGTGACTCCAGCTGCATCAGCAGGGCTTCGGCTCCACCGATGAGTGCTCGTTGCGCTTCTACGCGCGCCGTCGTCAGCGCAGCGTTAGCACCCGCATGAATACCGATGACATTCTCACCTTCAGCGTTGACGAAAATCAGCGCCACGCCGGTAGACTCCCCCGCAACAACGCTGACCGGCGCGATATCAATATTATCGCTGGCCAGCTGTTTACGTACGCGCTCACCGGTATCGTCATCACCCGTGCAGGCGATAAACGCAATATTCGCCCCACTGCGTCCGGCGGCGACGGCCTGGTTTGCGCCCTTACCGCCAAATGCTACCTGGTAATGATTACCCGTGACGGTTTCGCCCGGTGCAGGGAATGATTCAAGGTTAAGAATGTGATCGGCATTGATACTGCCAAGGACGACGAGGTTACCTGCGGTTTTCATGGTTGGATTGTCCATCTGAGAGCGCCACCGGTGTTACCCGGTGGCGTATGCCACACTTTTCTTTATTGGTGTCCCTCAGGCAGCCAGCGACTGCCTGATTCGCCTTTTACTGCTTGATGACCAGCTTCAGGTCAACAGGGTATTTGGCCTGAACTTTTTCGCCCTTCAGCACTTTGTCGGCAGTTTGTACGCCAGTCGCGCCAATCTGCTCAGGCAGCTGAGCGATGGTCGCAGCCAGTTTGCCATCATTTACCGCTTTTTCACCATCCGGCGTACCGTCAAATCCGACAACCATCACATCAGATTTACCTGCAGTCTGCAGGGCACGCAGCGCACCCAGCGCCATCTCATCGTTCTGTGCAAACACAGCCTGCACGTCAGGATGTGCGGTCAGCAGGTTCTGCATAACGTTCAGACCTTTAGTACGGTCGAAGTCTGCTGGCTGGCTCGCCAGGACATTGAATTTGTGTGCAGCAACAGCCTGCTGGAAGCCTTCGCCACGCTCACGCGCTGCGGACGTCCCGGCAATACCCTGCAGTTCGATGACTTTGGCGCCTTCACCGGCTTTCTTCGCAATGTAATCACCGGCGATTTTACCGCCCAGCACGTTATCAGACGCGATGTGGCTGACTACATCGCCTTTGTTCGCCTGACGGTCCAGCGTGATCACCGGAATTTTCGCCTGGTTTGCCATTTTAACGGCGTTACCTACGGCGTCAGAATCGGTTGGGTTGATCAGCAGGATTTTGGTGCCACGAACGGTTAAGTCCTGAACGTTCGCCAGCTCTTTCGCCGGGTTGTTCTGAGAATCCAGCACGACCAGGTTGTAACCCAGCTTGTCAGCTTCTTTCTGCGCACCATCCTTCAGGGAGACGAAGAACGGGTTGTTCAGGGTAGAGACAACCAGCGCGATGGTGTCTTTCGCCATGGCGTTAGCACTTACGGTTGCGCTCAGCGCGACAGCGGAAACCAGGGTAGCCAGTTTTTTCATGTTCATATCTAAGATGTCCTGTAGTGTCGTCAGTTACTGTTTTTTGTTGTCTACCAGTACCGCCAGCAAAATCACCACTGCCTTAACGATCATCTGGTAATAGGAGGAAACACCTAACAAATTCAAACCATTATTCAGGAAACCGAGGATCAGTGCGCCGATCAATGTCCCAACAATGCGACCTTTACCGCCCGCCAGACTCGTACCGCCCAGAACCACCGCCGCGATGGCATCCAGTTCATAGCCCGTACCCGCCGTTGGCTGCGCAGAAGAAAGACGCGCCACTTCGATGATGCCCGCCAGAGAGGCCAGCAGGCCGCACAGGGAGTAAACGATAATTTTGACTTTATTGACGCTAATACCGGACAGACGCGTTGCCGCTTCGTTACCGCCCAGCGCATAAATGTAACGACCCAGACGGGTGTGATGCAGCATGTACCACGCCGCCAGGAAGACGATAGCCATGATCCAGACCGGCGTCGGGACGCCCAGCGGACGGCCAATACCGAACCAGCCAAACAGATCGGCATTATCCGTAAACCCGGTATTGACCGGGCTACCGTTGGTGTAGACCATGGTCACACCGCGCAGCAGCAGCATCATTACCAGCGTGGCGATAAACGCCTGAACACGCCCTTTTGCCACGATTACGCCGGTTACAGCGCCAATCGCCGCGCCTGCTGCCAGTGCAGCGGCAACCGCCACCAGCGCGTTGACTTCAATCCCGACAAGCGAAGCGGCGATCGCACCGGTGAGCGCCAGCAGGGAACCGACGGACAGATCGATACCCGAGGTCAAAATCACCAGCGTCATCCCGACCGCCATAATGGCGTTCACAGACGTCTGCTGCAGAATGTTGAAGAGGTTATTAACGGTGAAGAAATTCGGGCTCATGGTCGACACAATCGCGATCAGCACCAGCAGGGCAATCAGCGATTTTTGTTCCATCAGCCATGCCTTTGTGAAATAGCGGCGACCAGAAACAGCCTGGGTAGTCATCTTCTTACTCCTGATTCACGCGATTAAGCTTGCCCACAGCGGCAGCCATCAGAACTTCCTGGGTGGCCTGCTCGCGAGTGAATTCACCGCCGAGATGCCCTTCATGCATGACGATAATGCGATCGCTCATGCCTAATACTTCTGGCATCTCGGAAGAGACCAGAATGATGCTCAGCCCGTCGGCCTTGAACTGGTTAATCAGCTGATAGATCTCTTTCTTTGCGCCCACGTCTACGCCGCGGGTTGGCTCGTCGAGGATCAAGACTTTCGGGCGCGTCATCAGCCCGCGGGCAATCGCCACTTTCTGCTGATTACCACCGGACAACAGGCCAATCGCCTGCTCCATTGACGGCGTTTTGACGTTAAAAAGACGGATAAAATCACTGACCGCCTGCTGCTCGTCTTTATGCTTAAGGCTGCCGCCGCTGCGGCTGAAATAGCGCAGCGCGGTAAGCGACATGTTCTCTTTTACCGACATGCCCAGCACTAAACCGTCGCGCTTGCGGTCTTCAGAGATATAGACGATACCGTTCGCCAGTCCATCCTGCGGAGAGCGCGTCACCACTTCATGACCGTCGAGGGTGACATAACCGCTGGTGCGCGGCAGTGCGCCGTAGAGCACTTTCATCAGTTCGGTACGTCCCGCGCCCATCAGACCCGCGACACCGAGGATCTCACCCTGGCGCAGGGTAAAGGTCACATCGTGAACGCCCGGACCGCAGAGGTTATCCACCTTCAGGCGGATCTCACCCGGTGCTTTATCCAGACGCGGATACTGATCTTCCAGCTTACGTCCCACCATCATTTCGATGAGCGTATCTTCGGTCAGCGTCGCCACTTCGCGCTCGGCAATAAACTGCCCGTCGCGGAAGACGGTGACGTCATCGCAAATCTCGAAGATCTCTTTCATGCGGTGAGAAATATAGACAATCCCACGTCCCTGCGATTTCAGCTCGCGGATAACGCGGAACAGGGATTCGGTTTCGGTATCAGTCAGAGCGTCGGTCGGCTCATCCATGATGATGACTTTGGATTCAAAGCTCAGCACCTTCGCGATTTCCACCATCTGCTGATCGCCGATGGAGAGCTCGCCTACCAGACGGTCGCTCTTAAAGCGCAGGTTCAGCTTCGCGAGCAGCTTGTCCGCTTCGGCGTACATGGTTTTCCAGTCGATTTTGCCAAACCGGTTCACAAACTCACGGCCGAGGAAGATGTTCTCCGCAATGGTGAGCTGCGGGATGAGGTTTAGCTCCTGGTGGATGATACCGATACCCGCTTCCTGAGAAGATTTCGGGCCGTTAAAGGTGGTCTCTTTACCCAGCCAGAGCAGCGAACCGGCATCACGCTGGTAAATCCCGGTCAGCACTTTCATCATGGTGGATTTGCCCGCACCGTTTTCGCCCACCAGCGCCATCACGCGACCGGAGTAGACATTCAGCGCCGCACCGGAGAGGGCTTTTACGCCCGGGAACGATTTATCGATCCCCTTGAGTTGCAGTAATGCGTCCATGATGGCCTCAGAAGGTGACGCCAGCACAGAGAATGATATTCGCATACGGGGAACACTCCCCGCTGCGAATCACCGCCTGACTGTCTGCGGTTTGTTGTTTGAACTGCTCGTGCGTTGTGTAACGAATTTCTATGGTGTTTCCCTGGTGTTGCTGCAGTTGCTCAATAAACTTAAGCAACGTTTCGTGGAGTTGCGGATTATGTTGTTTGATTTCCGCCGCGAGAATGGCCGCCTCAACCTGCATCTCCGACGTCACCACATCCAGTACCTGCATAAACGAAGGAACTCCCTGCGTTAACGCCATATCAATACGGGTTGTGCTGCGCGGAACCGGTAAGCCTGCATCGCAAACCACCAGCGTATCGGTATGACCAAGACGGGAAATGACCGATGAGATTTCTGAGTTGAGAACTGTGCCTTTCTTCATTTTCTGCTCCACTAGCGAAACGTTTCGCTAAAAAGAGTGTAGCCGCAAGAGTGTTCAGAAAACCATCATGGCGTAACAGATTTGTGATCAACGTCGAAACGTTTCGCTAAGTGAAATAGAGGGGGAGGTAAATGCAAAACGGTAACCGTCAGGTTTCCGTTTTTTATGTTTGCGCCCTCTCCCAGTGGGAGAGGGTCGGGGTGAGGGCATCAGCCCGCAGAAGGACTTAAATCTCGACCTGCGTTCCCAGCTCAATCACGCGGTTAGGTGGGATCTCAAACTGGTCAGGCGCACGCAGAGCGTTACGCTGCAGGATAAGATAAAGCTTACCGCGCAGGCGCAGATACCAGGGACGCTTGCCGATAATCAGCGACTCGTGCGACATAAAGAAAGACGTCTCCATCATCCGGCAGCTTAACCCTTCAAGGCCGCAGCGGTGGAACACCTCTTCCACATTTGGCGTTTCGCGCCAGCCGTAACTCGCCACCACGCGCCAGAATGTCGGGGACAGCTGCTCGATTTGCACGCGACGCACGTTGTGAACATACGGCGCATCTTCGGTACGCAACGTCAGCAGGATCACGCGCTCGTGCAGAACCTTGTTGTGCTTGAGGTTATGCATCAGCGCGAACGGGATGACGTTCAGGGCACGAGACATATACACCGCCGTTCCCGGCACGCGCACCGGCGGGGATTTCTCCAGGGAAGCGATCATCGCCTCCAGAGAGTTACCGTGCTCATGCATACGACGCAGCAGACGGAAGCGCTCGCTCTTCCACGTGGTCATCACGATGAACATCACCAGACCCAGCGTCAGCGGCAGCCAGCCGCCGGAAACAATCTTGTCGAGGTTCGCAGAGAACAACGGTACGTCGATGCACAGGAAGCCCACCAGAATCATTGCCACAAGGAATTTATTCCAGTGCCAGTTTCGGTACGCCACGGTGGTGGAAAGAAGCGATGTCAGCACCATCGTACCGGTTACCGCAATACCGTACGCCGCCGCCAGGTTACTGGAGTGCTCAAAGCTCACGATAACAATCACAACCGCGAAATAGAGCAGCCAGTTAACGAACGGAATGTAGATCTGACCCGACTCCATCTCAGAAGTATGGATGATGCGCATTGGCGAGAGATACCCCAGACGCACAGCCTGGCGCGTCAGAGAGAACACCCCCGAAATCACCGCCTGAGAAGCAATGACGGTCGCCAGCGTCGCCAGAATCAGCATCGGTACCAGCGCCCAGTCAGGCGCCAGCAGGAAGAACGGGTTCTTAATCGCTTCCGGGTTCTTGAGTAGCAGCGCGCCCTGACCGAAGTAGTTCAGCACCAGCGACGGCAGCACCACAATAAACCATGCCACACGGATAGGCAGTTTCCCAAAGTGACCCATATCGGCATACAACGCCTCAACGCCAGTGATGGAGAGCACGACCGCGCCAAGCGCCACGAAGGAAACAACTTTATATTCGAGGAAGAAATGCACGGCCCAGTAAGGATTCAGGGCATGCAGCACTTCAGGGTTAGCAATAATGCTGCGCAAACCGAGGGCCGCGAGGATCAGGAACCAGGCCAGCATAATCGGCGCAAACAGTTTACCCACCAGCCCGGTACCGTGCTTCTGGATCGCAAACAGCAGCGTTAATACGATTATCGCCAGCGGAACCACCCACGTATCGAGCTGTGGCGCAATAATCTCCAGGCCCTCTATCGCCGAGAGGACCGAAATGGCGGGTGTGATAACCACCTCTCCGTAGAAGAAACTGCCGCCGATCAGGCCGATAATCACCAGCACGGACGTCATTCTGGCGGAGGTGTTGCGCCCGGCAAGGGACATCAGGGTCAGGATCCCGCCTTCGCCCGCGTTATCTGCACGCATAACGAAGGAGAGATATTTAACAGAAACAACCAGGATCAGCAGCCAGAAGATGAGTGACAAGAAGCCAAACACGGCATCACGCTCAACACCAAAGCCAAACTGGCCGGACAGACATTCACGAAGCGTATAAAGCGGGCTGGTACCGATATCACCGTAGACAACCCCGATCGCAGCAAGCGTTATTGCGGGTAATGATTGCTTATTATCAGTGCTCATAGACTAGTCTTTTCGTTTAAATAACAAATGTGTTCCCGGTCCCTTGGCCCACAAAAAGCGCACAGTATGCACGATTCGTTGCAAAATCGAACCCCTAAATGCAACCGCATTAATGTAGCGCAAAGAAAATTGCGCCGCACTTCAGCCTATTACCAGCTCTGACTGAAACGTCTATACTCGCTTCAATTGGCCGCCACGACGGCGAAAGGATGCAAAACTATTATGGCTCACTCACATTTATTAGCAGAAAGAATTTCCCGCCTCAGCAGTGCGCTAGAGAAAGGCCTTTTCGAGCGTAGCCACGCCATTCGCCTTTGCTTACTGGCAGCGTTGAGCGGTGAAAGCGTGTTTCTGCTGGGTCCGCCGGGCATTGCCAAAAGCCTGATCGCACGCCGCCTGAAGTTCGCTTTTCAGAATGCTCGCGCCTTTGAATATCTCATGACGCGCTTCTCCACCCCCGAAGAGGTTTTCGGTCCGCTCTCTATTCAAGCCCTCAAAGACGAGGGGCGTTATGAGCGTCTGACGGCGGGTTATCTTCCGGAAGCAGAAATTGTCTTTCTCGATGAGATCTGGAAAGCCGGCCCGGCAATCCTGAACACCCTGCTCACGGCGATTAACGAACGCCGGTTTCGCAACGGGGCCAGCGAAGAGAAAATCCCCATGCGTCTGCTGGTGGCCGCGTCAAACGAACTGCCCGAAGCCGACAGCAGCCTGGAAGCGCTGTATGACCGTATGCTGATCCGCCTGTGGCTCGATAAAGTCCAGGACAAGTCAAACTTCCGCTCTATGCTGGTCAGCCAGCAGGATGAGAACGAAAACCCGGTGGCGGCTTCTTTGCAGGTGACGGACGAGGAGTATCACCAGTGGCAGGAAGATATCGGCAAAATTAAACTGCCCGATGCCGTTTTTGAACTGATCTTCATGCTGCGCCAGCAGCTTGATTTACTCCCTTCCGCACCGTATGTCTCGGACCGTCGCTGGAAAAAGGCGATTCGTCTGCTCCAGGCAAGCGCCCTGTTCAGCGGTCGTGATGCCGTCGCGCCCCTCGATCTGATCCTGCTGAAAGACTGCCTCTGGCACGACGCAGAAGGCATGAACCTGATGCAGCAGCAGCTGGACGTATTGATGACCGGACACGCATGGGGGCAGCAGGCGATGCTCAACCAGCTGGGGGCGATTACTCAACGCCGCATCCAGCTCCAACAGCAGCAAAGTGATAAAACGGCGCTGAAAGTCAATCGTCTGGGCGGTATGTTCGCCCGCAAACCGCATTACGAACTCCCCGCCGATCTGACCGGTACGACGCTAACGCTGCTGCTCCAGCAGCCGCTCAAACTGCATGATATGCAGGTGGTACACATTACGGTTGAGCGCGAGGCGCTATCTCAGTGGCTCGACAAAGGCGGTGAGATCCGCGGAAAACTCAACGGCATCGGTTTCGCGCAGCCGCTCACGATGGAAGTAGACAGCAGCCAGCACCTGGTGATCCGCGACGTCAGCCTGCAGGGCTCGCGTCTTGCGCTTCCTGGCACCGCTTCTGACAGCGTGCCGGAAGAGATCAAACAGCAGCTGGACGCCCTGGATACCGAATGGCACCAGCAGCACACCCGCTTTAGCGAGCAGCAAAAATGCCTCTTTATTCATAGCGACTGGTTAGGTCGCATCGAAGCCAGCCTGCAGGATGTCAGCGCGCAGATCAAACAGGCGCGTCAATGCTAACGCTGGACACGCTCAACGTGATGCTGGCGGTCAGCGAGGAAGGGTTGATTGAGGAGGTGGTGATTACCCTTCTGGCGTCGCCGCAGCTGGCGGCGTTTTTTGAAAAATTCCCGAAGCTCAAAAAGGCGATGACCGACGATCTTCCGCGCTGGCGAGATAATCTGCGACAGCGATTCAAAGAGACTGAAGTTCCGCCGGAACTGACGGAGGAAGTCGCGGCCTATCAACAGTGTCAACGGCTCTCCACGACGCAGTTTATCGTCCAGCTCCCACAAACCCTGGCAGTACTCGATAACGTCCACTCTCCGTTTGCCAGCCAGGCCCGGGCGCTGGTCACGGATAACGCCACCTTTACCCCCGCACTGCATACTCTCTTTTTACAACGCTGGCGCCTCAGTCTGGTGGTTCAGGCCACAACGTTAAACCAGCAGTTGCTGGATGAAGAACGTGAACAGCTGCTCAGTGAAGTTCAGGAACGCATGACCTTAAGCGGTCAGCTTGAGCAGGTGCTGGTGGAAAATGAAAACGCCGCAGGACGTCTCTGGGACATGAGTGCCGGACAGCTCAAACGCGGAGATTACCAGTTGATCGTCAAATACGGCGATTTTCTGGCGCAGCAGCCGGAATTGATGAAGCTTGCTGAACAGCTGGGGCGCTCAAGGGAGGCAAAATCAGTTCCAAAGAAGGATGCCCCGATGGAAACCTTCCGCACCCTGGTGCGTGAACCGGCAACCGTGCCAGAACAGGTCGACGGGCTCCAGCAGAGCGATGACATTCTGCGCCTGCTGCCCACCGAACTGAGCACGCTGGGAATGACCGAGCTGGAGTATGAGTTCTACCGTCGGCTGGTGGAAAAACAGCTTCTTACCTACCGGCTGCACGGCGAAGCGTGGCGCGAGAAACTTAGCCAGCGTCCGGTCGTCCATCAGGATTTTGATGAACAGCCGCGCGGGCCGTTTATTGTTTGTGTGGATACGTCCGGTTCGATGGGCGGATTTAACGAACAGTGTGCAAAAGCGTTTTGCCTGGCACTGATGCGCGTGGCGCTCGCCGACCGCCGTCGCTGCTTCATCATGCTCTTCTCCAGCGAAGTCGTGGGTTATGAGCTGACGAACCAGCAGGGAATAGAGCAGGCAATCCGTTTTTTAAGCCAGCGTTTTCGCGGGGGCACTGACCTGGCCAGCTGCTTTCGCAGCATCGTTGAGCGGATGCAGGGGGGTGACTGGTACGACGCCGATGCGGTCGTCATTTCCGATTTTATAGCCCAGCGACTGCCGGATGATGTGGTTAATAAAGTGAAGGAGTTACAGCGGGTGCATCAGCACCGTTTTCACGCCGTCGCGATGTCCGCTCATGGTAAACCCGGCATCATGCGCATCTTCGATCATATCTGGCGCTTTGATACCGGGTTGCGTAGCCGCCTGCTCAGACGCTGGCAGCGTTAATTAAAGAAGAGATCCCACGCTGTCACGCACCTGCTGCGGCCAGACGCCACACTGTACCTGACCAATATGCGGCAGTTGCAGCAGCAGCATGGTCAGACGGGACTGGCCGATCCCTCCCCCGATGGTCTGCGGCATTTCGCCGCGCAGCAACGCCTGGTGCCACTCTAATTTGAGACGATCTTCGTCACCGGTCACCGCCAGCTGGCGTTTCAGCGCGTCGGCATCCACGCGGATCCCCATAGAGGAGAGCTCAAATGCATCTTCCAGTACCGGGTTCCAGACCAGGATATCGCCGTTCAGCCCGGCATAGTCGTGCTCGCCCGCGGTGCTCCAGTCATCATAATCCGGCGCACGGACGTCGTGGCGTTTGCCATCAGAGAGTTTGCCGCCAATGCCGATCAGGAATACTGCACCCAACTCTTTCGCGATCGCACGTTCACGGCCTTTGGCATCAAGATCCGGGAAACGGCTCAACAGTGCCTGGCTATGAACAAAGTGGATCGTTTCCGGCAGGAACGGTGCCAGACCAAACTCTTTGCTCACGGCCGCTTCAGTCGCTTTGATCCCGGCGTAGATCGCCTCAACGGTGGATTTCAGCGTGCCGAGGTGACGCTCGCCATCACCCATCACGCGCTCCCAGTCCCACTGGTCAACGTAAACAGAGTGAATAGGTGAGAGGCGGTCTTCATCGGGGCGAAGGGCTTTCATGTGCGTGTAAAGCCCTTCGCCCGCGCTGAAGTCGTGTTGTCCCAGGGTCTGACGCTTCCACTTCGCCAGGGAATGAACCACTTCGAACTGGGCATCTGGCAGTGTTTTCACTTTCACCTGTACCGCTTTTTCGCATCCAGACAAGTTATCCTGCGTCCCGTCGCCCACCCGGCTCAAAATTGGTGCCTGAACCTCAATCAGCCCAAGCTTCTCTTCCAGCTGGCGGGAAAAATGGGATTTAACGAAACTGATCTGGCGTTGTTTTGCGATGTAAGCGGTTTTCATTATTTATACTCCTGCGTCCTGTTGGTAATGATTAAGCAACAGAACCGGCACTTAATTCAATAACTCAACAACAAAAAGCCGACTTCACTTTTGAATCGATAAAATATGAGGCTAGAATAGAAAGAATCATCAATCTTCATAAGAAAAAGCTATGGAAAATTATCAGATCGACAATCTCGACCGCGGCATACTCGAGGCGTTAATGGCCAATGCCCGTACCGCCTACGCCGAACTGGCGAAACAGTTTGGTGTCAGCCCGGGAACCATTCACGTTCGCGTAGAGAAAATGAAGCAGGCGGGGATCATTACCGGCGCGCGCATTGACGTTAGCCCGAAGCAGCTGGGTTACGACGTCTGCTGCTTTATCGGCATCATTCTTAAAAGCGCAAAAGACTATCCTTCCGCCCTGGCCAGGCTCAATGCGCTGGATGAGGTCACCGAGGCGTACTACACCACGGGGCACTACAGCATCTTTATAAAAGTGATGTGCCGATCCATCGATGCCCTCCAGCAGGTACTTATCAACAAGATCCAAACAATTGATGAAATTCAGTCCACCGAGACACTGATCTCCCTGCAAAACCCGATCATGCGTACCATCCGCCCATGATCGGGCAAATTCATTCCCACATTTTCCACAGGTAGATCCCAGCTCGTTCACAGCGTACAATATCTCCCTCTTTATCTGAGCGAGCGATCAATGGCGGACATTACCCTTATCAGCGGCAGCACCCTCGGTGGTGCGGAATATGTAGCGGAACACCTGGCTGAGAAGCTGGAAGATGCGGGCTTTTCAACACAAACCCTGCACGGACCGCTGCTTGAAGATCTCCCGACTGACGGGGTCTGGCTGCTGATCACCTCCACGCATGGCGCGGGCGATCTGCCGGATAACCTGCAACCTTTATATGACGAACTGCTGGAACAGCAGCCTGACCTCTCAAAGGTCCGTTTTGGCGCTGTGGGGATCGGCAGTCGTGAATATGACACCTTTTGCGGGGCAATAGAGAAAGTCGAAGCTGTTGTCACCTCTTGCGGAGCAAAACAGCTGGGTGAAACACTCAAGATCAACATCCTCGATCATGATATTCCGGAGGATCCGGCCGAGATCTGGTTGGGTGAATGGAAAAATTTACTCAAAAACGATTAAAGATCGCGCGATCAGATGTGGATAACTCTGGTTAAAAGCTCGTATTAACCCGTAGTTATCCAAAGAACAACTGTTGTATCGTTTTTAGCCTGTGTATAAAGTCGCGATCTGATCCCAGCTTATACGGTCCAGGATCACCGATCATTCACAGCAAACGATCCTTCCTAACTGCATGATCTTATTTGCCGGATCGGACTTATCCACACAAGTACGCGATCCTAATAAGAGATCACAATAGAACAGATCTCTAAATAAAAAGATCTTCTTTTTAATAGCCCAGGATCCCAATGCTTTCTCGAAAGACTAAAGTTGAGTAGAATCCACGGCCCGGGCTTCAATCCATTTTCATACCGCTTTACGCGAGGCAGACCACCATGTTTTATCAGGATCCTTTTGACGTCATCATCATTGGCGGGGGTCACGCAGGCACTGAGGCCGCAATGGCCGCAGCGCGTATGGGTCAACAGACCCTGCTTTTGACACACAATATCGACACGCTGGGACAAATGTCCTGTAATCCGGCGATTGGCGGCATTGGGAAAGGACACCTGGTAAAAGAAGTGGATGCGCTTGGCGGCCTGATGGCGAAAGCGATCGATCATGCAGGCATCCAGTTTAGGATACTAAACGCGAGTAAAGGGCCGGCAGTGCGTGCCACTCGTGCACAGGCAGACCGCGTGCTTTATCGTCAGGCCGTACGTACCGCGCTGGAGAACCAGCCAAACCTGATGATCTTCCAGCAGGCGGTAGAAGATCTTATCGTTGAGAACGATCGCGTCGTGGGTGCTGTGACCCAGATGGGCCTTAAATTCCGCGCCAAAGCGGTGGTACTGACCGTCGGCACCTTCCTGGACGGGAAAATTCATATTGGTCTGGATAACTACAGCGGTGGCCGTGCAGGCGATCCGCCATCCATTCCGCTCTCTCGTCGTCTGCGTGAACTGCCACTGCGCGTAAGCCGCCTGAAGACTGGCACACCGCCACGTATTGACGCGCGCACCATTGATTTCAGCGTGCTTGCGCAACAGCACGGTGATAACCCGATGCCGGTCTTCTCGTTCATGGGCAATGCGGCGCAACATCCGCAGCAGGTACCGTGCTACATCACGCATACCAACGAAAAAACCCATGACGTGATCCGCAATAACCTCGATCGCAGCCCAATGTACGCCGGTGTGATCGAAGGGATCGGTCCGCGTTACTGCCCGTCGATCGAAGACAAAGTGATGCGCTTTGCCGATCGTAACCAGCACCAGATCTTCCTGGAGCCGGAAGGGCTGACCTCAAACGAAATTTATCCGAACGGTATCTCCACCAGCCTGCCGTTCGATGTGCAGATGCAGATTGTTCGCTCAATGCAGGGCATGGAGAATGCGAAAATCGTTCGCCCTGGCTACGCTATTGAGTACGATTTCTTCGACCCGCGTGACCTGAAGCCAACCCTGGAGAGCAAATTCATCCACGGTCTGTTCTTCGCGGGCCAGATTAACGGCACCACCGGTTACGAAGAAGCGGCTGCACAGGGTCTGCTGGCCGGTCTGAACGCTGCCCGTTTCTCTGCCGAAAAAGAGGGCTGGGCCCCGGCGCGTTCTCAGGCCTATCTGGGCGTACTGGTTGACGATCTCTGCACCCTGGGCACCAAAGAACCGTACCGTATGTTTACCTCTCGTGCGGAATATCGCCTGATGCTGCGCGAAGATAACGCCGACCTGCGTCTGACTGAAATGGGCCGCGAGCTGGGTCTGGTCGATGACGAACGCTGGGCACGCTTTAACGAGAAGCTGGAGCGCATTGAACAGGAACGTCAGCGTCTGAAAACCACGTGGGTTAATCCACAGGCGGAAACCGCTGCCGAAGTGAACGCTCACTTAACTGCGCCGCTCTCACGTGAAGCCAGCGGTGAAGATCTGCTGCGTCGTCCGGAAGTGACCTATGAGAATCTGGTGAAACTCACCGCGTTCGCCCCTGGTCTTGAAGATGCCGAAGCCGCTGAACAGGTCGAAATTCAGGTGAAGTACGAAGGCTATATCGCGCGCCAACAGGATGAGATTGAAAAACAGCAGCGTAACGAAAACACGTTGCTGCCGGAAATGCTGGACTACCGTCAGGTGACGGGGCTTTCCAACGAAGTGATCGCTAAGCTGAACGATCATAAACCGGTATCCATCGGCCAGGCATCACGTATCTCTGGCGTTACGCCCGCCGCGATTTCGATTCTGCTGGTGTGGTTGAAGAAACAGGGTATGCTGCGCCGCAGCGCGTAATGCCCAGAACATTGCCCGGTGGCGATGCGCTTACCGGGCCTACTGAACCCGTAGGGCGGGTAAGCGAAGCGCCACCCGCCACCTAAGTTTTCCAACAGGTATTCACCGTGCTCAACAAACTCTCTCGTCTGCTGGATCAGGCAGGTATTTCGCTCACCGATCACCAGAAAAACCAGCTGGTGGCCTATGTCGATATGCTGAACAAATGGAACAAAGCGTACAACCTGACGTCGGTACGCGACCCCAACGAGATGCTGGTACGCCATATTCTCGATAGCATCGTTGTGGCACCGTATCTGAAGGGTGAGCGTTTTATCGACGTTGGCACGGGGCCCGGTCTGCCAGGGGTTCCGCTGTCGATTGTCCGGCCGGAAAGTCATTTCACGCTGCTGGACAGCCTCGGTAAGCGCGTGCGCTTTTTACGACAGGTTCAGCATGAGCTGAAGCTTGAGAACATCACGCCCGTTCAAAGCAGGGTAGAGGCGTTTCCGGCAGAACCGCCGTTTGACGGTGTTATCAGCCGCGCCTTTGCTTCACTCAATGACATGGTGAGCTGGTGTAAACATTTGCCCGCAGAAGAGAAAGGGCGTTTCTATGCGCTGAAAGGACAACTGCCGGGTGATGAAATTGAACAGCTTCCGGACGATTTTGCCGTTGTATCCATCGAGAAATTAAACATTCCTCAGCTCGACGGTGAACGTCATCTGGTGATAATTAAGCCAAACAATTTTTAAAAAATTAATAAAAAATGTGGAATTTGTGCTGTTCTGGTGATGTTAAAAAACAGCACAACTCACATGGATTTACCCGTTAGCATTTAACCTCTTTTTTACCATGGTTTTTCTTATGGTTAACGTTGCGCCTATTATTCACCGTGAAGATAGTCAACTATGAAAATATCAGTCTGCTAAAAGTGGAAGACTGTAATCAGAGTGCGATGTTAATTATTTATTAAGAATGTCAATAAAAGGTTTTTATTGTGTACGGGGCTGTTTTGAAAATAGTTGCGATATTTTATCTTTGATTTCAGAAAGATACTCCTGTGCGATTTACGGCTTTGATAAATACAACCTTATCGCAAATGTGTGTTTTGTGATCTCGTGCACGCTTTGTAGTCAACGTTTTCGCGCTGTTTGCAGTTTTGCTCGAAGGTCGATGCTTTCAGCGAAAGTTGAAAAATAGCGGTGGGGAAAAATATTTAAACATTTATTCACCTTTTCGCTACTTAATGTTTGAAATCACGGGTACGCACCGTATAATTTGTCCGCTTTTTGATGCTTGACTCTGAGCCTTAAAGGACGTTTTATACGACACGCGGCATACCTCGAAGGGAGCAGGAGTAAAAACGTGATGTCTGTGTCGCTCTTGAGTAGAAACGTTGCTCGTAAGCTTCTGTTCATTCAGTTTCTGGCTGTGATAGCAAGTGGACTGCTGTTTAGCCTCAAAGACCCCTTCTGGGGCATCTCCGCCGTGTGCGGGGGTTTGGCAGTTGTGCTGCCAAACGTGTTGTTTATGATTTTTGCCTGGCGTCATCAGGCGCATACACCCGCCAAAGGCCGCGTGGCCTGGTCCTTCGCTCTTGGCGAAGTGTGTAAGGTGTTGCTGACCTTTGCTCTACTGGTGATGGCGCTGGCGGTTTTGAAAGTGGTCTTCATGCCGCTGATAGCAACGTGGGTTTTGGTGCTGGTGGTACAAGTTCTGGCTCCAGCTGTAATCAATAACAAAGGGTAAAAGGCATCATGGCTTCAGAAAATATGACGCCGCAGGATTACATAGGTCACCATCTGAATAACCTTCAGCTGGACCTGCGTACATTCTCGCTGGTGGATCCGCATAACCCCCCGGCCACCTTCTGGACGATCAACATCGACTCCATGTTCTTCTCGGTGGTGTTGGGTCTTCTGTTCCTGGCCATGTTCCGCAGCGTTGCTAAAAAGGCGACCAGCGGTGTTCCAGGGAAATTCCAGACATTCGTTGAAATGATCATCGGCTTCGTCCATGGCAGCGTGAAAGACATGTACCATGGTAAGAGCAAGCTGATTGCTCCGCTGGCCTTGACCGTGTTCGTTTGGGTCTTCCTGATGAACCTGATGGACCTGCTGCCAATTGACCTGCTGCCGTTCATCGGCGAGCACATCTTCGGCCTGCCTGCGCTGCGTGTTGTACCGTCTGCGGACGTGAACATCACTCTGTCGATGGCGCTGGGCGTGTTTATCCTGATTCTTTTCTACAGCATCAAAATGAAAGGCGTAAGCGGCTTTGTGAAAGAGCTTACCTTGCAGCCGTTCAACCACTGGGCGTTTATTCCGGTCAACCTGATCCTGGAAGGCGTTAGCCTACTGTCCAAACCTGTTTCACTGGGTCTGCGACTGTTCGGCAACATGTATGCGGGTGAGCTGATTTTCATTCTGATCGCGGGTCTTCTGCCGTGGTGGTCACAGTGGATTCTGAATGTGCCATGGGCCATTTTCCACATCCTGATCATTACGCTGCAAGCCTTTATCTTCATGGTTCTGACGATCGTCTATCTGTCGATGGCGTCTGAAGAGCACTGATTTTTTACCAACACTACTACGTTTTAATTGAAACAAACTGGAGACTGTCATGGAAAACCTGAATATGGATCTGCTGTACATGGCTGCCGCTGTGATGATGGGTCTGGCGGCTATCGGTGCTGCGATCGGTATCGGCATCCTCGGGGGCAAATTCCTGGAAGGCGCAGCGCGTCAACCTGATCTGATTCCTCTGCTGCGTACTCAGTTCTTTATCGTTATGGGTCTGGTGGATGCTATCCCAATGATCGCTGTAGGTCTGGGTCTGTACGTGATGTTTGCTGTCGCGTAGTAGTTGTTTTAAAACCCCAAGCCACAGAAATTTAAGAGGTATTGTGCTGTGAACATGAACGCAACAATCCTCGGCCAGGCCATCGCGTTTATTCTCTTTGTCTGGTTCTGCATGAAGTATGTATGGCCGCCTTTAATGGCTGCCATCGAAAAACGTCAGAAAGAAATTGCTGACGGTCTGGCTTCTGCAGAACGCGCTAAGAAAGATTTGGACCTTGCACAGGCCAACGCGACAGACCAGCTGAAAAAAGCGAAAGCGGAAGCTCAGGTCATCATCGAACAGGCTAACAAACGCCGTTCGCAGATCCTGGACGAAGCCAAAGCTGAAGCAGAACAGGAACGTACTAAGATCGTGACACAGGCTCAGGCTGAAATTGAAGCTGAGCGTAAACGTGCTCGTGAAGAACTGCGTAAGCAGGTTGCGATTCTGGCTGTTGCTGGCGCCGAGAAGATCATCGAACGTTCCGTGGATGAAGCTGCTAACAGCGACATCGTGGACAAACTTGTCGCTGAACTGTAAGGAGGGAGGGGCTGATGTCTGAATTTGTTACGGTAGCTCGCCCCTACGCCAAAGCAGCTTTTGACTTTGCTATCGAACACCAAAATGTCGATCGCTGGCAGAATATGCTGGCGTTTGCCGCTGAGGTGACGAAAAACGAACAAATGGCCGAGTTGCTTTCCGGTGCGTTAGCGCCTGAAACTCTCGCCGCGTCGTTTATCGCCGTGTGCGGAGAGCAACTGGATGCCAACGGCCAGAACCTGATTAAGGTGATGGCAGAAAATGGTCGTCTCCGTGTGCTCCCGGATGTTCTCGAGCAGTTTGAGCACTTACGTGCCCTTAGTGAAGCAACAGCTGAAGTCGAAGTGACTTCAGCGACTGAACTGAGTGATGAACAGCTTGCGAAAATCACCGCCGCGATGGAAAAACGTCTGTCACGCAAAGTTAAGCTGAATTGCAAAATCGATAAGTCTGTAATGGCAGGCGTAATCATCCGCTCGGGTGATATGGTCATTGATGGCAGCGTACGCGGCCGTCTTGAACGCCTTGCAGACGTCTTGCAGTCTTAAGGGGACTGGAGCATGCAACTGAATTCCACCGAAATCAGCGAACTGATCAAGCAGCGCATTGCTCAGTTCAATGTTGTGAGCGAAGCTCACAATGAAGGTACTATTGTTTCTGTAAGTGACGGTGTTATCCGCATCCACGGCCTGGCCGATTGTATGCAGGGTGAGATGATTTCCCTGCCGGGTAACCGTTACGCTATCGCACTGAACCTGGAGCGCGACTCCGTAGGTGCGGTTGTGATGGGTCCATACGCTGACCTCGCCGAAGGCATGAAGGTTAAGTGTACTGGCCGTATTCTGGAAGTGCCGGTTGGCCGTGGCCTGCTGGGCCGCGTTGTTAACACCCTGGGTGCGCCAATCGACGGTAAAGGTCCGGTTGAGCACGATGGCTTCTCTCCAATCGAAGTTATCGCACCAGGAGTTATCGATCGTCAGTCCGTCGATCAGCCTGTTCAGACAGGCTATAAGTCTGTTGACGCCATGATCCCAATCGGTCGTGGTCAGCGTGAACTGATCATCGGTGACCGTCAGACCGGTAAAACCGCGATGGCAATCGACGCCATCATCAACCAGCGTGACTCCGGCATCAAATGTGTGTACGTGGCCATCGGCCAGAAAGCGTCCACCATTTCTAACGTGGTTCGTAAACTGGAAGAGCACGGCGCGCTGTCTAACACCATCGTGGTTGTGGCTACCGCTTCTGAATCTGCTGCACTGCAATACCTGGCGCCATACGCGGGTTGCGCAATGGGCGAATACTTCCGTGACCGCGGTGAAGATGCACTGATCGTATACGATGACCTGTCTAAACAGGCTGTTGCTTATCGTCAGGTTTCCCTGCTGCTCCGTCGTCCACCAGGACGTGAAGCATTCCCGGGCGACGTATTCTACCTCCACTCTCGTCTGCTGGAGCGTGCTTCCCGCGTTAACGCGGAATACGTCGAGAACTTCACCAAAGGTGAAGTGAAGGGTAAAACGGGCTCTCTGACCGCACTGCCGATCATTGAAACCCAGGCGGGTGACGTTTCTGCGTTCGTTCCGACCAACGTAATTTCCATTACCGATGGTCAGATCTTCCTGGAAACCAACCTGTTTAACTCCGGTATTCGTCCGGCGGTTAACCCGGGTATCTCCGTATCCCGTGTTGGTGGTGCTGCTCAGACCAAGATCATCAAGAAACTGTCCGGTGGTATCCGTACCGCGCTGGCACAGTATCGTGAACTGGCTGCGTTCTCTCAGTTCGCATCCGATCTGGACGAAGCAACCCGTAAACAGCTGAGCCACGGTCAGAAAGTGACCGAGCTGCTGAAGCAGAAACAGTACGCACCAATGTCTGTTGCTCAGCAGGGCCTGGTACTGTTCGCGGCTGAACGCGGTTACCTCGAAGATGTGGAACTGGCGAAAATCGGTAGCTTCGAAGCCGCTCTGCTGGCTTACGTCGACCGTGATCACGCTCCGCTGATGCAAGAGATCAACCAGACCGGTGGCTATAACGACGAAATCGAAGGCAAGCTGAAAGCTATCCTCGATTCCTTCAAAGCAACCCAATCCTGGTAATCGTCCGGCGGCTTGTCTCAGGACAAGCCGCCTGGCATTGAGGAGAAGCTCATGGCCGGCGCAAAAGAGATACGTAGTAAGATCGCAAGCGTCCAGAACACGCAAAAGATCACTAAAGCGATGGAGATGGTCGCCGCTTCCAAAATGCGTAAATCGCAGGATCGCATGGCGGCCAGCCGTCCTTATGCAGAGACCATGCGCAAAGTGATTGGTCACCTTGCAAACGGTAATCTGGAATACAAGCACCCTTACCTGGAAGAACGCGACGTTAAGCGCGTGGGCTACCTGGTGGTGTCGACTGACCGTGGTCTGTGTGGCGGCTTGAACATTAACCTGTTCAAAAAACTGCTGGCGGATATGAAAGGCTGGTCCGATAAAGGCGTTCAGTGCGATCTGGCACTGATTGGCTCTAAAGGCGTCTCTTTCTTTAACTCCGTTGGTGGCAACATTGTCGCTCAGGTGACCGGTATGGGTGATAACCCGTCCCTGTCCGAACTGATCGGCCCGGTTAAAGTGATGTTGCAGGCCTATGATGAAGGCCGTCTGGACAGACTGTACGTTGTCAGCAACAAATTTATTAACACCATGTCTCAGGTGCCAACGATCACTCAGATGCTGCCTTTACCGGCATCAGAAGATGACGAGTTGAAGCAGAAAGCCTGGGATTACCTGTATGAACCCGATCCGAAACCGCTGCTGGATACCCTGCTGCGTCGTTACGTTGAATCTCAGGTTTATCAGGGCGTTGTAGAAAACCTGGCCAGCGAGCAGGCCGCACGAATGGTGGCGATGAAAGCCGCGACCGATAATGGCGGCAGCCTGATTAAAGAGCTGCAGTTGGTTTACAACAAAGCTCGTCAGGCCAGCATTACTCAGGAACTCACCGAGATTGTCTCGGGGGCCGCCGCGGTTTAACCAGGTTTACGAATTACGTAGAGGATTCAAGATGGCTACTGGAAAGATTGTCCAGGTAATCGGCGCCGTGGTGGACGTCGAGTTCCCTCAGGACGCCGTACCACGCGTGTACGACGCGCTTGAGGTACAGAATGGTAACGAGAGCCTGGTGCTGGAAGTTCAGCAGCAGCTCGGCGGCGGTATCGTGCGTACCATCGCGATGGGTTCTTCCGACGGTCTGCGTCGTGGTCTGGAAGTGAAAGACCTTGAGCACCCGATCGAAGTGCCTGTAGGTAAAGCAACACTGGGTCGTATCATGAACGTATTGGGTCAGCCAATCGACATGAAAGGCGACATCGGTGAAGAAGAGCGTTGGGCTATCCACCGCGCGGCACCTTCCTACGAAGAGCTGTCAAGCTCTCAGGAACTGCTGGAAACCGGCATCAAAGTTATCGACCTGATGTGTCCGTTTGCGAAGGGCGGTAAAGTTGGTCTGTTCGGTGGTGCGGGTGTAGGTAAAACCGTAAACATGATGGAGCTGATCCGTAACATCGCGATCGAGCACTCCGGTTACTCTGTGTTTGCGGGCGTAGGTGAACGTACTCGTGAGGGTAACGACTTCTACCACGAAATGACCGACTCCAACGTTCTGGACAAAGTATCCCTGGTTTACGGCCAGATGAACGAGCCACCTGGAAACCGTCTGCGCGTTGCGCTGACTGGTCTGACGATGGCTGAGAAGTTCCGTGACGAAGGCCGTGACGTTCTGCTGTTCGTTGATAACATCTATCGTTACACCCTGGCCGGTACTGAAGTATCTGCACTGCTGGGTCGTATGCCTTCAGCGGTAGGTTATCAGCCTACGTTGGCGGAAGAGATGGGTGTTCTTCAGGAACGTATCACCTCTACCAAAACCGGTTCTATCACCTCCGTTCAGGCGGTATACGTACCTGCGGATGACTTGACTGACCCATCACCAGCCACCACCTTTGCGCACTTAGATGCAACCGTGGTACTGAGCCGTCAGATCGCGTCTCTGGGTATCTACCCGGCCGTTGACCCGCTGGACTCCACCAGCCGTCAGCTGGATCCACTGGTTGTGGGTCAGGAACACTACGACACCGCGCGTGGCGTACAGTCCCTGCTGCAGCGTTACCAGGAACTGAAAGACATCATCGCCATCCTGGGTATGGATGAGCTGTCAGAAGAAGACAAACTGGTGGTAGCACGTGCGCGTAAGATCCAGCGCTTCCTGTCCCAGCCGTTCTTCGTTGCGGAAGTATTCACCGGTTCTCCGGGTAAATACGTTTCCCTGAAAGACACCATCCGTGGCTTTAAAGGCATCATGGAAGGCGAATACGATCACCTGCCAGAGCAGGCGTTCTACATGGTTGGTTCCATCGAAGAAGCAGTGGAAAAAGCCAAAAAACTTTAACGCCTTAATCGGAGGGTGATATGGCAATGACTTACCACCTGGATGTCGTCAGCGCAGAGCAACAAATGTTCTCTGGTCTGGTCGAGAAAATCCAGGTAACGGGTAGTGAAGGTGAACTGGGTATTTTCCCGGGTCACGCACCGCTGCTCACCGCCATTAAGCCTGGTATGATCCGCATCGTTAAACAGTTCGGTCATGAAGAGTTTATCTATCTGTCCGGCGGCATTCTTGAAGTGCAGCCTGGCAGTGTGACCGTTCTGGCCGATACCGCTATTCGTGGCCAGGATCTCGACGAAGCACGAGCCCTGGAATCGAAGCGTAAGGCTGAAGAGCACATTAGTAGCTCTCATGGTGACGTGGATTACGCTCAGGCGTCTGCGGAGCTGGCCAAAGCGATCGCGAAACTGCGCGTTATCGAGTTGACCAAAAAAGCGATGTAACACCGGCTTGAAAAGCTCAAAAGCCAGTCTGTATACCAGGCTGGCTTTTTTTTTTGTGCCTTAATTCATGATGAAAAAGATGTAGAATTTTAAGCATCAAACGTTTTTACTTCTCACTTAAATTACCGTCAGGATGCGTATGTCAAACAGTGCGATGAGCGTGGTGATCCTTGCCGCTGGCAAAGGTACCCGCATGTATTCCGATCTGCCTAAAGTGCTTCACCGTCTGGCAGGAAAGCCAATGGTGCAGCATGTCATTGATGCAGCGAATGAACTGGGGGCCCGTCAGGTCCATCTGGTTTATGGACACGGTGGCGATCTGCTTAAAAAGGCGCTGAGCGATGACGCGCTCAACTGGGTGCTCCAGGCTGAACAACTGGGTACTGGCCATGCAATGCAGCAGGCCGCCCCTTTCTTTGCCGATGACGAAGACATCCTGATGCTCTACGGAGACGTCCCGCTGATCTCCGTCGAGACGCTGACTCGCCTGCGTGCAGCCAAACCGCAGGGCGGCATCGGTTTATTAACCGTCGTGCTGGACGACCCAACGGGCTATGGCCGTATCACACGTGAGAACGGCCACGTAACGGGTATCGTTGAACACAAAGACGCCAGCGATGAACAGCGTCAGATTCAGGAGATCAACACCGGTATCCTGATTGCCAATGGCGCAGATATGAAGCGCTGGCTGTCGAAGCTCAATAACAACAACGCGCAGGGTGAGTACTACATCACCGATATCATTGCGATGGCGTACCACGAAGGGCGTGAAATTGCCGCCGTTCATCCGGCGCGCATCAGTGAAACGGACGGCGTGAATAACCGTCTGCAGCTTTCTCGTCTCGAGCGCATTTATCAGTCTGAGCAGGCCGAAAAGCTGCTGCTGGCCGGCGTAATGCTGCGCGATCCAGCGCGTTTCGATCTGCGGGGGACCTTGTCGCACGGGCGAGATGTTGAGATTGATACTAACGTTATCCTTGAAGGCAACGTTCAGCTTGGCAACCGCGTCAAAATTGGCGCCGGCTGTGTGATCAAAAACAGCGTCATCGGTGACGACTGCGAAATTAGCCCGTACAGCGTGGTTGAAGATGCTCATCTGGACGCGGCGTGTACTATCGGTCCGTTTGCGCGTCTGCGTCCAGGTGCTGAGCTGCTGGAAGGCGCTCACGTAGGCAACTTCGTGGAAATGAAAAAAGCGCGTCTGGGGAAAGGCTCGAAAGCCGGTCATCTGACCTATCTGGGTGACGCAGAAATTGGCGACAACGTGAATATTGGTGCAGGAACCATTACCTGTAACTATGACGGTGCCAACAAGTTCAAAACCATTATCGGCGACGACGTGTTCGTGGGTTCTGACACGCAGCTGGTGGCGCCTGTCACCGTAGGTAACGGCGTGACCATTGCCGCCGGGACGACCGTGACGCGTGACGTGGCGGATAACGAGTTAGTGTTAAGCCGCGTGCCGCAGGTGCACAAGCAGGGCTGGAAACGCCCGGTGAAGAAGAAGTAACAACAAGGCGGGTGGCGCTACGCTTACCCGCCCTACCATTGAGTAGGCCTGATAAGGCGTAGCCGTCATCAGGCAAACCCGGGTGAGGAGATAAATATATATCTCCCCCCACAAGCAGTACCCATAACTATAACCCCACTCTCTACAAGGCTCGGGGTGCCCGGAAAGGGCAAATACAGGTCAGCGACAACGCAGGCATCATGCCTAAATTCGGAATCTAAAATATGTGTGGAATTGTTGGCGCAGTTGCGCAGCGTGATATTGCTGAAATCCTTCTCGAAGGTTTACGTCGTCTGGAATACCGTGGTTACGACTCTGCCGGTCTGGCTGTCGTAGATGCAGAAGGTCATATGACCCGTCTGCGCCGCCTGGGTAAAGTGCAGATGCTGGCCCAGGCTGCGGAAGAACATCCGCTGCACGGCGGGACGGGTATTGCGCACACCCGCTGGGCGACGCACGGTGAACCATCCGAAGGTAACGCTCACCCGCATGTGTCTGAACACATCGTGGTCGTCCATAACGGCATTATCGAAAACCACGAACCCCTGCGCGAAGAACTGAAAGCGCGCGGTTATACCTTTGTCTCTGAAACCGACACCGAAGTGATTGCTCACCTGGTGCACTGGGAGCTGGCACAGGGCGGCACGCTCCGTGAAGCGGTACTTCGCGCTATTCCTCAGCTGCGCGGTGCGTACGGTACGGTAATCATGGATTCCCGCGACCCGTCCACGCTGCTGGCCGCGCGTTCCGGTAGCCCAATGGTAATCGGTCTGGGGATGGGGGAAAACTTCATCGCCTCCGATCAGCTGGCACTTCTGCCGGTGACCCGCCGCTTTATCTTCCTGGAAGAGGGAGATATCGCGGAAGTGACTCGCCGCAGCGTGACCGTCTTCGATACCAAAGGCGAGCAGGTTAAGCGTCAGGAGATTGAATCTAATTTGCAGTACGATGCGGGCGACAAAGGCGCGTACCGTCATTACATGCAGAAAGAGATTTACGAGCAGCCAAACGCGATCAAAAACACCCTGACCGGGCGCATTAGCCACGGCGAGGTGGATTTGAGCGAACTGGGTGCCAATGCCAATGAACTGCTCGGCAAGGTTGAGCATATTCAGATCGTCGCCTGTGGCACCTCCTACAACTCCGGTATGGTCTCTCGCTACTGGTTTGAATCCCTGGCGGGTGTGCCGTGCGACGTGGAAATCGCGTCTGAATTCCGCTATCGCAAATCCGCTGTGCGTCGCAACAGCCTGATGATCACCTTGTCTCAGTCCGGTGAAACGGCAGATACCCTGGCAGCGCTGCGTCTTTCTAAAGAGCTGGGTTACCTGGGCTCTCTGGCCATCTGTAACGTTCCAGGTTCTTCACTGGTGCGCGAGTCCGATCTGGCGCTGATGACCAAAGCGGGCACCGAAATTGGCGTCGCTTCTACTAAAGCGTTTACCACTCAGTTGACGGTTCTGCTGATGCTGGTGGCGAAGCTGGCGCGTCTGAAAGGCGAAGATGCTTCCGTTGAGCACGACATCGTTCACGGGCTGCAGGCGCTGCCGAGCCGTATTGAGCAGATGCTGTCTCAGGACAAACGCATTGAAGCACTGGCGGAAGATTTCTCTGACAAACATCACGCCCTGTTCCTGGGCCGTGGCGATCAGTATCCGATCGCGCTCGAAGGCGCGCTGAAGCTGAAAGAGATCTCCTACATTCACGCTGAAGCTTATGCGGCAGGCGAGCTGAAACACGGCCCTCTGGCGCTGATTGATGCGGATATGCCGGTCATCGTTGTGGCACCAAACAACGAACTGCTGGAAAAACTGAAATCCAACATCGAAGAAGTGCGCGCCCGCGGTGGTGTCCTGTACGTCTTCGCTGATAAAGATGCCGGTTTTGCCAGCAGCGACAATATGCACATCATCGAAATGCCGCATGTCGAAGAGGTGATTGCACCGATCTTCTACACTGTTCCGCTGCAGCTGTTGGCTTATCACGTGGCGCTGATCAAAGGCACTGACGTTGACCAGCCGCGTAACTTGGCGAAATCGGTCACGGTTGAATAATTTTATATATTGAAGTGAAATAGCCCCATAAATCTATGATTGTGGGGCTATTTTTTGATCGGTAAATATAAATTTACTCTGAAAATATAATTCTGGAATAATAGAGATATATAAATCCTGGTAGAATTAATCCTGTTTTTTTAAATATAATATTATATTAAGACCTCATTTCATCCTGAACTATTCCATATTCAGCAGGCGAGAATAATAGAATAATATTTCTTCTTGTTATTTTTTATTTTAAAGAGTTTAATGCTCTTCGCTTGTATGCCCTGAAGTATTTATCAGGGAAATAGTATTTTGCAATGTATAATTCAGGATGGTGTTGTAATGAAAGGAAATACGTTAAAGAGCATTGTTGTGCTTTCCTCTTTATTTTTCGGTGCGCAGACACATGCGGCCAATGGCAATGGTACTGTCCATTTCACGGGCGAAATTATCGATAGTACCTGTGAGGTGTCTACCGGTACTAAAGACCAGACCGTTGATTTAGGCAAAGTGAATAAATCAACGTTTACCGGCGTGGGGTCAATGGCGTCGGTTCAGGCATTCCAGATCGATCTGCTGAACTGCCCGGATACCTACAAAAAAGCCAGCGCCCGTTTTGACGGCACCGAAGACGGTGACGGGTACCTGAAGCTGTCTTCTGGCGGGGCGAGTGGCGTTGCGATTGCAATTTATAACCGCGCCGATAACAGTCTGCTTAAGCTTTACAATCAGTCTACGCCTGCCACTATTTCCTCCGGCAAGGCGTCGTTACCATTTATGGCTCGCTATATCGCCACGTCTGCAACCGTAACGGCGGGCACTGCCAATGCGGATTCGGAATTTACGATTACATACAGTAATTAATTCCTTCAATCTCTTTCTGTAAAAAAATAATCAGGCCTGGTGAGGTTGGGTTTGTTGCGCCCTTTTATCGGAAATTATCCAGGCCTGTTACAGGATATAATATGCGCAGGCGTTTTATAATTTTATTTGTTGCTCTTCTTTTCTCATTTGCTACCGGGACGTCAAGTGCCGGGATTGTTATTGGTGGCACCCGCGTTATCTTCCCTGGAAATAAAGCAGATACCACCCTCTCTGTCTTAAATAAAGATACGGCACTGCCTTACCTTCTTCAGGCATGGGTTGAGCCTTTTAACAATGCGGATAAGCACCAGCCGCCCTTTACGGTTATTCCTCCCGTCTCCCGGCTGGAGCCCGGCCAGGAGCGTGTCCTGCGTATCATTAAAACTCAGGGCGAATTACCGTCTGACAGGGAGTCCGTGTTTTGGCTGAATATTAAAAATATTCCCCCGTCGACAACCGAAGAAAGCAGCAAGCTGGAAATTGCCATCAAAACGCGCATTAAACTCTTCTGGCGTCCGGCGGGTGTTAAGGAAACGCCTGAAACAGCCGCTCTGAAAGTGAAATGGCAACGGCAGGGCAGCATGCTGGTGGTCACCAACCCGACGGCCATTCACGTCAATGTGATCGACGTGGTTATTGATGGCAAGCCGCTCGACCTGGCGATGATAATGCCGTTTGAGACACGTCGGCTGGCGCTGCCTGCTGGCGTGAGCAAAATGCTCACCTGGCACAGTATTAATGATTACGGCGCGATTAGCGACGCTATTCAGCAACCTCTTTAACCGCGGCGGGGTTGCTTGTATTGAAACGTTTTCACTCTTTGATTTTATCCCTGCTGTGGCTGGGAGGAAGCTATCCGCTTCTCGTCAGTGCCACACGACCACTCTTTAACGTGCGTCTGCTGGAGCTTGATCGGCCCATTGAGGTCGATATCAGCCAGTTCAATCGCCCGGATAACCTGCCTGAAGGAGAATATCAGGTTGATATCTATGTGAATGATCGATTCATTGCGCGCAGGGCGGTGCGTTTTTTCCGCCACGATCCGGAGAGTGCGTTGGCGCCTTGTTTTGTGGATGTAAAAAACACGCTGGCGATGTTTGGCCTGAAAGTGAACGCGATTAAAGCGCTGGATACGGTGAATGCTGAAGGTTGTGAACCGGTGCCGGTGCTGCCTGGCGCGAAATGGACGCTGGACAGCGAAAAGCTCGCGCTGAAGGCGTCGATCCCTCAGGTCTATCTGGACGCCACGGCGCGTGACGCCATTTCGCCCTCGCGCTGGGATCAGGGTATTGACGCTTTGATGCTGAACTACGATTTCTCCACGACCCAGACGCTGAAGTCAGACTATGACAGTGACGATCTTTACTACCTGAATTTACGCAGCGGGCTGAATATTGGCGGATGGCGTTTGCGTAACTATAGCGCCTTAAATGCGGTCAACAGCCGCGGTAACGTTCGTTCGCTGAGCACGTACTTACAGCATGATATTGCCAGCCTGCGCAGCCAGGCCATGGCGGGTGATACGTGGACCGCGAGCGATCTCTTCGACAGTTCACAGGTGCGCGGCGTGCGTCTGTACACCGACAGCGACATGCTCCCCGATAGCCAGAACGGTTTTGCGCCGGTGGTGCGCGGCGTGGCGAAAACCAACGCCGTGGTCACCATCCGCCAGAATGGCTACATGATTTATCAGTCGGCCGTGCCGCAGGGGCCGTTTGCGTTGACCGATCTCAACACCACCTCAAGCGGCGGAGATCTGGACGTCACCATCAAAGAGGAAGACGGCAGCGAGCAGCATTTTGTTCAGCCTTACGCATCTCTGGCAATTTTGCGTCGGGAGGGGCAAACGGATGTGGACATCAGCATTGGTGAGCGTCGTGATAACGATCGGTTTATGCCAGAGGTGATGCAGGCACAGGTATTGCACGGAATGGCGTGGGGAATGACGCTGTATGGTGGCACGCAGCTGGCAGACGATTACCGCGCGTTTGCCGCCGGCATTGGTAAAGATCTCGGTAATATCGGCGCTATTTCGATGGATATCACCCATGCCCAATCGCACTTTACGGACGATGACGAGCAGGGGCAATCCTGGCGTTTTCTGTACTCAAAAACGTTCGACGTCAGCAATACCAGCCTGCGTATTGTAGGTTATCGCTATTCAACGGAAGGGTTTTACACCCTGGGCGAATGGGCATCGCGCACGGGCGATAGCGAGAACTTCTGGCATACGGGCAACCGTCGCAGCCGGGTAGAAGGCACCTGGACTCAACCGTTTTCCGAGGGGTACGGTAATGTCTATCTTACACTGAGCCGGGAGCAATTCTGGCGTACAGACGATGTGCAGCGCCTGATACAGATAGGCTACAGCAACAGCTGGAAGCAGGTCGTGTGGAACCTGTCGTGGAACTATACCGATACGGTGTCTGACAGCATGGGAGAGTGGCAACAAGAAGATGAGAGCGAGCATCTCGTTATGCTGTCGCTGTCTCTGCCGCTTTCGGCCTGGTTACCCAACAGCTACGTCAACTACAACTACGCCCACAGCAACCATGGCACACCTTCCCACCAGATTGGGTTGAACGGCAATCTGCTCGACGATAACAATCTGAGCTGGAACATACAGCAGTCCGTGTATGAAAACCGCGGCACCTCGGCGGGAAATGCGGGTCTGGTCTGGGATGCGTCCTACGGCTCGCTAAAGACAAATTATGCCTGGAGCGACGAAAGCCAAAGCCTGAACTACGGCGTCAGCGGCGGCGTGTTGATCCACGACGAAGGCATTACCTTCTCGCAGGAGATGGGCGAAACGGTGGCGCTGATCAAAGCGCCTGGTGCGGCAGGGTTATCGGTAGATAACGCCAGCGGCGTTGCCACCGACTGGCGCGGCTACACCGTGAAGACGCAGCTTTCACCCTACGATGAGAACCGTATTGCGCTTCAGAATAAGGATTTTGTTTCAGGCAACGTTGAGCTGGAACGCAGCGTGCAAAACCTGGTGCCTACGCGTGGCGCGGTGGTGAAAGCCGAGTTTGTTACGCACATCGGCTATCGGGTGCTGTTTAGCGTTTCACTGGCGAACGGCAAGCCTGCACCGTTTGGTGCGGTGGGTACCGCTGCGCTTGATGTGGGAAGCGCAACGGGAATTGTCGGTGACAAAGGTGAACTCTATCTCGCCGGGATGCCCGAATCGGGGCAATTTTCGCTGACGCTCAGCAGCGGCAAGGCCTGTCTGGCTGATTATCACATCCATCAGAAACCTGATTCCGGGCTTGTGCAACTGCCTGTCATTTGTCGATAAAGGATAAGAATGAAACCCCAATTCTGGCTTTTTACTCTCTTTTTTGCCGCTTTTTTTTTACAGGCGGCGCCTACCGGATACTGCGTACCAGACAATGGCAAATACCATAACTATTTCACTGTCGCGGAACAATTAACGACGCTTGATAACCTGGTTGGCATGCAGCATATGATCGATATGAATAACTCTACGACTTCGTTTAAGGGAACGTGCTACTGCCAGACGGGGAAAAATGAAAGTTACGATCATGCTTACATCACCAGCGTGGTTAATCCAGCCCTGCAGCCCACCACTAGCAGAAACAATATCTCCTATTATTATCTCAATAAGTATCTTGATATCGGTTTGCAAATCTACATTCTTGGCGTTGGCTACACCACCGTTCCCTTCGATCACCTGCCAAATGACATTGGGGGAACGTACCGGTGTCATAATGGCGTCAGTTCGCAAACCACGTTTTACAGCGGCGGGTCGGGCTTTATTTATCTGTATGTCAAAAAACAATTTACCGGCACGATCACCATACCGTCGATGGTCATGGCAAATATCTATGCCACTATCGATCCCCGTACCATCTCGAACGAAATCATCTCGGATGTGATTGTGCAGGGATCGGTCACGGTCCCGCAAACCTGCGAGATAGATGAAGGCCAGTCGATAATGATTGATTTCAAGTCTATTCTGGCATCGGAATTCTCAGCTAACCGGGGCCAGGCGGTGTCTTCACGCAAGATTACCCGGCAGGTCAATATCAAATGTTCAAATATGATGTTTACCGACACGCTGGGTGCAACCTTCCACGCCTCTGCCGCGACAGCCGACAGTACGATGGTGGCTACCGATAATCCTGACGTGGGGATTAAGATTTACGATAAACATAACAGGGAAATTAATGTGAACGGCGGTGAACTTGAGGCGGAAACGACGAAAATGCCCGTGACTCTGGAAGGCGAGACGCTGGGGACGCTCACGTTTTCAAGCGCTCCGGCTAGCGCAACCGGGTCCAGACCCGCGCCCGGTCCGTTCAACGGTACGGCTACCCTGACGATTGAAATCGGACACTAATCCATTAACGGCTGTTTATGACAGCCGTTGTCATATTTCACGGACAAAACGGCGATCTTTAAAATAAAAATGACAAAAAAATGAATGCCTGATGAATTAAGTGCTATATTTTTCATGTGGTTACACCTTCCTTTGTGTTTGTCATAAAACTGTCATATTTCGTACATTTATCTGTCACCTGTTTGTCCTATTTTGCTCATCGTAGCCACTTAAACAATGATTTACGAAATCCTTGCAGGAGACATTATGAAAGTTATGCGTACCACTGTCGCAACTGTTGTCGCCGCGACCTTATCTCTGAGCGCGTTCTCTGTATTTGCAGAAGCAAGCCTGACTGGCGCTGGTGCAACCTTCCCTGCGCCGGTGTATGCCAAATGGGCGGATACCTACCAGAAAGAAACCGGTAATAAGGTTAACTATCAGGGTATCGGCTCCTCCGGTGGCGTAAAACAAATTACCGCTAACACCGTTGATTTCGGTGCATCAGACGCGCCGTTGTCTGACGATAAACTGAATCAGGAAGGCCTGTTCCAGTTCCCGACCGTGATCGGTGGTGTGGTTCTGGCTATCAACCTGCCGGGCGTGAAGTCTGGTGAGCTGGTGCTGGATGGCAAAACCCTGGGCGACATCTACCTGGGTAAAATCAAAAAATGGGATGACGAAGCGATCGCTAAGCTCAACCCAGGCCTGAAGCTGCCTGCTCAGAACATCGCCGTGGTTCGCCGCGCGGATGGTTCTGGTACCTCCTTCGTCTTCACCAGCTACCTGGCAAAAGTGAACGAAGAGTGGAAATCGAAAGTCGGTTCCGGCTCTACCGTTAACTGGCCAACTGGTCTGGGCGGTAAAGGTAACGACGGTATCGCTGCGTTCGTACAGCGTCTGCCTGGCTCAATTGGCTACGTAGAATACGCGTACGCGAAGCAGAACAACCTGTCCTACACCAAACTGGTGTCTGCTGATGGCAAACCAGTAAGCCCGACCGAAGAGAACTTTGCTAACGCTGCAAAAGGCGCTGACTGGAGCAAATCCTTCGCGCAGGATCTGACGAACCAGAAAGGCGAAGGTGCGTGGCCAATCACCTCCACCACCTTCATCCTGGTTCACAAAGAGCAGAAGAAACCTGAGCAGGGCGCTGAAGTGCTGAAGTTCTTCGACTGGGCATACAAAAACGGCGCTAAACAGGCTAACGACCTGGACTACGCCAGCCTGCCAGACAGCGTGGTTGAGCAGATTCGTGCTGCATGGGAAACCAATGTGAAAGACAGCAGCGGTAAGGCATTGTATTAATTTAGCATTCTGACGAAAATGGCGGGTGGCGCTTGCGCTTACCCGCCGATTTCGTAAACGCGTTTAACAGAAGAGTGATTTATGGCTGCAACCAAGCCTGCATTTAACCCTCCGGGTAAAAAAGGTGACATGATTTTCAGCGCGCTGGTCAAACTGGCTGCGCTGATTGTGCTATTGCTGCTGGGCGGCATTATCGTGTCTCTGATTTTCTCCTCCTGGCCGAGCATTCAGAAATTCGGTTTCTCCTTCCTGTGGACCAAAGAGTGGGATGCGCCGAACGACGTTTACGGTGCGCTGGTGCCCATTTACGGCACGCTTGTGACCTCGTTCATCGCTCTGCTGATTGCGGTTCCGGTAAGCTTCGGTATTGCCCTGTTCCTGACGGAACTGGCGCCAGGCTGGCTGCGTCGTCCGCTGGGCATCGCCATTGAACTGCTGGCGGCCATTCCAAGCATTGTGTACGGCATGTGGGGCCTGTTTATCTTTGCGCCGCTGTTTGCCACATACTTCCAGGAGCCGGTGGGAAATGTTCTTTCTGCCATTCCGTTTGTGGGCGCCCTCTTCTCTGGCCCGGCATTCGGTATTGGTATTCTTGCGGCAGGGGTGATCCTCGCCATCATGATTATCCCGTACATTGCGGCGGTTATGCGCGATGTCTTTGAACAAACCCCGGTGATGATGAAAGAGTCGGCCTACGGCATCGGCTGCACCACCTGGGAAGTCATCTGGCGCATTGTCCTTCCGTTCACCAAAAATGGGGTGATCGGCGGCGTCATGCTGGGATTAGGCCGTGCGTTGGGTGAAACCATGGCGGTCACCTTTATCATCGGTAACACCTACCAGCTCGACAGCGTCTCTCTGTATATGCCGGGTAACAGTATTACCTCTGCACTGGCGAACGAGTTTGCCGAAGCGGAATCCGGGCTGCACGTCGCGGCGCTGATGGAACTGGGTCTGATTCTGTTCGTTATCACCTTCATTGTTCTGGCGATTTCCAAGCTGATGATCCTGCGTCTCGCGAAAAATGAGGGGGCACGCTGATGGCGACTCTCGAAATGCAAAGCACCGCTCAGCTGGCGGAATCCCGCCGCAAAATGCAGGCAAAGCGTCGTTTTAAAAACCGCATTGCGCTAACGCTTTCCATGGCGACGATGGCGTTCGGCCTGTTCTGGCTGATCTGGATCCTGATGTCCACCATCACCCGTGGTATTGATGGCATGTCGCTGGCGCTGTTCACCGAAATGACGCCGCCGCCAAACACGGCGGGTGGTGGTCTGGCGAACGCCCTGGCGGGGAGTGGATTACTGATCCTGTGGGCGACCGTGTTCGGTACGCCGCTGGGCATTATGGCGGGTATCTACCTGGCAGAGTACGGGCGTAAATCCTGGCTGGCTGAGGTGATTCGCTTCATTAATGACATCCTGCTTTCTGCTCCGTCGATTGTCGTGGGTCTGTTTGTTTACACCATCGTGGTTGCGCAAATGGAACACTTCTCCGGCTGGGCGGGTGTGATTGCGCTGGCGCTGCTGCAAGTGCCTATTGTGATTCGTACCACCGAGAACATGCTGAAACTGGTGCCGGACAGCCTGCGTGAAGCGGCTTATGCGCTGGGTACGCCGAAGTGGAAAATGATCTCTGCGATTACGCTGAAAGCGTCGGTCTCCGGGATCATGACCGGGATTCTGCTGGCTATCGCCCGTATTGCCGGTGAAACGGCTCCGCTGCTGTTTACTGCCCTCTCCAACCAGTTCTGGAGCACGGACATGATGCAGCCGATCGCCAACCTGCCGGTGACGATCTTTAAATTTGCGATGAGCCCATTCGCGGAATGGCAGCAGCTGGCCTGGGCCGGGGTGCTGATCATCACCCTTTGCGTACTGTTGCTGAACATTCTGGCGCGCGTCATTTTCGCGAAGAAGAAACACGGTTAATTTTTTACGGCGCGGCAGCTCGCGGCGCCGAATGAGGAAAAGAGTCAATGAGTATGGTTGATACTGCCCCGGGTAAGATTCAGGTTCGTGATTTGAACTTCTACTACGGCAAATTCCATGCCCTGAAGAACATCAACCTGGATATCGCGAAGAACCAGGTCACGGCATTTATCGGTCCGTCTGGCTGTGGTAAATCCACATTGCTGCGTACCTTTAACAAAATGTATTCGCTCTATCCGGAGCAGCGTGCTGAAGGTGAAATCATCCTGGACGGTGAAAACATTCTGACCCAGGCGCAGGATATCGCCCTGCTGCGCGCCAAAGTGGGGATGGTGTTCCAGAAACCGACGCCGTTCCCGATGTCCATTTATGACAACATCGCCTTTGGCGTTCGTCTGTTTGAAAAGCTTTCCCGTGCCGATATGGACGAGCGCGTGCAGTGGGCATTGACCAAGGCCGCATTATGGAACGAAACCAAAGATAAACTTCACCAGAGCGGGTACTCTCTGTCCGGTGGTCAGCAGCAGCGTCTGTGCATTGCGCGCGGTATTGCTATTCGCCCGGAAGTGTTGCTGCTTGATGAGCCGTGTTCAGCGCTGGACCCGATCTCAACTGGCCGTATTGAAGAGCTGATCACCGAGCTGAAGCAGGATTACACCGTGGTTATCGTGACCCACAACATGCAGCAGGCTGCGCGTTGCTCCGATCACACCGCGTTTATGTACCTGGGCGAGCTGATCGAGTTCAGCGATACGGACGCGCTGTTCACCAGACCTGCGAAGAAACAAACCGAAGATTACATTACTGGCCGCTACGGTTGATTTGGAGTGAATCATGGACAACCTCAATCTTAACAAACACATTTCCGGCCAGTTCAACGCAGAGCTGGAGAGTATTCGCACGCAGGTGATGACCATGGGTGGCATGGTTGAACAGCAGCTTTCCGATGCGATTACGGCGATGCACAACCAGGACAGCGAGCTGGCGAAGCGCGTCATTGAAGGCGACAAGAACGTCAACATGATGGAAGTCGCCATCGACGAAGCGTGCGTGCGCATTATCGCGAAACGTCAGCCGACGGCGAGCGATCTGCGTCTGGTGATGGCCATCATCAAAACCATCGCCGAGCTGGAGCGTATTGGTGACGTGGCCGACAAAATCTGCCGCACCGCGCTGGAGAAATTCTCTCAGCAGCACCAGCCGCTGCTGGTGAGCCTGGAGTCACTGGGTCGGCACACCGTGCAGATGCTGCACGACGTGCTGGATGCTTTTGCGCGTATGGATCTGGACGAAGCGGTGCGTATCTACCGGGAAGACAAGAAGGTCGACCAGGAGTATGAAGGCATTGTGCGTCAGCTGATGACCTACATGATGGAAGACTCCCGTACCATCCCAAGCGTGCTGACCGCCCTGTTCTGCGCGCGCTCCATCGAGCGTATCGGCGACCGCTGCCAGAACATTTGCGAATACATTTTCTACTTCGTGAAGGGTCAGGACTTCCGTCACGTCGGCGGCGACGAGCTGGACAAGCTGCTGGCGGGTAAAGACCCGAAAGAGTGATTTTTGTGGCGGATGGCGCTAGCGCTTACCCGCCCTAAGCTCTAACTGGTTTTCTCCCTCTCCCTTTGGGAGAGGGGAAACACTACCGAGTAATATCCCACCCGCGCGCTTTCCACAGCTCCGGCAACTGCGCCAGATCGGTAAAGGTCGTCACGTTTGGATGAACGATCGGCTTGTTGTGCGGATCGGCACAGAAGTAAAACACCTCCATCCCTGCATCAATGCCGGACTGCGCACCCGCAGACGAGTCATCCACCAGAATGCAGTTCTCGACGTTGACGTTCATCGCTTTCGCCGCATGGAACATCAGCGCCGGGTCGGGCTTCCAGCGCTGGATATCGTAGCCGCTGAACAGTTTTTCCGGGAAATGGTGCAACATTTCAAGCTTGCCGAGCGAGTGCTGCATTTTGCTGACCGGACCGTTAGAGACCACGCAGATCGGCACCGTCATCGCATCCAGCAGCGTGTTTGCGCCTGCTATGACTTCCAGCTCTGAGTCGAACAGGCGTGCAACCTCGGCGCGATACACCGGCTCCAGATCCGCTTTTGCCAGAAAGACACCGTGTTCTTCGTTAATGATGTCGATAATCTCGTAGAGCTTCACGCCCTTAAAGCGCTTAAACACCTCTTCGAGCTCCAGCGTAATGCCAAATTCCTGGAACATGGTGACATACGCGCGGGAACAAATGACCTCACTGTCGACCAGCGTACCGTCGCAGTCAAAAAATACCGCTTCAATTCCGGACATGCCTTTCCCTTTTAACAAGTTTAACGTTTTCGTACGGCAGTTCGCCGGGACGCAATCGTTGCCGTATAAGCAAAATCAATGAAAAAAGTATCACGTAACCGCCACTATTGTCGCATTTTGGTATAGGATAGCGACGAATTTTCCCTCCTTGTTCGGAAATTGATGATGAGTCAACAACACACTACCCAGACATCTGGTCAGGGTCTGCTTGAGCGCGTGTTTAAACTGCGCGAGCACGGCACAACGGCACGCACCGAAGTGATCGCCGGTTTCACCACCTTCCTGACGATGGTCTACATCGTTTTTGTGAACCCTCAAATTCTGGGCGTTGCTGGCATGGATACCAGCGCCGTCTTTGTGACTACCTGTCTGATTGCGGCGCTTGGCAGCATCCTGATGGGCGTGTTCGCTAACCTGCCGGTTGCGCTGGCTCCCGCTATGGGTCTGAACGCCTTCTTCGCGTTCGTGGTGGTTCAGGCGATGGGGCTGCCGTGGCAGGTAGGCATGGGCGCAATTTTCTGGGGCGCTATTGGTCTGCTGCTGCTGACCATTTTCCGCGTACGTTACTGGATGATCGCGAACATTCCGGTGAGCCTGCGCGTGGGTATTACCAGCGGTATTGGTCTGTTCATCGGTATGATGGGGCTGAAAAACGCCGGTGTGATCGTTGCGAACCCGGAAACGCTGGTGAGCATTGGTCATCTGACCTCGCATAACGTGCTGCTGGGCGTGCTGGGCTTCTTCATCATTGCGATCCTGGCCTCCCGCAATATTCATGCGGCGGTGCTGGTGTCCATCGTGGTCACGACCTTACTGGGCTGGATGCTGGGCGACGTTCACTATAACGGTATCGTCTCTGCGCCACCGAGCGTTTCAACCGTGATTGGTCACGTTGACCTGGCGGGCTCCCTGAACCTGGGCCTGGCGGGTGTGATTTTCTCCTTCATGCTGGTCAACCTGTTTGACTCCTCCGGTACGCTGATTGGCGTGACGGACAAAGCAGGTCTGGCGGATGAGAAAGGGAAATTCCCACGCATGAAGCAGGCGCTGTTTGTGGATAGCATCTCTTCCGTCGCGGGCTCTTTCATCGGCACCTCGTCTGTTACCGCTTACATTGAATCCTCTTCCGGCGTGTCCGTGGGCGGTCGTACCGGCCTGACGGCAGTGGTGGTGGGTATTCTGTTCCTGCTGGTGATCTTCCTCTCTCCGCTGGCGGGTATGGTTCCTCCGTATGCGGCAGCTGGCGCGCTGATTTACGTGGGGGTGCTGATGACCTCCAGCCTGTCACGCGTGAAGTGGGATGATTTAACCGAAGCGGTGCCGGCGTTTATTACCGCCGTGATGATGCCATTCAGCTTCTCGATCACCGAAGGTATCGCGCTGGGCTTTATCTCGTACTGCGTGATGAAGATCGGTACCGGCCGCTTCCGCGATCTCAGCCCGTGCGTGATTGTTGTTGCGCTGCTGTTTGTGCTGAAGATTGTGTTTATCGATGCGCACTAAGGTGCGGTTTGTGGTGTCAGGTGGCGCTTCGCTTACCTGACCTACTGAAGAGTGTAGGCCCGGTAAGCGCTAGCGCCACCGGGCTTTTTTATCAGGCTTTAACCCGCTTAATATAATCCCCAAACGCCGTCAGCTGACCAGACAGATGGTCACGCGTGCTCTGGTCCACCACGTCACCCGTCTGTGGGTCGACCTTGTTCTGAATCACGCCACCCATAAACTCCGGCTTGTTCATCACCATCGCATCCAGGAATACCAGGATCTGGCGCAGGTGGTACTGGCAGCGTGCGCCACCAATGGCACCCATAGAACTGGTCTGGATGAGTACCGGTTTACCCGCCAGCGGCTGCTCAGGTAAACGGGACAGCCAGTCGATGGCATTCTTCAGGCCACCCGGAACCGAGTAGTTATACTCCGGGGTGACAATGACCACGCCGTCGGCCTGGCGTATCTGATCTGCCAGCGCCTCAACGCTCTGCGGGAACCCTTCTTCCTGCTGGACATCTGCATCATACAGCGGGATGTCACCAATAGACGGCAGGGCGCTAATCTCCATACCTGCCGGTGCCAGCTGTGGCAGCGTGCGGGCAACCATCCCGTTAAATGAACCTTTGCGCAGGCTTCCCAGTAACGTAACAACTTTCAACGTATCAGACATGATTACTCCTGTTTCATCATGATGACCCTGAATGGATCAGTTAAGGATGTATGCTTTTTCTGCCGGTAAGCTGGTTAATCGCATCAGACGTGCGGCGGGTTCGTTGGCTCGCTCGGGCACATCCGGAAGAGTACGCCATCCCTCTTTACTGTCAAATGCCCAAACCTTTAGCCGTTCGATGGCGGGGCTGACGGCAACGGACCATATCAACACATCTTCTGCATCGCTGAGCGCTTCTACAAGCGTTGCCTGAGCGGCACGCAGGCGTCCGGAGCCTGGTAACAGCTGCAACTGACGGGCGTCATCTGAGGCACAACCGCAGAGCTTGCGGATGCTCTGGCGCAGGGTGATGAGCTGAGCTCTGGCCTCGACGGGATCGGTTTGGTTGCGCACCCAGAGTTTTTCATTACTTGAGAGCGGGTAGTCATCGTGCGGGCTTGCACCGTGGAATCCTCGCGTTGCACGCTGAAGCTCCATATCCAGCCCGCAATCCCCCTCGGTGGTTAGCGCTACACCAATGATATTCCCCGTGTAGGCAATAGAAAAACGGGGGAGATCCGGGTCGGCAAAGACCGGGCGGCCTTCGGGTTGGGTGATGATCTCAGGCAGTTCGCTGGTGCCATACAGCATGAACATCAGTTCTGCGAGCAGCGCTCTGGACGCTAAAAAACGCGTTCTGCGGTGTTCGGGGAGTTTGAGCGCCTCACTGTGACAGGCGGAAGAGATTCTGGCCGATACGAGACGTCCTTCTGTGAGTATCCCTCTTGCAAAGTGCGTTGCCATTTTTCGCTCCTTGATAATGGTCGTATTCGGTTAAACGGTTACATGATTATCGCTCAACTTGCCTCCTGTTTTAATCAGTAAATGGGCGTAAGAGAAGCCTTAGGACCGAACTTTACATTTTCTTAGGCAAAAATCGGACTGTTGGCACCGTATAAGGCCTTGATGGTCTCCCGTAGCCAGAGGATTTTCGGATTATGGCTGTTCCGTTTATGCCAGATCAGCGTGAAGGGAACGGTCAGCTTTTCAGCCTGCGCTTCGTCAATGGGAATGGGAAGCGCGATCAGCTTCCGCTGGTGGAGGTGATTATAGTGATGGCAGTAGTGCGGAGCGGTGGCTATATAGTTATGACCGGGCTGAGCCGCCATAAACATCGCCTGTTCGAAGCCCGGCAGGCTCATGGCGATGGTGCGCTCACGTCCCATCTCCTTGAGAACTTCATCAAGCGCCCAGGTGTCGCTGCGTTCCCAGAAGATGCTGATATGGGGGTAGCGCAGGAAGGTCTCCAGATCCCACTCTTCCTGAAGTGCCGGATGGTCCTCGCGCAGATAGACGCACGGACGGTCGCTAAACAGGATTTCGTAGTCGATAAACCACGGCATCAGTTTCAGCAGTTCCCGCGAGCGCGGGTGCGTTTCGCGGCCGGTGAAGCCCACATCCACTTCCCCGCGCGTAATGGCGTCCAGCGAATCGTAATCCCAGTGACACATCTTCACCGTTGCCTGCGGATAGCGCTGGTTCACCTGTTCCAGCAGGTCATTAAAGCGGATCAGCATCAACGGCGTTTCTGCAGCCAGCATGAACGTTAGCCCGCCCGGCGAATCATGATGGAATTTGTCGAGGATCTGGTTGCCGATTTGCATCCAGTCCGCCAGGTCCTGCTCCAGGCTGACCGTTAGCGGCGTGGGCAGTAGCCCTAACGGCGTTTTGACAAACAGCGGGTCGTCGAACCAGTCGCGCAGCTTGCCCAGTGATTTACTTACCGCTGACGGCGTGACGTTCATCCGCTTTGCGGCTTTGGTGACGCTGCGCTCCTGCAGCAAAAGCTGCAGACAAAGCAAAAGGTTAAGATCGAGATTGCTGATGGGCTTCTTCATAGTTTGCCGCAGGCTGGATAACCAAAAGTAAAGTGATGCAGACCATGCTACAGCCAATCAGAATCCCGATCAGCATATTGAGCGCGTTAAGTCCGATGACCGCCGCCAGCCAAATCCACAGCGATGAACCGCAGACCTGCGCGATCCCCAGCACCGAGCTTGCCACGCCTGCCCGCAGCGAGAATGGGCCGAGCGCCTGACTCATCGCGACGCCAAAACCAACCGAGAATCCGGCGCAAATGAGGGTAATGCCCACCAGCATCACCGCGTGTGAGCTTGCCGTCGCCAGGATCAGACCTGCAGCGAGGAACAGCACCTGCGAGGTCAGCATCAGCATGCGCTGGCTGAAAATATTGAGTGCAAAAGGAGTGGAGAAGGAGACGGCCATACTGACCATGGCGGTTAAGGCCATCACCGTTGAATATTCTCCGCGATCGAAGCCCATGGTCTCCATCAGCAATACAGGTGAAACGTTTACATAGGTCAGGATCACCGCCACGCTGAGCGTAGTGACGGCCAGGCGACTGAGGAAAAAGCGGTTGATGAGTTTCTCGGCCGGGTGAATGCTTGCGGTATGACCGCTATTCTGCGAACCCGGGTGGGTCTCTTTCAGCACGGCAATCGACAGGACAAACACCAGCGCACCCATGGCTGCCATGGTCCAGAACAGGCTTTGCCACGGGAGTTTCAGCATGATCAGATAGCCTACGACGGGAGCCAGCACCGGGATGATGCAGGTTATGCCGTTCAGCATGGAGAGCACCTTCGCGCGACGCTGGGCGCTTAAGGTATCGCGCAGGATCGCAAAGGCCACCACATAGCAGCCACCCGCCCCAATGCCCTGAATAAAACGTCCTGTCAGGAACAGGGTGCTTTCCTGGGCGACGGAACACAGTATCGATGCCAGGGCGAACACAATCGCACCGGTAATCGCGACAGGCTGACGACCGGCCTTATCCGCAATTTTTCCGGCAAATACCATCGACGACGCCATCCCCGCGAGGTAGGCCGAAAACGCAATATGCAGCTGCGCTTCGCTGGCACCCAGATCGCGGGCGATGTGCGGTAATCCCACCAGATACATATCAATGCCAGACGGATAAAGCAGAACAAGCGCAAAACTACAAAACAGAAAACGAGCCATAAACCCCCCATGGATGCAGGCAAGCAGAATAGGGGGAGAAGAGGGATTAGGCGAGTTGCCATTTGGACAATGGTGATTTCCTGGGAGGAAATCACCATGGATTAGCGGATGTTATTTGCCAATACAGAAGCTCGAGAAAATCCTTCCCAGCAGATCGTCCGAGGTAAACTCCCCGGTGATCTCACTCAGATTTTGCTGCGCCAGGCGCAGCTCTTCCGCCAGCAGTTCACCCGCCCAGGCGCCGATCAGCTGTGCTTTGCCCTGGTCGAGATGACGGGCCGCCTCTTCCAGCGCCTGCAGATGACGACGGCGCGCAAGGAAGCCGCCCTCCATGCTGGTGTCAAAGCCCATGCTCTGCTTGAGATGGTTACGCAGGTCGTCCACGCCCTCACCGGTGCGCGCCGACAGGCGAATGAGCGAGTGACCATTCACATCGCTGATACCCAGCGTTTCACCGGTCACGTCTGCTTTGTTGCGCACTACGGTGATCGGCAGCTTAGCCGGCAGGCGGGCGATAAAATCTGGCCAGATCTCAGCCGGGTCAACGGCGTCGGTGGTGGTGCCGTCCACCATAAACAGCACGCGGTCAGCCTGCTCGATCTCCTGCCAGGCGCGTTCAATACCGATACGCTCAACTTCATCGCTGGCATCGCGCAGACCGGCGGTATCGATAATGTGCAGCGGCATCCCGTCGATGTGGATATGCTCGCGCAGCACGTCGCGGGTGGTACCAGCAATGTCGGTCACAATGGCCGCTTCACGGCCCGCCAGGGCATTCAGCAGGCTCGATTTCCCGGCGTTCGGGCGCCCGGCAATGACCACCTTCATCCCTTCGCGCAGCAGGCTGCCCTGACGCGCCTCGGCGCGCACCGCGTCGAGGTCGCTCATCACCTGGTTGAGCTGGGCTTCGATTTTTCCGTCAGAGAGGAAGTCGATCTCCTCGTCAGGGAAGTCGATAGCTGCTTCCACGTAGATCCGAAGGTGAGTAAGTGCTTCCACCAGGTGATTCACGCGGGCAGAGAATGCCCCCTGCAGCGAGTTCAGGGCGGAGCGGGCCGCCTGTTCAGAACTGGCGTCGATCAGGTCGGCAATCGCCTCGGCCTGGGCCAGGTCAAGCTTATCGTTCAGAAAAGCACGCTCGGAGAACTCGCCCGGCTTCGCAATACGCAGGCCTGGCAGGGTCAGAATACGTTTTAACAGCAGGTCGAGGATCACCGGGCCGCCGTGGCCCTGCAGCTCCAGCACGTCTTCGCCGGTAAAGGAGTTCGGGCCGGGGAACCACAGCGCAATGCCCTGGTCCAGCGGTGTACCGTCGCTGTCTTTAAACGGCAGGTAATCCGCGTAGCGCGGTTTTGGCAGTTTACCCAGCACCGCTTCGGCCACCTCGCGCGCCTTCAGGCCGGAGATGCGCAGAATACCTACACCACCGCGTCCCGGTGGGGTTGCCTGGGCGACGATAGTGTCGTTATGGCTCATGGTTGCTCTCGTTCAATACAAATAAAAAAGGCGGTCAATCGACCGCCCTTATTTTAGCGTTAACTTATCGGATCAGGACTTTTTCTTTTCGCGGCTATGCAGGCCACGTTTTTCCAGACCACGGTAAATCAGCTGCTGCTGGATGATGGTCACCAGGTTGCTGACGATATAGTACAGCACCAGACCTGACGGGAACCACAGGAAGAACACGGTGAAGATGACCGGCATAAAGGTCATGATCTTCTGCTGCATCGGGTCGGTCACGGTGGTCGGCGACATCTTCTGGATGAAGAACATCGTCACGCCCATCAGGATCGGCAGGATGTAGTACGGGTCCTGTGCAGACAGGTCATGGATCCACAGGGCGAACGGCGCATGGCGCAGCTCAACGGAACCCATCAGCATGTAGTACAGCGCAAGGAAGATTGGCATCTGAATCAGCAGCGGGAAGCAACCACCCAGCGGGTTCACTTTCTCTGCTTTATACAGGGCCATCATTTCCTGGCTCTGACGCTGTTTGTCATCGCCCAGACGCTCACGCATTGCCTGAATCTTCGGCTGCAGCATGCGCATCTTCGCCATGGAGGTGTACTGCGCTTTGGTCAGCGGGTACATGATGCCACGAACGATAAAGGTGATAACGATGATGGAGAAGCCCCAGTTACCCAGGAAGCTGTGGATGAACTTCAGCAGCTTAAACAGCGGCTGAGAGATGAACCACAACCAACCATAATCGACGGTCAGATCCAGGTGCGGCGCAACAGCAGCCATTTTGTCCTGAATTTCCGGGCCGACCCACAGGGTGCTTGCCAGCTTACCGGTTTGACCCGGCTGAACCAGAACTGGCTGAGATTTGTAGCCGATGGCTGCAATACCGTTGCCCAGGTTCGCGGTGTAGAAGTTATTGGTACCGTCGTTATTTGGCACCCATGCAGTCGCGAAATACTGCTGCAGCATTGCCACCCAACCGCCTTTAGCACTGACGTTCAGGTTTTCGTTATCGGCAATGGTGTCGAACTTGTATTTCTCATACTTCGCATCAGGCGTGGAGTATGCCGCGCCACGGAAGGTGTGCAGCGCGAAGTTGCTGCTTCCGGTGTCACGGTGAGACGGCAGATTGATGGACTGCTTCAGCTGACCGAAGGTAGACAGTTCCAGCGGTTTCGCACCGGTGTTCTGTACGCTGTAGCCCACGTTTACCGCATATTCACCGCGTTTCAGGGTGAAGGTTTTGGTGAACGTGTTGCCTGCCGCGTCGGTATAGGTCATCGGGATAACGAGTTCGTTCTGGCCATCAGCCAGCGCAAAGGTGTCGCTCTCGACGTTATACAGTGGACGCGCACCGTTAGCCGGGTTATCCGGGCCATCACGACCGGTCAGGCCGCTCTGCGCCTGGTAGATAAACTCTGGCGTGGTTTCCAGTAACTGGAACGGTTCGGTAGACTTCAGCTCTTTCGGGTAGGTCAACAGCAGCGCCTGCTCAACATCACCACCACGGGTGTTGATAGTCAGCTCAAGCACATCGGTCTTAACCGTAATCTGTTTCCCCTGGCCACTGGCCGGTACGCCCTGGTCGGCGGCGCTACCCGCTGCGGTGGTCGTAGTCTGCGTGGTCTGCTGCTGGGGGTGAGGATTTTTATCCTGCTCCCATGCCTGCCAGATCATGAAAGACACGAACAACAAAGCGATGATAAGAAGATTGCGTTGCGAATCCATCGTTAGTGTTCTCTGGTATCAAAAGGTCCTGGGGGGACGGGGTCGTCTCCACCGGGGTGTAAAGGGTGGCATTTTAATACGCGTTTCACCGTCAACCAACTGCCTTTTATCACTCCAAACCTGCGCAATGCCTCAATTCCGTAGCTTGAGCATGTTGGTGTGAAACGGCAGTGCGGCCCGAGTAGCGGACTAATCAGGCGTTGATAGACCCGAATGAGGGCTATCAGGACCCGTGAGCCAGGCGACAGTGGCGGCGCCATAATTTTTCCAACGCTTCCGAGAGAGCACGGTTATCGAGGTCGGCAACCCCCTTTTTAGCCACCACCACGAAATCCATAGAAGGCAGTTCGTGCTGACGTAAACGGAAGCTTTCACGCGTCAGACGTTTAATCCGATTGCGTTCATGCGCGCGCTTAACGTTTTTCTTGGCGACTGTGAGACCGATGCGGGGATGCCCCAGCGAATTTTGGCGGCCGAGGATGGTGATTTGCGGCGTGCCAGCCCGTTGTGGCTGCTGGAAGACGAAAGTGAAATGAGTGGGAGTTAACAAACGTAACTCCCTGGGAAATGCGAGCTTAACCACTCAGGGGTTAGCTTTATTACTTGGAAACGGTCAGACGAGCGCGGCCTTTAGCACGACGACGTGCCAGAACCTGACGACCATTTTTAGTAGCCATACGAGCACGGAAGCCGTGAGAACGGTTGCGCTTCAGTACAGACGGTTGAAAAGTGCGTTTCATGGCGATTTCTACCTAAACTTGAATAAATTCACTGACTTTTGCGTATACCCGAACGAGTTTCGAACGACTAACGCCTCAGCGTGGGTGATTAAAGAGGCCGGATTGTAATAATTGTACACTCCGGAGTCAATTCTCTTTCCTTATTTCCCGCGTATTTCCGCACGATTTCGCGTGGAAAATGAGCAACGGACGACGCAGGAAGATGAGCATCACGCGCCGGGTCGAGGATTATACGGGCTCGGCAACAAAGCGCAAGGATCGTCCCGGATCTTCGTTAGATCATTTAAGCAATAAATTGTCGTTGCTCATTAAATTTTCCAATATGCGGGCTAAATCGCGAGGCACTCGCGCCAGGATCGTTTACACTTACCCGGTTTCGGATCTTCCTGTGGATAAATCGGGAAGAATCTGTGAGAAACAGAAGATCTCTGGCTCAGTTTAGGCTATGATCCGCGGTCCCGATCGGGATCCCAGGATCCTGGTCAGGATTAAATTGCAGATAGCAATTCGCACGTCACCCTTTGCACAGGGTCATGTCGATGTGCGCCAACAATCATGAATATTCAATAGTTTTCTTTTATTGTTCGAGTGGAGTCCGCCGTGTCACTTTCGCTTTGGCAGCAGTGTCTTGCCCGATTGCAGGATGAGTTACCAGCCACAGAATTCAGTATGTGGATCCGCCCGTTGCAGGCGGAGCTGAGCGATAACACGCTGGCTTTGTATGCGCCAAACCGTTTTGTGCTCGATTGGGTAAGAGACAAGTACCTTAATAACATCAACGGCCTGCTGAACGATTTCTGCGGGTCAGATGTCCCGCAGCTGCGTTTTGAAGTGGGCACCAGGCCCGTCACCCAAACCGTTCGTGAAACCGTGAATGTCGCAGCGCCAGCTCAGGCCGCTCCTGCGCCAGCCCCTCGCGTTGCACCTGCTCGTCAGGGCTGGGATAACGTGCCTGCACCGGCAGAGCCAACCTACCGTTCCAACGTTAACGTGAAGCACACGTTCGATAACTTCGTTGAAGGTAAGTCGAACCAGCTGGCGCGCGCGGCGGCTCGTCAGGTTGCTGATAACCCCGGAGGCGCCTACAACCCGCTGTTCCTGTATGGCGGCACGGGTCTGGGTAAAACGCACCTGCTGCACGCGGTGGGTAACGGCATTATGGCCCGCAAGCCGAATGCGAAAGTGGTGTATATGCACTCCGAGCGCTTCGTTCAGGACATGGTAAAAGCCCTGCAAAACAATGCGATCGAAGAGTTTAAACGCTACTACCGTTCCGTTGATGCGCTGCTGATCGATGACATCCAGTTCTTTGCCAATAAAGAACGATCGCAGGAAGAATTTTTCCACACCTTCAACGCCCTGCTGGAAGGTAATCAGCAGATCATTCTGACCTCGGATCGTTATCCTAAAGAGATCAACGGCGTTGAAGATCGTCTGAAATCCCGCTTCGGCTGGGGCCTGACCGTGGCGATCGAGCCGCCGGAGCTGGAAACCCGCGTCGCGATCCTGATGAAAAAAGCCGATGAGAACGACATTCGCCTGCCGGGTGAAGTGGCGTTCTTTATTGCCAAGCGTCTTCGTTCCAATGTGCGTGAGCTGGAAGGAGCACTGAACCGCGTGATTGCCAATGCCAACTTTACCGGTCGTGCGATCACCATCGATTTTGTGCGAGAAGCGCTGCGTGATCTGCTGGCATTGCAGGAAAAACTGGTCACTATCGACAATATTCAAAAGACGGTGGCCGAGTACTACAAGATCAAAGTGGCAGATTTACTGTCTAAACGTCGTTCCCGCTCGGTGGCGCGTCCGCGTCAGATGGCGATGGCGCTGGCAAAGGAGTTAACCAACCACAGTCTGCCGGAAATCGGCGATGCGTTTGGTGGCCGTGACCATACGACCGTGCTGCATGCGTGCCGCAAGATTGAGCAGTTACGCGAAGAAAGCCACGACATAAAAGAAGATTTCTCCAATTTAATCAGAACACTATCATCGTGACGCTATGAAATTTACCGTTGAACGTGAACATTTATTAAAACCGCTGCAACAGGTGAGTGGCCCATTAGGTGGCCGCCCAACGCTGCCTATTCTCGGAAACCTGCTGCTTCAGGTCGCGGACGGTACGCTGTCGCTGACCGGTACAGATCTGGAAATGGAAATGATCGCGCGCGTTACGCTGACGCAGCCGCACGACGCGGGCGCGACCACGGTTCCGGCACGTAAATTCTTTGATATCTGCCGTGGGCTGCCGGAAGGCGCTGAAATTGCCGTGCAGCTGGAAGGCGACCGTATGCTGGTGCGCTCTGGCCGCAGCCGTTTTTCGCTCTCCACGCTGCCTGCTGCAGACTTCCCGAATCTGGACGACTGGCAGAGTGAAGTTGAATTCACCCTGCCGCAGGCGACGATGAAGCGTTTGATTGAAGCCACGCAGTTCTCCATGGCGCATCAGGACGTTCGTTACTACTTAAACGGCATGCTGTTTGAAACCGAAGGCGAAGAGCTGCGTACCGTAGCGACCGATGGCCACCGTCTGGCGGTCTGTTCTATGCCGATTGGCGACTCGTTGCCAAACCATTCGGTGATCGTGCCGCGTAAAGGGGTGATTGAGCTGATGCGTATGCTCGACGGTGGCGACACGCCGCTGCGCGTGCAGATCGGCAGCAACAACATCCGCGCGCATGTGGGCGATTTTGTCTTCACTTCGAAGCTGGTTGACGGCCGTTTCCCGGATTATCGCCGCGTATTGCCGAAGAACCCGGACAAGACGCTGGAAGCGGGCTGCGATAGCCTCAAGCAGGCGTTTGCCCGTGCCGCCATTCTCTCTAACGAGAAATTCCGCGGCGTGCGTCTGTACGTGAGTGAAAACCAGATCAAAATCACCGCCAATAACCCGGAGCAGGAAGAGGCAGAAGAGATTCTGGACGTCACCTACGCCGGAACCGAGATGGAAATCGGCTTCAACGTCAGCTATGTGCTGGACGTGTTGAACGCGCTGAAATGCGAGAACGTGCGCATTCTGCTGACCGACTCCGTATCGAGCGTACAGATTGAAGATGCTGCCAGCCAAAGCGCGGCTTATGTTGTCATGCCAATGAGACTGTAATGTCGCTCACCCGTCTGTTGATCCGCGACTTTCGCAACATCGAAAGCGCGGATCTCGCTCTCTCCCCTGGCTTTAACTTCCTGGTTGGCGCAAACGGCAGTGGCAAAACCAGCGTGCTGGAAGCCATCTATACGCTCGGCCATGGTCGGGCGTTTCGCAGTTTGCAGATTGGCCGCGTCATTCGCCACGAGCAGGAATCTTTTGTTCTGCATGGGCGTTTGCAGGGGGCGGAGCGAGAAACCGCCATTGGCCTGACCAAAGACAAGCAGGGCGACAGCAAGGTACGCATCGACGGCACCGACGGCCACAAGGTGGCGGAGCTGGCGCTGCTCATGCCGATGCAGCTGATTACGCCCGAGGGGTTTACTTTACTCAACGGCGGCCCCAAATACAGAAGAGCATTCCTCGACTGGGGATGCTTTCACAACGAAGCCGGTTTCTTTAACGCCTGGAGCAACCTGAAGCGCCTGCTCAAGCAGCGTAACGCCGCGTTGCGCCAGGTCACCCGTTACGCCCAGCTGCGCCCGTGGGATTTGGAGCTTATCCCTCTCGCGGAACAGATCAGCCGCTGGCGTGCCGAATACAGCGCAGGTATCGCCGAAGACATGGCCGACACCTGCAAACAGTTTTTACCCGAGTTCTCTCTCACCTTCTCCTTCCAGCGCGGCTGGGAGAAAGAGACGGATTATGCCGAGGTGTTAGAGAGAAACTTCGAGCGCGACCGCATGCTGACCTACACCGCGCACGGCCCGCACAAGGCGGATTTCCGCATTCGTGCCGACGGTGCGCCGGTGGAAGACACATTGTCGCGCGGGCAACTCAAGCTCCTGATGTGCGCACTGCGCCTGGCGCAGGGAGAGTTCCTCACTCGCGAGAGCGGGCGACGCTGCCTGTACCTGATAGATGATTTTGCCTCGGAACTTGACGACGCGCGGCGCGGGCTGCTTGCCAGCCGCTTAAAAGCCACGCAGTCGCAGGTTTTCGTCAGCGCGATTAGCGCTGAACACGTTATGGACATGTCGGACGAAAATTCGAAGATGTTTACCGTGGAAAAGGGTAAAATAACGGATTAACCCAAGTTGAAATGAGCGAGAAACGTTGATGTCGAATTCTTATGACTCCTCCAGTATCAAAGTCCTGAAAGGGCTGGATGCGGTGCGTAAGCGCCCGGGTATGTATATCGGCGACACGGATGACGGCACCGGTCTGCACCACATGGTATTCGAGGTGGTAGATAACGCTATCGACGAAGCGCTCGCGGGTCACTGTAAAGACATCGTGGTCACCATCCATGCGGATAACTCCGTCTCCGTCACTGATGATGGCCGTGGCATCCCAACCGGTATTCACCCGGAAGAGGGCGTCTCTGCTGCGGAAGTGATCATGACCGTTCTGCACGCAGGCGGTAAGTTTGACGATAACTCCTATAAAGTTTCCGGCGGCCTGCACGGCGTAGGCGTCTCCGTGGTTAACGCCCTGTCGCAGAAGCTGGAGCTGGTTATCCAGCGTGAAGGCAAAATTCACCGTCAGCTTTATACGCACGGCGTGCCGCAGGCACCGCTGGCCGTCACTGGCGACACGGACAAAACCGGTACCATGGTGCGTTTCTGGCCGAGCCTCGAAACCTTCACCAACGTCACCGAATTCGAGTATGACATCCTGGCGAAACGCCTGCGTGAACTGTCGTTCCTGAACTCCGGTGTGTCGATTCGTCTGCGCGACAAGCGTGACAACAAAGAAGACCACTTCCACTACGAAGGCGGGATCAAGGCGTTCGTTGAGTATCTGAACAAGAATAAAACGCCAATTCACCCGAATATCTTCTACTTCTCCACAGAAAAAGACGGTATCGGCGTTGAAGTGGCGTTGCAGTGGAACGATGGTTTCCAGGAAAACATCTACTGCTTCACCAACAACATTCCACAGCGTGACGGCGGTACGCACCTGGCGGGCTTCCGCGCGGCGATGACCCGTACCCTGAACGCCTACATGGACAAAGAAGGCTACAGCAAAAAAGCGAAAGTCAGCGCCACCGGCGACGATGCCCGTGAAGGTTTGATTGCCGTTGTCTCCGTGAAGGTGCCGGATCCGAAGTTCTCATCACAGACCAAAGATAAGCTGGTCTCTTCTGAGGTGAAATCGGCGGTTGAACAGCAGATGAACGAACTGCTGAGCGAATACCTGCTGGAAAACCCGTCTGACGCGAAAATCGTTGTCGGCAAAATTATTGACGCGGCACGTGCTCGTGAAGCTGCGCGTAAAGCCCGTGAAATGACCCGTCGTAAAGGCGCTCTGGACTTAGCGGGTCTGCCAGGCAAGCTGGCTGACTGCCAGGAACGCGACCCGGCGCTCTCTGAACTGTACCTTGTGGAAGGGGACTCCGCGGGCGGTTCTGCGAAGCAGGGCCGTAACCGTAAGAACCAGGCAATCCTGCCGTTGAAGGGTAAAATCCTCAACGTTGAGAAGGCGCGCTTCGACAAAATGCTCTCTTCTCAGGAAGTAGCGACGCTTATCACCGCGCTGGGCTGCGGCATTGGGCGTGACGAGTACAACCCGGACAAACTGCGTTATCACAGCATCATCATCATGACCGATGCGGACGTCGACGGCTCGCACATCCGTACGCTGCTGTTGACCTTCTTCTATCGTCAGATGCCGGAAATCGTTGAACGTGGCCACGTCTACATTGCACAGCCACCGCTGTACAAAGTGAAGAAAGGCAAGCAGGAACAGTACATTAAAGATGATGATGCGATGGATCAGTACCAAATCGCGATCGCGCTTGACGGTGCAACCCTGCACGCGAACTCTCATGCACCTGCACTGGCCGGCGAGCCGCTGGAGCGTCTGGTTTCTGAGTTCAACGCCACTCAGAAAATGATTGGTCGTATGGAGCGTCGTTATCCGAAAGCGCTGCTGAAGGAGCTGATCTATCAGCCAACCCTGACCGAAGCCGAACTGAGCGACGAACAGGCAGTTACCCGCTGGGTGAACACCCTGGTGAGCGAGCTGAACGAGAAAGAGCAACACGGTAGCCAGTGGAAATTTGACGTTCAGCAGAACGCGGCCCAGCAGTTCGAGCCGATTGTTCGCGTGCGCACCCACGGCGTCGACACCGACTACCCGCTCGAGCACGAATTCGTGACCGGTCCGGAATACCGTCGTATCTGCACCCTCGGCGAGAAGCTACGCGGTCTGATCGAAGACGATGCGTTTATCGAACGTGGCGAACGTCGTCAGCCGGTTGCCAGCTTCGAGCAGGCGCTGGACTGGCTGGTGAAAGAGTCCCGTCGCGGTCTTTCTATCCAGCGTTATAAAGGTCTGGGTGAAATGAACCCGGATCAGCTGTGGGAAACCACCATGGATCCAGAAAGCCGTCGTATGCTGCGCGTCACCGTGAAAGATGCGATTGCAGCCGACCAGCTGTTCACGACGTTGATGGGCGATGCGGTTGAACCACGCCGTGCCTTCATCGAAGAGAACGCGCTGAAAGCGGCGAATATCGATATTTAATCGTAGTGAGATTGCTTTACTGAGGCCGCGCATTTAGCGCGGCTTTTTTATGGGCGCAGACAAATCCAGCGACAGCACTGACGGTAAACGGCTGGCGAGCATATCGACGGCAATTCTGACTCTCAGTGGCAGATGTGGCGTCTTTTGCCAGACTGCATGAACGTCGAAGCGCACTTCCGGTGCCTGCTTTAACAGCGGGATGAGTTTTCCCTGATGAATTTCTCTGCTGGCCATCCAGCAGGGCAGCCACGCAATGCCGTATCCGGCCAGCGCCGCATCGCAGATAGCCTGCAAGTCGTCCATGTTGAGTGAGGAGCGGGGAGTAAAGGTGTGCGACGTCCCTTCGTTATCCATCAGCTCCCAGGGCAAAACTCTGCCTGCACGCAGATAGTTAATGGCTGCATGGTGTGCTAAATCCGCAACGCTTTGTGGCTGGCCCCTCTCCAGCAGGTAATCCGGCGCGGCGCACAGCACCATCCGGTGCTCCCCCAGCCTTCTGGCGACCAGCATGCTACTGTCCTGCAGCGTGCCGTTACGTACCGCCATATCGAATCCTTCCTCCACGAGAGCCACCACGCGGTCGCTGAACGACATTTCCAGTTCAAGACCGGGGTGCTCCTGCGCCAGTTCTATCAGCAAAGGGGCAACGCACTGGCGGCCAAACAGAACCGGCATGGCGACGCGCAGGCGGCCACGGATCTGCTGTTTCCCGGACTCAAGCAACGATTCTGCGCCCCGAATCTCCTCCAGCGCGCGCAGGCAGCGTTCATAAAAAAGAGCGCCGTTATCGGTCAGCTTCAGGCTACGGGTGGTGCGCTGAAACAGACGAACGCCAAGACGCTGTTCAAGGCGAGCGATGCTTTTTCCTACCGCCGAGCGTGACAAATGCAGACGCATGGCGGCCTGAGCAAAACTTCCCGCCTCCACGGCGGCGACAAAAACAGGGATATCCTTCAGCGTATCGCTCATGAATTGTATCTTTTATGGCGTCAATAAAGAGAAAACTTATCGCCACTGGAGAGATTAAGTCAACGGTAGACTGTCAGAACTGAAGCTTAATTGATGGCAGGAGTAAATTATGACAGAGACAATGCAACGCTGGTCCATGAATGCCCTCGGGCGCGAGAACCTCAGACTCATTCAGGAACCTGTTCAAACGCCTGGCCCGGGTGAAGTGCGCGTACGAGTAAATGCCGTTGCACTTAACTATCGCGATAAAATGGTTATTGAAGGCACGATGCCGATTCCGCTTGCCTTCCCGTTTACCCCTGCGTCTGACATGGCGGGCGTGGTGGACAGCACGGGCGAAGGCGTAACACGTTTCAAACCCGGCGCTCGTGTCATTTCCACTTTCTTCCCGGAGTGGATCGACGGCAGGCCGCAGGCGGACGCGCGCAATTTGCCCTATAAAACCTCCGGCGGCTATTTCCAGGGAATGCTGGCCGAGTATGTGATTGTGAAGGAAGACGCGCTGGTGGCCGCCCCGGACACTCTGGACGATGCAGAAGCCAGCACGCTGCCCTGCGCAGGGCTTACCGCCTGGTTCGCGCTGGTGGAGCGCGGTCAGTTACGTGCCGGGCAATCGGTACTGGTGCAGGGGACGGGCGGCGTGGCGATATTCGCCCTGCAGATCGCAAAAGCGCACGGCGCAGAGGTGTTTGTCACCTCGGGGAGCGATGAAAAACTGGCGCTGGCCAAAAAACTGGGCGCCAGCCAGGGCATCAACCGGCTGAAAGGCGACTGGGCTGAAAATACCCTGGCGCTCACGGAGGATCGCGGCATCGACCATATTATCGAAACCGTGGGGGGAGAGAACCTGAAGCATTCCCTGCGTGCCGTTGCCGTTCACGGGCGTATTTCTGTTATTGGCGTGCTGGCCGGAAGTGAGATTTCGCTGTCCGCTGGCGAACTGTTGCTGAAATCTCCGGTCATTCAGGGGATTGGCGTCGGGCACCGCCGGGCGCTGGAAGATTTCGTCCGCGCTGTGGATGTGACGGGACTGAAACCTGTGATCGAGCATCGCTACCGCTTTGATGAACTCGAACAGGCGCTTAAACACCTGGATCGCGGTGCGTTTGGCAAAATTGTCCTGACCCGCGAGTAAGGCATTATTCCCCGGGATGCGGGTAAAAGGGGCACTTCTGTTGCGCAATGTAGCTCTATTTTTGTGTGCTTAATCGCGTTAGCATGAGACAGCACTCATTTATCCCGGGGAACTCATGGCTATCAAACTCATTGCAATCGACATGGACGGCACGCTGCTGCTGCCAGACCACACTATCTCTCCTGCCGTTAAAAACGCGATCGCTGCCGCACGCGCGAAGGGCGTGAATGTGGTACTGACCACCGGGCGTCCGTATGCGGGCGTGCATAGTTACCTGAAAGAGCTGCACATGAACCAGCCGGGCGATTACTGCATCACCTATAACGGCGCGCTGGTGCAGAAAGCCGCAGATGGCAGCACGGTTGCGCAAACGGCACTGAGCTACGACGACTATCTGTTCCTGGAAAAACTTTCCCGTGAAGTGGGCTCTCACTTCCACGCGCTCGATCGCAATACGCTCTACACCGCCAACCGCGATATCAGCTACTACACGGTACATGAATCTTACGTTGCGACCATTCCGCTGGTCTTCTGTGAAGCCGAGAAAATGGACCCGGCGACGCAGTTCCTGAAAGTGATGATGATCGATGAGCCGGAGATCCTGGATAAAGCCATCGCGCGTATTCCGGCAGAGGTCAAAGAGAAGTACACCGTGTTGAAAAGCGCGCCGTACTTCCTCGAAATTCTTGATAAACGCGTCAATAAAGGCACGGGTGTAAAATCACTGGCTGACGCGCTGGGTATTAAACCTGAGGAAATCATGGCGCTGGGCGACCAGGAAAACGACATCGCGATGATTGAATTTGCGGGGATGGGCGTCGCGATGGATAACGCAATCCCGTCGGTGAAAGACGTGGCTAACTTCGTCACCAAATCCAATCTGGAAGACGGTGTGGCGTACGCCATCGAGAAGTTTGTGCTGCAGTAACGCCTGTTTGCATTCATCGGCCTCGGTTATCAACCGGGGCTTTTTTTTGCGCTGAATTTATTGAATTGTTCTTTTTGTGATCTTGATTGTAGTACAACATTGAGTGATTGTACTACATTACAGCCATGGCAAAGACGAACTCCCTCACGTTTGTACTGCAAAAGTGAGGTGAAATTCGGCGGTCGCGGTAAAGTAGTCATGTACACAAAGAGCACAAGGACTCTCCATGACTCTCAATAAAACCGATCGCATCGTCATTACGCTGGGCACCCAGATTGTCGGCGGGAAATACGTTCCTGGTTCGCCACTGCCAGCAGAGGCTGAACTGTGTGAGGAATTTGAAACTTCGCGCAACATCATCCGGGAAGTGTTCCGCTCGCTGATGGCGAAGCGTCTGATTGAAATGAAACGGTATCGCGGCGCGTTTGTTGCCCCGCGCAACCAGTGGAACTACCTCGATACCGACGTATTGCAGTGGGTACTGGAAAACGATTACGACCCGCGGCTTATCGGCGCGATGAGTGAAGTCCGAAATCTGGTGGAACCGGCAATCGCACGTTGGGCAGCGGAACGGGCAACGTCCGGCGACCTGGCACAAATCGAGTCGGCTTTAAACGACATGATTGCCAATAACCAGAACCGGGAAGCGTTCAATGAGGCTGATATTCGCTATCACGAAGCGGTGTTGCAGTCGGTACATAACCCGGTATTACAGCAGCTTAGCGTGGCGATCAGCTCGCTACAGCGAGCAGTATTTGAACGTACCTGGATGGGCGATGAGGCCAACATGCCAAAAACGCTCCAGGAACATAAAGCGCTGTTTGATGCGATACGGCATCAGGATGGCGATGCGGCAGAGCAGGCGGCACTTACCATGATTGCCAGCTCGACACGAAGGTTGAAGGAAATCACATGACATCTCGCTACATCGCAATTGACTGGGGTTCGACCAATCTGCGCGCCTGGCTGTACCAGGACGAGCAGTGCCTGGAGAGCAGGCAATCAGAAGCAGGCGTAACGCGCCTGAACGGTAAATCCCCTGAGGCGGTGTTAGCAGAAGTGACGCAAAACTGGCGCGATAGCGCCACGCCGGTAGTCATGGCGGGTATGGTAGGCAGTAACGTAGGCTGGAAAACCGCGCCTTATTTGCCTGTTCCCGCCCATTTCTCTGCTATTGGCGATCGTTTAACGTCCGTAGGCGACAATATCTGGATTATCCCCGGTTTGTGCGTTTCTCGCGACGATAACCACAACGTGATGCGCGGCGAAGAGACGCAGCTCCTTGGCGCGCGCACGCTATCTCCTTCTTCTGTCTACGTTATGCCCGGAACGCACTGCAAGTGGGTCCAGGCGGATGCTGAGCAAATCCACGACTTTCGCACCGTGATGACCGGCGAGCTGCATCATTTGCTGCTCAACCATTCGCTGGTGGGGGCTGGTTTGCCGGAGCAAAAATCCTCGCCAGAGGCGTTTGCTGCTGGTCTGGCGCGTGGGAACGCCTGTCCTGTCGTTTTGCCGCAACTTTTTGAGGTTCGCGCCTCGCACGTGCTGGGCGATCTCCCGCGCGAGCAGGTCAGTGAATTTCTCTCGGGCCTGCTGATTGGCGCTGAGGTCGCCAGCATGCGTGACTTCATCGCGCACGAGCAGGCCATCACGATTGTCGCAGGCGCATCGCTAACGTCACGCTACGAACAGGCGTTCCGCGCTGTTGGGCTTACCGTTTCAACGGTACCCGGCGACACGGCATTTCAGGCAGGAATAAGGAGCATCGCTCATGCAGTGGCAAACTGACCTTCCCCTTATCGCGATTTTGCGCGGTATCACGCCCGATGAGGCGTTAGCGCACGTCGGCGCAGTTATAGACGCCGGGTTCGACGCGGTGGAGATTCCGCTCAACTCCCCACAATGGGAAAAGAGCATTCCGGCCGTGGTGGATGCGTTTGGTGATAAAGCGCTGATTGGCGCGGGGACCGTCTTACAACCGGAGCAGGTGGACCAGCTGGCAAAGATGGGCTGCAAGCTCATCGTCACCCCGAACATCCATCCTGAGGTGATCCGCCGTGCAGTGGGTTACGGCATGACCGTTTGTTCGGGATGCGCGACGGCCACAGAAGCGTTTACTGCCCTCGACGCGGGCGCGCAATCGCTGAAAATTTTCCCGTCCTCGGCTTTTGGTCCGGATTACATCAAAGCGCTGAAGGCGGTATTGCCCGCCAGCGTGCCGGTCTTTGCCGTGGGTGGCGTTACGCCAGAAAACCTGGGCCAGTGGATAAGCGCTGGCTGTGTGGGCGCGGGGCTGGGCAGCGATCTTTATCGCGCCGGACAGCCCGTTGAACGTACCGCACAGCAGGCGGCAGCATTTGTGAAAGCGTATCGAGAGGCAGTGAAATGAAAATAACCAAACTCACCACGTACCGTTTACCCCCGCGCTGGATGTTCTTGAAAATCGAAACCGACGAAGGTGTTGTGGGCTGGGGCGAGCCGGTGATTGAAGGGCGAGCCCGCACCGTTGAAGCTGCAGTGCATGAGCTGGGGGAATATCTGATTGGGCAGGATCCGGCACGCATTAACGACCTCTGGCAGGTGATGTATCGCGCGGGTTTCTACCGCGGTGGTCCGATTCTCATGAGCGCTATCGCCGGTATCGACCAGGCTCTATGGGATATCAAAGGTAAAGTGCTGAACGCCCCGGTCTGGCAACTGATGGGTGGCCTGGTGCGCGACAAAATCAAAGCCTATAGCTGGGTCGGAGGCGACCGCCCTTCGGAAGTGATCGACGGCATTACACAGCTGCGCAACATCGGTTTTGACACCTTCAAGCTCAACGGCTGCGAAGAGATGGGCGTCATCGACAACTCGCGCGCGGTAGACCGGGCGGTAAATACCGTGGCGCAAATCCGTGAAGCCTTCGGCAACGAGATTGAGTTCGGTCTGGATTTTCATGGGCGTGTCAGCGCGCCGATGGCGAAGGTGCTCATTAAAGAACTGGAACCATATCGCCCGCTGTTTATCGAAGAGCCGGTGCTGGCCGAGCAGGCCGAATACTATCCGAAGCTGGCTGAACAGACGCACATTCCTATCGCGGCGGGCGAACGGATGTTCTCACGCTTTGAATTTAAACGGGTGCTCGAAGCGGGCGGCATTGCGATCCTGCAGCCGGATCTCTCCCACGCGGGCGGTATCACCGAATGCTACAAAATTGCCGGCATGGCAGAAGCCTACGACGTGGCGCTGGCTCCGCACTGTCCGCTCGGACCAATCGCGCTGGCGGCCTGCCTGCATGTCGATTTTGTCTCCCGCAATGCCGTGTTCCAGGAACAAAGCATGGGGATTCACTATAACAAAGGCGCGGAGCTGCTCGATTTTGTGAAAAACAAAGAAGACTTCAGCATGGAAGGCGGATTCTTTAAACCGTTAACGAAACCGGGTCTGGGCGTTGAAATTGACGAAGCCAAAGTTATTGAGCTGAGTAAACATGCGCCGGACTGGCGTAACCCGTTATGGCGGCATGAAGACGGTTCAGTCGCCGAGTGGTAAATGCGCGTCATACTTCGCGCTGGTGAGGCGTTGGCTGCGCTTTCTTACCCCGGTCACATACTTTTGTATGCTCCCGGGGATGCGAAAACTTGCCGCCTTCCCCCCAGCACGAATTATTTAGCGCATTCTGGCTACGTTTTTAAATAAAAAAATAATTACACCCTCTGAAACTACAGGGCATGGTGAGCGGCTTCGCTATGCCCAAAATCTGGAGACAGATTGCGATGGATATTCCAGTTACTGCTGCAAAAACCGGGCGTCGCCGTTACCTGACGCTGTTGATGATCTTTATTACCGTGGTCATTTGTTATGTTGACCGCGCCAACCTTGCCGTGGCATCGGCCCATATTCAGGAAGAGTTTGGTATCACTAAAGCGGAAATGGGTTATGTCTTCTCGGCGTTTGCCTGGCTCTATACGCTTTGCCAGATCCCGGGCGGCTGGTTCCTTGACCGCGTGGGTTCACGTCTGACTTATTTTATCGCTATTTTTGGCTGGTCCGTGGCGACCTTGTTCCAGGGCTTCGCGACCGGACTAATGTCGCTGATCGGTTTGCGTGCCATCACCGGGATATTTGAAGCACCCGCGTTCCCGACCAATAACCGCATGGTGACCAGCTGGTTCCCGGAACACGAACGTGCCTCCGCGGTGGGCTTTTACACCTCCGGGCAGTTTGTTGGTCTGGCATTCCTGACGCCATTGTTAATCTGGATCCAGGAACTGCTGAGTTGGCACTGGGTGTTTATTGTTACCGGTGGGATCGGCATCATCTGGTCGTTTATCTGGATTAAGGTCTATCAGCCGCCGCGCCTGACCAAAAGCATCAGCAAAGCAGAGCTGGACTATATCCGCGACGGCGGCGGCTTGGTGGATGGTGATGCGCCCGTGAAAAAAGAGGCGCGCCAGCCGCTGACCAAAGCCGACTGGAAGCTGGTCTTCCACCGTAAGCTGGTGGGGGTTTACCTGGGGCAATTTGCGGTGACGTCCACGCTGTGGTTCTTCCTGACGTGGTTCCCAAACTACCTTACGCAGGAGAAGGGGATCACCGCGCTGAAGGCGGGCTTTATGACCACCGTACCGTTCCTAGCCGCGTTCTTCGGTGTCCTGCTCTCGGGCTGGCTGGCGGATAAGTTGGTAAAAAAAGGGTTCTCATTGGGGGTAGCGCGTAAAACACCGATTATCTGCGGATTGCTGATCTCCACCTGCATCATGGGTGCCAACTATACCAACGATCCGGTGTGGATAATGACCCTGATGGCAGTGGCGTTCTTTGGTAATGGTTTCGCATCGATTACCTGGTCGCTGGTGTCGTCCCTGTCACCGATGCGGCTGATCGGTCTGACCGGCGGTGTGTTCAACTTCGTTGGCGGGCTGGGTGGAATTACCGTGCCGCTGGTCATCGGTTATCTGGCCCAGGATTACGGTTTTGGCCCGGCGCTGGTTTACATCTCCGCCGTGGCGTTGATTGGCGCGCTTTCTTACATACTGCTGGTAGGTGATGTGAAACGAGTAGGCTAATCCACACGGATGTTTTACCCTGATGCGATAACTGCGCATCAGGGTATCCTCATGAAACAAATCACCTTCGCTTCCCGCAACCACCAGCTTACTAATATCAATACCTGGACGCCGGACAGCCAGTGGCTGGTCTATGACGTGCGTCCGTCAGGGGCGTCGTTCACCGGTGAAACCATCGAACGAGTTAACGTAGGCACGGGCGAGGTCGAGGTGATTTATCGCGCGACGGACGGCGCGCACGTTGGCGTGGTGACCGTTCATCCGGCACAGGATAAATACGTCTTTATCCACGGTCCGAAACACCCGGATGCGGACTGGCGCTACGATTTTCATCATCGCCAGGGGGTGATTGCGCATCACGGTCAGGTAAGCAATCTGGATGCGATGGATATCACCGCGCCCTATACTCCAGGCGCGCTGCGCGGTGGCAGCCACGTACATGTCTTCAGCCCGAACGGGCAGTTGGTCAGCTTTACCTATAACGACCATGTCTTGCATATGCGCGATCCGAAGCTCGATTTACGCAACGTTGGCGTGGCGGCGCCTTTCGGCCCGGTGAATCCACAGGGGAACCATCCGCGTGAATATCCGGGAACCTTCTGGAGCGTGCTGGTCAGCCGCACGACGCCTAACCCACAACCGGGCAGCGACGAAATCAATCGTGCCTACGAAGAGGGCTGGGTGGGCAACGACAGGCTGGCGTTTATCGGCGATACCCTCTCAGCACAGGGCGAAAAAGTGCCTGAACTGTTCATTGTTAACCTGCCAGTAGATGAACAGGGCTGGAAACGTGCGGGCGATGCGCCGCTGCAGGGAACGCCAGAAATGCTGCCTGCGCCGCCAGCGGGCGTGATGCAGCGTCGGTTAACCTTCACGCACCACAACCGCTATCCGGGTCTGGTGAACGTGCCGCGCCACTGGGTGCGCAGTAACCCGCAGGCGACACAAATCGCGTTTCTGTTGCGTGATGATAACGGCGTTGTGCAGCTGTGGCTGATCTCGCCTGAGGGCGGCGAGCCGCGCCAGCTCACCCACGCTGAGCGCGATATCCAGTCTGCGTTCAACTGGCACCCGTCCGGGAAGATGCTGGGATTTGTGCTCGAAAATCGGATTGCGTGCTGCGACGCACAGACCGGAGAGGTGACGTTTTTGACGTCCGATCACGGCAATCCACCTTCTGCGGATGCCGTCGTGTTTTCCCCGAACGGGCGCGTTATTGCATGGATGGAAGAGACGGGCGGTTTCCGTCAGCTTTGGATAACGGAAACCGCACAGAACTAGCGCGGAGGCATCTCGGCGGGCGGAATGACGGCGTTGGTCGCCAGGTTTTCCTGCTCGCTTTTCTCTACCCGTGAACGCACGGAGTCATCCTTACGGAATACATCCCACGGCAGCAGAAGCGTATCCGCTACTGCCGTAAACGGCATATCCAGGATAACCAGGGATTTGGTGCCCCAGTTGGTATCGTCATCGGAGATCATCGCCGCGCTGGCGCGCGTCCCCGGATATGTTCCTTCTTTACCGCCGGTGTGAGACATCACGCTCGAACACCCGCAAAGTAAAACTACCCCGCTGAACGTCGTCAGCTTTATCAGAACATTTTTCATCATCACTCAGTCATCGTTAATGTTACTGCATAGACCTGCAACTCAGGGTTATAGCGAGCCTTATCCGAAATGGATAGCTCGATAATCCCGCACTGTGGCAGTCATCGCAATTTAACCCTTTGTGCTGTTGTCCCAGAGTCTATGCGACAACCAGCAAAGTGCAAAAAAATCTCACATAAATAGTCTTGAAAAGCCCGGTTCCAGACCCATTTTAAGAATGTGACCCGATAACGAACGCGCCTGATGGGCGTTCGGGGGCACAAAGGCCTGTCCATGGTGGAAGGCTATAATTTCTCGCTGATTTCAGGAGTTTTATTTATGCGTAACTTCGATCTTTCTCCGCTATACCGTTCTGCAATTGGTTTTGACCGCCTGTTTAACCATTTAGAAAATAACCAAAGCCAGAGCAATGGCTACCCTCCATACAATGTCGAGCTGGTTGACGAAAACCACTACCGCATCGCGATTGCCGTTGCCGGTTTTGCAGAAAACGAACTGGAGATCACCGCGCAGGACAACCTGCTGGTGGTGAAAGGTTCCCATACGGCCGAGCAGAAAGAACGTACCTACCTCTACCAGGGCATCGCCGAGCGTAACTTTGAACGCAAGTTCCAGTTAGCCGAGAACATTCACGTCAAGGGCGCGAACCTGGTTAACGGCCTGCTGTTTATCGAACTGGAACGCGTGATTCCGGAAGAGAAAAAACCGCGCCGTATCGAAATTAACTAATCACGGGGGTCGCAAGCGCGGCCCACACAGACTTGCTTGCCGTAACGGGAGCATATGCGAATCCATCAGGATTTGCAGGAACAACTGCGCACAAAATTAAACTGTGCCGAACTCGCTTCTTAGAAGGAGATTTAGTATGCGTAACTATGATTTATCCCCTCTGCTGCGTCAGTGGATTGGTTTTGACAAACTGGCTAACGCCCTGCAAAGCACGACTGAGCACCAGACGTTTCCGCCGTATAACATTGAAAAAAGTGACGATAACCACTATCGCATCACCCTTGCGCTGGCCGGTTTCCGCCAGGAGGATCTGGACATCCAGCTTGAAGGTACCCGTCTGACCGTGAAAGGGACGCCGGAAAAACAGGAGACCGAGACTCAATGGCTGCATCAGGGGCTGGTTAATCAGCCGTTTAGCCTGAGCTTTACCCTGGCAGACCATATGGACGTGTCAGGTGCGACCTTTACCAACGGGCTACTGCATATCGATCTGACCCGTAACGTACCGGAAGCCATCGCGCCGCAGCGTATCGCCATTAGCGAGCGGCCAGCGTTGAACAGTTAACAAGCCCGCCGAACCTGTAGGTCGGGTAAGGCGTAGCCGCCACCCGACACCGCTCACAGACCGCATAAGGCCCTGCCCCGGCAGGGCTTTTTTGTGCGCCATCGCCCATACAACGCCCCACGGCTCTGAGAGAATCCCTGGTATAACTAAGGTTATGGGCAGGAAGTAGATCATGAGTGATATCGCGTTAACCGTTAGCGTGTTGGCCCTGGTCGCTGTTGTGGGACTATGGATAGGTAATATCAAAATCCGCGGCGTCGGGTTTGGCATTGGTGGCGTGCTGTTTGGCGGCATTTTTGTCGGGCATTTTGCCGATCGGCTCGGGCTGGCTCTGAGCGCTGAAATGCTCCACTTTGTTCAGGAGTTCGGCCTGATTCTGTTCGTTTATACCATCGGGATTCAGGTAGGCCCTGGCTTTTTCGCCTCCCTGCGTGTCTCCGGACTACGGCTCAACCTGTTTGCCCTCGGCATTGTGGTGATGGGCGGGCTGGTCACCGCGATTCTGCACAAAATCTTTGATATTCCCCTTCCTGTGGTACTGGGCATTTTCTCCGGTGCGGTCACCAACACCCCGGCGCTCGGTGCGGGCCAGCAAATCCTGCGCGATCTGGGGATTCAACCCGGCATTGTCGACCAGATGGGGATGAGCTACGCCATGGCCTATCCGTTTGGCATCTGTGGCATTCTGCTCTCCATGTGGCTGGTACGCGTACTGTTTCGCGTTAACGTCGAATCAGAGGCCAAAGATCACGAAACCACGCTGACCAACGGCCATATGCCCATCAAAACCATCAACATTCGCGTCGATAATCCCAACCTGAATAATATGGCGATTCAGGACGTGCCGATCCTGAACAGCGCCAACATCATCTGCTCCCGCCTTAAGCGTGACGATATGCTGATGGTGCCCGCGCCCGGCACCGTTATTCAGCAAGGCGATCTGCTACATCTGGTCGGCCAGCCCGGGGATTTAAACAATGCGCGACTGGTCATTGGTCAGGAAGTGGACACCTCGCTCTCCACGCGCGGCACCGATATGCGGGTGGAACGCGTTGTGGTGACCAATGAGCATGTTCTCGGCAAAAAAATACGCGATCTGCAGGTAAAAGAACGCTATGACGTGGTTATCTCCCGTCTGAATCGCGCGGGTGTTGAACTGGTCGCCAGCCCGGAAGCCAGCCTGCAGTTCGGGGATATCCTCAACCTGGTTGGTCGCCCGTCGTCAATTGACGCGGTGGCGGATATGGTGGGTAACGCCCAGCAAAAACTGCAGCAGGTACAGATGCTGCCGGTGTTTATCGGCATCGGCCTGGGCGTGCTGCTGGGCTCCATTCCACTGTACGTGCCGGGCTTCCCGGTGGCGCTTAAGCTGGGCCTGGCAGGCGGGCCGCTGATTATGGCGCTGATCCTCGGGCGCATCGGCTGTATTGGTAAGCTCTACTGGTTTATGCCGCCGAGTGCCAACCTGGCGCTGCGCGAGCTGGGCATCGTGCTGTTTCTGGCAGTGGTCGGGCTGAAATCCGGCGGGGATTTTGTCGATACCCTGATCAAGGGCGAAGGGATGAGCTGGGTCGGTTACGGCATATTTATCACGGCAATCCCGCTGCTGACGGTAGGCATTCTGGCGCGGATGTTCGCCAAAATGAACTACCTGACGCTGTGCGGCATGCTGGCGGGCTCCATGACCGATCCCCCTGCGCTCGCGTTTGCCAATAACCTGCATGCCACCAGCGGTGCAGCGGCACTCTCCTATGCCACCGTCTACCCGCTGGTAATGTTCCTGCGCATCATCACGCCGCAGCTACTGGCGGTGCTGTTCTGGGGGATGAGCTAACAGCACTTCCGGGTGGATGCGCCGCAGATGGTAGTCCACCTGGTAATCACTGGTATTACGGAACATCACGGAATAATTGAGGAACTCACCGCTGTCGCTGTAGGAAAGTGACGTGATTCGCAGCAGCGGCGTCTGTTCCGGCAGGTTCAGGTAACCGGCCAGCTGTTTATCTGCCAGCACCGGCGTCAGGCTCTCATAGTTGCCGCTGATGGTGATCCCGCACTCTTTCTCGATGTAATCAAACTTTGACCCTTCCAGATGCGCCAGCGAGAGGTTGCGAAACAGCTTCACCGGCATAAAGCTGTCCTCCAGCATCAGCGGCTTCCCGTCCACGTAGCGTACCCGCCGGGAAAAATAGATCCGCTCATCGACCTGAATCCGCAGCTGGCTGGCGATGGCGGGCGGCGCGGGCATCACTTCAAACTGCAACACTTTACTCTGCACCTCTTTTCCCTGCTGACGCAGCACCTCCACCAGCCCGGTCAGATTCGTGGTTTCGTGGTGAACGTCCTTACGCGAGACAAACGTGCCGCTGCCGTGCCGTCGCTCAACCAGCCCCCAGCTCACCAGCAGATCCAGCGCCTTGCGGATGGTCATGCGCGCCACGCCGAACTCCTGCGCCAGCGCTTTCTCACCCGGTAGCGGGCTGCCGATGTTGTAGTCCGACGAATTCAGCCGCAGCCGCAATCTGTCGGCAATAGATTTGTAGATCACCAGTAGACCTCTCTGCCCGCATCATGGCGTCGGTTACGTCTTCACATGTCCATATTTACAACGAAAAGTAGACCTCACTGGTCAAAATAAAACCATGAATGCGATCACGAATCGCAACGGCACGCCATGTTCGCGTATCAGTAAGTTCTTATGCTCACCTCAGGCCAGCAAAAAACCATAACGGCCTCTACCCCCTACAGGTTGTTACGTGAGGATTTAAAAATGCTCAGTCAAATACAACGTTTTGGCGGTGCCATGTTTACCCCGGTATTGCTGTTTCCGTTTGCCGGGATCGTGGTGGGAATCGCCATTATGCTTCGCAACCCGCTGTTTGTCGGCGAAGCCTTAACGGCCCCTGATAATCTTTTCGCGCAGATCGTTCACATTATTGAAGAGGGCGGCTGGGCGGTATTTCGCAATATGCCGCTGATTTTCGCTGTCGGTTTACCGATTGGCCTGGCAAAGCAGGCGCAGGGCCGCGCCTGTCTGGCGGTGCTGATTAGCTTCCTGACCTGGAACTACTTCATCAACGCGATGGGGATGACCTGGGGTCACTTCTTCGGCGTCGATTTCTCCGCCGAACCCACGGCGGGAAGCGGGCTGGCGATGATTGCCGGGATCAAAACGCTCGATACCAGCATCATCGGTGCCATTGTGATTTCTGGCATCGTGACCGCTATCCACAACCGCTATTTCGACAAGCCGCTGCCGGTTTTCCTGGGGATTTTCCAGGGCAGTTCGTTTGTCGTTATCCTCGCGTTTTTCGTCATGATCCCCTGCGCCTGGCTGACATTGTTGGGCTGGCCGAAAGTGCAGATGGGCATTGAGTCCCTACAGGCGTTCCTGCGCTCAGCCGGTGCGCTGGGCGTGTGGGTGTACACCTTCCTGGAACGCATTCTGATCCCAACCGGATTGCACCACTTCGTCTATGGCCCGTTCATCTTCGGCCCGGCGGCGGTGGAAGGCGGTATTCAGGTCTACTGGGCGCAGCATTTGCAGGAATTCAGCCAGAGTACCCTGCCGCTGAAAACCCTCTTCCCCGAAGGCGGGTTCGCGCTCCACGGCAATTCAAAAGTGTTTGGCTCGGTCGGGATTGCGCTGGCGATCTGGTACACCGCCTCAGCGGAAAACCGCGTCAAGGTAGCGGGGCTGCTGGTCCCGGCCACGCTCACTGCCGTGCTGGTGGGCATTACTGAACCGCTCGAATTTACCTTCCTGTTTATCTCGCCGCTGCTGTTTGCCGTTCACGCCGTGCTGGCGGCCACCATGGCAACGGTGATGTACACCTTTGGGGTGGTCGGCAACATGGGCGGCGGCCTGCTGGACCAGTTCCTGCCGCAAAACTGGATCCCGATGTTCCATAACCACGCCTCAACGGTCTTCACGCAAATCGGCATCGGCGTCTGCTTTACCGGCCTCTACTTCATGGTTTTCAAAACGCTGATTGTGCGTCTGAACCTCAAAACGCCGGGCCGGGAAGAGAGCGAAATCAAACTGTACAGCAAGGCCGACTATAAGGCGGCACGCGGGCAAACCACTGCCCCGGCGGCGGCCAGCCAGCAGGTCGGACAGGCCGCCGGATTCCTGCAGGCGCTCGGCGGTGCGGCCAATATCGAAAGCATCAACAACTGCGCCACCCGCTTGCGTATCGCGCTGGTGGATATGGCGAAAACCCAAAGCGACGACGTCTTCAAAGCCCTGGGCGCACACGGTGTGGTGCGACGCGGCAACGGCATTCAGGTGATTGTCGGTCTGCACGTTCCTCAGGTGCGTGACCAGCTGGAATCGCTGATGAAAACCCCTTTAACGAATGAACAAACCACCCTGACAGAGGCTATATCATGAAAAAATTCTCAGTTGTCATTGCAGGCGGCGGCAGCACCTTTACGCCTGGTATCGTCCTGATGCTGTTAGCCAACCGTGACCGTTTCCCGCTGCGCGCCCTGAAGTTTTATGATAACGACGGCGCACGTCAGGAGACCATCGCCGAAGCGTGCAAAATCATCCTTAGAGAGCAGGCGCCGGAGATTGAGTTTAGCTACACCACCGATCCTAAAGCGGCGTTTACCGATGTGGATTTCGTGATGGCGCATATCCGCGTCGGCAAATACCCGATGCGTGAAAAAGATGAGAAAATCCCGCTGCGCCACGGCGTGCTGGGCCAGGAAACCTGCGGGCCTGGTGGGATTTCCTACGGCATGCGCTCGATCGGCGGCGTGCTGGAGCTGGTAGATTACATGGAGCAGTACTCCCCGAATGCGTGGATGCTGAACTACTCCAACCCGGCGGCGATTGTCGCGGAAGCCACGCGCCGCCTGCGTCCGAATGCCAAAATCCTCAATATCTGCGATATGCCGATTGGCATCGAAGGACGCATGGCGCAGATCGTTGGCCTGAAAGACCGCAAAGAGATGCGCGTGCGCTACTACGGTCTGAACCACTTCGGCTGGTGGACCTCAATAGAAGATCTCAACGGTAACGATTTAATGCCGAAACTGCGCGAATACGTGGCGAAATACGGCTATGTTCCGCCTTCTGAAGATGCGCATACCGAAGCAAGCTGGAACGATACCTTTGCCAAAGCAAAAGATGTGCAGGCGCTTGATCCGGACACCATGCCGAACACCTATCTGAAATACTATCTGTTCCCGGACTACGTTGTTGCGCACTCTAACCCGGAACGGACCCGCGCCAATGAAGTCATGGATCACCGCGAGAAACATGTGTTCAGCTCCTGTCGGGCGATCATCGAAGCGGGTAATTCCGCCGCCGGGGAGCTGGAAATCGACGAACATGCGTCGTACATCGTCGATCTGGCGACCGCGATTGCCTTTAACACCCAGGAACGCATGTTGCTGATTGTGCCAAACAACGGTGCTATTCATAACTTTGATGCCGATGCGATGGTGGAAATTCCGTGTCTGGTGGGCCATAACGGACCGGAGCCGCTCACGGTTGGCGATATTCCACACTTCCAGAAAGGGCTGATGAGCCAGCAGGTGGCGGTGGAAAAACTGGTGGTGGATGCCTGGGAGCAGCGTTCGTATCAGAAACTCTGGCAGGCGATTACCCTGTCGAAAACCGTGCCGAGCGCGTCAGTCGCGAAAGCGATTCTGGATGACCTGATCGAAGCCAACAAAGAGTACTGGCCGGAACTGCACTAACCTTCCTGACCGGCATCCCCCGATGCCGGTCTCCTTGTCCTGGTCGATTTACGCTATGCTGAAGCCTGCCCGTAGCTCGACAAGGAACCTCCATGAAAATTTCCCGCCTCGGTGAAGCGCCGGATTATCGCTTCTCTCTGGCTAATGAACGCACGTACTTAGCGTGGATCCGCACGGCGCTGGGCTTTCTGGCTGCAGGTGTCGGCCTCGATCAGCTCGCACCTGATTTCGCCACGCCGCTGATCCGCGAAGTACTGGCGCTGCTTCTGTGCCTGTTCGCAGGCGTGCTGGCGATTTACGGCTATCTGCGCTGGTTGCGCAATGAGAAGGCGATGCGTCTGAAGCAGGATTTACCCTATACGCGCGGGCTACTCATCATCAGCGCGATCCTGCTGACGGTGGCAGGCGTGGTGATGGTGCTGGTGTTCTATGGCGGATAGCCGCAAAGCGCGACGCGAAGCGGACCCTGGCCTGCAGCCGGAGCGGACGTCGCTCGCATGGCTGCGCACGTTGCTGGGGTATGGCGCGCTGATTGCTCTGGCGATCAAGCACAACTGGCACCGGACCGGGGTGCCATTCTGGATCTCGATTGTTGTGCTGGCGCTGGTAGCCTTCATTTTGTGGCGCTATACCCGCAGCCGTAACCTGATGGACGTGGCGCAGGATGATTTTGTGCAGCCGAAAGCGGTGCGGGATAAGTTCCTGATCGCGCTCGCTGTGCTGTCTCTGTCTTTACTCTTTGCCGTTACTCATATTCAGCAAATGGTGAGCTTATAAGCCCGGTGGCGGCTACGCCTTACCGGGCCTACGATTAACGGCTTTTTGCTAAATACTTCGCCATCTCGTCTTCCGGCACCATGCCGCCCCCGGTTGCCCATACCAGGTGGGTGACGTTGGCATCTGAATGCACACGCAGCGGCCCGGCCATGCCCGCCAGCGCGGACGGTTCCAGACGAATGTCTTCCTCCTGCGCCAGCCAGCCGAGCATGTCATACATGCTTTGATCGGAAAGCGTGTAGAACCCGTCCAGCAGGCGCTCCATCGCGCGGCCCACGAAGCCGGACGCGCGCCCGACCGCCAGGCCGTCTGCCGCCGTCACGTTGTCGATACCCAGGTCCTGCACCGCAATCTCGTCGTGCAGGCCGGTGTAAACGCCGAGCAGCATGCACGGCGAGTGCGTGGGTTCCGCAAAGAAGCAGTGGACGTTATCACCGAAGGCCAGCTTCAGGCCAAACGCCACGCCGCCAGGGCCGCCGCCGACACCGCAGGGCAGGTAGACATACAGGGGATGCGCCGCATCCACCACGCGGCCCTGTTCGGCAAACTGTGCCTTCAGCCGCTCGCCTGCCACCGCATAGCCCAGGAACAAGGTGCGTGAGTTTTCATCATCAATGAAGAAGCAGTTCGGATCGCTTTCTGCCGCTTTGCGCCCCTGTTCCACCGCCACGCCGTAATCCTGCTCATACTCCACGACGATGACGCCATGGCTGCGGAGCTTCGCTTTCTTCCACTCGCGGGCATCGGCGGACATGTGCACCGTCACCTTAAAGCCGATGCGTGCGCTCATAATGCCGATGGACATCCCCAGGTTGCCGGTTGAGCCCACCGCAATGCTGTACTGGCTGAAGAAATCCTTAAAGCGCGGCTCCAGCAGGACGCTGTAGTCGTCTTCGATGCTCAGCAAGCCGGCGTCCAGCGCCAGTTTCTCCGCGTGGGTCAACACCTCGTAGATGCCGCCGCGTGCTTTAATCGAGCCGGAAATCGGAAGATGACTGTCTTTTTTCAGCAGCAGGGTGCCGGGAATGGTCTTGTCATATTCTTTCCCCAGTCGCGCCTGCATGGCCGGAATGGCGACCAGTTCGGATTCAATAATCCCCTTCGTGACGGCCGTTTCCGGAAAGGCTTTCGCCAGATACGGCGCGAAGCGGTTAAGGCGCGCGTGCGCGTCGTCCACGTCGGCTTTGGACAGCCCGACGTAAGGCAATCCTTCCGCCAGCGTGGTGGTACGTGGGTTAAGCCAGGTGGTTTCTTTCAGGGCAATCAGATCCTCAACCAGAGGAAACTGTGCGGTTAAAGTAGTGATAGTTGCGTTTTCCATAGTACGTCTCTTCGCGCTCAGATAATGAAAGAAAGCAGGAATGTGCCGCCAAGTGCAAGCACCGAGGCGATAAACGTCGCCGTCGTATAGTATTTGAAGGTCTCATTCAGGGTTGCGCCGCAGTATTGCTTCACCAGCCAGAAGAGAGAATCGGTGACGATCGTGCAGCCAATGGCGCCGGAACCGATAGCAATGGTGATGATCTCCGGACTCACGTTCGGATAGAGCGGCAGCATCGGCGCGACTATCGCCGTGGCGCCCATCATCGCGACCGTGGCGGAGCCTACGGCGGCATGCAGCACCAGCGCCACCAGCCAGGCGAGCAGGATAGGATGCATGTGCAGGTTCGAGAGAATATGCGCCAGTGAGTCCGCCAGTCCGCTGGTTTTGAGGATGGCGTTGAACGCGCCGCCCGCGCCGATAATCAGCAAAATATTGGCGATAGAGCCAAAACCGTGCTCGGTGTGCGTCAGCATCGCCCCCATGCTCATATGCTGGCGGATCCCCAGCAGGTAGTAGGCGACAAACACGGCGATAAACATCGCGGTGATCGGGTTGCCGATAAATTCGAGGAGCGTATACAGCGAACCTTCTTTTGCCATATTCAGCTCGGCAATGGTCTTCACCAGCATGAGGCCAATTGGCAGCAGAACCGTAAACAGCGTGGCGCCCAGCGACGGGAGGGTGTGTTCTTCCCGCACCTTGAGGTCTGAAAATTCTGCCGGAACCGGTTTAAACGGCAGACGATTGCCGAGCAGTTTCAGGAACAGCGGGCCACCGACCAGAGACGCCACCAGTCCTACCATCAAACCATAAACAATTACCGTTCCGACATCCGCGCCTAACTTATTGGTCACAAACAGCGCGGCTGGATGCGGAGGCACCACGCAGTGCACCGCCATCAGCGCGGTACAGAGCGGAATGGCCAGCTTGAGCAGCGACGTGTTGGTCTTTTTGGCGATGGAAAACGCCAGCGGGATCAGCAGTACCACGCCCACTTCCACGAACAGCGTAATGCCGCAGATCAGGCCCACCAGCACCATAATCACGTCTGCTGACAGCCAGCGGCAGCGCTGCAGCGCGATCCCGATACGCTCTGCCGCACCGGAGACCTCCATCATTTTGCCGAGAATGGTGCCCAGACCAATCACCGCCGCCAGGAAGCCCAGCGTACCGCCAATCCCGCTCTCAATGGCGTTCACCATATCCAGTGGGCTCATTCCCATCATCGCACCGACGAAAAAGCTCGCCAGCAGCAGCGCGAGGAACGGATGAAACTTCAGCTTAACGATGGTTAAAACAATCAACACAATGCTGACCAGCAGCGTTGCCACAACCCAGACCTGAGATCCCATATCTCACCTCACCCTTATGTCATCTGTGGGTATTGGACGAAAAAACGGCGGGGGCTGACAAACGATATAAATTGGCATTCAGGTGAGCCAGATTGGATCAACTTAGTGACTACGCTCTAAAAAACGCACTTAACTTGCATTAGGTTCACATAAATTCACCCTTAAACGGTATGCTGAACGCAGAAACCACGCGTGAGAATTGTGATGACCGATGCGAATGAAGCCAGAAACCGGCTGTTAAACGGCTGGCAGCTGTCGAAAATGTACACCTTTGAAGTGGCCGCCCGGCATGAGTCCTTCGCGCTGGCCGCGGAGGAGCTCTCGCTCAGCCCCAGCGCGGTGAGCCACCGCATCAATCTGCTGGAAGAGGAGTTGGGCATTCAGCTGTTCGTCCGCTCGCACCGTAAGGTTGAGCTGACGCAGGAGGGGAAGCGCGTTTACTGGACCCTTAAATCCTCCCTCGATACCCTGAATCAGGAGATCCTGGACATCAAAAACCAGGCGCTCTCCGGTACGCTAACGGTGTACTCCCGGCCATCGATAGCGCAGTGCTGGCTGGTTCCCATGCTGGGAGATTTTACCCGCCGCTATCCGTCGATTTCACTCACCGTCCTGACCGGAAATGATTACGTCAATATGCAGCGAACGGGCATCGATCTGGCGCTCTATTTCGACGATACGCCGGCAAACCACCTTTCCCAACACTTCCTGATGGATGAGGAGATTTTGCCCGTTTGTACGCCCGCGTACGCCCGCGAACATCAACTGGTTAAAAACCCCCATAACCTCAGCCACTGTACGTTGCTGCATGACCGTCAGGCCTGGAGCAATGATTCCGGTACGGATGAATGGCAAAGCTGGGCGCAGCATTTTGCGGTAAATATGCCGTCATCGTCGGGGATTGGTTTTGATCGTTCTGATTTAGCGATTATTGCGGCCATCAATGATGTGGGGGTGGCGATGGGCAGAAAGCGGCTGGTGCAGAAACGGCTCGAGAAGGGAGAGTTGATTGCACCGTTTGGTGAAAAGACCCTCAAATGCCATCAGCATTACTATATCTCAACGCTTCCGGGCCGCCAGTGGCCGAAAATTGACGCCTTTATTAGCTGGCTGAGAGAACGGGCAAGGTGAAGAATTATTACGCTTTGACGCTACACCAAATGTGAAAAAGCGTGCTAAATACAGGTAATGCTTTCGATTTATCCAGGGTAAACCGTGTTAAAGCCTTTTATTGCCTCTGCGTTACTGATCTCTTCCGGCTGGGCGATTGCCGCTGAGCCGGCGATGACGGCTGCCCGCTATGCTCAGCAGCTGGGTGTGGGGATGGATGTAGACTGGGCGCGTACCGAGCGCGGTATACGTGAATTTGACCCGCTGGTGGTACGCGATTTTCGTGCAAAAGGCATTAGCCATGTGCGCATCCGCGTCGCCGATGAGCCGACGGAAGCGCGGCTCATCCATCTGCGCAAGCTGGTGGAAGCCTGCGAGCAGTATGGTGTCATCCCGATTATTGCTTATCAGGCAGATGAATATAAAAACGACCCGAAAGCCGATAATGAGAAAGAGACAATCAACTGGTGGATTGCCGTCGCCCACTATTTCGGCCAGAGCTACCCGCAGTTGGGTTTTGACCTGATTTACGAGCCCGCCGACAAGCTCAACCACAACCTCGCGTCGTTAAATCGCGTGTATGAAAAAACCATAAAAGCGATCCATGACATTGACCCGCAGCGCATGATTTTCATCGCACCGCGCCTGCGCGCCGCGCCGGAGGATTTAACCAGCCTGAAGCTGCCTGCGCACAGCCAGAACTTCCTGCTGGCGGAGTGGCATATTTTCCCGTGGGGGCCGCTGAAAAATAACGGTAAATACCCGTGGACGTCCGGCACGGCGGCAGAGAAAGCGGCTATCCATAATCGCATCAATACCGCGCTGCGCTGGCAGCAAAAAACCGGGCACGTCAGCTGGGTCGGAGGCTGGGGCGTGGGGGAGTCAAACCACCTCACGCCAACCGCTTCGCAAATGGCCTTCGCCACCTTTATGGCCTGCGAGCTGCAAAAGGCGAAAATTCCGTATGCGCTTAACGCGGATTTCCAGTTTTACGACGGGGAAGAGGGCGCCTGGCGACCTGCGCCAGAGCCGTTATTACAGGCGATGATTGCTCCCGTCTGTGAAAAGCCCGGCGACAAGCCGGGCCATCATGCGGTTAAACCGGCTGCTCGTGATGCGGGACACGCGACGCCAGCGGCAGCCAGCACAGTAAAATCAGCAGCCCCATCAGCGTCATCAGCAAACCCAAACTAGCCTGCCCGGTCTGCGGCATCATGGCCGAGAGCCAGGCCAGCGCGCCGGAGCCGATGTTTTGCAAACCGCCCACCAGCGCGCCCGCCGTGCCCGCGAGGAACGGGAACGGCTCCATCGCGCCGCTGGTGGCGAGCGGGAACAGCATCCCCGCGCCGAAGAAGAACAGCGCCGCCGGGATCAGCAGCGTCCAGACGGTCATCACGCCAAACAGCCCCGGGATCCACATCATCAGTCCCGCCAGCAGACAGCTAATCACTGCCTGCCACATCAGGGTGGAGAAACGCTTGTTCTGACGTCCGGCAAACCAGGCGCCGAAGAACGCCGCCGGGATAGGCAGAATAAACAGAATACTCACCACCATGCTGCTCAGGCCAAGCCCAGCGCCCAGCAGCACGCCGGAGCAGGCTTCGAACACCGCTATGCCTGCCAGGCCGCCGATCAGCATCAGCAGGTAACAGGTAAACGCACCGTTGCCGAACAGCGTTTTGTAGCTGGCGATAAGCTTCGTGCGCGGCGCGTCCTGCGGGCGCGTTTCCGGCATCCACCGTGCCATGCTGAAGGTCACTATCACGCAGAGCACCAGCAGGAAGGCGTAACAGGCGCGCCAGGACCACATTGTGTCTAGCAGGCCGCCAATCAGCGGTGCCAGCAGCGGGCTGACCAGAATCCCCATATTCAACAGGCTGTTGGCATGGCGGAGCTGGGTGCCCTGGTACATATCGCGCGGTAAGGTTCGCGCCATCACCCCGCCGACGCCGGTTCCGACGCCCTGCAGGGCACTGGCGGCAATCAATACGGTCAGGCTATGGGTGGTGATGGCAATCACCGTCGCCACCATGAATATGCTCATGCCGACCAGGATCACCGGGCGACGCCCGACGCGGTCGGACAGCGGGCCATAGACGAGTTGTGAAACGCCGTAGGTTAGCAGGTAGGCGGCCATTACGCTTTGTACCGCGCCCTCGCGGACGTTTAATTCCTTTGCCATGTCGGCGATCGCCGGAATGTAGATGGTTTGCGCCATCTGACCGACGGCCACCAGTAACACCAGCATCAACAATAAGTTAACGTTCCTTTGTTTTTTCATGTCGCTGAATACTTTTGCCAAAAGAGAAAAATGAAGAATAAGTGACTGCGCATTCCCATAAATGCGCGAGGAATCTACCACAGTGAGATGACAATTTAATCATTGTGATGGTGAATGGAAGAACGTCAAAAGGCAGGATTTGTAAACAAAAACGGCAACTAATGTTGCCAGTGATTTATGCGAGGCGCAGGAGAATAGCGCCGCCAGCAATACCCAGCGCCGCAGCGATGCGCAGGCCCGCAACCTTCTCTTTTAAAAGCACAAAGGCAATCAGCGCCCCGAAAAGAATCGAGGTTTCACGCAGCGCCGCGACTACGGCCAGCGGTGCCTGCGTCATCGCCCACAGTGCCAGGCCATACGAGCCCATGGTACCGACGCCGCCGAGCAGCCCCTTTTTCCAGTGCAGACGCAGGTAGCCAAAGGCTTCACGCCGACGCGCCACCATCGCCCAGCTCAGCAGGCAAAAACCGTTCATAAAAAAGGTCCACAGCGTGTAGCCCAGCGCAGTGTCCGAGAGCCGCACCCCGGTGCCGTCCACCAGCGTATATCCGGCGATAAAACAGGCGTTCAGTAGCGCCAGCCAGATCCCTTTTCGGGACTGCATGCGCCCGTTCATCGCCATCGCCAGAATCGACAGGCAGATCACTCCGATGCCGGACCAGGCCAGCCAGGAGAGACGATCGCCAAGTGCCAGGACGCTGATCAGCGCCACCAGCAGTGGGGCGGTGCCGCGCATCAGCGGGTAGGTTTGACTCATATCGGAGACCTGATAGGTCTTCGCCACCAGCACGGTGTACACCACCTGTAAGGCGCAGGAGACGATTAAAAACGGCCAGCTTGCAGCAGAAGGCTGTGGAGAGAAGGGGAGCAACACCAGCGCAATCAGCGTAGCGGAGCCGCTGACGCTTATCGCAGAATAGAGCTTGTCCGTTCCGGCCTTAACGATAGCGTTCCAGCTGGCATGCAGCAGCGCGGCAAACAGCAAAATGCAGAATACGGTGATGGTCATGGCGTATCGGGTGGTGAATTGTCACTCAACTGTAACATTCACGTCCTGATGCTGCCAGTCGGTTACACCGCACAAAACAGGCGGTGCGTCACCCGCGGCTCATCCGAGACCAGCGTGAAACCCGCCCGGCGGTAGAACCCATACGCGGTATCCGGCGCGTGGGTATTCAGGAAATCAAACCAGATGCTGGCATCGGCCATCACCACGGTTAAAAGCTGTTTGCCGATGCCCAAGCCGCGACACTTCTCGCTAACATAGAGATGGCGAATGCGCCCGGCGCGCGGTTGCTGGCTGAAGGGATCGCGGTTGAGACCGCATACGCCTACCAGCTTACCGTTAAGAAACGCCCCCAGCAGCTTTTCGCCCGGCGCGTTAAAGCGGTTTTCACCCCGCTGCCAGTTCTCTTCCAGCCTGCGCAGCATGTTGAAATTCAATGCAATACTTTCCGCCTTCAGGGCGATATAGCCCGGTTCATCAGGCGTAACAGGCTCAATTAACAGACGCGACATAGCATTCCCTCGTTATTAAAGAGGGGCGGTTGCCCGCCCCTCTCAGGTGCGACTTGAACCTGACTTACCGAACGTATTTCAGGACAGCATCAAGCAGTTGCAATACTGCAACAATGAGTTTGAGGATAAGTATCACCATATCCACGATGCTCATACGCGTCTCCTTTTGGTAAAAAGGAGCACGATGCTGGCGTACCTTTCCGCCGCCTGTTGCCAGCACCTGGATTGACGTAACACAGTGTGCTCACTTCAGGGGTTAAGGCACTGACGGCACCACCCGTTTCAGCCAGGACTTCATTGCGCCGGTAGAACTGCGGCCCCCTCGCTCACTGCGAACACCCTCAGTATAGATAAATACTGTATGCATGAACAGTATTTTTTGGACAAAAATCGAAAGGCGACCCATACTCAAAAACGTCAAAATCCGTGCCGGAATTGCGCGTTCGTCCTCGATCGCGTATACTTTTTGCGTTGACGTAACACAGTGTGTTCTGCGGCGACCAACCGCAAAACCCTGATAAAAACCTCGCTCCGGCGGGGTTTTTTGTTTTCTGGGTCCGTCCTAAGCAGGCCTTCCGTTGACTAATTGGCAATCCGTGATATTGTTGCCATAATGGCAACGGACGCGGCAGGTATGCAGTATGCATTTAATCTCAATGAAGGCAATTTTGGATGCGGTGATCCAGTTTCCGCAACACAGAGAGGAGCTTCTCTTTCTGGGGCGAACCATCGAAAAGAGCCATTGCACGACGCCTGTTGCGCTAAGAAAAATCTTTCCAACGCTAGATAATTTGAAGTATCTCGATAAGCATTATGTTATTGATATTGCTAACAACAACCTCAGAGTAGTGGCTCTCATATTCTTTGAAAGCCAAAAGTTTTATGTGCGCCATGTTTTTACTCATAAGGAATATGACCGTTTTACGGAGAAACATCGCACTAAGGGGAAGAAATGATGATCGTAGCTGATGCAATGAAAGCAACGCATGCCCTTGTCGCGGCGGTTCCTTTATTGGGTGAACATCCAAACGAGAAAGATTACCAGGACGCACTTGAGCTGGTTGAGTATTTACTGATGAACGAACCTGGCAGCCCTTTGCTGGATATCGTATGTGCAAGAATTCGTCGTTACGAAGCCAATCGACCCGAAATTGTCGCCTTACGCCAGGAGATGGAATCTGTCCCAGTGGGCATTGCCGTTTTAAGAACCCTTATGGATCAATACAAACTGACTATTTCGGATTTTCAGGATGAAATTGGCAGTAAATCAATGGTTTCAAGGGTGTTGAACGGTCAACGTCAGCTGACGTTGAACCATATAAAAAAACTGGCTGCTCGCTTTGGGGTATCGCCTGCGCTGTTCATTGAATGAAATACTCACGTCCGACTACTGTTTTCATCACCCAACAAACGAAACGTGATCCCTGACGCATTTTTGTCCAGATGAAAATATTTCCATTGTCACGCCCGAAAACCTGTGTTTGTATAAATTCAATCAATGATTCCAAACACAGGTTCCTAATGACTCCATCTCTGTTCACCTCGACCCTACTAAAAACTGCGCAACCAGCCGCAGTGGTCGTCGTGCGTGTGGTGGTGGTCGTCGGCAATGCGCCGTAGGGACTGGATCAACACACGAATCCAAAACCCCGCCGGCGCAAACCGGGCGGGGTTTTTCGTTTAGGACCCTCCCCGGAAGGCTGGCTCAGAAGAAAAGGACTGGAGCATGGCAAGTTCGGGCACAACATCTACTAAGACGCGTTTTACGGGCGCGCAGCTGATCGTTCATTTGCTGGAACGACAGGGCATCACCACGGTTGCGGGCATCCCGGGCGGCACGGTGCTGCCGCTGTACGATGCGTTAAGCCAAAGCACAAAAATCCGCCACGTGCTGGCTCGCCACGAGCAGGGCGCGGGCTTTATCGCGCAGGGCATGGCGCGTACCCAGGGGAAACCGGCGGTTTGTATGGCGTGTAGCGGGCCGGGGGCAACCAACCTGGTAACGGCCATCGCCGACGCGCGCCTCGACTCCATTCCGCTGATCTGCATTACCGGCCAGGTGCCGTCTTCGATGATCGGTACCGATGCGTTCCAGGAAGTGGATACCTACGGCATCTCTATCCCCATCACCAAACATAACTATTTAGTTCGCGATATCAGCGAGCTTCCTCAGGTTATCAGCGATGCGTTTCGCATTGCGCAGTCTGGCCGCCCGGGCCCGGTGTGGATAGACATTCCTAAGGATGTCCAGACCGCAGAGATCGAGATTGACGTGCTGCCAGAGCCGGGCGACCGTGCCCCCGCGCCGGAATTCAGTGCTGAGAGCGTGCGTGACGCCGTGGCGATGATTAATGCCGCCAAACGCCCGGTGCTCTATCTGGGCGGTGGGGCGATTAACGCCGCGAATGAAATCCGCCAGTTCGCTGAAAAAGCCAGCCTGCCCACCACCATGACCCTGATGGCGCTCGGCATGCTGCCTAAAGCGCACCCGCTCTCTCTTGGCATGCTGGGCATGCACGGCGCGCGCAGCACCAACTACATCCTGCAAGAAGCGGATTTGCTGATTGTAATGGGCGCGCGTTTTGATGACCGGGCGATTGGCAAAACCGAGCAGTTCTGCCCGAACGCCAAAATCATCCATGTGGACATCGACCGCGCCGAGCTGGGTAAAATTAAGCAGCCGCACGTGGCCATTCAGGGCGACGTGGCTGAAGTGCTGGCGCAGCTGATCCCGCAGACGGACGCAGCCGACCGTGCCGACTGGCGTCAGCTGGTCGCCGATTTGCAAAAAGAGTTCCCGGGCGCCATCCCGACCGAGGGCGATCCGCTGAGCCACTATGGTCTTATCAACGCTGTGGCCGCCTGCGTGGACGACAGCGCGATTATTACCACCGACGTGGGCCAGCATCAGATGTGGACCGCCCAGGCCTACCCGCTGAACCGTCCGCGCCAGTGGCTGACCTCCGGTGGCCTCGGCACTATGGGCTTTGGCCTGCCTGCTGCCGTGGGTGCGGCGCTGGCGAATCCGGACCGCAAAGTCATCTGCTTCTCCGGTGACGGCAGCCTGATGATGAACATTCAGGAAATGGCGACCGCGGCCGAAAACCAGTTAGACGTCAAAATCATTCTGATGAACAACGAGGCGCTGGGGCTGGTACACCAGCAGCAGAGCCTGTTCTACAAGCAGGGCGTATTTGCCGCGACCTATCCGGGAATGATTAACTTTATGCAGATTGCTGCCGGTTTTGGCCTTCACACCTGCGATCTGAACGCCGAAGAGGATGCCCACGCGGCGCTGCAGGCGGCGATTTCGCGTCCCGGCCCGGCGCTGATCCACGTGCGTATCGACCCTGAACAAAAAGTGTATCCGATGGTGCCGCCGGGTGCGGCAAATACTGAGATGGTGGGGGAATAAACCATGCAGAAACAACATGATAACGTCATTCTGGAACTCACCGTCCGCAACCATCCTGGCGTCATGACCCACGTCTGCGGGCTGTTTGCCCGCCGGGCGTTTAACGTGGAAGGCATTCTCTGTCTGCCGATTCAGGGCAGCGAGCACAGCCGCATCTGGCTACTGGTCAACGATGACCAGCGTCTGGAGCAGATGATGGCGCAGATCGACAAGCTGGAAGATGTCACCAAAGTGGCGCGCAACCAGTCCGATCCCACCATGTTTAACAAAATTGCGGTGTTTTTCGAGTAGATCGCTTAAGGTAAGCGTCTTTCGCTCTTGTAGGCCGGATAAGCGCAGCGCCATCCGGCGTTTTCAGACCGCAGGATCAAACATGACCACCATCGCGCTTATCGACGACCACCTTATCGTCCGCTCCGGCTTTGCCCAGCTTCTCAACCTCGAACCCGATTTTCAGGTCGTGGCCGAGTTTGGCTCCGGTCGTGAGGCGCTGGCGGGCCTGCCGGGGCGCGGAGTGCAGGTCTGTATCTGCGATATCTCAATGCCGGATCTCTCCGGTCTGGAGCTGTTAAGCCAGCTGCCGAAAGGGATGGCGACGATCATGCTCTCGGTCCACGACAGCCCGGCGCTGGTCGAGCAGGCGCTCAACGCGGGCGCACGCGGGTTCCTCTCAAAACGCTGTAGCCCGGACGAGCTGATCGCCGCCGTGCGTACCGTCTCCACCGGCGGCTGCTATTTAACACCGGATATCGCCATTAAGCTGGCGGCCGGACGTCAGGATCCGCTCACTAAACGCGAACGTCAGGTTGCAGAGAAACTCGCACAGGGGATGTCGGTGAAAGAGATTGCGGCCGAGCTGGACCTGTCGCCAAAAACCGTCCACGTTCACCGCGCCAATCTGATGGAAAAACTCAACGTCAGCAACGATGTCGAGCTGGCGCGCCGCATGTTTGATAGCTGGCAATGAACCCGCTGTTTTCGCGGCTGATCGCCGTCGTCGCCAGCTTTTTTATCTTTTCTGCCGCATGGTTCTGCCTGTGGAGCATCAGCCTGCATCTGGTGGAGCGGCCCGAGCTGGCGGTATTGCTGTTCCCCTTCGGCCTGCGTCTGGGGTTGATGCTGCAATGTCCGCGCGGCTACTGGCCCGTTTTGCTGGGCGCAGAGTGGCTGATGCTGGTCTGGCTGGCGCAGGAAGTTGCGCTCACGCAGCTGCCATTATTGATGACCGGAAGCCTGCTCACGCTTATCCCGGTTGCGCTCATTTCCCGTTATCGTCACCAGCGTGACTGGCGCACGCTGCTGCGTCAGGGGGCGGCGCTGATTGCCGCCGCGCTGCTGCAATCGCTGCCGTGGGCTGGCGACAAGGAGATGCTCAACGCCCTGCTGCTGACCCTCACCGGCGGGCTGACCCTTGCGCCGACCTGTCTGGTTTTCTGGCACTACCTCACCAGCACCGTCTGGCAGCCGCTGGGGCCTGCGCTGGTCTCCCAGCCCGTCAACTGGCGCGCCCGGCATCTCATCTGGTATCTGCTGCTGTTTGTGGTGAGCCTGTGGCTACAGCTCGGCCTGCCCGCAGAGCTTTCACGCTTCACACCGTTTTGTCTGGCGCTGCCGATCATCGCCCTCGCCTGGCACTACGGCTGGCAGGGCGCCTTAATTGCCACGCTGATGAACGCCATCGCGCTCATTGCCAGCCAGACCTGGCACGACCATCCGGTGGACCTGCTGCTTTCCCTGCTGGCTCAAAGCCTGACCGGGCTGCTGCTGGGGGCGGGGATCCAGCGTCTGCGCGAGCTGAACCAGTCTCTGCAAAACGAGCTGGCGCGTAATCGCCGTCTGGCGGAGCGTCTGCTGGAGACGGAAGAGAGCGTGCGGCAGGAGGTCGCCCGTGAGCTGCATGATGACATCGGCCAGACCATCACCGCCATCCGCACCCAGGCGGGCATTGTCCAGCGTCTGGCGGCGGAAAATGCCGGTGTGAAGCAGGGCGGGGCGCATATCGAACAGCTTTCGCTGGGGGTTTATGACGCCGTTCGCCGCTTGCTGGGACGGCTGCGTCCGCGCCAGCTTGACGACCTGTCACTTGAGCTGGCGATACGCTCCCTGATGCGCGAGATGGAGCTGGAAAGCCGCGGCATTGTCAGCCATCTCGACTGGCGAATTAATGAATCTGCGCTGAGTGAAGGCCAGCGCGTGACGCTGTTCCGCGTCTGTCAGGAAGGGCTGAATAATATCGTCAAACACGCCAATGCCAGCGCGGTCACCATTCAGGGCGGCCAGCAGAACGATCGCCTGACGCTGGTGATTGAAGACGACGGCTGCGGCCTGCCGCCGGGCTCCGGCCAGCAGGGTTTTGGCCTGGCGGGCATGCGCGAGCGCGTGAAGGCGCTTGGTGGCACGCTGGCTATCTCCTGTACCCACGGGACGCGCGTTAGCGTCAGCCTGCCGCTAAGGAACCACCATGTTTAAAGTGCCTGCCAACGCCTCACCGCTAGGCGACAAAGCGGAAATTGACGCGCGCTACCGCTACTGGCGTCGCCATATCCTGATGACCATCTGGCTTGGCTATGCGCTGTTTTACTTTACCCGCAAAAGCTTTAACGCCGCCGCGCCGGAAATCCTCGCCAGCGGCGTGATGACGCGTACCGATATCGGCCTGCTGGCGACGCTGTTTTACATCACCTACGGCCTGTCGAAGTTCTTCTCCGGCATCGTCAGCGACCGCTCCAACGCGCGCTACTTTATGGGCGTCGGGCTGATTGCCACCGGCGTGGTAAATATCCTGTTCGGCTTCTCCACCTCGCTGTGGGCCTTTGCCCTGCTGTGGGCACTGAACGCTTTTTTCCAGGGCTGGGGAGCGCCGGTTTGTGCCCGCCTGCTCACCGCCTGGTACTCGCGCAACGAGCGCGGCGGCTGGTGGGCAATCTGGAACACCGCGCATAACGTCGGCGGGGCGCTGATCCCGATGGTAGTCGGTGCGGCGGCGCTGCACTACGGCTGGCGCGCAGGGATGATGATTGCCGGGGGCCTGGCGATTGTTGCCGGGCTGTTCCTCTGCTGGCGCCTGCGCGACAGGCCGCAAACCGTTGGACTGCCTGCGGTGGGCGACTGGCGGCACGACGAGATGGAGATTGCCCAACAGCAGGAAGGGGCGGGGCTGACCCGCAAAGAGATTCTGACCAAATACGTGCTGAAAAATCCCTACATCTGGCTACTCTCGCTCTGTTACGTGCTGGTTTACGTGGTACGTGCGGCGATCAACGACTGGGGCAATCTGTACATGTCGGAGACGCTCGGGGTGGATCTGGTCACCGCCAACTCGGCGGTCACGATGTTCGAGCTGGGCGGATTTATCGGCGCGCTGGTGGCAGGCTGGGGCTCGGACAAGCTGTTTAACGGCAACCGAGGCCCAATGAACCTGATCTTCGCCGCCGGGATATTGCTCTCCGTCGGCTCGCTGTGGCTGATGCCGTTCGCCAGTTACGTGATGCAGGCGGCATGCTTCTTCACCATCGGCTTCTTCGTGTTTGGCCCGCAGATGCTGATCGGCATGGCCGCGGCGGAGTGCTCGCACAAAGAGGCGGCGGGTGCGGCGACGGGGTTTGTCGGGCTGTTTGCCTATCTTGGCGCATCGCTCTCCGGCTGGCCCCTGGCGCGGGTGATCGACACCTGGCACTGGAGCGGTTTCTTCGCGGTCATCGCCATCGCGGCGGGGATCTCTGCCCTGCTGCTGCTGCCCTTCCTGCACGCGCAGGCCCCGCGCGAAGCGTGACACACTTCACCTTTTACTGCCGAGTGGCGCAAAACTAAGAAATTTTCCCGGTTTTACCTGGACGCTGTCTCAGGCATCTCTCCCGGCTGATTTTTACAATGCCTGCCATTCGCAGGTAAAAATCAGCTCAGGAGCAAACCATGCTGGCCTTCCTCAATCAGGTGCGCAAGCCGACCCTGGATCTGCCGCTCGACGTGCGGCGCAAAATGTGGTTCAAACCGTTCATGCAGTCGTATCTGGTGGTGGCTACCTGACCATGTACCTGATCCGCAAAAACTTTAACATCGCGCAGAACGACATGATCTCGACCTACGGGCTGAGCATGACGCAGCTGGGGATGATTGGCCTGGGATTCTCCATCACCTACGGGGTGGGGAAAACGGTGGTTTCCTACTATGCGGACGGTAAAAATACCAAGCAGTTCCTGCCGTTTATGCTGATTCTCTCCGCCATCTGTATGCTCGGCTTCAGCGCCAGCATGGGCGCAGGCTCCGTGAGCCTGTTCCTGATGATCGCTTTCTATGCCCTGAGTGGTTTCTTCCAGAGTACCGGCGGATCGTGCAGCTACTCCACCATCACCAAATGGACCCCGCGCCGCAAGCGTGGTTCGTACCTCGGCATGTGGAACATCTCGCATAACCTCGGCGGTGCGGGCGCGGCAGGCGTGGCGCTGTTCGGCGCGAACTATCTGTTCGATGGCCACGTGATCGGCATGTTTATCTTCCCGTCGATTATCGCCCTGATTGTCGGCTTTATCGGCCTGCGCTTCGGCAGCGATTCTCCGGAATCTTACGGCCTCGGCAAAGCCGAAGAGCTGTTCGGCGAGGAGATCAGCGAAGAGGACAAAGAGACCGAAGAAAACGAGATGACCAAATGGCAGATCTTTGTTGAGTATGTGCTGAAAAACAAAGTGATCTGGCTGCTGTGCTTCTCAAACATCTTCCTGTACGTGGTGCGTATCGGCATCGACCAGTGGTCGACGGTGTATGCTTTCCAGGAGCTGAAGCTTTCTAAAGAAGTCGCGATTCAGGGCTTCACCCTGTTTGAAGTGGGCGCGCTGGTCGGCACGCTGCTGTGGGGCTGGCTCTCGGATCTCGCCAATGGCCGCCGCGCGCTGGTGGCCTGCGTCGCGCTGGCGCTGATTATCGCCACGCTCGGCGTCTACCAGCACGCCAGCAACCAGTATGTTTACCTGGCTTCCCTGTTTGCGCTCGGCTTCCTGGTATTTGGTCCACAGCTGCTGATTGGCGTGGCAGCGGTCGGGTTTGTACCGAAGAAAGCGATCGGCGCAGCCGATGGGATTAAAGGCACCTTCGCTTACCTGATCGGCGACAGTTTCGCCAAGCTGGGGCTGGGGATGATTGCCGACGGTACGCCAATTTTTGGCCTCACCGGCTGGGCAGGCACCTTTGCGGCGCTGGATGCGGCAGCCATTGGCTGTATCGTCCTGATGGCGATGGTTGCGGTGCTGGAAGAACGTAAAATTCGTCGCGAAAGGCGAGTGCAGAAATTGAAAACAGCCTGAGTGTGCAGGTAACTTCTTTGCCCGGCTGACCGTCGGGCTTTTTTCCCTTCCCGCTACTCCTCAGAAAAAGATTACGGCTCATTTTTCCACTCCACCAGCAGTCGGTCGCCAGAGGACCGGTTGTAATACGGTGTTTTCTGGAGCGTTCATAATCTGACTTCTTAATATGGTTAAAAAATGCCTGGTCAATATCTCAAAAAGAGATCGACCAGGCGTAAACATGACCTGGATTGAACTTTTATAGCCGCACCGGGCATAGGCTGGGGGGAGATAGGCGCACTAAAAAGAAGAACATGAATTGAGTTTTCAAGCCAACCGCTAGCCAGAACACAACCCGGTGTTTGACTATTACAACGTTCTCAAGGAAAAAATTAACATGGCTATACCAGCTTACTTATGGCTTAAGGATGACGGTGGAGCATTAATCAAAGGCGGAGTTGATGTTCAGCACAGAGAATGCAGCATTGAGGTAAAGGGGTTCCATCATAACCTCATGATTCCAAATGATAACGCCACCGGCAAAATAACCGGTACGCGCATACATTCCCCTATGTTAATCATTAAAGAATTCGATTGCTCAAGCCCATATCTCTATAAAGCGGTAGCGACAGGGCAAAGCCTGGTCTCTGCTGAGATAAAATGGTACAGGATTAACTACTCCGGCCTGGAAGAAGAATACTTTACTATGCTGCTCGAAGGCGTCAGGGTCGTTTCTATCTCGCCCGCGATGGCACCAGGCGATAACCCTAACGAAAACCATATGGAAACGGTTGAACTACGTTACGAGAAAATCACCTGGAAGCATAACGACGGGAACATCATCTTTAGCGATGCCTGGAACGAGCGCCAGTCAGCGTAAAGAACGTAAGGGGCAAGCCGCCCCTTAATCATATAACCAGTGTCCGGATTTGGCAGACTCAATAATCATTTCGAGCGTTAGCGGCTTATACTGTCGATCCCGAAACTTCTTTCGAAGTCCAAACTGGAACCAAAACAGCTCCGGCTCAAAATAGTTGTCCAGAACAAAGTTGCTGTACTCAATCCCATAGCGATTGAAAAGGTCAAGCAGCATATCCTCAAGATCTTCAGGAACGAGGTTAAAATGCTCCTGGAAGGTCCATTCCTTCTGGGCGGGACGTTTCAGTTCACTGTAGTTTTCAGTGATGTAATCCAAAAATTCTTGATCATCAGGCAATAACATTAGAAGTATGTCCATTCGATCCGATCTTTCGGTCGGGCTATCAGGTTGTACTTGTTTCTGGTTTCTTTGGCCACAAGGGCAAAAACAATGACTGCCTGGGCATAGCCGACGAACGGAACAACCCTTCCAACTACTGCCCCAACCTTATTTGTTTGTCTTGTTTTACCCATACCGATCATGGTCTCCACCCTCATACCTCCAGGAAAGCGGACTCCCTTTAATATGCGACGTGCTAGTTTGGAGGCAACACTTGTACGCGAGCCTGACGCGCCTAACACCTTACGCTTGGGTATTAAAGGCTGACCTGCAAGGATTGTTGCAGCAGTCTCTATCGTTACGCCCAAATGGTTCGCCAGACCCTCAGCGAATATCAGCAAAAATAGCTCCTGTGGGGTTACATTCGAATTCCCGCGATAGAAATACGTCCCACCAGATTCCTCTATTGTATCCATAGCATCATCCTGAATTCAGTTTAAACAAGGTTATAGCCTTGCTTAATGTAAGGATAATGAGTGAGTAATAGTTTTATGAAATTAAGAAAAGCGCCCGCAAACAGGCTATTTGTCGATTATGAGGTCGTGATGTCGGCAAGCTGTAATGATGCTGGCATCTTCTGAAATTGCATATAACATATGAGCTTGACTTAAGGATATTTTACATCCCACCTTTACTCCGCTTTACAGGCCCGCTCCCCTGCATGCTCTACAGTTTATTTTTGCTGCCGCGCTGCGCGGCATTTGGCCGTTTTGTTATGGAGAGCCTGCATGTTAACCCGACGATTATCCTGCCTTGCGCTGCTGATGGCGCTGGCGTCACCCGCAATGGCCGCGGATACCCCTTCCTACGGCGAGAAGCTGGAAGGTTTCGATTATGGCTGGCCGGTAAAACACTTTACCTTTACCTCGCAAAACCAGTCTCTGGATATGGCTTATCTGGACGTTAAGCCGGAAATACCCAACGGTCGCACCGTGGTATTGATGCACGGCAAAAACTTCTGCGCTGGAACCTGGGACGGCACGATCCGTGCGCTCTCAGCCAGGGGTTATCGCGTGGTTGCACCCGACCAGATCGGTTTCTGTAAATCCACCAAGCCGGAGCGGTATCAGTACACCTTCCAGCAGCTGGCGGACAATACCCATGCGCTGCTCGCATCCCTGGGTGTCGATCGCGTGACGGTTATCGGGCATTCGACCGGCGGCATGCTGGCGACGCGCTACGCGCTAATGTGGCCGCAGCAGGTGGAACAGTTGGTGATGATCAATCCGATTGGGCTGGAAGACTGGAAAGCGCGCGGTGTGCCGCATATTACCGTCGACCAGTGGTACCAGCGCGAACTGAAAGTCAGTGCCGACGGTATTCGTCAGTACGAGAAAAACACCTACTACGCTGGGGAGTGGAAGCCGGAATACGAGCGTTGGGTGACCATGCTCGCCGGGCTGAACAACGGGCCGGGCAAAGCGCGCGTGGCCTGGAACTCGGCGCTGCTCTACGACATGATCTACACCCAGCCGGTGATCTACGAATTTAGTGAGCTGAAGATGCCGGTATTATTGATGATCGGCACGAAGGACAACACCGCCATCGGGAAAGATCTCGCCCCGCCGGAGATCCGCAAGACGCTCGGCAACTATGCGGTGCTGGGGAAAGAGACGGCAAAACGCATTCCGCACGCGACGCTGGTGGAATTTAACGATATGGGTCATGCGCCGCAGATGCAGGATCCTGCGCGCTTCCACGAGGCACTGCTGAAGGGGCTTCAGCGCGGCGATCCGCTTTCAGAATGATTTTCCACCTCTTTTCACTGCACTAATAGCGTTTTGCCCGCTGTTGAGGCCTTGCGTTTCCCGCTATGATAAGCGGCTAGTCTGAGGAGAACGCATGGTCTGGATAATGCTGGCAACGCTTGCCGTGGTGTTTGTGGTGGGATTTCGTGTCCTGACCTCAGATTCCCGCCGCGCCATCAAACGTTTAAGCGAACGGCTGGGGATTACCCCGATGCCGATCGAGTCGATGATTGACCAGTTCGGTAAAACACCGGGCAATGAATTTATCCGCTACCTTGAGCGGCCTGACGAGGCGCATCTGCAAAACGCCGCGCAGGTGCTGCTCATCTGGCAGGTCTGTATTGTCGACGGTAGCGAAGAGAATCTGCATACCTGGCACCGTATGCTGCGTAAAGCCCGCCTTGCCGCACCCATTACCGATGCGCAAATTCGTCTGGCACTTGGCTTTATGCGCGAAATGGAGCCCGATCCGCTGGAGCTGAACGCCTTCCAGCTGCGCTATAACCAGCTATTTCTGCCGGAAGAAGGTGTGTTTTATCTGCATTAAGCCTTTTTGCCGCACAAGATATTCTGAGCGTTCAGGATCTCCTCCCGGTTTTCATTGAGGCGGGTTGCCGCATAGATATCAATATTGAGTCGCTTTGCCTCATCATCCGTTAGCTCGCGGTAACAGAGCCCCTCCTGATTGAAGGTGCATTTTGACTGAGGTAGCAGCGCAAACCCTTTCCCTCTTGCGATACGACTCAGCATCACCAGTGAATCGTCTGGTTCTTTTATGCGCTTCAGCGGCGTTTTCAGCGTGTCAAAGTAGCTTTCACATTTGTCGTAAAACGACGGATTAGCACTTCTGGAAAACCAGAAAATCGGTAAATCACTGATATCGTCGAGAGCGACTTTTTCTTTCAGGCTTGCAGGGTGTAAAGAAGGCATTGCGATAAGGAGCGGCTCCTGGCAAACCCAACGGTACTGGACAATATCTTCATGACCTGTCCCTTTTTCCCCTGTTAGCACCAGATCCAGCATATTTTTGGACAAGCTTTGCAGCAGCTGCGCTGATGTCAGGTCCGGTGTTTCAACATCATCCCCGGCGTTCAGTTTTTGAAGCTGCCTATTCACCGGTTCAATATATTCAAAATTAAGCGTCCGGGTGAGTCCGATCCGTAAGGTGGTTTCAGAGGAGAGGGAATCCGTTTTCAGTTCACTGATTTCGCGAAGAATTTTCTCAGCTTTTACCACCAGTGCGCGCCCTGATTCAGTGAGGCTTACGTCGTGCGTATTTCGACTGAAGAGCTGACGCTTCAAAACGGCCTCAAGACATTTAATCTGCCGGGTCAGAGGGGGCTGCGTCATCCTCAGACGTTCAGCTGCCTTGCGGAAGTTCAACTCATGCGCGACAGCGAGAAAGCATTGCAATTGTTTGATACTGGGAAGGTTATTGCTGATTAAATGTTCTGCTGTAGCCATAACGATGATCCTGAAAAGCGAAAAGGTATTTTCGTTTTATTTTATCTTCTCAGATCTTACACGGGAACGTTTAAAATAAAAACCTAAAAAAATAGTAATACAAAAACTATATTACAAATTTAATAATTCCATTTGAGTACTGGATTGATAAATTTCCCATGCAATTTTGACTCATTTTCTCTAACGCGGAATATGGCATTTAAATTCTGTTAAAGGTCGTCCACGTAATTATCAGAACTAGCGTGTTTGGCAAGAGGGTTCTGTGTAGATGATTATATCTTGCTTACGAGATGCACAGCAGAAAAAATGGCTAATTATATAAACGATTATTGAGGTAAGTAATATGATTTCAGAGAAATTACCGCAAAATATGACGCTAAAGTCATGGCTCGCTTTAGTTATTCTGGCAATTTCAACATTCACCATCGTTACCACTGAACTTGCGCCTGTAGGGTTATTAACTCCTATTGCAGAGGGGCTCCATTCTTCGGAATCCGCGGTTGGCATGACCGTGTCTCTTTATGCGTGGGTAGGGGCATTAAGCGCATTGTTTGCCTCCGTGTTCCTGGGAAATGTGGCGAAAAAGCGTCTTTTGTTGGTACTCACCGTCGTTCTTATGATATCCAATATTTTGGCCGCCACGGTAAGCACTTACGGTGCTCTACTGAGTGCGCGCGTATTGGGTGCACTTGCGCATGGTGCATTCTGGGCAATGATTGGAGCGACTGCAGTAGCCATTGTTCCTGCCCGTTATATCGGTACGGCAACATCAATCGTATTTGGCGGTGTTTCTGCGGCAAGCGTGTTTGGTGTACCGGTTTCAAATTATATTGGCATTCATTTGGGCTGGAGGCAGGCATTCTGGCTGATGGCAGCACTCAGCGTCGTGGCCTTTGTGGGCATTACTGTTCTTGTCCCGCAAATAAACAATAAAAGCGCGATGGGTATTGATGCTCTCAAAAGAGTGCTGAAATCGTCCACGCTGTGGAAAATTTACTTTGCCACGCTGCTTGCCGTTACCGCCCACTTTGCCGCATTTACCTACATTGAGCCTTGGTTACACATGCAGAGTTTACTCTCCGCTGCTTTTGTTCCGGCTGTGCTTTTAGTTTACGGCATCGCGGGTCTGGCCGGTAATTTCCTGACCGGCGTGTTGATTGATAAATATCTAAAGATGACGGTAGCTTTATCCGTGCTGCTTATCTGTGCGGTGCTGATCTTCCTCGGACGGTCAGGTTCCTCACTCTCTGTCGCGCTCATTTTCACTGCCATGGTTATCTGGGGCGTTGCGGTATCAGGAGTATTTGTCGGATTTCAGACATGGGTGTTACGTATGGCGGAAGATAAAACGTTTCCAGCCTCAGCACTCTATGTTTCGTTTTTCAATATCGCCATCGGTATCGGTGCTTCAGTGGGGGCCTGGATGGTGTCATCGTTCCCGGTCCCCCTCCTTTATATCGTAGCGGGCACAGCCATTGGCCTTTCCATCCTGCTTGTCGCGGTTATTCCTGCGAGCCTTACGACAAAACATTCTCGCGTGGAGAAATCGTTCGAGTCAAACTAACGACTGTGCAAGGCACTGCTGAGAAATAAAAAAACGTGACTTTGTTAGCCATAAAAAACCGGGTCTCCCCGGTTTTTTTACGTTGTTGAGCGGAATATATCAGGCGTTCACACCTTTCATGCCTTCTTCCGAATATCGTTCCCCTTTAATTTCTATCTTCCGATGAATGTTGTTCAGCGATTCAACATCGCTTTTTTCCAGAATAACTTCCGCCGCATGAGCGTTTTCAGCCAGATAACGGGTATGCTTAGTGCCAGGAATTGGAACCAGCTTATCGTATTGTGCTAGCAGCCAGGCCAGAGCAATTTGCCCTGTAGTGCAATCGTATTTCTGTGCAAGCGGGGTAATTGCATCGAGCAACTGGCGATTATGATCCAGACTGGACTGAATAAAACGCGCATTATTCTTGCGGAAATCACCGTCTGCAAAATCGTCGTTGCTGAGGTATTTGCCTGTCAGGAAGCCTCTGCCAAGAGGAGAGTAAGGGACCAGGCCGATACCCAACGCTTTCACAACCGGTAGAACGGTATCCTCAATATCACGCGTCCACAGCGAATATTCGGTTTGCAGCGCGGTGACCGGATGTACCGTATGGGCTCGCTGTAACGTTGAAGCCGACACTTCACAAAGACCAATGTGATTAATTTTACCTTCCTTAACGAGTGTGCTCAGGCACTCCATGCTTTCTTCGACCGGCGTTTCGTTGCTGACCCTGTGAAGATAAAAGAGATCAATCCGTTCAACGCCAAGCCGCTTAAGGGATTCGTTACAGCAGCGGATAATATAGTCGGGTGTGTTATTGATAGTGCGGGCATAGGACTCGTCAGGAGAGCGATCGATACCGCATTTCGTGGCAATTTTAAACTGCTCGCGAGTGCTTTTATCCAGCCCGGCAAGAAAGTGGCCGATCAGTCGTTCATTATGACCTCGGCCATATAAATTTGCGGTATCAATAAACGTCACGTTCAGATCGATGAGGTTATGCAACACCTGCAGTGAGCCTTTGTCATCAGTCTGGCCATAAAATTCACTCAGACCCATGGCACCGTAGCCGACGGCACTGACGGTAAGATTTTGAGATAAAGTACGTGTTTTCATAGTTTCTCCTTTTCAGACGCTATGATTGTTTCACCTCAATTGTGGTTACTGAATTTTCATTTTCGTTATGCTGAAAAGGTATCAGTCACCGCCGATCTGCCTTCCGAATCATTAAAAACCACAAAAGTTGTCTAAACGTTAAATCCGTCACACTTTTGATGATAAACTGCGCGACTTTTCCGCACGTTTTTATCTTCAGGTGACGCCATGACAGAACATATCCAGCCCTCGACCAGACCGCAGACCAAAGAGGTTTCACGCCCCAACTGGTCGGCGGTTTTCTCCGTGGCGTTCTGCGTTGCCTGCCTGATCACCGTCGAGTTTCTGCCGGTCAGCCTGCTGACGCCGATGGCGCAGGATCTCGGCATTTCCGAGGGCGTGGCGGGGCAGTCCGTTACCGTGACCGCCTTTGTGGCGATGTTCGCCAGTCTGTTTATTACGCAGGTGATTGGCGCCATTGACCGCCGCAAAGTGGTTATTCTTTTCAGCGTCCTGCTGACGCTCTCCTGCCTGCTGGTCTCCTTCGCGGAGAGCTTCACCCTGTTGCTGCTGGGGCGCGCCTGTCTGGGACTGGGTCTTGGCGGTTTCTGGGCGATGTCCGCCTCGCTCACCATGCGCCTGGTACCCGCGCGTACGGTGCCGAAAGCGCTGTCCGTCATCTTCGGCGCGGTCTCCATCGCGCTGGTGATTGCCGCACCGTTGGGCAGCTTCCTCGGCGGGATCATCGGCTGGCGTAACGTCTTCAACGCGGCGGCGGTGATGGGCGTGCTCTGTATTCTCTGGGTATGGAAGGCATTGCCGTCCCTGCCGGGCGAAGCGGCGCATCACAAACAGAATATGTTCAGCCTCCTCAAGCGTCCGGGTGTGCTGGCGGGGATGACCGCCATCTTTATGGCCTTTGCCGGGCAGTTTGCCTTCTTCACCTATATCCGTCCGGTGTATATGACCATGGCGGGCTTTGACGTGGATGGTCTGACGCTGGTGTTGCTGAGCTTTGGTATCGCCAGCTTTGTCGGTACGTCGCTGTCGTCACAGTTCCTGAAACGTTCCCTGAAAGTGGCGCTGGCTGGCGCACCGCTGGTACTGGCAGTGAGTGCCACGGTGCTGGTGCTGTGGGGTAGCGATAAGTGGGTTGCGTCAGCCATTGCGGTTGTCTGGGGCTTTGCTTTTGCGCTGGTGCCGGTGGGCTGGTCGACGTGGATTACTCGCTCGTTGGCCGATCAGGCGGAGAAAGCCGGGTCGATTCAGGTGGCCGTGATCCAACTGGCAAACACCTGCGGCGCGGCGGTGGGCGGCGTTGCACTGGACCATCTGGGACTGACGTCACCGCTGGTGATTTCCGGTACGCTGATGTTGCTGACAGCGCTGCTGGTGGCCGGGAAGGTTAAGGCGAAGTAAACCAAATGTCCCCTCTCCCCTATGGGGAGAGGGGACATCAGGCTACACCGATGCCTTAACCCTTCTACGCGAATCCATCGAAATCAACACCACCGACGACACAATCAACAGCGTCCCCAGCCAGTCCGGCAGGGTGAACGCCACACCCAGCAAAACCACCGACAGTAATGCGCTGCTCAGCGGCTCGGCGCAGCTCAGAATGCTTGCCTTCGGCCCGCCAATCATCTGTGCGCCTTTCAGATACAGGCTAAATGTCAGCGCCGTACCGATTACCACCAGGTAGAAGAAGGCCAGCAGCAGGCCGCCGTCAATCACAAAGGTGGTCCCGCGTCCGGCGTAGAACGGCGTCAGCATGAGCCCGGCAATCAACATACTCCAGCCGACAATCGGCAGCGTGCCGTAGCGGGCAATAAGTGTTGAGGGATACGTGGTGTAAAACGCGGCGGCAAAGGCCGAGGCGATACCGAAGAACAGCGCGGCAGGGGAGATGGAGAGCGAGGTCGGGTCGCCGTGAGTCACCAGCAGGAAAGTACCTATCAACGACGTAAAAATCGCTGACAGGACAAACACGCCGGGACGCTTTTTTCGCGCCAGCGCAAACCAGGCCACGATAATGGTCGGTGACAGAAACTGCAGCACGGTGGCGGTCGCCGCGTTGGATTTTTCAATCGTCAGCAGGAAGGTGAGCTGCACGGTAAGCGCGCCAACCAGAGAGAAGAACAGCAGGCTGAGGGCATCTTTGCGATGCTTGATGACCGAGAAAATCTTGTCGCCGTGAACGAAAGAAAGCGTCAGCAGGATCACGCCGGTAAACAGCAGGCGAACCATAGTCAGGTAAGGCGAAGAAATGTGGCTTTTCTCCATGATGTACTGCGCGCAAACCCCTGAACTTCCCCATAAAACGGCGGCGACCAGGACGTTTAACATCCCTTTGCGTGTGGAACCCATGTTCTCCCCTGCTATGTTGATTTTTTTTGTAGCATAACATGGGATATAGCCGGATTGTGTGCGGCCTGATGCCCTCACCCCAGCCCTCTCCCACGGGGAGAGGGAAAAAACACTAAAAACGGCAACGTTGCGTTGCCGTTTTGCGTTTACCTTGCTAGAACCACGCCTCCCACATCGCGCCGACGTTGAAGTCGTCCAGCGTTTCGTCTTTGGTATTATTCACGCGGGCGGTGCGTTCGTTATCCACTTTGCCGCCGGTCACGTAGAAGCGCAGCATTGGACGGAACTCCGGACCCATGGCGATAGACATGTTCTGCGACAGGGTCAGCTTCCAGCCCTTGTTATCGCCGCCGTTGTCATAATCAACGTGCTGCCAGCCCGCTTCGAGCCAGGTGGAGTGAACGTCGTTCCACCAGTGCATTGGGCGCACGATGGCGTTGTAGTTCTTACGGTTGTCGGTCTTATCACGACTGTTGTCGTAGTCGTGGAAGGCGAGGATGTACTCTACCTGCGTGGCCTGGGTGAATTTGTATAACCCTTCGAAGCTGGCGTAAACCGTGGTCAGATCCTCGGTTTTGTTGAACACGCTGTTGTCCGCATTATCGGAGTAACGCGCGATCACCTTGTTCACGCCGCTGTCGTTGGTGTGGCTCAGCACCACGCCGCCCTGCCAGGCGTTCAGGCGCTCGTCGCTTTCAACCGCTTTGGAGTCAAAGCCGTAGTTAGCGTACAGCTCCATGTCGATCGGGCCGAGCTTCATGCCATGAATTTTTGACGTCGCGGCGTAGTTGCCTTTGTCGCCCGTGCCGGAACCGCCGGTACAGGTGATGCGCGACGGGTTGGCTTCATCCTCCATCACTTCCGGGCTACAGGATTCCACCGCCGCCACGGCAGCGACGTCAAACTGCACGCCGCCGATGTCGAAGTTTTTCACACCGGCACCCTGGCCGTCGTGGTTCATCCAGAAGTAATCGTTAATGCCCTGCTGTGGACGCTGATGGAAGTCACGGCCCGCCCAGAAATAGGCGTTCGGGTTGGAGGCCATAATGTTGGTCACGCCCGCGTAGGCTTTTTTAAGGTTAACTTCGTCGCCCCAGTGGTCGATCATCACGTTGATGTCCCAAATGGCGCCGTTATCACCCTTGAAGGCTTTAGAGAGCTGGAATTCCCCACCGTTGCCCTCGTTACCCAGACGACCAATCGCGGAGGCGCCGTTGTAGGAACCGTCCACCGCCACGTATTTCTGATCGGCGGCCTGGAAGTGCGCGCCGTAGCGGGCGTAACCGGTAAATTTCACCCCGAACGGGATCGCCATATCCGGGGATTGCGCCGCGCTTTGCGGCTCGGTCACCACGTCTGCCTTTTTCGCGACCGCCGCATCCATTTTGGCCTGCCGCTCGGCCAGCGCTTTGTCCACCGCTTTAGCCACAATGGCGTCGATTTGCTCCTGCGTAAATTCTTGTGCGAGTACAGAAATTGGGCAAATCGCGGCGATAACCGCCATGGTTAATGGAAGTTTTTTAATCGTATTCATGGTTATCTCAATATAGTTTAATTTTATTCAGACAATAACCATCCCGCTCCGATCTGACAGAGTATGTCGCTATCATCAGAACAAGTGGATCTCTATTTAGGGTACAGAGGTATTACATTAATTATTTCGCCATAGACTATCTCTGATATAAATGAATAATTTCTTCGGATAATTCACGCGCTAATAAGGAGTTCATTAAATGATCCTGGGCATGAACCATAATTAAGGTCATCGGCTGGCGGCCTTCGCCAGCATCCTGCTCAATCAGTTTGGTTTGCATCTTGTGCGCCTGGCGCGCGTAGCCATCGGCTTCGCGCAGCAGACTTTTGGCCTCGTCAATGTTGCCCTGACGCGCCGCGTGCAGGGCTTCAAAGCACAGGCTGCGGGACTGTCCGGCATTGACGATAATTTCCATTACGGCTTCTTCTAGTGCGATCATCATCATTACTCTTGTTCAAAACTATTATTTAAGGCGGTGGCGGCAAACCACTCTCCGCTTTTCTTAATGGTGCGCTGCTGCGTCTCTACATCGAGCTGAATAAACCCGTAGCGATTTTTATACGCATTACACCATGACCAGTTATCAATAAACGTCCACATATGGTAGCCAAGACAATTGCAGCCCTCGCTAATCCCTTTATGCAGCCACGTTAAATGCTCAGAAATAAACTCGATACGGTATTTATCGTTAATCTGGCCATTTTCAATAAAGCGCTGTTCATTTTCGACACCCATGCCGTTTTCCGAAATAAAGCAGCGCGGGTTGCCGTAATTATCACGCAGGTTAACCAGAATATCGTAAATACCCGGCGCGTAGATTTCCCAGCCGCGGTACGGGTTCATCTTGCGGCCCGGCATTTCGTAGTTATCAAAGAACCACTCCGGCATAAACGGCGCCTGCGGGTTCACCGCGCTGTCACGACACTTAACGCGGCGCGGCTGATAGTAGTTCACGCCGAGCAGGTCGATTTTCCCTTCCGCGATCAGGGCGCTATCTTCCGGCTTACAGGCAGGCAGCTGATCGTATGCCTTCAGCAGCGCAACCAGGTCCGCCGGGTATTCGCCGCGCAGGACCGGGTCGAGGAAGCTGCGGTTAAACATCAGATCCGCAATGTGTGCCGCCTTCACGTCCGCCGGGTTTTGCGAGCGCGGATAGGACGGCGTCAGGTTTAATACGATGCCGATTTCCCCCGCGTAGTGACCGGCGCGGTAGGCCTGAACCGCCTTTGCGTGGGCCAGCACGGTGTGATACGCCACGGTGGCTGCCCGACGAAAATCCACCACGTTCGGGTAGTGGAAGTCGTACAGATAGCCGCCTTCCACTGGGACGATCGGTTCGTTGAAGGTAAACCAGTGCAGCACGCGATCGCCAAACAGCTCGAAGCAAATCTGCGCATAGCGGGCGTATGCGTCCACGACTTCTCGGTTTTCCCAGCCACCGATCGCCTGCATCGCCATCGGCATGTCGAAATGGAACAGGGTAATAAACGGCGTGATGCCCTGTTCATCCAGCTCATCAATGACCTGATGATAAAAATCGACCGCTTCCGGGTTCACTTCACCGATACCGTCAGGGATCAGGCGCGCCCAGCTAATCGAGGTACGAAAGCTGTTGTGGTTCAGCTGCTTTAACAGCTGAATGTCCGTTTTCCAGTGCTGATAAAACGTGGAGGTCTGCTGCGGCCCCACGCCGTTGTGAAAACGGTTTGGCTCGCGGGCAAACCAGTAATCCCACGTGGTTTCGCCCTCTCTTGCCCCTTCCGTCTGGAGAGCGGAGCTTGCGCTGCCCCACCAGAAGTTATCGGGAAATGCGTATTTCATGACCTTTCCTCTTTGACTTAATTGCTTGCGGTTTCGGCAGCACCGACGGTCGCCTGCGCTTTCTGCTCTTCGTTTTTCATCAGCGTACGCTCATAGGCACGCAGGAAAGGCAGATACATCAGCGCGGACATCACCATACACACAAGGCACATCACCACCGGGCTCAGCGCCCAGTTCGCCGCCCACGAGGCGCCAATCGGTGCCGGGGTGGTCCACGGAGTTAACGAGACGACCTGCGCCAGCCAGCCGAGTTTGGTTGCCGCATACGCCAGACAGGCGTTGATCAGCGGAACGCACACGAACGGAATGAACAGCATCGGGTTCATGATGATCGGCGCGCCAAACAGAATCGGTTCGTTGATGTTAAAGAAGCTGGGCACCACGCCCATTTTGCCGATGGTACGCAGATGGGTAACGCGGCTGCGCAGCAGCAGGAACGCCAGGGGTAACGTGGAGCCTACGCCGCCAATCAGCAGGTAGTGATCCCAGAAGCCCTGCAGGTATACGTGCGGCAGCGCCGCGCCGGCCGCCAGTGCCGCCTGGTTTGCCGAGAGGTTCGCCATCCAGAACGGGTTCATGATGCCGGTGACAATCAGCGAGCCGTGGATACCGGCGAACCAGAAGATCTGGCACAGCAGCACGGAGAGCAGAATAGCGGGCAGGGAGTCGGAGGCGGAGACCAGCGGCTCCAGCAGGTGCATGATCGCCTGCGGGATAATCATGCCGGTTTGCGCTTCGATGAACAGGTTCAACGGGTGCAGGGTACCGATCACCACCATCACCGGGATCAGGATCTCAAACGAACGCGCCACGCCGGTCGGTACTTCTTTCGGCAGGCGGATGGTGACGTTGTTCTGCTTCAGCCACGCATAAACGCGGGTGGCGTAGATGGCGGTGATCAGCGCGGTAAAAATGCCCTGGCCGGAGAGATACTGGGTCGAGATTTTACCGTCGGCATACGGCGCGGCGACCAGCAGGAAGGCCATAAAAGCCAGCAGGCCGGACATCACCGGGTCGAGGTTAAACTGGCGCCCCAGGCTCGCCCCAATCCCCACCGAGATGAAGAAGGTCATCACGCCCATGCTGAGGTTAAACGGCAGCATCAGCTGTTCGCGGTAAGTCTGGGAGAAATCCAACCAGCCGCGCGCAAAGCTATTGGTAGTATCCGCCGAAAACGGCGGGAAGATGAACACCAGCATAAACGAGCCGATGATCATGAACGGCAGCGCGGCGGTAAAGCCGTCGCGGATAGCAATCACATACTTTTGCTGACCAAGTTTGGCGGCCAGCGGGGTAATTGACTGCTCAATCACCGCGACCATGGATTGATATAACGAACTCATGTGAACACCTTTTAGTGTGCCGCTTCGATGAGCGACAGAGCATAGTCCAGTACTTTATCGCCACGCTGCATGCCGTAGTCCATCATGTCGATGGGCTGGACCGGAATGCCTTTCGTAGCCGCCTTGTCTGAGAGTGTCTGTAACATGTATTTCACTTGTGGTCCGAGAAGCACCACCTGGTATTGCGGAAACTGCGTATCAAATTCGGAAACACCGTACGCATCTATTTTCACCGGCAAACCACGTTCTTTCGCGACATCGACCATTTTGCTGACCAACAGGCTGGTGGACATCCCGGCAGAGCAGCACAGCATAATCTTGAACATCGACAACCATCCTCTAAATGTAAAAAGTTATTGCGGGAATGATTGGACATTATACGGAAACCGGTTTCCATTCATAAAAGACAGAAGTGTGACAACCATCAAGATCCCTTACTTATGAGGCTAATTAACCGGATGTAAGTCACATAATTTGGCTGTTTTGACATCATTTTGAGTGGAAACGGAAAATCGGTTTCCATGGAAAACGGAAACGGATATACTCCGTTCTGGCTATAATATGAGCCGAAGCGGTCATGGAATTTGCAGGCGCGAGGTAAGCCTGTCAGGGGAAAGAGATGTCGACAATCAATGATGTATCACGTCTTGCCGGGGTATCTAAAGCCACGGTATCGCGAGTGTTGAGTGGGTCGCGTGGCGTAAAGGAAGCCAGCCGTCAGGCCGTTCTGAAGGCAGTGGATGAGCTTAACTACCGGCCTAATGTGATTGCCCAGTCGCTGCTGAGCCAGTCGACGGGATGTATCGGCGTCATTTGCGCACAGGAAAATATTAACCAGACCACCGGTTATTTGTACGCGCTGGAAAAACATCTCAGCCAGCATCAAAAACACCTGCTGCTGCGCTTCGCGCATAGCAAAGCCGAAGTAATGAATGCGCTCGAAGAGCTCTCCTGCGGTTTGTGTGATGACATCCTCGTCATCGGCGCGCGTTTCCCGCTGGACGTGGATATGGACAACGTCATCCTCGTGGACTGTATGGAGTCCGATAATTCCAATAGCATCCAGTTCGATCACGCCTTTGCCGCTGAAACCGCCTGTAACTACCTGACCAGCCAGGGTCGTCGCCAGATTGCCCTGATCCACCCGCACGGCAGCGGTTTTGCCGATCAGGTGCTGCTCGGCTACAAACATGCGCTGGAGAAAAATTTTCTGCCCTTTAATCGCAACCTCGTCTTTATGGACGCGACCTCCTCGTCCGTTGCGCTACAGGAGCTGCTTAACAACGCCAGCACGCTGAATTTCAACGCATTACTGGTGGCGGACGAGCAAGAAGCCCAGCGAGTGATCCCACAGCTGCAGGCGTTTAATAAATCCGTGCCGGAAGACATTATGGTCTTCAGCCTTGCTGGATCCCTGCACCTGCCGGGTATTCCGGTGATCCCGGCCATTGAATATTCCATGGATGCCATGGCGGCGCGTATCGTGAGCTGGCTGACGGAGAAAACGCAGATGCTGGGTTCGTATGTGCTGCGCGGGGATTTAATTATTCCGGATGTGCGTAAGCGTTAAAAATGTTGTGTAGGCCGGGTAAGGCGCAGCCGCCACCCGGCGAGAAGCACGTTTCCAGCCCTCAATAATCTTCCATACAGTCCACCTGACCAATCGCCGCCCAGTAAGCATCCAGATTGTCGCGCTTGACGGCGGTAACGGCATTTTTGATCAGCAACTGATTGGCCTCGGACGACAAAATCATCTCCTGCCAGGCTTTATCGCTCTGCTTTCTCTGTGGCGTACAGGTTTTCTTAATATCTTTAAGGACCTGCTGCTTTATTTGCGCCTCTTTCGCGGGGTCATCCTTTTCCTGAGCATGGACAAACGCGGCGAAGAGCAGACAAACCAGCAGGCAGACCAGGTGCGCAGCTTTCATCAAAACCCCCTTTAGAAGTCACATGCTTCCCATGAAATATATCGTTACATTCAGTGTAGCGACGCCAGTCGAAAGTATGAATTTTCTCCACGCTACCGGTGTGCGATAGTGAGACGGCACAGAAACAAGGAGAGAAAATATGCACTTGAGCATTACTGACGCCGTCACGCCGCAGGAAAAAGAAGAGCTACTTGTGGGTCTGAGAGCCTATAACGGACGGTTCCTCGATTTGACGAACTTTAGCGGTGACATAGGCGTTTACGTTCGAGACGAAAAGGGCGTCATGCTGGGCGGCTTAATTGGCGTACGTAAAGGCGACTGGCTGAATATCGACTATCTCTGGGTGAGCGATACCGTGCGGGGCAGCGGTGTGGGCGGCCAGCTTATCAACACGGCGGAAAATGAAGCCAGGCGTAAAGGCTGCAAGCACGCGCTGGTGGATACCGTTAGCTTCCAGGCGCGCCCGTTCTATGAAAAACAGGGCTACCAGCTGCAGATGTCTTTGCAGGATTACCCATACCCGGGTATGCAGCGTCATTACCTGACGAAAGCGCTTTAAATTCTGATTCTGCGGGCCGGGGAAGCGCAGAGCCACCCGGCGATACCCGCATATAACTTATCCTTCTTATTGATTCTTTTTCGTTTTTTATTTCCCCGCCTCGTTGTCGATATAGTCATTGAAACATTCAGCAAAAGGAACTGTCTCGTGAAACGTCGATTGGGTGCGCTGGTCCTCGCTGGCCTGCTGCTGGCAGGGTGCGATCAAAATGGCAGCGATGCCAGACACATTAAAGTAGGCGTCATCAACGGCGCCGAGCAGGACGTGGCGGAAGTCGCCAAAAAGGTGGCGAAAGAGAAATATGGTCTGGACGTGGAGCTGGTCGGCTTCAGCGGCTCGCTATTGCCTAACGATGCTACCAACCAGGGGGAGCTGGATGCCAATGTCTTTCAGCACCGTCCGTTCCTTGCAGAAGATAACAAGGCGCATGGCTACAAGCTGGTTGCCGTGGCGAATACCTTCGTGTTCCCGATGGCCGGTTATTCACGCAAAATCAAATCCGTTTCGGACCTGAAGAACGGTGCGACCATTGTCATTCCAAACGACCCAACCAACCTTGGCCGCGCGCTGTTGCTGCTGCAAAAAGAGAAGCTCATTACCCTGAAGCCAGACACCGGCCTGCTGCCGACGGCGCTGGATATTACCGCTAACCCTAAACATCTGAACATCATGGAGCTGGAAGGGGCGCAGCTGCCGCGCGTGCTGGACGATCCCAAAGTGGATGTCGCCATCATCAGCACCACCTATCTTCAGCAAACCGGGCTGTCGCCGGTGCATGACAGCGTCTTTATAGAAGATAAAAATTCGCCGTACGTGAACATCGTGGTGGCGCGCGAAGACAACAAAGACGCGGAGAACGTGAAGGAATTTATCCAGTCGTATCAGTCACCGGAAGTGGCGAAAGCGGCTGAGACGATCTTTAACGGCGGAGCGGTACCGGGCTGGTAAATTCTGCCTGAAAACGCGGAGTTTAAATTGGCCCGATTCCATCGGTAATCGCCCTTTAACCCACAGCGTGACCTGCGACGTCGGGCTATCCTCCTTATCACACCAACCGGAGGATAGCCCATGAACATTACCCAAATTCGCAACGCCACCCTGCTGATTACCTACGCTGGGAAACGTCTTTTAATCGACCCGATGCTGGCCCCGAAAGATGCTTATCCGGGCTTTCCCGGCACGGCACATGCCGAACGCCGTAACCCGACGGTCGAACTCCCTGTTGACGTCAACACGCTGCTGAACGCCGACGCGGTGATCGTCACCCATACCCATGACGATCACTGGGATCGCGCCGCGGCAGAGCTGATCGCCAAAGACAAGCCGATCTACGTGCAAAACGATCGTGATGCCGCGCTGCTGCGCAGCCAGGGGTTTATCAACCTGACGGTCATGACTGACGCGACCACCTTCGACGGGATTCAGATTGCTAAAACCCACGGCGGCCAACACGGTACCGACCGGGCTTACGCCGTGCCGGAGCTGGCGGAGCGTCTGGGCGAGGCCTGTGGCGTGGTGCTGCGTCATCCTGATGAGAAGACGCTTTATCTTGCCGGGGATACCGTCTGGCGTGACGCGGTGGCGGCCGATCTGCAAAAGCACCAGCCGGACGTGGTGGTACTGAACGCAGGCTATGCACACGTCATTGGTTTTGGCCCCATTATTATGGGGCAGGAGGATGTGCTCAACGTTCATTTCCTGCTCCCACAGGCCAAAATAGTGGCGAGCCATATGGAAGCCATCAACCACTGCCTGCTGACCCGCAGCGCGCTGCGTGAGTACGTTGAAGCCAATCAGGTGAGTCACGTAGTGACCATTCCCCAGGATGGCGAAACCGTTATATTCTGAGTGCGTTAAAGGGAAAGGAGAGACAAATGTCGCTAATCAACGTCGCGATTGTCGCGGTAGACGGGTTCAGCCCGTTCCACTACTCCGTTCCCTGCATTCTGTTTGGCGATTCCGTCTCCGGCGAAAAGCGCTTTAACGTGACGATCTGCGCCGAAACGCCGGGGTTCCTCACCTCAAAAGACGGGTTCGCCCTCAACGCCACGCAGGACTACACCGCCATTGGTCGGGCCGATATAGTCGTTGTTCCCTACTGGCAGCACGTCCTCGAACGCCCGCCTCAGACGCTGCTCGACAGCCTGGTGCAGGCGAGAGACAACGGCGCGGAAATCGTCGGGCTGTGTCTGGGGTCGTTTGTGCTGGGCTATGCGGGCATTCTCGACGGCAAGCGCGCTGCCACCCACTGGGAGTTCGAAAATCAGTTCCAGTCGCTCTTTCCGCACGTCCAGCTTGATATCAACGCCCTCTACGTGGATGACGGCAATATCATCACCTCTGCCGGAACCGCGGCTGCGCTGGACTGCTGCCTGTATATCATTCGTCAGCGCTTTGGCAGCGTAGTCGCCAACCAGATTGCCCGGCGGATGATTGTGCCGCCGCACCGCGAGGGAGGTCAGGCGCAGTTTATTGCTCAGCCTGTTCCGAATGACACCCGCGATGCACGTATCAATTGCCTGATCGACTATCTACAGCAGCACATCACCGAACCGCATAGCCTGGACTCGCTGGCGGAGGTGGTTTCGATGAGCCGCCGCACGCTGACCCGTCACTTTATTAAAGCCACGGGAATGAGCGTCGCCGACTGGCTTACCGCCGAACGCCTGCGGCGTAGCCAGATCCTGCTTGAAGCCGGAAATATGCCGATTGAACGCGTGGCCGAGCTGGTGGGATTTAATTCTGCCGTCACCTGGCGACAGCAGTTTAAGGCGCGTTTTGGGGTAAGTCCTGCGGAGTGGCGAAAGACGTTTCGTCTGCATAGCTAGCGTGGAAGTTCCACCCCGGTAAGTTGGGTATGAAGAGATTGAGCTACCCCAGCCTCTCCACCTTCGTCTCCCCCTCCGCCATCGACAGCTGGTACAGCGAAAACGATCGCTGTTTCTCAATCAACTTCGCCAGCTCCGGCGAGTGGCTGGTGAGCCAAATCTGCGAGTAGCGGCTGGCCTCGGCGATTAAGCTCGCCAGCGCGGGCAGCATCTGCGGATGCAGGCTGTTTTCCGGTTCGTTCAACGCGATAAACGCCGGTGGGCGCGGGCTTAACAGCGCCACCGCCAGGCACAGAAAGCGCAGGGTGCCGTCGGAGAACTCCGCCGGTTCCAGCGGCCTGCTCAGCCCCTCGCGCTGCATCATCATGCGAAAACGTCCGCCGGTGTTGTCGCTGTAAAACACGCAGCCGGGGAAGGCCTGGTCGAGGATGCGCATCAGGAGCAGTTCGTCGCCAATCTCCACGATGGTCTGAAACGCCGCTGCCAGGTTGGCACCGTCGCTGGCCAGCACCGGGGAACGGAACCCGACCTGCGGGGCACGCATCGCCGAGCCGGATGAGACGGAAAACTCATGATAAAAGCGCCAGTTACGCAGGGACTCGCGCATCTGCGACACTTCCGGGTAAAGATGCGGTTCGCCGAGCTGCCCGAACACCGATTCGTTCTCATACAGCGTGCCGCTGTGGGTCACTTTCTCGTGATGCACGTTATTCAGAAACACCGCCTGATTCTTACGCTTCATCAGCTGTGACGACGGGCGTCGATGCTGGCCGCTCAGCCAGATGGACTCCTCTTTGATCACCGGATCGAGCTGAAACTGCGAAGGGTAAGGCAGCCTCTCCACAAACCCGACCTGCAGCTCGTATTCGTAGGTCTCTGTTTCCACCGCCAGGTTCATCCGCCGAAGCTGGTCGCTGCGGGTTTTGCCTGCCCAGAACACCTTCAGAATGCCGCCCTCGTTCGCCAGCGCCTGGGAGAACTGCCCCTGGGCGGCGCTGTGCATCAGGTGTATCGCCTTGTAAATATTGGATTTCCCGGTGCCGTTCGGGCCGAAGACGATGTTGAGCTGCTCCAGCTCAAGCGACATCTCGCGGATGGAGCGGTAGTTTTGAATGTGCAGGGTGTTGATCACGGGCAGGCCCCTTTTTGCAGAATAAGCCTGTATATAATCACAGTCTTTGAGGTTAAATGCAAAAAAGAGACGACAGTGAGGATGTCGTCTAAACGGGGTACTGCTTTGGGCCTCTACGGGTCAATGGGGCCTTCGCATTTTTGTGATCACTTGACTGCCAGACGCAGACCCAAATCATCAGGATAGGGATCAAAGTAGTTTTGCGTCATCAGATACCGGTCAGGATATTCGGCCAGGTAGTGCTTCAGCAGCGTGATCGGGGCGAGGATAGGCAACTGCCCGTTGCGATAGTGCAGGATCACGTCGCGCAGCTCACCGCGCTGGCGGGTGTTTAGCTGGTTGCGGAAATACCCCTGGATATGCATCAGTACGTTGGTGTGATTCTTCCGCGAGGCGGGTTTTTTCAGGATGGTCATCAGCTTTTCCCGGTACGCCACAAAGAAGGCGTCCAGGTCTTCCCACTCGTGCAGCGAGGCGACAAACGGGCCGATTTCACGGTAGCCCGCCTGATGGTGCGCCAGCAGCTGCAACTTATAGCGGCTGTGGAAATCCAGCAGCCCACGTCGCGTCAGACCTTTAGCGCGCAGCGTGTTTAGCTCGTGCAGGGCAAATACCCGCTCAATAAAGTTTTCCCGCAGCACAGGGTCGTGCAGCCGACCATCTTCCTCGACGGGCAGCCACGGGTAGGTTTCAAGAAGGGCGGCGGTGAACAGCCCGACGCCCTCCTTGCGGCCCCGGTTGCCGTTTTCATCGTACAGCCGCACGCGTTCCAGGCCACAGCTTGGGGATTTTGCACAGACGATAAATCCCGAAAGATCGCCGATTTTTGGCAGATAGTCCGCCGTAAAGTTGGCCATTTTCTGCGTGAGGTCATCATGAGGCGGCTTGCTGAAACGGAGCTGCGTCTCGCCGCTGTCCGTCAGCGTCAGGCGTATGGCCGGGCGAGGCGTCGGCAGCCCGATCGCCATTTCCGGGCAGACGGGGCGGAAATTCACCCACTGGGCCAGCTCATCCATAACGAAGCCCATACGCTTGTGTCCGCCGTCAAAGCGTACGGCGGAGCCGGTCAAACATCCGCTAATACCGAGCACAGGTTTCGTTGTCATGGTGTGGTCCTCCCGTTCATATCATTAAAACTTACACAACATGACTAATTTGTCCAAGTATTCGCGGAACTATTTTTTTTATTCCTTTAGAATCAATGCGTCTTAACTGCCCTTGTAGGTCGAGTAACCGTACTGACTCAGCAAAAGCGGGATGTGCAGCTTTTCGTTGGTGCGGGTCACGGTAAACAGCACCGGGATCTCCGGGAAGAAGGTGTCCAGCTTTTTACCGTGGAAGTACTCTGCGGTTTTAAAGGTCACTTTATACACGCCAGGCTGCATGTCCTGGTCCTGCGGATAGAGCGATTTAATACGTCCGTCGTGGTCGGTTTTGCCGCTGGCAACCGGGGTCCATTTGTCCTGCTGCTGCTTCTCCAGCGTAACGGTCACGTCTGATGGCGGCATCCCGGTTTGCTGGTCGAGAATGTGGACGCTCAGCGTGCCGGCAGGGGCGCTAAAGGCGGCAGGGGCAAAGGCCATGGCGGCCAGGAACAGCAGAGGGGTTGTTTTTTTCATGGTGTTTTCCTGTGGAGTTATTGGTCACAGGAAAACGTTAGCATCTGCGGCGCGGGAAAATATTCAACTTTTCGTGAAGATTCCCACAGCAGAAAATGATCAGAGGATAATCACTTCAAGCGATACCTGCTGCTGCCACTGCTCCAGCTGCTTTTTCCGTCCGGCGGTAAGTTTGCCGCTGGTGACCAGAAGCCATTTTCGCTCCGGGAAAATCTCCGGAGCCAGCGTGGCAGGGGGAACCGGCAGGATGTCGATCCGGTGACCCTGACCGGTGCGCGTTAAGGCCTCGAGCCAGATCTCGCACGGGTCGTTGAGATGCCAGCCGCTGAGCAGAATATTGTCGCCCGGCGCTTTCTTATCACCTTCGAGACAAAACGAGGTGTAGGCGATGATGATGCCGTCGAGGATCGCGCGCAGGGTCATGGCGGCGGCAACGTTAGCCGAGACCTGGCTGCGCAGCGGACGCAGCACGTTCGCGACCAGCTCTGGTCTTGGGTACTCGCGTCCGGCGTCGTAAATCATCTGGCGCAGGGACTCGACTTTGCCGTCCTGCAGGCGCTGCAGCATGTTCTGCTGCAGGGTTTGCCAGTTGTTGGTCCGCCCCAGCGTCGGGCGTTCCAGCAGCGGTTTGACCTGGCCGATTGGGACGCCTTTTTTGACCCAGTCGAGGATTTTCAGCGCCTGCTGGACGTCCTCATCGCTGTACTGGCGGTGACCGCCTTCCGTGCGCTGTGGCTTGAGTAAACCGTAGCGACGCTGCCACGCCCGGAGGGTAGTGGCGGTAATGCCGCTGAGTCTGGCGAATTCGCCGATGGAGTAAGCCATGTCCGTGTCCAGAGTGGAGGAATACTCTCAATATACTACGAATTTTCCCGAACGGGATGAAGCGCCGAAACGGTGCACTACACTTAACATCCAACCGTGCAAATGAAAGGAATTCTCATGAAGCTATGGCCTGTTGTGACCGGTGTTGCCATTGCGCTGACCCTGGTTGCCTGTAAATCCCCTACGCCGCCGAAAGGCGTGCAGCCTATTACTCATTTTGAAGCCAGCCGCTATCTCGGCAAATGGTACGAAGTCGCGCGCCTTGAAAACCGCTTTGAACGCGGTCTGGAGCAGGTGACCGCCACCTACGGCAAGCGTAGCGACGGCGGTATCAGCGTGCTGAACCGGGGTTACGATCCGGTGAAAAACAAGTGGAATGAAAGTGAGGGGAAAGCGTACTTCACCGGCGAGCCGACCACCGCCGCGCTGAAGGTGTCGTTCTTCGGTCCGTTCTACGGCGGGTATAACGTAATCAAACTGGACGACAAGTACCAGTACGCGCTGGTCAGCGGCCCGAACCGCGATTATCTGTGGATTTTGTCACGCACGCCGACCATCCCGGATGCGGTGAAGCAGGATTACCTGAACACCGCGCGCAGTCTGGGCTTCCGGGTTGACCAACTGGTGTGGGTGAAGCAGTAAAGATCGTGCTTTCTTCGTAGGGTATTACGGACTCGCCTGGATAGACTTCCGTTAAAACCCCAACGGAGGGAAGACGTTATGATCTGGCAGCCTTTTCGTGGTGACGCACCGAAAAACATGACGATTTTCAGTGCGTCCTTTCCCGACGTCAGCGACCAGTGGCCGATGAAAGACGATGCTGCCCGTGAAATCGCTGCGCTCGATCGGGCGCTGAAAGCCGAGCCAGCGCTTCGCCCTCCGCAGGTCGAATATCATGAAGGGGGGCAGGCCGTGCTCGTCCCGCAGAACCGCTATTCCGAGCAGGCTTTCCGCAACCGTCCGGCGCTTACCGCATGGCGAACCCGGCTGGTGCCTTCCGCGCTGGCGCTGTTTGTGGTGCAAAACCCGCTTGAGGATCGCCTGCCGGACGGCACAAAGATGGACAGCGACAGTCGCCAGTGGTTTATCCACGCGAACGATGCCATCGGCGTGCGCGCCCGCGCCCGGGTGCTTGCCGCGCTGGTGGAGAAGTACATTCACAATGAGAGCGAGAACAACTGGGTCAGCCTGGCAAGCGGCGCCGCCATTCCGGTGCTGGAGGCGCTGCGCGAAGCAAAGTTCGATGGTCAGCAGGTCTATCTCACGCTGGTGGATAAAGACCCCGTGGCGCTTAGCTGGGCCGAAACCATGGCGGCGCAGGAAGGCATTGTGGTGGGCGAACAGCTGACCCTGCTCAGGCGCAACCTGGTGCACACGCTGGTGCGTAACGAGGACCTGCTGCTGGAGCTGGGCGAGCATCAGGCCGAACTAGTCGACGCGCTGGGGATTTTTGAATACTTCAACGACGCCGACGCGGTGATTCTTCTCCAGCGCGCGCTGCGGCTGGTCAAGCCCGGCGGGGCGGTGATTGTCTCAAACATGCTGACCAGCAGCCCGCAGATTGACTTTGTGCTGCGCGGTATCGGCTGGGAGGATATCCACCCGAGGACGCTACAGCAGCTGCAGGATATTCACCTGGCGGCGGGCGTACCGGTGGAAAACGTCACCGTGGTCGTGCCGAAGGACGGGGTGTATGCGGTGATGGAAGTGAGGGTGTAGCACTGTTTATTCCCTCTCCCTGAGGGAGAGGGCTAGGGTGAGGGGGGAACAAGGCGCACAGAGTGACTTGAATGAATTAGGTTTTCCAGACATGATCCCCCCCATGAAAATCGAAACCGCACACCCCTCACACTTCGAACGCCTGGTCGCGATCTGGGAATCCTCCGTCCGCGCCACCCATCACTTTTTACAGGAAAGCGATATTACGGCGCTGCGTCCGCTATTGCTCAACGCGTATCTCCCCAACCTCAAGGTCGTGATAGCCCGCGATGACGCAGGCGTTATTCACGGCTTTTTAGGGGTGGATGAAAACCGTATTGAAATGTTGTTTGTGGATGATGCGAGTCGCGGGAAGGGTGTCGGGAAACTGCTGCTTAAACACGCCATCGCAGAGTTCGGCGCGAACGAGGTGGACGTGAATGAGCAGAACCCTCAAGGGGTCGCGTTTTATCGGCATATGGGATTTGAGCAGGTCGGGCGCTCGGAACTTGACGGGCAGGGGAATGCGTTTCCGTTGCTGCATATGCGGTTGAGTGGGCAGGCTTAACGCCCTCTCCTTATGGTAGAGGGCGTTTGCAAGCTAGTTACTGGTAATTTGCCCGATAATGACGCCCCGTACTTTTTCGCCATCAAAGTAATAAGAGACCGTATTACTCTGGATGAATCCATTCTTTACTGGCGTCTCATGATAAAAAAGTACCGCTTTTTGTTTGGCAATCTCACTCTTGCCGAACCATTTAACTAAATTTCCATGACTCGCATTTAACAATGGAATATTAGCGACTGAGACGCTGACATGTCCTGTGGTTTTCGCACACTCTTTATGGCTGCCATCTTTGGATATGGCCAGCGCTGTGAGCAGTCCTGCCCCCATTTCGTTATCAGAAATAAACCAGTAATTCGTGCCATCGTCGTCATGAAGACAGATCCAACGAGCGGAACTGTCTTTGTTAACTGGTGTGCTGGAGATGTCTGCCAGATGAGTAACTTCCATTTGCACGGTTTTCTTACCGATAGTGATGATTGGGGTGAGGGGCATTGTTGTAGAAATTTCCGCCAGCGAGCCGTCTTCATCGTAATACTGGGTCGCGAAGCCGTTCATTTCATTTGCTGAGACGTACAAACTGACTGGAACGAGTAATGGCAATAAACAAAATAAATGCTTCATTTGACAATCAATACCGTATCGTTGCTTTTCCAGATACTCCTTCTGGCACTAAGAGGAGCAATGATACAGCCCTCAGAAGAGTCGTCAGGGTGCAAACTGCTTTTACCATGAATTTTGAATGAGTCCCTACCACACATATCATTTGTCGAGTAGGGCGTGAGGCTAAGAGTATATTTTCCTGTGTGGGCTGAATTATGAGGTGACCCAATAGTATAAGTACCTCGTGGCAGTGGTCCGTTGTTTTTTACACACTCTTGTGAAGGATCATTTTTGTAACCGCTGGCACCTGCGTAGTCCGCATCAAATTGATAGACACCATCCAGATAAAACTTATGCTCTTTTACATCATATTCCCAGGACATACTTTCTCCTTAAACGCGTTCTTTCCATGTATCAGAGTGAATGATGTTTCCATCAATGTAGTGCCATGTGATTTTTTCATAGGTCAGATCTACATATTCATGGTGTGTATATTGTTCATTTTGCGGATGTTTAATGTCAAACATAAGTGGTTCAATTTGAACAACTCTTGCGTTTTCTAAAGTTGTCTTAAAGTAAGCCTCTTCGAGCCCGTTATAGTTTATCCTGTAAAATATGAATTCTGCTTTTTTTAGTGTTTGCCCAGTGCATAAGGCTTTGTATAGATAAGAGGATGATGAATCAATCTCTTTCATGAATGCATAGGTGCTACAAATACGTTTTGCTGTAATTTTTCCGGACAATTTATCTACGGGTTGCTCTATAGAATGCATAAATTCAATCACTTCTATTGAACCCTCTCGATCTTTTATCTCGACAGAACCATTAATCCTCCGGCCAAAATCATCCTCAAGCCATAAGTAAACAGGTATAGCCATCTCAATCTCCTTTTATAGATTGAGAAAAAGTACTCTTCATTAATGATTTAGATTGTGACTTTCGTTTCAAGATAGAAAATAAAATATTAGGAGGTTACTAGTAACTAAGAATTGCTCTTTGAGACGTATTGGTTTCTTGGATAGATATTTGAAAACTATAGCACTGAATTATGATTTACTACCATTTTAAGGTAAGTCATAAGTTAACATAGCGTCAGGTATTGAAATGATGAATATTATTAAAATACTGTTCTTGTAAGTGAGCATTACATGTTGGGTACGAACGCTTTTTGGATGTTATCGAAGAAATCGGGCATTCCATAATGTTTTATGTTGGCTGCATGCTCAGCAGCCAACTGGATAAAAGTGGTCACAGTTATGATAATTGCAGGCTCGTCAGGGTGCGCTCGATCTGGGATAACTTTGCTTTAGTTCGTTTGTAATCTTCGAGAATCCGCTGCTCCTGCTCGTTATACGCCACCAGAACGATGCACCCTTTCATCACCTTGACCGTGACCTGCTGTCCAGTATCAAAGCCTGCGGCGCGAAGCCACTTGCCGGACAGAATGATATTGGGCGTGGATTTGTCGAAAACATTCGGGCGATATCCCACAATTAACGAACGCTCGGTTCCGGATTGGTCGGTGTCTGGGGTAGAATGCGAATCAGCCATAATCAACTCCTTGATAGTTGGTGAGGTTAGACGCTCCGGTTGTGTTCCCGCACATCGGGGCGTTGCTAGTACAGGAGGTTTAGGTGGCCTCCTATATGTGTATGAGATTAAATGGATAGGTGGCCTCATGTCAATCATTTCGCGCGAAAAAAAACCAAAAGGCGGTGGGCAGTCTCCGCAGTTTAAGATGCGGATTGATCCGGCATTGAAGGAACAGTTGGATGCAGTGGCAGCTGAGGAAGGGGTGAGTCTCGCCAGCTGGTTGAAAGAACTGGCGAGGGAGGCATTACGAAATAAAGGTATAAATCCGAAAGGTTAAATTAAAGTACACATTTAAGGAATGTACTTCTGTATCTTACTGATTGTTGCTGCCCCAAATTTAATACATAAGCTATTAATGAATAATGGTTCAACACTCGCACAATACGAAAGATAACCTTGGAGATGTTTTTTTCTTTTCGAGTCTAAATTGTCCCATTTATGGACAAGACTTCTAATCTCTCTTTTTTTATCCCTACCTAATGAAATTTTTTTATCATTTGTAATTACCAATCCTGTAACAGACATTTTTCTTTTTCGTGATGAATGTTTTGTTTTTGAACTATTTATTATAAGGTGCTTAGGGTAGTCTATATTTCTTATTATGGCTATAATCTCTGGGGTAAGATTTAAAAGAATGTTTTCTTTGTTTGTCGAGAAATACATATCGTCAGAATATCTTGTATATGTGATTCCTCTCGCTGCACATAAATCAGAAATCCTGTAATCAAGTGCTTTGCAGACTAAGTTAGAAACTCCAGGAGCAGTAACGCTACCCATCGTTAGGCGACCTTTATAACAAACTATCTTCAAAAAAAGCTCGTTATCTTCCTCAGTCCATTCCGGATGAAGTTTAGATGAGTTTTCTTTAAGGAATAGAAATATATCGTTTGAGGTAATGGATTTAAAAAAATCCACAAAATCTAGCCTAAGTAAGTATCTGTTTTCTATGTGCTGAATGGCATTTTTATATGTAGATGCGCCATCTTTGTATGCTGTACAACATGGATGAGGAATAATCCGCCTTAAAAAATCATCGTGCAAAACGCGTTGTAATAATTTTAGTTCTTTTTGAGGTTGATATATAACTCTATTTTTACCATTGTCTTTACTAATGCTAAATTTGTTATATCTTTCGTTAGCCGTATCTGCAATGTTGGAAATAAATTCAGGTGTTAATACTAAGTTATTGGAAAGATAGTTAAGAAGCATTTTTCATCACCATAGAAAGTTCTTTTTTGAATTCTTTGATAAGAATAAGATCCGATAATGCTCTTGCTCTACTTTTTAAAATGCTTTCTAATAGTTTTTTTGTAGATTCATGGTTAAAAAACTTATCAAAATCTATACACGAATAATAGGGAATTTCACCTTTCCATGATAATTTGAAAAGGCCTAAGGCAATTCCCAAAGATAACATAAAGCTAATTGTATCTCTTCCTCTGTGCTTTTCTTTGAACTCAATGATTTCTGTTGCTAATGTTGTAATTTCTTTGGCAGGTATGGGGCCTAAGGAAGCGATGACGTACAGAAGAAAGAAGAGAAGTACTTTTGGTGAGTATCTATATTTACCATATGAGTTATCTTCTGATACTGAAGAACGTAGCTTTCTGGATAATCTTTCATTGATTTCAGGGATACACGTTAAAATCGTTGAAAAATCAGTATAAATAGCTGGATTAAATTTCGAATCATTATTCACCCACATGACCGGGCCAGTATTTATAAATGAAAGGTCCCTTTCATATTTTTTATCTAGAATTGGAAGTAATTTTTTTCTCAGCCCATTGCTCAGAGAGAAAGCACCTAGTTCAGCTACGGTACCATAACTTTCAACAAGAATGATTACAATATCAGAAAAGTCTGCCAGCCATTCCTCTAATGCCAAAGCGTTAACGTTTTTTATTGTTTTACTATTGCTGATGACATCCCATGCTAATTCTGCCCTAAATGTAAGATATTCTTTATGATGTTTTTTTATATATTTCTCTAGAGTTCCTCTATTACTACATGCCTTCTCTTCGCCACCACAAATAAATAATATTTTAGGTAATGAATAACTTAGTTGAGTTAATTCGCTTGCAGAGAAATTATCTATAAAGTCTTTGCGAGCGTTTTTGTATTTTGGATGAAGAATCCACATACTATTCCCTTACACAGGTCACGAAGCGCAAGCTCGAGAAGTGTCGGCGAGACACTTCTCGATCTCGCGGTGAGAAACCACACAACTACACCGGGTCGGCTATACACCAACCACAAGAAAGCATGCTGCATGCTTTCTAACTAAGGGTAAATAACCCTATCATATTAGAAAGAATATTCAAAGTGGGTGGTGGGTGATTGTTAAGAATGCATGGAATTATTTTTGAGAGAGAAGAACGTTGGTGAACTATGTCAGGAAAAGATATTAAACTTTTGGCGGAAGATCACAGGAGTCGAACCTGCCCGGGAACGCTGGCGTCCCCAACTGGATTTGAAGTCCAGCCACCTCACCGGAGATGACGATCTTCCGCGCCTGCATTGCTACATGGAGGCGGGGCGCATTATAGCTACTTTCAGGCATTTACCACATACCCCGACACACTTTTTTCACCTCTCTTTTGACCTGTACCCCCCTGTTTCAGTTAATTCTTAAGAAAATCCTCAGGTTAGCGTTTTGTGCTCTCCGACATTTACCGCGATCACAAAAAACAAGAAACGTAATCTGCTAACCAGAAAACGCAATACCCGCTCATGAAACAATGGTTTAAAACCAATGCAACCGGTCTCAGCGCCCCCTACAGCGTGAAGGATGAATAAAAGATGAGCGAAGTATTGTCAGTAAAAGAGAAGATTGGCTACGGCATGGGAGACGCCGCCAGCCACATCATTTTTGATAACGTCATGTTGTATATGATGTTTTTTTATACCGATATATTCGGCATTCCCGCCGGGTTTGTCGGCACCATGTTCCTGCTCGCCCGTGCGCTGGATGCAATCTCCGACCCGTGCATGGGGCTGATTGCCGACCGCACCCGCAGCCGCTGGGGCAAGTTCCGCCCGTGGATTTTGTTCGGCGCCATCCCGTTCGGCATCGTCTGCGTGCTGGCCTATACCACGCCGGATCTCAGCCTCAACGGCAAAATGGTTTACGCCGCCGTTACCTATACGCTGCTGACCCTGCTCTACACCGTGGTTAACATCCCGTACTGCGCATTGGGCGGGGTGATCACTAACGACCCGACGCAGCGTATCTCCCTGCAATCCTGGCGCTTCGTGCTGGCGACGGCGGGCGGCATGCTCTCCACGGTGCTGATGATGCCGCTGGTGAACCTGATCGGCGGCGACGATAAAGCGTTCGGCTTCCAGGGCGGGATCGCCGTCCTGTCGGTGGTCGCGTTCCTGATGCTGGCGTTCTGCTTCTTCACCACCAAAGAGCGCATCCAGGTGCCGCCGAGCACCACCGCCATGCGGGAAGACCTGCGCGACATCTGGCGCAACGACCAGTGGCGCATCGTTGGCGTGCTGACCATCCTCAACATCCTCGCCGTCTGCGTGCGCGGCGGGGCGATGATGTACTACTGCACCTGGATCATGGGCTCGCCGGAAGTGTTCGTCGCGTTCCTCACCACCTACTGCGTCGGCAACCTGATCGGCTCCGCGCTGGCGAAACCGCTCACCGACTGGAAGTGTAAGGTCAGCATTTTCTGGTGGACCAACGCCGCGCTGGCGGTGGTGAGCGTGGCGATGTTCTTCGTGCCGATGCATGCCACCGTGGTGATGTTCGCCTTTATCTTCGTCATCGGCGTGCTGCACCAGCTGGTGACGCCGATCCAGTGGGTAATGATGTCCGATACCGTCGACTACGGCGAATGGACCAATGGCAAACGTCTGACCGGGATCAGCTTTGCGGGCACGCTGTTCGTGCTGAAGCTTGGCCTGGCGCTGGGCGGGGCGATGATCGGCTGGATGCTGGCAGGCGGCGGCTACGACGCGGCAGCCAAAACCCAGAACAGCGCGACCATCAGCATCATTATCGGCCTGTTTACCCTGGCCCCGGCGGTCTGCTACGTGCTGAGCGCCATTATCGCCAAACGCTACTACACGCTGAAAACCCCCTTCCTGACCAAAATCCTGCGCGAGCTGGCGCAGGGTGCGCGCCGCAATCAGCAGGAGTTTGAAAACCTACCGGTCAGCAAAGAATTGCAGAACTAAGAGGACGAAAGCATGAAAATCAGTGATGGAAACTGGCTTATTCAACCGGGTCTGAACGTGACGTATCCGGTACAGGTGTTCGACGTGGAGCAGCAGGGCAATGACCTGGTGGTGTACGTGGCGCCGCGCGACGTGCGTGAGCGCACCTGGCAGCTCGACACGCTCATGTTCACGGTGCGCCTGTTTGCCCCGCAGGAGGGGATTGTCGGGGTGCGCATCGAGCACTTCCAGGGCGCGCTGGACAACGGCCCGCACTATCCGCTGAACGTGCTGAAAGACGTGAAGGTCGAGATTGAAAACCACGCGGAATTTGCCGAGCTGAAAAGCGGAAGCGTCAGCGTGCGCGTGACCAAAGGGGAGTTCTGGGCGCTGGACTTCCTGCGTAACGGCCAGCGCATTACCGGCAGCCAGCTGAAAAATAACGGTTACGTGCAGGACACCAACACCGATCGCAACTACCTGTTTGAACGTCTCGACCTCGGCGTGGGCGAAACGGTCTACGGTCTGGGCGAGCGCTTCACCGCCCTGGTGCGCAACGGCCAGACGGTCGAAACGTGGAACCGCGACGGCGGCACCAGCACCGAGCAGTCCTACAAAAACATCCCGTTTTATCTGACCAACCGCGGCTACGGCGTGCTGGTGAATCACCCGGAAAACGTTTCGTTTGAAGTCGGCTCCGAGAAGGTCTCCAAAGTGCAGTTCAGCGTGGAAGGAGAATACCTCGAGTACTTCGTGATCGACGGCCCGACGCCAAAAGCGGTGCTCAACCGCTATACGCAGTTTACCGGGCGCCCGGCGCTGCCGCCCGCGTGGTCATTCGGCCTGTGGCTGACCACGTCGTTTACCACCAACTACGACGAAGCGACGGTTAACAGCTTTATCGACGGCATGGCCGAGCGCGACCTGCCGCTGCACGTCTTCCACTTCGACTGCTTCTGGATGAAGGCCTTCCAGTGGTGCGACTTCGAGTGGGACCCGGTGACCTTCCCGGATCCGGAAGGGATGATCCGCCGCCTGAAGGAGAAAGGGCTGAAGGTCTGCGTGTGGATTAACCCGTACATCGGCCAGAAGTCGCCGGTATTTCGCGAACTGAAAGAGAAGGGCTACCTGCTCAAGCGCCCGGACGGCTCCCTGTGGCAGTGGGATAAGTGGCAGCCGGGGCTGGCAATTTATGACTTCACTAACCCGGAAGCGTGCCGGTGGTATGCCGACAAGCTGAAAGGCCTGGTAGACATCGGCGTCGACTGCTTTAAGACCGACTTCGGCGAGCGCATCCCGACGGACGTGCAGTGGTTTGACGGATCCGATCCACAGAAGATGCATAACCATTACGCCTACATCTACAACGAACTGGTGTGGAACGTGCTGAAAGAGACCGTGGGTGAGCAAGAGGCGGTGCTGTTTGCCCGCTCGGCGTCCGTCGGTGCGCAACAGTTCCCCGTTCACTGGGGTGGTGACTGCTACGCCAACTATGAGTCGATGGCGGAAAGCCTACGCGGCGGGCTGTCGATTGGCCTGTCCGGCTTTGGGTTCTGGAGCCACGATATTGGCGGATTCGAAAACACCGCCCCGGCACACGTCTATAAGCGCTGGTGCGCGTTCGGGCTTTTATCCAGCCACAGCCGCCTGCACGGCAGTAAATCTTACCGCGTGCCGTGGGCGTACGATGACGAGTCCTGCGACGTGGTGCGCCACTTTACGCAGCTGAAGTGCCGGATGATGCCGTATCTGTACCGTCAGGCGGCGCTGGCGCGCGAGTGCGGTACGCCGATGCTGCGGGCGATGATGCTGGAATTCCCGGACGATCCGGCGTGCGATTATCTTGACCGCCAGTACATGCTGGGGGATGCGGTGATGGTCGCGCCGGTGTTCTCAGAGGAGGGCGATGTGCAGTTCTGGCTGCCTGAAGGACGCTGGACGCACCTGTGGCATAACGACGAAATTCAGGGCAGCCGTTGGCATAAGCAACAGCACGATTTCCGCAGCCTGCCAGTCTATGTGCGCGATAACACCCTGCTGGCGCTGGGCAATAACAGCCAGAAACCAGACTATGCGTGGAACGAGGGCACGGCCTTCCAGCTGTTTAACATGGAGGATGGCGCAACGGCGGTGAGTGAAGTGCCTGCGGCGGACGGCGCGGTGGCGTTTACGCTGAAAGCGTCACGAGAGGGCGATACCGTGACCCTGACCGGCGTGGGTGAGGCGCGAAACTGGTCGGTGTGCTTGCGCAACGTGCAAAAGGTGGGCGGCGTGAAAGGTGGTTCACATGCGGGAAGCGAGTGGGGCGTGGTGGTGAAAGCGGAGGGGAATGAGGTGGTGGTTCACCTCTGAGCGATAAAAATGCCCGGTGGCGCTTCGCTTACCGGGCCTACGGTAATTATGCGGTCTGATGCCCTCACCCTGACCCTCTCCCACAGGGAGAGGGAATAAAACCGCCACCCGGCTTGTTTATTGCACGGGTGTTGAAACAATGCCACCCGTCATCGTCTGCTCTACCTGCTGTTTATCCATATTCACCGCGCTCAGCTTGCCGTTCACCGTCGGCTTCAGCGGCGCATTGGCCTGCACGCTGCCGCTGGCGGTGAGTTGAATATTGCCATCGCCCGTCACCGGTAGCGCTGGCCAGCCCCACTGCTGCAGCACGTTGAGCGGCACGCCGCGCCCGTTAAGGCTTACGGTGGTTTGCCGTTGCGGCAACTGCGAAACCGTCGCCGTCGCTTCCAGAATGCCTTTCTCGGTAAATGCGCTCAGGTCGGTAATGTTCACCGCGGCGGCGTTGGCATTCAACGCCAGCGACGGACGGCGCACGTCCACGCGGTTAAAGGTCGCCGCCGCGCCGTTCAGGGTTGCGCTGCCGCTCCACACGCCCCACTGGCGGTCTTTCACCAACTGCAGGTTGGCACCGTAGCCATCCAGGGAGGTGATCTGCCACGGGAAGGCGGGATCGATGTCGATCACCAGGTTGCGGCTCAGGCCGAATTTTTGCAGCGTGACGCTGTTCAGCCAATCCGGGAGCGGCTCCATCCACAGCGTTTTCCAGTTCTGCGGCAGGGTGTACTCCAGACCGGCGATGGCGACATCGTCCAGCACCAGCGCTTTGCCGTCGCGCAGCCAGTTGCCGGAGGTGCGCACCATACCGCCTTCCCAGCGGGAGGTAAACTGGCGCAGCGCCATACCCTGCGGGGAAAACTCTGCGTTCAGGATCGGGTCAAACAGATGCAGCGAGCCGTAGATAAACTCGCTGGCGTTCATGGACAAACGCCCGTCCTGACTTTGCCAGTCGCCTTTGCTTATCGTCAGGTTGCGCAGGCTTAAATCGAGATCGGTCACCGCCCAGTCCGGGCCCTGCAGCCGGGCGTCGGTGACCTCCAGACGGCCTATTTGCAGAGAAGGGATGGTGGCCAGCGGGGCAAAGAAGGCTGTCAGCGTGTTGTCGCTCTGCAGGCGGATCTCATTCAGACGCAGGGTGTCGATAACCCAGCTTCCGTCGGCGTTACGCAGGGCGGAGCCGGTGAGCGAACCGCGCGCCATATCGGCCCCGATAGTGTTCAGCACCACCTCCTTACCGTTAAGCTGGCCCTCAATTAACACGTTGGTGGCCGGGACGCCGTTGAGGGTCAGCGAGCCTGCGCTCATCTGAATCTGCGCGTTTTTCCCCAGCACGTTGCCTGCTTCCGGCTGCCATGGGCTGACGCCGCCCGTCACCTTCTGCGCGCTCAGATCCCATTCGGTATTCGGGCTGTTAAAGGCCATGTTGCTCAGTTGAAGACGATCGGCCTGCAAGGGCAGCGGTGCCGTCTGCGGCGAGAGGTTCAGCGTGCCATCGAAAAGGGTAATGGTGTCCATATGCAGCGGATCGGTCACCTGACGGCTGCTCAGGCCGATATCAACTTTTTTGGCTACCAGCGTGGCAGGTTTACCGTCCCGCCCGAAGGTGACGTTTTCCAGAATAAGATGGGAAGGCGACGAAAAGCGGTGATTCATCTTGTCGAAACTGAGTTCGTAATCGGTATTCACCGTCACCCAGCTGCTGACCTGAGCCGCGCCCCAGCGGGTCTGGAGCAGAATATAGAGCGCCAGTATCACAATGAGCAGGGCTACCAGAAGATAGACGAGCAGCTTTCCAATAAATTTCATGGTCTTCCATCCCGCAAACGTACATAAGGGAGTTATGCACGATTTATGCGCAATCCTCAAGGCGGGAATGGTGTAAATAGATGTCACGGCAGGCATTGACTGCCTGCCGTGAAGGGGATCAGTTCTTTTCAGGCGGGAAAACGAGGTTCAGCACAATAGCGGTGATACCGCCCGCGGCGATGCCGGAAGAGAGCAGGTTTTTCACCCAGTCAGGGGCAAACTGCAGGATCAGCGGTTGCTGAGAAACGCCCAGACCCACGGCCAGCGACAGCGCGATAATCATGATCGCCCGGCGGTTCAGCGGTTCGCGGGAGACGATACGCACCCCGGACGCTGCGATAGTCCCGAACATCACCAGCGTTGCGCCACCCAGCACCGGCTCAGGAATGTGCTGCACAAAGCCGCTCACCGCCGGGAACAGGCCGAGGACGATCAGCATCAGCGCCACCACAAAACCCACGTAGCGGCTGGCGACGCCGGTCAGCTGGATCACGCCGTTGTTCTGGCCGAAGCAGGAGTTCGGGAAGGTATTGAATACCGCAGAAACAAACGAGTTCAGGCCGTTCGCCAGCACGCCGCCTTTCAGGCGCTTCATGTACAGCGGGCCGGACACCGGCTGCTCGGAGACGTCGGAGGTAGCGGTGATATCGCCGATGGTCTCCAGAGAGGTGATCATAAAGACCAGCATCAGCGGCAGGAGCAGACCCCAGTCAATGCCCAGACCGTAGTACAGCGGCGTGGGGACGGTGATCAGCGCGCTGTTGGTCGGTGCGGTGTTCTCCGGCAACATGCCCAGCGCCCACGCCAGCAGATAACCGGCTGCCATGGCGATCACCAGAGAAGCCACGCGCAGGTAAGGGTTACGCTGGCGGTTAAGCAGAATAATGATCGCCAGCACGACGCCCGCCAGCAGCAGGTTTTTCGGCGCGCCGAAGGTATGGTCGCTCATTGCGGCATAGCCGCCGCCGATGGAGGTGAGGCCGACCTGAATCAGCGACAGGCCGATAATCATCACCACCACGCCGGAGACCAGCGGGGTAATGACGCGGCGCGCCAGATGCAGCACGCGGGAGATGACCATCTCCGTGCAGCTTGCCAGCATCAGGGTGCCGAACAGCGCCGCCATCATGGTCGGGACATCCGCACCGCCGGTTTTCAGGGCTGTGCCGCCCATGATCAGCGGTGCCACGAAGTTAAAGCTGGTACCCTGGATCGACAATAATCCCGACCCCACCGGACCCCACGCTTTAATTTGAATAATTGAGGCCACGCCAGAGGCGAAGAGGGACATACTGATGATGTGCTGCGTATCCTGCGCCGGTAAACCGAGCGCCTGGCAGATCAGCAGCGCCGGGGTGATCACCGCGACAAACATCGCCAGAAGATGCTGGCAGGCCGCGAAAAGCGTCTGAGGCAGTGGCGGGCGATCTTCAAGGCGGTAAATCAGTTCGCTATTTTGCTTCTGCGCAATCGGTTGCGCATCAGGCGACTCTATGGTGTTAACGGACATCGGCGGCAATCCCACGGTGGAAAAGCGGGCATTTTATCTGACCACCTGGTAAAAGCAAACGATTGCCAGCAAAAAAAGGGAAGAAAATCTGCCGTTGTGAGCAGGTTTTCTACAACCCGTCGGGAAAAAAAATTACACTTTTTGCGCCGGTGGCTCATGAAGAGCGCAAACCGGCCAGGATAACGCCGCGTGTGTATGGAACACGCGCATAACAGGAGCCTTTTATGATTCATCTCGATACGTTGTCGACCCTTGTTGCCGCAACGCTGGTTCTGCTGCTTGGTCGCAAGCTGGTACATAGTGTTTCCTTTCTGAAAAAGTACACCATTCCTGAACCTGTCGCCGGTGGTTTGCTGGTGGCGCTGGCCCTGCTGGTACTGAAAAAAAGCATGGGCTGGGAAATTGATTTTGATATGTCCCTGAAAGATCCGCTGATGCTGGCCTTCTTTGCCACCATCGGCCTGAACGCCAACCTGGCGAGCCTGCGCTCTGGCGGTAAGGTGCTCGGCGTATTTCTGATTGTGGTGGTGGGACTGCTGCTGATGCAAAACGCTATTGGCATCGGCATGGCGACGCTGCTGGGGCTGGATCCGCTGATGGGGCTGCTGGCAGGTTCGATTACCCTCTCAGGCGGCCATGGTACCGGAGCCGCGTGGAGTAAGCTGTTTATCGAGCGTTACGGCTTTGAAAACGCAACGGAAGTGGCGATGGCCTGCGCAACCTTTGGTCTGGTGCTGGGTGGCCTGATTGGCGGCCCGGTGGCCCGTTATCTCGTTAAACATTCCACCACGCCGAATGGCAGACCGGACGATGAAATGGTGCCCACCGCGTTCGAAAAGCCGGATGTCGGGCGCAGCATCACCTCGCTGGTACTGATTGAAACCATCGCGATGATTGCCATCTGCCTGACCATGGGCAAAGTGGTTGCGCAATGGCTGGCGGGTACAGCGTTTGAACTTCCGACCTTTGTCTGCGTGTTGTTTATCGGGGTCATTCTGAGCAACGGTCTGGCGCTGATGGGCTTCTACCGCGTGTTTGAACGTGCGGTATCGGTGCTCGGTAACGTCTGTCTGTCGCTGTTCCTGGCGATGGCGCTGATGAGCCTCAAACTGTGGGAGCTGGCCTCGCTGGCGCTGCCGATGGTGGCGATTCTGGCGGTGCAGGCACTGTTTATGGCACTGTACGCCATGTTCGTGACCTGGCGCCTGATGGGGAAAAACTACGATGCAGCGGTGCTGGCAGCGGGTCACTGCGGGTTTGGTCTGGGGGCAACCCCAACGGCTATTGCCAACATGCAGGCGATCACCGAACGGTTTGGGCCATCGCACATGGCGTTTCTGGTGGTGCCAATGGTCGGGGCGTTCTTTATTGATATCGTCAACGCGCTGGTGATTAAGCTGTACCTGATGCTGCCGATGTTTGCCTGAGATCAGGCGTTGGAATAGCGCTCGGTTTCCGGCATCCAGCGCTCAATTAACGCTGCCGCCTGTTCGGGGTAGCGTTCATGAATATGGCGTGCGAGGCGCTGAACTTCCGGGATCATGGCCTGATCGCGCAGCAAATCCGCCACCTTAAATTCGGCATTTCCCGTCTGACGCGTGCCCAGCAATTCGCCCGGGCCGCGTATCTCAAGGTCTTTTTGTGCAATCACAAAACCGTCGTTGCTGTCGCGCAGCACCTGCAAACGCATCTGGGCAGTTTTTGAGAGCGGCGCTTTATAGAGCAGCACGCAGTGGGAGGCCACTGCGCCACGCCCAACGCGCCCACGCAGCTGGTGGAGCTGAGCAAGGCCAAGACGCTCCGGGTTTTCGATGATCATCAGGCTGGAGTTGGGGACGTCGACGCCCACTTCAATAACCGTCGTCGCGACCAGTAAATGCAGCTCACCCTGTTTGAACGCCTGCATCACCGCCTGTTTTTCGGCAGGCTTCATGCGCCCGTGAACCAGACCCACGTTTAGCTCCGGCAGCGCCAGCTTTAGCTCTTCCCACGTTGCTTCAGCAGCCTGCGCTTCAAGCAGTTCTGACTCTTCAATCAGGGTGCAGACCCAATAGGCCTGACGCCCTTCGTGGGTACAGGCGTTGCGCACGCGGTCGATGATATCGCTGCGGCGCGTATCCGGTATGGCGACCGTCGTGACCGGCGTACGCCCCGGCGGCAGTTCATCGATGGTGGAGGTATCCAGATCGGCATAGGCGGTCATCGCCAGGGTGCGCGGGATTGGCGTGGCGGTCATGATCAGCTGATGCGGATGGAAGCCCTGCTGCAGCCCTTTTTCCCACAGCGCCAGACGTTGATGCACGCCGAAGCGGTGCTGTTCGTCGATAATCACCAGCGCAAGGCCGTTAAACTGTACCTGCTCCTGGAAGATAGCGTGTGTGCCGACAATCATCTGCACCTGGCCGCTGGCGATGGCTTCCTGCTGCGCAAGACGCGCTTTGCCTTTTTGCTTCCCGGCAAGCCAGCCTACCTCAATCCCGAGCGGCGCGAACCAGGCGCGGAAATTATTGGCGTGCTGTTCAGCCAGCAGCTCAGTCGGCGCCATCAGCGCCACCTGTTTACCGTGGGCAATCGCGCGCAGTGCTGCCAGGGCGGCAACCAGCGTTTTACCTGACCCGACGTCGCCCTGCACCAGGCGCATCATCGGCACGTCGAGGGCCATATCGCGTTCAATCTCGGCCGTTACGCGCGCTTGAGCGCCGGTCGGCTTAAACGGCAGAGAGGCCAGCAGCTTATCTTTGAGCGCATCATTCTGGCTTAACGGCTGAGCGTGGAAACGCTGCGCGCCTGCGCGAAGCGCCAGCATGCTCAGGTTATGTGCCAGTAATTCCTCAAGGATAAGACGCCGTTGTGCGGGATGTTTGCCGCTTTCTAAATCGCTGAGCTGTAATGTGGGTGGTGGACGATGCAGTGTGCGCAATGCCTCGGGCAGGCTCATCATGCCCTGTGCCAGCTCGGGGGGCAGAAGTTCGGTAATCGCGCAGGTATCCAGCAGCTCCAGCGCCTGATCGGTGAGTTTACGCAGCGTTGCCTGCTTAATGCCTTCAGTCGTCGGGTAAACCGGCGTAAGCGTCTCCTGCAGTTCCGGTGTGCTGAGGTCGCCCTGCACGCGGTACTCCGGGTGGATCATCTCTGCGCCGTATTTACCGCGTTTGGCTTCGCCATAGGCCAGCACTCGGCGGCCTGTCGCCAGGCTGTTTTTCATCGCTGCGCTGAAGTTGAAAAAACGCATGGTGAGAATGCCGGTACCGTCGCTGATCTGACAGGTCATCATCCGGCGTCCACCAAACGTGATGTTGCAGTTCAGGACTTCGCCTTCAACGGTGGCGTAAATGGCAGGCAGCAGATCGCCAATTTTGTAGAGCTGAGTGCGGTCTTCGTAACGCAGAGGGAGGTGCAGGAGGAGATCCTGCACGGTATGCAGGCCAATTTTTGCCAGCTTACTGCTTTGCGCCGCGCCCACGCCCGTCAGGCTATTGAGCGGAATGGCATCCAGCAGGCGGCCTTTCATCAGTTACCCGGCGTACTGCATAGTGGACCACCACTCGGCATCGGCTTCAATTTCGCCCTGCGCGTTGACGTGGGGGTAAGGCAATTTTTTCTGCTTCGCGACGCGAGCCAGCACCGGATAACCGCCTTCAAACAGCAGGCGCTGCTGTTCCTCTTCCGGCAGCATACTGTTGCTGCGCTCGTACATTCCGGCGTTCTGGCGCTGGCGCTGCGCTTCATACAGAATCAGCGCAGAGGCAACCGACACGTTCAGAGACTGAACCATACCGATCATCGGGATGATGATGTCCTGATCCGCCAGATCCAGCGCTTCCTGGGTGATCCCGGTTTTCTCCTGCCCCATCAAAATGCAGGTTGGGCGGGTGTAGTCGATCTCGCGGAAATCCACAGCTTTAGCAGAAAGGTGAGTCGCAAGAACCTGCATACCGCGGCCTTTCAGGTGCGATACGGCTTCACCAATCGTCTGATGCGTTTTGACGGATACCCAGCTGTTGCTGCCTGCGGCAGCAGACACCATGTTTCGCATGCGGGTGCCCGGCCAGACGGCGTGCACTTCATGCACGCCGACGGCGTCTGCGGTACGAACGATAGCGGAGACGTTATGAGGCTTATGAACCTGCTCCATGCAGACCGTCAGGTCAGGCTGACGCCTGGCGAGCATTTCGCAGATACGTGTATAACGTTGTGAATTCATAAACCTAGTTTCGGTTTCGGGTAACTTTAATCACGTCCGGCATGACGCGGATCTTGCGCATAATATTCGCCAGATGCACGCGGTCGCGGGCGGTCAGACGAATAAAGGCGCTATAAACGCGGCCGTCTTTTTCTTCCGTATTCAGGCTCTGAATGTTGGACGAGGCCGTGTTGATCGCTGCCGTCAGGTTTGCCAGGGCACCCTGGTGATTGAACATATCCACCTTAATTTCGGTGATAAATTCCTGCGCCGTCTCTTTGTCCCACTCGACCGCCATAAACTTCTCGGCTTCTTTCTGGTAGCCGCGAATGTTACGACAGGATTCATGGTGGATAACCAGCCCTTTGCCGGGGCTGACGTGCGCAATAATCGGGTCACCGGGGATTGGACGGCAACATTTTGCGAAGGTGATCAGCACCCCGTCCGCGCCTTTGATTGGCAGATGAGCGTGGCCGGATGCGCCAGGAGCAGAAGGTATCGCTTCGCCCTGCTGCAGGTTTTTCGCCACCACGACGCTCATGGCGTTACCGAGACCAATTTCCGCCAGCAGATCGTCCAGAGACGTGAGCTTCATGCGGTCGAGTTCGCGCTGGATATGCTCTGGTGGAATTTCAGCCAGCTTACGGCTACCACCCAACGCGTGGTTGAGCAGACGGCGTCCCAGGCTGACGGAGTCGTCGCGCTTGAGGTTTTTCAGCAACTGGCGAATTTTGGCGCGCGCTTTGGAGCTCACCACAAAGTTCAGCCAGGCCGCGTTCGGGCGTGCGCCCGGTGCGGTAATAATTTCTACCGTCTGGCCGCTGGAGAGCGGCTGAGACAGCGGGTAAGGCTGTCTGTCGACGCGTGCGCCCACGCAGGCATGCCCGATATCGGTATGTACTGCGTAAGCAAAGTCGACCGGCGTTGCGCCCGCAGGCAGTTCGACAATGCGACCTTCTGGGGTGAAAACGTAAATCTCATCCGGGAAGAGATCGGATTTCACGCTCTCGATAAATTCAAAGGAGCTACCCGCACTCTGCTGCAGTTCCAGCAGGCTCTGCATCCAGCGCTGGGCGCGGATCTGTGCAGTCGTGCTGCTTTCGCCACCGTGCTCTTTATACGCCCAGTGCGCGGCAACACCCATCTCTGCCATCTGGTCCATGTCTTCGGTGCGGATCTGCACTTCGACAGGCACGCCGTGTGGACCGATCATCGAGGTATGCAAAGATTGATAGCCGTTCGCTTTTGGAATAGCGATGTAATCTTTCATGCGCCCCGGACGCGGTTTGTAGAGGCTGTGCATCTGCCCCAGCACGCGATAGCAGGTATCGGCATCGTGGACGATCACGCGGAACGCGTAAATATCCATGATCGAGTGAAAACGCTGCTCTTTGAGCACCATTTTGCAGTAAATCGAGTACAGATGTTTCTCGCGACCGCTGACGCGGCACGGAATACCCGCTTCCTGTAAACGCCCTTCAATTTCCGAGAGGATCTTTTGAATCATCTCTTTACGGTTACCGCGTGCGGCTTTCACCACCTCTTTAATGACGCGATAGCGGTTCGGGTATAACGCTTCAAAACCCAGCTCTTCCAGCTCGGTTTTAATGTGGTGAATACCTAAACGGTGCGCCAGCGGACTGTAAATTTCCAGGGTTTCACGAGCAATGCGGCGACGCTTGTCCGGGCGAAGTGAGCCCAGCGTGCGCATGTTGTGGGTACGGTCAGCGAGTTTGATGAGAATGACGCGGATATCCTGCACCATCGCCATAATCATCTTGCGGAAGTTTTCGGCTTGTGCCTCTTTCTTGTCGCGGAATTTCAGCTTATCAAGCTTAGAGACCCCTTCCACCAGTTCGGCAACGCTTTTGCCAAACAGCTGTTCCATATCCTGGTAGGTGGCAGGGGTATCTTCGATCACGTCATGCAGCAGAGCAGCCATCAGCGTTTCGTAGTCGAGTTTCATCTCGGCCAGAATGCAGGCTACCGCAACAGGGTGCGTGATGTAGGGTTCACCGCTTGAACGTGTCTGGCCCTCGTGAGCGTCACGTGCAACGAGATACGCCTGCTGAAGACGCTTAATCTGGTCTTCAGGCAGGTAGGTTTGAATCAGTTGATTCAGGCTTTCAAACAGATACAAGGGCGACCCGCAGGTTTAATTAACGACGACCTTCAGCAATGGCGGTTACGGCCTGCAGTTCTGCGGCTTCCTGCTCTTGCTGCTCCTGGCGCTCACGCACGTCGAGGATCTGGTTGTTGATCAGACCTTCTTCGATTTCGCGAAGTGCAATAACGGTGGTTTTATCGTTTTCTTCCGGTACCAGCGGATCTTTACCGCCTACCTGCATCTGACGAGCGCGACGCGCGGCGACCAGTACCAGGTCAAAACGGTTACCAATTTTCTCTACAGCGTCCTGAACAGTTACGCGTGCCATACTTAAAATGCTCCACAGGTGAAGAAATGACTGGGCATGATACTGAAAGTGGGTTCAGTCTGCCAACAGTTTGGTGATTAATGCGTCATGTCGCTGCTTCTGGCGGCTCATACGCAGACGTTCTGCGCGAAGGATGGTTTTGAGATCGCTCAGCGCGGCATCAAAATCATCATTCACAATAAGGTAATCATATTCCGCGTAATGGCTCATTTCTGCAACTGCCTGGGCCATACGCTTTGCAATCACGTCTTCGCTGTCCTGACCGCGGCCACGCAGACGGCGATCCAGCTCATCTTTCGATGGCGGTAAAATAAAGATACTGCGTGACTCCGGCATTTTCTTGCGAATTTGCTGTGCGCCCTGCCAGTCGATATCCAGGAAGACATTCACGCCCGTGGCCAGAACCTGCTCAATGGTTTCACGCGAGGTACCGTAGTAGTTACCAAACACTTCAGCGTGTTCAAGAAACGCATCCCTGGCGATCATCGCTCTGAACTCGTCGTGATCCACAAAGAAATAGTGTTCACCGTGCACTTCACCCGGACGCGGCTGACGCGTGGTGTGAGAAACAGATACCTGTGTGTCGTACAACGGTTGGGTTTTTAACAGTGCCTGAATAAGGCTGGATTTACCCGCGCCACTAGGGGCAGAAACAATATAAAGCGTGCCTTGAGCCATGAGAGTCTTTTGTATGTGTTAGCGAAGAAGTCCTACATACGGGCTTATTATACACGTCGGCGCAGTGTGACGTAGCCTTTGTCACACTTTTTCCCCTGGATTATTGAATTTTGCGTACCGTTTTCAGGTTTTACCCGCGGTTTGCTGCAATAAAAATGAATACTGGATAGCGTCTCGCATGATGAGAAGTTGTTATTAGCCATGTTTCTCACGTCAGGTTATACCTCCGGCATTGCAAAGGAGGGGTAGCGATGTGGCGATGGATAAGCGGGTTAATGCTGTTGTGGTGTGGTTATGGGGCGGCGGTGTGTCCGGTGTGGTCACAGGCTAAAGCCGGAAAAGAGATTGCATCCTTAAGCGCACAGATCAAACGCTGGGATGAAGCCTACTGGAAGCAGGGCGTCAGCGAGGTCAACGACGAGATATACGACCAGCTCAACGGACGCTTAGCCCAGTGGCAGCGCTGTTTTGGCCAGGATCTCTCAGAGAACACCTTACCTGCGCTGACGGGAAGCGTAAAACATCCTGTTGCCCATACGGGGGTACATAAGGCCGCCAGCAAAGAAGCGCTAGGTCAGTGGATGCGAGGCCAGAAAAATCTCTGGATGCAGCCAAAAGTCGACGGCGTGGCGGTGACGCTGGTGTATCGCAACGGAAAGCTCACCCAGGCTATCAGTCGTGGTAATGGGTTAAAAGGTGAGGACTGGACCGCTCGCGTGCGTTTGATTCCGTCAGTGCCTAAAGAGGTATCCGGCGCGCTGGCAAACAGCGTCCTGCAGGGGGAGCTTTTCTGGATGCGCGAGAATCACATTCAGCGGCAGATGGGCGGAATGAATGCACGCGCAAAAGTGGCGGGAGCGATGATGCGGCAGAACGACGGTGCGCTTCTGAACCAGACAGGAATATTTATCTGGGCCTGGCCGGATGGTCCGAAAGAGATGAAAAGTATGCTTTCTGCGCTGTCCGGAGCAGGGTTTTCCATGACGGCGTCCTATACCTTGCCCACCCGAACGGTTGATGAAGTTGAAAAGCAGCGTTTGGCCTGGCAAAACACAGCATTACCCTTTGCCACGGATGGCATTGTGGTTCGGTCCGCGGAGTCGCCTTCAGGGGAGCGCTGGCTGCCTGGCGAAGGCAACTGGGTCATGGCGTGGAAATATCCGCCAGTTGCGCAGGTTGCTGAGGTCAGGGATATTCATTTTTCAGTTGGGCGTACGGGTAAAATTTCCGTCGTGGCGGCGCTGGAGCCGGTGCAACTGGATGATAAACAGGTACAGCGGGTGAGCCTGGGGTCGGTTGGACGCTGGCAGAGGCTGGATATTGCCCCTGGCGATCAGATCCAGGTGAGCCTTGCCGGGCAGGGTATCCCACGGTTTGATAAGGTTATCTGGCGAGGAACGGACAGACAAAAACCTGAACCACCGGCCTCGCGTTTTCACTCCCTGAGCTGTTTTTATGCTTCGCCAGAGTGTATGGAACAGTTCTTCGCCCGGTTGACATGGCTCAGTTCTAAGCAGGTATTCAACATTGAAGGATTAGGCGAGTCAGGCTGGCGAACACTCTGGCAGGCGCATCATTTTGAACATCTCTTCTCATGGCTGCTCTTAACGCAGGCGCAGCTCCAGTCTACGCCGGGGTTTTCTCCAGCGCGTGGGCTGGCGCTCTGGCATCGCTTCAACCTGGTACGTGAACAACCTTTTATCCACTGGATGATGGCGTTGGGTGCGCCATTGCCACAAGCCTCGCTGAAGGCGTTGGGGGATATGTCATGGCAACAGATGCGTGAACGCAGCGCAAAGGCTTGGCAGGCCTTGCCGGGTACGGGGGAAGAGAGGGCGCGGCAGATCGTGAGCTGGATAAATGCACCAGAGATTGATGTGCTGGTCCGGTGGCTTGCCCGGCAGCACATCAACGGTTTCTGAGATCAGTGTACGCCGTGCTTATAGTGAAACACGGGCAGCCCCAGCTTCAGACGCAGCGCCAGCATGCGGGCCGTAAAGCCAAACAGCAGCGTAGAGATAACCACCACATCATGGTTAGAAACATAGTGCTGCAGGGCGATGTAGAGCACCGCTGCGGCGAAGGAAATGCCGGCATACAGCTCTTTTTGAAAGACCAGGGGAATGCGTTTGCAGAACATATCGCGCAGTACGCCGCCAAACACCCCTGTGACCACAGCAGCAATCGTGGCGATAACCGGCCCTTCACCCATATCGAGCGCGATCTGTGCACCGATGATAGAAAAGACAATCAGCCCCAGCGCATCCAGCACCAGAAACAGGCGGCGCAGATGGGGCATAACGGGTGCCACAATGGTGGTTAATACGGCGGCTGTTGCCACGATAATCACATACTCAGGGTGTTTAACCCAGCCGAGAGGGTAATGGCCAAGCAGGATATCGCGCACGGATCCGCCGCCCAGCGCGGTCGCGGTGGCAATAATGATCACGCCGAAGGTGTCCATGCGGCGTCGTCCGGCTGCAAGTGCGCCGGTCATGGCTTCTGCGGTGATACCAATAAGATAAAGAGTGTGAAGCAGCATATACCCTCCGGTCAGAACGCGGGCAGGTTAGCGATTTGTGCGCAAGATCACGATTGAGATTTTCTAAGGTGAATCCCTTTGCGCTATAAAAATTTATTCATTTCCCTTAAAGGGGCCTGATAAATGGAGGTAAGGAAGGAGAGTGGGTGGAAATTCGGATTAAAAATACTAATGGGTGGTGTCCAGTGGACACCACCTGAAAGCGATTACTCGATATTCTGGATCTGCTCGCGCATTTGCTCAATCAGCACCTTCAGCTCGATCGCTGAGTTGGTTACTTCAGCATTGATCGACTTAGATGCCAGGGTGTTCGACTCGCGGTTGAACTCCTGCATCATAAAGTCGAGGCGGCGGCCTACCGCTTCCTTCTTCTTCAGGATGTTGTAGGTCTCTTTCACGTGTGCTTCCAGACGATCCAGCTCTTCGGCAACGTCAATACGCTGCGCCATCAGCACCAGCTCTTGTTCCAGACGGGTGTTTTCCAGCTGAACTTCCGCTTCTTCCAGTTTGGCTACCAGACGCTCGCGCTGCCATTGCAGCACTTCCGGCATATGGGTGCGGACTTTTGCCACTTCGGCGCTTACGCCTTCAAGACGCTGCTCAATCATCGCTTTCAGCGCCTGGCCTTCGGTTTCGCGGGCAACGATAAAGTCATCCAGGGTTCCGTCGAGGGCGGCAAGGATTTCGGCGGCGATGGCATCCAGATCCTGCTCACCGGCAGCCATGACGCCAGGCCAGCGCAGAATATCAACCGGGTTGATTTCGCCTTCATCACTTTGCATTTTGACCCAGTTCGCCGCATTCACGAGCTGTTTAGCCAGTTTTTCATTCAGGATCAGTTCGCCCTGCGCACTGGCATCAGGCTCAAAACGCAGGTTACATTCCACTTTACCGCGCGTCAGACGAGTACGGATGCGCTCGCGTACAACGGGCTCGAGGCTGCGGAACTGCTCCGGCATACGGAAATATGTTTCCAGATAGCGCTGGTTTACCGAGCGCATTTCCCAGGTAGCGCTACCCCAGCTACCCTTGATTTCACGCCGGGCGTAGGCGGTCATACTGCGGATCATAGACATTCCCGTTTTTAAAGGAGAGATGGGGGGATTATAGCTTTCGGGGGCTTCTCAGGATAGGAATAAGCGTCCTTTATCCGTATAATGCGCAGCCACATTCGTTTCAAGCCGGAGAATCCATCATGCGTCCATCAGGTCGTAGCGCCAATCAGGTGCGTCCCGTCACCCTGACCCGTAACTATACAAAACACGCTGAAGGTTCCGTGCTGGTTGAGTTTGGTGACACCAAAGTACTGTGCACCGCGTCCATCGAAGAAGGTGTTCCGCGTTTCCTGAAAGGCCAGGGCCAGGGCTGGATCACCGCAGAATACGGCATGCTGCCGCGCGCGACCCACACCCGTAACGCCCGTGAAGCGGCGAAGGGTAAGCAGGGTGGCCGTACCATGGAAATTCAGCGTCTGATCGCGCGTGCGCTACGCGCTGCTGTGGACCTGAAAACTCTCGGTGAATTCACGATTACGCTCGACTGCGACGTGATTCAGGCTGATGGCGGCACGCGTACCGCGTCCATTACCGGTGCCTGTGTGGCGCTGGCCGATGCCCTGAACAAACTGGTTGCAGCCGGTAAGCTGAAAACCAACCCAATGAAAGGTATGGTTGCGGCGGTTTCAGTGGGTATCGTTAACGGTGAAGCGCTGTGCGATCTGGAATACGTCGAAGATTCCGCCGCCGAGACCGACATGAACGTAGTGATGACCGAAGACGGTCGCATCATTGAGGTGCAGGGCACGGCGGAAGGCGAGCCGTTCACCCATGAAGAACTTCTTACCCTGCTGGCTCTGGCCCGAGGGGGAATCGAATCTATTGTCTCGTCGCAGAAAGCGGCGTTAGAAAATTGATTTTAAAGGCGACCAATGAGTCGCCTTTTTTTTGCCTGCAAGACAGAAACCAAAGGAGCGAATCCATGAAATCGTATCAGCGCCAGTTTATTGAGTTTGCGATTAATAAACAGGTCCTTAAATTTGGCGAGTTTACGCTGAAATCCGGTCGTAAGAGCCCCTACTTCTTTAACGCCGGGCTATTTAATACCGGGCGCGATCTGGCGCTGTTGGGTCGTTTCTATGCCGAAGCGCTGATGGATTCCGGAATTGATTTTGACCTGCTTTTTGGCCCGGCCTACAAAGGCATTCCGATTGCGACCACCACCGCAGTAGCGCTGGCGGAACATCACGATCGCGACGTGCCGTACTGCTTTAACCGTAAAGAGGCTAAAACCCACGGTGAAGGCGGTAACCTGGTCGGCAGTGCACTGCAGGGCCGCGTGATGCTGGTGGATGATGTGATCACCGCGGGTACGGCGATCCGTGAATCGATGGAGATTATCCAGGCTAACGGCGCGACGCTAGCTGGCGTCCTGATTTCTCTGGATCGTCAGGAGCGTGGTCGCAGCGATATCTCTGCTATCCAGGAAGTTGAGCGTGATTACGGCTGCAAAGTGATCTCTATCATTACCCTGAAAGAGCTGATTGCGTATCTGGAAGAGAAGCCTGAGATGGCGGACCATCTGGCTGCGGTGCGTGCGTATCGCGAAGAGTTTGGCGTGTAGCTGAATTGCCCGGTGGCGCTACCGCTTACCGGGCCTACATCACCCGCAGGCCGGATAAGACGAAGCCGTCATCCGGCATGGGAGTTATTGCAACTGAGCGGCGACGAGCGGCCAGCGGGCGTCAAAATCGTCCGTTGGACGGTATTTAAATTCGCTACGGACAAAGCGTGAGAGCATACCTTCGCAAAACGCTAAGATCTGGCTTGCCAGCAATGTCTCATCCATCGTGTATCCTTCGCCTTCACGCATTTTCTTCTCGCGCAGTACCTGGCGCAGCTGCGCTTCAATACGTTCGAAAAGCTGATTAATGCGGCCCTGTAGCCTGTCCTGCTCAAACATCAGCGCGTGGCCAGTGAGGATACGGGTCAAGCCCGGATTACGTTCACCAAAGCCCAGAATTAACAGCACAATCAGACGCAGACGCGCGGTGGTGTCTTTTTCGTCTTTCAGAATCAGGTTGATGCGTGTGATCAGGCTGTCTTCAATAAACTCAATCAGGCTGTCGAACATCCTGGTTTTGCTGGGGAAATGACGGTATAGCGCCGCCTCAGACACGCCTACAGAGGCGGCCAGTTTAGCGGTGGTGATGCGTTGACTGCCATCGCTGGATTCAAGCATCAGAGCCAGAGATTGAAGTATTTCTTCGCGACGATTCCTTTTCGCGGTTTGTTTTTCTGCCATGTTACAAAATACCCCTGAAAATAAGCACTTGCCAGGCTGGCATCCACACAGCGACCGCAAACGGACGTTTGCGGTTTGTTATTGCATTATGGCGCTGTGAGATACGTGTTTGTTGGGCGTTTATTTGCGCCCGGAATGGCCGAAGCCGCCTTCGCCACGGTCGGTGGCGTCAAAATCTGCCACCAGGTTAAATTCTGCCTGAACCACTGGCACAAAGACCATCTGCGCGATACGCTCGCCCGGTTCAATGGTGAAGCTGTCCTGACCACGGTTCCAGACGGAAACCATCAGTTGACCCTGATAGTCGGAGTCGATCAGGCCAACCAGGTTGCCCAGCACAACGCCATGCTTATGGCCAAGGCCAGAGCGTGGCAGGATGACTGCCGCCAGAGACGGGTCAGCAATGTGAATGGCCAGTCCCGTCGGGATCAGGGTGGTGGCACCCGGAGCCAGTTCTACGGCGTCATCGAGACAGGCGCGCAGGTCAAGTCCGGCAGAGCCGGAGGTGGCATAGGTTGGCAGCGGGAATTGCTCGCCAACACGCGGGTCCAGAATCTTAACGTCGATTTTTTTCATCATAACGGGTAACGATCTCGTCCAGTAATTGTTGGCCCAGGAGTTCCTTGCGCTCAAGCGGTAAGATTTTATCTCCATCCTGCCAGAAAAGGTGCAGTGCGTTGCTGTCGCTGTTAAATCCTTGCGTGGCCAGCGATACATCGTTCGCGCAGATTAAATCGAGGTTTTTGCGCGTACGTTTTTGCCGGGCATATTCTTCCACATTATTCGTTTCTGCGGCAAACCCAACAACGTAAGGACGATGGTTTTTTAGTGCGGCGACACCGGCAACAATGTCCGGGTTTTTCACCATTTTTAGCGTTAATTCATCGCCTTGCTTTTTGATTTTCGCATCAGAGATGGTCTCAGCGCGGTAGTCTGCCACGGCCGCACAACCGATGAAAATCTGCTGGCTTTGCGCATGAGCCTGCACGGCGGCTTCCATCTCCAGGGCGGTGGTGACGTTAATGCGCTGCACAAAAGGCGGCGTAGGCAACGAGACCGGACCGCTTACCAGCGTGACGTTGGCGCCGCGTTTTGCGGCGGCGGCAGCAATGGCAAAACCCATTTTGCCGGAACTGTGGTTAGTGATGTAACGCACCGGGTCCAGCGGCTCGCGCGTAGGGCCCGCGGTAATCATGATGTTGAGATGTTGCAGATCGTTGACAGGTGAAAAATGGGCTGCGGCCATGTCGACAATCGTCAGTGGATCAAGCATGCGACCCGGGCCCACATCGCCGCAGGCCTGGCTGCCGCTGTCTGGACCCCAGATAAGCAGGCCGCGTGATGCCAGCGTCTCCAGATTATGCTGGGTGGCAGCGTTACGGTACATCTGCTGGTTCATCGCAGGCACAACGGCGACCGGGGCAGGTGTAGCGAGGCATATGGTTGAAACCAAATCGTTCGCCATACCGGCCGCCACTCGGGCAATCAAATCAGCCGTGGCAGGGGCAAGAATCACGAGGTCTGCCCATTTACCAAGCTCAATATGGCCCATTGCGGCTTCGGCGGCCGGATCGAGCAGGCTGTCAGATACCGGGTACCCTGAAACGGCCTGCAGGCTCAGGGGAGTGATAAAGGCTTTGCCGCCTTCGGTTATCGCGACCCGCACATCCGCCCCGCGCTCGCGCAGACGACGCACCAGCTCCGGCGCTTTATAGGCAGCAATACCGCCGCTTACGCCAAGAACGATTTTTTTACCGGCCAGGCTCATCATGATTCTTTCCTGTTGGGTTTCACCAGAGAGCGGGCATTTTATCACAATCCCCTGAGCGGGGTGATTTTGTCCTTAGCTCACTTTGCGAGGCGCTACGCAAGAACGATACGAGGCCGTCGAGTGCCTGACTGGCCTGTGGCAGCATGTGGGTAAAAAGGGAGAAAGAGCATGGAAGAAGAGGATGAACTGCTGCTGCCGCGCGAAAAATTGCTGCGCAACGGCGTCACCCCATTAACAGACGATGAGCTGCTGGCGCTCTTTTTGCGTACCGGGACCCCGGGGAAAACGGTCTTTACGCTGGCAAAAGAGCTGATCGCTCATTTCGGTTCACTGTATGGCTTGCTGACCGCCGACCTGGTGCAGTTTAAGCATATTGGCGGGATCGGCGTGGCGAAATATGCTCAGCTGAGGGCGATTGCCGAGCTGGCCCGCCGTTTTAACAATGTCCGCATGGAGAAGGAGGCGCCGATCCTGACGCCAGCGATGACGCGTGAATTCCTGCAAAGTCAGTTAACCGATGTTGAACGCGAGATCTTTATGGTGATCTTTCTCGACAACAGGAACCGGGTACTGAAACACAGCCATCTTTTTTCAGGTACCCTGAACCATGTTGAGGTACATCCGCGTGAAATTGTGCGCGAAGCGATAAAAGTGAATGCAGCGGGCGTGATCCTCGCGCATAATCACCCCTCTGGCTGTGCAGAACCGAGCAGAGCTGACAAAGAAATGACCGAGCGCATTATCAAATGTTGTCAATTCATGGACATTCGTGTGCTGGATCATCTGATAATTGGCCGCGGAGAGTACCTTTCTTTTGCCGAACATGGCTGGATTTAGGCTATTTCTGGCGATCCATCGGGATCTTTGTCTGTTCGGGACTTGAGCACACCGCCGAGTCAGCGTATACTACGCCACCTTTGAGAATCTCGGGTTTGGCATTTGGGCCTGGCAATCGAGAGTTCACTTAGAACTATGCGATGACCGGGCTGTAAAGCCTGACGAGGCGCCGATACCCCATACGAAGCTCGAGCTAATTTGATTTTTGGAGAATAGACATGTCCCGAGTCTGCCAAGTTACTGGCAAGCGTCCGGTGACCGGTAACAACCGTTCCCACGCACTGAACGCGACTAAACGCCGTTTCCTGCCGAACCTGCACTCTCACCGTTTCTGGGTTGAGAGCGAGAAGCGTTTTGTCACCCTGCGTGTATCTGCTAAAGGTATGCGTGTAATTGATAAGAAAGGCATCGATACAGTTCTGTCTGAACTGCGTGCCCGTGGCGAAAAGTACTAAGTACTTAAAGAGGAAATAAATCATGGCTAAAGGTATTCGCGAGAAAATCAAGCTGGTTTCTTCTGCTGGTACAGGTCACTTCTACACCACCACGAAGAACAAACGTACTAAGCCGGAAAAACTGGAACTGAAAAAATTCGATCCAGTTGTACGCCAGCACGTACTGTACAAAGAAGCTAAAATCAAATAATTTTAGCCTTCTTGTATTGAAAAACCCCGCAACTGCGGGGTTTTTTGCATTCTGCATCTCAACGGAGGAACCATGCCTGAATTACCTGAGGTAGAGACCAGCCGCCGCGGCATTGAGCCCCATCTGGTCGGCGCGACGATTCTTCATGCTGTCGTTCGCAATGGACGTCTGCGCTGGCCGGTGTCCGATGAGATCCACGCGTTAAGCGATAAACTCGTGCTTAGCGTGCAGCGCCGCGCGAAATACCTGCTGCTGGAGCTGCCTGACGGCTGGATTATCATCCATCTGGGGATGTCCGGGAGCCTGCGCATCCTTACTGAAGAACTGCCCGCGGAAAAGCACGACCACGTCGATCTGGTGATGAGCAACGGCAAAGTGCTGCGTTACACCGACCCACGGCGCTTTGGCGCGTGGCTGTGGACTAAAGAGCTGGACGGGCACAATGTGCTGGCGCATCTGGGCCCGGAGCCGCTCTCAGACGCGTTTAATGCGGAATACCTGAAAGCGAAGTGCGCGAAGAAGAAGAGCCCGATTAAGCCCTGGCTGATGGATAACAAGCTGGTGGTCGGCGTGGGGAATATCTATGCCAGCGAATCGCTGTTTGCCGCCGGGATCCATCCCGATCGGCTGGCCTCTTCACTGTCGGCTCAGGAGTGCGAACTGCTGGTCAGAGTGATTAAAGCGGTATTGCTGCGCTCGATTGAGCAGGGCGGAACCACGCTGAAGGATTTCCTGCAAAGCGACGGCAAGCCGGGCTATTTTGCTCAGGAGCTGCAGGTGTATGGCCGTAAAGGCGAGCCATGCAGAGTCTGCGGAACGCCAGTTATTGCCACGAAGCACGCACAGCGCGCCACGTTCTACTGCCGTCAGTGTCAGAAATAGCGCTACTTTAGCTTTTCTAGCAACGCCTGGTGGACGTTTACCGGCAGGAAGTGGGTAACGTCCCCATGATGGCGAGCCACCTCTTTTACCAGCGTGGACGAGATAAACGACCACTCTTTGGACGGCATCAGGAATACGCTTTCCAGTTCCGGCATCAGGTGGCGGTTCATGTGCGCCAGCTGCATCTCATACTCGAAGTCTGCCACCGCGCGTAACCCGCGAATCAGGATGTTTGCCTGCTGGGCACGGGCGAAGTTTGCCATCAGGTCGCTGAAGCCCACTACCTCTACATTCGGCAGGTGTGCAATCGCATCGCGGGCAAGCGCAACACGCTCGTCGAGGTCAAACATGGGTTTCTTGCTGGGACTGGCGGCAATCGCCAGAATCACCGTGTCGAACATGCACGCCGCACGGGTGATGATATCAAGATGACCGTTGGTGATCGGATCGAAGGTACCCGGATAAATCGCTTTTGTGCTCATGGCTCACGTTTTCTCTGAGTAGCCGCGGCAGAGCGCCCACAGCTCGGTGTATTTGTTGAAAGTATACTGGGCATTCACCACCGCCAGTAACCAGCCCTGCTTACCGTCCAGCACCCCGCCACGCAGCAGCAACGTTTTCAGAAACGCGCCCAGCGTGTGGGTGAAGATGCCGGTCAGCGTGGCCTTCTTGCCGCGCTGGTGGCGTTCCTGCGCCCACGCGGTGGCATAGCTGAGCTGTTTACGCTGGAAGCTGGCGAAATCGCGGCAGGTCAGGTGTAGCAAATCGCCCGTCAGGGGGATCTGCCGGGCGCTGTCGCAGACCAGTGACTCGTGGACCAGGTTGTCGTTGTACTGATAGCGCTCGCGCTCATAGAGGCGCATTACGCGGTCTGGATACCAGCCGCTGTGGCGCATAAAACGGCCCAGGAAATAGTTACGACGGGCAATGCTGTAGACCGCTTCGGGCTGCGGCGCGGCAAGCACGGTCTGAATGGCTTGCTGGAGTTCCGGGGTGACACGCTCGTCGGTGTCGATCATCAACACGTAATCACCGGTAGCATACTTTTGCGCGCGCTGGCGCTGGATGCCATAGCCTTGCCAGTCCGTATTGATAAAGACCTTTGCACCCGCTGCGCGGGCAACGTCCACCGTGTTGTCCGTGCTGCCGGAGTCAAGGACGACGATTTCGTCAGCCCAGGCGATCGAAGCCAGGCAGTCCGGAAGCAGGTCGGCGGCGTTTTTGGCGATCATCACGACCGACAGACGCGTTGACATTAGTGGCTCCGCTGAGGCAGATAAGGTTGCAGAAGCTGCAGAAGACGGGTGAGTGCGCCCTGGTTCTGATGCAGCACTTCGACGGCATGGCGACCGTACCACAGACGATAATCTTCGTCCGTCAGAAGGGTCGACACCTCTTTGACGACGGAGTCCGCGTCGGTCACGGTAATTAAACCATCGGCCTGCTGCAATTTGGCGCAGATATCTTTGAAGTTAAACGTGTGCGGACCCATCAGCACCGGAATGGCGTGCGCAGCTGGCTCGAGCGGGTTATGGCCGCCGCGTTCCACCAGGCTGCCGCCGACAAAGGCGAGGTCGGCAATGCCGTACAGCAACATCAGCTCGCCCATGGTATCGCCAATCACCACCTGGGTGCTGCCGGAAGGGATCTCACCGCTGCTGCGCAAGGTGAAGCTGAAGCCGCCTTTCTGCACCATTTCACGGGCATCTTTAAAACGCTCCGGATGGCGGGGAACGAGGATCAGCAGTAAATCAGGGAATTTTTCCAGCAGCTTGCGGTGCGCCTGCAGGATGATCTCTTCTTCGCCATCATGGGTACTGGTTGCAATCCAGACCTGACGACGCGGGGCCCACTGGCGACGCAGCGTGATCGCGCGGGCGGCGAGTTCAGGGGTAACAGAAATATCAAATTTCAGGCTGCCCGTTACCGCAAGCTGGTTGCGTTTCAGGCCCAGCGCGATAAAGCGTGCGGCATCTTCTTCATTCTGCGCGGCAATCAGGGTGATTTTGCTCAGGAGACGGCGCATAAATTTACCCAGCTTGCCGTAGCCTTTCGCCGAGCGCTCTGACAGGCGCGCGTTGGCAATCACCAGTGGAATTTTACGGGCATGCAGGGCGGAAATCATGTTCGGCCACAGTTCAGTTTCCATCACGATCACCAGTTTCGGGCGAACGGTATTCAGGAAACGATTCATGGCGCAGGGCAGATCGTAAGGGAGGTAGACGTGATGAACGTCTTTGCCAAAGGCGGATAACGCGCGCTCTGAGCCGGTCGGGGTCATCGTCGTGACGGTGATGGGCAGCGACGGGTAGCGGTGACGCAGGGCGCGAACCAGCGGGATCGCTGCCAGCGTTTCACCAACAGAAACGGAATGCAGCAGAATACCGTCCGGGGCGACTTTATTGCGGCAAAAGCCATAGCGCTCAGCCCAGCGTTTACGGTACGCAGGCGCTTTACGGCTACGAAGCAACAGTCTCAGCCACACCAGTGGCTGAATGATGTAGAGCAGGGCGGTATACAACAATTCCAAGCGATTATCCGTTTTTTAGTTTCGGCCGGGAAATTCTAAGCATTTAAGCGTGCTAAAGCTATCTCTTATGCCAGATACCGTTTTAAACGGAAGTAGCGTCGACCCAGACGCCAGCGCAAACGCGGACTTTTAGCACTTTTCCAGATAAGCTTCCAGATCCCGGTATCAAAGAACTCTTTGATAATCATGGTCTTCTTCGCCTCATCCTTCATGTTGTCGAAGGTATGAATGATCCCCAGCCCCTCTTTGGCGATTTGCCAGTGGCAAGCCGGGATATTTTTCACTTTATCCGGGTAACGCTGGTTAATGGCGTCAAGCATCTGCAGGATTTTCATGTAATGACGGGCGGAGCGAATCAGCGTGTCGTCATTATCCGGAGTATGCGATACCGAAGCAGAGTGAATGTAGTAGTCATAAAAGCGTTCGCTGGTGTACTGAACGCGTTCCGCGGCAAGCAGCACTTCGGTCGTCCACGGAATATCCTGATGGCGAAGGCCGGGTTCAAAATGGAAACTGTGTTTACGAATAAAGTCGTGGCGATAGATGTTTAACCAGGTGACGTGCAGGAACTTTCGTGAATCCAGCGCCTTCTTTAACCACGCCGGGCCAGTCATGACATCCGTCGAGGCGAGTTTATCTTCAGGGAAAATAGGGCGAGAGGGTTTCTTGTTGTTTTCCCAGACGTAGTTCCCATTGCAGGTCGCGACATCCAAATCCTGCGTGACGGCCATATCCAGAAGACGCTGGTACATGCCCGGCTTGAAGACATCATCAATATCCGGGAAAGAGAGATACTGACCCGTTGCGACGGCCAGGCCGGTATTACGCGCGATGGATACGCCCTGATTTTGCTGTTCAATCACCTGCAACTGCGGCAGTTTTTCACGCCAGCTTTCGACGATCTGCATCGAACGGTCAGTAGAGCCGTCATTGACAATAATGACTTCCATGCTGTCGATGCGTTGATTCACAAGGCAGGTAAAGAACTGATCCAGAAAAGCTTCACCGTTATATACGGCAACCACCACGCTTAATAATGGCGCTGAATTTTGCATAAGAAACCTGATTATTTTTGATTGTCTACCAAAGCAATATATTGCCGGCAAATGGCATTGATGCCGAACGACGCAATGGTTGCACCGCCAACGACCGGCGGGGAGGTATAAATATCGACCAGCGTTTTTGCCAGTGATTCGTCGTTTAACTCTGACAGCCCGCGCGCCAGGTCTCCCGTGAGGATTTCAGCGGGGCCTCCTGGACAATTTGTACTGACCGGCGGGGTCTGGCAGATAATGGATTCGACCAGCACATTACCAAAACCTTCGCAGTCAGAACTTAACACTAAGAGCCGCGCCCCTTTTATCCAGGGGTAGGGGTTAGCGTCGAATGGGCGGAAAACCGTTTTGTTTTCAATACCCAAATCTCTGGCAAGCTGCTGTAATTTTTGGATTTTGGCATCGGACCCATTGCCCATCATGACCAGTGTAGTGTCAAGTTGACTCAGTGCGAACGCACGTAAAAGCCGATCGTGACGTTTGTGCTCATGGAAGCGGCCAACATGAATGATGTAATCCTTCCCTTGCATTTCAAAGGGGGCATCAGCCAGACGCTGAATTTCAGGGATATCAAACGGGTTATGGATTACCGCTTTGCGTCGAAGCGTGAGCGCCAGCGTTTCTGAAAGATCTTTCAACACGGCGCCTGAAACAGCGACAACATTACGATTTTCGTAGGTATGACGAATTTTAAGATGCTTAAACCAGCGAGAAAGCCCGCGGCGATGGCGCAAATAGGAGAACGAGAACATGCCATGCACGCAAAACCAGACTTTATCGCGTTCCAGCGCACGGCAGTGTGCAACAATGCGGTCGGTTTTGTGCAAATGAGAGAACACAACGTCAAATTTTCCGCTGCGTTCAGCCCGCTCAATAGCCCGATCCAGCAGATGGGCGCGGCGTGGGATCTCCGTCAGCTTTCGCCACGGTTTTTTGCAGGTATCCTGAACAACCTGATAATCAATGCCTTCCGGGATGGCGTAATCGCATACTTTCCGCAGGGAGAAGAGAGAGACCTGATGTCCCATTTCTATCAATCCACTGGAAAGTGTAAGAACCGTTTTTTCAGCTCCCCCACCGGGTAAACCATCAATAATCATTAGGATGCGCATTTTTAATCCAGTAATTTTTGATAAAGCGAAATAAGCTGACTTGACAGTTTTTCGGGGGTGGCGTCTTTCACACGTTCCCGTGCCGCGCGTCCCATATTGTTATTTTTTTCCAGAGAAGGAATGGCGGATATCGCTTCCTTCAATGTCTTGATATCAAGGGCGTCGCAATAAAATCCGTTCTGGCCTTGCTGAATAAATTCAGCGCCTCCGCAACTCTCTGAAGTTATGACGGGTAAACCGCAGGCCATTGCTTCAAGAATGACGTTAGGAAAGGGATCATACAGCGTTGGCAACAGTAAACCATCGGATAGCTGATAAAAAGGAAGCGTTTCTTTTTGCATCCCCAGGAAACGGATTTGCCCTTCGCAGCCGAGTGAACGGGCAAGATCGCGATAACGACGTTCTGCTTTATCCTGTCCAACCACAATCAGCCATGCCGCTGTTCCAGCGATAGCCCGTATGGCGCTGGCCAGGCCTTTTCGTTCGAACCCGGAGCCGACAAAACAGAACACCACGGCATCGGCTGGCAAACCAAATTGCTGACGCAACGCGGCACGTTGTGCCTCCTGAGCCGGAACGAAGCGGCTGGAATCAATAGAATTATAAATTACATGTATTTTTTTTGCGTCAATATCAAAATCTTCGACAATTTCGCGTTTGATCATCTCCGCATTACAGATAACCGCTTTGAGTTCCGGTGCCTGGTACATCTCTCGTTCGGCATGCATCACATAGCGGTGATAGCGATCGACCATCAGCATCTTTGCACGCCAGGCGGGTAGAATGCGTGCACGCTGCAGTAGCCAGCGGCGGTGGACGCCATCGCCTGCGCGGTAGATGTCACAGCCCGGGATTCGCTCGTGGCTTTGCACAATATCAAACTGTTGTTGTTGCCACAGTTCACGTGCGGCATGGGCAAAACCACGCTCGCGGCTGATGCGGCCCCACTTTCGCGGATCGCAAATGTGGATATGCCAGTCGTCCTGCTTTTCTCCCTGCCATTCACGGGTGATGACATTCAGCTCAAGATTTTGGTTGCTTAACGCGGTGAGCGCGCGGGAGACGAACCGTTCCGCTCCGCCATCAGGACGATATTTTTGGCGCACAATAGCCAGACGATGGTGTTTCATGACAGATATCTCTTTGCAGCAGAGACGACAGCATCCACGGGAATGGCGTCGAGATAGCGCTCTTTAGTGTTGGTATCAATGGCGTCCGGATCGGGGAGCGGGCCGAAGTCGCCAGCCCAGATAACGTCGCCATTGACCTGCCACGGAGACCAAAACGTCAGCTTGGAAGGGCCAAAGAGTGCCACGCAGGGCGTCTGCAGCGCGGCGGCCATATGCATCGGAACCGAATCAACCCCAATAAACAGGCAGGCATGATCGATCAGCGCTGCAAGCTGGCGCAGCGTTAATTGACCGGCCAGCGAGACGACGCCGATCTTCGGGGACGCGGCGAGAATGCGATCGATCATCGCCATCTCTTTTTTATCCGGCCCGGCCGTGAGTACGACGGTATGCCCATCTTGCTGCAGCGCTGTAATCGTTTGCGCCATTTTGTCTTCATCCCAGCATTTGAAGAACCAGCGGGATGTTGGCTGAATCACGATATAGTTATCACTCACACCCTTTTTCTCCAGCTGTTGGCGGGCGAAGTGCCAGTCATCTGCGCTGTAGGCCATGGTGACGGCGGGCTGCGCCGCGACTTGTAATGGAGACAGAATGGAGAGGTTTTGCTCGACGGTGTGCAGAGACTGGTGATTTGCAACGGAGACTAAATCGCTGTGACAAAAACGCCAGAATGCATTGTTGCGTTTGTTAAAGGCAAATCCGAGACGAACCGGCGCGCCGGTGAAGCGGGTGACAATAGCGCTACGCCACTGATCGGCAAGGTTAATCACCAGATGATAATGTTTTTTCCTTAACGCACACAGCAACTGCCACTCTTTCTGTAGATGCTTGAGTGTGCCCAGGTGCTTCCATTTACGATCGATTCCATAAATGGTGCCAATTGCCGGATGCGCGGCGAGCATGTCGCGCGTTTCTTCATACAACAGCACATCAATTTGCGCGTGTGGCCAGTGTTGACGTAATGAATCAATGACGGGGGTGGTCAATAACATATCGCCATGATGGCGGAGTTTGATCAGTAAAATGCGCAAATCAGGCGTGTCAGGTAAGTTATTCATCATCATCTTATCGGCGTTGTACTGTTGGCAATTCTAATAGACCTGATAGCGACTTGCACTCTTTCTCCATAATCTCAGGAATTTCCCAGCAAGGGTTTACTGATGGTTTGGAGAGTGCGTAACATAGCGCTAACTTCCCTGTCTTGCGGACTCATTATGAAAAAACCCGCGTTTATCATCACGATTGATACTGAGGGCGATAATCTCTGGCAGAACCACCGCGTCATTAAAACGGAAAACGCGCGCTATCTGGCCCGGTTCCAGACGCTGTGTGAACGTTTCGGCTTTAAGCCCGTGTGGCTGACAAACTATGAGATGGCGATCGAGCCCGTTTTCATCGACTTCGCCAGGGACGTGATCGCTCGCGGCCAGGGGGAGGTGGGCATGCACCTCCACGCATGGAATAGCCCGCCTGAGCACGATCTCACGGGTGATGACTGGCGCTGGCAGCCTTATTTGATTGAATTTTCAGACGAGGTGATGCGCGAGAAAGTGCTGTTCATGACCCGCCTGCTGGAAGAGACGTTCCAGACCAAAATGTTAAGCCACCGCGCCGGGCGCTGGGCGTTTGATAGCCGTTATGCCAGGTTACTGATTGAGCTGGGGTATCAGGTTGATTGCTCGGTGACGCCACGGGTGAACTGGCGCAATGCGAAGGGGGCTCCGCAAGGCCATGGTGGGACGGATTACCAACATTTTCCGGACCGTGCCTACTTTATTGACGTTAACGATATTTCCCGGGCGGGCACGAGCCCTTTACTCGAAGTGCCAATGAGCATTCAGTATAAACATCCTGCCTGGCTGAACACGATCAAACAGGGTTACGATCGTCTTCGTGGTAAATACCGCTCACCTTCTGTGAACTGGTTACGTCCGACAGGTGGTAATGCGTCGCAGATGATTGAGGTTGCGCAGCAATGCCTTTCTCAGGGAAATGATTACGTCGAGTTTATGCTCCATTCGTCGGAATTTATGCCCGGGGGCAGTCCTACGTTTAAGGACGAGGCGGCGATCGAGGGGTTATACGAGGATCTGGAAGCGCTGTTTAGCTGGTTATCCGACAAGACGGTGGGGATGACGCTGGCGGAGTTTTATCAACACAAGAAAAAATAATGCCCGCATGGCGGGCATTATCACTTACTGGCGTTGTCTGGTTTGTGAAAAGAGTGTACTCAGCGCAAACACGGTGACAAAGAAGATGAGCGCCTCTGAGCTCAACAAAATGACGTCCGTCAGACCATAGAGCAATAAAAGAAGCATGGTCGTCAGCAGCAGACCATTTTTATTTTTAAGTGCGTACACGATCATCGAGATATAGAAAAAGAATAATATTACCAGCCCGGGGATCCCCTGCAGAGAGTATTTTTCAATAAACTCGTTGTGCAAATGTACCCTGATAAATTTGAGTGCTGCGGCGAGGTGTGGATGCCCATTTTTCACATATTGCTGTGTCCAGACTTCACGGTCCTCGACTGACTGTCCCAAAGGATGGGCAAGTCCATTTTGAATACCCACATTCCACATAGAAAAACGTGCGCCGAGTGAGGTGGCATCATATCCTTTTTGATAACGTTCTATTTCAGATTGTGTTTGTTGTATCTTAGGCAGAATTAACGGCTTGTAACTTACAACCACTATACCTGCCACAATACATAAGAAAATTAGCGTTGATTTCAAATGGATTCTTCTGAAGTGGTAGAGTGTGAGTACAATTGCCAGGAGCAAATATAATCCCATTGCGGCGCGCGTAGCCGTCAAAAGAATGACGAAATAAGATATCAAGATGGTGAGTCCTGCGGCCACATACAGCTTTCTATTTTTCTGAAGATAAAGACTGTATACAAACGCCAGTGACAGTACAGAGTAAACATAGGCCGTCACGGTCGCTCTATTTATTGCCATTTCGATACGTCCCATACCCTGAGACGCTTGCCATAAGCCATAGCCAGTGGCAAGGACAAACCCTGCACCAGAGGCATACAAGAAATATTTCTGAAAAGCTTTTTTATCAATATAAGATTTGAACTGATCAAGATAGAAAACGAGAATACTCGCCAAAATCAATTTCTTGCTGGCGCCAAGGTAATCGCTATAAGCGTTCAAGCCTTCGTTATGGTATTCATAGGTCATATACCAGATAAGATTGAGCAACCCAATCAGCATAATGGGCAGTGCAATGGAAAAGGGGCGCAGGGTGATTCTTTTATATTCGCACGCCAGGCCGATAATGCTGGCATAAACCGCAATATAGAAGAATTCACGCTGTTTCCCTGAGCTCAGTAACGCCAGCGCAAGCGAAATGAGGCTCAAAATAAGCGTCAGTTGATAGAGCCGCAGTTTTACTTTTTCCATAATGCCTCAATAACCCTTTTTTTGTAGCTGAAACGAACATCGCTGGAGAAGAAAAAAGAGAACGAATAAAGTGCTTTTACTCGTTGCATAACCAGTTTGAGTTGCGCGTCGGTCAGATATTGTCGATGGTTACTGTAAATATCAAACCAGTGGCAATTAATGAGATGCCTGAATGATAGCGGGAATATCTTTTCCATCTGTAATGTGCATTCTACAAGCGTAGCGATTTTACTGGCGTCAAGACGGCTCGATAAACTATCGTTACGTTTGATGTAATAATAGTGCCCCTTCCGCTGGAAGACTATTTTACTCGATTGCATCAGCATGCCGGGAAACACGGCGAAATCTTCATAACAGACCATTGAAGGGATCGGGTTGCTTTCGTACAGCTTCCGATGAACGAATTGCCCGATGAGGTGCGCCTGAAAGTCTTTATGCTGCAGGAAACGCGTTATTGCCTGGTGTTGTGATAAAGCAACGGGAGAGAACCCATGCCAGTCAGTGGTGATTTTTTGCGTATCGCGTATTTCCAGCAGGCGCGTCAGGAGCATATCAGGCCGCTGTGCTTGCAGAAATGCCACGGCGTCCCGGATGCTGCCCGGTTTCAGTCGGTCATCGCTATCCAGCATGGTAATGTACTCACCTGACGCCAGAGAGAGTGCGCTGTTTCGAACATGACCGACGTTACGGTACTCAACGTATCGGGATTGCGCATTCGGAAGCTTTGGCAACCACGTCTCAATAATATCCTGTGTGGAATCATTGGAACTGTCATTAAAGATAATGATTTCTACATCATCGCCCGCATTATCAATCGCGTTTTGCAGGCTTTGTAGCGTTGCGTCAAGCGTGTCCTGGGCGTTATGTGCGGCAATAATGATGCTTAGAAAAGCCATAACAATTAGTTTCCCTGGGCATCAACGGTATATGCGGCCGCGTTAGCCGTTGGTAACGCGCAAATGAAATGTCTAATGTTGTCCAACGATTCATCTGTTACAGAGAAGAGTTCTTCCCGGCTTTGTGAGAAGTAATAGCGAGTCTCAAAAACATACGAGCAAATATTGTCATCATTCCCAACCAACAGTACGTTGCCAAGCGGACGCTGTTCATAGTGGCAACAGGGTCCAAACAGTAAGATTACCGGCACGTCCACCGCGTCGGCAACGTAGACATTTCCTGAGTCGGACGCGATATAACAATTCATTTTTGAAATGGCCCACGGGAGTTCTTCAAGCGAAATTTTGCCAATCAGATTGATGAAGTTGGGCAATTCGCCATACGCGCGGGTGATATCATCCATCCACGATTGTTCGTTCGGGGCGCCAAACACATAAAACTCGCAGGGCAGGTCGGCGAGATGATCGGCAATCCGCTTCCAGATGCCCGGCGGGACGGTTTTCGCTTTATTTCCTGCGGCAATACTGATGCCAATGCGGATCACGCCGGGTTTATCAAGGATTGCCGGATATGTCGCGGGTTTAAAAAGTGGTCTGGTGGCGTGCTTTGGTGAGTCTTTCCAGGTCAGCGTGCGGTCGGCAAGCTTGAGATAGTTAGTCACCGACAATGTCTTTTTGCCGTGTTCAACGGTGCCGTCTGCCGTTGCATAGAAAATTCCGTGATACCACCTGCGTGTGTATGTGCTTAAGAACTGTTTGTTTTTGGCGTTACAAACGGAGGCAAAAAAAAGATTTACGCTGTTAGGCTGCAGAAGATACACATTGTCATAGCGGTTCATGATCCGGCAGGCAAAGCAGAGCTTTCGCCACAGGTTACGCTTATGCTGTTCGATGAAAAAAATCTCGTCGATCGTCTCATCATGCTTCGCCAGTGCACCTACGCTGCGACTAATAAGTACGTCGCTTTTTTGCAGGTATGCCAGAAGGGGCGTTGCATTAACAAAATCGCCGATTTTTGCTGTCTGAATAACCAGGTTTTTACCTGTGTCTTTGCGAAACAGCTTTCGGATGAGTTTCACCGGAAAGAGTAAAATCAGCAGAAATACATAACTCATGGGTTAAATATCCCTGTCAGAAAGCCGATGGCTGCCCTGTAAAAATGAAAAAATAGCATCTGCGCTAATATCCTTCGTGTGTTGCGTTGGGCTGACCATCTGGTGCTGGTTTTTGCCGTAGCCCCCAATCAGACCCGGATCGGTCGGGCCGAATATCGTAATATTCGGGCGATCCAGCGCTGCGGTTAAATGGCTTAATCCTGTATCCACGGAAACGACGGCATTCGCCCCCGCCAGCTCTGCGGCCACCTGCGCCAGCGTGAGTCTGGGCAATACCTCAACGTGCGAAAAACCGGAGGCCAGACGTTCTGCACGCTGTCGCTCATGTTCAGCGCCCCAGGGCAGTTTAATATGGATCCCGGTAGGTTGCATTAGTTCAATCAGTCTTCGCCAGTGCGTTTCCGGCCAGTGTTTATCGTCGCGCGTTGTGGCATGGAGGAAGACAAGATAAGGCTGAGTACAGGGGTCTGTATTGCGCAAAAAGTGCTGCGCAATGGCGTAGTCGCCCTGGGATTCCGGTTTTACATAGCCAAGACTCTTGGCAAACAGTTCACGGGTACGCTCCACCGCGTGCTGTTGTTTTGCAATACGGTGGCGACGGTTATAGAACAGGCTCGCCAGCGGCTCGCGGGCGGAGTGCCAGTCCATGCCATGCTTTACGCCGTGTGCCAGACGCGTCACCAGCGCGGCGCTTTTCACCAGCCCCTGCGCGTCGATGATCGCGTCGTAACGCTGCGCCTGAACCGCTTCGCGGAAGGCGGTGCGCTCGGCTTTAATCGGTGTGGAGAACCATGCTTTGCGCCAGCGGCGAATGGCCACCGGGATCACGCGGTCTACTGCTTCATGCCAGGTAGGGATCTGCGCGAAGCCTTCTTCCACCACCCAGTCAAAACGGATGCCCGGAATGGCCTGCATCGCGTCCGTCAGCGCAGGCAGCGTATGCAGAACATCACCCATAGAGGAGGTTTTAACGATCAATACCCGCATCCGTTACCCTTCTTCGCTCAACAGCAGTTCGTTGAGTTCTTCGAGAACACGCTGCGGCGTGATGTCGATCAGGCTCTGGTGATAGCCTTCTGCGGCATCGCCTTTGCGCACCTTGTGGTAGCCGGTAATCAGGCGAATGACGCGCGCTTTGTGCGACAGCGGCGGCGTGAAGTCCGGGCTGCTTGGACCATACAGCGCGACCAGCGGGCGGTCCAGCGCGGCAGCGACGTGCATCAGGCCGGAATCATTGGTCACCACGGCTTTACAGGCGGCGATCAGAATAACAGCTTGTTCGAGCTGCGTTTCCCCGGCCAGGTTTCGGCACCAGGCCTGCTGCTCTGTGCTGAGCGTGGCGAGAATTTCATTGCCTGCTTCGTGGTCTTTTGCCGAGCCAAACAGCACAATCTGATAGCCTTCGTCGATCAGCTGTTTTGCCAGCTCCGCATAGTGATAGTGCGGCCAGCGTTTTGCCGGACCGAACTCCGCACCAGGGCAGAAGCCAATCATCGGGCGTTCAGACGAAAGACCAAACGCGTTGCAGGTCTGGGATTTCTCGCCGTCATTAACCTGAAGCTGCGGCCAGAGCAGCGGCTGCGGCAGATCTTTCGCACTGCGCATCACGCCTTTGTCGTAGGCCAGCGCCACGTAGCGCTCCACCATTAGCGGCCAGGCCTCTTTGTCCAGCACCCGCGCGTCGTTCAGCAGGCCGTAGCGCATTTCACCGCGCCAGCCGGTACGGTGCGGAATACCCGCAAAGAAGGGCACTAAGGCAGATTTGAAAGAGTTCGGCAGGACATACGCGCGATCGTAGCGCTTCTCGCGCAGGCTATGGCCGAGCTTGCGGCGTTCGCCGATTTCCAGCGCACCGTGGCCGAGCGGCATCGGGATCGCCTCGTTCACTTCCGGCATACGCGATAACAGCGGACGGCACCACGCGGGTGCCATCACGTCGATTATCGCCTGGGGATAGCGCGCCTTGAGCGTGCGATAGAGACTTTGCGACATCATCATGTCGCCCACCCATGACGGGCCGATCACCAGAATTCTCATACTTACGCGTCGCGGTTCAGCCAGGCCATATATTCCGTTACGCCTTCGGCAACGGTCTTGAACGGCTTGTCGTAGCCAGCTTTACGCAGGTTAGTCAGGTCTGCCTGGGTGAACGCCTGGTAGCGGCCTTTCAGCTTATCCGGGAACGGAATATACTCAATGCTGCCTTTTTTGTGGTACGCCAGCGTCGCGTCTGCCACTGCCTGGAAGGATTCCGCGCGGCCAGTCCCCAGGTTGAAGATGCCGGACACACCGTTTTCCCAGAACCACAGGTTGACTGCAGCCACATCGCCCACGTAGACGAAGTCGCGCTTAAAGCCGTCGCTGCCTTCGAACAGTTTCGGGCTTTCGCCATTATTCAGCTGGGTATTCAGGTGGAATGCCACGCTCGCCATGCTGCCTTTGTGCCCTTCGCGCGGCCCGTAGACGTTGAAGTAACGGAAGCCGACAATCTGGGAGTTCGCTTCTGGCAGAATCTGACGCACGTATTCGTCGAACAGGAATTTGGAGTAACCGTAGACGTTCAGCGGTTGCTCGTATTCGCGGGATTCGATGAAGTCTGAGGTACGCCCGCCGTAGGTGGCAGCAGAAGAGGCGTACAGGAACGGAATTTCACGCTCCAGGCAGTAGTGAAGGATCTCTTTGGAGTACTGATAGTTGTTGTCCATCATGTACTTGCCGTCCCACTCGGTGGTGGATGAGCACGCACCTTCGTGGAAAATGGCTTCAATCTCGCCAAACTCTTCACCTGCCATAATCTGGATAAGGAAGTCTTCTTTATCCATGTAGTCAGCGATGTTCAGATCCACCAGGTTAACGAACTTGGTGCCATCTTTCAGGTTGTCCACCACCAGGATGTCGGTGATGCCTTTGTCATTGAGAGCCTTAACAATATTGCTGCCGATAAAGCCTGCGCCGCCGGTAACGATGATCATAACGGTAACCTTTGAAGTGTGGAGTCCGGGGACAATCCCGAACGCTAATGTTTCTATCATATCATCACAATGCCCTGTCTTCAGCCATTCACCGATATGCGGTAGGGGTACACGTGATTTATGCTGCAAAAACGACAAGAGATACTGCGTCATCTCGTCATGAACTATAGGTTTGGGTAATATGTCCCGAAATTTGCCGAGTCTGGAGAATTGCAATGCGTGGTGATTTTTACAAACAGTTAAACAGCGACCTCGACACCGCACGTGCGGAAGGGTTGTTCAAGGAAGAGCGTATTATCACGTCTGCTCAGCAGGCGGACATCACCGTTGCCGACGGCAGCCACGTGATCAACTTTTGTGCGAACAACTACTTAGGTCTTGCGAATCACCCTGAGCTGATTGCCGCAGCGAAAAACGGCATGGATACCCACGGTTTCGGTATGGCCTCCGTACGCTTTATTTGCGGTACCCAGGACAGCCACAAGCAGCTTGAACAAAAGCTGGCGAGCTTCCTTGGAATGGAAGACGCGATTCTCTACTCCTCCTGCTTCGACGCCAACGGCGGTCTGTTTGAGACCCTGCTTGGCGCAGAAGATGCGATTATCTCCGACGCCCTGAACCACGCCTCCATCATCGACGGCGTACGCCTGTGTAAAGCGAAGCGTTTCCGCTACGCCAACAACGACATGGTTGAACTGGAAGCGTGCCTGAAAGAGGCCCGTGAAGCGGGTGCTCGCCACGTGCTGATCGCCACCGACGGCGTGTTCTCCATGGACGGTGTGATCGCTAACCTGAAAGGTGTCTGTGACCTGGCGGATAAATACGACGCGCTGGTCATGGTCGATGACTCTCACGCGGTCGGTTTTGTCGGCGAAAATGGCCGCGGTTCCCACGAATACTGTGACGTGATGGGCCGCGTGGATATCATCACCGGTACGTTGGGCAAAGCGCTCGGCGGCGCGTCCGGTGGTTATACCGCTGCGCGTAAAGAGGTGGTTGAATGGCTGCGTCAGCGCTCCCGCCCGTATCTGTTCTCCAACTCCCTGGCGCCGGCCATTGTTGCCGCCTCCATCAAGGTACTGGAGATGGTGGAGTCCGGCGCTGAGCTGCGCGACCGCCTGTGGTCGAACGCCCGTCTGTTCCGTGAAAAAATGAGCGCCGCAGGTTTCACCCTTGCCGGTGCCGATCACGCCATCATCCCGGTGATGCTGGGTGATGCGGTCGTGGCGCAGAAATTTGCTCGTGAACTGCAGAAAGAAGGGATTTACGTCACCGGGTTCTTCTTCCCGGTGGTACCAAAAGGCCAGGCGCGTATCCGTACCCAGATGTCTGCGGCGCATTCGCCTGAACAAATTGAACGTGCGGTGGAAGCCTTTACCCGCATCGGCAAACAGCTGGGCGTAATTGCCTGAGGACGTGTGATGAAAGCGTTATCCAAACTGAAAGCGGAAGAAGGGATTTGGATGACCGACGTGCCGGAGCCGGAAGTCGGTCATAACGATCTGCTGATCAAAATTCGTAAAACCGCCATCTGCGGTACTGACGTTCACATCTACAACTGGGATCAGTGGTCACAGAAAACCATTCCGGTCCCGATGGTTGTCGGTCACGAATATGTGGGTGAAGTGGTTGGCATTGGTCAGGAAGTCAAAGGCTTCCAGATTGGCGACCGCGTCTCCGGTGAAGGCCATATCACCTGCGGCCACTGCCGCAACTGCCGCGGCGGGCGTACGCACCTGTGCCGTAATACCATTGGCGTGGGCGTAAACCGCCCGGGCTGCTTCGCGGAATACCTGGTGATCCCGGCGTTTAACGCGTTCAAAATCCCGGACAATATCTCTGACGATCTGGCCTCCATCTTTGACCCGTTCGGTAACGCGGTACACACGGCACTCTCCTTCGACCTGGTGGGTGAGGATGTGCTGGTGTCTGGCGCGGGCCCCATTGGCATTATGGCGGCAGCCGTGGCGAAGCATGTGGGCGCGCGTAACGTGGTGATCACCGACGTGAACGAATACCGTCTGTCGCTGGCGCGTAAAATGGGCGTCACCCGCGCGGTGGATGTTTCCAAAGAGAGTCTGACCGACGTGATGGAAGAGCTGGGCATGACCGAAGGCTTTGACGTAGGTCTGGAGATGTCCGGTGCGCCGCCGGCGTTCCGCACCATGCTCGACACCATGAATCACGGTGGCCGTATCGCGATGTTGGGTATTCCGCCGTCAGATATGTCTATCGACTGGAACAAGGTCATCTTCAAGGGGCTATTCATCAAAGGCATTTATGGCCGTGAGATGTTCGAAACCTGGTACAAGATGGCGGCATTAATTCAGTCTGGTCTGGATCTGTCCCCGATTATTACTCACCGCTTCTCAGTTGATGAGTTCCAGAAAGGCTTTGACGCGATGCGTTCAGGCCAGTCTGGGAAAGTGATCCTGAGCTGGGATAAGTAATCAAAAAGGGGCCAGCGGCCCCTTTTTTTACTGATTTTTTTTCTCTTCGTCCGTCAGGTAACGCACCTTGCGGGTATAGTCCTGACCTTTGAACAACAGTTTGTTTTCAGGTGATTCAAGATACTTTTGCCATTCTGAGAGCGGAAAACCACCGTGCGCACCAATCACCTCTTTCGGCACAACGGCTTCCTGTCCGCCAATCTTCTTGGACACCGGCCAGTTCATCCAGTCGCCCAGGTTAACCGTTTTTAAATCCAGCATGTCCAGTAGCGCGGCGAGCGGCAGCTGATCCGTCGGCGGTTGTGTGTCTTCCATCAGTTCCCAGGTATCCTGGAACAGCGTGAGCCACAGCGGGCAGATACGGCGCCAGGTCTTTTTAGTGGCCGCAAGAAACGCACCGTTAACATGATCAACCAGATACGGGCGCACCGTCTCTTTGTAATACGCCGGGACTTTCTCCGCTGGCGCGCCGTCCAGCTTGGCAATCATTTTGCCCTGGCGGAAGCTGGAGTAGATGTGCATCTCGGCCATGTTGATTTCTGGCATCTTCAGCAGGTTGAGATCGGAATCGATCATCAATACGCCTTCACCGCGCGCCTGCAGCGGGGCGTTAAGCTTCACCAGGCGGCTAAGGTAGATCTGCTTGTAGCGATAACCTTCTTCACGTTTTGGTAGGTCGAGGGTCACTATGCGGGTTTTCGGCGGCAGATTGCCAAACGCGGATTCTGGTTGATCGCTGACAATCACAATCTCGCTGACGTCGGTGGCATATCGCTCTGCAAAGGTCGCGGACAATAACGCCTCTTCGACGAAATCCGCACCGGTGCAAGGGATCACGATAGAGTCAACCGCCACGAGATCGCGCGTGACCGGAAGGGAAGCGTAGGGAATGTTATGTCGCCCGGTGATGTGGCGGTAGCGAGCATTCAGGAATTTAAACATGTTCTTCTCGTTTGGTTATTGCGCGCCAAGAACGGCCTCGACACCGTTAACATAGCTTTCAATGGCATACACGTTGCAGACATTCTGATGCGCAGCGGCGGCGAGCCGGGTGCGCAGATCGGGATCCTGCCAGATATTATCCAGGTGTTGAGCAAGTTGCGACACATCGCTCCACGGGAAAAGCAGCCCGGTCGATGCATGATCGATCAATTCTGCCGTGCCGGTCACCTTTGAGCCAATGACGGGGATATTCAGCAGCATCGCTTCCAGCACGACGCGGGGCAAGCCTTCGCTCTGCGAGGCCAGAATAAACGCGTCAAAGGTCGCGAGGTAGTCAAAAGGCGTGTTCTGGAAACCGGTGAAAATCACATGCTCAGCAATACCCAGCGCATCAGCTTGTGCCGCCAACGCACCGCGTTCAGCCCCCTCACCGACCAGCACCATCTTCCACCTCGCCTCGGGATGTTTCTGGTTGAATTGTGCCAGCGCTTCCAGCGTGTGGTGGTTGGCTTTGCGAGGGATTAATGAGCCAATGCTGCCGAACACGAACGTGTCGTCATCAATGTTCAGGCGATTACGCATCGCGCGTCGGTCGGGTAAAGGCTGATGGATGTCGATGGCATTGTTGACCGTCGTACACAGCTCGGGTCGGACCCCATGCTGAACTAACACGCGTTCTACGCCATGTGAGACGGCGATGATTTTTGTGGCATGGGTATTCACCAGCTTCACCAGCGGCGGGGTCAAAACAGGTTCAATTCGACAGTGCTGGATTATCCGCGCATGCACGTTTGCACCTGCCAGATAACCCTCTTCGTTAGAGCCCGGCTGGTTGTTCATATAAAGCGTATCGAAACCGCCATCCCTGAAAATCGTCTCGATTTTGCTAACGTTGGGTCGAATACGCCAGAGCGTATCAACATGACGTGTAAATGCCTTCCGGGCGCTGCGGGAGAAAAACAGCAGGCTACGTCCCAATTCTTTGGCAATCTTCGCCCATGCGGGCTGCTTATGTTGAGGGATGACAATTAAGGGAATGCCAATACTGTTCAGCACCTGGCCGATGGTTTGCCCTTCGGCCCGGCTGTAGTCACTGTAAAAACAACAGGTAATATCGAACTTTTCGCGGTTAATGCGCTTCAGAAGTTCGAGCATACTGTTGGTGCCTCCTCCCCATTCTTTACCGGTATCGAGGAGCAGAATTTTGTGTCGCTGCGGCATTTTTCTACCTTAATCGCCTGTCACTGAGAATGGCTCACTGATACTTTCTTACCCCATCCCTGCCACTGGTGCTGGAAGTATTGCACCAGCGTACTCTGGCTCACGCTTTCGCTGATGACCGCGAAGAAGCGGGTTGCATGCACCGGTTCAGGCGGTTGTTTCAGCTTGCAATTCTTCACGCCACGGAACGGGTTACGCGGCTGCGTTGCGGGTGGTTGTGCGCTACCCGGGCGAGACGTATCGACCTGCGGCTCATTGAGCAGATCGCTCGGACGTACCAGTGTGATATCTGGTGGCAAGGTCGGCAACATCTGTTGTAAAACGCGCACCGTAGAAGGATGCGGGTGGCCGATGGCAATGGCTGAACCATTGCGTCGGGCGAGCTGCACGGCGCGATTGAACTGCACGCGAATGTCGGCCTCGTTCTGAGTATCATCCAGGAACACCTTGCGCTTGATCACCTTCACTCCCGTTCCCTGAGCGGCACGCATCGCCTGGCTGTTGCCGATGGTCATGCTGTCGAGGAAGTAGAGGTTGTAGCGTTCCAGCGCCCGCATCACTTTTAGCATGCCGTACAGGCTGGAGGTCATCGCGCTACCCATATGGTTGTTCAGGCCAACGGCATACGGCACGTTGTTGTAAGCGTCACGGATGATGCGCTCGATCTCATCGCTGCTCATATCCGGACGAAGCGTATCTTTTTCCAGCGGCTGTTTACTGAGCGGTGCCATCGGCAGATGGATGAGGACCTGATGTCCGCTGTTGTGGGCTTTGGTCGCCATCTCACGGGCGTGAGGCGCATTCGGAAGGACGGCGACAGAGATGGCTGGCGGCATCGCCAGCACCTGATTTTCATAGTGCGGACGATAACCGAAGTCATCAATCACAATCGCGAGTTTACCTGCGTATACCGGTGCAGCCAGCGCCAGCGCGCTGACGACGGAGAGAACCATTCGACGAAATTGAAGCAAAACTTATCTTCCCAACCACGGCTGTGGATTGACCGCCTGACCCTGACGACGAATTTCGAAATAGAGTGACGGGCGGCCCTGACCGCCACTGCTGCCCACAAGGGCGATGGGTTGGCCTGCGCGCACCTGTGTGCCAACGCTGACCAGTGCGCTCTGATTGTAGCCATAAAGACTCATGTCGCCTTTACCGTGCTCAACCACTACCACAAGACCGTAACCCTGCAGCCAGTCGGCCAGAATCACTCGTCCATCGGCAATGGCTTTCACTTCACTACCTTCAGACGCACCGATAACGATCCCTTTCCAACGTAGCTCACCCTGCAGCTGTTCGCCATAACGATGCAGAAGTGTACCGCGAACGGGCCAGTAGGCCTGACCGCGTGGGGAACCCAGACCGCCGGTACGCGACATCAGGGAACGTTCGCTTTCGCTTGGCTTGTAGGTGGTACCTTTGCGGGAGGCTTCCTGCTGCTTGTCGCGGACAGCCTGTGCCTCGCGGGCCTCTTTTTCGGCACGCGCTTTCGCCGCGGCTTCGGCACGGGCGATACTGTTACGCAGTTTTGATTCGTTGGCACGCATTTCACTCAGCTGGCTCTGACCTTGCTGAATGGAGGACTCAAGACCGGAAAGGGTTTTCTTGCGCTCGTTACGGGCCTGCTCAAGTTTCGCCTGCTGCGCTTTTTGTTCGTAGAGCAACGTCTGCTGCTGACTCTGCTTCTCTTCCAGCTCAGCTTTTTGGGTGGAGACCTCTTCACGCGTCTGTTTCAACTGCGCAATGGTCTCCTGACGCGCCTGGTTCAGATAACCGAAGTAGGCCTGCAGACGCTGACCGCGCTGGCTCTCTTCACCGCTGAGGATCAACTGAAGACCGGTGTGTTCACCCTGTCGGAAAGCGGCATCAAGCTGTGCGGCAAGATTGCGCTCCTGTGCATCACGCTGGCGCTCCAGTTTGGCAATCGACGCGTTCATCTCGTCGATCTGTTTATTCAACTGAGCGAGGGTATCTTGCGTTTCACGGAGCTTACGGGCTGCGGCCGAAATAGCTTCTTCCTGCTGCTTAAGCTGGGCGAGCAGGGCGGAGCGTTGCTGTTGTTGCTGGCGTACCGCACGCTCTTTAGCGGCGATATCCGCCTGAATGGATTTCAACTGGTCGCGATCGTCCGCGTGGGCGGATGCGGCGCACAGCAATACGCCAGCGCTGAGTGCGCTGGCGCAAAGCAGGGGTCTGACTGATAACCTAAGCGGCTTCACGACCCATGTGATTGAAAAAATCGCCTTTCCCCTCATGGGGAGGGATTATTCCACGATGAACAGCGGCTTACCAGTCATCTCTTCAGGGATCGGCATACCCATCAGCGACAACATGGTTGGCGCGATGTCAGAAAGCTTGCCGCCTTCCACTGCTTTCAGTGATTTATCACCGACATAAATCAGCGGAACAGGCAGGTTGGTGTGAGCGGTATGCGCCTGGCCCGTTGCCGGGTCGCGCATCTGTTCCGCGTTACCGTGGTCAGCGGTGATCAGCAACTGACCGCCTACGGACTCAACCGCTTTTGCAACCTGCTCAACGCAGTGATCCAGTGCTTCAACCGCTTTCACGGCGGCTTCCATCACGCCGGTATGACCGACCATGTCGCCATTCGGGTAGTTACAGATGATGGTGTCGTACTTGCCGCTCTTGATGGCCGCGACCAGTTTTTCAGTCAGCTCAGCAGAGCTCATCTCTGGCTGCAGATCGTAAGTCGCGACTTTCGGTGAGTTGATCAGAATGCGCTCTTCACCTTTGAACGGCTCTTCCACGCCGCCGTTAAAGAAGAAGGTCACGTGCGCATATTTTTCGGTTTCGGAAATACGCAGCTGCGTTTTGTCATTCTTCGCCATCCACTCGCCGAAGGTATTAGCCAGCGAGGCTGGTGGATACGCGCATGGGGCTTTGATGTCTGCCGCGTATTCGGTCAGCTGGATGAAGTCGAGGTTTACCACTTTCTTACGGGCAAAACCGTCGAAGTCGCTGTTGACGAAAGCACGGGTGATTTCACGCGCGCGGTCAGCGCGGAAGTTCATGAAGATCAGCGCATCGCCATCTTCCATGGCGGCATCGGGCTGGCTTTCAGCACGAATCACGGTCGCTTTCACGAATTCATCGTTTTCATCACGTGCATAAGCGGCTTCCAGGGCTTCAACGGCCGTCGCGAACTGGAACTCACCTTTTGCCAGGGTCATCAGGTCATAGGCCTGTTCAACGCGATCCCAGCGGTTGTCGCGGTCCATGGCGTAGTAACGACCAATGATGGAGGCGACGCGGCCTTTGCCCAGTGCGGCAAATTTCTCTTCGAAGGCTTGCAGAGAGCCTTTTGCGCTGCGCGGTGGCGTATCGCGACCATCCAGGAAGGCGTGCAGATAGATTTTTTCTGCACCACGCTCGGCGGCCAGTTCAACCATCGCCATGATGTGATCTTCGTGGCTGTGTACACCGCCCGCGGAGAGCAAGCCCATGATGTGCACGGCTTTACCTGCCGCAACGGCTTTATCTACCGCGCCGCAAAGAACCGGGTTCGCGAAGAAGGTGCGTTCTTTGATTTCGACATCCAGACGGGTCAGGTCCTGATAGACGATACGGCCCGCGCCCAGGTTAACGTGACCGACTTCGGAGTTGCCCATCTGGCGGTCAGGCAGACCGACTTCCAGACCGGATGCGTCGATCAGGGTATGGGGACGTTTCGCCCACAGCGCATCCATCACCGGGGTTTTTGCGCTGAAAATAGCGTTATCCTGGCTGTCTTCACGGTAGCCATAGCCATCCAGAATCACCAGTACCATAGGTTTTTTAGAAACCGACATTGCAACAACCTCATGCTCAAGAGTCAAAATTTGCGTAATTTTACTACAGCTGAATCGATCAAATAGCCGCAGAAGATCAAAGAAAGCGCAGGGGCAAGGCGCTGACCGGACCATTTTGAGGCATTTTTTTAGGTGGCATGCCGCAGAAAATGGATTAGGTTAGGGTCGCTGGCTGTATTTGCCAGAACGCACAGGTATACTCCTGTCCTGGTTTTTTTATCACTTAGTCGGGAGTAGTTACCCTCCATGCAAGAAATTATGCAATTCGTTAGCCGCCATCCGGTTCTGAGCATCGCGTGGATTGGCCTGCTGGCTGCTGTGCTGTTCACCACATTTAAGAGCCTGACGTCTAAGATTAAGGTTATCACCCGTGGTGAAGCGACGCGTCTGATCAACAAAGAAGATGCCGTCGTTGTCGATCTGCGTCAGCGTGACGATTTCCGTAAAGGTCACATTGCAGGCGCAATCAACCTGTTGCCAGCTGAAATCAAAGCGAACAACGTGGGTGAGCTTGAAAAACACAAAGCCCAGCCAATTATCGTTGTTGATGCAACCGGCATGCAGGCGCAAGAATCTGCCAGCGCGCTTTATAAAGCGGGCTTCGAAAATGTAACGGTACTGAAAGAAGGGATCTCCGGCTGGAGCGGGGAAAATCTTCCTTTGGTTCGCGGTAAATAAGGAGTTCAGTCATGGCCAATATTGAGATCTACACCAAAGCGACGTGCCCGTTCTGCCACCGTGCGAAAGCGCTGCTGAACAGCAAAGGCGTCACGTTCAAGGAACTGCCGATCGACGGTGACGCGGTTAAACGTGAAGAGATGATCCAACGTAGTGGTCGTACGACGGTTCCGCAGATTTTTATTGATGCGCAGCACATTGGCGGCTGTGATGACTTGTATGCGCTCGACGCCCGTGGTGGACTCGATCCGCTGCTGAGCTAAGAGACTTTAGGACAATTAAAAAGGGTTTTTCCATGTCAGAACAAAGCAATAATGAAATGATTTTCCAGATCCAGCGCATCTACACGAAAGATGTCTCTTTTGAAGCGCCAAATGCGCCGCACGTTTTCCAGAAAGACTGGCAGCCAGAGGTTAAACTTGATCTGGATACCGCATCTACCCAACTGGCAGATGACGTGTATGAAGTTGTACTGCGTGTGACCGTGACCGCCTCTCTGGGCGAAGAAACCGCGTTCCTGTGTGAAGTACAGCAGGGCGGTATCTTCTCCATCGGCGGCATCGAAGGCAACCAGATGGCGCATTGCCTGGGTGCATACTGCCCGAACATCCTGTTCCCGTATGCGCGCGAATGCATCACCAGCCTGGTTTCTCGCGGTACATTCCCGCAACTGAACCTTGCGCCAGTTAACTTTGATGCGCTGTTCATGAACTATCTGCAGCAGCAAGCTGGCGAAGGTGCTGAACAACATCAGGATGCCTGATGAGCACTGTTAATGCTTCAATGACTGTGATCGGTGCCGGCTCATACGGCACCGCTCTTGCCATCACGCTGGCAAGAAATGGTCACGACGTGGTCCTGTGGGGCCACGATCCAAAACATATCGCCACGCTGCAGCACGACCGTTGCAATGTGGCGTTTCTCCCGGACGTTCCGTTCCCTGACTCCCTGCACCTGGAAAGCGATCTTGCGACCGCGCTGGCGGCCAGCCGCAACATTCTGATTGTCGTCCCGAGCCATGTGTTTGGCGAAGTGCTGCGTCAGATTAAGCCGCTGATGCGCCCGGATGCCCGTATTGTCTGGGCAACCAAAGGTCTTGAAGCGGAAACCGGACGCCTGCTGCAGGACGTTGCCCGCGAAGCGCTGGGTGATGCGATCCCGCTGGCGGTCATCTCCGGTCCGACCTTTGCCAAAGAGCTGGCTGCTGGCCTGCCGACGGCGATCTCGCTGGCATCGACTGACCAGGCTTTCGCCGACGATCTCCAGCATCTGCTGCACTGTGGCAAGAGTTTCCGCGTCTACAGCAACCCTGATTTTATCGGTGTCCAGCTGGGCGGTGCGGTGAAGAACGTGATTGCTATCGGTGCCGGGATGTCTGACGGTATTGGCTTTGGCGCCAACGCCCGTACGGCGTTGATTACCCGCGGCTTAACCGAGATGTCCCGTCTTGGCGAGGCGCTGGGCGCCGATCCGGCCACCTTTATGGGGATGGCGGGTCTGGGCGATCTGGTGCTGACCTGTACCGACAACCAGTCTCGTAACCGCCGCTTTGGCATGATGCTCGGACAGGGCAGCGATGTAAAAAGCGCGCAGGAGAAGATTGGACAGGTGGTGGAAGGCTACCGCAATACCAAAGAAGTCCGCGAATTGGCGCACCGGTTTGGTGTCGAAATGCCAATAACCGAGGAAATTTATCAGGTATTGTATTGCGGAAAAAATGCGCGCGAGGCAGCATTGACCTTATTAGGTCGTGCGCGCAAGGACGAGCGCAGCAGTAAGTAGTCGGAACCATTGTCACCTGAATGACCCAGCCAGCGCAGAACTGGCTGGTCATTAACTTATCGTCTGGAGTAAGCAATGCCGTGTGAAGAACTGGATATCGTCTGGAACAATATTAAAGCCGAAGCCCGGGCGCTGGCCGACTGTGAGCCTATGCTGGCCAGTTTTTACCATGCTACGCTACTCAAACACGAAAACCTTGGTAGTGCTCTCAGCTACATGCTCGCCAACAAGCTGGCTTCCTCGATTATGCCTGCTATCGCCATCCGCGAAGTGGTGGAGGAGGCATACGCCGCTGACCCGGAAATGATCGCCTCTGCCGCCTGTGATATTCAGGCCGTGCGTACGCGTGACCCGGCGGTAGATAAATACTCTACGCCTCTGCTTTACCTGAAAGGCTTCCACGCCCTGCAGGCGTATCGCATCGGCCACTGGCTATGGAATGAAGGCCGCCGCGCGCTGGCAATCTTCCTGCAAAATCAGGTCTCCGTGACCTTCCAGGTCGATATTCACCCGGCAGCGAAAATTGGCCGTGGGATTATGCTCGACCACGCCACCGGCATTGTTGTGGGTGAGACGGCGGTGATTGAAGACGACGTTTCGATCCTGCAGTCGGTTACCCTTGGCGGTACCGGTAAAACCAGCGGCGATCGCCATCCGAAAATTCGTGAAGGGGTGATGATTGGCGCGGGTGCCAAAATCCTCGGCAATATCGAAGTCGGACGCGGCGCGAAGATTGGTGCAGGGTCGGTTGTGCTCCAGCCGGTTCCGCCGCACACCACCGCGGCTGGCGTACCGGCGCGTATCGTCGGCAAACCAGACAGCGATAAGCCGTCCATGGATATGGATCAGCACTTCAACGGTATCCACCATACGTTTGAGTATGGCGACGGCATTTAACTTCTGAGAATGGCGCCCGGGTACCCCAGCTGGCGCCATGCTTCATACACCACCACCGACACCGCGTTCGACAGGTTCATGCTGCGGCTGTCCGGCATCATCGGAATTCGGATTTTCTGCTCAGCGGGCAGGGCATCCAGAATCGTGGCTGGCAGGCCGCGGGTTTCCGGGCCAAACATCAGATAGTCACCGTCCTGATAGCTCACGGCGCTGTGTGCTGGCGTGCCTTTGGTGGTCAGGGCGAACAAGCGCTGCGGCTTTTCGCTTTCCAGAAACGCGGCGTAATCATGATGGCGCACGACGGCAGTAAATTCATGGTAATCCAGCCCCGCGCGACGCAGACGCTTGTCGTCCCACGTAAAGCCCATCGGCTCAATGATGTGCAGACGAAAGCCGGTGTTGGCACACAGGCGGATGATATTGCCGGTATTCGGCGGAATTTCTGGTTCGAATAAAACGATGTTAAGCATGCTGCCCCCTTAATTGCGGGGGCAGAATAGCAGAAAAGTGAGGAATTACGCGACGCCAGGTTCCTGCGCACGGCAACGCAGCATTTTGTAGCACGTTGCCGCTGCGGCGACCAGGGCAGGCACGCTGAGGATCATCAAAATACTGTCCGCCTGCCACTGCAGGGAAAGCAGCTGAGCGCTGGTCATGGTTCCCGCCACGCCGCCAAAGCGGCCGATCCCCTGCATCCAGGCAATACCCGTTGCGCGGCACTCTGTTGGGTAAAAAGTCGCTGCCAGGGTTTGCATGCCCGATTGCGCCCCGTTCATCGCGATCCCCATCAGGAAAATCAACCCGCCAAACAGGGCGATATGATTATGCTCAATGCCCAGTAACAGAATGAGACCCATTGTCAGCACAAAGCCACCCGCGACCACTTTGTGTGCCTCCCAGCGATCCATCATCCAGCCCGCGAGCAGAATGCCTGCGGTACCGCCGAAGGTGAACAGCGAGGTGAGCCAGGCGGATTCCGCCAGCGCATAGCCCATCCCCTGCATCAGGGTCGGCATCCAGCTCAGCAGGACGTAGTAAATCACCAGCCCCATAAAGTAAGTGACCCACAGCATCAGTGTGCCGGGCAGCCAGGGCATGGAGAAGAGCTGCGCCACGCTCCCTTTCTTAGAAGCGACTTTTTCCTCTGCCAGGAAAAAGCCGGTAACGCTCTCCAGGGTGCTGCGGCTGAACCGGCTGGCGATACGGCGGATCTGCATGACGTCCTTCCCGCGCTGCACCAGAAACTTCACCGACTCCGGCAAAAATAGCGCCAGCAGCAGCGTCAAAATCAGCGGCGCAATTGCACCCGTCAGCAGCACGCTTCGCCAGCCATGGTGGGGAATAAGCCACGAAGAGATCGCACCGCCCCCTGCGGCACCCAGAGGGAAGCCGCAGTACATGGTATTAATCGCCATGGCGCGGCAGCGCTGGGGGGCAAACTCGGAAATCAGCGTGATGGCGTTTGGCATTGCGGCACCGAGGCCAAGGCCCGTCAGAAAACGCCACAACGTCAGCGTATTCAGAGTTTGCGCCCAGGCCGTGCCCAGGCTTGCAAGGCCGAAGAACAGGCAGGAGAAGACCAGCACGCGCTTGCGCCCCATCTTGTCCGATACCGGGCCTGCAATGAGGGCACCCAGCGACAAGCCCAGCAGGGCTGCGCTCAGCACCGGCCCCAGATCCTGTTTATGTATCCCCCATTCTGCCGACAGCGTAGGGGCGATGTAACCCATTGCTGCGGTATCAAATCCATCGATCGCCAGAACCAGAAAGCCCAGTACGATAAGAAGCCAGTGAAACCCTGAAAAGGGACTCTCATCGATCACCTGCTGAATATCCACCTTGCCTGAATACGTCATATGCTCCTCTCCGATGTGATGTTGTTTTTGTGTTCTTGTATTTGCTTGTCTATACAATTGCGGAGGGAGTAAATATGTCAAATTTTCTTATCCAATTTGTTATCTAAGTGTTATTTTCGGCAAAAAAAAGCGCCCGAAGGGGGAACCGGGCGCGTGAACAGCGGTGTTAACAGGAGGGGTATTCAGGCAGCGTTTCCCTGCGCAAGGGGAGCCAGCGCCGCCGGTAATCGACTTAACTCCTGCACCAGAGAGTCTTTGCTGATTTCGCTAATGGTTTTCGCACCGGTCAGCGTCATCGCGACTTTCATCTCTTTTTCGATCAGGTCAAGCAGGTTCGCCACGCCAGCCTGACCTGCCGTCGCCAGCGCGTACAGATACGCACGGCCCAGCAGCACGCTGTCGGCGCCGAGCGCGATCATGCGTACCACGTCCAGCCCGTTGCGAATGCCGCTGTCGGCCAGAATCGCGATATCGCCTTTCACCGCATCGGCAATGGCGGGCAGCGCGCGTGCGGAGGAGAGCACACCGTCGAGCTGACGCCCGCCGTGGTTTGAGACCACAATGCCGTCTGCGCCAAAACGTACCGCGTCGCGGGCATCTTCCGGGTCGAGGATCCCTTTGATCACCATCGGGCCGTCCCAGAATTCGCGGATCCACTCCAGGTCTTTCCAGGAGATGGACGGATCGAAGTTGTTCGCCAGCCAGCCGATGTAATCTTCCAGCCCGGTCGGTTTACCGAGGTAAGCCGAGATATTGCCCAGATCGTGCGGACGTCCGTTCAGACCCACATCCCACGCCCACTGCGGGTGCGTCACCGCCTGCCAGTAGCGGCGCAGAGCGGCATTCGGGCCGCTCATGCCGGAGTGGGCGTCGCGGTAGCGCGCGCCCGGCGTTGGCATATCGACCGTAAAGACCAGCGTGGAACAGCCCGCCGCTTTGGCGCGCTCCAGCGCGTTACGCATAAAACCGCGATCGCGCAGTACGTACAGCTGGAACCACATCGGACGCTTGATGGTCGGCGCGACCTCTTCAATCGGGCAGACGGAGACGGTAGAGAGGGTAAACGGAATACCCCTGGCATCCGCGGCCGCCGCCGCCTGCACTTCGCCACGACGGGCGTACATACCGCACAGGCCGACGGGGGCGAGGGCGACCGGCATGGAGAGCGTTTCGTTGAACAGCGTCGTCTCAAGGCTCAGGTCAGACATATTCTTCAGCACGCGCTGACGCAGGGCCACCTCTGACAAGTCTTCCACATTGCGGCGCAGGGTGTATTCGGCATACGCCCCGCCGTCGATGTAGTGGAACAGGAACGGGGGCAAAATGCGCTGCGCCGCGGCGCGATAGTCACTGGCTGCTGAAATGATCATGCTTTGTTCTCCCTGGAAATATCACTGTCGCCAGGCAGACGGGTAATACGCGCCTGTCGGGCCTGGTCTTCATCGAATCGTTTGATGGTGGTGTGAACGAAGCCGAGATGCGCCATCATCGCCTTGCGTGCGGCCTCGGCATCACCGGCCAGAATGGCGTTAAGCACCGCCTCGTGTTGTTCAGTCAGCTGGGCAAACACCGGCGGAACCAGGTACATGCGCTGGCGGCTTTGTTTGACGGAGGATTGCAACAGGTCGAAGAACCCGCGCATGGTCTGGAGCAGAACCACATTGTGCGACGCTTCGGCAATGGCCAGGTGAAAACGCACGTCAGCCTGGGAGGCGATATCCGGGTCGCTGCTTTGCGTGGCCTCAAAGCAGGCTTTGAGCTTCTCTTTGTCGGCCTCGGTTGCCCGCATGGCCGCATGCCAGGCGGTGCTGGTCTCGATGGCGTGACGCGCTTCGAGGATGTCAAAGCTGTAGTCCGGGTCATTTTCCATCAGCGTCTTCAGCGGCTGAACGATGTTTTGCTCGGACCAGTCGTCATGCTGCCAGCGCACAAAGGTGCCGCCGCCGCGACGGCTCACCAGTACCCCTTCGCTGACCAGCGTGGCCAGCGCTTCACGCAGGGAATTACGCGATACACCAAGCTGGGCGGCGAGCTGGCGTTCAGCGGGCAACTTCATGCCCGCTTCCAGCTGTTGTTCTTCAATCAGCGCCCGTACGCGAGAGGCTATCTCGTCGGACAGGCGTCTGGGCATCACTATCATGGGATCATCCAGGTTAAGACATAAGCCTGCAGGGTGGTGATCACCCCGACCATGCAGGTGAATATCAGGCTGTGTTTCACGGTAAAGCGGAACAGATCCGACTCTTTACCGACCAGTCCCACCGCCGCACAGGCAATGGCGATGGATTGCGGGGAGATCATTTTCCCGGTCACGCCGCCGGTGGTGTTCGCAGCGACCAGCAGGACATCCGACACGCCAATCTGCTGGGCCGCCGTAGCCTGCAGTGCAGCAAACAGGGCGTTCGACGAGGTATCTGACCCGGTCAGGAACACACCCAGCCAGCCGAGGAACGGTGAGAAGAAGGTGAAGGCGTGGCTGGTATGGGCCAGCGCCAGTGCCAGCGTCGATGACAGGCCGGAGTAGTTCGAGATAAACGCGAACGCCAGCACCATGCCGATGGAGTAAATCGGCAGCATCAGCTCTTTAATCGTCGCTGCGAAGGTCTGCACCGCGGCGGCAGGCTTCATGCGCAGCCACACCACGGAAAGGATCGCGGCAAACAGGATGGCGGTCCCGGTGGCGGAGAACCAGTCGAACTTATAGACCGCGGCATACGGTGTGGCGGCATGCACGACTGGCGGCATGCGGGCGACCATTTTGTCGAGGAACGGCACGGAGATGTTAATCACCATGTCGTACAGCGCGCCGCCCGGGGCGAACAGGGCTTTAAACGGCGGGATGCTCCACAGCGTTACCGTTGCGGTCAGGAACAGGAACGGTGACCAGGCACGGATCACCTGCCCTGCGGTATAGCCCGTGCGTGCCAGGGTTTGATCGACCTGCGAGGCACCCATGTCGGCGAAGCGGAAAATACGTACCGGCTGCCAGCGTTTCAGGAACAGGGTCAGGCAGACCAGCGAGACCAGCGACGAGATAATGTCCGGCAGCTCCGGACCGAGGAAGTTTGAGCTCAGGTATTGCGCGATGGCGAACGAACCGCCCGCCACCATTACAGCAGGCCACGTCTCTTTCACGCCGCGCCAGCCGTCCATAATCGCCATGATCCAGAACAGCACGATGATGGTCAGGAACGGCAGCTGGCGACCCACCATCTGGCCGATCTCAAAGCTATCCAGCCCGGTCACCTGTCCGGCGACCAGAATCGGAATCCCCATTGCGCCAAACGCCACCGGGGCGGTATTCACAATCAGGCACAGGCCCGCGGCATAAAGCGGGTTAAAGCCGAGGCCCACCAGCAGGGCGGCCGTAATGGCGACCGGTGCGCCAAATCCGGCGGCACCTTCCAAAAACGCCCCGAAGGAGAAGCCGACAATCAGCATCTGCAGGCGCTGGTCCGGCGTGATGGAGAGAATCGACGAGCGGATGATGTCGAACTGCCCGGTTTTCACCGAAATTTTATAGACAAAGACAGCGGCGATGATGATCCACGCAATTGGCCACAGACCGTAGAAGAAACCGTAGACAACGGAGGCCAGCGCGCGATCGACCGGCATTTTGTAGAAGAACAGCGCCACCAGCAGAGCGATGGCAACGGTGTACGTCGCGGCAAGGTAGCCCTTCAGCTTGAGCTTAATCAGCGCAAAGAAGAAGAACAGGATTGGAAGCGATGCGATCAGGCTCGACAGCCAGATATTTCCGGCCGGGTCGTAGTTTTGTTGCCAGAGGCTCATGCAGGTCTCCTGGGGACCAGATAACCTGCGCGGCGGGTGAGTCTCCGCTCATCTCTGCATCACAGGTTATGTAAAAGTGGTCCTGCCAATGTTGTATTGTAGGGTTAATGACAATAAATGGTTAACCAGATGTTATGGGGTGGCAATGGTTTTGTGAGCGGAAATAATGGAATTGTGAACCAGGGGAGGATTGATTGCGCAATTGGTTGGACCAAATCATGCGAAGGGGAAAAGAGTAGGCCGGGTAAGCGCAGTGCCACCCGGCATGAAATCAGAACGCGGTCTTACAAAAGCCCGTCATCTCTTTCAGGCCCATTTCACGGCCAAGCTCGGTCATCGGGTGCACGACCACCAGGCCACGGACGCTTTTCTTCAGCTTGCCCATGTCAGCCTGTTCTTTTTTGGTGATTGCGCGGCGGTGTGGCATGTTCATCAGCTTCTGCGCTTCGTTGCTCAGCTTCTGGCCTTTTACTTCGCGCAGGCGCTCGATCTCTGCCTCCAGCTTCGCGGTCTCTTTCTCCAGCTCGGCGTACTTCTCGGCGGAATCGACCAGTGACAGACCCGCCATCTGGTGACGGATCAGATCCAGGCGGTCGCTCAGGCGTTTAATTTCGTTCTTTTCGACTTCTTTCATGACAAATAACTCTGAAAACGGGGAATTTACAGGGAAGGATACACCAATGTGAGCAGGCTTACTTCTGAAACGCTTTTTTTAAGCTGATCCGGGAAATCAGCTCAGTCAGGGAAAGGACCATCGTGGAGCGGACAACCTGCTGATAACGCAGCTTTTGCATCGCGTATAGCTCAGGGTCGCTGCTGTCGAAATGAGGGGCAGGGGGCAGCGCGGCCACGCAGTGCAGCTCGCCGAAGGGCCCCAGGATCTCATCATCGGTAAAGGCGTATTCGTTACCGTCATGATTGAGCTCCTCACGTAGCGCCATTAACAGCTCTGCATCTTCGTACTCTTGCCGGTTCAGCACGCCAAGACCGTAAATCAGCTTCAGACGCACCGATAAATCGCCCAGCGGTCCATCGCCGTCCAGTAACGGTTCTACAGCATATTTTACCGCGTAGTCGTCTTTGCGAAACACCTGAAGCACCAGGATATTTACCGCCTCGGTTAACAGCTCGACGGCGGCAATCAGGAAGCTTCGTACGGTTTTGCCAGCATTCAGACGCTCAAGCACACGATTTTCAAAGGCCTGGGTTTGTTCCATTATTGCCTGCATATCTGACAATCTGTTATCTGGGCGCAGGCTAACCTGCGCCACACTGTGCATCATTTGGTTGCGTTGTATGCGTTAACCGCCTCCACAACCACGTCGCTATTGGCGTCCAGACCGGAAATCTGCGCCAGCGCAGCCTGCGCGCCTTTGTCATCAATCAGCTGAGCCAGCTCGATCGCCTGCGGGTCCTGATCGCTGCGGTAGTGCATTGCAGCGGCAATCCCTTTCACCAGGTTGGCATGCGGCAGACCGTATTCCAGCGTGCCGAGCAGCGGCTTAATCAGACGGTCGCCTGCACTCAGCTTACGCAGCGGTTGACGTCCCACGCGCTCAACATCATCTTTCAGATACGGGTTTTCAAAGCGGCCGAGGATTTTCTGGATGTAGGCTGCGTGTTTATCAGCATCAAAACCGTAGCGTTTGATCAGCACCGCGCCGCTCTCTTCCATGGCCCCTTTTACCACCGCGCGGATTTTCTCATCGAGGATCGCATCGCGAATGGTCTGATGACCGGCCAATTTTCCGAGGTACGCGGTTATAGCATGCCCGGTGTTCAGCGTGAAGAGTTTGCGTTCGACAAATGCCATCAGGTTATCGGTTAATTCCATTCCCGGAATAGTTGGCAGCGCACCTTTAAACTGAGTTTTATCGACGATCCACTCGCTGAAGGTTTCCACGGTCACTTCCAGCGGGTCGTGGGTGGCGGATGCTGACGGCGGAACGATGCGGTCCACGGCGGAATCCACAAACCCAACGTGCGCGTCGACCCAGGCTTTATCTTCGTCAGCCACGGCCGCCATGACATGGCCTTTCAGCTGTGTGGTGCCGCGTACCATGTTTTCACAGGCGATGATGTTCAGCGGGGTGTCGATGCCCTGCGCTTTACGTTTTGCCAGGCCTTTAGCCACCGCCGGGGCGATACGCTCCAGAACCACCGGGCCTACCGCCGTGGTGATAAGGTCAACGCTGGCAATCAGGTCGATTACGTCGTCGCCAATGCTGCTGACCGCGTTCACGCCTGAGACGGTATCGACCTGCTCGTTTTCGCCCACCACATGGACCTGATAGCTATGACGGGCATTCAGGGCATCCAGGACCACCTGATTCACATCGGCGAACGTCAGCGTAATGCCCGCGTCTGCCAGCAGTTTGCCGATAAAACCACGACCGATGTTACCTGCGCCAAAATGTAATGCTTTCATAGTGTTAACCTTCATCAATGTTTTTACCCGAGAGGGCTGGGGTGAGGAGCTTTCTCCCCCTCACCCTAGCCCTCTCCCCGGGGGGAGAGGGAAGAGGCGCTGTTATTTGTTCAGCAGTGCCAGAACTTCTTCAACGCTGGTGGTTTTGGCCAGACGCTCGATAACGGACTCATCGTCCAGGGCGTTGGTCAGGCTGGTGATCACCTGGATATGCTCGTTGTTGCGAGCGGCGATACCAATCACCAGACGGGCGATGTCATCTTCTTCTTCACCGAAGCGTACGCCATCAGGATACTGACAGAACACCACACCGGTTTTCAGCACGCGGTCTTTCGCCTCAACGGTACCGTGTGGAACCGCGATGGATTCACCGAGATAGGTTGGGGTCAGTTTTTCGCGCTCCAGCATCGCATCGACATATTCAGGCTGAACGTAACCGCCTTTTACCAGCTGTTCACCGGCAAAGCGAATCGCTTCTTCTTTAGTAGCCGCGGTACGGCCGAGGAAGATGTTCTCCGCACCCAGTTTAAACAGGTGGGCATTACTCTCGTCAAAGCTATCCTGCAGGCTGGTGCGCACTTTCACTTCGTTATCTTCATGACGCTGCGCGGCAACCAGACGTTCGGTCAGGCTGGTGTACAGGCCGCTGTCGAGGAAGTTAGTCAGCGAAATGTGCTGTGCCTGCGGTACCTGACGCATGGCGCGTTCGGTCAGATCGCGGTGGGTGATCACCAGGTCAACGTCCGGCGGCAGACTGTTAATTGCGCTGTTGGTCACGGAGATGTTGGTCAGGCCCGCATCCTGTACTTTCTTACGCAGAACGCCGGCACCCATTGCGCTGGAGCCCATACCGGCATCACAAGCAACGATGATTTTACGCACGTGGCTCAGGTCGTTAGAGACATCGCCAGCCGCCAGCGGGGTCGCGCCTTTGGATTCCGCCTTCATGTCGTGCATACGGCGGGTTGCCGCTTCGATATCGTCATCTTCTTTCACTTTGCTGGTTTTCAGCAGGATAGAAGAAACCACGAAGGAGACCGCCATGGCCGCACAGATAGCCGCGATGTTAGCGAAGTAGGCACCTTTCGGGGTCATCGCCAGCACGGCCAGGATAGAGCCCGGAGAAGCAGGGGAGACCAAACCGCCGCCCAGCACGCTCAGGGTGAACACGCCGGTCATACCGCCGAGGATAACGGCCAGGATCAGGCGTGGGTTCATCAGCACGTACGGGAAGTAAATTTCGTGGATACCGCCCAGGAAGTGGATGATAGCCGCACCGCCAGCAGACTGCTTAGCGCTGCCGCGACCAAAGAACATGTATGCCAGCAGAACGCCCATACCCGGACCTGGGTTCGCTTCAATCAGGAAGAAGATGGACTTGCCGAGATCGTGAGACTGCTGAATACCCAGCGGCGAGAAGATACCGTGGTTGATGGCGTTATTAAGGAACAGAATTTTCGCCGGTTCAACGAAGATAGACGCCAGCGGCAGCATGTCGTGCGCCACCATAAAGTTAACGCCTGCCGCCAGAATTTTGGACAGCACTTCAACCGCAGGGCCAATGCCGAGGAACGCCAGAATCGCGAGGATCATCCCGATGATGCCCGCAGAGAAGTTGTTCACCAGCATTTCGAAGCCGGATTTGATCTTACCATCTACCCAGACGTCGAATTTCTTAATCGCCCAGCCGCCCAGAGGACCGGCAATCATGGCACCGAGGAACATCGGCATATCCGCACCGACGATAACACCCATTGTGGTGATGGCACCCACAACGCCACCACGGTCACCGCCTACCAGACGACCACCGGTGAAACCGATCAGCAGCGGCAGGAGGTAAGTAATCATAGGGCCAACAAGTTTCGCCAGCGTTTCGTTAGGCAACCACCCTGTCGGAATGAACAATGCGGTGATAATACCCCACGCGATAAACGCGCCGATATTTGGCATCACCATGTTGCTGAGGAAACGACCAAAGCTTTGAACTTTGATCTTGAAATCGGATGACATAAAACACCCCTTCTTATGTTTACGCTTAGGCTTGCGGCCCGAGGTTTATCGTTAATGTGCGGCGGCAGAGGTAGCCGGGCCCTGTTCTGATGCTGTGAAATCTGGCACTGAATCGTTCAACTGTCCAGACAGTGAAAATTTGTGTGACATATGTCACGTAAATGTAGGGGGTGTGGCATTCAATGACGTGATCCGAATCACAAAATTAGTGGGTAAAAAAAATACGATGGCGAAAAACAAAGCAAAAACCACGCGTTTCTGTGATTGTGATCTCATTTTTGTTTTGTGGGTTTGTTTCTGGATTGTGACTGATTTCACAAAATATTTTTATGCAGATTTCTCTGGCTGTGATCGGCGGCAAACTCTGCTTTGCGAATTGGCGTCAGGATAGTCTTGAGTGACACGTAAAGCTAAAAAACCACTTTTCATGTGTGGTATGGCGAAAAGTTAAAAGGTGGATTACGCTCATAATGTAAGGTTAAGTATATTATTATTCAGGTTATATTTTGACACGTTTATAAACTTGCATGGAGATATTATAAAAACCGATACTCCCCGGCTCTGAAATAACCAGTGTGCCTTTTAAATTTAAAAATAAATTAATTAGGCTGCGTGCTGTTTTATTCGTTTAATGAGTTGACGTTGTTTAAGTGAGGAAAATATGTTTCTCAACTATTTTGCGTTGGGCGTATTGATTTTTGTATTTCTGGTGCTTTTTTACGGGATTATCGCTATTCATGATATCCCTTATAATATGGCTAAAAAACGTAATCATCCCCATGCCGATGCGATTCATACGGCAGGCTGGATTAGCCTGTTCACCCTCCATGCCATCTGGCCGTTTCTGTGGATTTGGGCCACGCTCTACCGTGAAGATCGCGGTTGGGGCATGCAGAACCACATTACAAAGCCAGATGAGGTGCCAGGCATGGATGCGCTGTCCAAACGCGTAGCCGAATTAGAACAAAAGCTGGCGGCGGTACAGCCCACTGCCGATCAGAACACGCTGGAGCGCTAATCATGGATCTGTTGATTATTTTGACCTATGTGGCATTTGCCTGGGCGATCTTTAAAATATTCCGCATTCCGGTAAATCAGTGGACGCTCGCCACCGCAACGTTGGGTGGGGTATTTATTGTTGCCGGACTGATTCTGTTAATGAACTATAACCATCCGTATACCTTTACGGCGCAAAAAGCGGTTATTTCCATTCCGATTACACCGCAGGTGACGGGCGTGGTCACCGAAGTGACTGATAAAAACAACCAGCTCATTAAAAAAGGCGAAGTGTTATTTAAACTTGATCCGGGCCGCTACCAGGCGCGGGTCGATAGACTCAAGGCCGATCTGGTCACCGCAACCCACAATATCGATAGCCTGAAAGCGCAGCTTGCAGAAGCCGTCGCTAATACCACGCGCGTCTCGGCAGAGCGTGACCGCCTGTATAAAGATTATCAGCGTTACCTGAAAGGCAGCCGGGCGAAGGTGAACCCGTTTTCTGAAAGCGATATCGACAACGCGCGGCAGAACTATCTGGCGCAGGATGCGCTGGTGAAAGGTTCTGTGGCTGAACAGACGCAGATTCAAAGTCAGTTAGACAGCATGGTGAACGGTGAACAGTCGCAGATTGCCTCATTACGCGCCCAGCTTGCCGAAGCGAAATACAATCTCGATCAGACCGTGGTGCGCGCGCCGAGCAACGGCTATATCACCCAGGTGCTGATCCGTCCGGGGACCTATGCCGCCGCGTTACCTCTGCGTCCGGTCATGGTCTTTATTCCGGAACAGAAACGTCAGATTGTGGCGCAGTTCCGCCAGAACTCGCTGCTGCGTCTTAAGCCGGGTGATGAAGCGGAAGTGGTGTTTAATGCGCTGCCGGGCCAGGTATTTACCGGGAAACTCACCAGCGTCCTGCCGGTGGTGCCGGGAGGGTCGTACCAGGCGCAGGGGGCGTTGCAGGCATTGACCGTCACACCGGGCACGGATGGCGTACAGGCGCTGATTGAACTGGAGCCTAACGCCGACGTCGATGCGCTACCAGACGGTATCTATGCCCAGGTGGCGGTCTATTCAGACCATTTCGCCCACGTCTCGGTGATGCGTAAAGTGTTGCTGCGCATGACCAGCTGGATGCACTACCTCTACCTCGATCATTAATCCCGCCAGGGCAGGAATGCGACATCCATACCTGCCCTTTTTTCATCCCGTGATCCATACTGACCTTTTTCCGGCATCAAGGATCAGGCAATGAAACTCATCGGTAGCTATACCAGTCCCTTCGTGCGAAAAATCTCGATTCTCCTGCTGGAGAAAGGGATGACATTCGAATTCGTCAATGAACAGCCCTACAACGCTGAAAACGGCGTCGCGCAGTACAACCCGCTGGGAAAAGTTCCGGCGCTGGTGACGGACGAGGGTGAATACTGGTTCGACTCCCCGATTATTGCGGAGTATATCGAGCTGTTGGGCGTGGCCCCGGCAATGCTGCCGGCTGACCCAAAAGCGGCGCTGGCGGTGAAGCAGATTGAAGCCCTGGCCGATGGCATTATGGATGCGGCGCTGACTTCCGTGCGTGAGCAGGCAAGGCCCGCCGCACAGCAGTCAGAAAACGAACTGCTGCGCCAGCGGGAAAAAATCAACCGCAGTCTGGATATGTGCGAACAGCTCATCCGGGAGGGAAAAATTCACACCGACAGCCTGAACCTGGCCACCATCGCCATTGCCTGCGCCATCGGGTATCTCAATTTCCGCCGCGTGTCCCCCGGCTGGTGCGTTGACCGACCGTTGCTGGTGAAGCTGGCTGAAACGCTCTTTAGCCGCGAGAGCTTTGCCCGTACCGAACCGCCAAAGGCTTGACGCGGGTTATAACACTTCGCTGCAGGAGGCGGTACAATCTCTCCACATGTTAACTCCCTCTCCCGTCGGGAGGGGGGAAGATATTTACTCGCCAGGCGCTTTCATGACTACTCATCATTCGCTCTACAGCCAGATCCCCGCTACCGATCGTCTTCTTCGCGAACCTCGCATTCATGCTGTTGTGGAGCGTTTCGGCCATACCGCGACGGTTGAGATGTTACGCCTGCTTCAGGACGAAGCCCGATGCGCCATTCAGGCAGAAAATAGCTTGCCCGACTGGTGTAGCGAGTGGGAGCTGGAAGTGGAACATCGGCTGGACAAGAACGCGCAAAGCGCATTACGCCCGGTGATCAACCTTACCGGTACCGTGCTGCACACCAACCTGGGCCGCGCGCAGCAGGCGGAAGAGGCCGTGGCTGCGGTCGGGCAGGCCATGCGAACGCCGGTGACGCTGGAGTACGATCTGGACGGCGCAGGACGCGGGCATCGCGATCGTGCCCTGGCGGATCTGCTGTGCCAGCTGACCGGTGCAGAAGATGCCTGCATTGTGAATAACAACGCCGCAGCGGTGCTGCTAATGCTGGCGGCCACCGCCAGTGGCAAAGAGGTGGTGGTATCCCGCGGCGAGCTGGTGGAAATTGGCGGGGCGTTTCGCATTCCGGACGTGATGCGCCAGGCGGGCTGCACGCTGCATGAGGTCGGTACCACCAACCGTACCCATGCGAAAGATTATCGCGCAGCGGTGAATGAAAACACCGCCCTGCTGATGAAGGTTCACACCAGCAATTATCAGATTGAAGGCTTCACCAAAACGGTTGATGAGGCCGAGCTGGCGGAAATTGGGCGCGAACTGAATATCCCGGTGATTGCCGATCTCGGCAGCGGTTCGCTGGTGGACCTGAGCCAGTACGGCTTGCCAAAAGAACCGATGCCGCAAGAGATGATTGCGGCGGGCGTCAGCCTGGTGAGTTTTTCCGGCGACAAACTGCTGGGCGGGCCGCAGGCCGGAATTATCGTCGGCAAACGCGAGCTGATTGCCCGGCTGCAGCAGCATCCGCTCAAGCGCGCCCTGCGAGCCGATAAAATGACCCTTGCCGCGCTGGATGCGACGCTGCGGCTCTATCTCCATCCGGAGAAACTGGCCGACCGCCTGCCTGTGCTGCGTCTCTTAACCCGTGATGCCGCCTCGATTCGTGCGCAGGCCGAGTTATTGCTGCCGCGCATCGCCCCGCACTACCCTGATTTTGACGTTCGGATTGAGCCCTGCCAGTCGCAGATTGGCAGCGGTTCGCTGCCGGTGGACAGGCTGCCGAGCGAAGCGCTCACGTTTACCCCGCGTGACGGGCGCGGCAGCCACCTGGAGGCCCTGTCGTTACGCTGGCGCGCCATGCCTGTGCCGGTTATCGGGCGGATTTACGATGGACGAATGTGGCTGGATCTGCGCTGCCTTGATGATGAAGAGCGATTTCTGGAGATGTTGTTGAAATGATTATTGCCACCGCCGGTCATGTCGACCACGGAAAAACGACGTTGCTGCAGGCGATTACTGGCATAAACGCCGATCGTCTGCCGGAAGAGAAAAAGCGCGGCATGACCATCGACCTGGGCTATGCCTACTGGCCCCAGCCAGACGGCCGCGTGCTGGGTTTTATTGATGTACCAGGGCACGAGAAGTTTCTGTCTAACATGCTGGCGGGGGTGGGGGGTATCGATCATGCCCTGCTGGTCGTGGCCTGCGATGACGGCGTGATGGCGCAAACCCGCGAGCATCTGGCAATCCTCCAGCTGACCGGCAACCCGCAGCTGACCGTAGCGCTGACGAAAGCTGACCGCGTGGATGACGCGCGCGTCGGCGAGGTGCGCGAAGGGGTGCAGGCCACCTTACGGGAGTATGGTTTTGCCGATGCGCCGATTTTTGTCACCGTGGCCACCGAGGGACGCGGCATCGACGAACTTCGTCACCATTTGCAGCAACTGACGTCACGTGACCACGCAAGTCATCATCGCTTCCGTCTGGCGATTGATCGGGCATTTACCGTAAAAGGGGCGGGCCTGGTGGTCACCGGTACCGCGTTGAGCGGTGAAGTGAAGGTGGGCGATAGCCTGTGGCTGACGGGCATTAACAAACCGATGCGCGTGCGCGGCTTACATGCACAGAACCAGCCCGCAGAGCAGGCGCATGCCGGGCAGCGGATCGCGCTGAATATTGCCGGAGATGCGGAAAAAGAGCAGCTTAACCGCGGCGACTGGCTGCTGGCCGATGCTCCGCCAGAGCCGTCTGAACGCGTGATTGTCTCTCTGCAGACGAATGTGCCGCTGACTCAGTGGCAGCCGCTGCATATTCACCACGCGGCCAGCCATATCACCGGACGCGTGTCGCTGCTGGAAAACGATCTTGCTGAACTGGTTTTCGATTCACCGCTCTGGCTTGCAGACAACGACCGTCTGGTTCTGCGGGATATCTCCGCGCGGGAAACGCTGGCCGGGGCACGGGTGGTGGCGCTTAACTCGCCGCGACGCGGCAAGCGTAAACCGGAATATCTGCAATGGCTGGCCGCGCTGGCACAGGCCCCTGATGATAACGCCGCGCTGCGGGTGCATCTCGATCGCGGTGCAGTGAACCTGGGTGATTTTGCCTGGGCACGCCAGCTGAGCAGGGAAGGATTAGACCCGCTGACCCGGCAGCCGGGCTTTATTCAGGCCGGTAATAGCCTGTTGAATGCCCCGGTTGCCGCACGCTGGCAGCGCAAAATACTCACCACTCTCGCGACGTATCATGAACAGCATCAGGATGAGCCTGGTCCGGGGCGTGAGCGTCTGCGCCGCATGGCGCTGCCGATGGAAGACGATGCGCTGGTGCTGCTGCTGATTGAAAACATGCGCGAAAGCGGGGTGATTAAAAGCCACCACGGCTGGCTGCACCTGCCGGATCACAAAGCCGGATTCACCGCAGAGCAGGAGGTTATCTGGCAGAAAGTGGCTTCGCTGTTTGGTGATGAGCCGTGGTGGGTTCGCGATCTGGCGCGCGAAACGAACACCGACGAGCAGGCGATGCGTCAGGTATTACGCCACGCGGCGCAGCAGGGGCTGATAGTTGCGATCGTGAAAGATCGTTATTACCGTAACGATCGCATTGTGGCGTTTGCTAACCTGATCCGCGAGCTGGATCAGGCGCGCGGCTCTACCTGTGCAGCCGATTTTCGCGATCGGCTAAACGTAGGGCGCAAGCTGGCGATTCAGATCCTGGAATATTTCAATCGTATTGGGTTTACGCGTCGCCGCGGTAACGACCATGTTCTGCGAGATTCGTTATTATTTCCTGAAACTCCGTGACCCCCGTCGTAAACACCGTTACCGGTTGGCGAGAAAATCGCCAGCCGGGACTACCCTTGTTGTACACCAACAGCAAGGAGACGGTCATGACAAACAATCCTCCCTCTTCGCGTATCCAGCCTGGCGAGTATGGTTTTCCCCTCAAGCTAAAGCCTCGTTATGACAACTTTATTGGCGGCGACTGGGTGGCCCCCGTCGACGGCGAATACTATTCCAACCTGACCCCCGTTACCGGCCAGCCGCTGTGTGAAATAGCCAGCTCCGGCAAGCGCGATATCGATCTGGCGCTGGATGCGGCGCACAACGCGAAAGACAAATGGGGGCATACCTCCGTTCAGGATCGGGCAGCCATTCTGTTCAAAATCGCTGACCGGATGGAGCAGAATCTGGAACTGCTGGCGACGGCAGAAACCTGGGATAACGGCAAGCCGATCCGGGAAACGATGGCGGCAGACGTGCCGCTGGCCATTGACCACTTCCGCTATTTTGCCTCCTGTATTCGCGCTCAGGAGGGCGGAATCAGCGAGGTCGACAGCGACACCGTGGCGTATCACTTCCACGAACCGCTGGGCGTGGTAGGGCAAATTATTCCGTGGAACTTCCCGCTGCTGATGGCGAGCTGGAAAATGGCGCCCGCGCTGGCAGCAGGCAACTGCATTGTGCTCAAACCGGCGCGTCTGACCCCGCTTTCGGTTCTGCTGCTGATGGAAATCGTTGGCGATCTCCTGCCGCCGGGCGTGATTAACGTGGTGAACGGTGCGGGTGGCGAGATAGGGGAGTATCTGGCTACGTCTAAACGTATCGCCAAAGTGGCATTTACCGGGTCGACGGAAGTGGGCCAGCAGATCATGCAGTACGCCACCCAGAACATCATTCCGGTGACGCTTGAGCTCGGGGGAAAATCCCCGAACATCTTCTTTGCAGACGTGATGGAAGAAGAGGATGCCTTCTTCGATAAAGCCCTGGAAGGGTTTGCGCTGTTTGCGTTTAACAAGGGTGAAGTCTGTACCTGCCCGAGTCGCGCGCTGGTGCAGGAGTCTATCTATGAACGCTTCATGGAGCGCGCCATTCGCCGCGTCGAATCTATCCGCAGCGGGAACCCGCTCGATAACGTTACGCAGATGGGGGCGCAGGTCTCACATGGACAGCTGGAGACCATCCTCAACTACATTGATATCGGCAAGAAAGAGGGCGCAGATATCCTGACCGGCGGACGCCGTAAGGTACTTGGTGGCGATCTGCAGGACGGGTATTACCTTGAGCCGACGATCCTGTTTGGCAAGAACAACATGCGCGTCTTTCAGGAGGAGATTTTCGGACCGGTGCTGGCGGTGACCACCTTCAAAACGATGGAGGAGGCACTGGAGATTGCCAACGACACGCCGTATGGCCTGGGGGCAGGCGTCTGGAGCCGCAACGGTAATCTGGCCTATAAAATGGGCCGGGGCATTCAGGCCGGGCGCGTCTGGACCAACTGCTATCACGCCTATCCGGCACACGCCGCATTTGGGGGTTATAAGCAATCCGGCATCGGGCGTGAAACCCACAAGATGATGCTGGAGCATTACCAGCAGACGAAATGTTTGCTGGTCAGCTACTCCGATAAACCGCTGGGCCTGTTCTAGTCGCCCTGCTCAGGCCGTCCCTGGGCGGCCTGAGCAATTTGCTGGCGCAGGCAATTGAGGACGCCATCAAGGACGTACTGCACACGCCAGGGCTGGTATTCACGTTTGCGGAATATCGCGGTCAGATCGAGCCACCACTCTTCCTGATGCGGGAAGCAGGGAACCAGCATGCCTTGCGCTAATTCTTTTTTCAGGCTCTCTTTAGGTGCGAATACGATGCCAAGATTATTTCTTGCCAGCTCCAGCGCCGTCTGCGTGTTGTCGCAAATATAATTTCCGGTCACCCTGTAATCTTGCACGTTATCACTACCATGGGTACGAAAACGCCAGATATTTGCATCGTCGACCAGCATGGAATCGATCAGAATACATGAGTGATTAATTAAATCGTCAGGTCCGGCTAATGGATGGTTATTCAAATATTCCTGGGTGGCGAATGCCGTAACGGAATATTTTGTTAATACGCTGGCGACCAGACTTCCATCTTTTGGTTGTGCATAGGTAATTAAAATATCGCAGTCATCCGGGAAGGAAACGCCTTCTGAAAATTCATTGCGGTCCAGGTTGTACGTTTTCAGGGAGATACGAATGTCGCCGATGTCTTTTATCTGATGGATGACATGGCGCGCGAGGTAGGTGACAATTCCCGTGGGCGCGTAAAGGGTCACTTTGCCCCGCTTTTCATGCTTATAATCGGCAATGAAATTCACGAGCTGATCGTTTTTGTCCAGCGAAGCGTCAATATAGGGAAGTAACGCTTCACCAAACTGAGTAAGCGCAAGCTGACGGGTCGTGCGCTCAAAAACCTTTAGTCCAACCCGCGCTTCAAAATCAGAGAGATATTTACTGACGTTAGCCTGCGCCATACCCAACAGGGCAGCAGCATCACCAATGCTGTGAGTGGCGGCGATGACGGAGATTATTTTTAATTCGCGTGGCTTTAGCTGTAATTTACTCATCATGCGTGCCCATCTATATCATTATATATATAATATTATATAAACCGCAGCGTTGCATTGGCAAATTTGTAACCATTATTATTCGCCCCGCTTGTTTGGCGTTTAAATGGATTACTTTGATGACTATTAAATACAATTTACTTATCGCTGCCACGTTATTTGCAGCTACGTCTGCAATGGCCGGTGACTTTTCAATAGGGGCGGGGGCTGTATTTAATGAGTCGCCTTATAAGGGGTATAACGAAAATACCACTGCGGTGCCGTTAATCAGTTACGAAAGCGATCGTTTTTATGTGCGCCAGACCACGGGCGGCTGGATCCTGTGGAAAGACGCAAAAAATGAACTCAGCCTGACCGCATCGTGGATGCCGTTGCATTTTGATCCCGATGACAATGACGACCATCAGATGAAACAGCTTGATGAGCGTAAGGCGTCCGCTTTCCTCGGTGGCGCGTACTATCACCACGAAAGCTGGGGTTCTTTGAAAGTGGCGGTCTCTGGCGATGCCACGGATGAAAGCGGCGGCATGATTGGAGAAGTCTCCTACTTTCGACCCATCAGGATGGAACGTCTGACCCTGACGCCATCTGTGGGTGTTTTTTATACCGACGAAAGCTATAACGACTACTACTACGGCGTATCCGGCAACGAGTCTCGCCGCTCAGGTCTGAAGCAATACACCGCCGGTGACAGCTGGACGCCATACGTTGGCCTGGCGGCTAAATATCAGTTAACCCAGAAGCTGTACCTTAACGCTAGCGCGGTCTACACCGTGTTGCCTGACGACGTGAAGAACAGCCCGATGATCGACCGCGACGACAGCTTCGTGCTGATGACCGGGCTGACCTGGCGCTTCTGATACGTTAAAGCCGGTTTACTCCCTCTCCCCGTGGGTGTGTACAGTCCGGGGGGAGGGCAACAGAACGCAAATATTCAGCCTTCATCCACCCATATCCGCATCTCCCCTTCTCCCCGGTTTGCCCAACTGAACCAGGGAATAAAGGTCAGCGTCTGGGGCTGACGCTGTACCGGCGAGCGATCGTACTGCCACAGCGCATCCGTATCCTTCGCGTGATAACCGCTCCCCTCCGCCTGTATCAACATTTTGTGCGCGAAAATGCCTTTGCCTTCAAATACCCGGAACGCACTGTTTTCAGGCAAAGAAAGGTTATGCAGATTTGCGCCGTTATCAGCTTCTTCCAGACAGTAAACCAGGGGCCCGCGCTGAAGCGCGACTTTACCTGCCTGCTGGCGCACCTGCGGGTTACCGTACACGCGGCGAACCGGCATAGGGAGTGTCAGAGTCAGCGTGTCGCCCTCATGCCAGCAACGGTTGAGGTAAAGATATCCACGAACGACCTCACCGGTGACGCGTTCACCATTCAGCGAAACAGCCGGTTCGGCGCACCAGTCCGGCAGCCGCAGGGCCAGCGTGTGAGTCACCGGAACAGGCGAGGTTATTTCGATGGTCACCTGATCCTGCCACGGATAGTTACCGCTAATACGTAGCCGGAGTGTGTTTTCATCAATCTGTATGGCGACATCGTTCCCCACATACAGGTTGATCAACAGGGCATCCGGGCGAACGGTATAAATGTAATGTCCCAGTGAGGTCAGCACGCGGGCGATATTCGGCGGACAGCAGGCGCAGCCGAACCATCGCTGGCGGACGGGCTTCACGTGATCGTAGATATGGTTGAACGCCAGCGTTTTAGGATGTACCTCCAGCGGGTTCACATAGAAGAAGTGTTTTCCGTCCAGCGCCATGCCGCCGAGTACCGTGTTGTATAACGCGCGCTCCATCACGTCGGCGTAGTGACTGTCTGCCTCCATCTCGAGCATCCGGCGGGCAAACATCATCAGGCCAATGGAGGCGCAGCTTTCCGCGTACACCGTATCGTTGGGCAGATCGTAATCGCTGCTGAATGCCTCGCCGCTACTTTGCGAGCCAATCCCGCCGGTAATGTACAGCTGGCGCTGCGCCATGTTATTCCACAGCCGCAGGCAGTCCTGGCGTTTACCTTCGTCGCCGCTCATGCGCGCCAGATGCGCCATGCCCGCCATCAGGTAGACAAAGCGTACCGCATGGCCGATGGCCGTTTGTTGTTCAGCAAGAGGTTGATGTGCCTGGCTGTAGGCTTTGTCCTTGACCATCCACGCAGGTCCATAGGTATTCCAGTATGACGTTTTGCCACGCTTCTCGTACTCGATATCGTAGAAGTGAGGCTGGGCGCCGCGTTCCTCAATAAAGTATTTCACCAGATTGAGGTAGCGTGGTTCCTCCGTGACGTCGTACAGCCGCATCAGCGCCAGCTCGATTTCCGGGTGGCCAGGATAACCGTGCAGCTGCGTTTCGCCAGGGCCAAACACGCTGTCGATATGGTCTGCCAGCCTGCACACCACATCCAGCAGGTTGCGTTTACCGGTTCCCTGAAACCAGGCCACGCCAGCCTCAATCATATGCCCGGCGCAGTACAGCTCGTGGCATTCGGCCAGATTGGTCCAGCGCGCCTCGGGGGCCTTAACCGTAAAGTACGTATTGAGATAGCCATCTTCACACTGTGCTGCGGCAATCAGTTCAATGACCTCGTCGGCGGTTTTTTCCAGTTCAGCATCCGGTTTCTGGCATAGCGACCACGCCACGGCCTCCAGCCATTTCGCCACGTCGCTGTCCTGAAACACCATCCCGTAGAATTCACCCTCTTCCAGACCTGCGGCAATGCGGAAGTTGGTAATGGCGTGGCTGGGTTCAGCCTCTGCCACGCGATCGTTCAGCGCATCCCACTGGTAGGGGATCACCACATCACGGACCAGTCGTTGATACTGCCCGAGAAACGGGTCATTGATTTTCAGTTGGTGCAGATCGGGTTCCATTACGGACATCGTATTCTCCTCAGGAAGGGACATGACGCTGGCGCAGATCGGTGGCAATCCGCGACATCAGTGGATTGTTAAGCCTGCACCAGCGGATAGTGACCGCCAGCAGCAGATGGAAAAGGGCAGGCAGCAGTGTCTCCATGGCGGTGATGCCCTGTAACGAGGCTGGCGTCTGGTTACCCATGCCCGGCTGATAGGCTACGGTGATAAACACCAGGCTGATGATCCCGGCGCTGGATGCCCATGCGAGCTTGATGAAAAACAGGTTGAAGGCGAAGTTCATGCCCGATGAGCGCACGCCGTTTTTCCATTCACCGTAGTCATCGGCAAAAGCCATCAGCGAGAAGTGCAGTGGCAGGGTAAAACCGAGGATCACGCCGTTGCTTAAAATAATCACTAGCCAGAGCGTCTGGTGCGCCGGGCCTCCCGGCAGAAACCACATGCCCACCGCAAGCGCAGCGAGCACCAGGTTGGTGTAGTAGTAGAGTTTGACGGTATCAATACGGCGCGACAGCGGATTGACAATCACCGCACCCAGAATGGCCGCAAAAGTCACCATCGTGAAAAACAGCGAGGTATAGGCCGTGCTGCCCTGCAGGACGTAGGTGATGAAGTACATATATCCGCCGCCGCGAATGTTGAAAACGTTGATCAGCAGAAACGACATCACCAGCATCAGGAGCAGTTGATCGTTTTTACGCAGGCCCGCAAGGTGCTCGCGTAAGGTGAATTTACCCATCAGCGCCAGCGGAACGCGCTCGCGAACCCAGAAGAAGCAGCAGAGAAACATCACCACGGCGACAGCACACAGGACGCCGACGCCAAGCTGATAACCCTTTGCGGCATCGCCCTGACCGAGCTCCGCGACCAGCCATGGCAAACCCACAGAGACCAGAAATCCCGCCACGCCGCACAGCACAAAGCGCCATGACTGGCAGGCGATCACCTCGTTATGTCGGGTAGTCATGGTGTTAATCAGCGCGCAGTAGGGCACGTTAATGGCGGTATAACCAACGGACAACAGCAAATAGGTACCAAACGCCCAGGCGATTTTCACCCCCATGCTGGCTTCCGGTACGGTGAACGTCAGCACGCCAATAACCCCGATGGGGAGCGCCACCCATAGCTGCCAGGGACGAAAACGTCCCCAGCGGCTCTGCGTGCGGTCAGCAATCACGCCCATCACCGGATCGGAGATGGCATCAAACACACGAAGAGCAATAAATAGCGTGCCCACGAGCGCGGGAGTGAGGCCAAAGACATCGGTATAGAAAAAGGTCAGGAAATTCATGATCAGGCAGGTAATTACCGTCCCGCCCGCATCACCCAGGCCATAGCCAATTTTTTCGCGGACGGACAGCCGGTCATCTGCCGCCCCTTGTGTCACGTCTGATTCAGTAATCGGTGTGGAAGTCATGAAGTAACTCCTCGATGAACGAATTTATTATCGTATTTATGCAAGGTACCCATTTATTCTGCATTGAACGGCAAGGCCAACAAGGGAAGGGAAAAGTATAAAAAGGTGACGATTCCGACCTGATGAAGAAAATGTGATTTCGATCGGACAGTTATTCAGATATTAGTTAATAATCAATGCGTAAATTGAATATTGATGGCAATAAAAGCGGAATGGTGAATATCCATGCTCGAATTATCCATAGCGCTTCCGATTAAGGTCCAAAATGGCGGGCTATTTATTTCCCGGGGCGTGGGTCGCCATCCTGCGCGGAAATTAACATCGTGGGAGATTATTTTTGTCGAAAAAGGGACATTAACGATCCAGGAAGAAAATACGGTGTTTGAGGTGCGTGCGGGGGAGACGTTACTGCTTTGGCCTGACAGGCGACACGTGGGTGTGGGCGAATTCCCTGTCGATCTTAAATTTTACTGGCTGCATTTTGAGATTGAACATTACCCCTCTTCACAACCCAATCTGGCGATAGAACAGCATTGTCGCGTGAGGGACACCCAGTCTGTCATTTCTCTTTTCCGCCAGTTCTTAAGCGAGCAGGAGAAATTACAGCGAACCATGGCGCTTGAAATCATTTTACTGCTGATCTTACAGCAAATTTCCCGTCCTTCCGGATATGAAGACAGCGCCAATGAAGCCGGTGCGGCCATGGCGTGGAAGGCGAAACAGCTTATTCGCACACAGTTTCATTTACCGCTTTCAACGTCGCTATTGGCAAAAGAGCTGCACTGCAATGCGGATTATCTTGGGCGAGTATTTCGCCGGACATTTCATTTAACCCTGACGGAGGCCATTCATCGCCAGCGTGTCCGGGCGGCAGAAAAATTACTGCTCAACGAGGCCGCATCATTAACCGAAGTAGCGACACGCTGCGGTTTTAATGATGTGGGCTATTTTCGACAGATTTTTTCTAAGCACACCGGTCTAACGCCCGCCGTCTGGAAACGGCGGTACTGTAAAGAGCATATTAATTCTGGTTGACCTGCCTCGGGGTCGCCAGATTATGCCCGCTGTGCAGCATCATCTGGCGTAACGCGTCACTGACCGTCTTCGAGCCAGGCTTTTTCGATTTCTTCGGCGAGAATTTTGACGCCTGCTTCAATTTTTTCCGGATCGGGCACGTAGTTCATACGCATGCACTGGTGCGTGTGCGGCCACGGCTTATCCAGACCCGGGAAGAAGTAATCACCCGGCACCATCAACACACCGCGTTTTTTCAGACGCTGGTAGAGCAGTTCGGTGGTGATCGGCAGGTCCTTAAACCACAGCCAGAGGAAAATCGCCCCTTCAGGTTTGTGGATCAGGCAGCGCTCTTCCGGCAGGTAGCGGCGAATCGTCGCGATGGTTTCCTGAACGCGCTGATAATAAAACGGCTTGATAACCTCGTTAGACAGACGCAGCAGGTCGTTGCGCTTAATCATTTCACACATCATTGCCGGACCGATGCCGCCCGGTGAAAGGCTGATAATGCCGTTCATATTGGTAATGGCGGTGATGATTTTCTCGTTGGCGATGATGATGCCGCAGCGGCTACCCGGCAGGCCCAGCTTAGAGAGGCTCATACACAGAACGATATTCGGGTTCCACAGCGGACGCGCTTCGCTGAAGATAATGCCCGGGAACGGCACGCCGTAGGCGTTATCGATCACCAGCGGAATGCCGTGCTGATTTGCCAGCGCATCCAGCTTCATCAGCTCGTCGTTGGTAATGACGTTGCCCGTCGGGTTAGTCGGACGGGAGACGCAGATCATGCCCGTCTCTTCACCGATATGCAGATGTTCAAAATCGACGTGATATTTGAACTGGCCTTCCGGCAGCAGCTCAATGTTAGGGCGTGCGGAGACGAACAGATCCTCTTCCAGACCGGAATCGGCATAGCCGATATACTCCGGGGCCAGCGGGAACAGCACTTTTTTGGTTGTGCCGTCGGCGCGACGTCCAGCGAACAGGTTAAACAAGTAGAAAAACGCGCTCTGGCTGCCGTTTGTTAGTGCAATATTCTGTGGTTCGATATCCCAGCCCAGCTCGTCACGCAGCATTCCAGCGAGGAGCGCCAGCAGTTCAGTTTTGCCCTGAGGACCGTCGTAATTGCAGAGCGCATCGGTCGCTTTGCCGTTTTCCAGCATCTGAGCGAGCAGCGTCTGGAAATAGGTATTCATCTCCGGAATTTGAGCCGGGTTTCCGCCGCCGAGCATGATTGCGCCCGGTGTGCGCAGCCCGTCGTTGAGGTCCTCCATCAGGCGAGTAATGCCTGAATGGCGGGTGAATTTGTCGCCGAAAAGTGAAAACGTCATAGCAGGTGATCTGTCGAGCTTATTTTGAAAGTGGGTAACCATAACGCTAGCACCGTGTTGGTGCAAATCGGGTGGTGTGGTCGGATTTGTTGTTTTATGTGGCGGGTAAGGATTTATTCAGTGAATTGTTCTGGCGGTTTTTTCTCCCCTCACCCCGGCCCTCTCCCCTGTGGAGAGAGGGTTAGGGTGAGGGGGGATTATTGATTACCAGCCCATACCACCATGACTTTATCGCCCTTGTGCTCGCGCACAAAGCCATACCCTTCTTTCAGCGACAGCGTGGTTTGCTTGCCTTCGCCGATCGCCGGGTGACGGGCGCGGAACTGACCCAGCATTTGCCAGTGGGCGACGGTTGACGCCTGCGTGCCCGTGACATCCTGCCAGTTCATATCCGAACGGGTGCCCTGAAGCGGGTCGGAGCCCGTCGGGCCGAACGGACGTTCGGATTCATCCCCGTAATAGATTTGTACGCTGCCCGGTGCCAGCAGGAGCAGCTCAGCCGCGCGCTGACCACCTTCGCGGAACAGGCGTGTGTCATGGGAGGAGAGGTAGCTCAGAACGTTGAAGCTTTGCAGCTTTTCTGCCATCTGCTGCCACGTCAGGTCGATATCGGCCAGGCAGTTCACCGCCTTTGCCGCCTGCTCCTGATAATCAAAGTTGATCATCGCATCGAAACCGTGGCGGTAATAATCACTCAGCATCACCCCGTGACCCCAGGATTCCCCGGTCATCCAGAACGGTGCGTTGTCGAGCTTTTTGTCCGGGTTCGCCCCTTTCCAGGCCGCCAGTGCCTGACTAGTCTGATCTTTTAGCTGCTGCCAGGCCGCAAGCTCGACGTGCTTCGCGGTATCGACCCGAAAACCGTCGATTCCGTAGTCTCGTACCCACTGGCTGAGCCAGTGAGTCAGATAGTCGCGCGGGGTATATCCCGGGATGGCCTTTGCGTGGGTATCGGGTTTGTGTTGATAAAAATTGGGTAACCCGGAAGGGACGGTGGATTCCGTTTTCAGGTCGGGCAGGAACGCCAGCGACATCGTCAAATCATCAAAGCCAGGGTTGTCGTAATCACCGATGTCGGTACGGATCCATTTCTTGCCCCACCATTTTTCCCATGCGGCTTTGTCGCTGAAGTTAATGTAGTCATTGAAGCTGTGCCAGGTTTGGCCTGCACCTGGCTTCCAGTCGGTCCAGTGTTCACCCAGCGTTTTTTTCAGCTCATCACCCTGTAAATACAGCGCGCCAAACTGATACGCCTGCATGTCTGCTAGCGTCGCGTAGCCCGTGTGGTTCATGACGATATCGAACAGGATGCGGATACCACGCTTGTGTGCTTCATCGACAAGATGGCGCAAATCTTCTTCGGTACCCATGTTGGCATCAAGCTTTGTCCAGTCCTGGGTGTAATAGCCATGATACGCATAGTGAGGGAAATCTCCTTTGGTCCCCCCGCCTACCCAGCCGTGGATCTGCTCAAGCGGAGAGCTTATCCAGAGCGCATTCACCCCCAGTTGCTGTAAATAATCGAGCTTGCTGGCAAGTCCCTTGAGGTCGCCACCGTGGAAGGTGCCAATCTCCTGCATGCCGTCTTTATGGCGGCCATAGCTGTTGTCGTTGCTCGGGTCACCGTTCACATAGCGGTCGGTCAGGACAAAATAGACGGTGGCGTTCTGCCAGCTAAACGGTGCGGGTTTATCCGTTTCGGCGCGCTCAAGCAGCAGCAGGCCATTACTGCCAGCGGCGGGCTGCAGGGTAATGTTTCCGTTCTGTACCGTCGCGGTCTGTTTGCTGTAGAAATCACGCACTACTGTCCCTTCCGGGAAAGTATCGCTAACGTTCAGCGTCAGCGGTTTACCATCCCACTTCGGACACTGGCGGATAGCGGTTGCCACCGGTTGTTCTGCTGCACTCTGAATTGTCAGCAGCATTGTGGGCGTGCCGGAGCGAGTATCAATCCGCATCTGATATTCACCGTCGCGGAAAAGGCGCCACTGCGGCGGCGTGCTATCGCAGGGTTTGAGCGACAGCATCTCATTGAGTTTTATCGCCTCTGATGGCTGCCAGCACGTCTTGTCAAAACTCAGCGTAAGAGGACGCGTACCCTTCGCAAGCTTTGCCTGGCTGGTGAAAATCCCGGTGCCTTCGGCGCTAAAACTATTAAACCCCTGTGATGACCAGTCAGCGTGTGCCAGTGCGGGTAGCATCAGAAAAGCCAGAGCGGTGCGTTTCATTCCATTTTCCTGTCGCGGCATTTTTAACCAGTTTGCCATCAGGCGGAGGGTAAAAACTCATCCTCCAGCGCTTTCTGCCAGGAGGATGGGTGAGGATGAGTGATCCCGCGCAAAATTAGGCAGTTATCTGCGATATCGCGCACAAATTTTCAGGAGTGCTGTTTTTATAAGCAAGTTTCAGGTGACATAGTTTCGGATTTGGACTATTTCTATACGTGCTCTTGAAGTCTATTTTTGATATGATTTGAGATTCCGCTCTCAAATTTGTGAAAAAAATAAGGTGTTAGGATGATGACATCCGACCAGGAGACCTAATGATATCGACTCCCATTCGACGATATGGGGCTGCGATACTCATGTTACTCACCATGGCATTTTCAGGTGAGGTGCTTGCGAAGACGCACACGGATACAACGAGTAAGAAAGCCCACGTAATAAAGACGACAAGTAGTAAGGTTAGCAGTAAACAAGAGTATTCTCGCAATAGTGCAAAGAGTAGTTCACTTCCTGATTTGCGAAAATACCCTTCCGGAACACCAAGGAAAAAAGCGTTTCTCCGGACGGTAATGCCTTACATCACGAGTCAAAATGCCGCGATTACTGCGGATCGTAACTGGCTGATTTCCAAACAGTACGATAGCCGCTGGTCGCCTTCAGAACGAGCGCGTCTGAAAGATATCACGAAGCGCTACAAGCTGAGCTGGAACGGTAACACCCGTCGTGTGCCGTGGAATGCTCTCCTTGAACGTGTCGATATCATCCCGAATAGCATGGTTGCGACCATGGCGGCAGCCGAAAGCGGCTGGGGAACGTCAAAGCTGGCGCGTAATAACAACAATCTTTTCGGTATGAAGTGTGTGAAAGGTCGTTGTAATAATGCGCCTGGCAAGGTGAAAGGCTATTCTCAGTTTGAATCAGTCAAAGATTCCGTGGGTGCCTATGTGGTCAATCTGAACACGCACCCGGCCTACTCATCTTTCCGTAAATCACGTGCTCAGTTGCGTAAAGCGGATCAGGAAGTGACGGCCAGTACGATGATCCACAAGCTGAAGGGTTATTCGACGAAGGGGCAGAGCTATAACAACTATCTGTTCGCGATGTACCAGGATAACCAGCGCTTAATCGCCGCCCATATGTAATCACTAAAAACGCCTTCTAAATGAAGGCGTTTTCTTTTCTATATCAGCACCTCGCTGTGGCGATCCCGATACTCTTTTGGCGTGGTGTCATACTCTTTGCGAAACACCGAATAGAAATATTGCAGCGACGGGTAACCGCACATCTGCGAGATTTCGTTGATCGACAGTGATGTTGAGATGAGCAGGCTGCGGGCTTTCTCCAGTTTCTCCGCATGGATGACGGCATGAATGGTTTCGCCCACTTCTTCTTTGAAACGCTTCTCCAGATTCGAACGAGAAATGCCCACCGAATCCAGAACCTGATCGACCTTAATTCCTTTACAGGCGTGGTTGCGAATATAGTGCATCGCCTGAATGACGGCCGGGTCACTCAGGGAACGATAGTCGGTTGAGCGACGCTCCACGACGCGGACAGGGGGTACCAGCAAACGCTGAAGCGGCAGAGACTCTTTATCCAGCAGACGATGCAGCAGCTTCGCTGCCTGATAGCCCATCTGACGGGTGCCCTGTGCCACAGAGGAGAGCGCCACGCGGGAGAGATAGCGGGTGAGTTCTTCGTTATCAATGCCAATCACGCACAGCTTCTCGGGCACCGGGATATGTAAATGCTCGCAGACCTGCAGCACGTGGCGGGCGCGGGCGTCGGTGACGGCAATAATGCCGGTTTGCGGGGGCAGCGTTTGCAGCCAGTCCGCCAGCCGGTTTTGCGCGTGCTGCCAGTTTTCCGGAGCCGTCTCCAGCCCCTGATACACTACGCCGCGATACTTCTCCTGCGCGACCAGCTGGCAAAACGCATGCTCGCGCTCGACTGCCCAGCGCTTGCCGCTGGTGGCGGGTAAACCATAGAACGCGAAACGATGGACGCCTTTCTCTTTTAAATGAAGAAAAGCGGCTTCGACCAGGGCATGATTATCGGTGGCGATATAGTGAACCGGCGGGTAATTTTCGGGGGAATGGTAGGAGCCGCCGACGCCCACGATCGGGACATCGACGTCGGTCAGCAGCTGTTCAATGACGGGATCGTCATAGTCAGCGATGACGCCATCCCCCAGCCAGTCTTTGATGTTCTCCAGACGGGTGCGGAAGTCTTCCTCAATGAAGATATCCCACTCGGATTGCGACGCCTGCAAATATTCACCCACGCCTTCAACGACCTGACGGTCGTAGGCTTTATTGGCATTGAATAACAACGTAATGCGGTGACGCTTTTCAAACATGGCTCACTTCCCAATTAAGTCACAATACGGTTATCAGGCTCGTCGCTTGGTGGCAGAGTCCATCCAGACTGCCAGTAAAAGAATGGCCCCCTTGACGATATACTGCCAAAACGTCGGGACGTCCATCATACTCATCCCGTTATCCAACGACGCCATGATAAATGCCCCCATGACCGCACCCGCCACGCTACCGATACCGCCGGCGAGGCTGGTGCCGCCAATGACGCAGGCGGCAATCGCATCCAGCTCGGCGATGTTACCTGCGGAGGGCGAACCGGCACCCAGACGCGAACTGAGGATCAACCCGGCGATGGCGACCATCAGGCCGTTAATGGCGAACACCGCGAGCTTAGTGCGCTCGACGTTGATCCCCGAGAGACGGGCAGCTTCAAGGTTGCCACCGATGGCATAAATGCGGCGGCCAAACGCGGTGCGCGTCGCCATAAACATCCCGCCCAGCAGTAACAGCGCCAGCAGCAGGACCGGTGTCGGAACACCGCGATAGTCGTTAAGAAGCCAGATGGCGCCCAGCACAATGACCGCAGTCAGCGCATGGCGTCCTACCACGGAGGTTGATGCCGGTGACGCCAGCCCCAGCGCCTGACGACGCATGCGCCCCCGCCACTGCCAGGCGACAAACGCCAGCAAACCTACCACGCCAATCGTAAAGCCCACGCTATCGGAGAGGTAGCTCTGACCAATTTGTGACATGGCGGCGCTGGTGGGGGAGACGGTAGTGCCGTTGGTAATCCCGATTAAGATCCCACGGAAGGCCAGCATCCCCGCCAGGGTGACAATAAACGACGGGACTTTGCGGTAGGCAACCCACCAGCCGTTCCAGGCCCCCAGGACCAGACCCAGTACCAGCGTCACCGCCACGGTCAGCGGCAGCGGCCAGCCAAGCCAGACGTCGAAAATAGCCGCCACGCCGCCGAGCAGGCCCATCATCGAGCCTACAGACAGGTCAATTTCTGCCGAGATAATGACGAACACCATGCCTACGGCCAGGATCCCGGTAATGGCGGTCTGGCGGAGCAGGTTAGAGACGTTACGCGCGCTTAAATATGAGCCATCGGTCATCCAGGTAAAAAACAGCATGATGACGATAATTGCTGCGATCATCACGAAGACCTGCAGGTTCAGCGCTTTTAGCCCTGCGAACGCACCGGGCGTCGGAACGGCGACTTTGATATCAGACGGATTGCTTTTCGACATGACGTTCGCTCCTTAAAGCGGCTTCCATCACCTGCTCCTGCGTCAGGTTCTGGTTAATCAGGTTGGCTTTCAGTTTCCCCTCGTGCATCACCAGCACGCGGTCGCTCAGGCCGAGCACTTCGGGTAACTCAGACGAAATGACAATGACGGCAATCCCTTGCTGAACAAGCTGATTAATCAGTTTGTAGATTTCATATTTGGCACCGATATCAATCCCGCGCGTTGGCTCATCGAGGATTAATATGCGTGGGTTGAGAAGCAGGCAGCGCGCCAGAATCGCTTTCTGCTGGTTACCGCCACTCAGGCGGCCAATCGCCAGTTCCGGGGAGGACGTTTTGACCTTCAGCCTGGCAAGCGACTGAAGAATGCACTGTTGCTCTGCGGCATCGTCCAGGCTGCTCAGCGCGCCGGAGAACCGATCGAGTGCCGCAAGCGTGATGTTTTTCCCCACCGCCATGACCGGTACGATGCCGTCTTTTTTACGATCTTCCGGCACCATAGCAATGCCGCGGGCAATCGCCTGCTGGCAGTTGTCGATTTTCACTGGCTGGCCGTCGATATAAATCGTGCCCTCCCAGCGCCCGGGCCACACGCCAAACAGACACTGTACGGCCTCCGTGCGTCCGGCGCCGACGAGGCCCGCAATCCCGAGAATTTCGCCGCTGTGAAGAGAAAACGAGACGTTATTCACGCGTTTAATGTGGCGGTTAACGGGGTGCCACGCGGTCAGGTTTTCCACACGCAGCACTTCCTCGCCTCTGGCGTGTGGCTCATTCGGGTAGAGCGCCGTCAGCTCGCGGCCTACCATCATGGTGATGATGTCATCTTCACTCATGCCTGCCGCTTCGCGCGTGCCGATGTGTTGCCCGTCGCGAATGACACAGATGGTGTCCGAAATGGCTTTAACCTCGTTTAGCTTGTGCGAAATGTAGATACAGGCGATGCCGTGGTTTTGCAAATCGCGGATGATATTGAGCAGAACTGCGGTTTCCTGTTCGGTGAGCGAAGCCGTGGGCTCATCGAGGATCAGCAGCCGTACCTGTTTGTTCAGCGCCTTAGCAATTTCTACCAGCTGCTGTTGCCCCAGACCCAGATCGCCCACGCGGGTATCCGGTGAAATATTGAGGCTCACCTGCGCCAGCAGCTTTTCACAGCGGAGCGTCATGGTGTCGTAATCCAGTACGCCGTGGCGGGAAATCTCGGCTCCAAGGAAGATGTTTTCCAGCACGGTGAGATGCTTCACCAACGCCAGCTCCTGGTGGATAATGGCGATCCCTTTACGTTCGGTATCGCGAATGTGTGTCGCCTGGATCACTTCACCGGCAAAGACAATTTCGCCTTCGTAACTGCCGTGTGGGTAGATCCCACACAGAACTTTCATCAACGTTGATTTGCCCGAACCGTTCTCGCCGCACAGCGAAACCACTTCGCCGGGGTTCAACCGGAGGCTGACGTTGTCGACGGCCTTCACTGCGCCGAAGCGCTTGGTGATGCTTTTCATTTCAAGTAAATAAGGCATACCTGCTCCACATAACCCGAGGGAAGAACAGTACAACGTGATGCGCCCCCGCAGAGCGGGGGCCGCGCTGGATTACAGTTCGCTCTTCTTGTGGAAACCGTCTTTAATCACGGTGGCGTCAATGTTCTCTTTATTGACTTCAATTGGCGTGAGCAGGCGAGCCGGAACATCTTTCAGCCCGTTATTCAGCGTCGCGTCTGCTTTAGGCTGCTTGCCATTGCCCAGCTCCACGGCGATTTCAGCCGCGGTATTGGCAAGCTCGGTAATCGGTTTGTAGACCGTCATGGTTTGTGTGCCAGCGATAATGCGTTTTACCCCTGCCAGGTCGGCATCCTGCCCGGAGATCGCGACTTTCCCGGCCAGCCCCTGGGCGCTCAGCGCCTGGATAGCACCGCCTGCGGTGGCATCGTTGGAGGCCACGACCGCATCAATTTTGTTGTTGTTGGCCGTCAGCGCGTTTTCCATAATTTTCAGCGCGTTTTCTGGCAGCCATCCGTCGGCCCACTGATCGCCAACCACCTTAATTTTCCCATTGTCGATGTAGGGTTTAAGGACTTTCATTTGTCCTTCACGGAACAGTTTGGCGTTGTTATCTACCGGAGAGCCACCCATCAGGAAATAATTGCCCTGAGGCACTTTGTCGATCAGGCTTTGCGCCTGTAATTCACCCACTTTTTCATTGTCGAACGAAATATAATAATCAATATCCGCATTATTAATCATGCGGTCATAAGCGAGAACTTTTATGCCCTCTTGCTTCGCTTCTTTCACTACGTTACTTAATACCTGGCCGTTATAAGGGATAATGACCAGAACATCGACACCACGGTTAATCATATTCTCGATCTGTGACATTTGCGTTTCTTCATTGCCATTCGCTGACTGAACAAAGACATTCGCACCGAGTGATTCCGCTTTTTTCACAAAGATATCGCGATCTTTTTGCCAGCGCTCCAGGCGCAGGTCGTCAATCGCCATGCCAATTTTGACCTCTTTGGCATGTCCTGCAAAGCTTACAAGGAGGAGAGTAGTGCAGATCGTTAGGGTCAGGTTCTTTATCTTCATAATTATTAGGCCTTTTGTAGGGGTATGTGTTGCTGAGATAAAAGAAACATTCACTGCTGGGACGCAGCAAATTTTTAACGCGGAAAGGCGGGCTGGCAATTACAGATTTTTATCTTCTCATTACGATATTTGGTTTATTTCTGAATTTATGACCGCGATCGGATTTTAAAATGCGTAACGTCTTAATTACATTTGATTCTGGAATTTACGCCGAAAAATAGTTTGCCTGCGCATTATTTTGCGAGCCAGCGCACAGTTGTGCATTCTCTCAATAGCAGTGTGAAATAACGTAATTGAGCAACCCAAAATGTCTATTCACTATTACTCCTGTATCAACGACTCGCCGCATACCCTGATTATGGAGCTCAATATGCAAGCTTATTTCGACCAACTCGATCGTGTTCGTTACGAAGGCCCAAAAACGACCAATCCTTTAGCATTTCGTCACTACAACCCGGATGAGCTGGTTCTGGGTAAGCGCATGGAAGACCATCTGCGCTTTGCCGCCTGTTACTGGCATACCTTCTGCTGGAACGGCGCCGATATGTTCGGTGTGGGTTCCTTTGACCGCCCATGGCAGCAGCCGGGTGAAGCCATCGAGCTGGCGAAACGCAAAGCCGATGTGGCATTTGAGTTTTTCCACAAGCTGAACGTGCCGTACTACTGCTTCCACGATGTGGACGTCTCGCCGGAAGGTGCGTCTCTGAAAGAGTACCTGAACAATTTCGCGCAGATGGTGGATGTGCTGGCGGCAAAACAGCAGCAAAGCGGCGTGAAGCTGCTGTGGGGTACCGCAAACTGCTTCACTAACCCACGCTACGGCGCGGGCGCGGCAACCAATCCGGATCCGGAAGTGTTTAGCTGGGCGGCCACGCAGGTGGTGACGGCCATGAACGCCACGCATCAGTTGGGCGGCGAAAACTATGTCCTGTGGGGCGGCCGTGAAGGCTACGAAACCCTGCTCAACACCGATCTGCGCCAGGAGCGCGAGCAGATTGGCCGCTTTATGCAGATGGTTGTCGATCATAAGCACAAAATCGGCTTCCGTGGCACGCTGCTGATCGAGCCGAAACCGCAGGAACCGACCAAGCACCAGTATGACTACGACGTGGCGACGGTGTATGGCTTCCTGAAACAGTTCGGTCTGGAAAAAGAGATTAAAGTTAACATTGAAGCCAACCACGCCACGCTGGCGGGCCACTCTTTCCATCACGAGATTGCGTCTGCGATTGCACTGGGCATATTTGGCTCTGTCGATGCTAACCGCGGCGATGCACAGCTGGGCTGGGATACAGACCAGTTCCCGAACAGCGTGGAAGAGAATGCGCTGGTGATGTACGAAATCATTAAAGCGGGTGGTTTCACTACCGGCGGCCTGAACTTTGACGCTAAAGTACGTCGTCAGAGCACCGACAAATACGATCTGTTCTACGGCCACATTGGCGCGATGGACACCATGGCGCTGGCGCTGAAAGTCGCCGCTCGCATGATTGAAGACGGTGAGCTGGATAAGCGTGTTGCGAAGCGCTACAGCGGCTGGAACAGTGAGCTGGGTCAGCAAATTTTGAAAGGCCAGTTATCACTTGCGGAGATCGCGAAGTACGCTGAACAGCAGCAGCTGGCGCCGCAGCACCAGAGCGGGCACCAGGAACTGCTGGAAAACCTGGTCAACCACTACCTGTTCGATAAATAACAGCACGTAGGCCCGGTAAGCGTTAGCGCCACCGGGCATTTCTGTTAAAGGAGTCACCGTAATGTATATCGGGATCGATCTTGGCACGTCGGGTGTGAAAGCCATCCTGTTAAGCGAGCAGGGCGATGTGTTAGCCACGCAGACGGAAACGCTGCAGGTTTCACGTCCGCATCCGCTGTGGTCGGAACAGGACCCGGAGCAGTGGTGGCAGGCAACGGACCGTGCCATCAAGGCGCTAGGCGAGAAACACCCTCTGCGGGACGTCAAAGCGCTGGGGATTGCCGGGCAAATGCACGGCGCAACGCTGCTGGATAGCCAGCATCGCGTGTTGCGTCCTGCGATCCTCTGGAACGATGGCCGCTGTGCAGAAGAGTGTGCGCTTCTTGAGGAACGTGTACCCACCTCCCGCCAGATCACCGGCAACCTGATGATGCCCGGTTTTACCGCACCGAAACTTCTGTGGGTACAGCGTCATGAACCTGAGATTTTCCGGCAGGTGGCGAAAGTCCTGCTGCCGAAAGATTATCTGCGTTTTCGCATGACGGGTGATTTCGCCAGCGACATGTCTGACGCGGCGGGCACGATGTGGCTCGACGTGGCGAAACGTGACTGGAGCGAGGCGATGCTGGATGCCTGCCATCTGACCCGCGCCCATATGCCCGCGCTGTTCGAAGGTAGCGAGGTGACAGGCACGCTGCAGCCAGCCGTTGCTGAACGCTGGAATATGCCAGCCGTACCGGTGGTGGCCGGAGGCGGTGACAATTCGGCGGGGGCCGTGGGTGTCGGCATGGTGGAGGCAGGGCAGGCGATGCTGTCGCTGGGAACGTCCGGTGTCTATTTTGCCGTTAGCGACGGGTATCGCAGCAACCCTGAAAGCGCAGTGCACAGTTTCTGCCATGCCCTTCCGGGGAAATGGCATTTGATGTCAGTGATGCTCAGTGCCGCATCTTGCCTGGACTGGGCGGCAAGACTCACCGGCATGGCCGATGTTCCGGCGCTCATCTCCGCCGCGCAGCAGGCGGATGACACCGCGGGTACGATCTGGTTTTTACCGTATCTTTCCGGTGAGCGAACGCCGCACAACAACCCGGAAGCGAAAGGGGTGTTCTTTGGTTTAACTCATCAGCATGGCCCGGCTGAGCTGGCGCGTGCGGTTCTGGAGGGTGTGGGCTATGCGCTGGCCGACGGCATGGACGTGGTGCATGATTGCGGCCTGAAACCGTCGAGCGTCACCCTGATTGGCGGCGGCGCGCGGAGCCCTTACTGGCGACAGATGCTGGCTGACATCAGCGGATTGCAGCTGGATTTCCGCACTGGTGGCGATGTCGGGCCCGCGCTCGGCGCCGCACGGCTGGCACAGATAGCCATGAACCCCGAAAAACCGCTTTCACAATTGTTACCGCAGCTTCCGCTTGAACAGGCGCACTTGCCTGACGCAGCACGCCATGCCCGCTATGCGCAGAGGCGCGACGTGTTCCGCAAAATCTATCAGCAGCTGCTGCCGCTGATGTCGTAAACACGCTTGTCCGACAGAGGCTCGAGGATGTCCTTTTTTGGTCTGTGCGTGCCTTCCTTTCCTTGCCAGTATGGTGTTACACCCACTGGCGAGGAGATTTATCATGTCACGTACTGCATTAATCAACATTGATACTCAGCAGTCATTTCACCATCGCAATTACTGGCACGAAGGCGATATTCCTGCCTTTCAGCAGGCGATGCTGGGTCTGATTGAAGGCTGCCAGGCGCGCGGTATTCCGGTCGTTGATATTTTTCATGTAGATGAAGACGGCCCGTTCACACTGCAAAGCGGCTATGTCATACCGATGGCCTTTTTGCGTCATCAGCCGGATGTGGTTTTCCAGAAACATGTCTATAATGCCTTCACGGATACCGGGCTTGACCGCTGGCTGCGCGAGCGTGATATCAACAGACTGATTATCTGTGGCATACGCACGGAACAATGCTGTGAAACCACCGCGCGGGTGGCATCCGATCTGGGCTATGCTGTGACCTTTGTGAGTGAGGCAACGCTGACATTTCCTATGACCTACAAGGGCATTACCCTGAGTGCAGCGGAAATTCGCCATCGTACCGAGACTGTACTGTCCGGGCGCTTTGCCGAGATTAAAACGGTAGTGGAGACGCTGGAGTCACTGTAATGCGCATCGACGTCTGGTTCGTAATGTTGCCAGGGGTGTTGTCATTGGATATGACGGGCCCGGCAGAGACTTTTGTGCTGGCGGGCGACGCGTTTCGTCTGCGTTACATTGGTCCGCAACCCGAGGTGCCGACGTCGATTGGCCTGACGATGGGTGGCATCCAGCCGTTGCCGGAAAGCCTGCCTCGGGGCAGCTTACTGGTATTGCCGGGAGTGAGCGATTCCCGTGTTCAGTTCTCCACGCCACAGGCGCAGCAGATTCAGCACTGGCTGATGCGCCTGCAACCGCAGATCCAACGCCAGGAAATCACCGTTATGTGCGTCTGTTCAGGGGCGTTGCTGGCGGCGAAATCGGGCCTGCTGAATCAGCGGCAGTGTACTACCCATCATGACGTCATTAACCGTCTGCGCACCGCGGCGCCTGGGGCGACGATTAAAGAAAACCGGATATTTGTGCAGGATGAGAACATCTGGACCAGCGCAGGGATCACGTCGGGCATCGATCTGGCGCTGCATATGATTAATCGCCTGTGCGGCCCCGAAAAGGCGCTGGCTGTGGCGCGTGAGATGGTGGTGTGGTTTCGCCGTTCCGGTGACGATCCTCAGCTTTCGCCGTGGCTACGCTACCGAAATCATCTGCATCCGGCGATCCATCGGGCGCAGGATGCGCTCACCGCAGAGCCGCAAAAAACGTGGAGCCTGCCAGATATCGCCGCACTGGCGCACGTCAGCCCACGTCATCTCACTCGGCTTTTCCAGTCACATTTAGGGATTAGCGTTCGCGATTATCTGGAGCAGCTGCGTCTGGCGGTGGCGGAACAGTGGCTGATGCAGGGGCGCGGCGTGGAGCAGGCCTCACTGGCGGCAGGGTTTTCCTCCCCGCGCCAGTATCACCGCGCCCGGCAGCGAAGCGTTAACTGACGAAGCGGCGAGTGTCTATTTTTTGCAGCAGCATCGACAGCAGCAGGCTGATGACCAGCGTGGCGGCAAAAATCCAGATGATATCCAGCACCGGCCAGCTCTTTAGCTCCACACCTCTTGTTCGCAGGGCGTGGATCACCAGCGCGTGAAAACCATAAATTCCGAGCGAGTGCCGCGAAATCACGCTCAGGACCGGGAGTGGCCGCGCGTTGAGCGTGTTTTTAACGAGCGTAAGCAGCGAGACGGCACAGAGAAACACCATCGGTCCGCAATACAGGTACCAGGTATCGGCAAAATTACCGCGCCACTGCAATTCGTGCAGCGTCCCGCGCGATATCACCGCCACGCCTGCGATAAACAGCAACGCACAAAGCCAGTTCAGACTACGTTTTTGCGTCTCCATCATCCCGATGGCGCGCCCCAGCATGCCGTAAAGCACGTAATAGAAGGTATCGCCGTTGATATAGAGATTGACCGGCAACCATTCAAATCCGTCGATTTTCTGCGAGACCGTATTCGGGTTGGCGATAAGGCCAATCACCACCATCAGGGCCAGCAGCATTTTCCCGCTGACGTTTTTCACCTGAATAAGAGGAGAGACGAGATAGATAACGATAATGGCGAAGAAAAACCACAGGTGATAGAACACTGGTTTTTGCAGCAAATATTTGAGTGATACCCCGGCGTTAATTGAGGTGAACAAGGTGATATAGAGCAAGGCAACGACGCTGTAAAACCCCAGACAGGCCGCGATGCGGGTGAAGTGCCTCGGCTGCGCGCTACGTTCGCCAAAAAAGAGAAAGCCGGAAATCATAAAAAACAGCGGAACGCTGACGCGAGACGCAGAGTTGAGAATGTTGGCAATGTCCCAGTTAACAGAGCTGATGCTGTGCGCATTCGTGACATACCAGGTCGTCGTGTGGATCATGACCACCATCAGACACGCTATTCCTCGCAGGTTATCAATCCAGTTAATTTTTGACGCCATCAGTTCCTCGTGTTCCCTGTAAATGGAGTGTGACTGCCATTGTCCAAAAGTCTTCGTTTGGAAAATTCTGAGTTTTATCAGCAGGCTTGCCGGAAGACCGCGAGATTCGCAGAATGGCGGACCTTAATCTATAAAAGCTTTGATACTAAAAATAACAGCCACTGACCAGGACGGTAATAAAAATGATGATGAAGCGAGTGGCGTCACTCTTTCTGCTGCTTATGCTGGCAGGTTGCAGTACGCCACAAGAAGCATCTGTGCAAAAAGCACAGCAGGGCAAAATGAGCCCGGAACGTTCACTGAACATGGAGGCAATCTGTAAAGATCAGGCTGCACGCCGCTATAACTCGGCCGTTCAGAAGATTGATGTCACCGGATTTGAGCGCTTTCAGGGAAGCTATGAGCTGCGGGGCCATACGTCGCGTAAAGAGGGCTTTGTCTGCTCGTTTGATGCAGACGGCCAGTTTTTACACCTCTCCATGCGCTAGCCTGCTCGCATAATCAACAGCCAGACGCTGCCCGCGTTCTGGCCTGAAGGCTTATTTCCCAATTTTCCCTAAACAACCCCGTTTCGTACTGTATATCTTGCAGCCAGCGGGTATACTGGTCCCTTCCATTTAAAACCACACGTATCCAGCACGAAATACTATGCAAAAGTTTGATACCAAGACCTTCCAGGGCCTGATCCTGACCTTACAGGATTACTGGGCTCGTCAGGGCTGCACCATTGTTCAACCTTTGGACATGGAAGTCGGCGCCGGCACTTCACACCCGATGACCAGCCTGCGCGCGTTGGGACCAGAGCCAATGGCGACCGCGTATGTGCAGCCTTCCCGTCGTCCGACCGATGGTCGTTACGGTGAGAACCCGAACCGTCTGCAGCATTACTATCAGTTCCAGGTGGTGATTAAGCCATCGCCCGACAATATTCAGGAACTGTACCTCGGGTCGCTGAAAGAGCTGGGTATGGATCCAACCATTCACGATATCCGTTTCGTGGAAGATAACTGGGAAAACCCAACGCTGGGTGCCTGGGGTCTGGGTTGGGAAGTGTGGCTGAACGGCATGGAAGTGACCCAGTTCACTTACTTCCAGCAGGTTGGCGGTCTGGAATGTAAGCCGATCACGGGTGAAATCACCTACGGTCTGGAACGTCTGGCGATGTACATTCAGGGCGTAGACAGCGTTTACGACCTGGTCTGGAGCGACGGCCCGCTGGGTAAAACCACCTACGGCGACGTGTTCCATCAGAACGAAGTGGAGCAATCCACCTATAACTTCGAATACGCGGACGTGGACTTCCTGTTCACCTGCTTCGAGCAGTACGAGAAAGAAGCGCAGCAGCTGCTGGCGCTGGAGACTCCGCTGCCGCTGCCTGCTTACGAGCGTATTCTGAAGGCCGCCCACAGCTTCAACCTGCTGGACGCCCGCAAAGCCATCTCCGTGACTGAACGTCAGCGCTACATTCTGCGTATTCGTACCCTGACCAAAGCCGTTGCTGAAGCTTACTACGCGTCCCGTGAAGCCCTTGGCTTCCCGATGTGCAACCGAAACAAATAAGAGGCGGCCATGTCTGAGAAAACTTTCCTGGTGGAAATCGGCACCGAAGAGCTGCCACCAAAAGCCCTGCGCAGCCTGGCTGAATCTTTTGCTGCGAACGTGACTGCTGAGCTGGATAACGCTGGCCTGGCGCACGGTAAAATTGAGTGGTTTGCTGCGCCGCGTCGTCTGGCGCTGAAAGTGGCAAATCTGGCGGCGTCTCAGCCGGATCGTGAAGTCGAAAAACGTGGCCCGGCTATTGCCCAGGCGTTCGACGCGGAAGGCAAGCCGAGCAAAGCGGCTGAAGGCTGGGCGCGCGGTTGCGGCATCACCGTTGACCAGGCCGAGCGTCTGACCACCGACAAAGGCGAGTGGCTGCTGTATCGTGCGCATGTGAAAGGCGAGAGCGCAGAAGCGCTGCTGCCGGACATGATTGCCACGTCGCTGGCGAAATTGCCGATTCCTAAGCTGATGCGCTGGGGCGCGTCTGACGTCCACTTCGTGCGTCCGGTCCATACCGTGACCCTGCTGCTGGGCGACACCGTTATTCCTGCCACCATTCTGGGCGTGGCGTCCGATCGCGTGATCCGTGGCCACCGCTTTATGGGTGAGCCGGAGTTCACCATCGACAATGCCGACCAGTATCCGCAAATCCTGTTGGAGCGCGGCAAGGTCATTGCTGACTACGAACAGCGTAAAGCCAAAATCAAAGCGGACGCGGAAGAGGCGGCGCGCAAGATTGGCGGTAATGCCGATCTGAGCGACAGCCTGCTGGAAGAAGTGACCTCTCTGGTTGAATGGCCGGTGGTGCTGACCGCGAAGTTCGAAGAGAAATTCCTGGCCGTTCCGGCAGAAGCGCTGGTGTACACCATGAAGGGTGACCAGAAGTACTTCCCGGTCTATGCCAACGACGGCAAGCTGCTGCCAAACTTCATCTTTGTCGCCAACATCGAATCGAAAGATCCGATCCAGATTATCTCCGGTAACGAGAAGGTCGTTCGTCCGCGTCTGGCGGATGCCGAGTTCTTCTTCAATACCGACCGTAAAAAGCGTCTGGAAGATAACCTGCCGCGTCTGCAGACCGTGCTGTTCCAGCAGCAGCTGGGTACGCTGCGCGACAAGACCGACCGCATTGCGGAGCTGTCCGGCTGGATCGCCCGCGAAATTGGTGCCGACGTCAACCATGCGACCCGTGCGGGCCTGCTCTCCAAGTGCGACCTGATGACCAACATGGTGTTCGAATTTACCGACACCCAGGGCGTGATGGGCATGCACTACGCGCGTCACGATGGCGAAGCGGAAGACGTGGCTGTGGCACTGAACGAGCAGTATCAGCCGCGCTTTGCGGGTGACGAACTGCCGTCCAACCCGGTCGCCTGCGCCGTGGCGATTGCCGACAAGATGGACACCCTGGCGGGTATCTTCGGTATCGGCCAGCATCCAAAAGGGGACAAAGACCCGTTTGCGCTGCGTCGTGCTGCGCTGGGCGTGCTGCGCATCATCGTTGAGAAGAACCTGAACCTGGATCTGCAGACACTGACCGAAGAAGCGGTGCGTCTGTACGGCGACAAGCTGACCAACGCGAACGTGGTGGACGACGTTATCGACTTTATGCTCGGTCGTTTCCGCGCCTGGTATCAGGACGAAGGTTACACCGTTGACACCATTCAGGCGGTGCTGGCGCGTCGTCCGACCCGTCCGGCTGATTTCGATGCGCGTATGAAGGCGGTTTCCCACTTCCGTACGCTGGAAGCGTCATCTGCGCTGGCTGCGGCTAACAAGCGTGTCTCCAACATTCTGGCGAAATCCGACGAAACGCTGAACGAACGCGTGAACGCCGCAACCCTGAAAGAGCCGGAAGAGATTGCTCTGGCGATGCAGGTTGTGGTGCTGCGCGACAAGCTCGAACCGTACTTCGCGGAAGGCCGCTACCAGGAAGCGCTGGTGGAGCTGGCGGAACTGCGTGACGTGATCGACGCCTTCTTCGAGAAAGTGATGGTGAACGTAGAAGATAAAGACCTGCGTATCAACCGTCTCTCTATGCTCGAAAAACTGCGCGAGCTGTTCCTGCGCGTGGCGGATATTTCGCTGCTGCAGTAATGTGCACGCTGTCATAAACATGTGAGCCGTCTTTCTTGCCGGGTGGCGCTACGCTTACCCGGCCTACATTGTGTAACGGGTTGCACGTTTCATTGTAGGCCCGTGCAAGCGTAGCGCCGCCGGGCGAAACTGACAAAATGCACTTTGCCAGCAGTTTGATAACCCGCTTCGGCGGGTTTTTTTATGGGGCTTTTGTAGGCCGGATAAGCGCGGCGCCTTCAGGGTATCGGCAAAGTAGTCCTTCCCAAAGGGCTGAGGGAGTATAAGTCGCCCAAAATTTAACCTTGAAACCTTCAACACATTACCGTTATCCTTACCCTCGTTAAATTTCTCGCGCTGGAGTGCCCCCCAAAAATGAACAAACACGACTGATGAATTTCGATCCTTGCTAAACGCCACCGCGTCGGCAGGGGATGTTTTGATTTCATTCAGGAGTGCTTATGGCTCATTTTGCGCAGTCCCCTTCTTTTATTTTGCATCAGGTCACCTGTCAATTTGCGACGGGGGATACCCTTTTTGGTCCGCTGAATCTTTCTCTGGAACCGTCTCTGTGCGCGCTGGTGGGCCGCAACGGCAGCGGGAAAACACGTCTGCTGCGCCTGCTGGCGGGACTTGATGAACCCGCAAACGGGCATATCGAACGAACCGGAACAAAGGTTTATGTGGCGCAGCAGCAGGATATTTTGCCACACACGACGCTGGCTGAACTGCTCGGGTACGAGGCAATCTTCGCGGCGCGAGCGCGTGTCGACAGCGGAGAGTATCAGCCTGACGATCTGGAAACGCTTGATGGCTTCTGGGATTTAGCAGAACGCCTGAGCGAGGCGTTTGCCCGGGCGACACTGTCGCCGTTTGATCCGGATAAGCCAGCCGCTGAACTCAGCGGTGGCGAGCGTGTCCGCGCGTTGCTGTGCGGGGCGTTTACGGCGCAAGCGGATTATCTGCTGCTGGACGAACCCACTAACCACCTGGACCGGCAAGGCCGGACATGGTTCTACGACCAGCTTGCCCGTTATCAGGGCGGTGTACTGGTGGCCTCCCATGACCGTGAGCTGCTGGCGCAGGTGCCGCGCATTCTTGAACTGAGTGGCGCTGGTCTTCGCAGCTATGGCGGGAATTATGCGGATTATCAAACCCAGCGCGATGCTGAGCAACAGGCTGCCCGCGCGGCGCTGGAGCACGCGGCGACGGCGCGCAAACGTACCCGCGCGCGCATGCAGAAAGAGCATGACGACAGCCAGCGGCGGTCGGCAAAAACATTGCGCACCGTCGATACCCTCAATATCGCATCGTTCGAACGCGTCAAATATAAAGGCGCGGCAAAGGAACGTATTGGCAGCTGGAAAAAGCAGCATAACGAGCAAAATGATGCCCTGAACGCTGCCGTAAACAAGGCGCGTGAGCGGGTTGAAGACGATAACCCGGTGATGTTTACCCTGCCGGGGAGTCAGATCCCGGAAGGAAAACAGGTGCTGGTGATGGAAAATCTGGTGCTGCCGCATGTGCTAGTTCCCCCACTCAACTGGCGGATGGATGGTCCGATGCGCGTGGCGTTAAAAGGACCAAACGGCTGCGGGAAGTCGACGCTGTTAAAAGCGATTCTCGGTGAAATCAGCCCGCGTTCAGGGACCTGCAACGTTTCCGTCAGCTGCGCTTATCTCGATCAACATCTGTCCCGGCTCGATCTCTCGCAGTCGGTCATGACCCACCTCAACCTGGGCAATACGCCCCTTGAAGAGGGGGTATTACGAACCCGTTTAGCGCAGCTCCAGTTGGGGGCCGATAAAGTCGCGCTCCCGCTGGCGGAACTGAGCGGCGGTGAGCGTCTTAAGGCGGCACTGGCCTGCGTATTATGGCGTGCTGAGGCCACGCAGCTCCTGTTGCTGGATGAACCGACCAACCATCTGGATCTGGCCTCGGTTCAGGCCATTGAAGCGGCATTGGCCGGTTTTCCGGGAGCACTGCTGGTGGTGTCACACGATGACGCTTTTTTAAAAGGGTTAACGTTGTCGCACGAGATGATCTGGGAAGAGGAGGGCTGGCGTTGCGAAAGTCTTTAAACACAAGCCCCCGCGAAGGCGGGGGCGTTCAAACGTCACTACGCTATCTGTTTGCTGAGTGCAGGGTTGGCCTGAATCAGGCGCATCAGCTTTAACTCGGTTGGCGTGGGTCTCTCACGTTTTGACTCCCACTCCAGCACCATCGCTACGCTGACACCCATCGCTCTGGCGAATTCTTCTGTCTTCAGACCTGTCCCTTTGCGCAATTGCTCATATTCTGTAAAGGGATTGGCTTTTTGTTGCAGGGTAATCGTCTGCGGTACATCTTTAAAAATGATCTGTTCCAGACTGCTCAGCAGCTCAAACTCAGGATCTTTATATTCCATTGAGAACTCCTCTTAAATCTCACATCGTGATCAAGAACATCAGAGAGCCAATTAAGAATAGTCCCTAATACAAACCCAGGATCGTCACGGGTGTGATTAATCGTGCGGTAACGATCGCTTTATCCGATTCAGCTATATGGATAGTTATGCTAATTACCTGATTAACCATAAGGAGGGCCCGTCAGGTATTTTTTTGTAAATGATAAGAAATAAATCGGCAATAGGCGTTTTACATGAAAAGAGTATCTTGCAAGGCTGACCTGGACTATCCTTGTAAGCCGTCGGGCACGCGTGTGCCGGTGTGCGCTTTTTTGGGTGAAAGGAGTAATAAAATGGCGACAGGAAAGTCCTGCTCTCGCTGGTTTGCGCCTATTGCGGCGTTGTTGATGGTTGTTAGCCTGAGTGGGTGTTTTGATAAAGAAGGCGATCAGCGCAAAGCGTTTATCGATTTTCTGCAGAATACAGTGATGCGCAGCGGCGAGCGGTTACCGACGCTGACTGCGGATCAGAAAAAACAGTTTGGTCCCTTTGTGTCCGATTACGCCATTCTTTATGGGTATTCACAGCAGGTGAGCCAGGCGATGGATTCCGGTATCCGCCCGGTCGTGGATAGCGTAAACGCCATCCGCGTTCCACAGGATTATGTGACTCAGCGTGAACCGCTGCGCCAGTCCAACGGTGCGCTCGGCGTGCTGAGCCAGCAGCTACAGAATGCGAAAATGCAGGCTGATGCGTCACGTTCTGCGCTGAAGCAGGGTGACGATCTCAAACCGGTCTTTGACAAAGTGTATGAGAAAGTGGTGACCAAACCGTCTGAAGCACTGCAACCGCTGATTCCGGCCGCGCAAATTTTCACGCAGCAGCTGGTTCAGGTGGGTGACTTTATCGCCCAGCAGGACACTCAGGTGAGCTTTGTTGCCAACGGCATCCAGTTCCCGACTTCGCAGCAGGCAAGTCAGTACAATACGCTGATTGGGCCACTGGCCTCCCAGCATCAGGCCTTTAGCCAGGCCTGGAGTGCCGCCGTCACGGCCACAGAATAAACCGAAAAAACCCCGCGTCAGGCGGGGTTTTTTTATGCATTGCGAAAATAACGCTTGTCATTCCTCTACCACATCGGTATAACTATTCCCGTCGGTTTGTTACACAGACCTAAAGCAGTTTAGTAAAGCAGTCCAGATTGTTATCCATAGATACCCTTCGTTGTGACCCTTCCTTCATCGCTTAAAAATCTGTAACGCAATCCATCAAGCCGGAAGGCACAATATATTTGTTAATTAAGGTAATTCTATGTCTGCTAAAATGACTGGTCTGGTAAAATGGTTCAACGCTGATAAAGGTTTCGGCTTCATCACTCCTGACGATGGCTCAAAAGACGTGTTCGTACACTTCTCTGCTATCCAGAACGATGGCTACAAATCTCTTGACGAAGGTCAGAAAGTGTCCTTCACCATCGAAAGCGGCGCTAAAGGCCCAGCAGCTGGTAACGTTGTAAGCCTGTAAGCTTCCAACCCAGTAGCACAAAATTCAAAAACCCGCCTTCTGGCGGGTTTTTTCGTTTCTACTGTTGGATCTGCGGGTTAACGCAGTTTTTATCCACTTTTCCACTCAGCGCGGCAATCAGGTTGTCCACTGCGGTAGCCGCCATGTTGTAGCGTGTCTCGTGCGTGGCAGAGCCGATGTGGGGCAGGGCGACGACGTTTGGCATTTTCAGCAGTGGAGAATCCACCGGCAGTGGCTCCTGCTCAAACACGTCCAGACCGGCGGCGTGGATCTCGCCATTTTGCAGGGCTTCAATGAGCGCCTGCTCATCCACCACCGGGCCACGACCCGCGTTGATAAAAATGGCGGATTTTTTCATTTTTTCAAATGCGGATTTGCCAATCAGGTGACATGTTTCATCCGTCAACGGCAGGATCAGGCAGACAAAATCGGCTTCCTGCAACAGCGTATCCAGCTCACAGTAACGCGCGTTAAAACGTTCTTCCGCTTCATCGTGGTGACGGCGCGCGTTGTACAGTATCGGCATGTTGAAACCAAAATGCGCGCGCTGTGCCAGCGCCAGCCCGATACGCCCCATACCCACGATGCCCAGCGTTTTTCCGTGAACATCCACGCCGAACCAGTCCGGGCCAATGCTTTTTGTCCATTCGCCTGCTTTAACGCGCTCGGCCACTTCAACCACGCGACGGGCGGTGCTGAGCACCAGCGCCATCAGCGTGTCGGCCACGGTTTCCGTCAGGGCATGCGGCGTGTGCATCAGCAGGATTTTGCGGGCGCTCAGGGCATCCACGTCGAAGTTGTCATAACCTACTGAAACAGTTGAAGTAGCACGAAGCTTCGGCATTTTCTCCAGCAGGGCGATGTCCACTTTCTCGCTTGAACCCAGCAGGCCTTCGGCGCTGGCGAACGCATCGGCATGCTGTGCCACGGTCTCCGGACTCAGGTTTTTCACCTGCGTGACGGTGAAGTGCTCTTCCAGGCGTTTCTGCAGATCTTCCGGCAGTGCTTTATACAAAATGACGGACGGCTTCATGCTAATCTCCGTTGATTTTTAAGGATTCAGGCGTGGCGTGCGCCGACGGGGTGCTGTTGATTATTAGCAGGCTTAACAATCAGAGTAAGCCACACGGAGGCAAAAAGCGCCACCCCCATAAAGATGTACGATGCGGATGGGCTGCCGGTGGCTCCGTTCAGGTAACCAACAAACCAGGAGCCGCAGAACGAACCCAGCGCGCCCATGCTGTTAATTAATGCCATGGCACCGCCCGCCACGTTACGCGGCAGCATCTCCGGGATGATGGCAAAGAATGGACCGTACGGGGCGTACATGGCGGCACCGGCAATGACCAACAGGGTATAAGAGGCCCAGAAGTGATTCGCGCCCACGGCCCAGGAGCCGATGAAGGCAAAAGCAGCAATCAGCAGCAGCGGCCAGACGAACACCTTACGGTTTTGTAGCTTATCCGACGCCCAGGAGGCGACGATCATGGCGATGGTCGCAGCCAGATACGGTACGGACGAGAGCCAGCCCACTTCAACCATGCCGAGATTCTCACCGCCGCTGCGGATGATCGACGGCAGCCACAGCACAAAACCGTACACGCCGATACTCCAGGTAAAATACTGCGCGCAGAGCAGGATCACGTTACGGGAGCGGAAGGCTTCACCGTAGTTACGTACCGCCTTCAGACCCTGCTGCTCTTTATCCAGCTGCGCCTGGAGCGCCGCTTTTTCATCTTCGGAAAGCCATTTCGCCTGGGCAGGTTTATCTTTCACCAGCACCCACCAGCAGAAGGCCCAAATCACTGCCGGAACCCCTTCGATGATGAACATCTCGCGCCAGCCGAAGGACTGGATCAGGTAGCCGGAGACCACCGACATCCACAGTACGGTGACCGGGTTACCGAGGATCAGGAAAGTATTCGCGCGTGAGCGTTCAGATTTGGTAAACCAGTTGCTGATGTAAATCAGCATCGCGGGCATGACCGCCGCCTCAACGACGCCAAGGATAAAGCGAATGGCGGCCAGGGCAGGAATATTGTTCACCACGCCGGTAAGTGACGCACAGGCGCCCCACAGGATCAGACAGATGAAGATCAGCTTACGCACGCTGCGGCGTTCGGCGTAAATAGCACCGGGGATCTGGAAGAAGAAATACCCCAGGAAGAAGAGGGCGCCCAACAGGGATGAGACGCCCTTAGTGATCCCGAGGTCTTCGGTGATCCCAGCCGCGGATGCGAAACTGAAGTTGGCACGATCAAGGTACGCCAGGCTGTACGTGATAAACACGATTGGCATGATGTACCACCAGCGTTTTACTGCATTGGTCGAACTGTTCATAGGCTTGCCTCTGTTGTTGAGGTTGTTACCGCCGTTGTCTGTAGGGTACACGGTGGTTTAATTATTGGGTGCGGCCTGTGGCCCTGACCCTGGCCGTCTCCCACGGGGAGAGGGAATTTACATGCCGAGCTGTGCTCGTGTCGGTAATCCTTCGCTGTCGCCCTGCACCTGAATGGCCAGTGAGCCAATCTTGTTGCCTCGTGCAACCGCCTGCTGCAGCGGTTTGCCTTCCAGCAGCGCGCTAATGACGCCCACGGCAAAGCCATCGCCCGCGCCGACGGTGTCGACGACATTCTCGACCTTCACCGCCGCGACCGCGCCTTGCTCGCCTTCGGCTGTTTTAAACCATGCGCCATCGGCGCCGGTTTTCAGCACCACCGCTTTTACCCCTTTATTCAGGTAGAAGTCAGCAATGCCTTCCAGTGTATTTTTGCCGGTCAGGATCATCCCTTCTTTCAGGCCCGGCAGAACCCAGTCCGCCCTGAATGCCAGCCGGTTAAGCTTCTCGATCATTTCCGCTTCGCTTTTCCACAGCACCGGGCGCAAATTTGGATCGAAAGAGATCGTTTTGCCCAGCGACTTCATGGTCGTTGCCGCATGATCCAGCAGCGAATACGAGCTGGCAGAGAGTGCCGCCGCCACGCCGCTCAGGTGCAAATGGCGCGCGGAGGCAAAATAATCGGCGTGGTAATCTTCTACGGAGAGATGGCTGGCGGCCGACCCTTTACGGAAATACTCCACAATGGGATCGGTTCCATTTTCAACTTTAGACTTAAGCTGAAAGCCGGTGGGGAAGCGTCCGTCGAGCGTGACGCCTGCGGCATCAATCCCCTCTTTTTTCAGCGAATCGATAACGAAGTGGCCAAAGCTGTCATCGCCCACGCGGCTGACCCAGCCGACGTTCAGGCCCAGACGCGCCAGGCCGGTTGCGACGTTCAGCTCTGCGCCCGCCACGCGTTTGATAAAGTGCTCTACCGCGCTCAGCTCGCCCGTTTCGGTGGCGACAAACATTGCCATGGCTTCGCCAATCGTGATGACATCCAGCGTCTTGTGCATGATTTACTCCTCGCGCAGCAGGTTGACGTAATGGCGGGTAACGGCGGTTAAATCCGCCCCTTCCAGCGGGAACTCGATACCGCGCGGGGCATCGGCAGGCAGCTGGCCAAGCAGATCCAGCCAGCGGGAATCGGCACTATCCGGCGCGACGGCGCGGAAGTTATCTTTATGCGGAACGGCGGCTTTAACGTGGATATAGCTCACGGCAGGCGCCAGATGACGCGCGGCCTCTTCCGGGGAGTCACCGACCCACAGCCAGTTGCCCATGTCAAAAGTCAGCGTGACGGGAAGCGCCCTTTCGCGACAGGCGGCCTGAAAGCGTTGCATCGGTGCAAGCTGGCCGCAGTCGGTCTGATCGTTTTCCACAACCAGCGCGATACCGCTGGTATTGAGCAGAGTACGTAAGGCATCGAGAGGCTGCGTGTCGCTAAAATGGCCCAGGGAAACCTTCAGCCACAGCGCGTTCAGGGTGCTGGCTTCTGAGAGATACCGCGGCAGGTCCGGGTTGAGGGTGCCATCGGGCATAAACAGGGCGGCAGGTGCTGAGTAACACGCCAGCAGGCCCAGAAGCTCAATGGACTCACCGAGCGCAGGCAGCGCCAGTAACTCTTCGCTATTGAACAGCTCGCGGCGGATCTCCACGCCGTCGGCGCCTGCACCCGCAATAACGGGAAGCATCGCCCGCTGACCGCCCGCCTGTCGCACCTGCTCCGCGCCATACGCGGCGGTGACCACCATGATTTTCCTGCCCATCTTCGGACTCCATCGCAACATATCAGTACTATTACGCTAGATGGAACCGGTTCCAAAGAAAAGCTCAGGATGTCGAATTTATGATCGCTATCACAAGGGGAAATTAACGTGCGGTGGAGCCGCGGACGATCAGCTCGCCGGAGAAGACCTGCTCGCGTACGGCCTCACTGGTGCCTTCAATACGACGAACCACTTGTTCTACAGCAGCATAGCCAATCTGCCAGGTGGGCTGTTTGAGGGTGGTAATGCCGACGCCAGCCAGCTCCGCCCACTCCAGTTCATCAAACCCCAGCAGACCGATATCGCTGCCCCAGTGCAGGCCAATACGCTTGAGTGAGCGGGCAACCTGCAGGGTTAGTGCCCCGTTGGCGGAGATAACGGCTTTGCGCATCCCGCGATGGCGCGTGTGGAACTGGCGTAGGGTATTGTCGAGCTGATCGGCTTCGTGAAGCGGCGTTTCGGCATTTTCGGCGATCACGCCAGGATAACGCGCCAGCGTGGCACGAAATGCAGCCAGCCGATCGCGTCGGGTATTTACCATGCCCAGCGGTTCGCTCAGAAAGAGAATCGCCTCGAAACCTTGTTCAATCAGATGCTCGGTCGCGGTCGTGGCAGCCTGGGTGTTATCCAGCCCGACCACATCGCAGGCGAATTCCGGGATTTTACGGTCGATGAGGACCATGGGCAGGGAGGATTGCTGCAGACGGTTCAGCCCCTCTTCACGCATGCCCACCGCGTTGACCACAATCCCTTCCACCTGGTAGCTGCGCAGCAGATCGAGATAGTGCAACTCCTGGTCGACCTCGTTGTTGGTATTACAGACCAGAGGCGTAAAACCTTTTTCGCGGCAGGCGGCTTCGATACCGCTCAGCACGTTTACAGAGTAGGGGTTAGTGATATCCGCGATGATAAGTCCGATAAGGCGGGTGCGGCCACGTTTGAGCCCGCGGGCCATCAGGCTGGGGCGGTAGTCGAGATCGGCAATAGCCTGTTCAATACGCGCCAGCAATGCATCGGACAATAGATGTTTCTCGCCGTTAAGGTAGCGCGAAATGCTAGTTTTACCGGTTCTGGCGGCTTTCGCCACGTCGCTGATGGTGGCCCGGGCTGGTTTGCTCATCACTGATTTCCCTGAATTTAGTGAGAATACCTTAACGGGAAAATCGGACGAATCAAGTAATTTGCCCGGTGGCGCTGCGCTTACCTGGGGTGCGGGCTGGTGCCCTCACCCCAACCCTCTCCCACGGGAGAGGGAGAAATGCGATTACTGAATTGGACTCAACGTAATCTCTACGCGACGGTTCTGCGCTTTACCTTCCGCCGTGCTGTTGCTGGCGATAGGGTTGGCAGGGCCCATGCCGCTGGTGCGGATGCGGTTCGCTTCCACACCCTGGGCGATCAGCGAGCTGGCAACGGAATCCGCGCGCTGCTGTGACAGACGCATGTTCAGATCCTGGCTGCCGGTGCTGTCGGTGTAGCCAATCACGTTCACGGCGGTCTTGTTGTACTCTTTCAGCACCATCGCCACGCCGGTCAGCGTGTTCGCACCCGCTGGTTTCAGCGTTGCGCTGCTGCTATCAAAGGTCACGTTGTTCGGCATGTTCAGAATGATGTTATCGCCGCTGCGCGTCACGCTTACGCCGGTTCCCTTCATTTTGTCACGCAGTTTTGCTTCCTGCACATCCATGTAATAACCGACGCCGCCGCCCAGTGCTGCCCCCGCCGCTGCGCCAATCAGCGCGCCTTTACCGCGGTCTTTTTTGGAGGAGGAGAGTGCTCCAACGCCTGCGCCGACCAGCGAGCCGATACCTGCGCCGATGCCGGATTTACCCGCTTCGCGCTCACCGGTATAAGGGTTGGTTGTGCAGCCAGAAACAGCCAGTGCACCGCTCACCAGAGCGGCAATAACGAGTACGCGTTTTTTCATCTTCTTTCCTTAATCCTTTTTATTCTTTGCCACGGCGTGCGTGGCAGTTGATTATGACGTCCAGATACGGAGAAAATTCCGGGTATAACTCTGAAATTTGTGACAAACCATAAACGGCCTCAGCAAGAAGGCCGTAAAACCTGCACGCAACCAGGAGCGCACGCTTGAGCACCTCAACGAAAACCATTCTGACCGCCGCCCACTGGGGGCCGATGCTGGTCGAAACCGATGGCGAAAATGTTTTGTCGTCCCGCGGGGCACTGCCAACACAACATCCCAACTCTTTACAGACCGTCGTTCGCGATCAGGTGCATAGCAAAACGCGCGCGCGCTGGCCGATGGTGCGTAAAGGTTTTCTGGCTTCGCCGGACAAGCCGCAGGGTATTCGCGGCCAGGATGAGTTTGTTCGCGTGAGCTGGGATGACGCGCTGGCGTTGATCCACGCCCAGCATAAGCGCATCCGCGAACGTTACGGCCCATCGTCCATTTTTGCCGGATCTTACGGCTGGCGTTCGAACGGCGTGCTGCATAAGGCGTCGACGCTGCTGCAGCGTTACATGAGCCTGGCGGGCGGTTATACCGGACATCTGGGAGATTATTCCACTGGCGCTGCGCAGGCGATCATGCCGTACGTGGTCGGCGGCAACGAAGTTTACCAGCAGCAGACCAGTTGGCCGCTGGTGCTGGCGCATACCGATGTGGTGGTGCTCTGGAGTGCCAACCCGCTTAACACGTTGAAAATTGCCTGGAATGCCAGTGACGAGCAGGGCATTGGATATTTCGACGCGCTGCGCAAAAGCGGCAAGCGCATCATCTGCATTGACCCGATGCGCTCTGAAACCATGGATTTCTTCGGCGACAGCGCCGAGTGGATTGCGCCGCATATGGGCACCGACGTGGCAATGATGCTGGGTATCGCCCATACGCTGGTGGAGAACGACTGGCACGACAGTGACTTCCTCACCCGCTGCACCTCCGGCTTTGACCAATTTGCCGACTATCTCACGGGGCAATCCGACGGGGTGGCTAAAACCGCAGAATGGGCGGCAGGAATTTGTGGTGTTTCTGCTGACAAAATTCGCGAACTGGCCGCGTTATTCCATGACAACACCACGATGTTAATGTCCGGCTGGGGGATGCAGCGCCAGCAGTTTGGCGAGCAGAAGCACTGGATGCTGGTCACGCTTGCCGCCATGCTCGGGCAGATCGGTACGCCGGGCGGCGGTTTTGGTCTCTCCTATCATTTTGCCAACGGCGGAAACCCAACGCGCAAAGCGGCGGTGCTGGCTTCTCTGCAAGGTTCGGTGGCAGGCGGCGTGGATGCCGTGGATAAAATCCCGGTGGCGCGAATCATTGAAGCCCTGGAAAACCCGGGCGGTTTTTATCAGCACAACGGTCTGGACCGCCATTTCCCGGATATTAAATTTATCTGGTGGGCGGGCGGGGCGAACTTCACGCACCATCAGGATACCAATCGCCTGATCCGCGCCTGGCAAAAGCCGGAGTTGGTGGTGATTTCCGAGTGCTTCTGGACCGCTTCGGCCAAACATGCGGATATTGTGCTGCCGGCGACCACGTCGTTTGAGCGTAACGATCTCACCATGACCGGCGATTACAGCAACCAGCATATGGTACCGATGAAGCGCGTTGTGGCGCCGCGCGATGAAGCACGTGATGATTTTGACGTGTTTGCTGAACTGAGCGAGCGGTGGGAAGCGGGCGGTCGCGAACGTTTTACCGAAGGGAAAACGGATCTGCAATGGCTGGAGACGTTTTACCAGATCGCCGGGCAGCGCGGTGCGGCGCAGGGCGTAACGCTGCCGCCATTTTCTGCGTTCTGGGAAGCGAACCAGTTGATCGAAATGCCGGAAAGCGAACAGAACGCGCAGTTCGTCCGTTTCGCTGATTTCCGCCGCGACCCGGAGAACCATCCGCTGAAAACCGAGAGCGGCAAGATTGTGATCTACAGCGAGCGCATCGCCAGCTTTGGCTATACCGATTGCCCGCCACACCCTTCCTGGCTGGAGCCAGACGAGTGGCACGGCAACGCCCAGCCGGAGCAGCTGCAGGTGTTATCTGCTCATCCCGCACATCGTCTGCACAGCCAGCTTAACTACTCCTCACTGCGCGAGCAGTATGCGGTCGCCGGGCGAGAGCCGATCACGCTGAATACCCATGACGCTAAAGCCCGCGGGATTGCGGACGGCGATGTGGTGCGCGTCTGGAATCATCGTGGTCAGGTGCTGGCAGGGGCGGTGGTCAGCGACGGGATTAAACCGGGCGTGATCTGTATTCACCAGGGCGCATGGCCCGATCTTGAGCCTGCCGAGGGGGGGATCTGTAAAAACGGGGCGGTTAACGTGCTGACCAAAGATCTCCCCAGCTCGAAGCTGGGGAACGGTTGTGCAGGGAATACGGCGCTGGCCTGGGTCGAGAAATACCAGGGGCCTGAGCTTACCTTAACGGCGTTTGATCCGCCTGCCAGCTCATAATCCAGGTCGGGTGCTGGGTATCGTCCTGCCAGGCGCTGTCTTCGATGCGAAAGCCCTGTGCATGATAGAAATTCACCGCCCGGACGTTTTTCTGATAGACCTCCAGGCTTAAATGCGGGAAGCGCTGTTGAACATGGTTCAGCAGCGCGCCTCCAATACCTTGCCCGATATACGTTGGCCTGACGAACAGCGCCCCCACAAACTGCGACTTTATAATGCTAATAAAACCACGCAGCGTACCGTCCTCTTCCCACACCCAGGTTTCCGCTGCAGGGAGGTAGACCTCCCGCACCATGGCTTCGTTCTCCTTCCAGTAGCTTGCGCTGATGAACGGGTGCGCTTCGGTGGTGCTTTCAAGCCACAGGCTCAGGAGCGGATCGGCATTGTCACTTTGCCACTTGCGGATCATGTTGCCTCCCCGGATGACAGAAGCAGCCGGTAACATGGTCATTGACCAGGCCACAGGCCTGCATAAAGGCGTAGCAGATGGTGGAGCCGACAAACTTAAAGCCGCGCTTTTTGAGGGCCTTAGAGAGCGCGTCCGACTCCAGCGTGGAGGCCGGGATCTCCGCCAGCGAGGTGGCCTGAGTGAGCTGCGGCGTGTTATTCACAAACGACCAGACAAACGCAGAGAAGGGCTCGCCGTTTTGCTCCATCGCCAGGTAAGCGCGGGCATTGCCGATGATGGCCTGGATCTTACCGCGATGGCGGATGATGCCAGCATCCTGCACCAGGCGTTCTACGTCTTCATCGGTCATGGCGGCGACGGCGACGGGGTCGAACTGGTGAAAGGCTTTGCGGTAGTTTTCACGTTTCTTCAGTACCGTAATCCATGACAATCCCGCCTGCTGTCCCTCAAGGCAGATCATCTCAAAAAGTTTTCTGCCCCCCGTCTCCGGCACGCCCCATTCCCGATCGTGATAGTCGATATAAAGCTGATCCTGGCTTACCCAACCGCAACGTTCCATCCGTTATCTCCCTTACTGATGCTGATTTCGCAAAATTTTCATTCCGTCTGTCTTGACGTGCCTCGTATAAAGACAATAGTTAATACAGGGCCATATGCCCGAGAAATGCTTCCTGAATAACGACAAATATCGCCGAATTCGGCTCTCTCTGGGGTCGCGTTGATGATGATAAAAAAAATCAGTGGTCGCCATGCTGTTTCTGGCCTGGTGGGGATTTCAGCCTGCCTGTTGTTTTGTCATACAGCGTCTGCCTGGCAACAGGAATATATCGTTTCAGACGCCCAAAATAATACGGCGGAACGCTATACATGGGACGCGGATCACCAACCGCGTTATGAAGATATTCTTGCTGAGCGTATTCAGTCTTCGCAAAATTTGCCTGGGCTTGCCCTGGCTGTTCCCTCAGGTGCCACCACGGACGCGGCGATGAGCCTGGGATGGAATTTTCCGGTTTCAGCGCGGATCACCACCGGTCCGGTGATGTCCTGGCGGTATGACGGTTCGACGCCGATGATGATCAATGAGTTTGGCGATAGCGCGACGACGCAGACGCTCGCCGATCCGCTCTGGCATGCCAGCGTGAGCACGCTAGGCTGGCGCGTAAATACTCAGTACGGCGATCTTCGTCCCTGGGCGCAGGTGAGCTATAACCAGCAGTTTGGTGAAAACCAGTGGAAATCGCAGTTTGGCATGCCGCAAACGCCGGCCCCTGCTCAAAACGGTAACTGGATGGATGTCACTGTTGGAACGGATATGCCTTTTAATACGCACATGGCGGCGTATGCGTCGCTGGCTCAGGGGGAACGCACCACGACCGGTGAAGAGTTTCTCTATACCCTGGGGGTGAGCGCGAATTTTTAATGTTGTTACTTTTTTAAACGTAGCGATAACATCTCGAAAACAATAATCACAGGCTTTACAGCGATAGCAGGTACTAACCTGCTGTCGCTTTGTTCCCCGGCAAGGTCATTCATTCCCGATTCCAGGCATTTCATTCCGTTTCTCCTGCATTTCATGCCGTTTTACCCCATCACTGATAGGGTTTTGTTTATCGTTGCCCTCAGCGAATTCTTCTAATTTCTGTTGCAGGACAACGGCCATGAACACATCAACTTATAACCGTACGCGTTGGCTCACGCTCTTTGGCACCATCGTCACCCAGTTCGCGCTGGGATCGGTCTATACCTGGAGTCTGTTTAACAGTGCGCTTTCCGACAAACTTGGCGCACCGGTCAGCCAGGTGGCGTTTTCTTTTGGTCTGCTGAGCCTGGGACTGGCGATCTCGTCTTCCGTCGCGGGCAAGCTGCAGGAGCGTTTTGGCGTGAAGCGCGTGACCATGGCGTCCGGCATTTTGCTCGGTCTGGGCTTCTTCCTGACGGCGCATTCCAGCAACCTGATGATGCTGTGGCTGAGTGCTGGCGTCCTGGTGGGCCTGGCAGACGGTGCGGGCTATCTGCTGACGCTGTCGAACTGCGTGAAGTGGTTCCCGGAGCGTAAGGGGTTAATCTCCGCCTTTGCCATTGGTTCTTATGGCCTGGGCAGCCTCGGCTTTAAGTTTATTGATGCCCATCTGCTGGCGTCCGTTGGCCTCGAAAAGACCTTCATGATCTGGGGTGCCATCGTGCTGGTGATGATTCTGTTCGGTGCCACGCTGATGAAAGATGCCCCGCAGCAGGAAGTGAAATCCGTTAACGGCGTGGTGGAGAACGACTTTACGCTGGCGCAGTCCATGCGCAAACCGCAGTACTGGATGCTGGCGGTGATGTTCCTGACGGCCTGCATGAGCGGTCTGTACGTCATTGGCGTGGCGAAAGATATCGCCCAGGGAATGGTGAAACTGGATGCGGCAACCGCGGCGAATGCGGTGACGGTTATTTCCATCGCCAACCTGTCTGGTCGCCTGGTGCTGGGGATCTTGTCCGACAAGATTGCCCGTATCCGCGTCATTACGATAGGGCAGGTGGTCTCTCTGGTGGGGATGGCGGCGTTACTGTTCGCCCCGCTGAATGAAGCGACATTCTTTGCAGCAATTGCCTGCGTGGCCTTTAACTTTGGCGGCACCATTACCGTCTTCCCGTCGCTGGTAAGCGAGTTCTTTGGCCTGAATAACCTGGCGAAAAACTACGGGGTTATCTATCTCGGCTTTGGGATCGGCAGTATCTGCGGCTCGCTGATTGCCTCGCTGTTCGGCGGGTTCTACGTGACCTTCTGCGTGATATTTGCTTTGCTGATTATTTCGCTGGCACTGTCCACGACGATTCGTCAGCCGCAGCGTGAAGTCTATAAAGAAGCGCATGCCTGATTTAATGAAGAGAGGCCGCAGGGCCTCTTTTTTATCTCTGCATTGCTTTCGGACTTGTTATTTTGTAAAAATCTTCATCGATCACATTCTCTGCTGCCACTTTTCTTTCCCGCTGTGGTCTACTTATCGCGCTTGTGGACCTTTCTGATAACGGTTTCTCTCGCACCAACTTACTCTGTCTGCTTTCTCGATGAGATTCGGCGGGTCTTTATACCCCTTCCCCCAGGGTTGTTTGCATGAAATATATTAGGTCTCTTACCCAGCAACGATTGTGTCTGATGCTGGCTGTCTATATCGGTTTGTTTCTGAATGGCGCGGTGCTGTTCAGAAGAGTGGAAGGTTATTTTGAACACCTCACCGTAAGAAATGGAATTTTTGCCGCGATTGAAGTGTTTGGTTCCGTTCTGGCAACCTTCTTCCTGTTACGCCTGCTCTCACTTTTTGGCCGACGTACCTGGCAAATTCTGGCCTCGCTGGTGGTGATTATCTCTGCCGCCGCAAGCTATTACATGACGTTCATGAACGTCGTCATCGGGTACGGTATCGTGGCGTCGGTGATGACCACGGATATCGATCTTTCAAAAGAGGTGGTCGGTAAAGGCTTTATCGTCTGGACGGTGTTAACCTGCCTGATCCCGCTCTTCTTTATCTGGAGTAATACCTGCCGCTATACCTTATTACGCCAGTTGCGTACGCGCGGGCAGCGGGTACGCAATATCGTTGTCGTTTTGCTGGCCGGACTGCTGGTATGGGCGCCTATTCGCTTAATGGAAAAACAGCAAAAACGAATTGAAAAAGCGACGGGCGTTGATATGCCAAGTTATGGCGGTGTAGTGGCTAACTCGTATCTGCCGTCTAACTGGCTCTCGGCATTAGGTCTTTATGCCTGGGCACAGGCGGACGAATCGAGTGATGTGAAATCGCTGATTAACCCGACAAAAAAATTCACCTATCAGGCACCTGCTGACGGACTGGATGATACTTACGTCGTGTTTGTTATCGGTGAAACAACACGCTGGGATCATATGGGTATTCTCGGTTACGACCGTGATACCACACCAAAACTGGCTCAGGAAAAGAACCTGGTGGCCTATCGCGGCTACTCTTGCGATACCGCGACGAAGCTCTCATTGCGCTGTATGTTTGTGCGTGAAGGCGGTGCGAGTGATAACCCACAACGCACGCTGAAAGAGCAAAACGTGTTTGCCGTGCTGAAGCAGCTTGGATTTAGCTCTGACCTGTTCGCGATGCAAAGTGAGATGTGGTTCTACACCAATACGCTGGCGGATAACATCGCGTACCGTGAGCAGATTGGCGCCGAGCCCCGCAACCGCGGTAAAAACGTCGACGATATGCTGCTCCTTGAGGAGATGTCTGAGTCTCTGAAGAATCATCCGCAGGGCAAACATCTCGTCATTCTGCATACAAAAGGGTCACATTACAGCTATTACCAACGTTACACGCGCGACTTTGCAAAGTGGCAACCTGAGTGCGTCGGTATTAATAAAGACTGCAGCAAGCAGGAACTGATCAATGCCTACGATAACTCGGTACTGTATGTTGATACCTTCCTGAGCCGCGTGATTGACCAGCTGCGAGACAAGAAAGCGATTGTTATCTATGCGGCAGATCACGGTGAATCCATCAATGAGAAAGAGCATTTGCACGGTACACCGCGCAAGCTGGCACCGCCGGAGCAGTTCCGCGTGCCGATGATTATGTGGATGTCGGATAAGTATCTGGAAAACCCTGACAAAGCCGCAATGTTTGCTCATCTGAAAAAAGAGGCGGAGATGAAGGTGCCACGTCGCCACGTTGAACTGTACGACACCATTATGGGTTGTCTCGGCTATACCTCACCAAATGGTGGAATTAACGAAAACAACAACTGGTGTAAACTCCCTGATAGCACCGCAAAAGCCGCGCAGTAACTGCTCTGGCGAGAATATCGCCAGTTGAATGGCTTTTTGAAAATAAGGGATTGACGGGGGCGCACCTCAGCAGTAAGATGCGCTCCGCATTCGGCGAGTAGCGCAGCTTGGTAGCGCAACTGGTTTGGGACCAGTGGGTCGGAGGTTCGAATCCTCTCTCGCCGACCACATTCTGAAAAGGGCTAACCGCAAGGTTAGCCCTTTTTGCATTATGACCTTAGCCCGCCAGAGTCACCAAAACGCCCCTTATCCTGGCTTCTCCCTGCCTGTTAACGATTTTGTGACATAATCCATTGTATTTTTTTATATATAGATTGATCTTTTTTCGCGTTGCTTATGGATAACCTCAGCATTTTTCGCTGTGCGTTTTAACGTTCGCGGTATTTAGTGCTCAGATAATCACCATTCTGCAAGAAAATTTACCCATTCTGAATAAAAGTTAATCACTGATTGTTGCGAAATATGAAGATATTTGTGCTGCAAGATGGCGAGTAGCATAAATTTCCCTGCTGAAAACTGGCATACATAGTTTTTTTAATCTTTGTTTGCGGTTTCTCACACTCCACGTAAATCCCCGTCACCTGTATTGACGTTTTCACATTCTGTTGACAGATTGTAGGGCATGAGGGGCATTTCAGGGACGATCTGCGCTGCAACTCAAACGCTCTTCTGAAAGGATTCTCCATCCCTTTACTGCCTTCGGGCACCACCGACCGGACCGGGTAAAAAATAAATAAAGGTCTGGCGGCGTAACACAACAAAGCAAAACATCACATTGGAGCAGAATAATGAGTATTTCCTTGAAGAAGTCAGGGATGCTGAAGCTTGGTCTGAGCCTGGTGGCTATGACCGTGGCAGCAAGCGTACAGGCAAAAACCCTGGTTTACTGTTCTGAAGGCTCGCCGGAAGGCTTTAACCCACAGCTCTTTACCTCTGGCACGACGTACGACGCAAGCTCTGTACCGATCTATAACCGTCTGGTTGAATTCAAAACCGGCACCACCGAAGTGATTCCGGGTCTGGCTGAGAAGTGGGACGTCAGCGAAGACGGTAAGACCTATACCTTCCACCTGCGTCAGGGCGTGAAGTGGCAGGACAGCAAAGAATTTAAACCAACGCGTGACTTTAACGCCGACGACGTTGTGTTCTCCTTCGACCGTCAGAAAAATGCCCAGAACCCGTACCACAAAGTGTCGGGTGGCAGCTATGAGTACTTCGAAGGGATGGGTCTGCCTGACCTGATCTCAGAAGTGAAAAAAGTGGACGATAAAACCGTGCAGTTCGTGCTGACGCGTCCGGAAGCGCCATTCCTGGCTGACCTGGCCATGGACTTCGCCTCTATTCTCTCTAAAGAGTATGCGGACAACATGCTGAAAGCCGGCACGCCTGAGAAAGTGGACCTGAACCCAATCGGTACCGGCCCGTTCCAACTGCTGCAGTACCAGAAAGACTCCCGTATTCTGTATAAAGCCTTCCCGGGCTACTGGGGCACCAAGCCGCAGATCGACCGTCTGGTCTTCTCCATCACGCCTGATGCGTCCGTGCGTTATGCAAAACTGCAGAAAAACGAATGTCAGGTGATGCCATACCCGAACCCGGCTGACATCGCGCGCATGAAGCAGGATAAGAACATTAACCTGCTGGAACAGGCGGGCCTGAACGTGGGCTACCTCTCCTTCAACACCGAGAAGAAACCGTTTGATGACGTGAAGGTGCGTCAGGCGCTGACCTACGCGGTGAACAAAGAAGCGATCATCAAAGCCGTTTACCAGGGCGCAGGCGTTGCAGCCAAGAACCTGATCCCACCAACTATGTGGGGCTATAACGATGACGTTAAAGACTACAGCTACGATCCTGAGAAAGCGAAAGCGCTGCTGAAAGAAGCGGGCCAGGATAAAGGCTTCACCGTTGAGCTGTGGGCGATGCCGGTACAGCGTCCGTACAACCCGAACGCACGCCGTATGGCGGAAATGGTTCAGGCTGACTGGGCGAAAGTTGGTGTACAGGCCAAGATCGTGACCTACGAGTGGGGCGAGTACCTGAAGCGCGCCAAAGCGGGTGAGCACCAGGCGGTGATGATGGGCTGGACCGGTGACAACGGGGATCCGGACAACTTCTTCGCTACCCTGTTCAGCTGCGCGGCGGCGAAAGACGGTTCTAACTACTCTCGCTGGTGCTACAAGCCGTTTGAAGACCTGATCCAGCCGGCGCGTGCGACCGACGATCACAACAAACGTATTGAGCTGTACAAGCAAGCGCAGGTTGTTATGCACGATCAGGCTCCGGCGCTGATTGTTGCTCACTCCACCGTGTATGAGCCAGTGCGTAAAGAAGTGAAGGGCTATGTGGTTGATCCACTGGGCAAACACCACTTCGAAAACGTATCGGTTGAATAATTAAAAGCAACGCCAGGCGGCGTTGCGCTTGCACTGGCCTACGGTATGTAGGCCGGGTAAGCGTAGCGCCACCCGGCAGCAGTGCTTTATTTCCTCTCTGAAAGGAGAGGGGATAAGATTTGTGAGCAATACAGACGTCACGCCACTGGTCGTGCGTCATCAGAGAGAATCCGGGTTATGTTGCAGTTCATCCTCCGACGTCTGGGACTTGTTATCCCGACGTTTATCGGTATCACCCTTCTCACTTTTGCCTTCGTCCATATGATCCCCGGCGACCCGGTAATGATTATGGCGGGCGAGCGTGGTATCTCCCCTGAACGTCATGCGCAGCTTCTGGCTGAACTCGGCCTCGATAAGCCGATGTGGCAGCAGTACCTCCATTATATCTGGGGCGTGTTGCACGGTGACTTAGGGATTTCGCTGAAAAGCCGTCTTCCGGTGTGGGACGAGTTCGTGCCGCGTTTTAAAGCGACACTGGAGCTTGGCGTCTGCGCCATGATTTTCGCCACTGCGGTGGGTATTCCAGTTGGGGTACTGGCTGCCGTTAAACGTGGCTCAATTTTCGACCACACCGCTGTTGGCCTGGCGCTGACCGGCTACTCCATGCCTATCTTCTGGTGGGGCATGATGCTGATTATGCTGGTTTCGGTGCAGCTTAACCTGACGCCCGTTTCCGGGCGCGTCAGCGATATGGTTTTCCTCGACGACACCAATCCGTTGACCGGCTTTATGCTGATTGATACGGCTATCTGGGGTGAAGAGGGGAACTTCATCGATGCCGTCGCGCATATGATCCTGCCAGCCATGGTGCTGGGCACCATCCCTCTGGCGGTGATTGTGCGTATGACCCGTTCCTCCATGCTGGAAGTGCTGGGCGAAGATTACATCCGTACCGCACGCGCCAAAGGGTTAACCCGTATGCGCGTCATCATCGTACATGCGCTGCGTAACGCCATGCTGCCGGTGGTGACCGTTATTGGTCTTCAGGTGGGTACGTTGCTGGCAGGGGCTATCCTGACCGAAACCATCTTCTCCTGGCCCGGCCTTGGACGCTGGTTGATTGATGCGCTGCAACGCCGTGACTATCCGGTCGTGCAGGGCGGGGTGCTGCTGGTCGCGACGATGATTATCCTCGTCAACCTGCTGGTCGATTTGCTGTACGGCGTGGTGAACCCGCGTATTCGTCATAAGAAGTAAGGGGCCATCATGTCACACGTTTCAGAAAACAAAGTGGTTGCTGCACCGGTTCCGATGACACCGCTGCAGGAGTTCTGGCACTACTTCAAGCGCAATAAAGGTGCGGTAGTAGGGCTGGTGTATGTCGCAATCATGATCCTGATTGCGGTGTTTGCGAACTTCCTCGCACCTTATAACCCTGCGGATCAGTTCCGCGATGCGCTGCTTGCGCCTCCTGCGTGGCAGGATGGCGGTAGCCTGGCACACCTGCTGGGTACCGATGATGTAGGCCGCGATGTGCTGTCGCGTCTGATGTACGGTGCGCGTCTGTCGCTGCTGGTTGGCTGCCTGGTGGTGGTGCTGTCCCTGATTATGGGGATTGTGCTTGGTCTGGTGGCGGGTTACTTCGGCGGCATCGTCGATAACATCATTATGCGTGTTGTCGACATCATGCTGGCGCTGCCAAGCCTGCTGCTGGCGCTGGTGCTGGTGGCGATCTTCGGTCCGTCTATCGGTAACGCCGCGCTGGCGTTGACCTTCGTGGCGCTTCCTCACTACGTGCGTTTAACCCGTGCGGCGGTGCTGGTGGAAGTGAACCGCGACTACGTCACCGCGTCTCGCGTGGCGGGGGCGGGGGCGATGCGCCAGATGTTCGTCAATATCTTCCCGAACTGCCTTGCGCCGCTGATTGTTCAGGCGTCGCTCGGTTTCTCAAACGCCATTCTTGATATGGCCGCTCTTGGCTTCCTGGGCATGGGTGCGCAGCCACCAACACCGGAGTGGGGCACGATGCTCTCCGACGTGTTGCAGTTCGCACAAAGCGCCTGGTGGGTTGTCACCTTCCCGGGTCTGGCAATCCTGCTGACGGTGCTGGCATTTAACCTGATGGGTGATGGCCTGCGTGATGCGCTTGATCCCAAACTGAAGCAGTAAGAGGCACGAGATGGCGTTATTAAATGTAGATAAATTATCGGTGCACTTCGGAGACGAAGGCACCCCATTTCGCGCCGTGGACCGCATCAGCTACAGCGTAAATCAGGGCGAAGTGGTGGGTATTGTCGGGGAATCCGGTTCCGGTAAGTCGGTGAGCTCACTGGCGATTATGGGGCTTATCGATTATCCCGGCCGCGTGATGGCGGAAAACCTGCAGTTCAATGGTCAGGATCTGAAGCGCATTTCCGAAAAACAGCGCCGCCAGCTGGTGGGCGCGGAAGTGGCGATGATTTTCCAGGACCCGATGACCAGCCTTAACCCGTGTTACACCGTCGGCTTCCAGATTATGGAAGCGATAAAGGTGCATCAGGGCGGTAATAAGAAAACCCGTCGCCAGCGCGCGATCGATCTGCTGAATCAGGTGGGTATTCCTGACCCGGCATCGCGTCTGGACGTCTACCCGCACCAGCTCTCTGGCGGGATGAGCCAGCGCGTGATGATCGCGATGGCGATTGCCTGTCGGCCAAAACTGCTGATTGCGGATGAACCGACGACGGCGCTGGACGTGACCATTCAGGCGCAAATCATCGAACTGCTGCTGGAGTTGCAGCAGCAGGAAAATATGGCGCTGGTCCTGATTACGCATGACCTGGCGCTGGTGGCCGAAGCGGCGCACAAAATCATCGTGATGTATGCAGGCCAGGTCGTCGAGACCGGAAGTTCGCACGATATCTTCCGCGCACCGCGTCACCCTTATACGCAGGCTCTGCTGCGTGCGCTGCCGGAGTTTGCCCAGGATAAAGCGCGCCTGGCGTCACTGCCGGGTGTGGTGCCGGGTAAATATGACCGTCCGCAGGGCTGTCTGCTTAACCCGCGCTGTCCGTATGCGACGGACAAATGCCGGGCGGAGGAGCCAGAGCTGAACCAGCTTGCTGACGGCCGTCAGTCGAAATGCCACTACCCACTCGATGATGCCGGGAGGCCAACACTATGAGTACGCAACAGGCCACCACGCAACAACCGCTGTTGCAGGCCATCGACCTGAAAAAACACTACCCGGTGAAGAAGGGGATTTTTGCCCCTGAGCGCCTGGTGAAAGCGCTGGACGGCGTCTCCTTTACCCTCGAGCGCGGCAAAACGCTGGCGGTGGTTGGGGAGTCGGGCTGTGGTAAATCTACGCTGGGCCGTCTGTTGACGATGATTGAAGTCCCGACCGGCGGTGAACTTTATTATCAGGGGCAGGATCTGCTCAAACACGATCCTCAGGCGCAGAAGTTGCGTCGTCAGAAAATCCAGATTGTGTTCCAGAACCCGTACGGTTCTCTGAACCCGCGTAAAAAAGTGGGACAGATTCTGGAAGAGCCGCTGCTCATTAACAGTAATCTGAGCAAAGAGCAGCGCCGCGAAAAAGCGCTGGCGATGATGGCGAAGGTCGGCCTGAAAACCGAGCATTATGACCGCTACCCGCATATGTTCTCCGGCGGCCAGCGTCAGCGTATTGCCATCGCCCGCGGCCTGATGCTCGACCCGGACGTGGTGATTGCCGATGAGCCCGTCTCCGCGCTCGACGTTTCCGTGCGTGCGCAGGTGCTGAACCTGATGATGGATCTCCAGCAGGAACTGGGACTCTCTTACGTGTTCATCTCCCACGATCTGTCGGTTGTCGAACACATTGCGGATGAAGTGATGGTGATGTACCTGGGGCGCTGCGTGGAGAAGGGGAGCAAAGACCAGATCTTTACTAACCCGCGTCACCCGTATACCCAGGCCCTGCTGTCTGCGACGCCGCGTCTCAACCCGGACGATCGCCGTGAGCGTATTAAGCTGACGGGTGAGTTGCCAAGCCCGCTGAATCCGCCTCCTGGGTGTGCATTTAACGCCCGCTGCAGTCGCCGCTTTGGTCCCTGCACGCAGCTGCAGCCGCAGCTGAAGGATTATGGTGGTCAACTGGTCGCCTGTTTCGCGGTCGATCAGGATGAAAATGGCGAGAAGCCACATGCATAAAGAAAAAAACCGGCGTTAAGCCGGTTTTTTATGTCTGCGCAATTATTTCCGCAAGCGAATCTGGTCGACTGCGTGCTTCTCGCTCTTGGTGAGGATCAGACTTGCGCGTTCGCGCGTCGGCAGGATGTTCTCTTTCAGGTTCACGTAGTTGATCTCATTCCACAGCCCCGTCGCCACCTTAATGGCCTCTTCTTTTGACAGCTGCGCATAGTTATGGAAGTAAGAGTCAGGATCGGTGAACGCGCCTTCCCGGAACTTCAGGAAGCGGTTGATGTACCAGCTCTGGAGAAGATCTTCCGGCGCATCAACATATATAGAGAAATCGACGAAGTCTGAAACGAACACATGATGTGGGTCATGAGGATAATCCATCCCGCTCTGCAGGACGTTTAACCCTTCCAGGATCAGGATATCCGGCTGGACCACCGTTTTATCCCCATCCGGAATACGATCGTAGATCAGGTGTGAATAGACCGGTGCCGTGACGTGAGGCACCCCGGATTTCAGGTCAGAGACAAATTTCACCAGACGGTGCATATCATAAGAGAGCGGGAAGCCTTTCTTCTTCATTAGCCCGCGTTCTTTTAATACTTCGTTCGGGTGCAGGAAGCCGTCGGTGGTAATTAACTCAACGCTGCGGTGTTCAGGCCAGCGGCTCAACAGCGCCTGCAATACGCGCGCGGTGGTGCTTTTACCCACGGCCACGCTGCCCGCAATGCTGATGATATAAGGAATGCGCTGACCGTTCGTTCCGAGGAACTGCTCCAGTACCGCCTGACGGCGCAGGTTGGAGCTGATATAGAAGTTAAGCAAGCGAGAAAGGGGAAGATAAATTTCTGCCACCTCTTCCAGGGACAGATCTTCGTTTATCCCTTTTAACCGTGCGATTTCACCTTCCGTCAGCGTCATAGGGACGGAATCACGCAGGGCAGCCCACTGGCTGCGGTTAAAGTGAAGATAAGGCGTCATTAACGTTTGCTCTTTTTTGCTCATAAGCATGCTTCAGTGAGCCAGCTCAATACTGCCGGATCGTGGCTCATCACACAGTTAATTTTGGACAATGGGCAGGAGGTTAACACCAGATGGCAGGAATAATAAGAAAAAAGATGGAAAGCGCTACGTTACGCGGAAGCCGTCACGCTACGGTGTATCCCGTGCAAACGACCCTTGCATGTTGATTATTTGACCGCGAATGACTACTTTTACAGCGCTTAGTATGCTGTTCGCATAAAATGTGAGCGAAAGAACGTTTTATGCAAATTTTTAGTTGCATGACCGCGCAGGTATCCATAGAATGCGCGCTACTTGATGCCGACTTAGCTCAGTAGGTAGAGCAACTGACTTGTAATCAGTAGGTCACCAGTTCGATTCCGGTAGTCGGCACCATCAAGTCCGGTGGGGTTCCCGAGCGGCCAAAGGGAGCAGACTGTAAATCTGCCGTCACAGACTTCGAAGGTTCGAATCCTTCCCCCACCACCACTTTCTGGCAGCGTAAATGCCGCCGGAGCTGGTTGGAAAAATTAGCCAGCTCAAACTGAAAAAGAGAGAAATCTCTTTTTTTGTTACAGAAAGAACTGGGTAGCCGAGTTTCAGGATGCGGGCATCGTATAATGGCTATTACCTCAGCCTTCCAAGCTGATGATGCGGGTTCGATTCCCGCTGCCCGCTCCAATACGTGCTGATATGGCTCAGTTGGTAGAGCGCACCCTTGGTAAGGGTGAGGTCCCCAGTTCGACTCTGGGTATCAGCACCACTTCACTTCTCCTTCCCGTTTCTCTCTGTTTCAATTTTACTGTATTCAACAATTCAGGCATTTCGCCTGGTTGATGTGGTGATATCACCGATTTATCCGTGTCTTAGAGGGACAATCGATGTCTAAAGAAAAGTTTGAACGTACAAAACCGCACGTTAACGTCGGTACTATCGGCCACGTTGACCATGGTAAAACAACGCTGACCGCTGCAATCACTACCGTTCTGGCTAAAACCTACGGTGGTTCTGCTCGTGCATTCGACCAGATCGATAACGCACCAGAAGAAAAAGCTCGTGGTATCACCATCAACACTTCTCACGTTGAATACGACACCCCGACTCGCCACTACGCACACGTAGACTGCCCAGGCCACGCCGACTATGTTAAAAACATGATCACCGGTGCTGCGCAGATGGACGGCGCGATCCTGGTTGTTGCTGCGACTGACGGCCCAATGCCTCAGACTCGTGAGCACATCCTGCTGGGTCGTCAGGTAGGCGTTCCTTACATCATCGTGTTCCTGAACAAGTGTGACATGGTTGATGACGAAGAGCTGCTGGAACTGGTAGAGATGGAAGTTCGTGAACTGCTGTCTCAGTACGATTTCCCAGGCGACGACACCCCAATCGTTCGTGGTTCCGCGCTGAAAGCGCTGGAAGGCGACGCTGAGTGGGAAGCGAAAATCATCGAACTGGCTGGCTACCTGGATTCTTATATCCCAGAACCAGAGCGTGCGATTGACAAGCCATTCCTGCTGCCAATCGAAGACGTATTCTCCATCTCCGGTCGTGGTACCGTTGTTACCGGTCGTGTAGAGCGCGGTATCATCAAAGTTGGTGAAGAAGTTGAAATCGTTGGTATCAAAGAGACTGCGAAGTCTACCTGTACTGGCGTTGAAATGTTCCGCAAACTGCTGGACGAAGGCCGTGCTGGTGAGAACGTTGGTGTTCTGCTGCGTGGTATCAAACGTGAAGAAATCGAACGTGGTCAGGTTCTGGCGAAGCCAGGCTCAATCAAGCCACACACCAAGTTCGAATCTGAAGTGTACATCCTGTCCAAAGACGAAGGCGGCCGTCATACTCCGTTCTTCAAAGGCTACCGTCCACAGTTCTACTTCCGTACAACTGACGTGACCGGTACCATCGAACTGCCAGAAGGCGTTGAGATGGTAATGCCAGGCGACAACATCAAGATGGTTGTGACTCTGATCCACCCAATCGCGATGGATGACGGTCTGCGTTTCGCAATCCGTGAAGGTGGCCGTACCGTTGGCGCGGGCGTGGTTGCTAAAGTTCTCGGCTAATTGCTGATAACATTTGACGCAATGCGCAATAAAAGGGCATCATTTGATGCCCTTTTTGCACGCTTTCAGATCAGAACCTGGCTCATCAGTGATTATTTTTGTCATAATCATTGCTGAGACAGGCTCTGCAGAGAGCGTATAATCCGAAAAGCGAATGAGCATTTCGATTTGGTTTGCCTCGCAATCGCGGGGTGAAAATGTTTGTAGAATACTTCTGACAGGTTGGTTTATGAGTGCGAATACCGAAGCTCAAGGGAGCGGGCGCGGCCTGGAAGCGATGAAATGGGTAGTGGTAGCCGTTCTGCTGATCGTAGCGATTGTCGGCAACTACCTTTATCGTGACATTATGCTGCCGCTACGCGCGCTTGCAGTGGTAATTCTGATTGCTGCAGCGGGTGGTGTCGCGCTGTTGACGACGAAAGGCAAAGCGACTGTCGCTTTTGCACGCGAAGCGCGTACCGAAGTCCGCAAGGTGATTTGGCCGACTCGCCAGGAAACATTGCACACCACGCTGATTGTAGCGGCGGTTACCGCTGTAATGTCACTGATCCTGTGGGGACTGGATGGTATTCTGGTTCGCCTGGTATCCTTTATCACTGGCCTGAGGTTCTGAGATGTCTGAAGCCCCTAAAAAGCGCTGGTACGTCGTTCAGGCGTTTTCCGGTTTTGAAGGCCGCGTAGCAACGTCGCTGCGTGAGCATATCAAATTACACAACATGGAAGAGTTATTTGGCGAAGTTATGGTTCCGACCGAAGAAGTGGTTGAGATCCGTGGCGGCCAGCGTCGCAAAAGCGAGCGCAAATTCTTCCCGGGTTACGTGCTGGTTCAGATGGTTATGAACGACGCGAGCTGGCACCTGGTGCGCAGCGTACCGCGCGTGATGGGCTTTATCGGCGGCACGTCTGACCGTCCGGCGCCAATCAGCGACAAAGAAGTTGATGCGATTATGAACCGCCTGCAGCAGGTGGGTGATAAGCCGCGTCCGAAAACGCTGTTTGAGCCGGGTGAAATGGTTCGTGTTAATGACGGTCCGTTTGCTGACTTTAATGGTGTGGTTGAAGAAGTGGACTACGAGAAGTCCCGCCTGAAAGTCTCCGTCTCTATCTTCGGTCGTGCGACCCCGGTAGAACTGGACTTTGCTCAGGTAGAGAAAGCCTAAGCAGCGATCAAAAAAGCGACGATTTAATCGTTGCACAAGGCGCGAGATTGGAATACAATTTCGCGCCTTTTGTTTTTATGGGTCTCGGCCCGTAAAACGAATTTTATTCACGGGGAGCCTCCCTGAGGCGCTATTACCCAATCAGAGGATTTTAGAATGGCTAAGAAAGTACAAGCCTACGTCAAGCTGCAGGTTGCAGCTGGTATGGCGAACCCAAGTCCACCAGTTGGTCCAGCTCTGGGTCAGCAGGGTGTGAACATCATGGAATTCTGTAAAGCGTTCAACGCCAAAACCGAATCCCTGGAAAAAGGTCTGCCAATCCCAGTTGTAATCACTGTTTACGCTGACCGTTCTTTCACTTTCGTTACCAAAACCCCTCCAGCAGCAGTTCTGCTGAAGAAAGCGGCGGGTATCAAGTCTGGTTCCGGTAAACCGAACAAAGACAAAGTGGGTAAAATTTCCCGCGCTCAGCTGCAGGAAATCGCGCAGACCAAAGCTGCCGACATGACTGGTGCCGACATTGAAGCGATGACTCGCTCCATCGAAGGTACTGCACGTTCCATGGGCCTGGTAGTGGAGGACTAAGAAATGGCTAAACTGACCAAGCGCATGTCCGTGATCCGTGACAAAGTTGATGCGACCAAACAGTACGACATCAACGAAGCTATCGCTCTGCTGAAAGAACTGGCTACTGCTAAGTTCGTTGAAAGCGTTGACGTTGCTGTTAACCTGGGCATCGATGCTCGTAAATCTGATCAGAACGTTCGTGGTGCAACTGTACTGCCACACGGTACTGGCCGTTCCGTTCGCGTAGCTGTATTTACTCAGGGTGCTAACGCAGAAGCTGCTAAAGCTGCTGGCGCTGAACTGGTAGGTATGGAAGATCTGGCTGACCAGATCAAGAAAGGCGAAATGAACTTCGACGTTGTTATCGCATCTCCAGATGCAATGCGCGTTGTTGGCCAGCTGGGCCAGGTTCTGGGTCCACGTGGCCTGATGCCAAACCCGAAAGTGGGTACTGTAACGCCTAACGTTGCTGAAGCGGTTAAGAACGCTAAAGCAGGTCAGGTTCGTTATCGTAACGACAAAAACGGCATCATCCACACCACCATCGGTAAAGTGGACTTTGACGCTGACAAACTGAAAGAAAACCTGGAAGCTCTGCTGGTTGCGCTGAAAAAAGCAAAACCAACTCAGGCGAAAGGCGTGTACATCAAGAAAGTTAGCATCTCCACCACCATGGGTGCAGGTGTTGCAGTTGACCAGGCTGGCCTGAGCGCTGCTGCAAACTAATGCCTTTACGTGGGCGGTGATTTTGTCTACAATCTTACCCCCACGTTTGCTAACAAAAGTTAGCGGCTAAAAGAATTGTTCGTTGGAGCCTGGCCTAATCCAGGCCTCCGTCGAAGACCGCAGGTGTTTCGCAAGAGACTTAATCCCCTGCGTAGACGGTGACAGAACGCTAAGATTATTTTTGGATATTCTGGCTTGTTTCTGCTCACCGTATTAAGACGCTCTTTCCGTTTGGGAGAGTGAAGTGAGTTCCGGAACATGAGTTCCGGCAAACATCCAGGAGCAAAGCTAATGGCTTTAAATCTTCAAGACAAACAAGCGATTGTTGCTGAAGTCAGCGAAGTAGCCAAAGGCGCGCTGTCTGCAGTAGTTGCGGATTCCCGTGGCGTTACTGTAGACAAAATGACTGAACTGCGTAAAGCAGGTCGTGAAGCTGGCGTATACATGCGTGTTGTTCGTAACACCCTGCTGCGTCGCGTAGTTGAAGGTACTCCTTTCGAGTGCCTGAAAGACACGTTTGTTGGTCCGACCCTGATTGCATACTCTATGGAACACCCGGGCGCTGCTGCTCGTCTGTTCAAAGAGTTCGCGAAAGCGAATGCAAAATTTGAGGTCAAAGCTGCAGCCTTTGAAGGTGAGTTGATCCCGGCATCGCAAATAGATCGCCTGGCAACCCTGCCGACCTACGAAGAAGCAATTGCACGCCTGATGGCAACCATGAAAGAAGCTTCGGCTGGCAAACTGGTTCGCACTCTGGCTGCTGTTCGCGATGCAAAAGAAGCTGCTTAATCGCAGTTATCTTTATAAAGCATTTGCTTACGTATAAACTTATTCTGATTTTCAGGAACAATTTAAATGTCTATCACTAAAGATCAAATCATTGAAGCAGTTGCCGCTATGTCCGTAATGGACGTTGTAGAACTGATTTCTGCAATGGAAGAAAAATTCGGTGTTTCTGCTGCTGCCGCTGTAGCTGTTGCTGCTGGCCCAGCTGCTGACGCTGCTGAAGAAAAAACTGAATTCGACGTAATTCTGAAAGCTGCAGGCGCTAACAAAGTTGCTGTTATCAAAGCAGTACGTGGCGCAACTGGCCTGGGTCTGAAAGAAGCTAAAGACCTGGTAGAATCTGCTCCAGCTGCGCTGAAAGAAGGCGTGAGCAAAGACGACGCAGAAGCACTGAAAAAATCTCTGGAAGAAGCTGGCGCTGAAGTTGAAGTTAAATAAGCCAACCCTTCTGGTTGCAGCCTAAGCAATTAGGCTGATGGCTGGTGACTTTTTAGTCACCAGCCTTTTTGCGCTGTAAGGCATCAGTAGCATTTCACACTGTTTGACTGCTGATTGTCCTGACAATGCATGTTTCTATCGACGACTTAATATATTGCGACAGGGTGCTCGCTCTGTGTAAATCGCGACGAAATGATTTAAGCGTGATAGCAACAGGTATTGCGGAAAGTATTCAATTTTCCGGTCCACAAAATGGTGTTGCACAAACTGTCCCTTCGTCGGACAGATGGGTCGACTTGTCAGCGAGCTGAGGAACCCTATGGTTTACTCCTATACCGAGAAAAAACGTATTCGTAAGGATTTTGGTAAACGTCCACAAGTTCTGGACATTCCATATCTCCTTTCTATCCAGCTTGACTCGTTCCAGAAGTTTATCGAGCAAGATCCTGAAGGGCAGTACGGTCTGGAAGCCGCCTTCCGTTCCGTGTTCCCGATTCAGAGCTACAGCGGTAACTCCGAGCTGCAGTACGTCAGCTACCGCCTTGGCGAACCGGTGTTTGACGTTCAGGAATGTCAGATCCGTGGCGTGACCTATTCCGCACCGCTGCGCGTAAAACTGCGTCTGGTGATCTACGAGCGCGAAGCGCCGGAAGGCACCGTAAAAGACATTAAAGAACAAGAAGTCTACATGGGTGAAATTCCGCTCATGACAGACAACGGTACTTTCGTTATCAACGGTACTGAGCGTGTTATCGTTTCCCAGCTGCATCGTAGCCCGGGCGTCTTCTTCGACAGCGATAAAGGTAAAACACACTCTTCCGGTAAAGTACTGTATAACGCACGTATCATTCCTTACCGTGGTTCATGGCTGGACTTCGAGTTCGATCCAAAAGACAACCTGTTTGTCCGTATCGACCGTCGTCGTAAGCTGCCTGCAACCATCATTCTGCGTGCGCTGCAATATACCACTGAGCAGATCCTGGACCTGTTCTTTGAGAAAGTGATCTTTGAAATCCGCGACAACAAGCTGCAGATGGAGCTGGTGCCGGAACGTCTGCGTGGTGAGACCGCGTCGTTCGACATCGAAGCCGACGGCAAAGTGTATGTGGAAAAAGGTCGCCGTATCACCGCGCGCCACATCCGCCAGCTGGAAAAAGATGATATCAAACACATCGAAGTTCCGGTTGAGTACATTGCAGGAAAAGTAGCCGCGAAAGATTACGTTGATGAATCAACTGGCGAGCTGATCTGCCCGGCTAACATGGAGCTGAGCCTGGATCTGCTGGCTAAGCTGAGCCAGTCTGGCCACAAACGTATCGAAACGCTGTTCACCAACGATCTGGACCACGGTCCTTATATCTCTGAGACTATCCGCGTCGACCCAACGACCGATCGTCTGAGCGCGCTGGTTGAAATCTACCGCATGATGCGTCCTGGTGAGCCACCAACTCGCGAAGCGGCTGAAAGCCTGTTCGAGAACCTGTTCTTCTCCGAAGACCGCTACGATTTGTCCGCGGTAGGTCGTATGAAGTTCAACCGTTCTCTGCTGCGTGATGAGATCGAAGGTTCCGGTATCCTGAGCAAAGACGACATCATCGAAGTGATGAAGAAGCTCATCGATATCCGTAACGGTAAAGGCGAAGTGGACGATATCGACCACCTCGGCAACCGTCGTATCCGTTCCGTAGGCGAAATGGCGGAAAACCAGTTCCGCGTTGGCCTGGTACGTGTTGAGCGTGCGGTTAAAGAGCGTCTGTCTCTGGGCGATCTGGATACCCTGATGCCTCAGGATATGATCAACGCCAAGCCGATTTCTGCGGCAGTGAAAGAGTTCTTCGGTTCCAGCCAGCTGTCTCAGTTCATGGACCAGAACAACCCGCTGTCTGAGATTACGCACAAACGTCGTATCTCTGCACTCGGCCCAGGCGGTCTGACCCGTGAACGTGCAGGCTTCGAAGTTCGAGACGTACACCCGACGCACTATGGTCGCGTATGTCCAATCGAAACGCCTGAAGGTCCAAACATCGGTCTGATCAACTCCCTGTCCGTGTACGCACAGACAAACGAATACGGTTTCCTCGAAACCCCGTATCGTAAAGTGACCGACGGTGTTGTAACCGACGAAATTCATTACCTGTCTGCTATCGAAGAAGGCAACTACGTTATCGCTCAGGCGAACTCCAACCTGGATGACGAAGGCCACTTTGTAGAAGATCTGGTTACCTGCCGTAGCAAAGGCGAATCCAGCTTGTTCAGCCGCGACCAGGTTGACTACATGGACGTATCCACCCAGCAGGTGGTATCCGTCGGTGCGTCCCTGATCCCGTTCCTGGAACACGATGACGCCAACCGTGCATTGATGGGTGCGAACATGCAACGTCAGGCCGTTCCAACTCTGCGTGCTGATAAGCCGCTGGTTGGTACCGGTATGGAACGTGCTGTTGCCGTTGACTCCGGTGTTACTGCAGTTGCTAAGCGTGGCGGTACCGTTCAGTACGTTGACGCATCCCGTATCGTTATCAAAGTTAACGAAGACGAGATGTATCCGGGCGAAGCGGGTATCGACATCTACAACCTGACCAAATACACCCGTTCTAACCAGAACACCTGTATCAACCAGATGCCTTGTGTATCTCTGGGTGAGCCAGTTGAGCGCGGCGACGTGCTGGCAGACGGTCCGTCCACCGACCTCGGTGAACTGGCGCTCGGTCAGAACATGCGCGTAGCGTTCATGCCGTGGAACGGTTACAACTTCGAAGACTCCATCCTCGTCTCCGAGCGTGTGGTTCAGGAAGATCGTTTCACCACCATCCACATTCAGGAACTGGCATGTGTGTCCCGTGACACCAAGCTGGGGCCAGAAGAGATCACGGCCGATATCCCTAACGTGGGTGAAGCAGCGCTCTCCAAACTGGATGAATCCGGTATTGTTTACATCGGTGCGGAAGTGACCGGCGGTGACATTCTGGTTGGTAAGGTAACGCCGAAAGGTGAAACCCAGCTGACGCCAGAAGAGAAACTGCTGCGTGCCATCTTCGGTGAGAAAGCGTCTGACGTTAAAGACTCTTCTCTGCGCGTACCAAACGGTGTTTCCGGTACGGTTATCGACGTTCAGGTCTTCACCCGTGATGGCGTTGAGAAAGATAAACGTGCGCTGGAAATCGAAGAGATGCAGCTCAAGCAGGCCAAGAAAGACCTGTCTGAAGAACTGCAGATCCTCGAAGCAGGTCTGTTCAGCCGTATTTATGCGGTGCTGGTTGCCGGTGGCGTTGAAGCTGAGAAGCTCGACAAACTGCCACGCGATCGCTGGCTGGAACTGGGCCTGACCGACGAAGAGAAACAGAATCAGCTGGAACAGCTGGCTGAGCAGTATGACGAACTGAAACACGAGTTCGAGAAAAAACTCGAAGCGAAACGCCGCAAAATCACTCAGGGCGACGATCTGGCACCAGGCGTGCTGAAGATTGTTAAGGTGTATCTGGCCGTTAAACGTCAGATCCAGCCTGGTGATAAGATGGCAGGTCGTCACGGTAACAAGGGTGTTATCTCTAAGATCAACCCGATCGAAGATATGCCGCACGATGCTAACGGTACGCCGGTAGATATCGTACTGAACCCACTGGGCGTACCGTCTCGTATGAACATCGGTCAGATTCTGGAAACCCACCTGGGTATGGCTGCGAAAGGTATCGGCGACAAGATCAACGCCATGCTGAAACAGCAGCAGGAAGTCGCGAAACTGCGCGAATTCATCCAGCGTGCCTACGATCTGGGTACCGACGTTCGTCAGAAAGTCGACCTGAACACCTTCAGCGATGAAGAAGTGCTGCGTCTGGCAGAGAACCTGCGCAAAGGTATGCCAATTGCAACGCCGGTCTTCGACGGTGCAAAAGAAGCTGAAATTAAAGAGCTGCTGCAACTGGGTGGTCTGCCAACGTCTGGTCAGATTACGCTGTTTGACGGCCGTACCGGTGAACAGTTTGAGCGTCCGGTAACCGTAGGTTACATGTACATGCTGAAACTGAACCACCTGGTCGACGACAAAATGCACGCTCGTTCTACCGGTTCTTACAGCCTGGTTACTCAGCAGCCGCTGGGTGGTAAGGCACAGTTCGGTGGTCAGCGCTTCGGGGAGATGGAAGTGTGGGCGCTGGAAGCATACGGCGCGGCATACACCCTGCAGGAAATGCTCACCGTTAAGTCTGATGACGTGAACGGTCGTACCAAGATGTATAAAAACATCGTGGACGGCAACCATCAGATGGAACCGGGCATGCCAGAGTCCTTCAACGTACTGTTGAAAGAGATTCGTTCGCTGGGTATCAACATCGAACTGGAAGACGAGTAATTCTCGCTCAAACAGGTCACTGGTGCCGGGTTAACCCCCGGCACCGGATTGTGCTAACTCCGACGGGAGCAAATCCGTGAAAGATTTATTAAAGTTTCTGAAAGCGCAGACTAAAACCGAAGAGTTTGATGCGATCAAAATTGCTCTGGCTTCGCCAGACATGATCCGTTCATGGTCTTTCGGTGAAGTTAAAAAGCCGGAAACCATCAACTACCGTACGTTCAAGCCTGAGCGTGACGGCCTTTTCTGTGCGCGTATTTTCGGGCCAGTAAAAGACTACGAGTGCCTGTGCGGTAAGTACAAGCGCCTGAAACACCGTGGTGTGATCTGTGAGAAGTGTGGCGTTGAAGTGACCCAGACCAAAGTGCGTCGTGAGCGCATGGGCCACATCGAGCTGGCGTCTCCGACTGCGCACATCTGGTTCCTGAAATCTCTGCCGTCCCGTATCGGTCTGCTGCTGGATATGCCGCTGCGTGATATCGAACGCGTACTGTACTTCGAATCTTATGTGGTTATCGAAGGCGGTATGACGAACCTGGAACGTCACCAGATCCTGACTGAAGAGCAGTATCTGGACGCGCTGGAAGAGTTCGGTGACGAATTCGACGCGAAAATGGGTGCGGAAGCTATCCAGGCCCTGCTGAAGAGCATGGATCTGGAGCAAGAGTGCGAGCAGCTGCGTGAAGAGCTGAACGAAACCAACTCCGAAACCAAGCGTAAAAAGCTGACCAAGCGTATCAAACTGCTGGAAGCGTTCGTTCAGTCTGGTAACAAACCAGAGTGGATGATCCTGACCGTTCTGCCGGTTCTGCCGCCAGATCTGCGTCCGCTGGTTCCACTGGATGGTGGTCGTTTCGCGACGTCTGACCTGAACGATCTGTATCGTCGCGTCATTAACCGTAACAACCGTCTGAAACGTCTGCTGGATCTGGCTGCGCCGGACATCATCGTACGCAACGAAAAACGTATGCTGCAGGAAGCGGTAGATGCCCTGCTGGATAACGGTCGTCGCGGTCGTGCGATCACCGGTTCTAACAAGCGTCCTCTGAAATCTTTGGCCGATATGATCAAAGGTAAACAGGGTCGTTTCCGTCAGAACCTGCTCGGTAAGCGTGTTGACTACTCCGGTCGTTCTGTTATCACCGTAGGTCCATACCTGCGTCTGCATCAGTGCGGTCTGCCGAAGAAAATGGCACTGGAGCTGTTCAAACCATTCATCTACGGCAAACTGGAACTGCGTGGCCTGGCCACCACCATCAAAGCCGCGAAGAAAATGGTTGAGCGTGAAGAAGCTGTCGTTTGGGATATCCTGGACGAAGTGATCCGCGAACACCCGGTACTGCTGAACCGTGCACCAACCCTGCACCGTCTGGGTATCCAGGCATTTGAGCCAGTACTGATCGAAGGTAAAGCTATCCAGCTGCACCCGCTGGTTTGTGCGGCGTATAACGCCGACTTCGATGGTGACCAGATGGCTGTTCACGTACCGCTGACGCTGGAAGCCCAGCTGGAAGCGCGTGCGCTGATGATGTCTACCAACAACATCCTGTCCCCAGCGAACGGTGAGCCAATCATTGTTCCTTCTCAGGACGTTGTACTGGGTCTGTACTACATGACCCGTGACTGTGTTAACGCCAAAGGCGAAGGCATGGTGCTGACTGGCCCTAAAGAAGCTGAGCGTATTTATCGCGCTGGCCTGGCCTCTCTGCATGCGCGCGTTAAAGTGCGTATCACTGAATACGAAAAAGATGCAAACGGCGAATTCGTTGCGCACACCAGCCTGAAAGACACGACCGTTGGCCGTGCCATTCTGTGGATGATCGTACCGAAAGGTCTGCCTTTCTCCATCGTCAACCAGGCGCTGGGTAAGAAAGCGATCTCCAAAATGCTGAACACCTGTTACCGCATTCTGGGTCTGAAGCCGACCGTTATCTTCGCTGACCAGACAATGTACACCGGCTTTGCTTATGCAGCGCGTTCAGGTGCATCTGTTGGTATCGATGACATGGTCATCCCAGAGAAGAAACACGAGATCATCTCTGAAGCGGAAGCTGAAGTTGCTGAGATCCAGGAGCAGTTCCAGTCTGGTCTGGTAACCGCGGGCGAACGCTATAACAAAGTTATCGATATCTGGGCTGCGGCGAACGATCGTGTATCCAAGGCGATGATGGATAACCTGCAGACCGAAACCGTGATTAACCGTGACGGCGTAGAAGAGCAGCAGGTTTCCTTCAACAGCATCTACATGATGGCCGACTCCGGTGCGCGTGGTTCTGCAGCACAGATTCGTCAGCTGGCAGGTATGCGTGGTCTGATGGCGAAGCCAGATGGCTCCATCATCGAAACGCCAATCACCGCGAACTTCCGTGAAGGTCTGAACGTACTCCAGTACTTCATCTCCACGCACGGTGCGCGTAAAGGTCTGGCGGATACCGCACTGAAAACAGCGAACTCCGGTTATCTGACGCGTCGTCTGGTTGACGTTGCACAGGATCTGGTCGTAACTGAAGACGATTGTGGCACCCTCGAAGGTATCACCATGACCCCGGTTATCGAGGGTGGTGATGTTAAAGAGCCACTGCGCGATCGCGTACTGGGTCGTGTAACCGCGGAAGACATTCTGAAGCCGGGTACCGCAGACATTCTGGTTCCACGCAACACGCTGCTGCACGAACAGTGGTGTGACCTGCTGGAAGCGAACTCTGTTGACTCCGTGAAAGTGCGTTCCGTTGTATCCTGTGACACCGACTTTGGTGTTTGTGCGCACTGCTATGGTCGTGACCTGGCGCGTGGCCACATCATCAACAAAGGTGAAGCTATCGGCGTTATCGCGGCACAGTCCATCGGTGAGCCAGGTACACAGCTGACGATGCGTACGTTCCACATCGGTGGTGCGGCATCTCGTGCGGCTGCTGAATCCAGCATTCAGGTGAAAAACAAAGGTAGCATCAAGCTCAGCAATGCGAAGTCGGTTGTTAACTCCGCAGGCAAGCTGGTTGTGACCTCTCGTAACACCGAGCTGAAGCTGATCGACGAATTCGGTCGTACCAAAGAGAGCTATAAAGTACCTTACGGTGCGGTTATGGCGAAAGGTGATGGCGAGCAGGTTGCCGGCGGTGAAACCGTTGCAAACTGGGATCCACACACTATGCCGGTTATCACCGAAGTAAGTGGTTTCATCCGCTTTACTGACATGATCGACGGCCAGACCATTACTCGTCAGACCGACGAGCTGACCGGTCTGTCTTCTCTGGTGGTTCTGGATTCTGCTGAACGTACTACCGGTGGTAAAGATCTGCGTCCTGCACTGAAAATCGTTGATGCTCAGGGTAATGACGTTCTGATCCCGGGTACCGATATGCCTGCGCAGTACTTCCTGCCGGGTAAAGCGATTGTACAGCTGGAAGATGGCGTACAGATCAGCTCTGGTGACACCCTGGCGCGTATTCCTCAGGAATCCGGCGGTACCAAGGACATCACCGGTGGTCTGCCACGCGTTGCGGACCTGTTCGAAGCACGTCGTCCGAAAGAGCCGGCAATCCTGGCTGAGATCAGCGGTATCATTTCCTTCGGTAAAGAGACCAAAGGTAAGCGCCGTCTGGTTATCACTCCAGTAGATGGCAGCGAGCCGTACGAAGAGATGATTCCTAAGTGGCGTCAGCTCAACGTGTTCGAAGGTGAACGTGTAGAACGTGGTGACGTTGTTTCCGACGGTCCAGAAGCGCCGCACGACATCCTGCGTCTGCGTGGTGTACATGCTGTTACCCGTTACATTGTTAACGAAGTACAGGACGTATACCGCCTGCAGGGCGTTAAGATTAACGATAAACACATCGAAGTTATCGTTCGTCAGATGCTGCGTAAAGCAACCATCGAAAACGCAGGCAGCTCTGAGTTCCTCGAAGGCGAGCAGGTTGAATACTCACGCGTCAAGATCGCTAACCGCGACCTGGAAGCGAATGGCAAAATCGGTGCGACTTACGCGCGCGATCTGCTGGGTATCACCAAAGCGTCTCTGGCAACCGAGTCCTTCATCTCTGCAGCATCGTTCCAGGAAACGACTCGTGTCCTGACCGAAGCGGCTGTTGCAGGTAAACGTGATGAACTGCGCGGTCTGAAAGAGAACGTTATCGTGGGTCGTCTGATCCCAGCGGGTACCGGTTATGCATACCATCAGGATCGTATGCGTCGTCGTGCTGCGGGCGAACTGCCAGCTGCACCGCAGGTGACTGCTGAAGATGCATCCGCGAGCCTGGCAGAACTGCTGAACGCAGGTCTGGGCGGTTCCGACAACGAGTAATCGTTGATGCCGTAAATAAAAAACCCGCCTCGGCGGGTTTTTTTACATCTGCATTTTTTCAATTTACTAATGGGATCCGTCGATAAAGCTCAATCATGTCGCCTGCCAGATCCTGAATCACCATGGCGTTCATCAGGTGGTCCTGAGAGTGAACGGTTATCAGGTTGACCGGGAGCTTGCCGGTTCCTTCGTCAAGACCGATAAGCTGTGTCTGGATCGTATGCGCATGCTTCACATATTCGCGAGACTCTTCCATTGCTTTTTCGGCTTCGTCGAACTCACCTTTGCGGGCCATTTGTAATGCCGTAAGCGCGGCACTTCGCGCCGCCCCGGCGTTAACCAGCAGTTCCATGATCGTTGTCTCTAAATCTTCCATGAGGTCACTCCAGCAGTTTGAGGGCTTTTTCCAGTACGGCATCGCCTTTCATCATGCCGTAGTCCATCATGTCGATCACCGCGACTTTTTTGCCCAGTGGGTCAGCCTGTGCCTGCAGTTTTGCCTGCTCGTATTTAACCTGTGGCCCCAGCAATACGATGTCGGCCGTCGCGATGTTGTCTTTAAACTCCGCAACCGGAACGGCTTTAATGGTGACTTCAACCCCTTTTTTCTGCGCGGCGTCTTTCATACGTTGAACCAGCATGCTGGTTGACATTCCCGCTGCACAGCATAAAACGATGTTCTTCATAATCAGCCTCGATCTACATGTGTTTATTGATAATTATCCCGTGCAGACCGCTTCAACAACCGCTTTACCGCGATTGTGTGTCAGGCATCACAAAGAAAACGGCATTTTCCTGAAACCGGTTACAATTCTGACGGGAGGAGAGAAAATTAGGCGACGGTTGTTCGAACAATGCGGTTTTTTCCCTGCTGTTTAGCGCTATAAAGCGCGTTATCGACACTTCCCACCAGGTGTTCCAGCGGTTCGAAGTGCCATTCCCCCAGACCCGCACTGAACGTAACGTGCAGGTTTTCTTCCCGCCAGACGCGCCTTTCAACGGCGGTGCGCCAGGCGTCAAGCAATGAGAATGCGGCAGCGATCTGCTCGGCCTGGAAGATCACCGCGAACTCTTCTCCACCGTAGCGATAGACCGAGATGTTGTGTGGCTGCATTATCTGGATCCCTTCGCGCGCCACATTACGCAGGACAATGTCACCACTCAGATGTCCCCATGTGTCGTTAATCGATTTGAAGTTATCGATATCAATCAGCGCCAGTGCGAAAGGCTGGTGGGCGATCAGCAGTTCATCCACATCATTGTCAAACGCGCGGCGGTTTTTGCAGCCGGTCAACGCATCGTGAGTCGCCTGGCGAACATACGCCATCTCCCGCTCTTTATTGGACTGAATCGTGTGGCTCAGCATTGCTTCCAGACGCGGTGCCTGGCTGACATCGCCCGTTTTGATCGCATTGATAATGGTCATCAATACGGTACGCGAGGCATGACGCAGATAAAGACCAAAGAGAATGATGATGATGGCTGCCAGCGCGAAGCCCCAGCCAACGATAGTGGTTTCGTGGCGGGTGATATCGGTAAGCGTCGCGCCAGATACCCGATAGATAACAAACCAGTCCGGGTTCGTGAAAGAGTAGTAGTAATACCAGGCATTGGTTTTCCGGTCGTAAAGATGGCCTTCGCCGCTGGTCATTTTGTCCATCAGCGCTTCGCTCACGTACTTTTTGAACAGTGCGCCTGTATCTGGGTGCAGCACGACGGTCCCGTCGCGTTCGACGACGAAGAATTCCCCTTGTACGGGGGCCACCATTTGTCGAAGGGTATACCCCATCGACGTCAAATCAAGATGAAAAGCGAGGGTTCCCTTGAGTCTGCCTTCTGTTGAAATCAATGGCTTATAAAGCGTAACTGTCGGATGCCCGGTAAAGTAGTCCGTATAATGATGGGTATAATGGCTGAAAATACTGGCTTCTGCGTGCGCGACAAACCACGGGCGCGTCCGCGGATCGACGTTTTTACTCTTTTCCGTGGGAGGCGCTTCTGGTGCGTGTAAATAATGCCCCTCTGTGTCGGCCAGCGAGATGGATGACACGGTCGGCATCAGGTTTTGCAAATGCATCAACATCTGCAGCCCTTGCGTCGGGTTGACGTTGAGCGTCTCATTCAGTATCTCGCTGCGGGCAAAGTACATCGCAGAGCGACCAAGGATATAGTCGTTTTCACGCAGGATTGATTCGGTATAGTTAACCGCCAGGTTATGCGTGAAGTTACTGTTAATCTTGTGATAATCCTCAAGGAAATCCTTTCTTTGCGAAAGAGAGACCACGACCGCGATCAGCGCAAAACTGCACAGGATCCCCGCGAAGCTGAGCATGATTGGCCGGGTAAAAGAGAGCTTTTTGCTGTGAAGTGCCATGAGTTGTACATCGATCCTGATGGTGAATACTTTTTGTCTGCCGATATCCTCTCAGCATAGTCGCTGTCCTGCGGTTCGCGGTGAATTATACGGAACACGATTTTCGGCAAGATGATTTATCTTAAGAATCACTAAGAAATTCCTTATCCATGTTTTTGCCGCCCCATTTATGCAAGAAATCGGAGGCAGGGCGAAACGAGGAAGAAGCTTTTCGCCCTGGCCAGCATCCCTTGCTGACCGGATGACAATAAAAAACCGGACAATCGCTGACAATCGTCCGGTTTTAGCTTTCCGTAGCGTCTCGACACTTTTTTACCGTATTGCAGCGTGTTTCAACGTTATTGCGAGGCTCTTCCCAGCCAGCTGTCCCAGTCTTTCCAGACCGGCTGTAGGCCCTGTGCCGTCAGGGCGGCGGCGACTGCCTCCGGACGTCGCCCGTCATGCGGTGCAAACTGTTCCAGCTCCGGGTGATCGTCGGCGTAACCGCCCGGCTGTGTTTTGGAAAACGCGCTAACGTTGTTAATTGCCAGCGGGATCACGCGATCGCGAAACGCCGGGGACTCACGCGTTGAAAGCGATAATTCAACCTCCGGGGCGAGCAGGCGAAACGCGCAGATAGTCTGCACCAGCTGACGCTCATCCATCAGCGATGCCGGTTCTATTCCGCCTGCGCAGGGTCGCAGGCGGGGGAAAGAGATAGAATAGCGGCTCTGCCAGTAGTGCTGCTGGAGCCACAACAAATGCTCTGCCACCATGTAGCAATCGACCCGCCAGCTGTCGGAGAGCCCAATCAGCGCCCCGAGACCGATTTTATCGATCCCGGCGCGGCCCAGCCTGTCCGGTGTCTCCAGCCGGAAGAAGAAATCCTGTTTCTTCCCCTTCAGGTGGTGCCGGGCGTACGTTGCCTCGTGGTAGGTTTCCTGGTAAACCATGACCCCATCCAGCCCGAGCGATTTTAACTCCGCGTACTCATCCTGCGACAGGGGCTGTACCTCCATCTGCAACGACGCAAACTCGCGACGTATCGCCGGAAGGTGCTGACGGAAATAGTCCATTCCCACTTTTCCCTGATGCTCGCCCGTGACCAGCAGAAGATGTTCGAACCCCATTTCACGAATGGCGGCGCACTCACGTGCGATCTCATCTTCATCAAGGGTTTTCCGCTTGATGCGGTTGCTCATGGAGAAACCGCAATAGGTGCAGTCATTGGCGCACAGGTTCGAGAGATAAAGTGGAACGTAGAAGCTTACCGTGTTGCCAAAACGCTGGCGGGTAAGGCGCTGAGCGCGCTGCGCCATCGGTTCAAGGTACGCGCTGGCCGCCGGAGAGAGCAGGGCCATCAGGTCCTCACGGGTCAGATGACGGGCATTCAGGGCACGCTCCACGTCAGCCGCCGTTTTGCTGTTGATACGCAGGGCGATATCGTCCCAGTTGAGCTGACGCCAGCGTTCGGTAAACGTGCTCATGAGAGAGCCTCCAGAAAACCGGTCAGCGGGCTGGTGGCCTGCGCCTGAAAACTGCGCGAGCCAGGGCCGGATCCTCTTGCCAGCAAGCCGGCCTCTACGGCCATGCGGAACGCGCGTGCCATCATGACCGGATCGTCAGCCACCGCAATCGCCGTATTGACCAGTACCGCGTCGGCCCCCATCTCCAGCGCCTGCGCGGCATGGCTTGGTACGCCAATCCCCGCATCTACCACCACCGGCACGGTGGCTTGTTCAATGATGATCTCCAGCATCGCGCGAGTTTCGAGACCCTGATTAGAGCCAATTGGCGCACCCAGCGGCATCACGGCGGCACAGCCGACCTCTTCCAGACGCTTACACAGCACAGGGTCCGCCCCGCAGTAAGGCAGGACGGTAAACCCTTGCTGCACAAGCTTTTCTGCTGCTTTCAGCGTTTCAATCGGGTCCGGCAGCAGCCAGCGGGCATCCGGATGAATTTCCAGCTTCAGCCAGCGGGTACCGAGCGCTTCACGTGCCAGCTGTGCGGCGAAAATTGCTTCTTCCGCCGTTTTTGCACCGGAGGTGTTGGGCAAGAGCGTAACGCCTGCCTCCAGCAAAGGCGCAAGAATGGCATCGTTGTGCTGGCGCAGATCCACGCGTTTCATCGCCAGCGTCACCAGCTGGCTGCCACTTTCACGGATGGCCTCTATCATCAGCTGTGGAGAGGCGAACTTTCCGGTTCCGGTAAACAGATGTGAATCAAAGATTTTATCGGCAATATGTAGCATCTCAGCCCCCTGCGATAACCTGAAACAGCAGGATCTGGTCGCCGTCATTGACCTGCTGATGTTCCCACTGCTCGCGCGGCAGGATCTGTTGATTGAGTGCCAGCGCCGTTCCCGGCTTGAGCTGACGTAACTTATCGAGCAGGGCGGCAATGGTCAGCCCGTCGTCGCAGCTTATCGGCTCATCGTTAAACAGAATGCGCATCGCGGCCTCCGCATACCGGGCAGTGGCTGGCGCGGTTTAAGGCCAGATGGCGCCAGCCGCCTGAACGAGCGTCGAACAGCCGCAGCGTATTACGTTCCGTCTCCATGCCGCTGAGCAGCTTGATGGCCTCAAGCGCCTGAAGGGTGCCCATCACTCCGACTACCGGGCCAAGAATGCCTGCCGTGCGGCAGTTGCGTGCGGGCTCGGCATCGTCCGGCCACAGGCAGCGATAGCAGCCCTGCGCCCAGGGGGGCGTCAGGACCATCATCTGTCCGCCGAACCCCACCGCGCTGGCGGTGATCAGCGGCGTGTTATTGATCACGCAGGCGGCGTTGATCGCCTGACGCGTCGCCATATTGTCAGTGCAGTCCAGCACCACGTCGGACAGGGCGACCTCACGGTGCAGATTTTCATCGCTCAGCCGCGTCTGGAGTGCAATCAGTTCGATGTCCGGGTTGAGCTGATTCAGCCTCTGGCGGGTAATCTGCGCTTTGGGTTGATTAATGTCCTTTGTCGTGAAGAGGATTTGTCGCTGCAGGTTGCTGAGGTGCACCTCGTCGTCATCGGCCAGCACCAGCGTACCGATACCTGCGCCTGCCAGATAAAGCGCGGCGGGGGCGCCTAATCCGCCCAGACCAATAATCAACACCCGGCTGGCGAGCAGCTTTTGCTGCCCGTCGATGGCGATATCCTCCAGCAGAATTTGACGGCTGTAGCGCATAAAATCGCGGTCATTCATCGCCCGCTCCTGCCAGCTGTAAAAGCCGTGCCGTGGCCGCCTGCCAGTCCGCCGCCTGGGTAATCGCGCTGACGACGGCGATACTGCCGACGCCGGTTTCCAGTACCGCAGGGGCGCGTTCAAGGCTTATCCCGCCAATGGCAACGGTGGGATAATCGGCCAGGCGCTTAACGTGTAACGCCAGCTGCGTTAAACCCTGTGGTGCGGAGGGCATCTGCTTGGTTTGTGTCGGAAAAACGTGGCCGAGAGCGATATAGGAGGGGTGCGCTGCCAGTGCCACGTCAATTTCCATATCGTCGTGTGTCGACACCCCCAGCCGCAGCCCGGCTTTGCGAATAGCGTTAAGATCGGTAGTTTCCAGATCTTCCTGACCCAGATGGACGCCGTACGCCTGGTGCTTAATAGCCAGCCGCCAGTAGTCGTTGATAAACAGACGAGCGTGGTAGCGTCGTCCCAGCGCGATGGCGGCGATAACGTCGGCCTCAACTTCTTCATCGCGCTTATCCTTGATGCGCAGCTGGAGGGTGCGAACGCCTGCCTCCAGCAGGCGTTGGATCCACTCCACGCTGTCCACCACCGGATAGAGCCCTAAACGGAAGGGCACGGAGGGGAAATCAGGCTGGTACATTAGGCCTCCTCTTTTTTGAGGTAGATCTCGCCGCCTTTCGCGCGGAAGGTTTCTGACATGTCTGCCATACCCACTTCGATGGTCTGTGCGGCGGCGTAGTCGCGTACCTCCTGGCTGATTTTCATCGAGCAGAATTTTGGACCGCACATGGAGCAGAAGTGTGCCACCTTGCCCGATTCCTGTGGCAGGGTTTCGTCGTGGTAGGCGCGGGCGGTGAAGGGGTCCAGCGCCAGGTTGAACTGATCTTCCCAGCGGAATTCAAAGCGCGCCTTCGACATGGCGTTATCGCGGATTTGCGCCCCCGGGTGGCCTTTCGCCAGATCCGCCGCATGAGCGGCAATCTTGTAGGTAATCAGTCCTTGCTTCACGTCCTCTTTATTTGGCAGGCCCAGGTGCTCTTTCGGCGTGACGTAGCAGAGCATGGCGCAGCCGAACCAGCCGATCATCGCTGCGCCAATCCCGGAGGTGAAGTGGTCGTAGCCCGGTGCAATATCGGTGGTCAGGGGCCCCAGAGTATAGAACGGCGCTTCGTGGCAGTGCTCCAGCTCCTCGGTCATATTGCGGCGGATCATCTGCATCGGCACATGTCCAGGGCCTTCAATCATTACCTGTACGTCATACTCCCAGGCAATTTTTGTCAGTTCGCCCAGCGTGTGCAGCTCGGCAAACTGCGCTTCGTCGTTGGCATCGCGAATGGAGCCCGGACGCAGGCCGTCGCCCAGCGACAGGGATACGTCATAGGCAGCGCAGATTTCGCAGATCTCGCGGAAGTGTTCGTAGAGGAAGTTTTCCTGATGATGTGACAGACACCATTTTGCCATGATGGATCCGCCGCGGGAGACGATGCCGGTCAGACGTTTTGCGGTCATCGGCACGTAGCGCAGCAGCACGCCAGCGTGAATCGTGAAGTAGTCCACGCCCTGTTCCGCCTGCTCCAGCAGCGTGTCGCGGAAGGTTTCCCAGGTGAGGTTTTCGGCGATGCCGTTCACTTTCTCCAGCGCCTGATAAATCGGGACGGTACCAATCGGGACCGGGCTGTTACGCAGGATCCACTCGCGGGTTTCGTGAATATAACGGCCAGTTGAGAGGTCCATTACCGTGTCCGCGCCCCAGCGCGTTGACCAGACCAGCTTTTCTACTTCCTCTTCGATGGAGGAAGTGACGGCAGAGTTACCGATATTGGCATTGACCTTCACCAGGAAATTGCGGCCGATAATCATCGGTTCGGATTCCGGGTGGTTGATGTTGGCAGGGATAATCGCGCGGCCAGCGGCCACTTCGTCACGCACAAACTCCGGCGTGATGTTTTCCGGCAGGCGAGCGCCAAACCCTTCACCTGGATGCTGGTGGCGCAGCACTTCGCTACGGATACGCTCGCGGCCCATGTTTTCACGAATGGCGATGAACTCCATCTCCGGCGTGACGATCCCCTGGCGCGCATAGTGCAGCTGGGTCACGCGTTTGCCCGCTCTGGCGCGTTTTGGCGTCAGCAGACCGGTGAAACGCAATTCGTCCAGACCATCGTCGGCCAGGCGCGCTTTGGTGTACGACGAGCTTTGTTCGTTGAGTTCTTCACAGTCGTTACGTGCGTCAATCCACGGCTGGCGCAGCTTTGGCAGACCCCGCTGAACATTGATGGCAACAGAGGGATCGCCATACGGGCCGGAGGTGTCATACACCGGGACGGCTTCGTTATCTTCATATTGCGGGTTATCTTTGCTGCCGCCGATAAGCGTCGGGCTAAGCTGGATTTCGCGCATCGGCACGCGAATGTCGGGCTGTGAACCGGTGATGTATATGCGCTTCGAGTTCGGGAAAGCGGTACCTTCCAGGGTATCGATGAAGTGTTGGGCGTGTTCGCGCTGTTCGCGACGGGTCAGTTTAGTGGTAGACATAGCTCATTCCAGAAGTGAAGGACATGGCTTGTCAGACGACGGATGAAGCAAGAGAAGATCGCCTCAGGGGCGATACAACAGCAGTGTGACTCTTGTTCCCTTCGCAGGTATTAACCTGATCAGGTTCCGCGGATCCCGAATTAACGGTCTCAGCCCGCGCGTTTAAGCGCTGGGCACTCCGACAAGAAAAATCCCCCTCCGCAGAGGGGCGAATGGTTGTAAATTACTCGTTAACGATTAAGAACTCAAGCAGGGCGCGCGATGTTATCTTCGTTACTCACATCCAGGCCGTTATCCAGGACGAGGGCGATCAGCCTGTCTTCCAGCGTGAATCGCTCTTCCAGCGCTTCGCCAAGATCGGAAAGCGCCTGCTGGAACTCAAGATAATTGTCGTGATCGATGGCATTTTCGAGCGTGGAATCGTAGTAATCCATGATCTGCTGGGTGTTGGCTTCCAGCAACGGATAGAGTTTACTGGCCGCTAAATACGGCGTTGTCCCTTCCATTTCGCGGATAATACGTTCATAAATATTGAAATGTCCGTCGGACAGGTAGTCGACCAGGCTCTGACAAAAATCATCCAGCGCTTTTTCATTCAGCCGCATAAACGATTCTTTGCCAGGCTTAATACCGACCAGATTGTAATAAGCCACGAGTAGATGCTTGCGTACATGTAGCCAGCGATCCACCAGTTTGTTACTTCCTCTAACGCGCTCAGTCAGGCTTTCTAGCTGGTTTAACATGGTTGACTCCGCAAGGTTGAGAATTGAATCTGCTTATCCAAAATGTAACCACAATGCTAACAACATGTCAGTGAAGCGAAGGTAGTGCAATAGATATGGATCGTATTATTGAAAAATCAGATCTGGGTTGGTGGATCGTCAGTCACGAACAAAAACTATGGCTTCCTGCCGGGGAGATCCCTTATGGCGCAGCAGAGGCGTTCGATCTTGTTGGCCAGCCAGCACTGAAGATTGGTGAATGGCAGGGGGATGCAGTGTGGTTGATCCAACAGCCTCGCCGTCAGGAGATGGGATCGGTTCGTCAGGTGCTGGATCAGGATGTTGGCCTGTTCCAGCTGGCGGGGCGCGGCGTCCAGCTGGCGGAGTTTTACCGCTCGCATAAATACTGCGGCTACTGCGGCTATACCATGCACCCGAGCAAAACCGAGTGGGCAATGCTCTGCGGCCACTGCCGTGAACGTTACTATCCGCAGATTGCACCCTGCATTATCGTCGCCATTCGCCGTGAGGATACTATCCTGCTGGCGCAGCATACCCGCCATCGCAACGGCATTTATACCGTTCTTGCCGGTTTCGTCGAAGTGGGTGAAACGCTGGAGCAGGCGGTAGCGCGTGAAGTGATGGAAGAGAGCGGGATCAAGGTGAAAAACCTGCGCTACGTAACGTCTCAGCCGTGGCCATTCCCGATGTCCCTGATGACGGCGTTTATGGCGGAATACGACAGCGGTGAGATCGTTATCGATCAGAAAGAGCTGCTGGACGCGAACTGGTATCGTTATGACGATTTGCCTCTGTTACCGCCACCCGGCACCGTGGCGCGTCGGCTGATAGAAGATACCGTGGCGATGTGTCGGGCCGAGTATGAGTAGTGTTACACTGAGGCCATGACGCTTAAGGAACTGCAAAAATGACCGAACTGAAAAACGATCGTTATCTGCGTGCGCTGCTGCGCCAGCCCGTTGATGTCACCCCGGTGTGGATGATGCGCCAGGCAGGACGCTATCTGCCAGAGTACAAAGCCACGCGTGCGCAGGCAGGTGATTTTATGTCGCTGTGCAAAAACGCTGAGCTGGCCTGTGAAGTGACGCTCCAGCCGCTGCGCCGCTTCCCGCTGGATGCCGCCATTCTCTTTTCGGACATTCTGACCATTCCGGATGCAATGGGCCTTGGCCTGTACTTTGAAACCGGCGAAGGCCCGCGTTTTACCTCCCCGATCAAAAGCAAAGCCGACGTGGATAAGCTGCCGATCCCCGATCCGGAAGGCGAACTGGGCTATGTGATGAACGCCGTGCGCACCATTCGCCGTGAGCTGAAAGGCGAAGTGCCGCTGATTGGCTTCTCCGGTAGCCCGTGGACGCTGGCAACTTACATGGTTGAAGGTGGCAGCAGCAAAGCTTTTACCGTGATCAAAAAAATGATGTACGCCGAGCCGATGGCTCTGCATGCGCTGCTGGACAAGCTGGCGAAGAGCGTCACGCTCTATCTCAACGCGCAGATTAAAGCGGGCGCGCAGTCAGTGATGATTTTCGATACTTGGGGTGGCGTACTGACCGGGCGCGATTATCAGCAGTTCTCCCTGTATTACATGCACAAAATCGTTGATGGCCTGCTGCGTGAAAACGAAGGCCGCCGCGTGCCGGTGACGCTGTTCACCAAAGGTGGCGGTCAGTGGCTGGAAGCGATGGCGGCGACCGGCTGCGATGCATTGGGTCTCGACTGGACGACCGATATCGCTGATGCTCGCCGTCGCGTGGGCGACAAAGTGGCGCTGCAGGGCAATATGGACCCGTCCATGCTCTATGCACCGCCAGCCCGCATTGAAGAAGAAGTGTCGACTATACTCTCTGGTTTCGGCCAGGGGGAAGGCCACGTCTTTAACCTCGGCCACGGCATTCATCAGGATGTTCCGCCAGAGCATGCAGGCGTATTTGTGGAGGCGGTGCATCGGCTTTCTGCCCAGTATCACCAGTAAGGAGTGGTTATGGATCTCGCGTCGCTACGCGCTAAGCAAATTGAACTGGCTTCATCGGTGATCCGCGAGGATCGCCTGGATAAGGATCCCCCGCAGTACATTGGCGGAGCGGACGTCGGATTCGAGCAGGGTGGTGAAGTGACGCGAGCGGCGATGGTGGTTCTGAAATACCCTTCGCTGGAGCTGGTTGAGTACAAGGTGGCGCGTATCGCCACCACTATGCCGTACATTCCGGGTTTCCTCTCCTTTCGCGAGTATCCCGCGCTGCTGGCAGCATGGGAGCAGCTCTCGCAAAAACCTGACCTGCTGTTTGTGGATGGACACGGTATCTCACATCCGCGCCGTTTAGGCGTGGCCAGCCATTTTGGGCTGCTGGTGGATGTGCCGACCATTGGCGTTGCCAAAAAACGCCTGTGTGGCGCGTTTGAACCACTTTCCCCCGAGCCGGGTGCGCTGGCGCCGCTTATCCATAAAGGCGAGCAGCTGGCGTGGGTCTGGCGCAGCAAAGCGCGCTGTAATCCGCTGTTTATCGCGACCGGTCACCGGGTGAGCATGGACAGCGCACTGGCGTGGGTTCAGCGCTGCATGAAGGGCTACCGTTTACCGGAGCCAACCCGCTGGGCGGACGCCGTCGCTTCCTCGCGTCCGGCTTTTGTTCGTTGGCAGGAAATTCAGCCGTGATTCAGGTAAACTGCGGCTAATTTTCGATTCGAGACATCATCATGTTACAAAACCCGATCCATCTGCGCCTTGAGAAGCTGGAAAGCTGGCAGCACGTCACCTTTATGGCTTGCCTGTGCGAGCGCATGTATCCCAACTATGCCGCGTTCTGTAAGCAGACGGGCTTTGGTGATGGTCATATCTACCGCCGCATTCTGGATTTGATCTGGGAAACGCTGACGGTCAAAGACGCAAAGGTGAATTTCGACTCCCAACTGGAAAAGCTGGAAGAGGCGATCCCGGCCGCGGATGATTTTGATCTGTACGGTGTCTATCCGGCCATTGATGCCTGCGTGGCATTAAGTGAGCTGATCCACTCCCGTCTGAGTGGCGAAACCCTGGAGCATGCTATCGAAGTCAGTAAGGCATCCATTACGACCGTTGCGATGCTCGAAATGACCCAGGAAGGCCGTGAAATGACCGACGAAGAGCTGCGAGCTAACCCGGCGGTTGAGCAGGAATGGGATATCCAGTGGGAAATTTTCCGCCTGCTGGCAGAGTGTGAAGAACGTGACATTGAGCTGATCAAAGGGCTGCGTGCGGACTTACGTGAGTCGGGCGAGAGCAATATTGGTATAATTTTTAACCAATGAGACAACAAAACGTGATTTAACGCCTGTTTTGTCGCACCTCGACTCTTCCCTTCTGCCCCCCGTCTGGTCTACATTTGGGGGGCGAAAAAAAGTGGCTATCGGTGCGTGTATGCAGGAGAGTGCTTTTTTGGCATTTTCGTCGCACTCGATGCTTAGCAAGCGATAAACACATTGAAAGGATAACTTATGAACAAGACTCAACTGATTGATGTAATTGCGGACAAGGCTGATCTGTCTAAAGTGCAGGCTAAAGCTGCTCTGGAATCTACCCTGGCTGCTATTACTGAGTCTCTGAAAGAAGGCGATGCTGTACAACTGGTTGGTTTCGGTACCTTCAAAGTGAACCACCGCGCTGAGCGTACTGGCCGCAACCCGCAGACCGGTAAAGAAATCAAAATCGCCGCAGCTAACGTGCCGGCATTTGTTTCTGGTAAAGCACTGAAAGACGCTGTTAAGTAAGACGCGTGGCAGTGAACAGTTTTAGCGAAGGGGCGGCAACGCCCCTTTTGTCATTCCGGCGTGGAACGCTCGCGCTGGCAGGCGTGCTTCTGCTGTCTGCCTGCAGCCACGACACCTCTCTGCCACCGTTTACCGCCAGCGGCTACGCTGACAATCAGGGTGCGGTGAGGATATGGCGCAAAGATTCCGGCGGCGAAGTGCATCTGCTCTCCGCTTTCAGTCCGTGGCATAACGGCAATACGTCGACCGCGGAGTATCGCTGGCAGGGTGATTACCTGTCGCTGATTGAACTGAACGTCTACAGTAAAACCCCCGAACATGTGAAAGTGCGTTTTGACGACCATGGTGAGCTGAGCTTTATGCAGCGTGAAGTGAGTGGTCAAAAACAGCAGCTTTCCAGCGATCAGATTGCCCTCTACCGCTATCGTGCTGAACAAATCCGCCAGACCAGCGATGCGCTTCGTCTTGGACGTGTGGTGCTGCGTCAGGGGCGCTGGCATAACGATGGCACGGTAACCACCTGCGAAGGGCAGACGGTGAAGCCTGAGCTTGAATCCTGGGCGACCGAACATATTCAACGCCGTCAGCGTCATTCATCAATGGAAGTGAGTGTCGCGTGGCTTGAGGCGCCGGAAGGCTCTCAGCTGTTGCTGGTGGCGAACGAAGATTTCTGCACGTGGCAGCCGACAGAGAAGAGTTTTTGACGTAAATCCCCTCTCCCTTGAGGGAGAGGGTTAGGGTGAGGGGGAAAATTACTCGCCCTGCTCGCGCGCAATCGCACGATAACCAATATCCTGACGGCTAAAGCTACCGTTCCAGTGAATATCCGCCATCAGCGCATAGGCACGCTTCTGCGCTTCTGCAACGGTATGACCTAGTGCGGTAGCACACAGGACGCGGCCGCCGTTGGTCAGGACGCGCTCGTCGTCAGACAGTTTCGTACCCGCGTGGAATACCTTCGCACCATCAATCTCTTCCAGCGGCAGGCCGTGGATTTCATCACCGGTGTTGTAGTTACCCGGATAACCGCCCGCGGCAATCACCACGCCCAGAGACGCACGTTCGTCCCACTCTGAGGTTTTCTCGTCCAGCTTGCCTTCGCAAGCCGCCAGACACAGATCGACCAGGTCCGATTTCATGCGCAGCATTATCGGTTGAGTTTCCGGATCGCCAAAGCGGCAGTTGAACTCGATAACCTTAGGGTTGCCCTGCTTGTCGATCATCAGACCTGCATAGAGGAAACCGGTGTAGGTATTCCCTTCCGCCGCCATGCCTTTCACGGTAGGCCAGATAATGCGGTCCATGGTGCGCTGATGTACTTCATCCGTCACCACCGGGGCAGGGGAGTAGGCGCCCATCCCGCCGGTATTAGGACCGGTATCGCCATTACCCACGCGTTTATGATCCTGGCTGGTGGCCATCGGCAGAACGTGCTCGCCGTCGACCATGACAATGAAGCTCGCTTCTTCGCCGTCGAGGAACTCTTCAATCACGATACGGTGGCCTGCATCGCCAAAGGCATTGCCAGCCAGCATATCCTGAACCGCGGCTTCCGCTTCTTCGAGGGTCATCGCAACGATAACGCCTTTACCGGCGGCCAGACCGTCGGCTTTAATAACGATCGGCGCGCCTTTTTCACGCAGGTAAGCCAGAGCTGGCTCCACTTCGGTGAAGTTCTGATATTCCGCCGTCGGGATGTTGTGACGTGCCAGGAAATCTTTGGTGAAGGCCTTAGACCCTTCCAGTTGGGCAGCACCTTCCGTTGGTCCGAAGATTTTCAGGCCAGCAGCGCGGAACGCGTCAACTACGCCAATCACCAGGGGCGCTTCCGGGCCGACAATGGTCAGATCGATTTTCTCATTCTGGGCAAAGTTCAGCAGGGCCGGGATATCGGTCACACCGATGGCGACGTTCTGCAAAGCGGGTTCCAGGGCAGTACCGGCGTTACCCGGTGCCACGAAGACCGTTTTCACCCGCGGAGACTGCGCCGCTTTCCACGCCAGGGCGTGCTCGCGTCCGCCGTTACCAATCACTAATACTTTCATTTTTCTGCTCCGGGAATTAATGGCGGAAGTGGCGCATGTCGGTGAAGATCATCGCGATACCGTGTTCGTCGGCGGCGGCAATCACTTCGTCGTCGCGGATAGAACCACCTGGCTGGATCACGCAGGTAATGCCTACAGCGGCTGCCGCATCGATACCGTCACGGAACGGGAAGAAGGCATCAGAGGCCATGGCGGAACCTTTCACTTCCAGCCCTTCATCACCTGCTTTGATCCCGGCAATTTTCGCAGAGTAGACACGGCTCATCTGGCCTGCGCCTATTCCGATGGTCATGTTCTCTTTGGCGTAGACGATGGCGTTGGACTTGACGAACTTCGCCACTTTCCAGCAGAACAGCGCGTCACGCAGCTCCTGCTCGCTCGGCTGGCGTTTGGTCACTACGCGCAGGTCAGCTTCTGTCACCATACCCAGATCGCGATCCTGAACCAGAAGGCCGCCGTTCACGCGTTTGAAGTCCAGACCCGGCACGCGATTTGCCCACTGACCGCAAATCAGTACGCGCACATTCTGTTTTGCTGCGGTGATTTTGAGCGCTTCTTCGGATGCCGATGGTGCAATGATCACTTCAACAAACTGTCGGGAGATGATGGCCTGCGCGGTTTGGGCATCCAGCTCGCGGTTGAAGGCGATAATGCCGCCAAACGCGGAGGTCGGGTCGGTTTTGTAAGCACGGTCGTAAGCGTCCAGAATAGAGGTGCTCACCGCCACGCCGCATGGGTTAGCGTGCTTGACGATAACGCAGGCTGGCTCGCTGAACTCTTTCACGCATTCCAGCGCAGCGTCGGTGTCAGCAATATTGTTGTAGGAGAGCGCCTTGCCCTGAACCTGCTGAGCGGTGGCAACCGAGGCTTCTTTGATCTCTTCTTCTATATAGAAGGCAGCCTGCTGGTGGCTGTTCTCGCCGTAACGCATATCCTGCTTCTTGATGAAGTTCAGGTTCAGCGTGCGCGGGAAGCGGCCAGAAGGATCGTTGCTTTCACCGTGGTAAGCCGGCACCAGGCTACCGAAGTAGTTGGCGATCATGCTGTCGTATGCAGCGGTGTGTTCGAAGGCTTTGATAGCGAGGTCGAAACGCGTGTCGAGCGTCAGTGACCCTTCGTTGGCATCCATCTCGCTAATAATGGTGTTGTAATCGCTGCTCTTCACCACGATGGCCACATCTTTATGGTTCTTGGCTGCAGAGCGCACCATGGTCGGGCCGCCGATATCAATATTTTCTACCGCATCTTCCAGAGAGCAGCCTTCGCGGGCAACGGTCTGGGCAAACGGGTAGAGGTTAACGACAACCATGTCGATTGGCGCAATATCATGCTTTTCCATAATGGCATCGTCCTGGCCGCGACGGCCAAGAATACCGCCGTGCACTTTCGGATGCAGAGTTTTGACGCGTCCATCCATCATCTCCGGGAAACCGGTGTAATCGGACACTTCGGTTACCGGCAGACCTTTATCTGCTAACAGGCGTGCGGTGCCGCCTGTAGAAAGCAGCTCCACACCGCGTGCAGAAAGTGCCTGAGCGAATTCGACGATACCGGCTTTATCAGAAACACTGAGCAGAGCGCGGCGGACTGGACGACGTTGTTGCATGGTAAATCCCCTGGATTTCACGATTACAGAGAGCGTTAGATGAATTTTCCTGCGAAAAACTCATCTAACACACCTGACGAGGCATCCTTGTGAAGCGCGAGCATTTTAACGAAAACGTTTGCGCAACGCTCGCACATTTTTACTTTTTCGTATCATTGTGGATAAGTCTGTGTGTAAAAGGGTATAAGGCGGGGTTTTGCTGTGGAATGCAGCAGTCAGTCATTTTTCTGTCATTTAGCGGTTGCGGCCTGCGGAGAACTCCCTATAATGCGCCTCCATCGACACGGCAGATGTGAATCACTTCACAGACAACCCGGTCGGTTGAAGAGAAAAAATCCTGAAATAACGGGTTGACTCTGAAAGAGGAAAGCGTAATATACGCCACCTCGCAACGGTGAGCGAAAGCCGCGTTGCACTGCTCTTTAACAATTTATCAGACAATCTGTGTGGGCACTCAAAGTGACATGGATTCTTAATGTCTTCGGACAATAAATGAATACCAAGTCTCTGAGTGAACATACGTAATTCATTACGAAGTTTAATTCACGAGCATCAAACTTAAATTGAAGAGTTTGATCATGGCTCAGATTGAACGCTGGCGGCAGGCCTAACACATGCAAGTCGAACGGTAGCACAGAGAGCTTGCTCTCGGGTGACGAGTGGCGGACGGGTGAGTAATGTCTGGGAAACTGCCTGATGGAGGGGGATAACTACTGGAAACGGTAGCTAATACCGCATAACGTCGCAAGACCAAAGAGGGGGACCTTCGGGCCTCTTGCCATCAGATGTGCCCAGATGGGATTAGCTAGTAGGTGGGGTAACGGCTCACCTAGGCGACGATCCCTAGCTGGTCTGAGAGGATGACCAGCCACACTGGAACTGAGACACGGTCCAGACTCCTACGGGAGGCAGCAGTGGGGAATATTGCACAATGGGCGCAAGCCTGATGCAGCCATGCCGCGTGTATGAAGAAGGCCTTCGGGTTGTAAAGTACTTTCAGCGGGGAGGAAGGTGTTGTGGTTAATAACCGCAGCAATTGACGTTACCCGCAGAAGAAGCACCGGCTAACTCCGTGCCAGCAGCCGCGGTAATACGGAGGGTGCAAGCGTTAATCGGAATTACTGGGCGTAAAGCGCACGCAGGCGGTCTGTCAAGTCGGATGTGAAATCCCCGGGCTCAACCTGGGAACTGCATTCGAAACTGGCAGGCTAGAGTCTTGTAGAGGGGGGTAGAATTCCAGGTGTAGCGGTGAAATGCGTAGAGATCTGGAGGAATACCGGTGGCGAAGGCGGCCCCCTGGACAAAGACTGACGCTCAGGTGCGAAAGCGTGGGGAGCAAACAGGATTAGATACCCTGGTAGTCCACGCCGTAAACGATGTCGACTTGGAGGTTGTGCCCTTGAGGCGTGGCTTCCGGAGCTAACGCGTTAAGTCGACCGCCTGGGGAGTACGGCCGCAAGGTTAAAACTCAAATGAATTGACGGGGGCCCGCACAAGCGGTGGAGCATGTGGTTTAATTCGATGCAACGCGAAGAACCTTACCTACTCTTGACATCCAGAGAACTTAGCAGAGATGCTTTGGTGCCTTCGGGAACTCTGAGACAGGTGCTGCATGGCTGTCGTCAGCTCGTGTTGTGAAATGTTGGGTTAAGTCCCGCAACGAGCGCAACCCTTATCCTTTGTTGCCAGCGGTTAGGCCGGGAACTCAAAGGAGACTGCCAGTGATAAACTGGAGGAAGGTGGGGATGACGTCAAGTCATCATGGCCCTTACGAGTAGGGCTACACACGTGCTACAATGGCGCATACAAAGAGAAGCGACCTCGCGAGAGCAAGCGGACCTCATAAAGTGCGTCGTAGTCCGGATTGGAGTCTGCAACTCGACTCCATGAAGTCGGAATCGCTAGTAATCGTAGATCAGAATGCTACGGTGAATACGTTCCCGGGCCTTGTACACACCGCCCGTCACACCATGGGAGTGGGTTGCAAAAGAAGTAGGTAGCTTAACCTTCGGGAGGGCGCTTACCACTTTGTGATTCATGACTGGGGTGAAGTCGTAACAAGGTAACCGTAGGGGAACCTGCGGTTGGATCACCTCCTTACCTTAAAGAACCTGCCTTTGTAGTGCTCACACAGATTGTCTGATGAATGATGAACTTCTGAATGTACTTTTGAGTGCATTAAGAAGTTTTGCTCTTTAAAAATCTGGATCAAGCTGAAAATTGAAACGACACACATGTTATGTGTGTTCGAGTCTCTCAAATTTTCGCAAACCGATGATGAATCGAAAGAAACATCTTCGGGTTGTGAGGTTAAGCGACTAAGCGTACACGGTGGATGCCCTGGCAGTCAGAGGCGATGAAGGACGTGCTAATCTGCGAAAAGCGCCGGCGAGGTGATATGAACCTTTGACCCGGCGATGTCCGAATGGGGAAACCCAGTGTGTTCCGACACACTATCGTTAACTGAATACATAGGTTAACGAGGCGAACCGGGGGAACTGAAACATCTAAGTACCCCGAGGAAAAGAAATCAACCGAGATTCCCCCAGTAGCGGCGAGCGAACGGGGAGCAGCCCGGAGTCTGAATCAGCTTGTGTGTTAGTGGAACGGTCTGGAAAGTCCGACGGTACAGGGTGATAGTCCCGTACACGAAAATGCACAGGTTGTGAACTCGAAGAGTAGGGCGGGACACGTGGTATCCTGTCTGAATATGGGGGGACCATCCTCCAAGGCTAAATACTCCTGACTGACCGATAGTGAACCAGTACCGTGAGGGAAAGGCGAAAAGAACCCCGGCGAGGGGAGTGAAAAAGAACCTGAAACCGTGTACGTACAAGCAGTGGGAGCCTACTTGTTAGGTGACTGCGTACCTTTTGTATAATGGGTCAGCGACTTATATTCTGTAGCAAGGTTAACCGTATAGGGGAGCCGAAGGGAAACCGAGTCTTAACTGGGCGTTAAGTTGCAGGGTATAGACCCGAAACCCGGTGATCTAGCCATGGGCAGGTTGAAGGTTGGGTAACACTAACTGGAGGACCGAACCGACTAATGTTGAAAAATTAGCGGATGACCTGTGGCTGGGGGTGAAAGGCCAATCAAACCGGGAGATAGCTGGTTCTCCCCGAAAGCTATTTAGGTAGCGCCTCGTGAACTCATCTTCGGGGGTAGAGCACTGTTTCGGCTAGGGGGCCATCCCGGCTTACCAACCCGATGCAAACTACGAATACCGAAGAATGTTATCACGGGAGACACACGGCGGGTGCTAACGTCCGTCGTGAAGAGGGAAACAACCCAGACCGCCAGCTAAGGTCCCAAAGTCATGGTTAAGTGGGAAACGATGTGGGAAGGCACAGACAGCCAGGATGTTGGCTTAGAAGCAGCCATCATTTAAAGAAAGCGTAATAGCTCACTGGTCGAGTCGGCCTGCGCGGAAGATGTAACGGGGCTAAACCATGCACCGAAGCTGCGGCAGCGACACTATGTGTTGTTGGGTAGGGGAGCGTTCTGTAAGCCGTTGAAGGTGGCCTGTGAGGGTTGCTGGAGGTATCAGAAGTGCGAATGCTGACATAAGTAACGATAAAGCGGGTGAAAAGCCCGCTCGCCGGAAGACCAAGGGTTCCTGTCCAACGTTAATCGGGGCAGGGTGAGTCGACCCCTAAGGCGAGGCCGAAAGGCGTAGTCGATGGGAAACAGGTTAATATTCCTGTACTTGGTGTTACTGCGAAGGGGGGACGGAGAAGGCTATGTTAGCCGGGCGACGGTTGTCCCGGTTTAAGCATGTAGGCGGAGGTTCCAGGTAAATCCGGTACCTTATTAACGCTGAGGTGTGATGACGAGGCACTACGGTGCTGAAGTAACAAATGCCCTGCTTCCAGGAAAAGCCTCTAAGCATCAGGTAACACGAAATCGTACCCCAAACCGACACAGGTGGTCAGGTAGAGAATACCAAGGCGCTTGAGAGAACTCGGGTGAAGGAACTAGGCAAAATGGTGCCGTAACTTCGGGAGAAGGCACGCTGATATGTAGGTGAAGCCCCTGCGGGTGGAGCTGAAATCAGTCGAAGATACCAGCTGGCTGCAACTGTTTATTAAAAACACAGCACTGTGCAAACACGAAAGTGGACGTATACGGTGTGACGCCTGCCCGGTGCCGGAAGGTTAATTGATGGGGTTAGCGGCAACGCGAAGCTCTTGATCGAAGCCCCGGTAAACGGCGGCCGTAACTATAACGGTCCTAAGGTAGCGAAATTCCTTGTCGGGTAAGTTCCGACCTGCACGAATGGCGTAATGATGGCCAGGCTGTCTCCACCCGAGACTCAGTGAAATTGAACTCGCTGTGAAGATGCAGTGTACCCGCGGCAAGACGGAAAGACCCCGTGAACCTTTACTATAGCTTGACACTGAACACTGGTCCTTGATGTGTAGGATAGGTGGGAGGCTTTGAAGCGTGGACGCCAGTCTGCGTGGAGCCGCCCTTGAAATACCACCCTTTAATGGCTGGTGTTCTAACGTAGACCCGTAATCCGGGTTGCGGACAGTGTCTGGTGGGTAGTTTGACTGGGGCGGTCTCCTCCCAAAGAGTAACGGAGGAGCACGAAGGTTAGCTAATCCTGGTCGGACATCAGGAGGTTAGTGCAATGGCATAAGCTAGCTTGACTGCGAGAGTGACGGCTCGAGCAGGTGCGAAAGCAGGTCATAGTGATCCGGTGGTTCTGAATGGAAGGGCCATCGCTCAACGGATAAAAGGTACTCCGGGGATAACAGGCTGATACCGCCCAAGAGTTCATATCGACGGCGGTGTTTGGCACCTCGATGTCGGCTCATCACATCCTGGGGCTGAAGTAGGTCCCAAGGGTATGGCTGTTCGCCATTTAAAGTGGTACGCGAGCTGGGTTTAGAACGTCGTGAGACAGTTCGGTCCCTATCTGCCGTGGGCGCTGGAGAATTGAGGGGGGCTGCTCCTAGTACGAGAGGACCGGAGTGGACGCATCACTGGTGTTCGGGTTGTCATGCCAATGGCACTGCCCGGTAGCTAAATGCGGAAGAGATAAGTGCTGAAAGCATCTAAGCACGAAACTTGCCCCGAGATGAGTTCTCCCTGAGACTATAAGTCTCCTGAAGGAACGTTGAAGACGACGACGTTGATAGGTCGGGTGTGTAAGCGCAGCGATGCGTTGAGCTAACCGATACTAATGAACCGTGAGGCTTAACCTTACAACGCCGAAGCTGTTTTGGCGGTGAGAGACGATTTTCAGCCTGATACAGATAACAGAATTTGCCTGGCGGCTTTAGCGCGGTGGTCCCACCTGACCCCATGCCGAACTCAGAAGTGAAACGCCGTAGCGCCGATGGTAGTGTGGGGTCTCCCCATGTGAGAGTAGGGAACTGCCAGGCATCAATCAAGAAGAACCCCGTACCGTAAGGTGCGGGGTTTTTTGCTTTGGGCTTTATTCCTCTCCTTGAAACTTTCTCACCTTCCTCTTGCAGACTCGACATTCAGGCCGGATCTCGGTATTGTTAGCTGTCTGGATGTCTAAACGTTTATACGTATGCTTTGAGGATTCAACGATATGCCGATTCGGGTGCAGGACGAGCTACCAGCCGTCAATTTCTTACGTGAAGAGAACGTCTTTGTGATGACGGCTTCACGCGCAACAGTTCAGGAAATTCGCCCGCTGAAGGTTCTTATTCTCAACCTGATGCCGAAAAAGATTGAAACAGAGAATCAGTTCCTGCGTCTGCTTTCAAACTCTCCGCTGCAGGTCGATATTCAGCTGCTGCGGATCGATGCGCGCGAGTCACGCAACACGCCTTCTGAGCACCTGAACAACTTTTACTGTAACTTCGATGACATTCAGAGGGAAAACTTCGACGGCCTGATTGTGACCGGCGCACCGCTCGGTCTGGTTGAATTTAACGATGTCGCCTACTGGCCGCAGATCAAACAGGTCCTGGAGTGGGCAAAAGATCACGTCACGTCCACCTTGTTTGTTTGTTGGGCGGTACAGGCTGCACTGAATATTCTTTATGGTATCCCTAAACAAACCCGCACTGAAAAGCTCTCCGGCGTATACGAACACCACATTCTTCATCCACATGCTCTGCTGACGCGCGGGTTCGATGATTCGTTTCTGGCGCCGCATTCGCGCTATGCCGATTTCCCGGCGCAGCTGATCCGTGATTACACCGATCTGGAGATCCTGGCCGAAACGGAAGAGGGGGATGCATACCTGTTTGCCAGCAAAGATAAGCGCATTGCCTTTGTAACCGGGCATCCTGAATACGATCCGCATACCCTCGCGTCAGAGTATTTCCGTGATGTCGAAGCGGGTCTTAATCCGGATGTGCCGTACAACTATTTCCCGAAAAACGATCCACAAAACAAACCGAGAGCAACCTGGCGCAGCCACGGGAATTTGCTTTTTACAAACTGGCTCAACTATTACGTCTACCAGATCACACCATACGATCTGCGACACATGAATCCGACGCTAGAGTAATCTTCTGCATTAAACGATCCTAAAGCGTTTCAGCTGTTCGCATCAGGCACCTTCGGGTGCCTTTTTTATTTCCGAAATTCTACTCAACATTGAGAAAAACTTTAATTTCATACTGATCAATGAGTTAACGTTATAAATTAAATAAAATGGAAATTGTTTTTGATTTTGGAAAAAATAGAGATAGTCTTAATTCTGCTGAGCGAAAACTACACAACGATCTTTCGTTCGCATCGGGGGCGTGATTTTAGATCTTTGATGAGGAGCAGAGTAATGACTCAACAGGCAACGACGGTCGACGAACTGGCCTTTACCCAGCCGCATGGTGAGCAAGAACAGCAAATATTGACGGCAGAGGCGGTCGAATTTCTGACTGAACTGGTGACCCGCTTTACGCCGCAGCGCAATAAGCTGCTGGCAGCACGCATTCACCAGCAGCAGGAAATTGACGATGGCAAGTTGCCTGGGTTTATTTCGGAAACCGCTTCCATTCGCCGTGGTGAGTGGAAAATTCGTGGTATTCCTGAAGATTTACAGGATCGCCGCGTTGAGATCACCGGTCCGGTAGAACGCAAAATGGTGATCAACGCCATGAACGCGAACGTTAAAGTCTTTATGGCTGATTTTGAAGACTCGTTGGCACCGGACTGGCGTAAGGTTATCGAGGGGCAAATCAACCTGCGCGACGCCGTGAACGGCACCATCAGCTATACCAACGAAGCCGGGAAAATCTATCAACTTAAACCGAATCCGGCGGTGCTGATCTGTCGCGTACGCGGTCTCCATCTGCCTGAAAAACATGTCACCTGGCGTGGGGAAGCCATTCCCGGCAGCCTGTTTGATTTCGCGCTCTATTTCTTCCACAACCACAAAAACCTGCTGGCAAAAGGCAGCGGCCCCTATTTCTATCTGCCAAAAACGCAGGCCTGGCAGGAAGCGGCCTGGTGGAGTGACGTGTTCAGTTATGCAGAAGATCGTTTCAACCTGCCACGTGGCACCATCAAAGCCACCCTGTTGATTGAAACGCTGCCTGCGGTTTTCCAGATGAACGAAATTCTGCATGCCCTGCGTGACCACATCGTCGGCCTGAACTGTGGGCGTTGGGACTATATCTTCAGCTATATCAAAACCCTGAAAAATTATCCCGATCGTGTACTGCCCGATCGTCAGGTCGTCACTATGGATAAGCCGTTCCTGAGCGCCTACTCGCGCCTGCTGATCAAAACCTGCCACAAGCGCGGTGCCTTTGCGATGGGCGGCATGGCGGCATTTATTCCGAGCAAAGACGCGGAGCGTAACAATCAGGTGCTCAACAAAGTGAAGGCCGATAAAGAGCTTGAAGCGCGTAACGGTCATGACGGAACGTGGATCGCCCATCCGGGCCTCGCAGACACGGCAATGGAAGTCTTTAACCGCGTACTCGGTGACAATAAAAATCAGCTCTTTGTTACGCGCGAAGAGGATGCGCCAACGGCTGAAGAACAGCTGCTGGCACCGTGTGCAGGTGAACGTACGGAAGAGGGCATGCGCGCCAACATTCGCGTTGCGGTGCAGTACATCGAAGCGTGGATCTCCGGCAACGGCTGCGTGCCGATCTACGGCCTGATGGAAGATGCCGCCACCGCGGAAATCTCCCGCACCTCTATCTGGCAATGGATCCATCATCAAAAAACGCTCAGCAACGGCAAGCCGGTGACCAAAGCCCTGTTCCGCCAGATGCTGGCCGAAGAAATGCGGGTGATCCAGGACGAGTTGGGCGAACACCGCTTCAGCAGCGGACGTTTTGACGATGCTGCACGCCTGATGGAACAAATCACCACCTCAGATGACTTAATCGACTTCCTGACCCTGCCGGGCTACCGGTTCCTGGCGTAACTCACCACATAACAATATGGAGCATCTGCACATGAAAACCCGTACCCAACAAATCGAAGAACTGAAGAAAGAATGGACACAACCGCGCTGGGAAGGCATTCGTCGTCCGTACAGCGCGGAAGAAGTGGTGAAATTACGCGGCTCGGTCAATCCGGAATGCACGCTGGCGCAAAATGGCGCGGCGAAAATGTGGAAGCTGCTGCACGGTGGTTCCAAAAAGGGTTATATCAATAGCCTCGGGGCGTTGACCGGCGGTCAGGCACTGCAGCAGGCGAAGGCCGGTATTGAGGCTGTCTATCTTTCCGGCTGGCAGGTTGCGGCGGATGCCAACCTGGCATCCAGTATGTATCCGGATCAGTCCCTCTACCCGGCGAACTCCGTGCCGTCGGTGGTTGATCGAATCAACAACACCTTCCGCCGTGCGGATCAGATCCAGTGGGCGGCAGGCATCGAACCCAACGATCCGCGCTTTATTGACTACTTCCTGCCGATCGTCGCGGATGCGGAAGCGGGTTTCGGCGGCGTGCTGAACGCGTTCGAGCTGATGAAATCAATGATTGAGGCCGGTGCAGCGGCCGTTCACTTCGAAGATCAGCTGGCATCGGTGAAGAAGTGCGGACACATGGGCGGTAAGGTGCTGGTTCCGACCCAGGAAGCGATTCAGAAGCTGGTTGCCGCGCGTCTGGCGGCAGACGTACTCGGCGTGCCGACGCTGGTCATTGCCCGTACCGATGCGGATGCGGCTGACCTGATCACCTCTGACTGCGATCCGTACGACAGCGAGTTCATCACCGGTGAGCGCACCAGTGAAGGGTTCTATCGTACCCATGCAGGCATCGAACAGGCGATCAGCCGTGGCCTGGCGTATGCCCCTTACGCCGACCTGGTCTGGTGTGAAACCTCCACGCCGGATCTGGCGCTGGCAAAACGTTTTGCCGATGCCATTCATGCGAAATATCCGGGCAAACTGCTGGCCTATAACTGCTCGCCGTCCTTCAACTGGCAGAAGAATCTGGATGATAAAACCATCGCCAGCTTCCAGCAGCAGCTTTCTGACATGGGCTACAAGTACCAGTTCATTACCCTGGCGGGTATCCACAGCATGTGGTTCAACATGTTCGACCTTGCACATGCTTATGCGCAGGGTGAAGGCATGAAGCACTACGTCGAGAAGGTTCAGCAGCCAGAATTTGCCGCCGGAAAAGAGGGTTATACCTTCGTTTCTCACCAGCAGGAAGTGGGTACGGGCTACTTCGACAACGTGACCACCATCATTCAGGGCGGTGCCTCCTCCGTCACCGCCTTAACGGGATCAACCGAAGAAGCACAGTTCTAATCGTTTCCCCCTCTCCCCCCTCGGGGAGAGGGTTGGGGTGAGGGGGAATATATGTCGCGTGGCCTGGAATTACTGATTGCTCAAACTATTTTGCAGGGCTTCGATGCCCAGTATGGTCGTTTTCTTGAAGTGACATCCGGTGCGCAACAGCGCTTCGAACATGCAGACTGGCATGCGGTTCAGCAGGCCATGAAGCAGCGTATTCACCTTTATGACCACCACGTGGGTCTGGTGGTGGAGCAGTTGCGCTGTATTACCGATGGTAAAAGCCCGGATGCGGACTTTTTACTGCGCGTGAAAGAGCACTACACCCATTTATTACCTGACTACCCGCGCTTCGAGATTGCGGAGAGCTTTTTCAACTCCGTCTATTGCCGGTTATTTGACCACCGCTCATTATCTCCTGAGCGGTTATTTATCTTCAGCTCTCAGCCTGAACGACGATTTCGTGCTATCCCACGTCCGCTGGCGAAAGATTTCTTCCCGGAACGCGGGTGGGAGAAGCTTTTGCACCGTGTGCTAACCGATTTGCCGCTGCGTTTGCCCTGGGAGAATAAAACCCGGGATATAGGATATATCCACACCCACCTGCGCGAAACCTTCGGCGAGGCGTTGCTCGGCCGCAGCCACTTGCAGGTTGCCAACGAGCTTTTCTATCGCAATAAAGCCGCCTGGCTGGTAGGAAAACTGGTCACGCCATCGGCCATCGTACCGTTTCTGCTCCCCATCCATCGCACAGATGACGGGGAACTGTTTGTCGATACCTGCCTGACCACCAGCGCCGAGGCCAGCATTGTATTTGGCTTCGCCCGCTCCTATTTCATGGTGTACGCACCGTTGCCTGCCGCGCTGGTGGAATGGCTGCGGGAGATCCTGCCGGGCAAAACCACCGCCGAGCTGTATATGGCGATTGGCTGTCAGAAGCACGCTAAAACGGAAAGCTATCGGGAATACCTGCGTTATGTCACCACCGCAGATGAACAGTTTATCGAAGCGCCTGGCATTCGCGGCATGGTGATGCTGGTGTTTACGCTTCCGGGGTTCGACCGCGTATTTAAGGTCATTAAAGACCGGTTCGCGCCGCAGAAAGAGATGACCGCCGCGCACGTCCGCGCCTGCTATCAGCTGGTCAAAGAGCATGACCGTGTCGGACGTATGGCGGATACTCAGGAATTCGAAAACTTTGTGCTGGATAAGCAACAGATCGACCCGGCGCTGATGGCGCTTTTGCTCAAGGAAGCATCGGGGAAAATCACCGATCTTGGCGACAAAATCGTGATTAGCCATCTTTACATCGAGCGCCGCATGGTGCCGCTGAACATCTGGCTGGAGCAGTCCGAGGGTCAGGCGCTGCGCGATGCTATAGAAGAATACGGTAACGCGATTCGCCAGCTTGCCGCGGCCAATATTTTTCCGGGCGATATGCTGTTTAAAAACTTCGGCGTCACGCGCCACGGGCGAGTGGTGTTTTATGATTACGACGAGATTTGCTACATGACCGAAGTGAATTTCCGCGATATCCCGCCGCCCCGTTACCCGGAAGATGAACTGTCTGGTGAACCGTGGTACAGCGTTTCGCCGGGCGATGTCTTTCCCGAAGAGTTTCGCCACTGGCTGTGCGCCGACCCGCGCATCGGGCCGCTATTTGAAGAGATGCACGCCGACCTTTTTCGTGCCAGCTACTGGCGTGGGCTGCAAACGCGGATCAAAAACGGGCATGTGGAAGATATGTACGCTTACCGCCGCAAGCAGCGGTTTTGCATCCGCTTTTCTCCCTCTCCCTGTGGGAGAGGGCCGGGGTGAGGGCATCAGGCCGCACTCAATTTTAACGAATCCCACCATACGCCAGCGTCACCTCTTTCGCCGCCTTAATCACCAGCGCACCTAACTCGGTAACGCGGTCGTCGGTCATGCGCGAAATCGGCCCGGAGATAGAGATGGCGGCAAACGGCTCGCGGTGCTCGTCAAAGATACAGGCCGCGATACAGCGCAGACCCAAAGCATGTTCTTCATCATCAAATGAATAGCCACGCTTGCGGGTTAACGCCAGATCCTCTTTCAGATGCACCGGCGAAACCAGCGTGGCATGGGTATAGGCGTGCAGCCCTTTACGATGCAGCAGCCCTGTCACCTGCTCTTCGCTGAGCTGAGACAGAAACGCTTTTCCTGCCCCGGATGCATGCATCGGCAGTTTACCGCCAATCGGCGCGGACATACGCATCAGCTGCGTGCACTGCACCTGATCGATAATGATTGCCTGATGATCGCTCTGGTCAAGCACCGCCAGGTTTACCGTCTCGCCGGAATCTTCCATCAGCTTGCGCAGAATCGGATGCACAATCGCCAGCAGATTGCGGCTTTGCAGGAAGCTGCTGCCAACGATAAAGGCATGTGCGCCCACCGCCCAGTGTCCAAGCTCGCCTACCTGGCGGACAAAGCCCAACTGCTGCATAGTGGTCAGCAGGCGGTGCGTGGTGGAGTTCGGCAGGCCAGCCTGCTGGGCCAGCTCCGTCAGGGCCACGCTGCTGTGCGACTCGGCTATCCACTCCAGCAGCTTCAGACCGCGCGTGAGCGATTGAACCTGTCCGCTCGGTTGTGCTGCGGGGGTGGCAGCAGGTTTTCTGCCGCGTTTGGCGGGAACGGTCGCGACCATGACGATCTCCTTTTTCTGTATCGTGGAAATCATTTTCGTTTTATTTGGTGATTTTGCAACCGTTATCCTGACTGATCGGAGGAGTGATGGTGAACATGTCTCATGTTACCGCTGTGTGACTTTTCCACCCTGCGAGATTGTGCCAGTATGGAACGCAGCCTTTTTGGCCTTGTTGAGCGTTGTCGGGAGCAAGTGTGAGCAGCAAAGTAGAGCAACTGCGTGCGCAGTTAAATGAACGAATTCTGGTGCTGGACGGCGGCATGGGCACGATGATCCAGGGCTATCGTCTGAGTGAAGACGATTTCCGCGGCGAACGCTTCGCTGACTGGCCTTGCGATCTGAAAGGTAACAACGACCTGCTGGTGCTCAGCAAGCCGTCCGTCATTAAGGATATCCACAATGCCTACTTCGAGGCAGGGGCGGATATCGTTGAAACCAACACCTTTAACTCGACAACCATCGCCATGGCGGATTACCAGATGGAATCCCTGTCGGCGGAGATCAACTTTGAGGCGGCTAAACTGGCTCGTGCCTGCGCAGACGAATGGACGGCCCGCACGCCGGACAAACCGCGCTACGTTGCCGGGGTGCTAGGTCCGACGAACCGCACCGCGTCGATTTCACCGGACGTCAACGACCCGGCGTTTCGTAATATCACCTTCGATCAGCTGGTGGCGGCCTACCGTGAATCGACCAAAGCGCTGGTGGAAGGCGGTTCCGACCTGATCCTGATTGAAACGGTTTTCGACACCCTCAACGCCAAAGCCGCGATTTACGCGGTGAAAGAGGAGTTCGAGGCACTGGGCGTTGACCTGCCGATCATGATTTCCGGCACCATTACCGACGCCTCCGGCCGTACCCTGTCCGGCCAGACCACCGAAGCGTTTTATAACTCCCTGCGCCACGCGGAAGCGCTCTCCTTTGGCCTGAACTGTGCTCTGGGGCCAGATGAACTGCGCCAGTACGTGCAGGAGTTATCGCGCATCGCAGAATGCTATGTCACCGCGCACCCGAACGCCGGTCTGCCTAATGCCTTTGGTGAATACGATCTGGATGCCGACACCATGGCGGCGCAAATCCGCGAGTGGGCTGAATCTGGCTTCCTGAACATTGTTGGCGGCTGCTGCGGCACCACGCCGGAACACATTGCCGCCATGAGCAACGCCGTGGCCGGGCTGCCGCCGCGTAAACTGCCTGAGCTTCCCGTTGCCTGCCGCCTTTCCGGACTTGAGCCGTTGACCATTGGCGACGACAGCCTGTTTGTGAACGTGGGGGAGCGGACTAACGTTACCGGTTCTGCAAAGTTCAAACGTCTGATCAAAGAAGAGAAATACAGCGAAGCGCTGGACGTCGCCCGCCAGCAGGTGGAAAGCGGCGCGCAGATTATTGATATCAACATGGACGAGGGGATGCTCGACGCCGAAGCGGCGATGGTGCGTTTCCTCAACCTGATTGCCGGCGAGCCGGACATTGCCCGCGTGCCGATCATGATCGACTCTTCCAAATGGGAAGTTATCGAAAATGGGCTGAAGTGCATTCAGGGTAAAGGCATCGTCAACTCTATCTCGATGAAAGAGGGGGTCGATATCTTTATCCACCACGCGAAGATGGTCCGCCGCTACGGTGCCGCCGTGGTGGTCATGGCCTTCGACGAAGTGGGCCAGGCGGATACCCGCGAGCGTAAAATTGAGATATGCCGCCGCGCGTACAAAATTTTGACCGAAGAGGTGGGTTTCCCGCCGGAAGACATCATCTTCGACCCGAACATTTTCGCCGTCGCGACCGGGATTGAAGAGCATAACAACTATGCCCAGGACTTTATCGGCGCATGTGAAGACATTAAACGTGAATTGCCGCATGCGTTAATCTCCGGCGGCGTGTCGAACGTGTCGTTCTCGTTCCGCGGCAACGACCCGGTGCGTGAAGCGATCCACGCCGTGTTCCTCTACTACGCCATCCGCAACGGGATGGACATGGGGATCGTAAACGCCGGCCAGCTGGCGATTTACGATGACCTCCCTGCCGAGCTTCGCGACGCGGTAGAAGATGTCATCCTTAACCGTCGCGACGACGCCACCGAGCGCATGCTGGACCTCGCGGAGAAATACCGCGGCAGCAAAACGGATGAATCGGCCAACGTTCAGCAGGCCGAGTGGCGTTCCTGGGACGTGAAAAAGCGTCTGGAATATTCGCTGGTGAAAGGCATCACCGAGTTTATTGAGCAGGACACCGAAGAAGCGCGCCAGCATTCAGCTCGCCCGATTGAGGTTATCGAAGGCCCGCTGATGGACGGCATGAACGTGGTCGGCGATCTGTTCGGCGAGGGAAAAATGTTCCTGCCGCAGGTGGTGAAATCTGCCCGCGTGATGAAGCAGGCCGTGGCCTATCTGGAGCCGTTTATCGAGGCCAGCAAAGAGAAAGGCTCCAGCAACGGCAAGATGGTCATCGCCACCGTGAAGGGCGACGTGCACGACATCGGCAAGAATATCGTCGGCGTGGTGCTGCAGTGCAATAACTACGAAATTATCGACCTCGGGGTAATGGTCCCGGCGGATAAAATCCTCAAAACCGCGCGTGAGGTGAATGCCGACCTGATTGGCCTTTCCGGGCTGATCACGCCGTCGCTGGACGAGATGGTCAACGTGGCGAAAGAGATGGAGCGTCAGGGCTTCACTATTCCGTTATTGATTGGCGGGGCAACCACGTCGAAAGCGCATACGGCGGTAAAAATCGAACAGAACTACAGCGGCCCGACGGTCTATGTGCAGAACGCCTCGCGCACCGTAGGCGTGGTGTCCGCGCTGCTCTCCGACACTCAGCGCGATGACTTCGTGGCGCGCACCCGCAAAGAGTACGAAACCGTCCGCATCCAGCACGGTCGTAAGAAACCGCGCACGCCGCCGGTTTCACTTCAGGCGGCGCGCGATAACGATCTGGCGTTTGACTGGTCGAGCTATACCCCGCCGGTTGCGCACCGTCTGGGCGTGCAGGATGTCACCGCCAGCATCGAAACGCTGCGTAACTACATCGACTGGACACCGTTCTTCATGACCTGGTCGCTGGCGGGCAAATATCCGCGCATCCTCGAGGATGAGGTGGTAGGTGAAGAGGCGAAGCGGTTGTTTAAAGATGCCAATGACATGCTCGACAAGCTGAGTGCAGAGAAATCCCTCAATCCGCGCGGCGTGGTGGGGCTGTTCCCGGCGAACCGCGTGGGTGACGATGTGGAAATCTACCGCGATGAAACCCGCACGCATGTGCTGACCGTGAGCCATCACCTGCGTCAGCAAACGGAGAAAGTGGGCTTCGCCAACTACTGTCTGGCGGATTTCGTCGCACCGAAACTGAGTGGCAAAGCCGACTATATCGGCGCCTTTGCGGTAACCGGCGGACTTGAAGAGGATGTGCTGGCGGAAGCATACGAAGCGCAGCATGATGATTACAACAAAATCATGGTCAAAGCGATTGCCGACCGCCTGGCGGAAGCCTTCGCTGAGTATCTGCATGAGCGCGTACGTAAGGTGTACTGGGGCTACGCGGCCAATGAAAACCTCAGCAACGAGGAGCTGATCCGCGAAAACTACCAGGGCATTCGCCCGGCGCCGGGCTATCCGGCCTGCCCGGAGCACACCGAAAAAGGCACCATCTGGAAACTTCTCGATGTTGAGGCCCATACGGGGATGAAACTCACCGAGTCGTTTGCCATGTGGCCAGGTGCCTCTGTTTCCGGCTGGTATTTCAGCCACCCGGACAGCAAGTACTTTGCCGTGGCGCAGCTACAGCGCGATCAGATCGAAGATTACGCCCTGCGCAAAGGCATGAGCGTGTCAGAAGTCGAGCGCTGGCTGGCGCCTAATCTCGGCTACGACGCCGACTAAAATCACTTTTCCTTACAACAAACAGGGCGCTCATGGGGCGCCCTGTCTCTTTCTTACGTTTAAACCCTTATACTGAACCTAAGGAAAATGAATAACGATAAGGAGGAAAACCTTCCGTGCTGACCCTGTTACATCTGCTCTCCGCAGTCGCACTGCTCGTTTGGGGGACCCATATCGTCCGTACCGGCGTGATGCGCGTCTTTGGTGCTCGTTTACGCACCGTTCTCAGCAGCAGCGTTGAGAAGAAGCCGCTCGCCTTTTGTGCGGGGATAGGCGTCACGGCGCTGGTTCAGAGCAGTAATGCCACCACCCTTCTTGTCACCTCCTTTGTGGCACAGGATCTGGTGGCGCTCGCGCCGGCACTGGTGATCGTGCTGGGGGCCGACGTGGGTACCGCGCTGATGGCGCGTATTCTGACGTTCGATCTCTCCTGGCTGTCGCCGCTGCTGATTTTCATTGGCGTCATCTTCTTCCTCGGGCGCAAACAGACGCGTGCCGGGCAGCTTGGGCGCGTGGGGATTGGCCTGGGGCTGATCCTGCTGGCGCTGGAGCTGATTGTGCAGGCGGTCACCCCCATCACCGAAGCCAACGGCGTTCAGGTCATCTTCGCCTCTCTGACCGGTGACATCATGCTGGACGCGCTGATTGGCGCGGTGTTTGCCATCGTCAGCTATTCAAGCCTGGCAGCAGTATTGCTGACGGCCACGCTCACCGCTGCCGGGGCGATCTCCTTCCCGGTGGCGCTATGTCTGGTGATTGGTGCGAACCTGGGGTCTGGCCTGCTGGCAATGCTCAACAACAGTGCCGCCAACGCTGCGGCTCGCCGCGTGGCGCTCGGCAGCCTGCTGTTTAAGCTGGTGGGTAGCCTGATTATCCTGCCGTTTGTGCACCCGCTGGCGAACCTGATGGATAACCTCTCGCTGCCGAAAGCGGAGCTGGTGATCTATTTCCACGTTTTCTATAACCTGTTGCGCTGCCTGGCGATGGTGCCTTTTGCGGGGCCGATGGCACGCTTTTGCGAACGACTCATTCAGGATGAACCGGAGCTGGATGCGCGCCTGAAACCGAAGCATCTGGATACCTCCGCGCTGGATACCCCGGCGCTGGCGCTGGCGAATGCCGCCCGCGAGACGCTACGCATGGGTGATGCGATGGAAACCATGCTCGAAGGGCTGCAGAAGGTGATGCACGGCGAACCGCGCGAAGAGAAAGAGTTGCGCAGGCTGGCGGACGATATCAACGTGCTTTATACCGCCATTAAGCTCTATCTGGCGCGTATTCCGCAGGATGAACTGGCGGAAGAGGAGTCTCGCCGCTGGGCAGAAATCATCGAGATGTCGCTCAACCTGGAGCAAGCCTCCGATATCGTGGAGCGTATGGGGAGTGAGATTGCAGATAAGTCACTGGCAGCACGTCGGGCATTCTCCATTGAGGGCCTGAAGGAACTGGAGGCGCTCCACGAACAGCTGTTGAGCAACCTGAAGCTGGCGATGCTGGTCTTCTTCTCCAGCGACGTGCCGAGCGCGCGCCGCCTGCGTCGTAACAAGCATCGCTTCCGCATCCTCAACCGTCGCTACTCGCACGCCCACGTTGAGCGTCTTCACCAGCAAAACGTGCAGAGTATCGAGACCAGCTCCCTGCACCTGGGGCTGCTGGGGGACATGAAGCGTCTTAACTCGTTGTTCTGCGCGGTGGCCTATAGCGTGATGGAACAGCCGGATGAAGATGACGAGCGGGACGAGTATTAATCTCTGAAAGCGCCTCGCAAAACCGTTTTGCGAGGCGTGACACCTTATAAAGCGCCATTTACGCTGCAGACCTTACATTTTTAAGGGAATAGAAAATGCTCGTTTATTACGCTACACTTCGCCAATTCATGCGCATACCGATGGGGGTTCTCATGCGCACTACTCATGGCATCAAAAAATCAGTCAATGTGTCGTTAGCACCAGAAATCCTTGAAGAGGCGCGACGGCTTAAACTTAATCTCTCTGCTGTACTCACGGCTGCATTGCAGGAGCAGTTTCGTGCGCATCAGCGTGCAGAGTGGTTAGCAGAAAATAAAGCGTCTATCGAGGCTATTAACCAGTGGGTTGATGAAAACGGCTCCTTTAGTGACTTTCAGAGGTCGTTCTGATGGAGCAATATTTTGCTTATGAGAATGAAGGTAAGGGGAAAACTGCCTATCCCTGGCTAATCAATATGCAGCATCCCGTGGCCAATGTGATGAAGCATGTTCTGGTCGCCCCCACAGTTGAGCTTAGCCACCTGGGAGGCATTCAGCCGCCTGCGAAAGTGTGCCCTGTCGTTGAGATAGCGGGTAAGCCCTGCGTGGTTATGATGCACATGATGGCAGGCATATCGCCAAAAGAGTTAGGCGAGCGTGTCGCCGATCTTACTCAAAACCGGGCCTCATTGCGGGATGCACTCGATTTTTTGATCAACGGTTACTAACACTTTTTTGTCAGCCGCAAGGTAAGGTATATTTCGCCCTTCACAGGAGAAACTATGCTGCCAACTCAATCAACCCGATTAAACAAATACATTAGCGAGAGCGGGATCTGCTCACGTCGCGAGGCTGACCGTTACATTGAACAAGGTAACGTGTTTCTTAACGGCAAACGCGCCACCATCGGCGATCAGGTGATGCCTGGCGACGTGGTCAAAGTGAATGGTCAGGTCATCGAACCGCGTGATGCAGAAGACCTGGTGTTTATCGCGTTGAATAAACCGGTTGGGATTGTCAGCACCACGGAAGACGGTGAGCGAGACAACATCGTTGATTTCGTGAACCACAGCAGCCGCATTTTCCCGATTGGCCGTCTGGATAAAGATTCGCAGGGGCTGATTTTCCTCACCAACCATGGCGATCTGGTGAACAAAATCCTGCGAGCTGGTAACGACCATGAGAAAGAGTACATCGTTACGGTAAACAAACTGGTAACGGACGAGTTTATCCGCGGAATGAGCGCAGGCGTGCCGATCCTGGGTACGGTGACGAAGAAGTGTAAGGTCAAGAAAGAAGCGCCTTTCGCGTTCCGTATTACCCTGATACAGGGCTTAAACCGCCAGATCCGCCGCATGTGCGAGTACTTCGGTTATGAAGTGACGAAGCTTGAACGTACGCGCATCATGAACGTCAGCCTGTCCGGGATCCCGCTGGGCGAGTGGCGTGACTTAACGGATGACGAGCTGATTGAGCTGTTCAGGCTTATCGAAAACTCGTCGTCAGAAGCGAAGCCGAAGGCTAAGGCGAAGCCGAAAACCCAGGCGATTAAACGCCCGGTGGTGAAGGCGCCGCAGGCGGAAGAGAAAGGGCGAGGCAAGCCGGGTAACGGTAAGCGCTTTACCCAGCCGGGTCGTAAAAAGAAAGGGCGCTGATTAGCGCCTTCCACGGGTTGACGTGCTGGCGGACCAGGAGAAGGTCGCCTCTGCATCCGGTTTATAAGCCTGCTCTTTTTTCAGTTTGCGGGCTTTCTTCGCCGCGGCGTCACGTTCCGCCATCAGCTTGTCGATGTACTCTTTTTTCACCTGATTGGTTTCGGCGTTCGTCAGCGTGCGGCCATGTGCAATGCGGGCGCGGTCGAGAAGCGTTTTCAGTTCGCGCTGCTCGGCTTCCGTCATGTCTTTCTGGGTCAAACGTGGTGTAGCCATTGCTGAAGCCTCCTGAGGGGGAGGCTTCAGTGTAAAGCAATTTAACCTTGTTTTACCGCTTCTTTTTTCGTTTGTGCATTAATCGGTTTGCCGGACCAGTAGCCCGCCAGCAGCGAACCTGAAAGATTGTGCCACACCGAGAACAGGGCACCCGGCAGGGCCGCCAGCGGCGAGAAGTAAATTTTGCCAAGCGCCGCCGCCAGACCGGAGTTCTGCATCCCGACTTCAATCGCCAGCGTGCGGCAGGTGGATTCGTCGAAACCAAACAGCTTCCCGCCCCAGTATCCTCCCAGCAGGCCGATGGTGTTATGCAGCACGACTGCGACGATCACCACAAAACCGACGGAAGCAATGTGCGAGGCAGAACCCGCCACCACGGCGCTGATGATGGCCAGAATGCAGACCATCGAAAACGCAGGCAGGTAGGACTCAACGGCTTTCACCACGCGCGGGAACAGATGGTGAATGACCAGCCCCAGGGCAATCGGGATCACCACAATCTGCAGAATGCTGAGCAGCATCCCCATCACGTCCACCTGAATATGCGCGTCCACGTACAGGCGGGTTAACAGCGGCGTGGCAATCACGCCCACCAGCGTGGAAACGGATGAAATGGTAACGGAGAGGGCTACATCCCCTTTCGCCAGATAGATCATGACGTTAGACGCTGTGCCGCTGGCGACGCTGCCCACCAGCACCATTCCGGCAGAGAGATCCGGCGGCATCTTAAAGGCCATCGCCAGCAGCCACGCCGCGAGCGGCATCACCAGGTAATGCAGGAAGATACCCGCAGCAACCGGCGCCGGGCGCGACAGCACGCGTTTGAAATCGTCGATTTTTAAATGCACGCCCATGCCGAACATAATCAGCATCAGCAGCGTGGCGACCCACGGACCAATACCGGTGAACGTGGCGGGTGTGTAATACGCGAGTACAGAGAGCAGCAGCGCCCATAACGGGAACAGCCGCGTGATGGCGGATAACATAGTGGATTCCTTGCAGTATTGTCGTGTTGTTTAGTTATAAAAAAGCCGGGTCTGTGCCCGGCTTATCGATATTGTTTAACGTGCTAACGAATTTTATTCAAACAAATTCTGATGAAGTTTCTGCACGACCTGCTCAGCCTGATCGGCAGGGACCAGGAAACAAAGGTTGTAGCTGGAGGCACCGTAGCAAATCATGCGGATGTTGAACGGGTCGAGCACACCAAACACCTCTTTGCCCACGCCGCAGGCGCGCGACAGCTTGTTGCCAATGATGGCCACCAGCGCCAGGTTTTCTTCCACTTCCACGCGGCACAGCTCGGACAACTCAATCAGCAGCGACTGCGTCAGCAGGGTATCGCCGGTGGAGGTCGAGCCGGTGGTGTCCAGCGTCAGCGCAATACTCACTTCGGAGGTGGTGATGAGGTCTACGGAGATATTGTGACGCGCCAGAATGCCAAACACCTCTGCCAGGAAACCGCGGGAGTGGAGCATATTGTGGCTATGCAGCGTCACCAGCGTCTGGCGACGGCGCAGGGCCAGCGCACGGAACAGCGGTGGATTTTCCGTTTTCTTGCAAACCAGCGTGCCGCCCGCTTTAGGATCTTTACTGGAGCCCACGAAGACCGGAATATCGCTGCGCACGGCTGGCAGCAGCGTTGCCGGGTGTAGCACCTTCGCGCCGAAGGTGGCCATTTCCGCCGCTTCTTCAAACGCGATCACATCAATACGTTTCGCCGCGGAAACCACGCGCGGGTCGGTGGTGTAGATACCCGGCACGTCAGTCCAGATATCCACACGGGTGGCATGCAGAGCTTCACCCAGCAGAGCCGCGGTATAGTCGCTGCCGCCACGGCCCAGCGTCGTCGTGCGACCTTTGGCTTCGCTGCCGATAAAGCCCTGGGTGACCACCATGCCTTCAGCCAGGCGCGGGGCCAGTTGCTGGTTGGTGAGCTCAGCCAGCATCTCAACGTCCGGTTCAGCGCGGCCGAAACGGTCACTGGTGCGCATCACTTTACGCACGTCAAACCACTGCGCCTGAACGTTACGTTCGCGCATGATTTCAACGAACAGCAGGGTAGACATCAATTCACCGTGGCTGACCAGTTCATCGGTCAGGGCGGTGGAGGTGGCCAGAGACGCTGCTTCTGCCAGGGTAGTGATATTTTCCAGCAGGCGTTCCACTTCTTCGCGGATCACGTTTGGATTTTGCAGACGCTCAAGGATGTCGAACTGAATTTTGCGCAGTGCATCCAGCTTCACGAAACGTTCTGTCGCTTCCAGTCCTTCAGACAGAGAAACCAGCAGGTTCGTCACGCCAGCGGATGCGGAGAGCACCACCAGGCGGGTATTCGGATCGGCCAGCACCACATCGGCGCTGCGGTTCATGGCATCGTAGTCGGCCACACTGGTGCCGCCAAACTTGGCGACCACAAAACTCGTCATAACAACCTCGTGTCAGGGAATGAATAAGCGACCTTGGCACAAGAGTGAAACGAAAACAGGTGCAGGCGCAAAATACGGCCCTATAAATAAAATGCGGGGGAGGTCCTGTCAATGCTGGGATTATGCGGATTTTTTATGGGGGGGTACCCCTGAGAAACAGGACTTATAACAGGGCCATATTTTATGCTCCGTTCTACCCCCTTTTGACCGACAATTCGCCGCCCGGGAGGGCACTTCAGCAGCTATACTTTTCGGGTCTTTTCACCTGTGTTTGATGCAGGCCAGGGCAATGGCATAAAAACCATCACAATTTTTATTTGCAGGCGCTACAATCGACCGCAGTCACAATTCTCAAATCAGAAGAGTATTGCTAATGAAAAACATCAACCCAACGCAGACCGCTGCCTGGCAGGCCCTCCAGAAACATTTTGATGAAATGAAAGACGTCACCATCGCGGATCTGTTCGCGAAAGATGCCGATCGTTTCGCTAAGTTCTCCGCGACCTTCGACGACCTGATGCTGGTGGATTTTTCCAAAAACCGCATTACCGAAGAGACGCTGGCAAAGCTGCAGGACCTGGCAAAAGAGACTCAGCTTGCCGACGCTATCAAGTCCATGTTCTCCGGCGAGAAAATCAACCGCACCGAAGACCGTGCTGTGCTGCACGTGGCCCTGCGTAACCGTAGCAATACGCCAATCATCGTTGACGGCAAAGATGTGATGCCGGAAGTGAACGCGGTGCTGGAAAAGATGAAAGCTTTCTCCGAAGCGATCATCTCCGGTAGCTGGAAAGGCTATACCGGTAAAGCGATCACCGACGTGGTAAACATCGGCATCGGCGGTTCTGATCTGGGTCCGTTCATGGTGACCGAAGCGCTGCGTCCGTACAAAAACCACCTCAACATGCATTTCGTGTCTAACGTCGATGGTACTCACATCGCTGAAGTGCTGAAGAACGTGAACCCGGAAACCACCCTGTTCCTGGTGGCGTCTAAAACCTTCACCACCCAGGAAACCATGACCAACGCCCACAGCGCGCGTGACTGGTTCCTGAAAACCGCGGGCGACAACAAGCACGTGGCGAAACACTTTGCGGCGCTGTCCACCAATGGTAAAGCGGTTGGCGAGTTCGGTATCGACACCGCGAACATGTTCGAGTTCTGGGACTGGGTTGGCGGCCGTTACTCTCTGTGGTCTGCCATCGGTTTGTCCATCATTCTGTCCGTAGGCTTCGATAACTTCGTTGAACTGCTCTCCGGCGCGCACGCGATGGATAAACACTTCTCCACCACCGCACCTGAGAAAAACCTGCCGGTGCTGCTGGCGCTGATTGGTATCTGGTACAACAACTTCTTTGGTGCTGAAACCGAAGCGATCCTGCCGTACGACCAGTACATGCATCGTTTTGCGGCCTACTTCCAGCAGGGCAATATGGAATCCAACGGTAAGTACGTTGACCGTAACGGCAACGCGGTGGATTACCAGACGGGTCCAATCATCTGGGGTGAGCCGGGCACTAACGGCCAGCACGCGTTCTACCAGCTGATCCACCAGGGAACCAAAATGGTACCGTGCGATTTCATCGCCCCGGCTATTACCCATAACCCGCTGTCTGACCACCATCCAAAACTGCTGTCTAACTTCTTCGCCCAGACTGAAGCGCTGGCGTTCGGTAAATCCCGCGAGGTGGTTGAGCAGGAGTATCGCGATCAGGGTAAAGATCCGGCCACGCTGGACCACGTTGTGCCGTTCAAAGTGTTTGAAGGCAACCGCCCAACCAACTCCATCCTGCTGCGTGAAATCACCCCGTTCAGCCTGGGTGCGCTGATTGCCCTGTACGAGCATAAGATCTTTACTCAGGGTGCCATCCTGAACATCTTCACCTTTGACCAGTGGGGCGTTGAACTGGGCAAACAGCTGGCAAACCGCATTCTGCCAGAGCTGGGTGACGATAAAGCGATCACCAGCCACGACAGCTCGACCAATGGTTTGATTAACCGCTATAAAGCCTGGCGCGCGTAATTAAAACATCATGAAAATGTGCCGGCGAAATGCCGGCATTTTTTTATCGGATAATTCCTGATGTCTGTTAGTTAACTCAAATTCTGGATGTGAGTTTAATCCGAAAAAGACGGTTAACCCGTTAATTGCTGCGGTTTATTTTAAGAAAATACGTAGAAGTAAGATAATGTGTTTATATTATAAATTATTGATTTTTAATATTTATATATTTTGTTTATTTGCTTTTCATTTCGATTTTATCCATTAGTCCGAAAACCCATTCCCTATTTCCCCTCACGGTAATCCCGCTGCTTTAGTTGTGTATACTCGATTCCGCCTGAATTTCTTTTCGGGCAAATCTCCATTCATTCATTGAAGGGAAATTGTTATGAAGAAAGTACTGTATGGCATTTTTGCCATATCTGCACTTGCGGCGACATCTGTCTATGCAGCTCCGGTCCAGGTCGGGGAAGCAGCAGGGTCGGCAGCGACGTCTGCGTCTGCGGGAAGCTCTACCGCAGCCAGCACCAGCGCCGTAAGTTCAGCCGTGGGTGTCGCGCTGGCGGCAACCGGTGGCGGTGATGGCTCCAATACCGGAACCACGACCACTACGACAACCAGCACCCAGTAAGACCGGGTGTTTTAATCATAACCACACTTCGGTGTGGTTATTTCGCCCCTTCGGAGAAGAGTCGTGAAGCGACCTGCAATCATTCTGATTTGCCTGCTGTTGCAGGCGTGCTCAGCCACCACCAAAGGGCTGGGTCATTCACTGTGGGACAGCCTGTTCGGTACGCCGGGCGTGCAATTGACCGATGACGAACTTCAGAACATGCCCTACGCCAGCCAGTACATGCAGCTTAATGATGGACCGCAACTGTTTGTGGTGCTCGCTTTCGATGAAAACGGGCAGCAGAAATGGGTGACGCAGGATCAGGCCACCATCGTGACGCAGCATGGCCGTATCGTGAAAACCCTGCTCGGGGGCGACAACCTGCTTGAGGTGAACAATATCGCGGCCGATCCGCTGATCAAGCCGAACCAGATTACCGACGGCGCTGGCTGGACGCGCACGATGGGCTGGACTGAACACAAGCAGGTGCGTTACGCCACGGCGCATTCCACCTTCCGCTGGGATGGCACCGACAGTGTGAAAGTGGGGAGCGATGAAACCCAGGTACGCGTGCTGGATGAAGAGGTAACAACCGACCAGGCCACCTGGCATAACCGCTTCTGGATCGACGAGGAAGGGCAAATCCGTCAGTCCCTGCAGTATCTCGGTGCCGGTTTCTTCCCAGTGAAAACCACGCTGATCAAGGCCGCAAAATCATGAAAACAATTATCCGCGTTGCGCTAATTGCGAGCCTTGCAACCCCTGCGGCATGGTCTGCAGGAACGGTGAAGGTCTACACGGCGGACAACGAGAAACCCAAAACGTTAACCAACGCTGAACATCTGCTCGATCTCGTCGGGCAGCCGAGGCTTGCCAACAGCTGGTGGCCGGGGGCGGTGATCGGCGAGCGTCAGGCAACGATTAAGGCAGAGCAAGAACATCTTGCACTGCTTGCCCGTCTGACAGGTCTGGCGGCGCAGGAAGACGGTGACGATGCCGCAGCAATCAATAGCATTCGCCAGCAGCTTCAGGCGCTGAAGGTGACTGGCCGCCAGAAGGTGAATCTTGATCCCGATGAAGTACGCGTCACGGAAAAGGGCAACCCAACCCTTGAAGGGGAGTACACCCTCTGGCTGCCCGTAAAACCGACGACGGTGACCGTGATGGGGCTTGTCAGCAGCCCGGGTAAAAAGCCCTTTACGCCAGGTCGCGACGTGGTGAGCTATCTCGACGAGCAAAGCCTGCTGAGCGGTGCCGATAACAGCTACGCCTGGGTCGTTTACCCTGACGGGCACACGCATAAAGCGCCGGTAGCTTACTGGAATAAACGTCATATCGAGCCCATGCCTGGCAGCATCATTTTTGTCGGTTTTGCCGACCATTTCTGGACGAAGGCATATGACGGGCTTAACGCCGATATCCTTCACTCCCTGACACAGCGGATACCGGAAGAATGAAAAAAACCTATCTCTACAGCATGCTGGCGCTCTGTGTAAGCGCCGCCTGTCATGCAGAAACGTATCCGGCACCCATTGGCCCGTCTCAGTCAGACTTCGGCGGCGTCGGTTTACTGCAAACGCCCACCGCGCGCATGGCGCGTGAAGGGGAAATCAGTCTGAACTACCGCGATAACGACCAGTACCGCTACTATTCCGCCTCGGTACAGCTTTTCCCGTGGCTTGAAACCACGCTGCGCTACACCGATGTGCGAACGAAACAGTACAGCAGCGTCGAGGCGTTCTCTGGCGACCAGACTTACAAAGATAAAGCCTTCGACCTCAAGCTGCGCCTGTGGGAAGAGAGCTACTGGATGCCGCAGGTGTCCGTGGGGGCCAAAGATATCGGCGGGACCGGCCTGTTTGATGCGGAATACATTGTGGCCAGCAAGGCCTGGGGGCCGTTCGACTTCTCGCTTGGCCTGGGATGGGGCTATCTCGGTACCAGCGGTAACGTCAAAAACCCGTTCTGCACCTACAGCGATAAATATTGCTACCGCGATAACAGTTACCAGAAAGCGGGTTCCATCAACGGCGACCAGATGTTCCATGGCCCGGCCTCGCTGTTCGGTGGCGTGGAATACCAGACCCCCTGGCAGCCATTGCGCCTGAAGCTGGAGTACGAAGGAAACGACTACTCGCAGGATTTCGCCGGGAAGATTGAGCAGAAGAGCAAGTTTAACGTCGGCGCCATTTATCGCGTCACCGACTGGGCCGACGTTAACCTCAGCTACGAGCGCGGTAATACCGTGATGTTTGGTTTCACGCTGCGCACCAACTTTAACGACATGCGGCCACATTACAATGATAACGCGCGGCCAGCCTACCAGCCGGAGCCGCAGGATGCGATTCTGCAGCACTCCGTGGTGGCAAATCAGCTGACGCTGCTGAAATACAATGCCGGTCTGGCGGATCCGAAGATTCAGACCAAGGGCGACACGCTTTACGTCACCGGCGAGCAGGTGAAATACCGCGACTCGCGGGAAGGGATCGAGCGCGCCAACCGGATCGTCATGAACGATCTCCCGGACGGGATCCGCACGATCCGCGTGACCGAGAACCGCCTGAACCTGCCGCAGGTGACGACGGAAACGGACGTTGCCAGCCTCAAGCGCCATCTCGAAGGCGAGCCGCTCGGGCATGAAACCGAGCTGGTGCAAAAACGCGTTGAGCCGGTCGTGCCAGACACCACCGAGCAAGGCTGGTATATCGACAAGTCGCGCTTTGATTTCCATATCGATCCGGTGCTGAACCAGTCCGTTGGCGGACCGGAAAACTTCTACATGTATCAGCTGGGCGCAATGGCGACGGCAGATCTGTGGGTCACCGACCATCTGCTGACTACCGGTAGCCTGTTCGGCAATATCGCCAACAACTACGACAAATTTAACTACACCAACCCGCCGAACGATTCAAAACTGCCGCGTGTAAGAACTCGCGTTCGTGAATACGTGCAGAACGATGTCTACGTGAATAACCTGCAGGCCAACTACTTCCAGTACTTCGGCAACGGTTTCTACGGCCAGGTGTACGGCGGATATCTGGAAACCATGTTCGGTGGCGCAGGGGCAGAGGTGCTTTACCGTCCTGTCGACAGCAACTGGGCATTTGGGATTGATGCTAACTACGTGAAACAGCGTGACTGGCGCAGCGCGCAGGACATGATGAAGTTCACCGACTACAGCGTCAAAACGGGCCATCTGACCGCCTACTGGACACCGTCATTCGCGCAGGACGTACTGGTGAAAGCCAGCGTCGGCCAGTATCTGGCGGGCGACAAGGGTGGCACGCTGGATATCTCCAAACACTTCGACAGCGGCGTCGTGGTGGGCGGTTATGCCACCATCACCAACGTCTCGCCGGACGAGTACGGAGAAGGGGACTTTACTAAAGGGGTCTATGTGTCGATTCCGCTGGATCTCTTCTCGTCAGGCCCAACCCGCAGCCGTGCGGCAGTGGGCTGGACACCGCTGACGCGCGACGGGGGCCAGCAGCTTGGGCGTAAGTTCCAGCTGTATGACATGACCAGCGATAAGAACGTTAACTTCCGTTGATGCTTGTTTGCCCGGTGGCGCTGCGCTTACCGGGCCTACAAGAGTGTTTTTGTAGGCCGGGCAAACGCAGTGCCGACCGGCAAGAATGCTAATGCGGACAAAACATAAACAAAAAATATAGATCCCCGTCACATTTTTGCGTTATACAGGAACCTCGCCCTGGAGAATGAGGTGCTGTATGACATCCCTGACTCGCCCGCGCGTTGAGTTTATCTCAACGATCCTCCAGACCGTGCTAAATCTCGGTCTGCTAAGCCTTGGTCTGATTCTGGTCGTCTTCCTTGGCAAAGAGACGGTGCATCTGGCGGATGTGCTGTTCGCCCCTGAACAAACCAGCAAATATGCGCTGGTGGAAGGCCTGGTGGTCTACTTTCTCTACTTCGAGTTTATTGCCCTGATTGTGAAGTACTTTCAGTCGGGCTTTCACTTCCCGCTGCGCTATTTTGTCTACATTGGGATCACCGCGATTGTGCGGCTGATCATCGTCGATCATAAATCCCCCCTCGACGTGCTGATCTACTCGGCGGCGATCCTGCTGCTGGTGATCACCCTCTGGCTGTGTAACTCGAAGCGGCTGAAACGGGAATAAAAAAATGGCGCTCCGAAGAGCGCCTAACAACAGTCACAAGTTGGGTCAATACAATACGTCTAAAGTTGAGGGTTGCAGTGGCATAACAAATGAAACTTAACCTTTCACACCGCCCGCCGTCAGGCCGTTAACCAGCCAGCGCTGGGCCAGCAGGAACACCACGGTAATCGGGATGGCAGAGAGTACAGCCGCCGCAGCAAAGTCGCCCCACAGGTAGTTTTGCGGGTTGAGGTATTGCTGCATACCCACGGCCAGGGTGTAACTGTTCACGTCGCGCAGTAACAGGGAGGCGACCGGTACTTCGGTGATCGCAGCGATAAACGACAGGATAAACACCACCGCCAGGATAGGTACCGACAGCGGCAGCAGCACCAGACGGAAGGCCTGCCACGGAGTAGCGCCATCCAGCGCGGCCGCCTCTTCCAGCGAACCGTCGATGGTTTCGAAATACCCTTTGATGGTCCACACATGCAGGGCGATACCGCCAAGATAGGCGAAGATCACGCCGCCGTGGGTGTTCAGGCCGATAAACGGCACGTACTGACCCAGACGGTCAAACAGGGCATACAACGCGACCAGTGACAGCACGGCCGGGAACATCTGGAAAATGAGCATGCCTTTCAGCAGCGTCGCTTTGCCCGGGAAACGCATACGGGCGAAGGCGTAAGCACAGGTGGTGGAGAGCGTGACAATACCGATTGCGGTAATGGTCGCCACTTTCACCGAGTTCCACAGCCACAGCAGCACCGGGAACGGCGGGGGAGTCACGCGTCCATCCGCATGCTCCACGCTGAAGCCCAGCGCCAGCTTCCAGTGCTCCCAGGAGATTTCGTCCGGGATGAGACTCCCGGTCGCGAAGTTACCCGAACGCAGGGAGATAGCGATAACCATCAGCAGCGGGAACATGATTGCCGCGATGAAAATCAGCAGGCCTAAGTGTGTCGCCAGGAGGCGCAATTTCTGAGATTTGGGTTGTACCATAGCCATGATCGATGCCCTCCTTAGTCAAATTTCATACGTGTGGCTTTCAGGTTCACAATCGCCAGGGCACCAACCAGCAGGAAGATCAGGGTGGCAATGGCTGCTGCCAGACCGAAGTCCTGTCCGCCGCCGCCTTCGAAGGCGATACGGTAGGTGTAGCTCACAAGCAGGTCGGTATAGCCTGCCGGCGTGGTGGTGCCGAGACGGTCCGGGCCACCGTTGGTCAACAGCTGAATCAGCACGAAGTTGTTAAAGTTAAAGGCAAAGCTGGCAATCATCAGCGGGGTCAGCGGCTTAATGAGCAGCGGCAGCGTAATTTTAAAGAAGTTCTGGAACGGACCCGCGCCGTCCATCGCTGAAGCTTCGTACAGATCGTCCGGGATAGCCTTCAGCAGGCCCATGCACAGGATCATCATGTACGGGTAGCCCAGCCAGGTGTTCACGATAATAATCATCGAGCGGGCGGTGGTTGGGTCGCTGAACCAGGCCGGTTTGATACCGAACAGCGCGCTCAGCATCATGTTGATTTCACCGAAGCTCTGGTTAAACAGCCCTTTGAAAATCAGAATCGAGATAAACGACGGCACGGCATACGGCAGAATCAGCAGCACGCGGTAAATCGCTTTGCCTTTCAGGGATTCCCACTGCACGAGACAGGCCAGCACCATGCCCACGGCAACGGTCAGGATCACGGTGAGCACCGAGAAAATCACCGTCCAGACGAAGATGGCGAAGAACGGTTTCTGGATGCCTTCGTCGGTGAACACGCGGGTAAAGTTATCCCAGCCGATGGTAACGGTATAACCCGGGCTGAGTTTGTCATCACCCCATTTGCCGTCGGCAGTAATGGACTGATAGAAACCAATGTCGTTGTTCGGGCGATACTTCACGCCGCTCTGATTGTTAGTCAGCGTGCCGTCTTTTGCCAGGGTATAGAGCGGCTGAGTGCCGGAGAACTGGCGCAGCGAGCTCATGGTCACTTTGCTTTCATCTGGCAGCACGGCGGTGAGCTGGGTCAACGCCTGGCGGTTCTGGGTAATGATCCGCAGGTTAGCACGTTCACCTTCCGGCAGGGCCGCAGCCTCTTTTAAGGTCAGCTTCTGCTCGCCGCCAAATTTAAACGCGTCGGAAATATAGTTTTTGCCGCTCTCACCATCAGTGAGCGCTAACTTCCATTCGTCACCCGCAGGATACAGGCCGAAATTAAAGGTTTTTCCCGCCTGATAGGAACGGTCCAGAAGCACCTGTTGGGCGCGTTCCTGCGCAAGCTGGTTGGTGCTGCTGTAGTTGGTGAATGCAATGGCGATGGTACAGATCAGTGGGAACAGGACAAACAGCCCCATCCCGGCCACGCCAGGGTAAACATAGCGCCAGGCATAGGCTTTACGGTTGGCGAAAATATACAGGCCAGCAGAGCTTAAGATCAGCGTCATGATGGCAAAGAGATATTCCCCTTGTACGTACATTAAAACAACAAGGTAACCCACCAGCAGACACAGCAGACCTATCACTGACCATTTCAGCGCGTCGCTTTGCCACCAGTGCTTCTTTTTAATGACATCCATGGGGTTCTTCCTCTACAACGGTGGAAACTTTTCGTCAGGTGGCGCGGCGCTTACCTGACCTACGGATCGTGCCGTAGTCGTAGGGCGGGTAAGCGCACGCGCCACCCGCCGTTTTTCTGCTTACTTAGTAATACGACCCTGCGCATCCTTCAGCGCGGCATCAACAGTCTGACGACCGCTTGCTGCGTTGATGACTGCAGTACGGGTGGCGTACCAGAACGCTGCCATCTGTGGGATGTTCGGCATGATTTCGCCTTTCTGGGCGTTATCCATAGTGGCCGCGATGCGTGGATCTTTCGCCAGCTGATCCTGGAAGGATTTCAGCGCCACGGCGCCCAGCGGTTTATCCTTGTTCACTTCATCCAGACCCTGATCGGTCAGCAGGTAGTTTTCCAGGAACTCTTTCGCCAGCTCTTTGTTCGGGCTGGCGGCGTTGATACCCGCACTCAGCACGCCAACGAACGGTTTAGACGGCTTGCCGTTGAAGGTTGGCAGCAGCGTTACGCCGTAGTTGATTTTGCTCTTATCGATGTTGGTCCAGGCCCACGGACCGTTGATGGTCATCGCGGTTTCGCCTTTGTTGAACGCCGCTTCCGCGATGGAGTAATCGGTATCCGCGTTCATGTGTTTGTTCTTGATCAGGTCAACCAGGAAGGTCAGGCCTTTTTTCGCGCCTGCGTTATCCACGCCCACGTCTTTCACGTCATATTTGCCGTTTTCAAACTTGAACGCGTAACCGCCGTCGGCAGCAATCAGCGGCCAGGTGAAGTACGGCTCTTGCAGGTTGAACATCAGAGCGGATTTACCTTTCGCCTTCAGCTCTTTATCCAGTTTCGGGATCTCTTCCCAGGTTTTCGGTGGGTTTGGTACCAGGTCTTTGTTGTAAATCAGAGACAGGGCTTCAACTGCGATAGGGTAAGCGATCAGCTTGCCGTTGTAGCGAACGGCATCCCAGGTGAACGGGAAGAGTTTGTCCTGGAACGCTTTGTCCGGGGTGACTTCAGCCAGCAGGCCAGACTGCGCGTAGCCGCCGAAACGGTCATGCGCCCAGAAGATGATGTCCGGGCCGTCGCCGGTTGCTGCAACCTGCGGGAATTTCTCTTCCAGTTTGTCCGGATGTTCTACGGTAACTTTGATACCGGTGTCTTTCTCGAATTTTTTGCCCACTTCGGCCAGGCCGTTATAGCCTTTGTCGCCGTTAATCCAGATAACCAGCTTGCCTTCTTCAATTTTGGCGAGCGCCGGTGCGGAAACCATCATTGCTGCAAGGGCGGACAATGCGAAAACGCGTGCGCCAGTCTTGATATTCATATCTGCCATCCTTTTGGTGATGTCTCGTAGTATGACTTCAGTGGTTCAACGTGAATCAGTCTCCTTATTTGACATCCTCTTTCCATCCTCCCAACCCCTACGCCCCACCCCCTGTTTGTGTGATCTCCGTTGCATAAATTTAAGTTATGAGTGCTGGCGCACATAAAAACCCACCGAATTTTGCAGGCGGCTTCACGAATTTCGCCTCAGCCCCCCGGCTGCGGTCGCAGAGCCTGCTCTCTCATCCTCCCGCCTCCTCCCCCATAAAAAAGCCGGGGGGTGGAGGATTCGTGAAAGTTATAGATACCCCATAGTGAACTTATGTTGAATGTTTCTGTCGGTGACAGGTTGTAACGAAGGGAGAAGGGCATGGCGAGCGTACAGCTGCGTAATGTAACGAAAGCCTGGGGCGACGTAGTGGTGTCAAAAGACATCAATCTGGACATCACTGAAGGTGAGTTTGTGGTGTTTGTCGGCCCATCAGGCTGTGGTAAATCTACTCTGCTGCGTATGATTGCCGGTCTTGAAACCATCACCAGCGGCGACCTGCTGATCGGTGATACCCGAATGAACGACATCCCGCCTGCCGAACGTGGCGTCGGTATGGTGTTCCAGTCTTATGCACTTTATCCCCATCTTTCCGTTGCCGAGAACATGTCCTTTGGCCTGAAGCTGGCCGGCGCGAAGAAAGACGTGATTAACCAGCGCGTCACCCAGGTGGCGGAAGTATTACAGCTGGCGCACCTGCTGGAGCGTAAACCGAAAGCGCTTTCCGGCGGTCAGCGTCAGCGTGTGGCGATTGGCCGTACGCTGGTGGCCGAACCGCGCGTGTTCCTGCTCGACGAACCCCTTTCTAACCTGGATGCCGCCCTGCGCGTTCAGATGCGTATCGAAATCTCCCGTCTGCACAAACGTCTTGGCCGCACGATGATTTACGTCACCCACGATCAGGTCGAAGCGATGACGCTGGCCGACAAAATCGTGGTGCTGGATGCCGGTCGCGTGGCGCAGGTGGGCAAACCGCTGGAGCTCTATCACTACCCGGCAGACCGCTTTGTTGCAGGCTTTATTGGCTCGCCAAAGATGAACTTCCTGCCCGTTAAAGTGACTGCAACGGCCATTGAACAGGTACAGGTGGAGCTACCAAACCGCCAGCAAGTCTGGCTGCCGGTGGACAGCGCCAACGTACAGGTCGGGGCAAACATGTCCCTCGGTATCCGCCCTGAGCATCTCCTGCCGAGTCACATTGCCGATGTGACGCTGGAAGGTGAGGTTCAGGTCGTTGAACAGCTTGGTCACGAAACACAGATTCATATCCAGATCCCCGCCATTCGTCAGAACCTGGTTTACCGCCAGAATGACGTGGTGTTGGTAGAAGAGGGTGCCACATTCGCTATCGGCTTGCCGCCAGAGCGTTGCCATCTGTTCCGTGAGGATGGCACTGCATGTCGTCGGTTGCATAAAGAGCCAGGCGTTTAAGCAATCCCAAAAGAAGACACGAAACCGACAGGTGAAGTGTTCAAAGAAAAGCAATGATCTCAGGAGATAGAATGATGATTACTCTGCGCAAACTTCCTCTGGCAGTTGCCGTCGCAGCGGGCGTAATGTCTGCTCAGGCAATGGCCGTGGATTTCCATGGTTATGCTCGTTCCGGTATCGGCTGGACGGGGAGTGGCGGCGAACAACAGTGCTTCCAGGCAACCGGTGCTCAAAGTAAATACCGTCTTGGTAACGAATGTGAAACCTATGCGGAATTGAAGCTGGGCCAGGAAGTGTGGAAAGAAGGCGACAAGAGCTTCTACTTCGACACCAACGTAGCGTATTCCGTAGCACAACAGAACGACTGGGAAGCCACTGACCCGGCGTTCCGTGAAGCCAACGTGCAGGGTAAAAACCTGATCGAATGGCTGCCAGGTTCCACCATCTGGGCTGGTAAGCGCTTCTATCAGCGTCATGACGTTCACATGATCGACTTCTACTACTGGGATATCTCTGGTCCTGGTGCGGGTCTGGAAAATATCGACGTCGGTTTCGGTAAACTTTCTCTGGCAGCAACCCGCTCTTCTGAATCAGGTGGTTCTTCCTCCTTCGCCAGCAACAGTATTTATGATTACACCACCCGCACCGCGAACGACGTCTTTGACGTGCGTTTAGCGCAGATGGAAGTTAACCCAGGCGGCACCCTTGAGCTGGGCGTTGACTATGGCCGTGCTAACCCACGTGATGACTATCGTCTGGTTGACGGTGCGTCTAAAGACGGCTGGATGTTCACCGCTGAACACACCCAGAGCATGCTGAAAGGCTACAACAAGTTTGTGGTTCAGTACGCCACTGACTCAATGACCTCTCAGGGTAAAGGCCTGTCTCAAGGTTCTGGCGTAGGCATTGATGGCAATACCGGTTTTGCCTATGACATCAACAACAACGGCAGCCTGCTGCGTATCCTTGACCACGGTGCAATCTCTCTGGGCGATCGTTGGGACCTGATGTACGTCGGTATGTATCAGGATATCGACTGGGATAACAACAACGGCACCAAGTGGTGGACTGTAGGTGTTCGTCCAATGTTCAAATGGACACCAATCATGAGCACCTTGCTGGAAGTGGGCTACGACAACGTCAAATCCCAGGAAACTGGCGAAACCAACAACCAGTACAAAATCACCCTGGCGCAACAGTGGCAGGCTGGCGACAGCATCTGGTCTCGTCCTGCTATCCGCGTCTTCGCAACCTATGCGAAGTGGGATGAGAAGTGGGGCTATGACTACAACGGTAACCCAGCGAATAACCCTAACTTCGGTAAAGCGGTTAAAGATGGCTTCAACGGTGGTTCCTTCGGTCGTGGCGACAACGACGAGTGGTCCTTCGGCGCCCAGATGGAAATCTGGTGGTAATCCCGTCTTAATCTGACGTAATGACCAAACTGAGGGGCGCAAGCCCCTCAATCCTTGGGACGGCGCGCTATTGCCTGGCTACCGCTGACCTGTGCATTTTGAGGTGATAACAATGAAAATGAACAAAACTCTTCTTGCCCTTTGTTTATCCGCAGGGCTGCTGGCAAGCGCGCCTGCTGTCACGCTCGCTAACGTGAACTTCGTTCCGCAGAATACAACATCTGCACCAGCCATTCCGGCGGCGACACTGCAACAGCTGGTCTGGACGCCTGTCGATCAGTCTAAAACCCAGACCACCCAGCTCTCAACGGGCGGACAAACGATTAATGTTCCGGGTATTAGCGGCCCGGTCGCTGCGTATAGCGTACCCGCCAATATCGGTGAACTCGCTATTACCTTGACCAGTGAAGTCAACAAGCAAACAAGCGTATTTGCGCCAAACGTGCTGATTCTTGATCAGAACATGACGCCATCCGCCTTTTTCCCAAGCGAATACTTTACTTATCAGGAGCCTGGCGTGATGAGCGCCGATCGTCTGGAAGGTGTCATGCGTCTTACGCCTGCGCTGGGACAGCAAAAACTCTACGTGCTGGTCTTTACCACTGAGCAAGATCTGCAGAAAACCACCACGCTGCTTGACCCGGCCAAAGCCTATGCGAAGGGCACCGGCAACGCCGTACCTGATATTCCAGACCCGATTGCACGCCACGTCACCGACGGAACGCTAAAGCTGAAGGTGAAAACGAACAGCGGTTCCAGCGTGCTGGTCGGCCCGCTGTTTGGCTCCTCCGGTAACGGCCCGGTAACCGTGGGTAATACCGCCGCACCTGCCTATACCGCACCAGTTGCCACCGCAGCCGCACCGGTAGCAGCCGCTGCACCAGCACCGGCGAAGAAAGCTGAGCCGGTACTGAACGACACCGAAGAATACTTCAACAACGCTATTAAGCAGGCGGTGAAGCGCGGCGATGTCGATAAAGCGCTGAAACTGCTTGATGAAGCCGAACGTTTAGGTTCAACCACTGCCCGTTCCACCTTTATCAGCAGTGTAAAAGGCAAGGGGTAACCGTTTCCCCACAGTGCTGATTTGTCAGTAGTTTAGTGCGCCTGAGTGGGCGCACTTTTTTTCGTGTCCGCCAGGCTGTTGCATCCATGTTGCGATCGTGATCGTTAAATAACGTTTGGCCCCCCTCAATCCGTGTTTCTGCGATACAATGCCATTACGTTATGTATCGGAGAGTCTGGCATGTCACACCCCGCGCTAACGCAACTGCGTGCGCTGCGCTATTTCGACCAAATACCTGCGCTTGATCTGCAGCAACTGGACTGGTTGCTGCTGGAAGATTCCATGACGAAACGTTTTGAACAGCAAGGTAAAACGGTCACGGTGACCCTGATACAGGAAGGGTTTGTCTCCGGCGATGAGATCGCCAGCGAGCTGCCGCTGCTGCCGCAAGAGGAACGCTACTGGCTGCGCGAAATTTTGCTCTGTGCCGATGGTGAGCCTTGGCTTGCCGGACGGACGGTAGTGCCCGAGTCCACCCTTTCCGGGCCTGAGCTGGCGCTGCAGCGGCTGGGGAAAACCCCGCTGGGACGTTATCTTTTTACCTCATCTGAGCTGACCCGGGATTTTATTGAGATTGGGCGTGATGCCGAACTGTGGGGACGCCGTTCCCGCCTTCGCCTGAGCGGTAAGCCGTTAATCCTGACGGAACTTTTTTTACCGGCATCACCGTTGTACTAAGAGGAAGAAAAAATGGAGTGGAGCCTAACGCAGAATAAGCTGTTGGCGTATCACCGCTTAATGCGTACTGATAAACCTATTGGCGCGTTACTGCTGCTGTGGCCGACCTTATGGGCGCTGTGGGTTGCAACGCCGGGCGTACCGCCGCTATGGATCCTGGGCGTATTTGTCGCCGGTGTCTGGTTGATGCGCGCGGCGGGCTGCGTGGTGAATGACTATGCCGATCGTAAATTCGACGGCCATGTAAAACGGACAGCCAACCGTCCGTTACCCAGCGGCCAGGTGACCGGAAAAGAAGCCCGCGTGCTGTTCCTCGTACTGGTGCTGCTCTCATTCCTGCTGGTGTTAACGCTGAACACCATGACAATTCTGCTTTCCGTCGCTGCGCTTGCACTGGCCTGGGTTTATCCGTTCATGAAGCGCTATACCCATCTGCCTCAGGTTGTGTTGGGCGCGGCATTTGGCTGGTCAATTCCGATGGCGTTTGCGGCGGTGAGTGAATCCCTACCGCTCAGCTGCTGGCTGATGTTCCTGGCGAATATTCTCTGGGCCGTGGCGTATGACACGCAATATGCGATGGTAGACCGCGACGATGACCTGAAAATTGGTATTAAATCGACCGCCATTCTCTTTGGACGTCAGGACAAACTGATCATCGGCATTTTACAGGTCGCGGTACTGGCACTGATGGTCGCGATTGGCCGTCTGAACGGGCTGAACTGGGAGTTTTACTGGTCGGTGCTGGTGGCGGGATTGCTGTTTGCTTACCAGCAAAAGCTGATTGCCAAACGCGAACGTGAAGCCTGCTTTAAAGCGTTTTTGAATAATAACTATGTCGGGCTGGTGCTGTTTTTAGGCCTGGCGATGAGCTATTTCTTATAAAAAAGTCGGGTGGCGGCTTCGCCTTACCCGACCTACGATCTGGCAGAACATGTAGGCCCGGTAAGCGTTAGCGCCACCGGGCGTTTTTTTATCGACGACGCAACAGCCTGAGGGCGTTCGCCGTCACCAGCACCGTTGCCCCCGTATCCGCCAGCACTGCCAGCCACAGCCCGGTCATGCCGAGCAGCGTCGTCACCAGGAAAATCCCCTTCAGTCCGAGCGCAATCCCGATGTTCTGGCGGATATTGGCTCGCGTCGCCCGCGCCAGGCCGATCATCTCTGCCAGCCCGGTCAGACGGTTATGCGTCAGCGCCGCGTCTGCCGTCTCCAGCGCCACGTCGGTGCCGCTTCCCATCGCAATGCCTATGGTGGATGCTTTCATCGCGGGTGCATCGTTAATGCCGTCCCCGACCATCGCGAGCGGGGCGTGGCTGTTCAGTTCGGTTACCGCACTGACCTTATCGGCGGGCAGCAATCCAGCCTTAAATTCCAGTCCCAGTTCACCCGCAATGGCTGACGCCGCACGTGGGTTATCCCCGGTCAGGATCACGCCCTGCACGCCCAGCTGATGCAGCGCCGCTATGGCTTCCTTCGCGTCATCACGCAGGGTATCGCGCAGCGCCAGCATCCCTTTCGTCACGCCGTCCTGCATAACAACCACGACAGTTTGCCCGGCTTGCTCTAACGCCTGAACCTGTGCGGAAGGGGAGTGACCCGCCGCGACAATCAGGACCTTTTTACCGTCGACGTTGGCCTCAATCCCAGACCCGACCAGCGCCCGCTGGGCGGTGGCCGCCGGAATCGGTAATCCGCGAGCCTGCGCTTCCCGCACAATGGCCTGCGCCAGCGGGTGGGTGGAACCCTGTTCGACGGCGGCGGCTAAGGTAAGCAGTTCATCTTCAGCGATATCCTGCGGATAAATGCCGGTCACCTGGGGTTTGCCGACGGTTAACGTGCCGGTTTTGTCGAAGGCGATATGCTGAACCTGGCTCAGCTGCTCCAGCGCCGCGCCGCCTTTAATCAGCGCTCCGCGACGTGCCGCTGCCGCCAGACCGGAGGTGATCGCCGCTGGCGTGGAGATCACCAGCGCGCACGGGCAGCCAATCAGCAGCAGGGTCAGACCTTTATAAATCCAGCCCTCCCAGGGCGCGCCAAAGAACAGCGGTGGAACGAGCGTAACCAGCAGAGCAACCAGCATAATTGCGGGCGTGTAAATCCGGCTAAAGCGATCGATAAAACGCTCGACGGGGGCACGACGCTCTTCAGCTTCTTCAATCAGCTTCAGGATACGGTCGATGGCGCTGTCGCCGGGCCCGGAAAGCACCTCAAGCTGCACCAGGCGGTCAACGCTGGTGGCGCCTGCAGGCACTTTTTCTCCCGCGGCACGCTCAACCGGAATGGATTCCCCGGTCAGGGCGCTTTCATCAAAGCTTGCGGTGGTGCTAAGCAGTGCGCCATCGGCAGGCAAGCGCCCCCCTGCGGCGACTTCAATGACGTCGCCCGGGCGCAGCGTGCTGATGGCGACCGTTTCACGTTTGCCTTCGTTAACCCGCGTCGCGGTTTCCGGCTTCAGTGCCATCAACGCGCTCACCCCTTTACGCGCGCGGCTGGCGGCCCAGCCCTCAAGCCGTTCGCCGATCAGGAACAGCAGCAGAACCATCGCCGCTTCCGCCGTCGCGCCGATAAAAAGCGCGCCGATCGCCGCCACGCTCATCAGCGTTTCGATGGCGAACCAGCTGCCGCTTCTCATCAGACGTAATGCCTGGCGGGCAATAGGAAATAGTCCGACCAGCGTGGTGGCGATAAACGCCAGGTTGCCAAACGGATGGTTAATCTGTTCCAGACCCCAGCTCAGGGCCATCATGATGATGAGGGTAATGAGCGGCAGATTTTCCTTCAGGGAGGCGGTCTTTTCGACAGGGGCTGTTTCGCTGCGCAGGGTGTATCCCGCCTTGCTGACGGCGGCTTCAACCTGCTTACTGACATCCTTGTCGGCGCTGACTAACAGCTTTTCGGTCGCAAAAAGCACCTGAACGTGGCTGACGCCCGGCACCTGTTTGACCGCATTTTCCACTTTACGTGCGCAGGCTGCGCAGTCCATACCGTTGACGGCCCAGCTGTAGCGATTACCGCTTTCGGGCAGCGCGTCGGCTTGCGTTTCGCAGCTCCCCTCGCAGCAGCAGTCCTCTTTTGGCGGAACCGGGCTGAGCTTAAGTGCCGAAAATTGTGGGATTTTTTTAGGTGTTTCTGGAGTCGACATGGCAGTCTCCGGTAATGATAATTTTCTCATTAACCGCAGCATACACTCTGGAGTCGACTCCAGAGTCAAGCGTTATTTAGATATACAGCGAACGCACGATCAGGAAGTGCCCGGCAAAGTAGCAGGCGGAAGCAATCGCGTTGTCGGCGCGGAAGCGACGGCGATAGTGGCTGCCCAGCCAGACGATATTACCGAGTAAGAGCAGTGCTGCGCCGAAGAACGCAGACATCGCCTGAGACGTCGGGCGGAAGAACCAGAGCTCGCCAGCGAGCCACACCATCACCAGCGTCATGGCGATAAATGTACAGACCGGCAAACGCATCTCTTCCAGACGCGACCAGATCACCGCTATCAGCAGTGCGCCAATCACCAGCAGCACCAGCGGCAGCGGCCAGAAGAAGGAGAGCGTCATCTGGCTGGCGAAGTAGATGGTATACAGCAGATGCGACAGGAAAAACGCCCCAACAGCATACAGCAGACGCTGACGCGGGAGCAGGGTTAAGGCATCGCCAATCAGGGACGCGCACAGCCCGGCGAGAACCAGGTAGCTGATGGCGTTAAACATCGGCGCTTGCCAGGCAAGCAGCAGAAGGAGCAACAGCGTGACGGGTTTAAACAACCAGCGCTGCCAGGCTGGGCCACGGTAGGACGCATCAACGTAAAGCCATGCGGAAAAACAGACAGCGATAAATGACCAAAGCATATTAACTCCCTGTAACTGTTAAGGCTGAATAATCAGTTTCTGATCCAGTGTAGTGACGCGGGCGGGCGTTTGGCAATGCCGGGGCAGGCGAGGTATCCTGAATTCCGCATAATCTGATGGGATGTTCCAATGAGCAAGATGCCGCTGTTTTTCATTATCGTGGTAGCGATTATCGTCATTGCCGCCTCGTTTCGCTTCGTGCAGCAGCGCCGGGAAAAGGCGGATAACGATGCCGCACCGCTGATGCAAAAGCGGGTGGTGGTGAGCAATAAGCGCGAGAAAGCCCTCAACGATCGACGCTCTCGCCAACAGCAGGTTACGCCTGCGGGCGCGACGATGCGCTATGAAGCCAGCTTTAAGCCGGAAACCGGCGGGCTGGAGATGACTTTCCGCCTGGGGGCGCAGCAGTACCACGAGTTGACGGTGGGTGAGAAAGGAATGCTGAGCTACAAAGGGTCGCGGTTTGAAGGTTTTAGGGCGGAATAATGCGCGATCGGTCCCCTCTCCCGGTGGGAGAGGGTTAGGGTGAGGGCATCAGGCCGCACCCTACTTCTTCACCTGCGCCTTAAACTTCTTCATCCACACCAGCAACTCAAACACGCCGAAAATAAATACCCGCAGTTGCTGCCAGCCGGTCATCGGCGGGCCATCTTTTGGCAGGCCGTTTTTCAGCATTACCATCTGCAGGGCGTGCATGAACGAGGTGAAAATCAGCGCCACGTTAACGAAGATGTTCAACGGGCGCGGGAACGGGTGCACCAGATTCAAAATCAAAAATGCCCAGACGCCCAGCATCAGCAAACGTCCCAGGTTAATCAGTACCGGCATCAGAGCCTCCTTGTACCTGACGGTGATAAAGACGATAAGCGACCTGACCGGCAACCTTTTCGCGGTGCAGATCCCAGTGCGCGGGCACCGGCGGAAGACCGTTTTCCACTTCGCTTTCAACGTAAATTAATGCGTCATCCGCCAGCCAGCCGTTTTGTTCCAGCAGGGATAACGTCTCTTCCAGCAGCCCCTTGCGGAACGGCGGATCGACAAACACCACCTGATGCGGCGTGCCTTTCTGCGCGAGGAAGCTCAGGGTATTGGTGTTTACGACTTTGGCGTTACTCGCTTTGAGCGTCGCCAGATTTTGCTGCAGCGTCTGTGCCACGCCGCGCTCCATCTCCAGCAGCGTGGCGCTGGCGGCGTAGCGCGACAACGCTTCGAGCCCTAATGCACCGCTGCCGGCGAAGCAGTCCAGGCAGTGGGCATCTACCATTGACGGGGCGAGCCAGTTAAACAGCGTCTCGCGAACGCGGTCGGTTGTCGGGCGTAAACCGGGGCTGTCCGGCACCGGTAATTTCCGGCCTCGCCACTGACCGCCGATAATTCGAATTTGACCGGCCGGGGCGCGGGTGGGTTTCTTCATCTCTGGAAAGCTCTGTTAACCATTGCCCTGCGATTGCGGGCGGTGATGTCAATTAAGTAAAGTGTTAGACTATTTCATCATTTTTTTAGCTTCCCTGTATATAGCGCCGCGAGGAGTGTAGTCGCAGATGGCAAAACAAAAAAAACGTGGCTTCTTTTCCTGGTTGGGTTTCGGTGAAAAAGAGCAAGAAACAGAACAGAAAACCGAAGAACAACAGGTTGTAGAAGAGCAGTCACAGCCTGAAACGCCTGTAGAAACCGCTGCGGTTATCGAAGCGGAAGAACCTGTCCACAGCAAAGAAGAGATTGAATCGTTTGCTGAAGAGGTGGTTGAAGTCACTGAACAGGTTCAGGAGAGCGAGAAGCCAGAACCGGTTGTGCCCGAAGCCGTTACCGACGCACCGCAGGCCGTTATCGAACATGAAGAGCTGCCGCTGCCGGAAGAGGTTAAAGCCGAAGAGGTATCTGCAGAAGAGTGGCAGGCCGAAGCGGAAACCGTTGAAATTGTTGAGGCGGTGGAAGAAGAGGCGGCGCTTGAGCCAGAGCTGACCGACGACGAGCTGGAAGCCCAGGCGCTGGCGGCGGAAGCGGCTGAAGACGCGGTTATCGTCGTGCCGGTGGAAGAGCATGAGCAGGCTGAAGAAGAGATCGTTCAGGAGCAGGAAAAACCGACCAAAGAAGGTTTCTTTGCCCGTCTGAAGCGCAGCCTGTTAAAAACCAAAGAAAATCTGGGTTCCGGATTTATCAGTCTGTTCCGCGGCAAGAAGATCGACGACGATCTCTTCGAAGAGCTGGAAGAGCAACTGCTGATCGCTGACGTGGGGGTGGAAACCACCCGTAAGATCATCGCCAGCCTGACCGAAGGGGCAAGCCGCAAACAGCTGCGCGATGCCGAGGCACTGTACGGCCTGCTGAAAGACGAGATGGGTGAAATTCTCGCAAAAGTTGATGAACCGCTTAATATTGAAGGCAAAACGCCATTTGTTATTCTGATGGTGGGTGTTAACGGCGTGGGTAAAACCACGACTATCGGCAAGCTGGCGCGTCAGTTCGAGCAGCAGGGCAAATCGGTGATGCTGGCGGCGGGCGATACCTTCCGTGCGGCGGCGGTTGAGCAGCTGCAGGTGTGGGGCCAGCGGAACAACATTCCGGTGATTGCCCAGCATACCGGCGCGGATTCCGCGTCCGTGATTTTTGATGCCATTCAGGCGGCGAAGTCCCGTAACGTGGACGTGCTGATTGCTGACACCGCAGGGCGTTTGCAGAACAAATCGCACCTGATGGAAGAGTTGAAGAAAATCGTCCGCGTCATGAAGAAGCTGGACGAAGATGCACCGCATGAAATTATGCTGACTATCGACGCCAGCACCGGACAGAACGCCGTTAGCCAGGCGAAGCTGTTCAATGAAGCGGTAGGATTGACCGGGATCGCGCTGACCAAGCTGGACGGCACCGCGAAAGGCGGGGTGATCTTCTCCGTAGCCGACCAGTTCGGCATTCCTATCCGCTACATCGGTGTGGGCGAGCGTATTGAGGATTTGCGTCCGTTTAAAGCGGACGACTTTATTGAGGCACTATTTGCCCGAGAGGACTAACAATGATTCGCTTTGAACACGTCAGCAAGGCCTATCTCGGTGGGAGACAAGCGCTGCAGGGAGTCACATTCCACCTGCAGCCAGGCGAGATGGCATTCCTGACCGGCCATTCCGGCGCGGGGAAAAGTACTCTGCTCAAGCTTATCTGTGGGATCGAACGGCCAAGCGCCGGGAAAATCTGGTTCAGCGGCCATGATATTAGCCGTCTTAAGAACCGTGAAGTGCCGTTCCTGCGTCGTCAGATCGGCATGATTTTCCAGGATCACCATCTGCTGATGGATCGCACCGTTTTCGATAACGTCGCTATCCCGCTGATTATTGCCGGTGCCAGCTATGATGATATCCGTCGTCGCGTCTCTGCGGCGCTGGATAAGGTTGGGCTGCTGGACAAAGCGAAGAACTTCCCGATCCAGCTCTCCGGCGGTGAACAGCAGCGTGTGGGCATCGCCCGTGCGGTGGTGAACAAGCCGGCCGTACTGCTGGCGGATGAACCCACAGGTAACCTGGACGATGCGCTCTCCGAAGGGATTTTGCGTCTGTTTGAGGAATTCAACCGCGTTGGGGTCACAGTATTGATGGCGACGCACGATATCGGGCTGATTTCCCGTCGTTCGTACCGCATGCTGACTCTGAGCGATGGACATTTGCACGGAGGCCATGGTGAACAAGCGTGATGCAATGAACCAGATTCGGCAGTTCGGGAACCGGTTTGACCGTTTCCGTAAGCCGCAGGGTGGCGGTGATGGCAATCGTAACGCACCTAAGCGCCAGAAAGCGGCGCCAAAGCCGGCTTCGCGCAAAACCAACGTGTTTAACGAGCAGGTGCGCTACGCTTTCCACGGCGCGTTGCAGGATCTGAAAAGCAAACCGCTGGCAACGTTCCTGACGGTGATGGTCATCGCCATCTCCCTGACGCTGCCAAGCGTCTGCTACATGGTTTATAAGAACGTGAACCAGGCGGCGTCCCAGTATTATCCGTCGCCGCAGATCACCGTTTATCTGGATAAAGCGCTCGACGATAACGCGGCGGCGCAGGTGGTTGGGCAAATCCAGGCCGAGCAGGGCGTGGAGAAGGTCAACTATCTTTCCCGTGAAGAAGCGCTGGGCGAGTTTCGCAACTGGTCCGGTTTTGGCGGTGCGCTGGATATGCTCGAAGAGAACCCGTTACCTGCGGTAGCGGTGGTGATCCCGAAGCTCGATTTCCAGGGGACCGATTCGCTAAATACGTTACGCGATCGCATCACCCGGATTAACGGAATTGATGAAGTGCGCATGGACGACAGCTGGTTTGCCCGTCTTGCCGCGCTGACCGGGCTGGTGGGACGTGTGTCGGCGATGATCGGCGTACTGATGGTGGCCGCGGTGTTCCTCGTCATTGGTAACAGCGTGCGCCTGAGCATTTTTGCTCGCCGCGATACCATTAACGTGCAGAAACTGATTGGCGCGACGGATGGCTTCATCCTTCGTCCCTTCCTCTATGGCGGCGCATTGCTCGGTTTTTCTGGGGCATTTCTTTCACTGATTTTGTCAGAAATTTTGGTGATGCGTTTGTCATCGGCCGTGACGGAAGTGGCGCAGGTTTTCGGAACTAAGTTTGATATCAGTGGCTTAGGCTTTGACGAGTGCCTGTTATTACTGCTGGTTTGCTCGATGATTGGTTGGGTGGCAGCCTGGCTGGCGACCGTTCAACATTTACGCCACTTTACTCCCGACTAATAAAAGCGTGATATAATCTTTCCCTGCACCGAGATGTTCGCTCTGCAGGGAAAGCGTCCCTGTTGTCTCTTCCCCTGTTATCATCTCCATGTCACATTTTGTGCGTAATTTATTCACTGTTGCACCTGGAACTTGTGGATAAAATCACTGTCTGATAAAAGAGTGAATGCTAATCTCGTTGCTCAAACGCTTTGGCATGGTTGTTGCCTGACGGGGACAACCTGGACCAGAAGAAACATTGAGAGGAATGAATGACCAAAGAAATGCAAACTTTAGCTTTAGCCCCTGTTGGTAACCTGGAATCTTACATCCGGGCTGCGAACACCTGGCCGATGTTAACGGCCGAGGAAGAAAAGGAGCTTGCTGAAAAGCTGCATTACCAGGGCGATCTGGAAGCAGCGAAAAAGCTGATCCTGTCTCACCTGCGCTTTGTTGTTCACATTGCTCGTAATTACGCGGGCTATGGCCTGCCGCAGGCGGACTTGATTCAGGAAGGTAACATCGGTCTGATGAAGGCTGTACGTCGCTTTAACCCGGAAGTGGGTGTGCGACTGGTCTCCTTCGCCGTACACTGGATCAAAGCAGAAATTCATGAATACGTGCTGCGCAACTGGCGTATCGTGAAAGTCGCCACGACAAAAGCGCAACGTAAACTGTTCTTCAACCTGCGTAAAACCAAGCAGCGTCTGGGCTGGTTCAATCAGGATGAAGTGGAAATGGTGGCGCGCGAGCTGGGTGTATCCAGCAAAGATGTGCGTGAGATGGAATCCCGTATGGCCGCGCAGGACATGACGTTTGATATGTCCTCCGACGACGACGGCTCTGACAGCCAGCCAATGGCCCCGGTTCTGTATCTGCAGGATAAAACCTCCAACTTTGCTGACGGCATTGAAGAGGATAACTGGGAAGATCAGGCCGCGAATAAGCTCACCCATGCGATGGAAGGCCTCGACGAACGTAGTCAGGATATTATCCGTGCCCGCTGGCTGGACGAAGACAACAAGTCCACGCTGCAGGAACTGGCCGACCGCTACGGCGTCTCCGCTGAACGTGTGCGTCAGCTTGAAAAGAACGCCATGAAAAAACTTCGCGCCGCTATCGAAGCGTAATTTCTGCGAAGTACACTGAGAACCCCTGGATGAGAGTCCGGGGGTTTTGTTTTTTTAGCGCCCGCTCTGGCGAATTCCTCCCCCCTGGCAAACACTTACTGATGCGCTAAGCAGGCGATTTTCTCAGGGGGACAGGGTGAAAAATAACGAACTGAACGACCGGCGTTTGCAGGCGACGCCGCGCGGTATCGGCGTCATGTGTAATTTCTATGCCGATAAAGCCGAAAATGCCACGGTGTGGGACGTAGAAGGCAACGAGTATATCGACTTCGCCGCCGGCATTGCGGTGCTGAATACCGGCCATCGCCATCCCAAAGTCATTTCCGCTATTGAAAAACAACTCCACGCCTTTACCCATACGGCGTACCAGATTGTGCCGTATGAAGGCTATGTGGCGCTGGCCGAGCGTATCAACCAGCGCGTGCCCATTGATGGCCCGGCCAAAACGGCCTTTTTCTCGACGGGCGCAGAAGCGGTTGAAAACGCGGTTAAAATAGCCCGCGCCTATACCCGACGTCCTGGCCTCATCACTTTCGGCGGCGCGTTCCACGGCCGTACTTTTATGACCATGGCGCTGACTGGCAAAGTTGCGCCGTACAAACTGGGCTTTGGTCCGTTCCCTGGCTCGGTGTATCACGCGCAGTATCCGAACGATCTGCACGGCGTCAGCACGGCGGAGGCGTTAAAAAGCCTGGAACGCATCTTTAAAGCGGATATCGCACCGGATCAGGTCGCGGCCATTATTCTCGAACCGGTTCAGGGGGAAGGCGGTTTCAATATTGCACCTGCCGATTTTATGCAGGCGCTGCGTGCCCTCTGTGATACCCACGGTATTTTGCTGATTGCCGACGAGGTACAAAGTGGTTTCGCCCGTACCGGCAAACTGTTCTCGATGGAACACCACTGCGTGAAGCCCGATTTGATCACTATGGCGAAAAGCCTCGCGGGTGGGATGCCGCTCTCTGCGGTATCGGGCCGTGCCGACGTGATGGACGCACCTGCGCCGGGCGGGCTGGGCGGTACTTACGCGGGGAACCCGCTGGCGATTGCCGCTGCGCATGCGGTGCTGGACGTGATTGATGAAGAGGATCTCTGTACACGTTCTGCGCACCTTGGTCATCATCTGGTAGAGGTGCTGAACAAAGCGAAGGAACACTGTCCGTATATCGCCGACATTCGCGCGCAAGGATCGATGGTGGCGGTAGAGTTTAATGACCCGCAAACGGGCCAGCCTTCGCCGGAATTCACCCGCCAGGTACAGGAACGCGCGCTGCAGGACGGTCTGCTTCTGCTGAGCTGCGGCGTTTACGGCAACGTTATTCGTTTCCTTTATCCGCTGACAATCCCCGAAGTGCAGTTCCGTCAAGCGCTGGACATTATCTCCGCCTCGCTGACACGTTAAAGCCACGCGCCCGGTGAAATCTTTGCCGGGCTTATCATATATTCATTTCAAATTAGCTATTCCAAAATCATAAAAATGGGGTATGTTTTAGCAGAGTATGCTGAAAAAGCGCGAACAGCACACCAATAACTGAAATAAAGCGCTGCACAACAACATCACAACAATCGTAATAACCATAATAATGGGGAATCTCAGGATGAACATGAAGGGTAAAGCGTTACTGGCAGGATGTATTGCGTTGGCATTCAGCACCATGGCACAGGCAGACATTAAGGTGGCTGTGGTTGGCGCAATGTCCGGTCCGGTAGCACAGTACGGCGACCAGGAATTTACGGGCGCTGAACAGGCGGTTGCAGACATTAATGCTAAGGGCGGTATTAAAGGCGAAAAACTGCAGATCGTAAAATATGATGATGCCTGTGACCCGAAACAAGCGGTAGCGGTTGCGAACAAAGTGGTGAACGACGGGATCAAATACGTTATCGGTCACCTGTGCTCTTCCTCAACTCAGCCTGCGTCTGACATCTACGAAGACGAAGGGATTCTGATGATCACCCCGGCGGCGACCGCACCGGAGCTGACCGCGCGCGGCTACAAACTGACCCTGCGCACCACGGGCCTGGACTCTGACCAGGGTCCAACGGCGGCGAAATACATTCTGGATAAAGTGAAGCCGAAGCGTATCGCGATTGTTCATGACAAACAGCAGTACGGTGAAGGTCTGGCGCGTGCGGTGCAGGATGGTCTGAAGAAAGGCAACGCCAATGTGGTCTTCTTCGATGGGATCACTGCCGGTGAGAAAGACTTCTCCACGCTGGTGGCGCGCCTGAAAAAAGAGAATATCGATTTCGTTTACTACGGCGGTTACCACCCGGAGATGGGCCAGATCCTGCGCCAGGCGCGTGCAGCCGGTCTGAAAACCCAGTTTATGGGGCCTGAAGGCGTAGCGAACGTTTCCCTGTCTAACATCGCAGGTGAATCCGCTGAAGGCCTGCTGGTGACCAAGCCGAAGAACTACGACCAGGTCCCTGCGAACAAACCTATCGTAGATGCCATCAAGGCGAAGAAACAGGATCCAAGCGGCGCGTTCGTCTGGACCACCTACGCGGCGCTTCAGTCTCTGCAGGCGGGTCTGAACCAGTCAGCCGATCCGGCTGAGATTGCGACCTGGCTGAAAGCGAACACCGTCGAAACCGTGATGGGACCACTGTCCTGGGATGAGAAGGGTGACCTGAAAGGCTTTGAGTTCGGCGTGTTTGACTGGCATGCGAACGGCACGGCGACCGACGCCAAATAATTTTCCCGTCGCCTTTCGCGCCGCAGGTGCGTTGGCTGCGTTATTCAACCCCGGTCACTTACTTATGTAAGCTCCCGGGGATTTCATAACTTGCCGCCTTCCTGCAACACGAAATGCTTGGGAAAATACGGTGGAGAATGTAGGCCGGGTAAGGCGCAGCCGCCACCCGGCTTTCTTTTAGCGCTTCTCCCACCCGCTCTCCTGCGCCGTAAACCCTAGCGCCTGCATAAACGCCGCCATCACGCCGCGGTCTTCTACGCCTACGTCAGCCATCCACCACGAGGTCACGTTCGGGTTTTCGCGGATCACTTCTTCAATTAAATACTGCCCCACGCCGCGACGCCGGGTGACGTCACGTACACGCAGTGAGTCCAGCGCCCCTTCTGTACCGCTCAGGGTCACGCGAACCGCAGCCAGCAGGCGTTCGTTGAAACGCGCGGCATAAATGCGGTGAGTCTCGTCGACGCGTAGCGACGAAGGGGAATATTCCGGCCAGATCTTGCCCAGGTCGATATGATCCTGGTCGCTAAAGGTCACCAGACGCACGATAGTCAGTTTCATTAGCTACATGTCCAAATCAAATTGAGTAGGGGCAGTGTACTCAATTTATTCACTCAGCGGCTTCCTCTTTTTATTCTCATTAACCAGGTGATTAGTTTTTTGGTAATGCGCTGGGCAGTTTGAAAACACATGGATCGAAAAATAAGCAGAATTTTAACCTGAATGGTAGTGATTTATTCGGCGCTTTGTACCGTTATTTTATGCTGCAAACTGCACTTTTATTTGTTTATCTCTGCATGATTTCAGAATATTATCTTTGCTTAATCGCCTGAAAAATAGAGATTTTAGTCTGGTTTTTGGCAAAAAACTGCGCTAAACCATTAAAGGCACTGGTAAAAATAGCGTTGTGCATTAAAAGTACAGAATGCTTTTTAACCATAATAAAACAAAATATAAACACGACATCACGAATGGGGATTCTGAGATGAAAAGGAACGCGAAAACATTTATCGCGGGAATGGTTGCACTGGCGATCTCGCATGCAGCCATGGCGGAAGAGATCAAAGTTGCGGTCGTGGGCGCAATGTCCGGCCCTGTTGCCCAGTGGGGTGATATGGAGTTCAACGGCGCGCGCCAGGCCATCAAAGACATCAACGCCAAAGGCGGCATCAAAGGCGACAAGCTGGTGGGCGTGGAATATGACGACGCCTGCGATCCGAAACAGGCCGTCGCGGTCGCCAACAAAATCGTCAACGATGGCATCCAGTATGTGATTGGCCACCTGTGCTCATCGTCCACCCAGCCTGCGTCTGATATCTACGAAGACGAAGGTATTCTGATGATCACCCCCGGCGCCACTAACCCAGAACTGACCCAGCGCGGCTATCAGCACATTATGCGTACCGCCGGTCTCGATTCTTCCCAGGGACCCACCGCCGCCAAATTTATCCTCGAAACCGTAAAGCCAAAGCGCATTGCCATCATTCATGACAAGCAGCAGTACGGCGAAGGCCTGGCGCGTTCCGTTCAGGACGGCCTGAAAAAAGGTGGCGCGAACATCGTCTTCTTTGACGGCATCACTGCCGGTGAGAAAGACTTCTCCGCGCTGATTGCTCGTCTGCAAAAAGAGAACATCGACTTCGTTTACTACGGCGGCTACTACCCTGAAATGGGGCAGATGCTGCGTCAGGCACGCGCCACCGGTCTGAAAACCCAGTTTATGGGACCAGAGGGCGTGGGTAATGCCTCCCTGTCGAACATCGCGGGCGATTCTGCCGAAGGCATGCTGGTTACGATGCCAAAACGCTATGACCAGGATCCGGCGAACAAGGCTATCGTTGATGCGCTTAAGGCGCAGAAAAAGGACCCGAGTGGTCCGTATGTCTGGATCACCTACGCGGCCGTACAGTCTCTGGCGACGGCTCTGGAGCGTACCGGCAGCAAAGAGCCGTTGGATCTGGTGAAAGATTTAAAAGCACACGGGGCGAACACCGTGATTGGGCCGCTGAACTGGGATGAGAAAGGCGATCTGAAGGGATTTGAGTTTGGTGTCTTTAAGTGGCACGCCGACGGGTCTTCCTCGGCCGCCAAATAATTATCCCGCCGCCCGGACCGCCGGGCGGGAATAAAAAGGTTTGCATATGTCCGAGCAGTTTCTCTATTTCCTGCAGCAGATGTTTAACGGCGTCACGCTGGGAAGCACCTACGCGCTGATTGCCATCGGCTATACGATGGTTTACGGCATTATCGGCATGATCAACTTCGCCCACGGCGAGGTGTACATGATCGGTAGCTACATCTCCTTTATGATCATCGCCGCCCTGATGATGATGGGCATCGACAGCAGCTGGCTGCTGGTTGCCGCCGGGTTTGTCGGCGCCATTGTGATCGCCAGCGCCTATGGCTGGAGCATCGAGCGCGTGGCCTATCGGCCGGTGCGCAGCTCCAAGCGTCTGATTGCGCTCATCTCCGCCATCGGTATGTCGATCTTCCTGCAAAACTACGTCAGCCTGACCGAAGGGTCGCGCGACGTGGCGCTGCCAAGCCTGTTTAACGGCCAGTGGATCGTGGGGGCCAGCGAAAACTTCTCTGCCTCTATCACCACCATGCAACTCGTCATCTGGGTCGTGACCTTTATTGCGATGCTCGCCCTGACGCTGTTCATCCGTTATTCCCGCATGGGGCGCGCCTGCCGTGCCTGCGCGGAAGACCTGAAGATGGCGAGCCTGCTTGGCATCAATACTGACCGCGTGATTGCCCTGACCTTCGTGATCGGCGCCGCGATGGCGGCAGTGGCGGGCGTGCTGCTCGGCCAGTTCTACGGCGTGATCAACCCGTACATCGGCTTTATGGCCGGCATGAAAGCCTTCACCGCGGCAGTACTTGGCGGTATCGGCAGTATTCCTGGCGCGATGATCGGCGGCCTGATCCTGGGCGTGGCGGAAGCGCTCTCCTCGGCGTACCTGAGCACCGAATATAAAGACGTGGTGTCGTTTGCCCTGCTGATTCTGGTTCTGCTGGTCATGCCTACCGGTATTCTGGGCCGTCCGGAGGTAGAGAAAGTATGAAACCGATGCATTTTGCAATGGCGCTGCTCTCTGCCGCCATGTTCTTCGTGCTGGCGGGCGTCTTTATGGGCGTCCAGCTGGAGCTGAGCGGCACCAAACTGGTGGTGGATACCGCACCTGACATCCGCTGGCAGTGGGTGTTTATTGGCACGGCGGTGGTGTTCCTGTTCCAGCTGCTGCGTCCGCTGTTCCAGAATACGCTGAAAAACGTCTCTGGCCCGAAATTCGTCCTGCCGGCAATCGACGGTTCCAGCGTGAAGCAAAAGCTGTTCCTCGTGGCGCTGCTGGTGGCGGCCGTGGCGTGGCCATTCGTGGTCTCGCGCGGCACGGTGGATATCGCTACCCTGACCATGATTTACGTGATTTTGGGTCTCGGTCTGAACGTGGTGGTGGGGCTCTCTGGCCTGCTGGTGCTGGGCTACGGTGGTTTTTACGCCATCGGTGCCTACACCTTCGCGCTGCTGAACCATTATTACGGCCTCGGCTTCTGGACCTGTCTGCCGCTGGCGGGCCTGGTTTCTGCCGCTGCGGGCTTCCTGCTGGGCTTCCCGGTGCTGCGCCTGCGCGGTGACTACCTGGCGATTGTGACCTTAGGCTTTGGCGAAATCGTCCGTATCCTGCTGCTGAATAACACCGAAATCACCGGTGGTCCGAACGGCATCAGCCAGATCCCGAAACCGACCTTCTTCGGGCTGGAGTTCAGCCGTACCGCCCGCGAAGGCGGCTGGGATACCTTCAGCAACTTCTTTGGCGTGAAGTATGACCCGTCTGACCGCGTGATTTGGCTCTACCTGGTTGCGCTGCTGCTGGTGGTGGTGACCCTTTTCGTGATTAACCGTCTGCTGCGCATGCCGCTGGGCCGCGCGTGGGAAGCGCTGCGTGAAGATGAGATCGCCTGCCGCTCCCTGGGCCTGAACCCGACCCGCATCAAGCTGACCGCGTTTACCATCAGCGCCGCGTTTGCCGGTTTCGCCGGGACGCTGTTTGCCGCGCGTCAGGGCTTCGTCAGCCCGGAATCGTTCACGTTTGCCGAATCGGCCTTTGTGCTGGCGATTGTGGTGCTCGGCGGGATGGGCTCGCAGTTTGCCGTCATTCTCGCGGCCATCCTGCTGGTGGTCTCGCGCGAGCTGATGCGTGACTTTAACGAATACAGCATGCTGATGCTGGGTGGTTTGATGGTGCTGATGATGATCTGGCGTCCGCAGGGCCTGCTGCCGATGACCCGTCCACAGCTGAAGCTGAAGAACGGGAAAGCGAAAGGAGAGCAGGCATGAGTCAGCCATTATTATCCGTTAACGGTCTGATGATGCGTTTTGGCGGCCTGCTGGCGGTCAACAACGTGAATCTGGATCTGCATAAGAAAGAGATCGTCTCCCTGATTGGCCCCAACGGCGCGGGAAAAACCACGGTGTTTAACTGTCTGACCGGTTTCTACAAGCCGACGGGCGGCACCATCATGCTGCGCGATAAGCACCTGGAAGGGCTGCCGGGCCAGCAAATTGCCCGCATGGGCGTGGTGCGTACCTTCCAGCACGTGCGCCTGTTCCGCGAGATGACGGTGATTGAGAACCTGCTGGTGGCACAGCATCAGCAGCTCAAAACCGGGCTGTTCTCCGGTCTGCTGAAGACTCCGGCCTTCCGCCGCGCCCAGGAGGAGGCCCTCGACCGCGCCGCCACCTGGCTCGACCGCATCGGCTTGCTGCAGCACGCCAACCGTCAGGCGAGCAACCTGGCCTACGGCGATCAGCGTCGTCTGGAGATTGTGCGCTGCATGGTGACGCAGCCGGAAATTCTGATGCTCGACGAACCGGCGGCGGGCCTCAACCCGAAAGAGACCAAAGAGCTGGACGAGATGATTGCCGAGCTACGCGATCACCACGACACCACCATCCTGCTGATTGAGCACGACATGAAGCTGGTGATGGGTATTTCGGACCGTATTTACGTGGTCAACCAGGGCACGCCGCTGGCAAACGGCACGCCGGAAGAGATCCGCAACAATCCGGACGTGATCCGCGCGTACCTTGGTGAGGCATAAGATGGAAAAAGCGATGTTAACGTTCGACAAGGTCAATGCGCACTACGGCAAGATCCAGGCGCTGCACGACGTCAGCCTGCACATCAATCAGGGCGAAATCGTCACCCTGATTGGCGCCAACGGCGCGGGCAAAACCACGCTGCTCGGTACCCTGTGCGGCGACCCGCGGGCTACCAGCGGGCGGATTGTGTTTGATGGCAAAGACATTACCGACTGGCAGACTGCAAAAATCATGCGTGAAGCGGTGGCGATTGTTCCGGAAGGGCGTCGCGTCTTCTCGCGCATGACGGTGGAAGAGAACCTGGCGATGGGCGGCTTCTTCGCTCACCGCGATGAATACCAGACCCGCATCAAGTGGGTATACGAACTCTTCCCGCGCCTGTGGGAGCGCCGTATTCAGCGTGCGGGCACCATGTCCGGCGGTGAGCAGCAGATGCTGGCGATTGGCCGCGCGCTGATGAGCCAGCCACGCCTGCTGCTGCTGGACGAACCGTCGCTCGGTCTGGCGCCGATCATTATCCAGCAGATCTTCGACACCATCGAGCAGCTGCGTAAAGAGGGGATGACCATCTTCCTCGTCGAGCAGAACGCCAACCAGGCGCTGAAGCTCGCCGACCGTGGCTACGTGCTGGAAAACGGCCGCGTGGTGCTTGAAGATACCGGCGATGCGCTGCTGGCGAACGAAGCGGTGCGGAGCGCGTACCTCGGAGGCTAAGCCGTCTGTGTTGCCCGGTGGCGCTTACGCTTACCGGGCCTACATGCCTTTCTCCCTCTCCCTGTGGGAGAGGGCCGGGGTGAGGGCATCAGACCGCACTCAATCACCCAACCCCTTTCACACAACCATCATCCCCCTGACGCTTTGCTGTCACTTATCTGTAAACAAACAGTTATTTTTCTGTCATTCGAGCATGTCATGTTACCTCGCGAGCATAAAACGCGTGATATCGCGCATCCGGCACAATAAGAGAGATGACAATGACATCGTTACGACACACAGCTTTGGGTCTGGCACTGGGTCTGGCTTTTGCGACGAACGCAATGGCTGTCACCACCATTCCATTCTGGCATTCCATGGAAGGGGAGTTGGGTAAAGAAGTTGACTCCCTGGCGCAGCGTTTCAACGACACCCACCCGGATTACAAAATTGTGCCGGTGTACAAAGGCAACTACGAGCAGAGCCTGAGCGCGGGCATCGCCGCCTTCCGTACCGGTAACGCTCCTGCACTGTTACAGGTTTATGAAGTGGGTACCGCGACCATGATGGCCTCGAAAGCCATCAAGCCGGTCTATGAAGTCTTCAAAGAGGCGGGCATCAACTTCGACGAGTCGCAGTTCGTGCCAACCGTGGCGGGCTACTACACCGATTCCAAAACCGGTCACCTGCTGTCTCAGCCGTTTAACAGCTCCACGCCGGTCCTGTACTACAACAAAGATGCCTTCAGGAAAGCCGGTTTAGATCCGGAGCAGCCGCCAAAAACCTGGCAGGATCTGGCCGACTATACCGCGAAGCTGAAAGCTGCGGGGATGAAGTGCGGCTACGCCAGCGGCTGGCAGGGCTGGATCCAGATTGAAAACTTCAGCGCCTGGCACGGCCTGCCGGTTGCCACCAAAAACAACGGCTTCGATGGCACTGACGCGGTACTGGAGTTCAACAAGCTGGAGCAGGTGAAGCACATTGCGCTGCTGGAAGCGCTCAACAAAAAGGGCGATTTCAGCTACTTCGGCCGTAAAGACGAATCCACTGAAAAGTTCTACAACGGTGACTGCGCTATTACCACCGCGTCTTCCGGTTCGCTGGCAGATATCCGTCACTACGCCAAATTCAACTACGGCGTGGGCATGATGCCGTACGACGCTGACGTGAAGGGCGCGCCGCAGAACGCCATCATCGGCGGGGCCAGCCTGTGGGTGATGCAGGGCAAAGACAAGGGCACCTACAAAGGCGTGGCCGAGTTCCTCGACTTCCTGGCGAAGCCAGAGATTGCCGCTGAGTGGCACCAGAAAACCGGCTACCTGCCGATCACCAAAGCCGCCTATGACCTGACCCGCGAGCAGGGTTTCTACAGCAAAAACCCGGGCGCGGATATCGCGACGCGTCAGATGCTGAACAAGCCGCCGTTGCCGTTCACCAAAGGTCTGCGTCTGGGCAACATGCCGCAGATCCGCACCATCGTGGATGAAGAGCTGGAAAGCGTGTGGACCGGGAAGAAAACGCCACAGCAGGCGCTGGATTCAGCGGTAGAACGCGGGAATCAGCTGCTGCGCCGTTTTGAGCAGTCGACCAAATCGTAATTAAAACCTGCCCCTCACCCTAACCCTCTCCCCGTAGGGGAGAGGGGACTGCACGGAGCCGTCTTTTCTCCCTCGCCCCTTTGGGGAGAGGGTCGGGGTGAGGGGTGAATACCTACAGAGCTAACCTATGTCATCATCCCGTCCGGTGTTCCGTTCCCGCTGGCTGCCCTATCTTCTGGTCGCGCCGCAGCTGGTCATCACCGTTATCTTCTTTATCTGGCCTGCGGGCGAAGCGCTGTGGTACTCGGTACAAAGCGTCGACCCGTTCGGGCTGTCCAGCCAGTTTGTTGGCCTGGACAACTTCACCGCGCTGTTCCACGACAGCTACTATCTGGACTCCTTCTGGACGACGATGAAATTCAGCGCCCTGGTCACCGTCAGCGGTCTGGTCGCTTCGCTGTTCTTTGCCGCGCTGGTGGACTACGTGGTGCGCGGCAGCCGCCTGTATCAGACCCTGATGCTGCTGCCTTACGCCGTCGCGCCCGCCGTTGCGGCCGTGCTGTGGATCTTCCTGTTTAACCCGGGGCGCGGGCTGATTACCCATTTCCTGGCCGAATTGGGTTACGACTGGAACCACGCCCAGAACAGCGGTCAGGCGATGTTCCTGGTGGTGTTCGCCTCGGTGTGGAAGCAGATCAGCTATAACTTCCTGTTCTTCTTTGCCGCACTGCAGTCCATCCCGCGCTCGCTGGTGGAAGCCGCGGCAATTGACGGAGCAGGGCCGATTCGTCGCTTCTTCAGGCTGTCGCTGCCGCTGATCGCCCCGGTGAGTTTCTTCCTGCTGGTGGTTAACCTCGTGTACGCCTTCTTCGACACTTTCCCGGTGATCGACGCGGCGACCGCGGGCGGCCCGGTGCAGGCGACCACGACGCTTATCTATAAGATCTACCGCGAAGGCTTTGCGGGGCTTGATCTCTCGGCCTCCGCCGCGCAGTCGGTGGTGCTGATGTTCCTCGTCATCATCCTCACGGTGGTGCAGTTCCGCTATGTTGAAAGTAAGGTGCGCTACCAATGATTGAGAACCGTCGCGGGCTGACGATTTTCAGCCATACCATGCTGATTTTAGGGATCATCGTCATCCTGTTTCCGCTGTACGTGGCGTTTGTCGCCGCCACGCTGGACACCAAAGCGGTGTTCGACACGCCGATGACGCTGATCCCAGGTTCGCATTTGTTCGAGAATATGAAGACCATCTGGACCCAGGGCGTGGGCGCGAACAGCGCGCCGTTCTGGCTGATGATGCTCAACAGCTTCATCATGGCGTTCGGCATCACCGTCGGCAAAATCACGGTGTCGATGCTCTCCGCCTTCGCCATCGTCTGGTTCCGTTTTCCGCTGCGCAACCTCTTCTTCTGGATGATCTTTATCACCCTGATGCTGCCGGTGGAAGTGCGTATCTTCCCGACGGTGGAAGTGATCGCCAACCTGAAGATGCTCGACAGCTACGCGGGCTTAACCCTGCCGCTGATGGCCTCGGCGACCGCCACCTTCCTGTTCCGCCAGTTCTTTATGACCCTGCCGGACGAGCTGATTGAAGCCGCGCGTATCGACGGCGCGTCACCTATGCGCTTCTTCCGCGATATCGTGCTGCCGCTGTCGAAAACCAATCTTGCGGCGCTGTTTGTGATCACCTTTATCTACGGCTGGAACCAGTACCTGTGGCCGCTGCTGATTATTCAGGACGTCAACCTCGGCACCGCCGTCGCGGGCATCAAAGGCATGATTGCCACCGGCGAAGGCACCACCCTCTGGAACCAGGTGATGGCGGCGATGCTGCTCACCCTTATCCCACCCGTAGTCATTGTTTTAGCCATGCAGCGCGCGTTTGTCCGCGGCCTGGTCGATAGCGAGAAATAAGATGGCAGGTTTAAAACTTCAGGCAGTAACCAAAAGCTGGGACGGCAAAACCCAGGTCATTCAGCCGTTAACGCTCGACGTAGCGGACGGGGAATTTATCGTGATGGTTGGCCCGTCCGGCTGCGGCAAATCCACCCTGCTGCGCATGGTGGCGGGGCTGGAGCGCGTGACCTCGGGCGATATCTGGATTGACCGCCAGCGCGTCACCGAGATGGAACCGAAGGATCGCGGTATTGCGATGGTGTTCCAGAACTACGCCCTCTATCCGCACATGAGCGTGGAAGAGAACATGGCGTGGGGGCTGAAAATCCGCGGCATGGGCAAAGGCCATATCGACGAGCGCGTCAAAGAAGCGGCACGCATTCTGGAACTGGACGGCCTGCTCAAGCGCCGCCCGCGCGAGCTCTCCGGTGGTCAGCGCCAGCGCGTGGCGATGGGGCGCGCCATCGTGCGCGACCCGGCGGTATTCCTGTTCGATGAACCGCTCTCCAACCTGGATGCCAAGCTGCGCGTGCAGATGCGTCTTGAGCTGCAACAGCTGCACCGTCGTCTGAAAACCACCTCCCTGTACGTGACCCACGATCAGGTCGAAGCTATGACCCTTGCCCAGCGCGTGATGGTGATGAACAAAGGCATCGCCGAGCAGATTGGCACTCCGGTGGAGGTGTACGAGAAACCGGCCACCCGCTTTGTGGCGAGCTTTATCGGCAGCCCGGCAATGAATTTGCTGGAAGGGCGTATCAGCAATGCAGGCACGCACTTTGAGCTGGAAAGCGGGATGGCATTACCGATCAACTGGTACTATCGTGGCTACGCCGGGCGTAAGATGACGCTCGGGATCCGCCCCGAGCATATCGGTTTAACCTCTCAGGCGGACGGCGGCGTGCCGCTGGTGATGGACACGCTGGAGATGTTGGGGGCAGATAACCTGGCGCACGGGCGCTGGGGCGAGCAAAAAATGGTGGTGCGTCTGGCACATCAGGAGCGCCCGAAAGCAGGCAGCACGCTGTGGCTGCACCTGCCGGAAAATCATCTGCACCTCTTTGATGGTGAAACAGGACAACGAGTATGAGCAACTGGCCTTATCCCCACATCGTCGCCCACCGTGGCGGCGGTAAACTGGCGCCGGAAAATACCCTGGCGGCGATTGATGTTGGCGCGCGCTACGGTCACACGATGATCGAGTTTGACGCCAAGCTGTCGAAGGACGGCGAGATTTTCCTGCTGCATGACGATAACCTCGAACGCACCAGCAACGGCTGGGGCGTGGCGGGTGAACTGCCGTGGCGCGATCTGCTGAAAGTGGATGCCGGAAGCTGGTACAGCGGCGAATTCAAAGGCGAACCGCTTCCGCTGCTGGCGGAGGTGGCGGACCGCTGTCGTCAGCACGGCATGATGGCCAATATTGAAATCAAACCGACCACCGGCACCGGGCCGCTGACGGGCAAAGTCATTGCGCTGGCCGCGCGTGAGCTATGGGAAGGGATGACGGCGCCGCTGCTCTCCTCGTTTGAAATTGACGCCCTGGAAGCGGCCCAGGCTGCCGTGCCTGAACTCCCGCGTGGGCTGCTGCTGGACGAGTGGCGTGAGGACTGGCGCGAGCTGACAACCCGCTTAGGCTGTGTCTCTATCCATCTCAATCACAGGCTGCTGGACGAGGCGCGGGTGAAGATGCTCAAAGACGCGGGTCTGCATATTCTGGTTTATACCGTGAATAAACCCCAGCGTGCAGCCGAACTGCTGCGCTGGGGCGTGGACAGCATCTGTACCGATGCGATTGACCAGATCGGGCCGAAATTTATTTATTAAGCATGCTGCCATTCTGCTGGGTCGGCAGCATATGCTGCTGACCGCTGCTTTGCGACATCCCGCCGCCTAACATTCCGCCGTTTGCGTTTGGCAGCGGCTGCTCACGCACCTGTCCCTGCTGTACGCGCTGGGTGTTGGCGTTCATCTGATTTTGCAGGCTCTGCTGCTGCATCTGGGTCTGCGTTTTCAACTGCTGGTTCAGCATCCCTTTTTGCTGTTGCTGCTGGCTCATCATCTCCGTCTGCATACGCTGCTGGCTCGGGATGACATAACCCTGCTGGTTCGGGTTGTTCATAGTGTTAAGTGGCTGTGCGAGCGCGGCAAACGGGATCAGCGCCGCAAGAATCAGTAAGCGTTTCATTGTCATTTCCTCCTGTTGAGGTCTCTCTTAAGTTTACCCTGATTTCACCATGACGATGATTTTTTAGGAGTTGTGAACCAGGCTTAAGCGGGGAATATGGATCCCTTCACCTGGAGAACAATAATGATGAAACCAACGTTTTTGCGCTGGGTCGCCATCGCCGCGCTGATGGCAGGCGGGACATTTAGCGTGGCGGCCAACCCGCCAGCGGCTCCGCCAGTATCGTATGGCGTGGAGGAAGATGTTTTTCATCCCGTGCGGGCAACCCACGGCATGGTGGCGTCCGTGGATGCGCTGGCAACCCATGTGGGCGTCGACATTCTCAAACAGGGCGGTAACGCGGTAGATGCGGCGGTCGCGGTGGGATATGCACTGGCAGTAACGCACCCGCAGGCGGGGAATCTGGGCGGCGGCGGCTTTATGATGCTGCGCACCAAAGACGGCAAAACGACCGCCATCGACTTCCGCGAAATGGCGCCAGCTCAGGCGTCCCGCGATATGTTCCTCGACGACCAGGGGAACCCGGACAGTAAAAAATCCCTGACTTCCCATCTCGCAAGCGGCACGCCGGGCACCGTGGCGGGCTTCTCGCTGGCGCTGGAGAAATACGGCACCATGCCGCTGAACAAAGTGGTGCAGCCAGCCATCAAGCTGGCGCGCGACGGCTTTGTGGTAAACGATGCGCTGGCGGACGATCTCAAGACCTACGGCAGCGAGGTCATTCCGAATCACGAAAACAGCAAGGCCATCTTCTGGAAAGACGGTGAGCCGCTGAAGAAGGGCGATAGGCTGGTGCAGAAGAACCTCGCCAAAAGCCTGGAGCTGATTGCGGAGCACGGTCCGGACGCCTTCTACAAAGGGGCAATTGCCGACCAGATTGCCGAAGAGATGAAGAAGAACGGCGGGCTCATCACCAAAGCGGATCTGGCGGAATACAAGGCGGTGGAGCGCGAGCCGATTAGCGGCACCTATCGCGGATACGAGGTCTTCTCCATGCCGCCGCCGTCCTCCGGTGGGATCCACATCGTGCAGATCCTCAATATTCTTGAAAACTTCGACATGCACAAGTTCGGCTTCGGCAGCGCGGACGCCATGCAGGTGATGGCGGAAGCGGAAAAACGCGCCTACGCCGACCGGTCGGAATATCTCGGCGATCCGGACTTCGTGAAGGTGCCGTGGCAGGCGTTGACCAACAAGGCATATGCCAAATCCATTGCTGATGAGATCGACATCAACAAGGCTAAACCGTCCAGCGAGATCCGCCCCGGCAAGCTGGCACCGTATGAAAGCAACCAGACCACCCACTTCTCGGTGGTGGATAAAGACGGTAACGCGGTGGCGGTGACCTATACGCTCAATACCACCTTTGGTACCGGGATTGTGGCGGGCAACAGCGGCATTCTACTTAACAACGAGATGGATGATTTCTCTGCCAAGCCGGGCGTGCCGAACGTCTACGGTCTGGTCGGCGGCGATGCGAATGCGGTTGGGCCGAAGAAGCGACCGCTGTCATCCATGTCACCCACTATCGTGGTGAAAGACGGTAAAACCTGGCTGGTCACCGGCAGTCCTGGCGGAAGCCGGATTATCACTACGGTATTGCAGATGGTGGTCAACAGTATCGATTTTGGGATGAACGTCGCCGAAGCGACCAACGCGCCGCGTTTTCATCACCAGTGGCTGCCGGATGAACTGCGCGTTGAGAAGGGCTTTAGCCCGGACACCATCAAACTGCTGGAGCAACGTGGACAGAAGGTGGCGGTAAAAGAGGCGATGGGCAGTACTCAGAGCATTATGGTCGGGCCGGACGGCGCGCTGTTTGGGGCGTCGGACCCGCGCTCGGTGGATGATTTAACAGCGGGGTACTGATTTTGTTGCCCGGTGGCGCTGCGCTTACCGGGCCTACAACGGCACGAATGTAGGCCGGGTAAGGCGAAGCCGCCACCCGGCAACAAATTACTTCATTCTCGCCATATAATACGCATCCACATACTCACCGTTGCGCAGGGCGTAGCGCTTGCCAGTACCTTCAATCTCGAATCCGTGTTTTTTGTACACGGCTATTGCCGGCTCGTTATCCACAAACACCGTTAATTCGATGCGGTCGACGCGCAGCCAGTTGTCGCACATGTCGATCATGGTGCGGATCAGCGCGCTGGCGACGCCGCGGTTGTGCCACTGTGCGCCTACGCAGATACCAAAATCGGCCACGTGGCTGCGGCGCGGGCGCTGGGCAACATCAATGGTGAGGTGCCCAACCACGATATCGTCAATACAGGCAACCAGTTGCTTAATACCGGGCTGGTCGCCTAGCCGCATCTGCCACATTTCCAGCGAAGGGTGAGGAACCTGTAGCGTGTTGTGGTACACCTCCGGCTGGGCGTGGATCTGACGAATGGCGTCATAATCTTTCGGTTCCGCGTGGCGTATCACAATCTCACTCATCCCTTGTTCCTCAGTCAGTTAAATGTCCCTCTCAACATCAATGACTTTAAAATTTGAGTCAACCGCTATTTTTTGCAAAAAGTATTGGACAAGTGCGAATGAGAATGATTATTATTGCTCTGCATTCAGGAAGACCCCTACGGGAACCTGAAAGCACGACATTGCTCACATTGCTTCCAGTATTACTTTAGCCAGCTTTTAGCTGGCTTTTTTTTTGTTATGGTTAGACTCAGTAACCTTCCAAAAGGACTGAGCCATGACACTACATTGCGCATTTATTGGATTTGGTAAAAGTACGACCCGCTATCACCTGCCGTATGTTCTCAACCGTAAAGACAGTTGGCACGTCGCGCACATCTTCCGCCGCCGCGCGAAGCCGGAAGAGCAACTCCCGCAGTACTCCCATATTCATTTCACCAGCGATCTCGATGAGGTGCTTAACGACCCGCAGGTCAAGCTGGTGGTTGTCTGCACCCACGCCGACAGCCATTTTGACTATGCGAAACGCGCGCTGGAAGCGGGCAAAAACGTGCTGGTGGAAAAACCGTTCACCCCAACCCTTGCCGAAGCGAAAGCGCTGTTCGCGCTGGCAAAAAGCAAAGGGCTAACCGTGACGCCGTACCAGAATCGTCGCTTTGACAGCTGTTTCCTGACGGCGAAAAAAGCGATTGAAAGCGGTAAGCTCGGTGACATTGTGGAAATCGAAAGTCACTTTGATTACTACCGTCCGGTAGCGGAAACCCAACCCGGGCTGCCTCAGGATGGCTCTTTCTACGGACTTGGCGTGCACACCATGGACCAGGTCATCTCCCTGTTTGGCCGGCCGGACCACGCTGCGTATGACATTCGCAGTCTGCGCAATAAAGCCAACCCGGACGATACCTTTGAAGCGCAGCTGTTCTACGGTGACCTGAAAGCCATCGTCAAAACCAGCCATTTGGTGAAAATCGACTATCCGAAATTTATCGTTCACGGCACCCGTGGCTCGTTCATCAAGTACGGTATCGACCAGCAGGAGACGAGTCTGAAGGCCAACATTATGCCGGGTGAACCAGGCTTTGCGGCGGATGATTCCGTGGGCGTACTGGAATATGTCAACGACGAAGGCGTAACGGTCAAAGAAGCGCTGAAGCCGGAAACCGGCGACTATGGTCGCGTCTACGATGCGCTGTTTGAAACGCTGACCCGCGGGGCACCCAATTACGTCAAGGAATCTGACGTTCTTACCAACCTCGAACTGCTCGAACGGGCGTTCGAACAGGCTTCTCCTGCCACGATCACCCTCGCGAAATAAGCAAAAACGGCTCCTCTGCGCTTGTTCACAATTTTTGAACAGAGGAGTCAATTTTCACCCTCTATGATCCCAGGCCGTTTGCGTCCACACTTACTCCATCGAAACGAACTGAGGGTGAAAACAATGATCTATTTACGCAAAGCAAACGAACGTGGTCACGCGAATCATGGCTGGCTGGACTCATGGCATTCATTCTCGTTTGCCGACTACTACGACCCGAACTTCATGGGCTTCTCTGCACTGCGCGTCATTAACGACGACGTGATTGATGCAGGTCAGGGCTTCGGTACCCACCCGCACAAAGACATGGAAATCCTGACCTATGTGCTGGAAGGGGCGGTTGAGCACCAGGACAGCATGGGCAACAAAGAGCAGGTTCCGGCGGGCGAGTTCCAGATCATGAGCGCGGGTACCGGGGTGCGTCATTCCGAGTACAACCCGAGTAAAACGGAAAAACTGCACCTGTATCAAATCTGGATCATTCCAGAAGAGACCGGCATCACGCCGCGCTATGAGCAGCGCCGCTTCGACGCCAAACAGGGCAAACAGCTGGTGCTGTCCCCGGATGCGCGTGAAGGTTCCCTGAAAGTGCATCAGGACATGGAGCTGTACCGCTGGGCGCTGGCGAAAGATGAACAGTCTGTGCATCAGATTGCCGCTAACCGCCGCGTCTGGATCCAGGTAGTGAAAGGTGAGGTGTCCATCAACGGCACCAAAGCCACCACTGCCGATGGTCTGGCGATCTGGGATGAACAGGCACTCTCCGTGCACGCCGACAGCGAAAGTGAAATCCTGCTGTTTGACCTGCCGCCGGTCTAAATAATTTCTCAACCTTCCCTTTAAACGGGGAAGGTTGAGCTTTGTCCGTGATAAACTGAGCAAATCTCTCACTTCAAGATTTCTCAGGACGATGAAAAAGAAACGCCCCGTACTTCAGGATGTCGCCGATCGCGTCGGTGTGACCAAAATGACGGTCAGCCGCTTTTTACGTAACCCGGAACAGGTTTCCGTGGCGTTGCGTGGCAAGATTGCCGCAGCCCTTGATGAACTGGGTTATATCCCCAACCGCGCACCCGATATTCTCTCCAATGCGACCAGCCGTGCGGTGGGTGTCCTCCTGCCTTCCTTAACCAACCAGGTTTTCGCCGAGGTGCTTCGCGGCATTGAAAGCGTCACCGATGCGTTTGGTTACCAGACCATGCTCGCCCACTACGGGTACAAGCCGGAGCTGGAAGAAGAACGTCTTGAATCCATGCTTTCCTGGAACATCGACGGCCTGATTTTAACCGAACGTACGCACACCGCCCGCACGCTCAAAATGATTGAAGTGGCGGGTATTCCGGTGGTGGAGCTGATGGACAGCCAGTCGCCGTGCCTCGACATCGCCGTGGGTTTTGATAACTTCGAAGCGGCACGTCAGATGACGGCGGCCATCATCGCCCGGGGACATCGTCATATCGCCTATCTGGGCGCGCGTCTTGATGAACGTACTATCATCAAACAGAAGGGATACGAGCAGGCGATGCTCGACGCGAACTTAACCCCGTACAGCGTAATGGTTGAGCAGTCCTCTTCCTATACGTCGGGTATTGAGCTGATGCGTCAGGCGCGACGCGAGTATCCGCAACTGGACGGTATTTTCTGTACCAACGATGACCTTGCGGTCGGTGCAGCGTTCGAATGCCAGCGTCTGGGGCTGAAGATCCCGGAAGATATGGCGATTGCGGGTTTCCACGGCCATGACATCGGCCAGGTTATGGAGCCGCGTCTGGCGAGCGTGCTGACACCGCGTGAACGTATGGGCCGCATTGGCGCAGAACGCCTGCTGGCGCGCATTCGTGGCGAGACGGTTACGCCTAAGATGTTAGATTTAGGTTTCACCTTGTCACCGGGTGGATCTATTTGAGCTGACAAATTTGAACTAGCTCACACTTATTCACTTCGCGCACGTTTGGATATTGCTTCTCTTTTGCCCCGGCAGGACAATGTTACCGATAACTGTTACCCGTAACAATTGACTGAGGGACACCCTTTGAGCACGACTAATCATGATCACCACGTTTACGTCCTGATGGGCGTGTCCGGTAGCGGTAAATCTGCCGTGGCGAGCGAAGTGGCGCATCAACTCCAGGCTGCGTTTCTTGATGGTGACTTCCTCCATCCGCGCAGCAACATCATGAAAATGGCCTCCGGCGAGCCGCTGAACGACGACGATCGCAAACCGTGGCTGCAGGCGCTGAACGACGCTGCATTCGCCATGCAGCGTACCAACAAAGTTTCGCTGATCGTCTGCTCCGCGCTGAAAAAAACCTACCGCGATCTGCTGCGCGACGGCAACCCGAACCTCTCTTTCATCTACCTGAAAGGCGATTTCGAGGTGATTGAAAGCCGACTGAAGGCGCGTAAAGGTCACTTCTTCAAAACCCAGATGCTGGTGACGCAGTTCGACGCGCTCCAGGAGCCGGGTGAAGATGAGAAAGACGTCTTAGTGGTTGATATCGATCAGTCACTGGAGGGTGTTGTAGCCAGCACCATCGAGGTCATTAATAAAAGGCAGTAAGTTTTGAGTACATTAACGCTAGTTTTGACAGCAGTGGGTTCGGTATTGCTGCTGCTGTTTTTAGTGATGAAGGCGCGTATGCACGCCTTCGTTGCTTTGATGGTGGTTTCTATTGGTGCAGGTCTCTTTTCCGGTATGCCGCTCGACAAGATCGCTGCGACGATGGAAAAAGGGATGGGAGGCACGCTCGGCTTCCTGGCGATTGTGGTCGCGCTGGGCGCGATGTTTGGCAAGATTTTACATGAGACGGGCGCGGTCGATCAGATTGCCGTCAAGATGCTGAAATCCTTCGGCCACAGCCGCGCGCACTATGCGATTGGTCTGGCGGGTCTGATTTGCGCGCTGCCGCTGTTCTTCGAGGTGGCGGTTGTGCTGCTGATTAGCGTGGCATTCTCTATGGCGCGTCATACCGGTACCAACCTCGTGAAGCTGGTCATTCCGCTGTTTGCGGGCGTGGCGGCAGCGGCAGCGTTTCTGTTGCCTGGGCCCGCGCCGATGCTGCTGGCCTCCCAGATGCACGCTGACTTTGGCTGGATGATCCTGATTGGCCTGTGCGCCGCGATCCCGGGAATGATCATTGCCGGCCCGCTGTGGGGCAACTTCATTAGCCGTTACGTTGAGCTGCACATTCCGGATGACATCACCGAGCCGCATCTGGGCGAAGGCAAAATGCCGTCCTTTGGCTTCAGTCTGTCACTGATCCTGCTCCCGCTGGTCCTGGTGGGTCTGAAAACCATCGCAGCGCGTTTTGTGCCGGTGGGCTCTACCGCCTACGAATGGTTTGAGTTCATTGGTCACCCGTTTACGGCGATCCTGGTGGCGTGTCTGGTGGCTATTTACGGCCTGGCGATGCGTCAGGGAATGCCGAAAGACCGCGTGATGGAGATCTGCGGTGCCGCGCTGCAGCCTGCGGGTATTATCCTGCTGGTGATTGGTGCCGGTGGCGTGTTCAAGCAGGTGCTGGTGGATTCTGGCGTGGGCCCGGCTCTGGGTGAAGCGCTGACCGGAATGGGCCTGCCGATTGCGGTAACCTGCTTCGTGCTGGCGGCGGCCGTGCGTATTATCCAGGGTTCCGCCACCGTGGCGTGTTTAACCGCCGTGGGTCTGGTAATGCCGGTGATTGAACAGCTGAACTACTCCGGTGCGCAGATGGCAGCGCTGTCTATCTGTATCGCGGGCGGTTCAATTGTGGTCTCTCACGTTAACGACGCTGGCTTCTGGCTGTTCGGTAAATTTACCGGCGCCACCGAAGCGCAAACCCTGAAAACCTGGACGCTGATGGAAACCATCCTCGGTACGACGGGTGCGATTGTCGGGATGATTGCCTTTACGTTGCTGAGCTGAATGCGGTGATTTAACCCGGCTCAAAAATAAGGCCCGGTAGCGTTAACGCTGACCGGGCCTTAATCTTTTCATCTTATGCAGAACATCAGGCCGGGAAAGGTGAAACCACCACCCGGCTTTTTTACATCACTCGCCCTGCGTCGCGCTCTCAATCGTCAAGCGCACATCTGACGTAATCAGCTCTGCCAGCATCTGGTAAACCTTCAGCGTCTCTTCTGGCTCGGCATCGCCCGTATCACTGATGAAGCCTTCATCACGCAGCGTCAGCACGAGGGAACTGAAGACCGCTTTGTCGAAGAATTCTGGTGCGTTAATGCCGTGCAGCACAGACAGGCGCTGTGCCAGCGTCCGGCTCTCTTTCTCCAGCGTACCGCGGTTGATCGACGGGTTCGCACTCAGCAGCCAGAACGTAATGGCGTAGCGCTGCAGCGTTTCGCGCGCGCCGGCCGCCAGCAGCTGCAGGGTTCGGGAGCGTGACGGATTGATATGCAGCTCATCGTTGGCAACGGTGATCAGCCCCTGACGACGAAGTTCTTCCGTCAGTTTATCCAGCTCAACGGCCAGCTCATCTTTGCTCCAGCGCAGGAACAGCTCCGCTTTCAGCATCGGGTAGAGCGTATCAACGTGACGCAATAGCTCCTGACGTGAAATGTGGCGATGCTGGGTAATGATGGCCGCCATCAGCGACGGCAGCATCAGCATATGCGCGATGTTGTTGCGATAGTACGTCATCAACACGGCCTGTTCGCGCGGCAGAATGATGATGTCGCCGATCGTGTCCTTCTCGACTTCAAACTTGTTCATCTGCAACGCGTGATCGATGAGCTCGCTGGCGGTAGCCGCAGGAACCGTTGAATCAACCGAGTAAGGCACGTTGCGCATCATGTCCAGGTAGCAGTCCAGCTGCTCCGTGAGCTGTTCACGGGTCAGGGAGCGCTGACGAGAAGCCAGTAGCGCGGTACAGCACAGGTTCATGGCGTTAGCCGCCCCCGCGTTGTTAATACGCACCATCAGCTCGGATGCAATGCCGTTAACCGTTGGTGTCAGCCAGGCAGGACGAACCGCTTCGATAGGATCGATGGATTCGCGCCACTCCGGAACGTGATGGTTCAGGTACGTCATCAGCGGCATTGGCTCGCCAAAGTTCACGTAGCCCTGACCCAGGTTGCGTAACTTGCTCAGGCCGCGCAACATCTGCGGCAGGCTCTCTTTCTCTTTGGTTGCGCCACGCAGTTCTTTGGCATACGTACCCACTTCCATGACGTGCTCATAACCAATGTAGATAGGCACCAGCGTGATCGGACGGGTTCCGCCGCGCAGCATCGCCTGAATGGTCATCGACAGCGTGCCGGTCTTCGGATCAAGCAGACGTCCGGTACGGGAGCGACCACCCTCCACGAAGTACTCCACGGAATAGCCGCGGCTGAACAGTTCGCCCAGATACTCGCGGAACACGGTGGAGTAGAGCTTATTGCCCTTGAAGGTACGACGGATAAAGAAGGCGCCCAGGCGGCGGAAGATCGGGCCCGCTGGCCAGAAATTCAGGTTAATACCGGCCGCAATGTGCGGTGGTACCAGCCCCTGGTGATAGAGCACGTAGGAGAGAAGCAGGTAGTCCATGTGGCTGCGGTGGCAGGGGACATAGACAATTTCATGGCCATCATGCGCCAGCTGGCGTACACGCTCGGCGTTATGAACGTTGATGCCCTGATACAGGCGGTTCCAGGTAAAGCCGAGAATACGATCGGAAAGGCGAATCATCTCGTAAGAGAAGTTCGCGGCAATCTCTTCCATCAGCGCAATGGCGTTCTGCTGGGCTTTCTCATGCGAAATCTTCTTGCTACGCGCTTCGTCTTCAACGGCGCGGGCGATCGCTTTGGAGGCCAACAGTTTGTTGAACAGGTCCTGACGCGCCGGGAGTCGTGGCCCGACGGCCGCGAGGCGCTGACGGGCGAAGTGCATACGTGCTACGCGCGCCAGCTTCTGCGCGATGATCTTGTCGGTACCGTGCTCATCTGCCATTCGGCGCAGTGAAACGGAAGGGGAGAAGCGCACAAAGCTGTCGCGTCCCAGCCAGGAGACCGCGAAGAACTTCTGGATGCCGTTAAGCATACGCAGCGGCGGATTCTCTTCGCCTTTTTCACGGCCCGGACGGCGGCCAAACATCACCGATACCGGCACCATCTGCACATCCAAATCGGGATTGCTGCGGTGCAGGTCGAGATAGTCGTGGAACAGCTTAATGGACTCTTCTTTTGGCGTGTAATAGGTAAATACACGCGGCCCGCCATGAATGAACACGTAGCGCGGCAGCAACGTGCCGTCGACTTCCAGCGGTTCAAGCGGGTCAGGTAAGTCATGCGCCAGACATTGGGCGCGAAGGGTCAGTAAGTCTGCCTTCGAGTTATAAGGCAAAACGTACATAATAGGACGCGACGTATCGAGCCCCAATTCCAGCGCGGGTTCTGCTGGGATAGACTTGCTTTTTACCAGGATGCTTAATGGTAAATTAAGTAATTTGTAGTAAATTCGTGGCCAGCCGGACATAAACGATGTAAAGCCTCTGGTTAATAATGCAATTGCGGCGCAAGGATAACAGAAAGCGCGCAAAATTTCTGTTGTTACCCGTCATACTTCAGGCTGTAGCGAAACGCGCTACAGTTCCTGTTACTGACGCTTTTTTTCATAAAAGGTTCTTTTAATGGCCAATAATACCACTGGGTTAACGCGTATCATCAAAGCCGCCGGCTATTCATGGAAAGGTTTCCGTGCCGCGTGGATCAACGAAGCCGCCTTTCGTCAGGAAGGTGTCGCCGCTATCATCGCGGTCATCATCGCCTGTTTCCTTGATGTCGATGCTATTACCCGCGTACTTCTCATCGGTTCCGTGCTTCTGGTGATGATAGTGGAAATTCTCAATAGCGCTATTGAGGCCGTTGTTGACCGTATTGGCTCAGAGTTCCACGAGCTCTCCGGTCGCGCGAAAGACATGGGTTCTGCCGCTGTGCTGCTGGCGATTATCACTGCAGTCATTACCTGGGTCACGCTGCTTTGGTCACATTTCCGATGAGCCTCGAGGAATAATTAAGTCCCTGGTTTTTTGTGCAGTTTTTGGTTCCAAAATCACCTTTGACTGTATATACTCACAGCATAACTGTATATACACCCAGGGGGCGGAATGAAAGCATTAACGACCAGGCAGCAAGAGGTGTTTGATCTCATTCGGGATCATATCGGCCAGACGGGTATGCCACCCACGCGTGCGGAAATCGCTCAGCGTCTGGGCTTCCGTTCTCCGAATGCTGCCGAAGAACACCTGAAAGCGCTGGCACGTAAGGGCGTGATTGAAATTGTTTCAGGCGCGTCACGCGGTATCCGCCTGCTGGTGGAAGAAGAGACGGGCATTCCGCTGATAGGCCGTGTTGCTGCGGGTGAGCCGCTGCTGGCACAGCAGCATATCGAAGGCCACTACCAGGTTGATCCTGGTATGTTCAAGCCGAGCGCAGATTTTCTGCTGCGCGTAAGCGGCATGTCGATGAAAGATATCGGCATTCTCGACGGCGATCTGCTGGCGGTACACAAAACGCAGGATGTGCGGAACGGCCAGGTGGTGGTCGCGCGCATTGATGACGAAGTGACCGTTAAGCGTCTGAAAAAGCAGGGTAACACCGTTCAGTTGCTGCCCGAAAACAGCGAGTTCTCTCCCATTGTGGTCGATCTCCGCGAACAGAGCTTCTCTATCGAAGGTCTGGCGGTCGGTGTGATTCGCAACGGTGAATGGCTGTAATCTCTTCCTGACAGGCTACGGTTCCGCTGTAGCCTGCTTTATTGACCACTCCCGGTGTTTCTCATGTCACTGCTGACGGCATCCGATAAGGCATTGTGGCGTCTTGCACTGCCGATGATTTTCTCCAATATCACCGTGCCCTTGCTGGGTCTGGTCGACACGGCCGTTATTGGGCATCTCGATTCCCCTGTCTATCTTGGCGGCGTGGCGATTGGCGCGACGGCAACCAGCTTCCTCTTTATGCTGCTGCTCTTTTTGCGCATGAGCACCACCGGACTCACGGCACAGGCGTATGGTGCAAAAGATCCGTTACGTCTGGCGCGGGCGCTGGTGCAGCCGCTGATTCTTGCGTTAGGTGCGGGCGCGTTAATCGTTTTACTCCGCGATCCCCTGATTGACCTTGCGCTCCATATCGTTGGCGGCAGTGAGGCGGTACTGGAGCAGGCGCGACGTTTTCTCGAAATCCGCTGGCTCAGTGCGCCCGCTTCGCTGGCAAATCTGGTTCTGCTGGGTTGGTTACTGGGCGTTCAGTATGCTCGTGCGCCAGTGATTCTGCTGGTCGTGGGAAACCTGCTCAACATCGTGCTGGATCTCTGGCTCGTGATGGGCCTCCATATGAACGTGCGGGGCGCGGCACTGGCGACGGCGATTGCTGAATACGGGACCTTTGTGATGGGGCTGTGGATGGTCTGGCGCGTGCTGGCGATGCGCGGGATCTCCCTCGCGCTGCTGAAAACCGCATGGCGCGGCAATATCCGTAAGCTGCTGGCGCTTAACCGTGACATCATGCTGCGCTCGCTGCTTCTGCAACTCTGCTTCGGCGCGCTGACGGTCTTCGGTGCACGGCTGGGGCCTGAAATCGTCGCGGTCAACGCGGTATTGATGACGCTGCTGACGTTTACCGCCTATGCGCTGGACGGCTTTGCCTACGCGGTTGAAGCACATTCAGGGCAGGCGTATGGCGCACGTGAAAGCGGGCAGCTTCATGATGTCTGGCGGGCAGCCTGCCGTCAGTCAGGACTGGTATCGCTGGTGTTTGCCGTGGTCTATGCCTGCTTCGGCGAACAGATTGTTGCTTTACTGACCTCTCTCCCTGCGCTGCGCGAACTGGCGAGCCACTATCTCATCTGGCAAGTCATCTTACCGGTGGTGGGTGTCTGGTGTTATCTGCTGGACGGCATGTTTATTGGTGCGACGCGCGGGGCGGAAATGCGTAACAGTATGGCCGTTGCGGCGGCGGGATTTGGCCTGACGCTGCTGACGCTTCCCTGGCTGGGTAATCACGGTTTGTGGTTGGCGCTTGCGGTCTTTCTCTCTCTGCGTGGCCTGTCGCTGGCTTTTATATGGCGCCGCCACTGGCAAAACAATACCTGGTTTCCTTCGCGTCACGATATATCGTGATGGTTAAAGATTCCGAATATGAAATCAACTGCCGAATCCTTAACTACAATAATTATCACGTCCAGCAGAAAAGAACGTAACGGACGTTACGACCCGACGCTTAACTAAGAGGACACGATGATGAATAAAGACGAAATCGGCGGCAACTGGAAGCAGTTCAAAGGTAAAGCGAAAGAACAGTGGGGTAAGCTGACAGATGACGATATGACCGTCATTGAAGGTAAGCGCGATCAGCTTGTCGGTAAAATTCAGGAACGTTACGGCTACGCGAAAGATCAGGCGGAAAACGAAGTCAAAGACTGGGAAACCCGCAATGATTACCGCTGGTAACGCTGAATAACCTACTGGGGCGGCTTCAGGCCGCCTTTTCTTTTGGCTGCTAACGCGGCTTTTTTTTCACCAGAATAGAGTGGTCATGCTGACACTCATCCTGATGTCGACACGCTTCCACCTCGACACACGCTGAACACAGCCCGTGTGCTTCAATCACATTATGACGCAGGGCAAACCCCATTCTTGCCGCCAGCGTATGCATAATGTCTTCCACGCCTTCCGCAGCTTCTTCTTTCACTACGCCACAACGGTCGCAGATAAACATGGCCGACGTGTGGGTGGGCTGATCGAAAAGATGGCACAGTACATAGCTGTTTGTGGATTCCACTTTATGAACAAATCCTTGTTCCAGCAGGAAATCCAGCGCGCGATACACTGTTGGCGGTTTAGCCTGCGGCTCGCTTTCGCGGAGCAGGTCGAGCAGGTCATAGGCGCTGATGGCACCCTGTTGCAGGCTCATCAGACGTAAGACTTCAAGGCGCTGCGGAGTCAGGCGCACATTGCGTTGCGCGCACAGCTTTTCGGCCTGCGCTAACAGCTCTTTTGTGGACTTATCCATTGAGCACCTCGGATGTTCTGGGACGTAAAACCCTCACTTTATCATGTTCTGGTAAAAACACCGATATCCGTCAGGCTGTGCTATACCTGACGCATCGCAAATCGGGAATATCATCATGAAAAAACCAGACTGTATTAAGCACTGGCGCGACATAGAAGGGCCGGATGACGCCACCTACCCCGACAGTAATGAGCTCTTTTCTATCGGTGCACCGCTGGCCCGCAGCCTTGGCCTCCGACGTATCGGCATTCATCATGAGCGTTTATTGCCCGGGCGTCGGACATCCTATCCCCATGCAGAGAGTGACGAAGAAGAGTTTATCTACGTGCTTGAGGGCTATCCTGAAGCCTGGATTAATGGCTATTTGTGGAAACTTGAACCCGGCGACAGCGTGGGATTTCCTGCCGGAACTGGCGTCTGCCATACCTTTATCAACAACACGGATGAAGAGGTTCGATTACTGGTGGTGGGCGAGGCCAACAAGAAGCACAACCGCATCTACTATCCGCTCAATCCGGTCTATGCCGCCACGCGGGAGGATCGCTGGGTTGACCATCCTCCGCAGTTTTTTGGCCCGCATGATGGAAAACCTGTGAAAAAATAATTTCCTCTTCTATAAATATTGAAGGCCGTCACAAATTACAACAGGCCGTAAAGGAATTTCACTTAGGGAAAGAAATAGCGGGTCTTTTGCTTCTTATTCACAGCAATAGTTCGTTCCTGTTTGGGTGATAACAGACAGGGGCTATCTAATAACAAACTATTACGGGCATACTGTGAAAAAACATTTTAAATTTTCGGTGGTTAGCATTGCTGTTTCCCTGTTTATGGCAAATCAGGCGGGAGCAGCCAATACCTGGACAGAATCACGTAGCGACGCCATGGGCGGGACGGGCGTAGCCGCTGGCAGTTATGGCAGCGGAGCGTTAATCAACCCCGCGCTGCTGGCAAAGGCAAAACCGGACGATGATGTAACGGTCATTTTGCCGTCCGTTGGGGTGCAGGTGACGGATGAAGACAATCTTCAGGATGAGATTGATACCATCAACGACAAAATCAATCACTATAAGGATGTGGTTGATAACCTTACACCTATTGAAGTCATCACCAATCCGTTAGGTTCGATCAACCAGTTCCAGGGCGCGGCCAAAGATCTTGCCGATGAACTGGACTATCTCAAGGGTAAAACTGCACGTGCAACGGCAGGGGCAGGACTTGCCGTGAGTATCCCTAACGATGTGCTTTCCGTGGCCTTTATGGCCAAAGGTTATGCTCATGGTCGGGTTAGCTCATCTATCGACCAGCAAGATATTGATTATCTGCGCAGTATTCAACGAAGCGATGTGGTTGCTGCCGGTGTTGCCCTGGATGCAGCGCTGAATGGCACGGATCAGATTACCAAAAACCTCAACTCAACGGCGTCTGGCCGGGCGGCGATTGTGTCCGACTACGGTATTGCGGTTGCCCGTCAGTTCGATCTCGGGGGCATCCCGGTTTCCGTTGGCGTCACGCCAAAACTGCAAAAAACCTGGATCTATAACTACACCACTTCCATCTACGATTACGACAGTAATAAGTGGAACGATAGCCGCTACCGTACAGACGATACGGGCTTTAACGTTGATGCTGGTATTGCCGCTGATTTTGGCGAAAACTGGACGGTCGGCCTGAGCGGGCAAAACCTGATGTCACGCGATATCGACAGCAAGGATATCCGCATCCGCAATGGGCGTACGGGAGAAGTGGTGAGCTATAAAGACACCTACCAGATCCGTCCGCTGGTCACCGCGGGCGCCGCCTGGCACAACGATCTTGTTACGCTGACCGCTGATGGCGATCTGACCGAAACCAAAGGTTTCAAGAGCGAAGATACGTCGCAGTATGTTGGGGTAGGTGCTGAAGTAACCCCGCTGAGCTGGCTGGCGGTACGCGCAGGTTATCGCGCTGACGTGAAGGGTAACGACAGCAACGTCTTTACCGGTGGTGTCGGCTTCGCGCCGTTCAACACCGTGCATGTTGACCTGATGGGCCTCTACGGTGAAGACGAAACCTGGGGCGCAGGGGCACAGCTAAGCATGACGTTCTAAAGTGCACCGGAGGCGCTGCGCCTCCGGCTTTTCTTTGTGCTATAGTAGCGCCCCTTTTCCACCAGATGCTTAAAACTTCGCCATGTTGTCAGAATACCAGACCGCTTTCCCAGCACACCGTTTCTCCATTGCGCCAATGCTCGACTGGACGGACAGACACTGCCGCTTCTTCCTGCGTCAGCTCTCCCACCATACGCTGCTGTACACCGAAATGGTGACCACTGGTGCAATCATTCACGGCAAGGGCGACTATCTGGCATACAGTGAAGAAGAGCATCCGGTTGCCTTGCAGCTGGGTGGCAGCGATCCGGCCGCGCTGGCGCAGTGTGCGAAGCTGGCGGAAGCGCGCGGCTATGACGAGATTAACCTCAACGTTGGCTGTCCTTCAGACCGTGTGCAAAACGGTATGTTCGGTGCGTGTCTGATGGGGAACGCGCAGCTGGTTGCCGACTGTATCAAGGCGATGCGTGATGTGGTCTCCATTCCCGTGACGGTCAAAACCCGTATCGGCATTGACGACCAGGACAGCTACGAATTCCTGTGCGATTTCATCAACACGGTGTCCGGCAAAGGCGAATGCGAGATGTTTATCATCCACGCCCGTAAAGCCTGGCTCTCCGGCCTGAGCCCGAAAGAGAACCGTGAGATCCCACCGCTGGACTATCCGCGCGTATATCAGCTTAAACGTGATTTCCCGCATCTGACGATGTCGATCAACGGCGGTATTAAGTCGCTTGAAGAAGCCAAAGCGCACCTCGAACATATGGACGGCGTGATGGTCGGACGCGAGGCCTATCAGAACCCGGGCATTCTGGCGACGGTCGACCGTGAAATCTTTGGCGTTGACGGCGCCGATACCGATCCGGTTGCCGTCGTGCGCGCCATGTATCCTTACATTGAGCGCGAGCTGAGCAACGGCACGTATCTCGGCCACATTACCCGCCATATGTTGGGCCTGTTCCAGGGCATACCGGGGGCGCGGCAGTGGCGTCGTTACCTCAGTGAGAACGCACATAAAGCCGGTGCGGATATCGAGGTGCTGGAACATGCGCTGCGACTGGTCGCAGATAAGCGATAATTTTCGCTAAAAGATCGTCAAATTCACCACGCCCTGCATATCATTGTGGGGTGTTTTTCTTTAAGAACAATGGTTTAGTTTTGGCATGATTCTTGTAATACAGACTGTATTACTCGGGAATTCGTGGGAGAGCACCATGCTGGAACTACTTTTTGTCATTGGCTTTTTTGTCATGCTGTTAGCCACAGGCGTTTCGCTGCTCGGCATTCTCGCTGCGCTCGTCGTGGCGACGGTGGTGATGTTTATCGGCGGACTGTTTGCCCTGACCATCAAACTGCTGCCGTGGTTATTACTGGCCATTGCGGTGGTGTGGGCGATACGGGCGATTAAATCACCAAAACTGCCGACTTATCAGCGCAATAACCGCTTCCGTTACTAAGGTATTGAGGGGTTCGTCACATACTTGTAACTTTCCCGGCAGCATTACTTAGAACAGAATAGGATTTACTTATCGAATCTGTCACTATGGCTGCCGCTACAGAATTCATCGAGCTGTACCCTACATACAGCCGAACTAAAAAAAGAAAGGGCTTCCCACGGGAAGCCCAATTTCTTTTTGGGGCTCAGGGAATGAGTAAACTTGAACCCTGTGTCGCCCGGCTTTCCAGCACCTCATGCGCACGCTGCGCATCGGTCAGCGGATATTTCTGCGCATCCGCCACGTCCACCTTAATCACGCCGCTGGCGATCAGCGAGAACAGCTCGTTGCTGGCTTCCTCCAGTTCTTCCCGGTTGGTGATATAGCCCTGCAGGGAAGGGCGGGTCACGTAGAGCGAGCCTTTCTGATTCAGGATGCCAAGATTGACGCCAGTGACAGCGCCTGACGCATTCCCGAAGCTCACCATCAGCCCACGACGTTGCAGGCAGTCCAGCGACGCCTCCCAGGTGTCTTTGCCCACCGAGTCATACACCACGCGCACTTTTTTACCGCCAGTAATCTCTTTCAGGCGCTCGACGATGCTCTCTTCGCGATAGTTGATCACCTGCCACGCCCCCGCGTCCAGCGCACGCTGCGCTTTTTGGGCATTGCCCACGGTACCGATGAGTTTCGCGCCTAAGGCTTTCGCCCACTGGCAGGCAATCAGCCCCACGCCACCCGCTGCGGCATGAAAAAGAAATTGCTCGTCGGGTTTAATTTCATAGGTTTTGCGCAGCAGATAGTAAACCGTTAATCCCTTCAGGAACGAAGCGGCGGCCTGCTCGAAGGAGATAGCGCCAGGCAGCAGAGCGGCTTTATCCGCCGGAACGTTGTGGACGGAGCTGTAAGCGCCCAGCGCAGATTGCGCATACACCACGCGGTCGCCCTCTTTAATATGCTTAACCGCGCTGCCCACTTTAATGACGACACCGGCCGCCTCGGTGCCCAGACCACTCGGCATTGACGGAGGCGGGTAGAGACCGCCGCGAATATAGGTATCGATGTAGTTAATGCCGATAGCTTTGTTTTCAACCTGGATTTCGTTCTCGCCAGGCGCTGCGGGGGTAAACTCCACCGCTTTCAGTACTTCCGGACCGCCGTGTTTCTGGAACTCAATGCGCGTTGCCATGCTCCCTCCGTAAGAAAAATATGGTAATCTTTCGACCCACTCTTTATCTCGGTAACTCCATTCACTATGGCAGGAAACAAACCCTTCAACAAACAGACTGAACCCCGCGAGCGTGATTTCCAGGTCGCAGGGTTAAAAGTCCCGCCGCACTCGATTGAAGCGGAACAGTCGGTGTTGGGCGGTTTAATGCTGGATAACGAACGCTGGGACGACGTCGCTGAGCGCGTGGTGTCTGAGGATTTCTACACCCGTCCGCACCGTCATATCTTTACCGAAATGGCGCGCTTGCAGGAGTCGGGCAGCCCGATTGACCTGATTACGCTCGCGGAATCGCTTGAGCGTCAGGGTCAGCTGGACAGCGTCGGCGGGTTTGCCTACCTGGCAGAACTGTCAAAAAACACGCCAAGCGCGGCGAACATCAGCGCTTATGCCGATATCGTGCGGGAGCGTGCCGTCGTCCGTGAAATGATATCGGTGGCGAACGAGATCGCCGAAGCCGGTTTTGATCCGCAGGGGCGCACCAGCGAAGACCTGCTCGACCTGGCGGAGTCCCGCGTCTTTAAAATTGCCGAAAGCCGTGCGAACAAAGACGAAGGGCCTAAAAACATTGCCGATGTGCTCGACGCGACCGTGGCGCGTATCGAGCAGTTGTTCCAGCAACCGCACGATGGTGTCACCGGGGTCAACACCGGTTATGACGACCTCAACAAAAAGACCGCCGGCCTGCAGCCGTCGGATCTGATTATCGTTGCGGCGCGTCCGTCGATGGGTAAAACGACATTTGCGATGAACCTCGTCGAAAACGCCGCAATGTTGCAGGATAAACCTGTACTCATCTTCAGTCTTGAGATGCCCTCCGAGCAGATTATGATGCGTTCTCTGGCATCGCTGTCGCGCGTGGACCAGACCCGTATCCGTACCGGCCAGCTCGATGATGAAGACTGGGCGCGTATCTCCGGCACGATGGGCATTCTGCTGGAAAAACGTAACATCTATATTGATGACTCCTCCGGCCTGACGCCAACGGAAGTGCGCTCCCGCGCGCGCCGCATCGCCCGCGAACACGGCGGCATCGGCCTCATCATGATCGACTACCTCCAGCTGATGCGCGTGCCGTCGCTCTCCGACAACCGTACGCTGGAAATTGCAGAGATTTCCCGCTCGCTCAAGGCGTTAGCCAAAGAGCTGCACGTGCCGGTGGTGGCGCTGTCGCAGCTGAACCGCTCCCTGGAACAACGTGCCGATAAACGCCCGGTCAACTCCGACCTGCGTGAATCCGGCTCCATCGAGCAGGATGCCGACTTAATCATGTTCATCTACCGTGATGAGGTTTATCACGAGAACAGCGACCTGAAAGGGATCGCCGAAATTATTATTGGTAAACAACGTAACGGCCCGATCGGGACGGTGCGTCTGACCTTTAACGGACAGTGGTCGCGTTTCGACAACTACGCCGGTCCTCAATATGATGATGAGTAATTTCTAAGGAATTCAAATGCAAGCGGCAACTGTAGTCATTAACCGCCGCGCTCTGCGACACAACCTGCAACGTTTGCGTGAACTGGCGCCCGCCAGCAAGCTCGTTGCAGTCGTGAAAGCGAACGCTTACGGACACGGTCTTCTTGAGACCGCGCGAACGCTCCCCGATGCCGACGCCTTTGGCGTCGCCCGTCTTGAAGAAGCTCTCCGCCTGCGTGCGGGGGGGATCACGCAACCCATTTTGCTGCTGGAAGGCTTTTTCGAAGCCACAGACTTGCCTACGATTGCTGACCAGCATCTGCACACGGCGGTACATAACGAAGAACAGCTGTCCGCGCTGGAAAACGCCGAGCTGAGTGAACCCGTTACCGTCTGGATGAAGCTCGACACGGGCATGCACCGTCTGGGCGTTCGCCCGGAAAATGCGGAGGCGTTTTATCAGCGTTTGTGCCGGTGCAAAAACGTGCGCCAGCCCGTGAACATCGTCAGCCATTTTGCGCGTGCCGATGAGCCTGAATGTGGGGCAACCGAGCAGCAGCTCGATATCTTTAACACCTTCTGCGAAGGCAAGCCGGGAATGCGCTCGATTGCGGCTTCCGGCGGGATCCTGCTGTGGCCGCAGTCGCACTTTGACTGGGCGCGCCCGGGCATTATTCTTTATGGCGTGTCGCCTCTGGAGAGCAAACCCTGGGGGCCGGACTTTGGCTTTAAGCCAGTGATGTCGCTGGTCTCGAATCTTATTGCCGTGCGTGAGCACAAAGCGGGCGAGCCGGTGGGCTATGGCGGCACCTGGATTAGCGAGCGCGACACGCGCCTTGGCGTGGTGGCGATGGGCTACGGAGATGGCTATCCGCGTGCTGCACCGACAGGTACACCGGTGCTGGTCAACGGTCGCGAGGTCAACATTGTCGGTCGCGTCGCGATGGACATGATTTGCGTGGACCTTGGACCCGACGCCCAGGATAAAGCAGGTGATGATGTGGTGATGTGGGGTGAGGGCCTGCCCGTTGAGCGCATTGCTGAAATCACGAAAGTGAGTGCTTACGAACTTATCACGCGCCTGACCTCCCGGGTGGCGATGAAATACCTTGACTGAACCGTCTGTGAAGTGAGGTTATTAACCTCACTTCAACTTTATTAACATCCTCTCGACCTTCTCCCACTTCCGGTTTATTGTTGAAACTCCTGCCTCATCGAATTCCGGAGAACCATCGCGTGTTTCAGAACGTTGACGCCTATGCCGGCGACCCTATTCTCTCCTTAATGGAGCGTTTCAAAGAAGATCCTCGCAGCGATAAAGTGAACCTCAGCATCGGTTTGTATTACAACGAAGAGGGTATTATTCCTCAGTTACAAGCCGTTGCCGAAGCCGAAGCGCGTCTGAATGCGGTCCCGCATGGAGCGTCGCTCTATCTGCCGATGGAAGGGCTCAATGCGTACCGCAATACCATCGCACCGCTGCTGTTTGGGGCCGATCATCCGGTACTTGCGCAAAAACGTGTGGCGACCATCCAGACGCTGGGTGGATCGGGCGCGCTGAAAGTCGGTGCTGATTTCCTGAAAAAATACTTCCCGGATTCCGGCGTGTGGGTCAGTGACCCGACGTGGGAAAACCACGTCGCAATTTTTGAGGGCGCAGGCTTTAATGTCGAGACTTATCCGTGGTTTGACAGCGAAACCAACGGCGTGCGCGTTGAAGCCCTGCTGGAAAAACTGAAAACGTTGCCGGCGCGCAGCATTGTGCTGCTGCATCCGTGCTGCCACAACCCAACGGGTGCGGACCTCACCAATGACCAGTGGGATGCCGTCATTGAGGTGCTCAAGGCTCGCAACCTGATTCCATTCCTCGACATCGCCTATCAGGGCTTTGGCGCCGGGATGGAAGACGATGCCTATGCTATCCGCGCCGTTGCGAGTGCCGGCCTGCCTGTGCTGGTGAGCAACTCTTTCTCGAAAATCTTCTCCCTGTATGGCGAACGCGTCGGCGGGCTGTCCGTGGTCTGCGAAGATGCCGAAGCTGCCAGCCGCGTGCTGGGTCAACTTAAAGCTACGGTGCGCCGTATCTACTCCAGCCCCCCGAACTTTGGTGCGCAGGTAGTGGCGACGGTACTCGGCGACGAACAGCTGAAAGCTAGCTGGCTTGCCGAAGTGGAATCCATGCGTAAGCGCATTCTGTCGATGCGTCAGGAGCTGGTCAACGTGCTGAAAGAGGCGGTACCGGGGCATAACTTTGATTATCTGATCAGGCAGCGCGGGATGTTCAGCTACACCGGTTTGAGCGCCGCGCAGGTCGACCGTCTGCGCGACGAGTTCGGCGTCTACCTGATTGCCAGCGGCCGCATGTGCGTCGCGGGTCTCAATGCCAGCAACGTTCATCGCGTGGCACAGGCATTTGCTGCGGTAATGTAAGTACTCACTACGGTTTCTCCCTCTCCCTGTGGGAGAGGGCCGGGGTGATGGCATCAGGCTACTCAGGTCGATGTCTCGCTTTGTGATCGTCTTCTTTTTCTTCAGATTGATAATCAAAAACTCCTTTTCTTAACCTGCCGCTGGGGTTATGGTCGGATAGTTTTTTGACCATTCACTCAAAATAAAACGATAACGAACTGAATATTCAGGGGAAAATATGCGCAAGATCACACTGGCGCTCAGCGCCGCCTGCTTATTGTTCTCACTTAATAGTGCCGTCGTCGCGCGCGCTTCTGCGCCAACGCCGCTTTACACCGGCACTACCGCTGCCATTCTTGCCGAACAGGCTCCTATTCACTGGGTATCCGTGGCCCAAATCGAAAACAGTCTGATGGGCCGCCCGCCCATGGCCGTTGGCTTTGATATTGACGACACCGTTCTGTTCTCCAGCCCGGGATTCTGGCGCGGCAAAAAAATGTATTCGCCGGACAGCGAAGCGTATCTGAAGAACCCGGCGTTCTGGGAAAAGATGAATAACGGCTGGGACGATTACAGTATCCCGAAAGAGGTCGCCCGGGCGGTCATTGCCATGCATGTGAAGCGCGGCGACAGCATTTACTTCGTCACCGGTCGTAGTCAGACCAAAACAGAAACCGTCTCCAGAACCCTGCAGGATGATTTCCAGATCCCGGCTGCCAACATGAACCCGGTCATTTTTGCGGGTGACAAAGAAGGGCAAAACACCAAAACCCAGTGGCTGGAGAAGAAAAACATCAAAGTGTTCTATGGTGATTCGGATAACGACATTACCGCGGCGCAGGATACAGGAGCCAGAGCGATCAGGGTGTTACGCGCCTCTAACTCGACCTATCGACCGCTGCCGATGGCCGGAAAATTTGGCGAAGAGGTGATTGTTAACTCGGAGTATTAAGCGTCGGGCTGCGAGTTTGATTCTTTTTTAATCAAATCTCGCTGCGGCGGGTTTTACCTTTCGACTTCTTGCTGCACACTTAGAAAGATTCATCTCTCTAAACGGAGCAGCACATGTGGTATCAACAGACCCTGACCTTAAGCGCTAAACCCCGCGGATTTCACCTGGTGACGGAGGAAGTCATCGGGCAAATCCGCGATTTGTCGCGCGTCAGAACGGGTTTACTGCATCTGCTGCTTCAACACACGTCAGCCTCCCTCACGCTTAATGAAAATTGCGATCCCACTGTCCGGTCTGATATGGAAAACTATTTTCTGAAGAGTGTCCCGGACAACGCCCCCTATGAGCACGATTATGAGGGCGCAGATGACATGCCTTCGCATATCAAATCTTCTCTGCTCGGGGTATCGCTGATGCTGCCGGTACACAACGGGCGGCTACTGCTGGGAACGTGGCAAGGGATCTGGCTGGGAGAACATCGCATTCACGGTGGTTCGCGTAAAATTATCGCAACGCTACAAGGGGAATAATGATGACAATTTCGGAGCTACTTCAGTACTGCATGAGTAAACCTGGCGCGGAGCAGAGCGTGCATAGCGACTGGAAAGCCACGCAGATAAAAGTGGGAGATGTGCTGTTTGCGATGGTGAAAGAGGTCGAAGGCCGCCCGGCCGCGTCGCTGAAAACCAGCCCGGAGTTGGCGGATTTGCTACGTCAGCAGCATGATGATGTGAGGCCGAGCAAACACCTGAATAAGGCGCACTGGAGCACGGTTTATCTGGATGGATCCCTGCCCGGCTCGCAAATTTACTATCTGGTGGATGCGTCTTATAAACAGGCCGTAGAGCTGCTGCCGGAAGCGACCCGACAACAACTCTCCGTCTGACATTACAGCAACGGTTTAAGGAAGCGCGCGGTGTGCGAGGCTTCGCACTCTGCAACGGTCTCTGGCGTACCGGAGACGAGGATTTCACCGCCGCCGCTGCCGCCTTCCGGGCCGAGATCGACAATCCAGTCCGCCGTTTTAATCACGTCCAGATTATGTTCGATGACCACAATCGTGTTGCCCTGATCGCGCAGCTGATGCAGCACGTCGAGCAACTGCTGGATATCCGCAAAGTGCAGACCGGTAGTCGGCTCATCCAGAATATACAGCGTCTGACCGGTGCCGCGTTTGGAGAGCTCACGCGCCAGCTTCACGCGCTGGGCTTCACCGCCCGACAGCGTAGTGGCGGACTGCCCCAGACGAATGTAGGTCAGACCGACGTCCATCAGGGTCTGCAGCTTACGCGCCAGCGCAGGGACGGCGTCAAAGAACTCGCGCGCCTCTTCGATGGTCATGTCCAGCACTTCGTGGATGGTCTTGCCTTTGTACTTAATTTCCAGCGTTTCGCGGTTATAGCGTTTACCTTTGCACTGGTCGCACGGGACGTAGATGTCCGGCAGGAAGTGCATCTCAACTTTGATGACGCCATCGCCCTGGCACGCTTCACAGCGGCCGCCGCGCACGTTAAAGCTGAACCGTCCCGGCGTGTACCCGCGTGAACGCGCTTCCGGCACGCCGGCGAACAGTTCACGTACGGGCGTGAAGACGCCGGTATAGGTCGCCGGGTTCGAGCGAGGGGTTCGGCCAATCGGGCTCTGGTCAATGTCGATAACCTTATCGAAATGTTCCAGCCCCTGAATGTCTCGGTACGGCGCGGGCTCGGCCAGCGTCGCACCGTTCAGCGCCGTCTGCGCAATCGGGAACAGGGTATCGTTAATCAGCGTCGATTTACCGGAACCGGACACGCCAGTGATGCAGGTAAACAGGCCAACCGGTAGCGTCAGCGTCACATCTTTCAGGTTGTTGCCGCGCGCGCCGGTCAGCTTCAGCACTTTTTCCGGATCTGCCGCTACGCGCTGTTTTGGCACCTCAATCTTACGCTTGCCGCTCATGTACTGGCCGGTCAGCGACTCGGGTACCGCCATAATGTCTTTCAGCGTCCCTTCCGCGACCACCTGACCGCCGTGTACGCCCGCGCCAGGACCAATGTCGATCACGTGATCCGCAGCGCGAATCGCGTCTTCGTCGTGCTCCACCACAATCACCGTGTTACCGAGGTTGCGCAGGTGGACCAACGTGCCGAGCAGACGTTCGTTGTCGCGCTGGTGCAGGCCGATTGACGGCTCATCCAGCACGTACATCACGCCCACCAGGCCTGCGCCAATCTGGCTGGCCAGGCGGATACGCTGGGCCTCACCGCCGGACAGCGTTTCTGCCGAGCGGGAAAGCGTCAGGTAGTTCAGACCCACGTTCACCAGGAACTTGAGACGATCGCCAATCTCCTTCAGCACTTTTTCAGCGATTTTAGCGCGCTGACCGGAGAGCTTCAGGTCGTTGAAGAAGTCCATCGCGTGGCCGATGCTCATGTCTGAGATGGTCGGCAGCGCCGTGTTTTCGACAAAGACATGACGCGCTTCGCGACGCAGACGCGTGCCTTCACAGGTGGCACAGGAGCGGTTGCTGATGAACTTCGCCAGCTCCTCGCGTACCGCGCTGGATTCGGTCTCTTTGTAGCGGCGCTCCATATTGTGCAGCACCCCTTCGAACGGGTGGCGACGCACGGAGGTATCACCGCGATCGTTCATGTATTTGAACTCGATGTTCTCTTTACCGGAACCGAACAGGATCACTTTGTGCACGTTCGGGCTCAGGCTGGCCCACGGGGCTTCCACGTCGAACTTATAGTGCTCCGCCAGCGATTTCAGCATCTGGAAGTAGTAAAAGTTACGCTTATCCCAGCCGCGAATGGCGCCGCCTGCCAGCGACAGCTCAGGGTTCTGGATCACGCGGTCCGGGTCGAAATACTGCTGTACGCCCAGGCCGTCGCAGGTTGGGCATGCGCCTGCCGGGTTGTTGAACGAGAACAGACGCGGTTCCAGCTCGCGCATGCTGTAGCCGCAAATCGGGCAGGCAAAGTTGGCGGAGAAGAGCAGCTCTTCCGCTTTCGGGTCGTCCATATCGGAAACAACGGCGGTACCACCGGAGAGTTCCAGCGCCGTTTCGAACGATTCCGCAAGACGCGTCGCGAGGTCTTCACGCACCTTAAAGCGATCGATCACCACTTCAATGGTGTGCTTTTTCTGCAGCTCCAGTTTTGGCGGATCCGACAGGTCGCACACTTCGCCGTCAATACGGGCGCGGATATAGCCCTGGCTTGCCAGGTTCTCCAGCGTTTTGGCGTGTTCGCCTTTACGCTCTTTAATAATTGGCGCCAACAGCATCAGGCGTTTGCCTTCCGGCTGCGACAGCACGTTATCCACCATCTGGCTCACGGTCTGCGCCGCCAGCGGGACGTCGTGGTCCGGGCAGCGCGGCTCACCCACGCGCGCATACAGCAGACGCAGGTAGTCGTGAATTTCAGTAATGGTACCGACCGTTGAACGCGGGTTATGCGAAGTCGACTTCTGCTCGATGGAGATCGCAGGCGATAACCCTTCAATATGATCGACATCCGGTTTTTCCATCAGCGACAGGAACTGACGCGCGTACGCAGAGAGAGATTCAACGTAACGACGCTGTCCTTCGGCATACAAGGTGTCGAAAGCCAGTGAGGATTTGCCAGACCCCGAAAGCCCGGTCACGACGATGAGTTTGTCGCGAGGGATTATGAGGTTGATATTTTTGAGATTGTGGGTGCGGGCGCCCCGAACTTCGATCTTATCCATTCACCTTTCCCGGTTGAAACACGGATTGCCTGGTTTGTTTGAAGGACAAACGGCTGTCAGAAACGGCTAATTATGACACAATTTAACCTGTTTGAATATACAGTATTGGAATGCATTTTCTGATTCGCTGTGTAACAATGTCGAGTTCGCGTGAGATTTCGGAACCGACTACGCAACTATGCAAATTGCCGCGTGGAAATGGTACACTCGCGCGTTTACACTATTAAGAAACGTATTCAGGAGACACGAACATGGCCAGCAGAGGCGTAAACAAGGTGATTCTCGTCGGTAATCTGGGCCAGGACCCGGAAGTACGCTACATGCCGAGTGGTGGCGCAGTTGCCAACATTACGCTGGCTACTTCCGAATCCTGGCGTGATAAAGCGACCGGTGAGATGAAAGAGCAGACCGAATGGCACCGCGTGGTGCTGTTTGGCAAACTGGCAGAAGTTGCCGGTGAGTATCTGCGTAAAGGTTCTCAGGTCTATATCGAAGGCCAGCTGCGCACCCGTAAATGGACCGATCAGTCGGGCGCTGAGAAGTACACCACCGAAGTTGTGGTAAACGTTGGCGGTACCATGCAGATGCTGGGCGGCCGTCAGGGCGGTGGCGCACCAGCAGGTGGCGGTCAGCAGCAGCAGGGCGGTTGGGGACAGCCTCAGCAACCACAGGGCGGCAACCAGTTCAGCGGCGGCGCGCAGTCTCGTCCGCAGCAGCAGTCTGCTCCGGCACCGTCTAACGAGCCACCAATGGACTTCGACGACGACATCCCGTTCTGATCAACGGATGCTCAAATAAAAAACCCAGACATCGTCTGGGTTTTTTATTTATACAGGAATCAGGTAATCACCATTGGCCAGTCTGGTGGCTGGTGGCTCATTGCCTCTACCATCACAACTTTAATATTTTCCCAGACAGCGGCAATATCCAGCAGGGTGATGCCCAACAGGCCCGTTGCGAACCAGCAAGCCGCGCCAAGCCCCAGCAGAGTGCTGATGACCGCAAGACCCGCGTAGTCAGATTTACGAAACTGAATGTTCAGCGTGCTGGCTAAAAACATCAGTACCGCGCTCAACAAAGGCCAGCGTAGGAGAACCATGCTGGTAGTAATGGTTGCCATAGAACCCATCCTCTACAAAACAGACGAACTGAATGAAACGGTGTTTCTCGTTACAGAATATGTGTGAACTATATCACATTTGTTGATTTATTCGCCAGCGTCTGAGCGTTCAAAATGGGGATTTTATTACGCAAAAAAGGCGATGGTGCCGTGTACCTGGGTCCCGATACCTGGCTGAGCGGACACACGATGGGCCAGCCACGTTGTTTTTATAAGTGGCACGTTATTTTTTTGCTCATCCTGAAAATAATGTGGTAATAGCCGGGCATTTATAAAACATCGATTCTCTGTTGTGTTATCTTCAAACCCCACATGTTCGCTGGATAATTATTTCCCTTAATTGAAACGGAACGAATACTTACAGTTTAGCTTACGGGAAAATATTATCGTCATAACGAAATTTAAGATTTTTAATACTAAAAGTCAGTTGCTAACTTCGCATGATTCATGCAACGTAATCACCTGTTTAACAAAGCATCCGGCCTTCATTACTACAGGCGTACAACATGCAGGGATATAGGGCGGGAAATGAATCGTAGCGCGCGGCGCAAAATGCTCAGGGTAGTAGGGATCATCATGGTAGTTATGCTGCCGGTGATGCTTGCCCTATGGTTTGCCCAGCTAAGAGCCGTGTCGGAAACAAGCGCTCAGCTCCGTACATTTGCTGAACTGGCTTTAGACAAAACAGAACTGGTTATTCAACAAGTTGATCTGGCCCGGGACGAGGCCGAAAAATATCAGGGTAAACTTTGTACACCGGAACATCGCCAATATATGTTGAACGTTGTGCGTGGCCGCCTGTTTGTCGCTGATTTAATTTATGCAGAAGGCCAGAATTTTCTTTGTTCAACCGTTTTTACGCCGGACCAACCTTACGCGATCCCGATTGCCAATTACACCCGTAAACCTGACATCGCTATCTATTATTTTCGCGACACGCCATTTTATACTGGCTATAAAATGACATATATGCAGCGTGGAAATTATGTCGTGGTGGTCAATCCGCTTTCTTACAGCGAAGTGATGTCTACCGATCATTCTCTCTCCTGGGGAGTGTACGACACGGTAACCAATGCATTCTTTTCCGTTAGCCAGAAAGCTAATCCTTCTTTATTAAATTCGATGATTCAGGATAAGGAATCGGTATTTCAAAAAGATAACCGTTTCTATACCGTCGTGAAATCACCGAAACGGCCTATTGCCGCTATCGTGTCGACGTCAAATAAGCGTTTTTACGAAACGCTCTACCATCAGGCGACGTTGACGCTGCCGCTGGGGATGATCTGCAGCATTATTATTTTGCTGGTATGGTCGCGGACGCACCGCGAGCTTAATTCGCCAGGGCGGTTGCTGCATCGGGCGTTGCACAAACGACAGCTTTGCCTGCACTACCAGCCGATTATTGATATCAAGAACAACCAGTGCGTGGGGGCAGAGGCGTTGTTGCGCTGGCCGGGTTTCAACGGACAGGTGATGAGTCCGGCTGAGTTTATTCCGCTGGCTGAAAAAGAGGGAATGAGCGAGCGGATTACGGATTATGTCGTTGAGGAGGTATTCAGCGATCTGGGTCATTTCCTGGCTGAGCATCCGCATCTCTATATTTCAATTAACCTGTCGGCCACGGATTTCCACTCCTCACGGCTGATCGCCATGATTTCTGACAAGGCGCGCCACTATGCCGTCCGTGCTCAGCAAATCAAAATCGAAGTGACGGAACGTGGGTTCATTGATGTGCCAAAAACCACTCCGGTGATTCAGGCTTTCCGGCAGGCGGGTTATGAAGTGGCGATCGATGATTTCGGGACCGGTTACTCGAACCTGCACAACCTCTATTCGCTGAACGTCGACATTCTGAAAATCGATAAATCGTTTATCGATACGCTAACGACCAACAGCACCAGCCATCTGATCGCCGAGCATATTATCGAGATGGCGCAAAGCCTGCGGCTTAAAACCATTGCGGAAGGGGTCGAAACGGCAGAGCAGGTGAGTTGGTTGCTGAAGCGCGGCGTCCAGTTCTGTCAGGGATGGCACTTCGCAAAAGCGATGCCGCCCCAGGAATTTATGACCTGGCAGCAGCAACCTTTGCACTAAGGGTGATTAATTCAACTGGTGGCGATAGTCGCTCGGCGTACGGTCAAACTCGCGGCGAAACACGCGGGAAAAGGTTTGTTGCGACACATAGCCAAGATCCATCGCGATATCAAAAATCGGTCGCTGCGTTGAGCGTAACGCCTGCGCCGCCAGCAGCAATCTGCGCTGACGAATGTACTCACCCAGGGTTTGATGCATAACCGTGCGGAACATTCTCTGTAAATACCATTTCGAATAGCCCGACTTTTTAGCGACCACATCAATGTTCAACGGTTGATCGATATGATCATCAATCCATTCAATAAGTGTCTGAATAATCTGCTGATGCGACATAAGGTTGCCCCTCTGTAGATACAACTTTCTTGGTTGATTCGTCGTTTTCTCTGCGGGGGAGTATAATTCCTCAAGTTAACTTGAGGTAAAGAGGTTTTATGGAAAAGAGATTGCCGCGTATTAAAGCGCTTTTAACCCCCGGCGAAGTGGCAAAGCGAAGCGGTGTTGCGGTATCGGCGCTCCACTTCTATGAAAGCAAAGGGTTAATTAAAAGCATCCGTAACGGCGGAAACCAGCGCCGCTATACCCGTGACGTTCTCCGTTACGTGGCGATTATCAAAATTGCGCAACGAATCGGCATTCCCCTGGCGACGATAGGTGAGGCGTTTGGGGTGTTGCCGGAGGGCCACACGCTGAGCCCGAAAGAGTGGAAAGAGCTCTCCTCCCAGTGGCGTGAAGAGCTGGACAGACGTATCCATACGCTGGTTGCGCTGCGCGATGAACTGGACGGTTGTATCGGCTGCGGCTGTCTGTCCCGTAGCGACTGCCCGTTGCGGAACCCCGGTGACAGGCTGGGCGAGCAGGGGACAGGGGCGCGGCTGCTGGAGGAGGAGTAAGTCTCTGCGGCCTGCGCGTCGGGTGGCGGCTGCGCCTTACCCGACCTACAAAAAACACGTTCTCGAACGTAGGCCGGGTAAGGCGCAGCCGCCACCCGGCATACACACGCACCCTATAAAGAACTAAAGCGCCACTAAGGGCGCTTTAGTTTTTCCCGGTCTTTGTCTTTCTCTCTATCCCGCTGGTTCACGGGAGGGTTTCCCCCGACATCAGCACCCCTCGTGTCGAGCTGGTTGGTGAGGTTCCGGATTGTGCTGACACTTTAATTCTATGCAAGACCGGTTTTTTCGCCAGCGTCGCTGACCGGTTTTTAGCCGAATTTTTTTCGCGGTGTTGTTCAATTTTCTATAGTTAAAAAGTATGAATCACAGGAGAAGACCATGCTTACGGTACATCACCTTAACCAGTCGCGCTCACATCGTGTGATCTGGGCGCTGGAAGAACTCGCCCTGCCTTATGAGATCGTTCACTACCAGCGCGAAAAGAACATGCTGGCGCCGGAGGCTCTCAAAAAGGTACATCCGTTGGGCAAATCACCGGTCATCGAAGATAATGGGCTAATCCTCGCGGAATCGGGTGCCATTCTGGAGTACCTCCAGGAAACCTATGATGCCGAATCGCGCCTTAAGCCGTTAGATCCGGCGCATAAGGTGCAATACCGCTTCTGGCTGCATTACGCGGAAGGATCGCTGATGCCACTGCTGTTAATGAAGCTGGTTTTCAACAGCCTCGGCAAGCCGCCCGTGCCGCCAGGCATCCGACTCCTGGGCAAGGCGCTGGGTAAGGGGGTGCAGAAAGCGTATCTCAATCCCCAGCTGGAAACGCATGCGCGCTTTATTGACTCGCATCTCGCTCAAAACAGCTGGTTTGCCGGGGACGCGCTCAGCATGGCCGACATTCAGATGAGTTTCCCGATCTTTGCCCTGCTGGCGCGTGGGGGCATCGACAATCTGCCGCATATTGAGGCCTGGAAGCAAAAGGTCGATAACAGTCCCGGCTGGAAGCGAACCCTGGAACAGGGTGGGCCATTATCCATCCCGGGTGAGGATTGAAATGTAAACAAATTGCGCATAGACGATAACGTTTGCGCATCCTCTGTTTATTTCTTCAGCGTCATAAGCGAATTTTAGTGAAAAACGATAAAGTTCAGTTGAAAAGGGCGGTGTTTAGGCTGGATAATCGTTTGCCTTAATTTGACCACCCGTTTTTAAGCGCGGAGCTAAACGTTTGCTTTTTTTGTGACGCCCTTTCGTCGCAAACGCAAAACAAGGATTTGACGTATTAGCTGGCAGTGGCGTCTCCACCACGCTTATGAACGTTCTATAAAAACTCTCAGGGGATGTTTTCTATGTCTACGCCATCTGCGCGTACCGGCGGTTCACTTGACGCCATGTTTAAAATTTCGGCTCGCGGCAGCACCGTGCGTCAGGAAGTTGTTGCCGGTCTGACAACGTTTCTGGCGATGGTTTACTCCGTCATCGTTGTGCCGGGCATGCTGGGTAAAGCGGGCTTCCCGCCAGCAGCTGTTTTTGTCGCGACCTGCCTGGTAGCCGGTGTGGGCTCCATTGTGATGGGGCTGTGGGCGAACCTGCCGCTGGCGATTGGTTGCGCCATCTCTTTGACCGCGTTCACCGCGTTCAGCCTGGTGCTGGGTCAGCAGATCAGCGTACCGGTCGCACTCGGCGCCGTGTTCCTGATGGGTGTGCTGTTCACCGTTATCTCTGCTACCGGCATTCGTAGCTGGATTTTGCGCAACCTGCCGCAGGGCGTGGCGCACGGCACCGGTATCGGCATCGGTCTGTTCCTGCTGCTGATCGCCGCTAACGGCGTGGGCCTGGTGATCAAGAACCCGCTGGACGGCCTGCCGGTGGCGCTGGGGCATTTCGCGAGCTTCCCGGTGATCATGTCGCTGATCGGTCTGGCGGTGATTATCGGTCTGGAAAAACTGAAAGTGCCGGGCGGCATTCTGCTGACCATTATCGGTGTATCCATTGTCGGCCTGATTTTCGATCCGAACGTCCACTTCTCCGGTATTTTCGCCATGCCGTCGCTGAGCGATGACAAGGGCAATTCTCTGATTGGCAGCCTGGATATCGCTGGTGCGCTTAACCCGGTAATCCTGCCAAGCGTGCTGGCGCTGGTGATGACCGCCGTGTTTGACGCAACCGGTACGATTCGCGCGGTGGCCGGTCAGGCTAACCTGCTGGATAAAGACGGTCAGATTATTGATGGCGGCAAAGCCCTGACGACTGACTCCCTGAGCAGCGTCTTCTCAGGACTGGTGGGCGCAGCGCCTGCGGCAGTGTATATCGAGTCCGCAGCGGGCACGGCAGCAGGCGGTAAAACCGGCCTGACGGCCATCACCGTCGGCGTGCTGTTCCTGCTGATCCTGTTCCTCTCTCCGCTCTCTTATCTGGTACCGGCTTACGCGACCGCGCCAGCGCTGATGTATGTCGGCCTGCTGATGCTGAGCAACGTGGCGAAGATCGACTTTGCGGATTTCGTGGATGCCATGTCTGGCCTGATTACCGCCGTGTTTATCGTGCTGACCTGTAACATCGTGACCGGCATCATGATCGGTTTCGCGTCGCTGGTCATTGGTCGTCTGGTCTCTGGTGAATGGCGCAAGCTGAACATCGGCACCGTGGTGATCGCCGTTGCGCTGGTGGCATTCTACGCGGGCGGCTGGGCCATCTAAGTTGTCCATTGATGCGAAAACGGGTGGCTCAGGCCGCCCGTTTTTATTTTCAGAGCTCATCCCGTTGCCTTTTGCGTTACTCTGAAGAAGATAGAATAAAAGGCACGACGCCTTCCGTAGTACATAAGTAACACAGCAAACAGGGAACGCATGGAAATCTTCTTCACAATACTCATCATGACCCTTGTGGTCTCATTATCCGGGGTGGTCACACGCGTACTGCCCTTTCAGGTCCCCCTGCCATTAATGCAAATAGCCATCGGCGCGCTGCTGGCGTGGCCGACGTTTGGCCTGCACGTGGAATTTGACCCCGAACTGTTCCTCGTGCTGTTTATTCCGCCACTGCTGTTTGCTGATGGCTGGAAAACGCCCACGCGCGAATTCCTTGAGCACGGGCGAGAGATCTTCGGCCTGGCGCTGGCGCTGGTCGTCGTCACCGTCGTCGGGATTGGCTTCCTGATTTACTGGGCCGTACCGGGTATCCCGTTAATCCCCGCCTTTGCGCTGGCCGCCGTGCTCTCGCCAACCGATGCCGTGGCGCTTTCCGGCATTGTGGGTGAAGGTCGTATTCCGAAGAAAATCATGGGGATTTTGCAGGGCGAGGCGCTGATGAATGACGCCTCTGGTCTGGTCGCCCTGAAGTTTGCCGTGGCGGTTGCCATGGGGACGATGGTCTTTACCATTGGCGGCGCGACGCTGGAATTCTTCAAAGTGGCGATTGGCGGTATCCTCGCGGGCTTTGTGGTGAGCTGGCTGTATGGTCGCTCCCTGCGCTTCCTCAGCCGCTGGGGCGGTGATGAACCCGCCACGCAAATCGTACTGCTGTTCCTGCTGCCGTTTGCCTCCTACCTGATTGCCGAACATATTGGCGTGTCGGGCATTCTGGCGGCGGTAGCGGCAGGGATGACCATCACCCGCTCCGGCGTGATGCGTCGCGCGCCGCTGGCAATGCGTCTGCGTGCCAACAGCACATGGGCGATGCTGGAATTCGTGTTTAACGGCATGGTTTTCCTGCTGTTGGGCCTGCAACTGCCGGGCATTATGGAGTCCTCGCTGATTGCGGCAGAGGCCGATCCGAACGTTGAAGTCTGGATGCTGTTTACCGACATCGTGCTGATCTACATGGCACTGATGCTGGTGCGTTTTGGCTGGCTCTGGACGATGAAGAAATTCAGCGTGCGCTTCCTGACGAAAAAGCCGATGGAGTTTGGCTCCTGGACCACACGCGAGCTGCTGATTGCCTCTTTCGCTGGCGTGCGTGGGGCGATCACCCTTGCCGGTGTGCTCTCTATTCCGCTGCTGCTGCCGACGGGCGATGTCTTCCCGGCGCGCTACGAGCTGGTGTTCCTGGCGGCAGGCGTGATCCTCTTCTCGCTGTTCGTGGGCGTGGTGATGCTGCCGATTTTACTGCAGCACATTGACGCCGGGGATTCGACCCAACAGCATAAAGAGGAGCGTATTGCGCGTGCGGCTACCGCCGAAGTGGCGATAGTTGCTATTCAGAAAATGGAAGAGCGTCTGGCGGCCGATACAGACGAGAACATCGATAACCAGCTGCTGACGGAAGTGAGTTCCCGCGTGATTGGTAACCTGCGCCGTCGGGCTGACGGTCGTAATGACGTGGAAAGCTCGCTGCAGGAGGAAAACCTGGAACGCCGGTTCCGCCTGGCGGCGCTGCGTTCAGAGCGTGCCGAGCTGTACCATCTGCGTGCCACGCGGCAGATCAGCAACGAGACGCTGCAAAAGCTGCTGCACGATCTGGATTTGCTGGAAGCGTTGTTGATAGAGAATCAGTAGCGCGCTTTTGCCCGGTGGCGCTGCGCTTACCGGGCCTATATTCGAATCGTAGGCCGGGTAAGGCGAAGCCGCCACCCGGCACTATTCAGACTGCACCCAAAACCCCTTACAGCACTCCAGCCACGCCTGCGCGCTATGCGACAGATACACCCCTTCACGCCAGATCATCCCTAACTGCCAGTGCAGCTCGCTCTCCAGCGGGATCCAGCGCAGGGTGTTTTTATCCAGCCGCTCGCAAATTGGCTGCGGCAGAATGGCAATCCCCACTCCAGCCTGAACCATCGCGGCCAGAAAATCCCACTGACCGCTGCGCACCGCAATGCGTGGCTTCACATTATGTTGGTTAAACAGCGTCATCAGCTGGCGGCTTAAGGCGAAGTCTTCGTTGTAGATCAGCAACGGATGTTCGCCGAGCAGTTCGGGTTTCACCGAGTCAATTTTCAGCCAGTCACCGGAGCGCGGTACGAGCACGCACAGCGGATGGCTGAACAGCGGCAGTGTCGCCAGACCGCTCTCTTCCTCTACGGGGAGGGCCGTCATCGCCACATCCAGCTCGCCGTTCATCACGGCCTGCTGGACGGTCAGGCCGCCAAATTCAGAAATTTTTAGCTCAACGCCGGGGTAGCGCTGACGAAACAGGCTAATCGGCCCGGCCATCATCATGCCGACCATCGGCGGAATGCCAAGACGTAATAGCCCTTTGGTAAGGTGGTTGATATCCGCAAGCTCAGCCTCAAGCTGGCGGAACTCAGCCAGAATCGCCAGCCCACGCTCGAAGACCACGCGCCCGGTATCCGTCAGCAGCAGCTTGCGTCCGTCACGAAGCAGCAGGGTACAGTTCAGCTCGTCCTCAAGGTTTTTCAGCATCTTGCTGATGGTCGGCTGGGTAACGAACAACTTCTCCGCTGCGCGGGTAAAACTTTGCTGGCGAACCACCTCGACAAAATAGCGCAGCGTTCTTATGTCCATGATTATTCCTCGAAACTATACCTTCGATGATTTTAATTCATTTCTGTCCCTGACGTGCGCTCACTATACTGGCGCCTCGTCTCAATTTTGAGGAAAACCCCCATGGCCGTGGCGTTAAGTCGTGTTACGCCTGCCGTTGTGCAACGACTCCAGGTACCGGTTCAGGTACTGCTCTATGCCGGACTGTTTGTTTTCGCGGAATATCTTGTCGACTGGCTGCACCTGCCTTTACCCGCCAATCTGGTCGGGATGGTGCTAATGCTAACGCTGATCCTCTGTCGCGCGTTGCCCCTTAGCTGGGTGCGAGCCGGCGCGCGCTGGCTGCTGGCGGAGATGCTGCTGTTCTTCGTGCCTGCGGTGGTCGCGGTGGTGAACTATGCCCAGCTGCTGATGGTCGACGGCTGGCGCATCTTCGCGGTTATCGCCCTGAGTACGCTGATGGTATTGGGCGCCACTGCCTGGGTGGTGGATAAAGTCTATCGCTTTGAAATCAGCAGGCAGAAGCATGACTAACGTTCAGATAAGCGTGCTGTGTCTGATTGCGACCATCGTAATCTACTTTGCCAACAAGCGTTTGTACCGCCGCTTTCGCGCGCTGCCGCTCATGCCGCTGGTGTTCACCCCCATCCTGCTGGTGCTCATGCTGGTCTTCGGCCATATTTCCTGGCAGAACTACATTGGGGAATCCCACTGGCTGCTGTGGCTGCTCGGCCCGGCCACTATCGCCTTTGCCGTTCCCGTGTACGACAACCTGAATATTATTAAACGCCACTGGATGTCGCTTAGCGCAGGCGTTCTGACTGCCACGGTGGTGGCGGTGTGTAGCTCGGTCTGGCTGGCGCGGCTGTTTACGCTGCCCGATGAAATTCAGCGCAGCCTGGCCGTGCGTTCGGTGACGACGCCGTTTGCGCTGGCAGCGGCTAAACCGCTTGGCGGGCAGCCGGATCTGGTGGCGCTGTTTGTGGTCGTGACGGGCGTCTTTGGCATGGCGGTGGGCGATATGCTCTTTTTGCGGCTTTCTATTCGGGAGGGGATGGCGAAAGGGGCAGGGTTTGGCGCGGCGTCTCATGGCGCAGGTACGGCGCGTTCGTATGAGCTGGGTCAGCAGGAAGGCGTGGTGGCAAGTCTGGTGATGATGCTCTCTGGCGTGACGATGGTGCTTATCGCACCGCTGGTGGCATGGGTGATGTTTTAAACTCCCCGGCCTGAGAGACCGGGGAGAAAGGCTTAGTGTGCGCGGCCCTGTTCAACGCCAAGGCCGGTTTGTGAGCGAATAAACTGGGCGCGGAATTTCTCACGCTCCAGGTTACCTTCCGGCGAGTTGTCGGTGGCAGAGAAGACCCAGATACCAATAAACGCCACGGCAATCGAGAACAGCGCCGGATACTCATACGGGAAAATGGCGCTTTCGTGACCGAGGATCTGTACCCAGATGGTCGGGCCCAGAATCATCAGGATCACCGCCGTCAGCAGCCCCAGCCAGCCGCCAATCATCGCCCCACGGGTGGTCAGTTTTGACCAGTACATGGAGAGCAGGATGATCGGGAAGTTACAGCTCGCCGCAATCGAGAAGGCCAGCCCCACCATAAAGGCGATGTTCTGCTTCTCAAACAGAATACCGAGCAAAATGGCGACCACACCCAGCACCAGCACGGTGATCTTAGAGACTTTCAGCTCGTCACGTTCGCTTGCCCCTTTACGGAACACGTTGGCGTAGAGGTCGTGCGAGACCGCAGAGGCACCGGCCAGCGTCAGTCCCGCTACTACGGCAAGGATGGTGGCGAAGGCCACGGCAGAGATAAAGCCGAGGAACAGGTTACCGCCCACCGCGTCGGCCAGATGCACCGCCGCCATGTTGTTGCCGCCAATCAGCGCACCCGCCGCGTCTTTAAACGCCGGGTTTGCCCCTACCAGCATGATCGCGCCAAAGCCGATGATAAAGGTCAGGATGTAGAAATAACCCATAAAGCCGGTGGCGTAGAAGACGCTCTTACGCGCTTCACGCGCATCGCTCACGGTGAAGAAACGCATCAGAATGTGTGGCAGGCCCGCGGTACCGAACATCAGGCCGAGACCGAGGGAGAGAGCGGATATCGGATCTTTCACCAGCCCGCCCGGGCTCATGATTGCCTCTCCTTTTGGATGAACCGCCATCGCTTCGGTAAACAGGTTATTGAAGCTGAACCCGACGTGCTTCATCACCATAAAGGCCATAAAACTGGCGCCGAACAGCAGCAGGACCGCTTTGATAATCTGTACCCAGGTGGTCGCCAGCATGCCGCCAAACAGGACGTACATCACCATCAGGACGCCAACCAGTACCACGGCGATGTGGTAGTTCAGACCGAACAGCAGTTCGATCAATTTACCTGCCCCGACCATCTGCGCAATCAGGTATAGCGCGACCACCACCAGCGAACCGCAGGCGGAGAGGGTGCGAATAGGCCCCTGTTTCAGGCGATAGGAGGCCACGTCAGCGAAGGTATAGCGCCCGAGGTTGCGCAAGCGCTCGGCAATGAGGAACAGGATGATCGGCCAGCCGACGAGGAAGCCCAGGGAGTAGATCAGGCCGTCGTAGCCGGAGGTATAAACCAGCGCGGAGATCCCGAGGAACGAGGCGGCAGACATAAAGTCGCCCGCTATCGCCAGCCCGTTCTGGAAACCGGTAATGTTGCCGCCCGCGGTGTAATAATCATTACGAGAGCGCACGCGCTTCGACGCCCAGTAAGTGATGTACAGGGTCAGCAGGACGAAAATCAGGAACATCACAATCGCCTGCCAGTTAGTCGGCTGACGCTGAACGTCGCCGGTGATGGCATCCGCCGCGTGGGCGGCAAAAGGAAGTGTGGCGGCAAGCGCCGTCAGGATCCGCTTCATGATGCTTTTACCTCTTGCAGTACCGCTCTGTTGAGACGATCGAATTCACCGTTCGCGCGCCAGACGTACACGCCGGTCAGTAAGAAGGAGATCACAATCACGCCAATGCCAATAGGAATGCCGCGCGTGACGCTGGTGCCCGCGTGCAGCGGGGTGCCCAGCCAGTGCGGAGCAAAGGCGATCAGCATAATAAAGCCGACGTAGATAATCAGCATGATGATAGAAAGGATGAAGGCAAACCGTTGCCGTTTTTCGACGAGCTCCCTGTAGTGCGCACTATTCTCTATCTGCTGACAAATATGGTCATTCATCACAGAGTCTCCAAAGGTAAGGTTGGTTTGTTTTTAGTCCCCTCTCCCCTTTGGGGAGAGGGTTAGGGTGAGGGGAGAGGAAGGTGCGGTCTGATGCCCTCACCCCGGCCCTCTCCCACGGGGAGAGGGAGAAAAAACTAGGAAGGCATTGCGATGGACTGCTTCTCTTCGAGCAGTTTTTCCACCACGCCAGGATCCGCGAGCGTTGAGGTATCACCGAGGTTGCTGGTATCCCCCGCCGCGATTTTGCGCAGGATACGGCGCATAATCTTGCCGGAGCGGGTTTTCGGCAGCGAGTCGGTCCAATGCAGCACGTCCGGCGTAGCAAGCGGGCCGATCTCCTTACGTACCCAGTTGCGCACCTCGGCGTACAGCTCGGGTGATGGCTCCTCGCCGTGGTTCAGCGTGACGTAAGCGTAAATCGCCTGGCCTTTGATGTTGTGCGGGATCCCGACAACGGCGGCTTCAGCAATTTTCGGATGCGACACCAGCGCCGATTCAATTTCAGCCGTCCCCAGACGGTGGCCAGAAACGTTGAGCACGTCATCCACGCGACCGGTGATCCAGTAATAACCGTCTTCATCACGGCGCGCGCCGTCGCCGCTGAAGTACATGTTTTTAAAGGTCGAGAAATAGGTCTGCTCAAAGCGTTCGTGGTCGCCGAACAGGGTACGCGCCTGGCCTGGCCACGAGTCGACGATCACCAGGTTGCCTTCGGTGGCCCCGTCCAGCGGGTTGCCCTCGTTATCCACCAGCGCAGGCTGTACGCCGAAGAATGGGCGCGTGGCAGAACCGGCCTTCAGCTGTGTGGCGCCAGGCATAGGGGTGATCATGAAGCCGCCGGTTTCGGTCTGCCACCAGGTGTCCATCACCGGGCATTTTTCATTGCCGATTTTCTTCCAGTACCACTCCCAGGCTTCGGGGTTAATGGGTTCACCCACGGAACCGAGGATGCGCAACGAAGAGCGGTCAGTGCCTTCGATGGCCTTATCGCCTTCCGCCATTAACGCGCGGATCGCCGTTGGCGCGGTGTAGAGAATGTTGACCTGGTGCTTGTCGACTACCTGACACATACGCGCCGGGGTCGGCCAGTTTGGCACGCCCTCAAACATCAACGTGGTGGCACCGCAGGCCAGCGGGCCGTAGAGCAGGTAGCTATGCCCGGTCACCCAGCCCACGTCGGCGGTACACCAGTAGATGTCGCCCGGGTGGTAGTCGAAAACATATTTAAAGGTCGTGGCCGCATAAACCAGATAACCGCCGGTGGTGTGCAGCACGCCTTTCGGTTTACCGGTTGAACCGGAGGTGTAAAGAATGAACAGCGGATCTTCAGCATTCATCTCTTCCGGCTGATGCTGGTCACTCGCTTTCTCGATCAGGTCACTCCACCACAGGTCACGTCCCTCGTTCCAGTCGATCTTGCCGCCGGTACGCTTCAGCACGATAACGTTACTGACCGTTTTGACATTCGGGTTTTTCAGCGCTTCATCGACGTTTTTCTTCAGCGGGATACCGCGTCCGGCGCGCACGCCTTCATCGGCGGTGATCACCAGTTTTGAACTGGAATCGACAATACGGCCTGCAACGGCTTCCGGCGAGAACCCGCCGAAGATAACCGAGTGAATTGCGCCGATACGCGCGCAGGCCAGCATAGCAACCGCGGCTTCCGGCACCATTGGCATATAGATAGCCACCACATCGCCCTTTTTAATGCCTTTTTCCAGCAGGACGTTGGCGAAACGGCAGACGTCGCGATGCAGTTCTTTATAGGTAATGTGTTTGCTCTGTGAGGCATCGTCGCCTTCCCAGATGATGGCGGTTTCATTCCCGCGTTCGGCAAGATGGCGATCCAGGCAGTTCGCCGCCAGGTTCAGCGTGCCATCTTCATACCATTTAATGGAGACGTTGCCGGGCGCAAAGGAGGTGTTTTTCACCTTCTGATAAGGTTTGATCCAGTCAAGGATGTGTCCCTGCTCGCCCCAGAAGGCGTCAGGGTGGGAAACTGATTGCTGATATTTCTCGTGGTACTGCTCCGGGGTGATCAGGCAACGGTCCGCAATGTTTGCGGGAATGTCGTGTTTATGTATTTGGCTCATGGCTTTTTTTCTCCTTGTAAGATGTTAATAATATGTCGCAAAAACGTTAATAGTAGGGGCTTTACAAGCTTTGTTTATTATTTGGGCTACAGATCACGCATTGTTTGAAGAGGTTGAAAAACGAGCGAATGAAACTTTGAAGGGAAATAATTCAGCCTGACGATTATTCGCATTTAGATTTAAAAAAGCGTTTTTATAACAAATGGTTATTTATCAGGATAATGACAAACTCGCGTTATACCGTCATTTCCCAGTGAAATGCGTCGTTCTTTAAGGCTTGCGCAACAGGTCGCGCAAATGATACTCATACGCCGCGTTAAAAAATTCCATAAACCAACGCAACACAATTCATACCCTTTCAGTATGTCTCCATATTCATGCAGTTTTGCTGGTGCGGAGATTTCATTGAGGAAGTCAGTTTCTATGAAAAACGTTAAAGTCAGCCTGGCCTGGCAGATCTTGCTAGCCCTTGTGCTGGGCATCTTGCTGGGCAGTTATCTCCACTATCATAGCGACAGCCGCGAATGGCTGATTGCCAACCTGCTCTCCCCGGCGGGCGATATCTTTATTCATTTGATCAAGATGATCGTGGTGCCGATTGTGATCTCGACGCTGGTGGTCGGCATTGCCGGGGTCGGTGACGCGAAACAGTTAGGCCGTATCGGTGCGAAAACCATTCTCTATTTCGAAGTGATCACTACGGTTGCGATTATTCTGGGGATTACCCTGGCAAACGTGTTCCAGCCAGGTTCCGGGATCGATATGTCGCAGCTGGCCACGGTGGATATTTCGAAATACCAAAGCACAACGGCGGAAGTGCAGAGCCATGCGCACGGCCTGATGGGCACGATCCTTTCACTGGTGCCGACCAATATCGTGGCATCGATGGCGAAAGGCGAGATGTTGCCGATCATCTTCTTCTCGGTGCTGTTTGGCCTGGGGCTCTCCTCGCTGCCTGCCACGCACCGTGAACCGCTGGTCACCGTCTTCCGCTCTATCTCCGAAACCATGTTCAAAGTGACCCACATGGTGATGCGCTACGCGCCGGTTGGGGTGTTCGCATTGATTGCGGTGACCGTGGCAAACTTCGGCTTTGCCTCCCTGTGGCCGCTGGCGAAGCTGGTGATCCTGGTGCACTTCGCCATCCTGTTCTTTGCGCTGGTGGTGCTGGGCATAGTGGCGCGCCTGTGCGGGCTGAGCATCTGGATCCTGATCCGTATCCTGAAAGATGAGTTGATTCTGGCGTACTCCACGGCAAGCTCTGAGAGCGTGCTGCCGCGCATTATTGAGAAGATGGAGGCTTACGGTGCGCCTGCCTCTATCACCAGCTTCGTGGTGCCGACCGGCTACTCTTTCAACCTGGACGGTTCAACGCTGTACCAGAGTATCGCCGCTATCTTTATTGCGCAGCTGTATGGCATTGACCTGTCGCTGTGGCAGGAGATCGTGCTGGTGCTGACCCTGATGGTGACGTCTAAAGGTATTGCAGGCGTACCGGGCGTTTCGTTCGTGGTGCTGCTGGCGACGCTGGGCAGCGTGGGTATTCCGCTGGAAGGTCTGGCGTTTATCGCCGGTGTCGACCGTATCCTCGATATGGCGCGTACGGCGCTGAACGTGGTGGGGAATGCCCTGGCGGTGCTGGTTATCGCCAAGTGGGAACACAAATTCGACCGTAAAAAAGCGCTGGCGTATGAACGCGAGGTGCTGGGGCGTTTTGATAAGACGGCCGATCGGTAACATCTTATGCCCGGTGGCGCTGCGCTTACCGGGCCTACGGGTTTTGTAGGCCGGGTAAGGCGAAGCCGCCACCCGGCGCTTTACTCCCCGCTCAACGCATCAAACTCTTCACATCCCGTATCAAACCCTTCCGTACAGCTCAGGTTCAACCAGTAAAGCGCTTTCTGCTTATTCGGCGTGATAAACCCTTTCTCGCCCTGTCTGAACAGCATCCCCGCCCAGTACTCCGCATAGCCCGTTCGCGACAGGGTAGAACTTCGCTTGAACCACGACGCGGCCCGCACGTCATCCTGAGCCACCTCAACGCCGTTGGCATAGATCAGCCCCAGCAGCAGCTGCGCGTCTACCGCCGAATCGTTGTCGATATCTTCAGTCGCCGTTTGCAGGAGCTTAATGGCCTGGGGATAGTCGGTTTGACCGGCCTCAGTGTTGACCAGCACGCGCGCCAGCATGATCGCGCCGCGTTTGCTGCCTGCAATGTTTGCCTGCTGCGCCAGAGCCTTGGCCTGCGCGTAATCCCCCTGCGTAAAGTGAATTTGCGACAACAGCGCCATGGCATCGACATCGCCACCTTTTGCGGCTTTTTCGGCCCACCGCGCGGCCTGTGTGCGGTCCCCCGAGCTGAAGTAGGTATCAGCAAGATAATACTGGGCGCGGACATCGCCCGCTTCCGCCTGCTTCAGATACTGGCTGCCTATCTCATCCGCGCAGGCGAACGAGGTTATAAAGAATAACAACAGAAAAATGGCTTTCATGGATTCTTATCTTCTGGGTACACGCCGCGCAGTATAATCGCGGTGGCGGAAATAAAAAAAGGGAGTGAATATATCACTCCCTTTGTTCATTAATTAATTACCCGCTTCAACCCATTGCGCTTTCACGCAGTCGGGCTTTCAGCTTGTTATATTCGTCAATCACATACTGTTCGGCAGCGTGTTGATCCGCAATGGGCTCCACGTTGACGGCACAATATTTATACTCCGGCGTTTTGGTTATCGGGCTTAAGTTCTCCGTCACCAGTTCGTTACAGGCACCAATCCACCACTGGTAGGTCATATAGACCGCCCCTTTGTTGGGACGATCGCTCACCTGCGCACGGGTGATGATTCGCCCTTTGCGCGAGTTCACCCATACCAGCGCTTCATCCTCAATACCCAGGCGTTCCGCGTCGGCAGTGTTGATTTGCGCGTAGCCGGGTTCATCTGCCAGCGCGGCCAGCGCGGCGCAGTTCCCGGTCATTGAGCGACAGGAGTAGTGGCCCACTTCGCGCACGGTGGAGAGCACCATCGGATACTTGTCGGTGAGTTTATCGACAGGTGCGACCCAGTCACAGGTGAAGAACTGCGCCAGCCCGTCCGGGGTGTCGAACGTCTCTTTGAAGAGGTATGACGTCCCCTGGTCGGCTTCCGACTCATCGCGGCATGGCCACTGGATATACCCCAGCTCACCCATTTTTTCATAGGTGGCACCGTAGAAGTCCGGACACAGATGCCGCAACTCGTCCCAGATCTCCTGAGTGTTGTTGTAGTGCATCGGGTAGCCCATACGGGTGGCGATTTCGCTGATGATCTGCCAGTCGGTTTTCAGATCCCACTTCGGTTCGACCGCTTTGAAGAAGCGCTGGAAACCGCGGTCAGCCGCCGTGTAGACGCCTTCATGCTCGCCCCATGATGTCGACGGTAAAATCACATCCGCCGCCGCCGCGGTTTTGGTCATAAAGATATCCTGGACAATCACCAGCTCCAGATCCGCAAACCCTTTACGTACCGCAGAGAGTTCGGCATCGGTCTGGAGCGGATCTTCACCCATGATGTAGGCCGCACGCACTTCACCGTGCGCCGCACGGTGCGGCAGCTCGCTGATGCGATAGCCGGTGTGTTCCGGCAGGCTTTCGACCCCCCAGGCTTTCGCGAATTTCTCGCGGTTTTCCGGGAATTTGACGTACTGATATCCTGGATAGGTATCCGGCAGCGCGCCCATATCGCAGGCCCCCTGGACGTTATTCTGGCCACGTACCGGGTTGACGCCGACGTGGGCCTTGCCCAGGTTACCCGTCAGCATGGCGAGGCTGGTCAACGAACGCACGGTTTCCACGCCCTGGTAGAACTGGGTCACGCCCATGCCCCACAGAATGGCGGCGGTTTTCGCCCCGGCGTACATGCGTGCGGCCTGGCGGATCTCCTGTGCGCTGACGCCGGTTATCGCTTCAACGGACTCTGGCGTATAGCCTTCGACAATTTTACGATACTCTTCAAAGCCTTCCGTGCGGCTGGCCACAAACGCCTGGTCGTACAGATTCTCCTCAATAATGACGTGCCCCATCGCATTCAACAGCGCGATGTTCGAGCCGTTTTTCAATGCGATGTGCATATCTGCAATGCGCGCGGTTTCAATTTTGCGCGGATCGCAGACGATGATTTTCGCCCCGTTCTGTTTGGCGCGAATAACATGGTTCGCGACGATAGGGTGAGAATCCGCCGGGTTATAGCCGAAAATAAACACCAGATCGGTGTTGTCTATCTCGTTGATGGCATTACTCATTGCGCCGTTACCGACCGACTGGTGCAGACCTGCAACCGATGGGCCGTGTCAGACGCGAGCGCAGCAGTCGACGTTATTGGTTCCAATAACGGCGCGTGCGAATTTTTGCATCACATAGTTGGTTTCATTCCCTGTCCCGCGTGAGGAACCGGTCGTCTGAATCGCATCCGGGCCGTACTTGGCCTTGATGGCGTTGAGGCGCGTGGCGACGTAATCGAGCGCCTCGTTCCAGCTGACGGCTTCCAGCTTGCCACCGCGCTCGCGGCGGATCATAGGGGTTTTCAGGCGCGGGGTGAGGATTTGGGTATCATTGATAAAATCCCAGCCGTAATACCCTTTCAGACACAGCGTGCCCTGGTTGGTTTTCCCCTGTGCGGCCTCCGCCCGGACGATTTTGCCGTTATCGACCACCAGGTGGATCTTGCAACCTGAGGCACAATAAGGGCAAACCGTGACGACTTTTTTCATCAGTCTGCTCCAGTTAATCGAATCTTTCGCACCAAATAATGCAGCTTCTATGCCATGTTTTTAGTAGGGGTAATGGCGCGTTTTACGGCGTATTCCTGCCGACAACCCTGACGAAAAGCAGACCATCGTCAAAATTGACGTGTCGAATGGGCAGGGTATGTGACATGGGTTGAATTTCCGTCATGGAAAACACCCTTTCACTGGAGCCGACGGCAGAATGGTTCAGACTTAACATAATCCCCTGACGGAAGCATATGATGAAACCGGCGATTCTGGTGGTTGATGACGATTTGGCAGTGTGCGAACTGCTGCAGGATGTGCTGAGTGAACACGTCTTTGACGTGCTTGTCTGCCATAACGGTCAGGATGTGCCAGGCCGGGTACAACAGACGCCGGAGATCGCCCTTGTCCTGCTGGATATGATGCTGCCAGATATCAATGGGTTACAGGTTTTGCTGCAGTTGCAAAAGCAGCGTCCGGCGCTACCGGTGATCATGTTAACCGGGTTGGGCAGTGAATCCGACGTGGTAGTGGGGCTGGAGATGGGAGCCGACGACTATATTGGCAAACCGTTTAATCCGCGCGTGGTGGTTGCCCGGGTTAAAGCGGTCCTGCGTCGGACCGGCGTGCTGGCCGCAGAAACGCCGATGCCACGCGTAGCGGGGATAACCTTCGACAACTGGACGCTGGATACCTCCCGATGTGAACTGATTGATCCGCAGCGTAACGTCGTGCCGTTGACCCAGGGGGAATATGGCCTGCTGCTGGCGCTTACGCAAAATGCCCGCCGGGTACTCAGCCGCGATCAACTGCTGGAACTCACCCACAGCGAAAGCACGGAGGTGTTTGACCGGACTATCGACGTGCTGATCATGCGTCTGCGCCGGAAAATCGAGGTCAACCCGCATCAGCCTGCACTCATTAAAACCATTCGTGGACTGGGGTATGTATTTGCCACCGATGTTAGCCGCCCCGAACAGGCGGCATAAGGTCTATGTTATCGCCGGAATAAGAAGGGCGGCAAAAAAGGCGCTGATGCACAGGTACTTGAGGGCATAATAGGCTTTACGATTTCGTTTTTTAAGACGCTGTCCGCGTTCGCGCCCCGCATGAACATATTTAAAAATGCGATTAATGCCGCCAGTGCGGTCATTCTCATCATTGGGTGAGCTGGCTGCAGACATCAGCGTCGTCCCTACCCAATGGTTAACTGCCTGTGCCCAGCCCCACTTCATCGGACGCTCGATATCACAGAAAAGAATAATGCGCGTTTGATCGGTTTTATTTTCTGCCCAGTGAACGTAAGTCTCATCAAAAATGACGGCCTCGCCATCGCGCCAGCTATGGCGCTGCTGGTCCACTTCAATAAAGCAGCGATCGTCATTCGGGGTAGATAAGCCCAGATGATAGCGAACCGAGCCCGCGTAGGGATCGCGATGCTTGCCCAGCTTTGCCCCCGCAGGCAGTTCGGCAAACATCGCCGCCTTTACGCAAGGAATTTGACTCACCAGTTGCGTGGTCACCGGGCAAAGCGCTTGCGCAGAAGGGTGAGCGTCGGCGTACCATTTCAGATAAAAACGTTTCCAGCCGCGTTTAAAAAAGGTGTTAAAGCCAGCGTCGTTATTATTTTGCGCCGCCTTTATATGATCCTGTAAACGCACAGCCTCTTCACGAATAACCTGCCAGTTTTCCGTCAGCGTTTTTAATTCAGGGAAACGCTCTGTCTCAAAGAAAGCCTCCCTGGCGGGCAGGGAAGAGAACGCCGTCATAAACATATTGATGGGGGCCATGAACGTCGAATGGTCGAACAACTGACGAGACAGCGTCTGTTTTTCTTTCCCGCGTGAATGCGCGTAAATAACGCTAATAATGAAAATACCGATGATGATGGCTGCGAACATTTTTCCCTTGTCCTCTTTCTATCTCATTTCGGAAAAGCGTGCGGACAGAGTGTCTGCCCACGCCGAATATGCCAGATGGAGAGAGTGTAGTTCGGGAATGTAAAATTCATAGAACTGTAATGAAAAATCGCAATTATTGTTAAATTAATTGCCCTCGCGAATAAAAGCCTGCAGCCCGGCCAGCGTTTTTTGCCACCCACTCTCCCCAAAGGGGAGAGGGTTTAGGCTGAGGGGTTACTTAACCGTCCATCCTTTATAGGTACCGACGTTCTTTTTATCGATCATCGTCACCGGGATCAGCACCGGTTCTTTCGGTGCCGGTTTACCCTGGAGAATGTCGTAGCCGATCTCGACCGCTTTTGCCGCCATCACCTGCGGATCTTGTGCCGGGGTTGCCACAAACAGGGAGTTTTCCCGCTTCAGCGCTTCTTCACCATCCGGGCTGCCATCCACACCCACAATGAAGAATTCATTGCGCTGCGCCTGTTTTGCCGCCAGATCGGCGCCGATCGCGGTAGGATCGTTAATCGCGAATACGCCGTCGATCTTCGGATTGGCCGCCAGAAGAGAGGTCATGACTTCCAGACCGCCTTCACGGCTGCCTTTGGCGTTCTGGTTATCCGAGAGCACCTTGATATCCGGATGTTTTTTGAATTCCATCTGGCAACCTTCCACACGGTTTTGCACCGCTGAGACCGGTGGTCCGTTGATGATCACCACATTGCCTTTGCCTTTCAGGCGATCGGTAATGTACTTACAGGCCATTTCGCCCGCCTGGGTGTTATTGGAGGTGATGGTCGCATCGGCACCTTCCGCCGCCACGTCAACCGCCACGACCACGATCCCGGCATCCTTCGCGCGTTTCACCGCCGGGCCGATCCCTTTGGAATCCGCGGCGTTGAGGATGATCATGTCCACTTTCGCGGCGATAAAGTTATCGATCTGCGCCACCTGCTGACCGAGATCGTAACCGCTGGAGACAAGCGTCACTTTGACGTTATCGCCCGCCAGCTTGCGCGCTTCCAGCTCGGCACCTTTGGTGATCTGCACAAAGAACGGGTTGGCCAGGTCACCCACCGTCACGCCGATGGACTTCAGATCTTTCGCCTGCGCAAACGGCGTTGCGGCAAGCAGCGCGCCAGCACAGAGCGCGGTCACTAACGGTTTTAAACGCATATTCTATTCCTCGAAGCTGTAGGGTTTTGTTGTTATGCACTTTGATGGTGTCGGGTACGGTATTTGTCGATCAGCACCGCAATGATGATCACCGCCCCTTTGATCACCAGTTGCCAGAAGTAGGAGACGCCCATCAGCGTCATGCCGTTGTTGAGGGTGGCGATAATCAATGCCCCCACCAGCGTGCCGGTGATCGTGCCGATCCCGCCGACGAAGCTGGTACCGCCGAGGATCACCGCCGCAATCGCATCCAGCTCATAGCCGGTACCGAGGTTGCCGTTGGCGCTGTAAAGGCGTGAGGCGCTCATCACGCCACCGAGGCCGGAGAGCAGCCCGCTCATGCCGTAGACAAACAGCAGTACCATCCAGACCTTGATACCCGTCAGGCGCGCCGCCTGCATGTTGCCGCCCACGGCGTAGATGTGAACGCCCAGCGTAGTGCGGCGCAGGATAAACCAGCAGATAGCAATGACCGCCAAAGCAATGACCACCAGCCATGGCACGGGACCGAGGTAGTTATTGCCGATCCACTCGAAGTTGATGTTCGAGTTGATCACCGTGGTGCCGTCTGCCAGCAGGTAGGCCGCGCCGCGCAGCGCCGTATAGGTACCGAGCGTGACGATAAACGGCGGTAGCCCGGCAAAGGCCACCAGCGCGCCGTTGAACAGCCCCAGCACCATGCCGAGCATCAGCGCCGCCGGAATAGAAAGTCCGGCGAATTCCGGGATCAGCGACACCACCATTGCCGCAACGGCGGTAGTACCGAGAATCGACCCCACGGAGAGGTCAATCCCACCGGTTAAGATGATGAAGGTCATCCCCGCTGCCAGCACGATGTTGATTGACGCCTGACGGGTGATGTTGAGCAGGTTGCTCTCGGTGAAGAAGTTAGGGGCGATAAAGCCAAATACCGCCACGATCAGAATTAAAATAGGTAAAATGCCGATCGTTTGCATCAGATCGCTCATCAGCATTTTTTTGGCGGAGGCGGATTTCGCCACCTGCTGCGGATGGGTTGGAGTTGTCATAATTACACCGCCTGATGATGTGTGTCGTCCACGCCGGTTGCCAGCGTCATGATGTTTTCCTGAGAGATATCGCGCCCGTGGAGTTCACCCGCAATGCTGCCTTCGCGCATCACGTACACCCGGTCACTCATGCCCACCACTTCCGGCAGTTCGCTGGAGATCATCAAAATTGCTACGCCCTTACGCGCCATCTGGTTCATGATGCGGTAGATCTCGCTTTTCGCGCCAACGTCCACGCCGCGGGTGGGTTCGTCCAGAATCAGTATGCGCGGGCCTATCGCCACCCAGCGCGAGATCAGCAGTTTTTGCTGATTACCGCCGGACAGTCCGCCCGCGCGTACCTGTGAATGGGGCACACGAATGTTGAGCAGGGCGATAGCGTCATCGGAAATGGACTGGGCTTTTTTGCGGTTCAGCATGCCGAAGGTGGCATCGCGTTCCAGCGTCGCCATGGTGATGTTCTCCTGCGCCGCCAGCTCCAGAAACAGCCCCTGCTCCTTACGGTTCTCGGTGAGAAAACCGATCCCGTTTTCAATGGCCGCGCGCGGGGAGTGGATCACCACCGGCTCGCCGTCCACCTCAATCATGCCGCCCGTGGCTTTGCGCACGCCGAAAATCAGCTGCGCCAGCTCGGAGCGTCCGGCACCGACCAGCCCGGCCAGCCCGACGATTTCGCCGGAACGGACCTGTAAACTGCACGGCCGCACTTTTTTACCGTCGGTAAGGTGGTGGACGTTCAGGCGCGGGCTGCCGAGAGGGATATCGCGCTCTTTGTTGAACAGATCGCTTAAGGGGCGGCCCACCATCATTTTCACCAGCTCGGAGGCGTTGAGCTTGTCGCGCGTCAGGCTGCCGACGTACTGCCCGTCACGCAGAACGCTGACGCGGTCAGAGAGTTCATACACTTCCGCCATACGGTGGCTGATATAGATAATCGCCATGCCTTCATCGCGCAGGCGCAGAATCAGTTCAAACAGGCGGTGGGTTTCGCGTGAAGAGAGGGCGGCGGTGGGTTCGTCCATCACCAGAATGCGGCTGTTGCGGTGCAGCGCGCGGGCAATTTCCACCTGCTGCTGTTCGGCGATGGTCAGCTTCATCACCCGATCGGTGGCGCTGAACTGGGCGCCGAGGCGATCGATCACCGCCTGCGCCTGGGCGGCCATCTCTTTACGCTGAACCAGCCCGCCGCGCGACAGTTCGCTGCCGAGGAAAATGTTTTCCGCCACGGTCAGATTGGGGGCGAGCTGCATCTCCTGGTAAATCAAGGTAATGCCTGCGGCCAGGGCATCTTTCGGCCCTTTGATGTGAAACGGCTGTCCGTCGATCAGGATCTCACCGTGGGTGGCGGTGTAGGCACCTGCGAGGATTTTCATCAGCGTGCTTTTGCCCGCGCCATTTTCGCCCATCAGCGCGTGGATCTCACCGGGGAAAACCGTCAAATCCACGCCCTTGAGCGCGTGGAAATTGCCAAAGGTTTTGGCTATGCCGCGCATCTCTAAAACCGGGGTTCTGCTCATGGCGGATCTCCTGTGAATGTCGATATCTGCACTTCATCACAGGTGCGTAAATGCAAAATGTCAGAAGCTGTTCATATTTGTCATAGTTATGAATAGCTAACCGCCGTCACATTTCTCTTTTCCCTCTCCCCGTGGGTGAGGGCATCAGACCGCTAAGGAGCCTAAAGAGATGTCATCACGCCCCCCGTTTTTTACCAGTGCCCGTGGCCGCCTGCTGATGTTCAATCTGCTGGTTGTTGCGGTCACGCTGATGGTCAGCGGCGTGGCGGTGCTTGGCTTCCGTCATGCCAGCCAGATCCAGGAGCAGGTGCAGCAGCAAACGCTGGATGACATGACCGGCAGCATGAACCTCGCTCGCGATACGGCTAACGTGGCGACGGCGGCGGTGCGGCTGTCGCAGGTAGTCGGATCGCTGGAGTACAAAGGCGAGGCGGAGCGGTTAAAGCAGATGCAAACGGCATTGCGCCGCTCGCTGGAGCAGCTGGCCGATGCGCCGCTGGCGCAGTTGGAGCCGGCGCTGGTGGCGCGGATTATTCAGAGAAGCAATGAATTACAGCAAGGCGTGACGGGGATGCTGGAGCGCGGGCAGCGACGCCATCTGGAGCGTAACGCGCTGCTCAGTTCGCTCTACCAGAGCCAGAGTTACCTGCGTCATCTGCAGGACATCAACCGCCGTACTGGCAGCGATGTTCCGGATGCGCAGCTGCTGATGGAAATGGACAAGCTGATCGCCGCCGCCATCGAAACCCCTTCACCACGCGCCACGATACAGCAGCTGGATACGGTGACGGCGATGTTGCCCCAGCGCGCGACGCAGCCTGCGGTCAACGTTGTGCTGCCCGACTTTAACGCCGAGCTGCGTAAGCTTGCCCCGCTGTCGACGCAGCTGGCAGAGAGCGATCTGGCAATAAGCTGGTATATGTTCCACATCAAGGCGCTGGTGGCGATACTGAATAGCGATATCAATCAGTACGTTGAACAGGTCGCGCAAGCCTCCCGGCTTCGCACGGCCCAGAGCCATCACGAGCTGCAATCCATTAGCGTTTTTATCAGCATTTTCGCCGTGCTGGCGCTGATCATCACCGGGTGCGCCTGCTGGTATATTTACCGTAACCTGGCCTCCAACCTGACGGCTATCTCCCGGGCCATGTCGCGCCTTGCCCGTGGCGAACAGGATGTCTCGGTGCCCGCATTGCAGCGGCGGGACGAGCTGGGCGAGCTGGCGCGCGCGTTTAACGTTTTTGCCCGCAACACTGCTTCACTTGAGCACACGACGCGTCTGCTGAAAGAGAAAACGACGCAGATGGAGATTGACCGCATCGAGCGTCAGGGACTGGAAGAAGCGTTGCTCCACAGCCAGAAGATGAAGGCTGTCGGACAGCTGACCGGCGGGCTGGCGCATGATTTTAATAATCTTCTGGCGGTGATCATCGGCAGTCTTGAGCTGACCGACCCCGAATCAAAAGACGCGCCGCGTATTACCCGGGCGCTGAAGGCGGCCGAACGCGGCGCCATGCTGACCCAGCGCCTGCTGGCATTTTCCCGCAAGCAATCCCTGACGCCGCATACCGTTGAGATGAAACCGCTGCTGGAGAACCTGCGGGAACTGATGCGCCACTCCTTGCCTGTCACCCTGACTCTGGAGATTGAAGCGCAAACCCCGGCATGGCCCGCATGGATAGACGTCGGCCAGCTGGAAAACGCGATTATCAACCTGGTGATGAACGCCCGCGATGCGATGGAAGGGCAAAGCGGCGTCATTAAAATTCGTACATGGAACCAGCGCGTGACCCGCAGCGACGGCCGCAGGCAGGATATGGTGGCGCTGGAGGTCATTGACCATGGTAGCGGTATGGCGCAGGAGGTGAAATCCCGGGTCTTTGAACCGTTCTTTACCACCAAACAGACCGGAAGTGGCAGCGGATTAGGGTTGTCGATGGTGTACGGTTTTGTGCGTCAGTCCGGGGGACGCGTGGAGATTGAAAGCGCGCCGGGGCAGGGCACCACCGTTCGGCTCCATCTGCCGCGCTCGACGTTTTCCACCGTGTCTGAAAGTGAGGCGCTCCCGGCTACCACCTCCCCGGATAGCGAGCGGCTGGTGCTGGTACTGGAAGATGAGGCGGATGTCCGCCAGACCCTGTGTGAGCAGCTGCATCAGCTAGGCTACCTGACACTCGAAGCGGAGAATGGCGAGCAGGCCCTGAGCATGCTGGAGGCATCGCCGGATATTGGCATGTTTATCAGCGACCTGATGCTGCCCGGAAGCCTCAGTGGAGCGGAGGTCATTAACCATGTGCGCAGTCATTATCCGCAGCTTCCGGTGCTGCTGATCAGCGGCCAGGATTTGCGGCCTACGCATAACCCTCAGCTGCCGGACGTTCAGTTACTGCGTAAGCCGTTTACCCGCGTACAGCTGGCACAGGCGCTGCGTAAGGTGATGGTAATTTGAGATTCCTCCGCTACTCCGGCACAGTCCCGTTGATTACCTTAACGCCAGTCCACCTGTGAGTCTGGCCTTATGAAACGTTACTTTTCCGCTCTGATATTGGGTCTGCTGTCACTCACCAGCCAGCTGGCCCACGCCGACGTGATTGATGATGCCATTGGCAACATTCAGCAGGCGATCAACGATGCTTATAACCCCGACAGCAGCCGTAATGACGACGACGATCGCTACGATCGCAGCCGTCAAAGCGACAGCCGTCAGTACGACGATCGCCGTCGGCAGCTCGAAGACAGACGCCGCCGTTTAGACGAGCGTCAACGTCAGTTAGATGACGACAGGCGTCGACTGGAAGAGGATGAACGGCGGTTAGAAGACGATTACGATCGCGGCTAAAGCCTGGTCCGTAGGCCGGGTAAGGCGCAGCCGCCACCCGGCAAAACTCAGTCGAGTACCAGCACCATGCCGTCATAGCCCGCTTCGATACCGTTCGGCAGCGGGTTGTTCATCATCCACACGTCAAACTGATGGCTGATGTGCGTCAGGATCACCTGCGGACAGCCAATCACCTCGTTTAACGCAACCACGGTGTTCAAATCACAATGGTTACGCGGCGGCTCGTCACGCGGTTCATGACTGCAGTCGATGATTATCGCCTGCGGCTGATTGTTGAGCAGAAACTTCACCGTTTTTTCCGGTAATCCCGCCGTGTCTGAAAGCCACGCCACGCGGCTGTGGGCGGATTCCAGCAGATAGCCAAACGTCAGCTTCGAATGGTTGAGGGGCAGCGGCGTCACCCGCAGTCCCTGTAGCTCAAACACCACAAACGGTTCGACCGTATGACTGAAATCCAGGATCCCCGGATGTTTGAACAGGTCGTCACACCCCGCGTCGTCCGGTGGGCCGTAGACCGGAATCGTTGCACCCACGCCCCAGCGCAGGGGAAACAGCCCCTGAACGTGATCCATATGATAGTGAGTGAGTAAAAACTGCTGAAAACTGCCCGCGGGCCAGTCCTCCATCAGGTGTGGAATACCGGCGTCCAGCAACGTGACCGCATCGTTGTATTTGACCACCGCACTGCAGGGACGACGGCGATAATTTTCCTGCAAACGCGCGCGTCTACACGCCGCGCAGTCGCAGCCAAAGACGGGCACCAGCTGGGCACCGCCGGTGCCGGTTAACGTTATGGTCAGACTCATCACTCACCTCTACAGCGGTTTGGTGAAGCGGAAATGGCTCTGCGTATACCCTTCACGAAGGTAGAAACGGTGGGCGTCCACGCGCTTCACGCTGGTGGAAAGTTCTGTCAACTCCGCGCCAGCCTGTCGTGCAATGTCCTCTGCCCAGGCGAGCAACTGGCTACCCACCTTTAACCCGCGCGCTTGCGGCATTACCACCAGCTCCTGGATCTCGCCGATCCAGCGGGCGTGATGGAGGTGAAACTGCATGTGCAGACCGATCATGCCGATGACTTCCCCGTCCAGCTCGGCAAGCTGGTAGCGCATATTGTGATCCTGCAGATTAGCCAGATAGCCGGCATGAAACGCCTGGTGATCGAACTCTGCTTGCTTAAGTTCGCAGATGAGGGCGTACACGCTCTGCGCATCATCAGCAGTGGCGGGGCGAAGCTGGCAGTCAGGCATGCTGTTTCTCCTTCTGACGGATAAGGGATAAAAAGCTCTCGACTGACTGTAGCAAACTTCCGTCGTTATTGAGGACATGGCAGCCTGAAGGGGTGTAGCGCGCCGCGCGCTCCAGACGCTGGTCAATCTCCCGCGCGTTTTCGCGCCCCCGGTTTTGCAGCCTGCTGCGCAGAACGTCCGGGGAAACCTGCAGGCAGATCGGCAGCAGGGCCGTTTCATATCGGGCTTTTGCCTGCGGCAGATGGGCGCGTGAGCCGTTGACCAGCACATCAAAACCCGCGTGCAGCCAGAGGTCGATCTCAATGCCGACGCCATAGTAGAAACCGTTAGCGTGCCAGCTCAGTGCCAGCAGGTTTTGCCCGGCGCGGGTGAAAAACTCCTGCTCGCTCAGGGCGATATGGTTTTCACTTCCGGCGTTCGCCGCGCGGGTAATATAGCGGTGCGCCACCAGCAGCTGTGAATGTTCCCGCTGCCGCAGGGCAGACAGCAGGCTGTCCTTACCGGAGCCGGACGGCCCCATCAACCAGATAAGTCTTCCCATCAGAACACCCTTTTTCCCTGACGCCAGACGTGGTCGATATGAATATGCTCGCCTTTGCGGTGGGCAAGCACCAGATCTGCCCGTTTTCCTTCGGCAATCTCACCGCGATCCTGAAGATTGAGTGCGGCGGCCGGGTTTTTGGTCACCAGGCGAATGGCCTGCGGCAGCGTAAAACGGTTCTCCTCATCGTCCGCGACCCGGAATGCCGCATCCAGCAGGCTGGCGGGGTAGTAGTCAGACGAGAGGATATCCAGCAGGCCGAGCGAGGCGAGCTTGCTTGCCGCCACGTTGCCGGAGTGCGAGCCGCCGCGCACGATGTTCGGCGCGCCCATCAGCACGTTCATCCCGTGCTGACGTGACGCCTCTGCGGCTTCGAACGTAGTGGGAAATTCGGCGATCACGCTACCAAGCTGGTGGGATTCACGCACATGATCGTGCGTGGCATCGTCATGGCTTGCCAGCGCAATATTGCGGTCACGGCACATTGCGGCAATCCTGAGACGGTTCGGCTGCGACCACTGTGCCGCAAGCGCCAGCTGTTCTTCTTCGTAGCGCGCCATCTCGGCATCGTTGAGCGAGTATTTGCCCTGATAGTATTCACGATACTTCTCAATGTTGGCGAACTGACGCTGCCCCGGCGAGTGGTCCATCAGGGAGACCAGCGAGACAGGCTCGCGGCCCACCAGTTTTTCAAACAGCGGCAGGGTGGTGTGGTGCGGCAGTTCACAACGCAGATGCAGGCGGTGCTCGGCGCGGTTAAGGCCACGCTTTTGCGTCTCTTCCACGGCGTTAATCATCTTCTCCAGGTTTTCAAGCCTGTCGCCGCCGTCGCGCACGTCGCCAATCGCCACCGCGTCGAGCACGGTGGTAATACCGCTGGCGACCATCAGCGCGTCGTGGCTGCTCATCGCCGAATGGGCGGGCCAGTCCACCTTCGGGCGCGGGGTGAAAAATTTGTCGAGGTTGTCGGTATGCAGCTCAATGAGCCCCGGCAGCAGCCAGCCACCTTCGCCGTCCATCGCGTCAGGCGCGCGGCTCCGGGTTTCGGCAAACGCGCGGATGACGCCGTCCTGGATTTCAACCGAGCCATCCACGACCTCGTTTTCCAGCACCAGCCTGACGTTATTGATAATCATACGTTTGTCCCCATCGGGTGCAGTCTGTCCGCTACGCGCTCGCGCACGGCTTCATCGTGGAAGATCCCGACGATCGCTGCGCCGCGCGCTTTGGCCTGTTCGATCAGTTCCATCACCGCTGCGCTGTTTTTGCTGTCGAGCGAAGCGGTGGGTTCATCCAGGAGTAAAATCGGGTAGTCGACAATAAAGCCGCGTGCGATGTTGACCCGCTGCTGCTCGCCACCGGAAAAGGTCGATGGGGCAAGGTGCCACAGACGCTCCGGCACGTTGAGGCGCGTCAGCAGGCTGGCGGCTTTGGCGGCACAGGTGTCACGCGGGACGCCGAGATCCAGCAGTGGCTGCATCACCACGTCCAGAGCGGAGATCCGCGGGATCACCCGCAGAAACTGGCTGACCCAGCCGATCGTCGAACGGCGCACTTCAAGTACCTTACGCGCGGGGGCCTGCACCAGATCCACCCACTCGTTGTTGTGGCGAATATGAATGTGGCCTTCGTCTGGCTGATAGTTGGCGTACAGGGAGCGCAGCAGGGTGGATTTTCCACTGCCGGAGTGGCCGTGCAGCACGACGCATTCGCCGTTGCCGACCTCTAACGACGCGTTTTGCAGGACGGGCAGCCGCACGCCGTTTTGCTGGTGGAGCACAAAGGTTTTACTGACGTTTTGTACGTGGATCATGTTGGCCTCGTGATTCGTTTTGCCGGGTGGCGGCTTCGCCTTACCCGGCCTACAGGTGCGGTGTTCGTAGGCCGGGTAAGCGCAGCGCCACCCGGCAACAGCAGCCTCAATTCTGCAATACGGACGACACCAGCAGCTGGGTGTACGGATGATGGGGATCGTCGAGCACGCGGTCGGTCAGCCCACTTTCCACCACCTGACCCTGCTTCATCACCAGCAGACGGTCCGCCAGCAGGCGTGCGACGCCCAAATCGTGGGTGACAATCACCACCGCCAGGTTCAACTCCACCACCAGGCCGCGCAGCAGATCGAGCAGGCGCGCCTGAACCGAGACGTCTAGCCCGCCGGTGGGCTCATCCATAAACACCAGCTTCGGATGGGTGACCAGGTTGCGGGCGATCTGTAAACGCTGCTGCATGCCGCCGGAGAAAGTGGTGGGCAGGTCGTCGATACGCGAGGCGGGGATTTCAACCTCCTCCAGCCAGTGCTGCGCGGTGGCGCGGATGTGACCGTAGTGGCGCGCGCCGGTGGCCATCAGTCGTTCGCCGATGTTGCCTCCCGCTGAAACCTGGCGGCGCAGCCCGTCCATTGGGTGCTGATGCACTACGCCCCACTCGGTACGCAGCAGGCGACGGCGCTCGGCCTCGCTCATGCCATACAGCGACGTGCCCTCATATAAAATCTCACCGTTCTGCGGCGTCAGGCGCGCGGAGAGGGACTTGAGAAGCGTGGTTTTGCCGGAGCCGGACTCGCCGACAATCCCCAGCACTTCGCCCGGCCACAGCTCGAACGACACGTCGCTGAAGCCTTTGCCCGGCGCGTATAGGTGAGTCAGGTTATTAACCGAAAGCAGCGGTTTCATTGGCTGTTCGCCTCGCTCTGTTGGCGGCAGTAATCAGTGTCGGAGCAGACAAACATCCGTTTGCCCGAGTCGTCCAGCACCACTTCATCCAGATAGCTATGTTTCGAGCCGCAGATGGCGCATGGCTCGTCCCACTCCTGCACCGTAAAGGGGTGGTCATCAAAATCGAGACTCTCCACACGGGTGTAAGGCGGTACGGCATAGATGCGTTTTTCACGCCCGGCGCCAAAGAGCTGCAGGGCTGGCATCATGTCCATCTTCGGGTTATCGAATTTCGGGATTGGCGACGGGTCCATCACATAGCGCCCGTTGACCTTCACCGGGTAGGCGTAGGTGGTGGCGATATGGCCGAAGCGGGCGATGTCCTCGTAAAGCTTCACCTGCATCACGCCGTACTCTTCCAGCGCGTGCATGGTGCGGGTTTCGGTTTCCCGTGGCTCGATAAAGCGCAGCGGCTCCGGGATCGGCACCTGGAAAATCAGAATCTGATCTTCAGTCAGCGGGGTTTCCGGAATGCGGTGGCGGGTCTGGATCAGCGTTGCGTCTTCGGTTTTTTCAGTGGTCGCTACGCCGGTCACGCGCTTGAAGAAGTTGCGGATCGAAACGGCGTTGGTGGTGTCGTCTGCCCCCTGGTCGATGACCTTAAGCACGTCGGCTTCCCCGATCACGCTGGCGGTCAATTGAATACCGCCGGTGCCCCAGCCGTAGGGCATTGGCATCTCGCGGCCGCCGAACGGTACCTGGTAGCCCGGAATGGCAACCGCTTTGAGGATGGCGCGGCGGATCATGCGTTTGGTTTGCTCATCCAGATAGGCAAAGTTGTAGCCGCTTAAGTTAGCCATTGGCGCGCTCCCGTTGCAGACGTTTCAGCAGTTCCAGTTCGGCCTGGAAATCGACGTAGTGCGGCAGCTTGAGGTGCGAGACGAAACCGGCGGCCTCAACGTTGTCTGCATGGGCCAGCACGAACTCCTCATCCTGCGCCGGGCCGGCGATGTGCTCGCCGTAGTCCGGTGCCTGCAGGGCGCGGTCGACCAGCGCCATCGCCATGGCTTTGCGTTCGCTCAGGCCAAACACCAGCCCGTAGCCGCGGGTAAAGTGCGGGTCTTCATTCTCTGGCGTGACAAAGCCGTTAACCATTTCGCATTCGGTCATCAGCAGTTCGCCGACGTTCACCGCAAAACCCAGCTCTTCCGGCACAATTTCGACGTCGATATAGCCGCTGCGAATTTCGGCCGCAAACGGGTGGTTACGCCCATAGCCGCGCTGGGTGGAGTAGGCCAGCGCCAGCAGATAGCCTTCGTCGCCGCGCATCAGCTGCTGCAGACGCGAGGAGCGCGAGCACGGGAAAACTGGCGGCGTGCGGGTGATGTCATCTGGCGCGGTACCCGAATCTTCTTCCGCTTTCGCCAGCCCCTGGTTTGCCAGCAGGCTGAAGACGTGCGGAGACGGCTCCTGTTCGGCATCCGTGGTGCTGAGCCGTGGCGCTTCGCCGTTCGCCAGCAGGGTAAAATCCAGCAGGCGATGGGTGTAATCGTAGGTGGGGCCAAGCCGCTGGCCGCCGGGGATGTCTTTATAAACGGCAGAAATACGGCGCTCCAGGCGCATCTGCGCCGTATTCACCGGCTCGCTCGCCGTGAAGCGGGGAACCGTGGTGCGCCAGGCGCGCAGCAGAAAGATGGCTTCGACGTTATCGCCGCTGGCCTGCTTCAGCGCCAGCGCCGCCAGCTCGCGATCGGCGACGCCGCCTTCGGTCATCACCCGGTCAACGGCCAGGTTCAGCTGCTGCTCAATCTGGGCGACGCTCAGTTCGGGCAGTTTTTCATCGCCCCGTCGTCTGTGTTCCTGCAAGGCATGGGCGGCGGCGATCGCCTTTTCGCCCCCTTTAACGGCAACATACATCAGCACACCTCCACGTGGGTGGTCCGCGGGATGGCGAGCAGACGCTCGCCGCAGGTCAGGATCAGGTCTATGCCCAGCGGGAACGGGTGCGGGCGTTCGGTCAGCTCATGAATGATGCATTCCGGCAGCTGCGGCGCAACCATGCGTTCATCGGCGATACCTGCACCGGTCAGGCGGAGCATGCGGCCGCCGCTCAGGCTGGAGACCTGCAGAATCAGCGTGGCGCTGGTTTCCGGTGCAACGGCGCTCCCTTCGCTCAGGGCGTTGAGCTGCTCGTGGCTGATGTGTTCGTCGGCCACGGCAAAGACCGCCTGTCGCGGTTGCTCAACCAGCGGGGCACTGGTGTGAAAACGCAGGTTCTGGCTGGCGATGTCATTAGCTAAGGCGCCTGACAGCCACACCGGCGTGTCGTTGTCGGCAAGGGTCAGCAACACGCTGGTGGTCGCCAGATTCAGCGGCAGCCAGCCCTGTGAAAGCTGGTGCAGCGAGACAATCACCCCCGGCTCGCTCATGGCTTTCAGCAGGCGACGAAAACTTTGTTGGGCATCCTGGACGGCCAGGGTAAAAGCAGGTTGAAGCGTCATGCGTTGTCTCCGCGAACGAGCGTAAAGAAGTCGACCCGGCTGGTATTCACTTCGGCCTGACGTGCGGCAAGTCGTGCGGCGCGGTCAGCTTCCAGCGGGGCAATAAGGGTTTCCATTAACGTCTGAAAATGCGTTTGTTCCTGCAAAAGGGCGTCTATCACTGCGCAGCGCTCGGCGTGTGCTTTATCGCGTCCCAGCACGTAGCTGTAGCCCAGCGTGCCGCTGTTCAGGCGGATCGCGGCGCGGGTGAGGGGAGCGTCTCCCGCAAAAAAGCGCTGCCCGGTGCCGCCCATCCGGGCCTGGATCTGCACCAGGCCAATTTCCGGTGCGCGGATAGTGTCGTAGTCTGGCGTCAGGCTCAGGGCGTTCATGCGATCGCGCAGGGCAGCAGGCTGGCTGTGGGCCAGCACACGCATCCAGCGCTGTCGGGTGGCGGTATCGACGTGCATTCAGTGCTCCATAGTGAATTCGATCATGTCGGCACGGGTCAGGCTGACGGAATATTCCGTCGCATTGACCTCGCCGTCACGGTGGTTGAGGGTGCGCACGCAGAGCAGCGGCGCCATATTGGGGATTTCGAGCACTTTGCTCTCTTTAGCCTGCGCGCGGCGGGCGCTGATACGCGTCTGGGTGCGCTTGAGGGCGATGCCCGTGGCATCCTGCAGAAAGTCGTGCAGGGAACCGCTGGAAAAGTTTTGCAGCACTGGCCAGAGGGCGAGGTCCGCGAAGTAGTGGTCAATCTGGCATACCGCTACGCCGTTGACGCGGCGCAACGTGCGCAGGTGGATGACGTTATCGCCTTCCTGAATGCCCAGCGCGTCCGCCACATGGCTGGAGGCCGGGCGCAGGACCGAGAGCAGCTTTTCGCTGGTGGGATGGCTGCCCTGATCCAGCAGGTTCTGACTAAAGCGCGCCTGGGCATTGAGCGGATAGTCGAACGGGCGCATCAGCACCAGCACGCCCACGCCCTGACGGCGTTGCACCCAGCCGCGCTCGACCAGCTGGTCAATGGCGCGGCGCAGGGTGTGGCGATTCACTTCATAGCGATCCGCAAGCTGCTGCTCGGCGGGCAGGTAGTCTCCGCAGCGGTAGTGCGTGCGCAGTTCCACTTCGAGCTTTGCCGCAATTTCTTGCCAGCGGGTTGGGTAACTGGTCGGATGTCTGGATAAGTGCATAGAAAACAAAGCCTCGCTTCTCAGATGAAGTGCTTACGCAAACGTTGAGAGAGGAAATCCAGCAGGCTGACGGTGACGATGATGAGCACCATCAGGGCGCAGGTTTGCTGGAACTGGAAACCGCGAATCGCTTCCCACAGGGTGACGCCGATTCCGCCTGCACCGACCATGCCGACGACCGTGGCGGAGCGAACGTTGGACTCAAAGCGGTACAGCGAGTAGGAGATCAGCAGCGGCATCACCTGCGGCAGGACGCCGTAGAGGATCTCTTCGATTTTGTTGGCGCCGGTGGCGCGGATGCCTTCCACCGGGCCGGGCTCAATGGCTTCGACCGCTTCCGAGAGCAGCTTGGAGAGCACCCCGGTGGTGTGGATGAACAGCGCCATGACGCCCGCGAACGGACCCAGACCCACGGCTACCACGAACAGCATCGCAAAGACCATTTCGTTAATCGCGCGGCAGGCATCCATCAGGCGACGCATCGGCTGGTATACCCACCACGGCACGATGTTTTCCGCGCTCATCAGGCCAAACGGAATGGAGAGAATGACGGCAAGGGCGGTGCCCCAGACGGCAATTTGCAGGGTAATGGCCATTTCGCTGAGATAGTCCTGCCACTGGCTGAAGTCCGGCGGGAAGAAGTCGGCAGCAAAGGTTGCCATGTTGCCGGAATCTTTGAAGAGCAGCAGGGGATCCATTTCTGCGCCCTTCCAGGAGATAACCAGCACCGCCAGCAGGATGGCCCAGCTTATGAGCGAGAACCAGCTGCGCTTTGGCGGCGGGAGGGTGATGGTTTGCATGTTGGCTCCTTGGGTTTTAATTCCCTCTCCCTTGAGGGAGAGGGTTAGGGTGAGGGGGAAATATGCGCGCTGATGCCCTCACCCCGGCCCTCTCCCACGGGGAGAGGGGGAAAAGAAACTACTGCACCGCTTTATTTACGCTGGTCATGGCGCCGAGTGCCGCGGTCAGGCGGTCGAGGTCTTCAAGCTGAGCCTGAATTTCAGCGACTTTGCTGGTCTTCTCTTCTTCCTTGAGCCCTTTGTTGTCCTTGACGCCTTGCATCTGTTTAAACAGCGCGAGCTGACGAATCGGGACCAGCTGCAGGTCGCTTGACGGGCGGAACGGTGCCCAGCCCAGTTTCTCAAGAACCGCTTTCTCTTCCGGCGTTTTGCCGTAGTTCATAAAGAAGTCGTACACCTTGTCCTTGGTGCTTTCGGAGAGGTTTTTACGCCAGACGATCGGGTCGCCCGGGATCAGCGGCGATTTCCAGATCACCTTCAGTTCTTTCAGCTTGTCCGGCGCGGAGGTTTTCAGCTTGTCGAGGTTTTCGGTGTTGTTGGTGGCAACATCCACCTGCTTGTTCGCCACGGCCAGGGCGTTGGTTTCATGGCTGGCGTTGACGGTGCGTTTGAAGTCGCTGGCGGAGGCGTTGTTTTTCGCGAAGACGTAGTAGCCAGGGACGAGGAAGCCGGAGGTGGAGTTCGGGTCGCCGTTACCAAAGGTCAGCTCTTTGCGTTTAGCGAGCATGTCGTTGAGGTTGTTGATCGGGCTGTCTTTGTTCACGATCAGCACGCTCCAGTACCCCGGGGAGCCATCTGCCGCAACGGTCTGGGCAAAGACCTGGCCGTTGGCGCGGTCCACCGCTTCCATTGCGGAGAGGTTGCCGTACCAGGCGATGTCGACTTTATTAAAGCGCATTCCCTGGATAATCCCCGCGTAGTCCGGGGCGAAGAAGGCATTCACTTTGATCCCCAGTTTGGTTTCCATATCTTTCAGGAACGGTTCCCACTGAGGCTTCAGGTTCTGCTGTGATTCCGTCGAAATAATGCCGAAGTTCAGCGCTTTTTCCTGCTCTTCCGCATACGCCGGGCTTAACAGGGTGCTGATGCTGAACATGCTGGTAAAGGCCAGCGCGGCAACGGCTTTGTAGTTCATTTCCATTCCTCGTTATGGGGAGTTATGCAGCCTGCGCGCGCTCTTCGACGCGGTTTACGCTGCGGTAGAGATGATCAAAACGTTCGTTATCAAACTGGTGGCTTGCGCCGTCAAAGAACACATGGCCCTGACGCAGGGCGACAATGCGCTCGCAGTAGCGCAGGGCGTAATCCACCTGATGCAGCGTTACCACCACGGTAATGCCGTCGTTCTGGTTAATGTCGCGCAGGGTTTCCATCACGATGCGGGCGGATTCCGGGTCCAGCGAGGCGATAGGTTCATCGGCCAGAATGATTTTTGCTTTCTGCATCAGGGCGCGGGCGATGGCGACGCGCTGCTGTTGTCCACCGGACAGGGTGGAGACACGCTGGTGGGCCAGGTGTGCCATACCGACGCGAGTCAACGCCTGAAGAGCTTCCTGCTTCTGGGAAGGTGAGAACCAGCGCAGGCAGGTGCGCCAGAACGGTGTGCTGCCGAGTGCGCCAATCAGCACGTTCTCCAGTACCGTCAGGCGATTGACCAGGTTGAACTGCTGGAAGATGTAGCCCGTCTGGGCACGGCTCTTGCGGATATCACTTGCCAGACGCCCGGCGCGCTGCACCGTGTTGCCCAGCAATTCGACGTGACTTTCCGGGGTTTTATCGCAGGTGATAAGACCGCTTAAATGGCGCAGAAGGGTGGATTTACCGGAGCCAGAAGGGCCGAGAAGCGCCACCATGTCGCCCTGCTGGACGGTCAGATCAACGGCATGCAGCGCCTTGTTGTGATTGAAGGTCTTGCTCAGTTTCTCGACGCGGATGACAGTTTGCATGTGCGGGGCCTCACGATAAATGTGGCCTCATGCTGGCGCATCAATGTGACATTTGGGTTAAGTCTGGGTTGCGGGAATTTGAAGAGTTGAGGGGAGTTTGATGACAGGCGGAGGCGGACCGCCCACCGCCAGAAAATTAGTGCTGCTGCTTAACGACGTTAATCATCCACGGTACGCCGTATTTATCGGTGACTTTACCGAAACCGTGCGCCCAGAAGGTCTCCTGCCACGCCATGTCGATATTGCCGCCAGCGGCGAGGTTGTCGAACCAGCGCTTGCCTTCTGACACATCCTGCGTGTCGAGCACCAGCGTGAACCCGGCATACTGCGCGTTGCTGCCCGGCGGCTGCCCGTCGCTCATCATGATGTCGCTGCCCGCAATGCGGACGTTAGAGTGGGCGATAGCGGAATCAGGAAACTGCATGCCGGACGGACAGCCTTCTTCACTGCTGTCGCTTTTGGGCATTTCACCGAAAGTGATTTTATAGAGGAGTTCAGCGCCGACGGCCTGCTGATAAAAGGCGGTTGCCTCTGCACAGTTGCCGGCGAAGGAGATGTAGGGACTTAACGGCATATTCTTTACCTCACGTAAGAAAAGCCCATTAAGTGTAGTTCTTTTTTTGTAGGCCGGATAAGCGTAGCGCATCCGGAAAAAGCGCCCGGCGGCGCTTCGGTTATCGGGCCTACAGGAGAAAAATCAGTTCTTTTTCACGAACTCAGATTTCAGTTTCATCGGACCGAAGCCGTCAATTTTGCAGTCGATATTATGATCGCCTTCAACCAGACGGATGTTCTTCACTTTGGTACCGATCTTCAGCATGGAAGAGCTGCCTTTGACTTTAAGATCTTTAACCACGGTGACGCTGTCGCCATCCGCCAGCAGGTTACCGTTCGCATCTTTTACGATCAGGGCATCTGCATCCTGTGCCGGTTCGGCATCATTCCATTCATGCGCACATTCCGGGCAGATGAACATGCCATTATCTTCATAGGTGTATTCAGAATTGCATTTCGGGCAGTGTGGGAGAGACATATCGGTATCCTCAAAAAAGTGTTAACACGCTGGAAAATGCCAGCTAAATGACGGCAGTGTGCCGAAAAAGGCGGCAAGTATAGCGCAAATCCACACGTTTGTCGGTGATATTCTGAATTTAAAAAAAAGCAAAAAATGTGTCGGGAGTGACACTTCCTGTCAGTCAGTTAAGCGATGCTAACGTCATTAACACGGTGGAAAGAGAAGTCGCTAAATATATCGAATATTTTATTGCGGCAAATTGCTACGCACCTTCATTTCGGATAAGGTGAAGCAACACATTGTTATTTATCTTTGTTCTTTGCTGCCATGCATTTCGTATGGTTGTGGCATAACCCGTTCTTTTTAGGTGGGTAAATAATGATGATATATCCTGAAGTTTCTTAAAAAGGGCTACGCTTTTTATCTTTTGGCTGTCAGGCCTTGAGGAGAGCTTTACACGCCATGCAAGGATAGCCATTTATTTCTGATTATCTTCAATCAGTTATATTCCGGTGAACATGTTTTCCACACGTGATCATATAAGCCTGAACATCATAATTAATACCAGTGGCTTAATAAAAGTAATAAATTTGCGTTAAGGAAAGGCTTTTATCATGCACACACAGACCATTTTTGAATTAAGCCAGGAAGCTGAGCGTTTGTTACAGCTTGCCCTGCAAAATCTTGATACCTTGAAGTCAATGCCGACAGCGATGCTGGAGAACACGACGGCCGCTATTACGGGTGAAAAGAACAACGTTCTGCCTTTGCATTTTAGTGCGCGGGGTGTCGAAGCGCAGCAGGCAATGCTGAATAATGAATTACGCAAAATAACACGTCTGGAAATGGTTCTGGCTATCGTTGGTACCATGAAAGCGGGGAAATCGACCACCATTAATGCCATTGTGGGGACCGAAGTGTTGCCTAATCGCAACCGCCCAATGACGGCGCTTCCTACCCTGATTCGTCATACGCCAGGCCAGAAAGAGCCGGTACTCCATTTCTCACATGTCTCGCCTATTGATGATTTGATCCAACTGCTGCAGAAACAACTCTGCGATTACGATCGCGGGAAGCTGGCTCAGCATCTGGAAATTGATAAAGACATGAATACGCTGCTGGAACGCATTGAAAAAGGTGAAGCCTTTGAAAAGCATCATCTTGGAGCGCAGCCAATATTTCATTGCCTGAAAAGCCTCAATGACCTGGTCAGACTCTCTCAGGCGCTGGGCGTGGCGTTTCCGTTTTCAGAATACGCGGCCATTGAACACATTCCGGTCATTGAAGTGGAGTTCGTGCATCTTGCGGGTCTGGATGCCCACCTCGGGCAACTGACGCTGCTCGATACTCCTGGGCCTAATGAGGCCGGACAGCCGCATCTGCAAAAAATGCTGAGTGAGCAGTTAGCCCGCGCATCGGCGGTGCTGGCGGTAATGGATTATACCCAGCTTAAATCTATATCTGATGAAGAGGTCCGTCAGGCTATTTCGGTGGCGGGGAAATCCGTGCCTCTGTATGCCCTGGTGAATAAATTCGACCAGAAAGATCGCAATAGCGATGATGAAGAGCAGGTCCGGGCGATGATCTCCGGCACCTTAATGAAAGGCAATATTTCGCCTGGCCAGATCTACCCTGTCTCCTCCATGTGGGCGTATCTAGCGAACCGTGCTCGCTACGAGATGAATACCCACGGACAACTGCCGGATCATCAGGAGCAACCCTGGGTGCAGGATTTTGCCGAAGCCGCCCTCGGTCGCCGCTGGCGTACGGCGGACCTGGATGATATTGGCCATATCCGTCACGCCGCCGATTTGCTCTGGGAAGATTCGCTGTTTGAACAACCGATACGCAAACTGATTTACGCCGCCTATGCTAATGCCTCGTTATTTGCGTTGCGCTCGGCGTCCCATAAGCTGCTCAACTACGCACAAAATGCCCGGGAATATCTCGACTTCCGCTATCAGGGGCTGACGGTCGCCTTTGACGCGCTGGAACTGAATATTACGCGTCTTGAAGAGGACATGGCGATGATGCAGACGCGCCAGCGGGTGGTGAGCGATGAGGTGAAACATGAAGTTGAGCAGGCGCTGAATGCCACTGCGGACTTTATGGGGGCCCAAAAAACAGCGCTTCACCAGGCGATTGGTCACGTGTTCAGCGCTCGCAATATCCTTGATTTAGCCGGTAACGATCGGTTGAATCCTCGTGGTGACGAGCCGCAAGAACTACAGCAGCTGGTTCTGGATGACGAGGGGCAGGCACAGATTGCCCTGAGTAAAATCCGCTCCTCCTGCGAGCTTATCATGCTGGATGCGCAGACAAAGATCTGCCGGGAGCTGGCGTTACGCTTCGATCAGCTGGAGTCTACGCTGGCGCGTTCCCTGAATGACGCCATGCGTCCCATCGAAACGCGTATTAAAGAGCATCTGAGCCATGCCGGCTTTCGGGCGCGGATTAGCTTCCCGGCTTTTCAGGCTAACCAGCTTAACGTCAATACGCAGGCGCTGTTTAACGATGCCATCGCGCAGGACAACCGCCCTGCAGGACAGCCATCGGGCGCGGGCAGCATGCGTGAGACCGTCTCTCGCTGGCTGAATAATCCGGGCTGGGGCTGGGATGAATATGTGGCGACCCGCACGCGCTATGTTATCGACATTGCGCAGCTACATGACAAATTTAAGCAACATATTGATCAGTTTTGTGAACATATACGTAAAGCTTTGTCCGCCCAGGTCGATGTCTCTGTTACGGCAGGAATGGCGACGTTCTTTGCAGAATTTTCGTTATACCTGACCGGGTTACAGGAAAGCTTGCGTGATAGCCTCGCAGTGCGTCAACAAAATGAGCATTCGACCCGAGCGCTCAGCCAGCTGTTGAAGCAAAGTATCACTACTGCGACGTGGATACAGGAAGATACCCGACTGTTACGCGATGATATTCAAACTCTATTCGCGGCAGAGCAACCATGACAACACAGCTACTGGACGGTCCCGGGCGGACGCTGGAGTGTATTCATCCTAAATTTATGGTCGATCTTGTGCAGGGCGTGGACGTTGCACGTCATCCTCATCTGGGGCCGCAGCAGCTGCAGTTTCGTGAGCGCTTGACTCAGGAGATCATGACGCACACCCGGTTACGACCCTGGGCGATGGCCGGAATGCTGAATGAGAATGCTGCCCTGCGCCTCGGTCTGGCTGAAAAACTCGCCGGGATGCTTGACCCTGGCCATCTTGCGCTTACGCTGATGGCGGATAAATTGAATACACTTCGTCAGCAGGCTCACTTAAGGGCTCAGCCCTCTCCGGGCCTGCTTGAACAGTACGCTGAGCTCTCATCGCATTTTACCCAACGTGCCGTTTATAAAGAAAAGGCGCTAACTCAGCGTGGACTGACCGTCCAGGCGGGTGAGCACAGTGAGCAAATTTTCACTCGCTGGCGAGCCGGTCATTATGATGGCTGGTCGCTGGCCGGGCGTTGTTTCATTGTCCTGGAAGAGTTGCGCTGGGGGGCCTTCGGCGATGCTTGCCGTCTGGCGAAGGACGATGTATCGGCCATGCTCAAGGATAATTTACGCAGTATGGCTGCCAATTATCTTGCTCAGGGTATCAATGCGTCTCCTGCAACGCGCCATTTCTATCATCAGTGGCTGACCACACCCGCTTCGGCGGGTTTAATCGATCATAAAGACATGCTGGGCTGGCTGGGTGACTGGTGTCAGGCGGATAAACACCCGGTGAGCTGGTCAGTAACGCAAAACTGGCAGACCGTTGCGCTGGGGATGCCGAGGCTGTGTTCAGCAAAACGTCTGGTGGAGGCGATGGTGGAGGAGATTTTTGGTTGAACCCCTCACCCCTCACTCTGGCTCTCTCCCCAGAGGGGAGAGGGGATGGTTTGGTGCGGTTTGTTAATGTTGAAGCTCTGCTGCCTTCCTTTCTACATCTTTCTCTTGCACGTTTCCGTAGCGTTTCGCGTACAGTGCCGTGATGATCGGCACCAGAATCGCGGTCACAATCACGCTGGCAGCCACCAGTGCCGTTGCAGAAGCGGCTACCGGTTCGAAGGCCGGGTTAATCTGAGCAATAATCACCGGGTTTGCGACCGCAGCACCTGCGGCTGAAGAGGCGGCGACACCCGCCGTGCCGTTTCCGCCGCCAATCACGCGGTCGGCAATAATCAACGGAATACCGGTGATGATGATGACCGCAACCCCCAGCACAATACCCAGCAGGCCCGTATCAAGGATCACGTTCAGGTTGATGGTGTTGCCCAGCGCAAAACCAAAGAACGGGATGAGAACGGGTGTGGCTTTGCTGAAGAAATCGCGCAGATCGTGATCCAGATTCCCGAGGGCGAAACCGATCAGGAAGGGCAGGATCGCGCCAACAAAGTGGTGAGGCTCAAAAGAGGCCAAGCCAGCAGAACCCAGGATCAGCATCGTCATGAGCGGGCCGGACTCCAGAGACATCAGGACAAATGCCCCGGATTCTTCTTTCGTTCCGTACTGGTTCATCAGGCTGGCATACAACCCGCCGTTAGTCATATCCATCGCCGAGACAATTGCCAGGACCGATAAACCCGCGAAGAAACCGGTCTGAATTCCATTCTCCGGAATGAACATCGCGCATATCATGGCGACAACCCAGGCCACCGCTATTTTGGTTATGACCAGCGTACCGGATTTGCGTAATACGGTGCCTGTTGCCCGTAAATTAATGGATGCACCGATACAAAAGAACCAGACTGCCAGGATGGGGACGGTGCCTGTAATCATCCCTTTTGTGAAACCGCCAAAATAAGCCCCGGTTTCAGGCGCTAAGGTATTCAGAATAGCACCGAGTACCAGGGGGACCAGCATCATACCACCAGGAATACGTTCTATCGTGGCTTTAATCTTCATATACAACCCTCACAATGTTACCCCTCGTAGCGAGCGGCGGGCGCGAATAAAAAATCAATAAATTCAAAATGATGAAGGGTTTTCTTGATGACTTGTATTCGATAACCCCGCAACAAAATTCAGTAAGTACTCTGGTTTTCTCTTGTCAGAAAACACTCATCGCTATGTTTCGGGAATTATCATGCGATCACTGGAATAATGATTCAATGAAAATAAAACAGTGTTTTAGTTATCTGTGTCACATATTGATTGTAAACTTTACGCCGCGTTCTGGCTGGATGGGGTTTATGTAAATCTCTTGTAAAAAAGCGGCTTTTTACGTCGCGATAAAAAGAAAAGGGGACAACATGAAAATGTTTCCCTGGGATGGGTTGAGAAAGTGCTTATTTGCGGAAATTGACAAAGACTGTCTTCACTTTACGCAGCATAAATATATCTGTGAAGTTGATCACAAATATAAACGCTGGTAGGGTAAAAAGGTCATTAACTGCCCTGGCAGGCGTCAACAGGTTCGGTTGTATCGACGATAAACGTCAATGTAAGTAAACCTGCTACGCTTGAATAAGGCGATTCGCATGGAGCGGATCCCAAGGTTCACAGCACCCACACTGGATTGTGAAACAGACAGGGCCGAGTCAACGAGGATAGCTATGCTGAGAAGGAAAAAGATTAAACCCATCACGCTTCGCGACGTCACTATTATTGACGACGCAAAATTGCGTAAGGCCATCACCGCAGCCTCGCTCGGTAATGCGATGGAATGGTTCGATTTTGGTGTCTATGGCTTTGTGGCCTACGCGTTAGGTAAAGTGTTTTTCCCAGGGGCTGATCCCAGCCTGCAGATGATTGCCGCACTGGGGACGTTCTCCGTTCCTTTCCTTATTCGCCCGCTGGGTGGTCTGTTCTTCGGTATGCTCGGTGATAAATACGGTCGCCAGAAGATCCTTGCCATCACCATTGTCATCATGTCGATAAGTACCTTCTGTATCGGCCTGATTCCGTCCTATGCCACGATCGGCATCTGGGCACCGATTCTGCTGCTGCTCTGTAAGATGGCGCAGGGTTTCTCCGTCGGTGGGGAATATACCGGTGCCTCGATCTTCGTCGCGGAGTATTCCCCGGACCGTAAGCGCGGTTTTATGGGGAGCTGGCTGGACTTCGGCTCGATTGCCGGGTTCGTGATGGGTGCGGGTGTCGTGGTGTTGATTTCAACCGTCGTCGGTGAAGAGAACTTCCTCGACTGGGGCTGGCGTATCCCATTCTTCCTCGCGCTGCCGCTGGGGATCATCGGTCTGTATCTGCGTCATGCGCTTGAAGAGACACCGGCGTTCCAGCAGCACGTTGAGAAACTGGAGCAGGGTGACCGTGAAGGGCTGCAGGATGGTCCGAAGGTGTCGTTCAAAGAGATTGCCACTAAGCACTGGCGCAGCCTGCTGACCTGTATTGGTCTGGTGATTTCGACCAACGTGACCTACTACATGCTGCTGACCTACATGCCGAGTTATCTGTCGCATAACCTGCATTACTCGGAAGATCACGGTGTGCTGATTATTATCGCCATCATGGTGGGTATGCTGTTCGTGCAGCCGATTATGGGTCTGCTGAGTGACCGCTTTGGCCGTCGACCATTCATTATTCTGGGAAGCGTGGCGCTGTTTGCCCTGGCAATCCCGGCCTTTATTCTGATCAACAGTAACGTGCTGGGGTTGATTTTTGCGGGTCTGCTGATGCTGGCGGTGATCCTGAACTGCTTCATCGGGGTGATGGCCTCAACGTTGCCTGCGATGTTCCCGACGCATATTCGTTACAGTGCGCTGGCGGCAGCCTTTAACATCTCGGTACTGATTGCCGGTCTGACCCCGACGCTTGCCGCCTCGCTGGTGGAAAGCACGCAGAATCTGATGATGCCTGCTTATTACCTGATGGTGATCGCGGTGATTGGCTTGATTACCGGTATTACGATGAAGGAGACGGCGAACCGTCCACTGAAAGGGGCGACGCCTGCGGCATCGGATATTCAGGAAGCGAAAGAGATCCTGCGTGAGCACTACGATAATGTAGAGCAGAAGATTGAAGACATTGACGCAGAGATTGAAGAACTGCAGAAAAAACGCTCCCGACTGGTGGATCAGCATCCACGCATCAACGAGTAATAAAGAAACCCGCCAACGGCGGGTTTTCTTTTATTAGCATCCGGCAGCGATGTAGTCGCCATTGGCGCTGATGGGGATGACCGTCAGGAAGAGAACGGTCGCGAACAGGATCAGAACTATCCCGCCGGCTATTTTGACGGCTGGCACCAGCCATCTTAACGTGCTATTTCCCCCGAAGCAGGCCACCGTGCGTTCACGGGCATAACGTACCGCCAGCGAGAGCCCCATAATCGAGAGTGCCGTTCCCAGTGACATTGTCATGACGGCAGCCATCCCCCAGGTGACAATGCCCAGCGCATTTGAAAACATCAGAATCATGATTGCCCCACTGCACGGGCGTGCGCCAATCGCCAGAATCACCCCCAGGCGAGTTTTCCAGTCTCCCTGCGTCAGGTCGGCACCCACGCCGTGATGGCCGCAGCCACAGTGTTCATTGTGCTGATGGAGGGGACTGATGGCCGAGATCGTCATTCTGCGCGGACGCAGGCTCTTTAATGCCTGATAAATGACGAACGCGCCGAATACACCAATCAGCACTGCGCTTATCTTCTCTACATACCAGCGGCTGGTACTAATATCCCCTGAGGCGAGGTTAAACCCCACCGCCAGAATAAAGACAAACAGAATGGCGCTCACGCCCTGCATCAGGCTGCCAAGGAAAGGAACGACCCGGGCAGCCCGCTCGCTTTCCTTATTAGTGGTCAGATAGGTCGTCACAATGAATTTCCCGTGCCCCGGCCCGATGGCGTGCAGCACGCCATAAAGGAAGGCGCCTGTTAAGAGCCATAGTCCGCCGCTGTACTGGTGGTTATTCAGCTGCAGCAGATACATCACCAGATAACGGTGCAGGGTAATTTGAGTGGCAAGACACCACTGGATAAAGGCGCTCCAGTGTGTATGCAGGGTAAAACTGGCAAACAGAATAGCCAGCAGCATCGCCCCTGCGGTAGGGAGACGCCAGTCGCGGGCGAGGCGTTGTGTGTTCATGAGGGAGTGCTCTGCCAGGAAGAATATTTGCCGCTAGTATAGTTGATCTTCCTTTTCAGTTCGCAGGATCGCATCGGGATCCTGATGATGTTGTGGATAAGTCTGTGTGTAAAAGGGTATAAGGCGGGGTTTTGCTGTGGAATGCAGCAGTCAGTCATTTTTCTGTCATTTAGCGGTTGCGGCCTGCGGAGAACTCCCTATAATGCGCCTCCATCGACACGGCAGATGTGAATCACTTCACAGACAACCCGGTCGGTTGAAGAGAAAAAATCCTGAAATAACGGGTTGACTCTGAAAGAGGAAAGCGTAATATACGCCACCTCGCAACGGTGAGCGAAAGCCGCGTTGCAACTGCTCTTTAACAATTTATCAGACAATCTGTGTGGGCACTCAAAGTGACATGGATTCTTAACGTCCTCGGACGAAAAATGAATACCAAGTCTCTGAGTGAACATACGTAATTCATTACGAAGTTTAATTCACGAGCATCAAACTTAAATTGAAGAGTTTGATCATGGCTCAGATTGAACGCTGGCGGCAGGCCTAACACATGCAAGTCGAACGGTAGCACAGAGAGCTTGCTCTCGGGTGACGAGTGGCGGACGGGTGAGTAATGTCTGGGAAACTGCCTGATGGAGGGGGATAACTACTGGAAACGGTAGCTAATACCGCATAACGTCGCAAGACCAAAGAGGGGGACCTTCGGGCCTCTTGCCATCAGATGTGCCCAGATGGGATTAGCTAGTAGGTGGGGTAACGGCTCACCTAGGCGACGATCCCTAGCTGGTCTGAGAGGATGACCAGCCACACTGGAACTGAGACACGGTCCAGACTCCTACGGGAGGCAGCAGTGGGGAATATTGCACAATGGGCGCAAGCCTGATGCAGCCATGCCGCGTGTATGAAGAAGGCCTTCGGGTTGTAAAGTACTTTCAGCGGGGAGGAAGGTGTTGTGGTTAATAACCGCAGCAATTGACGTTACCCGCAGAAGAAGCACCGGCTAACTCCGTGCCAGCAGCCGCGGTAATACGGAGGGTGCAAGCGTTAATCGGAATTACTGGGCGTAAAGCGCACGCAGGCGGTCTGTCAAGTCGGATGTGAAATCCCCGGGCTCAACCTGGGAACTGCATTCGAAACTGGCAGGCTAGAGTCTTGTAGAGGGGGGTAGAATTCCAGGTGTAGCGGTGAAATGCGTAGAGATCTGGAGGAATACCGGTGGCGAAGGCGGCCCCCTGGACAAAGACTGACGCTCAGGTGCGAAAGCGTGGGGAGCAAACAGGATTAGATACCCTGGTAGTCCACGCCGTAAACGATGTCGACTTGGAGGTTGTGCCCTTGAGGCGTGGCTTCCGGAGCTAACGCGTTAAGTCGACCGCCTGGGGAGTACGGCCGCAAGGTTAAAACTCAAATGAATTGACGGGGGCCCGCACAAGCGGTGGAGCATGTGGTTTAATTCGATGCAACGCGAAGAACCTTACCTACTCTTGACATCCAGAGAACTTTCCAGAGATGGATTGGTGCCTTCGGGAACTCTGAGACAGGTGCTGCATGGCTGTCGTCAGCTCGTGTTGTGAAATGTTGGGTTAAGTCCCGCAACGAGCGCAACCCTTATCCTTTGTTGCCAGCGGTCCGGCCGGGAACTCAAAGGAGACTGCCAGTGATAAACTGGAGGAAGGTGGGGATGACGTCAAGTCATCATGGCCCTTACGAGTAGGGCTACACACGTGCTACAATGGCGCATACAAAGAGAAGCGACCTCGCGAGAGCAAGCGGACCTCATAAAGTGCGTCGTAGTCCGGATTGGAGTCTGCAACTCGACTCCATGAAGTCGGAATCGCTAGTAATCGTAGATCAGAATGCTACGGTGAATACGTTCCCGGGCCTTGTACACACCGCCCGTCACACCATGGGAGTGGGTTGCAAAAGAAGTAGGTAGCTTAACCTTCGGGAGGGCGCTTACCACTTTGTGATTCATGACTGGGGTGAAGTCGTAACAAGGTAACCGTAGGGGAACCTGCGGTTGGATCACCTCCTTACCTTAAAGAACCTGCCTTTGTAGTGCTCACACAGATTGTCTGATGAAAAGTAAATAGCAAGGCGTCTTGCGATTGAGACTTCAGTGTCCCCTTCGTCTAGAGGCCCAGGACACCGCCCTTTCACGGCGGTAACAGGGGTTCGAATCCCCTAGGGGACGCCACTTGCTGGTTCGTGAGTGAAAGTCACCTGCCGTCATATCTCAAAACTGACTTGCGAGTCATGTTTGAGATATTTGCTCTTTAAAAATCTGGATCAAGCTGAAAATTGAAACGACACACATGTTATGTGTGTTCGAGTCTCTCAAATTTTCGCAAACCGATGATGAATCGAAAGAAACATCTTCGGGTTGTGAGGTTAAGCGACTAAGCGTACACGGTGGATGCCCTGGCAGTCAGAGGCGATGAAGGACGTGCTAATCTGCGAAAAGCGCCGGCGAGGTGATATGAACCTTTGACCCGGCGATGTCCGAATGGGGAAACCCAGTGTGATTCGTCACACTATCGTTAACTGAATACATAGGTTAACGAGGCGAACCGGGGGAACTGAAACATCTAAGTACCCCGAGGAAAAGAAATCAACCGAGATTCCCCCAGTAGCGGCGAGCGAACGGGGAGCAGCCCGGAGTCTGAATCAGCTTGTGTGTTAGTGGAACGGTCTGGAAAGTCCGACGGTACAGGGTGATAGTCCCGTACACGAAAATGCACAGGTTGTGAACTCGAAGAGTAGGGCGGGACACGTGGTATCCTGTCTGAATATGGGGGGACCATCCTCCAAGGCTAAATACTCCTGACTGACCGATAGTGAACCAGTACCGTGAGGGAAAGGCGAAAAGAACCCCGGCGAGGGGAGTGAAAAAGAACCTGAAACCGTGTACGTACAAGCAGTGGGAGCCTACTTGTTAGGTGACTGCGTACCTTTTGTATAATGGGTCAGCGACTTATATTCTGTAGCAAGGTTAACCGTATAGGGGAGCCGAAGGGAAACCGAGTCTTAACTGGGCGTTAAGTTGCAGGGTATAGACCCGAAACCCGGTGATCTAGCCATGGGCAGGTTGAAGGTTGGGTAACACTAACTGGAGGACCGAACCGACTAATGTTGAAAAATTAGCGGATGACCTGTGGCTGGGGGTGAAAGGCCAATCAAACCGGGAGATAGCTGGTTCTCCCCGAAAGCTATTTAGGTAGCGCCTCGTGAACTCATCTTCGGGGGTAGAGCACTGTTTCGGCTAGGGGGCCATCCCGGCTTACCAACCCGATGCAAACTACGAATACCGAAGAATGTTATCACGGGAGACACACGGCGGGTGCTAACGTCCGTCGTGAAGAGGGAAACAACCCAGACCGCCAGCTAAGGTCCCAAAGTCATGGTTAAGTGGGAAACGATGTGGGAAGGCACAGACAGCCAGGATGTTGGCTTAGAAGCAGCCATCATTTAAAGAAAGCGTAATAGCTCACTGGTCGAGTCGGCCTGCGCGGAAGATGTAACGGGGCTAAACCATGCACCGAAGCTGCGGCAGCGACACTATGTGTTGTTGGGTAGGGGAGCGTTCTGTAAGCCGTTGAAGGTGGCCTGTGAGGGTTGCTGGAGGTATCAGAAGTGCGAATGCTGACATAAGTAACGATAAAGCGGGTGAAAAGCCCGCTCGCCGGAAGACCAAGGGTTCCTGTCCAACGTTAATCGGGGCAGGGTGAGTCGACCCCTAAGGCGAGGCCGAAAGGCGTAGTCGATGGGAAACAGGTTAATATTCCTGTACTTGGTGTTACTGCGAAGGGGGGACGGAGAAGGCTATGTTAGCCGGGCGACGGTTGTCCCGGTTTAAGCATGTAGGCGGAGGTTCCAGGTAAATCCGGTACCTTATTAACGCTGAGGTGTGATGACGAGGCACTACGGTGCTGAAGTAACAAATGCCCTGCTTCCAGGAAAAGCCTCTAAGCATCAGGTAACACGAAATCGTACCCCAAACCGACACAGGTGGTCAGGTAGAGAATACCAAGGCGCTTGAGAGAACTCGGGTGAAGGAACTAGGCAAAATGGTGCCGTAACTTCGGGAGAAGGCACGCTGATATGTAGGTGAAGCCCCTGCGGGTGGAGCTGAAATCAGTCGAAGATACCAGCTGGCTGCAACTGTTTATTAAAAACACAGCACTGTGCAAACACGAAAGTGGACGTATACGGTGTGACGCCTGCCCGGTGCCGGAAGGTTAATTGATGGGGTTAGCGGCAACGCGAAGCTCTTGATCGAAGCCCCGGTAAACGGCGGCCGTAACTATAACGGTCCTAAGGTAGCGAAATTCCTTGTCGGGTAAGTTCCGACCTGCACGAATGGCGTAATGATGGCCAGGCTGTCTCCACCCGAGACTCAGTGAAATTGAACTCGCTGTGAAGATGCAGTGTACCCGCGGCAAGACGGAAAGACCCCGTGAACCTTTACTATAGCTTGACACTGAACACTGGTCCTTGATGTGTAGGATAGGTGGGAGGCTTTGAAGCGTGGACGCCAGTCTGCGTGGAGCCGACCTTGAAATACCACCCTTTAATGGCTGGTGTTCTAACGTAGACCCGTAATCCGGGTTGCGGACAGTGTCTGGTGGGTAGTTTGACTGGGGCGGTCTCCTCCCAAAGAGTAACGGAGGAGCACGAAGGTTAGCTAATCCTGGTCGGACATCAGGAGGTTAGTGCAATGGCATAAGCTAGCTTGACTGCGAGAGTGACGGCTCGAGCAGGTGCGAAAGCAGGTCATAGTGATCCGGTGGTTCTGAATGGAAGGGCCATCGCTCAACGGATAAAAGGTACTCCGGGGATAACAGGCTGATACCGCCCAAGAGTTCATATCGACGGCGGTGTTTGGCACCTCGATGTCGGCTCATCACATCCTGGGGCTGAAGTAGGTCCCAAGGGTATGGCTGTTCGCCATTTAAAGTGGTACGCGAGCTGGGTTTAGAACGTCGTGAGACAGTTCGGTCCCTATCTGCCGTGGGCGCTGGAGAATTGAGGGGGGCTGCTCCTAGTACGAGAGGACCGGAGTGGACGCATCACTGGTGTTCGGGTTGTCATGCCAATGGCACTGCCCGGTAGCTAAATGCGGAAGAGATAAGTGCTGAAAGCATCTAAGCACGAAACTTGCCCCGAGATGAGTTCTCCCTGAGACTATAAGTCTCCTGAAGGAACGTTGAAGACGACGACGTTGATAGGTCGGGTGTGTAAGCGCAGCGATGCGTTGAGCTAACCGATACTAATGAACCGTGAGGCTTAACCTTACAACGCCGAAGCTGTTTTGGCGTGAGAGAGACGATTTTCAGCCTGATACAGATAACAGAATTTGCCTGGCGGCTTTAGCGCGGTGGTCCCACCTGACCCCATGCCGAACTCAGAAGTGAAACGCCGTAGCGCCGATGGTAGTGTGGGGTCTCCCCATGTGAGAGTAGGGAACTGCCAGGCATCAAATAGAAGAACCCCGTACCGTAAGGTGCGGGGTTTTTTGCTTTGGGTTTTATTCCTCTCCTTGAAATTTTCCCGTAGGACGGATAAGGCAAAGCCGCCATCCGGCAAAGCAGATTGCACGATCTCACCGGAAAGAGAAGCAAGAATATAAAAGAAGGGATTTATAAACGCAGAAAAGCAAAAACCCAGCCATAGGCTGGGTTCTTTAAATAGTGGTGCCCGGACTCGGAATCGAACCAAGGACACGGGGATTTTCAATCCCCTGCTCTACCGACTGAGCTATCCGGGCAACGGAGCGCATTAAACCGCAATCGCGCCTTATCGTCAACATTATTTCGGGGAAAGCTGTTCAATTGCTTAACTTTACGGCAATCTGGCGGTTTACGCGCCGAAAAGACCAAATTTCGCTGATTCGCTTACGTCAACGCCCCGCCCATACGACACTGAGCAAAGCGAAGAATATCTTCCGCCAGGCGGTGCGCCGTATCCACATCGGCCTGGCTACGATTCACCAGCATGCGGCTCAGACAACCCTCCAGTACCAGCTCCATTTGCTTAGCGACCATTGCCGGGTCATCCACTTCAAGCGTTGTCAGTAGCTCGTGAGTGAAGTCATGCGCCGCACGCTTTTGCTGATCCGCCAGCTGATGTATTGGATGCCCGGGATCGGGATAAAATGTACAGGCGGCAATAAACAGGCAGCCCGGATAACGATTGTTACTGACACATTCAGTCAGGGCGGTGTAGCGAGCCAACAGCTTTTGCTCAGCCGTCAGTTCTTCATTAAGCATCAGCTGTCTGCGCCAGATATCCACCTGCTGGCTAAGGTAGCGCAGCGCATCATAAAGCAGGGCCTCTTTATCCGGCCAGAAGCGCGTTAACTCATCCAGAGGGTAATCGATACGGTCGGCTACCATCTCAAGCGTGGTGCTGGCGATCCCTTGAATCTCAAGTAATTGCAGGGCTTGTCCCAGTACGTCTTCACGTTGCACGGTTATCTCCTCCGCTATTCCCAACGGTATGTCCCGTCTAAAGTGTTGTTTACGGTTGGCGATTGCGCAAATGCGCGCTGAATGCCGTTGAATCCATAAACCCGGTTACACGCTGTTCTGGCTGCTCTTCCCCTTGTTCATTGAAGAATAAAATGGTTGGCAGCCCGAGTACGTTAAGGTGCTTAAGCAGAGTCTTATCCTGCTCATTGTTGGCCGTGACGTTTGCCTGAAGCAACACCGTCTCTTTCAGGGCGCTTTGTACCTGAGGATCGCTAAAGGTGTATTTTTCAAACTCTTTGCAGGCAACACACCAGTCAGCATAGAGATCGAGCATCACCGGTTTACCTTTTGCCTGAGCCAGGGCGCTATTGAGCTCATCGACATTGTTAATGCGGGTGAAGTCCAGATGCGCCTGCGTCTGACCCACCGGCGTGCCAAATGCCCAGTCCTGCAGCGGACGCACGCTGACCAGTGCAGCCGCCAGCAGCAGGATTTGCACAAGGCGCATCCATGGCTTTTTCGCCCCCAGGCTGACGATAAATGCCCAGGAGAAGAATGCGACGCCAAGCATCGCCCACAGACGCCTTCCCCACTCGTCTCCGATGATGCGCTCCAGCAGGAACACCGGTAGCGCCAGAATGACAAAACCAAACGCGGTTTTCACCGTCTCCATCCACGGTCCGCTTTTCGGCAGCAGACGATTACCAAAGACCGTCACAAGAATGAGCGGCAGACCCATCCCCAGCGCATAAAGATACAGCGTTCCGCCACCGAGCCACATATTGCCGCTCTGGGCGATGTACAGCAGGATGGCGCTGAGCGGCGCAGTGGTGCAGGGTGAACAGATTAGCCCGGCAATTGCACCCATTGCGAACACGCCGCCTGCAGATCCTCCCTGCTGACGATTACTCATCAGCGTTAAGCGGGTTTGCAGCGAAGAGGGCAGTTGCAGAGTGAACAGGCCAAACATCGACAGCGCCAAAAGAATAAAGACAACTGACAGACCAATAAGCACGTAAGGATGCTGAAGCGCTGCCTGGAATTGCAATCCAGCGGCGGCGACCACGAGGCCGAGCGCCGTGTAGGTTAATGCCATGCCCTGGACATAAATAAAAGCCAGCAGCAGCGCCCGGGCGGTGGAAAGCCGTTGCTTACCGCCTAGCACAATCCCGGAGATCAGCGGGTACATGGGCAGTACACACGGCGTAAAGGCAATGCCAATACCAATCAGTAGCGCCCAAAACGCTGAGAAGGGAAGATCTGAAGTGGCTTCGCCTTCTCCCTTCACCCTGGCCCTCTCCCACGAGGGGAGAGGGGAGGCAGCCGCTTTAACTTCAGTAAGCGGAACGACCTTCGTTTCAGGAGGATAGCAGAAGCCCGCGTCGGCACAGCCCTGATACGTCACCGTCAGCGTGGCGCCTTTATCCGCCTGATTCACCGTGACGGGTACGTTTAAGCGCTGACGATAGATTTCACTCTTACCGTAGAACTCGTCCTCGTGCCACTCGCCCGCGGGCATCTGCAATGCGCCGACGTTAGCCTTTGCGGACGTGATGCTGACCTGTTTGCGGTAAAGGTAGTAACCCTCTTTCACCTGCCAGGTCAGATTGAGATCGTGCTGGTTCTGCTGAAAATCGAAAACAAACGCCTGGTCGGCAGGAATAAAGTTTGAACGGCCGGGTGCGTCAAACAACCCGGCAAATACTGATGTGCTGCACAGCAGCAGGATCAGCGTAAGGAAGCGTTGAGCCATGTGAGATAGTCGTTATCGCCATGGAGCACTGGCAGCACCAGCAGCTCTGGAGTTTGGTAAGGATGATGAGACTTGAGGCAGTCGAGGAGCGCCTGCTGGTTCGCCCGGTTGGTTTTAAGCAACATCTGGACTTCGTACTCCTGCTCCAGCTTGCCTTCCCAGTAATAAAGGGAGGTTGCGCCGGGGAGAAGCGTTACGCAGGCTGCCCATTTTTCGGCCAGCACTTTGGCGGCGAGATCCTGGGCAGAGGCTTCATCAGGGGCGGTACACAGTACGACAACGGCATCAGGCGTGTTCACAAGTCGACCTCCTCATCACGAAAGTCTTCACTATATCACGCAAGACGATTGGTCATTAATGAATCGGGCCGCAGTGCGGCCCGATTTTAACTATTTTTACAACGGCTGAAGGTTTACAGCACAATGCCACCGATGATAAAGCCGAGGATGACGCAAAGCGTAATTGCTACCACGCCCGGGATCAGAAACGCGTGGTTAAACACGTATTTACCGATACGGGTAGAGCCAGTGTCATCCATTTCAACCGCTGCCAGCAGGGTTGGGTAGGTTGGCAGAACGAACAGTGCGGAAACGGCTGCGAAAGAGGCAATCGCCGTCAGCGGCGTTACGCCTAACATGAGTGCCGCAGGCATCAGCGCTTTGGTGGTTGCTGCCTGGGAGTAAAGCAGGGTCGCAGCAAAGAACAGCACGACCGCCAGCAGCCACGGGTAGTTGTGCAGCAGGTCGCCGGCTACGGTCTGGATATCGCTGATATGCGCCTTCACGAAAGTATCGCCGAGCCATGCCACACCCAGTACACACACGCAGGCACTCATACCGGATTTAAAGGTACTGGCGTTCAGCACTTCGCTGGTGTCGATTTTACAGGTGATGCTAATCAGCGTCGCGATAGTCAGCATGAACACCACAATCGCTTCGTTACGCGGCAGAACCGGGTTCTGAATCAGCCCCACGGTGTCACTGATGGCGGTTGCGTAGAACATCACTGCGACGATACCAATCAGGAACAGCAGTACGGAGCGCTTTGCGTGCGGCTTCAGTTCGAAGACCTGGCTACCGCGCAGTCTCACTTCACCTTTTGCCAGACGCTCCTGGTAAACCGGATCGTCTTTCAGTTCGGCACCGAGGAAGTTACACAGCACGGCAGTAATCATGACCGCAATCAGCGTCACCGGAATACAGATCGCCAGCAGCGTCAGGTAGCTCACGCCCATCGGCTCAAGGATACCGGCGAAGAAGACCACGGCGGCAGAGATCGGCGACGCGGTGATGGCAATCTGAGACGCAACGACGGCAATAGAGAGGGGACGAGACGGGCGAATCCCCTGTTCTTTTGCCACTTCGGTAATCACCGGCAGCGTGGAGAACGCCGTGTGGCCAGTTCCCGCGAGAATGGTCATAAACCAGGTGACCAGCGGGGCAAGGAAGGTAATGTATTTAGGATGGCGGCGCAGCATACGCTCCGCCAGACTCACCAGGTAGTCCATACCGCCTGCCACCTGCATAGCGGCGATAGCGGCAATAACTGCCATGATGATTTCGATAACGTCAAAGGGGATTGCGCCGGGTTTAATCTGAAAGATAAGGGTAAGAACGAGCACCCCGAGACCGCCGGCAAAACCGATGCCGATACCCCCGAGTCTTGCTCCCAAATAAATCGCCAACAAGACGATGACGAGTTCTGCTCCAAACATAAGGACCTGCCTTGCTTATTAACAAGTTGATATTGAATTGTTGTATTTTGGTAACGCCTAAAAAGAAAAAAGGCACGTCACAAGTGACGTGCCTTTAAAAGCCTAGCCTGAACGGTTACTGTTCGCTTTCATCGGTATATCGTTTCGCTTTATATGCCGGGTGCATCAGGTTCTGGGCGGAGAAGATATCGTCCAGCTCAGCCTCGGTCAACAGTCCGCGCTCCAGCACCACTTCACGCACGCTCTTACCGGTTTCGGCACAAATCTTACCGACGATGTCACCGTTATGGTGACCGATGAACGGGTTGAGGTAGGTGACGATCCCGATAGAGTTGTAAACGTAGCCTTCACACACTTCTTTATTTGCGGTAATGCCGTTAATGCATTTTTCCAGCAGGTTGTAGCAGGCGTTAGTCAGGATGTGGATAGATTCGAACATCGCCTGGCCAATCACGGGCTCCATTACGTTCAGCTGCAGCTGACCGGCCTCGGAGGCCATCGTCACGGTAGTGTCGTTACCGATGACTTTGAAGCAAACCTGGTTCACCACTTCTGGCACGACCGGGTTCACCTTAGCTGGCATGATGGACGAACCCGCCTGCAGCTCTGGCAGGTTGATTTCGTTCAGGCCAGCGCGCGGGCCGGAAGAGAGCAGGCGCAGGTCATTACAGATTTTGGACAGTTTCACCGCCAGACGTTTCAGTGCGCTGTGTACCATCACGTACGCGCCGCAGTCGGAGGTGGCTTCAATCAGGTCTTCCGCAGGCACGACCGGCAGGTTGGACACTTCAGCCAGCTTCTGAACCGCCAGCTGCTGATAGCCATCCGGGGTGTTCAGACGCGTACCGATGGCGGTTGCGCCCAGGTTCACTTCCAGCAGCAGCTCAGAGGTGCGCAGCAGGTTTTTGGTCTCTTCATTCAGCAGCACGTTAAATGCGTGGAATTCCTGGCCCAGCGTCATTGGCACTGCGTCCTGTAACTGGGTACGACCCATTTTCAGGATATCCTGGAACTCAACCGCTTTACGCTGGAAGCCATCGCCCAGTTGGTTGATGGCGTCCACCAGTTTCACCACGGAGGCATACACCGCGATACGGAAGCCGGTTGGGTAGGCGTCGTTGGTGGACTGGCATTTGTTAACGTGGTCGTTCGGGTTCAGGTACTGGTATTCACCTTTCTGATGACCCATCAGCTCCAGGCCGATGTTTGCCAGTACTTCGTTGGTATTCATGTTGACGGAGGTACCCGCGCCGCCCTGATAGACGTCAACCGGGAACTGGTCCATGCATTTGCCGTTGTTCAGCACTTCATCGCAGGCAGCGATAATCGCATTTGCCGCGCTTTTAGGAATGGTTTGCAGCTCTTTGTTAGCCAGCGCTGCGGCTTTCTTCACCATCACCATGCCACGGACAAACTCAGGGATGTCGCTGATTTTGCTGTTGCTGATGTAGAAGTTTTCAATCGCTCTCAGAGTGTGAACACCATAGTAGGCATCCGCTGGAACTTCCCTGGTACCCAACAAGTCTTCTTCGATACGAATGTTGTTTAACATGTGAACCTTCTTTTCAAGCTGCCGATGGATTGTACTAAACACACAGTATATATGTGGTTTTGAATATTTTCTGACCGACGATTATTCCCTCAATCAGCCAGATGCTCGAGATCATATGCTGATGATAGCGAATTGCCGTAAGCTGGATCACTTATTATCGAGCCGATTCCATGATAATTATTAATCTGTGAAATGTGTCACCGCTTTAATATTTCCAGAAAAAATATCCGTGCAAACCGATTGAATTTTCGCTAACTGCCACCATTTCATACAAACGCGCGTCGCGAACACATTCAGACAGGGGCCTGACGGCACCTGCCCTACAGGAGATGCCAGTGCGCTGGATACCATTTATTGCTTTCTTTCTCTATGTTTACATTGAGATTTCCATTTTTATCCAGGTTGCCCATGTACTGGGCGTCCTGCTGACGCTGGTTCTGGTGATTTTCACCTCCGTCATCGGCATGTCGCTGGTGCGTAACCAGGGTTTCAAAAATTTCCTGATAATGCAGCAGAAGATGGCTGCAGGCGAAAGCCCGGCAGAAGAGATGATCAAAAGCGTGTCGCTGATTATCGCGGGTCTGCTGCTTATTCTGCCTGGCTTCTTTACCGACTTCCTCGGCCTTTTGCTGCTTCTGCCGCCAGTGCAAAAACACCTGACCATGAAGCTGCTGCCGCATCTGCGTTTTAGCCGTATGCCGGGTGGTGGCTTCAGTACGGGCCCGGGCGATACGTTTGAAGGGGAGTATCAGCGTAAGGATGAACAGCACGACCGTTTAGACCACAAAGACGATCGGTGATTTTTATGCCCGGTGGCGCATCGCTCACCGGGCCTGCGGATTTTGCCGCTTCGGTAAAAACAGCCACAGCCCTGCCAGCATGACGATGGCATACACACTCTTCCATCCCACCATTGCCAGCAACAGCAGGCAAAGCACACCCCCGACGACCGCCAGTGCTTTATAACGGCCTTCCAGCAGACGACAGCCCGCCAGCATGCACAGCAGATAGATCATAATGAAAATGCCGTTGGCGTAGACGATCAGGGCATCCAGATTGATTTTCAGTACGTAAATACCCAGCGTACTCAACACGCAGCAGCCCAGCACGGTATTCAGTGCATTCACCGGAAGTTGACGTTTGGACAACTGCGCAAGACGGCTTTCAGGATTATAAAGCGCCTGCGACCACACCAGACGGGCAAAGCTCTGGATATAAATATTCAGGCTGGCAAAACAGGCGAGATAGCCAATCATACATGCGACCCACAGCGCTTTTACGCCAAACAGGTGTACCACTATGCCCGGCAGTGACGCGGCAGCCGCTTTATCCGCACCGAATGCGTTGAAGTGCAATACCAGCACGGTGCAGGCCCAGTAAACTGTTCCTGCCAGCAGCAGGCCAATCATCAGCGCGCGCGGAAAATCGCGCTCAGGCTGCTTAAATTCAGAGGCCAGATGGGCGAACGCTTCGAGACCCACAAAACACCAGAACATAACGGCAAGGGCGGCGAAAAGCTGTGAATGGTCAATGTTTGTCGCTGCCGGGAAGGGAATGTCCTTAATTGTGATATCGCCCGCCCACCAGACAGCCGCAACGAGCGCAACAATCAGTACCGCAACCAGCGTCTGCAGGTTTGCACTTGAGCTGGCGCCGCGTGAGCCCACCCACCAGACAATGGCCAGCGTACCCAGTTCAGCCAGCAGGAGCTGCTCGTTATGCCAGCCAAACAGCGCCTGTCCAAAGCCGGTTGCAATATGCAATGCCGCAGGAAGACCCACCGGGATCACCGAGAGAAACAGCCAGCCGGTAACACGCTTCAGTCGCGGGCCAAACGCCAGCCCGACAAAGTGCGCCACACCGCCTGCGTCAGGGAAGTGCCGCCCGAGGATGGCAAACACAATGGCTATCGGAAACACCAGCACAATCAGCACCGGCCACGCCCACAGGCTGTTATTGCCTGCTACCAGCGCCGCCAGTGCGGGTACGGCAAATACGCCCGTACCTAACAAGGAGGTTGAGAGCAGGCCAACGCCCTGCGCCAGCCCCAACTCCTGTTTAAGTCCACTCATTGACATCGTCCTGCCAATACCAAAAGAGAGGGGATGGTAACACTTTCGCAAAATTTTTTTTCAACTCCCCCTTGAAGGGGGAAAAAGCTATCCCCATCTCTCAGGGCACTAGTCGGAAAACCGCATGCGGGCCGGCGTCATCCATAACTGATAATGACTTTCTCAAAGGAGAGCTATCAATGAGTATTCGTCCGTTACATGATCGTGTGATCGTCAAACGTAAAGAAGTTGAAACCAAGTCTGCTGGCGGCATCGTTCTGACCGGTTCTGCTGCAGCCAAATCAACGCGTGGCGAAATCATCGCTGTCGGTAAGGGCCGCATCCTGGAAAACGGAACTGTGCAGCCGCTGGACGTTAAAGTTGGTGACATCGTAATTTTCAACGATGGCTACGGCGTGAAATCCGAGAAGATCGACAATGAAGAAGTGTTGATCATGTCCGAGAGCGACATTCTGGCAATTGTTGAAGCGTAATTTACGCACGAGAATTTGAGGAAATAAGAACATGGCAGCTAAAGACGTAAAATTCGGTAACGACGCTCGTGTAAAAATGCTCCGCGGCGTAAACGTACTGGCCGATGCAGTTAAAGTGACCCTGGGCCCGAAAGGCCGTAACGTAGTGCTGGATAAATCCTTCGGCGCGCCAACCATCACCAAAGATGGTGTTTCTGTAGCACGTGAAATCGAACTGGAAGACAAGTTCGAAAACATGGGTGCGCAGATGGTGAAAGAAGTTGCCTCTAAAGCGAACGATGCTGCAGGTGACGGTACCACCACCGCGACCGTACTGGCGCAGGCTATCATCACTGAAGGTCTGAAAGCCGTTGCTGCGGGCATGAACCCAATGGATCTGAAACGTGGTATCGACAAAGCTGTCGCTTCCGCTGTTGAAGAGCTGAAAGCGCTGTCCGTACCGTGCTCTGACTCCAAAGCCATTGCTCAGGTAGGTACCATCTCCGCTAACTCCGACGAAACCGTAGGTAAACTGATCGCTGAAGCGATGGACAAAGTCGGTAAAGAAGGCGTTATCACCGTTGAAGACGGTACCGGTCTGGAAGACGAACTGGACGTGGTTGAAGGTATGCAGTTCGACCGCGGCTACCTGTCCCCATACTTCATCAACAAGCCAGAGACTGGCGCTGTTGAGCTGGAAAGCCCGTTCATCCTGCTGGCTGACAAGAAAATCTCCAACATCCGCGAAATGCTGCCAGTGCTGGAAGCCGTTGCGAAAGCAGGCAAACCGCTGGTTATCATCGCTGAAGACGTTGAAGGCGAAGCGCTGGCGACCCTGGTGGTTAACACCATGCGTGGCATCGTGAAAGTGGCTGCGGTTAAAGCACCTGGCTTCGGCGATCGTCGTAAAGCGATGCTGCAGGATATCGCTACCCTGACTGGCGGTACCGTTATCTCTGAAGAGATCGGTATGGAGCTGGAAAAAGCGACCCTGGAAGACCTGGGCCAGGCAAAACGCGTTGTGATCAACAAAGACACCACCACCATCATCGACGGTGTGGGTGAAGAAGCCGCTATTCAGGGCCGTGTTGGTCAGATCCGTAAGCAGATCGAAGAAGCAACCTCTGATTACGACCGTGAAAAACTGCAGGAGCGCGTAGCGAAACTGGCAGGTGGTGTCGCTGTTATCAAAGTCGGTGCTGCGACCGAAGTTGAAATGAAAGAGAAAAAAGCGCGCGTTGACGATGCCCTGCACGCGACCCGTGCTGCGGTAGAAGAAGGCGTGGTTGCTGGTGGTGGCGTTGCGCTGGTGCGTGTTGCCGCTAAACTGGCTGGCCTGACTGCACAGAACGAAGACCAGAACGTGGGTATCAAAGTTGCGCTGCGCGCAATGGAAGCGCCTCTGCGTCAGATCGTTTCTAACGCCGGTGAAGAGCCATCTGTGGTTGCGAACAACGTGAAAGCGGGCGAAGGTAACTACGGTTACAACGCGGCAACTGAAGAATACGGCAACATGATCGACTTCGGTATTCTGGACCCAACTAAAGTTACCCGTTCTGCTCTGCAGTATGCGGCATCTGTAGCTGGCCTGATGATCACCACCGAGTGCATGGTTACTGATATGCCTAAAGGCGACGCGCCTGACTTAGGTGCTGCTGGTATGGGCGGCATGGGTGGTATGGGCGGCATGATGTAATCATGTTGTTCTGAACCTCTCAGAACGAACCCCGGGCAGCGATGCCCGGGGTTTTTTATTGCCTGTCCAGCTGCTACTCAAAGGTGCCTTTCACGCACACAACACCTTCGCGCACCATCTGGCGGCCTTTCGCCCAGACCTCGTGGATTTTTAGATCGTCCGTCAACACCAGGAAATCGGCATCGCATCCGGGCGCGATCCGTCCTTTATGCTCCAGCCCGAGAAACTCCGCCACATTACGCGTAAATGGCAGAAGCGCCTCCTCCAGCGGCAGGTGATAGCGGCTGACCAACTGCTGTAGGGTTTCCGGAAGGGATTCGAATCCTGCCACGCCAATACCTACCAGATTGCCATTTGCGTCAAAATTCGGTTGGCTACCGTTACCGTCCGAGCTGAGCGTGAGACGGTTAAACGGCACCTGCGCTTCGCGGGCTGTCGCAATGGCGGTGGCGGCATCAATGGGTTCGCTGATGCTGGTGGTGATATCGATATAACCCCCTTCGCGAGCATAGTTTAGCGCGGCGAGGAAGAGCGCCTCACCGCGGTTAACGTGGGTTGGCAGCAGCTTCGTGCGGGGAACGTCAGCGTTATTCAGAATGTTAAGGAGCGGCTCCAGCAGCTTCGGGCTGTTGCCGAGGTGAAAAACGGAGATACCCGCTTTGGCACCCAATAGCCCGCCGACGCGTGACTGGGCGGCCATACTGGCGAGCCGATCGTCCGCTGGCGCGGAAGAGCGATGATCGGAAATCGCGCATTTCACACCAATGATTTTGTCGATCAGCGCCACATCTTTTTCAATACTGCCGGTAATCGTCGGAGAAGGCAGTCCGTACGCGCCCGTCAGCATCCACGCGCTGATCCCTTCATGCTCAAGCGCTCGTGTTTTTGCCAGCAGTGATTCAGGGTGTCGGGTGACGCCGTCGGTGCCCAGCAGGCCAACCACGGAGGTGATACCTGCTGCTACCAGCGCAGACAGCCGCACCTCCGGCGTGCGGGTGTGGGGCCCCGCTTCACCGCCGCCACCGATGAGATGCACGTGCTGATCGATAAATCCCGGGCAAATCACCGCTCCGGCGAGATCGGTTTCAGGACACGCCATCCGCGTTGTTGCATGCCCCGCTTTTTCGATCGCAACAATTTTTCCCCCAGCGATCAGCAGATCGCAATGTCCCCGATCCTCCGGGGCGTAGAGATGTGCGTTGCGGAAAAGATGGGGTTCCAGCACTGAAAAATCCATTTTTATCTCCTCAGAAGAGTAGCTGCATCACCCACATTGAGAGCAGGGCGTTAATGACGCAAACCGTAATAATGTGCGAGTAATATTTCGGATTCACGCCTGCGGTACCCAGGCAGCGGCCGGTATTTTGCACCGGATTGCCCATCAAATAGATGGCGGGCAGCAGGATGGTGGCATCGTGACCGTTGAGTGAGCCGGCGGCGACCAGACTGGCGCAGACCCCCACGCCGCCGCCCATACTCATCACCGAGGCCAGAAGGACCGTTGCCGCCGCGCCCGGAAGCCCCCAGAGCGCCATGACGGGCTCGCAAACATTGCCCACGATATCCAGCAGGCCCGTCACCTTCAGCGCCTGAATAATGACAAATGCCATGACCACGTTTGGCAGCAGGCTGGTGGTCGCGATGGTAAAGCCGCGGCGGGCACCATCAATAAACATGTCCATGATATTTTTACGCGGCTGGGCGATCATTTTTTTCCTCCTGAATACGATGATCTTCCATACGGGCGATCCACAGTCGCAGGAAGTTAGCGCCAACAAATTTGAATACCAGAATGACGGCCAGCGGCGCGATCACCGGGACGGTAATAAACGTGAAAAGCGCGGCGCCGGAAGAAAAATAGTTGGTAATAATGGCGCTTCCGCTGGTCTGGAAGGTAGCGAAAATGGCGCGTTCATGGTCGGTAATTGCTCCGTCGTCGGTCAGCTCTTTGGTCATACCTGCCGCCGCATCGGTGTTTTGCAGGTTGGCGATAAGGGCCAGAGAGCAGATCCCCGGCACGCCAAGCAGCGGACGCAAAATAGGCGTCATCAGCTGTTGTGCGGCACGCAGTCCGCCCAGGCCTTCGGTGACGGCAATGATCCCGAGCGATAAAATGACCGAGGGCACCAGTTCAAGGGCAAATAAAAACCCGTCTTTCGCCCCCGTTCCGCCCGTGCCGCGAAACGTCAGGGCGCCGTTGACCGGTCCAAAGCTACCGTTTAAGACGGTAAAGTCCAGCACGCGCCACCATTCAGTACTTTTGGCGAAAAAACCGGAGAAAAATACGATGGTGAGTACAAACGCCAGATAGCCTACCCATGTCACTTTTTCCTCTCCTGAGGATGATGCACTCATGAAACCCCCTTTTTCATTGCGTACAAAAGTTGTACGTCGCACCACTACATACGATCGAGGGCTAAAACACGATATCCCAAAGGCTATTATCAGAATTCATTTAAGATGTCGGAGGAGTGCCTGGCGGAATCTGGCTCGCAGAAATGCTCGGCATTTTTCTTTTGGTCATCTTTTAGGTATAAGATTTAGACACGGACAACTACTGTCCAGCTTATTGAAAACGAGGAATAACATGCGCGTAAAAGTCTGTGCAGGGATTGTAGGGGCAGCATTGCTGCTGGCGGGTTGTAGCTCCAGCAATGAGCTGTCGGCGGCGGGCCAGGGTGTTCGCTTTGTGGAAGATAAGCCGGGTAGCGAATGCCAGCTGTTAGGCACGGCCACGGGCGAGCAAAGCAACTGGATGTCGGGACAGCATGGTGAAGAGGGCGGCTCTATGCGCGGTGCGGCGAATGCCCTGCGTAACCAGGCCGCGGCGATGGGCGGCAATGTGATTTACGGCGTGAGTAGCCCAACGCAGGGAATGCTCTCCAGCTTCGTGCCAACCGCCAGCCAGATGAGCGGCCAGGTCTACAAGTGCCCGAACTGAGTTAACGCGGTGATGGCGCTGCGCCCGGACCCTGTAGGGCAGGTAAGCGTAGCGCCACCTGCCTTTTAGTGCTGCCGCAGCTGCAAATCCAGCGGCGTCTTACTTGGCTCTCCGCCAATTTCGCGCGCCAGCTTGGGTACCATATAACCTGAAACCAGCGTTAACAGCTCGCGCATAATCTGTCGGGCTTCTTCATCGGTCACCATGAAGTGCGCCGCACCCTGCACGCGGTCCAGCACATGCAGGTAATAGGGCAAGACACCCGCATCAAACAGGGCGTTGCTGAGGTCGGCCAGCACGCGGGTGCTATCATTTACCCCACGCAGCAGCACGCTCTGGTTTAGTAGCGTGACCCCCACTTTACGCAGGCGCGCCATCGCCGCGCGAAATGCATCGTCAATTTCATTCGCGTGGTTAATATGGTTCACCAACAGCACCTGCAAGCGGGATTGCGCCAGGCGCGACACCAGTCCGTCAGTAATGCGTGCCGGAATGACAATCGGTAAACGGCTGTGAATACGCAGACGTTTGATGTGCGGGATGGCCTCAAGCTGGGTTAATAGCCAGTCCAGCTCATGATCTTTTGCCATCAGCGGGTCACCGCCGGAAAAAATAATCTCATCCAGCTCTGAATGGGCGGCGATATAGTCCAGCGCGACCTGCCAGTTGCGCTTATTTCCCTGGTTTTCGGAGTAAGGGAAGTGCCGACGGAAGCAATAACGGCAATTTACCGCGCAGCCGCCTTTGACCAGCAGCAGGGCGCGGTTGAGATACTTATGCAGTAAACCCGGTACCACACTGTTCTGCTCTTCCAGGGGATCGGTGCTGTACCCTGGTGCAGTAATAAACTCATCCTGCAAGGTAATGATTTGTTTTAAAAGCGGATCGTCAGGATTGCCTTTCTCCATGCGCGCAACAAACGCGCGTGGAACGCGCAGGGCGAAAAGGCGCTTTGCCTCGCGGCCCGCAAGCAACTCTGGGTGCTGATCGAGGTCTAAAAGACGCAGCAATTCATCAGGACTGGTGATTACATCGGCAAGTTGCGATAACCAATCTTCTCTGGACGGGGTGTTTAGGGTTACAATATGCGCCATTTTGTGGCTTAGCTACCAGTTAACAAATTTAGAGGGCCTTATGGCAACGTACTATAGCAACGATTTTCGTGCTGGTCTTAAAATCATGATGGACGGCGAACCGTACGCGGTTGAAGCCAGCGAATTCGTTAAACCAGGTAAAGGCCAGGCATTCGCACGCGTTAAGCTGCGCCGCCTGCTGACCGGTACCCGCGTTGAGAAAACTTTCAAGTCTACCGACTCCGCTGAAGGCGCAGATGTTGTGGATATGAACCTGACTTACCTGTACAACGACGGTGAGTTCTGGCACTTCATGAACAACGAAACCTTCGAGCAGCTGTCTGCTGACGCGAAAGCGATTGGCGATAGCGAAAAATGGCTGCTGGATCAGGCTGAGTGCATCGTGACCCTGTGGAACGGTCAGCCTATCGCTGTTACTCCACCAAACTTTGTTGAGCTGGAAATCGTTGAAACCGATCCAGGTCTGAAAGGTGACACTGCCGGTACTGGCGGTAAACCAGCGACGCTGTCTACCGGTGCTGTGGTTAAAGTGCCACTGTTCGTACAGACTGGCGAAGTGATCAAAGTGGATACCCGCTCCGGCGAATACGTATCACGCGTGAAGTAATAGTCAGGGCGCAGCGCCCGCTGCGCCTGATTTTTGCAGGCAGGGATGATGAAACGTACCGTTAAAATTCTGCTTCTGTTAGCGCTCTCCAGTGCATTGCTTTCTGGCTGTAACACCACGCGCGGCATGGGGGAAGATATCCAGGATCTTGGGCATATCATTTCTCACGCGGCCAGCTAAGCTCGTCTAATTTTCCGAAAAATGCTTCCTTGTCCGTCAATCGGCGGGATCTTGTCTATTCTTAAGTTGCAATACACAAAACAACTTTGGCTATAAAAGGAAGATATTATGGTTAAGAAGACAATTGCAGCGATCTTTTCAGTCCTGGTACTTTCTTCAGTATTAACTGCCTGTAATACCACGCGTGGCGTTGGTCAGGATATTTCTGAAGGTGGTAGTGCAATCTCGGGTGCGGCAACAAAAGCACAGCAGTAATTAATTAACGGTACGGAACCAGAAGGGTTTCGTACCGTCAGTTTTCTGTACCCTGCGGAGATAAAAACGGGGAAAAGCGCGTGTCCATATGCAGCTTCATGCGGATATTTCGCTTGTAGGTATATACCGTTTTCCCATTGATACTCAGGTGAGCGGCAATTTTTTGATTGCTTGCGCCGTCCATCCACATTGTCAGCACTTTCTCCTCCTGGCGGGTCAGCAACGGCGTGGCCACTGTTGGTCTGTGCGTGTCTGAGCCCGAAATTAACGCGTCATTAATAACCGTGGCGAGTTCCTCAAGACGGGCATTTTTCGTGAGTGAAGACCAGACCGGGAAGTTCTCCAGCCAGGCCGTCATGTCTCTGTCCTCTCCCGATTGCAACATAATAAAGGGGAGTTTTTCGCTGGCATTCAGTAAGGAAGAGAATTGCTGAAAATGGGGAGTATCCTGCCTGAAACCATGCAGGTCAGCGATAACCAGTGAGGGTTTCCATTGCAGAATATGCTCTCTGGCGAGGAAAAGATTGTTCAGCCCGGTCACAACGTAATGTCCCGGGAATAAACCGGAATGATTGAGCCATGCTTCAAACCCCGCGCGGGTAAAGTGACAACGGTCAATCAAAAGTATTTTGAACATATTTTATTCGCAGTCGGCTAGTGGTTTGGCTTCCTGCCATCAGAAAGCACATCATCATAGAGAAGTCCGATGAGTAATAAATGCCTGAACTGCGCGCCTTACTGCGGCTATTTCTGGCCTTAAGGGGGTCAGCAGAAAATGATTGAAAAAAATCGCACGTTAACCAAAATATGAGGCGTTATCTGCCTTGCGGGACGACCCGTAAGCGCTTTCTTCATCGGGGACGGCCCCAACTTATTTAAGTTAAGGAGCCTGAGATGTCCTGGATTATTCTTTTTATTGCCGGCCTGCTCGAAGTGGTATGGGCGATTGGTCTTAAGTACACCCACGGTTTTACCCGCCTGACGCCCAGCGTCATTACCGTTTCTGCGATGATTGTGAGTATTGTTCTGCTCTCATGGGCGATGCGTTCCCTGCCCGTGGGAACAGCCTATGCTGTCTGGACGGGGATTGGTGCCGTGGGGGCTGCAATTACCGGCATTCTGTTGCTGGGTGAGTCAGCGAGCCTGGCGCGTATCGCCAGCCTCGCCCTGATTGTGGCCGGTATCATTGGACTGAAGCTCAGCACCCATTAGTGGGGCTGTTTAACCCAGATGAGTTTCGACACATCAAACCCTTGCCGGGTCGCGACATCCAGCATCTGCTGTTTCATCTCCGACGAAATGGTTGGCGTGCGGGAAAGTATCCACAGATAGTTGCGATCCGGCCCGCAGACCAGTGCGTTACGGTACTCTCTGTCGAGCGCTATCACGTTATAGCCGCCATAGAAGGGGCCAATGAAAGAGACTTTGAGCGCGGCCCGTCGCGGGTCGCCGGTGAAGTATGCTTTCCCGACAGACTGCTGCCACATCTGCCGATCGGGGTTATAGCCCCGGTTGATAACCTGAATACCCCCATCCTCCATCGTGCTGTAATGTGCAGTCACCTTCTCTAAACCCTGTTCGAACCGATGGTCGAGGCGGGCGATTTCATACCATGTTCCGAGAAAGCGTTGTGCGTCAAAAGGCGTGACGACAGTGACACCAGGAGGTGGGGTAGGGGAACTGCAGGCAACCACTAAAAACGCGGCTGTCACCGCGGCGATAACAGGCAGAATGCGCATAGGAGTTTCCTTACTGTTTTTTGTTAAGTGTAGATGACAGCAAGGAAAAAGCGGGAATTTTGCAGGCCGGGTGGGCATCAGCACCACCCGGCAAGGTTTTACTGCAGAGCGCTCAGAATACGGAATGCCGCTTCCACGCGCGCCGGGTTCGGGTAGCTCTTGTTCGCCAGCATAACAATGCCGAGTTCCTTCTCAGGAATAAATGCGACATAGCTGCCAAATCCACCCGTCGAGCCTGTTTTATGTACCCATGATGCTTTTACTGGCGGAGCTGGAGGGTTCACTTCTGCCACCGGTAACGGTGCAAGAGCCACCTTGTTATCGCTGCCCTCCACGACGGTTTTGGCTTCTACCGGCCAGTTGAGCATCTCCCAGCCCAGACCCTGATACATGGCACCCACGCGCCAGTAGCGAGACTGTGCCAGGGCAATACCCTGTTTCAACGTTGAATCCGGAAGGGCGTCAGGGTTCATGTTGGCCTTCAGCCAGCTCGCCATATCCTGGATGTTGGTTTTGACACCATACGCTTCGGCATCCAGCATTCCCGGTGAAACGTGGGTTGCTTTACCGTCACGGTATCCCCAGGCGTAATGCGCCTCTTCTTCTTTCGGAACGTTAATCCATGTATGGTCCAGTTTGAGTGGCTTGAAGACCCGCTTCGTCATGGCCTGTTCAAAGCTCATACCGGAGGGTTTAACCGCGAGGGCGCCAAAAAGCCCGATGCTGGCGTTCGCATAAAGACGCGTTGTGCCTGGTTTCCACTGCGGTTGCCAGTGTTGATAGAAACGCAGCAGGGAGGCGTTATCCGTGACCTCATCCGGCACCTGTAGCGGCAGGCCACCCGCGGTGTAGGTCGCCAGATCCAACATGCGAATACCCTGCCACTGCTTGCCTGTTAGCTCGGGCCAGTACTTTGTCACGGGGTCGCCCAGCGATATTTCTCCGCGCGCAATCGCATCGCCACCTAATACGCCGGTGAAGGTTTTACTTATAGAGCCCAGCTCAAACAGGGTTTGCGGGGTGACAGGTTTGTTCGCAGCAACATCGGCCTTTCCGAAGGTAAAGTAGTGCGGCTGACCCTGATAAATCACCGCTACCGCCATGCCCGGAATGGCTTGCGCTTTCATCAGGGGGGTAACGGTACGTTCCACCACGTCAGACAGCTGTTTCTCTGACATCGGCGCGGCGAGAACAGAGCAGGAGGTGCTGAGCAGCAGGGCACAGCAAAGGGATTTTGTCTTCATCAGTTATCTTCCGTAATAGCGGTTCAAGGGAGTGTCCGGGCCCGTCAGACCTCAGTAGTCTGTTGGATTTGACTGTGGCTGACAAACGGTTAAATTTAGCATTAGCTGTTAATTTTTCTAACGGATGTAATGATGACCCGCAGCTATCTCCCGCTTAATTCGCTTCGCGCTTTCGAAGCTGCCGCCAGACACCTCAGTTTTACGCATGCCGCGATAGAGCTGAACGTGACCCACTCTGCTATCAGCCAGCACGTTAAAGCGCTTGAGCAGCATCTGAATTGTCAGCTGTTTGTCCGCGTTTCGCGCGGGCTGATGCTGACCACGGAAGGTGAAAACTTGCTGCCGGTGTTGAATGATTCATTCGATCGGATCGCCGGAATGCTGGATCGCTTTGCCAGTCATCGCGCCCAGGAGAAGCTAAAAGTGGGTGTGGTCGGCACCTTTGCTACCGGTGTTTTATTCTCGCAGCTCGCGGACTTTCGTCGCTGCTATCCGCATATCGATCTTCATCTTTCGACCCATAACAACCGCGTCGATCCCGCGGCGGAAGGGCTGGATTATACGATTCGCTACGGTGGCGGGGCGTGGCACGGCACTGAAGCGCAGTTCCTGTGTTCTGCACCGCTGTCCCCGCTTTGCTCACCCGATATTGCTCTCGGGCTCCAGTCTCCGGCCGACATTCTGAAGTTTACCCTGCTGCGCTCCTACCGACGCGACGAATGGTCGGCGTGGATGCAGGCGGCAGGTGAACATCCCCCGTCACCCACGCATCGGGTGATGGTCTTTGATTCGTCCGTGACCATGCTGGAAGCCGCGCAGGCAGGTGTGGGCATCGCCATAGCACCTGTGGATATGTTTACCCATCTGCTCAATAGCGAGCGTATCGTGCAGCCGTTTGCCACCCGGATTGACCTGGGGAGTTACTGGCTCACGCGATTACAGTCGAGGGCTGAAACCCCCGCAATGCATGAGTTTGCTCAATGGCTGGTGGGAAAAATGCAGAAATAAAAGGCCCGCCGGAGGGCGGGCCAGATGTATCAGATAGTGACCACGGCAATCAGCGTCACCACGGTCAGGATGGCCGCCAGACCGTAGAATACCCATTTACCGCTCGGTACATGGATTTTCAGGTCATGCATCGCATGGTGAATACGGTGCAGGCCACACCACAGCGGCAGGACGATCATCAGGAAGATGAATACCCGACCAATAAAGCTGCTCGCAAACGCCAGCACGCGTTCGTAGCTCAGCGCATCGCCCGGGAATAACCCCAGCGGCAGCATAATCCCGACCAGCAGAATGATCACCGGCGCGATGATGGCGCTCCACATGCCGCCTGCGCCAAACAGGCCCCAGAAGACCGGCTCGTCTGAACGTTTTGGATTTGGATTAATCACAGTCGTCTCCTTACCAGAACAGTGCGACAAACAGAATGACCACAGTGACCAGGATCGTCACTCCCCATAGCCCTTTAATCACCGGCTCTGGCCCCATTTTCTCGCCTTTTACGATGATGTTTGCCGCTTTTGGCGCCAGTTCAAACCAGGTTTTGGTATGAAGCAGCGCTGCCGCGAGCACGATCAGGTTCAGAATTACAATGATGGGGTTTTGCAGGAAACCGACAAAGTTCGCCCAGGTTTCCGGCCCGTGCTTGAGGGCAAAAACGCCATACATCAGCTCAAGGCTGAACCAGACCGCCGGTACCGCCGTGCCTTCACGCAGCATGTAGAAGCGATAAAACGGCAGGTTTTTCCACCAGGTGGACGGCACTGGCCGCACATAGGCTTTGCGTTTAGTCGTCATCATGCACTCCTTAGCGTGGTTTCAGGGTAGCGATAAGAAAGTCTTTCGAGCTTTCCACTTTACCCTGCTGAATTGCGGCGGCAGGGTCGACATGCTTCGGACAGACTTCGGAGCAATAACCCACAAAGGTACAGGTCCAGACGCCGTTCTGGCTGTTAAGCTGCGCCATGCGTTCTTTTTTACCGTGGTCGCGGCTGTCCTCGTTATAGCGGTGCGCCAGGGTAATGGCGGCCGGGCCGATGAACTCAGGGTTCAGGCCAAACTGGGGACAAGCGGCGTAGCACAGGCCGCAGTTGATGCAGCCGGAGAACTGATGGTATTTCGCCATCTGCGCTGGCGTCTGGGTATTGGGTCCCTGATCCGGGGTACGCGGGTTGCCAATGATGTACGGCTTAATCGCTTCCAGACTTTCGATAAAGTGCGTCATATCGACCACCAGATCGCGCTCGATTGGGAAATTACCCAATGCTTCAACCTTGATGCCTTTGGTGTAATCGCGCAGGAAGGTTTTGCATGCCAGCTTCGGCACTTTGTTGACCATCATGCCGCAGGAGCCGCAGATTGCCATGCGGCATGACCAGCGGTAGCTCAGGTCCGGTGCCAGGTTATCTTTGATATAGCCGAGCGCATCCAGCAGGGAGGTTTGCTCGTCATAAGGCACTTCATAGAAAGCGCTGTGGGGGGCGGTATCCACTTCCGGATTGTAGCGCACCACTTCAACTTTCAGTTTTTGCATCTCAGCCATTCGCCTTCTCCTTCTTCTCGGCGGCTTCTGCTTCTGCGCCGTACACGCGTTTAGCCGGCGGCAGCGTGGTGATTTTCACGTCGCTGTAGTCCAGGCGCGTTGTGCCATCCGCATCGCGCCAGGCGAGAGTGTGTTTCAGGAAATTGACGTCGTCACGTTCGGTGCAGCCTTCGTCCAGACGCTGGTGCGCCCCACGCGACTCTTTACGCGCCAGCGCAGAGTGCGCCATACATTCCGCGACGTTCAGGCCGTGGCCCAGCTCAATGGTATAGAGCAGGTCGGTATTGAAGACGCTGGAGGTGTCGGTGATGCGCACGCGCTTGAAGCGCTCCTGCAGCTCCGCCAGCTTGTCGACGGTTTTCTGCATCAGCTCAGGGGTACGGTAGATACCGCAGCCTTCTTCCATCGACAGACCCATTTCATCGCGGATCTTCGACCAGTTCTCGTTACCTTCCTGGTTCACCAGATCTTTCAGGCGTTTTTCAACGTCTGCGACCTGCGCATCCAGCGCGGCACCGTTAGCTTCGCCTGCGGTTGCAGCACGCTCCATTGCGCGTTCGCCCGCCATGCGGCCAAAGACCACCAGCTCTGCCAGCGAGTTAGATCCCAGACGGTTGGCGCCGTGCAGACCCACAGAGGAACATTCGCCCACCGCAAACAGACCCTGAATGCGGGTTTCACACTGCTGATCGGTTTCGATACCGCCCATGGTGTAGTGTGCAGTTGGGCGAACCGGAATCGGCTCTTTCACCGGGTCGACGCCCACATAGGCTTTCGCCAGCTCACAGATAAACGGCAGACGTTCCAGCAGTTTCTTCTCGCCCAGGTGACGCAGGTCAAGGTGAACCACGTCGCCGCGCGGCGTTGAGATGGTGTTGCCTTTGCGCCACTCGTGCCAGAAGGCCTGAGAAACTTTGTCGCGCGGGCCGAGTTCCATGTATTTGTTCTTCGGCTCACCAAGCGGCGTTTCCGGACCCATACCGTAATCCTGCAGATAGCGGTAGCCGTTTTTGTTGACCAGAATACCGCCTTCACCGCGGCAGCCTTCCGTCATCAAAATGCCGGACCCTGGCAGACCGGTTGGGTGATACTGCACAAACTCCATATCACGCAGCGGCACGCCGTGGCTGAGCGCCATGCCCATGCCGTCACCGGTAACGATGCCGCCGTTGGTGTTGTAGCGGTACACGCGTCCCGCGCCGCCCGTTGCCATCACCACCGCGTTAGCGCGGATCTGAACGAGCGTGCCTTCCATCATGTTCATTGCCACCAGGCCGCGCGCATGCCCGTCATCAACCAGGATATCGAGGACGAAATGTTCATCAAAGCGCTGAATTTGTGGGAACTGAAGGGAGGTCTGGAACAGGGTATGCAACATGTGGAAGCCGGTCTTATCGGCGGCGAACCAGGTGCGTTCAATCTTCATTCCGCCGAAGCGGCGGACGTTGACGCTGCCGTCCGGACGGCGGCTCCACGGACATCCCCACTGCTCAAGCTGGGTCATCTCCGTTGGACAATGGTGGACAAAGTAGTCAACGACATCCTGTTCGCAAAGCCAGTCGCCCCCTGCAACCGTGTCGTGGAAATGGTATTCAAAGCTGTCATGATCCTGCGCAACGGCGGCGGATCCTCCTTCTGCGGCAACCGTGTGGCTGCGCATCGGATAGACTTTTGAAATCAGTGCGATTTTAGCGTTTGGATTAGCCTGCGCTGCAGCAATCGCAGCACGTAATCCAGCCCCGCCAGCGCCAATTACGGCAAGATCGGCTTGAAAAGTTTGCACGACATTCCTCCAGATTTTTGTTATTTCGCAACGCGACAAACTAAAGGTAGTTCACCCGTCCAAAGGGACGATTGCGAAAGCGTTTCCACTGCTCCTTTATGGGTAAAAGAGTATAACCGTGTAGATGTCAGGGAAATTTGACGTGTTCGATTTTTTTGCTGTTCTGTGCGGTGATTTATCATGGTGATTGATGAATTACGTCACGAAATAATCAACCTAAATGAAATGCGCTTTTTTACTGCGCAAAATTTGTCTCTGTCCCTGCTAACGAGTAGACTTCGTGCCCTTGTCTGAAATCGGAGAAAAACTCATGAGCGAAACGGCCACCTGGCAGCCGAGCGCATCCATCCCAAATCTGTTAAAACGCGCTGCAATTATGACGGAGATCCGTCGTTTCTTTGCCGACCGCGGCGTCCTGGAGGTGGAAACCCCGTGCATGAGTCAGGCAACGGTGACGGATATTCATCTGGTCCCGTTTGAAACCCGTTTTGTTGGTCCTGGCCACTCTCAGGGCATGAATCTGTATCTGATGACCAGCCCGGAATACCACATGAAACGCCTGCTGGCGGCGGGGTGTGGTCCGGTGTATCAGCTGTGCCGCAGTTTCCGAAATGAAGAGATGGGTCGTCACCATAACCCGGAATTCACCATGCTGGAGTGGTACCGCCCGCATTATGATATGTACCGCCTGATGAATGAGGTGGACGATCTGCTGCAGCAGGTACTGGAGTGTTCAGAAGCAGAAACGCTCTCTTATCAGCAGGCTTTCCAGCGCCATCTGGAAATCGATCCGCTGTCGGCGGACAAGGCCCAGCTGCGCGAAGTGGCGGCAAAACTGGATCTGAGCAACGTGGCGGATACCGAAGAGGATCGCGACACGCTGCTGCAACTGCTGTTCACTTTTGGTGTTGAACCGCTGATTGGCAAAGATCGCCCGACCTTCGTTTACCATTTCCCGGCAAGCCAGGCGTCACTGGCGCAGATCAGCACCGAAGATCACCGCGTAGCGGAGCGTTTTGAGGTCTATTACAAAGGCATTGAGCTGGCGAACGGTTTCCACGAACTGACCGACGCGCGTGAACAGCAGCAGCGTTTTGAGCAGGATAACCGCAAGCGCGGCGCGCGTGGTCTGCCGCAGCAGCCAATTGATAACAACCTGCTGGAAGCGTTAAAAGCCGGTCTGCCGGACTGCTCAGGCGTAGCGCTGGGTGTTGACCGTCTGGTAATGCTGGCCCTTGGCGCAGAGCAACTGGGCGATGTGATTGCCTTTACGGTCGATCGCGCGTAAAGAATTGCCGGGTGGCGCTATCGCTTATCCGGCCTACGCTTCTGGTGGCAATTATCCTTTCCATTTCGTCATGGCAACATTAAAAACTGCCATATTCTGTGTACACGGGTCTTTTTCTTAAATTGACTCGTATAGCCACAATATTTGTCTGGTCATCTGCTACCATCCGCGCAGTTTAATTCCTCTTCGGATGGTTATATGTCCCACTCACTCAAAAAAATGACCCTTACCGGGCTCATACTGATGATTTTTACGTCAGTTTTTGGCTTTGCTAACAGCCCGTCGGCTTTCTATCTGATGGGCTATAGCGCGACGCCGTTTTATATCGTTTCTGCTCTGTTCTTCTTTATCCCGTTTGCGCTAATGATGGCGGAGATGGGCTCGGCTTACCGAAAAGAAGAGGGCGGTATCTATTCATGGATGAACAACAGTATCGGCCCGCGTTACGCGTTTATCGGGACGTTTATGTGGTTTTCATCCTACGTCGTGTGGATGGTCAGCACGGCGGCCAAAGTCTGGGTGCCGTTCTCCACGTTTCTTTTTGGTACGGATAAAACGCAGGTCTGGTCTCTGGCAGGGCTGAGCTCCACGCAGGTCGTCGGTATTCTGGCGGTCTTCTGGATGGTGATGGTCACGCTGGTGGCGTCGAAAGGTATCAACAAAATTGCCCGTATCACCGCGGTTGGTGGTATTTCAGTGATGTGTCTGAACCTGGTGCTGCTGCTGGTGAGTATCGCTATTCTGTGCCTGAACGGCGGGCATTTTGCGCAGGAGGTCAATTTTGTTTCATCCCCTAATCCGGGTTATCAGTCCGGGCTGGCTATGCTCTCCTTTGTGGTGTTTGCCATCTTCGCTTACGGTGGTATTGAAGCGGTAGGCGGGCTGGTCGACAAGACCGAGAACCCGGAAAAGAACTTCGCCAAAGGGATTATTTTTGCCGCTATCGTGATTTCCATCGGCTATTCACTAGCCATTTTCCTCTGGGGCGTCAGCACCAACTGGCAACAGGTGTTGAGCAATAACACCACTAACCTCGGCAACATTACCTATGTGCTAATGAAAAGCCTGGGGATGACCCTGGGGCAGGCCATGAATCTGAGCCCCGAGGCGGCATCGGTAATGGGAGTCTGGTTTGCGCGTATCACCGGCCTGTCGATGTTCCTCGCCTATACCGGCGCATTCTTCACGCTTATCTACTCGCCGCTGAAAGCGATCATTCAGGGTACGCCTAAAGCGCTGTGGCCAGCACGCATGACGCAGTTGAACACCGCAGGAATGCCGGCTAACGCTATGTGGATGCAGTGTCTGCTGGTCTGCATGTTCATCCTGCTGGTGTCTTTTGGTGGCGATACGGCGTCTGCGTTTTACAACAAGCTGACCCTGATGGCGAACGTGTCGATGACGCTGCCCTACCTGTTCCTGACCATGGCGTTCCCGTTCTTCAAAGCGAAGCAGGATCTTGAGCGTCCGTTTGTGATCTTCAAAACCCGCGCGGCAACGCTGCTGGCGACCACGGTGGTGGTGCTGGTCGTGGCGTTTGCCAACATCTTTACCGTTATACAGCCCGTGGTTGAGGCGAATGACTGGAACAGCGCGTTGTGGATGGTTGGTGGGCCGATCTTCTTCTCGCTGCTGGCGATGGGGATTTACGAGAATTACCGTCGACGCTCGCAGGCGTTCGTCACGGAAGTGGCATAGCGCTAAAATCCCCCTCCCGAAAGGGAGGGGAGACAGTTACAAACTTCCTGCCGGGCGGGTTCTTGCCGCCGAGGTTAGGGTTTTACCCATCTTTCGTCCGTCCATACTTTCCAGACGCATCTGGAACGGTGGGAACGGCATATCAATACCGTGCTCGCGGAAGCCCGCCAGAATCAGCTGGTGGATCTCGTGGCGAAGCGGCATTCGGTGCCCCATTTCGGCGGCGTAGATACGCAGCTCGAAAATCTGGATCCCCTGTTGTAAATCGACCAGGAACACTTCCGGTGCAGGGTTATCGAGCACCAGCGTGCAGCGTTCGGCAGCGGTATAGAGGATCTGCGTGACTTCTTCACTGTTAGCATCCGACGGTGCCGGCACTGTCAGCACCACACGCGTGACGGAGTCTGACAACGACCAGTTGATAAACTGCTCGGTGATAAACGCCTTGTTAGGCACGATGATCTCTTTACGGTCCCAGTCACTGATTGTGGTGGCGCGAGTGTTGATCTTCGTTACGCTACCGGTCAGATCGCGAATCGTCACCGTATCGCCTATACGAATCGGTTTTTCAAACAGGATGATCAGGCCGGACACAAAGTTGGCGAAAATCTCCTGCATGCCAAAACCCAGGCCAAACGTCAGCGCGGCGACCAGCCACTGCAGTTTAGACCACTCGATACCAATCATTGAGAAACCGACCATCCCACCAAAAAGCAATATCAGGTATTTGGTGATGGTGGTAATCGCATATCCCGTGCCGGGGGTTAAATCCAGATGCTGCAATAGCGCCAGCTCGAGCAGTGCCGGGAAGTTACGCACCAGTTGGGTGGTGATGATCAGCACCAGAATGGCAATCAGCACCGCGCCCAGGGTAATTGGCTCCAGGCTTTCCACGCCCTGCACCGTGGACGTCACATCCCACAGAGAGATGTTCTCCAGGAAGCCAAACGCGGAATGAATTTCCGACCACAGGAAGATTACCGACAGGAGGGCTACCAGCATCAGGATGGAACGCACCAGCCGCAGGGACTGGGTACTGATGGCATCCAGATCCAGTTCGACCTCGTCCGCGTCTATCGTGCCTTCCGTGCTATTAACATGGTTTGACTCTTCCTCACCTCGCGCACGTTGAGCGAGGATCTCCGCCCGGCGATGCTTGGCGCGGTCAAAGGCCAGACGACGGCGCTGGATCAGCATTCCGCGGCGGATAACGTGATACACCACCAGAAGCAGGAACCAGATCGCCACAGAGGTTTCCAGCCGCGCCAGTAGCGCCTTCGAGGTAGCCAGATATCCCACTGCTGCAGCCAGCATTGCAATCAGAGGGGCACTGAGCAGCAGGTTCCAGAGCAGTCGGTTAAACATGTTGTCGCCGCTACCGGATTTATCCAGATAGAGCGGTATCCCTGCACGTTTCAGGCTGAGCGTGACAATGGCCAGCGCACCGCATATCAGCATAAAGCAGAGGCGGCCCAGCGAGCCTGAGAACTCGCGGTCATCGAGATTATCAAACATGATCAGCGCCATAATCAGCGGCACAATCAGCCCGATGCTCATCAGGTAGTAGCGCATGGCGCGCGCAACGCGGTTACGTGGCCAGCCAAAGTGGGCAATGAAAAGGCCATTTGGCCGCGCGAGGGTGGCGCAGATCATCACGACCCACAGCAGCGGTACCGTGGCTGTCACGCCATCGCCAATGGCAACAGCGAGTGGATAGGGCCAGGCTTCCCGTAGCCCGTACCCGAGCGTCATCCACAGCACCGGCAGCGGAGAGGCGACAAGTATCGACCAAAACACGGTGCGCAGCGTCAGCCAGAAATGGTCCTGAGTGACTTTCCCCACCCGTGCGCTGGAACGCTCCAGGAAACGGGTGAAATGCCTGCGTGAGTAAATGCTGAATCCCACCAGAATCAACGCGCCCAGCAGCGGGAAGATGGTCTCTTTGCTGGTCAGCATCATCACGCTGGCCTGTCCCAGTTGGCTGACGGTGTCCAGCGAAATCAGACGGCGCAAATCCTGCACGATCTCGATCGGCCACGAGAAGGTCATTGGACGCACGTCGGATGTCCAGAAAAGATAACGGTGCGTTGCCTCGTTGACCTCTTTCAGCGCATCTTCCAGCTGGCTGTTGGAAACCTTGAGCTTAGTCAGCTCCAGAATCAGCGTATCGCCGCCCTGCAGCAGGGAGTTCAGCAGTTCACGCTGGGTACGCAGCTGAGCTTCCAGAATCCGGTTTTGCTCGCTGGTCAGGGGCTGGCCATCCGCCTGACGGATTTGGCGAATTTGCGGCTGCTTATTGAGGAGATCCTCAAAATGCAGTCGCTGAACGCGTAGCTGGGCCATCTCGGTATCCAGCTGCTGCGGCTTCGGCATTTCCGGCAGACGCGCAACCTGGGCACGCAGCGCCTCGCCCAGCAGGTTTGATGACCCAAGCCACTGGGACTGTTCGCGCAGGGTGTTGAGCGCCTGACGCACCTGCAGGGTTTGATTGGTCGCCTGACGTTGCTGTGAGGCAACCAGATCCATACGCTGCGCCTGCTGATTCAGTGCGGCAGAAAGCTCACGGTTGACCTTAAACTGATCGACGATGTCCGCTGGCAGGTTGGCACTGTTTTCCGCCAGCAGTTCGGTGCTTTCGAGAGCACGTTCGGCCTCGCGCTGGCGCTGGCTATTAAGCTGATTACGCAGGGCCTGAAGATACGCATCCAGCTGCTCGCTCTGCTTTTGTGCGAGTTCCGAGCGCATCCGCGACAGCTCCTGGCGGTTATTGGCGGACAGCTGCGCCAGTTCCAGTTCATCTACCAGGGCTTTCAGACGCGCCGATTCCGCCTGCAGACCAAGATTTTGTGCCTGCGCCTGCGGCGTGTTGCCAGTTTGCGTACCCACGCGGCGCTCAACTTCATTAAGCTGGCGACGGGCGTCGGTTTGCTGCTGCGGGAGCTGGCTGAGGGAGTCGGCAATTTCACGTGCACGCTCTTGCTCCTGCTGAGCCAGACGGCTCTTCTCCAGAAGCTGGCTGCTGACCTGCAGGATTTCCTGATTCAGGGCGTCCGTGGTCATGTTGGCTGGCACATCGCGCGGCTCATCACGCAGATTCGCCAGCTGCGCGCGCAATGTTTGCGATAGTTTGGGGAAGTTGTCGATAACTTGCTGATATTGCTGAGCGCGTTCAAGAGAGCCTTTCCGCTCTTCAAGCGCGTTCAGTGCGGACTGAAGCGACTCGACGGTCTCTGGCTGAGCGGGTTTGGCCGCTTTTGCCTGCTCCAGTTCCTGACTTATCTGTTTGGCGTCGGGGGCTGTCGCTGCGTACGCCCCCATGCTGAGGCACCAGGCCATCAGTAGAACGATAATCGGGCGCACGTCAGCGATCCTTCTGTTGTTAGCCTTCGTCTTTTTTGTCGTCAACCAGCGGGCTGGCGTCATGCTCGGCGTTGATCTCTTCTTGTGACAGCGGAGCAGGTTCTGCATCGGGTGTCACAAAAGTTTCGGTGGAGACTGCCAGCGGCTGGCCAAGTTTGGTCACCGACAGACTTTCAAGCTGTTCAGCCAGCTTCACTTTGCCCGGCGCAAACAGGTTGATAACGGTAGAGCCCAGCTTGAAGCGCCCCATCTCCTGACCTTTCAGCAGGGCGACAGAGCCTTCCGCTTCACCGGCAGGCCACGTCCAGCGTTTGATGATACCTTCACGCGGAGGCGTGATGGTGCCAGCCCAGACGGTTTCAATACTGCCGACAATGGTCGCGCCCACCAGAATTTGCGCCATCGGGCCAAATTCAGTATCGAACAGGCAGATGACGCGTTCGTTACGGGCAAACAGGTTCGGTACGTTCTGCGCGGTCAGGTGGTTCACGGAGAAGAGATCGCCCGGAACGTAGATCATCTCACGCAGGATACCGTTACACGGCATGTGTACGCGGTGATAGTCGCGCGGCGACAGGTAGGTGGTCGCAAACGTACCGTTACGGAACAGGTCCGCCATCAGGTAGTTACCCGCCAGCAGCGCTTCCAGGCTGTAGTTATGGCCTTTCGCCTGCAGGATTTTGTCGTCTTCGATATTACCCAGCTGGCTGATCACGCCGTCAGCGGGCATCACCAGTACGTTAGGGTCGGTGTTCAGCGGACGCACTTCATCGCGCAGCGGGCGTACAAAAAACTCGTTGAAGGTACGGTAGCTGGCGGTGTCTGGCTTCTGTGCCTCTTTCATGTCGACCTTGTAATACTTCACAAAAAGGTCGATGACCAGTTTGGTCAGCCAGCCCGCGCGTTTGCTTGCGCCCCAGCCCGCCAGGCGAGTGAGCCACAGTTTTGGCAGAATGTATTGAAGCGAAAGTTTAAATGCGTTTAACAAGGTAGCCTCCAGGCCATTGTTTTGTCGTTCCTGATCCGGCGGTAAGCCGCCGGAACCTGAAAAAAGGGGACGATTTTAGCGATGCTTAGCTTAGTTGTCAGTTGTCAGAATCAGAAAAGTTTTTACGCGTTTTTACCTGATCCATGCTCTCAAGAATGCGGTGGTAATTCTCGAAGCGGGTCTCCGCAATCTCACCTTTTTCGACCGCTTCACGGATAGCGCAACCTGGGTCGTTATCGTGTTTACAGTCGCGGTACTTGCAAGCGCCTAAATAATCATGGAATTCGACAAATCCGTTGAAGATTTGTTCCGGTTCAAGATGCCACAAACCGAACTCGCGCACGCCCGGGGAGTCGATGACATCGCCCCCGTGCGGGAAGTGATACAGGCGTGATGCGGTGGTGGTGTGCTGGCCAAGACCCGAGACATCAGACACATCATTGGTAAGGATCGCCTGCTGGAGGCCAAGCAAATTGTTCAGCAGACTCGATTTGCCCACGCCGGACTGGCCCGCAAAGATGCTGATGCGATCGGTGAGCGCCTCTTCCAGCGGTTTCAGACCATCTTTGGTATGGCTGGAGACCATCAGGACGCGATAGCCAATATTGCGATAGATATCCATCTGCTCATTGACGAAGGCCATCCCGTCGTCGTCCAGCAGATCGATTTTGTTTAATACAATGATCGGCTCAACCTGCAGCGTTTCGCAGGCGACAAGGTAACGGTCGATAATATTGAGCGAAAGCTCAGGTAAAATCGCCGAAACAATAACGATCTGGTTAATGTTGGCGGCAATCGGCTTCACGCCATCGTAGAAATCCGGGCGGGTGAGCACCGACGTGCGTTCATGCACAGCTTCAACGATACCTTTAACCGTGACCCCTTCAGCCGCCTCTTTACCCGGACGCCAGACCACGCGATCGCCGGTAACCAGTGAACGGATGGTGCGACGGATATTGCATCGGTGAATATCCCCGTCGGCGGATTCCACATCGGCATGCATACCGAAACGGCTGATGACGACGCCTTCTGTCGCTTCACCAAACAGGTTATCGTCATAATCCGGCTTCTCCGAAGTGGTTTTAAGACGGCGCTGGTGGTTGGCGTTTACGCGGCGCTGCTGCCCTTTGGAGAGTTTATTTTTACTCAATCGCGCTGGCTCCTGGTCGCCCGTAAGGGGCAAAACCTCTATGATACACTCTAATTAATACTAGTTAACCTGCTACTGCCGGTTATGCGAGAAGGGTGGAAAATAACATGAGCGCGGATGAAAACAACCTGATTTGGATCGATCTCGAAATGACCGGGCTGGATCCCGAGCGCGATCGCATTATTGAGATTGCAACTCTGGTGACGGACGCCAACCTGAATATTCTGGCCGAAGGGCCGACAATTGCCGTGCATCAGTCCGACGATCAGCTGGCTTTGATGGATGAATGGAACGTGCGCACCCACACCGGTAGCGGCCTGGTGGATCGCGTGAAGGCCAGCACGTTGGGCGATCGCGAGGCAGAACTGGCGACGCTTGAGTTCCTGAAACAATGGGTTCCGGCAGGTAAATCGCCTATCTGTGGGAATAGCATTGGCCAGGATCGCCGTTTCCTGTTTAAGTACATGCCGGAGCTGGAGTCTTACTTCCACTACCGCTATCTGGATGTCAGTACCCTGAAAGAGCTGGCGCGCCGCTGGAAACCTGAAATCCTTGATGGCTTTAAAAAGCAGGGGACGCACCAGGCGATGGACGATATTCGTGAGTCCGTGGCAGAGCTTGCGTACTACCGCGAAAACTTTATTAAGCTGTGATTTTGAGATCCGGCGCCTTGCGTGGCCGGGTTTTTGTCGTTAAATTGTTCAGCTTGCCGATTTAATAAGCATTTGAACTGAATTTCGAAAAAATCGCTTTAAGGGGGGTTGCAGCTAAAAGGATTTCTCGTATAATGCGCCTCCCGTAACGACAGAGAATTACACGTTACGACAGCAACAAAAGCAGTACAGATTTGCGGGAATAGCTCAGTTGGTAGAGCACGACCTTGCCAAGGTCGGGGTCGCGAGTTCGAGTCTCGTTTCCCGCTCCAAAATTTGAAAAGTGCTTTCACAGCACAGACTGCCCAAGCGGGAATAGCTCAGTTGGTAGAGCACGACCTTGCCAAGGTCGGGGTCGCGAGTTCGAGTCTCGTTTCCCGCTCCAAAATTTGAAAGTGCTTTCAGAGCACGGACCACCCAAGCGGGAATAGCTCAGTTGGTAGAGCACGACCTTGCCAAGGTCGGGGTCGCGAGTTCGAGTCTCGTTTCCCGCTCCAAATTCTTCTTCATATCTAAATTATCCACAGCGAAAAGAGTCGTTGGGGACGTTTTCTATTATTCCTGAAATACTCTTGTGAACAGAGTTATCCACAGATTTCGTCTTCAATCCTGACTGTGCAAAAAGTTAGCAGGGTGAATAATATCCTTGCAAGTAATTGTATAAATTAAAGAAAATTTGATTTCAAAATGTTATTGAGATCACTTGACCTCTTCTCAAGCCCAGATGGCGCTTGAGTTTTTATTTTTATACACAGGCTGTGAATAGTTCACGCATCCCGCGTAAGTCCTTTTTCGATGACCCTGACCAGCCGCTTTTTTTTCGGAAGCTGCACCTCAACCACACAGGCATTACGCTTCTCAATCTGCTGCGCAATCGCCCATTCTATGTGTTCATCAAGAAGTGGGTGCTCACCTCTACGGCTTTCAAGAGCCTGAATGTTCGCTTCATCCCACGGGGCATTACCCAGCGCGACGGCGACATTACGCAGCCAGCGCAGATGACCTATACGACGAATGGCCGAGCCTTCCGTCACTTTCAGGAACCAGGCTTCGCTCCAGGCGAACAGTTCGATGAGTTGTGGCGCATGCAGCGCCTTACGCGGGCTGAAATCCTCTTCATCCGTAAGCTGCGAATAACGGTTCCACGGGCAGATCAGCTGGCAGTCATCGCAGCCGTAGATGCGGTTGCCGATAAGCGGTCGAAACTCCTCCGGAATGGCCCCTTCCAGTTCGATAGTGAGATAGGAGATGCAGCGACGGGCATCAACGGTATAAGGCTCAACGATAGCCCCCGTCGGGCAGATGGTCATGCAGGCCACGCAGCGGCCACAGCCTTCCTCCACCGGGCCGTCTATCGGTAACGGTAAATCAATCAGCAATTCGCCAAGGAAGAAGAACGATCCGGCGTCACGGCTAAGGATAAGTGAGTGCTTACCTGTCCAGCCAAGCCCGGCTTTTTCAGCGATCGGGCGCTCAAGAATAGGCGCGGAATCAACAAAGGGTCTAAAATTCAGCGAAACACAGTGCTGCTGAATAGTTTCCCCGAGTTTTTTTAAACGGTTACGCAGAAGCTTATGGTAATCACGCCCCAGGGCGTACCGGCTAACGTAACCCAGAGAGGGATTTTTTAGCGTGCGCGCAAAAGCCGCGTTGGCAGGCAGATAGTTCATGCGCACGCTGATGACGCGCAAGGTACCCGGTAAAAGCTCGTGTGGGCGGGCACGCATCATGCCGTGACGCGCCATCCACTCCATTTCGCCGTGGTATTGTTTGTCCAGCCAGGCCTGCAGTTTTGGCTCGCTGGCGGAGAGGTCGGTGTCGGTAATACCCACCTTCTGGAAGCCAAGCTCAGCACCCCACTGTTTTATTTTTTGCGCTAACTCATTGAGATCGAGGGGCTGTGACATGACGGACCATACAGTGAAGAAAAACCCCGCAAGTATACCACATTCCATCTGGCATGCGGATGACCTCCGGCGCGCCGAAAAAGAGGCTGCAGACAGCCTCGGGATCACCCTTTATGAACTGATGCAGCGTGCGGGAGAGGCAGCATTTACCGTTGCCCGCAGCGCCTGGCCGCAATCCACCCACTGGCTGATTTTGTGCGGACACGGCAATAACGGCGGGGACGGCTACGTCGTTGCCCGTCTTGCGGTAGCTGCCGGTATTCGCGTTACGCTGCTGGCGCTGGAAAGTGATAAGCCCCTGCCGGAAGAGGCCAGCGCAGCGCGGGAGGCTTGGCTGAATGCCGGCGGTGTGATTCATGCGCCTGATATCGCCTGGCCGGAGGATGTCGATCTGATTATTGATGGTCTGCTGGGTACCGGGCTGCGCAGTGCTCCCCGCGAGAATATTGCCGCGCTGATTGAACACGCCAACAGACATTGCGCCCCGGTAGTGGCGCTGGATATCCCTTCAGGCCTGAACGCGCAAACCGGCGTGACGCCTGGCGCCGTCATCCAGGCTGCGCACACCGTGACCTTCATTGCTTTGAAGCCGGGTCTGTTAACCGGTAAAGCACGGGATGTGGTCGGCGTATTACACCATAACGCGCTCGGGCTGGAGGGCTGGCTGGCCGGGCAGGACATGCGCATCGCCCGTTTTGATGCATCGCTGCTGACTGAGTGGTTTCCGCCGCGCCGTCCGACATCCCATAAGGGCGACCACGGCAGGTTGGTGATTATTGGTGGCGATCGCGGTACGGCAGGGGCGATTCGCATGACCGGCGAGGCAGCATTACGCAGCGGTGCTGGTTTAGTGCGAATTCTCACTCGTATTGAGAACATTGCACCGATAATCACAGCCCGACCGGAGCTGATGGTGCATGAGCTTACGCCCCAGACGCTTGAGGAAAGCCTCGAATGGGCGGATGTCGTGGTCATTGGCCCAGGGCTTGGGCAACAGGGATGGGGTAAACAGGCCCTGCAAAAAGTCGAGAATTTTCGTAAACCGATGCTGTGGGATGCCGACGCGCTTAACCTTCTGGCAATAAACCCGGATAAGCGTCACAATCGCATCCTGACGCCACACCCCGGCGAAGCCGCGCGCCTGCTTAACTGCAGCGTCGCAGAAATTGAAAGCGATCGCTTACTTTCTGCTCAGCGTCTGGTAAAACGTTACGGAGGTGTTGCCGTTTTGAAAGGGGCAGGAACCGTCGTTGCCAGTGACGAGGCGCTGGGCATTATTGATGCCGGAAATGCGGGCATGGCGAGCGGCGGTATGGGCGACGTGCTTTCCGGTATCATCGGCGCATTGCTTGGACAGAAACTTCCCCTTTATGATGCAGCCTGTGCGGGCTGCGTGGCCCACGGTGTCGCGGCAGATAAACTGGCGGCGCGATATGGAACACGCGGTATGCTGGCCACCGATCTTTTTTGCACGCTACGGCGTGTTGTTAACCCGGATGTGATTGACGTAGAAAATGACTAATCGAGCGATTCCTTTACCTGATGAACAAGCCACTTTAGATCTCGGCAAGCGCGTGGCGCAGGCCTGTCAGGGGGCAACCGTCATTTATCTGTATGGTGATTTGGGGGCGGGTAAAACCACTTTCAGCCGGGGTTTTTTGCAGGCGTTAGGGCATAACGGGAATGTGAAAAGCCCAACCTACACGCTCGTCGAGCCGTACACCCTCGACAATCTCATGGTGTACCACTTTGATTTATATCGCCTTGCGGATCCTGAGGAGCTGGAATTTATGGGGATCCGTGATTATTTTGCCAATGATGCCATCTGCCTGGTGGAGTGGCCGCAACAAGGTGCGGGTGTGTTACCTGACCCGGATGTCGAAATTCACATAGATTACCAGGCACAAGGGCGTGAGGCTCGCATCAGTGCGGTTTCCTCATCAGGGTGTTCCTTACTGGCGCGTCTCGCCGGTTAAGCGTAGGGATGACGGGATGAAAAATCGCGTTAAAGGTTGGCTGTTAGCTGCTTCGGTGCTGCTGTGCGCGCAGGCCGGGGCGGCAAGCCTTTCGGATATTCAGGTGTCGAACGGCGAAAGCCAGGCCCGGATCACGTTTAGCTTTATGGGTGACCCTGAATACGCTTTTTCACAGCCAGACAGCCACAGCGTGGCGCTGGATATCAAACAGACCGGGGTGATTCAGGGGCTCCCGCTTCGGTTCAGCGGTAACAACCTGGTGAAAAGTATCCGCTCGGGTAACCCGCAGGACAGCCAGTCATTGCGCCTGGTGGTGGATCTCACCGAAAAGGGCAAAACGAAAGCGGTTAAGCAGCAAAACGGCGCGAACTATACGGTAGTTTTTACCATCAATGCCGACGTTCCGCCGCCGCCTCCGCCGCCACCGGTTGTCGCGAAACGCGTGGAGGAGCCTGTGTATACTCCGCGTCCATCGGAACCCGCGCGTAATCCGTTTAAATCGCAGAACGATCGCATTACCGCAGCAACCAGCAGCAATACGGTAACGCGTCCGGCGGCCAGTGCGCGCCGCGCGGTCAGCGGTGATAAAGTGATTATCGCCATTGATGCCGGACACGGTGGTCAGGATCCTGGTGCGATTGGCCCAGGCGGCACGCGGGAGAAAAACGTCACAATTGCCATTGCCCGCAAGCTGCGCGCGCTGCTGAATGACGATCCTATGTTTAAAGGCGTGTTGACCCGCGACGGCGACTATTTTATTTCCGTTATGGGCCGCTCAGACGTGGCGCGTAAGCAAAATGCCAATTTCCTGGTCTCTATTCATGCGGATGCTGCGCCAAACCGCAGTGCCACGGGCGCGTCTGTGTGGGTGCTGTCAAACCGCCGGGCAAACAGCGAGATGGCAAACTGGCTGGAAGAGCATGAGAAACAGTCAGAACTGCTGGGCGGTGCGGGTGATGTGCTGGCAAACAGTCAGTCAGACCCGTACCTCAGCCAGGCGGTACTGGATTTACAGTTCGGTCATTCCCAGCGCGTCGGGTATGATGTCGCCACTAACGTGTTGAATCAGCTGCAGGGCATCGGGGCATTGCACAAGCGTCGCCCGGAACATGCGAGCCTGGGCGTGCTGCGTTCGCCGGATATTCCGTCAATTCTGGTGGAGACCGGCTTTATCAGCAACAACGCCGAAGAGCGCCTGCTGGGAAGCGACAGCTATCAGCAGCAAATTGCCGAAGCGATTTATAACGGTCTGCGTAAATACTTTGACGCGCACCCGCTGCAGTCCGCGCCGTCGGGCGGAGCAGGCCAGGTGGCCAACGCTTCACTGCCGGGTGGGATGACCGCGACCAACTAAGGAGACATCATGCCGATTCAGGTTCTACCGCCGCAGCTTGCGAACCAAATCGCCGCCGGTGAGGTGGTGGAACGTCCTGCATCGGTGGTGAAGGAACTGGTGGAAAACAGCCTCGATGCGGGAGCTACCCGTATTGATATTGATATCGAACGCGGCGGGGCGAAACTTATCCGCATTCGCGATAACGGCTGTGGGATAAAAAAAGACGAGCTGGCGCTGGCGCTGGCGCGTCATGCCACCAGTAAAATTGCCTCTCTGGACGATCTTGAAGCGATAATCAGCCTCGGCTTTCGCGGCGAGGCGCTCGCCAGTATTAGCTCGGTTTCCCGCCTGACGTTGACCTCTCGTACCGCTGAACAGCAGGAAGCCTGGCAGGCATACGCCGAAGGACGCGACATGGATGTGACGGTTAAACCCGCGGCGCATCCTGTCGGTACCACGCTGGAAGTGCTGGATCTGTTCTACAACACCCCCGCCCGACGCAAGTTTATGCGTACCGAAAAAACCGAATTCGGCCATATCGACGAGATCATTCGTCGTATCGCGCTGGCGCGTTTTGACGTCACCATTAATCTCAGCCATAACGGCAAGGTGATGCGCCAGTATCGCGCGGTGGCGGAAGGCGGGCAGAAAGAGCGCCGTTTAGGGGCTATCTGCGGAACGCCATTTCTGGAACAGGCGCTGGCGATAGAGTGGCAGCATGGCGATCTCGCTTTACGTGGCTGGGTGGCCGACCCGAACGCCAGCAGTGCGGCTTTCTCTGAAATTCAGTATTGCTACGTGAATGGCCGCATGATGCGCGACCGCCTCATTAACCACGCCATTCGTCAGGCCTGTGAAGACAAGCTTGGGGCCGATCAGCAACCGGCTTTTGTGCTTTATCTGGAGATCGACCCGCATCAGGTCGATGTTAACGTTCACCCCGCCAAGCATGAGGTGCGCTTCCATCAGTCGCGTCTGGTGCATGATTTTATCTATCAGGGCGTGCTGAGCGTATTGCAACAGCAGGTTGAGCCTGCATTGCCGCTGGAAAAAGACGATTCCTCACCGCGTCCCATCCCGGAAAACCGTGTCGCTGCGGGCCGCAACCATTTTGCGCAGCCTGCTGTCGCGCGAGAGCCGGAAACGCCTCGATTCTCAACCGGTGCAAGCACGACGCGTCCGACGGGAGCAAACTATCCGAACGCTCAACCCGGCTATCAAAAGCAGCAGGGGGCGTTGTACCGTAAGTTGCTGGAAACGCCTGCTGTTGAGCGCAAAGATCACGTTGCAGTGGCGACACCGTCCCTTGAAGGGCACAGCCAGAGTTTCGGGCGAGTGCTGACGATTATCGCACCGGATATGGCATTGCTAGAACGCGACGGTAAATTGCAGCTTCTGGCGTTACCGGTTGCCGAACGCTGGCTCAAACAGGCGCAACTGACGCCAGGGGAAAATGCGGCCTGTGCGCAGCCGTTATTGATCCCGGTTCGTCTGAAAATATCCACTGAAGAAACGCGGGTATTGCAGCGTACAGAGGCCCTACTGGCGCAAATGGGCATTGAAATGGTGCTCGAACCACAACATGTGACAATTCGCGCAGTGCCTTTACCCTTACGCCAACAAAATTTACAAAACTTGATTCCTGAACTGATAGGCTACCTGGCGCAGCAAACATCGTTTGAGGCCGCCAACACCGCGCAGTGGATCGCTCGCCATCTGGCCAGTGAACATACACCGTGGAGTATGGCGCAGGCGATTACCGTGCTGGCGGAGGTCGAACGCCTCTGCCCACAGCTGGTGAAAGCGCCACCGGGTGGGTTATTACAACCTGTTGATTTGAAAACGGCGATGACCGCCCTGAAACATGACTGACGTAAGTAAGGCGAGCCTGCCAAAGGCAATTTTTTTAATGGGCCCAACGGCCTCCGGCAAAACGGCGTTAGCCATTGAGTTACGCAAAGTTTTGCCTGTAGAGTTGATTAGCGTTGATTCCGCCCTCATCTATCGGGGGATGGACATTGGTACGGCGAAGCCTGGCGCAGAAGAACTGCGTGCGGCACCGCACCGTTTGCTGGATATTCTCGACCCGGCAGAGGCTTACTCCGCAGCGGATTTCCGCCGGGATGCCTTAGCCGAGATGGCCGAGATTACGGCGGCGGGACGTATACCGCTGTTGGTTGGCGGCACCATGCTCTACTTTAAGGCGCTGCTGGAAGGATTATCACCTTTACCTTCCGCAGATCCTGACGTGAGAGCAAAGATTGAGCAACAGGCGGCAGAGCAGGGATGGGACGTGTTGCATAAGCAACTGGCAGAGATTGACCCGGTTGCGGCAGCGCGAATCCATCCAAATGATCCGCAAAGGCTTTCCCGGGCACTGGAAGTTTTTTTCATTTCGGGTAAAACTTTAACGGAACTGACGCAAACGTCAGGAGACGCTCTGCCGTATCAGGTGCATCAGTTCGCCATCGCCCCGGCGAGCCGTGAACTGCTCCATCAACGAATTGAGCAGCGTTTTCATCAGATGTTAGCTTCAGATTTTGAAGCAGAAGTGCGGGCGCTATTTGCCCGTGGAGATTTGCATACGGATATGCCTTCCGTTCGTTGTGTGGGATACCGCCAGATGTGGTCGTATCTTGAAGGTGAGATTTCATACGATGAAATGGTTTATCGAGGTGTTTGCGCCACGAGACAGTTAGCGAAGCGCCAGATCACCTGGTTGCGCGGTTGGGAGGGAGTTCACTGGTTAGACAGTGAAAAACCGCAACAGGCGTTAAACGAGGTGATTGAGGTTGTTGGTGATATCGCCCACTGAATGTGTACAATTGAGACGTATCGTGCGCAATTTTTCAGAATCGCAAGGTTCTAAGTACAAAACAAGCATATAAGGAAAAGATAGAATGGCTAAGGGGCAATCTTTACAAGATCCGTTCCTGAACGCATTGCGTCGGGAACGTGTTCCAGTTTCTATTTATTTGGTGAATGGTATTAAGCTGCAAGGTCAGATTGAGTCTTTCGATCAGTTTGTGATCCTGTTGAAAAACACGGTCAGTCAGATGGTCTACAAGCACGCTATCTCTACTGTTGTTCCGTCCCGTCCAGTCTCTCATCACAGCAATAACGCTGGCGGCGGCACTGGCAGTAACTACCATCATGGCAGCAACGCGCAGGGTTCTTCAACGCCAGCGCAGGACAGCGACGAAACCGAATAAGGTTTCAGCTGTTATCCACACGGGGAGCCAGGGATCCTGCGTTCCCCGCTGATCTTTTTAGAGAGGTTTACGCTTGTTTGACCGTTATGATGCCGGTGAGCAGGCGGTGCTGGTACACATCTATTTTTCGCAAGACAAAGATATGGAAGATCTCCAGGAGTTTGAATCTCTGGTCTCTTCCGCCGGTGTCGAAGCAATGCAGGTGATTACCGGTAGCCGTAAAGCGCCGCACCCAAAGTATTTTGTTGGTGAAGGTAAAGCAGTAGAAATTGCGGATGCCGTAAAAGCAACCGGCGCGTCAGTCGTGTTGTTTGATCATGCGCTGTCTCCAGCCCAGGAGCGCAACCTGGAAGCTCTCTGCGAATGCCGTGTGATCGACCGCACGGGATTGATTTTAGACATTTTTGCTCAGCGTGCACGTACCCATGAAGGGAAATTGCAGGTTGAGCTTGCACAGCTGCGCCATCTGGCGACGCGTCTGGTGCGTGGCTGGACCCACCTTGAAAGACAAAAAGGCGGGATCGGTTTGCGCGGTCCGGGTGAAACCCAGCTCGAAACCGACCGTCGTTTACTGCGTGGCCGTATTACCCAGATCCTCTCGCGTCTGGAACGTGTAGAGAAACAGCGTGAACAGGGGCGTCGGGCGCGAACCAAAGCTGACATCCCGACCGTGTCGCTGGTGGGTTATACCAACGCCGGTAAATCCACCCTGTTTAACCAGATAACCGAGGCCCAGGTTTATGCCGCAGACCAGCTGTTTGCGACCCTGGACCCTACGCTGCGTCGTATTGACGTAGCAGACGTGGGTGAAACGGTGCTGGCGGATACCGTAGGGTTTATCCGCCATTTGCCACACGATCTGGTGGCGGCGTTTAAAGCGACGTTGCAGGAGACGCGACAGGCGACCCTGCTGCTGCACGTGATTGATGCGGCTGACGTACGCGTGCAGGAGAACATCGACGCGGTGAACGTGGTGCTGGAAGAGATTGATGCCCACGAAATTCCCACGCTGTTGGTGATGAACAAGATCGATATGCTGGAGGATTTCGAACCGCGTATCGACCGAGATGAAGAGAACAAACCGATTCGGGTCTGGCTTTCTGCTCAGGCCGGTATTGGTGTGCCACTGCTTTTCCAGGCTTTGACAGAACGTCTTTCCGGTGAGGTAGCGCAGCACACGCTGCGCCTGCCGCCACAGGAAGGCAGGCTGCGCAGCCGGTTTTATCAGCTTCAGGCGATAGAAAAAGAGTGGATGGAGGATGACGGCAGCGTGGGGATGCAGGTGCGTATGCCGATCGTTGACTGGCGTCGCCTCTGTAAACAAGAACCTGCGCTGGCGGACTATATCGTCTGATCAGAAAGGGGAAGCCTGAAAAATTCGCCCTTGCATAACAAATATGGAGCATATACATGGCGTGGAATCAGCCCGGTAATAACGGACAAGACCGCGACCCGTGGGGAAGCAGCAATAATCAAGGCGGCAACTCTGGGGGAAATGGCAATAAAGGTGGTCGCGAGCAGGGGCCGCCGGATCTGGATGATATCTTCCGCAAGCTGAGCAAAAAGCTTGGTGGCCTGGGCGGAGGAAAAGGTTCTGGCTCAGGGGGTAATTCCACTCAGAGTCCGCGCCCGCCAATGGGTGGCCGCGTAGTGGGCATTGTGGCCGCTGCGGTGGTAATCATCTGGGCAGCCAGCGGGTTCTACACCATTAAAGAAGCAGAACGCGGCGTGGTCACCCGTTTCGGTAAGTTCAGCCATCTGGTTGAGCCGGGCCTGAACTGGAAGCCGACCTTCATTGACGACGTGACAGCGGTAAACGTGGAGTCCGTCCGTGAACTGGCCGCCTCTGGCGTGATGCTGACGTCTGATGAGAACGTGGTGCGCGTTGAGATGAACGTCCAGTACCGCGTGACCGATCCTGAACGTTATCTGTTTAGCGTAACCAGCGCCGATGACAGCCTGCGTCAGGCGACTGATAGCGCCCTGCGTGGTGTGATTGGTAAATACACCATGGACCGCATTCTCACCGAAGGTCGTACCGTTATTCGTAGCGATACCCAGCGCGAGCTGGAGGAGACCATTCGTCCGTACAACATGGGTATCACCCTGCTGGACGTTAACTTCCAGGCTGCTCGTCCGCCGGAAGAGGTGAAGGCCGCATTTGATGATGCAATTGCTGCCCGTGAAAACGAACAGCAGTACATCCGTGAAGCGGAAGCGTACACCAACGAAGTTCAGCCACGTGCTAACGGTCAGGCGCAGCGTATTCTGGAAGAAGCACGCGCGTATAAGACGCAGACCATCCTGGAAGCACAGGGTGAAGTGGCTCGCTTCGCGAAGATTCTGCCGGAATATAAAGCAGCGCCAGAAATTACCCGTGAGCGTCTCTATATCGAGACCATGGAAAAAGTGCTGAGCCATACCCGCAAAGTGTTGGTTAACGACAGCAAAGGTGGAAACCTGATGGTGCTGCCGCTGGATCAGATGCTGAAAGGCGGTTCTGCGCCGGCCGCGAAAGACACCAGCGGAGCAAACAACCTGCTGCGTCTGCCGCCAGCGTCATCGGGCAGCGCCAGCGCGAACACAACGCCTTCTTCGAACGATGGTGACATTATGGACCAACGCCGTGCTAACGCGCAGCGTAACGACTACCAGCGTCAGGGGGAATAAGGATGCGTAAGTCAGTTATTGCGATCATCGTCATCGTACTGGTCGTGCTGTATACCTCGATCTTTGTGGTGAAAGAGGGCGAGCGTGGGATCAAGTTCCAGTTCAGCAGCGTCGTGCGTGACAGTGACAAACGTCCGGTGATTTACGAACCGGGTCTGCACTTCAAGGTGCCGTTCATTCAGTCAGTGAAAACGCTGGATGCGCGTATCCAGACTATGGATAACCAGGCTGACCGTTTCGTGACCAAAGAGAAGAAAGACCTGATCGTTGATTCCTACATCAAATGGCGCATCAGCGATTTCAGCCGTTACTTCCTGGCAACCGGCGGTGGCGACGTTTCTCAGGCGGAAGTGCTGCTGAAACGTAAGTTCTCTGACCGTCTGCGTTCTGAAATTGGTCGTCTGGATGTGAAAGACATCGTGACCGACTCCCGCGGTCGTCTGACCCTGGAAGTGCGCGATGCGCTGAATTCCGGTACAGCGGGCACGGAAGACGAAGTGGAAACGCCAGCAGCGGATGACGCGATTGCGAAAGCAGCTGAACGCGTTCAGGCTGAAACCAACGGTAAAGTGCCGGTGATCAACCCGAACAGTATGGCTGCGCTGGGTATCGAAGTGGTTGACGTGCGTATCAAGCAGATCAACCTGCCAGCTGAAGTGTCCGAAGCGATCTACAACCGTATGCGCGCCGAGCGTGAAGCGGTAGCCCGTCGCCACCGTTCACAAGGCCAGGAAGAGGCTGAGAAGCTGCGTGCGGCAGCGGACTACGAAGTTACCAAGACGCTGGCGGAATCTGAGCGTCAGGGCCGTATTCTGCGCGGTGAAGGTGATGCGGAAGCGGCGAAGCTGTTCGCTGATGCCTTCAGCCAGGATCCCGACTTCTACGCCTTTATCCGTAGCCTGCGTGCTTACGAGAATAGCTTCCAGAGCAACCAGGATGTGATGGTGCTCAGCCCGGACAGCGATTTCTTCCGTTATATGAAGACGCCGACTAACGCAACACGATAAACTCTGGCACGTTTGAGTATTCAAACCACCGCTCCCTCCGGAGCGGTGGTTTTCTTTTATAAGGAATAAAAATGAATTCAACCATTTGGCTGGCGCTGGCCCTGGTGTTAGTGCTGGAAGGCCTGGGACCGATGCTTTATCCGCGTGCCTGGCGCCGCATGATCGCGACCATGAGCCAACTTCCGGATAATATTTTGCGCCGTTTCGGCGGTGGACTTGTGGTTGCTGGCATCGTTATCTACTACATGTTGAGGAAAACGATTGGCTGATCAAAAAGTGGTCGGATTTGGCGTATTTTGAGGTCAAAAAGTGCTGTATATCTGAAAAAGCGATGGTAGAATCCATTTTTAAGCAAACGGTGATTTTGAAAAAAATGGGTAACAACGTCGTCGTACTGGGCACCCAATGGGGTGACGAAGGTAAAGGGAAGATTGTTGATCTTCTGACTGAACGGGCTAAATATGTTGTACGCTACCAGGGCGGTCACAACGCAGGCCATACTCTCGTAATCAACGGTGAAAAAACCGTCCTCCATCTTATTCCATCAGGCATTCTTCGCGAAAACGTCACCAGCATCATCGGTAACGGCGTTGTGCTGTCTCCCGCTGCGCTGATGAAAGAGATGAAAGGTCTGGAAGACCGTGGTATCCCTGTTCGTGAGCGTCTGCTGCTCTCCGAAGCCTGCCCGCTGATCCTGGATTATCATGTGGCACTGGACGTCGCGCGTGAGAAAGCACGTGGTGCGAAAGCGATCGGTACGACCGGTCGTGGTATCGGCCCGGCTTATGAAGATAAAGTGGCACGTCGCGGTCTGCGCGTGGGCGATCTCTTCGACAAAGCCACCTTCGCTGAAAAACTGAAAGAAGTGATGGAATATCACAACTTCCAGCTGGTGAACTTCTACAAAGCTGACGCTGTTGACTACCAGAAAGTGCTGGATGACGTCATGGCGATTGCAGACATTCTGACCGGTATGGTTGTTGATGTGTCCGATCTGCTGGACCAGGCGCGCAAGCGTGGCGATTTCGTCATGTTCGAAGGTGCGCAGGGTACGCTGCTGGACATCGACCACGGTACCTATCCGTACGTAACCTCTTCTAACACCACCGCAGGTGGCGTGGCGACCGGCTCTGGCCTGGGTCCACGTTATGTCGATTACGTTCTGGGCATCATCAAAGCTTACTCCACGCGTGTGGGGGCAGGTCCATTCCCGACCGAGCTGTTCGATGAAACCGGCGAGTTCCTCTGCAAGCAGGGTAACGAGTTTGGCGCGACCACCGGTCGTCGTCGTCGTACCGGCTGGCTGGACGCGGTTGCTGTGCGTCGTGCCGTGCAGATCAACTCCCTGTCTGGCTTCTGCCTGACCAAGCTGGACGTGCTGGACGGCCTGAAAGAAGTGAAAATCTGCGTCGGCTACCGTATGCCTGACGGTCGTGAAGTGACCACGACTCCGCTGGCCGCTGATGACTGGGAAGGCATTGAGCCAATTTACGAAACCATGCCGGGCTGGTCTGAGACCACTTTCGGTGTGAAAGAGCGTAGTGGCCTGCCACAGGCGGCGCTGGATTACATCAAGCGTATTGAAGAACTGACCGAAGTGCCGATCGATATTATTTCTACCGGCCCGGATCGTACTGAAACGATGATCCTGCGCGACCCGTTCGACGCATAATCTTCGTGAATGCTGGCCTGCGGGGAAACTCGTAGGCCGGATAAGCGTAGCGCCATCCGGCGACCGCTCCTGGATCTCCGCTTTTTCGCCCCGTCTGTCAAATAAATTAGCCGCTATCTATCTGGCTGGTTTATCATCATTAATGAATATCTCTGCGGTTTGACCGCGTTTTCCCTTTTTCCTGAGGTTGATGTGCAGTTAACAAGTTTCACCGATTACGGCTTACGTGCGCTGATTTACATGGCGTCGTTACCCGATGGGAAGATGACCAGTATCTCTGAAGTGACGGAGGTATACGGCGTATCTCGTAATCATATGGTCAAAATAATCAATCAACTTAGTCGTGCCGGATACGTTGCTGCCGTCCGCGGGAAGAATGGAGGGATCCGTCTCGGTAAACCGGCGCAGAGTATTCGCATCGGGGATGTGGTACGCGAACTGGAGCCCTTGTCTCTGGTGAACTGCAGCAGTGAGTTTTGCCACATTACACCCGCTTGCCGCCTGAAACAGGCGCTTTCTAAGGCTGTGCAAAGTTTTCTCAAGGAACTGGATAACTACACGCTGGCCGATTTGGTTGAAGAGAATCAACCGCTTTATAAATTATTGCTGGTGGAATGAAGAAAATTTCCACCGGAGCTGACAACGGAGGAACCGACATGTCACAAGATCCTTTCCAGGAACGCGAAGCCGAAAAATACGCGAATCCTATCCCCAGCCGCGAGTTCATCATTGAACACTTAACAAAACGCGAAAAACCCGCCAATCGTGAAGAACTTGCCGTTGAATTAAATATTGAAGGTGAAGAGCAAATTGAAGCCCTTCGCCGTCGCCTGCGTGCCATGGAGCGCGACGGGCAACTGGTCTTTACCCGCCGCCAGTGCTACGCGCTGCCTGAACGCCTCGACTTGCTGAAAGGCACCGTGATTGGGCACCGTGATGGCTTTGGCTTCCTGCGCGTGGAAGGCCGCAAAGATGACCTGTATCTGTCATCTGAACAGATGAAAATGTGTATCCACGGCGACCAGATCCTGGCGCAGCCGCTGGGTGCTGACCGTAAAGGTCGCCGGGAAGCGCGCGTGGTGCGCGTACTGGTGCCAAAAACCAGCCAGATTGTTGGCCGTTACTTCACTGATGCGGGTGTGGGCTTTGTGGTGCCGGACGACAGCCGTCTGAGCTTTGACATCCTGATCCCGCCTGAAGAGGTGATGGGCGCACGCATGGGCTTTGTGGTTGTGGTAGAACTCACTCAGCGCCCAACGCGTCGCACCAAAGCGGTTGGTAAAATCGTGGAAGTCCTGGGCGATAACATGGGCACTGGCATGGCCGTTGATATGGCATTGCGCACCCATGAGATCCCCTACATTTGGCCGAAAGCGGTTGAAGATCAGATCGAAAGTCTGCGTGAAGAAGTGCCGGAAGAGTCCAAAGTGGGCCGCGTGGATCTGCGCTCCCTGCCGCTGGTCACCATTGATGGCGAAGATGCCCGCGACTTCGATGATGCCGTTTACTGTGAGAAAAAACGCGGTGGCGGATGGCGTCTGTGGGTGGCGATTGCGGACGTGAGCTACTATGTTCGCCCGCACACCCCGCTGGATAACGAAGCGCGCAGCCGTGGTACCTCGGTGTATTTCCCCTCTCAGGTAATACCAATGCTGCCGGAAGTGCTCTCTAACGGCCTGTGCTCCCTGAACCCGCAGGTTGATCGCCTCTGTATGGTGTGTGAGATGACCATCTCCACCAAAGGGCGCTTAACCGGCTACAAGTTCTATGAAGCGGTCATGAGTTCCCATGCGCGTCTGACCTATACCAAGGTCTGGCATATGCTGCAGGGCGACCAGGATCTGCGCGAACAATACGCGCCGCTGGTCAAGCATATTGAAGAACTGCATAACCTCTACAAAACGCTGGATCAGGCACGCGAAGAGCGCGGCGGGATCTCGTTCGAGAGCGAAGAAGCGAAGTTTATCTTCAACGCAGAGCGTCGCATTGAGCGTATCGAGCAGACCCAGCGTAATGATGCGCACAAGCTGATCGAAGAGTGTATGATCCTGGCGAACATCTCGGCAGCGCGTTTCGTTGAGAAAGCCAAAGAGCCGGCGCTGTTCCGTATTCACGATAAGCCGTCAACGGAAGCCATCACCGCGTTCCGTTCAGTACTGGCGGAACTGGGTCTGGAGCTGCCTGGCGGCAACAAGCCTGAACCGCGCGATTACGCCGAGCTGCTGGAGTCCATTGGCGACCGTCCTGACGCAGAAATGCTGCAGACGATGCTGTTGCGTTCGATGAAGCAGGCGATTTACGATCCGGAAAACCGGGGACACTTCGGCCTGGCGCTGCAGTCTTACGCGCATTTCACCTCGCCGATCCGTCGCTATCCTGACCTCTCTCTGCACCGCGCGATCAAGTATCTGCTGGCGCAGGAGCAGGGCCATAAAGGGAACACTACCGAAACCGGCGGTTACCACTATTCGATGGAAGAGATGCTGCAGCTCGGTCAGCACTGTTCCATGACCGAGCGTCGTGCTGATGAAGCCACGCGCGACGTAGCGGACTGGCTGAAGTGTGACTTTATGCTGGACCAGGTGGGCAACGTCTTTAAAGGCGTGATTGCCAGCGTGACCGGCTTTGGTTTCTTCGTGCGTCTGGACGAGCTATTTATCGACGGTCTGGTGCACGTCTCCAGCCTGGATAACGACTACTACCGCTTCGACCAGGTTGGTCAACGCCTGATTGGCGAATCGGGCGGCCAGACCTACCGTCTGGGCGACCGTGTGGAAGTGAAAGTTGAAGCCGTGAATATGGACGACCGTAAAATCGACTTCAGCCTCATCTCCAGCGAGCGTGCGCCGCGTAACGTCGGTAAAACCGAGCGTGAACGGGCGAAAAAAGGCGGAAACGGTAAACCGGGCGGCGGTAAACGTCGTCAGGCGGGTAAGAAGGTAAACTTCGAGCCAGACAGCGCGTTCCGCGGCGAGAAGAAGCAAAAGCCGAAGGCGGCGAAGAAAGACGCTCGCTCAGCGAAAAAACCTTCTGCGAAGACGCAGAAAATCGCTGCTGCCACCAAAGCAAAACGTGCAGCGAAGAAAAAACAGGCGGAGTAAGTTCCGCCCCTCACCCTGACCCTCTCCCCAGGGGGGAGAGGGGAAAGAACAGTCATAATGAGAACCATCAATGAGTGAAATGATTTACGGCATCCACGCGGTGCAGGCCCTTCTCGAGCGCGCACCGGAGCGTTTTCAGGAAGTGTTTATTCTGAAAGGGCGTGAAGACAAACGTCTGATGCCGCTGATCCACGCGCTGGAAGCGCAGGGCGTGGTGATCCAGCTGGCGAACCGTCAGTACCTGGATGAGAAAAGTGAAGGCGCGGTTCACCAGGGCATTATTGCCCGCGTGAAGCCGGGCCGTCAGTATCAGGAAAACGATCTGCCGGATCTTATTGCCGCACTGGATAACCCGTTCTTCCTGATCCTTGATGGCGTAACCGATCCGCACAATCTCGGCGCATGCCTGCGTAGCGCGGATGCGGCAGGTGTGCATGCTGTAATTGTACCGAAAGATCGCTCCGCGCAGCTGAACGCGACGGCGAAGAAAGTGGCCTGCGGCGCAGCGGAAAACGTTCCGCTGATCCGCGTAACCAACCTGGCGCGTACCATGCGTCTGCTGCAGGAAGAGAATATCTGGATCGTCGGTACCGCGGGTGAGGCAGATCATACCCTGTACCAGAGTAAAATGACCGGACGTCTGGCGCTGGTGATGGGGGCGGAAGGTGAAGGTATGCGCCGTCTGACGCGCGAGCACTGCGACGAGCTGATCAGCATCCCGATGGCGGGCAGCGTGTCATCCCTGAACGTATCTGTGGCGACGGGCATCTGCCTGTTTGAAGCGGTGCGTCAGCGCGGAGAATAAACAGCAAGGCCGTCCAAGGACGGCCTTTAGTGTTTTCTCCCTCTCCCCGTGGGAGAGGGCCGGGGTGAGGGCACCAGACGGTGACAAACTCACACCTCTAACGACCGCAAATGGTCATCCTTTCGCAGCGTCATCAGCGCGAAAATACTCACCACCGCCGTTGCCATCACGTAATATGCCGGAATATCCAGGTTGCCCGTCTCTTTAATTAATCCGGTAATAATCAGTCCCGCACAGCCCGAGAAGATCGCGTTTGACAGGGAATACGCCAGCCCCAGACCGGTATAACGCACGCGCGTCGGGAACATTTCAGACAGCATCGCCGGCCCCGGTCCTGCCAGCATCCCCACCAGTCCGCCCGCAATTAGCACCACCATCGCTTTAACGGCCAGCGTGGCGGACTCAGCCTGCAACATTTTCAGCAGCGGCAGGGCGAGGATCAGCAGCAGGGCGGTGGCAATCATCATCACCGTGCGGCGGCCAATCTTGTCGCTCAGGATACCCGAGGGAATGATGGTCAGCGCAAAGCCGATATTCGAAATCACCGCTATCAGCAGTGCCTGATTAAACCCGGTGTGTAGCGCCGACTGGAGATAGGTTGGCATAATCACCAGGTAGGTATACCCTGCCGCCGACCAGACCATGACCCGGCAAATGCCCATCAGAATCGTTTTGAGCGTGGCGGAGGTGCTGGCCTGAGCCACAACCGGTTTTTCCTTCTGCTGCACAAAGCTCGGCGTCTCTTCCATACTCACACGCAGCCATAGCGCGACAGCCCCCATCGGCAGCGCAAGGAAGAATGGAATACGCCAGCCCCAGTCATGTAATGCCTCAGGCGTGAGAAGGGCGGAGAGCAGTGCCACAATCCCCGCGCCCGCTAGCAGCCCGAGCGCCACGGTAAAGGACTGCCACGCGCCATACAGACCGCGCTTGCCGCGTGGAGCGAACTCTGTCATCAACGAAACTGCACCACCGTACTCTCCGCCTGCGAACAATCCCTGCAAAATGCGCAGCAGCGTAACGATCAGCGGTGCGGCAATGCCTATGCTGGCGTAGACGGGCACAAGACCAATGGCTGTGGTGGCGAGCGTCATCAGTACCAGCACAATGATCAGCGTCGGTTTCCGGCCAATCCTGTCGCCGATGCGGCCAAATACCACCGCACCCAGGGGACGGAAGAAGAACGCGATAGCAAACGAGGCCCAGGTGAGGATCAGGCTGGTCAGTCCCGCTTCTCCCTCGAGCTGGAAGAAGTTTCTGGCAATCACGGTCGCCATAAAACCGTAGACCGCAAACTCATACCACTCGATGAAGTTACCAATGGAGCCTGCAATTAATGCTCGCTTGTGCGCATCCGGTTGCATAACGATCCTCACTGAAAGGGGTAAGAATAAATTATTCAACAAAAGCGGAGTGATGAAATAGTTTATTCTTATGTTCTGTGAGCTATTTCACGAATGATATCAGCGGGATCGCCAGCTTGTGACCCCCTCCCATGCAGCGTGCACGCGGCCTGTCCATACTTATCCTCATTGCCACTGAAGGAGGGAGACAGCATGCACTGGCAGACCCATACCGTTTTCAATCAACCGGCACCGCTTTCAAACAGCAACCTTTTCCTCTCCGACTGCGCCCTGCGTGACGCGGTTTCCCGCGAGGGGGCCGAGTGGGATAGCGAGCTGCTCGCCAGTATCGGGCAGCAGTTAGGGACCGCAGAGTCGCTGGAGCTGGGCAGGCTGGCCAACGTCAACCCACCGGAGCTGTTACGCTACGACGCCACCGGAGAGCGGCTGGACGATATTCGCTTTCACCCCGCCTGGCACCTCCTGATGCAGGGGCTCTGTGCCAACCGGGTACATAACCTGGCGTGGGAAGAGGAGGCGCGAAGAGGTTCCTTTGTGGCCAGAGCGGCCCGGTTTGTTTTGCATGCGCAGGTTGAAGCCGGCACGCTTTGCCCCGTCACCATGACCTTCGCCGCCACGCCGCTGTTGCAACAGTCGCTACCTAAACCGTTTCATGCATGGTTAACGCCGCTGATGAGCGATCGCTACGATCCCCATCTCGTGCCGGGTGGGCAAAAACGCGGGCTGCTGATCGGCATGGGGATGACGGAAAAGCAGGGGGGATCCGATGTCCTGAGCAACACCACCAAAGCGGAAAAATGCAGCGACGGTAGCTACCGTCTGGTAGGCCATAAATGGTTTTTCTCCGTCCCGCAGAGTGATGCGCATCTGGTGCTGGCTCAGGCAAAAGGTGGCTTATCCTGCTTTTTTGTCCCGCGCTTTTTACCTGACGGACAACGTAACGCCGTACGGCTGGAGCGCCTGAAGGACAAGCTCGGGAACCGCTCCAACGCGAGCAGCGAGGCGGAGTTTCTTGATGCCTCCGGCTGGCTGCTGGGGGAAGAAGGGGAAGGGGTACGGCAGATCCTCAAAATGGGCGGTCTGACGCGCTTCGACTGCGCGCTGGGCAGCCATGGTTTAATGCGCCGGGCGCTGTCTGTGGCGTTGTACCACGCTCATCAGCGGCAAACCTTCGGTAAAAATCTCATCGATCAGCCGTTAATGCGTGAGGTCTTAAGCCGCATGGCGCTGATGCTGGAGGGGCAAACGGCACTGCTGTTCCGTCTCGCCCGCGCGTGGGATAAACGCGTGGATCCGCAAGAGGCGGCCTGGGCACGGCTGTTTACGCCGGCCGCGAAATTTAGCGTCTGCAAAGCGGGTATCCCGTTTGTGGCAGAGGCGATGGAGGTGCTGGGCGGCGTAGGGTACTGCGAGGAGAGTGAGCTTCCCCGCCTGTATCGCGAAATGCCGGTGAACAGTATCTGGGAAGGCTCAGGCAATATCATGTGCCTGGACGTGCTGCGCGTGCTGACGAAGCAGCCCGGGATCCACGACCTGCTGGCCGATGAGTTTGCGCAGGTCAAAGGGCAGGACAGACACTTTGACCGTAGCTGGCGCCAGCTTCAGCAAAAGCTGCGTAAACCACAGGAGGCGCAGGGGCGGGAGATCGCGCAGCAGCTTTTCTTGCTGGGAGCCGGGAGCCAGATGCTGCGGCACGCATCGCCGCCCGTGGCGCAGGCGTGGTGCCGCATGATGCTGGATACCCGTGGCGGTACGCTGATGAGCGAGCAGGTGCAAAGCGATTTGCTGCTGCGCGCCACGGGCAGGGTTGGCTAGCGTTTAAGCTGGAACAGACTGACCAGTTGGGTAAGGTGTAAACCTTTCTCGCGCAGCGTGTGTGCGGTTTGTTCGCTGCGCGAGACGCGATCGGCGTTGATGTGTGACGCTTCACCAATGTGGGTCATGGCGAGATTCACCTGGCCAATCCCCGCGGATTGCTCGCGCGATGCATGGTTAATTTCGGTGACCAGCTGGCTGATGTTATCGATATGAACGATGATGGAATCCATAGCCAGACGCGTCTGTTCAGACAGCGCGTGACCTTCGCTCACTTTTCTCAGCGTATCGCCAATCAGCTGTTCTATCTCTTTCACCGCGTTGGCGCTCCGGCCCGCCAGCGCGCGAACTTCCTGGGCAACCACCGCAAAACCTTTTCCGTGCTCGCCTGCACGTGCCGCTTCTACCGCCGCATTCAGCGCCAGAATATTGGTCTGAAACGCGATGGACTCAATCACGCGGGTAATATCTTCGATACGTTTTGACGCTTCGCGAATGTCATCCATCGTGGCAACCGCATGGGTTACCGTTTCACCCCCCTCGTGAACCGCGCGTGAGGTTTCTCCCACCAGTTGCTGCGTTTGCTCCATGTTGGCGGCATTTTGCTGTACGGTCGCGGCCAGTTGCTCCATGCTGGCTGAGGTCTCCTCCACGCTGCTGGCCTGCTTGTTGATCTGCTCTGAGATCTCGCCGGTATCGGAGGCCAGCGCGTTAGTCCCCGTCTGGATCTCACCTGCAGCCTCGCGAACCTGCAGAACAATTTTTTGCAGCCCGCCGCCAATGCCGTTAATGGCGTCAATCAGCTGTCCGACCTCGTCCCGGCGCGTCACGGGCAGGCTGGAGCGAAGATCGCCGTCGGCATACTGCCGTGCAAGCTGGATCACGTTGCGCAGCGGTTGCGTCAGCATACGGCGAATAAGGACCACGAACAGGCCTGCAAAGAGGACCGACAAGACCACACCGGCCAGCAGGAAGCGATCGCGCATGGCGGTGACGCTTGAAAGCAGCACTGACTTATCCACTTCGCCCACGATAGTCCAGTTCCAGCCGGGTAGCGGGGTATAGGCCATTTTCAGCGTCCGTCCGTCGTCACTTACGCGCTCCAGGGTGCCGGGTTTATCATCCAGAAGCTGCTGTTGTGTCGCGCTGTCCCACTTCGGCAGTTGTCCCTCTTCCGTGGTGTGGAACAGGTATTGCCCGCGTGTTTTGCCGTTGCTGCGATCCAGCACGAAGAAGTGACCGCTCTCGCCCAGGCGGCGGTTGAGGATTTTCTCGCGCATGACGTTCCAGGAGTGGCTAATGTCCACCCCGACAAAGACGATCGCAATGACATGACCTTCGGCGTTTTTCACCGGCTGGTACTGGGTGATATAGCGTTTGCCAAACAGCAGCGCCAGGCCACGGTAGACATCACCTTTATTGGCGGCGGCAAAGGCCGGGCTGGAGGTATCCAGAACGGTCCCCATTGCCCGCTCGCCATTCTCTTTACGCAGGGAGGTGGCGACGCGAATAAAGTCGTTACCGCTGCGAACAAATAGCGTGGAGATGGCCCCCGTTCGGTTCAGGAAGTCGTCAGAAAAAGTGGTATTTTCATGGAGTTCCGTGTCCCCGCCTTTCAGCAGAGGAACATTGAGCCCGTTAATTGTCCGGGTCTGAAGCGTATCGACGCTAAATGGCTGGGGCAAAAAAGTCGTAAACAGTCTGGTATAGCTTTCGACTTCTTCACTCAGGCTGGTGTTGAACATTTGCACCATATCGACCATACCGGTGGACTGGTTATGCAGGTCTTCTACCGCGAGGGCTTCAAGCTGCTGGCTGGCTTTTTGGCTGAGCAGGAAAGTGAAAAGCAGAAACAGCACGGCAACACTGACGCCCGTCAGCAGCGATAGCTTTGTCCCGAGGCCCGCACGGCGGAAAAAATTGATCATAAATTGCTCATCATTGAAAAGGTATGGTTCTTCAACGGCAGAGCGGGGATTACGTTTACTGAATTAGTGTAACAAAATGTTATTGAATTGTTTTTATATGGTTTTGTAAAAGATAAAAAATTTGCAAAGACGAAAAGCCACTAAAAATAAGTGGCTTTTATCAGGAAGGTGCTTAGACGTAGAGAATGGCCTGTACCCGCCAGTGGTCGACATGGTTATCTTCCTGCATCTGGATGATGCGATACCATGACGCACCCTGTTCATCGGCTTTTAATGCCACGATACGTTCAACATCTTGCGGGCTCCCCGAAATGTTATTGACGGAGATGTGGCCTATTTCATTCAGACCTGTTACGCAATCCGCGCTGGCAAATTCTGCTGACTGCGCGGTGGTGCTCACCAGGCCTGCTGAGAGCAACAGAGAGGTCAAAGCAAGAGTTCGTTTCATCGTCAGCTCCATTTCACATATCTCCGGTATCCGCCGGGCAATCCTTCGCGAATAAACTCCTTTCCATTGACGCGGGCATGGAGTTTATTGTGGACAGGAAAATGTCTATGGACGCAAAGCAGTGTAAATGTCGTTCAAAGGAAAACCATTACTGACGGTATAAAATGGCCTGTGAATACCACTGCCCCGTAATGATGGTTTCATCGACCATGATAATGACGTAATAATCTGCTTTGGCGGCGACGGCTTGTGCCTTTATTGCCTCTTCTGCGTCATCCGGAGAACCGCGAACCAGCGCGGAGACGGTGCCCATTCGTTGTAATCCTTCTGTCTGATTACGACGAATCTCCTGCGGGTGATCGGCAACCGGGGGAGCGGGTTGCGGCGTTCCCTGCAGTGCGCTACAGCCACTGAGAAGAAGCACCAGCAATAAAGCTGCAAACCTGTGCATAACCATATCTCTTTTCCTGATAGCCATAGTGTAGTTGTCTGCGAATTTCGTTTTGGGGGAATGTTCCCGAAGTGTTATCTGGGGCGTAATTTTCGAATGAAAATAGCCTGAAACCGTAACCCAGTTCTCAACATTATGAATCATTCATTCGTACAGGGTCGACAATGATTGAAATTGAAATACGCCGTCTCGGCGACCATGAAATTTTACACGCCATGCCGACGGGGAAACGTGATAAACCGCTGCCAGTTGTGGTTTTTTATCATGGATTTACCTCGTCAAAGCTGGTTTACAGTTATTTTGCGGTGGCGCTGGCGCAGGCCGGTTTTCGTGTCGTCATGCCGGATGCCCCCGATCACGGTGCGCGCTTTACGGGGGATGAACAGGCGCGGCTTGGTCAGTTCTGGCCCATTCTGCACGGCAGTCTGACCGAGTTTTCCGGGATGCGCGATGCGCTTTATGACGCAGGGCTGGTGGCCGATAACCGGCTGGCGGTTGCCGGGGCCTCGATGGGCGGCATGACGGCGCTGGGGATTATGACGCATCATCCTGAAGTGAGATCCGTCGCCTGTCTGATGGGCTCCGGCTACTTTACGTCACTGGCGAAGACGCTTTTTCCCCCGCAAGATTTGACGGAAATGACGGCGAGGCTGGCTGACTGGGAAGTGACTCGCGCACTGCCGCGCGTGGCCGATCGTCCGCTTCTGCTGTGGCACGGTGACGCAGATGACGTGGTACCGCCTGACGGCACCTTTCGCCTGCAGCAGGCGCTAAAGCGTGAAGGACTGGACGGCAATCTGACCTGTTTGTGGGAATCGGGCGTCCGCCACCGCATTACGCCAGCGGCGCTGGAGGCCACGGTGGCGTTTTTCCGCCAGCACCTTTAAACCCGCAGGATTTTAACGCCCTGATCTTCCAGTTTCTGGAGGATCTCGGGGTTAGCCCCTTTGCCGGTGATCACCATGTCGATCTGCTCTGCGCGGCTAAATAGCATGCCTGCGCGTTCACCGACTTTACTGCTGTCGACCAGCACGACGAGTTTGCCCACAACGTTCAGCATGTTTTGTTCGGCCATCGCAGTCAGCATATCGGTTTTATATAAACCGTCTGCAGTCAGGCCTTTGCCGCTGGTAAACATCCAGTGCCCGGCGTAAAGACTGTTTTCACTGTCCTGGGGGCTAAGGGTGATGGACTGGCTCTTATTGTACTGGCCGCCCATGATCACCACGCTGTCATGCTCCTGGTCGATAAGATAGTTGGCGAGCGGTAGGTAGTTGGTGATGATCTGCACCGGCTTGCCGCACATCTCGCGGCCCAGCAAAAATGCCGTAGACCCGCAGTTGATGACGACGCTCTCACCCGGGTTCACCAGCTGTGAGGCGGCTCTGGCGATCCGCACCTTTTCATCGTGATTCTGCGCCTGATGGATATTCATCGGCGACCAGCGTGGACGCTGCTGGCTGATGGCTTCTGCGCCGTTGCGGACTTTTTTCAGTTTGCCGCTCTCATCCAGCTTGTTAATGTCCCGCCGCGCGGTGGCGGGGGAGATGCCTAAACGTTCGATCACTTTCTCGACGGTGATAAACCCTGTTTGCGCCAGGAGTTCCAGTAAAATTTGATGCCGTTGCGCTTCCGTCATGAGCTATTCCGATAAGAATTGATTTGAAAAGATGATATTTGAAATAGCGTGAAATTACTAAAATAAATATGAAATCGCCAGACTCAGGGTCTGGCGATGTGGCCGGATAATCAGAGGAAGGACTTAAACGGCAGGTCTGGCTCAATAGTAAAGCAATCATCGAAACCGCGTGGGTAGTGGTACTCAAGATTGTCTTTATCCAGCGGCCAGGTGAACTTGCCGCCTACCTGCCAGATAAATGGCTTGAAGCCGTACTTCAGGCGGTCTTTTTTCATCTCCCACAGCACGCGAATTTCCTGCGGATCGGCCTGGAAGTTTGACCAGATGTCGTGGTGGAACGGAATCACGACCTTGGTGTTCAGCGCCTCCGCCATACGCAGCATATCGGCGCTGGTCATCTTGTCGGTAATGCCACGTGGATTCTCGCCGTAGGAGCCCAGCGCCACGTCAATCTGATGGTCATTACCGTGCTTCGCGTAGTAGTTGGAGTAGTGTGAGTCGCCGCTGTGGTACAGGGAACCGCCAGGGGTTTTGAACAGGTAGTTGACGGCGCGCTCGTCCATGCCGTCCGGCAGAACGCCTGCGGCTTTCTGGTCAGCCGGCAGCGTAATCAGTGCGGTACGGTCAAAGGCATCCAGGGCGTGAATTTCAATGTCTTTGATTTTCACCACGTCGCCTGGCTTCATCACGATGCAGCGCTCTTTTGGCACGCCCCAGCCAATCCAGAGATCCACGCAGGTCTGCGGCCCGATAAACGGCACGTCGTCCGCGCAGTTTTGCATTACTGCCGCCGCCACGTTCACGTCAATATGATCGTTGTGATCGTGGGTGGAGAGCACGGCATCGATTTGGCGAATGGCAAAAGGGTCGAGCACAAACGGCGTGGTACGCAGGTTCGGTTGCAGTTTTTCCACGCCGGCCATGCGCTGCATCTGGTGGCCTTTTTTCATCAACGGATTGCCGTGGCTCTGTTTGCCTGTGCCGCACCAGAAATCGACGCAAATATTGGCGCCACCCTCGGATTTCAGCCAGATACCGGTGCAGCCCAGCCACCACATGGCAAAAGTACCAGGAGCAACCTGTTCCTGTTCGATCTCTTCGTTCAGCCAGCTACCCCACTCCGGGAAGGTGCTCAGAATCCATGATTCACGGGTGATGGTGTTCACTTTACTCATCGTTTTGACTCCTGGTTTTAATCAAAAGTAATCATATGGCGATTTGTTGTGATTAACTCTGGCACCATTTGACGTGCTTTGCAATGACAAAAGTGCGTAATTTTAACTGTGCGATATCACAGATACTTCGCTTTATCCTTGTTAGACTATCCGCTGTTAATGATTAATTACATGAATTATAAAGAATAATTCATTTTGTTTGTGCGGTAGTGAAAACCATTACTAACACCATGGAAATAATTTGCGTGATACGTCACAAATAATCAAATTCAATCTTGTGATGATTATTTGTGATTACTAGAGTGATGACACCAACCACACAGGGATTGCCCCTCGTGTTCTCATTTCTGGAGAGAGTTATGGAGATCCTCTACAACGTCTTTACCGTTTTCTTCAATCAGGTAATGACCAACGCCCCGCTGCTGCTGGGTATCGTGACGTGCCTGGGTTACATCCTGCTGCGTAAAAGCGTCAGCGTGATCATCAAAGGCACGATTAAGACCATTATCGGTTTTATGCTGTTGCAGGCGGGGTCAGGCATCCTGACCAGCACGTTTAAGCCAGTCGTCGCCAAAATGGCGGAGGTCTACGGTATAAACGGTGCAATTTCCGATACTTATGCCTCTATGATGGCCACGATTGACCGCATGGGTGACGCCTACAGCTGGGTGGGTTACGCGGTTCTGCTCGCGCTGGCGCTGAACATTATCTACGTGTTGCTGCGTCGCATTACCGGTATTCGCACCATCATGCTTACCGGTCACATCATGTTCCAGCAGGCGGGTCTGATCGCGGTTTCTCTCTATATCTTCGGTTACCCAATGTGGACCACGATTATCTGCACCGCGGTGCTGGTCTCGCTCTATTGGGGCATCACCTCCAACATGATGTACAAGCCGACCCAGGAAGTAACCGACGGCTGTGGCTTCTCCATCGGCCATCAGCAGCAGTTTGCGGCCTGGGTTGCTTATAAAGTTGCGCCGTGGCTAGGGAAAAAAGAGGAGAGCGTTGAAGACCTCAAGATGCCCGGTTGGCTGAATATCTTCCACGACAACATCGTCTCGACGGCGATTGTGATGACCCTGTTCTTCGGCGCCATTCTGCTCTCCTTTGGCATTGACGTTGTGCAGGCGATGGCGGGCAAAACGCACTGGACGATTTATATCCTGCAGACCGGTTTCTCCTTCGCGGTGGCCATTTTCATTATCACCCAGGGCGTGCGTATGTTCGTCGCCGAGCTCTCTGAAGCCTTCAACGGCATCTCTCAGCGCCTGATCCCGGGAGCCGTTCTGGCAATTGACTGTGCGGCCATCTATAGCTTCGCGCCAAACGCCGTCGTCTGGGGCTTTATGTGGGGCACCATCGGCCAGCTGATTGCGGTGGGTATCCTGGTGGCCTGCGGCTCCTCAATCCTGATTATTCCTGGCTTTATCCCGATGTTCTTCTCCAACGCCACCATCGGCGTCTTTGCTAACCACTTCGGCGGCTGGCGTGCAGCGCTCAAGATCTGCCTGGTGATGGGGATGGTGGAAATCTTCGGTTGCGTGTGGGCGGTCAAGCTCACCGGTATGAGCGCCTGGATGGGCATGGCGGACTGGTCAATCCTGGCGCCGCCGATGATGCAGGGCTTTGCGTCCGTCGGGCTGGTCTTTATGGCCGTCATCATCCTGATTGCACTGGCTTATATGTTCTTCGCTGGCCGTTCGCTGCGAGCAGAAGAAGATGCAGAAAAACAAACAGCAGAAGTTTCTGCTCACTAAGGAGTTTCGATTATGACCGTACGTATCCTGGCTGTGTGTGGCAATGGGCAAGGCAGCTCCATGATCATGAAGATGAAAGTGGACCAGTTTTTAACCCAGTCAAACATCGACCACACGGTAAACAGCTGCGCAGTGGGTGAATACAAAAGTGAGCTGAACGGCGCAGACATCATCATCGCGTCAACTCACATTGCCGGCGAGATTAGCGTGTCGGGCAACAAATATGTGGTGGGCGTGCGCAACATGCTGTCGCCTGCGGATTTCGGACCAAAACTGCTGGAAGTGATCAAAGAACACTTCCCACAAGACGTGAAGTAAGGACCCGACATGAAACTACGAGATTCGCTGGCAGAGAATGACTCCATCCTTTTGCAGGCTGACGCCAGCACCTGGCAGGAAGCGGTGAAGCTGAGCGTGGATCTGCTGGTTAAGGCGGATGTTGTCGAGCCGCGTTATTACCAGGCCATTCTGGATGGCGTGGCGCAGCACGGCCCCTATTTTGTGATTGCCCCGGGGCTGGCTATGCCGCACGGCCGCCCGGAAGAGGGCGTGAAGAAAACCGGCTTTGCGCTGGTCACGCTGAAAACGCCGCTGGTCTTCAACCATGAAGATAACGACCCGGTCGATATCCTGATCACCATGGCGGCTGTCGATGCCAATACCCACCAGGAGGTGGGCATCATGCAGATCGTCAATCTGTTTGATGATGAAGCCAATTTTGACCGTTTACGCGCCTGCCGTACCGCGCAGGAAGTGCTGGATTTAATTGATAACGCCACTGCGGCGGCCGTTTAAGAGGAATTGAACATGTCATTACCAATGTTGCAGGTTGCGCTGGATAACCAGACGCTGTCCGATGCTTATGAAACCACCCGCCTGATTGCCGAAGAGGTAGACATCATTGAAGTGGGTACCATTCTGTGCGTGGGCGAAGGCGTTCGCGCCGTTCGTGACCTGAAGGCGCTCTACCCGCACAAAATCGTACTGGCTGATGCCAAAATCGCTGACGCGGGCAAAATCCTCTCCCGCATGTGTTTTGAAGCCAACGCCGACTGGGTCACCGTGATCTGCTGCGCGGATATCAACACTGCCAAAGGCGCGCTGGATGTGGCAAAAGAGTTTAACGGCGACGTGCAGATTGAACTGACCGGTTTCTGGACCTGGGAGCAGGCACAGGCGTGGCGCGATGCGGGGATCCAGCAGGTGGTGTACCACCGCAGCCGTGATGCGCAGGCCGCTGGCGTGGCGTGGGGCGACGCGGACATCAGCGCGATTAAACGTCTGGCCGAAATGGGCTTCAAAGTGACCGTGACCGGTGGCCTGGCGCTGGAAGATCTGCCGCTGTTCAAGGGTATCCCGATTCACGTCTTTATCGCGGGTCGTAGCATCCGTGACGCGGCGTCTCCGGTGGAAGCAGCGCGTCAGTTCAAACGCTCAATCGCTCAGCTTTGGGGCTAAGGAGCGGGTATGTTGTCAAAACAGGTTCCGCTTGGCATCTATGAAAAGGCACTCCCTACGGGGGAGTGCTGGCTGGCGCGGTTACAGCTGGCGAAGCAGCTGGGTTTCGATTTTGTCGAAATGTCAGTGGATGAGACGGATGAACGCCTCTCTCGCCTCGACTGGAGCCGCGAGCAGCGTCTGGCGCTGGTGAGCGCCATTGCCGAAACGGGCGTGCGCGTGCCGTCCATGTGCCTGAGCGCTCACCGTCGTTTTCCCCTCGGCAGCGAAGATGATGCCGTGCGGGCGCAGGGGCTGGAGATCATGCGCAAAGCCATTCGCTTTGCTCAGGATGTCGGTATCCGTGTGATCCAGCTGGCGGGTTATGACGTTTACTATCAGGAAGCCAACGATGAAACGCGCCGTCGTTTCCGTGACGGTCTGAAAGAGAGCGTTGAAATGGCAAGCCGCGCGCAGGTGACGCTGGCGATGGAGATCATGGACTACCCGTTAATGAACTCCATCAGCAAGGCACTGGGCTACGCGCACTATCTGAATAACCCGTGGTTCCAGCTCTATCCGGATATCGGCAACCTGTCGGCATGGGATAACGACGTGCAGATGGAGCTGCAGGCGGGCATCGGGCATATCGTGGCGGTGCACGTCAAAGATACCCGTCCAGGCGTGTTTAAAAACGTACCGTTCGGCACCGGGGTGGTGGAGTTCGAACGATGCTTCGAGACGCTCAAGCAGACAGGGTATTGCGGGCCTTACCTGATTGAGATGTGGAGCGAGACGTCTGACGACCCGGCAGCGGAAGTGGCAAACGCGCGGGACTGGGTGCGCGAGCGTATGGCGCGAGCAGGTTTGCTGGAGGTGGAACATGCTTAAGCTTAAACAGCAGGTCTATGAAGCCAATATGGATTTGCCGCGCTATGGCCTGGTAACGTTCACCTGGGGTAACGTCAGCGCGATTGACCGAGAGCGCGGCCTCATCGTCATTAAACCCAGCGGAGTGGCGTATGAGACCATGAAGGTCGACGATATGGTTGTCGTGGACCTTGAAGGAAACGTCGTAGAGGGACAGTGGCGTCCTTCTTCGGATACCGCTACCCATCTGGCGCTTTATCGACGTTATCCCTCCCTCGGCGGGGTAGTGCATACCCACTCAACCCATGCCACCGCCTGGGCACAGGCTGGGCTTGCCATCCCGGCGCTGGGCACGACGCACGCGGATTACTTCTTCGGGGATATTCCCTGCACGCGCGCGTTAACGCAGGCCGAGGTGGAAGGCGAGTACGAGCTCAACACCGGCAAGGTGATTATCGAAACGCTGGGTGAGTCAGAACCGCTGCATACGCCGGGAATTGTGGTGTACCAACACGGTCCGTTCTCCTGGGGTAAAGATGCTCACGACGCTGTGCATAATGCTGTGGTGATGGAAGAGGTGGCCAAAATGGCGTGGATTGCCCGCGACATAAATCCACAGCTTCAGGGGATTGATGATTACCTGATGAACAAGCATTTCATGCGCAAGCACGGCCCGAATGCCTATTACGGGCAGAAGTAAATAAGTGCTCTGGAATACCGAAAAACAGTTGTAACCGGTGGTATTTCAGAGCCATTTAAAAAAAAAGCCCCCGGGCAGGGGGCAACGTAAACTATGGCTATGTTCTCGTTGTTGGCTTTCCTGGTGCTAGCGTTAAAGCGTTATCGGTAAATGTCTGCACTGGCGTGCATATTGCCGTTGCTGCCGGGCTCACGGATTAACATCACGTGGTAATAGGTTGCGCCTTGGGCATCGGTCTCTTCATTTAGTGCCTGATCTGCTTCGCTTTCAGTGGCGAAATTATGATTGATATAGATTACGCCTAAGCTTTGCACATCATCCATGTTCCTGGCCTGCCGGCCGTCTATTTTGATGGCTGCCATCGCGTTTGCACTGAGCAAAAGCGCAGCCATAATGGCTAATGCGATTTTTTTCATGATATGCGCTCCACGACTGCGTGCTGTGAGAGAGGGAATACTCCTTCTTTAATTCAGGTGTTCTCTGATTAAAGTGTAATCATTCATACGGCGGGGATGCGTGACCATTTCTGATGCAGTTGTTCAAAAAAACAACGCTTCCTGGTGTGTTCAATTTTAAATCACCCACTTAGACCCGCTTTACGCTTTGTGCGAATTATTTGTGCAATCAGCTTGAGTTTCCAGGGGCGCGCAAGTATTATGACGCGTCAATTTTTCAGCCGACCTTTAACACGTTCCTTGCCTCCCCGGGCCTCGGCTGACCCAGACAGGAGGCTGAATAATCCGTAAGGAGCAATTCGATGCGTCATTACGAAATCGTTTTTATGGTCCATCCTGACCAGAGCGAACAGGTTCCGGGTATGATCGAGCGTTACTCTGCTGCCATCACTGGTGCAGAAGGTACGATCCACCGTCTGGAAGACTGGGGCCGCCGTCAGCTGGCTTACCCGATCAACAAACTGCACAAAGCACACTACGTTCTGATGAACGTTGAAGCGCCGCAGGAAGTGATCGATGAGCTGGAAACTACCTTCCGCTTCAACGATGCCGTTATCCGCAGCATGGTTATGCGTACCAAAAACGCAGTTACCGAAGCATCTCCGATGGTTAAAGCGAAAGACGAGCGCCGTGAGCGTCGCGATGATTTCGCAAACGAAACCGCAGATGATTCTGATGCTGGGGATTCTGAAGAGTAATTTCTGATGACCAACCGTCTGGCGTTGTCCGGCATCGTATGCAGGGCTCCCCTTCGAAAGGTCAGTCCATCAGGAATTCCGCATTGCCAGTTCGTGCTTGAGCATCGTTCTGTGCAAGAGGAAGCCGGGTTTCACCGGCAGGCGTGGTGCCAAATGCCCGTTATTATTAGCGGACACGAAAACCAGGCCATTACTCACAGTTTAACGGTCGGTAGCGCAGTAATCGTTCAGGGGTTCATCTCTTGCCACAAGGCAAAGAACGGCCTGAGCAAAATGGTTCTGCATGCCGAGCAGATTGATTTGATAGATTCTGGAGACTAGCCATATGGCACGTTATTTCCGTCGTCGCAAGTTCTGCCGTTTCACCGCGGAAGGCGTTCAAGAGATCGACTATAAAGATATCGCAACGCTGAAAAACTACATCACCGAAAGCGGTAAGATTGTCCCAAGCCGTATCACCGGTACTCGTGCAAAATATCAGCGTCAGCTGGCTCGCGCTATCAAACGCGCTCGCTACCTGTCCCTGCTGCCGTACACTGATCGTCATCAGTAATCGGGCACGGTCCATTAATACGACTTTAAGAGGATAAGGTAATGCAAGTTATTCTGCTTGATAAAGTAGCAAACCTGGGCAGCCTGGGTGATCAGGTAAACGTTAAAGCGGGTTACGCTCGTAACTTCCTGGTTCCACAGGGTAAAGCTGTTCCAGCTACTAAGAAAAACGTAGAGTTTTTCGAAGCACGTCGTGCTGAACTGGAAGCCAAACTGGCTGACGTTCTGGCGGCTGCTAACGCTCGCGCTGAAGCAATCAACGCACTGGGCACCGTTACCATCGCGTCTAAAGCTGGCGACGAAGGTAAACTGTTCGGTTCCATCGGTACCCGCGATATCGCTGATGCAGTGACTGCAGCAGGCGTTAAAGTGGCTAAGAGCGAAGTTCGCATGCCGAACGGCGTTCTGCGTACCACTGGTGAGCACGAAGTTGACTTCCAGGTTCACAGCGAAGTGTTCGCTAAACTGGTTGTTAACGTTGTAGCTGAGTAATTTTTTACTCTGCTCACGTTGAAACGCCGGCCTTGTGCCGGCGTTTTGCTTTTTAAAGAACCAGGTTTTAACGCGCCCGGACAAAACTGCCGTCCGGCTGGCGGGTAAACAGCACCTGCTGACCATTTCCTGTATCAATCGTTAAGCCTGTCACCACACCGCTGGCATTCTGGCGAATCTGTACCATCTGACCATTCTGCAGGTTACTGAGCGGCTTACCCGCACCTTCCACTTTTGCCATGGCATACACGTCAGTCGGCGGCAGGTTGTGATCGCGGAAAAGCTGCGCCAGGGTTTTACCCGGCTCGACGCGATAGGAGCGCCACTGCTGCTCAATGCCCGTAGGCTGCTGAGCCTGCTGCTCTACCGGGGCGGAGGTTTGAGCCTGATCTTCCTGGACGGGCTCCGGTTCAACCGGCGCGACCTGACCCGGATCGTTCGAAGGGGTCACCAGTTGCGTTTGCATCGGCTGTGCATCAGGCTGCGGCCGCGTTTGCGACTGAATATCCAGTTGTGCATTGCGGGTGACAGGGGCGGTATCGGCATCATCACCGCCGGAAGGAAGCAGGAAGCCCACGATCACCATCAGCGCACCAATGATAATCCCTCTGCGATGCAGGGGAGGCAGCGGGTCCATAATGCGAAAATTGTCCGGCGCCTGCCAGATTTTCGCCAGGGTAGGTTTCAGTTCAAATCGCCCGGGCATGGCTCTCCTCCTGCTCCGCGTCTTTTTTATCCTGTGCATCGAAGTATAGTTTGCTAACTGCCTGAACGGCGTAGCAAACCCGACATCCGTGACATCAGTTCGGGATTAATCCTGGTTGTCTCTATTGTTTCTGTTTCGTCGCGGTTTGTCACCTTAACTTCAGACAAAGTTTTACCCATAAGGGCATGGCTGCTATGCTGCCCGCTACTTTAAATGTGATGGAAGGAAAACCCATGACCACCCCGACTTTTGACACTATCGAAGCGCAGGCAAGTTACGGTATCGGCTTGCAGGTAGGACAGCAGCTGAGCGAATCCGGCCTGGAAGGTCTGTTACCAGAAGCGCTGGTGGCGGGTATCGCTGACGCGCTGGAAGGTAAACAGCCTGCTGTTCCGGTTGACGTTGTTCACCGCGCACTGCGTGAAATTCATGAACGAGCTGACGCTGTGCGTCGCGCGCGTTTCGAAGAGATGGCGGCCGAAGGCGTGAAATATCTGGAAGAGAACCGTGAGCGTGAAGGCGTGAACAGCACCGAGTCTGGCCTGCAGTTCCGCGTGATCAACCAGGGCGACGGCGCAATCCCGGCACGTACCGACCACGTTCGCGTACATTATACCGGTAAACTGATCGACGGCACCGTGTTTGACAGCTCCGTGGCGCGTGGCGAACCGGCAGAATTCCCGGTCAACGGCGTGATCGCAGGCTGGATTGAAGCGCTGACCCTGATGCCAGTTGGCTCCAAATGGGAACTGACTATCCCGCACAACCTGGCTTACGGCGAGCGTGGTGCTGGCGCATCCATCCCGCCATTCAGCACCCTGGTATTTGAAGTCGAGCTGCTGGAAATCCTGTAATCGACTTTTCTTATTTCCTCTCTCCGTTCGGGGAGAGGAAAATAGTGATAAAACCTATAGTTACGACGTTATCAATATTTTATCTTGCAAACGAAACTTTTGCGTGTATTTTTGTGAGCTGTTTCGCGCTGTATGAGTGATATGACACTCACTTTCAACATATTATTAACATAATATCTAAATCATAGTATTCATCCCGCCGATTCTTACCTAATATCGATAAGCCCTTACAAGGGGAACGTCATCTTTTGACGTATTTAAAGGCCAGAAGAGCCTTAACAACACAGACAGGCATAAACAGGAAAAATTACATGGTAGATCAGGTCAAAGTCGCCGCTGCAGAAGAGGCGACGTCTGAACAGTCGCTACGGCGCAATCTCACAAACCGTCATATTCAGCTTATCGCCATAGGTGGGGCCATCGGGACCGGGCTGTTTATGGGGTCAGGCAAAACCATCAGTCTTGCCGGGCCGTCGATCATCTTCGTTTATATGATCATTGGTTTCATGCTGTTCTTCGTGATGCGGGCAATGGGTGAATTGCTGCTCTCGAACCTCGAATACAAATCCTTCAGCGACTTCGCGTCTGACCTGCTCGGTCCATGGGCAGGCTATTTCACCGGCTGGACCTACTGGTTCTGCTGGGTTGTTACCGGTATGGCGGACGTCGTGGCGATTACCGCCTACGCACAGTTCTGGTTCCCGGGACTGTCAGACTGGGTGGCCTCGCTGGCGGTTATCGCTTTGCTGCTGAGCCTCAACCTCGCCACCGTAAAAATGTTCGGTGAGATGGAGTTCTGGTTCGCGATGATCAAGATTGTCGCTATCGTGGGGCTGATTGTTGTGGGCCTGGTGATGGTACTGACGCACTTCCAGTCGCCAACCGGCGTACAGGCGTCATTTACCCATCTGTGGAATGACGGCGGCTGGTTCCCGAAAGGCATCAGCGGCTTCTTTGCCGGCTTCCAGATTGCGGTGTTCGCGTTTGTGGGCATTGAGCTGGTGGGAACCACGGCGGCCGAAACTAAAGATCCCGAGAAGTCTCTCCCGCGCGCCATTAACTCGATTCCGGTTCGTATCATCATGTTCTACGTCTTCGCGCTGATCATCATTATGTCCGTGACGCCGTGGAGCTCCGTGGTGCCGAGCAAGAGCCCGTTCGTTGAACTGTTTGTGCTGGTAGGGCTGCCCGCTGCGGCAAGCCTGATTAACTTCGTCGTGCTGACCTCTGCGGCGTCGTCCGCGAACAGCGGTGTATTCTCAACCAGCCGTATGCTGTTTGGTCTGGCGCAGGAGGGCGTGGCGCCGAGCGCCTTTGCGAAACTGTCTAAGCGTGCGGTACCGGCGAAAGGGCTGACTTTCTCCTGCATGTGCCTGCTGGGCGGCGTGGTCATGCTCTACGTGAACCCAAGCGTGATTGGCGCGTTCACCATGATCACCACGGTCTCTGCAATCCTGTTTATGTTCGTCTGGACCATTATCCTCTGCTCGTACCTGGTGTACCGCAAACAGCGTCCACACCTGCATGAGAAGTCGATCTACAAGATGCCGCTGGGCAAGCTGATGTGCTGGGTGTGCATGGCGTTCTTCGTGTTCGTGCTGGTGCTGCTGACGCTGGAAGATGATACCCGTCAGGCGCTGATTGTTACGCCGCTGTGGTTTATCGCGCTGGGGCTGGGCTGGGTGTTTATCGGTAAGAAACGTATGGCAGGCGTAAGATAAAAGCAAAACGGCAACTTCAGTTGCCGTTTTTAGTTTTTGCACCCTCTCCCTGTGGGAGAGGGCATCAGGCCGCAGCGGCTTTTTTTATTCCCCAGCTAATGCCCGCGGGAACAACACGTTGTTCTCAAGACTGATGTGTTCCATCAGGTCATCGATCATCTCGTTAATGCCGTTGTACATCGCTTTCCAGGTGGTGCACGCCTCTGGCGGCGGTGTGACGTTGTGGGTGGTGTGTTTGATCACTTCCAGCAGTTCGCCCGCATCATCATGCTCGCTTTCCATCACGCTAATCGGACCCATTGCCTGGCTGCCCATTCCCTGTTTAATCATCGGGAAGAGGATCTGTTCTTCTTTCATCATGTGGCTGGAAAGCTCTTCGTGCAGCATGGTCAGATATTTCGCCAGACCGCGGGGTACGGAAGGTTTGTCAGCATGTACGCGCTCGACTTTGGTCGCCTGCAGGATCAGCTCCGGCAGTTGCTCCCGGTGGCGATCGTGGTAACGCACAATGATGTGGTCGATGATTTCTGCGAGCGGGGCGGTACGCCAGTCTTTATCAACAGGCTGTTCGGCCAGTTGCGCCAGCTCTGCTTCAATCACCTCCACATCCAGCTCCTTACGTGAGGCCGCTCGCGCGAGGGTTTGCTTACCGCCGCAGCAGTAATCCATATCGTATTTACGGAACAGCGCAGAAGCGCGAGGGATGGAGAGCGCCAGCTCGCCGAGGGGTTGGTCGCGAAAGGCCATAGCAGTTACCTCGTCATCAAGAATATAAGATGCATATTAAATGCATCTTTAAGGCGACGCTATAACCCTTTAGAGGGAAGGGGAAAAGTGAGATGTAAGTCACAAAAAAATTATCCGGGTTAACGCCCTGAATGGACTCAGGAAAGTGGTTTAGAAAGTTTTTAAAGGTGGAGAAACAGTAAACAACCCGCCTTGCCTGCCGATATATCCACGTCAGACAAACCTGCATATAACAAAGGCAACGTATGTTTAAACGTATAAAAGTTATTACTCTTCTTATTTCGGTGCTGCTTGTACTCGGCATCATGCAAGTGATTTCCGCGGGGATCTTTATCAACGCGCTGAACAACGATAAAGACAATTTCACCGTGTCGCAGCTCTCCAGCAAGAATGTGGCGGAGTTTACCGATGCGTGGATCAGCCTGAACCAGGCGCGCGTGACGCTGAACCGTGGGATGCTGCGTCTGCAAAGCAGCATGGCCTCTCAGATTAACGGCGGACAGCTGAACGAGCTGGTTAACACGGCGAAAAACCTGCTCGCAGATGCCCAGGTTCATTACGATAAATACTACGCGCTGCCAGAAACGCCGGGCCTGGATGAAAAACTGGCCGATCGGCTGGAAGAGCAGTACCGCACATACTCCGCCACGTTGACGCAAATGAACGTGCTGCTGAGCCAGGGCAATCTGGAAGACATGTTCAAGCAGAACGCTGAGCAAAAACAGACTGCGATGCAGGCGGTTTATCGCGAGTGGCGCGAAGCACAGGCAACGCTTACCGATAAAGGCATCCAGGACAATGAAAGCGACTACAAACGCATTCTGTGGATCCTCTCTGCGGTAATGCTGCTGGTCATTGTGGTGATTATTTCCAGCTGGATCGCCATGCGACGCGTGCTGCTGCTGCCTCTGGAAGAGGTGATCAACCATATTCGCGCCATTGCGGCAGGGGATTTAACCCAGCCGATTCAGGCTGACGGTAAGAACGAAATGGCGATCCTGGCGCGCAACGTGCAGGAGATGCAGACCTCGCTGGCGAACACCGTTGGCGTGGTGCGTGAAGGTGCCGACACCATCTACACCGGAGCCGGTGAAATTTCTGCCGGGAGTAACGACCTTTCTTCCCGTACTGAGCAGCAGGCGGCTTCCCTGGAAGAAACGGCAGCCAGCATGGAACAGCTGACGGCCACCGTGAAGCAGAACGCCGATAACGCCCGTCAGGCTTCCCGTCTGGCACTGGATGCCTCCTCAACGGCGAAGAAGGGCGGGAACGTGGTGGAAGGTGTCGTGCGCACGATGGACGAAATCGCCACCAGTTCCAGTAAAATTGCGCAAATTACCAACGTAATCGACGGTATTGCTTTCCAGACCAACATTCTGGCGTTGAACGCGGCGGTAGAGGCTGCGCGTGCAGGTGAACAGGGCCGTGGCTTTGCGGTGGTCGCAGGGGAAGTACGTACCCTCGCCCAGCGCAGTGCTCAGGCGGCGAAAGAGATCAAAGCGCTGATCGACGATTCCGGCGAGCGCGTGAACGCCGGCTCGCAGCTGGTTAACGAAGCCGGGGCGACGATGGCGGAGATCGTCAATGCGGTCACCCGCGTGACGGACATTATGGGCGAGATCGCCTCAGCCTCTGACGAGCAGAGCCGCGGTATCGACCAGGTGGGCCAGGCGGTGGCTGAAATGGATCGCGTGACCCAGCAGAACGCCTCGCTGGTCGAGGAATCTGCGGCCGCGGCGGCCGCGCTGGAAGATCAGGCTGCACGCCTGAATGACGCGGTGGCGGTGTTTAAAATTACCCGTAATCAGGCGGTCAAAGCCGCGCCGGTGAAAACCTACGTGCCGAAAGCGCAGCCCGCAGCGAGCGTGCCTGAAGCGAACTGGGAAACGTTTTAACCTGGTGCCGGGTGGCGCTGACGCTTACCCGGCCTACAAAATCGCTCCGTGTAGGCCGGGTAAGGCGTAGCCGCCACCCGGCAAAAATCACACTTCTGATGCTGACACAACCCTCGGTTTTTCCGGCTTCGCTCTCACCGCCATCACCACCCCAACGACCAGCAACACAATCCCACAGGCCGTTAATACAGGCGGTACGCTCTGGCGCATCAGGAAGGTATAAAGCAGCCCGGCCAGGGTTTCGAAAACAATCAGCGGCCCCAGGATCACCGTTGGCAGTTTCTGGCTGGCAATGTTCCAGCACAGCGCGCCCACCCAGGAACACAGCACTGCAATCGCCACCATCAGGGCAACAAATACCCACGGTCTGGGTCCGAAGGGTTGGGCGAAATCGGGCTGTTGATGGCCTAACCAGAGGCACGCTCCAACATATCCCAGCAGTGAAACGGGCAACGTAACCAGGGCCTGAGCCGTCGCCCACATCATCGGATGCTTGTCCGGGTTCTCACGCAGCCAGCGTGCATTGCGCAGGGCATACCATGCCCAACACGCCACGGAAACGAACGCCAGCAGAATGCCGGAGCCGTAACGCCACAGATCAAAGTCCTCCAGCCCATGACGCAGCTCGGCAATATTGACGCATATTAGCCCTACGGCGGTACACAACAGCGCAGGCACCATTTTTGGCCACGCCAGTTTGCCATCGCGGTGGCTATAGAGCAGGTTAGCAAAGATGGGGATGACAACCGGCAGTGTGCCGATAATCATGGTCGAGACCGGGGCCCCGGTGCGTTGAATGGCACTCGCCAGGCAAACGTAATAGATGAGGTTGCCCATCATGGTCAGCGCCAGCGCGGTGCGCCAGTCCTGACGGCTAAGCTGACGCAGGCGCGCGCGTCCCAGCCATGCCAGAGGTAAGGCTATCAGCCCCAGCGCCAGATAACGTCCGGTCGACTGCAGTATTGCCGGGTATTCGGGCACGATCAGCGGGCCAACAAAAATCAGCCCCCACATCATCCCTGCCAGCAGGGCATACAACACGCCACTAATCATTTTTCCATCCCTATTGCTTCACGTTGCGCTCAGTGTAGGAGGGGCAAATGCGCGCGTATTGTATGAGATTGCGCATTAGCGCCGGGTGACCTGCTTCTGGTAGCGCACGGGCGTAATGCCGTAGCGGCGGGTAAATGCCCGGGTCAAATGTGACTGGTCGGTCAGCCCGGTCGCCGCAGCGACCTCAGCTGCGGGCATGCCATGGGTGAGGAACGCTTTGGCGCGCCACAGGCGGATAGCCATCAGCATCTGGTGCGGCGTAACGTGGAAATGGGCTTTGAACTGGCGCTGAAAATGATACGGACTGAGCGAAACGACGTTGGCCAGCTCATCCAGCGTCAGGGAGTGCATATAGTTGTCATGCAGATACTCACGCACACGTTCGAAGCGGTGCGCACCTTCCTGAACCACCGGCGCGTGATGGGCCAGGGGCTGAAAGGTCTCAATCAGATCCAGCAATAATCCTTTTTGCGCCAGCGGATCGTCCGTATGCCACAGGCCATAGATGAGCCTGCCGATTTGCTGCGAGCGCTGGGGGTCAAAACGGGTCACCTCGCTGAACCACCAGTGCCGGAGGCCGGTTACCTCTTCCAGCAGGTCAGGTTCGATGTAAACCATCCGGTAGCGCCAGCCGCCTTCGGTGGCGGATTCCCCGGTGTGGATCTCGTCCGGGTTCATGGTAACGACGGATTTCTCCGGCGCGAGGTGCTGGGTACCGCGATAGCGAAAACGTTCGGCACCGGTTTCAATCGTGCCGATCCCGAAGGCTTCATGGGTGTGAGGCTCAAAGGCGTAGCGGGATATATGCGCGTGATAGAGTTCGATGCCCGGCACCTGCGCCAGATGGCGAAAGCGCGCGCTGTCTCTCTCATCAATGAACTGTTCCGGTACGCCTTGCACGTTGAGCCTCCTCGTGGTCATCGCTTCATTATCAGAGATGACCCGAGGGGATGCCACAAAAAATAACCAATCTGTAACAATTACAGAATGGCTTTAATGCTCTCCGCCAGCGGTGTGGTCGGGCGGCCGAGCAGTGTGCTCAGGGTATGGCTGTCGTCAAACAGGCCGCCTTTGGATGCACCCACGTCGGAGTCCGCGAGCATATCCGCCAGCCCCGCAGGCAGACCCACCCCCTTCAGCGCGGCGGCAAAATCGGCTTCGCTGAGATTCTGATAGGTCACCGGCTTCCCGCTCTGTTTGCTGAGTTCAGCCGCCAGCTCGCTCAGCGTCCAGCCGTGGTCGCCAGCCAGTTCATATACCTTGCCAGCATGACCCTCTTCAGCGATCACTTTGGCTGCGGCGGCGGCGTAGTCTGCACGGGTTGCAGAGGCAATTTTGCCTTCGCCTGCCGCACCTATAAACACGCCATGCTCAATCGCCGGTGGCGCGCTTGCCAGATAGTTTTCGGTATACCAGCCATTGCGCAGCAGGGCATAAGGAATGCCGGACGCCGCCAGCGCTTTCTCCGTCTCGACGTGTTCAACGTGCAGGCCCAGCGGGGAGCGATCCGCATGCAGCAGGCTGGTGTAGGCGATGAATTTCACGCCAGCGGCTTTGGCGGCGTTAATGACGTTCTGATGTTGGGTTGCACGCTGGCCGACTTCGCTGGAGGAGATCAGCAGCAGCTTATCCACGCCGCTCAGCGCGGCGGTGAAGGCGGCTTCGTTCGTGTAATCCGCCTGACGAACTACAATTCCCTGCTGGCTTAAGGCGTCGGCTTTCGCCGGGTTACGGACAATGGCGACAATCTCGTTTGCCGGAACCGTTTTCAGCAGTTCTTCAATAACGTATTGGCCAAGCTGGCCGGTAGCGCCGGTAATCGCAATCATGATGAATCTCCTTCGTGTTTGTCTGGTGTTATGGCACACTAGCACCATAGCTAACTTTTAGTAAGTACGTACAAAAAGGTAAGTATGAAAACAACGATACCGACACTCAGCGAACAAATGCGCGATGGCAACCTCTTTGCGGAACAGTGTCCTTCCCGGGAGGTGCTCAAACACGTTACCAGCCGCTGGGGCGTGCTGATTCTGCTGGCCCTGCGTCAGGGAACGCATCGCTTCAGCGATCTGCGCCGCAAAATGGGCGGGGTAAGCGAAAAGATGCTGTCCCAGTCTCTTCAGGCGCTGGAGCAGGACGGGTTTGTCGATCGCGTGTCATATCCGGTTGTGCCGCCGCACGTAGAGTATAGCCTGACGCCGATGGGGATTGAGGTCAGTGAGAAAGTGGCTGCGCTGGCGGACTGGATTGAGGTGAATACGCCGAAGGTGATGGCGAATCGGGACGATCGGGCGGCGTGACATGCCGGGTGGCGGCTTCGCCTTACCCGGCCTACCCGATCTCGTAGGTCGGGTAAGCGAAGCGCCACCCGACACAATCACCGCGACTTGCTTAGGTCAACCTGATAAATCGCGAAGCCAATATCATCGGTCGCCACCTTCTTCATCGGATACTGAGCCTTATCCTTAATGAACGCGGCGGCCTTATCGGACGGTGACGTTTCAAAGCGGATATCCAGTTTCGTATCGCTGTGGATCGGTGCCAGGCGCCAGTTGTTATCCACGGCCGGGTGAATTTCGCCCGCCTTCTTCGACTCAGCACTGATCCACGCCGCCAGTACCGAGCGGTTTTCGTCCGGTGAAGCAAAGGCGATGTGGTTATCTCCCGTACCGGCAAACTTACCGCCATAGGCGCGGTAGTTATTGGTTACCACCAGGAAGGTGGCATTCGGATCGATCGCCTTACCGTTGAAGGTCAGGTTTTTGATGCGCTCGGCCTGCGGGTTAATGGCCTGGCACTCGCCGTCATATTTCGCGGGTTGGGTAACGTCAATCTGATAATTAACGCCATCGATCACGTCAAAGTTATAGGTTCGGAAGCCATCCCAGTTAATCAGCGACTGCGGTTTACTGCTCTTCGGATCGATCTGGTTAAACTGTCCGGCAGAGCACTCCAGCCATTCCTTCACTTCTTTACCCGTCGCTTTCACCACCACCAGCGTGTTCGGATAGAGATAGAGATCGGCGGCGTTACGGAACGTCAGCTGGCCTTTCTCAACTTCGACATAGCTTGCCGGGTCGTTCTTACGCCCGCCAACTTTGAATGGCGCAGCGGCAGACAGCACCGGCAGTTTTGCCAGATCCGGATCGCCCTGAACAAAGTGTTCGGCATAGGCCTTCTGCGCCATGTTGACGACCTGAACGGTTGGGTCATCCTGCACCAGCGCCAGGAAGCTATACATATTATCGGCGGATTGGCCGATCGGCTTGCTGACGAATTCGCGGGTGGCGTCGTGATCGTGCTTCAGCACGTCGACCAGTTTTTTATCTTCAGCGGCCAGTGATTTTTTAGCCGCAGCGTCGTAAATCGGACGCGCCTCTGCTTTTGACTGAGTGACCTTCCAGCTGCCGCCGTCGTTATTGAGTACCAGATCCACCACCCCAAGGTGGTCGCCCCACATGCCCGGCATCACCGATGGCACGCCATTGAGCGTCCCTTTCTCGATGTCTGCGCCCTTAATGCTGGCAAAGTCCTTACCCGGGAAGACCGCGTGGGCGTGGCCGAACAGGATCGCATCGACGCCCGGGACTTCACTCAGATAATAAACGGAGTTTTCCGCCATGGCCTGATACGGGTCGGCGGAGAGTCCCGAGTGCGCAACCACCACCACCAGATCGGCCCCTTTTTCGCGCATTTCCGGCACGTATTTGCGCGCAGTTTCGGTAATATCGTTAACGGTCACTTTACCGTCGAGGTTGGCTTTATCCCAGGTCATGATTTGCGGCGGCACGAAGCCGATATAGCCGATTTTAAGCGTCTGTTTTTTACCGTCCTGATCGACAACCTCGGTCTCTTTAATCAGATAGGGGGTAAAGAGCGGCTTCTGCGTCTTAACGTCGATGATGTTGGCGTTAACGTAGGGGAATTTTGCGCCAGCCAGCGCATCGTGCAGGTACTTCAGGCCGTAGTTAAATTCGTGGTTGCCCAGGTTGCCGACGGCATAATCCAGCGTATTCATCGCCTTATAAACGGGATGGATCTCGCCTTTCTTTAGCCCCTTCGCGGCCATGTAATCCCCGAGTGGACTACCCTGAATAAGATCGCCGTTGTCCACCAGCACGCTATTTTTCACTTCACCGCGCGCGGCATCGATCAAACTTGCCGTGCGGACCAGGCCGAATTTTTCGGTAGGGGTATCTTTGTAGTAATCGAAATCCATTATGTTGCTGTGCAGATCGGTCGTTTCCAGAATACGCAGATCTACCGTCGCCGCCTGCACGCTCGCAGCAATCAGCGTCGCCAGAAGCGTTGCACTAAACTTAATCATCAGAGGAGTCCTTTTTTCGATCCATGCCACAAAAGAGTATGTATCTATAGCGTGTTGCTTACAGAAATGTGAATCCTGACAGAAAAAAGCGTACTGAAACCGGAATTGCTTCACAGATAGCGGAATTGTTCACATTACGATATAACTAAAACAATGAGTTAACCTCACTGCGTTAACAAAGAGGTGGAGAATGCTAGATAAAATTTGTCAACTCGCACGGGATGCGGGGGATGCCATCATGCAAGTGTATGACGGTGCAAAACCGATGGAGGTCGTCAGTAAAGCGGACGACTCCCCGGTCACGGCGGCGGATATCGCTGCGCATAAGGTCATTATGAACGGTTTACAGGCGCTGACGCCGGACATCCCCGTTCTGTCTGAAGAAGCGCCGCAGAGCTGGGATGAACGCCAGCACTGGCAGCGCTACTGGCTGGTCGATCCGCTGGACGGTACCAAAGAGTTCATCAAGCGCAACGGGGAGTTCACCGTTAATATCGCCCTGATTGAAAAGGGAAAGGCGGTGCTCGGCGTGGTTTACGCCCCGGTGATGAAGGTGATGTACAGCGCGGCGGAAGGTAAAGCCTGGAAGGAGGAGTGCGGCGTTCGTAAGCAGATCCAGGTGCGCGATGCGCGCCCACCGCTGGTGGTGATTAGCCGCTCGCACAGCGACAGTGAACTGCAGGAGTACCTGCAGCAGCTGGGGGAACACCAGACGACGTCGATTGGTTCATCGCTGAAATTCTGCCTGGTGGCGGAAGGACAGGCGCAGCTTTATCCGCGCTTTGGGCCGACTAACGTCTGGGATACGGCGGCAGGGCACGCGGTTGCAGCGGCCGCCGGGGCGCATGTTCATGACTGGCAGGGCAAGCCGCTGGACTATACCCCGCGTGAATCCTTCCTCAACCCCGGCTTCCGCGTCTCGATTTATTGAGCCAACAGCTTGTGCAGCAGGGCGACGACCTGCTGCACCTCTTCCTGGGTCAACGCGCCGTCTTTCACCCACTGGACGCGACCTTCCTTATCCAGCACGATAATCGCGGAACTCTCTTCCTCCAGCTGCCAGGCCTTACGGGTGACTCCGTTGCTGTCGACGATAAACTGCGACCACGGATAGAGCTTCTTATTACTCTCAAGGCTTGAACGCACAAACATCCCGGAGCCGGGAATCGCGTCATCGGTGTTCACAATCGTGGTGGTCTGGTAGCGATCGTGCGGGAATTTTGCGGCCTTGATCGCTTCCACCAGGTTGGCATTTTTCTCTTTTGCAGATGTACGACCGGCAATATGTTGTACAACTCTCACTTTGCCTGCGAGCTGCGCGCTATTCCAGGCTTTATAGCTAAACTTATCATTGTCGAGAATCAATTCTCCCCGGTCAGCAATGCCGACTGGCGGGACACGTTGTCCTTTTTCAATGTTGTGAGCGCAAGCCCACAGGGGCAGCAGCAGACAAGCTGCTGCAAGGATGTTACGTAGGGTCATGGCGTTTCCTTATTGTTTGCAGGTGATCCGACCACTTGGTCTTACGCTTTTAATCATAAGTGCGATCAATGTGGTTTTCCCGCAATCCCAATGCCAGTTTGCGGGTGAACGCACATATCCATGAAAAAACGACGGCTTATACTGCTCTCAGTCACGCTTTGCAAAGATTATTCTGAATAATTGTAATCAAACGGTAAATAAACTTATGCACACTGGGTAACACCGTAGTTCTGGTCTATAGTCATTGGGCATCAAAATTTGCGCTCAGGACAGTCGGGCCGATTGTGGCACCGCAAGAGCGTATGATTCGCAGGAGATACAAGAATGAAAATTTTCCAACGCTACAACCCGCTTCAAGTGGCGAAGTACGTGAAGATCCTGTTCCGTGGACGGTTGTACATCAAGGATGTTGGCGCTTTTGAATTTGATAAGGGCAAGATCCTTATCCCAAAAGTGAAGGACAAACAGCACCTGTCTGTGATGTCCGAAGTCAACCGTCAGGTTATGCGTCTGCAAACTGAGATGGCTTAACCAACGTGCTATGCAGTAGTTAAAAAGACGGCTCCCAATGGGAGCCGTTGATGTATATGGGTCTTACGCCGACACCTTCTCTTCTGCGTCAGGCATCCGCGGCACCAGCACGGTCGGTTTGTTGTCGATGCGCGTCACCAGCAGCTGGTCGATGCGGTAGTTATCAATGTCCACCACCTCAAACTTGTAGCCGGAGAACTTCACCGAATCGGTACGTTTCGGAATTTTGCGCAGCATAAACATCATAAAGCCGCCGATGGTTTCGTAATTACCGGACTGCGGGAACTCGTCGATGTCCAGCACGCGCATGACGTCTTCAATCGGTGTACCGCCATCAATCAGCCACGAGTTATCGTCACGCTGAACAATCTGCTCCTCCAGCCCCTGGCCCACCAGGTCGCCCATCAGCGTGGTCATCACGTCGTTCAGCGTAATGATCCCCACCACCAGCGCGTATTCGTTCATGATGACGGCGAAGTCTTCCCCGGCGGTTTTGAAACTTTCCAGCGCTTCCGAGAGCGTCAGGGTGTCTGGCACGATCAGGGTGTTGCGGATCTGCACGCCGCTGTTGAGCGCCAGGCTCTGGTTTGCCAGCACGCGGTTGAGCAGGTCTTTGGAGTCGACGTAACCGATGATGTGGTCGATATCTTCATTACAGACCAGGAACTTAGAGTGCGGATGCTGTGCCACTTTGTTCTTCAGGCTCTGCTCATCCTCATGCAAATCGAACCAGATAATGCTTTCACGGCCCGTCATGGAAGAGGGCACGGTACGGGATTCCAGTTCGAATACGTTCTCAATGAGTTCGTGTTCCTGCTTACGCAGCACCCCGGCCAGCGCGCCAGCTTCCACCACCGCATAGATGTCGTCAGAGGTGATGTCGTCTTTACGCACCATGGGCAGCTTGAAGATGCGGAAAATCACGTTTGCCAGGCCGTTGAAGAACCATACCAGCGGACGGAACACGAACAGGCAGAAGCGCATCGGGTTGATGATACGCAAAGCCACAGCTTCTGGCGCAATCATACCGATGCGTTTCGGGGTCAGGTCAGCGAAGAGGATGAACATGCCGGTAACCAGCGTGAAGGAGAGAATAAAGCTCAACTGCTCGGCCAGTTCGGCGGACATGTACTGCACAAACAGGCTGTAAAACGCCGGCGAAAACGCTGCATCGCCCACGATACCGCCGAGAATGGCGACCGCGTTCAGGCCAATCTGCACCACGGTGAAGAAGGTGCCGGGGTTCTCCTGCATTTTGAGAATGCGGGAGGCGTTGATGTTGCCTTCATCAGCAAGCAGCTTCAGTTTGATTTTACGGGAGGCGGCCAGCGAAATCTCCGATATCGAGAAAAATGCACTGACGGCAATCAGACAAAGTATTACTAAAATACTGTTTAACATAGTTTATCCGGCTTCTCGCCAGATCCTCAGAAGGGGAATTGATACCATTTGTGTGAAAACACGTAGAACGTCAGCCCGTAGCGTTGAGCTGATTATTTCAGCGGGTAGTATAGCGTAAAGAGATGTAAATCTGCCAGAGGTCACATTTTGGCATAAAAACAGACCGGACAGTGGAGTGCTGACCGGTCTGTGCGGTTATTTCACGGGAGATAAATGGGCGCTTCCCACCGTCTGTCGTGTGGCGTCGCCTCCCCACACCTGGTCATACTCGTATCCGGTTAACTGCTTGATGATCACCCGAGTCCTGGCGTCGCAGTCGCGGTAATCTCCGCCCAGTTTCCGTCGGGCAATCTCCTTGAGGAGCAACTTATGCGTCTCGCGGGTGAGCTTAAACTTGTAGGTAGTGAAGAAACTCACCGCCAGAAGCGCCGCGGTGGCAAAAATCATCAGGCCGATAATGGCCCCCAGCGCGCTTTCCGGTTGTGCGCCACTGCCTTTCACGAAACCGGACTCCTGCAGCACCAGACCAATAATCATGATGGCAATAGCCACGGTACTTTTGCGGGTCAGGACCATCACACCGGCAAAAATCCCTTCGCGTCGCTGCTGCGTCACCATCTCGTCGATATCCGGAATGAAGCTGTAGATATTCCACGGAATGTAGTAAAGGCCGGAGCGGGCGGCACCCAGCAAGATAAAGACCGCCGAGAACAGCAGCGTCGGCACCTGCGTTTCGGTAAGGTAGACCGTAAACAGGAATACCAGCACGCAGAAAATACAGCCGTAGGAGAGGCGGAGCGCGGCGGAAGGAGTCACATTCAGCCGGTTCAGCAACAGCATAAACCCGTATGTGCCCGGCACCGAGGCGAAGGCCGCAATGCTCAGCCAGCCAGATACCGCTGCCGCATCCTGGCTCAGGCAATACACGACATAATAGGTAAAGACCGAACCGAATACGTCCATCGCCGTAAACGAAAAGATATAAATAATGATATGCAGCCGGAACGCGCGAATGCGGAATGAAGAAAAGAGATCCAGAACCAGATATTTCAGGTGATTGAGTATCCCGCTGCTGCGCTGGTTATCCACTTTAAAATCGGACTCTTGCTGCACATCTTTGGCTTCCCAGGTGGTGTACCAGGTAATAAATACCGCAATGCAAAATACGCAGGAAAATATCAGCCCGGTAAGGGTATAGGTAAACGGATTATCTTTACCCGTGAACTGCATAATGACGCCGGGGACGGAAACCGCAAGAAACCCCCCGAGCTGAGAGCAGATCATGCGCACGCCGGAAAGGCGGCTACGCTCTTCATAGCGGTTTGTCATTTCCGCTGCCAGCGTTTCCCACGGGACCAGCACCATCGCCGACAGCAGTTCAATCGAGAGATAGGTGCCCAGATAGTACCAGTAGCCCATGTCCGTCATCCACAGCAGGGCATACAAAAACATGAGCGGTGAGCTGAGTAATAAAAAGAAGCGGCGGCGGCCAAATTTACGTCCGAGCCAGGTATCACCGAAATTATCGGTGACGTATCCCATAATGGGGCTGAGGAGTGCGTCAATAACGCGGGCAATGGCGAATATTGAACCCGCTTCAATCACTGAGAGTCCGCAATAGGTGGTGTAAAAAAAGAGCAGCCAGGTGCCGATAATGGCAAAAGCGCCCCCGCCAAACAGATCGGTTACGCCGTAGCCAAGCGCTACGCCGTAACCAACTCTACGTTCAGTTGGTTTGACCATAATAATATCCAGTGTAGGGTAATGATTAACCTGTGTTTCAGGTCGTTTTTTTATTTACTGCTGGACGACACATTACGTTCTAATTATTGATATCTATCCATTTTCTTAATTGAGATGAGCGATAAAGGGCCTCCACAAGGGTGAGTGATTTCCCGGCAGCATGGATATCGGTGTAGTCCGTTTCCGGGTGATGAATGGCATGATAAAAACGGCGGATCGCCTGCTGGTGTCCCAGCCCCCAGTAGCTTTTGACCGAGCCGTCAGGAGAATCATCGGTTGCCAGCTTGCGACGTTCGCCCGGGGTAATGCGCCAGAGCACATTGTCATTGAGCAGCAGCGAACCCCGTTCGCAATGGATCTCAAGCCAGAGGGGGGAATCCGTGGTATTGCAGTTGCTGGCATAAAACAGGCCACGCGCGCCGTTAGCAAAGTGCAGCGTCGCCATTGCGCTGTCCTCCCCTTCGGTTACGTCCGCCAGCTCACCGCTCTCCACCACGCCTTTCAGGCGCGTGACCCCGCCAGCGAACCACTGCATCAGGTCGAGGGTATGGATCGCCTGGTTGATCAGCAGACTGCCGCCTTCCGTTGCCAGCCGTCCACGCCACGGACTTTCGGTGTAATAGGCGCCCGACCGCGACCACGTCAGCACCGCTTTCATGCCGAGCATCTTCCCCAGCCCGCCCTCGCTTAACTCCTGTCGGATGCGCAGGCTGGTGGGATTGAGCCGGTTCTGATAGCAAACGCCGAGCAGGCCCGGCGCCTGCTCGACTGCCTGGACGATATCGCCGAATTCACTGCTGTTCATCCCCACCGGTTTTTCGCAGAACACATGCTTCCCGGCGGCGAGCGCCGCCAGAATCATACGTTTATGCTCGAAATGCGGCGTACAGATATGGACCACGTCGATGGCATCATCCAGCAGCATTTCCCGGTAATCCTGATAAAAACGGCACTGATAGGCCATCGCCAGCGTCAGTCCTTTAACGCTGTCGATATCCACCAGCGCGCGCAGCGCGACGTTGGGGATCTGGCGTAATGCATTCACATGGCAGCGGTGAATCGCGCCGGCACCGATAACCGCTGTGTTCAGGATCGTCATCGTTGCCTCCCGTTATGCCGTCGCGTTGGCCAGCATCTGAGCCTTTACGCAAAGCTCCGCCGCCTTGAAGGCGTGCGCCTGCGTCATGGCGTTTTCGGTCCGGTGCAGGCAGTCGAGGATCAGTTCACCAAAGAACGGGAACCCGACCTGCCCGGCGACGGGATAACGGAATTCTCCCTCCTTGTTCACCAGGTAAACCACATCCTGCTCGCCGCGGGTTAAATCAACATATTTGCGGATTTCGATATAGCCTTCGGTGCCGAGCAGGGTCAGACGACCGTCGCCCCACGTTGAAAGCCCGTCCGGCGTAAACCAGTCGCAGCGGAAATAGCCGCTGGCACCGTTTTCCCCTTTCAGCATCGCGTCGCCGAAATCTTCGAAGGCGGGATACTGCGGGTGTTTAACGTTGCGAACCTGGCTTGCCACCACCGAGGCGTCGCTGTTGCCGGTATAAAAAAGGAACTGCTCAATCTGATGGCTCCCGATATCGCAGAGAATGCCGCCGAAGTCGCGACGATCGTAGAACCACTCCGGACGACCGGTCCCTTCCCGATGTGGACCGGTTCCCAGGGTTTGCACGACGCGGCCAATCGCGCCCTGCTGCACCAGTTGTCCGGCAAAGACCGCGCTCTCTACGTGCAGACGCTCGCTGTAATACACCGCGTATTTCTTCCCGGTTTGCGCCACCATTGCTTTGGCATCGGCCAGCTGTTCAAGGGTGGTGAGCGGCGCTTTATCCGTGAAATAGTCCTTACCTGCGGCCATCGCTTTCAGCCCCAGCGCACAGCGCCCGGACGGGATGGCCGCACCCGCCACCAGGCGCACCTCGTCGTCGTTGAGTATCACGTCCAGCGACGCCGCCACGTGGGCCTGCGGATATTGCTGGATGAATTTATCCACTTTCGCCGGGTCGGGGTCGTACACCCATTTCAGCGTGGCGCCGGCTTCAATCAGGCCGTTGCACATGCCGTAAATATGACCGTGGTCGAGTGCGGCAGCGGCAAAAACAAATTCACCTTCCCGGACAACCGGCTGCGGTTTACCTACCGGGGCGTAGTTCATTCCGTCTTTCTTGTTCATGATGACATTCCTCGATCCAGATCTTTTCCCAGGGGGATGGCACCGACTTCGCTGAAGTTGGCCACGCTTGCGGACTTCTCATAAAAACGGGGGGCGAGGGCGTTCGTCCCGCCGGTACGGTAAAACGGGTCATCGCGCTGAATCGGCAGCGGGACGACGGTGCGGGTAATGGCTGATTTATAAATTGCGGTAATCAGTTCGAGGGAACGCTTGCCCTGCAGGCCATCCACTAACGGTGCCGTGCCGTGCTCAATGGCATAAAGCAGGTCGTTAATCTGCCCGTTGTGTAGCGTCCATTCGAGTTTGCGGGTGTCGTGAAAAACCGCGTTGAGTTGCGCTTCTCTCGGCAGATCGTGGCTTTCCTGTGGGAAGCCGTTATCGGCGCTGACGCTGGCAAAGGCCTGCCACGGCGCGGAGATACGCGCTTTATCGCCCTGAATGATGATTTTCTGATCTTCCCCGTGGTGCACCACCGAGGAGGTAAGCTGCGTGAGCGCGCCGTTCGGGTATTTGAAGATCGCGGCACTGAGGTCTTCCACCTCGGCATTGTCGTGCGCCACGTTGGTCATCATTGCCACGACCTCCGACGGGAAGCCGAGCATCCACTGGATGGCGTCGATATGATGTACCGCGTGGTTAAGCGTGCAGCCACCTCCCTCTTTTTCCCAGGTGCCACGCCACCATAGGTCGTAATAGCAGTGTCCGCGCCACCAGAACGAATCCACCTGCGCATGGCAGATTTTTCCCGCGAGGCCGGAATCCAGTGCGGCTTTTAAGCGCCAGAAAGCATCGGTAAAGCGGTTCTGAGCGATGATGGAGAGCGTTTTACCGCTGGCCTGCTGTGCGGCGATCATCGCGTCGCACTCTTCCAGCGAGGCGGCCATCGGTTTTTCGCACAGCACATGGCACCCCGCGCGCAGGGCATCAATGCTGATCTCCGCGTGAACATAGGGCGGCGTACAGACATCGACGATGTCCACATCGGGCTCTGACGCCAGCATCTGCTGGTGGCTTGCGTACACGCGGGCATCCGTCAGGCCGTAGCGTGCTTTTTTCTCGTGGGCTTTTTCCGGGTAGATATCGACCAGCGCGACGATCCGGCAACGCTGACCAAACTGCAAATAGCCCTGAATATGGTTATGCGAGATATTCCCTGTTCCCACGATAGCGACATTTAACATCGTGTTTCTCCGCTGTTACCAGGTGCCAGAGGCGTCCAGCGTGATGCTGGCGGTCTCTTTAGCCACTGAGGTGCTAATACGCTGCTGAAGCAGGCGCAGATACTGTTTCTCATTGAGCGGCAGGTCGACCCAGTCGTCTGTCCAGGTGGAGAGGTGCATGGCGTTGGAAAGCGTAAGCCCGCGGATCCCTTCCAGACCCGGCGCAATCAGCGGCTCGCCGCGCAAAATGGCGGCAGAGAAATTGGCGGTAATAACGTGATGTTCGCTGCATTCCGGGGCGACGGGGATGGAGACCTCCCAGCATTCGGGTTCACCAAAACCGTTTTGCCAGCGGGCGTTGAAGGCGGTTTCGGATTCACGTAACCGCCAGTAGCGCAGTTTCCCCTCTTCGACGACCACCTTGCCGCGGTCGCCAACGATTTCCAGGCGGTTGGTCCCCGGTGTTTCCGCGACGGTAGTGATAAACACGCCCGTCGCGCCATTGGCGTACTCCGCATAGGCGGTGACCTCGTCTTCCACATCGATATCGCGATGTTTGCCGAACTGGCAAAACGCGCGCAGACGGACCGGCATTCCGACCAGCCACTGCCAGAGATCGAGCTGATGCGGATCCTGGTTGAGCAAGACGCCGCCACCTTCCCCTTTCCAGGTGGCGCGCCAGCCGCCGGAGTTGTAGTAGCTCTGCGAGCGATACCAGTTGGTGATGATCCAGTTGGAGCGGCGAATCTCGCCCAGCTCGCCGCTGTCGATAAGGTCTTTTACCTTCTGATAAAGCGGGTTCGGGCGTTGGTTGTACATGATGCCAAACACCACGTCGCAGTCCCGGGCGCAGGTGTTCATCTCCTGCACCTGAGCCGTGTATACCCCCGCCGGTTTTTCACACAGGGTGTGAATGCCGTTGCGCATCGCCAGCATCGACAGGCGCGGATGCTCGTAGTGCGGCGTCGCGACAATCACCGCGTCGATAAGCCCGCTCTGGATCATCTCCTGGGCGTCATTGAACACGGGGAGATTGCCGACCAGCTGGCGAATGGCCGGATGCTTTTCCGGTGCATTATCGCAAACCGCCGTCAGGCACGCGTCGCTGACCGTACCCGCCAGTAAATAGCGCGCGTGGACCGTGCCGATATTACCTATTCCAATAATGCCAAAACGTACCTTATCCATGTCACACCTTAATTTCTGTTGAAAAGAAGTGATGACCGGAAAATAGGAAAGGCGAGCCGCAGCGACAATGTGTTTTTGTGAGAATACTCGCAAGGTGATTAAGTAATCTCCAGGCTTTCTGAAATTTGGTTTTAAAATCAAAAGGCTGTTTCTGCAAATATTTGCAAAAACTGAATGAGAGCGAGGTCACACTATGCCGGGCAGGTTAAAAATGGAGGAGATTGCGGCCCTGACGGGCTATTCCGTCAGTACGGTATCTCGGGTATTAAGCGGCAAATCGTATACCAGCGATAAAGCCCGGGAGGCGATCGTTCGTACTGCCAGAGAATTAGGCGTACTGGAGTCCATGGCGAGCGGCAGACTGTTAATTAACGGTATCGCTGTTTTTGCGCCAGAAAGAACCTTTCAGGGACGCGGCGATATTTTTTATCTGGAAGTCACAAAAGGGATTACTGAAGCCTGCGCGCGGCACAATGTGTGGGTGAGCTGCTGTGGATTAGAAGAACAGCACGCCGACGTGAAATTATTTATGGAAAAGGCCAGCCAGAAGAATATTAACGCGATAATTATTATTGGGACTGATGATTCCACCATATTTAAACTGGCGAGCACGTTAAATAAGCCCTGCGTGTTAATTAATTCCGTTGATCGGGATCGGGAGCTGGATGCCGTGTCACCCGATCACCGGGCGATTGGGTTTACCGCCATGCAGTATCTTTTTGAGCAGGGACATCGGCGTGTGCTCACGCTCACCTGCCTGCGGCGAGAAACGCTTTACGCGCGTCTGGACGGCATTAAAGAGGCGTACCGCCATTTTCACGTGGGCTTCGATCCCCAGCGTGATTTGCTCGTGACGGAGTGGTTTACCGCTGAAGAGGCTGAGCGGGCTCTGGATGCGTGGCTGATGAGCCATGATAGATCGCAGTGGCCGGAGGTGATTTTCCCGAACAGCACCAGCATGGTGGAAGGGGTGATCAGGGCGTTAACCCGACACGGGCTGCGCGTTCCGGAAGATATTTCACTGATAACGACCGATTTTGCATGGAACCTGGCGCACCGTCTGGAAAAACCGGTCACGGGCGTGACGGTGCCCTGTCGGGAGCTGGGGATTGAAGCCGTTCACCTGCTGCAAACGCGGCTCAACCGACCGCAGGCGCCGGTCTTTAACCTGCTGTTGCAGGGAAAAGTGATGGATTACGGCTCGGTCTGTAATGCAACGCGCCACGCGGCTCGCGTGGCGCTGGAACGGTGATCAGGCCAGCTGAGGCGGCAGGCAGACGCCGATGCCTCCGATACCGCAGTAGCCGTACGGGTTTTTGTGCAGGTACTGCTGATGATCGTCCTCGGCATAGTAGAACGGTTTCGCGGTGGTGATTTCGGTTGTCACGTCACGCGTATCGCCCGCTTCCCGCATGGCCTGCTGGAAACGCTCAAGGCTGGCGCGGGCGGCAGCATCCTGCTCAGGCGTGAGCGGATAAATGGCCGAGCGGTACTGTGTGCCGTGGTCGTTGCCCTGACGCATACCCTGCGCCGGATCGTGGTTTTCCCAGAAAACCTGCAGAAGCTGCTCGTAGCGAATCACCGCAGGGTCGTACACCACGCGAACCGCTTCCGCATGGCCGGTCTCGCCGGAGCAGACTTCGCGGTAGGTTGGGTTAGGCGTGTAGCCGCCGGTGTAGCCAGCAGCGGTGCTGTATACGCCGGGCAGCTGCCAGAAGAGGCGCTCAACGCCCCAGAAGCAGCCCATGGCGAACAGGGCGATCTCCATTCCATCCGGCACGTTAGTCATCGAATGGCCATTCACGGCGTGTAAGGTCGCCACAGGCATAGGGGTATTGCGTCCCGGTAATGCATCAGCTTGTGAAACCAGATGCTTTTTGTCGAATAAACTCACGATGGGGCCTCCCGGGGTGCGATGTTTCGGTTAAGGTTGTCACGACGCGTTTAATTGAACACAATAAATGCGCTGAATGAGTCTAGATTTAATCATAAGAAATATTTGGGTGTTACACCCATTTTCAACCCGTGATGTGGGTTTTTGGCTAACAGGCCGTATTTTGCCGCGGAGCGGCACTGCATTTGCTTCCAGGGTGGAAACAGGGATATTCAGGAGAAAACGTGACAAAAATCCGCCAGTTATGTTTGGTCAGTGTGTTGCTGACAAGCGGGGTTGCCAGCGCGGCGAATGTCCGTTTGCAGGTTGAGGGGCTTTCCGGGGCGCTGGAAAAAAACGTGCGTGCGCAGCTGTCGACCATCGAGAGTGATGAGGTGACGCCGGACCGGCGTTTTCGCGCGCGCGTGGATGACGCGATCCGTGAAGGGCTGAAAGCGCTGGGTTATTACGAACCCACCATTGATTTCGATCTCCGTCCACCGCCAAAGAAGGGGCGTCAGGTGCTTATTGCCCGCGTCTCGGCGGGGGAGCCGGTACGGATTGGTGGCACGAACGTCGTCCTGCGCGGCGGGGCGCGTACCGACCGGGATTACCTGGATCTGCTCAGCACGCGGCCGAAGATCGGCACCGTGCTTAACCATGGCGATTACGACCATTTCAAAAAAGAGCTGACGAGCGTTTCCCTGCGTAAGGGCTACTTTGACAGCCAGTTCAACAAAAGCCAGCTGGGCATCGCGCTGGCGCGACGCCAGGCCTTCTGGGACATCGACTACGACAGCGGGGAGCGCTACCGCTTTGGCGACGTGACGTTTGAAGGTTCGCAAATTCGTGAAGAGTACCTGCAAAACCTCGTGCCGTTTAAAAAAGGCGATTACTACCAGTCGAGCGACCTGGCGGAGCTAAACCGTCGTCTCTCCGCCACCGGCTGGTTTAACTCGGTGGTTGTCGCGCCGGAATTTGATAAGTCTCGCAAAACCAAGGTATTGCCGCTGCATGGCGTTGTCTCGCCGCGCACCGAGAACACCATTGAGACCGGTGTTGGCTATTCGACCGACGTCGGCCCGCGCGTGAAGGCCACCTGGAAAAAGCCGTGGATGAACTCATACGGCCACAGCCTGACGACCAGCGCCAGTATCTCTGCACCGGAGCAGCAGCTAGATTTCAGCTATAAAATGCCGCTGCTGAAAAATCCGCTTGAGCAGTACTATCTGGTCCAGGGGGGCTTTAAGCGCACCGACCTGAACGATACAGAGTCCGATTCCACCACGCTTGCGGTATCCCGCTACTGGGATCTCTCCAGCGGCTGGCAGCGCGCCATTAACCTGCGCTGGAGCCTGGACCACTTTACCCAGGCCAACGTCACCAACACCACCATGCTGCTCTATCCTGGGGTGATGATCAGCCGCACCCGCTCGCGCGGCGGCCTGATGCCAACCTGGGGGGATTCCCAGCGTTACTCCATCGATTACTCCAACACGATGTGGGGTTCTGACGTGGATTTCTCGGTGATTCAGGCGCAAAACGTCTGGATCCGCACGCTGTATGACAAACACCGCTTTGTCATGCGCGGCAACCTCGGCTGGATTGAAACCGGCGATTTCGACAAAGTCCCGCCGGACCTGCGTTTCTTCGCCGGGGGCGACCGCAGCATCCGCGGCTACAAATACAAATCTATCGCGCCTAAAGACGATGACGGCAAGCTGATCGGGGCCTCCAAGCTGGCCACTGGCTCGCTGGAGTACCAGTACAACGTCAGCGGAAAATGGTGGGGTGCCATGTTCGTTGATGGTGGCGAGGCGGTGAGCGATATCCGCCGCAGCGACTTTAAAACTGGCGCAGGTGTAGGCGTGCGCTGGCAGTCACCGGTCGGGCCCATCAAGCTTGATTTCGCCGTTCCGGTCGGCGACAAAGAAGAACATGGATTACAGTTTTACATCGGTCTGGGGCCTGAATTATGAGTTTATGGAAGAAAATAAGCCTCGGGGTGCTGATTTTTATCGTGCTGCTGCTCGGTACGGTGGCGTTTCTGGTGGGGACGACGACCGGGCTGCATCTGCTGTTTAACGCGGCGAACCGCTGGGTGCCGGGGCTGGAGATAGGTCAGGTGACCGGCGGCTGGCGCGACCTGCGTCTGAAGAATATCCGCTATGAGCAGCCGGGCGTGGCGGTAAATGCCGGGGAATTTCACCTCGCGGTGAAGCTGGGCTGTCTGCGTGACAGCAAGCTGTGCGTTAACGATCTGTCGCTAAAAGACGTTAACGTGGCGATAGATTCGAAGAAAATGCCGCCGTCTGCGCCGGTGGAAGAAGAGGATAGCGGCCCGCTGAATCTCTCCACGCCGTACCCGATTGCGCTCTATCGGGTGGCGCTCGATAACGTCAATATTAAAATCGACGACACCACCGTTTCCGTCATGGATTTCACCTCCGGCCTGCGCTGGCAGGAGAAAAACCTGACCCTGACGCCAACCTCACTGCAGGGCTTGCTGATCGCGCTGCCGAAAGTGGCCGAGGTGGCGCAGGAAGAGATCGTCGAGCCGAAGATCCAGAATCCGCAGCCGGAAGAAAAGCCGCTGGGTGAAACGCTGAAGGATCTCTTCTCGAAGCCTGTTCTGCCGGAAATGACTGACGTTCATCTGCCGCTGAACCTCAATATTGAGGAGTTCAAAGGTGAGCAGCTACGCCTGACCGGCGATACCGACCTGACCGTCTACAACATGCTGCTGAAAGTCAGCAGCATTGACGGCAACATGAAGCTCGACGCGCTGGATATCGACACCAACCAGGGGTCGGTGAATGCGTCTGGTAACGCCCTGCTGCGCGACAACTGGCCGGTGGATATCACGCTGAACAGCGCGCTCAACATCGACCCGTTGAAGGGCGAAAAAGTGAAGGTCAAAGTGGGTGGGGCGCTGCGCGATAAGCTGGACGTTGGGGTCAATCTCTCCGGCCCGGTGGACATGGTTCTGCGCGCGCAGACTCAGCTGGCGGAAGCCGGGCTGCCGCTCAATCTTGAGGTCGTCAGCAAGCAGCTTTACTGGCCGTTTACCGGCGAAAAACAGTTCCAGGCCGATGACCTGAAGCTGAAGCTGAGCGGCAAGATGACTGACTACACGCTCTCGTTCCACACGGCGGTGAAGGGGCAGGGCGTACCGCCCGCGAATATCACGCTGGATGCGAAGGGCAACGAACAACAGGTCAACCTCGACAAGCTGACCGTCGCGGCGCTGGAAGGGAAAACGGAGCTGACCGCGCTGCTCGACTGGCAGCAGGCGATCAGCTGGCGGGGCGAACTGAAGCTGACGGGTATCAACACCGCCAAAGAGGTGCCGGACTGGCCGTCGAAGCTGGACGGGCTGATCAAAACGCGCGGTAGCCTGTACGGCGGTACGTGGCAGATGGACGTGCCGGAGATCAAGCTCACCGGTAACGTCAAGCAGAACAAGGTGAATGTTGAAGGCTCGGTGAAAGGCAACAGCTACCTGCAGTGGGTGATCCCGGGCCTGCACGTCGCGCTGGGGCGCAACACGGCGGATATCAAAGGCGAGCTGGGGGTAAAAGATCTCAATCTTGACGCCACCATCGACGCGCCGAACCTGGATAACGCCCTGCCGGGCCTGGGCGGAACGGCGAAAGGGTTAGTGAAAGTGCGCGGTACGGTCGACGCGCCACAGCTCCTTGCGGATATCACCGCCAATAATCTGCGCTGGCAGGAACTGAGCGTTGCTCGCGTCCGCGTGGAAGGAGATGTGAAATCCACCGATCAGATCGGCGGTAACCTGAACCTGCGCGTGGAGCGCATTTCTCAGCCGGACGTGAACATTAACCTGGTCACCCTGGACGCCAAAGGGAACGAAAAACAGCATGACCTCCAGCTACGCGTGCAGGGTGAGCCGGTTTCCGGGCAGCTTCACCTGACCGGCAGCTTCGACCGCAAAGCGGAGCGCTGGAAAGGGACGCTGGACAATACCCGTTTCAACACGCCGGTGGGGCCGCTGGCGTTGTCACGCTCTCTCTCGCTGGACTACCGTAATGCGGAACAAAAGATCGCTATTGGGCCGCACTGCTGGATCAACCCGAATGCAGAACTGTGCGTGCCGCAGACCATCGATGCGGGCGCGGCAGGGCACGCGCAGGTAAACCTCAACCGCTTTGATCTGGCGATGCTGAAACCGTTTATGCCGGACACCACGCAGGCCAGCGGCGTCTTCAGCGGGAAAGCCGATGTCGCCTGGGATACGACCAAAGAGGGGCTGCCGCAGGGTAGCGTCACGCTTTCGGGCCGTAACGTGAAGGTGACGCAGGAGGTGAATGATGCGTCGCTCCCGGTGGCATTCGATACCCTCAACCTGAGCGCAGACCTGCATAACAACCGTGCTGAGCTGGGGTGGCTGATCCGTCTTACTAACAACGGTCAGCTTGACGGACAGGTACAAATTACCGATCCGCAAGGACGGCGTAATCTGGGCGGCAACGTCAATATCCGTAACTTCAACCTGGCGATGGTGAACCCGATATTCGCCCGCGGGGAGAAAGCCGAGGGCATGCTGAACGCCAACCTGCGTCTGGGCGGCAACGCGCAAAGCCCGCAGCTATTCGGTCAGATGCGCCTCAGCGGCGTGGACATCGACGGCAACTTTATGCCGTTTGATATGCAGCCCAGCCAGATTGCGATGAACTTCAACGGCATGAGCTCGACCCTGAGCGGTTCGGTGTTAACGCAGCAGGGGCAAATCAACCTGAGCGGTGACGCGGACTGGAGCCAGCTCGATAACTGGCGTGCCCGCATCGCGGCCAAAGGCAGCAAGGTGCGCATTACCGTACCGCCAATGGTGCGCCTGGATGTCTCGCCGGATGTGGTCTTTGAGGCGACGCCAAGCCTCTTCACCCTGGACGGGCGCGTCGACGTGCCATGGGCGCGTATTGTGGTTCACGAGGTTCCGGAAAGCGCCGTCGGTGTCTCAAGTGATGAAGTTATGCTCAATGAAAATCTGAAACCTGTCGAACAGAAGAGCGCTGGCATACCGATTAATAGTAACCTTATCGTACACGTGGGGAATAACGTGCGGTTGGATGCGTTTGGGCTGAAGGCGAGGCTCACGGGCGATCTGAAAGTGGCCCAGGATAAACAAGGGCTTGGCCTGAACGGGCAGATCAATATTCCTGAAGGGCGTTTCCATGCCTATGGTCAGGATCTGATTGTGCGTAAGGGCGAGCTGCTGTTCTCCGGTCCACCGGATCAGCCTCTGTTGAACATCGAAGCGATTCGTAACCCTGAAGCGACGGAAAACGACGTCATTGCAGGCGTACGCGTCACCGGCTCTGCCGACGAACCGAAGGCGGAGATCTTCTCTGACCCGGCGATGTCGCAGCAGGAAGCTCTCTCTTACCTGCTGCGTGGACAGGGTCTGGACAGCGGTCAGAGCGACAGTGCGGCGATGACCTCAATGTTAGTCGGCCTGGGGGTTGCACAAAGTGGGCAGGTTGTGGGTAAAATCGGCGAGACGTTCGGCGTAAGCAATCTGGCGCTGGACACCCAGGGCGTGGGTGACTCCTCGCAGGTGGTGGTCAGTGGCTATGTACTGCCGGGTCTGCAGGTAAAATACGGTGTGGGGATCTTTGACTCACTGGCAACACTCACGCTACGCTATCGCCTGATGCCTAAGCTATATCTGGAAGCAGTGTCCGGCGTAGACCAGGCACTTGATCTGCTCTATCAGTTTGAGTTTTAGCAATGCGAATATTTGTCTACGGCAGTTTACGAACCAAGCAAGGCAACAGTCACTGGATGACCAATGCCCTGCTGCTGGGGAATTACAATATCGAAAATTACCAGTTGTACAGCCTGGGCCACTATCCAGGCGCGGTTCCCGGCGAAGGAACAGTACAGGGTGAAGTTTATCGTATTGATAATGCTACACTTGCCGAACTTGATGCCTTGCGCACCAGGGGCGGTGAATACGCTCGCCAGTTGATCCAGACGCCGTACGGAAGTGCGTGGATGTATGTCTACCAGCGTCCGGTCGATGGGTTAACGCGGATTGTAAGCGGTAACTGGTTAGACAGAGACCAGTACTGAAAAACGACAACGCCACCGGAAGGTGGCGTTGTTTTTTTACTCTTTCAATTATCTTCTGTATTACGGCGTCTGGTTAAGAACAGAGGAACGAACAGCATGACGTACGGGGCAATAATCCATAAAAAACACAAGGCGCGTGAACGGCCATAGTAGTTTATGCACCGCGTATTGCTTGAAATGACGGGCAGGAAAAACAGTAAAAACAGCAGAATCGCATAATCGCTTCGATAAGGGATCCATAAGTAAAACAAAAACCAGGCAAGCTGGAATGTTATGATGCAGAGATACTGCCATTTGCTGTCTTTGCCGTAACAGTCAAACGCCTTTATGTAACCCATCTTTATGCTTTGAAGAAAGAAACTTAGCATGTATAACGCTCACGATCGCGACGGTCAGGAGTGTGCTCGTCAGCAACGCCCCTAAAAAATAGCTGTGGGTGATATCAGTAGCACCCGAGCCTAAAGTATGCAATTTACTATATCCTCTCTCTACTGCAACAAAAAGTGTATATAGCCCGATGTTGATACAGAACTGAAGTAGACAAGAAGCGACGATATTTTTGGGAATTCTTTTTAATAACATAAGTGATGCGTAGATAATACTTGCTGAAAGAGCAAAATAGAGTCCGTTAAATAAACTTGATAGTAAGGCGATATTAACTTCATTGAAGACTAAATTATCGCTTCCATAGTACCATGCCAGGTATTCAACATACGTGCTTCTGCCAAAGATAAAGGCAGCAATAATAAGGATGAATAGACTCAAGATATGGCTTTTCTTACTCATAATTTTGCTCCCTTAGAAAGCAGTTCCTTCATTGTTTTACCAGCTTCCAGCTGATCTTTGATTATGGCAAGGTCACGAGTATTGTGGTTATACTTTGCAATAGCGGTTGGCGTACCTTTACCACCATTGTCCATAAAGAAGACAATATCCTTACGACCATAAAGAAGTACCTGTGGGATGGGATCACGCCCATAACTCACTGCTTGCGGAAGGGAGTGAATAGACTCTGTCGTGAGGAAGCGAGGAATGCTTTCATGCTCAATATTGCCTAAAGGTGTAGTGGCAACAAGGGAGCCGATAAAATCGGTCGTATACACTAACGCATCGGTATCTTTAGTCGTGACTTTTGAACCCGTAAGATATTTTATCTGTTGCCAAAGGGTAATATCTTTTGGGATTACTTTTATACCATCCATAAACATATCTTGCTTACGTTTTAGCTGAATGACTGTACGATGCACCTGTGTCAAAGAGGGGCTTATTTCCCCAATAGAAGGCATAAGTCCATCGCGGGAATACAGTCGTTCAATGATAAAATAAATTCCAGTTGGGCGGGCAACATCAATGTTAATGGATGACATATGAATCCTGTTATGAATGGGGATTAATGATCATCATTACAGTATGTTATTAATTTCCATGCTATTCAACCACTCCCACCATAAATGATAGGGTGTCCTTTTTTTAAGAATATACAAGATAAAAGAAATGGGATTTATCTTAAAAACTCATGTGGTGCTTTTAACTAATCCATAAAAAAGCCCCGACTCGCGGGGCCTTCATTATCAGCGTAAGAATTACTTCTTAGCCGCGCGCTCGAAAGAGGCGATGATTTCTGCTTTCGCCGCTTCTGCGTTGTCCCAGCCGTCAACTTTAACCCACTTGCCTTTTTCGAGGTCTTTGTAGTGCTCGAAGAAGTGAGTGATCTGCGCTTTCAGCAGTTCTGGCAGGTCGTTCACATCTTTAATGTGATCGTACTCTTTGCTCAGCTTGGTGTGCGGTACTGCAACCAGCTTCGCATCTTCACCGGATTCGTCGGTCATTTTCAGCACGCCAACTGGACGGCAGCGAATGACTGCGCCTGGCTGCAGCGGGTATGGCGTTGGGACCAGTACGTCAACCGGGTCACCGTCCAGAGACAGGGTGTGGTTGATGTAACCGTAGTTGCATGGATAGAACATCGCGGTAGACATGAAACGGTCTACGAACAGGGCGCCGCTCTCTTTGTCCACTTCGTATTTGATCGGATCTGCGTTTGCCGGGATTTCGATAACTACGTAGATGTCTTCTGGCAGTTCTTTACCCGCTGGGACGTTGAGTAAGCTCATGTCGGTGTCCTTTAAAATGGATGGTAAACAAGTGGCAGGTATTATAGCCAACTCACGCTGAATGTCTCCGCCTGTTTTCGCATTCTCTCCCCGCCAGCACCACTTTTCAGACCGATTCCATGACAGAAAAATCCATAAACTCAGCCGCATTTTTAATGGTGAAATGAAAGCGATTACAAACTTGTGATTAACGTTTTATTCACTTTTCCGAAGTGTGATGTAACGCAATTCGTTACATATTTCATTGGCTATAGTCATTTCGCAGAACATCTTTTAACCAACAATAAACACCCCTACGAGGACGCTCATATGTGGAAGCGCTTACTTCTTGTCACAGCAGTTTCGGCAGCCATGTCGTCTATGGCGATGGCCGCCCCTTTAACCGTAGGTTTTTCGCAAGTTGGCTCTGAATCCGGCTGGCGTGCGGCAGAAACCAACGTTGCGAAAAGCGAGGCTCAGAAACGCGGCATCACGCTGAAAATCGCCGATGGTCAGCAAAAGCAGGAAAACCAGATCAAAGCCGTGCGCTCATTTATTGCTCAGGGCGTGGATGCCATCTTTATCGCGCCAGTGGTGGCGACCGGTTGGGAACCGGTTCTGAAAGAAGCCAAAGATGCTGAGATTCCGGTCTTCCTGCTCGATCGTTCCATCGACGTTAAAGACAAATCTCTCTATATGACCACCGTGACGGCCAACAACGTGCTTGAAGGGCAATTAATTGGCGACTGGCTGGTAAAACAGGTCGACGGCAAGCCGTGTAACGTCGTTGAACTGCAGGGCACCGTGGGGGCGAGCGTGGCTATCGACCGTAAGAAGGGTTTTGCTGAGGCCATCGCGAAAGCGCCAAACATCAAGATTATCCGCTCTCAGTCCGGCGACTTTACCCGCAGTAAAGGTAAAGAGGTCATGGAGAGCTTCATTAAAGCGGAAAACAACGGCAAGAACATCTGCATGGTTTACGCCCATAACGATGACATGGTGATCGGTGCGATTCAGGCGATTAAAGAAGCGGGCCTGAAGCCGGGCAAAGATATCCTCACCGGCTCTATCGACGGTGTGCCGGATATCTACAAAGCGATGATCGACGGCGAAGCCAATGCCAGCGTAGAACTGACGCCAAATATGGCGGGTCCGGCATTTGATGCGCTGGAGAAATTCAAGAAAGACGGCACGATGCCTGAGAAGGTGACCGTCACCAAGTCCACGCTCTACCTGCCGGATACGGCGAAAGAAGAGTTAGAGAAGAAGAAAAACATGGGCTACTAAGACCCGTGCCCCTCACCCCAGCCCTCTCCCCTGAGGGGAGAGGGAGAAAGGCAGGGCGGAGCTGGATATTAACAATTGGCACGATCAATCCCCTCTCCCCTCCGGGGAGAGGGTCAGGGTGAGGGGGAACCATGACCACTGAACAGCACCAGGAAATCCTCCGCACAGAGGGCTTAAGCAAATTTTTCCCGGGTGTAAAAGCGCTGGATAACGTTGATTTCAGCCTGCGGCGCGGTGAAATTATGGCGCTGCTGGGCGAGAACGGCGCGGGAAAATCGACGCTGATTAAATCTCTGACCGGCGTTTATCACGCCGATCGCGGCACCATCTGGCTGGAAGGCAACGCCATTTCGCCAAAAAATACCGCCCATGCTCAACAGCTTGGGATTGGGACGGTCTACCAGGAAGTGAACCTGCTGCCAAATATGTCGGTGGCGGATAACCTGTTTATTGGTCGTGAACCAAGACGTTTTGGCCTGCTACGGCGCAAAGAGATGGAAGCGCGGGCGACGAAACTGATGGAATCCTACGGCTTCTCCCTCGACGTTCGCGAGCCGCTGAACCGGTTTTCCGTCGCGATGCAGCAGATCGTCGCCATTTGCCGCGCGATCGATCTCTCCGCGAAGGTGCTGATCCTCGACGAACCTACTGCCAGCCTCGATACCCAGGAAGTCGAGATGCTCTTTACCCTGATGCGCCAGCTGCGCGATCAGGGCGTCAGCCTGATCTTCGTCACACACTTCCTCGATCAGGTGTATGAAGTGAGCGATCGCATTACCGTACTGCGTAACGGCAGCTTTGTCGGCTGCCGTGAAACCCGCGAGCTGCCGCAGATTGAGCTGGTCAAAATGATGCTGGGCCGTGAGCTGGAGACCAATGCGCTCCAGCGCGCAGGGCGCACGCTGCTGAGCGAAAAACCGGTGGCCGCGTTCAGCGATTACGGCAAAAAAGGGATCATCTCACCGTTTAACCTCGAAGTGCGCCCCGGCGAAATTGTCGGGCTGGCGGGGCTGCTAGGGTCAGGCCGGACCGAAACCGCCGAGGTGATCTTCGGCATCAAGCCTGCGGACAGCGGTACCGCGTTGATCAAAGGTAAACCGCAAACCCTGCGATCGCCGCATCAGGCCTCCTGTCTGGGAGTGGGGTTCTGCCCGGAAGACAGGAAAACAGACGGCATTATTGCCGCCGCCTCGGTGCGGGAAAATATCATTCTGGCGCTACAGGCGCAGCGCGGATGGCTGCGTCCAATTCCGCGTAAAGAGCAAAACGCCATTGCCGAGCGCTTTATTCGCCAGCTGGGTATTCGTACGCCGAGCGCGGAACAGCCGATCGAATTTCTCTCCGGCGGTAACCAGCAGAAAGTGCTGCTGTCACGCTGGCTGCTGACCAAACCGCAGTTCCTGATCCTGGATGAACCCACGCGCGGCATTGACGTTGGCGCGCACGCCGAAATTATCCGGCTTATCGAAACGCTGTGTGCCGACGGGCTGGCGCTGCTGGTCATTTCGTCCGAGCTGGAAGAGCTGGTGGGGTATGCCGATCGCGTGATCATCATGCGCGATCGCAAACAGGTGGCTGAGATCCCGCTGGATAAGCTGTCCGTTCCGGCGATCATGAATGCCATCGCGGCATAAGGAGTGAATTGTGATGTCCCGTTCGCTTTCGCAAACCGGTGAGTCAAAGCGCCGCTTTAACTGGCCAACCGGCACGCCGCAAATCGCAGCGCTGCTGGTGGTGTTACTGGTGGATAGCCTTGTCGCACCGCATTTCTTCCAGATTATTGTTCAGGATGGTCGCCTGTTTGGCAGCCCGATCGATATTTTGAACCGTGCCGCGCCCGTCGCGCTGCTGGCGATTGGTATGACGCTGGTGATTGCCACCGGCGGGATTGACCTCTCCGTCGGCGCGGTGATGGCTATTGCCGGGGCCACCGCAGCCTCCATGACCGTAGCGGGCCATAGCCTGCCGGTGGTACTGCTGGCGGCATTGGGAACCGGCGTGCTGGCCGGACTGTGGAACGGCATTCTGGTGGCGGTACTAAAAATTCAGCCTTTCGTCGCCACCCTTATTTTGATGGTGGCCGGGCGCGGGGTGGCGCAGCTGATCACCTCCGGACAGATAGTCACCTTTAACTCCCCGAGTCTGGCGTGGATCGGCAGCGGCAATTTCCTGTTCTTTCCAACACCGGTGATCGTGGCTCTGGTTACATTAGTGGTGTTCTGGCTTTTCACCCGCAAAACAGCGCTCGGCATGTTTATTGAAGCGGTGGGGATCAACATTCGTGCGGCACGAAATGCCGGGGTCAATACGCGGCTGATGGTGATGCTGACCTACGTACTGAGCGGTGTTTGCGCCGCCATTGCCGGGGTGATTGTCGCGGCCGATATCCGCGGGGCCGATGCCAACAATGCCGGGCTCTGGCTGGAGCTGGATGCCATCCTCGCGGTGGTGATTGGCGGCGGATCGTTGATGGGCGGGCGCTTTAACCTGCTGCTCTCGGTCATTGGCGCGCTGATCATTCAGGGCATGAACACCGGGATCCTGCTCTCCGGTTTTCAGCCGGAACTCAACCAGGTGGTAAAAGCGGTGGTCGTACTCTGCGTGCTGATCGTCCAGTCACCGCGCTTTGTCAGCATCATTAAGGGGATCCGTGGCCATGATAAAACGTAATTTACCGTTAATGATCACGCTGGGCGTGTTTGTGCTGGGGTATCTCTACTGTCTGACCCAGTTCCCCGGTTTTGCCTCAACGCGCGTGATTTGCAACATCCTGACCGATAACGCCTTTTTAGGCATCATCGCCGTCGGGATGACCTTTGTGATCCTCTCCGGTGGGATCGATCTCTCCGTTGGCTCGGTGATCGCGTTTACCGGCGTGTTCCTCGCCAAGGCGATCGGTTTCTGGGGGATCTCCCCTCTGGTGGCGTTTCCGCTGGTGCTGGCGATGGGCTGTGCGTTTGGCGCCTTTATGGGGCTACTGATCGACGCGCTAAAAATTCCCGCTTTTATTATTACCCTCGCCGGGATGTTCTTCCTGCGCGGCGTGAGTTACCTGGTATCGGAAGAGTCCATCCCGATTAACCACCCGGTGTACGACACGCTCTCCAGCCTGGCGTGGAAAATCCCCGGCGGTGGCCGTCTGAGCGCGATGGGGTTATTGATGCTGGGCGTGGTAGTGGTAGGTATCTTCCTTGCCCACCGTACCCGGTTCGGTAATCAGGTTTACGCCATTGGCGGGAACGCCACGTCGGCAAACCTGATGGGGATCTCGACCCGCAGCACGACCATCCGCATCTATATGCTCTCAACCGGCCTGGCAACGCTGGCGGGTATTGTCTTCTCGGTGTATACCCAGGCGGGCTATGCCCTTGCAGGCGTAGGCGTGGAGCTGGACGCGATTGCCTCTGTGGTCATTGGCGGCACGCTGCTCAGCGGCGGAGTGGGGACGGTGCTGGGAACGCTGTTCGGCGTAGCGATCCAGGGGCTGATCCAGACCTATATCAACTTTGACGGCACGCTCAGTTCCTGGTGGACCAAGATCGCCATCGGCATTCTGCTGTTTATATTTATTGCCCTGCAGCGCGGTCTGACGGTGCTCTGGGAGAACCGTCAAAGCTCGCCTGTTACTCGCGTAAACACCTCGGTAACAGAGCGATAACACGCTGAATTTGCTTAAAGTCTAAACATTTTCCGGTAGCGGCCGATAACCTTTTTTTCTGTCCAGAAATATCTCGCTACCGGAAATAATATCATGCTTAAAACGCTATCGATTCGTACCGGCTTGCTCTCTTTACTGGCCGTTATGACCCTTCTGCTGCTGATTGTCAGCGGCATTGGCATTTATGCCCTCACACAGAGTTCTTCTTCACTGCAGCGCATTAATCACCTTCAGGGTGAGCAGATGGTGCAGCTAAATACCGGCTATACGCTGATTCTGCGCGCGCGCAATGAGGCGGGCCAGGCCGTCCGGATGATGGAAATCGGCATGCTCGATGATGCGGCCAAATCGGTCAAAAACATCAATCAGGAAATCGCCGTGGCTCAGAAAACGCTGAAAGGCGTGATCGACGGCGGCGTGGCTGACGAGCAGGGGCAAAAGTTGCTGGATAACGTGGCAACCAGTCTGGCGACGTATAACCAGCAGGGCATCAATCCGATGCTAAAAACCCTGAATGACCAGAGCGCGGACAGTTATTACGACCTGCTGGAGAATACGCTGATCCCCGTGGCGAAGCAGTTTGATAACGATATGCAGGCGTTTCAGACATGGAGCGAAGCGCGAGGGAAGGCGGAAGTCACTGCCGTGCAGGCGAGTAAAACCCGCGTGCTGATCCTGATTATTGTCGCCGCGCTGCTGACGGCTGGCATCATCGTGCTTGCCTGGCTGGTGCTGCGCCATATGCTGCTTAAGCCGCTCTCTGCTTCCATTGCTCAGCTGGAGAATGTGGCGGCGGGCGATTTAACCCACACGCTGAATGCCCCGGCGAGCCAGGAATTTAACCGCCTTAACGCGGCGATAGAGGTGATGCGTCAGTCGCTGATGCACTCGGTGATGCGGGTACGCGATGCCAGCTCGCAAATCGACACCGGCAGCCGTGAGCTGACGGCGGGCAACCGGGATCTTGCCGAGCGTACAGAATCCACCGCCACCTCGCTGGAGCAGACCGCTGCCAGTATGGAACAGATTACCGCCACGGTGAAACTCAACGCCGATAATGCCGAGCAGGCGCACCAGCTGGCGAAATCGGTTTCTGATACCGCCGATCACGGCAGCGAAATGGTCTGCTACGTGATTGAAAAAATGCGTGATATCTCCGGCAGTTCAGCGCGTATTGCTGACATCCTGAGCGTGATCGATGGCATTGCCTTCCAGACCAATATTCTGGCGCTTAACGCCTCCGTGGAAGCGGCGCGCGCCGGCGAGCAGGGGCGCGGGTTCGCCGTCGTGGCGGGTGAAGTGCGTAACCTTGCCAGCCGCAGCGCCGACGCGGCGAAAGAGATCCGATCCCTTATCAGCGATTCGCAGACCCACGTTAACGAGGGCAGCGAGCTGGCCCAGCAGGCGGGTGAAACGATGGATGAGATTGCCACCGAAGTGCTGCGCATGACCAAACTGATGCGCGAGATTGCGACCGCGTCTCAGGAGCAGAGCCGCGGCATTGAGCAGGTGAATATTGCGGTGAATCAGATGGACGAAACGGCGCAGCAGAATGCGGCGCTGGTGCAGCAATCCTCCGCCGCGACCCGCTCTCTGGAAGAGCAGTCGCGTCAGCTGATGGAGGCCATGTCATCATTTAAATTGACGGCTCAGACTGCGGCATAATATTTCCCAACCCCGGTACGTTCTGTGCCGGGGATTTATTTCGCCCTGAATTAATGGCCGCAATATTATCGTGAATATCGCCCATTAATATTTCCAGTGAGTGGGTTAACGCTAACGCTTTTTCAGTTGGCTCAAGGTATAAACCTTTGCGGAAAAATAATGGCTCATCAAACAGTTGATTAAAACGCTTCAGGGCCAGGCTCACCGCAGGACGTGACATCTCCAGGCGCACAGAGGCCTTTGCCATGCTGCCGCAGCGGACGACTTCAATAAATACAGGTATAAGGTTTAAATCAATGCCGGTATTCGCCCGGGAATAATTTTTCATTGCGATACTGCTCCAAGAAATATTTGTCAAACTGTTATGGAAATAATGCAGGAGCAATGGTGAATATTAAAGCGTGTTTTTTATAAACACTTATACGGTAAAAGATATAAATGTGTTGGGGAGCCAGACGGGCTCCCCGGGAGTGAGAGATTACGCGTCCGGATACTCGCGGATAAAGCGCTCAACGTCTTCAACCATGTGGTTGTTGCCGACGAAGAAGGAACGACGCTGGTGGAGGCTTTCCGGCACGATGTCCAGAATACGCTCTTTACCGTCGCTCGCCTTGCCGCCCGCCTGTTCGGCCAGGAACGCCATTGGGTTGCACTCGTACAGCAGGCGCAGCTTTCCGTCAGGGTGGCTGGCGGTACTTGGGTAGAGGTAGATACCGCCTTTCAGCAGGTTACGGTGGAAATCCGCGACCAGCGAGCCAATATAGCGGGAGGTGTACGGGCGCTGAGTCGCTTTATCTTCTTCCTGACAGAATTTGATGTACTTCTTCACGCCGTTCGGGAATCGGATGTAGTTGCCTTCGTTGATGGAGTAGGTGTTGCCCTTCTCCGGGAAGCGCATACGCTCCTGGCTCAGACAGAAGACGCCCAGCGATGGATCGTAGGTAAAGGCGTGAACGCCACACCCGGTGGTGTACACCAGCATGGTGGAGGAGCCATAGACGACGTAACCGGCAGCCACCTGATTACTGCCAGGCTGCAGGAAATCTTCCTCGGTCACCGGCGTGCCAACAGGCGTGACGCGGCGGTAGATGGAGAAAATGGTACCGACAGAAACGTTAACGTCGATGTTGGAGGAACCGTCGAGCGGATCCATCAGTACAACGTATTTCGCGTGTTCACAGCCTTCGAAAACAACAATTTCATCTTCTTCTTCGGAGGCGATACCCGCAACGATGTCGCGCGCGCGCAGTGCAGCTTTCAGTTTTTCATTTGCGAACAGATCGAGTTTCTGTTGAACCTCGCCCTGAACGTTCTCGGCACCGCTGGCACCCAGGATATCGACCAGACCGGCCTTGTTGATATCACGATGGATGATCTTAGCGCCCAGCTTTATTGCCGACAGCAAAGCAGTGAGTTCACCCGTAGCATGAGAGAACTCGTGCTGCTTTTCGACAATAAATTCACCTAACGTTTTCATAACACTTTCCCTGCATCTTTGTGAGTAGAGCGATTGTATGTTCACTAAAACGACTAAAGCCCAACAATCTTAACAAATATTCAAATAGTAGCGCAGAGGTGAATCGCGCCAGCAACATACGGATTTACCTGAAATGCGTTTCACAGCCGCTAACATGTGAGTAAAATGTGCGCCACATTGAAGAAGGATAGTGACGTATGCGCATTCATATATTGGGGATTTGTGGCACTTTCATGGGCGGGCTGGCAATGCTGGCGCGCTCGCTGGGCCATGAAGTGACAGGTTCGGACGCCAATGTGTATCCGCCGATGAGCACGCTTCTGGAGAAGCAGGGTATCTCTCTGATTCAGGGCTACGATGCCAGCCAGCTGGATCCCGAGCCGGATCTGGTCATTATTGGCAATGCCATGACCCGCGGCAATCCGTGCGTTGAAGCGGTGCTGGAGCGCAATATTCCATTCATGTCCGGCCCGCAATGGCTGCATGATTTCGTCCTGCGTGACCGCTGGGTGGTTGCCGTTGCGGGTACCCACGGCAAAACCACCACCGCCGGCATGGCGACCTGGATCCTCGAAGCCTGTGGCTACAAGCCGGGCTTTGTGATCGGCGGCGTGCCGGGTAACTTCGACGTTTCTGCGCGTCTGGGCGATAGCCCATTCTTTGTCATTGAAGCGGATGAATACGACTGCGCGTTCTTCGACAAACGCTCCAAGTTTGTCCATTACTGCCCGCGCACGCTGATCCTCAACAACCTTGAGTTCGATCACGCGGATATTTTTGACGACCTGAAAGCGATTCAGAAGCAGTTCCACCACCTGGTGCGCATCGTGCCGGGGCAGGGCCGTATCATCCTGCCGGAGAATGACATTAACCTGAAGCAGACTCTGGCGATGGGCTGCTGGAGCGAGCAGGAGCTGGTGGGCGAGCAGGGTCACTGGCAGGCGAAGAAACTCAACGCGGATGCCTCCGAGTGGGAAGTGTTGCTCGACGGCGAAAAAGTGGGTGAGGTGAAGTGGGGCCTGGTGGGCGAACACAACATGCACAACGGCCTGATGGCGATTGCAGCAGCGCGTCATGTCGGCGTTCTGCCTGCGGATGCCGCCAATGCGCTGGGCACGTTTATCAATGCCCGCCGCCGTCTGGAACTGCGCGGTGAAGCGAATGGCGTGACGGTGTATGACGATTTTGCACACCACCCAACGGCTATTCTGGCGACGCTTGCCGCGTTGCGTGGCAAGGTCGGCGGCACCGCGCGCATTCTGGCCGTGCTGGAACCGCGCTCGAACACCATGAAAATGGGCATCTGCAAAGACGATCTGGCCCCGTCGTTAGGCCGTGCCGATGAAGTCTTCCTGCTGCAGCCGCAGCATATTCCGTGGCAGGTGGCGGAAGTGGCCGATGCGTGCATTCAGCCTGCCCACTGGAGTGCGGATGTGGATGCGCTCGCGGATATGGTGGTCAAAGCCGCACAGCCTGGCGACCATATTCTGGTGATGAGCAACGGCGGGTTTGGTGGGATCCATCAGAAGCTGCTGGACGGTCTGGCGAAAAAGGCCGAGGCCGCAGAGTAAAAAAAAGCCCGGTGGCGCTAGCGCTTACCGGGCCTGGATTTTGCACGGCCTTGTAGGCCGGATAAGGCGTTTACGCCGCCATCCGGCGCAAAACCGCACAGATTACCCTTCGTTCTCAGACAGCTCGCGCAGATACTGGAAAATCAGACGCGCAGACTTCGGTGGTTTATTCCCTTCTTTCTCTTTCTTCGCGTTGCGGATCAAAGAGCGCAGCTGCTGACGGTCGGCATTCGGCCACAGGTTCAGCACTTCCGGTACCGCATCATCGCCCTGTTCAATCAGACGATCGCGGATCTGCTCCAGCTTATGGAACAGCGCAACCTGCTGGTTGTGGCGGTTTTTCAATTTATCCAGCGCCTGGCGGATCGGATCTACGTCGCGCTGACGCAGCATTTTCCCGATAAGCTGAAGCTGGCGACGACGGCCTTCTTTTTTGATTTTCTGTGCCAGTTCAATGGCATCTCGCAGATCCTGGTCGAGCGGGATTTTGTCCAGCGCGTTTTTACCCAGTTCTACCATTTCTGCGCCAAGCTGTTTTAACTCTTCGGCGTCGCGTTTAATTTCACTTTTACTGACCCAGATGATCTCATCATCTTCGTCTTCGATGTCATCACCGGGAACGTCGTCGAGCCAGTCTTCGGGCTGCTTAGTCATGTCAGGCTCCTTAAAAAAAGAGGCTAATGTTACCAGTTAAGACGCGCACTGAAAAACGGTTCTCTGTTAGACTTCATTTAACTCTCTCTTACAGTATGGCATTTGCGATGAAAGTAACCTCACAAGTTGAAGCGCAGCGTAAGATTCTGGAAGAAGCCGTCTCCACCGCGCTGATGCTTGCTTCAGAAAAATCAGATGGCGCCGAAGTGGCGGTCAGCAAAACCACCGGTATCAGCGTGAGCACCCGCTATGGCGAAGTGGAGAACGTAGAATTCAATAGCGATGGCGCGCTTGGGATCACGGTGTATCACCAGAATCGCAAAGGCAGCGCGTCGTCTACCGATCTCAGCCCGGATGCCATTGCCCGCACGGTGCAGGCGGCGCTGGATATCGCCCGATACACCTCGCCGGATCCTTACGCCGGCGTGGCCGATAAAGAGCTGCTGGCCTTTGACGCGCCGGATCTTGATCTCTTCCACCCGGCAGAAGTCACCCCGGATGAAGCCATCGAGCTGGCCGCGCGTGCCGAGCAGGCTTCCCTGCAGGCCGACAAGCGCATCACCAATACCGAAGGCGGCAGCTTCAACAGCCACTACGGCATCAAAGTTTTCGGCAACAGCCACGGCATGCTGCAGGGCTACTGCTCCACCCGTCACTCGCTCTCCAGCTGCGTCATCGCCGAAGAGAACGGTGACATGGAGCGTGACTACGCCTACACCATTGGCCGCGCGCTGGGGGATTTGCAGTCGCCGGAGTGGGTGGGCAAAGAGTGTGCCGAACGCACGCTGTCTCGCCTGTCGCCGCGTAAACTCTCTACCATGAAAGCCCCGGTGATTTTTGCCAATGAAGTGGCAACCGGTCTGTTTGGTCATCTGGTGGGCGCTATCGCCGGTGGCTCCGTTTACCGTAAATCCACCTTCCTGCTCGACTCGCTGGGCAAGCAGATCCTGCCGGAATGGCTGACCATTGAAGAACACCCGCATCTGCTGAAAGGGCTGGCCTCTACGCCGTTCGACAGCGAAGGGGTGCGCACGGAACGCCGCGATATCGTTAAGGATGGCATTCTGACCCAGTGGCTGCTGACCAACTACTCCGCGCGCAAGCTGGGGCTGAAAAGTACTGGTCACGCGGGCGGTATCCATAACTGGCGTATTGCCGGGCAGGGCCTGAACTTTGAGCAGATGCTGAAAGAGATGGGCACCGGTCTGGTGGTAACCGAACTGATGGGCCAGGGCGTCAGCGGCATCACCGGAGACTATTCTCGCGGGGCGGCGGGCTTCTGGGTCGAAAACGGTGAAATTCAGTATCCGGTGAGCGAAATCACCATCGCCGGCAACCTGAAGGACATGTGGCGCAACATCGTTACGGTCGGTAACGATATTGAAACACGTAGCAATATACAGTGTGGTTCTGTACTGCTGCCCGAGATGAAAATTGCGGGTCAATAAAGATAGCGTTTTGTTAATAATAAAAAAGGAAGTGAGCAATGCGTAAACATCTGTTAGCGATCGTCGCGGCTTCAACGCTGGTTCTTGGCTCTTCTGCGTTTGCTGCCGATCTTGAAGAAGACATGGGCATCCTCGGGCAAAACCTGAAGGTGGTGCAAAAGACGGACAATGCGGCGGAAATGAAAGACGCCCTGACCAAAATGCGTGAAGCGGCGCTGGACGCCCAAAAAGCGACACCGCCGAAGCTGGAAAGCAAAGCGGCTGACAGCGCAGAGATGAAAGACTATCGCCACGGCTTTGACGTGCTGGTCGGCCAGATTGACGGCGCGCTGAAGCTGGCCAACGAAGGCAAAGTCAAAGAAGCCCAGGCGGCGGCCGAGCAGTTCGTGACGACCCGCAACACGTATCACAAGAAATACCGTTAACCGATCGCGCATCGGACCAACACCCAACGGGAGCCAGTGGCTCCCGTTTTTTTTTGCGTGGTGATAAGTAAACCCTATCGCCATCACATTTTTGCATTACCACGCCTGAACGTTTTCGTTGCCTCTGTCCGCCTTTGACCGCTGGAATCAGTGATATTCATCACGTAAATGCATTGATTTGACCGCATTCACCGTATTTATGTGGCACAGATCACTGCCGCGGCTTGCCTTTCCACTTCGAAGTGGAAAACAACTCGCTACAAACCCTTCCTCCCCACCGTTAGTTTTATTCCAGAGCCATTAACGGGGTAAGACGAGTGATTAACGGAGCGGTAATGAACGACGTTGGGGAACAGGCGGTGCAAACAGAACAGCTCGCGAACACCATGCTACAGCAGGTCTATGCCCTGCTGGCCCGGCACAACATCATCCCCAACGCAGTACAGGAGCAAATGCTCACCTCCCACGTTCGCGCCATGGCGCACCGGTCCGTGACCGGCGAGCCGCTGCCGGAGGTTGAAGCAGAGCTGTTTGACGAAATTTCACCGGATTCAATGCGGCTTGCCCGTGAAGTGGTGGCGCAGTTTGGCAACCTTCCTGATGAAGAGGCCTGGCTGCTCTCCGTTCACTTTGAAGTCGCGAAAGACAACCTTTAAGGAGCAACACATGGAACAGATTACAGTCGTGATTGGCGATCGCCTGGGTAAAGGTCAGAAAGTGGCGGCCGGGGTGGAAAAAGCAGGTGGACGCGCGGTGGTTGTGCCGGGCATGGCAGCGGATATGAAGCTCGGCGACGTTATGAAAGCGGAAAACGCCACCTTCGGCATCTCCTTCTGCGGCAGCGGCGGCGCGGGCGCGATTACCGCGCAAACCAAGTATGGCTACAAAGCCAAATACGGCATGCGTTCGGTGGATGAAGGCGTCACCGCCATCAACGAAGGCTGCAACGTGCTGGGCTTTGGCTTTATGGACAAAGAAGAGCTGGGCGAGCGTCTGGTGCAGGCGTGGCAGAAGAAACACGGCGCATAAGCATGAAAGAACAGTTCACAACCACGGTGAGAGTGAAGGGGAAGGGCGACGCCAAAGCGCGCGCCTTTGCCGACGCGCTCAACCACGTTCAGGCCGCGGTGATGAAAGCCTCACCGCATATCTTACTGCGTATTGAGCCACAGGATGTGCAGGTCGTTCAGGCGCAAGAAGCGGTGCGTAAAGAAGCGTTTCTGTTCTTCTTTTTGCGCCGGGAAAGACGCACCTACAGCGTGGAGCTGGATGTGACCGTCAACGTGACCGCCATCAATCTCGATCGGGTGGACTTCGTCACGCAACGCTGATTATTCATAAAAGGGCAGACTGATGTTCTTAATTATATTAATAAAATCGCTCATTATCGGCGGCCTGGTAGGCGTCGGTGTTGGGGCCGGGGCTGCACGCATGTTTCATGCGCCTACCACTCAGGGTATGGGCGCGTTTCGTACGTTGGGGGAACTGAACTCCTGCGAAGGGGATCCCGCTTCTCACTTCTCCTTTGGGTTAGGTTTCTTCTTTAACGCCTGGGCCTCTTCCGTGGCTGCGGGTGCTTTCACACAGGACGTTGACCACCGCATCATCCCGAACTGGGGCGCGGCGGCGCTGATGATCAAAAACCGTAACGTCGGCGAAACGCTGCACGATCCGCGCAAAATGGCGATTGCCTGTGGCGTGATCGGCATGATCGTCGTGACTTTCCTTAACCTGACGGCCTCCTCCGTACCGGCTGCGCTTCAGGTCACCGCCGTGAAGGTGCTGGTGCCCGCTGCGAACCTGCTGGTCAACACCGTGATGCCGGTGATCTTCTGGCTGGCGGCCATCGACGCCGGTAAAAAATCGGGCTTCTGGGCCACCATCTTTGGCGGCGCGGCACAGCTGATCATGGGTAACGCCGTACCGGGCCTGGTGCTGGGGATCCTGATCGGTAAAGGCGTTGAAGAGAGCGGCTGGAACCACGTCACCAAAGTGATGATGGCGGCGATCGTTCTGCTCTTCGTGCTGAGCGGCTTCTTCCGCGGCTTCGACATGAAGATGATCGAATCCTTCCATCTGACAGTGCCGAACTGGCTCGACATGATCCACAACTCGCTCAGCGGTAAATAACAGGAGCCTCGACATGGAACAGAATAAAGGTTTTTGGTATGCCGACTGGTCGTTCCCGATCTTCGTTGGCCTGCTCTCCTCCGGCGTGTTCGCCGGGACGCACATGTACTACCTCTACGGCATCGGCGCGTTTAACGAAGTGGCCTTCGTGGCGATGCTGAAAGCGGGGATTGATACCGGGGTCTACGGTGCGGTGGCGGCATTCGGCGCAAGCTTCCTGTTCGCCCGCATCATTGAAGGCTCACTGGTGGGTATTCTCGACATCGGCGGTGCGATTCAGACCGGCGTCGGGCTCGGCGTGCCGGCGCTGCTGTTGGGGGCGGGGATCATGTTCCCGGTGACGAACTTTATTGCCTCGCTGATTACCGGCCTGGTGATTGGCTTGGCGATTGGCTACGTCATCATCCTGGCGCGTAAGTTCACCATCAACCAGAGCAACTCCACATACGGGGCTGACGTGATGATGGGCGCGGGTAACGCCTCAGGCCGCTTCCTCGGGCCGTTGATTATCCTCAGCGCCATGACCGCCTCTATTCCTATCGGCGTCGGTTCGCTGGTGGGCGCGCTGCTGTTCTACATCTGGCAGAAGCCGATCACCGGTGGCGCCATCCTCGGTGCAATGATTTTGGGCTGGCTGTTCCCGGTCGCCCTTTAATACCCGCGGGCGCTCAGGCGCCCGCCTTATCAGGAGAACCCCATGTTTGATTTACTCCTGCGCCGCGCGCGCCTCGCCGACGATACCCTGACCGATATCGCCATTCAGGATGGGAAAATCGCCGCGCTGGGCGACATTGACGCTCCCGCCCGTAAAACGGTTGAGCTGAACGGTGATGTGTTCGTCAGCGCAGGCTGGATTGACTCTCACGTCCACTGCTACCCGAACTCGCCGATTTATCACGACGAGCCGGACAGCGTAGGGATTGCCACGGGCGTCACCACCGTGGTGGATGCCGGCAGTACCGGGGCAAATGACGTGGATGATTTCTATGAAATTACCCGCAAGGCCGCCACCGAGGTGTTTGCCCTGCTGAACATCTCCCGCGTCGGGCTGATTGCCCAGAACGAACTGGCCAATATGGCGAATATTGATGCCGATGCCGTGAAGCAGGCAGTAAAACGCCACCCTGATTTTATCGTCGGCCTGAAAGCGCGCATGAGCAGCAGCGTGGTCGGTGAAAACGGCATTACGCCACTGGAGCGCGCGAAAGCCATCCAGAGCGAGAACGGCGATCTGCCGCTGATGGTGCACATCGGCAACAACCCGCCGAACCTCGACGAAATCGCCGAACTGCTCAGTTCCGGCGACATCATCACCCACTGCTACAACGGCAAACCCAACCGTATTTTGACGCCCTCCGGCGAGCTGCGCGCCTCCATCACCTCCGCCCTGAAGCGCGGCGTGCGTCTGGACGTGGGGCACGGTACGGCGAGCTTCAGCTTTGAGGTGGCGAAACGCGCCATCGCGATGGGCATTCTGCCGCACACCATCAGCTCGGATATCTACTGCCGTAACCGGATTAACGGCCCGGTCGGGTCGCTTGCAAGCGTGATGTCGAAGTTTCTCGCCATCGGCATGTCTTTGCCGCAGGTCATTGACTGCGTCACCGCCAACGCCGCGGACGGTCTGCGCCTGACGCGTAAAGGCCGCATCCAGCCCGGCCTCGACGCCGACCTGACGCTGTTCACGATTAAACGCCAGCCAACGGTGCTGACGGATGCCGAAAACGACAGCCTGCAGGCTGAACATATTCTGGTGCCGCTTGCCGCGATCCGCGCGGGCAAGGGCTACATGACCGAACAAGGGAGCACGGAACATGCCTTCGATTTATGAGAAGTACCACTTAAAGCAAGTTATCAACACCTCGGGCCGCATGACGGCGCTGGGCGTTTCCACGCCGCGCCCGGAAGTGGTGCAGGCGGCAATGGACGGCATGAATCACTATTTTGAGATGAAGGACCTGGTCAACAAAACCGGGGAATACATCGCGAAGCTTCTTGATGTGGAGGGCGCGACGGTGGTCTCCTGCGCGTCGGCAGGCATTGCCCAGTCCGTAGCGGCAGTGCTGGTCAAAGACAGCGACTGGCTGCTGGAAAACCTGCACGTGACTCCGATTGCGAACAACGAGATTGTCCTGCCGAAAGGCCACAACGTTAACTTTGGCGCGCCGGTGGGCACCATGGTCGCGCTGGGCGGCGGAAAACTGGTCGAAGCGGGCTATGCCAACGAATGTTCCGCCGATCAGCTGGCGGCGGCGATCACCCCGCGCACGGCGGCGATCCTCTATATCAAATCTCACCACTGCGTGCAGAAAAGCATGCTCAGCGTCGAGCAGGCGGCAGTAATCGCACGTAAACACGATCTGCCGCTGATCGTCGATGCCGCAGCGGAAGAAGATCTGCATGTTTACTACCGTTCCGGCGCGGATCTGGTGATCTACAGCGGTGCGAAGGCGATCGAAGGGCCAACCAGCGGGCTGGTGATCGGCAAAACCCAGTACATTGAGTGGGTGAAACGCCAGACGGCAGGTATTGGCCGCGCGATGAAGGTGGGTAAAGAGGGCATTCTCGGCCTGACCTGCGCCATCGAACACTACCTCACGGCAACCAAAGAGAGCGGTGCCGAGATGGTGGCGAAGATGACGCCGTTTATCGACGCGCTTAACACCCTGAACGGCGTCACCGCGCGCGTAGTCTGGGACAGCGCCGGGCGCGATATTGCCCGCACCGAGATTAAATTTGACGAAGCGACCACCGGCGTGGGCACCGGTGACCTGGTGAATAAGCTCAAGCAGGGTGAATACGCCATCTATTTCCGTGGCTACAAGGCCAACGAAGGGATTATCGAAGCGGACGTGCGCAGCGTAAATGCTGACCAGCTGAACATCGTGTACCGCCGCATTAGCGAAGTGTTAGGACAGGAGAAAAAGGCATGAAACTGACCCCCAATTTTTACCGTGACCGCGTCTGCCTGAACGTGCTGGCAGGTTCGAAGGCCAATGCCAGCGCCATTTACGAGGCGGCGGAAGGCCATGTGCTGGTGGGCGTGCTCTCCAAAAATTACCCGGACGTGGCAAGCGCGGTGGCGGATATGCGCGAGTACGCGGCGCTGATTGATAACGCGCTTTCCGTGGGACTGGGCGCGGGCGACCCGAACCAGTCGGCGATGGTCAGTGAAATCTCCCGTCAGGTACAGCCGCAGCACGTCAACCAGGTCTTTACCGGCGTGGCGACCAGCCGCGCGCTGCTGGGGCAGAACGACTCTGTGGTGAACGGTCTGGTCTCACCGACCGGCACCGTCGGTATGGTGAAAATTTCCACCGGTCCGCTGAGCAGCACGGCACCGGACGGTATCGTCCCGGTGGAAACCGCGATTGCCCTGCTGAAAGATTTTGGCGGCAGCTCGATCAAATATTTCCCGATGGGCGGCCTTAAGTGTCGTGACGAATACCAGGCGGTAGCGGAAGCCTGCGCCCGTCACGACTTCTGGCTGGAACCGACCGGTGGGATCGATCTGGAAAACTTTGAGGCGATCCTGCAGATCGCCCTCGACGCGGGCGTGAGCAAGATCATCCCGCATATCTATAGCTCGATTATCGACAAGGCCAGCGGTGATACGCGTCCGGAAGATGTGCGTACGCTGCTTGAGATGACGAAGAAACTGGTTAAGTCATAACACCCAAAGGAGCCACCATGCACACCCGTAACCTGCTTGTTGCTTCACTCTCTTTGCTTGCTACCGCCGCCGTCGCGCAAACCCAGTATGCCTGGGTCGGCACCTACAACCCCAACGGCGAAGGGCTGTACCGTTTTACCGTTGACGCGCAAACCGGCGCGCTAGGCAACAAAACGCTGGTGAGCAAACTGCCGAACGCCGCGCAGTTTGCCGTCTCACACGACGGCAAAACGCTCTATCTGGCAAGCGAAGTGGAGCAGGGAGTGGTGCAGGCGCTGCGGGTGGAAGATAACGGCGAGCTGAGCGAGTTGAATCAGGTGGCCTCCGGCGGCGCGGGGCCGGTTTATCTTTCGCTGACGCCGAATGGCCAGCATCTGTTGGTGGCCAACTACGTCAGCGGATCGATTGCCGTTTTGCCGGTCAAAGCAGACGGCAGCCTGGGAGATGCCACGGATAAACATCAGGATCAGGGCGAACCGGGTGCAGCAAAACCAGAAGCCGCTGTAGAGGGCAGTTTTGCTATCAGCGATCACAACGGCCCTCATGCGCACATGATCGCCGCCGATCCGAGCGGGAAGTATGTGTTTTCGACCGATCTGGGGTTAGATCGCATCTATCAGTACCGTTTTGACGATCGAAGCGGAAAGCTGACCCCCAACGATCCGCCGTTTATCAGCGCCTCCTCGAAAGGGGCCGGACCTCGCCATTTCGTCTTTACGCCGAAAGGGGATGCCCTGTGGCTGATTAACGAAGAGGCCTCAACGCTCACCCATTATACCGTGAATGCCAACGGCACCCTGAAAGCGGGTAAAACACTCTCTGCCCTGCCAAAAGGGTACAAAGGCACCAGTTTTGCTGCCGGGCTGGCGTTAAGCGCCGACGGTAAACAGCTGTATGTGGCTAACCGTTTGCATAACAGCATCGGGCACTTTACCGTAACAGCAGAAGGCACGCTGAGGCATCAGGATGACGTGTGGACGCGTGGCGACTACCCGCGCACCCTGACGCTCGATAAACAAGGACGCTGGCTGTACGTTATGAACCAGCGCAGCGATAACATTACCCGTTTTCGCGTGGCGCAGGATGGGAAGTTGAGCTTCGAGCCAGACTATACGCCGGTCGGCAGCCCATCCCAGATGGTCATTTCACCCTAAGCCGTAAGAGGACAACGACGTGCGATTTCCGAACCAACGTTTAGCGCAACTTTTCGATCTGTTGCAAAACGAGACGCTGCCGCAGGACGAGCTGGCGCAGCGGCTGTCGGTCTCCACGCGAACCGTCCGTGCTGACATCACCGCCCTGAACGCGCTGCTGGCGAGCCACGGGGCGCAGTTTATTCTGAGCCGTGGAAATGGCTATCAGCTTAAAATTGACGACGCCGCGCGTTATCAGCAGCTCCAGGCCTCCCATCCGCGCGCGCTGCGTATTCCCCGTACGGGCGCGGAGCGCGTGCATTATCTGGTGGTGCGTTTTCTGACGTCGGCGTTTTCGCTTAAGCTGGAGGACCTTGCGGACGAGTGGTTTGTCAGCCGCGCCACGCTGCAAAGCGACATGGCGGAAGTGCGCGAGTGTTTTCATCGCTATAACCTGACGCTGGAAACCCGTCCACGCCATGGGATGAAGCTGTTTGGCAGCGAAATGTCGGTTCGCGCCTGCCTGACCGATCTGCTCTGGGAGCTGGCGCAGCAGGACAGCCTGAACCCGCTGGTGACGGACGTCGCGCTCAATGCGGGCGTGGCGGAAAAGATGGTACCAGTGCTGCACGACGCGCTGACGCGTCACCACATTCGCCTGACGGACGAAGGGGAGTTGTTCCTGCGCCTGTACTGCGCGGTATCAGTGCGACGCATCAGCGAAGGCTATCCGCTGCCGGAATTCCATGCGGAGGATGTGGAGGAGAACGTGCGGGAAGCGGCGAAAGATATTGCTGTGGCCATTCAGGAACTGGCGGGCAAAGCGCTTGCACCCTCGGAGGAGAACTGGCTCTGCGTGCACATCGCTGCGCGGCAGATCCAGGAGATCGCCCCAAGCGCCATTAACGCCGATGACGAAGAGGCGCTGGTGAACTACATCCTGCGCTACATCAACACCCACTACAACTACAACCTGCTCAGCGACGCGCAGCTGCACGCGGATCTGCTCACGCACATCAAGACGATGATCACCCGCGTGCGGTATCAAATCATGATCCCCAATCCGCTGCTGGATAACATCAAGCAGCACTACCCGATGGCCTGGGACATGACCCTGGCGGCGGTATCGAACTGGGGCAAATACACGCCGTATGCGATCAGCGAAAACGAAATTGGTTTCCTGGTGCTGCACATTGGCGTCGGGCTGGAGCGTCACTACAACATTGGCTACCAGCGCCAGCCGCGCGTGCTGCTGGTCTGTGACGCCGGTAATGCGATGGTGCGTATGATTGAGGCGGTACTCCAGCGTAAATACCCGCAGATTGAGGTCACGCGCACGCTCACGCTGCGCGAGTACGAGCAGGTGGAATCGCTCAGCGAGGACTTTGTTATCGCTACCGCGCGCGTCAGTGAAAAAGCAAAACCGGTAGTGATGATCGCACCGTTTCCGACTGATTATCAGCTGGAGCAGATTGGCAAGCTGGTGCTGGTAGACCGCACCCGCCCGTGGATGCTGGATAAATACTTCGACGCCGCCCATTTCCGCATCATCGACGCGCCGATTGACCAGCAAACGCTGTTCCGCGAGCTGTGCGAACAGCTTGAAGGGGAGGGGTTTGTGGGGACGGCGTTTCTGGAGTCGGTGGTTGAACGTGAAGCCATCGTCAGCACCATGCTCGGTGACGGCATTGCGCTTCCGCACTCCCTCGGTCTGCTTGCCCAGAAAACCGTGGTCTACACCGTACTCGCCCCGCAGGGGATTGCGTGGGGTGACGAAACCGCGCACGTGATTTTCCTGCTCGCCATCAGCAAAAGCGAGTATGAAGAGGCGATGGCGATCTACGATATCTTCGTCACCTTCCTGCGCGAGCGCGCCATGGCGCGGCTCTGTAGCTGCGGCGATTTTGCCGAGTTTAAAACGGTGGCGATGGAGAGTTTGAGTCGGTTTTGAGAAAAAGGCGGATAAATAATATCCGCTTTTAATTAACGCAAATGATGCACAACCTGGTTACTGCTGCCGCGCCAGATCAGCGCGGGGTCTTTTAAATCCTGAACGAACTTGCCGTCGACCAGCACGTTAATCAACTCCACCACTTCCATCTGAGCAGCATTCAGTTCATCCAGCCTGTAACCCGTCCAGACCCAGATATCCTTTCCTGCGCACTCGCGGCGAATGCGTTTTATCAGATTAAGGATCTCCGGCACGTTTTGCGGGTGAAGAGGATCGCCGCCGGAGAGCGAAATTCCCTGTCGTTTGATGCGCGTATCGTTGAGATCGTTAATGATCCGGTCTGCCATTTCCGCGGTAAACGGCATACCGGAATTTAAGCGCCAGGTGCTTTTGTTATAGCAACCCGGGCACTCGTGGACGCAGCCTGACACGAAAAGGGTGCAGCGGGTGCCGGGTCCGTTGACGATATCAACGGGGTAGTATTGATGGTAATTCATAGCGTTAACCTGATGCCCTCACCCCGGCCCTCTCCCACAGGGAGAGGGAGAAAACCGGAGCCGGGCTCAACAATATGCTCGATCGGTTCCCTCTCCCTTGAGGGAGAGGGGTAGGGTGAGGGGGAGAACCCAGCGCAGAACTTACCCGATCTGCCCATTCCCCAGATGCTTCACGCGGCGTTTCACCTCTTCCTGCTTACCGGCGTTAAACGGACGCGCATCCGGGCTACCGAGATAGCCGCACACGCGGCGGGTTACCGACACGCGTGCCGCGTCGTGGTTACCGCATTTCGGGCAGGTAAAGCCTTTGCTGGTACACTCGAACTCGCCGGTAAAGCCGCACTCGTAGCATTCGTCGATGGGCGTGTTGGTGCCGTAATATGGCACATGCTGATAGCTGTAATCCCACACGTCTTCCAGCGCCTTCAGGTTGTGCTGAATGTTCGGGTACTCGCCGTAGCAGATGAAGCCGCCGTTGGCGATCGGCGGATACGCCGCTTCAAAGTCGATCTTGTCGTACGGGTTTACCTTCTTCTCCACGTCGAGGTGGAAGCTGTTGGTGTAGTAACCTTTATCGGTCACGCCTTCCACGATGCCGAACTCGGCGGTGTCCAGACGGCAGAAGCGGTCGCACAGGTTCTCGCTTGGGGTACTGTACAGGCTGAAACCGTAGCCGGTTTCCTCTTTCCACTGGTCCACGGCATCGCGCAGGCGCTGAACAATCGCCACGCCTTTTTCACGCAGCGCGTCGCTGTCATACATATGCGTGCCGCCAGACAGGGCATTAATGGTTTCATGGATGCCGATATAGCCCAGCGAAATCGACGCGCGGCCGTTTTTGAAGATCTCAGAGACGTCATCGTCCGCTTTCAGGCGCACGCCGCAGGCCCCTTCCATATAGAGGATAGGCGCCACGCGGGCTTTTACCCCTTCAAGGCGGGCGATACGGGTCATCAGCGCCTTGCGCGCCAGCTGCAGGCGTTCATCCAGCAGCGTCCAGAATTCAGCTTCATTGCCTTTGGCCTCCAGCGCGATGCGCGGCAGGTTCAGGCTGATGACGCCGAGGTTGTTACGCCCGTCGTGGATCTGCTCGCCGTTTTCATCTTCGTATACGCCGAGGAAGCTGCGGCAACCCATTGGCGTTTTAAATGAACCGGTTACTTTTACGACCTGGTCATAGTTCAGAATATCCGGGTACATGCGCTTGCTCGCGCACTCCAGCGCCAGCTGTTTGATGTCGTAATTCGGATCGCCAACTTTGTGGTTCAGCCCGTCGCGGATGGCGAATACCAGTTTCGGGAACACCGCCGTTTTGCGGTTCTTACCGAGGCCGGAGATACGGTTGCGCAGGATGGACTGCTGGATCAAACGCGATTCCCAGCTGGTGCCCAGGCCAAAACCGAAGGTCACAAACGGCGTCTGGCCGTTGGCGGTATGCAGGGTATTCACCTCATACTCCAGCGACTGGAACGCGTCATAGCACTCTTTCTCAGTGCGCGAGTGCGCATAGCCGTCGGCGTCCGGGATCTGCCACTCTTCGGCCGTTTTGCGGTGCTTGTTGAAGCTTGCGGTCACAAACGGGGCCAGCACTTCGTCAATGCGGTTAATGGTGGTGCCGCCGTAAATGTGGCTGGCGACCTGGGCGATAATCTGTGCCGTGACCGCAGTGGCGGTGGAGATGGATTTTGGCGGTTCAATCTCGGCGTTACCCATTTTAAACCCGTGGGTCAGCATGCCTTTCAGGTCGATCAGCATACAGTTGAACATCGGGAAGAACGGTGAATAGTCGAGATCGTGATAGTGGATCTCACCGCGCTCGTGCGCTGAGACCACATCGCGCGGCAGCAGGTGCTGACGGGCATAGTGTTTGGCGACGATACCGGCCAGCAGATCGCGCTGGGTGGGGATCACTTTACTGTCTTTGTTGGCGTTTTCATTGAGCAGGGCAGAGTTGGTCTGCTCTACCAGGCCACGGATCTCCTGGTTCAGGCGACCGCGCTTTTCACGCTGCACGTCACGATCGTGGCGGTACTCAATGTAGGCACGGGCCAGCTGCTTGTAGGGGCCCGCCATCAGCTGATTTTCAACCGCGGTCTGGATCTCGTTGATATCCACCTGGCTGCGTTCATTCATCTGGCTGCTAACGACTTCTGCGACGGTGGCGCAGTAATCTGCGTCATCGACTCCCGCTGCTTTAGCTGCACGCAGAATGGCTTCCTGGATGCGCTCTGATTTAAACGGCACTTTACAGCCATCACGTTTCATCACATGCGGTGTCATGATCACTCCATTTTTAAAAACAGTTTATCCACAGAGGTGGAGAAGTATTCACCGGGCGCATTCCCCGCCAGGCCAAAGACTTCCCGCGTTCCCGGCTCGTGTTATCCACAATTCCGGCCAGCGTAAGCGCCGTCTTGTTGTTGGAATAGTAGACGATTAATACAACATGTTGGGTCTGCGTGCATTTTAAGTGCTACATATAGTGATTTGCATCAAACTTGTTTGCGATTTATTTGATGCAGAACAAAGTAAAAAGACGAGAGTACAAACGGCGGGCGCTTCAGCGATTGTAAAGACCAGAAGGAAAAATCTGATTAATTATTCAACAAAAACAAGCGCTCAGCACGGTCTGTACTGAGCGCTACGTGATTAATGGATGCCGCGCACCCAGCTTAAACCTGCCTGTAAAAAGGCGGCGATAGCGACAGTGCCCAGCACCAGTGGGATGAGAAGGGAACGCGCGGGCACCGCATCCTCAATGTGCGGTTCTTCCGTACTAAGGGCAGACAGCGCCTCTTCCCGGGTGCGTGCCGCCAGAAGCTGCTCACGCACACGGTCTTCCGTCAACAGGCTGGTTAGCGTCGTGAGCAGCTGCATATGCGTGCTGCCTGCTTCAGCAGGGGGAATGGCGAGCAGGAAGACCATTCTGACCTCTTCATCCCCCTCCAGCCCCGGCCAGCGTATCGGGTCGTCAAAGAGCGCCAGACAAAACGCCGCCTGATGCACCGTCTCGGTTTTACCGTGTGGAACGGCAAGTGCTTCGCCCAGAGCCGTGGGACCTTCACTTTCACGCTGTAAAACGCTCTGGATAAATGTCTCTTGATCGCCGATGACGTTTCGCCTGACGAGCGGTTCGGCGAGCCAGCGGATCAGCGCTTCAGGGGTACGGTGCGGCGGGTTGATAAAAACCAAATCGGGGTGCGTCAATGCAAGCAAGTTCATATTAAGCCTCTAACAAAAAATCGCAGGTCGCGGAAGGGGGGATCGCCGTGACCGGCTGCACGGGCTCTTCCAGATAGTTGATCTGAGGAAGCCCCACGAAATCTGCCGGAACGGGAACCGGCTGCATGCCAGCGTTAAACACGCGGATGACCGTGCCATGCGACTGTTGGGCATGGGGCAGGGCAGACAGAATAAGCGGCTCCGGTAGGGTCAACAGCGAGAAGTGTGCCGGAAGCTGGCGTTCGGGCAGGCGCAACGAAAAGCGCTCAAGGCGATGATCGAGCGTGTGCAGCGTTTGCCGTTGATAGGTAAACGGCTGCCCGGTCGCGAGATTTTCCAGCTGGCGTAGCGTCAGATGATCGGCACTGTCGGCCAGCGCGACGCTGAATGAAAAGTGCAACGGCTTCAGCAACTGGGCATCGGGGGTCTCAACCACCGTATTATTAATCCCGGATGCCCGACCCGGACGCCAGTCAAGGTCGTTTCGTCCGAGCACACCCGTTGACTTAAACAGCGTCAGGGCAATCACTGCCGGTTCGTCCCCGAGGATCTGAAACTCCTTCATGCCGCGGCTGTTCACCACCAGCGCTTTGCCTTCTTCTGCGACAGCGATAATGCCCTCGCTGGTTTCGATATCCACGGGCAGCTCGCGATAGCGTTCCTGCCAGTTTTCATCGTCATACCCCGTTTCGCGTTGGATGATCGCAAAGGGCTGTGAGGCGATAGCGTGATGCGTGTGAATATCGCTGTTGATCAGCAAGCGCAGCCGGTGATCGCAGTGGCTGTTTTCCAGCGCACCGTCGACATACAGGTTCGGATCGTCATGGCGCAATTCACACGCCAGACGCAGGCATAACGGTTTTCTGACTGCATCCTGATGTCCGGCGAGATCCGGCGGCAGAAGCAGCGTCGCCTCAATAACCAGCTTTTCGACAAGCGGCGTTTTCAGGCAATCAATGAGTGTGAAATGGGAACAGCGCGTTGGCGTATCGCCTGCAAGCGGGGAGAAATCGTAGCTGTCGCCCGCATCCGCGCAGTCTTCGAGGGTAAATAACGCGGGGATGCATCTGCCCGTGTGTTTGTCCTCAAGGGTAAGCGTTCCGGCGTCCAGCATCAGCCGATAATGCGCATTTTCTATTTCGCGGCCCTTTTCCTGTTCAGGTTGCCGTAACGGCGCAGGGTTATTCTCAACGTTCACGGTGAGATAGCCAACCGACGGCAGAACCGGCGTCTGCACAGCAATGTGCCAGCGGAAATAGGGAGGAAGGGGCGTTTCACACTCGCCTTCGGCAGTGAGGGAGATCGCCGTTCCGCCGGGTAAAATGTCTCTTTTCAGGACGTCGAAGCGCACGGGCTGCCCCTGATACGTCAGCGCGATATGTTCAGCCCTGCTATACAGCGTGGTTTTAACCACGCGCCGCATTGGGGTGGTCAGCGGATTGAAGATCAGCAGGTCCCCTTCCTGAGCACAGGCGGCGGCCAGCGTTTTTACCACCAGATTCCACAGGCTGTGACACAGCTGCTCGGTTTGTTCCAGCCGATGCAGAATGTCGCGATTGGTCGCATCGCTATTACAGCCGCCGATAGAGTCGTGGGCGTGGGTTCGCAAAAGCGTCTTCCAGAGGGTATCGACCACAGAGAGATTGACCGGTAGCCCCTGATGCCGCGCCATGGCAATCGTCGGCTCCAGCTGTCGCAGGATAAACTGCTCAATCTCATCATTTTTCTTTTTAATGTCGTAGCGTACGGAGCCGATCGTTTTATGGATGCGGGTGTAGCGTGGCGATTTCAGCTCGCCTTCCCAGCATTCAAACTGCTCACGCTGCGCGCGCAGGATGTCCACGTAACGCTCCAGCGAACTGATGGTGTACCAATCCTGGTTGGGAGAGTGTTTGCTGGCGACCTGCAGGATAGTCGGCAGCGCCGGGTCGATGCTGACCTGATCGCCGCCGCAGGGCAGGAGCAGGTCATCGATACCGGCCCGTGAACGCAGCAAATCGACCATCGGGTAGATTTTCCCCTGCAGATGGCAGGCTTGCGAAGCGATATTTTTAGCCGCGCCATACCCGAGCGCCATCGCGCAGGCGATGACGCTCGCCCCTGACGGCGCGCGCCAGATAAACTGGCTGCGTTTGGCCTGCCGGTCGTGATCGATACCGCGCCAGAAGACGATGTTATCGATATTGCAGCCCTGCAAAATCGTCGGCATCTGCGCATTGTGGCCGAAGGTATCCGGCAGATAACCGACCTGCATCGCATGTCCCAGCGTTCGTGCGGCGAAGATGCCGTACTTCAGGTTGCGGATAATGGATTCGCCATGCACGTTGTAGGTGTCCGTCTGGGTATACCACGGCCCGACGAAAATCCTTTTTTCTCTGACCAGCTTTTCCAGCCTGGCGCGATAATCGGGATTGATCGCAAGAAAGTCCTCCACGACCGCCATCTGCCCGTCAAGGTGATAGCAGGCATAAGCCGGGTCCTGCTCCAGCGTGTTGATAACATCCGCAAAGTTATATGACGCCAGCACCATGCTGTCCTGACGGGTGAAATACCACTCCTGATCCCAGTGCGTGTGGGCAATAACGTGGATCTGACTCATGATGTTTCCCTCACCTGACGTTCTTTGGGCTGACATAAAGCACGCCCAGGGCGCAAATCAGTGCGCCAATAAAGACGCTCGCCAGATAGCCCGCCACATTGGTCGCCAGCGGCCAGCCCCAGATGGCGGGCAGAGGCAGCGTCTGCTTCACGCCGAGTGCAATCGCCACCAGCGCACCGGCGACGGCACCGGTCATGAACACCGGGATCAGGCGTGGGTTTTTCAGGATGAACGGGATAGCGCCTTCTGAGATCCCGATTACGCCCAGCAATAACGAGGTGCTGCCAACGGTTTTCTCCTCCCGGCTGAAGACATCCGGCAGACCAAAGCGGCCGTTGAGGAATGCGGCAAAACCGACGCCAATGGAGGGGATCACGATAGAGAGTTCGCGGGCGGTTAAATCAAACGTCTCGCTCATGCCATTCAGGCCGAGCGCGACCGAGCCTGCCGCCTTATTGACCGGACCACCAAGGTCGAAAGCGGTGCCCGCGGCGATCATTGCGGAATAGAACCCGCGACCGGTGTCGCCTGCCGAGGTAAAAAAGACCACCATCAGCTGATTAAGCGAGCCAAAAATCGGGTTAATCAGATATTCCATGACCATCACCAGCGTAATGCCGGTGATCAGCGGGACGATTAGCATGGTTTTAATGGTGGTGAGCTGCTGGCGGACATGAATCGAATCGTTGAGCCAGCGCACCAGATAGCCCACAAAGAAGCCAATCCCAATCGCGCCAAAAAAGCCGGAGGGCATAAAGCCCTCGATATCAAAGAAGCGCTTGTAGACTTCGTCTGACATGATGCCGCCGATAAGCCCGGGGATCAGCGCCGGTTTTCCGGCAATGGCAAACGCCAGATACATGGCGAAGACCGGATACATGAACTTGATGGTCATAAAGCCCACTTTATCCAGCACGCTGAACGGCGAATGTTCAATGTTAATAAACTGGCCGGTAATTTTGGCCGTCGCCATCATCAGCCCACCCATGACCACGACCGGTAACATATAGCTGATGGCCGCCATGATATGGCCAATAAATATCTGGTAAGCCGAACGCCGGAGATCGTCTTCGTCTTCATCTGCCACCGCGGTCGCATTTTTTTCCATTGCCAGCGCCTGACGCAGATAGCGATCGGTGTGCTTGATCAGCTCTTGTGTTCGTGTCTGAAGGTGAGGAATGTCATCAAAACGTTCGGCATCCTGAATGGGGACATCGGTTGCCAGAATAATGGCGGTGGCAGAAGCAATATCCTGTTTTGTTAAGCGATTTTTAACACCGTCGCTACCCTGCGTTTCGACCTTTACCTCAATGTTATGCGCTTTAGCCCATGCGATAATTTTATTCGCGGCCATAAACGTGTGTGCAATGCCTGTCGGGCAGGCCGTTACCGCGACAACTTTTTGTTTCGTCATTGTCATAATTCCCTGGATGTGAAAACAGGGAAAGTATAAAGAGAAGCCAAAACAGTTTTTAATGTTTGCTAATACTTATTACGTATCGTCATACGCGGGCTTGCAATATGTGAAGCGCCTTCCAGAGGATATTTTTCGGCTGTGGTAAAATCATGCCAGGATTAAACAGGGTGTAATATATGAATTCATTTCAGGGAAGTGAGCGTTTGATATTTGAATACATTCAGCATCACGCTACTCATATTTCTACTATATCGGCAAAAGAGATTGCCCGTGATACTTTTACCACGACAACCTCCGTTAATCGCGTGTGTAAGAAAATGGGCTATAAGAGCTATACAGAGCTTCGGTATCGTTTTTTACGCGATCATTTTACCCCTGCGCCTGTAAACCCTGACGTGGGGCCGCAGGCGGAGGAGATTGTGGTGGAGATGTCCAGGTTGCTGACCCATTCCAGCCATATTTTTCTCTATGCACGGGGCGCATCACTCACCAGCCTCAACTACCTGTCGCGTTTTTTATCTCTGGCGAGCCTGCCGCACCTTATTCTCAACGATATGCACCAGCTGACGCGGGTATCGAAGGGAACGCTGGTGTTGATCAGTAAATCCGGAGAGACGCAGTCGTTAATTGAAATGGCGCGTAACGCGCTGCGCAAAGGATTAAAGATTATTGCGATCACGCGCGAGGGGTCTACGCTGGCCGCGCTCTCTTCTCTATGCTGGCCGTTGTTGATTGATATCAACGCGGTATCGTTATATCAGCGGGAAGGGCAGCTGGAACTGTTAAGTGCGGTAGACCGTATCGGCTGCAGGTTGCTGCAGCACGATACGGTGTAGTCTGGTCGTCAGAGCTGCTTCACTATCCCCAGACGGACGGCATAATCATTTTCATGGTTGCCGTCATCGTTGATATAGGTTTTATCCAGTGAAACCAGTTCGACGTAAGGCGTCCAGCCATCGTCGAGCTTGTAGTTGAAGGCGACGGTATGTTCCCAGTAGGTATCATCCCCGGTTCCCTGATCGACACCATCCTGCCAGCGGAAGCGCGGGTTGTAGGACATCCCGAATTTGCCAATGTTATACGCGAACCAGATGTCGAACTGGTGTGACTGGCGGCGGGTATACCCGCTGCCGTCGAGTTCTTTGTCGCTGTGCGCGTCATTGACGGTGTTATAGCGATAACGGGCGGCGAGATTCAGACCGTTATCGAACGCTTTCCAGCCCTGAATGAAGGGGCGGTAATGGGTATTGCTGGCGGTGAAAACCGTCACCATGCCCGGCGCTACGGCAAAGCCGTTTCCAAGATCGAAGCGCCAGCGCGTTTCAATCTCTTGTGCCGCCTCCGTTAAGCCTTTTTCGTCTGGGTTATATCGGTCGGTATCGCCAAAAAAGGTATCATTGTGGTTTTGTGCGGCTTCAACGGAGAAGTAAAAACCATTCTCCGCCTGATGCATGACCTTAATACGGGAATCATTGACGTCTGAGTTTGTGTTGTGACCAAAACGAAGGTCGACGGATGTATTTCCGCACCATCCCTGTGTGCTTAATAATAGTGCGCTAATACACGTTGCTTTAATAATTCTCTTTTTCATAATGTCCTGCCGAGGTTATTTGATTGGCAGGGCTATTTTTATTTTCGGCACGCCACGATGTAAAAGTTATCGTCGTACATTTAGCGTATCGCTAAACATAAAAAAAAGAGATACAGCATGCTGTATCTCCTGATAGTTATTCCTGCACCCACCAGATAGCTTCAAACGGGCGCAAGAGCAGCGTGTCGGGACGGGTCGGGACATCATCATAGTTGCTGAGTGCGACCCGCCATGCGCCCTGTACCGGCTCCGGTTGCCACTGCTGACGCTCGCGGCTCAGGTTCGCCACCACCCTCAGCGTCTGCCCCTGCCACTGACGGCGATAACACCACAGGGAAGGATGGTCCGGGAGCAGATCCTCGTAGTCGCCCCACGTGAGCAGCGGCAGCGTTTTGCGCAGGCGAATCAGCGACTGGTAGGTGTAAAACACCGAGTCCTGGTCGTCCAGCGCCGCGCGGGCGTTCACGGTTTCGTAGTTATCGCAGACGCCAATCCACGGCTCGCCCTCGCTAAAGCCCGCATTGTGCGAGGCGTCCCACTGCATTGGCGTGCGGCCGTTATCGCGAGATTTGCTTGCCAGAATCGCCAGCAGTTCGTCAGGATCGCGACCGTTTGCCCGCATTTCGGCGAACATATTCAGGCTTTCCACGTCGCGATAATCGGTGATGCGGCTGAAGTGCGGGTTGGTCATACCCAGCTCCTCGCCCTGATAAATGTACGGCGTGCCCTGCATACCGTGCAGCACCATGCCCAGCATTTTCGCTGCGGCCACGCGATGTTCCCCTTCGTCGCCAAAGCGTGAAACGATGCGCGGCTGATCGTGGTTACACCAGAACAGCGCGTTCCAGGCTTTGTTGTGCATCCCCTGCTGCCAGTGGCGGAAGAGGGTTTTCAGCGCGACAAAGTCCGGTTTCGCCTTCGTCCATTTTTCACCGCCCGGGTAATCCACCTTCAGGTGATGGAAGTTAAAGGTCATCGACAGCTCGCGCCCGTCGAGCGAGGCATACTGCTGGCAATTCTCCAGCGAGGTCGAGGACATTTCGCCCACCGTCATCAGGTTGCGCGGGGTAAAGACGTCGCGGCTCATCTCCTGAAGATATTCGTGGATGCGCGGCCCGTCCGTGTAGAAGCGGCGACCGTCGCCCGTTTCGTCATTCGGGAAATCCTGATCTTTTGAAATCAGGTTAATGACGTCCAGACGTAAGCCGTCCACGCCGCGATCGGCCCAGAACTCGCATACCTTTTTCAGCTCGGCGCGCACCGCCGGGTTTTCCCAGTTGAGATCCGCCTGCTCCGGCGCGAAGAGGTGCAGGTAATACTGTTCGCTCTCGGCGTGCCAGCGCCAGGCGTTGCCGCCAAACTTGGAGCGCCAGTTGTTAGGCAGTTGCTCCGGCGTACCGTCGCGCCAGATGTAGAACTGGCGGTACGGGCTTTCCTTATTCAGTGATTCCCGGAACCAGGCGTGCTGGGTTGACGTGTGGTTGAACACCATATCCAGCACGATGCGAATACCGCGTTGATGCGCCCCGGCGACCAGTTCGTCAAAATCATCCAGCGTACCGTACGCCGGGTCGATGGCGATGTAATTCGCCACGTCATAGCCGTTATCCACCTGCGGCGAGATATAAAACGGCGTCAGCCAGATGGCGTCAATGCCGAGGGTTTTCAGGTAGTCCAGCCGCGCGGTCACGCCGCGTAAATCGCCGGTGCCACTGCCGGTCGTGTCCTGAAAACTCTTTGGATAGATCTGATAGATGACGCCGTTCTGCCACCAGTGAGGAAGGGTATTCATAATGCGTTCCTGCAAATGCGAAGGGGCGCAACTGCGCCCCGAAAGATGAAGTTAAACAATCTGCAGCGCGCCCTGACGGAACTTACGCTGATAAACCACGGTGGTGAGCGCCATTGGGACGATAATCGCAATCGCCATTGCCAGGGCAAACACCTGCCAGTAAGCGGGCTGGATGGAGAGAATGCCCGGCAGACCGCCTACGCCAATCCCGTTCGCCATCACGCCGTTCAGACCGCACACCAGGCCTGCCAGACCGGAACCGATCATCGCGCAGAGCATCGGGAAGCGGTATTTCAGGTTGATACCGTACATCGCCGGTTCGGTGACGCCGAGGTAGGCGGAGATGGCGGCCGGAACGGAGATCTCGCGCTCGTTGTGCTTACGGCTGACGATGATGATGCCGGTCACCGCAGACGCCTGCGCAATGTTAGACAGGGCGATAATCGGCCAGACCGGCGTGCCGCCGAGGCTCTGGATCATCTGCATATCAATGGCCAGCGTGGTCTGGTGTACACCGGTAATCACCAGCGGGGCGTACAGGAAGCCAAACAGCGCGGCGCCAATCGGTGCGAAGCTGCCGGTCATCAGGTGGCGCACCGCGAAGGCCACGCCGTCGCCGATCATGCGGCCAAACGGACCGATAAACGCATGTGCCAGGAAGACGGCCAGAATCAGCGAGCAGACCGGAACGACCACCAGATAGAGATAATCCGGCACGATGCGCTTCAGGCGTGTCTCAATAAAGCCCAGCATCAGCCCCGCCAGCAGGGCCGGGATAACCTGCGCCTGATAGCCCACTTTGGCGATGGTGAACAGACCGAAGTTCCACACTTCAGGCACCTGCTGACCAAGTAAGTAAGCGTTCATTAACTGCGGAGAGACCAGCGTGACGCCCAGCACGATACCGAGAATCGGCGTACCGCCCATTTTGCGCACTGCGGACCAGCAAATCCCGACCGGCAGGTAGAAGAAGATCGCTTCACCAATCAGCCACAGGAAGTCGTAAACGGTTTTCAGCGCCGGATACATCTGCGCCAGCGTTTTGCCGTCGCTCATCGGCACATCACCGATGACGTTACGGAAACCAAGAATTAAGCCGCCGCTAATCAGCGCCGGCAGCAGCGGGAAGAAGATCTCCGCGAAGTGGGAAATCAGCTGCTCGTGCCACTTCATATTCTGGCGTGCAGCCTTCTTGGCCTGCTCTTTATCCGCCGAGCTGTGCCCGGTGGTTGCCAGCAGAGCCTGATAGTAATCGCCCACTTCGGTACCAATGACCACCTGGAACTGCCCGGCGTTGGTGAAGCAGCCTTTAACCATTTTGAGTTCTTCAATGGCCTTCGGGTTCGCTTTTGCCGGATCGTTCAGCACGAAGCGCAGGCGGGTAATGCAATGGCTAACGGTTGCGATGTTTTCGCGGCCGCCGACCAGGACGATCAGCTGATCAATATCTGCTTGTTTGACTTTACTCATCATGAAACCTCATGACAGATGGTGAGGGGTGTAATGACCTGAGCGCAAGCCTACTCTTTCAGCGTGACGGCGAAAATGGGAACGTTCCCGAAATCGGGCGAAGATCACAATAAACGCTTCAGAGGGGCTATGAAAGATGAGCGGGAATCACGATCTGCCGCGGCTCGCTCCGCCCGTTGATCTGCTCGATCAGCTGCGCGGCGGCCTGTCTGCCGGACTCGGCATAACCTGGATCGACGGTGATGATCTCCGGGTGCAGAAACTTCATCAGCGGCGTGCTGCCGACGCTCGCCACCTGCAGGCTGTCGATGCGCTGCTCCTGGAGGTATTTGCTGGCTCCCAGCGCCAGCGTATCCGTGGCGCACACCAGCGCGGTTGTCTGCGGGGTCAGGACACTGGCAACCTGCTCATAGCCTTGCTTCATGCCCAGACCCGGCAGGGAGGCGACGGCCGGGAGGTTGTGCTTTTTGCAAAACGCCAGATAGGCCTCATGGCGACGCTTGCCGGTGGTGACGTCGATGTGGGGTACGCCGAGGAAGCTGATATGGCGATGGCCTTTATCGTACAGACGCTGCATCAGGGTGATAATCGCCCCCTCGTCGTCATAACAGACAGAGGCAAAACCGTGGGCGTCGCGCGCCATCATGACCAGTGAGGGCTGCCAGGGTTTTAGCATCTCGTCTTTAATGCCGGTAAAGCCGAACAGCACCACGCCGTCAATGTTGCGTCGCTGGAGCATGCCCAGATGCTCTTCAACCAGCTGCGGCGAGAACTGGCTCTCCATCATGATGGGGTCATATCCCTGCTCGTAAAAGGCGGGCAGCATGGTCTGCACGGCAAGGTTCTCCGAGAGCGAATCCAGACGAGAGACAATAATCGCGACCACTTTGTCACTCTGCCCGCGCATAGCGCGCGCGGAGCGGGAAGGGGAAAAGCCGTGCTGATTCATCACCGCCTCGACGCGCTCGCGTGTGCGTTCGCTGACACCGCTTTCGTTATTCAGCACCCGTGAGACTGTCGATTTCCCCACGCCGCTTAAACGCGCGATGTCTTTAATGGTAAGGCGGTTCTGCATGCTGTTTTCCCTGTAACAACGACAAAATGATCAATTGAGCCTAATGCTATAGCGCGATTTCGCTATGGGCAAAGTCTGGTTTACGTTCGGTTTATTTGCAGGGGGGTATAATACCGCCCGAATCGTCACAAAGGGTACGCTTAAATCCTTATACTGCGCGGCGACACCCTGTTTTTACTTACCGGAGGCTCCATGGATCCCGATCCCACACCTCTCCTGAACGGGAGAACACGTTCTTTCCGGTAAGCCAGCTTTTGCTGTCTCACCGGTGATGTGAGGCAGCAACGTCCCAAACGTTCCTGCTTGAAAAATTGAGTGCCTGACAGGTACGGCTTTGCCACGCCTGAAGGGAATGCTGCGTCCGCCGTTGCGGATGCGGAGGAATGACTATGTTTAAAAATATCACCCGGCAGCTGCAGGCCCTGCTGAGCCGCCACCTGCCACATCGTCTTATTCAGCGCGACCCGCTGCCCAATGCTAAAAACATCGCGGGTGCAGCGATTCCCGCTTCCCTGACCGAACGCTGCCTGAACGTGGCGGCAATGGATGAGAACGAAGTCTGGCGCGCCTTTGGCGGCCACCCGGAAGGGCTGAACGCGACGGAAGTGGACAAAATCCGCGCCGTGCACGGCGATAACCACATTCCGGCGCAAAAACCGTCTCCGTGGTGGGTGCACCTGTGGCTCTGCTACCGCAACCCCTTCAACCTGCTGCTGACCGTGCTCGGCATCATCTCCTACGCGACGGAAGATCTCTTTGCCGCTGGGGTGATTGCTCTGATGGTGGGGATTTCCACGCTGCTGAACTTTATTCAGGAAGCCCGGTCCACCAAAGCGGCGGACGCCCTGAAAGCGATGGTCAGCAACACCGCGACCGTCTCGCGCGTGATTAACGACCTCGGCGAAAACGCCTGGGTGGAGCTGCCCATTGACCAGCTGGTGCCGGGTGACCTGGTGAAGCTGGCCGCGGGGGACATGATCCCGGCGGATTTACGCATCATTCAGGCGCGGGATCTGTTTGTCGCCCAGGCCTCCCTGACCGGGGAATCCCTGCCCGTTGAAAAGGTGGCGCGCAGCCGTGATCCGCAGCAGATGAACCCGCTTGAGTGCGACACCCTGTGCTTTATGGGAACCACGGTCGTCAGCGGTACGGCGCAGGCGATTGTCACCGCGACCGGGGGCAACACCTGGTTTGGTCAGCTTGCCGGACGCGTCAGCGAGCAGGAGAGCGAGCCGAATGCCTTCCAGAAAGGGATTGGCCGCGTCAGCATGCTGCTGATCCGCTTTATGATGGTGATGACGCCGATTGTGCTGTTGATCAACGGCTACACCAAGGGCGACTGGTGGGAGGCGGCGCTGTTTGCCCTCTCCGTGGCCGTTGGCTTAACGCCGGAAATGCTGCCGATGATTGTCACCTCCACGCTGGCGCGTGGGGCGGTGAAGCTCTCGAAACAGAAAGTGATCGTCAAGCACCTCGACGCTATCCAGAACTTTGGCGCGATGGACATTCTCTGCACCGACAAAACCGGCACCCTGACGCAGGATAAAATCGTGCTGGAGAACCACACCGATATCGCCGGTAAAACCAGCGAACGCGTGCTGCACAGCGCGTGGCTGAACAGCCATTACCAGACCGGGCTGAAGAACCTGCTCGACGTGGCGGTGCTGGAAGGGGTCGATGAGGAAGCCGCCCGCACGCTCTCCGGTCGCTGGCAGAAGGTGGATGAGATCCCGTTTGATTTCGAGCGCCGCCGCATGTCGGTGGTGGTGAGCGAGCAGCCGGACGTGCACCAGCTGATCTGCAAAGGCGCGCTGCAGGAGATCCTGAATGTGTCGACGCAGGTGCGCCATAACGGTGAGATCGTGCCGCTGGACGACACCATGCTGCGCCGCATCAAGCGCGTTACCGACAACCTGAACCGTCAGGGGCTGCGCGTGGTGGCGGTGGCGAGCAAGTTTCTGCCCGCGCGCGAGGGGGACTATCAGCGTATCGACGAATCCGATTTGATCCTCGAGGGTTACATCGCATTCCTCGATCCGCCGAAAGAGACCACCGCGCCTGCGCTGAAGGCGCTGAAGGCGAGCGGTATCACCGTTAAAATCCTCACCGGCGACAGCGAGCTGGTGGCCGCGAAAGTGTGTCACGAAGTCGGGCTGGATGCGGGCGAGGTGGTCGTGGGCAGCGACATTGAGCCCCTGTCCGACGACGAGCTGGCGAAACTGGCGCAGCACACCACGCTGTTTGCCCGCCTGACACCGATGCATAAAGAGCGCATTGTTACCCTGCTGCGTCGTGAAGGGCACGTTGTGGGCTTTATGGGCGACGGCATCAACGATGCGCCCGCCCTGCGTGCCGCGGATATTGGCATCTCCGTGGACGGCGCGGTGGATATCGCCCGCGAAGCGGCGGATATTATCCTGCTGGAAAAAAGCCTGATGGTGCTGGAGGAGGGCGTTATCGAAGGGCGTCGCACCTTCGCCAACATGCTCAAGTACATCAAAATGACCGCCAGCTCCAACTTCGGTAACGTGTTCAGCGTCCTGGTGGCCAGCGCGTTTCTGCCGTTCCTGCCGATGCTGCCGTTGCACCTGCTGATCCAGAACCTGATGTACGACGTGTCCCAGGTGGCGATCCCGTTTGATAACGTCGACGACGAGCAGATCCAGAAGCCGCAGCGCTGGAACCCGTCCGATCTGGGGCGCTTTATGCTGTTCTTTGGGCCGATCAGCTCCATCTTCGACATCCTGACCTTCTGCCTGATGTGGTTTGTGTTCCATGCCAACACGCCGGAACATCAGACCTTGTTCCAGTCCGGCTGGTTCGTGGTGGGTCTGCTGTCGCAAACGCTGATTGTGCATATGATCCGCACGCGCCGCATTCCGTTCATCCAGAGCCGTGCCGCATGGCCGCTGATTGTGATGACGGGCATTGTGATGGCGCTCGGCATCGCGCTGCCGTTCTCGCCGCTGGCAAGTTACCTGCAGCTTCAGGCGCTGCCGCTGAGCTACTTCCCTTGGCTGGTGGCGATCCTCGCGGGCTACATGGTGCTGACGCAGATGGTGAAAGGGTTTTATGCGCGTCGGTATGGATGGCAGTGATTTTTTGCCGGGTGGCGGCTTCGCCTTACCCGGCCTACTCCCGTCACGTAGGCCTGGTAAGCGCAGCGCCACCGGGCAATAGCTTTCTTCCCAAATTTAACAACCTGTGATCGCCGTCGGCGCATTCGCTTGACGACAATTTATACGCATGTTAACAGAATGTTTTGCCTTTATTTGGCCCGTCAGATAAGGAACATTCATGTTACGGTACAGTCTCTTAACCGCCGGGCTGCTGCTCGGCGCCTCTGCCTTTGCCGCCCCGGCAGGGGATCTCCCGTTAATGCCCTGGCCTGCGAAGGTGGAACGCCCGACCACGCAGGGCGCACTGATGCTCACCAGCCAACTTTCCGTGACCGTCAGCGGCGACGATCTTGGCGACGCGGTCAACCGCCTGCGTCAGCGTATCGCCCTGCAAACCGGCTGGACGCTACAGCCGCAGGCTGAGCAACCGGACAAACCGACCATTCGCATCGCCATCGCCAAAAAGGTGAAGCCACAGCCGCTGCCGGACAGCGATGAAAGCTATAAGCTCACGGTGGATGCCAACGGTGTGAACATCTCCGCCAACACCCGCTTCGGCGCGCTGCGGGCGATGGAAACGCTGCTTCAGCTGGTGCAAAACGGCGCGGAAAACACGTCGCTGCCGTGGGTGACCATTGAAGACGCGCCGCGCTTCCCGTGGCGAGGGCTGCTGCTCGACTCGGCGCGCCATTTCATTCCCATCGTGGATATCAAACGCCAGATTGACGGCATGGCGGCCGCAAAGCTTAACGTCCTGCACTGGCACTTAACCGACGATCAGGGCTGGCGCTTCAGCTCGAAGCGTTACCCGAAGCTGACGCAGCTTGCCAGCGACGGGCTGTTCTATACCCCTGAGCAGATGCGCGAGATTGTTCGCTATGCCACCGAGCGCGGCATCCGCGTGGTGCCGGAGATTGACATGCCGGGCCACGCCTCGGCGATTGCTGTGGCCTACCCGGAGCTGATGAGCGCGCCGGGGCCCTACAAAATGGAGCGCAACTGGGGCGTGCTGAAGCCGGTGCTTGATCCGACCAAAGAGGCCACATACGCCTTTGCTGACGCGATGGTCAGCGAACTGGCGGCGATCTTCCCGGATCCGTATCTGCACATCGGCGGGGATGAGGTGGACGACAGCCAGTGGAAAGCGAACGCCGCGATCCAGACGTTCATGCGCGACAACAGACTGGCGGACAGCCACGCGCTGCAGGCCTATTTCAACCGCAAGCTGGAGACGATCCTCGAGAAACATCATCGGCAGATGGTCGGCTGGGATGAGATCTATCATCCTGACTTACCGAAAAGCATTCTGATCCAGTCCTGGCAGGGGCAGGACGCGCTGGGTAAGGTGGCGCAAACCGGCTACAAGGGAATTCTTTCGACCGGTTTCTACCTCGATCAACCCCAGTCCACCGCCTATCACTACCGCAATGAAATCGTTCCCCAGGGGCTGAATGGCGTGGACGTGATAGCAGACACCGACAGCGCCCAGAGCTGGGCCTTCTCCATGCCGCGTCTGAAAGGCAAGCCGGTCGAGGGGAGTTTTACCCTGGTGAAAGGGGACGCCGGCTGGCGCGGTTTTATTGATTTTGCCGGGAAATCCCGCCGTGCGGTGCAGGATATTGCGTGGCGCGACGACAATCAGGTGACGTTTACCGTTGATACCTGGATGGGCGAAACGCGCCCGGTCGTCTGGGTCGATAACGACAAGCTCACCGGTTACTTCCTGGTGGGCAATACCCGCTATCCGATTAGCGGTACCCGTCTGGACGAGGTGCCGAAAGGGATCCCACCGGTAGTGCCGGACGTGGCGAATCAGGCTAATTTGCTCGGCGGAGAAGCCGCGCTGTGGGCGGAAAACGTGGTCGCACCGGTGCTGGATATCCGCCTGTGGCCGCGGACGTTTGCGGTGGCGGAGCGGTTATGGTCCGCGCAGGACGTCAATGATGTCGACAACATGTATACCCGCCTGCAGGCGATGGACAGCTGGACGACGGTGTCGGTTGGCCTGCAGCAGCATACCCAGCAGCAGGTGCAATTCACGCGGCTCGCGAATAATGCCGACACGTTGCCGCTGCAAATCCTCGCGCAGGCGCTTGAACCGGCCCAGTATTACACCCGTCAGCACCTCAAGTTCCAGGCGGGAAACTATCACCAGTTTGAGCCGCTTAACCGCCTCGCGGATGCGCTGAATGCGGAAAGCATCACCGTGCGTCAGATGAACAAATGGGCGGACCGTCTGGTCAGCGATGCGGAAGACACGGAAAGCGCCGACGCGCTGCGCCACGTCTTTAATCGCTGGCAGAGCAACACCAGCGACGCGCTGGCGCTGAGCGAAAACAGCTATCAGCTGAAGGCGATTAAACCGGTGATCCTGGAGGTGGATAAGCTTGCCGCAATTGGCCTGAGGCTGACGGATCTGGTGGCGCGACAGGGCACGCTGGATGACAAAGAAATCGCCTCGATTCAACGCGAGCTGGATAACGCGGCGAAGGTGCAGGACGAAGTGGTGATTGCTGCGGTGTATCCGCTGGAGACGCTGCTCAGGGCGACGCGAAACCAGTAACATAAGCGCCCGGTGGCGCTACGCTTACCGGGCCTACGTGACATGTAGGCCCGGCAAACGAAGTGCCGCCGGGCGTAAAGGCAACTCAGTTCTTCAACACCCACGCCTCTTTCCAGTCTGAACCCACGCCGGGCTCGAACTGGGTAGAGGTCGAACTGTACTGCTTGCAGTACCCACTGTACGGGAATGGCTTGCACTCGTAGGTCTTACCGTCTTTGGGCTGCAACACCACGGTGCCCGCCTTATAAGAGGCAAGGTTATCCGGGAAGATAAAATCAGATTTACCGGTATCGCCGGAGGTTGCTTCACCTTCGAGCATCATATCCAGCACGTCCTGCGCGAACAGGGTGCCGGCTTTATTGGTGGCGTAGTATTTCAGCATGTGGTGCCCTGGCGTGACGTTTGTCAGGTTCATGGTCACATCCTGGTTGCTGTTATTCATATCCTGCTTCAGATAGCCTTTTTCCGCTCCGGGATGGTTCAATACGTGTGCTTCAAGGTTCACGTCACCCTGCGTATTGACGTGGAATGTCACCGTCGCGGCACCGTGAGTCACTTTGCTGTAATGCAGGTCAGTCACGGCAATGGATTCATTAACCACCGCTTTTTGCTCTTCATAAGAGATAGCCACTGACTTTAGCGTACTGTCTTCTTTTACGAAGACGCTGTTTGCGCCGTGAACCGGGCTAACGTCTCCGCTTTCATCCTTCACGCCGACGCGCACGTCGTGATGAGCGCTGTTAATTTTTTGCGCCAGATCGTAGGCCCACTGGTTGGCATCTCCCTGTTGAGCCGAGGCGATAGTCAGCTCGGTCGCCATGGAGGCGATTTCGCCGTTGGCATCGAAGAAGCGAGCAATTACTTTATCGCCCACGTTGAGGTTGTTACCCGCAACCTGGCCGCTCAGCGTTTTGCTCCAGACGGAGGCGGCGACCGGGGTTTCATCCGGCGTGACGTTGCCGCCGTTACCGAAGTCCACGTCGATGGCCTGATAGAAACTGTTGGGCGTATCGGCAATTTCCCACACGCCGTAAATCACCTGATAACCGGTACGTTCCGGCACGTTACAGTTCATCGACTGGGTCATTGCGGGCGCCTGGCCGTTGCCGTTTACCGTACAAAACGGCGTTAAGTCGAACTGGTCGCGGGTCAGCGGCTTATTCGGGTTCCAGTTTTGTTTGGTGATGTAATAGCGCCAGTTGGTGGTTTTGTGCGGCGCGGTGTGATGCCAGACAAACTGATGTACCCCGGCGGTCATCGGCGTTTTGGTCCAGGCATTCTGGCTTTGCTTATCAAGCTGCGAGTAGTTGGCAATCCCGGCGCTGGCGAGTTCGCCATCCGGCGGCAGGCTCCCTGACGGGAAACCGGAGGCACGCTCTACGCTCTGGGGTTCATATTCCACCAGACCGCAGTCAATGTTTTGTCCCTGTTTACACATATAAGCGCGGCTGGCAGGGGATTCGATATAGCCGTGTGCCAGCGCAGAAGAGGCTACCGTAAGAGTGGCCATAGCCAACGCAATTCTGGAGATTTTCATTTTTGTCCGAAACGGGAATTTATAAAGGTGTGCGAGTGTATTTATTCCCGGACCGCGTCGTCATCGTATTACGAAGGTAAAAATAGCCAAATAAAAAAGGCAGCCGAAGCTGCCCTGGTTTGCCTGAAATTGATTAGCGGCGCACGGCGATCGCTTCGATTTCAATTTTCACGTCTTTTGGCAGACGCGCCACTTCAACGCAGGAGCGCGCCGGGAAGGTCGCGTTGTGTTCGGTAAAGAATGCTTCGTAAGTGGCGTTAACGGTCGCGAAATCGTTCAGATCTTTCACGAACACGGTCGTTTTCACGATGTCGCCCACTTTCAGACCGGCAGATTCAACGATAGCCTGCACGTTTTCCAGCGACTGACGCGCCTGTGCCGCTACGTCGGCTGGCACTTCACCGGTTTTTGGGTTCACCGGGATCTGGCCCGAGGTGATGATCATGCTGCCCAGATCAACGCCCTGAACGTACGGGCCGATAGCCGCGGGTGCATTTTCCGTCGCGAGTACTTTGGTCATGATTTCTCCAGAATAACAGCTGATTAAATGTTCCCGGCCATTATAGGGAGGCCGGGATCCTTTACCAACCTCAATTAGTTGGCCAGCACCACATAATGAGAAAACTCTTTTTCGCAGTATTTGCATTTGAGTGCGATGTCATCAGCGCGTTTTTTCACTGCAAAACTGGATGAAACCGGCTCAGCATGACTGATGCAGTTGCTGTTCGGACAGACCAGCACGCTCTCGATGCGATCCGGCAGGCCAGGATGGGATTTGCCGACCACTTCATACTCGTCGATGCGGTTGACGGTGGCATCCGGTGCGTACAGCGACAGCTGGTTGACCTGCTCGTCGGTCAGGAAGGTATTCTCGATTTTGATCAAGTCCTTGCGGCCCATCTCGCCCGACGGCAGGTTCAGGCCAATGGTGATGCGCTGATCGGTCTCGGTCAGTTTGAACAGCGTCAGCAGCTTAAAGCCCACCTGCGCAGGGATGTGGTCAATCACGGTGCCACGTTTGATGGCTTCAACCTGGAGTTTGTTATCGTGTGTCATGGTCGTCTCCCCTTACAGAGCTAAATCGCGATTCAGAACCAGTGCCAGTAACGCCTGGCGGGCGAAGATACCGTTCCCGGCCTGCTGGAAGTACCAGGCGTGCGGCGTTTTATCCACGTCTGTGGTGATCTCATCGATGCGCGGCAGCGGGTGCAGCACCTTCATGTTGTCGCGCGCGCCGTCGAGGTCGCTGGCGCGCAGGACAAACTGCGCCTTCACGTTGGCGTACTCGGAAGGATCCAGACGCTCTTTCTGCACGCGGGTCATGTAGAGAATATCCACGTGGCTCATCACCTCTTCGATGCTGGCGTGCAGGCTCCACGCAATGCCTTTTTCGTCCAGCATATCGAGAATGTACTGCGGCATCGCCAGCGCGTCTGGGGCGATGAAGAAGAAGCGGTTGCCGTTAAATTTCGCCAGCGCCTGGGTCAGGGAGTGGACGGTGCGGCCATATTTCAGGTCGCCGACCATGGCGATGTTCAGGTTCTCCAGCGTGCCCTGCGTCTCCTGAATGGTGAACAGATCCAGCAGGGTCTGCGTCGGATGCTGGTTAGCACCGTCCCCGGCGTTCAGTACCGGGATGCCACCGGAAAACTCGGTCGCCAGGCGCGCCGCGCCCTCCTGCGGGTGGCGCATCACAATCGCGTCTACGTAGGTGCTGATCACTGAAATGGTATCCGCCAGGGTCTCGCCTTTTTTACCCAGCGACGTGTTGCTGCTGTCTGAGAAACCCACCACGCTCGCGCCAAGGCGATGCATGGAGGTTTCAAAGGAGAGGCGGGTGCGGGTTGAGGCTTCAAAGAAGCAGCTCGCAATCACCTTGTGCTTCAGCAGCTCCGGTTGCGGATTGGCCTTCAGTTTTGCCGCGGTTTCCAGAACCAGTTCCAGCTCTTCGCGGCTGAGGTCGTTTATGGAAATGATGTGTTTTTGATAAAGCGGATTCATGTTTATCTCCTGACGCCGGGCAAAAAAAAGCCCCTCAAATGAGGGGCTCTGGGAATAGATTAAGCAACGGGAAGAAAAACGGCAGGCCAGCGTCTGATTTCAGACGCGGTAAGACGTTATGTCGTACACGCTTGACCATGCTTCCTCCCGGCAAATTGTCGGGCATTATACGCAGCTCGCTTTGCGGATCAAGCGATTTAATGCACGCTTTACTCAATGCAAACGGTTCTTTGTGAATATTAATGCGTTCTGAGTAAATAATTAATTTGCTTATGCACCAGCGCGGTGCGCTTCACCACCCGAGGGGCGACCCAGACGATACTGCTTCCGGCCACCACGCCTAAAATTTCCGGTAACTGGTGATAATCCAGGATACGCGCCACCGCGCGGCCATATCCGGCAACGGTATGGATAAGGATAAATTCGCTATTGTGCTCAACGCTCACCACCATTTCGGACACGGTGCGCGCGGCATCAGGAGCCGGGCGCAGCTGGGGATTCAGCGAATAAATCTTTAGCCCTTTGGCATTTCGAATTTTTATGACACCGAGCAACTTGAGCAGACGTGAAACGGTGGACTGGCTGATGGTCTCAAAACCCCGCTCCTGTAAGTCGCGGCGGATCTCCTCCTGAGAGAGATAGCCCTTTTCCGCGATCAGACGCTGGCAGACCGTTAGCTGTAGTTGCTCTTTGGGAGAGTACTCTTCGTAATCCATCATAGTTCCCATATCAGTTCCCGAAATAACCGGTGACACCGCACCGATCCACAGGCCGGATAAGCGCAGCGCCATCCGGCAAATTACAACAACGCCCCCAGACTTAACGCCACCATAATCACCACCGTTAAAATCCCCAGCAGCGGCGCGACCCATTTCAGATAGCGCACGTAAGGCACTCGGGCGATAGCCAGCCCGCCCATTACGACGGCAGAGGTGGGAGTGATCAGGTTAACGATACCGGACGCCGACTGGTAAGCCGTAACCACCAGGTCGCGGTTGACGTTAGCGAAATCGGCAAGAGGCGCCATGATCGGCATCGTCAGAACGGCCAGGCCGGACGAAGAAGGCACAAGAAACGACAGCACCACCTCCAGCCAGTACATCACGTTGATGAACGCCACCGTCGATAAGCCGGTAACCATTCCCTCGGCGCTGTGCAAAATGGTGTGGGTAATCATGCCCTTATCCATGATCACTACGATACCGCGCGCGATACCGATAATCAGCGCGACGCCCAGCAAATCTCGCGCGCCGTTGATAAAGGTTGAGGTCAGTTCCTCTTCGCTCATGCGGGCGATCAGGCCGACGATTATTGCACTGGCGAGAAACACCGCTGAGATCTCCGCCATCCACCAGCCGAGCACCGCCACGCCGTAGATCATGACCGCGAAGGCAAGGGCGAAAATCACCAGGATGATTTTGCGCACCGGTGTGAATTCCAGCGACTGTTCGCCCTTGTTGCCGAGGAAGTGGGCGAGGTTCTCCTCCTGTTTGTCCGCAACGATGGAGAGAGACGGATCCTTGCGCACTTTGCGGGCATAGCGCATCACCCACGCCACACAGATGATCCACCCGATGACCAGCAGCGCCACGCGCAGGGCGATACCGTTGGTGAAGGGGATCCCGGCGGCGTTGGCGGCGATCACCGTCGCGAACGGGTTAATGGTGGAGCCAAGCGTGCCGATCCCGGCGCCGAGCAGCACGGTGGAGGCGGCTACCACCGGGTCGAAACGGGCGGCCAGCATCACCGGTACCAGCAGGGTATAGAACGGCAGGGACTCTTCGGCCATGCCGTAAATGGTGCCGCCTGCGGCAAACAGCGCCATCAGGATCGGGATCATCCACTCTTCGCGACCGCGCAACCGGGTGGTGACGCGTTCGATCCCGGCGTCAATGGCCCCGGTTTTGGTGACGATCCCAAGGAATCCCCCGATGATCAGTATAAACAGCGCAACGTCGATCGCCCCGGCCTGGCCGGACTCGGGATCGTACAACCCGGCAATCGGGGCCATCAGCACGGAAACCAGTCCCTGCGGATGGGCCGCTACGTGCGCATAGGTTCCGGCAACCGGCACGTCCTTGCCGAGCGCCTCGTTCATGGCCATGTGATACTGCCCGGCCGGAACAATCCACGTCAGGACGGCAACGACGGCAATCAGAAAAAAGAGAATGGTGTATGCGGAGGGAAATTTGAACTTGCCCATGATGTTCTCCTGAAACCCGGCGCACCCCGCGGCGCGCCGGGCGGTGATTAGTCGCCGAGTGTCGCCACCATGACCGCTTTAATGGTATGCATGCGGTTTTCTGCTTCATCAAAGACGATAGAGTTCGGGGATTCGAAGACCTCTTCCGTCACCTCCAGCCCTTTCAGGCCATAGGCCATTTCGATTTCGCGGCCCACTTTGGTGTGCTCGTTGTGGAACGCCGGCAGGCAGTGCATGAACTTGACGTTCGGGTTGCCGGTGGCTTTCATGACGTCCGCGTTGATTTGATACGGCTTCATCAGGCTGACGCGTTCGGCCCACGCCTCTTTCGGCTCGCCCATGGAGACCCACACGTCGGTGTAGAGGAAATCCGTCCCGCGCACGCCTTCTTCCACGTCGTCGGTCAGGGTGATGCGCGCCCCCGTTTCTTTCGCGATGGCACGGCACTGCTCAACCAGACCCGCTTCCGGCCAGAAGGATTTCGGTGCCACCAGGCGGATGTCCATCCCCATTTTGGCCGCGCCGACCATCAGGGAGTTGCCCATGTTGTTGCGTGCGTCGCCGAGATAAGCAAAGCTTAGCTCCGGCAGGGTTTTGCCCGGCGCGTGCTCCAGCATGGTCATCAGATCGGCGAGGATCTGCGTCGGATGGAATTCGTCGGTCAGGCCGTTCCACACCGGTACGCCCGCGTATTCACCCAGCTCTTCAACAATCGCCTGGCCGTAGCCGCGGTATTCGATACCGTCATACATACGCCCCAACACGCGGGCGGTGTCTTTCATCGACTCTTTATGGCCGATCTGCGATCCGCTTGGGCCGAGGTAGGTCACCTGCGCACCCTGGTCAAACGCGCCCACTTCGAAGGCGCAGCGGGTGCGGGTGGAGGTTTTTTCAAAGATCAGGGCGATGTTTTTGCCGACCAGGGTTTGCTTTTCGCGTCCGGCTTTTTTGGCCGCTTTCAGCTCGATGGCGAGGTCGATCAGGTACTGGATCTCCGCCGGGGTGTAGTCCAGCAGTTTCAGGAAGTTGCGGTTTTTCAGGTTGATGGTCATATGGGAAATCCTTTTTAAATGTATGTTCAGTTACGAATCAACGTGCCTTTCTCGCCCGCCAGAATCTCTGCCCCATCGGCCAGCGCGCCGATTCCGGCAATGCCGTTGCAGGCTTCAACAAACTCGCGGCAGGCGGCCACTTTCGGCCCCATCGATCCGGCGTCAAACTGCATGCCTCTGAGCAGTTCTGGCGTCACCTGCGCCAGCGGGCGCTGGGTCGGTTTTCCCCAGTCGAGGTACACCGCGTCGGCATCGGTGAGGATCAGCAGGGCGTCGGCCTCAATCTGGCGCGCCAGCAGGGCGGCGGAGAGGTCTTTGTCGATCACCGCCTCAATGCCGTGATAGCCGTTGGCGTTTTCCACCACCGGCACGCCGCCGCCGCCGTTGCAGATCACCAGGTGGTCGCGCTGGATCAGCGCCGTGATGGCGTCGCTCTCGACGATGCGTTTCGGCTGCGGTGACGGCACCACGCGACGGAAGTAGCTGCCGTCGGCCTTAAACACCCAGCCTTTTTCCGCAGCCAGCGTTTTTGCCTGGGCTTCGCTGTACACCGGGCCGATGTATTTGGTCGGGTTGCTGAACGCCGGGTCGGCGGCGTCCACTTCCACTTGCGTAAGCAGGACGCTCACCTCACGCTGCGGCAGGCTGTTTTTCAGCGCCTGCTGGAGCATGTAGCCGATCATCCCCTGGCTTTCGGCACCAAGAACGTCCAGTGGGTAAGGGGTCACTTTGTCGTAGGCGCTGTTCTGCAGCGCCAGCAGCCCGACCTGTGGACCGTTGCCGTGAACCAGCACCACGCGCCACTGCGCCGTGAGCCCGGCGATGGTGCGGGCGGCCTGCTCAATGTTCTGGCGCTGGATCTCTGCTTCCAGCGGCTCGCCGCGCTTCAGCAGTGCGTTGCCGCCAAGGGCCACAACCAGAGTGGGTTTTCGTTCCATGATGGCTCCTTTAAATTCCGTCGCGTTCCAGTGGGCAGCTCATGCAGCGTGCGCCGCCGCGGCCGCGTCCCAGCTCATCGCCCGGGATAGGCAGCACGGTGATGCCGGCTTTGTCGTACTTCTCGTTAGTCCAGACGTTGCGCTCGTAGCCAATCACCACGCCGGGACGGATGGTCAGAACGTTGTTGGCGTCGTTCCACTGTTCGCGTTCGGCTTCAAAGGCGTCGCCGCCGGTGGTGATCAGGCGCACCTGGTTAATGCCGAGCGCTTTCTCGATGGCGTGCAGCAGGTCGGTTTCCTGGGTACGTTGCAGGCCGCCGCGCCCGTCCGGGGTGAGCGTCCAGCACTGGGCGTCTTTGCGCACCACTTCCGGGTAGACGGAGAAAGTGTCCACGTCGATGTGGGTCATCACGGTGTCGAGGTGCATGCAGGAGCGATGTTTTGGCAGCTCAACGGCGATCACGCGCTCGGCCTGGCGGTGTTTGAACAGGCTGTTGGCGAGGAACTCCACGCCCTGCGGCGTCGTGCGTTCGGACATGCCGATCAATACCGCCCCGCGACCAATCACTAATACGTCGCCACCTTCCAGGGTAGCGTGGTCGTAATTAATATTTTCGTCGCCGAAATACTTAATAAAATCGCCGTCGGCAAATGCCGGATGCCAGCGATATATTGCCCGAAGGTTATTGGTTTCACGCTGACGGGCGGGTTTAGCCATCGGGTTAATGGACACGCCGTTATAAATCCAGCAGGAAGTGTCGCGGGTAAATAAATGGTTCGGCAGCGGCTTCATAATAAAGTCATTGGCCGTGTGGGTATCTACCACCATATTTTTGATGGCCGCCGGAATTTCGCCGTAGGTTAATCCGCCGCTTAATCTGCGCGCCAGTTCACGGTGCGGCATGTCCGCCAGCCAGCCGCGCACGTCGCCCGCAAAGGTAGGTCCGAGGCGATAGTCCGAGATTTGCGTCTCCAGCAGCCAGGCTTTCGCTTCAGTAATATCAAGCGTTTGTGTCAGGAGGTCGGTTAACAGCAGGACTTCCACACCCTGCTCGCGCAGCGTGTTTGCGAAGATATCATGCTCTTCGCCCGCCCGTTCAACCGAGAGCACATCATCGAAAAGCAGTTCCTGACAATTCGATGGCGTTAAACGTTTCAGACTTAAATTTGGGCGGTGCAGCATAACGCTACGCAATTGACCAATTTCAGAACCGACGTAATGCTTTTCCATAATTATTCCTTTAACTGTTTTTCAGAATAAAAAGGGCATGCGCCATGTGATGTGTTTAATTTCATGGCGGCTAAGCTCAATTGATTTCGTGGTTCATACTAGGCGGTTAAATAATCATTATTGTGATGCAGTTCACGCGAAAATGGATATTAAGGTGTTTGTTTTCATTTGCATGATTCGCATCAGATAATGATTAATTTCATATTATTGGCACGTGAATAGCTAAGCAGCATTCGGTGGCAATATTTGTATTTGTTATTATTTTGTAGAATTTAATGTTTCGAAATAATTAGTTATATCATTGATTTTAAAAGTTAAAATTTGGTGGAGGGAATAGCTATGCAATAATGTCAGTTAACTATTTTTGACTTAAGGAAAATCCATAAATAATTATGGGTTTATAAAGGAAATTATTAAAGTGATAAAATGTGATACGGCAGCAGGTTTTGTGATTTACGCTTTCGATTCAGGAAGTTATGTTGGCGCTATCACGCGCGCGAAATGAGGTTATGCATAACCGCTGCATAATTGCCTGTGTGTGATTAACAGTGAATTAACACCTTTCCCGATAAACATGCGCTCGCGCAAAGGTCACAGAAAAAGGGCTGGTATGGCAGCGCGAACTCTCGTATAAAAGACGAAAATGAAACGTTGTTTTACATTGAGAGGTTTTTCATGATCATCGGCAACATCCACTATCTGCAGCCCTGGCTGCCTGACGCGCTGCGCCAGGCCATTGACTATATAAAGCGCCACGTCACCGACGCCACGCCGCCCGGCAAGCATGATATCGATGGCAACACTCTGTTTTATCTGGTCTCGGAAGACATGACTCAGCCGTTTGCTGAACGCCGCGCCGAGTTTCATGCGCGCTATCTGGACATCCAGATCGTGATGAAGGGTCAGGAAGGGATGACCTTCAGCACCCTGCCGCACGGTACGCCGGATACCGACTGGCTGGCGGACAAAGACATCGCGTTCCTGCCGGAAGGCGAGCAGGAGAAAACCGTGGTGCTAAGCGAAGGGGATTTTGTGGTGTTCTGGCCTGGCGAAGTCCATAAGCCGCTGTGCGCGGTGGGGGCGCCTGCTAAGGTGCGAAAAGTCGTGGTGAAAATGCTGATTGAATAACCCTTTACCCCTCACCCTAACCCTCTCCCCACAGGGGAGAGGGGACTGCACCGAGCCGTCTTTTCTCCCTCGCCCCTTTGGGGAGAGGGCCGGGGTGAGGGGGACAATCTGTGATCCAGCTTAAATTTCCCGCACTCCCTCCTCATCTCCCATTTACCTGCGCTTTTTCTGCGTCATAGTATGATCGTTAAATTAATGAACGCTGTTCTATAATGTAGAACAAAATGATTCAGCAAGGAGATCTCATGCCGCAGCCAGTGTTGTTTACGGGAATCATTCCCCCTGTCTCCACCATTTTTACCGCCGATGGCCAGCTCGATAAGCAGGGCACCGCCGCGCTGATCGACGATCTGATCGCCGCAGGCGTTGATGGCCTGTTCTTCCTCGGCAGCGGCGGCGAATTCTCCCAGCTCAACGCCGAAGAGCGTAAAACCATTGCCCGCTTTGCTATCGATCATGTCGATCGTCGCGTGCCGGTTCTGATCGGCACCGGCGGCACCAACGCCCGGGAAACCATTGAACTGAGCCAGCACGCGCAGCAGGCGGGCGCGGACGGCATCGTGGTCATCAACCCCTACTACTGGAAAGTGTCGGAAGCGAACCTGATTCGCTATTTCGAACAGGTGGCCGACAGCGTCACGCTGCCGGTGATGCTCTATAACTTCCCGGCGCTGACCGGGCAGGATCTCACGCCAGCGCTGGTGAAAAACCTCGCCGACTCGCGCAGCAACATCGTAGGCATTAAAGACACCATCGACTCCGTCGCCCATCTGCGCAGCATGATCCACACCGTCAAAGCGGCCCACCCACACTTCACCGTGCTGTGTGGCTACGACGATCATCTGTTCAATACCCTGCTGCTCGGCGGCGACGGGGCGATCTCGGCGAGCGGCAACTTTGCGCCGCAGGTGTCGGTAAATCTTCTGAAAGCCTGGCGCGATAAGGACGTGGCGAAAGCGGCTGAGTATCATCAGACCTTGCTGCAAATCCCGCAGCTGTATCAGCTGGATACGCCGTTCGTGAACGTCATTAAAGAGGCGATTGTACTTTGCGGTCGCCCGATCTCCACGCACGTGCTACCGCCCGCTTCACCGCTGGACGAGCCGCGCAAGGCGCAGCTGAAATCCCTGCTGCAACAGCTCAAGCTCTGCTGAGCCGGAAGATAACCATGACCATCGAGAAAATTTTCACTCCACAGGACGATGCGTTTTACGCGGTGATCACCCACGCGGCGGGGCCGCAGGGCGCGCTGCCGCTGACCCCGCAAATGCTGATGGAATCCCCCAGCGGCAACCTGTTCGGCATGACGCAAAACGCCGGGATGGGCTGGGACGCCAACAGGCTGACCGGCAAAGAGGTGCTGATCATCGGTACCCAGGGCGGCATCCGCGCCGGGGACGGACGCCCGGTTGCGCTGGGCTACCACACCGGGCACTGGGAAATTGGCATGCAGATGCAGGCGGCAGCGAAGGAGATCACCCGCAACGGTGGGATCCCGTTCGCGGCCTTCGTCAGCGACCCGTGCGACGGGCGCTCTCAGGGCACGCACGGCATGTTCGACTCCCTGCCGTACCGCAACGACGCGGCGATCGTGTTTCGTCGTCTGATCCGCTCTCTGCCGACGCGCCGGGCGGTGATCGGCGTGGCAACCTGCGATAAAGGGCTGCCTGCGACCATGATCGCGCTGGCCGCCATGCACGATCTGCCGACCATTCTGGTGCCGGGCGGCGCGACGCTGCCGCCGACCGTGGGTGAAGATGCGGGCAAGGTGCAGACCATCGGCGCGCGCTTTGCCAACCACGAGCTGTCGTTGCAGGAGGCCGCCGAGCTGGGCTGTCGCGCCTGCGCGTCGCCGGGCGGCGGGTGTCAGTTTCTCGGCACGGCGGGCACTTCTCAGGTGGTTGCGGAAGCGCTGGGACTGGCACTGCCGCACTCCGCGCTAGCACCGTCCGGGCAGGCGGTGTGGCTGGAGATCGCCCGCCAGTCGGCGCGGGCGGTGAGCGAGCTGGATAACCGCGGCATCACCACGCGCGATATCCTCACCGATAAGGCCATCGAAAACGCCATGGTGCTCCATGCGGCGTTCGGCGGTTCCACCAATTTACTGCTGCACATACCGGCCATCGCCCACGCGGCGGGCTGCACCCTTCCTGACGTCGCGCACTGGACGCGCATCAACCGTAAAGTTCCGCGCCTGGTGAGCGTGCTGCCCAACGGCCCGGACTACCATCCGACCGTGCGCGCGTTCCTGGCTGGCGGCGTGCCGGAAGTGATGCTTCACCTGCGCGATCTCGGCCTGCTGCATCTGGATGCCATGACCGTGACCGGCCAGACGGTGGGCGAGAACCTCGACTGGTGGCAGGCCTCGGAACGTCGGGCGCGCTTCCGTCAGTGCCTGCGCGAGCAGGACGGCGTCGATCCGGATGACGTGATCCTGCCGCCCGAGAAGGCCAAAGCGAAAGGGCTGACCTCAACGGTCTGCTTCCCGACGGGCAACATCGCGCCGGAAGGATCGGTGATCAAGGCCACGGCGATCGACCCGTCGGTGGTCGGTGACGATGGCGTTTACCGCCACACCGGTCGGGCGCGGGTGTTTGTCTCAGAAGCGCAGGCGATTAAGGCCATCAAGCGGGAAGAGATTCAGCAGGGCGATATCATGGTGGTGATCGGCGGCGGACCGTCCGGCACCGGCATGGAAGAGACCTACCAGCTCACCTCCGCGCTGAAGCATATCTCGTGGGGCAAAACGGTGTCGCTGATTACCGATGCGCGCTTCTCGGGCGTGTCGACGGGCGCCTGCTTCGGGCACGTGTCGCCGGAGGCGCTGGCGGGCGGGCCGATCGGCAAATTGCGCGATAACGACATCATTGAGATTGCCGTGGATCGTATGACCCTGACGGGCAGCGTGAACTTTATCGGCACGGCGGACACCCCGCTGACGCCGGAAGAGGGCGCGCGCGAGCTGGCACGGCGGCAGACGCATCCGGACCTGCACGCCCACGACTTTTTGCCGGACGATACCCGGCTATGGGCAGCATTGCAGTCGGTGAGCGGCGGCACCTGGAAAGGCTGTATTTATGACACCGATAAAATTATTGAGGTAATTAACGCCGGTAAAAAAGCGCTCGGCATTTAATTATTTCCAGGAAAAAACGTCTGCGGAAAATATTCCGCGGACGGCTTTCCCGTTTCTGTAATTTATTAATTTAAACAATCAGTTGCGATATATCGTTGGCGTCACAAAAGCAAAATAACATAATTCAGAAATAAGATATGACCATTGATGGTTAATTGAACAGCTCATTACACTCCATTAACACGATGTTGTTATTCAGCACACGACATAAGGGTGTAAATCTGATGACGCAATTAACCATGAAAGACAAAATTGGCTACGGGCTGGGTGACACCGCCTGCGGCTTCGTCTGGCAGGCCACGATGTTTCTGCTGGCCTATTTCTATACCGACGTCTTCGGCCTGTCGGCGGGCATTATGGGCACGCTTTTTTTGGTCTCCCGCGTGCTCGACGCCGTCACCGACCCGCTGATGGGGCTGCTGGTTGACCGCACCCGCACGCGGCACGGCCAGTTCCGCCCGTTCCTGCTGTGGGGCGCGATTCCGTTTGGCATCGTCTGCGTACTGACCTTCTACACGCCGGACTTCTCGGCGCAGGGCAAAATCATCTACGCCTGCGTGACCTACATTCTCCTGACCCTGGTCTACACCTTCGTTAACGTGCCGTACTGCGCCATGCCGGGCGTCATCACCGCTGACCCGAAAGAGCGTCACGCCCTGCAATCCTGGCGTTTCTTCCTGGCGGCGGCGGGGTCGCTCGCCATCAGCGGCATTGCCCTGCCGCTGGTGAGCATCATCGGCAAAGGGGACGAGCAGGTGGGCTATTTCGGCGCCATGTGCGTGCTGGGGCTGAGCGGCGTGGTGCTGCTCTACGTCTGCTTCTTTACCACCAAAGAGCGTTACACCTTTGAGGTGCAGCCGGGCTCGTCGGTGGCAAAAGATCTCAGGCTGCTGTTCGGCAACGGCCAGTGGCGCATTATGTGTGCCTTTAAGATGATGGCGACCTGTTCCAACGTGGTGCGCGGCGGGGCGACCCTCTACTTCGTCAAATACGTGATGGATCACCCGGAGCTGGCGACCCAGTTTTTACTCTATGGCAGCCTCGCCACCATGTTCGGCTCGCTCTGCTCCTCCCGCCTGCTGGGCCGCTTTGACCGCGTCACCGCCTTCAAGTGGATCATCGTTGCCTACTCGCTGATCAGCCTGCTGATTTTCGTCACCCCGGCGGAGCATATCGCCCTGATTTTCGCCCTCAACATTCTGTTCCTGTTCGTCTTTAACACCACCACGCCGCTCCAGTGGCTCATGGCCTCTGACGTGGTGGATTACGAGGAGAGCCGCAGCGGGCGCCGCCTCGACGGGCTGGTGTTCTCCACCTACCTGTTCAGCCTGAAGATTGGCCTGGCGATTGGCGGGGCGGTGGTGGGCTGGATCCTGGCGTACGTGAACTACTCCGCCAGCAGCAGCGTGCAGCCGGTTGAGGTGCTGACCACCATCAAAATTCTGTTCTGCGTGGTGCCGGTAGTGCTCTACGCGGGCATGTTCATCATGCTGTCGTTCTACAAACTCACCGACGCCCGCGTGGAGGCCATCAGCCAGCAGCTGATCAAGCACCGCGCGGCCCAGGGTGAAGCCGTTCCCGACGCCGCGACAGCCGCATCCCATTAACCGGAGGCACTATGGAAATCACTAACCCGATACTCACCGGCTTCAACCCGGACCCGTCCCTCTGCCGCCAGGGCGAGGACTACTACATCGCCACCTCGACCTTCGAGTGGTTCCCGGGCGTGCGCATCTACCACTCCCGCGACCTGAAAAACTGGTCGCTGGTCAGCACCCCGCTGGACCGCGTGTCGATGCTGGACATGAAGGGCAACCCGGACTCCGGCGGCATCTGGGCGCCGTGCCTGAGCTACGCCGACGGCAAATTCTGGCTGCTCTATACCGACGTGAAAATTGTCGACTCGCCGTGGAAAAACGGCCGCAATTTCCTCGTCACCGCGCCGTCCATTGAGGGACCGTGGAGCGAGCCGATCCCGATGGGCAACGGTGGGTTCGACCCGTCCCTGTTCCACGACGACGATGGCCGCAAATATTACCTTTACCGCCCGTGGGGGCCGCGCCACCACAGCAACCCGCACAACACCATCGTGATGCAGGCGTTCGATCCGCAGACCGGCACCCTCTCGCCGGAGCGTAAGACGCTGTTTACCGGCACGCCGCTCTGCTACACCGAAGGTGCGCACCTGTATCGCCACGCAGGATGGTACTACCTGATGGTTGCCGAAGGCGGCACCAGCTACGAACACGCCGTCGTGGTGCTGCGTTCAAAAACGATCGACGGGCCGTACGAGCTGCACCCGGACGTGACGATGATGACCAGCTGGCACCTGCCGGAGAACCCGCTGCAGAAGAGCGGCCACGGTTCGCTGCTGCAGACCCACACGGGGGAATGGTATATGGCCTACCTCACCAGCCGCCCGCTGCGCCTGCCCGGCGTGCCGCTGCTGGCCTCCGGCGGGCGCGGCTACTGCCCGCTGGGGCGCGAGACCGGCATCGCCCGCATTGAGTGGCGCGACGGCTGGCCGTATGTCGAAGGTGGTAAGCACGCGCAGCTGACCGTGCCCGGCCCGCACATGGCGGAGCAACCTGCGGCCGCTCAGAACAGCTGGCGGGACGATTTCGACGCCAGTTCGCTTGACCCGGAGCTGCAGACCCTGCGCATTCCGTTCGACGACACCCTCGGCTCGCTCACCGCGCGCCCCGGCTATTTACGGCTCTACGGCAACGACTCGCTTAACTCGACCTTCACCCAGTCGACCGTGGCGCGCCGCTGGCAGCACTTCACCTTCCGGGCGGAGACGCGGATGCAGTTCTCGCCGGTCCACTTCCAGCAGAGCGCCGGGCTGACCTGCTACTACAACAGCAAAAACTGGAGCTACTGCTTCGTGGACTACGAGGAGGGGCAGGGGAGAACCATAAAGGTGCTCCAGCTCGACCACAATGTGCCGTCATGGCCGCTGCACGAGCAGCCGATTCCGGTACCGGAGAGTGCGCAGAGCGTCTGGCTGCGCGTCGATGTGGATACGCTGGTCTATCGCTACAGCTACTCGTTCGACGGCGAGACGTGGCACACCGTGCCGGTAACCTATGAGGCGTGGAAGCTATCGGACGACTACATCGGCGGGCGCGGCTTCTTCACCGGCGCATTTGTGGGGCTGCACTGCGAGGACATCAGCGGTGACGGCTGCCACGCGGACTTCGACTACTTTACCTACGAGCCGCTGTAGCGGCTCAGGCCGGGTAGCCCAGCGCGCGTGAGAGCTGGAGCCCGGCCTGCTGAAGCTGCTCGCGGAAATTAGCCAGCTCGGCGTCGTCCACGCGCGAGGTCAGCGTCGACAGGCTCAGGGCGGCAATCACGCGTGACTCGTGGTTCCACACCGGTACCGCCACGCAGCGCACGCCCTGCTCGTTCTCTTCGCTGTCCAGGGCGTAGCCTTGTTCGCGGGTTTTTTTCAGCGCATCCACCAACGCTTCGCGGGTGGCAAGAGTGGAAGGGGTAAAGGTAGTGTACTGATAGCCCTCCAGCAGGGCGTTCAGCTCGGCCTCGCCCAGCCAGGCAATCAACACCTTGCCGATGGCGGTGGCATGAACCGGCAGGCGACGGCCAATGCGCGAATAGGCGATTGCGGCCAGCTTGCCTTCAATCTTCTCGATATAGACCCCTTCACGCCCGTCCAGGATCCCCAGATGGGTGGTCTGCCCGGTCCGCCGGGAAAGATCCGTCAGCCAGCCTTTTGCCTTCTGACGAATATCCATTGAGCCCACGACGAAATGGCCGCGCTCGACCAGCTTCATGCCGAGGCGATATTTACCGTTCTCCGGGTTCTGATCGATATAGCCGTGAAGCTGCAGGGTTTTCAGCAGCGAATGGAGGGTACTTTTGCTCAGCCCCATCAGTTTGCTGATGTCGGTGATCTTAAGCTCGGTGGCCTGCTCGTTGAACAGGTCGAGGATCTGCAACGCACGTTCAACAGACTGAATAATCGGCATAATGCTGGCATGTCCACGCTGGAATTAAGGCGAAAACGTACCTTTTTTGGGGTGAAAAATCAATTGAGCAGGCCTGATTTGCCCGGCGGCGCTTCGCTTGCACGGGCCTACAGGTTTTGTAGGCCGGGTAAGCGCAGCGTCACCCGGCAAGAAGAGCGCACCGAATAAAAATGTGGGAGAGAGGATCACTCCCCAAGCGTCGCCACCATCACCGCCTTAATCGTATGCATCCGGTTTTCCGCCTGGTCGAACACGATGCTCGCCGCCGACTCAAACACCTCGTCCGTCACCTCCATCCCGCCGTGCAGATCGAACTCCTTCGCCATCTGCTTGCCGAGCGTGGTCTGGTCGTCATGGAACGCCGGCAGACAGTGCAGGAACTTGACGTTCGGGTTGCCGGTCAGCGCCATCATCTGCGCGTTCACCTGATACCCACGCAGCAGCGCAATCCGCTCCGCCCACTTCTCTTTGGCTTCGCCCATCGACACCCAGACGTCGGTATAGATAAAGTCCGCGCCCTTCACGCCGGCCGCCACGTCTTCCGTCAGGGTGATTTTGCCGCCGTGCTTCTCCGCCAGCGCGCTGCACTCCGCTACCAGGCTCTCTTCCGGCCAGCAGGCTTTCGGGGCCACCAGACGCAGATCCAGCCCGGTCAGCGCCGCCGCTTCCAGCATCGAGTTGCCCATGTTGTTGCGCGCGTCGCCCGCGTAGACCAGCGTCATCTCATTAAACGCTTTGCCCGGCAGGTGCTCCTGCATGGTCAGCAGGTCCGCCAGCAGCTGCGTCGGGTGGAACTCGTTGGTCAGGCCGTTCCACACCGGCACGCCCGCATATTGTGCCAGCGTTTCGACCACGTCCTGGCCGTGGCCGCGATACTGAATGCCGTCGTACATCCGCCCGAGCACCCGTGCGGTGTCCTTAATTGACTCTTTATGCCCAATCTGGCTGCCGCTCGGCCCTAAATAAGTGACGCGTGCGCCCTGGTCAAATGCGGCAACTTCGAAAGAGCATCGTGTACGGGTCGAGTCTTTTTCGAAGATGAGCGCGATGTTTTTACCGGTAAGCTTTTGTACTTCCTTGCCCTTTTTTTTATCGGTTTTGAGCTGTGCGGCAAGAGTCAGCAGAGAAGTGAACTGTGCAGGGGTAAAGTCGAGCAATTTCAGAAAGTGTTTCTTGTACAAATCGGACATTTTATCCTCGCCTGGCGAACGCCACTTATTGAATTAAAATTCACTTTATATGTGTAATTATTCATTTGCAACCCCGTTTCACAATTCTTTCTTACAAAGGTGGAGGCAAACCCGTCCGTGTGTGAAAATAGAAGTATCTGCCGCACTTTAAAGAGGATTGAGCCATGGCAAACCCGGAACACCTGGAAGAGCAACGCGAAGAGACGCGTCTGATTATTGAAGAGCTGCTGGAAGACGGTAGCGATCCGGACGCGCTGTACACCATCGAGCACCATTTCTCTGCGGATGATTTCGACGCGCTGGAAAAAATGGCGGTGGAAGCCTTCAAGCTGGGTTACGAAGTGACCGAGCCGGAAGAGCTGGAAGTGGAAGAGGGCGACACCGTCATCTGCTGCGACATCCTGAGCGAGGGCGCGCTGAAGGCGGAGCTGATTGACGCGCAGGTAGAACAGCTGATGAACCTGGCCGAGAAGTTTGAGGTGGAGTACGACGGCTGGGGAACCTACTTCGAAGATCCGAACAGTGAAGACGGCGAAGAAGGCGACGACGAAGATTACGTCGACGAAGACGACGACGGCGTGCGTCACTAAGCGTTTCAGGCGGTGGCGCGCGCCACCGCTTTTTCAAGGCTGAACCATGGATTACCCGCAGATACTCGCCCCCGTACTCAACTTCCTCCCGTGCCCGACCCCGCAAGCATGGATTGATAAAGCCCGCGACCCGGCGAACCTGCCGCTGCTGCTCACCGACCACATGGTGTGCGAGCTCAAGGCCGCTCAGACCGCGCTATTACTCGTGCGTAAATACGTCGCCGACGAAAGCGGTGCCGACGCGCTGCTCGACTGGCTCAAACCCTACGAACAGTTCACCTTCCGCGACGGCCCGGAGCCGGACTTCATCGCCCTGCACAAGCAGATTGGCAAAAGCGTGATGCCCAAAACCGACGACCCGTGGGGCCAGGCGCTCATCGACAGCATGGTGCTGCTGATTAAAGAGGAGCTGCACCACTTCTGGCAGGTGCGCGAGGCGATGCTAGTCCGCGACATTCCGTACGTCAAAATCACCGCCAGCCGCTACGCCAAAGGGATGCTGAAGGAAGTGCGCACCCACGAACCGCTGACGCTGATCGACAAACTCATCTGCGGCGCCTACATCGAAGCCCGCTCCTGCGAACGCTTCGCCGCGCTGGCCCCGTTCCTCGAGGACGACCTGCAAAAGTTTTATCTCTCGCTGCTGCGCTCGGAAGCGCGCCACTATCAGGACTACCTGACGCTGGCCCAACAGGTGAGCGACGACGATATCTCACCGCGCATACAGCATTTTGGCGAAATTGAAGCCACACTTATCTCGACACCGGACAACGAGTTTCGCTTCCACAGCGGCGTGCCGGTGTAAACCGGCATAACGCAAGGATAAGGATGCGAGATGAATAAAACGTGGACCCGTATTGTGATTGTCGTCGTCGCGGCCGCCGCCGTGGCGTTCTGGGTGTTCTTCGACAGGCAGCGCGCGCCGGAACAGCAGATGGATGCTGCCCTTAACGCGATGCCCGCCTGGCAGGTGATTAAGGAGCAGGAGCCTGCGCTGCATCAGCGCATTCTCGACCAGATGGCTGCCCTGCAAAAAGCGGGCGAGCCGGAGCAGCAGATTATCGACACCATCCAGCCGCAGATCCTGCATCTGCAGATGTCGCGCCTGCAAAACGCCCCGGACGCCAACGTGGTGAACTACATGACCATCAACATGGAGCAGACCGCCGCCATTCAAAAGGTGAGCGACGACGCCTGCTTCCGCTTCCTCTATCCGATGGTGAAGGGCGGCGTGAACCCAATGCGCATGCTGGATAAAGACCTGATGGCGCGGCGCATGCAGGCCGACGCCGACATGATGCGCGCGGCCTACGGCAAAAACCACCACAACGTGACACCGGCCGAGCGCGAGGCGGCCGTCGAGGATGTGCGGCCGATTATGAAGGCACTTGCCGATAAGTACGGCGAGGACATCCAGCTGCTGCAGATGCCGGAGAAGGCGGCGGGCAAAGAGAAGCTCTCCTGCGATATGGTGCAGGACATGTGGGCGAAGGTGCTGGCGCTGCCGGAGCAGAAGGCGGCAGGGGTGATTCGGCTGGCGGTATCTGAGCTGGAGTGACGAAGGGCGCTGGTTTTTTGGGCACTTAGCGCGGGTTTCGCGCGTCGCCGCTTGCATGGCGGCGCGCGACAGGTATAATCCACAACGTTTCCGCATCCCCTTCAGTGCCGAAGTGGCGAAATCGGTAGACGCAGTTGATTCAAAATCAACCGTAGAAATACGTGCCGGTTCGAGTCCGGCCTTCGGCACCATCGGAACATCAATAGACGTCAACGGACGTCTTTTTTTGTGCCTGAAATCCGCGCCATACAAGGCTTTCCGCGATTTTCCTTTCAACAGAAGTCAATCTGAGTCAACCCACATCAAGTTGCTTGTGAGTATAGAACCGAGTATATATGCTGGTTCGATAATGGTTATATACTCACTGCGGCACATGGAAGGAGAACTTTTATGGCTCTGACAGATATCAAAGTGCGTTCTGCGAAACCGCAGGAAAAGGAGTACACCCTTGTCGATGGGGATGGCATGTTTTTGCTGATTCACCCTAACGGCTCAAAATACTGGCGGTTCCGTTTTCGCTTTGGTGGTAAGCAGCACCTGATGGCGTTTGGTGTTTATCCTGAAACGTCATTAGCTGATGCTCGTCAAAAGAGGGAAGAGGCCAGAAAGCTTGTTGCTGCTGGAATCGATCCTCGCGAACACAAACGTGCTGTGAAAGAAGAACAGGCGAAAGAAAATATTACCTTTGAGTCAGTTGCCCGAGAGTGGCATGCCGCAAATAAAAAATGGTCAGAAGAACATAGCCGACGGGTGCTGAAGAGTCTGGAGGATAATTTGTTCCCAGCAATTGGGAAGCGGAGTATTGATAGTTTTAGCACGCGCGATCTCCTCGTTCCTATCAAGGTCGTTGAGGCTACAGGGCGTTTTGAAGTGGCTTCGCGTCTTCAGCAGCGTACCAATGCGATTATGCGTTATGCAGTGCAAAGCGGTTTGATCGATTACAATCCTGCTCAGGAGATGGCTGGGGCAGTTGCTTCAAGTAATCGTGTCCATCGACCAGCACTTGAACTGAAACGCTTACCTGAACTACTCCACCGAATTGATAGCTACACCGGGCGGCCTTTGACTCGTCTGGCTGTTGAGCTCACGTTATTAATCTTTATTCGTTCTAGTGAATTGCGCTTCGCCCGTTGGTCCGAGATCGATTTTGAAAGGGCAATGTGGACAATCCCGGCAGAACGAGAAGCTATCGATGGAGTGAAGCATTCTCAACGTGGTTCTAAAATGCGCACACCCCACTTAGTACCGCTGTCTCGTCAGGCATTGGCAATCCTTGAACAGGTTCACAAGCTTAGTGGTGAGCGCGATTTTGTTTTCATTGGCGATCATAACCCTCGTAAGCCTATGAGTGAAAATACGGTGAATAAGGCGCTGCGTGTTATGGGGTATGACACTAAGGTGGAGGTTTGTGGGCATGGCTTCAGGACTATGGCATGTAGCTCGCTGATTGAGTCAGGGCTATGGTCAAGGGATGCTGTAGAGCGGCAAATGAGCCATATGGAACGTAACTTAGTACGTGCGGCTTATATTCATAAAGCAGAGCATCTAGATGAACGCAAACTGATGCTGCAATGGTGGGCTGACTTTCTGGATGCTAATCGGGAGATGGGGGTTAGTCCGTTTGATTATGCCAGAATTGCGATAGAAAAATAACATCAATGCATCATTTTAATGATAGTTGCTTGGAAGAAAATAGACGCAACTATCATTAAGTTACCTAAGGTTAGTACAAAAATAGTACAGACTGGTGAATATAAAATGACAAAATGTGATTTTTACTGTATTTTTAACCAGTATTTTGTGGGGGAAGGAAAAAAAGAATGAAAGAGTATGAAGTCAAAATAAAGCTAACTGAGTATCTTTTGGCAAATATTAAAAAAAATATTATAGGCTCAGAGTTTAGATTTGATTTCGGAGCCAGAAGAGCTGACATAATAACAATATGTGATGGAATAGCAACAGCATTTGAAATAAAAACATCAGGTGATAATGTAACTCGGTTACCACAGCAAATTTATGGATATAAAAAATATTTTGATTTTTGCTTTATCGTTTGTGAGCCAGGCAATATTGATAATGTTAGAAAGGTTATTTCAAAAGAGATTGGTTTAATTATGGTAGATGATATGCAAGTGACTTTAATAAGAAAATCTAAACAATTTAAGGCTCATGATAAGCTAATATTAGCAAGCACTTTGAATATTAAAGAAATTAGAAGTCTTGTTAAGATTGGGAAGTTATCAAAAATGGAACTATGTCAGAAAATTTCTGAAACCTTTAATCTAAAGAAAATCAGATCCATTTCAAGATATTCTTTAGAGAAAAGAATGAAGGCTCCATTTGAAACCTTCATAAATGAAAAAGGCGATAGTATAACCCGAGATGATTTAATGACTTTAAATAGAATGCCATCACATAGATTAACCTTTACTTCTTAATTTTACTCTTGTGTTCATGAAATGATTCATTCGTACAGATATCCAAAAGGAAGGGCTAATGCCAGAAGGCTCGTTGCCTTTTGCTTTTGCTATTTCTTTATCAGGCCAAATGTCCATTGCCGCATATCTTTTATCTTTTAAAATATATTCCGCACATTTTTGATAACTGCCTGCATTTCTTCTGTATCGTTTATAAAAAATAATATTTTCCAACGATACATCTATTCTTGGAACAAATGTTCCACCTTTTATTTCGATTTGTTCAATATTAATAGAAGCGTAATCCCCATATAGAACATAAGGTTCTTGGAATTTTTCATATATATATTCCTCAAAAATAGGAATATCGCCTTCTTTGTCGCCATAGTCGGCTACCGTTTTAGGAAATGAAGTTCCTGCAATAATGGCATTGATGTTTTTATTCAACATTGGTTTTATCTTCGCCATATTTAACTGGAGGTTTGCTATAACTTCATCAATATTAGATTCAGTTATCTGCTCCGAATCCAATATGATGAAGAGCTTTTGGTTGACAGTCATGGTTGAAGTTATTATTTTTATGTATTCATCTATATTATTAATATTTATTGGAAATCTTGCTGCTATAGAACGACCCTTCTTACTTTGTGATAGGATGAAACTTTCCATATTGTGGAGAGAATCATTATCATCAATATGAACCATAGGTATTATATTGAGTTCGTTATAGGTATTGATAAAGTATTGCCATTCAAAATAGCCATTGTCCGGGGATAGGAGTTGCTCAAGTTGAGCATTCATATAATTTTCATTTATGCAAATGTCGAGTATGAAAGGTCTGCCTTTTTGAATTTCTTTTAACTCTTTCATACGTCTATGTATGTCTCCATCTGGAGTAGTTTTTGTTTTTCTTGATTTGGTTAGTTCATAAATAGGTAATATTTTATCAAAAACATCATCTTTTAGATGAGTCATTGCTTTGAGCTCGGCGTCACGGGTTTTCATTATCGGGAAATAAGTAAAATTACTCATAAATTATGTCCTTGATATCCTAGTTGCTGAGCTCTTATTCTTACAGCCATAGCTGAAACACCGAAGTAATTGGCAATATCTGCTACAAGTGTAGATTTTTGTTTAATAAATACACTAAATGCTTCGGATGGCATTAATAATTCGGCAGCGAAACGATTCGCTTCTATTTCAATTATATTAGACTCTCCGTTCCTAAAGAAAACTTCATCTTTAAAGAAATCTAGTTGCTTGCTATGCATCAAATAATGTGCGATCTCGTGAGCGATTGTAAATCTTTGTCGGTTTGGGTGATGTAAAGAATTTACAAGCATAATCCACTCTTGGCTTTTATTATCCTTGTATAAGCAGCCTGAGTCTTCACCTTTTAAAGGTTCCAACCGCATTTTTATTCCTAGCAGAATAGTTAGTCGGGAAACATCTAAGGGATATAAGTCAATATTGTTTTTTTGTGCGAATTGTAAAAGCTGCTCTGGTGTATTCATTGATGTATCAGTGGAAGAAGGTGCTTTCTTCTCTTGTGTTTTTTTTCTGATAAAAGCCATCATTATTTTCCTTCACTAATGATCAAATCATTACCAAGTTCATCATCACTTATAGTTTTATTTTCGGAGTTATTTGAAGGTGATTTTTTGTTAGATATATCGACTTGAGCTTGTAATAACTGATTTTGCTTCTGAAGATCTTCAATTGAGTTGCTCAAATATTCAATTGATTGCATTATATCTCCGATATCAAAATCGGCATCTTTTATTTTATCTTTAACTATTTTTTTTAATCTTTTGTTAAACTCGGCGCTACTAAGATGTATGGAAACTTCCGTAATTGTTTCTTTTCTGGCTTCTTCGCGGGCTACTGAATTAGTTGAGTTTCTGATGAGCACAAAAGATAATGCACAAAGAATGGCATTAATCGCTATCAAGACAGTGATTATAGTTTGGTAAAGCCCTGTTTGCATACTCCAAAGGTTATCTAAGCTAAGAATTGTTCCGTTAGAAATTAACTCTAATAAGTGTTCACTTTGAGCGGAGTCTGGGTTTTTTAATGGGTTAGTGAGAAAGTATTTTGGAGCAAATCCAAAAAATTTAAGGTAACTTGGTCTAAATATAAGGAAAAAAATAAATATCCATACTGCGACAGTGAATAACGACGCACCAATAACAGAGAGCACTATAGAGGTCCTGCTGTGGCCACATCTGATATCTATATTCCGTATCGACATTTTAATTCCTGATTGTTTTTCTATAACCATTACCATAAATGTCAAGGAAATGCAAGTCAAATATTAGGGGGTATGATGAATGTAAAATTCTGCTGCTATATTTATCAATTATCTGAAATGTTATATGTATATTTAAGTCATCTATGTTTATCAAGATGTAGCTATGAACAATGAGCGCCTGATTATCTTCATCAAAAAAATAACTACATCACAGTCAGATTGCTATTCCTACCTCATGTTTTAAAATTGTTTTTTTTCGTTATATGTTTTTTTTGGGGTATCAGTAGTGTGGAATATGAAAGCTACTTCATTTTTATGCGAGGGTTGAATACACAAATAAATCAGTAACTCTCAACTTGCAGTTTCAAATTACATCTGCAGGTTATGGATTGACTATGGCATGTTGCCTCATCTTTAATAACCTGCATCGATATTTTTTCCCAATTTTACTTATGCTTCTGGCAACATTTTTCGAGAGTGCTCTATCTCAAATCCATCCGGAACCGGCTTAAAGGGTTTACCAGGAGAACGATAGCTACTTTGAAATTGTCGTAAAGAATGTACGTCAATCTCGCCTATTACACAATAATCTGTAATACCACCTTTGACTCGTAATACATCACGCTTCCAGCTATCTTTGAAGGGGCCTCGGATGCGGCTATCGCCATACTGGCGGTCATTGCATTGGATGATGTAAGCATGGATATCTAGCGCAGCAGACTCGACCAAGGCATTGAAAGTTTCAGTATCCTGATTCCACTCTGGCACAAACAGCGCGTCAACGTTGCCACGAAGCGCTGCGCGATAACTAATATTGGTCAGCTCACTACAAATCAACAAGGAAAAACGAAAATCACCGTGTTGAATGATAGGAGGCGTTGTCCATTTCTTTTCTGGTTTCATTTCTAGCCCTGCTAGTCGCTGTAATTCCTGCTCTTCATGCAGTGCTGGGCGTTGTTTGTCCTGACGGTAAATCATTAGTGAAGGAAAACCCAATCCATCATGAGACAAGGAAGCCCATACCTGATTGCGTACTCTTGCTTTACTGGCATGTAAATATTCAATGCCGGTGACAAGTGAAATCCCGCGACCTTGTAACTTACGGGCAATTCTAATAAACCAGTGCGCAGGGAGTGAGAGCTCCGGCAGAATTAAGTAACGACTGTTATGTGGTTGGGCTATCACACCATCAAGCAAGCGACATAAGCGAGTGTAACGGTTTGCATCCGGATCGGCTGAACGCATGACCGCCGCAGTCCAGCTTGACATGGACGTTTTCCAGCTAGAGACGGCAACCCCATATTTTCCAGCAGATTGGCCGTCAGGAATTTGCAATATGCCTTGTTTATTGACACAAGGTGTTTTATTACCTAGTACAAAACCGCGAACAGCGAGAACAATAGCTCGCATTTCTTGCTGAGCTGAGGCTGTATAAGCCTCATTGTTTAGGATAAAGAGTTCCGGTAGGCTGAAAGGCCGGGTGGCAAATAGCAGTCCATGTGGAATGATTTTAAATTTGCACCATTTTGCTACAACCTGATTACCCAAAACGACAATATCAGGCAGTAATTCTGCTGCTTCCGCACAGTGGGCTACTGTTTTCGGAGCGGGTATGCCCCGTTGAGCAATCATCTCTTTTGGTAGACCAATAAAGCGGAATGGCATGTGTGCTAAGTCGAAAGAGAATAATCTCGCCTGCTGTTCTTGGTAGCCCTTTAATGAAAAATCACGACCCGAATATTCAATGTCTAGCCCACACCGGGCGTGCCAGTTTTTTAAATGGTCATTCCAGGCTTGCTTACCCACCTTGGAAATACGCGGAGGAAATGCTGCAACGATAGCTTCAAGCACACTGCTAAAAAGCTGAGCCCTCCATTTGCCAATAATCTCTTCTTCAAAAGGGAGGTTATCATCAGGACACGCCTTGATGGTAAGGAGGCAATTTTCTCGAACTTCATCGCAAATATTCTCGAGCGCTAAGATAAGTTTGCGCAGTTCGACAAAGTCCTCACAGGCCGTGGCCAGTCGGATCACTCGGGGTAGGTAGACTGATAAATCAAAGAATTGTGGCAGAACCACAACATGATCAATAAATGCCCGAAAAAATGCCTGGCGATGGCCTTTCCAGGTACCCGGTTGTAGGTCACGCTCATAGGCTTCAAAGTCGCGTAGTTTGATAGCAAAACCAGCCCTACGCATAGTCAGTGCATCTGCTTTACGCAAATTGTCAGCGACTTCGCCATTACTTTGAGTTGCAGCAAGCAAATCAGTTCCAACATTGTTCGAGGAATGCGGTAACCGAGGCATGGCTCGCCACTCGCTGGCTCGTTCATAAATCTGATGAGCAATAGCTTCCACTAATGTTTTTCCAGGGTCACCCGCTAGGATAAACACTTTATTCTTCGCATTTGCAAAACGAATCTGGCTGTCATGCAGATAGTTTGGTTGAAAACTGATCTGTTTGTTTTCCTCGCCCTTTACCCAGTCCAGTTTGCCGGAAGAACGGGCGAACAACCATTGCCATAGCTCTGCCATGGAACGGAAATTCGCACCATTTTCCATGACCAGAATGATGTCATCTACATACCGTCCGTAATAGATAGGTGCGACTTGCTGCTCAATAACGCGATCCAGCTCGATCAGGGCTACGTTGGCAACAACAGCTGAAGCAGGGAGACCTACTGGTAACCCTTTCTTCAACGGAGTCTCAATTGCCCATGCTTTTAACGCATTAATGAATAATCGATTAAGCTTGCTTTGTTCTGCAGTGAGTTCCAACTCCAAAATATCTTTGACGAAGGTTGGATCAAGCATAAACCCGGGATTCAGTTCGTGATAGAAAGAACTAACATCAGCAGTGAGTGCCACGATTTTTTTGCTTTCACTTAGTGCGCTCCGCATGGCGTTAATGCCATTGTCACGCCAATCACGAAAAGGTCTGAGATAAGGTTGAAAAGAGCCAATTGAAAGTGCATTGATGTCTTTTCCATCTAGAGTACGGCGCAGGCGGTTACCGTAAGCACAGGTAGATAATTTGGCATCAAAAAGATGCCCGACTTTTAACATCCAAAGAGTTGAGAGAACATGAAAATCTAGGCTGCATTGAGCCATTACTCGAAACTCAGCTTTGATTTTTTTTTGTTCGTTTTTATCAGCCATTGAGTTGCAAGCATATGCCCACTTTTCAGCAGGTGAGGAAAATATGAGACCGTTAGCTTGCGGTTCTCGCTGCTGTTCCCAGCAAGACATGTCTACAGATTTGGTGGCCAGAAACCAGTTGCCAGTGAACTCATTCTCTTCCACCCATGATTCGTCGTTACCTTGTATTTTTCCCTGCAGAACCGTCAGATTCGTATGTAGGGAGTCTTCGTAAGACGCAATTGCTTCCAGCGAAACATGGGATGAATAGTACAGATCGACTTTTGCTTTGCGGTAGGCAAGGCCAAGCTCTTCAAGGCTAATAATCATGCCAATTCCTCTTTAAAAAATAACTACATTCTCAGCTTTTGAATGACCATTCGCCGGTCGGAAGCAGCCGCTTTAATTAACGAGAATGCAACTGTTCCAATAAAACGAATCATCCACTTTTAGATGCCTTCAGAAATAATGATTTCTTGTATATTTGGAAAGCGACACTCCTTTGAAAATTACAATTCGGCGTTCCAGTTTCCGAAGTATCGCTTAAGTTTTTCAATAGTGTGTCGCCATTTTGGAGTTGTAGGTTTGCAGACCGTATTTTGATTACCGAAGAATCCGACCTCGTTCACCGCCTCTTGTTCACTGCGGGTCTCCAGCCATTTCACGGGGACAAAATACTCGGACTTGTCGGGGTCATCCGCATTCTGGTGGTAGAGATCTCTGTACTTAAGCACATCCATCGCCCGCTTTTCGCCATCGTCAGTGTTGATGGTGAAGCTACTGACAGGCTCAACGGCGCTCTGTACAATCCCTACGCCGACGTAACCTGTTGCCGGAATTTTTACCCAAACGCGGTCGCCCGGCTGAAGCTGTTTTAACGTCTGACTATACCAGCTCCCACCACCCGCACTGATAAACCCATATCGACGTGCCTCTTCCCAGACGCGACTTTGCGGATCGCCAAATGAGACATAAAACTCACCGTTCCATGGCTCTTTAGCGTTGGCGCTTGTTCCGGCAGTGGCTTGCGCGGCATTAGTTTGCGTTTCGCTCGGGTCGATAAGCCAGGCACGGCTTAAGAATTGTTCGTCACCATGCTGGAATACTTTAAAGAACAGAACGTTAATCGAGATGCCGTTCTTGCTCAGATAGTCGACGATACGCTCGGTGGAGGGATCCAGCTCCGCTGCGACAATAATGATTTGATGTGACTTGTTGATGGCATCATCTTCCAGCTCGGCATTGAAGCGTTGTCTGAATGCGTCACCTAAGTTTCCACCACCGGAAAATCTATCGTAAATCTGCGACAGACGTTCGGCACTTAAATCATCCACCCAGGAGGCGTAATCCAGCGCCTGGGCAACCACTTCACGCGGCGTGCGGTCGCGCTTGAGTTCAATCAGGATCAGCGAGGCATCCGGCGCGATAGCCAATAGATCGATACGCCCTTTATCGAGCGTATTTTCCTGATGGCCGATGATCATCCACTGATCGGAGAGGATGGTAGGGTCGTTTAAAATCATCTTCTCCAGCAGTTGCTCGCTGGCCAGTCGGCTGATGGTCAGCGGTTGAGGGTTCTCTCCCACCCGCCAGATAGCATGATGAATTGGCATCGACTGTTCCTTAGTTTAATGCTGCGTCAGTAAGGGCATCCGCCAGGTGGAGCTGGGTTTGTTGGGCAGATTGCAGGCGGGATTTAAGGCGATCGCAAATTGACGAAAGGTGTTCTATTTTTGAAACTATTCGCTTCTGTTCTTTCTCTGGAGGCATAGGGAAAAGAAAATTCGATATTTCAGAAAGATACAAACAAGGTTGTGCTCCTCCCCGTTTAGTTTCATTGATGATTTTCTGCAATAAAAATGAGTCCATTGAAAACTTAAGATAGTTAGAGTTAAACAACAATGGTTTTATAATTGCTACACTTCTAACTAATGCAAAGTTAGCACTATCTTTTATTAAAGAACTACGACCAATTGTTCCGCCAACAGATACAATTAAAAGATCACCGATCTCAGGAAGGCACCGCTCTCTTGATTTAAGATAATCCTCTTCAGAAATATAGTCGCAGTTATCATAATCAATATACCCATCTCGAACATTTTTAGCCGACAGTAATTTATAACCGTTAGTAATTCTCGGTGGGGTTTTATGATCACCATCAGTTATTTTTGACGTGATGTTTTGTAACTTACACCACTCCCATCCCTCCGGTAATTCAAATGGTTTTTCCTCATCATTCACAGGCGGCAACGGTTTTTGTTTTTTAATTTTACCTTCTTTCACCAGTTGCGCTTTTTCCTGCTCAATACGTTTTAACAGCTCAGAAGCAGGTTCGTCGTTGGGATCTTGCGGCACCAGTTTACCCATTACAGCCAGTTGCAGTATGGTTTGCTTGAGCGCATCGATACTCGCTTCGGTGGTAAAAAGCGTGTCGAAATGCAGGCTTATTCGTGCCCAGTTTTCAGCAAGAACTTCGGCATTCTGACTATCGGTCAGCGTTGCCAGCAGTGTTTCCACCAGTTGTTGATGTGCCTCCAGACTGGTTAGAGATTGCTGTTCCAGTTGGTCACAGAGGGACATGAGTTCTTCTACTTTAGAAGCAATTCGATTCTGTTCGCCAATAGGCGGAACTGAAATAACAAGCGGGTTTAACTTTTCGAGAGAAATATTAGCAATATTAGTTGTCTGACTTGAACTATCAATAAGAATAGATTTTATATTAGGAGAACGTAATACTGACATCAGAAAAGCAGCATTAAAGCCATATGGCCTAATGACGCTTAAGAAACCACCAAATGTTGCGGAGCCAGTAGGAATATTATAGATATATGCAACTTTCCCAACTAGCTCTCGACTATTTGCCATTGACATAACAATATCGCCTTTTTCAGCGAATTGCTCAGAACGCTTCACAAATGATTCACTGACATAAAGTAAATCATCCCATTCAATGCTATCTTGAACATTCGCTGTCCGCAGGCAAGCAACTTTTCCTTCTGACGGTTCTTTATGCTTTTCACTCGCAGGGAATGTAATCCCACGAATAATTGCAACAGTGCTACCTAAACGAGCCCACTCCCACCCCTCCGGCAATTCAAACGGCTTTTCATCTTCGCTAATTTCCGGCAGCGGCTTCTGTTTTTTAATCTTCCCCTGCTTCACCAGCTCCACTTTCTCAGCGGCAATACGCTTCAGTAACTCAGACGCCGGTTCATCATTCGGATCCTGCGGCACCAGTTTGCCACGCACCGCCAGTTCCAGAATCAGTTCGCGCAGTTTCTTGATGCCATACAGATCGATTTTGCCATTACTGCCGCGCCCGGTAGTGGAGCGGGTTTGCAGCGCAGAGGACCAGATATCGATATGGTCGGTGATCAGCTTCTCGACGGTCATCAGTGCGCCCCCTTGTTACCCGCCAGAGCCGCACCAAGGATATCGCGCAGCTGGTTACGCAGCTCGCTGATTTCCGCCTGCTGAGTCTGGTACTGCGCCAGCAGCTCATCCGGATCGTGGCTGATGGTTTCACCCTGATACGGGTTCTTGATATCAAGGTTGAAGTTACGGGCGATGATGTCGCCGATGCTGACTTTCCACGCCTGATTATTCTCTTCGCGGCTGGCAAAACCATCAGCTTCAAAGCCCCACCAGTCGATTTCCGCCTGGAACTCTTCAAACTTCATCGGCTTGGTTTTGCTGTAGTTCTTCACACCTTCCGGGTACGGGTGCTCGTAGAACCACACCTCTTTAGTCGGCTGGCCTTTGGTAAAGAACAGAATATTGGTTTTGATACCGGTATACGGGTTAAACACGCCGTTCGGCAAGCGCACGATGGTGTGCAGGTTGCACTCTTCGGTGAGCAGTTTTTTGATTTTGGTTTTTACGCCTTCGCCAAACAGCGTACCGTCCGGCAGGACCACCGCTGCGCGGCCTTTGTCGGCCAGCACTTCGATAATCAGTTGCAGGAACAGATCGGCGGTTTCACGGGTCTGCATCTCTGCCGGGAAGTTTTTCTCGATGCCGTCTTCTTCGGTGCCGCCAAACGGCGGGTTGGTGACAATCACGTCCAGCTGTTCATCCCACGAGGAAAGCGGTTTATTGAGCGTGTTGTCGTGGCGAATTTGCACCGGCACTTCAATACCGTGCAGCAACATGTTGGTGGTACACAGCAGGTGCGGAAGCTGCTTTTTCTCCACGCCGTGGATCTGCTGTTGCAGCGTTTTATGGTCTTCGGTCGTTTTAACGTAATGCTCTTTCACATGGTCGAAAGCGCAGGCAAGGAAGCCGCCGGTGCCACACGCCGGGTCCATAATGGATTCGCCCAGTTTTGGATCAATACGATTGACCATAAAGCGCGTCACGGCACGTGGGGTATAGAATTCGCCCGCATTTCCGGCGCCTTGCAGATCGCGCAGGATCTGCTCGTAGATATCGCCAAAAAGATGGCGCTCCTGGCTGCTGCTGAAGTCAATTTCATTGAGCTTGTTGATTACCTGACGCAGCAGCGTACCATTTTTCATGTAGTTGTAGGCATCGCTGAACGCCTGTTTAACCACAAAGCCACGCGGGTTCTTATCGATCGGCGCGGTGAGGTTTTTCAGCGTCGGGAACAGGTCGTCGTTCACAAATTCCAGCAACGCATCACCGGTGATGCCTTCGCTGTTTGCCGCCCAGCTACGCCATAAATAACGCTGCGGGATAGGGAACTGGTAGTCATCCTGCTCCAGTTCCAGCTCTTCTTCTTGGGTATCAAAAATCTTCAAAAACAGCAGCCATGAAAGCTGCCCCAGACGCTGGGCATCGCCGTCCACACCGGCGTCTTTACGCATAATGTCCTGAAGAGATTTAATGACTGAACTAATCGACATGTTTTCTTTCCATACTTAAAAAGGATGCTACCGGTCGCAGTTGCGGCTAGTGGCAATAAATTTACGTGTTATCAGGCTGAGCGCGGCGGTAGCTGGTAAATTTCGTTTTCCAGTTCGTTAACGGCTTGCTCATACGCCTTTTTGTCGCCAAAGCGGGTTTTGATGATCTCTATTGGTCGACCCAGTGCATCGAACGGCTTCAGTTTTAGCACTTGAACATCCTCGATTTCCTGCACGCCTTCATCGGCGTATTTGTCCAGCAGGGTGTAGAGAACTTGCTGAGCCGGTTCGGCGTATTTCGTAAAATAGTTACGCTTACGTACGTTGGCCGCGCGCTCCTGACGGGTTAACGGCGGCTGACCGTACACCACATGACAGAGCAAATCAAACGGGTCGAGATCTTTGCCCACCTCTTCGGCCAGCACATCCCACAGAATCCCCAGCTGTGCCAGTTCTTCAATAATCGCCTGCTTGCGAGGCGCCTCCTGCCATTTGCGCACGAAGCTATCCAGCGAGGCGTACTCGCTGTCTTTCAGCATCGTTTTGCGGGTGTAATCCTGGAAGGATTCAGTGACCAGCTTGCCGTCAGAATCGTAATACTGAACGCGCTTCGCCAGTACTTTCACCGCTACGCCATTCACATAGAACTTGCGGACTTTTTCTTTATCATCGCTATGAAATTCACCGTTTCCGGAATGGTTGTCGCGGTTAACATGATACTCAGCGGCGTCTTCTCGCATTTCATTGGGAGGATTATTCCCATCATCGTTCGTGGTTTCTTCATCCAGCCGCTCATTGAAGTCGGAGCTTTCATCGGAGATATCGTCGGGTTTTACCACCAGCACTTTTTCCGGCAAACCGTCAAAGCGTGGGTCGGCAAACAGCTCGGTCGCCTTTTTGAAATCGAGAATGGTGAACCACAGCTTGCCGTGTTTTTCGTTGATACGTGTGCCGCGCCCGATGATCTGTTTAAATTTAGTCATCGACTGGATGTTCTGATCCAGTACGACCAGCTTGCAAGTCTGCGCATCAACGCCGGTTGTCATCAGCTCTGATGTTGTCGCGATAACGGGGTAGGCTTTCTTAGGATTAATAAAGTTATCGAGTTGCGCCTTGCCGATGTCATCGTCGCCGGTGATTTTCATCACGTACTTTTCGTTCTTCAACACCTGCTCAGGGTTGAGCACCACCAGCGCGTGGCGCATACGGTCGGCGTGATCGATGTCGTTGCAGAAAACAATGGTTTTATCCATCGGATTGGTGCGTTTCAGGTAATCAGTGATGGTCTGCGCTACCAGCATGGTGCGTTCATCAATGACCAGTTTGCGGTCAAAATCTTTCAGATTATAGATTCGGTCTTCAATCACTTCGCCGTATTTGTCCAGCTGGCCTTTGACGGGACGCCATCCCTGAACATCAACATCGATGTCAACGCGCACGACTTTATAGGGGGCGAGAAAACCGTCTTCAATGCCCTCTTTGAGAGAATAGGTGTAAACCGGCTCACCGAAGTAATCGATATTGGAGACGTCTTCCGTTTCTTTTGGCGTCGCCGTCAGGCCAACCTGTGTGGCGCTGCCGAAATACTCCAGAATCTCTCGCCAGGCTGAATCTTCAGACGCGCTGCCACGGTGGCATTCGTCAATCACTATCAGGTCAAAGAAATCCGGCGCTACCTGTTTATAGGCTTTCTGATGCTCTTCCGGTCCGGTAATAGCCTGGTACAGCGCCAGATGCACCTCATAGGCGGGATCGATAGTGCGTCCGGTAACTTTGGTCATTGCTGTACCGAAAGGCTGGAAATCATTGTTCTTGGTTTGATCGACAAGGATATTGCGGTCAGCGAGGAAAAGGATGCGTTTTTTGTTTTTGGCCTTCCAGAGCCGCCAGATGATCTGGAATGCGGTATAGGTTTTACCCGTACCGGTTGCCATGACCAGCAGAATGCGATTCTTTCCTGCCGACACGGCATCTACCGTTCGGTTGATCGCCTGCATCTGATAGTAACGAGGAGATTTGCCGCTACCGTCATCGTAATAATCCTGACTAATAACGGGCAATTGCTCCTGAGTGAACCCTTTCCAGACACAGTATTTTTGCCAGAGCTGCTCAGGTGTTGGGAAGTCGCTGAGGGCAATTTCGGATTCGAGCTGCTGCGGGTTGGTTTTATCGTGGAAGATAAACCCATCACCATTGGAGGCAAACACAAAAGGCACATCAAGCAAGTTGGCGTAGTCCAGCCCCTGCTGCATTCCTTTGCTGATGGCGTGCTTATTGGCCTTGGCTTCGATCACTGCCAACGGCAAGTTTGGCTTGTGGTATAGCACGATATCGGCAGATTTGACTTTGATACGTGAGGCCAGTTTGCCACGGACTACAACTTTGCCATCGCGCAGTTTTACTTCCTGGCGGACTTGTGACATGACATCCCAGCCTGCGGTCTTGACGGCAGGCAGGATATATTTGGTAATAATGTCTGTTTCCGTCAGATGAGTTTTGTTTTCGCCAACCATAGCAGAGCTCTCAACGAAATAGGATTAGCTCTGATTTTACACAGATTAATGTATCAGGTAATGAGCTGATCAGGTGTTTTGGGGAACAACGGGCAAAATCAAGGTGGATAATTCGAGTTATTAGCATTCTTCACCTTCAAGAATTTACTACATGTTTGTTACTAACAATTTATTGCGATCGCGCTCGCAACGTGGACAATACTTAATCATATGAATAATTTATATCAGCGAAATCAATAATTTCATTTAAGTCACGGGATGGGGAATGGACAGTAATACTCAGGGATTCACTTCATACTGGCGTAATACCTTAGCTGATGCCGAGTCTGGAAAAGGGGCATTTGAGCGCAAAGAAGAAGATTCATTCATACAATGGATGAACGTCCAGCAGGGAAGGTTGGATGAAGAGATAGTGCAGTCGTTCTTCGAAGGCGAAGACGAGCAGGTTAAAACCGTCGAGGTGTTGTTACGGCCGCAGGTGTGGATCCGCCTGTTAAAGCATGGCAAAGAACGGACGGCAGGTGCTCCCGGTATCGTTACACCATTGGTGACTTCCGCACTGTTGAACCGTGAAGGCTTCTTGTTTCCCGCATCTCCTGCAACCATTCCCCGTGACCTGCTTGAACCACTCCCAAAAGGTACTTTTTCTATTGGTGAGATGGTGGAATATGACAGGTACAAAACCACGCATGATTCAATCACTTTTGGTCCCGGTGATGAGGATGAACAGCGCGAGGAAACAGATGAACAACGGGCGGAACGATATGCTCGCTATAAGCAGTTGTGGCGAACGTACCTTAAAGAGACATATGAACTTTTAAAAAGTGTGGCCGGGAAATGGCTCGATTCACCAGAGCAATATGAGCCGGCTGGATATGGCTATGTGATTAAAGCCAACCAGTCTGGCGGCGCCAGCATTCATATTCTGCCCATGTACGATCATTTACTGTCGTGCAAAAAAAAGGTGCCATTGCTGGCGCGTTTTGCTTCACAAAATAAATCTTCTGTTGAGCCGCTCCTGGCCAGTAATGCCATGTTCAGTGAGCGTCTGGGCCATTCTGGCGACAAATTCCCTCTGGCTGTCGCACAGCGCGATGCCTTGAGCCATTATCTCACTCAGCAGCCGGGCGATATTCTTGCTGTGAACGGTCCTCCGGGAACCGGAAAAACCACCCTGGTGCTCTCTATCATTGCCACAGAGTGGGCGAGGGCGGCGCTTAACAAAACTGAACCACCAGTGGTGATTGCGACTTCAACCAACAACCAGGCGGTTACCAACATTATTGAGGCGTTCGGAAAAGACTTTGCTACCGGCAGTGGGCCTATGGCCGGACGTTGGTTACCTGATGTAAAAAGCTTTGGCGCTTACTTCCCGTCTTCAAGCCGAAAAGCCGAGGCAGCAAAAAAATACCAGACAGAAGATTTTTTTAACCGTGTTGAATCCCTTGAATATGTAGAAGATGCGCTGTGCTTCTTCCTGGAAAAGGCAAGGGCAGCTTTTCCGAATGAGGAATGTTCTTCTCCTGAACAGGTTGTGGATCTCCTTCATCAGCATTTGGTTGAACTTTCTGCAGAGCTTGAGCAAATCGAGCCTGCGTGGGACGCCCTGAACGCCATACGCGAGGAGCGGAGCGCCGTCAGTGACGATCTAGAACAGTATATTGAGGATAAGAGAACGTCACTGCTTAATAGCACAAATGAAATCTCGCTATTAACGCAGGGCAAAAAACAATGGGAACAATATCGCGCCGGTGAGTCGATCATGTTTGCACTTTTCTCCTGGCTTCCCGCCGTGCGTACTAAGCGTCACTATCAAATAAAGCTGTTTTTGGAGGCTACGTTTGGCGAAAGAATGACTGCATTCCAGGGAACTCTGCCTGACGGAATTGATACCTTTATCAATGGATTGATTGAACAAGCGCGTAAAGAACTGGCCGGGTATCAGCAGCAGATTGATCTTGCTGAGGACATTTCCCGACGTGAAAGCGAAGCAGCTATACGCTGGCACGATATTACACACTCACTGGGAAATCCGGGCGAAACAGAGTTGAGTCTGCATGAAGCCGATGAGCTTGCAGATACACAGCTCCGTTTCCCGGCGTTTCTGCTGGCGACGCATTACTGGGAAGGCCGGTGGCTGATGGATATGGCTGCTATCGATAACCTTCAAAAAGAAAAAGGTCTCAAAGGGGCGAAGACCATCAAAGCCCGCTGGCTGCGAAGAATGAAGCTCACTCCTTGCGTCGTGATGACCTGCTTTATGCTCCCTCACCATATGCTCATCAGGGAACATGTTGGCGGCAAGAAGTTTGATGATGGTTATTTATATAACTTCGCCGATTTGCTGATTGTCGATGAAGCGGGGCAGGTTCTTCCTGAGGTTGCCGCCGCGTCCTTCGCACTGGCGAAGAAAGCGCTGGTGATTGGCGACACCGAACAGATTGCGCCTATCTGGAATAGCCTGCCTGTTATTGATATCGGCAACATGGTTGAGGAAAACATTCTTCCGGGAGGAACGCAGGAAGAACTGACTGATGCATATGCCCTGGTGTGTGAGTCAGGAAAGAGCGCTGCATCCGGCAGCGTTATGAAGGTTGCACAGTTTAACTCGCGCTACCAGTACGATCCGGATCTGGCGAGGGGGATGTACCTTTATGAACACCGCCGCTGCTTCGATAACATTATCGGCTACTGTAACGCCCTCTGCTATCACGGTAAGTTGCAGCCTAAACGAGGGGAGGAAAACGGAACAATCTTCCCTGCAATGGGCTATCTGCATATAGATGGTAAAGGTATGCAGGCCAGTGGTGGTAGTCGCTATAACGACTTTGAAGCGAAGACGATAGCGGCATGGCTTGCAGCGCATAAAGACGAGATTGAGCGGCACTACAATAAACCGTTACATGAATTAGTTGGCGTTGTGACCCCGTTTTCGGCGCAGGTCAGTGCGATTAAGTCGTCATTGCGTAAGCTGGATATCCATTGCAATGGTGATGAAAGCTCGCTGACCGTCGGGACGGTCCACTCCTTACAGGGAGCGGAGCGGGCAATTGTGCTGTTCTCTCCCGTGTATTCGAAACATGAAGATGGCGGATTTATCGACAGCGACAGCAGCATGCTAAACGTTGCCGTTTCGCGTGCGAAGGATAGCTTCCTGGTCTTTGGTGATATGGACCTTTTTGAGATCCAACCCGGATCGTCACCACGGGGGCTGCTGGCGAAATACCTGTTTGCTTCCACTGACAATGCGTTGCAGTTTGAGTTTCAGGAACGCCAGGATTTAACTAACTCACAGACGCAGATTTCCACCCTGCACGGTGTGGAGCAACATGATGCGTTTCTGAACCAGACTTTTGACTCCATTAATCAGAGTATTACTATCGTTTCCCCGTGGCTCACCTGGCAAAAGCTGGAACAGACAGGTTTTCTGGCGTCGATGTCTCAGGCGCGCACCCGCGGAATTGATATCACTGTAGTAACGGATAAAACGTTTAATACAGAGCATGCAGATTTTGAAAAGCGGAAAGAGAAACAACAGCGCCTGAATGAAGCCCTAGAAAGGTTGAATGAAATGGGCATTAGGACGAAACTGGTCAACCGTGTTCACAGTAAGATTGTGGTTGGTGATGAGGGGCTGCTCTGCGTAGGTTCCTTTAACTGGTTTAGCGCCGCGCGAGAGGAAAGATACCAGCGATACGATACGTCGATGGTCTATCGCGGTGATAGCTTAAAAGCTGAGATCAAAACGATTTATTCCAGCCTTGAGCAGCGGCAGTTATAAAACGGTATGAAGTGCCTGAGCACCCTTATAAATCACAGGGTGCTCAGAATGTTTAATACAATCATGTCTATTAACCCTTAAAAACATTTTGTCGGTGCCATTGCATGTAATTGTATGAGGGTTTCGGCAACGCAATGATCCTCTCTGGTAAATTCAGTTTGTCGCATGTACCAAAATCAAGATGATTGCTTATCAGAACGTCGCCTTCGTTAGCGAATGAAATCCAGCCAGAGTCAAATAAAGTATCAATATGAGCCGCAAGCATGAGACCGTTATACGGATCTAATCTTTCTTTCGCAGTTTGGCATGCGGACCAGGGCTTAATATGGCTCGCTCTCAGTAATGGCTGAAATGTAATACCTGTTACAGGACAGGCGGGATACAGTCTCAGGCATTCTGCCCGGAAATTACCCTGTCCGATTCTGGCCTGAATCAATGCTGTTCGGGTTGTTTCGTCTATCGCGAGATCCTGAGTGATAATATCAATGTCTGGTTGAACGAGAGCGATTCGGTCGTTCGGGTTTTCATTTACCTCAAATGGCTCAGGTGTTTCAAACCCCAGTTCCTTGAACAGCGCAGAGTGAAATTCTATAGGTAAATATTGTACAACTACCTGTTTTGCGAGCGAATCGATCAAGAGTTTCTGATTTTGTAATAGAAAAAAGGAGGTAACATCAAAGCCACCGCGCACGTTGTTATCTAAGACCGTCTGCAGCCTCGGTTCCTCAGGGCTTTTAAGTAGTGCAGAGTCTGTTCCTTCCAGTGCCCAGAAGCCATCATGCTTTAACCGCCAGAATGGCATTAGAACTTCATAGTTGCTGCGTTTTGGCCCGTAGCGTTTTAGCAAATCTCGTAGTTGATCTTTTATTTCATCCTGAAACTGGAAAAGCCGCTCATGGCCTTTCTTGTACTGGGAAAGGATGTACAGAACAAGTAAGGGTTTATTCAACGCTGGTGCTTTGTTGTACCAGGCAGTTTTCATCCCGGCAATTTTTTGACTAAGAGATTTTGCGATGGTCATAGTTCGGTTACAGGAGCTAGTAGTTTTGCGATGATGCTCGAAAAACCCAGACCAATCAACCCGCAATCAACAAAAACATGACCTTACTGCACAGAACTCTATTTCCTGAATCCCCCTCGCAAATTCCAAATTTACTCAACGCCAAACCGCTGTATTTATATTCAGCCCTGTATAATGGTCACCAGAAATTACGCCAACCGGCGAAAGGAAGTATCAAAGAAATCTAAACGAGGAATTCGCGATATGAAGGTGCTGCAACACCCCCATACCGCTAACCACAAACAACTTTGAAGGAGTTGAAAATGGCTGCGACGAATTTTAAGCCAGAGTTTACTGTTTGCAAAACAGAATCAGACGCTTTCACCGGCATGATTGAAAACCGCGAACTGGCACGCAAAAACAGCGCCCGCCGTCTGCACGGCAACCAGCCCAACGCGGCGCCCGTCCATCCACGCGTGGAGACGCTGCAGGACAGTGCCGCCTGCTGCGAACTCTATTCCCGAATAGATATGAAATATCTTCTTCTGGGCGGCGAGTGGTTAACCCGTGCGGGCTTTATCGACGGCATGCCCGTAAAAATCCGCGCCATGAAAGACTGCATTGTGATTACGCCTCAGCATACAAGAGAATTATGGGGATGCCTGGAAGGTATGAGTGTGGTGAATATAAATAAGCAGAAAGTCGCGCAGTGGTTGAAGACGTTTCCGGGAGCGCTGAATGAAACAGGCGATATACCGGCTGTTAAGCGTGAAACAGGGCAGGCGATGTCGGAGTAACTGTGCTTCCCATCTAATGTAACGCTTGAAGCAATAAAACGGGCATGTCATCTCATGCCCGTTTTAAGTAAAAATCAATCACGCTTAACCTGCTCTTTCACAGCCTTAACCAGCGCAGCGTGAAGTTTGCCGACGGTTAAATCACATATAACAGGTTCGGGTATGCCACGTATCCAGCGGATAAACCGACAGATGCCAAAAAAGTCTATGCCTTCACCCGTAAACAAATACTCATTCTCTGCGAGAGAGAACGTTTTCCTGTAGCCATCTTCTTCAGTGGCAAGCTGAACGCCAAACGCTTCTTCGCAGTCTTCCAGTAGGTCTTCGCCGTCGATACCGCAAATATGCAAATCGGCCTCAATCAACGTATTGCTATCGATAGGTTTACGATGCTCACCTGAGGAGTTTCGAACAACCTCAATGACTTGAGAGAGTGTGGGTTCCATAATGATGCTCTCCTTTAAGGCGGTAGAAATAATCGCCAGCGCTTCCCGGCGGCGCTCCGCTTGGTCGGACCGACAAGCACAACGTTACCTCGGCCCGAGAAATGTTAAAGTCGGTTCAGGCTATCGCCATATGATTCCAGGCATCTCTGTAAACTATATTCCCGTCACAGTGTTTCCAGGTGATTGCTTCATATCTTAGCTCGATCGTCTCTGTATGCGTTCCTGTTCCAGAACCCGGGAACAGATTTGGCGTGATACCCGTGATTTTTACATTCTCCAGGATAATGTTGAAATATTCTCTCTCGATTCCTGCATCATCAATTTGATACATTTTGATCGTAGCCGATTTTAGTGTTTGGTTTTCACACAGCGCCCTGAAGAGTACGGGTGTCGTTTTATCAAACTCTTTCTGAACGGCAATCGGTGTATGTACACGGGTACCTGTTAGTCGGCCTGTATTTCCACTCACAGGAATGGTGAGGTGATGAGCGACCGCCTTTAATTCAATAGCGCCTAACCTGCCGGACACCATAGAACCTCCTACGACGGGTGAGCCATTAGCATCGGTTAACCAAAGATATGCTGGATTTGACATGATTATTCCTCATCTATTTTTACAAAAGAAGGTAGGTGCAACATCGCCACGACCCATATGAACAAGCCAATAATTTTCAGCGGCCATGGTTCAAGGACAGCTATACAAGCAAATGCACCGATGATCAGTAAGGGGCCCGATAACACATCCAGGATCCCGCCAAAAATATGTATCTTGCCTGGTAGTAATTTATTCATTACTAATGAAATAATGTAGGCGCTTAGGGTAATGATGCAAAAGGCGATTGTTTTATCATGCCAGGTTTCGAATTCAACCCAGCAAACGATATAGGCTAAAAATAAATACGAGCAAAGGAGCAGGTTTATAACTGGGATAATCAACTTATTCATACGTTCCTGCCGGAGTGTGTGCAGTTAGTTTTTCATTAACTTTCTTCATGATCTGAATAAATACAGGCATACCTTCTGAATAACCTGCATGGAGAGCATCTACGAAAGGCTGAACGGCATCAGCGAAAAGAAAATAAAGTAGGTCGTAGTCTCTGGGTCTCAGAAGTTGATATACCTCTGGGGCTTCTGCTTTGAGTCTGTCAGATATTCTGATTGAGCGTTCAGCCATTCCCCCAAACAAAAGAAGTGTACTCAGCGCCGTGATTGGATTACCTTTCCCTTTAAAAACAACAAACGTGAATGACGTTCTTTCAATAACGTGCTTCGCGATAGTTGATGCAATAATATTTGTTGATATTCTACCTGCAATAGAAGTCATTACAGATCTGTATATTTTATCCTGTTCCGCTTCCGTTAAATATCTGTTGAACGCTTTGAATATGACTTTGACTGCATTGACAATGTTCTCGTAATTCAAAATGTCGTTTTTTATGGCAGTGACTATTCGTATGCGTTGAGTTTCATGCGCATACCTGGTATCTGTGTCAAAGATACCATAAGCCAGATATCCATAATCTAGCGGTACAGATAGTCCTCCATTTATAAGCCCAGTAACTGTATCAGGAGAAACTATTATGTTGCATAATCTCCGGGCTATATCTTCTACATCAGCCATAAGAATCCTTTAAATGCGCAATAAAGGATTTATCAATGTAATATTAATGTGATTGAAGCAATTTATATTATCTAAATAAGAAATTAAGAATTGTTAGAAGTGTCAATTTTATCTTTAATGAGATAATCAGCGGCTTCGTGCCTATACCACGCACTCCACCGCTATATCGACTTTAATTAAACACCGGCACCCCCAGCCCAACCTTCACCTCCCTCAACGTCGCCTGCGTCACCCCCTGCGCCCGTTCGGTCCCGCGCTTCAGCATCGCCATCAGTTCCCCCTTATCCTGCATATACCTCGCCCTCCGCTCCCGCATCGGCGCAATCAGCTCCTGCAAACACCCCTCCAGCTCGTTCTTGCACGCCCGGTCACCCAGCCCGCCCGCCTGATAGTGCGCCTTCATCGCCGCCACTTTCGCCTTGTCCGGATGAAACGCGTCGAGGTACGTAAACACCACGTTCCCCTCAATCTGCCCCGGGTCGCTCACCTTCAGGTGGTTCGGGTCGGTGTACATGGCGCTGACCGCACGATGAATGGTCTCTTCGCTGGCCGAAAGGTGCAGCGTGTTGCCCAGCGATTTCGACATCTTGGCGCTGCCGTCGATGCCGGGCAGGCGGCTGGTGTCGCTCAGCATCGCCTTACAGTGGCGCAGCACCGGGGTGGGCAGCAGGCTGTTCATCTTATGCACAATCTCGTTGGTCTGCTCAATCATCGGTAGCTGGTCGTCGCCGACGGGCACGCACTCGGCCTTAAACGCCGTGATGTCCGCCGCCTGGCTGATGGGGTAGGCCATAAACCCGACCGGCAGCGAGCGGGAAAACCCCTTCTGCACAATCTCGTTTTTCACCGTCGGATTACGCTCCACGCGGGCGACGGTGACGATGTTCATATACAGCATCGTCAGCTCGGCGAGGGCGGGCAGGGCGGACTGCAGGCAGATCGTGGTCAGGTTCGGGTCGATGCCCGCGGCGAGGTAGTCGGCCAGCACTTCGGGGATGTTGTCGCGGATTTTTTGCGGGTTGCTGCCGTTGTCGGTCAGCCCCTGCAGGTCGGCAATCAAGACATACTGGTTATGCGTCTGCTGTAGCGCCACGCGCAGGCGCAGCGAACCGACGAAATGGCCCAGGTGCAGCGGGCCGGTTGGGCGGTCGCCGGTGAGGATGGTTTGAACGTTCATAAAGACTCCTTAATGTGCAAGTGCCGAAAGGGGTCTTAGAAATGTGAAAGCCGCCTTTCGGCGGCTATCTGAAAATGGGGAAAACTACTCCGTGCCGCCTTTAAGAAGGCAGCCACCAGCGGTTTACGGTGAGCACGGCGTGGTTTATGTTCATCTCTTTACCGTATCACGTCCGGCGCGAAAAACAAAAGGGCTCATTATGCTGCAATCACTCAACCATCTGACCCTCGCGGTCAGCGACCTGCAAAAAAGCGTCACCTTCTGGCACGAGCTGCTGGGGCTGACGCTCCACGCCCGCTGGAATACCGGGGCCTATCTAACCTGCGGCGATCTGTGGGTCTGCCTGTCGTACGACGAGGCGCGCCAGTATGTGCCGCCGCAGGAGAGCGACTACACCCACTACGCGTTTACCGTGGCGGAGGCGGAATTTGAACCGTTCTCGAATAAGCTGGAGCAGGCGGGCGTCATCGTCTGGAAGCAGAATAAAAGCGAGGGGGCGTCGTTCTATTTTCTCGACCCGGACGGACACAAGCTGGAGCTGCACGTGGGCAGCCTCGCCGCGCGGCTGGCGGCGTGTCGCGAGAAGCCCTATGCGGGCATGGTGTTTACCTCAGACGAGGCTTGAGGCGCGCACCTTCAGCCTGCCCGCCAGCGTCACGTGCGTGGCGGCATCTTCCTGATTGCACAGGTACTCCACCGCCAGCCGTCCCAGCTCGCTGTAGGGCAGCTGGATACTGGTCAGCGGCGGGGTGAGCTGCTCGGAGATCTTCTGGTCGTCGTAGCCCGCCAGCAGCATGTCCTGCGGGATGCGCACGCCGTTCACCGCCAGCGCCTGATAGCAGCCAATCGCCAGCCAGTCGCTGGCGCAGAAGATGGCGTCCGGGCGCTCGGCCAGTTCCAGCAGGGACGTGGTGGCGGTAAAGGACTCGCTGAACTGCCAGTTGGTCTGGCGCACCAGGCCCTCGTCGCACGCGAGTCCGGCCTGCTGTAATGCCGCCTGGTAGCCCGCCAGACGCTGGCGGGAGGCCTCCATCCAGCTCTCCCCGGTAATGTGTGCGATGCGCGTCGCACCGCAAGCAATCAGGTGTTTAGTGACCTGAAAAGCATTGGCGTAGTCGTCCGGAATAAACGACGGCAGCAGCGGCGAGCCGGGGTCGCGCTGGTTGAGCAGCACCAGCGGGATGCGGGTGCAGTCCTGGAAAGCCGTCATGTCCACCAGCGTGGTGACCGGAGATGCGAGAATAATCCCGATGCAGTTGCGCTTCTCCAGCTGGCGGATGATGTTCAGCGCCAGCTCGATGTCGTCGCCGTAGTCGTAGACGGTGAGCAGGGTCTCGTTGCGCCACGCCGCTTCCCGCGCCTGGCTGATGGCGTCGATAAACGGGTCGAAGCTCTGAACGGAGCTGACCAGCAGGGCGATCTCTTCCTGGTTGCGCGGGGCGTGAACGGCGGGGAGGCGGTCGTAGCCGAGCTCGGTGGCAACGCCAATCACCCGCTGGCGGGTGTCGTCGCTGAGCTTGATGTTGCGGGACTGGTTAAGCACCAGCGATACCGTCGCCTGCGACACCCCTGCCGCCCGCGCAATATCGTTCATCGTCACTTTCGGTTTTCGCTTCATCCGTCCTCTCCCTTTCGCGAATTCGCATCATACCTTAACCGCGCGCTTACGCGCCGTCGATCACGTTTCTCATTCATCGAAGCGCGAACTTTGTGAAGGCCGTCGCTTTTCGGCGTGCCGTGATTTGCGCATTTATCCCGCAACTAATATTTATTAGCTAAATATTATCAGTAAGAGGACGCGTAATGAAAGAGCAGTGGAGCAGGGAGCAGGCACAGGCGTGGTATGAGCAAAAAGGCTGGCTGTGCGGGTTTAACTATTTGCCGTCGACGGCGGTGAACTGGACCGATATCTGGCAGGAAGAGACCTTCGATGCCGAGACCATCGACCGCGAACTGGGCTGGGCGGCGGAGGCGGGCTACAACACCCTTCGCATCAACCTGCCGTTTATCGTCTGGGAGCATGACCGCGACGGGCTGATGGCGCGCATCGACCGGTTTTTGACCATAGCCGACGGCCGCGGGTTCAGCACCATGCTGACCCTGATGGACGACTGCGGCTTCTCCGGCGACGAGCCGTACCTCGGCCCGCAAAAGCCGCCCGTACCGGGCAAGCACAACAGCCAGGCGGCGGCGAGCCCGGGGCGGGATAAGGTGTGCGATCCCGACTGCTGGCCGCAGGTTGAGCGCTATATCCGCGACGTTGTCCGCCAGTTCCGCGCGGACAAGCGCGTGCTGCTGTGGGATCTCTATAACGAGCCGGGTAACCGCGGCATTTTCGCGACGGGCACGCAGGAGGTGCAGTACGACGCGAAGCTGGAGACCTGCGCCCATGAACTGATGAAGCTGGCGTTCCGGTGGGTGCGTGAGGAGAACCCGACCCAGCCGCTCACCGTCTGCGCCTGGCGTCTGCCGCCGGAAGAGGAGGGCGAAACGTTCTTCCAGCATCCGCTGGACCAGACCGCGCTGGCGCTCTCGGACGTGGTGAGCTTCCACGCCTACACCCACACCGGGCGCATGACGGCGATAATCCAGCAACTGCAAACGCTTGGTCGTCCGCTGTTCTGCACCGAATGGCTGGCGCGCCACGTGGGCAGCACCATCGAAGAGCAGCTCCCGCTGATGTATGCGGCGAAGGTCGCGCCCTACCAGTGGGGGCTGGTGCGCGGCAAAACCCAGACGTGGCTGCCGTGGCCGGTGGTGATGAAGGAGTCCACGGACTACTGCCGTCTCTGGTTCCACGACGTGTTTGAGGAGAACGGCATTCCGTTCTCACGCCGTGAAATCACCCTGATGCAGCAGCTGCGTAAGATCGCCCCGAAGGCGCAGGACTAATAATATCGACCCGGCGGTCCACCGCCGGGCAACCAGGCAGGCATATAACAATGGCAATGACAATGAAAATACCGTCTCGCGAGTTGTGGTCTTATTTTGGTTATGGATTAGGTCAGTGTTTTAGCTTTGGTTTAGTGGGTTCGTTTATTAACTATTTTTACACCGACGTGCTGGGCATTTCGGCGCTGGCGGCGAGCACCATTTTCCTGATTGCCCGCGCGTGGGACGCGGTTCACGATCCGCTGTTTGCCAGCATTATGGACACCATTAACAGCCGGTTCGGCAAGTTTCGCCACTTTTTGCTAATCGCCCCTTTGTTGATCACCGGCGTCACGCTGCTGTCGTTCTATAAAATTGAAGCGGACATGACCACCAAAATCCTCTACGCCGGGGTGACCTACATCCTGTGGGGGACGCTGTATGCCATCTCCGATATTCCGTTCTGGTCGATGTCGTCGGTGATGACCAACGACTCCGCCCAGCGCACCCGCGCGGTGACGGCGGCGATGCTCGGGGTGAACGCCGGGATTGCCTGCGCTAATATCTTCTTCCCGAAGCTGGCGGCGTTTTTCGCCCAGTACAGTAACGACAAAGGTTACTTTATGGCGGCGCTGGTGATGATGCTGGTGGGGCTGCCGCTGATGCTTAACGGCTTTATGCAGATCAAAGAGCGCGTGCCGCCGAGCCCGGAAAAGGTGACCATCCGCGACACCTTCCACAACCTGCGTCAGAACAAGCCGCTGTTTATCGTCCTGCTGTCGTTCTTCTTCTGCGTGTTCCATAACGTGGCGGGCGGGCTGTATATCTACTTCTTTATCAACAACCTGGGCGACGGCAGCCTGCAGATGGCGATTGGCGTGATGGGGATTGTCGCGGCAGTGCTGTGCCTGGTCGCCCCGATGCTGACGCGCCGGATTCAGAAGCGGAAGTTATTTATGATCCTCTGCGGGCTGGACGTGGCGGTGCGCGTGGTGATGTGGTTTGTCGGGTATCAGCAGGTGACGATGCTGTTTATCCTGCTCGGCCTGAGCACCCTGTTTGTGATGATGACCAACATCCTCACCTCGTCGATGATTGCCGACACCATCGAGTACGCGGAGTACCACACCCACAAGCGCTGCGCGGCGATCACCTTCTCCGGGCAGACCTTTACCGGCAAGATGTCGGTGGCGGTGGGCGGCGGGTTGATCGGCGTGTTTCTGACGATGATAGGCTACGTGCCGCAGGCTCAAATTCAGAGCGAAGGCGTGCTGTCGGGGCTGTTCTTCGGGATTTGCCTGCTGCCGGCGATGGGGTCAGCGATCCGAATGGGCTTTATGTCGCGCTTTACCTTTACCGAGGAGAAGCATGCGGAGATTTGTCGGCTGCTGGCAGAGCGGAACGCGTCTGCGAAAGCGCCGGGTGGCGGCTGCACCTTACCCGGCCTACAGAAAATTACAGCGACTTCACAAACGCCAGCAGATCTTCGTTGAGCTGGTCCTGGTGGGTCAGCGCAAAGCCGTGCGGCGCGTTGTCGTACACCTTCAGCGTGGCGTTTTTGATCATCTCCGCCGCCAGCTTGCCGGTGCTTTCAAACGGCACGATCTGGTCGTTACTGCCGTGAATCACCAGCGTCGGCACGTCGATTTTCGCCATATCCGGGCGGAAGTCGGTTTCGCCGAACGCGGTCACGCAGTCGATGGTGCCTTTCAGCGATGCCAGCAGGGCAATGTTCAGCGTCTGGGTCAGGGCACCGGCAGAAACGGTTTGTCCGGCGTTGGTACCGTAGAACGGGGTGGCGAAGTCGCTGATGAACTGGGCGCGATCTTTACGCAGTCCGTCGCGAATGCCGTCGAATACGCTTTGATCCACACCCTGCGGGAAGGAGTCGGATTTACCGAAGATCGGCGTGACCGCGCCCAGCAGCGCCAGACCGGCGACGCGTGAGCTGCCGTAGTTATTGATGTAACGGGTCACGTCGCCGCCGCCCATGGAGAAGCCCACCAGCGTCACGTCGCGTAGATCCAGGGTGGTGATCAGGTCATTGATGTCGGACGCAAAGGTGTCGTAGTCGTAACCGTTCCACGGCTGATCCGAGCGGCCAAACCCGCGACGGTCAAAGGCGATGGCACGGAAGCCGCGCTCGGCCAGGTAGTTCAGCTGGCTGTCCCACATGTCGCCGTCCAGCGGCCAGCCGTGGCTGAAGAGAACCGGTTTACCCGCGCCACAGTCTTTGTAGTAAATCTGCGTGCCGTCTTTTGCCTTAAACGTTGCCATAGTGTGTTCCTGTACAGGTGATGGTTATGGTTATACCGGCGCGACCAGGTAGCGAATAGCCGGTGAGGTTGTGCCCTGATGAAAAGCCAGAACGCGGCTCTGCAGCAGGAGGTCATTCATGGTGTGGCGCTCCTGCTGGCGCAGATGCTCAATCCACGAGCCCATCAGGAAGGTCTCGATAAACAGACCGGGGCGCTCGATATCTTCATATACCGCCCAGCTCATCGCCCCGGCGCGGCGGCGCACCCGGCGCAGCTCGTGGACCGCCTCCAGGAAGGCTTTGGCGTGTTGCGGGTCGATGAGGTACTCGTGCGAGACCAGCACAGGGCCGCGTTCGTTTGGCAGGTCAATCTCCACGCCGTCCAGCGGCTGACCGCTCAGGTCGAGGTTCAGGTCCGGATCTTTCTCCAGCTTCCAGCGGAACACCGTCGCGCTCGCCAGCACCATCCCCAGCGTGGCGACAACCAGCGAGGTTGGGGTACCGAACCGGGAGGCGATCTGCCCCCAGAGTGTGCTGCCTGCGGTCATCGAGCCGAAGAACACCGTCAGATACACCGCCAGCGCGCGGGCCTTCACCCAGCGGGCGGCGCTGCGCTGCGCGCCGAGATTGAGAGTGGAGAGCACCGCAATCCACGCGAAGCCGGTGAAAAACTCAAACAGGTTAAGCAGCCAGACGTGGCGCACAAACGCCAGCGCCAGCATGGTGAGGGCAAAGGTCAGGCTGGCAGCCACCATCAGGCGGTCGGCATTCAGCCGCTGGCGCAGGCGCGGCAGCAGAATCGCACCGGCAATCGCCCCCAGGCCAATGCACGCCAGCATTATGCCGTAGCCCGCCGGGCCTAAGCCCAGTTCGCGGCGCGCCACCAGCGGCAGTAACGCCCAGCCCGCGCTGCCGAAAACGAAGAAGGCCACGGTGCGCACCAGCACGTTGCGCAGCACCGGCGCGGCGTGCACGTAGCGAATGCCGGATCGCACCGCCGAGAAGAAATGCTCCGGCGGCAGACGCTGCACGGTCGGGGCCTGACGCCAGCGCCACAGTACCCACGCCACGCCGACCACGGACAGCGCGTTCAGGGCAAACACCATCCACGGCCCGGCGAGCGACAGCAGAAAACCACCCAGCGCGGGACCAATCGCCCGGCTGATGTTTACCCCGAGCGAGTTCAGCGCCACGGCGGCGCCCAGCTCGGGCTTGCTCACCAGGTCCGGCACCACGGCCTGAAACGGCGGCGAGCTCATCGCCGCGCCGACGCTCAGCAGAAATGTCGCCACCAGCAGAACGGCGGGAGTGACGTGTCCGGTGAAGGAGAGCACCGTCAGCCCGGCGGCGGCGATAAACACCCACAGCTGGGAGAAGAGCAGGTATTTACGTCGGTCGACGATATCCGCCATCACCCCGGACGGCAGGGCGAAGAGGAACATCGGCAGGCTGCTGGCCGCCTGCACCAGCGCGATGTCCAGCGGATCGGCGCTCAGGGTCAGCATGCTCCAGTTGATGCCGACATCGCTCATCCATGAGCCGACGTTAGAGACCACCGTGGCGATCCACAGCATCCTGAACACCGGCTGGCTTAGCGGCTGCCAGGGCGAAACCGTTGATGTGTGCGTCGTCTCGACGTGTGCGTCGCGAACGTCGTTAACCTGGGTCATGCGAACCTCTCCGCTGCCTTACGCTGCAATCGCCACTGGCCCGGGCCGGTGAGGGCAAGGGTGGTAAAGATAATCAGCAACAGCCAGCCAAACTGCCCTTCGGCAATCGACCAGTTCGGGTGCACCGCCAGCATCGCCACCAGCAGCACGGCGATAATCGGCAGGCACGCCAGGCGGGTATACACGCCCGCAATGATAAACAGCGGGCAAATTACCTCGGCGACGATGGCCGGGATCAGGCTGGCATAGGGCCCGAAGCCGAACGGATCTTCAATGCGCGTCAGCTCTTCACTGAAGTGCAGCACCTTTGGCAGGCCGTGCACGTACAGCAGCAGCAGGCTGCCGGTCAGGCGCAGGAAGAACAGCCCCAGGTCAACCCGGGGCGGAGCAAGCGTGTTTTTCATCAGAATGCAAAGCAGCTGCAGCCCAGCGCCCCCCAGAAAGCGTTATCGTCGGACACCGGCATTTCTGACGTGCGGGCAAAATCATGCTGGTGGCTGTGAACCCCGCACGGGCCGCTGCAGTGGTGAACGGCGCTCATACCCACGCGTGCGGCCTGCGGCGGCGCGCTGCGGTAGTGGCCCGGTACTTTCACGACCGGGGACCAGTCGGGCAGAACCGGAATGGCGGGCGGCGCGAGCGGGCCAAAGGTGCCTGCCGCGTAGACGATATCGCCGTTGACCACCGTCAGGACGGACTCGATGCCCTTGATCTCCTCTTCCGGCACGCGGAAGTAGTCTTTGCTGAGTACGGCCAGGTCGGCGAGCTGGCCGACCTTGATCTGCCCCTTCTGATTCTGCTCGCTGGAGAACCACGCGCTGCCCTGGGTCCAGAGCATCAGGGCGGTATCGCGATCCAGACGGGCGCTGTGGTCGTACATCTGCATCCCGCCGACGGTACGGCCGGAGACCAGCCAGTAGAGCGCGGTCCACGGGTTGTAGCTCGCCACGCGGGTGGCGTCCGTACCTAAGCCCACCGGTACGCCGGTCTCCAGCATTTTCGCCACCGGCGGTGTATGGCGGGTGGCTTCGATGCCGTAACGTTCGGCAAAGTACTCGCCCTGGAAGGCCATACGGTGCTGGACGGCAATGCCGCCCCCGAGCGCTTTGATGCGGTCGATGTTGGCCTGGGTGACGGTTTCCGCGTGGTCAAAGAACCAGTGCAGGCCGTTGAACGGAATGTCGCGGTTCACCTTCTCGAAGACGTCCAGCATGCGGCTGATGGATTCGTTATAGGTGGCGTGCAGGCGGAACGGCCAGCGGTGCTCCACCAGATGGCGCACCACGCGCTCCAGCTCGTCCTCCATGCCCGGCGCGAGATCCGGGCGGGGTTCGAGGAAATCTTCAAAATCGGCGGCGGAGAAGACCAGCATCTCGCCCGCGCCGTTATGGCGGAAGAAGTCGCTGCCCTGGCCCGGCGTGAGCATGTCGGTCCATTTCTCAAAGTCCTCCAGCTCGTGGCCCGGACGCTGGGTAAACAGGTTGTAGGCGATGCGGATGGTCATCTGCTTTTTCTCGTGCAGCTCGGCAATCACCTCGTAATCTTCCGGGTAGTTCTGGAAGCCGCCGCCCGCGTCGATGGCGCTGGTCAGCCCCAGACGGTTCAGCTCGCGCATGAACTGACGGGTGGAGTTAACCTGCTGCTCCAGCGGCAGCTTCGGTCCTTTGGCCAGCGTGGCGTAGAGGATCATGGCGTTCGGGCGCGCAATCAGCATCCCGGTTGGGTTGCCGTTGGCGTCGCGCTGGATCTCGCCGCCCGGCGGGTTCGGCGTGTCTTTGGTGTAGCCGACCACCTTCAGCGCGGCGCGGTTGAGCAGGGCGCGGTCGTAGAGGTGCAGGATGAAAACCGGGGTGTCCGGCGCGGCGGCGTTGATCTCGTCCAGCGTCGGCATGCGGCGTTCGGCAAACTGGAACTCGGTCCAGCCGCCCACCACGCGTACCCACTGCGGCGACGGCGTGCGCAGAGCCTGCTCTTTCAGCATCCGCAGGGCATCGGCCAGCGACGGCACGCCTTCCCAGCGCAGCTCGAGGTTGTAGTTCAGCCCGCCGCGAATGAGGTGCAGGTGCGAATCGTTCAGCCCGGGGATGGCGGTGTGGCCTTTCAAATCGACCACTTTCGTACCGTCGCAGTGATGTTGCATCACCTCGGCGACGGTACCCACTTCCAGAAATTTTCCATCGCGCACGGCAACGGCTTCCGCGATGGGGTTCTCGCGATCGACGGTATGAAACTGGCCATTAACCAGAATGAGATCGGCTTTACCGAGGGTAACCATAACTGCTCCTGACTGAGAGGGGAATGGTCAGGATTATGAGAAGCGGTTTCGGCAAAGATCCAGTTATACAATAGGATAGGTATACCAAAGTATAACTATACCTAAGGTTAACTATACGAAGAGATAATTACGCCCAGGGGCGATAAACCGCAGGATGAGCGTGACTTTATCGCCGTGCGCTCACGGCGATTTCACCCTTAACCACTGGAAAATGCTATGACCTCTTCAAAGCTCGAAGTGTTAACCCCTGCGAACTGTCAGATAATCTTTATCGATCACCAGCCACAGATGGCGTTTGGCGTGCAGTCGATTGACCGCCAGGTGCTGAAAAATAACACCGTGGCGCTGGCGAAAGCGGCGAAAGTCTTCAATATCCCGACCATCATCACCACCGTAGAGACCGAAAGCTTCTCCGGTAACACTTATCCGGAACTGCTGGACGTGTTCCCGGGCCAGGACATTCTGGAGCGTACCTCCATGAACTCCTGGGACGACCAGAAAGTGCGTGACGCGCTGAAGGCCAACGGCAAGAAGAAAGTCGTGGTAGCAGGTCTGTGGACCGAAGTGTGCAACAACAGCTTTGCCCTGTGCGCGATGCTTGAAGGCGATTACGAAATTTACATGGTGGCGGATGCCTCCGGCGGCACGTCAAAAGAAGCCCATGACTTCGCGATGCAGCGCATGATCCAGGCGGGCGTGATCCCGGTGACCTGGCAGCAGGTCATGCTGGAGTGGCAGCGCGACTGGGCGCGTAAAGAGACCTACACCGCGGTAATGGATATCGTGCGCGAGCACTCCGGCGCGTACGGCATGGGCGTCGATTACGCCTACACCATGGTGCACAAAGCGCCGTCTCGCCAGAAGAGCGAGCACCGCACCTTAGCGCCGGTCCCGGCTCGCTAAGCCCTGTCGGCGGGCTGGTCCCTCATCCGGCTCGCCGCTGCTTTTTTCTCTGGAGTTCACAATGAGTACTGGGCTGATATCCCTTGCGGCAGGCGTGATGATTGGCCTGATGTATGCCGTGCTGAAGGTGCGCTCCCCCGCGCCGCCCGCGCTGGCGCTGATTGGCCTGCTGGGGATGCTGGCGGGTGAACAGGCGACGCGGCATCTGTTATCCCGCGACAGTGCGCCTGCTCAGGTCACCGTTCCGGCAGCACCGCAGACAGGAGCATCGTCATGAAAGCATGGATTATTTCGCTGGTGTGCGGCGTGGTAGCTGGGGTAATTTACGCTCTGCTCGACGTCCATTCGCCGGCACCGCCGGTTGTCGCCCTGCTTGGCCTGTTTGGCATGCTGGTGGGGGAACAGCTCATCCCGGTGGGACGGCGCTTAATGAGTCGCGAACCGCTGACCCTCGCCTGGTTTCGTCACGAATGCGTACCGAAAATCAGCGGCACGGCGCCCCCGGCGCCCGCGAAGGACACGCGCGACGTTTAATGATTTGTGAGAGGAAAGACCGCATGACGCTGCCGTGGCGCATTGCCATCATTGATGACGAACGTTCCGTCCGCAGCGGGTTGAGTAATCTCCTGGAGTCGGAAGGGTATTCGACCGATACGTTTGATTCGGCTGAGGGGTTCCTGAGCCATCCTCTCGCGCTGTCCGGCGCGGCGCTGGTGATCACCGATATCAAGCTGCGAGGCATGAGCGGCCTTGAGCTGTTCGACAAGCTGCGGCTGCTGGCCGTACCGCCTCCTCCTGTACTCTTTATCTCCGGTCATGCTGATGAAAATATGCAGCGGTACGCCCTCAGTCTGGGCGCCGCTGCATTTTTGCGTAAGCCGATTAACATCGATATTCTGCTGGATCATATTCAGCGGGAGCTGGCCCGCCGACAATAAGGATCGCGGATGAACGAAAACGAGCAGCCTGCATTCTGGCCCGCCCAGGGAAATCTTCATCAGGGGCGGGTTTTTGTCCTTAAAGAGGATGTGATTTTTACCGTGCTGGCGCAGGAGGGCGGCATCGCCTGGATGAACGCACGTCATCCCCATTCCGGCGGCTCCTTCATCATTGCCACCGCGGTGAGTGACGAAGAGGAAGAGCGGGCCACCCGGCTGCTGAAAAACGAGTTTGCGCTGCGCGACGTGCTCCAGGACAGCTGGGCCATTCGCGCCGTCGCCTCTACCCAGTATCGGGGGCGTTTCGCGCTGGTTTACGCCCCGTTTTCGTTTGAGCTGCTGGCGCGACGCGCGGGCAGGGCGATCTCCGGGATTGCGCGCTTTATCGAGCTGGCGATCCAGATCTGCGCCCCCCTGCGCCAGATGCATCTGCAAAACCTGATCCACGGCGATATCAAACCCGGCAGTATTTTTGTTTATCACGATGCCACCTGCCGTCTGGGCAGCTTTGGTCTCTCCTGCCGTTTTTCCGATGCCTTCTCGCAGACCCGTCTTACCGTTTCAGGCGGTACTCCCGCCTGGATGTCGCCGGAACATACCACCCGCACCCGGCGCCCCGTCGACAGCCGCAGCGATCTCTACAGCCTCGGCATGGTGCTGTATGAACTTCTGACCGGACGCCTGCCGTTTGAACTGGGCGCGGACGATCAGACCAACTGGGCGCACTACCATATTGCCTCGGAGCCGCTGGCCCCGGACGTGATACGCCCGGACGTGCCGGGAATGCTCTCAACCATCCTCCTCAAGCTGCTGGAAAAGCATCCTGATAACCGCTATCAGACGGTGGACGGGCTGATTGCCGACCTGCGACGCTGCCAGGCGACGTTGACCGGTGAGGGCGAGATCGCCCCCTTTACTCCCGGTCAGCAGGATCGCACCCCGGCGATCCATCTGGCGGATTCCCTGTTCGCGACGCATCCGCAGGCGAATGACGTCATTGCCGCGTTTGAGCGAGTCGGGCAGAGCCGGGTGCCAGAGCTGGTGACGATCGGCGGACCGTCAGGGATCGGGAAATCCTCGATCATCGCGACGGCGCTTAAAACGCTGCAGCAGCGTACGGTGCTGCTGGCGGTAGGCAAGGTGGACCAGTTTTCGCCGTCACTGCCTTACGGCGTGCTAAGTTCCGCGTTTCGCACCCTGACGTTGCACCTGCTGGGGCTGCCCGCAGACGACGTGGCGAAGTGGAAAATCCGTCTCTCGCGCGCCCTGGAGGGCCACGAGGCGCTCGCTGTCAGTCTTGTGCCTGAACTGGGGCTGCTGCTTGAGAGCAAACCGCGCTTCTCGCCGGATACGTTTTCCATTGATGCCCGGGCGCGCTTCAGCCATATGGTGCTGGCGCTGGTCAAAACCTTTGCCTCTCAGGGCTGCCCGCTGGTGCTGGTGCTTGACGATCTTCAGTGGAGCGACGCCGCCAGCCTGCATACGCTCAAATACCTGCTGGTGAACAGCGGGGCAATCCCGCTGCTGGTGGTTGTTGCTCACCGGGATATCTGTTCGTTATCCGATGCCACTTTACAAGCGCTGCTGACGAGTCTTCCGGAAGCGGCGCTAAACGCGAGCGAAATTGTCCCTCAGGCGCTGTCCGTGAAAGCGGTAGCGCGCTGGCTGGCGACGCTGTTTCGAACCCGCAGCACGGCGACGTCTGACCTCGCCACGCTGATCCATGAAAAAACCGGGGGCAACCCGCTCTTTGTGCATGAGTTTTTCCGCCGCATTGTCGATGACGGGCTGGTGGTGCATAACAAATATCAGGATAAGTGGCACTACGATCTGCAGGCGATCCGCGCCCGGCATTACACCGAAAACGTCGTCACCCTGGTGCTGGAGCAGCTCGAAGAGTTGCCCGACGAGACGCGTCGCCTGCTGGGGAGTTTTGCCTGCCTCGGCGGCAAGGGCGAGATGGAGATGATATGCCGCGTTGTCGGCATGTCGATAGCGGAAATGCGCTATGCGCTCCATCCGGCGGTCATGGCGCAGCTCATCGTGCTGACGGAAAAAGAGTACGCCTTCACCCACGACAGGGTGCAGGAAGCCGCCTTCGCGCTGCTGGATCCGCATGAGAAAAGCCACCTTCATCTGACCACCGCCAGCCTGCTAGCCGATGCCGCGCGGCAGGCTGCGGGAAACGAACTGCTTTTCCGCGCCGTTCACCATGTTACGGCCGCACTGGACAGCATTCAGCCCGCTCCGCAGCGGCAGATGTTCCGCGAGCTGAGCCTGCTGGCCGCGCGCCGGGCGAAACGCACGGGCGATTATCTTTCGGCACTGAGCTACATCCAGACGGCGAGAGCGCTGGGCAATGCCGGTGTGGTGTCAGACTTTGTGCTGGATATTGAAGAGGCGGGCTGCGAGTTTGCGCTCGGCCATCTGGAGCGGACCCGCGAGCTGTGCGATGCGATCCTGGGCTGCCCCGGCGGGCTGACCGAAAAAGCGCTGGCGGCCAACCTGCTGGTGGAAGTCTATATTCGCCAGTCGGATAGCCGTCTGGCGCTGGAGGCGGCGCTCTGCTGGCTGGGTATTTTTGGTATTCAGATCGGCCGCCATCCGGAAGATGCCGACTGCGATGCTGCCTGGAAAGACTTCTGTAACCGCACGGGCGACGCGCCGCAAAGCCGCTATGCCCAGCTCTCGCGGATGGAAAATCCGGAAACGGAAGCGGTAATGAACCTGCTCTACAGCGCCAGCATTTGCGCCAGCTTCATCTGTCCGCGTCTGCACTTTTTGCTGCTCTGCCGCATGATGCACCTGACCCTCGACCACGGCATCACCGGCGCCTCCACCACGGCGATGGCCTGGTTTGGCGTGTTGATCGGCCACCGCTATGCCGAGTATCGCCTTGGGTTCCAGTACGGCACGCTGGCCCGCGAGCTGGTCAATCGCCACGGCTACGATGCGTATGAAGCGAAAACCCTGCTGCCGCTCGATCAGCTCAGCGTCTGGACTCAGCCGCTGTCGTTCACCATTGAGTGCGCAAAAGCCTGCTTCACCGCGGCGGTAACCCACGGTGATATGACGATGGCCTGCTTCGCGGCCTGCCACCAGGCCATTAACTTCCTCTCTCGGGGCGATCATCTCGACGGGGTGCTGACCAGCATCGATCGCGGCCTGGCCTTTGTGCGGAAAACCCACTTCCAGGACGTCGAGACCATTTTGATGGTTCAGCGTGGCTACGTTGAGTTTTTACGCACGCCGGTGATCGGCACCTGGACCGCCTCGCAGGTGCTGCCGGAGGCGCTGCTGCCTGCTTCGCCAGAGCAGGCTCCGGAACAGACGTCGACCATGCTGTTCTGGTACTGGCTCTATCGCGGTATGGCGCACTTTACCTGCGGCGAATTTGCCGATGCGCAGGCGGATCTTGAGATGGCGGGCTGGTACGCGTGGTCTGCGCCTGGCCACATCCATCTGCTGGATTACCATCTCTACAGCGCCCTGGCGCTTTCCCGCCAGCTAACGCCGGAGACGTTCTCGGCGAATCATCGACGCAGTATTCACGCGCACTACGACAAAATTGCCCTCTGGGCGCGCATTAATCCGGGGACGTTTGCGGATAAAGAAGCGCTGATTTACGCCGAAATCGTGCGTCTGGACGGCATGAACAGCATTGCGCTTGAGCAGTATGAGAAAGCGGTCCGGCTGTCACGCGAGGGCGGCTTTAATCCGATTAACGCCCTGGCGCACGAGCTGGCGGGTCGCTTTGCGCTGTCCTGCGGTTACCCGACCGCGTCAGATGCGCATTTTCGCGGCGCCATTGCCGCCTGGGGCCGTGCCGGGGCACAGGCTAAGGTGCGCCAGCTGGAGCAGGATTTCCCGCATCTGCTGGCCTCCGGACAGGCCAGCGCCTATGACACGGTGGCGTTTGCCCAGAATGAAGTGATCCGCGATCTGCAGAGCGTGATCAAGGCCTCACGTGCCCTGTCGGAAGAGATCAACCTTGAGCGGCTTATCGAAAACCTGATGACGCTGCTGCTCGAACGTGCCGGGGCGCAGCGCGGCCTGCTGCTTCGCGTGAGCGATAACCTGATTCCGGAGATCGAAGCCAGCGCGTGGACCAGCACCGAGGGCGTGCGGGTGCGGATCCTGAAGGACGTACCGGTAGCGACCGACATGCCGCTGTCGGTGCTGGCGGCGGTGATCCGCACCGGACAGGAGATCCGTACCGGTAAACCGGAGGAGTTCCATCCCTTCAGCCAGGATCCCTACCTGGTGACCTCGGGGGCGGCCGTGATGTGCGTTCCGATGTTCAAACAGGCGCGGCTGGTGGGGGTGCTCTATCTGGAAAACCGCCTGATGCCGGAGGTCTTCACCGCCGAGCACTCTCGCGTGGTGAGCCTGCTGGGGGCGCAGGCTGCGGTCTCTCTGGAGACGGCGCGGCTGTACGCCGAACTGCTGGCGGAGAACATCCAGCGCCGACGCGTGGAAAAAGAGCTGCGCGCCAGCCAGAACTCGCTGATGCTGGGTGAGCAGATCAGCCACACCGGGAGCTGGCGCTGGGAGCTGGAGCAGGATCTGATGTTTATGTCCGAAGAGTACGCCCGTATTCTCGGCCTGCCCGAGCAGCAAAAGATGATCTCCATGGCGGAGTTTTTGACCTTCGTCCATGAGGATGATTACGCCCGCATCAGCGCCATCGTCACCCAGAGCGTGCGCGAGGGGCTCTCTATGCGCGCGGAATTTCGTATTAAGCGTACCGACGGTTCCACGCGCTATATCCTCGGGATTGGCGATCCGGTGGGCGTGGGTAGTGAGGTGAACGAGTATTACGGCATCATTACCGATATCACCAGTCAGCGCGCCGCGGAGGATGCCATGCGGGTGGCGCAGGCGGAACTGGCGCGGGTGTCGCGTGCCACCACGGTCGGTCAGTTAACCTCTTCCATCGCCCACGAGATCAACCAGCCTCTGATGTCGATCGTCTCTAACGCCGGGGCAAGCCTGCGCTGGCTTAACCGTGAACCCGCCCGGCTGGATAAAGTGCGGGAAGGGCTGGAGGAGATCGCCGCGGAAGGCGCCCGGGCGGGGGAGATCATCCGCAGCATTCAGTCCCTGACGCGCAAGCAGGATCCGACCTTCGCGCGTATCGATCTCCACTATCTGATCCACCACATTATTACCCTTTCCCGCAGCGAGCTGGAGCAGAGACACATCAGCGTGGATTATCTGTTAAACGCCGGTGACAGCTTTATCACCGGGGACAGCGTGCAGATCCAGCAGGTGCTGCTGAATCTGGTGATGAACGCCGTTGAGGCCATGGCGGAGGTTAACGATCGCCCCTGCATCATCACCCTCAGCACCGTCAACGCCGACGGGAACGTTATCGTCGAGATCGCCGATACCGGCAGCGGCATTCAGCCCGAGCGGCTGGAGAAGATTTTTGACTCGTTCTATTCCACCAAGGCGCAGGGAATGGGGATGGGGCTGACCATCAGCGCCAGCATCATTGAGCGACACAGAGGAAAACTGAGCGCGCGCCGCCGGGAGCCACACGGCACGGTGTTTGCGTTTGTGTTACCGCTTGCCGGACAGACAGGGGAGTAGTTAATCCGAAGGCTGGCTGTGGGTCAGGCGCTCAACGGCCCTGACCAGCTCCGCCACGGAGCGCACCTGCATTTTTTCCATTACGCGACGGCGATGCACTTTCACCGTGATCTCGCTGACGCCAAGCTCGGCGGCAATTTGCTTGTTCAGCATCCCGCTTATCGCCAGTGTTAACACCTCATGTTCCCGTGGCGTAAGGGACATGTGGCGCTGCTTCAGGGCGTAGTGCTCTTTGTTGCGCACGGCGTTGTTTTCCGCCAGCTGAAGCGCAGACTGAATGGCGTCGATCAGCGCGGTGGATTCAACGGGCTTGGTGAGAAATTCGTACGCGCCGCCTTTAATGGCGCGCACCGACATCGGGATAGTGCCGTGGCCGGTGAGAAAAATAATCGGGATGTCGCGCCCGCTGTCCTTGAGGGCGTCCGCTACGTCAAAACCTGAAATGGCGGGCATTTGCATATCGAGGATCACACACGAGGGCAGATCCTCAAAACGGTGCTGAAGAAACGCCTCTGCTGATGAAAACCCCATGGCGTCTAAATCCGCTGATTCCAGCAGGCCGAGAACGGACTGCCTGACCGCGTCATCGTCGTCAACCACATACACAATGTGTTCCATTCACTGCCCCGGTGCTGAGTTAACTGTCGAGAAAATATACACGTCCCGTCACGTAAGAGACTGTTTCTGCTGGCTTTCATCTTAACACATTAAATATCATTATCATTTAACAATATGATAACCGTATGAAGAGGAAGTATAGCGAACGGTTGTCGACTGGCGTGCCGTTTGCCTGCGCACGTTTCATCATCGTTCTCGCGATCTGTCTCTGAGGACTTTACCCCGTAAAACAGGCTACACTCTGGTTTTGAGCGCGACAAGCTGAGGAAACAACAATGCTCTACACACTGAAAGAAAGCGACAAGGATAAGGCGGAAGGGTCAAACGGCGCGGGCGCTCTGCAGCAAAAACTGCTGGAATCCCGTTCGATTGTGATCTCCGGGGAGATCAACCAGGAGCTGGCGCAGAAGGTGATCACCCAGATGATCCTGCTGCAAAGCGTCAGCAACGATCCGATCAAGCTGTATATCAACAGCCAGGGCGGCCACGTGGAAGCGGGTGACACCATCCACGACTTTATCAAATTCATCCGTCCGGAAGTGCACGTCATCGGTACCGGTTGGGTGGCGAGCGCGGGGATTACCATCTTCCTGGCGGCGAAAAAAGAGCACCGTTATTCCCTGCCTAATACCCGCTTTATGATCCACCAGCCGCTGGGCGGCGTGCGCGGTCAGGCAACGGATATTGAGATCGAAGCGCGCGAGATCATCCGCATGCTGGATCGCGTGAACAAGCTGATCGCTGACGCCACCGGCCAGCCGCTGGAGAAAGTGAAAAAAGACACCGACCGCAACTTCTGGATGTCGCCGGCAGAAGCGCTGGACTACGGCATCGTGGGCAAGCTGATTACCCACTATGACGAACTGAAGCTGGACTAAGTTTTAGCGCCGTATTGCGTCGGGTGACGGCTATGCCTTACCCGACCTACGCGAGCTGGTTTGACCCATGACAAGTTCCCCCTCCACCGTCTCCCCTATAATCGCGCCTGTTTCCCCTCTCACTGGTGCTACCCATGGCGTATCAACTGAACCTGAACTGGCCGGAATTTCTCGAAAAATACTGGCAAAAACAACCCGTAGTGCTGAAAAATGCCTTCCCGAATTTTGTCGATCCGATTACCCCGGACGAGCTGGCAGGTCTGGCGATGGAGCCGGAAGTTGACAGTCGTCTGGTGAGCCACGCTAACGGCAAATGGCAGGCCAGTAATGGTCCGTTTGAACACTTTGACGATCTGGGCGAAACGGGCTGGTCGCTGCTGGCGCAGGCGGTGAACCACTGGCATATGCCCGCGGCGGAACTGGTGCGTCCGTTCCGCGTTCTGCCGGACTGGCGACTGGACGATCTGATGATCTCCTTCTCCGTGCCGGGCGGCGGCGTGGGTCCGCATATCGATCAGTACGATGTGTTTATCATTCAGGGGATGGGCAGCCGCCGCTGGCGCGTGGGGGACAAGCTGCCGATGCGTCAGTTCTGCCCGCATCCGGCACTGCTGCATGTCGATCCGTTTGAGCCGATCATCGACGAAGATCTTGCGCCGGGCGATATCCTCTACATTCCACCAGGATTCCCGCACGACGGCTTTACCCACGAAACGGCGCTTAACTATTCCGTCGGTTTCCGCGGGCCGAACGGTCGCGATCTTATCAGCAGCTTCGCCGATTACGCGCTGGAAAACGATCTGGGCGGCGAGCACTATAGCGATCCGGATCTGACCTGTCGTGAACACCCGGGCCGCGTGGAGCAGTACGAGCTCGATCGCATTCGTCAGATGATGATCGAGATGATCAGCAAGCCGGATGATTTCACAAAATGGTTCGGCAGCTTTGTCTCGACGCCGCGCCACGAGCTGGATATTGCCGCCGCCGAGCCACCGTATGTGCCGGAAGAGGTGCTGGATGCGCTTCAGGGCGGCGAAACGCTGTCTCGCCTGAGCGGCCTGCGCGTGCTGAATATTAACGGCAGCTTCTTCGTTAACAGCGAACAGCTTGAGACGGTGGATGCGAAGGCCGCGGATGCGCTGTGCCGCTACACCGAACTCGGCCAGGCCGAGCTGGGCGATGCGCTGAAAAACCCGGCGTTTGTTGAAGAGCTCACCGGGCTGATTAACCAGGGGTACTGGTACTTCGACGAGTAGTGCGGCACGGTTTTCTCCCTCTCCCCGTGGGAGAGGGTCGGGGTGAGGGCATCAGGCCGCACTAGCCCTCCTCCATCGCAATCACAATCGCTTCACCCATCTTCTTCAATGCCTCGCGATTTTTGTCCGTCGGCGGCAGCGCCACGTTGATGCGCAGGCAGTTGCGGTACTTACCTGAAGCGGAAAACAGCGACCCGGCTGCGGCCTGGATCTTCAGCCGACACAGCTGCTTGCTGACGCACACCATATCCACCTTCTCCGGCAGCTCAACCCACAGCAGGAAGCTGCCCTGCGGGCGGGTCACGCAAATCCCTGCCGGAAAATACTGCCGTACCCAGCAGGTATAGGTTTCCATATTCTGCTGATAAATCTGGCGCATACGGCGGACGTGGCGATGGTAATGGCCGTCGCGAATAAACGCCGCCACCGCCATCTGCGTGCCCGGTACGTTAAACCCGCCCGCGGCGTATTTCATGTGCATCACCCGGTCGTAATAGCGTCCCGGCACAATCCAGCCCACGCGCAGACCCGGTGCCACGGTTTTGGTAAACGAGCTGCAGAGGATCACCCGGCCGTCGATATCCATCGAATGAATGGTTCGCGGACGCGGGTACTCCGCCGCCAGCTCGCCGTAGATATCATCTTCAACAATCACAATGTCGTGCCGCTGGGCGAGGGCTAAGACCTGCTTTTTCCGCGCTTCCGGCATGATAAACCCGAGCGGGTTATTGCAGTTGGGCACCAGGATCACCGCTTTGATCGGCCACTGCTCCAGCGCCAGCTCAAGCGCCTCAATGCTGATCCCGGTTTCCGGGTCGGTGGGAATTTCAATCGCCTTGATGTTAAACCCGCGCAACATCTGCATGGTGCCGTGAAACGACGGCGACTCCACCGCCACGATATCCCCCGGTTGACACACCGAGAGCAGGGCAATCGACAGCGCGCCGTGGCAGCCGTTGGTGATGACAATCTCGTTCGCTGCCACGGTGGAGCCGCCGTCCAGCATCAGGCGGGCGATCTGCTCGCGCAGCTCCAGGCGCCCGTCGAGCACGTCATAGCTCAGCATCTCACCCGGATTATGCTGCGCGATGCGGCTCATCTCGCGCCACAGGGGCTTCAGGCTCGGCTGGTTAATGTCCGGCGAACCGCCGCCAAACGAGATCATCTCTTTGTCAGCGCGGGCGTCCAGCAGCATCATCACCTCATCCCACTGGGTGACGTCCACGGGGCGCTGCACCGGGCGCGTCATCGCCGGGACGGGCGGCTGGGCTTTACGCTGCGAAACAAAATAGCCGGAGCGCGGCTGGGGCGTAATCAGCTGGAGGTTTTCAAGGATTTGATAAGCCTGCTGTATGGTGCTGATGCTCACGCCGTGCTCCTGGCTCAGCGTGCGCACCGACGGCAGACGTTCGCCGCTGCGATACAGCCCTTGTTCAATGCGTTCTGCCAAAAGATTGGCCAGATGTTGATAGCGCGTCATGCTGTATCCTTTGTTTTCACCATACAGATTGTAAAACCAGTACAGATTGCCGTAAAAAATGCCATGCAGATACCGTTTTAGCGGATCTGTATGGTAAACAAAAGGTGTTTTTGCATCTGTATTGCACAGGCGGATTTCCAGGATGATAACCCCACTGGCACAGTGAGGAGAGCATCATGGAATTTTTCGAGAACCGTTCTAAAAGACCGTTTATCGCGTTTGTCTGGATCGTGAAAACGCTGCGTAACTGGTATCGCATCAACCGTACCCGCCGCATCCTGAGCCAGATGAGCGATGAGCAGCTCAAAGATGTGGGTTTATCCCGCAATGACATTTAAACCGTAGGCCGGGTCGGGCGCAGCCGCCACCCGGCGATGTTCAACTCAACAGCGCAAGCGTCTGCCGTTTCGGCCTTTCCAGCAACGCCACCGCCTCCTGGTATGTCCGCACGTTGTTGTAGCCCATCACCAGCCCGTAGCGTTTTCCCGACCCGCGGTACCACTCGGAGAGCGCGTTAACCTGCAGCTGCTGTTCCTGCCAGCAGCGCGCCACTTCCCGGTCACAACTTCCTTTGGTCAGAAACGCCACGATATGCATCCCGCCGTCGTTCTGCTCGGTGAAAAACAGATCGCCATACACCTCGCGCAGGGCGGCAATCATCCAGTCGCGGCGGGTCTGATACAGCGCGCGCATCTTTTTCAGGTGACGGAAAAAATGGCCTTCGTTGAGAAATGCGGTGAGGATCTTTTGCGTCAGCACCGGCTGGCCGCTGGTGGTGATATCCGCGCAGTCGGTAAACGCCCCGACGGTGCTGGCGGGCATCACCACGTATCCCATGCGCAGCGACGGCATGATGGTTTTGCTGAAGGTGCCCATAAAAATTACCCGGTCGTGCTGGTCGAGGCTTTTCAGCGACGGCAACACCTTGCGGGTGTAATGAAACTCGCCATCGTAATCGTCTTCGATGATCCACGCCTCGTTCTGGCTGGCCCAGTCGAGCAGCTGCTGTTTACGCGGCAGGGAGAGCGTCACCGCCAGCGGGCTCTGGTGCGACGGGGTGACGAGGGCAAAACGGGCGTCGCGATGGTGGCGGAGGAGGTATTCCGTGTCCATGCCGCAGCGATCGACCGGCACCGTGTGCAGACGCGGCACGATCCGCTTCAGGAGCTGCTGGCCCATAAAATAACCCGGATCTTCGAACACCACCTTGTCGCTGCGGCTGGCGAGCGTGTCGAGGATCAGGCGCAGGCTGCCGCTGTAGCCGCTGGTGATGAGCACCTGCCCGGCGGTGCAGGACAAGCCACGCGAGATATTGAGATAGCTGGCGATGGCCTGGCGCAGCAGGTACCAGCCCAGAACGGGCGGGTTAAGCATCTCCTCCTGACGCATGGCGCGCGTCGCCTGGCCTGCCAGCAGCAGCCATTTTTTGTACGGAAAGCTGTCGAGGGATGGGATGCCAGGGCGCAGAAACCCTGCCTGCTCGCGCTGGCTGATAAGCGATGCCGGAAGCGTACCGGTAGGCTGTTCCGTCGGGGCAGGACGCTCCGGCAACAGTAAGTCCGGGTTGACCCGCGTGCCGCGCGAGCCCTGGCTGACCAGATACCCTTCGCCCGTCAGAATGGCATACGCCGTTTCGACCGTTTTACGCGCCACCTTCAGCTCTTCGGCCAGCACGCGGATGGCGGGCACTTTGTCGCCCGGCTTGAGCACGCCGCGCGTAATGTTGTCGCGATAGCGGGAGTAGATCTCGTGATAGCCCGGCTTCATGTCCTACCTCATTTCACGCTTTTTGTGTCTTTTTACTATGTCATGAACGGCGTAGATTTGCCTCATCGCATCACCGATGCCGCACAAAAAAAGAGGAAAGACCATGAGCACTCGCGTCAACCACCATAAAGTTACACCTGCCCTCGCTAACGCACTGTCTGCCCTGAGCATGGAGGTGGCGAAAACCTCCATCGACCCGGCGCTGAAGCACCTGATCGACATTCGAGTGTCGCAGCTGAACGGCTGTACCTTCTGTCTGGATATGCATTCGAAAGAGGCCAAAATTGCCGGCGAACGCGAGCTGCGCCTGTACCATCTGGCAGCCTGGCGTGAATCCCCGCTGTTCAGCGCCCGCGAAAAAGCCGCGCTGGCCTTTACCGAAGCGCTGACGCAGATTGGCGTGCATGGCGTGAGCGATGCCCTGTACCGCAGCGTGGCGGAGCACTTCTCGGACGTTGAGATTTCAGAGCTGAACTTCGCCATCGTGGCGATTAACGCCTGGAACCGTCTGGGAATTACCTCCCGCATGGCGCCAGGCTCGCTGGATGCGGCTTACGGGTTGAATAAAGCTAACCTGGAATAATGCCGCGCTCGCGGATCATCGCTACCAGCGCCCGTAACCCTGGCGGGACGTGGCGATGACCAGGATAGTAAAGGCGCAGCCCGGCAAACGGCTGCGTCCAGTCGTTTAGCACGCTCACCAGTTCCCCGCTCTCAAGCTCTTCCTGGATATAGAGTTCCGGCAAAAATCCCACGCCTAACCCCGCTTTTACGGCGCGGATCGAGGCGAAAAGATCGGACGTCGCAAAGCGCGGCGGCACGGCAAGCGCGTACGTTTCCCCCCGACGGGCCAGCTCCCAGCGGTAGATCCCGCCGTGAGCCATACGCATGCCGATCCCCTGATGTTGCAGCAGATCGTCCGGCGTTTGCGGAATGCCGTGACGTGCGAAGTAATCTGGCGTGGCGGTGACGAGCTGGCGGATCTCCCCTGTCAGCGGTACGGCGATCATGTCCTGCGGGATGGACTCTTCGAGGCGGATCCCCGCGTCGTAACCCTCGGCGACGATGTCGATCATGCGTGCTTCACTGACGATCTCCACGCGCATTTTCGGGTAGCGGATCATAAAGTCGATCAGCAGTTGGTCGAGAAAAAGCGAGCCGATATGGTTCGGCACGTTCAGACGCAGCGTTCCGGCAGGTTCCCCGGTGTCGCTGTGGATCTCCTCACCCGCGAGGCGGATTTCCTGCAAGGCCGGCCCCACGCGCGCCACGTAGCGCTGCCCGGCGTCCGTAAGCGCCACGCTGCGGGTGGTGCGGTTAAAGAGGCGAGTCTCAAGGCGGCTCTCCAGGCCGGCAATGGCATTGCTCACCGCCGTCGCGGACATTCCGAGCTCCTGCGCCGCGCCGCGAAAACTGCCGCGCCGCACCACGGCCATCACCACTTCCAGCTCTGTCAGACCTGAACGATGCATAGATTATCCTGAAAATCGAAACAACCCTTGCAGCATAGCGTGGATTATCGCAACGGAGAAGCCGTGCCAGACTGTGCTCACACAGCCTGAGGAGGTTTATATGCACCAGATCGAACAGATTTTTATTAACGGCGAGTTTGTTACCCCGCACGGCACCGAATGGTTTGATTTGTATAACCCGGCGACGGCGCAGGTTATTGGTCAGGTTCGTCTGGCGGATGAGGTTGACGCCGGGCGCGCCATCGCGGCGGCGAAGGCAGCGTTTCCTGCGTGGTCAAAGACCACAAAGCCGGAACGCATCGCGGCGCTAAAACGCATGCACGCCGCCGTGGTCGCTCGCCACGACGATCTGCTGGAAGCGATCGTTGAAGAGTATGGTGCGCCCGCCTCGCGTTCCGCCTGGATGGCCCGCTATCCGGCGGAGGTGATTGCCCAGGCCATTGAGGCGCTGGAGGCGTTTGAGTTCGAGACAACCGCGGGGGCCGCGACGGTACAGATGACGCCCCTTGGCGTGGCCGGGCTGATCACGCCGTGGAACAGCGACGCGGGTTTTATCTGCGGCAAGCTGGCGGTCGCGCTGGCGGCAGGCTGTACGGCAGTGATTAAGCCGAGCGAAATGAGCGCCCTGCAAACCCGGATTGTCACCGAAGCGTTGCGCGATGCTGCTTTGCCGCCGGGCGTGTTTAACATTGTCACCGGGCGCGGTGACATCGTCGGGGACACCATCAGCCGCCATCCGGACGTGGCGAAAATCTCGTTTACCGGCTCGACGAATACCGGCAAGGCCATTCTGCGTAACGCGGCGGAAAGCTTTAAGCGCGTGACGCTGGAGCTGGGCGGTAAATCGCCGACGATCCTGCTGGATGATGTGGACTTAGCGCAGGCGATCCCGCTGGTGATTCAGGCCGGGTTTATGAACAGCGGGCAGGCGTGCGTGGCGGGAACGCGCATTCTGGTGCCGCAGTCGCGTAAAACGGAAATCGAAACCGCGCTGGCGCAGGCCGTGGCGGCGGTGAAATCCGGTGACCCGCGCGACAGTGCCACGGACGTCGGCCCGATGGTCAGCGAGAAGCAGTGGCTGCGGGTGCAGGGGTATATTCGTCAGGGGCTCGACGGGGGCGCACGGCTGCTGGCAGGAGGCGAAGGGCGGCCAGCGGGGAAGCAGGACGGCTGGTTTGTACGCCCGACGCTGTTTGCTGACGTGAATAATGACATGGTGATTGCCCGCGACGAGATTTTTGGCCCGGTGCTGTGCATCATTCCCTATCAGGACGAAGCGGAGGCTATCGCGATTGCCAATGATACCGAGTACGGCCTGAGCGCGATGGTGCTGGGTGAGGATGTGGACCGCGCCCGCCGCGTGGCGCAGCAGATTGTCTCCGGGCGCGTGCTGGTGAATACGCTTGCCCATGAGCCGAAAGCGCCGTTTGGCGGGTTTAAGCACTCCGGCGTGGGGCGCGAGATGGGTGAGTGGGGGATTCGGGCGTTTATGGAGCCGAGGTCGATCCTGGGCTAAAACCTGCCCGGTGGCGCTGCGCTTACCGGGCCTACAGGTGCTCGTAGGCCGGATAAGCGCAGCGCCATCCGGCAAAAACACTTCGTCAGTCGCCGAAGTATGAAGTTAATTTTCTCTGCATTCTCTCCTCACTATCACAACGGAGAGACACTTATGATCGCAGTCCTTTTCGAAGCCAAAGCGGAGCCTCATCATCAGGCCCGCTACCTGCAACTCGCCGCCGAACTCAAACCTTTGCTGGCCGACATTGATGGTTTTATTGATATCGAGCGCTTTCAGAGTTTGACCACCGACGGCAAAATCCTGTCCCTTTCCTGGTGGCGGGATGAAGAGGCCATCCGCAGCTGGAAGCAAAACGTCTTTCACCAGGCGGCGCAGGCCGAAGGGCGGGGATCCATTTTTGCGTACTATCGCATTCGCGTGGCACAGGTCGTGCGGGAATACAGTTCCGAAAACGGAGGGCATGCGAATGTATGACGTTCACGTGATTTTCAGCGACAGGCCCGGCGAGCTGGCGCGCTTTGGGCAACTGTTAGGCCGTCACGGCGTGGGGCTGGAGGGGGGCGGCGTATTTGGTACCGATGCCCATTTCCTGGTGGAGGACGGAGAAAAAGCCTGCCGCGTGCTGATGGAGGCCGGATTTACCGTTCAGGCGGTGCGCAAGCCGGTTATCAGAAAACTCAGGCAGGAGCGGCCAGGCGAGTTAGGTGACATCGCGGCGGTGCTGGCGGCACGCGGTGTGTCTATTCTTACCCAGTACAGCGACCATGCGAATCACCTTATTCTGCTGACGGATGATGATAAGCTGGCCGCAGAGATCACCGAACCCTGGGCGCCCCATGTTAAAAACGAACCAGCCTCCTGAGAACAGCGCGGCACTGGAACAGGCCATTGCGGCGGTGGCGGCGGCAATGGCCGATCCCTCGCGCGTGAAGATGCTCTGCGCGCTGATGGACGGGCGGGCGTGGACCGCTACCGAACTCAGCACTGCGGCAGATGTTGCGCCGTCGACCGCCAGCGGGCATCTCGCCCGGCTGGTGGAGGGAAAGTTGATTACGTGTTTATCGCAAGGGCGGCACCGCTATTATCGCCTTGCCGGGCACGACGTCGCGGCGCTGGTCGAGCAGATGATGGGGCTCTCCTGGAGCCGCATTACGCCGCCGGAAACGTCTGCGCCAAAAGCCCTGCGTGAAGCCCGCACCTGCTATAACCACCTTGCCGGAACGGTGGCGGTTCAGATCTATGATTTTATGCAGGCGGAAGGCTGGCTGGAGGATGACGGTTCCGCGCTCACCCTGTATGGCCGTGAGCAGTTTCTGAAACTCGGCATTCCATTAAATGCTCATCCCCGTCGCAAGGCCTGCTGCGCCTGCCTCGACTGGAGCGAGCGACGGTTTCATCTGGGGGGAGAAGCGGGTACGGCGCTGCTCACTTATCTGGAGAGTAAAGGCTGGATCCAGCGGGTGATGGGGTACAGGGAGGTGGTGGTGACGGCGTCGGGGAAAAGTGCCATTACCCGACATTTTAGCTTTAGCCGTTAAATTCCGCTGCGGGCTGATGCCCTCACCGCGGCCCTCTCCCACAGGGAGAGGGAGAACGTCGTTTTCGCAATTCCTGCGCTTTCGTCCCTCGTTTCTTGATACTTACCCTGATAACTATTATCTTGACTGCGTGTGACGAGAGGGACTCCCTATGAGTGAAGAAGAACTGTTTAGCCGCAGGCCGATGGGTATGCGGATGGCGATGATCGTGCGTCAGTGGCGTGCGGTGATCGACGATGCCATTCTCGATACCGGGTTAACCCAGTCGAGCTGGACGGTGATGATGCAGCTTTTTCAACTTGGGGATAACGTCTCAATGAGTGAGCTGGCGGAGGTGCAGGGCATTGAACTGCCGCCGCTGATGCGCACGCTCACACAGCTGGAAAAACAGGGTTACCTGCTGCGCACCACATCGCCTTATGACAAGCGCATCCGGCTTCTGACGCTGACGCCTGAGGGAAAAGCCATCTTAAAAAGGCTTACTCAGGTGATTGAGACCTATCAGGCGCGGGTATCGCAAAATATCGCGCCGGAACATATCGAGATCTTCAGCGCCACCCTGAATCAAATCGCCTGTAATTTGCGGACAATCCGCGAAGAAGACAACAAGACCGAAAAATAATGACCCCTGAACAAAAGTTTGCCCGCTGGGTAAGGGTGAGTATTGCCTCTTTCCTGCTGATGTTTATCTATTTTGTCGTCGCGGATATCTGGATCCCGCTGACGCCGGACTCCACCGTGATGCGCGTGGTGACGCCGGTTTCTCCGCGTGTCTCCGGCTATGTGGCGGCCGTGCATGTGCACAACAACAGCCAGGTGAAGCGGGGCGATCTGCTGTTTGAACTCGACGACACGCCGTTTCGCAATAAAGTGGAAGCGGCGCAAATCGCGCTGGAGCAGGCTCGTCTTTCCAACCAGCAGCTGGACGCGCAGATCGCCGCCGCGCAGGCCAGCCTGAAAACCGCCGTGCTGACCGCGCGTAACGATAAAGTGACCTTCGAACGTTATCAGAAGCTGAGCACGTTACAGAACGTCTCGCAGGCGGATCTGGATAAAGTCCGGACCACCTGGCAGAGCAGCGAGCAGTCCGTCAGCACGATTCAGGCTAATATCCGGAACCTGCGTATTCAGCGCGGCGAGCGGGATGAACACCGCAACGTCACGCTGCAAAAATACCGCAACGCGCTGGATGAGGCGGAGCTGAATCTCGGCTGGACGAAGGTGTATGCTCAGGCAGACGGCACGGTCAGTAACCTGCAGTTAAGCCCCGGTTTTTATGCCTCCTCAGGCGCAGCGGCGCTGGCGCTGGTGAACAACCAGACCGACATCGTGGCCGATTTCCGCGAGAAAAGCCTGCGCCATACCCATCAGGGCACCGATGCCGCGGTGGTGTTTGACGCCTTTCCGGGACGCGTCTTCCGCGCCCACGTGACCAGCAGCGACGCGGGGATCCTCGCGGGTCAGGAGGCGGTGAACGGCCAGCTCTCCGAGCCGGAAACCTCGAACCGCTGGGTGCGTGACGCCCAGCGCATGCGCATTCACGTCATGCTGGACGAGGCGCTGCCGAAGCCACTGCCGACCGGCGCGCGGGCGACTGTCCAGCTCTATAACAGTGAAGGGCCGTTTGCGCGCTTCTTCTCCGGGATGCAGATCCATCTGGTGAGCCTGCTGCATTATGTCTATTAATACGCTGGCGCGGGTGTTTACCCCGCACGGTAACATCGTCTACACGGCAAACGACTTTCGCCAGACTTTGCGCATCGTCTTTGCAGGGATGATTGCGCTGAGCATTTCCAGTTTCTACAACACCAGCTACGGCGTGTTTTTTGTGGTCTACCCGATCATGCTGCTCTCGCTGGTGCCGGTCTTCAACCGCCATGTGGCGAAGCAGTTTATCTTCAGTGCATCGCTGAACTGCGTTGAAATGGTGATTATCATCGGCTATCTGTCGCAATGGCCGGTCATCATGACGCTGGTGGTGTTTGCCCTGTACGTCATGCGTTTTCGCTTTATGAGCAAAGGGCCGCTGTTCCTGTTCGGGTCGATGGGCGTGGTGTGCCAGAGCGTGATGCTCAATTTTATGAGCTACCCCACCACCAACTGGCACACGCTGCTGTTTTCCAACATCGAAGCGAGCGTGATGGCGGTGTGCCTGAGCGCGCTGATGAACTATCTCCTGCCGGACGTGGAACCCCGCAAGCCGCCGCCATTGATTGAGAAAGACGATGCCCGCGTGCGCCATGAGTCGCTGCTCTCCGGCACCGTCGCGACGCTGATTTTCGTCGTTTTTCAAATCAGTGACTTAAGCGATTCCCTCTCGGCGCTGATGGCCGGGATTTTGATCCTGTTCCCGATGCACTATCGTGGCGCGGTGATGAGCTCCATCTGGCGCGTGGTCGGCGTGGTATTGGGCTGTCTTTATATCCTGGTTGTCCAGCTCATCCTCTACGACCACAGTAGCCATATGCTGCTCATGATGCCGCTGATTGGCCTTGGGCTGGCGTTTGGCGCACGTCTGCATGTGATGGAGAAAGTGGGCGCAGGCGTAGGATTTTCAAGTATTACCACCATCGGCATTATGTTCGGGCAGAACATGCACCCTGACAGCGACCTGGTGTTCAGCGATCTTTATCGCATCACCTCCGTCACGTTTTCGCTGGTGGCGACGCTGACGATGGTCTTTCTGGTGCATTTAATCCTGAATCGTTTTGCCGCCACACGCTACGTCATTCAGCGTTGATAGCCTTTGCCGCCGCTGAAGCTCCAGTCTTCAGCGGCCGTAAACTGAATAACGACCATCACGTCCCCGCCGTCAATCGCCATCTTCTGTTGCAATTCCGCAGCCAGCTGGCGGTACAGCGCCGCTTTCTGTTCTTCACTCCTCGGCTTACCGGCAACAATATTAAATAAAATCGCCCCCTCCGTTCTGCCCGTGCTGAGATAGTGCTGGTCTATGTACCGATCCCCGGCCGCGAAACATTCAAAAAAATGAAACCTGTCCTGCTCGGGAACGGCGAAGGTCTCCGTCAGCGTCTGGTGCAAAATGTCCGAGATCTGTGTTTTCTGCATCTCGCTATAGCGGACACCCGTCATGATACGAACAAACGGCATTATTGTGGCTCCTCTGCCAGGCAGGTCAGGGCGCTGACCGCGGCTGGCCACCCTGCGTAAAACGCCAGATGGGTGAACGACTCGGCGATCTCTTCGTCAGTGACGCCATTTTGCCGGGCGAAGTCGATATGCCAGGGGATCTGCGCGGTGCGCCCAAGTGCCGCCAGCGCCGCAAGGGTGATCAAGCTCCGCTCCCGCGGGGCCAGCTGAGGGCGTCGCCAGATATCGTCAAAAAGCACCTGCTGGCTAAGTTCCGCCAGTTTAGGGGAGACCTGCGTAAGGGTGTCGCGATTCAGTGTTGTGCTCATTTTGTTCTCCTGTTGTCTGGAAATCACTCTCTCAGGATGCCAACATAAAGAAAATCGCAATTTTTTTGATTTAATGTCCCGAAAATGAGGATGATATGGATAGACAACCTTCGGCATTAGACCTGGACGCGCTGCGCAGCTTTGTGGAGGGCTTTCAGTCATCCAGTTTTGCCGAGGCGGCGAACCGGCTGTGCCGATCTACCTCTGCGGTTAGCGCCCAGCTAAAAAAGCTGGAACAGCAGTGCGGTGTCGCGCTTACCGTGAAGAAAGGGCGTACGCTGGCATTGACCCTGGAGGGTGAGATTTTGCTGAGCTATGCCAGACGCATGCTGGCGATAAATGATGAAGCGCTCCGGGCGATTAAAGGAGAGCAGTTGCGGGGCGAAGTGCGGCTGGGCATGCAGGAGGATTTTGGCGAGTCCGTGATGCCGCAGGTACTCGGCAATTTTAACAGACAGCACCCTGAGCTCCGGCTGACCGCACGCATCGAACGTAACCAGGCGTTGCTGCGCGGCGTGGCGGCAAACGAACTCGATCTTGCGCTGGTCTGGCAGGAAGGGCGAGAGGGCGACTATTTGCGCAGCGAAACGCTTAAATGGATTTGTCGGTCCCGTGACGATATTGAGGGGTATTTGCACCGGGGTGAGCCGCTGCCGCTGGTGATGTTTGATGCGCCCTGCCAGTTGAGGAGCCGGGCCATCGCGGCGCTGGATTCGGCAGGTATTCCCTGGCGTATTGCCTTTACCAGCCATAGCCTGAGCGGACTCTGGGCGGGAGTCAGTGCGGGGCTCGGGGTGACGCTTCGCACGCGTATTGGCCTGCCCGAGACGTTACATGTCGTCAGCCACTTGCTGCCAGACGCAGGAGAGCTGGGGATTGTGCTGCATCAGAGAACCATCCCGGCTGATGCAGTCGTAAGCAGGATGCGTGAACTGATTTTCAGGACGCTCAATGGATAATCATCGGGATTTGCGAGAGTAAAAACAGGATCAGGCCAATCGTCCCGCCCACCAGCGTACCGTTGACGCGGATAAACTGCAGATCTTTGCCGATATTCAGCTCGATCTGGCGGGACATGTCTTTAGCATCCCAGCTTTTCACCGTGTCGCTGATGTGACGGGTCAGGAACGCGGCGAAATCCGGCGCGACGCGATGCGCGGCCTGCTCCAGATGCTCGTTCAGCGACGCCCGCAGGCTGGCATCGTTTGTCAGCGTTTCGCCAAACCACAGCCCGGCGTTGGCGATGCGCTGCTTCACGCGCGAGTCTTCACTTTGCATATCCGCCTTAAGCCACTGGCGCAGATCGGCCCACATTTCCCCCAGATAGCGGTTAAACGCCTCGTCATTTTTCAGGTAATGCTTGATGTTGTCGGCTTTCGCCGCCATTTCCGGATCGTTTTTCAGGTTGTCGATAAGCTTCAGCGTGGCCCGGTCGAACGCCTGACGGATCTGGTGCGTGCGGTCGTGGCTGATATCGTCCAGCAACGTGTTCACCGCATTCGATACCATCTCTGCACTCTGATCGCCCAGCCACTCGGTGGGCAATACCATCGCTTTGCGGGGATGCTCGGTCTTCAGCCAGTGGACGATCTGGTCAGAGATAAATTCCCGCGTGCTGTCGCGCTGAATCAAGGTAATCAGGCGGTTGATGATGGCATCGAGCAGCACCTGGTGGCGGTTGTTTTTGGTCATGCTCTCCAGCATCACGGCGCTGGTTTCGGTGAAATCGACCTTATCGATGGCCTTATGCACCGCGCGTTTGAGCATCCGCTGAATGCGCCCGTCGTCGGTCAACTCAAGGAACCCGCTCATCACCTGCATCAGATGCAGGCCGACGCGCTGGGCGTTGTCGGGCTTGCTGAACCAGGCACCGATCATGTGCGCGGGTTCATAGCGGCGGATTAACGCGACCAGGGACTGGGTATCCAGAAACTTCTCCTGCACAAACTGGCCAAGATTGTCGCCGATACGGTCTTTATTGCGCGGGATAATCGCCGTATGGCGCGCGATAAACGGAATGGGGACCCGGCGAAACAGCGCAACGACGGCGAACCAGTCCGCCAGTGCGCCGACCATCGCCGCCTCGGCAATCGCCTTTACCCCGCGCACCCAGAAAGTCTGCGGCAGGAACAGGGTGATGATAAACGCCGCGGCGGCAATCAGCAGCAGCGACAGCGCGAGAAGCTTAGCGCGTTTGAGTTCAGCTATTTTTTCCATGGGTTAAGGATAGAGGTAAGTTCACGCAAAATGCAAAGGTGGTGTAAGAGCAGGGCAAAACAGACCTGCGCACCGCACTATTTATTATCGAAAAAATATATGGGATAAATTTATTCATTATTATCTTTTCTAAATTTTTCGTGCTTATTCAGTCTTAGCGTTCAGTTTTGTGATGGCGGTTGTGACTTTAACTTTATCGGTGCTCATAAAATAAGTGATTATTTAGATAAAGGAGCACGTTTAATGACATGGGAATATAAAGTTACGACGGGAGTACTGAGTCATAATGGCGAGTTCGTCGCCAGTTGCTATAACGGTGCTGGTGAGTCGAAAGATAAGCCTGAATGTGAACAGCAACGAAATAAAGGTCCCATTCCACGAGGTGTTTACTTTATTGCCGGGTGGAACAATCACAAAAGCGCAGAGGCAATTATTCTTGAACCTATAGCGGGGACCAATACTTTTGGTCGAGATCATTTCCAAATTCATGGGGATAAAAAAGGTCAACCACCAGGTTCAGCATCGGCAGGTTGCATCATTATGAACGGGCAGGACAAACGGCATATGATTTATGATTCAGGTGACACAATACTGGTGGTACGATGATGAAATATATTATTGCGTTATTATTGTGCTTCCCGGGGGCCTTATTTGCCAAAAGTCACACTCCTGAGCAACTGTTGCAGATGATAAACGAAAAAGGGGCCAGGCATGTTGTAGCAGAATTGTATGCTAATGATAGCGGAGAGTCGGAATGGTGGAATCATGTCATTCCTGGGATTCGTAAAGGAAACCAGGAATGGTTAGCTGTCGCGAGTGCTCTTGAACCGGGCGTGGACGCCAGTTCGGCTGAAGATTTAAAAGCAGCGCTTTCTGAAGCCATCACGCTTAATCCCGCTGGCGTTTTGGCAATCTTAAAAGACAATAAACCGTTACTCACTGTTGAACAGGTCTGTGCTTTTGCCCATTATCCAGAAACAGAAGCAGAGAGTAATAAGCTATTTGTCGATTCAATCAGGGCGATGTTTAAGATTAAAAGTCCGCAGGGTAAAAGATGCCTCGCTGTTATGATCGCGACCGTTGAACACTCTGTTCCATTCGATAAGGATATTTAAATGGCCATCCCGGGGTATATGTCATTAACTGACGATGCGGGTAATAGCATAAAAGGCAGCGTGATAGTCAAAGACCGTGAAAGCCAGATTGAGGTTTTAGGACTCTATCATAATGTGAGCTATAACTCTGACCTGCATAATGGCAGAGTGTTGAGCAAACGCCAGCATCGCCCCTTTCTCATTGAAAAGGAAATTGATGGCTCCAGTGTGTTTCTTTATAAAGCACTTAGCACTGGCGGTACGCTCAGGAAAGCGACTATCGACCTGTACAGAATCAATGATGCCGGACAGGAAGAAATCTATTTCACGATAACGCTGGAAGCGGTGAAGGTCGTCACGGTGTTTTCATTGATGCATGATGTGAAAGATAGTTATCATGAAAAACAGGGGCACCTTGAACTCGTTTTGCTTCGTTATGAAAAGATTACCTGGCATTACCGTGACGGTAATGTTATTCATTCGGATGACTGGGATTATCGGTTAGGGGCATAGAAAACGGCTGGTAAAATTCTTTCATAGCCCCCGCCACAGCACCCACCCACCAAACCCCATTAGCACCACGCCCGCCGTGCGTTCAATCCACCAGAGCGTACGGCTGAGCTTCTGTTGCACCGCTCGCAACCCTATAAGCGATACCAGCGCCAGATCCCACACCAGCACCACCATCACCATCCAGACGCCGCAGGTTGCCTGCTGAAGCAGCGTGACGTCTGGCCCCAGTAACGCCGTCATCAGCGCCAGATAGAACAGCGCGTTCTTCGGATTAAGCAGTGCCGAGCCGAGCCCCAGCAGGATTTGCTTACGCAATGCGGGAAGCCGCTGATGAGTTTCATTCAGCGCCAGCGTCTGCGGTCGGCTGCGCACCAGGTGCGAGCCAATCCACAGCAGGTACAGCGCCCCGGACAGTTCGATTAGCGTAAACAGCCACGTAAACTGGCGCAGGGCGCTCCAGCCGACAATCACCAGAACAATATAGAGCGCATTACCCGCGGCGATGCCGAGGCACAGCCCGGCGCTGCCGCGCAGTCGGTAGCGCGCCGCGTAGCCCACAAGCAAGAAGAAATCCGGACCCGGGCTTAACAGCGCAACAAAATGCGCCAGCGCCAGGGCGAGAAAAGCGGAAGGGAAGAACAGTTCCATAGTGACCTCATAGCCGTAACTGAGATCACCTTACGGTGTTACGTATCCTGATTATTGTCTGATATTGATCGTCCTGTGGCGTACTGGCGCGGCGTAGCGGCGCTATAGCGAACGAAGGTCTTATGGAAATGGCTCTGATCGGCAAACCCACTCTGGTAGCTTACGTCGGCAATATCATCCCCGGCGCGCAGCCGTGCTTTGGCGTATTCCACGCGGGAGATATTAAGGAAGCTGGCTGGCGTCAGCCCGGTGTCCTGCCGGAAGGTACGAATCAGCGTCTCCTTGCGTAGCGAGAAGCGTTGAGCAAGTTCATCAAGCGAAGGCGGTGCAGCCAGATCGGCAAGAAGTGCCTGCTGAATATGCTGGCTGGTTGAACGCAGCGCATCAGGGTTATCCGCACGGTGGGGAAGGGCAGAAAGCAGCCTGTCCACGGATGCAGGCGACATTGTCTCAACAATATCAAGGAAGTGCTTGAAGAACGTAGCGTTACGGATCACCTGGAGCGCCAGAAGACGATCGGTGTCGATATAGAGCATATGGTAGCTGCGCGCTTGCCCGGCGATGGGGTTGCAGCTGTGCGGCGCATAAGCCGGGATCACAATCAGATCCCCGGGATGAAGGATGTACTCCCTGTCATGGCACACGCAGCAGGTCTGGCCTTCCACAATCGCGCCAAGAGAGAGTTGAGGATGACAATGACGTTTGTAGGCTTGCGTGCTCTGCCATGTGCTGCGGAGCTCAAGGCCTGAGGCGCGGTGAAAAGTCTGGAGGATGTGTCGGGTATCGGTCATGGGAACTCCTTCTGGACGTTTTTTATACCACGTCAGGGAACCGTCTGGCAGCGCTTCATTAGGAACCGTCCGGATATACCCAACTTTACGTCCAGAGCCAGTCATGTTGACTACCCTTAATACCCTAAGCGGTAAAACATGGAGATTCGATATGGCTTATCAGACAGTAAATCCTGCCACTAACCAGCTCATCAAAGAATACCCCTCACATACCGACGCGGATATTGAAGCGGCCCTGAAGGCGGCTGATGCGCTTTACCATTCTGACTGGGCGAAAGGCGACATCAACCAGCGTCTCCCGGTGTTGCATAAGCTTGCCGACCTGATCGACGAGCGCGTGGACGATCTGGCGAAAATTGCCAGTCAGGAGATGGGTAAGCTCATTGAGCAGAGCCGCGGCGAGGTGAAGCTGTGTGCACAAATCGCCCGCTACTACGCCGACAACGCGAAGCAGTTCCTGGCGCCGGTGAAGTATCCCTCTGAACTTGGGGAAGCGTGGGTGGAGCATCACCCCATCGGCGTACTGATGGCCGTTGAGCCGTGGAACTTCCCGTACTACCAGCTGATGCGCGTTCTGGCGCCGAACCTGGCGGCGGGGAACCCGGTCATCGCCAAACACGCCAGCATTGTACCGCACTGCGCTGAGACCTTTGCCCATCTGGTACGCGAGGCGGGTGCGCCGGAAGGGGCGTGGACCAACCTGTTTATCTCGTCCGATCAGGTGGCGAACATCATCGCTGACGATCGCGTCCAGGGTGCCGCGCTGACCGGTTCCGAAAAAGCCGGTAGCGTCGTGGCCGCACAGGCGGCGAAGCACATCAAGAAATCCACGCTGGAATTGGGCGGTAACGACGTCTTCGTGGTACTGGATGACGCCGACCTCGAAAAAGCGGTGAAGACGGGGGTCAGTGCGCGCCTCAACAACGCCGGGCAGGTCTGTACCGCGGCGAAGCGCTTTATCCTGCATGAAAAGATTGCGGATGCCTTCCTGACTAAATTCACCGAGGCGTTTAAGCAGGTGAAAATCGGCGATCCGCTGGACGAAAGCACCACGCTGGGACCGCTGTCGTCTAAAGATGCGCTGGAAACGCTGACCAAACAGGTTAACGAGGCGGTGAAAAACGGTGCGACGCTGCACTATGGCGGTAAACCTGTTCAGCGTGACGGCAGCTTCTTCGAGCCGACGATTCTGACGAATATCTCTCGCGACAACCCGGCGTATTTCGAGGAGTTCTTCGGTCCGGTGGCCCAGATGTATGTGGTGAAAAACGACGACGAGGCCGTCGCCCTGGCGAACGATTCACACTATGGCCTGGGTGGGGCGGTATTCAGTCAGGATATCGAGCGCGCGAAGAAAATGGCGTCGCGGATTGAGACCGGGATGGTGTACATCAACTGGCTCACCGATACCGCGCCAGAGCTGCCGTTCGGCGGCGTGAAGCGCTCCGGTTATGGACGCGAGCTGTCGGATCTGGGGATCAAAGAGTTTGTGAACCAGAAGCTGGTGGTGGTGCGTAAGTAACGTCATCGCCTTTCTTGCCGGGTGGCGCTGCGCTTACCCGGCCTACAAAACCCGTAGGCCCGTGCAAGCGTAGCGCCGCCGGGCGAAACGCGCAATACAGCCTTAGAAGGACACACCACCGCCCACGTATGCGCCGTCAATCAGCGTGTGGCCAGGGCGACCGTCTTTGCCATCAACGCTCACGTGGCGGTAACCCACTTTCAGGGTCAGCGGCGTGACAGGCGTCCAGCTTACGCCCCCGTTGGCTTCCACATAGTTTTTCACGCTGTTGTTCAGGCCTTCAGGCGCAACGTAACCTTCGCCATAGACATGGATGCTGTCAGTCAGCGCAACGTTTACGCCGCCACCAATCGGGAACGCCACGCCGTTATCGCCTTTTTTCGGGCCGATGTAGATCGCCTTCGCGCCTGCGTTCAGCATGACCGGGCCCACTTCCAGGTTGTAGCCTGCGCCCACGCCACCGGTCTGGGTACCGTCATCGGTGTTTTTGAGCCAGTTGCTTTCGGCGTACAGGCCGGATGAGGATTTGCCCATTTCCAGATTGAGGTTAGTAAAGTTTTTACCCTGCTCAACGCTACCGCCCATGGCCAGTGCGGAACCAGAGAGGGCTGTCAGTGCAGAAAGAAGAAGGATATTCAGTTTTTTCATGTTTCATGCCTCATCATCAAATTAATCTGGAGGCACCATAACAAGCGATGTTTATGACTGCAAATGTGATGCAAGTCGCTGTTTTATGCTGGTTTTGTTAAATTTTATTTATTTAATGTTGCGTTTTTGTTTGATTGAACGGGAGTCAACGCGTGATTTTCAGGCGTTTAGAAACCGTTTAGTTTTTTGACTAAACATAAACTGAACGAGGGCGGGATAGTGACTGGAGGTGTAATAATGGAGGCTCCAGAAATTTCCAAAAATATTTCAAAAATCACATAAAACAACAAAGATTTACACTTATGGTGGTGAAAACACGTCCTCTCGCGCAGGCGCCTTTCCCTGCGATGTCATTTTTCTGACACGTTTGTTCATTACGTTGTTGGCTTCTCTTACTGGATGCTAACAATATGAAAAGAAAAATCATTCCTGTGCTGGTTGGTTGTGCGCTCTCTTTCTCTGGCCTGGCGGCACAGCCCACGGCTGAACGCTATGTCGTCAGCTTTCCTGAAGGCTCACACGTCAACTACAGCGGCGCGTTCGCCAGCGCATTTCCGAACGGACTCCCGGTGGGCATTGGCTCTGGCCTGCTGTTTACGGGTAAGCAGGGCGATGCTCTGACCTTTGCAACCGTGACCGATCGCGGTCCAAACGCCGATGCGCCAAAAATGGGTAAAAATGAAGCCAAAATTTTTGTCACGCCGGATTTCGCGCCGCTGCTGATGACCATCCGCGTGCAGAACGGTAAAGCAGAAGCGACGGATGCCCGCCCGCTGCATGACGATAAAGGCGAGATTAACGGTCTGCCGCTGCAAAGCGGCGTGATTGGATCCACCAATGAGGTGGCGTTTAGCGACACCCTCAAGACGCTGAAGGGTGACAACCGCGGGCTGGATACGGAAGGCATCACGCCGGACGGCAAAGGCGGCTACTGGCTGTGCGACGAGTATGGCCCGTTTCTGATTAACGTCGACAGTAAAGGGAAAATCCTGGCGATCCACGGCCCGCAGGCGGCGGAAGGGGAAAAGTCGATCGCGGGCGGTCTGCCAAACGTTATCAAATGGCGTCAACCGAACCGGGGCTTTGAAGGCCTGACCCGTATGCCGGACGGGCGCATTATCGCCGCGGTACAAAGTACGCTGGATATCGACGGTAAAAGCAAAAAGCAGGCGCTGTTTACGCGTCTCGTGAGCTTCGACCCGGCGACCGGCAAAACAGCGATGTACGGCTACCCTATCGACAGCGCGGCCTACAGCAAAAACAGTGATGCCAAAATCGGCGACATCGTGGCGCTTGATGACCAGCATATCCTGCTGATTGAGCAGGGAAGCGATAAAAATGACGGGATGCGTAACCTTATCTACAAGGTGGACCTCAGCAAAGCGAGCGACCTGAGCGCCTTTGACAAGCCGGGCGAGTACCCGGAGTTTGATGATGAGAAAACCCTGAAGCAGCGCGGCATTACCCTTGCGGCAAAAACGCAGGTCGTTGATTTGCGCGCGCTGGGCTGGCAGCAGGAGAAAGCTGAAGGGCTGGCGCTGATCGACAGCAAACGGCTTGCCGTGGCGAACGATAATGACTTTGGCGTGAAGGTGGCGATGCAAAATCCGGTCGAGGGCAAGAAGCTCAAGGATTATCGGGTGAACGCGGAAGGCAAGCTGACGCTGGATGATAAACCGGTTGAAACCACGCTTAGCGTGAAGCCGCTGAAGAAGCCTGAGTCGGATAGTGAGCTGTGGATTGTGACGCTGCCGGAGGCGTTGAAATAAGTTTAGGCACCCCTCAACCTTCCCCTCTCCCCACGGGGGAGAGGGGAAGCAGGGCGGTTATTTTTTCAGATCTGCAAACGCCGCGCGAATCTCTTCCTCCGGCAGCTGTATGCCAATAAATACCATTACGCTACGCGGCGCTTCATCGCCCCACGGGCGATCCCAGTCGGCGCTGTATAAGCGCTGCACGCCCTGGAACAGCAGGCGGTTCGGTTCGCCGTCGATCCACAGCATCCCTTTGTAGCGCAGCAGTTTGTCGGCAAATGACAGCAGGAGGTTCTCCATCACGCGGGAGACCTCGCTGATATCCACCGGGTAATCCAGCTCCACCACAATCGACGTCACGTCGTTTTGCTTGTCTCCCATAAAGTGGAAACGCGGTTTCGTGGTGACGTTCTCTTCCAGCATAAAGCCGTTGGTGTTGAACAGCTGTGAGAGGTCGATATCGCCGTGCGTCACGGTGTAAATCGGCGCGCGGGAGTTAATGCGGGTCAGACGTTCACGCAGTTTCTCGCTGTCACCCGCCACGTCGGTTTTGGTCAGCAGGATGCGGTCGGCGTAGCCCACCTGAGACTGGGCGATGGTGAACTGGTTCATCTGATCGTTGGCGTGAACCGCATCGACCAGGGCGATGACGCCGTCCAGCAGGTAGCGCTGGCAAAGAATGTCATGGGAGAAAAAGGTCTGAATAATCGGGCCGGGGTCGGCCATGCCGGTGCATTCAATCACCAGGCGGTCGAAGTCGATTTCACCGCGATCGCGGCTGTCGAGCAGATCCAGCAGGGCGTCTTCCAGCTCGTTTGAGCGGGTACAGCAGATGCAGCCGTTGGTCAGGGTTTTGATCTGCGTGGCGCGATCGCCAATCAATTGATCGTCCACGGAGACTTCGCCGAATTCGTTTTCGATGACGGCGATCCTGAAGCCGTGCTGCTCTTTCAGGATGTGGCGCAGCAGGGTGGTTTTACCGGCGCCGAGGAAACCGGTCAGCAGGGTGACGGCAATCGGGGTCATGTTCTCTCCTTTAGCAGCAGCGGACGCCGCCTTCTCCACTTCCACCGTAGCGTGCTTCCTGACGCTCGCGGAAGAATTCAGTGTAGGTCATGTACGGTTTATCCGGATGGTTGGTCTTCATATGCTCAACGTAGTTGTCATAGTCCGGAATACCAATCAGCATTTTTGCCGCCTGACCGAGGTATTTTTTCGCTTCGCCTAAGTTACCAAACATAATGCATCCTGATAAGACAAAGCCCGGTGGCGCTACGCTTACCGGGCCTACAGTACCGTTGTAGGGCGGGTCAGCGTAGCGCCACCCGCCATTTTTTTTAATGGTGTGAAGAGGTCTTCACGCCGCCTTCCGGCACCGGCACGTACGGCGTTTCTTTATCCGTACGGCCTTCGGCGTTACGCACTTTCAGCCAGGTTTTGATACCGTAGAAAATGATGCTGTACACCACCACCAGGAACAGAATGCTCAGACCTGCGTTGGTGTAGTTGTTCACCACGATATGGTTCATGTTGGCAATCTGCTGCGCGGTCAGATCTGCGCCGCCTGCGGCAATCTTCTCTTTGTACTGGTTCGCCATGAAGAAGAAGCCTTCCAGCTGCGGGTTGGTGCTGAACAGCTTCAGGCCCAGCGCCCAGGTAGTGCAGAGCAGCAGCCACAGTGCAGGAATGACGGTCACCCAGATGTATTTGGTGCGTTTCATTTTCACCAGTACGACGGTGCCAAGTACCAGGGCCACAGCGGCCAGCATCTGGTTAGAGATACCGAACAGCGGCCAGAGGCTCTTCACGCCGCCGAGTGGATCAACCACGCCCTGATACAGCAGGTAACCCCACAGGCCTACGCAACCCGCAGTGCCGAGCACACCCGCCACCAGAGAGTCGGTTTTCTTCAGGAACGGCACGAAGTTACCCAGCAGGTCCTGCAGCATGAAGCGGCCCGCACGGGTACCGGCATCCAGCGCGGTGAGGATAAACAGCGCTTCAAACAGAATACCGAAGTGGTACCAGAAGCCCATGTCTGCCCACGGCAGCACTTTATGGAACACATGTGCGATACCGACAGCCAGCGTCGGTGCGCCACCTGCGCGGTTCAGCACGGACGGTTCGCCGATGTCTTTCGCGGTCTGCATGATCTGCTCAGGGGAGATCACGAAGCCCCAGGAGCTGACGGTCGCTGCCGCGTGGGCGCTGGCATCCTTCAGCTGGGCCATGATCAGCGCGGTATTTTCGCCGCCCATCTCATGCAGGTTTGGCATGGTGATGCCCAGACCCGCAGGCGGGGTGTTCATTGCGAAGTACAGGCCCGGTTCGATGATAGACGCCGCAACCAGCGCCATGATCGCCACGAAGGATTCCATCAGCATCGCGCCGTAACCGATAAAGCGCGCGTCGGTTTCGTTGGCCATCAGCTTCGGCGTGGTGCCGGAGGAGATCAGCGCGTGGAAGCCAGACACGGCACCACAGGCGATGGTGATAAACAGGAACGGGAACAGCGCGCCTTTCCACAGTGGGCCGGTGCCGTCAATGTACTGAGTCACCGCCGGCATTTTCAGCTCAGGGTTGATGATCACAATCCCGATAGCCAGCCCGACGATAACCCCGATTTTCAGGAAGGTCGCGAGGTAATCACGTGGTGCCAGAATCAGCCATACCGGGAGCAGGGCGGATACAAACGCGTAACCAATCAGCGCGAAGGTGATGGTGGTGTCCTTAAAGGTCAGCGCCGGGCCCCAGTACGGGTCATGCGCAATGACGCCGCCAAAGTAGATAGAGGCAACCAGCAGCACGATACCAATCACGGAGACTTCGCCCACGCGTCCTGGGCGCAGGAAGCGCATGTAAATGCCCATGAACAGCGCGATCGGTACGGTAGAGCAGACGGTAAACACGCCCCACGGACTTTCGGCCAGCGCTTTCACGACGATCAGCGCCAGCACCGCGAGGATAATGATCATAATCAGGAAACAACCGAACAGGGCAATGGTGCCCGGCACGCGACCCATCTCTTCTTTGATCATCTCACCCAGCGACGAACCGTTACGGCGTGAGGAGATAAACAGCACCATAAAGTCCTGCACCGCGCCCGCCAACACCACGCCCGCCAGCAGCCAGAGCGTACCCGGCAGGTAGCCCATCTGCGCGGCCAGTACCGGGCCGACCAGCGGGCCAGCGCCTGCAATGGCGGCAAAGTGGTGACCAAACAGCACGTAGCGGTTGGTTGGCACGTAGTTTAGGCCGTCATTGTTAATGACCGCCGGCGTGGCGCGCGTTGGGTCGAGCTTCATGACCTTCTGCGCGATGTATAAGCTGTAGTAGCGATAAGCCACAAGATAGACGGAAACGGACGCGACGACGATCCACAGGGCGCTGACGTGTTCGCCCCGGCGTAATGCGACAACCGCCAGACAGAAAGCACCGAGGATCCCGAGTAAGGCCCAGGGCACGTGCTTAAGTAGTTTTTTAGTATCCATAGTAAGACCTGGTTTTTTATGTAAAGAAAAAAGGGTCAAGGTTCGTTGTGAGGAGGTATTGAGTAATGCTGGAGCGATCGTGCCAGATCCTCGCGCGTGTAAAGGTGGGTAAATGAATGAGTGGTTGAAAGTGACGGGTGAGCGGTCAAAGGAAGCGGCGAGTGGTTAAGGCTCGCCGCCGCTGGAGGAAATTATGTGATTGAGATCACGTGGTTATCCGGGCTGCGCGCCATCGCCAGATAGTTTTCCAGCGTTTTAACCAGTTTCTCCTTCAGCCAGTTCGGCTCCAGGATTTGAATGTTCGGCAGCCAGTAGAACAGCAGCGGCAGGATCTGGTTCTCGTGTGCCGCCCGGCAGCGCAGCGTGATACCGCCGCGTTGTTCTTCCAGCAGCTCTTGTTCCGGCAGAAGATCCCGGCGCAGGAAGTAATGTGAAATATTATCTTTAATGAATATTTTCACGGTGAAAGTATCTTCAGACACCCACGGATCGAGGCTTTTTTCCAGGAGCGCGCGGACATTCTCTTCAGGGGTAAAATGGGTTTTCTGAATATCAAACCAGCGAATCTGACTCAATGAAAAGGATTTAAGCCGACTATTTTCGGTAGCTTGTAAATACCATATATTTTTTTTGTTAATGAGTTTATAGGGATTAATCAGGCGGGTTTTACCCTTATAAACGATCTGGCAAACATTATGGTTATTAATAGATTTCTCAATTTTCGCTAAATGACGGCTGATATCACGTTGTACCGTGTGCTCTGCGTCGTTACCAAGGATAAGAATATGATTTTCGTCAACGCGTGTTTCCAGCTTTTGCCAGAATTCCGTATTTCTTTCAGGGAAAAAGTTATCTGCATTCAGGAAGTTAGCCAGTGTGTGATGTAACCCTTGTCCGCCGGGAGATTGTGCGGAATGGATCAGCCGATATAGCCCGTTACCGGTATGTTCAACGATAGGAGAGAGCGCATTTAAATCCCGGTAGACGGTACGCTCGGTAATTTTAAATTTGGTCATTAGCGCACTGCGGTTTACCACACCGTTTAAATGTAGCTCAACCAGAATATCGACCAGACGTTCAGCCGAGCGGCTCCGCGTCGTTTTAGCCATAAGGTCATCCTGTATATTAGGTATGCGCTGAATGAAGCGGGAAGCACTGACCAGAGATGTCAGTATTCAGGCACAGAAAATTTATCTTATGGTTGTATAACGGCGTGATTTAGCGGAAACCTTAGGAGTTTTTGCAGAAAGTGGCGCTGGCCGAAAAAAAGGCCAGCGCGCGGGAGAATTACGCGGTGGCTTCCACCTCCATCATGACCGGGTGGAAACGGCGTTTGAAGTAGATCAGGCCGTGTCCTGCATCACTCAAAATGATATTTTTAATTTCAACAAGATACACCAGATGCGTGCCGATGGTTTGCACCTGGCTTATCTCGCCTTCAAGGCTGGCCAGCGCACCTTTCAGCATCGGCTGCGCCAGCGGGCCTTTCTGCCAGCAGGAGAGGGCAAAGCGCTCCTCCATTGTCATACCGGTCATCCCGGCGAAGTGGCGAGCCATGATCTCCTGCTCGTGGTTCAGCACGTTTATGCACAGTCTGCCGTTGCCCTGGAATACCGGGTTCATGGCGCTGTTGGCGTTGATGCACACCATGACCGACGGCGGGGTGTCCGTAACCGAACAGACTGCGGTGGCGGTAATGCCGCAGCGGCCCGCTTCCCCCTCGGTAGTGACGACATTGACTGCGGCCGACAGGCTGGCCATCGCGTCGCGAAAACGCAGGCGTTCTTCTGATTGCATTGAAACCTCCCGCTGCGCTATTTCAGCAGCTTATCCAGCATGTTGATATCGCTGTTGTTGTGCAGGTGCGGCACCGTCCAGCCGTGTTGGTCGTATTCGGACATACAGCGGTCGACCATCGCCATCATTTTGTCCATGTTGCCGGAGCTCTGCGCCTGGCGCAGACACTGCAGGCGAATTTCATCCTGGCTACCGGAGTAGTTGATCTCATACAGCTCGTGACGGCCGCCAAACTCGCTGCCAATGGCATCCCACATCAGCTTCAAAATCTTGATGCGTTCGACGTGATCCATGCCGTTGGAGCCGCGCACGTATTTCGCCAGATACTGGTCAATCTGTGGGTTATTCAGGTCCCGCGCGCTGGACGGCAGATAGATCAGCCCGCTGGTGACGTTACGTTCGATAATATTCTTAATCTTCGCGTAGGCCATCGGAGCCATCACGCGGTAGGTCTGCAGCGCCGCGTGGTCCGGCAGATACGCGCCATTGACCCACGGCGTGGCTTCAGAGCACATGGAGTCGCTCAGCGCCCAGAACATATTGCGCCAGGCCACCACCTCGCCGAGATCCGCCTGTACGCCGCGGAATTCAAGAGTGCCGGTACACTCCAGCGATTTTTTCAACAGGGCGGTGATGAAGTCGAGCTTCACTGCCAGGCGCACGCATGCCTGTAGCGGATACATCCGCGCAAAGCCACCTTCCATCGTCCAGCGACGACAGCGGTCGAAATCGCGGTAGATCAGCACGTTTTCCCACGGGATCAGCACATGATCCATCACCAGGATCGCGTCGTTCTCATCAAAGCGGCTGGAGAGCGGGTAGTCATACGGGGAGCCGGTTGCGCCAGCCACCATCTCGTAAGAGGCACGGGAGATGAGCTTGACGCCTTCGGCATCCATCGGTGCGACGAACATCAGCGCAAAGTCCGGGTTTTCGCCCATCACCTGCGCGGAGCCGAAGCCGATCATGTTGTAGTGGGTCAGCGCCGAGTTGGTTGCCACCACTTTCGCCCCGCTGACAACGATCCCGGCGTCGGTCTCTTTCTCCAGTTTGATGTAGACGTCTTTCACCTCATCCGCCGGTTTGTGGCGGTCGATAGGCGGGTTAACGATGGCGTGGTTGAAATACAGGCCGGTTTCCTGAATGCGGGTGTACCAGTTGCGGGCGTTCTGCTCGAACTGACCGTAGAAGGCCGGGTTGGCACCGAGCGCGCAGCCGAACGCGGCCTTATAGTCCGGCGTGCGCCCCATCCAGCCGTAGCTGAGGCGTGACCATTCGGCGATAGCGTCGCGCTGCTGGCGCAGGTCGTCGGCGCTTTTCGCCACGCGGAAGAACTTGTGGGTGTAACCGCCGCTGCCGGTGTCGGTGCCCCAGCACAGCGTGTCCTGCATGTCCGGCTTGTGCAGGGCGTCGTACATCTGCGCGATGGAGGCTGCCGCATTGCGAAACGCCGGATGGGTGGTGACGTCTTTGACGCGCTCGCCGTAGATATAAATCTCACGCCCGTCCTGCAGGCTTTTTAAATACTCTTCACCGGTTAACGGACGTTTGGCATCGGCGCGGAAATCTTCAGGCTTCATAGGGACCTCGTATCGGAATGGTGATGTTAAATTTATGTTTTGTTTTTGTTGTTTAATTGAAGCCTGAGAGGGGCGGAACGTGAAGGGACGATTGGGACAACGGCGGGTACTTTTCGGGGGGGATGTGGATTTGTGATCTGTGCGGCTTTTCGGCGGGTGGCGCTGCGCTTACCCGCCCTACGAACCGTGATGCGTTCAGGAAACCGGTACTTTCTGCGCCCGATATGCGCTTGGCGAGCACCCCACTAAGCGGTTAAAAAAGCGGGCGAAATAGGCCGGATCTTTAAACCCCAACTGCCAGGCAATCTCGCTGACCGCGCTGTCGGAAAAGAGCAGCAGCCGTCTGGCTTCCCGCAGCTGTCGGTCGAAGATCAACCGCTTCGGCGGGCGATTGGCGAAGCGGCGACAGATATCGGTTAGTCGGGATTCGGTCAGGTGCAGTTCGCTGGCGTATTCCGGCACCGTCCAGTGCTGGTGGTAGTGCGTGTCGATCAGCTGGGTAAAGCGCTGGAACAGCTTCAGCTCGCCGCGCATACCGCCTGAAGCGTGATCGTCGAGCTTCGCGTTGCGCAGCAGCAGAGTGAATACGGCCTGCGCCAGCAGAACCAGCGTATGCTCGCGGCCCGGCAGCTGTTCCATGGACTCCCGGGCTATCAGCTGCCAGTAGTGTTTCAGCGCCGCCAGTTCATCAGGCTTGTCGGCCAGCGACAGGCAGATCCCCGGCAGACCAAACGCTTCCCGGGTGCCGGGGTAGAGCACCTCCAGCAGCGGCCAGATCAGATCCTCGCGCACCGTCAGCACGTGCCCGTCGCTGTCGGATTCGGTAATAAACGCGTGCGGCACCGACGGCGGCGTGAGAACGAAAAGCGGGGCCTGCACCGAGTAACGGTGATCGTCGAGCTGGAGTTCAATCTGCCCGGTATCCAGAAAGTGCATCTGAAAATACTGGTCGTGACGATGCGCCTGCATGTCGCGGCCAAAAAAGGCCGCCATGCGTGCGAACGACTGGTAGTGCACATCGTCGGTGCCCAGACTTTCGTCGTACTCCTTGCTGATATCAATGTTGGCGATAGGGCTCTGGCACATGATCGTTCCTCTGTTGATCCCGCTGCGTCATCGGAATGCGCGTCAGCACCAGCGCGCCGACCACCAGTAGCCCGGCCACGAACCACAGCCCGGAGCTGAAGCTGCCGGTCGCGTCGCGCAGAATGCCGATCAGCAGCGGGCTAACGGCAGAACCCACGTTGCCGATGGCGTTGATCACCGCCAGTGCCACCGCACGGGACTGCAGGCTAATCACCCGATCTGGCGTGGTCCAGAATATCGCCATGGCGGTAAATGATCCGGTTGAGGCCATGATGATGCCAAGCAGCTGGATCAGGCTGTGATCGGTGGCGGAGGCCAGCATCCATCCCGCCGCCGCGAACAGGTACGGCAGGATGGTGTGCTTTTTTCGCTCTTTCAGCCTGTCGGATCGGCGGCTCCACCAGATCATCCCGAGGATGGTGCAAAACTGCGGGATCGCCGCCAGCAGGCCAATGACGATATTGCTGCTGCCGGTGTTAAAGCTCTGCAGGATCTGCGGCGTCCAGATGTTGATCGCGCTCAGCGTGTTGGTCAGGCAGAAGTAGGCCAGCGTATAGAGCAGCACGGCGGGCGTCAGCACTTCTCGCAGCGTCGAGCGCGGCGTGACGGCGCGGGTAATGGCGACCTCCTGCTCGCGGGCGATCATGGTTTTCAGCGCCTGCTTTTCGTCCTCATCCAGCCAGGTGGCCTGATCCGGCGTGTCGTTAAGGTAGAACCAGGTTACTACCCCGAGCACTACTGACGGCAGCCCTTCCAGCAGGAACAGCCACTGCCAGCCCTTCAGGTTCCACAGCCCGTCCATCGCCAGAATGTACCCGGAGAGGATTGAACCGAGCATCATGGTGACCGGCATGGCGATCATAAACAGCGCGTTGGCGCGGGCGCGGTGATAGGCCGGGAACCACCATGTGAGATAGACCAGGATCCCCGGCAGGAAACCGGCTTCGGCAATGCCAACCAGCATGCGCAGGACGTAAAGGGTTTCAGGGCTGGTGGCGAACATGGTGCAGGTGGAGGCGATGCCCCACACCACCATGATCCCGGCGATCCAGCGCCGCGCGCCGATCTTCGCCAGCATGATGTTGCTTGGGATCCCGCACAGCACATAGGTGACGTAAAACAGGGTTGCGGCCAGGCCAAACATGGTGGAGGTGAGGCCGAGATCTTTACCCATCGTCAGTCCGGCAAAGCCGATGTTGATGCGGTCGAGAAACGAGAAAACAAACAGGATAAAGAGAAACACGATTAAACGTCGGAACAGCTTGTTAATGGCGCGTTGTTCAACAGCTTTATTATCATGGGTTTGCAGGGTAGAGGTCGTCATGGTGCGCTCCAGATCTTACGTTTAGTAGACGGATTTATTGTTATTAACTGACGTAACCGGTTGTTCGATAAAGCGTGCAGCCAGCGCTTCCGCACCGCGGGCGAGCAGGGTGGTGTCGACGCCGACGGCGACAAACAGCGCGCCGAGGTCGAGATAGCGTTTTGCCAGCGCCTCGTTTGCCATCAGGATGCCGGGGGCTTTGCCCGCGCTCAGGATCTGCGCGATCGCCTGCTCGATAGCGGCCTGGACCTCCGGGTGCTGCGGATTACCGGCAAAGCCCATGTCGGCGCTGAGATCGGCCGGGCCGATAAACACGCCGTCGACGCCTTCCACGTCGAGGATCTGCGGCAGGTTTTTCAGCGCCTCACGGGTTTCGATTTGCACCAGTACGCACATGGCGTCGTTAGCCTGCTGCAGATAGTCCGGAATGCGGTTCCAGCGCGACGCTCTTGCCAGCGCGCTGCCGACGCCGCGAATGCCCGCCGGTGGGTAGCGGGTGGCACGTACCGCCAGCCGCGCTTCCTCGGCGTTTTGCACCATCGGCACCAGCAGAGTTTGTGCGCCGACGTCCAGCAGCTGTTTGATCTGCACCGGATCGTTCCACGACGGGCGCACCACCGGCTGGCTCGGATAAGGGGCGATGGCCTGCAATTGGGTTAAGACGGTTTGCACGCTGTTCGGGGCGTGCTCGCCGTCGATCAGCAGCCAGTCGAAGCCTGCCCCGGCCAGCAGTTCGGCGCTGTAGCTGCTGGTGAGCCCCAGCCATAAGCCGATTTGTGGACGGCCCGCTTTCAGCGCCGCTTTGAATGCATTCTGCATGATTGTCTCCTTACACAAAGCGGCAGCTGATGGAGCCCATGTTGCCGTAGTCAACGTGGAAAGTGTCGCCTCTGCTGGCGGGCACCGGGCGGGTAAACGAGCCGCCGAGGATGATCTGCCCCGGCTCAAGCTGCACGTCGTACGGCGCCAGCTTGTTCGCCAGCCACGCCACGCCGTTCGCCGGGTGGTTAAGCACGCCAGCGGCCACGCCGGTCTCTTCGATCACGCCGTTGCGGTAGAGCAGGGCGGAGATCCAGCGCAGATCCAGCTCGTCGGGCTTAATCGGGCGACCGCCGAGGATCACCCCCGCGTTGGCAGCGTTATCGGAGATGGTGTCGAACACCTTGCGCGGGCGCTGGGTTTCCGGGTCAACGTTGTGGCAGCGGGCGTCGATCAGCTCCAGCGCGGGAATGACGTAATCCGTGGCGTTGTAGACGTCGAAGATCGTGCAGTTCGGGCCGCGCAGCGGTTTTGCCAGCACGAACGCCAGCTCTACTTCGATGCGCGGGACGATAAAGCGATCGACGGGGATGTCGCTGCCGTCGTGGAAAAACATGTCGTCCAGCAGCGCGCCGTAGTCCGGCTCGCTGATCTGTGAGCTGGCCTGCATCGCTTTGGAGGTGAGGCCGATCTTGTGACCCTTCAGCACGCGGCCTTCGGCGATTTTCAGGTTTACCCATTCGCGCTGAACGGCGTAGGCGTCGTCAATGGTGATCTCCGGGTAGTCCAGCGAGATCGCGCGGATCTGCTCCCGGGTTTGTTCCGCCTGATGCAGGCGGTGGGCGATCAGGGTATGGGTGTGTTTATCGAGCATGGCGATATCCTGTTGTATTGTTTTCTCCCTCTCCCCGTGGGAGAGGGCCGGGGTGAGGGCATCAGGCCGCTGAGATTTCCCTCACCCTAACCCTCTCCCAAAGGGAGAGGGGACAGATCGAGCGGTATTACTTAAACAACGCGTGCACGTTGTTTTGTTTGTAATTGAGCGTCGGGTGCAGTTCGTCCAGCTCGAACGACAGCGCCAGATAGCGGGCAGCCATCAACGCCGCAAAGTGCGCTTTGATAAGCCCAAACAGCATTTCCCCCACGGCTTCCCGACTTTCCAGGCTGCGCCCGGAACCGATCTTCAGCGTCATATGCACAAAGGCGTAATCTTGCTTACCGTCGGCCATCTGCCAGGTATCCAGCCAGTGGGCGCGGCTGCGGATACCACCGATCGGGAAGATGCCCGTGGCGGCCAGCGCCTCGTTCACTTTGGCGAACAACCCCGGCAGGTCTGCCTGCTCGCGGATGTTGTCGGTACATTCAGCAATAAAGTGCGGCATGGTGGCTCCTCACGCGGGCAGGGGGAAAACGGCGTTAACCTGGCCGGTGCCGGAGCTGGCGAACAACTCGGTGAGAAACTCCACCTTGCCGTCGTATTTGTCCCAGCCGAGCATGCCCAGCAGCATCACCGTGTCATGCATATTGCCCTCGCCGTAGCAGTAGTCGGCGTACTCCGGCAGCATGCTGCAGAATTCTTTGAACTGCCCCTCGCGCCACAGCTTCACCACGCGCTCGTCCATCTGGCGGTCAAACTCGCGGGTATAGCTGTTCATCCCTTCTTCCGCGCGCTGGTCGTCGATAAAGCGGTGCGACAGTGAGCCGCTGGCGAGCACCGCTACGGTGCCGTCGTATTTTTTGATGGCGCTGACGATGGCCTCACCGAGTTTGCGGCTGTCGGCGAAGTCGTGAACGGTGCAGAACGCCGAGATAGAGACCACTTTGAAGTGTTTATCCGGGTTCATGTAACGCATCGGCACCAGCGTGCCGTACTCCAGTTTCAGGCTTGGGATGTTGTGCGCCTTGGCGCGCACGCCGAGCTTCACCGCCTCGTCGGCAATCAGCTGGCCGAGCGCCGGGTTGCCGTCGTAGTCGTAAGTCATGTCGCGGATAAAGTGCGGCAGTTCGTTGCTGGTGTAGACGCCTGAAAAATGGTCCGCACAGTTGATGTGGTATGCGCTGTTCACCAGCCAGTGGGTATCGAAGACGATGATGGTGTCCACGCCCAGCTCGCGGCAGCGCTTGCCGATCTCTTTATGCCCGTCGATGGCGCCCTGACGGCAGCCGTGGTTTTTCCCCGGCAGCTCGGAGAGATACATTGACGGGACGTGGGTGATTTTTGCCGCTAACGCTAATGTACCCATGATCAGATCCCCCATTTTGGAATCGGATGGTCGCCCATGGAGATGCAGACGTTCTTCATCTCCGCAAACACCTCGAAGCTGTACTCGCCGCCTTCGCGCCCGGTGCCGGAGGCCTTCACGCCGCCAAACGGCTGGCGCAGGTCGCGCACGTTCTGGGTATTGACGAACACCATGCCCGCTTCGATATTGCGCGCCAGGCGCAGCACTTTGCTGACGTCCTGGGTCCAGATGTACGACGCCAGACCGTACTCCACGTCGTTCGCCAGGCGCAGACCTTCCGCTTCATCCTTAAACGGCAGCAGGCAGGCCACCGGCCCGAAGATCTCCTCCTGCGCCACGCGCATGCGGTTGTCGACGTCCGCCAGTACGGTCGGGCGCAGGAAGTTGCCGCCTTTCAGATGCGCAGGCAGGTCGGTCGGTTTGTCCGGGCCGCCCGCCAGCAGGGTCGCGCCCTCTTCAATGCCGAGGCGAATATAGCCAGAGACTTTCTCCCAGTGTGACTTGCTGATGAGTGCCCCAATCTGGGTGGTCGGATCGGTCGGGTCGCCCACGCGCAGACGGTTGGCACGCTCCGCAAAGCGTTTGACGAACTCCGGGTAGATGCTCTGCTGGATGAAGATGCGCGAGCCCGCGGTGCAGCGCTCGCCGTTGATGGAGAAGATGGTGAACAGGGCGGCATCCAGCGCGCGCTCGATGTCCGCGTCTTCAAAAATCAGCACCGGGGATTTGCCGCCCAGCTCCATGGAATACTTCTTCAGCCCGGCGTTTTTCATAATATTGCGCCCGGTGGCCGTGCCGCCGGTAAAGGAGACGGCTCGCACGTCGTGATGACGCACCAGCGCATCGCCTGCCGTCGCGCCGTAGCCCTGCACCACGTTGAGTACACCCGCCGGAATGCCCGCCTCCAGCGCCAGCTCGCCCAGACGGTCGGCGGTCAGCGGGGAGAGTTCAGACATTTTCAGTACCGCGGTATTACCCAGCGCCAGGCACGGGGCGACCTTCCAGGTGGCGGTCATGAACGGCACGTTCCACGGTGACACCAGCGCGCAGACGCCCACCGGCTGCACCAGGGTGTAGTTGAGCATTTTGTCGTCAACCGGGTAGGTTTTGCCGTTCATCTGCTGGCACACCTCGGCGAAAAACTCGAAGTTGTGCGAGGCGCGCGGGATCAGCACGTTTTTAGTCTGGTGGATCGGCAGGCCGGTGTCGGCGGTCTCCATAGCGGCGATCTCGGGCACGTTCTGATCGATCAGATCGCCCAGACGACGCATCAGCCGCGCGCGTTCCTTCATCGGCAGGTTGGCCCATTTTGGAAACGCCTCTTTCGCGGCGGCTACGGCCTGATGGATTTCGGCTTCACCGCCGGAAGCCACTTCGGCCAGCACCTCGCCGGAGGCCGGATTGGTGGTATGGAAATAGTCGCTTCCCGCCACGTTTTTGCCGTTGATCCAATGGTTAATTTTTTTCATTTTGCCGTCTCCTCACTCACAATTCGGTTTACCAGGCGTCCTACGCCTTCCACTTCCACCACCACTTCATCCCCCGGCACCACGTCGGACAGCCCCTTCGGCGTGCCGGTGGCAATCATGTCGCCCGGTTGCAGGGTCATAAAATCGCTCAGGTAGGCAATCAGGAACGGGATGCTGAAAATCAGATCCGCCGTCGTGCCAAGCTGTCGCAGTTCGCCGTTAACGAAGGTGCGCAGGGCGAGGTTGTGTGGGTCGGGGATGGCTTCTTTTGGCACGATGTTTGGGGAAATGGGGGTCAGCCCGTCGCGGCTTTTCACCCGCAGGTTTGGGCGGTAGTAGTTCTCGAGATAGTCGCGGATGGCGTAGTCGTTGCAGACCGTATAGCCCGCAACAACGTCCATCGCCTCGGCTTCACTCACCTTACGGGCGGTTTTGCCGATGACCACCACCAGCTCCGCTTCGTAGTGCATGTAGTCGATGTTGTTCGGGCGCACCGAGGTCTGGTCGTCACCGTTGAAAGTGTTCGGCGCTTTGATAAACACCAGCGGCTCGGTGGGGGGCTTGAAGTCCAGCTCGCTGGCGTGGTCGGCGTAGTTCAGGCCAAGGGCGAACAGCGTGGCGTGCGGGGGCGTGCGGTGAGCGATAGCGACGTCGCGTTCGTCCACCACCGGGTTTTCCAGCGGCGGAAACCCTTTTGCCAGAATGCGTACCCGGTCTCCAGGGCGGATCTCGACGCGGCTGTGCGGGGTGCCGAGCAATATCGCATCGCCGGGATTAAGGGTCGCGAACTCACTCAGGGCGCTCAGCAGCTGCGCGGCGTTGCGATGCAAATCGGCCGTATTCCAGTGGTCCGCCTCGCGGCCGTTAATCTCGGTGATGAGGGTCAGGTTATCTACGTTATCAACGTTGACCAGCTCGCCCAGCGGGCAGAATCCGTCCCGGCATTTCGCCTTGATCGCCGGGCGGTAGAAGCTCTCTTCCGGCAGACTCACCTCGTTGGCCAGCGCATATCCGGCAATGTACGCCGCCGCGTCTTCCTCGCGCACCTTGCTGGCCGTTTTGCCCACCACCAGCGCGACCGTTGCACCGCTTAGCACTGTTTCACCCTGCGGGAAGGGAATGGGATCGCCTGCGCGGATCACGGTGTTATGCGGTTTGATAAACCACACTGCCGTTTTCGGCGGCGTGTTGTAGGGGGCTTTTTCAAACGCCTCAGCCCAGGCATCGCGCTGGCTTTGATGATTCAACGCGACGGCAAAAACGGTACCTTTCATTCACCTGCTCCTCACCCCGGCAGTCCGGGTTATGATTTCATTAATATGTTAATGATCTGGTTTTATGCTTTTGCTGTTTATTTCGCAATCAGAAGTGAAAAATTTGTGATATGAATAACAATAAATTTACATATTGATTTTTATTTTGATTAAAATCAGTCTGTTAACAAAATTGGCGGGTTTCTGTTAGACTTTTTGGCAGAAAACGTATTGTTTATAAAAACATCTTTTATAAATTGTTTACTTGTTAATGAAGGGCGGGGAGAGGCTATGCATGATTCATTAACCATCGCGCTGCTGCAGGCGCGGGAAGCGGCGATGTCGTACTTCCGACCCATTGTGAAGCGACATAACCTGACCGAGCAGCAGTGGCGGATTGTGCGCGTGCTGGCGGAACATCCGTCGATGGATTTTCACGATCTGGCGTTTCGCACCTGTATTTTGCGTCCCAGCCTGACCGGCATTCTGACGCGCATGGAGCGCGACGGCCTGGTGCTGCGCTTAAAGCCAGTGAACGACCAGCGCAAGCTGTACGTGTCGCTGACCAAAGAGGGCAATGCGCTGTATGAGCACGCCCAGGCACAGGTGGAAGAGGCATACCAGCAGATTGAGGCGGAATACACGCCGGAGAAGATGAAACAGCTGACGACGCTGCTGGAAGAGTTTATTGAACTCGGAAACCGGCATAACGCAGCGCGGGAAGAAGAGTAAAAACCACAAATTCCAGGATGATTTTCGTAAAGTTTTCCCTTTCCAGGCCGAAAATTCTGTATCTGTCTGAGGAAAGAGAAAACATGTTAAACCGTATCAAGATTGTCACCAGTTTAATGCTGGTTTTAGCTATATTTGGCCTGTTACAACTCACATCCGGTGGTCTTTTCTTCAATGCCCTTAAGCATGACAAAGAGAATTTCACCGTCCTGCAAACCATTCGCCAGCAACAATCCACGCTGAATGCCAGCTGGGTGGCGTTGCTGCAAACCCGTAATACCCTGAACCGCGCGGGTATTCGCTACATGATGGATCAGAGCAATATCGGCAGCGGTGCGACCGTTAACGATCTGATGCAAATCGCGTCCACGTCGCTGAAGCAGGCGGAAAAAAACTGGGCCGCCTATGAGGCCCTGCCGCGCGATCCGCGTCAAAGCGACGCGGATGCCATGGAGATCAAGCGTAACTACGATATCTACCACGGTGCGCTGGCGGAGCTGATTCAGCTGCTGGGTGCGGGCAAAATCAACGCCTTCTTCGATCAGCCGACCCAGAGCTACCAGGATGGTTTTGAGAAGCAGTATGTCAGCTACCTGCAGCAGAACGACAAGCTGTATCAAATGGCGGTTGAAGACAGCAAGAGCTCCTTCAGCCAGGCCATCTGGGTGTTGATTAGCGTGCTGCTTGCCGTGCTGGTGGTGATCGTGGCCGTCTGGCTGGGTATCAAGCAGGCGCTGATTTCGCCGCTGACGCGCCTCATCGACAACATTCGCCATATCGCCAGCGGCGATCTGGTGAAGCGCATTGAAGTGGAGGGTTCCAACGAGATGGGCGAACTGGCCGATTCTCTGCGTCATATGCAGAGTGAGCTGGTACGGACCGTTGGCGACGTGCGTAATGGCGCGAATGCTATCTACAGCGGCGCGAGCGAAATCGCGATGGGCAATAACGACCTCTCTTCCCGTACAGAACAGCAGGCTGCGTCCCTGGAAGAGACTGCTGCCAGCATGGAGCAGCTGACGGCGACCGTGAAGCAGAACGCCGAAAACGCCCGTCAGGCGAGCCATCTGGCGCTGAGCGCGTCCGAGACCGCGCAGAAAGGCGGTAAAGTGGTGGACAACGTGGTGCAGACCATGCGCGATATCGCCGGTAGTTCGCAGAAGATCGCCGACATTATTAGCGTGATCGACGGGATTGCTTTCCAGACCAACATCCTGGCACTGAACGCGGCGGTAGAAGCGGCGCGCGCAGGCGAGCAGGGCCGTGGTTTTGCGGTGGTGGCAGGTGAGGTGCGTAACCTGGCCCAGCGTAGCGCCCAGGCAGCACGTGAAATCAAGAGCCTGATTGAAGACTCTGTGGGTCGCGTGGAAGTGGGTTCAACGCTGGTAGAAAGCGCCGGTGAAACCATGGGCGAGATCGTGAATGCGGTAACCCGCGTTACGGATATCATGGGCGAAATCGCCTCGGCTTCTGACGAGCAGAGCCGCGGTATCGACCAGGTGGGTCTGGCGGTCGCCGAGATGGATCGCGTGACCCAGCAGAACGCCTCGCTGGTGGAAGAGTCTGCCGCAGCGGCGGCGGCGCTGGAAGAGCAGGCGAGCCGCCTGACCCAGGCTGTCGCGGTGTTCCGCATTCAGCAGGAGCAGATGAAAGCGCGCGAGTTCGCTTCGGCGAAAAGCGTTGCTACCCCGGTGATGTCGCGTAAAGCGGCAACCGCTGATGCGGGGGATAACTGGGAAACGTTCTGATCGTGCGTGTTGTGCCGGGTGTCGGCTATGCCTTACCCGGCCTACGGTTCAGGGTTTTGTAGGCCCGGTCAGCGCAGCGCCACCGGGCGATATCAAAGCGGCAGACGCATGGCGCAGCGGGAGTCAAACGCTAAGCCGTGCGCTGTCTCATCTTCCCTTTTCTGACGCAGTTCAGGCGTGAGTTCAGTGACGTAGTCAAACCCCAGCCGCGCATAGAACGGCGCATTCCACGGTACGTCGCGGAATGTCGTCAACGTCAGCGACGACAGCCCCCCTTCACGGGCATGGTCAGCCACAGCGTTAATGAGCTGCCGACCAATCCCCTTTCCCTGCCAGTCCAGATGCACCGAAAGTTCGACAATAAACAGCGATGTCGCGTGCGCCTCTGCGAGGATAAACCCAACGGGATGGTCGTTCGCCAGCGCCAGCCAGCTTAGCCCCCGTTCGGCATAGTTGAGATGCTCTTCAGTTGAAATCACCTCACCCCCGGCAAGCCAGGCGAGAGGGGGGATTTCACGAAAACGCTCGCCCGCCGCGCGTTCAATGGCGGGCAGGGTGGCAGCATCGCTGAAGGTGGTAGGGCGAATGCGAATGTTCATGGCGGGAAGTATAGCCTGACCCGTCGGTATTATTCTGTGCAGACCAGCACCGGCGAGTAAAAATTGCTGATAACCAGTGCATCATGCGGCGTGCGCTCTATCGCCAGGAGCCTTTTTTTCCCCTGGGTCAGGCCCGCGACGTATTTCTCAAATACGCCCGGCGGCATGGCGTCATGGCCAAAACGCTCCACTTTTTGAATAACGATCTCATACAGTTCCCCTTCCACGTGGCGCCATTTAAACATCTCCTGACGGGATACTTCCCAGTGGTTTGGGGCATTCTCCACGTTACCGTTTAGCGTGATGTACCCGGTTTTGTTGGGGTGAAACTGCATGATGACCTCCCCGTCAAACGTGAAATCGTGGCTGTCACGTTTGTCGGAGAAGGTCAGATATCCATTGCAGGCCACCGACAGCGGTGGCGTGTAGAAATACCACGCCAGTGCAGCGCCGGTAATCATCAGGTTAAGGGCCAGAATGAGCCAGATTTTTGTGTGTTTCATATCACCACTCGTAATAGTAAAGCGTACGACAGGCGCTCGCTTGCCCCTGCGTGAGCGAGCATTGGGAGAGCACCAGTCGTCCCTCGTGGCCGTAGAAAAGCGTTCGCTGAATGTGCATATAGAAAATTGAATTTTCCAGGCACGGAAGGTGACCGTCCTGCTGAAGGCTTTGCGCCAGCGCAGCCGCCCGCTCGTGAAACACATCCGCCAGCGGCGTAAAGGTATAGACCGGACAGTTCCCGATATGGGTCAACAGATGAATGTCCTTCTGCCGGGTTTCGGGTTTGATAGCCGTTATCCAAAGGCACAGCGCAACGACCGCCAGCGTAAGCGCGCCCCAGAGCAGCCGCTCCGGTCGGGCGGGTACTGCAGTTTTCGCCGTTTCGGCGGCCGGTGTTTCTTCCTCCAGGGCTGTTACCGTGACGTCTGCGCTGAGCATAAAGCCCGTCCTGGGGACGGTGACGATAAACAGCACGTCGGGAAGCAGGCTGGCCAGCATTTTGCGCAAGATGCTGATGTACTGGTTTAACGAATTGTTAGACCCCTGGAGCCCACGCCGATCCCAGACGTCATGCAGGAAGGTCTCCCGCTCGACCACGTTCCCATGATGCTGCACCAGCAGCTTCATAATGCTATTGGCTGTGCAGGTGAGGATCTGCGCATCCTCAGGCGGCACATTGATAAGAGAAACAGAACCGTCCTCGTCGTTGTAGACGATGGCGTCAGCAAGCAGGTATTTCATAAGTTGTTGTAAAAGAGACAGAGATAACGAATAAAAAAGAGAAGGTTTACGCCTTGTATGCAGAGCTGGTGGCTATTTTAACGCCATTGTTACCGATAACATTGATCCAGACAGGATTTTGGTCTGTTTAATAAGTCAGCGTGATTATCACGTCATCAATAAATTCCCCTGTACCGCTCAGGGGCTGAGCGGGGACTTCCCCGTAAACGGTGAAGTTTTGGGTGCCGCCAGCGGGATGGGTGACATGCAGCGCATCGCCGCTGTGCAGATCGCCCCAGCTTTGCGTGGCACCCGCATCCTGCCAGAGCCCGTAGCGCAGGCACTGACCCTCATCGTTACACAGCTGCCGCTGATTCCCGATGGCATGGTTGCCGTTGCCCATGTCAAGCGTAAACGCTGTACCGGCCGGACAGCGCGTGGTAAGGGTTGCGGTGGAACGCGTCGGGCGCAGCGTGGCGGTACTGTTCAGGGTGCCGAAGTTAAGCGGGGTGACGCGTTCTATGTAGCAGCCCTGGCTGATTTCGGCCTGCGCATTGGTACCGCCCTGCACCTGCTCCCCCTCCGCAGAGCCATCCGAGCAGTTTTGCAGTGCATCCTGACGGCTAGCGCTGTGCCAGGCGATGCGCAGATTCATGTTGTAGTTGTAATAGTGGTACGCCGGAAGTTGGTTTTGCCCTGCCGGGACGGTGGCGATAAGCGGAAAGCTCCCGCTGATGTTGGCATTGCTGTCGGCGGTCAGAGTCTGCTGAATGAGCTCCCCGCTGCTGACGGGACCGAGTTCCTGAGCGCGTGCGTCGCCGTTAAGCAGGCGGAAAAGCAGGGTGTACTGTTTACCCTCCGAATCTCCCGGTGAGACCATCTGAAAGGGCGGTGCGTCGATACTGCTCAGACAGACGTTGATATATTCCGTCGTGCCGTTGTTGTCAGCCTGACAGCTAAATTTAACTTCGGTGTTGGTCGACGCGGCATTGCCCGCCACGACATTGCCAAAGTTGATGACGGCAGGTGATGTTATCCAGCATGCGGCGGCCATCGCCTTCACGGACATCGCAAGCAGCAACAAGAACGGTGCTCTTAATGACACAGTTGTTCTCCAATATTCTGTATGGGTGACGCAGTACGGGGGGCCGGAAGCCTGACCCGGCACTCTCCCTCACCGGTTTTTACCACCAGTTCACCCGGCAGAGGCGGGTCTTCAAGCCAGATAAAACCGTCACGCCCCACAATGGTGGCACCGCGTGGCGTTGAGACAATGCTGCCGAGCGGGAGCGGATTATGGTGGCTGTCCACCAGTCGGGCCTGAACTGTGACGGCGTGATGGACGTTAAAATCGACTTTTACCGCGCCGCCGTTGCCCGGTCTGGCCTGCATGTCGGTGACGGGGGCAATCACGTCGGCAGGCAGATCCAGCGGATTGATGCTGACTTTGCTGGCGTGGTAACGCGGCAGGTCGGTCAGCAGCAGATACCCTTTCTCGTCGGTTTCGCCTGCCGGGCGGTTTTCCAGCATCACCGGCACATGTCCGACACCGTGCGTGGAGACCAGCGCCAGGCTTTGTTGGCTGTAGCGCAGCGTGTGCAGGCTGCCATCCAGCAGCGTCAGGCTACCCTCGGCTGAGGCATAGTTAGCGCCCTGCGCCATCCCGACGTGCCACTCACCTGCGTGGCCCAGATAGCCCACGTCCGCATAGGTTTCCCGGTGCTCGCCAAAGCCTCGCCCCAGCTGCCATGACCAGCCGCCGACCTGATCGTCCGGCTGATGGCGATAATCCATGCGCGGCATATCGCGGCTGGCCTGAACGGAGAGGGTATCCTCACGCCCTAACGGGATCGAAAGCATCAGCTGAACGTGGCTCGACGCATCCGTAAACGAGCGGGTGTAGCTCAGCGTGGTGGAAATATGTGCCGGCAGCGAGGCGGACCAGGAGGCGTTGAGATAGCGTTGTTTGGTGCCCTGAATGTTTTGCTGTACCCAGCCCGCACCGAAGGTACCTGAATGGGGTATCGACTGGCTGACCCAAACGCTATCGCTGCGTCTGACGGGGAGGGTACCGCTCATGCGGGCGTTATCGGCAAATGTGGCATCGGTACGAACGGTACTGGCAGAGATCCCCGTCCCGCGACCGTTCCATTGCCAGCCAAGGCCCCACTGTTTTCCCTGACCGTAGGGGCTGTCGCTGATGGCGACATGCTGGCTGATAATCCCTGTCCCGGGCGAGATCAGCCAGTCGACCCCTGTCCCGACATTGCGCAGTTTACTCTGCTGCTCCGTGTGCAGCGCCAGCGTCAGCTGGTTATTCACCCCGTAGCGCCACCCTGCGTCGAGCATGGGCGAGGCGGCATAGTCATTGGATCGCAGGGCGTAGTTTTGTCGCATCCAGCCGATATCCAGCGAGCCGCTGCTGAGTCCTTCCGCCAGCATCCCCGGCGCACCGTAGAGATCGAGCTGTACGGTACGACGCTGACCGTTGATGTCGGTAATGACCACCTGCGCCTGCCCGCTTCCGGTAAATGAGGGCAGGGTATCCAGCAGAAAATCGCCCGGCGTGACGCGCTGGCTGCTCTGCTTAAGCCCGTCGATGTAGAGATCGACCGTAGAAGGCAGAACCGCCGTGTCGCTGTAACGGCTACGCGGTTCGGTGTTGAGCTGCGGATTGAGCTCAAAATTACGCGCCCAGTGCAGCCCGCCAAAGCGTACCTGTCGGCTCCAGCGGGAGCCCGTGGTGATGTTGTCGCCCAGCGCCAGGCTGGTGAGCGAGTCTGTGTTGTCCCACTGCCAGCGGGTTTCAAGGCGTGTGTGGCGGGGCCGACCTGCGCTGTTTTCCTCACCGGCATGGCTCGAAAAGCTGCTGCTGAACGTTCCGGGAAGCGCCCCGGATGCGGTGAGCGACGTTTGCGCGTTAAGCTGGCGTTTCCCCTCTGCGCCGCTGCCATAAAGCGCATACCCCAGCGTCAACACGCTGATGGGCTGCGCCTCAGGATAGCGATACTGCGGCGTCGGCCTCCCGACAGACAGATGCTGTTGGCCCTCAAGCGCCTTTGCGTCGGCGGTAATGGAGACCTGCTGACCATGCAAATCGAGACTGACTTTCAGACCCGGCAGGGACGTCAGCGCGACCCACTCGTTGGCGTTATCCGGGGCGCGAAGCCCCAGTTTTTTGAGGTCGCGGTGGTCCATCCACAGCGCATCTCCCACTACCCGGCAGGCCCACAGATCCCCGCGCGGGTCGTGGTTCACGGTGATTGCCAGCCATTGCAGGGTATCGGCGGCGGGTTCAGTCCGGGCTGACAGCATCAGCGGTAGCCAAAACAGGAGCGCGAGAAGCAAGCGGGCGCAGGGGTATCTGGCTGGCATTGTGGTCGTCATTGAGATAGGCGCGCAACGCGCTGAACGTGTAGCGCGAAGTGTGCTTAAGCGTTATAAGCGCGGTCTGTCCCGGCAGAACATAACCCGCCAGCCCTTTCAACGACCCGACGACCTGACCGGCGGCCGTCAGGGCCTGCAGGTGGCTCAGGCGGATATGGCTGTTTCCGGCGTTATAGCAGCGGATCGTTCCCGGGGTGTCCGCCTGTTCGCAGCTCAGGGCATCGCGGCTGACGGGCATATTCTGGTTTCCGGCAATGAAGACAGGAATAGAGTAGCGAAGCAGAAAGTGTATCGCGTTGGGATTGGCCGCACGGGACGTTGCATCCGGTAGCTCATCAATGACCAGCCGGTAACTTTGCTCCTGTTCACGGATCCCTGGCTGCATCACGATTATGCGCACCAGCTGCTGCTGGCCCGGCGCCAGTGAGGTCATCGCCGGGCTGCTGACCACCTCGTCGGTGGCCGTTAATACATCTTTACCGTTTTGCTGGGTCCATTCGTAAACCCGTATCTGCGCATGGATGGCCGATTTACCGCTGTTAGTGAGGTAGACCGCCGAGGCGCTTTGCCCGCTCTGGAGGTCGAGCGTCACTGGGGCCACCTGAAGCGTGGCGGCCATCGCGTAGCGTGACAGCAGCGCCAGCATCATGAACCACAGAATGAAGCAGGGGAGAAAACGACGCATGATCAATACACCAGATTCAACGTGACATCATCGCTATAGGCGCCAGCCTGCGCGGTCGTCAGGGCACCTGCGTCAATCACGCCATACAGCGTCTCTTGCTGTTCCATGCCGTTGCCGGTGTCGGTGAGTCCATCGGTGCTGGTAATTTGCGTCTGTTTGCCCTCATCGGCAAAAAGTTTCCAGGCAATCTTCTGTGCGCCCGTTTCACCGTTTTCTGGCTTCAGCCAGAAGGTGCCGTTGTCACTGCTATCGTTGCTGGTAGCAGAGAGCGTGAACGGCGTCCCGTTGGTACAGACGATATCGACCTGCGTTTTGGCTTGAATTTCGCTTGATTCGTCCGAGCCGTGGCGCGAGAAATTGAGGTCGTTGGCTTTGAGCGTGCAGGACTTCACCACCTCAAGTGAAACGTGCATCGTCGCGCTTGTGGTGCTGTCTGCGGCGATTGCAGCAGCAGGAAGCAGGAGAACGGAACAACATACAACAACAGGGATAATTCTCATGATCGTATTTCCTGACGTGAATAACAGTGCAATTACAAAGAAGAGGGGAGCGCGTCCAGCAGGCAGAGTTTTTGATGGAATTCCGCCAGGTTCTGGCAGCAAAATTTGTTCATCGCGTTACGTTTGTGGGTGTAGATCGTTTTAGGTGACTTATTAAGGATTTGCGCAATACGTATCGGGCTGAATCCTTTATGGAACAGCATGCAAACCCGCATCTCCTGACAGGTGAGCGTGGCGGTATTCTCGAAAGAGAAGCTTGTGTCGCTAAAACAGTGGCTTAGCTGCGCGAGAGACACATTGTCCGCAACCACTCTGACCCGCGCGTTGTGTAGCCAGGCGTTAATGTCGTTGACCCGGGCCGCGTCCGTCAATAACAGCCAGTTTCCCCCGACGTGCGTATTGAGCAGCAGTGTCTGCAGACGCATAAGCCCTTGTGGATTAACGTTGTTAATCCAGTACACCTCAGGACGGGGTGATACGGCTGTCGACAGGATCGAATTCAGGCCAAGCCATAAAAAAGCGTTGCTGCTCAGAACGATAACCTGATAGCCGGCATTTGCGATGAAAGGCGTCATTTTAGACCCCACAGATAACCCTGGCCGTAATCGGCCGCGCTCGCCCGGGCCAGTGCGAAATCGCCCGCCGTTTCGATGCCTTCAATAAGGACTTTACTGGCGACACGCTTACATTGACGGGTGAGATGCAGAAACTTCGCCTGCTCTGTGCGCCCGCTCCAGAAAGTATGTTTGTCAATTTTGACGCCACAGAAGCGGATCTGGCTGGCAAGCAGTTCGGGAAGAATGGCTTCACAGACATCATCAGCCCACACTTCAATTCCCCAAAGATGAAGTGTCGCAATGCAGTTCCGCAGGGCCCGGCTTTGCGTATCATCGAGTTGTACCATCGTATGGAGATCGGTCACTTCGATAGCAAGCCTCTCCGGACAGGGTGTTGCTTCTTTTAGCCTGTCGAGGAAGTCCGTTTCCAGCAGCAAATCCGATGTCGCGTTGAGATAATATTTGTCGCCCTCTTCGCAAAACATGGCATGGCGAAGCTGCGCAAAGAAAAGTTGTTTACGCTGCGTCGAAGGCATGGCGTCAAAATAGTCTTCGAGATTGACGTGGGGTTTTGCCGTGGACAATACCTCCCAGGCAATCACATGTTCACTGCGCAGTGCCCGGATGGATTCGAACTTATAGCCGGTTAACATGATAAAAGTGTGTCACTCTCCGTCGTTACTTTAGGAGTTACACATTTTATAGAATGGTGTTTTTGCGGGATATTTATAAATAAAAATGACTTATATATGGTGTTTTTATCTGATTTATAATCAATTTATAGGTTTATTTATTTTTATAAGCACCCGGCAGGGACGCCGGGTGCTCAGGCATTAACCTTGTCTGCTGACAATTTTGATTTCGACCATGCCAATCCCGAGCTCGCGCGGTGAGTGGCCAAGAATATTTCCTTCATTGGTGGACTGCGGGTCTGGCGGCACAATCACCAGGGTATTGCTGCGCGATGGGTTGGCAAAATGCAGAGTGTGCGTGCTGACATCATTCCCAAGCGTCAGCGTCTGCTCCTCATCGCCCACGCGCACCGGCACTGGCTTATTCGCGTTAGGTCCATACGCTCTGGCTGTGATCACCAGGTCAAATTGCTCCGGCAGGGGATGGGTGTACTCAATTTTCACTTCGTTACCCAACTGCGCGTTTGACCAGCGTCCCCACGACTCCGGACGAGAGATGCCGCTAAACTGCTTCACTTCTTCAGGCGCGCCGGCCACGTTGAAGATGAAGCTGTCTGCTTTATAGCGAATGTCGTTGTCGACGATTTTCAGCATGTCGATGTTGTGCTGATAGCGTGTGGTATCAATCACCGTATCTTTAAAGGCGGTTTTGCCTTTCCACTGGGCTTTGTCCACATGCTGCACGGTTTGCTCCCCGCCAAGCTGCCCCTGAGAGACGCACCAGTCGGTCGACAGCGCCAGCGGCTGTGACCAGAGCTGACCCATTTTGTAACACCTGTCGATCCAGACAAAGTTATCGCGTGGGGCGAAATCGGCCAGCTGGAAACGCAGCGGTGCGGAATATTCACTTTCCGGTAGCGGTTCAACGCGACTGTCCGACACCCGTACCAGCAGCGGCAGACGGAAGTTACTGCCAGAGAAGGCAATCGTGTTTTTCTCCCGATCGATGGTGAAGTCTTTCATCTCTTTCGGGAAGTTCCACAGCCGGATGATGTCGGGCTTCCAGGCGAGGATTTTCTCCTTCATGTTGAGGAACACTTCCGACAGGGATTGCCCGGACAGCGTGCTGCGACCCAGGCCAATAAAGTTGTCGCCGCCCAGAATGTCCAGCACGGTTGCGCCGTTATCCATGGAGTTGCGTTTGGTGGCGATCACCTCTTGTTGCGGCTGGTCGCCGCGCAGAACGAAGAACAGGTTGCTGCGATCCTGCTTGTTGAGCTGATCCCAGGCGCTGTTTTTCATCGCCAGATGGTCAGACGAGACGACGATGACGGTGTTTTTAAAATACGGCGAGGCTTTGATTTTCTCGACCAGCGCGGCGATATGCTCCTGGCTACAGGTCACGGCGCTGAAGGAGGCGTTGCTTTTGCCGTCCACGTCATAGCGTTTGCGTTTACAGGTGCGCGAGACGAAACCATCCGGATGGTGCGTATCTACCGTCAGCGCGAAGAGGGAAAAACGCTTCCCGGCGCGGGAAAGCGCCTCGAATTTCTTCCAGGTTTCGTCCAGTACCGTATCGTCATAGAAACCCCAGTCGTTGCGGTAGGTCGGGTCGGCAACCGTCGTCTTTAACTCTTCTGAGCCGTACAGGTGATCAAAACCGTGGGATTTCAGGAACACATCTTTTCCGGCAAAGCGCAGGTTTGCACCCTGCACGAAGTAGTTTTCGTAACCGGAATTTTTCAGTATATCGCCCAGGCAAATATTCTGCGGGAAGAACGTCGACATCGAGGCTGAAGCGTTACCTTCAAAAGGTGCGAACAGCGGGATACCGCACTGGGAAGCCACCATCCCGGCGATAGTGTAATCCGTGCCGGGCAACTGCATGGTGTGGCTGAAATCGAGACCTTCATCTTTCAGCGCCCCCAGGTCCGGGGTCAGGTTTGGGAACGCAGTGTTGTCGAAGTAGGTGCGCTCCAGGCTTTCACCGTAGATATAGACCAGGTTGAGTTTCGGGTTGGCGATCGTTTTCGATGGCTCTTTGTAGTACGCCACGAAGTCTGGATCGCCGTCACGCGACTGAGATTTCACCAGTTCGGTGATCTGATGAAACGCCGGGCTGGCATCGACGGAGGCTAACGCCAGGAAAAGCGCCAGCAGGCTGTAACCATGATGGTGAGGAAGATGACGACGGCGACGCAGCACCCAGGCGAGTGCGCCAAAAATGGTTACCAGCGCCACAACCAGGCCCAGCCCCGGAAGAATGTACTTGCCCACTCCCGCGCCCGTCAGGCTGTTCGTCAGGGTATAAAGTACCGCATCGTTGATCCCGTCACCGGTGAAGTAATCGCTGGCGTATAAGGTAATGTTTAAAATAATAAAAAAGCCGAGTACGACCAGTGTGGCGATAAACCACCAGGTGTTACGGCCGGCTTTCCAGGCATAAACGCCCACAGAAGCCAGAAAAAGGACAAGAGACATGAATTCTGACAACAGCATATCCTCATGACGCCAGGTGCTTCGCTGGCTAACTGTTTATTTTTTGGGTTATACAATGTAATGGCGATGTCGTTTAGCTGCAATTTTAGTGTCACGAAAGTGTGCTGTTGTTAGGATTTGGTTTAGAAAATCGTTTTTATGAAGAAGGTCGCATCCTGACAAACGGACGCTGAGACGGTGGCAGGTTGGAAAAACGCTCGTTTCACGCCGCGATGCAAGACTATCGCATTAAACGCGGCGTGTTGTGGCAGAAAATGGGGGAAATCAGGAGATGAAATTAACGCCTTGTTTCAACACCAGATCGCAGGCTTTGGTTTTCACCTGTTTCGCCAGAGAAGAGTTGCCGAGGGTGCTCAGGTTAAGTTGCTGACCGTTTTGTGCGTTAAGCAGACCCTGAATGCCATCCATATAGCTGGTATCCGCTTTTTGCTCCTGAGTATCGAGACCCAGTTTACCCAGCACCTGGTTTTTCACGTTTTGCGCGTCGGTCACCGAGGCCAGTTTTTGCTTCGCGCAATATTCCAGAATCCCCGCCGCGTTGTTCATCGTGCCCGCGCTCAGGCTTTGGGAGCTGTTGCTTAGCAGGCTGGTGAGGGAAGAGGCGGAGAGCCCACCCTGAGTGCTGCTGCTCTCTTTGGTCAGCTCGTTTGCTGCGCTTGAGAGGGACTCCTGCCAGGACGCCGCTTGCGCTGCGCCGGTAACCAGCAGCGCGCCTAAAAAGGTGCTGATAAGGATCTGTTTTTTCATAATGGCTTTCTCAAAAAGGTCCGTTTTGGGCCGGAAGGGGTTCCATTATATACCTGTGTCCCGCTGGCGATTCCTGGAACTGTCTTAATACTCTTTGCCGGTAACGCGGCTGCGGTAACTGTCCCAGTCGAAGATGACATACAGACTGTTACCCAGCTTCATACGGTCCATGACGCGTTCACCCAGTAAGCGGGTCATCTCGTCGATGTTGTGGTTTGTGAGCATGCCGGTGGGGCGTTTGGAGGAAGAACGGCGATCGACAATCTGATTGATGATGACCTTTTCATAACGGGATTCCGTCTGAACGCCAATCTCGTCGATGACCAGTAAATCGACATTACTCAGATCGTTAAGCAGCTGTTCTTCGCTGGTTTCGCGGTTGCTAAAGGTGTCTTTCATGGCGGACATGATATCGGCCACGGTGATAATGAGCACCGATTTACCGCGCAGAAGCAGTTCGTTACAGATGGCCGCGGCAAGATGGTTCTTCCCGGTGCCCGGTTTACCGCTAAAAATGAAGCTGGCGATATTACCGTCAAATTCATCCACGTACTGACGTGCGGCGGCGAGCGCGTTCATCTGCCCGCTGGTTTCAACTTTATAGTTATCAAACGAGCAGTTCTGATGCAGAGGGCGAATACCGGAGCGGTTAAACGTGCGCTGCATTTTCATCGCCCGGTTTTCGCGGGCGAGCGCGGCGGCACGGATTTTTCCTTGCTCTTTTTGCCACGCCAGCAGTTCTTCCCCCGTCGTGAAAGCGGGCTTCACGTTAGCTGGCATCATTTTTTGCAGACGTTTCATCAGGTCACCGACGTTCTTCATTTCGCACCTCGGAATCCACTGGGGATCTGTTTATCCGGTTCTGAAAACGCGTTGATATCGCGTTTTGGCTGGCCATTATTGCTGGCGCGGGTAATCTGCAGATGACGCGCGAGCTTTTGCTGCCACTGAATATGGGTGAAAACTTTACCCTCTGCCTGCCACCAGGCCGTAAAGGCGGCGAGCTCTTCCGCGGTGGCCGGTTGGGTTAACGCAATGCCCCACAGCGCGGCCTGCCGTTGAAAATCGGCGTCGGGCTGCCAGCCCGCATACAGGGCAAATTTGCCCATCGGAACGGTCACCGGGGCGTTAACCGGTTCATCAAACAACTGGTTATCCAGCGTGACATCGCTCACCGGGCGGGACAATTGCGCTTCAGTCTCCAGAAGCTGTGCCAGACGTTCCGGCGTGATTGCGTAAAACGCCGGCGCGTTGTCGGCAAAAACCGCAACCGTGCCGCCTTCGGCGTGAGTCAACACACCGCGTGGGTCGCGCATAAAGGCATCAATGCCAGCAATGCTGGTGGTCAGAATTCTGGAGGACATAACGCTTACTCTACTGATAACGACGGGCGTGATAAGGGCTTATGGTAGCACAGAGAGGGGGAAGGGAAGGAGGGGATTTCCCCGGTGGCGCTGCGCGTACCGGGGCTACAGTCATAGGCCTGATAAGCACAGCGCCATCAGGCATTTATCACGCGATGATATTCAGGGTCACATCGATGTTGCCGCGGGTCGCGTTAGAGTAAGGGCAAACAATGTGCGCCGCATCGACCAGTTTTTTGGCTTCCGCCTGATCCATCCCTTCAACGTGGATGTTCAGTTTTGCTTCGATACCAAAACCGGTTGGCAACGGACCAATACCCACTTCACCTTCAATAAAGGCTTCTTTAGGCAGGGCAAATTTGTCGCGAGCCGCGACAAACTTCATTGCGCCCAGGAAGCAGGCGGAGTAGCCAGCAGCAAACAGCTGCTCAGGGTTAGTCACTTCACCCCCCATGCCGCCCATCTCTTTTGGCACGCCCAGTTTGACATCCAGAACGCCATCGGAAGAGGTCGCGCGGCCGTCACGGCCCCCGGTGGCTTTTGCTTTGGCGGTATAAACAACTTTTTCTAAAGACATGGCAGGTTCCTCATCTTACTTTTATGTGTGCTATTAAATAGCGTGCGATATACATGGGTAAATAAATACGCGTAAAGTATAGCGTCACGCGCGTTGAATCTGTTGTCGCAAAACTTCCAGCTGCTGCTTGAGCGACAGCATGGTCTCGGTATCACACTGTGCCGCGCATCCCACCGCATGAGGGATCCCTGCGGCCTGCTGCTGTAGGTGACGTCCTGCATCAGTCAGGGTGACAGCGACCTGACGTTCGTCTTTACGCGAGCGGTGACGGTTGATGAGACCGGCGCTTTCCAGACGCTTCAGCAGCGGCGTCAGCGTTGCGGAATCAAGGAACAGCCGTTCACCGATGTCTGATACCGTCACGTCATCCTGCTCCCACAGCACCAGCATCACCAGATATTGCGGGTAAGTCAGGTTTAGCGGTGCCAGCAACTGCCGGTACAGCTTGTTAAGCGCCAGATTTGCCGAATAGAGGGCAAAGCAGAGCTGGTTATCCAGCAGGAGCGCAGCGGTCGTGTCGTTCGTTTTCGCGTTCATGAGATGAATATAGATAGTGTGCGATTTAATTGCAAGCAATTTTATGGGCAGGTATATCGCAGCGCCACCTGAACGGCCATTTTACGGTAGTGCTGGCGCTGAGCCCGCTCGTCGGCACCCTCTTCAAACAGCAGAGTGAAGGTGTAGCTGTTGGCGACGTAGTGAAAGCTGAAGCTGCTTATCAGGCGGTGGAGATCGCGGGCGTCAACCGTCTGGCTGAACAGCAGTTTCTCTTTGCCGCGACGCAGGATCTCTTCCAGCAGGTCGAGCGCGCTGCGGTTAACCTGGCGCAGATAATTCGACTGCTGCATAAAGCGGCCACGCTGCATGTTTTCCATGCAGATGATACGGATGTAATCCGGATGGTCAGCATGATAGTCAAAGGTGGTTTCAACCAGGTGGACCAGCGCTTCGACGGGGGGCATATCCGCCAGGCTAAGCGCTTTTTCGCTGGCGCGAATTTCGGTGTAAACGTGTTCCAGCACCAGCAGATAAAGATTTTCTTTATTCTTAAAATGGTAAACCACCATGCGTTTGGTGGTGCCCGCTTTCTCCGCGATCTGCTCCATGCGGGCGCCGTTCAGTCCGTATTCGGCAAACAGCGCAATAGCGCTCTGAAAAATTTTCTCTTTCAGGCTGGACTCTTCGTTGTGCTCGGGGTGTTCGCTGCCAGGGTTAGCCACATCCTTTCCTTATTTTCACCAAACGGACCAGAAAGATTATCTCCACGGCAGCGAAATAACACAAATATCAAACGCGCGGGCGTTTGCGGTACAGCCACAATCCGGGGATCGACAGCCCGATAGAGAGCGCACCGACAATGGACGACGCTTTAAGAAAGTTGCTCAGAAGAAGGATCATCTGCGGCTCGGTGTAGCCAAAATGGCTGATTTTCACCGCCGAAATCATTGCCGTATACGCCGATATGCCAGGAAACATTGGGATCACGGCGGCGACGGTGAAGACTTTAGGATGCGCCAGATACCAGCGCGACCATTGAATGCCGATGCTACCGACCAGCATAGAGGCCATAAATGTCGACCATTCGATATTAAAACCCGCCGCCATCATGGCCATTCGCGAGCCGTGACCAATCGCCCCCAACAGCGCACACCACGGCAGAGCACGTTGCGGAACGTTAAAGACCATCGCAAAGCCGACGGCAGGAATGGCGGCCAGGATCATATCCTGTGCCAGTGCCAGCAGAAAATCTATCACGCCCATCCGCGTAACCCCCAGAGAGTCATAGCCATGACCACGCCGATACAGGTTGCCAGCGTCAGCAGGCTGGCGATGGCCCAGCGTGCCAGACCGGTATTAATGTGCCCTTTAAACATATCGGCGACGGCGTTGATTAACGGAAAGCCCGGCACCAGCAAAAGCACGCTGGCCGCCATGGCAATCGTCGGAGTGTTGGCGAGCTGCGGCAGGCGCAGCAGCAGGCCTGAAACGGTAGTGGCGACAAACGCGGTAATGCAGAAGTTAATTTGCGGGTGCAACTGCCGATGGGTCAGCAACTGGCGTACATACATGGCGATACTGCTGGCGAAAAAGGTGACCAGTGCGCCATCCCAGCCGCCTTTATTGAGCTTACAAAAACAGGCGCATGAGAGCCCGACCATCAGCACGACAAGCCAGCGCGGATAACGTAACGGTTTGATTTGGTTGAACCGTTTTTCAATCTCTTTGAGATCGAGAAGCTTATGCTCCGCAAGGATGACGATATGCTGCACTTCGGTCACAACGTGCATGTTAATGCCACGGTCCTGGTTTTTACGGGTGGAGGTCAGGCACTGACCGTCCTTGATCGTGGTCAGCACAATGGCGTTGGAAGAGATGGCGCTTTCCACGCTGTCCATCCCCAGCGCCAGCCCCAGCCGGGTTGAAAGTTCCTCAACCAGCGCGCTTTCCGCGCCGTGCTGGAGCAGAAAAAGACCGCACTGAATACAGAGCCGCGTGATAGCACGCTGCGTTGACCGTTCTGCCTGCATGTCGTGTCCTGAAGAGAAGGTGAAGAGTAGCCGCGTGGCCCGTAGTGCCTACTTTTAGCACAAAATGCAGTGGCAGTTGCTGTGGGTCAGATCAAGGTTTATGCAAACAGTTGCAGCCTGGCTGACGAAAGACGTTTGGATCAATTTATCAATTCGGTGAATTATTGGTTTGGAAATATAGAATATTTGTATTTAGTTATTCTAATTTTATATTGTCGATATTTTAATGATTGTCGAATTAAATTTATTGTCGCTTTGTGAGATATTAGTGCAGTTTTAGGCATTTCTTAAACTTAAAACATTTCTCATCTTCTGCTTGTATTAATCAGTTTTACACTCAGGGACGAAAATACGTATAACTTGATGCGTTTTAACGTTACTTATCAAATGAAAATGGACACGGAGGGTCTATGTTGTCATTGCACGGTAAGCATGGCGTTGTCATTAGCCGGATACCCGTAATGCAAAATGGGTTAGGGGATGTGGTGACACGTCATTTTCCCGATTTTGAATTGACCTATTGCCGCTCACTGCAGGAGTTGACCCTGCTTCAGTTACGCCGCGCAGATGTGATTATTGCCGATGTTTCAGGCGAATACAGGAACCCGCGGGGTGCGCTCGAAGAGTATTACCGCTTATTGAATCAGTACAGGGATATCCACTGGATCTTTTTGGTTTCCCGGCCATTTTATCCTATTGCCGTTGAGCTGCTTATGCGCCCGGAAACCACGTTGCTTTCTGATATGGAACCTATCGAAGGTGTCGTGAACGCTATCCGGGCAGGAAGTGAACGCGCAGAGCGGATTAGCCAGACGTTATTAACTCCCGAATCTCAGGAAGGCGAAGAGGAAGACGAACACGTCATTGCGCTTACAAATTCTGAGCGCAAGGTACTTCGTCTGTTAGGTAAAGGGTGGGGGATTAACCAAATCGCTACGTTGCTTAAGAAGAGCAATAAAACGATCAGTGCGCAGAAAAACAGTGCGATGCGAAGGCTGTCATTACGGAGTAATGCCGATATGTACGCCTGGATCAACAGTACACAGGGAATGAGAGAGCTGAATCTCATGTCAGCCTATGGAGAGTTCGAGGAATGGAAAAAACCGATTCAACACGACATATCGCCATCATCGAAAATTGCACGATGAGTGCCATTGGGCTGCAGCATCTTTTTGCGCAGTCCGAACTCAGTCAATATCAGCTGCACCTGTTCAATGATTTCGATGGCTTTAAGAAGGCGCTTTATCACGTTAATTTTTTCTCGCTGATCTATTCCCTTTCCGATGCGCGAGAAGCACGTCGCAACTGCTTGGCACATCTGAGGGATCTCGCGTTTACGCATAGCCATATTCAGCGCATTATACTGGTATCTGATGAGATGGAGGCGCGGCTGATTAGCCATCTTTCCCCTTCTCGTCTTCATGGTGTGGTCAGTAAATCAGTGACGCTTGAACACCTGCGGAAAGAATTCATGGTGCTATTGAGCGAAACGCTGCGCATAAACGACAATATGCTTAATCACTGGTACTGCAGCCAGAACCGGATGTTAAGCCCGACGGAGAGGGCAATATTGCGTTATATGTCGTGCGGCTATTCCATCCCAGAAATCGCGGCGCAGCTTAAGCGCAATATCAAGACTATCCGCGCACATAAGTTTAATGCGATGGTGAAGCTGGGGGTGAATTCTGACGTTGGGTTGCTCGATGCCGCGGATATTCTTACGCATTTGCCGGTAAGAGAAACGCGTAGTGTGGGGTTAAACAAACCGACATTTTTGTAACCTGCCTTTTGCGCCAGAGATCTTCTGGCGCATCAATCAGATGCACACATCGACCCACTTTGCGGATGTCAGCTCTGCCATTCTGTCCGGAGAAATACGCACAGCACTATGGATTGCACCAGCGGCAGGAAGCACTTCCGCGTACTGTTTTAGAGAGATATCACAGTAAACCGCGAGCGGGTTTTCCAGCCCGAACGGGCAGACGCCGCCAACGGGATGGCCCGTCACGGTGACCACTTCATCACTGCTGAGCATGCGCGCTTTTGCGCCAAAGGTGTCTTTCAGTTTTTTGTTATCCAGACGCGCATCACCCTTCGCAACGACCAGTATCACCTCATTTTTAATCTTCAAAGATAAGGTTTTGGCGATTTGTCCCGGTTCCACACGATGGGCGGCAGCAGCCAGCGCAACGGTAGCCGTACTCTGGCTAAGTTCTATAACCTCTATCTCCGGCGCGTTGTCGGCAAAAAACTGCTGTACGGACTGCAAACTCATTATTTCCTCCTGACAAATAACCTGCGTAATCTGTCATAAGAATTTATGCTCTGTAAATATCTCTTAAGTAACAAATATCCCGGATGGCTGATTTCTGGATCCCCTTCACAATCACAGAAACCGGTTACAGTAACCGGTTGCAGAGCGTGATGCGTAGATTAATACTGAGTATGTAACGTCCCCTGTATCCAATAATAAGAGCCAATTATGAAACCATTTCGTCTGAGCAGTACCGCGGGTACACAAGCCAGCAAGGTTGTGAAGCTGAGTTATGGAACAACGTGCGGCGCGAGCGCGTCCGTTATAAACGTCTGACAGGAGAGCTGCCATGTCTGCCAACCATGCTGCGTTTAATCTGATATTCCGTTTCGTTGAAAATTACGTTAGCCCGATTGCCGGGCGCATCTCTTCTCAACGTCATGTGATGGCTATCCGTGATGGCTTCATCTCCGCGATGCCGTTTATGATTGTGGGTTCATTTTTATTAGTGTTCGCTTACCCGCCGTTTTCGCCTGATACCACCTGGGGTTTCGCACGCGCCTGGCTGGATATGGCGAAACAATTTGAAGGCCAGATCCTCACGCCGTTTGATATGACGATGGGGATTATGTCCATTTATATCTGTGCGGCCATTGCCTATAACCTGGGCAAACACTATGTCAAAACGCACCAGCTCGATCCGTTTATGTGTGCCATGCTCTCGCTCATGGCATTTTTGCTGGTCGCGGCACCGAAAACCAAAGGCACACTTCCTGTCGATAGCCTCGGTGGAACCGGTATTTTCACCGCCATTCTGGTCGCGATTTACTGCGTTGAGATGATGCGTTTCCTCAAGGCGCATAACATCGGTATTCGCCTGCCAGACCAGGTACCGCCGATGATCAAAAACTCCTTTGACCTGCTGATCCCGGTGCTGGTGGTGGTGTTAACGCTCTATCCGCTGAGCCTGGTGATTCAGTCTCAGTTTGACATGCTGATCCCGCAGGCGATTATGTCGATCTTTAAACCCCTGGTTTCCGCGGCAGACTCACTGCCTGCGATTCTGCTGGCGGTACTGATTGGGCATTTGCTGTGGTTCGCCGGGATCCACGGCGCGGCCATTGTCTCCGGGATGCTGCAGATGTTCTGGCTGACAAACCTTGGGGCCAACCAGACCGCACTGGCCGCCGGTCAGCCTTTGCCACATATTTTTATGGAAGCCTTCTGGACGTTCTTCATCGTGATCGGTGGGTCGGGCGCGACGATGGGGCTGGTGATTTGCTATCTGCGTAGCCGCTCGGCGCATTTACGTTCTATCGGGCGTTTGAGCGTGGTGCCCAGCTTCTTTAACATCAACGAACCCGTTATCTTCGGCACGCCGATTGTGATGAATCCGGTGTTCTTTATACCGTTCCTGCTGGCCCCCATGGTTAACGCCGTCCTGGCCTGGGCCGCGATGACCTTTGATTTGATTGGCCGCGTCATTTCCGTCGTACCCTGGACAGCACCGGCGCCGATAGGCGCAGCATGGGCCCTGGGCTGGGATTTCCGTGCAGCTATTCTGGTTGTCGTTCTGGCCTGCGTATCGGCCATCATCTACTACCCGTTCTTTAAAGTTTACGAGAAACAACTGCTGGAGCAGGAAGCTGAAGAAGCGCAGCGTAATGCGGAAGAGGATAATCAGCAGGTGGCCTAGGTAAAAGCAAAACGGCAACTTTCAGGTTGCCGTTTTTAGTGTTTGTTCCCTCTCCCCGTGGGAGAGGGGCAGGGTGAGGGCATCAGGCCGCACCCAATTACTTCAGCGTACAATCCCCGCACTGCTTAACGTCCGGCAGGCGATAGCGCTGGCAGCAGGTGCGGCGCACCAGGAGTCCGTCACGGAGTACAACGGTACGAAAGAGCGGGTTATCGCGGCCGTCTGAAAGCTGTTTTGCAAAGAAACAGGACTGACGCAGTGCATCAACGTTCTCATCACCAAGCAGCGGTTTCATTTCCGTTAAATACCAGTGGATTAAATATCCGGTATTACTCCAGATAAGCTTTCCGTTGATCTCCCCCGTCGCTTCAAGCGCATCCACCACCGGAATCAAGGCCTGAATGACAAGTTGCTCCAGTCGTTCCTGGGCAGAGAGTGGCGCCGCGTTCAGGTCTTCGTGCAGATCGATCCAGAAACAGGCCGCTCGACCGGTTTCGTGGAACTCGACATGGAAATGTTCCGGGGAGAGCGCCAGCATGCTTTTCTGGGTTAACACCGCCAGCATGAGCGGAGGCACCATCAGCCCGATATACCATTGTGCCCACAGGGAAAGCAAAGGCTTATTTTCTCGCGTCAGGGTCGGCTGATTGCGATAGATATGGTCGGAATAGGTGGCAAGCAGCGACTGCAGCGTAGAGGGTTGTCGCCACTCCGCGAGGGTCATGGCGTGGTGCGGGGGCGCTTCATCAAGCCGGATAAAGTCCAGCAGGTGAGCGCGTGTTTCCGCAATCTTATCCCGTATGGCATCCGCAAGCGACGCATTCCCGTTGGTGAGGGGCGCTCGCCAGAGAAGGGGTTCAACAATGTGTGCGGTATGCGTAGCCATAGTTGAGATAGGAATCTAAATGATAATGATTGCCAATCCTAACTATTGCTTATACCAATGGCAAGACTTTTGTCCTGATTCAACGCCGACCCGTCTACGCGGTTTGCAGCTCTTCGCTCAGAAGAATGTTGTTACGTCCAAGATGCTTTGCTTCATAGAGCGCTCTGTCTGCTCTCTCCAGCGCGCCTTCGACATCTTCATTTTCAAAAATGGCAATACCGATGCTGATGGTGACATTGGTGGCGACGCTTTCGTTGAAGAGATGCGGGATTTTCAAATCGTAGACTTTCTGCCGGATCCGTTCTGCCGTATGACGGGCGTGTTCAATTGAAATATTCGTCAGCAGCACCATAAACTCTTCCCCGCCGAAACGCGCCACAATGTCACGCGAACGCACGGCGTCGCGGATTGCTGCAGAAACACGTTTCAGGGCCTGGTCACCCATCATATGGCCGTAGTGGTCGTTATAGGCTTTGAAGTGGTCGATATCCATCAGCAGAACAAAGTGTTCACCGTTTTCCACCGCTGGCAGGTTCTCCAGGCGGCTCTGCAGGCCGCGCCGATTATAGAGGCCGGTAAGCGGATCCATCATGCTGAGATCGGTAAGGGTCTCCCGTTCTTCCAGCAGCCGGGAAAGCAATTCCTGCGCAAAGCGATCGTTACGTCTTTGCAAAATGTTATGAATAGCGATAGCTACCACAGGAAGTGCGAAAGAATAGGTCATTCTCAGCCACATCTCTGGATCGCTTAACCACAGACAGACAATAAACGCGGGGAGTGAATGCAGAGTAAATGCTTTGATATTACTGGCGAATGCCAGCGTTCCGATAAAAAGCACCGTTAATAGGGCGATTAACAAATACGTCGCCTGGTTATGGGTAATTAGCGAAAATTTCGAATCAATTTGCCATGCCCACAAAATACCGAAGATCCCTGAAACAACAGGAATATTTATCTTTCGCGCACACTTTTTCCAGTGCCAGACGAACAGGCCGGTGCTGATGGAAAAAATAGCAATCAGCGGGGCGGAAAACACGCGCACGGAATAGAGCGGATTTGTTACCGAGAACACCGCTGAGGTTGCATTCAGAAATAAAAATAAACGTAACGATAATTGATATTTTCGTTGAACCAAAGACCGCCAGGATTGTGATGTCATAGTCGTGCGTTTTTATTAAAATTTAATTAAAACAGATAAATAGGCGTTGTTTCGCAATAAAATATGCAAAAAACTCAAAGAGTAATTATAAGAAAAACTTTATGTGTAGTTAACAGGTGAGCAATTTATCACCTTAGGCTATTCCTGTCATTCTACATAGCGGTAAAGGTCGAACTTTTTTGATTGTCTGTGCTGACAAATGATAATCTTTATCATATGATATTGTTTATCATTATCGTTATGAAAGGGCGATGCATGTTGAACAGGGTGCTGGGAAGTGCATGGGGGGTACTGCTGCCGGGCGTCGTGCTTGGCGGTTTGATGTTCGCCGATCTCTCCATTGATGTCTGGAAGACCATTCTTGTGTCGGGATTGCTGGTGACTTCATGCATGATCTGGCATAAGCAACTACGTCACTTTGTTTTACTGCCATCCGGTATGGCACTGATCGGTGGAATTCTGGTAATACTGATGAGTTTCAAATAACAGGGAAAAATAAGAGGAACAACAGAAGGGATGCAAGATAATTGGTGCGAGGGGGGGGACTCGAACCCCCACATCCGTAAGGACACTAACACCTGAAGCTAGCGCGTCTACCAATTCCGCCACCTTCGCACAGTTATCTTACTGGTTTGATATCGCCTCGTTGGTGCGAGGGGGGGGACTCGAACCCCCACATCCTAAGGACACTAACACCTGAAGCTAGCGCGTCTACCAATTCCGCCACCTTCGCCCAGTGCGAGCAATATCAACGTGATTTATGGTGCGAGGGGGGGGACTCGAACCCCCACATCCGTAAGGACACTAACACCTGAAGCTAGCGCGTCTACCAATTCCGCCACCTTCGCATACCATCGATACTGTAAAAGTATCGTAACCACGGAGGCGCATTCTAGATGTTTTCAGCTTTACGTCAACAGAAAAGTGCGCACGATTTATTGATCGCTGCAAAAATGGTCGGGAGCGAGGTGCCTGTTTGCCGGATAGCGCATGCGCTTATCTGGCAAACAGAACGGGAGATTACTTTTTGGCCTGACGCGTCATCACGGTGCGATACACCTTAAAGCGGCCGGTCTGGGCGATCACTTCGTGGAAGCCAAAGGTTTCATCCAGCACTTTCGGATACGCCAGGAAGGCGTTCGCGACAATACGCAGTTCACCGCCACTGTTGAGGTGACGGGTCGCACCACGAATCAGCGCTTGCGCCGCTTCGAGGCTGGTCTCCATACCGTCGTGGAACGGCGGGTTAGAGATGATCATGTCAAAGCGGCCGGTCACGTCAGAGAAGACGTTGCTGGCAATAACATCGCCTTCAATGCCGTTTGCCGCAAGCGTTGCACGGCTGGCTTCTACCGCCGGGGCGCTCACATCACACAGGGTTAAACGGACTTTAGGCGAATGGCTGGCAAGCACCGTTGAAAGCACGCCCGCGCCGCAGCCCACGTCCAGCACTTTGCCTTTGGTGTGTGGTGTCAGGGTAGAAAGCAGCAGCTTACTGCCGGTATCCAGCGCATCACGGCTGAACACGCCCGGCAGGGTTTTGATGGTCAGGCCGTCAAGCTGATACTCGTCCCAGTAGGTGTTAGCATCGAATTCTGTCTGTTTTTCCAGACGACCATGGTACAGACCGCAGCGACGCGCGCTGTCGACTTTATTCAGTGGCGCATAGCCTTCCAGCATCTGTTCAGCACTGCGCACGCCGCTGCGGTTCTCACCGACAACGAAAATGTCGCAACCCACCGGCAGCAGGGAAAGCAGGTTCATCAGCTGGAACTGGGCTTCCGGCTTGTTCTTCGGCCAGTAGTAGATCAGCGTATCGCAGTCAGCAATATCGCGTTGTTCCGCCACCAGGCTAAAGCGCGCGCGCTCGCCCATCTGACGGCTCAGCACCTGCCAGTGGTGGTAGTATTGGGTATGGGCACGGCTTTCAGCACAGTCGAAACGCGCAGGCAGGTCATCCTGCATATCTCCGGCAAACAGAATACGGCTTTCTTCGAAATCATCACTGTGACGCAGCAAGACTTCACTTGCCGGGGTAAATGCAGACATGAATTGTTCCTCAATAAACTCAGGCGGGGATTATAGTAGGTAGATGGCGCACTTTCGACACATTTGCTATATTTGCGCGCCTGAGAGACAGGAGTTTTCGCTATGACATCCCGACGAGACTGGCAGTTGCAGCAGCTGGGCATCACCCAGTGGGCCTTGCGTCGCCCGACGGCGTTGCAGGGCGAAATCGCTATCTCCATCCCGGCGCACGTCAGGCTGGTGATGGTGGCGGAAGAACTGCCTGCCCTGAATGAACCCCTGATTGGTGATGTCCTTCGCAGCCTGAAGCTGACTTCCGACCAGGTTTTACAGCTGACGCCGGAACGGGTGGCAATGCTTCCTCCTGAGAGTCGGTGTAACAGCTGGCGCATCGGAGAGACGACCGACATCTCTCTTCAGGGGAGCCAGATCTGCTCGCCAGCGCTGGACGAACTGAAAGCCAACCCAAAAGCGCGCAGCGCGCTATGGCAACAAATCTGCGAATATGAACACGATTTCTTCCCTCACGACGCCTGACCTGACCACCGCGTTCGCGATTGAAACACGCGCCCACGCGTTTCCGTGGAGCGAAAAAACGTTCGCCAGCAACCAGGGCGATCGGTACCTCAACTACCGGCTGGACGTTGACGGCACTATGGCGGCGTTTGCCATAACGCAGGTCGTCCTTGATGAGGCGACGCTGTTTAACATCGCGGTTGACCCTGCGTTTCAGCGCCGGGGACTGGGAAGAGAACTGCTTGAGCATCTCATTCGTGAGCTCGAAACCCGTGACGTTTTTACCCTCTGGCTGGAGGTGCGCGCGTCGAATGTCGCCGCCATCGCGCTCTATGAAAGCTTAGGCTTTAACGAGGCGACAATCCGCCGTAACTACTACCCCACCGCAGAGGGACGTGAAGACGCCATTATTATGGCTCTGCCAATTGGATAACAAAGATAAGGTTGTAACGATGAAATGGGACTGGATTTTCTTTGATGCCGACGAAACGCTGTTTACCTTTGACGCGTTCGGCGGCCTACAGCGGATGTTTCTCGACTATAGCGTGACCTTCACCGCTGAAGATTTTCAGGACTATCAGGCGGTGAACAAGCCGCTGTGGGTGGATTATCAGAACGGCGCCATCACCGCGTTACAACTCCAGCACCAGCGTTTTGACGCGTGGGCGGAACGCTTAAACGTCAGTCCGGGCTCGCTGAACGAAGCTTTTCTCAATGCGATGGCAGAGATTTGCTCCCCACTGCCGGGCGCGGTTTCCCTGCTGGATTCTCTCAAAGGTAAAGCGAAGCTTGGGATCATCACCAACGGCTTTACCGCGCTGCAGCAGATCCGCCTTGAACGCACCGGCCTGCGCGATCATTTTGACGCGCTGGTGATCTCCGAAGAGGTGGGGGTGCCGAAGCCGGATCCGCGAATTTTTGATTATGCCCTGGCGCAAGCCGGAAATCCCGACCGCGACCGCGTGCTGATGGTAGGGGATACCGCAGAGTCTGATATTCTGGGGGGTATGAACTCCGGTCTGTCGACTGTCTGGCTGAATGCGCATGGCCGCGTGAAGCCTGAAGGCATTGAGCCGACCTGGACCGTCACGTCGTTGAACGAACTGGAGCAACTCCTGTGTAAACAATGATTGCCTGCCCCCCATTGATGGGTAAAATAGCCGCAATTTTGTATTCCATGACGCGTGGCGTGCTGCCGCGCTTATAAAAGAAGATTTAATTATGACGTTGTCTCCTTATCTGCAAGAGGTGGCCAAGCGCCGTACTTTTGCCATTATCTCGCACCCGGATGCCGGTAAAACGACCATCACCGAGAAGGTGTTGCTGTTCGGACAGGCGATCCAGACTGCGGGTACCGTTAAAGGCCGTGGCTCCAGCCAGCATGCGAAATCAGACTGGATGGAGATGGAAAAGCAGCGTGGTATTTCGATTACCACCTCCGTGATGCAGTTCCCGTATCACGACTGCCTGGTAAACCTGCTGGACACCCCGGGCCACGAAGACTTCTCCGAAGATACCTACCGTACACTGACGGCAGTGGACTGCTGCCTGATGGTGATCGACGCCGCGAAAGGGGTAGAAGATCGTACCCGTAAGCTGATGGAAGTTACCCGTCTGCGCGATACGCCGATCCTCACCTTTATGAACAAACTCGACCGTGACATCCGTGACCCGATGGAGTTAATGGATGAAGTGGAAAACGAGCTGAAGATCGCCTGTGCGCCAATCACCTGGCCTATTGGCTGCGGTAAGCTGTTTAAAGGGGTGTATCACCTCTATAAAGACGAAACTTACCTGTATCAAACCGGTAAAGGGCACACCATTCAGGAAGTGCGCATGGTGAAAGGTCTGGACAACCCGGATCTGGACGCTGCGGTCGGTGAAGAGCTTGCCGCGCAGCTGCGCGATGAGCTGGAGCTGGTGAAAGGTGCCTCGCATGAGTTCGACAAAGAACTGTTCCTGAGCGGTGAAATTACCCCGGTGTTCTTTGGTACCGCGCTCGGTAACTTTGGCGTAGACCATATGCTCGACGGTCTGGTGGAGTGGGCGCCACAGCCGATGCCACGCAAAACCGACACCCGTGAAGTGGAAGCGAAAGAAGAGAAATTCACCGGCTTCGTATTCAAGATTCAGGCTAACATGGACCCGAAACACCGTGACCGCGTCGCCTTTATGCGCGTAGTGTCCGGTAAGTATGAAAAGGGCATGAAGCTGCGCCAGGTGCGTATTGGTAAAGATGTGGTGATCTCCGACGCGCTGACCTTTATGGCGGGTGACCGCTCGCACGTTGAAGAAGCGTATCCGGGTGACATCATCGGTCTGCACAACCACGGTACGATCCAGATCGGCGATACGTTCACTCAGGGTGAAATGATGAAGTTCACGGGTATCCCGAACTTCGCCCCTGAGCTGTTCCGTCGTATTCGCCTGCGCGATCCACTGAAGCAGAAACAGCTGCTGAAAGGTCTGGTTCAGCTCTCTGAAGAGGGGGCGGTGCAGGTCTTCCGTCCTATCGCCAACAACGATCTGATCGTCGGTGCGGTCGGCGTACTGCAGTTCGACGTTGTCGTTGCGCGTCTGAAAAGCGAATACAACGTGGAAGCGATTTACGAATCGGTGAACGTGGCGACGGCGCGCTGGGTTGAGTGTTCTGACGTGAAGAAATTCGAAGAATTTAAGCGTAAGAACGAAGTACAACTGGCGCTGGATGGCGGCGATAACCTGACCTATATTGCCCCAACCATGGTGAACCTGAACCTGACGCAGGAGCGTTATCCTGACGTTCAGTTCCGCAAAACGCGCGAACACTAATTCCCTCTCAGGGCACGGCACTCGCCGTGCTCTTCTTTATTTCCTGTCTTATTAGTCCCTTGCGGAATGTTCTTAATTCACTGCGTTTTCACGCCTTTTGCCTATTTTTTGCCCAAATCTGAAAGCGGCATTGTGAGAGTGATCTATATTTAACTCAGTGTTTAGCACCGGGCGTGGATAAATTAACTGTTCAATGCATGGCTTTAGGTTATCCATTTCGCCCGTGTGTTTATTCGCAATATATAAAACTACTAAGGAAGTATGTAGCCCGAATAACGGGTCAACACAGGAATACATCGATGAATATGACAAGACTGAAGATTTCTAAAACTCTGCTGGCTGTAACACTGGGTAGCGTTCTGGTTAGCGGTTCCGCTCTGGCGGAAAGCAGCACCATGGATAAAGCACAGTCCACAGCCGATAGCGCAGGGCAAAAAATCGATAGCTCTATGAATAAAGTCGGTAATTTCATGGACGACAGCTCTATCACAGCAAAAGTGAAAGCCGCACTGGTGGATGACGAAGCGATCAAGAGCACCGATATTTCCGTTAAAACCGACAAGAAAGTCGTGACCCTGAGTGGCTTTGTGGAAAGCCAGGCCCAGGCCGAACAGGCTGTCAAAGTGGCGAAGGGTGTTGAGGGTGTCACCTCCGTGAGCGATAAACTGCACGTTCGCGACAGCAAAGACGCTTCAGTGAAAGGTTATGCCGGGGATGCGGCAACCACCAGCGAAATCAAAGCTAAACTGTTAGCAGATGACATCGTACCGTCCCGTAAGGTGAAAGTGGAAACCACCGATGGCGTGGTTCAGCTTTCCGGTACGGTTGATTCCCAGGCGCAAAGTGAACGCGCCGAGTCAATTGCGAAAGCGATTGATGGTGTGAAAAGCGTTAAAAACGATCTGAAAACGAAGTAAATCTGGACCAGTCGCCCGCCAGGCTCAACCCTGCGGGCGAAATAAGAACGACTCTGGAAAAACGCCGGTGAGTGACCTGAGCGCTCACGTTTAGCGGCCGACATTAACTATGGTAAAGGAGAAGCTTATGTTTCGTTGGGGCATTATATTTCTGGTTATCGCGTTAATTGCCGCCGCATTGGGCTTTGGTGGACTGGCAGGTACAGCGGCATGGGCAGCTAAAATTGTCTTTGTTGTGGGTATTATTCTGTTCCTGGTCAGCCTGTTTACAGGGCGTCGACGTCCATAGCAAACGCAATATTCCATCAACAAAATAAAGCCAGTCACTGCGACTGGCTTTTTCTTATTTGCGTTACAGGTCGGGTGCGTTACTGTGGTGTTATAAAATAATCAAAACAGGAAAGCAGAGGTGGGGCAACGAATTCCCGTTACGCTCGGCAATATTGCGCCGCTGACGTTAAAACCGTTTCGCGCGGGTCAACTCGCACTGGTCTGTGAGGGCGGTGGGCAGCGCGGCATTTTCACCGCTGGCGTGCTGGATGAGTTTATGCGCGCGCAGTTCAACCCGTTTGATCTCTACTTTGGCACGTCTGCCGGGGCGCAGAATCTCTCAGCCTATGTCTGCAACCAGCCTGGCTACGCGCGAAAAGTGATTATGCGCTACACCACGGCGAAAGAATTTTTTAACCCGGTGCGCTTTGTGCGCGGCGGCAACCTGATCGATCTCGACTGGCTGCTGGAGTCGACCTCCAGCCAGATGCCGCTGGCAATGGACACGGCGGCCCGTCTGTTTGATAGCGGAAAAGAGTTTTGGATGTGCGCCAGTCGGGGGGATGACTATTCCCCGGGCTATTTCTCTCCGCAGAAGGAGAACTGGCTGGACATCATCCGCGCCTCCAGCGCCATTCCCGGTTTTTATCGTACCGGCGCCCTGCTGGACGGCATCAGCTATCTGGACGGCGGGATCAGTGACGCGGTACCGGTGCAGGAAGCCGCCCGTCGCGGTGCGAAAACGATCGTGGTGATCCGTACCGTGCCGTCGCAAATGTACTATACACCGCAGTGGTTTAAGCGGATGGAGCGCTGGTTGGGTGACAGCAGCCTGCAACCGCTGGTGAACATCGCGAAGCAGCATGAAACCACCTACGGCGCGATGCAGCGTTTCATTGAAAAACCGCCGGGTAAGCTGCGAATTTTCGAAATCTATCCTCCTAAGCCATTGATCAGCATGGCGCTGGGCAGCCGCGTCCCTGCGCTGCGCATGGATTACAAAACGGGGCGGCTGTGCGGACGCTACTTCCTGGCGACGGTCGGTAAGATGCTGGCGGAGCAACCGCCTCTGCATCGGCATAAACCCATCATTACGCCCCCTGCAATTGTCGCCAACGACGCCCTGACGATGCCGCTGGTGGACATTCCACAGGCGAATGACGCTTTATTAGATAACGAGGATCTGGCGTGACGCACCGCTTTGTTGATACCCACTGCCACTTTGATTTTCCGCCGTTTACGGGAAATGAGGCGCAAAGTATTGCGAAAGCCGCTGAGGCAGGCGTTCAGGCGATCGTTGTACCGTCGGTAGAAGCGGCTGATTTTTCGCGTGTGCTGACGCTCTCCACGCGTTACCCCGCTCTCTATGCTGCGCTCGGCCTGCATCCGATAGTGATTGAGCGCCACCTTGATGAGCATATTGAGGCACTTGATGAAGCCCTGCAGACCGCAGGAGACAAACTTGTCGCTATCGGCGAGATCGGGCTCGATCTCTATCGTGAGGATCCTCAGTTTGAACGCCAGCAGACGATCCTCGACGCGCAGCTTCGGCTGGCTAAGCGTCACGACCTGCCGGTGATCCTCCATTCAAGACGCACGCACGATAAGCTGGCGATGCACCTGAAACGCATCGATCTACCGCGTAGCGGCGTGGTGCACGGTTTTTCCGGCAGCCTGCAGCAGGCGCAGCGTTTTATCGAGCTGGGCTATAAAATTGGCGTGGGGGGCACCATTACCTATCCGCGTGCCAGTAAAACCCGCGATGTGATGGCACAGTTGCCACTCTCTGCGCTGCTACTGGAAACGGATGCCCCGGATATGCCGCTGAGTGGTTTTCAGGGCCAGCCGAATCGTCCGGAGCAGGCGGCGCGCGTGTTTACCACCCTATGTGAGCTGCGAACGGAGCCTGAAGAGGTGATTGCCGATGCGTTACTGGAAAATACGCGTGCGGTATTTGGCATCACGCTATAGGTAAAGTGCCGGACGAATCACCGTTATCTTCTGTTTTTCCAGTGCCTGCGCCAGCGGTTCAATGTCCTCCGGCGTGGCGCTGCGCCATGACGCCGCCTCACCGTAAACCCCATGCGCATGAAACGCGTTAATACGCACCGGAACATTCCCAAGCCCGCGGATAAACGTGGTCAGCGGCTTAAGATGTTCCAGATAATCGCACTGCTCCGGGATAACCAGCAAGCGCAGTTCCGTCAAACGGTGGCGATCGGCAAGCCAGCGAATGCTCTGTTTAATCAGCGGGTTTTCGCGCCCGGTCAGGAAACGGTGATGCGCGTTTCCCCATGCCTTGAGATCCAGCATCGCCCCATCCAGTACCGGCAGCAGTTTCTCCCAGCCGGTTTCGCTTAGCAGCCCGTTGCTGTCCACCAGGCAGGTTAAATGCTGCAGTTCAGGATCGGTTTTGATTGCGCTAAAAAGGGCGATTAAAAACGGCAGCTGTGTTGTGGCCTCGCCGCCGCTGACGGTAACGCCCTCAATAAAGGGGGCAGCTTTTCGGATCTGCGTGAGGATCTCCTCCACGCTCAGGCGGTGCGCCATGGGCGTGGACTGCTGCGGGCAAAGATGAAGGCAGGTATCACACTGCTGGCAATGACTCTCCTGCCACCATACGCGTCCGGCCTGAATGTTGAGTGCATCATGAGGGCAGTGGGGCACGCAGTCGCCGCAGTCGTTGCAGCGCCCGATGGTCCATGGGTTGTGGCAGGTTTTACAGCGCAGGTTGCAGCCCTGCAGGAACAGGGCCAGGCGACTGCCCGGCCCGTCCACGCAGGAAAAAGGAATGACCTGACTAACTAAAGCGCATCTGTTGTTCATAGCTTATCACGCGCGGCTGACGTTCCAGGATGCGGGTATTGCGTGCGGCTTCTTCGCCAAGCCAGGTCGTATTGGTGCGCGAACCGGCTTCGCGGAATTTTTCCAGGTCCGACAGGCGCACCATGTAGCCCGTCACGCGGACCAGATCGTTACCCGCAACGTTGGCAGTGAACTCCCGCATACCGGCCCTGAACGCGCCCAGACAAAGCTGCACTATCGCCTGTGGGTTGCGTTTTACCGTCTCATCGAGCGTTAAAATATCGCTGATACCGGAGTGATAGTGTCTGTGGTGTGGCGCAACGGCCAGCAGATGGCTGATGGGATCCGGTTCGTCACCATAAGGCAGACGCGCGCCTGGCGTGGTGCCTGAATCAGAGCTGATGCCCGACTGCGCATGGAGCATGGCGCGCTGTTTCCAGCCGTGCTTCACAGGCGTGTTTTCTACAAACGCCGCAAGCTGTTCGCTGATGCGATAGCCCAGCGCGTTAGCCTGCCCGTCTTTGCCATAGCGACCGTTGATTCCGTCCTTCTCACAGAGCGTGTTTACCGCTTCCGCCAGGCCGTACATGCCAAACATCGGCACAAAACGCCCGGCATCAATCAGCCCCTCTTTTACCAGGAAGCTATTCTCAAAGAAGCCTGATTGTTGATAGAGAAAATCACAGCGGGCATCAATGATGGCGATTTGCTGCTGACAGTAGTGCGGAAGCGTACGGTTGAAGAAGTCGTCAACGGAGGTGCTGTGCTCCGCAATGGCTTTGAGGTTAAGGCGCACCAGGGTGCTGCCACCGCCAGCCAGCGGCAGGGAGTTGTAACAGCTCACCACGCCAAAACGGCCTTTTGTGAAAATTTTATCATTCACGGGGCCGTTTGAAATATGCGGTTTACTGCATTCGCAAATGTTTCTTGCCACCTCAAGCAGCAAATCGTCCGGGGTGATTTCAGGATCGTAAATAAAGGTCAGATTCGGCGCGACCTGCTTAAGCTCTGCATCTGCACGTAGAATGGCGCGGATGATGGGGCCGTCAGCGGGCCCGATGTTTGCGTGCATAAACGCATCAGGGAGCGTTCTGTCGAGATAGCGCCAGAAACGTTTTATTCGGCTATCGATTTCTTCTTGTGTTAGAATTCTAACATATGGATTCAGTATCGCATCAAGCTGCCCCAGATAGACCGGCATAGATGTCACTGAAGGAACATGATGGTAGAGAATGGTTAATAGCGAGAGGGCATCATCCAGATCCTTTGCCCCTTCCAGCTCCAGCCATTCAGAACCGTTAGCCAGGAATTTTTCATAATCCGGCAGGACGTAGCGCGGTTTGTAAGGCGCATGGCCTTCGAACATGTCGCAGATAAATCCCTCGTCCAGCGCGGCGCGGGCGGCTTCAGGAAGCGTCGGATAAGGCAGGTTGTTTTCCGCTTCCAGCGCCAGAAAATGACGTTTTTGTTCCGGGGTTAACACCGGACTTGTCACAATGTGCTGGCAACGTTGTTGCAGGGTATCTGGCATGTTCGCTTCCTTGAGTGTTCTGCTGATGATGAACAAATTGTAGAAAGCCAGCCTGTTGGGGCTTTTGATCCCACAGGGGGTATCGCGGCTTTAGTCAGCAATAAGTGCGCTAAAGTTTGAAGAAGATCTCATTACAGTAATGCAAATTTGTACGCAGTTTTCATTAACTGTGATGAATGTCGAAGTGTGGATGCGGGTGGATGTTAAAATACTCACAGACCCGCAAGGTAAAATTGATACGGCACTGCCGTTGGAGAATGTTATGACCGATTTAACTGCAAGCAGCCTGCGCGCGTTGAAACTGATGGACCTGACTACCCTGAACGATGACGACACCAATGAGAAAGTCATCGCCCTGTGCCATCAGGCGAAAACGCCAGTGGGTAACACCGCAGCCATCTGTATCTACCCGCGCTTTATTCCGATTGCCCGCAAAACGCTGAAAGAGCAGGGCACGCCGGATGTGCGCATTGCAACCGTAACTAACTTCCCGCACGGCAACGACGATATCGAGATTGCGCTGGCAGAAACCCGCGCGGCCATTGCTTACGGTGCAGACGAAGTTGACGTGGTATTCCCGTACCGCGCGCTGATCGCCGGTAACGAGCAGGTTGGCTTCGACCTGGTGAAAGCCTGTAAAGACGCGTGCGCGGCGGCAAACGTGCTGCTGAAAGTGATCATCGAAACCGGCGAGCTGAAAGAAGAAGCGCTTATTCGTAAAGCGTCTGAAATCTCCATCAAAGCCGGTGCGGATTTCATTAAAACCTCCACCGGTAAAGTACCGGTGAATGCGACCCCGGAAAGCGCGCGCATCATGATGGAAGTCATTCGCGATATGGGCGTGTCCAAAACCGTTGGTTTCAAACCTGCGGGCGGCGTGCGTACTGCCGAAGACGCGCAGCAGTTCCTGGCGATTGCCGACGAGCTGTTCGGCGCCGACTGGGCCGATTCCCGTCACTACCGCTTCGGTGCGTCCAGCCTGCTGGCAAGCCTGCTGAAAGCGCTGGGTCATGGCGACGGTAAGAGCGCAAGCAGCTACTGATTGCCAGACAATGCCGGATGACGCTTTGCTTATCCGGCCTACAGGGTCGTAGGGCGGGTAAGCGTAGCGCCACCCGCCACAATTCCCCCGATTCCGCATGGAGGTTACCGTGTTTCTCGCACAAGAAATTATTCGTAAAAAACGTGATGGTCATGCATTAAGCGACGAAGAGATCCGCTTCTTTATCAATGGCATTCGTGATAACACCGTCTCTGAAGGGCAGATTGCGGCTCTGGCGATGACCATTTTCTTCCACGATATGTCGATGCCCGAGCGCGTGTCGCTGACCATGGCGATGCGAGATTCAGGAACCGTTCTGGACTGGAAAAGCCTTAACCTTAACGGCCCGATTGTGGACAAACACTCCACCGGCGGTGTGGGTGACGTGACCTCCCTGATGCTGGGCCCTATGGTGGCCGCCTGTGGCGGTTACATCCCGATGATTTCCGGGCGCGGTCTGGGCCACACCGGCGGTACGCTCGACAAACTGGAAGCCATTCCGGGCTTCGATATCTTCCCGGATGACAACCGCTTCCGCGACATTATTAAAGACGTGGGTGTGGCAATTATCGGCCAGACCAGCTCTCTTGCCCCGGCAGACAAGCGTTTCTACGCGACCCGCGACATCACCGCCACCGTTGACTCCATTCCGTTGATCACCGCCTCTATTCTGGCGAAAAAGCTGGCAGAAGGGCTGGACGCGCTGGTGATGGACGTGAAGGTGGGCAGCGGTGCCTTTATGCCGACCTATGAACTTTCTGCCCAGCTCGCCGAAGCGATCGTTGGCGTCTCCAACGGCGCAGGCGTGCGCACCACCGCGCTGCTCACTGACATGAACCAGGTACTGGCCTCCAGCGCCGGTAACGCGGTCGAAGTGCGTGAAGCCGTCCAGTTCCTGACGGGGGAATACCGCAACCCGCGCCTGTTCGACGTGACCATGGCGCTGTGTGTAGAGATGCTGATCTCCGGCAAGCTGGCGAAAGACGAGGCGGAAGCCCGCGCGAAACTGCAGGCCGTGCTGGACAACGGCAAAGCGGCAGAGATCTTTGGCCGTATGGTCGCCGCACAAAAAGGCCCGACCGACTTCGTTGAGAATTACGCCAAATACCTGCCAACCGCGACGCTCAGCAAAGCCGTATATGCCGACAGCGAGGGCTTTGTCTCAGCAATGGACACCCGTGCGCTGGGTATGGCGGTGGTCTCGATGGGCGGCGGTCGTCGTCAGGCGTCAGACACCATTGATTACAGCGTCGGCTTTACCGATATGGCCCGTCTGGGCGACAGCGTTGATGGCCAACGTCCGCTGGCGGTGATCCACGCCAAAGACGAAGCCAGCTGGCAGGACGCGGCGAAGGCGGTGAAAGCGGCCATTACGCTTGCTGATAAAGCGCCAGAAAGCTCACCTTCGGTCTATCGCCGTATCACCGAATAGCGGTATACTGATCTGATCGAATTTTTATGAAGCACTACGTACGGAGAACAATTATGAAACGTGCATTTATTATGGTGCTGGACTCATTCGGCATCGGCGCAACCGAAGATGCAGAACGTTTTGGTGACGTGGGTTCCGATACCATGGGTCACATCGCGGAAGCCTGTGCGAAAGGCGAAGCGGACAACGGTCGTAAAGGCCCTCTGACCCTGCCAAACCTGACCCGCCTCGGTCTGGTGAAAGCGCATGAAGGTTCTACCGGTAAAATCGCAGCCGGTATGGACGGCAACGCGGAAGTGGTGGGCGCCTACGCCTGGGCTCACGAGCTCTCTTCCGGTAAAGATACCCCGTCTGGCCACTGGGAAATCGCCGGTGTGCCGGTCCTCTTCGACTGGGGTTATTTCTCCGATCACGAGAACAGCTTCCCGCAGGAGCTGCTCGATAAGCTGGTGAAGCGTGCCAACCTGCCGGGCTACCTCGGTAACTGCCACTCTTCCGGCACCGTGATTCTGGACCAGCTTGGCGAAGAGCACATGAAAACCGGCAAGCCGATTTTCTACACCTCCGCTGACTCCGTTTTCCAGATTGCCTGCCACGAAGAGACGTTTGGCCTGGATAAACTCTACGAGCTGTGTGAAATCGCCCGTGAAGAGCTGACCGAAGGCGGCTACAACATTGGTCGCGTTATCGCCCGTCCGTTTATCGGCGATAAAGCAGGTAACTTCCAGCGTACCGGTAACCGTCACGACCTGGCCGTTGAGCCACCGGCTCCTACCGTGCTGCAGAAACTGGTCGACGAGAAAGACGGTCACGTGGTGTCCGTGGGTAAAATCGCAGACATCTACGCTAACTGCGGCATCACCAAAAAAGTGAAAGCCACCGGTCTGGATGCGCTGTTCGATGCCACCATCAAAGAGATGAAAGAAGCGGGCGATAAGACCATTGTCTTCACCAACTTCGTGGACTTCGACTCTTCCTGGGGGCACCGTCGTGACGTCGCGGGCTATGCTGCCGGTCTGGAACTGTTCGACCGCCGTCTGCCAGAGCTGATGGAGCTGGTGGGTGAAGATGACATTCTGATCCTGACCGCCGACCACGGCTGTGACCCAACCTGGACCGGTACCGACCACACCCGTGAGCACATTCCGGTGCTGGTGTACGGACCGAAAGTCAAACCAGGTTCACTGGGACACCGTGAAACCTTCGCAGACATCGGCCAGACCCTCGCGAAGTACTTTGGTACGTCCGACATGGAATATGGCAAGGCTATGTTCTGAGGTCATTGCCCGGTGGCGCTTCGCTTACCGGGCCTACGGTTTTGTAGGCCGGGTAAGGCGTAGCCGCCACCCGGCAAAAACAACAATGTAAAAGGAACTGAAGATGGCAACTCCTCACATTAACGCAGAAATGGGTGATTTCGCTGACGTCGTATTGATGCCGGGCGACCCGCTGCGCGCGAAGCACATTGCAGAAACTTTCCTCGAAGACGTGCGTGAAGTGAACAACGTGCGCGGCATGCTGGGTTTCACCGGTACCTATAAAGGCCGCAAAATCTCCGTGATGGGCCACGGTATGGGTATCCCATCCTGCTCTATCTACACCAAAGAGCTGATCACTGATTTCGGCGTGAAGAAAATCATCCGCGTGGGATCCTGCGGCGCGGTGCGCATGGATGTTAAGCTGCGTGATGTGGTTATCGGCATGGGCGCATGCACAGATTCTAAAGTGAACCGTATTCGCTTTAAGGATCATGACTTCGCGGCGATTGCTGACTTCGACATGGTGCGTAACGCGGTGGACGCGGCCAAAGCGCTGGGCGTTGACGCGCGCGTAGGCAACCTCTTCTCTGCCGACCTGTTCTACTCCCCGGACGGTGAAATGTTCGACGTGATGGAGAAGTACGGCATCCTCGGCGTGGAGATGGAAGCGGCGGGTATCTACGGCGTAGCGGCAGAATTCGGTGCGAAAGCGCTGACCATCTGCACCGTCTCTGACCATATCCGTACCCACGAGCAGACGACCGCTGCTGAACGTCAGACCACCTTCAACGACATGATCAAAATCGCGCTGGAATCCGTTCTGCTGGGCGATAAAGAGTAATGTTGTGCTGCCGGGCGGCGAAAGCCGCCCGGTTTCTGTGACTTACAGGTACACCACGCTGATGGTGGCCTGACCATCAAACTCGGTATCTTCTGTCAGAGACAGTTTCTTCAGGTTTTCCACTGCCAGCGAGATGTTCAGCGGGAAAGAGACGCTGGTCACCGCCATCGGAGCCGTTTTGCCCGCAGAGGCGACGCTCATTAAGCCCAGATCCTTATTGGCGATAGTGCCACCATTGGCTTTTTGCCAGCGACTCATGCCCACACCAGCAGTGACTGCCGTACGAATCGGTTCAACCGTCGCCCCGTTTGCCGTCACTTCACCCGTGCTGGTATAGATGGAATAGGCACCGATATTCTTGCCATCGTGCGTTTTGCCAAGGCCAAAGGTCGTCATGCTGCCGCGCAGTTCGCCGCCGTTTGACGTGGCGTTCTGCACCTTCAGGTTTGAGTCGGTTCCGGTGCTGGCGTTCGAATCCGTACGGTTGTCGGCAATACTCCAGCCCACTTTGGTAGGGGTAGGGCAGGTGATAGTCAGCGTCAGACCCTTTTCACCTAACTGCGTGGTCTGGGTTTGCGAGAGATCGCCAACCTGAACGGTACCGAAGTCAATCACGCCATCGTTGCTGAGTTCCGGCGTACAGGAGTTGCTGGTCAGTGAGGCTTTCACTTTCAGCACTGCCGTATCTCCCGCATGAGCACAGGTCGCTGTCAGCGCCAGCGCAGCGGCAAGGAGACTCTTTTTCATGGTTATTCCTTAACATAGATATATCGTTAAAATAAATGGACGAATCCACGTGTTTTGCCTTTATTTTTCTTCTTTTCTCTTCACCCGAATAATCTATTCGGCGGTGAATGCGTTACTCTGTCGTTAATAGCTCCCAGGCGAGTGCGCTTTCCAGCTCGGTATTATCGGAAATGCCGCGCAGCTGAACGTCATTAATGACAGGTATAATTTTTATCGTCACACTCATTTGTTTGCCACGCACCGGCAGGCCATTTTGATATGCAAGGATGCCGTCATTATTCCTCAGAAAGACTTTTTCCTTGGGGGTTTCCGCAGAGGTGAACAATACCCGGTCAGAGGTCCTGACCAGATTATAGTGATGACCATCGACCAGAATATTGCTGGCAACCAGCGCCAGTCGGCTCTTCTGACCAAACAGAACGCCCCCGTTGCTGCCGGACGTGGATTGCAGAAAAAGCGCCATCACCCTTGGCTGCGGGCAAAAAACCGTGGCGGTGACCTCTTTGCCCGGCATGCGGTTCCAGTTTTTACGCGAGGCGATAATGTCATCCTGTTTGAATCTGCCAAAGGAGACGTTCGGTTGCGACAGCGTAATTTGACACGCTTCGGCCACGACATAAGACGAAAAAAGTGATGCTGCACCGATGAGCACTGCGTTAACTATTTTCACTGGCAAACTCCTTCTGCTTTTTCGTAATAGGCGTCTTTATCTTTTTCGTCTTTCAGGGTGTAAGCGATCTGGCAGAGTTTGGTTAAATCGTCGTCCACCACATAAAGCGCAGGCGTATCCGACGCATCGGGAATAAATACGCTGCCGTTATCCATTACGCTGACAATATAGTTACCGTCCTGATCCACCACGCTCAGCCCTTTTTCCAGCCATGACCCGTTGACTCGCTTGACGTCCAGCATGACGCGACGCGTATTCAGCACGTTGAAATCGATCAGCGCAAAAGAGCCATACGCGGCGGAGACGGTCTGAATACCGTTTGATAAATCCATTCCCTGTGGTAACGAGCTGGCATTAATCACTATTTGCGATTTTTGCCATTCCCGAAGTCCGGGAACCACGGCCTGTCCCCAGCGATCTGTCCAGACGGTTCCATCGGGGGTGGTGATTTCAATACCGCTTTCCGGTTCGCTTAACCGGGCGATGCCGAATGTCTCTTTTACCGGATAGGGCGAAAACGTCATGCCATGACCATGCAGCGCTACGCCACCGTTTAAGGATGCGCTGTAGTTATGCTGATTGCCGTCATTCAGGCCAGCGGATAAACCGAGCTGCGTATAGTGAAGATTGGTGGTGATATTGCCGTTAAAGGCGTTACTCTTATCCTGATTATCGCGGTCTGCAGAGACGTTGTAGTTAAGGTTTTGACCGATAGAGCCGCTTTCCTGAACGCCATAATTTTGTTTTTCCCCCTGAGCGCGCATGTAGGTACTGACGCGATCCTCGCCAAAAGGAACGATCAGGCTGACATAAAACAGATCGTCATCGCGGCTGGTGCTGCTCTGGTTCTGGGTATCACTATTGCTCATGGCATGCTGCCAGTTTACGGACAGCGAGGTACGCCCGAGACTTTTACTCCAGGAAGCCATCAGATAGCGTGAATCACCGCTGTTTTCATCACCGGAATTCACGCTGTATTGCATTGAGATCGCGCCAATGTACTCATTGTTCCAGGTGAGGCTGGCGTTCCAGTTATTTTCGTAGGTCTGCGCCTCTTCATCCATGGCTTCCGTGAGTTCGCGGAAGCCGCCGCTGAACTGGGACGCACTTACCCCCATCGTCAGCTGGGCGGGCAGTAAGATATTGCTGCTAAGTTCAGCCTTGCTGCCTTTCAGTCGATCGTAAAAGTGGGACTGGCTCAGTAAAAAGCTCGGTGAGATCGCCCAGTTTTCGTTGATAGAAACGTCGAGTTTGGCACCGGTAGCCTGATATTTTTCTGCCAGTACGCCGGCGGCTACGGCGGACATGCGCGTGTTCAGCATCGTTCCGTCAGAGAGCGTAAATACCCAGGGCGTACTTGACTCATCCCCGCTGTCGCGAACCCGTCCGAGAGAGAGGTTTAACCCTTCGGCACGATTACTTCCCTGTATATTGAGGGCGGAAGAGGGAACGGTAAATTGCGTTGTCGAACCGTCCGTTTCCACCACGCTGACGTCAAGATCGACATTTCCGCGCACCAGGGGCACGTCCGTCAGGGAGAAAGGGCCTGCGTTGACCAGGGAAGAGTAGATCAGCTGTCCCGACTGGCGAACTTCAACGCGGGCCTGATTCGTCCGGGCAATTCCCGACACCTCAGTGGCCTGGATATTAGGCTGAAGGCCGGTTTCAGGCATTAGCTGAACGCCGGTGATTTGCGCGCCGCTAAACAGGGCCGAATTGACGTTGATCTGCCCAACCTGCGCCCGCATTTTCCGCTCTTCAAAAACGTGTTCAGCGTAGGTGTACAGGTTCTCTGTGCTGCGAGTCCCGTTGTCATCCGTCAAAATGAAATTGCTGCGCAGCGTCCAGTTCGCAAGATTAATGCCTGCCCCCAAATTTCCCTGGGCATAACGGCTGCTCCCGCCCGAGCCGTACTCGTTAATGTTACTGAAGGCGCTATAGTTGATTAAGCCCGCAATACCGCCGTGCGAGTAATATTTCGCGGCATAAAATCCAGTGTCCATTGCCTCTGCGGGAACGAAAATCTCCAGTGATTCGGTATTCGGTAGAAGCGTTACCGTCGCGGAAGGGTAATCTTTCAGCAGGTTATGACATTTCTCTTTTTCGCTGATATTCAATGGCAGTAGGCCAGCTGCACGGGTGAAGTCATCATCAATGCAAAGCTGCCCCTCTTCTCCAACCCGAATGGCCAGGCTCCCCTTCTCAACGCCGTTAATTTTGACCTGCACGGCATGCTGGCCGGGCAGGTAGCGTTGTGCATCAGAGAAGTAATGGGCGAGATTAGTACTGATTCCCCGCGAGGCCAGTATATCGGTATTGAAATCCAGATCGGATGCATGCAGCGCCGACGACGGCAGAAAAGCGACCGCCACTGCTGTTCGACGCATCGTGTTTTGCAAAGCGCGCGGTATCACTAAAAATTCCCTGTGATATCAGCGTGTAAGCGCGGCAGTGTACTTGTCCACTTCAATCCCGTAGCGACTGGCAGGGTTGAACTCGACGGCATTATCGCCGCTACCGATCGGGGTATTTGTCTGCACCTTCATGGTCTCACCCGGCAGGATAAAGGTTTTATTAACCACTCCCTCGGTGTGGGAAGGCAGTAGCGTCACTGATGTGGAAAAACGTACAACGTACGGCGAGGTATTACGGACCTGAACCTCTTTCTCTTGTACGGACCAGGTCAGTAATTTCCATGCATCCGTGACAACAGGAAGATTTTTAGGATGGATCAACACCGGTAAATCCTGACGAAGATTGATACCGACTTTAACGTTTTTATCTTTGGTTTTAGGCGGAATGCCTTCAAAGATCACGCGTTTATAATGTTCAACGGTCAGCGGTTCTTTGGTTTCAAGAATAAAGCGCACCTGCTGTTCCTGGCCTGGCTCAAGGCGTACAACCGGCTGAGTGACGTTGAGCTTGACCCCATTCTCCCCCTCGATGTCGTTAATGGAGGTATAAAGCAGGGTGGGGATGGAGTCCGTGTTTTTCACACTCATGACACCGCCGTGGTTGGCTTCATCAATCATCAGCAGTGTGGTTTCTGGCACCATGCCTGCAGCATAGACTGTCGCTGGAAGGGTGAGAAAAAGAGCGCAGACCAAAGGAGAAATTTTCACAATTCTTTCCATGAATATTGATATTGAACAATGGGTTAAAACTCCCCGCCTGAGCAGGGAGTTTGGCGTCGTGAATGCGGGTTACAGATAAACCAGCGTGATTGTGGACTGACCGTCCAGGTCGGTCCTGTCAGTCAGGGTCAGATTTTTGCTTGGCGCAATCGCCAGCGCGATCTTCAGAGGGAAGGCCGCCGTCGTGAAGGCCAGCGGAGCGCGTTCGCCGGTTTTGGCAACGGTCATGACGTCGGTACCATCGTTAGTGAGGATGCCGGTGGCCCACAGGTTGATCCAGCTTCTGCTGCTGATGGTACCGCCGGTATACATCGCTGCGGCGATAGGCTGAACGGTTGCACCGTCAGCAGTGACCGCGTTCATATAAGTTGAAACTGAATAGGCACCGATACTTTCGCCAGCGCTGGTTTTTCCGACACCGTTGAGCTGGTAATCGCCGTATGCCTGCGCGCCGCTCGCGGTAGCGTTATCCACATGGAACTCGCTTGATGTTTTATGTGCGCCCGCGTTTGAGTCTTTGCGGTCATCTTTGATTGTCCAGCCGACGCGGGTCGCAGACTGACATGTGATGGTCAGAGTGACATCTTTATGCCCAGCCTGATAAGCCACACCGGAGGAGAGTGAGTCCAGACCCACTTCGCCAAAATCGGCCACGCCGCCGTTGCTAATTTCAGGAACGCAGCCTGCGCTGGTCAGCGTACCGTGAACTTTTAACATAGCAGTAGGTTCGGCATAAACTGCTGTCGCCGCCATCATGATAACGGTGGCGAGAAGGCACTTTTTCATTGTTATTCCTTAACCATAGAAAGAGATAATTCGGATATTTTTAATTTAAATGAATCTTGCCAAAAGATAATTTCTGGCATAAGAGTCGCGGCCGATTCTATTAACGAATCAACGCATTAAATAGTTAGATTTTCTTACGACAGTATTGAGATTTTATAATGTCGATTAAACATTTCTGAACGTATGTTTTATGCAGAAACGGCGGAAATATCCGCCGTTGAGTCACGCGTTTTTATCTGTTAGAGATAAACCAGAGTGATGGTGGTTTCGCCGCTCAGCTGCGCTTCGTCTGTGGTGGTCAGACGGTCAGTGTTAACAATCGCCAGAGAGACTTTGAACGGGTAGACAACGCTGGTGATGGCCAGCGGTGCGGTATAACCTGGTCTGGTAGCGGTCATGATCTCGGCGTTACCGTTGGCAATCACACCGGTGGCCAGGTTACGCCACATATATTCGCCTTTGCTGTTGAGGAAGTTTGGCGCAAAGATCGCCTGAGCAGGCACACCGTTAGCGGTGATCTCATTGATACGGGTACTGATTGCATAGGCGCCAATTTTATCGCCAGCAGCGGTGGTACCTACGCCGTAGGTGGTACCTGAACCGTAAACGTCCCCACCATTGTCTGTGGCGTCACGAATGTAAAACTCGCTGGAGTTCAGGTAGGTCGCCGCATTGGAATCTTCTTTGTTATCAGCAATACTCCATGCCACTTTAGTCGCTGACGGGCAATTGATCGTCAGAGACATATCTTTATGACCCATCTGGTTGGTCTGGGTTGGAGAAAGCTGGTCCAGCGCGATTGTGCCAAAATCAATCGATCCGCCGTTACTGAGTTCCGGCGTACAGGATGCATGGTTCATCTTGCCCTGAACCTTCATGACGATGCTGCCTTCGGCGAATGCAGCCGAAGAGGTCATCGCAATCAGCGTTGCGAGAAGAAGCTTTTTCATTGTTATTCCTTAACCATTAATAAAATAAATGTATAAATTTCCGTGAAGTCATTAACTTGCTGAAATGCAAGCGCAGGGATTCTATTAATGGTTATTGTTATTTCTGTAATGAGTATTTCTAATCTCTGAATTGAGTTTTATTAAAATGTGTAAATACATTCACGGTTGTATTTACACATTCCGGCAGGATAACAACGGAGGAAGCTGTTTTCTCTTCTTAACCGGGGGCGAGAATTATTTTATCGCCTGAGCAATCCACGCCGATAATTCTCGGAGTTCCCGCTCTTGTTCCGGGTAATGTTCAAGCAACCCGTCGCACACATGTTGCAGCATATCGGGACGGTATACACAGCCCTGCAGGCGTGACGCCAACGCTTCCAGCGGTGCCGGGTTAAGACTATCCGTAAAAATTTGTGTGCGGGTAATATGACCTTTCTCCACGTCAAAGTGCAGCTCCACGCCGCCCCAGGTAAAACGTTCATCCAGCAGATGTGAAAACGCCGGTGCCTGGCCGAAGTTCCACTCCCAGCTGCTCTGGCGGGCAAAGGTTTCAGCGAAGTTGGGCAGGTCAGGCGTTTTATCAGGGGAAATCACTTCCGCCTCCACACGCTCGCCGTAGTGCGCAAAGAAGGCCTCACGGATCGCGTCGCAAATCTGCTCGTGAGTAATACCCGGCAGAAGCTCCACCAGATTCGCCACGCGGCCGCGTACGGAGGTAATGCCCTTAGCCTGTAACTTTTTCTTGTCAGGATTGAGGTAGTTAGCCAGCCGGCTGAGATCGGCATTCAGCAGCAGAGTGCCGTGGTGGAACCCGCGATCCATTGTTTCGCGATAGGCTGAGCCGGAGACCTTCCGGTCGCCCTCGGGGGTCTTGACGACCAGATCGTTCCGGCCTGACGCCTCCGCGGTTACGCCGAGCGCATTCAGCGCGTTCAGCACAATCGACGTAGAGATGCTTTTGTCGTATTCCGGCTTGCCTGCCATAAAGGTAAAGCAAGTGTTGCCCAGATCGTGAAACACGGCTCCACCGCCGCTGCTGCGGCGCGCCAGGCGGACGTGGTCCTCTTCCATGCGGCGGGTGTTGCACTCTTTCCACGGGTTTTGCGCGCGGCCAATCACCACCGTGTCGGCATTGCGCCAGAGAAACAGTACGCGCTGGGTGGCGGGCATCTGGCGGAAGATGCACTCTTCCACCGCGAGATTAAACCAGGGATCGTAAGAGTCAGAGATAAGCAGGCGTAACGTCGTCATGGCAGAGTTCCTTTTCCATATCCTCCGCCTACTTTATCACTATTCTTTCTTCTCGCTCTCTTCGTCTTCCGGAACCGACTTGCTGGCGGTCAGCAGGAACGGCGACTGTTGCCATCGGGTGCGCTTACCCTGCAGCAGCGTGCGCGCCAGCACCACGCCAATCGCCAGTGAGAGTAATAACATCAGGCGCAGAATATTGGTGGTGTTATCCACCTGCTTGGCTTCGGTCGGCAGGGTGTGAGTGTCGAGCGTCAGGCGCAGATAGCCCAGCGGGCCATTTTTTCCCTGAACAGGTTCGACGAGCTGCTGGTTGAAATAGCCTCCGGCTTTTTTGCCGTCCAGCGCCAGCCTGTCGCGCACGTCGACGTGCTCACCGGCGCGGGCAATCAGGTCGCCTTTTTCATCGTACACGCCCGCATCGAGAATGCGGCTGTTTTCCGTAAGCTGACGCAGGATCTGGCCGATGCGCTTATCGTCCGGCGTCTCGGTGCGCATATAGGGGGCGACGTTAAGGGTCACCTGACGCGCCAGCGTGCGGGCCAGCTCTTCAAACTGCGGGTTACGCTGCCGTTGATGATTCTGGCTAAACCACGATGCCCCTTGCATCAATGCCACTAACAGTGCGAGACAGGAAAGGACAATCACGGCGCGATGAAGCCGGAATTTCAGTTTTGCGCGAGCCATATTCCACCTGCTGAAAATTTAGGGCTTAATGTTGCCAGAAGTGATGGTTACAGGGTAGCCTCATGCGTTATTTTCCCTCTGGAACCTTCCGGCGCGAACGAAATTACAGGAGCTTTGATGCCGAACATTACCTGGTGTGACCTGCCAACGGATGTCTCTTTATGGCCAGGATTGCCGCTCTCGTTAAGTGGCGATGAGGTGATGCCTCTGGATTACCACGCTGGCCGTAGCGGCTGGCTACTGTATGGACGCGGCCTGGATAAGCAACGCCTGACCCAGTATCAAACCAAACTGGGTGCGGCAATGGTCATCGTCGCCGCCTGGTGCGTAGAAGATTACCAGGTTATCCGCCTGGCGGGTTCTCTGACGCAGCGTGCCACGCGTCTGGCGCATGACGCAGGGCTGGACGTTGCCCCGCTCGGTAAAATTCCGCACCTGAAAACGCCGGGTCTGCTGGTCATGGACATGGACTCCACCGCTATTCAGATCGAGTGTATTGACGAGATTGCTAAACTGGCAGGCAGCGGTGAGCTGGTGGCGGAAGTCACTGAACGTGCGATGCGCGGCGAGCTGGATTTCACCGCCAGCCTGAGACAGCGCGTGGCGACCCTGAAAGGGGCCGATGCTAACATCCTGCGCCAGGTGCGTGATGTGCTGCCGCTGATGCCAGGACTGACGCAACTGGTGCTGAAGCTGCAGTCCCTTGGCTGGAAGGTGGCGATTGCCTCCGGTGGCTTCACCTTCTTCGCGGATTATCTGCGCGAGAAACTGCATTTGACCACCGTGGTGGCCAACGAACTGGAAATTATGGACGGCAAGCTGACCGGACAGGTGATTGGCGACATCGTGGATGCGCAGTACAAAGCTAACACCCTGACCCGTCTGGCCGAAAAATATGAAATCCCGGTGGTCCAGACCGTCGCCATCGGGGACGGCGCGAACGACCTGCCGATGATCAAAGCTGCTGGTCTTGGCATTGCCTACCATGCCAAGCCAAAAGTGAACGAAAAGACGGAAGTGACTATCCGTCATGCTGACCTGATGGGGGTGTTCTGCATCCTTTCTGGCAGCCTTAATCAGAAATAACGGTCTGCTTTGTAGGCCGGGTAAGCGTAAGCGCTACCCGGCACGCAGTCCGCACAGAAATAACGAGGTACACCGTGGCGAAAGCTCCAAAACGCGCATTTGTCTGTAATGAATGTGGTGCGGATTATCCGCGCTGGCAGGGGCAATGCAGCGCCTGTCATGCCTGGAACACCATCACCGAAGTGCGTGGTGTGGCGGCTTCGCCGAGTGTGGCCCGCAATGAACGCCTGAGCGGCTATGCGGGCAATGCAGGCGTGTCGAAGGTGCAAAAGCTTTCAGACATCAGCCTGGAAGCGTTACCGCGCTTCTCCACCGGGTTCAAAGAGTTTGACCGCGTGCTCGGCGGCGGCGTGGTGCCGGGCAGTGCGATTCTGATCGGCGGTAACCCCGGGGCGGGTAAATCGACCCTGCTGCTGCAAACGCTTTGCAAGCTCGCCGAGCAGATGAAAACCCTTTACGTCACGGGGGAAGAATCACTCCAGCAGGTGGCGATGCGTGCGCACCGCCTGGGCCTGCCAACCGGCAACCTGAATATGCTGTCGGAAACCAGCATTGAGCAGATCTGCATGATCGCCGAAGAAGAGCAGCCGAAGCTGATGGTGATCGACTCCATTCAGGTGATGCACATGGCGGACATTCAGTCCTCGCCGGGCAGCGTGGCGCAGGTGCGCGAAACCGCGGCCTACCTGACACGCTTCGCCAAAACGCGCGGCGTGGCGATTGTGATGGTCGGCCATGTGACGAAAGACGGTTCCCTGGCCGGGCCAAAAGTGCTTGAACACTGTATCGACTGCTCGGTGATGCTCGACGGCGACGCGGATTCCCGCTTCCGCACCCTGCGCAGCCATAAAAACCGTTTTGGCGCGGTGAATGAATTAGGTGTTTTTGCCATGACGGAGCAGGGGCTGCGTGAAGTCAGCAACCCGTCGGCCATCTTCCTGAGCCGTGGCGACGAAGTCACCTCCGGCAGTTCGGTCATGGTGCTATGGGAAGGAACGCGCCCGCTGCTGGTTGAAATCCAGGCGCTGGTGGATCACTCGATGATGGGCAACCCGCGTCGCGTGGCGGTGGGTCTGGAACAGAACCGTCTGGCGATCCTGCTGGCGGTGCTGCACCGTCACGGTGGTCTGCAGATGGCGGATCAGGACGTCTTCGTGAACGTGGTGGGCGGGGTGAAGGTCTCGGAAACCAGCGCGGACCTGGCGTTGCTGCTGGCGATGGTCTCCAGCCTGCGCGACAGGCCGCTGCCGCAGGATCTGGTGGTGTTTGGCGAGGTTGGCCTGGCAGGAGAGATCCGTCCGGTGCCGAGCGGCCAGGAGCGTATCTCCGAAGCGGCAAAACACGGCTTCCGCCGCGCGATTGTGCCCGCCGCTAACGTGCCGAAAAAAATCCCCGAAGGGATGCAGGTTTTTGGCGTTAAGAAACTCGCAGATGCGTTAAATGTCTTTGACGACTTATAATTACGTATTCGATTTTGCAGGAGGCACCGTAATTTATGTCATCATTTGACTACATCAAAACCGCAATCCGCCAGAAAGGCTGCACGTTGCAGCAGGTGGCGGACGCCAGCGGTATGACCAAAGGCTATTTAAGCCAGCTGCTGAACGCCAAAATCAAAAGCCCCAGCGCGCAGAAGCTCGAAGCGCTGCACCGTTTCCTGGGACTTGAATTTCCCCGTATGCAAAAGAACATCGGCGTGGTGTTTGGCAAGTTTTACCCGCTGCATACTGGTCACATCTACCTGATTCAGCGCGCCTGTAGCCAGGTGGACGAGCTGCACATCATTATGGGGTACGATGAAACCCGTGACCGCCAGTTGTTCGAGGACAGCGCCATGTCGCAGCAGCCGACGGTGCCTGACCGCCTGCGCTGGCTGCTCCAGACCTTTAAGTACCAGAAAAACATTCGCATTCATGCTTTTAACGAAGAGGGCATGGAGCCCTATCCGCACGGCTGGGACGTGTGGAGCAACGGCATCAAAGCGTTTATGGAAGAGAAGGGCATTGCGCCTAACTGGATCTACACCTCTGAAGAGTCCGACGCGCCGCAGTTCCGCGAGCATCTGGGCATCGAGACGGTGCTGATCGATCCGAAACGGACCTTCATGAACATCAGCGGGGCGCAGATCCGCGAAAACCCGTTCCGCTACTGGGATTATATCCCGACCGAGGTAAAGCCCTTCTTTGTACGTACCGTTGCGATCCTGGGCGGTGAGTCGAGCGGAAAATCCACTCTCGTTAATAAGCTGGCGAATATCTTCAACACGACCAGTGCGTGGGAATATGGCCGCGATTACGTTTTCTCGCACCTCGGCGGTGACGAGATGGCGCTGCAGTATTCCGACTACGATAAAATCGCACTAGGACACGCCCAGTACATTGATTTTGCGGTCAAATATGCCAACAAAGTGGCGTTTATTGATACCGATTTCGTCACCACGCAGGCGTTCTGTAAAAAGTACGAAGGGCGCGAGCACCCGTTCGTGCAGGCGCTGATTGACGAATACCGCTTTGACCTGGTGATCCTGCTGGAAAACAACACGCCATGGGTCGCTGATGGCATGCGCAGCCTCGGCAGCTCAGTAGACAGGCGCGAGTTCCAGTCCATGCTGGTGGAGATGCTCAACGAAAACAACGTTGAGTTTGTGCATGTTGAAGAGTCGGACTACGACTCCCGTTTCCTGCGCTGCGTCGAGCTGGTGAAGGAGATGATGGGGGAGCAGGGTTAATCTTACCCCTCACCCTAACCCTCTCCCCAAAGGGGAGAGGGAACGATTACCCCTCAGAACGCAACCACCACTTTCCCCCGCATATGTCCCTCCAGCACTTTGCGGTGCGCCTCGGTAATGCTTTCCACGCTCAGTCCGTGCAGCGTTTCGCTGAGCGAGCTTTCCACCACGCCGTTGTCCACCAGCTTTGCAACCTCGTTTAAGATCTCGCCCTGACGCGCCATATCAGCGGTCTGGTACATGCTGCGGGTGTACATAAACTCCCAGTGCAGGGCGGCGGATTTCGATTTCAGCTTATCCTGGTTCAGCGGATGCGCGTTCTCAACGATGGAGCAGATGTGCCCCTGCGGTGCGATCAGTTCGCTGACGGCATCCCAGTGGCCGTCGGTGTCATTGAGGATGAAAATGTAATCCACATAAGTGATACCCTGTTTTGCCAGCTCACCTTTCAGGTCGCGGTAGTTCACGACCCGATCCGCACCGCGCTCGCGGCACCACCGGGCGGAATCTTCTCTTGATGCTGTCGCGATGATGTTCACCTTGCTGTTGTGCTTTGCAAACGGGATCGCCAGCGAGCCCACGCCGCCCGCGCCGCCAATAATCAACAGCGTTTTATCCGCGTCCGCATCCTGAATGTTCAGCCGTTCGAACAACCCTTCCCAGGCGGTCAGCGCGGTCAACGGCAATGCGGCTGCTGCCGCCCAGCCAAGGCTGGCAGGTTTGTGCCCGACAATACGCGCATCGATCAGCTGATGGGTGGTATTGCTGCCCGGACGAGTGATATCCCCCGCGTACCACACTTCGTCACCGGGTTTAAATCCCGTAACGGCCGCGCCCACGGCTGTTACGATACCGCTGGCATCCCACCCGAGAATGCGCGGCTCGTTCAGCCCGTTTTTGACAATGCCTGCATGCACCTTGGTGTCGACCGGGTTAACAGACACGGCTTTCACTTCGACAAGCAGATCGTGCTCGCCGGGCTGCGGCATCGGCGGGGCGATTTCAATGAATGTGCCGGGATTCGCAGGATTAACGGCAATGGCTTTAACTGACATGGATGGACTCCTCAATGGCATGCGTTTTGTTGAGGCTAGTCTATTAAGTGGTCAGCTGCATGATAAGATGGACAATCAAGAACGAAGTGTTCTCACAGGATGAACAATCATGTTTAAACAGCTTCAGGATATGGCGCTGTTTGCGCTGGTGGCCGAGATGGGTAGCTTTACTGCTGCGGCACAGAAGGCTGAACTGCCAAAATCCAGCGTCAGCCAGCGAATAAGCCAGCTGGAGCAGCAGGTAGGAATACGCCTGCTCAACCGCACGACGCGCAGAATCAGCCTGACTTTTGCAGGCGAGCATTATCTGGTGCACTGTCGCGAAATGCTGGCGGCCAGCGAGCGGGCGGAGTATGCCATTCAGCGGCTACGCGAAAACCCGAGCGGGCGGCTGCGCATCACCTGCCCGGCGGGAATTGGTGCGACGCTGCTGGCGCATATGAATGCCGAATTCCAGCTTCGCTATCCTGACGTGTCGCTGGACGTGTCGATCTCTGATGATGTGGTGGATCTGGTCGAGTCCGGCTTTGACGTGGCGCTGCGTACCGGTAAGCCGCAGGACTCCTCCCTGATTGGCCGGATGATCGGACATTGTCCGCGCTATATGCTGGCTTCACCCGACTATCTGGCGCGTCGGGAGCCGTTAATCCATCCCCGCCAGCTGGTGGAGCACCGCTGCATTACCCACAAAGCCTGGTCTGAGTGGCTGCTGCGAAGCGAGAGTGATGATTACCGCTACCTGCCGGATAACGCCCACATGACGGATAACCTGGTGTACGCCCGTGAATGTGCGATTGCTGGCGCCGGGATCACGCTATTACCCGCCTTTCTTCTGGAAGATAAGATTGAGACAGGATCGCTGGTAAAGGTGCTGCCGGAGTGGAACGTCGAGGGGAATGATTTGTGGCTGGCTTATCCGAGCCGCAAGCTGAACTCGCCTGCGCTGATGAGCTATATCGACTTTGCGATACAGTTTGACGAGGTGAAGCGGTATTACGTGGACAAATAAAAAAGCCGGGTGGCGCTGACGCTTACCCGGCCTACGAACTGTGCGGCCTGATGCCCTCACCTGGCCCTCTCCCACGGGGATAGGGAACAAATACTAAAAACGGCAACCGAAGTTGCCGTTTTGCTTTTATTTCGCAATACGCTTGTACTTAATACGCTTCGGCTCCAGCGCGTCAGCGCCCAGCGTGCGTTTCTTGTACTCTTCGTATTCGGTGAAGTTACCTTCGAAGAACTCCACTTTACCTTCATCCTGGTAGTCCAGAATGTGGGTCGCGATACGGTCAAGGAACCAACGGTCGTGCGAGATAACCATCGCGCAGCCCGGGAACTCCAGCAGGGCGTTTTCCAGCGCGCGCAGGGTTTCGATGTCCAGGTCGTTGGTCGGTTCATCGAGCAGCAGTACGTTACCGCCAACCTGCAGCAGCTTCGCCAGGTGCAGACGACCGCGCTCACCGCCGGACAGCTCGCCCACGCGTTTGCCCTGGTCGGTGCCTTTGAAGTTGAAGCGGCCAACGTAAGCGCGGCTTGGCATCTCGGTGTTGCCGATACGCATAATATCCAGACCGCCGGACACTTCTTCCCACACGGTTTTGCTGTTATCCATCGCGTCACGGAACTGGTCAACGGACGCCAGCTTCACGGTTTCACCCAGGGTGATAGAGCCGCTGTCAGGCTGCTCCTGACCGGACATCATGCGGAACAGCGTCGATTTACCCGCGCCGTTCGGACCGATGATCCCGACGATAGCCCCTTTTGGTACGGAGAAGGTCAGATCGTCAATCAGCAGGCGATCGCCGTATGACTTACGCAGATTGGCGACTTCAACCACTTTATCCCCCAGACGTGCTCCAGGCGGAATAAACAGTTCGTTGGTCTCGTTACGTTTCTGGTATTCGGTGTTGTTCAGCTCTTCAAAGCGTGCCAGACGGGCTTTGCCCTTAGACTGACGGCCTTTAGCGCCCTGACGAACCCACTCCAGCTCTTTCTCGATAGACTTACGACGCGCGGCTTCCTGAGAAGCTTCCTGCGCCAGACGCTGATCTTTCTGCTCCAGCCAGGAGGAGTAGTTACCTTCCCATGGAATACCTTCACCACGGTCCAGCTCCAGGATCCAGCCTGCGACGTTGTCGAGGAAGTAACGGTCGTGGGTAATTGCCACCACGGTGCCTTCGAAGTCGTGCAGGAAGCGTTCCAGCCACGCCACGGATTCCGCATCCAGGTGGTTGGTGGGTTCGTCGAGCAGCAGCATGTCTGGTTTTTCCAGCAGCAGGCGGCACAGCGCTACGCGGCGGCGTTCACCCCCGGAAAGATTGGCGATTTTCGCATCCCAGTCCGGCAGGCGCAGGGCATCGGCCGCGCGCTCCAGCTGCACGTTCAGGTTATGACCGTCGTGCGCCTGGATAATCTCTTCAAACTTGCCCTGCTGAGCGGCCAGCTTGTCGAAGTCTGCATCCGGCTCGGCGTATTTGGCATACACTTCATCCAGACCTTTCAGGGCGTTAACCACTTCGGAAACCGCTTCTTCAACGGATTCACGAACGGTGTGTTCCGGGTTCAGCTGAGGTTCCTGCGGCAGGTAGCCGATCTTGATGCCAGGCTGCGGACGGGCTTCACCTTCGATGTCTGTATCGATGCCGGCCATGATGCGCAGCAGGGTGGACTTACCGGCACCGTTGAGACCCAGGACACCAATTTTTGCGCCCGGGAAGAAGCTCAGCGAGATATTTTTAAGAATATGACGTTTCGGCGGGACAACTTTGCCGACACGATGCATGGTATAAACGAATTGAGCCACGTTGGACTTCGCCTCTTTTATCGTAATGAGAAGGAATTTCAGCCTCGAAGTGTAGCCTTTTTCACGCCCTAATCCCAGCTAGGAACGTCGGGAGTGTTAAAACGCGCAAGAAAGGTAAAAAAGTGTCCATAACGTGGCGCGTTGCAGGATGCCTGGTTAGCATAAGTTGGTGTGACTTTGACGTGGCAAGACGCTGCAATTGACGAAAAAACAATGAGGAAGAGCTTGTGGAAAAAGCCAAACAGGTGGTCTGGCGTCTGCTGGCTGCCAGCGTATGCGTAATGGCGGTAAGCCAGGCGGTGCATGCCGATTCACTGGATGAACAACGTAATCGCTACGCCCAGATTAAACAGGCGTGGGACAATAAGCAGATGGATACCGTGCAGGCGCTGATGCCGACGCTGAAGGATTATCCGCTGTATCCGTATCTGGAGTATCGCCAGATCACTGACGATCTCATGAACCAGCCGACCGTCACTGTGAATAATTTCATTCAGGCGAACCCGACCCTGCCGCCTGCGCGAACCCTGCAATCTCGTTTTGTGAATGAACTGGCGCGTCGCGAAGACTGGCGCGGGCTGCTGGCGTTTAGCCCCGATAAGCCGAATACCACCGAAGCGCAGTGTAACTACTACTATGCGAAATGGGCGACCGGACAGCAGGAAGAGGCCTGGGCCGGGGCGAAGGATCTTTGGCTGACCGGCAAAAGCCAGCCGAATGCCTGTGATTCGCTGTTTGGCGCGTGGCGAGCCTCCGGCAAACAGGATCCGCTGGCCTATCTTGAGCGTATTCGCCTGGCGATGAAAGCCGGCAACACGCGCCTGGTGACCGCGCTGGCGGGGCAGATGCCTTCCGATTATCAGACGATCTCTACGGCCGTTATCGCGCTGGCAAACGATCCGAACAGCGTCCTGACCTTTGCCCGCAGCACGGGCGCGACCGACTTTACCCGTCAGATGGCGGCGGTGGCTTTTGCCAGCGTGGCGCGCGACGATGTGGAAAACGCCCGGCTGATGATCCCGCAGCTGGTGCAGGCGCAGCAGCTGAATGACGATCAAACCCAGGAGCTGCGTGACATCGTGGCGTGGCGACTGATGGGCACGGATGTGACCGACGAACAGGCACGCTGGCGAGATGATGCCATTATGCGTTCGAACTCCACGTCGCTGGTGGAGCGCCGCGTGCGCATGGCGCTGGGCACCGGCGATCGCCGGGGGCTGAATACCTGGCTCGCACGTTTGCCGATGGACGCCAAAGAGAAAGATGAATGGCGCTACTGGCAGGCCGATCTGCTGATGGAGCGCGGTCGTGATGATGAAGCCAAAGAGATCCTCCACGGCCTGATGCAGCAGCGCGGCTTCTACCCGATGGTGGCCGCGCAGCGCCTGGGCGAGGAGTATACCTTCCGCATTGATAAAGCACCCGCGAATGCGAACCCGGCGCTGACGCAGGGGCCAGAGATGGCGCGCGTGCGCGAGCTGATGTACTGGAATATGGACAATACCGCGCGCAGCGAGTGGGCGAATCTGGTAACCAGTCGCACCACCGACGAGAAAGCCCAGCTTGCCCGCTATGCGTTTGATAACCACTGGTGGGATCTGAGCGTGCAGGCGACGATCGCCGGTAAGCTTTGGGATCATCTTGAAGAGCGTTTCCCGCTGGCGTACAACGATCTTTTCGAACGCTACACCAGCGGCAAAGATATCCCGCAAAGTTACGCGATGGCGATTGCCCGTCAGGAGAGTGCCTGGAATCCGAAAGTCCGCTCCCCGGTGGGGGCCAGCGGTCTGATGCAAATTATGCCGGGAACGGCGACCCATACGGTGAAGATGTTTAACATTCCCGGGTACAGTAGCCCCTCACAGCTTCTCGATCCGGATACCAACATCAACATCGGTACCAGCTATCTGCAGTATGTTTATCAGCAGTTTGGCAATAACCGCATTTTCTCGTCGGCGGCGTATAACGCGGGGCCGGGGCGCGTGCGTACCTGGCTCGGCAACAGCGCCGGACGCATCGATGCCGTGGCGTTTGTGGAGAGCATTCCGTTCTCAGAAACGCGCGGTTATGTGAAGAACGTGCTGGCGTACGATGCTTACTATCGCTACTTCATGGGGCAGAAAGATACCCTGATGAGCGATGCCGAGTGGCAGAGACGTTACTGATCGGCGTGGGTTGTGTTATGCTGTACTCGCTAATGAGTACAAGAGGCAGCATAACATGACCCAGCATTCCCCGTATTCCTCGGCAATGGCCGAACAGCGTCACCAGGAGTGGCTTCGTTTTGTGGAGCTGCTTCGCCAGTCTTACGATCAGGATTTGCACTTACCTCTTATGCAGCTGATGCTGACCCCAGACGAGCGTGAAGCGCTGGGCACGCGCGTGCGGATCATTGAAGAGCTACTGCGCGGTGAGATGAGCCAGCGTGAGCTGAAAAATGAGCTGGGCGCGGGCATCGCGACGATCACCCGCGGCTCGAACAGCCTGAAGTCTGCGCCGGTCGAGCTGCGCCAGTGGCTGGAAGCGGTGTTGTTGAAAAATACCTAACGATAAATCGCGTTATGGAACGGGCTTAACGCTAAAATCACCGCCTGGTGGTAAACGCCTGAACGCGTGAGCGTGCCCGCAGTAAAGACGCCAATCGCCCCTTCTTTACGTCCAATCTCATCAATGCCGGTGTACTGTGACATCACCGGCCCGAGCGCTTCGCCTTCGCGCACTTTGTTCAGAATGATCTCTGGCAGCGGCAGGGTGGCAGAACGCGCTTCACCGCGCTGCTCTCGGCTTTCTATCACTACCCAGCTAAAGGTGGCACCTTCGTCGATCCCGGCTTCAATGGCGACCCAGAAGTCCGCCTTTGGGGCCGCGGCTTTAGCATTTGCCACGCGATTTCGTGCACCAGCGCGCGTTTCCTCGCTGCCAAACGGCTGTTCAGGTACGCCACTCTCGACGCCGATGGCTTCGATATGGCAGGATCCTTCGCCGAAAATCTCTTCAAAAGCCTTTAGAATTGCCTGAATTTTGGCAGGATTGGTGGTAGCAGAGACAACATGGTGCATAATTAAGCTCGATTCAAAAAAAACTCATCGCAGTATAACGGAAAAAAAGCATGTTACAGGTATACCTTGTTCGCCACGGTGAGACGCAGTGGAACGCCGAGCGACGTATTCAAGGCCAGTCAGACAGTCCTCTCACTGAGAAGGGGATCCAGCAAGCGTGGCAGGTGGCAGAGCGTGCCAGGACGCTGGGCATTACCCACGTGATCACCAGCGATTTAGGTCGCACGCAGCAGACAGCGCGCATCATCGCAGATGCCTGCGGCTGTGACGTGATGCTTGAGCCGCGTCTGCGCGAGCTGGATATGGGCGTGCTGGAAAAACGCCATATCGATACGCTGACCGAAACGGAAGAGGGCTGGCGTCGTACGCTGGTCAACGGTACCGAAGATGGCCGCATCCCTGAGGGGGAATCCATGCAGGAACTGAGCGTGCGTATGCATGCCGCACTGGCGGAATGTCTGAAGCTTCCGGCAGGTAGCCGTCCGCTGCTGGTGAGTCACGGTATTGCGCTGGGCTGCCTGGTGAGCACCATTCTGGGATTACCGGCTTATGCTGAACGTCGTCTGCGTCTGCGCAACTGCTCTATTTCCCGAATTGATTATCAGGAAAGTGCGTGGCTGGCGTCGGGTTGGGTCGTGGAGATGGCAGGGGACATTTCGCATCTCGATGCCCCTGCGCTTGATGAACTGCAGCGTTAACGACGTATCGGAATTAAGAATTCCATCCGCAGATTGATTGGGCCTTCTTCCGGTTTCGCATCCTGCGCCGGGTAGTAGCGCTCAATGTCCTGACCTTTACGGCGATTCAGATTCAGCATCGGCATGCAGGTTCCGTAAACGGTCAGGATGAACTCCTGAACGCCCGTTCCCAGTCCTTCATACGAGAACATCACGTATTCGCCGCCTTCCAGCACGACCGGTTTAGACCCCTGAATATAACCATTTGCCATCTCTGGCGTCAGCGCGGTGGTGTAGAACACCTCCTGCTCGTCGTCTTTTTCCTGGCTTGGGTGCGTTTCGTTGAGACCATAGAGGATCGGTGGGATCGCTGGCGCATGACTCAGGAAGTCGCGCCAGAACTGGACACGCATCTGATGACGGAACTCAGAAATCTGCTCCAGAGAACAGGAGTAACTCTGGGTCGTACCGATCAGATGGGTTTCCGGCAGCGCGACAATTTCGTATTTCGGCATGGCGAACTCGCCCAGACGCAGCGGCGGGCGCATACCAAACGAGCTCCAGTCTGGCGAGCGGCGATAGAGCGCTGGCGTCAACGAGAACTGTTTTTTAAACGCACGGGTGAAGGTCTGCTGCGAATCAAAACGATACTGCAAGGCAATATCCAGAATGGGCCGCGCGGTCAGGCGCAATGCCACCGCAGACTTGGACAAACGACGTGCGCGAATATAGGCCCCGATAGCATGACCGGTGACATCCTTGAACATCCTTTGCAGATGCCACTTGGAATAGCCTGCTTTAGCCGCCACATTATCCAGTGACAAAGGCTGGTCGAGATGACCTTCCAGCCAGGTGAGCAGGTCGCGAATAATTCCAGCCTGATCCATATACTATCCTCATCCTTAAAACAGCAGGTGCCTGATAACAGGTTAGCGGATAATAGCATTTTTTGATGTTTTAGCATTCAGTGTTTTTTTTGCGCATTAATGCCTTTTCTCCCCCGTTTTGGGCGAATATATTCTAATCCTGTGATCTTGCTACATTTTTGTCTAAAGTGTTGAATAATCGCTCAATGCAATTTTAAAGAATGGTAACAATATGAAATACAAGACTTTGCTTCTTACCGCTCTGTTGCTGGTTGCTGGCCGTGCGGCGCAGGCGGAACAGATTGGATCTGTAGATACCGTGTTCAAAATGTTTGGCCCGGACCACAAAATTGTGGTGGAGGCGTTTGACGATCCAGATGTGAAAAACGTCACCTGCTACGTCAGCCGTGCGAAGACGGGCGGTATTAAAGGCGGTCTGGGGCTGGCGGAAGATACCTCTGATGCGGCGATCTCCTGCCAGCAGGTGGGGCCGGTTGAGCTGAGCGATAAAATCAAAAACGGTAAAGCGCAGGGTGACGTGGTGTTCCAGAAACGGACGTCGCTGGTGTTCAAAAAGCTGCAGGTAGTGCGTTTCTATGATGCGAAGCGCAATACGCTGGCTTATCTTGCCTATTCCGACAAAGTGGTGGAAGGCTCGCCGAAAAACGCCATCAGCGCCGTGCCGATTATGCCATGGCATTAATTCAGGGATGAACCATGCAACAACCTGTGGTCTGGCTGGTTGAAGACGAAACCAGTATCGCCGATACGCTTATCTACATGCTTCAGCAGGAAGGCTTTGCGGTAAAGGCGTTTGAGCGCGGTTTACCGGTGCTGGAGGAGGCGCGGCGGCAGATCCCGGCGCTCGCCATTCTGGATGTTGGGCTGCCGGACATCAGCGGCTTTGAACTCTGCCGCCAGCTGCTGGCGCAGCATCCGTCACTTCCGGTGCTGTTTCTCACGGCACGCAGTGATGAAGTGGATAAACTCCTCGGGCTGGAAATGGGTGCCGACGACTACGTCGCCAAGCCTTTTTCTCCGCGAGAGGTTTGCGCCCGGGTAAGGACAATTTTACGGCGGATGCAAAAATCCGCCGCGCCAGCAGAAACGATGCGTATCGGGCAATTTGAGCTAAATGAACCTGCCGCCCGAATAAGCTGGTGCGGTGAAGTTTTACCCCTGACCCGCTACGAGTTCTTGCTGCTCAAAACCTTTTTACAGGCCCCCGGGCGGGTATTTTCGCGCCAGCAGCTGATGGACAAGGTATGGGGTGAAGACGGCGACAGCTTCGATCGTACCGTGGATACCCATATCAAAACCCTGCGCGCCAAGCTGCGGGCGGTGAACGATGAACAGTCTCCCATCAGTACCCATCGGGGTATGGGCTACAGTCTGGGCCTTTACTGATGCGCATTGGGATGCGGTTGTTGCTGGGATATTTCCTGATCGTGGGCATCGCCGCGTGGTTTGTGCTGTCGATTTTTGTTCAGGAAGTGAAGCCCGGCGTGCGCAGGGCCACCGAGGGGACGTTGATCGATACCGCGACCTTGCTTGCCGAAATCGGGCGCGACGATCTTCTTTCGGGGAATGCGCAGCAGGGCAAACTGGCGCAGGCCTTTTCACAGCTCCATCAGCGGCCTTTCCGCGCCAACCTCGGCGGCATCCATAAGGTGCGTAACGAGTATCACGTCTATATGACCGATGCGCAGGGCAGAGTGGTGTTTGATTCCGCCGGTCTGGCCGTGGGGCAAGATTACTCGCGCTGGAACGATGTCTGGCTGACGCTTCGCGGTAAATACGGCGCGCGCAGCACTCAGAGCAATCCAGACGATCCTGAGAGCACGGTGATGTATGTTGCCGCGCCGGTTGTGGAGCAGGGTAAGATTATCGGCGTGCTGTCGGTCGGGAAACCGAACAGCGCGATGGCACCGGTTATCCACCGCAGCGAGCGGCGGATCCTCTGGGCGGGTGGCGCGTTGCTCGGCATTGCCTTGCTGATCGGTCTTCTTGTCGCCTGGTGGATCAATCGTTCTATCAGTACGTTATCGCGCTATGCCGATTCGGTGACCACCGACACGCCTCTCCCGCTACCTAATCCGGGCAGCAGCGAACTGCACAAGCTGGCCCAGGCGCTGGAGAATATGCGCATTCGTCTCGAAGGGAAAAATTACATTGAACGCTATGTCCATGCGCTCACCCACGAGCTGAAAAGCCCGATGGCGGCCATACGCGGCGCGGCGGAAATCCTTGCCGAGCAGCCGCCGCCGCAGGTGGCAGCACGCTTTATTGATAACATTCTGGTACAAAACGCACGCATGCAGTCGCTGGTTGAAAAACTGCTCGCGCAGGCGCGGCTTGAAAATCGGGTCGAGATTACGCCGGAGGTCATTCGGGTCAATTCACTGTTTACGCGGCTTGCTGACGCGCGCTCGGCCCTGCTATCGGCAAAAGCGATTGTGCTGACTATCCAGCCTGTTCCGTTTAATGTTGAAGGCGATCCCGATCTCCTCGAACAGGCGCTCGGCAATTTGCTGGATAACGCCATCGATTTTACGCCTCAGGGCGGAACCATTGAACTGGCGGCCCGGGAAGAGCAGGGGCAGATACAGCTTGTCGTCATCGACAGCGGAAGCGGGATCCCGGATTACGCGCTGGATCGTATTTTTGAACGCTTCTATTCCCTTCCGCGCGAGAACGGGCTTAAGAGCAGTGGGCTCGGGCTGGCCTTTGTGCAGGAGGTGGCGCGTCTGCATCAGGGAGAGATTACATTGCGCAATCGTGATGAGGGCGGCGTGATGGCCACGCTGACACTTCACCGTCCCTTCACATAACTTCAAACTGCCCCCACACAGCCTGGTTACGCTCTCTTCATCACAAAGGAGACGTAATGATGAAATCCCCCCTGTTCTGGAAAATAAGCACCCTGCTGGGGTGCATTCTGCTGCTGTTAGTCCCGTTGTTTATGGTAAGTAACCTCATTGAAGAGCGTGAAAGCTACCGTAATGATGTCGAAAATACGCTTCGCCAGAGCACCAGCGGACCGCAAAAACTGGTCGGCCCGCTGATTGCGATTCCGGTGACAGAGATCTTTTACAAGCTAGAGGATGAGAAGAAGGTCGAGTACAAGAAAAGCTATCTGCATTTTATCCTGCCGGAGTCGCTGCTTGTTGAGGGTAACCAGCGCGTTGAGTCCCGAAATATCGGCATCTATGACGGACAGATCTGGAACACCGATCTCAAAATAAAAGCGCAGTTCAGCACCGAAAAAATGACGCAGCTAAAAGGGGAGACGATGACCCTGGGGCAGCCGTTTATCGTTGTTGGAGTGGGCGATGCACGCGGTATTGGCACGGTGAAAGTCTCCAGTATCAACGGCGAGACGCTGAGCGTAGAGCCGGGTTCGGGCGTATCTGGCGCGCTTTCCGGTCTTCATATCCCGCTGACGGATAAAGCGCTGGAGTCAAAAACGTTTGCCATGGAGATGTCGCTGAATCTGGCGGGGACGGGGAGTTTTGCCGTGGTGCCCGTGGGACGTAACAGCGAAATGGCGCTGAACAGCAACTGGCCGCATCCGGGCTTCATGGGCAACTATCTGCCGGTGAAACGCAAAATCGGTGATTCAGGTTTTCAGGCGAACTGGCAGAGCAGCTGGTTTGCGAACAACCTTGAGAGCTGGTTCAACGGGAGTGAATCTCCTGCGTGGGAGTCGATCCCGGCTTTTAGCGTCACGGTAGCCACACCTGCCGATCAGTATCAGCTGACTGACCGGGCAATCAAGTATGCTATTTTGCTGATTGCGCTGACGTTTATGGCCTTCTTTGTCTTCGAAACCTTAACCGGGCTGCGCCTGCACCCAATGCAGTATCTGCTGGTGGGGCTGTCGCTGGTGCTGTTCTATCTGGTGCTGCTGGCGCTGTCAGAACACGTCGGCTTTACGCCTGCCTGGGTTGTTGCAAGCCTGGTGGGTGCTGCGATGAACGGGATGTACCTGCAGGCGGTGCTAAAAAGCTGGAAGCGCAGCGGGTTGTTTGTGCTGGCCTTGCTGGGGCTGGACGTGGTGATGTGGTTCCTGCTGCGCTCGGAGGATAGTGCGCTGCTGTTGGGGTCAGCGGTGCTCGCACTGGCACTGTTCGCCGTGATGTACCTGACCCGGCATTTCGACTGGTATTCGCTTTCACAGCCGAAGCGCCCTGAGCCACCCGCAGAGCCCGATAACGACACGATGCGGATCTGGAAATAAAAAAAACGGCGCGAATGCGCCGTTTTTCTTTATTGCATTGACTGCGGGATTACTCCTGCAGGTCTCCGCAGAAACGGTACCCTTCGCCGTGGATTGTGGCGATGATTTCCGGCGTATCAGGCGTAGATTCGAAATGTTTACGAATACGACGGATGGTCACGTCTACGGTACGGTCGTGTGGCTTCAGCTCACGGCCGGTCATTTTCTTCAGCAGTTCTGCACGGGACTGAATTTTGCCCGGGTTTTCGCAGAAGTGCAGCATCGCGCGGAATTCGCTGCGCGGCAGTTTATACTGCTCACCGTTCGGGCTAATCAGCGAACGGCTATTGATATCAAGTTCCCAGCCGTTGAATTTGTAGCTATCGACGCTACGACGCTCTTCACTGACCGTGCCCAGGTTCATGGTGCGGGACAGCAGGTTGCGTGCACGAATGGTTAACTCGCGTGGGTTGAACGGCTTGGTGATGTAGTCATCCGCACCGATTTCCAGGCCAAGAATTTTATCAACTTCGTTGTCACGGCCTGTCAGGAACATTAACGCGACGTTCGCCTGCTCACGCAGTTCGCGCGCCAGAAGAAGCCCGTTTTTGCCCGGCAGGTTGATATCCATGATTACCAGGTTGATATCATTTTCAGAAAGGATCTGATGCATCTCTGCGCCATCGGTCGCTTCAAAGACATCGTAGCCTTCTGCTTCGAAAATGCTCTTTAACGTGTTGCGTGTTACCAACTCGTCTTCAACGATAAGAATGTGCGGGGTCTGCATGTTTGCTACCTAAATTGCCAACTAAATCGAAACAGGAAGTACAAAAGTCCCTGACCTGCCTGATGCATGTCGCAAATTAACATGATCGGCTTAACGTGACTAAAGTACGTAATTGCGTTCTTGATGCACTTTCCATCAACGTCAACAACATCATTAGCTTGGTCTTGGGTACTTTCCCTTTGGACCCGACAGTGTCAAAAACGGCTGTCATCCTAACCATTTTAACAGCAACATAACAGGCTAAGTGACACCAGACACCCAATAAAACTACGCTTCGTTGACATATATCAAGTTCAATTGTAGCACGTTAACAGTTTGATGAAATCATCGTAGCCGAATGCTAGCCTTTGTCACAATTTTTCAATAAACCAACTAGTTGCGGACATTGATATATAAACGAAGCGAATCCAATCAGAATAGGGTATTCATGATGCCATTATCATTATAAAACATAAGGATAATGGTCTTCTGTTAACATTCTAACTGATTGTTCAGACACAAAATAGTTTAGCGTCTTTAATTTGTTATGAAACGCTATTTCGGTGATTTGTGTTGCAAATTTGTAAATTTGCGCTGCGTAATATGTTGAAGTACATCACATTTTTACCCGCTAACTGATTAAAAAGAGAGCATAAATGCATCTGTCGATTGTACTGGTCGCCCCAGCCAGAGCAGAAAATATAGGCGCTGCGGCGCGTGCCATGAAGACCATGGGTTTTACCGATTTACGTATTGTGGACAGCACTGCGCACCTGGAGCCTGCTGCCCGCTGGGTGGCGCATGGTTCGGGAGATATTCTCGATAATATAACGACTTACGCTACGCTTGCCGACGCACTGCATGACATTTCGTTTACCGTTGCGACCACCGCCCGCAGCCGCGCGAAGTTCCATTACTACGCCACGCCTGCTGAGCTGGTGCCCATGCTGGAAGAGAAAAGCCAGTGGCTTGAGAAAGCGGCGCTGGTGTTTGGCCGCGAAGATTCCGGACTCACTAACGAAGAGCTGGCACTGGCGGACGTTCTGACTGGCGCGCCGATGGTCGCGGATTATCCGTCTCTGAATTTAGGCCAGGCGGTCATGGTCTATTGCTATCAATTAGCATCCTTAATACAAATCCCCCAGCCGCCCGATACAGGAACCGATGAAAACCAGCTGGCTGCACTTCGCGCTCGCGTGGAGAACTTGCTCTTGCGGCTGGATGTGGCGGACGATCAAAAAATGGCTGACTGGCTACACCAGCGTCTCGGACGACTTGAGCAGCGGGACACGGCAATGTTGCACCGTTTGCTGCACGATATTGAAAAAAAATTAGCCGAGTAAAATGCTGTCATAAGTTTTTACTATGGCGAAATTGTCTGTCATGGAGGGTTGCATTTGGGGGAATCGGATGAAAATAAATCGGCAAACAGCGGGGCGTGAGTCTCTGCGGAATTGTGATCAAATTAAAAATTCATTGACTTAAGGTGCCCGATCCTTTAACCCTAAAAGAATACAGCACAGACAGATAATAATGACAGAGTACACAACATCCATGAAACGCATCAGCATCACCACCATTACTACAACCATCATCATTACCACAGGTAACGATGCGGGCTGACGCGTACAGGAAAAACAAAAAAAAGCCCGCACCTGAACAGTGCGGGCTTTTTTTTCGGCTAAAGGAAACGAGGTAGAACCATGAGAGTGTTGAAGTTCGGCGGTACATCAGTGGCAAATGCAGAACGTTTTCTGCGTGTTGCCGATATCCTGGAGAGCAACGCCAGGCAGGGGCAGGTTGCGACCGTGCTCTCTGCCCCGGCAAAAATCACGAACCATCTGGTGGCGATGATTGAAAAAACCATCGGTGGTCAGGATGCACTTCCGAACATCAGCGACGCCGAGCGTATCTTCGCTGAGCTGCTGCAGGGGCTGGCGGAGGCACAACCCGGCTTCCCGCTCGCACAGCTGAAGTCTTTCGTTGAGCAGGAGTTTGCTCAGATCAAACATGTGCTGCACGGTATCAGCCTGCTGGGCCAGTGTCCGGACAGCATCAACGCGGCGCTGATCTGCCGCGGTGAGAAACTGTCAATCGCCATCATGGCTGGCCTGCTGGAAGCGCGTGGCCACGGCGTGACCGTCATCAATCCGGTTGAAAAACTGCTTGCGGTGGGCCACTACCTCGAATCTACCGTTGATATTGCCGAATCAACCCGCCGTATCGCCGCGAGCAAAATCCCGTCTGACCACATGATCCTGATGGCGGGCTTTACCGCCGGAAATGAGAAGGGCGAGCTGGTGGTGCTGGGCCGTAACGGCTCCGACTACTCTGCCGCCGTGCTGGCTGCCTGTTTACGCGCAGACTGTTGTGAGATCTGGACTGACGTCGACGGCGTGTATACCTGCGACCCGCGCCAGGTACCGGACGCCAGGTTGCTGAAGTCGATGTCTTACCAGGAAGCGATGGAGCTTTCCTACTTCGGCGCCAAAGTGCTTCACCCACGTACCATCTCCCCGATTGCCCAGTTCCAGATCCCTTGCCTGATTAAAAACACCGGTAACCCGCAAGCGCCAGGCACGCTGATTGGTGCCAGCTCCGATGAAGATGGCCTGCCGGTGAAAGGCATCTCCAACCTGAATAACATGGCGATGTTCAGCGTCTCCGGTCCGGGAATGAAGGGCATGGTCGGCATGGCGGCGCGCGTATTTGCCGCAATGTCACGCAACGGTATCTCGGTGGTGCTGATCACGCAGTCCTCTTCCGAGTACAGCATCAGCTTCTGCGTGCCGCAGGCCGACTGCCTGCGCGCACGCCGTGCGCTGGAAGAAGAGTTTTATCTGGAGCTGAAAGAGGAGTTGCTGGAGCCGCTCTCCATTCAGGAGCGTCTGGCCGTCATCTCCGTCGTGGGCGACGGGATGCGCACCCTGCGCGGTATCTCCGCGAAGTTCTTTGCCGCGCTGGCCCGCGCCAACATCAATATCGTGGCGATTGCCCAGGGCTCGTCTGAGCGTTCTATTTCCGTCGTGGTGGATAACGACGATGCCACCACCGGCGTGCGCGTGGTGCATCAGATGCTGTTCAATACCGATCAGGTCATAGAACTGTTCCTGATTGGCGTGGGCGGTGTCGGCGGCGCGCTGCTCGAGCAGGTGAAGCGTCAGCAGGCGTGGCTCAAGAAGAAGCATATCGATCTGCGCGTCTGCGGTATTGCCAATTCCAGAGCGCTACTGACCAATGTGCATGGTCTGAATCTTGAAAACTGGCAGGCCGGGCTGGAAGAGGCGAAAGAGCCGTTTAATCTGGGTCGCCTTATCCGTCTGGTAAAAGAGTACCATCTGCTTAACCCGGTGATTGTCGACTGTACGTCAAACCAGGCCGTTGCCGACCAGTATGCGGATTTCCTGCGCGAAGGCTTCCACGTGGTGACGCCGAACAAAAAGGCCAACACCTCGTCGATGGATTACTATCACCAGCTGCGTCTGGCGGCGAGCAAGTCGCGTCGTAAGTTCCTGTACGACACCAACGTGGGCGCAGGCCTGCCGGTTATCGAAAATCTGCAAAATCTGCTGAATGCGGGCGACGAACTGCAGCGCTTCTCCGGCATTCTCTCCGGCTCCCTGTCGTTTATCTTTGGCAAGCTGGACGAGGGCATGAGCCTCTCGGAAGCCACCCGCGCCGCGCGCGAGCTGGGCTATACCGAGCCGGATCCACGTGACGATCTCTCCGGCATGGACGTGGCGCGTAAGCTGCTGATCCTCGTGCGCGAAACCGGTCGCGAGCTGGAGCTTTCGGATATTGTGATTGAGCCCGTGTTGCCAGCCGAGTTTGACAGCAGCGGTGATGTCAGCACCTTTATGGCGAATTTACCCCAGCTTGACGATGCTTTTGCCGCGCGCGTGGCGAAAGCCCGTGATGAAGGTAAGGTATTGCGCTATGTTGGCAACATTGAAGAAGATGGCGTGTGCCGGGTGAAGATTGCCGAAGTGGATGGCAACGACCCGCTGTACAAAGTCAAAAACGGCGAAAACGCCCTCGCGTTTTACAGCCACTATTATCAGCCATTGCCGCTGGTGCTTCGCGGCTATGGCGCAGGGAACGATGTGACAGCGGCGGGTGTGTTTGCCGATCTGTTGCGTACCCTGTCATGGAAGTTAGGAGTTTAACATGGTCAAAGTTTATGCCCCGGCTTCCAGCGCCAATATGAGCGTCGGATTCGATGTGCTGGGTGCGGCGGTCACGCCGGTGGACGGTTCGCTGTTGGGCGATACGGTTACGGTTGAGGCGGCGGCGAGTTTCAGCCTCAATAACGTGGGCCGATTCGCCAGCAAACTGCCGTCCGACCCGCGCGAGAATATCGTCTATCAGTGCTGGGAACGCTTCTGTCAGGAGATCGGCAAAAACGTGCCGGTCGCCATGACGCTGGAAAAAAGTATGCCGATTGGTTCGGGGCTGGGCTCCAGCGCCTGTTCCGTGGTTGCCGCGCTGGTGGCGATGAACGAGCACTGCGGCAAGCCGTTGAATAACAGCCGCCTGCTGGGGTTAATGGGCGAGCTGGAAGGGCGTATCTCCGGCAGTATCCACTATGACAATGTGGCACCGTGCTTCCTTGGCGGTATGCAGCTGATGATCGAAGAAAATGGCATCATCAGCCAGCAGGTGCCAGGGTTTGATGAGTGGCTGTGGGTGCTGGCGTATCCGGGGATTAAGGTCTCTACCGCGGAAGCGCGTGCGATCCTGCCTGCGCAATATCGTCGTCAGGACTGTATTGCTCACGGACGTCATCTGGCGGGCTTTATCCACGCCTGCTATACCCGTCAGCCGCAGCTGGCGGCGAAGCTGATGAAAGATGTCATTGCCGAGCCGTACCGCACGAAGCTGCTGCCTGGCTTTAACGAGGCGCGACAGGCCGCCATGGATATCGGCGCGCAGGCGTGCGGCATCTCCGGCTCCGGCCCGACGCTGTTCGCCCTGTGCGATAAGCCAGACACCGCGCAGCGCGTGGCGGACTGGCTCTCTAAACACTACCTGCAAAATCAGGAAGGCTTTGTTCATATTTGCCGTCTGGACACGGCTGGCGCACGAGTACTGGGATAACGAATGAAACTCTATAACCTTAAAGATCATAACGAGCAGGTCAGCTTCGCGCAGGCAGTGACTCAGGGGCTGGGCAAAAATCAGGGGCTGTTCTTCCCGCATGACCTGCCGGAATTTCAGCTGACCGAGATTGATGAACTGCTGAAGCAGGACTTTGTCACCCGCAGCACCAAAATTCTGTCTGCGTTTATCGGCGACGAAATCCCTCAGGAGCTGCTGGAAGAGCGCGTGCGTGCGGCGTTTGCCTTCCCGGCTCCGGTGCAGCAGGTGGAGCCTGACGTCGGTTGTCTGGAGCTGTTCCACGGCCCGACCCTGGCGTTTAAAGACTTCGGCGGCCGCTTTATGGCGCAGATGCTGACCCACATCAGCGGCGACAAGCCGGTGACCATTCTGACAGCCACCTCCGGCGATACCGGTGCCGCGGTCGCGCATGCGTTCTACGGCCTGAAAAACGTCCGCGTGGTGATCCTCTATCCAAAAGGCAAAATCAGCCCGCTGCAGGAAAAACTGTTCTGTACGCTCGGCGGCAACATTGAGACCGTGGCGATCGACGGTGACTTTGATGCCTGTCAGGCGCTGGTCAAGCAGGCGTTCGATGATGAAGAGCTGAAGGCCGCGCTGGGGCTGAATTCCGCCAACTCCATCAACATCAGCCGTCTGCTGGCGCAGATTTGCTACTACTTCGAAGCGGTAGCGCAGCTGCCGCAGGAAGCGCGCAATCAGCTGGTGGTGTCCGTACCAAGCGGTAACTTCGGTGACCTGACGGCGGGATTACTGGCGAAATCGCTCGGTCTGCCGGTGAAGCGCTTTATCGCCGCTACCAACGCCAACGACACCGTGCCGCGCTTCCTGAAAGACGGGAAATGGGCACCGAACGCGACGCAGGCAACGCTCTCCAATGCCATGGATGTGTCACAGCCAAACAACTGGCCGCGCGTGGAAGAGCTGTTCCGCCGCAAGGTATGGCGTCTGGTGGACCTGGGCTACGCGGCGGTGACGGATGAGACCACTAAAGCGACCATGCGCGAGCTGAAGGCGGTGGGATATACCTCTGAGCCGCACGCGGCAATTGCGTATCGCGCACTGCGCGACCAGCTCAACCCGGGGGAATATGGTCTGTTCCTCGGTACCGCCCATCCCGCCAAGTTCAAAGAGAGCGTGGAAGCGATCCTGGGCGAAACGCTGCCGCTGCCAAAAGAGCTGGCCGAGCGTGCCGACCTGCCGCTGTTGTCACACGAGCTGCCTGCGGATTTTGCCGCGCTGCGTAAGTTGATGATGACTCGCGCGTGATTGTGTTGCCCGGTGGCGGCTACGCCTTACCGGACCTACGGGGTTTGTAGGCCAGGTAAGCGCAGCGCCACCCGGCAAAAGCAGCACCGATTTTTAGGCCGGGAAAGGCGAAGCCGCCACCCGGCTTTTTTTGTGAAGAAAATAAGGAGGAATAAAGCAGGAAAAAAGCAGAAATTCCCAATAAATGCGGTCACTTAGCGTTTAGGATTGCAGAGAATAACATCCCCCGTTCCCCTCGCGTACTCTCCTTACATCGGCCCACGTTGGGCAAGAAGAATAAGGAGTCACAGATGTCTACACTGAAACCTGCACTCATCGCGCTTTCACTGGTGCTGGTCGCTCCCATGGCGGCACAGGCATCCGAAATCACCCTCGTACCGGCGGTTAAACTGCAGATTGGCGACCGGGACAACAGCGGGCATTACTGGGACGGCGGCCGCTGGCGCGACCACGACTGGTGGAAGGCGCATTATGACTGGCGTGATAACCACTGGCGCCCGCATGTCGAACATCGCGATCGCGACGATCGACACGACCATCATCATGACGATCGCCATCCAGGGCCGGACTGGAAGCACCATTAATGCAACACCCCGCCAGCAGGCGGGATGTTGTTTTACTGTTCGTGGCGTTTAAAGACCAGTTCGCCTTTCCCCGACGCGTCTTCGTCAAAGAAATAGCCTTCGCTGTTAAAACCGGTCAGCTGCTCCGGCTTGGTCAGGCGGTTCTGAATGATATAGCGGCTCATGAGGCCCCGCGCCTTTTTGGCATAGAAGCTGATGACCTTGAACTTGCCGTTTTTCTCATCCAGGAAGACCGGCTTGATGATCTCCGCATCCAGCTTTTTCGGTTTCACCGACTTGTAGTATTCATCGGATGCCAGGTTAATCACCACGTTATCGCCCTGAGCGCGTAGCGCCGCGTTCAGCTTGTCGGTGATGATTTCGCCCCAGAAATGGTACAAGTCTTTGCCTTTGGCGTTTTCCAGACGAATGCCCATCTCCAGACGGTACGGCTGCATTAGATCCAGCGGACGCAGTACGCCATACAGACCCGACAGCATACGCAGATGCTGCTGGGCAAAATCGAAGTCGGCTTCACTGAAGTCTTCCGCCTGCAGACCGGTATAGACATCACCTTTAAACGCCAGAATCGCCTGACGCGCGTTAGCAGGGGTGAAATCCGGATGCCATTCATGGAATCGGGTCGCGTTAAGGTCTGCCAGCTTGTCGCTGATGCCCATCAGCGAGGCGATTTGCGGCGCAGAGAGCTTGCGCGCTTCACGGATCAGCTGCTGTGAATAATCCAGCAGTTCTGGCTGGGTATAGCGCTCGGTGGCGAGCGGGCTCTGGTAGTCGAGCGTTTTTGCAGGTGAAATCAGAATCAGCATATCCAGTCCTTGCAGGAAATTTAGAGCGACTTTAACAAAAAATCGCCCTGAATTGATCGATAGCTGTTATCGCCGGGGCAAATCATCCCAGGTGCCAGGGGCAAGTTGTGACGCAATTTCGGGGTAACGTGACGCATCAAATACCGGGGCAACCCCCAGCTTGCGCTGGCGAAGATAATCTTTGGCAATAAGCGTCACAACGGGGGAGAGCAGCAGGATCGCCGTCAGGTTAGTGATTGCCATTAGCGCCATAATGACATCCGCCAGCTGCCAGATCATAGGCATCGTCAGAAGGGCGCCCGCGAACACCATCAGTATCACCCCCAGGCGAAGCAGGAGGATAGCAGGGCGAGCGTTGAATCTCAGGAAAATGAGGTTGTTTTCAGCGTACAGATAGTTGACCACAATTGAGCTGAAGGAGAACAACATCAGTATGAGCGAGACAAAGCCAGCCCCCCAGCCGCCGGTCAGGTTCACCAGCGCCTGCTGAAGAAATTGTATTCCGACGGCATCCGAGGTATGGGGTACCGGGCCGGCCAGCAGGAGGATCATGGCACTGGCGGAACAGATGATCACCGTATCCATAAAGACGCCGATCATCTGCACAATACCCTGCGCAGCCGGGTGTGGCGGCCACGAAGAGGCGGCCGCTGCGACGTTGGGAGTGGAACCCATTCCGGCTTCATTGGAGAACATGCCCCGTTGAAAACCTGCCATCAATGCCTGGCTGAGGGTATAGCCCAACGCGCCTGATGCGACTTCTCGCCAGCCAAAGGCGCTTTTAAAGATGGACGCAATGACCCCCGGAACCTGTTCGAAATGCAGTGCTGCAACGACCAGACTCGCGGCAACCCAGAGCAGGGCCATAATGGGCACCAGCCACTGCATCAGGCGGGCGACGCCCCTAAGGCCGGCAGAAATGGCGAGCAAAACAAAGAGGGCTAACACGCTGCCCGTGAGCCACTCCGGACAGGAGAAGGTATAGCGCAGAGCATGGGCAACCGAGTTTGACTGGACGGTATTAAAAATGAGGCCGTATGCGAACAGTAAAAAAAGCGAGAACAGCACGCCCATCCAGCGCATCCCTAAGCCACGCGCCATATACCATGACGGGCCGCCACGAAACTGTCCGCTTTTATCCTTCTCTTTGTAGAGTTGCGCCAGCGAACTTTCGGCGAAAGAGGTGGCCATTCCCAGAAGTGCCGTGACCCACATCCAGAACACTGCGCCAGGCCCTCCTGCGCTGATGGCCAGCGCAACGCCTGCCAGATTGCCGCTGCCAAGGCGTGCCGCAAGGCTGGTACACAGCGCCTGAAACGAGGTGAGTCCGCCCGGATGGGGCGTGACGCTGTTTTTCAGACTTCTGCCAAACTTGCGAATATAGCGAAACTGGATAAACCCACTGCGTAGCGTAAACCAGATACCTGCTCCCAGGAGCAGGTAAATCATTATCGAACCCCAGAGGACTTCGTTAATAAAGAAAAAGAAATCAGGCATTAACGTCCCTCTTGTTGATGCCAATGTGAATATGTAAGCGCTACCACTGATTGGGCATGCTGTTGCTTAGCAGCCTGTTAATATTCTCAGTTTATCATACTCTGCCTAAGCGCACTGTCTGCGGTTGCGCTACCCCTCCGTCGTGTTATCATCAGGGCAGACCGGTTACATCCCCCTAACAAGTAAACCTGTCATTTTTCCGCTGCAGGCATGCTGTCGGTAGCGTGAATTATCCAGGGCACGTTAAAAGAGAAACACTATCATGACGGATAAATTGACCTCCCTTCGTCAGTTCACCACTGTCGTAGCTGACACCGGAGATATCGCGGCAATGAAGCTGTACCAGCCGCAGGATGCCACAACTAACCCTTCTCTGATCCTTAACGCCGCACAGATCCCTGAGTATCGCAAACTGATTGACGAGGCCGTGACCTGGGCGAAAGCACAGAGCAATGACCGCGCGCAGCAGGTTGTGGATGCCACTGATAAACTGGCCGTGAACATCGGTCTGGAAATTCTGAAACTGGTCCCGGGCCGTATCTCCACCGAAGTGGATGCACGTCTGTCCTACGACACCGAAGCGTCAATTGCTAAAGCAAAACGTCTGATCAAACTGTACAACGATGCGGGCATCAGCAACGACCGTATCCTGATCAAACTGGCGTCTACCTGGCAGGGCATCCGCGCGGCGGAGCAGCTGGAAAAAGAAGGCATCAACTGTAACCTGACCCTGCTGTTCTCCTTCGCGCAGGCGCGTGCTTGTGCTGAAGCTGGCGTATACCTGATTTCTCCGTTCGTAGGCCGTATTCTGGACTGGTACAAAGCCAACACCGACAAGAAAGAGTACGCGGCGTCTGAAGATCCAGGCGTGGTTTCTGTGACTGAAATCTACGAATACTACAAACAGCATGGTTATGAGACCGTGGTGATGGGCGCAAGCTTCCGTAACGTCGGTGAAATCATCGAACTGGCTGGCTGTGACCGTCTGACCATCGCACCTGCGCTGCTGAAAGAGCTGGCTGAAAGCGAAGGTACCATCGAGCGCAAACTGTCTTACACCGGTGAAGTGAAGGCGCGTCCAGAACGCATCACCGAATCCGAGTTCCTGTGGCAGCACAACCAGGATCCAATGGCGGTAGACAAACTGGCGGACGGTATCCGTAAGTTTGCTATTGACCAGGAAAAACTGGAAAAAATGATCGGCGACCTGCTGTAATCATTCTGCGTGACCGGGTCCCCGGTCACGCTACTTCTTTCGTACTCTGTCTGAATTTCCCCTCTGCGTGTATCATTCCCTTTAATCAGTACTTTTTGAATGGAATGGATATGAATACCTTACGCATCGGCTTAGTGTCGATTTCCGACCGCGCCTCCAGCGGCGTTTACCAGGATAAAGGCATCCCTGCTCTGGAAGAGTGGCTGGCAAGCGCGTTGACCACCCCGTTTGAGATCCAGACCCGCCTGATCCCGGACGAACAGCCAATCATCGAGCAGACCCTGTGTGAGCTGGTGGATGAAATGAGCTGTCACCTTGTGCTGACGACGGGCGGAACCGGCCCTGCGCGCCGCGATGTTACCCCGGACGCGACGCTGGCGATTGCCGATCGTGAAATGCCAGGCTTCGGTGAACAGATGCGTCAGATCAGTCTACACTTTGTCCCGACGGCCATTTTGTCTCGCCAGGTGGGGGTGATCCGCAAACAGGCGCTGATTCTGAACCTGCCGGGCCAGCCGAAGTCCATCAAAGAGACGCTGGAAGGACTGAAAGCGGAGGATGGCAGCGTCATCGTCCACGGCATCTTTGCAAGTGTACCGTATTGTATACAGCTGCTGGAGGGGCCGTACGTCGAGACGGACGACAAAGTGGTAGCAGCATTTCGTCCTAAAAGCGCCCGCCGCGAGACAATCTCCTGAAATTAATTAAAATGTGACATTAGCGTCAGCCGCAGTGGCGTGTAAATGGATTTACGATATAGTAATTTTTTCTTTACGATTGCTGTAAAAAATAATCCACAACACATGCACAATGGTTCGCTATGTCACATAACACCCGACCTCTGAATCGACAGGATTACAAAACCCTCTCGCTCGCCGCTCTGGGCGGCGCGCTAGAGTTTTACGACTTCATCATCTTTGTTTTCTTCGCCGCTGTGGTAGGGGAGTTGTTCTTCCCGGCGGATATCCCGGAATGGCTGCGACAGGTGCAAACCTTCGGCATTTTTGCTGCCGGATATCTGGCACGTCCGCTGGGCGGCATTGTGATGGCGCACTTTGGCGATCTGGTCGGGCGCAAGAAAATGTTTACCCTGAGTATCCTGCTGATGGCCGTGCCGACGCTGGCGATTGGCCTGCTGCCAACCTATGCCTCAATGGGTATTGTTGCCCCGTTATTGCTGCTACTGATGCGTATTCTTCAGGGGGCGGCGATCGGTGGTGAGGTACCGGGGGCGTGGGTGTTTGTTGCGGAACATGTTCCGGCGCGCCGCATTGGTATCGCCTGCGGCACCTTAACCGCGGGGTTAACGGTGGGGATTTTGCTTGGTTCCGTCGTTGCGACCATTGTAAACACCAGCATGACGCAGCAGGCTGTGCACGACTGGGGCTGGCGCTTACCGTTCCTGCTGGGCGGAGCGTTTGGCCTGGTGGCGATGTACCTGCGTCGCTGGTTGCAGGAGACGCCGATTTTCCTTGAGATGCAGCAGCGCAAAGCGCTGGCTCAGGAGTTGCCGGTCAAAGCCGTGGTGGTGCGCCATAAAAAAGCGGTCGTGGTGTCGATGCTGCTCACCTGGCTTCTCTCGGCGGGCATCGTAGTGGTGATTTTGATGTCGCCGGTCTGGCTGCAAAAACAGTACGGGTTCGCCCCGGCAGTGACGTTACAGGCGAACAGTATCGCGACCATTATGCTTTGCTTTGGCTGTCTTGCCGCCGGGCTGGCTGCCGATCGTTTCGGTGCCAGCGTGACCTTTATCGTCGGCAGCCTGTTACTGGCCGTATCAAGCTGGGCGTTTTACCATTTGGCAGGCAGCCACCCTGAACAGCTGTTCCTGCTGTACGGTGTAGTAGGCCTGTGCGTAGGCGTTGTCGGGGCGGTACCGTATGTGATGGTACGCGCGTTTCCGCCTGAGGTGCGCTTCACCGGCATCTCATTTTCTTACAACGTCTCGTATGCCATCTTTGGCGGACTGACGCCGATTGCGGTGACGGTATTGATGGGTGTGTCTCCCCTGGCGCCGGCCTGGTACGTGCTGGCGTTGTCGTTAATGGGGCTGGTATTGGGGATTTGGCTTCGGCAGTCAGGGGAAAATCGTGCCCGCGAGGCGGGCACGACAGACGAATCAGTGTTTTTCACCAATCGGTAGAATAGTGCGGCCGAACTGCTCGTTCAGCACTTCACCCATGGCCAGGTAGATAGCGCTTGCGCCGCATACCAGGCCAATCCAGCCTGCAACGTGTACGATGCCTTCGTTATCCACCAGGTGGCCGATGGCCAGCAGGGCGAACAGTACGGTCAGGCTCAGGAAGACGAACTGCAGCGCGCGGTTCCCCTTCAGCGTGCCGAAGAACATGAACAGGGTGAAGACGCCCCACAGACCCAGATACACGCCCAGGAAGTGGGCATTCGCTGCGTCTGCCAGACCCATTTTAGGCATCAGCAGGATAGCGACCAGCGTCAGCCAGAACGAGCCGTAAGAGGTGAAGGCGGTTAAGCCGAAGGTGTTGCCTTTCTTATATTCCAGCAGACCCGCGAAGATTTGTGCGATGCCGCCGTAAAAAATGCCCATCGCCAGGATAATGCCATCCATCGGGAACATCCCGATGTTGTGCAGGTTCAGCAGGATAGTGGTCATGCCAAAACCCATCAGGCCCAGCGGAGCCGGATTAGCCAACTTAGTGTTGCCCATAAGTCCTCAAAAAAATCATCATTAATATGGTGAAATGGTTAAACCCGCGTCATTACTCCCTGACGGGGCGCGGCATCATAATGGGCGCAATCGATGCCGTCTATGATCTCATCAGGGTGAAATTAAAAATTTTTTTACGCTTGCCCCTTGATGGATGCCGTAGCGACCCCATCTTGTAGTCAACCGCAGTGTGTGGACCTGAAAAAATCAAATCTGGGCAGTTGAAAAAGCACGTTCTGCCCTTATTACAGGTACACAACCACATGTTGACTGAATTTTTAGTGGAGACGTTTAGATGGGTAAAATTATTGGTATCGACCTGGGTACGACCAACTCTTGTGTAGCGATTATGGACGGCACTACTGCACGCGTGCTGGAGAACGCCGAGGGCGATCGCACCACGCCTTCTATCATTGCTTATACCCAGGATGGTGAAACTCTGGTTGGTCAGCCGGCTAAACGTCAGGCAGTGACAAACCCGCAAAATACCCTGTTTGCGATTAAACGCCTGATCGGCCGCCGCTTCCAGGACGAAGAAGTTCAGCGTGACGTTTCTATCATGCCTTATAAAATCATCGCAGCAGATAACGGCGATGCATGGCTTGATGTGAAAGGCACCAAAACTGCACCACCGCAGATCTCTGCTGAAGTGCTGAAAAAAATGAAGAAAACTGCTGAAGATTACCTGGGTGAGCCAGTAACTGAAGCCGTTATCACCGTACCTGCCTACTTTAACGATGCTCAGCGTCAGGCTACCAAAGATGCTGGCCGTATCGCAGGTCTGGAAGTAAAACGTATCATCAACGAACCTACCGCAGCGGCTCTGGCTTACGGTCTGGATAAAGAAGTGGGCAACCGCACTATCGCGGTTTACGACCTGGGTGGTGGTACCTTCGATATCTCTATTATCGAAATCGACGAAGTTGACGGCGAAAAAACCTTCGAAGTTCTGGCAACCAACGGTGATACCCACCTGGGTGGTGAAGACTTCGATACCCGTCTGATCAACTACCTCGTAGACGAGTTCAAGAAAGATCAGGGCATCGACCTGCGTAACGACCCGCTGGCCATGCAGCGCCTGAAAGAAGCCGCTGAGAAAGCGAAGATCGAACTGTCTTCCGCTCAGCAGACCGACGTTAACCTGCCGTACATTACTGCAGATGCGACCGGTCCTAAACACATGAACATCAAAGTGACCCGTGCAAAACTGGAAAGCCTGGTCGAAGACCTGGTGAACCGTTCTATCGAGCCACTGAAAGTTGCTCTGCAGGATGCTGGCCTGTCCGTGTCTGATATCAATGACGTTATCCTCGTTGGTGGTCAGACCCGTATGCCAATGGTCCAGAAGAAAGTGGCTGAGTTCTTCGGTAAAGAGCCACGTAAAGATGTTAACCCGGACGAAGCCGTTGCTATCGGTGCTGCCGTTCAGGGTGGTGTATTGACCGGTGAAGTGAAAGACGTTCTGCTGCTGGACGTTACCCCGCTGTCTCTGGGTATCGAAACCATGGGCGGCGTGATGACTGCGCTGATCACTAAAAACACCACTATCCCGACCAAGCACAGCCAGGTGTTCTCTACCGCTGAAGACAACCAGTCTGCGGTAACCATCCATGTGCTGCAGGGTGAGCGTAAACGTGCGTCTGATAACAAATCTCTGGGTCAGTTCAACCTGGATGGTATCAACCCGGCACCACGCGGCATGCCGCAGATCGAAGTGACCTTCGATATCGATGCTGACGGTATCCTGCACGTTTCCGCGAAAGACAAAAACAGCGGTAAAGAGCAGAAGATCACCATTAAGGCTTCTTCCGGTCTGAACGAAGAAGAGATCCAGAAAATGGTTCGTGAAGCAGAAGCGAACGCGGAATCTGACCGTAAGTTCGAAGAGCTGGTTCAGACCCGTAACCAGGGTGACCATCTGCTGCACAGCACCCGTAAGCAGGTTGAAGAAGCGGGCGACAAACTGCCAGCGGAAGACAAAACGTCTATCGAAGCTGCACTGACCGCGCTGGAAACGTCTCTGAAAGGCGAAGACAAAGCGGATATCGAAGCGAAGATGCAGGAGCTGGCACAGGCTTCCCAGAAGCTGATGGAAATTGCTCAGCAGCAGCACGCGCAGCAGCAAGCGGGCGCTGACGCTTCCGCGAACAACGCGAAAGACGACGACGTTGTCGACGCTGAGTTCGAAGAAGTTAAAGACAAAAAATAATCGCCCTGATGCAGGGTAATTAATCGGCACGGGCGTAGGAGAACTCTCCACGCCCGTGCTCGCATGTTAAGGGGCTTAAAAAAACCAATGGCAAAGCAAGACTATTACGAGATTTTAGGCGTTCCGAAAACTGCGGAAGAGCGTGAAATCAAAAAGGCGTATAAGCGCCTGGCCATGAAATTCCACCCGGACCGCAACCAGGGGGATAAAGAGGCTGAAGCAAAATTTAAAGAGATCAAAGAAGCCTACGAAGTCCTGACCGATGCACAAAAACGTGCGGCCTATGACCAGTACGGCCACGCAGCCTTTGAACAGGGCGGTATGGGCGGCGGCGGATTCGGTGGCGGCGGCTTTGGCGGCGGTGCTGATTTCAGCGACATCTTCGGCGACGTGTTCGGCGATATCTTTGGCGGCGGTCGTGGTCGTCAGCGCGCAGCGCGCGGCGCAGACCTGCGCTACAACATGGAGCTGACGCTGGAAGAGGCCGTTCGCGGTGTCACCAAAGAGATCCGTATCCCGACGCTGGAAGAGTGTGACGTGTGCCACGGCAGCGGCGCGAAAGCGGGTACCCAGCCGCAGACCTGTCCAACCTGTCACGGTTCCGGCCAGGTGCAGATGCGTCAGGGCTTCTTCGCAGTACAGCAGGCCTGTCCTCACTGTCATGGCCGCGGTACGCTGATTAAAGATCCGTGCACTAAATGCCACGGTCATGGTCGCGTTGAGAAAACCAAGACCCTGTCCGTCAAAATCCCGGCAGGCGTGGATACGGGCGACCGCATCCGTCTGGCAGGTGAAGGTGAAGCCGGTGAGCACGGCGCACCGGCAGGCGATCTGTACGTTCAGGTTCAGGTGAAGCAGCATGCCATCTTCGAGCGTGAAGGTAACAACCTGTACTGTGAAGTGCCGATCAACTTCGCCATGGCGGCGCTCGGTGGTGAAATTGAAGTGCCTACCCTGGATGGTCGCGTCAATCTGAAGATCCCGGGCGAAACCCAGACCGGTAAGCTGTTCCGCATGCGCGGTAAAGGCGTGAAGTCCGTTCGCGGCGGTGCTCAGGGCGACCTGCTGTGCCGTGTGGTTGTAGAAACCCCAGTGGGGCTGAACGACAAGCAGAAACAGCTACTGAAAGAGCTGCAGGAGAGCTTTGGCGGCCCAACGGGCGAGAAAAACAGTCCGCGCTCCAAAAGCTTCTTTGATGGCGTCAAAAAATTCTTCGACGACTTGACCCGCTAATCTGTTAGCCGGTTTTCAACGATATAAAGCCCGGAAGCGATTCCGGGCTTTTTTATTTTGGGGGATAGATCGGTAAAACTGAGTCTACACTCAATATTAATCTGTTTTTGCCGAGCTATTTGGCTTGGTATTATGGTTTTATCGAGGTATTGTTGTAAAAGAGAGAACTTAAATGAAATTACTACACCGTTTCTTTAGCAGTGAGGCGTCCGGTGGTGTGATCCTGATTATTGCCGCGGCAGCCGCAATGGTGCTGGCGAACCTGGGCATGACGCGCGATCTCTATCACGCATTTTTGGAAACACCCGTTGAGCTGAAGGTCGGGGCGCTGGAAATTAACAAGAACATGCTGCTGTGGATCAACGATGCGCTAATGGCGGTGTTCTTCCTGCTGGTGGGACTTGAGGTCAAACGGGAGCTGGTGTTGGGCTCCCTCGCCAGCCGTCAGCGCGCCGCCTTTCCGGTGATCGCCGCTATCGGCGGGATGGTCGTTCCCGCACTGCTGTTCCTTGCGTTTACCTGGCAGGATCCTGTTGCGCGTGACGGGTGGGCTATCCCGGCGGCAACGGATATCGCGTTTGCGCTCGGTGTCTTAGCCTTGCTCGGCAGCCGCGTGCCGATGGCGTTGAAAATCTTCCTGATGGCGCTGGCGATCATTGATGATCTGGGCGCGATCGTGATTATCGCGCTGTTTTATACCAGCGATCTGTCGATTCTGTCGCTGAGCGTGGCGGCAGGCGCAATTGCGGTCCTGGCGCTGCTGAACATTTTCAATGTCCGCCGCATCGGCATTTACATCCTCGTGGGGATGGTGCTCTGGACAGCGGTATTGAAATCCGGCGTGCATGCCACGCTGGCCGGGGTGATTGTTGGCTTCTTTGTGCCGCTAAAACCGCAGGAGGGTAAATCCCCTGCTAAACAGCTTGAGCACGTCCTGCACCCGTGGGTCGCCTTTATGATCCTGCCACTGTTTGCCTTTGCTAACGCTGGTGTTTCCCTGCAGGGCGTGACGCTGGATGGGCTGACGTCTGTCCTGCCGCTGGGCATTATTGCCGGGCTGTTTATTGGTAAACCGCTGGGGATCAGCCTGTTCTGCTGGCTGGCGCTGAAGATGAAGCTGGCATCGCTGCCGAACGGCACCACCTTTGGTCAGATTATGGCTGTCGGCGTGCTGTGTGGTATTGGATTTACCATGTCGATCTTTATCTCGACGCTGGCGTTTGGCGCAAATGCCCCTGAACTCATCGTCTGGGCGAAGCTCGGCATTCTTATCGGGTCATTACTGGCCGCGGTAATCGGTTATACCTTGTTGAAGGTGAAATTGCCCGGACAGGCTGTCCAGGCATAACGGAAACCGGGAGAAGATGAGCCTTCTCCCGTTACATACTCAGGGAGTGAAGACGCTATGTCTCATTTGAATTACAACCATCTTTACTACTTCTGGCACGTCTACAAGCAGGGCTCGGTGGTGGGGGCGGCAGAGGCGCTCTATCTCACGCCGCAGACCATTACCGGCCAAATCAAGGCGCTGGAAGAGCGCCTGCAGGGCAAGCTGTTCAAGCGTAAAGGCCGCGGGATTGAGCCAAGCGAACTTGGGGAACTGGTCTTTCGCTATGCGGACAAGATGTTCACCCTGAGCCAGGAGATGCTGGATATCGTCAACTATCGCAAAGAGTCTAACCTGCTCTTTGACGTCGGCGTGGCGGATGCGCTGTCCAAACGGCTGGTGAGCGGCGTGCTGGATGCCGCGGTGGTGGAAGATGAACAAATCCATCTGCGCTGCTTTGAATCCACCCACGAGATGCTGCTGGAACAGCTGAGCCAGCATAAGCTGGATATGATTATCTCGGACTGCCCCATCGACTCCACGCAGCAGGAAGGGCTGTTCTCAGTGAAGATTGGCGAATGCGGTGTCAGCTTCTGGTGCATTAATCCACCGCCGGAAAAACCCTTCCCGGCCTGTCTGGAAGAGCGTCGCTTATTAGTGCCGGGAAGGCGGTCAATGCTCGGGCGTAAGCTGTTGAACTGGTTTAACTCGCAAGGGCTGAAGGTGGAGATCCTCGGTGAATTCGACGATGCGGCACTGATGAAAGCCTTTGGCGAAGCGCACAATGCCATCTTCGTTGCGCCAACGCTGTACGTGCTCGATCTCTATTCAGACAACAAGATTACGGAGATTGGCAGAGTGGATAACGTGATGGAGGAGTATCACGCCATATTTGCCGAAAGAATGATTCAGCACCCGGCGGTGCAGCGAATCTGCAACCGTGACTACTCGGCGCTGTTTACGCCACCGGCAATCTGAAGACATAAAAAAACCCGCGTTAAGCGGGTTCTTTAAACAAGCAACAACAAGTAGCGATTAAGCCAGTTTGTTGATCTGCGCGGTCAGGTTTGCTTTATGACGCGCTGCTTTGTTTTTGTGGATCAGACCTTTAGCAGCCTGACGATCCACGATTGGTTGCATTTCGTTAAATGCGTTCTGCGCTGCAGCTTTGTCGCCAGCTTCGATTGCTGCGTATACTTTCTTGATGAAAGTACGCATCATAGAGCGACGGCTTGCGTTGTGCTTACGAGCCTTTTCAGACTGAACGGCACGTTTCTTAGCTGATTTGATATTAGCCAAGTCCAACTCCCAAATATGATCTATGTGGACAATTCAAAGGCCGAGGAATATGCCCTCTTTGCCTTCTTTTGTCAATGGATTTGTGCAAATAAGCGCCGTTAAAAAGCGACGCTACGTTACGTAGTGATGGCGCAGGATTCTACCAGCTTGTCTTGCGTGAATACAGCCTTTCGGCATAAAAATCGCAGTTCACGCGCAGATTTTTTCGCTGTGAAAGGTCAGCCTGATGAAATCATTACGGCTTTCTGTTTTGCGCGAACAATCGCCGGTTAACCTTAACCGCGGTACAAGGTATACTTTGGCGATTTTCACTGTTTTGAGCCAGACATGAAGCTGATACGCGGCATACATAATCTCAGCAGCGCACCACACGGGTGCGTGCTGACTATTGGTAATTTCGACGGCGTGCATCGTGGTCATCAGGCGCTGTTGCAGGGATTGCGTAAAGAGGGGGAGGCCCGTGGCCTGCCCGTGGTGGTGATGATTTTCGAACCGCAACCGCTGGAGCTGTTTGCGGGGGATAAATCGCCCGCCCGTCTCACTCGCCTGCGTGAGAAGCTGCGCTACCTGGCCGAGTCCGGCGTGGACTACGTGTTGTGCGTGCGTTTCGATCGTCGCTTTGCTGCACTGACAGCACAAAATTTCGTCAGCGACCTGCTGGTTAAGCGTCTTGGCGTACAGTTTCTCGCCGTGGGGGATGATTTCCGCTTTGGCGCTGGTCGGCAGGGCGATTTCTTGCTATTACAGAAGGCGGGCCTGGAGTACGGTTTTGACGTGACCAGCGCGATGACCTTCTGTGAAGGCGGCGTGCGCGTCAGCAGCACGGCGGTGCGTCAGGCGCTGGCGAATGATGAACTGGATACGGCAGAAACGCTGCTGGGGCATCCGTTTACCATCTCAGGCCGCGTCGTGCATGGCGACGCCCTGGGGCGCACGATAGGTTTCCCGACGGCGAATATCCCGCTGCGTCGTCAGGTTTCCCCGGTTAAAGGGGTCTATGCGGTGGAAGTGGCAGGACTGGGCGATAAGCCGTTTTACGGCGTTGCCAACATTGGCACGCGTCCCACTGTCGCCGGTGTACGTCAACAGTTAGAAGTGCACCTGCTGGACGTTGTAATGGACCTTTATGGTCGCCATATAGATGTAATACTGCGTAAAAAAATACGCAATGAGCAGCGATTTGCTTCACTGGATGAACTAAAAGCGCAGATTGCGCGTGATGAATTGACGGCCCGCGAGTTTTTTGGGCTATGAACCCGGCTTAAATGCCTACGTGATAAATACGGAACCGAGAATCTGATGAGTGACTATAAATCAACCCTGAATTTGCCGGAAACAGGGTTCCCGATGCGCGGCGATCTCGCCAAGCGCGAACCGGGAATGCTGGCGCGTTGGACCGATGATGACCTGTACGGCATCATTCGTGCAGCCAAAAAAGGCAAAAAAACCTTCATTCTGCATGATGGCCCTCCCTATGCGAATGGCAGCATTCATATTGGTCACTCTGTAAACAAGATTCTGAAAGACATTATCGTGAAGTCCAAAGGCCTCACAGGATATGACTCGCCTTACGTTCCGGGCTGGGACTGCCACGGTCTGCCAATCGAGCTGAAAGTGGAGCAAGAGTTTGGCAAGCCAGGTGAGAAGTTCACCGCCGCTGAGTTCCGCGCAAAATGCCGCGAATATGCTGCCACGCAGGTTGACGGCCAGCGTGCGGACTTTATCCGTCTGGGCGTATTGGGCGACTGGTCGCACCCGTACCTGACTATGGACTTCAAAACTGAAGCCAACATCATCCGTGCGCTGGGCAAAATCATCGGTAACGGCCACCTGCACAAAGGCGCGAAGCCGGTGCACTGGTGCGTGGACTGCCGTTCTGCGCTGGCAGAAGCCGAAGTAGAGTATTACGATAAAACCTCGCCTTCTATCGACGTGGCGTTCGACGCTGTCGATCAGGATGCGGTGAAAGCCAAATTTGGCGTCTCCTCCGTTAACGGCCCGGTCTCGCTGGTGATCTGGACCACCACGCCGTGGACGCTGCCAGCCAACCGTGCAATCTCCCTGTCCGGTGAGTTTGACTACGCGCTGGTGCAAATTGAGGGTCGCGCGGTTATCCTGGCGAAAGATCTGGTGGAGAGCGTGCTGAAACGCGCGAACATCACCGACTACACCGTGCTGGGTACCGTGAAAGGCGACGCGCTGGAACTGATGCGCTTCAAACACCCGCTCCTGGGCTTCGACGTTCCGGCCATCCTGGGCGACCACGTTACGCTGGAAGCCGGTACCGGTGCGGTACACACCGCCGGTGGTCACGGCCCTGACGACTACAACATCAGCCTGAAGTACGGTCTGGAAATCGCTAACCCGGTGGGGCCGGACGGCTCGTACCTGCCTGGTACTTATCCGGCTCTGGACGGTATCAACGTCTTTAAAGCCAACGACATCATCGTGGATATGCTGCGCACCAGCGGCGCGCTGCTGCACGTTGAGAAAATGCAGCACAGCTATCCATGCTGCTGGCGTCACAAGACGCCGATCATCTTCCGTGCAACCCCGCAGTGGTTCGTCAGCATGGATCAGAAAGGCCTGCGTGAGCAGTCTCTGAAAGAGATCAAAGGCGTGCAGTGGATCCCGGACTGGGGCCAGGCGCGTATCGAATCCATGGTCGCTAACCGTCCTGACTGGTGTATCTCTCGTCAGCGTACCTGGGGCGTGCCGATGTCTCTGTTCGTACATAAAGAGACGCAGGAACTGCACCCGAATACCCTCGAACTGATGGAAGAAGTGGCGAAGCGCGTCGAAGTTGACGGCATTCAGGCGTGGTGGGATCTCGATGCCCGCGACATCCTGGGCGCGGACGCGGACAACTACGAGAAAGTGCCAGATACCCTGGACGTGTGGTTCGACTCTGGTTCGACCCACGCCTCGGTGGTTGACGTGCGTCCAGAGTTTGCCGGTCACGCTGCCGACATGTATCTGGAAGGGTCTGACCAACACCGCGGCTGGTTCATGTCATCCCTGATGATCTCCACCGCCATGAAAGGTAAAGCACCTTATCGCCAGGTACTGACTCACGGCTTCACCGTGGATGGTCAGGGTCGTAAGATGTCTAAATCCATCGGTAACACCGTTTCTCCGCAGGATGTGATGAACAAGCTGGGCGCAGACATTCTGCGTCTCTGGGTGGCTTCTACCGACTACACCGGCGAAATGGCGGTGTCTGACGAGATCCTGAAGCGTGCTGCCGACAGCTATCGTCGTATCCGTAACACCGCGCGCTTCCTGCTGGCGAACCTGAACGGTTTTGATCCAGTGAAGGACATGGTGAAACCGGAAGAGATGGTCGTGCTGGACCGCTGGGCGGTAGGCTGTGCGAAAGCGGCGCAGGACGATATCCTGAAAGCCTATGAGTCTTATGATTTCCACGAAGTGGTGCAGCGCCTGATGCGCTTCTGCTCCATCGAAATGGGCTCGTTCTATCTCGACATCATCAAAGACCGCCAGTACACCGCGAAAGCGGACAGCGTGGCGCGTCGTAGCTGCCAGACCGCCCTGTTCCACATCGCTGAAGCGCTGGTTCGCTGGATGGCGCCGATCATGTCCTTCACCGCAGATGAAATCTGGGGCTACCTGCCAGGCGACCGTGAGAAATATGTCTTCACGGGCGAGTGGTACGAAGGTCTGTTCGATCTCTCCAGCACCGAAGCGATGAACGATGCCTTCTGGGACGAGCTGCTGAAAGTGCGTGGCGAAGTGAACAAGGTTATCGAACAGGCGCGTGCGGACAAGAAAGTCGGCGGCTCTCTGGAAGCGGCAGTCACCCTGTACGCCGAACCTGAGCTGGCGGCAAAACTGACCGCGCTGGGTGATGAATTACGATTTGTCCTGTTGACCTCCGGTGCGAAAGTTGCGGATTATGCCGAGGCCTCTGCTGATGCTCAGCAGAGCGAGCTGCTCAAAGGACTGAAAGTCGCGCTGAGCAAAGCCGACGGTGAGAAATGCCCGCGTTGCTGGCATTACACCACGGATGTCGGCCAGGTGGCGGAACACGCAGACATCTGCGGACGCTGTGTAAGCAACGTCGCCGGTGACGGCGAAAAACGTAAGTTTGCCTGATGAGTAAAACTCTCTGTTCAACAGGACTGCGCTGGCTGTGGCTGGTTGTGGTAGTGCTGATTATCGATCTGGGCAGCAAGTTCCTGATCCTCCAGAACTTTGCTCTGGGGGAGACGGTCCCGCTGTTCCCGTCGCTTAACCTGCACTACGCACGTAACTACGGTGCGGCGTTTAGCTTCCTTGCTGACAGCGGTGGCTGGCAGCGCTGGTTCTTCGCGGGTATCGCTTTAGGTATTTGCGTCATACTGGCAGTGCTGATGTACCGTTCGAAGGCAACGCAAAAGCTGAATAACATCGCCTACGCGCTGATCATTGGCGGCGCGCTGGGTAATCTGTTCGATCGCCTGTGGCACGGCTTTGTGGTCGATATGATCGACTTCTACGTCGGCGACTGGCACTTCGCAACCTTTAACCTCGCCGATAGCGCAATTTGCATCGGTGCGGCGTTAATCGTGCTGGAAGGTTTCTTGCCGAAACCGGCCGCGAAAGAGCAGGCGTAAGCATCAATGCCGGGTGGCGCTACGCTTACCCGGCCTACAGAATTTGTGGCCTCCCGTAGGCCCGGTAAGCGTAGCGCCACCGGGCAACAGGTGACCCAAAACAAGCGAGCAATTTGCATGTCTAAATCTGTACAGAGCAACAGCGCGGTTCTCGTCCACTTCACGCTGAAGCTGGATGATGGCTCCACGGCTGAATCCACCCGCAATAACGGCAAACCGGCCCTGTTCCGTCTTGGCGATACCTCCCTGTCTGAAGGTCTTGAGCAGCAGCTTCTTGGCCTGAAAGAGGGCGAGAAAAAAGCCTTTTCGCTGGAGCCAGATGCTGCGTTTGGTGTGCCAAGCCCGGATCTGATCCAGTACTTCTCGCGTCGCGAATTTATGGACGCGGGTGAGCCGGAAATTGGGGCGATTATGCTCTTTACCGCTATGGACGGCAGCGAAATGCCTGGCGTGATCCGCGAAATCAACGGTGACTCCATTACCGTTGATTTCAACCATCCGCTTGCCGGGCGTACCGTTCATTTTGATGTTGAAGTGCTGGAGATTGATCCAGCACTGGAGGCCTGAAATGCAGATCCTGTTGGCTAACCCGCGCGGCTTCTGCGCCGGTGTAGACCGCGCTATCAGCATTGTTGAAAACGCGCTGGAAATTTACGGCGCGCCGATTTATGTGCGTCACGAAGTGGTGCACAACCGCTACGTGGTCGACAGCCTGCGCGAGCGTGGTGCCATTTTCATCGAGCAGATTAGCGAAGTGCCGGACGGCGCGATCCTGATCTTCTCCGCGCACGGCGTCTCTCAGGCCGTCCGTAACGAAGCGAAAAGCCGCGATCTGACGGTCTTTGATGCCACCTGTCCGCTGGTGACGAAAGTGCATATGGAAGTGGCGCGCGCCAGCCGTCGTGGTGAAGAGTCGATTCTGATTGGCCACGCGGGTCATCCGGAAGTCGAAGGCACGATGGGCCAGTACAGTAACCCGGAAGGGGGCATGTATCTGGTGGAGTCGCCTGAAGATGTCCTGACGCTGAACGTCAAAAACGAAGCCCGTCTGTCGTTTATGACCCAGACGACGCTCTCCGTTGACGATACCTCTGATGTGATTGACGCACTGCGCCAGCGCTTCCCGAAGATCGTCGGGCCGCGTAAAGACGATATCTGCTACGCCACCACCAACCGTCAGGAAGCGGTGCGCGCGCTGGCTGAACAGGCGGATGTGGTGCTGGTGGTCGGCTCGAAAAACTCCTCTAACTCTAACCGTCTGGCCGAACTGGCACAGCGTATGGGTAAAGCGGCATTTCTGATCGACGACGCGACGGATATTCAGGAAGCGTGGGTGAAAAATGCGGCCTGCGTCGGCGTGACCGCAGGCGCTTCCGCGCCGGATATTCTGGTGCAGAACGTCATTGTCCGCCTGCAGGAACTCGGCGGCGGCGAAGCGGTTCCGCTCGAAGGACGCGAAGAGAACATTGTTTTCGAGGTCCCGAAAGAACTGCGTATCGATGCTCGCGAAGTGGAATAACCCCTTATCTGATGAAAGGCCAGCATCTCATGTGCTGGCCTTTTTTTTGCCCCGTACTTTATCGTGACGACAAAATCATGTCTTTTACTGATATTTAAGTCTGTTTCACGTTAAATTCTAATTATCGGTGTTTTCAGTTGGCAGCCTTTGCGAAGGCTGGTTAATCTGAAAACGATTTACATCATTTTAACGTAAGAGAATAACTATGCATGATGCACAGATCCGTGTCGCCATTGCGGGCGCGGGTGGACGTATGGGCCGTCAGCTGATTCAGGCGGCACTTCAGATGGATGGCGTGGCACTGGGCGCGGCGCTGGAGCGTGAAGGGTCATCACTGTTGGGAGCCGATGCAGGTGAACTGGCGGGCGCAGGAAAGACCGGCGTCACCGTACATAGCAGCCTGGAGGCGGTTAAGGATGACTTCGATGTATTTATCGATTTTACCCGCCCGGAAGGGACGCTGACGCATCTGGCGTTTTGCCGTCAGCACGGTAAGGGGATGGTGATCGGCACCACCGGTTTTGACGACGCAGGTAAGCAGGCCATCCAGGATGCATCGAAAGAAATTGCGATTGTCTTCGCGGCAAACTTTAGCGTGGGCGTTAACGTCATGCTGAAGCTACTGGAGAAGGCGGCGAAGGTGATGGGCAACTACACCGACATTGAGATTGTTGAAGCGCACCACCGCTACAAAGTTGATGCGCCGTCAGGCACGGCGCTGGCGATGGGCGAAGCGATTGCTCATGCACTCGATAAAGATTTAAAAGACTGCGCGGTCTATACCCGCGAAGGTCATACCGGCGAACGCGTACCGGGCACGATTGGTTTTGCTACCGTCCGTGCGGGTGACATCGTCGGCGAACATACGGCGATGTTCGCCGATATTGGCGAACGCGTCGAAATTACGCATAAAGCTTCCAGCCGAATGACGTTTGCCAATGGTGCAGTGCGTTCCGCTTTGTGGCTGAAAGGCAAGAAGAGCGGCCTTTTTGATATGCGAGATGTGCTTGATCTCAATAATCTGTAAGCATTATTACCCATCGTGATGTGGTTATTGCAGTCGTAATATATTGATTGCATAGGGCAATATTTTATTGCCCTTTTATTTTACCTAATTTGATGTGATTCTTGCTCTAAAGCTTAAAAATAAGCAGTTTTATCTCTTATTTTCGTTACTGGAATGTAAATTTTGACCATTTGGTCCACTTTTTGCTGCCTCGCCGAATAATTTTTCATTAAACCCTGCACGCAAGCGTTTTCTACAGTGATTTACCTGATCTTTTTGTCGCTTAAGTGGCTTTACTCTCGCCAGGCTTGCAAAAGGATAAACAAAATATCCGTTTTAAGTTGACTTTTAGCCTCCCAATCTCCAGAATGCCGCCGTTTGCCAAAAATCCGCTGGCAACACATTTGCATTGATTCATGACATGGTTATGCATTAATATGCAAATAAAGTGAGTGAATATTCTCTGGAGGGTGTTTTGATTAAGTCAGCGCTATTGGTTCTGGAAGACGGAACCCAGTTTATCGGTCGGGCCATAGGGGCAACGGGTTCGGCGGTTGGGGAAGTCGTTTTCAATACTTCAATGACCGGTTATCAAGAAATCCTCACTGATCCTTCCTATTCTCGCCAAATCGTTACTCTTACTTATCCTCATATCGGCAATGTCGGCACCAATGCGGCTGACGAAGAATCTTCTCAGGTACATGCGCAAGGCCTGGTCATTCGCGACCTGCCGCTGATTGCCAGCAACTTCCGCAGCACTGAAGATCTCTCGTCTTACCTGAAGCGCCATAACATCGTGGCGATTGCTGATATCGATACCCGTAAGTTAACGCGTCTGCTGCGCGAGAAGGGTGCACAGAACGGCTGCATCATCGCGGGTGATAACCTCGATGCCACGCTGGCGCTGGAAAAAGCGAAAGCCTTCCCGGGTCTGAACGGCATGGACCTGGCGAAAGAAGTGACTACCGCTGAAGACTATAGCTGGACGCAGGGTAGCTGGACGCTGGAAGGCGACCTGCCGGAAGCGAAAAAAGAGAGCGAGCTGCCGTTCCACGTGGTGGCCTATGATTTCGGCGCCAAGCGCAACATCCTTCGCATGCTGGTTGACCGCGGCTGCCGTCTGACGGTGGTTCCGGCGAAAACCTCTGCCGAAGACGTACTGAAGATGAACCCGGATGGCATCTTCCTTTCTAACGGTCCTGGCGATCCGGCACCGTGCGACTACGCTATCGACGCCATCAAATCCTTCCTGGAAACCGACATCCCGGTATTCGGCATCTGCCTCGGCCATCAGCTGCTGGCGCTGGCGAGCGGTGCGAACACCATCAAAATGAAGTTCGGCCACCACGGTGGTAACCACCCGGTGAAAGATATTGATAACAACACGGTGATGATCACCGCGCAGAACCACGGTTTTGCCGTCGATGAAACGTCAATGCCGGCTAACCTGCGCGTGACGCATAAATCACTGTTCGATGGCACCCTGCAAGGGATTCATCGTACCGATAAGCCAGCGTTCAGCTTCCAGGGCCACCCGGAAGCCAGCCCGGGCCCGCACGACGCCGCGCCGCTGTTCGATCACTTCATCGAACTTATCGAGCAATACCGTAAGACCGCTAAATAATCAGGAGCCGAGAAGACCATGCCAAAACGTACAGACATAAAAAGCATCCTGATCCTTGGCGCTGGCCCGATTGTTATCGGCCAGGCCTGTGAATTTGACTACTCCGGTGCGCAGGCATGTAAAGCCCTGCGTGAAGAGGGTTACCGCGTTATCCTGGTCAACTCCAACCCGGCGACCATCATGACCGACCCGGAAATGGCGGATGCAACCTACATCGAGCCGATTCACTGGGAAGTGGTACGCAAAATCATTGAGAAAGAGCGTCCGGATGCTGTGCTGCCAACCATGGGTGGCCAGACGGCGCTAAACTGTGCGCTCGAGCTGGAGCGTCAGGGCGTGCTGGCCGAGTTCGGCGTGACCATGATTGGCGCGACCGCCGATGCGATTGATAAAGCAGAAGACCGTCGTCGCTTCGACGTGGCGATGAAGAAAATCGGCCTCGACACCGCGCGTTCCGGTATTGCTCACAATATGGAAGAGGCGCTGGCCGTTGCGGCTGAAGTGGGATATCCGTGCATCATCCGTCCATCCTTCACCATGGGGGGGACCGGCGGCGGTATCGCCTACAACCGCGAAGAGTTCGAAGAGATTTGCGAACGCGGTCTGGATCTCTCGCCAACCAAAGAGCTGCTGATTGATGAATCGCTGATTGGCTGGAAAGAGTACGAGATGGAAGTGGTGCGTGATAAAAACGACAACTGCATCATCGTCTGCTCCATCGAAAACTTCGATGCGATGGGTATCCACACCGGCGACTCCATCACCGTTGCGCCAGCCCAGACGCTGACCGACAAAGAGTACCAAATCATGCGTAACGCCTCGATGGCGGTGCTGCGTGAAATCGGCGTGGAAACCGGCGGCTCAAACGTGCAGTTCTCGGTGAACCCGAAAACGGGGCGTCTGATTGTTATCGAAATGAACCCGCGCGTGTCCCGTTCCTCCGCGCTGGCCTCCAAAGCGACCGGCTTCCCGATTGCGAAAGTGGCGGCGAAACTGGCGGTGGGTTACACCCTCGATGAGCTGATGAACGATATCACCGGTGGCCGCACGCCAGCCTCCTTCGAACCGTCCATCGACTACGTTGTGACCAAAATTCCACGCTTCAACTTCGAGAAATTCGCCGGTGCGAACGACCGCCTGACCACCCAGATGAAATCTGTCGGTGAAGTGATGGCGATTGGCCGCACGCAGCAGGAATCCCTGCAGAAAGCGTTGCGCGGTCTGGAAGTGGGTGCAACCGGCTTTGACCCTAAAGTCAGCCTGGACGACCCGGAAGCACTGACCAAAATTCGCCGCGAACTGAAAGATGCGGGTGCAGAGCGTATCTGGTACATCGCCGATGCCTTCCGTGCTGGCCTGTCCGTCGACGGCGTATTCAACCTGACCAACATTGACCGCTGGTTCCTGGTGCAGATTGAAGAGCTGGTGCGTCTGGAAGAGAAAGTGGCAGAGCTGGGCATCAACGGCCTGGACGCAGACTTCCTGCGTATGCTGAAGCGTAAAGGCTTCGCCGATGCGCGTCTGGCCAAGCTGGCGGGCGTACGTGAAGCGGAAATCCGCAAGCTGCGTGACCAGTATGACCTGCACCCGGTTTACAAGCGCGTGGACACCTGTGCGGCGGAGTTCTCCACCGACACCGCGTACATGTACTCCACCTATGAAGACGAGTGTGAAGCGAACCCGTCCGTCGACCGCGACAAGATTATGGTGCTGGGCGGCGGTCCAAACCGTATCGGCCAGGGCATTGAGTTTGACTACTGCTGCGTACACGCCTCGCTGGCGCTGCGCGAAGACGGTTACGAGACCATCATGGTCAACTGTAACCCGGAAACGGTCTCAACCGACTACGACACCTCCGACCGCCTCTACTTCGAGCCGGTTACTCTGGAAGACGTGCTGGAAATCGTGCGCATTGAGAAGCCAAAAGGCGTTATCGTGCAGTACGGTGGCCAGACTCCGCTGAAGCTGGCACGTGCGCTGGAAGCCGCAGGCGTACCGGTTATCGGTACCAGCCCGGATGCCATTGACCGTGCGGAAGACCGCGAGCGTTTCCAGCAGGCGGTTGACCGTCTTAAGCTGAAACAGCCAGCCAACGCCACCGTCACCGCCATTGAGATGGCCGTTGAGAAGGCGAAAGAGATTGGCTATCCGCTGGTGGTGCGTCCTTCTTACGTCCTGGGCGGCCGCGCGATGGAAATCGTGTATGACGAAGCTGACCTGCGTCGCTACTTCCAGACGGCGGTGAGCGTTTCTAACGATGCGCCAGTGCTGCTCGACCGCTTCCTCGACGACGCGGTGGAAGTGGACGTTGACGCCATCTGCGACGGCGAAATGGTGCTGATTGGCGGCATCATGGAGCATATCGAGCAGGCGGGCGTGCACTCAGGTGACTCAGCCTGTTCTCTGCCAGCCTACACCCTGAGCCAGGAAATTCAGGATGTGATGCGTCAGCAGGTGCAGAAGCTGGCCTTCGAGCTGCAGGTTCGCGGCCTGATGAACGTCCAGTTCGCGGTGAAAGACAACGAAGTCTACCTGATTGAAGTGAACCCGCGTGCGGCACGTACCGTCCCGTTCGTCTCCAAAGCCACCGGTATTCCGCTGGCGAAAGTGGCGGCGCGCGTGATGGCAGGCCAGACGCTGGCGCAGCAGGGCGTGACCAAAGAGATCATTCCGCCGTACTACTCGGTGAAAGAAGTGGTGCTGCCGTTCAACAAATTCCCGGGCGTTGACCCGCTGTTAGGGCCAGAAATGCGCTCTACCGGGGAAGTGATGGGCGTGGGCCGCACCTTCGCTGAAGCGTTCGCGAAAGCGCAGCTCGGCAGTAGCTCCACCATGAGAAAATCAGGTCGTGCGCTGCTCTCCGTTCGCGAAGGCGATAAAGAGCGTGTGGTTGACCTGGCGGCCAAGCTGCTGAAACAGGGCTTCGAGCTGGATGCAACTCACGGTACGGCGATTGTGCTGGGTGAAGCCGGTATCAACCCGCGCCTGGTGAACAAGGTGCATGAAGGTCGTCCGCACATTCAGGACCGTATCAAGAATGGCGAATACACCTACATCATCAACACCACCGCAGGTCGTCAGGCGATTGAAGACTCCAAGCTGATTCGCCGCAGCGCGCTGCAGTACAAAGTGCACTATGACACTACCCTGAACGGCGGTTTCGCAACAGCTATGGCGCTGAATGCGGATGCCACCGAGAAGGTGATTTCAGTGCAGGAAATGCACGCGCAGATTAACAAGTAAGACAAAATGCCCGGTGCCATTCGGTTGCCGGGCATTCTTCCCCTCTTCAGAACCTTCTGGTTTTCCATCCGCTTTCAGTCAGTTAGCCTAAAATGGTTAGGTCGATAACGAAATTCATCTGAGAGCAGGGGAAAACACCATGCAAAATAAATTACTGATCGCTTCCGTTCTGGCTGCCACTGCACTGTTTACCGTAGCAGGCTGTTCGTCTAACCAGGCAGTCAAAACCACCGATGGCAAAACCATCGTGACTGACGGGAAACCGCAGGTAGATGATGACACCGGACTGGTGTCGTACAAAAACGCCGAAACCGGTCAAACGGAGCAGATTAACCGTGACCAGGTGAAATCCATGGGCGAGCTGGATAACTAAAAAAAAGCCGTGGCAAATGCCACGGCTTTTCGCTTTTGCTGGACGATTACCAGCGGTGGTTCAGCAGGATATGGCCGCCATAGGCAGCATAGCTGTTCTCACCCCATTCGCCGCTGGCGCGCAGCGAAAGCGTCGTGGTTTCGTTCAGGTTGCCGGTGACGCCCAGTTCTAACTGACCACGATCTTCCGGCGTATCGTTGCTCACGGTTTCATCATTAAACGCCAGATCGTTTTGGCCTGCCCCTTTCAGCCAGTTCACCGCAACGTACGGCTGCCAGGCTTTCACGTCCTTCTGCTCGAAGTAGCTGGACTTAACGCCCAGACGACCAAAGATGCCGTCGTTGTCCAGGGTCGTTACGCGTACGCCGTCGCGATCGGTATGATTTTCCTGATCGAGATAGCTGTAGATCACCTGCGCCTGCGGCTCGATCTTCCAGGTACGCGCGTTTTCTGACGGGATAACCCACGCGTGGCCAACTTCGACAGACGCAGCGAAGCCTTCGCTTTCGTAGTCTTCATCATTGCGGTTGCTGGTCACTTTATTGTTGTACCAGCTATAAGCGGCCCAGGTATCAATGTAGCTGCCCAGACGTAATTTCTGATCTTCCTGCCAGGTGGCATACACCCCAACATTGAAACCGTCCACCTTGCCTTGAGCATCACGCACGTTGTGCTTCGCATCCGAATGCGTCTTCGCCTGGCCAGCACCGAACATGCCACCGGCACGCAGGATCCCGTTGTCCATTGGCTTGCTCATGAAATCGCTGCCGACTTGCAGAACGGTCGTGGTGGTGTCGTAGCTGACTTTATCGCCGCCCGCGTCGTTCTCGTGATAACGCCCCTTAACGTACATCCAGGTGTTCAGATCGTCTTCATTGCGGAAGGTGATTTGATCGCGGTCGTCACGCTTGTGCAGGAACATACCCTGGGCAGCAAGGTAGTTGCCTAAGTAAGCGCCAACTTCAGGTGCCATAACTTCAGGGGCTGAGTTGCCACCGTTATCGCTATTACCGCCGTTATCCGTGTTGCCACCGTTATCGCTATTACCGCCGTTATCCGTGTTGCCATCGGTATCGGTATTGCCACCGTTGTCGGTATTGTCGCCGTTATCGGTATTGTCACCGTCGGTGTTTCCGCCGTCATCATTATCGTCTGCCGGCTCATCTGATGGCGTCGCCTTCGATTCCAGATACCAGTTGCCGTCGCCGTGCTGATACAGATTGTATTCATATGCCCCGGCAACAACCGGTGCAGCCAGCGTCAGTTGGGCTTCAGAACTGCCACCGACGCTCACAATTTCCATACCATTTACCGTTTGAGCGCCCAGACCGCCTATATTCTTAACGCTGACATCAGACTGACCGAAGCTGCTGCCCGTAATGGTGAGGTGGTCGGTTGGTGCGTTATCTTCGCCGAGGCTGCTGTTCATTACGATCTGGCTACCAGAAGAACCCGTGTAGTCGCCGTTTATTATGAAATTGTTGCCAACACTGTTATTGGCCGCGCCGAGTAGCAGCGTGCCACCGTTGGTAACGTTGCCGTTGACCGTATCGATACCTGAAACGCTCAGGGTCGTGTTACCCTGAATCGCATTCCATGCCGCCAGCGTACCGCCGGTCAGGATATCAATGTTGTTATTCACTTCACCTGCCGTGGCAAACGCTGCACCATTTTCAACGGTGACGGTGGCGTTACTGCCTTTCACGCCGAGCGTTGCACCACTGGCGATCAGCGTCGTACCGTTATGCAGAACGGTATTTCCCGTGTAGCTATTATTGCCGGAGAGCGTCAGGGTGTTTGAATCTGCTTTTTCGACATTACCGCTACCGGTAATGCCGGTGGCGAATGTGGAAGAACTGCCCTGATTAAAAATAACGGTGCCGTTGTTGGTCAGGCCACCGCTCAGCGTGGCGGTGTTCTTGCCATCACCAAGCTGGAGAGAGGCATCTTTTGCAACGAGGGTATTACCGGCATTCGCGACGGCACCTGACAGGACTAAATCACCGCTGTTGACCTGTAAAGAGTCATCTGCGCCGATAATGTCTATATTGCCTGACAGCGTCCACTTTTCACCATCCATTTTTACTGACGCAAAGCCATCCCCTTCCTTCAGTCCGATGAAATTGCTGTCTTCTGTGCCCGTACCAACCAGTGAAAGCGTGTTGCCTTTTGACGCGGTGGAGATGACATCTCCTTTGAGTGACGATCCTGTGTTCAGTACCAGCGTATTATTTTTCGTGCTGGCAAACATAATAGCTGTCGTATCGCCACTAATCGCGCCACTGTTTGTGATGTCCGCTTTCGACGTGTCCGTGACGTTGATACCGTACTGCGTTCCCTCTAAGGTGCCGGTATTAATAATTTTGGTATTACCATCGCTCAGGCTGATACCATCGCCGTTTGTACCCGTTATTTTTCCGCTATTATTTATTCCCACACCAATCTGAGAACTCAGGCCTGTGTTTCCTCTGATTATGCCTGTGTCAGTGTTAGCGATATTGACGGCTGAAGAGCTTTCACTGACGAACACGCCATTCTCTGTGCCTGTGATGTTTCCGTCATTGTTTAGATCGCCAAGCATTGACTGAACATTTACGGCATTGGCTGTTGTAGAGGAAATGGTTGCACCGCTTTCATTATGAATAATGACTCGCTGAGCCCCGGTATTAATATCTAATCCATTCCCTTTTCCGGAAATATTACCTTTGTTGGTCGTGGATGTGACATTGATGCCTGTGACCGATACGGCACTCTCGCTTCCTGCGGAGGAAATGGTGACATCTTTATTTATCACGTATTCTGCATCAGCGGAAAAATCCTGGGGTACTGAGGTTGACTGGCTAATAGTTCCAGCGAAGGCCACTACCGGTGTGAATATAAGTAAAGCAGGAAATATATTTCCCAGAGTTTTTGTGGTCTTGTTTAATTTGAATATTTTGTTGCGCATTTACACGTCCATTTGAAAAGAAGTGGCGCTAATTAATGACTTAAAATAGCGCTTCTGGGCTACTTAAAAGAATGATTCAACGATAAAAAGCGTAAAATTATTAATTTTTCAATGTGTTATGTATAGATCATTTTGCTAAAGAATAATTTTATATTTTCTTAATTGATCACTTGCCAATATGCTTTAGCGCTTAATTATTCATTTCAAATATCATCTGATAACAGTTATTTTTGTTGGTTTGAGGTCTGCTATACCCGCCAGGAAGTAGGGTTGCCAATAGTTGCGTTTTACCTTTGCGAGGTCTGTTGACCCTTTCACCGGGCGGGTTAACTGTCTACACTCACTGCTACAAGAAGAGAAGAAGACAGGTCATTTGATGATACTCATAATTTACGCGCACCCTTATCCGCAGCACTCGCATGCGAATAAGCGGATGCTTGAGCAGGTAAGGACGCTTGATAACGTAGAGATACGTTCCCTCTATCAACTTTATCCCGATTTTAATATCGATATCGCTGCTGAACAGGATGCGCTCTCCCGTGCCGATCTGATTATCTGGCAGCATCCAATGCAGTGGTACAGCACGCCTCCGCTCCTGAAACTGTGGATTGATAAAGTCTTCTCCCACGGTTGGGCGTATGGCCACAATGGCAATGCGCTAAAAGGGAAAAGCCTGATGTGGGCGGTGACCACTGGCGGAGGAGAAAGCCACTTTGATATTGGTTCTTTCCCGGGGTTTGACGTGCTGGCCCAGCCGCTACAGGCCACTGCACTCTATTGTGGTTTGAACTGGATCCCACCTTTTGCGATGCACTGCACGTTTGTCTGCGACGATGAAACGCTGCAGGTGCAGGCTCGCCATTACAAACAACGCTTACTTGAGTGGCAGGAGACGCACCATGGATAGCCATACGCTGATACAGGCGCTGATTTATCTCGGCGCGGCGGCGCTGATTGTGCCCGTGGCGGTACGCCTGGGGCTGGGCTCGGTTCTCGGCTACCTGATTGCGGGCTGCGTCATTGGGCCGTGGGGTTTTCGTCTGGTTACGGATGCAGAGGCGATTCTCCATTTCGCTGAAATCGGTGTTGTGCTGATGCTGTTTGTGATTGGTCTGGAGCTCGATCCGCAGCGCCTGTGGAAACTTCGCGCCTCGGTATTTGGCGGCGGGGCATTACAGATGGTGGCCTGCGGCTTGCTGCTGGGCGGGTTCTGCATCCTGCTGGGAATGGACTGGAAAGTGGCTGAGCTCATCGGCATGACGCTGGCGCTCTCCTCGACGGCCATTGCCATGCAGGCGATGAACGAGCGAAACCTGACGGTCTCCCAGATGGGGCGCAGTGCATTCTCGGTGCTGCTGTTCCAGGATATAGCGGCGATTCCGCTGGTGGCGATGATCCCGTTGCTGGCGGCAAGCGGCTCCTCCACGACGCTGGGCGCGTTCGCGCTGTCGGCACTGAAGGTTGTAGGGGCGCTGGCACTGGTGGTCCTGCTGGGCCGCTACGTGACCCGTCCGCTGCTGCGTTTCGTCGCCCGCTCGGGTCTGCGCGAAGTGTTCAGCGCCGTGGCACTGTTCCTGGTCTTTGGTTTTGGTTTGCTGCTGGAAGAAGCCGGGCTGTCGATGGCGATGGGGGCATTCCTTGCGGGCGTTCTGCTGGCAAGCTCTGAATACCGGCACGCGCTGGAAAGCGATATTGAGCCGTTCAAAGGGTTGCTGCTGGGACTGTTTTTCATCGGCGTGGGGATGTCCGTCGACTTTGGCACGCTGGTCACACACCCGCTGCGGATTATCATCCTGCTGGTCGGTTTCCTGGTCATTAAAATGGCAATGCTGTGGCTGATTGCGCGGCCATTAAATGTGCCGGGTAAACAGCGCAGCTGGTTTGCCGTACTGCTGGGGCAGGGGAGTGAATTTGCGTTCGTGGTCTTTGGCGCCGCGCAGATGGCAAACGTGCTGGATCCTGAGTGGGCAAAAGCGCTGACGCTGGCGGTCGCACTCTCGATGGCGGCAACGCCTGTTCTGCTGGTGGTGCTGACTCGCCTCGAAAAATCGGGTAGCGATCAGGAGCGCGAAGCCGATGAAATCGACGAGGAGCAGCCACGCGTGATCATCGCTGGTTTTGGTCGCTACGGACAGATCGTAGGGCGTTTGCTGCTGTCGAGTGGGGTGAAAATGGTCATCCTCGACCACGATCCCGACCATGTCGATACGCTGCGTAAATTTGATATGAAAGTGTTTTACGGTGATGCCACCCGTGTCGATCTGCTGGAATCCGCGGGGGCCGCAAAAGCGGAGGTGTTGATTAACGCCATTGACGATCCGGAGACCAGCATACAGATGGTGGAGCTGGTAAAAGAACATTTCCCGGCGCTGACGATCATTTCCCGCGCGCGCGATGTGGATCATTACATCCGACTACGTCAGGCAGGCGTTGAGGCACCCGAGCGTGAAACATTCGAAGGTGCGCTGAAATCCGGGCGTATGGCGCTCGAGAATCTGGGGCTCGGGGCGTATGAAGCGCGCGAACGTGCGGATCTGTTCCGCCGCTTTAACACCGGGATGGTGGAAGAGATGGCGGCTATGGCAGGCAGCACGGCCACGGAGCGGGCGGCGGTGTTTAAACGCACCAGTGCGATGCTGACGGAAATCATCAATGAGGACCGTAATCATCTGTCGCTGATCCAGCGTCATGGCTGGCAGGGCACGGAAGAGGGCAAGCATACCGGCGATCCGGCTGACGAGCCCGAGAGTAAACCTTCAGTGTGAAGTGGCGTTGCCAGCAATATTAAAAAATTTCTGTATCTTTACTCTGCCGCCAGTCGACGAAAGATTAAGCTTTCCGTATAGTGGCGGCAATTTTTTGCATCCGGGAAATTTTCAATGATCAGTCTGATTGCAGCGCTGGCGGTAGACCGCGTTATCGGTATGGAAAATGCCATGCCGTGGAACCTGCCTGCCGATCTCGCATGGTTTAAACGTACGACGTTAAACAAGCCGGTAGTGATGGGCCGCCTGACCTGGGAGTCGATTGGTCGTCCATTGCCGGGCCGTAAGAATATCGTTATCAGTAGCCAGCCGGGTACTGACGATCGCGTCGAATGGGTTAAGTCCGTAGATGAAGCGATTGCTGCCTGCGGTGATGCCGAAGAGATCATGGTGATCGGCGGTGGTCGTGTGTATGAGCAGTTCCTGCCTAAAGCGCAGAAGCTGTATCTGACCCACATTGATGCGGAAGTGGAAGGGGATACCCATTTCCCGGATTACGATCCGGACGAGTGGGAATCCGTATTCAGTGAATTCCACGACGCCGATGCGCAGAACTCCCACAGCTACTGCTTCGAGATTCTGGAACGTCGTTAAGTTTTTCCCCCTCACCCTGAGTGAGGGGGATTCATCAGGAGGCGACGGCCTCACTCTCCCCTGAGTCCTGCTGTCGGTTGGATGGCTGCACAAAGTAAGCTTTATCTTCCCAGCGTAAGCAGGTTAACTCGCCTCCCCAGCAGCAGCCGGTATCCAGACCGTAGATACCCTCTGGCATGCCTTTGCCCTCCAGTGCCGCCCAGTGACCAAACGCTATGCTATATTCGGTTGTTACCGGCCCCGGAATGGCAAACCACGGTTTGAGGGGGGCAGGTGCGCTTTCCGGCGTTTCCTTGGAATACATGTCCAGCTGCCCGTTCGGGAAGCAGAATCGCATGCGGGTGAACGCATTGGTGATAAAGCGCAGGCGGGCCAGACCGCTGAGCTCTTCGCTCCAGTGGTTCGGCATATCGCCGTACATGGCATCCAGGAAGAAGGGATACGAGTCGCTCGCCAGTACCGCTTCTACGTCACGCGCACAGGTTTTTGCCGTCTCAAGATCCCATTGCGGGGTGATCCCGGCATGGGCCATGACCAGTTTTTTATCCTCGTCGACCTGCAACAAGGGCTGACGGCGCAGCCAGTTAATCAGATCGTCCGCGTCTGGCGCTTCCAGCAGCGGAGTGAGGCGATCTTTAGGCTTGTTGCGGCTGATCCCGGCAAACACGGCCAGCAGATGGAGATCGTGATTGCCCAGCACCATGCGCACGCTATCGCCCAGCGATTTGACGAAACGTAAAACCTCAAGCGAGCCCGGGCCGCGCGCAACTAAATCGCCCGTCAGCCAGAGGGTGTCCTGTCCTGGCGTAAAGTCGACCTGTTTTAACAATGCGATCAGTTCATCGTAGCAACCGTGAACGTCGCCAATCAGATATGTAGACATTAGATTAATGAATGAGTGTGGTTACGGCGAGACGGAACACAGGAATAGCAACGCGGAACACATTGCCATCGACGTCGACCATTTCGTAATGGCCTTGCATGGTACCCAGCGGCGTTTCAATCACCGCACCGCTGGTGTACTGGTACTCTTCGCCAGGGGCGATGTGGGGCTGTTCGCCCACGACACCTTCACCCTGAACTTCAATTTCGCGGCCATTGCCGTTGGTGATAAGCCAGTAGCGCCCGCGCAGCTGCACGGGCATCCGCCCCAGATTGCGAATGGTCACGGTGTAAGCAAAGACAAAACGCTCTTCATCGGGTGAGGATTGCGATTCAACATAGACGCTTTGTACATGGACACATACGCGGGGCGAATCAATCATGGCTTAACTCTCCTTCGGCGGCGCATTTTCGCTGATGTAATTAGCCAGCTTGCAGTACTGCTCTACGGAAATGTTCTCCGCACGCATTGCCGGGTCGATCCCCAGCTCGGCTAACACCTCAACGGTAAATGAATTGCTCAGGCTGTTACGGATCGTTTTACGGCGCTGGTTAAAGGCTTCTGTGGTAATGCGGCTGAGGACACGCAGATCTTTAACCGGATAGGGTTTCGTTTTATGTGGCACAAGGCGCACAACCGCTGAATCCACTTTCGGTGGTGGTGTGAACGCTGACGGCGGCACTTCGAGTACCGGGATCACGTTACAGTAATATTGTGCCATCACGCTTAAACGACCATACGCTTTACTGTTCGGCCCTGCAACCAGACGGTTAACCACCTCTTTTTGCAACATGAAGTGCATATCGGCAATGGCATCAGTATAGCTAAACAGGTGGAACATGAGCGGCGTGGAGATGTTGTACGGCAGGTTGCCGAAGACGCGCAGCGGCTGACCCATTTTCTCCGACAGTTCGCCAAAGTTCATGGTCATGGCGTCCTGCTGATAAATGGTCAGCTTCGGTCCGAGGAACGGGTGCGTTTGCAGGCGTGCGGCAAGATCGCGGTCCAGTTCGATAACGGTCAGCTCGTCGAGGCGTTCGCCTACCGGCTCGGTCAGTGCAGCAAGGCCCGGACCGATTTCGACCATAGCCTGACCTTTTTGCGGATTAATAGCCGAAACAATGCTTTCGATCACGAACTGATCGTTGAGGAAGTTTTGCCCGAAGCGTTTTCGGGCTAAGTGGCCCTGATGGACTCGATTAGTCATTGAGTATTAACAATCATTTTGATGGCGAGATTAAGCGCCGTAATAAAACTGCCGACATCCGCTTTCCCCTGTCCTGCCAGATCCAGCGCAGTACCGTGGTCAACGGACGTTCGAATAAAGGGTAAACCGAGGGTGATATTCACCCCGCGGCCAAAGCCCTGGTATTTTAGCACGGGCAGGCCCTGATCGTGGTACATCGCGAGGACGGCGTCGGCATTATCCAGGTATTTCGGCTGAAAAAGCGTGTCCGCAGGGAGCGGCCCGCTAAGATTCATCCCTTTAGCGCGCATTTCTTCAAGCACCGGAATAATGGTGTCGATCTCTTCGGTGCCCATGTGTCCACCTTCTCCCGCATGCGGATTCAGGCCGCAAACCAGAACGTGTGGCTGTTTGATGCCAAATTTGGTTTGCAGGTCATGATGCAGGATCCCGATGATCTCCCGCAGCAGTGCCGGGGTGATGGCATCAGGAATGGCCTTAACGGGCAGATGGGTGGTCACGAGCGCAACGCGCATTGCCTCCGTCGCCAGCATCATCACTACTTTCGGGCTGTGCGAGCGCTCTTCAAAGAATTCCGTGTGCCCGGTAAAGGAGATACCCGCTTCGTTGATGACGCCCTTGTGCACGGGGCCGGTGATCAGGGCAGCAAATTCACCCTTCAGGCAACCGTCGCAGGCGCGCGCGAGGGTTTCCACGACGTAGTGGCCGTTTTCCGTGCTGAGCTGGCCTGGAATGACCGGTGTACGAAGAGGGACAGAAAGAACCGTGAGCGTACCGGCTTGCTGTGGTGCTGGCTGTTGACCTTCAACGTAAGGAATAAGCGTTAAAGGCAGACCGAGCAGCTTCGCCCGGTCTTGTAACAGTGTTGCATCTGCGCAGACAACCAGTTCCACCGGCCAGCTTCGCTGGGCGAGCTGGACAACGAGGTCTGGCCCAATCCCGGCGGGTTCGCCGGGGGTGATCACAACACGATGCGGTTTCATTAGTTACTCAGAACTTTCACGTAAGCACTGGCGCGTTGTTCCTGCATCCAGGTTGCCGCTTCTTCAGAGAACTTACGGTTAAACAGCATACGGTAAGCGCGGTCTTTCTGCGCCGCATCCGTTTTATCCACGTTACGGGTGTCCATCAGCTCGATCAGATGCCAGCCAAATGAAGAGTGTACCGGAGCACTGATCTGGCCTTTGTTCAGCTTCATCAGCGCATCGCGGAAGGCAGGATCGTAAATATCTGCTGCCGCCCAGCCCAGATCGCCGCCCTGATTAGCAGAGCCTGGATCCTGAGAGAACTCCTTCGCGGCATTGGCAAACGAGGTTTTACCGCTCTTAATGTCTGCCGCAATCTGCTCCAGCTTCGCACGTGCCTGATCGTCAGTCATGATCGGTGACGGTTTGAGCAGAATATGGCGAGCGTGAACTTCAGTCACGGAAATGTTCTGGCTCTGACCACGCAGATCGTTCACTTTCAGAATGTGGAAGCCCACACCGGAACGGATTGGACCCACGATATCGCCTTTCTTCGCCGTACTCAGCGCCTGGGCAAAGATGGATGGCAGCTCCTGAATACGTCCCCAGCCCATCTGGCCGCCTTTCAGCGCCTGTTGGTCAGCGGAGTAGGTGATAGCCAGCTTGCCAAAGTCGCCGCCGTTACGCGCCTGTTCGACAATAGAACGTGCCTGACTTTCTGCTTCCGCAGCCTGATCGGAGGTTGGGTTCTCTGGCAGTGGGATCAGAATGTGGCTCAGGTTCAGCTCTGTGCTCGCATCGTTCTGGTTACCCACCTGTTTTGCCAGCGCGTCCACTTCCTGCGGCAGGATCGTGACGCGACGACGGACTTCATTGTTACGCACTTCCGAAATCAGCATCTCTTTACGGATCTGGTTGCGGTAGGTGGCGTAGCTGATGCCGTCATAGGCCAGACGACTGCGCATCTGATCCAGAGACATGTTGTTTTGCTTTGCGATGTTAGCGATGGCCTGATCGAGTTGCTCGTCAGTCACCTTCACGCCCATTTTCTGACCCATCTGCAGTACGATCTGATCCATGATCAGTCGTTCCAGGATCTGATGGCGCAGCGTGGCGTCATCCGGAAGTTGCTGACCTGCTTCGCCCGAATTGAGCTTCACAGATTTCATCAGACCGTCAACGTCACTTTCGAGCACGACGCCGTTGTTAACAACAGCGGCGACCTTATCAACAACCTGGGGGGCCGCGAAGCTGGTATTCGCAACCATAGCGACACCGAGCAGCAGCGTTTTCCAGTTCTTCATACTTTTTCCATTTCAATTAACCGCAAAGCGGATTACGTTGTAAATCAAATACATTACAAGGAACTACGGTATGGCAGGATGTTCGAACGCAGCATCTGCTGGGTGCCCAGGCCGTAGTTGGAACTCAGGCCGCGCAGTTCGACATTAAAGCCAATCACGTTATCGTATTTGCTCTGATTGTTTTGAGTATCCCAGCCGTTAAGCTTACGTTCGTAGCCGACACGCAGCGCATAACAGCAGGAGTTATATTGCAGACCCACCATCTGGTCAGCAGGTTTATTGGCGTTAGTGTCAAAGTAGTAAGCGCCTACGATTGACCAGCGATCGGCGATAGGCCAGCTTGCTGCGCCACCCACCTGCGAAATCCCATCTTTGTATTGGTCAGCATTGGCGTAGTTCGGCAATGTCGCCTGAATATATTCCGGACTGGCATAACGGTACGTCAACTGCATCATACGGTCTTCATCACGACGGTATTCAATGGCTGCACTGCTCGTCGCGATATTGTCCAGTCGCGTATCGTACTGCAACCCACCGCGCAGACCCCAGCGATCGGTCATGCGCCAGTAGGTATCACCCGCCCACACCAGTGACCCCGTTTTGTTGTCTTTCTCCCAGTTAATGTCGTCATCACCCGTACGAGACTCGGTGAAATAGTAAATTTGACCAACAGAAACGTTAAAACGTTCAACGGCAGATTCATCATAAACGCGCGTTGTGACACCGGTCGTTAACTGGTTAGCGGAAGCAATTCGGTCGAGACCACCGTAGGTACGGTCGCGGAACAGGCCGCTATAGTCCGATTGCAGGAAAGAGGAGTCGTAGTTCTGAATCTTGCTCTGATCGCGATAAGGCACGTAAAGATACTGCATACGCGGTTCAAGCGTCTGAGTATAGCCATCCGCCAGGAGTGCCATATCACGTTCGAAAATCAGTTTACCGTCCATCTTAAACTGGGGGAGCGTACGGTTTACTGATTCTTCAAGATCGGTACCATAGCGATTGTTGTACCAGTCCAGATTTTTCTGCTGATAGTGCGTCGCCATGAGCTTGGCTTCGGTATTCAGACTTGCCCAGTCATTTGACCAGGGCAGGTTGACCGTCGGCTCAATATGAACGCGTGTGGATTCTGGCATATCCGAGTTGGTATTAACGAAATGCACCGCCTGAGCGTAGACGTGGGTGTCGAAAGGACCGACATCGTTTTGGTACCAGTTCACGTCCAGTTGCGGTTCAGCACCGTAGGTACTTGCTGTTTGGGTATTAAAGACCTGGAACTGCTTGGTTGACACCGTGGCGTTAAAGTTTTGAATGGCATAGCCAACGCTGAATTTCTGCGTGGCATAACCATCGGTACTTGAACCGTACTTGGAGTCAAAGTCATTAAAGTAGTAAGGATCGCTGACCTTGGTATAGTCGACGTTAAAACGCCAGACCTGATCCAGTACCCCGGCATGCTGCCAGAAATACATCCAGCGGTGCTTGTCGCCTTCGGTCGGGTGCTCATCCTGGAAGACTTTATCTGACGGCAGATAATCCAGCTCCATCAGACCCGCACCGGCCTGAGTCAGGTAGCGGAACTCGTTCTCCCACATGACGTTACCGCGCTTATGGATATAGTGCGGCGTGATCGTGGCGTCCATGTTGGGCGCGATGTTCCAGTAATACGGCAGGTAGAACTCAAAGTAGTTCGAGGTGCTGTATTTGGCATTGGGGATCAGGAAACCCGAGCGACGCTTGTCACCCACGGGAAGCTGAAGATAAGGGCTGTAGAATACCGGTACCGGACCCAGCTTAAAGCGGGCGTTCCAGATCTCCGCGACCTGCTCTTCACGGTCGTGGATCACTTCGCTCCCGACCACGCTCCAGGTGTTTGACCCTGGCAGACAGGAGGTAAAGGAGCCATTTTCCAGGATCGTATAGCGGTTTTCACCGCGCTGTTTCATCAGGTCCGCTTTACCGCGTCCCTGGCGACCCACCATCTGGTAATCACCTTCCCAGACGTTAGTATCTTTCGTATTCAGGTTTGACCAGGCTTTCGGACCTTTCAGGATGACCTGATTGTCGTCATAGTGCACATTACCCAGCGCATCCACCGTTCGTACCGGCTCGGCCGCGCCTTCCGGCTGCTTCTGGTGCAACTGCACTTCATCTGCCTGCAGGCGGCTATTGCCCTGGTTAATATCCACATTGCCCGTAAACGTGGCGTTGTCAGGATAAGTACCCTTAGAACTGTCTGCAGTAATGGTTACCGGCAAGCTATTTGTATCACCCTGCACCAGTGGGCGATTATAACTTGGAACGCCAAGCATACACTGCGAGGCGAGATCGGCCGCCAGCCCCTGTTGACTGTACAGGGCGGTGCCAATCATTGTGGCCAGAAGGGTGGGGATACGTTTTTTCATACGTTGTATTTTATTGTTCCGTCATCAGTGGCTACGGCTTACAAACGCTCAGAGACTATCTTACTCATCAGCGCAGTACCAGCGTTAATCCTGCCCGTTTGCGTGCCAGAGTGTTAGGCTCGCTATCGAATGACGAGTATGATAAAGCAAATTATAGGCGATGTCCTTCAATTGACCGTGGCTTGAACACTGTGATGATGACGTTGCGTCGGCCAGGAATATGACTATCCGGGGAGTATATGCAGTATTGGGGTAAAATAATCGGCGTTGCGTTCGCCATCATCATGGGTGCCGGGTTCTGGGGAATCGTGCTTGGGCTCATTATCGGTCATATGTTTGATAAGGCGCGCAGCCGCAAAATGGCCTGGTTTGCGAATCAGCGCGAGCGCCAGTCACTCTTTTTCTCCACCACCTTTGAAGTCATGGGGCATTTAACCAAATCCAAAGGCCGCGTGACCGAAGCCGATATTCAAATCGCCAGCATCTTTATGGACCGCATGAATTTGCATGGTGAATCCCGTGTGGCCGCGCAGAATGCGTTTCGCATTGGGAAATCAGATAACTATCCGCTGCGTGAAAAAATGCGTCAGTTCCGCAGCATCTGCTTCGGACGTTTTGATTTAATTAGGATGTTTCTGGAAATTCAAATCCAGGCGGCGTTTGCTGACGGTTCACTGCACCCTAATGAACGTGATGTTCTGTACGTCATTGCAGAAGAGTTGGGCATCTCCCGAATGCAGTTCGACCAGTTCTTACGCATGATGCAGGGCGGCGCGCAGTTTGGCGGGGGGTATCACCAGCAGTCGTCCGGCGGTGCATGGCAGCAGGCGCAGCGTGGACCGACGCTGGACGATGCCTGCAACGTACTTGGCGTGAAACCCACTGACGATCAGACCACCATCAAACGCGCCTATCGCAAGCTGATGAGTGAGCATCACCCGGACAAACTGGTCGCGAAAGGCTTACCGCCGGAAATGATGGAGATGGCGAAGCAGAAAGCGCAGGAAATTCAGAAGGCTTACGAGCTGATTAAAGAGAAGAAAGGTTTCAAATAAAAAAGGGCCCGACAGTGTCGGGCCCTTTTTTCAGAAGTCCACCGGGGCGTTAAACGTCATCGTGTTACCGAAGGCCGGATGGGTAATGGTCAGCGTCTGGGCGTGAAGCTGCAGACGCGGTGCTAACGCCAGCGCTTCCGGCGGCGCGTAAAACCGGTCGCCTAAAATCGGATGACCCAGCGCAAGCATATGCACGCGCAGCTGGTGTGAACGTCCGGTAATCGGCTTAAGGAGTACGCGCGCGGTGTTATCCGGTGCGTACTCCAGCACTTCATACTCGGTCTGCGCGGCCTTGCCGGTTTCATAGCAGACCTTCTGCTTAGGCCGGTTCGGCCAGTCGCAGATCAGCGGCAGATCGACCAACCCTTCTGCCTGTGCAGGATGTCCCCAGACGCGCGCCACGTACTGCTTTTTCGGCTCGCGCTCGCGGAACTGGCGCTTCAGCTCGCGCTCCGCCGCTTTATTGAGCGCCACCACAATCACGCCGCTGGTTGCCATATCCAGACGATGCACAGATTCCGCCTGTGGATGATCGCGCTGAATGCGCGTCATCACGCTGTCTTTGTGCTCATCCAGACGCCCCGGTACGGACAACAGGCCGCTCGGCTTGTTAACTACCATAATGTGTTCATCCTGATACAGGATGACCAGCCAGGGATCCATCGGCGGATTGTAGGGCTCCATTACCATTTTTTTGCTCCGCTTACTGATGCGTGACAACAATCAGACGCAATGCGTCCAGTCGCCAGCCCGCCTGATTCAGGCTTTCCATAATTTGCTGACGGTTGCTTTCAATGGCAGCCAGTTCATCGTCACGGATGTTCGGGTTCACCGCCTTCAGCGCTTCCAGACGGGACAGCTCCGCTGAGAGTTTCTCATCGGCCTCGGTGCGTGCAGCATCGATCAGCGCACGGGCGGCTTTCTCGATCTGGCTTTCGCCCAGCTGCAGAATGGCATGCACGTCCTGCTGTACCGCATTCACCAGCTTGCTGCCTGTATGGCGATTCACCGCGCTCAGCTGACGGTTGAAACTCTCGAATTCAACTTGCCCTGCCAGGTTGGTACCGTTTTTATCCAGCAGCAGACGCACAGGCGTTGGCGGCAGGAAGCGGGTCAGCTGGAGCTGTTTTGGTGCCTGGGCTTCCACAACGTAGATCAGTTCTACCAGCAGCGTACCCACCGGCAGTGCCTTGTTCTTGAGGAGTGAAATCGTGCTGCTACCGGTATCGCCGGAAAGGATCAGATCCAGTCCGTTACGGATCAGCGGGTGTTCCCAGGTGATGAACTGAGCATCTTCGCGGGACAGCGCCACATCACGCTCGAAGGTGATAGTACAACCATCTTCCGGCAGGCCCGGGAAATCCGGCACCAGCATGTGATCGGACGGGGTCAGGACAATCAGGTTCTCGCCGCGATCGTCCTGGTTAATTCCGACGATGTCGAACAGGTTCATGGAGAAGCTGATCAGACTGGTGTCATCATCTTGTTCTTCAATGCTTTCAGCCAGCGCCTGCGCTTTCTCACCGCCGTTGGAGTGAATTTCCAGCAGGCGGTCGCGACCCTGCTCAAGCTGCGCTTTCAGCGCTTCATGCTTCTCGCGGCAGGATTTGATCAGATCGTCAAATCCGTCACTGTTTTCCGGTGCGGCCAGGTAGCCGATCAGATCGCTATGCACCTGATCGTAAATGGTGCGGCCCGTCGGGCAGGTATGCTCAAACGCATCCAGACCTTCGTGGAACCAGCGCACCAGCACGGACTGGGCAGTTTTTTCCAGATACGGCACGTGGATCTGAATATCATGCGCCTGGCCGATACGATCCAGACGACCGATACGCTGTTCCAGCAGATCCGGGTTGAACGGCAGATCGAACATCACCAGATTACTGGCAAACTGGAAGTTACGGCCTTCAGAACCGATTTCCGAGCACAGCAGAACCTGTGCGCCACTGTCCTCTTCACCGAACCACGCCGCCGCGCGGTCACGTTCAACGATGGACATCCCTTCGTGGAACACGGCGGCGCGAATACCTTCACGCTCGCGCAGCACCTGCTCAAGCTGCAGCGCGGTAGCCGCTTTGGCGCAGATCACCAGCACCTTCTGGGAGCGGTGGGCGGTCAGGTAGCCCATCAGCCACTCCACGCGCGGGTCGAAGTTCCACCAGGTACCGGTATCGCCTTCAAATTCCTGGTAGATTTGTTCTGGGTAGAGCATGTCGCGGGCGCGCTCTTCCTGAGTTTTGCGCGCGCCCATAATGCCGGAGACTTTGATCGCCGTCTGATACTGCGTCGGCAGCGGCAGCTTGATAGTGTGCAGCTCGCGTTTCGGGAAGCCTTTGACGCCGTTACGGGTGTTTCGGAACAGCACGCGGCTGGTGCCGTGGCGGTCCATCAGCATGTCGATGAGCTCTTTACGCGCAGGCTCCGCGTTATCGCTATCGCTGTTCGCGGCCTGCAGCAGCGGTTCAATATCCTGCTCGCCAATCAGCTCGCTCAGGGTGTTGAGTTCCTCATTAGAAAGACGATTGCCTGCCAGCAGCATGGCCACGGCATCCGCGACCGGACGGTAGTTATTCTGTTCTTCCACGAACTGCCCGAAATCGTGGAAACGGTTTGGGTCGAGCAGGCGCAGACGGGCGAAGTGGCTTTCCAGACCCAGCTGTTCCGGCGTTGCGGTCAGCAGCAGGACGCCAGGGACGCGCTCCGCAAGCTGTTCGATAGCCATATACTCGCGGCTTGGCGCGTCTTCGCTCCAGACTAAATGGTGCGCTTCGTCAACGACCATAATGTCCCACTCGGCATCGCACAGGTGCTCAAGACGCTGCTTGCTGCGGCGCACGAAGTCCAGGGAGCAAATGACCAGCTGTTCGGTTTCAAACGGGTTGTCGGCGTCGTGCTGCGCTTCGGCATAGCGTTCGTCGTCAAACAGGGAGAAGCGCAGGTTAAAGCGGCGAAGCATCTCGACCAGCCACTGGTGCTGCAGGGTTTCAGGCACCACGATCAGCACGCGCTCGGCGGCACCGGAAAGCAGCTGTTGATGCAGGATCATACCCGCTTCAATGGTTTTACCCAGGCCCACTTCATCGGCCAGCAGTACGCGAGGTGCATGGCGACGGCCCACGTCATGGGCGATATTCAGCTGGTGGGGGATCAGGCTGGTGCGCTGACCGCGCAGGCCGCTCCACGGCATACGGTACTGTTCACTCTGGAACTTGCGCGCGCGATAGCGCAGCGAGAAGCGATCCATACGGTCAATTTGCCCGGCAAACAGGCGGTCCTGCGGCTTACTGAAAACCAGTTTGCTGTCGAGCAGCACTTCACGCAGGATGACATTGGCTTCGTCTGTATCAAGACGCGTACCAATGTAAGCGAGCAGTCCATTCTCTTCTTTTACGTCTTCAATCTTGAGCTGCCAGCCGTCATGGCTGGTCACGGTGTCACCCGGATTGAACATCACGCGGGTTACAGGGGAGTCATTGCGAGCGTACAGGCGGTTTTCACCGGTGGCAGGGAAGAGGAGGGTAACCATACGCGCATCGACGGCAACGACGGTTCCTAATCCAAGTTCGCTTTCTGTATCGCTGATCCAGCGTTGACCAAGTGTAAAAGGCATAGTTGTTCGGCTCTAATCTTTAATTGCAGGCAATAGTTCGACCCCCGTCAAAAAAGACGGTCATCGAAAAATGGGTCCGGGAATGGAAAGGGCGCTATGGTACTGGATGGCAGCCATTTCGTCACGTGTCAAAATAGGCCAAGTTGCCCTGTCACTAGTGTAGCAAAATTGTCGTCGATGAAGGGCAAAATTCCGTCGGCGACCGGCTGAAGCTGACGCGTCAGGTAGTGATCGTAATCGAGCGGTGAGTATTGATAATCCACCGGTTCCGGGCCGTTAATGGTCCAGACATATTTGATCGTTCCCCGGTTCTGATACTGCGGGGCGCGGCCGCGCTTCACGTTCTCTTCATCCGCCAGGCGCGCGGCGCGTACGTGGGGAGGCACATTACGTTGATATTCTGCCAGCGGGCGGCGCAGGCGTTTGCGGTAAACCAGTTGGTTATCCAGCTCACCCGTCATCAGGCTGGCGATGGTTTCGCGCACGTAATCCTGATAGGGCTCATTGCGGAATACCCGCAGGTAAAGCGTTTGCTGGAACTGCTGCGCCAGCGGGGTCCAGTCGGTGCGCACCGTCTCCAGCCCTTTGAATACCATCCGCTGCGTGTCACCTTCCTGAATCAGCCCGGCGTAGCGCTTCTTGCTGCCCTGGTCGGTACCGCGAATGGTGGGCATTAAAAAGCGGGCGAAATGGGTTTCAAATTCCAGTTCTAACGTGCTGGTTAACCGCTCTTTTTGCAAACTTTCGCGCCACCAGGCGTTCACGAAGGCGACCAGTTCTTTGCCGATTCGCGCGGCGTCCTCTTCAGAATGGGCGGCTTTCAGCCAGACAAAGGTGGAGTCGGTATCGCCATAAATGACGTCATAGCCCCGGGATTCAATCAGCGCTTTGGTTTGACGCATGATTTCATGCCCGCGCATGGTGATGGATGACGCCAGTCTGGGGTCGAAAAAGCGGCAGGCGCTGGTGCCCAGCACGCCGTAAAAGGCATTCATAATGATTTTCAGCGCCTGCGAGAGGGGCTTATTGCCGTGACGCTTCGCCTCGTCGCGCCCGTGCCAGATGTTTCCCACAATTTCAGGCAGGCAGTGTTTTTCACGCGAGAAACGGGCGCCGAGAAAGCCTTCAGTGCTGTGCGCGTCGTCCGGCTGCGCCATCCCTTCCACCAGCCCCACCGGGTCAATCAGGTACGTGCGGATAATCGACGGATACAGGCTTTTGTAATCCAGAACCAGCACCGAATCGTAAAGCCCTGGCCGGGAGTCCATCACATACCCGCCGGGGCTGGCCTGTGGCGGTACGTCCCCGAGGTTGGGGGCAACGTACCCTGCCCGGTGCATGCGGGGGAAATAGAGGTGGCTAAAGGCCGCTACCGAGCCGCCGTGCCTGTCGGCCGCGAGGCCGTTTACCGTCGCGCGCTCCAGCAGGAACGGCATGATCTCGGTTTTATGGAAAATCTGCGTAACCAGCTCGCAATCTTTCAGGTTATAGGTGGCGAGCGCCGGTTTATCTTCATTAAAGCGTCGGTCAATCTCATCCATTCTGTCCCAGGGGTTGTCAATGGATTTGCCCTCGCCAAGCAGCGCCTGCGCTACGGCTTCAAGAGAGAATGACGAGAAGTTCCAGAAGGCGGATTTCAGTGCCTCGATGCCGTCGATAATCAGGCGGCCATTGGCCTGGGCGAAGAAGACGCCATTCTTAAAGCCGTGCTCGCGCCACTCCAGCTCGCTGTTGCCGCGCCCGAGTATCAGCGGAATGCGATACCGCTCGGCATGTTTTTGCAGCACGCGCAGGTCGAACTGCACCACGTTCCAGCCGATCAGGACATCGGGATCGTAGTCGGCAAACCACTGGTTAAGCTTCTCCAGCAGCTGGGGTCGGCTATTGACATATTCAAGCCGGAAATCCAGCGCGGACGCATCGCCATTTGGCGGCCCAAGCATGTACACAACCCGATCGCCGCAGCCTTCCAGACCAATGCAGTACAGCTCGCCGTGGCGGGTGGTTTCAATGTCCAGGGAGACCCATTTTAGCGGCGGGCGATAGCCCGGGTTAGGCTTCAGACGAGCGTTAACGAGGCGACCGTTTTGCGCTGTGCCATCCACCCAGACGGGCGCGGTAATAAACCGTTCCATCAGGAAACGCTCGGGGGGGCGGATATCCGCTTCGTAGAGCGTTACGCCCGCCTCGCGCAGCAGCTTTTCATAGCGCATCAGTTGACGATGGGCGCGACAGTAAAGGCCGTATACCGGCTGACGGTGGAAATCTTTCAGCTCAAGAGGGGTGATGCGCCAGCCGTTTTCGCCGCGCAGCAGTTGTTTGACTTTTTCGACGTGCGATTCAGGAATAAACGCCACGGACTCCTGCGGCGGCAGCGTTACGTGCAACGGGCCGCTGTCCGTCGCCAGCCAGAATTCAACCTCAGTGCCCTGAGGCGTATCCCGCCAGTGCCGGGTCAGTAAAAAGCCTTCTTGCGCCTGCGTCACACCGTTATCCCATAAACAAAACCAGGCTTGATTATAGCCTGGTTAAGAGGTGATTGCTGGGGTTTTATACAGTGTCTGTTTTGCCGGATGGCGCTGCGCTTATCCGGCCTACAAGCTACTGCCCGTAATACGCTTTCGCGCCGTGCTTGCGCAGGTAATGCTTATCCAGCAGGGTTTGCTGCATATCCGGTAGCTGTGGTGCGAGCTGGCGACAGAAGATCCCCATATAGGCGACCTCTTCCAACACAATGGCGTTATGTACCGCGTCTTCCGCGTTTTTACCCCAGGCGAAGGGACCATGGGAGTGCACCAGCACGCCAGGCATCTGCGCCGCGTCGATACCCTGTTTTTCGAAGGTTTCGACAATCACGTTGCCGGTTTCCCACTCGTACTCACCGTTGATTTCCGCCTCGGTCATTAAGCGCGTGCAGGGAATGGTGCCGTAAAAGTAATCCGCGTGGGTGGTACCCGTGGCCGGAATGGACTGGCCCGCCTGCGCCCAGATGGTGGCGTGACGCGAATGGGTATGCACGATGCCGCCGATGGTCGGGAATGACTGATACAGCAGACGGTGGGTAGGCGTATCGGAGGAGGGTTTTTTGTTGCCTTCCACCACTTCACCCGTTTCGATGCTGACCACCACCATATCGTCTGCCGTCATCACCGTGTAATCCACGCCAGAGGGCTTGATCACGAACACACCTTTTTCGCGGTCAACGGCACTGACGTTGCCCCAGGTCAGGGTCACCAGGTTATGTTTCGGCAGCGCCAGGTTGGCTTCGAGCACCTGTCGTTTGAGATCGTCTAACATTGTTGTCTCCCTGCCCGGTGAACACGGTGCCACCGGGCATTTCGTACTTAGCGTTTCGAACCGTAATAGACTTCGTTCCAGCGCAGCGCATCTTTGAACGCAGGCAGGCGGGTGTCGTTATCAATCACGGTCAGTTCGATATCGTGCAGCTCGGCGAACTGACGCATGTCGTTCAGATCCAGCGCGTGGCTGAACACCGTGTGGTGCGCGCCACCGGCCAGGATCCAGGCTTCTGACGCGGTTGGCAGGTCTGGCTGTGCTTTCCACAGGGCGTTGGCGACCGGCAGTTTTGGCAGTGAATGCGGCGTTTCAACTGCATCGACGCAGTTCACCAGCAGGCGGAAACGATCGCCCAGGTCGATCAGACTGGCGTTGATGGCCGGGCCCGTGCGGGTGTTGAAGATCAGACGAGCCGGATCGGCTTTACCGCCAATGCCGAGGTACTGCACGTCAAGAATCGGTTTCTCTTCCACCGCAATAGACGGGCACACTTCCAGCATGTGCGAGCCGAGTACCAGGTCGTTGCCGTTTTCGAAGTGGTAGGTGTAGTCCTCCATAAAGGAGGTGCCGCCCTGCAGACCGGTTGACATCACCTTCATGATGCGAAGCAGAGCGGCAGTTTTCCAGTCGCCTTCGCCTGCAAAGCCGTAGCCCTGCTGCATCAGACGTTGTACTGCCAGACCCGGGAGCTGTTTCAGGCCGTGGAGGTCTTCAAACGTTGTCGTAAAGGCGTGGAAGCCGCCCTGTTCCAGGAAGCGCTTCATGCCAAGCTCAATGCGCGCGGCATCCAACACGTTCTGGCGCTTGTCGCCGTTGATTTGTGCCGCAGGCGTCAGGCGGTAACGGCTTTCGTACTCGTCTACCAGCGCGCTCACGTCGCCATCGCTGATTTCATTCACTACCTGCACCAGGTCGCCCACCGCCCAGGTATTGACGGAGAAACCGAACTTGATTTGTGCTGCGACTTTATCGCCATCGGTGACCGCCACTTCACGCATGTTGTCACCGAAACGCACCACTTTCAGATGGCGGGTATCTTGTTTCGATACCGCCTGACGCATCCACGAGCCGATACGGTTTTGCGCCTGGCTGTCCTGCCAGTGACCGGTCACGACGGCATGCTGCTGACGCATACGCGCGCCGATGAAGCCGAACTCGCGGCCGCCGTGCGCGGTCTGGTTCAGGTTCATGAAGTCCATATCGATGCTGTCCCACGGCAGGGAGGCGTTGAACTGGGTATGGAACTGCAGCAGCGGTTTGTTGAGGATAGACAGGCCGTTGATCCACATTTTGGCCGGTGAGAAGGTGTGCAGCCACACGACCAGACCGGCGCACTTGTCGTCGTAGTTCGCGTCGCGACAGATATGGGTGATCTCATCCGGCGTTGTACCCAGGGGTTTCAGCACCAGTTTGCATGGCAGTTTGGCTTCCGCGTTGAGGGCATTAACGACGTGCTCCGCATGTTTCGTCACCTGCTGCAGCGCTTCCGGCCCGTACAGGTGCTGGCTGCCAATCACAAACCACACTTCATAATTATTAAAAATGGTCATCATCGTGTCCTTAATGGGTCAGGGTTGCCGTCGTGTCCGCGGTGTGTTTTGACGGGGCGGCGACAGGGAGATAGTGAAGTTCGGCGCTTTTTGCCCATTGCTGGTAGCGCTGATAAAGCTGTTCAAAGCGTTGTGCCTGCTGGGCACGTGGCTGGAGTGTGTTTTCGACGGCGCTCGCCATATGCTGCTGCGCGGTGGGGATATCCGCGTGGACACCGGCTGCCACGGCGGCGAAAATCGCCGCGCCCAGCGCGCAGCATTGATCGGACGCGACAATCTGCAGCGGACGGTTCAGCACGTCGCAGCAGGCCTGCATAATGACCGGATTTTTACGGGCGATGCCGCCCAGTGCCATCACGTTATTCACGTCGATACCCTGTTCGGTGAAGCACTCCATAATGGCGCGCGCGCCGAAGGCAGTGGCGGCAATCAGGCCACCGAACAGCGCAGGGGCGTCGGTCGCCAGGTTGAGATCGGTAATCACCCCTTTCAGTCGCTGGTTGGCAAACGGCGTGCGGCGGCCGTTAAACCAGTCCAGCACCACCGGCAGGTGATCGAGAGACGGATTTTTCGCCCAGGCTTCCGTGAGCTGTGGCAGAAGCTGTTTTTTGCTGTCGGCGATCTGGCTTTTCAGTTCAGGATGCGCAGCCGCGAGCTGATCCAGCGGCCAGCCCAGCACGCGGCCAAACCAGGCGTAGATATCGCCGAACGCGGATTGACCCGCTTCGAGACCGATGAAGTCCGGCACCACGCTGCCGTCAACCTGGCCGCAAATGCCTTTTACCGCGCGATCGCCAACGGTGGCTTTATCCGCCGTCAGAATGTCGCAGGTGGAGGTGCCGATAACTTTCACCAGCGTGTTAGGTTGTGCGCCTGCCCCCACGGCACCCATATGGCAGTCAAACGCGCCCCCGGAAATCGCCACGTTCTGCGGCAGGCCGAGGCGTTTTGCCCACTCTTCGCAGAGCGTGCCCACCGGAATATCGGCGGTGAAGGTGTCGGTAAACAGCGGGTAGGTCAGGTTTTTATTGATAATTGGATCGAGTTCATCGAAGAAGGCTGCCGGAGGCAGACCGCCCCAGCTTTCATGCCACAGGGATTTATGCCCGGCGCTGCAGCGTCCGCGGCGAATATCCTGCGGACGGGTGGTGCCGGAGAGCAGGGCGGGAACCCAGTCACACAGCTCAATCCACGATGCCGCAGCCTGCGCAACGGTCGCATCGGCACGGGTGACATGCAGGATTTTGGCCCAGAACCATTCGCTGGAGTAAATTCCGCCGATATAGCGTGAGTAGTCTGTTTTGCCCGGCTGATGGCAAAGACGGGTGATGGCTTCGGCCTCTTCCACGGCGGTATGGTCTTTCCACAGCACGAACATGGCGTTCGGGTTGTCGGCGAATTCCGGGCGCAGCGCCAGTACGCGGCCTTCGGCATCCACCGGGGCAGGCGTTGAGCCGGTGCTGTCGACGCCAATCCCAACGACATCGGCCCGCTGGGCATCCGTTAGCTCCGCGAGAACGGTTTTGACGGCCGATTCCATCGACTCGATATAGTCACGCGGGTGGTGACGGAACTGGTTATTTGGCGCATCACAGTAGCGCCCCTCTTGCCAGCGCGGGTACCACTCAACGCTGGTTGCTATCTCCTGGCCAGTCGTACAGTCCACTGCCAGCGCGCGAACCGAGTCGCTGCCAAAATCGAGGCCAATTGCAATTGCCATGGTGTTGCTCCATCCGAAAAACAGGTATGGAAGAACATTAGAGACTGGGGACAAAAATCGTCAGGCAGGATCCGCTAATCTTATGGATTAAATTGCTGTTACAGCGGAAAGTGTGACGCCGTGCAAATATTCAATGTGGACATTTCTGCCGCACTTATAGACACTTTTGTTACTGCTTATCTGCCTCCTCTGGCGGAGAAATCAGGGGGAAAGGCTGAGACATGGCGGACGTAAAAGAGGCGTGATGCTTTCTGGATCTTTTCGCAGACCATTTTTGACCTGCTTTTAGTGATATGGACAATTGGTTTCCTTCAGGACCGTTGGGAGAACTGAATCTATGGCCGAAACGCAAAACGATCCCTTGTTGCCGGGATACTCGTTTAACGCGCACCTTGTGGCAGGGCTGACCCCTATCGAGGCTGAGGGATATCTCGATTTTTACGTCGACCGACCGCTCGGGATGAAAGGGTATATCCTCAATCTGACCGTACGCGGAGAGGGGATCATCAAGAATGGCGACCAGCAGTTCGTCTGCCGCCCCGGCGATATCCTGCTGTTCCCGCCGGGGGAGATCCACCACTACGGCCGTCATCCGGATGCCAAAGAGTGGTATCACCAGTGGGTCTATTTCCGTCCGCGCGCCTACTGGCAGGAGTGGCTTACCTGGCCTGCTATTTTTGCGCACACCGGTTTTTATCGCCCGGATGAAGTGCATCTGGCGCAGTTCCGTGAGCTGTTCGCGCAGATTATTGACGCGGGGCAGGCTGGTGGTCGCTACGCTGAACTGCTGGCGATAAACCTGCTTGAACAACTGCTGCTGCGACGGATGGAGGCCATTAACGAGTCGCTTAATCCTCCGCTGGATAACCGCGTGCGCGACGCCTGCCAGTACATCAGCGACCATCTCGCCGACAGCCAGTTCGATATTGCCAGCGTCGCCCAGCATGTGTGTCTGTCGCCGTCACGGCTGTCACATCTGTTTCGCCAGCAGCTTGGCGTCAGCGTCCTGAGCTGGCGTGAGGATCAGCGTATCAGCCAGGCGAAACTGTTGCTCAGCACCACCCGGATGCCGATTGCCACCGTGGGGCGTAACGTTGGCTTTGAAGATCAGCTCTATTTTTCTCGCGTCTTTAAAAAATGCACCGGTGCCAGCCCGAGTGAATTCCGCGCGGGATGTGAATAAACGGTAAAAAAAGATAAACAAACAGGTGAACGCAGAAAGCTACCTGTAAACTATTCAGACAATTGTTGCCTTGACGCAGTGCGGGGCGCTAAGCAGAATCGCTGATTCGTTTTCTGACCGGAATAGTTATGCAGGCATTGCTGGAACACTTTATTACCCAGTCCGTTATGTATTCGCTCATCGCCGTGGCGCTGGTGGCCTTTCTGGAGTCGCTGGCGCTCGTGGGGTTAATCCTGCCCGGCACCGTGATGATGGCGGGTCTTGGCGCGCTGATTGGCAGCGGTGAGGTCAATTTCTGGCAGGCGTGGCTGGCCGGGATAATCGGCTGCCTGCTGGGCGACTGGATATCCTTCTGGCTGGGCTGGCGCTTTAAGAAGCCGCTGCACCGCTGGTCGTTCATGAAAAAGAACAAAGCGCTGCTGGATAAAACCGAGCATGCGCTGCATCAGCACAGCATGTTTACTATTCTCGTCGGCCGCTTTGTTGGACCCACGCGTCCTCTGGTGCCGATGGTTGCCGGAATGCTGGATCTGCCCGTTGCAAAGTTTGTGGTGCCGAACATCATCGGCTGCGTCTTCTGGCCGCCGTTCTACTTCCTGCCGGGGATCCTGGCCGGTGCGGCCATCGATATTCCTGACGGCATGCAAAGCGGTGAGTTTAAGTGGCTGTTGCTGGCAACGGCGGTGCTGCTGTGGCTGGCTGCGTGGCTGTGCTGGCGGTTATGGCGCAGCGCGAAAGCCAGTGTCGATCGCCTGACACGCTATCTTCCGCGCACTCGTCTTTTGTGGCTGGCCCCCCTGATGCTGGGCGTTGCGGTGGTGGCGCTCGTCGCACTGATTCGCCATCCTCTGATGCCGGTGTACGGTGAAATCCTGTTGAAGGTGGTGAGCCGTTAATGTGTTTCCCTCTCCCTGTGGGGGAGGGCCAGAGTGAGGGCATCAGACTGCGCTGATGCCCAGCAGCGACGACGCGGTAGCGTTACCCTTCAGAAGTTCTTCTGTCATCCCATCCCACACAATTCGTCCTTCGGCAATGACCACCGATCTGGGGGCAATCCGTGCGGCATCTTCGATGCTGTGCGAAACCATCAGCATCGTCAGCTGCTGGCGCTGACAGACGTCCTGCACAAGCGTCAGCATCTCCTGGCGCAGCGCCGGGTCGAGCGCAGAGAACGGTTCGTCCAGCAGCAGTATCGGCTGTTCACGGACCAGACAACGGGCAAGCGCCACGCGCTGACGCTGGCCGCCGGAAAGCTCGCCGGGTAGCCTGTCGAGAAATTCCGCGATCCCCATCTGGGCGGCAATGACCTCTAGCTTCTGGCGCTGGGGGGCGTTCAGCTTGAGTCCCGGATGCATCCCCAGCGCGATGTTTTGCCGCACCGTCAGGTGGGTAAACAGGTTGTTTTCCTGAAACAGCATGGAGACAGGACGTTTTGCAGGCGGCGTATGGGTATGGTCCCGATTTTCAATGACTATCGATCCGCTTGCCGGCTGCAGAAACCCCGCAACCAAATTGAGCAGCGTGCTTTTTCCCGCACCGCTTGGGCCAAGCACCGCAATAATCTCTCCCTGACGCACGGAGAGCGTGAAGCGCATCGGCAGATGCTGGTAAAGCCAGGTTACATCAGTCAGTTTTAACATCACGCCCCGGAAGTTTTTCGATAACGGTGAAGAGTCCAAAGCACAGCAGAAGCAGCAGCAGCGCCGTGACGGCCCCGTCCTGGCTGCGGTAGGAGCCAATCTGCTGATAAAGCCAGAACGGCAGCGTGCGGAAATCGTCATTGCCGAAAAGGGCCACCACGCCAAAATCCCCGATGGAGAGTACGCAGGCGAAGGCCAGTGCCTGGGCGAGCGGTCGTTTCAGGGCGCGAAGTTCCACCACCTTTAACCGCCGCCAGCCGGTTATCCCAAGGGACTGACACAGGACGCTGTAGCGGCTGTTGACATCCCGCATAGGATTTTCCAGTACTTTCAGCGCGTAGGGGATGGCCATTAAGGCATTGGTAAAAATGACGATGCCGTCAGCACTTTCCGGCAGGCCGACGGTGGTGTTAAACAGCAGGAAGAAACCGGTCGCCAGCACAATGCCCGGCATCGCCAGGATCAGCATGCCCGTTAGCTCCAGCGCTTGTCCGGCTTTACGGGCATGACGCGCGTAGAGCTCGCGGCTGCTCCAGAGCAACATCATGGTCAGGATCACGCATAGCGCTCCGGCTGCCAGCGCAATGCGTACCGAGGTCCACGTCGCTTGCCACAGCACGGGCTGTTGCAGTACTGACACCACATTCCTGTTCAGGCCATCAACGATAACGGCCAGCAGCGGTGGCAACAGAAGCAGGAGTGCCAGCACGATCAGGATAAAATCGGAGACGCGGCTGTGCAGGCTATCCTGCGGATCGCGCCAGCCCGAGAGGCTATTGCTGCCCGGGGGAATCGCTTTGCTCAGGCGCTGGCTCAGCAGCACCAGCACCAGACAGCACGCCATCTGCACGATCGCCAGAAGCGCGGCGCGGCCCGGATCGTAGTCGTAACTTAAGGCCTGATAAATCGCCAGCTCAATGGTGGTCGCCTGTGGCCCGCCGCCGAGAGAAAGCACGGTGGCGAAGCTGGCGAAGCAGAGCATAAAGATCAGCGCGGCAACCGGGGCAATCTGACGTCTTAACCAAGGCCATTCGACAAAGCGGAAAAACGACCATCCACGCATGCCAAGCTGAGCGGCAATCTGGCGTTGTTCGCCGGGAATATTCTCCAGTGCCTGCAAAAAGAGGCGCGTTGCCATCGGCATATTGAAAAACACGTGCGCCAGCAGAATGCCCTGCAGGCCGTATGGCGAGAAGGTCCATTCCAGACCAAACCGGGCAAACAGCAACGCCAGCCAGCCCTGTCGACCGTAAACACTCAGGATACCAAATACCGCGACCAGCACGGGCAGGATCAGCGTCATTGCGCACAGGCGCAGCAGGACTACTCTTCCGGGGAAATGCCGACGATACAGAGCCCGCGCAAGAAAAATAGCCGGGAGCGCTGACAGCAGGGCAGAAAGAAACGCCTGCCAGAAGGAGAAACGAATGACGTGCCAGAGATAGCTATCGCGCCAGAGCGCGAGCAGATCGCTCTCCGGCGCGTTAAACCACAACGCAAGGAATGCTCCCAGACTGACTACCACCATCAGCATGGCGGCGAGCAGTCCGGGAAGTAACCAGCCAGGAATTAACGGCTGACGGCGCGTTGCCATTCACTTACCCATGCTGCTCGCTGCGCGGCCACCTGCTGCGGCGTAAACTCCAGCGACGTTTGTGGTTTGGTTAACTGGTCGAAACCGGCCGGCAGTGCAACGTGGGTGACGGGATACATCCAGTTGCCCGCAGGAATGGCATTCTGGAACGCCGGAGAAACCATAAATTTCAGGAACTTCTCGGCGAGTTCCGGCTGTTTGCTGGCAGCGGTACGCGCGGCAACCTCCACCTGCAGATAATGCCCTTCGGCAAAATTCGCGGCGGCGTAGTTGTCTTTCTTCTCGGCGATAATGTGGTAAGCCGGCGAGGTGGTGTAGCTGAGCACCAGATCGCTTTCGCCTTTCAGGAACAAACCATACGCTTCACTCCAGCCTTTGGTCACAGTGACGGTTTTGGCGGCCAGCTTCTGCCACGCTTGCGGCGCGTTCTCCCCGTAGACCTTCTGCATCCACAGCAGCAGTCCCAGGCCTGGCGTGCTGGTACGCGGATCTTCATAAATCACGCGCCATTTCTGGTCGCTCTCCACCAGCTCCTTCAGGCTCTTCGGCGGATTTTTCAGCTTGTTTTTGTCATAGACGAAAGCAAAGTAGCCGTAGTCGAACGGCACAAAGGTGTCGTTGTTCCAGCCGCCCGGCACGTTGACGGCCTCTGCCGCTACGCCGCTTTTGGCAAACAGTTTGGTTTGCGTGGCGGCTTCCAGCAGGTTGTTATCCAGCCCGAGCACCACGTCGGCTTTGCTGTTTTTCCCTTCCATACGCAGACGGTTAAGCAGCGACACGCCATCTTCCAGCGCCACGAATTTCAGCTCGCAATTACAGTCAGCTTCAAAGGCTTTTTTGACTACCGGGCCAGGGCCCCAGTCGGCAGAGAACGAGTCGTAGGTATAGACCGTCAGGACGGGCTTCGCGAACGCAGGCAGCGCAAACAGCGCCAGCAGAGGAAGAACTTTTTTTAACACTTTGCACCTCAGGGTTGAGTGGCAAAGGATTTTGAGAGACAGCCTCAAATCCCTTCGCCGGCGTTATCCGGATCAGGTTCGACGGGTATTATCTCAGCGCACATCTGTGATGCAGCACCCCGTTGAGAACGGCGCTATTGTAATGATTTGGTGAATATTACGAAAGCGTTATGGCTCCGGCGGCGCAAACCAGGCTGATTTGAAATCAAACCAGCCCAGGGTGTTCATCCGCAGACCGCGCATACTGCGTTGACCCTGGATCATCAGCCAGTGGTGTATCAGAGGTACAATCGCCTGTTCAGCCAGCAATTGCTGGCACCACACGGCAAGATTCATGTCGCCAGCGCGCCACTGGGCAGCGTCCTGCTGCCAGTCACGGTTGATACAGTGCTGGATCAGCGGGATCTCATACAGATGAGAAAAGAGCGAGAAATCGAGCGGCAGGGTGAAGTTGGCGCTGTTTAGCCAGATATCACTGACGATCTCCCCCCGGTGCCATTCGTCATAGTCCACTTCTCTGATCTCCAGCGTCACGCCTTCGGCTGCCAGCAGCCTGGCCATGATCCCGGCGATAAAACGATGCTCCACGTGCTCGCGGTAGTAGGTCAGGGTGATGGACTCCAGCCCGGCAGGTCTGTCGCAGTGCGCCGGGCGGGCGTGGTGCCAGCGCGGAAGCAGGCCGTACGCCGGGAACCAGTATGTCTGGTACTGCTCTTCCGCATGGTAGATCAGATTGGAGGGGGACAGCACGTGGCTGACCCACTGACGAACGGCTTGGTTTGCCCCGCGGTGGGTGCGGCTATCAAACAGCAGGTAGTAGCATCCCTCCTCCAGACGACTCTCCACCGCTTTTTCTCCCGTGGTGGGGCCTTCCAGCGTCAGCCCGCAGCTGAGATCTTCATTAAGATCCGGTAATACCCAGACGTTCACTTCGTCGATCAGTGCCCGATAGCCAAAGTAGTCATCAAACGCGCGAATTTTCAGCTGGTTGTTGTTATTGCGGGACACGGAGTAGGGGCCGGTGCCAATCGGCAGGCTGGCGAAATTGTTCAGCGACTCCCACTCGGCGGGCAAAATCATCGACGGCACATAGCCCAGCAGCCAGGGAAGCCATTTGTCCTGCTGCGACAGCTCAATATCCAGCGTCCATGCCGTCGGGGAATGAACGCGGGAAATGTGTGAATAAAGCGGTAGCTTGCGGGCACGTTCCAGAGAGGCGATGACGTCGCGCATGTCCAGTTCGCGACCGTGGTGAAAGTGGATGCCGGGGCGTAAGAAGAAGCGCCAGTGGCACGGGGAAAGTTGCTGCCAGTGATGCGCGATATCCGCTTCCAGTTCCCCATTTTCCTCATTTATCCGCGTCAGGCCGCTGAAAATCTGCCGGGCCATGTGGGTTTCAGAACGCCGTAACACCGTGCCGGGTAACAGATTTTTCATCGGACGGTAGTAGAGCACCCGCAGAATGTGGCGGCCCTGACGAAAGCTACGTCCAAGATGTGAGACCAGCATCTGGCGCACGGCGGCTTTGTCGCCCACCAGCTGCACCAGCTGGTCGATGCGATCCTGCTCCAGCAGATCCTCCGCGCGCTGCTGCTGCAACGCCAGACCGGTATAGAGAAAGGTCAAACGTGAGCGCTTCCCGCGTCCTGCCTCCGCTTCCCAGCTTAACCAGCCCTGCTGCTGCATGGTGTTAAGCAGCGTGCGCATATGACGGCGCGAACAATTGAGCAGGTCAGCCAGCTCGTTGAGAGTGGTCTCCTGCGATTGCCCCTCGCAGCACTGCCAGAGGCGGATAAATTGTTGTTGCAGACGACCAGAAGGCATAAAAGGGGAACTCCTGACAAAAAACCAGCAATTTATTTATCCCTATATTAGGCCAATAATTCTCCCCGATGAAGTGAGGAGGTAAATTATGAAGAGGTCTACCGCACGTCAGTTTTATCAGCAGTACTTTTCAGCGACAAAAGGAGCGTCCTGGCTGGCCCGCCGGTGTGCAGAGCAGCGGCTGAAAATGTTAGAAGAACTGATGCAGTGGGACGTTACGAAACCGACCTCTTCCCGCTAACTCGCCTCGATCATGTGTGACTGAGTATTGGTGTTTATCACCCGCCAGCAAAATGTTTTTGCTGGCTTTTTTCGTTTATTCTTTCACCCAATTTCGATTCGCTTTCACAAGGACTTGCGTATGCTGTGGTTGATGACGATGGGGCGCCGCCTGAATGGCGTATATGCCGCTTTTATGCTGGTAGCCTTTATGATGGGCGTGGCGGGGGCGTTGCAGGCGCCGACGTTGAGCCTGTTCCTCAGCCGCGAGGTGGGGGCGCAGCCGTTTTGGGTCGGCCTGTTTTACACCGTTAACGCCATTGCCGGGATCCTGGTCAGCCTCGCGCTGGCGAAACGATCGGACAGCCAGGGCGATCGCCGCAAGCTGATCCTCTTTTGCTGCGCCATGGCCGTGGGCAACGCGCTACTCTTTGCGTTCAATCGCCATTACCTGACGCTCATTACCTGCGGCGTCCTGCTGGCGTCGCTGGCGAATACCGCCATGCCGCAGCTTTTCGCCCTGGCCCGAGAATACGCGGATAACTCCGCGCGGGAAGTGGTGATGTTCAGCTCGGTGATGCGTGCTCAGCTTTCACTGGCATGGGTCATCGGCCCGCCGCTGGCCTTCATGCTGGCATTGAACTACGGTTTTACCGCCATGTTCTCTATCGCCGCGGCGATTTTTGCCATCAGCCTGGCGCTGATTGCCTTCGTATTACCGTCTGTGGCGCGCGTCGAACAGACGACGGATAAGCCGATTACGCAAGTGAGCGGCTGGCAGGACAAAAACGTCCGTATGTTGTTTATCGCCTCCACGCTGATGTGGACCTGCAATACCATGTACATCATTGATATGCCACTGTGGATCAGCAGCGATCTCGGTCTGCCGGACAAGCTCGCCGGGATCTTAATGGGAACGGCTGCCGGGCTGGAGATTCCGGCGATGATTCTTGCAGGATATTACGTAAAGCGCTTCGGTAAACGCAAAATGATGGTGGTTGCGGTTGCCGCCGGGGTGTTGTTCTATCTTGGGCTGATCTTCTTCCATTCGCGCGAAGCACTGCTGGCGCTGCAGCTGTTCAATGCCATATTCATCGGGATCGTGGCCGGGATCGGCATGCTCTGGTTCCAGGACTTAATGCCGGGACGCGCTGGCTCGGCGACCACGCTTTTCACCAACAGCATTTCGACAGGCGTCATTCTGGCGGGGGTGATTCAGGGAGCGCTGGCGCAGAGCTACGGACATGCCTCGGTTTACTGGATGATTGCCGCGATTTCGGTCATCACGCTTGGGCTGACATGCCGGGTTAAGGATGTTTGATTTTGGAAGGCGGCTTCACGAAATGAAACGACTTTCTGACAGATGAAGAGAAGGCGCATAGATTGCGTGGCGGGTGCTTGAGGCTGTTTGCCTCAGGCTTTCGCAAAAGGCAAACAGTGGAGAGTCCCACATCAATAAAACTGATGGGGAGACCAACTTCACAACACACATTGCGAGGTTAGTCTCTTCATTGCCGAAAAGCAATAAGGAGGCTGGAATGCCAAAACGTACTCTGCTGTTAGGTTTGTTTCTGATCTGTACGACGCTGTTGATCTTCACCTGGATGGTGCGTGATTCGCTATGTGAATTGCATTTCAGACAGGAGAAAACAGAGCTGGCAGCAGTGTTGGCTTACGAAGCAAAACGTTAGCGGTATTGGCGGGGAAGGTTTCCCCGCCTCTCCAGAGTGGTTGAGCCTCAACGCACCCTTATCAATGGCCCGCTTTTCGCGGGCCATTGCCTTTAGCCCATAAACGCAGGCTGTTTTTTCTCGTACGCTGAGATGGCGTCTTCATGCTGGAGCGTCAGACCAATGCTGTCCAGACCGTTCAGCATGCAGTGACGGCGGAATGCATCAATGCTGAAGCTGTAGGTCTTCTCACCCGCTTTAACCACTTCCGCTTCCAAATCCACTTCAAACGCCATGCCCGGATTCGCCTTAACCAGCGCAAACAGCTCATCAACCTGTTCGTCACTCAGCGTCACCGGCAGCAGCTGATTGTTGAAGCTGTTACCGTAGAAGATATCCGCGAAGCTCGGGGCGATAACCACCTTAAAGCCGTAATCGGTGAGCGCCCAGGGAGCATGTTCACGCGAAGAACCGCAGCCAAAGTTTTCCCGCGCCAGCAGAATGGACGCGCCAGTGTATTCCGGGAAGTTCAGAACGAATTCTGGATTAGGCACTTCGCCTTTGTCATCCAGGAAACGCCAGTCGTTGAACAGGTGTGCACCAAAACCGGTGCGGGTCACTTTCTGCAAAAACTGCTTAGGAATGATGGCGTCAGTATCGACGTTAGCGGCATCCAGGGGGACAACCCGGCCTGTGTGTTGGGTAAATTTCTCTGCCATGATTGTCTCCTTATTTCAGGCTGCGAATGTCGGCGAAATGGCCGGTAACGGCTGCAGCGGCGGCCATTGCCGGGCTGACCAGATGGGTACGCCCACCGCGGCCCTGACGGCCTTCAAAGTTACGGTTGCTGGTGGAAGCACAACGTTCGCCTGGATTCAGACGGTCGTTGTTCATAGCCAGACACATGGAGCATCCCGGCAAACGCCACTCAAAACCTGCTTCGATAAAGATCTTATCCAGCCCTTCCGCTTCTGCCTGAACCTTCACCGGACCGGAACCGGGAACCACCAGCGCCTGCACGCCCGGCGCAACTTTGCGGCCTTTAGCAATCTCTGCAGCAGCACGTAAATCTTCGATACGGGAGTTGGTACAGGATCCAATGAAGACTTTATCAATGGTCACGTCGGTCAACGGCACACCGGGCTTCAGTCCCATATAGGCCAGCGCTTTCTCCGCACTGGCACGCTCGACCGGATCGGCAAAGGAGGCCGGGTCAGGAATGCTGTCGTTAACGGAAATCACCTGACCCGGGTTGGTGCCCCAGGTCACCTGAGGCGCAATCTCTTCTGCCTGCAGCGTGACAACGGTGTCAAAGGTTGCCCCGTCGTCGGTTTTCAGGGTTTTCCAGTACGCGACCGCATCGTCAAAATCCTGGCCTTTTGGCGCGTGCAGACGACCTTTCACATAGTTGAAGGTCGTTTCGTCTGGTGCCACCAGGCCTGCTTTGGCGCCCATCTCAATGGCCATGTTGCACAGGGTCATACGACCTTCCATGCTCAGCGCCTGAATAGCGTCGCCGCAAAATTCCACTACGTGACCGGTACCGCCTGCGCTGCCGGTTTTGCCGATGATAGCCAGCACGATGTCTTTCGCCGTGATCCCCGGTGCGGCTTTACCTTTCACTTCAATCTTCATGGTTTTGGCGCGGCCCTGTTTCAGGGTCTGCGTCGCCAGAACGTGTTCCACTTCAGACGTACCGATACCAAACGCCAGCGCGCCAAACGCGCCGTGCGTTGCGGTATGAGAGTCACCGCAGACGATGGTCATGCCCGGCAGGGTAATCCCTTGCTCCGGCCCCATCACGTGGACGATGCCCTGATAAGGGTGGTTCAGATCGTACAACTCCACGCCAAATTCGTTGCAGTTCTTAATCAGTTCCTGCATCTGGATACGAGCCATCTCACCCGACGCATTGATGTCTTTGGTCTGAGTGGAAACGTTATGATCCATCGTCGCGAAGGTTTTTCCCGGCTGACGCACGGGACGCTTGTGCGCACGCAGGCCGTCAAATGCCTGCGGGGAGGTCACTTCGTGTACCAGATGACGGTCGATATACAGCAGTGGGGTTTCGTTTGGTGCTTCGTAGACAACGTGTGCATCAAACAACTTTTCATATAAGGTTTTGGCCATGATTACACCCCTTCAGCGACATAGCGGGCAATGATGTCGCCCATTTCATCAGTACTGACTGCTGCCGTGCCGCGTGCTAAATCACCGGTACGGACGCCTTCTTCTAACGCCCGGTTAATGGCGTTTTCAATTGCGGTTGCTGCATCACCTGCATCAAGGCTGTAGCGCAGCAGCAGAGCCAGGGAGAGGATCTGTGCAATCGGGTTGGCGATGTTTTTGCCTGCGATATCCGGTGCGGAGCCCCCGGCAGGTTCGTACAGCCCGAAGCCTTCTTCATTCAGGCTGGCGGATGGCAACATCCCCATGGAGCCGGTGATCATCGCGCACTCGTCAGACAGGATATCGCCGAACAGGTTAGAGCAGAGCAGCACGTCAAACTGGGAGGGATCCTTAATCAGCTGCATGGTCGCGTTATCAATGTACATATGCGACAGCTCAACGTCCGGATACTGCTTCGCGACTTCGCTGACGATCTCACGCCACAAAATGGACGACTGCAGCACGTTCGCTTTATCAATGGAGGTCACTTTATGACGGCGTTTACGCGCCGACTCAAAGGCGATATGGGCAATACGTTCAATTTCGAAACGGTGATATACCTCGGTATCGAATGCTTTTTCATGCTGGCCGCTGCCTTCGCGGCCCTTTGGCTGACCGAAGTAAATTCCGCCGGTCAGCTCGCGTACGCAGAGAATGTCGAAACCGTTGGCCGCGATATCCGCGCGCAGCGGGCAGAATTCTTCCAGCCCCTGGTAGAGCTTCGCCGGACGCAGATTGCTGAACAACTTAAAGTGTTTACGCAGCGGCAGCAGCGCGCCGCGCTCTGGCTGCTCAGCCGGCGGCAGGTGTTCCCATTTTGGGCCACCGACGGAGCCAAACAGCACGGCGTCGGCATTTTCGCAGCCTTCAACGGTGGCTTTTGGCAGCGGCGTACCGTGGTTATCAATGGCAATACCGCCCACGTCGTAATGGCTGGTGGTGATTTTCATCGCAAAACGCGAGCGAACGGCTTCCAGTACTTTCAGCGCCTGTGCCATCACTTCCGGGCCAATACCGTCACCCGGCAACACAGCAATATGGTAATTCTTCGACATTACACGGTTTCCTTGTTGTTCTCTTTATTCTGAGCTTTGCGTTGCAACTCTTTTTCGACTTCAGCGGCGCGCCAGATGTTGTTCAGGACATGCACCATTGCTTTCGCGGAGGATTCGACAATATCCGTCGCCAGACCCACTCCGTGGAAACGGCGACCGTTGTAATTGACGACGATATCCACCTGGCCTAAAGCGTCTTTACCATGCCCTTTCGCCGTCAGGTCATATTTCACCAGCTCAACGTCGTATTCGGTGACGCGGTTGATTGCCTGATAGATGGCGTCGACAGGGCCGTTACCGTTTGCCGCTTCGGCTTTAATCTCGTCACCACAGGCCAGTTTGACCGAGGCGGTGGCGATGTCGCTGGAGCCGGACTGCACGTTGAAGTAATCCAGACGGAAGTGCTCTGGCTCTTCCTGCTGTTTGTTAATAAAAGCCAGCGCTTCCAGGTCATAGTCGAACACCTGACCTTTTTTGTCGGCCAGCTTCAGGAATGCGTCGTACAGCTGATCCATGTTGTAATCGCTGTCCTGATAACCCATCTCTTCCATACGGTGTTTCACCGCAGCGCGGCCGGAACGGGAGGTCAGGTTCAACTGCACCTGGTTCAGACCGATAGATTCCGGGGTCATGATTTCGTAGTTTTCGCGGTTTTTCAGTACGCCGTCCTGGTGGATACCAGAGGAATGCGCGAACGCACCCGTGCCGACAATCGCTTTGTTGGCCGGAATCGGCATGTTGCAAATCTGGCTGACGGTCTGGCTGGTGCGCCAGATTTCGTTGTGATTGATGCGGGTGTGCACGTTCATGATGTCTTTGCGCACTTTGATCGCCATGATCACTTCTTCCAGCGAACAGTTGCCCGCGCGTTCACCGATACCGTTCATCGCGCCTTCTACCTGGCGCGCACCGGCGTGGACAGCGGCGATGGCATTGCCCACCGCCAGCCCTAAATCATCGTGGGTGTGGACGGAGATAATTGCTTTATCAATATTCGGTACGCGGTCATACAGGCCGGTGATGATGTTAGAGAACTCAAACGGCATGGTGTAGCCGACGGTGTCCGGGATGTTGATGGTTTTCGCGCCCGCGTTGATGGCGGCTTCCACAACGCGCGCCAGGTCTTCGATTGGCGTACGGCCCGCGTCTTCGCAAGAGAATTCAACGTCATCGGTATAGTTACGTGCGCGCTTAACCATATACACCGCGCGTTCAATCACCTCATCCAGCGTGCTGCGCAATTTGGTTGCGATATGCATTGGCGAGGTAGCAATGAAGGTGTGAATACGGAAGGCTTCGGCCACTTTCAGCGACTCGGCCGCAACGTCGATGTCTTTCTCTACACAGCGTGCCAGGCCACAGACGCGGCTATTTTTAATGGTGCGCGCAATGGTCTGTACAGATTCGAAATCACCCGGAGAAGAGACCGGGAACCCCACCTCCATGACGTCGACGCCCATTCGCTCGAGAGCCAGCGCAATCTGCAGCTTCTCTTTTACACTCAGGCTTGCCTGTAATGCCTGTTCACCGTCACGTAAAGTAGTATCGAAAATAATGACTTGCTGGCTCATGGGTTAGGTCCTTGTCAGTCTTAGGGCGCCTTGCTACGAGCATAAAAAAACCCGCGCAGTGGCGCGGGTTTTTAGTCTTACTGGTGACGATTCAACGCTGAATTTCGCCCGCCAGTCTACCGCGCACAGAAGATGCGTTTAGTAGTAGTAGACCGGTGAAACGATGGGTGCGTGTCATGAATCGTGCTCCGTTAAATTCAATATACTTTTAGTGGTACTGGATACGGCTGTTCATGTCAACCCCTGACGGTAAAAACGGTTCCGACAGGCTGAACAGACAGGTTATAGGCTTTAGCTTATTGTGCTGGATTTTGCTTTTCAGGCTATATGAATTGTCTAAAATTGGACTAAAAAAGCATTTGCAGAAATAAGTACATTTAGCAGGTGTTTTGAAATATGTATTTTCCGTCGTGGATGTTTTCTTTTTAAAGTATTTAATATCATTGATTTACCATTCACATAGGCATTCTTTCTCTCTGGTCGTGAATGAATGGGAATAACAGATTATTAACGTAAGTATACGCAAAGTCGATAACAGTTTAATTATACTTAAGTCATCCTTAACCAGATGACCATTGTGTATTGACTTGGTTTATGGTTTCATTCTAACTATAAAGTCAAATATATCTGTTATGCCGGTTTTTATTTGTGTGTTATCGCGTGATCTTTATATATTCCGATTTTTAAACAATTCTCTTTTGTTGGACGTATTGGCATGGTAAATCATATTTTTCGGGATTATTACAATGCGTCGGCGAAGGACGTGCTGTGTAGCGTGACAGTGGAGTCAGAAGTGTCAGAAAATAATATTAAACAACCTCAAGTTACAGATGGGATTAAACCCCAGCTACGCACGGTGGATCTTAATCTACTGACGGTGTTTGATGCTGTCATGCAGGAGCAGAATATCACCCGGGCGGCGCAAGCGTTGGGGATGTCACAACCTGCCGTGAGTAATGCCGTTGCCAGGCTTAAGGTGATGTTCAACGACGAATTATTCGTTCGCTACGGACGAGGGATTCAGCCTACTGCGCGGGCATTCCAGCTCTTCGGCTCTATTCGCCAGGCTCTGCAACTGGTGCAAAATGAGCTGCCGGGCTCGGGTTTTGAACCGCTAAGCAGTGAACGCGTATTCCATCTCTGCGTCTGCAGTCCGTTAGATAATTATCTGACATCTATTATTTATAATAAGGTTGAAGAGATTGCGCCAAATATTAATCTGGTGTTCAAATCATCCTTAAATCAAAACACAGAACACCAGTTACGTTACCAGGAAACCGAATTTGTTCTGGGATACGAAGAGTTCCGTCGCCCTGAATTTTCGTGCGTGCCGTTGTTTAAAGATGAAATGGTATTGGTTGCCAGTAAAAAACATCCACGATTGAATGCTCCGCTACGTGAAAGTGATGTTTATAGCGAACAACATGCCGTGGTTGCGCTCGACAGATATGCCTCATTTAGTCTGCCGTGGTACGACACAGCAGATAAACAGGCGAGCGTGGCATATCAAGGAATGGCTATGGTCAGCGTATTAAACGTCGTTTCCCAGACGCAGCTGGTGGCTATTGCCCCGCGCTGGCTGGCGGAAGAGTTCTCTGAGGCGTTAAATCTGCAAATTTTGCCTCTGCCGCTTAAGCTTAATAGCCGTACCTGTTATCTCTCCTGGCATGAAGCTGCAGGGCGGGACAAAGGGCATCAGTGGATGGAAGAATTACTTATCAGCATCTGCCGCCGTTAATCAGGTCAGGATAAATTGCATCTTTGCATGTGGTTTATCCTGGTTTTGTTTTGTTAACTACTATTTTATTCTGTTCTGGATCTTTTCTGACGGTTGCCAGACCTGTAAAAATAGATGATTTCCTGAATCATTGCGCTTTTCAGCGATGATTTATCATCTCCTCCTCTAATTACAGATGAATTAACCATATCCTCTGGCAATGTCTGTTTTTTCTGCTTTAACCGCCTCTTCGCTCTCCGGGTTTGCTAATTGCCTGCCTCATAACGAGCGGTTAAGGTAAGTATCACTCAGCTAATAGAAGACGGGTTCATCCCGATCGCAAGACGGTGCAGAAATGAATTCGGCGGTCCGTCTATAACAAAATGCCTGGAGGCAAAGCATGGAGATGTTGTCTGGCGCGGAAATGGTCGTCCGATCGCTTATCGATCAGGGCGTGAAACAAGTGTTCGGCTATCCTGGCGGCGCGGTCCTTGATATTTATGATGCACTGCATACGGTAGGCGGCATTGACCATATCCTTGTACGGCATGAACAGGCGGCGGTGCATATGGCTGATGGCCTGGCGCGTGCGACGGGGGAAGTGGGCGTGGTGTTAGTCACGTCGGGCCCCGGCGCGACAAACGCTATTACCGGCATTGCGACCGCGTACATGGACTCTATTCCGCTGGTGATCCTCTCCGGGCAGGTAGCAACCTCACTGATTGGCTACGACGCATTTCAGGAGTGCGACATGGTCGGGATATCGCGTCCCGTTGTGAAGCACAGCTTCCTGGTCAAGCAAACCGAAGACATTCCTGGCGTGCTGAAAAAAGCATTCTGGCTGGCGGCAAGCGGACGTCCAGGACCGGTGGTGGTCGATCTGCCTAAAGATATCCTGAATCCGGCAAACAAGCTGCCTTATGTCTGGCCGGAATCGGTAAGCATGCGTTCTTACAACCCCACCACGCAGGGCCACAAAGGCCAGATCAAACGTGCGCTGCAGACGCTACTGACCGCTAAAAAACCGGTGGTCTATGTCGGCGGTGGGGCAATCAATTCTGCGTGTGAGCCACAGCTTCGTGAACTGATCGAAAAGCTCAATCTTCCTGTTGCGTCGTCGCTGATGGGACTCGGGGCGTTTCCCGCCACCCACCGTCAGGCGCTGGGCATGCTGGGTATGCACGGTACCTATGAAGCCAACATGACGATGCATCATTCCGATGTGATCTTTGCCGTCGGCGTGCGCTTTGACGATCGTACGACCAACAATCTGGCGAAGTATTGCCCGAATGCCACGGTGCTGCACATTGATATCGACCCCACGTCGATTTCAAAAACGGTGTCGGCTGATGTGCCTATCGTCGGCGATGCCCGGCAGGTACTGGAGCAAATGCTGGATCTGCTGACCCAGGAGAGCACGACTCAACCGCTGGATGAGATCCGCGACTGGTGGCTGCAAATTGAGCAGTGGCGCGCGCGCCAGTGTCTGAAATATGACACTCAAAGTGAGCATATTAAGCCTCAGGCCGTGATTGAAGCGGTCTGGCGACTGACGAAAGGCGACGCCTATGTCACCTCAGACGTGGGTCAGCATCAAATGTTCGCCGCCCTCTATTATCCCTTTGATAAACCGCGTCACTGGATCAATTCGGGGGGGTTAGGAACGATGGGCTTTGGTTTGCCTGCCGCGCTGGGCGTGAAGCTGGCACTGCCAAATGAAACCGTCGTCTGCGTGACCGGGGACGGCAGTATCCAGATGAACATTCAGGAACTTTCCACCGCGCTGCAATATGAGTTGCCGGTACTGGTGCTTAACCTCAACAACGGCTATCTCGGTATGGTGAAGCAGTGGCAGGATATGATCTACTCTGGCCGTCACTCTCAGTCATACATGCAGTCGCTGCCGGATTTTGTTCGTCTTGCTGAAGCTTATGGCCACGTGGGGATGCGGGTGACCGATCCCGCTTTGCTGGAATCGTCGCTCGCACAAGCGCTTGAGCAGGTTAAAAACAACCGCCTCGTCTTTATGGATGTCATCGTTGATGGGACCGAGCACGTTTATCCGATGCATATTCGCGGCGGTGGTATGGATGAAATGTGGTTAAGCAAAACGGAGAGAACCTGATATGCGCCGGATATTATCTGTATTGCTGGAAAACGAGTCTGGCGCACTGTCGCGCGTCATTGGGCTTTTCGCGCAGCGCGGCTATAACATAGAAAGCCTGACCGTTGCCCCCACGGACGACCCGACGCTGTCGCGTATGACGATTCAGACCGTTGGTGATGCCAAAGTGCTTGAGCAGATTGAGAAACAGCTGCATAAACTGGTTGATGTCCTGCGCGTGAGCGAGCTGGGGCAGGGGGCTTACGTTGAGCGTGAGGTCATGCTGGTAAAAATTCAGGCCAGCGGCTACGGGCGTGAAGAGGTCAAACGCAATGCGGATATTTTCCGCGGGCAGATCATTGACGTCACGCCTTCTCTTTATACGGTTCAACTGGTCGGGACCAGTGACAAGCTGGACGCTTTTCTGGCGTCCGTGCGGGATGTAGCAAAAATTGTTGAAGTGGCCAGATCGGGCGTTGTGGGTCTGTCACGCGGCGAGAAAATCATGCGTTAGTTGTCAAAAAGGTTCGCCTCTTTCTGCCCGGTCACCAAAGCCGGGCTTTTTTTGCGTAATCAGCCAATAACGCAGATAAAAGCGGTTGCCGCGAAGGCTTTTCTGCGTTTAGATGTTAAAAGATTTAACCATAACCTTGACAGGGCCATGGACTCTTTTCTTTTTTTAAGGGGCAATTGTGAAACTGGATGAAATCGCCCGGCTAGCCGGCGTGTCACGAACAACGGCCAGCTATGTGATTAACGGTAAAGCAAAGCAGTACCGTGTCAGCGATAAAACCGTTGAAAAAGTTATGGCGGTGGTTCGTGAGCATAACTACCATCCGAATGCTGTCGCTGCCGGCCTGCGCGCCGGGCGCACCCGATCGATTGGTCTGGTGATCCCCGATCTGGAAAATACCAGCTATACCCGTATCGCCAACTATCTTGAGCGTCAGGCTCGCCAGCGCGGCTACCAGTTGCTGATTGCCTGTTCTGAAGATCAGCCGGACAACGAGATGCGCTGCATTGAACATCTGCTCCAGCGCCAGGTGGATGCCATCATTGTATCGACCTCCTTACCGCCAGAGCATCCATTCTACCAGCGCTGGGCGAACGATCCTTTCCCTATCGTTGCGCTGGATCGTGCGCTCGATCGCGAGCATTTCACCAGCGTAGTGGGTGCCGACCAGGATGATGCGGAAATGCTTGCCGCGGAGCTGAGAACCTTCCCTGCTGAAACGGTACTCTATCTTGGCGCATTGCCTGAACTTTCAGTGAGCTTCCTGCGTGAACAGGGGTTCCGAACCGCCTGGAAAGACGATCCGCGTGAAGTTCACTATCTCTACGCCAATAGCTATGAACGTGAAGCCGCTGCGCAGCTCTTTGAGAAATGGCTGGAAACGCACCCGATGCCCCAGGCGCTGTTCACGACATCCTTTGCACTCTTGCAGGGGGTGATGGATGTGACCCTGCGCCGTGAAGGTAAGCTTCCCTCCGACCTGGCTATTGCCACTTTCGGGGATAACGAGCTGCTCGACTTCCTGCAGTGTCCGGTGCTGGCCGTGGCACAGCGTCACCGTGATGTGGCTGAACGCGTACTGGAGATTGTTCTGGCGAGCCTGGATGAGCCGAGAAAACCGAAGCCGGGTCTGACACGTATCAAACGTAATCTCTATCATCGCGGAATTCTTAGCCGCCATAAATGAAATGACGGGGCGGTGAAAACGGCCCCTTATTGCGGGAATAATTCGCTGAGTTAATTCCCGCAATGAAATTAGGATAATTCCTGCAGGATCATAATCTCCTCATTTTCTTAATTCATTTTGGCTTTTAAACTGCCCTTTAAGGAGCTTGAAAGCGATTTTAAACCGCTATCTTTGTATTATTTTGTTACAAACCGGCTTCGGTCGATGAATATTCAGACGTTTTTCCTGGACCCTGACCAGCCAGCGTGGCAACGGCCGCCTTAACCACGCGTCTGAATGAATCTGGCGCTGTTATCCCCTGAGAATCTGTCATAAAATGCTGCCCGCGTCGCAAACTGACACTTTATATTTATCTGCGATGATATTGAGTGAGCTTTAACGCTAGTGTGCATATTCGGTTTTTTTCTTACAAATATTCATAACGTTAATTTTGCCTCGCCAGTTGTTCAGTTATTAGTCAGGTCTGTTTATCTCTGTAAATAGAGGGCTTTCGGGTCCTTATAGGGAGAGTCCTGGCTTGACAAGCTTTTCCCTCGCTCCGTAAACTCCTTTAGGTGGGAATTTGTGGGTTAAAGTGGTGAGGAGGGGTGAGACTGGCATGTTCCGTGGAGCTACGTTAGTCAATCTCGACAGCAAAGGGCGTTTATCGGTGCCAACCCGATACCGCGACCAGCTGATTGAGAACGCTTCGGGTCAAATGGTTTGCACCATTGACATCAACTCCCCCTGCCTGCTGCTTTACCCCTTACCCGAATGGGAAATTATTGAGCAAAAGCTGTCGCGACTGTCGAGCATGAACCCGCAAGAGCGCCGCGTACAGCGGCTGTTATTGGGACATGCCAGTGAGTGTCAGATGGATAGCGCCGGGCGATTACTGATTGCGCCTGTGCTGCGGCAACATGCCGGTCTGACTAAAGAAGTGATGCTGGTCGGGCAGTTCAACAAGTTTGAACTGTGGGATGAAACGACCTGGTATCAACAGGTCAAGGAAGATATCGACGCTGAGCAGTCCGATTCCGCAACTTTATCGGAACGGCTGCAGGACTTGTCTCTATAAATATGATGGAAAATTATAAACACAAAACGGTGTTACTGGATGAGGCCGTGAACGGCCTGAATATTCGTCCGGATGGCATCTACATTGATGGTACGTTTGGTCGCGGTGGTCACTCGCGTTTGATTCTCTCCCAGCTTGGAGAGGAAGGACGTCTGCTGGCAATTGATCGCGATCCGCAGGCGATTGCCGTTGCACAGACCATCAATGACCCTCGCTTTTCCATCGTGCATGGACCTTTCTCTGCGCTCGCCGATTACGTTGCCGAGCGCGGCCTGACGGGCAAGATCGACGGGATTCTTCTCGATCTTGGCGTCTCTTCACCACAGCTTGATGATGCTGAACGCGGTTTCTCCTTTATGCGTGATGGTCCGCTGGATATGCGTATGGACCCGACGCGCGGCCAGTCTGCTGCCGAATGGCTGCAGACCGCTGACGAAGCGGATATTGCATGGGTGATCAAAACCTTTGGCGAAGAACGTTTTGGCAAGCGCATTGCGCGCGCCATCGTTGAGCGCAACCGCGTTGAGCCCATGACCCGTACCAAAGAGCTGGCCGAAGTGATCGCGGCGGCGACGCCGGTGAAGGATAAGCACAAACATCCCGCGACCCGTACCTTCCAGGCGGTGCGCATCTGGGTAAACAGTGAACTGGAGGAAATAGAGCTGGCGCTAAAAAGCTCGCTCGACGTACTGGCCCCGGGTGGGCGGTTATCCATCATCAGCTTCCATTCGCTGGAAGACCGCATTGTGAAGCGCTTTATGCGTGAGCAAAGCCGCGGTCCTCAGGTTCCTGCGGGGTTGCCGATGACGGAAGAACAACTCAGGAAGCTGGGTGGTCGTCAGTTGCGAGCATTAGGCAAGTTGATGCCGGGCGAAGAAGAGGTGGCAGAGAATCCACGCGCCCGTAGTTCAGTGCTGCGAGTTGCAGAGAGGACGAACGCATGATCAGCAGAGTGACAGAAACCCTAAGCAAAGTTAAGGGATCGTTAGGAAGCAACGAGCGCCATGCCTTGCCTGGCGTGATCGGCGACGATCTTTTGCGGTTCGGGAAACTGCCACTCTGCCTGTTCATTTGCATCATTGTTACGGCAGTCACGGTGGTCACCACAGCCCACCATACACGTTTATTGACTGCGCAACGCGAGCAGATGGTACTGGAACGCGATGCGCTGGATATTGAATGGCGAAATCTGATCCTTGAAGAAAACGCGCTCGGCGATCACAGCCGGGTTGAACGGATCGCAACGGAAAAGCTGCAACTGCAGCATGTTGATCCTTCCCAGGAAAATATCGTAGTACAAAAATAAGGGAAAACGCGACGCATGAAAGCAGCGGCAAAAACGCTAAAACCAAAACGTCAGGAAGAACAGGCCAACTTTGTCAGTTGGCGTTTTGCGTTGCTTTGCGGCTGCATTTTACTGGCGCTGGGTTTCCTGCTGGGACGTGTGGCGTGGTTGCAAATCATTGCCCCTGACATGCTGGTACGTCAGGGGGATATGCGCTCTCTGCGTGTGCAGGAAGTGTCAACATCACGTGGGATGATCACTGACCGTTCTGGTCGCCCGCTGGCCGTGAGTGTGCCGGTAAAAGCGATTTGGGCCGACCCGAAAGAGCTGCACGACGCCGGTGGCATTACGCTGGACAACCGCTGGAAAGCGCTGTCAGATGCCCTGAAAATGCCGCTGGATCAGCTGGCTTCCCGCGTTAACGCCAACCCGAAAGGGCGTTTTATCTATCTGGCGCGTCAGGTTAACCCTGACATGGCGGACTACATTCGTAAACTGAAGCTGCCGGGCATTCATCTGCGTGAGGAATCCCGTCGTTATTATCCGTCCGGCGAAGTAACCGCTCACCTCATCGGCTTCACTAACGTCGATAGCCAGGGGATTGAGGGCGTTGAAAAAAGCTTCGATAAGTGGCTCACCGGCCAGCCGGGCGAGCGCATTGTGCGTAAAGACCGCTATGGGCGCGTCATCGAAGATATTTCCTCTACGGACAGCCAGGCGGCACACAACCTGGCACTGAGTATCGACGAGCGCTTGCAGGCGCTGGTTTATCGCGAGCTGAACAACGCCGTAGCGTTCAACAAAGCGGAGTCTGGCAGTGCCGTGCTGGTTGATGTCAGCACCGGCGAAGTGCTGGCGATGGCTAACAGTCCGTCCTACAACCCGAATAACTTTACCGGTACCGCAAAAGATGCGATGCGTAACCGGGCAATTACCGACGTGTTCGAACCTGGCTCCACGGTGAAACCGATGGTGGTGATGACGGCGCTTCAGCGCGGCATCGTCAATGAAAACACGGTTCTGAACACGATCCCTTACCGTATCAACGGCCACGAGATTAAAGACGTGGCGCGCTACAGCGAATTGACCCTGACCGGGGTGTTACAGAAGTCGAGTAACGTCGGTGTTTCAAAGCTGGCGTTAGCGATGCCGTCCTCAGCGTTAGTAGAGACTTACTCTCGTTTTGGACTGGGAAAGGCGACCAATTTGGGGTTGGTCGGAGAACGCAGTGGCTTATATCCTCAAAAACAACGGTGGTCTGACATAGAGAGGGCCACCTTCTCTTTCGGCTATGGGCTAATGGTAACGCCGTTACAGTTAGCGCGAGTCTACGCAACGATTGGCAGCTATGGCGTCTATCGCCCGCTGTCGATTACCAAAGTTGATCCACCGGTTCCGGGCGAGCGTATCTTCCCGGAATCCATCGTTCGTACCGTTGTGCACATGATGGAAAGCGTGGCGCTGCCCGGCGGCGGCGGCGTGAAGGCGGCGATTAAAGGCTATCGCATTGCCATTAAAACCGGTACAGCGAAAAAGGTGGGGCCAGACGGCCGCTACATCAACAAATACATTGCCTATACCGCAGGCGTAGCGCCTGCAAGCAATCCGCGTTTTGCGCTGGTGGTCGTCATAAACGATCCACAGGCGGGTAAATACTACGGCGGCGCCGTCTCCGCGCCTGTGTTCGGAGCTATCATGGGCGGCGTGTTACGTACCATGAACATTGAACCGGATGCGCTGGCGACGGGCGAAAAAAGTGAATTTGTAATTAATCAAGGCGAGGGTACAGGTGGCAGATCGTAATTTGCGCGACCTTCTCGCTCCGTGGGTGCCAAATGCACCGGAGCGAGCACTGCGAGAGATGGTACTGGACAGCCGCGTTGCGGCTTCTGGCGATCTTTTTGTGGCGGTGGTCGGTCATCAGGCGGACGGGCGTCGTTATATCCCGCAGGCGATTGCGCAAGGTGTTGCTGCCATTATTGCTGAGGCCAAAGATGAGGCAACCGACGGTGAGATCCGTGAAATGCACGGTGTGCCGGTTATCTATCTCAGCCAGTTGAATGAACGTCTTTCTGCTCTGGCAGGACGTTTTTATCACGAACCTTCCGACCAGCTGCGTCTGGTTGGCGTGACGGGCACGAACGGAAAAACCACCACCACGCAGCTGATGGCGCAATGGGCCCAGTTGCTGGGTGAAACCGGCGCGGTAATGGGCACCGTGGGTAACGGCCTGCTGGGCAAAGTCAGCCCAACGGAAAACACCACCGGCTCGGCAGTTGACGTACAGCATGTTCTTGCCGGTCTGGCAGGGCAGGGGGCAACCTTTGCTGCGATGGAAGTTTCTTCGCACGGTCTGGTACAGCATCGCGTTGCGGCGCTGAAGTTTGCCGCCTCTGTGTTTACCAACCTGAGTCGCGATCATCTTGATTATCATGGTGATATGGAGCATTACGAGGCCGCGAAATGGCTGCTGTTCTCTACTCACCATTACGGACAAGCCATCATCAACGCCGACGACGAAGTGGGCCGCCGCTGGCTGGCGAAGCTGCCGGATGCGGTTGCGGTGTCGATGGAAGACCATATCAATCCGAACTGCCACGGCCGCTGGCTGAAGGCGGTTGAGGTGAATTATCACGACAGCGGGGCGACAATCCGCTTTGCCTCTTCCTGGGGTGAAGGTGAAATTGAAAGCCGCCTGATGGGCGCCTTTAACGTCAGCAATCTGCTGCTGGCCCTGGCAACGCTGCTGGCGCTGGGTTATCCGATGGCTGAACTGCTGAAAACCTCAGCGCGTCTGCAGCCTGTATGCGGCCGTATGGAAGTGTTCAGCGCGCCGGGCAAGCCGACCGTGGTTGTCGATTATGCCCACACGCCGGATGCGCTGGAAAAAGCGCTGGAAGCGGCGCGCCTGCACTGCACAGGGAAGCTCTGGTGCGTGTTTGGCTGCGGCGGCGATCGCGATAAAGGCAAACGCCCGCTGATGGGCGCGATTGCGGAACAGTTCGCGGATATTCCGGTAGTAACCGATGACAACCCGCGCACGGAAGAGCCGCGCGCCATCATCAACGACATTCTGGCGGGCATGCTGGACGCCGGTCGCGCCCGCGTAGTGGAGGGCCGTGCGGAAGCCGTGACCAACACCATCATGCAGGCCAAAGAAAATGATGTGGTTCTGCTGGCAGGTAAAGGCCACGAAGATTATCAGATTGTTGGCAATCGTCGTCTGGACTACTCCGACCGCGTAACGGCAGCGCGTCTGCTGGGAGTCGTCGCATGATTAGCATCACCTTAAGCCGGGCGGCTGCGGTACTGCACGGCGAACTGTTGGGTCCAGATCTGACCATTGACGCGGTAACCACCGACACCCGCAAAGTGACCGCGGGTTGTCTGTTTGTGGCGCTGAAAGGCGAGCGTTTTGACGCGCATGATTTTGCCGGGCAGGCTAAAGAAAACGGCGCAGGCGCGCTGCTGGTCAGCCGTAAACTCGATATCGAACTGCCGCAAATTGTAGTGAAAGATACGCGTCTCGCCTTCGGTGAACTGGCCGCCTGGGTTCGTCAGCAGGTGCCAGCTCGCGTTGTCGCGCTAACCGGATCATCAGGCAAAACGTCAGTGAAAGAGATGACGGCGGCGATCCTCAGCCAGTGCGGCAATACACTTTATACCGCGGGCAACCTCAATAATGACATCGGCGTGCCGATGACATTACTTCGCCTGACCAACGAGCACGAATTTGCGGTGATCGAGTTAGGGGCAAACCACCAGGGGGAAATCGCCTGGACCGTGAGCCTGACGCGCCCGGAAGCGGCGCTGGTGAATAACCTGGCGGCGGCACATCTGGAAGGCTTTGGCTCGCTGGAAGGCGTGGCGAAAGCTAAAGGCGAGATCTACACCGGTCTGCCCGCTGACGGTATTGCCATTCTCAATGCCGACAACAACGACTGGCTGAACTGGCAGAACATCATCGGCTCGCGTAAAACCTGGCGCTTCTCGCCGAATGCGGCCAACAGTGATTTTACCGCGACTAATATTCATGTGACGTCGCACGGTACAGAGTTCACGCTCACGACCCCAACGGGTGACGTAGACGTGCTGTTACCGCTGCCGGGTCGCCATAACATCGCCAATGCGCTTGCGGCTGCGGCGTTGTCGACGGCCGTGGGCGCGTCGCATGAGGCGATTAAAACCGGGCTGGCAACGTTAAAAGCCGTGCCGGGACGCCTGTTCCCGATCCCGCTTGCGGAAAACAAGCTGCTGCTGGATGACTCTTATAACGCGAACGTTGGCTCAATGACGGCGGCGGTGCAGGTGTTATCTGAAATGCCGGGCTACCGCGTCATGGTGGTCGGCGATATGGCCGAGCTGGGCGACGAAAGCGAAGCCTGTCATATCCAGGTCGGGGAAGCGGCGAAAGCGTCAGGGCTGGACTGTGTGCTGAGCGCAGGAAAACTGAGCGAGGCGATTAGCCGTGCCAGCGGCGTTGGCGAACATTTTGCCGATAAAGCTGCGTTGATTGAGCGCCTGAAGGCGTTGATTACAGAAAAACAAATTGTGACTGTGTTAGTGAAAGGTTCACGTAGTGCCGCCATGGAAGAGGTTGTGCACGCATTACAGGAGAACGGGACATGTTAGTTTGGCTGGCCGAACACTTGGTCAAATATTATTCAGGCTTTAACGTCTTTTCCTATCTGACGTTTCGTGCCATCGTCAGCCTGCTGACTGCGCTGTTCATCTCATTGTGGATGGGCCCGCGCATGATTGCCCGTCTGCAAAAACTCTCTTTCGGCCAGGTGGTGCGTAACGACGGTCCTGAGTCGCACTTCAGTAAACGCGGTACGCCGACCATGGGCGGGATTATGATCCTGACTGCAATCGTTGTCTCCGTGCTGCTGTGGGCGTATCCGTCTAACCCATACGTCTGGTGCGTGCTTACCGTGCTGGTGGGCTATGGGATCATTGGTTTTGTGGATGATTACCGCAAAGTCGTTCGCAAAGATACTAAAGGCCTGATTGCCCGCTGGAAGTACTTCTGGATGTCGGTGATCGCGCTTGGTGTGGCCTTCGCGCTCTATCTGGCAGGAAAAGACACGCCCGCGACCGAGCTGGTGGTGCCGTTCTTTAAAGACGTCATGCCGCAGTTGGGGCTGTTCTATATCCTGCTGGCCTACTTTGTGATCGTCGGAACCGGCAACGCCGTCAACCTGACCGATGGCCTGGATGGTCTGGCCATTATGCCAACCGTCTTTGTGGCGGCCGGTTTTGCACTGGTGGCGTGGGCGACCGGTAACATGAACTTTGCTAACTACCTGCACATCCCTTATCTGCGACACGCGGGTGAGCTGGTGATCGTCTGTACGGCGATTGTCGGCGCGGGGCTGGGCTTCCTGTGGTTCAACACCTATCCGGCGCAGGTCTTTATGGGCGACGTCGGTTCTCTGGCGCTGGGCGGCGCACTGGGCATCATCGCCGTGCTGCTGCGTCAGGAGTTCCTGCTGGTGATCATGGGCGGTGTGTTTGTGGTCGAGACCCTGTCGGTGATTTTGCAGGTCGGCTCCTTCAAGCTGCGCGGTCAGCGCATCTTCCGTATGGCGCCGATTCACCACCACTATGAACTGAAAGGCTGGCCGGAGCCGCGCGTGATTGTGCGCTTCTGGATTATTTCGCTGATGCTGGTGCTGATTGGCCTGGCAACGCTGAAGGTACGTTAATCATGGCAGATTACCAGGGTAAAAAAGTCGTTATCATCGGGTTGGGCCTTACCGGCCTTTCCTGCGTGGACTTTTTCCTTGCGCGTGGCGTGACGCCGCGCGTGATGGATACGCGTGTCTCTCCGCCGGGTCTGGACAAGCTGCCGGAACAGGTTGAACGCCACCTTGGTGGTCTGAATGATGACTGGCTGCTGGCCGCCGATCTGATTGTCGCCAGCCCGGGGATGGCGCTGGCGCACCCTTCACTCAGCGCTGCGGCTGATGCGGGGGTGGAGATTGTCGGTGATATCGAGCTGTTCTGCCGTGAAGTGCAGGCGCCCGTTATTGCGATTACCGGTTCTAATGGTAAAAGCACCGTCACCACTCTGGTGGGCGAAATGGCGAAAGCCGCAGGCATGAACGTCGGCGTGGGCGGTAATATCGGTCTGCCCGCACTGATGCTGCTGGACAAAGGCTGCGAGCTGTATGTCCTTGAGCTTTCCAGCTTCCAGCTGGAAACCACCTCCAGCCTGCGCGCAGCTGCCGCGACGATCCTTAACGTGACCGAAGATCATATGGACAGGTATCCATTTGGTCTTCAGCAGTACCGCGCCGCCAAGCTGCGCGTGTATGAAAATGCCAAAGTCTGCGTGGTTAACGCCGATGATGCGCTGACCATGCCGGTGCGCGGCGCGGACGATCGCTGCATTAGCTTCGGTATCACCATGGGGGATTATCATCTGAACCGTCAGTTGGGTGAAACCTGGCTGCGCGTGAAAGGTGAGAAAGTGCTGAACGTGAAAGAGATGAAGCTCTCCGGCCAGCATAACTACACAAATGCTCTGGCAGCACTGGCGCTGGCGGATGCTGTTGGCCTGCCGCGCTCTTCCAGCCTGAAAGCGTTAACCACGTTTTCCGGTCTGGCGCACCGTTTCCAGCTGGCGCTGGAGCACAACGGCGTGCGCTGGATTAACGACTCCAAAGCCACCAACGTGGGAAGTACGGAGGCCGCGCTGAACGGTCTGCATGTTGCCGGTACCCTGCATCTGCTGTTGGGCGGTGACGGCAAATCCGCTGATTTCTCCTCCCTGAAGCCGTACCTTTCAGGCGATAACATCCGCCTGTACTGTTTCGGTCGTGACGGCAGCGAGCTGGCTGAATTACGCCCGGAGATTGCCGAGCAAACTGAAACGATGGAACAGGCGATGCGGCTGATCGCCCCGCGCGTGAAGCCGGGGGATATGGTGCTGCTCTCTCCAGCGTGCGCGAGTCTCGATCAGTTTAAGAATTTCGAACAGCGTGGCGATATCTTTACTCGCCTGGCGAAGGAGTTAGGCTGATGCGTTTATCTCTCCCTCGCCTGAAAATGCCGCGCCTGCCAGGATTTGGAATTCTGGTGTGGCTGTTTGCGGCACTGAAAGGCTGGGTGATGGCTTCGCGGGAAAAAGACTCCGATAGCCTGATTATGTACGACCGCACCCTGTTCTGGCTTACGCTGGGGCTGGCGGCGATCGGCTTTATCATGGTGACCTCGGCCTCGATGCCCGTCGGACAGCGTCTGGCTAACGATCCTTTCCTGTTCGCCAAGCGTGACGGGCTGTACATCATTCTGGCATTCTGCCTGGCGCTGGTGACGCTTCGTCTGCCGATGGCATTCTGGCAGCGGCACAGTACGGCGATGCTGATTGCGTCAATTATCATGCTGCTGATCGTACTGGTTGTCGGGAGCTCCGTTAACGGGGCATCGCGCTGGATTGCGTTTGGCCCGCTGCGTATTCAGCCGGCGGAATTCACCAAGCTTTCGCTGTTTTGCTACCTGGCGAACTACCTGGTGCGTAAGGTCGACGAAGTGCGTAATAACCTTCGCGGCTTCTTAAAACCGATGGGCGTGATTCTGGTGCTCGCGATCCTGCTGCTGGCGCAGCCTGACCTCGGTACCGTGGTGGTGCTGTTTGTCACGACGCTGGCGATGCTGTTCCTGGCAGGGGCCAAGCTGTGGCAGTTCATCGCCATCATCGGAATGGGGATTTCAGCGGTAGTGCTGCTGATCCTCGCCGAGCCTTACCGTATCCGCCGTGTGACCTCGTTCTGGAACCCATGGGAAGATCCGTTCGGCAGTGGTTATCAGCTGACGCAGTCGCTGATGGCGTTTGGTCGCGGTGAGGTTTGGGGGCAAGGGCTGGGTAACTCGGTACAGAAACTGGAGTATTTACCGGAAGCGCACACTGACTTCATCTTCTCCATTATTGGGGAAGAACTGGGTTATATCGGTGTGGTATTGGCGCTATTAATGGTATTCTTCGTCGCTTTCCGCGCCATGTCGATTGGCCGAAAAGCGCTGGAGATCGATCACCGCTTCTCAGGTTTCTTAGCCTGTTCAATTGGGATCTGGTTTAGCTTCCAGGCACTGGTTAACGTCGGCGCCGCAGCGGGTATGCTGCCGACCAAAGGTCTGACGTTGCCGTTGATCAGTTATGGTGGTTCGAGCCTGTTGATCATGTCGACGGCCATTATGTTTTTGTTACGCATAGATTATGAGACGCGTCTGGAGAAAGCCCAGGCGTTTACACGAGGTTCACGATGAATCAACCGAAGCGGTTAATGGTGATGGCAGGCGGTACCGGCGGACATGTGTTCCCGGGGCTGGCGGTTGCGCACCATTTAATGGAGCAGGGCTGGCAGGTACGCTGGCTGGGAACCGCAGACCGCATGGAAGCCGACCTGGTACCGAAGCACGGTATTGAGATCGACTTTATTCGTATTTCCGGCCTTCGTGGCAAAGGTCTTAAGGCGCTGCTGCTGTCTCCGGTGCGTATTTTTAACGCCTGGCGTCAGGCACGCACCATCATGAAGCGTTTTAAGCCTGATGTGGTACTGGGCATGGGTGGCTACGTCTCTGGCCCAGGCGGGTTGGCTGCGTGGTCACTAGGTATTCCCGTCGTACTGCATGAGCAGAACGGTATTGCCGGTCTGACCAACAAGTGGCTGGCGAAAATCGCCACCAAAGTTATGCAGGCGTTTCCCGGTGCGTTCCCGAAAGCGGACGTGGTGGGTAACCCGGTGCGTGTGGATGTGCTGGCGCTGCCGCTGCCGGACACCCGCCTGACGGGGCGTGAAGGACCGGTACGCGTTCTGGTTGTGGGCGGCTCTCAAGGGGCACGCATTTTAAACCAGACGATGCCGCAGGTGGCTGCAAAGCTGGGTGATGCCGTGACAATCTGGCACCAAAGCGGGAAAGGCGCGCAACAGACCGTTGAGCAGGCTTACGCCGCTGAAGGCCAGCCGCAGCACAAAGTGACCGAATTTATTGACGATATGGCTGCAGCCTATGCCTGGGCCGATGTCGTGGTTTGCCGCTCTGGCGCACTGACGGTAAGCGAAATTGCTGCCGCCGGTTTGCCCGCGGTGTTTGTCCCGTTCCAGCATAAAGACCGACAGCAGTACTGGAATGCGCTGCCGCTTGAGAAAGCCGGTGCGGCGAAGATATTTGAACAGCCACAATTTACCGCCGACGCGGTCGCCACTACCCTGGCGGGCTGGAACAGAGATGCATTGCTGGAGATGGCACAACGCGCGCGCGCGGTGGCAATCCCGGATGCGACTGAACGGGTGGCAAAAGAAGTGAGCCTGGCAGCCCAGGCTTAACCCTCGCAGCGCGTGTTGCGCTGCACGAATTTTAAGTAGTCGATGGCGTTTAGAGAATGAATACACAACAACTGGCAAAACTGCGTTCAATCGTGCCCGAGATGCGTCGCGTCCGGCACATTCACTTTGTTGGCATCGGTGGTGCTGGCATGGGCGGTATTGCCGAAGTGTTAGCTAACGAAGGTTATCAGATCAGCGGGTCTGACCTGGCGCCAAACCCTGTTACGCAGCAACTGGCGTCGCTTGGGGCGACTATCTATTTCAACCATCGCCCTGAAAACGTGCGCGATGCAAGCGTGGTGGTGGTATCGAGCGCTATCTCCTCTGACAACCCGGAAATCGTTGCCGCGCATGAAGCGCGCATTCCGGTGATCCGCCGTGCTGAAATGTTGGCGGAACTGATGCGTTTTCGTCACGGCATCGCGATTGCCGGGACCCACGGTAAAACCACGACGACTGCGATGGTTTCCAGTATTTATGCCGAAGCGGGTCTCGACCCGACGTTCGTCAATGGCGGTCTGGTCAAAGCCGCAGGCGTGCACGCGCGTCTGGGTCACAGCCGTTACCTGATTGCGGAAGCAGATGAGAGCGATGCGTCGTTCCTGCATCTGCAGCCGATGGTGGCGATTGTCACCAATATCGAAGCCGACCATATGGATACCTACCAGGGCGACTTTGAGAATTTAAAGCAGACCTTTATCAACTTCCTGCACAACCTGCCGTTTTATGGCCGCGCGGTGATGTGTGTGGATGACCCGGTCATCCGCGAACTGCTGCCGCGAGTGGGGCGTCAAATCACCACTTACGGCTTCAGTGAGGATGCTGACGTTCGCGTGGAAGAGTACAAACAGGTTGGTGCGCAGGGGCACTTCACGCTGGCGCGTCAGGACAAAGAGCTGCTGCACGTTACGCTGAATGCGCCAGGGCGTCATAACGCCCTCAACGCCGCAGCGGCGGTGGCGGTGGCGACAGAAGAAGGCATCGATGATGAAGCGATCCTGCGCGCGCTGGAAAGCTTCCAGGGCACTGGACGTCGTTTCGATTTCCTCGGTGAATTCCCGCTGGAGGCAGTAAACGGTAAAGCCGGCACCGCTATGCTGGTGGATGACTACGGCCACCATCCAACCGAAGTGGACGCGACCATCAAAGCTGCACGCGCTGGCTGGCCTGAAAAAAATCTGGTCATGATCTTCCAGCCGCACCGCTATACGCGCACCCGCGATCTGTATGACGATTTCGCCAGCGTACTGTCGCAGGTGGATACGCTGCTGATGCTGGATGTTTATGCAGCGGGCGAAACTCCGATTCCGGGGGCTGACAGTCGTTCTTTGTGTCGCACGATTCGCGGACGCGGTAAAGTTGACCCTATTTTGGTTTCTGACCCGGTACAGGTGGCGGAAATTCTGGCACCGGTGCTGACCGGTAACGATCTGATTCTGATCCAGGGTGCGGGAAATATCGGCAAAATCGCCCGTACCTTAGCTGAAATCAAACTGAAGCCGCAAACTCAGGAGGATGAGCATCATGGCTGATAAGATTGCTGTCCTGTCTGGCGGCACGTCCGCCGAGCGCGAGGTTTCTCTGAATTCCGGCGCTGCCGTACTGGCGGGTCTGCGTGAAGGGGGCGTCAATGCGCACCTGGTCGATCCAAAAGAGGTCGACGTGACGCAGTTAAAAGCAATGGGCTTCGATAAAGTCTTTATCGCATTACATGGCCGTGGCGGAGAAGACGGAACCCTGCAGGGGCTTCTGGAGTTGATCGGCATGCCGTACACCGGCAGCGGCGTGATGGCGTCTGCCATCTCTATGGATAAACTGCGCAGTAAGTTACTGTGGCAGGGCGCGGGGCTACCGGTTGCACCGTGGGTGGCGCTGACGCGTCGCGAATTTGAATTGGGCCTGTCTGACAGCGTTAATACACGCATTGCGGCACTGGGCTTACCGGTTATTGTAAAGCCGAGCCGGGAAGGGTCGAGCGTAGGAATGTCAAAAGTCGATAAAGCTGAAGATTTAGCGTCGGCTTTAGCATTGGCATTTCAACACGATGAAGAAGTTCTGATTGAAAAATGGCTCAGCGGGCCGGAATTTACCGTCGCGATGCTTGGCGAAGAAATTTTACCGTCAATTCGCATCCAACCCGCCGGAGTCTTCTATGATTATGAGGCGAAGTATCTCTCTGATGAGACGCAATATTTCTGCCCTTGTGGTCTGGAAGCTGAGCGTGAAGCGGATTTACAGTCCCTGGTGCTTAAAGCCTGGAATGTTCTCGGGTGTCGCGGCTGGGGACGCATTGATGTGATGCAGGACAGTGACGGGCAATTTTACCTGCTGGAAGCCAATACCTCTCCGGGAATGACCAGCCATAGCCTTGTGCCGATGGCTGCGCGTCAGGCAGGAATGAGCTTCTCTCAGTTAGTCGTACGTATTCTGGACCAGGCGGGCTGATATGTCTCAGGCTGCATTGAACACGCGCAACCGCGATGACGAAGAAGAATATGCTTCTTCACGCCGGAGTAATGGAACGCGTCTTGCAGGGATTATTTTCCTGCTCGGGGTGCTGTGCACCGTGTTTATCAGCGGCTGGATGGTGCTGGGCTGGATGGAAGATGCGCAGCGGTTGCCGCTGTCAAAGCTGGTGGTGACCGGCGAGCGTCACTACACGCGTAACGATGATATTCGCCAGTCAATTCTGGCGCTGGGATCGCCCGGCACCTTTATGACTCAGGACGTCAATATTATTCAGAGTCAGATTGAACGTCTGCCCTGGATAAAACAGGCGAGTGTCAGAAAGCAATGGCCTGATGAATTGAAGATTCATCTGGTTGAATATGTGCCCATTGCGCGTTGGAATGATCAGCACATGGTTGACGTAGACGGAAATTCCTTCAGCGTCCCATCCGATCGTGTCAACAAGCAAAATTTACCGATGTTGTATGGCCCTGAAGGTAGCGAAAACGAAGTCTTGCAGGGTTTTCGTGAAATGGGTCAGGTGCTGGCGAAGGACAGGTTTACGTTAAAAGATGCTGCAATGACGGCGCGCCGCTCCTGGCAGCTTACGTTGACGAACGGCATTAAGCTCAACCTGGGGCGCGGCGACACAATGAAACGTCTGGCGCGTTTTGTAGAACTTTACCCGGTTTTACAGCAGCAGGCGCAGACGGACGGCAAACGGATAAGCTACGTTGATTTGCGCTATGACTCAGGCGCAGCAGTCGGTTGGGAGCCGGCTCCGGTCGAGGAACCTAATCAGCAACAGAATCAGGCACAGGTACAGGCAGAACAACAATGATCAAGGCGACGGACAGAAAACTGGTAGTTGGACTGGAGATTGGCACCGCTAAGGTTGCCGCTTTAGTAGGGGAAGTTCTGCCCGACGGTATGGTCAATATCATTGGCGTGGGCAGTTGCCCGTCCCGTGGTATGGATAAAGGTGGGGTAAATGACCTTGAGTCGGTGGTGAAATGCGTGCAGCGCGCCATCGATCAGGCTGAATTAATGGCGGATTGCCAGATTTCTTCTGTCTATCTGGCCCTTTCTGGCAAGCACATCAGCTGCCAGAACGAAATCGGTATGGTGCCGATTTCCGAAGAAGAAGTGACGCAGGAAGACGTTGAAAACGTGGTGCATACGGCGAAGTCCGTGCGCGTGCGCGATGAACATCGTGTACTGCACGTGATCCCGCAGGAATATGCGATCGACTATCAGGAAGGGATCAAAAACCCGGTCGGTCTGTCTGGCGTGCGTATGCAGGCAAAAGTGCACCTGATCACATGTCACAACGATATGGCGAAGAACATTGTAAAAGCCGTTGAACGTTGTGGCCTGAAAGTTGACCAACTTATTTTCGCCGGTCTGGCGGCAAGTTATTCCGTGCTGACCGAAGACGAACGTGAACTCGGTGTCTGTGTGGTCGATATTGGTGGTGGTACAATGGACATGGCTGTCTATACAGGCGGTGCGCTGCGCCACACCAAAGTGATCCCTTATGCCGGGAACGTTGTGACCAGCGATATCGCATACGCTTTTGGTACGCCACCGAGCGATGCAGAAGCGATTAAAGTGCGCCACGGCTGTGCGCTGGGTTCAATTGTTGGCAAAGATGAGAGCGTTGAAGTGCCGAGCGTGGGCGGTCGTCCGCCGCGCAGCCTGCAACGTCAGACGCTGGCAGAGGTGATTGAGCCGCGTTATACCGAGCTGCTCAACCTGGTCAACGAAGAGATTTTACAGTTACAGGAACAGCTTCGTCAGCAAGGTGTGAAACATCATCTCGCGGCGGGGATTGTATTAACCGGCGGGGCAGCGCAAATTGAAGGTCTTGCGGCCTGCGCTCAGCGCGTGTTCCATACGCAGGTGCGTATTGGTGCGCCTCTGAATATTACCGGTTTAACGGATTATGCTCAGGAGCCGTACTATTCGACGGCTGTGGGCCTGCTCCACTACGGGAAGGAATCTCATCTCAGTGGTGAAGCAGAAGTGGAAAAACGCGTTTCAGTGGGGTCGTGGGTCAAACGACTGAACAACTGGCTGCGAAAAGAGTTTTAATTTTTTTAAGAGACCGGAGAGAATTAGCGGTCTCGGGCGACAGGCACAACGGAGAGAGAAATTATGTTTGAACCTATGGAACTGACCAACGACGCGGTGATTAAAGTCATCGGCGTCGGTGGCGGCGGCGGTAACGCCGTAGAGCATATGGTGCGTGAACGCATTGAAGGTGTTGAATTCTTTGCAGTTAACACCGATGCGCAGGCACTGCGTAAAACAGCAGTTGGCCAGACTATCCAGATCGGCGGTGGCATCACCAAAGGGCTGGGCGCTGGGGCAAACCCGGAAGTCGGTCGCAACGCGGCTGAAGAAGATCGTGAAGCCCTGCGTGCTGCACTGGAAGGTGCGGACATGGTCTTCATCGCAGCAGGTATGGGCGGCGGTACGGGTACCGGTGCAGCACCTGTTGTCGCAGAAGTCGCTAAAGATTTAGGTATCCTGACCGTTGCTGTCGTGACCAAGCCTTTCAACTTTGAAGGCAAGAAGCGTATGGCTTTCGCGGAGCAGGGTATTACCGAACTGTCCAAGCATGTGGACTCACTGATCACCATCCCGAACGACAAACTGTTGAAAGTTCTGGGTCGCGGTATCTCCCTGCTGGACGCCTTCGGCGCGGCAAACGACGTGCTGAAAGGCGCGGTTCAGGGTATCGCCGAACTGATTACCCGTCCTGGCCTGATGAACGTTGACTTTGCAGACGTTCGTACCGTGATGTCCGAAATGGGCTATGCGATGATGGGCTCTGGCGTGGCAAGCGGTGAAGACCGTGCAGAAGAAGCGGCTGAAATGGCTATCTCTTCTCCACTGCTGGAAGATATCGACCTGTCTGGTGCGCGCGGCGTGCTGGTCAACATTACCGCTGGCTTTGACCTGCGTCTGGATGAGTTCGAAACCGTGGGTAACACTATCCGTGCGTTCGCCTCTGACAATGCCACCGTGGTAATTGGTACGTCTCTCGACCCGGAAATGAACGACGAGCTGCGTGTAACTGTTGTTGCCACCGGTATCGGTATGGACAAGCGTCCTGAGATCACCCTGGTGACCAACAAACAGACTCAGCAACCGGTAATGGATCGTTACCAGCAGCACGGTATGTCTCCTCTGACTCAAGAGCAGAAACCGGCCGCGAAAGTGGTGAACGACCCTACGCCGCAAACGGCGAAAGAGCCAGATTATCTGGATATCCCGGCGTTCCTGCGTAAGCAAGCTGACTAAGAATTGGCTGGAATTTGGGGATTTGCGCTCTTTGTGCTAAACTGGCCCACCGTTAGTGATATACACTTTCGGTTGGATAGTTAATTTGGCGAGATTATACGATGATCAAACAAAGGACACTTAAACGTATCGTTCAGGCGACGGGTGTCGGTTTACATACCGGCAAGAAAGTCACACTGACGTTACGCCCTGCGCCGGCCAATACCGGGGTCATCTATCGTCGCACCGACTTGAATCCACCGGTAGATTTTCCGGCCGATGCCAAATCTGTGCGTGATACTATGCTCTGTACTTGTCTGGTGAACGAGCATGACGTGCGGATTTCTACCGTAGAGCACTTGAACGCCGCCCTGGCGGGTCTGGGTATCGACAACATTATGGTTGAAGTCGATGCGCCAGAAATCCCGATTATGGATGGCAGTGCTGCTCCGTTCGTTTATCTGTTGCTGGATGCCGGCATCGAAGAACTGAACTGCGCGAAGAAATTTGTTCGCATCAAAGAGACCGTTCGTGTCGAAGATGGCGACAAGTGGGCTGAATTCAAACCGTACAATGGTTTCTCGTTGGACTTTACCATCGACTTTAACCATCCGGCGATTGATGCCAGCACCCAACGCTATGCGATGAACTTCTCTGCTGATGCGTTTATGCGCCAGATTAGCCGCGCACGTACGTTTGGCTTCATGCGTGATATCGAATATCTGCAGTCCCGCGGCTTGTGCCTGGGCGGCAGCTTCGATTGTGCCATCGTTGTTGACGATTATCGCGTACTGAACGAAGACGGCCTGCGTTTTGAAGACGAATTCGTGCGTCACAAAATGCTGGATGCGATCGGCGACCTGTTTATGTGTGGTCATAACATCATTGGTGCATTCACCGCGTTTAAATCCGGTCATGCACTGAACAACAAACTGTTGCAGGCAGTCCTGGCAAAACAGGAAGCCTGGGAATATGTGACCTTTGAAGACGAAGCGGAACTGCCGCTGGCCTTCAAAGCACCAAGCACGGTTCTGGCTTAACGGTTCACACCGTTTCGTAAAAAATCGACTGGTTAACCTGGTACTCTCTCCGACCAGGAAGACCAGTCGTTTTTATTTTTACCCGTCTTCGTTTGCCTCAGCATTCTCTCTTGTTTGTCTTGCGCAGAAAATGTGTGCGTTAGCTGCATTCTTGACCGTTTTTCCCTGCAACGATGCCTCATTCCTGCTGTTGTGTAGCGGCATTAGTGGTAATATCTGGGCGCTTAAAAAAAATAACTGAATTTAGCCTGTAACTGGCGGGCTTATGTGGTGGAGCAAGTGAGCGGAATACTGACGCGCTGGCGACAATTTGGCAGACGATACTTCTGGCCGCATCTCTTATTGGGGATGGTCGCGGCGAGTCTCGGCTTGCCTGCGCTCAGCAACAGTGCCGAAGCGGCGACGCCAGCGAAAACCTCCACAACCAAACACGATCTCAACACGCGGGTTAACTTTACTAACCTCGCGTGGCTTGAAGCCAGTCGTCGCCCGAATTTCTCCGTTGATTACTGGCACCAGCACGCTATCCGCACGGTCATTCGTCATCTGTCATTTGCGATGGCGCCGCAGACAATGCCTGTTGCCGAAGAGACGTTGCCGGTACAGGCACAGCACCTTGCCCTGCTGGATACGCTCAACGCGTTGCTCACGCAGGACGGCCAGCCGCCGGTTATGGTTCGCCAGACGGCGCAAACTGTGCTCGCTCCGCCAGTCTCATTCTCTGTATCAACCTGGATTAGCCAGGCCCACGGCATCCGCGCCGGGCCGCAACGCCTCAGCTAAATTAACTTTTTCAATACCTTAATTTATCTGCCCACGATGGGGCGTTTGAGAATTTATTATGCTAATCAAATTATTAACTAAAGTTTTTGGTAGTCGTAACGATCGTACACTGCGCCGTATGCGCAAAGCTGTCGCTGTCATCAACGGTATGGAACCGGCGATGGAGAAGCTCTCCGATGACGAGCTGAAAGCAAAAACCGTGGAATTCCGCGCGCGTCTGGAAAAAGGGGAAACCTTAGAAAGCCTGATCCCGGAAGCCTTCGCCGTAGTGCGTGAAGCGAGTAAACGTGTGTTTGGCATGCGTCACTTCGACGTTCAGCTGCTGGGTGGTATGGTGCTTAACGAGCGCTGCATCGCGGAAATGCGTACTGGTGAAGGTAAAACCCTGACCGCAACGCTGCCGGCTTACCTGAACGCGCTGACCGGTAAAGGCGTTCACGTGGTTACCGTCAACGACTATCTGGCCCAGCGTGACGCCGAAAACAACCGTCCACTGTTCGAATTCCTCGGCATGACGGTCGGCATCAACATGTCCGGCCTGCCTGCGCCAGCCAAGCGTGAAGCGTATAACGCGGACATCACCTACGGCACCAACAACGAATACGGCTTCGACTACCTGCGTGACAACATGGCCTTCAGCCCTGAAGAGCGCGTCCAGCGTAAACTGCACTACGCGCTGGTGGATGAGGTGGACTCCATCCTGATCGATGAAGCGCGTACCCCGCTGATCATCTCCGGCCCTGCCGAAGACAGCTCTGAGATGTACCGCAAAGTCGACAAAATCATTCCGCACCTGCTGCGTCAGGAGAAAGAAGACTCCGACACCTTCCAGGGTGAAGGTCACTTCTCCGTTGATGAAAAAGCGCGCCAGGTGAACCTGACCGAGCGCGGTCTGGTGAAAATTGAAGAGCTGCTGGTCGCTGAAGGCATTATGGAAGAGGGGGAGTCCCTGTACTCTCCGAGCAACATCATGCTGATGCACCACGTAACGGCTGCACTGCGCGCCCACGCGCTGTTCACCCGTGACGTCGACTACATTGTGAAAGACGGCGAAGTCATCATCGTCGATGAACACACCGGCCGTACCATGCAGGGACGTCGCTGGTCTGACGGCCTGCACCAGGCTGTGGAAGCCAAAGAAGGTGTGGATATTCAGAATGAAAACCAGACCCTGGCGTCCATCACCTTCCAGAACTACTTCCGTCTGTACGAGAAGCTGGCGGGCATGACCGGTACTGCTGATACCGAAGCGTTTGAATTCAGCTCCATCTACAAGCTGGATACCGTTGTCGTTCCAACCAACCGTCCAATGATCCGTAAGGATATGCCGGACCTGGTGTACATGACCGAAGCGGAAAAAATTCAGGCAATCATCGAAGATATTCGCGACCGTACTGCCAATGGGCAGCCGGTTCTGGTGGGGACCATCTCCATCGAGAAATCTGAAGTGGTTTCCAATGAGCTGACGAAAGCAGGCATTAAACACAACGTTCTGAACGCCAAGTTCCATGCTAAAGAAGCGGATATCGTTGCTCAGGCGGGTTATCCGGCTGCCGTGACCATCGCTACCAACATGGCGGGTCGTGGTACCGATATTATGCTGGGCGGTAGCTGGCAGGCTGAGGTTGCTGAGCTGGAAAACCCAACGCCAGAACAGATTGCACAAATCAAAGCCGACTGGCAGGTACGTCACGACGCGGTTCTGGCTTCCGGTGGTTTGCACATTATTGGTACCGAGCGTCACGAATCTCGTCGTATCGACAACCAGCTGCGTGGCCGTGCGGGCCGTCAGGGGGATGCCGGTTCTTCTCGCTTCTACCTGTCTATGGAAGATGCGCTGATGCGTATTTTCGCCTCCGACCGCGTGTCCGGCATGATGCGTAAACTTGGCATGAAACCAGGCGAAGCCATCGAGCACCCGTGGGTCACCAAAGCGATTGCCAACGCGCAGCGTAAAGTGGAAAGCCGCAACTTTGATATTCGTAAGCAGCTGCTGGAGTATGATGACGTCGCGAACGATCAGCGTCGTGCGATCTACACCCAGCGTAACGAACTGCTGGACGTGTCCGACGTGAGCGAAACCATCAACAGCATTCGCGAAGATGTGTTCAAAGCGACCATTGACGGGCATATTCCACCGCAGTCTCTGGAAGAGATGTGGGATATCGAAGGCCTGCAGGAACGTCTAAAGAACGACTTTGACCTCGATCTGCCTATCAAAGAGTGGCTGGACAAAGAGCCTGAGCTGCACGAAGAGACGCTGCGCGAACGTATCTTTGAAACCGCGCTGGACGTTTATAAGCGTAAGGAAGAAGTGGTTGGCGCTGAGATGATGCGTCACTTCGAAAAAGGTGTGATGCTGCAGACGCTGGACTCCCTGTGGAAAGAGCACCTGGCGGCAATGGACTACCTGCGTCAGGGTATTCACCTGCGTGGCTATGCGCAGAAAGATCCGAAGCAGGAGTACAAGCGTGAATCCTTCTCCATGTTTGCGTCTATGCTGGAGTCGCTGAAGTATGAAGTGATCAGCACCCTGAGCAAAGTTCAGGTACGTATGCCGGAAGAAGTGGAAGCGATGGAACAACAGCGTCGTGAAGAAGCTGAGCGTCTGGCGCAGATGCAACAGCTGAGCCACCAGACTGACGAGAGCGAAGCTGCAGCGGCGATCGCCGCGCAGACTGGCGATCGTAAAGTGGGTCGTAACGATCCGTGCCCGTGTGGTTCCGGTAAAAAATATAAGGCCTGCCACGGCCGTCTGAGCTAAGTCCATAAGACAATGAAAAGGCGCAGATATCTGCGCCTTTTTTATGGAAGTGACAATATGAAAATACTGCAAATTGCCGTCGGGATTATTCGCAACCCGCAAAACCAGATCTTCATTACCCAGCGCGCTGCCGATGCCCATATGGCGAACAAATGGGAGTTTCCCGGTGGAAAAATTGAATCAGGGGAGACGCCGGAAGAGGCGCTGGTGCGTGAGCTTCAGGAAGAGGTAGGGATTACGCCAGTTGGCGCAACGCTGTTCGATAAGCTCGAATACCAGTTTCCGGACAGGCACATCACGCTTTGGTTCTGGCTGGTCGAAAACTGGGAAGGCGACCCCTGGGGAAAAGAGGGGCAACCCGGTAACTGGGTGGAGCTTCAGGCCAGTGATGCCGATAAATTCCCACCGGCAAATGCGCCCGTCATATCCCGACTGACGGACGACCTGTAGGCCTGCTAAGCGAAGCGCCAGCAGGCTTTAAAGCTATTGCTGCTCTTCACTCCAGTCATCGCTGTCCGAGAGATCGCCTTTGCTCGGAATGCGTTTCTCTTCCGCCGCCCATTCTCCAAGGTCAATTAACTGACAGCGCTTGCAGCAGAATGGACGGAACGGACTCATTTCGCCCCATACAACGGTTTTACCGCAGGTGGGGCAGTTTACGGTGGTCACTTCAGACATCGGCACTCCTTAACAACAGGCCAGTTCAAAATCGAGGCGTTCCGGCACGGTGCCATTCTCGCTGTCCAGAGGCATAAAGCGGATCGCAAAACGACTCTTATGCCCGGAAATCTGTGGGTAAAGCTGCTCGCCGAGCGATAAATTCAGACGCAGAAGATCGGCATCATCGCCGTTATCCTGATAGAAACCGTTCAGGCTGGTTTGCTTGCGGAACGGCGCCGAGTTACGGATGAGGTCGAGAATTAGCGACAGCGTCTGGTGCATGGGGGCGAGACTTTCCAGCCAGCTGTTCACCTGCGCATCACGCTGTGCTTGCGGCATATGCAGCCACATATGCAGCGTTGGCAGGTCGAAACTACAGCAGCCACCAGGAATACTCAGGCGCTGGCGCACCAGGCCGATCAGGCGATCTTCTCGCAAAAATTGCCCGACACGAGGTGCGGCCATCAGCGTACTGCTGCTGTTTTTAAGCTGCTGACGAAGTGAATCAATGCGGCTCTGATCCACGCCCGGCACTTCGGCCCAGGCCTGTAATTTACGCTGCTGGCGCTCCAGTTCTTTCAGAAGCTCTGTGCGGACGTCGCCCCGCTCAATGACATCCAGCAGATCCCCCACATTGCGGAAGAAGTGCAACGCAGTGGCATGATCGCTGACGGGCAAATGTTGTGAAAGTTGTTGAATCAGAAATTCGATACGCAGCCAGGTACGCATTTTTTCGTTGAGCGGATGCTCAAAAAGGATGTGGGTCGACATTATGGTTTTTCCTGTGCAACGGCCTGCGCGGCGAACGCCAAATACTGCGCATGCAGGCGGGCAACATCCGATGCAATGGCATCTGGTGCGCCGTTATTATCAATAACATCATCCGCAACGGCAAGGCGCTGAGCGCGCGTGGCCTGAGCGGCAAGAATTTGTTCAGCCTGTTCGCGCGAGACACGATCGCGCGTCACGGTGCGCTGGATTTGCGTTTCAGGCGAGACATCAATGACCAGCACCCGATCGGCTTTATTGTGCAGCTGATTCTCTACCAGCAGCGGAACCACCCACAGAACATACGGCGAGCGGGCTGCGGCAATTTGACGCTGAGTTTCCTGGTGGATAATGGGGTGGAGCAGGGCATTAAGCCAGAGTTTTTCCGCAGAATCGGAAAAAATGCATTCGCGTAGCTTGCGGCGATTTAGCGTGCCATCTGCACTGATAATTGCCGGACCAAAATGGTTTTCGATGGCTTTTAGCGCGGGTGTATTGGGCTCTACCACCTGACGGGCAATGATATCGGCATCAATAATCGTGATACCCAGACGAGAAAATGCGTCCGCAACGGTACTTTTGCCACTACCGATGCCGCCGGTTAATGCGACGATATACCCCATTAAATCAAATCCTGGGAATTATTCATTATTAAAATCAGTTGGTTAAATTTCAAACGTGCTTCAGCCACTGTTTAGCCCTGTTTACCGGCTTTTTACCAGGTAAATTTATAGGATTGTAGCGTAAAAAAAGAGAATTTCGCAGTCTTGCGGAGCAGGTATTAGTGCGTATGATAGCGTCACTGGAGTTGTGCTTTTAACATATTTGCCTCTAACCCCAGGAATCCGCACATGCGTATCGAAGAAGATCTGAAGTTAGGTTTCAAAGACGTTCTTATCCGCCCTAAACGCTCTACACTGAAAAGTCGCTCAGACGTTGAACTCGAACGTCACTTCACCTTTAAACATTCCGGTCAGACCTGGTCTGGCGTGCCGATTATTGCCGCCAATATGGATACGGTGGGCACCTTCGGGATGGCAACCGCCCTGGCGCAGTTCGATATTCTCACCGCAGTGCACAAACACTACAGCCTGGAAGAGTGGAATGCGTTTGTTGCATCCGCCTCTGCGGATGTGGTGAAGCATGTGATGGTCTCCACCGGCACCTCTGATGCCGATTTCGAGAAGACCAAACAGATCCTGAATGCGAACCCGGCGCTCAATTTTGTGTGTATTGATGTGGCGAACGGTTACTCCGAGCATTTCGTGCAGTTCGTCAGCAAGGCGCGTGAGGCCTGGCCAACGAAAACCATCATCGCGGGCAACGTGGTGACCGGTGAAATGTGTGAAGAGCTGATCCTCTCCGGTGCCGACATCGTGAAAGTGGGCATTGGCCCGGGCTCCGTATGCACCACGCGCGTCAAAACCGGCGTTGGGTATCCGCAGCTGTCCGCCGTTATCGAATGTGCCGATGCGGCGCATGGCCTAGGCGGCCAGATCATCAGTGACGGCGGTTGCACCATGCCGGGCGATGTGGCGAAGGCGTTTGGCGGCGGCGCAGACTTCGTGATGCTCGGCGGTATGCTGGCCGGTCATGAAGAGAGCGGCGGCACCGTGGTGGAAGAAAACGGTGAGAAATTCATGCTGTTCTACGGTATGAGCTCTGAGTCTGCAATGACCCGTCACGTTGGTGGTGTGGCAAAATACCGTGCGGCAGAAGGCAAAACCGTGAAGCTGCCTCTGCGTGGCCCGGTTGAAAACACCGCGCGCGACATCCTGGGCGGCCTGCGCTCAGCCTGTACCTACGTGGGTGCCTCCCGTCTGAAAGAGCTGACGAAACGTACGACGTTTATTCGCGTTCAGGAGCAGGAAAACCGCGTTTTCAATAGCCTGTAATGGCTTTCGCTGGCGCATGTCCGTGCGCCAGCTATTGGCTATCCCGCGCTCATCGCATCCCCCAAATGGAAAATGGGCAAATACATTGCCACCACTAGCGTGCCGATGATGACCCCCGTGACAACCAGTAGTAACGGCTCCAGGAGTGCTGCCAGATTGTCGGCCAACTGAAAAGTTTGCTCCGTATGATGACGAGCAAGGTTTGCCAGCATGATGTCCAGTGAACCTGACATTTCGCCCGTTCGTAAAAGCTGAATACAGAGCGGGGTAAACATTGCCGCTTTCTGAAAGGATGACCAGACGGGAAGCCCTTTTTCAATATCTTCGCGTATTCTGCGAAGGATCCCTTGCCAGTAGCGGCTTTCGACGGTCTCTTCTGCGCTCTCAAGCCCCTGTAAAAAGGCAATGCCTGCCTGCTGCGTGAGCGACAGTACGGTGAAGATCTGCCCCAGCTTTTGCCCTTTCGCCAGCGCCCCCATTACAGGTAGATGCAGAAGAAATCGCTGCCAGCGAGGCGTGTGACGCAGAGTCCAGGCTGCGGTTAACGGAACAAGCAGCACCGCGAACAGTGCGAGAGCGTAGGACTGCATAAACGCGGATATACCCATCACCATCCGCGTCAGCGCCGGAAGGGGAGTGTTAAACGTTTTGTAGATTGCGGCGAACTCGGGCAACACCAGGGTGACCATGGCGAGTACGACGAGTACCGCCAGCGTCAGGATGATCGCCGGGTAGCGCAGCGCTTTTTTCACTTTCTGACCGAGCTGCTGCTGCGCTTTTTGTTGCTGGGCGAGCTGGCGACAGCACTCTTCCAGCTTCCCTGTCAGCTCACCCGTTTTTACCATTGAGATATGCAATGGGGTAAAGACCGTGGGCCACCGCCTGAGCGCCTCAGAAAAAGGGCACCCTTCACTGAGTTCATCGGCAACGCTTTGCAGCAGTGCCCGCCACGGTTCTGATGGATGCTGGTCAGCCAGCATTTGCAGGCTATGCGCAAGCGTTAGTCCGGCCTGCAGCAGCGTGGCGAGCTGGCGAAACATCTCGTAGCAGTGATGAGGACGCCAGCGGTGTCTCTGAGGGCATCGGGAGAGGGCCAGAGGATGCAGGTCGTTCCGCATTAGTCTGGTGAAGGCCGCGTTGCGGTCTGTGGCCCAGAGTGTCCCGCTTCGGGGTTCTCCTTCTGTGGAGAGGGCTCGCCAGCGCCAGAGGTGATTAGTGGCCATCGGGCATACCCAAAACACGCAATAATTCTTCGAGCGTGGTTAGCCCTTGCTCAATGGCCATACAGCCGTGTTCAAACAGCGAGATTAACCCTGCCTGCCGGGCACTGGCTTCTATCACCTCGGTGCCTGCCCCGCTGGCAATTGCCTGACGCAGAGGGTTGTCGATTGCCAGTACTTCAAAAATCGCCACCCGGCCGTAAAAACCGTGATAGCAACGATCGCAGCCTGTGGGTTGCCAGCGGGGAAGTGGTCGCGGCCAAACCGGGCGGGGTAAGCCCGAATGCTCCCCGTTTTGCTGTCGGCAATGTGGACAAAGACGCCGAACCAGCCGTTGGGCGATCACCATAGAGAGTGCGGAAGAGATCATCCAGCGCGCGACGCCCATCTGCTCCAGGCGAATCAGGGTTTCCGTTGTCGAGTTGGTATGCAGCGTCGACAATACCAGGTGCCCGGTCTGCGCGGCATTAATAGCGATCTCTGCCGTTTCGCCATCACGAATTTCGCCAACCATAATGATATCCGGATCCTGACGCAGCAGCGCCCTTAGCACGCTCTGAAATGTCAGGCCCGCTCGCGGGTTAATCTGCGTCTGATTCAATCCCGCAAGCGGGATTTCAATGGGATCCTCTACGCTGCAGATGTTGACGTCAGGGGTGTTAAGCGCCTGTAACGCACTATAGAGGGTGACGGTTTTGCCGCTGCCTGTGGGGCCGGTAACCAGAATCAGCCCCTGAGGCTGGTGCAGTGAAGCAGTAAAACAGGCCAGCTGCTCAGCGCTCATGCCGAGTGCTTTCGGTTCAAGAGCCTGCTGAACCTGATGCAGCAGGCGCAGCACAATTTTCTCACCGCCGTTGCAGGGAAGCGTGGCGATACGAAACGAGACCGGCTCGTTTGTCAGCTCAATGGTAAACTGACCATCCTGCGGTAAGCGGCGTTCAGCAATATCCAGATTACCCAGCACTTTTAACCGGGCGCTGAGCATCGTTGCCAGCGCGGCGGAAAGCGGAGGTTGCGGGCAAAGTACGCCATCGATACGTAAGCGAATCTGGCACGCGTGCTCCATCGGTTCAATATGGATGTCGGAGGCGCGCTGGTTTATCGCCTGTTGCAGCGTGTGGTTGAGGATATCCACCGCGGAATGTGCCTGCGAAACGTTAGGCAGATGCGATTGCGCGCTTAACTGCCGATGCTTTTCCATGCGTTCAGCGCTCCAGCACTCGATATCAATCCGTTTCTGCGTTGCGAAGCGCAGGGCTTCCATCAGTTCAGGTGCGGGGCTTCCCACGACGGCAATGCTGACCATGTCACTGTCGCTGGTGAGCAGCAGAGCATGATGGCGAAGGCAAAGTGCCACGAGTTGATCGGTGTTCATTGTCCGCCCCTCAGTTATTGTCGAAGCGGAAGACGTCTTCACAGGCCTGCTTAAGCTCGCTGTCAGCACTGATGTTGCAGTCACGCGTCCAGCCTGTCATACCGTTGCCGTTATTCCACTGTGGCGTCATGGTCACCGTCAGTCCGTTGAGACTCTCCTGACCCGTCAAGGTCACGATCCCTTTTGCCACGTTCATTGCTGAGACGTAACGCGTCGTCGTCGGGGAAGGGATGCCGTTACTGCCTGCGTCACAGCTCTCCACGCCACCGTGATCGAGCGCGCAAAGCTCAATGGCAGTGCGATAGGGAATGAAGGTTTGCAGCATATCGGTGAGGGCGGCTTTACGCAGGTAGTTCTGATAGGCGGGAACCCCGATGGCGCTCAGAATCGCAATAATGCCAATGACCACCATCAGCTCAATGAGTGTGAATCCTTGTTGTCTGTCCATATCTGCTCCTTATGCAAAGTGGCGCTACTCTGGCAGCGCGAAAGGAGAGAAACGAGGGACAAAAAAGGGAACGGGAAAGGGGCTTCAGAGAATTCATGCAGTGTTGCAGGGAAGAACAACGGATTTGCGAGCAGGACTGAAATTCCCCTCTCCGGGCGGAGAGGGGAAGCCTGTTATTTGAAGCGCATGGAGAGGTCAAGGGCGCGAACGTGTTTGGTCAGCGCGCCGACGGAGATGTAGTCCACACCGGTTTCGGCGAATTCACGGATCGTGTCGAACGTGACGTTCCCGGAAACTTCAAGCTGGGCGCGGCCGTTAGTCAGTTTTACTGCCTCGCGCATCTGCTCAGTTTCGAAATTGTCGAGCATGATGATATCGGCTCCGGCCTTAACGGCCTGCTCCAGCTCTTCCAGGCTTTCGACTTCCACTTCAACAGGGACGTCCGGGTGCAGCCAGAAGGCTTTCTCAACGGCCTGGCGCACGGAACCCGACGCAATAATGTGGTTCTCTTTGATCAGGAAGGCATCGGATAAGCCCAGTCGATGGTTGGCGCCGCCGCCACAGAGCACCGCGTATTTCAGCGCAGTGCGCAGGCCTGGCAGCGTTTTGCGGGTATCCAGCAGCTGAGTGTGGGTGCCGGCCAGGAGGTCAACATAGCGACGCACTTCGCTGGCGACGCCAGAGAGCGTTTGTACAAAATTGAGCGCGGTGCGTTCGCCGGTCAGCAAGACGCGCGAGGGACCGTCCAGCTCGAACAGCGGCTGATTGGCTGTAATCGCATCACCATCTTCAACGTGCCAGGTCACCTGCACATCATCGCCCGCTAGTTGAGTAAATACCTCTTCAACCCAACGCTTGCCGCAAAAAACGCCCTCTTCACGGGTAATAATGACCGCGTGGGAACGTGTCTCTTTTGGCAATAATTGTGCGGTAATGTCTTTATCGGCATTCACGTCACCCCCAAGGTCTTCTTTTAACGCATGGGCAACGCTTGCCGGAATATCCATATTAATACGTTCCAGAAGTGCTTCACGTCGGTGGTCGGGGTTATAGCGGCGAGGCGGCATGATAAAACTCCAAATTGGTAACGAATCATAATATTGAAACATGCTACTCTGAACCGAGTCATTGCACCATACAGAAGGAGTTCCAGCATGTTGTTAGAAAACGGATGGCTGGTGGATGCGCGGCGTGTACCCTCGCCGCACCACGATTGCCGCCCGGAGGATGAAAAGCCCACACTGCTGGTGGTTCATAATATTAGTCTCCCGCCGGGTGAATTTGGCGGCCCGTGGATCGATGCGTTATTCACGGGAACGATAGATCCCAATGCCCATCCTTTCTTCGCTGAGATTGCGCATTTGCGCGTGTCGGCTCACTGTCTGATTCGTCGTGATGGTGAGGTGGTTCAGTATGTTCCTTTTGATAAGCGCGCCTGGCATGCCGGGGTGTCGATGTATCACGGGCGCGAACGGTGCAACGATTTCTCCATTGGGATCGAGCTGGAAGGCACGGATACTACGCCCTACACCGACTCACAGTATCAACAGTTAGCGGCTGTGACCCGTACGCTTATCGGACTCTATCCGGCAATCGCCGACAACATTACCGGACACAGTGATATCGCTCCGGCGAGAAAAACCGATCCTGGCCCGGCATTTGACTGGCCCCGCTTTCGCGCCATGCTCACCGCGTCGTCAGAATAAGGAGATACCATGACGTTGTTTACCATGCTGCTGGTTATCATCGCTGAACGTCTGTTCAAGCTCGGTGAGCACTGGCATCTGGATCACCGGCTGGAGGTGTTATTCCGCCGCATCAGGCACTTTTCCATGCTGCGCACGCTGCTGATGATGGCGGGTGTGATGGTGATTACCTTCCTGCTGCTGCGCGCGCTGTACGGACTCTTTTTCAATGTGCCGCTGCTGGTGGTGTGGATCCTGCTTGGCGTGCTGTGCATTGGTGCGGGCAAGGTGCGTTTGCACTACCACGCATATCTTAAAGCGGCCTCCCGCGATGATGCCCACGCGCGCGGTGCCATGGCGAGCGAACTGACGATGATCCACGGCGTGCCGCCGGATTGCGACGAGCGCGAGTTCCTGCGCGAGCTGCAAAATGCGCTGCTGTGGATTAACTTCCGTTACTACCTCGCGCCGCTGTTCTGGTTTGTGGTGGGCGGCCCGGTGGGACCCGTCTTGCTGATGGGGTACGCGTTCCTGCGTGCCTGGCAGACCTGGCTTGCCCGTTATCTGACACCGCATGAACGTTTGCTCTCCGGCATTGATGCCATCCTGCATGTGCTCGACTGGCTGCCGGTGCGTCTGGTGGGTGTGGTGTACGCGCTCATTGGCCACGGTGAAAAAGCATTGCCAGCGTGGTTTGCGTCTCTGGGCGACCGGCACACCTCGCAGTATCAGGTGTTAACCCGTCTGGCGCAGTTTTCCCTGGCGCGAGAGCCGCATACCGACAAGATTGAAACGCCAAAAGCGGCGGTTTCAATGGCAAAGAAAACGTCGTTTGTGGTGGTGGTGGTGGTGGCGCTGCTGACCATTTACGGCACGCTGGTGTAAGCCAGCGCGCCGCAAACCCTATAGCGTATCCGCAGGCGGGATGCCGAAATCAGGCATCCCGCTTTCGTCCCAACGAACACGCTTCAGTCGGGTATGGCGATTCGGATCGTACAGCGGGTCGCCCTCAATTTCGGTGTAATTCCGCGCGTGATACACCAGCACATCTTCCCCTTCCGGCGTTTGCGTAAAGCTGTTGTGGCCCGGGCCGTACTGACGATTTTCGTAGCTAGTAACGAACACCGGACGCGCAGATTTGTGCCAGTTCGCCGGCTGTTGCGGATCGGCATTCAGGTCTATCCACAATAACCCCATGCAGTAGTTCTCATCGGTGGCGCTAGCGGAGTAGCTGATAAACAGCTTGTCACCGTGAACCAGCACCGCCGGACCTTCGTTAACCAGAAATCCGCGGCATTCCCAGTCATATTCAGGTTTACTGAGCATCACCGGCTCGCCTTTCAGCGTCCACGGATTTTCCATTTCACACAGATAAAGGTTGGAGTTTCCGGCGATATCCGGCGCTTTTTGCGCCCACAGATACCAGCGTTTCCCCTGATGGACAAAGGTGGTGGCATCGAGGGCGAAAGTGTCGAATGGCGTTTTTATTTGCCCCTTCTCGACCCACGTACCGGCGAGCGGATCGCTGTCGGTACACTCCAGCGCAAACATTCGGTGCTGGAACATGCCGAGGCTATCAAGCGCCTGGGTGTGCGTCGCGGCAAAATAGATGTACCACTTCCCGTCGATGTGATGCAGTTCTGGGGCCCAAATCAACTGGCTCATTGGACCGGTGTCGGGTTTGCGCCAGACCACTATCTCTTCGGCGCTGCGCAAGCCCTCCAGCGAGTCAGCACGGCGGATAGCCAGCCTGTCGTACTCCGGCACGGAGGCAATAAAATAGTATTCCCCCTCATGATGTAAAATGTACGGGTCGGCGCGTTGTTCAATAAACGGGTTTGGCCAGGTTTGCATGCAACTTTCCTTATTTTGTCTCTGCGGCTTTGAGTTCCTGATAAGCGTTCAGCTCGCGGTAGTTGGCGCGGCGCTTTTCCAGATCGGACTGGATCATCTTCATGGTTTCGCGGTCCACTTTCAGCAGGCGTACAACGCCCGCGGTAATTAAGTATCCAACGCCAGGAATAACGGTAAACAGCAGTACGATACCGTTAATGGCCTCCGCGCTTTGCGCTTTTGCGCCTGCGTCGTAACCGTACCAGGAGAGCAGAAAACCGACCATTGCCCCGGCAATCGCCAGACCCAGTTTCAGGAAGAAAATGTTGCCGGAGAAGCTGATCCCGGTGATGCGTTTCCCGGTTTTCCACTCGCCGTAGTCGTCCACGTCAGCCATCAGCGACCAGTGCAGCGGAGACGGGATCTGGTGCAGGATGTTCAGCAGAACGTAGAGCACCACGATGGTGACGGTAGCTTTCGGGTCGAAGAAATAGAAGGCGCAGGAAAATATCGCCAGCACGATATTGGTCCAGAAGAAGACCTTCAGTTTACACCAGCGGTCGGTCAGCACTTTTGCCAGCACGCTGCCAAGCATCATGCCGATAACCCCCAGGCTGATAAACACGGTGGCGAAGTGGGTGCTCTGGCCCATCACCCAGGTGACGTAATACATGGTGGCCGCCATGCGGATAAAGCCCGGGCAGACGTTGCAGAGCGTCAGGAGCAGAATGCGCACCCACTGGTCGTTTTTCCACACGTCTTTCAGGTCGTTTTTCAGCTCGTCGTGGGTCTGCACCGCCGGGCGCACGCGCTCGCGCACGGTGGCGAAGCAGAACAGGAACATGCAGGTGCCAATCAGCGCCAGTACGGTCATTGCCATCTGGTAGCCTTTGGCTTTGTTATCCCCGCCAAACCAGTCGGCCATCGGCAGCAGCGTCAATGACAGCAGCAACGTGGCGATGCCGACCAGCACGAAGCGGTAGGACTGGCAGGCTACACGCTCTTTCGGATCGTTGGTGATCACCCCTCCTAACGAGCAGTAAGGGATGTTGATGGCCGTATAGGTTAATGAGAGCAGGAAGTAGGTGACAAACGCATAGATAACTTTGCTGTTATAGCTCCACTCCGGTGTGGTGAACATCAGAATACTGAACAGCGCGTAGGGGAAGGCAATCCACAGCAGCCATGGACGAAAACGGCCATATTTACTGCGGGTGCGGTCAGCAATTGCCCCCATGATAGGGTCGGTGACGGCGTCAATCACACGGACCGACAGCAGTAAGACCCCCACCAGCGCAGGCGCGAGGCCAAATATGTCGGTATAAAAATAGTTAACAAACAGCATGATGGCGCCAAAGATGATGTTGCAACCTGCATCGCCCATCCCATAGCCGATCTTTTCTTTTACTGACAGTTTAGCGTTATCCATAGACTGCTCTCCGGGTTTCGGTATGGAGAGAATTATTTGCTGGCAAACGAATATATGCGTTGCAGTATCAGGGCGGTGATATGGATAAAAACGCTGTAGGGATGAAAGTGTGAGGGAGGTAACAACGCGCGGTACCCGCAAAAGCAGGTACCGCGGAGGAGGCTTAGTGGGCCTTCATGGCCTTGCGGCTTTTCTGGCTGAAGAGATAGCCAACGCCCAGCACGGCAATCCAGACCGGGATCAGGTAGACGGAGATTGCCATACCCGGCGTGATCAGCATGATCACCAGCACGGCCGCCATAAACAGCAGGCAGATCCAGTTACCCAGCGGATAGAGCAGGGCAGGGAAGCGCGTCGTCACGCCCTGCTGCTGTTTCGCGCGGCGGAACTTGATGTGCGCCAGGCTGATCATCGCCCAGTTGATGACCAGTGCAGAGACCACCAGTGCCATTAGCAGGCCAAATGCGGATTCCGGCGCCATGTAGTTAATCAGCACGCACAGCGCCGTCACGATGGCTGAAACAATGATGGTGTTGACCGGCACGCCGCGTTTATCAACGTTGAGCAGCATCTTCGGCGCATTGCCCTGCTGGGCCAGACCGAACAGCATACGGCTGTTGCAGTATACGCAGCTGTTGTACACGGAAAGCGCCGCGGTCAGCACCACGACATTGAGCGCGTTCGCCACGACGGTATCACCCAGTTCGTGGAAAATCAGCACAAACGGACTGGTGTCGGCAGTGACGCGCGTCCACGGCAGCAGGGAGAGCAGGACCGCCAGCGAGCCCACATAGAAGATCAGAATTCGGTAGATAACCTGATTCGTCGCTTTCGGGATGCTCTGCTCAGGATTGTCGGCTTCTGCGGCGGTGATACCCACCAGTTCCAGACCGCCGAAAGAGAACATAATGATGGCCATCATCATCACCAGACCGGTCATGCCGTGAGGCAGGAAGCCGCCCTGTTCCCAGAGGTTACGCACGGTTGCCTGTGGGCCACCGTTGCCGCTGAACAGCAGCCAGCCGCCAAAGATAATCATCGCCACGACGGCGATCACTTTGATGATGGCAAACCAGAACTCCATCTCGCCGAACACTTTTACGTTGGTAAGGTTAATGGCGTTGATAATGACGAAGAAGGCTGCAGCGGAAGCCCAGGTTGGGATGTCAGGATACCAGAACTGAATATACTTCCCGACGGCAGTCAGCTCGGCCATGGCAACCAGAACGTACAGTACCCAGTAGTTCCAGCCGGAGGCGAAACCGGCAAAGCTGCCCCAGTACTTATAGGCAAAGTGGCTGAAGGAGCCAGCGACCGGCTCCTCGACAACCATTTCACCTAACTGGCGCATGATCAGAAAAGCAATGAAACCCGCAATCGCGTAACCCAAAATAATGCCCGGACCGGCAGACTGGATTACGGATGCGCTGCCCAGAAACAGGCCGGTACCAATAGCACCGCCCAGTGCGATGAGCTGAATATGGCGGTTTTTTAGCCCGCGCTTTAGCTGATCGCCGTGCTGTTGAGCTTCCATTTGAAACCTCGTGTGTGGTTGTTATGTCACGCTGTGCGTGTGTAATTATGAAAATCCATATTCTGTATTTATTTCTTTACGGTTAAACGAACCGAAAAAAGCGGAGATGACTTCCGTAAGCGCCAGAATAGTGGTAAGTGCCTGTGAATGCACCTGCTTTATGAAGGGCTGATGACGAGTTGAATAAAAAGAAAGCATTTGTAAATCACTCCGCTCTCGCTTCTTACCCCAACCTATAGAATAGAAATGCGCCTTAAGTGGGCGAATTTTCATAATTTGCCTTGTTGAATCGCTTCAGATTGCAAAAACCCTCGTTTCATTATGGTTAAAACTCCCACTTTGGGAGTAATCAACTCATTTGTGCAAAGTTACATTTCTGAAACGTTATTTCTGTAAGGTTGTTAAAATGTGCAGGGTTTACTGATTTCAATCAAAACCAATATGGACAGAAGGTGAATACTTTGTTACTTTAGCGATACGAAATATAAATTGGTAAGACCAATTGACTCCGGGCAAAAAGGCGTAAGACAGGGAATATGGCCTACAGCAAAATTCGCCAACCAAAACTATCTGATGTGATTGAGCAGCAGCTGGAGTTTTTAATCCTCGAAGGGACTCTGCGCCCGGGTGAGAAACTTCCGCCAGAACGCGAACTGGCAAAACAGTTCGACGTTTCACGTCCCTCTCTGCGTGAGGCGATTCAACGCCTCGAAGCAAAGGGCTTGCTGCTTCGTCGCCAGGGCGGCGGAACCTTTGTGCAAAACAGCCTGTGGCAGAGCTTCAGCGATCCGCTGGTAGAACTTCTCTCTGACCACCCAGAATCCCAGTTTGACCTGCTTGAGACCCGTCACGCGCTGGAAGGTATTGCGGCCTATTACGCCGCCCTTCGCAGCACTGATGAAGATCGCGTGCGTATCCGCGAGCTGCATCAGGCCATTGAACGGGCACAGCAGTCCGGCGATTTAGACGCCGAGTCCAGCGCCGTCGTCCAGTATCAAATCGCCGTCACCGAAGCGGCACACAATGTGGTGCTCCTCCATCTGCTACGCTGCATGGAGCCGATGCTGGCCCAGAACGTTCGTCAGAATTTTGAATTGTTGTATGCCCGTCGGGAGATGCTCCCACTGGTAAGCAACCATCGCACCCGAATATTCGAGGCGATAATGGCCGGGGAACCGGAGCAGGCGCGCGAAGCGTCGCACCGTCACCTGGCTTTCATTGAGGAAATCTTGCTGGACCGCAGCCGTGAACAATCGCGTCGCGAACGTTCATTACGCCGCATACAGCAACGAAAGGATTAAGCGCCAGGTACTTTTAGAGCGCGGCAACTAAACGCAGAACCTGTCTTATTGTGTTCTTGCTGAAGAGCACAATGGGACAGGTTCCAGACAAATCAACGTATTAGATAGATAAGGAATACCCCCATGTCAGAACGTCTCCAAAATGACGTGGATCCGATCGAAACTCGCGACTGGCTACAGGCGATCGAATCGGTCATCCGTGAAGAAGGTGTTGAGCGCGCTCAGTATCTGATTGATCAGTTGCTTTCTGAAGCCCGCAAAGGCGGCGTGAAGGTTGCTTCAGGTGCAGGGGCTAGCAACTACGTAAACACGATTGCCGTTGAAGACGAACCGGAATACCCGGGCAATCTGGATCTGGAACGTCGTATCCGTTCAGCTATCCGCTGGAACGCCATCATGACTGTTCTGCGCGCGTCCAAGAAAGATCTGGAGCTGGGTGGCCACATGGCGTCCTTCCAGTCTTCTGCGACCGTTTACGAAGTGTGCTTTAACCACTTCTTCCGTGCAGCGAACGAGAAAGACGGCGGCGATCTGGTGTACTTCCAGGGCCACATCTCTCCGGGCATCTATGCACGTGCATTCCTGGAAGGTCGTCTGACTGAAGAGCAGATGAACAACTTCCGTCAGGAAGTTCACGGTAAAGGCCTGTCTTCTTACCCGCACCCTAAACTGATGCCTGAATTCTGGCAGTTCCCGACCGTATCCATGGGTCTGGGTCCAATCGGTGCGATCTATCAGGCTAAATTCCTGAAATATCTGGAACACCGTGGTCTGAAAGACACCTCTGAGCAGACCGTTTACGCCTTCCTGGGCGACGGCGAAATGGATGAGCCAGAATCTAAAGGTGCGATCACCATCGCAACCCGTGAGAAGCTGGACAACCTGTGCTTTATCATCAACTGTAACCTGCAGCGTCTGGATGGTCCGGTAACCGGTAACGGCAAGATCATCAACGAACTGGAAGGCATCTTCGCGGGTGCTGGCTGGAACGTAATCAAAGTCATGTGGGGTTCCCGTTGGGACGAACTGCTGCGTAAAGACACCAGCGGTAAACTGATCCAGCTGATGAACGAAACCGTTGACGGTGACTACCAGACCTTCAAATCCAAAGACGGTGCCTACGTGCGTGAGCACTTCTTCGGTAAATATCCTGAAACCGCCGCACTGGTTGCAGACTGGACTGATGAGCAGATCTGGGCGCTGAACCGTGGTGGTCACGATCCGAAGAAAATCTACGCGGCACTGAAAAAAGCGCGTGAGACCAAAGGTAAAGCGACTGTTATCCTGGCCCATACCATCAAAGGTTACGGCATGGGTGATACCGCAGAAGGTAAAAACATCGCTCACCAGGTTAAGAAAATGAACATGGACGGCGTGCGTTATATCCGCGACCGTTTCAACGTTCCAGTGACCGATGAGCAGGTAGAAAACCTGTCTTACATCACCTTCCCGGAAGGTTCTGAAGAGCACAAGTACCTGCACGAACGTCGTCAGGCGCTGAAAGGCTACCTGCCAGCTCGTCAGCCTAACTTCACCGAGAAACTGGAACTGCCAGCGCTGGAAGACTTCTCTCAGTTGCTCGAAGAGCAGAACAAAGAGATCTCTACCACTATCGCTTTCGTTCGTGCCCTGAACGTGATGCTGAAGAACAAGTCGATCAAAGATCGTCTGGTGCCAATCATCGCCGACGAAGCGCGTACTTTCGGTATGGAAGGTCTGTTCCGTCAGATCGGTATCTATAGCCCGAACGGCCAGCAGTACACCCCGCAGGACCGTGAGCAGGTTGCTTACTATAAAGAAGACGAGAAAGGTCAGATCCTGCAGGAAGGTATCAACGAGCTGGGTGCAGGCGCATCCTGGCTGGCTGCTGCGACCTCTTACAGCACCAACAACCTGCCGATGATCCCGTTCTACATTTACTACTCCATGTTCGGGTTCCAGCGTATCGGTGACCTGTGCTGGCAGGCAGGCGACCAGCAGGCTCGCGGCTTCCTGATCGGTGGTACTTCTGGTCGTACGACCCTGAACGGTGAAGGTCTGCAGCACGAAGATGGTCACAGCCACATTCAGTCTCTGACTATCCCTAACTGTATCTCTTACGACCCGTCTTACGCGTACGAAGTGGCAGTCATCATGCATGACGGTCTGCAGCGCATGTACGGTGAAGCGCAAGAGAACATTTACTACTACATCACCACCCTGAACGAAAACTACCACATGCCGGCAATGCCAGCAGGTGCCGAGGAAGGTATCCGTAAAGGTATCTACAAACTCGAAACTGTTGAAGGTAGCAAAGGTAAAGTTCAGCTGCTGGGCTCCGGCTCTATCCTGCGTCACGTGCGTGAAGCCGCACAGATCCTGGCGAAGGACTACGGTGTCGGTTCCGACGTGTACAGCGTGACCTCCTTCACTGAACTGGCTCGTGATGGCCAGGATTGTGAGCGCTGGAACATGCTGCACCCAATGGAAACTCCACGCGTTCCGTACATCGCTCAGGTGATGAATGACGCGCCAGCGGTGGCGTCTACTGACTATATGAAACTGTTCGCTGAGCAGGTTCGTACTTACGTTCCAGCTGATGATTATCGCGTACTGGGTACTGACGGCTTCGGTCGTTCAGACAGCCGCGAAAACCTGCGTCACCACTTCGAAGTTGATGCTTCTTACGTGGTTGTAGCAGCACTGGGCGAACTGGCTAAACGTGGCGAAATCGATAAGAAAGTGGTTGCGGACGCAATTACCAAATTCAACATCGATGCAGATAAAGTTAACCCGCGTCTGGCGTAAGAGGTAAAAGAATAATGGCTATCGAAATCAATGTACCGGACATCGGGGCTGATGAAGTTGAAATCACCGAGATCCTGGTCAAAGTGGGCGACAAAGTTGAAGCTGAACAGTCGCTGATCACCGTAGAAGGCGACAAAGCCTCTATGGAAGTCCCGTCTCCTCAGGCTGGCATCGTTAAAGAGATTAAAGTCTCTGTTGGCGATAAAACCGAGACCGGCAAACTGATCATGATTTTCGATTCCGCCGACGGTGCAGCAGCAGCTGCACCTGCGCAGGAAGAGAAGAAAGAAGCCGCTCCGGCTGCTGCTCCAGCAGCTGCCGCCGCAGCAAAAGAAGTGAACGTGCCTGACATCGGCGGTGACGAAGTTGAAGTCACCGAAATCCTGGTGAAAGTGGGCGACACCGTTGCGGCTGAGCAATCACTGATCACCGTAGAAGGTGACAAAGCCTCTATGGAAGTCCCTGCGCCGTTCGCGGGTACCGTTAAAGAGATCAAGATCAACACCGGTGACAAAGTGTCTACTGGCTCCCTGATCATGGTCTTCGAAGTGGCGGGTGCTGCACCAGCTTCCGCGCCTGCTCAGGCTGCTGCACCGGCTCCGGCCGCTGCACCGGCTGCTGCTGGCGGCGCGAAAGACGTTAACGTACCGGACATCGGCGGTGACGAAGTTGAAGTGACGGAAGTGATGGTGAAAGTGGGCGACAAAGTTGCCGCTGAACAGTCACTGATCACCGTTGAAGGCGACAAAGCTTCCATGGAAGTTCCTGCGCCGTTCGCGGGTACCGTTAAAGAGATCAAAATCAGCACTGGCGACAAAGTGTCTACCGGCTCTCTGATCATGGTCTTCGAAGTGGAAGGCGCTGCGCCTGCCGCCGCTCCGGCAGCCGCTGCTGCTCCAGCACCGGCTGCTGCACCGGCTCAGGCTGCTAAACCTGCTGCTGCACCTGCTGCGAAAGCAGAAAAATCTGAGTTCGCTGAAAACGACGCGTATGTCCACGCCACCCCGCTCATTCGTCGCCTGGCGCGCGAGTTCGGTGTGAACCTGGCGAAAGTGAAAGGGACTGGCCGTAAGGGTCGTATCCTGCGCGAAGACGTTCAGACCTACGTGAAAGACGCGGTGAAACGTGCCGAAGCTGCACCTGCTGCAGCCGCTGGCGGCGGTATCCCGGGCATGCTGCCATGGCCGAAAGTGGACTTCAGCAAGTTCGGCGAAATCGAAGAAGTGGAACTGGGCCGTATCCAGAAAATCTCTGGTGCTAACCTGAGCCGTAACTGGGTGATGATCCCGCACGTTACGCACTTCGACAAAACCGATATCACCGATCTGGAAGCGTTCCGTAAACAGCAGAACGCCGAAGCTGAGAAGCGTAAACTGGACGTGAAATTCACCCCAGTGGTCTTCATCATGAAAGCCGTTGCCGCTGCACTTGAGCAGATGCCACGCTTCAACAGCTCCCTGTCTGAAGACGGCCAGAAGCTGACGCTGAAGAAATACATCAACATCGGTGTTGCGGTTGATACGCCAAATGGTCTGGTTGTTCCGGTCTTCAAGGACGTGAACAAGAAGAGCATCACTGAGCTGTCCCGTGAACTGACCACCATCTCCAAAAAAGCGCGTGATGGTAAGCTGACTGCCGGCGAAATGCAGGGCGGCTGCTTCACTATCTCCAGCATCGGCGGCCTGGGCACTACCCACTTCGCGCCGATTGTGAACGCGCCGGAAGTGGCTATCCTCGGTGTGTCCAAGTCCGCGATGGAGCCGGTGTGGAATGGTAAAGAGTTTGTGCCGCGTCTGATGATGCCAATCTCTCTGTCCTTCGACCACCGCGTGATCGACGGTGCTGATGGTGCGCGTTTCATCACCATCATCAACAACATGCTGAGCGACATTCGCCGCCTGGTGATGTAATCGAAAAGCCGGCCAGTCGGCCGGCTTTTTTCTGGTAATCTCATGCTGTTTTTGAGGTTACTGGCGTAAGCAAAAATTCATGAGCCGTTTGTTGTTTCAAAATTGTTAACAATTTTGTAAAATGCGGGCGGATAGAACGACCCGGTGGACGACGGGTATAAATTAAGAGGTCATGATGAGCACAGAAATCAAAACTCAGGTCGTAGTACTTGGGGCAGGCCCGGCAGGTTATTCCGCAGCATTCCGCGCCGCGGATTTAGGTCTGGAAACCGTCATCGTAGAACGTTACAACACCCTCGGTGGTGTTTGTCTGAACGTCGGCTGTATCCCTTCTAAAGCGCTGCTGCACGTCGCGAAAGTGATCGAAGAAGCCAAAGCGCTGGCTGAACACGGTATCGTCTTCGGCGAGCCGAAAACCGATATCGACAAAATTCGTACCTGGAAAGAGAAAGTTATCACTCAGCTGACCGGCGGTCTGGCGGGTATGGCCAAAGGCCGTAAAGTGAAAGTGGTAAACGGTCTGGGTAAATTCACCGGTGCGAACACCCTGGAAGTGGAAGGCGAAAACGGCAAAACCGTGATCAACTTCGACAACGCGATCATCGCGGCAGGTTCTCGCCCAATCGAACTGCCATTCATTCCACATGAAGATCCGCGCGTGTGGGATTCCACCGATGCACTGGAGCTGAAAACTGTTCCTAAGCGCCTTCTGGTTATGGGCGGCGGTATCATCGGTCTGGAAATGGGTACCGTGTACCATGCGCTGGGTTCAGACATTGACGTGGTTGAAATGTTCGACCAGGTTATCCCGGCTGCAGACAAAGACATCGTTAAAGTCTTCACCAAACGTATCAGCAAGAAATTCAACCTGATGCTGGAAACCAAAGTAACTGCCGTTGAAGCCAAAGAAGACGGTATTTACGTTTCCATGGAAGGCAAAAAAGCCCCATCCGAACCACAGCGTTACGACGCCGTGCTGGTGGCTATCGGCCGTGTGCCGAACGGTAAAAACCTCGACGCGGGCAAAGCTGGCGTGGAAGTGGACGACCGTGGCTTTATCCGCGTTGACAAACAGCTGCGCACTAACGTGCCGCACATCTTTGCTATCGGCGATATCGTCGGTCAGCCAATGCTGGCGCACAAAGGTGTTCACGAAGGTCACGTTGCCGCTGAAGTTATCGCCGGCATGAAACACTACTTCGATCCGAAAGTGATCCCATCTATCGCGTACACCGAGCCAGAAGTGGCATGGGTGGGTCTGACTGAGAAAGAAGCGAAAGAGAAAGGCATCAGCTACGAAACCGCCACCTTCCCGTGGGCTGCTTCTGGCCGTGCTATCGCTTCCGACTGCGCAGACGGTATGACCAAACTGATCTTCGACAAAGAGACTCACCGCGTGATCGGTGGTGCGATTGTCGGGACCAACGGCGGCGAGCTGCTGGGTGAAATCGGTCTGGCGATCGAAATGGGTTGCGACGCGGAAGACATCGCGCTGACCATCCACGCTCACCCGACTCTGCACGAGTCCGTGGGCCTGGCGGCAGAAGTGTTTGAAGGTAGCATCACCGACCTGCCAAACGCGAAAGCGAAGAAGAAATAAGTTTCTTTTGATTGCTAAACGCCTCTCCGGAGGCGTTTTTTTTGCCCTGAAACTACCCAAATTGGTAGTCATCTCGTTGATATTTCCGCTAAAAATTCCTCTTCATCTGCCGATACTTTTTTCACCGTTGTGTGGCTACTGGCTGCGCTGTTCAGGGGTTCTGGACTTTTAATTACACGAAAAAAGGAAAACGCATGTCTTTAAAGAAAGTTGTGGGAATTGGCTTACTGGCGTCAGTCATGACGCTGACCGGATGTGGCGCGATGACGACTGCCGTGAAAAAACGCAACCTGGAAGTGAAAACCCAGATGAGTGAGACCATCTGGCTTGAGCCTTCCAGTGAAAAAACGGTCTACATCCAGGTTAAAAACACCTCCGATAAAGACATGAGCAACCTCCAGACGCTGCTGGCAAACGATCTGAGCGCTAAAGGGTATAAGGTAACGTCCTCACCTGACAGCGCATACTACTGGGTGCAGGCTAACGTCCTTAAAGCAGACAAAATGGACCTGCGTGAGTCTCAGGGCTACCTGAAAACCGGCTATGAAGGCGCCGCCGTGGGGGCCGCTCTGGGTGCCGGTATTACCGCCTACAACAGCAACTCCTCTGGCGCCGCGCTGGGCGTGGGTCTGGCGGCTGGGCTAATTGGCATGGCGGCAGATGCGATGGTAGAAGATGTGAACTACACCATGGTTACCGACCTGCAGATCTCTGAGCGTAGCAAAGCGAAAGTCACCACCGATAACATTGCGGCGCTGCGTCAGGGTACGTCCGGCGTGAAGCTGCAAACCAGCAGCGAGCAGGGCGATCGCGCGAAGTATCAGACCCGCGTGGTATCGAATGCTAACAAGGTCAATTTGAAATTCGAAGAAGCGAAACCAGTTCTGGAAGCGCAGTTGGCGAAATCGGTGGCAAATATTCTATAAGTAAAACAGCCGGGTGGCGGCTTCGCCTTACCCGGCCTACAAAACGTGGTCCGTTGACGTTACTCAGGGTTCGACGGGCTGCCAGGTTTTATCCGGGCTATACGCGGTCATCGCCCGGACTTTCTGCTCAGAATCGCGGCCGAGATCGGACTGGTAAACCTTGTCGCTCTGGTTTATCACGAAGCTCATCACGCCGGTTTGACCATAGCTGACCGGCCAGGCCACCATCGCGAAACCGTTATTATCCGGCAGGATGCGGAAGCGATAGCCGTGGTATCCCGCCCCAGGCTCTTTCGGACTGAACGCCGGACCAAGCGGGCTTGGCGTTTCGCCTGGCGAGACGGGCCAGTACAAACCATCCTTTTTCCCGTCCGCGCTGACAATTTTCTGCGCGTATTTCTGGTTCAGCGCAAAATAGTTCTGCTGGGCATCCACATAGGCATGTAAGGCTTCAATGGCGGCAAGCTCGTTACGCCCAATCTCGCGGGTCAGGATCTCCTCGGCCCCTTCTTTCATGTCAAATTGCCAGCCGGAAGCGGTTTTAACCACCGGGATGGGAAGCTGCCAGCCGCTGTCTCCGACAGCAAGATGTGCCGTGTTACCCTCGACGACCGTGTTGTGCCGGACTTTCCAGTCGCGCAGGAAGCGGGCAACGGCATCAGGATCTACCCCTTCAGGCGGCAGAAAGTCGCGCCAGTTTTCACCGAGCAGATTGCTCATCGCACTTTCGTTTTGCTCGCTGATGGCGCTGGCCAGCGCATCTGTTGCCTGTTCTGGCGTGCTGAAAGATTGCTGCGCCATCGCGGACGCCGACATCATGAACACCACCATTCCACAGAGAAGTTTATTTTTCATGTTTGCTCCCTTAACGATGACGGAATTCACGGTGTTCAACACGTCCGGCGGATGCCTGACGCGGCGGCTGATGACGGGCAGCCAGTTGTCTGCTTTGCGAACCACGCTGCTGCTGGGCTTGCCAGTTGGCGGAGCGACTGTCGTTACCGCTCAGCGCATTCGCCCGGGGCTGACTGGTTCGCTGCTGTAGCGCGTGTTGCTGCGCAGGTTGTGAGATTCGTTTCTCCTGTCGCTGCGTTGCGGTCTGGCGGTTTTCGCGCTGCTGTGTGGTTGTCCGCTTCGCCGTCTGAGGTTTGGTGTCATAGCCACGGTAGTTACTGCGCTGAGAAATCTGCTTGAGCTGTTCGCTTGAGGCCTGCCGCTGTGCATCTTTAATCCCCGGGTGCGCTGTCTGTGGGAAGGTTTTGCCTGTCGATTTCTCCATCTGGCTGAGGGCGGCCTGACGCTGGCTATCGCGGCTAACCGGTTTTTGCTGTGTTGCGCTGAGCCCCGTAGCCGTGTTGGTGGAGTGGAAGCGCGTGTTGAGCTGGTTTGTCGGGTAGGGCACACCTTCCCGATAGGCCGGGTTGTGCTGCCAGGTGCGGCTGGCGTCCGTCAGACGCTGACCACTGATTTTATTAAAGTTCTGAACGTTAATATTGATGTTGTTATCACCGTTGCGATTATAGCCGCCGTGATCCCAGTCATCGTCATGATGGTGATGATCCCAGTCATCATCGTCATCCCAGTCGATATTGCTGAAGATGGCGTAGGTTGTCGCCACGCCCAGGCTAAAGCCTAAGCCTTTCACCAGGCTGTCGGTAAATTGCTCGCCAGGCGAGGGCGGGAGATAGGTTGGCGGATACGCGGTGTTTGGCCAGGTACCGTAAACCGTATTGGGGTTATAGGTAGGGACATAAACAACCTGCGGATCGGCAGATTCAATTTTGATTACCGTTGGGGCGGGCGCGGAAGTCGTGGCTGTCGTTGTTTCAGTGGTGCTGGTTTTCGCTGGCGCCGGTTTTGTCACGGTGGTGACCGTCTGCTGAGGCGTGGTTTGTAAAGCGCCGGTCTTCTGCGCCAGCGCGCGCAGGCGCTGAACGGAATCCATCACATCCTTCGGCTGCGCGAGAAACGCATCGCCGAGGTTTTGTACCCACGGCGGATTTCCGCCCATCAGCGACATTAACTGAGGAAACGCCACCAGCGATTTCACGCTGGGATCCCACGGCTGGCTCGCCACCGCCTGAATTGCGGCATCGCCCTGCATGTTGGGGTTATCTTTTGACCACTGCGCGGCCTGGATAACGTTGGCCGGATAGGTCGATGCCATTAAAATTTGAGACAGCAGCGCGTCCGGATAGAGCGCAATCGGGGCGACCCACTGATCGATTTGCGCGGCCGTGTAAGCTGGTGCGACAACGGGAGCGGGTTGGGCCGCAGGTGTTGCCACCTGTTGTTGGGTGACAGGCGCGGGAGCGACAGGCTCTGATGCACGGCTTTTGACAAACATCACGCCAGAGGCGGCAAACAGCCCGGTACTGCACAGAAGGACGAGCAGATGTGGCTTAAAGGGCAACTTCATATAGTGACTCCAACGAGACAAGCGCTGTGCCGTGAGGCGTTACGGTTGGCGTGAGTATTATTCACCCGTCTTTTACGGTTTTGACTTTTCTTGGGAAGCGTCGATTTTGTCCGGACAAAGAGTGTGAATATTTATTACACAATTATATCGGATGGTTGAAAAACCGCCGGGGTTTCAGAAGGCCGCTCTTGCGAGCGGCCAGCAGCTAGTTGCCGAGGTTGACGACGAACAGCACCGTGATGTCGGATATGTTCCAGCCACCGTGTAGTGCGGTAAGCAGTAAACCGATCGCAACGATCAGCGCAGTGATTCGCATCTCCATTGCATGCGTTCCTGTACAGGCTACGCGGGTTCATTCTTCACCGGGAAAGGCAGAACCAGGCAAGTTGATGTTGCCGCGTAGGTTACGGAACTGCTCCCGGGCCCGGTGACTGGTTGCTACACCAGCGGAGCAGGCCGCGGAGAAGAATAGTCAGTTCAAGGGATCTGAAGAAGGCAAAAAATGCAATTACATGGGCTTTCATACGAAATGGGAAGGCGCTACGCAAAATCGCGATAGCGGCTTGCAAGCCAACAGGCGGTGATGCACAATCTCTCACGTTGATGTTGCCGCAAATCTGCCAACCCGGTGTGCTACCACCGCAAGGCAACAAATTAACCGCTGTGAGGCGGTTTTTTTGTACCCCGAATTCGTCTCGTTTCCCCGCTACACCATGCTTAACGATTCAGCAAATATTTTAATGTTGCTTTTTTGTAAACAGATTAACACTGTGCAGAAATCCTGCTATGCTGCCCGACGCGGTATCGGGCATTTACCCTACAAACTGCTGTCTCACAGGAGCGTGAAGAGAACGCCCGCCGCATATGACAATGAGAGCGAGGAGAACCGTCGTGCTAGAAGAATACCGTAAGCACGTAGCAGAACGTGCCGCCGAGGGAATTGTACCCAAACCGTTAGATGCAACCCAAATGGCCGCGCTCGTCGAGCTGCTGAAGAACCCGCCTAAGGGCGAAGAAGAATTCCTGTTAGATCTGCTGATCAACCGCGTACCGCCTGGCGTAGATGAAGCTGCCTACGTAAAAGCCGGATTCCTTGCTGCTATCGCCAAAGGCGAAGCCACCTCCCCACTGGTTACTCCTGAAAAAGCCATTGAACTGCTCGGCACTATGCAGGGTGGTTACAACATTCATCCGCTGATTGACGCGCTGGATAACGACACGCTGGCACCGATTGCCGCGAAAGCGCTCTCTTCAACGCTGCTGATGTTCGATAACTTCTACGATGTCGAAGAAAAAGCCAAAGCGGGCAATGTCTATGCGAAGCAGGTGATGCAGTCCTGGGCGGACGCCGAATGGTTCCTCAACCGTCCGGCCCTGGCAGAAAAAATTACCGTGACCGTCTTCAAAGTGACCGGTGAAACCAACACCGATGACCTCTCTCCGGCGCCGGATGCGTGGTCTCGTCCTGATATCCCTCTTCACGCCCTGGCGATGCTGAAGAACGCCCGTGAAGGCATTGAGCCGGATCAGCCGGGTAGCGTCGGCCCGATCAAACAGATCGAAGCGCTTCAGGAGAAAGGTTTCCCGCTGGCCTATGTGGGTGATGTTGTGGGTACCGGTTCTTCCCGTAAGTCCGCAACCAACTCCGTACTGTGGTTCATGGGTGACGACATTCCGCACGTGCCTAACAAGCGCGGCGGCGGCCTGTGCCTCGGCGGCAAAATTGCCCCTATCTTCTTTAACACCATGGAAGATGCAGGTGCGCTGCCAATTGAAGTGGATGTCAGTAACCTGAACATGGGCGACGTGATTGACGTCTACCCGTATAAAGGCGAAGTGCGTAACCACGACACTAACGAACTGCTGGCAAGCTTCGAGCTGAAAACCGACGTGCTGATCGACGAAGTGCGTGCCGGTGGCCGTATCCCGCTGATCATCGGCCGTGGCCTGACCACCAAAGCGCGTGAAGCGCTGGGCCTGCCGCACTCAGACGTGTTCCGTCACGCGAAAGATGTTGCGGAAAGCAACCGTGGTTATTCGCTGGCGCAGAAAATGGTGGGTCGCGCGTGCGGCGTCGCGGGTATTCGCCCTGGCGCATACTGCGAGCCGAAAATGACTTCCGTGGGGTCTCAGGACACCACCGGCCCAATGACCCGTGACGAACTGAAAGACCTGGCGTGCCTGGGCTTCTCTTCTGATCTGGTGATGCAGTCCTTCTGTCACACAGCGGCGTATCCGAAGCCGGTTGACGTGACCACACACCACACGCTGCCAGACTTCATCATGAACCGTGGCGGTGTCTCCCTGCGTCCAGGTGACGGTGTTATCCACTCCTGGCTGAACCGCATGCTGCTGCCGGATACCGTGGGTACCGGTGGTGACTCCCACACCCGTTTCCCTATCGGTATCTCCTTCCCGGCGGGCTCCGGTCTGGTGGCATTTGCGGCTGCGACCGGTGTGATGCCGCTGGATATGCCGGAATCAGTGCTGGTGCGCTTCAAAGGTAAAATGCAGCCGGGTATCACCCTGCGCGACCTGGTTCACGCGATCCCGCTGTATGCGATTAAACAGGGCCTGCTGACCGTTGAGAAGAAAGGGAAGAAAAACATCTTCTCTGGCCGCATCCTGGAAATCGAAGGTCTGCCGGATCTGAAAGTGGAGCAGGCGTTCGAGCTGACCGATGCCTCCGCTGAGCGTTCTGCGGCGGGCTGTACCATCAAGCTGAACAAAGAGCCGATTATTGAGTATCTGACCTCCAACATCGTGCTGCTGAAGTGGATGATTGCAGAAGGCTACGGCGACCGTCGTACGCTGGAGCGTCGTATCCAGGGCATGGAGAAATGGCTGGCGGATCCGCAGCTGCTGGAAGCGGACGCTGACGCAGAGTATGCGGCAGTGATCGACATCGATCTGGCGGATATCAAAGAGCCAATCCTGTGTGCGCCGAACGATCCTGACGATGCGCGTCTGCTCTCTGATGTGCAGGGCGATAAGATCGACGAAGTGTTCATCGGCTCCTGCATGACCAACATCGGTCACTTCCGTGCTGCCGGTAAGCTGCTGGATACCCATAAAGGCCAGCTGCCGACCCGCCTGTGGGTGGCACCGCCAACCCGTATGGATGCGGCACAGCTGACGGAAGAAGGTTACTACAGCGTGTTTGGTAAGAGTGGTGCGCGTATCGAAATCCCAGGTTGTTCCCTGTGTATGGGTAACCAGGCGCGCGTGGCGGACGGTGCGACGGTGGTCTCCACCTCTACCCGTAACTTCCCGAACCGTTTAGGTACCGGTGCGAACGTTTACCTGGCTTCTGCGGAGCTGGCTGCGGTTGCGGCGCTGATTGGCAAGCTGCCAACGCCGGAAGAGTACCAGACCTTTGTGGCTCAGGTAGATAAGACGGCGGTGGACACCTATCGCTATCTGAACTTCGACCAGCTCTCTCAGTACACCGAGAAGGCTGACGGGGTTATCTTCCAGACCGCGGTATAAACGGCAAAACCGTCTCTGTTGAGACGGTTTTTAGTGTTTGCACCCTCTCCCGTGGGAGAGGGACGGGGTGAGGGCATCAGGCCGCTGGGTCTTGCTCTCACTTTTTATTTTCATTCCTCCCGCCTCTCCCGCTTTTTTTCTTCCTCTCTGCTGCGATAATTACCCTAATGGCTTTGCAGAGGAAAATACTATGGATTACGAATTTCTGCGCGACATCACCGGAGTGGTGAAAGTGCGTATGTCGATGGGGCACGAAGCCGTTGGCCACTGGTTTAACGAAGAGGTGAAAGAGGATCTCGCGCTGCTGGATGAAGTTGAACAGGCGGCGAAGACGGTAAAAGGCAGTGAACGCTCCTGGCAACGTGCCGGACATGAATACACGCTGTGGATGGATGGCGAAGAGGTGATGGTGCGCGCCAACCAGCTGGAGTTTTCGGGTGATGAAATGGAAGAGGGGATGAGCTACTACAATGAAGAGAGCCTGTCGCTGTGCGGCGTCGAGGACTTTTTGCAGGTGGTAGCTGCGTACCGGGCGTTTATGAAACAGAAGTAACGGAAATTCCCTCCGGAGAGTACCGGAGGGAATCTGCGGGTTTTACGCTACAGTAAAAATCTCACAAAATTAGCGGTAGGGTTGGTCGCTGCAACGGGCGTTGCCCTCCCGGCGCTGAACGACCACGCCTGGCATTGAGACGCGACTGGCATACCGTCGTTACGTACAAGGAATTTCACCCCACCCGGGTTTTGCGGCGGATCGCTGACCGGCATTCCGCAGGCGATCAGAAAATCAATGTCGCTGTTTTTGCTCTGCAGCTCCGCTATCCGTTGCTCCCAGCCCGCCGGGCGAACATTCCCCTGCGTGAAGTAATCCAGACAGATATCAATGCTGAACGGCTTATCGCCCGCATAAGTATTGGTGAAGTAATCGGTGACAACGATCCCATGCAATGATTCTGCCGACACTTCGCTGCTGTCGCCGATATGAATGATCTGACCATCCGGCAATTGGGCAGAAATATGCCCCGGGATCGCGTGGCCGTCCGTCTGAGGAAAGAAATCAATCGTGGAAACGTAGCGTTTCGGCCACATCGTCAGGGATTTATCGCTACGGGTATTTTGCCCGCACAGCAGCCAGTTCACGGCGTGAAAAACGGCGTCGTGGCAGGGCGTCTCCTCACTCTCGTCATCGTCTCGATACAGGATGGCACAGGTTCCCGCCAGAAAGGTGATGGCAGAGGAGGGATCCCCGGAACGGGCAGGGAAGGCATCAATCAGTCTGTTAACGTAGTCGCTGACATTGCTCATGTAGAAATCACCGAGCTTCATGATGTCATCTTCACTGTTCACATTACTCCAGCGGGTATTCCAGAAGAATTCTGGAAGCGTGACAAAGGTATGGTCCCAGCTGCCGGAGTCGGTTTCCAGTACCGTTTTGAGCTGAGCACTGACCTGACTCAGGCGGAATTCCATCCGCTCTTTGGCGTGTGCCAGCAGATCTTCATCCGCACCTCGCAGGTCGTCTGCCTCATGCGTAAAGGAGTCAGCACACCAGGAAAGAATTCGAATTGTCATGTTACACCTCGTGATTGATCAGGATAAAAACAGGTTTTTTTCAGCGTTCCGACGTGCAGTCAGGCCCGCCAGAACCTGGCCACCGGCATGGTTCCATTTCGGAAATTCTTCAGCTGCGCCGTTGAAGTCTCCGCTGTTCACTTTGCGTAACAGGGTTGAACTCTTCAGATTGGCTGGCCCCAGATTAAAGGCGAAGCTCACCAGGGCATCGAACTGGTTCTGGGTGACTTCCACCGTCAGCATGCTGTTGACGTCATGCTCAAAACGCTGCAAGTCCTCACGAAGGATCTGCTCCGCGGCTTCAGCGGTGATGGTTCGCGTGCCGCCTGGTGGGATCGGGTTTTCGACATGGCCATAACCGATGGTTGGAATGCCGACGGCATCTTTGTAGGTGGTTAAACGCAGGCCTTCATACTGTTTGATAAGGGCAATGCCGCCATTGCCCGTTGTTTTCAAAGCATCACTCATGGTTTTTCTCCTTTACTGGGACGGGAGTCATACGGTGGATGAATTCATCAAGCAGGCGCAGTACCGCTTCTGGCGGCTCCTGAGCGACAAAATCAATTTCAATATCAATGTTTTGGGTGTCCGTTTTACCTTCATGGGGCTGGGGCGCCATGGTGACGAGGAAGTGGCCACGCTCTCCCTGTCCCGTTAGCGTGCTTATGGATTCGGTTGCATCACCGCGAACGGTCAGGCGCATCTTCATTCTCTCCATCGAGAGATTGCGCGGTGGTGCAAGCGTTACCAGCGGCACGTTCAAACGATGCTCATCATCCAGCTGAAGCTCGGCGTAGTCGGGTTTGTAGCTACCGTCCGGAGCCTGCTCAAACAACTGGGAGAGCACGGCGATGTACTGATGGGTCATATACTGGTTGGCACTGAAAGCCGCGTGCTGGAGCCCTTGTACCAGGGTATCTAAGCCCATAGCGTGGTTGCCCTTGTTGCCGGCAGGAGGCGGCGTACCGTTATCGCCTCCACCGGCACCGCCGTTATTTCCCCCGTCATTGCCTCCGGTGTTGCCACTTTCCCCTGTGGGAGCATGGGACGGCGTTATGTCCGGTGGATCTTCTGATGACAGCGTTGTCGGTTTATCCGTCGGGGTTTCGGGACTGGTTTCAGGCGTTACAGCGTCGGGCGATTTACGGCTGAACCAGAATCGACGTGAATCAGGCATGCTTTTTCTCCTTCAGGCAGGTGTCCGTAAGCCGGGCACCTGCCAGGGGTATTAAATGCGTTTGAATGTGTGGTGTGGGTTAACCATTACCCCCTTGAGGCGGCGCGACCGGGGCAGGGGCCGGTGCTGGGGTAATCAGACCTGAACTGTTGGTGGCAGGCAGTGTGGCTGGCTGATCTTCTGCGCGTTGTGCCGGTTTGGTGGCAGCATTTGTCAGATAATCGACCACGCGGCTGAGCGCCTCCGGCATCGGCTGACGTTTTACAGAGGTGTGGATGGAGTATTTGGCTCGGGTATCGGTCGAGCGGGTCTGTTCTGACTTATGGCTAACACTCCCCTTCACGCTAACGGAGAATGGACCCCAGCCGATTTTGCCCTCCAGGGAGCCTTCCTGGCTGCTGCTTTCGTTGCTGGCTGCGCTCTGATGGATCTCAAGCTCGAAGTCGATAGTCCCTTCTTCGATACAGATGATGGGATGCACGACTGCCGCGAGCAGAGGAATACGCATGACTTTGGTCTGCGTACCGGTCGTCACGCCTTTCTCATCGACGAGCGTTTCCTCATAATCAAACTGTACCGAAACGGCCTTGCCGTCCTTAATACAGACACTTAATAAGAAATCGGTATAACTTTTTGCTGCCTGGGTTTGGGCTTTAATCATTGCCTGTAGTGGCGCAGAAATCATACTGTCTAGCGGCAATGAACTAATAACTGAACCTATAAATCCGGCATCAACATTTGCATCTGGCATAATTCATTCCTCGATATTTTGGTGGTTGCAGAATATGTCTGCCCCTTAATCATGGATATCGATGAATAAAGCATCTATGAGCGTAAAGTTATGTTTTCAGAAATCATTCCGTCTGTATGGAATGGCCTGTATCGAAAGTTACATGGCGAAATGTGACGGGCTGTGCTTAATAAATTAAACCGGCATTACTCCTGCAATTGAAAATTTCATCTGGTGTTATTGCTTTTCATCGCACAGCAGCTCTCGCGTTGAGGTCTGTATGAGGTTTTTAAGTGCCGCTAACAAGATAACGATTATTTAAGTGGGACGACAATGAATATACTTATTTATGATGAATTGCCGCTGTTCATTCATGGCATCCGATGCCGTTGGGCTGAACTTGCGCCCGCACTACATATCACAGCAGCACATAGCGAAGATGAGGTCTGGAAAGGTTTAATAAAAAACCGGGCTGATATTATTATTCTGGATGCTGATTACGAGATTGAGAAAAAAATAGCATTATTAACGCAGTTAACATCACAGGCGGATCATGTTTTCGTGTTGATGAACTTTTCACGGCTGGATAATGTAAACCCGATTTATTTTTTGGAGAATGGCGCTGCCGGGATTTTGACAAAGAAAATGGAGTCGGAAGAGTTATTGCAGGCGATCGAATGGGTGCGGCAAGGGAGAATATATTTACCGGATAGTTGCCTGCGTGAGCATAAATTAATACGAATGCATAATTCCCCGCCCCCTTTGCGCACACTCTCACCCCGGCAGCGCGAGATCCTGCATCTTGTTGTGCAGGGACACAGTAATAAACAAATTTGTCGTGTGCTGGGGATTGCGGAAGGAACGGTTAAGAATCATCTCCATGCCTTGTTTCGTCAACTGGGTGTCAGAAATCGTACGGAAGCGGCGATGATACTGGCACAAACGCCGGTTTAAGAAACAAACAAAATAATAAAGAAGGAAAAATCATCGCTTTTCCTTCTTTATCCGTTTGCATGCGTGTTACACGGCAGGAATATTGCGGCCGTAGTAGATTTCGCGCATCTCTTTCCAGAGCAGGTCGGTAATGGCCTTGCGCTCGTCTTCGCTCAAATCTTCTGGTCGGGTGTGGAACATGTAGTGCTTAAGGTCAAACTCCTTAAGTAACATCTTGGTATGGAAGATGTTTTCCTGATACACGTTCACATCCATCATGTCATACAGCGACTTCATGTCGTCAGACATAAAGTTCTGGATGGAGTTGATCTCATGGTCGATGAAGTGCTTCATCCCGTTGATATCGCGGGTAAAGCCGCGCACGCGATAATCAATGGTCACGATGTCCGATTCCAGCTGGTGGATTAAATAGTTCAGCGCGTTCAGCGGGGAAATCACGCCACAGGTCGACACTTCTATGTCAGCCCGGAAAGTACACAGCCCACCTTCCGGGTGGCTCTCCGGATAGGTGTGCACGCAGATATGGCTTTTATCGAGGTGCGCGACGACCACTTCCGGCAGCGGGCCCGGATGCTCCGTTTTGTCGATAAGCTTCGGGTCGACCGGCTCTTCGCTGACCAGAATGGTCACGCTGGCACCCTGGGGTTCGTAATCCTGACGCGCAATGTTCAGGATGTTGGCGCCAATGATTGAACAGGTTTCTGTCAGGATCTCGGTCAGACGGTTGGCGTTGTAGAGTTCGTCGATATAGGCGATGTAACCATCGCGTTCTTCCGCTGTTTTGGCATAGCAGATATCGTAAATACAAAAACTCAGGCTTTTGGTCAGGTTGTTAAAGCCATGCAGTTTAAGCTTTTTCAATTAGCTCACCCCCTTAGTGGATAATGCGTCTTGCAGGTACTGCGGCAGCGCAAACGCGGCGGTATGAATTGCCGGGTTGTAGTAGCGGCATGTGAGCCCAGCCTGATGGAAGCGGGCCTGAATAATTTCAGTCGAGAGGTGGCGCAGCACGTCGTTATCCGTCGCCCAGGCAAAGGTCATGATCCCGCCGTAATAGGTAGGAATGGCCGCCTGATAGAAGCTGACGTCAGAAAAATAGGTGCTGAGCTTGCGATGGCTGTCGAGCGCTTCATCCTGCTGCAGGAAGCAGACGCCGTTTTGTGCGACAAAGATCCCGCCAGGGTTCAGGCAGCGCTTACAGCCTTCGTAGAACGAGGAGGTAAACAGCGATGCACCCGGGCCGATAGGGTCGGTGCAGTCGGAGATAATGACGTCAAAGGTCTGCGAGGTCTGGTTAACGAAGTTAACGCCGTCGTCAATCACCAGGTTAAACCGCGGATCGTCATAGCTACCGGCATTGTGGTTGGGCAGGTACTGACGGCAGAAAGAGACCACACCCGCGTCGATCTCGACCATCGTAATGGTTTCAATCGATTGATGACGGGACACTTCACGCAGCATTGCGCCGTCGCCACCGCCGATAATCAGAACGTGTTTCGCGTGCCCGTGCGCCAGCAGCGGAACGTGGGTCATCATCTCGTGATAGATAAACTCGTCACGCTCGGTCGTTTGTACTACGCCATCCAGTGCCATGACGCGGCCAAAAGCGGCATTCTCAAAGATGATGAGATCCTGGTGATCGGTTTTCTCATGATAGAGCACGTTATCAACGGCAAAATACTGACCAAACTGGTCATGCAGTGTTTCATGCCACAACGTGTGGTCGGCCATACGCGGACTCCTCCTTTGTTAACATCCGTAACACTCATAAAAAATGAGCGAAACATGATAGCTAACTATAACCATGGTTGCACGGTTATAGGGTGAACAGGGGGCGTCGGGAAGATTATTTCACGTAGGCGAGCAGGCTGAGTGAATCGCGAGCCAGCGCTTTGCATTTTTTAGCCGTGGGAATGCCAATACCGCTCAAGTCACGGTAACTGTCTTCACCGAGCGCCTTCATGTCAAAGCTGTCGTAGTTGCTGAGATCCCATTGGTTCTGCTGGGCGAAAAAGACCAGCGCACGGCGAATTTGCCCGTTGGGTAAATTCTGGTAGCCACAATCATTTTTCAGGAATACAAAAACCGCCGTCAGGTCGGCCATATCTTCCGCTTCATTTTCACTGAGCGCATAGCTGTTCGCACACATTGCCATCAGGCTACCGAACAAAATTGTCCTGAAAAACGTCTTCATTGCTTCTACCACTTCTTCACGGAAAATTAACGTTAGCATACTTGATGCCAGTGCGACGATCTTTATTATTGCCGCCCGACTTGACCTTCCGGTAAGGGGAGGGTTTATGCTCAAAAGATCGCCTGCTGGAAATAAGGAAATGAACATGCAACGTCGTGATTTTTTAAAATATTCCGTTGCGCTGGGGGCTGCCAGCGCACTACCACTCTGGAGCCGCGCCGTTTTCGCGGCTGAAAGACCTGCCTTACCCATCCCTGATTTACTGACCGCTGACGCCCGTAGCCGTATCCAGCTCGTTGTTCAGTCCGGTCAAACATCCTTTGGCGGGCACAACGCCACGACGTGGGGCTATAACGGCAATTTGCTCGGTCCGGCGCTTCAGCTACGTAAAGGGAAAGCGGTGACGGTGGATATCCACAACACGCTCGCAGAAGAGACGACGCTCCACTGGCACGGGCTGGAAGTGCCGGGTGAAGTCGACGGTGGACCACAGGGCATTATCAAGGCCGGTGGTAAACGTCGCGTGACTTTTACGCCCGAGCAGCGTGCGGCGACCTGCTGGTTCCATCCGCATCAGCATGGCAAAACCGGCCATCAGGTGGCGATGGGGCTGGCCGGGCTGGTGCTGATTGAAGACGATGAAAGCCGCCTGCTGCGTCTGCCGAAACAGTGGGGCATCGATGATGTGCCGGTGATTGTGCAGGACAAAAAATTCACCGCAGACGGGCAGATTGACTACCAGCTGGACGTCATGAGCGCGGCGGTCGGCTGGTTCGGGGATACGCTGCTGACCAACGGTGCGATTTACCCTCAGCACGCCGCGCCAAAAGGCTGGCTGCGTTTACGTCTGCTTAACGGCTGTAATGCGCGTTCCCTTAATTTTGCGACCAGTGATAAACGCCCTTTGTACGTGGTCGCCAGCGACGGGGGGCTTCTGCCCGAGCCAGTTAAAGTGGATGCGCTGCCGATGCTCATGGGGGAGCGCTTTGAGGTGCTGGTGGATATCAGCGACGGCAAGGCGTTTGACCTGGTGACCCTCCCGGTCAGCCAGATGGGGATGGCGGTTGCGCCATTTGATAAGCCGCATCCAGTGTTACGCATTCAGCCGTTACTGGTTACCGCGTCGGGCACGCTGCCGGATACTTTAACCACGCTGCCTGCACTCCCGTCGCTTGACGGGCTCACGCAACGCAAGCTTCAGCTCTCCATGGACCCGATGCTCGACATGATGGGCATGCAGGCGCTGATGAAGAAGTATGGCAATCAGGCAATGGCGGGAATGCATCACGGTCAGATGATGGGCCATATGAATATGGACCACGGCAAAATGGGCGGCATGGATCATGGCGGCCATGGCTTTGATTTCCACAACGCCAATAAGATCAACGGTAAATCGTTTGATATGAACACGCCGATGTTTGCCGCTACAAAAGGGCAGTTTGAGCGCTGGGTGATTTCAGGCGAAGGCGACATGATGCTGCACCCGTTCCACATCCACGGCACGCAGTTCCGCATTCTTTCTGAGAACGGCAACGCGCCGGATGCGCATCGCGCAGGCTGGAAGGACACCGTGAGAGTGGAGGGCGGCGTGAGCGAGGTGCTGGTGAAGTTTGACCACGACGCGCCGAAGGAGTTTGCCTACATGGCGCATTGCCATCTGCTGGAGCATGAAGATACGGGGATGATGCTCGGTTTTACCGTATAAAAAAAGCCGGGTGGCGGCTTCGCCTTACCCGGCCTACTTTTCGCTGGTGCGGCCTGATGCCCTCACCCTGACCCTCTCCCACGGGGAGAGGGAACAGACACTAAAAACGGCAACTTTCGTTGCCGTTTTGCTTTTACCTTGCGTCGTCAGGCAGCGCATACGCGACGATATAGTCGCCCATCTTCGTGCCAAACGAACCGTGACCACCCGCAGAGATGACAACGTACTGCTTGCCATTCACTTCATAGGTCATCGGCGTTGCCTGTCCACCCGCAGGCAGACGGCCTTGCCACAGTTTCTCACCGTTGGTCATGTTGTACGCGCGCAGGTAGTTATCTGCGGTTGCCGCGATGAACAGCACGTTACCGGCGGTAGAGATTGGGCCACCCAGCATTGGCATACCCATATTGAACGGCACCGGAACCGGCATCGGGAACGGCATGCTGTCCTGTGGCGTACCAATACGTTTTTTCCACACAATCTGGTTGGTTTTCAGATCCAGACCGGAGATGTAACCCCAGGCAGGCTGTTTACACGGCAGACCAAACGGTGACAGGAACGGGTTCAGGGTCACGCCATACGGTACGCCGTACTGCGGCTGGATACCGGCTTCGGTACCGCTGCCTTTCGCATCTTTCGGCTGCTCCATTGGGTTGCCCGGACCGCGTGGGATCAGGCGGGAAACGAACGGCAGCGCCATTGGGTTGGCGATAGCAACCTGACGGTTCGGGTCGACGGAAATACCGCCCCATTCGAACATCCCCAGGTTACCCGGGAAGACCAGCGTGCCCTGCTCAGAAGGTGGTGTGAAGATGCCTTCATAGCGCAGCTGATGGAACATCACGCGGCATACCAGCTGGTCAAACATGGTGGCACCCCACATGTCTGCCCCGCTCAGGTCTTTCTTCGGACGGAAGCTCAGGTCAGAGAACGGCTGCGTTTTAGAGACGTAGTCGCCTTTCGCCGCGCCCTGCGGAACCGGTTTTTCCGGCGCAGGCACAACCAGCTTGCCGTTGCTGCGATCCAGCACGAAGATGTTGCCCGTCTTGGCCGGAGCGTAAATCACCGGAACGGTTTTGCCGTTAACGGTAATGTCGGCCAGCGTCGGCTGGGACGGCATATCCATATCCCACAGATCGTGGTGAACGGTCTGGTAGCTCCATGCCAGCTTACCGGTCGTCGCGTTCAGCGCCACGATGGCGCTCGCATAGCGCTCCTGCTCCGGCGTACGGTTACCGCCCCAGATATCTGGCGTGGTCACACCCATCGGCAGGTACACCAGGTCCAGCTTCGCGTCATACGCGGCAGGCGCCCAGGAGTTTGGCGAGTTGAAGGTAAACGTGTGTTCGTCTGACGGAATCGCGTTAGGATCTTTCGCGCCCGGGTCGAAGGCCCACAGCAGTTTACCGGTATTCACGTCGAAGCCGCGGATCACGCCCGAGGTTTCACGCGTGGAGAAGTTATCCGTCACCGAACCGGCAATCACGATGGTTTTATCGGTGATGATTGGCGGAGAAGTCGGTTCATACAGACCCGGCGTGGTGTCCGGCATGTTGGTCTGCAGATTCAGGATACCTTTGTTGGCGAAGGTTTCGCACAGCTTGCCGGTTTCTGCGTTGATAGCGAACAGACGACCATCGTTGACCGGCAGCATAATGCGGCGCGGACAGTCGGCAATGACTTCCGGGCTGGCATTATCGGCACGCGCTTCATGGTAAGAGACACCGCGGCAGGTAACGTGCTGGAACGACGGGTTGGAGTTCAGCTGTGGATCGAAGTGCCATTTCTCTTTACCGGTGGCCGCGTCGAGCGCGAACAGGCGCTGGTGCGCCGTACACAGGTAGAGCATGTTGCCCACTTTAATTGGCGTCACTTCGTTGGTCAGTTCGCCCGGATCGTTTGGCATCTTCAGGTCGCCGGTGCGGAATACCCAGGCTTCCTTCAGATTTTTAACGTTGTCGGCGTTGATCTGCTTGAGTGGAGAGTAGCGTTGGCCTTCCTGGTTACGCCCGTAGGCTGGCCAGTCGCCATCCGCAACCTGAGAAATGGCCGCAGCAGGGGTGGCTTCCGTGTTCAGCGTACCGTTGATCTCCTGCGGGTCGTTAAAGCCGGCCCAGGTCAGGATACCGCCGCTGATCAGCAGCGCCACGACCAGTGCCGCAACGGCTCCGCTGGATGGCACAATCAGGCGACGCCAGACGAACGGCAGGATCAGCCAGATACCGAAGAAGACCAGGATGTCGCTGCGCGGCGTCAGTGCCCAGAAGTCGAAGCCGACTTCCCAGACGCCCCAGATCATGGTTGCGAGGAGTAAAACTGCATACAGCCACAGTGCAGATTGTTTTCTACGCCAGAGCAGGACGGTTACGCCAAGCATAACCAGGCCCGCGATTGGGTAGTACCAGGAGCCGCCGATCGCGACCAGCCAGACGCCACCGATTAACAGGTACAGGCCGCAGAAGGCGGCGAATAACGCTGTTAGTGTCACCAGTAGACGCGGCTGTTTAGAGTGTGTTTCAGCCATAGAAAGTGTACTCGTCAGTTTTTGTTAATAATTTGCTAGCAACTAATTATAGGTATTAACAAGTGTGATCGGAATCACAATATTTGCTTTTTATAACTCATACGCCAGGCTTATCCATTTGCTGATATAATGGCTGGCTTGCGTATCAATGCCTGAAGTGAGTTCATCTGCATTGAGAGATTTTCATTAAAATCATATGGTTAGTAATATGAAACATACTGTTGAAGTGATGATCCCGGAAGCCGAGATCAAAGCGCGTATCGCCGAACTGGGTCGTCAAATCACCGAACATTACAAGGACAGCGGCAGCGAAATGGTGCTGGTTGGTCTGTTGCGTGGCTCTTTCATGTTCATGGCGGACCTGTGCCGTGAAGTGCAGGTGCCTCACGAGGTCGATTTTATGACCGCCTCCAGCTACGGCAGCGGCATGTCCACAACCCGTGATGTGAAAATCCTGAAAGATCTGGATGAAGATATTCGTGGCAAAGACGTGTTGATCGTGGAGGATATTATCGACTCCGGTAACACGCTCTCTAAAGTGCGCGAGATCCTGAGCCTGCGCGAGCCGAAATCACTGGCAATTTGTACGCTGCTGGATAAACCTGACCGTCGCGAAGTGCAGGTCCCGGTAGAGTTTGTCGGTTTCTCCATTCCGGACGAATTCGTGGTGGGTTACGGCATCGACTACGCACAGCGTTATCGTCATCTGCCGTATGTGGGAAAAGTGGTATTACTGGACGAGTAAACGAGTTGGGTGCGGCCTGATGCCCTCACCCCGGCCCTCTCCCACAGGGAGAGGGAGCAAACCCAAAAAACGGCAACCTGGTTGCCGTTTTGCTTTTACCTCGGCGCCACCCGGCTTTTTAACGTGCACTTATTTGTGGTTCACATGCTTAAGCTTGAGGTTGGCAATTCCTGAGCGGTAACGCTGTTCCAGCGTTTCGCGGTTGGTGGCGGTGACTTCCAGATTGCGCAGCAGACCATCGTGAATACCGTACGCCCAGCCGTGGATAGAGACCTTCTGCCCGCGTTTCCACGCTGACTGCATGATGGTCGAATGCCCAAGGTTATACACCTGCTCCATCACGTTGAGTTCGCACAGGGTGTCCATGCGACGCTCCTGCGGCATTTCGCCCAGCAGTGAGCTATGTTTGAACCAGATATCGCGGATGTGCAGCAGCCAGTTATCAATCAATCCCAGTTCCGGGTTTTCAACCGCCGCCTGCACGCCGCCGCAGCCGTAGTGGCCACAAATAATGATGTGCTCGACTTCCAGAACGTCAACGGCATACTGAACCACAGACAGGCAGTTGAGATCGGTGTGAATCACCAGGTTGGCGACATTACGGTGAACAAACAGTTCTCCTGGCTCAAGGCCAGTCAGACGTTCCGCCGGCACGCGGCTGTCGGAACAGCCAATCCAGAGAAAGCGCGGGTTCTGGGCTTGTGCGAGTTTTCCAAAAAATCCGGGGTCTTCCTCCACCAGCATTTTTGACCATAGTGCATTGTTGCTAATGAGTGTATCTATGTCGTTCATGGAGGTTAGCGACCTGTAACCAAGTAATTGCGTTGCGCTACTATAGGGTAACCCGACTTTTAATGAAACCACACAACGTGTGTAAGAACTGAAGGTAAGTTAAATTCATGGCAATTGCACTGGAGCTTGAGCAGCTTAAAAAAACCTATTCGGGTGGCGTTCAGGCGCTACGCGGGATAGATCTTAAAGTAGAGGCCGGGGATTTTTACGCGCTTCTGGGGCCGAATGGGGCAGGGAAATCTACCACCATCGGGATCATCAGCTCGCTGGTGAACAAAACCTCCGGCCGCGTTAGCGTGTTCGGATACGATCTGCAAAAAGATGTGGTTAACGCCAAACGCCAGCTGGGGCTGGTACCGCAGGAGTTCAACTTCAACCCGTTCGAGACGGTGCAGCAGATCGTCGTTAACCAGGCGGGTTATTACGGCGTTGAGCGCAAAGAGGCGCTGGAGCGCAGCGAAAAGTACCTGAAGCAGCTCGACCTGTGGGAAAAACGTAACGAACGTGCGCGGATGTTGTCCGGCGGGATGAAACGCCGCCTGATGATTGCCCGTGCGCTGATGCATGAGCCAAAACTGCTGATCCTCGATGAACCGACCGCGGGTGTGGATATCGAACTGCGCCGCTCGATGTGGGGCTTCCTGAAGGATCTGAACGATAAAGGCACCACCATTATTCTGACTACCCACTATCTGGAAGAGGCTGAAATGCTGTGCCGCAACATCGGCATCATTCAGCACGGCGAGCTGGTGGAAAACACCTCGATGAAAAACCTGCTTTCCAAGCTGAAATCAGAAACCTTTATCCTCGACCTGGCGGCAAAAAGCCCGCTGCCGAAGCTGGAAGGGTACCAGTATCGTCTGGTGGATACCTCGACGCTGGAAGTGGAAGTGCTGCGCGAGCAGGGGATCAACAGCGTGTTCTCTCAGCTGAGCGCGCAGGGGATTCAGGTTTTAAGTATGCGTAACAAAGCGAACCGACTGGAAGAGCTGTTTGTCTCTCTGGTGCAGGATAAACAAGGAGACAAGGCATGACGCATCTTTATTGGGTCGCGCTGAAAAGCATCTGGGCGAAAGAGATTAACCGCTTTATGCGTATCTGGGTGCAAACCCTGGTGCCACCGGTGATCACCATGACGCTCTATTTCATCATCTTCGGTAATCTGATTGGTTCCCGGATTGGTGAGATGCACGGTTTTACCTATATGCAATTTATCGTGCCGGGTCTGATCATGATGGCGGTGATCACCAACGCCTACGCGAATGTGGCGTCGTCGTTCTTTAGCGCCAAATTTCAGCGCAATATTGAAGAGCTGCTGGTGGCACCCGTGCCGACGCATGTGATTATCGCCGGGTACGTGGGCGGCGGCGTAGCGCGCGGTTTGTGCGTGGGGATCCTGGTGACGGCGATTTCGCTGTTCTTCGTCCCGTTCCAGGTCCACTCCTGGCTATTTGTCGCGCTGACGCTGCTTCTGACGGCAATCCTGTTCTCGCTGGCCGGTCTGCTGAACGCGGTATTCGCCAAAACGTTTGACGACATCAGCCTGATCCCGACCTTCGTGCTGACGCCGCTCACCTACCTCGGCGGGGTTTTCTACTCCCTGACGCTGCTGCCGCCCTTCTGGCAGGCGCTGTCGCACCTGAACCCGATCGTCTACATGATCAGCGGCTTCCGCTTTGGCTTCCTCGGTATTACCGATGTACCGCTGTTTACGACGGTGGCGGTGCTGGGGGTATTCATTGTCGCGTTCTACCTGCTGTGCTGGTATCTGATTCAGCGCGGTCGCGGTCTTCGCAGCTAACCTTTTGCCCGGCGACGCTCTGTTTGCCGGGCGCTTTCTTTGACAGTTATCACCGTAAGCTAACCTTCACTCCGCTAAACTACTTGCCTGCTAAGGAGAGAGTTATGCTGGGATGGGTTATCACCTGCCACGATGAACAGGCGCAGGAAATGCTGGACAAGCTTGAGGCCAGATTGGGTCCGCTGGTGCAATGCCGGGCGGTTAATTACTGGCGTGGGTTAAGCACCAACATGCTCAGCCGGATGATGTGCGATGCGCTGCATGAAACAGACACCGGCGACGGGGTAATTTTTCTGACGGATAAATCAGGCGCTGCACCTTATCGGGCCGCCGCGTTGCTGAGCCACAAGCACGATAATTGTGAAGTGATCTCCGGTATCAGTCTGCCTTTACTCGAAGCCATGTATCCCCTTCGCGCCTCATTAAGCAGCGCGGAGTTTCGTCACGCCATTGTGGGGGAGGGCATGCCTGGGGTGAGCAGCTTGTGGCACCAGCAGCAGAAGAACCCGCCTTTCGTTCTGCTTCACGATCTGTATAAACATTAAACATTGGTATTGATGTCGCTTTTGCTACAATGGCGACTGATTTTCCGTGTCGATTTATATCCTATGTTCATGCGCGTTATCTTTATCCTTTTGCTGCTGGTGTCCGGTGGGGCGTCTGCCAGCCTGGTGAGTCAGCAAGGTCTCCCTGCTCACTATATGCAAACCACTGAGGATGCAGCCATCTGGGCCCAGGTGGGTAACGACGTGGTTAACGTGGGCAATGTGCGCGCCGGGCAGATCCTCGCGGTCTTTCCCGCCGCGGCGGATTATTATGAATTTCGCTTCGGGTTCGGCACGGGGTTTATTGATAAAGCGCACCTTGAAAACGTGCAGGGAAAGCAGCGTGTAGAGGACAGTCTGGGGGATCTGAATAAGCCGCTCAGTAACCAAAACCTCATCACCTGGAAAGATACGCCCGTCTATAACGCGCCCAGTAGCGGAAGTGCGCCCTTTGGCACCCTTAGTGCCAACCTGCGTTACCCCATTCTGAATAAGCTCAAAGACCGTCTGAATCAGACGTGGTATCAAATCCGCATTGGCAATCGCCTGGCGTGGATCAGCAGCCTGGATGCGCAGGAAGATAACGGCATCCCGGTTCTCACCTACCACCATATTCTGCGCGACGAAGAAAACACCCGTTTTCGCCATACCTCCACGACCACCAGCGTACGTGCGTTCAGCAACCAGATGACCTGGCTTCGCGATCAGGGATACGCGACGCTGACGATGTACCAGCTGGAAGGCTACGTGCGTAACAAGATGAACCTGCCTGCGAAGGCGGTGGTGATTACGTTTGACGATGGGCTGAAGTCGGTGAGCCGTTACGCTTACCCGATTTTGAAAGAATATGGCTTCAACGCGACGGCGTTTATTATTTCGTCACGCATCAAAGGTCATCCGCAGAAGTGGGACCCAAAATCGCTGCAGTTTATGAGCGTTCAGGAAATTAAGGGCATACAGGACGTGTTCGACATTCAGTCTCACACTCACTTCCTGCATCGCGTGGATGGGTATAAACACCCGATTTTATTGAGCCGCAGCTATCACGTGATCCTGTTCGATTTTGAACGTTCCCGCCGTGCGCTGTCGCAGTTCAACCCGCGCGTGCTGTACCTTTCTTACCCGTTTGGCGGCTATGACAATAAAGCGATCAAGGCAGCGAACGACGCCGGTTTTCATCTGGCGGTAACGACGGTGAAAGGGAAGGTCAAGCCGGGGGATAATCCGTTCTTACTGAAACGCCTCTATATCTTAAGAACGGATTCGCTGGAGACGATGTCGCGGCTGATCAGCAATCAGCCGCAGGGGTAGGATTAATTGTAGGAGATGGTGAACACGCCGGAAGCGCTAAACGCGCCGGGGGTGATCATGCTGCCATCTGCGATCAGTTGGGCCACAAAGTTTATCTGCGTCGACGTGGGGACGCCTGTTTCCGTCATGTCATACGACGAGTTCGCATCATTGGGAATAAGCTGCGAGTTCCCGTTGTTATACAAGATCTTCACGCCCGCACCTTGTGCCCCTGTTGAAAGCGTATTGCCGAGAAGGTCATGGTCTATACCCGTCAGTTTGGTTGTCGTGAGCTTAGTGGTATATCGTGCCACGCTGGTGCAGTTGTTGAAATTTATGCTAAAAGGCACGTCTTTGACGCGCTTGTATCTGATGTCGGAAACAAAATAATCTCCCAGATCCACCGTGTGCGTGCCGTTACCCAGCATAACGATATCACAGGTAGGCAATACGACGGGGATCTGGAATGAGTTCTCATCTACTGTAAATGTCCAGGGCTGGTTATTGCTGTCCGCGGGATCGCCTATCGACATTTTCCCCAGGGTACCCGCTCTTGGTTTTATAACGGTTTCCCTGTTTGGGTTACCCTGGTAGTCATAACCGACGTAGAGAAATATGTACGTATTAAGCCACTTACCGTCCAGCGGTGTATTTGGCCCCCATGCTGCTGTCGTATACCAGCCGGTAGTATTCGTTCCAAAAAGGCCGCCGATTCCGGTGTCGGACGTTTTAACCTTCACGCTGTAATAGATGCCGGGGATATTGGTCGCAAACATGCCCTCATTGTACTTGCTGCCTGCCAGTAGTTCAGGGCTGGTTTGCGCCATCAGATTGTAGCCGTCATTCCCCTTAACCGGACTACAATTTATCTGGATGCCCGGCGTCAGGTTAACGGTAAAGATTTCATTGATATACGCCCCCTGATCGGGTAAGCGAATTGTTGCCCCCGAGTATTCAGAGTTGACCAGTTTTGTTGTACCGCCATAGCCATCACCCATTCGGCATTCTCCCGCCCAACCTGACTGGCAAAAAGAGAAAAGCAGGCCGGTTAAAGCAACCTTCGCAGCACCGTTAATAAGGGGGCTGTGTGTGAATTCTTTGAACATTCTCATCCATTTCCTGTTCTGGTTATTATTCATAAGTGACGTCAACGCGTATTTTGCTGGTCACCGTCCCGCCAGTAACAACGCCTGTGTTTTGATATCTGACGTAGAATTCATAATCCGTTATATATGCGGAACCCTCACCACTCACGTCGTAAACGACTTTTGACGTTCCGTCGTTATTTAATACGTTGGCTTTATTTTTTCCGGAAAAAATCACCACGCCGACGTTTCTCGCCGTTCCTGCAGCAGTATCATCGCTTTTAAATACCTGGTTTTGTCCCGGCCAGAACCCTGATTGAGGAGAGAAGCTGAAATTCAGCTTTGCAGGGTTGCCGCTTTCACCATAGCAGTCATCGACATGAATCTTAAAAGTTGTACCGCCTGCATCATCTCCAGGAACATAGCGATCGCTACCATCAGCGTTATAAAACCAACTACGTATAACCGTGGGGAGATAGATTTCTCCTCCATTATCAACGGTTACCTTACAACTGCTATTAACAATGTTGGCGGTAATGTTCGTATCCAGGCCTGAATTTGCCCGGCCTACGTCAGGTAAAAGCCCACCAGCCAGGCCGACAAGCAACACAAGACCGGGCTGGCGAAAGAGAATCGGTAATTGTTGCATGACAATTCCTGTATTACTGATAGGTTACGGTGAAGGTCACAGGCGCAGTTACCGAGCCTGTACCCACATCAGCGATGGTCTTATCCTTCGCGATCACGATACGGGAGTTCATCGGGAACTCACCCACGCCGCTGGTGATGGTAACCGCCTGCGCTGCGGGGGGCGTCTTACAGTTCAGTTGAAGGCCGGAATCCACCGCGCCAGACCAGAGCTCAAAGGCGGTGTTCTGGCCCGCGGCATAAGCGTCCCCGTCCAGGTTATTACCTGAGCATGAGCCGCCTGTACCGGACGCCGCAGACACCATGGCTTTTTTCACGCCTGCACAGCCAGTAAATGAGATTTTCAGCGGTTCTACGCGACTTTTGTTTTCCAGGTCAGCTTTATACACATCACCAAAGTTCACCTCAGTGGCATCCGCGCCCGCGCTATTGGTCACTTTCGCCGTACAGGTGCCAGCGGTGATGGTTGACTGGACGGTTAGTCTGGCGCTGGGGGTGCCTGTAATCGCTGCATTTGCCGTGCCGGTAGCGAAAAGGGCAGCAACGGACAGGGCGAGTAAAGTTGAGTTAAATTTCATTTGAGTGCTCCGTTATCTGCACAAATCATTCGTAGCTGAATTCAAACGTCACTATGGCTTCGAAATCGCCTGTGGTCATTTTGCCGGTTTGGGTTTCTTTCAGGGTCGCCACCAGGGGGATTTCCTTGCTGGTGATTTCCGCCGCGGACCAGACCAGACGCTGAGCATCGTTGGTTGAGTTAATGGTGAACGGTGCGTCCGGGGCGGATGCACGTGCAATGGTGACGGCTGCATAATCTGCACCGCCGCTGGCGGTCGTTTTCGAGTTACTTACGCCCGTTAACAGATCGGTGTTCTGCGTACCCTTCACCGTGGTTTTCAGGTCGCTCAGCGAGGACGGACATTCAACGATGGCCAGCTTGAATTCAGCTGTCGCTGTACCGGCCTGCACCTGGTCGAGACGGATTTTGCCCTGTGAGTCTCCGATTTTAAGCGTCTGCTCGGTATTGGAACCTGAGCCGCCAACCAGCTTCATATCACAGGTCGTTTCACGAAGGTTGGCGGTAAAGTTAACCGTAAGATCGGTACTGTGTGCCGTCCCTGAAAGCGTCAGCGCTGTCATGACAATGACAGACAGGCTGAGAAGCATCTTTTTCATATGATTTCTCTTAATTTCCCGGATTACATTTCACATGTTTGGTTATTGAGGAGGGTAATGAGCCCGGCTTTCTCTAAATCGGGTTTCAGCTGATAGCGCACGGTGCAGGAGCCGTCCTTGTCACCGCTCCAGACCACGCGGAGCACGCCGCTGTTCTCGATGCCGCGAACATAGGCCTGACCGGCCTGGCCCACGGAACCCACCGATTCATTTTTTTCATTCAGCACGTCAGCGCCCAGTGGAATAAAGCCGTTATCGTTACGCTTAAGCTCAAGAACGACCGAACGTCCTTCGTCGGTTTCAAAATTCACCAGCACGACAGAACCGCTGCGCGGTACGGTGGTGGTGGTGGTATTTTTCACTTCAACGTCGTTTTCGAGGGTCCTGATATCCAGCGAAACCCGGTTTTCCCGATACGCGGACATATACGGCAGAATGCCGTAGCCCGAGTCGTCAATTGTGCCTGCGCCGTAGCCCACACCCGCGCCCTTCGCACCGCTGGCCTTGACTACCGCGATGGCATCGTTATCGCCAATGCTGCCCGGTGCGAAGGCGATGCCGCCCGCGTGTGCGACCATCCCGCCGCTGTAAGAGGCGGAGAACTGCTTGCTATTGTCGTCACCAAACGAGGCGGAAACGCCGAGCGGACCATAGCTGCTATTTAGCGAGCTATAACCACTGATTTGGTTCAGGTTGCCGTAGTTACCGCTGCTGGACGACGTACTGACTGAGTAGCTGACCTTGTTATCCTGAGTGTTGCCACTCGCGGAGCTGTTGAAGTTAGTACCGCCTTTAAGATCGGAACGCAGGCCCATGTTGACGTTCGAGAACCCAGCTAAACGCGAGTTGTCCTGCGAGAAGACGCTCAGCGGCACGCTCAGGCTGAGGTAAACGCTGTCATCCTGTTGACCGCGCTGGTCGTAAGTCCGCTGTAACGACAGGCTATAGCTACCGTAGGCGAAGCTGTTGTTGTAGCCCACGTTGTAGTTAGAGTTAGAGCCTTCCCCGTTCCAGTAGTCTTGCCAGGTTCCGCTGACGTACAGCGAACCGTAATCCTTTTCAGCCGCCCTCAGAGGCTGGTTGAGGCTGATTTGGATCTGGTTTTTAGTACGCTGGTAGTCATCGTAAAGAGCCGTATTTGACTCATAGCTACGGTTGGCATAGTTCTGCTGTTTGATGCTGTTACGCAGTTGCGCGGCATCGTTCAGGCTCAGATAGTCTTCGGTAGAGAAGCGATAGGCCGCCACGTTGAACGAGGTGTTCGTGGCTTCAATGCGCTTACTGTATGTCAGACGATAACTCTGCCCACTGCGCGTGCCCAGGTCTTCGATATCCGCGTGCGACTGGGTGATGTCCAGCGCGAAAGCACCGATGGGGGTGTTCATTGCCAGGCCGAGGATGCCTGCATAGAAGTCCATGTCGGTGTACTGGGCGCCAGCATAGCCCGTGAAGGTATTGTTGAGGCCGTAGTAGAGCGTACCGTAGCCTACCTGGGGCTTGTCGATCAGCGAGTCGTCGTTCAGTTCACCCATGCCAACGTCCCAGCGTGAGGATCCAGGGCGTAGCATCTGGGTCACGGACGAGAACGGCACCGTGAACGTGCGCTTGCTGCCGTCCGCCTCTTCAATGGTGACCAGCAGATCGTTACCGTAGCCCGTGGTGCTCAAATCGATGATCTCAAACGCGCCCGGCGGCACTGAGGTCTCATAAATTTTATTGCCGCTCTGCGTGACGCTGACTTTGGCATTGCTGTTTGCCACGCCGCGAATCACCGGTGCATACCCCGTTGAACCGTTTGGCAGCATACGTTCGTCGCTATACAGACGTGTTCCGCGCAGGCTCAAGGAGTCGAAGGCTTCTCCGTTGGTAAAGGAGTCACCGAGTACCCATTGCGCGTCAAGAGAGGTGATGTCACGCTGAAGATAAATATCCTGGCTGCTGTAGTGCGTGCCGTTGTCTTTATCCCAGTTCAGACTGCCGCGCGATCGCAGGCGCCATGGTCCCATGTTGAGACCATAGCGCAGGCCCGCATAGGCGCTTTCAGAGGTTGAACCGCTGTTTTCGCTGTGCCAGCCGTTGAGATCGTAAGACAGAAGCGCCGCCGGAATGCCGTTATCCCAAAGGGACGGGTCGACATAGCCTAACGGGCGCTTAACCACGTAAATTTGCGGGAAGTTGAGGTTCAACACCTGCTTAGCACTGTCGTAGTTGACCGACGCTTCAGGATAGAATTTTTTTACATCGATGCAGGTCTCGTTGTCGTCGTCGTCCAGCTCGTCTCCGAGTGCGCGGGTATCCACACCGGACTGCGAGAGCAAAAGCCTCGTAATACAGGGTGTCGCGCGCGGCGTCCCGTTATCTTTAAAGATAATGTCAACCGTCGATTTTAACGTGCCGTTTAAATTGACCCTGGTACGGTACGTACCCGGCGCCACCGGGTTACCATGCGCAAAGCGGCTTACGTCAATATTTGTGCTTCTTGAGAGAAGAAACTGTTCGTTAAATTCGACCGCATCTTCGTTTTCCTGCGCGGTGTCATTAGCTGCGTGACTGTCTGCACAAACATGTAAGGGGAATGCCGTGCCGATCGCAAGGCATAAAAGAGAACGTCGGAACACCATGGCACATCCATTTATCAGTGCGGATAAACATATCCGCAGAGCTCATGCTATCTATTGTTATGTTGTCGGGTGGCAAATTACTTCAACGTGGTTTCGTGGTTGTCGACCCCACCGTTATCGTTAATTGTTTCGTATGCCACTTTGCCGGTTGTGGTGGTGGTTAATCCTTTGACCAGCATGGCTTTCTCGCTGAAAGGCAGAACAGACTGGTGGGCTACCTCATAGGTCTTTTGGCCCGACTTAAGTTTGACCATTGAAATCGCTACGTTGTACGGGGACTCGTTATGGGCGACGAGGCTGACGCCGTTGCCGTCTTTCTTCATGGTCCAGGTGACATGGTCGGCGGCTTCCAGCGCTGAGCCTTTCAGTCCGTCTGGACGGAAAAAGAATTTAATGCGGGTACGGAACGCCAGCTGAAGCTGGTTTGTATTTTCGGCGTTGGCATTTTTAGGTTTTGGCGGAATTTCTAATACGTTAAACCAGAACAACGATTCGCGGTCTTTTGGCAGCGAATGACCCATGTAGGTAATACGCAGAGACTGACCTTGCTTAGGGTCGATACGTGAAACTGGCGGGGTGATCACGAACGGGAGCTTAAGTTCTTCGGGGCTTTTTTCGTCGCGACCGTCGTCCAGCCAGGACTGAACCAGCAGAGGTTTTGCACCACGGTTATCCAGGTTAACGATGACGTCTTTTGATGACTCAGGGTAAACAATGCGGGTGCCGGAAATAACAATATCGGCACTGGCGTGTGATGCTGAAAATAAAACAGCAGTAAACAGCGCGGTCTTTAATCCTTTAATTACGGATGCGTTAAACATAATTTTTCCACTTCCTGTTGGAATGATAAGAATAATCCCCCAGAAGCGGGGGATTATTTAAAACCTGCAAAACAAAGAGGTTTATTCGTAGTTCATGGTGAAGGCAACTTGTGCCTGCACGGTACCGGCGGATACTGGGTTAGTGGTTTGATCCCAACCCTGGCCCTGGGTATAAGCTACTTTGTAGTACAGCTTAGCCGCGCCGCTTGTATCAACAGTGGCCTGCTGAGTGTTGTTAGTCTGGTCGATTTTCACCAGATCGGTTTTGGTGTTGCCATCGTTGCTCAGTACGAGGTTAACGTTCTTCGCAGAACCCTGAGCGTTTGCTGGTGGAACCAGCAGGCCGCCTTCGGTAGAAGTAGAACCCGCCCAGGAATTGAACTGTGCAGATGCTTTAGCCACGGTAGCAGTATCACAACCGGTCAGCGCCAGGTTGAATTTTTTCTGGCCCAGGGTGCTGGTAGTACCCAGTGCAGTGGTGCCAAAATCAGCAACAGATACGGTGTCCAGGGTGACATCGAAATCGTTACCACTCTGGTCAATTTTCTGATCCAGGGAAACTTTACAAGTGGTGTTAGACACCATGCCGTGGAAAGTAATCGTACCTGTGTCACCTGGAACAGCTGCAACTGCGGAACCTGCGCTCAGAGCCAGTGCAATTGCCATACCCATGCTAACTTTTTTAAAAGACATACCAATATCCATATTTTGAAGTTAAAACATTTAAATCAATAATTTTTTTTGGAGCTATTGATTTAAAATCTGAAATGTTATTTCGTGGCGGATTCTAGAGATTTATTTGGGATAAGACTAGTCAACGGGGGTGATTAAAACTGCAGGTTGGTTTAAGTTTTTCTTAATGGGTGGGAATTATGATTTGGGAATTATATAATATAATTCTCTGAGATTTCTTTGGTTATTTATTTAAATCCTATTAAATGCGCTATAATTGATCGTGGCTTGCACAAAAAAGACTGGACTCATTTTGATAGTGAATGGGATAAAAATGAGTCCAGGGAAAAGAAATCAGGCGACCTGAACAGGAATAGCTTTTGCCGTGCGCTTCATTTCGTTATCGCCTTCAAAATAGGCCACTTTGGGCTGCCAGCGACGCGCTTCTTCGTCAGACATCATCACGAAGCTGGCGATGATCACGATATCGCCCACCTCTGCGCAGTGTGCTGCCGCGCCGTTGACGGAGATGATTTTGGACCCGCGTTCGGCGGCAATTGCATAGGTAGAGAAGCGTTTGCCGTTATTGACGTTCCAGATATCGATCGCTTCGTTCTCAAGAATACCCGCCGCGTCGAGGAAATCCTGGTCAATGGCGCAGGAGCCTTCATAGTGCAGGTCTGCCTGAGTCACTTTCACACGGTGAAGCTTACCTTGCAGCATTTTGCGAATCATTACGTTTACCTTTCATCTTCCGGGTAGAAAAACTACGCCAGCTCAACCACTTTGTTGTCAATCAGGCGAGCCTGGCCAAGCCATGCCGCCACCAGAATTACCGCACGTTTGCTTGTCTCTGCAAGTTCGAGCAGCGTATCAGCATCGCGGATTTGTACATCGTCAGCCCGGAGACCTTTGTCGTTCAGCGCCTGTTCCGCAAGAGCAATAATCTCTTCTGCGGTTAATGCTTTCGCCAGAAGCTGTTCTGCCATGCTGTTCATGACCTTGCTTAACGCCGGGGCGATTTTACGCTGCTCGGCGGTCAAATAGCCATTGCGGGAGCTGAGCGCCAGCCCGTCTTTAGCGCGCACGATCGGCACGCCCACAATCTCAATATCATATCCCATGTCCGCCACCATTTTGCGGATCAGCGCCAGCTGCTGGAAATCTTTCTCGCCGAAGCAGGCGATATCCGGCTGTACCAGGTTAAACAATTTGCTGACAATGGTGGAGACGCCGCGGAAATGGCCCGGACGGCTGGCGCCTTCCAGCATGGTCGAAATTCCCGGAACGTCCACGTAGGTTGCTTCGCCAGTTCCCTGAGGATAAACGTCTGCAGGAGACGGCGCGAAAACAATGTCCGCCTGACGCTTTTTGAGCTTCTCGCAGTCTTCCTGCAGGGTACGCGGGTAGCGCGCCAGGTCGTCTGCGCGGTCAAACTGCATGGGATTTACGAAGATACTGACCACAACGATATCTGCACGGGCTCTTGCTTCGTCGACAAGCTTCATATGGCCGTCATGCAGGTTGCCCATGGTCGGGACCAGTGCGATACGTTTACCTTCCTGACGCGCGCGACGGATGTGCTGGCGAAGCAGCGGCAGGGTTTCAATGATTAGCACAACGAGACTCCTTAATGGAAACTGTGTTCTTCACCCGGGTAAACACCGGATTCAACGTCGGCAATATACTGCCTGACCGCGGCGCGCATGTCGCCCGCTTCGGTAAGGAAATTTTTCGCAAATTTCGGGATATGCCCACCGGTAATACCAAAGGCGTCGTGCATCACTAAAATTTGCCCGTCGGTCACGTTGCCAGCACCAATACCAATCACCGGAATCGACAGCGCTTCAGTGATACGTTTCGCCAGTTCAACAGGCACGCACTCCAGTACCAGCAATTGCGCGCCTGCAGCTTCCAGCGCCAGGGCATCATCAAACAGCGTCTGTGCCGCATCGCCACGGCCCTGCACCTTGTAGCCGCCAAAGATGTTGACGGACTGTGGCGTCAGGCCCAGATGGCCGCACACCGGCACGGCGCGTTCGGTGAGCATCTTCACCGTATCCACCAGCCAGGCTCCGCCTTCAATTTTGACCATATTGGCCCCGGCCCGCATGACCGCCGCCGCGTTTTCGAATGCCTGCTCCGGTGTGGCATAGGCCATAAACGGCAGATCGGAAAGCAGGAGGCAGGCTGGCGCACCGCGGCGCACGGCGCGGGTATGGTAAGCAATATCCTCAACCGTGACCGGCAGGGTGGAATCATGTCCTTGTACCGTCATCCCTAACGAATCTCCGACCAGCATGACGTTGATACCCTCTTCGGCAAACAGTTTGGCGAAGCTGTAGTCATACGCGGTGATGGTGGCGAAGCGTTTTTTTTCCTGTTTGCATTTCTGCAGTAAGGAGATGGTGGTTGGTTTCATACTGTTTCCTGATAGCCCAAAGCGAATCTTTGCGCATTCTAACAGTAACATTCCGGGGAACAATGATTTTAGGCAACCGATTAACCACAATTATTTAGCGGCCAACCGGTGGGGGAGAGGTTTACCAGCGAGCGGGTTTTTCCGCGTTCAGGTTGTCCAGAACGGTCTTTAACGAGGTACCGTCCGGGAAGGTGATATCGGGGGCGACTTCAAAGAGCGGCCAGAGCATAAATCCGCGATTTTTCATATCATAATGCGGTACGGTGAGGCGATCGGTATGAATCACCTCCTGGCCAAACAGCATGATGTCGAGATCGAGGGTGCGCGGTCCCCAGCGTTCGGCTTTGCGCACGCGGCCCTGCTGGAGCTCAATGCGCTGGGTATTATCCAGCAGCGCTCCTGCCTCAAGGGCTGTTTCCAGCAACACGGCAGCGTTCAGATAATCAGGCTGATCCTGTGGGCCGAGCGGCGGGGTACGATAAAACGACGAGACGGCGACGATCCGGCTTTGCGGAATCTCGCCCAGCGCCTTTACGGCAGCGTTAACCTGCTCCAGCGGAGAGGCTAAGTTACTGCCGATGGCGATACAGGCGAGTGTCATGCTGAACCTTCACGACGCGGCGCACGTTTGCGCGGACGACGATGACGGCGACGCGGTGCGGGCTCTTCATCCAGCCCGGTCAGCATATCCTTCTGTTCCGGCGGAGCGGAAACCTGGAATTCAGCCCACCACTGCGCCAGACGCTGCAGCTCCTGATTGCGTTCAATTTCCGCACGCAGGGACAGCAGATCGAACGCGGCGCGGAACTTTGGATGTTCCATCAGTTTCCAGGCGCGTTTGCCCTGGCGACGGGACATGCGCAGCTGAAGCTGCCAGATGTCGCGCACCAGCGTGGTAATACGTTTCGGGATCGCCAGCGTACGGCACCCTTCGTCCAGCACGTCGTTTGCGGCCAGCGCGAAGGCATCGTAATAGGCCAGGCCGCTCTCCTGAGTAATTCTTTGCGCGGTTTCCAGCAGGGGATACCAGAACATCGCCGCAAACAGGAATGCCGGGTTCACGCGCATGTCATTCTGGATGCGGGTGTCGGTATTTTTCAGCACCTGCGCAATCATGCGCTCCATCGGGCTGTCACCGTTTTCGGTGAAGTAGCGCGTAATGGTCGGGAACAGCGGCTGGAACAGGTTGTATTCGCGCAGCAGCTTGTAGGTTTCAAACCCGTAGCCAGCCTGCAATAGCTTCAGCGCTTCTTCAAACAGACGGGCAGGCGGCACGTCGTTGATCAGCGTCGCCAGACGCGGGATCGGCTCTGCCGTCTCCGGGCTGATGCGCATGTTGAGCTTGGCGGCGAAACGCACGGCACGCAGCATACGCACAGGATCTTCGCGATAACGCGTTTCTGGCGTGCCGATCAGGCGGATCAGGCCCTCTTTCAGGTCCTGCATACCGCCCACGTAATCACGCACGGTGAAATCCGCCACGCTGTAATAGAGACTGTTGATGGTGAAGTCGCGGCGCTGGGCATCTTCTTCGATAGAACCGAAAATATTGTCACGCAGCAACATACCGTTCTGGCCGCGCTGGGAGGTCGTGCGATCGGATGCGCCCGCTTCGTGGTGGCCGCGGAAGGTCGCCACTTCGATAATTTCTGGCCCAAACATGACGTGAGCAAGACGGAAACGGCGGCCAACAAGACGACAGTTACGGAATAACTTGCGCACCTGCTCAGGCGTGGCGCTGGTCGTCACGTCGAAATCTTTTGGTTTTTTGCCCAGCAGTAAATCACGCACCCCACCGCCAACGAGATAGGCCTCGTAGCCCGCTTTATTCAGACGATAGAGCACCTTGAGGGCATTTTCACTGATATCTTTGCGGGAAATAGTGTGCTGCTCACGCGGAATAACCGACATGTGTGGCTGTGCAATAGCATCGTTCGCCATGCTCTCTTCGCGGCTTAGCACTTTACGGCAAAAATTAGCGACTCGGGTAAAAATGGTACACCTCGTAGTGTGTTTTGTTATGAAAAAAGCGGCTAATCATAGCTCAGCGCAACGCATTTGAGAATGCTGGATTTTTGGCACCGCCGTGAGCGTCCATTGCGCGATGGCCATTTTCAGCAGTTCGTCAATACGCAGATCCTGCCATTCGTGGGTTACATTTTGGTTGAGAAATCGCAGCGCGTCGATCAAAACAGGACGCGGATCGCCGTCTGGCAGGGCTGGGGCGTGGTTTTGCTTGGACAGTTTAATGCCCTGCGCATTGACCGCCAGCGGCAGATGAAGATAACCCGGTACCGTCCAGCCAAACTGCTGATACAGCGATATTTGCCGCACGGTAGGTTCGACCAGGTCTGCCCCGCGCACAATTTCCGTGACGCCCTGGAAATGGTCGTCGACGACCACGGCCAGGTTATAAGCAAACAGACCATCACGACGGTGAATAATAAAATCTTCGCGCGCCAGACGTTCATCGGCACGGATCTCTCCGGAGAGCAGATCGTGGAAACGGGTGACGGGCGCACGTTGCAGCAGGCGCACGGCGGCGTTCTCCGGGGGATGATTGAGCGTACGGCAGTGCCCGTCATAGACGCCGCCAACGCTCTGGATACGCGCGCGGGTGCAGGTGCAGTTGTAGGAAAGCCCTTGCTCAGCGAGCCAGGCCAGACGCTCCCGATACGCCTCGTGGCGTTTTGATTGCCAGAGAACCTCGCCGTCCCAGTGCAGGCCGTAATGTTCCAGCTGACGCAGTATGGTCTCTGCAGCACCGGGAACTTCACGCGGCGGGTCAATATCTTCTATGCGGACGAGCCATTTGCCCTGGCTGGCGCGAGCCTGCAGGTAGCTGCCGAGCGCGGCAATTAATGAGCCGAAGTGTAATTCACCTGAGGGAGATGGCGCGAAGCGCCCGATATAGTGTGATTCAGACATATCAACGTTAACAAGGCGGGAGAGACTCCCGCCTTTGGAGTGGGTAAACAGCGCTGGTATTAACCGGCCATCTGTTTTTCGCGGATTTCGGCCAGCGTTTTACAGTCGATGCACAGATCGGCGGTTGGACGCGCTTCCAGGCGACGAATACCGATTTCAACACCGCACGATTCGCAGTAGCCAAAATCTTCGTCTTCGACTTTTTTCAGCGTTTTCTCGATCTTTTTGATCAGTTTGCGTTCGCGGTCACGGTTACGCAGTTCGAGGCTGAACTCTTCTTCCTGAGCGGCACGGTCTACCGGATCCGGGAAGTTTGCAGCTTCATCCTGCATATGCGTAACGGTGCGATCGACTTCATCCCTGAGTTGATTACGCCATGCTTCAAGAATACGCTTGAAGTGCGACAGCTGGGCTTCGTTCATATACTCTTCGCCCGGTTTCTCTTGATACGGCTCCACCCCAGCGATGGCGAGAATACTCAGGGACGATGTTTTACGGTTTTGCCCTTCTTGCATGTTGCTTCTCCTTAACACGCACTATCGATCCCCGTGTTGGGGGAAAAATCAGGTCGCTATAAATAGCAGATGCTTTTCCGTATGGCAATTATCTAAACGTAACACTTGACAAGCCTGTGAGGAAAAGCGTATTTGCGCACGCGGCCAGAACACATAATCATCAATCGTCTAATCCCTTATAAGACAATGGGAAGAGAGGATCTCAGAGTCATATTATCGGCAGAAAGTTCCGCCTTATAAGCGAAAACCTCTACCCCCTGCTTTTGTGCCTCATTCAACAATTGCGCGTATTTAGGGTCAATATGGCGGGCAGGTGAGAACCGTTCAATGGCTGAATGCAGTACCGCAAACAGCAGTACGGCGCGTTTGCCCGCCGCCGCAACACTCATTAGCTCCCGCAGGTGCTTCTGTCCACGTAGCGTAACCGCATCCGGGAAGTAGCCATTTTCCTGTTCCGCTAACGTCACTGATTTTACTTCAATATAGCACTCCGGCCTGTCTTCCGCCTGTAACATGAAGTCAATTCTGCTGCTTTCATCGCCATATTTCACTTCACTTTTATGCGTACCATAACCCACCAGTTCGGGAATAGTGCCATGGGTCAGCGCTTCCTTAACCAGCTGATTGGCGCGCAGGGTATTAACGCAAATAAATGCCCCACTTTGTGTCTCAGTTATTTCCCAGGTATGGGGATATTTGCGTTTAGTATTTTCTGAAGTGGAATACCAGACCGTGTCACCCGGCGTGGCGCAACCGGTCATGGCTCCGGTGTTGGGGCAGTGCAGAGTGAGCGTTTTCCCCTCAGGTGTCACCACGTCGGCGAGGAAGCGTTTGTAGCGTTGGATCAGCGTGGCGGGCTGGAGTGCAGGGCTAAACTTCATCAGGATTCCTTCATCGTGTCGCCCAGCGTCCAGCGCTGTAGCGGCGTATAGCGTGTGCGTCCTTGAGCAAAGACAGATTCATAAAGCGCGAATGCATTGACCGGGAAAGCCCAGTGAAAACCCGGGGCCGGGAGGGCAACGGCCTGACCGGCATCGCGCAGCAGCGTGATATGCGGATGAAATGGCTGCGGGCTCTGATAACAGCCGCTGCGCGCCGCCTGCGCGCGCAGCATATTCGCCAGCTGCAATAATCCGCGCGGTGGCTGGCGCGTGCCCAGCCAGACCACGCGCGAACGTAGCCATTGTCCTGCATCGTCGAGGTGCAGCGTAAACGGCGGCTGAGAAATCCGCCCGGCCATGGCGGCTAACGCCCGCTGTTTCCCGGCACTCACGTCGCCCAGGAATGCCAGCGTCAGATGCAGGTTCGCGGCCGCAACGGGCCGACCTGCTTCCGGTGGAAAATGTTCAGCGCGCCAGCGAACGATTTGCCGCTGAACAGGGGCGGGCAGCTCAATGGCAAAAAACAGTCGTTTTGACTCAGACATACGGGGGACTCGGTAATGATATGCGCCGATGCTACAATGTACGCCGACTAATGTTAACCCTCTGGAGCTGTTAGTGTCCTCATTGCCGGTCGCCGTCGTCCTTCCCGAGCTTCTTGCTGCCTTACACCACGCCCCGCAGGTTTTGCTTAACGCGCCTACGGGGGCGGGCAAATCCACCTGGCTGCCGCTACAGATCCTCAAAGAAGGGAAGATTGCCGGAAAAATCATCCTGCTGGAGCCGCGCAGGCTCGCCGCACGCAACGTGGCGCAGCGACTGGCGGAACTGCTGAACGAAAAACCGGGCGAAACGGTAGGTTATCGGATGCGTGCCGAAACCTGCGTTGGCCCGTCCACGCGCCTCGAAGTGGTTACCGAGGGCATTCTCACCCGCATGCTGCAAAACGATCCGGAACTGACCGGCGTGGGGTTGGTGATTCTGGATGAATTCCATGAACGCAGCCTGCAGGCGGATCTGGCCCTGGCGCTGTTGCTGGACGTCCAGCAGGGGCTGCGCGACGACCTACGGCTGCTCATTATGTCGGCGACGCTGGATAACGTGCGGCTGCAGCAGACGCTGCCTGATGCCCCAGTGATTGCCTCCGAAGGTCGTGCATTCCCGGTGGAGCGGCGCTATCAGCCGCTACCTGCCCATCAGCGTTTTGAGGAAGCGGTGGCTGTCGCCACGGCTGAACTGCTTCGTCAGGAGCCGGGGTCGCTGCTGCTATTTTTACCCGGTGTGGGAGAAATCCAGCGCGTACAGGAGCAACTGGCATCACGGGTGAGTAGCGACATTATTCTGTGTCCGCTCTATGGCGCGCTGTCGCTGGCCGATCAGCGTAAAGCGATCCTTCCCGCCCCGGCGGGGCAGCGCAAAGTGGTGCTGGCGACCAATATCGCGGAAACCAGTTTGACCATCGAAGGCATTCGCCTGGTGGTGGATAGCGCCCAGGAGAGGGTGGCCAGTTTTGACCCGCGCACCGGGCTGACTAAGCTGCTCACGCAGCGCATCAGCCAGTCGTCGATGATCCAGCGTGCGGGCCGTGCCGGGCGTCTTGCGCCGGGCATTTGTCTGCATTTGACCAGCGCGGAGCAAGCTGAGCGTGCCGCACAGCAAAGCACGCCAGAAATTTTACAAAGTGATTTGTCTGGCCTGGTGATGGATCTCCTGCAATGGGGCTGTCCTGACCCTGCCCAGCTCACATGGCTCAACCTTCCGCCAGCGGTTAACCTCACGGCGGCGCGCAGCCTGCTGACTCAGCTTGGCGCGCTGGAAGGCGAGCGTCTGACGGCGCGCGGGCAGAAAATGGCGGCGCTGGGTAACGATCCGCGTCTGGCTGCTATGCTGGTGGCCGCGCAGGGGAACGATGAAATTGCCACGGCGGCCAGGCTGGCGGCTATCCTTGAGGAGCCGCCGCGCGGTGGCAGTAGCGATCTGGGACAGGCATTTTCGCGTAATCAGGGGAACTGGCAGCAGCGGGCGCAGCAGCTGGCCAAACGCCTGAATAGCCGGGGCGGTTCACCTGACAGCGATAAAATTGCCTCCCTGCTGTCAGAGGCCTTCCCGGACAGAATTGCCCGCCGCCGCGGGCTGGACGGGCGCTATCAGCTGGCAAACGGCATGGGGGCGATGCTGGACAGCGATGATGCGTTAACGCGTCACGAATGGCTGATTGCCCCGCTTTTGCTTCAGGGGAGCCACTCTCCTGACGCACGTATTTTACAGGCGTTTGCCGTAGACATTGATGCGCTGACCCGCGCTTGTCCGCAGCTGCTGCAGCAGTCCGATATCGTGGAATGGGATGAGACTCAGGGCACGCTAAAGGCGTTTCGCCGCAGTCAGATTGGCAAACTGACGCTCGGGACGAAACCGCTGGCGAAGCCTTCAGAAGAAGAGTTACACCAGGCGATGCTGAACGGCATCCGGGAAAAAGGGCTGAGCGTACTGAACTGGGCGCCGGAAGCTGAACAGTATCGTATACGCCTGCACTGCGCCGCGAAGTGGCTTCCGGAACACGGCTGGCCATCGGTGGATGATGAGACGCTGCTGGCTACGCTTGAGCACTGGCTACTGCCGCAAATGAGCGGCGTACACTCCTTGCGTGCGCTCAAGGCGCTTGATGTTAAGACCGCGTTACAGAATTTACTGGACTGGTCATTACGTCAACGTCTGGATAGTGAGCTGCCTGGGCATTACACTGTGCCCACCGGGAGCCGGATTGCCATTCGTTATCATGAGGATAATCCTCCGGCGCTGGCGGTACGGATGCAGGAGATGTTTGGTGAAGCCACCACACCGTCTATCGCAGAAGGGCGTGTGCCGTTGGTGCTTGAGCTGCTGTCGCCTGCGCAGCGTCCGCTGCAGATCACCCGCGATCTGGGCGCGTTCTGGGCGGGAAGTTACCGGGACGTGCAGAAAGAGATGAAAGGGCGCTATCCCAAACACGTCTGGCCGGACGATCCGGCGAACACGGCACCGACACGGCGGACGAAGAAGTATTCGTGAATCAGGGGAAGAGGGGAGTGCGGCCTGGATTGTGCGGGCTGGATTGTGCGGCCTGATGCCCTCACCCCGGCCCTCTCCCATGGGGAGAGGGAGAAAACTAATTTTGAGAGATTTCTTCTTTCACAGGTCAGTGGAAGAAATGAGAATCGGGCCTTTGCGCCTGAACGTTGCGGAGAAAAAGCATGGCGGGGAATGACCGCGAGCCAATAGGACGTAAGGGAAAACCCACGCGTCCGGCGAAAGAAAAGGTAAGCCGTCGTCGCCTCAGAGATGAGGACTATGACGATGACTATGAAGACGATTATGAGGATGAAGAACCGATGCCGCGTAAAGGAAAAGGCAAAGGGCGCAAGCCTCGGGGCAAACGCGGCTGGTTCTGGCTGCTGCTGAAGCTGTTCATTGTTTTTGTTGTGCTGATGGCGATTTACGGCGTTTATCTGGATCAGAAGATCCGCAGCCGTATCGACGGTAAAGTCTGGCAGTTACCTGCGGCAGTGTATGGCCGTATGGTGAACCTTGAGCCAGATATGTCCATCAGTAAGAACGAGATGGTGAAACTGCTGGAAGCGACCCAGTATCGTCAGGTGTCGAAGATGACGCGCCCTGGCGAATTTACCGTTCAGGCGAAAAGCATTGAGATGATCCGCCGTCCGTTCGACTTCCCGGACAGCAAAGAGGGGCAGGTGCGCGCGCGTCTGACCTTTGACGGCGATCGTCTGGATACCATCGAGAACATGGATAACAACCGTCAGTTCGGTTTCTTCCGTCTCGATCCGCGTCTGATCACCATGCTCTCGTCGGCAAACGGCGAGCAGCGCCTGTTTGTGGCGCGTAACGGCTTCCCGGATCTGCTGGTGGATACGCTGCTGGCAACCGAGGACCGTCACTTCTACGAGCACGACGGCATCAGCCTTTATTCTATCGGCCGTGCGGTACTGGCGAACCTGACCGCAGGTCGTACCGTGCAGGGGGCGAGTACGCTGACTCAGCAGCTGGTGAAGAACCTGTTCCTCTCCAGCGAACGCTCTTACTGGCGTAAAGCCAACGAAGCGTACATGGCCGTGCTGATGGATGCGCGTTACAGCAAGGATCGTATTCTTGAACTGTACATGAACGAGGTTTACCTCGGTCAGAGCGGCGATAACGAAATCCGCGGCTTCCCGCTGGCAAGCCTGTACTACTTTGGCCGCCCGGTGGAAGAGCTGAGCCTGGACCAGCAGGCATTGCTGGTGGGCATGGTGAAAGGGGCGTCCATCTACAACCCGTGGCGTAACCCGAAACTGGCGCTGGAGCGTCGTAACCTGGTCCTGCGTCTGCTGCAACAACAGCAGGTGATCGATCAGGAACTGTACGACATGCTGAGCGCGCGTCCGCTTGGCGTGCAGCCGCGCGGTGGGGTGATCTCTCCTCAGCCTGCGTTTATGCAAATGGTGCGTCAGGAGCTGCAAAGCAAGCTCGGTGATAAGGTCAAAGATCTCTCCGGCGTGAAGATCTTCACCACCTTTGACTCCGTGGCCCAGGATGCAGCAGAAAAAGCCGCGGTGGAAGGTATTCCTGCACTGAAGAAACAGCGCAAGCTGAGCGATCTGGAAACCGCCATGGTGGTGGTTGACCGCAACACTGGCGAAGTACGCGCGATGGTGGGCGGTGCCGAGCCGCAGTATGCGGGCTATAACCGTGCCATGCAGGCGCGTCGTTCGATTGGTTCTCTGGCAAAACCGGCGACCTATCTCACCGCCCTGAGTCAGCCGAATCTGTATCGTTTGAACACCTGGATTGCCGATGCGCCAATCTCACTGCGTCAGCCTAACGGTCAGGTCTGGTCCCCGCAGAACGATGATAAACAGTTCAGCGGCCAGGTTATGCTGGTGGATGCGTTGACCCGTTCCATGAACGTCCCCACGGTTAACCTCGGTATGGCGCTGGGCCTGCCTGCGATTGTCGACACCTGGCAGAAACTGGGCGTGTCGAAAGATCAGCTGCATCCGGTTCCGGCGATGATTTTGGGGGCACTTAACCTGACGCCGATCGAAGTGGCACAGGCGTTCCAGACCATTGCCAGCGGCGGTAACCGTGCGCCGCTTTCGGCCCTGCGCTCGGTGATTGCCGAGGATGGATCCGTGCTGTATCAGAGCTTCCCACAGGCAGAACGTGCGGTGCCTGCGCAGGCGGCCTATATGACGCTGTGGACCATGCAGCAGGTTGTGCAGCGCGGTACTGGCCGTCAGCTGGGGGCGAAATATCCGGGTCTGCATCTGGCGGGTAAAACCGGGACCACCAACAACAACGTCGATACCTGGTTTGCCGGTATTGATGGCCGTGAAGTGGTGATCACCTGGGTAGGCCGTGATAACAACCAGCCAACCAAGCTGTACGGTGCAAGCGGGGCGATGTCGATTTACCAGCGCTATCTGGCGAATCAGTCTCCGGTGCCGCTGAACCTGGTTGCGCCGGAAGATATCGTCGATATGGGCGTGGACGGTTCCGGTAACTTTGTTTGCGGCGGTGGGATGCGTACCCTGCCGGTCTGGACCACCAACCCGGACTCCCTCTGCCAGCAGAGCCAGCCTGAACAGCCAACGGGCAACCCGTTCGATCAATCTTCTCAGCCTCAGCAGCCGCAGCAACAACAGCCGCAGCAGCAGAATGAGAAGAAAGACAGCGATGGCGTAGCCGGCTGGATTAAGGACATGTTTGGCGGGAATTAATTAATTCCCTGAATAAAAGGCCGCTTTATTTTAAAGCGGCCTTTTTTATTGTTTACAGTCCGCAATCCTTTAAAAAAAGTTAATTCAAAATTAAGAATTCCTAAGATTCATTATTTTTTATTTAAAACATAGTCTTGTGCGCCATTATGTGCAGGAGGTTTTTAGGCTATCTGGACACTGGTAAGAATGATCTGATTTAATCGCCTCAAGGAATCACAGGCTTTCCTGAAACATGGCTGGGTTAATTACCCCTGTATGAGTGATATGAGCGCTTAAATAACATTCTGACGCACAGTATTGGGGCGGGAATGGATGACTGCATCGATATATATAAGGATATGATTATGAGTAAGTATGTTCTTTCTTCATTTTTGGCTGCAAGCATAATGGCATCGCTGTCTCTGCCAGCATTTGCCGGAAACGATTCTGGCACGGTGAACTTTGCCGGGAAAGTGGTGGCCGACACCTGTGAAATTAATGTTGATGGCTCCGGTACGACCTCGTCAACCGTCACGTTCCCCGATACCTATGCGTCGGACTTTGGCACTGATGGCGCAGTGGGCACCAGCAAAACGTTTAATATTGAAGTGAAAAAATGTGACCCGCTGGTTGCCAAACTCAACCTCAAATTCAGCGGAACGACAACGGATGCCGCGCATAAACGTCTGAAGAACGACCTCAGCGGCGCCGGTAATGCCACCAACGTTGGCATCATCGTCAGCAATGAAAACGGCACGAAAGACGATGTGGTATTTGATGGCTCCCTGCCTTCGACGGGAACGGATGTGGCTAACGATGCGACGGGAACAAATGCCTCAGTCTTTAACTACATCGCGAAGGTGATTCAGATTGGTGATACTGCACCCACCGCAGGCCGCTATTCTTCTTCGGCAACTTTCGAGGTTGTCTATCGCTAAGTCATTACTGGCAGCCTTTATGGCTGCCTTTTGGAACGTTGTATGAAGACTTTATTTAAATTGTTATGTGGTTGTTTAATTATTTCTTGTCTGTCAGCGCAGGCCAGCGTGGTTTTGGGTGGTACTCGTATTATTTATCCATCAAATAAAGCTGAAGTACAAATAGCCCTTAAAAATAAAGATCCCCATACGCGTTATCTGGTACAAAGCTGGGTCAGCTATGTCAATAATGCAAAAGCGCCCTTCGTTATTACCCCTCCTGTTTATAAGCTGCAGGAAAATCGTCAAACCCTTTTACACGTTATTTTTACTGGCGATAAAAAAAGCCTGCCATCAGACCGTGAATCGCTGTTCCTGGCGAATGTGAAATCGGTCTCCGCGCTGTCGCCTGAGCTGAAAGAGAAAAATACCCTGCAGTTCGCGATGAAAACGCGGCTGAAGCTTTTCTGGCGCCCGTCTCAGTTAAAAGAGGCCGATGCGCTGGTGGCGGATGAAAAAATCACGTTCCGTCGTCAGGGCGACACGCTTATTGCTAAAAACCCCACGCCGTTTTACGTCTCCTTTGGCGAGCTGGCCGTGGGCGGGAAAAGCGTACCGGTGAAAGAGACCGAAACCACGCCGGGGGCTATTTCGATGATGGTTGCACCGTTTAGCGAGCAGCATTTTGCGTTGCCAAAAGGGGCGACGGGTGCGGTGACCTGGACGGCAATCAATGATTTTGGGGCGCAAACCCCTCAGCGCAAGCAGGCCCTTTAACGGGATCGTGTTGGAATGCTATGTCCTCTCCCTCTCGCCAAAAACAGGTATGGTCCGGGATCGTGCTCGCACTGTTCGTCGCGATCCCACCTGCGTGGGCTGATGACGAATTCAACCTGCGGATCCTTGAGCTGGATACGCCGCTGGAAAATACCGCTACGCTCAAAAACTTCATTAATGATAACGGCTTGCTGGCAGGGCGCTATCTGACCACCATCATGTGGGATCGGGACGTCGTGGATAAACGCGAGGTCACCTATGTGCTTTCTGACGATAAGCAGCAGCTTCTGCCGGAGCTGACCAAAGCGGATCTGCGTGAATTTGGCGTGAACGTCGACGCGGTGCCGGATCTCAAAGATATGGACGATGCGGCCTGCATTCGGGATATCTCCCATTTTATCGAACATGCTCGCTACGATTACAATCAGGATAACCAGACCCTGACGCTGGTCATTCCCCAGGCCTACCGCAACCGCGCGGCTGCGGGCGCCATTAACCCGAAATTCTGGGATGACGGTGCTCCGGCGGCCTGGACAAGCTATCAGCTCAGCGGTTCTCAGCAGCATTACAGCACGGGCCAAACCTCATCAACCTGGCTTGGCCTGACATCGGGTCTTAATCTGGGCGCGTGGCGGCTGCGCAACAACAGTACCTGGAGTGACTCTTCGGGCTGGGAAGCCATCGCCACCACCCTGCAGCGCGATATCAAAGCGCTGAAAAGCCAGCTTGAACTGGGCCAGACGTACACCAACAGCGAGCTGTTCGACAGCGTGCAGATGACCGGCCTGACGCTGGAAACGGATACGGCGATGCTACCGGTCAGCCAGCAGGGGTTTGCGCCAGTCGTGCGGGGGATTGCCAACAGCGATGCAAAAGTCACCATTAAGCAAAACGGCTACACCCTTTATCAAACCAACGTCTCGCCGGGGCCATTTGAGATCCGTGATTTAAGCCAGGTCGCCTCCGGCGCGGATCTGGAAGTCACCGTTGAAGAGGCGGATGGCTCGGAGCATAGCTTCATACAGGCCAGCGCGTCGGTGCCGGTCCTCCAGCGTGAGGGCGGGTTTAAGTATTCGCTGGCGGCCGGGCGTTATCGCGGCAATGAAGGGGAAGATGAGCCCACTTTTGTGCAAGGTACGGCTATTTATGGCCTGCCGTATGGCGTGACGGCCTACACCGGCGCTCAGGGTGCGTCGATGTATCATGCACTATTGCTGGGGGTTGGCGCGGATTTGGGTCATCTGGGCTCAGCCTCGGTGGATATCACCACCGCGAGAACCGCCTTTGATGACGGACGTGATGACGCAAATGGACTTTCATGGCGAGCGCAGTATTCAAAAGATATTCCCGACACAGATACCACCGTCACGCTTGCCAGCTACCGCTATTCCACCTCCGGGTTTTATACCTTTCAGGAGGCTATCGATCAGCGCGACAGCGAGATTGATGACGGCATTTATACCTATCGCAGAACCAACAACCGCCGAAGCCGCATGCAGGTAAACCTTTCCCAGCGGCTTTCTGACTGGGGCTCGGCGTATCTTAACGGCTATCAGCAGGATTACTGGGATATGGACGGCCACGAGCGCAGCGTCAGCGCCGGGCTGAGCTCCAGCTGGCGGGATATTACCTGGTCGATAAGCTACAACCTGACCCGCACGCCAGATGCCGATTCCGATCGGCAACTGGCGCTGAACGTCAATATCCCGTTATCGCACTGGCTCTCTAACGCGTGGGCAAACTACAGCGTAAATACCGCAAGCGGCGGGTATGTCTCGCACCAGGTGGGGATCGGGGGGACCGCGCTTGAGGATAACAAGCTGAGCTATAACCTCCAGCAGACCTACGCCAACAAAGATACGGGCTATGGCGGCAGCGTATCCGGGCGCTATCGCGGCTCGTCCGGCGAAGTTGGCATGGGGTACAGCTACGGCGGGGATAACCGCCAGTGGAACTATAACGCTCAGGGATCCATCGTGGCTCACGGTCAGGGCGTTACGCTGGGGCAGCCCGTGCGGGACGCTTTCGCGATTGTACACATCAACGACGGAGAGGATGTCAACGTTCAGAGCGGCCGCGGCATTTATACCGATGCGTTTGGTAATGCCATCGTGCCGTCGCTTACCGCTTACCGACACAACACCCTCACGGTAAACACGCAGGAACGCAGCGATATTGATATTGACGCGGCAACGTTAGATCTCGTGCCGACAAAAGGCGCGGTGATACTGGCGAACTTCGAGGCCCGCGTTGGGCGCCGCGCGCTGGTCACGCTGCGTCATCAGGGTAAACCAGTGCCGTTTGGTGCCATCGTGGCGCTTGATAACACCACCGCGATTGTCGGGGATGATGGCGAGGTCTACCTCTCAGGGCTTAATGGACGCACATCGTTCAGCGCGCAGTGGGGAGAGGCGGGCGACGAACAGTGTCATGGCGTCATCGATTTACCCGATGACAATGGCGAGGGAATCATTAATACCGCGGTTAATTGCCAATGAGGCTGGAGAGAAAATGCGCGTGACTATTCTGGTGAGAACCGTTATCTCTGCCGTACTGCTGGTCGCCGCCGCGCGGGTACATCCGGCATTTGCTCAATGTACTTTCAGCGGCGGGGATGGATCTGGCGGCATTGTTACCTTTCAGCTTCCAGCGGTCTTTATGCTCGATCCCGATACCCCTGTGGGGACCGTAATTTATGACAATGCCGTCGAATTCAATGAAATTACGGTGCACTGTGGCGGAGCTGACGCGCAAATCCGGCGCGGCTATTTGACCCTGACGGATGCCGACGCGCGTGAGGACGTTCTGCCGGGAGTCTATAAAACCAACGTGCCGGGGATTGGCATCCGTGCGGCGGCGTCAAGCGAACGGTTGCCCGACTATATAGAGGAGGACCTCATTCGTCCCTGGCAGTATTATGGCTACAAACATGGCGGGTCTGATGGCACCCACGTCTTTCGGGCCGCCGCTCAACTGGTGGTCATCGGCCAGGTCCAGGACGGGATGCTGGATACCTCGCGCCTGACCTCGCAGGATACGCTCGGCGGTGTCGTGGTCGGTGAAATGCGTTTTTCGCCCACCAGCGTCCATATTACGACCAATACCTGTAATCTGGTTGACCGTAACATTTTTGTTCCTCTCAAAACGGTCAATTCTCAGGATTTTGACGGGCAATACTCAGAGATACTGACTGACGGTGGTTTTAAGATTGCAATAAACGACTGCGCGACGGGAACAAAGATTGACTATCAGTTCACCCGCACGGGGTCGACGGGGGTGACCAACGGCTCGGTTTTGGGCATTGCATCCGGTGATGCTGCCGCACAAGGGTTGGGGATTCAAATTCTCGACAGCAACGATACCGTCCTTCAGTTTGACCAGACCTATACTGCGATATCCGCTACGCAGGACAAGGTGCCCGCAGAGATCCCCCTGAAGGCCCGCTACGTAAAAACGGGGGAGGTCAAACCCGGAAAAGTCGAGGCGGTCGCCACGTTCGAGCTGTTTTACCGCTAATGCTTCCCGCCCGCTCCGGCGGGTTTTGGCGATCCTTTCGCTAACATCATTAACCCCCTGTTTTCATCTGGTTAATTCTTAATCCCTCAATTCTCGTAGGGCCGCTTATTGCTTGCTATGCAACCGGCGTTTCGCCTATTATTCTTGCGCTCATAATAATAATTCTCGTTTACGTTATCATTAACCTTTCCATCAGAGATACAACATGGCGCTTTCCAATACTGCTCAGCCAATCAACACGTCGCTGCGAAAAGTCGCGGTCGTCGTAGCCACAGCGGTTGCCGGCATGTCGGCTTATGCACATGCTGCCGAAACCCCGAAAAAAGAAGAAACCATTACGGTAACCGCAGCGCCTGCGGCACAGGAAAGTGCCTGGGGACCGGCGGCAACTATCGCGGCAAGGCAATCCGCGACCGGCACGAAAACCGATACGCCAATTCAGAAGGTGCCGCAGTCTATTTCAGTCGTCACCGCCGAAGAGATGGCGCTGCACCAGCCGCGTTCGGTAAAAGAAGCCCTTAGCTATACGCCGGGCGTGGCGGTTGGCACCCGTGGTGCGTCGAATACCTATGACTATCTGGTGATTCGCGGCTTTGCGGCCGACGGCCAGAGCCAGAATAACTACCTCGACGGCATGAAGATGCAGGGCAACTTCTATAACGACGCGGTAATCGACCCTTACATGCTGGAACGCGCCGAGATCATGCGCGGTCCGGTTTCCGTTCTGTACGGCAAAAGCAGCCCTGGCGGTTTGCTGAACATGGTAAGCAAGCGCCCAACCACCGAGCCGCTGAAAGAAATCCAGTTCAAAGTCGGTACGGACAGCCTGTTCCAGACCGGGTTTGACTTCAGCGATGCCATCGACGACGACGGCGTATACTCTTACCGCTTAACGGGTGTTGCGCGTTCTAATAACGCTCAGCAGGAGCGTGCGGAAGAGCAGCGTTACGCCATCGCGCCATCGTTCTCCTGGCGTCCGGATGATAAGACTACCTTCACGTTCCTCTCTTACTTCCAGAACGAGCCTGAAACCGGCTACTACGGCTGGCTGCCAAAAGAGGGGACGGTTGATCCGCTGCCGAACGGCGATCGTCTGCCGACGAACTTCAATGAAGGCGCGAAGAACAATACCTATTCCCGCAACCAGAAAATGGTGGGATACAGCTTCGATCACGAATTCAACGATACCTTTACCGTACGCCAGAACCTGCGCTTTGCTGAGAATAAAACCTCACAAAACAGTGTTTACGGCTATGGCGTCTGTACCGACCCGGCGAATGCGGGCAACAAACAGTGCGCCGCGTTAGCCCCTGCTAACAAAGGCCATTATCTGGCGCGTAAATACGTTGTCGATAATGAAAAGCTGCAGAACTTCACCGTTGATACCCAGTTGCAAAGCAAATTCACTACCGGTGAGGTGGACCACATCCTGCTGACCGGCGTTGACTTTATGCGCATGCGTAACGACATCAACTCCTGGTTCGGCTATGACGACTCGGTGCCGCTGCTGGATCTCTACAACCCGGTGAACAGCGATTTTGATTTCGGTTCGAAAGATCCGGCTACCTCCGGCCCTTATCAGATCCTCAACCGCCAGAAACAGACGGGTCTGTACGTTCAGGATCAGGCGCAGTGGGATAAAGTGCTGGTTACGCTGGGCGGCCGTTATGACTGGGCGGATCAGGAATCGTATAACCGCGTGTTGAATACCACCTCCAAACGTGATGATACCCAGTTCACCTGGCGTGGTGGTGTTAACTACCTGTTTGATAATGGCGTAACCCCGTACTTCAGCTACAGCGAATCGTTTGAACCCGCTTCGCAGACCGATGCTCAGGGCAAACTGTTCTCCCCGTCTAAAGGTAAGCAGTACGAAGCGGGCGTGAAATACGTGCCGAATGACCGTCCGATCGTTGTTACCGGTGCGTTGTACCAACTGACCAAAACCAACAACCTGATGGCGGACCCGGCTGGCTCGTTCTTCTCGGTTGAAGGGGGAGAAATCCGCGCGCGTGGCGTAGAGCTGGAAGCGAAAGCTGCGCTGTCTGCGAGCGTGAACGTTGTCGGTTCCTACACCTATACCGATGCGGAATACACCACCGATACAAATTACAAAGGCAACACGCCTGCTCAGGTGCCTAAACACATGGCATCCGTATGGGGCGATTACACGCTGTTTGATGGCCCGCTGTCCGGCCTGACGCTGGGTACCGGCGTGCGTTACACTGGCTCCAGCAAAGGCGATCCGGCGAACACCTTCACGGTAGGGAGCTACACCGTTGTCGATGCGCTGGTCAGATACGACCTGGCGCGCGTGGGCATGGCAGGCTCGAACGTCGCACTTCACGTGAACAACCTGTTTGATCGCGAGTATGTTGCCAGCTGCTTTAACACCTACGGTTGCTTCTGGGGTGCTGAACGTCAGGTTGTCGCCACCGCGACCTTCCGCTTCTAATCTCTCTTTGGGCACGGTTCGCCGTGCCCTTTTTATTTAAGTTGGCTGATATGCAGGATAATCAAACGCAAACCGACACCACCTTCACGCTCAATCATCTCTCCTTTCGCGTACCCGGACGCACGTTGCTGCATCCGCTCTCTCTGACGTTCCCGGCCGGTAAAGTGACGGGCCTGATTGGTCACAACGGTTCCGGTAAATCCACGCTCCTTAAGATGCTGGGACGCCATCAGCCGCCGTCTGAAGGGGATATCCTGCTGGACGGACAGCAACTGGAGAGCTGGAGCAGCAAAGCCTTTGCGCGCAAAGTGGCCTATCTGCCGCAGCAGTTGCCGCAGGCGGAAGGGATGACGGTGCGTGAGCTGGTGGCGATTGGGCGTTATCCGTGGCACGGGGCGCTTGGGCGATTCGGCGTGGCTGACCGGGAGAAAGTGGAAGAGGCGATTGCGCTGGTTGGGCTAAAACCGCTGGCGCACCGTCTGGTGGATAGCCTGTCTGGCGGTGAGCGTCAGCGGGCGTGGATTGCAATGCTGGTGGCTCAGGACAGCCGTTGCCTGCTACTGGATGAGCCTACCTCTGCGCTGGATATTGCCCATCAGGTCGACGTGCTGGCGCTGGTACACCGGTTAAGCCAGCAGCGTGGCCTGACGGTGATTGCGGTCCTGCACGATATCAACATGGCGGCGCGCTACTGCGATTATCTTGTCGCGCTACGCGGCGGCGAAATGATTGCGCAGGGAACACCGTCAGAGTTGATGCGCAGCGAAACGCTGGAACACATTTACGGTATTCCAATGGGTATCTTGCCTCACCCCGCTGGGGCTGCACCGGTGAGCTTCGTGTACTGATGCTGGACAACACATTTATCAGCCGTCGTCGCCTGTTGACGGCAATGGCGCTCTCACCCCTGCTGTTTAACATGACGACGGCGCGTGCTGCCGCAGTCGATCCTCACCGCATTGTGGCGCTGGAGTGGCTGCCGGTAGAGCTGATGATGGCGCTGGGTGTCACGCCCTATGGCGTGGCGGACATCCCTAACTATAACCTCTGGGTGAACGAGCCGAAGCTGCCGGACTCGGTGATTGACATCGGCCTGCGTACGGAGCCAAACCTCGAACTGCTTACCCAAATGAAACCGTCATTCCTGTTCTGGTCTGCGGGCTATGGCCCGTCAGAAGAGACCATGGCACGTATTGCGCCAGGGCGCGGTTTTTCCTTTAGCGACGGTAAAAAACCGCTGACCGTGGCGAAAAACTCGATCAACGAGATGGCGCATTTCCTCAACCGTGAAACGGAAGCCAAAAAGCATCTCGATGAATTCGATGCCCTGATTGTCGCCCTGAAGCCGCGCTTTGCCGGGCGGGGCGATCGCCCGCTGCTGATGGTGACGCTGCTGGATGCCCGCCATATGCTGGTATTCGGTAAAAACTGTCTGTTCCAGGAGGTGCTGGACAGCTTTGGCATTCGCAATGCGTGGGAAGGGGAGATGACCTTCTGGGGCAGTACCGCCGTCGGTATCGATCGTCTGGCGGCGTTTCGTGATGTGGATGTGCTGTGTTTCGACCACGGCAACGAGCGCGAAATGCAAACGCTGATGGCGACGCCGCTCTGGCAGGCGATGCCGTTTGTGCGCGAGAAGCGCTTCCAGCGTGCGCCCGCTGTGTGGTTCTACGGCGCGACGCTATCGGCCATGCATTTTGCCCGCGTACTGGATAACGCGCTGGGAGGTAAAGCATGAGTACCCGTATCGCGCGTTTCCCGGTTCTACTGCTGTCCGTGCTTTTTCTGGCTGCACTGTCATTCACCGGGTTCAATCTCTCGACGGCGTTACCGCGTGCGCAGTGGGGAGCCGCGCTGGTCTCGCCGGATATCGACAATATTCAGCAGATGCTGTTCCACTACAGCCTGCTGCCGCGTCTGGCGATCTCCCTTTTGGTCGGGGCCGGTTTAGGCCTGGTAGGCGTCTTATTCCAGCAGATATTACGTAACCCGCTGGCGGAGCCAACCACGTTGGGCGTCGCTACCGGGGCGCAGCTTGGGATCACGATCACCACGCTGTGGGCATTGCCCGGCGCGTTAACCTCGCAGTCTGCGGCCCTCGCGGGGGCGTGTGTCGTAGGGGCGCTGGTCTTTGGTGTGGCCTGGGGAAAACGCCTTTCTCCGGTAACGCTGATTCTGGCCGGGCTAGTTGTCAGCCTCTATTGCGGTGCGATTAACCAGCTGCTGGTGCTGTTCCATCACGATCAGCTGCAAAGTATGTTCCTGTGGAGCACCGGCACGCTCACCCAGACCGACTGGAGCATTGTGCAGCGTCTGTGGCCGCAGCTGGCGGGCGGGGTCGTGCTGACGCTGCTGCTCCTGCGTCCGCTGACGCTCATGGGGCTGGATGATGGCGTGGCGCGCAACCTGGGGCTGGCACTGTCGCTGGCACGCCTGGCGGCGCTCACGCTGGCGATTGTGCTGAGCGCTCTGCTGGTTAACGCGGTGGGCATTATCGGCTTTATCGGTCTCTTTGCGCCGCTGCTGGCAAAAATGCTCGGGGCGCGTCGGCTGCTGGCGCGTCTGCTGCTCGCACCGTTGATCGGGGCGCTGATCCTCTGGCTTTCCGATCAGATCATTCTCTGGCTGGCCCGCGTCTGGATGGAAGTGTCTACCGGGTCAGCAACGGCGCTTATCGGTGCGCCGCTGCTGCTGTGGTTGCTCCCGCGTTTGCGCAGCATCAGCGCGCCTGCGATGGACGCGGGCGATAAGGTCTACGCGGAACGTCAGTCGGTACTGTGGTTTAGCCTTGCCGGTCTGGGAGTCTTGCTTCTCGCCTCGTTTGCCGCACTCGCGTTTGGGCGCGATGCCGCAGGCTGGCACTGGGCAACGGGTGATCTACTCAACGAATTACTGCAATGGCGCTGGCCGCGGATCCTCTCCGCGCTTATTGCCGGTGTGATGCTGGCGGTTGCGGGCTGTATTATTCAGCGTCTGACCGGTAACCCGATGGCGAGCCCGGAAGTGCTGGGGATCAGCTCCGGTGCCGCCTTTGGCGTGGTGCTGATGCTGTTCCTGGTGCCAGGGAACGCGTTTGGCTGGTTGATGCCTGCCGGGAGTATCGGTGCGGCGGTGACGCTGATGATTATTCTGATTGCCTCAGGTCGCGGCGGATTTTCCCCGCACCGGATGTTGCTGGCCGGGATGGCGCTCAGCACGGCCTTTACGATGCTGTTGATGATGCTGCAGGCGAGTGGCGATCCGCGAATGGCGAAGATCCTGACCTGGATTTCTGGCTCAACCTACAACGCGACCGCCAGCCAGGTTGTGCATTCCGGGATCGTAATGATTGTGCTGCTGGCGATTGTGCCGCTGTGTCGTCGCTGGATGACCATTCTGCCGCTCGGCGGCGAAACGGCGCGGGCTGTGGGCATGGCGCTGACGCCTACGCGTGTCGCACTTCTCCTGCTGGCAGCGTGCCTCACGGCAACGGCAACCATGACTATTGGCCCGCTGAGCTTCGTCGGGTTGATGGCACCGCATATCGCCAGAATGATGGGGTTCCGCCGGACAATGCCGCACATTGTGATGTCAGCCCTGACGGGCGGAGTCATTCTGTTATTTGCGGACTGGTGTGGAAGGATGGTGCTGTTCCCTTACCAGATCCCGGCGGGACTGCTGTCGACCTTTATAGGCGCGCCGTATTTTATTTATCTGTTGAGAAAGCAGAGTCGGTAGTCAGGTGCGGCCTGATGCCCTCACCCCGGCCCTCTCCCACGGGGAGAGGGAGAATATCGTAGGCCGGGTAAGCGTTAGCGCCACCCGGCAATTCCCTTAAAGCTTCGCAAACACCTTACGCGCCGCGTCGATGGTGTTATTGATATCTTCTTCGCTGTGCGCCACGGACATAAAGCCCGCTTCAAACGCCGACGGCGCCAGGTACACACCTTCTTCCAGCATCAGGTGGAAGAAGCGCTTGAAGCGTTCAACATCGCACTTCACGACGTCCTGATAGCAGGTCACGGTTGGCGCATCGGTGAAGAAAATCCCGAACATGCCGCCGACGTGATTGACCACCAGTGGGATACCCGCCTCTTCTGCGGCTTCCAGCAGACCGTTAGCCAGTTGAGTCGTCAGGTCGGTCAGGGTTTCGTGAATACCTGGTTGCGCCACTTCGGTCAGGCAGGCGAAGCCTGCTGCCATCGCAATCGGGTTGCCGGAAAGGGTACCAGCCTGGTAGACCGGGCCCGTTGGCGCCAGCGCTTCCATCACATCCTTACGGCCGCCGAATGCGCCAACAGGCATGCCGCCGCCGATGATTTTGCCGAGGCAGGTCAGGTCCGGCTCAACGCCATAATAAGACTGGGCACCCGCCAGCGCTACGCGGAAGCCGGTCATCACTTCGTCGATGATCAGCAGGGCACCAAACTCATCGCACAGGGCGCGCAGGCCCGGCAGGAAGTCCGGCTGCGGTGGAATGCAGTTCATGTTGCCCGCTACCGGTTCAACGATGATGCAGGCGATCTCCTGCGGATACTGCTCGAACGCCGCGCGAACGGTGTTCAGATCGTTATAGGTACAGGTCAGGGTATGCTTAGCGAAATCCGCCGGCACGCCAGGCGAGTTTGGCTGGCCGAGGGTCAGCGCGCCGGAGCCTGCTTTCACCAGCAAACAATCTGCGTGGCCGTGGTAGCAGCCTTCGAATTTAATGATTTTATCGCGACCGGTAAAACCGCGCGCCAGGCGGATCGCGCTCATGGTCGCTTCGGTACCGGAGTTCACCATACGTACCATGTCCATGGTCGGCACCAGTTCAGTCACCAGCTCCGCCATCTTCACTTCCATTTCGGTTGGCGCACCGAAGCTCAGGCCACGCTGAGCGGCTTCAATGACCGCGTTACGAATGGCTGGGTGGTTGTGCCCGAGCACCATCGGTCCCCAGGAACCGACATAATCGATATAGGCTTTGCCATCGACATCATACAGATACGCGCCGTCAGCACGTTCAATAAACAGCGGCGTACCACCCACGCCGGTAAAGGCGCGAACAGGCGAGTTCACACCACCTGGAATAAGCTCCCGGGCTGCACTGTAGAGGTTTTCAGACTTGCTCATGGCGTCGTTCCTGGTTCGTATAAAATGATTAAGCACACTATTCTAAGTGATTCGCAGTAGGTTATGAAATTTTTAGCCAGATAATGCTTTAAGATTTGTTAAGTATTTTTAAGGGGACGGAGGGAAGGTCTCTGGTAAAATCTCCTCGGCTTTTTGTATGACGAATAAGAACAGGACATGAAATCAGATTCTCCGTCTTTTGAAGAACAACAGTTTACGCGCGCTCAGCACCGGATCAGTATTCGGCGGCTGCTCAATCGCGATAAAACGCCGCTGGCGATCCTGCTGGCTGCAGCCGTGGTGGGGACTCTCGCCGGTCTGGTTGGCGTGGCGTTTGAAAAAGCGGTCAATGCCGTACTCAACTGGCGAGTGGGCACCGTCGCGGGTTTTGCCGATAGCCGGTGGCTGGTCTGGGTCGGGGCATTTGGACTGTCGGCGCTGTTTGCCATGGTGGGGTATTTTCTGGTGCGTAAATTCGCCCCGGAGGCCGGCGGGTCTGGCATCCCGGAAATTGAAGGTGCACTGGAAGAGTTGCGCCCGGTGCGCTGGTGGCGCGTGATCCCGGTTAAATTCATCGGCGGTATGGGGACGTTGGGCGCGGGGATGGTGCTGGGCCGGGAAGGGCCAACGGTACAACTGGGGGGCAACGTCGGACGCATGGTGGGCGATCTGTTCCGGATGCGAAGCGCCGAAGCGCGCCATACGCTGCTCGCCACCGGTGCGGCTGCGGGTCTTTCAGCGGCGTTTAACGCACCGCTGGCGGGCATATTGTTCATCATCGAAGAGATGCGCGCGCAGTTCCGCTACAACCTGATCTCCATTAAAGCCGTGTTTACCGGCGTTATTATGTCGAGCATTGTTTTCCGCCTCTTCAATGGCGAAGGGGCGGTAATTGAGGTGGGTAAACTGACCAACGCGCCGGTCAACACCCTGTGGCTTTACCTAATCCTCGGCATGATTTTTGGCGTGGTGGGGCCGCTGTTTAACACCTGCATCTTACGTGCTCAGGATATGTTCCAGCGTATTCATGGCGGCAATACGACGAAATGGGTGCTGATGGGCGGCCTGCTGGGCGGGATGTGCGGCGTGCTCGGCTTTATTGAGCCGAATGCCGCAGGCGGCGGCTTCGGGCTCATCCCCATCGCCGCAGCGGGAAATTTCAGCGTCGGTCTGCTGCTGTTTATGTTTATCTCCCGGGTTATCACAACGGTTCTGTGCTTCTCCTCCGGTGCACCCGGCGGGATTTTCGCCCCGATGCTGGCGCTTGGTACGCTGCTGGGCACCGCGTTTGGTATGGCAGCTAAAGTGGGCTTCCCGGCGTATCATCTTGATGCTGGCACCTTCGCGGTGGCCGGTATGGGGGCACTGCTGGCAGCGTCTCTGCGTGCACCGTTGACCGGTATCGTGCTGGTGCTGGAGATGACAGATAATTACCAGCTCATTTTGCCAATGATCATTACCTGTCTCGGGGCGACACTATTAGCCCAATTCCTGGGCGGGAAACCGCTATACTCCACCATCCTCGCGCGTACCCTGGCAAAGCAAGAGGCGGAGCGGGCCGCCGCGCAGAATACTTGAATGAATTACCAGGGTATTAGATAATGACGAAAAGAATTGGGTGAATTTTACCCAATAGCAGTATTCATGGGAGCATAAGATGAGTGATGACGTAGCTGTGCCGCTGGAATTTACCGAAGCAGCAGCCAACAAAGTGAAAACCCTGATTGCCGACGAAGACAATCCGGATCTGAAACTGCGTGTCTATATTACCGGTGGCGGCTGCAGCGGCTTCCAGTACGGTTTTACCTTTGACGATCAGGTGAACGATGGTGATATGACCATCGAGAAGCAGGGCGTTGCGCTGGTGGTTGACCCGATGAGCCTGCAGTATCTGGTCGGCGGTTCAGTGGATTACACCGAAGGTCTGGAAGGGTCACGCTTTGTGGTGACTAACCCGAACGCAACCAGCACCTGCGGGTGTGGTTCTTCGTTCAGTATTTAAGCCTGAATGCGGATTTGTAGGCCCGGTAAGCGAAGCGCCACCGGGCCTATAAACGACGCCTATCTTGAATTTTCATCCAGCGCAAACGTCGGCAGCTTCAGGTGCCAGCGTATTGCCGCCAGACGAATCACCAGCGTCACGACCATCCCCAGCATCGCAGCATTTTCCAGCGGCACCGCAAAGGTGTAATACGCCGTGGCGTGCACAATCCCGCCAATAATACAGGCAGTAGCATAGATCTCGGTACGCAGGATCATCGGTACTTCACGCGCCAGAATGTCGCGAATAATGCCGCCGCCCACGCCGGTTAATACGCCCATGCAGATCGCGACCATCGGGCCGGTTCCGGCATTGAAGGCTTTATTGACGCCAATACCGACAAACACGGCCAGACCCACGGCATCCAGCACCGGGAGTATCCATTTCGGTAATCTGCGGGGCTGGCGAACCAGCACAATGGTTAACAGACAGGTCACCATGGCTACCACCAGATCGGTCGGATCTTTCACCCAAAACACCGGGCCATTCGCCAGCGCCATATCACGGATAGTCCCGCCGCCAACGGCAGTGACTACGCCAAGCACCAGCACGCCAAACGGATCCATGCGTAGTTTTCCGGCGAGCAGAACGCCGGAGATAGCAAAAACGGCTGTGCCAAGAATATCCAGCCAATAAACGAGCATCGTTAAATCCTCGAAAAGGTCTTCTGTTAGTGACTCTCTGCCAGTGCGGCACAGAGCTGTTTTGCGGCGAGGATAATACGCGGGCTGGCGCGTTCAAACCAGTCACTGTTGAGTGGGATCACCGGAATTTTTAGCTGGCTTTGCCAGAATTGTTTAATTTTAGGAATCTCGCTCGCATTTCCGACCACGACGATGGCCTGCGGCTGGCGCGCCAGAACCTGCTCACGGCTAACCTGCGGCCACGGTACCCGGCTGGCAGCAAAAATATTTTCACCGCCACACACTTCCAGGACCTGGTTCTGAATTGACCCTTTACCTGTGGTAAACAGCGGCTGACTGCCAAACTGCAGGAAGATGCGCTTTTTAACGGACGTATCGTATTGAGCTTTCAGCGCAGCATAGTCATTGAGCATCTGGCTCGCCGCGTGCCTGGCTTTTTCAGGCGCAGGGCTATAAGGGGCAAGGGCGCGCAGTGCCTGAGCGACTTGCTCAATACTTACGGCGTCAACCCACATGACCTTGATGCCAAGCGAGGTAAGCTGATTGACCTGCCGTTCGGCGTTACCGCCACGCCAGGCCAGCACGAGATCGGGTTTCAGCGCCACGATGCGCTCAAGGTTCATCCCTTGCCAGGTCGCAACGTGTTCAATGTTGGCCGCCTGGGGGGGGTAATCCGAAAAGCTACTCACGCCAACGGGGGTGATGCCAGCGGCAAAGGCCAGCTCGGTGTTAGCGGGAGAGAGCGTAATTACGCGAGGCGCGGCACAGAGCCACGCTGAAGCAAGCAGAAGCAGGGCGGCGAGCGCCCTGAGGGATGGTTTAGCCACGTGCCAGGTTCTGCACCAGGCGTTCCACCATCACGGTGGACTGTTTTGCCGCAACGGTCAGGAACTCGTCGAAGCTGATGTGAGACTGCTGGTCTGCGACGTCAGAGATGGCGCGAACCACCACGAACGGTACGCTGAAGTTGTGGCAAACGTGCGCAATCGCGGTCGCTTCCATCTCAACGGCAACCGCCTGCGGGAAGTTATGACGTATTTTTGCCAGACCGACGGAGCCATTGATGAACGCATCACCGCTGACAATCAGGCCGCGTACCGCGTTAAGATTGAGCTCAGCAATGCAGGTTTCAGCCGCCGCAATCAGTTTGTCGTCAGCTTTAAACCCTGCCGGGCAGCCCGGGAGTTGACCGTATTCGTAGCCAAACGCGGTGACGTCGGCATCGTGATAACGCGCTTCGTCGGAGACAACGATATCGCCCACTTTCAGCGTCGGCGCCAGGCCGCCAGCCGAACCGGTGTTCACGATCACGTCCGGCTTGCAGCGCTCAAGCAGCAGGGTCGCACCCAGCGCAGCAGCCACTTTACCGATGCCTGATTTCAGCAGAGCCACGTCAACACCGTTAAGCTGACCGGTGTAGATCTCACACCCCCCCAGAGAGAGGGTCTGACGGTTCTCAATTTTGTCACGCAGGAGCGTAACTTCTTCTTCCATTGCACCAATAATGCCGATTTTCATAGATTTACTCGCGATGTGCCTTGTTAAGATGCATAGTCTATCATGCGGTTAAGGGGAAACGCATTCTCACGCGGGGGAGCACATGTCACCAATCGATTTTCGTACCAAAATTAACTGGCACCGACGTTTCCGCTCGCCACAGGGCGAGAAGAGCGAACATGAGATCCTGCGTATCTTCGAAAGTGATCGAGGAAGGATTATTAACTCGCCCGCCATCCGGCGTTTGCAGCAAAAAACGCAGGTGTTTCCGCTGGAGCGTAATGCCGCTGTACGCACGCGCTTAACCCACTCAATGGAAGTGCAGCAGGTCGGGCGGTATATTGCCAAAGAGATTTTAAGCCGTCTCAAAGAGCTACGTTTACTGGAAACCTATGGTCTGGACGAGCTGACGGGGCCCTTCGAGAGCATCGTTGAGATGGCCTGCCTGATGCATGACATCGGCAATCCGCCTTTTGGTCACTTTGGCGAGGCGGCAATTAATGACTGGTTTAAACAACGCCTTCATCCGTCGGATGCGGCAAGCCAGCCGCTCAGCGATGACCGCTGCATCGTGCGGGATTTACGTCTGCGTGAAGGTGAAGAAGGGCTTAACGATCTGCGTCGCAAAGTGCGTCAGGATCTCTGTCACTTCGAGGGCAATGCCCAGGGTATCCGACTGGTACATTCTCTGATGCGCATGAACCTGACCTGGGCGCAGGTCGGCTGTATCCTGAAATATACGCGTCCTGCGTGGTGGACGGGAGAGACGCCCGCATCCCATAGCTATTTAATGAAGAAACCGGGCTACTACCTTTCCGAAGAGGCCTATATTGAACGGCTGCGTAAAGAACTTTCATTGACGCCAAACGGTCGCTTTCCATTAACCTGGATTATGGAAGCCGCGGATGATATTTCCTATTGCGTCGCTGACCTGGAAGACGCCGTTGAGAAAAGAATATTCAGCGTCGAGGAGCTTTACCAGCACCTTTATGCCGCCTGGGGAACCCACGAAAAAGGTTCACTGTTTGCTCAGGTTGTCGAAAATGCCTGGGAAAAGTCGCGCTCAAATACATTAAGCCGCAGCACGGAAGACCAGTTCTTTATGTATTTGCGCGTCAATACATTAAATAAACTGGTGCCCTACGCGGCCTCGCGCTTTATCGATAATCTGCCGCAGATTTTCAGCGGGGAATTCAATCACGCGCTGCTGGAAGATGACAGCAGTTTTAGTCAACTGCTTGAGCTCTATAAACATGTGGCGATGCGGCATGTGTTCAGCCATCCGGATGTCGAGCAGCTCGAACTGCAGGGCTACCGGGTAATCAGTGGGTTACTGGAAATTTATTCTCCGTTGCTTCAGCTGTCGGTCGACGAATTCAGTGAGCTGGTGGAAAAAGAACGCGTGCGACGAATTCCTATCGAATCCCGGCTTTATCAAAAACTTTCAACCCGTCATCGGCTGGCCTATGTCGAAGCGATAAGTAAGCTGGATCGTCACGCTACGCAGTGGCCGGTAATGGAATATTATTATCGCTGCCGTCTTATTCAGGACTATATCAGCGGCATGACGGATTTGTATGCCTGGGATGAATACCGCAAGCTAATGGCCGTGGAATAAACGCTGAGTTTTGTAAAGACGGCCAATAAATTTTTACCTTTTCCATAAACTTATGGCCGGAACTAAGCGGTATAAAATGAATCTGAGTTACACAGCAATTTTGCGTTACCTGTAAATCGAGATTGAGAAACATGAAAAAAACCACATTAGCAATGAGTGCACTGGCTCTGAGTTTAGGTTTAGCGCTGTCTCCTCTGACTGCTACCGCAGCCGAGACCGCGTCATCGGCAGCAACCGCGCAGCAGATGCCAAGCCTGGCACCGATGCTCGAAAAAGTGATGCCATCGGTGGTGAGTATTAACGTTGAGGGGAGTACGACCGTCAATACGCCGCGTATGCCGCGTAACTTCCAGCAGTTCTTTGGTGACAACTCACCGTTCTGCCAGGACGGTTCGCCATTCCAGAGTTCCCCGTTCTGTCAGGGCGGTGGTGCAGGGGATGACAGCCAGGGCGGCGGCCAGCAACAGAAATTCATGGCGCTTGGCTCGGGGGTCATTATCGATGCAGCGAAAGGCTACGTCGTGACCAACAACCACGTGGTTGATAATGCGAACAGCATTAAGGTTCAGCTGAGCGATGGCCGTAAGTTCGACGCAAAAGTGGTCGGCAAAGACCCGCGTTCCGATATTGCGCTGATCCAGATTCAGGATCCGAAAAACCTGACGGCGATTAAAATTGCCGACTCTGATGCGCTGCGCGTGGGCGACTACACCGTGGCTATCGGTAACCCGTTCGGTCTGGGCGAAACCGTGACCTCAGGTATCGTCTCTGCGCTGGGCCGTAGCGGCCTGAACGCAGAGAACTATGAAAACTTTATTCAGACGGATGCGGCCATCAACCGCGGTAACTCCGGCGGTGCGCTGGTGAACCTGAACGGCGAGCTGATCGGTATTAACACCGCGATCCTGGCGCCGGACGGCGGCAACATCGGGATCGGTTTTGCTATCCCGAGCAACATGGTGAAAAACCTGACCGCGCAGATGGTGCAGTACGGCCAGGTGAAACGCGGCGAGCTGGGCATTATGGGCACCGAGCTGAACTCTGAGCTGGCGAAAGCGATGAAAGTGGATGCCCAGCGCGGCGCGTTCGTCAGCCAGGTGATGCCGAACTCCTCTGCGGCGAAAGCAGGGATTAAAGCGGGTGACGTGATCACCTCCCTGAACGGTAAGCCGATCAGCAGCTTTGCAGCCCTGCGTGCGGAAGTCGGCTCTATGCCGATTGGCAGCAAAGTGACCCTCGGTCTGCTGCGTGACGGTAAGCCGGTTAACGTGAGCCTGGAGCTGCAGCAGAGCAGCCAGAATCAGGTTGATTCCAGCACCATCTTCAGCGGTATTGAAGGCGCTGAGATGAGCAATAAGGGCGCAGACAAAGGTGTGGTAGTGAATAACGTGAAGGCGAATTCACCTGCTGCCCGTATCGGCCTGAAAAAAGGGGATGTGATCATGGGCGCTAACCAGCAGCCGGTGAAAAACATCGCTGAACTGCGCAAAATTCTCGACAGCAAACCGTCCGTGCTGGCGTTGAATATTCAGCGTGGTGATACCTCTATCTACCTGCTGATGCAGTAATCCTCTTAAGCCCCTGTACGCAGGGGCTTTCTTGTTTCTGTGACTTTTCCCACAACTCCATACTTCTTCCGCTCTCTTTGTGCATTCGCACAATGCAGCCGTCACTGAACTTCCCTATGCTTGAGCTCTGCTCAGAGGAGGGTGACATGGCTGGCTGGCATCTTGATACCAAAATGGCGCAGGATATTGTGGCGCGCACGATGCGCATCATTGATACCAACATCAATGTAATGGATGCACGTGGGCGCATTATTGGTAGTGGCGATCGTGAGCGTATTGGTGAATTGCACGAAGGCGCGCTTTTGGTGCTCTCTCAGGGGCGTGTGGTTGATATCGACGATGCGGTTGCGAAACACCTGCACGGCGTGCGTCAGGGCATCAATTTACCGCTGCGCCTTGAAGGCGAGATTGTGGGGGTTATCGGCCTGACCGGCGAGCCGGAGTCCCTGCGTAAATATGGCGAGCTGGTCTGTATGACGGCGGAAATGATGCTGGAGCAGTCGCGCCTGATGCATCTGCTCGCCCAGGACAGCCGCCTGCGCGAAGAGCTGGTGATGAACCTTATCCAGGCGGAAGAGCTTACGCCTGCACTCAGCGAATGGGCGCAGCGCCTGGGGATCGACCTCAATCAGCCGCGCGTGGTGGCGGTGATCGAGGTCGATAGCGGTCAGCTTGGCGTAGACAGCGCGATGGCCGAACTGCAGCAGCTGCAAAATGCGCTGACGACACCGGAACGCGATAACCTGGTGGCGATAGTCTCGCTGACGGAAATGGTGGTGCTCAAACCCGCGCTCAATCCGTTTGGCCGCTGGGATGCCGAAGATCATCGTCGTCGCGTGGAACTGCTGATTTCCCGGATGCAGGAGAACGGTCAACTGCGTTTTCGCGTTGCGCTCGGCAATTACTTTTCCGGGCCGGGCAGTATTGCCCGCTCCTGGCGCACCGCGCGCACCACCATGATGGTGGGTAAGCAGCGGATGCCGGAGAGCCGCAGTTATTTCTATCAGGACCTGATGCTGCCGGTGCTGCTCGACAGCCTGCGTGGCGGCTGGCAGGCCAACGAGCTGGCGCGGCCATTAGCGCGCCTGAAAGCGATGGACAACAACGGCCTGCTGCGCCGGACGCTGCAGGCGTGGTTCCGCCATAACGTGCAGCCGCTGGCGACGTCGAAGGCGTTGTTTATTCATCGCAATACGCTGGAGTACCGGCTTAACCGGATTTCGGAGCTAACGGGGCTGGATCTGGGGAATTTTGACGACAGGCTGCTGCTGTATGTGGCGTTGCAGCTGGATGAGCAGAGATGACTGAGTGCGGGCTGGTGCCCTCACCCCATCCCTCTCCCACGGGGAGAGGGCGCAAACATTAAAAACGGCAATCAGGGACTGCCGTTTTGCTTTTATTTCCGAGTTAACTTCTCAAGATCCGCTTCAATCTCGCTGATCTTATTGGTAACAACGCTTTCAAGGTGACGCAGATCGTCAAGGATCTTACGCTTGAGATCGACTTCAGTGCGGTCGCGCTGACAAATCTGATCGAGTTCATCGATCACATAGCGCAGGTTAGGGCTGATTTCCTGAACTTCTTTGTACCCCTGGCCTACGCCGTCCGCGACGACGGTCTTACGCTGGCGTGGATATTTAAACTTCACGCTTTTGGCGAAAAACTCGCCTTTATCCTTGTGAAAATAAATTTTTAAGATGTCGTTGTTGGCTTCCTGGCGGAGGCTGTAACGATCAATTTCATCAGGATTGGTAATGCCCAGACTTTTCAGATTATCGTACATAGCGGTACCCTTATCTCAACATAACCTTTGAATAATTAATGAAAAAATTCCTTTTTGCCACCCTCGGGTTCAAAAAAAGCGGGGTCGATCCTGATTACCTTTCACTGACATTACCGAGCAGGGAAAATAAATGCTCCCACTCGTTTATTGTTGTTTTTAACGACCACGTCAAGCGGAAATCAACGTAATAAGGTAATCATTTCTCTCAACGTTAATGCAGCATCGTGAGAGTCGTGAGAAAAGGCGAGCGAGACGGTATTCAAAGCCGGGGAATTCAGGCAAAGTTATCGCACGAAAGCGTAGGCTGCGGGGATAATGACATGTCAGGACGCATTGATTATCAAATTGAAAAATATAGCTTTGGTGCCGTAGAGGAGAACCAAAGACTCACGCATCAGTGGGCAGAAGTCGCCGCCGAATGCCGCCAGCTTCAGGCGGGGGCGGAGGAGCGTTTACGCATTGCCTTGCTCAACGTGGATTATGTCACCAGCTTCGAATTGCCATTTCGGCTGATACTGACCCGCGCCCCGCAGCTCATCGCCGTGCTGCGCGATGAGTTTCAGCTAAACCAGAAGAACGTCATCTTCAACGGCAAGCGCTTTGGCTGCGTTTACAGCCTGAAGGGCGATCTGGATGCGATCCCCGACGCTTTTCAATACCGCATGACCACCCGCATTCGACGGGTCGATCCCACCGGGCTTACGGCGGAGCCATTCCGGCAGATAGCCAGAGAGGTCAAAGCGCCGCGTGAGCGACTGAAGCTGGCGCTGGAATCGGGTCTGGCTGTGACTGCGCTTGACGGGCTTTTCTGGTTGGGGAGCCAGCGTATGGCGGCGGATATTGCAGGGTTGAGAAGAAAGGGAATGGCAATCGTGACTGCGGAAACGGACGTCTTTGATGATTACACCGGGACGCACAGGCGGGTCCCGGTGTATCAACGGGTCAGCGATTAGTCGATGGTGCGCAGCAGTTCGTTGATACCGACTTTACCGCGGGTTTTCGCATCCACTTTCTTCACGATAACGGCACAGTACAGGCTGTATTTGCCATCTTTCGACGGCAGGTTACCGGAAACGACCACTGAGCCCGCCGGAACGTGGCCGTAGTGAACTTCGCCGGTTTCGCGATCGTAAATACGGGTGCTCTGGCCGATGTAAACGCCCATGGAGATCACGGAACCCTCTTCCACGATCACACCTTCAACCACTTCTGAACGCGCGCCGATGAAGCAGTTGTCTTCGATGATGGTTGGGTTAGCCTGCAGTGGCTCCAGAACACCACCGATGCCCACGCCGCCGGACAGGTGAACGTTTTTACCGATTTGGGCACAGGAACCGACGGTAGCCCAGGTATCCACCATCGTACCTTCGTCAACGTAGGCACCGATGTTCACGTAGGATGGCATCAGCACGGTGTTGCGTGCGATGAACGCGCCCTGACGCACTGCCGCAGGCGGCACCACGCGGAAGCCTTCTTTCTGAAAACGCGCTTCGTCGTAATCCGCGAATTTCATTGGGACTTTATCGAAGTAGCGGCTTTCTGCTCCGTCGATAACCTGGTTATCGTTGATACGGAAAGAGAGCAGCACCGCTTTCTTCAGCCATTGATGAGTAACCCACTGACCGTCGATTTTTTCTGCCACGCGCAGCGCGCCGGAATCCAGCAGGGAAATCACCTGGTTTACCGCTTCACGGGTCACGGTATCCACATTTGCCGGGGTAATCTCGGCGCGACGCTCAAAAGCGGACTCAATAACGTTCTGTAACTGCTGCATTGTTTACTCTTTCCATTTCACTAAAAAACACGTCACCCTTTATCGTTTGGATTGAGGGCTGCTGTCAACCGTTGTTGCACTTCAAGTTGCAGGTCATTATTAAGGGCACGCCGGTCGGCGGTGGCGATTATAAATAAATCTTCTACTCGCTCGCCAATGGTTGTAATTCGGGCGCCATGAAGCGAAATTCCCAGATCGGCAAAAACCTGGCCGACGCGGGCGAGCAGCCCTGGCTGGTCGAGCGCGATCAGCTCCAGGAACGATTTACGGTCGGTGTGGGTCGGCAGGAAATTGACCTCGGTATCGACGGTAAAGTGGCGCAATTTCGCCGGCTGGCGACGCGGCTGCGGTGGCTGCCAGCTGCGCTGAGTGATCGCCTGTTCCAGACCGAAGCGTATCCCTTCATGTCTGTCCGACGAGAGCGGACTGCCGTCCGGCTCCAGCACGATAAAGGTATCCATCGCCATGCCGTCGCGGGTGGTAAAAATCTGCGCGTCGTGAACGCTCAGGTTACGCCTGTCCAGCTCGGCGCAGACCGCAGCAAACAGATAAGGCCGATCCGGGCTCCAGATGAAGATCTCCGTCCCGCCGCGCGTCGCCTGTGGGCTAAGCAGGATCATCGGCTGCGACAGATCGTGCTTCAGCAGATGTCGCGCGTGCCAGGCAAGCTGGTTTGGGCTGTGGCGGACAAAATAGTTGGCACGGCAGCGGGCCCAAATCTGATGCAGTGCTTCTTCATCAATGTTATCCATCCGCAGCAGCGCCAGGGCCTGCAGCTGATGATGTCGCACGCGCTCGCGCATGTCCGGGGTGTTTTGCATTCCGCGACGCAGCTGTTTTTCGGTGGCGAAATAGAGCTCGCGCAGCAGGCTTTGCTTCCAGCTGTTCCACAGGGTTTCATTGGTGGCACAAATATCCGCGACCGTCAGGCACACCAGATAGCGCAGACGGTTCTCCGTCTGGACCTCTTCGGCGAATTGCTTAATTACCTCTGGATCCTGAATATCACGACGCTGGGCAGTGACTGACATCAGCAGGTGATGGCGTACCAGCCAGGCGACCAGCTGCGTTTCGCGCGAGTTGAGCCCATGCAGCTCGGCAAATTTCAGCACGTCCTGCGCACCCAGCACCGAGTGGTCTCCACCGCGGCCTTTGGCGATGTCGTGGAACAGGGCGGCAATCAGGATCAGTTCCGGATGGGTGAGGCGCGGCCACAGCTCCACGCAAAGCGGGTGGCGGGATCGCGTCTCTTCTTTCGCAAAGCTTTCCAGCTTGAGCATGACGCGGATCGTGTGCTCATCCACCGTGTAGGCGTGGAAGAGATCGAACTGCATCTGTCCGACGATGTGCGACCACTGCGGCATATAGGCCCACAGCACGCTATGACGGTGCATTGGCAGCAGACCACGGCTGACGGCGCCAGGATGACGGAGCATACTCAAAAACAGCGAGCGCGCTTCCGGGATATAGCACAGCGGCTGCGTCAGATGACGGCGCGCATGGCGCAGATGGCGCAGGGTAGTGGAGTAGATCCCGGTAATCGTGCTGTTGCGCACCATGGTGTAGAACATTCGCAGGATCGCTTCCGGCTCGCGGATAAACAGCGTTTCGTCCCGCAGGTCGATAAGCGTGCCGCGCAGCTGGAATTCGTCATCAATTGGGCGCGGCTTTTCGTCCGCCGTCAGGGCCAGAATGGCCTCGTCGAACAACTGCAACAGCATCTGGTTCAGCTCGGTCACCCGGCGGGTGACGCGGAAGAAATCCTTCATCATCTGCTCAACCGGTTCGTTACCTTCGCCCTGATAATTCAATCGCTGCGCCACGCTGAGCTGGCGGTCAAACAGCAGGCGGTTATCGTAGCGGGTCACTTCCAGATGCAGGGCAAAACGGATGCGCCACAGCAGATGCAGGCACTCGTTCAGTTCGTTACGTTCGGCCTCGGTTAAAAAGCCAAAGCCGACCATCTCGTCCATTGAGGTGGCGCCAAAATGGCGGCGGGCCACCCACTGTAGCGTGTGGATGTCGCGCAGGCCGCCGGGGCTGCTTTTAATATCGGGTTCAAGATTGTAACTGGTGCCGTGGTAGCGCTGATGGCGCTGATTTTGCTCCTCGACCTTCGCGGCGAAGAATTTTTCTGACGGCCAAAAGCCGTCGCTGAAGATGTGCTTTTGCAGCTCCAGGAACAGCGCCACGTCACCGATCAGCAGACGGGTTTCAATCAGGTTGGTGGCGACGGTCAGGTCAGATAAGCCCTCCAGCAAGCACTCTTCCAGGGTTCTCACGCTGTGTCCCACTTCCAGCTTAACGTCCCAGAGTAGGGTCAGCAGCTCGCCAATCTTCTGCGCCTGTTCGTCCGGTAGCTTTTTACGGCTTAAGATCAGGAGATCGATATCGGAAAGTGGATGAAGTTCACCGCGGCCATAGCCCCCGACGGCAACCAGCGCGATGTCACTCACCTGCCCGAAACCGTAGTCGATCCACAGACGTTGCAGGAGCTGGTCGATAAATTCGGTGCGCGCTTCAATAAGTTGCTCGGCTGAGACCCCTGCGTCGAACGCGCTGCCCAGCCAGCGATGGAAAACATCCATATGGGCTTTGATATGCGCGCAGGTCAGCTCGTGCGACGGCCAGACGCCCGGGTTATCGGGCTGGTCGGGAAGGGTGGGAAGTGCTGTGTTAGCATACTGTTCGGGTAAGAGATTACTCATCGTGCGCCACCCATAAGAAAAAGCTATCGCCATTAAAAAAGCCGGCATTTGCCGGCTTCTTATCACTCAATGTTCGTCAGTATCGCCGGGATGGTGTCATCCTTGCGCAACGTCATAATTTCGCAGCCGTTGTCTGTTACCACAATAGTATGCTCGTACTGAGCAGACAAGCTTCTGTCTTTGGTTTTCACCGTCCAGCCATCTTTCATGGTGCGGATGCGGTAGTCACCGGCGTTGACCATCGGCTCGATGGTGAAGGTCATGCCCTTTTGCAGCACCACGCCGCCGTCATCGGCATCATAGTGCAGAACCTGGGGTTCTTCATGGAAAACGCGGCCAATACCGTGACCGCAGTATTCGCGCACGACGGAGAACCCTTCCGCTTCTACAAACTTCTGGATGGCAGCACCAATGGTACGCAGGCGAATACCCGGCTTAACCATTTTCAGCGCCAGGTACAGGCTCTCTTGTGTCACTTTGCACAGACGCTCGCCCAGAATCGTTGGCTTGCCGACAATGAACATCTTAGAGGTGTCACCGTGGTACTCGTCTTTAATGACGGTCACGTCGATGTTGACGATGTCGCCATCTTTCAGCAGTTTTTCGTCGTCCGGGATACCGTGACAAACCACTTCATTAATAGAAATGCAGACGGATTTCGGGAAACCGTGGTAGCCGAGGCAGGCGGAAACCGCGTGCTGTTCGTTCACGATATAGTCGTTACAGATGCGGTCCAGTTCACCGGTGCTGACGCCCGGCTTCACGAACGGTTCGATCATTTCCAGCACTTCCGCGGCCAGACGACCGGCGACGCGCATCTTTTCAATTTCTTCAGGTGTCTTAATAGAGATAGCCATGTAATCTGTCCATCGGTGTCGATTTTTTCGACAATACTAGTCTAAGTGTCGTCAATGGTATCAGTCAGGCACGCTCCGTGCCAAATTGAGAATCATTAACAGCACACTCCGCCAACAACTGTTGGTTTCTGGTCGTGTTTTGTGGTATAAAGCGCGCCGGACTTCCGATCCATCTCAGATACACAGGCTGGACGGGAGCGACAAATCTCACTTTGTGTAACAACACACACGTATCGGCACATATTCCGGGGTGCCCTTCGGGGTCGGTAATATGGGATACGTGGAGGCATAACCCCAACTTTCAATATAGAGGTTTTAAACATGGCAACTGTTTCCATGCGCGACATGCTCAAGGCTGGTGTTCACTTTGGTCACCAGACCCGTTACTGGAACCCGAAAATGAAGCCTTTCATCTTCGGCGCGCGTAACAAAGTTCACATCATCAACCTTGAGAAAACTGTACCAATGTTCAACGAAGCCCTGGCTGAGCTGAACAAGATCTCTTCCCGTAAAGGTAAGATTCTGTTCGTTGGTACTAAGCGCGCTGCAAGCGAAGCTGTGAAAGATGCTGCTAACAGCTGCGACCAGTTCTTCGTGAACCATCGCTGGTTGGGCGGCATGCTGACCAACTGGAAAACTGTTCGTCAGTCCATCAAGCGCCTGAAAGATCTGGAAACCCAGTCTCAGGACGGTACTTTCGACAAGCTGACTAAGAAAGAAGCGCTGATGCGCACTCGTGAACTGGACAAGCTGGAAAACAGCCTGGGCGGTATCAAAGATATGGGCGGCCTGCCAGACGCGCTGTTCGTAATCGATGCAGACCACGAGCACATCGCTATCAAAGAAGCTAACAACCTGGGTATCCCGGTATTCGCTATCGTTGATACCAACTCCGATCCGGACGGTGTTGACTTCGTTATCCCGGGTAACGACGACGCAATCCGTGCTGTTAGCCTGTACCTGAGCGCTGTAGCTGCTACCGTTCGTGAAGGCCGTTCCCAGGATTTGGCTTCTCAGGCGGAAGAAAGCTTCGTAGAAGCTGAATAATAAGGTTTTACCCCTTATTAGTACCGTGTATGAATAGGGGCCCATTACCGGCCCCTTTTTTCAATTTACACTGTTTGGCCCCCGGCCGGGCAGTTCACATCTCCCGAGGATTTAAGAATGGCTGAAATTACCGCATCCCTGGTAAAAGAGCTGCGCGAGCGTACTGGCGCAGGCATGATGGATTGCAAAAAAGCGCTGACTGAAGCGAACGGCGACATCGAGCTGGCAATCGAAAACATGCGTAAATCCGGTGCGATCAAAGCAGCTAAAAAAGCAGGCAACGTTGCTGCTGACGGCGTGATCATCACCAAAATCGACGGCAACTACGGCATCATTCTGGAAGTTAACTGCCAGACTGACTTCGTTGCTAAAGATGGCGGTTTCCAGGCATTTGCGAACAAAGTTCTGGACGCAGCGGTTGCTGGCAAAATCACTGACGTTGAAGTTCTGAAAGCACAGTTCGAAGAAGAACGTGTTGCGCTGGTTGCTAAAATCGGTGAGAACATCAACATCCGTCGCGTTTCTTCTCTGGAAGGCGACGTTCTGGGCTCTTACCAGCACGGTGCACGTATCGGTGTTCTGGTTGCGGCTAAAGGCGCTGACGAAGAGCTGGTTAAACAGCTGGCTATGCACATCGCTGCAAGCAAACCAGAATTCGTTAAGCCAGAAGACGTGTCTGCTGAAGTGGTAGAAAAAGAGTACCAGGTTCAGCTGGACATCGCGATGCAGTCTGGTAAGCCAAAAGAAATCGCAGAGAAAATGGTTGAAGGCCGTATGAAGAAATTCACCGGCGAAGTTTCTCTGACTGGCCAGCCTTTCGTTATGGATCCAAGCAAGTCTGTTGCTCAGCTGCTGAAAGAGCACAACGCTGACGTAACTGGCTTCATCCGCTTCGAAGTGGGCGAAGGCATCGAGAAAGTTGAGACTGACTTCGCAGCAGAAGTTGCTGCAATGTCCAAGCAGTCTTAATGATTGAAAAGGAGCCGCCTGAGGGCGGCTTCTTTTTGTCACCCGTCATATGAAATCAGACAGGCTCCAGTATCGCTGTGCTGATTTGCGGCATATCATGTCGCCAGAATTAACTCCCATCTTAATCGTTGACAGTCTCAGGAAAGAAACATGGCTACCAATGCAAAACCCGTGTACAAACGCATTCTGCTTAAGCTGAGTGGCGAAGCGCTGCAGGGATCGGAAGGCTTCGGTATTGACGCAAGCATCCTTGATCGCATGGCACAGGAAATCAAAGAACTGGTCGAACTGGGTATCCAGGTTGGCGTGGTCATTGGCGGTGGCAACCTTTTCCGTGGTGCTGGTCTGGCGAAAGCGGGGATGAACCGCGTTGTGGGCGACCACATGGGTATGCTGGCAACCGTCATGAATGGCCTGGCGATGCGTGATGCGCTCCACCGCGCCTATGTGAATGCCCGCCTGATGTCCGCGATTCCACTGAATGGCGTATGCGATAATTACAGCTGGGCAGAGGCGATCAGCCTGCTGCGCAACAACCGCGTGGTGATTCTCTCCGCCGGTACGGGTAACCCGTTCTTTACGACCGATTCCGCTGCCTGCCTGCGCGGTATTGAGATCGAAGCCGATGTGGTACTGAAAGCGACCAAAGTAGACGGCGTGTTTACTGCCGACCCGGCAAAAGATCCTTCCGCCACCATGTACGATCAGCTGAGCTACGGCGAAGTGCTGGAAAAAGAGCTGAAAGTGATGGATCTTGCCGCCTTCACGCTGGCTCGCGACCACAAACTGCCGATCCGTGTCTTCAACATGAATAAGCCTGGCGCACTGCGTCGCGTGGTCATGGGCGAAAAAGAAGGCACTTTGATCACGGAATAATTTCCGTCGGCGATAAATACAGGTAAGATTCCGCTTTATTTTGTAGTGGTATCTTACCCGGGCGCGCCATTGGCGTTGTCATGAATTAAACGCGACTATACTTAGCACACCTGTAGCGCTGTGCTGGCGGATAGTCTGCCTGAGACAAGTTTTCAAGGATTCGTAACGTGATTAACGACATCAGAAAAGATGCTGAAGTACGCATGGAAAAATGCGTAGAAGCGTTCAAAACCCAAATCAGCAAAATCCGTACTGGCCGTGCTTCCCCAAGCCTGCTGGATGGCATCATCGTAGAATACTACGGTACGCCAACCCCTCTGCGTCAGCTGGCGAGCGTGACGGTAGAAGATACCCGTACGCTGAAAATCAACGTGTTCGATCGCTCTATGAGCCCGGCGGTTGAGAAAGCGATCATGGCCTCTGACCTCGGTCTGAACCCAAGCTCTGCCGGTTCTGATATCCGCGTTCCACTGCCTCCACTGACGGAAGAGCGTCGTAAAGATCTGATCAAAGTGGTGCGTGGCGAAGCTGAGCAGGGTCGCGTATCCGTGCGTAACGTTCGCCGCGACGCGAACGATAAAGTGAAAGCGCTGCTGAAAGAAAAAGAGATCAGTGAAGATGACGATCGTCGTTCTCAGGACGACATTCAGAAAATGACCGACGCAGCGATCAAGAAAATTGATGCGGCGCTGGCAGATAAAGAAGCGGAACTGATGCAGTTCTGATTTCTGTCGTACACTGATAAACGCCGTTCAGAGGGACTTCGGGTCTTGCTGGCGGCGTTTTGCTTTTATCTGGTCTAACTTTTTTCGGGCATCCCATGAAGCATTTAACTCTCCTTGGCTCAACCGGCTCTATCGGTTGCAGTACTCTCGACGTCGTCCGCCACAATCCTGAACATTATACCGTGACCGCGCTGGTCGCCGGTAAGAACGTGCAGCGCATGGTCGAGCAGTGCCTGGAGTTTATGCCACGTTATGCGGTTATGGATGACGATGAGAGCGCGCGTCAGCTGAAAACTCTGCTGCTTGAGAAGGGCAGTCGAACCGAGGTGCTGAGTGGGTCTCAGGCGGCCTGCGACATGGCGGCGCTGGATGAGGTTGACCAGGTCATGGCGGCCATTGTCGGTGCGGCCGGGTTGCTGCCGACGCTTGCGGCAATAGATGCGGGTAAAGATGTTCTGCTGGCCAACAAAGAGTCGCTGGTGACCTGCGGACGCCTGTTTATGGACGCGGTGAAGCAGCGCGGGGCGCGTCTTTTGCCGGTCGACAGCGAGCACAACGCCATTTTTCAGAGTTTACCGCAACCTTTTCAACAGAACCTGGGGTACGCTGACCTGGAGCAGAATGGCGTCGTGTCGATTCTGCTTACCGGGTCTGGTGGCCCGTTCCGTGAAACGCCACTGTCTGAACTGAGCGCAATGACGCCGGATCAGGCGTGTCGTCATCCGAACTGGTCAATGGGACGTAAAATCTCCGTTGACTCCGCCACCATGATGAATAAAGGTCTGGAATACATTGAAGCTCGCTGGCTGTTTAATGCGTCAGCGAAACAGATGGAAGTTCTGATTCACCCGCAATCGGTCATTCACTCGATGGTGCGCTATCAGGATGGCAGCGTGCTGGCACAGCTGGGCGAGCCGGATATGCGTACGCCCATCGCCCATACAATGGCGTGGCCAAACCGGGTGAAATCGGGCGTGAAGCCGCTTGATTTTTGTAAGCTAAGTTCCCTGACGTTCAGTGAGCCCGATTACGATCGCTATCCTTGTCTGAAGCTTGCGATGAACGCCTTCGACCAGGGACAGGCGGCGACGACGGCACTGAATGCAGCCAACGAAATTACCGTTGACGCATTTCTGCATCAGCAAATCCGCTTTACCGATATCGCAACGTTGAATTTATCGGTACTGGAAATAATGGATTTGCGTGAGCCTCAAAGTGTGGAAGAGGTGCTGGCGGTCGATGCTGCTGCACGTGATATTGCGCGTAAACAGGTGAGCCGCCTCGCAAGCTGGTGATAAAGCAAGCACTAGTCGTCGTGCTATTTGTTAGCTTTGGGCTTCAGTGATATAGTCTGCGCCACCTGATCGCAGGAATTTGACTTTATGTGGTCAGGTAAGCCGTGGTTTGACACGGCTTTTTTATGTACAGGCTTAAGTATTCCTGAGTACCGTTAAATCCTTTTCAGGGACAAAAAACGCGTTATGTTGTCTGCGAATCAACCAATAAGCGAAAACTTGCCAGCTCATGGCTGCCGTCATGTAGCAATCATTATGGATGGCAATGGCCGCTGGGCGAAAAGACAAGGGAAGATACGAGCCTTTGGGCATAAAGCAGGGGCGAAATCCGTTCGCCGCGCCGTTTCTTTTGCCGCGAATAACGGCATTGATGCGTTAACGCTCTATGCTTTTAGCAGTGAAAACTGGAATCGACCGCCGCAGGAAGTGACTGCGTTGATGGAACTGTTTGTGTGGGCGCTCGACAGCGAAGTAAAAAGCCTGCACCGCCACAACGTCCGCCTGCGTATCATTGGCGATACCAGTCGTTTTAACTCACGTTTGCAGGAACGGATTCGTAAAGCAGAAGCGCTGACTGAAAATAATACCGGTCTGACGCTCAATATCGCGGCGAATTACGGCGGACGCTGGGATATTATCCAGGGCGTTCGGCATCTGGCCGAACAGGTTCAGGAAGGGCTGTTGAGACCCGACCAGATTGATGAAGAGGCGCTGAGCAAGCAAATCTGCATGAATGAGCTGGCACCTGTGGATTTGGTAATTAGGACAGGGGGGGAACATCGCATAAGTAACTTTTTGATATGGCAAATTGCCTATGCCGAACTTTACTTTACAGATGTTCTTTGGCCCGATTTTGATGAACAAGACTTTGAAGGTGCGCTGCATGCCTTTGCCAATCGAGAGCGTCGTTTCGGCGGCACCGAGCCAGGTGGCGACAACGCCTGATGGGGGTAGCTTTTGCTGAAGTATCGCCTGATTTCCGCTTTTGTATTAATACCCATTGTTATTGCGGCGCTGTTTTTACTGCCCCCGGTGGGATTCGCTATTGTCACGCTGGTGGTCTGCATGCTCGCGGCGTGGGAATGGGGACAGTTTAGCGGCTTTACCTCGCGCAATCAGCGAGTATGGCTTGCGGTACTCTGTGGCTTTATTCTGGCCATAATGCTGTTTACGTTGCCTGAATATCACCACGATATTCATCAGCCGCTGGTTGCCGGTTCCTTGTGGATATCGCTGGCCTGGTGGGTGGCTGCATTGCTGCTGGTTCTTTTTTATCCAGGCTCTGCGGCGTTATGGCGTAATTCAAAAGTGTTGCGACTCATTTTTGGTCTGCTCACCATTGTGCCTTTTTTCTGGGGGATGGTCGCGCTACGCGCCTGGCACTATGACGAAAACCACTACAGCGGTGCGATCTGGCTGCTTTATGTGATGATTCTCGTCTGGGGGGCTGACTCCGGGGCCTATATGTTTGGTAAACTGTTCGGCAAACATAAACTGGCGCCGAAGGTGTCTCCAGGGAAAACCTGGCAAGGATTCATCGGCGGCTTGTTTACGGCTGCAGTTATCTCCTGGGGCTATGGCGTCTGGGCGGATCTGGCAGTGGCTCCGTCAATACTGCTGGTATGCTCTATTTTTGCAGCGCTTGCCTCAGTGCTCGGTGATTTAACCGAAAGTATGTTTAAGCGTGAAGCAGGGATTAAGGACAGCGGACATCTGATTCCAGGGCATGGCGGTATACTGGATCGCATTGACAGCCTGACAGCGGCTGTTCCAGTGTTTGCTTGCCTGCTTTTACTGGTATTCGGGACGATTTAACGGAAGGTTTTATGCTGAGCATTCTCTGGAATCTGGCGGCGTTCATTGTTGCACTGGGTGTGCTGATTACCGTGCATGAATTTGGCCATTTCTGGGTTGCTCGCCGTTGTGGTGTGCGGGTAGAGCGATTCTCCATTGGTTTTGGCAAATCACTCTGGACGCGCACCGACCGTCACGGCACGGAATTTGTCATTGCACTTATCCCGCTTGGCGGCTACGTCAAAATGCTCGACGAACGCGTCGAGCCTGTCGCACCCGAGCTGCGACACAGTGCGTTTAACAACAAAACCGTTGGACAACGCGCTGCCATCATTGCTGCCGGACCGGTAGCCAACTTCATCTTTGCAATTTTCGCTTACTGGCTGGTGTTTATTATCGGCGTCCCTGGTGTGCGTCCGGTGGTGGGGGAAATTGCGCCCAACTCTATCGCGGCGAATGCGCAAATTACATCCGGGATGGAACTTAAAGCGATTGATGGCATCGAAACCCCTGATTGGGATGCCGTGCGACTGCAACTGGTAGCCAAAATTGGCGATGCGCAGACAACCCTCAGCGTATCGCCGTTTGGGTCAGACGCGCGTCAGGACAAAGTACTGGATTTACGCCACTGGCGTTTCGAGCCCGATAAAGAAGATCCCGTCGCAGCGCTGGGTATTCGTCCCCGCGGTGCGCAGATTGAGCCGGTATTAGCTGAAGTCCAGCCAAATTCGGCGGCGAGCAAAGCGGGTTTGCAAGCGGGCGACAGGATCGTTAAAGTCGATGGTCAACCATTAACAGAGTGGATGACCTTTGTTACTCTGGTGCGCGATAATCCGGGGACGTCCCTCGCGCTGGAAGTTGAAAGGCAAGGCAGTCCGCTCTCGCTGACGCTGATCCCGGATACGAAGTCGGTCGGCAAAAAGGCAGAAGGGTTCGCAGGCGTTGTGCCAAAAGTGATCCCGCTGCCAGATGAGTACAAGACAATACGCCAGTATGGGCCGTTCAGCGCCATCCTTGAAGCCACGGATAAAACATGGCAACTGATGAAGCTGACGGTCAACATGTTGGGGAAATTGATAACCGGTGATGTGAAACTGAACAACCTCAGTGGGCCAATCTCGATTGCTCAGGGGGCTGGGATGTCAGCGGAATTCGGGGTGATTTACTATCTCATGTTCCTCGCGCTCATTAGCGTGAACCTTGGGATAATCAACCTGTTCCCGCTTCCCGTGTTAGACGGGGGTCATCTGCTGTTTTTAGCGATTGAAAAGCTAAAAGGCGGACCGGTATCCGAGCGAGTTCAAGACTTTAGTTACCGCATCGGCTCGATTTTGCTGGTGCTGTTAATGGGGCTTGCACTTTTCAATGATTTCTCTCGGTTGTAAGAGAGTTAGTTAGGAAGAACGCATAATAACGATGGCGATGAAAAAGTTGCTCATAGCGTCGCTGCTGTTTAGCAGCGCCACCGTATACGGTGCTGACGGGTTCGTAGTGAAAGACATTCATTTCGAAGGCCTTCAGCGTGTCGCCGTTGGTGCGGCCCTCCTCAGTATGCCTGTGCGCCCCGGCGATACGGTTAATGATGATGATATCAGTAACACCATCCGTGCTCTGTTTGCCACCGGCAACTTCGAGGATGTCCGCGTCCTGCGCGATGGTGATACGCTGCTGGTACAGGTAAAAGAACGTCCAACGATCGCCAGTATCACTTTCTCCGGTAACAAGTCGGTGAAAGATGACATGCTCAAGCAAAACCTTGAAGCATCCGGTGTTCGTGTGGGGGAATCTCTGGACCGCACAACCCTTTCAGACATTGAAAAAGGTCTGGAAGACTTCTACTACAGCGTCGGTAAATACAGTGCCAGCGTGAAAGCGGTGGTTACGCCGCTCCCACGTAACCGTGTTGACCTGAAGCTGGTCTTCCAGGAAGGTGTTTCCGCGAAGATCCAGCAGATCAACATCGTGGGTAACCACGCGTTTAGCACCGACGAACTGATCTCCACTTTCCAGCTGCGCGATGAAGTGCCGTGGTGGAACGTGGTTGGCGATCGTAAATACCAGAAACAGAAACTGGCGGGGGATCTCGAAACCCTGCGCAGCTATTATCTGGATCGCGGTTACGCCCGTTTCAACATTGATTCGACTCAGGTCAGTCTGACGCCGGACAAGAAAGGTATCTACATCACGATTAACATCACTGAAGGCGATCAGTACAAGCTTTCCGGTGTTGAAGTCAGTGGTAACCTGGCCGGGCATTCAGCTGAAATTGAAGCGCTGACTAAAATTCAGCCGGGCGATCTGTACAGCGGTTCTAAAGTCACCAAAATGGAAGACGGCATTAAGAAGCTGCTCGGCCGCTATGGTTATGCTTACCCGCGTGTACAAACACAGCCGGAAATCAACGACGCGGATAAAACCGTTAAGCTGCATGTTAACGTTGATGCGGGTAACCGTTTCTACGTACGTAAGATCCGCTTCGTCGGTAACGATACCTCCAAAGACTCCGTTCTGCGTCGCGAAATGCGTCAGATGGAAGGGGCATGGTTGGGTAGCGACCTCGTTGACCAGGGTAAAGAGCGTCTGAACCGTCTGGGCTATTTCGAAACCGTGGACACGGAAACGCAGCGTATACCCGGCAGCCCGGATCAGGTTGATGTCGTGTATAAGGTGAAAGAGCGTAACACCGGTAGCTTCAACTTCGGTGTGGGCTACGGTACTGAAAGTGGCGTGAGCTTCCAGGTTGGCGTCCAGCAGGATAACTGGCTGGGTACAGGTTACTCTGTCGGTATTAACGGCACCAAAAACGACTACCAGACCTACTCTGAGTTCTCTGTTACCAACCCATACTTCACCGTTGACGGTGTAAGCCTGGGCGGTCGTATCTTCTATAACGACTTTAAAGCAGACGACGCGGATCTCTCCTCCTATACCAACAAGAGCTATGGTGTAGACGGAACGCTCGGCTTCCCGGTTAACGAATACAACACCCTGCGTGCGGGCTTAGGTTACGTGCATAACGACCTGTCCAACATGCAACCTCAGGTGGCGATGTGGCGTTATCTGGACTCTATTGGCCAGTCTGCGAGTAAAACCGGCGATAACAATGGCTTCGCCGCGGATGACTTCACCTTCAACTATGGCTGGACCTATAACCGCCTCGACCGTGGTTACTTCCCAACGGAAGGTTCTCGCGTCAACCTGAACGGTAAAGTGACCGTTCCGGGCTCTGACAATGAGTTCTACAAGGTAACCCTGGATACCGCGTCCTACTTCCCAATTGATGATGACCACAAGTGGGTCGTTCTGGGTCGTACCCGTTGGGGCTATGGTGATGGTATCGGCAGTAAAGAGTTGCCGTTCTACGAGAACTTCTACGCGGGTGGTTCCAGCACCGTGCGTGGCTTCCAGTCCAACAACATTGGTCCGAAAGCGGTTTACTACGGCGGTAACGATAAAGATAACTGCTATAAATCTTCATCTTCCGAAGTGTGTAGCTCTGATGATGCAGTGGGCGGTAACGCCATGGCCGTGGCGAGCCTCGAGTTCATCACACCAACGCCGTTTATCAGTGATAAATACGCGAACTCCGTCCGTACGTCCTTCTTCTGGGATGCCGGTACGGTGTGGGACACCAACTGGCAGAATACTGCACAGATGCGTGATGCTGGCGTTCCGGACTACAGCGATCCGAGCAATATTCGCATGTCTGCTGGTATCGCATTACAATGGATGTCACCGCTGGGACCGTTGGTCTTCTCTTACGCCCAGCCGTTTAAGAAATACGATGGAGACAAAGCGGAGCAATTCCAGTTTAACATTGGTAAAACCTGGTAATAATCCGCTGCAAAGGAATGCGTTGGCAGTGTAGCGCTGACAACCGGCGATCGGTAAAACGGTCGCCTTGCCACGCAAAGAACGGTACCTTCTGGTGCCAATGGGATGGTAAGGAGTTAATTGTGAAAAAGTGGTTATTAGCTGCAGGTCTCGGTTTAGCGATGGCAACTTCTGCTCAGGCAGCAGACAAAATCGCAATCGTCAACATGGGTAATTTGTTCCAGCAGGTTGCACAGAAAACGGGTGTTTCTGCAACACTGGAAAACGAATTCAAAGGCCGTGCGAGCGAACTGCAGCGTATGGAAGGCGATCTTCAGTCCAAAATGCAGCGTCTGCAGCGTGATGGTTCTACCATGAAAGCAAGCGATCGCAGCAAACTGGAAAAAGACGTTATGGCTCAGCGCCAGACCTTCTCTCAGAAAGCGCAGGCTTTCGAGCAGGATCGTCAGCGTCGTTCTAACGAAGAGCGTGGCAAGCTGGTCACTCGCATTCAGACTGCTGTTAAAGCAGTGGCTGCCGATCAGAGCATAGATCTGGTTGTTGATGCGAATGCCGTTGCTTTCAACAGCAGCGATGTTAAAGACATCACCGCTGATGTTCTGAAACAGGTTAAATAAGTAATGCCTTCAATTCGACTGGCTGATTTAGCTCAGCAGTTGGATGCAGAATTACACGGTGATGGCGATATCGTCATCACCGCTGTTGCGTCCATGCAATCTGCTAAAGCTGGCACGATTACCTTCATGGTAAGCCCTAAGTACCGTGAACAACTGGCTCAATGCCAGGCGTCAGCTGTTGTTCTGACGCAGGACGATCTTCCCTTTGCCACTGGAAGTGCACTGGTAGTGAAAAACCCCTACCTGACGTATGCACGTATGGCTCAAATTCTTGATACCACGCCGCAGCCGGCTCAGAACATTGCTGCCAGTGCAGCAATCGATCCGACGGCTAAGCTTGGTAACAACGTTGCCGTTGGTGCGAATGCGGTTATCGAGTCTGGCGTTGTGCTGGGTGATAACGTCGTGATTGGCCCGGGGTGCTTCGTTGGGAAAAATACGAAAATCGGCGCAGGAACCCGTTTATGGGCCAATGTGTCCATTTATCATGAAGTTGAAATCGGCGAAAATTGCCTCGTCCAGTCCAGCACCGTGATTGGTTCTGATGGCTTTGGTTACGCGAACGATCGCGGTAACTGGGTTAAGATCCCGCAGCTTGGTCGCGTTATTATTGGCGATCGCGTGGAGATTGGGGCCTGTACCACGATCGACCGTGGTGCACTCGACGACACGATCATTGGCAATGGTGTTATCATCGATAACCAGTGCCAGATTGCGCATAACGTTGTGATTGGCGACAATACCGCAGTTGCGGGGGGCGTCATCATGGCGGGCAGCCTGAAAATTGGTCGTTATTGCATGATTGGCGGTGCGAGCGTGATTAATGGCCACATGGAAATATGCGACAAGGTGACGGTGACGGGCATGGGCATGGTAATGCGTCCGATCACCGAACCTGGCGTCTATTCCTCGGGCATTCCGCTGCAACCCAACAAGGTATGGCGTAAAACAGCAGCACTGGTGATGAACATTGATGATATGAGCAAGCGACTCAAGTCTCTTGAGCGTAAGATCGATCAACAAGACTAAACGTCACCCGTTTAACGCTATCTTTCCCGGCCTGTCGGCTTTCTAATAAACCGGCAGGCCGTGTTATTATTGTTATCAGTACATTTTGACAGGAAGAGTATTTTGACTACTGACACTCATACTCTGCATATTGAAGAGATTTTAGAACTTCTGCCGCACCGCTACCCGTTTTTGCTGGTAGACCGTGTGCTGGATTTTGAAGAAGGTCGTTTTCTGCGCGCAGTGAAAAATGTTTCCGTGAACGAACCGTTCTTCCAGGGACACTTCCCGGGTAAGCCTATCTTCCCGGGTGTGTTGATTCTGGAAGCGATGGCTCAGGCTACCGGTATTCTGGCGTTTAAAAGCGTCGGTAAACTGGAGCCAGGTGAACTCTATTACTTCGCAGGTATTGATGAAGCGCGCTTTAAGCGTCCTGTCGTGCCTGGTGATCAGATGATCATGGAAGTCACTTTTGAAAAAACGCGTCGTGGCCTGACTCGCTTCAAAGGCGTAGCGCTGGTTGACGGCAAAGTTGTTTGCGAAGCGACGATGATGTGTGCTCGTAGCCGGGAGTCCTGATACGTGATTGATAAATCCGCCTTTATTCATCCTACTGCTATTGTGGAAACCGGCGCCATCATTGGTGCCAACGTTCACATTGGCCCGTTCTGTATTGTTGGACCCAATGTCGAAATTGGTGAGGGTACAGTACTGAAATCTCACGTTGTCGTGAATGGTCATACGACCATTGGCAGCAATAACGAGATCTATCAGTTCGCTTCCATCGGCGAAGTTAACCAGGATCTGAAATATGCTGGTGAGTCGACCCGTCTGGAAATTGGCGATCGTAACCGTATTCGCGAAAGCGTCACCATTCATCGTGGAACAGTACAGGGTGGTGGGTTGACGAAGGTGGGTAGCGATAACCTGTTTATGGTGAATGCGCATATTGCGCATGACTGTACCGTGGGCGATCGCTGTATTCTTGCCAACAACGCAACGCTGGCAGGACACGTATCTGTTGATGACTTCGCAATTATTGGCGGCATGACCGCAGTCCATCAGTTCTGCATCATTGGTGCACACGTGATGGTCGGTGGCTGCTCCGGTGTGGCGCAGGACGTCCCACCGTATGTGATTGCGCAGGGCAACCATGCCACGCCGTTTGGCGTGAACATCGAAGGCCTCAAGCGTCGTGGTTTTAGTCGCGAAGCGATTACGGCCATCCGTAACGCGTACAAACTGCTGTACCGTAGCGGTAAAACGCTGGAAGAGGCGAAGCCGGACATTGCCGAACTGGCGGATAAGTTCCCGGAAGTGAACGCGTTCATGGAGTTCTTTGACCGTTCAACAAGGGGTCTGATTCGTTAATGGTCGACAGTCGTCCGCTTACGATAGCCCTGGTCGCCGGAGAAACCTCCGGCGATATTCTTGGTGCCGGTCTCATCCGCGCGCTCAAAGCTCGCGTACCTAACGCCCGCTTTGTTGGCGTGGCTGGCCCGCTGATGCAGGCCGAAGGCTGTGAAGCCTGGTATGAAATGGAAGAGCTGGCCGTGATGGGCATTGTTGAGGTGCTGGGGCGTTTGCGACGCTTGCTGCATATTCGTGCCGATCTTACCCGCCGCTTTACCGAGCTCAAACCCGATGTGTTTGTCGGTATCGATGCACCCGACTTCAACATTACCCTCGAAGGTAATCTGAAAAAGCAGGGCATCAAAACCATTCATTACGTCAGTCCGTCCGTTTGGGCGTGGCGACAGAAACGCGTTTTCAAAATTGGACGGTCCACCAACCTGGTGCTGGCTTTTCTGCCTTTCGAAAAAGCGTTTTACGACAAATTTAATGTTCCGTGCCGTTTTATCGGTCATACCATGGCGGATGCGATGCCGCTGGATCCGGATAAAAACGCGGCGCGCGATGTGCTCGATATCCCTCATGATGTGCACTGTCTGGCATTGCTGCCAGGAAGCCGTGGCGCAGAAGTGGAGATGCTGAGCGCTGATTTCCTGAAAACCGCGCAGATTCTTCGCAAGACGTATCCCGATCTTGAAGTGGTCGTGCCGCTGGTGAATGCCAAACGCCGCGAGCAGTTCGAACGCATTAAAGCGGAAGTCGCCCCGGATCTTCACGTCCGCCTGCTGGACGGGAAAGGTCGGGAAGCGATGTTTGCGAGCGATGCCGCACTGCTGGCCTCTGGCACGGCTGCGCTGGAATGTATGCTGGCGAAATGCCCGATGGTGGTCGGTTATCGTATGAAGCCGTTTACCTTCTGGCTGGCAAAACGTCTGGTGAAAACGGATTATGTCTCCCTGCCAAACCTGCTTGCCGGGCGCGAGCTGGTAAAAGAGCTCTTACAGGATGAGTGCCAGCCTCAGGCGCTGGCGGAGGCTCTGCTGCCGCTGCTCGCCAACGGTAAGACCAGCCACCAGATGCATGATACCTTCCGTGAACTGCATCAACTGATCCGCTGCAATGCAGATGAGCAAGCGGCCGATGCAGTGCTGGAGTTAGCAAAATGATGGAATTTGTATACCCTCACACGCATCTTGTGGCAGGGGTGGACGAAGTCGGTCGTGGCCCGTTAGTGGGGGCTGTTGTGACCGCCGCGGTGATCCTCGATCCCGCCCGCCCGATCGTCGGGCTAAACGACTCAAAAAAATTATCCGAAAAACGTCGACTGGCCCTGTTCAGTGAGATTCAGGAGAAGGCTCTGGCCTGGAGCCTGGGGCGCGCTGAGCCGCATGAAATCGACGAGTTGAATATTTTGCATGCTACAATGCTGGCCATGCAGCGCGCGGTAGCGGGCCTGAAAATTGCTCCGGAATATGTCCTGATTGACGGCAACCGCTGTCCGGCACTGCCGATGCCTTCTATGGCGGTCGTCAAAGGCGATAGCCGTGTCGCCGAGATCAGCGCAGCATCTATTATTGCCAAGGTGACACGCGACGCTGAAATGGCCGCGCTGGATCTCACTTACCCTCAGTATGGCTTCGCCCAGCACAAGGGGTATCCTACGGCTTTCCATCTGGAAAAGCTGGCTGAACATGGCGCAACTGAACATCACCGGCGCAGCTTTGGCCCGGTGAAACGCGCGCTGGGACGGGTGTCCTGAATCAATACGCAAGCAATTAAGTAACGCGGAATCTGAAGATGGCTGAACCACGTTTCGTACACCTGCGGGTGCATAGCGACTACTCCATGATCGATGGGCTGGCGAAGACCGGGCCGCTTGTAAAAAAGGCGGCCGCGCTTGGCATGCCTGCGCTGGCGATCACCGATTTTACCAACCTGTGTGGCCTGGTGAAGTTCTACGGAACGGCACATGGCGCGGGGATGAAGCCTGTCGTCGGTGCGGATTTTCATGTTCAGAGCGATCTCATCGGCGATGAACTGACGCAAATTTCCGTGCTGGCTATGAACAACACGGGCTACCAGAACCTCACTCTGCTTATTTCGAAAGCCTATCAGCGCGGCTATGGCGCGCTGGGCCCGTGGATCGACCGGGACTGGCTGGCGGAACTGAACGAAGGGCTGCTGCTGATCTCCGGTGGCCGCATGGGCGACGTCGGCAAATGCCTGCTGCGTGGCAACAGCGCGCTGGTGGATCAGTGCGTCTCGTTTTATGAAGAATATTTCCCGGATCGTTACTATCTGGAATTGATCCGCACCGGCCGCCAGGACGAAGAGAGCTATCTGCACGCCGCTGTTGCGCTGGCTGAAGAGCGCGGTTTGCCCGTGGTGGCGACGAATGATGTGCGTTTCCTGGAATCCGGCGATTTTGACGCCCACGAAATTCGTGTGGCGATCCATGATGGCTTCACCCTTGACGATCCAAAGCGCCCGCGTAATTACTCATCGCAGCAGTATATGCGCAGCGAAGAGGAGATGTGCGAGCTCTTTTCCGATATCCCTGAAGCGCTGGAAAACAGCGTAGAGATTGCCAAGCGCTGTAACGTCACCGTGCGCCTCGGCGAATACTTCCTGCCGCAATTCCCGACGGGTAACATGACGACGGAAGATTTCCTGGTCATGAAATCGAAGGAGGGTCTGGAAGAGCGTCTCGAATTCCTCTTCCCGGATGAAGAAGAACGTAAAAAACGTCGTCCGGAGTATGACGAGCGTCTGGATATAGAGCTTCAGGTTATCAACCAGATGGGCTTCCCCGGCTACTTCCTGATCGTTATGGAGTTCATTCAGTGGTCGAAGGATAACGGCGTACCGGTAGGTCCGGGCCGTGGCTCCGGTGCGGGCTCGCTGGTGGCGTATGCATTAAAAATTACCGACCTCGATCCGCTGGAATTCGACCTGCTGTTCGAACGTTTCCTCAACCCGGAACGTGTTTCCATGCCCGACTTCGACGTCGACTTCTGCATGGAGAAACGCGATCAGGTGATCGAGCACGTAGCGGACATGTATGGCCGTGACGCGGTATCGCAGATTATTACCTTCGGTACCATGGCGGCGAAAGCGGTTATCCGCGACGTGGGGCGTGTACTCGGCCACCCGTACGGTTTCGTCGATCGTATTTCTAAGCTGGTGCCGCCCGATCCGGGCATGACGCTGGCAAAAGCGTTTGAAGCCGAACCTCAGCTGCCGGAAATCTACGAAGCTGACGAAGAAGTCAAAGCCCTGATCGACATGGCGCGCAAGCTGGAAGGCGTCACGCGTAACGCCGGTAAGCATGCGGGTGGCGTGGTTATTGCTCCGACCAAAATTACCGACTTCGCGCCGCTCTACTGCGATGAAGCGGGTGAGCATCCAGTCACTCAGTTTGATAAGAACGACGTGGAATACGCCGGGCTGGTGAAGTTTGACTTCCTCGGCCTGCGTACGCTGACGATCATCGACTGGGCACTGAAGATGATCAACCCGCGCCGGGAAAAGCAGGGCCTTGAACCGATAGACATTGCTGCCATCCCGCTGGATGACAAGAAAAGTTTCGACATGCTGCAGCGCTCGGAGACCACCGCGGTCTTCCAGCTTGAATCCCGCGGCATGAAAGACCTGATCAAGCGCCTGCAGCCTGACTGCTTCGAAGATATGATCGCACTGGTGGCGCTGTTCCGCCCGGGGCCGCTGCAGTCGGGGATGGTAGATAACTTTATCGACCGTAAGCACGGTCGCGAAGAGATTTCCTACCCGGACGTGCAGTGGCAGCATGAAAGCCTGAAACCGGTACTGGAGCCGACCTACGGCATCATCCTGTACCAGGAACAGGTCATGCAGATTGCTCAGGTGCTTTCTGGTTATACCCTCGGCGGCGCGGACATGCTGCGTCGTGCGATGGGGAAGAAAAAACCTGAAGAGATGGCCAAGCAGCGCTCCATCTTTGAAGACGGCGCGAAGAAAAACGGCGTTGACGGCGAGCTGGCGATGAAAATCTTCGACCTTGTGGAGAAATTCGCCGGGTACGGATTTAACAAATCCCACTCTGCCGCCTATGCCCTAGTCTCATACCAGACGCTGTGGCTGAAAGCGCACTATCCTGCTGAATTTATGGCGGCGGTAATGACTGCCGATATGGATAACACCGAGAAGGTCGTTGGCTTGGTGGATGAGTGCTGGCGCATGGGGCTCAAGATCCTGCCGCCGGATATTAACTCGGGGCTTTACCATTTCCACGTCAACGACGACGGGGAGATCGTTTACGGGATCGGTGCGATCAAGGGCGTGGGTGAAGGGCCGATCGAGGCGATCATCGAAGCGCGTAACAACGGCGGCTATTTCCGCGAGCTGTTCGATCTGTGCGCCCGTACCGATACCAAAAAACTGAACCGCCGCGTACTGGAAAAGCTGATCATGTCCGGCGCGTTCGACAGGCTGGGGCCGCACCGCGCTGCGTTGATGAACTCCCTCGGCGATGCCCTGAAAGCGGCGGACCAGCACGCGAAAGCGGAAGCCATTGGGCAGGCAGATATGTTCGGTGTGCTGGCGGAGGAGCCGGAGCAGATTGAGCAGTCGTATTCTAACTGCCAGCCATGGCCAGAACAGGTCGTGCTGGATGGCGAGCGTGAAACGTTAGGCTTGTACCTGACGGGTCACCCGATCAACCAGTACATCAAAGAAATTGAGCGCTATGTCGGCGGCCACAGGCTAAAAGACATGCATCCGACAGAACGTGGTAAAATTACCACGGCTGCGGGGCTCGTGATTGCTGCAAGGGTTATGGTCACCAAGCGCGGCAATCGTATCGGCATCTGTACGTTGGATGACCGTTCCGGGCGTCTGGAGGTGATGTTGTTCACCGACGCGCTGGATAAATACCAGCAATTGCTGGAAAAAGACCGCATACTTATCGTCAGCGGACAGGTCAGCTTTGATGACTTCAGTGGGGGGCTTAAAATGACCGCCCGCGAAGTGATGGACATTGACGAAGCCCGGGAAAAATATGCTCGCGGGCTTGCTATCTCGCTGACGGACAGGCAAATTGATGACCAGCTTTTAAACCGACTCCGTCAGTCTCTGGAACCCCACCGCTCGGGGACAATTCCAGTACATCTCTACTATCAGAGGGCGGATGCACGTGCGCGGTTGCGCTTTGGTGCAACGTGGCGTGTCTCTCCGAGCGATCGTTTACTGAACGATCTCCGTGGCCTCATTGGTTCGGAGCAGGTGGAACTGGAGTTTGACTAATACAGGAATACTATGAGTCTGAATTTCCTTGATTTCGAACAGCCGATTGCTGAGCTGGAAGCGAAAATCGATTCTCTGACAGCGGTAAGCCGTCAGGATGAAAAACTGGATATTAACATCGACGAAGAAGTGCATCGTCTGCGTGAAAAAAGCGTAGAGCTGACGCGCAAAATCTTTGCCGATCTCGGCGCATGGCAGATCGCCCAGCTGGCGCGTCATCCACAGCGTCCGTACACCCTGGATTATGTCCGCCTGGCGTTTGACGAATTTGACGAACTGGCAGGCGATCGCGCATACGCTGACGACAAAGCTATCGTCGGCGGTATCGCGCGTCTGGACGGACGCCCGGTGATGATCATTGGTCATCAGAAAGGGCGTGAAACCAAAGAGAAAATCCGTCGTAACTTCGGTATGCCTGCACCTGAAGGCTACCGCAAGGCCCTGCGTCTGATGGAGATGGCTGAGCGTTTCAACATGCCAATCATCACCTTCATCGACACCCCGGGTGCATACCCTGGCGTGGGCGCGGAAGAGCGCGGTCAGTCTGAAGCCATCGCCCGTAACCTGCGCGAGATGTCCCGCCTGAAGGTGCCGGTCATCTGTACCGTCATCGGTGAAGGTGGTTCAGGTGGTGCGCTGGCCATTGGCGTGGGCGATAAAGTGAATATGCTGCAGTACAGCACCTATTCCGTTATCTCTCCGGAAGGCTGTGCGTCCATTCTGTGGAAAAGCGCTGATAAAGCGCCGCTGGCCGCAGAAGCGATGGGCATCATTGCCCCACGTCTGAAAGAGCTGAAGCTGATCGATACCGTGATCCCTGAACCGCTGGGTGGCGCGCATCGTAAGCCGGAAGTGATGGCTGCTTCCCTGAAAGCCCAGCTGCTGGCTGACCTGGCCGATCTGGACGTCCTGAGCAAAGAAGACCTGCTCAACCGTCGTTATCAGCGTCTGATGACTTACGGCTACGCGTAAGCTTCACAATTATCTGAAAAGCCGCACAATGTTGCGGCTTTTTTTATACCCGCCATTTACCTTAACTATGCTTAGCTAATGTTTTTCAAGGAGGTAGACCGTGAACATCATTGCCATTATGGGGCCGCACGGCGTCTTTTATAAAGACGAGCCCATCAAGGAGCTGGAGCAAGCCCTTCAGTCGCGCGGGTATCAGCTCATCTGGCCGCACAACAGCGCCGACCTGCTGAAGTTTATTGAGCATAACCCGCGAATCTGTGGCGTGATCTTCGACTGGGACGAATACGATCTGGAGCTGTGCAGCGAGATCAACAAGCTGAACGAATATCTCCCGCTGTATGCCTTTATCAATACCCACTCGACCATGGACGTCAGCGCGCATGATATGCGGATGGCGCTGTGGTTCTTTGAATATTCTCTCGGCGTGGCGGAAGATATCGCGACCCGCATTCAGCAGTACACGGGTGAATACCTCGATAACATTACGCCGCCCTTTACCCGCGCGCTTTTTACCTATGTGAAAGAGGGGAAATACACCTTCTGCACGCCAGGGCATATGGCCGGAACAGCCTATCAAAAAAGCCCTGTAGGATGTCTGTTCTATGATTTTTTCGGGGGCAACACGCTGAAAGCGGACGTGTCAATTTCGGTCACGGAACTGGGCTCTCTACTGGATCATACCGGCCCGCATCTGGAGGCCGAGGAGTATATTGCCCGCACCTTTGGCGCTGAGCAGAGCTATATGGTTACCAACGGCACCTCGACCTCGAACAAAATCGTCGGGATGTACGCTGCGCCTGCGGGCAGCACGCTGCTGATTGACCGCAACTGCCATAAATCGCTGGCGCACCTGCTGATGATGAGCGACGTGGTGCCGCTCTGGTTATCGCCTACGCGTAACGCGCTGGGGATTCTCGGCGGCATCCCACGCCGGGAGTTCACGCATCAAACCATTGAAAAGAAAGTTGCGGCGATCCCTGGCGCAAGCTGGCCTGTTCATGCGGTGATCACCAATTCCACCTATGACGGCCTGTTATACAACACCAACTGGATCAAGCAGACGCTGGACGTGCCGTCGATCCACTTCGATTCTGCGTGGGTGCCTTATACCAATTTTCACCCGATTTATTCGGGTAAGAGCGGGATGAGCGGCGAGCGCGTGCCGGGCAAAGTGTTCTTCGAAACGCAGTCGACCCACAAAATGCTGGCCGCCTTTTCCCAGGCGTCTCTTATTCACATCAAAGGCGAGTACGACGAGGAGACCTTCAACGAAGCCTTTATGATGCATACCACCACTTCACCGAGCTATCCGCTGGTGGCATCTATCGAAACCGCGGCGGCGATGCTGCGCGGCAACCCGGGTAAACGCCTGATAAACCGCTCGGTGGAGCGGGCGCTGCATTTCCGTAAAGAGGTCCAGCGGTTGAAAGATGAGGCAGACGGCTGGTTCTTTGATATCTGGCAGCCGGAAGAGATCGACGAGGCCGAGTGCTGGCCCGTTGCGCCTGGGGAGAGCTGGCACGGCTTCCGCGATGCCGATGCGGACCACATGTTCCTCGATCCGGTTAAGGTGACGATCCTGACGCCTGGCATGGACGAGCAGGGGGTAATGGGTGATGAAGGTATTCCCGCCGCGCTGGTGGCGAAGTTCCTTGATGAGCGCGGCGTGGTAGTGGAGAAGACCGGCCCCTATAATTTGTTGTTCCTGTTCAGTATCGGGATCGATAAAACCCGGGCAATGGGTCTGCTGCGCGGGCTGATGGAGTTTAAGCGTGCCTACGATCTCAACCTGCGGGTGAAGAACATGCTGCCGGATCTCTACGCGGAAGATCCTGACTTCTACCGCAATATGCGCATTCAGGATCTGGCCCTGGGGATCCACAGATTGATCCGCCAGCACGATCTGCCGCGCCTCATGCTTCAGGCGTTTGACGTCCTGCCTGACATGAAGCTGACGCCTCACAAGGCCTGGCAGCGGCAGGTAAAAGGTGAGGTAGAAACCGTTGAGCTGGAAAATCTGGTCGGGCGCGTGTCGGCCAATATGATCCTGCCTTACCCACCGGGTGTACCGCTGCTGATGCCGGGGGAAATGATCACCGAGGAGAGCCGGGCAGTGCTCGATTTTCTGCTGATGCTCTGTTCGGTGGGGCGTCACTATCCGGGTTTCGAGACGGATATTCACGGTGCGAAGCGCGATGAGCACGGCGTTTACTGGGTGCGAGTCCTAAAATAAGGGTGACCGCTTGCCAGGTGCGGGTTCTCGGTTGTAACGTTCAGACATCATAAAAAGGAGAAGCTATGCTGGGTTTAAAAGCGGTTCACCATATTGCGATCATTGCTACCGATTACGCGAAAAGTAAGGCCTTCTATTGTGACATTCTTGGCTTTACGCTGTTGAGCGAGGCCTACCGCGAGGAGCGTGACTCCTGGAAGGGGGATCTCGCTTTAAACGGGCAATATGTGATTGAGCTGTTCTCTTTTCCCTTCCCGCCTGCGCGCCCGTCGCGCCCGGAAGCCTGTGGACTGCGCCATCTTGCCTTCAGCGTTGATGACCTGGATAACGCAGTAAAACATCTGGAAGCGCACGGCGTGACGTGTGAACCGATCCGTGTCGATCCCTTCACCGACAAGCGTTTTACCTTTTTTAACGACCCGGACGGTTTGCCGCTGGAGCTTTACCAGCAGTAATGTTTGTCCTGTGTGATAATGCCCGCTCAGTTCGGGCATTTTTTATGTGTAATTTCCTATGACCTTACCCGCTATCGCACAAGCTGTTTCACCGTACCGCCAGCTGCTGGTGGGGTTTAGCGGTGGCCTGGATTCCACCGTTCTGCTCCATCGCCTGAAACGCTGGCGCGACCGGGAGCCTGACGTCCAGCTTCGGGCTATGCACATCCATCATGGATTAAGTCCTCACGCTGAGGAGTGGGTGGCGCACTGTGAAGCCTTGTGTGCGGCCTGGGCGATCCCGTTCATCGTTGAGCGCGTCACGCTCATTGATGAGGGGAAGGGCATCGAGGCACAGGCGCGGAAAGCCCGCTATGCCGCTTTTTCCGCGGCATTACTTCCTGGTGAAGCGCTGGTCACGGCTCAGCATCTGGACGATCAGTGCGAAACTTTTTTGCTGGCGCTTAAGCGGGGAAGCGGACCGGCGGGGCTGTCCGCCATGCCTGCACGATCTGAGTTTGCCGGGACGCAATTGCTGCGCCCGCTGCTGGGCGAGACGCGGGCGTCGCTGGAAGCCTGGGCGCGGGAATATCAGCTGAACTGGATAGAAGACGAGAGTAATCAGGACGACAGTTACGATCGTAATTTCCTGCGTCTGCGCATCCTGCCGCTGTTGAGCGAGCGCTGGCCGCATTTCGCCGACGCGACAGCGAGAAGCGCCATGCTTTGTGCTGAACAGGAATTGTTGCTGGATGAACTGTTGAGTGCGGATCTGGCTGACCTGATTTCTGAAGACGGAGCACTGGCGATAGCGCCCCTGGAGGCGATGAGCCCGGTGCGCCGCGCCGCACTGTTACGCCGCTGGCTGGCTACTCATCATGCAGCGATGCCGTCGCGGGCGATGCTGAGCCGGATCTGGGACGAAGTCGCGCAGGCGCGGGAAGATGCTTCCCCCTGCGTGTTTCTGAATGGTTTTGAGGTCAGGCGCTATAAAGGCAAACTCTGGTGGGTCAAATCCACGCCTTCTCTGACCGAGGTGGTACTCGACTGGGCGTCGCCAGAGGTACCGCTGATATTGCCCTGTGGTGCAGGGAGCGTCTCTTTGAGCCCGTCCGGTCATGTGCGTCTGCCGAAGCCTGGTGAGCCGGTAACCGTACGCTTCAAGGCTGGTGGTTTGCTGCATATTGTCGGGCGCAACGGGGGACGGAAGCTTAAGAAGATATGGCAGGAGTGCAGCGTGCCGCCGTGGCGACGTGATACCACGCCACTGCTGTTTTACGGTGAAACGTTGATGGCTGCTACCGGGGTTTTCATCACGGAAGAGGGATGGTCAGAAGAAGGGGTCAGTTTTGATTGGCAGAAAATGTAACGGGCAGCCAGGCTGCCCGTAAGTGTCATCAGGATTCGCTCACCACGACTGTGCCGATTTGCGGGTGGCTGAAGCTGGCTATTTTATCCAGACGTAGCTCACGCGTTGCACTGCCGTCTTCAACAACCAGATATTCCACGTTTTTACGTGAAACCAGATCGCTGGCTTTTGCCTTCAATACTTCGCCATCTTTTAGCTCCAGCGTCAGTATTAAATGATGCTGGCAGGCGAGTTCGAGGTTGTCATAGTCATCACAATTGATGGGTTGATAAGTATCATTCATCGACATAATCGCTCACCAGTAAATTCGCCGCAGCGTACGCTGCTTTTTCCCTGACCGACTCTGAAAGGCTCTCATCAGAGGCCACTTCATTAAGCACTTTCAATACACAGCCCAACGCGTCCGGAACATACCCCAGATCTCCGCTGGCGATTTCCGCATACCGTTTGCGAATTAACTCACAATAATTATTCACATCCCCTCCCGCCAGCGCACTGACTTACTGTGAGATATCATTAAGCCTACGAAGATAAACTCGGTTTAGCAAGGTGACTATACCATACTCATTTAAGCAATATCAGCGCCTTGACAGGTGTGATTTATCACCGCGTGACAGCCTTTTGCCTCTGTTTTCGCTACAATGTGCCCCTGATTCGAATGGAGTTCTCTCATGGCGCTTAAAGCGACAATTTATAAAGCAGTGGTCAATGTGGCCGATCTTGATCGCAACCAGTTTCTGGATGCGTCGCTGACGCTGGCGCGCCACCCCTCCGAAACCCAGGAGCGTATGATGCTGCGCCTGCTGGCGTGGATTAAATACGCCAACGAGCGGCTGCAGTTTACCCGCGGCTTAAGCGCAGAGGACGAGCCAGAAGCCTGGCTGCGAAACGATCATCTGGGCATCGACCTGTGGATCGAGCTCGGTCTGCCGGACGAGCGTCGGATTAAAAAGGCCTGTACCCAGTCCGCTGAAGTGGCATTATTCGCCTATAACCAGCGCGCGGCGGAGATCTGGTGGCAACAAAACAAGAATAAATGTGCGCAGTATAAAAATCTCACCGTCTGGTATCTGAATGATGAACAGCTGGCGCAGCTCAGTGAGTTTGCCGGCCGGACGATGGCGCTGCAGGCAACCATTCAAGACGGCGCCATCTGGCTCTCTGATTCTCAGAATAATCTGGAAATTCATCTGACGGCCTGGCAGCCTGCGTCATGATTGTTTTGTCCCGAAACGTCAGCATCCCTGATAATGAGCTGGAGATCACCGCCATCCGTGCTCAGGGGGCGGGTGGACAGCACGTCAATAAGGCGTCAACGGCGATCCATTTGCGTTTTGACATTCGGGCATCAAGCCTGCCAGAGTATTATAAAGAGAGTCTGCTTGCTGCCAGCCATCATCTGATCACCAGCGAAGGTGTGATTGTGATTAAAGCCCAGGAGTACCGCAGCCAGGAGTTAAACCGGGAAGCGGCGATAGCCAGGCTGGTGGCCGTTATTAAAGAATTAACAGCAGTACAAAAAAGCCGCCGGGCAACGCGGCCAACCCGCGCATCGAAAGAGCGTCGGTTGTCCTCGAAAGCCCAAAAATCCACAGTGAAAGCACTACGCGGTAAAGTTCGTCGCCCGATGGAGTGACGAAAGGGAACACACTTTTCATAAGGAATTCATTGTGAAAAAAGCATTATTTTCAGCGCTGGCAGTGAGTACGCTGTTTGCGCTTTTCGGGTGTAACAACCGTTCTGAAACGCAGGTTTTGCAGCCCTCGCAGAATGAAGCGTTAAAGCCTATGCAGCAGAGCTGGCGCGGCGTATTGCCTTGTGCAGACTGTGAAGGCATCGAAACGTCCCTGTTCCTGCAAAAAGACGGCACCTGGGTTATGAACCAGCGTTATCAGGGCGCTAAAGAACCCTCTTCGTTTGCGACCTACGGAACCTGGGCGCGTACGGCGGAAAAGCTGATTCTGACGGATACCACGGGTGAGAAAACGTATTTCCGCGCCAAAGGTGAGGGGATGGAGATGCTCGACCGCGAGGGCAACCCGATTGAATCCCAGTTCAACTATACGCTTGCGCCGGTGAAAGCGGCCCTGCCTGCTACGCCGATGCCAATGCGGGGTATGTATTTCTATATGGCGGATGCGGCGATCTTTACCGACTGTGCAACGGGTAAGAAAGTCAGCGTGGCGAACAACGCGCAGCTTGAACGTGATTACGCCGTGGCGCGTGGCAATGACAGCAAGCCGGTATTGCTGACCGTAGATGGTCACTTTACGCTGGAGCCAAACCCGGATAGCGGGGAGAGCGTGAAAACGCTGGTGGTGGATAAAGAGGCGAAATTTATCGCAGGCAAAGACTGTAACAGTCAATAAGCTGACGATTATCCATTAAAAAACCCCGCCTGAGCGGGGTTTTTTGTTTAGGCTTTGATGGCTTTCACCAGGTAATCAAGAATATCGCCTGTCTTGATCATCTGTTTCTCGCCGCTACGACGGTATTTGTATTCGATCTCATCGCTGTCGAGGTTACGGTCACCGATGACCACCGTGTGTGGAATACCAATCAGTTCCATATCGGCGAACATCACGCCCGGACGCTCTTTACGGTCATCCATCAGCACTTCGATACCCTGAGCACGCAGCTCGGCGTACAGCTTCTCAGCCAGCTCCTGCACACGGTAGGATTTGTGCATGTTCATTGGCAGAATCGCAACCTGGAACGGAGCGATATTGTCCGGCCAGACGATGCCACGCTCGTCGTAGTTCTGTTCAATGGCCGCCGCGACCACACGAGTGACCCCGATACCGTAGCAGCCCATGGTCAGGATCTGGTTACGGCCATCTTCACCCTGAACGGCGGCGTTCAATGCGCGAGAGTATTTGTCACCCAGCTGGAAGATGTGACCGACTTCGATACCGCGCTTAATCATCAGGGTGCCCTGACCGTCCGGACTTGGATCGCCTGCGACCACGTTACGGATGTCTGCCACTTCAGGCGTCGCCACGTCGCGATCCCAGTTAATACCGAAGTAGTGTTTACCGTCGATGTTAGCGCCGGCGGAGAAGTCGCTCATCGCAGCAACAGTGCGGTCAATAACAACCGGAACCGGCATATTAACCGGGCCGAGAGAGCCAGGACCTGCATTGACCACGGCACGGATTTCCGCTTCTGTTGCAAACGTCAGCGGGCTCGCGACCTGCGGCAGCTTCTCTGCTTTCACTTCGTTCAGCTCGTGATCGCCACGCACCAGCAGGGCAACCAGCGGGTAAGCGCTGCCTTCGGTAGATTTCACCAGCAGCGTTTTGACGGTTTTTTCAATCGGCAGACCGAACTGCTCAACCAGCTCAGCAATGGTTTTCGCGTTTGGCGTATCAACCAGCGTCATCTCCTGCGTTGCAGCGCCGCGTGGTTCTTTTGGTGCCAGCGCTTCTGCAAATTCGATGTTCGCGGCGTAATCTGAAGAGTCCGAGAAGATCACATCGTCTTCACCGCTCTGCGCCAGTACCTGGAATTCATGGGATGCGCTACCACCGATGGAGCCGGTATCAGCCTGCACAGCGCGGAAATCCAGACCCATGCGGGAGAAGATTTTGCTGTATGCCTCGTACATTTTGTCGTAGGTCTCTTGCAGCGATTCCTGAGAGGTATGGAAAGAGTAAGCATCTTTCATCAGGAATTCGCGGGAGCGCATCACCCCGAAACGAGGACGAACTTCATCACGGAACTTGGTCTGAATCTGGAAGAAGTTCAGCGGCAGCTGTTTGTAAGAGCTCAGCTCGTTACGGATCAGGTCGGTAATGACCTCTTCATGCGTTGGGCCGAGAACGAATGGACGCTCGCCGCGATCGACGAAACGCAGCAGCTCTGGGCCATATTGTTCCCAACGGCCGCTCTCCTGCCACAGGTCAGCGGGCTGAACCACAGGCATGGACACCTCGATAGCACCGGCGTTGTTCATCTCTTCACGCACGATGTTTTCGACTTTTTTCAGGACGCGCACGCCGGTCGGCAGCCAGGTATATAACCCGGAGGCCAGCTTGCGGATCATCCCGGCGCGCAGCATCAGCTGATGGCTGATCACTTCGGCGTCGGCAGGCGTCTCCTTCAGAGTGGAGAGCAGATATTGGCTAGTACGCATGTTGTTACGGTTCCATTTCGACGATTGGAACAGGCTGAAACACCAGCCTGACACAAAAAAAGTGGTTTAGTTTACCAGTGTGGCAAAGATGCCAAAAGAGAGGAGAACAAAATTACCTGGGTTCAAGGGCAAACACTTCAAAACCTGCCCCGGTGACGCGCCAGCGCACGTTAAAATCCAGCAGCCAGACGGCGTATGTTTTTCCTGCTTCCTCTTCTTTACGGTAGGCTGGACGGGGGTCCTGTGCCAGCACTTCGGTGATGAAATTCCGCAAACGAGGATAGCGCTTCTCCATCTGGCTAAGCTGCGAGGCGATCTCAGGGGTAAAAGAGACAGGCATATCCGCCTGCGGTGCATCCTGAGCATAACTTGCGCGCGCGTCCGGGAGTGCTTCCGCGAAGGGCAAATAGGGTTTGATGTCGATAACCGGCGTGCCGTCCACCAGGTCCAGACTGCCTAATTTCAGTATCACCCGATCTTTCTGACAACGTATGCCTTTCAGTTCAACCAACGACATCCCGATCGGGTTTGGACGGAAGGTCGAGCGAGTCGCAAATACGCCCATTCGCGCATTTCCACCCAGACGAGGAGGGCGCACGGTTGGTCGCCAGCCGCCTTCCATCGTCTGATGAAAGACAAATACCACCCATAAATGGCTAAATGCCTCAAGCCCGCGTACCGCATCGACCTGGTTGTAAGGCGCCAGAAGATGAAGCTCGCCCCCGCCGCTGGTCACCAGACCCGGCTGGCGAGGCACGGCGAACTTCTCTTTATAGGGAGAGTGGATAACGCCTATCTGCTCAAACTGAAATGCACTCATTTCGCCGTAATGTTCAGCGCAGAACCGATGCAAACTGCCTGACGATAGCAGCCCGGCGTGCCGCTGGTGACTTCACAGCTGTGCAGCAGAACCGCGTTGGCTTTCATTTTGGCAGCGTTAATCTGCATGCGTTTACGCGCTGTCGGGATATTCGGCGGAGAGTCCTGATTGGTTGCCTGACAGGATTCACCGCTTACTTCACCCAGTTCACGGAACGGTTTACCGACGAGTTCGTCAGCTTTCGTGATAATGCGAACCGGCGCAGGGCGAACCACTTTCGGTTTCGCAGGCTCTGTTTTTGGCGGGGTTGCCGTGCTTTGAACAGGTTCAACAGGAGATCTGCTTAGCATAGAACAGCCGCTCAGCATGAGTGCTAAAAGACAGATCGGTAAAGCACGCATAATAATTCCTCAATGGATAATCAAAACGTCAGATATTGAATCAGTTGACTGCACAAATGACAAGACGGGCATAAGCCCGTCCTGATGATATTACACTGAGGTGAGATTACCAGCCTTTAACCGCGCCGCCGTTAAACACTTTGTTGGCTTCCTGGTAAACTTCGTCAGACTGATAAGCCTGTACGAACTTCTTCACGTTTTCCGCGTCTTTGTTGTCTTCGCGAGTCACGATCAGGTTAACGTACGGGGAGTCTTTATCTTCAACGAAGATACCGTCTTTCGCTGGCGTCAGGCCAATCTGGCTGGCGTAAGTGGTGTTGATAACGGCCAGAGCAATCTGCGCATCGTCCAGAGAACGTGGCAGCTGTGGGGCTTCCAGTTCAACAATTTTCAGATTTTTCGGGTTCTCGGTGACATCCAGAACGGTTGGCAGCAGGCCAACACCATCTTTCAGTTTGATCAGGCCCACTTTCTGCAGCAGCAGCAGGGAACGACCAAGGTTGGTTGGGTCGTTAGGCACCGCAACCTGAGAGCCCGGCTGCAGTTCATCCAGTGATTTAATCTTCTTGGAGTAACCGGCAATCGGATAAACGAAGGTGTTACCGACACCCACCAGTTTATAGCCACGATCTTTGATCTGCTGATCCAGGTAAGGCTTATGCTGGAAGGCGTTAGCGTCGATATCGCCTTTGCTCAGCGCTTCGTTTGGCAGAACGTAATCGTTGAAGGTCACCAGCTCAACGTCCAGGCCGTATTTCTCTTTCGCCACTTTCTGGGCAACTTCAGCAACCTGCTGTTCTGCACCTACGATAACGCCCACTTTGATGTGGTTTGGATCTTTTTCGTCCTGACCGCAACCCACCAGTGCCAGAGAGCCAATAAGCGCGCCTACTGCTGCAAAGGTCTTTAATTTAAACGCCATGTTTTATCCTTAACTCGTCGAGTTTGTGTTGTGTGTAACGTTATTTGTGAGTAACAGCCCGGACGATGCGATCGCCAGAGAACTGGATTAAGTAAACCAGCACAACCAGCAATACCAGAACGGTATTCATTACGGTAGCGTTATAACCAATATAGCCGTACTGGTAGCCAATCTGGCCTAAACCGCCGGCACCTACGGCACCGCCCATAGCGGAATACCCCACCAGAGTAATAAGCGTAATCGTCGCCGCGTTCACCAGGCCTGGCAGTGCTTCAGGCAGTAGTACCTTGCGGACGATCTGCATAGGTGTTGCGCCCATCGCACGAGAGGCCTCGATCAATCCCGTTGGGATCTCCAGCAGGGCGTTTTCCACCATACGGGCGATAAACGGCGCAGCGCCTACCGTCAACGGAACAATGGCCGCCTGCAGACCGATTGACGTACCAACGATCACGCGGGTAAATGGAATCATCCACACCAGCAGAATAATGAACGGGATGGAACGGAAGATGTTAACCAGTGCAGAGAGCGTACGGTAGAGCTTCGCGTTCTCAATGATTTGACCCGGACGCGTGACATACAGCAGTACGCCGACCGGCAGGCCAATCACAAAACCAAAGAAACCCGATACGAAGGTCATTGCCAGCGTTTCCCAAACGCCGCGAACCAGCAGCCACATCATCGGCTCAGACATAACCCAGTACCTCTACTTTTACGTGGTGTTCTTGCAGCCAGGCGATTGCCGCCTGGGTTTCTTCTTGTGTGCCGTGCATTTCCGTCAGCATGATGCCGAACTTCACGCCACCGGCGTAATCCATCTGGGCGCTGATAATGTTGTTGTTCACGTTAAAGCGACGCGCGGTTTCGGAAAGCAGAGGGGCATCAACGGACTGACCGGTGAACTCCATGCGCAGCATTGGGACACTGTCTGCCGCGGGTTCAGTTTTCAAACGCTCCAGATAATCTTCCGGAATATCCAGGTGCAGCGTCGACTGAATGAACTGCTGCGCCAGCGGGGTCTTCGGATGGGAGAACACTTCGCTGACGGTATCCTGCTCAATCAGTTCACCGTTGCTGATGACCGCCACGCAGTCGCAGATGCGTTTCACCACATCCATCTCGTGCGTAATAAGGAGGATCGTCAGGCCGAGGCGACGGTTAATGTCTTTCAGCAGTTCCAGAATAGAACGCGTGGTAGCCGGATCCAGTGCGCTGGTCGCTTCATCACACAGCAATACCTTAGGATTGCTAGCCAGTGCGCGGGCAATCGCCACACGCTGCTTTTGACCACCAGACAGATTTGCCGGGTAGCTGTCATGTTTGTCACCCAGACCCACGAGGTCGAGCAGTTCGGTAACGCGACGCTTCACTTCTTCTTTCGGTGTGTTGTCCAGCTCCAGCGGCAAGGCGACGTTGCCGAAAACGGTGCGGGAAGCCAGCAGGTTGAAGTGCTGGAAGATCATGCCAATCTGACGACGCGCTTTGGTGAGTTCTTTCTCTGAAAGAGCGGTAAGTTCCTGGCCGCCAACTTCTACGTTACCCTGGGTTGGACGCTCAAGCAGGTTAACACAACGGATCAGCGTGCTTTTACCTGCACCCGATGCGCCAATGACGCCATAAATTTGACCAGCAGGAACATGCAGGCTGACATTGTTCAGCGCCTGAATGGTTCGGTTCCCCTGCTGGAACACTTTGGTGATATTGGAAAGTTTAATCATTAGATTATTTTTATCGTATGTAAGTTAGCCGTGGCATTTTGTTCTGCCAGATACGGGTGATGACCGTAAACAAAACGGATGTTAAGGCATCCAGACGTCTAAATCAATCCAACTCTGTACGATGAGCACTTTATTGCGCTGCGTTTCATGAGATACTAGCTCAACAGGCCTTTTTCAGGAGCAAACCGGTGGCAAAATCAGTACCCGCAATTTTTCTCGATCGTGATGGCACTATTAATGTGGATCACGGTTATGTCCATGAGATTGATGAGTTCGAATTTATCGAAGGCGTTATAGAGGCAATGCGCCAGCTGAAAGAGATGGGCTACGCGCTGGTGGTCGTAACGAACCAGTCTGGTATTGCGCGCGGTAAATTCACCGAAGCGCAATTCGAGACGCTGACAGAATGGATGGACTGGTCGCTGGCGGATCGCGGGGTCGATCTTGATGGCATTTATTATTGCCCACACCACCCTCAGGGAACCGTAGAAGCGTATCGCCAGACCTGTGATTGCCGTAAACCGCATCCGGGAATGTTTATCTCCGCGCAAGAGTTTCTGCACATCGATATGGCCGCTTCTTATATGGTGGGCGATAAACTGGAAGATATGCAGGCAGCAGCAGCTGCAGGTGTGGGGACCAAAATATTAGTGCGCACGGGTAAGCCTGTTACGCCAGAAGCTGAAAATGCCGCGGATTGGGTGATTAATAGCCTGGCCGATCTGCCAAAAGAGATTAAAAAGCACCAAAAATAGCCGTTCTGGTGAAAAGGTGAGCGGTCGAAATAAAAATGCATATTTCCACTTGTCATTCCTCGGCAGCTCCCTATAATGCGCCTCCATCGACACGGCAGATGTGAATCACTTCACAGACAACCCGGTCGGTTGAAGAGAAAAAATCCTGAAATAACGGGTTGACTCTGAAAGAGGAAAGCGTAATATACGCCACCTCGCAACGGTGAGCGAAAGCCGCGTTGCAACTGCTCTTTAACAATTTATCAGACAATCTGTGTGGGCACTCAAAGTGACATGGATTCTTAATGTCTTCGGACAATAAATGAATACCAAGTCTCTGAGTGAACATACGTAATTCATTACGAAGTTTAATTCACGAGCATCAAACTTAAATTGAAGAGTTTGATCATGGCTCAGATTGAACGCTGGCGGCAGGCCTAACACATGCAAGTCGAACGGTAGCACAGAGAGCTTGCTCTCGGGTGACGAGTGGCGGACGGGTGAGTAATGTCTGGGAAACTGCCTGATGGAGGGGGATAACTACTGGAAACGGTAGCTAATACCGCATAACGTCGCAAGACCAAAGAGGGGGACCTTCGGGCCTCTTGCCATCAGATGTGCCCAGATGGGATTAGCTAGTAGGTGGGGTAACGGCTCACCTAGGCGACGATCCCTAGCTGGTCTGAGAGGATGACCAGCCACACTGGAACTGAGACACGGTCCAGACTCCTACGGGAGGCAGCAGTGGGGAATATTGCACAATGGGCGCAAGCCTGATGCAGCCATGCCGCGTGTATGAAGAAGGCCTTCGGGTTGTAAAGTACTTTCAGCGGGGAGGAAGGTGTTGTGGTTAATAACCGCAGCAATTGACGTTACCCGCAGAAGAAGCACCGGCTAACTCCGTGCCAGCAGCCGCGGTAATACGGAGGGTGCAAGCGTTAATCGGAATTACTGGGCGTAAAGCGCACGCAGGCGGTCTGTCAAGTCGGATGTGAAATCCCCGGGCTCAACCTGGGAACTGCATTCGAAACTGGCAGGCTAGAGTCTTGTAGAGGGGGGTAGAATTCCAGGTGTAGCGGTGAAATGCGTAGAGATCTGGAGGAATACCGGTGGCGAAGGCGGCCCCCTGGACAAAGACTGACGCTCAGGTGCGAAAGCGTGGGGAGCAAACAGGATTAGATACCCTGGTAGTCCACGCCGTAAACGATGTCGACTTGGAGGTTGTGCCCTTGAGGCGTGGCTTCCGGAGCTAACGCGTTAAGTCGACCGCCTGGGGAGTACGGCCGCAAGGTTAAAACTCAAATGAATTGACGGGGGCCCGCACAAGCGGTGGAGCATGTGGTTTAATTCGATGCAACGCGAAGAACCTTACCTACTCTTGACATCCAGAGAACTTTCCAGAGATGGATTGGTGCCTTCGGGAACTCTGAGACAGGTGCTGCATGGCTGTCGTCAGCTCGTGTTGTGAAATGTTGGGTTAAGTCCCGCAACGAGCGCAACCCTTATCCTTTGTTGCCAGCGGTTAGGCCGGGAACTCAAAGGAGACTGCCAGTGATAAACTGGAGGAAGGTGGGGATGACGTCAAGTCATCATGGCCCTTACGAGTAGGGCTACACACGTGCTACAATGGCGCATACAAAGAGAAGCGACCTCGCGAGAGCAAGCGGACCTCATAAAGTGCGTCGTAGTCCGGATTGGAGTCTGCAACTCGACTCCATGAAGTCGGAATCGCTAGTAATCGTAGATCAGAATGCTACGGTGAATACGTTCCCGGGCCTTGTACACACCGCCCGTCACACCATGGGAGTGGGTTGCAAAAGAAGTAGGTAGCTTAACCTTCGGGAGGGCGCTTACCACTTTGTGATTCATGACTGGGGTGAAGTCGTAACAAGGTAACCGTAGGGGAACCTGCGGTTGGATCACCTCCTTACCTTAAAGAACCTGCCTTTGTAGTGCTCACACAGATTGTCTGATGAAAAAACAGCAGTAAAAATCTCTGCAGGCTTGTAGCTCAGGTGGTTAGAGCGCACCCCTGATAAGGGTGAGGTCGGTGGTTCAAGTCCACTCAGGCCTACCAAATTTTTGCTGATGCTGCGTTGCGGCGACACTCACATACTTAAGTATGCTTCGTGTCACCACGCCTTGCCTCAACAAAAATTACCGGTACAGAGGTTGGCAAAACGATGGGGCTATAGCTCAGCTGGGAGAGCGCCTGCTTTGCACGCAGGAGGTCTGCGGTTCGATCCCGCATAGCTCCACCATCTTTTACTGCGAACACAAGAAAACTTCAGAGTGAACCTGAAAAGGTGCACTGCGAAGTTTTGCTCTTTAAAAATCTGGATCAAGCTGAAAATTGAAACGACACACATGTTATGTGTGTTCGAGTCTCTCAAATTTTCGCAAACCGATGATGAATCGAAAGAAACATCTTCGGGTTGTGAGGTTAAGCGACTAAGCGTACACGGTGGATGCCCTGGCAGTCAGAGGCGATGAAGGACGTGCTAATCTGCGAAAAGCGCCGGCGAGGTGATATGAACCTTTGACCCGGCGATGTCCGAATGGGGAAACCCAGTGCAATTCGTTGCACTATCGTTAACTGAATACATAGGTTAACGAGGCGAACCGGGGGAACTGAAACATCTAAGTACCCCGAGGAAAAGAAATCAACCGAGATTCCCCCAGTAGCGGCGAGCGAACGGGGAGCAGCCCGGAGTCTGAATCAGCTTGTGTGTTAGTGGAACGGTCTGGAAAGTCCGACGGTACAGGGTGATAGTCCCGTACACGAAAATGCACAGGTTGTGAACTCGAAGAGTAGGGCGGGACACGTGGTATCCTGTCTGAATATGGGGGGACCATCCTCCAAGGCTAAATACTCCTGACTGACCGATAGTGAACCAGTACCGTGAGGGAAAGGCGAAAAGAACCCCGGCGAGGGGAGTGAAAAAGAACCTGAAACCGTGTACGTACAAGCAGTGGGAGCCTACTTGTTAGGTGACTGCGTACCTTTTGTATAATGGGTCAGCGACTTATATTCTGTAGCAAGGTTAACCGTATAGGGGAGCCGAAGGGAAACCGAGTCTTAACTGGGCGTTAAGTTGCAGGGTATAGACCCGAAACCCGGTGATCTAGCCATGGGCAGGTTGAAGGTTGGGTAACACTAACTGGAGGACCGAACCGACTAATGTTGAAAAATTAGCGGATGACCTGTGGCTGGGGGTGAAAGGCCAATCAAACCGGGAGATAGCTGGTTCTCCCCGAAAGCTATTTAGGTAGCGCCTCGTGAACTCATCTTCGGGGGTAGAGCACTGTTTCGGCTAGGGGGCCATCCCGGCTTACCAACCCGATGCAAACTACGAATACCGAAGAATGTTATCACGGGAGACACACGGCGGGTGCTAACGTCCGTCGTGAAGAGGGAAACAACCCAGACCGCCAGCTAAGGTCCCAAAGTCATGGTTAAGTGGGAAACGATGTGGGAAGGCACAGACAGCCAGGATGTTGGCTTAGAAGCAGCCATCATTTAAAGAAAGCGTAATAGCTCACTGGTCGAGTCGGCCTGCGCGGAAGATGTAACGGGGCTAAACCATGCACCGAAGCTGCGGCAGCGACACTATGTGTTGTTGGGTAGGGGAGCGTTCTGTAAGCCGTTGAAGGTGGCCTGTGAGGGTTGCTGGAGGTATCAGAAGTGCGAATGCTGACATAAGTAACGATAAAGCGGGTGAAAAGCCCGCTCGCCGGAAGACCAAGGGTTCCTGTCCAACGTTAATCGGGGCAGGGTGAGTCGACCCCTAAGGCGAGGCCGAAAGGCGTAGTCGATGGGAAACAGGTTAATATTCCTGTACTTGGTGTTACTGCGAAGGGGGGACGGAGAAGGCTATGTTAGCCGGGCGACGGTTGTCCCGGTTTAAGCATGTAGGCGGAGGTTCCAGGTAAATCCGGTACCTTATTAACGCTGAGGTGTGATGACGAGGCACTACGGTGCTGAAGTAACAAATGCCCTGCTTCCAGGAAAAGCCTCTAAGCATCAGGTAACACGAAATCGTACCCCAAACCGACACAGGTGGTCAGGTAGAGAATACCAAGGCGCTTGAGAGAACTCGGGTGAAGGAACTAGGCAAAATGGTGCCGTAACTTCGGGAGAAGGCACGCTGATATGTAGGTGAAGCCCCTGCGGGTGGAGCTGAAATCAGTCGAAGATACCAGCTGGCTGCAACTGTTTATTAAAAACACAGCACTGTGCAAACACGAAAGTGGACGTATACGGTGTGACGCCTGCCCGGTGCCGGAAGGTTAATTGATGGGGTCAGCGGCAACGCGAAGCTCTTGATCGAAGCCCCGGTAAACGGCGGCCGTAACTATAACGGTCCTAAGGTAGCGAAATTCCTTGTCGGGTAAGTTCCGACCTGCACGAATGGCGTAATGATGGCCAGGCTGTCTCCACCCGAGACTCAGTGAAATTGAACTCGCTGTGAAGATGCAGTGTACCCGCGGCAAGACGGAAAGACCCCGTGAACCTTTACTATAGCTTGACACTGAACACTGGTCCTTGATGTGTAGGATAGGTGGGAGGCTTTGAAGCGTGGACGCCAGTCTGCGTGGAGCCGCCCTTGAAATACCACCCTTTAATGGCTGGTGTTCTAACGTAGACCCGTGATCCGGGTTGCGGACAGTGTCTGGTGGGTAGTTTGACTGGGGCGGTCTCCTCCCAAAGAGTAACGGAGGAGCACGAAGGTTAGCTAATCCTGGTCGGACATCAGGAGGTTAGTGCAATGGCATAAGCTAGCTTGACTGCGAGAGTGACGGCTCGAGCAGGTGCGAAAGCAGGTCATAGTGATCCGGTGGTTCTGAATGGAAGGGCCATCGCTCAACGGATAAAAGGTACTCCGGGGATAACAGGCTGATACCGCCCAAGAGTTCATATCGACGGCGGTGTTTGGCACCTCGATGTCGGCTCATCACATCCTGGGGCTGAAGTAGGTCCCAAGGGTATGGCTGTTCGCCATTTAAAGTGGTACGCGAGCTGGGTTTAGAACGTCGTGAGACAGTTCGGTCCCTATCTGCCGTGGGCGCTGGAGAATTGAGGGGGGCTGCTCCTAGTACGAGAGGACCGGAGTGGACGCATCACTGGTGTTCGGGTTGTCATGCCAATGGCACTGCCCGGTAGCTAAATGCGGAAGAGATAAGTGCTGAAAGCATCTAAGCACGAAACTTGCCCCGAGATGAGTTCTCCCTGAGACTATAAGTCTCCTGAAGGAACGTTGAAGACGACGACGTTGATAGGTCGGGTGTGTAAGCGCAGCGATGCGTTGAGCTAACCGATACTAATGAACCGTGAGGCTTAACCTTACAACGCCGAAGCTGTTTTGGCGTGAGAGAGACGATTTTCAGCCTGATACAGATAACAGAATTTGCCTGGCGGCTTTAGCGCGGTGGTCCCACCTGACCCCATGCCGAACTCAGAAGTGAAACGCCGTAGCGCCGATGGTAGTGTGGGGTCTCCCCATGTGAGAGTAGGGAACTGCCAGGCATCAAATTAAGTAGTAAGCCGGTGCATAAATCCGGTGGTTACAAGCAGTCTTCGGTGGAGCGGTAGTTCAGTCGGTTAGAATACCTGCCTGTCACGCAGGGGGTCGCGGGTTCGAGTCCCGTCCGTTCCGCCACTTATTGAAAGCCCTGAGTTATCGCTCAGGGCTTTTTTCTTATCTGCTGTTTAATTATTGCGAAATGAGCAAAAATCCTCTGCGTTTTACGATCTTTTTCAATATAACGACGCCAGCGATAATCCTCCTCAGTTTACGAACATAATGATTGAGGAATACTATGACTCTCCCTGCATTTGGTCTGGGCACTTTCCGCCTGAAAGACGACGTTGTTATCGCATCTGTTAAAACGGCACTCGAGTTAGGCTATCGCGCAATTGATACGGCACAGATCTATGAAAATGAAGCTGCCGTTGGACAGGCCATTGAAGAGAGTGGCGTACCGCGTAACGAGATATTTATCACCACCAAAATCTGGATTGAAAACCTCAGCAAAGACAAACTGCTCCCGAGCCTGAAAGAGAGTCTGAAAAAGCTGCGTACTGACTACGTGGATCTGACGCTGATCCACTGGCCATCACCAAACGATGCCGTTTCTGTAGAAGAGTTCATGCAGGCGCTGATGGAAGCGAAAAAGCAGGGATTAACGCGTGAAATCGGTATTTCAAACTTCACCATTCCGCTGATGGAAAAAGCCATTGCCGCAGTAGGTGCAGAAAATATCGCGACCAACCAGATTGAACTTTCACCTTACCTGCAAAACCATAAAGTCGTGGACTGGGCAAAGCAGCACGGTATCCACATCACGTCATACATGACGCTGGCTTATGGTAAGGCACTGAAAGATGAGGCGATTATACGTATTGCTGAAAAACATAACGCGACCCCGGCACAGGTCATTCTGGCATGGGCAATGGGCGAAGGTTATGCCGTGATCCCATCGTCAACCAAACGTGTAAACCTGGCCAGCAACCTGTCAGCGGTCGACCTTCATCTGGATGATGACGATAAAAAAGCGATCGCAGCACTGGAGTGCAACGATCGCCTGGTCAGCCCGGAAGGTTTAGCGCCTGACTGGGATTAAGTTTCACTAACCCTCTGTCGCCTTAACCCTCATACAGCTCCTCTGGGAGCTGTCTTTATATGTTCACTCAGGAAGTCAATAAAAGCACGAATCCGCGTACTCACCGCTCTGTCACTGTAATACACTGCGCTAAAAGGCATCTCGACCGGCAAACGTTTATCCGCCATCAGTTCCACCAGTTCACCTCGTGCAATCTCCTTATCTATCATATAGTCAGACAGGCACGCGATGCCGTTCCCTTCAAGACACAGTTGCTTTAGCGTTTCTCCACTGTTTGACGATAACCCACTGGTAATTTCATGAAGCTGACCATCACGACAGGCGACAGGCCAGGTGTTCAGTGATACCGGTTCCGTAAAGCCCAGACAAAGGTGCTGCTTCAACTCTTCAACGGTCTCCGGTTTACCGTGCTCAGCAATGTACTGCGGCGACGCGATAATTTTTCGGTAGCTGGCAAAAAGCGGGCGGGCGCGCAAGCTTGAATCGGTCAGTGTACCGGCCCGGATAGCCACATCCACTTTACGCTCGATGAGGTTGATAAACGTCTCTGATGAGACCAAAGAAAGCGTCATCTCCGGATAGCGTTCACGAAAAGGTTTGATCAGCGGCATCAGAAAGTGCAGTACTACCGGCGTGGCCGCATCAATGCGCAGCAATCCCCGCGGCGTGCTGCGGCTTTCCATAATTTCTGTCTCTGCTGCAGCCATCTCCTGCAGCACCGACTGCACGCGGCGGAAATAACGCTCTCCTTCTTCCGTCAGGCTCAGTTGCCGCGTCGTCCGGTTGAGCAGGCTCACCCCAAGCTTCATCTCCAGCTTTTTCACTGAGCGGCTGATGGCCGAGTTAGCCTGTCCCAGCTGTTCGGCTGCACGGCTAAAGCTACCGCTTTCAACAACGGCGACAAAGATTGTCAGCTCTTCTGACGTTGCTTTCATTGTTGCACCACCTGCAAAATTCTATTGATATTTTGACCATTTTTGTTATTTAAGCACTGGCGCATACTGCCTGTCATCTTAATCCTGATGATACGGAGTATTTTATGCCACTGGCGCTACTTGCCCTGACGATCAGTGCCTTTGCAATTGGCACGACCGAATTTGTTATCGTGGGACTGGTTCCCACCATTGCTAACCAGCTTGCGATCTCGCTGTCTTCCGCCGGATTGCTGGTGTCAATCTACGCCCTGGGCGTCGCTGTCGGTGCGCCTGTGCTGACGGCTCTGACCGGACGTTTTCCGCGTAAGCAGCTGTTAGTTGCGTTGATGGTGTTGTTCACCGCCGGTAACATTCTGGCCTGGCAGGCACCGGACTACACCACCCTGGTAATTGCCCGTCTGTTGACCGGCCTTGCACACGGCGTGTTCTTCTCAATTGGTTCCACCATTGCAACCAGCCTGGTCCCCAAAGAGAAAGCAGCCTCAGCTATTGCGATCATGTTTGGTGGACTGACCGTCGCACTCGTTACGGGTGTGCCGCTAGGCACGTTTATCGGACAGCACTTCGGCTGGCGTGAGACGTTTCTGGCCGTCTCCTTATTGGGGGTTATTGCCCTTGTTGCTAGCCTGCTGCTGGTACCGTCGACTATTCCAGGCCGGGCCAGCGCCAGCCTGAGCGATCAGCTAAAGGTGCTTACCCATCCGCGTTTGCTAATCATCTACGCGGTCACGGCTCTGGGCTATGGAGGCGTATTTACCGCCTTCACCTTCCTGGCACCGATGATGCAGGACCTGGCAGGCTTCTCCCCGAGTGCCGTGAGCTGGATTTTGCTGGGATACGGTATTTCCGTGGCGATTGGCAATATCTGGGGCGGCAAGCTTGCAGATAAACATGGTGCGGTTCCGGCGCTGAAATTTATCTTCGCCGCCCTGGTGGTTCTGCTGTTGATATTCCAGTTCACGGCGTCCATGCAATACGCCGCACTGATCACGGTACTGGTAATGGGTGTCTTCGCTTTTGGCAACGTGCCCGGGCTTCAGGTTTATGTTGTTCAGAAAGCGGAGCTCTATACGCCAAACGCCGTGGATGTGGCATCCGGACTGAACATTGCCGCGTTCAATATTGGGATCGCGCTGGGCTCCATTATTGGCGGACAAACCGTCGAACACTTTGGATTAACCCAGACTCCCTGGATTGGTGCGGTGATCGTCCTTGTCGCTTTCCTGCTGATAGGGCTGAGTGGCCGCCTCGATAAACCTACTCGCGTAGCACTGGGATAACATCAGTAAGTGCTTGCTTACAAAACTGGAAAGCGGTTTCTCAGAAATTGCGTTGAAAGTGTGACCTAAAGTCCCTATAACATTAGAACCAGTCCGTTTTCGGGCTGGTTCATGTTACAGAGGCCGTTTCCAAAAGTGCGAAAAAATACCTATGCCATGCGTTATGTTGCCGGAATGCCCGCGGAGAGGATCTTGCCTCCGGGGTCGTTTGCGAGCATAAGCCAGGCATTACCCGCAGGGACACCGTTAAGCAGCGATGACAAAATTCGGGTACTGGTCTGGAATATCTTTAAGCAGCAGCGTGCGGAGTGGTTATCGGTACTCAAGAATTTTGGTAAAGATGCTCATCTGGTTCTGCTTCAGGAGGCGCAAACCACACCTGAACTGGTTCGGTTTGCCACAACGAACTATCTTGCTGCCGACCAGGTGCCGGCGTTTGTCCTGCCGCAACATCCTTCAGGCGTGATGACCCTCTCTTCAGCACACCCGGTTTACTGCTGCCCGCTGCGTGAGCGCGAGCCTATACTGCGTCTGGCGAAATCGGCGCTGGTGACCGTCTATCCGCTGCCGGATACCCGGATGCTGATGGTGGTGAACATCCACGCGGTAAATTTCAGCCTGGGCGTGGATGTGTACAGTAAGCAGTTACTTCCCATTGGCGATCAAATTGCCCACCACAGCGGGCCTATCATTATGGCCGGTGATTTCAATGCCTGGAGTCGTCCGCGCATGAATGCGCTGTATCGCTTTGCGCGTGAAATGTCTCTGCGTGAAGTCCGTTTTAGTGACGATCAGCGTAAAAAAGCCTTTGGTCGACCTCTCGATTTTGTCTTCTATCGTGGTCTGAGCGTGCATGATGCCTCTGTTCTGGTCACGCGCGCCTCCGATCACAACCCTCTACTAGTCGAATTCAGTCCCGGCAAACCTGATAAATAATGGTGTGTCAGGTCTGCCGTGGGGCAGGCCTGCGCGGGTGCTGCCCTTTTATTTTTAACCAACAAAGGACAGTACGATGACAACAACACACTCCCATCATGACAACGTAGAAAAACAGTTTGGCTCCCAGGCAAATGCCTATCTGACCAGCGCCGTGCATGCTTCAGGCCGTGACCTGCTGCGTCTCGGCGAACGTCTGGCAGCATTCCCGCAGGCGCACGTGCTGGATTTAGGCTGTGGGGCAGGGCATGCCAGCTTTACGGCTGCGCAGCAGGTGGCGAAGGTCACCGCGTATGACTTATCCAGTCAGATGCTGGATGTTGTTGCTGAGGCGGCGAGAGAGAAAGGGCTGAGCAACGTGGATACGCGCCAGGGGTACGCCGAGTCCTTACCGTTTGATGATGCCTCGTTTGAGGTGGTGATTAGCCGTTATTCCGCGCACCACTGGCATGATGTCGGCCAGGCATTACGTGAAGTCAAACGAGTCCTGAAGCCGGGCGGGATCTTCATTATTATGGATGTGATGTCTCCCGGGCATCCGGTGCGCGATATCTGGCTGCAGACAGTAGAAGCGCTGCGTGATACTTCCCACGTACAAAACTACTCCAGCGGAGAGTGGTTATCGCTTATCACTGAAGCGGGGTTGATTACCCGAACGTTAACAACAGACCGTTTGCCGCTGGAATACCCTTCGTGGATTGCCCGTATGCGTACCCCGGAAGCATTAAGTCAGGCGATTCGCCTCTATCAGGAGAGTGCCTCTGCTGAGGTAAAAGCGTACTTTGAATTGCAGGAGGATGGATCGTTTACCAGCGATACCATCATGGCTGAAGCGCAAAAAGCGGGATAAACAAAAAAGGCACCGAGGGGAATCGGTGCCTTTTTATCTTTCGATCGTGTAATCAGGAGTCTGGCGTAGCGCTGTTCTTCACAAACAACGTCAACTGGTCGCCTGGTTTCAGATTGTCAGTATCATTGTTCCAACGCATTACATCTTTGATGTTCACGCCATGTCGTTTTGCGATACTGGACAGTGAATCGCCTTTACGTACGCGATAAGTGATGCTATCGCTGTTGCTGGCGAGACGCTGTGCGCTGCTACCTGCGCCTACCGTCAGAGTTTGACCCACTTTCAGACCTGAGCTGCGCAGATTATTCCACTGCTGCAGATCTTTCGCCGTCACGCCAAGACGTGATGCAATGCCAGAAAGCGTATCACCTGAACGCACCTTATAGCTGCGGCTGTTAACGGATGAAGCATCGGCGATCAGCGTTGACTGAACGGCGGCAATCTCACCCGATGCTAAAGACTCACGCAATTGCTCAGCATGTTTCTGCGGAACCATCACATACTGCGGGCCGCTAGCCCCCAGCGTTGAGCCTTTAACGCCTGCATTAAAGGTTTTAAGTTTACTTACCGACATACCCGTCATATCAGCAACCTGTTGAATATCCACAGGGTTACTGAGGCGAACGCGCGCCAGTGCACGACTTTCGTCTGGTGTTGGCAGTTGTACACCGTAACGCTTGCTGTTCTTGAGAATATCGCTCAAGGCCAGCATCTTCGGTACGTAAATCTTCGTTTCCTGTGGCAGTGAGAGCGACCAAAAATCGGTGGATTTACCCCGTGCTTTATTCGCTTTCATTGCCTTCAGTACACGACCCTCGCCACTATTATACGCTGCGACCGTTAACAGCCAGTCGCCGTCAAACATCTTATTCAGACGTTGCATCATGTCGAGAGCGGCTGTCGTTGAAGCGACAACATCCCGACGCGCATCATAGTTGCGGGTCTGTTTCAGACCATAGTTTCGCCCGGTGCTCGGAATGATCTGCCAAATGCCTGCGGCATTGGCGCCAGACGTCGCGTGTGGGTCAAAAGCGCTCTCCACTATGGGTAGGAGTACCAGCTCCATAGGCATGTTACGTTTCTTAACTTGCCCGGCTATCCAGTACATATACGGCTCTGCCCGTAACGTTACATCGTGGAGATAGCTCTTATTTCTTAAATACTTCTGCTTCTGTTCGCGAATCCGGCTGTTTTCCGGAATTCCCATCTTTAGCTCGTCGCCAATAGAGGTCCACAAGTCTTGCTCCTGCGCGAAAGATGTCCCATCGTCCATCCAGCGCGCCGAACTTGTAAACTTCCCTGCTTCCCCTTGACCAGCTGCAGAAAGGCTCTGTGCATGCTGTTGTACGTTGCTGCCGTTCTGCGACTGGCAACCTACAAGCAGGACAGAGGCGAGTAATATCGCTTTTGCCTTCATGTGTGTGTCAATAGTTGCTTAAAAGACGAGCGATGATAACGGCGAAATTTTGAAAAGGCAACCCGCATTTATCTGAAGTTATCTTTCTTTGACCTTAACCATGCAAATCGCTGTTCTGGTTGTTGCAAATTTGTTTCTTGGTTAATTTTATTAATTAAATCAATATCATCTGTTCGCAGAAATAAATTAATTCGGCGCTCATTTTTCAGAATTGCGGGTAGTGTATTTTGGTTTTTTGCACGTAACTCCTTCACTTTGTGATAATAATCCTGAATCGCCCGATCCTCGGGTAAGAGGCTCACCGCAAACTTCATATTCCCTAATGTATACTCATGGGCACAACAAATAAGTGTGTCATCGGGTAAAGCACTAATCTTTTGTAAAGACTGATACATCTGTTCTGGTGTGCCTTCAAAAAGTCTTCCGCAACCGCCTGAGAAGAGGGTGTCGCCACAAAAAAGATAAGGTTTACTGTAGAAACACAGATGTCCCAAAGTGTGACCTGGCGTAGCAAATACGGAAAACTCCCACTCACGGATGTGGATATTTTCGCCCTCCTGGACTACTTGCGTCGTTCCCTTATCTTGTGTCTCAGCCGGTCCGTAAACCACAAGATGCGGAAAATGAGCGCGCAGTTCCGGCACGCCGCCAGTGTGATCGTTATGATGGTGCGTCAACAGAATGGCTTCTGGCTGCCAGGCGTTCTCCTTTATTGCATCAAGCACAGGGGCGGATTCGCCGGGATCGACAATGACGCATCGACGATCGTTATCGACCAAAACCCAGATGTAATTGTCCTGAAAAGCAGGAATACTGATAAGATTCATACATTACCTCTTATAGCGTGGCGGGTGTTTTGATGAAACCGGCAAGGATACCTCAGACTGTCGCAGCACCGGAACGTTGGGCGGAATTGCCCTGGGGTGAATACTATCGCGAGGCGCTTGAGCAACAGCTGAAGCCCTGGCTCGCGAAAATGTATGGCTTTCACCTGCTTAAGATTGGCAATCTCAGCGCAGAAATCAATACCGAAAGCTGCGCCATCTCACATCAGGTCAATGTCTCTCTCGGCGGATCGCCGGTTCAGGTGAAGGCTGACCCATTGCATCTGCCGTTTGCGGAAAAATCCGTAGATGCGTGTCTTCTTGCCCACGCGCTGCCCTGGTGCAGCGATCCTCATCGTATGCTGCGTGAAGCCGATCGCGTGCTGATTGATGACGGCTGGCTGATACTCAGCGGTTTTAATCCGCTGAGTCTGATGGGGTTACGTAAGCTGGTGCCTGTATTGCGCCGAACGCCACCCTATAACAGCCGGATGTTCACCATGATGCGCCAGCTCGACTGGCTGTCACTGCTCAACTTTGAAGTGCTCAACTATGGCGGTTTTCAGGTACTGCCGTGGGCACGTCAGGGGGGAGTTTTATTGAGTACGCATTTGCCCGCATTAGGCTGCATGCAGTTTATCGTCGCGCGTAAGCGAACCATCCCTCTGACGCTTAACCCCATGAAGCAGAGCAAATCGAAAACGCCCATCCGCCAGACCGTTGGCGCAACGCGGCAGTACAGAAAACCCTGATCAGGATTCAGGCTGGTAGCCAGTATCCTCATGGGCCGGATTTGAGGCCGCCGCGCGCGCCAGTTCATCGCAGCGCTCGTTTTCCGGGTGGCCGGCGTGGCCTTTAACCCACTCCCACTTAATCTCGTGCTGGCCCAGTGCCGCATCAAGGCGCTTCCAGAGATCGACGTTCTTCACGGGCTTCTTATCTGCAGTTTTCCAGCCGCGTTTTTTCCAGTTGTGGATCCACTGGGTGATACCCTGTCGCACGTACTGGCTATCCGTACTCAACACCACGTCGCAGTGTTCTTTTAAGGCTTCCAGCGCCACAATGGCCGCCATCAACTCCATACGGTTGTTGGTGGTCAGGAAATACCCTTCGCTAAAAGTTTTCTCATGCTGACGATAGCGCATAATCGCGCCGTAGCCGCCGGGGCCTGGGTTCCCGAGACAAGATCCATCGGTGAAAATTTCTACCTGTTTACGCATCTCTGGTAGACTTCCTGTATTGAAACGTTCAGTTAAACGATAAGTCTGACATAAATGACCGCTATGAGCACTGCAATTACTCGCCAGATTGTCCTCGATACCGAAACCACCGGTATGAACCAGATCGGCGCGCACTACGAAGGGCACAAGATCATTGAGATCGGTGCCGTTGAAGTGGTGAACCGTCGTCTTACGGGGAACAACTTCCACGTCTACCTCAAACCCGATCGGCTGGTGGATCCAGAAGCGTTTGGCGTTCACGGTATTGCCGATGAGTTCTTGCTGGATAAACCGACCTTCGCTGAGGTGGCAGACGAGTTTCTCGACTACATCAAAGGCGCTGAGTTAATCATCCATAACGCGTCGTTCGATATCGGCTTTATGGACTATGAGTTTAGTAAGCTCCATCGCGATATTCCGAAAACCAATACCTTCTGCAAAGTGACCGATAGCCTGGCGCTGGCGAGGAAGATGTTTCCCGGCAAGCGTAACAGCCTCGATGCACTCTGTTCACGTTATGAAATAGACAACACCAAGCGAACGCTGCACGGGGCACTTCTCGATGCCCAGATTCTGGCTGATGTCTATCTGGCGATGACCGGCGGTCAGACGTCGATGAAATTCAGCATGGAAAATGAGTCGCAGCAGACGCAGGGCGAAGCGGGCATCCAGCGCGTGGTCCGTCAGGCAAGTCGTTTACGGGTTGTTTTAGCCAGTGATGAAGAGTTACTTAACCATGAATCCCGTCTCGATCTGGTACAGAAGAAGGGCGGCAGCTGTATGTGGCGCGCCTGAAAAAACGCCATAATGTCTGTAAAATCATCGGTTGGGCGATTTTTGCAGCAAACGATTCAAAACGTGAGAAAAAGCGTTGACGAGATCGGAGGCACACCGTAATATGCGCCTCGTTCCCCAAACGGGAACAGTGGAGCGGTAGTTCAGTCGGTTAGAATACCTGCCTGTCACGCAGGGGGTCGCGGGTTCGAGTCCCGTCCGTTCCGCCACTATTCAGAAGGCCTGAATCAGAAATGATTCAGGCCTTCGTCGTTTCAACAGCCTGTGTCTTTTATCCGCCTTTCTTTTCATTAACAAAATGTTAATTTATGTGGTGCAATTAATTAACATTTGCACAGCATTAGTGCGTTATTTGCACTGTGTTTGTGCATTCTTTCGCCCAGACACTTTTTGGCCTTCATCAGACTGTGTCGCTTTGTAAAAATAATTTTCATGAAATCATTCGCTTACAGTGGATATCGTGAAAGTTTTTGAACCAATAAATAATTGGTTCGGTTATTGCTTAATCATTAGCACGATAAGGTTCATTCCATATCAATAACTTATCGTTAATAAAAAGAAAATAATGATGATAGCGAGCGAACCAATATGGAAAAACCGTCACGGTTTCTGGCCAATTCCAGTACCGCGCTTGAGCAATTGCGCGGGCTTATCAACCAGCATGAGTCAACACCAGGCACTCCGCTGCCCACGGAACGTGAGCTGTCGGAAACTCTCGGCGTAGGACGACGCGAAGTGCGTCGCGCGCTGGATGTGCTGGAAGAGGAAGGACGGATCTGGCGTAAACAGGGTAAAGGCACCTTTATTGGTCCCGCAGCCCCTGTTGAACCGCTGGCGCTTCAGGGATTGGTTCAGCAAACCAACCTGCTGGAAGTCATGGAAGCTCGTCTACAGCTCGAACCCGGCTTAGCCCGGCTTGCGGCACTGCGTGCCACCAGGGAAAACCTCGCGCTCATGCAGCGCATGCTGGAACGCATCGACAAGGTCAGCCCGGATGACCGCGATCTCAACGAACTGTGGGATAGCGCCTTTCACCGCGCTATTGCCGAGGCTGCGGGCAACCGCCTGATGCTCGGCCTGTTTGACGCGATTGATGCCGTGCGGCGCGAACCGGGCTGGCAGCATCTGCGTGAATTAGCCCGCACGCCCGAACGTGTCGACAGCTATAACGACCACCATCACAAGATCATGTCTGCGATTATCCATCGCCAGCCTAATGAAGCAGCTGCCGCCATGCGCGAACACCTGCTTAGCCTGCAAACCGCCCTGATTCAGGCGATCCACCTTGAGGACGACTTCACGCTATGACGACGATCCCGTTTAAGGACACCACGCCTGTACTTCGGCTGAATAATCTCAACGTTAAATTTTCCGGCTCGCCGGTTAGCGTACTGGACGGCATTTCCCTGACGGTCAAAGCAGGCGAGACGCTGGCGCTGGTGGGAGAGTCCGGCTGCGGGAAAAGTATCACCTCACTGGCGCTGATGGGATTACTGCCCGCCAGCGCGCAGATTGTCAGCGGAGAAATGCAGTTTCGCCGTCACGATCTGCGAAAGCTCTCGCCGCGGGACTATGCCGATTTGCGCGGCAGCGAGCTGGCGATGATTTTCCAGGAGCCAATGACCTCGCTCAATCCCGCTTTCACATTAGGCGATCAGCTCAGTGAAGCGGTCATGCGTCACCAGAGCGTTTCCCGCACAGAGGCGATGAAGGTCGCGCTGCAGATCCTGGAGAAGGTGCAGATCCCCGCGGCGGAGATGCGCCTCAAGGCTTACCCGCATCAGCTTTCCGGCGGTATGCGCCAGCGTGTGATGATTGCCATGGCGCTGATCAACCATCCTAAATTACTGATTGCCGATGAACCGACTACCGCGCTCGACGTCACCATCCAGGCGCAAATCCTCACCTTGCTCAACACCCTCAAAGAAGAAACCGGCACGGCGGTCCTGATGATCACCCACGATTTAGGCGTGGTGGCCGAAGTCGCCCAGCAGGTGGCGGTAATGTATGCCGGGCAGGTGGTGGAGCAGGGGAGCGTCGAGGCCATCTTTGCCGACCCGCAGCACCCGTACACCATCGGCCTGATGGGCTCAATCCCTTCGCTGGGCGCACGTAAAGGCCAGCTCTCCACCATTCCCGGGTCGGTCCCGCTCCCGGAATCCATGCCGAAAGGCTGTCGTTTTGCGACGCGCTGCCCGTTTGCGCAGTCTCGCTGCCATGATGAAAAACCGCCGCTCAACACGCTCGGCGCGGGTCATCAGGTCGCCTGCTTCCGCGTGCCGCTCGAACACCACATTGCCCTGGGAGAGACCGCATGACTACGCCAATTCTTGAAGCCCGCGACCTCAGCAAGCGCTTCCCTGGTCCGAAAAAACTCTTTTCACCGGCCCGGTTTGTTACGGCGGTTGATCGCGTTTCGCTTGCCGTGATGCCGGGTGAAACGCTGGCAATTGTCGGCGAGTCTGGCTCCGGCAAATCTACCCTTGGGCGTCTGCTGCTGCGCCTGCTCGCCGCCAGTGAAGGGCGAGTGTTTTACCAGGGGGAGGAGATTACCGACGCCTCGGGCGCCCGTCTGAACCAGCTCCGGCGTGAGCTGCAAATTATTTTCCAGGATCCGTTTGCCTCGCTGAACCCGCGCATGACGGTGGAGCAGATCGTCGGTGAGCCGCTGTGGCTGCACCAGAATATGAAGAAAGCCGACCGACAGTATCGCGTCGCCGAACTCCTCAAAACCGTTGGCCTGCCTGCCGCCTGGTCCGGGCGCTATCCGCACGAGTTTTCCGGCGGCCAGCGCCAGCGTATCGGCATTGCGCGCGCGCTGGCCTCGGGACCAAAACTGTTGCTTGGCGATGAACCCGTCTCTGCGCTGGATGTTTCCGTCCAGGCGCAGGTCGTCAATTTGCTGGAAAGCCTGAAGCACCAGCTGGGGCTGACGATGGTGATCGTCGCCCACGGCCTGGCGGTGATTCGCCATATGAGCGACCGCGTGGCGGTCATGTATCTCGGGCAAATCGTTGAACTTGCGACCGTCGACGAGATCTTTGACGCCCCGCTGCACCCTTATACCCAGGCACTGATCGCCTCGGCACCACAGATGCAGCCGGGCATTGAACGCGACGCACCGCTGCTGCAGGGGGATCTGCCGAACCCGGCGAGCCCTCCATCCGGCTGCCGTTTCCATACCCGCTGCCCGTATGTTACCGATGAATGCCGTCAGGTTGAGCCGATTAATCAGGTGCTGGACGGTGGACGTCAGGTTGCCTGTCACCGCTGGCAGGACATCAATCGCGATCGCAGTGTTATTCAGATAGCACCGCCATCCGCAGCTTTTCTGCGCCGCCGCGCGCTGTTTGAACACGCGGCCACTCACTCCTCCCTTCCTTCAAGGAACTCATGATAATGACAATGCGTAATTCTCTTTTGACCGTACTGGGAAGTGTTATGTTGCTTGGCGCGGCGCTGCCCGCCCATTCTGAAAGCGTGCTGCGAATTGGTCTGGGAGCTGACCCGGACATGCTCGACCCGCATCTGGCGCGCACCTACTATGGCCGCTTTGTCTTTGCTTCCCTGTGCGACAGGCTGGTGGATGTCGACGAGCATCTGAAAGTGGTGCCAGGTCTGGCGAAGTCGTGGGCCTGGAGCGATGACGGCAAAACGCTGACCATGGATCTCCGTGAGGGGGTGACCTTCCATGACGGCGAGAAATTCGACGCCGCTGCTGCGAAATACAACCTCGACCGTGCGTTGACCCTAAAAGGTTCCCTGCGCAAAAGCGAGATCTCCTCGGTGGAATCGGTAGAGGTCACCGGTCCGATGCAGATTGCGCTGCACCTGAAAACCCCTGACGCCGCGCTGCTGATGCAGCTGACTGACCGCGCGGGCGCGATGATGGCACCCGATGCGGCGAAAAAGCCTGACTTTGCCGCCCATCCGGTCTGTTCCGGTCCTTATAAGTTTGACAGCCGCGTGTCCCAGGACCGCATTGTTCTGACTCGCTTCGACAATTACTGGAATAAAGACGCCTACCACTTCGACAAAATTATTTATCTGCCGATCCCGGACGCCTCCGTGCGCCTCGCGAACCTGCGGGCAGGCGATCTCGACCTGACCGAAGGCATTGCGGCCAGCGACGTTAAAACCGTTGAAGCTGACAGCAAGCTGGCGCTGGCGAAGGTAACGGGTCTGGGTTACCAGGGCATTACCTTCAACATCAATAACGGCAAGGTCCCGGCGAACGATCCGTTCAGAGATGCCCGCGTACGCGAGGCATTTTCGCAGGCCATCGACCGTGATGCGCTAAATCAGGTGGTCTTTGAAGGGCTATACACGCCGGCAAACCAGGCGTTTTCCACGGTGAGCCCGTATCACGTCAATCTGCCGGTTCCGCCCCGTGACGTCGATAAAGCCAAAGCGCTGCTCAAAGCGGCAGGCGTCACCACGCCGCTGACCGTCAACCTGCTGGTGCCGAACAACCCGACCTCGCAGCAGGTGGGTCAGGTTCTGCAGGCAATGGTTGCCGAGGCCGGCTTCACGCTCAACCTGCAGATGACCGAATTCGCGACGCTGCTGGATCGTCAGCAGAGTGGTGATTATCAGCTCAGTTTCTCCGGCTGGTCGGGCCGCCCGGACCCGGACGGCAGCATCTACGGCTTTGTCCATAGCAAAGGCACTCTGAATGACGGACGCTACAGCAACGCGCAGGTCGACGAATGGCTGACTCAGGCGCGCCAGAGCACCGATCAGGCCGCACGCCAGCCGCTGTATGACAAGGTGGTGAAACAGCTGCAAACCGACATGCCGATTGCCTACCTCTACTTCGAGCCGCGCATTTTTGGTCTGAACAAGCGCGTGCAGGGCTTTAAGCCTTACCCGGACGGCATCGTGCGTCTGGCGGGTTTGACGCTGGCGAAATAAACGTCCTGAGGAGAACCCATGCTGGAACTGATTTGCAAACGTCTGCTGCTGGCCATCCCGACCTTGCTGCTGGTGAGCATGATGGTGTTTGGCCTGCAAAAACTGCTGCCCGGCGACCCGCTGATCGCCATGGCCGGGGAGGAGCGCGATCCGGCGGTTATCGCCCAGCTGCGTGCTGAGCTCAATCTGGATGCGCCCATTCCTGTGCAGTATTTCAACTGGTTAACGCGCGCATTGCAGGGCGACCTGGGGATCTCCTTACGCACGCACGAACCGGTGACGCAGCTGATTGCCAGTAAGCTGCCTGTGACGCTGGAGCTGTCGCTGCTGGCGATGATTATCGCGCTGGTATTTGGCATTAGCATGGGGATCCTCGCGGCAGTGAACAAAAACAGCTGGGTCGATCACGGGGCGAACTTCGTGGCGATCTCGGGGATCTCGATCCCCCATTTCTGGCTGGGGATCCTGCTGATTCTGGTCTTCTCGGTGAACCTGCAGTGGCTTCCCGCGTCCGGCTATGTACCGTTCAGTGAGGATCCGGTGCAAAACCTGCGCACGCTGCTGCTGCCCGCAGCCGTTCTCGGAACAGGGCTGGCGGCGACGCTGATGCGCCATACCCGAGCATCGATGATTGCGGTCCTGAAAGCGGATTACATCCGCACCGCGCGCGCGAAAGGATTACTGCCGAAAGCGGTGATCTTAAAGCACGCGTTTCGCAATGCGCTGGTGCCGGTGATCACCCTTACGACGCTGCTGTTTGGTGAGCTGCTGGGCGGTGCGGTGCTGACCGAGCAGGTCTTCACCATTCCCGGCTTCGGCAAGATGATCGTCGATTCGGTATTTAACCGAGACTACGCGGTGGTGCAGGGCGTGGTGCTGATCGTGGCGATCGGCTTCCTGCTGCTCAACCTGCTGGCTGACGTGCTCTACGTTCTTATCAACCCGAAAATGCGAGGTTAACCATGGCGGAACTGACGACGCAAACCGCTGTGCCCGCGCTGCCGCGCGCGCAAAACCGGGTGCTAAAGAAATTCCTCGCCAATAAAAGCGCGGTGATTGGCGCGGTGGTGGTGGGCTTCTTTGTGCTGGTGGCGCTGCTGGCGCCGTGGATTGCCCCGTTCGACCCGGTCAAAGCCAACTTCCTGGCGGTGCGTAAAGCGCCGTCGGCAATGTACTGGTTCGGAACCGACGAGCTGGGGCGCGACATTTTATCCCGCATTATCTGGGGGGCGCGAACCTCGCTGATGGCGGGCTGTATGTCGGTCGTTATCGCGGTAGCGATCGGCGTGCCGCTGGGGCTGGTAGCGGGGTATTTCCAGAAGATGTGGGATGGGGTGATCTCGCGCTTCATTGAAGCGCTGCTGGCCTGCCCGTTTCTGATCATGGCGATCGCGCTGGGGGCATTTTTAGGCCCAAGCCTGACCAACGCGATGATCGCCATTGGCCTTTCCGCGATGCCGATATTCGCCCGTCTGACGCGTGGGCAGGTGATCGCCATCCGCAACGAAGAGTACATCGACGGCGCGCGGGCGATTGGCCTGCCGGATCGCTGGATCATCATCAAATACGTGCTGCCCAACGTGATGTCACCGATCCTGGTACAGGCCACGCTGGCGATTGCCTCGGCGATTATCGCCGAAGCCAGCCTGTCGTTTTTAGGGTTGGGGCAGCAGCCGCCCAATCCGTCCTGGGGGTCAATGCTCAACACCGCGAAAGGTTTTCTTGAGCAGGCGCCGTGGATGTCCGTTTTCCCCGGCGTGGCAATTTTCCTTGCCGTGCAGGGCTTCAATTTACTTGGCGACGGGCTGCGCGATGCGCTCGATCCGCGCCACGACTAAGGAGTCATGATGACTAAAGCGCTTGATTTTACGTCCGGTTACGAATCACGACGCCCGCCGATGATGGGCCATAACGCCGTTGCCACTTCGCAACCGCTGGCGGCGCAGGCAGGAATGAAAATGCTGCAGCTGGGCGGTAATGCCGTTGATGCGGCGATCGCCACCGCGATGGCGCTGACAGTAGTCGAGCCGACCGGTAACGGGATCGGCAGTGATGCCTTTGCCATCGTCTGGGACGGTGAAAAACTTCACGGTCTGAACGCGTCGGGGCGCTCACCGGCCAGCTGGCATGCGGATCTCTTTGCCGGAAAAACGGCGGTACCCGAAATCGGCTGGGACGCCGTGACCGTGCCCGGTGCGGTATCCGGCTGGGTCGCACTGGCAGAGCGTTTCGGCACGCTGCCGCTGACCACGCTGGCGCAGCCAGCCATTGACTATGCGCGAAACGGTTTCCCGGTTTCGCCGCTGATTGGCCATCTCTGGCAGCGCGGCTACAACAAGCTGAAAGATCAGCCTGGCTTCAGCGCCTGCTTCGCGCCGGAAGGCCGCGCGCCGCGAGTGGGGGAGATCTTCCGTAATCCGGCGCAGGCGAATTCGCTGGAACTGATAGCGAAAACCAACGGCGACGCGTTTTACCGCGGCGAGCTGGCGCAGAAAATTGCCGCCTTCGCCAAAGAACACGGCGCGCATTTGACGGCTGAAGATCTCGCCAGCCACCGCGTGGACTGGGTAGACCTGCTGTCACGCGACTTCGCGGGTGGTTCGGTGCAGGAGCTGCCGCCAAACGGCCAGGGGATCGCCACGCTGATTGCGCTGGGTATTCTGGAGCAGTGCGGCATCGAGCAGCATCATCCGGACTCCGTGCAGTCTCTGCATTTGTCCATTGAAGCGATGAAGCTGGCGCTGGCGGATCTCGACCGCTACGTGGCGGATGAAGATCATATGGCGTTCGCGGCCAAAGAGCTGCTGAGCGATCATTACCTGAAATCGCGTGCGGCGCTGATCAACCACGAAAGCGCCTCTGATTTTGTCTACGGTTCACCCACCCAGAGCGGTACGGTCTACATCAGCACTGCGGATGCCAGCGGGATGATGGTCTCCTTTATTCAGTCCAACTATATGGGGTTTGGTTCAGGGATTGTGGTGCCAGACACCGGGATTAGCCTGCAAAACCGGGGCTGTGGTTTTTCGCTGGATCCTAATCATCCGAACGCGCTGGCGGGCAGCAAGCGTCCGTTCCACACCATCATTCCGGGCTTTGCGATGGACGGCAGCGGCAAGCCGTTGATGTCCTTCGGCGTGATGGGCGGCCCGATGCAGGCGCAAGGACACATGCAGATGGCGCTGCGCATTATGCTGCACGGGCAAAACCCGCAGGCGGCGATTGACGCTCCGCGCTGGCGCGTGGTGCAGGGCAGGGAAGTGATCGTCGAATCAACGTTCGATCGCAATACTATCGCCGCGCTGCGCGAACGCGGACACCAGATCGTGGTGGAAGATCCGCTGCAGGATTATAACTTCGGCGGTGCGCAGGTGATTTATCGCCTTCCGGAAGGGCATTACGTGGCGGCAACGGAGAGCCGTAAAGACGGACAGGCGTTGGTGAGTTAAACGCTCGAGCAACATTTGTAGGCCGGGTAAAGCGTAGCCGCCACCCGGCTTTTTTTACCCGATGCTAAACGGATCCGCATCCTGCCAGGCCGGAAACTTCTCCCGATACTCCTTCAGCGCGGTCAACGATAGCTCCGCATCAATTCGCGTTGCCTGATGCGGCTCGGCAGTCGCAATAATCTCGCCCTGCGGATTTACCACCCGGCTGTCGCCGCGGTAGTGATGCCCGTTGCCATCCGTCCCCACACGGTTACAGCCCACCACATACGCCTGGTTCTCAATGGCGCGCGCCACCAGCAGCGACTGCCAGTGCAGCGAGCGCGGTGCTGGCCAGTTGGCGACATACAGCGCCAGGTCATAATCGTTGCGGTTGCGCGACCACACCGGGAAGCGCAGGTCGTAGCAGACCAGCGGCAGAATGCGCCAGCCGCGCCACTCGAATACCACGCGCTCATTACCCGCTTCATAGTGATGATGCTCATCCGCCATGCGGAACAGGTGGCGTTTATCGTAAAAATGCACTTTCCCTTCCGGCTCAACCAGCAGAAAACGGTTCACTGGCCCGCGCTCGGTTTGCAGGGCGGCACTACCCGCGATCAGCGCATTTGTTTGCTGCGCTTTGGTATGCATCCAGGCGACCACGTCATCCTGAGGCATTGATTGCTTAGCTGCTTCCATGGCGAAGCCGGTGGTGAACATCTCCGGCAGGACAATCACATCTCGTCCGGTAATCTCTTCCAGTTGACGATCAAAGTGGCGCAGGTTGGCAGGGCCATCCATCCACACTAAAGGTTGCTGCAAAATCGAAATCTTCAAACCCGGCACGATACAGACTCCTCAAACGACCCCTTTTTGACACTGTAGCACGTCATTACGAGAAAATGTGGCAATAAAAAACCCCGCGCGCGGCGGGGTTTGTCAGAACGAAACGGGTTATGCCGCTTCAGGTTTACGGTGCTTCTCTGGCAGCTTTACCGGCTGTGTTGCCAGCTCGTCCGGTTCGAAATCATCGACGTTAATACTGCGCAGACGGCTCTCTTCGGCTTTTACCAGAATTGCTGCTTCAGCATTATCGATAATGCCACCTGACAGCGCCTGTTTCGCCAGTTCATCCAGACGGGTGAACGGCAGGTTTTTGCCCAGTTGTTTGCAGATCTTCTGATGAATTGGGTCGGCGGCCATTACATCAAGCAGCGCCTCTTCCAGCAGACCCACCGGGTTATGTGGCGTAGGGGCCAGGTACTGACCACGGCCGATACGGGAGCGTGTCGCGCTCGGTACCTGCAGGATTTTCGCCACTTTGTGGTCCAGCTTGTCGGACGGTGCCAGGTGGTGACGACCGGTCGGGAAGATCACCACGCGCAGGGCGCCCGCAACAAAGCGGTTCGGGAAGTTCGCCAGCAGATCGTCAATCGCCTGTTCTGCCTGATACATCGCATCCTGAACGCCCCAGTGTACCAGCGGCAGATCCGCTTCCTGACGCCCTTCGTCGTCGTAACGCTTCAGGACCGCAGACGCCAGGAAGATCTGGCTCAGCACATCCCCCAGACGGGCAGATATACGCTCGCGACGCTTCAGGCTACCGCCGAGAACGGCCATGGAAACATCCGACAGCAGAGCCAGGTTGGCGCTCAGACGGTTCAGATGCTGGTAATAGCGTTTGGTCGCATCACCGGTTGGCGTCGCGCTGGTAAGACCGCGCGTCAGGCCGAGCCAGAAACTACGCACCTTGTTGCTACCCACATGACCGATATGTTTGAACAGCAGCTTATCGAAGGCATCCACGTCATTATTCTGCGCAGCGGCCATCTCTTCCAGCACGTACGGATGGCAGCGAATCGCCCCCTGACCGAAGATCATCATGCTGCGGGTCAGGATGTTGGCACCTTCAACGGTGATGGCAATCGGTGCGCCCTGATAGCCGCGCGCCAGGAAGTTGCCTTCGCCGAGCATAATGCCTTTACCGCCTGCGATATCCATCGCGTCAATGATCGACTGCTGCGCGCGGTGGGTACAGTGGTATTTCACAATCGCGGACAGCACGGCCGGTTTTTCGCCCAGCATAATGCCGTAGGTAATCAAAGATGCGGCGGCATCCATCACGTAGGCATTACCTGCGATACGCGCCAGCGGCTCTTCGATACCTTCCATCTTGCCGATGGAGATTTTGAACTGACGGCGGATGTGGGCGTATGCACCAATCCCCATCGCCACAGATTTCAGGCCACCAGTAGAGTTCGACGGCAGGGTAATGCCGCGGCCAACCGACAGACATTCCACCAGCATACGCCAGCCCTGACCGGCCATTTTCGGACCACCGATAATGTAATCAATCGGCACAAAGATGTCCTGACCGCGGGTCGGACCGTTCTGGAACGGCACGTTCAGCGGGAAGTGACGGCGACCAATTTCAACGCCCGGGGTAGAGGTTGGGATCAGCGCACAGGTAATGCCCAGATCTTCTTCGCCGCCCAGCAGTTTTTCCGGGTCAGAGAGCTTAAAGGCCAGACCCAGCACGGTGGCGATTGGCGCCAGGGTGATATAACGCTTGTTCCAGGTCAGGCGCATGCCCAGCACCTGCTCGCCCTGCCACTCGCCCATGCAGACCACGCCGGTATCCGGGATCGCGCCTGCATCGGAACCCGCTTCCGGGCTGGTCAGCGCGAAGCAAGGGATTTCCTGACCACGCGCAAGACGCGGCAGGTAGTGATCTTTCTGCTCTTCCGTACCGTAATGCTGCAGCAGTTCACCCGGGCCTAAGGAGTTAGGCACGCCAACGGTAATCGCCAGGATCCCGGAGACGCCCGCCAGCTTTTGCAGGACGCGAGCCTGAGCGTAAGCGGAGAATTCCAGACCGCCATACTCTTTCTTGATGATCATCGCGAAGAAGCGATGTTCTTTCAGATACGCCCACAGCTCTGGCGGCAGATCGGCCATTTCATGGGTGATGGCAAAGTCGTTTGCCATGCGGCACGCTTCTTCCACCGGGCCGTCAATAAAAGCCTGTTCTTCAGCGGTCAGACGCGGCTGCGGATAGTTATGCAGCTTTTTCCAGTCCGGGTTGCCCTGGAACAGGTCGCCTTCCCACCAGGTGGTACCGGCATCAATCGCTTCTTTCTCAGTCCGCGACATTGGCGGCATCACTTTGCGGAAGCCTTTGAACACCGGCGCGGAGATCATCGACTTACGCATCGGGGTAAAGTTAAACGGCAGAAGAATGATGGCCAGCGGAACTAAAAGCCAGATATTCCACAGACCAGCGACGCCAAGTGCAGCCGTCCAGGCCAGCAGAATCACACTACTCAGGAATAAACTGACGCGGTGATAGAACAACACACCGAGCAGGACAACAGTTGCGAGAATGCTCAAAATCATCATAAAGAAAAGCTCCCTTGCTTGTAGGAGGTCTGACCACTTGTGATGATATGGTTGTAGTTGATGTTATTTCCTTTAGCAATGTGTTTACAAAATAATTACAACCGGGCTCACATTGTTCGTGTTTTCGCCGGCACGAAAAAGCAAAACGCCGGAGGATTCGCATGGCTTTAGCTTCTCGCTTTTCCCGCTATCCGGTACACTCCACTGTGTTATTTCATCAATACTGAAGGATTATCCTCATGTACCAGGATCTTATTCGTAACGAACTGAACGAAGCGGCGGAAACGCTGGCTAACTTTCTGAAAGATGATGCCAACATTCACGCTATTCAGCGCGCGGCGGTCCTGCTGGCCGACAGCTTTAAAGCGGGCGGCAAAGTGCTCTCCTGCGGTAACGGTGGTTCCCACTGTGATGCCATGCACTTTGCAGAAGAGCTGACCGGACGCTATCGCGAAAACCGTCCGGGCTACCCGGCGATTGCGATTTCCGACGTCAGCCACATCTCCTGCGTAGGCAATGACTTCGGTTACGACCACATCTTTTCCCGCTACGTTGAAGCGGTAGGTCGTGAAGGCGACGTGCTGCTGGGCATTTCGACCTCCGGTAACTCCGCTAACGTGATCAAAGCGATCGCTGCCGCGCGTGAAAAAGGGATGAAAGTCATCACCCTGACCGGTAAAGATGGCGGTAAGATGGACGGTACCGCGGATATCGAAATTCGCGTTCCGCACTTTGGTTATGCTGACCGCGTTCAGGAAATTCACATCAAAGTGATCCATATCCTGATCCAGCTGATCGAAAAAGAGATGGCTAAGTAAGACTTCGCTGGGGGCACTCTTGCCCCCGCTGTTGTGGAGGTGATGTATGTGCGAACTGCTCGGGATGAGCGCCAATGTGCCAACCGATATCTGCTTTAGTTTCACCGGGCTGGTGCAGCGCGGTGGAGGAACCGGGCCGCATAAAGACGGCTGGGGCATTACCTTCTACGAAGGCAAAGGGTGTCGCACGTTCAAAGATCCACAGCCCAGCTATAACTCACCGATTGCCAAACTGGTGCAGGACTATCCCATCAAGTCCCGCTCGGTGATTGCGCACATCCGTCAGGCTAACCGCGGCGAAGTGGCGCTGGAAAATACCCATCCGTTTACCCGTGAACTGTGGGGGCGAAACTGGACCTACGCGCACAACGGGCAACTGACGGGCTATAAGTCGCTGGAGACGGGGAATTTCCGCCCGGTCGGCGAAACGGATAGCGAAAAAGCCTTCTGCTGGCTACTGCACAAGCTGACGGAACGTTATCCTCGTACGCCCGGCAACATGACCGCCGTGTTTAAATACATCGCGACGCTGGCATCCGAGCTACGTGAAAAAGGCGTGTTTAACATGCTGCTGTCAGACGGACGCTATGTCATGGCGTTCTGTTCGACGAACCTGTTCTGGATCACGCGCCGTGCGCCGTTTGGCGTTGCAAAGCTGCTCGATCAGGATGTGGAGATAGACTTTCAGAAAGAGACCACACCGAACGATGTGGTCACAGTCATTGCGACGCAGCCGCTGACGGGCAACGAAGCCTGGCAAAAGATCATGCCAGGCGAGTGGGTGCTATTTTGTCTCGGGGACCGTGTAATTTGACGCCAGCTGTGGATGGACGACTTCGTGGCTCAGCGGTTTGCTGACCACGTAACGGCCATCTACGATAGAAACCACAGGCGGCTTGTGGGTCTGCTCAAAGTAGTCGTAACCCGGCTTCAGCTGTTTCCAGAAATCGGCGTAATAGGAGTACTTATGGCGGGCCATGTTGGCATCCGTCATACGGAACGGATAAATGCTGACCTGAACGTTAGGCTGCCCGAACACCAGCGCGCCTGTTACGAACTGGAAAATTTCATCAATGCCGGCATCGGTCATCGCATAACAGCCGATAGACACGCAGGCACCGTGGATCATCAGGTATTTCCCTTCATAACCGTGAGCACGGTCATAGGCATTGGGGAAACCGATGTTAATGGCTTTATAGAAGCGGCTGTCCGGTTTGAGCTGGCTACGCTGAACGTTATAAAACCCTTCCGGACTTTTAAAATCACCCTGGCGCTGTTTTGGCCCCAGCCCGCCGGAGTAATTACAAATTTTGTAGCTATCAAGCAGCTGATATGTCTCGCCCATTTTCACAAATAGATCGAGCGTGCGTTCTTCCTTGAAGATTTGAATATAAACCGGCGATCCCATTAACTGCTGTTTATATTCTTTGCTGATCGGCGTCGTGGAGCTGTTGCTGCTGAGCAGCCCGGCAAACGACATGCACGGAATCAGAAGCATCGCAATGAACAATGCGATTTTACGCATACTACAAGTTCCTTGATAAAACGTAGACCAACTTGCCAGGGCGGCAAAAGAGACCCGAAATCAGATTATTCTGTTAGGAGCGCTCACATTAGCACCGCTATAGATTTTCGCAAGAGTCGGGCGATGAGTTTACAAATTAGTTTTACTTTATAAACCATCAAAATCACGCTGGCTCCAGGAACTTTGCGTATTAGCTCGCAATTTGGCGCACCCGCAGGCGGATCCCCTGCCCGTGAGAAGGGGAAAATGGTACACTTCGCGCCCACTGGATTGTTGTTTATGGAAACCTGCTAACCACATGTTTAAAATAAAAAAAGGACTTAATCTGCCGATTGCAGGCGTGCCCGAGCAGCACGTTTCGCCCGGTGCAAGTGTCCGTCATGTCGCCATCGTAGGCGACGATTATCTGGGAATGCGTCCCTCGATGCTGGTTCAGGAAGGCGATCGCGTTATCAAAGGGCAGGCGCTCTTTGAGGATAAAAAAAATCCCGGCGTGCTGTTCACAGCTCCCGCCAGCGGCACCGTTGTGGCGATCAATCGTGGCGAGCGCCGTGTCCTTCAGTCGGTGGTGATCCGCATTGAAGGCGATGAACAGCGTGAGTTTGCCCATTACGACGCCGCAGAACTCGCGTCGCTTAGTCGGGAAACTGTGCAGGCTCAACTGCTGGCATCCGGTTTGTGGACGGCACTTCGCACGCGTCCTTTCAGCAAATCCCCCGCTCCTGATACGGCCCCGGCTGCCATATTCGTGACGGCCATCGACACCAACCCGCTCAGCGCAGACCCGCAGCCCGTTATTCTGGCGCAGCGTAAAGCCTTCGATGCCGGGCTGACGGTTTTAACGCGCCTGACGCCCGGAAAAGTTCACGTCTGCCAGGCCGGCGGTGGCAAGCTTGGCGGCCATCCGCAGGGGCAGGTCACGTTTAATGAATTTTCGGGTCCACATCCGGCTGGGCTGGTCGGCACCCATATTCACTTCCTTGAGCCGGTGAGTCTGAAAAAACAGGTCTGGCATCTTAATTATCAGGACGTCATTGCCATTGGTAAGCTCTTTACCACTGGCGTTCTCTGCGCTGAACGGGTCATCGCTATCGGCGGTCCGCAGGCTGCAAACCCGCGCCTGGTAAAAACGCTTCTGGGAGCCGATCTTAATGACCTGCTTTCCGGGGAAACGAAAGAGGGTGAAAACCGCCTGATTTCCGGTTCAGTACTCAGTGGGCGCCGTGCAGTTGATGCGCATGCGTATCTGGGCCGTTTCCATCTTCAGGTGAGCGTTGTGCAGGAAGGGCGTGAGAAAGAGCTGTTCGGCTGGGTGCTGCCGGGTGCAGAGAAATACTCCGTGACCCGCACTACGCTGGGTCACTTCCTGCGTCATAAGCTCTTTAATTTCTCCACCAGCACGAACGGCGGGGAGCGCGCAATGGTCCCGATTGGCAACTACGAACGCGTGATGCCGCTGGACATTCTGCCCACCGTGCTGCTGCGCGATCTCCTTGCCGGTGATACCGACGGCGCGCAGGCGCTGGGCTGTCTCGAGCTGGATGAAGAAGATTTGGCGCTGTGTACCTATGTGTGTCCAGGTAAATACGAATATGGACCCGTATTGCGCGAGGTGTTAACCCGCATTGAGCAGGAAGGATAACGATGGGCTTAAAACACCTCTTTGAAAAAATAGAGCCGCATTTTACCGAGGGTAAACTGAAGAAGTACTACCCGCTGTACGAAGCGACGACGACCATTTTCTACACGCCGGGTCTGGTGACGAAAGGGGCGGCGCACGTTCGCGATGCCATCGACCTGAAACGCATGATGATCCTGGTGTGGTTTGCGGTCTTCCCGGCTATGTTCTGGGGCATGTACAACGTGGGGCTGCAAACCATTCCGGCGCTGCATCATCTCTATGATGCGCAGCAGCTGGCGCAGGTCATTCAGTCTGACTGGCACTACCGCCTGGCACAGTCGTTAGGCGTGAGCTTCGCGGCGGACGCGGGCTGGCTCAGCATGATGACGCTGGGGGCGGTATTCTTCCTGCCGATTTATATGACTGTCTTTATCGTGGGCGGTTTCTGGGAAGTGCTGTTCGCCATCATCCGCAAACACGAGATTAACGAGGGCTTCTTTGTTACCTCTATCCTGTTTGCGCTGATTGTGCCACCTACGCTGCCACTCTGGCAGGCGGCGCTGGGGATAAGCTTTGGCGTCGTGATTGCCAAAGAGATCTTCGGCGGGACCGGGCGTAACTTCCTGAACCCGGCGCTGGCGGGGCGTGCGTTCCTGTTCTTTGCCTACCCGGCGCAGATCTCAGGTGACCTGGTGTGGACGGCTGCGGACGGTTTCTCCGGTGCGACACCCCTTTCCCAGTGGGCGGCAGGCGGCGGTGAAACGCTGGTCAATAATGCGACCGGCCAGCCGGTGACCTGGTTTGATGCGTTTATTGGCAACATCCCGGGCTCCATCGGGGAAGTGTCTACCCTGATGATTTTGCTCGGTGGGGCGATCATTCTCTTTGGTCGCGTGGCCTCCTGGCGCATCGTCGCAGGCGTGATGCTCGGGATGGTGCTTACTGCCACCCTGTTCAATCTCATTGGTTCAAACACGAACCCGATGTTTTCTATGCCGTGGTACTGGCACCTTGTGCTGGGCGGTTTTGCGTTTGGCATGATGTTCATGGCCACCGATCCCGTCTCGGCCTCGTTTACCGACAGAGGTAAATGGTGTTACGGCGCACTCATTGGGGTGATGTGTGTATTGATTCGCGTGGTCAACCCGGCCTATCCGGAAGGGATGATGTTGGCCATTCTGTTTGCCAATCTGTTTGCGCCGCTGTTCGACTATCTGGTCGTGCGCGCCAACATTAAGCGGAGGAAGGCGCGTGGCTGAAGTCAAAAATAACGACAGCATCAGCAAAACATTGCTGGTGGTTCTGGTGCTTTGCCTGGTCTGTTCCATTGTCGTCGCCGGTTCTGCCGTCGGGTTAAAACCGCTGCAGCAGGAGCAACGGGCGCTGGATAAACAGCGTAACATCCTGGCCGTGGCCGGGCTGATGCAGGAAGGCATGACGAAGGACGACGTCTCAGCCGTGTTTGCTGAACGCATTACCGCACGGCTGGTGAATTTAAAAACCGGTGAACTGATGGATAAAGACCCGGCGAAATATAACCAGGCGCTGGCGCTGAAAGATCCGCAGATGAGCACTTCGCTTGATGCCTCTCAGGATCCGGCAGGGATTAAGCGCCGCAGCAATATTGCGGAGATTTATCTCGTTCGTGACGAGCAAAAACGCGTGCAGGAAGTGGTTTTACCCATCTATGGTAACGGCTTGTGGTCAATGATGTACGCCTTTGTGGCGCTGGACACCGATGGCCGCACGGTCAAAGGCATTACTTATTATGATCAGGGCGAAACGCCGGGGCTGGGTGGCGAAGTTGAGAACCCTAACTGGCGTGCGCAGTTTGTCGGTAAAAAAGTACTCGACGATAACGGTCAGCCTGCGCTTAAGGTGGTGAAAGGGGGCGCGCGTCCCGGTGATGACTTCGCCGTTGACGGCCTTTCCGGGGCCACGCTCACCTCTAACGGGGTGCAGCACAGTTTTGATTTCTGGATGGGTGAACTGGGCTTTGGTCCCTTCCTGAAAAATGTACGTGAGGGAGCGCTAAACAATGGCTGATACGGGTGAACTGAAAGAAGTTAAAAAGGTGCTGATTGGCCCACTTTTAGCCAATAACCCGATAACGCTGCAGGTGCTGGGCGTCTGCTCTGCCCTGGCGGTAACGACCAAACTGGAAACGGCGGTAGTGATGACGCTGGCAGTTACGCTGGTGACAGCGTTCTCCAGCATGTTTATCTCAATGATCCGCCACCACATACCCAACAGCGTAAGGATCATCGTCCAGATGGCGATCATCGCTTCGCTGGTGATCGTCGTTGATCAGCTGCTGCGCGCGTTTGCTTATGAAACCTCGAAGCAGCTTTCGGTGTTTGTCGGCCTGATTATCACCAACTGTATCGTGATGGGGCGCGCTGAAGCCTACGCCATGAAAATGCCGCCGCTGGCGAGCTTTATGGATGGGATCGGCAACGGTCTGGGCTACGGCGTGATCCTGCTGACGGTCGGTTTCCTGCGCGAGCTTATTGGCAGCGGCAAGCTGTTTGGCATCACGGTGCTGGACACGGTACAGAACGGCGGCTGGTATCTGCCAAACGGACTGTTCCTGCTGGCCCCAAGCGCATTTTTCATTATCGGTTTGCTGATCTGGCTGATTCGTACGTTGAAGCCCGAACAGCAGGAAAAGGAGTAACCGACAATGGCTCATTACCTGAGTTTATTTGTGCGCGCGGTGTTTGTTGAAAACATGGCGCTCGCCTTCTTCCTGGGCATGTGTACGTTCCTTGCCGTTTCCAAAAAGGTCTCGACGGCATTTGGTCTGGGCGTGGCGGTCACCGTGGTGTTGGGGCTTTCCGTTCCGATTAACAACCTGGTGTTCAACTTTGTGCTGCGGGACAGTGCGCTGGTGGAGGGGATTGATCTCAGCTTCCTGAACTTCATCACCTTTATCGGGGTAATTGCGGCGCTGGTGCAAATCCTGGAGATGATCCTCGATAAGTATTTCCCGTCGCTGTACAACGCGCTGGGGATCTTCCTGCCGCTCATCGCCGTAAACTGTGCCATCTTTGGTGGCGTCTCATTCATGGTTCAGCGTGATTACAACTTCAGTGAATCCGTGGTGTATGGCTTTGGATCCGGTATCGGCTGGATGCTGGCGATTGTTACCATGGCGGGGATCCGCGAAAAAATGAAATATGCCAACGTCCCTGCCGGGCTGCGTGGCTTAGGGATCACCTTTATCACCACCGGCCTGATGGCGTTGGGCTTTATGTCCTTCTCCGGTGTGCAGCTATAAGGGCTAAAAGATGGAAATTATTCTTGGCGTGGTGATGTTCACGCTGATAGTACTGGTGCTCTCAGGGCTGATTCTGGCGGCGCGCGCGAAGCTGGTCAATTCCGGTGATGTGGTCATTGATATCAATGACGATCCCCAGAATCAGATCCGTACCCCGGCAGGGGATAAACTGCTTAATACGCTCTCCGGCAACGGGATCTTTGTCTCGTCAGCCTGCGGTGGCGGCGGCTCATGCGGGCAGTGCCGTGTGACGGTGAAAGAGGGGGGCGGTGATATTCTGCCCACAGAACTGTCGCATATTACGAAACGTGAAGCGAAAGAGGGTTGTCGTCTGGCATGCCAGGTCGCGGTGCGTCAGAACATGAAGATTGAGCTGCCGGAAGAGATCTTCGGCGTGAAAAAATGGGAGTGCGAGGTTATCTCTAACGATAACAAAGCCACCTTCATTAAAGAGCTTAAGCTGCGTGTGCCTGAAGGGGAGAGCGTCCCGTTCCGTGCGGGTGGCTATATCCAGATTGATTGTCCGGCACACACCGTGGCGTATGCCGACTTCGACGTGCCTGAAGAGTACCGTGCCGACTGGGATAAATTTAATCTCTTCCGCTTTGTTTCCGAGGTCAAAGAGCCCGCGCTTCGCGCCTATTCCATGGCTAACTACCCGGAAGAGAAGGGCATCATTATGCTCAACGTGCGTATCGCCACCCCGCCGCCAAACGTGCCACATGCCCCGCCGGGCGTGATGTCGTCGTACATCTGGTCCCTCAAGCCTGGCGACAAAGTCACCATCTCCGGTCCGTTCGGGGAGTTCTTTGCCAAAGATACCGACGCAGAAATGGTCTTTATCGGCGGGGGCGCGGGTATGGCGCCAATGCGCTCACACATCTTTGACCAGCTCAAGCGTCTTGGGAGCACGCGTAAGATCAGCTTCTGGTATGGGGCACGTTCCCTGCGCGAAATGTTCTATGACGATGAGTTCGAACAGCTGGCGCGTGAGAACCCTAACTTTACCTTCCACGTGGCGCTTTCCGACCCGCAGCCGGAAGATAACTGGACAGGCTATACGGGCTTCATCCACAACGTGCTCTATGAAAATTACCTCAAACAGCACCCGGCACCAGAAGACTGCGAGTTCTACATGTGTGGTCCGCCAATGATGAACGCCGCTGTGATCAAGATGCTGAAAGATCTCGGCGTGGAAGATGAGAACATCCTCCTTGATGATTTCGGAGGCTGATCATGTTGACCTTTCTGGCGACCTTTGCGGTGTTTGTGCTGGTGGTATTCGGCATGTCATTAGGCTGGATCATCAAGCGTAAAAGCATTCAGGGCAGCTGCGGCGGGATCTCTTCTCTCGGAATGGAAAAGGTCTGCGACTGCCCGGAACCGTGCGATGCGCGGAAAAAAAGAATGGCCCGCGAACAGCAGCGCATTATTTAGTCTTGTTAGTCGGGTAAGGCGAAGCTGCCACCCGACAATTCCCACGTACACTTCTCAACCCTCATTTGTTTACTGTATACTTATCCAGTGATGAGTGAGGGCTTACTATGCGCAAAATAATCCATGTCGATATGGACTGCTTTTTTGCCGCAGTGGAGATGCGTGACAACCCGGCGCTGCGGGATATCCCCATCGCCATTGGCGGCAGCCGCGTACAGCGTGGGGTGATCAGCACCGCCAACTACCCTGCGCGCAAATTTGGCGTGCGCAGCGCCATGCCGACGGCGATGGCGTTAAAACTCTGCCCGCACCTCACCCTTTTGCCTGGGCGATTTGAAGCCTATAAAGAAGCGTCGAACCATATACGGGAAATCTTCTCCCGCTATACCTCACTGATTGAGCCGCTATCCCTGGACGAAGCCTATCTTGACGTCACCGACAGCCTTCACTGTCACGGCTCCGCCACCCTGATGGCGCAGGAGATCCGCCAGACCATTTTCAACGAGCTGAATCTCACCGCATCGGCAGGCGTCGCGCCGGTAAAATTTCTCGCTAAAATCGCCTCCGATTTAAATAAACCCAACGGTCAGTACGTCATCACCCCCGAAGAGGTGCCTGCGTTTTTGAAAACGCTTCCGCTTGGCAAAATCCCCGGCGTAGGCAAAGTCTCCGCCGCGAAGCTGGAAAGTATGGGATTACGCACCTGCGAAGATGTGCAGCGAAGCGATCTGGCTATGCTACTCAAGCGTTTCGGAAAGTTTGGTCGCGTGCTGTGGGAACGCAGTCAGGGCATTGATGAACGCAGCGTAAGCAGCGAGCGGTTGCGTAAATCGGTTGGTGTTGAACGCACGCTGATGGAAGATATTCACGACTGGTCCGAATGTGAATTCATCATCACTGAACAGCTTTATCCTGAGCTGGAAAGGCGCTTAGCGAAGGTTAAGCCCGATCTGCTCATCGCCCGGCAGGGCGTGAAGCTCAAGTTTAACGACTTCCAGCAGACTACGCAGGAGCACGTCTGGCCGCGTCTGAACAGAGACGATCTTATCGCGACGGCAAAAAAAGCATGGGAAGAACGGCGGGCAGGGCGCGGAGTACGGCTGGTGGGGCTGCACGTCACACTGCTGGATCCGCAGTTAGAGCGTCAGTTGGTTTTGGGATTGTAGATTACGCCAATCGTCGGCCCGGTAAGCGTAGCGCCACCGGGCAACAGACGACGAATTACTTAGCAGGAATCGCCTTCAGCAACTCGGTCAGCAGGGTCCAGTAATGGCCCACGCTTTCGATATGAACTTGCTCATCCGGCGAGTGCGGCCCGGTAATGGTTGGCCCGATAGAGACCATGTCCATGTTCGGATACGGTTTCTTGAACAGACCACACTCCAGACCCGCGTGGATCACCTGAATGTTCGGCGTGCTGTTGAACAGACGCTGATAGGTTTCGCGCACCAGCGCCATCACCGGAGAACTGGCATCCGGCTGCCAGCCCGGGTAGCTGCCTTTAGCGGAGGTTTTGGCACCCGCCAGCGTCCCCAGAGATTCCAGCATGCTCACCACGTACTCTTTACCGCTGTCGATCAGGGAACGGATCAGGCAGATAATTTCTGCACTGTCGTCGCTCATGGTGACCACGCCCACGTTCAGTGAGGTTTCTACCACGCCTTTCGCCACGTCAGAGTTGCGGATCACGCCGTTTGGCGTCGCGTTCAGCAACTGAACAAAGGTGTCACGAGACTGCACGGTCAGCGCGGCTTTGTCGGTAGTAACAGACTCCAGCACCACGGTCAGGTTTTTCTCTTTCGCTGACAGTTCGTTTTTCAGGATATCCAGGTAGACACTGGAGAGTTTTTTCAGCTCGTCCGCTTTTGCTGCAGGTACTGCAACGGTGGCGAAGGCTTCGCGTGGGATCGCGTTGCGCAGGGTACCGCCGTTGAAGTCTACCAGGCGCAGATCCAGCTCAGCCGCGTGGCCCGCCAGGAAGCGTGCCAGCAGTTTGTTGGCGTTGCCCAGGCCCAGGTGAATATCGCCGCCGGAGTGGCCGCCTTTCAGCCCTTTCAGCGTCAGCTTGAAGGTTTGGTAACCTGCAGGCACCGCTTCGCGTGACAGTGGCAGGGTAGAGATGAAATCAATCCCGCCCGCGCAGCCCATGTAGATCTCACCTTCTTCTTCGGAGTCGGTGTTGATCAGGATATCAGCCTGCAGCCAGTTCGCCTGCAGACCGAATGCGCCGTCCATGCCCGCTTCTTCGGTCATGGTCAGCAGCACTTCCAGCGGACCGTGCTCAACGCTGTCATCCGCCAGCACGGCCAGCGCAGAGGCCATGCCGATGCCGTTATCTGCACCCAGGGTGGTGCCGCGCGCTTTCACCCAGTCGCCGTCGATGTAGGGCTGGATCGGGTCTTTAGTGAAATCGTGAACGGTGTCGTTGTTTTTCTGTGGCACCATGTCCAGGTGCGCCTGCAGGACAACCGGTTTGCGGTTTTCCATGCCTGCGGTGGCCGGTTTACGGATAAGAATGTTACCAACCTGGTCGCGCTCAGCGTGCAGACCTTTTTCCTTCGCCCAACCCATAATATGTTCGGCAAGCTGTTCTTCATGGTAGGAAGGGTGTGGAATGGAACAGATTTTGGCAAAAATATCCCACAGCGGCTGCGGAGATAATTGAGACAGTTCAGACACGATAAGTCTCCTTGTCGATGCTCTGCAAACAAGGTTGCAGGTCACAGGGTTAGCAGGTTAATAGTTACCACAAGACAGGCTTGCGAGATGCAACTGAGAATACCACTTTCTCTGCGGGCTGGTAGCATAAAGCATGTAAAAACTCAGGCAGAGGGCGCTAAACACTGGTTTTTAGTGCGTCAGATCTCTATAATCTCGCGCAACCTATTTCCCCCTCGAACACTTTTTAAGCCGTATAAAAACAGGCTGGGACACTTCACATGAGCGAAAAATACGTCGTCACCTGGGACATGTTGCAGATTCACGCCCGCAAACTGGCTGCGCGTCTGATGCCTTCCGAACAGTGGAAAGGCATTATTGCCGTTAGCCGTGGCGGTCTGGTACCGGGGGCGCTGCTGGCACGTGAGCTGGGTATTCGTCATGTCGATACCGTTTGCATCTCCAGCTATGACCACGACAACCAGCGTGAGCTGAAAGTGCTGAAACGCGCTGAAGGCGACGGTGAAGGCTTTATCGTCATCGACGATCTGGTGGACACCGGTGGTACCGCGGTGGCTATCCGCGAAATGTATCCAAAAGCGCATTTCGTCACTATCTTCGCGAAACCGGCGGGTCGCCCACTGGTTGACGATTACGTGATTGATATCCCTCAGGATACCTGGATTGAACAGCCATGGGATATGGGCGTGGTCTTTGTACCGCCTATTTCAGGCCGTTAATTTCCGCACGTAACTTTACACGCCTGGCTATGTCGGGCGTTGTTCTTTTTATCCTGCCACGCGTTACAATGGACGTTATATGACGTATCCATGGAGGCAACGCAATGACGCAGGCGAATCTCACCGAGACACTCTTCAAACCCCGTTTCAAACACCCTGAAACGTCGACGCTGGTCCGTCGGTTCAATCCGGGTATCCAGCCTGCCGTCCAGTCTGCCTTAGACGGCAAAAACGTCCCCCACTGGTATCGCATGATTAACCGCCTGATGTGGATCTGGCGCGGTATTGATCCGCGTGAAATCCTGGATGTGCAGGCGCGTATCGTCATGAGCGAGTCGGAGCGCACCGACAGCGAACTCTACGACACGGTGGTCGGCTATCGCGGCGGCAACTGGATCTATGAATGGTCTAAACAGGCGATGCTCTGGCAGCAAAAAGCCAGCCAGGAGGAAGATGCTACGCGGAGCGGCAAGCACTGGCTCCATGCAGCCAATCTCTACGCCATTGCCGCCTACCCGCATTTAAAAGGTGATGAGCTGGCTGAGCAGGCTCAGGCGCTGGCAAACCGAGCCTATGAAGAAGCGGCTCAGCGCCTTCCGGGCCAGATGCGCGAACTGGAGTTCACCATTCCCGGCGGTGCGCCCGTCACCGGCTTCCTTCATATGCCTGAAGGAGACGGCCCGTTCCCGACCGTCCTGATGTGCGGCGGGCTGGATTCGCTGCAAATCGACTATTACAGCCTGTATGAGCGTTACTTCGCACCAAAAGGGATCGCGATGTTGACGCTTGATATGCCTTCAATTGGTTTCTCATCCAAATGGAAGCTGACTCAGGATTCCAGTCTGCTGCACCAGCATGCGCTAAAAGCGCTGGAAAACATTCCTTGGGTTGACCACACCCGCGTGGCGGCATTCGGCTTCCGCTTTGGGGCGAACGTCGCAGTGCGTCTGGCTTACCTTGAATCATCGCGCCTGAAGGCCGTCGCGTGCCTGGGCCCGGTAGTCCACGCCCTGCTTAGCGATCCTGCCCGTCATGGCAGCGTGCCGGAAATGTACCTTGACGTGCTGGCCAGCCGCCTTGGCATGCATGATGCATCAGATGAAGCGCTGCGCGTTGAGCTCAATCGTTACTCGTTAAAAACGCAAGGTTTGCTGGGACGCCGTTGCCCGACGCCGATGTTGTCCGGTTTCTGGAAAAACGATCCGTTCAGCCCGGAGGAAGAGTCACGCTTAATCACTTCGTCATCTGCGGATGGCAAATTGCTTGAGGTGCCGTTCAGCCCGGTATATCAGAATTTCGACAAAGCACTGAAAGAGATTACGCGCTGGATCGCTCAGAGATTGTGTTAATAGATTGCTAAATTTTGCTGGTTTGGTAAAACAGTGGCTTCACAAAAGGAGATCGCAATGACGTTACCGAGTGGACACCCGAAAAGTAGGCTGATTAAGAAATTTATGGCTCTCGGCCCGTATATTCGAGAAGAGCAGTGTGAAGAGAATCGCTTTTTTTTCGACTGCCTGGCTGTTTGCGTCAACGTGAAGCCTGCACCCGAAAAACGTGAATTCTGGGGCTGGTGGATGGAAATGGAAGCTGAGGAGAAACGTTTTACCTATAGCTACCAGTTTGGCCTGTTTAATAAAGACGGCAACTGGCAGGCCACCACCATCAACGATCAGGAAGTGATTGATCGCCTGGAATATACCCTCAAAGAGTTCCATGACAAAGCGAGCGCACTGCTGGCCTCTCTGGAGCTGAAGTTCGAACCCGCGGATAACTTTTCCAGCGAAGCGGTGAAGCTGACCGCGTAATGCTTTTCTCCCTCTCCCTGTGGGAGAGGGCCGGGGTGAGGGCATCAGACCGCATTCATTTCGGGCAAAAAAAATCCCGGCACATCTGCCGGGATTTTCTTATTCGGATAATCTTAGAACTGGTACGTCATACCCAGCGCAACAATATCATCGCTGCTTACGCCCAGTTTATTATCGTCGTCAATCTGGTTGATTTTATAATCAACAAATGCGGACATATTTTTGTTGAAGTAATAGGTCGCGCCGACATCGATATATTTCACCAGGTCTTCGTCACCAATCCCTTCGATATCCTTGCCTTTAGACTGGACATAGCCCAGAGACGGGCGCAGGCCGAAATCGAACTGATATTGTGCAACAACTTCAAAGTTCTGCGCTTTATTAGCAAAGCCGCCGGAAATTGGCGTCATATTGCGGGTTTCGGAATACATGGCCGCCAGATAAATATCGTTCGCGTCGTATTTCAGACCGGTAGCCCAGGCTTCCGCTTTCTGGCCCTGACCACGCGCCAGCAGGTTCTGCGCGTTGGTGCGGTCAGAGTTGGTGTACGCGCCGCTGACGGCGAAATCGCTGCCGCCGAAGTCATAGGTCAGAGAGGTACCGAAACCGTCACCGTTCTGTTTTTTGGCGTCACGGTTTTCGTTTTTGCCCTGGTACTGCAGCGTCATGTCCAGGCCATCAATCGCACCGAAGAAATCGGTGTTACGGTAGGTTGCAAGACCGCTGGCACGCTTGGTCATAAAGTTGTCGGTCTGTGCGGAAGAGTCGCCGCCGAACTCAGGGAACATATCGGTCCACGCTTCGACGTCGTACAGGGCACCCAGGTTACGACCATAATCCAGGGAACCAAAGTCTTTCAGTTTCAGACCCGCAAACGCCAGGCGTGTTTTCTGGGAAGAGTCGCTTTCGGCTTTGTTACCGGCAAATTCAGCTTCCCAACGGCCATAGCCCGTCAGCTGATCGTTAATCTGGGTTTCACCTTTAAAACCGAAGCGAACGTACGTCTGGTCACCATCTTTGGTGTCATCATCGCTGATATAGTGCATCGCTTTAACTTTGCCGTACACGTCCAGTTTATTACCGTTTTTATTATAAACTTCAGCTGCGTGAACGGATGCAGAAGCCACCACGCCCATAACCACTAATGCCAGAGTGCTCTTTTTCATTTTCGATCCTGTCTTATAAACGCGCTAAAAAAATTCGCTGGACGATAAGCTCATGCTTAAGTCCCGTGAAAAAACAGGAAGGGTTTTATCGTTCTGGAATGAAACTTTTATGACAAACTAAGAATAATTTTAAAAAACTGTGATTTATTATTTCGGTAATAAATCCGTCAAATTTTGCCGCTACGCTTCCTGATCCCGCGCAACAAAGTGCTTTGTGATGTACTAAGGCAGTTGGCAACCGGGCTGACTCCTGTTAAAACGTTCGTTCGACATTACTTTCCCTTATCGTTGAACGGCAGAGAATCATGAGTGACAGCCAGACGCTGGTGGTAAAACTCGGTACCAGTGTGTTAACAGGCGGATCGCGCCGCCTAAATCGCGCCCACATTGTTGAGCTTGTACGTCAGTGCGCTCAACTGCATGCCGCAGGGCATCGTATTGTGATTGTGACTTCCGGGGCGATTGCCGCCGGGCGTGAACATCTGGGTTACCCCGAACTCCCCGCGACGATCGCCTCTAAACAGCTGCTGGCCGCCGTGGGACAAAGCCGACTCATTCAACTCTGGGAACAGCTGTTCTCCATCTATGGTATTCACGTCGGGCAGATGCTGCTGACGCGCGCGGATATGGAAGACAGAGAGCGCTTCCTGAACGCGCGCGACACCCTGCGCGCGCTGCTGGACAACAACATTGTTCCCGTCATCAACGAAAACGATGCCGTTGCCACCGCTGAAATCAAAGTGGGGGATAACGATAATCTCTCTGCGCTGGCCGCCATTCTGGCCGGAGCTGATAAACTCCTGCTTCTGACCGATCAGCAAGGGCTGTTTACCGCCGATCCGCGCTCCAACCCGGAAGCCGAACTGATCACCGACGTTCATGGCATCGACGATGCGCTGCGTGCCATCGCCGGTGACAGCGTTTCAGGGCTGGGAACCGGTGGCATGGGAACCAAGCTGCAGGCTGCTGACGTGGCGTGCCGTGCCGGTATCGACACCATTATTGCGGCGGGCAGCCGCCCGGGCGTGATTGGTGACGTGATGGAAGGCATCTCTGTCGGCACCCGCTTCCACGCGCAGGAATCCCCGCTGGAAAACCGCAAGCGCTGGATATTTGGCGCGCCTCCTGCTGGTGAGCTCACCGTTGATGAAGGCGCGACGGCGGCGATTCTGGAACGAGGGAGTTCATTGCTTCCTAAAGGAATTAAAAGCGTGACAGGCAACTTCTCCCGTGGTGAAGTGATCCGCATCCGTAACCTTGAAGGTCGCGATATCGCCCATGGCGTAAGCCGCTATAACAGCGACGCGCTGCGCCGCATTGCGGGCCACCATTCGCAGCAGATCGACGCCATTCTGGGCTATGAATATGGCCCGGTTGCCGTTCACCGCGATGACATGATTATTCGTTAAGGAGCCAGAACATGCTGGAACAAATGGGCGCAGCCGCGAAGGCCGCCTCTTATAAACTGGCGCTCCTTTCCAGCCGTGAGAAAAACCGCGTGCTGGAAAAAATCGCTGATTATCTGGAATCGCAATCCGCTGAGATCCTGCGAGCCAACGAACAAGATTTAGCTGAGGCGCGTGAAAACGGCCTGAGCGAAGCGATGCTCGACCGCCTGGCGCTGACGCCGGCGCGCCTGAAAGGTATCGCTGATGATGTCCGTCAGGTTTGTAATCTGGCTGACCCGGTAGGGCAGGTGATTGACGGTGGGCTGCTTGACAGCGGTTTGCGTCTGGAGCGTCGCCGCGTGCCGCTCGGCGTCATTGGTGTGATTTATGAAGCCCGTCCAAACGTGACGGTTGACGTCGCCTCTCTGTGCCTGAAAACCGGTAACGCTGCCATTCTGCGCGGCGGAAAAGAGACCTGGCGCACCAACGCCGCGACGGTAAACGTCATTCAGCAGGCGCTGGAAGAGTGTGGCTTACCGGCGGGAGCCGTGCAGGCGATCGAGAGCCCAGACCGTGCGCTGGTCAACGAAATGCTGCGCATGGATAAATACATCGACATGCTGATCCCACGCGGTGGCGCAGGTCTGCACAAGCTGTGCCGTGAACAGTCCACTATTCCGGTCATTACAGGCGGTATCGGCGTATGCCATATCGTTGTCGATGACAGCGCAGAGATTGCCCCGGCGCTGAAGATTATCGTTAACGCCAAAACTCAGCGTCCAAGTACCTGTAACACTGTGGAAACGCTGCTGGTGCATCAGGGTATTGCAAATACCTTCCTCCCGGCGCTGAGCAAACAGATGGCGGAGAGCGGCGTAACGCTGCACGCGGATGCCAATGCGCTCGCACTGCTCCAGGATGGCCCGGCTAAGGTAGTGCCAGTCAAAGCGGAGCAGTACGATGACGAGTTCCTGTCGCTGGATCTGAACGTGAAGATTGTTAGCGATCTCGATGACGCGATTGCCCACATCCGTGAGCATGGTACCCAGCATTCTGACGCGATCCTGACGCGTACGCTGCGCAATGCCGATCGCTTCGTGAACGAAGTGGACTCCTCTGCGGTGTATGTCAACGCCTCAACGCGCTTCACCGACGGTGGCCAGTTTGGACTTGGCGCAGAAGTGGCGGTCAGCACGCAGAAACTGCACGCGCGCGGTCCGATGGGCCTCGAAGCTCTGACCACGTACAAGTGGATCGGCTTCGGTGACGATACAATTCGTGCGTAAATAATCACGGGTGATGCAAAAATAGCCGTTTGATTCAAAAGGGCATTGACGCATCACCCGGTTAGATCTAACCTTTTGCCCCGTGGTTACACTCGTAACCGGCCTCTCAGGGCCGATATAGCTCAGTTGGTAGAGCAGCGCATTCGTAATGCGAAGGTCGTAGGTTCGACTCCTATTATCGGCACCACTCAAAACTCTTCTCATGTCTACCGAAAACAACTCAAAGCTGTTTCCGTCCTGTAATCTTATTTCCTGTTATCAACGGGTTTATATTCGTTCCAGGGTTATAGCTTCACTGAAACTTAATACGCGACAGGCTGGCGCTGCTAAACCCAGAGAGAAAGCCTATAAGCTGACAGATGGTATCGACCCATCCTTTACCAGGAAAGAAGAAAAGCAGATTCGGGATGTACCACTCAATAATATGTTTCATTCTGTGGCGCTTGAGTGGCATGGCTTTCGGGAATATATAAAGATGTAACTTGAAAACTAACTCATTTTCAATTTATTATATAGTTTACTCTAATTCCTTCTTCTGCTTTAACCTCCAATATTATGAAGTCTGTAAAATAAAAAAACTCGACAAATAAATAATGTTGATATCATTTCATTAGCCAATTCAACTCAATTGTTTTTGCTCGCAATATTGCTGAGTCCGCCGGTCAATGACTTGTGTTTGTTATGCGCTGTAGTCCAGATTATGGCGCAGTAAATAAAGTTCTCTATTCGATTTAAGCCCCAGTTTGCGCATACCGGTCTGTTTCTGTCCGCTGATAGTCTTAATACTGCGTCCATATTTTTGTGCAATCTCTTTCACAGTCATTCCCTCCAGCAAGCCGTGTATGACTTCCTGCACTTTGGGCGACAAACTGCTGAGCGAAACCCGCGAAGCTTCTTGCGTTGGCGGCGCATGTCTGGAAGAAGCCTGCATTTCAGCGTAATGTAATTGCGCCAGCAGTACCGCCATTTCCAGCTCCAGATACACATTGCCGCTACCGACCACCTTTACCGCATTAATCATTTCAGCTTCTGACGCCTGCTTGTGAATGAACCCTCGTGCGCCATTGCGCAATGCCATGGAGACGCTGCTGGCAGAATAAAACGAAGACATCACTAAAATATATAAATTTGGATGGTGCTTATGCAAATAATTAATTAAGTTGATTCCGTTTTTTTTCTGCGGCAAAAGCGCAAAATCCATAAGCAAAATATCAGCATCATTAATGAATATATCCAGATCTGTGCAATCACTTACACTACCCAACAATTTAATATCAAACTCATGCTGGAAGAGATTATGAACGCCCCGTAAAAAAATTGGTTGATCGTCAAGGATAATGATGCGCAACGGTTGAGAACGGCTGAAATTCATGGGATCCGCTTCCTGTATAAATATTTTTGAAAAGTCTCCACGTGCAGGCTTAACTCTTTTGCTTTTTACAACTCAGATCGCCGACCATCAGCGTATTATTTTCACGCTTGAATGCATTGACATCCAGATGTACTTTGCATTGCTGATCGTTACGTGAATGAATGATCAGTTCCGGCGTATGTTCATGCATATCAGTGACAAAAAAACCATCCCCTTCAGAGATACCATGTCCGGCATGATTCACTAATTTGGCACCGGACAAAGGATTTCCGTTAATATCTACCACGCGACCAATCACCGTGACGGTTTTCATTACGCGTACTTTAGCGGTTGCTACCCCCCCTTTATTCAAGTGATAAGGCAGTTCCGTTGGCCAGACTTTGAGTGCTGGCGCATCTTTACCAATGAAATCAATTTGCATCTGACCTGATTTCCACGCATTCACGGGAATGAAATTACGACCGGCACGTAAAGTGCTGGTGGTTCCCATGCTATCCCAGGCTTTGAGGATGACATCTGCATCGTCACTCTCAACATCAATGATCATGCCGGTGTGACTGGCCCATGATTCAGGGGTATGGCTGGCTGAGACCTTACCGCCACCAACGGCAAGCGTATTACTCATGTTGATACCGCCACTCAATTTGCTGTTATTGCTGGTACTTTGCGCATATATCGAACCGCTGGCGTAGCGATGCGCGAAGTCGCTATAAATATTGCCGCTCAGACCATATCGATCGCCGGTGACCCCAGCCGAAAAGCTTTTAATGCTCCCTTGTTCAAAGGACTGGCTTATACCCGCGGAAGCGAACATTTCTCGTTCACCCCGGTTATCATTACGACTGCCCAATGTCGCGTTTATGCTGCGTCCACTCCCGCCCAGGGCGAAGCTGAGATTAAGGTTCGCTCCACGATTTCTTGTGCTCCCACTTTGGCGATAAGGACGATCAAAGCCGTTTAGCGTTAATGAGATTGGCGTGTCTTTAACGGTGAAACGAGTACGCCAGTTAGCATCTATCCCAACGCTCTTTTCACGTTCGTAATGCGTGCCGCGTAGCGAAAGCGAGTCGCCATTATCGAGTCGATGGTTGAGTGTCGCCCCGCTGGATTGATGCTTAGTGGTTTGGCACTTTTTGTTACCGCAAAAGGAGTTTTCCTCGCCGTACCAGCTCTGGCTATGATTCAGCATTAAGCTGGTTTGTGGTCGCATTTGCCAGTTGAACTGCGTGTCGAATCGCGACCCCAGACTGTCGCTCACGCCGACGCTGCCATAAAGGCGGACATTCTGCCCAGCCTGAATATCGGTTGAAGCGCCCACCTGGTTCCCGTTGGCATTACGTTGTCCTGCAGCACCTACAATTACACGCGGATGCAACAAATAGTTAGCGCTAGCACCCAATGCCTCTTTGCCACTGTTATCGTTAAGACGATTGTTGCCCAGCTGTTGTTCGACACCTCCATATATATTGTATTGCCAGCGACTTTCGGGATTGCGCCAGCTATTGGGCTTGTAAATTGTTTCTTCGCTGCGGCTAATTTCTTTACCCAATTCAAGTATACGCACCTCAACACTGTAAATGCCGGAGGGCAATACCGTAGTATCGAGTTGTTGCATACCCGGTTTAACCGGCTGGCTATTGATCAACACACCATCGCGATAAATTTCAGCGATTGCGTCTCGATTGGCAGTGACGTAAAGCGGATAGACGCTGGCCTGCCCCGACGTTTCTAATAACGTGTCTGAACTTCCAACCATCACGCCAACCAATGTTTGGCTACTTTGGCTGCCGGGCATTTGCGGCTGGCGCAAAATTCCCTGGCTATCTGGCATAAAGAGACCTGCTCTAACTGATTTCCCCGGTAGTTCACGTTGTAAAAAAAGCGAACTTACACGTGCCTCAGTATGACTATTCTCAACATCACTACGGCTGAGCTGGCTACTGGCCTGTGCCGTCCAGTTCCCAATACTGCCTTGCGCCTGTAAGCTTTGATAACCAGACCAGGGCTGCATTTCACCCCCAACTAAATTCATCTGGTTACGCAGTATCAATCCACTACTGCCGGTTTCAGGCAGAGCAATGTGACGCACGCCGCCCCGGGCATTTTTATCTGCATCGGTGGTGATATATAGCGCCGCGTTGATCAAGCTGTAATCAAGGCTAATTAAGCCGTCTGCACAATTTTTATCGCATTTCCCTAGCTTGTTCGACTGTTTAAGTGTATTTGCCCAACGATTACGGACTTGTGATGATAATTTGCTTTCCGAGAATTGGGAGAAATTAATAAGTTGTACGGTGTTATCCCTTGATAATAAAACCATGGCGTCACCTAAATACTCTCCATCCAGCTCAACTTTGGTCAGCAATGGCGCATCGAAGAAATGACTACTAAAATCTGCAGGCAAATTTTCTGCCTGTGTGTTCAAATCTTCCATGGCGAATGCAGTGACCGGCAGCGACATCAACGACATCATTACCGCAATGGTCAGAGTTTTTTTTGAGAATAACGTCATGGTTTTATCCGTTAAAAAAAGGACGCTGACGCGCCCTTGTATTCAAACAGGCACAATTAAAAACTGTGATCAAAATTCATGGTGACGGTGCCGTTATATTTCCCATCATCATAGGTTGGTGCTCCTGTTGGGCTAACCACCAGCGGCAACGTCTGTACTGTGGTAGTCGCATCATCCACAATCTCAACGGCTGAAGCAGCCCCAACAGGTAACGTTTTTCCGTCAATGGTTACTGTCAGCGGGATCTTCTTACTGATATCAGTTTCGTGAACTAACTCTGCAGCGGAAGCAATATAAGCCTCAATTTTTCCACTATTATTTAGCGCTTTCAGTTGAGTAGAAACATTATCCAGTTTCTGAGCACTTTGGTTCCACACCATCTCCTGTGTATTCGTGGCAAAAGTAGGGTCGTTAAATTCAACGAAATAACGCGTTGTTGGAACCGTAGCTTCTAAATCAAACTGTAGTGTAGTGGTATCATCTGCAATTGCCGTAGCAGAGGTGCTAATCAGTGCGGTAAGGAGAATTTTCTTGAACATGGTAGACTCTCAATAAGGGATTAAACATTAACCGAATGATTTCGGTGTACTTTTACTTCCTTCCTGCAAAATAAATTGCAGAGAATGATTGGTTTTCTGGTGTATCTGGTGTGTTTTACCAGGTAACAAGAAAACCGAATTTTCTGGCGCGCACTTTTTATTTATGCATTCTTTAATTCCGTCAATTAAAACTGTGCTATTGCCATTGTTCTTAAATGAAATGATTTGTCCGACACGTTCGATTTGCGTGCTGTATCTGACATTTTCGGGGCGTACAATAATCATTGCGCCAAATCCTGTCAGGATATTAATACCTGCACTAAGTTTTTGGCGATAAGCCTCATACTCCTGCTTAGATTGATTAAATTCATACTGATCTTTAGGTAATACTGGTGAAAAGCGTACTCGGAAATAGCGCTCCTGTTCACGCTTACCAGAAAACACTAATCGTCCGGACTGCATAGCCTTAGCAGGAATAATCATGCGCAATGGGGTAAACACCAGGCCATTAATGTTTCCGCGTGCTACCTCGCTTGCATCCATTTTTCGTTCAATTTTTTTTCCATCGTGTTGATAAATTATCTCACTGACTTCCGTGCGGATATAAGCTGTTTGATCACCGTTGTTACGAATACGTTTCAATAAGGTGCTTTTATCCGCATCTATAAATTCATACATAGAGCCGATAGAGATTTGTGGCGTTGCGGCTGCAATACCTGAAGCGGTGAATAGTGCAATACCTAATAAAGTTTTTAACATTGTGACCTCTCAGTGATTAACACCACCTCGTGCCCATGCAATATGAGGTTGTGCGTATTCAATGAGCAAGACTATGCCTCAAACTAAGCTTACTCTTACACAAGACCACTCTCAAAACATGAATGTCGTCCTGCAAGGAAGAATCCTTTTTCTCGCAAAAGTTATCTTATAACTGCGCCCAGTTTGAGAGTACTCCTGTTGGAGCGACTGCAAAAATAAAACAAGCTTATATCAACATCGAACTAAGAGATTATTATGATGAACCCTGTTATAAAAATTTTTATCCTATTACTGCTTACGCTTGCCACTAATCGCTTTGTCTATGCAGACGAAGTTATTATTACTACAGAGTTTACTCCTTCAGCCGTAAATCCTGGTAATAATGAATTTGTGAACACTACGCCTATTTCAGGGTTTTGTCAGACCAATGCAAACACGGCATATTGCAGAGCGGGGAATGTCACGATTGCAACTAATTTGAGTGCAAGAAATCGCGTATTAAATTTCAATAGTACCAGTTTAAGAGACCAGCTTTATCAGCGCATCGACAACGGGTGGCGAATTGTGACGTTATATGATCGAGGCAGCCGCAAACAAATCACCGCAACATTTAGAATAACGGCTGTGTTCACCAGGTTTGTGACCCGAACAGGATGGGATAAGGACAAGTTTTCCGTGGGTGGGCTATCGCCTGTTGGCGGTTGTGAGCGGGCCACTTCTCTAAGCAGTTCAACAGTTTATGATTTTGGGTGGATACATCCTGGACCTGGTCTGGAATGCTATAAAAAAGTCCCGGATGTAAATGTAAATGATATTACCATAAGTCCGATTTCCATCGGTTATGAGTTGAGATCGTTAAGTCCCATGTCATTACCCAATGGTAATTATGAGGGTTCAATTAGCTATTTTGTAGGTAATAACAATGCGATAGATTTGGGTAACGCCACTTACAGTGATGATGAGTTAAAAATTACGATTCGGACCACAATCAAACATGATTTCAAGGTTGAACACACCAGCTCTCAAAAAGTGATGCTGGAACCTCAAGGGGGCTGGGACACCGTAATCGGTTCAGGTTCATATGAGGTTCCATTAAGAGCACAATCAACCTTCGCTTTAACCGCTTCGGCACCATTTAGCTTATATCTTGAATGCGAACATAACCAGCTTGGCAACTGTGCATTACAAAAGGAGGGGTCAGATGAAACGGTTCCCGTTATTATCTCCGTAACGATGCCCCAAATGCGAAATATAATAACGGGTGAATCCGTGACAGATATGGTGCTACCGATGCGACAAAATCATATGCCAAGCTTTAATCTTGAACCTACACAATTTAATAATGCCGCTTCATCAACAGTTCAGTTTAAGATTAATGGGCCTGATAGTCGTAAAATGATCACCCAACCCGGTACCACCTGGAAAGGGGCAGTAACGCTCGTATTTGATGCCGATTTGCCTTTCGCCAGCCAATAACCTGCCCCTTACTACCTCTTCGAATGGGGCGATCCATTCCGCCTGACGCCAGTGCATGCTGGCTCAGGCTAGATCCCCGCAACGCATCTCCACTGCTTACAGCCTCATTACAACATGATTAACTTGCAAAGTGCGCCATTATTCGCAATCAATATCTCTTATTGAGATTATATTGATGGTTAATTCATGAAAAAGTGGATAACACTTCTGCTCTGTCTTATCACTTTATCTGCCGCTCAGGCGAAGCCGACAGCGCTTAGCCCGGAACAACTGGAGTGGATTAAGCACCATCCGGACGTCACCTACACCGTCAGCGACCGCTGGCCGCAGGACTTTCGCGTCAACGGTCATCCGGTCGGGCTCAGTCAGAGTGTTCTGCAGGAAATCAGCGCACGGACGGGGCTGCATTTCAGGTATATCGCTCCTGAAGACGCAGTAGCATCACCGCCTATGCTTGTTGCGGCGCTCAGCGTGCAATTACTTAGCGATAACGATAAATCCCGCTGGCTGATGACTCATGCATGGGCTAACACCATGCCCATGCTGATCGGTAAAAATACCGCGACAGGCATCCGGACTCTGGGTCAAATGTCCGGTAAAACGCTGGCGATCGAGAAAAACAGTGAATATGCCAGTTGGATCCGCCAGCATAATCCTGCAATACGGTTGGTTGAAGTTAGCGATGTAAAGGCTGCACTGCAGAAGGTTGAAGACGGTGACAGCGATGCTGCTATTGGCTCAGGGCTGGTGATTCTACCGCTTCTCCAGCGTTATTATGCACGTGATATGGCCATATCCGGACAGGTCCCTGAAATGGCCAGCAGCATCAATATGGCCGTTGATCCTCACTATCCGATACTGCGCGATATTATCAACGTCACCCTTGAAAGCATCAGCGCCCTTGAGGCACAGCAGGTTTTTGAACACTGGGTAGGTATTGTAGATTTTGGTTCGCCCTCGATAAGCGTGGTTATATACCATTATCGCTATGAACTTTTTGTTTTTGGCATTCTGTTAATGCTCCTAATGCTGACTCTGTTTTACGCCCTTAAGGCTCGCCGACGGGCGCAGAGAAGCGAAAAACAAAAAGAAGAGTTTCTCGCCATCATGAGTCATGAAATTCGCACGCCGATGAACGCCATTGTTGCCGCTCTGGAGCTCCAACAGCAGCCAGCGGGCCAGCATAAATCGGAGGAATATCAGTCGCTCGCGCTCTCTGCAGCCAATGATTTACTGGAATTACTCAATAATGTGCTCGACCACAGCAAACTCACCCATCAGCCTGTGCCGCTTCAGATGGCTCCCTGCGATATTCGTCAGTTACTCATGGTGGTATGTGACAGCCAGCGGCCGTCAGCAGAACGCAAAGGATTAAAGCTATATTCTGCGCTGGACGCTTTACCCTCCGATTTATGGATTGACGCAGATGCACACCGTGTAAGGCAGATTGTTAATAATCTTCTTTCAAACGCGGTCAAATTCACTGACGTCGGTAGCATTGCATTAGAGTGCACCTGGACGTCAGAGGAAAGTGCATGCGGAGTACTCTCCATCAGGGTAACGGACAGTGGTATCGGTATCAGTGAAGTCGATCAGCAGCGCCTTTTTCAGGCGTGGCACCAGGCTGAAAGCAGTGGTACAGGCCTTCGCAGCGGCAGTGGTTTAGGGCTCTACCTGTCCCGCCAGCTTGCAAAACAAATGGGAGGTGATATTTCGCTTAAAAGTGAACAAGGTAAGGGCAGCATCTTTACCTGCACACTGTCGGCGCAACGCGTACATCCCCCCGAAACGGATACGCCCACCGCGGATAACCTGCCCGTGCTTTCTCTGGGCTTAAGTGTGCTGATTGTTGAGGATCATCCCGCTAATCAACGCGTGATATCTGCGCAGCTTGATCTGTTAGGTTGCGAATGGGAAGTCGCTCAAAGTGCGGAGGATGCGTTTCAGTTGCTTGAAGATGAAAATTATTACGACCTTATGCTGCTGGATTGTAATCTGCCGGGTAAAGATGGCTACTGGCTGGCCGGTGAAATCAGGCAATATGAACGCCTGCACCAACATGAACGCATGCCTATAATAGCTATTTCTGCTGTCAGTAGTCAGGAACACCATAAACGGTGCCAGCTAAGCGGTATGGACGATGTACTGGTCAAACCTATCCGTTTAAACCCACTCGCAGAAATGCTTAGGCGGTATTGTCTCCCCTCTCATCAGGGGCTTAATTTTGGACAGCTCAACGACGATACCTCATTCGCAGGCAGATCCTCGCCGGTGATTAATGACGAAGTGCAGCAGCTGCTCAGACAGGACATAAATCAATTTCACCAGGCATGCGAGAGCCGTGACAATATTCAGATGATTTATTACAGCCACCGGATACGCGGCGTGGCGCAGATGTATAATCTTTCCGAGCTCGCGTTACTTTCGGAAGAAATTGAACAATCCTTGCGACGGCAAGGAGTGCCCGATCTGCTCAGAATTGATGCGTGGAGAAATAGACTGGATCACATCAAAATCAAATGAGAGTGCTCTTGTAGAGCTTGTGGTGTTTTTTTCATCAAATACCTGAATTGATTTTAGGAATTCAGGTTATTCATTATGCATTTCATCATCAGCCTGTTGATGACACTCACAGGTCTGTTTTATCACCTGCCATCTGCGGCATCAGAGCCGCTTTTTTCCCCGGAAGAACGACGATGGATCGCAGAACATCGGCAGGTCATTTATAACGTCATCCCCAGCTGGCCTCTGGACTATGAAGAAAAAGGACAACATTTTGGTCTGAGTCGTGATTACCTCGACGTGATAAGCAAAATAAGCGGGCTGAATTTTATTCTGACTGACGGAGCCAAAGCCCCGCAGCTTATTTCCGCAATATCCCCTGAATTTTTACCCGAAAGCGAGCTTAAAGAATGGCGCTTCAGCCAGCGATGGATGACCACACACGCCCTGGTTATCAGTGATAATGACGCGGCCACAATACAGTCACTGCAACAACTCAGTGGGAAACGCGTTGCGGTTCGCCGTGGCACTTATTATGAAAGCTGGCTTCGCGAACACCACCCGGAGATTAGCCTAGTCCCCCAGGATCATACTCGTGGATTATTCGAAGCGATCTATAGTGGGGATGCGGATGTCGGACTTGGCGCTGATTTGGTCATCAGGCCTCTTTATTACAGGTATTACTCGCATAAGCTCGCCATTGCAGGGCAGATCCCTGAATTACGCGCGGGTATTAATATCGCTATTCGGCAGGATCAGCCTCTGCTATTGAGCATAATAAATAAGTCGCTAGGATCGATTCCAGCACAAATGAGTAATACTATTTTTAACCGCTGGGTGAGTGATATGAAACTCGGCTATCCCAGCACTGGGGTTATTTTTTCTTTGTACAGTCTGGAAATTTCGGCTTTTTTATTGCTGCTGATATTGCTGGGATGGATGCTGCAACGCACCGTAAAACTGTGGCGAAAAGCCATGGCCAGTGAAAAACATAAGACGCAGTTTTTGGCAATGATGAGCCATGAAATTCGCACGCCTATGAATGCGATGATTGCCTCCCTTGAACTGCTGAATCGCCCGGTGACGGATGAGCAACGGGAACAGTATCTCGCACTTGCCAGTTCTTCCGCCCGCAGTCTGCTGGACCTGCTAAACGATATACTTGATCACAGCAAAATAAGCCAGAAAGGTATCCGCCTTGAGTCGCGCCCGTTTGTACTTGCAGAGCTCATCCGTGCGGTATGTGACAGCTATCGTCCACTTGCCGCGCAAAAAGGACTGATGCTGTCCGTATGTATCAATCCCGACCTCGATAACCAGATGATGGAAGGTGATCCGCACCGGATCAGACAAGTCGTCAACAATCTGCTGTCCAATGCAATAAAGTTCACCGCGAGTGGTTCTGTTTCAGTAACGCTAAAGGGTGAGTTTTTGGCCAATAAAACGTGCATGATTTCGCTAGACGTCGCCGATACGGGTATAGGCATTTCACCTGAAATCCAACATAACCTGTTTAAAGCCTGGATGCAGGCGGACGACGCACCCGATCGCCATTATGGAGGTAGCGGGCTGGGTTTATGGATTTGCTGGCAGTTGATGCGTCTGATGAAGGGTGAGCTGATATGTCAGAGCGAACCGGACAAGGGAAGCCTATTTAGCATAAAGCTACCCCTTCGTTTAACTGAACCTGAGAGAATGCCTGCCGAGCCAGATCTTCCGCTTTTTAAGTCCGATACAATACTTCTTGTCGTGGAAGATCACCCTGCTGCACAACGAATATTGAAGGATCAGCTGGCGGTGCTGGGTTGCCAGGCCGACATAGTCGAGACTGGAGCACAAGCCTTAAGTAAAATCGCCGATGAAAACTATTATGACGTGATACTGCTTGACATTAATCTTCCCGACTTGAGCGGTTACGATGTTGCGCGTAGGCTTCGGGAAATTGAGCAGCAACGTGGCAGTGAAGCTATGCCCTTGATTGCAATTTCTGCTATGAGTGACGAAACGCATCTTTCAAGTTGCCAGCAAAGCGGAATTAACGTGGTGCTCAGCAAACCTATCGTACTGAGCTCGCTGGCGCATAATCTGCGTCGCTGGTGCCATCTTTCCCCATCAACAGCACGCTTAAAACGTCAGCAAAATCCCCAGCAGGAGGAGGAACTGGCGCGGTGGTTGCGGGAAGACCTGCAGGGATTTTCCGCTGCAAGCTCGGATGGCAATGTCAGGCTGATGCAGTATCACGTCCATCGTCTTCGCGGCGCGGCCCAGACGTATAACCTCAATAACCTGGCATACGTCGCCACCCGGATTGAAGCGGCACTGCGGGAAGGTGCTGAACTCAGCAGCAGCCAGAAGGAATACTGGCTGCAAACGCTTAAAAATGAAGTATCTTCATTAACTCATCTTTGATAATAAAAAGCTCGTGGTCAGCTTTCAAACCCAGCTTGCGCAAAGCACTCTGTTTCTGGCCGCTAACGGTCTTCAGGCTGCGGTTAAATTTCTCGGCAATCTCTGTGACTGTCATACCGGTAATAAAACATCGGATAACCTCCTGCTCTTTAGGTGAAAGAACCGCCAGACTTAATGCCCGTTCAACATTTACCTTGCTGAAGTTTCCTGTCAGCAGCACTTCCCCCTGCTGCTGATATTGGGCCAACTCCTGTGCCATTCGGCTTTCAATGAACGTTCTACCACGGCTGACCTCAAGTACTGCATTTTGAATTTCTTCAAAAGGTCGATTTTTACCAATAAATCCGTTGGCCCCACCGCGCAGTGCCTGCGCTACAGTGGCTGTGTTGTAATGCGCTGAAAGTACCAGAATGGCAACATCCTCATACTGCCGGCGAACCATCTGAATAAGGCTGAGGCCGTCGATATCAGACGGCGCAAGTTCATAATCCACAATTATCACATCAGCTTTAAATGCCTTCAGCGCTTTCAGTAATTCTTTGCTGTCAGTAAAAGTACCTGTGACATTAAAATCAGGGTTTTCGCGCAATACATCAGCAAGCCCTCGTAGCACCAGAAGATGATCGTCTAACAAGGCAATGGAAACCTGATTTCGCGCTGTACTTTTCATCACAATCACTCATAGCAATAGATTCGGTTAACTTTAGTGTGGAGCATTGTAAAAACTCCCGCTTTGTCGACTTTCCTGTCCGCAACCTTCCATAAATCTGACGATAATCACTTTATGATTCAAAACTCGCCAAATCAATCCTACAGGATCCACAACTTAAGGTTAGTTTAGCGGGGGTTAGCACTTATATATGAAATTAACGTTCGCACGCGCGAAGATTTGAAAGCGCCCATATAGAACACGCTTGCAGAATATATTCGTTATCACTGCACCATTTCCACCTCGTCTTAGCCAGTTTCACTGAGCATGGCTGACTAGCCACGGTAGCGTCAGGAAATCAGCCCGCGCGCCGTCTGGTCTGTTTGCTGAACAACTGACTCAAAGCGATACCGGTCATGGCGCGAGCCCGGATCTGAGCACACTGGATCTGGCTGAGTTGTGAATGATTGCACCATCCAGCAGGCTTTGTGTGCCTCTAAAAGGGGGGAAGGTGCAGGATGGTCCTGATCTGCGGCACAGGGTTCGAATCCATTTCTCTTTTGAAGGTTGCCCGGTTAAATACACTATGCCCGACGGCTTTGCCTTCATGACGGATCTGCAGAGGTAATGTGGTGGCCATTTTTTGGCCGCTACAAGAGTTTTAGAATTTAAATGGCTATGTAAATCAAATGATTATGTTTTATTGGTTTCTGTTAACGCATCATCTCAAACTCATTCCAGGCCAAGCGGAATCAACCCAAAGCCTGATAGTGCGGTTTCTGGCCCGGATTTTCTGGTATCAACGGGAATTTGTTCTGGCAAACTAAAATGCTCACGCTGCAATGGAGAACTACAGGTTTTGATAAAGATGTCTGTTTTTTCTTACTAACAGTGCATTCAGGCTTTTCAACCCGGCACGTTTTAGGGCCAGCATTTTGTATCGACTTACCGCGTTGTAGCTGATGCCCATCCTCCGGGCAACATCGCCGGGTTTTTCCCCCTTCATTAAGGCGTATAACACTTCGCGTTCAACCATTCTGGCGCGCTGATGCCCTTCCGGACGAGAAGATCTACGGACGGGGATAGCAGACAGCAGAAGATGAAACAGACTGCGCTTTAACCTGTTTACGGGAGCCGATTTCTCAATAAAAATGATTTTCTTATTGTGCTCAAGGCTGTAAGTATCGCGAAAAATACGGTCTGTCATGACCACTATCGTCGTGTCCGTCGTAATACATGCCGACAAAATATTCAGTTTGTCCTCCCTTAAGGCGACCTCGTCGAGAATCACCATATCTGCGTTGCAGTGGGTGTGCGGGAGCGTAGTTGACGAGATTTTTGTTACGAGCAACCTACCGCATGCCTGTGCGTCTGCCGATAAAACCGTATAAAGCCCCTGCGACGTAAAATGGCATGCCGTTCCGATAAGAACGCGCCGGAGAGGGGCTCTTTTTGTGTCAGGCATAAGGGGGTTATCGAAGATAGGGTTGTCATTCATCATGTTTTTTACACTGCGCCTGGGAAAGATTTCTGTCGTATATTTACGGTAACGGAAAAGAACAGGGAGAAATATGAGACCGCGCCACCTTATCCTGTAGGCAGGGGACTACAGGTTCAGCCGGTTCATCACGCCTGAGCGAGCAGTAAGGTTTTGAGACCTAATGACCATCACATTCAGGGTCAGACTTCCGGCGTGTTTCGACTGAATTCACGACTAAACTTCGACGCACACGCTAATGGAGGCGTATGTCAACGTTATGGAATAAGTCAGGTTGTCTTATTGCGTTGATTTGTCTGCTGGGACCTGCTTTTGCTATTTCGGCCAAACCCGTTTCGCTAAATCTTCTGGCCCATACGCATTTTTCTGAGCCCCTTCCCGAACTTAATCCTGACGATAAAGGCTGGCTTCAACAGCATCCAGCAATCCGCGTTGGGGTGAGCGCATCCGCACATCCACCCTATCAGGTGAGCATTGCCGATCGGGATTTTGAGGGGATTACGGCGGACTACCTCGAACGTTTGTCCCGCACGCTGGGAGTGGATTTCCAGGTATTACGTTACTCTGACAGTTCTGCAGCATTGGAAGCCTTAACCGCGTCACAGGTGGACATGATCGTCGACGATCGTTCCCTTACCGATACAGAACGTCATCCCGACCTGCTTCTGACCGACCGTTATCTGTCCGATCGTGCTGTTCTGGTGAGCCAAAAACCGGTTCGGGAAGCGGACGGATTACGTGGAAAAGTGCTGTTTTATATTGGTGGAGATGCGTTACGCGAACAGCTAAGAAACGCGTTTCCGAAGGCTTCATTGACTGCCGCTACAGATGATTACCGCGCAATGGCGTCTGTGGCCAATGATGACAATGCCGTATTCTGGACCAACTTTGTGACGGCTGCCGAGATTAATCGTCAGAATTTCAATAGCCAGTTAACGCTGTCCCCCAGTACGTTTTTGCCAGAACAGGGACCCAGATTTATCATCCGTCCGGACATGATGCCCCTTAAGGATGCCATCAACACGGCACTCAGAGATCGTCGCCGCCACATTTACAATGAAGTAGCCCAGACGTGGGGTTTGACGCGCCTGTCGGAAGAGGGAAAAAAGACCCTTAAAAACGCGCTTACTTCTGAGGAAAGAAACTGGATTGCGCATCATCCTAAGATTGCGGTGTATGTGGTAAACACGCATGTTCCGGTAACTTACATTAATGATGGCGGTCAGCAGAGTGGGTATGCCGTATCATTACTCCAGAACATCGCCAAAGAGACGGGATTAACGTTCAGTTGGGTTCCGTTTTCAAATGTGCCGGAGATGCGTGATGCGCTGAAACGCGCGCCTGACTCGTTAATAGCGGCTGCAGATGCATCGGCAACTCCCGAACCAGACATTATCTACTCCCGGCCCTATCAAATATCTAACTGGGTGCTGGTGACCCGTAGCGCATTCCCCGCCATTCGCTCTCTGTCTGATATGAAGGGAAAACGCGTGGCGGTATTTACCGGCATTTATTATTTACCTGAGCTGCGCGAACGCTTCCCTCAGGTGGAATTTGTTGAAGATGATTTTTCGCTGGAAACGGCGCTTTCACTTTTTACCCACCGACTCGATGGGGTCATTGTGCCGCAGACCGCGGCCAGTTTTGTACTGAAAAGCTATTTGAACGATCGTTTCCGGATCGCCTTAACCCTGCCAATCGCCCCCCTTCGGCTTGCCATGGCGACCAGCGCAGAAAATAAAGATCTGATTTCTATCATTAACAAAACGCTCAGTGAACAGACATCCAGTGAAATGGGCGCAGAACTCACGGGCTGGCAAATGCGCTATGCCCTTGAGCGCTTTGAAGTCTGGGGGCGCTACCGAACCGCTATATTAATTGCCAGCGCCGTGATGTTTGTCATCGCGGTGATGCTGGCTTTTTACTTCTGGCGCAACCGCTGGCTCAAAAAGAACCTTGCCATACAGCAAGCACTGCAAAATGAACTCACCTTGGCAAAGCAACAGGTTGAAAAGGCGAGTGAATCCAAGAGCGTGTTTCTGTCGCAAATGAGCCATGAAATACGCACGCCGCTAAATGCCATTATCGGCCTGCTTGAACTTGAGCATCTCGGCCACTCCTCCCCGGCGCAACGGCGTAATAATATTGCTGTTGCCTATGAATCATCGAAATTCCTGCTCATGCTCGTGGGCGATATTCTGGATATGGCGAAAATCGAGTCCGGTACCTATGCCGTACGCTCTGTACCGGTTTCTCTCAACGCTATTGTTAATCAGGTCAGTACGTTATTTCACCATACGGCAGAAAAAAAAGGTTTGACGCTGCTGACGCAGGTGGACGTCGAGGTTGATCGGGTCATGAGCGATCCCCTGATGCTGAGCCAGATCGCCTCCAATTTACTGAGTAACGCCATCAAATTTACCGCTCACGGTGAAGTGGAGATTGTAATCTATCAGACCCCTTCAACCCCTGAACGCGGTAATAGCTATGTGCTGGAAGTGAGTGATTCAGGCCCCGGATTAACGGAAGCCCAGCAAGCCGCTATTTTCGAACCTTTTGTGCAGGTTCACACTGCCCAGTCTGCGCGGCAGGGGACCGGGTTGGGATTGACGATTTGTCGGCAGCTCGCCGAATTACTGGACGGGCAGCTGGCGGTAGAGAGCGTACCGGGTGAAGGTACCACCTTTATTTTTCGTTTTTCTGCACCAGCGGTCATTGATGAAGCCGATATGCCACCGGCTACGAGCGTGGGGGCGGTTTCCTCGCCCTGCAAAATTCTGGTGGTGGACGATCATGCTCCCAGCAGAATGCTACTGTCGCAGCAGCTGACGGTCGCCGGGCATACGTGCGTTGTGGCAGAAGATGGCGTTCAGGCTCTGCAGTTATGGGGTGAGGAAACGCCGCCGTTTGATATGGTGATTACAGATTGCAATATGCCCGGTATGAGCGGCTTTGAACTCATCCGGCAACTACGTGAAAAGGAAAAACAGCTGAATCGGGCTCCCGGGCCGATGCTGGGATTGACTGCCATGGCCGAGCAGAAAGTCGTCGCGCTGGCTGAGGAGGCCGGGATGACGGCCTGCTTGTTTAAGCCCGTCGAACTTGCGCGGCTCCTTGAGCATATCCCCGAAACGACGCGACTGGCATCCCCCTCCGGGGAGCGTCATACTCGTCTCGGTTTGAGGGAGATGGCGCAATCGCAGCCCGAAATATTCGACAGGCTGATCGACGCGGCGATATCGCAAAATACGCAGGACTGGGCGGCATTTAAACGGGGGATTGCGGACGCTGATTTTACGGGCATTCGACGCGCGGCGCACAGCCTGACCGGAGGGGCGAGATTACTTGAAGCGCACGAACTTGCCGGAATATGCGAGAGGCTGGAAAACGCAGCGGAAGAAGAAGACTTGCCTCACATTCTGTCTCTGGTCACCGCACTGGAGGCCCATCTGCTGCAACTGAATAATCGCCTTAAAGACCAACAGTTTTCTCACCAGGGGAAGAAGGCGGATGACGAATAAACGCAGGGTATGCTTATGAGCACAATCTTTATTGTTGATGACCATCCTGTTTCTCAACTTGCCGTGCAGGTCGTGGCGAACGGGAAGGGATATGACGTTGTGGGCACCTGCGACAACGGGCACGATGCATTAGTCTATTTGCGTAACCATCGTCCCGATCTGGTGGTGATTGATATTGATATCCCTCCGCCTGACGGACTTGAGGTCATAAAACGGCTGCGCGAAGAGAATTATCCAGGCGGAATTATTGTTCTGACGACGCACAGCGATCAGCATTTTGTAGACAGGGTCAGGGCCGCAGGCGCCAATGGTTTTATCAGTAAGAACAACCAGCTTGACGCCCTGGCAGATGCGTTCAGGGCCGTGTTAAACGGATACGAGTTTTTTCCCCAGCGCCAGTCATCGTCAGGCCGACCGGATGGGATACAGCCGGAGAAGGACCTGCTGAGCCGCCTGTCTAATCGGGAGCTGCAGGTTCTTGGCTATATCGCGCGGGGCGAACTGCTGGTGGAGATTGCGGAGAAACTGCATGTTAGCAACAAATCCGTCAGTACCTATAAGCGACGTATTATGGAAAAGCTGGGCCTGAGTAAAACGCTGGAGCTGGTCGAATTCGCTAAACGTAATCATCTGGCGTGACGAAGGAAATTAGCGGTACCCGTTTCGGGGGACCGCTCAGCGATTTACTGGTACGTTGTCGTAAACGTTGCCGTGGCGTTAGCCGTACCCGGCGTCAGGATGGTGCCAGTCTGATAGTAGCGTGCCGCAAGCGGGAGGGCATACAGACCGCCTGACGCGGTGGTGGTAATTTTAAGCCGTTCTCCCGGTATAACTGGCGTGTGGTTAAACAGCACCTGTATCCCCACTCCGCTGGCTGTTTCACCCGAGCCTGTTGTGTCAATATTCAAAATACCCTTACTGGTATCCGCTACGCCCGCACGTCCCGCCTCCAGCGTCAGGTAAATATTGGCAGACGCGTCGCAGTTCAAATTGACGTTAAAGCTCACGTCGCGCGAGGTGCTTCCAGCCCCCGAAAACTCGGTATTTTTTATGCTTCCCATGTTCACAAAGATGTTTGGAGTGGTTACGGAACAAGCCACCGTATGTACTTCTCCACTCGCGATATTCACGTTCATGACATCCATTTCACCCACAACGCCTGCCCGCGTGATAGATCCGGTCTGCAGACGGCCTGACCCCGTTACGGGAGCAATTTTGATCAGCTGGAGCTGATAGTTCCCCCAGGAGCCGCCACAGAGCCTCCACCAGGTGGGGGAGAGGCGACACCAGATATTACTGACGCGTCTGGGCAGAGGCCCCGTTCCATAGCGCCCGGCCGTTGACCCTGCTCCCGGGGTCACAACCCTGAAGGCAAGACCCGCCACGCCTGACTGATAGAGAGTTTCAGCATTATGCTGTACTGGCTGAAAATTACCGCTTCCTGGCGCCCACTGGGTGACGAACCTGGAGGTGGTGCATTCGATAAAATCGTTCCGGTTAGCGAGTGTGGCAGAACTGGCGGTTGCAACCACGCTACCGATGGGGGTGTCGCGCTGAACGATTATCTGACCAAAATTGAGGTTAATATTGTCGCTGGCCGTAAACCGGTTATCCATAAAGCTGCAGGCACCCACCGCCATTTTAGAGGTCAGGAGCAGTACGCCGCAGAATAAAATTCGTATGTTCACTGGAGAGCGTTTTCCTAAAATAATCACTGATAAGTCATGGTAAACGTGGCATTAGCATCCGCTTTTCCCGGTGTTACCGTCGACTGTGTCTGGTAATAGCGCGCTTGCAACGGTATGGAATAGGTGCCATTCGCCGTGGTTCTGGCTACGTTTATGCGCGTGCCCAGTGAAACCGGTCTGCTGTTATAGAGCACCTGAACACCCACTCCGGTTGCGTTGTCTGCCGCCCCGGCATTGTCGAGGTTCAGCACGCCCTGTGTTGAGTCGGCCGCACCTGCACTTCCCGCTGTCAGCGTCATATTGATATTGGTGGAGGCATCGCAGTTAAGGGCGATCGCAAAATCGGTATTGCCGCTGGTGCTTCCCGTCCCCCGGAAATCGGTGTTTTTGGCCGTTCCCATGTTGACCGTAATATTAGGATTGGTTACCGAGCAGGCCACCGTCTGAACCGTGCCGCTGGCGATGGCATAGTCAAAAATAGTGGTCTCTCCGACGATTAGCGCCCGGGTAATCGTGCCGGTCGTGATGGGGCCCGATCCGGTAGTGGGGGCAATTTTGACGAGCTGAAGCTGGTAGCTTCCCCAGGTTCCCCCGCATAACCGCCACCAGGTCGACGAGCTGGTGCAGGGGACGTTGGAAATTTGACGGGGAAGAGGGCCGGTTCCATACCGGCCGCTGGTCGTTCCTGCCCCTGGAGTGACGATCCTGAAAGCCAGACCCGGGACACCGGACTGGTACAGCGTCTGGCCGCTATAGGCTACCGGCGCATACCCGGAACCTGCAGCCCACTGTGTACGGTATCCCGTGGCGTTGCATTCGATGAAATTATTTCGCCCGCCCAGAGTATTGTTTGTGGCGCTCCAGACGACGGTCCCGACAGGCGTGTCGCGTTGAACGATCACTGACCCCAGATTCAGCTGAACGGCATCATTCGGTGTAAAGCGACTGTCCATAAAGCTACAGGTGGCGAGTGCGCCGTTTGAAACCCCCATCAGCAAGATGGCCGAGAGCAGGCGGTTTCGGAATATGTGTTTGATTAACGTTTTCATTACTAACCTTCTATTGATGTTCGCTCAGCGACACTGTCCCTGGATGACCGGAATGCTTTCGCCCGTTTTCGGTTTACTCAGGCGATAGGTCACCCGACATTGACGCTGCGCGTCATTTCCCCACTGCACCTTCAGCGTGCCTTCAGAAGACAGGCCAGCGAGGTACACCTGTCCACCATCGCCGACAATACTGCTGCCGGCATCCGGGTCGGCGTCGTTCACAACGGTTGCGCCAAAGGGCACCGGTTTGCCGTCAGCGCGGATAAGCGTCATCATCACGCGCTGCCCTACCTGCGCGCGGTATTCTGCCCGCACCAGCGCTCCCCGGGTCGGAACGACGCTACGGCTGGTTTGTTTCAGATCGACATCCTCATCCAGCGTTGACGTGTTCAGCGTGACGTCATTGCGGCGGTACGGCATCAGGTTTGGTACGAGTGCATAACCGCGATAATCCGTTCTGATACCGGTTTGATTCTGGATAGCTACGTTCGATGCGCCCGGCACTTTGACCAGCCCAAACGTTTCGCCCATGGGTTGACCGGCGGTTATGCCCCCGGCGTGGGCGACAATACTGCCCTGGAGGCCGTAGCTGAGATTGCGCTGACCGGCGCTCTGGCTGTAGGCACCAGTCACCTCGCCATAAGTCCCCCGATAGTTAACGCTTCCGTAGCCGCTGTTAGACTGCTCCTGCGATGCATGGCTTTGCGTCAGGTTCCAGTTAAGGCTGTTATCCTCCAGTGCCGTACCGTTAAGGCCGACGGTATTGACGGTCCCTCGTGCGGGACTGCTGCTGACGTTGTAGCTGGCAAAGGATTTACCCAGCCACTTATCCAGAGGAATGCTCAGGTTGAGGGACAGGACATCATCGCGTTCGCTGTTTTTTCCGCCTGTGTATTGACCCCCGCCCGCAGTGTTACGATTCATGGCGTAGTTAAGGCTGTAGCTGATGCCGTTCCAGCTGTTGTTGTAACTCATATTCCACGAGGTCGTTTTACGACGGTTATCCCAGTAGTCTTCACTGATTGCCCCAACGGACAGATAACCGCGTTCGCCGCCTAAATCCTGGCTCAGGGTCAGTTCCGCGCGATTACGCTTGCGTTCGGTGCGCATGGAAGAGGGTTTATCGCGATAGCTTTCCAGGACATCAGCCAGATCGTAAAACCCCTCGGTGGAATAGCGATACCCTGCAACCGCAAGGTGGGTTCCCGTTTCCGCCAGACTTTTGCTGTAACGCAGACGCCAGGATTGTCCCTGTTGTTCTTTATCGTTTTGTGGCGTACTCCACGCCTGCGTAACGTCTACCGATAACGCCCCCAGCCCCCCCAGGTTCTGACCCACGCCCGCCGCGAAAGCGCGATAAGGTTGTGCCAGCTGTGCGCCGCCATATAACGTCATCCCTTTACCCACGCCGTACAGAAGGGTTCCCTGTGAAAAGGGCGTTTTTTCAATACTGCTGTCATAGGCACGATACTGACCGGCCGTCAGGCTGAACTGCAGTCTGCCCTCACGCTGGAGGACAGGAAGAGAGGCGTAAGGCACGACCATCGACTGCTCACTGCCGTCGGCCTCTTTAATGGTGACGTACAAATCGCCGCTGCCGCCGGTAGGGTACATATCCGTGATTTCGAATGCCCCGGCCGGTACGGTTGTCTGGTAAATGACGTAACCGTTCTGGCGAATGGTGACCTGCGCACTGTTACCGCGTGCGATGCCGCGCACGACCGGCGCGTAGCCGCGCTGACTGTCGGGGATCATTTCGTCATCGGATGCCAGCTGCGCACCTCTGAAAGGCACGCTGTCAAACACGTCAGACGGGGACAGGCTGTCCCCCAGCGTTAACTGGCTTTTCAGCGGAACGATGCTGCGCTGAGCATAGGTATAGACGGTGTTCCACTTGTCGCCGCCACTATCATTGCTGGCGGGGCGGTTCCAGGTGGTGTAGTTACGAAAACGCCAGGCACCCAGATTCAGACCCGGACGCAGATTGAGATACTGACTGCTGCCCTCGCCGGTCAGAGGGCTCACGCCGCTGAAGCTGTAATGCAGAAGTGCGGCGTTAATACCGTCATCCCACTGCGTGGGTGAAACATAGCCACGAATGCGCGGGTTAACCGCTGCCTGCGGGATCGAAATGTTCAGACGATGTGCGCCGAATACGAAGACAGCTGCGCTGTCCGGAATCGCTGAAAAATCCACGCACTGCTCGCCTTCAGGCTGTAATCCCGGAAATAACTCTGTACGAACGCCATATCCCGCCAGGGTTTCCGCATCCAGGCACGGCTGAAGGCCGTTCTCGGAGGTCTGGAAAAAGGTGACCTCTCTGCTGTCTACCTGTTCGTCATTAAGATAGATATCAACAGGGTAACGACCCGGTAACTGCCCGCCATTCTCAAAAGCCGACAGATCAGGTACGGTGCCGCCTGTACCTGTCTGCTGTAAAAGCGCAGGATTAAAGTAGTCCCTGGCTTCAGCGTGAACGGAAGGCAGAAGGAGGGCGACTAGCACGGCCATAAGGGATGGCCGAAACTCCGGACGTTTTTGTGCAGCGTGTGATAATGGGGACATGGTTCTTTCCAGCGGTTCGTTACAGGTGCGTTAAAGGGAGGCTTTGTGAGCAGCGCCAGTTGCGCCGTAATCACTGATCACCTTCCATTCGACCTGATTGCCCTGAGCACCAGACGGAAGGTCAAAGAAGGCCGTTGCGCGAGGGGCAACGTAGGTCACATTCTCAAGCTGACGTCCGTTCAGGCTGATTGACTGAAAGTTGATGTAGTAGGGGGTCGGGTTATTTACCGACAGGCGCTGTCCCTGACGCGTCCATTTCAGGCTGTTGCTGGCCTGATCCGGTGAGGAAGCCTTCAGGGCTGACGGGCGATAAATCAACTTCAGGCGCGTATTGACGGCCAGTTGAAGGGTATTGTCCGAACGGCTGGGATCGGCTGCGGGGATGGATTTAATATTCATCCAGAACATCGTCTCCCGATCTGCAGCGAAATTTGGGGCCATTTTCAGAATACGCAGGGTATTTTTCTGGCTTCCATCCAGGCGAAAAAGCGGAGGCGTCACGATAAAGCTCTGTTTATCGCTCTGACCGCGTTCATTTTCTATCCAGGACTGAATGAGATAAGGGGTGGCGTCGGGATTGTCTACGCTGATTGACGCCTCTTTTTTGTCACCATCATAGATAATGCGCGTGCCGCCCACGACTACGCCGGCGTGAGCCATTTCGCACCCGATGAGCATGCCCGCAACCAGTAAGGATGAGAGTTTGAATGTCACTGTGGTTTCTCCTCTGGGAAAAGCCAGCCGGGGGCTGGCTTTCGGATAACGGCAGAAAGCGCTGCCGTTGGATCAGTTGTAAACAACGCTGAAGGTGGCGGTTGCGTTCGCTGGACCTGCGGTCACTGTGGCGGCTTTTGCTACGTAAGCAGCGTTAAATTTCAGCGTATTGGTCCCCGCCTGGGAAAGCGTGACGCGCTGAGATTCGGTGAACAGAGGCAGCACGGTGTTGTCCGCATTACGGATCTGGATGCCGACACCGGTTGCGACGCCATTCACCGGCGTCAGTGCGAGCGCGCTGTTGTCTCCCTGATAAGGCGTTCCGTCGAATTTCACCGCTGCGGAGGTCACGCTTGCCGGGCAGCTCGTCAGATCAATCTGGAAAGCGGTCGCACCGGCGGTATCACCCGCGGCTGAGAAGGCGTTTTCGCTGATCTGGCCTAAGGTGACCGTCTGGTTGGCGCTGGATGCCGATACCGTACAGGCGGCATCGATGATTTCGCCGTTAAACTGAATGGTGCCGTCAGCAGCGTGGGCGGCAGTCAGTGATGCACCGCTGATGATTGACGCGATGGCGATAAAGTGAAGTTGCTTTTTCATCAGGTTTTATTCCTGTAAGTGAGTAACAATTAACACTGTGTTTACGTATTGCGCCTGGATGATGCTGATAAAACGGCAAGCAGCTTCCTGTTTGCAGGTGATAAAAACAGCGCATTTTTGGGTTTGCGAATAAAAGTATTTTCAAAGCGATGTATTTCACAATGACAATGAAATTTGATTTGCCCATTTTTATTAGGCTATAAATATCTATTGCGCATGAGGAATACTGTTTATGCGTGACAGTCGAGTTTTGAAACTTATTCCAAAAAGCATTTCTGTTTGGTCTCGCTTTGTGTAATCCACTATACCCTCGCAGTAAATTAAAACACTCAGACTGGGAGTTGATTTATGTCATCAAAGACGACATTACCTGTAGTCCTTTGCCTACAAGCGGTGAAAGCCTCCTGGTCGTGAAAATGTTCCTTTGATTTGTAAGTTAATTAAAATCAATTAGTTATATTTGTTTTCTCATGATAATTGAGTCGAGAATTTAAGCGGATCTGTCAGGAAAAAGATGTCATCCCCGTAGGGTAACCGGAAAAAAAGCAGTAAATAAAAACATATCCGCGACAATGAAATAAAAAATAGATTTTTGGATTGATTTTACCTGGGCTTTTATGACAGCCTTTAATAAAAGGAAATTAAAGAGGCTGATATGGCTAATATCCTCATTGTCGACGACCATCCTATGGTTCGTCTGGCTATACGTATGCTGCTCGAAAAAGATAACCATATCATCATTGCTGAAAGTGGTGATGGGACGGACGCATTTAAGGTGATACAGAAAATAAAGCCCGAAATCGTGGTGGTCGATCTTGATATTCCCGGTTTGAGCGGCGTGGAGTTAATAGAAAAACTGCGTAAAACAGAATTTCCTGGCAGGTTACTGGTACTGACGAGTCGGGATGATGAACATTACCTTAACCGATGTATTCAGTTTGGTGCGGATGGATTTGTCGGGAAAGGGAATAATCTGGATGAACTTCGAAATGCCGTCAACGCGGTAGAACGCGGCTACGCCTATTTTCCTCTGCGTCGTCAGGCCAACCGGTTACCCGCCAGCTTTGTCCGCGAGAGTGATGTGATCAAAACCCTGTCAAACCGCGAACTTCAGGTTCTGCGCTACGTCGCGCGCGGTATGAAAATCAATGATATCGCCAACAAAATGTTCATCAGCAACAAAACCGTCAGCACCTATAAAACCCGGTTGATGCACAAGCTTGAGATAACGCACACCATTGGATTGGTTGATTTTGCGCGTCGCCATCATCTGGACTAACGCATTGAAAAAATTTCTTTTTACCCTTGGCTTATTGTATCTGGTGCTTGCCCCTCTGCGCAGCCTTGCGCTGGAACCAGCGGATGTGCAGATTATTAGCCGGGAGAGCTACGCGCCAAAAGAATTTACGCTTACCAACGATGACTGGCGCTGGTTAGGGAAAAAACGAGTGCTGACGATGGCGGTCTGGCAGCCTGAGATCCCTCCGCTGTCACTGTTTCCGGAAGACGGTCGGCTGGAAGGCATGATTGCAGACTATATTGCGCTTCTTGGCGAGTATCTGGCCGTGCGGATCCACGTCGTTGCATTTGAGGATCGCGATTCGGCTTATGCTGCACTGGCCCAGAAAAAGGTGGATATCGTGGTGGATCCCTCGGCAAAGGTCCGTGGGGTTCATGCTGCACTGGTGGCGTCAGCGAATTTCATTCGGGATCATCCTGTCCTTGTCCACCGAAAACAATCCCCTGAAAAACCGTTTCACTATCAACCCGGGATGCGGTTGGCCATCGCGCGCTGGTATGTCGACGACAGCTGGATAGAGGCCCATTTCCCCGGCGCCAGGCTGATCCATTTTGACACCGACGATCGGGCCATGGCCTCCGTGGCGTTCGGTGAAAACGACTTTTATATTGGTAACCTGGTGACAGGATCATATTTACTTGAACGCCACTACCCGCATTTTCTGGTGCTTCAGCAGGTCTATCCGGAACGTGATACCGGAAGCCATTTCGTCATGCGCAAGGAAGACCATGCGTTGATACGGTCCGTGGGACGGGTGCTTGATTCGATACCCCGTACCCAGAAGGAGGTCATTCTGCAGCAGTGGAGTGAAGGCTCGTCACGCTGGCGCGTCAGGGAACAAGTGGCGTTTACCGCAGCAGAGAAAAAGTGGTTAGCAGACAATCCCACGGTGCCGGTTTCCGTTAATGCCCTCTATGCCCCCTTCACCATGATTGATGCAAAGGGGAATTTTTACGGGGTTACCGCCGATATTTTACGTCTGGTCCGGCTGCGTACCGGCCTGCATTTTGATCCGGTTCCGGCGGATTCAATCCGTCGGATGGAGGACCAGATCGCCGGTAAAAAGGCGCTCTTCATGGGCGCGGTCAGCCAGAGCGAGGAACGAACGAAGCAGCTGCGGTTTTCCCGACCCTATTTTACGTCGCCATTTGTGTGGGTAGAGGCCTCGGACAAACATTACACCGCAGCCCTGCCGCCGGGAACGCGCGTGGCAATCGTGACGAAAAATGCCCTCATCCCTGAACTCAGGCGCACCCGCCCGGGGATCGTGCTGATCGAAACCGAAAACGCCGCGATTGCGATGCAAAATGTCGCCGATGGTAAGGCAGACGTGGCGATACATACGCTGTTTGGGGCCAGCTATATGATCGATCGTTATTTTCGCGATCGGCTCAAAATTGGCGGTCATATAGGCGATCTGACAGCAAAAGTTGCGTTTGCAGTTTCGCGGGATCAGCCCGAACTTCTTAGCATCCTTAACAAGTCACTGGAGAATATCTCCCCGGCGGATATCACTCATGTGATCGATAAATGGCAGACGCGACCCGATGTCAGACTCAATACGTGGGAGCTATACAGAACCCGCTTCTGGCTGGTTTCCGGGGTGGCCGGGATTGTCATTCTGACCTCACTTATCTGGATCTATTACCTGCGGCGCGAAATTGGCGCCCGTCAGCTGGCTCAGCAGGATCTTCAGTCTCAGCTGGCCTATAACGAAACGCTGACCCGTGCGCTTTCAGAAGAAACGGAACGCGCCGAACAGGCTAACCGCGCAAAAAGTACGTTTCTGGCAACCATGAGTCATGAAATACGGACGCCAGTAAGCGCCATCATTGGGCTGCTTGAACTGACGGTCAACGCCGCAGATAAAACATGGGAAGATGACGATCCCGTCAGGGTTGCCTGTGAATCTGCCCGCTCCTTAATGGGGCTTATCGGGGATATTCTGGATATGGCCCGGATTGAATCAGGTCGACTTGAATTAACTCCGCAGTGGGTCCGAACGGCGGATCTTCTGCCGCCGGTGGTGCGGGTCTTCGAGGGCCTGGCGAGGCAGAAAGCGTTACGTCTGCAATATGTGGTGCCTCCAGAGTTGCCAGAGGAGATTTTTCTCGATCCGCTGCGGTTCAGACAGGTGCTCTCAAACCTGGTGAGTAACGCCATTAAATTCACCGAGAAAGGTTGCATCACCGTTGAAATGACCCTTTTTAACGGTGAAACGGCCCCGGCTAACTATCTTCTGCACATTAGCGTTTCGGATACGGGGCGAGGGATTTCCGCGGAAGAGCAAAAGAATATCTTCGATCCCTGGGTCCAGGCGAGGGATGGTGCCGTCCAGAGTGGTTCCGGGCTGGGACTGGCGATTTGCGCGCAGCTGGTCACGATGATGGGCGGCAGTATTACCATCGCGAGTGAGAAAGGTAAGGGAACGCAGGTCAGTTTTACGGTGTCAGTCCAGCAGCGGGACAACCCCGTCAGTCCAACGGAGGCAGATGTCGAACCAATAGCGGTTCCTCATCGTCCTCTGAGCATTCTGGCGGTGGACGATCATCCAGCGAACCGGATGCTGTTACGCCGTCAGCTCATGCATCTTGGTCACCATGTCAAGGAGGCGCAGAATGGCCTGGAGGCCTGGGAATTGTTTCAGGATACGCGATTTGATGTGGTTATTACCGACTGCAGTATGCCGGGGATGGATGGTCTGGCATTGACGCGTCTGCTGCGGGAACGTGCCGGTGACGCCTTGATCATCCTCGGTCTAACGGCCAATGCCTGGCCTGAAGAGCGGGCCAGATGCCTCGCAGCCGGAATGGACGACTGCCTGTTCAAACCTCTTCCGATGTCCCAGCTCAAAACGTTGTTGAATGACGTGATGAAAAACATTGCTGCGCCCAGGGGGGAGGCCGTTTCTCTCTCCCGAGTGGTGGATTACCCGAAGCTGGAGGCGCTCAGCAGCTTTGATGAGCAGATGCTGGGAGAGTTGCTGCGGGTAACCGTTCAAACGAATAATGACGATCTGCGCTATGCGGCAGACCTGGTTGAGCTGCAGGACTGGCCGGAGCTGGCCGCTTGCATGCATCGTCTGTCGGGAGCCGCGAAAATTTGTGGCGCGAGACGGATTGAACGGGCGAGTCGTGAACTTGAGATGGCCTGTCTTTGTCCGGAACAGGCTCTGGAACACCTGCATGCCCTGTGGTCAGCGCTTTGTGACGCGGTGGAGGAGTTTAACCTTGCTGTGGGAGGCTGGTTGGCTGAGGTGGAATCCTGAATATCTCCATCCTTTCCGCCCGGTAAGCGAAGCGCTACCGGGCGATCGTAGGGTAAATGCGCGGTTCGGGTCAATTTATCGCAGATACCGGGTAAGTTAATCAGATATCCGGTTTCCTCTTTAGGCGGTACCGCAAACGTCCTCCTGTCGTGCCATTAACGCAAACACGCCCCAGCCGAGGTATTCCCGCGTGTAGGTCACATGGCGTTCAGGCGCACTTTTCAGCTCCGCTCGCACCTCCTGCGCAAAGTCATCGTCAGGGTGTTGCTCCAGCCAGCGACGCAGCGTCATCCATTTCGCGGCTTCGTATCGGTCCCAGCCTTCCTGGTCGGCCAGCACCATTTCCACCAGGTCATAGCCTTGCTGATCGAAAGAGGCGACGAGGTCGGGCAGGGTGAGAAAGTCTGCGATGGACGAGGCGCCACAGGCCCGAGCCACCTCATCCGTTGCGGGAAGCCGCCGCCAGTAAGGTTCGCCGATGAGCATGATTCCCCCGCGCTTAAGGCTTTGTGCCAGCAGGCTCATCGTTCCGGCGACGCCACCTGCAATCCATGTGGCGCCAATACACGCCGCCACGTCACATTTTTCATCCGCAACGTAACCTGCCGCGTCGTTATGAAAAAATTGAACGTGTTCGGCAACGCCCAGTTCCTCTGCGCGCAGTTTGGCCTGCGTAGTAAAGAGCGGGCTCATGTCGATGCCGGTGCCGGTAATCCCGTGGTCACGTGCCCAGGTGCAAAGCATCTCTCCCGAGCCGCTGCCGAGATCGAGAATGCGCGTGTCTGGCTTCATGCGTAACACGCGGCCCAGCGTGGCGTACTTTTCTGGCGTAAAGGGGTTATGAATGCGGTGTTCGCTTTCGCTGACGGTAAAAATACGTGGGATATCCATATTCCTCTCCTTAACGATTGTCAGGCTGAGCACGAACGTTGTTCAGCCCGGTGGTATTGATGCGGTAGGGCTGACCCTTAACGGATTTGATCAGCTTTTTAGTTTTGAGTTTTTTAAAGACGGCGAGCGTGCAATCAGACAGCAGGAGCCCTTCGCGGCTGTAGCATTCCACGGCGGTGACGCGGCCGGACGTATCGCGGACGTGCACAATACGGCCACCTTTGGCGAGAACATGTAAGGTACGTTGTTCCTGACGGGATAAATTCATACTGGAAAACCTGTTTAATCATCATGTGCAAAACGTGCAAACACACAGCGGTGCCCGCATTCGATTTCGGCGCATTGATAATCAGTCCGGCCTGAAAGGTCGGGGAGCTGATTATCGGATGATGACATTCTCCAGCATCAAAGCCTCGGGTTGAGTTGAAAGGTATTTACGGGGTGAATGGTAACAGCTGGTGAGGGGATGTGAATACCCACGGCTGAAAAGTGTGATCCCGGTGGGATCACGCTGCACCGCTTTTTATTTTTTTGTCGACTTCAGCCTGCGGTTTTCCGAACAGATAGCCCTGCACGAGGTCGCAGCCAAGCGCCTGAAGACGTTCAAGCTGAGCTTCGGTTTCGACACCTTCTGCAATGACCCTCATATTAAGACTCTTCGCCATACCGGCGATCAGCTTAACGATATTCAGCGCATCATCTTGCGTGGAGATGGGATTCACAAAGGATTTATCTATTTTGATTTTATCAAAGTTGAGTTCACTGAGCCGTGAGAGCGATGAATACCCGGTACCGAAATCATCGATCGAAATTCTTACCCCCAGCGATCTGAGCTTTTTGAGAATAGTGACTGGCGTGTTGCTGTCACTGAAGAGTGAAGACTCGGTGACTTCTAACTCAAGGCGATTGGCCGGTAGCCCAGTCTCTTTCAGAATAGACTGCACCATCGCCGTAAAGGATTTTGTGCCTAACTGAACAGGCGAGACGTTCACCGAGATCCGTGCCGGAACCGCCCAGGAAACGGCCTCCCGGCAGGCAAGCTCAAGCACATTTTTACCGATCTCATTGATCATCCCTGTTTTTTCAGCGACAGAGATAAAGTAATCCGGCGACAGTATTCCCTTCTGCGGGTGTATCCAGCGAATAAGCGCTTCATAGCCGTAAATATCATTGCTGAATGCATCGACAATAGGCTGGTAATACACAACAAATTCATGGTGATCGAGCGCCAGCGCCATATCATGTTCAAGTGTTCTGCTTTCCTGCAGTTTTTGCAGCATCCACTGACGGAAGACTTTTATCTGCTGCGAGCCCTCTTTTTTGGCTTCGTAGAGGGCGAGATCGGCAAACTTGTAAAGATAATCAGAGCGTCGTTCGTTATCCGATAAAACAATACCCACGCAGGTGGCAATTTTTATCAGCTGGTTATTAATCGTATAGGGCTGGCTGATATGATCGCTGATCTCTTTGGCGCGTGAAACCGCAGCGCTTTCCGTCAGGCCGCTGGAGAGAAGGGCAAACTCGTCGCCACCCAAACGGTAAAACGTATCCGTCGCGCTGCTCATTGAGGTAAGGCGGCGGGAGACCTGGTTCAGCAGTAAATCTCCGGCATCATGACCATAGGTATCGTTGACCTCTTTAAACCTGTCTAAATCAAACAACATCACCGTGACGGGGATATGGTTTTTATCCGCCTGAAGATTAATTTTGTTGAGATCGTCCCAGAAGAAAAGGCGGTTTTTCATACCGGTCAGGGAATCATGATAAACATCATACTCCAGCTTCGCGTTCTGAATCTGCAGCGTTTCTTTTGATATCTGTAGTTCGTCAGCCAGGCTTTTAACCTGCATGTGGGCTTTGAGAATGTTTTTATTCTGGTAGATCATTAAAAAGCCCAGAATAAAGCTTAATATCACCAGAAGTAATGAAAGTGCGGAGTAGATATAATACAGGATTTGGATTTTTCTGTTTGATTCATTAACTGTATTAATATCTTTTGTTAATGCCGTGGCCGAAAGTTGGCTGAGCGGCGCATCAAGCATATGCATATTTTTCAGGTATGCCTGTAACTCCGGATGGCTCATTTTTTCGAGATTGCCATCCAGATACGCCAGTATTTTCTCTAAACGCGAAGCGAGTTCCTGGTGCATTTTATCGCTGTCAATATAGCGACCTAAATCCCCGCCGTTCATTAAATCGCTCTGGCTTAGCATAATTTCAAGACGCATGCGGACCTGGTCTATCGTAACGTCATCGGTATCGGTTGCGTATAGACCAAGCCATGATTCAAATCGGTAATACTCTGATACCAGTTGAGCCACGGACCAGGACTCGGTGTATTGAGTCAGTTTTTGCAACTCCTGCTGTCGATCGTAAACAAGGAATGCAATATATCCTGTCGTGATAAAAAGAGAAAAAATGATACCAACCAGTATCCTGTTCATTATGTTCTCCTGAACTGCTACTCAATCTTCATTTTGCTAACCTGCCATGCTGAACGCGAATAATAAATTTGATTATTCAACTCAGGAAGACTGTCATAAGGGTAAACAATGAACGACGGGCCTTTGTCGCGGATGCGCATATATTCGCCATTGACCTTTAAGGCAAGTATGGCGTTGTATTTTTTGAAGTCGCTAAGAGGGATGACGGTAGAGTAATCATTGAGCGCAATGACGTTAACGTTAGTACCCTTTGCCCCCACATAATCCATGAGTTTTCTCATAGGGACACCCTCAAACTTTGTACGTCCGTTATACCAGGGCGATGTCGTCTCGAAACTCACCATCCCTAGTTTTTCAAGGCTGGCGAGATCAAACACTGCTTTTCCCTCTTCGTTGGTATTTTCTATATTACCGTAAATCGTCAAAATAGGTTTTCCAACAGGTTTTGGCAGTTCACCTGCCCAGGCTAAAGTTGGCACCAGACAGCACAACAGCATTAAGGTTAATCTCATTTTGACCCCCACTTTTTTAACGAAGTATATGAATTATAATTTAGTTATCACAGTAGTTTACATATTTTGTTGAGTAGCGGTTGTTACTGCACGTTTAGTTTAGTAAAAACAATTAAAAACAATGGGTTGGGTGGTTTTGGGGTAGGGTGTTTGATTTGTGGATGGTGCTACTGAAATTTTGAGACAAACTAACGTTACTTGAATAAGCTCTTTTGCGTTTAAAAAATAATCGTTTTAAATAAGCGTTATTTTCTCACGACACAGATTTTACCTGCCCATCACAGCTAAAAAAGCGCCACCCATGGGGTGGCGCAGCCATATTAGCGAGTGTTCATCGGCGGGTTCGTGTCCTGTCGCAAGCGCCACAGATCGTACCGTTCATGGCCTGGTTTGACCATTCCAGCGAAGTGGTCATTAAGGCTACTTGATGTGAAGATCAGGTCACCGTCCGGGCGAATAGCCGGTGTGTCTGGCCACTTTATGGCTTCATTTGCAGCAATAAGTAACATTTTACGGGTCTTCGGATCATATCTGACAATGCCGTTATGGGTGACATCTGTAATATAGAGGTAGCCTTTTGCATCGGTCACCAAACCGTCAGTATTACCTCCCACCGTGCCCAGATTCTGAATTTGAGCGGCAATCTGCGCATCAGTTGAATCATGTTGCTTCAGCACGGCAGTGGGCACCGCGTATGCATGTGTTCCCGTCGTCACCGTCCAGTACAATGTTTCTGCATCGGGAGACAGCGCAATGCCGTTGATACCAATCAATAGCGGTTTACCTGGCCATACCTCCGCGCCATGGGAAATGACGTTTACCCCCGGTTCAATCTGCAGGGCAGGGTGACTATTCAGCACGCGTCGGGCTGTGCCGGTGGCGAAATCCACGACGATCAGGCCGACACGGTTTTCAGGCGCACTGCGCGACCCGCTGTCGGAAATGTATGCGATACGATGATTCTCATCGACAACGACATCATTAAGGAAACTTGCCTTACGGTCGGCCACGCCGTCCAGGGGGATACGTTTAACCGTTCGGCCCGAGTCGAGATCCAGTACGACCAATTTCTGCGAGCCTGAAGGGGATTCCGTTTCTCCCGCGATGAACCCCATATCCAGCGCCCATAACCAGCCGTTTTTACGATCAACATAAAAGCCGAGCACGTTGCGCAGGTTCTGATCGGGAGCGGAATCAACCGCATTACGCTCGCGGGACGGAAATGCTGTCAGGCGCGCGGGTCCGGACTGAGGATCGGTGTCGAGAATATTCAACGTGGCGGGGGCGCTGGCTGAAATCAGTCGGGGCGTACTGACAAAGGCCCGGCCCTTTGCATCAAAGTGAATGCCTGCTAAGGGGGCATTCACCGACCCGGAAAACACGGCTGGCATTTGCACGTTTTCAGGTTTATCCCAGCTTACGCCTGAGTAGCTGCGCCAGTGCTCAAGAGGCATCTGATCCGCCGCGCTGGCGCAGCTTGCGAAAGAGAACAATGCCGCCATTGCAATGGCGGGGAAAGTACCGATACGGTAGGACATACATGCTCCGGTGATGTGAGTAAGACGCGGTTTCTTAATGCGGTATCAAAGAATGGAGCGGAACGTTCCGCCTTCGACGCGTACCGCAGCCCCGTTTGATGCCGCGCCGAGTGGGCTTGCCAGTAGCGCGACCATAGCGGCTATCTCGTCAGCCTCGATCATTCGCGCGATCAGGGAACTGGGGCGGTAGGTCTGGAAGAAATGCGCTTCAATCTGCTGGTCTGTCATGCCAGGTTCAGGCGCTGTCTGGCGCAGGTAATCAATGATTCCGTCAGAGCGGGTTGCCGATGGCAGTACGCTGTTGACCGTTACGCCGGTACCCTTCGTCAGCTCTGCCATTCCTCGCGATACGGCGAGTTGAGCTGATTTACTGACGCCGTAATGCACCATGTCTGGCGGAGTGAAAGCGCCAACTTCGCTGGACATAAAAATCACCCGGCCCCAGTTGCGTGCTAGCATGCGTGGGAAGTAATGCCGTGAAAGACGAACGCCTGACATCACGTTAATGTTGAACATGCGTAGCCATTCCTCGTCGGTGATATCAGCGAAAGGGGTGGCTTCATAAAAACCCAGGTTATTGATAAGAATATCGGTATCCGTACAGGCCTTAATCAGCGCTTCTGCACCTTCAGCGTTAGCCAGATCGGCGACAATGGCTGATATCCGGGCCTGGGGAGCTGCCTGAGCAATTTTCGCTACCGCATTGTGCAGTTTTTCCCGATCGCGTCCGGTAATCGTGACGGCAACACCTTCGCGCGCAAGGGTACTGGCGATAGCCAGCCCAATGCCTGCGGTGGCCCCTGTAACAAGTGCTGTCTTACCGTTGAGTTGAAGATCCATCGTTTTTGCCTTTTTGGTAACAAGTGCGGCTACTTTACTCATCGCTCAAACGGAGATAAATTAGCGAAAATGAAAAACATTTGTTCCTGAAAGAGCAAGATGAGCAGAAAATTCGATTATCTCGGCGATGTTGAGGTCTTCATTACTGTTGTTGAACATGGCTCCTTTACCGCTGCAGCGGTCGCCCTTTCAACCACGCCCTCAGTGTTGAGTCGTGCGGTCTCCCGCCTTGAAGTGCGTCTTGGACGACAGCTATTGCAACGCACCACACGTCGTGTGGGGCTAACGGAAGCCGGACGGATTTATCTTGAGCAGGCGCGTTCTGCTTTTTCCCTGCTTGATGACGCCGAACGCGATGGCCGGGGGCAGGAGGGGGATCTGACTGGCCGGGTACGGATCAGCGTCCCGACCACCTATGGGCATTATTGTCTGCCGCCCTTGCTGGCCCGCTTTTCCCAACAGTTTCCGCGCGTTCAGGTGGAGCTGAACATTACCAATCGCAATGTCGACCTGATCGCTGAGGGATTCGACCTGGCTATTCGCCTGGGTCAAATGCCTGACAGTGGATTCGTCGCGCGTAAATTGCAGGATGCGGCACTGCTGTTGGTTGCTTCACCCGCTTACCTTCATCGCATGGGAATGCCGCAGACGCTCGATGAACTGCGGCAGCATATGTGCCTGCCTTTTATTATGCCGCGTACCGGCCGTATTGCGCCCTGGGTATTTCGCGTGGATGAGCGGGATGTTGACTGGCAGCCAGATTCAACCATCGAGATTTCAGATGATGTCCTTGGCGTGGTTTCGCTGGCTGAACATGGAATAGGGGTCTGTCAGAGCTACGAATTCATTGTCCGCGAGAAGATACAGCGCGGCCAGTTAGTTGAGATACTTCCGCAACTTCGTGGACGATCGCGACCTTTCTCGCTCATCTATGCGCCCCATCGACGCCAGTCAGCAGCCACACGGGCCATGATTGATCTTCTGGCGTCAGAACAATGTCATGAACATCATGAGTTATGAATAAGAGTCTATCCTTAACCCGCTTCCAGCATCCCAAAACTCACAATCCGCGCCCGGCCCAGCTCTTTCGCCCGGTATAAGGCGACATCCGCGGCGCGCAGCAGGTTGTCGCTCTGGGCATGCTCTGGATAGCTGGCAATACCAATCGAGACATCCACCGGCCCAATCTCTGAGAGGCCGTAACGCAGCGACAGCGCACGCACACCGTCATAAATCTTCTGCGCACAGGCATGCGCTTCTGCTTCTCCGGCGCCGGGAAGCAGTACCAGAAACTCCTCCCCCCCGAAGCGAAAGGCCAGCCCGCTGTCATGCCCGGCTCGCTGAACAATCAGCGCCACGCTTTTAATGACCAGGTCTCCGGCCTCATGGCCGAAACGGTCATTAATGCTCTTGAAGTGATCGATGTCGATCATCAGGCAGCTAACCGGTTCATCGTTACGCATGGCTTGTGCCATCTGGGTGTGCAGGGTGTCTTCCAGATGATGGCGATTACGCAGGCCGGTGAGCGGGTCAAACAGGGCTTTTTCCAGTAACGCGTCGCGCAGACGTTGGTTCGCCAGCGCCAGTCCGAGCGCCTCAGCCATCAGTTCAAGATACGGGCGGGAAGGGACATTGTCCGCGTTGATGTTCTGGAAAGAGAGCAAGCCAATGGCTTCCCCCTGGGCGATAAGCGGCACGCACAGCGCGCTGTTCGCCGTCTCTTCCTGCAGGTGATAGCAGGCGATATCCGGCTCACCGTTGACCGGCGGATGGCTCTGACCACGACGCACGGCCCAGCACTCGTCAGGGTGGAACGTTGTCTCGTCACCCACCGGCGCAAGCCATTGCGCGACGCAGCGCATCTGCCACGGATCCCGGTCGAGAACGTAGAGTCGGCCAGGGATCCCCGGTGCAATATTGGGCGCGAACAGCTCCGCCACGTTAATCACATCGTTTACGTTCTCACATCCCTGCAGCCTCTGGGTCATGCGCGCCAGCAGCTCGCGGATGGCCCAGTCGGCATCGCGCTCTTTTTCCAGACGCTGGCGCGCAAGGCCGTTTTCACGGAAGATGCGGATGGCCTGCGCCATATCGCCGATCTCATCAATCTGGTTGAAGTTGGGCGTTTCCACCGCGTAGTCCTGTGATGCCAGGCGGTGCACCACGTCGCTCAGGCGCACGACCGGACGCAGCACGCGGCGTTTTAATATAAAGCCAAGCACAAACAGGAACAGCAGGGCGGTGAGGCCAACCATCAACTCAGAGGTCGTTCGCAGCGCTTTCGATTTTTTTGTCGCCTCCCGTACGGACGTGATCACACGTTTGTCGAGTATCTGGCGAAAGTGATCGATCTGGTTCTGGGCGCGCTCAAGCTCTTGCTCATAAGAGGCACCATAGAGCAGGGCGATGGCCTGAGCGTCTTCACCCCGCGCCGTGTTCGCCAGGGCCATTTGCTGTTCGTCCTGCAGCTCATCAACAATCTTTAAGCCTTCATGCAGCAGGGCAAGCTCGTCATCCGATGCGCCAGCGTCCTGCAGTTTTTCCAGCTTCAGCTCGATGTGCTTCAGGCTATTCTCTGACTGGTTATACTCTTTGAGAATTTGAGGATCTTTTTTGACGACGTACAGGCGCGCTAAATCGGACTGTACCCAGGCATCAGTTTCAATATTTTCCGTCAGCTCATCAAAACGTTGACGCTGTTCAATGGCCTGACGTTCCGCGGTGTCGGCGCCGGAAGCCAGCAGCATGATAATGCCGGACGCAATGGTCAGGCAGACCGTGGCACCATAGGCCCAGTTAGTAATTGTCGCGATTCGCACCTGGTGATCCTTTTACAACATGAAGAGGATGGCGTTCTTCAGATTATAGAAAACGGCTGATTTATGGCGAAAAAAAGGCGGCACAGTGCCGCCTGGTGGGGTCTATATCGTCACATCCTTACAAATCTGGAGGGTTTTTTCCCTCTTCAATGAAATCGGCATCCAGCTCTTCAGCATTTCCTTCGTGGTCGCGGCCGGAGAAGAGGTTCCAGCAGGCGATAAACAGCGCGGCAATCAGCGGCCCAATGACAAAGCCATTAATGCCGTACAGCTCCATGCCGCCGAGGGTGGAGATCAGTATCAGATAGTCCGGCATTTTGGTGTCTTTACCCACCAGCAGCGGTCGCAGGATGTTGTCCACCAGTCCGACGACAATCACAAAGAAGCCGACAATGAACAGCCCCTGCCAGATCTGGTGCGTGGCGAACAGGAAGATGGCGGCAGGGACCCAGACAATCGCCGAACCGATGGCAGGTACCAGCGAGAGGAAAGCCATCAGCGCGCCCCAGAGGACGCTGCCGTCGAGGCCCACAATGGCAAACGCAATCCCGCCGAGTATGCCCTGGACCACCGCCACCGCCGCCGTGCCTTTTACCGTGGCACGCGATACGCCGACAAATTTGGCGAACAGGTGTTGTTTGGCGAAATCAGACAGGGGCAGGGAGTCGAGGATCTGGCGCACCAGATACGGTCCGTCTTTCAGCAGGAAGAACAGCAGATAAAGCATGATGCCGAAGCTAATCGCAAAGCCAAACGTACCTTTGCCGATCAGAAACGCGCTACCCGCAAGATACTGCCCGCCCTGCAGCGCAACATCAGAGAGTTTTTTCTGGATCTGCGCCGCGTTGTTCAGGTTGTGATCCGCGAGGAAGCCGCTGGCCCAGTCCGGCAGGTGGTTAAAGATGCTCGCCACCACTTCCGGGAACTGCGTGTTGTTCTCCTGAAGCTTCGTGTACACCACGTTCAGCTCAATGGCGAGTGAGGAGAGGATCACCATCAGCGGAATAAAGACGATCAGGCAGATAATGCCGATGGTCAGCAGCGAGGCCAGCCCGTTGCGATCCCCCAGCGCGGTGCGCAGCTTGTTTTTTACCGGGTTAAAAATCACGGTCAGAATAGCGGCCCACAGTATTGCGGAGAAGTAGGGCGACAGCACGTCGAAGAAGGCCCAGGTCACAAGGGCGAGGATGAAAATAAAGAAACCTTTGGTCAGTCCGTTAAAGCGCATCAGTCATTCCTGGTTACTAAGAAACTGTTCGACTATAGAACTGATTGTGAGAATTACCAACCTTTGCACCTTACCTGTTCTGTGGACAGTGTTGCGGTATGAATCCACTCTTCACGGATCCCACTTTCGACTGACCGAAGATAGTCTCTTCCCACGCCATGATGTACATATCAGCTTGCGGAGGTGCTTATGGCCTGGCGTCCTTTTCTCTATGTCATCCTGACATCCCACCCCAGACTCAGTGCGCGGCGCGCTCGTTTGCGTCTGGTCATCTAGCTTTTTATTAACAATCGCGGTATAACACCTTCTTTGGATGTTTAGATGTCCATACGTATAGAAGGTAATATGCAAACACAACAAGAAAATGGGCAGCTGAAGCGCACCATGAAAACACGCCACCTGATTATGCTCTCGCTGGGCGGCGTGATTGGGACTGGGTTATTTTTTAATACGGGCTATATCATTTCCACGACCGGGGCGGCGGGCACGCTGCTGGCATACCTGATTGGCGCGCTGGTGGTCTGGCTGGTGATGCAGTGTCTTGGTGAACTTTCCGTGGCGATGCCGGAAACCGGCGCGTTCCACGTTTATGCCGCCCGTTATCTTGGCCCGGCGACGGGCTACACCGTGGCGTGGCTCTACTGGCTCACCTGGACGGTGGCGCTCGGGTCGAGCTTTACCGCCGCCGGGTTCTGCATGCAGTACTGGTTCCCGCAGGTGCCCGTCTGGACGTGGTGCGTGGTCTTCTGCGTGGTGATTTTTGGCCTTAACGTCATCTCCACGCGCTTCTTTGCTGAAGGCGAATTCTGGTTCTCGCTGGTGAAGGTTATCACCATCATCGCCTTTATTATCCTCGGCGGGGCGGCGGTCTTTGGCTTTATCCCGATGCAGGACGGTTCACCTGCGCCGGGGTTAAGCAACATTACCGCTGAGGGCTGGTTCCCGCACGGCGGCCTGCCGATCCTGATGACCATGGTGGCGGTGAACTTTGCCTTCTCCGGCACTGAACTCATTGGTATCGCGGCGGGTGAAACCCAAAACCCGCACAAGGTCATTCCGGTCGCAATCCGCACCACCATCGCGCGGCTGATTATCTTCTTTATCGGCACCGTGTTTGTACTGGCGGCGCTGATCCCGATGCAGCAGGCGGGCGTGGAAAAGAGCCCGTTCGTGCTGGTGTTTGAGAAGGTCGGTATTCCTTACGCGGCAGATATCTTTAACTTCGTGATCCTGACGGCAATCCTCTCGGCGGCCAACTCCGGGTTGTATGCCTCCGGGCGCATGCTGTGGTCGCTCTCTAACGAAAAAACGTTGCCGCGCTGCTTTGCCCGGGTGAACAAAAATGGCGTGCCGTTGACGGCGCTTTCGGTTTCCATGCTCGGTGGCGTGCTGGCGCTGTTCTCAAGCGTTATCGCCCCGGACACGGTGTTTGTCGCGCTCTCGGCCATTTCCGGCTTTGCGGTGGTGGCGGTCTGGATCAGCATCTGCGCGTCGCACTTCGTTTTCCGTCGCCGACATCTGCAGTCCGGCCAGCCGCTCTCTGCGTTGCAGTATCGCGCGCCGTGGTATCCGCTGGTGCCGGCACTCGGTTTTATTCTCTGCGTGGTTGCCTGTGTCGGCCTGTGGTTTGACCCGAGCCAGCGTATTGCCCTTTATTGCGGGCTTCCGTTTGTCGCCCTGTGTTATGGTGCGTACTACCTGACCCGAAATATGACATCGCAGGAGCCTGAACATGTCGCAGAATAATCCGCTTACCGCCCTTCTCGAAAAACAGCCGTTTGTGGTGCTGGATGGGGCGATGGCAACGGAGCTGGAAGCGCGCGGGTGTAACCTTGCAGACAGCCTCTGGTCTGCCAAAGTGCTGGTAGAAAACCCGGAACTTATCCGCGAAGTGCATCTTGATTATTACCGAGCAGGGGCGCAGGTGGCGATCACTGCCAGCTACCAGGCCACGCCCGCGGGCTTCGCGGCACGCGGGCTGGACGAGGCACAGTCCCGGGCGTTGATTGGCAAAAGCGTAGAACTGGCGCGTAAGGCGCGCGAAGCGTATCTGGCTGAAAACCCGCACGCAGGTACGCTGCTGGTGGCAGGCTCCGTGGGCCCGTACGGCGCGTATCTGGCGGATGGTTCGGAATATCGCGGCGACTACGTGCGCAGCGCCGAGGCGTTTACCGCCTTCCACCGCCCGCGCGTGGAAGCGCTGCTGGATGCGGGGGCGGACCTGCTGGCCTGCGAAACGCTGCCTTCGTTTGGAGAAATTAAGGCGCTGGCGGCGCTTCTGGCGGAGTATCCTCGCGCCCGGGCGTGGTTCTCGTTTACCCTGCGTGATAGCGAGCACCTGAGCGACGGCACGCCGCTGCGTGAGGTGGTCGACGTGCTGGCAAACTCCCCGCACATTGTCGCGCTGGGCATCAACTGCATCGCCCTGGAAAACACTACCGCGGCGTTGAAACATCTGCAAAGCCTGACGGCGCTGCCGCTGGTGGTCTACCCGAACTCGGGCGAGCACTATGATGCGGTGACTAAAACCTGGCACCACCACGGCGAAGCGTGCGAGACGCTGGCGGGCTATTTGCCACAGTGGCTGGCGGCTGGAGCGAAATTAATCGGTGGATGCTGTCGCACCACACCGAAGGATATTGCTGAGCTAAACGCAAAGCGCTGACTTCTCTGCCGGGTGGCGGCTACGCCTTACCCGGCCTACATCTGAGGGTTTCCGTGTAAATTTTTAAACCAGAAGCCATTCAATTTTATAAAGTGAAATGACTAACTTACAGCGATGCAATGGTCCGGCTGTAAATCGCCGAAGCGTTTCCGTAAGGCCGGGGCGAGGCGCAGGGATGCGCCGAGAGGGCGTGGCCTGCAGGGATGCAGGCTCATGCCCGACCCGATAGCCTGAAGGAATAAGCTGAGGGCACCGCGAAGCGGCGATTTACCGCCGGGAGCCCGGGTCGCCAGGGTGGTGGCGATTGAGCCACCCTGGCACGTTCACCGGTCATGCCGTCACAGAGTGGCAAGGAACATAAAGTGAACGGAATGACCACTGCCGCCGTATGTTCCCCTCACCCTAACCCTCTCCCCGAAGGGGCGAGGGAATTGTTCACTGCTCGCATTTAGTTGCGCGGATACATCAGCCCACAGGGAGAGGGTAAAAACGAATCGCACAATACTGACTATCCTTTCCCACTTTTTATCTAAAAACGAATCGTTATGAGCGATGCGTTTTAATTCCTTTATCAAAATTCCCGCGCCGGAAATACTGCCCTCATAACAACAAGGGGAGCAGATACTATGGCAATTTCATCGCGAATCACACTTCTCGGCGCGCTGGCGCTGTGGGCCTTTCAGGCGCAGGCGGTAGACGTCACCGTCGCGTATCAAACCTCTGCGGAACCGGCGAAAGTTGCGCAGGCGGATAACACCTTTGCCAAAGCGAGCGGCGCGAACGTCGACTGGCGCAAGTTCGACAGCGGGGCGTCCGTCGTGCGTGCGTTAGCCTCCGGCGACGTGCAGATCGGCAATATCGGATCCAGCCCGCTGGCGGTCGCGGCCAGCCAGCAGGTGCCGATTGAGGTGTTCCTGCTCGCCTCGCAGCTCGGTAACTCTGAAGCGCTGGTGGTGAAGAAAAACATCACCAAACCGGAAGACCTGATCGGCAAGCGCATCGCCGTGCCGTTTATCTCTACCACCCACTACAGCCTGCTGGCGGCGCTCAAACACTGGGGCATCAAGCCGGGGCAGGTTCAGATTCTTAATCTCCAGCCACCCGCGATAATCGCGGCCTGGCAGCGTGGGGATATTGACGGAGCCTATGTCTGGGCCCCAGCCGTGAACGAACTGGAAAAAGACGGCACCGTGCTGACCGACTCCGAAAAGGTGGGCCAGTGGGGCGCGCCGACGCTCGACGTGTGGGTCGTGCGCAAAGACTTTGCTGAGAAACATCCCGAGGTGGTGAAAGCCTTTGCCAAAAGCGCCCTCGACGCCCAACAGCCCTATATCAGTAACCCCGATGAATGGCTGAAGCAGCCCGCCAATCTGGAAAAACTCGCCCGACTGAGCGGCGTGCCGGAAGCGGACGTGCCGGGGCTGGTGAAAGGCAATACCTACCTGACCCCTGCGCAGCAGGTGCAGCAGCTGACCGGGCCGGTGAACAAAGCGATTGTCGATACCGCCACCTTCCTGAAAGCGCAGGGCAAAGTGCCCGCGGTAGCGGCGGATTACAGCCAGTACGTCACCGACCGCTTTGTGAAATAAGGAGTCCGCCATGCTGAGCATAACGAACCTGTATGCCGATTACGGCGGCAAACCCGCGCTGGAGGAGATCAACCTGACGCTGGCCAGCGGTGAACTGCTGGTGGTGCTGGGCCCCTCCGGGTGTGGGAAAACCACGCTACTGAATCTGATTGCCGGTTTTGTCCCTTATCAGCGTGGCACCATCCAACTGGAAGGCAAAAAGGTGGAAGGCCCCGGCGCCGAGCGCGGCGTGGTTTTCCAGAATGAAGGTTTGCTCCCCTGGCGCAACGTGCAGGAAAACGTGGCGTTTGGGCTACAGCTTGCGGGGGTGAACCGCGAACAGCGGCTGGAAACGGCACGGCAGATGCTGAAAAAAGTGGGTCTCGAAGGGGCGGAAAAACGCTTTATCTGGCAGCTTTCCGGCGGTCAGCGCCAGCGTGTCGGCATTGCCCGTGCGCTGGCGGCAAACCCGCAGCTGTTGCTGCTGGACGAGCCGTTCGGCGCGCTGGACGCTTTTACCCGCGAGCAGATGCAAACCCTGCTGTTGCGTCTCTGGCATGAGACGGGCAAGCAGGTCCTGTTGATCACCCACGACATCGAAGAAGCGGTGTTTATGGCGACCGAGCTGGTGCTGTTATCGCCGGGGCCGGGGCGCGTGGTGGAACGCTTGCCGCTCGAGTTCGCGCGCCGTTATGTCGCCGGAGAACCCGTGCGCAGCATCAAATCCGATCCGCAGTTTATCGACCAGCGTGAGTACATCCTAAGCCGCGTGTTTGACCAACGGGAGGCTTTCTCATGAGCATCGTATTCAGTGAAAAAACGCGCCGCACGCGTCAGGCGCTGCGCTGGCCGTTCTCCCGCCAGCTCACGTTGAGCGTCGGGACGCTGCTGGTGTTACTGGCGGTGTGGTGGCTGGTGGCGGCACTGCAGTGGATCAGCCCGCTGTTTCTGCCGCCGCCGGGACAGGTGCTGGCCAAACTTATTGCCATCGCCGGGCCGCAGGGGTTTATGGATGCCACGCTCTGGCAGCATCTGGGCGCAAGCCTGACGCGCATTCTGGTGGCGCTGCTGGCGGCGGTGATGATCGGCATTCCGGTTGGCATCGCGATGGGCTTAAGCCCGACGGTGCGCGGCATCCTCGATCCGCTGATTGAGCTTTACCGCCCGGTGCCGCCGCTGGCCTATCTGCCGCTGATGGTAATTTGGTTTGGCATCGGTGAAACGTCAAAAATCCTGCTGATCTATCTGGCGATTTTCGCCCCGGTTGCGATGTCGGCGCTGGCGGGCGTCAAAAGTGCCCAGCAGGTGCGGATCCGCGCGGCGCAGTCGCTGGGCGCCAGCCGGACACAGGTGCTACTGTTCGTGATTTTACCGGGCGCGCTGCCGGAGATCTTAACCGGGCTGCGCATCGGCCTCGGCGTGGGGTGGTCCACGCTGGTGGCGGCAGAGCTGATCGCCGCCACGCGGGGATTAGGGTTTATGGTGCAGTCGGCGGGAGAGTTCCTGGCGACTGACGTGGTGCTGGCAGGGATCGCGGTCATTGCCGCGATCGCCTTCGGATTAGAGCTGGGGCTGCGCGCTCTACAGCGTCGTCTGACGCCCTGGCATGGAGAAATACAATGAGTGAACGTCTGACCATTACCCCGCTGGGGCCGTATATTGGCGCGCAGGTGTCGGGCCTGGATGTAACCCGTCCGCTGAGCGATAACCAGTTCGAGCAGCTGTATCACGCGGTGCTGCGCCATCAGGTGGTGTTCCTGCGCGAGCAGGCGATCACCCCGCAGCAGCAGCGCGCGCTGGCGCTACGCTTTGGCGATCTGCATATCCATCCGGTCTATCCGCATGCGGAAGGGGTGGAGGAGATTATCGTCCTGGATACCCATAACGATAATCCGCCGGATAATGACAACTGGCACACCGATGTGACCTTTATCGAGACGCCGCCCGCAGGGGCGATCCTCGCGGCAAAAATGCTGCCGGAGACCGGAGGCGATACGCTGTGGGCGAGCGGCATTGCGGCTTTCGAGGCGCTGTCCGCACCGTTCCGGACGCTGCTGAGTGGTCTGCGGGCGGAGCACGATTTCAAAAAATCGTTCCAGGAATACAAGTACCGTAAAAGCGAAGAGGAGCATCAGCGCTGGCTGGATGCGGTTGCAAAACATCCTCCGCTGCTGCACCCGGTGGTGCGTACCCATCCGGTCACGGGCAAGCAGGCGTTATTCGTGAACGAAGGGTTTACCACGCGCATTGTGGACGTGACGGAAAAAGAGAGCGAGGCGCTGCTACGCTTCCTGTTTGCGCATATCACCAAACCGGAGTTTCAGGTGCGCTGGCGCTGGCAGGAGAACGATCTCGCGATCTGGGATAACCGCGTGACGCAGCACTATGCCAATGCGGATTATCTGCCGCAGCGTCGGATTATGCAGCGGGCGACGATTTTGGGGGATAAGCCGTTTTATCGCCCTTGATCCTCTAGTACCTGTAGGTCGGGTAAGGCGTAGCCGCCACCCGGCAATTGTGCACCGTTTTTGCCGGGTGGCGCTGCGCTTACCCGGCCTACAAAGAGTGTACCCCTATATACCGCTGATAGCGGTTCGTCTTCAGGTAGCACAAATCCACCAGCACCAGCCCGTCTACGCAGTTGTTGAACGCCGGGTCGCTGCCAAAATCAATAAACTGCACGCCACCCGGTTCGCACAGCTCGGAATACTGCTTGTAGAGTGGCGGAATGCCGCAGCCCAGATTGCCGAGCAGGGATTTCAGCTTCGTCAGATCGTCCACGTAATCCACGCCGCCAAACTGTGCCAATACGTCCGGTAACGATGCAGGATAAGGCTGGCGCGACGCGGCCAGCGGATGGCTTGCCGGGAACCACAGACGGTAAAATGCCACCAGCAGATCCCGCGCCGCTGGCGGTAAGCCTCCGGAGATCGAGACCGGGCCAAACAGATAACGGTAGTGCGGATAACGTGCCAGATAAGCCCCAATCCCGGACCAGAGATAATCCAGGCCGCGGCGTCCCCAGTAGCGCGGCTGAATAAAGCTGCGACCCAGTTCAATGCCGTGCTCCAGCACGTCCTGCATTTTATCGTCGTAGTGGAACAGGCTGTAGCTGTACAACCCTTCCGGACCCCGATGCGCAATCTGCTTTGCGGTGGGCATAAAGCGATACGCCCCCACGATCTCCAGATCCTCATCATCCCACAGGATCAGGTGCAGATAATCGTCATCGTAACGGTCGGTGTCCCGGCGCTTGCCGCTCCCTTCCTCCACCGCACGAAACGCAATTTCGCGCAGGCGGCCCAGCTCGCGCAGCAGCGGAGCCTCTTCCTGGCCGTTGCGCTGCCACAGATAGATGAGCTTATCGTCGCCGGTTTTGCCCAGACACTCGGCCTGCGCCAGCGCGCGTTTCAGAGTCGCCCGGTCCTCCGGACGAGCAATGGCGCACTGGGTTTTAAAGACGCCAGGCATTCCCTTGCCAAGACGCATCACGTGCTGACGGCACTGCTCGGCCATCTCACGCGACGAAAGGGTGGCGCTGTGCCAGTGATGCCAGGCGATCTGCTGGCCGATTTTAATCGGCAGCTGGCTATGGCGGCGGCGGAACATCTGCTGCATTAACAGCAGCATCGACAATGTCGGCGACACCAGTGTGCTGGCATAAAAGAGGAGACTATTGTGCGCCTGAATATGCACCGGCAGCAGCGGCGCGCGCAGCTTGCTGGCGAGCTTGATAAAGCCCGGGTGCCATTTTTTATCGTGAATGCCTTTGCGCGTCGGACGTGAAACTTCTCCCGCCGGGAAGAAGATCAGTACGCCCGCATTTTGCAGATGTTGTTCCATCTGCACCAGGGAGGATTTCGCCGTCCTGCCCCCCATATTGTCCACCGGGATAAAGAGTGAACTGAGAGGCTCAAGGTGGGTCAGCATCCGGTTGGTCACGACTTTTACGTCACGGCGTACGCGGGAGACGGCGTACAACAGCGCCAGCCCGTCCAGTGTACCCGTCGGGTGGTTGGCAATAATGACCAGCGGGCCATGTTCGGGGATTTGTTCGAGATCGCGGGCGGAAACGGTGCAGAGAATATCAAGGTGCTCCAGAACTTGCTCCACCATGTCCAGTCCTTTGAGGTGGCGGTGCGCGGCGGCAAACTGCTGGAATTCATCTTCGTAAAACAGTCTTTTTAACAGACTTTTTTGCCAGGGTGCAGGCCTCGCCTGAGGCCAAAGATCGTCGAGAACGCTATCGAGGCTAAACATGGTTACTCCTCCTGCCGTCTTGCGAAGACAGTAGAAGGAGCAGATGTCGGTTGTATTGCAGTTTGGTGAAGATTAGCGGAGGATTTTTTTCTCAGCCAGATCCAGCGCGAAGTAGCTGAAGATCAGGTCCGCGCCCGCACGTTTGATCGCACCCAGGCTTTCGAGGATCACTTTCTCTTCGTCAATCGCTCCCGCCTGCGCGGCGAATTTGATCATCGCGTACTCGCCGCTCACCTGGTAAGCGCCCAGCGGCAGTTCAGTGCGTTCGCGGATGTCGCGCAGAATATCAAGATACGCGCCAGCCGGTTTGACCATCAGGCAGTCTGCGCCCTGAGCTTCATCCAGCAGGGATTCGCGAATCGCTTCCCGGCGGTTCAGCGGGTTCATCTGATAGGTTTTACGGTCGCCCTTCAGCGCCGTGCCAGCCGCTTCACGGAACGGGCCGTAGAAGGAGGAGGCAAATTTGGTGGAGTAGGACATGATGGCGGTGTCGGTGAAGCCTGCCGCATCCAGCGCCTGACGAATCGCCTGAACCTGTCCATCCATCGCGGCAGAGGGGGCGATGAAATCTGCACCCGCAGCGGCCGCGACCACGGCCTGCTTGCCGAGATTCAGCAGGGTGGCATCGTTATCCACGCCATGATCGCACAGCACGCCGCAGTGGCCGTGAGAGGTGTATTCGCAGAAGCAGGTGTCTGACATGACGACCATTTCCGGCACGGTCTCTTTGCAGATGCGGGACATACGGGCGACAAGACCATCTTCTTTCCACGCATCGCTGCCGGTGGCGTCGGTATGATGGGAGATGCCAAAGGTCATCACCGAGCGGATCCCCGCGTTGGCGATGCGCTCGATCTCGCGCGCCAGATATTTTTCCGGAATGCGCATTACGCCCGGCATGGCTTCGATGGCTTTGTAGTCATCGATCTCTTCTTCAACAAAAATCGGCAACACCAGATCGTTTAAGGTCAGGGTTGTCTCTTCAAACATAGCGCGCAGTGCAGGTGACTTGCGCAGACGGCGGGGACGTGCAATTAAATCGGTCATGGGATGCCTGATGTTTGTGGAACAAAGAAGGTTAGTGTAACCGAAAGCGACATGAGGTGTTTATTAAAGTGGGCGGTTTAGGGGAGATTGCTGCAGGGCAGCGACGATGCTCAGAACCGGGGGCAATCGGTTTAACATCAACCGCTTGCCCACGGAATATTAAGATCAGTTAGACGCGGTCAGCACCTGGGCTTTATTGGCGCTCAGTTCAGCCACCAGGTTATTAATGCCATCACTCATATTAACGAAGCGCGTATGCGGGGAGCGGGTGACCACCACAAATGCGCCCACGTTGGACTGCGGGATCATCGCCATATAGGTAATGAACCCGCCGCCGCCGCCGGTTTTCTGAATAATACCCGGACGGCCATTTTTTGGTGCCATATAGACCCAGCCCAGGCCGAGCGCATCGGCTTTACCCGGTACGTCCATTCCGACCACACGGTGCAGCTGAGTTCGCTGATAAATCAGGGTCTGCATACGGTCGGCCTGGCTGCTGCGCGAGTAGAAATCCGATGAGAGGAACTGCTGCATCCAGCGCATCATGTCGCCTGGGGTGGAATAGACCCCGCCGCTCCCCACTGCCGCCAGCGTGTTGTTACACGGGCTTACACCTTTCTCCGCCACCATCAGGCGACGGCACTGGTCCGGAGAAGGGGTAAAGGTGGTGTCTTTCATCCCCAGCGGACGGGTTATCTGCTCTTCAAACAGCTGCGTGTAGGGTTTGCCCGCAGCCGCTGAGAGGGCATCCGCCAGCAGGTCGAACGCCAGATTGGAGTAAGAGGCCTGCGAACCCGGGGCCGCCTTCAGCGTGGCGGTGCTCAGGTAGTTCCAGCGCTGCTCACGGGTGGGCCAGACAAACACGTCGCGGTGCGCCGCCCCGCCAGGCTGCTCACGCGGTAGCGCGCTGGTGTGCGTCGCGAGGTTCACAAGGCGAATGGGCGTTCCCTGATACGTCGGCACTCGTGCACCCGGTGGGGCGTATTTGCTGAGCGGATCGTCGAGCTTCACCACGCCCTGGTCGAGCAGTTTCACCAGCATTTCGCTGGTCATTAGCTTGGTTAAGGACGCGATGCGAACGACGGAATCCAGCTGCGGGTGAATGTTATTGCCTGGGCGCGTTTCACCGAAGCTGCGGAATACGCGCTGGTTGCCATCAATAACCACCATTGCCATCCCGGTTGCGCCGCTGCCGTAATAGATCAGGTTCGCGTAGCGATCGGCAATGTCTGAAGCCAAAACGGGCGCCGTCAGCGGTTGGGCCGCCTGGGCGGTGGAGAAGCTCACCGCACACAGCGCGGCAAAAGAGAGCAGACAACGTTTCAACGAAAAGCATCCATGAAGTGAATGAAGAAAGTAATGGGTATTTATACTACTAATCTCTACCGTGCAATGCCCGGAATAGCATAACGATAGCCAGAAAAACGTAACCATGGGTAAATATGAATAATTTACTTGCGAGCGCTCTCTCATTTTCTGGCATCGGGCTTATGATAGGCACCAGTATTACTCAATCTTACGGAGAACGGTATGTCTGAAAAGCGTGTGGTCATGGTGGTTGATATGCAAAACGGGGTATTTGAAACCCCTCGTCATCAGCGCGAAAAGTGTGTCTCTCTGATCAACCAGCTTACGCAGGCGGCCGACACCGTCATTTTTATTCAGCATACCGAGGCCGGGGGGCTGGAAGAAGGAAGTGAAGGGTTTGCGCTGCTGCCTGAACTCCATCAACCGGCTGATGCGCTTTACGTTACCAAGACCGCCTGTGATTCTTTTTACAACACATCGCTTGAAGCGCTGTTACGTGAACACGGAATTCGTGAGTTTGTCATCTGCGGCTGCGCCACCGATTACTGCGTGGACGCGACAATTAAAAACGGCGTCAGTCGGGGCTACCACATTACCGTGGCTGAGGATGCCCATACCACCGCGAATCGCCCGGCGGCTGAAGCACAGATTCTGATTAACCACCATAATGACGTCTGGCGTAACTTCATTGCACCGATGAACCCTCCCGCGGTGAAACGCACCGAAACAATTCTCGAAAACTGGAAAGCGAACTAATAATCAACCCTCGGGTCTGACCTTTTTGCCCGAGCCGGTCTTCCGGCCCGGGCAGGGTATTCGTTTGGTCATGTGTTGAGCACAGCAACAACCATAACAACAAGAAGGAAGCATCATGTTTAAGTCTTTTTTCCCAAAGCCGGGGCCATTTTTCCTGTCGGCATTTATTTGGGCTCTGATCTCGGTCGTTTTCTGGCAGGCGGGCGGCGGTGCATGGCTGGCACGCATAGTTGGGGCGACAGGCGACGTGCCGATTAGCGCAGCGCGCTTCTGGTCACTGAGCTATCTGCTGTTTTACGCCTACTACATGCTGTGCGTAGGGCTGTTTGCGCTGTTCTGGTTTGTCTATTCTCCGCACCGCTGGCAGTACTGGTCGATTCTCGGTACCTCGCTGATCATCTTTGTGACGTGGTTCCTGGTGGAAGTGGGGGTGGCGGTAAACGCCTGGTATGCACCGTTCTACGATCTGATTCAGACCGCGCTGAGTTCGCCGCACAAGGTCACTATTAACCAGTTCTACCATGAAGTCGGCGTCTTCCTCGGTATCGCGCTTATTGCGGTGATCATTGGTGTTATGAACAATTTCTTCGTCAGCCACTATGTTTTCCGCTGGCGTACCGCGATGAACGAACATTACATGGCGCACTGGCAGCATCTGCGTCATATCGAAGGTGCCGCGCAGCGTGTGCAGGAAGACACCATGCGTTTTGCCTCCACCCTTGAAGATATGGGCGTCAGTTTCATCAACGCCATCATGACGCTGATTGCTTTCCTGCCGGTACTGGTGACGCTCTCTGCGCATGTGCCGGATCTGCCGATTGTCGGCCATCTGCCGTATGGTCTGGTGATTGCCGCGATTGTCTGGTCGCTGATGGGCACGGGCCTGCTGGCGGTGGTGGGGATCAAGCTGCCGGGTCTGGAGTTTAAAAATCAGCGCGTCGAAGCGGCGTATCGTAAAGAGCTGGTTTACGGGGAAGATGACGCCAGCCGCGCGTCGCCGCCGACCGTCCGTGAGCTGTTTGGTGCCGTGCGTCGTAACTACTTCCGCCTTTACTTCCACTATATGTATTTCAACATTGCGCGCATTTTGTATCTGCAGGTGGATAACGTTTTCGGCTTGTTCCTGCTGTTTCCGTCGATCGTTGCGGGTACGATTACGCTCGGTCTGATGACGCAGATCACCAATGTTTTCGGTCAGGTGCGCGGGTCGTTCCAGTATCTGATCAGCTCCTGGACCACGCTGGTGGAGTTGATGTCCATCTACAAACGTCTGCGCAGCTTTGAGCGTGAGCTGGACGATCGTGACCTGCAGGAAGTGACCAATACCTTTAGCTAATACAGGGAGTTGCTATGTCTTTTGCCGTACCGCGCGCGTTATCGCTGTCCTTACTGGCCGCTCTGGTGCTGGCGGGCTGTGCCGAAAAAGGGGCAGCCCCGCTCAAAAAGGGTGAAAAGCCCGTGGATGTGGCAAGCGTTGTGCGGCAAAAAATGCCCGCCAGCGTGAAGGATCGCAATGCGTGGGCAGATGCGCTGGCTAAAACCTTTGAAAGCCAGAAGATTGCCCCGACCGAGGAAAATATCTGCTCGGTGCTGGCGGTGGCGCAGCAGGAGTCCATGTACCAGTCAGACCCGGTGGTGCCGGGTCTGAATAAAATTGCCTGGAAAGAGATCGACCGCCGCGCGGAATCGATGCATATCCCGGTGTTCCTCGTGCATACCGCACTGAAAATCACCTCGCCGAACGGTAAAAGCTACAGCGACCGGCTGGACACGGTGAAAACCGAAAAACAGCTCAGCGCCATTTTTGATGATTTCATCAACATGGTGCCAATGGGGCAGAAACTGTTTGGCTCGCTCAACCCGGTTCACACCGGCGGACCAATGCAGGTGAGCATCGCGTTTGCCGAGAAGCATACCGACGGCTATCCATGGAAAATTGACGGTACGGTGCGCCAGGAGGTCTTCTCACTGCGCGGCGGACTGTGGTTCGGCACGTATCATCTGCTGAACTATCCGGCGAATTACAACGCGCCGCTGTACCGCTTCGCAGACTTTAATGCGGGCTGGTATGCCAGCCGTAACGCGGCGTTTCAAAGTGCGCTTAGCCGCGCAAGCGGCGTCAAGCTGGCGCTGGACGGCGATCTCATCGCCTACGGCAGCAGCGAGGCGGGAGGCACCGAAAGCGCGGTACGGACATTATCGACAGCGCTTGATATGAGCAACAGCGATATCCGCCGTCAGCTTGAAAAAGGCGATAGCCTGGCATTCGAGAAAACGGATCTCTACAAGAAGGTGTTTGCCCTTGCGGAGCAGAAGAGTGGGAAAACGTTACCGAGGGCTATCCTGCCGGGTATTCAGCTGGAAAGCCCGAAGATCACACGTAACCTGACCACCGCCTGGTTTGCGAAGCGCGTGGACGATCGCCGGGCTCGCTGTATGGGGCTTTAATGGCGACGACGAAAGCGCAGGACTAACGCGACAACGCCTAAAATCATACACCCCGCGAGGAAAGGAACGAGACCGAACAGCGTGCTCACGCCAAAGCCAATCTCCACTCGCGGACGCCCGTTATCCTGCACCTGCATCAGGTGTTCATAAACACCTGGCGCATGGACCAGCATATTGAGTAGCTGGGAGCCAGCCCAGAAGCAGAAAAGGACAAACAAGGCATACGCGATATTACCCGCCGTAGAGGTTTTTGGTTTGCCGCCAAAAATCGGTTTCGACAATGTAAAGTCAGCCATGTTGACCTCCCGAGGTATAACTCTGTTTTAATTCGCGTCTTACGGGGTGAGTTTGACAGGTGATTGCATTTGTCAATATCAGAATCGTGGTAATTTACGCTCAGGATTTCTCCTGGATTATTGATTTCTGCAGCGCGTCACAATTTTTAAACTTAAGTGAAATTGCGTCGCGTTTCAGAATTTCCGCATCTGCCACAGACCTCGTGCTTAAACTGTGAGAGGATGTCTTTTTTTCCTGCCGGAGTTGTTATGAAGCTCACGTCCAAACTTCGCCGTGACTGGCACTACTATGCCTTTGCTATTGGGCTGATTTTTATTCTTAACGGCGTCGTGGGGCTGTTAGGATTTGAAGCAAAAGGGTGGCAAACCTATGCCGTCGGGCTGGTGACCTGGGTGATCAGTTTCTGGCTGGCGGGGTTGATTATCCGCCGTCGCCCGGAAGAGACGACGACGGAAGAGACGGCGAAGGGTGCCGATTAACCGTTAACGGAACTTTTCAGCGCGCTGTCGGCGGCGTGACGCTCCAGCGCCAGTTCGATCAGGCGGGTGATCAGCTCAGAGTAGCCAAGCCCGCTGGCCTGCCACAGTTTTGGATACATGCTGATGTTGGTGAAACCCGGCAGCGTGTTGATCTCATTGATTACCACGTCGTTCTCCGGCGTCAGGAAGACATCCACGCGCGCCATGCCGCTGCAGCCGAGAGTCTGGTAGGCGCTGATGGCGATCGCCCGGATCTTGTCGTTGATCGCCGGATCGATATCCGCAGGGACAACGACCTGTGCGCCTTTATCATCAATGTATTTGGTGTCGTAGGAGTAGAAGTCGCTGTTTAAGACCACTTCACCGCAGGTGCTCGCCTGTGGAAAATCATTGCCCAGCACGGCGCACTCAATTTCGCGACCTTTGATCCCTTGCTCAATAACCACTTTATGGTCAAATTCAAACGCCAGACGGACGGCTTGCGTGAACTCTGCTTCGCTGGCGACTTTGCTAACGCCCACGGATGACCCCTGGTTGGCAGGCTTCACAAACAGCGGCAGCCCCAGTTGACCGCTAACCTGCGCGAAGCTGTACTTGTCTCGGTTGGCGCGGGTGAGCGTGACGAATGGCGCGATATTCAGTCCGGCATCGCGCAGCAGGCGTTTGGTGACGTCTTTGTCCATGCACGCGGCGGATCCCAGTACGTCTGATCCGACGAACGGCAGGTTGGCCATGCGCAACATCCCCTGCAGGGAACCATCTTCCCCGAGCGTGCCGTGTACGATAGGGAAGACCACGTCGATCTGAGTGAGAGCCTGCGCATTGCCGGCGTCGATGAGCTGTCCCTTCATGACGCCAGGAACGGTCGCGACGCTGATGTCCGAAGGATTGAGGGCGATGTGCGCCGGATCGTGGGCATTCAGCAAATACTGGCTGGCGTCGTTAACATGCCACTGGCCCTGTTTATCAATGCCCAGCAGGACCACGTCAAACCGGCTTTTATCGATCGCATCAACGATATTTTTGGCCGATTGCAATGACACCTCGTGTTCCGCTGATTTTCCCCCAAAGACAATACCTACGCGCTGCTTTGCCATCTCACTCTCTTCCAGTCTGACGAAAAGCCAATAACATACCACGATGCCCTGCGGGTTTCGCGGCCTTCTGCCATAATGTTTTGGGGAAGAGTGAGGGGGGAACGTGAAAGGAAAAACTCTGCTGACCGTTTTCATCCTGGGGGCAGTTGCAACGGCGGGCTATCGCTGGTTGCCGTCTTACTACAATCCATTTAAACCGCTGGCCCTGGACGATCCCCCTGGCCGTATTACCCAGTATAAACTGCGACGTTTAACCCCCGAAGCCTGCGCGAGCCTGTTAACGCAGGCCAATCAACGAAACCTTATCCGCACCCAACCGGTCGCTGACGGCGGCGGGACATGTCCGCTGCGCAACGTCGTGCGCGTGCGTGACTTCGGCCCGGTGAGTCTGAACGGCAGTTTTCTTGCCAGCTGTCCGCTGGCGCTCAGCTCTGCACTGTTTGTCAGCCAGCAGGCCCGGCCATTGACGCAGCGCTTCACGGGACATGAGCTGACGCGCATTGAGCACCTTGGCAGCTTTGCCTGTCGCAATATCTACCACCGGCCCGATGCGCGGCGCAGTGAGCATGCCACCGCAGACGCGCTGGATATCGCCGCTTTTCGGCTGGCGAACGGGGAGCGCGTCACGGTGCTGAACGGCTGGAAATCGGCAAAAACGCAGCCATGGCTGAAAGCCCTGCTGGCGGCCAGCTGCGGCTACTACGGTAACGGTTTGGGGCCGGAGTATAACGCGGCGCATGCCAACCATTTTCATCTGGGGATGCGCGGTTTCGGACTCTGTCGCTGAAGCATAATCTTCCGCCAGAAAGTGGATGATTTGTGACTTATTTCACAAATATGATGACTGGGAAGATAAAACACCAAAGTCAGCAAGGCCGCATCTCTGGTGCGACGCCGGCGTGCGTAACTTGCTAATCTGACGGCGAATTCGCCTAAAAATGAAGACTATTTCTTTATGGAATCCTGGAAAGTTAATCTCATCTCGGTCTGGTTCGGCTGCTTTTTTACCGGGCTGGCCATTAGCCAGATCCTGCCGTTCCTGCCGCTGTACGTGTCGCAGTTGGGGGTTACCTCCCACGAAGCGCTCTCCATGTGGTCCGGTCTGACGTTCAGCGTCACGTTTCTGGTCTCCGCCATTGTGTCTCCGATGTGGGGCAGCCTGGCGGATCGGAAAGGCCGTAAGCTGATGCTGCTGCGCGCCTCGCTCGGGATGGCGATTGCGATTCTGCTCCAGGCCTTCGCCACGAACGTCTGGCAGCTGTTTTTCCTGCGGGCGGTGATGGGGCTGACGTCCGGGTACATTCCGAATGCCATGGCGCTGGTGGCCTCTCAGGTGCCGCGCGAACGAAGCGGCTGGGCGCTGAGCACCCTCTCAACGGCGCAGATAAGCGGCGTCATCGGTGGCCCGCTGCTGGGCGGCTTTCTGGCAGACCACGTTGGGCTGCGCGCGGTATTTATCATCACTGCGATCCTGCTGGTGGTTAGCTTTCTGGTCACGCTCTTTCTGATCAAAGAGGGAGGGCGCCCCGTTGTCAGCAAGTCTGAACGCCTGAGCGGTAAGGCCGTCTTCGCCTCGCTGCCTTACCCAGGGTTGATGATCAGCCTGTTTGTCACCACCATGGTGATCCAGCTCTGTAACGGCTCGGTGGGGCCCATTCTGGCGCTGTTTATTAAATCAATGGAGCCAGACAGCAATAATATTGCTTTTCTCAGCGGGATGATTGCCGCCGTGCCGGGCGTTTCCGCGCTGATCTCTGCGCCACGTCTGGGGAAGCTGGGGGACAGGATCGGCACGGCGCGTATCCTGATGGCGACGCTGATTTTTGCGGTGGTGCTCTTTTTCGCGATGTCGTTTGTTACCTCTCCGCTTCAGCTGGGCGTGCTGCGATTTTTACTCGGTTTCGCCGATGGGGCTATGTTGCCTGCCGTACAGACCTTGCTGGTCAAATATTCCAGCGACCAGGTCACCGGACGTATTTTTGGTTATAACCAGTCGTTTATGTATTTAGGCAACGTTGCCGGTCCGCTTATTGGCGCATCCGTTTCTGCGATGGCAGGTTTTCGTTGGGTATTTGCTGCTACGGCAATTGTCGTTTTAATCAATATTATCCAGCTGGCGATTGCCCTGCGCCGTCGAACACGAATGGCGGAAGCGAAATCAGCGAAATAGTCCTTTCGCGGGTGTATTATATATTCTTATGGTAGCCGTATTTTTATATAACTAAATGCGGCGTTTTTATATAGAAAAACGTTTCGCTCATAAGGGTGGCACCCTAATTTGGCGGTAATGTCACTTTTACATAAGATAATACTTTTCTCCGCTTTGCATATTTCATTCCTGGTGTTAATTTCAGAGGAAACCCCATAAGGAAATAGCACGATGAAGAATCTCATTGCTGAGTTGCTGGTTAAGCTTGCACAAAAGGAAGAAGAGTCTAAAGAACTGGTTGCCCAGGTCGAAGCGCTGGAAATTGTCGTCACCGCGCTATTGCGGCAGATGGATACATCCGATCAGCAGGCGTTAATCAATAGCATCGAAGGGGCGCTGGATAAGGCGCGACCCGACACTCAGGTTCCCCCAGAGGATGCCGAATTGCTGCAGCAATACGTAAAGAAGCTGTTGAGGCATCCGCGCAGTTAAGCCGTCACGAACGGTTCTGACGTTTCACAAAATTGTCATGCAGGATGCCTGGCGCTGCTCTGTATTTATTTTTTATCTGTTTGTACCGCGAGAAAATAAAAGTGAAACAGAGCACACGTGTTATCGCGTTACTTCCCCTATCCTTTATGTCGATACCGCCAATACCGGTACGTTGGGTCTGAAATGAGAAATTCCCGGCAAAATCACCGCTGCCGGGTGGTTTTTTTCCTGTTACGAACCAGACTTACAGGGAATATTCACAAAAGGATGGTGCAATGAAAACAACATTACTGGTTACTCTGCTCTCCGGCCTGTTCCTGATCTCCTCGGCGAATGCGGAAGAGAAAACGCTAACGCCTCAGCAGCAACGGATGACGACCTGTAATCAACAGGCGACGTCCCAGAGTCTGAAAGGCGATGCCCGTAAGACCTATATGAGCGACTGCCTTAAAAACGGTGCCGCGAAGCCTGGCGAAAAAAGTCTGACGCCGCAGCAGCAAAAAATGCGCGAGTGTAATGCGAAAGCGACCGAACAGTCCCTGAAGGGAGACGATCGCAGCAAGTTCATGAGTGCCTGTCTGAAGAAACAAGTGTAGTTCTAACGGGTGAGTGGCGTCGGCTGCTCACCCGAAATTTCATACTTTCCCCGCAGTCCCCCTCTCTATAATTTGGGAAAATGTTTCAGAATATTCCCAAAAATGATGAATGATGAAACGTATTACAACAAAAAGCGCATTCGGGAGGAGTGGAGTTTAACCCTTTCTCAGGATGACCCTTACCGCGCCGGCATCCAGTTTGCCCGGCGGGTTCGGCTGGCGCGCGCTGTTGGTCTGGCAGCCATGTTTTTCCCCGTGGCGGGAATGCTGGTCATCCATTTTTTACCCGGCGGCTGGTGGTTGATCCTGGTAGGGTGGGCGTTCGTCTGGCCCCATTTTGCCTGGCAGTTATCCTGCCGCGCCGCATCACCTCACCAGCAGGAGATTTTCAACCTTAAGATGGATGCCATTATCGCCGGGCTCTGGATTGGCGTGATGGGGCTGTATGCATTACCCACGGCAGCGCTGGTAATGATGGTGGGAATGAACATGATGGGATCCGGTGGCTGCCGCCTGTTTCTTGTGGGGATAACGTTAACCCTCCTGACCGCACTGGTGACGATGCCCCTCGTCGGGAAAGTAACTGTCTTCCACCCCGATCCCGTGGAGTGGGGCTTAACGCTTCCGGTGCTCATGCTTTATCCCATGCTGTTTGCCTGGCTCAGCCACCGGACGGCCATCAGGCTTGCGGAACATAAGCGGCGGCTGGAAATGATGAGTACCCGCGACGGCATGACCGGGGTCTTTAACCGACGACACTGGGAAATGCTGCTGCGTAATGAGTTTGAGCACTGCCGCCGGAGCCACTGCAACGCCACCATTTTGCTGATTGATATCGACCACTTTAAAAACATCAATGATACCTGGGGGCATGACGTGGGCGATAAGGCGATTGTTGCTCTTACCCGTCAGCTTCAGATGTCAGTCAGGTCAGGCGATGCGATAGGCCGTTTTGGCGGAGATGAGTTTGCCGTGATTATGTCGCAGACAGCGGCTGAAAGCGCCATCGCCGTCATGTCTCGGGTACACGAGCGTCTGGAAACGTTGTCCTTACCGTGCGCACCGAAAGAGCCTCTGCGCATCAGCGTAGGTGTTGCCCCCTGGGGGCCGCAGTTTCGACATTACCGGGAATGGCTGAAGGCGGCAGATGTGGCGCTGTATAAGGCGAAAAATGCCGGGCGCGGCCGCACCGAAGTGGCCGCCTGACGCCCGGTCAGAAATCAGGATTTACTCAGCTTCTCTGATTTTTCCATGCATTTTGCCATCGCCTCGATGACAGCAGAGCGGAATCCACGTTCTTCCAGCACCCGTACCGCTTCGATGGTCGTGCCGCCAGGCGAGCAGACCATGTCCTTCAGTTCGCCCGGATGTTTACCGGTCTCCAGCACCATTTTGGCGGAACCCATCACCGCCTGCGCGGCGAATTTATACGCCTGCGCACGTGGCATGCCGCCAAGCACTGCGGCGTCAGCCATGGCTTCTAAAAACATGAACACGTATGCAGGTGCAGAGCCGCTGACGCCGACAACAGGATGGATCATGGATTCCGCAATGACTTCCGCCTCACCGAAGCAGCGGAAAATGTTCAGCACATCAGCCACCTCTTCTGAGGTCACCAGCGCGTTAGGCGTGACGGAGGTCATACCTGCATTAACCAGTGAGGGAGTATTAGGCATCGCGCGGACTATTTTACGGTCATGACCGAGCGCGCGTGCCAGTTGATCGAGCGTCACGCCCGCGGCAATCGACACGACCAGCGTCTCTTTATTCAGACTGGAGGTGATGTCGCTTAACACTTTGATCATGATGTTCGGCTTAACGGCGCCAAAGACGATATCGGCGACCTGGGCGACTTCCTGCGCGCTTTCGGCGGCGTTGATCCCGTATTGATCGCGCAATGCGGCGACGTTGTCCGGTGACGGGGTATAGACCCAAATCTGACCGGGCAGAACCTGCCCGCTGGCGATCAGGCCGCCCAGGATGGCTTTGCCCATGTTACCGCAGCCGATAAACCCGATTTTCTTATCCATCACGATTCTCCGTCATTATGCGTTGTTTTCTCTGATTGATAGCTTAACAACGAAATGCAGGCGACAATAGTCGGCAGAGACATTATGGGGAGACAATATGGCGATTTGGGTTGATGCGGACGCGTGTCCGAATGTGATTAAAGAGATTTTATTCCGCGCCGCCGAGCGCGTTCAGATGCCACTGACGCTGGTGGCGAACCAGAATATCCGCGTTCCGCCTTCGCGCTTTATCCGTTCCTTGCGCGTCCCGGCCGGGTTCGACGTGGCGGATAATGAAATTGTTCGTCTGTGCAGCCCGGAGGATCTGGTCATTACCGCTGATATTCCACTGGCGGCGGAAGTGCTGGAGAAAGGCGCAGCGGCGCTCAACCCGCGCGGTGAACGTTATTCGCCTTCTACCATCCGGGAAAAACTCACTATGCGTGATTTTATGGATACCATGCGGGCCAGCGGCGTGCAGACCGGAGGGCCGGACAGCCTGTCCCAGCGCGATCGCCAGCAGTTTGCTGCCGAACTGGATAAATGGCTGCTAGAAGTGAAGCGTCGCACAGCGTAATGATAATTATTGTCACTTTGTGGTACAGTGTGGCTTCCGCAGGGTTGTCATCCCGTACCGCTTTGCAGTAAAGTATTCTACACATCTTCTGCAATGATTTCTTTACACTCTTCAGCCATCCGGCATCAAGGGGAACACCTGGCTATGACCCAACCCATCTTTTTAGTTGGCCCCCGCGGCTGTGGGAAAACCACCGTTGGCCTGGAACTGGCACGCGCATGTCATCGTCAGTTTGTTGATACCGACCACTGGCTGCAAACCGAGGCCGGCAGAACCATCGCGGACATTGTTGAGCAAGAGGGATGGGAGAGCTTTCGCGCACGCGAAACGGCCGCGCTGAAAGCGGTCACCACGCCGTCAGCCGTGATTGCGACAGGAGGGGGGATTGTTCTCGCCGAGTGTAACCGGCATTTTATGCGTGAAAAGGGCATTGTGATCTATCTCTGCGCGCCGGTTTCGGCTCTCGTGGGGCGCCTTGAGGCCTTTCCGGAGGAGGGACAACGTCCGGCGCTGACCTCCAGACCGCTCAGCGAAGAGGTGAGCGAAGTCCTGGCCGAGCGTGATGCCCTGTACCGTGAAGCGGCTCACCACGTTGTGGATGCTTCTGCGGCACCGGAAGAGGTGGTGATTCAGATTATTACCGCCCTGCGTTTGGCTTGTGCCAGCTAACCGCCGTCTATACTGATAGCTCAGACATAAAAAAAGGATGAGCTATGCCAACCAGACCTCCCTATCCGCGCGAAGCACGTATCGTTACCGTTGAAAAAGGCACAGGCGATCAAACCGTGACCTGGTATCAGCTGCGTGCCGATCACCCCAAACCGGACTCGCTGATCAGTGAACATGAGACTGAACAGGAAGCGCTGGACGCCAAACGGCGCTACGAAGATCCCGAAAAGTCATAGATGTTTTCCTAAACGCTCCAATACCGTGCCTGAATCACACTTTTTACTCATCGCCAATGTTAAGCAGGAGTTAATATTTAGTTATTACAGGTGACTCCGTTACCCGCAGGTGATCTTTACATTTCGCGATGCAGATCACCTGCTACGCTTGGTGCTGTTTTGTTGAAAAAACGAACTGTGCAGCGTAGTGAGCCTGTACCTGTGTAATAAGATTTTGTAGTAATGGAAGGCGAAAACGATGAAGGCAACGTTGGCGATCCTCACTATTGGTGTGGTCCCTGTAAGCGAAGTGTTACCGCTTTTAACTGAGCATGTCTCTGAACAGCAGATCACGCATCTCAGCCTGCTGGGTAAGATGAGCCGGGAAGAGGTCATGGAGGACTACGCTGTTGAGGCGGGGGAGGAGCCCCTGGCGACGTTATTAAGCGACGGTAAACTGGCGCATGTTTCACGACAGAAAATTGAGCGTTCGCTGCAGTCAGTGATAGAAGTGCTCGATAATCAAGATTATGACGTTATTTTGCTGATGAGTACCGCCCCCATTAAGGGACTGGTGGCGCGCAATGCGATTTTGCTTGAGCCAATGCGCATCATTCCGCCGCTGGTGGCCTCTATTGTTGACGGGCATCAGGTGGGGGTGATTGTGCCGATGGAAGAGCTCATGAACAACCAGGAAGCAAAATGGCACGTGCTTGAAAAAACGCCTCTGTATGCCCTGGCAAATCCCTTCTGGGACAGCGAGGCCAAACTGATCGCTGCCGGGAAGGCGCTACTGGAGAAAGGGGCGGATGTGTTGATACTGGACTGCCTCGGTTTCCATCAGCATCACCGTGATTTATTGCAAAAGGCGCTGGACGTGCCGGTGCTGTTATCAAATGTTCTGATGGCGCGCCTGGCTTCCGAACTCCTGATGTAATGATTTTGCGTGACAGGCAATGAGCATGGCCCCTATAGTGAATTTTTATCTCTGAATATAAGGGCCAGTTCATGCTTCAAAGTAACGAATACTTTTCCGGTAAAGTGAAATCCATTGGTTTTACCAGCAGCAGCACGGGCCGCGCCAGTGTGGGCGTCATGGCTGAAGGGGAATACACCTTTGGCACGGCCGAAGCGGAAGAGATGACGGTAGTCAGCGGCGCGCTGAACGTCTTACTGCCGGGTGAAACGGAATGGAAAGTTTACGCTGCCGGGGAAGCCTTCAACGTTCCTGGCCACAGCGAATTTCATTTGCAGGTTGCTGAACCGACCTCTTATCTGTGCCGCTATTTGAAATAAAAAAAAGCCGGGTGACGCTAACGCTTACCCGGCCTGTGTTTTGCCTGTTATCTCTGCGCTTCGCCGCCGAGACCTTCCACCAGATTCTGAATTAACGCCGCCAGCTCACCGGTCATCAGGATAAAGTCCGCATCAAAACGCTGGGCGTAATCTTCCCGGTCAATATCTTCATTTTGATCGCGCAGCTCATCGCAGAACTTCAGACGCTTCACGGAGCCGTCATCACACATCACGAACTGAATGCGCTGCTGCCAGTCGAGCGCCAGTTTGGTAACGACTTTCCCGGCTTCGATGTGTACCGCAATTTCGTCACTCACCAGATCCTGCTTTTTGGCGCGGATCACGCCGCCATCTTCCAGCAGGGCTTTCAGCTCGGCTTCATCCAGAATCTGGAAACCTTGCGCCGCAGTACCACTGCGAACCCATTCTGTCAGGGTCAGCTCAATCGGCGTTTCCAGTGCCAGCGGAACGACCGGTAAAGAACCGATACTTTTACGCAGCAGGGCCAGGGTATCTTCTGCTTTTTTGGCGCTGGCGCAGTCGACCATGATCAGCCCGTTAACGGTATCGATCCACATCATCGTCTGGCTAAAGCGGCTAAAAGCGCGCGGCAGCAGAGAGTGCAGGACTTCATCTTTCAGCGAATCTTTTTCGGTTTTTTTCAGCTTGCGGCCCTGCTCGGCTTCCAGCTTGAAGATTTTTGCTTCAAGCGCCTGCTTCACCACCGGCGTGGGCAGAATTTTCTCTTCTTTGCGAGCGCAAACGATGATTTGTCCCGTGCTGCTGGCGTGGGTCAGGGCATCGCTTTGTGAACCCATTGGCGGAACCCAACCGGTTTTTGCCATATCCTGGCTACCGCAAGGGGAAAAGCTATAAGCGGCTAACTGTTTTTCCATCTCTTCTGCACGCAGCGAAACGTCGCGGCTGAGACGGTAAACCATCAAATTTTTGAACCACAGCATGATAATTTCCACGGCCTTGTCGTTAAATCAGCGGGCATGATAACGAATTGTCGCATCGCTTGCATTGCTAATCGGGAAGCGTGCTTCTACTCTGTTGATAATCAAAAGAATGAGGAGAGTCTTGTGCGTATTGGGATTGATTTGGGCGGCACCAAAACAGAAGTCATTGCACTGAGCGAGCAGGGGGAACAGCTGTTCCGCCACCGTCTGCCTACGCCGCGCGATGATTACCACCAGACCATCGAGACGATTGCCCGGCTGGTCGATATGGCCGAGCAGGCGACAGGGCAAAGCGGTACCGTCGGGATGGGTATCCCAGGGTCAATCTCCCCTTATACCGGCGTGGTTAAAAATGCTAACTCCACCTGGCTAAACGGTCAGCCGTTTGATAAAGATTTAAGCGCGCGTCTGAACCGGGAAGTGCGTCTGGCCAATGACGCCAACTGCCTGGCGGTCTCCGAAGCCGTTGATGGCGCCGCCGCAGGGGCGCAGACCGTTTTTGCGGTGATTATCGGGACCGGCTGCGGTGCGGGCGTGGCGTTTGGGGGGCGTTCGCACATCGGTGGCAATGGCACGGCGGGCGAGTGGGGGCACAATCCGCTGCCGTGGATGGATGAAGATGAACTCAAATACCGCGCCGACGTGCCGTGTTACTGCGGCAAGCAGGGCTGTATTGAGACGTTTATCTCCGGCACCGGTTTTGCGACCGATTACCACCGCCTGAGCGGTCGACCGCTCAAGGGTAATGAAATCATGCTTCTGGTTGAAGAACAGGATCCGGTGGCTGAACTGGCCCTGAGCCGTTACGAAATGCGTCTGGCAAAATCGCTGGCGCACGTCGTGAATATTCTCGATCCGGACGTGATTGTGCTGGGGGGCGGGATGAGCAACGTTGACCGCTTGTACGCCACGGTGCCAAATCTTGTGAAGCAGTGGGTTTTCGGCGGCGAGTGTGAAACCCCGATCCGTAAAGCTGTCCACGGCGACTCCAGCGGCGTGCGCGGCGCGGCGTGGCTGTGGCCGGAATAAAAGCAAAACAGCAACGCAAGTTGCTGTTTTTGATGTTTGTACCCTCTCCCTGTGGGAGAGGGCCAGGGTGAGGGCACCAGACCGCAGCGACCCTTTATTCACCCCACCGCAAACTCCCTGTCCAGCCTGCTATACCCCAGCCCATTGATCTTCTTCACCTTAATCTGCACCGGTATGCGCTCTTTCATCGCCTCGACGTGGCTAATGACGCCGATGGTTTTCCCGGTAGCGTTCAGCGCGTCGAGCGCATCCAGTGCGGTATCCAGCGTTTCACTGTCGAGGGTGCCGAATCCTTCATCCAGGAACAGCGAATCGATTCGCGTTTTGTGGCTCACCAGATCGGAAAGCGCCAGCGCCAGCGCCAGGCTGACCAGGAAGCTCTCGCCGCCAGAGAGCGTGCGTGTATCGCGTACGGCATCCGCCTGCCAGGTGTCGACCACTTCCAGCTCCAGCGCATCGCTGGCTTTGCGCTGCAGCAGATAACGCCCGTGCAGGCGATTTAGCTGCTGGTTAGCAAGCCAGACGAGATTATCCAGCGTCAGCCCCTGAGCGAACTTACGGAACTTATCGCCGGTACTGGAGCCGATCAGCGCGTTCAGATAGCCCCAGTCGTCGGCCTGACGCGCGGCCTCTTCAATTTGTTGCATCAACGCCAGCTGATGCTGACGGTTGTCGCTGTCCTGCTTGAGCTGCTGGCGGATCTCGCCCTGATGCGTGGTGTTCTCGCGAAGCTGTTGCGCCAGCTGCTGCAGCTGGATTTGCAAAGTGGATGCATCGGCCTCGAGACCTTCCGGGCGCAGCGCAACATGCGCCTGCAGCTGCTGGTTCGCCTGGCCGGATAGCGCCGTGGCCTGCTGTATCTGGTTTTCCAGCGACTGCTTCAGCTGTTCGAGGCCACGGAGGGTGTCATCATCCAGCAGAGCGGCAATGAACGCCTCCCTGTCGGCAAAACAGCTGGCAGAGAGCGCCGCGGAGAATTGGGTCTGCGACTGTTGCAGGCGCTCTTGCTCCAGCGCCTCCTGTTGCTGCTGGGCGGTAAGCTGGCTTTGCAGCGATACGCATTCATCGTGAATGGCGCGCCAGCCATCAGGAATGGCCGATTCGGTCTCTTCGGTGTGGGTTGCCGGAAGTGTGTCGAGCAACGGCTTCAGAGCGTTGCTGCGTTCCACAAGCACGCCGTGCTGCGTTTGTTTTTCCTGCCACTGCGCGAATTCTCCTTCGCGGGCGTGCAGCCAGGCGGCTTCGTTCCCCTCTTCGGGAACGCTAAGCGACAGCGTGAGCAGGGTGTGTTCCAGCGTCTGGCGTGTCGCCGTCAGCTGCTGCTGATACTGGCGTGCCTGCGCTTCCTGTTCGTTCAGCTGGTTTTGCAGGGTAAGACGCTGGCTGAGCTGATAAAGCTGGCGCTCATAGTGTTCCTGCTCGTTTATCCATGGCGCGATATCTTCCTGAATATTCAATGTGATATTCAGGGACGCGCAGATCTCAAGCCACTCTTTAGTGAGTGCTTGCTCTTCCTCAGACAGGGTCTGCACGTCGCCCGTCTCGCGCTGAATCTGCTGAGCCAGGGCATTAACCTGCCCCAGCACCAGCAGGCCTTCTTCTTTTAGCGCGGCCACCTCTTTTTCCAGCGCATCACGGCGGCGCTGGTTATCCGTCAGCTCAAGCGATTGATATTGCTCAATGGCGGGATGCTCGCAGGAACCGCACAGGGGACAAGGTTTGCCTGCCTCAAGCTGTGAACGATAGCTTTCCAGATCTTTAATTGTCGCTTCACGCTCGCACAGGGCCTTCAGATCCAGATAGTGCTGGTGTTTCTCTTTGTACTGCTGGCGGCGCAGCGTCAACGTTTCATTAAGTTTGCTCTGCTCCGCCTGGGCTTTCTGTACGTTTTCATTGCTCTGGCGCAGGCGCTTTTGCAGCGGCTGATAGCGAGCGTGTAGCGACGTCAGCCGCTGGCGCTGCGTGCGTGACCGGGACTGCTGCTCCATTGCCACGTTGACCTCATCCGCCGTCAGCGTGAGCGTATTTTCCGGCATGTCAGTCAGCTTGTTACGTAACTCAGTCATCCGCGCAGCGTGCGTGGCCAACTGGTTTTTATCGCGGTTAAGCTGTGAGAAGAGCGCGCGCCATCCGGCAATCTCCTGACCCAGCAGGCGATAACGCTCGTGCTCCGCCAGCCACTGCGCCAGCGCCGTCAGTTCAGTATGAAGCTCGGCGTGGGTACGCAGGGCAGTATTACGGATCCGCGCGCGCAGCGCGGTTTTGGCTTGTAAGCGAGTATTTACTTCAATAATTCGCTGCTGGGTTTGCGTCAGACGCGCGGTTTGCTCCTGCTGGTGCGCCCAGAGCGGACGAAGCTGGGCGGCGGGCTGCGCAAGCTGGAGCTTTGCCAGCTCAGGCGCAGCGTCCGTCAGAGCCTGTTGTGCCTGCTGCTGCAATGCGGTGATGCGTTGTTGCTCGCGCACAAGCTCATCATGACGGGTAAGCCACTGAAAATGTTTCTGCTGGTTTTGCTGCTGTGCCAGCAACGTTTTCTCTTCGTCAGTAAGTGCCTGCAAACTTTGCTGTAATTGCTGCTGCTGTTCTTCACTCAGCAGCACGACGCCCGCTGCCTGCGCCTCGCACTTTTCCAGCAGGCTGCGGGCGGCTTTGTGTTTTTCAAACACCATGGCGGAAATCTGGCCGTAGATTTCGGTGCCGGTCAGCTCTTCCAGCAGCTCTGCGCGATCGCTCGGTTTGGCATTCAGGAAGGCGGCAAATTGCCCCTGTGAGAGCAACATTGAACGGGTAAAGCGGCCATAGTCCAGACCGGTGAGCGCGGCGGTTTGCTCCAGCTTGTCCGTGACTTTATCGGCGAGGATTTTGCCATCTTCGCAGCGGGCCAGCTCCACGCGCGGCGCCTGCAGGTTGCCGTCCGGCTGGTTGCGTGCCCGGTTCTGGCTCCAGAAGGCGCGGTAGGCGATGCCTTTTACCTCAAACTCCACTTCCGCCAGACACTCGGCGGTATCTCGCGTCATCAGGTCGTTTTGTGCCTGGGAAACCTTACTCAGGCGCGGCGTTTCGTGATAAAGCGCCAGACAGATGGCGTCGAGCAGGGTGGTTTTACCTGCGCCTGTGGCGCCGGTAATGGCAAACAGCCCGTTGCTGGCAAAGGGTTCAGCGGTAAAGTCAATTTTCCACTCGCCCTTGAGGGAGTTGAGATTTTTCAGACGCAGGCTCAAAATTTTCATGCGTTTTCTTCCTCGTCATTGAGGGCATGCAGGGTATGGGTGAACAGTTCGCTGAGTCTTTCGCGCTTCGCGTCGTCAATATCCTCCTGCAAGAGCCTGCGCTCAAACACCTCTTCTACCCGCAACTCGCTGAGCGTTTCCCGCTGGGCGCTTAACAGAATTTTCTCGCGCTGCTCGCGGCTGCGGCGCACCAGTAAGACCTCTACCGGCAAGTCTTCCGTCAGCGCCTGGATTTTTCGCTGCATATCATGCAGGTAGTCATCCGTAGTGATTTCGATATCCAGCCAGACGGGGGGATTAAGCGCGGTGCCGCGCCACTGTTCAAGCTGAGCGGTGATGGCCTCCAGATCGCCTTTCAGCACCGCCAGCGGCTGGGTGACCGGCACCTCCAGCGTCTCGACGGCACTGAGTTTGCCCTCGCTGAAGCTCACCAGATGCACGGATTTGGCTTTGCCGGTTTCATCGAAACTGAGCGAAATAGGGGATCCGCAGTAGCGAATATGCTCGCAGCCGCCGATAACCTGGGCGCGGTGAATATGCCCGAGCGCAATGTAGTCCGCAGGCGGGAAGTTCTGCGCCGGAAAGGCGTCCAGCGTGCCGATATAGATGTCACGCACGGCGTCACTTTTACTGGCCCCAACGGTGGTGAGATGCCCGGTCGCAATCACCGGTATCGGCTGTTCGCCACGCAGGTTGCAGGCATCCGCGTGCTGCTGGTGATAATAGTCGGTGATGGCCCGTAATAAATGTTGCTGCTTTTCCGTGCCCGACAGTCCCGCCTGACTTTGTACGATATCGCGCGGGCGTAAAAAGGGGATCGGGCACAGCACTGCCCCCGGCGTACCGTCGCGTTTTTTCAGGATCTGCGGGGCATGCCCGGCGCTGGCGACGACGGTAGTATTGAGAAACGCCAGAATGTCGCGGGATTCATTGAGCGTTGCCACGGAGTCATGGTTACCGGCGACTATCACCAGATGACAGCCGGTCTGCTGCAAGTTCACCACGAAGCGGTTATACAGCTCGCGCGCATAGCTGGGGGGCGACCCCGTATCAAAGATGTCACCCGCGACAATAATCGCATCGACCTCGAGGGCCTGCGCCGTCTCCAGCAGCCAGTTCAGGAACGCTTCATGTTCAGCCGCACGGCTTTTGCTGTAAAAATTTTGACCGAGATGCCAGTCCGAGGTGTGAAGTATGCGCATAGCGGTTCCGTGGCAAAAATGAGAAAGCAGGATTATAAACGTTCAGAGAAGGGAAAATAACCGCTGTAATAAAACAACGGTTTGCCCGCTACCGTGGTAATGTTTTTCATAAATCTGTCATAAATCTGACGCATAATGGCGCCGAATTACAAACGTGTAACTTAATAAGATAAGACAGGGCAAAGTATGGCGAGACGTATTCTGGTCGTAGAAGATGAAGCTCCAATTCGTGAAATGGTGTGCTTCGTGCTCGAGCAAAATGGCTTCCAGCCGGTTGAAGCGGAAGATTATGACAGCGCAGTGAACCAGCTGAATGAACCCTGGCCCGATCTGATTCTGCTGGACTGGATGTTGCCTGGCGGCTCCGGACTGCAGTTTATCAAACACCTGAAGCGTGAGGCATTGACCCGCGACATCCCGGTTGTCATGCTCACGGCGCGCGGAGAGGAAGAGGATCGCGTGCGCGGACTAGAAACCGGCGCGGACGATTACATCACTAAACCGTTCTCCCCAAAAGAGCTGGTCGCCCGCATTAAAGCCGTGATGCGCCGTATTTCACCGATGGCGGTGGAAGAGGTGATAGAGATGCAGGGACTCAGCCTTGACCCTACCTCGCACCGCGTGATGACCGGCGAAAACCCCCTCGATATGGGCCCTACCGAATTTAAACTCCTGCACTTCTTTATGACTCACCCGGAACGCGTATACAGCCGCGAGCAGTTGCTGAATAACGTCTGGGGAACTAACGTGTATGTCGAAGACCGGACGGTTGACGTACATATTCGCCGCCTGCGAAAAGCGCTGGAACTGAGCGGCCACGATCGCATGGTACAGACGGTCCGCGGCACGGGTTATCGTTTTTCGACCCGTTTCTGAACAATGACAGGAGTGTGACGCGTGCTGGAACGTCTGTCATGGAAAAGGCTCGTCTTTGAACTGATCTTATGCTGTATTCCTGCCTTCATTCTTGGGGCCTTTCTCGGACATCTGCCGTGGTTTCTGCTGGCGTCGGTCACCGGGCTGCTGATCTGGCATTTCTGGAACCTGCTGCGCCTCTCCTGGTGGCTGTGGGTTGACCGCAGTATGACCCCACCGCCGGGCAGCGGCAGCTGGGAGCCCCTGCTGTACGGCCTGCACCAGATGCAGATGCGTAATAAAAAGCGCCGTCGCGAGCTGGGAAGCCTGATTAAGCGTTTTCGCAGCGGGGCGGAGTCGTTGCCGGATGCGGTCATCCTGACCACTGAAGAAGGCACCATCTTCTGGTGTAACGGCCTGGCGCAACAGCTGCTGGGCCTTCGCTGGCCGGACGATAACGGTCAGAACATCCTTAACCTTTTACGCTATCCCGAATTCACGCTGTATCTGAAAAAGCGTGATTTTACCCGCCCGCACAATCTGAAGCTCAACAATGGTCGCCATCTGGAAATCCGCGTGATGCCTTACAGCGATAAGCAGTGGCTGATGGTGGCGCGCGATGTTACCCAAATGCACCAGCTTGAGGGCGCGCGCCGTAATTTCTTTGCGAACGTCAGCCACGAACTGCGTACTCCGTTGACCGTGCTTCAGGGCTATCTGGAGATGATGCAGGAGCAAACGCTGGAAGGTGCGCCGCGTGAAAAAGCGCTGCATACCATGCGCGAGCAAACGCATCGCATGGAAGGGCTGGTGAAGCAACTGCTGACGCTCTCGAAGATTGAGGCGGCGCCTACCCTTGCGCTGAATGACACGATAGATGTGCCGATGATGCTGCGGGTCGTGGAGCGTGAAGCGCAGACGTTAAGCCACAAAAAGCATCACCTGACCTTCGAGGTCGACAGCACGCTAAAGGTGCTGGGCAGTGAGGATGAGCTTCGTAGCGCCATATCTAACCTGGTGTACAACGCAGTGAACCATACGCCGGAAGGAACGGATATTATGGTGCGCTGGAACCGTACCCCTACGGGCGCCGAGTTTAGCGTGGAAGATAACGGGCCGGGGATCGCACCGGAGCATATCCCGCGTCTGACCGAACGCTTCTACCGCGTGGATAAAGCGCGGTCGCGGCAAACAGGGGGGAGCGGCCTGGGGCTGGCGATTGTGAAGCACGCGGTAAATCACCACGAAAGCCGACTTGATATTCAGAGTACGCTGGGGAAAGGAACCCGCTTCAGTTTCGTTATTCCGGAACGATTAATTGCCAAAAAGACCGCCTGAGGGCAGGTGTGTCATTTTCCCTTTCCACGGGTCAGCGTCTGCTGGCCCGTTTGCTTTGCAGTCAAGCGAAACGCGGATGAATAATATACGGCTGGGTGTTTTTTGTTCGCATGATTAGCCATGAGTTTTTCCTGTAAATAGCGTATTGTGCTGGCGTGTATTTTCATGCTGGCATATTGTTCTGGTTTTGAGATCCCACCTTGCCTTTAAACGTTATAAGCGTTTAAATTGCCCCCCAGATACTGTCAGACCGACTGTATTTGCGTGGTAAATCGAAAAACTATTCTTCTCCACGCCAGGACGGGAGCATTTCCCGCTGAAATTGAGCAATTTTTCGGCTGTATCGTCCCGTCAGGGAAAACGAAAATCTCAATATTTTCAACACCACATCCACAGGCAGTAAGGTTTTATGACCCATCACTTAAAATCGCGTGACATCATCGCGCTGGGCTTTATGACATTTGCGCTGTTCGTTGGCGCAGGCAACATTATTTTCCCTCCAATGGTTGGCTTACAGGCGGGTGAACACGTCTGGACCGCTGCGTTTGGTTTCCTGATTACTGCCGTGGGTCTACCGGTACTGACCGTCGTCGCGCTGGCGAAAGTCGGTGGCGGCGTGGACAGCCTCAGCACGCCGATTGGCAAAGTCGCAGGTGTTCTGCTGGCCACCGTCTGCTATCTGGCCGTGGGCCCGCTGTTTGCCACCCCGCGCACGGCGACCGTTTCCTTTGAAGTGGGGATTGCTCCGCTGACCGGCGACGGCCCGATGCCGCTGTTTATCTACAGCCTGGTCTACTTCGCGATTGTCATTCTGGTCTCCCTCTATCCGGGCAAACTGCTGGATACCGTGGGTAACTTCCTGGCGCCGCTGAAAATTATCGCCCTGATCGTTCTCGCCGTGGCCGCTATCATCTGGCCAGCAGGCCCGATCAGCGACGCAATGGACGCCTATAAAAACGCCGCGTTCTCTAACGGTTTTGTGAACGGCTACCTGACGATGGATACGCTGGGCGCAATGGTGTTTGGTATTGTTATCGTTAACGCCGCGCGTTCCCGCGGTGTGACCGAAGCGCGTCTGCTGACCCGCTATACCATCTGGGCTGGCCTGATGGCTGGTGTGGGTCTGACGCTGCTGTATCTGGCGCTGTTCCGCCTGGGCTCTGATAGCGCCATGCTGGTTGATCAGAACGCGAACGGTGCGGCTATTCTGCACGCTTACGTCCAGCACACCTTCGGTGGTGCGGGCAGTATGCTGCTGGCGGCGCTGATTTTCCTGGCGTGTCTGGTGACCGCTGTGGGCCTGACCTGCGCCTGTGCTGAGTTCTTTGCGCAGTATCTGCCGCTCTCTTACCGCACCCTGGTGTTTATCCTCGGTATCTTCTCCATGGCGGTGTCCAACCTCGGTCTGAGCCACCTGATTCAGGTCTCTATTCCGGTGCTGACGGCCATCTATCCGCCGTGCATCGTGCTGGTGGTGCTGAGCTTCACCCGTCCGTGGTGGAATAACTCCTCACGAATTATTGCGCCAGCCATGTTTATCAGCCTGATTTTTGGTATCCTTGACGGGATTAAAGCATCAGCGTTCGCCGCGATTCTGCCCGCCTGGACACAGCGTCTGCCGCTGTCCGAGCAGGGCCTGGCCTGGCTGATGCCTACCGTTGTTGCACTGGTTCTGGCGATTATCTGGGACCGTGCTGCAGGGCGCCAGGTTGCATCTAACGCCCATTAATCAACGGCAACAAACTGTTTAACCACGGGGCTTAAGGCCCCGTGGTTTTTTGTTTTTTCGTGTTGAATGGCAAGATTTTAATGGAAAGCACTAACAAACTTAAACGTGGTCTCAGCACACGCCACATCCGCTTTATGGCGCTGGGCTCTGCGATTGGTACCGGTCTTTTTTATGGCTCGGCAGATGCCATCAAAATGGCCGGTCCAAGCGTTCTGCTGGCCTACATCATCGGCGGCGTGGCGGCGTATATCATCATGCGCGCCCTCGGAGAGATGTCGGTTCACAATCCTTCTGCCAGTTCGTTTTCGCGCTATGCGCAGGAAAACCTCGGACCGCTGGCCGGGTTTATCACTGGCTGGACCTACTGCTTTGAAATTTTGATTGTGGCCATTGCCGATGTGACGGCGTTTGGTATCTATATGGGCGTCTGGTTCCCGACGGTGCCGCACTGGATCTGGGTGCTGAGCGTGGTGCTGCTCATCTGCGCCGTCAACCTGATGAGCGTGAAGGTGTTCGGCGAACTTGAGTTCTGGTTCTCCTTCTTCAAGGTCGCCACCATTATCATCATGATTGTGGCCGGTTTTGGCATCATCCTCTGGGGGATTGGCAACGGCGGTCAGCCGACCGGGATCCATAACCTCTGGAGCAACGGGGGCTTCTTCAGCAACGGCTGGCTCGGGATGGTGATGTCGCTGCAGATGGTGATGTTCGCCTACGGCGGTATTGAAATTATTGGTATCACCGCCGGGGAAGCGAAAGACCCTGAGAAATCCATTCCACGTGCCATCAACTCCGTGCCGATGCGTATTCTGGTGTTCTATGTGGGCACGCTGTTCGTGATTATGTCCATCTACCCGTGGAACCAGGTCGGTACCAACGGTAGCCCGTTTGTGCTGACCTTCCAGCATATGGGCATTGCGTTTGCTGCCAGCATTCTGAACTTCGTGGTGCTGACCGCGTCGCTTTCCGCGATCAACAGTGACGTCTTTGGCGTGGGCCGTATGCTACACGGCATGGCGGAGCAGGGCAGTGCGCCGAAGGTGTTCGCTAAAACCTCCCGCCGCGGCACGCCGTGGGTGACGGTGGTGGTCATGACCGTTGCGCTGCTGTTCTCGGTTTACCTGAACTACATCATGCCGGAGAACGTCTTCCTGGTGATTGCGTCGCTGGCGACCTTCGCGACCGTGTGGGTGTGGATCATGATCCTGCTGTCGCAGATTGCGTTCCGCCGTCGCCTGTCGCCGGAAGAGGCGAAAGCGCTGAAGTTTAAAGTCCCGGGTGGCGTTGCTACAACCGTCGTCGGGCTGATCTTCCTGGTGTTTATCATTGGCCTGATTGGCTACCATCCGGATACCCGAATTTCCCTCTACGTGGGCTGTGCGTGGATCGTCCTGCTGCTGGTTGGCTGGGTGTTTAAATGCCGCCGCGATCGCCAACTGGCAGAAGCGCAGTAATTTTTTTATTCCCTCTCCCTGTGGGAGAGGGTTAGGGTGAGGGCATCAGGCAGCACTGATCCCTCCTCCCCCGTCCTCCTCCCCCAATAAATCACGTCATGGTGAGCTATCCTTAACCACCCTGTGGCAAGGTGACGTCAATTTCATCAAAGGGGATTCGTGATGTTAAATGCCTGGCACCTTCCGGTTGCCCCATTTGTTAAGCAAAACAAAGACAACCTTGTGATTACGCTCTGGCTGGCGGGGGAAAATCAGCCTGAACGCGTGACGCTCCGCGCCGAAATTGATAATGAAGAGACCGGGCTGAAAATGCACAAGCTGCGCAGCCAGCCGCAGCCGGGGATCACCGCCTGGCGGGCGAATATCGATTTGCGTAGCGGGCAGCCGCGCCGCCGTTATAGCTTCAAGCTGCTGTGGAGCCATCGTCAGCTGTGGTTTACCCCGCAGGGGTTTAGCCGGTTCCCGCCCGCACGGCTGGAACAGTTTGCCGTTGATTATCCGGATAGTGGACCGCAGTGGGTAAACGATCAGGTCTTTTACCAGATTTTCCCGGACCGCTTTGCGCGTAGCGAAAAACGCACTGCCGACCAGGATAAGGTCTATCACCACCACGCGGCGGGCCACGACATTATCCTGAAAAAATGGGATGAGCCGGTGACGGCGCAGGCGGGCGGCTCGACGTTTTACGGCGGCGATCTCGACGGCATCAGCGAAAAGCTGCCGTACCTGAAAAAACTGGGCGTGACGGCGCTGTACCTCAACCCGGTGTTTAAAGCCCCGAGCGTACATAAATACGATACACAGGATTATCGCCACGTTGACGCGCAGTTTGGCGGGGACGAGGCACTGCTGCGCCTGCGAGAGAACACCCTTAAGGAAGGCATGCGCCTGATTCTGGACGGCGTGTTTAACCACAGCGGAGATTCGCACGCCTGGTTTGACCGTCATAACCAGTCGATGGGCGGAGCATGTCATAACCCGGACTCGCCGCAGCGTGACTGGTACAGCTTTAATGAGGAGGGGCGTGCCCTGGACTGGCTGGGCTACCCCAGTCTGCCGAAGCTGGATTTCCAGTCATCAACGCTGGTTAATGAGATTTACGGCGGCGAAGACAGCATCGTCCGCCACTGGCTGAACGCCCCGTGGAATATGGACGGCTGGCGTCTGGACGTCGTACATATGCTGGGTGAAGCGGGTGGGGCGCGAAATAACCTGCATCACGTCGGCGGGATCACGCGCTCGGCAAAAGCGGCCCGGCCTGAAGCGTTCGTGTTTGGCGAACACTTTGGCGACGCGCGCCAGTGGCTGCAAAACGATGCCGAAGATGCGGCGATGAACTATCGCGGTTTTACCTTCCCGCTATGGGGTTTCCTGGCGAATACCGATATCTCCTACGATCCGAACCACATTGACGCCGAAACCTGCACAGCGTGGATGGATAACTACCGCGCCGGGCTGTCTCATCAGCAGCAGCTGAGGATGTTTAACCAGCTTGATAGTCACGATACCGCACGCTTTAAATCCCTGCTCGGCAAGGATGTGGCGCGTCTGCCGCTGGCGGTCACCTGGCTTTTCACCTGGCCGGGCGTACCGTGTATCTACTACGGAGATGAAGTGGGACTGGACGGCAACAACGATCCGTTCTGTCGCAAAACCTTCCCATGGGCGCCAGAAAAACAGGACAAGGTACTGTTCAGCCTCTATCAGCGGCTGGCGAAGCTGCGTAAACAGAGTCTAGCCCTGCGCTACGGCGGCTGCCAGGTGGTGTACGCCCACGATAACGTGGTGGTCTTTGTCCGCGTCTATAACCAGCAGCGAGTGCTGGTGGCTATCAACCGGGGCGAGGCTTGTGAAGTGGTGCTGGATGATTCCCCGCTGTTGAAGGTGGCTACGTGGAAGAATAAAGAGGGCAAGGCGACGATTCAGGACGGCGTGCTGGCGCTGCCGGCGATATCCGCGACGATCTGGGTCGGTAGCTAACGCGACGGTAAATGTTTCCACCTTTAAGATGGCGCAAATGCAACGATTTGTGTCAATCTTAACGAATAGTTTACGGTGAAGGTGGAAACATGGACGAGCTCTACATCCTTGGCTGTTTGTTACTGGTTTTTGCGCTGGTGGTTGCGCCCGTGCTTGCCGTTATTGGCTTTAATCGGAGCACGGCGGCGCGGCAGGAGATCGCCAGGCTTCGCCAGCGCATTGAAGCGCTTGAGCAGCGTGGTGCCGCTGAGATAGCGCCGGAGACGGCGCAGACCGCCGCGCCGGTGGTTGTGACCGCGCCAGTGGTGGAGCACACTCCCGCACCTGTCGACCCCTGGCGTCCGGACGCCCGCGTGCCCAAGGCTGAACCCGCTCCCGTTTCCGCTCCTGCCCCTGCGGCAAAACAGCCATCCGCCTTTGGCGGCATACTGACGTCGCTGGTGCGCTGGTTTATGCAGGGAAATCCGCTGGCGAAGCTGGGGATCCTGCTGCTTTTCCTCGGTCTCTCTTTCCTGTTGCGCTACACCGTCGAACATTCCCTGTTCCCGCTTGAGCTGCGCCTGGTGGCGACGGCGCTGTTTGCCATCGTTCTGCTGGCGATTGGCTGGCGACTGCGGCATAAGCAGCCGGTTTATGCGCTTATCCTACAGGGTGGGGCGACGGGCATTCTTTACCTGACGGTCTTTGGTGCCTTCCGGCTCTGGCAAATGTTGCCGATGACGCTGGCTTTTGCGCTGCTGGTAGCGATTTGCGCCGCGAGCGTCGGGCTGGCCGTGCTGCAGAAGGCCTTGAGCCTGGCCATGCTGGCGAGCCTCGGCGGGTATCTGGCACCGCTGCTCCTGTCTACCGGAGGCGGCAACTTTGTGGCGCTGTTCTCTTTCTATCTCCTGCTTTCCATCGGTATTCTCGCCATCAGCATCTGGCAGCACTGGCGCGAGCTCAATCTGCTCGGTCTGCTTTTTACGTTTGGCGTGGGTGGCCTCTGGGGGCTGAGCGACTATCAGCCTGAACACTATTGGGTGTGCCAGCTGTTCCTGATTGCCAATACGCTGATATTCGGCGTGCTGTGCGTGGCGCTGTCGCTGCGGGCGCAGGAAAAAGGGAAACAGATTATTGACGGCGTACTGCTGTTTGCTCCGCCGCTGATTGGCTTCGGGATGCAGTACGGCATGACCCGGCACTGGGAATATGGCCCGGCGCTGAGCGCGCTCGGATATGGGGCATTTTATCTTTCCCTTGCGTTCCTCGCGCTGCGGCGCTATCCGTCCATCGGACGACCACTGGTCATGGCGGCGCTGGCCATCGGCGGCGGGTTCGCTACGCTCGCCATTCCGCTGGCACTCTCGGCGCGCTGGACGGCGATGGCCTGGGCGCTGGAGGGGCTGGGTATCCTCTGGCTGGGCATGCAGCAGAACCAGCGTCGTATGAGCTATAGCGGGACGGCGCTGCTGGTGCTGGCACTCGGCAGCGCGCTGTGGGCGCAAATGGACGGCGTGACGTCGCTGAGCCTTCTCCTTATCTTCGCCATCCTCAGCCTTTGCTGGCTGGCTGCGGCGTGGCTATGGCGCAAAAGTGTTCTGCCGGTCAGTTGGGCGTTGTTGGCAGGCGGCCTGTTGTTCTGGATCGTGGCGCTATTGGGTGCCTCGCAACGGGTGCTGAAACAAGAATTACCTGTTCTGGCAGGCGTGCTGGCGCTCTCGGCCGTCTCGGTCTGGGGCTGGCGCCAGGCTGCCGCTCGTCTGGCGTGGCGGGAGCTGGATGCCAGCAAATGGCTGCTGTGGCCACTGATGCTGGTGATGGTGGTTTACCAGCTTTTGCATCAGCAGATCGTTGCCGCTGGCTGGTCAAATCTGGCCTGGTGCATTGCACTTCCTGCCGCATTGATGCTGCTGCGACGTGACGGTGAAAGACTGCTGCCGCGCATCGCGATGGGGCTGCACCTGACGCTTTGCTGGATGATTTTACTGGCGCTGGCGGCTGAGCTTTACTGGTTTGCTCGCGCGCTACCGTGGGGCATGGCGGCGTGGGGCAGTGGACTGGCGATGGCGGCTGGGGGCGGCGTGATAATGGCGCTTTCCGCGGCGGTGCGTCGCCGCGCGTGGCCGTTCGGGGAGTGGCCTGCGCTCTATACCTGCCTGGCGCCGATCCCTGTCGTCGTGGCGCTGCTGGTGCTGCTGGTCGTGACCAATTTCCAGGACGGCGTCGTTTACCGGCAAATCTGGCTGCCGCTGGTGAACCCGCTTGAGGAAGGCGCGGCATTCGCGCTGCTGGGGCTGGTGGTCTTTTATCGGGCAGTGGATCGCTACTATCCCGCGTTGCTTGCTCAGGCTCGCCCGTGGCCTGCCGTTGCTATCATGGCGTTTGGCTTCTGGTGGCTTAACGGGGCGCTGATGCGCGCTCTGGCCTGGTATGGGGATGTGGCCTGGAATATGGCGTCGCTGTGGGATTCGCGGCTTATTCAGACCACGTTTGCCCTGTTCTGGATGCTGATCGCGCTGGTGGCCATGGTCCATGCTACCCGCCGGGCCTCCCGCCAGGAGTGGCTCTGCGGGGCCGCCTTGCTGGGGGTCGTGATGGTTAAACTGATGCTGGTGGACAGCGCAGGCGGAGGCGGCCTGTCCCGTGCCGTGGCGTTTATCGGCGTGGCGATACTGGTCCTGATCGTGGGGTATTTCTCGCCACTACCGCCTAAAACTGGAGATGAAAAATGAAATGGATGAAAGCGGTAGTCTGTACCACGCTGCTGGCGCTATCGGGCATGGCGTTCTGCGACGAGATACAAACGGAATCGCCGCGGGATTATGCCTTTGGTCGTTCACTGGAAACGTCGGTTCCTTCCCAGTGGTATCGGGTATTGCTGCCGCTCGCCGTCTATGAACAGAGCACCTCCCCGAATCTGGACGATGTCCGCGTCTTTAATCAGTCGGGTGAGCCGGTTCCCTTCAGCCTGGTCACCGCGACGCGCCCGCAGGTGGTGGCGCAATCCACGGTGCTGCGTCTTTTTCCTCTGGACGCCTCACCGCTTGCCGCGGCGCCAGATGCCGGTGATAGCAATAAGATCCTGCTCCGTTCCGGAAATGGCGTTGAGATTGTGCTCGAAGGGCAGAAAGCTGCCGTGGCCGGGCAACATTATCTGCTGACCTTGCCAGAGCAGGCGACGGGTGAGATGGCTATATCCCAGCTGCAGCTGCTCTGGAATCCCCCTCAGACGTCGTGGCAGGGAACGGCGTCGGTCTATTACAGCGAGGATTTGAAGCGCTGGTATACCCTACGCGAGGATATGCCCTTGCTGGACGTCGTCAGTGGCCAGGATCGCATTAAGCTCGATCGGATCGATACCGATACGGTTTTATCTCCTGATGCGAATCGCTATCTCATGGTGGTGCTGAATACGCAGAGCCAGGGCATGACCTTGACCGGCGTAAACGCGATTAGCGCCCCTGCGCAGATGGCTCCGGAAGCGATCGACCTGGAGGGGGAAGGGGAACAGCTATCGACAAGCGAAGCGCAGTGGCACTGGGCGCACCCGCAGCCATTGAGCGCGGTCAGCTTCTTGCTGAATGGCGACGGCGTTCTGCCCGTGGAGATCGCGTGGCGAAGTACGGAAAAAGACACATGGCACCCCCTGAAAAAAGAGGTTCTTTACCGCCTGGAGGGCAAAACGTCTGCGCCGGTTTCGCTTAACGGAGAGCGGGTCCAGGCGGTAAAAATCACGACGCTGAATGCGCGTCTGCCTGAATACCTTCCGAACGTCATAGGGCATCGCGACCGCGTTGATCTGGTGTTTAACGCGCAGGGGAAAGCACCGTACGTGCTCGCCTGGGGAAACGGGGCGGCAAAACCAGCAAACCTGGAGCCAGACATGCTGATCCCCGCCGACCTGCGCAAAACCTATGATATGGCGAATCTGCCGCAGGCCGATATTGTGGATGATGTCGCGTTGGGCGGTGAGGCGCGTTTAACCGCCACTTCTGCGGGCGAGCAGGAGAGCCGGATGAACGCGCTGCTGGTGTGGAGCGTGCTGATTGTGGGCGTGATCCTGCTGGCGCTCATGGCCTGGCGTATCTGGCGAGAGACGCAGCGTAAAGCATAAAAAAAGGCCCGCATGTGCGGGCCTTCTTCGTAAACCGTGCCGATTACAGGCTGGATACGTTCTCAGACAGGTATTTTGCTACGCCGTCTGGGGAAGCAGCCATACCTTCTTTACCTTTTTCCCACTGAGCCGGGCACACTTCGCCGTGCTCTTCGTGGAACTGCAGCGCGTCAACCATGCGCAGCATTTCGTCGATGTTACGACCCAGCGGCAGATCGTTAACAACCTGGTGACGAACGATGCCGTTTGCGTCGATCAGGAAAGAACCGCGCAGTGCAACGCCAGCGTCCGGATGTTCGATACCGTAAGCCTGCTGGATTTCGCGTTTGATGTCCGCAACCATTGCGTATTTCACCGCACCGATGCCGCCTTTGTCGACAGGGGTGTTACGCCATGCGTTGTGTACAAATTCAGAGTCGAAGGAGACGCCAACCACTTCCACGCCACGCTTCTGGAATTCTTCATAACGTTTGTCGAAGGCGATCAGCTCAGACGGGCAAACGAAGGTGAAGTCCATTGGCCAGAAGAACAGAACGGTCGCTTTACCGTTGGTGTGCTGTTTGAAGTTGAAGTTTTCAACGATTTCACCGTTGCCCAGAACTGCTGCAGCTGTAAAATCCGGAGCCGGACGAGTTACCAGAACCATATGATTCTCCTGTAGATACTAAGGTTATTTGGAACGCAACGCGAGCCAGTATAGAGAGTGTTCATGGATAAGACAAAGAGGTGGTGACAATCGTTCCGCCAGCTTTTACCTATCAATGTAAATCTGTCACAGCTGTTTGTTTTTCGCTTGCGCCATCATGCGCGGATAGAACTGCCAGAATTGCGTCTCCAGCGCGTCATAGTGTGCATCCAGGTCATACCAGGAGTCACGCAGCGCATCCAGACGCGGCCGGCGGCTGGCCATGCCATTCAGGACGTTCTGGATAAAAGCCATCTCACCATAGCGCTCCAGCCAGCGTTCTGACCACAAATAGTTGTTCAGATTGACAAAGCGCGGCGGTGAGTCGGGCAAAATGACCGACACCTGTGCATGGGCGTAGCGCACAAACTCTGGCAACGGTAGCGACGGGGAGAGCTGTTCCCAGTGGCGAGACAGGAAATGGTCCCACATCACATCCAGCGTGATCGGCGCAACGCGGCGAGTCTCAGGGCGGAACCACGCTTTGGCTTCCGTGACCTCGGGCAGGTTATCGGTGATGACATCAATGCGGCGGTGCATAAAGATGCCGTCGACAACCTCAGGGGAATAGTCTTCTGCAGGGTTGCCGCGCACGAAATCGGCCAGCAAATTGCCGGAAAGGGAGCTGTCAGCGAGGTGAGCGAGATGCAGGTGAGCGAGAAAATTCATGCGTTTTATTTGTCCGGGGGCGGCTAATTGTTGCAGCAAAAGGGTGTGAGCACTAGACTATGCCGCCTGTTTTTAAGTCACGAGTATACGTCATGCGCGTCGCCGATTTCTCCTTTGAACTACCTGAATCCCTGATTGCTCACTATCCCATGCCTGAGCGCAGCAGCTGTCGCTTACTGTCGCTGGATGGGCCAACGGGCGAGCTGACGCACGGTACTTTCACCGATTTGCTCGACAAGCTCAACCCTGGCGATCTGCTGGTCTTTAATAACACCCGCGTGATCCCGGCGCGTCTGTTTGGCCGTAAGGCCAGCGGCGGCAAGATTGAAGTGCTGGTCGAACGTATGCTCGATGATAAACGTATTCTGGCACATATTCGCGCCTCTAAAGCGCCGAAGCCGGGCGCAGAACTGCTGCTGGGCGATGACGAGAGCATTAAAGCGACCATGACTGCGCGTCACGACGCGCTGTTTGAGGTGGAATTCCAGGACGAGCGCACGGTCCTCGATATCCTTAACGCCATCGGCCATATGCCGCTGCCACCGTATATTGAACGCCCGGACGAAGAGGCCGATCGCGAGCTGTACCAGACCGTCTACAGCCAGAAACCTGGCGCGGTCGCGGCGCCGACGGCGGGCCTGCACTTTGATGAACCGCTGCTGGAAAAACTGCGCGCGAAGGGCGTTGAGATGGCGTTCGTGACGCTGCACGTCGGCGCGGGTACGTTCCAGCCGGTACGCGTAGACAGCATTGAAGACCACATCATGCACTCTGAGTATGCCGAAGTGCCTCAGGAGGTGGTGGACGCGGTGCTGGCGGCGAAAGCGCGCGGAAACCGCGTGGTTGCGGTAGGCACGACTTCAGTCCGTTCGCTGGAGAGCGCTGCACAGGCCGCGAAAACGGGTCTCATCGAGCCGTTCTTTGGCGATACGCAGATCTTTATCTACCCGGGCTACCAGTACAAAGTCATTGATGCGCTGGTGACCAACTTCCATCTGCCTGAATCGACGCTGATTATGCTGGTTTCCGCGTTTGCGGGTTATCAGCATACGATGAATGCTTACAAGTCTGCGGTAGAACAAAAATATCGCTTTTTTAGCTACGGGGACGCGATGTTTATCACGTACAATCCGCAGGCTTTGAATGAGCGTGTCGGGGAATAAGTCCGCGGCACCGTATGACAACGTTGGACTGTTTTTCTGACGTCGGAGAAAAAATGAAATTTGAACTCGATACCACCGATGGCCGCGCGCGTCGCGGTCGTCTGGTGTTTGATCGCGGCGTGGTGGAAACCCCCGCATTTATGCCTGTGGGTACGTACGGCACCGTAAAAGGGATGACGCCGGAAGAAGTTGAAGCCACTGGCGCACAGATTATCCTCGGTAACACCTTCCACCTGTGGCTGCGCCCGGGTCAGGAGATCATGAAGCTGCACGGTGACCTGCACGACTTCATGCAGTGGAAAGGCCCAATCCTGACCGATTCCGGCGGTTTCCAGGTCTTCAGCCTGGGGGATATCCGCAAGATCACCGAGCAGGGCGTTCACTTCCGTAACCCGATCAACGGCGATCCGATTTTCCTCGATCCAGAAAAGTCGATGGAGATTCAGTACGATCTCGGTTCTGACATCGTGATGATCTTCGACGAATGTACGCCATACCCGGCTGACTGGGACTACGCGAAACGCTCTATGGAGATGTCTCTGCGTTGGGCGAAGCGTAGCCGCGACCGTTTTGACTCCCTGCAGAACAAAAATGCGCTGTTCGGCATTATCCAGGGCAGCGTTTACGAAGATTTACGCGATATCTCCGTTAAAGGTCTGGTAGAGATAGGTTTTGATGGCTACGCTGTCGGCGGTTTGGCTGTGGGTGAGCCGAAGGAAGATATGCACCGCATTCTGGAGCATGTCTGCCCGCAAATCCCGGCGGATAAACCACGATACCTGATGGGTGTGGGTAAACCAGAAGATCTGGTGGAAGGCGTACGTCGCGGCATCGATATGTTCGACTGCGTCATGCCAACCCGTAACGCACGTAACGGTCATCTGTTCGTGACTGACGGCGTGGTGAAAATCCGTAACGCGAAGCATAAGAGTGACACCAGCCCGCTCGATTCCGAGTGCGATTGCTATACCTGTCGCAATTATTCCCGCGCGTATCTGCATCATCTCGATCGTTGCAACGAGATTTTGGGCGCGCGTCTCAATACCATTCATAATCTTCGTTATTATCAGCGCTTAATGGCTGGTTTACGTAAGGCTATCGAAGAGGGTAAATTAGAGAGCTTCGTGACCGATTTCTACCAACGTCAGGGGCGGGATGTTCCACCGTTGAACGTTGATTAATTTTAATAATGAGGGAATTTGAATGAGCTTTTTTATTTCTGATGCGGTAGCGGCAACAGGTGCTCCGGCGCAGGGCAGCCCGATGTCTCTGATCCTGATGCTGGTTGTGTTCGGTCTGATCTTCTACTTCATGATCCTCCGCCCACAGCAGAAGCGTACCAAAGAGCACAAAAAGCTGATGGACTCCATCGCGAAAGGCGATGAAGTGCTGACCAACGGTGGTCTGGTCGGTCGCGTAACCAAAGTGGCTGAAAGTGGCTACATTGCAATCGCCCTGAACGACACCACTGAAGTGGTTATCAAACGTGACTTCGTAGCTGCCGTTCTGCCGAAAGGCACCATGAAGGCGCTGTAATCCCAACTTTTCCCAAAGGGAACTGCCGTGTTAAACCGTTATCCTTTGTGGAAGTACATCATGCTGGTCGTCGTGATTCTCGTCGGCCTGCTGTACGCGCTTCCCAACCTGTATGGTGAGGATCCGGCCGTTCAAATCACTGGCGCGCGCGGTGTCGCCGCCAGTGAGCAAACGCTGATCCAGGTCCAGAAAACGTTACAAGAAGAAAAAATTACCGCTAAGTCTGTGGCTCTGGAAGAGGGTGCAATTCTTGCTCGCTTCGACACCACCGACACGCAGCTCCGCGCTCGCGAAGCGCTGATGGGCGTGCTGGGTGACAAATATGTCGTGGCGCTTAACCTTGCTCCTGCAACCCCGCGTTGGCTGGCTGCGCTGAACGCAGAGCCGATGAAACTGGGTCTTGACCTGCGTGGTGGTGTTCACTTCCTGATGGAAGTGGATATGGATACCGCGCTCGGCAAGCTGCAGGAACAGAATATCGACAGCCTGCGCAGCGATCTGCGCGACAAAGGCATCCCGTACACTACCGTGCGTAAAGAAGATAACTACGGCATGAGCATCACGTTCCGCGACAGTACGGCGCGCGATAAGGCTGTAGATTACCTGACCCAACGTCACCGTGACCTGGTGATCACCTCTCAGGGCAGCAACCAGCTGCGCGCGGTGATGACCGATGCGCGTCTGAAAGAAGCGCGTGAATATGCCGTTCAGCAGAACATCAACATTCTGCGTAACCGTGTAAACCAACTGGGCGTGGCTGAGCCGCTGGTACAGCGTCAGGGTGCTGACCGTATCGTGGTTGAACTGCCGGGTATTCAGGACACTGCGCGTGCGAAAGAGATTCTGGGTGCGACCGCAACGCTGGAATTCCGTCTGGTTAACGCTAACGTCGATCAGTCCGCTGCCGCAGCAGGCCGTATTCCGGGTGACTCCGAAGTGAAACAGACCCGCGAAGGTCAGCCCGTTGTGCTGTACAAACGCGTCATTCTGACCGGTGACCATATTACCGACTCCACTTCCAGCCAGGACGAATACAACCAGCCGCAGGTTAACATCTCGCTGGATAGCGCGGGTGGTAACATCATGTCTAACTTCACCAAGGACAACATCGGTAAACCGATGGCCACCCTGTTCGTGGAGTACAAAGACAGCGGTAAGAAAGATGCGAACGGTCGTGCAGTGCTGGTGAAAGAGGAAGAGGTGATTAACATCGCCAATATCCAGTCTCGTCTGGGTAACAGCTTCCGTATTACCGGTATTAGCAACCCGAACGAAGCGCGTCAGCTCTCTCTGCTGCTGCGTGCCGGTGCGCTGATTGCGCCAATTCAGATTGTTGAAGAACGTACCATTGGTCCAACGCTGGGCATGCAGAACATCCAACAGGGTCTGGAAGCGTGTCTGGCCGGTCTGGTGGTCTCTATCCTCTTCATGATCTTCTTCTATAAGAAGTTTGGTCTGATTGCGACCAGTGCGCTGGTCGCCAACCTGGTGCTGATCATCGGCATTATGTCCCTGCTGCCAGGGGCGACGCTGACCATGCCGGGGATTGCGGGTATCGTTCTGACCCTTGCGGTGGCGGTCGACGCCAACGTACTGATTAACGAACGTATCAAAGAAGAGTTGAGCAACGGTCGCTCTGTTCAGCAGGCGATTGACGAAGGTTATAAAGGCGCGTTCAGCTCTATTTTCGATGCGAACGTAACAACACTGATTAAGGTTCTTATCCTGTATGCAGTGGGTACTGGCGCGATCAAAGGCTTTGCGATTACTACCGGTATCGGTGTCGCAACGTCAATGTTTACCGCTATTGTCGGCACCCGTGCCATCGTGAACCTGCTGTACGGCGGCAAGCGCGTCAAAAAGCTGTCTATCTGAGGAGTGCGTTGTGGCACAGGAATATACTGTTGAACAATTGAACCATGGCCGTAAAGTCTGGGACTTTATGCGCTGGGACTACTGGGCCTTCGGCATTTCAGGTTTACTGCTGATTCTGTCCATCGTCGTTATGGGCGTGAAAGGCTTTAACTGGGGTCTGGATTTCACCGGTGGTACGGTTATCGAGATCTCCCTGGAAAAACCGGTCGATATGGACCAGATGCGTCTGTCTCTGCAGAAAGCGGGCTTTGAAGAGCCGCTGCTCCAGAACTTCGGCAGCAGCCGTGACATCATGGTGCGTATGCCGCCGGTACACGATGCTAACGGCAGCCAGGAGCTGGGCAGCAAGGTTGTTAACGTGATTAACGAAACAACCAGCCAGAACGCGGCGGTCAAGCGTATTGAGTTTGTCGGCCCGAGCGTGGGTGCGGACCTGGCGCAGACCGGTGCAATGGCGCTGCTGGTGGCGCTGATCTCCATCCTGGTGTACGTCGGTTTCCGCTTCGAGTGGCGACTGGCGGCCGGGGTGGTTATCGCCCTGGCGCACGACGTGGTGATCACCATGGGGGTTCTGTCGCTGTTCCACATTGAGGTTGACCTGACCATCGTGGCATCCCTGATGTCCGTTATCGGTTACTCACTGAACGACAGTATCGTGGTATCTGACCGTATCCGTGAAAACTTCCGTAAGATCCGTCGCGGTACGCCGTACGAAATCTTTAACGTGTCGTTGACCCAGACGCTGCACCGTACCCTGATCACCTCCGGTACCACTTTGATGGTGATCCTGATGCTGTTCCTGTTCGGTGGCCCGGTACTGGAAGGCTTCTCGCTGACCATGCTGATTGGTGTCTCCATTGGTACGGCGTCGTCTATCTACGTCGCATCCGCACTGGCACTGAAACTCGGCATGAAGCGCGAGCACCTGCTCCAGCAGAAGGTTGAGAAAGAAGGGGCGGATCAGCCGTCCATTCTGCCGTAAGGCGTCGAATAGCGTGTTATCGAAATCCCGGTCGGTTGACCGGGATTTTTTTTATCTGCTCCTGACAAACACTCCTGACAGTATGCTGTCAGGAGCCCTGTCGTAGACTCTTTTCGAACCCCAACAACAGTCAGGAGGATGTATGAAAAGTGTGATTAACTGGTTTGAAATTCCCGTGGTAGATATGGATCGCGCCATCAAATTTTATGAGCCAGTCATGCAGGTACAGCTGAGACGTGAGAAAATGGACATGGCAGAGCTCGCGGTATTCCCGCATGACGATCCGGCCACCGGCGGCGCGCTGGCAAAATTTGAGGGTGTTTCGCCGTCGCAGCAGGGCGCTATTATCTATCTGCATACGGATAACCTGGCAGCTACGCTCGATCGCATTGCCTCCGCGGGCGGCGAGTGCGTGTTTGGCCCGCTGGAACTGCCGGATGGGATTGGCACCATTGCTTTGTTTATCGACAGCGAAGGTAACCGCGTCGGCCTCCATCAACCTGCCTGAGAGCGTAATACGATATGACCCGACGCGCTGACCGTTTGTTTCAGATTGTGCAGATCCTGCGGGGCAGGCGTCTGACGACGGCAGCGCATCTGGCGGACAGGCTTGGCGTCTCCGAGCGCACGGTCTACCGCGATATCCGCGATCTGTCGCTCTCCGGCGTGCCGGTGGAAGGCGAAGCGGGAAGCGGATACCGGCTGATGTCGGGTTTTGATCTGCCGCCTCTGATGCTGACAAATAAGGAGTCTGAGGCGCTGATCGTCGCAATTCGCCTGCTCAAGACCTGGGGAAGAGAATCGCTGTCGCGCGAGCTGGAGTCGGCCCAGGAGAAAGTGCTGGCGATCCTGCCTGAGGAGAGTCGTCGAAAGGCGGAGCAGACGCGGATTTATGCCCCGGATTTCTGCATGCAAAGCCACTCCCGCAGCGATTTTGACATGATTCATCAGGCAATTTCCGCCCAGCACGTGCTGGCGTTGCATTACCGTGATGAAGCCGGGCAGCTTTCAAAGCGTGAGGTTCAGCCGCTGGGCTTGTTCTTCTGGGGAGAGCGTTGGCTGCTGGCGGCGTGGTGTGAACGGCGCGATGACTATCGCTGTTTCCGGCTCGACAGATGTCTCAATATCGTGCAGACGGAGAGACGGTTTAGCGAAAGTGCGGACAGGTCTCTGGCGGATTTTTTGCGCAAGGTTAAGCAATAAAAAGCCAGCTCTTGAGCTGGCTTTTTTGCCCGGCGGCGAGGTAAAAGCAAAACGGCAACGTATGTTGCCGTTTTTAGTATTTGTTCCCTCTCCCTGTGGGAGAGGGGCAGGGGGAGGGCATCAGCCCGCACAGTCCCGCACGGGTTAGAAGTTGTAACCCACGACCAGGTAACCACCCCAACCGGTAGAACGAACGCTGAAATCGCCGTTGCCGAAGTTCAGGCTGGCATCGTCGTTCCACTGACCACCGTTGTGCCAGTAACGCGCAACCACGGAATAGTGCCAGTGATCGTAGTTCAGCGCCAGGATGTGGCTGGACGCGATAGAATCATTGGTACGTGCTTTCTTACCGTTCAGATCGCGGAAGTCGTTATCGCCCAGGTCTGAGCCCCAGTCAAAGTTGGTGAAGCCGATATAGCTCAGGTTGCCGCCCCACAGCTGAGTGATTGGCACAAAGTATTTCACTTTGAAACGGTAGCCGTCCCACTCGTTTTCGTTTGCCGCACCGTAGTTCTGCCACTGGTACTTAGCATATACGTTCAGGGACAGGCTCATTGGCAGGCCAGTATCGATGTCCGTACCCAGACCCATGTACCAGGTGCTCTGACGACCGGACTTGTTGCGGCCCATATCGTAGATGTAGTTGTTTGCGAAGTACCACTCTTTGAACGGACCAAAGCTCAGATCGGTACCGGTCAGCTTGTCGATAGAGAAGCGTGGTTCGATTTCCATAAACAGCGGAGAACCGTGGTTCCAGATACCTTTTGCATCGGTGTTACCGCCGAAGAAGACCGGAGCATCCATGTAGCCGTAGAAATCAAACCAGTCTTTCTTGGCGAATGCTTCGTATTCCAGGTAGGTATCGTTGCGGATCTGTGGTCCGAAACGGGTGTGATAGCTACCAACCACGTTAACGCTCTGGTGCCACCAGTCGGAGAGATATTGTGGTTTGTCGTTTTCCGCTGCGTTAACAGTGAAAGAGGAGGACAGTGCCAGCACGGCGCCAGCTGCGAGTAATGTTTTTTTCATAATCATGCCACTGATTGAAATTCCCTTCCGGGAGTGAAAAATGCGCGAATTGCGTTTCTAAATATTTCGTGTTTCTGCGGAGCCTATTATAGGAATCCTTGCTCACAAAAATATGTGTTGTTTCACATATCTCTCACACGCGTAATCGATTGCGTTCACGTTTGCGTACTTTAAACGGCCGGGATTGTAGCGGCAATCATTTATGTTGCCAATCCATACGAAATGTAAATGTTAGCGGAGTGACATTTCACTCCGCTCAGAAGGAAGGGTTTACTGCGCGGCGGGTTGGATGTCGTGAATGCGGATAAAGCCTAACTGTTCTGGCGTAAGGCCGCTTAACTGCAGCGGAATATCCACATCACTGGGCGCTAAAACGCTGGCCGGGGCGGTGAAGAGCTGGTTCTTCACGTTCACTTCCTGGTAATTGTCCGTCGTGCCCTGGATCTGTCCCCACTCAACGGTGCCGCTAAAAGCGGGCAGCGGATCGTTGGATTCTCCCTGAATGCGCAATGTTGCGCGCGTACCATCTGCATTCGCTGCCACATTGACCAGCGACATTTTCAGCGTGCCAATCTGGCTATTCAGCCGCGCAGGTGTGTTCGCGCCAGGCAGCAGGTATACCCCGCTGCTGGATTTGGCGTTCAGCGCGTTTTGCTGGGTGATCTTCACCGTTTCTTTGTTCAGTTTGTCCATCGCCGTATTAAGTGTATTCACACTCTGTTTCATCTGACGGACTTCGGTTTGCTGTGCACAGGCACTGAGGGTGAAGAGGCTCCCCACCAGTAAAATTCTCAGGTAACGTCTTGTCATAGCGTTTATTTCCTTGAAATAACGGATCTCCCTAATGGTAGCCAGCAACGTGCCGTCAGACATAGATCCTTTGTCTCAAAAAGCTCTTCCTTTGTTGTCAGGCCAGATCAGGGTAAAATGAAACTCAGTTAACCGGATAACAGGGATACCGTATGCATTGCCCATTCTGCTCCGCTGTGGATACCAAAGTCATCGACTCGCGTCTTGTAGGCGAAGGGTCATCCGTACGCCGTCGTCGGCAGTGTCTGGTGTGCAACGAGCGTTTTACGACCTTTGAGGTTGCTGAGCTGGTAATGCCGCGCGTGGTAAAAAGTAACGATGTGCGCGAGCCGTTTAACGAAGAGAAGCTGCGTAGCGGGATGCTGAAGGCCCTGGAAAAACGTCCCGTCAGCGCGGATGACGTCGAAATGGCGTTAAACCACATAAAATCTTATCTTCGTGGTCTGGGCGAGCGCGAGGTGCCAAGCAAGATGATCGGCAACCTGGTGATGGAGCAGCTGAAAAAGCTCGATAAGGTCGCCTATATCCGCTTCGCCTCTGTCTACCGCAGTTTCGAAGATATCAAAGAGTTTGGCGAAGAGATCGCCCGCTTACAGGATTAAGCTCATGCAGGATGAGATTTACATGGCGCGAGCCATGAAGCTGGCGCAGCGCGGGCGTTTTACTACCCATCCCAATCCGAACGTCGGGTGCGTGATCGTTAAAGATGGCGAGATCGTGGGGGAGGGGTTCCACTATCGTGCCGGCGAGCCGCACGCCGAGGTCCATGCGTTGCGGATGGCAGGCGAGAAGGCACGCGGTGCCACCGCCTACGTGACGCTGGAGCCCTGCAGCCACCACGGGCGTACCCCACCGTGCTGCGACGCGCTGATTGCTGCGGGGGTTTCCCGCGTGGTGGCATCGATGCAGGATCCGAATCCGCAGGTTGCCGGACGCGGTCTGTATCGCCTGCAGCAGGAAGGCATTGACGTCAGTCATGGGCTGATGATGCAGGACGCCGAAGCGATCAACAAAGGCTTTCTGAAGCGCATGCGCACCGGGTTCCCGTATATCCAGCTTAAGCTGGGCGCTTCGCTGGACGGTCGTACGGCGATGGCAAACGGTGAAAGCCAGTGGATCACCTCGCCCCAGGCAAGGCGCGATGTGCAACGTCTTCGCGCGCAAAGCCATGCTATCCTCACCAGCAGTGAAACCGTTCTGGCTGACGATCCGGCTATGACCGTGCGCTGGGACGAACTGAATGCCGATACTCAGGCGCTTTACCCGCAGGAGAACCTGCGTCAGCCGCTGCGTATTGTCATTGATAGCCAGAACCGCATAACGCCGGAACATCGCATCGTGCAGCAGCCGGGTGAAACCTGGATTGCCCGTACCAAAGAAGATACGCGCGAATGGCCAGAGGGCGTGCGTAGCATTATGGTACCTGAGCACAACGGTCGCCTCGACTTAGTGGTGCTGATGATGCTGCTCGGCAAGCAGCAGGTGAACAGCATCTGGGTAGAAGCGGGACCCACGCTCGCGGGTGCGCTGTTGCAGGCCGGGCTGGTGGATGAACTGATTGTATACGTTGCGCCTAAACTGTTAGGCCACGACGCGCGCGGCCTGTTTGTGCTGCCTGGCCTTGAAAAACTGGCCGACGCACCGCAACTCACATTCAGCGAGATTCGTCCTGTAGGCCCGGATGTCTGCCTCCATTTAACGACAGCGTAATTGCTCCTGAAATAGGGAAGCAGTGCGCAAAGTATTATGATAAAATCCGCCCCCCTGCGGGGCCAAATGAACCCGTAAAGGAAGAGTATGAACATTATTGAAGCTGCTGTAGCTACCCCGGACGCTCGCGTCGCCATCACCATTGCGCGTTTCAACAACTTCATCAACGACAGCCTGCTGGAAGGTGCGATTGACGCCCTGAAACGTATCGGTCAGGTGAAAGATGAGAACATTACCGTTGTTTGGGTTCCAGGCGCTTACGAGCTGCCACTGGCAGCGGGCGCGCTGGCGAAAACCGGTAAATACGACGCGGTGATCGCGCTGGGTACTGTTATTCGTGGCGGCACTGCGCACTTCGAATACGTTGCGGGCGGTGCAAGCAATGGTCTGGCACACGTTGCGCAGGATGCTGAAATTCCTGTCGCGTTCGGCGTGCTGACCACCGAAAGTATTGAACAAGCCATCGAACGTGCTGGCACCAAAGCCGGTAACAAAGGTGCAGAAGCTGCACTGACCGCGCTTGAAATGATCAATGTATTGAAAGCCATCAAGGCCTGATTTTTTTGTAAGGGGAATTCCGTGAAACCTGCTGCTCGTCGCCGCGCCCGTGAATGTGCCGTTCAGGCACTTTACTCCTGGCAGTTGTCCCACAACGACATCGCCGATGTTGAGTACCAGTTCCTGTCAGAACAGGACGTGAAAGACGTCGATGTTCTGTACTTCCGTGAACTGCTGTCGGGAGTGGCGACTAATAGCGCGTATCTCGATGGTCTGATGAAGCCATACCTGTCCCGTCTGCTCGAAGAGCTGGGTCAGGTGGAAAAAGCAGTGTTGCGTATCGCGCTGTTTGAGCTGTCTAAACGTGATGATGTGCCGTACAAAGTGGCCATCAACGAAGCGATCGAACTGGCAAAAACCTTCGGCGCTGAAGACAGCCACAAATTTGTTAACGGCGTTCTTGATAAAGCTGCACCTGCGATCCGTCCCCACAAAAAGTGATCCGCAAACCGGAGTCCTGCATTGCCTGACGGGCAGTGCGGCTCCGGTTTTTTCTTTTATTTGCTGAGGCATAACGTATGGCATGCGGCGAATTCTCCCTGATTGCCCGTTATTTCGACCGTGTCAGAACCTCTCGTCTTGATGTTGAAACCGGCATTGGCGATGACTGTGCACTTCTCAATATTCCCGAAAAACAGACGCTGGCAATCAGCACCGACACCTTAGTGTGCGGACGTCATTTTTTACCCGATATCGATCCTGCCGATCTGGCGTATAAAGCGCTGGCGGTCAACGTCAGCGATCTGGCCGCGATGGGTGCCGATCCGGCATGGCTAACGCTGGCCCTGACGCTGCCCGAGGTCAATGAAACCTGGCTTGAAGCCTTTAGCGATGCGCTGTTTGAACAGCTGAACTACTACGATATGCAGCTGATTGGCGGTGACACTACTGCCGGGCCGCTGTCGATGACGCTGGCGATCCATGGCTATGTGCCCCTCGGTCGGGCGCTCAAACGCTCGGGCGCAAAACCAGGTGACTGGATCTACGTGACCGGTACACCGGGAGACAGCGCTGCGGGGCTTGCTATTCTTCAGGATCGCTTGACCGTGAAGGATGCTGACGACGCGGCGTATCTGGTGAAACGCCATCTGCGACCCACCCCGCGTATTCTGCATGGGCAGGCGCTACGGGAACGGGCAAGCTCGGCTATCGATCTCTCCGACGGGCTGATCTCCGATCTTGGCCATATTCTGAAGGCCAGCGGCGTGGGCGCGCGCATCGACCTGGATCTGTTCCCGCTATCAGAGCAACTGCTTCGCCACGTGAAGCCTGAGCAGGCCCTGCGTTGGGCGCTTTCCGGTGGTGAGGATTACGAACTGTGCTTCACGGTACCTGAGCTGAACCGTGGCACGCTGGACGTGGCGTTAGCGCATCTCGGCGCGAAATTTACCTGCATCGGGCAGATCATGCCGGAGAGCGAAGGGCTGAAGTTTGTGCAGGACGGTGCCCCGGTCACGCTCGACTGGAAAGGGTACGATCACTTCGGTTAATTTTGTGCGATCTGTATTGCCGGGTGGCGGCTCCGCCTTACCCGGCCTACGGATTTCGTTCCCTCTCCCATTTTTAAGCAGCAATAAGGTTATTTAAGAACGATGTAAGGCTTTCAGCGATGCTCTGGTCCGGCTGTAAATCGCTGAGGCGTTTCCGTAAGGCCGGGGCGAGGCGCATGGATGCGCCGAGAGGGCGGGCTTTACAGGGACGTTACCTCCGCCCGTACCCGATAAGCCGGAAGGAATAAGCCGAAGGCACCGCGAAGCGGCGATTTACCGCCGGGAGCCCGGGTTGCCAGGGTGGTGGCGATTGAGCCACCCTGGCACGTTCACTGGTCATGTCGTTACAGAGTAGCAAGGAACATAAAGTGAACGGAATGACCACCACAGCCGTATGTTCCCCCTCACCCCAGCCCTTTGGGACAGGGTTAGAATGAGGGCTTATTTAAACCCCACCACCGGATGCTGCTGATACGGCGTTTCGAGCTCGGCAATCTGCTCCGGCGTCAGGGATAAATCCACTGCACTCAGCAGTTCATCCAGCTGTTCTTCCCTGGACGTCCCGATAATCGGTGCCGCGACCCCGCGCTTACTCAGCAGCCACGCCAGCGCCACCTGTGCGCGGGTGGCACCCGTATCGTCGGCAATCCCGGCTAAGCGTTCGGCAATTAACGCATCGCTGGCTTCTGTACCGTCATAGAGATTTTTTCCGACTTCATCTGAGACCAGACGAGCCGTGGTTTCCCCCCATGGACGGGTTAAACGTCCGCGCGCCAGCGGGCTCCACGGGATCACCGCCACGCCCTCCTGATAGCACAGTGGCAGCATTTCGCGCTCTTCTTCACGGTAGATCAGGTTGTAGTGATCCTGCATGGTGACAAAACGCGCCCAGCCATGCTGTGCCTGGAGATCCAGCGCCTGTGCAAACTGCGACGCATGCATAGACGACGCGCCGATATAGCGCGCTTTACCGGCTTTCACCACCTCGTTGAGCGCTTCAAGCGTCTCCTCGATCGGCGTGTTGTAATCCCAGCGGTGAATTTGCAGCAGGTCGACGTAATCCATGTTCAGGCGTCTAAGGCTGTCATCAATAGAGCGCAGGATCTGCGCGCGAGAAAGGCCCTGAGTCAGGTCACCTGACGGGTAGTACACCTTGGTGGCGACCACAATGTCATCCCGACGCGCAAAGTCACGCAGGGCACGACCGACAATCTCCTCGCTGCTGCCGTCGGAGTAGCTGTTGGCGGTGTCGAAGAAATTAATGCCGCCCTCGATAGCGCGTTTAATAATCGGACGGCTACTCTCTTCCGGCAACGTCCAGGCGTGGTTCCCTCGTTCGGGCTCGCCAAAAGTCATACAGCCCAGGCAAAGCCGGGAAACCTTAAGGTCGGTTTTTCCTAATGTGGTGTATTGCATGGTTCCGCTCCTGCTGTTTAAACAATACGTTTAAGCATAGCAGGAGCGAAAAAGGGGAGGGATTAGTCCAGCCAGGCGCGGATTTTGGCTTCAATACCGGCGGCGTCCAGGCCAATAGCCGCACGGGCTTCATCCTGGGTACCCTGAGGAATGAAATGATCCGGTAGGCCGAGGTTCAATACCGGCACGACTTTGCGGTTTGCCATCAGCACCTCGTTCACGCCGCTTCCCGCACCGCCCATGATGGCGTTTTCTTCCAGGGTGACCAGCACGTCATGCGTCTCGGCCAAATTCAAAATCAGAGATTCGTCGAGCGGCTTCACGAAGCGCATATCCACCAGGGTAGCGTTCAGCGTTTCAGCGACCTTCGCAGCTTCTGGCATCAGCGTACCGAAGTTCAGGATCGCCACTTTCTCACCGCGACGTTTCACCAGACCTTTACCGATCGCCAGTTTTTCCAGGGGTTGCAGCTCAACGCCCACCGCATTGCCGCGTGGGTAGCGAACCGCACTAGGGCCATCCTGATAGTGATAGCCGGTAAACAGCATCTGACGACATTCGTTTTCGTCGCTTGGCGTCATGATGACCATATCCGGAATACAGCGCAGGAACGACAGATCGAATGCGCCCTGGTGCGTCTGACCGTCAGCGCCGACGATGCCCGCACGGTCTATCGCAAACAGTACCGGCAGCTTCTGGATGGCCACGTCATGGATCACCTGATCGTAGGCGCGCTGCAGGAAGGTAGAATAGATAGCGACCACCGGCTTGTAGCCGCCAATGGCCAGGCCCGCTGCGAACGTCACCGCATGCTGCTCGGCAATCGCCACGTCAAAATACTGGTCAGGGTATTTTCTGGAGAACTCCACCATGCCGGAGCCTTCACGCATGGCCGGGGTGATCGCCATCAGCTTGTTGTCTTTCGCGGCGGTTTCACACAGCCAGTCGCCGAAGATTTTGGAATAGCTCGGCATACCGCCGCTGCTTTTTGGCAGACAGCCGCTGGACGGGTCGAATTTTGGTACCGCGTGGAAGGTGATCGGATCTTTTTCCGCCGGTTCGTAGCCACGCCCTTTTTTGGTCATGATGTGCAGGAACTGCGGGCCTTTCAGGTCACGCATGTTCTTGAGGGTGGTGACCAGGCCCAGCACGTCATGGCCGTCAACCGGGCCAATATAGTTAAAGCCCAGCTCTTCAAACAGCGTACCCGGCACGACCATGCCTTTGATGTGTTCTTCGGTGCGCTTGAGCAGCTCTTTAATCGGCGGTACGCCGGAAAAGACTTTTTTACCGCCTTCACGCAGCGAGGAGTAAAGCTTGCCGGAAAGCAGCTGCGCCAGATGGTTGTTCAGCGCACCGACGTTCTCGGAAATCGACATTTCGTTATCGTTGAGGATAACCAGCATGTCCGGTTTGATATCACCCGCATGGTTCATGGCCTCAAAGGCCATCCCGGCGGTGATAGCACCGTCACCAATCACGCAGACGGTGCGGCGCTGTTTATTCTCTTTTTCGGCGGCAACGGCAATACCGATGCCCGCAGAAATGGAGGTGGAGGAGTGGCCGACGCTCAGCACGTCATACTCGCTCTCACCGCGCCACGGGAACGGATGCAGGCCACCTTTCTGACGAATGGTGCCAATTTTATCGCGACGTCCGGTCAGAATTTTGTGCGGATAGGCCTGGTGGCCCACGTCCCAGATAAGCTGATCGAACGGCGTGTTATAGACATAGTGCAGCGCCACGGTCAGTTCTACCGTGCCAAGCCCGGAGGCGAAATGGCCGCTTGAGCGGCTTACGCTGTCGAGCAGGTAGCGACGCAGCTCGTCGCACAGCTTCGGCAGGCTCTCTTTCGGCAACAGACGCAACTCCTGGGTGGAGTCAACTAACGCCAGTGTCGGGTATTTGGCAATATCAAAACTCATCAAAGGCTCATCGAGATATATAGTTTATTTATCACGCTGGATTATATAGTCCGCTAGCGCTTCCAGTGCCGAGGTATCCAGCGATTGTGCGGCCAGTACATTTAGCGACTGGCGGGCATCGTCAATCAGATCCCGGGCTTTACGTTGGGCTTGCTCAAGACCCAGCAGGGCGGGGTAGGTACTTTTGCCAAGCTGCTGGTCCGCACCCTGACGTTTACCCAATGTTGCAGTATCGCCCACCACATCCAGAATGTCATCCTGAACCTGGAATGCCAGACCGATACTTTCTGCGTATCTGTCCAGCGTCGGCAAGGCTTTGCGCCCTTGTTCACCCGCGCTCAGCGCGCCCAGGCGAACGGCAGAACGAATCAATGCCCCGGTTTTGTGGCGATGAATACGCTCCAGCTGTTCCAGATTAACCTGACGTCCTTCCGCTTCAAGATCCAGCGCTTGTCCGCCGCACATGCCGGCCACGCCGCTGGCCATCGCCAGTTCGGAAATCATTGCCAGGCGGTCACGGTCAGCCACTTCCGCCATCGGCGCATCGCTCAAAATAGAGAACGCCAGCGTTTGCAGGGCATCGCCCGCCAGAATGGCATTCGCTTCGCCAAACTTGATATGGCAGGTAGGTTGACCGCGACGCAGGTCGTCGTCGTCCATCGCCGGTAAATCATCGTGGATCAGCGAATAGGCATGGATGCACTCAACGGCGGCAGCCGGGGCGTCCAGCGTGTTATCGCTGATACCAAACATATTGCCTGTGGCGTACACCAGGAACGGGCGCAGGCGCTTTCCACCCAAGAGTGCGCCATAGTGCATAGCCTCAACCAGAGGAGTGTTCTGAAAAGGCTGTGGTGCAATAAAACGGCGCAGGGCGTCGTTGGCGCGAACTACACGCGCCTGAAGCTCGTTGGCAAAATCCATTTACTCGGCGTCCGGTGTGAAAGGCGTAGTTTTCGCGTCTTCGCTGTCGGAAAGCAGGATCTGCACGCGCTGCTCGGCCTGCTGCAGTTTGACCTGCCCCTGTCGCGCCAGCTGCACGCCACGTTCGAATTCGTTGAGCGCCTCTTCCAGCGGGAGATCGCCGCTCTCAAGACGGGTAACGATTTGCTCCAGTTCACTCAGCGCAGTTTCGAAACTGGCCGGTGCGTCGTTCTTCTTCGGCATAGTGAATTGACTCTTATATTCTTCGCCCCGACATGGTAACGGACTCGGGCGGATAAGCAAATAACGCGCAATGTGCACAGGAGCGGCGCGATGGTGGTATACTTGCGCGCCTGGATGCAGCCACGGGTGTGGGCTGCTGTACTCTTTTCCATTACAAGCCTTAATACGCTTGCCTAAGAAACATTGCCGCCATGAAGTTTATCATTAAATTGTTCCCTGAAATCACCATCAAAAGCCAATCTGTGCGTTTGCGCTTTATTAAAATTCTCACCGGGAACATTCGTAACGTATTAAAGCACTACGACGAAACGCTCGCCGTGGTGCGCCACTGGGACCACGTTGAAGTCCGTGCGAAAGACGAAAACAAACGTCAGGATATTCGCGACGCGCTGACCCGTATTCCGGGGATCCACCATATTCTGGAAGTGGAAGACGTCCCGTTCAGCGATATGCACGATATCTTCGAGAAAGCGCTGGTTCAGTACCGCGATCAGATCGAAGGCAAAACCTTCTGCGTACGCGTGAAACGTCGCGGCAAGCACGAATTCAGCTCCATTGAAGTGGAACGTTACGTTGGCGGCGGTTTGAACCAGCACGTCGAGTCTGCGCGCGTGCGTCTGACGCACCCGGACGTGACGGTTAACCTGGAGATCGAAAACGATCGCCTGCTGCTGGTGAAAGGGCGTTATGAAGGTATCGGCGGTTTCCCGATCGGCACCCAGGAAGATGTCTTGTCTCTGATCTCCGGCGGCTTCGACTCCGGCGTTTCCAGCTATATGCTGATGCGCCGCGGCTGTCGCGTCCATTACTGCTTCTTTAACCTGGGCGGTGCGGCGCATGAAATCGGCGTTCGCCAGGTCGCGCATTACCTGTGGAACCGCTTCGGCAGCTCCCACCGCGTGCGTTTTGTGGCGATCAACTTCGAGCCGGTAGTGGGCGAAATTCTTGAGAAAGTGGACGACGGCCAGATGGGCGTTATCCTGAAGCGCATGATGGTGCGTGCGGCATCCAAAGTGGCTGAGCGCTACGGCGTGCAGGCGCTGGTCACCGGCGAAGCGCTGGGGCAGGTCTCCAGCCAGACGCTGACCAACCTGCGTCTGATCGACAACGTCTCTGATACTCTGATCCTGCGTCCGCTGATCTCCCACGATAAAGAGCACATCATCGATCTGGCACGTGAAATCGGCACCGAAGATTTTGCCCGCACCATGCCGGAATACTGCGGTGTGATCTCAAAAAGCCCGACCGTCAAAGCGGTGAAGGCGAAGATTGAAGCCGAAGAAGAGCACTTCGATTTCAGCATCCTGGATAAAGTGGTGGCGGAAGCGTCCAATATTGATATCCGCGAAATCGCCCAGCAGACCGAGCAGGACGTCGTCGAAGTGGAAACCGTAAGCGGTTTCGGCGCTAACGATGCGATTCTGGATATCCGCTCTATTGATGAGCAGGACGACAAACCGCTGCAGGTGGAAGGCGTTGAAGTGGTGTCGCTGCCGTTCTACAAGCTGAGCACCAAATTTGGCGATCTCGACCAGAGCAAAACGTATCTGCTGTGGTGTGAGCGTGGGGTGATGAGCCGCCTGCAGGCACTGTATCTGCGCGAGCAGGGCTTTGCGAATGTGAAGGTGTATCGCCCGTAGTTTTTTGCCCGGGAATGCGGCCTGATGCCCTCACCCCGGCCCTCTCCCTCTCCCGCGGGGAGAGGGAGAAAACATAAAAAACGGCAACCTTTGGTTGCCGTTTTGCTTTAACCTGGCGCCACCCGGCTTTTTTACGCACTACTCTTCATAGTAGTTATAAATTCCCGCCGGCATCACCAGCGATGACGCCACCTCGTACGCTTTTTCGCGCCCGACCAGCAGGTCAATAATCTTCAAACCAAAATCAATCGCGGTGCCGGGGCCCTGGCTGGTCAGCAGGTTGACGCGTGGATCCCACACGACGCGTTTGTCCACCCACTGGTCTTCCGGGATGGTCTGCTTCAGACCGGGGTAGCCGGTCATATTGCCGATAGGGAAAATATCGTGCGGAACCAGCACTGTTCCGGCGGCGGCACAGATGGCGGCGACGATACGACCCGATAAGTGGAACTGACGCACGGTCTCGACCAGCAGCGGGCTGTCGCGAAAACATTCCGCACCCTTCAGGCCACCGGGCAGGACGATGATGTCGTAATCCCCGTCGGCCACCTGCACAAGCGGCGCATCCGCAAGCAGTTTCACGCCGCGCGAGCAGGTCACCGCCAGACTGCCATCGCTGGCAACGCTGGCGACCGTCACCTCAATACCGCCGCGCACCATCAAATCAATCGTGGTGACCGCTTCTGTCTCTTCGCTACCAGGGGCGAGGCAGATCAGTGCCGACGCGCTCATATTCACTCTCCTTACGTTTAACCAGGTCATACAAACGGGCGTTTTCCGGCACGGCGATGCCATGTGCTCGGGCACGTTTTAGCAGATAGCCGGTAATGTAGTCGATTTCTGTGTGGCGCAATGCCCGGACATCCTGCAACATTGAGGAGATATTTTCTGCCGTACTCTCAATAACCTGCTCGACATAACCGCGCAAATCCTCTGCCGAGGTATGCAGACCTTCCCGCTCAATGACCGACGCGACTTCAGCACACAGTGATGCAACCTCCTGCGGATGGTTTTTCAGCTCCCCATTCGGGCAGTTCCACAGTGCCGTCAGCGGATTGATCACGCAGTTCACGGCCAGCTTGCGCCAGAGTTGAGGGCGAATAGTGTTATGCCAGGCGACGTCCGGCAACACCTTCTGCAGCACATCGGCAAGATAACTGTAGTCGCCATCCTGTGTTCTGGCCGGTCCCATATGGGTCACGCCGCTGGCGACGTGCACGATGATGTTGCCGTCGCGACGGGCTGCGTGCGTGGTTGTCGCCATCAGCAGGGGCTGAGGGATGCCTTTCAGCTCATCAATGGTTCCCATGCCGTTATGCAGCAGCAGTATAGGGGAAGTGGAGGGGAGTTGCGCAGCCAGCGTCTTCACCGCGTCTGAGACCTGCCACGCTTTAAGCGTCACCAGTAACAGGTCACTTTGCGCCAGGAAATCGGGATCGTTCGCGGTGAGGGATTCGTTAAAGATGCTTCCGTCTTCACCAATCAGGTTTACACTGCAATAGGGCTGGGGCACGCGCAGCCAGCCCTGAACCTCATGTCCGTGCTTGCACAGCGCGGTCAGCCATAGCTGACCAAGCGCTCCGCATCCGAGCACTGTAATTTTCATTGTTCCTCCTCACCTGCAACTGCGCCAGGTGTTACAGCTTAATTATACAGCTAAGCTTCTGTTGAGTTATGCCTCGTAGCGGGTATTATGCAACGCAACAAAAGTGAAGGGAGAAGAAAAGATGCCATCTTTCGATATTGTTTCCGAAGTTGATATCCAGGAAGTTCGCAACGGCGTTGAGAACGCAACCCGCGAAGTTGAGTCACGTTTCGATTTTCGTAGCGTTGAGGCGTCGTTTGAGCTGAACGACGCAAATAAGACCATTAAGGTGCTGAGCGAGTCTGATTTCCAGGTGAATCAGCTGCTCGACATTTTGCGCGCCAAGCTGTTAAAACGCGGCATTGAAGGGACCTCTCTGGATGTGCCGGAAGAGTTTGTGCACAGCGGTAAAACCTGGTTCGTTGAAGCTAAACTGAAGCAGGGCATTGAGAGCGCGGTGCAGAAGAAGATCGTGAAGCTCATTAAAGACAGCAAGCTGAAGGTGCAGGCGCAGATCCAGGGTGAAGAGATTCGCGTCACCGGCAAGTCCCGCGATGACCTGCAGTCCGTGATGGCGCTGGTGCGTGGCGGCGATCTGGGACAACCGTTCCAGTTTAAAAACTTCCGCGATTAATACCCAAAAGCCCGGTTCAACCGGGCTTTTTTCATGCTTTCAGGGCCTGCTCCACTTCGAAGCGGTTGGTCATTTTGCTGTCTATCTTGACGTAAGCGCTGCGCTCTTCCGGGACAATCAGGACCTCCGTCACACCCTCTTTTGCTTCCAGACGCTGTTTCAGAGCGTCGCTAATCTGAACATCATCCGGGATTTCTACCCGCAGGCTGCTCACGTAGCGCGGCTCTTTCATGGTACTGGCGACCAGCAGCCAGACTGTCGCCAGCAGTGCGCCCGCGAGAAACACGGTTTGAGAGTCAAACAGACCGTCCACCCAGCCGCCAAGCGAGCCGCCAATGGCCACGCCGAGGAACTGGCTGGTGGAGTAGATGCCCATCGCCGTGCCTTTGTAACCGGCAGGGGACTCTTTGCTGATCAGCGACGGCAGCAGGGCTTCCATCAGGTTAAACGCCAGGAAGAACAGCTGCACGCCGGCAATCAGCTCCCAGAAGTGCGGGCCGGCACCCCAGAGCACAATCTCAGCTATCAGCAACAGTGCTACGCAGCCAATAAAGACGCGCTTCATCTTGCGCTTCACTTCAGCATAGATAATGAATGGCACGACGGAGACAAATGAAATCAGCATCGTGACCAGATAGATTTTCCAGTGCTCGGCTGCCGGGAAGCCCGCAGCGGCCAGCTGGCCGGGAAGGGCGACAAAGGTCGACATCAGCAGGATGTGCAGACACATAATGCCGAAGTTAAGCTTCAGCAGGCGTGGCTCAACCAGCACTTTGCTGAAGCAGCCCTTTACCATTCCCGATTCACGGTTGAGGACGTGGTTTTTGCTGTCCGGGACGACCCACAGGGTTAAGGCAATACCGAGGGTTGCCAGCACGGCAATCATCCAGAACAGCGCGTGCAGGCCAAGCGCATGGGTGATTATCGGGCCCAGTACCATCGCAATGGCGAAGGTGACGCCAAAGCTAACGCCGATGAACGCCATCGCTTTAGTCCGGTTCTGTTCGCGGGTGAGATCGGACAACAGCGCCATCACGGCGGCAGCAATCGCGCCGGAGCCCTGAAGGGCGCGGCCAAGAATAATTCCCCAGATGGAGTGGGAGAGGGCGGCAATCACACTGCCCAGAACAAAAATAAGCAGGCCACCGACAATCAGCGGCTTGCGGCCAACCCGGTCAGAGAGCAGGCCAAACGGGATCTGGAAGACCGCCTGGGCCAGACCGTAAATGCCAATGGCCAGACCAATCAATGCCTCGCTCGCCCCCTGCAGCGCCATGCCGTAGGTGGTCAGAACAGGCAGGACCATAAACATGCCGAGCATCCGTAGCGAGAAGACAGTCCCTAAGCCCCAGGTCGCGCGTAGCTCGCCTGGCGTCATTTTATAATCGTTCATTACCACCTCAGTTCAAAAGCAGGCCATAGTGTAGTGCGGGGAAGGGGCGGGGTAAATAAGGGCTTATTTAACAAATATTACATGCGTTATTAATTGATTTTGTGAATAAAAAAGGGTGCCGAAGCACCCTTTTATTAACCTGTTGTCGCTTACCAGACGTAAGTCAGCAGGTTGTGCGAATCTGGCACCATGAAATCCACGGACATCATCACGGACAGAGAAGTGATGGCGACAATGGAGAACACAAACAGCTTACGTGCCCAGACTTTGTCATCTTCCACTTTGTATCCGCGCAGCGCCATGCCAAGCCACCAGACGCTCACCGCAGCCGCTACCGCCAGATATTTATACCCGGCGTAACCACCCAGAGAGAGCATCAGCGTTGCCACGGCAAAGGCGATGATGTAAAGCGTGATGTGGTTCTTGGCAACAGAAATGCCCTTCACGACCGGCAGAACCGGGATGTTCGCTGCCTGATAATCCTTAAAGCGGAAAATCGCGATGGCATAGGAGTGCGGCATCTGCCACAGGCTAAAGATAGCTAGCAGGATCAGCGCACCGCTGTCGAACTCGTTCGTGACGGCGCAGTAGCCAATCACCGGCGGCGCAGCGCCGGAGAGAGAACCAATCAGCGTGCCGTAGACGGAGTGACGTTTCATATACAGGCTGTAGACGCCCACATAGACCACGAACCCCATCACCCCTAGCCAGCAGGCCAGTGGGTTAGCACCAAACCACAGCAGCATAAAGCCAGCAATACCCAGCAAGGTGGCGTACACCAGCGAGACGGAAGGGGCGATCAGGCCTTTCACCAGCACCCGATTTTTGGTCCTTTCCATCTTCTTGTCGATATCCATGTCGATGTAGTTGTTAAATACACAACCGGACGCAACAACCAGTGACACACCGACCAGCGTGTAAATAAAGAGGGCGTAATCAATGCTGCCTTTAGAGGCCAGCAGGAACCCTCCGATCACGGAGATCAGGTTGCCAAAGATGATGCCTGGTTTCGTTACTTGCAGGTATTGCTTAAACATACTCGCCGCTCTTAGTGAACCATCATGTTGTAGTTGAGGTTCCACATAATCCAGATGGAACCGACTACCAGGATAGCGATGATAATCACGGTAAAGATAAAGGCCGTCATGTTCCAGCCTTCATCGGACTTGGTGTTCATGTGCAGGAAGCAAACCAGATGCACCAGAATCTGAATCACCGCGGTCACCAGGATTGCTCCCAGGATAACCGGTTTAGACGCAGAACCGCTCATCACCATCCAGAACGGGATCACCGTCAGGATGATCGACAGGATGAAACCTGTCATGTAGGTTTTTACGCTGCCATGGGAAGCGCCATGATCGTTAGAATGACTCATTACATCGCCCCCATCAGATAGACAACAGAGAACACACAGATCCACACCACGTCCAGGAAGTGCCAGAACAGGCTCAGGCACAGGATACGGGTACGGTTAGTGCTGGTCAGGCCGCGACGGGAGATCTGGAACATCAGTACTGCCATCCAGATCAGACCCGAGGTCACGTGCAGACCGTGGGTACCGACCAGCGCGAAGAACGCGGACAGGAAGCCACTGCGATCCGGACCAAAGCCTTCCATAATCAGGTGATGGAATTCATAGATTTCCATCCCGATAAATCCAGCACCAAACAGCCAGGTCAACGCCAGCCAGGAGACAACCTGGCTCTTGTTGTTTTTGTACATGGCGATAGCCGCCATGCCGTAGGTGATAGAGCTGAATAACAGCAGTGCGGTTTCAACCAGAACGAACGGCAGTTCAAAGATGTCCTTGCCGGTCGGGCCGCCCGCTGTGCCGTTCACCAGAACGGCATAGGTCGCGAACAGACAGCAGAACAGAATGCAGTCGCTCATCAGGTAGATCCAGAAACCGAAGACTTTGGTCGGTCCTGTATCGTGGTGCGCATGTTCATGCGCGTGGGCAGTTGAGTGCGCCAGAGTATCAGTTGCCATTTTTCAGCCCCGCTTTAGAAATCTCGTCGAAATGCTGATTTTCCAGCTTTTCAACTTCACGGACTGGTACGTAGTAGTCCACGTCCTCGTCAAAGCTCTTCACAATCCAGCTGATTACGATGCCAGCGAAGCCAACAATCGCCATCCACCAGATGTGCCAGATCATTGCGAAACCAAATACCGTAGCGAAGGCGGCAATGACAATGCCCGCACCGCTGTTTTTCGGCATATGGATCTTTTCGTAATGAGCAGGTTGCTTGTACGCTTCACCTTTTTCTTTCATTTCCCAGAATGCGTCACGTTCATGAACCTGCGGCACGATGGCAAAGTTATAGAAAGGCGGTGGAGAAGAGGTCGCCCACTCCAGCGTACGGCCACCCCATGGGTCACCGGTCAGGTCACGGTTCTGATCGCGGTCGCGAATAGACACGTAGAACTGAATCAGCTGAGACGCGATACCGCAGGCAATCAGCACCGCACCGCCCGCTGCAACCATCAGCATTGGGTGGAACTGCGGATCGATCTGCTGGCTCAGACGACGGGTCATACCCATGAAGCCCAGCACGTACAGCGGCATAAATGCCACGAAGAAGCCGATGATCCAGAACCAGAACGCGCGTTTACCCCATTTCTCGTTCAGCGTGAAGCCGAACGCTTTTGGCCACCAGTAGGTTACGCCCGCGAAGCAGCCGAAGACCACGCCACCGATGATAACGTTATGGAAGTGCGCAATCAGGAACAGACTGTTGTGCAGAACGAAGTCAGCACCTGGTACCGCCAGCAGTACACCGGTCATCCCACCTACGGAGAAGGTCACGATGAAGCCGATGGTCCACAGCATCGCTGAGTGGAACACGATACGGCCCTGGTACATGGTGAACAGCCAGTTGAAGATCTTCACCCCGGTCGGGATGGCGATAATCATGGTGGTGATACCGAAGAAGGCGTTTACGTTCGCGCCCGCACCCATCGTGAAGAAGTGGTGCAGCCAAACGATGAACGACAGAACGGTAATACACACGGTTGCCCACACCAGAGAGGTGTAACCAAACAGACGTTTACGCGAGAAGGTTGCCGCGATTTCGGAGAACACACCGAAGACAGGCAGAACCAGGATGTACACTTCCGGGTGACCCCAGGCCCAAATCAGGTTGATGTACATCATCATGTTGCCACCCATATCATTCGTGAAGAAATGGGTGCCCAGGTAGCGGTCCAGGGTCAGCAGCGCGATGGTGACGGTCAGAATTGGGAAAGAGGCAATAATCAGGATGTTGGCGCACAGAGATGCCCAGGTAAATACCGGCATCTTGAACATGGTCATGCCAGGGGCACGCATCTTGATAATGGTCACGAAGAAGTTGATACCGGTCAGGGTGGTACCGACACCGGAGAGCTGAAGCGCCCAGATCCAGTAGTCAACGCCAACGCCCGGACTGTACTCAATTCCTGATAGCGGCGGGTATGCCAGCCAGCCGGTCTGCGCGAATTCGCCCACACCCAGTGACAGGTTAACCAGGATAACGCCGACAACCGTGAACCAGAAGCTCAGGTTGTTCAGGAACGGGAACGCCACGTCGCGCGCGCCGATTTGCAGCGGAACGACCACGTTCATCAGACCGATAACCAGCGGCATCGCTACGAAGAAGATCATGATAACGCCGTGGGCGGTAAAGATCTGATCGTAGTGGTGCGGCGGCAGGAAGCCGGCTTCACCCGCAGAAGCGAGTGCCTGCTGGCTACGCATCATGATCGCATCCGCAAAGCCACGAATTAACATGACGATACCGACGATGCAGTACATGATACCGAGTTTTTTGTGGTCAACCGAAGTCAGCCACTCGTTCCACAGGTAGCTCCACTTACCGAAGTAAGTGATCAGGGCCAGTAAGGCCGCGCCACCAATGATAATTGCAGCCACCGTAACCACGATAATCGGTTCATGGTAGGGCACTGCATCCAGTGTCAATTTTCCGAACATTTTCTTCCTCGGCCCCTTAGTGAGCGGTTTCCGCGTGGCTCATGTCCATGCCTTCCATACCTTCATGCGCGCTGTGCTCGCCTTCAGGCTGGGTCATGTCCATGCTCTTGCCGTGATCCATAAATTTGCCAATGACATCTTTGAACAAATCAGGTTTCACATTAGAGAAGTACTCCACCTTGTTGTATTCGCTAGGTGCAGCCACTTTTTCGAACGCCGCCATGTCAGACATGGTGTTTGGAGACTGCTTCGCTTTTTCAACCCACTGGTCGAAAGCGGCACGGTCTGGCGTTGCAATAGCTTTGAACTTCATACCTGAGAAGCCCGGGCCGCTATAGCTGGCGGAGATACCATCATAGGTGCCTGCTTCATTCGCGATCAGATGCAGGTTAGTCTGCATACCGGCCATCGCGTAGATCTGGCTACCCAGACGTGGGATGAAGAAGGAGTTCATTACGGAGTTGGAGGTCACTTTGAACTGAACCGGAGTGTTCGCCGGGAAGGCGATTTCATTCACGGTAGCAATACCCTGCTCTGGATAGATGAAGAACCATTTCCAGTCCATGGAGACCACTTCAATGGTAATAGGTTTCTCATCGTGAACCAGTGGTTTGCTTGGCTCAAGTGCGTGAGTGGTTTTCCAGGTCAGTACGGCAAGGAACAGGATGATCAGAATAGGTACCGTCCAGACCACAGCTTCCACTTTATTGGAGTGTGACCAGTTAGGGCTATACTTCGCATCTTTATTGCTCGCACGATACTTCCAGGCGAAACCAACAGCCATCAAAATGGCAGGAATAACCACAATCAACATCAGGCCAAAAGCCGTCAGTATCAGTGAACGTTGTTCCAGTCCAATCTGTCCTTTGGGGTCTAGTAGTGCAGAATCGCAGCCACTGAGTAATACAGTGCCCGCGAATAATGACAACCATCCCAAACTTTTATTGTATTTCCCGAGTCTCATTTAACGACCTCAATTCCACGGAGTCTGGTGGCGTTTAAAGTGTGGGGGCATTTTACGGGAAGGTTACATTACTGTAAACATCATTAGGCCTGTGTCAGGAAGGTGTTACCGGGTTCTGCCGCACGTGTCACAAGTGTTGCAAATTATGTCGGTTTTTATGACAGAAGCCGCATGGCGTGGGCTTTATAACGAAAGGACCCCCAAGCATACCCTAAAAGGGGCAATTGGTATAACCATTGTTAAAAATAAACAAAAAATTAACAATTAATTATCAATAAAAAGACATCTAAAAAACGAAAAATCAAACTATCGGATGCTGAATCGTTTAATGAAAAATAGCGTTTTGGAACTGGAGCCAATAATTTCCAAATCCTATCCCGCACAAAACAACAAATATTTTTTTGGGGGGGCGCTGGCTATTTCGCCGTTATAATTTCGGTTAGTGATTACAACGGGAAATAACCTTTCGCATTTTTCTTCAGGTCATCTGCGTTTTACGCAACGCCATGAAATCGAGCAGACCCCCGGTCAGGATCCCGGCAATAGCCAGCAGGGCGCCAGCGTCCAGCAGAAGCGCTTCGAACGGGAGTGCCAGTGACGTGCTGGCGTTAATAATCAACACCACAAGCCAGAGTGCCAGAGCAACGCAGCCCACCATTAACAGACGTAACGCAAAACGGTAGGCGGTATGATATTCGGTGCGCGGCATAAAGTGTTCGGTCCGCTGCGTATATTCCAGCGTCTGACGGCAGACCAGCAGCAATAAAATTCCCGGCACGGCAGCCACGACAGAGAAGAGATAAAACGTTGGCCAGCCGTGGGCTTCCACGAACCAGCCCGCAATCGGTCCAACGTACACGCGACCCACGGCAGAGAGCGCCGAGAGCAACGCAAACTGCGTAGCGGAAAATGATTTATTGCAAAGCGTCATCAACAGGGCAACAAATGCCGCGGTGCCCATGCCGCCGCAGAGGTTCTCGAAGAACACCGCCGCGGCCATGCTGATCATATGTTTATCGGTAATCGACAGCAGCCAGTAGCCCGCGTTAGAGGCTCCCTGAAGGATGCCGAAAATCAGCAGTGCGCGAAACAGGGTCAGGCGCTGCATCAGCACGCCGCCATACAGCGCGCCCACAATCGTCGCAAACAGTCCCAGCGTTTTGTTTACCACACCCACTTCACCGGCATCAAAACCGACACCGCGTATCAGGAAGGTGGTGGTCAGGCTCATGGCGAACGCATCCCCCAGCTTATAAAGGACGATGAGCAGCAGGATCAGCCAGGCATTGTTGCGACCAAAAAAGTCGCGCAGCGGTTCGGCCACGGCCTGCTCCAGCGAGCGGGGGACCGGAATGACATCGCTCGGTTCGGGAGCAAAGATCGTCGCGATAATGCACGGGATAAGCAGGGCGGCCATCAGCCAGTACATACCCTGCCAGCCGAGGTAACGGTCAGCCAGCCACAGTGCCAGTCCCCCGGAGACCAGCATCCCGAGGCGATAGCCCAGCACGCTGATCGCGGCACCGGCGCCGCGCTCTTCCGCAGGCAAAACGTCCGTCTTCCAGGCGTCAAAGACAATATCCTGGGAGGCGGAACAGAAGGCAATCACGACCGCAAGTGCGGCCATCCAGCGAAGCTGTGTGGTCGGCTCAAGAAAACCCATCGCCGCAATGGCCAGCAGCAGCAAGACTTGCGTCATCACTAACCAGCCGCGACGACGTCCCAGGAAAGGTGGCGTGTAGCGATCCATGACCGGAGACCACAGGAACTTAAAGACATAGGCCTGACCGACAAGCGAGAAGAAACCGATGGTTTTGAGATCGATATTTTCGACCGTCATCCACGCCTGAAGCGTGCCGGAGGTGAGCGCGAGAGGTAAACCCGAGGCAAAGCCGAGGATCAGCAGAATCGCTGATTTCGGTTGCTGGAAAATGCGTAAGTAATGGCTGGACATGTTCTTATGAACTGACCCGGTGAAGCACCGGGTCAGTCGGCAGGATTAACGTGCGTTCTGCTTGATGAAGTCGTGGATGCTGGTGTCCTGCGCCATGTCGGAAATGGTATCCGTCAGCACGCTGTTAACCGCATCAGCAATATTTTTATTCGATGCCTGGAACGCGCCTTCGACAGAGTAGCTCGCACGGTAGTTTTTGGTCATCTTATTACCGTTTTTCGCGGTAGCAATGATGGCGATATCCGCTTTGGTCGCGATGTTGTAACGCACGTTGCCCTGAGACACGTCTGCGTACAGGTTGTTAACGATGATCTGCAGATCAACCGCACCGCTTGGGCCAATCATATAGCCGCGAGCGGTCATTTGCTTCTCAAGCACTTCCTGCAGCAGGAAACGCAGGTCGCGGGACGCGGTCAGGGTTACCTGCTGGTTATCGCGGGTCACTTTTGCCAGAGCCTGGTCCTGACGCTGATCGGCACCGTTAATGCTCACGGTGACGCCCATCAGGCTTGGATCCTGCTGAGGCAGCGTAATTTTTGGTGAGACATCAATGGTGGTAGGCGGGGTTGCACAGCCTGCCAGCATAAAAAGGGCTACCAACGGAAAGAAGAGTTTTTTTAACATTTTCGGGTTCTCAACGAATCGTAAGCATATAAAGAGAAAAATTGCCGTCATCATAACATCGCCAACGGCGAGGGGAAGTGGTCAACGCATGTAAATTCATCGCCTTGTCCGAAAACTGACCAGCTTACCCAATTTCCCCTCTCGCGAATGATGAAAGGTATGAGTCTCGCAGTGAACTTCATTCGTTTGAATGAGAAAATCAGACGAAAGCTAAATATTTGTTGTCAAGGTGTAATGGAAACGGTAAAAGCGGCTAACATTTAAAGGGATGGGTGACATCCTGGCGTTGTCGGAGGAGTAATTTCATGATGATACGTGAGCAGATAGAAGATAAATTAAGGGCAGCGTTCAACCCTGTGTTCCTCGAAGTCGTCGACGAGAGCTATCGTCATAACGTGCCGGCAGGTTCTGAAAGCCACTTTAAAGTGGTTCTGGTTAGCGATCGCTTCACGGGAGAACGTTTCCTGAACCGACACCGCTTGATCTACAGCACCTTGACGGAAGAACTCTCCACCACCGTGCATGCGCTGGCACTGCATACCTATACCATTAAGGAATGGGAAGGCTTGCAGGATACGGTTTTCGCATCACCGCCGTGTCGCGGTGCAGGCACCATCGCCTGATAAATCGGATTTGCAACGGCTGGAGTTTTTCCAGTATGTTGCTTACAGATTTCCTCAAAACGGCCTCCGGGCCGTTTTGTTTTGTCTGAGTTTTGATCGGATGGAGCGATTTTAAGGCTAAAAATAGCCTTAAAGTGTGAAAAAAGCCGCAGCAACATGCCCCAACCGTTCTCGACTCACCTAAGTGATGCCGCTATAATGCCGCGTCTTATTGAATGTCTTCGGGATGATTCTGGCGACAGGGAATGTGAATCTGCACTAAGAGAGCATCCCGGTATAACAGACAGATTCAGAGTTGACCGAGCACTGTGATTTTTTTGAGGTAACAAGATGCAAGTTTCAGTTGAAACCACTCAAGGCCTTGGCCGCCGTGTAACGATTACTATCGCTGCTGACAGCATCGAAACTGCTGTGAAAAGCGAGCTGGTCAACGTAGCAAAAAAAGTACGTATTGACGGCTTCCGTAAGGGCAAAGTTCCAATGAATGTTGTTGCTCAGCGTTATGGCGCCTCTGTGCGTCAGGATGTGCTGGGTGAACTGATGAGCCGCAACTTTATTGATGCGATCATCAAAGAAAAAATCAATCCGGCCGGCGCGCCAAACTACGTTCCAGGCGAATACAAACTGGGCGAAGACTTCACTTACTCCGTCGAGTTCGAAGTGTACCCGGAAGTTGAGCTGAAAGGTCTGGAATCTATCGAAGTTGAAAAACCGATTGTCTCTGTGACTGACGAAGATGTTGACGGCATGCTGGACACCCTGCGCAAGCAGCAGGCGAACTGGAAAGAGAAAGAAGGCGCTGTTGACGCGGAAGACCGTGTGACCATCGACTTCACCGGTTCTGTAGACGGCGAAGAGTTCGAAGGCGGCAAAGCGTCTGACTTCGTACTGGCAATGGGCCAGGGTCGTATGATCCCAGGCTTCGAAGACGGTATCAAAGGCCACAAGGCTGGCGAAGAGTTCACTATCGACGTGACCTTCCCTGAAGAATACCACGCTGAAAACCTGAAAGGTAAAGCAGCGAAGTTCGTGATCAACCTGAAGAAAGTGGAAGAGCGCGAACTGCCAGAACTGACTGAAGAATTCATCAAGCGTTTCGGCGTGGAAGATGGTTCAGTTGCTGGCCTGCGTACCGAAGTGCGTAAAAACATGGAGCGCGAGCTGAACGGTGCTGTGCGTAACCGTGTGAAATCTCAGGCGATTGAAGGTCTGGTGAAAGCGAACGACATCGACGTTCCTGCAGCCCTGATCGACAGCGAAATCGACGTGCTGCGCCGTCAGGCTGCACAGCGTTTCGGTGGCAACCAGCAGCAAGCGATGGAACTGCCACGCGAGCTGTTTGAAGAGCAAGCGAAACGTCGCGTTGTTGTTGGCCTGCTGCTGGGCGAAGTGATTCGTACCCACGAGCTGAAAGCTGACGAAGAGCGCGTGAAAGGCCTGATCGAAGAGATGGCTTCCGCATACGAAGATCCATCAGAAGTGATCGAGTTCTACGGTAAGAACAAAGAGCTGATGGACAACATGCGCAACGTCGCACTGGAAGAGCAGGCTGTTGAAGCGGTTCTGGCGAAAGCGAAAGTGACCGAAAAAGCGACCTCTTTCAACGAACTGATGAACCAGCAGGCGTAATAACGCCCTAACGGTTTAAAGTTTGACCAAAAAACCCGTTGCCCTCCGGCGACGGGTTTTTTTTATCGCAGCTTTAGTCCTGGAAGGGTGCTAAAACGCCCTTTCAGTGTTAGCGTTACAACAAAAGGTTGTTATGCTTGAAATAGGGCGTGGCGAACCCCATAAGTATGTAATCACGATGATTGAGACTGGCTGATAATCCGTCCATAAGGTTACAATCAGTACAGCAGGTGTTTTCAATTTTGAACCAGGAGACGGAAATGTCATACAGTGGCGAACGAGATAACTTTGCACCCCATATGGCGCTGGTGCCAATGGTTATTGAACAGACCTCACGTGGTGAGCGTTCTTTCGATATCTATTCCCGTCTGCTCAAGGAACGCGTTATCTTTCTGACCGGCCAGGTAGAAGACCATATGGCTAACCTGATCGTAGCGCAGATGCTGTTCCTGGAAGCGGAAAACCCGGAAAAAGACATTTACCTGTACATCAACTCGCCAGGCGGTGTGATTACGGCGGGTATGTCCATTTATGACACCATGCAATTCATCAAGCCAGATGTCAGCACGATCTGTATGGGTCAGGCTGCATCCATGGGTGCCTTCCTGTTAACCGCAGGGGCGAAAGGTAAGCGTTTCTGCCTGCCTAACTCCCGTGTGATGATTCACCAGCCGCTGGGTGGTTACCAGGGGCAGGCGACGGATATCGAAATCCACGCCCGCGAAATTCTGAAAGTAAAAGCGCGCATGAATGAACTTATGGCGCAGCATACAGGTCAATCTCTCGAGCAGATCGAGCGCGATACCGAGCGCGATCGCTTCCTCTCTGCTCCAGAGGCAGTTGAGTACGGCTTAGTCGACTCCGTATTGACCCATCGTAATTGATGCCCGCGACGCGAGTGTGCCGCTATACTAAGGTAGGGCGGCACGCTGCTTTAAGCAGTACGCGTCTTAGAATGGCATTTGCGTCGTCATGTGCGGCACAAAGAACTTAAAAAGAGGTTTGGACTCATGACAGATAAACGCAAAGATGGTTCGGGCAAACTGCTGTACTGCTCTTTTTGCGGCAAAAGCCAGCATGAAGTGCGTAAACTGATTGCCGGGCCGTCCGTGTATATCTGCGACGAATGTGTTGATTTATGTAACGACATCATTCGCGAAGAGATTAAAGAAGTTGCGCCGCACCGTGAGCGTAGCGCATTGCCAACGCCGCATGAAATTCGTCATCACCTTGACGACTATGTCATCGGACAAGAGCAGGCGAAGAAAGTGCTGGCGGTAGCGGTATATAACCACTACAAACGTCTGCGTAACGGCGACACCAGTAATGGCGTAGAACTGGGTAAAAGTAACATCCTGCTGATCGGACCGACGGGTTCCGGAAAAACGTTGCTGGCGGAAACCCTGGCGCGCCTGCTGGATGTTCCGTTTACCATGGCCGATGCCACAACCCTGACCGAAGCCGGTTATGTGGGTGAAGACGTTGAGAACATCATTCAGAAACTGCTGCAGAAGTGCGATTACGACGTACAGAAAGCACAGCGCGGCATTGTTTATATTGATGAGATCGACAAGATCTCCCGTAAATCAGACAACCCGTCCATCACCCGCGACGTGTCGGGTGAAGGCGTGCAGCAGGCGCTGCTGAAGCTGATCGAAGGTACGGTTGCCGCCGTTCCACCGCAGGGGGGCCGTAAGCATCCTCAGCAGGAGTTCCTGCAGGTTGATACTTCCAAGATCCTGTTCATCTGTGGCGGTGCGTTTGCCGGTCTGGATAAAGTCATTTCCCACCGTGTTGAAACCGGCTCCGGCATTGGTTTCGGCGCGACGGTAAAAGCCTCGTCCGAAAAACCGAACGAAGGTGAACTGCTGTCGCAGGTTGAACCTGAAGATCTGATCAAATTCGGTCTGATTCCTGAGTTCATTGGCCGTCTGCCCGTTGTGGCAACGCTGAATGAGCTGAGTGAAGAGGCGCTGATTCAGATCCTGAAAGAGCCGAAAAATGCGCTGACCAAGCAGTACCAGGCGCTGTTCAATCTGGAAGGGGTTGACCTGGAATTCCGTGACGAAGCGCTTGATGCGATTGCTAAGAAAGCGATGATCCGTAAAACCGGTGCGCGTGGTCTGCGTTCAATCGTTGAAGCGGCGCTGCTCGACACCATGTACGATCTGCCGTCGATGGAAGATGTTGAGAAAGTGGTTATCGACGAGTCCGTAATCAGCGGCCAAACCAAGCCGCTGCTGATTTACGGTAAACCGGAAGCCCAGCAGGCATCTGGCGAATAATTCACCAAATCATACAAGCAGTTAATTAAAAAGGGGGGATTTTATCTCCCCTTTACTTTTTCCGTATTCATAGCGTTGAATGTGTGGGAAACATCCCCATATACTGGATACATGTTAATGGTTATGTGAAGTACAGTGACATGACCAGCTTACCTGGCGGACACTAAACTAAGAGAGAGCTCTATGAATCCTGAGCGTTCTGAACGCATTGAAATCCCCGTATTGCCGTTGCGCGATGTGGTGGTTTATCCGCACATGGTCATACCCTTGTTTGTAGGGCGGGAAAAATCTATCCGTTGCCTCGAAGCCGCCATGGATCATGATAAAAAAATCATGCTGGTGGCACAGAAAGAAGCATCGACGGATGAGCCGGGTGTAAACGATCTTTTCACCGTCGGGACCGTGGCCTCTATTTTGCAGATGCTGAAGCTGCCTGACGGCACCGTGAAGGTACTGGTCGAAGGGCTGCAGCGTGCGCGTATTACCACTCTGTCAGATGACGGCGAACACTTCTCTGCCAAGGCAGAGTACCTTGATTCGCCTGAGCTTGATGAGCGCGAGCAGGAAGTGCTGGTGCGCACCGCAATTAGCCAGTTTGAAGGCTATATCAAGCTGAATAAAAAAATTCCACCAGAAGTGCTGACGTCGCTCAACAGCATCGACGATCCTGCGCGTCTGGCGGACACCATCGCAGCACACATGCCGCTGAAGCTGGCTGACAAACAGTCCGTGCTGGAAATGTCCGACGTTAACGAACGTCTGGAATACCTGATGGCGATGATGGAGTCTGAAATCGATCTGCTGCAGGTTGAGAAACGTATTCGCAACCGCGTCAAAAAGCAGATGGAGAAATCTCAGCGTGAGTACTATCTGAATGAGCAAATGAAAGCGATTCAGAAAGAGCTCGGCGAGATGGACGACGCGCCGGATGAAAACGAAGCGCTGAAGCGCAAAATCGACGCGGCGAAGATGCCGAAAGAGGCGAAAGAGAAAGCCGAAGCAGAACTGCAGAAGCTGAAAATGATGTCTCCAATGTCGGCTGAAGCAACCGTCGTACGCGGCTACATTGAGTGGATGGTGCAGGTTCCGTGGAACGCCCGCAGCAAGGTCAAAAAAGACCTGCGTCAGGCGCAGGAGATCCTGGATACCGACCACTACGGCCTGGAACGCGTGAAAGACCGCATTCTTGAGTACCTCGCGGTACAAAGCCGTGTAAACAAAATCAAAGGCCCAATTCTGTGTCTGGTAGGACCGCCGGGGGTGGGTAAAACCTCTCTGGGACAGTCCATCGCCAAAGCGACCGGACGTAAGTATATCCGTATGGCGCTGGGTGGCGTACGCGATGAAGCGGAAATCCGCGGTCACCGTCGTACCTACATCGGTTCTATGCCGGGTAAACTGATCCAGAAGATGGCGAAAGTGGGCGTTAAAAACCCGCTGTTCCTGCTTGATGAGATCGACAAAATGTCTTCGGACATGCGTGGCGATCCGGCCTCTGCGCTGCTGGAAGTGCTTGATCCAGAACAGAACGTGGCGTTCAGCGATCACTACCTGGAAGTGGACTACGACCTGAGCGATGTGATGTTCGTGGCAACCTCCAACTCCATGAACATACCGGCCCCGCTGCTGGACCGTATGGAAGTGATCCGCCTCTCCGGTTACACCGAAGACGAGAAGCTGAATATCGCGAAACAGCACCTGCTGCCGAAACAGATTGAGCGTAACGCACTGAAAGCCAACGAACTGACCGTCGAGGACAGCGCGATTATCGGCATCATTCGCTATTACACCCGTGAAGCGGGCGTGCGTAGCCTTGAGCGTGAAATCTCTAAACTGTGCCGCAAGGCGGTGAAACAGCTGCTGCTGGATAAGAGTCTGAAACACATTGTGATCAACGGCGACAATCTGCATGCCTACCTGGGCGTTCAGCGCTTTGACTATGGTCGTGCGGATAACGAAAACCGCGTAGGCCAGGTGACCGGTCTGGCATGGACGGAAGTGGGCGGCGATCTGCTGACCATCGAAACCGCCTGTGTACCGGGTAAAGGCAAGCTGACCTACACCGGCTCGCTGGGTGAAGTGATGCAGGAGTCCATTCAGGCGGCGCTGACCGTGGTGCGTGCGCGTGCGGAAAAACTGGGTATTAACTCGGATTTCTACGAAAAACGCGACATCCACGTTCACGTCCCGGAAGGGGCGACGCCGAAAGATGGTCCAAGCGCGGGTATTGCCATGTGTACGGCGCTGGTCTCCTGTCTGACAGGCAACCCGGTACGCGCTGATGTGGCAATGACCGGTGAAATCACCCTGCGTGGTCAGGTTCTGCCTATCGGCGGGTTAAAAGAAAAACTGCTGGCGGCACACCGTGGTGGGATCAAAACCGTATTGATTCCTTACGAGAATAAACGCGATCTGGAAGAGATTCCGGACAACGTAATTGCCGATCTGCAGATTCATCCTGTTAAGCGAATTGAGGAAGTTCTTACTCTCGCATTGCAGAATGAGCCGTCCGGAATGCAGGTTGTAACCGCAAAATAGTGACCTCGCGCAAAGAGCGTCAATAAAAACAAGGCTGGTAAGGCATTTCGCACTTGCCAGCCTTTTTTTGTATAGCTAATTTAGATTGCTGATTAGGTCAGCCATCAACAACGGGTGTTGTAAGGTCATGGCAGGCCTGATATAACTGCTGCGCGGTCGCGTTGTGAAGGACTCAGGCGCGATATAAATTATAAAGAGAGGAAGAGAACAGTGAATAAATCTCAACTGATTGACAAAATTGCTGCTGGTGCTGATATTTCTAAAGCTGCAGCTGGACGTGCGTTAGATGCATTAATTGCTTCTGTTACTGAATCTCTGCAGGCTGGAGACGACGTTGCACTGGTAGGCTTCGGTACTTTTGCTGTTAAAGAGCGTGCTGCCCGTACTGGCCGCAACCCTCAGACCGGTAAAGAGATCACCATTGCTGCTGCTAAAGTGCCGGGTTTCCGTGCAGGTAAAGCGCTGAAAGACGCAGTAAATTGATTGCTTTCCCGTTTCAGGGAAGCCGGAAAGTACAAGGGCGCATCATTTGATGTGCCTTTTTTGTTTGTCCAGACCTGATTTGTGCGAGTTTATGCGAGTTGTGGGCTGACAATCGCCCCGTTTTCTTGTCACAATACGCCTTTACGCGCGACGGGCAGGATTTTCCGTCAGCGTCAGGTAACCAGTCACCTACAGCGGAGTGTTGTTACACCATGATGGACAGCTTACGCACGGCTGCTAACAGTCTCGTGCTCAAGATTATTTTCGGTATCATTATCGTGTCGTTCATATTGACCGGCGTGAGCAGTTACCTTATTGGCGGTGGCGCGAACTATGCCGCAAAAGTGAATGGCCAGGAGATCAGCCGTGGTCAGTTCGAGAATGCTTTTGCCGGTGAACGTAACCGTATGCAGCAACAGCTGGGCGACCAATTCTCTGAACTGGCGGCGAATGAAGGGTATATGAAGACCCTGCGCCAACAGACGCTGAACCGTCTTATCGACGAAGCGTTACTGGATCAGTATGCCAAAAAGCTGGGTCTTGGCATCAGCGATGAGCAGGTGAAAAAAGCGATCTTCGCCACTCAGGCCTTCCAGTCAAACGGTAAATTCGACAACGCACGTTACAATAGCATCGTCAACCAGATGGGTATGACGGCTGACCAATACGCTCAGGCGTTGCGTAACCAACTGACAACTCAGCAGCTTATCAATGCCGTTGTGGGCACCGATTTCATGCTCAAAGGTGAGACGGAAGAGCTGGCCGCGCTGGTGGCGCAGCAGCGCGTTGTCCGTGAAGCGACCATTGATGTTAACGCCCTGGCGGCCAAACAGCAGGTCAGCGACGCGGAACTGAACGCCTGGTACGAGCAGAACAAAAATACCTTCGTTTCTCCAGAGCAGTTCCGCGTGAGCTACATCAAGCTGGATGCTGCCGGGCTGCAGGAAACGGCGTCTGATACAGAAATTCAGTCTTACTACGATCAGCATCAGGATCAGTTCACTCAGCCGCAGCGTAAACGCTACAGCGTGATTCAGACTAAAACCGAGGCTGACGCCAAAGCGGTACTGGATGAGCTGAATAAAGGGGCTGATTTCGCCACCCTCGCGAAAGCAAAATCCACCGATATTATCTCTGCCAAAAACGGCGGTGATATGGGCTGGCTGGAAGACGCAACCACGCCGGACGAACTGAAAAATGCGGGTCTGAAAGAGAAAGGCCAGCTTTCTGGTGTCATTAAGTCTTCCGTTGGTTTCCTGGTCGCGCGTCTGGACGACATCACCGCGGCGAAAACCAAGCCGCTGGCTGACGTTCGTGATGATATCGCGGCGAAAGTGAAACAGGAAAAAGCGCTGGATGCCTACTACGCACTTCAACAGAAGGTGAGCGATGCCGCCAGCAACGACAACGAATCGCTGGCGGGTGCAGAGCAGGCTGCTGGGGTGAAAGCGGTTGAGACGGGCTGGTTTGGTCGTGATAACCTGCCGGAAGAGCTGAACTTTAAACCGGTTTCAGACGCCATCTTTAACGGTGGTCTGGTGGGCGAGAACGGCACGCCAGGCAGCAACTCTGACATCATTACCGTCGACGGTGACCGTGCGTTCGTGCTGCGCGTCAGCGAGCACAAGCCGGAAGCGGTCAAACCGCTGGCAGAAGTGAAGGATCAGGTTGCCGCTCAGGTTAAGCACAACAAAGCGGAACAGCAGGCGAAACTGGATGCTGAGAAGATTCTGGCTGATCTGAAAGCGGGCAAAGGCGATGCGCTGAAAGCAGCAGGCCTGAGCTTCGGTGAAGCGAAAACGCTGAGCCGTACCGGTCAGGACCCCATCAGCCAGGCTGCGTTTGGCCTGACTCTGCCTGCGAAGGACAAACCAAGCTTCGGCACCACCACCGATATGCAGGGTAACGTTGTTCTGCTGGCGCTGGACGAAGTAAAAGCCGGTACCCTGCCAGAAGCGCAGAAGAAGGCGATGGTTCAGGGCATTACCCAGAACAATGCTCAGATTGCTTTCGAAGCCATGATGAGCAACCTGCGTAAAGACGCCAAAATCAAGCTGGGCGATGTGATGACTCAGCAGCAATAATTACGTCTCTGCTCGCAGATTTTCGTAACGCTCTGCAAAAACTAAAGGCCGCTTTCGCGGCCTTTTCCATTTCTGCAATCTGCTGTTTGTAGCTGTTTTTCCGGGCGGCTATCGTGATGTGGCTGTCAACAAACAAGGAGAAAACAGCATGAAATGTGGAATCAAATCACTGTTAATTGCGCTGGCTATTGCCACCACCGGGATGACCACGAGTGCGCTGGCCGCGACGCCCGCAGCCAAAGCACAGACGGTACAGAGCAAGTCTGACGCCTCAGCGTCAGTGCAAGGGCAATCCAAAGCGGCTGATGTCGGTAAAACGGCTGATGATGACGGTACGCGGGTCAGTATCAATTCGGCCTCTGCGGAAGATCTCGCCCGCGCAATGAACGGTGTCGGCCTGAAAAAAGCCCAGGCCATCGTCAGCTACCGCGAAGAGTATGGTCCTTTCAAAACTGTTGACGACCTCAAACAGGTGCCGGGCATGGGCAGCGCGCTGGTGGAACGTAACCTCTCACACCTGACGTTGTAATCTCACAATTACTTGCACTGCGGCGATAATTTGCCAGGATAAAGAGGTCATACCAGTTATGACCTCTTTATCCTATAACAACAGTAAAGGCTATTGCGCTATGCAGACAAAAATCAAAGTACGCGGTTACCACCTTGATGTTTACCAGCACGTTAATAACGCCCGCTATCTTGAGTTCCTTGAGGAAGCGCGCTGGGACGGGCTGGAAAACAGCGAAAGCTTTCAATGGTTGACCGCGCATAACATCGCGTTCGTGGTCGTCAATATCAACATCAATTACCGCCGCCCGGCCGTGCTGGGCGATGTGCTCACGGTGACCAGCCAGGTGCAACAGCTCAATGGCAAGAGCGGTGTATTAAGCCAGGTGGTGACGCTCGATCCAGAAGGGCAGGTGGTGGCTGATGCACTGATTACCTTTGTCTGTATCGATCTGAAAACCCAGAAAGCGCTGCCGCTGGAAGGGGCGTTGCGGGAGAAGCTGGAGTTGATGATCGTTTAGAAATTTTGTCTTTTATAAAAGACAAAACGTTTTTCCAGGGATAGAATCATGGACAGGGACTACGTTGTTGAACGCTACCGTACCCGTGACGGAAAAGTGCCGTTTGAGGAGTGGGTAGCGAAGCTGAAGCGAAAGGATCCGGAATCAGTGTTTCGGATTCTTTTGCGAATTGACCGTGCAGAGAAAGGGAACTTCGGCGATTACCGGTATCTCAGAGAAGGTATCTGGGAATTGAAAATTGATTATGGTCCCGGATATCGAATCTATTTTGCTGTACAACATCGGGAGATTTTATTGTTGCTGATTGGGGGTGACAAAAAGAGTCAAAAGTCCGATGTGAAACTGGCAATAGATTACTGGAATGATCATCAAAAGGAGAAATCCGATGAGCAAAAGCGAACGAAAATTCTCTAGCTCCGTCAGTCACGATGAAGCCGTCGTAAAAATGCTTCGCGAAAACCCTTCCTACGCTCAGCTATATCTGCAGGTTGCGTTGGATGAGATTTATGAAGACCAGGGAATCCCTGCATACCTAATTGCGCTAAGACGTGTTATCGAATCCCGCGGTGGCATAGGTGAAATTGCTGCCAAATCCGGTCTGTCCCGCCAACAGTTATACCGAACCTTATCTGACAACGGTAACCCAACGCTGACGACGCTAATGAAAGTGACTCGTGCTGCCGGCGTAAAACTGTTCGACAGCACGGTTAAGTAGCGTTATTTAAGCCCGGTCTTTTGCTTCATTGCGGCCATCACGCCGACTTTATCGGCCAGATAGTGGTTCAGCCCGTTAGCGCGAAGATTACAGGCCGCGCACTGGCCGCAACCGTCGCCTTTGATGCCGTTATAGCAGGTGAGGGTTTCACTGCGAACCAGATCCAGCTTGCCCCAGTAGTCTGCCAGGGCCCAGGTTTCGGCTTTATCCAGCCACATCAACGGCGTCTCAAAGCGCGTCTCTTTCGCCATGCCCAGATTGACGGCGTGGTTTAATGCTTTCACGAATTCGTCACGGCAGTCAGGGTAGCCGGAGAAGTCTGTTTCGCATACGCCGGTGATTACCGCTTCGGCTTTCACCTGGTAGGCGTAGATCGCCGTCAGGGTCAGAAACAGAATATTGCGGCCCGGTACGAAGGTATTCGGAATGCCGCTGGCATCGGGTTCATAATCCGGTACAGGAATGCTGTCGCGGGTGAGGCTACTGACAGCCAGTTCATTTAACAGCGTAACGTCCAGCACCTTGTGCGCGCGTGCCCCCAGTTTGAGGGCCAGTTCACGGGCAACGTCGATTTCAGCGCGGTGGCGCTGACCATAATCGAAGGTCACACAGTGAACTTCATCATACTGATGAAGGGCCTGAACCAGGCAAGTAGTAGAGTCTTGTCCTCCGCTGAACACGACGACGGCACGTTTCATAAATCATCTCAACAGTTACGGTAAAAACGTTATGTTACCGCCTGGCTACGGCGGCGACCAGCTTCTTCACGATTTGGGGGCAGGCAGCCAGGCTTCGGTAAAATCAAACCAGCCGCGGGTGTTAAGGCGTATCCCGTTTACGCCTGGCGGCGCGCTGATTTGATACTGATAATTAAAGAGCGGCGTCAACACCGCATCCTCCATTAAGCGGCTGAAAATGGCTTGCAGCCCCGCGTGCCGGTCCCGGGACTCGGCTTGGGCCTGCACCGCATCCAGCGTGGCTTGCAAATGGGCGTAAGCCGGTGCGCTTAACACATGCGGCCAAAGCGCATCACAGCGGAGCCACTGCTCAAGCGTATACGCTGGCGCTTCGCCAATCAGCTTATCTCCCATCATGATGTCTGCATCGGCAAGCTGCTGGCATCCATCCCACGTCTTCGCGTCGTGAAAGATGACGGTCAATTCACAACCCTGCAGGGCGAGGTACTCCTTCAGCTGGCTGGCCATGGTGTGAAGCTCAACGGGCAGATGATAAACCAGCGTCAACGCCTCAGGGAGGGCAATGTCCGTCAAATCAGGCCATTCCGGGATTGTCCAGCCGGGAAGCAGTTCATGAGTTGGCGTGATGAGCCCTTCGTTGAGCGGAAGCGTGTGCAGAAGCCTGGAGAGATGAATGATATTAATCAGCCGCTTTGCCTGGATCTCACTCAGCCGCGCGCTCTGTTTCAGCGTGAGATAACAGAAGCCCAGGCTGGTGCTGCTGCTCACCAGCCGCAGGCTTTCGAGCTCATCGGCCTCGCCAATGGCGATTTGCACCGGGTGGCGACAGCTGGTACCCAGCCTGTAATCAAAAAGCTGGGGAGTGATCCAGTACTCGATGGCCTTAAGCAGCGGATGACTCAGGTGGTACTGCTCATGGCTTTCCAGGCGTACCAGGTCGGGCTCGAAGAGAGTCAGCCGGAAGGGACCACTGCCGACGACCGGGCGATCGGGATGCGCCAGACGGCTACAGTAGGTTGCCAGCCTGTGCGCCAGCCAGTAGTCCGGTTGATGTAAAACAAACGTCAGACATTGCGGATGTGTGGTTTCGACAGACAAGACGCTCTGAAAAAGCGTGCGCATGATGGGTTGTGCTAACAACGCCGTCAGGCTTCGCTGGAGTTGCGCCGTTTCTATTTTATCGCCGTCATGCCAGTGCAGCGTGGAGCGAATATAGAAATGCCAGCGCAGCCCGTCAGCAGAGACCTCCCAGTGATGCGCCAGATCGCCGGTGGGTTCACTGCTGTTACCGTTAAATCGCGTCAAGCCTGAGAACACCTGTCCTGCCAGATGTTGTTCGGCCCGGCCCGGTAAAAATCCCGGCTGAAGCGGCTCCAGCGAGCGATAGTAGGGGATGCGCAGCGTCGGCGTGTCGTTTTGCCATTGCCCACCCAAAAACGGATGCAGTAACGAACGCAGCTCGTCAGGCGCAAGCTGGGCCAGCTCAAGCGCGTTATGCTGCTGTCCGCTCTTCAGCGCTTCTTCCATCATCATATTGCGCAGCGACTCCGGGGTAGCATGGAACGTCAGTTCGCCGCGCTTGCCGCGACCAGACTGCGCGCGCCAGCTCAGCCAGCCCGCCTCCTGAGCCTGACGCAGCAGCGTTCGGACATGCCGCTCGCTACAAAAACAGCGGGCTGCCAGCTCGCTGATAGTGACCTGCTGCGTCGCACCTTCGGACGGCTGCCATAAACGGTGATACTGGTTAAGACGGTTAAGCTGACGCATAGAAACCCGGAACAATAATTATCATCTATTCACTATTACTTCCGTATATCTCACCTGATACTGATGCACAAGCTAATCGCATCACATTTCAGGAGTCATCATGGCCCGCCTCGCTGCATTTGATATGGACGGCACGCTGTTAATGCCGGATCACCGTCTGGGAGAGAAAACGCTGAGTGCCCTGAAGCGTCTGCGCGAGCGAGATGTCACTCTGACATTTGCCACCGGCCGCCATGTTCTGGAGATGCGCCATTTACTGGGCGCGTTTTCTCTTGATGCTTTTCTGATCACCGGAAACGGAACGCGCATTCACACCGTCGAAGGGGAGGTACTGCACCGTCAGGATCTTAACCCGGAAGTGGCGGATATCGTCCTGCACAGCACCTGGGACACACAGGCCAGTGTCCACGTTTTTAACGATCAAGGCTGGTTTACCGGAAGCGAAATCCCCGAGTTACTGCATGCGCATGTCTATAGCGGTTTTAAATATCAGCTTATCGATCTGCGCCGGATCCCCGCCCACGCGGTGACCAAGATCTGCTTCTGTGGCGATCACGACGATCTGCGACGCCTGCGCATCCAGTTAAATGAGGCGCTCGGCAACCGGGCGCATCTGACCTTCTCGGCGGTAGATTGTCTGGAAGTATTACCCGTGGGCTGTAACAAAGGTTCCGCCCTGGCGGTACTGAGCGACCATCTGGGCTTAACGCTGCAGGATTGTATGGCATTTGGCGACGCCATGAATGACCGAGAGATGCTGGGCAGCGTGGGGCGCGGTTTGATTATGGGGAATGCGATGCCGCAGTTGATTGCCGAGCTTCCTCATCTGCCCGTTATCGGACACTGCGGTAACGAAGCGGTGTCCCATTTTTTGACTCATTGGCTGGACAACAACAACCTCCCTTATTCCCCCGAATAGCGAGCGCCTTCCAGCAAGCCAGACGTCGGTCTGGCTTTTTTTTATTTCAGCAACTGCGCAATCTGCACTTTCCACGGCGTGATGTCGCCGATGTTAGCCTGTACCCATTCTGCATTGTAGTAGGTCTCAAGGTAGCGCTCGCCGCTGTCGCACAGCAGCGTGACGATGGAGCCGGTACGCCCTTCCTCACGCATGCGTGCCGCCAGCTGCAGTGCGCCCCACATATTGGTGCCTGTCGATGCCCCGACTTTGCGGCCAAGCTGGGTTTCCAGCCAGTGTGCGGTTGCCACGCTGGCGGCATCCGGCACGCGAAGCATTTCATCCACCACATCCGGGATGAATGACGGTTCTACGCGCGGGCGGCCAATTCCTTCAATTTTACTGCCTGACGGGCTGCGAAGATCGGCATCGCGGCTCTGCCAGTAGTCGAGGAACACCGAGTTTTGCGGGTCAACCACCATCAGTTGGGTATCGTAGCCCTGACAGCGAATGTAGCGTCCTATGGTGGCTGAGGTACCACCGGTACCGGCGCTCATCACAATGTACGACGGCACGGGGTGCGGCTCGTGGGTCATCTGGCGGAAAATACTGTCAGCGATGTTGTTATTGCCGCGCCAGTCCGTTGCGCGTTCGGCGAAGGTAAACTGGTCCATATAGTGGCCGTTGAGCTCACGGGCCAGCATTTCAGAGGCGGCGTAGATTTCGCAGGCACTCTCAACGAAGTGGCAGCGACCGCCGTAAAATTCGATCTGCTCGATTTTGCGTTTTGCAGTGCAGGAGGGCATCACCGCGATAAACGGCAGGCCCAGCAGGCGGGCAAAATAGGCTTCGGACACGGCGGTTGAACCGGACGAGGATTCAATAATGGGAGTGCCTTCTTTGATCCAGCCGTTACATAAACCGTATAAAAACAGTGAGCGCGCCAGGCGATGCTTCAGGCTGCCGGTCGGATGGGTGCTTTCATCCTTCAGATAGAGCTGAATACCGTCAAATCCCGGCAGGGAAAGGCGGATCAGGTGGGTATCCGCCGAACGCTGGTAGTCGGCATTGATTTCGCTGATGGCATGTTTAACCCAAGTGCTATTCATCGTAATTATCCGTTTGTCATTTTGTGCCCAGCATAGCGAAAAGCACAGAAAAAATTGTTGCTATCTGGCCTTTAAAATAGAATGAAGGGAGAAAAATTTTCTCTGTGAGGTGGGTATGCTAGATAAAATTGACCGTAAGCTCCTTTCCTTGCTGCAAAGTGACTGTACCCTCTCTTTGCAGGCGCTGGCAGATGCCGTTAATCTGACCACCACACCGTGCTGGAAGCGCCTTAAGAAGCTCGAAGATGATGGCATTTTGCTGGGGCGCGTCGCGCTGCTCGATCCCGAAAAACTGGGGCTTGGGTTGACGGCATTTGTGCTGATTAAAACCCAGCACCACAGCAGCGAGTGGTATTGCCGCTTTGTTACTCAGGTATCTGAGATGCCCGAGGTGCTCGGTTTCTGGCGAATGGCCGGCGAGTACGATTACCTGATGCGCGTCCAGGTGGCAGACATGAAGCGCTATGATGACTTCTACAAGCGGCTGGTGAACAGCGTCCCGGGCTTATCAGACGTTACCTCAAGCTTCGCCATGGAACAGATTAAGTACACCACAGCCTTACCCATTGAATAACTTCGTAAAAAACCTTCAGGAACAAACCGCGTGCGATTATTTGCCCAATTAAGCTGGTACTTTCGTCGGGAGTGGCAACGCTACCTCGGTGCAGTGGCCCTGCTTATTATCATTGCCATTCTGCAGCTGATCCCGCCGAAAGTGGTGGGGTACGTCGTGGATGGCGTCACCGAACAGCATTACACCACCGCACGGGTGTTGATGTGGGTCGGCACGCTGGTGCTGACGGCCGTCATTGTTTATCTCCTGCGCTACGTCTGGCGCGTGCTGCTGTTTGGTGCGTCCTATCAGTTGGCCGTTGAGCTGCGTGAAGATTTTTACCGCCAGCTGAGCCGACAGCATCCCGAATTTTATCTGCGCCATCGCACCGGGGACCTCATCGCCCGTGCCACGAACGATGTCGATCGCGTGGTCTTCGCCGCCGGAGAAGGGGTATTAACGCTGGTGGACTCGCTGGTGATGGGCTGTGCGGTATTGATTGTCATGTCCACGCAGATCAGCTGGCAGTTGACCCTTCTGGCGCTGCTGCCGATGCCGCTGATGGCATTGGCGATCAATCGCTACGGCGAACAGCTGCACGAGCGCTTCAAACTGGCGCAGGCGGCATTTTCGTCTCTGAACGATCGCACCCAGGAGAGCATGACCAGCATTCGCATGATCAAAGCCTTTGGTCTGGAGGACCGGCAGTCCGCGCTGTTTGCCGCCGATGCGGCAGACACGGGGGCGAAGAACATGCGCGTCGCGCGCATTGACGCCCGTTTTGACCCGACAATCTATGTTGCGATTGGCATGGCCAACCTGCTGGCTATCGGAGGCGGTAGCTGGATGGTGGTACAGGGGACGTTAACCCTGGGACAATTGACCAGTTTTGCGATGTATCTCGGGCTGATGATCTGGCCGATGCTGGCTTTAGCCTGGATGTTCAACATTGTGGAGCGGGGCAGCGCCGCCTACAGCCGCATTCGCGCCATGCTGGCCGAAGCGCCGGTGGTGACTGACGGCAGCGAAGCGGTCCCGGAAGGGCGTGGCGTAATGAAGGTCGACGTCCGTCAATTTGTCTATCCGCAGACGGCGCATCCGGTACTGGAGAACGTCAGCTTTACGCTTCAGCCCGGCCAGATGTTGGGTATTTGTGGTCCGACGGGGGCCGGAAAAAGTACCGTCCTCTCTCTGCTCCAGCGCCACTTTGACGTCACAGAAGGGGATATTCGTTTCCATGATATTCCCCTGAAGAACCTGCTGCTGGATGAGTGGCGTGGCCGCCTGGCGGTGGTCAGCCAGACGCCGTTTTTATTTTCGGACACCGTGGCGAATAACATCGCCCTCGGATGCCCTGCGGCGACGCAGGAGGAGATCGAGCATGTGGCGCGTTTAGCCAGCGTACATGATGATATTTTGCGTCTGCCGCAGGGGTACGAAACGGAAGTCGGGGAGCGTGGCGTCATGCTGTCCGGCGGGCAGAAACAGCGTATTTCGATTGCCCGTGCGCTGCTGCTGAATGCCGAAATCCTGATCCTGGATGATGCGCTCTCCGCTGTGGATGGCCGTACCGAGCACCAGATCCTGCATAACCTGCGTCAGTGGGGGGACGGTCGCACGGTGATTATCAGCGCTCACCGTTTGTCGGCGCTGACCGAAGCCAGCGAAATTCTGGTATTGCAGCACGGGCACATTGCCCAGCGCGGGCAGCATGAAAATCTTGTTGAGCAACCGGGCTGGTATCGCGATATGTATCGCTATCAACAGCTTGAAGCGGCGCTGGACGATGCCCCCGAACAGAATGAGGAGGCCGCTAATGCGTAAGCTCGGAACGATGTGGCCGACGCTCAAACGTCTGCTGGCCTACGGCTCGCCGTGGCGTAAACCGCTGTCCGTGGCCGTGCTTTTACTCTGGATAGCGGCGATTGCAGAAGTGAGCGGGCCGCTGCTCATCAGTTACTTTATCGACAATATGGTCGCCAAAAGCTACCTGCCCCTGGGGCTGGTGGCGGGTTTAGGCGTCGCTTACGTTGGGTTACAGCTGACGGCTGCAGGGCTGCACTATGCGCAGTCGCTGCTGTTTAACCGCGCAGCCGTTGGTGTCGTTCAGCAGCTGCGTACGGATGTAATGGACGCCGCGCTTCGCCAGCCGCTCAGCGAGTTTGATATTCAGCCGGTCGGGCAGGTTATCTCCCGGGTAACCAACGATACCGAGGTGATCCGCGATCTGTACGTCACCGTGGTGGCGACGGTGCTCCGCAGCGCGGCGCTGATTGGTGCGATGCTGGTGGCAATGTTCAGTCTCGACTGGCGCATGGCGCTGGTGGCGATCACGATCTTCCCGGCGGTGCTGATCGTCATGGTCATCTACCAGCGCTACAGCACGCCAATCGTGCGTCGTGTACGAGCCTATCTGGCCGACATCAACGATGGCTTCAACGAAGTTATCAACGGCATGAGCGTTATCCAGCAGTTCCGCCAGCAGGCGCGCTTTGGTGAACGGATGGGCGAAGCCAGCCGCTCGCACTATATGGCACGCATGCAGACGCTGCGGCTTGACGGTTTTCTGCTGCGTCCGCTGCTGAGCCTTTTCTCTGCGCTGGTGCTTTGCGGTCTCCTGATGCTGTTTGGGCTGAGCGCTAACGGTACGATTGAAGTGGGGGTGCTGTACGCCTTTATTAGCTATCTGGGGCGCCTTAACGAACCGCTGATCGAACTCACCACCCAGCAATCTATGCTGCAACAGGCGGTGGTCGCCGGTGAGCGTGTGTTCGAGCTGATGGACCGGCCGCGACAGGCCTACGGCAACGATGAACGGCCTTTGCAAAGCGGTGCCATTGATTTTGATAATGTCTCGTTTGCCTATCGCGAAGACCGGCTGGTGTTGCAGGATATCTCACTTGATGTTCCGTCGCGTGGTTTCGTGGCGCTGGTGGGCCATACGGGAAGCGGTAAGAGCACCCTCGCCAGCCTGTTAATGGGTTACTACCCGGTTACGCACGGTGAAATCCGGATCGACGGACGTCCGCTCGCGTCTCTTAGCCACAACGTGTTGCGTAAAGGCGTCGCGATGGTGCAGCAGGATCCGGTCGTCCTGGCCGATACCTTCTATGCGAACGTGACCCTGGGGCGGGACTACACGCAGGAGCAGGTCTGGGAGGTACTGGAAAAAGTGCAGCTGGCGGATCTGGCGCGCGGGTTTAGTGAGGGGATCAATACGAAGCTGGGCGAGCAGGGGAACAATCTCTCCGTCGGGCAAAAACAGCTCCTCGCCCTGGCGCGGGTGCTGATTGAAACGCCGCAGGTTCTGATTCTGGATGAAGCGACAGCCAGTATTGACTCCGGTACCGAGCAGGCCATCCAGCAGGCGTTGTCCGCCGTGCGTGACCATACGACGCTGGTGGTGATTGCCCACCGTCTTTCCACCATCGTTGATGCCGATACCATTCTGGTGCTACATCGCGGCCAGGCCGTTGAACGGGGTACGCACCGTGAACTGCTGGAAGCCAAGGGACGTTACTGGCAGATGTATCAGCTTCAGCTGGCAGGCGAAGAGCTGGCGGCCAGCGTGCGTGAGGAAGAATCGCTGAGCGCCTGATGCACCAAAATGAGGCGACGCGCTAACAGTCATTCCTGTTGGTGCAAAACGGAAACGCACCCTGCACCGGCATGGTGCGTTTTTTTTCACCGGTTCGTTTATCAAGGCCGTGTAGCGCTCTTTGCACCGCAGTTCCTTCTGGTTTTCATTTCTGGCACACCCCTTGCAATACCTTCTGCGTAAGCTGCGGCCATTACCGAATTCTGACTGGAGGGGATCTATGAAGCTGGTTACGGTTGTAATCAAACCATTCAAACTCGAAGACGTGCGTGAAGCGTTGTCTTCCATGGGTATTCAGGGACTGACTGTCACCGAAGTGAAAGGCTTTGGTCGTCAGAAGGGTCATGCCGAGCTTTACCGCGGGGCGGAATACAGCGTTAACTTTCTGCCAAAAGTAAAAATTGATGTCGCGATTGCTGACGATCAGCTTGATGAAGTCATTGATGTCATTAGCAAAGCGGCCTACACAGGCAAAATTGGCGACGGCAAAATTTTCGTTGCCGAACTGCAGCGCGTCATTCGCATTCGTACCGGCGAATCTGACGAAGCGGCACTGTAAGTAACTCCTGGCACACAGTGATAGGGATCGAGAAAATGAAGATAGCAACACTTAAAACGGGTCTGGGTTCGCTGGCACTGCTGCCGGGCCTCGCGCTGGCTGCCCCTGCGGTGGCAGATAAAGCCGATAACGCCTTTATGATGATCAGCACCGCGCTGGTGCTGTTCATGTCAATTCCGGGGATTGCCCTGTTCTACGGCGGTCTGATCCGTGGCAAAAACGTTCTCTCCATGCTGACCCAGGTAGCCGTGACCTTCGCACTGGTCTGCGTGCTGTGGGTGGTTTACGGTTACTCGCTGGCCTTTGGCACCGGCAACGCCTTCTTCGGTAACTTTGACTGGGTGATGCTGAAAAATATTGAGCTGACCGCGCTGATGGGCAGTTTCTACCAGTATATTCACGTTGCGTTCCAGGGCTCGTTCGCCTGCATCACCGTCGGGCTGATTGTAGGCGCGCTGGCCGAGCGTATTCGTTTCTCTGCCGTTCTGATCTTTGTGGTGGTCTGGCTGACGCTCTCCTATGTGCCGATTGCGCACATGGTCTGGGGCGGCGGTCTGCTGGCAACGCACGGCGCGCTGGACTTCGCGGGCGGTACCGTCGTACATATCAACGCCGCGGTAGCGGGTCTGGTTGGCGCATACCTGATTGGCAAACGCGTGGGCTTCGGTAAAGAAGCGTTCAAACCGCACAACCTGCCGATGGTCTTTACCGGTACCGCGATCCTCTACTTTGGCTGGTTTGGCTTCAACGCCGGGTCTGCAAGCGCAGCAAACGAAATCGCCGCGCTGGCCTTCGTGAACACCGTCGTGGCCACAGCCGGTGCGATCCTCTCCTGGGTCTTCGGTGAGTGGGCGGTGCGCGGTAAACCTTCCCTGCTGGGTGCCTGTTCTGGCGCAATCGCGGGCCTGGTCGGTATCACGCCTGCCTGTGGTTATGTGGGTGTCGGTGGTGCGCTGCTGGTAGGTTTGGTTGCAGGTCTTGCAGGTCTGTGGGGCGTTACGGCACTGAAACGCGTGCTGCGCGTTGATGACCCTTGCGATGTATTTGGTGTGCACGGTGTGTGCGGCATCGTCGGCTGTATCATGACCGGTATCTTCGCCGCGAAATCGCTGGGTGGCGTGGGCTATGCAGAAGGTGTCACTATGGTTCATCAAGTACTGGTGCAGCTGGAAAGTATTGCTATCACCGTGGTGTGGTCTGCCGTTGTCGCTTTTATTGGCTACAAGCTGGCGGACATGACTGTGGGTCTGCGCGTACCGGAAGAGCAGGAGCGCGAAGGTCTGGATGTGAACAGCCACGGTGAGAATGCGTATAATGCTTGAGTAGAGTCCATTGCCCGGTGGCGCTGCGCTTACCGGGCCTACGGATTGTGCTTTTGTAGGCCGGGTAAGGCGAAGCCGCCACCCGGCTTTTTTATGTCAACCGCGATTACGCATTACTCCTTCCTGCACCGTTGAAGCGACCAGCACGCCGTCCTGCGTATAAAACTCTCCACGCACAAACCCGCGAGCGCTCGATGCCGACGTACTCTCCACGCTGTAAAGCAGCCACTCATTCATGTTGAAGGGACGGTGGAACCACATGGAGTGGTCGATGGTCGCGACCTGCATCCCTTTTTCGAGGAACCCGACGCCGTGCGGCTGCAGCGCCACCGGCAGAAAGTTAAAATCTGACGCATACCCGAGCAGATACTGATGCACGCGGAAATCTTCCGGCACGGTACCGTTGGCGCGGATCCAGACCTGACGTTTCGGCTCGGCGGTGTGACCCTTCATCGGGTTATGGAACTCGACGGGGCGGATCTCCAGCGGTTTATCGCACAGAAATTTCTCTTTGACCTGTGGCGGAAGCAAATGCGCCAGCGCACGGGCGATATCGGTCTCTGATTTGAGCGTGTCTGGCGACGGTGCCGGCGGCATCGTTTTCTGATGCTCGTATCCCGGTTCCGGTGCCTGGAACGAGGCGGTCATATAGAAGATGGGCTTACCGTTCTGAATGGCCGCCACGCGGCGGGCACTGAAACTATTACCGTCACGCAGAACTTCAACATCATACACAATCGGTTTTGCGCTATCGCCAGGGCGTAAGAAATAGCTGTGGAACGAATGCACCAGACGGTCTGCCGGGACGGTCTCCTTTGCCGCGTACAGCGCTTGTCCAACGACTTGCCCACCGAAGACCTGGCGCAAGCCTAAATCTTCACTCTGTCCGCGAAAGAGTCCTTCCTCAATTTTTTCCAGATTCAGTAATGTCAGCAGATTGTTCAGTGCCTGACTCATAGTTGTCCTCAATAAACGCCGTAGCGAAAGATAGGCAGAGTATAACGCAGAAATGTAAGTGGTCCGATGGGTAGAATAATCTTAATATCGGCACGTTTTCAGGCATTAATCGGTGATCTGTGCCACACTTGAATACGTTATGTGATTGAAACGACATCGGATGGGATCGATCCCGCTGGTGCATTGATGATAAGGAGACTTCAATGAAACTCGTGCCTATGCTAAGTGGTGTAGCGATTGCGGTGGCGTTGTCCGCCTGTGCCGGTAAGAGCGCCCAGGTGCCGGTACCTGCAGCCGATCCGAACGGGATTAATACCCTTTCACAGCAATCCATTCAGCAGCCTAATGTTTCCGGTACCATCTGGATCAAACAGAGAGTCGCTTTGCCGCCGGATGCGGTATTAACGGTAACGCTGTCTGATGCTTCTCTGGCCGACGCGCCGTCGAAAGTCCTGGCTCAGCGTGCGGTTCGTACTGAAGGTAAGCAGGCGCCATTTAGCTTCGTGCTGCCATATAACCCGTCAGACGTACAGCCGAATGCCCGTATCCTGCTGAGTGCCGCGGTAACGATCAACGATAAGCTGGTCTTTATTACCGATACGGTTCAGGAAGCCATTAACCACGGTGGGACTAAAGTCGACCTGAATCTGGTTCCCGTACAGCAAACCGAAGTGCCGGTTGCTCCACAGACCAATCAGCCGTCCCTGCCAACCCCACCGACCCAGATGTAATTGTTACTATTACCCTCTCCTTCGGGGGAGGGGTTAGTACACCCACCGGTACTTTTGCAAATCAATCTGTCCCGATCCCGATACCTGCACACCCTCTGACAGTAATGCCTGGCGCTGGCGCTGGAGATCCGGTCCGGTCAGCGAGATGGCACCATGACGATTCACCACGCGATGCCAGGGCAGCGTGCTTCCTTCCGGCAGCCGTTTAAGAACGCCGCCTACCTGTCGCGCCGCGCGCGGTGAACCGGCCAGCTGTGCGACATCACCATAGGTTGTGACGTAGCCTTCCGGGATTGAGGCCACAATTTGCCATACGCGTTGGGGAAAGGAGTCGTGTTCGTCCATACCTGCACCTGTGGGGATCATCTGGACAGCCATGGTAAATGAAGATTGCCCTGATTGCTGCGCCTGTTTGCGCAATAAACCAGCATCCGGTTCCGGGTCGCTTGCAATTGGGTCTTCGCACAGGGATAATGCGCCAGCGCGTTGGTTATCAACGCTCTCAATGGGGGCTCTGTTGGTTCTCCCGCAACGCTACTCTGTTCACCAGGTCAGGTCCGGAAGGAAGCAGCCAGGGCAGACGACGTGGGTGCCGGGATGTAGCTGGCAGGGCCCCCACCCATTTACGGCCTCGTACAAACCTTCCTGCGTTACCTCTCTCGGTAGTCATTATTCCACAATACTTTAACGCCTAGACGCTGTAATATATATTTCATCGTGCTGAAATATTATTGTCATAAACCTGTAATAATAGACTGGCATTTTATAATTGGACGTCTATTTAACACCAAAATTCAAAAAAATATAAATCTGGATAACAGTGTTAACTTCGTGTATTACATAAAGTACTTATTCCGAAGGGAAGTGACAAACATGGCTACTGCGGTTTTAAATGTTAAAATTGACGACGCGCTAAAAGAAAGGCTTCGCCACTATGCGGAAGTGAATAACGAGAATTTAAGCGTGACCACAGAGAAACTGCTGCTGCTGGCGTTTGAAGCAGTAGAAGAGGCGGGAGTATCGGAAGAAGATATTGATAATCAGCATACGGAAGAAGAGAGTGTTTCTCCTTTTACTCCTAAAGAAATCAAAGCACTACGTAAACTTCTGAAGAAGAGAAAATGAAACAACAACTGTCAACTGCCAGTGACTACAACGAGGCCTGCGATCTCTTGCGCTCAGGCTATGTGAAGCATGTACGTCTTGGCTGGAATGTTGGAAGCGATGAGTTCTTTCGTATTGCGTCTGACTGGTGTGATACCGGTGCAAAAATAAAGAAAGACGGTGATAACTTCGTTATTTCGCTGAAAGGTTTCCCTATTCCTCCGCAACATTAATTGTTGTCCAGTGAAAACTGCTGACTGCATATATTACAGTCAGCAGTTTTTATTTTATGATCCCCTTCAAACTTTTTATTCTTAAACCAGACTGCGTTTGATGGCCGGCTCATTTGAATGTAATGCACGCCATAAGGGTTTAATCCGCAGTAACGCCGCTTCCATTTCCGCTGGCTCCAGCGAGAAGGGCATGCGCAAAAAGCGGTCAAACGCCCCCGATAAGCCAAACCGTGTGCCCGTTCCCAGGTTAATCCCGATGATTTCTGCCCGCGCGGCAAGCTGTGTCGCCAGCATGCCGGGAAGTTCGATCCAGTAAGACAGTCCGCCTTCCGCCTCATGGAATCGCCACTCGGGAAAATGTTCACGCAGCAGTTCACTGCATCGATCGCGCCGTTCCGCAAGCATCTTGCGGCGAGCGGGCAGAAAACGTTCGCTATTGTTGATAAGCCACAGCGTCGCCAGTTGCTCCAGCAGCGGCGAGCCCAGATCAAGCGTATCCCGCGTCTGGGCGAGGGTGGCGATGGTACGTGAAGAGGCGCGGATCCAGCCGAGACGCAGCCCGCCCCAGAAGCTTTTTCCGGCGGAGCCTAATGTCATGACGGTTGCCTCCCGGTTAAATGATGCCAGCGGTGGCGGTGGGGGCGAGTCAAACCAGAGATCGACCATCGTTTCATCTACAACCAGCGTCGTGCGGGTTTGTGCGGCAATATCGGCGATCGCCTGACGGGTTGCGATATCCATACAACGCCCGGTTGGGTTGTGAAAATCAGGCATCAGGTAAGCCAGGCGCGGTGCGGTCTGGGCAAGCGTGGCGGCAAAACCATCCGTGTCCCAGCCTGTATCCGGCAGCGACACCCCAACGGGCCGGCACTGTGCCCCCTGAATGGCGGCAATCGCCAGCGGATAGGTAGGGTGATCGACCACGACGCGATCTCCCGGCCCGGTTAACATCCGCAATATCAGCGCAAAACCGCTGACGGCACCGTTGACCACCATGACTTCGTCTGCGCGGGTGGGAAGACCCCGTTCGGTATAGCGTGCCGCTATAGCTTCCCGAAGCGCAGGCAGCCCAAGCTGGTCGTAGCCCGTCAGCGAGAGGTGCTGGGTAATAGCCGTCAGCGCGTGGGTATAAGCCTGGTGGATCTCTGGCCCGGCATTGAGGGCGGCAGTGGAGAGATCCAGTGCGGCACTCGCCGCTGAAAGGGTAGGAACGGCGCGCGTATCCGGGAGGATCACGCGCGACCCGCTGCCGTGGCGGCTTTCAAGATATCCCTCCTCGCGCAGATGGGCGAGGGCGCTGCTGACGGTGGTCCGGCTCACGTCCAGCGCCGTAGCCAGCTCACGCTCACCCGGCAGTCGCGTATTTAATGCCAGTCGGCCATCAAGGATTAACAGACGCAACGCGTCAGCCAGCTGGCGCCAGAGCGGGGTGCGGGATGAAGCTTGCTGCCAGTGGCCTAAAAGGCGTACCAGAGACTGACTTCCAAAGCGGCGTGATGACATATGCAGTCCACTATTTGAAAACTGGACATTAATCATAGTGCCATTTTAGGTCAGGATGAAAGCCTGGTTATCGGGAGAAGATAAAAAATGGTACGTCGTCTGCTACAACTTTATGTCGGTTTGGGTCTGTATGGCCTCTCTACCACGATGTTTATTCGCTCGGATCTGGGGGTTGATCCGTGGGATGTATTTCACCTCGGCGTCGGGCTACAGCTGGGGATGAGTATCGGGACGGTGATCATTTTGACCGGCGCTGCGGTGCTGCTGCTGTGGATCCCCCTGCGCCAGATGCCCGGACTCGGCACGATCAGTAACGTGATTTGTATCGGTCTGGCGGCAGACGCCAGCATGGCGCTCATCCCCGAGCTGAGTTCGTTACCTGTGCGAATCGCTTTCCTGGTATCGGGCATTGTGATGAACGCGATTGCCACCAGTATGTACATTGGTGCCGGTTTCGGGCCCGGCCCGCGCGATGGTCTGATGACAGGCATTCACGCCCGGCTGGGCTGGTCCATTCGCAGCGTGCGAACCACAATCGAAGTGTCCGTCCTGCTGATTGGGTGCGTGCTTGGCGGTACGTTTGGCGTAGGAACCGTACTGTATGCCCTGACCATTGGTCCGCTTATTCAGCTCTGTATGCCCTGGTTCCGCCAGAAGTCGCGCAATGAGAACGTTCCTCAGCCGGAACGGGTTGTTTAATTTGCGAAGCGCTCACATGTTTTAACGGCATCGCTGTGGCAGAATAGTCGCTTCGACTATCGCGATGCCAGAAAGCATGAAAGCAATCACTCTCTATGATGTCGCCTCCCTTGCGGGGGTTTCTTATCAGACCGTTTCCCGCGTGATTAACGACGCGGAGCATGTCTCTGCCCGCACGCGGGAAAAGGTGCAGCAGGCAATGGCGGAACTGCACTATGTGCCTAACCTGCGGGCACAACAGCTGGCGGGTAAACGCACCCGTACGCTGGGTCTTATTACGACCGATCTGGCGCTGCACGCGCCTTCACAAATCGTCTCGGCGGTAAAATCCCGGGCAGCGGAACAGGGGGCGAGTGTCCTCATTTCCATGGTAGAGCAACCGCACCAGTGTCAGGCCGCGCTTCAGGCGTTGCTGGCGCAGCGGGTGGAAGCACTGCTGGTCAATGTGCCGCTTGACGATCCTCACGCTGAACAGCTCAGGGCGCTGGCATCGCCCGTTCCGGTGCTGTTTCTGGATGTATCGCCCTCAGCGCAGGTAAACAGCCTCGTGTTTAACGCAGAGGAAGGGGCGCGTCTGGGCGTTGAGCATCTGCTTTCGCTGGGGCATCAGCATATTGCTTTGTTGAGCGGACCGGAAAGCTCGGTCTCTGCGCGTGCGCGTCTGGCCGGATGGCAAGCGACGCTGGCACAGGCCGGCCTTGACGCGGTTGCCGTGGAATACGGTGACTGGAGCGCGGCCAGCGGTTATGAGAAAGGGCATATGCTGCTGTCGGGTACGGTATTACCGGAGGCGATTCTGGTGGCGAACGATCAAATGGCGCTTGGGGTGATGCGCGCCTGCGCGGAAAAAGGGGTAGCGATCCCTGGCCAGCTATCGGTAGTCGGGTTTGACGATACGGCCGACAGTGCCTGGTTTTCGCCGCCGCTGACGACCGTTCGCCAGGCGTTTCGCCAGGCGGGCGAACGCAGCGTGACGTGGCTGCTGGACCCCCTCCAGGGCGATGCGTGCTGGCAGGTTCAGCTGCCGGTTACGCTGGTGATCCGTCACTCCACCGCGCGCCGCCATCCGCAGCAGGCCGAACAAGAGGATCTGGCGGAGCAGCTCAGACGCCTGGCTCTCCTGGCAGAGCAGCTTGCGCGTAAATAAAACTTTGTGATCTGACTCGCTGCTCCGCGATGGAATGCTTTACCCTCGCTCAGTGCCAGGGCATGTTAACCAAAATTGTGAGCGCTTCGCAAAGAGGTTAGTATGCCCAACACTTTATCACCGACGCTCGGTGCCATTCTGGCCCGACGGGACTGGGAAAACCACGGCGTTACCCAGTGGAACCGGCTGTCGGCTCATGCGCCGTTACACAGCTGGCGCCATGAATCCTCGGCCCTGAACGACGAGGAGTCAGTCAGCAGACGTTCTCTTAACGGGGCGTGGCGGTTTAATTATTTTCCTGCACCCGAGCAAGTCCCGGAGGCATGGGTAACGGAAGATTGCGCGGACGCCGTTGCGATGCCCGTGCCGTCTAACTGGCAGATGCAGGGATTTGACACGCCCATCTACACCAACGTCACCTATCCCATTCCCGTCACGCCGCCTTTTGTTCCACAAGAGAACCCAACCGGATGTTACTCGCTCACATTTGAGGTGGATGACGCCTGGCTCCACGGCGGGCAAACCCGCATTATCTTTGACGGCGTGAACTCGGCGTTTCATCTTTGGTGCAACGGACAGTGGATAGGCTATTCCCAGGACAGCCGCTTGCCCGCCGAATTCGATCTCTCGGCGGCGCTGCGCGCCGGGGAGAACCGCCTGGCGGTCATGGTACTGCGCTGGTGCGACGGCAGTTATCTTGAAGACCAGGACATGTGGCGGATGAGCGGCATTTTCCGCGACGTCACTTTGCTGCATAAACCCGAAACGCAGATCGCCGATTACCATGTGTTGACGGACCTGAACGCTGAGCTGGACCGCGCGGTGCTGAAAGTGGCGGTCGCGCTGACAGGCGCTCGCTACGCGGAGTGCGATGTCACGATAACGCTGTGGCGCAACGGTGAACGCTGTGCCAGCGCGACCCAGCGGCCAGGCTCTGCCATTGTGGACGAGCGTGGCGGCTGGGCTGAGCGGTTAACGGTGGCGATCCCCGTCGAGCACCCTGCGCTGTGGAGTGCTGAAACGCCGGAACTGTATCGCCTGACGATTGCGCTTCTCAACCCGCAGGGTGAGGTGGTCGAGGTCGAGGCATGCGACGTTGGCTTCCGCCGCGTTGACGTCAGCAATGGCCTGCTCAAGCTCAACGGTAAACCGCTGCTGATCCGCGGCGTTAACCGACATGAGCACCACCCTGAAAACGGCCAGGTGATGGATGAAGCAACTATGCGTCGCGATATCGAAATCATGAAGCAGCACAACTTCAACGCCGTGCGCTGCTCGCACTATCCTAATCATCCGCTGTGGTACCGGCTTTGCGATCGTTATGGGCTGTACGTCGTTGACGAAGCGAATATCGAAACGCACGGTATGGTGCCGATGAGCCGCCTCGCTGACGATCCGCGCTGGCTACCTGCCATGAGCGAGCGCGTGACCCGCATGGTGCAGCGCGACCGAAATCATCCTTCGATTATTATCTGGTCGCTGGGCAATGAATCCGGCCACGGTGCGAACCACGATGCGCTGTACCGCTGGCTGAAAACCACCGACCCGACTCGCCCGGTGCAGTATGAAGGCGGCGGGGCGAATACGGCAGCGACCGATATTGTCTGCCCGATGTACGCCCGGGTCGATCAGGATCAGCCTTTCCCGGCAGTCCCTAAATGGTCAATCAAGAAATGGATCGGCATGCCGGATGAAACGCGTCCGCTGATCCTCTGCGAATACGCCCACGCGATGGGCAACAGCTTTGGTGGGTTTGCGAAATACTGGCAGGCGTTTCGCAATCATCCTCGCCTGCAGGGCGGGTTTGTCTGGGACTGGGTCGATCAGGCCCTGACGAAGCAAGACGAAAAGGGTAACGCGTTCTGGGCGTATGGCGGAGACTTTGGCGATAAGCCGAACGATCGGCAGTTTTGCCTCAATGGTCTGGTATTCCCCGACCGAACCCCGCATCCGGCGCTGTACGAAGCGCAGCGCGCCCAGCAGTTTTTTACCTTTACGCTGGTGAGCACTGCTCCGCTGGTGATTGAGGTGCAAAGCGGCTACCTGTTCCGCCACACCGATAACGAGGTGCTGTGTTGGACGATTGCACGTGATGGAGAGGTGCTGGCCGCGGGCGAGGTCACGCTCGCGATGGCTCCCGAGGGCACCCAGCGTCTGGAGCTCGATCTGCCTGCGCTGAAGGCCGGGCCGGGAGAGATCTGGCTGAATGTTGAGGTTCGCCAGCCGCGGGCAACGCCGTGGTCACCGGCTGGCCATCGCTGCGCGTGGGAGCAGTGGCCGCTCCCGGTTCCTCTCTTTATTGTGCCGACAGTGTCTGCGGGCGAACCTCCCGTGTTGACGCAACATGACCTCATGCTGGAGATAACTCATCAGCAGCAGCGCTGGCAGTTCGATTGCACTTCCGGAAACCTGACCCAATGGTGGCGAGATGGCGTGGCACTGTTGATTTCACCCGTGACGGATAGCTTCAGCCGCGCGCCGTTGGATAATGACATTGGCGTGAGCGAAGCGACGAAAATCGATCCGAACGCGTGGGTTGAACGCTGGAAAGCAGCGGGTATGTACGATCTCACCTCCCGCGTACTGTCCTGTGATGCAGAGCAGCATGCTCGCGAGGTGGTGGTCAATACACTGCATGTCTGGAAGTACCACGGCAAAGCGCTGTTCCTGAGCCGTAAAACCTGGCGGGTGGACAAGCAGGGCGTTCTGCATGGTGATATTCAGGTCGATATGGCGTCTGATATCCCGGAACCCGCGCGGATTGGCCTGAGCGTTCATCTCGCCGAAGCGCCGGAAAACGTTCACTGGCTGGGGCTGGGGCCGCACGAAAATTACCCGGACAGAAAGCTGGCGGCACAGCAGGGGCGCTGGACATTGCCCCTGGAGGCGATGCACACGCCGTATATCTTCCCGACGGAAAATGGTTTGCGCTGCGATACCCGCGAACTTGTGGCAGGAACGCATCTGCTGAATGGTCAGTTCCACTTCTCAATAAGCCGCTACAGCCAGCAGCAGTTGCGCGAGACAACCCATCATCACCTGTTGCGCGAAGAGCCGGGGTGTTGGCTCAACCTCGACGCGTTTCACATGGGCGTGGGCGGCGATGACTCCTGGAGCCCCAGCGTCTCGCCGGAATTTCTCCTGCAGACGCGCCAGCTTCGTTATCGCTTCAGCTGGCAGCAGAACCTCAGTTGACCCTTGAGATGCGGCCACCTGACGTGGCCGCAGGCTTATCCCAGGATGCCGCTCAGGCCATGCAGGCTCATGTAAATCCCTACCACGGTAATCAGCGCAGCGGCTATCCACGGCGCTTTGCGGGACAGTTCGCTAAAGCCAGGCCAGCGTTTGGTCGCGTGTTTGAGGCTAAGGGCGGCAATCGCCCCGGACGCGACCAGCGTCAACGCCAGACCGATACTGAAGCTGAGTACCAGCGTCGCGCCGAGCGCAAAATGCTTTAACTGAAGGCAGATCAGCAGAACCGTGATGGAGGCCGGGCAGGGAATAAGCCCGCCCGTCAGGCCAAACATCACGATCTGTCCCGTGGTCACATGTTGTCCATTAAAACGCCGGTTAATATCCTGCGCATGGGCGCGCTGGTGGGCGTCTTGCCACTCCTCTTCAACAAGCGGGTGGTGGTGATCATGATGATGGTCATGGTCATGATGGTGGTGGTGATGATCGTGATGATGATCGTGCGGCTGGCTCTCTTTCCAGGTTCGCCATGCCATCCACAGGGCGATTAAAACGATCAACACCCCGGAGAACAGCTGGAACCAGGGTTCGGACGTATGAGTATCCCAGCCCCGACCAAACCATAACCCTGCCATGGCAATGATCCAGACCACCGCCGTATGGGATAGCGTTGCCGCCAGACCCAGCAGTACAGCCTGTTTCAGCGTGCCGCGGATGGCCACGATAAAGGCAGCCATCATGGTTTTGGAATGGCCCGGTTCCAGACCATGTAACGCGCCGAGCAGGATAGCGCTGGGAACAAACAGCCAGGCATTACCCTGCTGCAGAAGTGAAGCAAAATCGGTCATTGAATGTTCCAGGGTGGAAAGCGTGTGCAAATACTACTCCCCCCCAGTAGTAATATACTACCCCCCAGTAGAAAAATACTCAGGGGGAGTAGAGCGTGATATGCTTTAAACGCCATAAACTGAGGGAGACAGAGATGTCACATACCGTTCGCGACAAGAAGATGTTATTGACTCGCCTGAAGAAAATTCAGGGGCAGAGCACTGCCCTCGAAAAAATGCTTAACCGCGATCACGAATGCGCTGAGGTGCTACAGCAGCTGGCGGCGATCCGTGGGGCAGTCAATGGCATGATGATGCAGGTGATTGAAGGGCATCTCACCGATCATGTCGTGAAAGAGCCTGAAGAGGCGCAGCGTGAAGCCGATCTTGGCGTGGTGTTGCAGGTGATCAAATCCTACCTCAAGTAACGTGCCTGCCGAGGTTATTTTCAGCCCACAGAATAAATTCCGTCTTTGGCAGCGCCTTACTGTAGAACCACCCCTGCCCATACTGCACCCCATGACGGTGCAGCCACGCGAGCTGCCCTTCGGTCTCGACACCTTCAGCCACCATCGCCAGCTTCAGCGATTTCGCCATTTCAATAATGTGCGGCGTGACGTTTTTGTACTCCAGCGCATCCACGAACGATTTATCAATTTTGAGCGTATCCACGTCGAGATCCTGCAGATAGCTCAGGCTGGAGTAGCCCGTGCCAAAGTCATCAATATAGACAGGATGACCGGAATGACGTAGCGCGGCGATAGCCGGGATGCTGATTTTGGGATCGGCAAAACCGCGTTCGGTGAGCTCAAGGGCGATTTGTCGGGGGTGAATTTGCCATTTATTCATTAACTGACTCAGCAATGGCGGCAGTTTGCCGGAGGTCAAATCGGCGGGGGCGAGATTAATGGAGATATGCTGTTCGGGGTGGTGTTGCAACCAGTGGCCCATATCTTCAAACACTTTTTCAATGACTAACTGCGTGAGCTGCGAGATGAGCCCGGTTTGTTCAGCAAGGGGAACAAAAATATCCGGCGAGAGGCTGCTGCCATCTGGCTGAGGCCAGCGCGCCAGCGCCTCTGCCCCTACCACTTTCCCGCTACAGAGCGCCACGATGGGCTGATAGTGAACCACAAAATCCCGGCTGTTAATGGCGTCAAGCAGGCGATTGCGGGGCGACTGGATGCGACGCAGTATCCGCAAGACAAACAGTGCGGCGAGCAAGCTTATCAACATGCCAAACGGTAACCAGAAAAGGAGTTGCCTGTGCCAGGTATCAGCCAAAGGTTTGAGCGGAGCCCAGGTCACGACGGTAAAGCCCAACTCAGGGACAGGCTTCATCACGTACATTGAACCGTTGTACTGGACGCGGTCTCCCTCTCGTTCCTGAATCATCTCGCGGATATGCGGCGCGAGTGGATTAGTGCTGGCAAAAATGCGGTGTGTTGCGGTTCCGACCAGGGCTGCGTCGATGGCTATTTCCCCGAAGGGGATCACATCCACCAGCGAGTCAGGATCGATCATGACAAGGTAGCGGCCTTTGCCCAGCACAACCATGTAGCGGTGAAATCCCAGATCGTTTTGCGCCGTCAGCCATGCGCTGTAACCATCCCGGGTAATGCGCGTTGGTGGGGGGAAGGGGGAGGCATGGCTGGATTGCTCCAGCGAGGAGCAGCGTGGTTTCAGGTTGTCGGTATAGATCGCTTCCTGGACATATCGCCAGGAAAACGCGGCCCGGCGCATCTCTTTCAAATGCGAAGGGCTGCACGGCACGCCGTCATACGTTTGCAGATGATTAAGCGCATCTTTTGCCTGAGCCAGGACCCTGTCGGTTCGTATCAGCACACGAGAAGCATAGTTATCCAGCGCATCGACAAATTTCTCTTCCGCCTGGCGATGCGCCAGCCAGATGCTCAGGCAAATGGGAACCAGCACAGAAAAGATAAGTATGCCAGTCACCAGACTGACCAGATGTCGGGTGTTCATGCTGTCGTTTCCTTTCTCATATGTCGAAATCCGGACGCTGAGTTCCCTGCCTGAAGAGAAAGATTTTACCGCGAAATGATACAGTTATAGCACGTGGGCGGCCTGGTTTTTATTTTATCTCAGGTAAACCTGTAAAATATCAGTGGCAAAAGGGGGGTTGTTTTTTCAACAAGGGCTGGATATTATTTTGTTATGTTATAACAAAACATGAGAGATTGATGATGAAACCTGATATCCATCCAGCGTATCGCACTGTGGTATTCCACGACACCAGTGCCAATGAATATTTTAAAGTCGGCTCAACCATTAAAACTGACCGCGAAATTGAACTCGACGGTGAAACGTATCCATACATCACCATCGAGGTTTCTTCGAAATCGCACCCGTTTTATACCGGTAAGCAAAAAACGTTCTCCACGGATGGCAGCGCGGCGCGCTTCCGTAAGCGTTTTGGCGGTTTTCTTAATGCGAAGCGGGGGTAATGATGCAGGTGCTTAACTCATTGCGCAGTGCGAAACAGCGTCACCCGGATTGCCAGATAGTCAAACGCAAGGGACGCTTATACGTGATTTGCAAATCCAATCCGCGCTTTAAGGCGGTTCAGGGGCGTAAGAAAAGACGCTAGGCGCGTATTTCTCGCCAGCTTTCCAGGGATCTTTTCTGTTTGCCATCGGCGGTAAAATTGTCGGTGGCAAGCCAGCCTTCAAAGGCGCTCGCCAGCGCCGGCCACTCTTTGTCGAGAATCGAAAACCAGTCGGTATCCCGGTTACGGCCTTTTATGACAAGCGCCTGGCGAAACCGCCCTTCAAACTGAAAACCCAGGCGCAGTGCGGCTTTGCGTGAAGGTGCGTTCAGGCTGTTGCACTTCCATTCGTATCGCCGATAGCCCAGGGTATCAAACACGTACCGCATCAGCAGGTATTGCGCTTCTGTCGACATCGGCGTGCGGCTCAACAGGGGCGAGAAATGAACGTGCCCCACCTCCACGACGCCGTTTTTCGGATCGATCCGCATCAGGGCCAGCGTTCCCACCGGAGACTGGGTCTGATTATCAATGACGGCAAAGTGCATCGGGTCAGATAAGTCACTCACGCTCGCCACCCATTTGGCATATTCAGCGGCCGTGGCATCAGGTTCGCGCAGCAGCCACGTCCAGCTACGGGTGTCTTCGGCCAGGGAATAGGCGGAGAAGAGCGCCTCGGCATGCGCCACGCGCAGCGGTTCAAGCCGACAAAAACGCCCCTGCAGTACCACCCGGGACGGATGGGGTCGAGGCTGCCAGTCGATAAGGGCGTCGCCCACGGGTTGTCCAAACTCATTGAATGTCTTCATCTTCATTTCCGTGACGTTGAAAAGAGCTTCAGACTAGTGAATTGCTGGTTCCTTAAAAAGCACCACTCGGCTATGTTTTGTTGGTACCACAAGGAGATGAGATGAATATACCGGGTGATGAGTTTTATACTTTGCTCCATGCTGCACTGAAAAAGCGTGGGGACGAGACACTCCAGCGGGCGCTCTATCTGGCTTTGCGAGAGGCCATCCTCAGCGGGAAACTTCAGTCCGGTAGCCAGCTATCCGGCTCGCGAACGCTGGCGCAGCAGCTTGCGGTTTCCCGGAACACCGTTAACGCGGCGCTGGACCAGCTTACGCTTGAAGGCTATTTGCTGCGTAACCGGCAGGGGACAAAGGTTGCTCAATTTGCGCATCGCGCACGCGTCCGGGCATTGCCGGCGCCTGAGGTTGTGCTGGCAAAACGGGTCACTCATCTGCCTGCGCCGGTGCAGCGTGATACTCCGGTCATGGCATTTACGCCGGGAACGCCCGCCATCAACTATTTCCCGTTGCCGCTGTGGCGGCGATTGTACGATCGCGTCTTGCGCGAGGAGGGGAACGCTCTGCTTGGGTATGGCGATCCGGCCGGAGAGCCGTCGCTTCGTGCGGCGATTGCTCGCCACCTCGCGCTTTCCCGGGGCATTGACTGCGACGCCAGCCAGATAGTGATAACCGAAGGGGCGCTTGAAGGGGTTAATCTGTGCACGATACTGTTGAGCGAACCTGGCGATGTTGCCTGGGTGGAAAACCCCGGCTACGCCGGGGCCAAAAGTGCCTTTGTCAAAACCGGCCTGACAATGACGGGAATGCCGGTGGATGATGAGGGAATGTGCTGGGAAGGGCTAAATGCGCCTTCCCCCACGCTGATTTTCACTTCGCCCTCGCATCAGTTCCCTTACGGAAGCGTGCTCAGCGCTCGGCGGCGGCTGGCGTTGCTGGAGCTGGCCCGACAGCACAACGCATGGATCATTGAAGATGATTACGACAGCGAGTTCCGTTATGCCGGTGAGCCCGTACCGGCCATGCTGGGAATGGTGAATAACGCCCCTGTTGTGTATCTCGGAACCTTCAGCAAAACGTTGTTTCCGTCACTCAGAATGGGGTTTATGGTGTTGCCGCCCGCACTGGCGAAGGCGTCGCGCGCTGCCATTGGCTCGCTGCTGCGCGGCGGGCATCGTGCGGAGCAGCGCACCCTCGCGCTGTTCATTGAAGAAGGTCACTATGCCCGTCATCTTGCTGCCATGCGGCGGCTTTATCGTAAACGTTACCGCCAGCTGCGCGAGGCGCTGAGCACAGCGCTTCACACCCCTCACCGTATTCTTGCCGGAGAGGGCGGGATGCACCTGACGGTGACGATTAACGGTATTGATGACCAGAGGCTGGTGGAGAAGTCGAGGGCATTTCAGCTGGCACCCGCTGCGCTGAGCGGGTACTACCTGGAGGCGAAGCAAGGGCAAACCGGTCTGGTTTTAGGTTATGGCAATACCTCTGCTTCGCAGTTTGTGCCGGGTATCCGACGCCTGCAGGCGTTAATTACGCAGCAGCAGGGCGGGAAAGAGTAAAGACATCATAGAAAGAGAGCTGACCTTTGGTGGAAACCATTTTTTGCAGCTTCTCTTTTTGCACGGTTTCAACGGCCGGAGAGTGCATGATGCTCTCGATAAGCTCCGCAGGCACGAAACGCGTGTTGTACCATTCACCGTTGTAGCAGACCCGGAAATCGAGCACGTCGATATCTTCGTAACGGTAGCGGGGATTCACGTCGAAAAAGAAAAAAGCGTTAAAGACGACAAATAACACAACCAGTAGCCAGACGGAGTCCACCAGCGTCTCGGACTTCAGCATCACAATAAGCGTTGCCAGCCAGGCGGCATACATTGCGACAAACAGTCCGGGATGTTTGCGGATAAAGCTGATGCTAAAGCGCGGGCGATTATCGCGCTTTTCGCGGAGGTTAAGATCGTCGATGGTGGCGGTAAGCAGGCGCTGTATCTCGGTCATTTTTTGCCTTTATGCGTGTAGACAATACAGGGTGTCTGCCAATTTTAGGGGAGCCATCCCGCTGAAAAAAGTAACAGTCAGGCGCTAAAAGACCATAACAGTTGACTCCCCCGGGATCTTACAGCGTTTTGATGATCTTCGCCGGGTTACCCCCAACGACGACATTAGACGGGACGTCTTTCGTCACGACGGCACCGGAAGCGACGACCACGTTGTCACCCAGGGTAACGCCTGGGTTAATGACCGCCCGTCCGCCAATCCAGACATTATTGCCAATAGTGACGGGCTTACCAAACTCGACGCCGCTATTACGTTCCTCCGCATCCAGGGGATGGGTTGCTGTATAAATATGAACACCCGGCGCGAGCATACAGTTATCGCCAATATGAACAGGACACACATCCAGCATCACGCAATCGAAGTTCGCGTAAAAGTTTTTGCCCAGATAAATGTTATATCCATAGTCGCAGCGGAAACTCGGCTCAATATAAGCCCCTTCACTTTGCCCCAGCAGTTCCGCCAGAATGGTCTGGCGTTCTGTTTTTTCATCAGGCGCAGTGTGGTTATAGCGATGGATGAGATGGCGTGCCCGCAGTCTGTCGGCGCGTAGTGTCTCATCACCCGGGCGGTAATGTTCACCTGAAATCATCTTCTGTTTTTCAATGCTCATCGTAAACCTCTCTGGATGTGATTCCTGAAGGGTAATCGCAACTGGCCAGAAGGGGAACGTTCCCGAAAAGCCGATGTGAGCAGAGTCACAACATTGTTGCTGATGAGCGCGTTTAACACGGAGACCTGGCTTTCGCACAGGGAGCATAACGGGACAGGTAAATACAGCCTAGAACGTGGCGTAGAAACTCTACAGACACACTTCAAAGATCAACGAACAAATTTCCACACGGATGTGGGGATTTTGTCATATAACTTATTCATCGTTAGCTCAGCGAGGCGATGGTCAGCAGCTGAATAAAATACCGCCAGTTCATTATCAGAAAGCTCGTATTTATTCTTTTCAATGACACGTTCGAGGGTGTCAATTGACTGACAACGACGTAAGCGCATCAAATAATCGACCTTTGTGAGTGGTTTTTCAGACATAAATTCACCTTAGTAATTGTAATAATTTTAACAGGAAAGGCTAACGGGGTTAGCTCTGCTCACGTTGACGAAACAGCGGAATAGTCGGTTTCCCGATTTGCGCCATTTTTGCAAATCCTGAGCGTTAATGCCGTAACTACTGAACAACATAAAGGTGTCGTCCAGGTATTCATCAATTTGCTCAATGAGCTTATTATCTTCATTGTACTTAATTTTATAATTAAGTGCGAAGGTAGCGATATGCTCGATAAGCTCGTTCAACTGTAAATTGATGGCAGACGTTGGATCGTTTACCCAGCCATGGTTACTTTCATCAAGATTGGCAAGGCAGTCATGGTACAAGGATTCGCAGAGAAATTTCAACTGCGCGATATCATGCCGTTTTGGCGAGTACTCGTCCATAGCGCATCCCCTTCTGAGTGATTTATTACTCACCGAACATCATTGTCGGGATGGATACAACTGACTTAGCTACATGAGTGCTGTGTTCCTGATAACCTAACTATAAGCCACTCCTGTCTGGATTTCACCGCGCTATTACGAAAAATTACAAATAAAACCGCAGGCTGCGAGACTCTACGCAAATGTTCATCCGGAACGGAACATTTTTATCCAGATTAACGCTTGTTTTGTTAGCTTCCTTACGTTTCATTAGCTTAGGTTTGCGCCTGAAGAAAAAGTTCAAATCCGGAGTTCTGTTTTTCCGAACTTTTAATTAGGAATATTCCTAACCCTCTGACCGAAGAAATGAATTTAAAAAAATCCTGTATTCTCGGATTACGTTATGCGTTATTTATGATATGTCCTGTTACGCTGGCAGAAAATAAATAAAACCACAATAAGCGTATTTTATGATTTTTTCTTAAAATGAAAAAGGCCGCTAATGCGGCCTTTTTATGATGTGAAACCGGTATCAGTGCGGTTCTACCGAATGACTGTGCTCAACATCTTCATTTTTGCGGCTGAAGCGGCGGCGAACCACCACGAAGAACACCGGAACGAAGAAGATAGCCAGCACGGTCGCGGTGATCATACCGCCCATCACGCCAGTACCGACCGCGTTCTGCGCACCGGAGCCCGCGCCAGAGCTGATAACCAGCGGCAGTACGCCGAGGATAAACGCCAGTGACGTCATCAGAATAGGACGCAGACGCATACGTACCGCTTCAAGCGTCGCCTCGATAAGCCCTTTACCTTCTTTCTCCATCAGGTCTTTGGCGAATTCAACGATAAGTATCGCGTTCTTCGCCGACAAGCCAATGGTTGTCAGCAGGCCTACCTGGAAGTACACGTCGTTGGTCAATCCACGGAACGTCGCCGCCAGCAGTGCACCGATAACCCCGAGTGGAACCACCAGCATAACGGAGAACGGAATCGACCAGCTCTCATACAGTGCCGCCAGACACAGGAATACCACAATCAAAGAAATGGCATACAGGGCAGGGGCCTGGTTACCGGACAGACGTTCCTGATAGGACATACCGGTCCAGTCATAGCCGATGCCAGATGGCAACTTGCTCGCCAGCTCTTCCATCAGGTTCATGGCTTCACCGGTGCTTCGGCCTGGTGCGGCCTGACCCAGGATCTCCATTGATGGCAGACCGTTGTAACGTTCCAGACGTGGTGAACCATATTCCCAGCGTGACGTTGAGAACGCCGCGAACGGAACCATCTGACCATTGCTGCCGCGAACGTACCAGTTGTTAATATCGTTCGGCAACATACGGTACTGCGCCTCTGACATCACGTACACTTTCTTCACACGACCACGGTCGATGAAGTCGTTCACGTAGCTACCGCCCCAGGCCGCGCCCAGTGTGGTATTGATGTCGCTGATGGACACGCCCAGCGCCTGTGCTTTCTCCTGGTCGATATCGATCTTGTACTGCGGCGTATCTTCCAGACCGTTTGGACGCACGCCAACCAACAGGTCAGGGTGTTTCGCCACCTCGCCGAACAGTTGGTTACGTGCCTGCGTCAGTTTTTCGTGACCCAGGCCGCCCTGGTCGATCAGCTGGAAGTCGAAACCGGTCGCGGTACCCAGTTCAACAATCGCTGGCAGGTTAAAGGCGAAGACCATCGCATCCTTAATCTGCGAGAAGGTCCCCATTGCACGGCCAGTGATGGCCTCAACTTTGTTCTCTTCGCCCGGACGATCCGCCCAGTCTTTCAGAGAGACGAAGGCGATACCGGTGTTCTGACCACGACCCGCAAAGCCAAAGCCGTTAACCGCAAACACGGACTCAACGTTCGCTTTCTCTTTAGTAAGGTAGTAGTCCGTCACTTCATCCAGCACTTTCTGGGTACGCTCCTGCGATGCACCCGCCGGAAGCTGCGCCATCGTCAGGAACACGCCCTGGTCTTCATCAGGCAGGAACGAGCTTGGCAGACGAACGAACAGATAGGCCATGCCGACGACAATGATGATATAGAGCAGCAGATAACGACCGGTGCTACGCAGGATGTTGCCCACGCTGTCGGTGTAGTGGTGCGTGCTCTTGTCAAACATGCGGTTAAACCAGCCGAAGAACCCTTTATGCTCGCCATGACCGCCTTTCTGAATGGGCTTCAGCATGGTGGCACACAGCGCAGGCGTCAGGATCAATGCGACCAGCACCGACAGCGCCATCGCGGAAACGATGGTAATCGAGAACTGACGGTAAATCGCACCGGTAGAGCCGCCGAAGAAGGCCATCGGGATAAATACCGCCGACAGTACCATCGCGATACCGACCAGCGCGCCCTGGATCTGGCCCATGGATTTACGGGTTGCTTCCTTCGGCGGTAAACCCTCTTCCGCCATGACACGCTCGACGTTCTCTACCACCACGATGGCGTCATCCACCAACAGGCCGATGGCAAGCACCATCCCGAACATCGTCAGGGTATTTATCGAGAATCCAAAGGCCGCAAGGATGGCAAAGGTCCCCAGCAGAACGACCGGCACGGCGATGGTTGGGATCAGCGTCGCGCGGAAGTTTTGCAGGAACAGATACATCACCAGGAAGACCAGGATAATCGCTTCTACCAGCGTTTTAACCACTTCATGAATCGAAATTTTTACGAACGGCGTCGTGTCGTACGGGTAGACGATTTTCAGACCTGACGGGAAGAACGGTTCCATCTTCTTCAGCTCTGCGCGGATCGCCGTGGCGGTGTCCAGGGCGTTAGCGCCGGTCGCCAGTTTAATACCCAGACCGGAAGCCGGTTTACCGTTAAACTTCGCAATGATGTCGTAGTTTTCGCCACCCAGCTCCACTTTCGCTACGTCGCGCAGGCGAACCTGCGAACCGTCCTGATTCACTTTCAGCAGGATTTTGCTGAACTCATCGGCGGAGGTCAGACGGGTTTGCGCGATAATGGACGCGTTAAGCTGCTGGCCTTTCACAGGTGGTGTACCGCCTAACTGACCGGCTGCCACCTGGGCGTTCTGCGCTTTAATCGCGTTAATCACGTCAACCGGCGTCAGCTGGAAGTTGTTCAGTTTGTTCGGATCCATCCAGATACGCATCGCGTACTGAGAACCGAACAGCTGAACGTCACCCACACCGGAAGTACGGCTGATGGCATCCTTCATGTTGGCGCCCACGTAGTCGGAAATATCCTCCTGCGTCATGGTGCCGTTGGTGTTGATAACGCCAACAACCATCAGGAAGCTACTGGACGATTTCTCGACGCTCACGCCCTGCTGTTGTACTTCCTGCGGCAGCAACGGCATTGCCAGCTGCAGTTTGTTCTGCACCTGAACCTGCGCGATGTCAGCATCGGTACCTGACTCGAAGGTCAGGGTGATCTGTACTGTACCGGTTGAGTCACTGTTTGAGGACATGTACATCAGGTTATCGATACCGTTCATGTTCTGTTCGATAACCTGGGTGACGGTGTCCTGCACCGTTTTCGCATCAGCGCCCGGGTAGGTTGCGGAAATTGTCACCGCCGGTGGCGCAATCGTTGGATATTGCGCGACAGGCAGCTTCAGGATCGCAAGTCCCCCGGCCAACATGATGATAATGGCGATCACCCACGCAAATATGGGGCGATCGATAAAGAAATTAGGCATGTCTTAACGGCTCCTGTTTAAGTTAAGACTTGGTTTGTTCTGACTGGTCAGCGGCCGAAGCAGATTGTTTATCGTCAGATTTCACTTCCTGTGCTTTGACCTGCGCACCAGGACGAACTTTTTGCAAACCAGTAACAATCACGCGATCGCCATCTTTCAGACCTTCCGTCACCAGCCATTTATCGCCAATCGCCTGAGTGGCGGTAATGTTGCGCATTTCGACTTTGTCATCCGCCCCGACAACCAGCGCGCTCGCATCGCCACGTGGCGTACGGGTCACACCCTGCTGTGGAACCAGAAGTGCGGTTGGATTGGTGCCTTCTTCCAGACGCGCGCGAACGAACATACCTGGCAGCAGATTTTTATCAGGGTTCGGGAAAATCGCCCGTAAGGTGATGGAACCGGTAGTCTGGTCGACCGTCACATCGGAGAACTCCAGAGTCCCTTCCTGCGGGAACTTGATACCGTCGTTAGTCACCAGCTCCACTTTGGCTTTGCCGTTTTCCTGTTTCAGGGTGCCGTTAGCCAGCTCCTGTTTCAGGCGCAGGAAATCATTGCTGGACTGGGTCACGTCAACGTAGATCGGATCAAGCTGCTGCACGGTAGCCAGCGCAGTGGTTTGTCCGTTCTGTACCAGCGCCCCTTCCGTGACGGAAGATTTACCAATACGACCGCTGATAGGGGAGGTCACTTTGGTATAGGCCAGATTAATACGTGCGGTTTCGACGGCCGCTTTGGCGGCTACCACGGCGGCGTTAGCCTGCTGGGCATCGGCCAGAGCGGTATCATAATCCTGTTGACTGATGTACTTCGTACCGAGCAGTTTTTGATAACGGTTCAGCGTCAGCTGGGCGATTTTGGCGGCGGCTTGCGCTTTTGCCAGGTCGCCTTTGGCGCTTTCATAAGAGGCCTGATAGGTCGCGGGATCAATCTGATACAGAGACTCACCGGCTTTCACATCACCGCCTTCGGTAAAGTTACGTTTCAGGATAATGCCACTCACCTGAGGGCGAACTTCCGCAATGCGATAGGCATTGGTACGGCCAGGTAATTCGGTGGTGATCTGCAGAGGTTCAGATTTGAGTGTCACTACGCCGACTTCTGGCGCCTGCTGAGCTCCTTGTTGAGCTGGTTTGTCGTCACATCCTGTTAGCGCTAAGCTGCCTGAGAGCATCAGAACGACCGCCAGAGGCGTTAACCCTCTGTTTTTGTTCATATGTAAACCTCGAGTGTCCGATTTCAAATTGATCAATGGTCCTGAGTCCAAAAACCCATTGCTGCGTTTATATTATCGTCATGCTATGGTACATACATTCACAAATGTATGTAAATCTGACTCCTGTAAATTCACTCACCTATGGCACGAAAAACTAAACAACAAGCGCTGGAAACCCGACAACATATCCTTGATGTGGCAATACGTTTGTTCTCTCAGCAGGGTGTTTCATCAACCTCGTTGGCACAAATTGCTCAGGCTGCTGGCGTGACTCGGGGTGCGATTTACTGGCATTTTAAAGATAAGTCAGATCTGTTCAGTGAAATCTGGGAGCTTTCAGAGTCCAGCATTAGCGATCTTGAGAGTGAGTATCGGGCAAAATTCCCTGACGATCCACTCTCAGTATTAAGAGAGATATTAGTATATATCCTTGAAGCTACGGTAGTTGAAGAACGTCGCAGATTAATGATGGAAATAATTTTTCATAAATGCGAGTTCGTGGGCGAGATGGCGGTGGTGCAGCAGGCGCAGCGTAGTTTGTGCCTGGAGAGTTATGACCGCATTGAACAAACGCTCACCCAGTGTATGCAGGCGAAGCTGTTACCGGCTAATTTACTGACTCGTCGGGCGGCTATCCTGATGCGCAGCTATATTTCGGGCCTGATGGAAAACTGGCTTTTTGCGCCGGACTCCTTTGACCTCAAGCAGGAAGCACGCAGCTACGTCGCGATTTTACTGGAAATGTGTCAGTTCTGCCCGACGCTGCGCAGCGATGCCCCTTCGTTACCCGCCTGAGCCATTCCAGGATTTATCTTAGAGGATAACGTTCACGCTATTCTGCTTCAGACGAGCGTGATATTCTTCACGCCGGACTATTATCGGTCATCTGCTGACATCATTCACAACTATGCTGCCCATCAATCGCTCGCAACATCCTGTTTTTGCATTGCTCTTTGCTATGCTGTTTTTCTTCTCCACCGGACCGCTTTCGTGGGCCCGCGCAGATAACAGTACGGATATCCCCTCACGCAGTGATGTTCAGTCGCAACTCGACACCCTGAACAAACAAAAAGAGCTCTCTCCGCAGGAGAAACTCACCCAGCAGGATCTGACAGAGACGCTGGAAAACATTGATAAAATTGAGCGCGTTAAAGCAGAAACCACCCAGCTTCGTCAGAAGGTGGCGCAGGCGCCTGAGAACATGCGCAAGGCCACGGAAGCGCTGAATGCGCTGAGTGACGTCGATAACGACGACGAAACGCGTAAGACGCTCGCCACGCTTTCTTTACGTCAGCTGGAGTCGCGCGTTGCCCAACTGCTCGACGATCTGCAAACCGCGCAGTCCGACCTCGCGACCTACAACAGTCAGCTCGTCTCTCTGCAAACCCAGCCCGAGCGCGTGCAAAATGCGATGTATACCGCGTCTCAGCAGCTGCAGCAGATCCGCAACCGCCTGAACGGTACGACGGTGGGGGAAGGGACGCTTCGCCCAACGCAGCAAACCCTGCTGCTGGTTCAGCAGTCATTACTCAATGCGCAAATTGAACAGCAGCGTAAAAGCCTGGAAGGGAATACGGTGCTGCAGGACACGCTCCAGAAACAGCGTGATTACGTCACGGCGAATATTAATCGTCTGGAACACCAGCTTCAGCTGCTGCAGGAAGCGGTAAACAGTAAGCGTCTGACCCTGACGGAAAAAACGGCCCAGGAGGCGGTGTCGCCGGACGAAACAGCCCGTATTCAGGCCAACCCGCTGGTGAAACAGGAGCTTGAGGCTAACCATCAGCTGAGTCAGCGTCTGATTCTGGCGACGGAAAACGGCAACTTGCTGGTTCAGCAAAACATTAAAGTGAAAAACTGGCTGGATCGGGCGCTGCAGGCGGAACGCAACATCAAAGAACAGATCGCGGTCCTGAAAGGTAGCCTCCTGCTGTCGCGAATTCTCTACCAGCAGCAGCAGACGCTGCCGTCCGCCGACGAGCTGGAAGACATGACTAACCGCATTGCGGATTTGCGTCTGGAACAATTTGACGTGAATCAGCAGCGTGATGCCCTTTTCCAGAGCGATAACTTCGTCGCCAAAATTGAAGAGGGTCATTCCAGCGACGTGAACCCGGAAGTGCATGACGCGCTGCTCCAGGTCGTCGATATGCGCCGTGAGCTATTGGATCAGCTCAACAAACAGCTGGGCAACCAGCTGATGATGGCCATCAACCTGCAGATCAACCAGCAGCAGCTGGTCAGCGTTTCCAAAAGCCTGCAGGAGATTTTGACGCAGCAAATTTTCTGGGTGAACAGCAACAAGCCGATGGACTGGGATTGGGTGAAGTCCTTCCCTGAACAGCTGAAAACGCAGATTAAGAGCATGAAAATCACCGTGAACTGGGAGAAAGCCTGGCCTGCGGTAATGATTGCTTTCCTGGCGGGATTACCCCTGCTGCTGATTGCCGGTCTGATTCGCTGGCGTTTGAAATGGCTTAAACAGTACCAGGCGAAGCTGGCCTCGGAAGTGGGGCAACTGCGCAACGACAGCCAGCTCCATACGCCAAAAGCGATTCTGATCGACCTTATTCGCGCCCTGCCGGTGTGCCTGATTATTCTGGCGGTAGGCCTGATTCTGCTCACCATGCAGCTTAACGTCAGCGATCTGCTGTGGGCATTCAGCAAAAAACTGGCGCTGTTCTGGCTGGTGTTTGGCCTGTGCTGGAAGGTCCTGGAAAAAGACGGCGTTGCGGTCCGTCATTTCAACATGCCTGCCCAACTGACCAGCCACTGGCGTCGACAGATTGTACGTGTCAGCCTGGCGCTTCTGCCGCTTCACTTCTGGTCAGTTGTTTCTGAACTGTCTCCGCTGCATCTGATGGATGATGTGCTGGGTCAGTTGGTCATTATGCTGAACCTGCTGCTGATTGCCATCCTCATGTGGCCGATGTGCCGCGATAGCTGGCGTGATAAAGAGTCCCACAATATTCGTCTGGCCACCGTGACAGTACTGGCGATCATTCCGCTGGCGCTGATGGTGCTCACGGCGACGGGCTACTTCTATACCACGCTGCGTCTGTCCGGGCGCTGGATCGAAACGGTCTATCTGGTGATCGTCTGGAATCTGCTCTATCAAACCGTACTGCGCGGGTTAAGCGTCGCGGCTCGCCGTATTGCTTACCGTCGTGCTATCGCGCGTCGTCAGCATCAGGTGAAAGAGGGCGCCGAAGGGGCGGAGCCACAGGAAGAACCGACCATCGCGCTGGAGCAGGTCAACCAGCAGACGCTGCGTATCACTATGCTGGTGATGATCGCGCTGTTTGCGGTGATGTTCTGGGCTATCTGGTCTGATTTAATTACCGTTTTCGCCTACCTCGACAGCATCACCCTCTGGCAATACAACGGCACCGAAGCTGGCGCCGCGGTGATGAAAAGCGTCACCATGGGCAGCCTGCTGTTTGCGCTGGTGTCGTCGGTGGTAGCCTGGGCGCTGATTCGCAACCTGCCGGGTCTGCTGGAAGTGCTGGTCCTCTCGCGGCTGAACCTGCGTCAGGGGGCGTCGTACGCTATCACTACGATCCTGAACTACGTCATTATTATTGTCGGGGCGATGACGGTATTCGGCTCGCTGGGCGTCTCGTGGGATAAACTCCAGTGGCTGGCGGCCGCCCTCTCGGTAGGTCTGGGTTTTGGCCTGCAGGAGATCTTCGGTAACTTTGTCTCCGGTCTGATCATCCTGTTCGAACGTCCGGTGCGAATTGGCGATACCGTCACCATCGGGACGTTCTCCGGTACGGTCAGCAAGATCCGCATTCGTGCCACCACGATTACCGATTTCGATCGCAAAGAGGTGATCATCCCGAACAAGGCGTTCGTGACCGAGCGTCTGATCAACTGGTCGCTCTCTGATACGGTGACGCGCGTGGTGATCCGCCTGGGCGTAGCCTATGGATCGGATCTGGAGAAGGTGAAAGAGGTGCTGCTGAAGGCAGCCTCAGAACATCCGAAAGTGATGCACGATCCGGCTCCGGCGGTGTTCTTCACCACCTTCGGGCCAAGCACGCTGGATCATGAACTGCGTTTATACGTGCGTGAACTGCGTGACCGTAGCTACACGGTAGATGAGCTTAACCGGTCTATCGATCGTCTGTGCCGTGAAAACGATATTAATATCGCCTTCAACCAGCTTGAAGTTCACCTGCGTAACGAAAAAGGTGATGAGCATACGGAAGTGAAGCGCGACATTAAAGGTGACGATCCCACTCCGGCTTAATCTATTTTCCCTCTCCCTGTGGGAGAGGGTTAGGGTGAGGGCTACTGGCCTTCACCTTTCCTTCGAAATCCCGCTGCACAATCGCCAGCGCTTTCAGCACCGTTTCGGCGGGAATATCATGATTCTCCAGCAGCATAATTAAATCGACGGCCAGCTTGACCTCATCGGGTGCATTTTCCAGTGACATGGGGGTGGCTCCTGTTAGCGGGTCAAACGTTCAATGACGCGTTCAATCTCATCCAGCGCCTGACGGCAGCGCACAATGCGGCCTTCCAGGGCGCTAATCTCGCGCATCAATAATTGTTGTTCTTCCAGCGTTTCGCTGTTATTCAGCCGCACTTCGCGCTCACGTTTCATCTCAAACAGTCGGCGTTCAAACTCCTGATTCTCCAGCCGCTTGCGCTGCCATTTGCCGAGTCCGGGCGAGCCGCTGTCCCAGGCGCGTAGCGGCCAGGCGGCAATTTCGCGATGCAGGGCGGTGATTTGCTCAGTGAGATGCTCTGCAAGCCACGCCACCTGTTCCTGCTGTTCACTTTCAACCGCATGGCAAAGCTCGTCAAGGTGGGTCTGCGCCTCAGCCAGGTAATCCTGAATGACCGTACTGCGGGTACGAAAAAGCTGCCGATCAAAGCGCGGCTTCAGCGTGGCGTGCCCCAGCAGAGGGGTGGCCTCTGCTCGCAGGGTGGTCAACTGTTTTTGCAGCGTCTCCAGAAGCAAGGCTGTTTTCAAAACGCTCTCCAGTGGTAAAGTAGCCGTTCAGTTTGATAACGATTCGCATTATGCAGCGTACTATTTTAATCATCATTGGCTGGCTCGCGGTAGTGCTGGGTACACTGGGTGTGGTTTTACCCTTACTGCCCACCACGCCGTTTATCCTGCTGGCAGCCTGGTGCTTCGCCCGCTCGTCGCCGCGTTTTCACCACTGGCTGCTTTATCGCTCATGGTTTGGTGGCTACCTGCGCCACTGGCAAAAACACCGTGCCATGCCGCCCGGCGCGAAGCCGCGCGCGATTGCGGTGATCCTCATTACCTTTGCTATTTCATTATGGTTGGTGAAAATGATGTGGGTGCGGATCCTGCTGCTGATCATTCTGACCTGCCTGCTTATCTTCATGTGGCGGATCCCCGTGGTTGATGAAAAGCAACAAAAGCACTGAAGCCTCATAATGGCTGTTGCAATTATTGCGTACAGCCAGTAAATTCGACCGTTTTCGAGCACAGGCGCGCCTGGTTAAAGGTTAAACGATTGTTACCTTTACCCACTCCGTTGCGCGTCGTGAGTAACACTGTTTCATTTAGGCACAAACCGATGACCGCAACTGCACAGCAGCTTGAATATCTGAAAAACAGCATCAAAAGCATCCAGGACTATCCAAAACCTGGCATTCTTTTCCGTGATGTCACCAGCTTGCTGGAAGACCCGAAAGCGTACGCGCTCAGCATTGAACTGCTGGTCGAGCGTTACAAAAACGCCGGGATCACCAAAGTAGTAGGTACCGAAGCCCGTGGCTTCCTGTTTGGCGCACCGGTTGCGCTGGCAATGGGCGTGGGTTTTGTGCCGGTGCGTAAACCGCGCAAACTGCCGCGTGAAACCATCGCAGAGAGCTACGAGCTGGAATACGGCACCGATCAGCTGGAAATCCACGTTGATGCGATCAAGCCTGGCGACAAAGTGCTGGTGGTGGACGATCTGCTGGCGACCGGCGGCACCATCGAAGCGACCGTGAAGCTGATCCGTCGTCTGGGTGGCGAAGTGACCGACGCGGCGTTCATTATTAACCTGTTCGATCTCGGCGGCGAACAGCGCCTGGAAAAACAGGGCATTACCAGCTACAGCCTGGTGCCATTCCCGGGTCATTAATCCCGGTTTTCACAACCTCGCTCAATGGGTGAGGTTGTGATAGCATTCCCCTCCATAAATTCACCTTCCAGCGTTGCAGAGCCTGCCCATGAGTTATCAGGTGTTAGCCCGTAAATGGCGACCACAAACCTTTGCTGACGTTGTCGGTCAGGAGCATGTGCTGACGGCCCTGGCGAACGGCTTGTCGCTAGGTCGCATCCATCACGCCTATCTTTTCTCCGGCACCCGCGGCGTCGGTAAGACCTCAATTGCCCGTTTGCTGGCGAAAGGTCTCAACTGCGAAACCGGGATCACCGCCACGCCGTGCGGCGTGTGTGATAACTGCCGGGAGATCGAGCAGGGGCGTTTTGTCGATCTGATCGAGATCGACGCCGCCTCGCGCACGAAAGTCGAAGATACCCGCGATCTGCTGGATAACGTGCAGTACGCCCCGGCGCGCGGTCGCTTCAAGGTCTACCTGATCGATGAAGTGCACATGCTGTCGCGCCACAGCTTTAACGCCCTGCTGAAAACGCTGGAAGAGCCGCCCGCGCACGTGAAATTCCTGCTGGCGACGACCGATCCGCAAAAGCTGCCGGTCACCATTCTGTCCCGCTGCCTGCAGTTCCACCTGAAGGCCCTGGACGTAGAACAGATCCGCGCCCAGCTCGAACACATTCTCGACGAAGAGAAGATCGTCCACGAGCCGCGCGCCCTGCAACTGCTGGCGCGTGCAGCGGACGGCAGCCTGCGTGATGCGTTAAGCCTGACCGACCAGGCGATTGCCAGCGGTGACGGTAAGCTCTCTACCGAAGCAGTCAGCACCATGCTCGGTACGCTGGATGACGATCAGGCGCTTTCACTCATCGAAGCGATGATTGCCGCCAACGGTGAGCGCGTCATGACGCTGGTCAATGCTGCTGCTGGCCGGGGGATTGAATGGGAAGCGCTGCTGGTTGAGATGCTCAGCCTGCTGCACCGCGTGGCGATGCTGCAGCTTTCTCCGTCGGCAATTGGCGCAGATATGGCCGCCATTGAACAGCGGATGCGTGAACTTGCCCGCACCGTGCCACCTGCCGATGTACAGCTTTATTACCAAATCCTGCTGATTGGCCGTAAAGAGCTGCCGTACGCGCCGGATCCCCGGATGGGCGTAGAAATGACGCTGCTGCGCGCGCTGGCGTTCCACCCGCGTATGCCGCTGCCGGAGCCGGAAGCGCCGCGGCAGTCTTTTGCCCCGGTCGCCCCAACGGCGGTGATGTCACCTCAGCAGGTGCCACCGCAGCCGACACCGCCGCCGCAAAACGTGCCGCTGTCGGATGCCACCAGTTCGGTGCTTGCCGCTCGCAGTCAGCTGCAGCGTGCGCAGGGAGTAACCAAACCAAAAAAGAGTGAACCGGCAGCGCCAGGAAGAGCGCGGCCGGTGAACAACGCCGCGCTTGAACGACTGGCCTCGGTAACGGAGCGCGTACAGTCGCGCCCGGCACCGTCCGCGCTCGAGCAGAAAGCCCCGGCGAAAGAAGAGGCATACCGCTGGAAGGCGACCACCGTTGTCGAAACGGTAAAGGAAGAGGTCGCTACGCCGAAAGCGCTGAAAAAGGCGCTGGAGCATGAGAAAACGCCGGAGCTTTCCGCGAAGCTCGCAGAAGAATCTATTGCCCGCGATGCCTGGGCCGCTGAGGTCAGCAAACTCCAGCTGCCGAAGCTGGTCGAGCAGGTTGCGCTGAACGCCTGGAAAGAGCAGGACGGTAATCAGGTGCGTTTACACCTGCGTCCTGGTCAGCGACACCTGAATTCGCCAGGCGCGCAAAAGGCGCTGGCCGAGGCGCTCGCCACATTACAGGGTGCGCCGGTTGAATTGACTATCATTGAAGATGATAATCCGGCAGTGAAAACGCCGCTTGAGTGGCGCCAGGCCATTTATGAAGAGAAACTCGCGCAGGCGCGCGAGGCGATTATTGCGGATAACAACATTCAGACCCTGCGCCGGTTCTTCGACGCCGATCTGGATGAAGAGAGTATTCGCCCCATTTGATCGTGAGTCTGACTTACGGTTGTAATCCTTAAACGTGAAAGAAGAGAGAAGCCTATGTTTGGTGGAAAAGGCGGTCTGGGTGGCCTGATGAAGCAGGCTCAGCAGATGCAGGAAAAAATGCAGAAGATGCAGGAAGAGATCGCTCAGATGGAAGTCACGGGTGAATCCGGTGCCGGTCTGGTCAAGGTGACCATCAACGGTGCGCATAACTGCCGTCGCGTTGAAATCGACCCAAGCCTGCTCGAAGACGACAAAGAGATGCTGGAAGATCTGGTTGCTGCCGCGTTTAACGATGCTGCGCGCCGTATCGACGAAACCCAGAAAGAGAAAATGGCCTCTGTTTCCAGCGGTATGCAGCTGCCGCCGGGCTTTAAGATGCCATTCTGATGCAAACCAGTCCGCTGCTCACGCAGTTAATGGAAGCTCTGCGCTGCCTGCCGGGCGTTGGCCCGAAGTCGGCGCAGCGCATGGCGTTCACGCTTTTGCAGCGCGATCGCAGCGGCGGGATGCGCCTGGCGCAGGCTCTGACCCGCGCGATGTCAGAAATTGGTCACTGTGCGGATTGCCGCACCTTTACCGAGCAGGATGTGTGTAACATCTGCTCGAATCCACGTCGTCAGGAAAACGGTCAGATTTGCGTGGTAGAGAGTCCGGCGGACATCTATGCCATCGAACAAACCGGGCAGTTTTCCGGCCGCTATTTCGTGCTGATGGGGCATCTCTCCCCGCTGGACGGTATCGGCCCGGACGATATCGGTCTTGACCGCCTTGAACAGCGTCTTGAGTCCGAAACGATTAAAGAGGTGATCCTCGCCACCAACCCAACGGTGGAAGGGGAAGCAACCGCCAACTACATCGCCGAGCTGTGCTCACAGTACGGCGTAGACGCCAGCCGCATCGCCCACGGCGTGCCGGTGGGCGGCGAGCTGGAGATGGTGGACGGCACCACGCTGTCGCACTCTCTGGCCGGGCGTCACAAGATTATTTTCTGACCAAACGGCGGCTGCGTTCGCGGCCTCCGCTTGAAATTTCTCTCCCTTATCCCCATCTCTCACTCAACGTTTTACAACCCCATTAAATGGCATTGTTGAGGTCGACTTAGATGAAAGGACAAGAAACCCGTGGTTTCCAGTCAGAAGTAAAACAGCTTCTGCACCTGATGATCCATTCCCTGTATTCCAACAAAGAAATCTTCCTGCGTGAGCTGATTTCCAACGCCTCCGATGCGGCGGACAAGCTGCGCTTCCGCGCGCTGTCTAACCCGGATCTGTACGAAGGCGACGGCGAGCTGCGCGTGCGCGTCTCTTTCAATAAAGAGAACCGTACCCTGACCATCGCTGATAACGGCATTGGGATGAACCGCGACGAGGTGATCGACCACCTCGGCACCATCGCCAAATCCGGCACTAAAGCGTTCCTTGAGTCAATGGGCTCTGACCAGGCGAAAGACAGCCAGCTGATCGGTCAGTTCGGCGTGGGCTTCTACTCAGCGTTCATCGTGGCGGACAAAGTCACCGTGCGTACCCGTGCGGCGGGCGACAGCGCGGAGAACGGCGTGCTCTGGGAATCCAAAGGCGAAGGTGAGTACACCGTTGACGACATCACCAAAGCAGACCGCGGGACTGAAATCACCCTGCACCTGCGTGAAGGGGAAGATGATTTCCTGAACGACTGGCGCGTACGCTCCATCATCAGCAAATATTCCGATCACATCGCTCTGCCGGTTGAGATTGAAAAACAGGAAGAGAAAGACGGCGAAACCGTGGTTTCCTGGGAGAAAATCAACAAGGCGCAGGCGCTGTGGACGCGCAACAAGTCTGAAATTAAAGACGACGAATATAACGAGTTCTACAAGCACATCGCCCACGACTTTACCGACCCGCTGACCTGGAGCCACAACCGCGTGGAAGGGAAGCAGGAGTACACCAGCCTGCTGTACATCCCGGCGCAGGCCCCATGGGATATGTGGAACCGCGATCACAAGCACGGCCTGAAGCTGTACGTGCAGCGCGTCTTCATCATGGACGACGCCGAGCAGTTCATGCCGAACTACCTGCGCTTCGTGCGCGGTCTGATCGATTCCAACGATCTGCCGCTCAACGTCTCCCGCGAGATCCTGCAGGACAGCACCGTCACCCGTAACTTGCGCAACGCCCTGACCAAACGTGCGCTACAGATGCTGGAAAAACTGGCGAAAGACGATGCGGAAAAATACCAGACCTTCTGGAAACAGTTTGGCCTGGTGCTGAAGGAAGGCCCGGCAGAAGACACCGCAAACGTTGAAACCATTGCTAAGCTGCTGCGCTTCGCCTCCACGCACACCGACTCCTCCGCGCAGACCGTGTCGCTGGAAGAGTATGTCTCCCGCATGAAAGAAGGGCAGGAGAAGATCTACTACATCACCGCCGACAGCTACGCGGCGGCGAAGAGCAGCCCGCACCTGGAGCTGTTGCGCAAGAAAGGCATCGAAGTGCTGCTGCTGTCTGACCGCATCGACGAGTGGATGATGAACTACCTGACCGAGTTCGACGGTAAAGCGTTCCAGTCGGTTGCAAAAGCCGATGAGTCCATCGACAAGCTGGCGGATGAGGTAGATGAAAGCGCGAAAGAAGCCGAGAAGGCGCTGGAGCCGTTCGTTGAGCGCGTGAAAACCCTGCTGGGTGACCGTGTGAAAGAGGTACGTTTCACTCACCGTCTGACCGATACCCCGGCCATTGTCACGACCGATGCCGACGAAATGAGCACTCAGATGGCGAAGCTGTTCGCTGCGGCGGGCCAGGCGGTGCCGGAAGTGAAATATATCTTTGAGCTTAATCCGGATCATCCGCTGGTGAAACGCGCGGCGGATACCCAGGACGAAGCACGCTTTGCCGAGTGGGTTGAGCTGCTGCTGGATCAGTCCCTGCTGGCCGAGCGCGGCACGCTGGAAGACCCTAACCTGTTCATTAAACGTGTGAATGCGCTGCTTCTGGCGTAACTGACCACGCCTCCCCTGGTCTTCTCCCTCTCCCCGTGGGAGAGGGCCGGGGTGAGGGCTCCAGACCGCACTCACCCAAATTATCTCCCCCCGTTAACCGTTTCAGCCTTCCCGCCTTCCTTGAGCGATGTCCGTTCTGGTGGTATTGTTTAGCGCTTTTGAAAAATTGAAACGACATTTGAGGGGATTTTCGCAATGCGTATTATTCTGCTTGGCGCTCCGGGCGCGGGTAAAGGAACTCAGGCTCAGTTCATCATGGAGAAATACGGTATTCCGCAAATCTCCACCGGTGACATGCTGCGCGCCGCTGTAAAATCTGGCTCCGAGCTGGGTAAACAAGCGAAAGACATCATGGACGCAGGCAAGCTGGTAACCGACGAGCTGGTTATTGCGCTGGTCAAAGAGCGCATTGCTCAGGAAGATTGCCGTAACGGTTTCCTGCTGGACGGCTTCCCACGCACCATTCCTCAGGCTGACGCCATGAAAGAAGCGGGCATCAACGTGGACTACGTTCTCGAGTTCGACGTACCGGACGAGCTGATCGTTGACCGTATCGTTGGCCGTCGCGTACACGCTGCTTCTGGCCGCGTTTACCACATCAAATTCAACCCGCCTAAGGTTGAAGGTAAAGACGACGTGACCGGCGAAGAGCTGACCACCCGTAAAGACGATCAGGAAGAGACCGTGCGTAAACGCTTGGTGGAATACCATCAGATGACCGCGCCGCTGATCGGCTACTACACCAAAGAAGCGCAGGCGGGTAACACCAAATACGCCAAAGTCGACGGCACCAAAGCCGTGGCTGACGTACGTGCAGAGCTGGAAAAAATCCTCGGCTAATCGCGCGTCTCTCACCCGGGTCCCCGGGTGAGAAATATTCTCACCTTACCTATTACAGCAATGGGTTTCGTTTAAACGCATTTCCGCTACAATTGACAACCTATCAAATGGTTAAGAGGCGTGAATGAGTCAGGCGAAAACCGGCATCCTGCTTGCCAATCTGGGCACTCCAGAAGCACCTACATCAGACGCGGTAAAACGCTACCTGCGACAATTTTTAAGCGACACGCGCGTTGTGGATTTCCCGAGACTGCTGTGGTGGCCGCTGCTGCGTGGCGTGATTCTGCCGATTCGTTCTCCGCGCGTCGCCAAACTCTATCAGTCCGTCTGGATGGAGGAGGGCTCGCCGCTGATGGTCTACAGTCGTCGTCAGGAAAAAGCGCTGGCTGCCCGCCTGCCGGATATGCCCGTCGCACTCGGCATGAGCTACGGAAAGCCGTCCCTGGAAAGCGCGGTGGAATCACTGCTGGCGCAGGGCGTGGACCATATCGTCGTGCTGGCGCTCTACCCGCAATACTCCTGCTCGACGGTGGCCGCCGTCTGGGACGAGCTGGCGCGCATTCTGGCGACCCGTCGCCGCATTCCTGGCGTGACCTTTATTCGCGATTACGCCGATAACGATCTCTACATCAAGGCGCTTGCCAACAGCGCGCGCGCATCGTTTGAAAAGCACGGCGAGCCGGATCTGCTGCTGCTCTCCTATCATGGGATCCCACAGCGTTTCGCCAACGAAGGGGATGATTATCCGCAGCGCTGCCGCGATACCACCCGTGAGCTGGTTTCCGCCCTCGGCCTGCCGCCGGAAAAAGTGATGATGACCTTCCAGTCGCGCTTCGGTCGCGAGCCGTGGCTGACACCGTACACCGATGAAACCCTCAAAATGCTTGGCGAGAAGGGGGTTAAGCACATTCAGGTGATGTCGCCAGGCTTCTCGGCGGACTGCCTGGAAACCCTGGAGGAGATCGCGGTGCAAAACCGGGAATTTTTCCTTGAGGCTGGCGGCGAAAAGTACGAGTACATTCCGGCGCTTAACGACTCGCCTGAACATATTGACATGATGGTCTCGCTGGTGACGAACAGCCGCTGATCGCACTCCAGGCCGGGTTTGTGCTACCATTCCCGGCCCATATTCTTCATACAGTTCAGACCATGAAATTTCCCGGTAAACGTAAATCCAAACACTACTTTCCCGTTGATGCGCGCGATCCGCTCCTGCAGCAAATCCAGCCTGAAAATGAAACCAGCGCCGCCTGGGTCGTTGGTATCGACCAGACGCTGGTGGACATTGAAGCGAAAGTGGATGATGAGTTTGTCGCCCGTTATGGTCTGAGCGCCGGTCACTCCCTGGTGATCGAAGACGACGTTGCCGAAGCGCTGTACCAGGAGCTGGTGCGTGAAAATCTCATTACCCATCAGTTTGCCGGGGGGACCATCGGTAACACTATGCACAACTACTCCGTGCTGGCCGATGACCGCTCGGTACTGCTCGGCGTGATGTGCAGTAACATTGAAATCGGTGGTTATGCCTACCGCTATTTGTGCAACACCTCCAGCCGTACCGATCTGAACTATCTTCAGGGCGTTAACGGGCCGATTGGCCGCTGCTTCACGCTGATCGGCGAGTCCGGGGAGCGTACGTTTGCCATCAGCCCTGGCCACATGAATAAGCTGCGCGCCGAGAGTATTCCGGAAGCGGTGATTGCGGGTGCCTCTGCGCTGGTATTGACCTCCTATCTGGTACGCTGCAAGCCGGGCGAGCCGATGCCGGAAGCGACCATGAAAGCGATCGAGTACGCGAAAAAGTACGACGTGCCGGTGGTTCTCACGCTGGGCACCAAATTCGTGATTGCCGATAACCCCGAGTGGTGGCAGGCTTTCCTGAAAGAGCACGTCTCAATTCTGGCGATGAACGAAGAAGAGGCCGAAGCGCTCACCGGTGAGAGCGATCCGCTGCTGGCCTCTGACAAAGCGCTGGACTGGGTGGATCTGGTGCTCTGCACTGCCGGCCCCGTCGGGCTCTATATGGCGGGCTTTACGGAAGAAGAGAGCAAACGAAAAACCCAGCACCCGTTGCTCCCTGGCGCGATTGCCGAGTTCAACCAGTACGAGTTCAGCCGCGGTATGCGCCATAAAGATTGCCTCAACCCGCTGCGTATCTACTCCCACATTGCGCCTTATATGGGCGGACCGGAGAAGATCATGAACACCAACGGGGCGGGTGACGGCGCGCTGGCAGCACTGCTGCACGACATTACCGCCAATGCCTACCACAAAACCAACGTACCCAACTCCAGCAAACACAAGTTCAACTGGCTGACCTATTCGTCGCTGGCGCAGGTGTGTAAGTACGCGAACCGCGTGAGCTATCAGGTGCTGAACCAGCATTCACCGCGCTTAACGCGTGGCCTGCCGGAACGGGAAGACAGCCTCGAAGAGGCTTATTGGGAAAGGTAAAAGCAAAACGGCAACCCGGTTGCCGTTTTTAGTGTTTGTTCCCTCTCCCCGTGGGAGAGGGCCAGGGTGAGGGCATCAGACCGCACAAGGTAAAAGCAAAACGGCAACCCGGTTGCCGTTTTTAGTGTTTGTTCCCTCTCCCCGTGGGAGAGGGTCAGGGTGAGGGCATCAGACCGCAAAAATCTTACCCCGTAACAGCCTCTTCAACCGGCGGTTTCGCCAGCAGCGTCAGCATCGTGTTCGCAATCTCACGTTCGCCCATCACTACCTTATCCGCACCGCGCTCGGTGATGTACTCCACCTCATCGTCATAATGTGCCCGGGCGATAATCTCAATATTGGGGCACTTCTCACGCGCGGTAGCTACAATCTCACCCGCTTCATAGCCATTCGGAATAGTCAGCAGCAGCCAGCGCGCGCAGTCCAGATGTGCCAGCGCCATAATCTCCTCGTTCGCCGCATTGCCCAGTACCGCACGTATACCACGCTCGCGCAGTTCATCAACGCGGGTGCGTGAGGTTTCAATCACCACCAGCGGAATGCCCTGCGCCATCAGCTTCTCACCGAGCAGGCTGCCCACGCGACCAAAGCCGACCAGCAGCGCATGGTTGCAGATATCCACCGGGATCTGCTTCTCCTCTTCGATGGCTTCTTCCAGCGTCTGCTCTTCCAGCGTTTCGGTTTTATCGAGGTATTTTTCCAGCAGGGCAAACAGGACCGGGTTCAGCATAATCGACAGAATTGCCCCCGCCAGCACCAGATTCTGCCCGGCCTGGGGCAGCAGGTTCAGAGCCATACCCAGACCCGCGAGGATAAAGGCGAACTCACCAATCTGCGCCAGGCTGGCGGCAATCGTCAGCGCCGTACGCGGGGAGTGGCCGAACATCCGCACCAGGAAGAAGGCGGCGAGCGACTTACCGAAGATAATGATCGCCAGCGTGCCCAGCACGGCCAGCGGTTGCTGAACCAGAATCATCGGATCAAACAGCATGCCGACGGAGACAAAGAACAGCACGGCGAAGGCATCACGCAGGGGCAGGGTGTCATGCGCGGCGCGGTGGCTCAGCTCAGACTCGTTCAGCACCATTCCGGCGAAAAACGCGCCCAGGGCAAAGGAGACGTCGAACAGTTCAACAGCGCCAAAAGCGATCCCCAGCGCCAGCGCCAGCACGGAAAGCGTAAACAGCTCGCGGGAGCCGGTCGCCGCGCTGCGGGACAGGATCCACGGCACCAGACGACGGCCCACCAGCATCATGATGGCGATAAACGCCACCACTTTACCGATGGTGATACTCATATCCAGCGCCAGCGAGGCGAAGCCGATGTTGTCTTTTTCCATCATTCCGGCGACGGCAGGCAACAGCACCAGCGTCAGCACCATCACCAGATCTTCCACAATCAGCCAGCCTATCGCGATTTGCCCGCGCTGGCTGTCTATCAGCTGTCTCTCTTCAAGCGCGCGCAGCAGCACCACGGTACTGGCGGTTGAGAGACACAGCCCAAATACGATACCGGTCATCAACGACCAGCCCAGCACGGCCGAAAGCGCCATCCCCAGCAGCGTCGCCACCCCTATCTGGGCGATCGCGCCAGGTATGGCGATCGACTTTACCGCCATCAGGTCCTTCAGGGAAAAGTGCAGGCCAACACCAAACATCAGCAGAATCACGCCTAATTCCGCCAGCTCAGGCGCCAGCCTGGTATCCGCGACAAAACCTGGCGTAAACGGTCCCGCCAGAACCCCCGCTAATAAATAGCCGACAAGAGGAGAAATACGCAGTTTATTGGCAATCATGCCAAGGATAAAAGCGAGCACAAGTCCACCAACAATGGTGGTGATAAGCGGTGTGGCGTGGTGCATTCCGTCTCCTTTCGCGGTGAGTGTTCCATTTTTGGCGTGAATACCAAAAGACCAGGTAATAGTTTATGACAATTTTTGCCCTTATGTTTATGAATAATTGTTGAAGTTTGAATAAAACGGCAATATGCGCGTAAAAAAGCGCATATTGATAAATTCAGGTCAGGGATGGAGAGGAAACCCTTATGGCATAAGGGGGGCAGGTAGCCAAAGTTTTACTTTGGCTACCTCTAATTCACGCTTTGTGACGATTATCAGGCAGGAATATGGTCAACATCCCCAGAAGTGGCAGGAAAGCGCAGATTTTATAAACCAGGAAGATGCTGGTGTGATCCGCGACCATCCCCAACACCGCTGCACCAAGCCCGCCCATACCGAAGGCGAAACCGAAAAAGAGTCCGGAAACCATACCGATACGGCCCGGTAACAGCTCCTGGGCATAGACCAGAATGGCGGAAAATGCCGAGGCGAGGATAAAACCAATGATCACGGTTAAAATGCCCGTCCACTCGAGGCTGGCATACGGCAAAATAAGGGTAAACGGCGCGACACCGAGGATAGAGCCCCAAATAACATATTTCCGGCCAATCTTATCGCCCACCGGCCCGCCAATAACCGTTCCGGCAGCAACCGCGAAAAGGAAGGCAAACAGGTGGATTTGCGCATTTTGTACCGATAATCCGAATTTTTGCATCAGATAAAAGGTGTAATAGCTGCTGATGCTTGCCATGTAGAAGTATTTCGAGAAAATCAGCACCAGCAGTACGGAAACCGCCAGAATGACCTTATTCCGGGGCAGGGGATTGATAACCTTCGCTTTAGGTTTCCCCTTATTTACGCGATGCTGAGCGGCATACCAGCGGCTGATCTGCGCCAGCACGATAATCGCCAGCAGTGCGGCCAGCACAAACCACGCCACGTTCCCTTTGCCATACGGGGCGATAATCACCGCCGCCAGCAAGGGGCCGAGGGAGCTGCCAAAGTTACCGCCGACCTGGAAAAGTGACTGCGCCAGCCCGTGACGGCCGCCGGAGGCCATACGCGCCACGCGTGAGGACTCAGGGTGGAAGACGGACGACCCGGTACCCACCAGCGCGGCAGCAATCAACACCGCCTCAAAGCTGCCAGCCATCGCCAGCAATACCAGACCGCTCAGGGTAAAGCACATGCCAATCGGCAGCGACCACGGCATCGGGTATTTGTCCGTCCAGTAGCCCACCACCGGTTGCAGCAGCGAGGAAGCCAGCTGGAAGGTGAGGGTGATCATTCCGATCTGCACGAAAGTTAACGAAAACTCGGACTGCAGCAGCGGATAAATTGCCAGAATCAACGACTGGATCATGTCGTTGAGCAGGTGCGAAAGACTGATTGCGCCTAATACCTTAAAAGAGGTGCGCGATTTTGGCGGCGACGCCGGGGTTGATTCGCTGATTGCCATAAATACCACGTTGTTTTGTTATTAGAGATGCAGGGTGTAATTATTATCCGACTAACATACCCGCCCGGGACATTTGAAGAAAGTCGCAATTCTGAAAACTTATTTGTCTATTATTGTGAGTCACTGTAATTTTTGCCTTTGTCTATTGGTCAGGGAGAGAGAAGATGAAGTTAATGAAGCGGGGCGTCGCGCTGGCGCTCATCGCCGCATGGGGTCTGGTAAGCCTGCCCGCGCAGGCGTATGAAAAAGATAAAACCTATAAAATCACCATTCTGCATACCAACGATCATCATGGTCATTTCTGGCGCAGTGAATATGGCGAATATGGTCTGTCGGCGCAAAAAACGCTGGTGGACGGCATTCGCAAAGAGGTGGCAGCCCAGGGCGGCAGCGTGCTGTTGCTCTCAGGCGGTGATATTAATACCGGCGTGCCGGAATCTGATTTACAGGATGCCGAGCCGGATTTCCGTGGCATGAATCTGATTGGCTACGACGCGATGGCCGTCGGTAACCATGAGTTTGATAACCCGCTGACGGTGCTGCGTCAGCAGGAAAAATGGGCCAAATTCCCCTTCCTCTCCGCCAACATTTACCAGAAAAGCACCGGCGAACGGCTGTTCAAACCCTGGGCGCTGTTTAAGCGTCAGGATTTGAAGATCGCAGTCATTGGCTTAACCACCGACGATACGGCAAAAATCGGCAATCCCGAGTTCTTCACGGATATTGAATTCCGCAAACCGGCAGACGAAGCGAAGCTGGTGATTCAGGAACTGCAGCAGAACGAAAAGCCGGACGTGATTATCGCCACCACGCACATGGGGCACTACGACAACGGTGAGCACGGCTCCAATGCACCCGGCGACGTGGAGATGGCGCGCAGCCTGCCTGCAGGGTCACTGGCCATGATTGTGGGGGGGCACTCACAGGATCCGGTGTGCATGGCATCGGAGAATAAAAAACAGGTGGATTACGTGGCGGGCACGCCGTGTGCGCCGGACCGTCAGAACGGTATCTGGATTGTGCAGGCCCACGAATGGGGTAAATACGTGGGCCGGGCGGACTTTGAGTTCCGTAACGGCGAGATGAAACTGGTGCACTACCAGCTCATTCCGGTCAACCTGAAGAAGAAAGTGACCTACCCGGACGGGAAAAGTGAGCGCGTACTTTACACGCCAGAGATCGCTGAGAACCCGCAGATGCTCTCCCTGCTGACACCGTTCCAGAATAAAGGCAAAGCGCAGCTGGACGTGAAAATCGGCACGCTGAATGGTCGTCTGGAGGGGGACCGCAGTAAAGTCCGCTTCGTGCAGACCAACATGGGACACCTGGTGCTGGCGGCGCAAATGGCGCGCACCGGTGCTGATTTTGGCGTGATGAGCGGGGGCGGCATTCGTGACTCTATTGAAGGCGGAAATATCACCTACAAGGATGTCCTGAAGGTGCAGCCGTTTGGTAACGTAGTGGTCTATTCCGACATGACCGGCAAAGAGGCGATTGACTACCTGACCGCCGTCGCGCAGATGAAGCCGGATTCCGGGGCCTATCCGCAGTTTGCCAACGTCAGCTTTGTGGCAAAAGACGGCAAGCTGAATGATCTGAAGATCAAAGGCGAACCGGTCGACCCGGCAAAAACCTACCGTCTGGCGACGTTGAGCTTTAACGCCACCGGCGGCGACGGTTATCCGCATATTGATAATAAACCGGGCTATGTGAATACCGGCTTTATTGATGCGGAAGTGCTGAAGCAGTACATCGAGCAGAATTCACCGATTGACGTGAACGCGTATGAGCCGAAGGGTGAGGTGAGCTGGCAGTAGTCTGGTATTTTGCCGGGTGGCGGCTTCGCCTTACCGGGCCTACATGCGAATCGTAGGCCCGGTAAGCGCAGCGCCACCGGGCAATTTTCTCAATCCCTGCGCGCAATATCCGCAAACTTCGCGTCCAGCATTTTCGCCAGATCGCCCGCCGCCAGCTCGATATCCAGCCCGCGTTTGCCGCCTGAAATATAGATCGTGTCAAATTCCTGCGAAGGGGCATCAATCAGCGTTGGAAGGCGTTTTTTCTGCCCCAGCGGGCTAATCCCGCCCACCACGTAGCCGGTGGTCCGTTGCGCAACCATCGGATCTGCCATATCCACCTTTTTCGCCCCCAGCGCCTTCGCCACTTTCTTGAGATCGAGCTGTCCGGCGACGGGCGTGACCGCCACGGCGAGATGTTTCATATCGCCGTTCACCGCAACCAGCAGCGTTTTATAGACCTGGTCAGCGTTCAGCCCCAATTTGCGCACCACTTCGTCGCCAAAGTTGGTTTCATTCGGATCGTGATCGTAAGTGTGGATCCGGAAAGAAATGTTGTTTTTTTCGAGTAATTTAACGGCGGGAGTCATAGCTATCCTTCTTACGACAGACAAATCATGCCAACAGCATACGCCTGACGTTTGTCTAAAAAATAGCACCATCTTGCGCAATAGTATTGGCAGTGATGGTCACTTTGAGCGACAATCGGCTCAACCGAAGGTCTCCTTCGGCATAATAAAAACGATGAAATTCCTCTTTGACGGGCCAATAGAGATATTGGCCATTTTTTTATTTCAGCAGCGACGGCAAATTCCCTTCTCCGTACAAATGTAACGCCCCGACCGCAACCACGTATTCCCCGGCAGGTAATGCATGCAGCGTCTCTCGCCAGGCATTGTTGCGCGCATTCATCAGCACATCATACAGCGATTCGCTGAACGTTGACGGCAGCGCCAGCTTTCCGTCTGCTGGCGGCGCATCCAGCCACCAGCCAATCATGGTTTGCAGCAGACGTGCGTTGGTGTGCCAGTGGGTCAGCGTATCATCCAGCAGCATGCGGCCGTCGTCCGGAAGCTGACGCAGGAGCGCAATTTGGCTGTCCGTTCCTTCCAGTTCAATGATGGGCAGATTGTGCGCTCTTGCCAGATTGAGCAGTTGGTAATCAATACCGTAGTCACCGCGCAGACCCAGTCGCTGCGCCTGCGTGGCCTGTAGCACCATCGCAATTTGCCAGAGTGGCAGGGCGTCAATCATAGAGAGCGACACGCCGGTTTCTTCGGCGACGCGCGTCAGTTCCGCCAGTTGGGCTTCGTCCAGACGTTCCGCCAGGGTCAGATCGCTTTCAAGCCCGGCAAACGGTGACTCCTGGCCCGAAATATCCGCCTCGACGACCAGCGCGTCGGCGCGCTTCAGCCGTTTTATCAGACCGGGGGGCAGAGGTGACATATCCTGAGTACCCATATGGATGCTGCCGACCAGATGCAGGTGCTGACCGCCGGGCAGGGAGATATCCAGGCCGGGCCACGCATAACGGCGGGGAAAGAGGGCGCGAAACGAGGTTTTTATACGATTAAACAGGCTCATACGCGCTCCATAAACGGAAAGGTTCATGCTAGCGCGTACGAGAACAAGGTTCAATCTTTCGGTTTAAAGCGCAACAGGCGGTTGGCATTGCTCACCACGGTGATGGAGGAGAGCGCCATTGCCGCACCTGCAACCACCGGGTTAAGCAGCGTGCCGGTCAGCGGCCACAAAATGCCGGCGGCAATTGGAATACCGAGCGAGTTATAGATAAATGCCCCCAGCAGGTTCTGCTTCATGTTGCGCAACGTGGCTTTCGAAATGGCCAGCGCATCAGCAACGCCCATCAGGCTGTGGCGCATCAACGTGATGGCGGCGGTTTCAATGGCAACATCGCTCCCGCCCCCCATGGCGATACCGACGTCTGCCTGGGCCAGCGCCGGGGCATCGTTGATGCCGTCGCCCACCATCGCCACCTGACGTCCCTGGCGTTGCAGGTTCTTAATCGCATCCGCTTTGCCATCCGGCAGAACGCCTGCAATGACTTCATCAATACCGGCTTCTTTCGCAATAGCGTTTGCCGTCGTCGGGTTGTCCCCGGTCAGCATCACCAGGCGATAGCCCGCGCGGTGCAGACGCGCCAAGGCATCCACGCTGTCCTGACGAAGTGGATCGCGCACGGCCAGCAGGGCAGCGGCTTTGCCATCCACCGCCAGCAGAACCGGGGTTGCCCCCTGAGATGCCTGCGCTTTCAGTTCGCTTTCCAGCGCCGCGGTATCAATACCATTATCATTGAGCAAGGCCTGGTTACCCAGCAGCAGCGTATGCCCCTCGGCTTCACCGCTGACACCGAGCCCGCGCAGCGTGCGGAAGTTACTGACCTGCGGCAGAGCCGCAGCATTCGCTTTCTCGAGAATGGCGCGCGCCAGCGGGTGGCTGGAGCCTTGCTCCAGCGCGGCGGCGAGACGCAGCGCGTCCTCCTGCGCGATGCCTGCGGTGTTCACGGCCACAACCTGCGGTTTCCCCTCGGTCAGCGTGCCGGTTTTATCAAACACCAGCGTATCTAGCGTACTGGCCCGCTGCAGTGCGTCCGCATCCCTGACCAGCACGCCAAACTCGGCGGCACGGCCTACGCCGGAGATAATGGACATCGGCGTGGCCAGGCCAAGCGCGCATGGGCAGGCAATAATCAGCACCGTGGTGGCAATCACCAGGGTGTAGACAATCTGTGGCGCAGGGCCGAAGAAATACCAGATCGCCGCGCTCAGCAGGGCAATACCGACCACCACCGGCACAAAAATGGCCGAGATTCGGTCAGCAAGCTGGCCAATCTCCGGCTTGCTGCTCTGGGCCTGGCGCACCATTCGGATAATACGCGACAGCGTAGTATGGCTACCAACCGCACTGGCGGTGAACAGCACGCTGCCGTCCTGAACGACCGTGCCGGCATGGACTGCATCGCCGTCGGATTTCTGCTGAGGGATGGGTTCCCCGGTCAGCATCGCTTCATCCAGCCAGGCTTCGCCCTGGGTTATCGTGCCGTCAACGGGCACGCGATCGCCGGTGGTCAAACGCAGCGTCATGCCGGGCTGCACTTCCGCCAGCGGGACGCTTTTTTCCCCCTCATCCGTGACCACGCGGGCCGTCGGTGGGGTTAAATCGAGTAATCGTTCCAGCGCTTTGGAGGAGCGCTGACGGGCGCGGGCTTCCAGCATATGGCCTAAGTTAATCAGGCCGATAATCATCGCGCTCGCTTCATAATAGAGATGGCGCGCTTCCATCGGGAACCACTGCGGCCAGACGTTAACGCTCATTGAATAGAGCCACGCCGCGCCGGTACCGAGTGCGACCAGCGTATCCATCGTCGCGGTGCGGTTTTTCAGGCTCTTCCAGGCGCTGGTATAGAAATGGCCGCCTGCAAACACCATGACCGCAAGGGTAATCAGACCAATCACCAGCCACAGCGTGCGGTTGTCGGCGGTGACCATCATATTGTCACCCATCATGCCCCAGACCATCACCGGGATCCCCACCAGCAGGGCGACAATCGCCTGCCAGCGGAAGCGCTTCATGGTGGCGATAGCCGTTTCCTGCTGGCGCTCGCGGCGTTCGACATCATCTTCGATGGCCTCTGCGCCGTAGCCCGCTTTCTCCACGGCCTGCACTAACTCTGCGGCGGAGGCACTGCCCATCACCAGCGCAGTACGCTCCGCAAGGTTTACCCGTGCCTGTGCGACGCCCGGTACCGCCTGTAAGGCATTCTGTACCCGGGAGACGCAGCTGGCGCAGCTCATACCGTTGATCAGCAGCTGTTGGCTGTCATCAATATCATCCGCTGCCGGAAGCTCAGGAGTGGCCGCTGTCAGTGCTTCCGACGGGGATGATGACTCTGCCAGCGGTTTAGCCTTTGGGTGGCTCAGCTCCGCCCCATAACCCGCTTGTTTAATGGTATCGATCAGCGCATCCGCGCTGGCGCTGCCGGTCACGGCGGCATGGTCGATAGTCACCTCAGCGCTTTCAACATCAGGACGCTGTTCCAGGCTTTCTTTAACGCGTTTGACACAGTGGCCGCAGGAGAGGCCGTCCAGCGTCAGGTCAATAGTGTGAGACATAACAAAACTCCCGTATAATGAACTGGTCAGTTGTTGACCGGAGTAACGCTTTTCGCTAACTGTTATGAAGGTTAAACCTTCCATCAAGGGGAAGGTCAAGGGGGAAATGTGAATATCAGTGACGTGGCAAAAAAAACCGGCTTAACCAGCAAAGCCATTCGCTTTTATGAAGAGAAAGGGCTGGTAACGCCGCCGTTGCGCAGTGAAAACGGCTACCGCAGCTACACGCAACGGCATCTTGATGAACTGACGTTACTGCGCCAGGCAAGGCAGGTGGGGTTTAACCTGGAAGAGTGCGGCGAGCTGGTAAACCTGTTTAACGATCCGAAGCGCCACAGTGCCGACGTGAAAAAACGCACGCTGGAAAAAGTGGCGGAGATCGAACGCCATATCATCGAATTACAGTCGATGCGTGAACAGCTGTTACAGCTTGCGGATTCCTGTCCGGGTGATGACAGCGCCGACTGCCCGATTATCGACAATCTTGCCGGCTGCTGCCACCGCAAAACCCACGCTTAACAGGCTTTTACCCGCAGGGTAATGCCTTCTACCGCAATGACCTCAACCCGTGTTCCGGCGCTGAGGTCGTCGTCGGCCACCACCGGCCACGAGCTGTCACCTACGCGCATATGCCCGCGCCCGTTCACCAGCGGGGTGTCGAGCGTAAAACGCTTGCCGACGATCTGCTGTCCGCGCTGGTTAAGGTGGGCATCCAGCGGTTTCTGTTCACTTACCTGTCGGTTCAGCCAGCGCCACCACAGCCAGGCGGCCACCAGCGTCAGCACGGCAAACAGCGCCCCCTGCCATGCCCAGTCAAGCGGCAGAAGCCAGACGACCAGGCCGGTAATGACCGCGGCAACACCGCTCCACAGCAGGTAACCGTTGCCGCCCAGCATCTCGGCGGCCAGCAGTAAGCCACCGAGGCTTAGCCAGAACGCATGAGGATGTGCGACGATCAGTTCAATCATTTTTTACGCTCGTTTCCGCTGTCTTTAATCAGTTCGGCAATCCCTGCGATAGAGCCCATCAGGCTGCTGGCATCCAGCGGCATCATCACCACTTTGCTGTTGTTCGCGGAGCCGATCTCTTTCAGTGCATCGGTATATTTTTGCGCGACGAAGTAGTTCACGGCCTGGATATCACCGGCGGCAATCGCCTCGGATACCATCTGGGTCGCGCGGGCTTCCGCCTCTGCAGAACGTTCACGCGCTTCTGCCTGTAAGAATGCGGACTGACGATCGCCTTCCGCTTTCAGGATCTGCGACTGTTTTTCCCCTTCTGCTTTGAGGATTTCGGCCTGACGCACCCCCTCGGCTTCCAGAATATAGGCACGCTTGGTTCGCTCAGCCTTCATCTGGGCGTTCATGGAGGCGATCAGTTCTGCCGGCGGGCGCACGTCGCGGATCTCGATACGGGTGACTTTGATCCCCCACGGGTTCGTGGCCTCATCGACAATGTGCAGCAGGCGGGTATTAATGCTGTCGCGCTGGGAGAGCATCTCGTCCAGCTCCATCGAGCCAAGCACGGTACGGATGTTGGTCATCGTCAGGTTAACGATCGCCAGCTCCAGGTTGCTCACCTCATAGGCCGCTTTCGGCGCATCAATCACCTGAATAAAGCAGACGGCATCAATGGTAACGTTGGCGTTATCCTTGGAGATCACTTCCTGAGAAGGGATATCCAGCACCTGTTCCATCATGTTGATCTTGCGACCGATGCGATCCATGAACGGGACAATCAGGCTCAAGCCAGGCTGTAGCGTGTTGGTATAGCGGCCGAAGCGCTCGACGGTCCACTGATAACCCTGAGGGACAATTTTGACGCCTGCGCCGACGATAACCAGCGCAACGAAGATAAGGACAGGAACAACGATGAGCATAAAAACCTCCTGTTTTGCATGCTATGGCAGAAATGAAAACACTTTTTGTTGATCCTAAGTATACGAGGAAAGTCGCTTTATTATCACTCATCGCCGTAAACTACTGCTCATTATTGGGATAAAGGCAGAAGATCACATGAAGGATAACAGCGCGGTATTAACCATTGAGGACGTGGGCTACCGCACAGGCGGTACCACCATTCTGAATAATGTCAGTTTTAGCCTCTTGCCGGGCGAGTTTCGACTGATTACCGGCCCCTCAGGCTGCGGGAAAAGTACGCTGCTTAAAATCATTGCGTCGCTGCTCACGCCAACGTCGGGAAAGATCTTCTTTGAGGGGAAGGATATTTCAACGCTTTCATCCGAGGCTTACCGCCAGCAGGTCTCTTATTCGGTGCAAACCCCGAGCCTGTTCGACAGCACGGTGTACGATAACCTGCTTTTCCCCTGGCAGATCCGACATAAGACGCCCGATCCTGAACGGTTTTCCGCCGACCTGGCACGCTTCAATCTGCCGCCGGACACGCTGACAAAGTCCGTTTCCGAACTGTCGGGCGGCGAAAAGCAGCGCGTCTCGCTGATCCGTAATCTGCAGTTCTTACCGAAGGTGTTACTGCTCGATGAGATCACCAGCGCGCTCGATGATGCCAACAAGCGCAACGTCAATGAAATCATTCATCGTTACGTCCGCGAGCAGAATATTGCCGTGCTGTGGGTGACGCATGACGCTAACGAAATTACCCATGCGGATGACGTACTGACGCTCCAGCCGCATGGCGGAAAAATGCAGGAGGCAAACCGTGGGTGAGCACAATATTACGAACGAATCCCTGGCGTTTTCGATGGTGCTGGTGCTGATCGCGATTGTCGTCAGCTACCGTGAAAAGCTGGGGCTGGAAAAGGACATTGTGTGGAGTATCTGCCGCGCGGTGATTCAGCTCATTATTGTCGGCTATGTGCTGAAGTATATTTTCAACGTCAACCACGCGGTGCTGACGCTGCTGATGGTGTTGTTTATCTGCTTCAATGCGGCGTGGAACGCGCAAAAGCGCAGTAAATACATAGATAAGGCGTTTGTCTCGTCGTTTATCGCCATTACCACCGGAACCGCATTAACGCTGGCGGTACTAGTGCTTTCCGGCTCAATTGAGTTTACGCCGATGCAGGTTATCCCTATCTCAGGGATGATTGCCGGGAACGCCATGGTGGCCGTCGGGCTGTGTTATAACAATCTCGGCCAGCGCTTCAGCAGTGAACAGCAGCAGCTACAGGAGAAATTAAGCCTGGGAGCGACGCCTAAAGTGGCCTCCGCGCGGCTGATTCGTGAAAGCATTCGCTCATCGCTGATCCCCACGGTAGATTCAGCCAAAACGGTCGGGCTGGTGAGCCTGCCGGGCATGATGTCGGGGCTGATTTTTGCCGGTATCGATCCGGTAAAAGCGATTAAGTATCAGATTATGGTGACATTTATGCTGCTCTCAACGGCAAGCCTGTCCACCATCATTGCCTGTTACCTGACCTATCGGAAGTTTTACAACGCGCGCCATCAGCTGGTGGTGACGCAGTTGAAAAACGTGCGGTGATTATGCCGGGCGGCACTGCGTTTGCCCGGCCTACGATCCGCACTTTTCCAGGCCCGGTAAGCGAAGCGCCACCGGGCATTTTTTTTGTTAGTAGAGCAACGCGTACAGCTGACGACGATACTTCGACGCCAGCGCATCGCCGGTGCCCAGCGCGGCCAGGATCTCCTGGAACATCTTGCGCGCCTGACCGTCTGCAGCAGCGAGGTCTTTTTGCAGATGGCTAAACAGCAGCTCAAGCGCTTCTTCGTTACGCCCCACCTGATGCAGCTGCAGCGCCAGCTGGCTTGCCAGAGCCGCATCGGCCGGGTTGTCAGCGACCTGCTGCTGCAGTTGCTGAATTTCCGGCGTATCTGCCGCCTGTTTCAGCAGTTCAATCTGCGCGACCAGCCCCTGATAGCGGGTGTCCTGATCCTGCAGGGGAACCGTTTTGAGCACGGCTTCGGCGTCTTCTGAACGGTGCAGAGCAATCTGCGTTTCCGCCAGCAGCAGGCCAATCTGACTGTTTTGATTCGAGAGCTGCCACGCGTCTTTAAGCAGCGGCAGCGCCTCGTCGTATTTGCCTTCCTGCATCAGCGCCATGGCTTCCTGCGCTTTCAGCTCTTCTTCGCGCGGGAGGACTTTATCCAGCAGGGCGCGAATGGCCTCTTCCGGCTGTGGCCCCTGGAAGCCATCGACAGGCTGACCGTTCTGAAACAGGTAGACGGTAGGGATGGCGCGCAAACCAAACTGAGACGCCACCATCGGCTCTGCGTCACAGTCCAGTTTGGCAAGAATGAACTGACCGTTGTACTGCGCGGCAAGGCTTTCCAGCACCGGCGTCAGCTGTAAACAGTGCTGGCTGCGTTCAGACCAGAAGTAGAACAGCACGGGTTTTGCCATCGACTGTTCGAGGATCTGTTGCAGGTTTGCTTCAGTAATATTGACGATATTCTGTACGGACATGCGGCCTTCTCTTTTATCGGTTTGTTATTTACATGGGGGTGAGCGCTGTCGCTTCAACTCAACCGTGTAAAATTTTGTCCATCATCCGGCCCGGTAGCAGACGTTTTAACCAGCCAACGGCATGAGTGACCAGCGTTACCGGGTAGCGCATTTTGGGATGTTCACTCTCAAAAGCATGGCGCACTTTGGCAACCACCGCTTCGGGCCCGAGCGTAAATCGTGCGGCAATGCCGGGGTTTTCGACCGGTTTATCCGCCTGCGTCTGGTTAACGTTTTCGGTAAAGCGGGTGCGGATCGGGCCGGGTTCAATCAAGCTGACCTTAATGCCGCTGTGACGTAACTCCATGCGCAGGGCGTCGGACCAGGCCTCCAGCGCATATTTGCTGGCGGCGTAGGCGCCGCGGCCGGGCGTTGATATCAGACCCATCACTGACGATGTCATCACGATGCGCCCCTCGCCGTGCGGCAGCATGGCGGGGAGCAGACGCATGGTGAGCTGGTGGACACCAAAGAAGTTGGTTGAAAACTGCTTTTCCAGCGTTTCGCGCGAGAGCGTATCCAGCGGGCCATACACGCCGTAACCGGCATTATTAAAAAGCCCGTACAGACGATTGTCGGTCAGGGCTATCACCTCATCGGCGGCGCGTTCGACGCTTTCCGGGGAGTCCATATCCAGCAGCACGCCGGTAAAGCCCAGCCCGTTCATGCGTTCGACATCGTCGGGTTTGCGGCAGGCCGCCAGCACCCGAAATCCCTGACGCTTTAATTCGAGCGCGCTTTCAAGACCGATTCCGCTGGAACATCCTGTAATTAAGACCGATTTTTGCATAACTTTACCTGTCAGGATCTCCGCTTAATCAGGAGTCATGTTTAACTAAAGGAGCCAGACGCGTTGCCATCCAGTCGGCAATAAACGGCTGCGCATCGCGATTGGGGTGGATCCCGTCGTCTTGCATCCACTGGGGTTTGAGATAGACCTCTTCCATGAAAAATGGCAGCAGCGGAATATCAAACTCTTTGGCAAGCTTAGGGTAGATCGCGCTAAAGGCTTCATTATACCGACGACCGTAGTTAGCGGGCAGGCGAATTTGCATCAGCAGCGGCTGGGCGTTTGCCGCCTTGATGTCCTGCAAAATGGTGCGCAGCGTCTGTTCCGTCTGCTGAGGCTGGAAACCGCGCAATCCATCGTTGCCGCCAAGCTCAACCAGCACCCAGCGCGGCTGATGCTGTTTGAGTAGCGCAGGCAGGCGCGACAGGCCCTGCTGCGAGGTATCGCCGCTGATGCTGCCGTTGATAACCGTCGTCTTGCTCTGCCATTTATCGTTGAGCAGAGCGGGCCAGGCTGCGCTGGCCGCCATGCGATAGCCCGCGCTCAGGCTGTCGCCGAGAATCAGTAACGTGTCCGCTGCCGCCGCGCGGAAGGTCATCAGAATCAAGAACAGGAAGGGCAAATGCCAGCGGAAAACAGTGTTGAAGTTCATCGTCTTAAGAAGTCCGTCGGTCAGGGGGAACACGAGCTTTCCATCCTTACTGGAGTTGAACTCGTTGTCAAACGCGCTGAAACCATCGCGCTGATTGGCGAATCCGGTTCCGGCAAGTCCACGCTGCTGGCGATTCTGGCCGGTCTGGACGACGGGAGCAGCGGCGAGGTTCATCTTGTCGGGCAGCCGCTGCACCAGCTTGATGAAGAGGCGCGTGCTGCGCTGCGTGCGCGCCACATCGGGTTTGTCTTTCAGTCTTTTATGCTGATCCCCACGCTGAACGCGCTGGAGAACGTCGAACTTCCGGCGCTGTTGCGCGGTGAAAAGAGTCGCGAAAGCCGCGCCCATGCGAAGGCGTTGCTGGAACAGCTCGGTCTGGGCAAGCGCCTCAGCCATCTTCCCGCACAGCTTTCCGGCGGGGAGCAACAGCGTGTGGCGCTGGCGCGCGCCTTTAATGGCCGCCCGGAAGTGCTGTTTGCTGATGAACCCACCGGCAACCTTGACCGTAAAACCGGCGACAAAATCGCGGATCTGTTGTTCTCGCTTAACCGTGAACACGGTACCACGCTGATCCTCGTGACCCACGATCCGCAGCTGGCCGCCCGCTGCGACCGGCGTCTGCGGCTGGTCAACGGTACGCTTCAGGAGGAAGCATGATTGCCCGCTGGTTCTGGCGCGAGTGGCGCTCGCCCTCGCTGCTGATAGTCTGGCTGGCGTTAAGCCTGGCGGTGGCCTGCGTGCTGGCGCTCGGCAGCGTCAGCGACCGTATGGAAAAAGGGCTCAGCCAGCAGAGCCGGGAATTTATGGCCGGGGACCGGGCGCTGCAAAGCTCGCGTCCTGTTCCGCCGGGCTGGATTGAGGAAGCGCACAAAGCAGGGTTGAAGGTGGGGGAGCAAATCACCTTCCAGACCATGACCTTTGCGGGAGACACGCCGCAGCTCGCCAGCGTGAAAGCCGTGGATGATGTCTACCCGATGTACGGTGACTTACAAACCAGTCCGCCGGGGTTAAAACCAACGCCCGGCACGGTGCTGCTGGCATCGCGTTTAATGGCGCTTCTGAACCTGAAAGCCGGTGACAGTATTGACGTGGGCGATGCCACGCTGAAAATTGCCGGGGAGGTGGTGCAGGAGCCCGACTCCGGCTTTAACCCCTTCCAGCTTGCGCCACGCCTGCTGATGAACACGGCGGATGTTCCGGCAACCCATGCTGTCCAGCCGGGCAGCCGCGTCACCTGGCGCTACAAGTTTGGCGGCACGCCAGCCCAGCTTGATGGGTATGAAAAATGGCTGCTCCCGCAGCTTAAACCGGAGCACCGCTGGTACGGGCTGGAGCAGGACGAGGGGGCGCTCGGTAAATCTCTGGAGCGCTCTCAGCAGTTCCTGCTGCTTTCGGCGCTCTTAACCCTGCTGCTGGCGGTAGCGGCAGTGGCGGTGGCGATGGGGCATTACTGCCGCAGCCGCTACGATCGGGTGGCGATCCTTAAAACCCTCGGCGCGGGACGGGCGCAGCTACGCAAGCTGATCGTCGGCCAGTGGCTAATGCTGCTGGTTTTGTCAGTGTTCACTGGCGGAATCATAGGGCTGCTGTTTGAAAAACTGCTGATGGTGATGTTAAAACCGGTGCTTCCGTCCGCATTGCCACCCGCCAGCTTCTGGCCGTGGCTGTGGGCGATTGGTGCGATGGTCGTGATCTCGGTGCTGGTGGGGCTGCGGCCCTACCGGCTGCTGCTCGCGACGCAGCCGCTGCGCGTGCTGCGTAATGATGTGGTGGCGAACGTCTGGCCGCTGAAGTTCTACCTTCCGGTGATTATTGCGGTCGCGGTGGGGCTGCTGGCCTGGCTGATGGGCGGCAGCACGCTGCTGTGGGCGGTGCTGGCCGGTGCGGTTGTGCTGGCGCTGCTGTGCGGCGTACTGGGCTGGATACTGCTCAACGTTCTGAAGAGGCTGACGGTGAAATCGCTGCCCGTGCGCCTGGCCGTTAATCGTCTGCTGCATCAGCCCTGGTCTACGCTCAGCCAGCTGTCGGCGTTTTCACTGTCGTTTATGCTGCTGGCCCTGTTGCTGGTGCTGCGGGGCGATCTGCTGGATCGCTGGCAGCAGCAGCTTCCCCCGGAAAGTCCGAACTATTTTCTGATCAATATCGCGCCTGAGCAGGTTACGCCGCTGAAGGGTTTCCTCTCTGAGCATCATATTGTCCCGGAGTCGTTTTATCCGATTGTTCGCGCCCGTCTGACGCAAATCAACGGGCAGTCGACGGAGGGGAACAAGGACGAGTCGCTGAACCGCGAACTTAACCTGACCTGGCAGGAGAAACGGCCCGACCATAACCCGATCACGGCAGGCACCTGGCCGCCGAAAGCGGGGGAGGTATCAATGGAGGAAGGGCTGGCGGTGCGCCTGAACGTGAAGCTCGGGGACAGCGTGACCTTCACCGGCGATACCCAGGACTTTACCGCCAAAGTCACCAGCCTGCGAAAGGTGGACTGGGAAAGCCTGCGGCCCAACTTCTTCTTTATCTTCCCCCCTGGGGCGCTGGATGGACAGCCGCAAAGCTGGCTGACCAGCTTCCGCTGGGAAAATGGCAACGGCATGCTGACGCAGCTTAACCGGGAATTCCCGACGGTCAGCCTGCTGGATATTGGGGCGATCCTGAAGCAGGTGGGACAGGTACTGGAGCAGGTGAGCCGCGCGCTGGAGGTCATGGTGGTGCTGGTGACCATCTGCGGCGTGCTGTTGCTGCTGGCCCAGGTGCAGGTGGGCATGCGTCAGCGCCATCAGGAGCTGGTGGTCTACCGCACGCTGGGGGCCGGGAAGCGGTTGCTGCGGATGACGCTCTGGAGCGAGTTTGCGCTGCTGGGGCTGGTGGCTGGTCTGGTGGCCGCGATTGGCGCCGAGACGGCGCTGGCGGTGTTGCAGACACGTGTCTTCGACTTCCCGTGGGAGCCTGACTGGCGTCTCTGGCTGATTCTGCCTCTCTGCGGCGCGGTGCTGCTCTCCCTCTGCGGGGGCTGGCTCGGAACGCGCCTGTTAAGGGGCAAAGCGCTGTTCCGGCAGTTTATGGGGTAATCCAGCTCCGTGATAATTGCACGCCGGTTTTTATGCCGGTGTGCAATATTTTAAAAGCACAAAGTGATAATACCCACGTATTTAGTAGCACAAAACATTAAAAACCCGTCCACACAGCCCGATTATTTCCAGTTAATATTCACCCGCTAAATATTTAGCAGCGTGTCTATTAAGGAAAAATAATGACTATAAAAAAATCAGCGCTGGCGGTAACGATTGGCGCGGCAGTGGCATTAACGACCTTCGCTTCTCAGGCGGAAATCACCGTTCTTAAACAGGATCCGCAGGCGGGTAACCCGCTGAGCCGTCTGAACTTTACCGTTGGCGGCAGCATTCGTCCTCAGTTCCAGAACATGACCGGCGACGACGGTAAAAACAGCTACAAACGTAACGGCTTTGACGGCGGTACCCGTTTCCGTTTCGCGGCTGATTACTACCTGTTTGATGATATTAGCTGGATAAGCTACTACGAACTGGGTGTGAACATCCCTGCCCAGTTTAACTGGGATCATCACTATGCAGACGGCGCACACGATACCACTCGCCGTATGCTCTACACCGGCCTGAAGAGCGATACCTGGGGTACGCTGACCTTCGGTCAACAGAACAGCGTTTACTATGATGTGGTGGGCGCGAAAACCGATATCTGGGACTACGACATGATTGCTCAGGCACCAGGTAACGGGATCAATGGCGACTACGACGGTTCTTACCGTTCACGCCAGATGTTGAAATACAAGAAAACCGTGGGTGATGCCGACATCTATGCATCTTACCTGTTTGAAGACAGCGAATACCTGCCGGGTAACGGCCTGCGCTATAAGCGTAAAGGCGGCGGTTCACTGGGCCTGGATTACCACCTGACCACCGACCTGACCTGGGGCGCAGCGTGGAACTACACCCGTGCGGACATGCGTAACCCGGACAACGGCGACAGCAAAACCTACGACCAGAACATCCTCGGTACCGCGCTGAGCTGGACGCCGGACAACTGGACCTTCTCCGCAGGCGGCGGCTGGTACCAGAACTTCCTGACCACCAAAAAAGTGTCTGTTAACGACTACTTTGCGGGCGACGCGTGGGGTATTGAATACTTCGCAGGGTATAAATTCCCGATCGGCCAGTATGCGGTGAAATCCATCCAGCCTTACTTCATGGGTGACCGCATTGAGTATGTGAATGGCCGTAACTACCAGCGCATCGACAATGGCGTGGGTATCAGCTTCCAGCTGGATTACGGTTTCCGCGTGGATTACGAACACGTGTTCACCTCCAGCACCGACAACCTGGGCGACATGAACCTGGTGCGTCTGCGTTACGACTTCTAAGTCGTCTGTTCCCCGGTGGCGCTGCGCTTACCGGGGCTACAAAAGCACGCGTAGGCCGGGTAAGGCGTAGCCGCCACCCGGCTTTTTTCAGCGATTCAACCAGCCCGCAACCTCTGCGAACGTGCCGCGATAAATAATCTTCTCCGCTTTCTTCTCAAGCTGATAGCCGTACATCGGGTCGTAATAGTCGTTAAGCAGGGGCGCAAGCCAGCTAAAGTGAACCTCGGTGCAGCCTGTCCGTTGCTGTTCAAGCAACGCGGAATCGAGTAGGGCTGTCAGTTCCGCAAAACGCTGTAGCCCCAGGCGGCGGCGAATGGCGAACAGCCCGTGGTGCAGATACGCGCTGTACTCTTTCCAGCCGGCCTCTTCACCATAAGCGGCAGAAAAATCCGCCCACATGTGGTCGAAGTACTCTTCACGCAGACGCTCAAGACGAATATCAAACGGATCCTCGACAACCGCGATGGGCGCTTCATTCATGCGGTCGCGCAGGCACTCCGGCAGGTGGTTGGAGCCAATCATTCGACCTTCATCTTCCAGCACCCAGCGTGCGGCATCTTTTTTTAACAGCTCGACGGCAAGATGATTTTCAAAGCTGGCCTGGGACAGTTGCGGAGTAAGCGTGCGGCCAAAGGACGAACCGCGGTGGTGCGCCAGCCCTTCCAGATCGATACCCTGCGCATGCTGCTTCACCAGCAGGGTTTTCCCGTTTCCGGTACAGCCGCCGATAAGCACCATCGGCTTTTGCGATTGCTCAATCGTCACCTGAATCGCCGTCTGGCGCAGGGCTTTATAGCCGCCGCGGATCAGCGGGTAATCGACACCGGCCTCTTTCAGCCAGGCCTGGGAGATATGTGAGCGCTGGCCCCCGCGCGCGCAGCAGAGATAACCTTCAGGGTGAGCAAGGCTGGCTTCACGCCAGGCGTTAATGCGCGCCTCACGCGTCTCGCCGTTGACCAGACTGTGGCCGAGCGCCAGTGCGGCCTCGGGGCCCTGACGTTTATAGCAGGTGCCCACGGCGGCGCGTTCGTCGTCGTTCATCAGCGGCAGGTTAAGGGCGGCGGGCATCGCGCCCTGGGCAAATTCTATCGGCGCGCGAACGTCGATTAAAGGGGTATCAGACGCGAGGATCGCGCGATAGTCCGTTCCATCGTTCATGGGTATTCCAGAAATAAAACCAGCAATGGCGGGGATTTTACGCGCGAGAGGAGAGGCCGGGGAAGGGGAAGATCAACTCCCCGGCACTTATCGCTTATTTAAGCTTTGACTGAGCCCAGACAATGCCGCTCGCATATTCCGGCGGCAGGAGAGGGATCATGGCTTCCAGGGTGGCGCTCAGGCGGCCCGTGTCGCTATCGTTCAGGTTCAGGTGACCCACTTTACGACCCTGGCGGACCTCTTTGTCATACCAGTGCAGATGCACCAGCGGCAGCTTGAGCCAGTCGTAGTTCAGATCGGTCCCGATCAGGTTGATCATTACCGACGGGCTGTTCACGACCGGCTGCGGCAGTGGCAAATCGGTGATGGCACGCAGGTGGAGCTCGAACTGGCTGATGGAGGCACCGTTTTGCGTCCAGTGGCCGCTGTTATGCACGCGCGGCGCCAGCTCGTTGATCAGCAGGCCGGATGGGGTAACAAAACACTCCATCGCCATCACGCCCACGTAACCCAGCTCGTGCATTATGGCTGAGAGCATGTCTTCCGCTTGCGCCTGCTGGTCGGCGTTTGCCTGAGGGAAGGCGACGCTCGTGCGCAGAATGCCGTCCTGATGCAGGTTATGCGTCAGCGGATAAAAGACGGTGTGTCCGTCATGCCCGCGTGCGCCAACCAGGGACACTTCGCCGCTAAAGTTGATGCCCTGCTCAACGATACACTCGCCGTAGCAGTCGTCCGGCAGCTCCGCGGTTTCGTGCGCACGCAGACGCCACTGGCCGCGGCCGTCGTAGCCGCCGACGCGGCGCTTCACGATCGCCAGCTCGCCCAGCATCGCGAACACGTCATTCCACTCGCCTTTATCGGACAACAGCTGCCACGGCGCGGTCGCCAGACCGAGCTTGTCGAACAGCTGCTTTTGCGTCAGACGGTCGGCAATGATCGGAAACACGTCGCGGTTAACGAAGGCGTTATGGCGGGCCAGCTCGCGGGTCAGCGCGGTTTCCGGCCAGCGTTCGATCTCGGCGGTGATCACGCTCTGGTGGAACGGAACCGCTTCCGGTTCGGCATCCAGCCCGACAGGCCAGACGGCAATACCCAGCGGTTCACCGGCCTGGCGCAGCATGCGGCCTAACTGGCCGTTACCGAGGACGCAAACCTGCTTCATGCCGCACCCCGCGGGTCTGGATTATCCAGCACCTCATCGGTCTGGGCTTTACGCCACTCCGCCAGACGCTGGTGTAATGCTTTATCGTGCGTCGCAAGAATTTGCGCCGCCAGCAGGGCTGCATTAGCCGCACCCGCTTTACCAATCGCCAGCGTGCCGACAGGGATACCGCGCGGCATCTGGACGATGGAGTAGAGGCTATCCACACCGCTTAACGCGGCGCTTTGGACCGGGACACCGAGAACCGGTACTAGGGTTTTAGCGGCAATCATGCCGGGCAGATGTGCTGCGCCGCCCGCACCGGCAATGATCACCTCATAGCCATTCTCTTCGGCGCTTTCGGCGAAGCTGAACAGTTTGTCCGGTGTACGGTGCGCGGAGACCACTTCGACGTGGTGCGGAACATTCAGGATTTCAAAGATTTCGGCGGCGAACTGCATGGTAGCCCAGTCGCTTTTGGACCCCATCACGATGGCGACACGCGCCGGATTATTGCGGGAAGACATGCGTCTTAAAACTCCTGTGGTGCGAAACACACTGCTTTCGAGGGCACAGAGAATAGCATGTTATACGGGCAAGGAAAACGGTTGCGCGGTTAAATCTTGAGCCGTTGTAGGCCGTAAGGCATAACAAAACAGACCGCATCTGGCGGTCTGTTTTCGTCGATGGGCAATCATTATTTAGTCAGTTCTGCCGTCATGTGTACGCGGTTGTTGAACTGGGCGCTCGTGATTTTGTAAGACGCGCCTTGTTCAGCAGCCTGCGCGGCAATTTTCGCTTCTGCACGGTCAAGGGTTGAGGCGGTTGCGCTCACGCTTTGAGCGAAAGAACCGAAAGATACCAGGGAAAGAGCGGCAACTGCAACGAAAGTTTTGATGGATTTCATGGTCGTATTCCTAAAGTATTTTATCTGTGATAGGGCGTGTTGCCCTGATGTGATAAATAATAGGCCGACCACGGGCTGATTAAAATCGAAACAATTTGCCAATATTGTTCAAAAAAATAGAATGATAGTGTGAGGGTTAAAACGGAAACGCAATCAGCTCAACACCCTCAGGTGTCACTTTGACCATGGAACCTTCGCTGTGCCAGGCACCCATTACGACGCGATGGGCCGGTTCGCCGTTGGCAAGAAGGGAATGAACGTCAGGGCGGTGGGTATGACCGTGGATTAACCACTGAACCCCATGTTTTTCCATTACGCTCACTACGGCCTGCGGATTGACGTCCATGATGGTCATGGATTTACTGCTGTTAGCGGCTTTACTGCCCGCACGCATTCTGGCTGCGATGCGTTTACGGATAAAGAGCGGCAGGGCAAGAAACAGCGTCTGGATCCAGGGGGTGTGAACTTTGGCGCGAAACGCCTGATAGCCGGTATCGTCCGTGCAGAGCGTATCGCCGTGCATAATCAGCAGCCTGCGGCCATAGAGGTCGAGCACCTGTTCTTCCGGCAGCAGCGTCATGCCGCTTTCGCGGGCGTAGCGCTTGCCGAGCAGAAAATCACGGTTGCCGTGAATGAAATAGCAGGGGACACCGGAATCAACCAGCGCCTTAATGGCGGAGGCGATTTCACGATGCAGCGGGTCAGGATCATCGTCGCCAATCCAGGCTTCAAACAGGTCGCCCAGGATGTACAGCGCATCGGCGCTTTTCGCTTCACCGCGTAAAAAACGCAGAAAACCGGCGGTGATCGCCGGTTCTTCTGTTTGCAGATGCAGATCCGCAATAAAGAGTGTCGCCACGAATTACTCGCTGACGGTCACGCTTGTAATCACAACGTCTTCTTTAGGAACGTCCTGGTGCATGCCGCTGCGGCCAGTAGAGACGGCTTTGATCTTATCGACCACGTCCATACCTTCAACAACTTCTGCGAACACGCAGTAGCCCCAACCCTGCAGGCTTTCGCCGGAGAAGTTCAGGAAGTCGTTATCAGCCACGTTGATGAAGAACTGCGCGGTCGCAGAGTGAGGCGCCTGGGTACGGGCCATTGCCAGCGTGCCACGGGTGTTTTTCAGGCCGTTGTTGGCTTCGTTTTTGATCGCTTCTTTCGTCGCTTTCTGCTTCATACCCGGTTCAAAACCGCCACCCTGGATCATAAAGCCGTTGATCACGCGGTGGAAAATGGTGTTGTCGTAGAAACCTTCGCGGCAGTAGTCCAGGAAGTTTTTAACTGTTTCAGGCGCTTTGTCATCAAAGGTTTTGATTACGATATCGCCATGATTAGTGTGGAAAGTAACCATTTTTGCATCCTGTTCCGTTATTGTGGTACGTCGACCCGCGTTCGGGTCACATATAGGGGCTTGTTATAGCATAACCACAGGACGCGATCACCTTGCATTGTGTGCTGATCCTATTCCGAATTATAGGTATTATAGGGAACAAACAACCCACACACGTGTTTACATGGAATCTTCGATGTTAAAAATCTTTAATACAATGACGCGCCAAAAAGAGGAATTTAAACCTATTCATGCCGGGGAAGTCGGCATGTACGTGTGTGGTATTACCGTTTACGATCTCTGTCACATCGGCCATGGGCGCACCTTCGTTGCCTTCGACGTGGTGTCACGTTACCTGCGTTTTTTAGGCTACAACCTGAAGTACGTCCGCAATATCACCGACATCGACGACAAAATCATCAAACGCGCGAATGAAAACGGCGAGAGTTTTGTTGCGCTGGTGGATCGCATGATTGTCGAGATGCACAAAGATTTCGACGCTTTAAACATTCAGCGTCCGGACAGCGAGCCGCGTGCAACTCACCATATTCACGAAATCATTGAGATCACCGAGAAGCTGATCGCACGCGGTCACGCCTATGTGGCGGATAACGGCGACGTGATGTTCTCCGTGCCAACGGACCCGACCTACGGTGCGCTTTCCCGTCAGGATCTGGATCAGCTGCAGGCTGGGGCCCGCGTGGACGTGGTCGACGTGAAGCGTAATCCGATGGACTTCGTGCTGTGGAAGATGTCCAAAAAGGGTGAGCCAAGCTGGCCATCTCCGTGGGGTGAAGGGCGTCCGGGCTGGCACATTGAATGTTCCGCGATGAACTGCAAACAGCTGGGCAAACACTTCGACATTCACGGCGGCGGTTCGGATCTGATGTTCCCGCACCACGAAAACGAAATTGCGCAGTCCACCTGTGCCCACGGCGGCGAGTACGTGAACTACTGGATGCACTCCGGAATGGTGATGGTTGACCGCGAGAAGATGTCAAAATCGCTGGGCAACTTCTTTACCGTGCGCGACGTGCTCAAGTATTACGATGCGGAAACCGTGCGTTACTTCCTGATGTCCGGCCACTATCGCAGCCAGCTGAACTACAGCGAAGAGAACCTGAAGCAGGCGCGTTCGGCGCTGGAACGTCTGTATACCGCGCTGCGCGGTACCGACAAGTCTGTTCCTGCCGCAGGCGGCGACGCCTTCGAAGCCCGCTTTGTTGAGGTGATGAACGACGACTTCAATACTCCGGAAGCCTACTCCGTGCTGTTCGATATGGCGCGCGAAGTGAACCGTCTGAAGTCAGAAGATATGGCGGCGGCGAATGCGCTGGCCTCTCATCTGCGTAAGCTCTCTTCCGTGCTCGGCCTGCTGGAGCAGGAGCCAGACGCCTTCCTGCAGAGCGGTGCGCAGGCGGACGACGGCGAAGTGGCGGAAATTGAAGCCTTGATCAAGGCACGTCTGGAAGCGCGTCAGGCGAAAGACTGGGCGGCGGCAGATGCGGCACGTAACCGTCTGACAGAGATGGGGATTATTCTGGAAGACGGCCCGCAGGGCACCACCTGGCGTCGTAAGTAATTTTCCCCTCACCCTAACCCTCTCCCACAGGGAGAGGGAATTGTTAGGTTTTCTCCCTCTCCCTGTGGGAGAGGGCCGGGGTGAGGGCATCAGCGCGCACGTTTTCTCCACCACAGCAACCCCATCAGCACCACTCCCGGCAGCCAGACCCACAGCAACTCTGAAATGATCACCTGATGTCCGTACGGCGTGGTATAGCGCGACAGGGCAAACGGCGCGACTTTTATCACCTGCCACGGGGCAAAGAAGCGTTCATCTGACCACGGCCACAGCCAGCCGACCCCTTTTCCGCCGGTCGTCACGGAATCCAGCAGGCTGTGAGACAGCAGTGACACGGTCAAAAAAAGCCAGCAGCGCGTCAGAGGGGTTTTGAACCATCGTCGGCCAATCAGCACGCAAAGTATCGGCACCACAAAGGCAAACAGCAGGGAATGGGTAAAGCCACGATGGCCGAAAACATTGCCGTAAGCAACGCCGAACTTAAACGCCAGCACGTCGGCGTCCGGCAGCATGGCGAGGACAATTCCGGCAAATAACAGGCGGGGAGGGATGACTTTACTTCCCAGGCCTAAGCCCAGGCAAAGGGGAACAGCTGCGTGAGTGATAACGGTAGGCATTGCATTTATCCATGGCAAATCATGGAAATATAGCAGGGTAATGGCGGAAAATACGCTGTGCTATATTCTGATTTTACGCCGACTCGCGTGCGATAAGCTGCCCGGAGAGGGTGATGCGTTGCGTTTGCAGATCTGGCTCTTTCAGCTTACGGATAATCAGCCCTGCCGCCTGACGCCCGGTTTCATCGCTCGCTGAGGAGACATAGGTCAACGACGGTGAGGTAAGGTTAACGTGAAGCATATCTTCAAAACCGACCAGCGCGACCTGCTGCGTCAGGAACACATCTTTACCCACCGTACGCCCCACCTGGTGAATGCCTGAGATGGAGCCGAGCATGGCATCCGGGGAGTGGCAGAGCAGGGCGGTGATGGTGTTGTTCTTCTCAAGCAACTGGCGCGTTGCCATCGCCGCCGCCTGGGTATCATCGGGGCAGGGGGGAGAATATTCGTCACGCCAGACCAGCCCGCTTTGCGTCATGGCACTGCGAAAACCGAGCAGGCGTTGCTCGCGGAGAAGACAGCCGTCGCGCCCGCCAATGTAGGCAATATTGCGATGTCCGCGCTCGATAAGATAGCGCGCGGCCAGGTTCGCGGCCTGGCGGTTATCGCGCATGACCAGGTTACATTTTTCATCCAGCAACGACTGGGAAACGACCACCAACGGCAGCGGGCAGTGGCGAATGTGTTCCGGCAGCGTTGCGGTGCGGGTGTCGGACGCCAGATAGATGACACCCGCCACGCCCTGCTGCTTAAACGAGAGCAGGGTGCGTTCAAGATGTTCACGGTCATTCAGTGGCTGACCGAGAAACACCATATAGCCTTGCTTCTCCAGTTCCTGAACAATGCTCGCCATCACCTTGATGGAAAAGCTGTCGCTGAAGTCCCGCAGGATCAGGCCAATTAAATTAGAGGTGTTGGCGCGAAGGTTGGCAGCGGCGACGTTATGAACATAGCCCAGCGTCGTGATGGCGGCGTTGACCTTCCCGATCGTTGCCTCTGAGATTTTCCCTTTCTGGCGCAGCACCAGTGAGACGGTCGAGACCGAGACGCCCGCGTGCTTTGCGACATCAATAATGCTGACTTTCTTCAAAACCGCTCCCTGAAATTAACCGATTATCAGCCAGATAAAGTAATGCGTCCCCCAGCGTACAGGAGACGCATCACGCCGGCATCTTATTATTTGCCAATCATGGTGGACATGGTCTGGGCGATAAACTGTGCTCTGGCACCGAAAATCACCTGAATACCGTTGTCGCCAACGAAGACCACGCCGCGGGCGCCGAGTCCGTTCAGCCCGTCTTTATCCACTGCCTCGCTTTTCGCCACTTCCAGCCGCAGGCGGGTAATGCAGGAGCCAACGGAATCAATATTCTGCGCGCCGCCCAGCAGGCTGATAATCTCTGTGGCAAGTTCGGAATCGGACTTGTCATTTGCATTGGCAGTGACATCGGTACGACCCGGAGTTTTGACGTCGAAGCGACGGATCACGAAGCGGAACGTAAAGTAGTAAATCAGCCCCATTGGAATGCCGATGATAATGGCATTCAGGAAGTTGGTCTTGTAACCGTTAAAGGACGGCAGGATCCCGAACGACAGGTAGTCGATAAAGCCCGCCGAGAACGATTTGGCGATATGCGCATGCAACAGGTACATGGTCATGTAGGCCAGGCCCGCCATGATGGCATTAAAGACGTAGAGAATCGGTGCCACGAAGATAAAGGTAAACTCTACCGGTTCGGTGATCCCCGTCAGGAAGCAGGTGAGCGCTGCCGAGAACAGAATACCGGCCGCAATCTTTTTGTTTTTCGTGTGGGCTTCGTGATACATCGCCAGGCACGCCGCAGGCAGCGCGAACAGCATCAGCGGGAATTCACCCTGCATGAATTTACCGGCGTTCTGGTAGGTGTCGCTGCTGAAGGATTTCACCCCTTCTTCCAGCATCTTGAACCAGATGGTCTGGTCGCCATGAATCACCTGGCCTGCCTGAGTTGTGTAATCCCCAAACGAATACCAGAACGACGGATACCAGATATGGTGCAGACCGAGGGGGATTAGCGCACGCTCCACCAGGCCGAAGATAAAGGTCGAGGCCGCCTGATTATCGCCGTTAACTACCACGGAGAGGGCGTCGATACCGGCCTGGATATGCTGCCAGACGTACGGCAGCAGCAGACCCATCAGGAATGACAGAAACGCGGTGGCAATCGCCACGAAGCGCTTACCGGAGAAGAAGCCAAGGAACTCCGGCAGCTGCATGGTGTGGAAGCGGTTAAAACACCAGGCCGCAAGGATACCGCAGATCAGACCGCCGAAGACGCCCATCTGCAGCGTTGGTATGCCGACCACCATGGCGTATTTCCCGCCCTGCGAGGCCATTTCCGGCGTGATGCTCAGCACGGTGCTGATGGTGATGTTGGTGACAAACACCGAGACCGCCGCAGAGAGCGCCGCAATACCGGACTCTGACGCCAGGCCCACGGCGGAGCCAATGGCGAACAGCATCGGCAGGTTGTCAAAAATCACCCCGCCCGCGTTCATCATCAGCGGCAGATGGAACTTGTCGCCGAAGGCCAGCAGCAGGCCCGCAGCGGGAAGCAGTGAAATTGGCAGCATTAAGGCGCGACCAATCATCGATAACTTAGACAGCGATTTAACAAACCCTGATATCAGACCCATGCTGATTTCCCCCGAGTAGCGCTTTTTTTGGCGCTGTTATTGTAAGTAGAACGTTTTAGTAGAACGTTCTACTTATCGTGGAGAAAGCATGAAAAACGCGCAACTGAATTCTCACCTTTCAACAGATGAAATAGTGATTATTTGAAGTTGATCGATAATTAACCGTGATGATTGTGGGGGGATGGTGAGAGAAATTGCCGGGTGCGGCTTCGCCTTACCCGGCCTACTAAATGGAGACAGTACGAAGGCCCGGTAAGCGCAGCGCCATCGGGCATCAGACGGCTCAGGCCGTAACCGTCACGTTCTGTCCTTCAAAACTCACGGTCTGGCCCGCGACAATTTTGCAGCGCTTACGGGTTTCCACCGCGCCGTCGACTTTTACCAGTCCATCGGCAATGGCGATTTTGGCCTGCGCGCCGCTTTCGCTCCAGCCTTCCAGCTTCAGCAGATCGCACAGCTCTACGTGCGGGTGTTTACCTAATGAAAATGTCGCCATCTTACGCGTCCTCTACGTCGTGATACTCTTCGCATGCCTGCAACGTATTCTGAATCAGTGTTGCTACGGTCATTGGGCCTACGCCGCCCGGTACTGGCGTGATGTAAGAGGCGCGTGCCGCCGCATCTTCATATACCACGTCGCCGACCACTTTGCCGTTTTCCAGACGGTTAATACCGACGTCCACGACAATTGCGCCTTCTTTGATCCACTCTCCAGGAATAAAGCCCGGCTTGCCAACCGCCACGATCAGCAGATCGGCGTTCTCGACGTGGTGTCGCAGGTTTTTGGTGAAGCGGTGGGTCACGGTGGTCGTGCAGCCAGCCAGCAGCAGCTCCATGCTCATCGGGCGGCCCACGATGTTGGACGCACCGATGACAACGGCGTTAAGACCGTAAGTGTCGATGTTATAGCGCTCCAGCAGCGTCACGATACCTCGCGGGGTACATGGGCGCAGACGCGGCGCGCGCTGGCACAGACGACCCACGTTGTACGGATGGAAACCGTCAACGTCTTTATCCGGAGCGATACGCTCCAGCACCTTCACGTTGTCGATGCCTGCTGGCAGCGGCAATTGAACCAGAATACCGTCGATCTCTTTATCGGCGTTCAGGGTGTCAATCAGTTCCAGCAGTTCCGCTTCGCTGGTGGTTTCAGGCAAATCGTAAGAGCGGGAGACGAACCCCACCTCTTCACACGCTTTGCGCTTGCTACCGACATAAATCTGCGATGCCGGGTTGCTACCAACCAGCACAACGGCGAGCCCGGGAGCGCGTTTTCCGGCAACTTTACGCGCCTTCACTTTTTCCGCGACCTCAGAGCGCACCTGCTGCGCAATCGTTTTACCGTCAATTATCTTTGCTGCCATCAGAGAGATGATTCCGTCTGTAACGTTTGAAAGGGGGGATTGCCTGTATTTTGTCAGAAGCGAGCGCCGCTGTCAGTCACCCTTTACGCGTTTTTATCAGCGAGACGCAAAAACCCTTCTTAGTGGGTGGTCAATTTCTTAGGCAGTATTAGGATGTGACCTGGCGAAATGGCAGCGTTTTGACATATTTAAAAACCTATTCCTGCGCTACTTTGTCTCCTCCGAAATAAGCTTTCAATTAATCAATTGAACGTATTTCTTATTCCCGATTTTCGCGGGAAGGGTTATTTACATTTTAAAGGAATAGACATGAAACTCAGCAACATTGCTTCTACTGTTATTGCTACACTGGCCCTGGTCGCGGGTGCCGCTCATGCTGAAGACCCAGCCACGCCGGTAACCGTAAATGGCGGTACCGTGCATTTTAAAGGTGAACTGGTTAATGCTGCTTGTTCAGTAAATACTGATTCTTCCGAGCAGACCGTTAATCTCGGTCAGTATCGTACCGCGAAATTCACCAAAGTGGGCGACACCACCTCTAATATTCCATTCAACATTGAGCTGAATGACTGCGATCCGCTGGTCGCTAAAACCGCTGCGGTTGCCTTCACCGGTCAGATCGACCCAACCGACAAAACCCTGCTGGCCGTGACGTCCGGTAACAACGACAACACCGCAAAAGGCGTGGGTATCGAGATCCTCGACAGCAAATCCAGCGTGCTGACCCCAGACGGTGCGACCTTCTCTGCCGCTCAGACGCTGATTGAAGGGACTAACACCCTGAAATTCACCGCGCGTTATAAATCAACGGCTGCGACCACTGAGCCTGGCCAGGCGAACGCTGACGCCACCTTCGTAATGAAATACGAATAATTCCCTCGCACAAGGATGTTCAGGCCTCAGGGATGAGGCCGTCATACGCAAATGCCAGGAATGAAGGATGACAAGGACTGGAACACTACTGCTGTTAACCCTTGCGATGGCTGGCCCGGCATCGGCACATACCGTGGTGATCGACGGTGGCAAAGTGCATCTTCGCGGGGAGCTGGTAAACGGCGGCTGCGCCGTGGCGCCCGACAGCCAGAATATGCGCATCGACATGGGGCAGTACCGAACCAATTCATTTTCCGGTGTGGGCAGTTTCTCAACGGTTAACGTGCCCTTCACCGTGCGACTGCTGGATTGCAGCGTGGATGTCTCGCGCACCGTAGGGATCCAGTTTCAGGGTGTTACACCAGAGGAAGATCCGCAGGTTTTTCTGGCGACATCGCGGCCAGGCGAAACACCTGTCAGCAGCGGCGTGGGGTTGGCGCTTTTTGATGAACAGCAGCGTCAGATTATCCCAAATGCAACGGCCGTCAGTTGGTTGCCGGTGAATACCAGCGAGCTCGCATTTCATTTTAGCGCCCGCTATCGCGCTATTTCCGAACACCTCGTGCCAGGCAATATTCAGTCGGATGTCTGGTTTACGTTGATTTATCCATAACACCTGCGAACACATTATTAAAGGTACGGTTTTGATGAATATGCTAATTAAACCAGGACTGATGTTATCGTTTATTTTAATGATGGTTTCTACTTGCGCGAATGCTTCCGGCGGTATTGCGCTGGGGGCCACACGCGTTATTTACCCGGCGGATGCGAAGCAAACGTCGCTGGCGATCACCAACAGCAATAAACAAGAACGCTATTTAATTAACGCGTGGATCGAAAATGCAAACGGGCAGAAGGAGAAAACTTTTGCCGTCACGCCGCCGCTGTTTGTTAGCGAGCCGGACAGTGAAAACACGCTGCGTATTATTTACGCCGGGCCAGCGCTGCCCGCCGATCGCGAGTCGCTCTTTTACATGAACGTGAAGGCGATCCCGTCAGTGAACAAAGCAAAAACAGAAAACAATAACGTGCTGCAGCTGGCGATCCTTTCACGTATCAAACTGTTTGTACGCCCGAATAATCTGGCGATGCAGCCAGAAGAGGCACTCTCTCAACTGCGTTTTGAGCGCGTTGGTAACCATCTCAAGGTCAGCAATGCGTCTCCTTACTACATCACCCTGGTCAACCTGAAGCTGGGCGGTCAGACGCTGGAGAACCTGATGGTGGCACCGAAAAACTCGGCTCAGCAGGTGCTGCCAGCCGGTGCCAGCGGTACGCTCTCATGGCAGAGCGTGAACGACTACGGTGCCATTACACCGGCGCGTAGCGTCAACCTGTGAGCAGAGACAGGGCGATGAAAAACCATCAGGGACGTTACTGCCCGGTTGCGCTGGCGCTGATGGCCGCGCTCTGGCCCCAGGCTGGCTGGAGCGAAAGCTACTTCAACCCGGCCTTCTTGTCTGACGATACTGCCAGCGTGGCGGATTTGTCGCGTTTTGAACAAGGACACCAGCAGGCACCCGGCGTTTATCGCGTGGATATCTGGCGTAACGATGAGTTTATCGGCACTCAGGACGTGCGTTTTGAGCAGGCTGAGAACACGCCACCGGTGGCGGGCGGTCTGACCCCGTGCATTACGCGCGCGATGCTCGATCGCTTTGGCGTCAACGTTGCGGCGTTTCCCGAACTGGCTAACGTGCAGGGCGAAACCTGCGTTCCGTTGACCACGGCCATTCCCGGCAGCGAAACGGTATTTAACTTTGCCTCACAGCGTCTGAACGTCAGCCTGCCGCAGGTGGCTATGCAAAACAGTGCGCGCGGCTACATCCCGCCCGAACAGTGGGATGAAGGTATTCCCGCCGCCCTGGTGAACTACAGCTTCACGGGCAACCGGGGAAGCGAAGACGACAGCTACTATCTCAACCTGCAGAGCGGGCTGAACTATGGTGCCTGGCGTTTACGTAACAACGGCGCATGGCGTTACACCCAGAATAACGGGCAGCGGCACAGTGAGTGGGAGAATATTGGCACCTGGGCGCAGCGCACCGTTATCCCGCTCAAAAGCGAACTGGTGCTGGGCGACAGCAATACCGGGAATGATGTTTTCGACAGCGTCGGTTTTCGCGGCGGACGACTCTATTCGTCCGACAGCATGTACCCGGACAGCCTGCAGGGCTACGCCCCGACCGTGCGCGGTATTGCCAGGACGCCAGCCAAAGTTGTGGTGCGTCAAAACGGCTACGTTATCTATCAAAGCTACGTTCAGCCTGGTGCCTTTGCCATCACCGATCTTAACCCGACCTCCTCAAGCGGTGACCTGGAGGTGACGGTGGAAGAGAAAGACGGCAGCCAGCAGCGCTACACCGTGCCGTATTCCACCGTCCCGCTGCTGCAGCGAGAAGGGCGCTGGAAATACGATCTCGTGGCGGGGGACTATCGCAGCGGTAACAGCGACCAGGATACGCCGTTCTTCACCCAGGGCACCCTGGTGACCGGTCTTGCCAACGGCTTTACCCTGTATGGCGGTACGCAGCTGGCGTCACGCTATACCGCGCTGGCCGTCGGGGCCGGGAAAAACCTCGGTGACTGGGGCGCGGTATCGGTCGATATCACTCATGCCCGCAGCCAGCTCGCGGACGACAGCAAGCACGAAGGGCAGTCGCTGCGTTTTCTTTATGCCAAATCGCTCAACGGCTTCGGCACCAACTTCCAGCTGCTGGGCTACCGCTACTCCACCAAAGGGTTTTACACCCTGGATGATGTCGCCTGGCGCTCAATGGAAGGCTATCAGTATGCCGATAATCAGGACGGTAACGATGTGCCTGACGTACAGAGTTATCACAACCTGACGTGGAACAAAAAAGGCCGCTTTCAGCTCAACGTCTCTCAGTCACTGGGGGATTACGGCTCGGTCTATATTTCCGGGAGTGAGCAAACCTACTGGGGGACGGACGAAACGAACCTCTGGTATCAGCTGGGTTACGCGGGGGGCGTGAAGGGGATCAACTATTCCGTCTCGTGGTCGTGGAACAAATCCGTCGGGATCGACGGGACTGACCGGATCGCGTCGTTCAACGTCTCCGTGCCGTTTAGCTTGTTTACCCGTCAGGGCTATCGCCGGGACAGCGCGATTGACCGCGCCTACGCCACGGCATCCGCCAGCCGAAACAGTGAGGGTGATACCAGCTGGCAAACCGGCGTCAGCGGCACGCTGCTGGAGGACCGCAACCTGAACTACAGCGTGACCCAGGGACACGCCAGCACCAACGGCTCAAGCGGAAGCGCCAGCGCCAACTGGCAGGCAACCTACGGCACGCTGGGGGTGGGCTACAACTATTCCCGCGATCAGCACGATTTCAACTGGCAGCTCTCCGGCGGGGTGGTCGGCCATGCTGACGGCGTGACCTTTAGCCAGCCGCTGGGCGACACCAACGTGCTGATCAAAGCCCCGGGGGCATCAGGCGTCAGCGTGGAAAACCAGACCGGTGTGAAGACCGACTGGCGCGGCTATGCGGTGATGCCGTATGCCACCGTCTATCGCTATAACCGCGTGGCGCTGGATACCAATACCATGAGCAACAACACCGATATCGAAAATAACGTGAGCAGCGTGGTGCCGACCAAAGGCGCACTGGTGCGCGCCAGCTTTGACACCCGTATTGGCGTGCGTGCCCTGCTGACCGTCACACGTGGTAACCAGCCCGTGCCGTTCGGCGCCGTGGTGCGTGAAACCCAGAGTGGCGTGACCAGCATGGTGGGGGATGACGGGCAAATTTACCTGAGTGGGCTGCCGCTCGAAGGCGAACTGCTGATCCAGTGGGGGAACGGGGCACAGTCCCAGTGCCGTGCGCCTTACAGCTTGCCTGAAAAGAGCCTGCAACAGGCAATCACACTTAAGGGGATCCGCTGTGATTAAAATCCACATTTTTGCTTTATCACTTCTGGCTTTACTGCCCGCGTCACACGCACTGGCGACCGTGTGCGTCAACGAAAATGGCGTGCCGACAGAGGTGTACTACGACCTGACGGATAAATTCAACAGCTCGAATAACCAGGTGGGTCAGATTGTGACCCTCAGCGAAAAATCGCAATGGGTGGGGGTGAATGCCGTCTGCCCGAAGGGCACGACCGGCAATACCACCAGACGCAGCTACGTCACCGATTACCCGATCACCGGGACCAGCGATCGCTACCAGTATCTGAAGCTTAACGACTATCTGGATGGGGCCATGAAAATCACGGACAGCTATGCTGGCGAGTTTTACCCCCCGCAAAACTATATCCAGATGGGGAGCCATCCGAACGTCTCAAAAAACAAACCATTTGGCGTTAAGGATTCCAACCTGGTGTTCCGTCTTAAGGTGACCCGGCGTTTTATCAACATGGTGGTGATCCCGCGTGCCACGATGTTCCGTGTTTACGTGACTACGACCGCCTCTGACCCGTTAACCACACCGGTCTATACCATCAGCTACAGCGGAACCATTCAGGTACCGCAAAGCTGCGCAATCAATGCCGGTAATGTGGTTGAGTTTGATTTCGGGGACATTGGCGCCTCCTTGTTCAGCAAAGCGGGCGCGGGTAACAAGCCGGAAGGGGTTTCATCGCAGAGTAAAACCATCGCGATTAAATGCACCAACGTCGAGGCGAATGCCATGCTGACGATGCGCGTTGAGGCTGAAAAGGTCTCCAGTAACGCACTGGTATCGGATAACCCGGATGTGGGGTTCATCATTGCCAACGAGAGTGGTACGCCGTTAACGCCTAACAACCTGACGAGCAAAATTCCGTTCCGTCTGGACGACAGCGCGCAGGCGCAGGTGGGGATCCGGGTCTGGCCAGTGAGCGTGACGGGCAATAAGCCCGCGGAAGGGCGCTTTACCTCGCGCGGGTATTTGCGTGTGGATTACGATTAAGGAGCCGATATGCGAAACGGGATCCGTTTTATCACCGTAGCGATCTTTGCGCTTTGCACACAGGCTCAGGCGGAAACCGCGTTGGGCGAAATTAACATTCAGCTCTACGGCAATATCGTCGATTTTACCTGCGTGGCCGAGGGGAACGACAGTGACAAAACCGTCACGCTGGGCACCTGGCCCACGAAGCAGCTCAGCACTACCGGGAGCCGCACGCAGCCCATGCCTTTTACGCTGAAACTGACCGGCTGTCCGCCAGGGGCCGCGTCCATTACGTTTTCCGGTAAAGCTGACGGGAGCAACAACGGGTTGCTGGCACTGAACGACGCCAGCACGGCAAGCCGCGTCGCCGTCGAGATCAGGGATGCGGATAAATCGCGTCTGGATCTCCAGCAGGCCAGCCAGCCGGTCACGGTCGATGCGCAGGGGAATGCGACACTGTCATTTTATGCCAATTATATTGCTACTGCCGATAACCCTCAGCCCGGAAAGGCTGATGCTGATGCGACCTTCATGATTAATTATAATTAGCACTGACCGCACTCCCTGCAGCTCAGATAAACTGCAGGGAGTGAATTCAGGTTATAGCAGTTCGTGTGCTTTAGCGTAATCAATTAATTCCACGATGCTTTGCACCCCCAGCTTGGAATAAATATTGGATTTGTGCGCGCTAATGGTCTTGTTGCTTAATAGCAATTGCTCCGCAATTTCCTTATTGGACAGCCCATTCGCCAGATAACGTAATACCGTAACCTCGCGATTCGATAACGGCATATCTGCCAGCTCTCCCTTTCCCGACCCCATATGGTTTATAAAATTCAGCGTCTCCGACGGGAAAAAAGAATAGCCCATCAGGATCATCTCTACGGCGTTGTAGATCTCACCCAAATCTTTTCGTTTACTGACAAAGCCGTTGGCCCCGGCGCGAATGGCACGTCCGGCGTAAAACAGTTCTGATTTAGATGATAAGAAAAGAACCTTAATGTCTTTATTTAAGTTTTTGATTCTCTTAAGTAAAGCAAAGGCATCTGTGCCCGTAAGTTCAATGTCAAGGATCACCAAATCGATAGGGTGATTGCGGATGCAGTCAAGAACTTCATGGCTATCGCCAGACTTAAGCTTGACGATGATATTCTTATTTTTCTGTAGCAGGACTTCTATCGACATTCTGACGATAGGATGTTCGTCCATAATGATAACGGATGCCGGTTTCATTTTTAATGCCTCAGATTGTTAAAAGCGTTATGTAGAGTTTTGTAAAACTCTCGAAATGCCGGAAGGATATAATGAGCAGATCCCTATACCGTAGTATTTCCCTGGAAAGAGCGAAAGCATCCCTGTTTACGTAATGAAAAGAACTCTGCCTCAGCGCGGTCGTCTCATTTGGCTGGTGTTGGCAAAAAGGTTTTTCTTATTCAATTTTGATACGCATCTTATTATACAGGGTAAGTTTTTTCCGAAAACCCTGTAAATTACGTTCCGCTTATTGGTTTGTATTATCTTCTGGATCTGAATGGCCTCCTTTTTAAATTTAGCGGAATTATCCTGGTATCCCATTTACCGCATCTTTTCATCTTTATGTAATAACAAAAAATAACAGATGTCTCTTTATGTTGCAAAAATGTTAATGAAATGGCGTCTCGATTTCAGGCAGGATCTTGAGAAGAGGAGGCGAAAAAGTGCCCTCTCAGGGCCTCAGACCTTCATCTGAAAGTCCTTAAGCGATATCAACGTCGCTCCATCATCGTACAGGAGAACGTGCTGCCAGCTTCGCTTCCCGCTCCTGGTGCGTAAAGGGAAGCTGCTTGTTTTTACATCATTATCATCTCGTTAACGCCTTCTGCATTCACTTAACGGATGGAGGAAAGTGCTGCAGTTGATTCAATCTGTGACATTTCACATGGTTCAAGGCCATAAATTAGGAATAGTTATAAAATCGACTTTATTGTTAATATTTAACATTAAATTAACATAATGGGTAAGTAAATTCTTAAAGCGCTTTAGGAAATAAGGGGTTAGGACGTAAGTTAAAACGAGCAGTCTGAGAGGTTATTAAGAAGGTGTAACAATTCCTGGCGATGGCTCAGCCCGAGCTTCATCAGGATGCAGCTGAGGCGATAGATAATGCGGCTATAGGGACGATTCTGCAGAAGGGCAATCTGTCGTAACGTCTTGCCACGGGCAAGCTCCTGCAAAATGGGCCATTCGTTGCGCGAGAACCAGTCTCTATCGGAGCCCTGAAGGGGGCGGGGTTCCATCAGGCTGTGCTGAAGCCCTGCTGCGTTCATCTGACGTTCGAGCACATGAAAAGGACCTGCCGCTTTGCAGAAGAGACGCGCGTCATAATTATCAGCCCGGATCAGCAGCCACGGCGTCAGGAAGGGGGGATACAGGCTATGTCTTCTTAACTGATCCAGCTGATCAATCAGCCCCGTGGAACGGCTTTCAATATCCACTACCAGACGGGCCGAGGGCCATTGGCTCTGCGCGCTCAGCGCATCGTCCAGCGACGTGAAGTCGCAACAGCTGCTTAGCGGAAACTGCCCATTGAGAAAACCGGAGCGCAAAAAATTGTCCTCCGTTACCAGGATGATAAACGGGGCATCGGTTTTTCGGGGCTGGTTGATGGACTGGCTCAAAAACTCGAGTCGGTCGAAAAAGGGGGGGGCAAAAGGTGAGTGCGTAAATCCCAGTGCATCACTTCCTGTACGCCGCCGCCGGTAACGGCGCACTGTCATTCGCATGGCCTCCCTCCTGGAAATGGCGTGTTAATCCTCCGGCCATGTCCAGGACGGCCAGTAATATCCCTGGCCGAGATCGGCACCCGCCTGCAGTGCCCAGATACGATCGCGTTCAGTCTCAATACCTTCGATGAGTACGCTTCCGGCCAGCTGAAAGCAAAGTGAAACCAGTTTCCTCAGTGCAGGTGTGGCGCGTAAACGCCAGAATGCGTTCTTATCGATTTTGATGCCGTTCAACGGTAATCGACAAAATAAAAACGGCTGAATGATAGTTTCGTCGATATCATCCAGCCAGATAGAGTATCCCCGTTCCTGAAGTTGCCGCAGGTTGTTGACGACGCTCTGCTTCTGTGCGGCGGAGAGCGCCAGAAAGAGAGGGAGGTCGACAATCTCAATATTCAGCGGCGCGGTTTTCATATTGATGAGCCGCACAAAAGGCGCAGGTGCCGTCAACACGGTTATCGGCAGATTAATAAAAAGATTATTGCCGTGCGGGGTATTTTTTAATGCGGCCAGTTGCGCTTCAAGCAGCGTCAAAGACGCGTCTGCCGACTGATGGCGGAAGAAGTCCTCGCTATGCTCGGTGTCGGACAAGACGCTCAGGACCTCCACGCCGACCCGGCGCCGGGCGTTGAGGGCGACGATAGGCTCCAGTTTGATGCCGACGATGTCCTGAGAAATAGACTGTAATCGGGGGGGCGTATCGAACGGGTTTTGCGCTGTCACTCCATTGTCCTGTTGTCTGTCAGCCTCCAGGCGGCCGGGATACCTCGCTCTAGTGTGACGAGCTGACGTTCAGGAAAACAGCAGGCGTTACTTAAATGCAACTAAGCCTTTTCGCAGCGCTAAATTTTAAGGTGAAACAGCGAGAAATGTTGAGAAAATAGCCGTATTTACAATCGGCTAGCGGTAATTGCCTCTGAAAGCGGAAAAGGCATTGACTCACCTGCCATTGACCGTATAATTCTTCGCGTTTCACCGCCGCGAAGTTCACTCTTCTCAGTGCGCCCTTAGCTCAGTTGGATAGAGCAACGGCCTTCTAAGCCGTAGGTCGTAGGTTCGAATCCTACAGGGCGTGCCATTTAGTTTCAGATGTTAACGCCTCTTCCTCTTCTCACTATTCCCCTTAGATCTGCAACGAGCTCTATTATTTTCCCTTTTCAGATAAATAACCGCTTAATAAATAGAAGCCTAATTAAAATCCATTAGGGCTGGTCTTAATGTTTTCTTAATCTTTAATTAATCCGTTTTTTAAATCTGGATTTTTATCACTTCACTCCCCGCAAAAAAGAAATTTTACACTTTTACGCTTAAACTGGATTGATACTAATTATCATTAGCGTTTTTGTATGCTTTAATCCTGTCCCACAACGCTATGCGTCATTATTCCCGTTGCTCTATTAAGGATATGTTCATGAATTCTCGCCTGCTGTCCTGCTTCTCGCTTGCCTTGTTGTCATCATCGCTTTTCCTTTCCACACAATCCGTTGCCGCTGATAACAGCGAAGGCATTGTGGTATACAACGCGCAGCATGAAAACCTGGTGAAGTCGTGGGTTGACGGTTTTACCAAAGAGACCGGCATTAAGGTCACGCTGCGTAACGGCGATGACAGCGAGCTGGGTAACCAGCTGGTTCAGGAAGGCAGCGCATCACCTGCAGACGTATTTCTGACGGAAAACTCGCCGTCCATGGTACTGGTGGATAACGCCAACCTGTTTGCCCCGCTGGATGCAGACACCCTGAAGCAGGTACCGGCAGAGTACCGCCCGGCGCATGGCCGCTGGATCGGCATTGCCGCCCGCAGCACCGTATTCGTCTATAACCCGGCAAAACTGAGCGAACAGCAGCTGCCTAAGTCGCTGATGGATCTGGCCAAACCCGAGTGGAAAGGCCGCTGGGCGGCATCACCGTCAGGGGCGGATTTTCAGGCCATCGTGAGCGCAATGCTGGCGCTTAAAGGCGAAAAAGCCACGCTGGAATGGCTGAAGGCGATGAAAGCGAATTTCGTTGCCTATAAAGGCAACAGCACCGTGATGAAAGCCGTCAACGCCGGCCAGATTGATGGCGGGGTGATTTATCACTACTACCGTTTTGTCGATCAGTACAAAACGGGTGAGAACAGCAAAAACACCAAACTCTACTACTTCAAACACCAGGATCCGGGCGCGTTCGTCAGCCTTTCCGGTGGTGGCGTGCTGGCGTCCAGCAAACACAAAGCGCAGGCCCAGGCATTCATCAAATACATTACCGGTAAAGAGGGCCAGGAAAGCCTGCGCACCAACAATGCCTTTGAATATGCGGTGGGCGTGAACGCGGCCTCTAACCCGAAACTGGTCCCGCTGAACGATCTGGATGCACCGAAAGTTGAACCTTCAACGCTCAACAGTAAAAAAGTTATCGAGCTGATGACGCAAGCCGGTCTGCTGTGAGCCTGAGAGTGAAGTGAAGGTCTTATGTCTGGTCTGAGTCTCGACCTCGGCAAAAACAGCGTGCGGGAGCCTGGCCGCAGGCGTCCCGCACTGCCGATGGTAGCGTTAGCTGTCCTTTTTTCTTTACTGGCACTTCTGCCCCTGGGTTTTATCATTGCCATAGGCGTTGAGACGGGCTGGGAAACGATTAGGGCGCTGGTATTTCGCCCACGTGTTGCTGAACTGCTCAGCAACACGCTGTGGCTGACGGCGCTGGCGGTACCGCTGTGTATCGTGACAGGCGTGGCGATCGCCTGGCTCACGGAGCGCACGCAGCTTGCCGGGCGAGGGATCTGGTCCGCGCTGGCGGTCGCCCCTCTGGCGATCCCCGCGTTTGTGCAAAGCTATGCCTGGGTGAGCGTGGTTCCCTCGATGCATGGCCTTTCCGCGGGCGTGTTCCTCTCCGTTTTAGCTTACTATCCGTTTATTTATATGCCGGTTGCGGCGGTGCTGCGTCGTCTTGACCCGACGCTGGAAGATGTGGCCGCCTCGCTCGGCACCCCGCCGTGGCGGGTCTTTTTCCGCGTGGTGCTGCCGCAGCTAAAACTGGCTATCTGCGGCGGCGCGCTGCTGGTGGCGCTGCACCTGCTGGCGGAATACGGTCTGTACGTGATGATCCGTTTTGATACCTTTACAACGGCCATCTATGACCAGTTTCAGTCCACCTTCAGCGGCCCGGCAGCGAACATGCTGGCGGGCGTATTGGCCTTATGCTGCCTGGCGATCTTAGTGCTGGAAGGCGTGACTCGCGGGAAAGCGCGCTATGCACGTATTGGCGCTGGCGCGGCACGTGAACAGAAACGCTGGCCGCTGAAGCCTGCGGCGGCTGCGCTGGGACAGCTGTTTTTCCTCGCGCTGGTCATTCTGGCGCTGGGCGTGCCGTTACTTGTCCTGTGCCGCTGGATTTGGCTCGGCGGCGTACAAAACTGGATGAACGCCGATCTCTGGCACTCCCTGCGCCAGACGCTGATGCTCGGCGTGGGCGGAGCGCTCCTGACGACGGCCTGCGTGATCCCCATCGCGTGGCTTGGGATCCGCTACCCGCACCGTATTTTCCGGATGCTGGAAGGGTGCATCTACATCACCAGTTCGCTGCCGGGCATTGTCACCGCGCTGGCGCTGGTCACGGTCACTATTCATTACGCTCGCCCCATTTATCAGACGGAAATCACCCTGTTCCTGGCCTATCTGCTGATGTTTATGCCCCGCGCGCTCATTAACCTGCGGGCAGGGATTGCCCAGGCGCCGGTTGAGCTGGAAAACGTGGCGCGCAGCCTGGGCAGCACGCCTGCGAAAGCGCTCTGGAGCGTTACCCTGCGGCTGGCCGCACCGGGCGCTGCGGCAGGCGCCGCGCTGGTATTCCTTGGCGTCAGCAACGAATTGACCGCCACGCTGCTGCTCTCGCCGCTGGGAACCCGCACGCTCTCCACCGGATTCTGGGCGCTGACCAGTGAAATTGATTATGTGGCCGCCGCGCCCTACGCGATGCTGATGATCCTGATTTCACTCCCGCTGACCGCCATTCTCTATATGCAGTCGAAAAAAATTGCAGGGCTATGACATGCTTGAATTAACCGCCATTTCAAAATCGTTTTCGGACGTGCAGGTGCTCGACAGCTTAAACCTGAGCGTTGCGCCGGGGAGCCGCACGGCGATTGTCGGCCCCTCCGGGTCGGGGAAAACCACGCTGCTGCGTATTCTCGCCGGGTTTGAGACGCCGGATACCGGCCGCATTGTCATGCAGGGAAAAACGCTGTTTGATGAAAATCATATTGTTCCTGCTCACCTGCGCGGGATCGGTTTTGTGCCCCAGGAGGGCGCTCTGTTCCCCCATCTCAACGTGGCAGATAACATTGCCTGGGGGCTGGACGGTACCCGCCACGAGAAGCGCCAGCGCGTTGAGGTGCTGATGGAGATGGTCTCTCTCGACAGGCAGCTCGCGACGCACTGGCCCCATGAGATTTCCGGCGGACAGCAGCAGCGCGTGGCGCTTGCCCGTGCGCTGGCCCAGCGTCCTTCGCTGATGCTGCTGGATGAACCGTTCTCGGCGCTGGATACCGGCTTGCGCGCCATGACGCGTAAAGCAACGGCCGATCTGCTGGCGGAAGCGGGCGTGGCCTCAATTCTGGTCACCCACGATCAGAACGAAGCGTTGTCTTTTGCCACGCAGGTTGCCGTGATGCGTTCTGGCCGCTTCACGCAGGTGGGAGCGCCTTATGACGTCTATACCCGTCCCGTTGACGAAGAGACGGCGCTGTTTCTTGGCGATGCCGTGATCCTGCCTGCTCAGCTCGCTGGCGGTTACGCCGTGTGTGCACTGGGCGAGGTGCCGACGGACAATCCGCATGCAACAGGAGAGGGGCGGGTAATGATGCGTCCTGAACAATTGCGCGTGACGGCATGTGCGCCTCATGAAAGCCCGGTCTCCATTCTTGATGTCGACTTCACCGGTCAGCTGTCTACGCTGACGCTGGGATTAGCCGGGCATGAACAGCCCGTTATCCTCAGGACCGTCAGTCAGCCGGGCTGGCACCCGGGCGCGGCGGTACGCATTGATGTGACGGGCACTGCGCGCGTTTTATAATCGTAACCACCCCAAAACGGGGTGGTTGTTCCCCATCGTCCTCATTACCTCCCTTCATGAACGCGTGACGCTTGCCAATGCATAGATAATGCGTATAGTTCTCATTTGCATTGCAGTTAATACATTCTAAGGCCCGACAACGGGTCATTTTTTCGCGCACTTTCAAATGAGTTAACGATGGACAACACCAAAATACACAAAACGCTGCTGGCGCTCGCCATTGGGGCGGTGACACATTCCGTCCAGGCGGCGGATGATAAAAAAGAAGATACGCTTGTTGTGCAGGCTGCACCTGCCAGTGACTTTAAACCCGGCGGCGACCAGCTGGTACCGGCCTTTCTTGACGGGCAGGTGGCGAACGGCGGGCGCATGGGGATGCTGGGCCAGCAGAACGCCATGGACGTGCCGTTTAACATCATCAGCTACACCTCGAAGCTGGTGGAAGATCAGCAGGCGAAAACCATCGCTGACGTGGTCGCCAACGATGCGGGCGTGCAGTACGTTCAGGGATACGGTAACAGCGCTGAGACCTACCGCATTCGTGGCCTGAAGTTTGACGGGGACGACATGACGTTTGGCGGGCTGTCCGGCGTACTGCCGCGTCAGGTGGTGGATGCGCAGATGGTTGACCGTATTGAGATCTTCAAAGGCGCCAACGCGCTGATGAACGGCGCGGCAAGCTCTGGCGTGGGCGGGATGATCAATCTTGAACCGAAACATGCGGGCGATACCCCACAGGCAAAAGTGGGCGTGGATTACACCTCAGATTCGCAGTTTGGCACCACGCTGGATGCAGGCCGTCGCTTTGGCGACAGCGACCAGTTCGGCGCGCGCGTGAACCTGGTCCACCGTGAAGGGGAAACCGGCGTACCGAACGACCGTCGCCGCACCACGTTGCTCTCCACCGGTCTCGATTATAACGGCGACAACGTCCGCACCTCGCTGGACCTGGGCTATCAGAAGAAAACCTTCCATGGCAGCCCGACCAGCGTCAACATCTCGGCGGTGGATTTCGTGCCTGAACCGCCGAAAAACGATCGTAACTTCTCGCAGAAGTGGGCCTACAGCAACATCGAAAACGAATTTGGGATGTGGCGCAGCGAATACGACATCACCGATAACTGGACCGCCTATACCGGCCTGGGCGCGCAGCACGCGCACGAAGAAGGGATCTACAGCGCGCCGAAGCTGCTGGACAAAAGCGGCAAAGCCACGGTCAGCCGTCTGGATACTAACCGCATTAGCGATTCCGTTAGCGGGATGGCGGGCATTCGCGGGAATTTCAATACCGGCTTTGTGTCGCACAAGGTGAACGTTGGGTACTCGGCGACGACCAAAAACGAAAAAATCGCGTGGAAAATGTCTGCGACGAAGGATAACCCGACCACCAACATCTACCACAACACCGGCGTTGATATGCCGGACAGCTCCAACTTCAATGGATCAGGTGGCAAATACAGCGATCCGCTAACCAGCGGGCGCACCCGTACTCAGGGCTGGCTGCTGAGCGATACGCTGGGCGTCCTGGACGACAAGCTGCTGTTCACCGCGGGGGCGCGTCATCAGAAAGTGGTCATCCGCGGGTATAACAAAATTACCGGTGCGGAAAACGACGCGGACGGCTTCGACGGTAGCCGCTGGATGCCAACCTACGGCGTGGTTTATAAACCGTGGGAGCAGATTTCCCTTTACGCCAACCACACCGAAGCGCTGCAGCCGGGAAAAACCGCGCCGGACACCGCCACCAACTACGGTCAAAGCACCGGTATTGTTCACTCTAAACAGAATGAAGTCGGCTTGAAGGCAGACTTTGGACGCGTGGGCGGCTCTCTGGCGCTGTTTGAGATCAAAATGCCATCGGCGATCCTCGACGATGACAATCACTACGGCCTGGACGCTGAACAGCGTAACCGTGGCGTAGAGCTCAACGTTTTTGGCGAGCCCATGCTCGGGATGCGCCTGAACGCCAGCGCCACCTGGCTGCAGGCCGAGCTGACCAAAACCAAAAACGGCGTGAATCAAGGCAACGATGCGATTGGCGTGCCGAACTTCTATGCCGTGCTGGGGGCAGAGTACGACATCAAGCCAGTTGACGGCCTGACCGCCACCGCACGCGTGAACCACTCGGGCACGCAGTATGCCGATCTCGCGAACAGCAAAAAGCTGGACAGCTATACCACGCTGGATCTGGGCATGCGCTACCGCTTCGCGCTGAACCACAATGCAAACCAGATGACCGTGCGCGCAGGCATCGACAACGTAACCAATGAAAACTACTGGGCCAGCGTGGACGATTCCGGTACCTACATCACTCAGGGCGAACCGCGAACCTTTAAGGTCTCGGTGGGCTACGAGTTCTAAGCGTTCCACCTCGTTATCCGGGGCAGGGACGCCCCAATCCCGCCGTTATCCTGTTATAAAATTGTAACAAAAGCTTCTTACACTGTTCGCCAACTCCTTACCTCTTGGCCAATGACAGGAAGCCGCTATGGGCAGACCCCTCAAATCCGTTTTTAAAAAAGAACATCGCGACGACATCACTAACCGCAGCGCTAACCCGGTTTTCTCCGAGGTTGCAGAGGTTTTCCTCTCCCGCCGTCGTTTTCTCCAGATGGGCGCCGTGGCGGGTGCTGCCGTTTCCTTTCCCTTTTTGATCAAACCTGATAGCGCCATTGCCGCGGTATCGAAGCCGTCCGCGCTGGCAAAAGCGGTGTCGCTTGGGTTTACCAGTATTCCCGTTTCCACGGACGATACGGTGAGGGTGCCGGAAGGTTATATTGCCCGCCCGTTTTATCGCTGGGGTGACCCGACGGGCATCAAAGACCACATGCCGGCATTTAAGCCGGATGCCAGCAACACGACCGACGAACAGGCCGTGCAGGCGGGGATGCACCACGACGGTATGGCGTGGTTTAGCCTGCCGCAGGGGGAGCAAAACCCGGAACATGGTCTGCTGGCGTTGAACCATGAATACATCGATAACGGGATGCTGTTTACGGACGGTATGGCGAACTGGAACCTCGACAAAGCCCGTAAGGGGCAGAACGCGATGGGCGTGTCGGTGGTGGAAGTGAAAAAAACGGGCAGTGACTGGCAGGTGGTTCGCCCGTCTTCTTATGCCCGCCGTATCACTGTCAATACGCCGATGCAGCTTACCGGTCCGGCACGGCATCAGGACTTAATGAAAACCGCCGCCGACCCGCAGGGGGAGCGCGTGCTGGGCACCATGCAAAACTGCGCCAACGGCCACACGCCGTGGGGCACCTACCTCACCTGCGAGGAGAACTGGTCGGATATTTTCGTGAAAAAAGCCGAACGTAATCCGCTGGAAAAGCGCTATGGCATCAGCGACAGCGACGAATCTTACCGCTGGAACGAGGTGGATGAGCGGTTTAGCGTCGATAAAACGCCTAACGAGCCTAACCGGTTCGGCTGGGTGGTAGAGATTGACCCCTACGACCCGACCTCCACACCGCGCAAGCACACCGCACTTGGCCGCTTCAAGCACGAGGGGGCCGCCGTTACGCTCGCCGCCGATAATCGCGTGGTGGTCTATATGGGGGACGATCAGAAGTTTGAGTACATTTATAAATTCGTCTCTGACAAAAAATACGATCCTGCGAACCGTGAGGCCAATATGCAGCTGCTGACCTCGGGTACGCTGTATGTTGCCAGGTTCAATGAAGAGGGAAGCGGCGACTGGCTGCCGCTGATCTTCGGGCAGAATGGCCTGGATAAAAGCCACGGTTTTGAAAACCAGGGCGATCTGCTGATTAAAACCCGCCTGGCGGCTGACGTGGTGGGGGCGACGAAAATGGATCGCCCGGAGTGGATAGCCGTCGATCCGCACGCCAGCGGCAGCGTCTACTGCACGCTCACCAACAACAGCGATCGCGGTAAAGAGGGGAAAGCCCCGGTCGATGCCGCCAACCCGCGTGCTAATAACGTGTTTGGTCATATTATGCACTGGCACGAAGAGGGGGCCGATCCTGCTGCCGCACGCTTTAAATGGGATATTCTGGTCATGGGCGGGCTCACAGACAGCGACGATCCGAAGGCCAAAGGCTCTATGCAGGGTGCGGCATTCGGCAGCCCGGATGGTCTGTCGTTCGATCATCAGGGCGTTCTGTGGATCCAGACCGACGTCTCTTCCAGCACGATCAACAAAAAAGCGTATGAGGGGATGGGCAATAACCAGATGGTGGCCACCATTCCGGGCAGCAATGAGTTTCGTCGTTTCCTGACGGGCCCGCGTGGGTGTGAAATCACCGGTATTGCGTTTACGCCGGACAACCGGACGCTGTTTATCAATATTCAGCATCCGGGAGAGGGCGGGGATGACATTACCGACCCGGCCAATCCGCGTGCCGTTTCTAACTGGCCGGACGCCAGCCCGAACGGACGCCCGCGTTCGTCAACGGTGGTGATCGTCAAAGCGGACGGCGGGATCATCGGGTCGTGACGTTAATCCGCCGGGCGCATGCGCTGGCCCGGCGTTAAACTTGCTACCACCAGCATGAAGTGTTAAAACGTGCCCCTTCTAAAAAAGAGACAGGGGTAGGGCGTGAAAGACGCGTCATCCGCTTCAGGCCATGGTAGCGCTGAAGCCTCGTCGGATCAGAATCCGACGCTGCAACGTGGTTTGCAAAATCGACATATTCAGTTAATTGCCCTCGGCGGCGCGATTGGTACCGGGTTGTTTCTCGGCATCGGCCCCGCCATTCAAATGGCTGGCCCTGCGGTACTGCTGGGATACGGCATCGCCGGGATTATCGCCTTCCTGATCATGCGCCAGCTCGGCGAAATGGTCGTTGAAGAGCCGGTGTCAGGCTCCTTCGCACACTTTGCTTACAAATACTGGGGCCCGTTTGCAGGCTTCCTCTCCGGCTGGAACTACTGGGTGATGTTCGTGCTGGTGGGGATGGCCGAACTGACCGCCGCAGGCATCTACATGCAGTACTGGCTCCCGGATGTCCCGACGTGGATCTGGGCGGCGGCCTTTTTCATCATCATTAATGCCATTAACCTCGTCAATGTGCGCCTGTATGGCGAAACCGAGTTCTGGTTTGCGCTGATCAAGGTACTGGCGATTATCGGGATGATCGGCTTTGGCCTGTGGCTGCTGTTCTCTGGTCACGGCGGCGAGCGGGCAACCCTTGATAACCTCTGGCAGCACGGCGGCTTTCTGGCAACCGGCTGGAAAGGACTGGTTCTCTCTCTGGCGGTGATCATGTTCTCCTTCGGCGGGCTGGAGCTGATTGGTATTACCGCTGCCGAAGCGCGCGACCCGCATAAAAGTATCCCAAAAGCGGTCAACCAGGTGGTGTACCGTATTCTGCTGTTTTACATCGGCTCGCTGGTGGTTCTGCTGGCGCTCTATCCATGGGTGGAAGTGAAATCTGACAGCAGTCCGTTCGTGATGATTTTCCACGATCTGAACAGCAATGTGGTGGCGTCGGCGCTGAACTTCGTCATTCTGGTGGCGTCGCTTTCGGTCTATAACAGTGGCGTTTACTCCAACAGCCGTATGCTGTTTGGCCTTTCCGTACAGGGGAACGCGCCGAAGTTCCTGACCCGCGTCAGCCGTCGCGGTGTGCCGATTAATTCCTTGTTCCTTTCCGGCGCGATTACGTCATTAGTGGTGCTGATCAACTACCTGCTGCCGAAAGCGGCATTTGGCCTGCTGATGGCGCTGGTTGTCGCCACGCTGCTGCTGAACTGGATCATGATCTGCCTGGCGCACCTGCGCTTCCGTGCGGCGATGCGACGCAAGGGACGCGAGACGCAGTTTAAAGCGCTGCTCTACCCGGCAGGAAACTATATCTGTATCGCGTTCCTGGGGCTGATTCTGGTGCTGATGTGCACGATGGATGAGATGCGTCTCTCAGCGATGCTGCTGCCAGTGTGGGTGGTGTTCCTGTTTATTGCGTTTAAATTATCCCGTAAAAAGTAGTACGTTTTTCGCCCGGTGGCGCTGCGCTTACCGGGCCTACATGTTCGGGGCCGTTATTATTTTGTAGGCCGGGTCAGGCGAAGCCGCCACCCGGCTTTGAATGTGCAATATCAAATCTGAAACGCTATTCGTTTCCCATTCGGTAACGTCACATCAATGCTCATTTCACCGCCGAGCGCACTGACATAGCGTTTGAGTGTTGAAAGCCTGGGATCGTTTCCCGGCTGTTCGATTTTTGCCACAGTGGGTTGTTTTACCCCCATTGCCGCGGCCAGTTCTGTCTGCGAAATATTGAGCTCTTCCCGCAGTTGGTTCAGGGCAACAATTCTGCGTATTACATCAACTTTAGCCGCAATACGCTCCTGACTTTCCGCGCTCTGTTGTGCCATGAGTTCTTTTAGCGTTGCCATATGGCCTCCTTATCCGCCAGATGTCTGCTGTACTCAACGTCAGCCAGCGTAATCATTTCGTTATAAAACAGTTTTTGATTGCAACCGGTTTTATCTCCAGCACAGAGCACAATTGCCTTACGGTCAGGATCAAAAGCAAAAAAGGCTCTGATGGGATTTCCCGCATGTTGAATCCGTAACTCTTTCATGTTTGCGTAGGCTGAAGCCTTCACGGTATCTACGTATGGCCGCCCAAGCGTTGGGCCAAACTCAGCAAGAATATGCATCATCGCCAGCACATCTTCTTTTAATGCTGTTGTTTGTTCAAAGTACCATTGATCAAATCTGTCCGTTGTCTCGACATTCCACATCGTTTCTCCTTTAGCTTCCTCGCTATATTATTTTATAGCCTTTAGGCTATAGTGACAATCAGAACGCCTCGTTTTGTCATACATCGACCTTTATCGTGACCCCTCTCCCAATTCTGTTTCGATCCACAGGATCTTTATTTTGTAATCGATTACTTTTTATTTGCTGTCATTTGTAATCGATTACTTTTTCCGGGTGAGGCTTATCATGGTGTCAACTGAAAGTAGTGAAAAGGCGATAACACAGCACCGGCTGCTGGTGCCGCGTCTGTCGTTGATGATGTTTCTGCAGTTTTTCATTTGGGGTAGCTGGTCAGTCACGCTTGGCCTGGTGATGACCCGGCACAACATGTCTCTGTTAATTGGCGATGCGTTCTCCGCCGGGCCCATCGCCTCCATTCTCTCGCCGTTTGTGCTCGGCATGCTGGTGGATCGTTTCTTTGCCTCGCAGAAGGTGATGGCGGTGATGCACCTGGCGGGCGCGGCAATCCTCTGGTTCGTGCCGGGGGCGCTGATTGCCGAAAACGGCGCGCTGCTGATTGGCCTGCTGTTTGGTTACACGCTCTGCTATATGCCAACGCTTGCGCTGACCAACAACATCGCATTTCACAGCCTGGCGAACGTGGATAAAACTTTCCCGGTGGTGCGCGTGTTCGGCACCATCGGCTGGATCGTGGCGGGAATTTTCATCGGCGTGACCGGCGTGGCGTCCAGCGTCACCATCTTCCAGGTGGCGGCAGCCAGCTCCCTGCTGCTCGCACTCTACAGCCTGACGCTGCCGCACACGCCAGCGCCAGCGAAAGGGCTACCGGTGCAGGTGCGCGATCTCTTTTGTGCCGATGCCTTTGCGCTACTCAAAACCCGCCATTTCTTTGTCTTCTCCGTCTGCGCGATGCTGATCTCCGTCCCGCTTGGCACCTATTACGCCTATACCGCCTCGTATCTGGCGGATGCCGGTATTGCAGACGTCAGCACCGCCATGTCCTTCGGGCAGATGTCAGAGATCTTCTTCATGCTGGTCATTCCGCTGCTGTTCCGCCGTCTGGGGGTGAAAGTCATGCTGCTGATCGGCATGCTGGCGTGGTTCGTGCGTTATGCCATGTTCGCGCTGGGCGTCAGCGAGGAAGGACGCATCCTGTTGTACCTGGGGATCCTGCTGCACGGCGTCTGCTACGATTTCTTCTTCGTCGTCGGCTTTATCTACACCGACCGCGTGGCGGGTGAAAAGGTGAAAGGACAGGCGCAAAGCATGATTGTCATGTTCACCTACGGCATCGGCATGCTGCTGGGCTCTCAGATTTCCGGCGCGCTTTATAACCGTCTGGTGGCCGGGCAGACCTTGCCGCAGGCATGGGTGACATTCTGGTGGATCCCGGCGGTGGCTGCCGCGGCGATCGCGCTGATTTTCCTTCTCACGTTCAGGTATGACGATGACAAGGCGTAATGTTCAGGAGGGGCTATGAGGACGATGAAAGGACCGGGCATTTTTCTGTCGCAATTTATTGGCGAGAAAGCGCCGTTCAACACGCTCGACGGACTGGCAGGCTGGGCGGCGGCGAAGGGTTACAAAGCGGTGCAGATCCCCTGCAACCATCCGCCTGTTTTTGATGTGGAAAAAGCCGCTGAGAGTCAGGCCTACTGCGATGAGGTCATCGATAAGCTGGCCAGGCATGGGCTTGCGATCAGCGAGCTCTCGACTCATCTGGAAGGCCAGCTTGTGGCGGTGAACCCTGTTTACAGCGACGCGTTTGACCACTTCGCCCCCGCCGCCGTGCGCGGTAATGATACGGCTCGTCGGGCATGGGCAACGGAAAAGCTAAAGCAGGCGGCAGTCGCCTCGGCCAGACTCGGCCTGAAAGCGCACGCCACCTTCTCCGGCTCGCTGGCGTGGCCGTTTTTCTATCCATGGCCGCCGCATAACGAGCAGCGTTTTCAGGCGGCATTCGAGGAGCTGGCAAATCGCTGGCGACCGATTCTGGATACCTTTGACGAACAGGGCGTGGACGTCTGTTTTGAGTTGCATCCGGGCGAAGACTTGCACGACGGCGTGAGCTTTGAGCGTTTTCTGGCGCTTCTGGATAATCACACGCGCTGCAATATCCTTTACGACCCGAGCCACATGCTGTTACAGCAGATGGATTACCTGACCTTCATCGACATTTACCACGCGCGCATCAAAGCCTTCCACGTCAAAGATGCCGAGTTCCGTCCTAATGGGCGCAGCGGCGTGTACGGTGGTTACCAGCCGTGGATCAACCGCGCCGGGCGCTTCCGTTCGCTCGGCGACGGACAGATCGACTTCAAAGGCATTTTCAGCAAGCTGACCCAGTACGATTATGACGGCTGGGCGGTGCTGGAGTGGGAGTGCTGCCTGAAAGATGGTGATACCGGCGCAAGTGAGGGAAGCGAGTTTATCCGCCGCCACATCATCCCCGTATCCGGGCGTGCGTTTGATGACTTCGCGGCAGGGGGCAGCCATGATTAACGTCGGGATTGTCGGCAGCGGGTTTATCGGCCCGGCGCATATCGAGGCGCTGCGGCGTCTCGGGTTTGTGCAGGTGGTGGCGCTCTGCGACGGCACGCTTGCCAGCGCGCAGGAAAAAGCACGCCAGCTTAACGTGCCCCACGCCTGCGCCAGCGTGGCGGAACTGCTCGCACTTCCTGACCTGCACGTGGTGCACAACTGCACGCCCAATCATCTGCACGCGGAGATTAACCGTCAGATCCTGCGCGCGGGAAAACATGTCTTTTCTGAAAAACCGCTCTGCATGACGTCGGACGAGGCGCGTGACCTGGTGGCGCGGGCGGAGCAGGCTGGCGTGGTGCACGGCGTGAGCTTTGTCTATCGCCAGTTTGCGATGGTGCGCCAGGCGGCGAGCATGATGCGCGCGGGCAGCCTCGGGCGGCTATTCGCCTCACACGGCAGTTATTTACAGGACTGGATGCTGCTGGAAACAGACTACAACTGGCGGGTGGATGCCGCGCTTGGCGGGGCTTCGCGCGCGGTGGCGGATATCGGCTCCCACTGGTGCGATACGGTGCAATTTGTGACCGGCAGGCGCATTACCGAGGTCATGGCCGATCTCTCCATCGTCTGGCCGACGCGTAAGGCCAGCATGGGCGGTCATCAGACTTTCTCCCACGATGAGGCGGCGACGTATACCAACACACCGGTCAGTACCGAAGACTTTGGCTCAGTGCTGTTCCGCTTTGACGATGGCAGCAAAGGTTGCTTTAGCGTCTCGCAGGTGAGCGCCGGGCGTAAAAATCGCCTGACGTTTGAGATTAACGGCAGCGAGCAGTCAGTGGCGTGGGATCAGGAGGTGCCGCAACAGCTGTGGATCGGCCATCGCGCGCTGGCAAATCAGACGCTCACCGATGATCCAGGCCTGATGAACCCTGACGTGGCCAGCAGCGCACACTTCCCCGGCGGGCACATCGAAGGCTGGCCTGACGCCTTTAAAAATATGATGATGCAGTTCTACCGCGCCGTGCAGGCGGGAGCGATGCCGGAGGCGCCGCAGTTTGCGACCTTCCACGATGGCGCAAACGTGATGTATATCATTGATGCCATAGTGAAAAGCCATCAGCAGCAGCGTTGGGTACGCGTGGCGCAATGACGTGTTGCCCGGTTCGCCGGGCAACAAATTTATGGTAGCCTGCACAAAACGCTAACCGCAGGATGTGTCGTCGCTATGTCAATTCAGAAAATCGCTCAGCTGGCCGGGGTCTCCGTGGCGACGGTCTCCCGCGTGCTCAATAACAGCGACACCGTGAAGGCAAAAAACCGCGAGCGCGTCCTGCAGGCCATCAAAGAGAGCAACTACCAGCCTAATTTACTGGCCCGTCAGTTACGTACTGCCCGGAGCTATATGATCCTGGTGATGGTCTCAAACATTGCCAACCCGTTCTGCGCCGAAGTGGTGAAGGGCATTGAAGAAGAGGCGGAGAAAAACGGCTATCGGATCCTGCTGTGTAACTCCGGGTCGGACATCGAACGTTCCCGTTCGGGCTTAAGCCTGCTGTCGGGCAAAATCGTCGACGGCATTATCACCATGGACGCTTTCTCAAAGCTGCCGGAACTGGCCGCGCTGATTGGCTCCGCACCGTGGGTGCAGTGTGCCGAATATGCCGATGCCGGCGCGGTTTCCTGCGTGGGGATTAACGACGTTGATGCGTCGCAGCATGCCGTCAGCCAGCTTGCCGACGGTGGACGCAAACGCATCGCGATGATCAACCACGACCTGAGCTATAAATATGCCCGTCTGCGCGAGCGCGGCTATAAGAGCGTGATCCACCTGAAAGATCTGGAGTATCAGGCGGTTGAATACGCCAGCGATCTCAGCTTCCGCGCGGGGATGGTGGCGATGCAAAATTTGTTGCAGGATAATCCACCGGATGCGGTGTTTGCCGTCTCCGATACGCTGGCGGCGGGCGCGCTGCGCGCCATTCAGCAGGCCGGGCTGCGCGTGCCGGAGGATATTGCTGTTGTGGGATTTGACGGCACCGAGCTGGCGGACATGATTTCGCTGACCACCATCGAACAGCCGTCGCGGGATATCGGGCGCAAGGCGGTCGACCTGCTCTTAAATAAAATCGACAACCCCGATGCGCCCACGGAAAGAGTGATGATGGACTGGCGCTTTATTTCCCGCGCCAGTACCTGATTATTGCGCTATAACCCCTGCCAGGGAGCGAATATCGTTCCCGGTAGGTGACTGATGAATACGCAAACCAAACTCCTCCACCACCGCAAAAATATGATCGAAGATGTCAGCCTGAATCTCCTCATATTCTGCCCAGATCACCGTGTTGGTGAAAGCGTATATTTCAATCGGCAGGCCGTTGGCATCCGGTGCCAGCTGACGCACCATTAACGTCATATCTTTGCGAATGCGCGGGTGGTTACGCAGATATTCATTCAGGTAGGCGCGGAAGGTACCAATATTGGTCATTTTGCGCAGGTCTAATACCGATTCACCTTCGCCATTTTTCTGATTCCACAGGCTAATTTCCTCATGTCGCGCGGCCAGATAGGGCTTGAGCAGTTTCGCCTGAATCAGCTTCTGCTGCTCCTGCTCGTCCAGGAAGTGAATGCTGGTGGTATCGATATTCAGGCTGCGCTTAATGCGTCGGCCGCCGGAGGCCGACATGCCGCTCCAGTTGATAAAGGCGTCAGAGACCAGCGCCCACGTTGGGATCGTGGTGATGGTGTTATCGAAGTTGCGCACTTTAACGGTGGTCAGGCCGATGTCCGTCACCGTGCCGTTGGCACCGTATTTCGGCATCTCCAGCCAGTCGCCAAGCTTGAGCATGTCGTTGGCGGAAAGCTGGATCCCGGCGACCAGTCCCAGTATCGGGTCTTTAAAGACCAGCATCAGAACGGCGGCCATAGCACCCAGGCCGCTAATCAAAATGGCCGGTGACTGACCGATCAGCAGAGAGATAATTAAGATCCCCACCAGAATCGCGCTCACCAGCTTGATGCCCTGGAAGATCCCTTTCAGCGGCAGCTGTGAGGCGGTCGCCATTTTCTGCGAAAGATTGAATATGACGTCCAGCAGCGAGAAGAAGGAGAGCAGGGCATACACCATCACCCACAGCTTCGCGCAGGTGGTGAGCATTTCTGCCGCTTCGCTCCCTTTTTGCAGCCAGAGAACGGCCTGAACGTTGACGATTATCCCCTGAAGGGTAAATGCCAGACGGTGAAATAATTTATTCTGGGTAATGATCTGCAACCATAAATGGCTGCTGGCCCGGGCGCGTTTCTCGAATGCGCGCAGCACGACTTTGTGCAGAATAAAATGAACGATGATGGCAGTAAGAAAAATAATACCAAAGATAATCACTAAAGAGGTGGTGTGATTAATTTCAATGCCTAACTCTTCAACCTGAGCAATTAATTCCTGCATAACGTCTCCTGTATTGATGCAGCCCCATAATGGCGGCTGCGGATCTATTATGCAAATACCTCAGGCTTATTTGCTTGCCTGGCAGACCTTCACGACGGGTAAACACAGCCGATGGCGGATGCGCAGCGTTGCCAGCGCCAGGATGACCATCAGGCCGGTTTCCACCGTCAGGAAAAAGTTAATCGCCTGGGCGTAATCCCCGTGATGATGTTGCAGCCCGTGCAGCAAAATCGCCCCGAAAATGGCCGGGCCAAGCCCCAGCGCGGCCTGCTGCAGGGTGCTTAAGATGGCGCTGGCGGCCCCTGCGTCATCAGGCTGAATATCGCGCATCCCGATGCGGTAGAAGCTGTTCACAATCAGCGCCTGACCGTAGCCTACCAGCCCGGTGGCTGGCGCCAGCGTCAGCGCCGTATTTTGCACTCCCCAGTAGCGGAACGTGGCGATCAGCGCCAGCAGGCCGATTATCTGGATTGCCAGGCCGGTGAGCAGAATCGTGCTGGTGCTGTAGCGCGCAATCAGCCGCGGCGCGAACCACGCGGAGATAAAATAGGTCACCCCGAGGGCGATAAAACTGTTCCCGGACTGCCACGGCGCCATTCCCAGACCCGTTTGCATGGTCAGCGCCATACAGAACATAAACCCGGACCAGACGCTGAAAAAGAGCAGCGCAATTACGATGCCAAAGCGAACGCTGCGGAGCTGAAGCAGACGCGGTGGGATCAGCGGATGGGCATTTCCACGCTCTTTTTTGCGCGCATTCTGTGCCATCAGCCAGACCAGCGGAATAATGGCGAGAAGCATAACCTTTAGCGACCACGGCCAGTGCCACTGTGGGCCGAGCGCCATCGGGAACAGCAGACAGCAGAGCATGATGGCCAGCAAGACGGTCCCTGCCCAGTCGATGCGCGACGGCGTTTCACGGCGGGTTTCCGGCACGTAGCGACGGCTTAGCGCCAGCACCACCAGGCAGATGGGGACGTTAATAAAGAAGGCGTTACGCCAGCCCAGTCCGGCGATATCCGCCGATACCAGCCAGCCGCCGCCCATCTGGCCGACGATAAACGCAATCCCCCCAATGCCGCCGAACAGGCTAATCGCCTTCGCGTGGGCGGTGCCTTTTAACGTGACGTGCAGCGTGGCAAGAATTTGCGGCATGATCAGGGCGGCACCCGCCCCCTGAACAATACGCGCGGCCAGCAGTTGTTCAATGTTCCCTGCCATTCCGCACAGCAGCGAGGCCAGGCCAAAGATTGCCACACCCCACATAAACAGGCGACGGCGGCCAAGATTATCTCCCAGCTTGCTGCCGAGCGCGAGGCAGACGGCAAACGCCACGCCATAAAGCGCGACAATCAGCTCCAGCTCGGTGGCGGTAGCGTGCAGTGAATGGGTAATGGCGTCCAGCGCCACGTTAGTGATTGAGGTATCAATCATGGGTAGCATCTGGCCGGTTAACAGCAATATCAGGCCTGCGCGACCCGGTGAAACAACTGACGTATTCATGGTAACTCCATTGCGTCATTCATCAGATGGTCGTAGCATCAACTATCTGATAAACGGGTACCAGTTCTTGCTTATACTGGTACTGGTACTACCATGCAGGGGGATTTATGGCGTTGATGTCTGAACCCGTCGCCTCACTTCAGGATGACACGCGAAAACAGCTGGGCGCATTTTTACGCGCCCGGCGTGAAAGCCTCGATCCGCAGCGTCTCGGTTTGCCGCGCAGCGGACGCCGCCGCACGCCGGGTCTGCGCCGCGAAGAGGTGGCGATGCTCGCCGACGTGGGTGTGACCTGGTATACCTGGCTTGAGCAGGGCAGGGACGTCAATCCGTCCAGCGCGGTGATGGCAGCCATAGCGAAAGCCCTGCAGTGTACTCCGACCGAAGCCCGGCATCTTTTCGTGCTCGCCGGTTTGCCGCCGGGCGAAGCACCGCAGGCGGTCTGCTGCGAGGGGATCAGCGAAGGCACGCGTCGCCTGCTGGATACGCTGATGCCAAAACCTGCCAGCATCCAGAAACCCAATTTCGATATCGTGGCGTGGAACGACAGTTTTGGGCACCTGATGGGCGTTGATTTCAATGCAATCCCGCCGGAGGACCGCAACTGTATTTACCTGTTTCTCACCCATCCCGCGTGGCGCGCGCGGCTCGGCAGACGCGACGATGTACTGCCGATTTTTGTCTCCTATTTCCGCGCGGCGATGGCCGAGCACCGGGGCGACCCGCTGTGGGAAGCCAAACTGGCGCGCTTCTTTGCGGTGTCTGAGGAGTTCAAAACGCTGTGGCACCAGCGCAACGACGTGCGCGGCGTGGAGAACCAGCTCAAGCTGTTTACCCATCCCGAGCTGGGGGATTTTACGCTGCAGCAGATGTACTGGTACTCCGCACCGCGAAACGGGTCGCGGCTGCTGGTCTATTTACCGGTGGACGAGGCGGGGGAGAGGGCGATGGCATGGCTGGCTGAACAGGCTAAATAATTTTTTTGCGAGGCGTTTTCAGGGAATCAGCACGGATCCTGCCGTGTCGGTTCACATTGCGTAAGATAAGGTCTGAATGAGACCAACCTGCTGAATCTACATCATTTAGATGAGTAGTGAAGTGGACTATACTTACGCGATGAGAAACCACCGATGTCGCCACTGATGATTGATTCCGCAGAATTTAGCCAAAAACTTGGGCTTATCACTCAAAACGTTGAACATACTGAAGCGTTTCTGTTGCGGGGCACGGTGGATTTTCATCTGCCTGGTTTTTTGTTGCCTGTGGGGTATCGGCTTCTGAAGTCGCGCTATAGCGATGAATACCGTCTCGTGACTACCGACGACGGTAAGCCTTATACGGCATATGCCGTGAAGCTGACGTTTCATAAAGAAATTACCTTTCCTCACGGTGCCGCCACGCAAGTGATGGTCTGGCGTACGCCCCGCGCGGTCCATCAATCCGTTATCAGCGGGTTGCCACAACTTTTCTTTCAGTGGGTGCTCAGCGAATACGATATCGTGGTCTCAGACAGCGAGCAAACGGGAGACGGGCAGCGGTTTTGGTTGCGGATGATAGACTGGGCGTTCAGCATGAATTACCAGATAAGCGTGGCGGACGGTACGGTAGGCGCAGAGTGGGAATTAACACCAGTGAGTTCATACGCTGAACTGGAAGAACGCTGGATTGCTTTTGCCTGGGGAAACGATCGTGATGTCCATCCGCATCGCAGACTGGTCATCAGTAAAACGTAACGGGCCGCGCGCGGCGGCCCGTCGGGATTAGCACTCGGTCACAATCGTGCTCAGCGGCAGGCGAGACTTCGGCAGCGTGGCGTTGAAATCTTCCACGCTGTGATGGCCAACCGGCACCACCACTACGCTGGTGAAGCCTTTCTCTTTCAGGCCAAACTCTTCGTCGAGGATCGCGGCATCGAAACCTTCGATTGGCACTGCATCCAGACCCATGGCACCCACGCCCAGCAGGAAATTACCGACGTTCAGGTAAACCTGTTTCGCCATCCACTGGTCATCATCTTTCAGATCCACACGGTGCATATCGGCGAAGTAAGTCCGGCCCTTATGGTTCGCGGCTTTGGCTTCTGGCGTGTTAAAACGACCATCGGCTTCTTCCTGATCCACGACGCGCTCAAGCCAGGCATCGTCCATCGCGGTTTTCGCGCAAAACACCACCACATGAGAGGCGTCCAGCATTTTGCGTTCGTTGAACACATAGGTCCCTGCGGCGGATTTCGCCACGCGCGCTTTACCTTCCTCGGTGCTGGCCACAATAAAGTGCCACGGCTGGGAGTTGGTGCTGGACGGGCTGTACTGCAGCAGGGTTTTGATTTTTTCTGCTTCTTCAGCGGTCAGTTTTTTAGTCGGGTCGAACGCCTTGGTGGAGTGGCGTTTCAGGGCGACAGAAATGATATCCATAACTACTCCTGGTAATGAAATTCGCCCGTACGCGGGCGCGAAAGGAGAGCAGATTACCGCGCAAAGCGGCAAAAGATAAGTGCATTTCGAGCGCTTAATCTGTTCGTCTCAGACGAACAATCAGGCGGGGCGTATCCACTTCTGGTCTTTCTTCGGCAGTTTATCAACGACCAGATTCCAGGAATCTGCAATCAGGTCGGCAACCAGTTCCGGGGTGATGTCCTCGGTGCCGTAAAGGGAAATCCAGTGTTTTTTATTCAGATGGTAACCAGGCTCAACGCCCCGGTAGATCTGCTGATTTAACAGCGACGTTTCCGGATCGGATTTCAGGCTAACGTGCGGCCGTCCGTGTGCGGTTGCCATCAGCATGAAAATTTTTCCGCCGACCTTGAAGACGTCGTACTCCGGGCCGAACGGCCAGCAGTGTTCGGTAAAAGGCATCTCCAGCGCGACGCGCTTCGCGTGTTCCTGCAAGGATTTACTGTCCATCGCTCTCCTCCTGAGCCAGTCCACGCCACATCACTTCAAAACCCAGGGCTTTAAAATCGACGGCGCGGGACGGATCGCGGGTGGCAAACTCCATCGTGCTTTCGGCCAGCGATAAAAACAGCGCATCGCCAAACGTTTTGAATTCATCCGACATAAACACCGGGCGCACCGAACGACGGCACAGTTCATGCAGTTCCGGGAACATCTCTTTCACCGCCATTTCCGTTTCGGCGCTCAGCTTTTCACTGACCCCAATCTGGCGGATAGCCGCATGCGCCACGGGGTTACGAATCCCCCAGTCCACATAGCTGTTCCAGATATTGCGGGTATGTTCTTTCGGCAGCGTGATGGTGCGATCGAGGTTCGCCAGCATGGTCTGGCAGAGATCCTGCTTCAGGTGCAGATAGAGGGCATTCAGCAGATCGTCTTTGGTAGCAAAGTAGCGGAACAGGGTGCCTTCGGCGACGCCCGCCTTACGGGCAATGAGCGCCGTTGAGGCGGCAATACCTGACTGTGCAAATGCCGCCGTTGCGGCGTCCAGTAAGGCCTGTTTTTTATCTTCACTCTTCGGACGTGCCACTAAATTTTTCCCCCTTTCACTGATAAAAACCCCGATTGAAACACGTGCTTTGACACGCTGCAACGCGGAATGTCAAAGATCGAAAACGTCTTGACGACTTTCTCATCATATCTATAATGAGTGCTTACTCACTCATAATCAAGTTTACCCCACGCAAACCATCGGATGGCTCGCGTTTTCGGGTCAGGATATGAAAAAAACTCTCTTCATCTGCGTGGTGTTCGTCATGATTATTGCTTCAGCTGCGAGTTTACCGTTTGTTCTGAATGCCGGTTTTGGCCAGCCACCGCAGGGTGCGCAGCTCACGGAAGTGGAAGCGTCTCCGCACTACTACGAGGGGAAATTCCACAATACGCTCCCGACGCCTGGCTTTACCGGCCAACAAAATATGCTGGTGGCGTGGTGGCAATTTCTGACCCGTAAAACCGAAAACGCCCGCCCGGCTCAGCCGCTGCCGCTGGTGAAAACCGATCTGGCGAGCCTGCCGCTGGAGCAGGACACGCTGGTGTGGCTCGGCCACTCCTCCTGGTATCTGCAGCTGGCGGGAAAACGCATCCTGATCGACCCGGTCCTTGGTAACTATGCCGCGCCGTTTTCGTTTCTCAATAAAGCCTTTGCGGGGGAGTATCCGTGGCGCGCGGCGAGCATGCCGGAGATCGACCTGCTGATTATCTCTCACGATCACTACGACCACCTGGATTACGCCACCATCAGGGCGTTATTGCCGAAGGTGAAACGCGTGGTGACGCCGCTCGGGGTAGGGTCACACCTGCGCTACTGGGGGATGAAGCCAGAGATTATCGACGAACGCGACTGGAACCAGTCGGTGCACATCAGCGATGCGCTGACGGTTCACCTGTTGCCCGCGCGTCACTTCTCCGGGCGAGGCATCAAACGTGACCAGACGCTGTGGGGCAGCTTTATGTTTGTCACCCCAGAGCAGAAGATCTACTACAGCGGAGATTCTGGCTACGGCCCGCACTTTAAGGCAATCGGCGAGCAGTTTGGTGATGTGGATTTAGCCATCATGGAAAATGGCCAGTATGACCAGGACTGGAAGTACATCCACATGCTGCCAGAGGAGACGGCTCAGGCGTCGGTCGACCTGAATGCAAAGGCGGTGGTGCCAGGGCATAACGGTCGTTTTGTGCTGGCAAAACACACCTGGAACGACCCACTGATCCAGCTGGCAAAAGCCAGCAAGGATAAAAACTATCGACTGCTCACGCCGGAACTGGGCGAGCCCGTTCGGGTGAGTGATACCACACAAACTTTTCGTCAGTGGTGGGAATAATGTTTAAGCAAGAAGCAGAAGGGGAGAGCAGTATGACCATTTCCGCTCAAGTCATTGATACGATCGTCGAATGGATCGACGACAACCTGCACCAGCCGTTACGCATTGAAGACATTGCCCGCCATGCGGGTTACTCCAAATGGCATTTGCAGCGGCTGTTTATGCAGTATAAAGGTGAAAGCCTGGGGCGCTATATTCGCGAACGCAAGCTGCTGCTGGCGGCGCGGGATCTGCGTGAATCGGACGAGCGCGTTTATGAGATCTGCCTGCGCTACGGGTTTGAATCGCAGCAGACGTTCACGCGCATCTTTACCCGCACCTTCCATCAGCCGCCAGGGGCGTACCGCAAGGAAAACCACAGTCGGACGCACTGAAACTGACAACACACAGGCCGGGTAAGGCGAAGCTGCTACCCGGCTTTTTTTATGCATTCATGACGCCAGTGAAAACCAGCGGCGCCAGACGAAACGCAGCACGAAGAATTCGATAGCGCCAAGCAGTAAAAACCACACGCAAAACAAAATGGTGTAAAGCTGGTTCAGATCGACCATGTGAAAGGTCGTCATCAGCTTTTGCGCCAGCACCAGGCCCAGCGACGGCGCGGGTAACAGCAGGCAAGAGATCAGCGCCAGTAATAAAATGCCCCCGGCAGTCAGCAGCGATTCTAACGGGTGTTTCATCGTAATGTTAATCGTCAGTTAAAAATGTCATTGTCCGGCATCCTTTAACGTAAAGCAATATCAACCTGCCTGGGCTTTTTTAATGAAATAATCACCTTCTCCGGCAAATAAAGCGCGTAAGGAGAATGATTTAATCGTGGTGATTAAATTAATATTGTGCCGTGTAAATAAATGTCTGCGTCATGAAAATAATTTTACAAAACTATATGTGCTATATCCAATTAACGTCGCAATAACAATGGCTGCGACAATGTATAACGCCAAGCGTCGTCCGCGATAAATACCAAACATGCTTCCCCCTCGTTTAGCGTTGGTTTAGAAATATTTTGTAAAAATCAGCTTGTCGAAATAATCGTAATTAATTTTGAATAACCCAGCGGTAAATATATTGCGGTAGATCAATTTTAGCCGCAAGACTTAAAAATGAATAAATTAAAGCCCGAAAGGAATTCAGGCTTCTGTTCACCGGATATTGAAGGAAAAATACGATGACCGAAAAAAAATTATCCCCAAACATGCCGCCTTCCGGCGGGCTGGCATACCAGCAGACCGTAGAGCAGGTGCTGGCTCATACGCAGAGCCAGGTGAGCGGTCTGGACCGCGCAGAGGCGCAGGCGCGTCTGCAAAAACATGGCCCGAATGCATTGCCGGAGAAAAAAGGCAAGCCGGGCTGGCTGCGCTTTCTCGCGCATTTTAACGATGTACTGATTTACGTCCTGCTTGCCGCCGCGGTATTAACGGCGGTCATGGGGCATTGGGTTGATACGCTGGTTATTTTAGGCGTGGCGGTTATCAATGCCTTAATTGGTCATATTCAGGAAAGCAACGCGGAAAAATCCCTGAAGAGTATTCGTAACATGCTCTCCAGCGAAGCGCGCGTCATTCGTAATGGCAATCATGAAACGCTCCCCACAACTGAAATAGTCCCGGGCGATATTATTGTATTACGCGCCGGGGATCGTATTCCGGCGGATATGCGTTTAATTGAGGCGCATAATTTACGCGTGGAAGAGGCGATTCTGACCGGTGAATCCACCGTGGTGGATAAACATACTCAGCCGCTGAACGGTGAGCTGCCGCTGGGCGATCGCACCAACCTGGTCTTCTCCGGCACTACCGTGAGCGCGGGCGGTGGCGTGGGCGTGGTTATTGCCACCGGGCAGGAGACCGAGCTTGGCCATATCAATCAGATGATGGCGGGCATTGAAAAACACCGCACGCCGCTGCTGGTGCAGATGGACAAGCTGGGTAAGGCGATCTTCGCCATTATTCTGGCGATGATGGCCGCGCTGTTTGTCTTCAGCCTGGCATTCCGCGAGATCCCAATGGGCGAGCTGCTGCTCTCCCTCATCAGCCTGGCGGTCGCCTCCGTACCGGAAGGTCTGCCTGCAATTATCTCCATTATCCTCTCCCTGGGCGTGCAGGCGATGGCGCGCAAGCGGGCGATCATCCGCAAGCTGCCGACGGTTGAAACCCTGGGCGCGATGACCGTGGTCTGCTCGGATAAAACCGGCACCCTGACCATGAACGAGATGACGGTCAAAGCCATCATCACCGCCGACACCTGCTACCGCGTGGACGGCAACAGCTATGAGCCGGTGGGCAACATTTATCTGGAAGGCAGCGATGAGCCAGTGCAGATCCAGCCGGGCACCGTGCTGGAGCAGTACCTGCGCACTATTGACCTCTGTAACGACAGCCAGCTGATTCAGGACGAGCGCGGCCTGTGGGGCATCACCGGGGGGCCAACCGAGGGCGCGCTGAAGGTGCTGGCGGCGAAAGCCAACCTCGCGCCGGTAACAACGACGCTGGTTAACAAGATCCCGTTTGACTCGCAGTACAAGTACATGAGCACCCACTACCAGATTGGCTGCGAGGAGCAGATCCTGATCACCGGCGCGCCGGACGTCATTTTCGCCCTGTGCGCGCAGCAGCAAACCCGCCACGGTGCAGACGCCTTCAACCGCGCGTACTGGGAAAACGAGATGGAGCGCTATGCGCGTCAGGGACTGCGCATGGTTGCGGCGGCGTTTAAGCCAGCCAATGGCGAAACGGCGCTCACGCACGACGATCTGAGCCACGGGCTGATCTTCCTCGGCATTGCCGGAATGATGGATCCGCCGCGCCCGGAGGCGATTGATGCCATTAACGCCTGTCAGCAGGCGGGGATCCGCGTGAAGATGATCACCGGGGATCACCCGCAGACGGCGATGAGCATCGGCCAGATGCTGGGGATCACCAACAGCGAGCAGGCGGTGACCGGCTATCAGCTTGAGAAGATGAACGATGCCGAGCTGGCGGATGCGGCGGTGACCTATGACATCTTTGCCCGTACCAGCCCGGAGCATAAGCTGCGCCTGGTGAAAGCGCTGCAGGAGAAAGGTGAAATCGTCGGTATGACCGGCGACGGCGTGAACGATGCCCCGGCGCTGCGTCAGGCGGATGTCGGCATCGCAATGGGCATCAAAGGCACGGAAGTGACCAAAGAGGCGGCGGACATGGTCCTGACGGACGATAACTTCGCCACAATCGCCAGCGCGGTGAAAGAGGGGCGTCGCGTTTACGACAACCTGAAGAAGACTATTCTGTTCATCATGCCGACCAACCTGGCGCAGGGGCTATTGATTGTGATTGCGCTGCTGGCGGGGAACATCATTCCGCTGACGCCGGTGCTGATTCTGTGGATGAACATGGCGACCTCTGCCACGCTCTCCTTCGGTCTGGCCTTTGAAGCCGCCGAGCGCAATATCATGCGCCGTCCACCACGTCAGACCGGGCAGCACGTGATGGACGCCTACGCGGTGTGGCGCGTGGCCTTTGTCGGCACCATGATTGCCATTGCCGCCTTTGCGCTGGAGGCCTGGCTGGCCCCGCGCGGCCACAGCGCGGAGTTCATCCGCACCGTACTGCTGCAGATGCTGGTCTGCGCCCAGTGGGTGTACATGATTAACTGTCGCAACACTGAAGGGTTCTCCCTGAACCGTGGTCTGCTGGCGAATAAAGGCATCTGGCTGGTCACGGGCGTGTTGTTCCTGCTCCAGGCCGCCATCATCTACCTGCCGTTTATGCAGATGCTGTTTGGCACCGAAGCGCTGCCGCTCCGCTACTGGTTTGTGACGCTGGCGGTTGCAATGGGAATGTTCTTCGTCGTCGAAATCGAGAAGCGACTGACCCGCAGGTTCCGTAAGGCTGCATAACCAAAACCTTACCCCTCACCCTACCCCTCTCCCCTAAGGGGAGAGGGGACAGCCCGGTTTTCTCCCTCGGCTCTGAGGTGAAGGGGCGGCTCGATTTTCTCCCTCGCCCCTTTGGGGAGAGGGCCGGGGTGAGGGGTGAAATTACGCTGAGGTACTCTCCATGAAATTCCCACTCCTGTTCGCACTCCTTGCCTGCACCCTGCAACCCGTCTTCGCCGCCATTCCCGTGCGCGTCGCCACCGTTGAGCAGACCGCCCACGCCGCCGAGCGTCAGATCCCGGGGCGCATTGAAGCCATCCACACCGTTGAGCTGCGCGCCCGCACGGAAGGTGTTATCACTAAAATCCACTTTCGCGACGGGCAGTATGTGAAAAAAGGGGATGTGCTGTTTGAGCTGGACGATGCCGAGCCGCGTGCCGCCGTGCGTCTGGCGCAGGCCGAAGTCAACAGCGCTGAAGCCACGCTGCGCCAGGCGCAGCAGCAGCTTTCCCGCTTTGAAAGCCTGGGCAGCAGCAAGGCCATCAGCCGTCATGACGTGGACAACGCGCGTATGCAGCGCGACGTCGCCCGCGCCGCGCTGGAGCAGGCCAAAGCCCGGCTCGACGCACGCAACGTCACCCTGAACTACACCCGCATCACCTCGCCGATTGACGGTCGCGTGGGGCACAGCAACTTCCACGCAGGTAGCCTGGTCAACCCCGCAAGCGGCGTGCTGGTGGAGGTAGTACAGCTTGATCCGATCCGCATCGCTTTTGCGCTGGAAGAGGGCGCCTTTGCCACCAAAGCCGGACAGCATGCAGATATCAGCGCCATGAAACAGGCGTGGCAGGTATTCATTGACAGCAACGGACAGCGTATCCGGGGTGAACTGACCTCGGTGGATAACCGCATCGACCCGCGCACCGCCAGCGTGATGCTGCGCGCCGGGTTTGCCAACCCGCACCATCAGCTGTTGCCCGGCGGCAACGTAAATGTGACGCTGCGCCCGGCCAGCGAGCAGCCGGTACTGACGCTCCCTGCCGCTGCGGTCCAGCAGAATGGCGATGGATTCTTTGCCTGGGTGGTGAGTGCCGACGGAAACGCCGAAAAACGCCCGCTAAAAATTGCCGGGCAGGTTGGGCAGCGGTTCCAGATTGCTTCCGGTGTTAAGCCTGGTGAGCGAGCGATCACTGACGGTGCACAGCGTGTACAGCCCGGTGCTGCCGTCCAGATACTGAATTAAGGAGCCATCATGCTGACGTTTTTCATCAAACGCCCGCGCTTTGCGATGGTGATAGCGCTGGTCATTACCCTGCTGGGGGCCATTGCGCTGAAGATTATCCCGGTGGAGCAGTATCCGCAGATCACGCCGCCGGTGGTGAATGTCTCTGCCAGCTGGCCGGGGGCCAGTTCGGCTGACGTGGCGGAGGCCATCGCCACGCCGCTGGAGACGCAGCTTAACGGCGTGGATCACATGCTGTACATGGAGTCCACGAGTTCGGATGAAGGCACCTACAGCCTTAACATCACCTTTGCCGCGGGGACCGATCCGGATTTAGCCGCCATCGACGTGCAAAACCGCGTGGCGCAGGCCGTGGCGCAACTGCCAGCGGAGGCGCAGCAAAACGGCGTGCAGGTGCGCAAACGCGCCACCAATCTGATGATGGGGGTAAGTCTTTACTCACCTGACAATACCCACACGCCGCTGTTCGTCAGTAACTACGCCAGCACCCAGGTGCGCGAGGCGCTGTCGCGCCTGCCGGGCGTCGGTCAGGTGCAGATGTTTGGCGCGCGCGACTACAGCATGCGCATCTGGCTGCGTCCGGACCGCATGAACGCCCTGAACGTCACCACGGACGACGTGGCGCAGGCGCTGCGCGAGCAGAACGTGCAGGGAGCGGCGGGCCAGGTCGGCACGCCGCCGGTGTTTAACGGCCAGCAGCAGACCCTGACCATCAACGGGCTGGGGCGCCTGAACCAGGCTGATGATTTTGCGGACATCATTATCCGCGCCGGCGAGATGGGCCAGCTGGTGCGCCTGAAGGACGTCGCCACCATCGAGCTTGGCTCGCGTAGCTACAGCTCCGGCGCGCAGCTGAACGGACACGACTCCGCCTACCTCGGCATCTACCCGACACCGTCCGCCAACGCCCTGCGCGTGGCCGACGCGGTGCGCGCCGAGCTGGAGCGCCTCGCGTCGCGCTTCCCGGACGACCTGGTCTACGAGGTGAAATTCGATACCACCACCTTCGTTGCGGCCACCATCAAGGAGATCGGCGTCTCGCTGGCGCTGACGATGCTGGCGGTCGTTGTTGTTGTATCCCTGTTCCTGCAAAGCTGGCGCGCGACGCTGATTGTTGCGCTCGCCATTCCGGTGTCGCTGGTGGGTACGTTTGCGGTGCTGTACACGCTGGGCTACTCCGCCAACACGCTCAGCCTGTTCGCCATCATTCTGGCGCTGACGATGGTGGTGGATGATGCCATCGTGGTGGTGGAGAGCGTCGAAACGCTGATGGCCGAAGGGCAGAGCCGCACGGCGGCGACCGCGCTGGCGCTGCGCCAGATTGCCGGACCGGTGATAGCCACGACGCTGGTGCTGCTGGCGGTATTTGTGCCGGTGGCGCTGCTGCCGGGGATTGTCGGTGAGCTTTACCGCCAGTTCGCGGTCACGCTTTCCACGGCGGTCACGCTCTCAAGCCTGGTGGCGCTGACCCTGACGCCCGCGCTCTGTGCAATGCTGCTGCGCCCGCGTCCGGCACAGCCCGCTGCGATTTTTCGCGGATTCAACCGCGGGCTGGATGCCACGCGCAATCGCTATACCCGGATCGTAAGCGTATTCACCCTGCGCCCGTGGCTGGCGCTGCTGGCCACCGCAGGCGCGGCGGCCGTGGTGGCGTTCAGCTTTACCTCGATGCCAAAAGGCTTCCTGCCACAGGAGGACCAGGGCTACTTCTTTGCCAGCGTTCAGCTGCCGGAAGCCGCCTCGCTGGAGCGCACCGAAGCGGTAATGACCACCGCACGCGAATTAATCGCTAAAAATCCGGCGGTGGAGGATGTGATTCAGGTCTCCGGCTTTAACATTCTTAACGGCACCAGCGCCTCCAACGGCGGGTTTATCTCCATCATGCTCAAAGACTGGAGCGAGCGCCCGCCGCTGGACGAGGTGATGGCTACCCTGCAGCGTCAGCTTCTGGCCCTGCCGGAAGCGACCATCATGACCTTCGCGCCGCCGACCCTGCCGGGGCTGGGCAACGCCTCCGGCTTCGATCTGCGCATACAGGCGCAGGCGGGGCAAAGCCCGGCGGAGCTGGAGCGCGTGACGCGCGGGGTGCTGATGAAAGCCAATCAGCACCCGCAGCTAAGCCGTGTGTTCACCACCTGGAGCAGCAACGTCCCGCAGCTGACGCTGACCGTCGATCGCGAGCGTGCGGCCCGTCTCGACGTGCCGGTATCGCGCATCTTCAGTAGCCTGCAAACCGCCTTTGGCGGCACGCGCGCCGGGGATTTCAGCGTCAACAACCGCGTTTACCACGTTGTTATGCAGAACGAAATGCAGTGGCGCGAGCGCGCTGAGCAAATCAGCGAGCTGTTTGTGCGCAGCAACAGCGGCGAGCGGGTGCGCCTGAGCAACCTCGTCACCATCACGCCGGGCGTTGGCGCGCCGTTCCTGCAGCAGTACAACCAGTTTCCGTCCGTGTCGGTGAGCGGCTCGGCGGCGGAAGGGGTGAGCAGCAGCACCGCGATGGCGGTGATGAGCGAAATTCTGGCAGAGATCCTGCCTGCCGGATACGACTACGCCTGGAGCGGCATGTCGTATCAGGAGCAGCAGACCGGCAATCAGGCGATATGGATTGTGCTGGCGGCGGTGGTGATGGCGTGGCTGTTTCTCGTCGCCCAGTATGAGAGCTGGACGCTCCCGGCGAGCGTGATGCTCTCGGTGCTCTTCGCCCTCGGCGGGGCGCTGGTCTGGCTGTGGATGGCGGGCTACGCCAACGATGTCTACGTGCAAATTGGTCTGGTATTGCTGATCGCGCTGGCGGCCAAAAACGCGATTCTTATCGTGGAGTTCGCCCGCGCCCGGCGCATGGACGGAATGACGATTGTCGATGCGGCGAGGGAAGGGGCATCGCGCCGCTTCCGCGCGGTGATGATGACCGCCGTGTCGTTTATTATCGGCGTCATGCCAATGATGCTGGCGACCGGGGCGGGTGCCCAGAGCCGTCGCATCATTGGCACCACGGTGTTCAGCGGTATGCTGGTGGCGACCGTCGTGGGGATCGTGTTCATCCCCGCTCTGTTCGTGCTATTCCAGCGTCTGCGTGAGTGGGGCCACGGCCTTACGGACTCGTCGCCCACAGCTCGCAGTGCTTCTGAACCAGAGAAATAAGCGAGCCGCCGTCGGCAATAAAGTCCCGCATGCGCTGCGCCTCGCTCTTGCCCTGCTTTAACAGCAGGGCAATTTCAGTGATTGCGCTTGTCGCGCCGAGCTTCTCGGCCGATGGCGCAACCTGTTCCAGCAGCCAGGCGATATCTTCCGCTACGGTTTTCTGTTCGCCGGTATGCACGTCCGTCAGAATCCCCTCCAGCCCGTAGCGACAGGCCTGAAAACGGTTAAATCGGTACAGCAGAAAATCCTTCTCCTGATGCTTATAGGGCCGCGTGGTCAGCAGCCAGTGGGAGGTTGCCTGGATCAGCCCGGCAATGTTTATCGCGTGGCCGAGCGTCAGCGGCGTATCCATCACCCGCACTTCCACGGTACCAAAGTGCGGGCTGGGGCGAATGTCCCAGTGCAGGTCTTTAATGCTGTCGATCATGCTGGTGGCGCTCAGGCGGCGGAACAGCCCTTCGAACGCCTGCCAGTTGTTGACCCACGGCATCTGGCCGTTATCCGGAAATCCCGAAAAAATATTCAGACGCGATGAGGCGAACTTCGTGTCCGTGCCCTGCATGTAGGGTGATGCGGCGGCGAGGGCGATAAAGTGCGGCACAAAGCGCGACAGACCGTGCAGCAGGTAGATGGCATCGTCCCCGGTTCGACAGCCGACGTGTACGTGCTGGCCAAACACCGTGGCCTGCAAAATCAGGTAGCCAAAGCGCTCCAGCGTGACGTTATAGCGCTCGTCATCGCACACCTCCTGGCGCTGCCATTTCTGGAACGGATGCGTCCCGCCGCCGCAGATCTGGATATGCTGCTCCGCCGCGGCGCGCAGAATACTCTGCTGCATCACCGAGAACTGCGCCGCTGCCTGGTCGATGGTCTGGCATACGCCGGTGGCGATTTCGAGCATGCTTTCGGTGATGTCGTGCTTCACTTCTCCGCCTTTGATGTCGTCTTTGACGGCGGCGATCAGCGCGGAAGAGTCCTGGCTCAGATCGTACCCGGGCGGATTAACCACCTGCAGTTCGAGCTCGATGCCGAGGGTGAACGGTTCAGAGGACGTGAAATCGGGTAAAGGCATGGCGCACTCCGTTGTCAGTTGTGTGTTGAGTATAGACAACGACGTGGCGCTCACTTTTCAGGGTGGTATAACTGTTAGCAGGCTTAGCGAAAAGGGGAGTTAATCATGTCTGACAATCCAGTGATTGCGCTGATAGGTCCCGGTGCGATTGGGACCACCATTGCCGCGGTGCTGCATGATGTGGGCCGCACGCCGCTGCTGTGCGGACGTACCGCACATCCGGAATTACGCCTGCGTTATGACGAGGGCGAAACGGTGGTACCCGGTCCGGTCTTAACCGATCCTGCCGTCATTACGCGTCCCGCCGATCTGGTTTTTATCGCGGTAAAAACGACGCAAAATGCCGACAGCGCCGGATGGCTGCGCGCGCTGTGCGATGAAAACACCGTGGTCTGCGCCCTGCAAAACGGCGTGGAGCAGAAAGCCCAGCTTGAGCCGTGGGTCAACGGCGCAACGGTGCTGCCGTCGGTGGTCTGGTTCCCGGCACAGCGCGAGCCGGATGCCTCCGTGTGGCTGCGTGCCAAACCGCGCCTGACGCTGCCGGAGGTGCCGCAGGCGCAGCGGGTGGTGGATGCGCTTCGCGGTACGCGCTGTGAAGTGGAACTCTCGGCAGATTTCGCCACGGTCGCCTGGCGTAAGCTGCTGCAAAACGCGGTCGCCGGGCTGATGGTGCTGGCTAACCGCCGTGCCGGAATGTTCAGGCGTGAGGATATCAGTGAACTTGCGCTGGCCTATCTGCGCGAGGGGCTTACCGTTGCCCGCGCCGAGGGGGCGAAGCTTGACGATGCGGTGGCCGGGGAGATCCTGGCGAACTTTCAGCGTGCGCCTGAAGACCTGGGCACGTCGATCCTGGCCGATCGTCAGGCCAACCGTCCAATGGAGTGGGATATCCGCAACGGCGTGATCCCGCGCTATGGCCGCAAACACGGGATTGCGGTGCCCATCAGCGACGTGGTGGTGCCGCTACTGGCGGCGGGGAGCGAAGGGCCGGGTTAACGGCCGCTGTTTTTCCGTTCGGCAAAATAATGCGCGGGTGTGCTGCCCATCGCTTTTCTGAACATGGTGATAAACGCATTCACGGATTCATACCCAAGCGTTGCCGCCACGTTCTGGACAGGTACGCCGCTGGCCAGCTCCCGCAGGGCAATAATCAAATGCAGCTGCTGGCGCCAACGTCCGAAGCTCAGCCCGGTCTCGCGCTGCATCAGGCGTGCAAACGAGCGCTCGCTGAGGGCGAGCCGTTTCGCCCAGTCTTTCAGGGTGCTTCTGTCCTCAGGGCGGCTGACCAGCGCGTCGGCCATGGCGCGAATTTTCGGGTCGGTCGAGACCGGCAGGCTGAGCTTCTGCTGCGGCATGCTGGCGAGCTCATCCAGCGTGACCCGGGTCAGCCTGGCGGCGTGGCTGTCGGGAGGATAATCCACGCCTTCGCGCGTCAGGCGGTCGACCAGCTCCGTAATCAACGGCGAGATCGCCAGGGTGCAGCACCTCTCCGGCAGCGCCGCCGCGCCGGGCTCAATAAACAAATAGTTCAGATGCGCGTTCCACGTCGCTTTCGCGCTGTGCGGGATCCCGCCGGGGATCCAGACTGCGCAGTCTGGCGGCACGATCCAGATGTCATTCTCCGCGTAACAGCTGACCGCGCCGTAACGGGCAATAATCAGCTGGCCCTTGCGATGGGTATGCACCGGCACTTCCGCAGCGTAGTCCACAAAGTCCAGATGACGCGCCACGGCAGGAGAGGCGGTAGAGTCAGGGTCATACAGCGTATTAGCGGATTGCGGCTTCATGATTCTGGCAACATTTAGGTATTTTTTGACAGAATAGAGTATTTAAGCGGGTCTGCAAGCCGGTAATAATCCCGGCATGAATAAAATCTTCTCTCATCACGTGCGTCTCCCCGCCACATTGCGAAACGATGCGGGCGCGCTGATCTACTCCGCGAAGAGTTTTGCCGCGGCGATGCTGGCTTACTACCTCGCGCTGTCGATAGGTCTCGAACGTCCCTCATGGGCCATTATTACGGTTTACATCGTCTCGCAGACGTCGGTCGGGGCGTCGCTGAGCAGAAGCCTCTACCGGCTGGTCGGGACCGTGGCGGGGGCCAGCGCGACCGTTCTGATCGTGCCCATCTTCACGAATATGCCGATCCTGTGCAGCGTGGTGCTGACCGGCTGGATCACGTTCTGCCTGTGGCTCTCCCTGCTGGAGCGCACGCCCCGGGCCTATGCCTTCGTGCTGGCCGGTTACACCGCGAGCCTGATTGGTTTTCCCGCGGTATCCGATCCGGGTGGCATTTTTAACGTTGCCCTCGTCCGCGTGCAGGAGATCGCGATTGGGATTTTCTGTGCGGGGCTGATTCACCGCTACGTGCTGCCCGCACGCGTATCAGGGCTATTCAACGCGAAATTATCCCAGACGCTACAGGCCGCGCGCGGTCGGGTGGGGGACACCCTGGCGGGTAAACCCGGCGCGGCTTCCGGCCCCCTGCATCTGGCCCTGGCGCTGCAGTTCCTGCAGGGGATAAGCCACCATGTTCCGTATGATTTTGCCCTGTCCGCTCCGGTGCGGCAGGCCAGAAAAGCGATTCACGATCGGCTGGCACGGCTCGCGATCGTCAACTGTGAACTACACGATCGCTTGCTGACGCCCGGAATTCTGCCCGCCGACATGCAGGCATTGCGGGAGGATGTTCAGGCCTGGCTTGCCGCTGAAGACGCGGGTGCCAGCAGCGCGGCTGAGGCGTTGCGGCTCCGCTGTACGCTTCTTATCGATCGGTATGCCGCGCATGCGCAGACGATTGACGACGCGCTGCAGGTCAGTTTTATTCGCTACCTCTCAGAGGCCATCGCGCTTCTGGAGCAGTGCGAGCGTCTTTCCGGGGCTATCCACCACGCAAAACCTGCGTTTGGGGAGATGCAAACCCGCGCGGCAAAAGGCTACGTTTTCCACCGCGATCCGCTTACCGCCGCCCGCACGGCGCTTGGGGCTTTCGTCATCATTATGAGCGGTTGTCTGGTCTGGATTTTCTCTGCGTGGCCGGATGGCGGTACGGCGGTCTCTATCCTTGGCGTCTGCTGCACGCTGTTTGGCAGTTTCGACACGCCGGCGCCCCACATCGTGAAATACATCATTGGCTCGTTCTGGGGCGTGGTGATTAGCCTGCTCTACAGCTTTGCGCTGCTGCCGCAGGTAAGCGATTTCCCGGTGCTGGTGGCGGTGCTTGCTCCGGCGTATCTGCTGGCCGGGTCGCTTCAGGCGCGCCCGCCAACCACGTTTATGGCGATGGGTATCACCCTGACGCTGCCCATTCTGTGCGAGCTGGGCGCGCACTACAGCGGCGACTTCGCCGTCGCGGCTAACACCGCCATTGCGCTCTTTGCAGCGACCGGCTTTGCCGTCATCAGCATGAGCCTGATGCAAACCGTGCAGGCGGACGCCGCCATCACGCGTCTGCTGAACCTCTGCCAGCGCGACATTCGCCGCAGCGTGAAAGGCACGCTGCGGGTCGACGAAACGCACTGGATCAACCTGATGATGGACCGAACTGCCCTGTTGCTGCCGCGTTTGCAGCGCAGCGAGCGTGCGCCAGAGCAGGCGCTTGAAAGGCTTTTGCACGCGCTGCGCCTGGGGCTTTCAGTCATGCATATACGCCGCAGTGACACACCGCCCGGCAGGGAGGTTGACGCGCTATTTCATCGGATAAACGCCGCGGACCGCCACGCCTTAGGCGAACGCATTACCGCCATCATCGAGCAAAACCTGCCTGCCGCAGATGAACCTACGCGCCAGTTTGTCTTCAGGCTGGTGGATCTTCACTGTGCATTACGGGGGCCAGACCATGGTTAACGATATTAATATCGGCGGCGTTTTTATTCCGGGGCTGCTGATGGCCGCCCTCGCGACGCTGGTCTGCACGCTGAGCCTCGTCGCGCTTTTCTCTCTCAGCAGGGTCTACCGGCGCTTGCCGTTTCGCCCGCTGATGGATGTTTCAATCTGGATTGTCATCTTTTACCTGCTGATGCAGGGCCTGATCGCGTTGGGGTTATTGTCATGAAATCACTGCTCTCTTTACTGGCTCGCTATGCGCTGACGTTAAGCGCCGTCGCAGCGGCCACGCTGCTGGCGTTTATGATGTGGAAACACTACGCGCAAACGCCGTGGACCCGCGACGGCCGCGTGCGGGCGGACGTGGTGCAGATTGCGCCGGACGTCTCCGGGCCCGTCATCAGCGTGGCCGTGCGGGACAACCAGTGGGTGAACCGGGGCGATGAGCTCTACGCCATCGATCCGCGCTGGCTCAGGCTGGCGGTGGCCAGCGCGCAGGCGGATGTGGAATCGAAACGCCATGAGATGCTGATGCGCCAGGACGCGGCCCATCGCCGCACGCTGATTAAAAACGCCATTTCGAGCGAGGATGTGCAGCAAACCGGCAGCGCGGCGAACGTCGCGGCGGCCAATTATCACGGCGCGCTGGCCGCGCTGGATCTGGCAGAGCTGAATCTGGCGCACGCCACCGTGCGTGCGCCGGTCTCGGGGTACATTACGCACCTGCGGCTTCGGCCCGGAGACTACGCGACGGCGGGGGAGACAAAGGTCGCCATCGTCGATACCCACAGCTTCTGGGTGGTGGGGTATTTTGAGGAGACTAAACTGCGCCATATTCGCGTCGGGGATGCCGCGCAGATAGTGCTGATGGGATACGATCCGGTCATCACGGGGCACGTGGAGAGCATCGGGCGTGGGATCGGGGACAGCAACGACGAAACGGGCGGGCTGGGGCTGCCCGACGTCGAACCCACCTTTAGCTGGGTGCGGCTGGCGCAGCGCGTGCCGGTGCGTATTCATATCGACAGGTTGCCGGAGGGGGTTGAGCTGGTGGCGGGGCTGTCGGCGAGCGTGGCGGTGGGGCGAAAATCTGGGGATAGTCAGCCTTAAACACATATGCGAAACTTACCGCTTCTGAAAATATGTGGTGGGACCCGCTCAATGTCAGAACCAACTTCGCAGTGCCTTTTCAGTGAAGGTCTGATCGATTTTCCTGAAGGTTATCAGGATCGTACCGTCAACGTCTTCGCGCCGCCCGCAGCGGACGCGCCGGCGTTCAACCTCTCCCGTGATGCCCTCAACGCTGGCGAAGCGCTTGCCGCGTACATCGATCGCCAGCTCGCCCTGATGGAAAAACACATCAAGGGATGGAAGCAGGGGGAGCGTAGCGCCGCTACGCTGGGTGACGGCCTTTCACAGGGTGAAACCGTCCATGCCAGCTACCTGCGCGACTGCAAACGCATCTGGCAGCAGCAGGCCGTGTTTAACGTCGACGGCAATAAAATTCTGGTCTTCACCATGACCTGCACCCGCGCGCCGGGCGATGCTGACCGCGCGCTGTTTGGCGATCTTCTCAGGAGCTTTCGCTTCCACCATTAACATCAGGGACCGTTGTTATGTTTGAAGCTGCACGCGTAGGTGATGATATCGGCCACTCCGGTGCGCTTGCCGGGATGATTGCCGGAACGATTGTCGGCGGCCTGATTGCCGCCGCCGGGGGCATTCTGGCGGGGGCGATGTTTATTGCCGGACTTGGCTCATCCTGCCTGGGCGTGGGCGTCCTGCTCGTCGGCGCGAGCCTGGCCGTGGGGTACTACACCGGGGAGCTGGCGACCGCCGCCCGCGACAGCATCGCGGACGCCGGGGCATCCAGTATGACGAAGAAAGGCGTCATCACCTCAGGCTCGCCCAATGTGTTTATCAACGGTAAACCCGCCGCGCTTGCCACCGATAGCACCGTCGACTGTTCTGACGACGGCTCGCAGCAGATGGCCGAAGGCTCTATGCGAGTCTTCATTAACAGCCAGCCTGCGTCCCGCATCGGGGATCGTACCACCTGCGACGCGAAGGTGATGACCGGTTCGGACAACGTCATCATCGGCGGCGACCCGCAGCAAACCCTGCCCATTCAGTCTGAAGTCCCCGAGTGGCTGTATAAAGTCTCCGATCTTACCCTGTTGTTCGCCGGCCTGCTCGGCGGGTGGGGCGGTGCCGCTGGCAAAGTTGGGGCGCTGTCTAAGCTGCTGGGGAAAATTCCCGGTATCAATAAGCTGGCCCGTATCGCCTGCCGCGCCGGCACGCTGATGACCGGCGTTGCCGCCGCGGGGATCATCGCCCGCCCGGTGGATATCGTCAGCGGACAGAAGTTTCTCAGCGGGGATGATGAGCTGGACTTCGTCCTGCCTTCCCGTCTGCCGGTGCGCTGGCAGCGCTACTGGCGCAGCGGCAACCCCGGTGACAGCGTGCTGGGCCGCGGGTGGAGCCTGTTCTGGGAAAGCCGCCTGGAGCCGTATCAGGACGGGCTGGTGTGGCGCGCGCCGTCCGGTGATTGCATCGCCTTCCCGAAGGTCCCGAAAGGGATGCGCACCTACTGCGAAAGCGAAAAAAACTGGCTTGAGCACCACTCTGACGACAGCTGGTCGGTGTATGACGTCAGCGGCGAGCGCTGGCACTATGCGCCGCTTAAGGATGATGCCCCGTCGCTGCTCCAGCACATCTCTGAACCCTGCGGCAACGCTATCCTCTTCGAGTGGAATGCGGATAATACCCTGCATGCCCTGACCGACAGCGCGGGCCAGCGCGTAGTCTGTCGCTACGACAATGACAGGCTTGCCGGTGCCTGGCTGGATGACGAGATCTGCCTGGTCAGTTACGCTTATGATGAACAGCGCCAGCTGGTCTGTGTGACCGGCCGGGGCGGTAGCGTGCGCCGACGCTTCCGCTGGCAGGACGGGCTGATGAGCGCCCATGAGGACGCCAACGGCCTGCTGAGCGAATACCGCTGGCAGGAGATTGATGGCCTGCCGCGCGTGGTCGGCTTCCGCCACAGCGGCGGCGAACAGCTGACGTTCGAATACGATTTTGATAACGGCACCCGCCGTGCGACCCGCGATGACGGCGCGCAGGCGCACTGGCTGGTGGACGACGACGACAACGTTGCGCGCTTCATGGATTACGACGGTCGTCAGACGACGTTTGTTTACCGCGACGGCGAACTCTGCGACGTCATTCTCCCCGGCGGCGCGATGCGCCGCAGCACGTGGGACAAATACGGCCGCATGACCAGCGAGACGGACCCGGCGGGCCGCCGTACGGAGTATCACTGGTATCGCCTGACCGACCGCATCACCCGGACAGTGTATCCGGACGGTACCTCATCGCAGGCCATGTACGACCTTCGCGGTCGCCTGCTGTCGGAAACGGATCCGGCCGGTAACGCCACCGCGTATGACTATCCCGACGATCAAGAAAACCTGCCGGAGAGCATCACCGACGCCATTGGCGGCGTGGTGCGTCTGGTCTGGAACCACCAGGGGCTACTGACGCAGCGCACCGATTGCTCCGGCAGCGTGACCCGCTTTACCTACGACCGATTCGGGCAGCTGATTGCCAGCGAGGATGCGGAAGGGAATATTACGCGCCGGGAATGGAGCCGTGCCGGGCTGCTGAGCGCCGTGATCCACCCGGACGGCAGCCGTGAGTCGCTGGTGTGGAACGAACGCGGCCAGCTCACGGGCTGGCGCGACCCGCTGGAAAGCGAAGTGAGCTGGGCCTATAACGCACTCGGCCTCCCGGTCAGCCTTACCGACCGAATTGGCCGCGTGCGCCAGTGGCGCTATGACCCGCGCGGTAACCTGTTGCGACTCGATAACGGCAACGGGGCGGAATACCGCTTCACCTACGACGCCGTGGGCCGCCCGCTCAGCGAAACGCGCCCGGACGATACCGTGCGCCATATGGAATGGGACGCGCGAGGGTTCCTCTGCGCGCTTGAAGAGAACGGCCGGCCTGCCGCCGACGGCGGCATCGCCCGTCGCGTCCAGCAGTTCAGCTATGACGACAGCGGGCTGCTGATCGGGCGCACTCAGCGCCACGCGGAGTACCGCTACTTCCGCGACCTGAGCGGCCAGATTACCCGCATCCGCCGCACGCCAACCGCAGAAGGCGTTGCCCTGGGTATCGAAAGCGATGAGATTGTTTACCGGCATGACGCCAACGGGCGCGTGCTGAGCGAATCCGGTATTAACGGCGCGGTGGGCTACGAATGGGATGCCCTGAGCAACCTGACCGGCCTGACGCTGCCCGGCGAGCAAAAGCTGGCCTGGTTGCACTACGGATCCGGCCACGTCAGCGCCATCCGCTTCGGGCAGCAGCTGGTGACCGAGTTCACCCGCGACCGCCTGCACCGCGAGGTGCGCCGCACCCAGGGCGCGCGCGAGCAGCTCCGTCAGTATGACAGCCTCGGCAGACGGACCCTTCAGCGCAGTGAGCTGAACACGGACGTGACCCTGCCGGAGAAGGCGCTCCTGGAACGGCTGTATCGCTACACCGCGCGCGGTGAGCTTTCCGGCGTCAGCGACACCCTGCGCGGTGAGGTAGATTACGGCTACGACGCCGAAGGTCGTCTGCTGAAGCACTACGAGGCCCGACAGGGGCACAGCCGCGCGCAGTTCAGCTATGACGCCGCGGATAACCTCGCCGCCAATGATGATGCGGTACCGGTCACGGATAACCGCCTGCAGCACTGGCAGGCGCTGTTTATGAAATACGACCACTGGGGCAACCTGGTCAGCCGCCGCAACGGGCTGTATGAACACCATTATGCGTATGACTCCGAGAACCGGTTGGTATCCGCCCGCGGAACCGGCCCGGAAGGGCGGTTTGAGGCGCGCTATCACTACGACGCGCTGGGCCGCCGCACGCGTAAAATCGTCACTACGACGCACGGCTCCACCGAAACGCGCTTCCTGTGGCAGGGCTACCGCCTGCTGCAGGAGCAGCAGGAGAGCGGGCTGTGCAACACCTATATCTACGACCCGAATGAAGCCTGGAGCCCGCTGGCGCGGGTGGATCATCTTCGTGACCAGAACAGCGGTGAGATTTACTGGTTCAACACCGACCTGAACGGCGCGCCGCTGGAAGTGACCGACGAGCGCGGCGCGGTGCGCTGGAGCGGCCAGTACGGCAGCTTTGGCGAGGTACGTCATCAGAGCGAAGGGTTCTCACGGCTTGTGAATCGCACGGCGATGGCGCATCAGCCGCTTCGCTATGCCGGGCAGTATGCTGACGGTGAAACGGGGCTGCATTATAACCTGTTCCGCTACTACGACCCGCAGGTCGGGCGGTTTATTGTGCAGGATCCGATTGGGCTGAATGGCGGGTGGAACCTTTATCAGTATGCGCCGAATCCGTTGGGGTGGATCGATCCGCTGGGATTGCTGACCTATAACACGATGCCGAGTATTACTGGTTTCCAAAAGCATCATATTATTCCACAACAGTTAAAAGGCCATGATTTAATAAAAGCGGCTGATTTTAATATCCATGATATTAAAAATGTTATTTATTTACCTAAGTCAGCTGATTACCATCCGACAAGAACAATCCATAGTGGGTCTCACCCTGTTTATACAAAAAATATAGGTGACCAGATGGATGCTATATATGAATATGGGAAGGAAAACGGCTGGAAACAAGCAGAGTATAAACAAGCTGTTAGTGAAATTATAAAAAATGAACGTGCCGATTTACGCGGTGGAAAAACTATTCTTAACAAAAACTCGGTTAGAAAAGCGAGGTGCTAAGTATGTATGAACTACGAATTGCTTCTGATTACCCCAATAGTTATTGGTTTGAATACCAGCACCCTGACATATCTGGAAGTGCTTTCTCGCAATGTAAATCAATTGAAATTAACGAGGGGTATTTTTTTAAATTAAAATCTAAGGTGAGTGAGAAGGCACTGCTTGCATATGATTTTTATTATAGTGATGGGCCTATATTCATATCACCCAGACTAGCATCACTAATTTCTTGCCACGATGTTTTTCGGACTGATGTTCAACTTATTGACGCAACTGTATCTATAAATGAAACCCAATATCAAGGGTATAAAATAATTAATATACTAAGAGAGGTTTCATGCATTGATATGGAAGCTTCAGAAAGTCAACCTATATTAAGTTATTTACCTCATGGTCCAAGGAAGTTTAGTAAAATAGTCTTCAAAGAAAATGTTATTGAAGATTTTAGTATGGCAAGATGTAGTGAATATAAATCTTGCATAATTATTTCAAATGAATTTAAAGAGTTCCTTTCTAAGAGTAATGTGAAAGGAATAGATTTTGCAGACCCTATTTATTAATGTGAGTATGATTTAAATTAGCCAAAATGGTCCGGGGAAATATTTTCCCGGATTATAATAATTCATTTAAATTAAAGTTCAATGGGATATATTATTTTATCATTAACTACTTGCTTTGCAAAGTATAAAAAATAAACCTCAAAGATTGTGCGTTTGAGACAATGGTGGATGAGATTGAAAAAGCATTTAAACAACTTATTGTCATTTGCAATAAATACTCGCTGTCAGGGAGTTTCAGAACCGTCAAAGATCTGGACAATGCCTTCCCGTCCAACTTACCTCGTTCGACAGAGGTGGAATTTTTATATGAAAATTATAATCCTGAAAAATTAAAGATTGAAACAGGCTTCGCGCCAATTAAACTTCACTCAGTCAGTGAGCTCTTAAAGGCTCAAAATGGTTATGAGTACTTACTAAAAAATTACCTTGTTATTGGTGATGATTTAGGTGGAGGTAAACCTATAATTGCGGTTGTCGATGAAGGGAATACCCCTATTTATGCAAGTTATGATGTAATTGAACCATTTAAAATAGCTTGTAGTCTCTCTGGATTTATATTTTCATTGGCTGAGCTTATTGATTTGGTATATGGTCAATATGATATCTTTGATATAGCAGATGATAATGACGAAGTAAAAGATGATTTTATTGATGAGTTGCGGAAAAGAATTGTGCCTCTTATCGGTAATGAAAGTTTTAATGCGTTTTATAATTATTTTTATGGGTAAATTGTTTTCGTTCAAAAGAGAGTCAGCGATAATATTATTTTTTTTCAAAGGGGTGCTCTCTCTGATTCTTACAGATATTTTATGCAAGAATTAAAATGGTTATGCTGTGTATTTATTTAATTGAATTAATCATCATGAATGAAAGGAGAGGGATTCTATGCAGACTACGCGAGTAATGGGAGAAGGATATGAACCTTACGTTGAGCAATTAGGCGACAAACTGATTTATTCATTACCTGTTGAATCTGGATTTGTCAGCTTTTATTTTAAGTTTGATATTCGTCAGACCGATCTTGACGTCCTGCTGTCCGATCATTACCGGCGGGCCGTCATGGAAGTGACCGCACACACTCTGCTTCAGCACTCGACGTTGAAGGGACACAAACGATTTACTCAGAACGATTTTGATAACCTTATTGCCACTACCCTTCATGCATCGCAAGAGCATCTTAGCGCATTCATTTCTCAGATTAATCGGGAGCACAATATTTCGATTGAACATTATGTGAATGACATAGTGAATAAACGCATTACTAAAGGGTGAAAAGACCGATTCCAGATAAAATCAATATTCATCTTAGAATCACGCTTTAACTACAACTCTTTTCAACCTCTTACTTCCCTAAGAGGCCAAATCGATTTCGTGATAACTGACGAATGCTGCGAGGTACATCATCAGAGCGAAGGATTCTCACGGATTGTGAAACACATCAGCCGTTTCGCTATGCCGGGCTATAAGCTGACGGTGAATCTGGACCGTACTATAACCTGTTTCGCTGCTATGACCTACAGGGCGGTCGGTTTATTGTACAGGATCAGTTTTGGTTGAATGGTGGATGAAACCTTTATCATTATGCAGCTAATCCTTGGGGATGGATTGAGCTGCTGGGTCTTGCCATCGATCCAATCGCTAAGCTTAGTGAGCGTGGATACAGTACTGTTGATCAAACCCCTACAGGTGGGCTGGATTATTCGGGAAGTAATGACTTGTATAATAAAGCTGGCATTAATCCTGTTGTTTATATTGAATATACCGGAGATTATTTGCAAGATTTACATGCTGCAAATACAGAGGCTGGATTGAATCAAAAAACTACGCCAAGTGTTTATGTTTGGCATCATCTTGATGATTATAATCCTGAAACTAACAAAGGGACTATGCAATTGGTTAAACAAAGTGCTCATCAGGTAATTTCGCATACTGGTGGCGTAAGTCAGTACAAAGCTGCCACTGGAAATGCCTATATCCATCCAGCCAGAAACCGTACCCGCAGATCAGTTGGAGGAAAATGCTAATGTACCTTACTGATTCAGAAAAGAAACTGACTGTAGACGAAATAAACGCGTTCAATGCGTACTTTGATTATCATCTTCCTTCATCATTTCTTGATTTTTATCTTAAAAATAATGGTGGATATCCTCACAATAATGAAGAGGGTAATCCTTTTATACTTGGCGGTTTTAACCCTATAAAATATGGTGACCTGCCAATTGAGCAACTCTATCATGACCTTATCGAGTCATTTGGCGAGTTAAGGAATATGGTTCCTTTTGCTTATGATGACGGGGGGAACACTTTTCTATTATCTCTCAAATCTGATGATTCATTAGGGAAAGTGATTATTTTTCTGATGGATTATAAAGAGGTTGAGTTGGTCGATGATTCGTTCTCGGAATTTTTAGAAGAATTATTTGCATGAAAGTAAAGAGGCTGTTTCTAAAATTATCGGTGGTGAGGTTTTCTTTTTGGAAACTCAAAGTCAGAGTCTGGCTTAAATATTTAAGTTCAGTCATTAATTTTAGATTTTATAGATTTATAACCCGGCTTATGCCGGGTTTATTAATAGGGTATGGTAACTATTAAATTTTCATATCCGATAACAGCTTTGCCTCAAAGAACTGATGCATAACCTAATATTATTTATGGTTATGCAGAGCCGTTTCGTGCAGATGGCACAATTGTTGAGCCAACTTCAACGGCGAAAAGAATAGCTGCGTCACTTTTTTCTTAACACCTGGTTGAATTCCATCCTAATCAATTCCCCACAAATGTCCCTACCGGCACGCCAAAACGCTTCGCCAGCGCGCGCATATGCTCCAGCGTTAATGTCGGGGTCGTGCTCGACAGTGGGCATTACCTCGACGGAATTCTTTTTAATAAGCGCCGATTAAATAGCGCGCTTCATCATCACGTAATCGCCAAAGATAACATCTGGCTCCCAGCCATCGTTTTTATAAAACGCAAGGGCAGGCAAGTTTTTTTGATAAACACCCAGCTTCAGCGTTTTAATATTTAACGCATTGGCTGCCTGATAAAGTTGCGCCATTATACGTTTAGCCAGGTATTGTCGGCGATATGACGGAGCAATAGCAATCGTTAACTCAGGACCCGAAATCCCAGGTTTGTCCCCTTCGGGGAAATTCCTGAGCCAGGCAGCCCCTGCTGGAGTTCCATCTGTGGATTCCGCAATAATACCCACCTCGCCCGCCTCAGGGAAATTTTCTATATATGCATATGAGTGGGGAGAATTTTCAATGTTATCTATGTCAAATGTTTGTTCAGAGGCTATCGTTGCTTCATAAAGCATCTGCACCATAAAAGGGCGATCTTCTGCTGTAATTAATCTAAATCTAAAATCCATTTTCAGTATCTTCCATAACGTATTGTACCCAATTGGCTTAAGGCGCAAGCGATACATGCCATCTGTGATGATCTCAACGTATAAGAAGGTTATTTACAATCAGCTGGCGGTTTGAGTCCAAATGGCATTAGCGTTGCTGATAAACGCTGTAACGTTTTCGTTAGCATCTCACTCCAGCCCTTCAATATTCGACTTAAGTGCCTTCAGCGTTCTTTTACGGATCCAGCCGCTGCCTGCCCGAATGACCAGCCAGTAAGCTGTCATTTTTAGCTGAGTGCTTCTGTCGGGACAATAAACAAAGGTTTCCGTGGAGAGCTCATGTTGGCCTGGTGCGCGTTCCGTTACCTGATAGCGCAGCAGCAGCTTTGCTTTACCCGCAGCGACTGGCGTCTGAAAAGCGCTGGCATCTGGCATGTTTTCAAGGTTGAAATCTGTACGCCAGAATTGTCCTCTTAACCCGTAACAGATCTCTGACGCTGATTGGGTCAAAAGGGTAAAACTGTGCAACCCAAAGTTACTCATCGACCCGGCCTGTTTATTCCGTAATAATTTTTTCGGTATTTGCCGCAAAGACATTAACCGCCGAATCACGGCATCCTGACGAATGTCAAAGTTTGCAATCAACGGCAGAATATTTTCAGGGTGGGAAGTGTGGATGACCATTTGGTGTTTTTCATGAAACTGGAACTGGGGGAGAAAAGCGGGAACATCCTGCCAGTTAGCAAGCGCTTTGCGGGTAACGAATCCTGGGTTCAGCATCTCTTATCCTTGTCACTCCTTGAGTTCAGCCAGAGTAACAGATGGTGTGCCGCAGACAATTACCAGGAAAAGGGAGTGGGGAAGCGTTACGATGTCTTCATTAATTCCCTGTCACCTTAACCTGCTTTCGATCAATTCCCCACAAACGCGCTCACTGGCAATCCAAAACGCTTCGCCAGCGCGCGCATATGATCCAGCGTTAACGTGCGCTGTCCGTTGAGGATCCGACTCACCAGAGACTTCTTGCCAATCTCGTTCTCAAAGTCGCTCTGAGTGAGTTGGTACTGATCCATCAGCGTTCTCAGCAGCGCAACACCTGACGGAATGCTGGCAGCGCGCGCGTTAAATTCTGCAAACTCCGGGGACTCGTTTTCGTACTTATCGATTTTGGCTGTGCAATTCTACCAGCGGGCTATCGGGGTCATGCTCAATCAGATACTCCACAAGTGTCAGCGCATCCTCATAATCTTGTCGTGACGGGCTTGATCCCAGGAAAGGGAGCTCGTTTGTCAGATCATTTGCCGCTTTGATGGCTGCTGCATAATTCATTCTTTCGTTCTGCGGTAGAGGTCCGTGAGCTTGTCACACTCTGCGTGTGTGCTGATGTGTTTGATGACGATCTTTCCCCGCTCAAAATCAGCAAAAACATTATCCGTAAAGGCCAGCCACCTATATCGATGACCTGCCCGTTTTCCCGATACTTTATCCTGTCCAGGTTGGAGAAGCGCTTTCGCATATAGTCTGGTGTCGGTAGTGCTCCATTTTTAGTACCCGATAAAGATCGTTTGCGGCGACTGCTTGATTTGGAAATTGTCTGGTGGCCAGAGTACAAACACTGAATGAGGTGACTGTGATAGATATGTCCGCTTTGTGCCAGTAGCGGACTGTCAATCATACAATCGAACCGCAAGAAACGAGATATGTGTATATTGTGGTTATAAGGAAACGATGAGCTGTAACCTGGGATAACGTTCCAACCATTGCTTTGCAGTGACTCGTTGTTTAAAAGAGTCCAGCTTTTCACGTTCAAATGCAGGAGTCGGTCGTAAACGCAGTTCAAATAAGTCAGAAAGTCCATAAGGTGCGGCGATATCGAGACCTTCCTTCCCCAATCTGACAGCTACGGCCGTAGCTGTTTCAGGCCAGTGCAGTAGAGCATTTCCCGTTGAGGTATAGGGATGATCACCATTACGTTGATGCATTCTGGCTTGATTCTTCACCGACCAGTCTAACGAAGGTAATTGTTGCCTAAGCCTGTCTTCCAGGTAGCGATCATGGTCTGGGTTGCAGTACTCACAGTCAAACCAGACGACATCTACATCACCAGAAACAGGACTTAACCCATACCCATGTAAGTGATCCCAAACAGCGTCTCGTACAAATCCCGCTCCAATCCAACCATCATTGAGTTCCAGTTCTCGAACTGCATATAGGATCTGCATTCTTACAGGGTCATCTGACAATATTTTCTGCAATGACGTTTGGTATTTCATTCGAACCCCTGTCGGAAACAGTAATTCACTGGGGGAAATATTATCAGCATCCTCATGTCCATGTCCGCTCCTCGCGGACCTTTTGCTGGGTCAGTTCGTCCGCTCCGTGTTGGGAGCGGGCGTTTGTAGTTCATGAAACATACCTTATAATGCGGTTTGGTTTCGTTGGCCATTTCACTGGAAGAAATAAGAAGCTCCATTGTGTTATCTGCTGTCGCCCAGCATGTCAGTTGGTGCTATATTAACTTAATGAATTTATTAGAATTCATCCCCTTAATCATGTATGTAGAAAATAAAGAATGAAAAGACTGCTGATATTGATTCTTTTAGGGTATTCCTGTGTATTACAAGCCAAGTCAGTAATGCGTTGTGAGGGCGACAAAGAGGTCATCTTCGACAAAGAACGGGCAACTATTGTTTATGAAGGGCGTGTTTTTGAAAATGCATACCAGAGAACGTTGAGTGGGATGGTCATAATCGCCGGTACTGACGATCTAGGATATGAAGGTGAATTGTTGTTTTCGAGAGCCAAAGATGTTGGTTCATGGAGCTTCAATATCAGCGAAAGCGAGGAAATGACCCCTCCAGAAGCTAAGTCACGGAAAACGATTTTATCCATAAATTGCACTCCACAGTAGGATGGAGGGGCGGGCGTTACTATTGAACTGCCATAGTTCCGCTCCTCGCTCTTATCAGACATTCAACAAACAAAATTGCATTTTGCGTAAGGACGACATCCTGTTTTTCATCAAGCAGAACCCGGCCCTTCATCATCCGCCTCAATGCGCCGTAATATAAGGCTCCTTCACAAACTCCGCCAACAGCCAGACCATATCATGCAGCAGCCCCGTGAGTTCTTTCGCCACGCTCATAGGCAGTGTCTCGCCCGCCAACGCCAGCGTTAACGCGACGGCATAGTCCACTTGTAGCGTCGTCTCCTGCCAGCAATCCGGCACGCAGGAGGTCATCTTTTCCCCTGCGATCAACTGTTCAACCAGATACGACGGCAGTTCAGCATCACAGCACTTCCGCAGCCGCTTCAACGCAGCCAGTAATCGCTTGCAGAGCGTTTTAACCGTCACCGCGTCGTCAGTGTCCACCAGCACGCTGACATAAGCGGTACAGGCATCGACCAATTCAAAGAGATCCGCAGAATCGGAAATTGAAGTATTGATAAGGTGATGAACTGCGCTTTCTTCACAGAACGCGTAAGAAACTTCAGGGGTAGTAGCCATTTAGCATCCTCTTTGTCCAAAATAAGTCATGTTATGCTAACGGGTTCCTACGCCCGGTTACGGATGCGCCGCAACGCAGGCACTTTAAAACCGCGAAGAAGGGAAGAAAAGCGATACACCTGGATTACATAAGGTTGCTTGCAGGTTTGCGAGGCGGCTTCCAGAGCAGCATTGCCGGGTGGCGGCTACGCCTTACCCGGCCTACAACGCCGCCAATCAGCTTACCCGCGACACGAACCGTGGGCCCGCGCAAGCGCAGCGCCGCCGGGAACTGTTTGCACCGCGGTTACGCCTTCACGCAGATCTTTTCATTTTGAGCAACCCTTCTAATAACGCCTGCGTTGCCTGGGAAGATTTTCCCGCCGCCGAACAAACCAGCCCAAATTCCCGGCAGAGTGAAGGCGTCACGGGCACGACGCACAACCCGCGTAATTCACCAGGCAGGGCGGATTCTGGTATCAGCGTGACGCCCATGCCTTCGCGTACCAGCAAGCAGGCGCTGATCCAGTCGCGGACGGTCACACGTACATCAGACAGCTGCAAACCAGCCTGTTCCATCAGGCTTTCTCCGTTGACGGCACAACCGCCCGTGGCGAGCACGAAGGGCTGGTCCGCCAGTTCCTCAAGCGTGATGCCGCGCGAACGTACATAGCGAGCCTGACGGTGACTGGCCGACAACACCGCGACCCATGCATCTTGTCCTAAGATCGCTTCAGCACGTCCGGGAACAGGGTTCATGACCACACCCACATCAACCGTATCTGCCGCCAGCCACTCTTCGACCTCCTGGTCCGTTCCTTCGAGTACGACCACCTCAATTTCAGGATGCAGGCGCTTAAAGTCGCGCAGCAGTCCTGGCAAAAATGTGGCTGTCACCGAGGGAAAACTGGCAAGACGAATGCGCCCGCCACTCAGCCCCCGGCTCTTATCCGCGAGTACGCGGATGGCGTCCAGCCGCGCCAGCATGCTCCTTGCTTCTTTGACCACCCGTTCACCCTGGGCAGTCACGCCGACGTGGCGTCGCTCACGCGTGAATACCGCAAATCCTAATGAAGCCTCTAACTGAGCGATCGCCTGGCTGGCACCCGATTGCGTCATGCCGACCTCTTCAGCGGCACGCGAAATATTACTGGCATCGGCCACGGCAACCAGTAAGCGCCAGTGTAAAAGATTCATCATATTTATCAGTAGCTCAGCTAATGGCTTATTTATGGATCATTAATTTTACAGCGAAGGCGGCTTTAAGCACAGTGTATTCAAACCGAAGTGTCACCCCTCACAGCTTTAACGGAGAGATTATGAAACTCTATTACGCCCCGGACACCTGTTCACTTTCACCCCATATTGTGCTTCGCGAACTGGCGATTGAGTTCGAACTGGTTAAAGTAGATAACAGAAGCAAGCTTACCGCTGACGGGCGCGACTTCCTGACCATCAACCCCAAAGGTTATGTCGCCGCGCTTGAACTGGATGACGGGAAAATCCTGACCGAGGGGCCAGCCATTTTGCAGTATCTTGCAGACCTCAAGCCAGAAAGCGGGCTGGCACCGCGAGCAGACAGCTGGGAGCGAGTGCGGCTTCAGGAATGGCTTAACTTTATCACCAGCGAAATACACGCGGGATCGGCACCTCTTTTTAACCGCCAGCTGCCCGAAGAGGTCAAATCCATTTTTCGTGAGAAGCTGTTCAGGCGGTTCTGTTTTCTTCAGGAGACGCTTTCCGCAAACGCTTATCTGACAGGCTCGTCGTTCAGCGTGGCGGATGCCTATCTTTTCACCGTGCTGGGATGGTGCACGTTCTTCTCAATTGAACTGAACGACTGGCCAGCACTACTGGCATTCAGAGAAAAAATCAGTACCCGCCCCGCAGTGCAGGCCGCAATGCGTGCGGAGGCGAAAGTCTAGTTCTGCGTATTCCGCCGCATGGAGTAATGCCTGAAGCAGGAGTCTAGTGAGGATGGGGAGCCAGGATGCGTTAGCATCCTGTCACTGTGCATCTGATTGCCCTGCGCTGAGAGGGTGCTCTCCGACCCCGCGATGCCTACAACGACTTTCCAAACTCCACTCGATGCGTTTATGGTGTTGTTTCACCCTCACTGGGCATCAGGTGTCAGCTATGTCGAATGCAAAAGCCAACAAAGACTGGGTCAGACTGGCGCAACAACCCGGAAAAATAGAGCGCATAGAGGCGTATTTCAGCGGACATGGCTATGAGCCGCATCGTCATGACACTTACGCCATAGGACGGACCTTATCCGGGGTGCAGAGTTTTCACTATCGGGGGAGTAAACAACATAGCTTGCCGGGCGGGACAATGGTCCTGCACCCTGACGAAATACATGACGGAGAGGCGGGAACGAACGACGGATTCCAGTATCGGATGCTGTATATCGATCCGGCGTTAATTCAAAAAATCCTGGGCGGAAAGCCTTTGCCGTTTATTCCCGGCGGCATTTCATCCGATCCCCGGCTTTTTGCAGCGACCGAACCGCTGTTAAAAGCGCCAGAAGAATCTTTCGATACGCTGGAAGAAGACGATGCGCTCTACGATCTCGCCCACACGCTGGCCGTTGTGGGAGGGCAACGTTTTCGCCGGAATTGCGTGGATTATCACTCCGCAGAACGCGCGCGCGAATATATACACACTGAATTCATTCAGAACATTACGCTGGATACCTTATCCGCCGTAAGTGGCAGAGATCGCTGGAGCCTGAGTCGGGACTTCCGTGCGCTTTATGGAACGAGTCCTTATCGCTATGTGACCATGCGTCGTCTTGAGTACTGTCGGCGCCTGATTCAGGCGGGCCTGTCGCTTGCTGAGGCTGCCGTTGCTTCGGGATTTTCAGATCAAAGCCACATGACTCGTCAGTTCATCAAAACGTTGGGTATGTCACCGGGGCGTTGGCAAAAATTCATCAAAGGTAACCCTGCCTGACTTGCACGATCGTTCAAGACCGGCACTCCGACCTTATTCTATCCTGGACGTTTCTCAACCATAGGGAATGTCACCATGTATCAACCTGTTAATCTGGAAAATAAGTTTTCTCTCTTCGACGCACACTGGCAGCCGAAAGTCATCGCCCAGATGAACGACTATCAGTTTAAAATCGTCAAAATATCGGGTGATTTTATATGGCACGCGCACCCGGAAACCGATGAAGCATTCATCGTAGTTGAGGGTGTGTTACGTATTGATTTTCGTGACGGACATGTGCTCGTCAATCCAGGGGAAATGTACGTTGTGCCAAAAGGCGTTGAACATAAAACGTCTGCTGAAACAACGGTAAAAATGATGATGATAGAACCTTGTGGGGTCCTGAATACCGGACACGAAGGCGGGGATCGCACCGCAGAAAACGACGTCTGGATTTAACGACGGAGTCTATGTTGCCGGGTGGTGGCTACGCCTTACCCGGCCTACAAAAACCTATACAGCCGCTACCCCTCACTCATCATCGTCAAAAACCGCTTCACTGTCCGCGAACGCTCAAACCGACGCCAGCAGAGCGCGATATCGGTATAAAGTTCCGGTGAGTTCAACGCATGATAGGTGACATTCGGCGGAGAAATGGCCGCCATCGATTTCGGCACCAGCGCGAATCCGCCGCCCGCGGAAACCATGCTCAGCGAAGATGAAAGCTGTGACGCCTGCAGCGCGTGCTGCACGTCGATTCCGGCCCGCTCGCAGTAGCTGTAAACCCTGTCATACAATCCCGGCGCGACCTCCTGCGGGAACAGCACCACCGGTGTATCCCGCAGCTGCTCTAAGGCCAGCGAATCGCTCTCCGCCAGCGGATGGTCGCGATGCAGCGCCACCACCATCGGCTCGCGGTCGAGAATTTTGATTTCAAACATCTTGCTGCTTTCGCACGGCAGGCGCACGAAGGCGATATCCAGTTCACCGTCCGCCAGCATCGTCGTCAGCGACGACATATTGGCTTCCACCTGATGAACCTGCACCGCCATGTTCTGCACCTGAAACTGACGGATTAGCGCGAAAATCTGAGGATGAAAAGCGTCGGAGCTGGTGATGCCTATCGACAGGCTGCCGTTCAGCCCGCGCGCGATGCCGCGCGCTTTCTCCAGCGCGGCGTCGCTCAGCGCCAGGATCTTACAGGCGTCCTCATAGAAGGCTTCTCCCGCCTCGGTCAGCTCTACGCCCCGCGTCAGACGCCTGAACAGAGGGGTGCCCACTTCCTCTTCGAGCCGTTTGATCTGCTGACTCAGAGGTGGCTGTGAAATGCCCAGCGCTTTGGCTGCTTTGGTGAAGTGTCGCTCGCGTGCAACCGCGACAAAATACCGCAGATAACGAAGTTCCATATCTAAAACGTCTCAAACCAGCATGGTTTCTATATTGGAACTCTCTGCTGAATCGGGTCAACATTTATTTAACCTTTCTAAATAAAGTTGAAGAGGACGAGCATGATGATGCATTCATCTGCCTGCGACTGTGAGGCCAGCTTGTGCGAGACCCTGCGTGGGTTCTCCGCCCAGCATCCTGACAGCGTGATCTATCAAACATCGCTAATGAGCGCCCTGCTAAGCGGCGTATACGAAGGTGAGACCACCATCGCCGATCTGCTGGCACACGGTGATTTTGGCCTGGGTACGTTCAACGAACTGGATGGCGAAATGATTGCCTTCAGCAGCCAGGTATACCAGCTGCGTGCCGACGGCAGCGCCCGGGCCGCGAAGCCGGAGCAGAAAACGCCGTTCGCGGTGATGACCTGGTTTCAGCCGCAGTACCGTAAAACCTTTGATACGCCGGTCAGCCGTCAGCAGATCCACGATGTGATCGACCAGCAAATCCCGTCCGATAACCTGTTCTGTGCGTTGCGTATCGACGGTAATTTCCGCCACGCCCACACCCGCACCGTACCGCGCCAGACGCCGCCGTACCGGGCGATGACCGACGTGCTGGATGACCAGCCGGTGTTCCGCTTCAACCAGCGCGAGGGCGTGCTGGTCGGGTTCCGCACCCCACAGCATATGCAGGGCATTAACGTGGCCGGTTATCACGAGCATTTTATTACTGACGACCGTCAGGGCGGGGGACACCTGCTCGACTATCAGCTTGAGAGCGGTGTGCTCACCTTCGGCGAAATTCACAAGCTCATGATTGACCTGCCCGCCGACAGCGCATTTTTACAGGCCAACCTTCACCCCAGCAATCTGGATGCAGCGATCCGTTCCGTCGAAAACTAACAGGAGAACTACCGTGAACAGTGAGAAACAGTCACGTCAGTGGGCGCATGGCGCCGATATGGTTGTCGGCCAGCTGGAAGCGCAGGGCGTGAAGCAGGTGTTCGGGATCCCGGGGGCGAAAATCGACAAAGTGTTTGACTCCCTGCTGGACTCCTCCATCGAGATCATTCCCGTGCGTCACGAAGCGAATGCGGCGTTTATGGCGGCAGCGGTAGGGCGGTTGACCGGTAAAGCCGGGGTGGCGCTGGTGACCTCCGGTCCCGGCTGTTCCAATCTGATCACCGGCATTGCCACCGCCAACAGCGAGGGCGACCCGGTGGTCGCCCTGGGCGGGGCGGTCAAACGCGCGGATAAAGCGAAGCTGGTGCACCAGAGCATGGACACCGTCGCCATGTTCAGCCCGGTGACCAAATATGCCGTTGAAGTCAGCTCGCCGGACGCGATTGCCGAGGTGGTATCGAACGCGTTTCGCGCTGCCGAGCACGGCAGGCCGGGGGGCGCGTTCGTCAGCCTGCCGCAGGATATCGTCGACCAGCCTGCGACGGGGGCGATTTTACCCACCAGCGGTGCGGCGCTGATGGGTCCGGCACCGGAGTCTGCGATTAACGACGTGGCGAAGCTTATCGAAAACGCTAAAAACCCGGTCATTTTACTTGGCCTGATGGCCAGCCAGCCCGCGAACAGCGATGCCCTGCGTAAGCTGCTGGAGAAAAGCCGTATCCCTGTCACCAGCACCTATCAGGCCGCCGGGGCGGTGAACCAGGAGAACTTTACCCGCTTTGCCGGGCGCGTCGGTCTGTTCAATAACCAGGCGGGCGACCGGCTGCTGCATCTGGCGGATCTGATTATCTGCATCGGCTACAGCCCGGTGGAGTACGAGCCGTCTATGTGGAACAGCGGCGACGCCACGCTGGTGCACATTGACGTGCTGCCTGCCTATGAAGAGCGTAACTACGTGCCGGATCTTGAGCTGGTGGGGGATATCGCCGGAACGCTGAACCTGCTTGCCAGCCGGATCGAGCATAAGCTGGAGCTGAGCCAGCGCGCCTCTGAAATCCTGGTCGATCGTCAGCATCAGCGGGATCTGCTCGATCGTCGCGGCGCCTCACTCAACCAGTTTGCTCTGCACCCGCTGCGCATCGTGCGCGCCATGCAGGACATCGTCAATAACGACGTGACCCTGACCGTCGATATGGGCAGCTTCCACATCTGGATCGCCCGCTACCTTTACAGCTTCCGCGCGCGTCAGATGATGATCTCCAACGGCCAGCAAACCATGGGCGTTGCCCTGCCGTGGGCGATTGGTGCCTGGCTGGTGAACCCGGGCCGCAAGGTGGTATCGGTCTCCGGTGACGGTGGCTTCCTGCAGTCGAGCATGGAGCTGGAAACCGCGGTGCGCCTCAACGCCAACGTGCTGCACATCATCTGGGTGGATAACGGCTACAACATGGTGGCGATCCAGGAAGAGAAAAAATACCAGCGCCTTTCCGGCGTCGAGTTCGGCCCGGTCGATTTCAAAGTCTATGCCGATGCCTTCGGCGCGAAAGGCTTTGCCGTGGAGAGTGCTGAAGCGCTCGAACCGACGCTGCGCGCGGCGATGGATGTCGATGGCCCGGCCGTGGTGGCCATTCCCGTCGACTACAGCGATAACCCGCTGCTGATGGGCCAGCTCCATCTCAGCCAGATTTTGTGACTCAATATAAGGACAGAGAAATGCAAAAAGTTGCTCTCGTAACCGGCTCAGGCCAGGGGATTGGTAAAGCGATTGCGCTGCGCCTGGTGAAGGATGGCTTTGCCGTTGCCATTGCCGACTATAACGATGAGACGGCAAGAGCCGTCGCCGATGAAATCATCCGCAACGGCGGCAAGGCTGTCGCCGTGAAGGTGGATGTCTCTGACCGCGAGCAGGTGTTTGCGGCGGTGGAAAAAGCGCGCACCGCGCTGGGCGGATTTAACGTCATCGTTAATAACGCCGGGATTGCGCCGTCCACGCCTATCGAATCCATCACGCCAGAGATTGTCGACAAGGTCTACAACATCAACGTGAAAGGGGTGATCTGGGGTATTCAGGCTGCCATCGACGCGTTCCGCAAAGAGGGGCACGGCGGGAAGATCATCAACGCCTGCTCCCAGGCAGGCCACACCGGCAACCCGGAACTGGCCGTGTACAGCTCCAGCAAGTTCGCGGTTCGCGGCTTAACCCAGACCGCAGCGCGAGACCTTGCTCCGCTGGGCATCACCGTTAACGCCTATTGCCCGGGCATCGTCAAAACGCCGATGTGGGCAGAAATCGACCGTCAGGTCTCCGAGGCGGCGGGCAAACCGCTTGGCTACGGGACGGAAACTTTTGCCAAACGCATCACGCTGGGTCGTTTGTCCGAGCCGGAAGATGTCGCCGCCTGCGTTTCATACCTTGCCGGGCCGGATTCTGATTACATGACCGGGCAATCCTTATTGATTGATGGTGGGATGGTGTTCAACTAAATACTAATAAGCTCTGACATGAGTTTTCCCCTGCTCCCGTGCAGGGGCTTTTTTTTGTCTCCTTAGCCATTGTGCATTACACTGCGCGCTGCAAAACTTTAGTCATTACGATCTGACAGGCGGTAACAGCGATGAACGGAACAATCACAACGTGGTTTAAAGATAAAGGCTTTGGATTTATCAAAGATGAAAACGGCGATAACCGCTATTTTCATGTGATTAAGGTCGCCAACCCTGATCTGATTAAGAAAGATGCGGCGGTGACGTTCGAACCGACGACGAATAACAAAGGCCTTTCCGCCTATGCGGTGAAGGTGATCCCCGAGAGTAAACACCTCTATATTGCGGGCGAGCGCGTGAAGCTCACCTCGATCAAATCCTTCGTGGTGTTCAGCGAAGAAGAGCCGGTTGAAACCAAAATCGACAAAGAAAACGCGGTGCTGTCGGTGGGTCTGCTGATGAACAGCATTAAACCGAAATCCGAGGTAAAATCGGGTGAAATGCGCGCCGTGAAGAAGCTGGCGATCACGACCTTCCAGAACACGACGCTGATCTTTACCGAAGATGAAATTGACATTGACGCTACGGTCAAGCTGCTGAAGTGATTTGTTGCCGGGTGGCGGCGATGCCTTACCCGGCCTACGAAAAACCCTCAACGCGGCACGAAACGTAGGCCCGGTAAGCATCGCGCCACCGGGCACAGCCGCACCCGTTTACCCCATCCTGTGCTCGCCCCGTAACATCGCCTCCCGATCAAACACCTTCTGGATCTCCCCGTGTGCCATAAATGCCGCCCGGTCGGACATATGGGCAATCACGTCCGCATCGTGGCTCACCAGAAGATAGGTCATGTCGTGGGCGGCTTTCAGGCGGTTGAGCAGGTTCAGAATTTCCGCCTGCACGGACATATCCAGTGCCGAGGTCGGTTCATCCAGCAGCAGAAGCTGCGGGCGCAACAGCAGCGCACGGGCAATCGCCACGCGCTGACGCTGGCCGCCGGAAAGCTGGTGCGGATAACGTTTCCCCGCATCGGCAGACAGGCCCACCTGTTTAAGCGCATCCGCCACCTTTTCCGCAATCTGCGTTTCGCCATGGATGTTCAACGGCTCCGACAGCGTGCGTGCAATGGTGTGGTTCGGGTGCAAAGACGCCCACGGATCCTGAAACACCATCTGCACGTTGCGACGCAGCGTGCCTTGAAAACGTCGCCCGGGCGTTAACGTCTCTCCCAGTAGCGTAATGTTCCCGCGCCACTCGCGCTGCAGCCCCGCCAGCACGCGCAGAAGGGTCGATTTCCCGCAGCCGGATTCCCCGATCAGGCTGAAGGTTTCGCCTTTCGCGATGGTAAAGCTGGCGGCAGAGACCGCCGTCTTTTCCCCGAAGGTGACCTGAACCTGGTTAACCTCAACGAGCGCCATCGTTCGCCTCCTTCCACGGCTGCGAACGGTCGAGCGTCGGCAGCATCTGCCCAAAGGTATTGGCATTTGGCCTGCAGGTCCACAGGGTGCGCGTATACGGATGCGTTGCCTGAGGGAGTTGGCTTGCCGCCATCTCATCAACCTTTTCGCCCTGATACATCACCAGCACGCGGTCGCAGTGTTCCGCCACCAGCGGCAGGTCATGGCTGATTAACAGCATCGCCATCTGGCGCGCTTCACACTGCTGCACCAGCAGTTCGAGGATCTGGTTGCGCAGGCGAGCGTCCAGCGCTGAGGTCGGTTCGTCGGCAATCAGCACCTGCGGGTTGTTGATGAGCGCAATCGCAATCATCACCCGCTGGCCCATGCCGCCGGAAAGTTCGCCGGGATAACGCTGAAGCACATGTTCGCTCAGTCCGACAGCGCGAATGATGTCGTGAATGCGCGCCACGCGTTCTGAACGGGGCAGGCGCTGATGCAGCGTGAGCGCCTCGTCAAGCTGAGCGGCAACGCTTTTCACCGGATTGAGCGCGTAGCGCGGGTCCTGCAAAACCATCGCAATCCCGTTGCCGCGCAGCGCTTGCCAGCGGCGGGCGTTCAGAGTCAGCAGATCGTTGCCCAGCACGTTAAGTTGCCGGGCGCTCACCATGCCGGGCTTACGTACCAGCCCCATCAGGGCGCGGGCAGACATCGATTTACCCGAGCCGGATTCACCCACCAGCGCCAGACGCTCGTTGCCAAGCGTAAAGCTCAGGTTGTTGACCACGCGTGCGGCGGGGTAGTCGATATTCAGCGCATCGACGATAACGCGGTGTTCAGTCATGTTGCGGCTCCAGTACGTCACGCAGGCCATCGCCTAGCAGGTTAAAGGCCAGGCTGGCAAACAGAATGGCTCCGCCGGGAATGGCGGCGATCCACCACTGGTCGAAAATCACCTGCATGCCGTCAGCAATCATTGCCCCCCATTCAGCCATTGGCGGACGGGCGCCAAGGCCGAGGAAACCGAGCCCGGCGGCGGCCAGAATAATGCCGGCCAGATCCAGCGCCAGACGCACAATCGCAGACGGCAGACACAGCGGCAGAATATGGCCGACCAGCAGGCGCGGGCCGCGAATTCCCATCATCTCGGCAGCGGCCAGATAATCGCTGTGGCGCAGACGCTGAATTTCGCTTCGCGCCTGACGTGCATAAGCAGGCCAGGTGGTTAAGGCCAGCGCCAGCGCGCCGTTGACCAGCCCCGGACCCAGCATCGCCACAAACGCGAATGCAAGGATGAGGCGCGGCATCGACATCACCACGTCGGTAAAGCGCATCAGGAGGCGCTCCATCCAGCCGCCGTAGTAGCCGGACAGGATCCCCACCAGCAGCCCGGTGGGCAGGGTAATGACCGTCACTAAGGCCACCAGCCCGAGCGCCGGACGGGTACCGTAAATCAGGCGCGAGAGCAGGTCGCGCCCGTAGCTGTCGGTGCCGAGCCAGTGCTGGCTATTCGGTGCCTGCAGGCGCGAGGCGGCATCCTGCCAGTTCGGGTCAACCGGTGCAAGCCAGGGGGCGAACAGGGCGATCACCATCAGCAGCACGATGGCAATCAACCCGCAAAAGGCGGCAGGCGAACGGCGCAGGCGACGTATAAAGAGATAAAACGGCATCAGCGCACCCTGGGATCGGTTGCCTGCACAAGCAGGTCGGTAAGGTTATTGATCAGCACAAAACAGATGCCAATCAGCAGCGTGCCGCCCATGACGGCGGTAGTGTCTCCGGCGAACAGGGCGGTGGTGAGGTAGCGTCCGATGCCTGGCCAGGAGAAGACGGTTTCCGTTAATACCGCACCTTCCAGCATGCTGGTGTAGGCCAGCGCAATCACCGTCAGCAGGGTGCTGCGAATGTTCGGCAGCACGTGGCGCAGCAGAATAGTCATCTCCCCGGCCCCCTTGGCGCGAGCGAGCAGGATGTACTCTTTGTTCATTTCGCTCAGACAGGCGGAGCGCGTCAGGCGGGTAATGCTTGCGAGCGAGTAATAGGCCAGCAGCAGCACCGGCAGCACAAGGTGGCTGAGGGCGTTGCGAAACGCCTCGCGATCGCCAGAAAGCCAGGTATCCACCAGCGCAAAGCCGGTGCGTGGTTCTACGGTGAACTGCCAGATGTCATCCAGCCTGCCGGGACCCGCGCTCCACTGCAGCTTCGCGTAGAACAGGGCCAGCATCAGCAGGCCAAGCCAGAAAATCGGCACCGAGTTGCCGAGCAGGGTGAGCGTTCTGAGCGTTAAATCAAGCGGCGAACCGGCATAGCGGGCGCACAGCACCCCGGCAATCACGCCGAGCACGGCGCCGATGATTAAGGCCAGCGTAGCCAGTTCGAGCGTGGCGGGAAAAGCGTGCAGCAAGTCCTGCAACACCGGCTGGCCGGTGGCGCTGGCAGTGCCCAGATCACCGTGGGCAAGGTCTTGCAGGTAGTGCCAGAACTGCACGGGCAGGGGGCGATCTAACCCGAGCTGGTGGCGAACCTGATCGTAGGTGGACTGGCTGGCGTGATCGCCGACGATCTGCAGCACGCGATCGACCGGAGAAAATGCCGAGAGCGCAAACGTGACGAGCAGCAGCCCGAAAAGCGTGAGCAGCAGAGTCAGCAGAGCCTGAAGCACGCGGGTGGAAAGATGTGGCATGGGAAATCTCTTCATGCCGGGTGGCGGCTTCGCCTTACCCGGCCTACAAAACCGAGAACACAGGCCGGGTAAGCGCAGCGCCACCCGGCAACAAAGGCTACTTCGTGACGCGATCGTACCAGACCATGTCCGCGTTCAAGCCCTGCTGATATCCCTTCACGTTATCGCGCACCACGATCTGGGTTTTGCCCTGATCGACGAATACATACGGCGAGCTATGTTGCAGCTGTTCCTGCATTTTCTTGTACAGATCCAGACGTTTCGCCGGATCCGGCTCGGCAACCGCCGCCAGCGTGGCTTTGTTAAGCTCGGGAATTTTCCAGCTGTTCAGACCGGCTACGGTACTGGATTTGCCATCGTTCCACGCAAAGGCGCTGGCGTTAGAGTGCGCATCAAAGTAGTCCGGGATCCACAGACGAATCGCCGCCTGATGCTGCTTTGCGCGCACGCGGGCATAGACCTGGCTCCCGGCAGCGGGCAGCAGATCGACCTTCACGCCCCCCTGAGCAAAGCTCGCCTGCATGGACTGGGCGATGGTGATAAACGGCGGCTTGTTCTCCACGTCCAGCGTGAAGTGCGCGTCTTTAATGCCCGCTTTGGCGAGAATTTCTTTCGCCTTAGCCGGGTCAAACGTGAATGGATTCGCTTCCAGCGCGCCCGGCAGACCGACCGGCAGGAAGCTCTGATGCACAAAATACTGGCCTTTCAGCAGGTTTTTGGTAATGCCTTCATAATCAACCAGCCAGCGTGAAGCCTCCCAGAACGCCGGGTTGTTGAGCAGCGGGTTAGCGCTGTTGCCGGTGTTAAACACCAGATAATTTTGCTCGGCGGACGGAATGCTCAGCACCTTCACGCCCGGCTTGCCCTCCAGGGCGCTAATCTGGTCTGCACCCAGATCGCGCGCCACGTCGGCATCACCCTGCTGGATCAGCAGGCGACGGGAAGCCGGATCGGGAACGTTTTTAATGATGATGCTTTTAAGCTTCGGCGCGCCGCCGGGAGCCGATTCGTTGGCTTCCAGCACGATAGCCTGATGCGGCTGATAAACGCGCATTTTGAACGCGCCGCTGCCTGCCGAGTGCATTTTCAGCCAGGCGTTGCCGAAGTCGTTGTCCTTCACGTTCGCCACCACCTGCTTTTCATCGACGATGGAGGCAATCGGCGTGGAGAGAATATTCAGCGCCACCGACGGGCTAACGTCCGCCGTCCAGTGAAGCTGGAGGGTATGGTCATCCACTTTTTTCAGCTGGCTGGCGATGTTGCTCGCGTCCCAGCCCAGCACGTTGAGGATAAACGCCGGGGATTTGTTCAGCGTCACGGCGCGGGTATACGAGAAGATCACGTCTTCCGGGCGCAGTGGGTTTCCGGAAGCGAATTTCGCATCGGGCTTAAGCTTGATGGTCAAGGTTTTTGCTGCCGCGTCGGCTTCCCAGCTTTCCGCCAGAATCGGCGTGATTTTTTCCGGGTTATCGCGGTCCGGTTGCACCAGACGCTGATACAGGCTCGGTACGGTCTGGATGCTGGAGAGCTCGTTGGCTTCGGCCGGGTCGAGGCTTACGATGTCATCAAGCCCCTGGGCAACCACCAGCGTATTCGGCGGAGTAGCGGCGTGGACTGCGTTTGAGAGCGCGGCCAGCACCAGTAACGGCAACAGTTTTTTTGTCATAGCGATCCCTGAAATAACTCTATTGTGATTGTTTTATGCTCCGCTACGTTAGGTCGACTAAGACATTCCGCAAAGTCGAAATTCAGCTTTGCTTATGCCATCCGGGAATAACGCATACGCTAAGGCTATTAGAATGCGCTGCTTTTCGTCCGCTTTTTAACCTGCTATAACAAACTCCTTACCTTTCAGGGAGTCACCGCCGTGCCCGAAATCAATCAACATGGTCAAACCGTTAACGATATTGTTCCAGACTGGAAATGCGCCCGGATCTTAACCCGCACCCCACTTACCGGTCAGTATTGCCGACTGGAGCCGCTGGATACCGATCGCCATTCGGCTGATTTATACGAAGCCTACGCGCTGGGTGATGACAGTGACTGGACGTGGCTTGCCAGCACTCAGCCGGAAAGCGTTGAGGCCACTGCGCACTGGGTGCTGGGAAAGGTGATGGATGACGATCTGGTGCCCTTTGCCGTAATCGATTTACGCACTGAACAGGCTGTAGGGCTGGTGAGTTACATGGCGATTGAGCGGTTTCTCGGCTCGGTGGAAATCGGGCATGTCACCTGGTCGCGCAAAATGAAGGGCACGCGTTTGGGTACCGAGGCGGTGTGGCTGCTGCTGAAAAATGCCTTTGAGCATAAGTACCGTCGACTGGAATGGAAATGCGATTCAATGAACATTGCCTCGCGCAATGCGGCGGAGCGGCTGGGTTTTGTCTGGGAAGGTCGCCTGCGGCAGAAACTCGTGCGCAAAGGGCGTAACCGCGACAGCGATATGCTCTCCATTATTGATGGCGAATGGCCGCAAAGAAACGCGGAGCTGTGCGCCTGGCTGGCTGCGGAGAATTTTGACGCAGAAGGGCGGCAGATTCAGCGGCTTGAGGCATTTCGGTTATAAGTCTTGTATGTAGGGTACAGCTGGAACGGATAATTAATCTGCGGAAATGGCAATTTCAATCAGGTTGGTTTCTCCGGACTGGACGCCCTTTGTCACCGCTGCGGCGATATCTGCGGCATCGGTGATCCGGCAGCAGTGAACGCCCATGGCGTTGGCCAGCGACTGAAAATCGATATGCGGGTTAACCAGGTCCATCCCGATAAAACGCCCGAGCTGCGTTGAGCTGTAGTCAGCCTGGCTCTTCATAAAGTTTTTCAGGATGTTGTACTCCCGGTTGTTCATGACGATAAAGGTGACCGGCAGGTTTTCGTGCGCCGCCGTCCAGAGCGCCTGCGGGGAGTACAGGGAGGCACCGTCGCCCAGCAGACAGACCACCGGCTCGCGGCCCAGCCCCAGCGAGTGGCCTACTGCCGCAGGCATACCCCAGCCCAGCCCGCCGCCGCGCATGAAGAAGTAGCGTTGATGCTGCTGGTCGGAGATAAACCGACGGACATGTCTCGCTGTTGCAATGGCTTCATCGACGATGGTGGTGCCTGGTGGAACGGCCTTAATGACTTCATATGCCGCCACCATCGGTGAGATCGCCGGGCGCAGCCGCTCGGCCGACAGGCGCTCTTCCTGCTGCTGCCACTCTTTTTCACGTTCGCTGCGCGCGGTTTTCAGCAACTGCTGGTGGATCAGCTTGCCCGCCACCAGACGCTGCTCAAGCATCGGTAACAGCGCCTGCAACGAGAGTTTGATATCCCCCATCACCGAGAGTCGGGTGGCATAGGTGCGACCCAGCTCGTTCATGTCGGCGGAGAGCTGATAGACCGCGCATGAACCCGGAATCGCGTCCCCCTCGCTGTATAAAATGGTAATCAGGCTTCTGCCGCCGATGATAAAAACGGCGTCGTAGGCATTGACAATGCCCGCGATTTCACTGGCGGTGGTGGGCATATTGCCGCGCCAGAGGGCATGCTGCGTGGGGAAGGGTAAATTCAGCGGCCAGGAGGAGCCGTAGACGTGGGCGCTGAGCGCTTCCGCCAGCTGGACAATCTCCTGCGTCGAGCCGCTGGAGTGGACTTCATCTCCCGCCACAATCATGATCCTGCCTGGCGCGATCTCGCTGAGCGCCTCAGCCAGTTCGTCCAGCGAGCCCGCGACGGTGTGGTAGTTCACTCTGGACGCCGTCTGTATTCCGGCGTCGCTCAGTTCCTCCATGACGTTCATTGGAAGAGAAAGCAGAACCGGGCCGGCCGGAGGATAGCTGGCAGCGTGAAACGCGCGGCGCACCAGCACAGGGAGCTGGTCGGCGCTGGTGACCTCCTGCGCCCATTTCATTACCGGGGAACCAATGGAGACAATGTCATCGTACAGAAGCGGGTCGCGAACGTAGTGCCGCGTATCCTGCTGCCCGACGGTTACCACCAGCGGGGTTTTCATGATCCGCGAGTTAATGAGATTCCCCATGCCGTGCCCCAGGCCGCTGGCGGTGTGCAGGTTGATAAACCCCGTTTTACCGGAGGCTTTCGCATAGCCGTCGGCAATGGCGACCACGCTGCTCTCCTGAAGTGCCAGAATATAGTGAATATTTTCATGGCGAAGCAGGGCATCAATGAGCGGCAGTTCGGTTGTGCCGGGGTTGCCAAAAATATATTCCACGCCTTCACTCTCCAGCACTTCAAGGAGAATATCGGCGCCCGTTCGCATATTGAGATCTGATAAGGACGTTAATGATTTAATCATAATGACACCTCATTCAGTATTATTTAACGCAGGCTAAAATTCTTCCTGCGTCGGACGAACAACAATTTCATTAATATCAACGTCGCCAGGCTGTTCAATGGCAAATAAAACCGCGCGGGCAATCGCATCAGCCGGAATAGCCTGCTTATAAAATTCATGGAGAAATTTTTTACTCTCTACGTCAGAGCTGCCGAATTGAAGTTCGCTTTCGACGGCACCGGGCGAAATAAGCGTCGTGCGGATGGTTTTTCCCGCCTCCTGACGCAGGCCTTCGCTCAGCGCGCGAACGGCGAATTTTGTGGCGCTATACACCACGCCGCCAGGGGCCAGTACCTTGATGCCCGCAACGGAGGCCACGTTAATAAAATGCCCGCTGCCCTGACGCTGAAACACCGGTAATGCCGCCGCGATGCCGTACAGCACGCCTTTCAGATTGGTATCAATCATCTTGTCCCATTCGTCGGTTTTCAGCTCGCTAAGGGGGGCGATAGCCATAAAGCCCGCGTTGTTGATCAGCACATCCACACGCTGGTAGGCGGCAACGGCGGCATCAATGGCGCGCCGAACCTCTTCCTGACGGGTCACATCCGCCTTCACGGCAATGGCCTTTCCCCCTTGCTGAATTATTTGATCCACCAGGGCATTAATTCTGTCGAGGCGGCGCGCCACCAGCACCAGCGAAAAGGCCTTATTCGCTAAATACAGGGCAATGGCCTGACCGATGCCGCTGCTGGCGCCGGTGATAACGACAACGTTGTTTGCACTGTTATTCATGATCTTATCTCGCTGTTGAGTAATGCAAAAAATAAAAGGCAGGGAGGTGTTAATGAATAATGACAAATTCATTAACGCGGATTTTTGATATATTGTGTATCGGAATTAAAATGATGGCTGTTTAAAACTTAATGGAGTGTGGAAGATTCTGTCAATATCATATTTTTAATATTTAAACGGATTGCATGCCTAATGTTTATTTCTTATATGTAAGCGAGAATAGTATAAAAAGAAATAGAGTGACGCTGCAGGCCCTGCGAACAGGGCCTGAGGATTATATTTTTCCACTGTAAAGCACCGGGCCTGTTGGCAGGCCAGTGGGCGATCCGCCCTCCGGTTCAAGGCTTATCGCTATCGTGGCGTCAGGAGGAAGCGTTGTGTTCCTGAGGGCCACCGTCGTTGGGATATCGCTATGCAGCAGCCCCAGCGAGACAGGGGCCTGTCCGGTCGGGATCAGCCAAAGCTGCAGGCTGTGCTGCGCCGGGACGGCGGCGGGGCCGAGAGGTGCAACACTCAGCTGCTGACGGCGGCTGTCCGCACTCACTACCCACTGCCCGCGCTGTTGGGCATCGTTGAGCACCATCAGCGGTGCGAGCGCTGGCGTGCGGGTGGAGTACCACGTCACGACGCTAAAGGCGGCAAGGCCGGCGGCCACCATCCAGCCGAGGTAAGGTCGCCAGTTGCGCACCGGCCGGTTGGGCGGCAGTTCGAGGGCAATTTTTTTCCACACCGACTCAGGAGGAGGAATGGGGACAAGATGGCTATCGAGCGTGCTGAGCATTTCCTGCCAGTACGCTACGCGGGCGGCCAGAGCGGGCTCATTGGCAAGCCTTTTCTGGAACTGAAGCCGCGCGCCTCCCCGCAGGGTGCCGAGGGCATATTCTGCTGCCAGCATGTCGTCGCGTTTTTCTGCGTCATTCATAGCCCCACACACTCCCGAAGATGATCCATTGCGCGACGTATCCAGCTTTTCACTGAGCCTACGGGCTGCTGGAGCCAGTCGGCAATATCGCTGTGAGACATCCCCTGATAGTAGGCGAGCGTAATGCTCTGGCGCTGCTCGCTACTCAAATGCTCGAGACAATGCCTGAGCCGTTCTGCCTGCACATCGTCGTGCCAGTTGTTCTGCTCGTCATTCTCGCTCGGCAGAAGCGCGTCGGTATACGGCATCTCGCGGTCGGCTGCCCGGATTTGCCCACAACGCAGCCAGTCAATACAGCGGTTGCGAACAATATGCGTAAGCCAGGTCATCGGGGAACTGAGGGCGGCGTTATAGGTTTCGGCTTTACTCCAGACCGTGAGAAAACAGTCGTGAAGGATCTCTTCTGCCCATGCCCGGTCACGCAACATACGCAGCGCGACGGCAAACAGATGCGGCGAGGTGAGTCGGTAGAGTTGTTCAAATGCACGGCGATCGCCTTTCGCGACCGCCTGCATTAATTTCTGCTGCTGTTCAGCCAGCGCGTTATCCATGTTTTTCCCGAAAGGCAACGGCACACTTCCGAAGTATAGACAACTACTTAGGCATCAGAACGGTATCAATGACATCGATTACGCCATTTTTTTGATGAACGTCGTAGGTGCTGATGTTTGCCACATTGCCCTGACCATCCTTAAGCTGAATATTGTGCAGGCCGTTGCTCATGATCCACAGCGGCTGACCGTTAACGGTCTTCAGCTCCGCGCGACCGCCACCCTGTTTAATTTTCTGCTCCAGCGCTTTCATATCGTAATTACCGGCAACAACGTGATAGGTCAGGATGCTGGTTAGCAGTGCTTTGTTTTCGGGTTTGACCAGGTTATCGACCGTGCCGGCGGGTAATTTCGCAAACGCCGCATTGGTCGGCGCAAACACGGTGAACGGTCCTTTGCTCTGTAGCGTATCCACCAGTCCGGCAGCTTTGACAGCGGCCACCAGAGTCGTGTGATCTTTCGAGTTCACGGCGTTTTCAACAATATTTTTGCTCGGGAACATTGCCGCTCCGCCCACCATCACGGTGTCAGACGTCATGGCTGCTGATGCGCCTGCACAGAAGAGTAAAGCGCTGGTTACGAATGCAACACGGGTTAGCTTTTTCATCATCATTCCTCGGATTGGGGAGCAAAGGGGTTGCTCACATACCCATATACGAAGGCAGGGTGGAAACTGGATGCAGGGAAATGAAAATAAATTCAGGAGACGTTTATTCCCTCTCCCCAATGAGGAGAGGGTTAGGGTGAGGGGCACCCCTTAGCGGCGAACCGGCGCGCCGTTCGCCACGTAATACGCCGCCGTGCTCTTCGCCAGCGGTTCCCGCCCGCGAATCGCATCGGCAATTTTCTCGCCGATCATGATGGTGGTGGCGTTCAGGTTGCCGGTGATGATCTGCGGCATGATCGACGCATCCACCACGCGCAGTCCTTCCAGCCCGTGAACGCGGCCTTCGCCGTCGACAACCGCCATCTCGTCATAGCCCATCTTACAGGTACCGCACGGGTGGAAGGCGGTTTCGGCGTGGTTGCGCACGAACTCGTCAAGCTGTTCGTCGGTCTGGCACTCGACGCCCGGGCTGATCTCGCGACCGCGGTACTTGTCCAGCGCAGGCTGGTGCATGATCTCACGGGTGATACGGATCGCGTCGCGGAACTCCTCCCAGTCCTGCTCGTGGGACATGTAGTTGAACAGGATCGCCGGATGCTGATGCGGATCGCGCGACTTGATGCGCACGTGGCCGCGGCTCGGCGAGCGCATGGAGCCGACGTGGCACTGGAAGCCGTGCTCTTTTACCGCATTCGAACCGTTGTAGTTAATCGCCACCGGCAGGAAGTGGTACTGAATGTTCGGCCACGCGAACTCCTCGCGGCTGCGGATAAACCCGCCCGCTTCGAAGTGGTTGCTCGCCCCCACGCCGGTGCCGCCAAACAGCCATTCAGCGCCAATCTTCGGCTGGTTCCACCACTGCAGGGCAGGGTAGAGGGAGACCGGCTCTTTGCATTCGTACTGGAGGTACATCTCCAGGTGATCCTGCAGGTTTTCGCCCACGCCGGGCAGGTCGTGCACCAGCGGGATATCGAACTGCTTCAGCAGCTCCGCGCTGCCCACGCCGGAACGCTGGAGGATCTGCGGGGAGGCAATGGCGCCTGCGCTCAGCAGCACCTCTTTGTTCGCCGTCGCTTTCGACGGAATCGTGCTTTCGCCTTCCAGCCACTCGACGCCCACCGCGCGCTTGCCTTCAAAGAGGATGCGGTCGGTCATGGCGTGGGTACGGATGGTCAGGTTCGGGCGTTGCTTTGCCTGGTCCAGATAGCCGCGCGCGGTGCTGGCGCGTCGGCCCTTCGGCGTGACCGTGCGGTCCATCGGGCCGAAGCCTTCCTGCTGATAGCCGTTGAGATCGTCCGTGCGCGGGTAGCCCGCCTGCACGCCCGCTTCCACCATCGCCTCAAACAGCGGGTTCACGCCCGGTTTGGAAGTGGTAACGCTCACCGGACCGTCGCCGCCGTGGTAGTCGTTCGGGCCCACGTCGCGCGTCTCTGCCTTGCGGTAGTACGGCAGGCAGTTGAGATAGCTCCAGTGCTCCAGACCCGGCTCTTTCGCCCAGTGGTCGAGATCCATCGCGTTACCGCGGATGTAGCACATGCCGTTGATCAGCGACGAACCGCCCAGCCCTTTACCGCGCCCGCACTCCATGCGGCGGTTGTTCATAAACGGCTCTGGCTCGGTTTCATACGCCCAGTTGTAGCGCTTGCCCTGCAGCGGGAACGCCAGCGCGGCAGGCATCTGGGTGCGGAAGTCAAAGCGGTAATCCGGTCCGCCCGCCTCAAGCAGCAGCACGGTGGTATTCGGATCTTCAGTCAGTCGTGTTGCCAGTACGTTGCCGGCAGAGCCGGCGCCGATAATGATGTAGTCAAATTGCAAATAAACCTCCCGGTTAAAATATGGACTGGAATTTACCCATCTCAACCTGGATGGACTTCACCTGGGTGTAGCTCTGCAGCGTCATAACGCCGTTCTCGCGGCCAATGCCGGAGTGTTTATAACCGCCCACCGGCATCTCTGCGGCGGATTCACCCCAGGTGTTGATCCAGCAGATGCCCGCTTCGAGCTGATGAATCGCGCCGTGGGCGCGGTTCAGATCGGCAGTGACGATACCCGCCGCCAGTCCGTAGTCGGTATCGTTGGCGCGGCGAATCGCTTCTTCATCGGTTTCATAGGTGAGGATGGACATCACCGGGCCGAAGATCTCTTCGCGCACGATGGTCATCTCGTCGGTGCAGTCGGTGAACACGGTCGGGGCCACCCACGCGCCGTTATCAAACCCTTCGCCCTTCAGCACGTCGCCGCCGCACAGCACGCGCGCGCCTTCTTCTTTACCTTTGGCGATGTAGCGCAGCACGCTGTCGCGGTGCGGGAAGCTGACCATCGGGCCAAAGTTGGTTTTCACATCGAACAGATCGCCCGCGCGGATGCGGCCCACGCGCTCAACGATTTTCTGCTCAAACGCGGCCTTAAATTTCGCGGGCACGAACACGCGGGTGCCGTTGGTGCAGACCTGACCGGAGCTGAAGAAGTTGGCCATCATGGCGATGTCTGCCGCCAGATCCAGATCCGCATCGTCGAAAACAATCAGCGGCGATTTGCCGCCCAGCTCCATCGTCACCTCTTTCAGGGACGAGGCCGCCGAGTTGGCCATCACCTTTTTGCCGCTGGCAACGCCGCCGGTAAAGGAGACCTTCGCGATGCCCGGATGCTCGGTCAGGTACTGGCCGGTCTCCGCGCCTACGCCTGGCAGGACGTTAAACACGCCGTCCGGCAGACCCGCTTCGGTATAGATTTCGGCAAGCCTGAGGGCGGTGAGCGGCGTCACTTCGCTCGGCTTGAAGATCATCGCGTTGCCCGCCGCCAGCGCCGGGGCCGATTTCCACAGGGCGATCTGGATCGGGTAGTTCCACGCGCCGATGCCCGCCACCACGCCCAGTGGCTCGCGGCGGGTGTAGACGAATGAGGTTTCGCGCAGCGGGATCTGGCTGCCTTCCAGCGCCGGGATCAGCCCTGCGTAATACTCCAGTACGTCCGCGCCGGTGACGATGTCCACGGTCGAGGTTTCGGAATACGCTTTACCGGTATCGAGGGTTTCCAGCTTCGCCAGCGCGTCGTTACGCTCGCGCAGGATATCCACGGCGCGACGCAGGATGCGTGAGCGCTCCATGGCGGTCATTGCCGCCCAAATTTTTTGCCCGCGTGTTGCGCTTTCCACGGCGCGGTCGACGTCTTCACGCCCGGCGGCCTGAACGCTCGCCAGGACTTCACCGTTGGCCGGGTTGATGGTCTCGAAGGTGCGACCGCTGGTGGCGGGTGTATAACCACCATTGATATAAAGCTGCTGTTCTGCCATTCGGGACATACTTTCTCCTCGGTTATTCGGTCGGTAAATGCTGGCTGATAAAGTGGCTGGTGAGCGACTGGGCCAGCGTTTTATCCAGCGGTTTGCCGCTCAGTGCGGCACGCAGCCAAAGCCCGTCGATCAGTGCCGCCAGCCCGTAGCCCGCTTCCTGCGCCTGCTCGCGCGGCAGTTCGCGGCGGAACTCGTACACCAGGTTCGACAGCAGGCGGCGGCTGCTGACCTGCTGCAGACGGTAGAGCATCGGCTGGTGCATGCTGCTCGCCCAGAAGGCCAGCCAGGCTTTCATTGCCGCGCTGCTGATCTGGGTTTCATCAAAATTGCCGCCGACAATCGCCTGTAATCGCTGCTCCGCACTGCCGTCCGGCAGGGCGTGCAAGCGGCTTAATACCGCATCGCGCAACTGCCCGGTGATGTCGCGCATGGTCGCTTCCAGCAGACCGTTTTTGTCTTTGAAATAGTGACTGATGATCCCCGTGGAAACGCCCGCCCGGCGGGCGATCTGCGCGATGGTTGCGTCGTGCATTCCCACTTCATTTATTGCTTCCAGCGTGGCGTTAATAAGCTGCCTGCGCCGGATCGGCTGCATCCCCACTTTGGGCATTGTTGCCACTCCATTCATCAGCGTTGGTAATACATTAAAGCGGTTTTTGATTGGACGTTCAATATAAAATGTGTCTTAATTGTTGCGGATTTGGATTTTAATAGTTACAAAAACAGTGGGGATACTGGATGACAGACCTTTCACAAGACAGAGAAAAAGACAAAATCAACCCAGTCGTTTTTTATACTTCCGCCGGGCTGATTTTGTTGTTTTCCCTGACGACGATCTTCTTTCGTGATTTTTCCGCCGAGTGGATTGGGCACACGCTGAACTGGGTGTCGAAGACCTTTGGCTGGTACTATCTTCTGGCGGCGACGCTCTATATTGTCTTCGTGGTTTGCATCGCCTGCTCGCGCTTCGGTTCGGTGAAGCTTGGGCCAGAGCAGTCCAAGCCCGAGTTCAGCCTGCTGAGCTGGGCCGCAATGCTGTTTGCTGCGGGTATCGGCATCGACCTGATGTTCTTCTCCGTAGCTGAACCGGTCACGCAGTATATGCAGCCGCCGGAAGGGGCAGGGCAGACGATGGAAGCCGCGCGCCAGGCGATGGTCTGGACGCTGTTCCACTACGGCCTGACAGGCTGGTCGATGTATGCCCTGATGGGGATGGCGCTCGGATACTTTAGCTATCGTTATAATTTGCCCCTCACTATCCGCTCTGCGCTGTACCCGATTTTTGGCAAAAAAATTAACGGGCCGATTGGTCACACCGTTGATATCGCAGCGGTGATTGGCACCATCTTCGGCATCGCGACCACGCTCGGTATCGGCGTGGTGCAGCTCAACTACGGGCTAAGCGTGCTGTTTGATATTCCGGATTCAATGGCGGCGAAAGCGGCGCTGATTGCGCTCTCCGTGATTATCGCCACCATCTCGGTGACCTCCGGCGTGGATAAGGGTATCCGCGTGCTCTCCGAGCTGAACGTCGCGCTGGCGCTGGGCCTGATCCTGTTCGTGCTGTTTATGGGGGACACCTCGTTCCTGCTCAATGCCTTAGTGCTGAACGTGGGCGACTACGTGAACCGCTTTATGGGGATGACGCTCAATAGCTTCGCCTTCGACCGTCCGGTGGAGTGGATGAATAACTGGACGCTGTTCTTCTGGGCGTGGTGGGTTGCGTGGTCGCCGTTTGTCGGCCTGTTCCTGGCGCGAATTTCGCGCGGGCGCACCATCCGCCAGTTTGTGATGGGCACGCTGATTATCCCGTTCACCTTTACCCTGCTGTGGCTGTCGATTTTCGGCAACAGCGCGCTGCACGAGATCATCCACGGCAATGCCGGTTTTGCTCAGGAAGCGATGGCGCACCCGGAGCGCGGCTTCTACAGCCTGCTGGCGCAGTACCCGGCGTTCACCTTTAGCGCCTCCGTGGCGACCATCACCGGGCTGCTGTTCTACGTCACCTCAGCGGACTCCGGCGCGCTGGTGCTGGGCAACTTCACCTCGAAGCTGAAGGACATCAACAGCGACGCGCCGAACTGGCTGCGCATCTTTTGGTCGGTCGCCATCGGTCTTCTGACGCTCGGCATGCTGATGACCAACGGTATTTCGGCGCTGCAGAACACGACGGTGATCATGGGGCTGCCGTTCAGCTTCGTCATCTTCTTCGTGATGGCCGGGCTGTATAAATCGCTCAAGGTGGAAGACTACCGCCGCGTCAGCGCCAGCCGTGATACCGCGCCGCGTCCGATGGGCGCGCAGGACAGGCTGAGCTGGAAGAAACGTCTGTCGCGCCTGATGAACTACCCGGGCACGCGTTACACCAAACAGATGATGGAGACGGTCTGCTTCCCGGCGATGGAGGAAGTCGCACAGGAGTTGCGCCTGCGGGGTGCCTACGTGGAGCTGAAAAATCTGCCGCCGGATGAAGGCGAAAACCTGGGGCACCTGGATCTGCTGGTGCACATGGGCGACGAGCAAAACTTCGTCTACCAGATCTGGCCGCAGCAGTATTCCGTGCCCGGGTTTACCTACCGGGCGCGCAGCGGGAAATCGACCTACTATCGGCTGGAAACCTTCCTGCTGGAAGGTAGCCAGGGGAACGACCTGATGGACTACAGCAAGGAGCAGGTGATTACGGACATTCTGGACCAGTACGAACGCCACCTGAACTTTATCCATCTGCACAGGGAAGCGCCGGGGAATAGCGTGATGTTCCCGGATACCTGATTTCCTTCAAACGTCTTCCGATGATCTACGGGCAAGGTTGTTAGCAAACCTTGCCCTTTTTTTTGCCTGCATGAAGCCGCGACCATTATTGTTAATTTGCGACGAGAAAATTGATCTGGGAACAGTTAATAACTCAAGCTTTTGATTTTATTTATTTAAATGTGATTTTTGGAACTGCCGGGACTGTTTTGAATGTAAAGAATGTTCAGTATTTGTCAGCTTTCACTTGGGAAAATCGCAAAAGATGTCACGAAAAATCCTAATTTAACCCTATTAAGACTAGGTTTAACAGGGGTAGGATATCCTTGTAACTTATTGATTATAAATAAATGTTCACTTTTTGTGGGTTTTATTGCTAATTGTTCGTTAATTTTAGATAAATATATTGATGTGAAATTTTTGTTTCTGTGTGCGGCAATGAAAAACATAAATGAAACATTTGTGTTTTTAAACTTAAAAAATCAAATTAAGTGGTTTTTTATATCGCATTTAATATTTTTTACAGTGTTTTGCTTTGATAAATTAGTCTCATTGTCACATTTTCTTCATTTTAATAACATTTCAGTGCATCAGATGAACACCGAACCCCTTTCGAATGGAGAAGACGCCGACATGGAAATGAGAATGATAAACTTCTAAGGAGTCTTTGTGCCTTTTGTCTCTGACGAGCTTCTGTATGGATACACGATTTTTCATCATCTTGAGTACCGGCTTTCAACCAGAACGCTTATCAATATCAAGAATGGACGTATTAAAAGATTCGGCATGACGAAAGCAAGACTGTTCGAGTATCTCCTGGCGGGGATGGATAACGAAATTGTCTACGATAATGACATCATCATACACGTGTTTGATGATTATGGACTACGGTGCTCGAAATCCTATTTGTTGTCCATGATGAAGAAAATCCAGAACGCATTTAATACCGTGGGCTTTGAACGATATCCTTTTACCAGAATCTATGGGAAAGCGTACAAAATCGACTTCGGTTCGTTAGAACGGATATATGTTGTAAAACCTTCTTCACATTGACGATGATAAATTTCATAAGGAATGAGTTTTGACGGTGCTATTAGTTTTTTCAAGAAACTTTGCCATGAGGCAGGCAATTAAAACATTGAACTCAGCCAATAGAGAAATATTTTATTTTGACAATCGGCTGGAGTTCTTAGTAAGCGCGACCATTCTGGATAAATCTTACATTCTCATCGATACAATAGGAGAAAGTAGCGAGAATATCCGATGGCTCTATTATCGCCTTGCGGCGAGGGGATTAATGCGCCTTACCTATTTTATTGCGCCAGAGAACAATGCGGAGAACGGCTTTTTAAAATTCTTCCGCCTTGTTACTACGCTTAAGGATCTCAAGCAGCTGTGCGAGCGCGCCTCTAAACATCGGGCGAATGAAAACCCCTGCGTATTAAAAGACGTGCTGTATCAGAGGCTGTCGACGCGACTGTCGGACGACCATTTGAACTTTCTCCTGAAAATTTATGATAAATCGACGAGCCAGTGCCGAATTAAAAATAAATACGAAATTAACAAAAATTACTATGTTAGAAGTCGACTGGCGTTAGGCAATGGTCTGGAGATGAAACAACTTATTTTACTTTTATCATCGCAAAGCCTGAGATGCTCATAACGATATAACGTCTATTTATTGGCTTAAACGAACATAAATTTAGCGGTCCAGTTCCGCTCTTCCTGCGCAACAGTGAACGTTGTGCAGATACCTTCAATCCTAAGGATATATAGCTATGCAAATGAAGTTAAACAGTGTCATTCGAAATATGGTTATGGCAGCATCCGTTTCTGGAATAACCTTTGCCGCCAGTGCAGCCGATGGACAGATCAACTTTACAGGCACCATTCTGGATTCTGCCTGTACGATTGATACCAATACGGCGAACCAGACCGTTAACCTTGGTAAAATTCCAAAGAGCTCGTTCAACGCGGCCGGGGCCGTTGCTGCCGCAACCCGCTTTAGCATTGTGTTGAATAACTGCCCTGCGGCCGTCACCTCTGCCTCCGTTAAGTTTGACGGCACGGCGGACAGCAGCGACACCAATATTCTTGCGCTGAACAGCGGTCAAACGGCTAAAGGCGTCGGTGTGGCGTTCTATGAAGAAGATGGCATCACCGCAATCCCGCTGGCGACCCAGTCTAAGAGCATCACGCTTGACACCAGCACAGGCGAAGATCCTGCTAACAGCAACAAAATGACCTTCGTGGCGAAATATAAGGCAACGCAGGCTGCCGTAGTTGCGGGTACGGCAAACGCAACGTCAGATTTTACCATTACCTATCAGTAATAAGCCGGGCGTACCCAGGGTACGCCCCATTTTTTCCTGCTGGAATATCGGGGAAGTATGATGAGTCAACTTATTCGAACGATTGTATTATTAGGCACTTGCCTACTCTCCCTGCCGGGCCAGGCCAGCATAACCGTTGGCGGAACGCGCTTAATTTATAATGGAGCTGAAAACGAAGCCTCACTCCCTGTGAGTAACAGTAAGGATGCTGTCCCCTATTTAATTCAGTCATGGATTGAATTAAGCGAAAACTCGAAGGAGCAGGTTCCTTTTATCGTCACGCCACCGCTGTTCCGCCTCGACGGTGGTCATGAAAATACGCTGCGGGTCATTTATACCGGCGAGACGTCGCTGCCTGAAAACCGAGAGTCTGTATTTTGGCTTAACGTAAAATCAATTCCCTCAATGACCCGGTCAGATGAGAACAGGCTGCTTATTGCCGTTAAGACGCGCATGAAGCTTTTCTACCGGCCTGCGGCTCTGGCGTCGGAAAATGCGGGTGAGGCATGGACGCGATTGACGTTTGAACCGCGCGGCGAACGCCTGGTGATTAATAATCCGACGCCGTTCTACGTTTCTCTTTATTCATTAACGGTTGGCAATAAAACGATCGCGCCGCCGCCAATGATTTCCCCCTTGAGTTCCGTAACGGTCGCCGGCAGTGGAAAGCAGGTGGCGTGGAAAGCCATAAATGATTTTGGTGGCGTAACGACAGAAAAGCGCCAGATGCTGAAATAAAAAATATTAACAACACGCTATGTCACTCGCGCAGGTAAGCAAAGTGAATATTGTTTCTTATTCCCGATATGGTTTTTTCTCTGGCTCGTGGCCTCACCGCGTAAGTCGACTCTCGACGATAGCGCTTTTTATTTCGGGCGTTTTTCCCGCGGGCGCGGGCGAACTCTATTTTATGGCTGATGCGCTTGAAAAAATACACTCGACTTCCCAGGGCATCGATCTGGGCCGCTTCGAGCGCGGAGAGCAGTTACCCGGCACCTACAGGGTAGAAATTTGGCTTAATGAAAATTATATCCGAACGGAAAATATCTCTTTTGTTCCTGTAAACGGCATCGGGCTGGCGCCGGAACTTAACCGCAGAGAGCTTGAGTCGCTCGGCGTCAGGGTTAAAGCATTTCCTGAATTAGCCATGCTTCCGGTCGAGACGATTATTACCGACCCCGGCGCATTCATACCGGACGCTACCGCCCGGCTGGATTTTGACAGGCAGAGGCTGGACATCTCTATCCCGCAATCGGCGCTCAACGCGCGCGCGCGCGGCACCGTTGATCCGTCGCTCTGGAACCAGGGCATTTCTGCGCTGCTGGTCAATTACAGCATCAACGGGTCGCGCAGCTGGAGCCGGTACGGTGAGACGCAGGATCAGCTTTATACCAACCTGCAAAGCGGTATTAACGCGGGGCCGTGGCGCCTGCGCAACTACAGCACCGTGACCAAGAACAACGGGAAACAGTCGTTTTCGTCGCTGAATACGACCCTGAGCCGCGACGTCCAGTTTTTGAGGGGGCAGTTCCAGGTGGGGGAAACCAGTACCCCGGGCGACGTGTTTGACAGCGTGATGTTTCGCGGTGCGCAGATTTTTTCTGATGACACCATGCTGCCGGAGAGCATGCGCGGCTTCGCTCCTGTCATTCGAGGGATCGCCCGCACCAACGCCACGGTCACCGTGAAGCAAAACGGCTACACGGTTTATCAAACCTACGTGGCGCCCGGCAGCTTTGAAATTCGCGATCTCTATCCTACCTCGGCGAGCGGCGATCTGGACATTGTCGTCACCGAAGCCGACGGCAGCGTCCAGCATTTCGTGCAGCCATTCTCTGCGGTTCCCGTCATGCTGCGGGAAGGCCGCGTGAAGTATGCGCTGAGCGCAGGGGAGTATCGAACAACGAAGCATGGCGCGGAAACCCCCTCATTTGGGCTGGGCACGCTGGCCTATGGCCTCTCCAATCATCTCACGCTGTACGGTGGCGTTTTGGGGGCGAGCAACTATGCGTCTGGCGTGCTCGGTACGGGTCTCAGCTTTGGCGACATTGGCTCGCTGTCGGCTGACGTTACTGTTGCCGACAGCCAGCTTGATGATGAGAAAAAACGCCGCAGCCGCGGGCAGTCCTATCGCGTGCAGTATTCGAAAACGGTGGCCACGACCGCTACCACCGTGACGCTCGCCAGCTATCGCTACTCTACGGAAGGGTTTTATACCTTCCAGGAAGTGAATGAATTTAGCAGCCAGCGCTACAACAAGCGAAGCCGACTGCAGCTCAACCTCAGCCAGTCGCTGCAGAGCTGGGGAAACTTTTATATTTCGGCCTATCAGCAGGACTACTGGAGCAAGCGAGGCTATGAGCGCAACGTCAGCACCGGCTTTAACACCAGTATCAGCGACATCAACTACTCGCTCGGCTACACCTACAGTGAAACGCCGGGCAAAAACCGTAAGGACCAGATTCTGGCCTTTAGCCTGCAGGTGCCGCTGAGCAAATGGCTACCGCAAAGCTGGGCCAGCTACAGCGTGAATATGCAAAAGAACGGTCCTGAAACGCATCAGGTGGGGCTGAGCGGCACCGCGCTTGCCGATAACAACCTGAGCTACCTGGTCCAGCAGGGCTATACCTCGTCGGGCGGGGAGTCGAGAAGCGCCGTGAGTGGAACCTATAAGGGCGGCTACGGCACCGTGAGCGCGGGTTACAACCATAGCCGACAGAATAGCCAGCTGAACTTCGGCCTGCAGGGGGGGATCGTGGGTCATGAACACGGCGTGACCTTCTCGCAGCCGCTGGGAGATACCGTTGTGCTGCTGGAGGCGCAGGGCGCGCCCGGCGTAAGGGTACGCAACAACCCCGGCGTTAGAACGGACTGGCGCGGCTACGCGGTGGTGCCCTATGCCAGCGCCTACCAGGAAAACCGGATTGCGATAGACACCGGCTCGCTGGGACCGGACGTGGATGTGGCCGAATCCGTGGTCAACGTTGTGCCGACGCGCGGTGCCGTGGTGCGCGCCACATTCAACGCGCGAACGGGGTACAGGGCCTTGATAACGCTCCTGTATCAAAACTCGCCGGTGCCCTTTGGCGCAATGGTAAAGCTTAACGAAAGCGACACGATGAGCATTGTGGGAAGCGATGGCGAGGTTTATATGAGCGGCCTGAATGATGGGGACACTATCACTGTAAGGTGGGGGGCGAAAACCTGCCGCGCCAAAATAACCTTGAACGCCTTACCGGGGAAAATTCAGCGTACCACCGCGGCATGCCGTTAAATTTCTCATGGCCTTGACGCGCATGATGACTTTGGCGAGAGAAGGCCTAAGCCTCACCTAAATGAAGGAACATATGATGTCTACCGTAATGAAAATCGCGACGGCTGCAGTGGGAAGCGTTATATCTCTGAATGCTTTTGCGCTGTGTTCTGCAAACGACGTCGCGGTGAACGTAGATCGGAATATTGTCGTTCAGCGGGATGCGCCCGTTGGAACGGTTTTAGCGACGATAACCACCGTTAACCCCATGACGTGCGATCCTGAGGGCCAGCAAATTGGATATGATGGCTCGTGGTTTATTCAGCTCTCGGGGACGAATGCGGATTATGGCGCCTCGCCGCTGGCCAACGTGCGGGCGACGGAGGTTCCGGGCATCGGCATCCGCTGGAAGAACTTTTCCAGCACCACGCAAAGCAGCGAGTTTGTCACCCGGATGAATCTCAATAATGCGAGCTGGAGGCGAGGGATCCTCCAGAATGGCGTATCAACGTTCACGGATACCTTCGAGCTGATTAAAACCAGCACTACCCCCGCGACGGGCTCAATACCGGCGCTGACGCTAAATATGGAATACAGCACGCCGGTCAGTAATAATATTAAACGCCTGCCGCTTTATAAATATATCTTTTCGCCGATGAACATCAGCACTGCATCCTGTCAGATTCAGGATAAAAATTTGAATATCAATATGGGGATTGCGCTGTTGCCGAAGTTTAACGGCGTGGGCAGCACCCAGAATCCGGTAACGTTTTCCATCCCGCTTATTTGTGGTGAACAGACCGCGGTGAATGTAACGCTGGATAACGTCAGCCCGCTTGCCGATGCTGCCAACGGCGTCCTGGGGTTAAACAGTAGCTCGACGGCAAAAGGCCTGGGCATTCAGCTGAAATATAATGATGCGCCGGTACAGTTCGGCAAGTTAATTAAATACGGCACGACCACCTCGCCGGGGGAGGTGGTGAATATTCCCTTCAAGGCCGCGTATTACATGACTTCAGCGAATGCGCGGTCAGGCTCGGTGAGCGCCACGGCGTCCTTCACCCTGACCTACCGCTAGCACATTATTCGCGGCGATAAGCGAAAGGGGGCCATCTGGCCCCCTTTACCCCTGTCTGAACGTTGTGCTTATTTCCCCAGCAGCTCCCTGCGCACAATTTCTGCCCCCGCGCTCAGCGTGGCCAGCTTGCCGCGCGTTCCAGTCGCTCACCTCGTCAAAGAAGACGTTAAACGCGGTTCGTCGAACTGGATAATGTCCACGCCCGCCGCCTCAAGCTCTTTCGCCTCCTGGTTAAGGATGCGGGCAAACTCCCAGGCCAGCCTTTCGCATCTTCAACGAAGACCGGCTTCAGGCGCGATAGCGCACCTACCACCGCCGGCACGCTCGCGTCATAGCGATTGCGGATTTTCACCACTTCGCGCTTCTCAAAATCCACGCCGTTCAGGTGTTCAATAAAGGGGGGGTCGAAGTGCTGGCGCGTCCTGCTGGTATTCAGCGCCTAACGCAGGTTTTGCTGACGGCTTTCTCCGCGCGCTAAATTCGCAAAGTTGGTGGTAATACGCGTTTTTTGAAGGGGTTATAGTCTCATCGAAACGAATGCTTTTTAAGGTGAAGACAAAAGGTTTTGTCATCGTAAAGGGCGGGGCGGCGGCACCAGTTTCGCGCAGCGTCACCCGTCGCGCCAAAATCAATAATGATAACTATTTTCATTTGATTATAGCCTGTGCTATACAATATAGCTAAGGCTAATTTCGGTATATTTTTAACCACTTCAGGAGAGTTCTGCGATGCACCTACTGCAAGGATTGAAGCGTCTGTTGTTCAGCTCGCTGCTACTGACCGCGGCCACCGCGGGCGCACAGGCGGCTGAAAAATTCCAGGTCATCACCACGTTTACCGTCATAGCGGATATGGCGAAAAACGTGGCGGGGGACGCCGCAGAAGTCACTTCCATCACCAAACCGGGCGCTGAAATCCATGAGTATCAGCCGACGCCCGGCGACATCAAGCGCGCCCAGAAGGCGCAGCTGATCCTGGCCAACGGCATGAACCTTGAGCTGTGGTTCCAGCGGTTTTATCAGCATCTGAACGGCGTGCCGGAAGTGATTGTCACCAAAGGCATTACGCCGATGGGGATCGGGGAAGGGCCGTATAACGGCAAACCCAACCCGCACGCGTGGATGTCTCCGGATAACGCCCTGATTTACGTCGATAACATTCGTGACGCGCTGGTGAAGTACGACCCGGCGAATGCGCAGACCTATCAGCGCAACGCTGAAGCCTATAAGCAGAAGATCACCGCCACCCTCGAACCGCTGCGTAAGCAGGTTGCGGAGATCCCGGAAGATAAACGCTGGATGGTCACCAGTGAAGGGGCGTTCTCCTATCTGGCGCGGGATCTGGGCCTGAAAGAGCTTTACCTGTGGCCGATCAACGCCGATCAGCAGGGCACGCCTCAGCAGGTGCGCAAGGTTATCGATCTGGTGAAAAAACATCGCATCCCGGCGGTGTTCAGCGAAAGTACGGTCTCCGATAAACCCGCGCGCCAGGTGGCACGGGAAACCGATACCCATTACGGTGGCGTGCTGTACGTTGACTCCCTGAGCGCAGAAAACGGCCCGGTGCCGACCTATATCGATCTGTTGAACGTCACGACCCGCACGCTGGTGCAGGGCATCCGTGACGGCATGAAGGAGTAACCATGCAGAAGGGGATTGTCGTAACCGATTTGACCGTGACCTACCGTAACGGTCATACCGCATTGCGTGATGCCTCGTTCAGCGTGCCGGGCGGTTCGATTGCCGCACTGGTCGGCGTGAACGGTTCCGGCAAATCTACGCTGTTTAAGGCGGTGATGGGCTTTGTACGGGCGGCAAGCGGCACGATCACTATTCTGGGATTACCGCCTCACCGGGCGCTCCGTCAGAACCTGGTCGCCTACGTGCCGCAGTCGGAAGAGGTTGACTGGTCGTTCCCGGTGCTGGTGGAAGACGTGGTGATGATGGGCCGCTACGGACATATGGGTTTTTTGCGTCGGCCAAAAGCGCTGGATCGGCAGATCGTCACCGACGCTCTGAAACGGGTGGATATGCTTGAGCTGCGCCATCGGCAGATTGGCGAGCTCTCCGGCGGGCAAAAGAAACGCGTGTTTCTGGCGCGGGCGATTGCCCAGCAGGGCGAGGTGATCCTGCTCGACGAGCCGTTTACCGGCGTGGACGTTAAAACTGAAGCCAGAATTATCAGCCTGCTGCGGGAACTGCGCGATGAGGGCAAAACCATGCTGGTATCGACCCACAATTTAGGCTCCGTCTCCGGGTTTTGCGATTACACGGTCATGGTCAAAGGTACCGTGCTGGCAAGCGGCCCGACGGAAACTACCTTTACCGCCGAAAATCTGGAGCGCGCCTTCAGCGGCGTGCTGCGCCACGTGGTGCTCAGCGGCTCTGAAGATCGCATTATTACCGACGATGAACGCCCCTTCGTGACGCACCGTCAGGAGGTAAAATGAGCGTACTTCTGGAACCCTTCGGCTACGAGTACATGCTGAACGCGATGTGGGTTTCGGCGATGGTGGGCGGGCTGTGCGCGTTTCTCTCGTGCTATTTGATGCTCAAAGGCTGGTCGCTGATTGGCGATGCGCTCTCGCACTCCATCGTACCGGGCGTGGCGGGAGCCTACATGCTCGGGCTGCCGTTTTCGCTGGGGGCGTTCCTGTCGGGCGGGCTGGCGGCGGGCAGTATGCTGTTTCTCAACCAGCGCAGCCGCCTGAAAGAGGACGCCATCATCGGGCTGATCTTCTCCTCCTTTTTCGGTCTGGGGCTGTTTATTGTCTCACTCAACCCGACCTCGGTGAATATTCAGACTATCGTCCTCGGGAATATCCTCGCCATTGCCCCGGAAGACATCGTCCAGCTGGCGATTATCGGCGTGGTGTCGATGCTTGTTCTGCTGTTCAAATGGAAAGATTTGATGGTGACCTTTTTTGATGAGAACCACGCCCGCGCCATCGGTCTGCGTCCTGAACGTCTGAAGATCCTGTTCTTTACCCTGCTGGCGGTTTCCACCGTGGCTGCGCTGCAAACCGTCGGCGCATTTCTGGTGATCTGTCTGGTGGTCACGCCCGGCGCGACCGCGTGGCTGCTGACCGATCGCTTCCCGCGACTGCTGATGATTGCCGTCGCCATGGGTAGCATTACCAGCTTCCTCGGCGCGTGGGCGAGCTATTATCTCGACGGCGCGACCGGCGGTATTATCGTGGTCGCCCAGACGCTGCTGTTCCTGCTGGCGTTCGTCTTTGCGCCGAAGCACGGGCTGCTCACCAGCCGCCGCCGGGCGCGTCAGGCGCAGGAGGTCCACCCATGATCGCGCTGCTCCTTGAACCCTTCCAGTTTGCGTTTATGAACAACGCGCTGCTGATTTCACTCCTGGTCGCCGTGCCCTGCGCGCTGCTGTCGGTTTTTCTGGTGCTCAAAGGCTGGGCGCTGATGGGCGACGCCATGAGCCATGCGGTGTTTCCCGGCGTCGTGCTGGCCTGGATGATGGGGCTGCCGCTGGCGCTGGGCGCATTCGTTGCCGGTCTGTTCTGCGCGGTCGCCACCGGATACCTGAAAGACAACAGCCGCATCAAGCAGGATACGGTTATGGGGATCGTCTTTTCCGGCATGTTCGGTGCCGGGTTGATCCTCTACATCGCCGTCAAACCCGAGGTGCATCTCGACCATATTCTGTTCGGCGATATGCTGGGTATTAACGGGATGGACATTCTGCAAAGCGGGATTGTGGCGGGGCTGATTGCGCTGGTGATTGGCCTGAAGTGGCGGGACTTTTTGCTGTTCTGCTTTGATTATCAGCAGGCGCAGGCGAGCGGGTTGCGCACTCGCTGGCTGCACTATGGATTACTGTGCATGGTTTCGCTGACTATCGTGGCGACGCTGAAAGCGGTGGGGATTATTCTGTCGATTTCGTTGCTCATTGCGCCCGGCGCGGTGGCGGTGCTGATCACCCGGCGCTTCCACATGGCGCTGCTGGTGGCGGTAGCCGTTTCCGCGCTCGTGTCCGTAAGCGGCGTCTATGCGTCATTTTATCTCGACAGCGCGCCTGCCCCGACTATCGTCGTGCTGTTCGCGGTCGTGTTTATCGTGACGTTTGTGGTCACCAGCGTGAAGGCCCGTCGACAGGAGAGTGTGACAGCAGGGTGATCGCCTGTTCGCCGTGCTGTTGCCAGTGAACGGTAAAGGCGGTGCCTTCGGGATAGCCCGCGCGCTGGCAGGTCAATGCCAGCGTAAGCGTCTTATCGACGAGCTGCATGACGCGGGCGCTGTCAAATCCCATCCAGGCCTGCACCTGCGGAAAGAGGGCTTTGAACAGGCTCTCTTTGGCGCTAAACACCAGCGTCAGGGCGAGGGCGAACGGGTAACCCGAGCGGGAAAGGACGCTCTCTTCCTGCGCATCAATAATGCCGTCTTTGATTTCCCGGGCTTCGTTTTCGGGGAGGATCGTTTCGCAATCAATGCCGATAAGCGCAGGGTGGTCGCGCGTAACGACAGCCATGGCCTGCGTGCTGATGTGGGTAATGCTGCCAGACACTCCCTGTGGCCAGAGTGGTTCCCCGCTGGGGCCGATGCCGGGTACGGTGTGGTCCGGTAAGGCGTGCGCCGCGGCGATGCGCCCGGCAAGATGCTCGGCTTTGCGTTTGCGTCCGGCGTTTGAAAGCTCGGCGTGATGGGGAAGCCAGAGGAGATCGGCGTCGGTAAAGGTGGTGGGGTCGAAGGTGACGCGGTGAACGGTGCGATCGGCGAGAATGAACGTGCTGTGGGTTGCGTGCATGGTTTCCCCTCACCCTGACCCTCTCCCCGGAGGGGAGAGGGAAGGTTTACTTCAGTGCCTTAAAAATGGGTATTCACACTCATATACCACGTGCGACCCGGCTCATTATACGTATACGCTCCCGCACCGTACATATACGCGCCGGTGGTGGCATTCCCCGTGGTTTGGGCATTACCCGCACGCCACTGGCGCTTGTCGAAGACGTTATCCACGCCGCCGGTCAGGCTGACGTTTTTAGTCACGTCCCAGGTCGCGCTCAGGCCAACGATGCTGTACGGGCTAACTTCGTCTTTCTCTGACCCGCTTACCGGTTCACCCTTGTAGTTGTATTTCTTCGGCTGCTGCTTGCCGTACCAGGTGAAGGTTGACTGCAGCGACACATCCTGATGCACCTGCCAGCTCAGGGTCGAGTTTAGCGTGTACTCCGGAATGATCGACAGACGGTCGCCGGTCTCCTTGTTCTTACTCTGCAGCATGTAAGTGATGTTATTGGTCCAGTTGATCGTGTCGCTGACCGGCACGTTCAGGGAGCCTTCCAGCCCTTCAACCACCGCTTTCGGGACGTTTTCCCACTGGTAAATATCCGTCTGCACCTTGCCGGAAGAGGTGTGGCCAATTGGCGCATAGCCCGCTTCAATCTTGTCGCGGTAGTCGTTGCGGAACCAGGTCACGCCCGCCAGCCAGCCGTCGCGTTTCCACTCCAGACCGATCTCTTTGTTGATGCTGGTTTCGGCTTTCAGATCGTCGTTGCCCATCATGTAGCAGCCGACGCCGTCGCCGCTTGCGTAGCAACCCTGGCCTTTACTGTAGAGCAGATAGTTCGGGTTGGTCTGATACAGGCTTGGCGCTTTGTAAGCCCGCGCAATACCCATCTTCAGCGTGAAGTCATCCCCCAGACCTTGCGACAGGTTAAGTGACGGGCTCCAGTTATTGCCGACGATGGTGTGGTGATCGAAGCGCAGGGCAGGGGTCAGCATGGTGCTGTCGGTCAGCTCCATGTTGTTCTCCGCAAACAGGGAGAAAATCTCCGCCGAGGTGTACGGACTACGGTCGTTGCTCATGCCCGGAATGGTGCCGCCCTGCTGGGTTTGCGTGAAGGAGGTCGAATCCTTCATGCGCTGCTGGTTCCACTCGGTGCCCAGGGTCAGATTCTGGTTAACGAGGAAATCAATCGGCAGATTGATTTCGCTGTGCAGCATCACGTCGGCCAGATCGGTGTCGGTGAATTTATCGCTGTTAAACAGACCTTCCGTCCCACCAGCCAGCCCTTCGCCCAGACGGGAGTTGCGGGTGTGTTCGTACTGCGCCCAGTTGCTGGTGGTAATGCCGTTATCCCAGCCGCCGTTCCAGGTCACCGCGAAGTTCTGGCGATAAATACGGTTGGTCTCTTTGCCGTAGTTTTTCTTCACCAGCGCGTTGTCGTTATTGGTGTTCTGCGTGTCGCCCGCATAAAGGTTGTTCTGGCGGCTATAGCCTGCTTCAAACTCCAGGGACTGCATGGGGGCGAAGTCCCAGCGCACGACGCCGTTGATGTCTTTGTTCTCTACACCTTCACGACCTGCGGGCAGGGTGTTGGCGTAGGCGCCGGTACGGTCAGACTGATGGCCCTGGTTGATGTCCCACGCGTCGGCCTGGGTTTTGTCCAGGTTACCGAACATGCGGAAGCTGAAATCGCCGCCCAGCGGGCCGCTCAGGCTGAAGTTGGTGCGCTTAGTGGAACCTTCATCTTTATGTTCCGGCGCATTCAGGTAGGTGTTCCAGGAGCCGTGCCACTGGTCGTCGAATTTTTTGGTGATGATGTTGACCACGCCACCTGCCGCGCCGTTGCCGTAGCGGGCGGCCGCCGGACCACGGATCACTTCGATGCGCTCGATCATCTCCGGCGGTACCCAGCCGGTATCGCCCCGGGTATCACGCTCGCCGCGCCAGCCCAGACGGATGGAGTTACGGCTGGTAACCGGTTTACCGTCGATCAGGATCAGGGTGTTTTCCGGGCCCATGCCGCGGATATCAATCTGACGGTTATTCCCGCGCTGGCCGCTGGTGGAGTTACCGGTGAGGTTCACGCCCGGCATGGTGCGGATGATTTCCGACACGTCTCGCGCGGGCGGGTTTTTACGGATCTCATCGGCGGTGATGGTCGATACGCCCGGCGCCTGCAAATTTTGCTCGGCGGCGGTGATCACCATCGTGTCTTCGTGCTGCGCGGAGGCGGCGTTGTCGTCTGCCATGGCGGGCAGCGCGACGCCATAAATCCCTAAATTGACCAGCAAGGCCAGAGAGTGAATCTTCTTATTCATTGTACGTCCCGCTTTTATGGTTATTCATGAACGCGCTTCCCACAGCGCGGGCATTACGCTATTGCAAATGCAAATAGTTATCAATAATATTATCAATAAAATTTGTCCTGAAACAAAAAAGTCTGTTAAACATGAGGTTATAAGGGTGACGGCGTTAACAACGGGCAGTGAAGCGTGGTGGCAGTCGAAAAGCGGGCCTGACTTGAAACCTGAAAACGGTAAATTTCGCGTCACGTTCTGGTGGCGCGATCCGAACGGAACGCAGACCTCGTCACCGATTAAACACGTCTGGCTCAATATCACCGGCGTGACCGATCACCATCAAAATGCCCGCCCGCAGTCCCTCAAACGCATCCCGGATACCGACGTCTGGCAGTGGGAGGGAGAGTTCAGTCCCGCGTGGCGGGGGAGCTACTGTTTTATCCCTTCCGTGAATGAAAACGATTTTGCCGACGCGGTGTTTGAAGGCGAGAGTCCGGACCGTATGGCGCTGCGCGAAGGCTGGGGTAAATTGCTGCCGCACGCGGTTTCCGACCCGCTTAACCCGCAGAGCTGGCGCGGTGGCCGCGGTCATGCCGTTTCGGCGCTGGAAATGCCGGGCGCACCCGTTCAGCCAGGCTGGGATCGTCCTGATACGCCCCACCACGCGCCGGTCTGCATTGATTGGGAAAGCGCACGCCTGAAAAACCGCCGCCGAGTCTGGATTTTTACCACCGGGGAGGAAAACCCCGAGCGCCCGCTGGCGGTGCTGCTTGATGGCCAGTTCTGGGCCGAAAGCATGCCCGTCTGGCCCGCGCTGGCCGCGCTTACCCGTGAAGGCAAACTGCCCCCGGCGGTCTATGTCTTAATTGATGTGATTGATACCGCACACCGCAGCCGCGAGCTGCCCTGCAACCCCGATTTCTGGCTGGCGGTGCAGGAAGAACTCCTCCCACAGATACAACGCATTGCCCCCTTCAGCGACCGCGCCGACCGTACCGTGGCGGCGGGTCAGAGCTTCGGCGGGCTTTCCTCCCTTTATGCGGGCCTCAACTGGCCGCAGCGCTTTGGCTGCGTGCTCAGTCAGTCCGGTTCCTACTGGTGGCCGCACCGCGGCGCACAGCAGGAGGGGCTACTCATCGGGCAGCTTAAAGCGGGTGAAAAAACCGCACGCGGACTGCGCATCGTCCTTGAGGCCGGGCGCAACGAACCGCTTATCTTCCGCGTGAATCAGGCGATTTACGCCGAATTGCACGCGCAGCAGGTTTACTGGCGTCAGGTTGACGGCGGACACGACGCGCTTTGCTGGCGCGGTGGGCTGACGCAGGGGCTGATGACCCTCTGGCAGCCGCTTATTCAATAACGGAGTCTGTATGGAATTCAGCAATCCTTTCGATAATCCGCAGGGACAGTTTGTCATTTTGCAAAACGACCAGGGGCAGTACAGCCTGTGGCCGCAGCAGTGCGAATTGCCCGCGGGCTGGCGCGTGGTATGCGAAGCGCAGCCTCAGGACGTGTGCCAGCAGTGGCTGGCGGAACACTGGCAGACGCTTGAGCCGTCGTATTTTGCGGGGGAAAACGCATGAGCCGTCTTCCGCTTGTCGCCGCCCAGCCCGGTATCTGGATGGCGGAGCAGCTGTCCGCGCTGCCAAATACCTGGAGCGTGGCGCACTACACTGAGCTAAAGGGCGATATCGACGCGCCGTTGCTGGCAAAAGCCATTGCTGAAGGCATGATGCAGGCCGATACCCTGCGGATGCGTTTTGCCGAAGATAACGGTGAGGTGTGGCAGTGGGTGGATGAAACCGTCATGCTGCCGGAACCGTCCATCGTTCGCGTGGACTCTCATGATGCCGCCGCGGCGCTGATGGAAGCCGATCTCAACCAGAACCTGCGCGTCGACAGCGGTCAACCGCTGGCGTTTCATCTGCTGATTCAGGTGGGGGAAGAACGCTGGTACTGGTATCAGCGTTATCATCACTTAGTGGTGGATGGCTTCAGTTTCCCGGCGATTACCCGCCAGATTGCCGCCATTTATGCCGCATGGAAAAAGGGCGACCCCACGCCACCTTCTCCTTTTTCACCCTTCGCCGAGGTGGTGGAAGAGTATCAGCGCTATCGTGAAAGCGAGGCGTATGCACGCGACGGTGACTTCTGGGCAGCGCAGCGCAGACAGCTTCCTCCTCCGGTCTCTCTTTCTTCCGCGCCGCTGCCGGGGCGCGCCGCGACAACTGACATCCTGCGCCTGAAAATCGTTGCCGACAGCAGCGCGTTTAGCCAGCTTGCGCAGGCTGCAGGGCAGGTTCAGCGTACCGATCTGGCGCTTGCGCTGGTCGCGCTGTGGCTGGGCCGCCTGACCGGGCGTCTGGACTACGCCGCCGGGTTTATCTTTATGCGCCGCATGGGCTCCGTCGCGCTGACCGCAACCGGACCGGTGCTCAACGTCCTGCCGCTGGCGGTGAATATCGATCCGCAGGAGAGCCTGCCTGGGCTGGCGCTGCGTCTGGCGAGCCAGCTGAAAAAAATGCGCCGCCATCAGCGCTACGACGCGGAGCAAATTCTCCGCGACAGCGGTAAGGCGGCGGGTGATGAAGCCCTGTTTGGCCCGGTGCTGAACGTTAAGGTGTTCGATTATCAACTGGAACTCGACGGCGTAGAGGCCATCACCCACACGCTGGCGACCGGACCGGTGAACGATCTCGAGCTGGCCTTGTTCCCGGACGAGCAGGGCGGATTAAGCATTGAAATTCTCGCCAGCAAACAGCGTTACGATGAAACAACGCTGAAGGGCCACGTCGCGCGCCTGAACGCGATGCTGGTGCAGTTTGCCGCTAACCCGGACCTGCGATGTGGGGAAGTGGAAACCGTGTCAGAGCAAGAGTACGCGCAGCTTGCGCGCATCAATGACACCGGGCTGGCGCTACCCTCCACCACGCTCGCGGAGCTGGTGGCGGAACAGGCGAGCAGGACGCCGGACGCCCCCGCGCTGGCGGATGCGCACATCGAGCTGAACTACCGCCAGATGCGCGAGCAGGTGGTCGCGCTGGCAAACCTGCTGCGTGCGCGCGGCGTGAAGCCGGGCGACAGCGTGGCGGTGGCCCTCCCGCGTTCGGTATTCCTGACGCTGGCCCTGCACGGCATTGTGGAAGCCGGCGCCGCGTGGTTACCGCTGGACACCGGTTACCCGGACGACCGCCTGCGGATGATGCTGGAGGACGCAAAGCCGTCCCTGCTGATTACCACCGATGAGCAGCTTCCGCGCTTTAGCGAACTGCCCATAGCTTCGTTTAGTTACAACATGCTTTTGCCTGCTGCGGGTACTGAGCCTCTGCGCGTGGCGAAACCGGAGCAGACGGCGTACATCATTTTTACCTCGGGTTCAACCGGGCGTCCGAAAGGGGTGATGGTTGGGCATACCGCCATCGTTAACCGCCTGAAGTGGATGCAGAACCACTACCCGCTGACAGCGAATGACGTGGTGGCGCAGAAAACGCCGTGCAGCTTTGACGTCTCGGTCTGGGAGTTCTGGTGGCCGTTTATCGCCGGGGCGAAGCTGGTGATGGCCGAGCCGGACGCGCACCGGGACCCGCAGGCGATGCAGAGCTTCTTCGCCCGGTATGGCGTCACGACGACCCACTTTGTGCCGTCGATGCTGGCGGCGTTTGTCGCCTCGCTGACGCCGGAAAACGTCGACTGCTGCAGGACGCTTAAGCAGGTGTTCTGCAGCGGCGAAGCGCTGCCGACCGGGCTGTGCCGCGAGTGGGAGCAGCTCACCCGTGCGCCGCTGCACAACCTCTACGGCCCGACCGAAGCGGCGGTGGACGTGAGCTGGTATCCGGCGTTTGGCCCTGAGCTGGCGGCCGTTGAAGGCAATAGCGTGCCGATTGGTTTCCCGGTGTGGAACACGGGGATGCGCATTCTGGATGCAATGATGCGCCCGGTGCCGTTCGGCGTGGCGGGGGATCTGTATCTCACCGGCATTCAGCTGGCGCAGGGATATCTGGGGCGTCCGGATCTCACCGCCAGCCGCTTTATCGCCGACCCGTTCGCGCCGGGCGAGCGGATGTATCGCACCGGTGACGTCGCCCGCTGGCTGGATAACGGGGCGGTAGAATATCTGGGCCGCAGCGATGATCAGCTAAAAATTCGCGGCCAGCGTATTGAGCTGGGCGAAATCGACCGGGCGATGCTGTCGCTGCCGGACGTGGCGCAGGCCGTGGCGCATGCCTGCGTGTTCAACCAGGCGGCGGCAACGGGGGGTGATGCCCGCCAGCTGGTGGGATACGTTGTCTCCGAATCCGGTTTACCGCTGGATCGCGATGCGCTGCTGGAATCGCTGAAGGCGCAGCTTCCGCCGCATATGGTGCCGGTGGTGCTGCTGCAACTCAGCGCGCTGCCGCTCAGCGCGAACGGCAAACTCGACCGCAAGGCGCTGCCGCTGCCGGAGTTGACCAGCAAAACCACCGGACGCGCGCCGGAAACGGACACCGAAATCGGCGTGGCGCAGGCGTTTGCCGCGCTGCTGGATTGCGAGGTGAACGATATCGAAGCCGACTTCTTTGCCCTCGGCGGCCATTCGCTGCTGGCGATGCGGCTGGCGGCGCAGCTCAGCCGCACGTTCGCCCGCAAGGTCACGCCGGGGCAGATTATGGTCGCCTCGACGGTGAGCAAGCTCAGTGCGCTGCTGGACTTAAAAATGAACGACGAGCAGGCGCAGCGTCTGGGGCATGAAGCCGTTCTGCCGCTGCGTGAAAGCCATGGCCCGACGCTGTTCTGCTTCCATCCGGCGTCCGGTTTTGCCTGGCAGTTCAGCGTCCTGGCGCGCCACCTCAGCCCGCGCTGGTCTATCACCGGCATTCAGTCTCCCCGACCGGAAGGGCCGATGCAGCAGTGTGCGGATCTGGATGGGGTGATTGATCATCACCTGAATACGCTGCGTAAGCAGCAGCCGCAGGGGCCGTATTATTTGTTCGGCTATTCCCTCGGCGGCACGCTGGCGCAGGCTATTGCCGCTCGTTTGCGCGCGCAGGGTGAAGAGGTGGCGTTCCTTGGCCTGCTGGATACCTGGCCACCGGAAACCCAGAACTGGGCGGAGAAAGAGGCCAACGGCCTCGACCCGGCAGTGCTGGCGGAAATTGAGCGCGAGCGGCAGGCGTTTATCGCCGCGCAGCAGGGGCAGGGCAGCAGTGAGCTGTTTGGCGCCATCGAGGGCAACTACGCCGATGCGGTGCGCCTGCTCACCACGGCGCACAGCGCGCGGTTTGACGGCAAAGCGACGCTGTTTGTCGCCGAGCGCACGCGCACGATGGAGCCGCAGATCGCCTGGGCACCGTGGGTGGCGGAGCTTGCGGTGCATAGCCAGGATTGCGCCCACGTGGATATCATTTCGCCGCAGGCGTTTGAGAAGATTGGGCCGGTATTGAAAGGGATATTGGGGTAACGTCAAAAGCGCCGGGTGGCGGCTACGCCTTACCCGGCCTACGGATCCGTGGTTGATGTTTGTTGGGTTTGCTCCCTCTCCCTGTGGGAGAGGGCTGGGGTGAGGGCATCAAACCGCACGTTTTCCAAGCGGCACCACCAGCGGCGTCCCCGCCACCGGATCGTCAATAATCATGCAGCGCATACCGTAGATCTGCGCGATCAGATCCGGCGTCACAATCTCCTTCGGCGCGCCCTGCTCCACAATCTCACCGTCGCGCAAGGCAATCAGATGCGTCGCGTAGCGGCACGCCTGGTTCAAATCATGGAGCACCGCCGCCAGCGTATATCCTTGGGTGCGGTTCAGCTCGCTCAGCAGCTCCAGCAGGTCAATTTGATGGCTGATATCCAGCCACGTTGTTGGCTCGTCCAGCAGCATGATGGAGGTTTCCTGCGCTAACACCATCGCAATCCAGGCGCGCTGGCGCTGGCCCCCGGAAAGGGTGTCGACGCTTTGTTGGGCGAGAGCGGTAATCCCCGTCGCCTGCATCGCGCGGTTTACCGCTTCATCGTCCTCTTTACGCCAGCGGGTAAACAGCGGCTGGTGCGGATAGCGCCCGCGCGAGACCAGTTCCTGCACCGTGATGTCCCCCGGCGTGGTGGCGTTTTGCGCCAGCAGCCCGATGCGCCTGGCCACCTCTTTGCTGGCGAAGCGCTGGATCTGCTCTCCGTCCAGAAACACGCTGCCCTCAACCGGGGTCATCAGGCGGCTCAGCGTGCGCAGCAAGGTTGATTTGCCGCAGCCGTTCGGGCCGATAATCGCCGTGAAGTGGCCGTCCGGAATAGCGACGGTTAAATCACGGGCAATGATTTTTTTGCCGTAGCTAAGGGTAAGGTTTTCGCCGCGCAAGCGGGTTGTTGTGTCTGTCATTTCTTGCGTGACTCCTGAACGAGCAAGACGATGAGGTAAATCCCGCCGAGGCTGACGGTTACCACGCCCACCGGCAGTTGATAAGGCATAAACAGCCGCTGGGCGCAGAGATCGGCGGCCAGTAGTAACAGCGATCCACACAGCGCCGCCTGGGTTAATCCCCAGCGCGCGGTGCCGCTAAGACGCCGGGCGATGTGCGGGGCGACAAGCGCAATAAAGGATATCGGCCCGGCGATGGCGGTGGAGGCGGCGGTCAGTAATACGGCCACCAGCATCAGCATCAGGCGCGAGCGCTCAACGCTCACGCCCAGCGCGCAGGCGCTGTCGTCGCCCATCTCCAGCAGCCGCATGCGGCGCACCAGCAGCAGCGCGCCGATAAACATCAGCAAAATCAACGGCGCGGCGGGCCAGGTTTTGCCCCACGTCAGGCCGTTGAGTGAACCGGCATACCACAGCCCGGCGGAGATCGCGGTGTCCAGCGAGGCCTGCAGTAACAGCCAGGTGTTAAAGGCCATCAGCATGGCGCGCACGCCAATACCGATGATGATCAGGCGGAAGGTATCGATGCCGTTGCGCCAGGCAAGGAGCCAGATAACCAGCGACGTCAGAATACCGCCCGCCATCGCCGTAAAGGTGATGGCTGTCAGGTGCTGGCCGAACAGCACCATCGCCACCAGTACGCCACTCCAGGCTCCGGTATTCAGGCCCATTACGTCCGGGCTGCCGAGCGGGTTGCGCATCAGCGACTGGAAAATCGCGCCGCTGACCCCGAGCGCTGCGCCCACCAGAATCGCCATCGCCACGCGCGGCAGTCGCCATTCGGTGACCACCAGGGTGATATTGCGCGGGGCGCTGCCCGTGAGGGCGTGGAAGACCTGCACGAAATCGAGCGTGACCGCACCGCTTTGCAGGCTCCAGACCGCCAGCAGAACCGTGGCGATAACCAGCAGAGATACGCTGGTTATTAAACGACGGGTCAGAACCCTCATGCGCCACCTCCGCGTCTGCGTCGTACCAGGACGATCAGCACCGGCGCGCCGATAAAGGCGCTGACCACCGAAACGCGCAGTTCGCCTGGCACCAGTAGACGGCCGAGCACATCGGCAAACAGCAGCAGGGCCGGGGTGGCAAGCAAGGTGACCGGCAATGACCAGCGGTGATCGGCCCCCACCAGCCAGCGCGCCATGTGCGGCATCATCAGGCCGATAAAGGCAATCGGGCCGACCACGGCGGTCGCGCAGCCGCACAGGACGGTGATGGCGAGCAGGCCAACCAGCTGCGTACGCGCCACGCGGTTGCCGAGTGCGGTCGCGGTGTCGCTGCCAAGACTGAGGCTGTTGAGCGCCCGGCTTAACAACAGCGCCACGGCGGCGGCGATAATGACCGGGAGCGCCACCACTTTCAGCGTGTCGAGAGTACGGATATCCAGCGAGCCGGCCTGCCAGAAGCGCAGCTGGTCGTAGACGTCCGGGTTGAGCAGGGCTATGCCGTTGGATAAGCCTTCCAGCACCGCTGCGAGCGCTACGCCAGCCAGCGTCAGGCGTACCGGGCTTAGCTGTCCGCCGCCCTGGCTGCCGGTAAATGCGACCACCAGCGAGGCGGCCAGCGCGCCGCAAAAGGCCATCACCAGTTGCTCAAAAGGTGAAGTCAATCCGAACAGCGCCGCGCCGAGCACGATGGCAAAGCTGGCGCCAGAGTTCACGCCGAGAATGCCGGGGTCCGCCAGCGGGTTACGGGTGAGGGTTTGCATCAGGGCCCCGGCAAGACCGAGGGCACCACCGGCCAGCAGTCCGGCGAGGGTTCGGGGCAGACGAGCGTCGAGCACGATAACGCAGTCGGCGCTCTGGCAGCTTCCGGAGAGCGCATCGACAATAACGGATGCGGGCAGGGACTTCGCGCCAACCAGCAGACTGAGTGCAATCGCAAGGATCAACAGCAGCAATAATACGGGCACGGCAATGGCGCGCACCGTAGAAGAGGAAAACGACATAGCAACATCCATGATTTGATAATGATAGTGATTATCGTTATCTATCTTATTTGTCTATGTTAGCATGTGCGCCCATGGAATGGGTAGAAATAGACTCAAGGCTTTGTCATGAATCAAAAATCCTGGCTGCTCAACCTCAGCCTGCTCAAAACGCACCCGGCGTATCGCGCCGTTTTTATCGCGCGCTTTATCTCCATTTTGTCCCTCGGGCTGCTCGGCGTGGCGGTGCCGGTCCAGATCCAGGCCATGACGCACTCCAGCTGGCTGGTGGGGTTATCGGTTACGTTAACCGGCAGCGCAATGTTTATCGGCCTGATGGTCGGCGGCGTGCTGGCGGACCGCTACGAGCGTAAAAAACTGATCCTGCTGGCGCGCGGCACCTGTGGCGTGGGCTTTATCGGGCTGTGTATTAACGCTTTGCTGCCGGAGCCGTCGCTGATGGCAATTTACGCCCTGGGGCTGTGGGACGGTTTTTTTGCCTCGCTAGGCGTGACGGCGCTGCTGGCGGCGACGCCTGCGCTGGTGGGGCGTGAGAATCTGATGCAGGCGGGGGCGATCACCATGCTCACCGTTCGCCTCGGCTCGGTGATTTCGCCGATGGTGGGTGGCCTGCTGCTGGCCACCGGCAACGTGGCGTGGAACTACGGGCTGGCGGCGGCGGGAACCTTCATTACCACGTTGACGCTGCTGCGCCTGCCGTTGTTGCCACCTCCGCCGCAGCCGCGTGAGCATCCGCTGAAGTCCCTGATGGCGGCCATTCGTTTTCTGTTCAGCAACCCGCTGATTGGCGGCATTGCGCTGCTCGGTGGCCTGCTGACCATGGCGAGTGCGGTGCGCGTGTTGTACCCGGCGCTGGCGGGCGAGTGGCAGATGAGCGCCTCGGAAATCGGTATTCTCTACGCCGCCATTCCGCTCGGCGCGGCGTGTGGCGCGTTGACCAGCGGTCATCTGGCGCAGAGCGCGCGTCCGGGGCTGATTATGCTGCTTGCCACGCTGGCCTCGTTTGTTGCCATTGGCTTCTTCAGCCTGATGCCGGTGTGGGCGCTCGGGGTGATGTGTCTGACGATTTTTGGCTGGCTGAGCGCCATCAGCTCGCTTTTACAGTACACCCTGATCCAGACCCAGACGCCGGAGGGGATGCTCGGGCGCATTAACGGTTTGTGGACCGCGCAGAACGTGACGGGGGATGCGATCGGTGCGGCGATCCTTGGCGGACTGGGAGCCGTCATGAGCCCGGTGGCCTCGGCGAGCAGCAGCGGGTTAGTGTTAGCCGTTGTTGGCGTGATTTTACTGGCGGTTTTGGTGGAGTTGCGTCGGTTCAGGCAGGAGAGTGCTCCGGTGTGATTTGCCGGGTGGCGGCTGCGCCTTACCCGGCCTACATTTTGCACCCGTAGGCCCGGTAAGCGAAGCGCCACCGGGCGCAGTTATTACCTGAAAATTGCCTCTAAACGCTGTAACACCAACATCGCGCTGTAATAATCCAGGCGGAACGTCTCCGTTCCCAGCGCCCAGACGCGCTTGTTCTGCACAGCTGGCAGGTGCGCCAGCAGCGGGTTGGCGTAGATCGCATCCACGTCTTTCTGGTCGCCGGCAAAGACAAACAGCCCTTCGCCGTTTAGCCCCGTCGCCAGGTTTTCCCCGCCCAACTGAATAATGTCGTGGCGTTTCCCCTGGCTTTTCGAGGTATGCAACCCGGCAGGCAGGTCCGCCAGCGTAAAGCCCAGCTGGTGCAGAAGCTTGCCCTGGGCCGATTCCGTGGTCCACAGGTTCGCCGTGTGTGCGGCAGCGGTATAGACGATGGCGTTCACTGGCTGCGGCGGCAGCGTCATCTGCTGCTTCACCTGGGCGAGCTGTTCATCAAATGCGGCAATGCGCTCGGCGGCCTGCTTTTCGTGTCCGGTCATCGTGCCCAGCTGCGTCAGCAGTTCCTGCCAGCTTTTGTCGTCGTAGTTGATGATAAGCGTGGGCGCGATGGCCGAGAGCTGATCGTACAGCGCCAGCGCCGAATCCCCGCCGGTGGCGCTGATCAAAATCAGATCCGGCATTTGGGCGGCCACCGCCTCTGCGCTGGGTTCACCAATATACAGCCGCGCAACCTTACGCTGTTTCGCAATGTCTCCCCACTGGCGCAGGAAACCCTGCGCATCCGCGACGCGGTTATTCGGCGTGGTCGCACCGCTGGCGATAACCGGCGCATCAATTGCCAGCAGGGAGCCGGTCAGGGTCACGCTGGTGGAGACAATGCGCGTCGGTTTGTGCTCAAGGGTATGAACGCCACGGCTGTCGGTGACCTGACGCGGCCAGTCGGCGGCGACCGCTGAGGTTAGTCCTAAAACAAAAAATCCTGTCAGAAGAATGGCATTGCGGCATATGGCAAGGAGTTTCACAGAGCGGCATCCTGTTTTTATTGAAGATAATGCTTCTCATTTTCATGGTTGCCGGGGAGGGATGCAAGCGTTTGTCGAACAAGTTATTTGTCCGGCGGTTGACAGCGGGACGCTGTGGGATTAGGTTAGCCGACGAAAATATAAATGATAATCATTATTGCTTCTTTTATCGTTTGTGGAGGATGATATGGACACGTCCCTGGCTGAGGAAGTTCAGCACACCGCGACCACGCTGCCATCAGACAGCTTTTTCTTTATGTCGCCTTACCGCAGTTTTACCACCTCCGGCTGTTTTGCCCGCTTCAGTGAACCCGCCGTCGGCGGCGACGATCCGGCAGGTCACTTCCAGCAAAAATTAGCCCAGGCTTTCCGGAATGCGAAAGCCAGCGGCATTGCCCATCCGGTGATGGTGGGGGCCATTCCCTTTGATACCCGCAAGCCGTCGTCGCTGTTTATTCCGCAACGCTGGCAGACCTTTTCCCGTCCTGCGCGTCAGCAATCCGCACGTTATTTCTCCGGTTCACAGGCGCTGAAGGTGCAACAACGCACCGAGATCCCTGCGCAGCCCGTGTTTGAAGAGATGGTCGCGCGTGCAGCGTCGCTCACCGCCACCCCGCGGGTGAACAAGGTGGTGTTGTCGCGCCTGATTGATATCGCGGCTGACAAAAAGCTGGACAGCGGTGTCCTGATGGAGCGCCTTATCGCCCAGAATCCGGCCAGTTTTAACTTCCACGTACCGCTGGAGGACGGGGGTGTGCTGCTCGGCGCCAGCCCGGAACTGCTGCTGCGCAAAGAGGCCGCGCACTTTAGCTCGCTGCCGCTGGCAGGCTCCGCGCGTCGTCAGCCGGACGATGTACTGGATCGCGAGGCGGGTAATAAGCTGCTGGCGTCCGAAAAAGATCGCCACGAGCACGACCTGGTCACCCAGGCGATGAAAGCGATTCTGGAACCGCGCAGCCATCACCTGAGCATGCCGTCTTCTCCGCAGCTCATTACCACGCCAACGCTGTGGCACCTGGCAACGCCGGTGGAGGGCGAGGCGCGTGAAAACGAGAACGCCCTGACGCTGGCCTGCCTGCTGCACCCGACGCCTGCCCTGAGCGGCTTCCCGCATCAGGCGGCGAAAGCGCTGATTGCCGAGCTGGAACCGTTTGATCGCGAGCTGTTCGGCGGCATCGTCGGCTGGTGCGACAGCGAAGGGAACGGCGAGTGGGTGGTGACCATCCGCTGCGCGCGGCTGCATAACAATACCGTTCGCCTGTTTGCCGGCGCGGGCATTGTGCCTGCCTCCTCTCCGGTGGGCGAATGGCGTGAAACCGGTGTGAAGCTTTCCACCATGCTCAACGTGTTTGGTTTGCACTAAGGAAGACTGATGACCATTCCCTTTACCCGCTGGCCGGAGGATTTTGCCCGTCGCTACCGAGAAAAAGGCTACTGGCAGGATCTGCCGCTGACCCACATCCTGACGGACCATGCGGACAGCGATGCCGTGGCGATTATCGACGGCGATCGGCGTATCACCTATCGTAACTTTAATCAGGCGGTGAACAACCTCGCGTCCGCACTTCAGGCGCAGGGGCTGCACCGTGGCGAGACCGCACTGGTACAGCTCGGCAACGTGGCTGAGTTCTACATGACCTTCTTTGCGCTGCTGCACATTGGCGTCGCGCCGGTCAACGCGCTCTTTAGCCATCAGCGCAGCGAACTGAACGCCTACGCTATGCAGATCAAACCCGCCGTGCTGATTGCCGATCGCGATCACGCGCTGTTCGCGGGCGATGATTTCCTCAACACCTTCGTGGATGCGCATCGGTCGGTACGCGTCGTGCTCCTGCGCGGCGATAAGGGCGAACACGCCCTGGACGCGGCGATTGCGCGTCCGGCGGACCATTTCATCCCGAACCCGACGCCCGCCGATGAAGTGGCCTTCTTTCAGCTTTCCGGGGGGAGCACCGGCACGCCGAAACTGATCCCGCGCACGCACAACGATTACGACTACAGCATCCGCCGCAGCAACGAGATTTGCGGCATTACCGCGAAGACCCGTTATCTGAACGCGCTACCCGCAGCACATAACTACGCCATGAGTTCGCCGGGATCGTTAGGCGTTTTCACGGCGGGTGGCTGTGTGGTGTTAGCGAGCGACCCGAGCGCCACGCTCTGCTTCCCGTTAATTGAGCAACATCAGATCAACGTCACCTCGCTGGTGCCACCGGCGGTCAGCCTGTGGTTGCAGGCGATTGCCGACGGCGCGGGGAACGCACAGCTTAAATCTCTCAAGCTCCTGCAGGTGGGCGGTGCGCGCCTTTCCGCCACGCTTGCCGCGCGCATTCCGGCGGAAATCGGCTGTCAGCTTCAGCAGGTATTTGGCATGGCGGAAGGGCTGGTGAACTACACCGCGCTCGACGACGCGCCGGAACGCATCATCAATACCCAGGGCCGCCCGATGTGTCCGGACGACGAAGTGTGGGTGGCAGATGAACACGGCAATCCGCTGCCGCGCGGGGAAGTCGGGCGTCTAATGACGCGCGGGCCGTACACCTTCCGCGGCTATTTTAACAGCCCGGAACACAACGCCAGCGCCTTCGATGCAGAAGGTTTTTACTGCTCCGGGGATCTGATCGCCATCGACGAGCAGGGCTATATCACCGTGCAGGGGCGCGAGAAAGATCAGATCAACCGCGGCGGAGAGAAGATCGCCGCGGAAGAGATCGAAAACCTGCTGCTGCGCCATGAGTCGGTGATCCACGCCGCGCTGGTGAGCATGGAGGACAGCCTGCTGGGCGAAAAGAGCTGCGCGTATCTGGTGGTGAAAAAGCCCCTGCGCGCGGTCGAGGTGCGCCGCTTCCTCCGCGAGGAGGGCGTTGCCGAGTTTAAACTGCCGGACCGCGTGGAGAGCGTGGATGCGCTCCCGCTGACGCCGGTCGGCAAAGTCGATAAGAAACAGTTGCGCCTGTGGCTGGCTGAACGGGCACAGGGCTGAGGAACAGAGTATGGCCATTCCAAAATTAACCGCTTACGCGCTGCCGACCGCTGCAGAACTGCCAGCCAATAAAGTGAACTGGGCGTTCGAGCCAGAACGTGCCGCGCTGCTGATCCACGACATGCAGGAGTATTTCCTGAATTTCTGGGGCGAAAACAGCGCCATGATGCAACAGGTGGTCGCGAATATCGCCAGACTTCGCGCGTACTGCAAAGCGCACAATATTCCGGTGTACTACACCGCGCAGCCAAAAGAGCAGAGCGATGAGGACCGCGCCCTGCTGAACGACATGTGGGGGCCGGGCCTGACCCGCTCGCCGGACCAGCAGCGTATTGTGGCCGAACTGACGCCGGACGAAGCGGACACCGTGCTGGTGAAGTGGCGCTATAGCGCGTTCCATCGTTCGCCGCTGGAGCAGATGCTGAAAGAGACCGGCCGCAACCAGCTGCTGATTACCGGCGTGTACGCCCACATCGGCTGTATGACCACTGCGACCGATGCCTTTATGCGCGACATCAAGCCGTTCTTTATCGCCGACGCGCTGGCGGATTTCACCCGCGACGAGCACCTGATGTCCCTCAACTACGTTGCCGGGCGTTCAGGCCGCGTGGTGATGACCGACGAGCTGCTGCCGTCCATTCCGGCAACGAAAACCGCGCTGCGCGCGCTGATTCTGCCGCTGCTGGACGAGTCCGATGAGCCGATGGATGACGAAAACCTGATCGACTATGGTCTGGACTCTGTGCGCATGATGGCGCTGGCCGCCCGCTGGCGCAAAGTGCATGGCGATATCGACTTCGTGATGCTGGCCAAAAATCCTACCCTCGACGCCTGGTGGGCGCTGCTCTCCCGCGAGGTGAAGTGATGGCGGGATTCGATTTCAGCGGCAAAACCGTCTGGGTGACGGGCGCGGGGAAGGGGATAGGCTACGCGACGGCGCTGGCGTTTGTTGACGCGGGCGCGCAGGTGACCGGGTTCGATCTGGCCTTCCCGCAGGACGACTACCCCTTCGCGACTGAAACGCTGGACGTAGCAAATGCCGCGCAGGTGAGTGACGTGTGTGGCCGCGTGCTGGCTTCGCTTGAACGCCTGGACGTGCTGGTCAACGCGGCGGGTATTCTGCGTATGGGGGCGACGGACCAGCTCTCGCAGGAGGACTGGCAGCAGACCTTCGCGGTTAACGTTGGCGGCGCGTTCAACCTGTTCCAGCAGACGATGGGCCAGTTTCGCCGTCAGCAGGGCGGGGCGATCGTCACCGTCGCCTCTGACGCGGCACATACGCCGCGTATCGGGATGAGCGCCTACGGCGCCTCGAAAGCGGCACTGAAAAGCCTCGCCCTGACCGTCGGCCTGGAGCTGGCGGGCAGCGGCGTACGCTGTAACCTGGTGTCGCCGGGGTCAACGGACACCGATATGCAGCGCACCCTGTGGACAAACGACGATGCACAGCAGCAGCGCATTCGCGGTTTTGGCGAGCAGTTCAAGCTTGGTATTCCGCTTGGCAAAATCGCCCGTCCGCAGGAGATTGCCAGTACCGTGCTGTTCCTTGCCTCCGATGCCGCCAGCCATATCACTCTGCAGGATATCGTGGTGGACGGCGGCTCCACGCTGGGGGCGTAAATGATCTGGAAACGTCATTTATCGCTCGACGAGCTGAACGCGACCAGCATGAACACCCTGGTGGCGCATCTGGGCATCGTCTATACCCGCCTCGGCGACGACACGCTCGAGGCCGAGATGCCGGTGGATGCGCGTACCCATCAGCCGTTTGGCCTGCTGCACGGCGGCGCCTCAGCCGCGCTGGCGGAAACGCTGGGGTCGATGGCCGGATTTCTGATGACCCGTGACGGGCAAAGCGTCGTGGGCACCGAACTGAACGCCACCCACCACCGTGCCGTGGCGCAGGGGAAGGTGCGTGGGGTGTGCCAGCCGCTGCATCTGGGGAGAACCAACCAGAGCTGGGAAATTGTGGTTTTCGACGAGCAGGGACGACGATGCTGTACCTGCAGGTTGAGTACGATGGTGTTGGGGTAAGTCATTTAGCTGAAAGTGATCGGCTTAACACTGTGGTGTAAATCTCTGGTTTGACCACACATTATTGCGTTTCAGAGTTGTTAAATATTTGCCGTTGTTCTAGAAACAAAATGTAACATCTCACTGTTTCACAACAACGGATAACCACAATGAACAACTCAGGGAAATACCTTACATGGGCAGGGCTCTCCGTTGTGGGAGCTTTTGCCCTGGGCTATATCGCCCTCAACCGGGGGGAACAGATCAATGCGCTCTGGATCGTTGTCGCCTCCGTCTGCATTTATCTGATCGCGTATCGTTTTTATGGCCGCTATATCGCGAAAACCGTCCTGGGCGTTGATGCGACGCGCATGACGCCTGCCGTACGTCATAATGACGGTCTGGACTACGTCCCGACCGACAAAAAAGTGCTGTTCGGTCACCATTTTGCTGCGATTGCCGGGGCGGGTCCACTGGTGGGGCCGGTGCTGGCTGCGCAGATGGGCTACCTGCCCGGGATGATCTGGATCCTCGCGGGCGTGGTGCTGGCGGGCGCGGTGCAGGACTTCATGGTGCTGTTCGTTTCCACTCGCCGCGACGGCCGTTCACTGGGTGAGCTGGTGAAAGAGGAGATGGGCGCAACCGCCGGGGTGATTGCCCTGGTGGCGACCTTTATGATCATGGTGATCATCCTCGCGGTGCTGGCGATGATTGTGGTGAAAGCGCTGACCCACAGCCCGTGGGGGACGTACACCGTCGCGTTCACCATACCGCTGGCGCTGTTTATGGGAATTTATATTCGCTATCTGCGCCCGGGACGCATTGGTGAAGTGTCGGTGATTGGCCTGGTGTTCCTGGTCTTCGCCATTATTTCCGGCGGCTGGGTGGCGGAAAGCCCGACCTGGGCACCGTTCTTCGACTTTACCGGCATACAGCTGACCTGGATGCTGGTGGGGTATGGCTTTGTGGCAGCGGTACTGCCGGTATGGCTGCTGTTGGCCCCGCGTGACTACCTCTCTACGTTCCTGAAAATCGGTACCATCGTCGGGCTGGCGATCGGCATTCTGATTATGCGTCCGACCCTGACCATGCCTGCGCTGACTAAGTTCATCGACGGTACCGGCCCGGTCTGGACCGGCAACCTGTTCCCGTTCCTGTTTATCACCATCGCCTGCGGTGCGGTGTCTGGTTTCCACGCGCTGATTGCCTCCGGAACCACGCCGAAGATGCTGGCGAATGAAAATCAGGCCTGCCTGATTGGCTACGGCGGCATGCTGATGGAATCCTTCGTCGCCATTATGGCGCTGGTTTCCGCCTGTATTATCGACCCGGGCGTCTACTTCGCGATGAACAGCCCGATGGCGGTACTGGCCCCGGCCGGGACCGTTGACGTCGTGGCGTCTGCTGCGCAGGTGGTCAGCGGCTGGGGCTTTGCGATTACCCCGGAAACGTTGACGCATATCGCTAATGAGGTGGGCGAGCAGTCAATTATCTCCCGTGCGGGTGGTGCGCCAACGCTGGCGGTGGGTATGGCCTACATTCTGCACGGTGCGCTGGGTGGGTTGATGGACGTGTCGTTCTGGTATCACTTCGCCATTCTGTTCGAGGCGCTGTTTATCCTGACGGCGGTGGATGCCGGTACGCGTGCGGCGCGCTTTATGCTGCAGGATCTGCTGGGGGTGATCTCCCCGAACCTGAAGCGTACCGATTCGCTCCCGGCAAACCTGCTGGCGACGGCGCTGTGCGTGCTGGCGTGGGGCTACTTCCTGCATCAGGGCGTGGTGGATCCGCTCGGCGGCATTAACACGCTCTGGCCGCTGTTCGGTATTGCCAACCAGATGCTGGCAGGCATGGCGTTGATGCTCTGCGCGGTGGTGCTGTTCAAAATGAAGCGCCAGCGCTATGCGTGGGTGGCGCTGGTGCCGACCGCGTGGCTGCTGATCTGTACCCTGACGGCAGGCTGGCAGAAAGCCTTCAGCCCGGATAACAAAGTGGGCTTCCTGGCGATTGCCAATAAGTTCCAGGCGATGATCGACAGCGGCAAGATCCCGGCGCAGTACACTGAGTCTCAGCTGTCGCAGCTGGTGTTTAATAACCGTCTGGATGCCGGGCTGACCATCTTCTTTATGGTGGTGGTCGTGGTGCTGGCGTTGTATTCTCTTAAAACCGCGCTGGCAGCATTGAAAGTGGATAAGCCAACGGCGAAAGAGACACCGTATGAGCCAATGCCTGAAAACCTGGAAGAGATTGTCACCCAGGCGAAAGGGGCGCATTAACCAGTGTGCCGGGTGGCGCTAGCGCTTACCCGGCCTACATTTTCTGTGAGACCAGAACGATGTTCGACACCCTCTCCAAAGCAGGTAAGTACCTGGGCCAGGCCGCCAAAATGATGATTGGTGTGCCGGACTACGACAACTACGTTGAACATATGCGCGTCAACCACCCGGACCAGACGCCCATGACCTACGAAGCCTTTTTCCGCGACCGCCAGGACGCCCGCTACGGCGGCAAGGGCGGGGCGAAGTGCTGTTAACCCTCTTTTGGTAAATAGAGGCTGATCTGCTCCTGCTTGCAGCCGTAAATTGCCGCCAGCTTTTCGCGGGTACGTTTTTGCGGGCGGGAGTCCAGCGCTTCCAGCTGTGAGACGGCGGACTGGGTGATGCCGAGTTTCTGCGCCACCTCCTGCTGGGATAACCCGCAATGGATGCGCCACGCGGCCTGCAGGCTGACGTTCTCGTTATGCATGATGTCGCACACTTCCCCCGGTAAACCTACGTCATCATAACAATCGTGTTCGACTTCAATATCCTCCAGATCATCGTCGGTTTCGTCGTCGATTTCTGCCATCTGTAAGCACATACGAAAGTATTCATCATAGGGAATAACCACGTACTGCGTTTTTCCGTCATCGTCCTTAATTAGCTGAACAGCCATAGGGGGCTTTCTCCTCGTGAAGGTAGGTCGTTGATGTTCTGCGCTTGACGGCCAAAACATAACAATGTTTATCGGGATCGTCCCGAAGTGTAATCAGAATGCGGTAATCGCCAACGCGTAGCCGGAAATGATTTTCTGCCGCCGATATTTTTTTGATATCGGGCCGGGGAGCTGAGCGATCGTCTAGCTCAGAAAGTTTAACTTTGATTCTTCGCTGATATCGGCCATCGATTTTGGAAAACTCTTTCTTTGCATTCTTTGACCAGACAATCTTCATCCGTACCTCCACTGTACGCCCACACAAAATATAAGGAAATAATAAGACTATTAGATAAATTCCGAATTTCTAATGGGGTACTGTAGAGCGGCGAAAAACTGCGAGAAAGCGGCAAAACGCAAACCGTCGAGGCGGCCCGGAAGAGCCTCTGCCGGGTGACAGAGGCTTGCAGAAAATATGCGATCAGGCGTTCAGACCGCCGTCGACATCCAGACCGGTGCCGGAAATTTGCCCGGCAGCCGGGCTGGCGAGGAAAGTGACTGCCGCCGCGATGTCTTCCGGCTGACCGTAATGGCCGACCGCAATCATCTGGCGCTGGGCTTCCGCCTGTTCCCCGTCCTCCGGGTTCATATCGCTGTTGGTCGGACCGGGATGCACCAGGTTGACGGTGATGCCGCGCGGGCCGAGATCGCGCGCCAGGCCGCGGGTAAGAGAGTTGAGAGCCGACTTGGTCATGGAGTAAACGGCAATACCGGGCATGGCCACGCGGTTTGCCAGGCAGCTGCCGATGTTAATGATGCGCCCGCCGTCAGACATGTGCACCAGCGCTTCCTGAATGGCGATCACCACGCCGCGGATGTTGACGTTGATCAGGGCGTCAATGTCAGCCAGCGTCATGGACTCCAGCGGACCACCGCGCGCGATCCCGGCGTTGTTGACCAGAATGTCCAGCCCGCCGAGCGCGCGCGCCGCATGGGTGACGGCATCCTGAATCGCCTGCGCGCTGGCGCTGTCAGCCTGTACGGCTTCACCGTATCGGCCAAGCGCTTTTATCTCATCGGCGACCGCCTGGGCTTTATCGGCTGATTTTTCATACGTTATAACCACATCGGCACCGGCGCGGGCCAGCGACAGGGCTATCGCACGGCCCAACCCACGGCTGGCGCCGGTAACCAGCGCTTTCTTACCTGTTAAATCGATCTGCATGATGACCTCGTTGCGAGAGAGTGGTGAGAATCATCATTAGGTATAGACGGTCGGCGCATTTAACGGGGGAATGTTTCCACCTTCTCAAACGCGGCGCGCAGAACGTAAGGGGTTAACTCAACGGGCAGATAATGAATCGACTCCACCGGACGCAGAGTGTGGGTAATAACCTTATCCAGCGCGTCGCGGTTATTAATATCAACGTCCAGTTCGCGTAGCCGGGTCGGCAGGTTAAAGCGTTGATAGGCCGCCACCAGCTGCGCCAGCACGTCGTCCTGGCCGAGCAGGGCGCTTTGCACCAGAATGCCGTAGGCCACCTTGGTGCCGTGCAGGTATTTTTCCGTCTGCGGCAGCACGGTTAACCCGTTATGTACGGCATGCGCCGCCGCCACGCGGGTGTAGCGCTCGCCCAGACCGCCGACCATTCCACCGCCGGCAACGATCGCATCCACTACGTCCCGGAACGCCTGCGATAACTCGCCACGCTGTTGGTCTGCCAGCGCTTCCTCGCTGCGTTCCAGCAGCACGTCGCGGATCGCCAGCGCGCTGTTGATGCCCAGCCGCACGGTCAGGGGCAGGTTTTCCGGCTCAGGTGCCAACACAACCGCTTCGTACCACTTCGCCAGCGTGTCGCCGATGCCCGCCAGCAGGTATTCCGCCGGGGCATTGAGAACGATCTGCGGCTCCACCAGCACCAGGAAGTTCGCGTCGTCGAAAATCTCAAACTGCAGCGCCTGGCCTTCATCGTTGTACCAGACGGAGAGCGGGGTCCACGCCGCGCAGGTCGCGGCGATGGTGGGGATGCCCACGAACGGTACACTTGAACGGCGCGCCACGGCTTTGACGGTATCCATCACCGCGCCGCCGCCGATGCCTATCACCACGCTGACGTCGCTGCCGGCTTCATTCACCAGGTGGCTGACGTCGCGCTCGCTGCAGTGGCCCTTAAACAGCAGGTGTTTTGCCCCCGGCGCGTCAAAGCTCGCTGGCAGGAAAGGGCGCGCGGCTTCGATGGCGCGCTCGCCGTAAATCCACACCGCGCGGGAAAGCTGCTCCGGCGTGAAGAAATCATTGAGATGCGCAAGGCTGCCTGGGTGGGAGAAGTAGTTCGCCGGGCCGGGCACGACGCGGATATCGGTATTGCTCATGGTGTTGTCCTTTTTTAGCACGCGCTAACCCGATGTTATGTCTGGACATCCGGATGGCTAATAATATTTCGCTTTATCTTATGCCTTTTCCGTCGTTGTCAGTCAACCGGCGCTGTGAAAAATTCGATAAATCAGAAGAGTAATGAAGGATTTACGCGGATGGTTTCCAGTCGCCTTGAGATGCGTGGTATCAGCCTGGCCTTTTCCGGCTTTCAGGCGCTGTCACGGGTGGACTTTACCCTGAGCGGCGGGTCGGTGCATGCGCTGACCGGCGCCAACGGCGCGGGGAAATCGACGCTGATGGCGGTGCTGTGCGGAACGCACGATCGCTATGAAGGCGAGATTTGCATTAACAACCAGTCGGTGACGATCCGCGAGCCGCTGGACGCCAAACGGCTGGGCATTCACCTTGTGCAGCAGGAAGTGGACGTGGCGCTGATCCCGGGGCTGAGCATTGCCGAGAACATCATGCTCGACCAGCTTGCGCAGCCCGGGCACCGCTTCAGCTGGCGTGCGGTTCGTCACCAGGCGAGACAGGCGCTGGCGCAACTGGACGTGTCCATGGATGTTCGGCGATCGGTCGACAGCTGCACGCTTGCTGAAAAACAGCAGATTTTGCTGGCGCGAGCGCTGTCCCATCATTGCCGTTTTTTAATTCTGGATGAACCCACCGCACCGCTGGATGCACATGAAAGCGAGCGCCTGTTTGCGGTGGTGAGACGCCTGCAGCAGCAGGGCATCGGCGTAGTGTTTATCTCGCACCGTATTCACGAGCTGAAAGCCATCTGCGACACCCTGACGGTGCTGCGTGACGGCAAGCTGATTGAGTCCGGCCCGATGGCCGATCTCAGCGGCGAAGCGATCGTTGAGAAGATGCTTGGCCACGTGCTGAGCGATATTTACCCGCCTGCTCGCCCCCCGCACAGCGACGAAACGTTGCTGCGCGTAGAGGGCCTGCACGATGACGCGCTGCTGAAAGATATCTCCCTTCACCTGCGCAAAGGCGAAATTCTGGGCATTGCCGGGCTGGCGGGCGCGGGCAAAACCGAACTTTGCAAGGCGCTGTTTGGCGCCACGAAAAGCCGGGTGGCACAAGGCGAATTGAATCATCAGCCCTGGAAACCGCACGACCCGGCCGACTCGGTGCTGCGCGGGCTGGCGCTGGTGCCGGAGGAGCGGCGCAAGGAGGGTATTTTTATCGACGAGCCCGTGAGCATGAACCTTGCCGTGTGCGCCGATAACAGCTTCTCGCGCTGGAGCCTGTTTGGTCATCGTCAGGCGTGGCGCTGGGCAGAAGAGGTGATTGACCGCGTCGGCGTGCGCGCGCGGGGGCCGGGGCAGGTGCTGCGCCGTTTGTCCGGCGGCAACCAGCAGAAGGTCGCCATCGGTAAATGGCTGCGTAATGATGCCAGCGTGCTGATTTTCGACGAGCCGACTAAGGGCGTGGACGTGAAAGCCAAAACCGATCTGTTCCAGCTGATTGACGGCCTGGCGCGCGAGGGCAAAGGGGTGATTTATGCCTCGGGTGAATTTGCCGAGCTGGTCGGGCTGTGCGACCGCATCTGCGTGCTGTGGGACGGACGTATCGTGGCGGAAATCGCCGGGGCCGAGGCCCGTGAAGAGACACTACTTTATTATTCAACCGGAGGATCGGCGTCGTGAGTAAGGCCCTTTCAGTGACTGCGGCGGCGTCAGGCCGTCAGCATATTTTCGATTTTCTCTACAAGTGGGGCATGCTGCTGACCGTCGTCGCGCTGGTGGCGGTGTTTGGCCTGGCCTCGGACAACTTCCTCGATCCGAACAACATCATCAACATATTGCGCGCGATCGCCATCGTGACGGTGATTGCCATTGGCGTATCGATTTCGCTGACCGTCGGCGGGTTCGATCTCTCCGTGGGATCCACCGCGTCGCTGGCAAACGCGCTGGTGATATCGCTTTTCGTCTGGCACGGCTTCGGCACTACCGAGTCGATTCTGATTACCCTTGCGCTCTGCACGCTGGTGGGGCTGTTCAACGCGTTTCTGATCGTCATCCTGCGTATTCCGGACATGCTCGCGACCCTCGCCAGCCTGTTTGTGATCCAGGGCGTGGCGATGACTTACAGCTATGGCGGGTCGATTACCGAAAACATGGTGCTGCCGAGCGGTGATATGGCGGAAGGGACCATTCCGGCGGCGTTCAGCCTGCTGGGGCAGGTGCCGACCATCGTCATCATCATGCTGGTGGTGACGGTTCTCGCGCAGCTGGGACTGTCCCTCACCACGCATGGCCGACGCATGTACGCCATCGGCGGCAACCCGGAAGCCGCGCGCCTCTCCGGTATTCGCACCACGCGCTACAAGGTGGCAGCTTACGTGATCGCCTCGCTGCTGGCGGGGCTGGGCGGGATTTTGCTGGCCTCGCGCATTGGCTCGTCGCAGGTGAATGCCGGGGGCGGTTATCTGATGGATGCGGTGGCCGCGGCGTGGATCGGCTTCTCGCTGGCGGGTTCCGGCAAGCCGAACGCGCTGGGGACGCTGGTTGGGGCAGTTATTCTCGGCGTGCTGTCGAACGGGCTGGTGATGCTCTCCGTGCCGTATTACGCCATGGACATTATAAAAGGGCTGGTGCTCGCGGTGGCGCTGGCGATGACCTACATACAAAAACGCTGATAACACAACAGGATAAAAAATGAAAAAAATTGCACGCTCATTGGTAGCACTTGGATTATTGACTGCGCTGCCAGGCTTCGCGGCCACGCCCGCACCGGTGCCGGCTGCCATTGCGAACCACGAGGGTCCGATCCGCATCGCGGTGATCCGCAACCTCGGCTCCGACGACAACACCACGCAGTTTGTGGCGGGGGCGATTCAGGAAGGGAAGAAACTCGGCTTTAAGGTCAGCACTTTTTTAAGCAACGGGGACGATGCCAAATTCCAGGACTTCGTGAACCAGGCAATCAGCCAGAAGTACGACGGGATTATCCTGTCTCAGGGGCGCGATCCGTACTCCACCGCGCTGGTGAAGAAGGCGGTGGATGCCGGGATTAAAGTCGCCGTGTTTGATACGGCGGTGAACGGCGAGATCCCGGGCGTGACCGTTACTCAGCAGGATGATGCTTCGCTGACGAACCTCTCCTTCGGCCAGCTGGCGAAAGATTTCAACGGCAAGGCCAATATTGTCAAGCTGTGGGTGGCGGGCTTCCCGCCGATGGAGCGTCGTCAGGCGGCGTACAAGGAACTGCAAAAACAGTATCCGGAGATCAAAGAGCTGGAATCAATTGGTGCGGTCTCCTCTGACGTGCAGGGGGATACCGCCAACAAGGTGGGCGCTATCCTGGCGAAATACCCGAAAGGAAAAATCGACGCTATCTGGGGCACCTGGGATGCCTTCAGCCAGGGCGCGTATAAGGCGCTGAAAGAGAACGGACGCACCGAGATCAAACTCTACAGCATCGATATATCTAACCAGGATCTGCAGCTGATGCGTGAGCCGGGCAGCCCGTGGAAGGTAAGCGTGGCGGTGGATCCGAAGTTGATTGGCGCAACCAACGTGCGTTTGATCGCCAATAAGATTGCCGGAGAAGCGACCCCGGCAACCTATGACTTTAAAGCCGCTGCCATTCCGCAGGCGCTGCTGACCGCCCAGCCGGGTGGGGTGAACGTGGCGTCGCTTGGGAAAATCATTCCGGGCTGGGGCCAGACGGACGATTTTATCGCGCCGTGGTTTGCGACGCTGGAAGCTAAAAATAAATGAGTGTGCTCCCTACGCCCGAATACAGCCGCAATATGCGGCTGATTGGCCATAGCGACCAGGGCGGTCGCCCGGACGGCGTGCAGCTGATGGTGCATCACGGTTTCGCGTATATCGGTCATATGGTGTCGCAGGGTTTTTCCATCGTCGATGTGCGCGACCCGAAAAACCCGAAAGCGGCAGGTTATGTTCCCGCGCCGCCCGGCACCTGGAACGTGCATTTGCAGGCACATGACGATCTGTTGCTGGTGATCAACGCCCGGGATCTGTTTGCCGATGCCCGCTTTGCCGATGAGAAGGTTTACTACACCCGTCAGGTGGGGGAGACCGTCAGCGACGTGCGGGACAAAGGCTGGAGCGCCGGGCTGCGGGTGTTTGATATCTCTACCCCGGACAAGCCGCGTGAAATCGGCTTTCTTTCGCTGAGCGGCATCGGGATCCACCGTATCTGGTATGTCGGAGGGCGCTGGGCGTACGTGTCGGCGCTAATTGACGGCTTTACCGATTATATCTTTCTGACCATCGACCTGGCCGACCCGCGCAAGCCTGAAGTGGCGGGGCGCTGGTGGCTGCCGGGGATGAACCAGGCCGAAGGGAAAAAGCCCAGTTGGCCCGAAGGAAAGCGCTACGCGCTGCACCACGCGATTATCGCCGGCGATACCGCCTATGGGAGCTGGCGCGACGGTGGCCTGACGCTGCTGGACGTGAAAGACCGCACTCAACCAAAGCTGATTAGCCATCGCAACTGGAGCCCGCCGTTTGGTGGCGGGACGCATACCGCGCTGCCGCTGCCGGACCGTTCCCTGCTGGTGGTGCTCGACGAAGCGGTGCTGGATAACCAGGAGGATGGGGAGAAGCTGATCTGGCTGTTTGATATCCGCGAGCCGTCGAACCCGGTGAGTATCTCGACTTTCCCGCAGCCGGATGAAACCGACTACGTGGCGAAAGGGGCGCACTTTGGGCCGCACAACCTGCACGAGAACCGGCCGGGGAGTTTTGTCAGCTCGACGCTGATTTTTGCCACTTACCAGAACGCGGGCGTACGCGCGTATGACATTTCCAACCCGTATCGCCCGGTGGAGACCGGTGCGCTGGTGCCAGCTGCGCCGGAAAGAATGATGGATACGCGGCCGAATCGCCCGCAGGTGATCCAGTCCTGCGACGTGTTTGTGGATGCTCAGGGGATTATCTACAGCACGGATTATAACGGTGGGTTGTCGGTGATTGAGTATTTGGGGTGAGTGCGGATTGGTGTCCTCACCCCGCCCTCTCCCACATGGAGAGGGAGAAAACCAGAAGCACTCAGCTGTACTGCCGCACGCGTGCCACCAGCTCTTCCGCGCTGTCGATGCGCTCGGCAATGACAATCAACGCCTTGCCGAGGGTAATCGCATGGCGCAGGCATTCGTGGCGCATGGCGTCATCCTGAATGGTGTCGATATCCGCGACGTGGGAAAGCCCGACGCTGCGGCGAATCAGTTCGGTGCCGCAGAAACCAATGGCGTCATGCCAGACCTTTTTCAGAAACGCGGAAGCATAGCCCGGCGCACTGAGCGCGGCGTCTCGCGTTTTTTCGTTTGCTAATGCCTGGAAGCGCTCCGCGAAGGTGTTCCACAGCGCCTGAATGTCGATCAGGCGCTGCTCGCGGGCGGCGGCGGCATCGCGAATACCCAGATGCCCCGGCAGGCCGCAGAAGTTGAGCAGCAGGTTGCCAATGGCCGTGCCGACGTCAAAGCCAATCGGGCCAACGTAGCCGAACTCGGCGTCAATGGCCTTCAGGCTGCCGTCCGCCACAAAAATGGAGCCGCTGTGAATATCCCCGTGCAGCAGCGCTTCAGCGTGTGAGAAAAAGCGATGCTTCAGGGAGGCCACGGCAATTTTCAACTGGGCATCGTCGCGCAGGGCGGCGACGTCATTTTCCAGCTCGACCGGGTAGTTGTTGCGTTCGTGGATCTGGTACGGATCGTTGAAGAACAGATCTTCGGTGATCTCACACATCTCCGGGTTGATGAATTTCGCTACCTGCGCTTTTTTCGCGTGCGGATGCAGGTAGAAATCGCTGGTGTGGAACAGCGTGTATGCGAGGTATTTACCCAGCTGACGCGCGGCCTGTGGATAGTGATTGTTTTTAATCAGCTCGCCGCGCCAGATGCGATGGCTGGAGAGATCCTCCATCACCATCACCGCCAGTTCCGGGTCAAAGTGGTGGATTTTCACGGTGTGCTGCGGGCTGTGCTGGTAATGCTCGACCAGGGTTTGTGCCTCCAGACGGGCGCGGTCCAGCGTCAGCGGCCAGGACTCGCCGACGCAGCGCACGTAGGGCAGCGCCTGTTTGACGATGACGCGGCTTGTGCCCTGGGCATCGAAAATTTTGAAGACCAGATTGAGGTTGCCGTCGCCCACTTCCTGCGCCTCCACCAGCGAGGAAGGATCGTCGAGTCCACCAAACTGCCTGGCATACTCCACGGCGTCCTGAGCGGTAAAGGTACGGTATTGCGACATGGCCTGCTCCTCACGAGTTTGCTAATAAAGACATGTAGACGTCTATACATCTGGATTTCATCCTGACACAATGTGCTACAACAACGCAACAGGGAATTAACGACATGCAGACATTACAGACGACCAGCCTGCGGCTGGCGGATAATCAGCTCTTTATTCTCGACCAGCAGGCGCTTCCGCAGGAGAAACGCTGGCTTGAGGCCTCCACGGTAGAGACGCTGGTCGGGCATATCCATGCTCTGCGCGTGCGCGGTGCGCCGCTGATTGGTCTCTCTGCAAGCCTGCTGCTGGCATTGCTGGCGGAAAGCGGCAAAAGCCGTGATGAACTCGCCGTGGCGCTGGAAACCCTGCGCGCGTCCCGCCCGACGGCGGTGAACCTGATGAACAACCTTGACCGTATGAAGCTGGCGCTCTGGCAGGAAGATTTCGTTTCGGCGCTGGTGTCTGAAGCGCTGCGCCTGATTTCTGAAGACAGGCAGTTGTGCGACGCTATCGCCCGCGCGGGCAGCGCGCTGGTGACGCCCGGTAGCCGCCTGCTGACTCACTGCAACACCGGCGGGCTGGCAACGGCGGGCGTGGGGACGGCGCTGGGCGTGATTGCCCGCGCCTATCAGGAGGGAAATGTCAGCAACGTCTGGGTGGATGAAACCCGTCCGCTGCTGCAGGGGGGCAGGTTGACCGCGTGGGAGCTGGGCGAGCTGGGCGTGCCGTATCGGCTGATTACCGACTCCATGGCGGCAAGCCTGATGGCCAAAGGACAGGTCGACGCCGTGTGGGTAGGGGCCGATCGCATTGCCGCTAACGGCGACGTGGCGAACAAAATCGGTACCTATTCCCTTGCGGTGCTGGCGAAATTCCACGGCATTCCGTTCTACGTTGCTGCCCCGCAAACAACCCTCGACCCGGAGTGCCCGAACGGAGATGCGATCCCGATTGAGCAGCGCGCCGCCAGTGAGGTGACGGGGGTGGCCGGAAGCTTTGGGGCGGTGCAGTGGGCGCCGGAAAACGCCCCGGTCTATAACCCGGCGTTTGACGTTACGCCAGCCTCGCTGATTAGCGGCTGGGTGCTGGATACGGGCGTAGTGACGCCGGAAGAGGTGGCAAACGGGAAATTCGCCTGAGTCCGGCTATCCTTTAAGGGGTTCCCTTTAGAGGACGATATCGTGACGCTTGATCCTGATACTGACTTAAAACTGGAGCGCGTGGTGGATGCACCGCGCGACCTGCTGTGGCTCTGCTGGACCACGCCCGAGCACATCAAAAACTTCTTCGTTCCTGCTCCCCATAAAGTGACCGAATGCGACCTCGACCTGCGCGTGGGCGGTCGGTTCAATACCGTATTTGAGGTGGACGGACAGCGGATGGATAACCGGGGTGTGTTTCTTGAAATCGACCCGGGAAAAAAACTGGTCTTTACCGACGGTTATACGGAAGGCTGGAAACCGGCCGAGAAGCCGTTTATGACGGCGATTTTGCTGCTGGAGGAGGTGGGCGAGGGCAAAACCCGCTATACGGCAATTGCGCGCCACCCGACGAAGGAAATTCGTGAGCAGCATGAACAGATGGGCTTCCACGAAGGGTGGGGGATTGTGCTGGATCAGCTGGTGGGGTATGTGAAAGGGCTTAACGCGTAGTGCGCGTTAAGCCCTCACCCCAACCCTCTTCCACAGGGAGAGGGAGAAAAGATTATGCCAGACGTGGATACGCATCCGCGATCGCATCACCGGTAAACTGCGCAACCCAGCCTTCCGGGTTATCAAAAATACGGATCGCGGTAAAGTTCGGCTCTGAACCCATATCAAACCAGTGCGGCGTACCCGCGGGTACGGAGATCAGATCGTTTTTCTCGCACAGCACCTGATACACCTCATCGCCAATGTGCAGGCAGAACAATCCCGCGCCTTCCACGAAGAAGCGCACTTCGTCTTCGCCGTGAGTATGTTCGCTCAGGAACTTTGCGCGCAGCGCGTCTTTTTGTGGGTTATCGGCCCGCAGGCTGATGACGTCCCAGCTCTGATAACCTTTCTCTGCCATCAGTTTGTCGATCGCATGCTGGTAAGCCTCAATCACCGCCTCCGGGGCGGGATCCTGACCTAAATCGCGGTCCGCGTCCCAGCGTTCAAAACGTACGCCTTTGGCGTTGAGCTGCCGGGCGATCTCGGCGGCGTCGGTGCTGTGCCACTTTGGTTGACTGGCGTCTTTATCAGAATAGACAGTTAATGCGCTCATGAAGGGATCTGCTCCGGGTTTATCTCGTCAAACTGGTGGACCTGATGGTGATGGCTTGCCCCGTCATCATCGCCGCGAATCAGCTGCAGGGTACGAAAGCCTGCCTGTTCAGCCGCGTCCAGCTCCTGATGAATATCTGACAGGAACAGGATCTGCGACGGCGCGATGCCCGTTTGGGCCGCAATGTTCTGGTAAGACGCCACCTCGCGCTTGGCGCCGATGTGGGTATCAAAATAGCCGCTGAACAGATGAGTAATATCACCTTCGTCGCTGTAGCCAAATAACAGTTTCTGTGCGGCGACCGATCCCGAGGAATAAACATAGAGATCAATCCCTTGCGCTTTCCATTTTTCCAGCGCTGGCAGGACGTCCGGGTAGAGGTGGCCGGTAAAGTCGCCATTCACGTAGCCATCGTGCCAGATGATCCCCTGCAGCGCTTTGAGCGCCGTGGATTTACGGTCTTCATCCATAAAGGCAAAGAGGGCGTCAATAAGCTCGCTGACGCTGGCGTGCGGGTTACCGATTTCATCGCGCAGATTGTCCAGAATGGATTTGACCGGCTCGGCGTACTGCTGCGCGGTGACGAACGCCGCCAGCCGCTCACGCGCGTAGGGGAACAAAACATCGTGGACAAAACGGATATCGCTGGTGGTCCCTTCAATATCCGTCACAATTGCGCGAATCATACTCTCTCCAGTTGTCGTAAACGCATTTCGCATTCAAAAAGAAATTCCAGTCCTTCCAGATGACGGCGGGCCTCGGCCACATCGCGTCCCCAGCAGGTTAAGCCATGACCGCGCAGAAGAAAACCATAATTAAGCGGGCGTTCCTGCGCGTAATGGGCGATTCGCGAGGCGAGGGCGTCGATATCCTGGTCATTATCAAACACCGGGATGGAGACGGTATCCAGATGGGTGGCCTGTCCGGTAAGCGATTTTTGCATCTCAAAGCCGCTGATGTTCAGCTCGGTTTCCCTGACCAGACGTGACAGCACCGTCGCGTTGACGGTGTGAACGTGCAGGACAGCGTTGGCCTCGGGGAACAGGCGATAAATGAGGGTGTGTAGCCCGGTCTCTGCCGACGGCTTGCGGCCTGACGGCACACGGTTTGTGGCGATCTCGACCTGCAGAAAATCCGCCGTGGTCAGGCTGCCTTTGTCTTTACCGGATTCGCTCAACCAGCAGAGGTGTTCATCCTGTCGCACAGACATGTTGCCACCGGTGGCGGGTGCCCAGCCTTTGGCGCCAATCCAGCGGCAGGCGTCGACAAGTTGTGTGAGTTGCAGGTTGTCTGCCATTGCCTTTTACCTCTCGACCAGGAATATTGATATGGTATAGACGTCTAAGCGTCTTGATTGCCAAATGGTAACATCGTGTTATAGTGGCAGCAACATAAGTATTACATGCAGGCACCGCATAATGAGTAATAACGCATTGATTCCTCAGAGTAAACTTCCTAATCTCGGCACCACCATCTTTACGCAGATGAGCGCTCTGGCGCAGCAACACAACGCCATTAATCTCTCTCAGGGATTCCCGGATTTTGACGGACCGGCCTGGTTGCAGGAACGACTGGCGTACCACGTTGCGCAGGGAGCAAATCAGTATGCGCCGATGACGGGCGTGCAGGCGCTGCGGGAAGCCATTGCGGATAAAACGGCGGAATTGTATGGCCATAAACCGGATGCGAATAGCGACATTACGGTGACGGCAGGGGCGACCGAAGCGCTGTATGCGGCCATCACCGCGCTGGTGCGCGCGGGCGATGAGGTCATCTGTTTTGACCCCAGTTACGACAGCTACGCGCCTGCGGTTGAACTCTCTGGCGGCGTGGTGAAACGCGTGGCGCTGCAGCCGCCGCATTTCCGCCCGGACTGGCGGGCGTTCGCTGCGCTGCTGAGCGATAAAACGCGGCTGGTGATCCTGAATACGCCCCATAACCCGTCTGCGAGCGTGTGGCAGAAAGCCGATTTTGCCGCGCTGTGGCAGGCCATTGCCGAACGTGAAATTTATGTCCTGAGCGACGAGGTGTATGAGCACATCTGTTTTACTAAAGAAGGGCACGCCAGCGTGCTGGCCCATCCGCAGCTTCGTGAACGTGCCGTGGCCGTGTCGTCATTTGGCAAAACGTACCATATGACCGGCTGGAAGGTGGGGTATTGCGTGGCACCTGCCGCCATCAGCGCTGAATTACGTAAGGTACACCAGTACCTGACGTTTGCGGTGAATACCCCGGCTCAGCTGGCGCTGGCGGACATGCTACGCGATGAACCACAGCATTATCGCGACCTGCCGGATTTTTACCGTGCACGCCGGGATCTGTTTGTGACCGCACTGGCTCAAAGCCGCCTGGAAATTTTGCCTTCCGAAGGGACGTACTTCCTGCTGGCTGACTACAGCGCCATTTCCGATCTGGATGATGTCAGTTTCTGCCAGTGGCTGACAAAAGAAGTCGGCGTGGCCGCTATTCCGTTGTCGGTGTTCTGCGCCGATCCTTTTCCGCATAAACTGATTCGTCTCTGCTTTGCGAAGCAGGAATCGACGCTACTGGCTGCGGCAGAGCGTTTGAACACGCTCTGATTATTTCACCGTCCAGGCTTCTGAGTAACGACGGTCTGCAAACAGTTCCAGCAGGCCGTTGATTTGTTTGAGACGCAGCACCTCGTCACCATCCATACCGAGCTCTTCGCTAATTCTTTCATTGCTCCAGCCAAGCTGCGCAAGTTCTCGAACGATTTCAGACATCGCGTTGATTTGATGCCGCCCGCGTGCGCGGTTGTGTCGGATGGTTGAGGCCATGCGGTCATATTTACCGAGTCGTTCCTGACGCAGGCACGTGACAGGCAGGTAACCCTTCAGCTTGCGCTTTAACGCAGCCCGACTTTTGCCAATCTCATGACGATGAAAACCATCCACAATTTCATAATGTTGTGGTTCGTTTTCTGTTACAACAATAGGCTGGGTGAATCCATCAAGTTCCAGCGACTTAATGAGCAACCGTTTTTCCGGTGGGGCCACATTATTCGGGTTGTAATCGTTAGCCGTGATAGCGTCCTGTTTGATCCACAATACGCAGTCGATGGGTTGATCGTTAAACGGGCTATATTTATGCAGTGCCTGGCGAAAGGCATTAATGGCGTTAATTTGGTCCTCTTCAGGAAGTGACTGAAGGTACGTTTCGATTTCGTTGATTATTCTTTGTCGCATAAAATGCCCCACTCCTTGCGTTTTGCCTTCACTCTGTCGCTGTAGCGCTGATAATGTTTGGGTTTGTTTGGGCTGAAAGACAGCGCTCTGCACCAGTAGTCGTTATTAAGTAAAACCTTACAAACGCGCCGCCATGAAGGGATGTCTTTGGCACCGACATCGCCCTCCTGGGTATCGGGAATATCCTCCATGCCCCTCTTCTGGTACCAGTGCAGATATATGGCGATTTTATTGCGGTAATGCTCGGCCGTATTCTGCGGCATGCTGTCGAGAAGCAGCAGGGCATATTCCCGCCAGCAAAGATGGTCCGGCTTGAGTATTTTGCGGTGGCCGTAAAAATGGTTGTCGTGCCCGGCGTAAATTCCGCCGCTGCGCGCGCCGCTGACGCGTGCACACATGGTCGCCCAGCGTTCGGGCTCTACAACATGATAGAGCCATAAGCCCTGACGCTGTTCCGGGCCAAAAGGTTCGCAGATGCGCATATAGCGCGGTGGTACGCCGGCCTGATACATAAGGTCATAGAGTGTGTTATAGCTATTGCCGGTTTTTGCAAACCAGGTCCAGATATCCGCGGTTTTCCAGTCGTAGAGAGGATAGATATACCAGGCATGCCCACCCGGGGCGACGGTCGTCCAGGGTTTATCATCGGCAAAGCGTTGTTTACGCGCTGATGCGATAGCCAGAAAACGGTTGTATGACTCATCGGCGCGTATCCCGACCATGACGGCGGCCGGGCGGTTGAGAGAGAACCAGTCCGAGAAACTGCGCACAAAGGTCTCAAAAGACATTCCCCCCTGGTAAAAGGGGAAAAAGGCGGGATCTGTTATGGCATCGTCAGGCGGTTGCCGTACCCACTCGGTATTGGGTTCCCAGCATTGCCACTCTGGCTGGAATTGCGACAGGGAATTTTGCGTGGTGAGGGGAAGCGCTACCCACCAGAAACGATCGATGACATCGCTGTATAAGGCGCGCATATGTTCGACATGATTAATGGTGTAAGTAAATTGCGCTTCCCAGTCTATAAAGAGAACGTCTATTTTGCGTTTCATTTTACGGGCGCATAATGCCGTCAGATGTAACATGACGGTGGAATCTTTTCCCCCTGAAAAAGAGACGCACACCCTGGATAAATTCTCCAGGGTCCATTTTATTCGCTCTTGCGTGGCATCGACTACGTTTTGATTCAATGGAAATTTGTAAAGTGACATATCAATCCATTACTGAGTGATAATGATCAGATGGCGCATGAATAATGGGGATGATACTCTTAGAAAGAAGATAATTATAGGTAAAAATTAATCATATAATTACGCTAAATACATTTCCCTTGTGAATGCATTAAAAGTAACTGACTGCTGTAAACAGTCAGTTATAATTATTGGGGTAAGTTTAAGTCATCAATAAAATTGGAGAAGGAAGCATTATTCAGTGCTGAGCGATTGTACATCATATAAACCGGGACTGTCGGGAAGGTAATGTCAGTCTCAATCTTACGGAGATTTAATGCCGGGCCATACTGCTCAAAGGCTGGCGTAGGGGCTAATCCAATCAGATCGGAATTGCCTATCATCGACAGCAGTGAGATAAACGAGTCGCTGCGGAACAGGATATTTCGTTCGGGAAGCAGTTGCTCAGTATGCTCCTGAAAATTCTTTACGCTCAACTCATCACTCAGGTAGGCCGTAAATTTTTCCTGAAGAATTTCGTCACGCGTCGCCTGTAAACCCAGGCGGGGGTGATCCTGACGGCAAACCAGCGTAAAAGACATCTGCTGGAACAAGCAGCAGGCCGTTGAACGGCTATTCAGCGGGGCGAAAGAGAAGACAAGGTCCGCTTTCCGGTATGCCAGCAGGTCTTCTGCTGAGTCCGGGGCAAGGAAGACATCATGCAGCTCAACCTGATAGTTATACTTCTCGATCAGGATTTTCATCGGATCCAGCATGATTTTAGGCGTCATAAACTGCGGACCGTAAATGACAAAGCTCTTCTTCAACCCGTTGCTGTGCATCATATTGATGGTTTGCTCAAGCTGATTGAGGTTTTGTTCAAGATGATGATGAAGGTTGACGCCAACCGTAGTGGGGGTGATGCCCTTACCTGAACGGATAAACAAGGGATCGTTGAGTTGTCCGCGCAGACGTTGCAGTGACTGACTCACTGCTGAGGGGGTAATATAGAGCGTCTCAGCCGCTTTACTGATACTCAAATGTTGATAGATACATTCAAAAATGACTAGCAGGTTGAGATCAAATTTTTTAAGATCGTAGAGATTTGCCATGTGTCGTCCTGAGGATGCCGTGTTTGCATGGGTTATCATATCACTGATAACTATAGTTTGAAGTTAACCATTTACAATCCTTTCGGTTAACTCTCTTAATTTTAAATTAAACGCGCCTTAATATATCACGACGTCATATTATTAAAATAGTACTTCAAAGATGATTAAGATAATTTTATCTCGCTAAGAGGCACCTTAATTGACAATTGTCATTTATATATTAAGTTATTTTTATAATAAAAATTAATTTATAACGCCCCGTCATTATGTTCGAAACTGCCTATCACAGCCATAGGCAGGAATGCCTCTCCCGTGGATTGCTCAAGCCTGGCACGGATGGTGTAATTAAACGGCTGTTACCACCTTGATGTTAAGGGCGTAGAGCGCAACGCAACGCCAGCTTAAGCTGGCACTGAATGTACCTGCGGGGAATTCAGGTAAAAGGGCCGCCCGTAGAGGCGGCCTTTTTACTTTTGGCGTTTCCTTTAAAAGGTTCACCTTACTGTCTTGTTGATGTTGTTAGGTATGGCTGATTGATTTGATAAAGCAAACGCATTAGCCCCGATGAGCAAAGTTAGTTACCTTACATCTCAACGAAAACACGGAGGAAGTACAGATGTCTTTGATTAATACCAAAATTAAACCTTTCAAAAACCAGGCGTTCAAAAACGGTGAGTTCATTGAAGTCACTGAGAAAGATACTGAAGGTCGCTGGAGCGTGTTCTTCTTCTATCCGGCTGACTTTACCTTCGTTTGCCCGACCGAACTGGGTGACGTGGCTGACCACTATGAAGAACTGCAGAAGCTGGGCGTAGACGTTTACTCTGTCTCTACCGATACCCACTTCACCCACAAAGCGTGGCACAGCAGCTCTGAAACCATCGCGAAAATTAAATACGCGATGATCGGCGACCCGACTGGCGCCCTGACCCGTAACTTCGACAATATGCGTGAAGATGAAGGTCTGGCCGACCGCGCGACCTTCGTTGTTGACCCGCAGGGCATTATCCAGGCTATCGAAGTTACCGCTGAAGGTATCGGCCGTGATGCGTCTGACCTGCTGCGTAAAGTGAAAGCCGCTCAGTACGTGGCTTCCCACCCAGGCGAAGTGTGCCCGGCGAAATGGAAAGAAGGCGAAGCGACGCTGGCTCCATCTTTAGACCTGGTCGGCAAGATCTAAGTCTGCAAAGCCTGGCGGCGCCGCGTTTGCACAGGCCTACAGTATCGTAGGCCGGGTAAACGAAGTGCCACCCGGCAATCCATGGGCGCGCCCGCGCCCATTTCATTAGCACCATGATGCAAGTTGCATTCAGGCCGCCCCTATAAGGCAGCTTGCATGATGACGTCTTAAGAGAGGGAAGAACAATGCTCGACGCGAATATGAAAACCCAGCTCAAGGCCTACCTTGAGAAACTGACCAAACCTGTTGAGCTGATTGCCACGCTGGATGACAGCGCGAAATCGGCAGAGATCAAGGAACTGCTGGCAGAGATCGCTGAACTGTCACCGAAAGTGACCTTCAAAGAAGACAATACGCTTGCTGTCCGTAAGCCTTCTTTCCTGATCGCCAACCCGGGTTCTGATCAGGGGCCGCGCTTTGCCGGCTCTCCGCTGGGGCATGAATTTACCTCACTGGTGCTGGCGCTGCTGTGGACCGGTGGGCATCCGTCTAAAGAAGCGCAGGCTCTGCTGGAGCAGATCCGCGACATCGACGGTGATTTCGAGTTTGAAACCTATTACTCACTCTCCTGTCACAACTGCCCGGACGTGGTGCAGGCGCTGAACCTGATGTCGGTGCTGAACCCGCGCATTAAACACACGGCGATTGACGGCGGTACGTTCCAGAATGAGATCACCGAGCGTAACGTAATGGGCGTGCCGGCGGTCTATCTGAATGGTCAGGAGTTTGGTCAGGGCCGCATGACGCTGACGGAAATTGTTGCCAAAGTGGATACCGGCGCAGAAAAACGCGCAGCAGAAGCGCTGAACAAACGTGATGCCTACGATGTGCTGATCGTCGGTTCCGGCCCGGCGGGCGCGGCAGCGGCGGTTTACTCCGCGCGTAAAGGGATCCGTACCGGTCTGATGGGTGAACGCTTTGGCGGCCAGGTACTGGATACCGTGGACATCGAAAACTACATTTCCGTGCCGAAAACCGAAGGCCAGAAACTGGCTGGCGCACTTAAAGCGCACGTCAGCGACTATGACGTGGATGTCATCGACAGCCAGAGCGCCAGCAAGCTGGTTCCTGCTGCGGTCGAAGGCGGTTTACACCAGATTGAAACGGCATCCGGCGCGGTGCTGAAAGCGCGTAGCATTATCATTGCCACCGGCGCGAAATGGCGCAACATGAACGTTCCGGGTGAAGATCAGTACCGCACCAAAGGTGTGACCTACTGCCCGCACTGTGACGGTCCGCTGTTTAAAGGTAAACGCGTAGCGGTGATCGGCGGCGGTAACTCCGGCGTGGAAGCGGCTATCGACCTGGCGGGGATTGTGGAACATGTGACCCTGCTGGAGTTCGCGCCAGAGATGAAGGCCGACCAGGTTCTGCAGGATAAAGTTCGCAGCCTGAAAAACGTCGACATCATCCTGAACGCGCAGACCACGGAAGTGAAGGGCGACGGCAGCAAAGTGACCGGCCTGGAATACCGTGACCGCATCAGCGGCGACGTGCACAGCGTTCAGCTTTCGGGGATTTTCGTGCAGATTGGTCTGCTGCCAAACACCACCTGGCTGGAAGGCGCGATTGAGCGCAACCGTATGGGCGAGATCATCATTGATGCGAAATGTGAAACCAGCGTAAAAGGCGTCTTCGCCGCAGGTGACTGTACGACCGTGCCGTACAAACAGATCATCATTGCCACGGGCGAAGGTGCGAAAGCGTCCCTGAGTTCGTTTGACTATCTGATTCGCACCAAAACCGCATAAAAAAAAGTAAGACGATACCTGCAGTAGCCACCTCATCATGGGGTGGCTTTTTTATTGGTTTTTTTTATTCTCAATTATTGTCGTGATTGAACGCTTCATGCGTTAACTACCTGCTTCGATCAAAGAAATTAATAAGCCTGCTGATAATATCTCGTCGTTTTCTGTTGATAAATATTTATATTTAACATGAATGATAAAGATATATTCACACCTTCAATATATGAGGCGTTAACACCCTTTGAAATAAAGGGGTTGATGTTTCGTGATTTCTTCAACGCGGCGGATATGACCTCGCGATGCGCCTCGTTACGCTATTTTTTCCCTGAGAGTGAGTCCTGGCCGCAGGATGAGGCGTTAAACGTCGAGTATGACTTTAATGCGCTGTTTGTCGGCCCGGCGACGCTGCTGGCGCCACCTTATGCCTCGGTTTATCTGGACGACGAGCCTCTGCTGATGGGGGCGACGACGCTGAGCGTGCGCGAATTCCTGCAGAGCATTGGGCTGTCCGTCACCGCGGAAAATAGCGTCCCCGACGACCATATCAGCTATGAAATTGAACTGGCCGTGATGCTATTAGTGCATGCCAGACATTCACCACAATATCATGAAGCACTTACCCGTTTTGTCCGCGCGCATCTCGAATTATGGCTCCCGGCATTTATCGCAAAAATAAAGGATTATGCGAAAACAGCCGTAATTAAATGCCTCGCCGTGCTACTGACTAATTGGTTTGATGAATTAAAAACGAGAGTAATATTATGACTATTGATAAAGGGCAGCTTAACCGGCGCTCCTTTTTAAAAGGACTGATTGCGCTAGGTACCGTCGCCGCATTACCCGGCGGATTATTATCCTCCCGATGTGCCATGGCACAACCGCCCATTCCGTTTAACCCGAAAACCTACAAAATCTTCCGTAACGCCTGTCCGCGTAACTGCTATGACACCTGCAGTCTAAAAACGTGGGTGAAAGATGACGTGATTACCTTCGTCGAGGGGGCAAGCGAATCCACCTTTACCCACGGTGCGCCGTGCGTGAAAGGGCTGACCTACCCGCGCCGGGTCTACTCGCCGGACCGTATAAAATACCCGATGATTCAGGACGGACGCGGCAGCGGCAAATGGCGACGCATCTCCTGGGATGAGGCCATGCAGCGGATCGCCAGCAAGATGCTGGAGATCAAAAAGAAAGATGGCTCCCTGCTTGGCCTGGCGCTGACCAAATATTCCGGCAACCTGGGGGTGATGAGCTATGCCGTGGAGGGGATGATGTCCTCGCTCGGCTACACCACGCGTTTTGCCGGTACGCCGTGCTGGCCTGCGGGCATTGACGCACAGCACTACGACATGGGCGACATGTGGTGTAACGACCCGGAAGATCTGGTTAAAGCCAAATACATTATCCTCTGGGGGGCGAACCCGGCCTGGTGCTCCATGCACACCATGAAGTACATCTATCAGGCCCGCGAGAAAGGGGCGAAAGTGGTGGTTATCGATCCGCTGTTCTCGCAAACTGCCGCGAAAGCCGACCTCTATCTGCGCGTGCGTTCAGGTTCAGACGGTGCGCTGGCGCTGGGTATGGCGCGCCATCTGGTGGACACCGGCCGCGTGGACCAGGAGTTCGTCAATCATTTCGCGCACGGGTATCCGGAGTTTGAGCAGTACTTGCTCAACAACATCACGGTAGAGTGGGCATCGGAAATTTGTGGTCTGGCGCCGGATGTGATTCGCCAGCTTGCCGAGGAGTTCACGGCGGTTAAGCCTTCCACCGTCTGGATTGGCTACGGTATGCAGCGCCACGTGAACGGCGGTGCGAACGTGCGTGCGATTGATGCCTTTGTCGCCATGACCGGCAATATCGGCGTAGAAGGCGGTGGCGCTCGCTACGGCCATCTGCAGACCTGGGGCTATAACTACCACGCAATGACGCAGACACCCCCGGTGGGTTCTGTAGGGATGGAAGGGCTATCAGGCCCGGTGGGCGAGTTTGTCAGCGATAGCGGCGAAAAGCGCAAGTACTCTGACCGCGCGCTCAACCTGAACCAGACTGCGCAAAGCATTCTGGACGCCAACGATCCCCCTATCCGCATGCTGTGGGTGGCCTGTAAGAACCCGTTTGCCCAGGACTTCGACCACAACAAGATGAAAAAAGCGTTCGACAAGCTGGAAATGGTGGTGTGCGTGGATCAGTTCTTTAACGAGACGGTTCAGCACGCGGATATCGTTCTGCCTGTCACCACCACCTTCGAGCACTGGAGCGCCTCTTCGTCTTACTGGCACTACTGGCTGACGGTAAACGAACCTGCCATCAAGCCGATGTACGAATGCAAGAGCGACCTGGATATTGCCGTGTTGCTCTCCCGTACCATCAACAAAATGGAACCGGGCTCTTGCACCTTCCCACAGGATGTTGACCAGAAAAAATGGCTGGATCTGGAATTCAACGACGGGCTGGCGAAGCAGTTTGGCATCAGCTCCTGGGACGATCTGCTGAAGGGGCCGGTGAAGGCCAAAATGCCGAGCAGCGCAGCCTGGCACGATCGGAAGTTCAAAACGCCGTCAGGCAAGTATGAGTTTTTATCCGCGCGCTGCGAAGAGAACGGCCATAAAGCGCTGCCGGAATATCTGCCAGCCGCAGAAGGTAAACTGCCGTTCCAGCTCTTTACGCCGCACCTGCAGTACGGCCTGCATTCGCAGTTCGTTAACCTTGACTGGATGCAGGTCTTCTGGCCGGAGCCCTTTGTCTATATCCACCCGGTTGCTGCGAAGAAAAAGGGGATCCGAGACCTGGCGACAGTGCGGGTATTCAACGAGATCGGCGAGGTTCAACTGCGTGCCAAAGTCACCACCAATGTACCGGAAGATTTCCTGGTCATGTACGAATCCTGGTTCAACAAGCTCAGCTATAACGTGCAGAACGTGGTGAAAGATACCCCGGCCGATATGGGTAAAATGGCCACCGGTGCACCGGGCGCGGCTATTCACGATCAGTTTGTCGATATTGTCCTCATTGCCAATGAAGGAGCGGACGCATGAGACGCGCATTTTTAGTGAACAGTGATAAATGTATTGGTTGCCGCGGATGCGCCATGGCCTGTAAGAGCTTCAACCAGCTCGAACCCGAACGTTTCTGGCGCTATGTCTACCCGCTGGATAAAGAAATTTACCCGCATGAGGAGCGTGCGTTCTTTTCGCTGGCCTGTAACCACTGTGAAAACCCCGCTTGTCTGGCGGCGTGCCCGGTGGAAGCCTACACCAAACGTGATGATGGCGTGGTGGTGCATAACCCTGAGCGCTGCATCGGCTGTAAAAACTGTATCCGCAATTGTCCGTATGGCGCTCCGCGCTTCAATGAGGAAACGCAGAAGGCCGAGAAGTGCAGCATGTGCTACGAACGTCTGGATATCGGCTTGAATCCTGCCTGCGTTAACGCCTGCCCGGTTGGGGCGCTGACCCTGATCGATCTGGATGCCGATCCGCTGCCAAATAATGCCGTGCAGTATCCGCCGGGCTTCCCAAAAATGCCGCAGCTTAATCCGGGTACGCGCTTCATTCTGGCACGCCAGCCGAAACAGCCGGGGGACAAATAATGGAAAAGTACGAACTGCCGTTGGTGATTTTTACCGTGCTGAGCCAGATGTCCGTTGGGATGACGCTCCTGTTGAGCTGGCGCACGCTGCGTGGCGAAGTGCAGGGCAACCGTCTTCACTGGCTGATCACGGGGCTGATCCTGGGGGTTGCCTCCATCGCCGCGGTATTGCATCTGGCGCACCCGGAACACGCTTATAATGCGTTAATCAACCTGAAACATGCCTGGCTGAGCCGTGAGATTCTCGGCGCGACGCTGTATGGCGGCACAATTGGCCTGGCTTTCCTTACGAAAGGCAACAAAGGCGCAGCGCTGCTGGCGTCCCTGTTCGGGATACTGCTGGTGGTGGTGCAGGGGATGACCTACGCCGCGCCGGCGATGCAGGCCATTGCCAACGGCATCACCATGATGCTGTTCTTTGCCACCGTCTGGGTGCTGGGCTGTGCAGCTACACCGCTGCTCGGGATGAAAGCGTCAGCTGTCGCACTGCGTCAGGGCATTATCGCCCTGATGGCGCTGCTGATTGCCGCACCGGTACTCTGGCTCAGCGGCGGTACCATCATGAAAATGACCGCTCACGCCTGGTTAAGCTCGCCGCTCTATCTGGGCTGCCTGCTGTGCTGCGTTGTGGGGTTCACGTTGTCGCTAAGGCGCCATCCGATGCAGAAAGCCGTATTTGTTATCCTGCTGGTGGGCGTGGTGCTCAGCCGCCTGACCTTCTTCGGTGATACCGTCAGTACCATCGTCAATATTGGTCATCTGTACTGATAAATAAAACCCCGCGCAAGCGGGGTTTTTTATGGGCAGTTAACGGACCACCATCACCGGAATGTGGGTATGGCGGATCACGCTGGAGGCGTTTGACCCCAGCAGGTGAGTGGTGATGGAAGGATTGCGTGAACCGATCACCACCACGTCTGCATTCAGCTCCGCGGCCAGTTCATTGACGGCATCGCGTACGCTACCGAACCGGACGTGGGTTTTGATGCGCGACGGGTCGATGCTGAAATGCCCGACCATAGTTTGCAGGCGCGTCTCGGCTTCGTGCTGTAAGTGCTCTTCGAAGCGACGCACATCGGCGGCAAAGCGGTGCAGACTCAGGCTGGCAGAGCCTGGCAAGACATGTAAAAGGTGAATGATTCCGTCCTGCTGTGCGAGAAATTCCGCGTGACGCACTGCTTTGTCACTCAGTTCCATTTCAAAAACATCAACCGGCATAATGATTCTCTGATACATACCCGTTTCTCCTTGTTTATAAACGCTGAAATCATTCAACCACAAAATAGTTATGGATTCTGTAATCACCCCGTCAATTTTGATGACGATCGTGATGCCGCGAAAAAAATCATTGCGCAGCGTGCGGGGCAGAGCGGTGACGTGAGCGTTCACCAATGGCGTTCAAGGTAAAGCACAGCCGAGACGATGATGGCCACAAAAAGCAAAAAAATGAATGTGATAACCACTATCTCACCCATGACCGTCCCCACGGCACCAAAACAGATTAAGCGTGTATTAAGGGGAATAAGGGTGATATAGGAAAATCAGGTGAATTTGCGGAAAGAGGATGCGGGTGCATCCTCTGTGCAAAGCGAGTGGGCGCTTGTTCAGAAGGGATTAACGCAGGTAATCGCCCGCAGCTTCTGGCTGGTAGAGCAGTTCCAGTACTTCCAGGTGAGTGGAGGCCCCGCCCGGTAAATCCCAGTGGATGGTATCTCCTGTGCGCAGTCCCAGCAGTGCGGCGCCGACAGGTGCAAGAACCGAAAGCTGCGCGCTGCTGTCAGTCATCTGAGCCGGGTAAACCAGCGTGCGGGTCAGTTCTTCACCGGTGGTCAGGTTGCGGAATTTTACCCGGCTGTTCATGGTGACCACGTCATGCGGCATTGACTCAGGTGTGCACATCTGCGCGCGGTCAAGTTCCTCATTCAGGGCATCGGCCACCGGAAGTGAGGCGAATTCGGCTTTTTCCAGCAATCGGTCGATACGTTCTGCGTCGAGTTCATTGATGATAATGGTGGGTCTGGACATTTTTTACTCCATGTCGTTAATGCTGCGTCTAACGCAGAAACCAATCCAAAAGAAAACCCTCGCCGTCTGGCAGCGAGGGTTTAACTTACCCGATGATACTGGCTGAACGCTCAAGTTTGAAGTGATGAAGGTCACATTCATGTCCCATATGAATTTTCGCTGAAATTTATTCAGTCTTAATTCCAGGCGGATTGCGTTACGCTGAGTATCCTGAACCCGGGTGTTGCGCGAAGCATTATGCGTGTCTGCCCCATCAACGAGAGAGCACTATGTATTTCTATCAACCGTCTCAGGGGCACGGCCTGCCGCATGACCCGCTGAACGCCATTATTGGTCCCCGTCCGATTGGCTGGATCTCCTCTTGCGATCGGGCCGGTCAGTTGAATCTCGCGCCGTATAGCTTCTTTAACTGTTTTAACTATCGCCCGCCGATCATCGGCTTTTCCAGCAACGGCTGGAAAGACAGCGTGCGTAATATTCACGAGACAAAGGAGTTTGTCTGGAATCTGGCGACGCGCGATCTCGCACATGCCATGAATCAAACCTCGGCTACGCTTCCTCACGATCGGGATGAATTTACCTTTGCAGGATTAACCCCCGCCGCAAGCCAACTGGTGAGTGCTCCTCGTGTGGCGGAAAGCCCGGTCAATTTTGAGTGCCGCCTTTCTCAGTGCATTCAGCTTACCGGAGCCGATGGCACCCCGGTTGATACCTGGCTGGTGCTGGGTGAAGTGGTGGGGATCCATATAGCGGAAACGCTACTGGAAGAGGGGATATACCAGACGGCGAAAGCGCAGCCCATCCTGCGAGCGGGTGGGCCGACGGCGTACTATGGGATAAGTGATGAACACCGGTTCGATATGGTGCGCCCGGTGGTGGGTCAATAACCGGCTTTATCAATGACAAATTGTTTTCCGCAGTTACCAGGATGTGGCTGCGGGGCAAAGGACGTTGCGGAAAGCGGTTGGTTAATGGTGTCTGCTTTCAGCGAAATCTGCATCTCAGTGAGATACGCCGGGTTGCCATTGCAGGTCAGCTTAAAGGCTTTGATGTTTTCTTTGCCCCAGCTTTTGGCAATGGCGTTGTCAAAATCACGACGACTGACGGCTTTACCGTAGTTAGCCGCGAGGAATTGACCGACGGCACTGTTTTTCATTTCCTGATTCATTCTCACCATGGTGCCGAAATAGGCATCGGGATCAAAACCAAAACAGACGCCATGCTTGGCGTATTCGTACCGTTCCAGGCAGGAGTTTCCGCCCGCGCCTGGCATCACCTCATTAAGTTTTGCCGCACCGGAAAGCGACAGCCCGGTTTCGGCAGCAGCACATTTGCGGCTGGCCTTTGCTTCCGGCATATTCGGGATGGGACGCGTGGCACAACCAAATCGCATCCATCGACGTTCATCCACGCCTCGTGCCGCTATCGATTTCGGCAGACCAGGCCATAACCCGTGGACGGTCAGAAAATCGGCTTTATTTTCGCTCTCTTTTTGCAGACGACATTCATCCGGTTCATTGCGGTTACGCTCAACCATGCTTTGACAAAACCCGGTTTGCCAGGACAGCGCCAGTACATAGCGATCGAAATCGCCATATTGCGTAGCGTTGAGCGGTTCTGCCTGTGCGGAGAAGACACTGAGTGCAAGCGCAACTGCGCCAGACGAGATAACAATATCCTTCCTGAACATGTGATTTCCTGATTGGTTGTGCTCGATTAATTTTTGGGAGTTATTAAAGCACAAAAAGCGCCAGCAGGCGCTTTTTGGAAATCAGGAATTTTACTTAGGCAGCGCCGGGAACCAGCACTTCGGTAGCAATAATGACGATGATCAGGCCAACCAGCACCGGGACTGACGTGCGTTTGACGACCTCAAACGGAGAGATTTTTGCCATACCGGCAACCGCAACGACCACGCCTGAAACAGGAGAGATAGTGCGACCCAGGTTTGAGGCCTGAAGCATCGGAATAGACAGGTAAGCCGGGTTGATGCCAGAGGAGTGAGCCAGCTTAGGGATCATCTCAACGAAAGCGTAAAACGGCGCGTTACCAGAACCGGTGGTCATCGCCGCCAGCATGGTCAGAACGACCAGCACCAGCATCAGGATAATACTGGCTGAGCCAAACGACGTGGCGATGGAGATCAGGCTCTGGATAAAGCCAATAGTGCTCAGACCCTGGGCAAACACGCCTGCCGCAACCAACAGCATCACTACGCCCGCGAAGGCATCCGCCATTCCACGATACGCTACTTCCAGGCCGGAGAAGACTTTTTGCGTGTTGAAACCGCGCACGAATTCCAGCACGGCAGCCAGCAGCATACAGATGACCAGAATAGTAATAATGTGCAGCTGTGGACCCCATTTGCCGTCAAAAATCAGCACGCCGATAATCGGTGTGAACGGCAGAATGGCGTAGAACGCTGGAGCGGTGGTGGTGATTTCGCTGACATCCATCATCTCATGGCTGATGTTCTCTTTTTTATCGAGATAGCGCTGCCAGAAGAAATGCGCGACCCCCATTCCCACAATGGCGACAATCGAGATCGGCAGCGTGGTCTTAAAGGCGAAGTCGATCAGCGACATCTCGGCTGCTTTGGCGGCCAGCACAACGTCGCCAGAGGTTGGGGAAAGAATAATGGCGGCCGGTGATGCGCAAATGGCTGCCGCTGCACCGCGGCTGATGCCCACGTTCACCATCACCGGGAACAGCGTGGCCATTAACAGTACGCCAAGACCGGTGGCCGATGAAACGGCCAGCGACATCAGACAGGCGAGGAAATAGGCGGCAACCATTAACAGATACGGGGAGTTAATATACTGCAGGGGTTTCGAGGCAAGCTTAACCACCATGTCATTAGCGCCGATATGGGTCATGTAGGCGGCAAAACCGCACAGCATCATGATCATCATACCGAGATCGCCGCCACGGCTCATGAGCAGTATTTTAATATATTCAACAATATCCGTGGCAGTATAACCCGTGCTGGCTGCGCTGGCAGGTAATACCTGATGCCCCATTAATGCGCTGACAATCAGGAGAGTTAAGCCGCCAACAAATAAAACGCCCGTGGCTGAGTACCCTTTAATGATGTAGCGGGCTACACCGACAATGACGACGACCCCAATAAGGAGTTCGATAAACGTAAGCATGGTTTCCCCTGTATCCTGTGCCCTGAGGTAGAAAAAAATTAATAAAATAAGAAGGATGAAAATGTGCCGAATTAATGGCCTGTCCTTGCTGATTAAAATCAATAAATAGACGACTAAAGAACAGTATCACAGCGTTTTTGCCATGGCCCAGGCATTTATGTCATCAGGAAGTTGACCGCCAGAAACAGCGTAGCATGTCTCTTTAATGATAACAAAATGTTAAAATTATGTGTTTTTCGGCCTGTTAATCGGGATGGATGAAAATGTTATAGTCATACATATTGTAGGTTTATTTGGGCCAGCCTGAACGCTGCCTTAAGAATATTCCCGAAAAGAGGCCTGATATTTAGGAGTAGTGCTGATGCCGTTAAGACATGGTTCAACTATTGTGTGGTAAACTTTGCTTCGAATATTAAGAATGGTAATTGCATTGTGAGCTTACGTAATACTTTTTTCTCTCTTTTATTGTTTATTTTTGGTCAGTTAACGTTTTCATCTGTTGCACAGGCAGAAGACAACGCGACGAATAAAGGCTGGTTCTCTACTTTTACGGATAATGTTTCGCAGACCTGGTCAGCACCTGAACATTATGATCTCTATGTACCGGCAATAACGTGGCATGCGCGCTTTGCTTATGACAAAGAGAAAACAGATAAATACAACGAGCGCCCGTGGGGGGCTGGTTTTGGTCAGTCACGCTGGGATGAGAAAGGAAACTGGCACGGCATCTATCTGATGGCCTTTAAAGACTCGTTTAATAAATGGGAACCGATTGGGGGTTACGGCTGGGAGAAAACGTGGCGCCCGCTGGCGGACGAGAATTTCCACGTCGGGTTAGGCTATACCGCAGGAGTGACGGCGCGTGATAACTGGAACTACATTCCGATCCCCGTGCTGCTGCCTTTGGCCTCGATTGGCTATGGCCCGGCAACGTTCCAGATGACCTACATCCCCGGGACGTACAACAACGGTAACGTTTACTTCGCCTGGATGCGTTTTCAGTTTTGACTGAAAAAAGGTTACCAGCTGGTGAAAAAACGCGCAGGCATTGATTCCTAAGCGATAAAAATCTGCCAGTGAAAATTAACGCGACTTTAGTCACTTTTTGTCAAAGATCCGCTGGACAAAAGGTCCCACAATTGTTGTACTGGTAACCGACACAGCATTTGTGTCGTTTTTTAATGTAAAGGTAATTTTGATGTCTAAGATTAAAGGTAACGTTAAGTGGTTTAATGAGTCCAAAGGATTCGGTTTCATTACTCCTGAAGATGGCAGCAAAGATGTGTTCGTACACTTCTCTGCAATCCAGTCTAATGGTTTCAAAACTCTGGCTGAAGGTCAGCGCGTAGAGTTCGAAATCACTAACGGTGCCAAAGGCCCTTCTGCTGCTAACGTAATCGCTCTGTAATTCAGACGCGTCAGCAAGAATTTCAAAACCCGCTCATTGAGCGGGTTTTTTTCGTTATGAATCAGCCAAGCAGGTACATTTTCAGGAAGCTGGCAACGATCAGTACGCTCAACAACACCATTCCTGCGCTCATCAGATTCTGTTTCATTCTGTCACCCTCGTTCAGTATGGCCTCCAGAGTGACAGAGAAAAATTAAGCCAACATTAACGCCCCGGCGGTTAATGCGTGCTTACTGAGGAAAATAGCCAAAATGCGATCCCCGTCATCGCGAAGGATCCAAGCATGTTGATCGCGATATTCACCAGCGCCCAGCCGATACGGCCTTCCTGAAAGAGAAAAACCGTTTCCGCAGAAAAGGTTGAGAAAGTCGTTAAACCGCCACAGAACCCGGTGGTAATCAGGACCTTCCACATGGGATCGATGTGCGTCATCCGGTTAAACCAGGCCAGCCCCATACCAATGATAAATGCACCAATCAGGTTGGCAGCCAGTGTCCCCATGGGAATCGCCTGGTGCAGGGGGTTAAACCGCATACTCAGGAACCATCTCGCAACGCTCCCTGTGCCTCCACCAATAAAAACAGCCAAAAGGAGTTGTAACACGCTAAATACCTGCTATTTGATGTGTAAGAGTAGCGAGTTTAACGCTGTTTATGATGAGGGGACAAATATGTATGTGGCGGTAGGGCAGTTTGCAGTCACGCCTGACTGGCAGGTTAATGCACTACAATGCGTGAACCTGATGACACAGGCCCGGCAGAAGGGCGCGTCGCTGTTGGTTCTCCCGGAAGCGCTGCTGGCAAGGGATGATAATGACCCGGATCTGTCCGTGAAGTCCGCGCAGCCGCTTGATGGCGACTTTTTACAGCCGTTGCTCACCGAGAGCGTGGGTAACGCGATGACGACCATCTTAACAGTGCACGTTCCTTCAGCGCCGGGGCGCGCCGTAAATACGCTGGTGGCTATCCGTGATGGCGTGATTATCGCGCGCTATGCCAAGCTTCATCTTTATGATGCGTTCAGCATTCAGGAGTCACGGCGTGTTGACCCTGGAGACCGCGTTGCGCCGTTAATTGATATTGACGGGTTTAAGGTTGGGTTAATGACCTGCTACGACCTGCGTTTTCCTGAGCTGGCATTGCATCTGGCTCTGCAAGGGGCAGACGTGCTGGTATTGCCTGCTGCATGGGTTAAGGGACCGCTGAAAGAGCAGCATTGGGCAACGCTGCTTGCGGCGCGCGCGCTGGACACGACCTGCTATGTCGTTGCTTCCGGGGAGTGTGGCAATAAAAATATCGGGCAGAGCAGGGTGGTTGATCCACTGGGAGTCACGGTTGCCGCAGCAGCGGAAGCGCCGGTGCTGCTGATGACGGAGATATTTTTAGAAAGAATTGCGCTTGCGCGTCAGCAATTACCTGTTCTTCGTAACCGACGCTTTGCGCCACCGCAATTAATGTGATGTTTTTTTCAACAATGCTTGATTCACCTTGTTACAGATTGCTATTGTGTGCACGCGCCAAATGACCGTTAATACAGTCAGGTTTTGGCGCTGAATGCAGCCTGTTTTATGTAAAGAAGGTATCTATGGGTGAGATTAGTATTACCAAACTGCTGGTGGTTGCCGCACTGGTCGTCCTGCTGTTTGGTACCAAGAAGTTACGCACGCTGGGTGGTGACCTGGGGGCTGCCATCAAAGGCTTTAAGAAAGCGATGAACGATGATGATGCAGCCGCGAAGAAAAGCGCTGAGGATATCCCGGCAGAGAAGCTTTCTCACAAAGAGTAATAGCAATGCCTGAGGGCTTGCGAAAAAAAACCGGCTCATCAGGCCGGTTTTTTTGCATTACTGTAAATGGATATTACAGCACTATTTGACTTCTTCGCCTTTTGCCTGCATGTCAGCATGGTAAGAAGAGCGAACAAACGGACCGCATGCTGCGTGGGTAAAGCCCATCGCCAGCGCTTCGGCTTTCATCTCATCAAACTCATCCGGGCTGACGTAGCGCTGTACCGGCAGATGGTGACGGCTTGGCTGCAGATACTGGCCCAGCGTCAGCATGGTCACACCGTGGCGGCGCAGATCGCGCATGACTTCGATGATTTCGTCATTAGTTTCACCCAGACCGACCATCAGACCTGACTTGGTAGGGATATGCGGATGGGCTTCTTTAAAGCGTTCCAGCAGCTTCAGAGACCAGTTGTAATCCGCACCCGGTCGTACCTGACGATAAAGACGCGGCACGTTCTCCAGGTTGTGGTTAAACACATCTGGCGGCATCGCGGTCAGGATATCCAGCGCACGGTCCATACGGCCGCGGAAGTCAGGAACCAGCGTCTCGATTTTAATGTTCGGGCTTTTCTCGCGAATAGCAGTAATGCAGTCAGCGAAGTGCTGAGCTCCACCATCGCGCAGATCGTCACGGTCAACGGATGTGATGACCACATAACGCAGCGCCATGTCAGCGATGGTTTGCGCCAGTTTTTGCGGCTCGTTAGCATCGGGCGCGACCGGGCGGCCATGAGCAACGTCACAGAATGGGCAGCGGCGGGTACAGATGGCACCCAGAATCATAAACGTCGCGGTGCCGTGATTGAAACATTCAGCAAGGTTAGGGCAAGACGCTTCTTCACAGACGGAGTGAAGGCCATTCTTGCGCATCGCCGCTTTGATCCCCTGGATACGCGAAGAGTCAGCCGGAAGTTTGATTTTCATCCATTCCGGTTTTCTTAACAGCGCCTCGCGCTCGGTAGCCACGTTTTTAACCGGGATAAGGGCCATTTTATCGGCATCGCGGTATTTAACACCGCGTTCCATCACAATGGGTTTACTCATAGCGTGCGTGTTCCAGTTGCGAATATCGAAGGAAAGCGTTTCAATTCAAGGGAATGTTGTATTTATCAACTATTTTTGAACGAACGACAGGCAGTATATCATTGAAACGGCCATGAAAGCAGCCTGCCACGTCGCCAATTTGTAAAATAGTTGTTGTTTTGTGCCTTTCGCCCTGCTTGTGGCAGGGGCTTGTGCTGACACTCGCTGTCAGAAGGCCTGACGGATAATGCGGATGACGTTTTCCAGTACCGGATCGCGCAAACTGAGTTTGTTGTAATGCAGTGAAATCTCGATAGATTCCGCATTGAGCTGGCTGAGTGGAATACTCTCCAGCGACCAGCATTTCCGCAGCAGGTGATACAGGCGTGAAGGCATGATGCACAGCATATCGCTGCTGCTAATCAGGGAGGCGGTGGTAAACATATTGTAACTGCTGAAACTGATCTGACGTTCCGGGAAAATTTCATCAATGCGCTGGCGCAGACCATGGTTGGACTGCCCTTCGGTCATGAAAGACGAGTGGTCGTAATTGCGCAGGTTCTCAATGGTTAACGGCTCGCTGAGCGCGGGATGCTGCTGGCGGCAAACCAAAACCAGATTATCGGCATAAAGCACGTTTTGCCCCAGCGCTCTGGCGCTGAAGCTGCCGCTCTCAATAACCAGATCCGTCTGGAACTGGGCAAGCTGAACGTCAGGTTCGTTGAGTGGCACATTGCGCAGCAGAAGCTGGGGAGCATGCTCTTTCACGGCCTGGTAGATGGCGGGCATGACCAGCACGCCCACTGAAGGAGAGCAGCCGATGGTGATCGTTCTTTGTTTGTCATAGCTCCCGGTTAAATCCAGCGCACCCAGAATCGACTCCAGCCCCTGGCTGATGTATTCGTGGAGGTGGGTCGCATAGGCCGTCGGCGTGACGCCCTGGCCTTTACGGATAAATAACGGGTCAGGAAATATAGCGCGTAGCTTTTGAATCGACTGACTTATTGCCGATGGCGTGAGATTAAGAATTTTCGCAGCGTTAACGATACCCTTATGGACATATACTGCCTCAAAAATAGTCAGTAAATTGAGATCAATATTACGTAAAGTCCGAAAAATTTGTGGCTTGTCTTCGCCACCGGGTTCATTCAGTCGTTTGGCTGGTAAATTAGTAGACTCCACGCTTTCACTCCGTATACATTCACAACATGAATGATAGTTGAATTTATTTATTATGCTTGTAGAGATTCGTAAAGTGTTGGTTTTGTTTCACTTGTTTATCAAAAACAAACAGTTGTGTGATTATCACTCACGTTACTTAGCCTGTGTATGCCGTGCTGTCCGGAGGCTAAATAATATGTAACGGCAATATTCGGGCGCTTCGAAAATATAGAATCTGCGGATTATTGTAAAGCGTAAAAGCGGTAAATAAATAGTTGCCCGTCAAATTAACGGGCTCCCCTGTATGATATATTAAGCAGGGATATATTCATGCGGGGGATTGTTAAGTAGCGCTAACACATTCTTCAGAAGAACTGGGCGTATATTATCTGGCGTGGCGGTATCTACCCACTGGCGCATCTGCGTCATTTCCATACCGGCGTAGCCGCAGGGATTTATGCGCTGGAAAGGCGTCAGATCCATATTAATATTCAACGCCAGACCATGGAAGGAACAGCCTTTACGAATACGTAGCCCCAGCGAGCAGATCTTCATTTCGCCAATGTAGACGCCTGGAGCATCGGCCCGCGGATGCGCGTCAAGACCATATTCCGCCAGCGTGTTGACCACGGTTTGTTCCAGCAACGTCACCAGTTCACGCACGCCAAGCTTTCTGCGCTTCAGATTAAGCAGGACGTACATCACCTGCTGGCCCGGGCCGTGATAAGTCACTTGTCCACCCCGATCGCTCTGGATCACCGGGATATCGCCCGTCATTAATAAATGTTCCGCTTTACCGGCCTGACCCTGGGTAAATACCGGCAGGTGTTCAACCAGCCAAATTTCATCAGGGGTCGTGTCATCGCGTGAATCGGTGAAGTCATGCATAGCCTGGGAGACAGGCTCATAAGGTTGCAGCCCGAGATGACGGACCAGAATTTTATCCTGATACAAAACAGCGTCTCCGAAGACGAGGAACCAATGATGAGGGGGAGTATATCACAGCGGGGGAGAGGGGTTACCCGGTAAGCCGGGTAACCGCAAAGGGACTACAGCACCATACGCACAATTTCGATATTGCCGAGTTCTTCGTAGAGCGTCTCAACCTGTTCGATATGGGTCGCGGTGATAGTAATAGAAACCGAGTGGTAGTTGCCCTTGCTGCTTGGTTTTACTGACGGAGAGTAATCACCGGGCGCATGGCGCTGTACCACTTCAACCACCTGATCAACCAGCTCAGGTTTCGCCAGACCCATTACTTTGTAGGTAAATGGGGTAGGGAATTCAAGCAGTTCGTTAAGTTTGGTTTTCATGTCAGCTCCGGCGTAACGTCAAAAAGAATAACTCCCACGTCAGGTGGGAGTTATCAGGATACTTAGTATATGGGGATCAAAATCACACTTTCAAGTGTTCGATTTTTAGCCAAACCAGTGATGGAACATCAATTTAATGTAATCAATGATTTTGCCGAAGAAATTGCCTTCAGGAATTTCCTGCAGAACAACCAGCGGACGCTGATCGATAGTCTTGCCATCCAGCTGGAAGTTGATGGTACCCACGACCTGATTTTTCTGCAGCGGGGCATGCAGTTCGGTGCTGTTCAGGACGTAGCTGGCCTTCAGATCCTTCATACGACCGCGAGGAATGGTCAGGTACAGATCTTTATCCACGCCGAGGGAAGCACGGTCGTTGTCGCCGAACCACACTGGCTCAGACGCAAACTCTTTGCCTGCTTTCAGCGGATTCACGGTTTCGAAGAAACGGAAGCCCCAGGTCAGCAGTTTCTTGCTTTCGGTTTCACGACCTTTAAAGGTACGACCGCCCATCACGGCAGAGATCAGACGCATCTGACCTTCAGTGGCAGAGGCCACCAGGTTGTAACCGGCTTTATCGGTATGACCTGTTTTGATACCGTCAACGTTCAGGCTGTTATCCCACAGCAGGCCGTTACGGTTGGTCTGACGAATACCGTTGAAGGTAAACTCTTTCTCTTTATAGATGGAGTATTCGTTCGGTACGTCGCGGATCAGGGCTTGACCAATCAGTGCCATATCACGTGCGGAGCTGTACTGACCGTCTGCATCCAGGCCGTGTACGGTCTGGAAATGGCTGTTTTTCAGACCCAGCGCGGTGACGTAGCTGTTCATCAGACCGACGAAGGCATCCTGGCTACCGGCGGCGAAATCAGCCATTGCTACGCAGGCATCGTTACCTGACTGCAGGTTAATACCCCGGATTAACTGGGAAACTGGAACCTGCATACCGGGCTTCAGGAACATCAGAGAAGAACCTTTGAACACAGGGTTCCCGGTTGCCCACGCATCGTTACCAATGGTGACCAGATCCGTTTCTTTGAATTTACCGGCTTTCATGGCCTGGCCGATAACATAGCTGGTCATCATTTTGGTCAGGCTGGCCGGGTCACGGCGGGCATCGGCGTTCTGTTCTGCCAGAACTTTGCCAGAGTTGTAATCGATCAGGATGTAGGATTCCGCGTCGATTTGCGGAACGCCAGGGATCATGGTCTTGATATTCAGGTCATCGGCATGAGCAGCAGAGAGTGCTGCTGCGCAAAGGGCCGTGGTCAGCGCCATGCGCTGCACAAAACGAGCAGAAAAAGTGGTCTTCATGGTCAGAACTACGACATCCGTGATGGAATTAAAAAAAGTGCCTTACTATAGCAAATGCTATTCAGGCAGGCATCCGACTTTAAGCATGAGTTTGTGAATGCGTTTTACACAAACTGACATTTCGGATACCGCCGATTAATTATTTTGCAACAGTGACGAAGGACTGCAGTTGTGCTTCGCTCTGCAAACGCTGTTGCAGAGACGCTGCCTGCGATTTACTGGCAAAAGGCCCCATCTGAATACGCCAGACCGCGCCGTTCTGCTCAACGCGTCCAGGTACGCCAAAATGCTGGCTTAGACGCTGTTGATACTGCTGGGCACGGGCCTGATCGCTCACTGCCCCCACCTGAACGACAAAGCCGCCGCTGGCTGCTGGCGCAGCGGCTGCCGCTCTTTGCGTGGTCGCTGGCGCTGTTACCGGCGCTGGCTGCGTCACCGGAGCCGCAACCGGGGCTGGCGTCGGCTCACTGCCTTCCAGCACGCCCGTCGCTAAGGTCGTCGGTGCGCCTAAAAAGCCGCTACTTTTTACCGGTGCGCCAGTGGAATCATCGCTTTGCAGCGTATCATTGCTGATTGGACGTATTTCTCCCGCCGGCTGAGAAGGCTCAGCCGGAGAAGAGACGCTACCCATTCCGCCGTCAAGATTTGGGCGGTCTGGCAGGGCATAGGTCTGCTTCGCCACCGTCGTACAGGCGGTACCCGGCCCGGACATCGAGCCATCCTGCGCCACGATAATCGGGTCAATGCGAACTTTGGTGTTGTTCGACGTGTTCAGGCGATCGGCAGACGCGCGGGACAGAGAAATCACCCGGTCATTACCATACGGACCACGGTCATTAATACGCACGACGATCATGCGACCATTAGCCAGGTTAGTGATACGCGCGTAGCTTGGAATCGGCAGCGTTGGGTGCGCGGCAGTGAGCTGCATGGGGTCAAATGTTTCACCGGATGCCGTGAGGTTACTGCCCGGTTCTGCATCATAAATGGCAGCAAAGCCCGCCTGGCTGAAGCGGGAAGGGTCCTGCACGATTTTGTAGCTTTTGCCGTCGCGCTCGTAATCCTGATTCGCGCTGGCATTCAGCGGTTCATAAACGGGATCGGCCCCACTGATTTCAACGATCGGACCATTACACACCGCAGGCTGCGGCGGCGCGACGGTTGCCTGTTGCTGACCATCATCACTTGTGCAAGCCGCAAGTAAACTTGCCGCGATGCAGATCCCCAGCCACTGCTTACGCATTCCGATCCCCTTATTTTTAAACGCTTTTTGACAACATTTTTCTGTGGGTATGGATCGACATCACGATCCCAAACCCGGCCATCAACACGATCAGTGCCGAGCCTCCGTAACTGACCAGCGGCAGCGGTACGCCTACTACCGGCAGAATACCACTCACCATACCAATATTTACGAAGACATAAACGAATAAAATCAGCATCAATCCGCCTGCCATGACGCGGCCGAAGGTGGTTTGCGCCCGGGCGGCAATCCACAATCCTCGCATGATCAGCAGCACGTAGAGCGCGAGCAAAATCAGGATACCAACCAGCCCCAGCTCTTCAGCCAGTACCGCAAAGATAAAGTCGGTGTGACGTTCCGGTAAAAATTCCAGCTGCGACTGGGTACCGTGCAGCCAGCCTTTACCGCGCAGGCCGCCGGAGCCAATCGCAATCTTGGACTGAATAATATGATAGCCCGCACCGAGCGGGTCAGTTTCCGGGTCGAGAAGCATCATAACGCGCTGGCGCTGGTAATCATGCATCAGGAAGAACCAGAGGATAGGGATAAACGCCGCAATCAGCACCACAGCGATACCAATCAGACGCCAGCTTAGGCCCGACAGGAAAAGGACAAACAGACCGGAGAGCGCGATAAGGATCGAGGTGCCGAGGTCAGGCTGCGCAGCAACCAGCAGCGTCGGCAGGAAGATCAGCACCAGCGCGATCGCGGTGTTTTTCAGCGACGGCGGACAGACATCACGGTTGATAAAGCGCGCCACCATCAGGGGGACGGCAATTTTGGCAATCTCCGAGGGCTGGAAACGAACAACGCCCAGATCCAGCCAGCGCTGCGCCCCTTTTGAGATGGCGCCGAACGCGTCTACTGCCACCAGCAAAATAATACAGAAGATATAGAGATAGGGCGCCCAGCCTTCGTAGACGCGCGGGGGGATCTGCGCCATCACCACCATGATAACCAGACCCATCGCGATCTGGCCGATTTTGCGTTCCATCATACCGATGTCCTGACCACTGGCGCTCCAGATAACCAGGGCGCTGTAAACCAGCAGAGCCAGCAGGATCAGCAGCATGGCTGGGTCGATGTGGATTTTATCCCACAACGATTTTTTGTTTGGATTATCCGTCATGATTATTGGTCCTCCGCCGCAGCGGCGGCCGGGCTTTCAGCCGGCAGTTCGGTGTTGTTATCACCCAGCATAATGTGGTCGAGGATTTGGCGCATGATGGTCCCTACCGCCGGGCCAGCGCCGCCGTTTTCCAGAATCATCGCCACCGCCACCTGCGGGTTATCGTAAGGGGCAAATGCCGTCATGAGCTTATGGTCACGCAGACGTTCAGCAATGCGGTGTGCGTTGTAGGTTTCGTTGGCTTTCAGGCCAAAGACCTGCGCCGTACCGGATTTTGCAGCCACTTTATACGGCGTTCCGGCGAAATATTTGTGCGCGGTACCGTTCGGACGGTTTGCTACGCCGTACATACCGTCTTTCGCGATTTCCCAGAAGCCGGAATGAATGTCACCCACGGGCGCTTCATGGGGCTGTACCCACGGCACCTTTTTGCCGTCTTCAACAGTGCTTTGCAGCAGATGCGGGACTTTGACCACGCCATCGTTAATGAGGATCATCATCGCTTTGTTCATCTGAATCGGCGTTGCGGTCCAGTAGCCCTGGCCGATACCCACCGGAATGGTATCACCCTGATACCACGGCTTCTTAAAGCGCTTCAGCTTCCACTCGCGCGTCGGCATGTTGCCGGATCGCTCCTCTGAAAGGTCGACGCCGGTGTAGTGCCCGTAGCCGAACTTGCTCATCCATTCTGACAGGCGGTCAATCCCCATGTCATAGGCGACCTGATAGAAGAAGGTATCCGCTGACTCTTCCAGAGATTTGGTCACGTTCAGATGGCCGTGGCCCCATTTTTTCCAGTCGCGATAGCGTTTTTCAGACCCGGGTAGCTGCCACCAGCCCGGGTCAAACAGGCTGGTATTACGGTTGATGACACCCGCACTCAGCGCCGAGACCGCCACATACGGTTTCACCGTAGATGCCGGCGGGTAAACGCCTTGCGTGGCGCGGTTTACCAGCGGCGTATTGGGATCATTCAGCAGGCCGGAATAGTCTTTACTGGAGATGCCGTCAACAAAAAGGTTCGGGTCATAGCTAGGCATGGACACCATAGCCAGAATTCCCCCGGTACGCGGATCGGTGACCACGACGGCGGCGCGACTGCCCGCCAGCAGGGTTTCAATATACTGCTGCAGTTTGAGGTCGAGCGTCAGATAGACGTCATGCCCCGCCTGAGGCGGAACTTCTTTCAGCTGTCGAATGACGCGGCCACGGTTGTTAACCTCAACCTCTTCATAGCCGGTCTGCCCATGCAGGACATCTTCGTAGTAGCGTTCGATCCCGAGCTTGCCGATATCGTGCGTCGCGGCATAGTTCGCCAGCTTGCCGTCTTTATCAAGGCGGTCAACGTCTTTGTCGTTAATCTTGGAAACGTAGCCAATAACGTGCGTCAGCGCGGAGCCGTAAGGATAGTAGCGACGTTTGTAACCCTTCACTTCCACGCCGGGGAAGCGGTACTGGTTCACCGCAAAACGGGCCACCTGAACTTCCGTCAGATTGGTTTTCACCGGAATGGAGGTAAAGCGGTGGGAACGGGCGCGCTCTTTTTTGAAGGCTGCGATATCGTCATCGTTGAGATCGACAACGCTTCTTAGCGCCTCCAGCGTGTCCTGAACATTATCGACCTTTTCCGGCATCATCTCGATTTGATAGATGGTGCGGTTTAGCGCCAGAGGGGTGCCGTTACGGTCGTAGATAATGCCGCGGCTGGGCGCGATAGGCACCAGCTTGATGCGGTTTTCGTTTGAACGCGTCTGGTAATCGGTAAAGCGGACGATTTGCAGATTATAAAGGTTGGCGATCAGCACGCCGGTAAGCAGCAAAATCCCCGTAAAGGCGACCAGTGCCCTGCGCACAAACAGCGCGGACTCAGCCGTATAGTCGCGAAAAGAATTCTGTAGTTTCATCCGCTGCTTAATCTACCCTGGTCAGTCATTACTCGCGGTGATAGGGGTGGTTGGTAGTAATGCTCCACGCGCGATACAGACTTTCTGCCACCAGGACCCGAACGAGCGGGTGGGGCAGCGTCAGCGCGGAGAGAGACCAACTTTGTTCTGCTGCCGCTTTGCAGGCAGGGGACAACCCTTCAGGTCCGCCAATCAGCAGACTAACGTCACGGCCATCCTGCTTCCAGCGCTCCAGTTCGTGCGCCAGCTGCGGCGTATCCCAGGGTTTACCCGGGATATCGAGGGTGACGATGCGGTTCTTGCCAGCGGCAGCCAGCATCAGTTCGCCCTCTTTATCGAGAATACGTTTAATATCCGCGTTCTTACCGCGCTTCCCGGCAGGGATCTCCACCAGTTCGAACGGCATGTCTTTTGGAAAACGACGCAGATATTCAGTAAAACCGGTTTGTACCCAGTCCGGCATTTTGGTGCCGACGGCGACCAGCTGCAACTTCACGCATTAACCCCAGAGTTTTTCCAGCTCATACAGGCGACGGCTCTCTTCCTGCATGACATGGACAATCACATCGCCGAGGTCAACCACCACCCAGTCAGCGGTCGCTTCACCTTCAACGCCAAGCGGTAACAGTCCTGCTGCACGCGATTCCTGAACCACATGGTCGGCAATCGAAACAACATGACGCGTAGACGTCCCGGTGCAGATAATCATGCAGTCGGTGATACTGGATTTACCCTTAACGTCGATAGCGATGATGTCCTGACCTTTCAGGTCATCAATTTTGTCGATAACAAAATCCTGGAGTGCTTTACCCTGCAAGTTTTCCCCCTGGGTGAATAAGATGGTGCAACTATGAATTTGTAGCCAGACAGTATACCTGAACTGGCGCCCTTGTCGGGACAAATGTCACCGGCCGGGATTTTGAAGGCGGGTATCATCCCACCCTCTGCCAGAGATTGCATCGCCATTTTTGTAAAACAATTTCTGTAAAGCAATGACTGGCGGGAAAGTCTGGCAGCGGAGGATAACAGTATGGCTTAACCTGTCAAGGCAGGAGAATCAATAAGCCGCTTTTTATGACGCCTGACTAAACATCTGCGCTTTTCTGATACAACCCGTGCGTATGAATATACGCCAGCACCGGGGCAGGCAGCAGATCGTCACACGTTAAACCGTGTTGTAAACGCTCACGAATAAGGGTGGCGGAGATATCGAACCACGGGGTTTCCGCCAGATAAATCTTCCCGGCGGGCTGGTTGTGAAGATCCTCTACGTTATCGGTAAGATGGTCTTCAAGCCACTGCTGATACTGCTCTTCACGCATGGTCAGCGGATAGCCTGGGCGGCGGCAAACGAGCAGGTGGCTGTTCTCCAGAATGGTTTCATACTTGTGCCACCCAGGAAAGTTGAGCAGAGAATCCTGACCAATGATAAACGCCAGCGGCTGGTCAGGCCCTTGCTCAGCTCGCCACTCCTGCAGCGTTTGCGACGTCCACGAGGGGGTGTCGCGACGCAATTCCCGTTCATCAAGCCTGAAAAGCGGTTTGTCCGCAATGGCAAGCGTTAGCATCTCTTTTCGCTGCTCGCTGGTTGCCTCAGGCTGAGGGCGGTGCGGCGGAACGTTATTGGGCATAATGGTGACGCGCTGCAGGCCGATCAAATTCGCCAGGATTTCCACCGGCTTAAGATGCCCGTAGTGTACCGGGTCAAAGGTGCCGCCATACAGGGCCTGTAAAGAATGCATACTATCCATCAATAAATACGTCAGCCAGCGCCTTGTGGCAGAGCAGCAGGGAAAGGCTTTCCAGCTCCGCCCAGACCGACTGGCCGTAATCTTGTTTTAGGGTGAGCTCAGCGCGCATCAGAAGCTGCACGGCCTGACGAAGCTGTTCATGGCTCAGGCGGTTGACGGCCTCGGTGGTCATTGCGCGGCGATTTTGCCATACCCGGTGTTTATCAAACAGCGCGCGCAGCGGCGTATGGGCAGACTGTCGCTTGAGCGTAATCAGCAGCAACAGTTCACGCTGCAGCGTACGCAGCAGAATAACGGGCTCGCTGCCTTCCAGGCGCAGCTGCTGAAGGATATGCAGGGCGCGTTTACTTTTCGCGGCCAGCAATGCATCCACCCAGTGGAACGGCGTGAAGTGCGCGGCGTCATTAACGGCCTGCTCGACGCGGGGGAGTGTCAGTTTGCCATCCGGCCAGAGCAGGGAAAGTCTGTCCAGCGCCTGTGCCAGCGCCAGGAGGTTACCCTCATAGCAGTAGCAGAGCAGTTGATTTGCCGCATCATCCAGCTGAAGGTTGTTCTGCTTTGCTCTTGCGGCCACCCATTTTGGCAGATGCGCCTGCTCAGGTGTCTGACAGGTAACCAGCACCGCGTGGGTCGCCAGTTGAGTGAACCACGCGGCATTTTCCTGCGCTTTGGTGAGCTTATTGCCGCGGACAATTAACAGCAGATCGCTGTGTAACAGGCTCACCAGAGTGGCAAGCTGCTCATTGATGGCCGCGTTAGGGCCGTTTTCCGGCAGCAGGATCTGAATTGTCTGACGCGACGCGAAAAGGCTCATCGCCTGACAGAGTGAGAAGAGGGCGTCCCAGTCGGTATTGTTATCCACCTGGACGGTATGGTGTTCATCAAAGCCCTGAGCACCTGCAGTATGTCGCACGGCATCCAGGCTTTCCTGCAGCAGTAAGGGATCGTTTCCAAGCAGCAGATACGCCGCGCGCAGCCCTTCATTGAGCTGCGCGCGGAGTTGTTCAGGATACAGCCTGATCATCAGTTACCCATAGAGGTAGAAACCGGGGGCGTACTGGCATCCGGTTTTTCAATAATGTCAGAGCCTTCTTTTGTCGACGCGGCAATACCTGGCAGTTTACGGATCAGCTGTTCCGCTGCCTTGTCGTACATTTCGTTGATGATAATCTGCTGTTCGGCATCTTTCGCCAGCGCCGTTTGCGGGTTATCAAAGAACGAACGGTACACTTTTGTGCTGATCGGATAGATGTCTTTACCCGGGATCAGCACGGCTGCGTTAACAGTCATTACCATCTGATACTCTGCGGTACGGCCATCCTGGAAGATAGACGCTGTATCTTTGCTCAGGGTCGTCCCCAGAACGCGGAGAGACGGTACATCCTGGCGCAGCGTGTCTTTCTCAATGAGTTCGACACCGTTCAGGCGCAGCTGGTTACGAACTGCCCGGCTGAATGGGCCATTCGGATCTGATGAGTCGAAAATCATCGTTTTCATCTCAGCAGGCACTGCCGTGGTATTGCGCAGGTGCCAGCCACAGCCAGCGGTGACAAGCACCGCCAGTGATAAGAGTATTGTTGCCAGTTGTCGCACGTTTCCTCCCGCGCTTAGCCAACGACCAGATTGAGCAGTTTACCGGGTACGTAGATCACTTTACGTACGGTAACGCCCTCAAGATATTTCGCGACCAGAGGTTCCTGGCCTGCACGCTCGCGAACCTGTTCTTCGGTTGCGTCGACCGCCACGGTAATTTTACCGCGCACTTTGCCGTTGACCTGGACTACCACCAGCGTGGTGTTTTCCACCATTGCTGCTTCGTCCGCAACCGGCCACGGCGCGTTGTCGATATCGCCTTCGCCTTTCAGTTCCTGCCACAGAGTAAAGCTGACGTGTGGCGTGAACGGGTTCAGCATGCGAACGACGGCCAGCAGCGCTTCACGCATTAAGGCACGATCCTGCTCGCCATCCTGCGGGGCTTTCGCCAGCTTGTTCATCAGTTCCATAATAGCCGCAATTGCGGTATTGAAGGTCTGACGACGACCAATATCATCGGTGACTTTTGCAATTGTTTTATGAACATCACGACGCAGCGCCTGCTGATCTTCCGTCAGGGCAGCAGCGTTCAGCGCCGGAGCATCACCCTGTGCGGTATGTTCGTAAACCAGTTTCCAGACGCGTTTCAGGAAGCGGTTCGCGCCTTCAACACCGGATTCCTGCCACTCCAGCGTCATGTCAGCCGGAGAGGCAAACATCATGAACAGACGCACGGTATCTGCACCGTAACGCTCAACCATCACCTGCGGGTCGATACCGTTGTTTTTCGACTTGGACATCTTGCTCATGCCGGTATAAACCAGCTCATGACCTTCAGCGTCTGTCGCCTTAACGATACGGCCTTTCTCGTCGCGCTCTACGATCGCGTCCACCGGAGACACCCAGTTACGCTCGCCGTTCGCGCCAACGTAGTAGAAGGCATCAGCCAGCACCATGCCCTGACACAGCAGCTGTTTGGCTGGTTCGTCAGAATTCACCATGCCAGCATCGCGCATCAGCTTATGGAAGAAGCGGAAGTAGAGCAGGTGCATGATGGCGTGTTCGATGCCACCGATGTAGATGTCTACCGGCAGCCAGTAGTTGGCCGCGTCAGAATCCAGCATGCCTTCCTGATACTGCGGACAGGTGTAGCGTGCGTAATACCAGGAAGACTCCATAAAGGTGTCAAAGGTGTCGGTTTCACGCAGCGCAGGCTGGCCATTAACGGTGGTTTTCGCCCACTCAGGATCGGCTTTGATCGGGCTGGTGATGCCGTCCATGACCACATCTTCCGGCAGGATCACCGGCAGTTGATCTTCTGGCGTCGGCATCACGGTGCCGTCTTCAAGGGTCACCATTGGAATTGGCGCGCCCCAGTAGCGCTGACGGGAAACGCCCCAGTCGCGCAGACGGAAGTTGACTTTACGCTCACCTACGCCCAGCGAGGCCAGCTTGTCAGCGATGGCATTGAAGCCCTCTTCGAAGCTCAGTCCGCTAAATTCGCCGGAGTTGAACAGGGTGCCTTTTTCGGTCAATGCCTGCTCAGACAGGTCGGGTTCAGAACCGTCTGCGGCCAGGATCACCGGCTTAATGGTCAGGCCATATTTGGTGGCAAACTCATAGTCGCGCTGATCGTGTCCCGGAACGGCCATCACCGCACCGGTGCCGTATTCCATCAGTACAAAGTTCGCCGCCCAGACAGGAATAGCTTCACCCGTCAGCGGGTGAATCGCTTTAAAGCCGGTATCAACGCCTTTTTTCTCCATCGTCGCCATGTCGGCTTCAGCCACTTTGGTGTTGCGGCATTCGTCGATGAAAGTTGCCAGTTCCGGATTGTTCTCTGCCGCTTTCTGCGCCAGCGGGTGACCTGCGGCCACGGCCAGATAGGTCGCTCCCATGAAGGTGTCCGGACGGGTGGTGTAGACGGTCAGAGTCTGGTCGTAGTTCTCAACGTTGAAGGTAATTTCCACACCTTCAGAACGGCCGATCCAGTTGCGCTGCATGGTCTTAACGGTGTCAGGCCAGTGATCCAGTTTATCCAGATCGTTCAGCAGCTCGTCAGCGTAAGCGGTGATTTTGATAAACCACTGCGGGATCTCTTTACGCTCAACTTTGGTGTCACAGCGCCAGCAGCAGCCGTCGATAACCTGCTCGTTCGCCAGAACGGTCTGGTCATTTGGGCACCAGTTAACCGCAGACGTCTTCTTGTACACCAGGCCTTTTTTGTACAGCTCAGTGAAGAATTTCTGCTCCCAGCGGTAATATTCCGGGGTGCAGGTCGCCAGCTCGCGGCTCCAGTCATAGCCGAAGCCCAGCATTTTGAGCTGGTTTTTCATGTACGCGATGTTGTCGTACGTCCATGGTGCCGGTGCCGTATTGTTTTTTACTGCTGCGCCTTCTGCCGGCAGGCCGAACGCATCCCAGCCGATAGGCTGCAGCACGTTTTTGCCCAGCATACGCTGGTAACGGGCGATCACATCACCAATGGTGTAGTTACGCACGTGGCCCATGTGTAGTCGACCAGAAGGATAGGGAAGCATCGACAGGCAGTAATACTTCTCTTTGCTCTCGTCTTCGGTTACTTCAAAGGTGCGCTTCTCGTCCCAGTGTTGCTGGACTTTTGATTCTATCTCTTCCGGGCGGTATTGCTCTTGCATGGCAGCCAGTGGTCCTGTTTTTAATACAGCTACAAATGTAGCCAATGGATGTGGTAATTCAGATCCGCATAGCATAGCCCAAACGTCCGCGTCAAAACAGCCTTTCGCACAAAAGCACTTTGCAGGAATTTACCGGGTCTGTGCTTCACCTGACAAAGCGGCGGTGAAATAAGGTCTATTATTAGAGTTAGTTACTTACCCGGGAGGCAAAATGATGAACAAGGTTGCTCAATTTTACCGCGAGCTGGTGGCGACACTGACGGAGCGGCTGCGTAACGGCGAGCGTGATATTGATGCGCTGGTCGAACAGGCGCGTGCCCGCGTGACGCAAACGGGTGAGTTAACGCGAACCGAAGTGGAAGAGGTGACGCGTGCGGTACGTCGTGACCTGGAAGAGTTTGCGCGCAGCTATCAGGAAAGCCAGCAAGAGGTCTCGGACAGCGTGTTTATGCGGGTGATCAAAGAGAGCCTGTGGCAGGAGCTGGCGGATATCACCGATAAAACGCAGCTTGAGTGGCGCGAGGTGTTTCAGGATTTGAACCATCACGGTGTGTACCACAGCGGCGAAGTGGTAGGGTTGGGAAATCTGGTGTGTGAGAAATGTCATCACCACATCGCGGTGTATACGCCGGAGGTGCTGCCCTTGTGCCCGAAATGCGGTCACGACCAGTTCCAGCGCCGGCCGTTTGAGCCCTAGGTAAAAGCAAAACGGCAACCCTGTTGCCGTTTTTAGTGTTTGCTCCCTCTCCCCGTGGGAGAGGGGTGGGGTGAGGGCATCAGGCCGCACTATAGTAAGCCAGTCTCTCCGCCAGCAAATCTACAAACGCTTCCCGGTCGATATCCACCATCACCGCAGTATTCGGCTCGTTCCCCGTCAGCGAGTAGTAATCCACCACCGTCATTCCCTGGGTATATTTCCCCTGCGTTTCCACACCAACCCAGCGGTCAACCGTGGTAAACATCTCAGGTTTCAACAGCCAGGCAATCGTGCACGGGTCATGCAGCGGTGCGCCATGGAAGCCCCATTTCTCGGCTTTGTGGTACTCCATAAAGAAGTCGAGCAGTTCTGCCACAGTCGTTGCCACCGGATTACCCACAGAGCGGAAGCGTTCAATATCGTCTGCCATAATTTGGGCCCGATGCGTCACATCCAGCCCCGCCATCACAATCGGCAGACCGGACTGGAAAACGATCTCTGCGGCTTCAGGGTCAACATAGATATTGAACTCCGCGGCTGGCGTCCAGTTTCCGAGCCCCATTGCGCCGCCCATGATGACGATCCGGGCGATTTTACCGTGCAGTTCTGGATGGCTGTTAAGCAGCAAGGCCACGTTCGTCTGCGGACCTGTAGCCACCAGCGTCACGGGCTCTGCACTTTCGCGCAGCACCTTCGCCATCAACTCAACGGCGGTGCAGCCTTGTGGCGTGAAGCCCGGTTCCGGCAGTTCAGGGCCGTCCAGTCCACTTTCGCCATGAACGTTATCCGCAATGATCAGCTCGCGCATCAGCGGTTTCACGGCCCCGCCAGCGACAGGAATATCGGTGCGTTTGAGCAGGGTCAGCATGCGCAGCACGTTGCGCAAGGTTTTATCCGGCGTCTGATTTCCGGCGGATGAGGTAACCGCTTTTACGTCCAGTTCAGGGGAGGCAAGAGCGAGGACGAGAGCAATGGCGTCATCATGACCCGGATCGCAATCGAGAATAATAGGCTGTGCCATAGCGTTCTCCATACGTAGCGTTATTTTGTGACAAGGTTAACGCTGCAATGTGACGCCGACGAGAACAAGAGCGCGAAAGCGTGAGGCAGTGCGCAATCCGCAGATTGCGCACTGAGAAGATTAATGCAGGATTTTGGCGAGGAAATCTTTTGCACGTTCGGATTTCGGGTTCGCGAAGAACTCTTCTTTCGGCGAGTCTTCCACGATCTTCCCTTCGTCCATAAAGATGACGCGGTTGGCCACTTTACGGGCGAAGCCCATTTCGTGCGTCACCACCATCATGGTCATCCCTTCGTGCGCCAGCTCGACCATAACGTCGAGCACTTCGTTGATCATCTCTGGATCGAGTGCCGATGTTGGCTCATCAAACAGCATTGCCACCGGATCCATACACAGCGCGCGGGCGATCGCGACACGCTGCTGCTGACCACCCGAAAGCTGCGCCGGGAACTTATCGGCATGTGCAGAAAGCCCAACGCGCTCCAGAAGCTTAAGGCCTTTCTCACGCGATGCTTTTTTATCGCGCTTAAGCACTTTCACCTGCGCCAGCGTCAGGTTCTCGATGATGGAGAGGTGAGGGAACAGCTCAAAGTGCTGGAACACCATACCAACGTGAGAGCGAAGCTGGGCAAGGTTGGTTTTTTTGTCGTTCACTTTGGTGCCGTTAACAACAATTTCGCCCTGCTGCACAGGTTCCAGACCATTAACGGTTTTGATCAGCGTGGACTTACCGGAACCGGACGGGCCGCACACCACCACCACGTCGCCTTTTTTCACTTCCGTGGAGCAGTCGGTCAGCACCTGAAAGTGCCCATACCATTTAGAAACATTTTTCAGGGAAATCATTATACCGTCCTTTTCTTCAGCCAGCTGACCAACAGCGACGCGCTTAAACTAATCACAAAATAGACCGCGCCCGCGAAGAGCACCATCTCGACCTGCGTACCATCACGTTCACCGATGGTTGACGCGGTACGGAAGAAGTCTGCCAGACTCAGGACATACACCAGCGAGGTATCCTGGAACAGCACAATGCCCTGGGTCAGCAGGAGCGGAACCATGGCGCGAAACGCCTGCGGCAGAATAATCAGCTGCATGGACTGCCAGTGCGTCATCCCCAGCGCCAGTGCGGCGCTGGATTGTCCACGGGAGATACTCTGGATGCCCGCGCGGATAATCTCTGAGTAGTAAGCGGCCTCAAACATCGAGAACGCCACCATCGCCGAGATCAGGCGGATATCGGTTTTCGGCGACAGTCCCAGCACGTTCTGTAAGAAGCCCGGAACAATCAGGTAAAACCACAGCAGCACCATCACCAGCGGGATGGAGCGGAACACGTTAACGTAGGCGGTTGCAAACCAGGCGAGCGGCTTAAAGCTCGACAGGCGCATCACCGCCAGCAGGGTGCCCCAGACGATACCAATGATGATGGCAATAACGGTGATTTTTAAGGTAATCACCAGGCCATCCAGCAGGTAAGGTAAGGAAGGAACGATAGAACTCCAGTCAAATTCGTACATTATTTGCCCCCCAGATTGCCCGGCAGGCGTACTTTGCGTTCAACCAGGTTCATCACCAGCATGATGAAAGCGTTAATCAGAACATACGCGAGCGTGATCGCGGTGAAGGATTCCCACGCGTGAGCGGAGTAATCCAGCAGCTTGCCCGCCTGGGCCGCCATATCGACCAGGCCGATCGTGGAGGCGATGGCCGAGTTTTTCACCAGGTTCATCATCTCCGAGGTCATCGGTGGCACGATAACGCGGTAGGCATTAGGCAGCAGCACGTAGCGGTAGGTTTGCGGCAGGGTCAGACCCATCGCCAGACCCGCATTTTTTTGTCCGCGGGGTAATGACTGAATGGCGGCACGCACCTGCTCACAAACGCGCGCAGCGGTAAACAGCCCCAGACACATCATGGAGGAGACAAAGAACTGTACATTTGGATCCAGCTCCGACTTGAACCACATGCCAATATTTTCCGGCAGCAGTTCCGGGATAACCAGATACCAGGTAAAGAATTGCACGATGAGCGGAACGTTACGGAACAGTTCCACATAGAGAGTGCCCAGTGTTGAAAGAAAACGGTTAGGGACGGTGCGCAGAATACCGAACAGCGAACCGACAAGAAACGCGATAATCCACGCTGTTATCGATAGTGCCACGGTGACCTGGAAGCCGCTCCACAGCCAGCCAAGATAGGTGGTGTTGCCGAACGGGGCTTGTTGCAGGAATATGCCCCAGTTCCAGTCTATTGACATAATAAACTCCAGAAAAAAAAGGGTAGCAGCGCTACCCTCGAAGATTGGTGAGAAGCTCATTTTTCGCGCTGAGTGGGGAACGACCACTCAACGTATAGTCTGTCCATGCTTCCCGACAATCGAGAGGGCAGGAGATCCCGCCCCTGTTGTTCTAATTAGTTAAGAGCCTTGTCATTTGGAGATTTGAACAGCGCTTTCATGTCATCAGACAGTTCAAAGTTCATGTTGAGATTTTTTGGTGGAATCGGGTTCTTGAACCATTTGTCGAACCATTTTTCCGCTTCGCCCGAAGTCTGTACCTGGGCGATAGTGTCATCGATCAGCTTCTTGAACTGCGGATCGTCTTTACGCAGCATGCAGCCGTAAGCTTCTTTTGACTGCGCGGTGCCGACGATATCCCAGTTGTCTGGTTTTTTCGCTTTCGCACGCTCACCCGCCAGCAGGGCATCATCCATCATAAACGCGACGGCACGGCCACTTTCCAGGGTGCGGAAGGAGTCGCCATGGTCTTTCGCGCTGATGATGCGCATATCCATTTTCTTCTCGTCGTTCAGCTTGTGCAGCAGCACTTCTGAGGTGGTACCGGACGTTACGACGACCGCTTTGCCTTTCAGGTCAGCAAAATCTTTGATATCACCGCCTTTCTTCGTCAGCAGACGGGTGCCCACGACGAAGATGGTGTCAGAGAAAGCGGCCTGTTTCTGGCGCTCGAGGTTGTTGGTGGTCGAGCCACACTCAAAATCAAAGGTGCCGTTTTGCAGCAGTGGAATACGGTTCTGTGAAGTGATTGGGATCAGCTTCACCTGCAGGTCAGGTTTGTTCAGCTTTTTCTTCACAGCTTCAACGATGGCGTTGGAGTAATCCTGTGAATAGCCCACGACTTTTTGCGTGTTGTCGTAGTAAGAGAACGGGACGGAAGATTCACGGTGGCCGACCACGATGACGCCGTTTTTGGCAATCTTGTCGAGAGTACTGCCTGCTGCCGGAGCATCTTCAGCGTGAACCACGCCGGCAGACATTCCCATAACCAGCATTGCTGTGGCCAGTTTACGTAATTGCATACCCAACTCCTTTCTTATCAGCGCCAGTGACGCATTGATACCCATTGTGATGTTGTTATATCTCGCGCGATGCGAGTGCAGTGTTATGCAAGCTTGTTAACATTTAGTCTGGCTTAATGTAAAGATTTTGCTGCGTTATTGTTTATTTTTGCGAAGCGCGCCGCACCATTCAGAGGCAAATATCTCCCGTTGCACCGTTTCGGTGCTACCGATGATCTACGCTGGTGCGACAAGGTTGCACGTTAAGCCAAACTGCGTTTGCGTGAATATACAAAGCAACAGGCGTGCCAGATTTGGCACTGGAAGGAATTTGTCGGGTGGCGCCTACGCCTTACCCGACCTACGAGAGTCAAAATGTAGGCCGGGTAAGCGTTAGCGCCACCCGGCAACAGAAGGTAAGATTAGCGACGACGCTGACGCAGGCTCATCAGCACGGCACAGAAACCGAACAGCGCGGTCAGGATCCACAGCGGCCAGTTACCTGTGCGTGCGTACGGCGTCAGGCCGGTGGTTGGTGTGACTTTTGTGGTCAGCACCTCACGGGTGAACTGCGGGATCATGGCCTGGATTTCACCCTGTGGACCAATCACGGCGGTGATGCCGTTGTTGGTGCTGCGCAGCAATGGGCGCGCCAGCTCCAGAGAACGCATACGCGCCATCTGGAAATGCTGCCACGGGCCGATAGATTTACCGAACCACGCATCGTTGGAGATGGTCAGCAGGTAGTCGGTATCCGGGCGGAAGTTATCGCGAACCTGCTCGCCGAGAATGATTTCGTAGCAGATGGCCGCCGTCAGGGCAAGGCCGTGCGCATGCAACTGGGGCTGTACGTACGGGCCACGGCTGAAGGAGGACATCGGCAGATCAAAGAACGGCGCCAGCGGGCGCAGAATCGACTCCAGCGGAACAAATTCACCAAACGGCACCAGGTGGTTCTTGTTGTACCGATCCGTGGAGTTGTAGCTGTATTCGCTGTCTTTGCCGAGCGTAATGATGGTGTTGTAGGTGTCATAACGGTTCTGCTGATTCAGACGCGCATCGACAATCCCGGTAATCAGCGTGCTGCCGCGAGCCAGCAGCAAGTCGTTCATCATGTTCAGGAACGGCTGCTGATTGATCTCCAGATCGGGAATGGCGGATTCCGGCCAGATGATCAGCTGCGATTTACCCATCACCTCTTCGGTGGCGTTGGCGTAGATCTTCAGCGTGTTCAGCAGCTCTTTTTCATCCCACTTCATAGATTGCGGGATATTTCCCTGCACCATAGAAACCTGCATGGTGCGCTCAGGCTCAGGCGTGAACCACTGGATATACCGCAGCGGGAAGGGCAGGGCAAACAGCACCAGCGCCACGGCCAGCGGTTTCCAGCAACGCGTGACCAGCGCCAGGATCAGCAGGCCGCTGACCACCATTAGCAGGAAGTTGATTGCCTCAACGCCCATGACCGGGGCCAGGCCTTTCAGCGGGCCATCAATCTGGCTGTAGCCGAACTGCAGCCACGGGAAGCCGGTCAACACCCAACCGCGCAGGAATTCGGTGATCTGCCAGACCACCGGCGCGGCAATGGCGACGCGCAGCCAGGTGGTTTTAGGCCACAGGCGGGAAAGGATCCCTGCGAACAGACCAGTATACAGTGAGAGATATGCCGCGAGCAGGACGACCAGGAAGACGTTAACCGGGCCCGGCATACCGCCAAACTGGGCGATGCTGACGTAGACCCAGTTAATGCCGGAGCCAAAGAGCCCCAGTCCCCAGAAGTAACCAATGGCGGCAGCCTGTACCGGACGCCGGTTCAGGGTCAGACCCTGAAGCCCCATCAGGGAGAGAATAGCCGCAGGCCAGATATCGTAAGGAGAAAAAGCCAGCGTACCGCTGGCTCCGAGTAACAGCGCCAGCAGCAAACGGACGCGCTGGCGTTCAAGTAATGGGGCAAATGCCATTTACATTAATCTTCCAGTTTTGGCACCGGTGAGTCGTCCGGCGTTCTGACATGAACCTGTATAATACGGCGGCTGTCGGCCATTGCCACTTTGAACTGGTAACCGTCGATGTCAACGGTTTCACCGCGCGCCGGAAGGTGGCCAAAGGCCTGCATCACCAGCCCGCCAATGGTATCGACCTCTTCATCACTGAAGTGAGTGCCGAAAGCGTCGTTGAAGTCCTCAATCGAGGCCAGCGCGCGCACGGTCCAGGTGTGGCGGCTGAGCTGACGGAAGTCGATATCTTCCTCTTCGTCATACTCATCTTCGATTTCACCCACGATCAGCTCAAGAATATCCTCGATCGTGACCAGTCCGGAAACGCCGCCAAATTCATCAATAACAATCGCCATGTGGTAACGCTGAGAGCGAAACTCTTTCAGCATCCGGTCCACACGTTTACTTTCCGGCACAACCACGGCCTGGCGTAACACTTTTTCCATGCTGAAGGCTTCGGCATCACTGCGCATAAACGGCAGCAGATCTTTCGCCATCAAAATCCCTTCGATGTGATCTTTATCTTCGCTGATGACCGGGAAACGCGAGTGGGCGGATTCGATGATCACATCGAGGCACTCGTCCAGGGTCTGGTTACGTTTCAGGGTGATCATCTGCGAGCGGGGGATCATGATATCGCGAACACGCTGGTCAGCAATGTCCATCACCCCTTCGAGCATTTCGCGCGTATCTTCGTCGATAAGGTCGTTTTGCCCGGAATCACGAATCAGCTCCAGCAGTTCATCACGGTTCTTGGGTTCGCCGTGGAAAAGCTGGTTCAGAATGAGGGAGAAAAATCCCTTTTTAGTGTTTGTCGTGTCGCTACTGTGTGAATTGTCGTCGCTCATGGCGTTTGTTAAGGGTTCTCTTGTTAGTTCAACATTTACCGCCACGCGAATTCCCTGCGCGGCGGCATAGTCGTCAGTAAGTTAACTGACTATTCTTTCTCGGCAATGTACGGATCCTCATAGCCCAGAGCAAGCATTATCTCTGTCTCGAGGGACTCCATCTCTTCCGCTTCGTCATCTTCAATATGATCGTAGCCAAGCAGATGCAGGCTGCCATGCACCACCATATGCGCCCAGTGGGCTTCCAGCGGCTTTTGCTGCTCTTTGGCTTCCTGTTCAACCACCTGACGGCAGATGATCAGATCCCCCAGCAGCGGCATCTCGATACCCGTCGGGGCTTCGAACGGGAAAGAGAGCACGTTGGTTGGCTTATCTTTCCCACGGTAAGTCAGGTTAAGCTCATGGCTTTCTGCCTCATCCACCAGGCGAATCGTCACTTCTGATTCTTCCTGAAACTGGGGGATAACGGCATCCAGCCATTTCTGAAACTGTGCCTCATCTGGCATACCGGAATTGTCTTCACAGGCCAGCTGTAAATCGAGGATCACCTGACTCATTTCTGTTCTTGCTCCTGCGCGTCGCGCTTACGTTCTGCGGCCAGTTCGGCCCTGCGTTTTTGATCCGCCTCTTCCCAGGCTTCATAGGCGTTAACGATGCGCGCAACCACCGGATGGCGTACCACGTCTTCACTGTGGAAGAAGTTAAAGCTGATTTCATCGACTTCGGCCAGCACTTCAATGGCGTGGCGCAGGCCCGATTTGGTGCTGCGCGGCAGGTCGATCTGGGTAACGTCACCGGTAATGACCGCTTTCGAGTTAAAGCCAATACGCGTCAGGAACATCTTCATCTGTTCGATGGTGGTGTTCTGGCTTTCATCAAGAATGATGAACGCGTCGTTTAACGTGCGACCACGCATGTAGGCGAGTGGGGCCACTTCAATCACGTTACGCTCAATCAGCTTTTCGACCTTCTCAAAGCCGAGCATCTCGAACAGCGCATCGTATAAAGGACGCAGATACGGGTCGACCTTCTGACTCAGGTCGCCCGGCAGGAAGCCCAGTTTTTCACCCGCTTCCACCGCCGGACGGGTCAGCAGGATACGGCGGATTTCCTGACGTTCAAGCGCATCCACCGCCGCGGCAACGGCCAGATAGGTTTTACCCGTACCCGCCGGCCCCACGCCGAAGGTGATGTCGTGGTCGAGAATATTGGCGATGTACTGCGCCTGGTTTGGCGTACGCGGCTTAATGACGCCACGCTTGGTCTTGATGTTGATGGCCTTACCGTAGTCCGGCACACTTTCCGCGCTCTGCTCAAGCACGCGCGCCTCTTTAATGGCGAGGTGAATTTGTTCCGGTTCGATATCCTGAATTTCGCCGCGCATCGGGGCGGTATCGACATACAGGCTGCGCAGGATATCTGCAGCCGCATTGACGCAGATAGGGCGTCCGGTAAGTTTGAAGTGATTATCGCGACGATTGATTTCGATACCCAGACGTCGCTCCAGTTGTTTGATGTTGTCATCAAACGGTCCGCACAGGCTCAGCAGGCGAGCGTTGTCTGCGGGCGTTAGGCTGATTTCACGCGTATCTATGTTCAAACTGTTCCTCTTTGATTGGTTAGCTGACCCGCTGCCACCCGGCGTAATAAAACGGTCATTACCGAAATTATTCACGCCATAGAATAAAGGCGCAAGCATTGCAGATGATATTGGGGACGATGAGAGGAAATACAAGGCCTGCCGAAGCGGCAGGCCCGAAGGATTAAGGCTGGTAAATCCCCACGCCAGAATCGTTTTCTTTGCGGGTACGCGAAATGACGGATTCCGGTGACTCGGCAATACGCAGGCCCATTTCGTCTTCAGTGCGGACCACTTTCGCACGCAGTGAGTTGGTGAGCACTTCGACAATCTCAACGTCCACAAATTTACCGATCATATCCGGGGTGCCTTCAAAGTTCACCACGCGGTTGTTTTCTGTACGACCGGAGAGTTCCATAATGCTCTTGCGCGAGGTGCCTTCTACCAGTATGCGCTGGACGGTGCCGAGCATACGGCGGCTCCAGGCGTTGGCCTGCTGGTTGATGCGCTCCTGCAGAATATACAGACGCTGCTTTTTCTCTTCTTCCGGCACATCGTCAACCATATCGGCCGCAGGGGTTCCAGGACGCGCGGAGAAGATGAAGCTGTAGCTGACGTCAAAATTCACTTCACCAATGAGCTTCATGGTGCGCTCGAAGTCATCCGCGGTTTCACCAGGGAAGCCGACAATAAAGTCGGAGCTTATCTGGATATCCGGACGCGCTTCACGCAGCTTACGGATGGTGGATTTGTACTCCAGAACAGTATGCGGACGGCCCATCAGGTTCAGAACGCGGTCAGAGCCGCACTGAATCGGCAGATGCAGGAAGCTCACCAGCTCTGGCGTATCGCGATAGACATCAATGATGTCATCGGTGAATTCCATCGGATGGCTGGTGGTAAAGCGAATACGGTCGATACCGTCAATCGCGGCCACCAGGCGCAGCAGTTCAGCAAAGGTGCCGGTGGTGCCGTCGTAGTTTTCCCCACGCCAGGCGTTAACGTTCTGGCCCAGCAGGTTCACTTCGCGAACGCCCTGCGCGGCAAGCTGCGCGATTTCAAACAGAATATCGTCTGCCGGGCGGCTGACTTCTTCACCACGGGTGTAAGGCACCACACAGTAAGTGCAGTATTTGTTGCAGCCTTCCATGATGGAAACGAAAGCGGTCGGGCCATCTGCGCGCGGTTCTGGCAGACGGTCAAATTTCTCGATCTCCGGGAAGCTGACGTCAACGACCGGGCTACGATTACCGCGAACCTGGTTGATCATCTCCGGCAGGCGGTGCAGGGTCTGCGGGCCAAAGACGATATCCACATAGGGGGCTCTCTGGCGGATCAGCTTACCTTCCTGTGATGCGACGCAACCGCCCACGCCGATGATCAGGTCCGGATTTTTTCGTTTGAGAAGTTTCCAGCGGCCTAACACGTGGAAGACTTTTTCCTGCGCTTTTTCACGAATTGAACAGGTGTTCAGCAGCAACACGTCGGCTTCTTTCGGATTTTCAGTCAGCTGGTATCCGTGGGTGGTGTCCAGCAGATCGGCCATCTTGGATGAATCGTATTCGTTCATCTGACAGCCCCAGGTTTTTATATGGAGTTTTTTAGTCATCGACTTGCTCAGCTCAGGATTGCAAGCCGCGTATTGTAATGCTTTGGTGGGGGTGTGACCAGTATGAAGGTTATGTGTCTCAGGACCGCAAAAATCCGGTAAACTTAAGGGATTCTCCAATAAGGAAAAATGACCATGACACTCCAACACACCGAAGTTGCCGTTGTCGGCGGCGGTATGGTCGGCGGCGCACTGGCGCTGGGGCTGGCGCAGCAGGGATTTGAGGTAACGGTAATTGAACAGGCTGCACCGCCGGCATTCGATCCCGCCAGCAAGCCGGATGTGCGCATTTCTGCTATCAGCGCGGCGTCGGTCGATCTGCTGCGCGGCCTGGGCGTCTGGGAAACGGTGCAGGCGATGCGTGCGCATCCCTACAGCCGTCTTGAAACCTGGGAGTGGGAAAATGCCCACGTTGCGTTTGATGCTGCGGAGCTGAAGCTGCCGCGCCTGGGCTACATGGTGGAAAACAATGTGCTCCAGCAGGCGCTCTGGCAGGCCCTGGAGGCGCACCCGAAGGTGACGCTGCGTGTTCCTGCGTCACTTAAGGCACTTCATACTCACGAAAGCGGCTATTTGCTGATGCTCGACAGCGGTGATGAGCTGGCTGTGAAGCTGGTCGTCGGGGCGGATGGTGCCAATTCTCAGGTCAGACAGATGGCAGGTATTGGGGTACATGCCTGGCAGTATGAGCAGTCTTGTATGCTGATTACCGTCCAGTGTGAGAATTCGCCGGGTGAGAGCACCTGGCAGCACTTTACGCCGAATGGCCCGCATGCCTTTTTACCGCTATTTGATCATTGGGCGTCACTGGTGTGGTACGACAAACCGGCGCGCATTCGCCAGCTACAAGGGCTTTCAATGGAACAACTGCAGCGCGAGATCCTGCTGCACTTCCCGAGCCGTCTGGGGCATATCACGCCAGTCGCGGCTGGCGCATTCCCGCTCACGCGACGTCACGCTTTGCAGTATGCCCGTGACGGGCTTGCGCTGGTGGGGGATGCGGCACACACCATACACCCGCTGGCCGGGCAGGGGGTAAATCTTGGGTATCGTGACGTTGACGCGTTACTGGACGTTTTAAGTCATGCGCGCGGGCATGCGGAAGCGTGGTCCAGCCATCAGGTACTGAAGCGTTACCAGACGCGACGTATGGCGGATAATTTTATTATGCAGTCGGGAATGGATCTGTTCTATGCCGGGTTCAGCAATGACTTAGCGCCAGTACGTATTCTGCGTAACATTGGCCTCATGGCGGCGGAACGTGCCGGTGGGTTGAAACGTCAGGCCCTGAAATACGCTCTCGGACTTTAATCGCTGCTTCGACTATTCCCTCGCCCCTTTGGGGAGAGGGGGAGGGTGAGGGGGCATCAGGCCGCACAAACAACAAAAACAAAAAAGCCCGCAGAGCGGGCTTATTTGTTTTTAAGTGGCTGGGGTGCAGGGATTCGAACCCCGGAATGCTGGTATCAGAAACCAGAGCCTTACCGCTTGGCGACACCCCAATTGCGTTAAACAAATTGCTTAACGACTTTTTAAATTGGCTGGGGTACGAGGATTCGAACCTCGGAATGCCGGAATCAGAATCCGGTGCCTTACCGCTTGGCGATACCCCAACAATTTGTCTTGATTACCGAAAAATCGACAATCTTAATTTGGTGGCTACGACGGGATTCGAACCTGTGACCCCATCATTATGAGTGATGTGCTCTAACCAACTGAGCTACGTAGCCAGTACTGCAATCTTCGATGGCTGGGGTACCTGGATTCGAACCAGGGAATGCCGGTATCAAAAACCGGTGCCTTACCGCTTGGCGATACCCCAATACCGCGGAGAACCGCAAAATCGAAGAAATATGGCTGGGGTACCTGGATTCGAACCAGGGAATGCCGGTATCAAAAACCGGTGCCTTACCGCTTGGCGATACCCCATCCGTGCAACGCTTACCTGGGAATGGTGCGGGAGGCGAGACTTGAACTCGCACACCTTGCGGCGCCAGAACCTAAATCTGGTGCGTCTACCAATTTCGCCACTCCCGCAAAAAAGATGGTGGCTACGACGGGATTCGAACCTGTGACCCCATCATTATGAGTGATGTGCTCTAACCAACTGAGCTACGTAGCCATCTTTTTTCGCGTTACCTTATCGGCGTTGCGGGGCGCATTATGCGTATAGACCCTTGCAGCGTCAACACCTTTTTCAACGAAAATAGCCGGAATGTGACTGTTTGGTTAGGTTGCGAACAGCGTGACCGAATATTCGGCAATTATTGGTTATTAATCGTTTTTCGAGAGTGAAATGCAAGGCAAAAAAAAGGCCCCAGAGGGGCCTGATTAGAATCGTCGCGATTATTTGTAGGCAGACTGGTGAACGCCTACCGCACGGCCTGATGGATCGTTCATCGCTTTGAAAGATTCATCCCATTCAATCGCTTTGGCAGACGAGCAGGCGACGGATGGGCCACCCGGAACACACTCTGCCGCACTCGGCACCGGGAACAGCTCTTCAAAGATTTCACGGTACAGATACGCTTCTTTAGAGCCCGGCGTGTTGTACGGGAAGCGGAAGCTTGCCGTTTCCAGTTGCTGGTCGGAAATCTGTTTTGCTGCCACCTCTTTCAGGGTGTCGATCCAGCTGTAACCTACACCATCAGAGAACTGCTCTTTCTGACGCCACGCCACGCTCGCGGGCAGGTATGATTCAAAACATTCGCGCAGGATATGTTTTTCCATTTTACCGTTGCCGCACATTTTGTCCTGCGGGTTGATACGCATCGCCACGTCGAGGAATTTCTTATCCAGGAACGGGACACGCGCTTCTACTCCCCATGCCGACATTGCTTTGTTGGCACGTGCACAGTCAAACATATGCAGTGCCTGCAATTTACGCACGGTCTCTTCATGCAGTTCTTTGGCGTTTGGCGCTTTATGGAAGTACAGGTAGCCGCCAAACACTTCGTCAGAACCTTCACCGGACAGCACCATCTTGATGCCCATCGCTTTAATCTTACGCGACATCAGGTACATCGGTGTTGAGGCACGAATGGTAGTAACATCATAAGTTTCAATGTGATAGATCACATCGCGGATTGCATCCAGGCCTTCCTGCACGGTGAAGTGAATTTCATGGTGCACGGTGCCCAGATGGTTTGCCACTTCCTGGGCAGCTTTCAGGTCAGGTGCCCCTTCGAGACCCACGGCAAAGGAGTGCAGCTGCGGCCACCAGGCTTCGGAGCGCTCCTGATCTTCCACGCGGCGAGCGGCGAATTTCTTGGTGATCGCGGAGATCACGGAGGAGTCCAGACCGCCGGAGAGCAGCACGCCATAAGGTACGTCTGACATCAGGTGGCTTTTCACGGAATCTTCCAGCGCCTGACGCAGCTCGGCTTTATCCGTCACGTTGTCTTTAACCGCGTCATAATCGAACCAGTCGCGCTGGTAGTACGGACGGATCTCACCGTCTTTACTCCACAGGTAGCTGCCTGCCGGGAACTCTTTAATGGTGCGGCAGACCGGTACCAGGGCTTTCATTTCAGAGGCAACATAGAAGTTGCCGTGTTCATCGTGGCCCATGTACAGCGGGATAATGCCGATATGGTCGCGGCCAATCAGATACGCGTCTTTTTCGCTATCGTACAGGGCGAAGGCAAACATACCCTGCAGGTCGTCCAGGAATTCCGGACCTTTCTCCTGATAGAGCGCCAGAATCACTTCACAGTCAGACCCGGTCTGGAAGGCGTAGCGGTCGCCGTACTCGGCGCGCAGTGCCTGATGGTTATAGATTTCACCGTTAACAGCCAGCGCGTGCGTTTTTTTCTCGTTATACAGCGGCTGTGCACCGGCGTTGACGTCTACGATAGACAGACGTTCGTGAGCCAGAATCGCTTTATCACTGGCGTAAACGCCTGACCAGTCCGGGCCGCGATGGCGCATCAGGCGGGACAGTTCGAGTGCTTTTTTACGCAGTTCGCCCGCGTCAGTTTTAATATCCAGTACGCCAAAAATTGAACACATAACCTTCTCCGTTAACCCTGTTGCTTTGTAATGTTGCTTGCTTATGAAAATGCCGCAAAGGGAGAAGGGGCGCAAGAGATTTACGGGCGAAAACGGAAATAGTGCAATGGTGATTGCGGAATAGTGAAAAAAGAGTACGTCACGGACGCTTTTATTGATGATTATGCAATAAAGTGCACTTTTTGTTAGATATAGTTTTATTTGTAAGGGCTAAAAATGAAAAACCACGCCCTGAGCGTGGTTTGGTATCAGATAATGTCAATTTCATCGACGGAGGGGTAAATCCAGCTTGGTCGGAACGGCATCGAATCAATGTCATCAAGCTGCGAGACGCCGGACAGCACCAGAATGGTTTCCAGACCCGCCTGGAAGCCGGCCAGAATATCCGTACGCAGGTTATCGCCGACAATAACCGTTTCTTCTGAGTGGGCCTGCATTTTATTGAGCGCGGCGCGGATGATCCATGGGCTTGGTTTGCCGACATAGAATGGCTTGCGCCCGGAGATTTTTTCAATACCGGCACACAGCGCGCCACAGGCCGGATAAAAACCTCGACCGTGGGTATCCGGGTTGGTGGCAATGAAGCGCGCGCCGTTGGCAACGAAGAACGAGGCTTTATGCATCATCTCCCAGTTATAGGAGCGCGTTTCACCCACAATCACGAAGTCCGGATTGACATCGGTAATCGTAAAGCCCGCTTTATACAGCTCGTGGATCAGCGCGCCTTCGCCGACCACGTACGCTTTTTTGCCTTCCTGACGTTTCAGAAAATCCGCCGTTGCCATCGCCGAGGTGTAAAACACACTGTCCGGGACGTCGACGCCCGCCGTCGCAAAGCGGTTTGCCAGATCCTGACCGGTCTGAGAAGGGTAGTTCGTGAGAAGAACCAGAGGCATTCCTTTGTCGATGATGCGGTGAAGAAACTCCGCAGCACCTGGTACGGCAACGTTGTCGTGCATCAGCACGCCGTCGATATCACAAATTACATTCTTAATGGTCATGGACGTTCCGACATCAAAAAAAGAAGGCGTTACTATAAGGTCCGATCAACTTTCCAGCAAATGCTGCAGCAGAATACCGTTGAGCATGGCGCGTTTCACCAGCGCAAAAGCGCCAATTGCCGAGCGATGGTCAAGTTTTGAACGAACCACAGGGAGATTCTGGCGGAATGCTTTCAGCGCCTGGGTGTTAATACAGCCTTCAATCGCGGGGAGCAGCACCTTTTCCGCTTCAACAATTTCTCCGGCTATCACCACTTTCTGTGGGTTAAACAGGTTAATGGCGATGGCGATAGTTTTCCCCAGATGGCGCCCAACCTGCTCGATCACCTCACAGGCCAGCGCGTCGCCTTTATTGGCGGCTTTGCAGATGGTGCCTATCTTGCAATCAGCCAGCGTGACGCGACTCTGGTAACCTTGTTCAAGCAGATGGCGAACGCGCTGCTCAATGGCCGTGTTGGCGGCAATGGTTTCAAGGCAGCCGAAGTTACCGCAGTGGCAGCGTTCGCCCAGCGGCTCGACCTGAATGTGGCCGATCTCGCCGACGTTACCGTTGCGACCAATAAAAATCCGACCGTTAGAAATAATACCTGCGCCTGTCCCGCGGTGGACACGCACCAGAATAGAGTCTTCGCAGTCCTGACTCGCACCAAAGTAGTGCTCTGCCAGTGCCAGAGAACGAATATCGTGGCCGACAAAACAGGTCACTTTGAAGCGTTTTTCCAGCGCATCGACCAGCGCCCAGTTTTCCACCTGAATGTGCGGCATGTAGCGAATCACGCCGCTTTCCGGGTCGACCAGTCCGGGTAAAATCACTGAAATTGCAATGAGCTCGCGGATCTTACGCTGACAGCTCTCAATAAAGTGCGCGATGGTATTCAGCAGCGCGTGCTCCAGCGTCTCCTGGGTGCGCTCGGGAAGGGGATAGTGCTCTTCCGCAATTGCTTTGCTGCTCAGATCGTAGAGCGTGAGCGTGGTGTCATGACGGCCGAGCCGAACGCCAATCGCCTGAAAATTGCGGGTTTCGGTAATAATGGAGATAGCGCGGCGGCCCCCGGTAGAGGCCTGCTGATCGACTTCTTTGATCAAACCGCGCTCAATAAGCTGGCGGGTAATTTTTGTCACGCTGGCGGGAGCAAGCTGGCTTTGTTCGGCTATCTGAATTCGAGAGATTGGCCCGTGTTGGTCAATCAGGCGATATACCGCCGCACTGTTAAGTTGTTTAACGAGATCGACATTACCGATTTGAGCTTGTCCGCCTGGTGTCATACTTTTACTTACTCAGTGACGACCTCGTTACCATTAACGATGGTCTTAATAATTTTATAATCGTGTGTGAATGCCGTCAGGTTTGCAACCATACCCGGTGCAATTCCGCCAAGCTGTTTATCCACGCCGATTGCGCGAGCCGGATAAAGGGTAGCCATACGCAGGACTTCATCCAGCGCAATCCCACAGTGCTCAACCAGGTTACGCACCCCTTCAATCATGGTTAAAGAGGAACCGCTCAGCGTACCGTTTTCATCCACACACAGTCCATTGCGGTAGTATATTGTTTTACCGGCAAAAATGAACTGCTCAATATTTGCACCTGCTGGTGCAGTGGCATCGGTAACCAGGCAAAGCTTGTCGCTTTTCAGGCGCTTGGCATTACGAATGTTGGTGTAATCCACGTGCATACCATCAGCAATAATGCCGCAGTAGACGTCTGGCTCGTCCAGAATCGCCCCGACCAGACCCGGTTCGCGACCGGTGATATAAGGCATGGCGTTGTAAAGGTGCGTGGCGAAGGTAATGCCCGCGCGGAAGCCCGCTTTGGCTTCTTTCAGCGTGGCGTTTGAGTGTCCTGCTGAAACCACAATCCCGGCGGCAGCCAGTTTGCTGATCACGTCAGTGCCGGTCATCTCTGGTGCCAGCGTCACTTTAGCGATCACATCGGCGTTCGCACACATGTAGTCGACCAGTTCAGCGTCAGGCTTGCGCACGTAATCCGGGTTATGGGTGCCTTTTTTCACGATATTCAGCCATGGCCCTTCCAGGTGCAGACCGAGCGCCTGATTAGGGTGTTTGGCGAGGTATTCGCGCATCACGCGGATACCCTGTTTCATCAGGTCATCACTGCTGGTGATGAGCGTTGGCAGATAGCTGGTGCAGCCCGATTTCTCGTTGGCTTTCTGCATGATTTCCAGCGTTTCAACCGTCACCGCCTCGGCAGTGTCATTGAATTGCACACCGCCGCAGCCGTTCAGCTGTACGTCGATGAAACCGGGGGAGATTACTGCTCCATTGAGTGAGCGCTGTTCAATCCCTGGCGGCAGTTCTGCCTGCGGACAAACACGTTCAATCAGGCCATTGGCGATAACAATCGCATGGTCATCCAGAATTTCGTGGCCGGTATAAATCCGACCGTGGGTTAAAGCGTACATAACGACCCCCGGTTAAAAAAAGCGGCCGCCTCTTAGAGAAGAGGCGGTTAATCAATTACAGACCTTTGATGTTCTCGGCTTCTAACTCGTTGAAGTATTTCAGCGTTTTCACTTTCAGCTCCATCGTGGACGGTTCGTCGCAGACGATGACTGATTTTGGATGCAGCTGCAGGCAGCTGATGGTCCACATGTGGTTAACGTTGCCTTCAACGGCAGCCTGGAGTGCCTGCGCTTTCACGCCACCCAGCACCAGAATCATCACTTCTTCGGCATCCAGCAGGGTGCCTACGCCAACGGTCAGGGCGTATTTTGGAACCTGGTTCACATCACCGTCAAAGAAGCGGGAGTTTGCCACGCGGGTGTCATGGGTCAGCGTTTTAATACGCGTGCGGGAAGCCAAGGACGATGCCGGCTCGTTAAACGCGATATGACCATCGTTGCCCACGCCGCCCATAAACAGGTGGATTTTACCGTAAGAACGGATTTTTTCTTCGTACTGACGGCATTCTGCGTCAATATCAGGCGCATTTCCATTCAGCAGGTTAATATTTTCCGCTGGGATATCAACGTGATCAAAGAAATTCCGGTGCATAAAGCTATGGTAGCTTTCCGGGTGGTCTTTTGGCAGGCCGACATATTCATCCATATTGAAGGTCACAACATGTTTGAAGCTAACCTGGCCCGCTTTGTGCATTTCAACCAGGGCTTTATACGCCGTCAGCGGAGTACCGCCGGTTGGCAGGCCAAGAACGAAAGGACGATCGGCGGTAGGCTTGAAGGCATTAATGCGGTTAACGATATGGCGAGCGGCCCATTTACCGACTTGTTCAGCAGTTGCCAGGGGAATCAGTCTCATTGTTCACCTCAAGAGTTAAAGTAGAAGAGTGGGCGGATGGCTACCTGAACCTGATACTTAAGCGTAACCTGGAACCTTTCAGGCTGGATCAATCCGTCTTGATTTTTTGAATGATAAAATAAGTTTTCGCTGTTAGCCAGTGAAAGGGAGGGCTTAATACGATATTTGGTGACAAAAATCACAAAAAATGGGTGTTTAATTTGCGATACGAATTAATTTTTCACACACTCACACTGCCAGTGAATTATCGACGGTACTTATCGTTAGCAACACAATAAAAACATAGTTAATGCGCGAGCCTGGAAAGGGTCTCGTAGGGGGAATAGGATGAATATTTTAGGTTTTTTCCAGCGCCTCGGTAGGGCTTTGCAGCTCCCTATCGCCGTGCTACCGGTTGCAGCGCTGCTGCTGCGATTCGGGCAACCCGATCTTCTCAACGTGCCGTTTATCGCCCAGGCTGGCGGCGCAATCTTTGACAACCTGGCGCTGATTTTCGCCATCGGCGTTGCTTCCAGCTGGTCTAAAGACAGTGCGGGGGCCGCAGCGCTGGCAGGGGCGGTCGGTTACTTCATCCTGACGAAAGCGATGGTAACGATTAACCCGGAAATCAACATGGGCGTACTGGCGGGTATCATTACCGGTCTGGTCGGCGGTGCGGTATATAACCGCTGGGCAAACATCAAGCTGCCAGACTTCCTCAGCTTCTTTGGTGGCAAACGCTTCGTGCCAATCGCGACCGGCTTCTTCTGTCTGGTTCTGGCCGCGATCTTTGGCTACGTTTGGCCGCCAGTGCAGCATGCTATCCATGCGGGCGGCGAGTGGATCGTCTCTGCGGGTGCGATGGGTGCGGGCATCTTCGGCTTCATTAACCGTCTGTTGATCCCAACCGGTCTGCATCAGGTTCTGAACACCATCGCCTGGTTCCAGATTGGTGAGTTTACCAATGCGGCGGGTACCGTTTTCCACGGCGACATTAACCGCTTCTACGCGGGTGATGGCACCGCGGGCATGTTTATGTCCGGCTTCTTCCCAATCATGATGTTTGGTCTGCCGGGCGCTGCGCTGGCCATGTACCTGGCTGCGCCGAAAGCGCGTCGTCCAATGGTCGGCGGTATGCTGCTGTCAGTCGCCATTACCGCATTCCTGACCGGTGTGACCGAGCCTCTGGAATTCCTGTTCATGTTCCTGGCTCCGCTGCTGTACCTGATGCACGCGGTGTTAACCGGTATCAGCCTGTTCGTGGCGACTCTGCTGGGCATCCATGCGGGCTTCTCCTTCTCTGCAGGCGCGATCGACTACGTGCTGATGTACAACCTGCCAGCGGCAAGCAAGAACGTCTGGATGCTGGTGGTGATGGGTGCGGCCTTCTTCGTTATCTACTTCGTTCTGTTCAGCGCGGTTATCCGTATGTTTAACCTTAAAACGCCGGGCCGCGAAGATACCACTGATGACGTCGTGACCAGTGAAGCCAACAGCAATACCGAAGAAGGTTTAACTCAGCTGGCAACCAGCTACATTGCCGCAGTCGGCGGTACCGACAACCTGAAAGCCATTGATGCCTGTATTACCCGTCTGCGTCTGACCGTGGGTGACTCCGCTCGCGTAAGCGATGCAATGTGTAAACGCCTTGGCGCATCTGGCGTCGTTAAACTGAACAAACAAACTATCCAGGTTATCGTGGGCGCCAAAGCGGAATCCATCGGTGACGAAATGAAGAAAGTGGTTGCGCGTGGCCCGGTTGCAGCGGCAGCAGCTGACAGCGCACCTGCGGCAACGGCGACTCCGGCCGCGAAGCCACAGGCCGTACCTAACGCCGTGACGGTGGCGGCTCTGGTCTCTCCGGTAACGGGTGAGGTCGTTGACCTTGAACAAGTGCCTGACGAAGCGTTCGCCAGTAAAGCGGTAGGCGACGGCGTGGCGGTGAAACCAACGGACAAAACCGTCGTCTCTCCTGCTGCGGGTACTATCGTGAAGATTTTCAACACCAACCACGCGTTCTGCCTCGAAACCGAAAACGGCGCGGAGATTGTTGTCCACATGGGCATCGATACCGTTGCGCTGGAGGGTAAAGGCTTTACTCGTCTGGTGGAAGAGGGCGCTGAAGTGGTGGCCGGGCAGCCGGTTCTGGAGATGGATCTGGACTTCCTGAACGCCAATGCACGCTCCATGATCAGTCCGGTTGTTTGCAGCAACATCGACGACTTCAGTGGCCTGGTTATTCAGGCAAAAGGTCAGGTGGTTGCAGGTCAAACGCCGCTGTATGAGATTAAAGGCAAGTAATCGCTCCTGAGTAGAGTCATGCCTTAAGCGGCGGGGGATATCCTCCGCCGCTTTTTTTTGCAGCAAATGCCCCCATTATTTTCATCTGATACGTATTTTCCGTAACTAAGGGTTGTCACTACGTCCGGCTTATAAGATCATATGCCGTTATACGTTGTTTACGCTTTGAGGAATCCACGATGAGTGAGGCTGAAGCCCGCCCGAGTAACTTTATTCGTCAGATCATCGATGAAGATCTGGCCAGTGGTAAGCACACCACGGTGCATACCCGCTTCCCGCCGGAGCCGAACGGCTACCTGCATATTGGTCATGCGAAATCCATCTGCCTGAACTTTGGCATTGCGCAAGACTATCAGGGGCAGTGCAACCTGCGTTTCGATGACACCAACCCAGTAAAAGAAGACATCGAATACGTTGAGTCCATCAAGAACGATGTGCAATGGCTGGGCTTCAACTGGTCTGGCGATATCTGCTACTCCTCTGACTATTTTGATCAGCTGTACGCTTACGCGGTTGAGCTGATCAACAAAGGTCTGGCGTACGTCGATGAACTGTCCGCGGATGAAATCCGTGAATACCGCGGTACGCTGACGCAGCCTGGCAAAAACAGTCCGTTCCGCGATCGCAGCGTGGAAGAGAACCTGGCGCTGTTTGAAAAAATGCGTGCGGGTGGTTTTGAAGAAGGCAAAGCCTGTCTGCGTGCCAAAATTGACATGGCTTCTCCGTTCATCGTGATGCGCGATCCGGTGCTGTACCGCATTAAGTTTGCTGAACACCACCAGACCGGTAACAAGTGGTGCATCTACCCGATGTACGACTTCACCCACTGCATCAGCGATGCGCTGGAAGGCATTACCCACTCGCTGTGTACGCTTGAGTTCCAGGACAACCGTCGCCTGTACGACTGGGTGCTGGATAACATCACCATCCCTGTGCATCCGCGTCAGTACGAGTTCTCTCGTCTGAATCTGGAATACACCGTGATGTCCAAGCGTAAGCTGAACCTGCTGGTGACTGACAAGCACGTTGAGGGCTGGGACGACCCGCGTATGCCGACCATTTCTGGTCTGCGTCGTCGTGGCTACACCGCTGCTTCTATTCGTGAGTTCTGCAAGCGCATCGGCGTGACCAAGCAGGACAACACCATTGAAATGGCGTCGCTGGAGTCCTGCATTCGTGAAGACCTCAACGAAAATGCCCCGCGCGCGATGGCAGTTATCGACCCGGTAAAACTGGTTATCGAAAACTATCCTCAGGGTGCGAGTGAACTGGTTGCCATGCCTAACCATCCGAACAAACCGGAAATGGGAAGCCGTGACGTACCGTTCAGCGGTGAAATCTGGATCGACCGCGCTGACTTCCGTGAAGAAGCCAACAAGCAGTACAAGCGTCTGGTGCTGGGTAAAGAAGTCCGTCTGCGTAACGCCTACGTGATCAAAGCCGAGCGCGTAGAGAAAGATGCAGAAGGGAATATCACCACCATCTTCTGTTCATACGATGCCGAAACGCTGAGCAAAGATCCTGCCGATGGTCGCAAGGTGAAAGGCGTTATCCACTGGGTAAGCGCTTCTCACGCGCTGCCGGTAGAAATCCGTCTGTACGATCGTCTGTTCAGCGTGCCTAACCCGGGTGCGGCGGAAGACTTCCTGGCGACGATCAACCCGGAATCTCTGGTGATCAAACAGGGTTATGCTGAGCCATCGCTGAAAACAGCTGAAGCAGGAAAAGCGTTCCAGTTCGAGCGTGAAGGTTACTTCTGCCTGGACAGCCGTTACAGCACTGCGGAAAAACCGGTATTTAACCGCACCGTCGGTCTGCGTGACACCTGGACGAAGATCGGCGAATAATAACGCCGCTCTGGTCAATGAGAAACAAACGCCGCTTATTGCGGCGTTTTTTTTATTAATGATCATATCGTTAAAGTGGCGTTGTAAAAATGTCCGCCGTTATTTTTGGTCAATGTGGTGCTACTTATTTTTTTTAAAAAAGTTTGTCTGTTTTTGAAAATGGCAAATTTCGCAAAATACGCGATTTCTAATGTTCTAATACCCTGAAATACGCTGCTATACCCCCGCCAAATCACGCTTCCGGCCAAATGTTACAAAGCACTACCAATTATGTGCACTTCGTCATAATCCTGACTTTTGCCTGATGAAAAGCATTGATAATTCGCGTCGCGAAAAATAACCTAAAGACGGTAGTTAATTCGAGGGTATTTATAACTACCCCTGACCGCCTGGTCTTTTTTATTTTCGCCGTTTTAGGCGCTTTAATTCGTCAAAGAGGAATAATCTATGCGTACGTTCAGTGGCAAACGTAGTGCGCTGGCGCTGGCTATTGCCGGTGTGACAGCAATGTCTGGCCTGGTTGTTACACCTGAGGCGAAAGCTGCGGGTTTCATCGACGATTCTACCCTCACGGGCGGCATCTATTACTGGCAGCGTGAACGTGACCGTAAAGACGTCGCCGAAGACAAATATAAAACCAACCTTTCTCACTCCACCTGGAACGCCAACCTGGACTTCCAGTCAGGCTATGCCGCAGATATGTTCGGCCTGGATATCGCTGCATTCACCGCGATCGAAATGGCGGAAAACGGCGACAGCGGCCACCCTAACGAAATTGCCTTCTCCTCCAGCAACAAAGCTTACGATGAAGACTGGTCCGGTGATAAGAGCGGTATCAGCCTGTACAAGGCCGCAGCGAAATTTAAATACGGCCCGGTCTGGGCGCGTGGAGGGTATATTCAGCCAACCGGCCAGACGCTGTTAGCACCACACTGGAGCTTCATGCCAGGTACCTATCAGGGTGCAGAAGCCGGGGCGAACTTTGACTATGGTGATGCGGGTGCGTTGAGCTTCTCCTATATGTGGACCAACGAGTATAAGGCTCCATGGCACATTGAAATGGACAAGTTCTACCAGAACGATAAGAAAACCAAAGTCGATTATCTCCACTCGCTGGGCGCGAAATACGACTTTAAAAACGATCTGGTACTGGAAGCCGCATTTGGTCAGGCGGAAGGCTATATCGATCAGTATTTTGCTAAAGCCAGCTACAAATTTGATATCGCAGGAAGTCCGCTGAGCACCAGCTATCAGTTCTATGGTACGCGTGACAAGGTCAGCGATGGCGGCGTCAACGACATTTATGACGGCACCGCGTGGCTGCAGGCGCTGACTTTCGGCTATAAAGTGGGCCAGGTTGATTTACGTCTGGAAGGGACATGGGTGAAGGCGGAAGGGCAGCAGGGCTACTTCCTGCAACGTATGACGCCAACCTACGCGTCATCTAACGGTCGTCTGGATATCTGGTGGGATAACCGCTCAGACTTCAACGCCGATGGGGAAAAAGCGGTCTTCTTCGGCGCAATGTATGATCTGAAAAACTGGAACCTGCCGGGTTGGGCAGTGGGCGCTTCTTACGCTTACGCCTGGGATGCAAAACCTGGCGACATGGCCACGCCGGATGCGTACTACGATCCAAACTATCGCCTGAAAGAGTCCTCCTACAGCCTGGATGCTATCTATACCCTGCAGGATGGGCGCGCGAAGGGCACGATGTTCAAACTGCACTTCACTCAGTATGACAACCACTCCGATATCCCGAGCTATGCGGGCGGTTACGGCAACATCTTCCAGGATGAACGAGACGTGAAATTCATGGTTATTGCCCCATTCACCATCTTCTGATGAATCTTCCGGCGGGTTAAGACCCGCCGGACCGGAGACTGCACATGATGAAAAAAATCGTAATTGTCGCGATGCTTGCATCGGGGCTGGTGGCCTGCGCTCAGCCTCAGGCACCGAAGGAAGATTCCAGGCTGAAGGAGGCTTACAGCGCCTGTATTAATACCGCACAAGGCTCGCCGGAGAAAATTGAAGCCTGTCAGAGCGTACTGAATGTGCTGAAGAAAGAGAAGGCGCATGAGCAATTCGCGACGCAGGAGAATATTCGTGTGATGGATTATCAGGCCTGTATCCAGGCGCGTAAAACGGGTAACGATCAGGAAGTCGCGAAGCGTTGCGATAAGATCTGGGACGAGATACGCAATAACAATAATTAAGTTGCCTTACGCCCGGTGGCGCTGCGCTTACCGGGCCTACAAAGGCGTCATAGTCCGTAGGCCCGGTAAGCGCAGCGCCACCGGGCTTTTTAAGGCAAAAAAAAGCCAGCCTTACGGCTGGCTCAGAGTATGAACGTGACTTATTTTGCGTCGTGCGCGTGTTCATTTTCGCGGCAATCACCTTCAGCGCAGTGACCATACAGGTACAGGCTGTGGTTGGTCAGGCGGATGCCATGACGAGCGGCGATTTCACGCTGACGCGATTCGATGGAATCATCGCTGAATTCAATGACCTTGCCGCAATCGAGGCAGATCAGGTGATCATGGTGATGCTGCTGGGTCAGTTCGAATACAGATTTACCGCCTTCGAAATTATGACGGGTAACAATGCCCGCGTCATCAAACTGGTTCAGCACGCGATAAACGGTGGCCAGACCAATCTCTTCACCCATGTCGATAAGACGTTTATAGAGGTCTTCCGCACTGACATGGTGGTTGTCTGGACCCTGAAGCACTTCGAGGATTTTTAACCGAGGAAGCGTTACTTTCAGGCCAGCCTTCTTTAATGCGGTATTGTTGTCAGTCATGCGGAATCTGTCCTGTTGCTAAACGATTCACTTCTGAAAGAAGTGACAGAAAATGCACCTTGGATATTGCGTCTCATTATAGAACTGCCACGGCTAAATGAAAACTGCAAGTCTCAGGCAAAGTATGCTTATAAAAATGGGGTATCACCGACAAACTTGTGAAATGAAAACCACATTTTACCAGGGAAACATTGTACAGGTCTGAGCGAAAAAGTTAAAAGTTTGTAGCAATTAATTTAATCGGTTTTACCTGGAAAACGGGCGCAACCGCCGTTGCGCCGCGAAAATCAGGCGTTGAGAATATCGTCCAGGTGCAGTTCTTCACGGATCTGCTTAACCCACTTCTCTACGCGCTCAGCGGTCAGCTCAGGCTGACGGTCTTCGTCGATGGCCAGACCCACGAAGTGATCGTCATCGGCAAGACCTTTGGAGGCTTCAAAGTGGTAACCGGCAGTGGGCCAGTGACCGACGATAACGGCACCGTTCGGCTCAATGATGTCGCGGATGGTGCCCAGTGCGTCGCAGAAGTACTCGGCATAGTCTTCCTGATCGCCACAGCCAAACAGGGCAACCAGCTTGCCGTTGAAGTCCACCTCTTCCAGCGTTGGGAAGAAATCATCCCAGTCGCACTGTGCTTCACCGTAGTACCAGGTTGGAATACCCAGCAGCAGAATGTCGTAGCCCTCGAGATCTTCTTTGCTGCTCTTGGCGATGTCATGCACATCAGCAACGTCTTTACCGAGCTGTTTCTGAATGTTTTTTGCGATATTTTCGGTATTGCCGGTATCACTGCCGAAGAAAATGCCGATGATTGCCATGAGTAAAATAACCTCTTGAAACTTAATGGTATGGTGGCGCAATTCGGCCACGGATAAGGGCAATAATAGCAGAACAGGCAACCCTGCGGAAACCGCTATCGCGCAGGACTGCACTCTGTGCTACATGAAAAGGGTAAAAAAGGGGTTTTTCAGACTTATGCCTGGCTGCGCAATGTCTCAAGCTGGGCGATCAGCATCTCTTCAATGAGCTCGCTGCGGCTGATATTACGCGCTTCCGCCAGCTCGTTAAGCGCATCGACAGCGTCAGCGTTGAGCTTCAATTCGACACGCCTAAGCCCACGATTTTTATCGCGTTTAAGCTGGTTGCGTTTATTAATACGCAGCTGTTCGTCGCGCGAAAGCGGATTCGTTTTCGGTCGTCCCGGTCGACGCTCATTCGCGAACAGATCTAGTGTCGTACGGTCCGTTTGTTCTTTGGCCATGATTCTGAGACTTCGGGGGAAACACGCCGCCCTGCTAATGCCCGGGCGATAAGCGCGCCATCATACATCAGCAAAAACGGCACGCCAACGACTGGAAGCCCGTCGTCTTCCAGTCGCTCTCTTTTTAATCAATTTGCCGTATCAGTGAGATAGCGACGAATGGCGCGCAGGACTGCTTCAGGTTTTTCCGCATGTACCCAATGCCCGGCACCGGCAATTACATGGGCGCGCGCCTGCGGGAATTGTGCCAGCAGCGTGTCGCGGTAAGCATCAGTAACGTAAGGCGAGTTACCGCCGCGAATGAAGAGGGTAGGATGCGGCCAGGCGGGGACGGCCTCCCAGCCCACGATGTTATTATACTGGTCCCACAGCACCGGGACGTTAAAACGCCATTGCCCCTCAACAAACGACTTCAGCAGGAATTGCACCACGCCTTCTTCATCAAGATGCTCACGCATCACGGCTGCTGCCTGCTGACGGGTGGAAACGCCGGCCTCCGTCACCGCATTAATTGCCGCGAAGATCTCATCGTGACGGCGAACGCCGTAATCCACTGGGGCGACATCAATCACCACCAGCCCGGAAATTCGCTCAGGTGCCAGTGCTGTGAGCGCCATGACCGCTTTACCACCCATCGAATGCCCGATGAGGGTCACTTTCTGCAGGTTGTGGGCGTCGAGCGTATCCAGGAGATCCTGCGCCATTGCCGCGTAGGTCATCTCGTCTGCGCGCCCGGAAAGTCCGTGGTTGCGCATATCGACCTGTAAAATATCGTGATCGGTAACCAGATCGCGCGCCAGCACGCCCAGGTTATCCAGGCTGCCAAAAAGTCCATGAACCAGTACGATGGGAGAATTATTGTTCGGCGATTGTGCAGTTTGCGCTCGGGTATTCAATTTCATGGCAAAGTTCTTTTTTTACGTTTGTCAGGTTAGGGTATCATGTTGACCATTCTGCCGCCCGGCCGCAAGGTTCCAGTTTAATCTGACTTTTGCCGCCAACCTGGTTTGACGCTATCCGCTGTTGGGATTTGACCTTATAATCCCAATGACTTGTATTCAGATAAGATATCGCACTGGATTAAGATGAAAACAATCGAAGTTGATGACGAACTCTATCAGTATATTGCCAGCCAAACGCGGCATATCGGGGAGAGCGCGTCCGACATTTTACGGCGCATGCTTAAAATTTCCGCCGCTTCACAGCCTGCTACCCCAGTCACCAAAGATGTCGTGTCTCAGCCGAGCGTTGTTGCACAAGCAAAGCCTGCCGTGACGCCGGTAAAAGATAAAGTACGCGCGATGCGCGAGCTGCTGCTGTCCGACGAGTATGCGGAGCAGAAAAAGGCGGTTAACCGCTTTATGCTGGTGCTGTCTACACTTTACTCCCTGGATAACAAAGCGTTTGCTGAAGCGACCGAGTCGCTGCACGGTCGTACTCGCGTCTATTTCGCGGGTGACGAGCAAACGCTGCTGCAAAATGGCAACCAAACCAAACCTAAACATGTCCCTGGCACCCCATACTGGGTGATCACCAATACCAATACGGGCCGCAAGTGCAGCATGATTGAACACATCATGCAGTCCATGCAGTTCCCGGCGGAATTGATTGAAAAGGTTTGCGGTACAATTTAACCCTTGCATCAGAAGGACCCGGTAATGGCAAATCACAGCCGTGCAGGCCAACCTGCACAACAAAGCGATTTGATTAACGTCGCTCAGCTGACCGCGCAGTATTACGTGCTGAAGCCGGTCGTGGGCAACGCAGAACACGCAGTGAAGTTTGGTACATCTGGTCACCGCGGTAGCGCGGCACGCCATAGCTTTAACGAACCGCACATTCTGGCCATTGCTCAGGCCATTGCGGAAGAGCGCGCTAAAAACGGCGTTACCGGTCCGTGCTACGTGGGGAAAGATACCCATGCGCTGTCTGAACCGGCGTTCATCTCTGTGCTGGAAGTGCTGGCGGCAAACGGCGTCGACGTGATTGTGCAGGAGAATAACGGCTTCACGCCAACGCCGGCGGTGTCTAACGCTATCCTGGTGCACAACAAAAAAGGTGGCGCGCTGGCTGACGGGATTGTTATCACGCCATCCCACAACCCGCCGGAAGACGGGGGCATTAAATACAACCCGCCTAACGGTGGTCCGGCAGATACTAACGTCACCAAAGTGGTAGAAGACCGCGCAAACGCGCTGTTGGCTGACGGTCTGAAAGGCGTGAAACGCATCTCTCTGGATGCGGCAATGGCGTCCGGTCACGTAAAAGAGCAGGATCTGGTTCAGCCGTTCGTGGAAGGACTGGCGGATATCGTCGACATGGCGGCGATTCAGAAAGCAGGCCTGAAGCTGGGCGTGGACCCGCTGGGCGGCTCCGGTATCGAGTACTGGAAACGCATTGCCGAGCATTACAAGCTGGATCTGACCATCGTGAACGATCACGTCGATCAGACCTTCCGCTTTATGCACCTGGATAAAGACGGCGCGATCCGTATGGACTGCTCCTCCGAGTGTGCGATGGCGGGCCTGCTGGCACTGCGCGACAAATTCGATCTGGCGTTTGCGAACGACCCGGATTATGACCGTCACGGTATCGTCACCCCTGCCGGGCTGATGAACCCGAACCACTATCTGGCTGTGGCGATCAACTACCTGTTCCAGCATCGTCCGCAGTGGGGCAAAGAGGTGGCTGTTGGTAAAACGCTGGTCTCTTCCGCGATGATCGACCGCGTGGTCGACGCGCTGGGCCGCAAGCTGGTGGAAGTGCCGGTGGGCTTCAAATGGTTTGTTGACGGTCTGCACGACGGCAGCTTCGGCTTCGGTGGTGAAGAGAGCGCCGGGGCATCCTTCCTGCGTTTCGACGGCACGCCATGGTCAACCGATAAAGACGGTATCATCATGTGCCTGCTGGCGGCGGAGATCACCGCGGTCACCGGTAAGAACCCGCAGGAACATTACAACGACCTGGCGGCACGTTTTGGTGCGCCAAGCTACAACCGTATTCAGGCGAGCGCGACCTCAGCCCAGAAAGCGGCGCTGTCTAAACTCTCTCCGGAGATGGTCAGTGCTAACACCCTGGCAGGTGATCCGATCACCGCGCGTCTGACGGCTGCACCGGGTAACGGCGCGTCTATCGGGGGGCTGAAAGTAATGACCGACAACGGCTGGTTCGCTGCACGTCCATCCGGTACGGAAGACGCGTATAAAATCTATTGCGAAAGCTTCCTCGGCGCTGAGCACCGTCAGCAGATTGAGAAAGAAGCCGTAGAGATTGTCAGCGAAGTGCTGAAGAACGCGTAAGTGCGTTATCGGTGCGGGCTGATGCCCTCACCCCGGCCCTCTCCCACGGGGAGAGGGAGAAAACAATAAAAACGGCAACCCTCGGGCTGCCGTTTTGTTTTTACCTAACTATGCTTATTCTTCAATTCAAACCGTGGTGACACCAGACCGTACAGCGTCCAGCCCATAAAGGTCACCATTGCCCCATAGAGCATCGCTTCCTGACCGGAAGAGTAGAGCGCATAGAAGCTGTAAATCGCCCCAATGAGCGCCACGATATTCGCTGCTCGTGCTTTACGCGGATCCACCTTCGCGACCTTCTGAATAATCACCAGCGCGGCCATCGACAGAATGTACGGAATGATGTTCGTCACCACCGCCAGGTTGACCAGCACGTTGAACTGGCTGTTCAGCGACGGGCTAATGGTCATCAGCGACAATCCACTCTGGAAGATGACAATCGCCAGCATGCCCTGCACCGGTGCATCCGCTTTGGTCACGCGGGAGAAGACTTTTGGAAAGTAACCTTCATCAGCCGAGGATTTAAACACCTGTGCGATGGTGAACTGCCAGCCGAGAAGCGAACCGCAGCAGGACATCACCATCAGACCCATAATCACCTTCCCGACTTCCGGGGTGAACATCTGGGCGAAAGCCAGCCCGAACGGTGCCGTGGAGTTAGCCAGATCCATATTCGGCACAATCCCGGCAATCACGTTGGTTGAGACGATATAGATCACCGCCGCCCCCAGCGTTCCGCCAAGTACCGCAATCGGCACGTTCTTTTCCGGGTTCTCAACTACTTCCGCGTTCGCGCAGGCCGATTCCAGTCCGAGAAAAGCCCATAGCGTCATGGCGATAGAAGAGCCCACGGCGGTAAAGAACGGCACATGATGCGGGTTCCAGGAGTTGGCGTAGAGCGTAGGACTAAACCAGAACCACCCGATGATGCATAAACCGACGACCGGGATAATCACGCCCCAGACGGTGATGCTGCTCAGTTGTCCGGTGATACGCGCGCCGCCGAAGTTCGCCACGGTGCAGATCCACAGCACCCCGATGGTCGCCAGCCCAATTTGTACCGGGGTGAGCGTGGCGCCAAACAGTTCCGTCCCGTAACCCACGGCGGAAATGGCAATCGCCACGTTGGCGATCAGCAGCGATACACCATAGGTGTAGTTGGCCATAAAGTTGCCGGACTTACCAAAAGCGTATTCCGCATAGCCGCCCATCCCGCCGGACTTGCGGCTGAACATCCCGCATTTGGCGAATGCCCACGCCAGCGCCATTGACCCCACCGCCGTCACCAGCCAGGAGATAATCGAAATGGTGCCCACTTCGGCAAGCTTGGTGGGCAGCATGATGATCCCAGACCCCATCATGTTGACCATGGTGAGGATGGTCAGCTGCACCACGCCCATCTTATTGGATTTACTCATAATGTCTCTCCTTTCAGCAGCGCGGGCTGAGCAGCGGGTTGTTTGATGACGTTACAGCGAACCTGTTTGCGACCCTCACACTCTTCAACGTATACGCCCTGCAGCTCAGGCGCGAAGCCTGGTAGCAGGTTGATACCGTCTTCCAGCGCGGCAAAGTAGCGCAGCACGGAGCCGCCCCAGACTTCGCCCGGGACAACGCACAGCACCCCAGGCGGATAAGGCAGGGCGCCTTCAGCGGCAATGCGGCCTTCCGCGTCGCGCAGGGAGACCAGTTCGACTTCACCACGCAGATACGCATAGTTTGCCTCCTGCGGGTTCATCATCACGCGCGGGAAGTGAGACTTGCGGAACATCTCTTTTTGCAGTTGCTTCACGTTATGGCGGGCATAGAGATCGTGCATCTCCTGGCAAATCTGGCGCAGCGTGTAATCCGCGTAACGTTCCGGATGTTGTTTGTAGAGAGAAGGCAGGACCTCTTTCAGCGGAACATCGCTCTCGAGCAGTTTTTCGAAGCGCACCAGCTGCGCCACCAACTGCTGCAGTTTGCCCATATCTTCCGCAGGGGTGAGCAGGAACAGGATCGAGTTGAGATCGCATTTCTCCGGCACGATGCCGTTTTCACGCAGGAAGTTGGCGAGGATGGTGGCGGGCACGCCGAAATCCTCATACTCGCCGGTGCGGGCGTTAATACCTGGCGTGGTCAGCAGGAGCTTGCACGGGTCGATAAAGTACTGGTGCTCGGCATAGCCCTCAAAAGCGTGCCAGTTTTCACCCGGTACGAAGTGGAAGAAGCGTAGATCGGTGGCAATTTCCGCTGTGTCGAAGCTTTCCCACGGACGGCCATCCACCGTCTCCGGCACAAACGGACGAAGGTACTGGCAGTTCTCCAGGATCAGTTTGCGCGCTTCGATACCGTTAACCACGCAGTCCATCCACATATTGCGACCGCTCTGACCTTCATGCATACGGGCGTTAATATCCAGCGCAGCAAACAGAGGGTAGAACGGGCTGGTGGAGGCGTGCATCATAAAAGCATTATTCAGCCGCTTGTGGGGTACATAGCGCTGCTGGCCTTTGATATGGCTGTCCTTTTTGTGGATCTGTGAGGTTTGCGAGAAGCCTGCCTGCTGTTTATGTACCGACTGGGTGACAAGAATTCCCGGGTCGTTTTCGTTCAGCTCCAGCAGCAGCGGCGAGCAATCTGCCATCATCGGGATAAACTGCTCGTAACCTACCCAGGCCGAGTCGAACAGGATGTAATCACACAGATGCCCAATCTTATCCACCACCTGACGGGCGTTATAAATGGTGCCATCGTAGGTACCCAGCTGGATCACCGCCAGACGGAACGGACGTGCATCGCGTGCACGACCTGGCGCCACCTCGGCTACCAACTCGCGCAGGTAGCTTTCCTCAAAGCAGTGCGCGTCAATGCCACCAATAAAGCCGTACGGGTTGCGCGCGGTTTCCAGATAGACCGGTGTCGCGCCAGCCTGAAGAAGGGCGCCGTGATGGTTCGATTTGTGGTTATTACGGTCAAACAGCACCAGGTCGCCAGGGGTGAGCAGGGCGTTAAGGACCACTTTGTTGGATGAGGAGGTCCCATTCAGCACAAAGTAGGTCTTATCGGCATTAAAGACCTTTGCGGCATGTTGCTGCGCAATGCACGGGGCGCCTTCGTGGATCAGTAGATCGCCCATCGCCACGTCGGCGTTACACAGGTCGGAACGGAAAAGCGTTTCACCAAAGAAATCGACAAACTGATTGCCCGCAGGATGACGGCGGAAGAATTGCCCCCCCTGATGACCCGGGCAGTCAAATGCGCTGTTACCCTGTTTCACGTAGTCTACGAGGGCACGGAAAAACGGCGGTCGCAGCTGGGTTTCGTACTTCTGGGCCGCCGCTTCCAGCTGGCGGCCATAAAAATCGTTGCTGGTGTCTGAATGCTCAAATACGCCGTGAATGCGCGATAAATAATCTGCCGGAATGATCTCTTCTTTATGCGTTGCGACAAAGACGGGAATGCCAAATCCGGTGGCTTCTATTTCTTCCAGTATGCCGCTGGAAATATCGCTAACGGCCAGAACAATGGCTGCGACATCGATATAATCTGAAGCGCGGACATCCACAAGCTCACGCTGGGTGGTAAAGCAGTCCGGACATGCACGGCTGGCCGCGATTTTTAAACTTTTCATCTTTCTCTCTTTATTTTAGGTAATAAGCATCCTTCGATTTCTTGTCAGAAAGAAATCGATAATTTTCCGGAAAAAAAGCAAAGTGTGGCCGCTGATTAAAATCAGTAAATTGCTTTTTGATGATTGAAATTCAGTCCGCCCGGTTGCGGATGAGTCTGAATTAAATTGAATGAGCGCACGAGTTCACAGGCAATGGCCTGTAAAATAAGGTGTTTCAGGATAACCTGTAAGCGAGTGCGCCAGAAGTCGAAGGACTACCGGGCATTAAAGAGGTGAAAGTCAAAGCAGTTTCGGTGGGCAAACATCATGATATGTGTTGTCCGCCTTATATGGGGCATTAAGCGATTGTTGTTTTCCATGTTTCATTTTCCTTTCAGTAATTGAAAGCATGGTCATTTTATCCAGGAAAAAGGGATTAACTGTGAATCAGATCACCCTTAACCGATCATTTCAGAAATAATTAGTCGTTTTTGATGAATAACGCAGATCAAAATGCTGATTTGTTGTTGAAGTGTTAATGATTGGTTTTGTTAATGTTTTAAACGAGCAAAAATAATCCACGGAATAATGTATTGATTATTTTTTTAATATTTATCGGGAGGGTTTTTGATTATTTAGAAAATAATATGAATAGTTATTCAAAGCATAAACCGATAACCGATACCGGTTTCAGTTAATAAATGGCGAGGGCGAGCGGGGTCGACTTCCAGTTTCTGACGAAGGTGACCCATATATATGCGCAAATAGTGACTATGTTCCACCGCGTTGGGTCCCCACACCTGACTCAACAGCTGGCGCTGTGTGAGAACCTTGCCGTGGTTATTAAGCAGCACGGCGAGCAGGCGGAATTCGATGGGGGTAAGATGGATTTCCTCTTCACCGCGCACAATGCGCCGTGCGGCGAGGTCAACCCGAATATCACCAAACGTGTAGGTTGGGTCGGCAGGCGTGGTGGCGCTATGACGACGCAGCGCCACACGCAGGCGAGCCTGCAATTCGCCAATGCCAAAGGGTTTAATCAGATAGTCATCGGCGCCGGCATCCAGCGCGGCGATTTTATCCGTCTCTTCAGTACGGGCAGAGAGCACGAGAATCGGCATCTGGCTCCACTGACGAACCTCACGAATAAAATCGATGCCGTCGCCATCCGGCAGCCCAAGATCGAGGATCACCAGGTCCGGCTTGCGGGTGGCGGCTTCAATTAAACCCCGTTGAAGCGTACCCGCATCGTGAACGCGCAGACCGTCTCCTTCCAGCGCAGCGCGCAGAAAACGGCTAATGGCGATCTCATCTTCGACAATCAGAACGTTAATCACAAATCCTCGGGTAATTCATTCAGTTCTGGCGGGGTTTCCAGAGGAAGTGTAACACAAAAACGCGCGCCGCCTTCCGGACGATTCTCTGCGGAAATGGTTCCGCCATGGACGTCAACGATCGCCTGACAAATCGCCAGCCCGAGCCCAACGCCCGGAATGGCCGACTCCTTGTTCCCGCGCGCGAATTTTTCGAAAATAGCCAGCTCCTGCCCGGCAGGAATGCCCGGTCCGGTATCCCAGACGTCAAGGTGAAGCGTGCCATCCTCTACCATCGCATCCACGCCAATCCGGGCACTTGAGCCGGCATATTTACCGGCATTTTCCAGCAGATTGATCAGCACCCGTTCAAACAAGGGGCCATCGACGTGAATTAAGGTCAGGGGTTCAGGCATGTTCAGCGCGATATGCCGCCCACCGAGGCCGGGCTCCAGCATTTTCAGCGCGCTGCCTACCACTTCTTCCAGCGTGAGCCACTCTTTTTTGAGGTTAAATCCGCCCGACTGAATGCGCGCCATATCGAGCAGGTTATTCACCAGACGGGTGGTATTCAGCACGTGCTGGCGGATTTCGCTGGCCTGAAGGGCGTGTTTAGACCCTTCCGCGGCCAGGTCCAGCGTCAGGATTTCTGACTGACCAAACAGAACGGTCAGCGGGGTCCGCAGGTCGTGCGACAGCGCCGCCAGCAGCGAGTTACGAATGCTTTCACGCTCGCTGGCCAGTCGGGCCTGTTCTTCACTGGCGGTAAGCGCCAGCCGTTCCAGCGCGCTGGCAACCAGCAGCGTAAAAGTCTCCAGCAGCCGCTGCTGCTCGGGGATCATCAGCTGACGCAAGTTTGAGGGCTCAACAATCACCAGCCCCTGATTTTTATCGGCGCTGCGTAGCGGCAGAATTTGATAGGGCACGCCGGGCAGGGTGTCGGTCCCTGCGCCCGCAGGTAACCCTTTATCAAAGCTCCAGCGCGCGATGGCTTCGTCCCAGGGCGTCATGCCGGAGGCCGAGGTTAGCGGGCGCAGCTTACCGTGTTCGTCCGGGAGTAAAATCAGGTTGCTGGCATGAAACGTCGAGCGAATAAACTGCTCGCTGGTCTGCACAATATCCAGCGGGGTCCGACCCACCGCCAGCGATTTCGACATTTCATACAGATGCCGCGTGCGCTGTTCGCGGTAGCGGGCGATGCGCGCCTGGTAGCGCACGCCCGCCGTCAGATTGCCGATCACCAGCCCGACGGTGAGCATCACGGCAAAGGTCAGGATGTACTGTACGTCCGACACGGCGAGCGTCCCGCGAGGGGCAATAAAGAACAGATCAAAGCTGATGACGTTAATCACCGTTGCCAGCACCGACGGCCAGCGTCCGTAAAAGAGCGCCACCACCACCACGCCAAGGAGGTAGATCATCACCAGGTTGGCCGCGTCGAAGGCAATCAGCCATTTGCTGGCAATGATCGTGATCAGGGCGCAGAGCACGACGGCCACCAGGCAGCCGCGAAGCTGAATGCGCCATTTATCACTGAAAGTACGGCTGTCCGGGGCGCGGCTGGGAAGGGGGGGGGGTTTATCATCCAGCGCCACGATCACCAGGTCCAGATCCGGCGCGCGGCGGGCCAGTTTGTCGGCAAAGGATTCACGGCTAAACCAGCGACGATGCTGGCGACGGCCAATGACGATTTTCCCCAGGTTATGCTCCCGGGCGTAGCGCAGAATGGCTTTATCTTCCTGAGGATCGGAAAGGGTGGCGGTTTCGGCACCCAGCTCCTGCGCCAGGCGCAGCGAACTCAGAATCGCGCGGCGCTGGTTTTCGGGCAGGGCATGAAGCTGCGGCGTTTCGACATACACCGCATGCCAGACGCTGCCAAATTTGGCGGCCAGACGCGCGGCGGTGCGGACAAGTTTTTCGTTACCGCTGCCGTGCCCCACGCACAGCAGGATGGCATCCCGCGTATGCCAGACGCGTTCCTGGCCCTGCAAATCGCGCCAGGCACGCATCTGATCGTCAACGCGATCGGCAGTACGGCGCAGAGCCAGTTCGCGCAGGGCAATCAGGTTGCCTTTGCGGAAGAAATGTTCGATGGCACGCTCGGCCTGTCCGGCAATATAGACTTTGCCTTCGTGCAGGCGCTGGCGCAAATCATCCGGCGGCAGGTCGACCAGCACCACCTCGTCAGCGGAATCGAAGAAAGGGTCGGGCACCGTCTCGCGCACCTGAATGCCGGTCACGCCGCTGACCACGTCGTTCAGGCTTTCCAGATGCTGCACGTTAACCGTCGTGAAAACATCAATGCCAGCTTCAAGTAATTCTTCCACATCCTGCCAGCGCTTGGGATGACGCGAGCCTGGCGCATTGCTGTGCGCCAGTTCGTCCATCAGGATAAGCGCTGGACGGCGGGCGAGGGCGGCATCAATATCAAACTCAGTGACTAAACGACCCCGATGGCTGATGCGGCGGGGCGGCTGGGTGGCAAGCCCCTTCAGCAGCGATGCCGTCTCTTTACGTCCGTGGGTTTCAACCACGCCGATGAGTATATCGAGCCCCTGTGCCCGAAGCCGCTGGGCTTCCGTCAGCATGGCGAAGGTTTTCCCGACACCCGCGCAGGCGCCAAAGAAAATTTTCAGTTTGCCGCGATGGGCTTCAGCCGTCTGTTCAAGCAGCCTGTCCGGATCCGGGCGCATGGGCTCGTCGGTCATTTAGTTTTTCCTTAGCGCGTCCAGCGCCAGATTCAGCTCAACAATATTCACTACCGGCATGCCGATATAGCTGACCAGCGGCTTTTGTGTGTGTTCTGCCACCAGCTTGCTCACCTGTTCAACACTCAATTGACGGGCGGCGGCAACGCGCGGGATCTGCCACGCCACCGCTGCCGGCGTCAGGCTATAGTCCAGCCCGCTGGCTGAGGCGGTGACCAGCTCCACGGGAACCTCGCGGCTGGCCTGTGGATTGGCTGCGCGCAGGGCGGCCACGCGCTCGGCGACGGCTTTGTCCAGCGCCGGGTTGCTGCCCGCCAGGTTACTGCCGCCGGATGACATCGGATTATACGGGCTTTCGGCAGTGGCGGAAGGGCGTCCCTGGAAGTAGCGAGCGTCCGTAAAGCTCTGGCCAATCAGGCGCGAACCGCGGTTTTCACCGTTTTGCATAATCAGCGAGCCGTTAGCCTGATCCTTAAACCACCACTGGCCCAGGGCGGTGGTGACCAGCGGGTAGAGCCCGCCGGTAATCAGCGACAGCAGAATAAACAGAAGTATAGCGGGGCGTAACATCGTCATTTGATTCACCTTTTAAACCAGCCCGAACAGGGTCAACAGCAGATCGATAGCCTTGATACCGATGAAGGGCACCACCAGCCCACCCAGGCCGTAAATCCACAGGTTGCGGCGCAGCATGGCGGCCGCCGTGAGCGGCTTGTAGCTCACGCCTTTCAGCGCCAGCGGGATCAGGAAGACAATAATCAGGGCGTTAAAGATTACCGCGCTCAGAATGGCCGATGCCGGGGAGTGCAGGTGCATTACGTTCAGGGCGTTTAATTGCGGATAGGTCGCAGCAAACGCGGCCGGAATGATGGCGAAATATTTCGCCACATCGTTAGCGATGCTGAACGTGGTCAGCGAGCCGCGCGTCATCAGCATCTGCTTACCAATGTGCACGACTTCAATCAGCTTGGTCGGGTTAGAGTCGAGATCGACCATGTTGCCCGCCTCTTTTGCCGCCTGGGTACCGGAGTTCATTGCCACCGCCACGTCGGCCTGCGCCAGGGCAGGGGCATCGTTGGTCCCGTCACCGGTCATCGCTACCAGACGCCCTTCCGCCTGATACTGACGAATTAAGGCCAGTTTGGCTTCCGGTGTAGCTTCGGAAAGAAAATCATCCACGCCCGCTTCGGCAGCAATCGCCGCGGCGGTCAGGCGGTTATCCCCGGTGATCATCACCGTTTTGATCCCCATTTTACGAAGCTGGGCAAAGCGTTCTTTGATGCCGCCTTTGACGATATCCTTCAGGGCAATCACCCCCAGCACATTTGCGCCTTCAGCCACCACCAGCGGCGTTGCCCCCTGACGGGCCACGCTTTCCACCAGGCTATCCACTTCGGATGGGAAGTGACCGTTATTAGCCTCAATGTGGCGACGGATGGCGTCAACCGAGCCTTTACGGATCATCCGGTCCTGAATATTAATGCCGCTCATCCGGGTCTGTGCCGTGAAGGGCACGAAAGTGGCATGCAGGCTCTGAACGTCGCGCTGGCGCAGGTTAAATCGCTGTTTGGCAAGAATCACAATGCTGCGACCTTCCGGAGTTTCGTCGGCAAGCGATGAGAGCTGTGCGGCATCTGCCAGCGTTTTTTCATCCACGCCAGGTGCGGGTAAGAAGTCTGATGCCTGACGGTTACCGAGGGTGATGGTCCCGGTTTTATCAAGCAGCAGAACGTCTACATCGCCCGCCGCTTCAACGGCACGTCCGCTGGTGGCGATGACGTTGGCACCGAGCATACGGCTCATACCGGCCACGCCGATGGCCGACAGCAGGCCGCCGATAGTGGTGGGGATCAGACAGACCAGCAGCGCCACCAGCACCGTGATGGTGACCGCCGTACCGCCATAGGCGGAGAACGGCCACAGGGTCGCGGTTGCCAGCAGGAAGACGAGGGTCAACGCGACCAGCAGGATGGTCAGGGCAATCTCGTTGGGGGTTTTACGACGCTGGGCGCCTTCCACCATGGCGATCATCCGATCAAGGAAGGTTTCACCTGGGTTAACGCTACACTGAATCACCAGCCAGTCGGAGAGTATGCGCGTCCCCCCCGTTACGGAGGCGAAATCGCCGCCGGATTCACGGATAACCGGGGCGGATTCCCCGGTGATGGCGCTTTCGTCCACCGACGCGCCACCTTCAATCACTTCCCCGTCGCACGGGATAATATCGCCAGCTTCGACCAGCACCACATCGCCTTTACGCAGTTCATCCGCCGGAACGTGGTCCATCTGCGCACCGTATTTTGGTTCACGTAACTTGCGTGCGAAGGCGGTCTTTTTTACCCCTTTCAGGCTGTTGGCCTGGGCTTTACTCCGGCCTTCCGCCAGCGCTTCCGCAAAGTTGGCAAACAGCACGGTAAACCACAGCCACAGGCTAATGGCGCCGGTAAACATCGCATTTCCCGGCATGTGGCCCGTTCCCATGGCAATCGCCAGTGCGGTGGTCAGGACGCTTCCCGCCCAGACAATAAACATCACCGGGTTGTGCCACTGCACGCGCGGGCTCAGTTTTTTCACCGCATCCATGAGCGCCTGACGAACTAATGACGGTTCGAACAGGGCCAGTTGTTTACGACTCATGACAAATTCTCCGCAAAATCAGCGTAAAGAGAGGTATTCCGCGACCGGGCCTAACGCGAGGGCGGGGATAAAGGTCAGGGCACCAACCAGTAACACGGTGCCTGTGAGCAGGCCGATAAACAGCGCGCCGTGGGTCGGTAATGTTCCGGTGGTGGTCGGTTGAATTTTTTTATTCACCAGCGATCCGGCAATCGCCATGACCGGCACAATGATCCCGAAACGACCCACGAACATGCAGAACGCCAGCAGACAGTTCCAGAACGGTGAGTTGGCACTTAAGCCTGCAAAGGCACTGCCGTTGTTGTTGGCGGCAGAGGAGACGGCATACAGCACTTCGCTAAAGCCGTGAATACCCGGGTTAAAGATGCCGCTGCGTCCGGCCTCGGTCATCAGCGCCAGTGCGGAGCCGAGCAGTACGAGGGCAGGGGTTACCAGAATCGCCAGCGCGGTTAATTTCATCTCGCGAACGTCGATTTTTTTACCGAGGTATTCCGGGGTACGACCAATCATCAGACCGGCAATAAACACCGCCAGCATCACGAACAACAGCATGCCGTAAAGACCTGAACCCACGCCGCCAAATACCACCTCGCCAATCTGCATCAGCCACATTGGGATCATTCCGCCCAGTGCGGTGAAGGAGTCATGCATGGCATTCACCGCCCCGCACGAGGCCGCCGTGGTGACCACCGCATAGAGGCTGCTGGCGAGAATGCCAAAGCGGCTCTCTTTACCTTCCATATTGATATTGCTGTTAGCCCCAAGCTGCATGAAATGGCTATTGCCGTTCCATTCAGCCCACATCACCAGCGCAACGCAGACCACGAAGATTAACGACATGGTCCAGAGCAGGGTGCGCCCCTGACGGCGATCGTTGACGACATCACCAAAGGCAAAGCAGAGTGCGGTGGGGATCAGGAAAATCGCCAGCATCTGCACAAAATTGGTCAGGGCAGTCGGGTTTTCAAACGGATGCGATGAGTTGGCGTTGAAGAAACCGCCGCCGTTGGTGCCGAGCATCTTTATGGCTTCCTGCGACGCCACGGGCCCCATCGGCAGGAGCTGTTTTGCCCCTTCCAGCGAGGTATAAGGGGTGTATGGCAGCAGGTTTTGCAGGCTACCTTGCTGAATAAAGAACAGCGCGATCAGCAGCGCAATTGGCAGCAATATCCACAGCGTGATGCGCGTCAGATCCACCCACGCGTTACCCAGGGTACTGATTTTCTGACGAGCAAACGCGCGCGTCAGCGCGAAGATCACAGCGATACCGCTGGCGGCTGAGAGGAAGTTCTGAACGGTTAACCCAACCATCTGGCTGAAATAGCTGAGCGTGGTTTCACCCGCATAGGACTGCCAGTTGGTGTTGGTGACAAAGCTGACTGCCGTATTCAGCGCAAGATGCCAGGACAGACCCGGTAATTGTTGCGGATTCAGCGGCAGACTCCCCTGCAGCATCAGCAGGGTAAAAAGTGCAATCAGCCCAACAATATTCAGCAGCAGAATGGCAAACAGATATTCACGCCAGCTCATCTCGCGATCGTCTATTCCCAGTACACGCCAGATCCCTTTTTCAACGCTTCCCGTACCAGGCAGGGGGACGTTGTTGATAAGCCTTGCCAGCCCCATTCCCAGTGGCCTTGCCAGAACGAACAACGCCAGTAAGAAGCTGGCAATAAGCAAAAACGCCTGAGCAGCCATCAGAATGCCTCCGCATTAATCAGGGCATAAACCAGATAACCCAATAACAGGAACACCAGCACGATGCCGGCAATAAGACCTGCACTCACAATCCACCTCCGGGTGACTTTTGTTGTTGGGTTAACGGTAGGATTTATGGCGCAAAGATTTCGCAAAAATGAGGAGAGAGGGTGTAAAAAAAGTATAAAAATGGAAAAGCCACAATTTAACTATTGGTAAGTAAATTGTTAACTTTTCTGTAACTAAATTACGGCGCGAGTGTAAATATTCACTAAATGGATGAAAATAAGTGGTCGGATGAGTAGTAAAATTACACACAAAGCGATATTATTTTATCCAGGTCACAGATTTTGAATTTTCCGGATGACGTTTCCGGCCAACTATAGGGGAGAAAATATGGATCTGTATAAAGCGTATCCAGCTCATATTGTGTTCATGCGTCGTACTTTCGCCGTAGTGGCTGGCGTGCTGGCCCTGCCGGTGATGCTGTTCTGGAAAGATCGCGCTCGTTTTTACAGCTATCTGCACCGCGTCTGGGCGAAAACCAGCGAGAAGCCGGTGTGGATGGATCAGGCCGAGAAAGCGACCTGCGACTTCTACTAAAAAAAGAAAGACTACACATAGCAATATAGAAACCGCCAATAGCAATGGGTAATGCCAGTCAGTTACTTAACTGACTGGCATTACCACCCCCCGGGCGGCCTTTTTTATTTCATCCCGTCTACACTTCATGGCAAAGTACAGTAAAAGCTCGCCACTTTTTCCTTTGGTGGCGTGCCCTTACGGACATAATGGATATTTGCCTGGAGTTTTATGCCCACCCATCTGGTTTGGTTTCGCGCAGATCTGCGCGTACATGACAACATCGCTCTCGCGGCAGCCTGTCGTTCTGAGGATGCCAGCGTGCTGGCACTGTTCATCGCTACGCCCGAACAGTGGCAGCAGCATGATATGGCACCGCGCCAGGCGGCTTACCTCAAATCACATCTGAACGTTCTGCAACACTCGCTTGCTGAAAAAGGTATTCCGCTGATCTACAAAGAGGTCAGTGATTTTGCCGCGCAGCTTCAGATGCTGCAGGCGATCTGTCAGCAAAACGGCGTCACACACCTTTTTTATAACTATCAGTACGAGCTGAACGAACAGCGGCGGGATCGCCAGCTGGAAAACATGCTGGACGGGGTAGTTTGTGAAGGATTTGATGACAGCGTCATGCTGGCGCCGGGCAGCGTCATGACCGGCAGTCACGAAATGTACAAAGTGTTTACGCCGTTTAAAAATGCGTTTGTTAAACGCCTGAAAGAGGCGCTGCCTGAGTGCGTGGCCGCGCCCGCTGTTCGGGGCGATGCCATAACCGATCTGCCTGAATTAACGTTTAACTATCCCCAACAGACGTTCGACGATCTTCTGTTCCCTGCCAGTGAGAAATCAGCGATTGCGAAGCTGCGCCAGTTTTGCAAGCAGGGCGCGGGAGAGTACGACGCGCGCAGGGATTTCCCGGCGGTTGAAGGGACAAGCCGATTATCGGCCTGCCTGGCATTGGGCGTGCTCTCTCCTCGCCAGTGTCTGCATCGTCTACTGGCCGAGCAGCCGCAGGCGCTGGACGGCGGGACGGGGTCGGTGTGGCTGAACGAACTGATCTGGCGTGAGTTCTATCGCCATCTGATGACTTATCATCCCGATCTCTGCAAGCATCACCCGTTCATTCCCTGGACCGATAACGTAAAATGGCAGCACGACGAGGCGCGTTTACTGGCCTGGAAAAAGGGGGAGACGGGCTATCCGATTGTTGATGCCGCGATGCGCCAGTTGAATGAAACCGGGTGGATGCACAACCGTCTGCGAATGATTACCGCCAGCTTCCTGGTGAAAGATCTACTTATCGACTGGCGTGTCGGGGAGCGTTATTTTATTTCTCAGCTGATCGATGGCGATCTGGCAGCGAATAATGGCGGATGGCAGTGGGCGGCCTCTACCGGTACCGATGCGGCTCCCTATTTCCGGATTTTCAATCCGACCACTCAGGGACAAAAATTTGATGCTAACGGCGACTTTATTCGTCGCTGGTTGCCTGCGCTCAGGCATGTTCCTGCGAAAGCGATCCACGACCCGTGGGCATGGGCGGATAAACAGGGCGTAAAGCTCGATTATCCCCGCCCGATTGTTGACCATAAACAGGCGCGCGTCGCCACGCTGGCGGCCTATGAAGCCGCCCGTAAAGCTTAAGAGAGTGATGATGAAAAACAGCGAACTGGAAAGCCTGATTAACGAAAAACTCAATACCGCCGCCTTCAGCGATTACGGTCCGAATGGGCTGCAGGTGGAAGGCCGTGAGACAGTGCAAAAAATCATCACCGGTGTGACGGCAAGCCAGGCATTGCTGGATGAAGCGGTGCGTCAGGAGGCCGATGCGATCATTGTTCACCACGGTTATTTCTGGAAAAACGAATCACCGATTATTCGCGGTATGAAGCGCAACCGCCTGAAAACGCTGTTGGCCAATGACATCAACCTGTACGGCTACCACCTGCCGCTGGATGCACACCCGGAACTGGGGAATAACGTCCAGCTGGCGCAGCTGTTGGGGATCACTGTGATGGGCGAAATCGAGCCGCTGGTCCCGTGGGGAGAGCTGTCGATGCCGGTTCCGGGTCTGGAGCTGGCCTCGTGGATCGAAGCACGTCTCGGGCGTCGTCCGCTGTGGTGTGGCGACACGGGGCCGGATACCGTTAAGCGCGTTGCCTGGTGTACCGGCGGCGGTCAGGGCTTTATCGACAGCGCCGCGCGTTTTGGTGTTGATGCGTTTATTACCGGTGAAGTCTCTGAGCAGACGGTTCACTCAGCCCGTGAACAGGGGCTGCATTTTTACGCGGCAGGCCACCATGCCACCGAGCGTGGCGGTATCCGCGCCCTCAGCGAATGGCTGACGGAAAATACCGATCTGGATGTGACCTTTATTGATATCCCTAATCCCGCCTGATGAGAGGTGCCCGAGTGCAGAGAGCGCGTTGTTATCTTCTGGGTGAAAGCGCAGTTGTACTGGAACTTGAACCGCCGGTCACGCTTGCCACGCAAAAGCGTATCTGGCGGCTGACACAGCGTCTGGTTGACATCCCGGAAGTGGTAGAAACCATTCCTGGCATGAATAACATTACCGTCGTGCTGCGCAACCCGCAGACAAAGGCGCTGGATGCTATTGAACGTCTTCAGCGCTGGTGGGAAGAGAGCGAAGCGCTGGAGCCGGAATCGAGAATGATTGAAATCCCGGTCGTCTATGGCGGCACGGGTGGGCCGGATCTTGGCGTGGTGGCGGATCACTGCGGATTAACGGAAAAGCAGGTAGTTGAGCTGCACAGTTCGGTGGATTACGTGGTCTGGTTTCTCGGGTTTCAACCCGGCTTTCCGTATCTTGGCGGATTATCCCCCCAGCTGCATACGCCGCGCCGGGCCGAGCCACGCCTGAGCGTTCCCGCGGGAACGGTGGCGATTGGCGGCGAACAAACCGGAATTTATCCGCTCACCTCACCGGGCGGCTGGCAGCTTATTGGGCACACCGCCATGCCATTATTTGAACCGGGGCAGGAGGCACCCATTCTCCTTCGTCCTGGCGATACCCTTCGCTTTATCCCGCAGAAGGAGGGGGTATGTTAACGTTACTTCGCGCAGGGCTTTATACCTCGGTACAGGATGCCGGCCGCTTTGGCCTGCGCCAGTCTGGCGTGAGCTACTGCGGTGCGCTTGATCGTCCTTCGCTGGAGATTGCCAACCTGCTGGTGGGTAACGCAGGCAGCACGGCGGCGTTAGAAATTACGCTGGGTCAGTGCGTGATTGAGTTCGGTCAGGAAACCTGGTTTGCGTTAACCGGCGCAGGTTGTGACGCCACGCTGGACGGCAAAGCGGTGTGGACCGGCTGGCGTTTGCGGGCGAAAGCCGGGCAACGTCTGACGCTGAAACGGCCTTTGCACGGCGTGCGCAGTTACCTTGCGGTAGCGGGGGGCATTGACGTGCCGGAGGTGCTGGGGTCAGCCAGTACCGATCAGAAAGCGGGCATAGGGGGGCATGAGGGACGTTCGCTGCGCGATGGCGATTGTCTGGCGATTAAGCCGTCAACACGCGATTTCTCGACGACGCAGGGCGTAAAACAGTTGCTGTGGGGAAACGTGATCCGCGCCTTACCGGGGCCGGAATATCAGGAGTTCGATGACGCTTCTAAAGAGTCTTTCTGGCGTTCGCCGTGGAAGATTAGCCCGCAGAGTAACCGCATGGGCTACCGCCTGCAGGGGCAGCCGCTGACCCGCACAACCGACCGGGAGTTGCTCTCCCACGGCTTATTGCCTGGCGTAATTCAGGTTCCGGGCAATGGTCAACCCATTGTGCTGATGAACGATGCGCAGACGACGGGCGGCTATCCGCGCATTGCCTGCATTATTGACGCGGATCGCTACCATCTGGCGCAAATTCCCCTCGGTCAGCCGATCCATTTCGTGCAATGTTCGCTGGAGGAAGCGCTGAAAGCGCGACAGGATCAGCAGCGTTATCTCGAACAGCTGGCGTGGAGGCTTGATGGTAAAGATTGATTTAAATGCCGATCTGGGGGAGGGGAGCCGCGCCGACGCAGAGCTGATGACGCTGGTCTCTTCGGTTAATATCGCCTGCGGCTTTCACGCGGGTGATGCGCAAACCATGCTGGAGAGCGTGCGCAATGCCATTAAAAACGGCGTGGCGATAGGCGCTCACCCGAGCTTTCCCGACCGGGAGAACTTTGGCCGTACGGCGATGGACCTGCCGCCGGAGACGGTCTACGCTCAGATGCTTTACCAGATTGGCGCGCTGGAGGCGATAGTGCGCGCTGAGAAGGGCGTACTGCGCCACGTGAAGCCGCACGGCATGCTTTACAATCAGGCGGCGAAAGATCCTGCTCTGGCGGACGCCATTGCCCGCGCGGTGCGGGATTGTGACTCTCAGCTGATTCTGGTGGGCCTGGCGGGCAGCGAGCTGATCCGCGCCGGGCAGCGCCTGGGGTTAACCACCCGCCAGGAAGTGTTTGCCGACCGGGGATATCAGCCTGATGGCAGCCTGGTGCCGCGAACGCAGGCCGGGGCGCTCATTACCGAGGAAGGTAAAGCGCTGGCGCAGACGCTGGAGATGGTGCGCGCCGGGCGTGTCACCGCTGTGGATGGTACATCGGCAAACGTTCAGGCCGATACGGTATGCTTACATGGCGACGGCGAGCATGCGCTCCAGTTTGCGCGGCGCCTGCGGGCAGCGTTCTCTGATGAGGGTATTCTTGTCAGCGCAGAATAATCATTTAAGGACAATAACATGCCAGAAGGTCCGGAGATCCGCCGCGCGGCGGATAGCCTGGAAGCGGCGATAAAGGGCAAACCGCTGACGGATGTCTGGTTTGCCTTTCCGCAACTCAAACCGTTTGAATCACAGCTGCTGGGGCAGACGGTGACCCATATTGAAACGCGCGGGAAAGCCTTACTCACGCACTTTTCCCATAACCTGACGTTATATAGCCATAACCAGCTTTACGGCGTCTGGCGCGTGGTTAACGCGGGTGAACAGCCGCAAACCACCCGTGTGCTGCGGGTCAGGCTGCAAACGGCGGATAAAGCCATCCTGCTTTACAGCGCGTCGGATATCGAAATGTTAACGCCTGAGCAGTTGCTCGTTCATCCGTTCTTGCTGCGCGTTGGGCCGGATGTGCTGGATATGCGCCTGACGGCGGGCGATGTGAAAGCCCGTTTGCTGTCACCCAAATTTCGCAATCGGCAGTTTTCCGGCCTGTTTCTCGACCAGGCCTTTCTGGCCGGGCTCGGCAACTACCTGCGGGTGGAAATCCTTTGGGAAGCCGGGCTGGCGCCGCAGCATAAAGCTTCGCAGCTCAGCGATGAACAGCTGGAAGCGCTGTCCCATGCGCTGCTGGACATTCCGCGTTTATCCTACACGACGCGCGGCGTGGTAGATGAGAACAGGCATCACGGGGCGCTGTTCCGGTTTAAGGTGTTTCATCGGGCGGGGAAAAAGTGCGAGCGATGTGGCGGGATTATAGAGAGGACAATGCTTTCCTCAAGACCGTTTTACTGGTGTCCCGGGTGCCAGATGTAAAAAAGCCGGGTGGCGGCTACGCCTTACCCGGCCTACATTTCGCACTTGTAGGCCCGGTAAGCGTGAGCGCCACCGGGCTTGTTTTTAGCGCTTAATATCAGACTTAAAATCACGCTGCTCGTAGCCGGTATACAGCTGACGAGGACGGGCGATTTTCATGCCTTCGCTGTGCATTTCGTTCCAGTGCGCAATCCAGCCTACGGTACGGGCCATGGCGAAGATTACGGTGAACATGGAAGACGGAATACCCATCGCTTTCAGAATGATACCGGAGTAGAAGTCGACGTTCGGGTAGAGTTTCTTCTCGATGAAGTACGGGTCGTTCAGCGCGATGTGTTCCAGCTCCATCGCCACTTCCAGCAGATCATCTTTGGTACCCAGTTCTTTCAGCACTTCGTGGCAGGTTTCACGCATCACGGTGGCGCGTGGGTCATAGTTTTTGTAAACACGGTGACCGAAGCCCATCAGGCGGAAGGAGTCATTCTTGTCTTTCGCGCGACGCACGAATTCAGGAATGTGCTCAACGGTGCTGATCTCTTCCAGCATCTTCAGTGCCGCTTCGTTCGCACCGCCGTGCGCCGGTCCCCACAGGGAGGCGATGCCCGCAGCGATACAGGCGAACGGGTTCGCGCCTGAAGAGCCCGCGGTACGGACGGTAGAGGTGGAAGCGTTCTGTTCGTGGTCAGCGTGCAGGATCAGGATACGGTCCATTGCGCGTTCCAGCACCGGGTTCACTTCGTACTCTTCGCACGGCGTGGAGAACATCATGCGCAGGAAGTTACCGGCGTAGGAGAGGTCGTTACGTGGATACACAAACGGCTGGCCGATGGAGTATTTGTAACACATCGCCGCCATGGTAGGCATTTTGGACAGCAGACGGAACGCCGCGATATCACGGTGACGCGGGTTATTCACGTCAAGGGAGTCGTGGTAGAACGCCGCCAGCGCACCGGTAATCCCGCACATCACCGCCATCGGGTGAGAGTCACGACGGAACGCATGGAACAGACGGGTAATCTGCTCATGGATCATGGTGTGACGGGTGACGGTGGTTTTGAATTCATCGTACTGCGCCTGCGTTGGCTTTTCGCCGTTCAGCAGGATGTAGCACACTTCCAGATAGTTGGATTCGGTGGCTAACTGATCGATGGGGAAGCCGCGATGGAGCAGGATACCTTCGTCACCGTCAATGTAGGTGATTTTGGATTCGCAAGATGCGGTAGAGGTAAATCCAGGGTCAAAGGTAAATACTCCTTTGGAACCCAGCGTACGGATATCAATAACATCCTGACCGAGCGTGCCTTTTAGCACATCCAGTTCAATAGCATCACCACCGTTGAGGGTGAGTTTTGCCTTTGTATCAGCCATTTACGGTCTCCTTAGCGCCTTATGCTTAAGACTGCGCTTTACCGGATTTGCTTTCAGCTGTTAATCACCGTTACCAGATTGTTATTTGGCTTACCGCTCAGCTCACGAGGACAAACCAGGGTACAGAGCTATGGCGCCTTGCAGGTAAACGAATGAAATATCAGTGAAACAACAGCAAATCAGCGTTTTTGCAGTCCGAATTATTCAAACCTGTATATCACTAATAACTGTCCTGATAACTTCGGTCAATACCATCACACTGTTACATAACTATTTGTCAGGTGAAAGAGAGACCTCATAACTTTTGCGCATTATATGCCTTTTCTGATGACGTTTGTAACAATATTGTTTAACATTTGTCAAATCAGATGATTAAAAATTAAAAAGATGTTGTTATCGTGACCCTGATCACTGTTCCAGAGAAAACCCGACAAACTGTATGTAGGTTAATTGTAATGATTTTGTGAACGGCCTATACTGCCGCCAGGTCTCCGGAACACCCTGCAATCCCGAGCCACCCAGCGTTGTAATGTGTCGTTGAAGCATCTGGAAGCATTGTTTTGCATGACGCGCAGTTATAGAAAAGGAACGCTGCTTGACCCGCATCGCAGTCCGGAGGAAGGAAACAATAAGAACAGCATGTGGGCGTTATTCATGATAAGAAATGTGAAAAAACAAAGACCTGTCAATCTGGATCTGAAAACGATCCGGTTCCCCGTAACAGCAATAGCGTCCATTCTGCACCGTGTTTCAGGTGTAATTACGTTTGTGGCGGTCGGCATTCTGCTGTGGTTACTGGGTACCAGCCTCTCCTCCCCTGAAGGATTCCTCCAGGCCTCTGCCATCATGAACAGCTTCTTCGTGAAATTCATCATGTGGGGCATTCTGACCGCGCTGGCGTACCACGTCGTCGTGGGTGTTCGTCATATGCTGATGGACTTTGGCTACCTGGAAGAGACGTTCGAAGCCGGGAAACGCTCCGCTAACATTTCATTTGTGATTACTGTCGTGCTTTCACTTCTCGCAGGAGTTCTCGTATGGTAAGCAACGCCTCCGCATTAGGACGCAACGGCGTACATGACTTCATTCTTGTCCGTGCTACCGCCATCGTTCTCACCCTTTACATCATCTATATGATTGGTTTCTTCGCGACCAGCGGTACGCTGACGTGGGAAATCTGGAGTGGGTTCTTCGGATCCGCCTTCACCAAAGTGTTCACCCTGCTGGCGCTGTTCTCCATCCTTATTCATGCGTGGATTGGTATGTGGCAGGTGTTGACCGATTACGTTAAACCGCTGGCGATTCGCCTTCCTCTGCAGCTGGCCATTGTCGTTGCACTGGTGGTTTACGTTATTTATGGATTCGTTGTGGTGTGGGGTGTGTAATGAAACTGCCAGTCAGAGAATTTGATGCTGTTGTGATTGGTGCCGGTGGCGCAGGTATGCGTGCCGCACTGCAAATTTCCCAGAGCGGTCAGACCTGTGCGCTGCTCTCTAAAGTGTTCCCGACCCGTTCCCACACAGTATCCGCGCAGGGCGGTATTACCGTTGCGCTGGGTAACTCCCATGAAGATAACTGGGAATGGCACATGTACGACACGGTAAAAGGTTCCGACTACATCGGCGACCAGGATGCCATCGAATATATGTGTAAGACCGGCCCGGAAGCGATTCTGGAGCTGGACCACATGGGGCTGCCGTTCTCCCGTCTGGAAAACGGCACCATCTATCAGCGTCCGTTTGGCGGCCAGTCGAAAAACTTCGGCGGCGAGCAGGCGGCACGTACCGCAGCGGCGGCTGACCGTACCGGCCACGCACTGCTGCACACCCTATATCAGCAGAACCTGAAAAACCACACCACCATCTTCTCCGAGTGGTATGCGCTGGATCTGGTGAAAAATGCCGATGGCGCAGTGGTCGGTTGTACCGCGCTGTGTATCGAAACCGGTGAAGTCGTTTACTTCAAAGCCCGCGCAACCGTGCTGGCCACCGGCGGTGCAGGCCGTATTTACCAGTCCACCACCAACGCCCACATCAACACCGGTGACGGTGTTGGCATGGCAATCCGCGCAGGCGTGCCGGTTCAGGATATGGAAATGTGGCAGTTCCACCCAACCGGTATCGCCGGTGCCGGCGTTCTGGTAACAGAAGGCTGCCGTGGTGAAGGCGGCTACCTGCTGAACAAACACGGCGAACGCTTCATGGAGCGTTATGCCCCGAATGCGAAAGACCTGGCGGGTCGTGACGTGGTGGCGCGTTCCATCATGATCGAAATCCGTGAAGGCCGCGGCTGTGATGGCCCATGGGGTCCACACGCGAAGCTGAAACTCGACCATCTGGGTAAAGAGGTGCTGGAATCCCGTCTGCCGGGCATTCTGGAGCTGTCTCGTACCTTCGCACACGTCGACCCGGTGAAAGAGCCAATTCCTGTTATCCCAACCTGCCACTACATGATGGGCGGTATTCCGACCAAAGTGACCGGTCAGGCGTTGACCGTGAACGAGCAGGGTGAAGATGTGGTTATTCCTGGCCTGTTCGCCGTAGGTGAAATTGCCTGCGTATCCGTTCACGGCGCAAACCGTCTCGGCGGCAACTCGCTGCTGGACCTGGTGGTATTCGGCCGTGCAGTTGGTCTGCATCTGCAGGAATCCATTGCCGAGCAGGGCGCGCTGCGTGACGCGACCGACGACGAAATTGATGCCTCTCTTGAGCGCCTCAACCGCTGGAACGGCAACCGTAACGGCGAAGATCCGGTGGAAATCCGTAAAGCACTCCAGGAATGCATGCAGCATAACTTCTCGGTATTCCGCGAAGGTGACGCAATGGCCAAAGGTCTTGAGCAGTTGAAAGCGATCCGCGAGCGTCTGAAAAATGCCCGTCTGGATGACACCTCCAGCGAGTTCAACACCCAGCGCGTTGAATGCCTGGAGCTGGATAACCTGATGGAAACCGCATTCGCGACCGCGATGTCGGCAAACTTCCGTACCGAGAGCCGTGGCGCGCATAGCCGCTTCGACTTCCCGGATCGTGATGACGAAAACTGGCTGTGCCATTCCCTGTATCTGCCAGAGTCGGAATCCATGACGCGTCGTAGCGTCAACATGGAACCGAAACTGCGTCCGGCGTTCCCGCCGAAGATTCGTACTTACTAATGCGGAGACAGGATAATGAAACTCGAATTCTCAGTTTATCGTTATAACCCGGATGTTGATGATGCTCCGCGTATGCAGGACTACACCCTGGAAGCGGAAGAAGGTCGCGACATGATGCTGCTGGATGCGTTAATCCAGCTGAAAGAAAAAGATCCGACACTGTCGTTCCGTCGCTCCTGCCGTGAAGGGGTCTGCGGCTCTGATGGCGTGAACATGAACGGCAAAAATGGCCTGGCCTGCATCACGCCCATTTCCGCGTTGCAGCGTCCTGGTCAGAAAATTGTTATCCGTCCTCTGCCAGGCCTGCCGGTCGTGCGTGATTTGGTGGTAGACATGGGGCAATTCTATGCACAATATGAGAAGATTAAGCCTTACTTATTGAATAATGGGCAAAATCCACCCGCTCGCGAGCACTTACAGTCTCCTGAGCAGCGTGAAAAACTCGATGGGTTGTACGAGTGTATTCTCTGCGCATGTTGTTCAACGTCCTGTCCGTCGTTCTGGTGGAACCCGGACAAGTTTATCGGCCCGGCCGGTCTGCTGGCTGCCTATCGCTTCCTGATCGATAGCCGCGACACCGAAACCGAGAGTCGTCTGGAAGGACTGAGTGACGCTTTCAGCGTATTCCGCTGCCATAGCATCATGAACTGCGTCAGTGTATGTCCGAAGGGACTGAACCCGACGCGCGCCATCGGCCATATTAAGTCGATGCTGCTGCAGCGCAGTGCGTAAGTAAAAACGCCGGATGGCGCTGCGCTTATCCGGCCTACGTAACAGTAGGCCCGGTAAGCGTAGCGCCACCGGGAAAATTGCAGAAACCTTTAAAAACTGCCCTGAAGTTTAGACAGTTTCTAAAGGTTCCTTCGCGGGCCAAATGAAAAGAGCTCGCAGGTGAACCCCGGCACGTACACGTGGTGTGCGTGGTAGTTTCTACGGCGAAAGTAAGCATAAAAATGCTTAAGGGATCACGATGCAGAACGGCGCAATGAAAGCCTGGCTGGACTCTTCTTTCCTTTCTGGTGCGAACCAGAGCTGGATTGAACAGCTCTATGAAGACTTCTTAACCGATCCTGACTCAGTGGACGCAAACTGGCGTTCCATGTTCCAGCAGTTGCCTGGCACAGGGGTCAAACCGGATCAATTCCATTCCAAAACACGTGATTATTTCCGTCGTCTGGCGAAGGATGCCTCACGTTACTCTTCTGCGATTTCCGACCCTGACACCAATGCGAAGCAGGTTAAAGTCCTGCAGCTTATCAACGCTTATCGCTTCCGTGGTCACCAGCATGCGAATCTCGATCCGCTGGGACTGTGGCAGCAAGAACGTGTGGCCGATCTCGATCCGGCGTATCACGATCTGACCGAGGCCGATTTCCAGGAAAGCTTTAACGTAGGTTCTTTTGCCATCGGCAAAGACACGATGAAGCTGGGCGAACTTATTGATGCGCTCAAGCAAACCTACTGCGGCTCCATCGGCGCGGAATACATGCACATTACCTCTACCGAAGAGAAACGCTGGATCCAGCAGCGCATCGAATCCGTAGCGGGCCATGCGAATTTCTCAGCAGACGAGAAAAAACGTTTCCTTGGCGAACTGACTGCAGCAGAGGGCCTTGAGCGCTATCTGGGCGCGAAATTCCCGGGCGCAAAACGCTTCTCGCTGGAAGGCGGCGACGCGCTGGTGCCGATGCTGAAAGAGCTGATTCGTCATGCAGGCAAGAGCGGTACCCGTGAAGTGGTACTGGGCATGGCGCACCGTGGTCGTCTGAACGTCCTGGTCAACGTGCTGGGTAAAAAACCGCAGGACCTGTTCGACGAATTTGCGGGCAAACATAAAGAGCACCTCGGCACCGGCGACGTGAAGTACCACATGGGCTTCTCGTCTGATATCGAAACCGAAGGCGGTCTGGTTCACCTGGCGCTGGCGTTTAACCCGTCACACCTGGAGATCGTCAGCCCGGTGGTTATCGGTTCCGTGCGTGCGCGTCTGGATCGTCTGGACGAGCCAAGCAGCAACAAAGTGCTGCCAATCACCATTCACGGTGATGCGGCGGTAACCGGGCAGGGCGTGGTTCAGGAAACCCTGAACATGTCGAAAGCGCGTGGTTATGAAGTGGGCGGTACTGTTCGCATCGTGATCAACAACCAGGTGGGCTTCACCACCTCTAACCCGCTGGATGCCCGCTCTACACCATACTGTACCGACATCGGTAAAATGGTTCAGGCGCCGATCTTCCACGTGAACGCGGACGATCCGGAAGCTGTCGCTTTCGTTACCCGTCTGGCGCTGGACTTCCGTAATACCTTCAAACGCGATGTGTTCATTGACCTCTTCTGCTACCGCCGTCACGGCCACAACGAAGCGGATGAGCCAAGTGCAACCCAGCCGCTGATGTATCAGAAAATCAAAAAACACCCGACGCCACGCAAAATCTATGCTGACAAGCTGGAAAGCGAAAAAGTGGCGACGCTGGAAGATGCGACCGAACTGGTCAACCTCTACCGCGATGCGCTGGATGCGGGTGAATGCGTAGTGAAAGAGCTGCGTCCGATGAACATGCACTCCTTTACCTGGTCGCCGTACCTCAACCACGAGTGGGATGAGAGCTACCCGAACAAGGTTGAGATGAAGCGTCTGCAGGAGCTGGCTAAACGCATCAGCACCGTACCAGACGCTATCGAGATGCAGTCTCGCGTGGCGAAAATCTATGCTGACCGTCAGTCCATGGCAGCAGGTGAGAAGCTGTTTGACTGGGGTGGCGCGGAAACGCTGGCTTATGCAACGCTGGTTGACGAAGGCATTCCCGTGCGTCTGTCCGGCGAAGATGCGGGCCGTGGCACCTTCTTCCACCGTCACGCGGTGGTTCACAATCAGTCTAACGGTTCAACCTATACCCCACTGCAGCACGTCCACAACGGTCAGGGCCAGTTCAAGGTCTGGGACTCCGTACTGTCTGAAGAAGCGGTACTGGCCTTCGAATACGGCTACGCCACCGCTGAACCACGCACCCTGACCATCTGGGAAGCGCAGTTCGGTGACTTCGCGAACGGTGCGCAGGTCGTTATCGACCAGTTCATCTCCTCCGGCGAGCAGAAGTGGGGCCGCATGTGTGGTCTGGTCATGCTGCTGCCGCACGGTTATGAAGGCCAGGGTCCGGAGCACTCCTCCGCGCGTCTGGAACGCTATCTGCAACTTTGCGCTGAGCAGAACATGCAGGTTTGCGTGCCGTCCACTCCGGCTCAGGTCTACCACATGCTGCGTCGTCAGGCACTGCGCGGTATGCGCCGTCCGCTGGTGGTCATGTCTCCGAAATCCCTGCTGCGCCATCCGCTGGCGGTATCCAGCCTGGATGAGCTGGCAAACGGCACCTTCCTGCCAGCCATCGGTGAGATTGACGAGCTGGATCCGCAGGCCGTGAAGCGTGTGGTGATGTGTTCTGGTAAGGTTTATTACGACCTGCTGGAACAGCGCCGTAAGAACGATCAGAAAGATGTCGCCATCGTGCGTATCGAACAGCTTTATCCGTTCCCGCATCAGGCGATGCAGGAAGTGCTGAAACCTTACGCTCACGTTCATGATTTTGTCTGGTGCCAGGAAGAGCCGCTTAACCAGGGCGCATGGTACTGCAGCCAGCATCATTTCCGTGAAGTGATTCCATTTGGGTCCGCTCTGCGTTACGCAGGTCGCCCGGCCTCCGCCTCTCCGGCGGTAGGGTATATGTCCGTTCACCAGAAGCAGCAACAAGATCTGGTCAATGACGCGCTGAACGTCGATTAATTAAAGGATACATAATGAGTAGCGTAGATATTCTTGTTCCCGACCTGCCTGAATCTGTAGCAGATGCGACCGTCGCTACCTGGCACAAAAAACCAGGCGATGCCGTTAAGCGCGATGAAGTGCTGGTAGAAATCGAAACTGACAAAGTGGTACTGGAAGTACCGGCTTCGGCGGATGGCGTACTGGACGCGGTGCTGGAAGATGAAGGTACGACCGTCACCTCTCGTCAGATCCTGGGTCGCCTGCGTGAAGGCAACAGCGCGGGTAAAGAGTCCAGCGCCAAGTCTGAAGAGAAAGCCTCTACGCCGGCTCAGCGCCAGCAGGCTTCTCTGGAAGAACAGTCTAACGACGCCCTCAGCCCGGCGATCCGTCGCCTGCTGGCTGAACATAGCCTTGACCCGGCTGCCATCAAAGGCACCGGTGTGGGTGGCCGTCTGACGCGTGAAGACATCGACAAGCACCTGGCGAAAGCACCTGCTCAGGCAGAAGCGAAAGCCCCTGCGGCAGCGCCAGCAGCAGCTCAGCCTGCTCTGGGTGCCCGCAGCGAAAAACGCGTCCCAATGACGCGCCTGCGTAAGCGCGTGGCCGAGCGTCTGCTGGAAGCGAAAAACTCCACCGCGATGCTGACCACCTTCAACGAAGTGAACATGAAGCCAATCATGGACCTGCGTAAGCAGTACGGTGACGCGTTTGAAAAACGTCACGGTATCCGTCTGGGCTTTATGTCCTTCTACGTGAAGGCTGTCGTTGAAGCGCTGAAACGCTACCCGGAAGTGAACGCGTCCATCGATGGCGATGACGTGGTTTACCACAACTATTTCGACGTCAGCATGGCGGTTTCTACCCCACGTGGTCTGGTCACCCCGGTTCTGCGTGATGTGGATACCCTGGGTATGGCTGACATCGAGAAAAATATCAAAGAGCTGGCTGTTAAAGGCCGCGACGGCAAGCTGACCGTAGACGACCTGACCGGCGGTAACTTCACCATTACCAACGGCGGCGTATTCGGCTCGCTGATGTCTACCCCGATCATTAACCCGCCGCAGAGCGCGATCCTGGGTATGCATGCCATTAAAGATCGTCCGATGGCGGTAGACGGTAAAGTTGAGATCCTGCCAATGATGTACCTGGCGCTCTCTTACGATCACCGCCTGATCGACGGCCGCGAGTCCGTGGGCTTCCTGGTTGCCATTAAAGAGCTGCTGGAAGATCCAACGCGTCTGCTGCTGGACGTCTAGTTTTGCAGTCTTGCCCGGCGGCGTATGGCTGCCGGGCCACTAAAAGCACTACCTAACGATTACCTGAAGGATGGATAGAACACATGAACTTACATGAATATCAGGCCAAACAGCTGTTTGCCCGGTATGGCTTACCGGCTCCGGTGGGTTATGCCTGTACTACCCCGCGTGAAGCAGAAGAAGCCGCATCTAAAATCGGTTCCGGCCCGTGGGTAGTTAAATGTCAGGTTCACGCTGGTGGCCGTGGTAAAGCGGGCGGTGTGAAGGTTGTTAAGAGCAAAGAAGAGATTCGTGCGTTTGCTGAACATTGGCTCGGCAAACGTCTGGTGACCTACCAGACAGATGCGAACGGCCAGCCGGTTAACCAGATCCTGGTTGAAGCAGCGACCGATATCGCTAAAGAGCTGTACCTGGGCGCGGTTGTTGACCGTAGCTCCCGTCGCGTGGTGTTCATGGCGTCTACCGAAGGCGGCGTGGAAATCGAAAAAGTGGCGGAAGAAACGCCACATCTGATCCACAAAGTGGCGATCGATCCGCTGGCAGGCCCAATGCCTTACCAGGGTCGCGAGCTGGCGTTCAAACTGGGTCTGGAAGGCAAGCTGGTTCAGCAGTTCACCAAGATCTTCATGGGTCTGGCGACTATCTTCCTGGAGCGCGACCTGGCGCTGATCGAGATCAACCCGCTGGTGATCACCACCCAGGGCGATCTGATCTGCCTCGACGGCAAACTGGGCGCTGACGGCAACGCGCTGTTCCGCCAGCCGGATCTGCGCGAAATGCGCGACCAGTCTCAGGAAGACCCGCGTGAAGCACAGGCTGCACAGTGGGAGCTGAACTACGTGGCGCTGGACGGCAACATCGGCTGTATGGTCAACGGTGCGGGCCTGGCAATGGGCACCATGGACATCGTTAAGCTGCACGGTGGTGAGCCAGCGAACTTCCTCGACGTGGGCGGTGGCGCAACCAAAGAGCGCGTGACCGAAGCGTTCAAAATCATCCTCTCTGACGACAATGTTAAAGCGGTTCTGGTTAACATCTTCGGCGGCATCGTTCGTTGCGACCTGATCGCCGACGGTATCATTGGTGCGGTAGAAGAAGTGGGTGTTAACGTTCCGGTGGTTGTACGTCTGGAAGGTAACAACGCTGAACTCGGCGCGAAAAAACTGGCTGACAGCGGCCTGAATATTATTGCAGCGAAAAGTCTGACGGATGCAGCTCAGCAGGTTGTTGCCGCAGTGGAGGGGAAATAATGTCAGTTTTAATTAATAAAGATACCAAGGTTATCTGCCAGGGCTTCACCGGTAGCCAGGGGACTTTCCACTCCGAACAGGCGATTGCCTACGGCACGCAGATGGTTGGCGGCGTCACGCCAGGTAAAGGTGGCACCACGCACCTGGGCCTGCCGGTGTTCAACACCGTGCGTGAAGCCGTAGAAGCGACGGGCGCAACCGCGACCGTTATCTACGTTCCGGCACCGTTCTGCAAAGACTCCATTCTGGAAGCGATCGATGCGGGCATCAAACTGATCATCACCATCACTGAAGGTATCCCGACGCTGGATATGCTGACCGTGAAAGTGAAGCTGGATGAAGCTGGCGTGCGCATGATCGGCCCGAACTGCCCGGGTGTTATCACGCCAGGCGAATGCAAAATCGGCATCATGCCGGGTCACATCCACAAGCCGGGCAAAGTGGGCATCGTGTCCCGTTCCGGTACCCTGACCTATGAAGCCGTTAAGCAGACCACCGATTACGGCTTCGGCCAGTCCACCTGTGTGGGCATCGGCGGTGACCCGATCCCGGGCTCTAACTTCATCGACATCCTGAAACTGTTCCAGGAAGATCCACAGACCGAAGCGATCGTGATGATTGGTGAGATCGGTGGTAGCGCGGAAGAAGAAGCGGCTGCTTACATCAAAGAACACGTGACCAAGCCGGTTGTCGGTTACATCGCGGGTGTGACCGCGCCGAAAGGCAAGCGTATGGGTCACGCAGGGGCGATCATCGCCGGTGGTAAAGGTACGGCTGACGAGAAATTCGCAGCGCTCGAAGCCGCAGGCGTGAAAACCGTTCGCAGCCTGGCGGATATCGGCGAAGCACTGAAATCCATCATTAAGTAAGTCCTCTCTGCTCCCCGACAGGGGAGCGTTGAAGTAAAAAAATGTCCGTTTCGACATGGTTGGCCGCTGAAAAGCGGCCTTTTTTATTGCCTGCGTTTGGCAACGAGCGTGAACTTGTAATCGTCGGTATTGAAGACGTTGCGACTGTATTCAAATACCCGTCCGTCCTTCAGGAAACCGCGGGAGGCTTTTTCCAGGATCGGTTTGGCCGGATCGAGCGCCAGCGCGGCGATCGCCTCCTCTGATGGCATGATCGGCACCAGCTCCTGCTCGCTGCGATCGATAACCATCTTTTTGATCTGCTCGACGTAGTGGTATTTCGAATTTTCCATCACGTCCCAGGTGAGGTCGGGGAACATTGCCAGCGGCATCCATGTCTCTTCCAGGTTAACCGGCTTCTGCTTGATGAAGCGTACGCGCTTCACGTGCCAGACTTTATCCTCCGGATTGATGGCCAGCGTTGCCGCAAGCCGCTCATCGGCTTTCACCACTTCAAAAATTTTAACATCACTGTGCGTATCGACGTTTCGGTCCGCCAGCTTTTCGTAAAAACCGGTGAGCTGGTAGATATCGTAATTTACGCGTTCCTCTTTTACATAAGAGCCGCTGCCCTGAATGCTTTCGATAATCTGCTCATCAGCCAGCAGTTTCAGGGCCTGCCGGACGGTGACACGGCTAACGCTGAACGTCTCCTGAAGGCTGGACTCCGTCGGGAGCGCGTCACCGGGTTTTAACTCCCCGGCGTTAATTTTCTCGCGAAACGCATCGGCTATCTGCCGGTACATCGGTTTATTACCCATTTGATTGCGCCTGCTTAATACCTTTTCAGGGAATTATGCATTCAACTGATGATTTGTAAATAATACAAATAAAATACAAATTGGCTTATTAGTGAAAGTGATCACATACATGTATTATAAGATCTGCCAGAATCCATCCCAGACAATAACGATCTAAATGTGAGGATCACTATGAACCTGACGACCCTGACCGATCCGCGTGCAGTTTGCGTTCAGGCGCGGTTTTCCTGCCGGGATGAGGCAATCCGTCAGCTTGCGACACGTCTGGTGGCGCTGGGCAAAATCGCTGATGCCGATGCTTTTCTTAAAGAAGTTTTCCATCGGGAATCGCTTGGCCCCACCGCCCTGGGCGAAGGGCTGGCGGTGCCCCACGGAAAATCAGCCGTCGTGAGAGAAGCGGCCTTCGCCGTGGCAACGCTGCGCGAACCGCTGGAGTGGGAAGGCGTGGACGGACCGGAAGAGGTTGAGCTGATTTTTCTTCTCGCCATTCCTCCTGCCGAAGCGGGGTCGACACATATTCAGGTACTGACGGAACTGACGTCTCGCCTAGCGGATGACGATCTCCGGGCGCGCGTGATGGCAGCCACCACGGCGGAAGATGTGCTTGCTGCCCTGGAAGCGACCCCTGAAGCGCAAGAGGCCGCCGTTGCGGTGAATGCCCCGACGATCGTTTGCGTTACCGCCTGTCCGGCTGGAATTGCGCATACCTATATGGCTGCGGAATACCTGGAAAAAGCGGGACGCAGGCTGGGCGTCAACGTGGTGGTCGAAAAGCAGGGGGCGAACGGCATTGAGGGGCGCATCACTGCGCAGCAGTTGAAGGAGGCGAAAGCATGCATTTTTGCCGCAGACGTGGCGATCAAAGAGCGTGAGCGTTTTCAGGGGATCCCCGCGATTTCCGTCCCCGTTGCGGAGCCCCTGCGCCATGCTGAAGCGCTAATTGAGCGCGCGCTGGCGCTACGGCCTTCATCCGATGCGGGTCATGAGTATGTCGATACCGAAACGAAAACGGGCGTAAAAAGTGAGCTCAAACAGGCGCTCCTCAGCGGGATCTCCTTTGCGGTGCCGCTGATCGTCGCTGGCGGTACGGTGCTGGCCGTGTCGGTACTGCTGGCGCAAATCCTGGGCTTGCAGCACTTGTTCGACCAGGAAAACTCGTGGCTGTGGATGTACCGCAAGCTTGGCGGCGGCATGCTCGGAATTTTGATGGTTCCCGTTCTGGCCGCGTATACCGCTTACTCGCTGGCGGATAAACCCGCGCTGACACCGGGATTTGCTGCCGGTCTTGCTGCCAATATGATCGGCTCCGGTTTTCTGGGGGCTATCGTGGGCGGCCTGATCGCGGGTTACCTGATGCGCTGGGTGAAAAATCACATCCGCCTGAGTAGCCGCTATAACGGCTTTTTAACCTTTTATCTCTATCCGGTCATTGGCGTGCTGGGGGCGGGTAGCCTGATGCTGTTTGTGATCGGCGAACCGGTGGCCTGGCTTAATAACACGCTCACCGTCTGGCTTAATGGTCTGTCCGGTGCGAATGCGCTGCTCCTGGGGGCGATCCTCGGCTTTATGTGTTCATTTGATTTGGGCGGGCCGGTCAACAAAGCCTCTTACGCGTTTTGCCTGGGCGCGATGGCGAACGGCGTATACGGTCCCTATGCCATCTTTGCCTCCGTCAAAATGGTCTCGGCCTTTACCGTGACGGCGTCAACGATGCTGGCTCCGGGACTGTTTAAACCGTTTGAAATTGAAACCGGTAAATCAACGTGGCTGCTCGGACTCGCGGGCATTACCGAAGGGGCGATTCCGATGGCGATAGAAGATCCCCTTCGCGTCATTGGCTCCTTTGTGCTCGGCTCCATGGTAACCGGCGCGATTGTTGGGGCGATGGGGATCGGGCTGTCTACCCCGGGGGCGGGTATTTTCTCTCTCTTTTTACTTCACGACGCAGGGCTGACCGGTGTGGTTGCCGCGGCGGGCTGGTTTGGCGCGGCGCTGCTGGGGGCCGCTATCTCCACGTTTATTCTGCTGCTCTGGCGACGCCAGGCGGTAAAAAAGGGCAACTACGTCACTGAAGACGCCATACGGTAAAAACTCACACACAGGAAACGAAGATGAAAGCTGTATCTCGCGTTCATATCACACCGCATATGCACTGGGACCGTGAGTGGTATTTCACCACCGAAGAGTCACGTATTCTTCTGGTCAATAATATGGAAGAGATCCTGACCCGCCTGGAGCAGGATGACGAGTATAAATATTACGTCCTTGATGGGCAGACGGCGGTGCTGGAGGATTATTTTGCCGTCGTGCCTGAAAACCGCGCGCGCGTGAAGGCCCTTGTCGAGCGCGGAAAACTGATTATTGGCCCCTGGTATACCCAGACTGATACCACCCTCGTCAGCGGCGAGTCGATCGTCCGCAACCTTATGTATGGCATTCGCGACTGTATGGCGTTCGGCGAGCCGATGAAAATCGGCTATCTGCCGGATTCATTTGGTATGTCCGGTCAGCTTCCGCATATTTATAACGGGTTTGGCATAACGCGGACCATGTTCTGGCGCGGCTGCTCGGAACGACACGGAACCGATAAAACGGAATTTCTCTGGCAGAGCCAGGACGGCAGCGAAGTGACGGCACAGGTACTGCCGCTGGGCTACGCGATTGGTAAGTACTTACCGGAGGACGAAGCGGGGCTGCGAAAGCGGCTCGACAGCTATCTCGAGGTGCTGGAAAGCGCCTCCGTCACCAAAGAGATTTTGCTGCCCAACGGTCACGATCAGATGCCGCTGCAGCAGAATATTTTTGCAGTAATGGACAAGCTGCGAGAAATCTATCCCCAGCGTCAGTTTGTGATGAGTCGGTTCGAAGAGGTATTTGACCACATCGATGCGCACCGCGATGAACTGGCGACGGTAAAAGGGGAGTTTATCGACGGGAAATACATGCGCGTTCACCGGACAATCGGCTCTACGCGCATGGACATCAAAATCGCCCATGCGCGTATTGAGAACAAAATTGTCAATATCCTCGAGCCGCTGGCGACCCTTGCCTGGACGCTGGGCTTCGATTACCACCACGGTCTGCTGGAGAAAATGTGGAAAGAGATCCTCAAAAACCACGCTCACGACAGCATCGGTTGCTGCTGCAGCGACAAAGTGCATCGTGAGATTGTCTCCCGCTTCGAACTGGCTGAAGACATGGCAGACAACCTGGTGCGTTTCTATATGCGCAAGATTGTCGACAACATGCCGCAAAGCGATGCCGATAAGCTGGTGATGTTCAACCTGATGCCCTGGCCGCGTGAAGAGGTGATGAACACCACCATCCGACTGCGTGCCAGCCAGTTCCGTCTGCGGGATGATAAAGGCAATGAGATTCCGTATTTCATTCGCAGCGCACGCGAACTCGACCCCGGTCTCATCGACCGACAGATTGTCCATTACGGCAATTACGAACCGTTTATGGAGTTTGATATTCAGCTCAGCCAGATACTGCCGTCGATGGGGTACCGTACGTTGTTTATCGAACCGAACGTGGCCGGGAAGCAGCACGCAGCGGTGAAAAACACAGAATCCTTACTTGAAAATGCGTTCTGGCAGGTTGATTTCAATGAAGACGGCACGCTGCGCCTGCGTGACAAAGAAACCGGGCTGATTTATGACCGCGTACTGGAAATCGAAGAGAGTTCGGATGATGGCGATGAGTACGACTACTCGCCTGCCCGGGAAGAGTGGAGGCTCACTTCAGCACAGGGCGAGCATAAGGTTGAGGTGACGCATGAAGGCTGGCAGAGCAGGGCGGTGATCCGTCATCGGATCGCTGTTCCGGCTAATCTGGCCGAACGCACGGCGCGCCAGAGGAACGGTTCTCTCAGCGCTGAGTGTGAAATCACGCTTAGCCACAACAGCAGACGCATTGATGTGGCGGTTCGTCTGGACAATCAGGCTGACGACCACCGCGTTCGCGTGCTGATCCCAACGCCGTTTACAACTCAGGAGGTATTAGCGGATACGCAGTTTGGTACGGTCACGCGTGCTGCGCAGGATCCCGCCATGCAAAACTGGCAGGAGGAGGGCTGGAAAGAAGCGCCGGTTCCCGTCTGGAACTTACTCAATTACGCCGTCCTGCAGGAGAAACGAAACGGGCTGGCGCTGTTCACCGAGGGACTGCGCGAATTTGAAGTGGTGGGCGAGGATAAAAAAGCCTTTGCCGTAACCTTGTTGCGTGGCGTGGGGCTACTCGGCAAAGAAGATTTGCTGTTGCGTCCCGGCAGACCATCAGGGATCAAACTGCCCGTTCCTGACTCCCAGGTTCGGGGCGCGTTAAGCTGTCGCTTTAGTCTCTTCAGTTTCAGCGGTACGCCGGAAAATGCGGGTGTCGCGCAGCAGTCTAAATCGTGGTTAACGCCCGTACAGTGCTACAACAAAATTCCCTGGGATGCCATGAAACTGAACCCCGCACCGTTTACCACGCCGGAAAGTTACAGTTTGTTAGCGCTTTCGCCAACGGGATGTGTGCTCAGTGCTCTCAAAAAGGCGGAAGATCGTGATGAGCTTATTCTTCGTCTGTTTAACCCGTCAGCGTCCAGCGCATGTGACGCGACGTTATCTGTGAATCCGACGGTGAAACGGTGCTGCGAAACGGACATGAATGAACAGGTGTTAGCGCAGCATGAAGGCGAGGGCATTGCAGGGGTATTCAGGCCTGGACAGTCACGCACCTTTAGCGTGCTTGTCGGCTGAAAACAGTGATAAAAGGCTGCAGCATTAGCGGCCTTTTTTCATTGAATAATCACACCGTGGTGTTAACTTATGGGGTGAGAAAGGTAAATTAAATGTAATTTCTAAGGGTTGCAGAAAAGCAATGGAAAAATAATCTGGCTCGACTACGCTTTATTGTTGGTCGCGCTTGAAAAGGACAATTTCTCTCGCGTTAATAAAAATCACTTCTGTTTATATTTTTTCCTTCTTCGATAACCTATCACATCCTTGCATGTACATATCTTTAACATGGTTTTTACCATTCTCACCGCGATTAAACATGATTAACATTGCTGCTGGTTTTTGATTTAAATCAATGTTTAATCCTTGGAAAAAGGCGTTGAAAAGCGCTAAATTGTTCCCGATCAAAATGGCCGAAAAGTGGTAATTTTGCTATAAATTGATCGCCGTCGAAAAACGTAAATGTGATTCAATAAAAACCTGTTTATTGTAAGGGTTTTGCAGCGTATTATATTTGCGGGATCAATTTGAGTTTTTTATTAACCTATTTGTAACCTGACGTCATCGTTTTTATCCTTCTTCAGGGTAATAACGACGACCAGGATGCGAATAATTTGTATTGGGGCATGCGTGTGGATCTCTTCTGACGGGGTTCACTCTCGGAGTCTTCATGCGATGAGCAAGGAGTCATAATGTTAGACGTAGTCGAACTGTCGCGCTTACAGTTTGCCTTGACCGCGATGTACCACTTCCTGTTTGTGCCGCTGACGCTCGGTATGGCGTTCCTGCTGGCCATTATGGAAACGGTTTACGTCCTCTCCGGCAAACAGATTTATAAAGATATGACCAAGTTCTGGGGCAAGTTGTTTGGTATCAACTTCGCACTGGGCGTGGCCACCGGTCTGACCATGGAGTTCCAGTTCGGGACTAACTGGTCATATTATTCCCACTATGTAGGGGACATCTTCGGTGCGCCGCTGGCCATTGAAGGTCTGATGGCCTTCTTCCTCGAATCCACCTTTGTAGGTCTGTTCTTCTTCGGCTGGGACCGTCTGGGTAAAGTCCAGCATATGGCCGTCACCTGGCTGGTGGCATTAGGTTCGAACCTGTCCGCGCTGTGGATCCTGGTGGCGAACGGCTGGATGCAGAACCCCATCGCGTCTGATTTCAACTTCGAGACCATGCGTATGGAGATGGTCAGCTTTGCCGAGCTGGTCCTGAACCCGGTTGCACAGGTGAAATTCGTTCACACCGTGGCTTCTGGTTACGTGTGCGGCGCGATGTTCATTCTGGGCATCAGCTCTTACTACATGCTGCGCGGTCGTGACTTCGCCTTTGCTAAGCGCTCCTTTGCTATCGCTGCAAGCTTCGGTATGGCTGCCATCCTCTCTGTTATCGTTCTGGGTGATGAATCCGGTTACGAAATGGGTGACGTGCAGAAAACCAAACTGGCTGCAATCGAAGCTGAATGGGAAACTCAACCCGCGCCTGCTGCCTTTACGCTGTTCGGTATTCCCGATCAGGACGCGCAGGAAAACCGCTTCGCGATTCAGATCCCTTACGCGCTGGGTATCATCGCCACCCGTTCTGTTGATAAGCAGGTCACTGGTCTGAAAGAGCTGATGGTTCAGCACGAAGAGCGTATCCGTAACGGTATGAAAGCCTACTCGCTGCTGGAACAGCTGCGTGCCGGTTCGACCGATCAGGCGGTACGTGACCAGTTCAACGACGTGAAGAAAGATCTGGGTTACGGTCTGCTGCTGAAACGCTATACCCCGAACGTTTCTGATGCGACGGAAGCGCAGATCCAGATGGCGACCAAAGACTCGATTCCGCGTGTTGCGCCACTGTACTTCGCATTCCGTATCATGGTGGGCTGCGGCATCATCATGCTGCTGATCATTGCGGCTTCCTTCTGGTCCGTCATTCGTAACCGCATCGGCGAGAAAAAATGGCTGCTGCGCACGGCGCTGTACGGTATTCCACTGCCGTGGATCGCTATCGAATCCGGCTGGTTTGTTGCGGAGTATGGCCGTCAGCCATGGGCCATTGGTGAGGTACTGCCAACGGCGGTAGCGAACTCTTCCCTGACTGCAGGCGACCTGATCTTCTCCATGCTGCTGATTTGCGGTCTGTACACCCTGTTCCTGGTGGCTGAACTGTTCCTGATGTTCAAGTTCGCGCGCCTTGGCCCAAGCAGCCTGAAAACCGGTCGCTATCACTACGAGCAGTCCACTGCGACTACTCAGCCGGCACGCTAAGACAGGAGTCATCAAATGATCGATTATGAAGTATTGCGTTTTATCTGGTGGCTGCTGATTGGCGTTCTGCTGATCGGTTTCGCTGTCACCGATGGTTTCGACATGGGGGTGGGGATGCTCACTCGTTTCCTCGGTCGTAATGACACCGAGCGTCGAATCATGATCAACTCCATCGCCCCGCACTGGGACGGTAACCAGGTGTGGCTGATCACCGCAGGCGGCGCGCTGTTTGCTGCCTGGCCGATGGTCTACGCGGCTGCGTTCTCCGGCTTCTATGTGGCGATGATTCTGGTGCTGGCCTCTTTATTCTTCCGTCCGGTCGGTTTCGACTACCGTTCCAAGATTGAAGACACCCGCTGGCGCAACATGTGGGACTGGGGCATCTTCATTGGTAGCTTCGTTCCACCGCTGGTGATCGGCGTGGCGTTCGGTAACCTGTTGCAGGGTGTACCGTTCCACCTGGACGAATACATGCGTCTTTACTACACCGGTAACTTCTTCCAGTTGCTGAATCCGTTTGGTCTGCTGGCGGGTGTGGTGAGCGTGGCGATGATCATCACGCAGGGCGCAACATACCTGCAGATGCGTACTGTGGGTGAACTGCACCTGCGTTCCCGTGCGACGGCTCAGGTTGCTGCACTGGTGACGCTGGTTTGCTTCGCACTGGCAGGCGTATGGGTGGTGTACGGTATTGATGGTTATGTCGTGACGTCTGCGATCAACCATACGGCACCGTCTAACCCGCTGACCAAAGAAGTGACGCGTCAGGCTGGCGCATGGCTGGTGAACTTCAATAACATGCCTGCACTGTGGGCAATCCCGGCTCTGGGTGTACTGCTGCCGCTGCTGACCATGCTGACGTCTCGTCTGGAGAAAGGCGCGCTGGCGTTCCTGTTCTCCTCGCTGACCCTGGCGTGCATCATCCTGACGGCGGGTATTGCCATGTTCCCATTCGTCATGCCATCCAGCACCATGCTGAATGCTAGCCTGACCATGTGGGATGCAACCTCCAGCCATATGACGCTGAACTTAATGACTTACGTTGCTTGCGTGTTCGTTCCGATTGTTCTGGCTTACACCATCTGGTGTTACTGGAAAATGTTCGGTCGTATCACCAAAGAACATATCGAAAGCAACACCCACTCTATGTACTAAGTAAGGAGCTGAATATGTGGTATTTCGCATGGATTTTAGGGACGCTTCTTGCCTGTGCTTTTGGTGTCATCACCGCCCTGGCGCTTGAGCATGTTGAAGCGACGAAAGCGGGTGAAGAAAAACACTGATGAACATTATCGCGACGCTTTACGCGGTAATGGATAAGCGCCCGTTACGGGCGCTTTCTTTAGTGATGGCATTACTGCTGGCAGGCTGCATCTTCTGGGACCCGTCGCGTTTCGCGGCAAAAACCAGCGAACTGGAAATCTGGCATGGCTTCCTCATTATGTGGGCAGTGTGTGCTGGGGTGATCCACGGCGTGGGCTTTCGTCCGAAAGCGGTACACTGGCAGGGCATTTTCTGCCCGCTGATTGCCGATCTGGTTCTCCTCGCCGGTTTGATTTTCTTCTTCTTCTGAATAAGAAATGTCCTATAACGATATGGGCTTACCCGAGCCCATAAAAATTTACTCTCCGTTTACTTTCTCCCATTCCAAACCATCTTTCCCGCGCGTATAGTAGCGAAGTTTGAAAGCTCCAACTTTTCTTGTATTACTGGGATGTAAAGTGAATACAACGCTGTTTCGATGGCCGGTTCGTGTCTATTACGAAGATACCGATGCCGGTGGTGTGGTTTACCACGCCAGCTACGTTGCTTTTTATGAACGGGCACGCACAGAGATGCTGCGCCATCATCACTTTAGTCAACAGGTGCTGTTGGCTGAGCGAGTTGCCTTCGTGGTACGCAAGATGACGCTTGAGTATTTTGCGCCTGCCAGACTCGACGACATGCTCGAAGTCCAAACTGAAATTACATCAATGCGCGGGACCTCACTGGTTTTCACGCAGCGGATAGTCAACGCAGAGAACACCGTACTGAACTCAGCTGAAGTACTGATTGTTTGTGTTGATCCAACCATAATGAAGCCTCGTGCGCTTCCTAAGTCTATTGTCGCGGAGTTTAAGCAGTGACTGACATGAATATCCTTGATTTGTTCCTGAAGGCAAGCCTTCTGGTTAAACTTATCATGTTGATTTTGATTGGTTTTTCAATCGCATCCTGGGCCATCATCATCCAGAGAACGCGTATCCTCAATGCTGCTGGCCGTGAAGCGGAAGCGTTTGAAGATAAGTTCTGGTCGGGTATTGAGCTTTCTCGCCTGTATCAGGAGAGCCAGGGGCGCCGTGAAAACCTGACCGGCTCCGAACAAATTTTCTATAGCGGCTTCAAAGAGTTTGCTCGCCTGCATCGCGCAAATAACCATGCGCCGGAAGCGGTTGTGGAAGGCGCTTCTCGTGCGATGCGTATCTCCATGAACCGTGAGCTGGAAAATCTTGAAACGCACATTCCTTTCCTCGGTACTGTCGGCTCCATCAGCCCGTATATCGGCCTGTTTGGTACAGTATGGGGGATCATGCACGCCTTTATCGCGCTGGGTGCGGTGAAGCAGGCGACGTTGCAGATGGTTGCACCCGGTATCGCTGAAGCACTGATTGCGACCGCTATCGGTCTGTTTGCGGCAATCCCGGCGGTAATGGCTTACAACCGCCTGAACCAGCGCGTGAACAAACTGGAACTGAACTACGACAACTTTATGGAAGAGTTCACTGCGATTCTGCACCGTCAGGCGTTTACCAGCACCGAGAGCAACAAGGGGTAAACCATGGCCAGATCGCGTGGACGAGGTCGTCGCGAGCTCAAGTCCGAAATCAATATCGTTCCACTGCTGGACGTCCTGTTGGTACTGCTGCTGATCTTCATGGCAACAGCGCCAATCATAACCCAGAGCGTGGAGGTGGATCTGCCGGATGCGACAGAATCACAGGCGGTGAGCACCAATGACGATCCTCCGGTCATCATTGAAGTTTCCGGCGTAGGGCAGTACAGCGTGGTGGTAGAAAAAGATCGTATGGATCAGCTTCCACCGGAGCAGGTGATAGCTGAGGCGCAGCGTCGCCTGGAGTCAAATCCGAAAACGGTCTTCTTAATCGGTGGCGCGAAAGACGTACCCTACGATGAAATTATTAAAGCGCTGAACTTGCTACATAGTGCGGGTGTTAAGTCAGTTGGCTTAATGACTCAACCTATTTGATCATCCGCGTAGTTTTTGGGAACCGATAGTGTCAAAGGCAACCGAACAGAACGACAAGCTTAAGCGAGCGATAATCGTCTCCGCAGTGCTGCACGTGATTCTTTTTGCAGCGCTGATCTGGAGTTCGTTCGATGAGCATATTGATGCATCAGGCGGCGGTGGAGGGTCTTCCATCGATGCCGTTATGGTGGATCCCGGTGCGGTAGTGCAAAACTATAATCGCCAACAGCAGCAGAAGGCGAGTGCAAAACGGGCTGAAGAACAGCGTGAAAAACAGGCGCAACAGCAAGCGGAAGAGCTGCGTGAAAAGCAGGCCGCGGAGCAGGAACGTCTGAAGCAGCTTGAGAAAGAACGTTTGCAGGCGCAGGAAGCGGCGAAAGAGCAGGCGGAACAGCAAAAGCAAGCTGAAGAGGCCGCGAAAAAAGCGCAGGAGCAGCAAAAGCAGGCGGAAGAAGCGGCCGCTAAAGCCGCAGCGGATGCCAAAGCGAAGGCTGATGCCCAGGCAAAATTAGCGGCTGAAGCAGCGAAGAAAGCGGCTGCCGATGCCCAGAAAAAAGCTGAAGCCGAAGCCGCGAAGAAAGCCGCTGCTGATGCTCAGAAGAAAGCCGAAGCCGAAGCGGCGAAGAAAGCGGCTGCTGACGCTCAGAAGAAAGCTGAAGCCGAAGCGGCGAAGAAAGCCGCTCAGGAAGCAGAGAAGAAAGCAGCGGCTGACGCTGCGAAGAAAGCGGCAGCTGCCGAGAAGGCCGCGGCTGAAAAAGCGGCTGCGGCTGAAAAAGCTGCAGCAGATAAAAAAGCGGCTGCCGAGAAAGCTGCAGCAGATAAAAAAGCGGCTGCCGATAAGAAAGCTGCGGCTGAAAAAGCCGCTGCCAAAAAGGCCGCTGCAGATAAAGCGGCTGCGGCTGCCGGCGTCGACGATTTACTGGGCGACCTGAGTTCAGGTAAGAACGCACCAAAAGCGGGTGGCGGGGCGAAAGGGAACGGTCAGCCGTCTAAAGACAGCGGGACCTCCGGCGCCAACGGCGGGGCAACGGGTGCAGATATCAGCGCTTATGCGAAGCAGATTCAGGTGGCGATCCAAAGCCGTCTGTTTGATGCGGGCCTGTATCAGGGCAAACAGTGCGTGCTGCATATCAATCTTGCCCCAGATGGACGGTTGAAAAGCGTCACTTCTGAAGGGGGCGATCCTGCGCTTTGCCAGGCAGCGTTAGCTGCAGCAAGATCGGCGAACATTCCTAAACCGCCGAGTGAGGCTGTTTACGATAAGATAAAAGATGCCAAACTAGACTTTAAGCTGTGATCGTCTTTCCTTTGGGAAGTATAGAAAACCGACTATTGTCATAGCCAGGATCGTGTAGTTTTGTCTATTTGAGTTTGTTAACATTCTGCTAAATTATCGTGGGTAAGGTTACCCGGATAAGGGAGATATGATGAAGCAGGCATTACGTGTAGCATTTAGTTTTTTAATGCTGTGGGCAGCTGTGCTGCACGCAGAAGTACGTATCGAGATCACCCAGGGGGTGGACTCGGCACGCCCAATCGGTGTTGTTCCGTTCCAGTGGGCCGGTCCTGGCGCTGCACCTGAAGATGCCGGTGGCATCGTGGCGGCTGACCTGCGTAACAGCGGTAAATTCAACCCGTTAGATCGTTCTCGTCTGCCTCAGCAGCCGGGCAGTGCACAGGAAGTACAGCCTGCTGCATGGTCTGCGCTGGGTATTGATGCGGTCGTTGTGGGTCAGGTTACCCCTAACCCGGACGGCTCTTACAACGTGGCCTGGCAGCTGGTAGATACCGGCGGTGCACCGGGTACCGTTCTGGCACAGAACTCCTACAAGGTCACTAAACAGTACCTGCGCTACGCGGCTCACGCGGCCAGCGATGCGGTGTTCGAAAAACTGACCGGCATTAAAGGTGCGTTCCGTACCCGTATTGCTTATGTGGTGCAGACCAACGGCGGTCAGTTCCCGTATGAGCTGCGCGTCTCTGACTACGACGGCTACAACCAGTTCCTGGTGAAACGTTCTTCCCAGCCGCTGATGTCTCCAGCCTGGTCTCCGGACGGTTCTAAACTGGCATACGTGACTTTCGAGAGCGGTCGTTCTGCGCTGGTTATCCAGACGCTGGCTAACGGTGCTGTGCGTCAGGTAGCGTCGTTCCCACGTCACAACGGTGCGCCTTCCTTCTCTCCGGACGGCTCTAAACTGGCCTTTGCGCTGTCTAAAACCGGTAGCCTGAACCTGTATGTGATGGATATTGGCTCTGGCCAGATCCGCCAGGTGACCGATGGTCGCAGCAACAACACCGAACCTTCATGGTTCCCGGACAGTCAAAACCTGGCGTTTACCTCTGACCAGGCTGGCCGTCCACAAATCTATAAAGTAAACATCAACGGCGGTGCTCCGCAGCGTATTACCTGGGAAGGTTCGCAGAACCAGAACGCAGACGTGAGCAGCGACGGTAAATTCATGGTAATGGTCAGCTCCAACGGTGGGCAGCAGCACATTGCCAAACAAGATCTGGTAGCGGGTGGCGTTCAAGTTCTGTCGTCAACGTTCCTGGATGAAACGCCAAGTCTGGCACCTAACGGCACTATGGTAATCTACAGCTCTTCTCAGGGGATGGGATCTGTGCTGAATCTGGTTTCTACAGATGGGCGTTTCAAAGCGCGTATTCCGGCCACTGATGGACAGGTAAAATCACCTGCCTGGTCGCCGTATCTGTAAATAATAATTAATTGATTACTAAAGGAATCATAGAAATGCAACTGAACAAAGTGCTGAAGGGGCTGATGATCGCTCTGCCTGTAATGGCAATCGCAGCGTGTTCTTCTAACAAGAACGCAAGCAATGACCAGAGCGGCGAAGGCATGATGGGTGCCGGTACCGGTATGGACGCGAACGGCAATGGCAACATGTCTTCTGAAGAGCAGGCGCGTCTTCAGATGCAGCAGCTGCAGCAGAACAACATCGTTTACTTCGATCTGGATAAATACGACATCCGTTCTGACTTCGCTGCGATGCTGGATGCTCACGCTAACTTCCTGCGTAGCAACCCATCTTACAAAGTCACCGTAGAAGGTCACGCGGACGAACGTGGTACCCCAGAGTACAACATCTCCCTGGGTGAACGTCGTGCTAACGCTGTTAAAATGTACCTGCAGGGTAAAGGCGTTTCTGCTGATCAGATCTCCATCGTTTCTTACGGTAAAGAAAAACCTGCAGTACTGGGTCACGACGAAGCGGCTTACTCCAAAAACCGTCGTGCCGTACTGGTTTACTAAGAGAATGGCATGAGCAGTAACTTCAGACATCATCTGTTGAGTCTGTCGTTACTGGTTGGAATAGCGGCCCCCTGGGCCGCTTTTGCTCAGGCACCAATCAGTAGTGTCGGCTCAGGCTCGGTAGAAGACCGGGTCACTCAACTCGAGCGTATTTCTAACGCTCACAGTCAGCTTTTAACCCAACTCCAGCAACAACTTTCCGATAACCAAAACGATATTGACTCACTCCGCGGTCAGATTCAGGAAAGTCAGTATCAGCTTAACCAGGTTGCGGAACGTCAGAAGCAAATCTTGTTGCAGATAGATAGCCTCAGCAGCGGTGGTGGTGCAGCAGCACAACCCGCAGCAGGCGATCAGAGCGGAGCGGCGACATCCGCGCCCGCGCCGTCTGCGGATGCTTCCGCCTCCACAGGCGCGCCTGTACAGAGCGGTGACGCGAATACGGATTACAATGCGGCCATTGCCCTCGTGCAGGATCAATCTCGTCAGGACGACGCGATTGCTGCGTTTCAGAACTTTGTTAAGAAATACCCTGATTCAACCTACCAGCCAAATGCCAATTACTGGCTTGGTCAGTTGAATTACAACAAGGGTAAAAAGGATGATGCGGCGTTCTATTTTGCCTCCGTGGTGAAAAATTACCCGAAATCGCCGAAAGCGCCAGATGCGATGTATAAGGTTGGCGTGATCATGCAGGACAAAGGAGACACTGCGAAAGCCAAAGCGGTTTATCAGCAGGTGGTCGCCAAATTCCCTGGTACCGAAGGTGCCAAACAGGCGCAAAAACGTCTGAATTCGATGGGATGATTATCGCATGACCAGAAATCGCGTTATTTCTGGTCGTGCAGCATGATTCGTAAGCAGTTAAGTGATCTTCATCGAAATTTTTGTTGCGCAGAATTCTTAAATCAGTAATATATGCCGCCGTTGCCACGGGATATCAAACAACGTGAAAACAGCGTAAAAGTGGGTCGTTAGCTCAGTTGGTAGAGCAGTTGACTTTTAATCAATTGGTCGCAGGTTCGAATCCTGCACGACCCACCACTTAAGCAGTTCCGATAGTACAGAGTGGGTGATTAGCTCAGTTGGTAGAGCATCTCCTTTACACGGAGGGGGTCGGCGGTTCGAGCCCGTCATCACCCACCACTCGGGTCGTTAGCTCAGTTGGTAGAGCAGTTGACTTTTAATCAATTGGTCGCAGGTTCGAATCCTGCACGACCCACCAATTTTAATGTCTTACTCAGATATTAAACGTGAAGGATAACGTTGCATTAGCAACGGCCCGAAGGGCGAGGCGAAGCCGAGTCATCCTGCACGACCCACCACTTAAATGTGGTACCGAGTAAAAATCTTCGAAGTCAGCACCCGAATGGGTCGTTAGCTCAGTTGGTAGAGCAGTTGACTTTTAATCAATTGGTCGCAGGTTCGAATCCTGCACGACCCACCACTTCGAAGAAAAAATCCCGCAAGGGGTCGTTAGCTCAGTTGGTAGAGCAGTTGACTTTTAATCAATTGGTCGCAGGTTCGAATCCTGCACGACCCACCAATGTAGAAAGGCGCCCTAAAGGCGCCTTTTTGCTATCTGCAATTCTATAAATGCTCCACACCTCTATTCCCGGTGACTTTTCACTCCAGATTCGCTATCTTGTTTAGTATACAAAACACAATTGCCATGCGTTTTGCTATGTCAGGCAAAAGAAAGGCAATATTGTTAAGCCCGTAAAACGAGAAGCCATAATGAGTGTGATGTTTGATCCCGAAGCCGCCATCTATCCGTTTCCGCCAAAACCTGTTCCGCTAAGCCAGGACGAAAAACAGTTCTACCGCGAGAAGATCAAACGTCTTCTGAAAGAGCGAGACGCGGTGATGGTGGCGCATTACTACACCGACCCGGAAATCCAGCAACTGGCGGAAGAGACCGGGGGCTGCATCTCTGACTCTCTGGAGATGGCGCGCTTTGGCGCAAAACATCCTGCTTCCACGCTGCTTGTTGCTGGCGTGCGTTTTATGGGCGAAACGGCGAAAATTCTCAGCCCGGAAAAAACCATTTTGATGCCGACGCTGAATGCCGAGTGTTCGCTCGATCTTGGCTGCCCGATTGACGCGTTCACCGCCTTCTGCGACGCCCATCCTGACCGTACCGTGGTGGTTTATGCCAACACCTCCGCGGCGGTAAAAGCGCGGGCAGACTGGGTCGTGACCTCCAGCATCGCCGTTGAGCTGATTGAGCATCTGGACAGCCTGGGGGAGAAAATTATCTGGGCACCTGACCGACATCTCGGCAATTATGTTCAGAAGCAGACAGGCGCTGACGTCCTCTGCTGGCAGGGGGCCTGCATTGTGCACGACGAATTCAAAACCCAGGCGCTGGCACGCATGAAAGCGCTTTATCCTGACGCCGCCATTATTGTTCACCCTGAATCACCCCAGTCCATTGTCGACATGGCGGATGCCGTGGGTTCAACCAGCCAGCTTATCAACGCGGCCAGAACGCTGCCGCACAAGCAGCTCATCGTGGCGACCGATCGCGGTATCTTTTATAAGATGCAGCAGGCCGTGCCGGAGAAAGAGCTCCTTGAAGCCCCAACGGCAGGCGAGGGCGCGACGTGTCGCAGCTGCGCGCATTGCCCGTGGATGGCGATGAACGGTCTGAAAGCGATTGCCGAAGGGCTGGAGACGGGCGGCGCCGCGCATGAAATTCATGTCGATGCTGCGCTGCGCGAAGGTGCGTTAATTCCGCTTAACCGCATGCTGGATTTTGCGGCTACACTACGTACTTAATTCAAAACGTTCCGGGGAAAAGATGGATTTTTTTAGCACGCAGAACATTCTGGTTCATATACCGATTGGTGCAGGTGGCTATGACCTGTCATGGATTGAGGCCGTCGGCACGCTGGCGGGTTTACTCTGCATCTGGCTGGCAAGCCTGGAGAAAATCAGCAATTACGCGTTCGGGCTGATTAACGTTACGCTTTTTGCGATTATCTTCTTCCAGATCCAGCTGTACGCCAGTCTGCTTTTGCAGTTGTTCTTCTTCGCCGCCAATATTTACGGCTGGTACGCGTGGTCGCGGCAGAACAGCCAGCAGGAGGCTGAGCTACAGATCCGCTGGCTACCCCTGCCGAAAGCCATTGCCTGGTTTGTCGCTTGCGTGGTCGCTATTGGATTCATGACAGTTTATATCAACCCGGTGTTTGCCTTCCTGACCCGCGTGGCCGTTTCGGCTATGTCCAGTATCGGCCTGAGCGTAACGATGCCAGAACTTCAGCCGGATGCTTTCCCGTTCTGGGATTCCTGCATGATGGTGCTGTCAATTGCGGCGATGATCCTGATGACCCGTAAATACGTTGAGAACTGGCTGCTGTGGGTCATCATCAACGTTATCAGCGTGGTCATTTTCGCGCTGCAGGGCGTCTATGCGATGTCGCTGGAATATCTGCTGCTGACCTTCATTGCCCTGAATGGCAGCCGTATGTGGATTAAGAGCGCGCGTGAGCGAGGCTCTCACGCGCTTTCCCGCTAATGGTGATGATGATGTGAATGGTCGGGCTGCGCCTCGTTAAGGTGGCAGTCCGGCCCGTTACAGGCCTGATACTCCATCTGGACGGTGGCGTGGCCAATCTCGTAATGATGTTCCAGGAAATGATGAATGCGTTCCAGTAATGCATCGTGATCGTGAGGTGGGATCACCTGAACGTGTAGCGTCATCACCGGTTTTTCACCTACCTGCCAGACATGCACATGATGAACATTGCGCACTTCCGGGACAGAACGGCGCAGGTTACGCTTCAGCTCGTCAATGTCCATGGATGCGGGTGCCCCTTCAAGCAGTTCATTGACGCTCTCCTTCAGCAGACTCCAGGCGCTACGTAAAACCAGACACGATACCAGCACGGAGAGAATCGGGTCGACTGGCGTCCAGCCGGTATAGAGGATCACCAGCGCGGCGACTATCGCCCCGACTGAGCCGAGCAAATCCCCCAGCACATGCAGGGCAGCAGCGCGCACGTTGAGGTTCTTTTCCCCGCTGCCGCGATGCAAAATCCAGAATGCCAGAATATTCGCCAGCAGCCCCGCGACGGCAATCACCATCATTGTCGTTCCGGCTATTGGCTGCGGGTGCCTGAAGCGTTGGATGGCTTCCCAGACGATAAGAATAGTAATGACCACCAGCGCGATGGCGTTAACAAACGCGGCAAGCGTAGTCAGCCTCAACCAGCCGAAGGTATGGCGTGCGTTCGGAGGACGACGAGCAAATTGCACTGCCAGCAGAGCGAAGAGTAGCGCTGCGGCATCGGTCAGCATGTGCCCGGCATCAGCCAGCAGCGCCAGCGAGCCGGAGACCAGACCGCCAATGACCTCGATAACCATAAACGTGGCCGTGACGCCGAAGGCCAGCATGAGTCGTTTTACGTTGTCATTTCCGGGAGAAGATGCGTGTGAGTGGGTGTGCGCCATGTCTGCTTTCCTGTTTCGTTATTTTTTAGTGTAGCGTTTTTAACAGGTTACTCCAAAAAGAAAGGAGAGCCTGGGCTCTCCTTTCGCATTTAAAGCACTGACCACTTACTGGGTTGTGCCATCGGTTTTGGTATTGGCATCGTTACCCACTTTGTCGTTAGGGTCGGGACATTTGCCGTCCTTACACATTGAGTTCTTATGAACTTCATCTGAACTCATATTGTCGTGATTCATGGTGCCGGAATCACTGCCGTTCGGATGCAGCATGGTGCCGCCGGTATTGGTGTTGCCGGTATTGATCTGGCTGTTATCGACATTATTTGGGGCGATATTCTGTTTCGCATCAGGGGCGACCTGGCCTGCTTCTGCTGCCGCATTGGCATCACCGTTGCTGTCTGAGGTGCCCGTTTCAGCAGCCAGGACGCTGCCGCTTGCCAGGGTGAGAGTGGCGGTCAGGAAGAGGGTTGCCAGTTTTGTCATTTTCATCATGGTGCTCCTGTTCTTGTCGTTACGCTGGATAACTTTCTCCAACAGTGCATCTTTTTAGAGGCGAAAGATTCCGCCTTACGGACTTACGTCAGTAGGGAATCGCGTTTAGGCGTATAAAATTGGTTGTTACAGTTAAAAAGCTTAGGTTAGATCTCATTTTTCGCTATTTTGTGGCGATTTTTAGGCGAATTCCAGGAATTATCTGCGTGAAGTGTAAAACCGTGTTTACACTTCCTGGTCGACAAGATAGATTGAAAGGATTGCTTTCATTACTAAAGATATGGCAGAGCTGGAAAGAAAATGAATTATCAGAACGACGATTTACGCATTAAAGAGATCAATGAGTTATTACCTCCTGTAGCGCTCCTTGAGAAATTCCCCGCCACTGAAAATGCCGCAAACACGGTTTCTCATGCTCGCAAAGCGATCCATAAGATCCTAAAAGGTAATGACGATCGTCTTCTGGTGGTGATTGGTCCATGCTCTATCCACGATCCTGCTGCGGCAAAAGAGTATGCGGCAAGGCTTCTTCAGCTGCGCGAAGAGCTGAAGGATGAGCTGGAAATCGTCATGCGCGTCTATTTTGAAAAACCGCGTACGACCGTTGGCTGGAAAGGGCTCATTAACGATCCGCACATGGATAACAGCTTCCAGATCAACGACGGTCTGCGTATTGCGCGCAAGCTGCTGCTGGAGATCAACGACAGTGGCCTGCCTGCTGCCGGTGAGTTCCTGGATATGATCACGCCACAATACCTGGCTGATTTGATGAGCTGGGGCGCAATTGGTGCCCGTACCACGGAATCTCAGGTTCACCGCGAACTGGCATCCGGTCTCTCTTGTCCGGTTGGTTTTAAAAACGGCACTGACGGCACCATTAAGGTGGCTATCGACGCCATTAACGCAGCGGGTGCACCGCACTGCTTCCTGTCCGTGACCAAATGGGGTCATTCCGCCATCGTGAACACCAGCGGTAACGGGGATTGCCATATTATTCTGCGTGGCGGCAAAGAGCCAAACTACAGTGCAAAACATGTGGCCGACGTGAAGGTCGGGCTGGAAAAAGCCGGGCTGCCACCGCAGGTGATGATCGATTTCAGCCATGCCAACTCCAGCAAGCAGTTTAAAAAGCAGATGGACGTCGGGGCTGATGTCTGTCAGCAGATTGCCGGCGGTGAGAAGGCGGTGATTGGCGTGATGATTGAAAGCCATCTGGTCGAAGGTAACCAGAACCTGGAAGGCAGCGAGCCGCTGGTGTACGGCAAGAGCGTCACGGATGCCTGCATCGGCTGGGACGATACCGACACCCTCCTGCGTCAGCTGGCGAACGCGGTGAAAGCACGTCGCGGTTAAGTCCTGAGGCAGAAATAAAAAAGCGCGGAAGGTTCCGCGCTTTTTTTATGTCTGGCGAAAATTACTTCGCTTTACCCTGGTTCGCGACAGCCGCGGCTTTCGCTGCGATTTCATCCGCGTTACCCAGATAGTAGTGTTTGATTGGTTTGAAGTTTTCGTCGAACTCATACACCAGCGGTACGCCAGTTGGGATGTTCAGTTCAAGAATTTCGTCTTCACCCATGTTGTCCAGGTATTTCACCAGCGCACGCAGGGAGTTACCGTGAGCGGCGATGATCACGCGCTCACCGCTTTTCAGGCGTGGCAGAATGGTTTCGTTCCAGTAAGGCACAACGCGGTCGATGGTCAGCGCCAGGCTTTCGGTGGTTGGCAGCTCAGCGTCAGTCAGTTTCGCGTAACGCGGGTCGTGGCCCGGGTAGCGCTCGTCATCTTTGGTCAGCTCTGGTGGGGTTACCGCGAAGCCGCGACGCCACTGTTTAACCTGCTCGTCACCGTATTTCTCAGCGGTTTCGGCTTTGTTGAGACCCTGCAGCGCACCGTAGTGGCGCTCGTTCAGTTTCCAGGATTTCTCAACCGGCAGCCAGGCCTGATCCAGTTCGTCGAGCACGTTCCACAGCGTGTGGATGGCACGTTTCAGCACAGAGGTGTAAGCAAAATCAAAGCTGAAGCCTTCTTCCTTCAGCAGTTTACCTGCTGCTTTTGCTTCGCTTACGCCTTTCTCAGACAGATCAACGTCGTACCAACCGGTAAAGCGGTTTTCGTTGTTCCACTGGCTTTCGCCGTGACGCACCAGGACCAGCTTAGTAATAGCCATCTCTTACTCCTCAAGCATTTTTAGAATGATAACAATTCTCATTATATTGCTGTAGCCAGGCCAGCAGCAACGCTTAACCCTAACCATAGCGAAAATAGTCTCCGAGTGTAAGATGCTTGTGAATCCAGGGTTATGATTTTGTCTGCGATCGGCGCTATTTTCAGCAAGGGGAGCAGAAAAAAGCCCTCTATGTGAGGGCCTGTCGTTAAGCGCGCGGAATGAAATGATACTCGGTGACGCTCACGTACTCTTCACCCGGGCGCAGAACGCAATCTGGCTGCGGCCATTCCGGATGATTCGGGCTGTCAGGCAGGAACTCGCTCTCCAGTGCCAGACCCTGCCAGTCGCTGTATTCATTGTGTTCGCGTGCCGTTGTGCCGCCAAGATAGTTACCTGAATAGAACTGCAGGGCAGGGGCGGTGGTATAAACGGTCATCTGCAGCTTCTCATCAGCAGACCAGACCTGCGCGGCGGGCTGGCTGAGATCGCCTTTGGCCTGCAACAGGAAAGCGTGGTCGTAGCCTTTCACCTTGCGCTGATCGTCATCACTCAGGAAATCCTGTGCGATAGCTTTCGCAGTGCGGAAGTCGAAGCTGGTGTCGTTCACCTGCTTCAGGCCCTGATACGGTATGCCCATTTCGTCAACCGGCAGGTACGCCTCCGCAAGGATTTGCAGCTTGTGGTTGCGCACGTCGCACTGGTTGCCGTCCAGATTAAAGTAGGCATGGTTAGTCAGGTTAACCGGACACGGCTTGTCGACCGTGGCACGGTATTCGATGGCGATTCGGTTGTCGTCGGTCAGCGTGAAGCGTGCGGAGGCGATAAGGTTGCCCGGGAAGCCCTGATCGCCATCAGGTGAATCCAGCGAGAACAGCACTTCGCTGTCATTTTGACGGACAATTTTCCAGCGGCGTTTATCAAACCCTTCCGGTCCGCCGTGAAGCTGGTTCTCACCCTGACTTGGAAGGAGAGGGTACGCCACGCCGTCGAGTTCGAAACGGCTTTTAGCGATGCGGTTGGCATAGCGGCCGACGGACGCTCCCAGAAAAGCCGATTGGTTAACATACTGCTCAGGCGATGCACAGCCGAGCAGCGTTTCACGCACGCTGCCGTCCGGCATCGGTACGCGGGCGGAGAGCAGGGTTGCACCCCAGTCCATCAGCGTAACCACCATCCCTGCGCGGTTGCGCAGGGTTAACAGGCGATACGGCAGACCATCCGGTGCGAGGGTAGGTGTTTCGTTTAGCACTGTCCGGCTCCTTGTGATGCTTTACATACATAGAAGGTTTCTTTAATACCTGTCTTTGCTTCGTACTGCTTCGTCACGGCATCCTGTACGGCAGGGACCAGCTCTTCCGGTACCAGCGCAACGATGCAGCCCCCGAAGCCGCCGCCGGTCATGCGCACGCCGCCTTTATCGCCGATGGTCGCTTTGACGATCTCAACCAGGGTATCAATTTGCGGGACGGTGATTTCAAAGTCATCGCGCATGGAGGCATGCGATTCAGCCATCAGTTCTCCCATGCGTTTCAGGTCGCCTTTCGCCAGCGCGGACGCGGCTTCAACGGTACGGGCGTTCTCTGTCAGCACGTGACGAACGCGTCTGGCGACAACCGGATCCAGCTCATGCGCAACCTTATTGAATTCATCAAGCGTCACGTCGCGCAGGGCGGGCTGCTGGAAGAAGCGTGCACCGGTTTCACACTGCTCGCGGCGGGTGTTGTACTCGCTGCCCACCAGCGTGCGCTTAAAATTACTGTTGATAATCACAACAGCCGCGCCTTTGGGCAGCGGAACGGCTTTGGTGCCAAGCGAGCGGCAGTCGATCAGCAGCGCGTGCTCTTTTTTGCCCAGCGCGGAGATCAGCTGGTCCATAATGCCGCAGTTACAGCCCACGAACTGGTTTTCTGCTTCCTGACCGTTCAGGGCGATTTGTGCCCCGTCCAGCGGCAGATGATAAAGCTGCTGGAACACGGTCCCCACGGCGACTTCCAGAGAGGCAGAGGAGCTTAAGCCTGCACCCTGTGGCACGTTGCCGCTGATCACTAAATCCGCACCGCCAAAGTTCTTGTTACGCTTCTGCAGATGCTTCACCACGCCGCGCACATAGTTAGACCACTGCTGGCTGTCGTGCGTCACAATGGGGGCATCAAGGGAAAACTCGTCGGTTTCGTTACCGTAATCCGCCGCTATTACGCGGACGTTACGGTCGTCGCGCTTTGCGCAACTAATAACCGTCTGGTAATCAATGGCACACGGCAGCACAAAACCGTCGTTGTAGTCAGTATGTTCACCGATCAGATTGACGCGGCCAGGCGCCTGAATAACATGGGTGGCAGGGTAGCCAAATTTCTCAGCAAACAGGGATTGTGTTTTATCTTTCAGACTCATTTTTTAGACTCCTGATTCGCGATAGTGGACGTCACTCACGGCACGCAGACGTTCGGCTGCCTGTTCCGCCGTCAGGTCACGCTGGGTTTCCGCCAGCATTTCATAGCCCACCATGAACTTACGTACCGTCGCAGAGCGAAGCAGTGGCGGATAGAAATGGGCATGCAGCTGCCAGTGTTGGTTCTCTTCACCGTTAAACGGTGCGCCGTGCCAGCCCATGGAATACGGGAAAGAGCACTGGAACAGGTTGTCGTAACGGCTGGTCAGTTTCTTCAGCGCCAGCGCAAGGTCGTCGCGCTGTGCGTCGCTGAGATCGGTCATGCGCTGTATGTGCGCTTTCGGCAACAGCAGCGTTTCAAACGGCCAGGCGGCCCAGTAAGGTACGACGGCGAGCCAGTGTTCGGTTTCCACCACGGTACGGCTGCCATCGGCCAGCTCACGCTGGGTGTAATCAACCAGCATGGGTGAGCCGTTTTCCTCGAAATAGGCTTTTTGCAGGCGGTCTTCGCGTTCGGCTTCGTTAGGCAGGAAGCTGTTCGCCCAGATCTGGCCGTGCGGATGCGGGTTGGAGCAGCCCATCGCCGCACCTTTGTTTTCAAATACCTGCACCCATGGGTAAGTCTGCCCCAGCTCAGCGGTTTGCGCCTGCCAGGTGCCGATCACCTCTTTCAGTGCCTCAACGCTCAGCTCCGGCAGCGTTTTGCTGTGATCGGGCGAGAAGCAGATCACGCGGCTGGTACCCCGCGCGCTTTCACAGCGCATCAGCGGGTCATGGCTCGCAGGCGCGTCCGGCGTGTCGGTCATTAGCGCAGCAAAATCGTTGGTGAAGACGAAGGTGCCTTTGTAGTCCGGGTTTTTATCTCCGGTGACGCGCGTGTTGCCCGGACACAGGAAGCAATCCGGGTCATGCTGCGGTAGCGTTTTTTTCGCAGGCGTCTCTTGCGCCCCCTGCCAGGGGCGCTTGGCGCGATGCGGAGACACCAAAATCCATTGTCCGCTTAACGGGTTAAAACGACGATGCGGATGATCGACGGGATTAAACGAAGTCATGAAGGATCCTTAGTCCGGATAGCCTTGCGGGTGGCGTGACTGCCAGTGCCAGGTATCCTGTGCCATTTCATCAAGCGTGCGGGTAACACGCCAGTTAAGCTCTTTGTCGGCTTTGGTGGCATCCGCCCAGTAAGCGGGCAGGTCACCATCACGACGCGGTGCGAAGTGGTAGTTCACTGGCTTACCGCAGGCTTTGCTGAAGGCGTTAACCACGTCCAGCACGCTGCTGCCGACCCCGGCGCCGAGGTTGTAAATATGCACGCCCGGTTTATCTGCCAGCTGTTGCATGGCCGCAACGTGACCGTCGGCCAGATCCATCACGTGGATATAGTCGCGCACGCCGGTGCCGTCCTGGGTTGGGTAGTCGTTACCAAAAATCGCCAGCGACTCACGACGGCCTACCGCCACCTGGGCGATATACGGCATCAGGTTGTTCGGGATGCCCTGCGGATCTTCACCCATATCGCCAGACGGATGGGCGCCGACCGGGTTGAAGTAGCGCAGCAAGGCGATGCTCCATTCCGGCTGCGCTTTTTGCAGATCGGTCAGGATCTGTTCCACCATCAGCTTGCTTTTGCCGTACGGGCTTTGTGGCGTGCCTGTCGGGAAACTTTCAACGTAGGGGATTTTTGGCTGATCGCCATAGACGGTGGCGGAGGAGCTGAAGATAAAGTTTTTAACGTTCGCCGCACGCATGGCGGAGATGAGACGCAGGGTACCGTTGACGTTGTTGTCGTAATACTCAAGCGGCTTCGCAACGGATTCACCGACGGCTTTCAGACCGGCGAAGTGGATCACCGCTTCAATGGCGTGGTCGTGAAGGATTTCGGTCATCAGCGCTTCGTTGCGGATGTCGCCTTCCACGAAAGTGGGTTGTTTCCCGCCAAGACGTTCAATCACCGGCAGCACGCTGCGCTTACTATTGCACAGGTTGTCGAGGATGATCACATCGTGACCATTTTGCAGCAGTTGCACACAGGTATGACTTCCGATGTAACCGCTACCACCTGTTACCAGAACTCGCATGATTCGCTCCATTAGGCTTATGGTATGTAATAACCATAGCATAACAGAGACGCTAAAAGTGTGACATGGGATAAAATAGTGGAATCGTTTACACTCGTTTTCAAACTCGCTTTTTCAATCACTCAGACCATTCTAGATCAAAGAGATAGTGTTGTATTGATGCAAGTTATCTGAAAAGAGGAGGGCGGGGCCCTCCACGGTTAGTCGATGTGGCTGAGAAGATAGCGATAGCGCTCGCCGTCCGGAATGAACTCAAGACGATGGGTGATACAGGAAGGGGCATCCTCGGCATGGTGTGAAACAAACAGCAGTTGGGTTTCACCCTCGGCAATGAGAATATCCACAAAGCGACGAATCAGCTGGCGGTTTAGCGGATCCAGACCCTGCAGGGGCTCATCCAGAATTAACAGTGTCGGGTGTTTTACCAGCGCGCGAACGATCAATGCCAGGCGCTGCTGCCCCCATGACAAACTGTGAAACGGCGCGTCAGCCACCCGGCTATCCATCCCCAGAATATCCAGCCACTGCTGGGCCAGCTTGTGCTGCTTGTCCGACACCGCCTGATAAATTCCGATGGAGTCAAAATACCCGGAGAGGATCACGTTACGTACCGTGGTACTGACCCGGTAATCCAGATGCAGGCTGCTGCTGACGTAGCCGATATGTTTTTTAATATCCCAGATGGTTTCACCGCTGCCGCGACGACGGCCAAACAACGTGAGATCGTTGCTATAGCCCTGCGGATGGTCGCCGGTGATGAGGCTCAGCAGCGTGGATTTTCCCGCGCCATTCGGGCCGACAATCTGCCAGTGCTCGCCCGGATTCACCGTCCAGCTAAGATGGTTAAGGATCGGGCGGTCGTCATAAGAGACGATACCATCACGCAGCACGATGCGTGGCTGGTGAGGATCGAGCGCGTGGCGGGCTGACGGGGCATCGGGTTCCGGAAGGGTGATGCCGTCGAGCTGTTCACTGTGCGCGAGCTGGGCGATCAGCGCCTGCTTAAGCAGCGCCGACTTTTCGCCCGTCTCGGTCAGATGGCAGTCGGCCAGCACACCGGCATGCTGGACAAAATCCGGAATCTCATCAAAGCGGTTAAGTACCAGCACAAGGGTATATCCCTGCTGATTAAGCGAGCCCAGCAGATGCGCCAGCTGCGCCCGGGACTGGACGTCAAGGCCGTCGAACGGTTCGTCGAGGATCAGCAGCTCAGGCTCGCTCATCAGCGCCTGGCAAAGCAGGGTTTTCCGCGTTTCGCCGGTAGAAAGATATTTGAAGCGTCGGTTGAGCAGGGCGGTAATGCCGAACTGTTCAGCCAGGCGCTGACAGCGGGCAGGATCTTTCACCTCATCCTGCATAATTTCCGCCGTTGTACGGCCGGTATCTTCTTCTCCAGGACTGAGTAAATCGGTATTGTTGCGCTGCCATTCGTCGCTCACCAGCTTTTGCAGTTGTTCAAAAGAGAGGCGCGTCAGGCGCGTAACGTCGCTCTGGTATTCCCCTTTGAGGAGGGTGAGCTCCCCCGCCAGCGCACGGGCCAGCGCGGATTTACCGCTGCCGTTAGTGCCAACAAACGCCCAGCTTTCAGCCGCGCGTATTGTCAAATCAGCAATCGCCAGCGTCCGGGTATCGCTAAGACGAAACGTACCTTGCGAAATATGCAATAAAGCCATGATTTATCCCATTTTTTGCAGCAACAGATGTCAGGGATACTCACTGTCAGCGCGGTTGTCAATGCGCTCAGCACAATGTGGCGATAATCACCCGGTCTGCGTTGAAATATGCGGTGACGACAGCACCTTCTTCTAAGCCGTCCGCCTCGCTGCAAGGTACCGTCGCGCAGAGTGATTGTCCGTCCGCCAGCGTCATAAGCACTTCGCATTGCGCCTTGCCGCGTTCAATATGGCTGATTGCGCCCGATAGCTGGTTATCCGCTGCCTGTGCCGTGTCGGGGTTACGCGTGATATTGACCCATGGCGCTTTCAGTAACACCAGCACCTCTTTACCTTCATCCAGGCCAAGGCGCTCTGCACTCTGCGCGGTGATTGCGGCTTTCAGACGCGTTGTTCCATCGGCAAGCAGGATCTCAACATGCTGTTGTATCTGAAGATTATCGCGCGCCGTCACCGTACCAAACCACTGGTTGCGGGCGCTGGTTTGTAACGAGAAGCGGGAAATGGCGGCCAGCAAACTGTCCAGTGGAACGCTATCGTCATCACTCAGAACATCAAACGCTTTTTGCTGGATCTGGCCCAGAAGATCGTAAAGCTGAATCAGGCGCTGGCCGTAGCGCGTCACCCTGGCGCCGCCACCGCCCTTACCGCCCGTGGCTCTGTCGACCAGCGGGTGTTCGCTCAGGGTGTTCATTTCATTGATGGCATCCCAGGCGCTTTTATAGCTGATCCCGGCATTCTTTGCCCCCTGGCTAATCGAGCCCGTTTGTTCTATTTGTTTAAGCAGGGCTATACGTTTGGGGTCGGCAAAAAGCTTTTGCTGTAGTCGGAGAGTAAGAAGAATTTCGGCCTGCATAACAGTGTCCTGGCAAAAAGGATATTGTGACCCAAATGGTGCGGGGCGCAAAGGCTACCGCACAAAAGGGGATGTTTTTCTTACTTTTCAGGGTAGAATAAGCCCTTCACAATATCTGGAGAAAACCATGTTAGAGTTGTTGAAAAGTCTGGTATTCGCCGTGATCATGGTGCCAGTAGTGATGGCCATCATCCTCGGTGCCATCTACGGCCTGGGTGAAGTGTTCAACCTCTTTTCGAACATTGGTCACAAAGACCAGGCTAAAAAGCAGCATTGATTCCCTTCAAAACGCCCGGCTAGCCCGGGCGTTTTGCTCTCAAGCTTTTCTCATTTTCTCCGATAGTATTAAGAATCAGTCCAGCTTACCCCTTGAGCGGTACGATATAGCGCTGGGATCTCCATGAAGATATCGTTATATTATCGTCTATATAACGCTATATACAGGAGCTACAAATGGCACGTTCATGGGTACGTCTTTTCGCTGGGGCAACGCTGACGCTTTCACTTGCCGGGCAGGCGCTGGCGGACGACGGAAAAATTACGGTTTTTGCGGCGGCGTCGCTGACCAACGCGCTGCAGGATATTGCGGCGGCGTATAAAAAAGAGAAAAACGTCGATGTTGTCTCCTCTTTCGCCTCTTCATCTACGCTTGCGCGCCAGATAGAAGCGGGGGCACCGGCGGATCTGTTCATTTCAGCCGATCAGAAATGGATGGATTACGCGGCGGAGAAGAAATCAATTGATCCGGCAACCCGCGAAACGCTGCTGGGGAATAGCCTGGTTGTCGTGGCACCAAAAGCCAGCGCGCAGGCGGATATTACCATTAACAAAGAGACCAACTGGATGAGCCTGCTTAACGGTGGCCGTCTGGCGGTGGGCGATCCGGAGCATGTTCCGGCGGGGATCTACGCCAAAGAAGCGCTGCAAAAACTGGGCGCGTGGGAGACATTGTCGCCGAAACTGGCGCCGGCGGAAGATGTACGCGGTGCGCTGGCGCTGGTGGAACGCAACGAAGCCCCGCTGGGGATTGTATATGGCTCTGATGCCGTTGCCAGCAAGGGTGTGAAAGTGGTTGCAACGTTCCCGGAAGACTCCCACAAGAAAGTGGAATATCCTGTCGCGATTGTTGATGGACATAAAAACGCGACCGTGACGGCCTTTCGCGATTACCTGAAGGGGCCAGAAGCGTCCGCAATCTTTAAACGTTATGGATTTACGACTCACTGATGATATTGACCGATCCTGAATGGCAGGCTGTTCTGCTGAGCCTTAAAGTCTCTTCCCTGGCGGTTGCGCTGAGTTTGCCCTTTGGGATCTTCTTTGCCTGGTTACTGGTGCGCTGCCGGTTTCCCGGCAAAGCGCTGCTCGACAGCGTACTTCATCTCCCGCTCGTTTTACCCCCCGTGGTGGTCGGCTATCTGTTGCTGATTTCGATGGGGCGACGCGGTTTTATCGGCGAGAAGCTCTACGACTGGTTTGGGCTGACGTTCGCCTTTAGCTGGCGCGGTGCGGTACTGGCCGCGGCGGTGATGTCATTTCCGTTGATGGTGAGGGCGATCCGCCTCGCGCTGGAAGGGGTGGACATGAAGCTCGAACAGGCGGCCCGCACGCTGGGTGCCGGGCGCTGGCGCGTCTTTTTCACCATCACGCTCCCGCTTACGCTGCCGGGGATTATAGTTGGCACGGTACTGGCGTTTGCCCGTTCGCTGGGCGAGTTCGGCGCGACCATCACGTTTGTATCGAACATTCCCGGCGAGACGCGAACGATTCCGTCAGCCATGTACACCCTGATTCAAACACCCGGCGGAGAAGGCGCGGCGGCGCGACTGTGCATCATTTCAATCGTCCTGGCCCTGGCTTCGCTGCTGGTGTCTGAATGGCTGGCGCGGCTGAGTCGCGAACGGATGGGGAAATAAGGATGCTGGAACTGAATTTCACCCAGACGCTGGGGAACCACACGCTGACGCTTAACGAGACGCTGCCTGCAAGCGGCATCACCGCCATTTTTGGCGTCTCCGGTGCGGGAAAAACCTCTCTGATTAATGCGATTAGCGGCCTGACACGCCCGCAGTCAGGGCGAATTGTTCTGAATGACCGCGTTCTGAATGACGTGGAGAACAAAATATACCTCTCGCCGGATAAACGTCGCATCGGCTATGTTTTCCAGGACGCGCGCTTGTTCCCGCACTACAGCGTGCGCGGCAACCTGCGCTACGGTATGGCCAAAAGTATGGCCGGGCAGTTTGATAAGCTGGTGACGCTGTTAGGTATTGAGCCTCTGCTCGACAGGCTGCCTTCCTCGCTTTCCGGTGGAGAAAAACAGCGTGTGGCGATTGGCCGTGCCTTGCTGACCGCGCCCGAGCTGCTGTTGCTCGACGAACCGCTGGCTTCGCTGGATATTCCGCGTAAACGTGAACTGCTGCCCTACCTGCAGCGCCTGACCCGCGAGATTAACATTCCCATGCTCTACGTCAGCCACTCGCTGGATGAGATCCTCCATCTGGCCGACAAAGTGCTGGTACTGGAAGAGGGCAGCGTAAAGGCCTTTGGCAACCTGGAAGAGGTGTGGGGAAGCAGCGTGATGCATCCCTGGCTTCCAAAGGAGCAGCAGAGCAGTATCCTGAAAGTGAGCGTGCTGGAACACCACCCGCATTATGCGATGACCGCGCTGGCGCTGGGCGACCAGCATCTGTGGGTGAACAAGGTCGACAAGCCGTTACAGTCCGCGCTGCGTATTCGCATTCAGGCATCGGACGTCTCTCTGGTGCTGCAACCGCCGCTGCAAACCAGCATTCGTAATATTCTGCGCGCCAAAGTGGCGGAGTGCTTTGATGATAACGGTCAGGTGGAAGTGAAGCTTGAGGTGGGAAGCAGGACGCTCTGGGCGCGCATCAGCCCGTGGGCCAGGGACGAGTTAGGTATCAAGCCCGGCCTGTGGCTTTACGCGCAAATCAAGAGCGTCTCGATCACTGCCTGATTACAGCAGGTGGGTATAAATGTACTGCGCGATGCTATCGGTGGTGTTATCGCCAATCACCACGTTAGCGCGCGCTTTCACCGCGTCATCGGCGTTGCCCATCGCCACGCCGGTACCGGCAGCCTCCAGCATACTGATATCGTTATAGTTATCGCCAAAGGCAATCACGTCACGCATCGACCCTCCCTGAGATTCCACGTACTGCGTCAGGCGCTTGCCCTTGCTGTTGCCTTTACGGGCAATATCTACCTGATCGTGCCATGACCATTCACATTCCAGACCCAGGGTCTGTTCAACCTGTTTCGCGAAGGTATTCAGTTTGGTGGTGTCTTCATCCGTCAGGGCGAATTTCCAGATAGCGTCAACATCCTGAGCGGCCTGGCGCAGGGAGGACACCTGGGTAAAGACCGGACGCTGCGCTTCCGGCAGCGAAAGTGCCCAGTTACTGGTGCGCACCACATGGCCGGTAGGGCGCTCGTACAGCATCGCGTTGTCCACATACATCAGGCCATGAATGGCATGCTCATCCAGCAGATCAATCAGTTGCAGCGCCTGAGGAACCGGTAGCGGGTCGGAGGCTAAAACCTTTTTTGCCTGATAATCATACAAATAAGTGCCATTACAACAAATTGCAGGTGTATCTAACGCCAGTGCCTGATAAAAAGGATGAATGGCAACGTGATGTCGACCCGTTACGATAAGGAGTTGATACCCGGCTTCCTGGGCTCGTTTAAGCGCTTCAAGGGAGGAGGGAAGCAGGGTTTTCTGAGGGGTCAGTAATGTTCCGTCTAAATCCAGGGCAATCACACGCGAGGTCATTTGTTCTTCCGGGTTAATGTTGAATTTTAGGTCTCAGGCGATGTTACACCGAGAGTAAATCGCTGCAAAATTCCTGGCTAAAATTCAGCATTCACCGTTAAAAATAATCACTTTCACGCGCAGTGAGGAAAGGAGTATTCATGAAACAAACCGTTTATACCGCCAGTCCTGAAAGTCAGCAGATCCACGTCTGGCGTTTGAATGCAGAAGGTTCGCTCACGCTGGTTCAGGTTGTTGATGTTCCGGGGCAAGTACAGCCAATGGTCGTCAGCCCGGATAAACGTTTTCTCTATGTTGGCGTACGTCCTGAGTTCCGGGTGCTGGCCTACCGCATCTCGCCGGACGACGGTGCGCTGACCTACACTGCCGAAGCGCCGCTGCCGGGCAGCCCGACCCACATCTCGACCGATCGTAAAGGGCGTTTCATCTTTAGCGGCTCTTACAATGCGGGCTGCGTCAGCGTGACCCGCCTTGACGACGGCATTCCGGTCGACACAGTCGACGTGGTGGAAGGACTGGAAGGGTGTCACTCGGCGAATATCTCTCCGGACAACCGCACGCTGTGGGTGCCTGCACTGAAGCAGGATCGCATCTGCCTGTTTACCCTGAGCGACGATGGTCACCTGGTGGCGCAAAACCCGGCTGAAGTGACTACCGTTGAGGGCGCAGGCCCACGCCATATGGTCTTCCACCCGAACCAGCAGTATGCCTATGTGGTAAACGAACTGAACAGTTCGGTAGACGTGTGGGAGCTGAAAGATCCAAACGGTCAGATCGAATGCGTGCAGACGCTGGATATGATGCCATCTGACTTCTCTGACACCCGCTGGGCGGCGGATATCCACATTACGCCTGACGGCCGTCATCTGTATGCCTGCGACCGTACCTCCAGCCTGATTACCGTCTTTAGCGTCTCCGAAGATGGCAGCGTGCTGGCCATTGAAGGTTTCCAGCCAACGGAAACTCAGCCGCGTGGCTTTAATATCGATCACAGCGGTAAATACCTGATTGCGGCAGGGCAGAAATCCCACCATATCGCGCTGTATGAAATCAAAGGCGTACAGGGTCTGCTGGAAGAAAAAGGACGCTACGCCGTAGGCCAGGGACCGATGTGGGTCCTGGTCAACGCTCACTAAGTGGCCTGAAACAAAAAACCTCGCGAATGCGAGGTTTTTTTATGCCCGGTGGTAGCCGGGTAGAGCACATCAAAACGTAACCAACCTGATTATCATAATGTTGACTTAAGACGATGTAAAATCATCACCAATGAAGAAAAGACGTTCTCAAGCGGTGATTCGCAAAAATAATTAATATAATCAATGAGATATTTGGTTTTTCTTTATGGATTCCTAAACTCTTCATAACTGTTTTTATGTACAGTAATGGTTTGATATCATTCTGTTCGTTGGTTTGATGTGTTGCAGTTCCGCAATTCAGGATCCTTTTTAAGTCCTGGCTGTCGGGTGGTGCCGACAGTGCCTAAACTGCGGAGCACATCAAAACATAGCCAACACACCTCTGGTGACAGGCAGCGGAAAGGTAAGGCAGAGGAGAAGTGCTCTATACCAAAGGAGTGGCGTATGAGCGGTGTGGAATGGGCAATTCTGTTCCTGCAACTCATGGTTGCGATTATGCAACTATTGGATGCGTATCTTAAGTTTGGTGCCTGACGCATTCAGTCGCAGTAAAAAGGGGGATTAAAATCCCCCTTTTACTCTCATCTTACTGCTTCGGCTCTGCAACCACCTTGCTACCCAGACCGCGGTTGTTGTATTCCCACATGCGGTTGAAGTTCGCGTCGTTCAGATTGCGCTGCACGTTCCCTTTATCATCCACCGCACCGGTATTGCCGGAGAACGGACGTTTGGAGATCGCGGCATCAGCCCACGGCTTCGCCATGTTAAAGCCTTCGTTGATCACGCTGTCGCGGATCACGACCTGACCGTTAGTGGCAGAGTCCACATCCAGGGAGCGACCCAGCTGTGCCACGCCGTCACCGGCAGCGTTAAAGCGGCTGTTAACGGCCAGGAAGCCGTAGAACAGGTTAGACTGTGTTGCTGGCGCAAACACGTAACCTTCCTGCTGAGTGCGCGAGTTCACCACGCGGAAATCGGTGTTTTCAAATACCACCGCGCCGCGACCGGACACCAGATCCACGTCACCTTCAATGTAGCTGTTGGTCACCAGCGTACGGGTCAGGCGGTTGTTCTGCAGCGTGTTCTTAACATCGCTGTTGGTCACAAAGAAGGTATTCTGACGGCCCAGAATGTTGACGTTGTTAATCTGCACCTTATCGCCATCACTACGCAGCGCGACGGCCTGGTGAGTACCGGCATCGACGCTGTCGCCGAGGGTATTCTGAATGGTCAGGTTTTGCAGCTGCAGACCATTATTTTGGGACCAGAATACCGCCGAGCACATCAGGCCAACGGTAGCGGAACGCTTGCTCTGGCAGTTATCAAACATGTACCACGCCGGTTTACCTGGCATATATTTACCGGCCGGGTTCACCAGGCGACGCCAGGTGGTACTGTCGATTTCGGAATCAATCGCCAGGCCAATTTTCACGTCGATTGCTTTTTCGCCCAGACCGTAAAGGGTGATGCTGCCTGGTGCGGCCGGAACATACACGGTGCCTTCGTATTCACCCGGCAGGATCGCGATGTACTGGCGAGAGGCGCTGTGTTTGGTAATAGCCGCGTCAACCGCTGCCTGAATGGACGTATGCGTTACGCCCTGGGCGCCAGCCGGGCCAACCACGAAGTCAGGCTGTTTCGGCAGGTTAATAGAAGACGGTGTCCACGGCGCAGCGTTAGGATCCATCGCTGAGAAGTAGTGGGCACGGTCGAAGTTCTTCGCTTCATCAGCGGACAAAATCGGGCGGGACGCGGTGCCCGGTGCTACCTGCTCAGAAGGCAGCTGATCCGGTGGTGTTGAACTGCATGCGGATAAGGTCACGCCAAAGGCGAGCGCTAACGCCAGACGGGAAATCCTGGAAATGTTCAAGGTGGAGCTCCTGGGTATGCAAGTCTTAAACGGGATAGACGAAATAGCCTGCTTTTTTATACTAAGTTGAGCGAAACGGGAAGATAAAAAGGGTAAAAGTTGCATTTTTTACCCGCGGGAGGCGGGAAAGTCATCACAAATAAATAACATTTTCTACCAGAACGGTTGACAGCAGACGGCGGATGAAAATAAATGTCTATACAACCTATGACAAGTGGAATGCCCATGCAGCTTCATCCTGACGATGTAATATGGCGAAATGCGCGACTGGCAACGATGGTTCCCGATGCCTCCGCACCCTATGGTCTGAAAGCGCAACACGCCCTGGTCGTGCGCGGTCAAACCATCCTGGCCGTGATCCCTGAATCTGACATTCCTTCCGGACACCGTCACTGCATCGATCTACAGGGGCGTCTGGTGACGCCGGGGCTGATTGATTGCCATACCCATCTGGTGTTTGGCGGCGACCGCGCGGCAGAGTGGGAGCAGCGCCTGAACGGTGTCTCTTATCAAACCATCAGCGCGCAGGGCGGCGGGATTAACGCCACCGTGACGGCGACACGCAACAGTTCGCCGGAAAACCTGTTGAAGCTGGCGCAGCAGCGGCTAGAGCGTCTCATGAATGAAGGCGTGACGACCATAGAAATTAAATCGGGATACGGACTTAACGCGGATGCCGAAGAGAAAATGTTGCTGGTTGCTCGCCAGCTTAGTCTGAGTAATCTGGTCGAGATTAGCCCGACGCTTCTGGCGGCACATGCCGTCCCTGCGGAATACCGACAGGATCCGGATGCGTATCTCACGCTGGTCTGCGAGCAGGTCATGCCCACGCTGTGGCAAAAAGCGTTATTTGAAGCGGTAGATGTGTTTTGTGAAAACGTCGGCTTTACCCCGTCGCAAACCGAGCGCCTTTTCCAGGCCGCCACCGCGCTGGGTATTCCGGTGAAAGGGCATGTTGAGCAGCTGTCTAATCAGGGCGGTGCGGCGCTGGTCAGCCAGTATAAAGGGCTGTCAGCGGATCATATCGAATATCTCGACGACGCTGGCATTCAGGCGATGGTGCAGAGCGGTACGGTGGCGGTATTGCTCCCCGGCGCGTTCTATTTCCTTCAGGAGCGCCAGCGTCCGCCGGTTGAACAGCTCAGAAAACAGGGAGTGCCGATGGCGGTGGCCACCGACTATAACCCCGGCACCAGCCCGTTTGCGAGCCTGCACCTGGCGATGAATATGGCCTGCGTCCAGTTTGGCCTGACCCCTGAAGAGGCCTGGGCTGGCGTCACGCGACACGCCGCGCAGGCGCTGGGTCGCGGCGCAACCCACGGGCAATTGCAGGCGGGGTATGTGGCCGATTTTATCGTCTGGGATGCTGACCATCCGGTTGAGATGGTCTATGAACCGGGTCGCAATCCGTTGTATCAGCGTATTTTCCGTGGGGAGGCAGTATGAGGTTATGGCGGCCCGTAGCCGAAACGGTCTGGCAGGGGCGTGACGACAGCGCCGAGGCCAGCAATGCAAAGCGTATCTTTCAGACGATACAGCAGCAGGCGCAGTTTACGCCGCTTTCCTCTGGCATCGCGCTGATCGGGTTTGAATGCGATGCAGGGGTTAAACGCAATCAGGGCAGGCCTGGCGCCGCGCAGGCCCCTGATATCCTGCGCAACGCGCTGGCGAATATGGCCAGCCATCAGGGACACGAACGGCTTGCGGATATGGGATCCGTGTATGTCGAAGGTGATGAACTTGAAGCGGCACAGCGGGTTTTAAGCGATGCGGTGACGGCCTGCCAGCAGTCCGGGATGCGCACGCTGATCTTTGGCGGCGGGCACGAGACCGCCTGGGCGCATGGTCGGGGCATTCTCGATGCCTTCCCGAACGAGCGCGTGACAGTGATTAATCTTGATGCCCATCTCGATCTGCGCAAGGCCGAGCGTGCAACATCCGGTACCCCGTTTCGTCAACTGGCCCATTACTGCGAGGACCACGGTCGGGCGTTTCGCTACGCCTGCTTTGGCGTCAGCCGGGCAGCCAACACGCAGGCACTCTGGGATGAAGCGGAACGCCTGAACGTCACGCTGGTGGAAGACTGGCATTTCAGACGCGATGCGTTATCTGCGCTGGAAAAGGTGCTGGCGCAGGCCGATCGGGTCTATCTGACTATTGACCTCGACGTTCTGCCGGCGAGCGAAATGCCTGCCGTATCCGCCCCTGCGGCGTTAGGGGTACCGGCGCTGGATCTTCTGCCGGTTATCGAACAAATCTGTCGCAGCGGTAAGCTGCAGGCCGCCGATCTGGTAGAGTTTAACCCGCAGTACGACAGGGACGGACAGGGCGCGAAGCTTGCCGCTCGTCTGGCCTGGCAAATTGCTCACTGGTGGGCATAACCCGAGTTAAGGAGTCATGATGTTTTCACGCTCGCCCCTGGCGCAGTCGAGCCCTCCTGCGCCTTTCTACGAAAAGGTGAAGCAGGCTATCAGCGAAAAAATTGCTACCGGTGTCTGGCGCCCTCACGATCGTATTCCGTCCGAGGCCGAACTGGTGGCGCAATTTGGATTTAGCCGGATGACCATCAACCGGGCGCTGCGCGAACTGACCGATGAAGGTCTTCTGGTGCGCCTGCAGGGGGTCGGCACTTTCGTGGCGGAACCCAAAGGTCAGTCGGCGCTGTTTGAAATCCGCAGTATTGCCGATGAGATACACTCGCGAAATCATCAGCACCGCTGCGAGGTGCTGGTGCTCGAAGAGACCGAGGCGAGCGCCGAGCAGGCCGCCGAGCTGAATGTTAAAGAAGGGAGCCGCATCTTCCACTCCGTGATGGTGCATTTTGAGAACGACATTCCGGTACAGATTGAAGATCGCTGCGTTAACGCAGAGCGGATACCGGAGTATCTGAGCCAGGATTACACCCAAACCACGCCGCATGCGTACCTCTCGCTGGTCGCACCGCTGACGGAAGGGGAACACATTGTGGAGGCTGTGCGCGCCACGCCGCAGGAGTGTGAACGGTTGCGCATTAAAGAGCACGATCCGTGCCTGCTGATCCGTCGTCGAACCTGGTCATCATCGCAGATTGTCTCCCATGCCAGGCTGCTTTTCCCGGGTAACCGTTACCGGCTGCAGGGCCACTTTATGTCATAAGTTTTATAAGCGTGATCGCTAACGCAATATAACAAAATTGTATCTTTTTTGTTAAATCTGACCTTGTGTGTGCTTGTCTATACAAGTATATCTAAATGCATCATCTGTCCTTTATGAGGAGCACACAATGTCGTCAGGTAAATACCGCCAGCAGGATGTCCGCGCCGCGCGCGGCACCACGCTTACTGCCAAAAGCTGGCTCACCGAAGCCCCGCTGCGCATGTTGATGAATAACCTCGACCCTGAGGTGGCGGAGAACCCCCACGAGTTGGTGGTCTACGGCGGTATAGGCCGCGCCGCGCGTAACTGGGAATGCTATGACGCAATTGTAAAATCCCTGACTCATCTCGAACACGACGAAACCCTGCTGGTGCAGTCCGGCAAGCCGGTCGGCGTATTCAAAACCCATAAAAATGCGCCACGCGTGCTGATCGCCAACTCTAACCTGGTGCCGCACTGGGCGACGTGGGAACACTTCAACGAGCTGGATGCCAAAGGGCTGGCGATGTATGGTCAGATGACCGCCGGGAGCTGGATCTACATTGGCAGCCAGGGGATTGTGCAAGGCACTTACGAAACCTTCGTGGAAGCCGGCCGCCAGCACTATAACGGCTCGCTGAAAGGCCGCTGGGTATTGACTGCCGGTCTCGGCGGTATGGGCGGCGCGCAGCCACTGGCTGCCACGCTTGCTGGCGCCTGCTCGCTTAACATTGAGTGCCAGCAGAGCCGCATTGATTTCCGTCTGCGTACCCGCTACGTCGACGAGCAGGCTGATAACCTCGACGATGCGCTGGCGCGCATCAAAAAATACACCTCGGAAGGCAAAGCGGTGTCGATCGCCCTGTGCGGCAACGCGGCAGAGATTCTGCCTGAACTTGTCGCCCGCGGCGTTCGCCCGGATCTCGTCACCGACCAGACCAGCGCCCATGACCCGCTGCACGGTTACCTGCCAAACGGCTGGACGTGGGAAGAATATCAGCAAAAAGCGGAAACCGACCCGGAAGGCACGGTACTTGCCGCGAAACGTTCGATGGCTGAACACGTCTCCGCGATGCTGGCCTTCAGCAAGATGGGCATTCCGACCTTCGATTACGGCAATAACATCCGCCAGATGGCGAAAGAGATGGGCGTGACGAACGCCTTCGACTTCCCGGGCTTCGTGCCTGCCTATATTCGCCCGCTGTTCTGTCGCGGCATTGGGCCGTTCCGCTGGGTTGCCCTGTCCGGTGACCCGGAGGATATCTACAAAACCGATGCCAAAGTGAAAGAGATCGTCGCGGATGACGAACATCTCCACCACTGGCTGGACATGGCGCGCGAGCGCATTAACTTCCAGGGCCTGCCGGCGCGTATCTGCTGGGTCGGTCTGGAGTGGCGGCAAAAACTGGGTCTGGCCTTCAATGAAATGGTGCGCAGCGGCGAAGTCTCCGCACCGATTGTCATTGGTCGCGACCACCTTGATTCCGGCTCCGTTGCCAGCCCTAACCGTGAAACGGAAGCCATGCGCGACGGCTCGGATGCCGTTTCAGACTGGCCGCTGCTGAATGCCCTGCTTAATACCGCCAGCGGCGCGACCTGGGTCTCGCTGCACCACGGCGGTGGCGTGGGAATGGGCTTCTCCCAGCACTCGGGGATGGTTATCGTTTGTGACGGTACCGATGAAGCCGCCGCGCGTATCGCTCGCGTGCTGCACAACGACCCGGCCACCGGCGTGATGCGTCACGCGGACGCGGGTTACGAGATTGCTATTGACTGTGCCAAAGAGCAGGGGCTAAACCTGCCGATGATCCCTGCCACACAAGGAAATCATGAATGAACGCCTTAACACTTACGCCCGGTTCCCTGACGCTTAAACAGCTGCGAAACGTCTGGCGTCAGCCGGTTACGCTCTCGCTTGATGAAAGTGCCCACGCCGCCATTAACGACAGCGTTGCCTGCGTGGAGGCCATTGTTGCCGAAGGGCGCACGGCTTACGGGATCAACACCGGGTTTGGTCTGCTGGCACAAACGCGCATTGCAACGCACGATCTGGAAAACTTACAGCGTTCACTGGTGCTGTCTCACGCGGCGGGGGTCGGCCAGCCGCTCGATGACGAGATTGTCCGTCTGATGATGGTGCTTAAAATCAACAGCCTGGCGCGCGGTTTCTCCGGCATTCGCCTGAGCGTGATCCAGGCGCTGATGGCGCTGGTTAATGCCGACGTCTATCCGTGGATCCCGGCGAAAGGTTCCGTCGGCGCCTCCGGCGATCTTGCGCCGCTGGCGCATATGTCGCTGCTTCTGTTGGGGGAAGGGCAGGCACGCTGGCAGGGCGAATGGCTTCCTGCCAAAGAGGCGCTGAACAAAGCCGGTTTAGCCCCGATCACCCTGGCGGCGAAGGAGGGGCTGGCGCTGCTGAACGGCACGCAGGCGTCGACTGCCTTCGCGCTGCGCGGCCTGTTTGAAGCGGAGGATCTGTTTGCCTCGGCGGTGGTGTGCGGCGCGCTCACCACCGAAGCCGTGCTGGGTTCGCGTCGTCCGTTCGACGCCCGCATCCACGAGGTGCGCGGCCAGCGCGGCCAAATTGACGCCGCCGCCATGTATCGCCACGTGCTCACCGACACCAGCGAAATTGCGGATTCACACCACAACTGTGAAAAAGTGCAGGATCCGTACTCTCTGCGCTGCCAGCCGCAGGTGATGGGCGCGTGCCTGACGCAGCTGCGCCAGGCCGCAGAGGTACTGCTGATAGAGGCCAACGCGGTATCCGATAACCCGCTGGTCTTCGCCCAGGAAAACGAGGTGGTCTCCGGCGGTAACTTCCACGCCGAGCCGGTGGCGATGGCGGCGGATAATATCGCCCTGGCCATTGCCGAAATTGGCGCGTTGTCAGAACGCCGTATCGCACTGATGATGGATAAACATATGTCGCAGCTGCCACCGTTCCTGGTGCGTAACGGCGGGGTCAACTCGGGCTTTATGATTGCCCAGGTGACGGCTGCCGCGCTGGCGAGTGAAAACAAAGCGCTGTCGCACCCGCACAGCGTCGACAGCCTGCCAACCTCGGCGAACCAGGAGGACCACGTCTCGATGGCCCCGGCTGCCGGACGTCGTCTCTGGGAGATGGCCGCCAACACCCGCGGCGTGCTGGCGGTGGAATGGCTGGCGGCAAGTCAGGGTATTGATTTGCGTGAAGGGCTGAAATCCAGCCCGCTGCTGGAGCAGGCGCGTCAGGCGCTGCGTGAGCACGTATCGCATTACGATGACGACCGCTTCTTTGCGCCGGACATTGATAAAGCGATACAGCTTCTGGAAGAGGGACGGCTGGTAGGGCTGCTACCTTCCGTGCTGTGATTCGTGCCCGGTGGCGCTGCGCTTACCGGGCCTACGAGTGCAAAATGTAGGCCGGGTAAGGCGTAGCCGCCACCCGGCTTTTTTTACGAATACATCGCCGTAATCGACGCGCTACCAAGCGAATGGAAATGCACGTTAAAGCCTACCATCGCGCCACTCGCGCCTTCATCGACCTCAATCTTGTCCACATCCAGCGCATGCACCGTGAAGATATAGCGGTGGGTTTCCCCTTTTGGTGGCGCCGCGCCGCCGTAGCCCGCTTTACCAAAGTCAGTGCGCGTCTGAATAGCGCCTTCCGGCAGGGCGACCAGGCCGGAGCCGGAACCCTGCGGCAGCACGCGCGTGTCGGCAGGCAGGTTTGCTACGATCCAGTGCCACCAACCGGAGCCGGTTGGTGCAGCCGGGTCGTAACAGGTCACGACAAAGCTTTTCGTGCCAGCCGGAACCTCATCCCACGCCAGGTGCGGGGAGATATTATCGCCCTGATACCCCATGCCGTTGAAAACGTGGCGTTCCGGCAGCTTTTCGCCGTCGCGCAGATCTTTGCTGATGATTTTCATACGGTTTACCCTCGTTAATCACTCGTTCTCGAAGTGTAACGCATAGGGCTAAATCGTGAAATGCGCGGGTATGTTGACCGCGTCGACTACCGCGGCGGTGAGCTTACGCAGCTGCTCAGCAGTGATGATATACGGCGGCATCAGGTAGATAAGCTTGCCGAAAGGCCGCACCCAGACGCCCTGCTCAACGAAGAAGCGCTGCAGCGCCGCCATATTCACCGGATGCGTGGTTTCAATTACCCCGATGGCGCCCAGCACGCGCACGTCCGCCACAAAATGGGCTCCCGAGGCGGCGCTCAGCTCGTCTTTCAGCTGCGCTTCAATCGCCGCGACCTGCGTCTGCCACTCCCCGCTCTCCAGTATGGCGAGGCTTTCACTTGCGACGGCGCAGGCCAGTGGGTTGCCCATAAACGTCGGACCGTGCATAAAGCAGCCCGCGTCGCCGTCGCTGATGGTGTCGGCAACATGACGGGTCGTGAGGGTGGCCGAGAGCGTCATGGTGCCGCCAGTCAGCGCTTTGCCCAGGCATAAAATATCCGGGGCGATACCCGCATGCTCGCAGGCAAACAGCTTCCCGGTGCGGCCAAAGCCGGTGGCGATTTCATCGGCAATCAGCAGAATGCCCTCGCGGTCGCACATCTTGCGAATACGCTTCAGCCATTCCGGATGATACATCCGCATTCCGCCTGCGCCCTGCACAATCGGCTCCAGGATCACGGCGGCGATATCATGACGATGTGCCGCCATGAGTCGCGCGAAGCCAACCATGTCCATCTCGTTCCACTCGCCGTCGAAGCGGCTTTGCGGGGCAGGCGCGAACAGGTTTTCCGGCAGATACCCTTTCCACAGGCTGTGCATAGAGTTATCCGGGTCGCAGACCGACATCGCCCCGAAGGTATCACCATGATAGCCGTTGCGGAACGTGAGGAAGCGCTGGCGCGTTTCGCCTCTGGCGTGCCAGTACTGCAGCGCCATTTTCATCGCCACTTCCACCGCCACGGAGCCGGAATCGGCCAGGAAGACACACTCCAGCGATTCAGGGGTCATTGCCACCAGGCGACGGCACAAATCCACCGCAGGTTGATGAGTGATCCCGCCAAACATGACGTGCGACATCTGGTCAATCTGGGCCTTCATCGCCGTATTAAGGCGCGGGTGGTTATACCCGTGAATGGCCGCCCACCAGGAGGACATCCCGTCGACGAGCTGTTCACCGCTGGCAAGGTGCAGCTCGCAGCCGCGGGCCGAGGCCACCGGATAGACGGGAAGAGGGCGGGTGGTGGAGGTGTAAGGGTGCCAGATATGCTGCTTGTCGAAGGCGAGATCGTCCTGGGTCATAATCGACTTGTAAACCATTTTGAAAAGTTTTAGGTTTACGAGTATAAACCGAACCGAAAATTAACAAAACCCTTTGGAGAAGCCCGATGGCTCACCACGCACGCTGGACGATGTCGCAAGTTACTGAATTATTCAATAAACCTTTCCTTGAGCTGATGTTTGAAGCCCAACAGGTGCATCGTCAGCACTTCGATCCGCGCCATGTTCAGGTCAGCACGCTGCTGTCGATCAAGACCGGCGCCTGTCCTGAAGACTGCAAATATTGCCCACAGAGCGCACGCTATAAAACCGGTCTTGAATCCGAACGCCTGATGGAAGTAGAGCAGGTGCTCGATTCCGCGCGTAAGGCGAAAAACGCCGGTTCGACCCGCTTCTGCATGGGGGCGGCGTGGAAGAACCCGCACGATCGCGATATGCCGTATCTGGAGCAGATGGTGAAAGGGGTGAAGGAGATGGGCCTCGAAGCCTGTATGACGCTCGGAACGCTGAACGAAGAACAGGCGCAGCGCCTCTCGGCGGCAGGACTGGATTACTACAACCATAACCTCGATACCTCGCCGGAGTTTTACGGCAACATCATCACCACGCGCACCTATCAGGAGCGTCTGGATACGCTGGACAAAGTGCGTGACGCGGGGATCAAAGTCTGTTCCGGCGGTATTGTGGGCTTAGGTGAAACGGTGAAAGATCGTGCGGGTCTGCTGCTGCAGCTGGCGAACCTGCCAACGCCGCCGGAAAGCGTCCCGATTAACATGCTGGTGAAGGTCAAAGGCACGCCGCTGGCGGATAACGAGGACGTGGATGCGTTTGATTTTATTCGCACTATCGCGGTGGCGCGCATCATGATGCCGACCTCTTATGTACGCCTTTCTGCGGGCCGTGAGCAGATGAACGAGCAGACCCAGGCAATGTGCTTTATGGCCGGGGCCAACTCCATCTTCTACGGCTGCAAGCTGCTGACCACGCCGAACCCGGAGGAAGACAAAGATGTTCAGCTGTTCCGCAAGCTGGGGCTGAACCCGCATCAGACCGAGGTGCTGACGGGCGATAACGAGCAACAGCAGCAGCTGGAGCAGCAGATTTTCAATGCCGACACCGACCAGTTCTACAACGCGGCAGCAGTATGACCTGGCAGGCACGTATCCAGTCGGCGCTCGACGAGCGTCGGGCGACTGATGCGTTTCGCGTACGCAAGGTGGTCGAAAACGGCGCAGGCCGTTTTCTGACCCGCGACAGTCGGCGTTACCGTAACTTCTCCAGTAACGATTATCTCGGTCTTAGCCAGCATCCGGCTATTGTTCGCGCCTGGCAGCAGGGGGCAGAGCGGTTTGGCGTGGGCAGCGGTGGATCGGGGCACGTTAGCGGCTACACCCCGGCACATCAGGCGCTGGAGGAGGCGCTTGCCGACTGGCTGGGCTACCCGCGCGCGCTGTTGTTTATCTCGGGTTTTGCCGCCAATCAGGCGGTGATTACCGCCCTGATGGGGAAGGACGACCGCATTGTCGCCGACCGCTTAAGCCATGCCTCGCTGCTGGAAGCGGCAAGTTTGAGTCCGGCTCAGCTGCGCCGCTTTGCCCATAACGATGCGGGGCAACTCGCTGCGCTGCTGGATAAACCGTGCGAGGGGCAACAACTGGTGGTCACGGAAGGGGTATTCAGCATGGACGGCGACAGCGCACCGCTTGCCGTACTGCACGAGGCTGCCAGACAGCAACATGCCTGGCTGCTGGTCGACGATGCCCACGGTATAGGCGTGACGGGTGATGAAGGGCGGGGAAGTGTTCACCAGCAAGGCGTCAGACCGGAGCTGCTGATAGTCACTTTCGGCAAAGGTTTTGGCGTGAGTGGCGCCGCCGTACTGTGCAGCGAGTCCGTTGCAGACTATCTGCTGCAGTTTGCCCGGCACCTGATCTACAGCACCAGCATGCCACCGGCGCAGGCCGTGGCGTTGTCTGCGTCCCTGGCCGTCATTCGTAGCGCAGAAGGGGAGGAACGTCGCCAGCGGCTGGCAGAGCATATCTGCCGCTTCCGTCAGGGACTGGCGGCGCTTCCTTTCCGCAGTACTGATTCACAAAGTGCCATCCAGCCGGTGATCGTAGGGGAAAACGCGCAGGCGCTCTCCCTGGCACAAACGCTGCGCGATCGGGAGATGTGGGTCACGGCTATTCGTCCACCCACCGTACCGCCGGGCACGGCGCGTCTGCGGCTCACGCTGACGGCGGCGCACGAGACCGAGGATATTGCTGCACTGCTGGAGGCGCTGCATGTTGCCAGTCAATAAGCAGGCCATTGCGGCGGCGTTCGGCCGGGCCGCGCGCAGCTATTCACAGCACGATGAACTGCAGCGCCAGAGCGCACAGGGGCTGATGACGTTGCTCGGCGAGAGGCGCTTTAACCAGGTGCTAGACGCCGGGTGCGGCCCCGGCGGGAATAGCCGACTCTGGCGCGAGGCGGGAAGTCACGTGACGGCCATCGACCTGTCTCCCGCTATGCTGGATGAGGCGCGCCAGCAGCAGGCTGCGCATCGTTATCTGGTGGCGGATATCGAGGCGATTCCGCTGGCGGACGCGCAATTCGATCTGGTCTGGAGCCATCTGGCAGTGCAGTGGTGCAGCAGCCTGCCGCAGGCGTTGAGCGAGCTTTATCGCGTCGCCTGCCCGGGCGGCAAGGTGGCGTTTACCACGCTACTGGAAAGCTCGTTACCTGAGCTCAATCAGGCCTGGCTGGCGGTGGATGAACAGCCGCACGCCAACCGCTTTTTGTCATATGAGCAGGTTACGCAGGCCCTGGCAGGCTGGCGCTATCGCAGTACGGTGCAGACCATCACTCTCGATTTTACCGATGCTTTAAGCGCGATGCGCTCGCTGAAGGGCATTGGCGCCACGCATCTGCATGCCGGGCGCGAGAAAAAACCGCTGACCCGGGGCCAGCTGCAGCGCCTTGAGCTGGCCTGGCCGCAGCAGCGGGGCCAGTTCCCGCTCTCTTATCAACTTTTTCATGGGATTATTGAACGTGACTGAACGTTATTTTGTCACCGGGACGGATACGGAAGTGGGCAAGACGGTTGCCAGCGCTGCCCTTTTGCAGGCGGCGCGAAAGCTTTGGAAAAACACCGCCGGGTATAAGCCTGTGGCTTCCGGCAGCGAGATGACGGCGGAGGGGTTACATAACACCGACGCGCTGGCGCTTCAGCGTAACAGTACGCTCGAACTCGCCTATTCAGCGGTGAACCCGTATACCTTTGCCGAGCCGACCTCGCCGCACATTATCAGCGCCGATGAAGGCCGTCCGATTGATTTTGCCGTGCTCTCTGCCGGGTTACGAACCCTGGAAAGCCAGGCCGACTGGGTGCTGGTGGAAGGTGCAGGCGGGTGGTTTACGCCGCTCTCTCAGGACCAGACGTTTGCTGACTGGGTGCAGGCCGAGCAACTCCCGGTCATACTCGTTGTCGGCGTCAAGCTCGGCTGTATTAACCACGCCATGTTGACGGCGCAGGCCGTTCAGCAGGCAGGGCTGCGTCTCGCGGGCTGGATAGCCAACGACGTGGTCACGCCGGGCAAGCGACACCATGAGTATCTGACGACCCTCAAACGGGTGCTCCCCGCACCATTCCTGGGGGAGATCCCCTGGCTTGCAGACGATGCCGAACAGGCCGAAACCGGTCAGTATCTTGACCTCAGCGTCTTGCTTCCAGCGACATCCAGTGGGCAATAAGCTCATCGTTGAGTTCGTTAACGTGGCCCTGTGCCACGTTACGTCCGCGATAGAGCATGCAAAACCGATCCGCAACCCGGCGGATAAACGACAGTTGCTGTTCTGCTAGCAGCACCGTCATCCCAAGCTCCCGGTTTAGCCGTACCAGCAGTTGTGCAAGCTTATGGGCAAAGCCCTGGCCGGCACCGTGCATAGGTTCATCCAGAATCAACATACGCGGGCGATTGACCAGCGCATTTGCCAGAGCAAGCTGATACTGCGCCTCTGGCGAAAGGGCGTTGCCTCGCGTCTGACGCAGCGCGTAAAGTTCGGGAAAGAGCTCGTACACTTCACTTTTCGCTGCCGGGTCGGATTTATCCATCGCCCGCATGGCAATGTGCAAATTTTCCTCAATCGTCAGCTGAGAAAAAATCCGCCTGTCCTGCGGGACATAGCCAATCCCCGGTCCGGAACGTTGTTCGGCCGTCTGGCTGAGTAAATCACGCGGCGGCGCACCCGCTTCATGCCAGATGATGGTGCCGCTATCCACGGGCACTTTCCCGGCAATGCAATTCATTAGGGTGGTTTTTCCCATCCCTGGCAGGCCAACAACGCCGGTACACATCCCTTGCGGAAAATCTAAATCCACGTTCCATAGCGTATGTTGGCTTCCGTAAAACTGATTCACTGCACGCAGACTCAACATCTTTCTCTCCTTAAAAATGTGTCGGTGATGCTCGGTTTTTGATTGTGCAAAACCCCTGCCAGAAACCGTGAAGTGATTAAAAAAGCGGCTTTTTTAAGAATGTTCCACCACTAAGTGGGGTAAGGAAACCGGGAATTGCACATCGACGGTGCTGGCGGTGTTGAGTCGTGGTGCAGGGGAAAATGGCGGAAATGTGAGCAAGATCCCATCAGGTGGTTATGAATGACGCAACTGTTTATCGACAAAAAATAGCGATAAAAATTTTTTGTTGCCGTCCCGTGGGAAAATCCGGGAATTTGCCGAGCGGCACTCTGCACGGGCTGGAAGCAGTTATCCACTATTCCTGTGGATAACCATGTGCATTAGAGTTAGAAAACACGCGATAAGCGAGAGAAGACGCGGCTTTCGCCCAAATTGACGCGAAACGCGGCTTTAGAAAATATCGTTTAAAATTTAATTGCTTAGATAAAAGCAATTACCGTAATGAAAGTGTCACGCGCTGCCATAAAACTCTCATTACCTGGCTTGACAAATGTTAAAAAAGAAAAAGTTCTGGGGATAACCCACGTTGACTGGTTTTTTATCTCGTCAGAGTCGAAATTTTATCCATTAACGCGCTAATCCTTAAGCCGCTATGCTAAATATCCTGACATGCTACTGGTTTTTCATCCAGTGTTTTTTACTGGCATTCCTGGCAACAACGAGTAAAATTACTCACCTGCCGCTTATAACGTCATCAGGTCGTCGCCCATGAGTAAACCGTTCAAACTGAATTCTGCTTTCCGTCCATCTGGCGATCAGCCTGAGGCGATCCGTCGTCTGGAAGAGGGGCTGGAAGATGGGCTTGCGCACCAGACGCTGCTGGGGGTAACCGGTTCCGGTAAAACGTTCACCATCGCTAACGTGATCGCGGATCTTCAGCGCCCTACGATGGTGCTTGCCCCCAACAAAACCCTCGCGGCACAGCTTTACGGCGAGATGAAAGAGTTCTTCCCGGAGAACGCCGTTGAGTATTTCGTCTCCTACTACGATTACTACCAGCCGGAAGCCTATGTGCCGAGCTCTGACACCTTCATCGAGAAAGATGCCTCAGTGAACGAACACATCGAGCAGATGCGACTGTCGGCGACCAAGGCGCTTCTGGAGCGTCGCGATGTGGTTGTGGTGGCGTCGGTTTCGGCGATTTACGGCCTGGGCGACCCAGACCTCTATCTGAAGATGATGCTCCACCTGACGCAGGGGATGATCATCGATCAGCGTGCGATTTTGCGCCGACTGGCGGAGTTGCAGTACACCCGTAACGACCAGGCATTTCAGCGCGGAACGTTCCGCGTGCGCGGGGAGGTGATCGACATCTTCCCGGCGGAATCGGACGATATGGCGCTGCGCGTTGAGCTGTTTGATGAAGAGGTTGAACGTTTATCGTTGTTTGACCCGCTAACCGGTCACGTTGAGTCGGTGATCCAGCGTTTTACCATCTACCCTAAAACGCACTACGTGACGCCGCGCGAGCGTATCGTGCAGGCGATGGAAGAGATCAAAGTGGAGCTGGCTGAACGCCGTAAGGTGCTTCTGGCGAACAATAAGCTGCTGGAAGAGCAGCGCCTGAGCCAGCGAACCCAGTTCGATCTGGAGATGATGAACGAGCTCGGCTACTGCTCCGGTATTGAAAACTACTCCCGTTTCCTCTCAGGTCGTGGGCCGGGTGAGCCGCCGCCGACGCTTTTTGACTACCTCCCGGCCGACGGCTTGCTGGTGATAGACGAATCCCACGTCACCATTCCGCAGATTGGCGGGATGTACCGCGGTGACCGCGCGCGTAAAGAGACGCTGGTGGAGTACGGGTTCCGTCTGCCGTCGGCACTGGATAACCGTCCGATGAAGTTTGAAGAGTTTGAGGCGCTGGCGCCACAGACTATTTACGTGTCGGCCACGCCGGGCAACTACGAGCTGGAGAAATCGGGCGATGAGGTGATTGATCAGGTGGTTCGTCCGACCGGGCTGCTGGATCCGATTATCGAAGTGCGTCCGGTGGCGACCCAGGTGGACGATCTGCTCTCTGAGATCCGCAAGCGTGCCGCCATCAACGAGCGTGTGCTGGTAACCACGCTCACCAAGCGTATGGCGGAAGATCTGACGGAGTATCTGGAAGAGCACGGCGAGAAGGTGCGTTATCTGCACTCGGATATCGATACCGTGGAGCGTATGGAGATCATCCGCGATCTGCGTCTGGGTGAGTTTGACGTGCTGGTAGGGATCAACCTGTTGCGAGAGGGGCTGGATATGCCGGAAGTCTCGCTGGTGGCGATTCTGGACGCGGATAAAGAGGGCTTCCTGCGTTCCGAGCGCTCGCTGATCCAGACCATTGGCCGCGCCGCGCGTAACGTCAATGGCAAAGCGATTCTCTACGGCGATAAAATTACCCCGTCGATGGCGAAAGCGATTGGCGAAACGGAACGCCGCCGTGAGAAACAGCAGCGCTATAACGAAGAGCACGGCATTACGCCGCAGGGGCTGAACAAGAAAGTGGTGGATATTCTGGCGCTCGGTCAGAACATTGCGAAGACCAAAGCGAAAGGCCGCGGCAAGGCGCGTTCCGTGGTGGAAGAAGATACCGTCGTACTGACGCCGAAAGCGCTGCAGCAGAAGATCCACGAGCTGGAGGCGCAGATGATGCAGCACGCCCAGAACCTGGAGTTCGAAGAGGCGGCACAGATCCGCGATCAGCTTCATCAGCTGCGGGATTTGTTTATCGCGGCATCGTGAGTCGGTGATGTGTTTTCTCCCTCTCCCTGTGGGAGAGGGCCGGGGTGAGGGCAAGAGGCCGCATAAAACGAACCTAACCCAGCGCCTGAATCGCCTTCTCCAGCGCTTCGCGCAGTAGATGGCGGTCGTGGCGGTATTTAATATCGCTGGCCTCCAGCGGCTCCTGAATCACCACCCGCTCGCCGATACCGGAGACATCCACCTTAGGTCCAACCACCACGCCGTCGATAATTTTTTTGCCGACATACTGCTCCATCAGGCTCAGTTTGTCTGCCAGCGACAGGCTTGCCGCCGCCGGGCTCAGCTCACGCCCCAGATTACCGATGTAAACCATCGGAGCAGGAGTGCGACGCAGCGCCTGCGCCAGCTCTTTGACCAGCAGGATCGGCATCAGGCTGGTATAAAAACTGCCCGGGCCAATCAGGATTAAATCCGCTTCGCCAATCGCTTCGACGGCTTCACGCGTCGCCGGTACGCTCGGGTAGGTCATCAGCTCTTTTGGCGGCAGCAGAAGCTGGTCGATATTCACTTCGCCGTACACTTCGTGATCGTCAGCATCAATGGCCATTAAATCCACCGGCTGTTCAGACATCGGGATCAGGAACGCATCCACTTTCAGCAGATTTCGTATCAAGTTGATGGCTTCAAGCGGGCGCACGCTCAGGTGATCCAGCGCCTTAAGCATTAAATTTCCAAGGTTATGCCCGGAAAGTTCCCCATTACCGCCAAAACGGTACTCAAACATCGCTGATGCGACGCTCGGTTCGGTAATCAGCTGGTTGAGACAGTTGCGCATATCCCCCCAGGCGATGCCGCCTTCGGCACGTCTGATCCGCCCGGTTGAGCCGCCATTATCGGTGGTTGTCACTATCCCTGTCAGCCTTGAGCCCAGTGACGACAAAGAGGACATCACCCGGCCCAGACCGTGGCCTCCGCCAAGAGCGACCACTCGGTCAAGATCCGCAAAAGTGCGATTGCGCATACCCGTTCCTTATCACGTTTGATCTGCGTAACACTACCTGAACTACCCCTAAAAGACGATGCCTCATACGAAGCAAAATGACGTATATCAATGCGAAAAGCGGGTTTTTAGGTATTCTGTAGCGAAAATACACGATTGAGTCGCTATATACATAATTATATAGCGAAAGGCGATGATGGCGAAGTGAGAATTTCCGCGCTACTATCGCCATAACCACGTTTTCGAATTTGAAAACATACACTCTAGCCTTTGTGCCTGTGTCGAAAGATATGGCGCTCTGGCCGTGGCGGATCTGCCACCAGGGTACAGAAAGAAATGACTGTGCCTCCCGTATCTGGAAAGGTGTACATGGCTTCACAACTGACTGATGCTTTCGCGCGTAAGTTTTATTACTTACGTCTGTCGATTACCGATGTGTGCAACTTCCGTTGCACCTACTGCCTGCCCGACGGTTACAAACCGGGCAGCGTCACCAATAACGGCTTTCTCTCCGTGGATGAGGTGCGCCGCGTTACGCGCGCGTTCTCCGGGCTTGGCACCGAAAAGGTCAGGCTGACCGGAGGCGAACCTTCTCTGCGCCGTGATTTCCCCGACATCATTGCCGCCGTGCGTGAAAACGAACATATCCGCCAGATTGCGGTGACCACCAACGGTTACCGGATGGCGCGTGATGTGGCGACCTGGCGCGACGCGGGCTTAACCGCCATCAACGTCAGCGTGGACAGCCTCGATGCCCGCCAGTTTCACGCCATTACCGGCCAGGACAAGTTCCGCCAGGTGATGGACGGCATCGACGCGGCATTTGCGGCCGGGTTCGAGAAAGTCAAAGTCAATACGGTGCTGATGCGTGATGTGAACCATCATCAGCTCGATACCTTCCTTGCGTGGATAAAATCCCGCCCCATCCAGCTGCGTTTTATCGAGCTGATGGAAACCGGTGAGGGCAGTGACCTGTTCCGCCGCCATCACATTTCCGGCATGGTGTTGCGCGACGAGCTGCTCAAACGCGGCTGGATCCACCAGATCCGCCAGCGCAGCGACGGCCCGGCGCAGGTCTTCTGCCACCCGGATTACGAGGGTGAGATTGGCCTTATCATGCCCTATGAGAAAGACTTCTGCGCCAGCTGTAACCGTCTGCGCGTCTCCTCCGTGGGCAAGCTCCATCTCTGCCTCTTCGGCGACGGCGGCGTAGATCTGCGCGATCTGCTGGAAGACGATACTCAACAGGCCGCGCTTGAAGCGCGCATTTCTGAAGCGCTGACGCACAAAAAACAGACCCACTTCCTGCATCAGGGCAACACCGGCATTACTCAGAACCTGTCTTATATTGGCGGGTGATCAGGCTTAAGAAGGAATCAGAAGATGAGTCAGGTAAGCGCAGAATTTATCCCGACACGCATTGCTATTCTTACCGTTTCCGACCGCCGTGGCGAAGAGGATGATACGTCCGGCCACTGGCTGCGCGAGGCGGCCCATGATGCGGGGCATCACATCGTCGATAAAGCGATTGTGAAAGAGAACCGCTACGCCATTCGTGCGCAGGTTTCGCAGTGGATTGCCAGCGATGAAGTGCAGGTGGTATTGATCACCGGCGGCACCGGTTTTACCGCAGGCGATCAGGCGCCTGAAGCGCTGATCCCGCTGTTTGACCGCGAAGTGGAAGGCTTCGGCGAAGTATTCCGCATGCTCTCCTTTGAGGAGATTGGTACCTCCACGCTGCAGTCGCGCGCCGTCGCCGGGGTGGCCAACAACACCCTGATTTTCGCCATGCCGGGCTCGACCAAAGCCTGCCGCACCGCGTGGGAAAACATCATCGCCCCGCAGCTGGATGCCCGTACCCGTCCGTGTAATTTCCATCCCCATTTAAAGAAATAAGCTATGTCACAACTGACCCACATTAACGCCGCCGGCGAAGCGCATATGGTGGATGTCTCCGCCAAAGCGGAAACGGTGCGCGAGGCGCGCGCGGAAGCGTTCGTTACCATGCAGCCGGAAACGCTGGCGATGATTATCGACGGCAGCCACCACAAGGGTGACGTCTTTGCCACCGCCCGCATCGCCGGTATTCAGGCCGCCAAGCGAACCTGGGACCTCATTCCCCTTTGCCATCCGCTGATGCTTAGCAAGGTGGAAGTGAACCTGCAGGCGCAGCCGGAGCATAATCGGGTGCGCATTGAGTCCCTGTGCCGCTTAACCGGGAAGACCGGCGTTGAGATGGAAGCCCTGACGGCAGCCTCCGTTGCCGCGCTGACCATCTACGACATGTGTAAAGCGGTGCAGAAAGATATGGTGATTGGCCCGGTTCGCCTGCTGGCAAAAAGCGGCGGCAAATCCGGTGATTTTAAGGTGGACAGCCATGATTAAGGTGCTCTTTTTTGCCCAGGTGCGGGAGCTGGTGAATACCGACAGCCTGACGCTGGAGGGCTCTTTTGAAAACGTCGCCGCCCTGCGTGCGCATCTGGCCGCACAGGGCGAACGCTGGGCGCTGGCGCTGGACGAAAGTAAGCTGCTGGCCGCCGTGAACCAGACGCTGGTTGAGTTCAGCCATCCGCTAACCGCAGGGGATGAAGTGGCCTTCTTTCCGCCGGTCACAGGGGGTTAAGATGGCTGAGACCAGAATTCTGGTGAGCCCGGCGCGTTTTAACGTGGGGACAGAATATGACTGGCTGGCCGAGCGTGACGAAGACGGCGCGGTCGTGACGTTCACCGGCAAGGTGCGTAACCACAACCTCGGTGACAGCGTAAAGGCGCTGACGCTGGAGCACTACCCGGGCATGACGGAGAAATCGCTGGCGGCCATTGTGGAAGAAGCGCGAGGCCGCTGGCCGCTCGGGCGCGTCACGGTGATCCACCGCATCGGCGAGATGTGGCCAGGCGAAGAGATTGTCTTCGTGGGCGTGACCAGCGCGCACCGCGGCAGCGCGTTTGCGGCAGGGGAGTTCATGATGGATTACCTCAAAACTAAAGCGCCGTTCTGGAAGCGGGAAGCGACGCCGGAAGGGGAGCGCTGGGTGGAATCCCGCGATAGCGATAAACAAGCCGCCAGCCGTTGGTAGTCGGTTGACGTGGATGTGTTAATCTTAACGTGTGTGTCTACTTAATCTTAATCAGGAGTGAATCATGGACCGATTTCCCCGTTCCGATTCAATAGTACAGCAGACCCGTAGCGGCCTGCAGACGTATATGGCTCAGGTGTACGGCTGGATGACAGTTGGCCTGCTGCTTACCGCGTTTATCGCGTGGTATGCGGCGAACACGCCTGAACTGATGATGTTTATCTTCTCCAGCAAAATCACCTTCTTTGGGCTGATTATCGCGCAGCTGGCTCTGGTGTTTGTCCTCTCCGGGCTGGTGCAAAAGCTCAGTGCGGGGATGGCGACCACGCTGTTTATGCTCTATTCGGCGCTAACGGGTCTGACGCTTTCCAGTATTTTCATCGTCTACACCTACTCCTCCATTGCCAGCACGTTTGTGGTAACCGGCGGGATGTTCGGCGCGATGAGCCTTTACGGCTACACCACCAAACGTGACCTGAGCGGTTTCGGCAGCATGCTGTTTATGGGGCTGATCGGGATTGTGCTGGCGTCGCTGGTGAACCTGTGGCTGAAGAGTGAAGCGCTGATGTGGGCCGTGACCTACATCGGTGTGGTGGTCTTCGTTGGGCTGACGGCGTATGACACCCAGAAGCTGAAAAACATCGGCGAGCAGATCGACGTGCGCGACAGTTCAAACCTGCGCAAATACTCGATTCTGGGCGCGCTGACGCTCTATCTGGACTTCATCAACCTGTTCCTGATGTTGCTGCGTATTTTCGGCAACCGTCGTTAAGGTTGTTTTGCCGGGTGGCGGCTTCGCCTTACCCGGCCTACGAAACGCGAACCGTAGGTCGGGTAAGGCGAAGCCGCCACCCGACTTATTCACTTCGCTAACATCCTCTCATTCTTCGCCCGTAGTTTCTTCGCCCGACTCTCCAGCACCAGATAACAGACCGTGGCCAGCGCCAGCGGCAGGAAGTAATAGAGCATGCGGTAGGCGAGCAGGGCGGCAATAATCGCTCCCTGAGAAACATGCTCTCCGGCCAGAAGCGCAATGAACACCGCCTCCAGCACCCCAATCCCCGCCGGGATATGCACAATAACCCCGGCGATACTACTCACCAGCAGCACGCCCAGCACGAAGAAGTAATTCACGTCCTCGCCAATCAACAGCCAGATAATTGCTCCCATCGCCATCCAGTTAGCGCTGGATACCGCCATCTGCAGCATGGCAAACTTCCACGACGGCAATACCAGTTTCTGCCCTCTGAGGGTCATATGACGGCGTTTAGCAAATGCGCAGGCCCACAGATAAAAAGCGATAATCAGCAGCAGCACGATGCCGAGAATACGCAGCGTGGCTTCATCGATGTACCAGTGCGCGGGCAGTTGGACCACGCCGATGGTGAAAATCACCCCGCCGAGCAGAATATAGCCCAGCCAGTTAGTGGTGATGCTCAGGGAAAAAATGCGGGTTATAGTCCCGCCCGGCAGCCCGAGACGCGAGTAGAGGCGATAGCGCATGCCAATCCCCCCGACCCAGGTACTCAGCGTCAGGTTGAAGGCGTAGCAAATAAACGACACCAGCATCACCTGGCGTTTAGCCAGCTTGTGGCCGCAGTATGCCCGGCCCAGCAGGTCGTAGCAGCCGTACATCAGGTAGCTCACGATCACCAGCCCTGTCGCGCCCAGCAGCACCATCCGGTTGTAGTTGCGGATAACTTTCCACACCTCCTCCCAGTCAACTTTTTGGGCATACACTACCAGCAGCACGGCGACCGCAATAAAGAACACCCAGGTGAGAATTTTTTTCGCCAGCCGCCAGCGCGGATGTGATTTCGACATCAGGGTTTGCCTCCATCTTCCGCTTCAACGCGGTCCTGGGTTTCCATTTCGGGTTGTACCGGCGGGTCCACCTGCGCCAGCTTCGGCGTATGCGCTGGCAGCCAGCCGACCATCGCCGGGAAATGGCGAAGGAAGTGGAACACCACTACGCTGATGCCCAGGTTCCACCAGGTGCGTTTCGGCACCATAGACTCATCCACGCGCACGCAGTCGTTAACAATCAGGGCCTGCAAATTATCCCGCAGGGTCTGATTAAACTGGCGATCGTGGATGATCAGGTTAGCTTCGAGATTCAGCGATAAGCTCAGCGGATCCAGGTTGCTGGAGCCGACGGTGGCCCAGTGATCGTCCATCAGCGCGACTTTGCCATGTAGCGGCCGACGGCGATATTCGTAGATCTGAACGCCGCCTTTGACCAGATAGTTATACAGCAGCCGCGCGCCGACTTTGACTATCGGCATATCCGGCTCGCCCTGCACAATCAGCTTCACCCGTACGCCGCGCCGGGCCGCATTACGCATGGCATGCAGCAGGCGATAGCCTGGGAAAAAGTAGGCGTTAGCAATGATCACTTCGCGCTTCGCGTTGGCGAGCATCTTCAGGTAATGGCGTTCAATATCGTCCCGGTGCTCGCCGTTATCGCGCCAGACGAAAAGGGCCTGCGCTTCGCCGGGCTTGCGGTTCTCCTCCGGGCGATGGCGGCGTTTCCACCAGCGGCGAACGGCCTCTTTCCCCGGCAGGTTCTCCAGTTCGAATAATACGATGTCCTGTACTACCGGGCCCTCAATGCGAATGGCGTAATCCTGTTTTGCTTCCGGGCCGTAGTCGGACATATGTTCAGCGGAGTAGTTAATGCCGCCGACAAACGCCACCGCCTCATCCACCACCACAATTTTGCGGTGCATCCGCCGGAAAAGGTTGGTACGCATGCCAAACAGGCGCGGGCCGGGATCGTAGTAGCGGAACACCACGCCCGCAGCGGTCAGTTCATTCACGAACCCGTCGCTGAGGTCCGGTGAGCCATAGCCGTCCAGCAGCGCTTCAATTTTGACGCCGCGCCGGGCGGCACGCAGCAGTACGCTGTGTAACTGTTTGCCCACGTCGTCCTCGAACCAGATAAAGGTTTCGAGGATCACTCTCTGCTTAGCGTTATCAATCGCCTTAAAGACGGCCGGGTAATACTCGTCGCCGTTGACCAGCAGCGAGATCCGGTTGCCTTCCTGCCAGGAACATTTCATAAGTGGATCTCCGCGCTGAGCGGGGCATGGTCGGACAGATGTCGCCAGTTAAGTAAGGCCAGCGCCGTCGGGCTGCTGGCATGGGCATTTTTCACGTAGATACGGTCCAGGCGCAGCAGGGGAAAGCGCACCGGGAACGTCCGTGCCGGGCGACCATGGGCCCGGGTAAAAATCTCCTCCAGCCCTGCATTGACCTTCAGAGGATGGTTCGCGCGCTGGCGCCAGTCGTTAAAATCACCGGCCACGACCACGGGTTCACCGTCGGGAAGCGCATTGGTCCAGTCAGCCAGCATCTGTAGCTGCGCCTGACGGTGGGCTTCGCGCAGGCCAAGATGCACGCAACCGACATGAATGGGCACCGTGAGTGCCGGTGGCGCGATGCGGCAGTAAAGCAGCCCGCGCTTTTCGCTCTCACCCACGGAAACGTCCCGGTTCTCATAATGTTCGATAGGAAAACGTGACAGCACCGCGTTCCCGTGATGGCCTTCCGGATAGACCGCGTTGCGCCCGTAGGCGTAATCACTCCACATCGTGTCGGCCAGAAATTCATAGTGCGGCGTATCGGGCCAGTTCTCGAAATGCATGGGATGCACCTCGTGCGCGCCCATCACCTCCTGCAGGCAGACAATGTCCGCGCTGACGGTGCGAACCGCGTCGCGCAGCTCCGGTAAAATGAAGCGGCGATTAAATGCTGTGAAGCCTTTATGAATGTTTATCGTCAGCACTTTAAGCGAGAAATGCTGCATTTTTTGAGTCATAAGCCCCTTCCTGAGTGACTATCCCAATGAAAATAAAGTGTAGTCGGCGTCACAAAAAGATGCGGCGTTACGGAATTTTCCGTAAAGTGCGGTAGTCTGATTAAGCAGATAAAAATCCTTCAGGAGAGAAGCCATGAAGTGGCAACAACGTGTTCGTGTCGCAACGGGGTTAAGTTGCTGGCAGATAATGTTGCATTTACTGGTCGTGGCCGTACTGGTGATGGGCTGGATGAGCGGCACGCTGGTGCGTGTTGGCCTGGGGCTATGCGTCCTCTATGGCGTCACCGTGCTGTCGATGCTGTTCTTACAGCGCCACCATGAAGCGCGCTGGCGCGAGGTGGGTGATGTGCTCGAAGAGCTCACCACCACCTGGTACTTTGGTGCCGCGATGATTGTGCTTTGGCTGCTGTCACGCGTGCTGCAAAACAACCTGCTGCTGGCCCTGGCGGGTCTCGCAATCCTTGCAGGGCCTGCGGTGGTCTCATTGCTCACCAAAGAGAAAAAGCTACGAAATGTTGCGTCTAAACATCGCGTACGCCACTGACCCCGTCGTGGCCGCTATGACCAGTAGCGGCCACAAACTCCCCCAGACAATATCCAGACTCGCATCCTTCAGATAGATCTGCTTGGTAATGTCCGTAAAGTGGCGTATCGGGTTTATCCATGTGATGTCCTGCAGCCACACCGGCATGTTCTCGACAGGGGAAACGTACCCGGAGAGCAAAATTGCTGGCATCATAAAGACAAACACGCCGATAAACGCCTGCTGCTGCGTCGAGCACAGCGCCGAAATTAACAGCCCAAACCCCACCAGCGACAGCCCGTAAATCACCATCGTGAAGTAAAACAGCGCCAGCGAACCGGCAAACGGGATTTGATAGGCCCAAATTCCCACGCCCAGCACGATAGTGGCCTGAAATGTCGCGACAATCAGCGCCGGCACCGCTTTGCCAACAAAGATTTGCCAGGTTGCGAGTGGGGAAACCAGCAGCTGATCCAGCGTACCTTGCTCCCGCTCGCGGGCGACGGACAGGGAGGTGACGATCATCACCCCGATGGTGGTGATCATGGCGATCAGCGACGGCACCACAAACCATTTGTAGTCCAGATTCGGGTTGTACCAGTTACGCACCACCAGCTCGCTGTTGTTGGGCTTCGGTTTGCCGTCCATCAGCTCCTGCTGATAATTCTTCACCACCTGCTGCAGATAGTTGGCTGCAATCTGGGCGCTGTTAGAGTTGCGCCCGTCGAGGATAAGCTGCATCGGCGCGGTCTGGAAGGTATCCAGGTTACGGGAAAAATCTGCCGGGAAGCGCACCAGCAGCAGGGCTTTTTGCGTATCGATGGTCGGCTGGATTTCCTGCGGGCTTTTCAGCAGCAGAATGTGGGTAAATGCTTTTGCACGGGCAAAGCGCTGCGTCAGCTCGACGGAATGTTTACCGTTGTCTTCGTTGTAAATGGCGATGGTGGCGTTGGTCACCTCAAGCGTCGCGGCAAAGGGGAACAGCAAAACCTGGATCAGCACCGGCAAAACCAGAATGGCGCGGGTTTGCGGCTCGCGCAGCAGGGATTGCAGCTCTTTTCGTATTAACGTCCATAGTCGGTGAAACATTGCGTCGTCCTCCTGTCGGGTGGCGCTTGCCCTTACCCGACCTACATACTTAATCTAATCGCCGTTTGGTTTTCAACCACGTCAATCCGATAAACATCACCGCTGACGCCATTAAAAACAGCGTGTTGATAATCAGCACCACCGGAATATTCCCCGCCAGGAACAGGCTTTGCAGCGTGCTCACGAAATAACGCGCCGGAATGATGTAGGTCACAGCGCGGATCACCGCTGGCATACTGTCTATCTGGAAAATAAACCCGGACAGCATAATCGACGGTAAAAAGGCGGCGTTGAGCGCCACCTGCGCGGCGTTAAACTGGTTGCGGGTGATGGTGGAGATGAGCAGCCCCATCCCCAGCGTGCTAAGTAAAAACAGGCTGGTGATAAAGAACAGCACCACCAGCGAGCCGCGGTACGGCACGCCGAGGATAAAGACGGCGACAAGCATGCAGAGCAGCATCGCCAGCATGCCGAGGAAGTAGTAGGGGATGAGCTTGCACAGCAGCAGCTCGACGCGCGTCACTTCTGTGGAGAGCAGCGCCTCCATGGTGCCACGCTCCCACTCGCGGGCGATCACCAGCGAGGTCAGGATCGCACCAATCACCGTCATGATAATCGTCACCGCGCCCGGAATGATAAAGTGCTGGCTGATGGCGGCAGGGTTAAACCAGTAGCGCGTTTGCACGTCGATGAGTGGTTCAAACGTCTCCCCCCGGTCTTCGGCGCGCTGCATCTGCCATAGCTGCCAGATCCCCTCCACGTAGCCCTGCACGAAGTTGGCGGTGTTCGGCTCGCTGCCGTCGGTAATCACCTGGATCGGCGCGTCGGCATTCGCCCGCGCCATATTGGCGGCGAAATCCACCGGGATGACCACCAGCCCGCGAATTTTCCCCGCCTGCATCTTCTGGATCAGCGCCTGCCGGTTATCGCTGATGGTGGCGTCAATGTACGGCGAGCCGGTCATGGCGTGGGTGAAGTCCAGCGCCTCTTCGCTCTGCTGCTCCAGCAAAATGCCGACCCGCAGCTTGCTGGAGTCGAGGTTGATGCCGTAGCCAAAGATAAACAGCAGCAGCAGGGGGATCACCACCGCAATCAGCCAGCTACTCGGGTCACGCACGATCTGCCGCGTCTCTTTTATGCATAACGCGCGCACCCGGCGCCAGGAAAGGGCGTTACTGCGCATGGGCATTCTCCTTATCCCAGTCGTGGATGAGGGTGATAAACGCCTGCTCCATGGTCGGGTCTGGCACGGCATCGTCGGCGGCCTGGTTTTTCAGGTCGTCCGGGGTGCCGTGTGCAATCAGCTTGCCGCGATAGACCAGCCCGATGCGGTCGCAGTATTCCGCCTCATCCATAAAGTGGGTGGTCACCATCACCGTCACCCCTTTCTCCACCATGCTGTTGATATGCAGCCAGAACTCGCGGCGGGTGAGGGGATCCACCCCGGAGGTCGGCTCATCGAGGAAAAGAATATCGGGCTCGTGCATCAGCGAGCAGGCCAGCGCGAGGCGCTGCTTAAAGCCGAGGGGCAGTTCGTCGGTGGCGTGGGAGGCAATATTCGTTAACCCGAAGGCATCGCTCATGCGGCGGATTTTCTCGTTCTGCGCGCGCCCGCGCAGGCCGTACACGCCGGAGAAAAAGCGCAGATTCTGCTCGACGGTCAGGTTGCCATACAACGAGAATTTCTGTGCCATATAGCCCAGATGCTGGCGCGCCTTGCCGGAGCTGACTTTGAGATCCATATCCAGCACCAGCGCCTTGCCGGACGTCGGCACCAGCAGGCCACACATCATTTTAAAGGTGGTGGATTTCCCCGCGCCGTTCGGCCCGAGCAGGCCAAAAATCTCGCCGCGTTTTACCGCAAAGTTGACGTTATCGGTGGCGGCGAAATCGCCGAACTTTTTGGTCAGGGATTTGGCTTCAATCACCGTCTCGCCCGGCGTACCTTCAACCGTGTGGAGGATCGCGCCGAGAGGCGATTCCGATGTCCCCGCGCCGCCCAGCAGGTCGATAAACGCATCTTCAAAGCGCGGCGCCGTCTCTGCCATTTCAATTTCAGGCATGCCAGGCGCGCGGCGAATATCCTCGACGGTGGCCTCCTTTTTGAGGATTACGCGCACGGACCGACCCTGAATCATCCCGTCGCTCACCTGCGGCAGTTTCAGCACTCTCTGCAGCAGCCTGCGGTTGGACTCCTGCGGGCTGTGGAGGAGGAAACTGCGTCCGGCCATGCTCTGCGTCAACGTCGTTGGCTCGCCCTGATAAAGCAGCTCGCCTTCGTTCATCAGCAGCACGTCCCGGCACTGTTCCGCTTCGTCGAGGTAGGAGGTGCTCCAGAGGATCAGCATCCCGTCGCCTGCCAGCTCGTGCACCATCTGCCACAGCTCACGGCGGGAGATGGGGTCCACGCCGACGCCGGGCTCGTCCAGCAGCAGGACCTTTGGTTCGCCGACGAGCGTACAGGCCAGCCCCAGCTTTTGCTTCATCCCGCCGGAGAGCTTGCCCGCCAGCCGGCCGGTGAACGGGCCGAGGGAGGTGAACTCAAGCAGGCGGGCGAAGGTTTTCTGCCGGGTTTCGCCGGTCACGCTGCGCAGGTCGGCATACAGGTTCAGGTTTTCCATCACCGTCAGATCTTCATACAGACCAAACTTCTGCGGCATATAGCCGAGCATGGCGTGGAGCGCGCCGTCGTCTTTGATGGGGTCAACGCCAAGCACGCTGGCTGTGCCTTCATCCGGCTTTAGCAAACCGGCCAGCATCCGCATCAGCGTGGTTTTGCCTGCGCCGTCCGGGCCGACCAGGCCGGTCACATAGCCTTTCTGAATGGTGCAGTTCAGCGGGGCGACCGCCGGTTTGTCCATCCCTGCGAAGCGTTTGACCAGATTGTTGAGCTGGATAACCGCGTCATTCATGTCGTTCCCCGTTGTTCACTTTTACGGTAACAGGCATGCCCTGACGCAGCGCGTCGTCCGCATCGGTGACGATGATGCGCAGACGGTACACCAGGTCGGTACGCAGGTCCGGCGTTTCAACGGTTTTCGGGGTGAATTCGGCGGTGGGGGAGACAAAGCCGACTTTGCCGTGATACGGCTTATCCGGACGACCATCGGTATAGAGCAGCAGCTCGCGGCCCGGCTGCATCTGGCCGAGATTTGGCTCGTCAATGTAGGCGCGCACCCAGACCGGGCGGGTCAGGGAGAGCGTTAATACGGTGCTGCCCGCGCTGAGCATGCTGCCCGGCTCCACGGCACGGGTCATCAGCGTACCGTCAGACGGGGCGATGAGGGTTGTATCATGCAGATCCAGCTCTGCCTGGGCCAGCTGCGCCTGCGCCTGTTCAAGGCTGGCTTTGGCCTGGGCAATGTCCTGCGGGCGGTTACCGGTGGTGTACTGGCTTAATTTATCCTGCGCGGATTTCAGCGTCGCCTGCGCCTGGTCGCGGGATGAACGCGCATTCTCCAGATCGTTGGCTGAAATGGTGCGGCTTTTCCACAGCCCCTGCTGACGGTTATAGAAATTCTGCGCGTAGTCGTAGGCAGCTTTCGCCTGCTTAACGGCAGCGGCGGCCTGGGCGATCTCTTCGTCACGATAACCCGCCAGCATCAGGTCATATTGCGCCTGGGCAACGGAAACGCCCGCTTTGGCCTGCATCAGGGCGTTCTCGTAGGGGGCTTTATCCAGCATGCCCAGCGTTTGCCCGCGTTTAATGGCATCACCTTCGTCAACGCTCAGCGAGGCGAGACGGCCACCCACGCGGAAGCTCATATTCACGGTACGAATATCCACATTACCGTACAGCGTCAGGCCCCGGTCCTGATGGCTCTGATACCACAGCCAGCCACCGACGCCCGCGGCAAGCAAAACAACAACCACCAGAATGATGGCGACAGGTTTTTTCATGACTTCAGGCTCCTTTGCGTTAAGCCTTGCAGGATCAGATCGAGATGACAGGTGATGACCTGGCTAATCTGCGCGGCTTTATCCTCATCGAATTGTGTCCAGCCGGTGCGTAACAGGATGGTTTCCCGCCCCAGACGAAAGGCAAGGATTTCACCCAGCAGGGCATGGGTATGCAAAATGGTCACGGTATCGCTGGCGTCCCGCCCGGTATAGGCGGCGATCAGGTGGGTCAGGTGGGTATGCATCGGAGCAATGACCTGATCGTGTACCAGCTGATAGGCAGTTGTAGGGGAGAGCTGCTCGCGGGAGATAAACTTACTCAGGTTGAGCGTATCGTCGTGCGTCAGCAGGCGGATCATATTATGGCAGGCATTCAGGATAAGCCGCCGGATAGCGTCACGATCCGGCGTCGGCTGGCTCAACAGCTCGCTGGCTTCTTCAACGTGCGGACGAAAATGTGTGCCGATAAAATCGGCAATCCACTGGGCGCAGGCGAGGTACAAATCCTCTTTTGAGCCAAAATAGTAGGTGATCGCCGCAATGTTTTGCCCAGCCTGGGCGGCGATATCTCGCGTGGTCGCGTGCAGGCCATACTCGCCAAACTGCGCCAGCGCGGCAGCAATCAGCTGGCTTTTGGCCTGTTCACCTTTGGTTGTCGTTGGGGTCGTATTCATGGCGGTATTAAAAATTAATCAATCGATTGATTAAGATTATGCCTGATTCACGCTAACGTCGAGGGAACGCGGAGGGATATTTTATGCGCCACGTCACAAAAGCTGCTACACTCCGCCCCTTCGCGACATTGTGGTTTTTGTCCTTCCCCTTTTCGTTATATCTCCCTGAAAACTACACCTGTGATGGTCGGGGCGGTTCGGAGTTTTTATGTCTTTTGATTCCCTTGGCCTGAACCCGGAAATTCTGCGTGCCATCGCAGAGCAGGGCTACGTTGAGCCAACCCCCATCCAGCAGCAGGCGATCCCCGCCGTTCTTCAGGGGCGTGACCTGATGGCCAGCGCCCAGACCGGCACCGGTAAAACCGCGGGCTTTACGCTGCCGCTGTTAGAGCTGCTGGTAAAAAACCAGCCGCACGCCAAAGGCCGTCGTCCGGTTCGTGCGCTGATCCTGACCCCAACCCGTGAGCTGGCGGCGCAGATTGGTGAGAACGTGCGTGACTACAGCCGCTATCTCAACATTCGCTCGCTGGTCGTTTTCGGTGGCGTCAGCATCAACCCACAGATGATGAAGCTGCGCGGCGGCGTGGACGTGCTGGTGGCAACGCCGGGCCGTCTGCTGGATCTCGAACACCAGAACGCGGTGAAGCTCGATCAGATTGAAATTCTGGTGCTGGATGAAGCTGACCGCATGCTGGATATGGGCTTTATCCACGACATCCGTCGCGTGCTGGCCAAGCTGCCTGCGCGTCGTCAGAACCTGCTGTTCTCTGCCACCTTCTCCGACGAGATCAAGGCGCTGGCAGAAAAGCTGCTGCATAACCCGCTGGAAGTGGAAGTGGTGCGTCGCAACACCGCCTCTGAGCAGGTGACGCAGCACGTTCACTTTGTTGATAAAAAGCGTAAGCGGGAGCTGCTCTCCCAGATGATCGGCCAGGGTAACTGGCAGCAGGTGCTGGTCTTTACCCGCACCAAGCACGGTGCGAACCACCTGGCGGAACAGCTCAATAAAGACGGTATCCGCAGTGCCGCCATCCACGGTAACAAGAGCCAGGGTGCGCGTACCCGTGCGCTGGCGGACTTCAAATCTGGCGACATCCGCGTGCTGGTGGCAACCGACATCGCCGCGCGTGGTCTGGACATTGAAGAGCTGCCGCACGTAGTAAACTACGAGCTGCCAAACGTCCCGGAAGATTACGTTCACCGTATCGGTCGTACCGGCCGCGCGGCGGCAACCGGTGAAGCGCTCTCTCTGGTCTGCGTCGATGAACACAAGCTGCTGCGCGACATCGAACGTCTGCTGAAGAAAGAGATCCCACGCATCGAAACCCCGGGCTACGAAGTGGATCCGTCCATCAAGGCGGAGCCGATTCAGAACGGTCGCCAGGGCGGCGGTCGTGGTCAGGGCGGCGGTGGTCGCGGTCAGCAGCCGCGTCGTGCTGAAGGCGGCGCGCCGAAATCATCCGGCAAACCCCCGCGTCGCAACAACGACAGCAAACCGGCCGGCGAAAGTCCGTGGCGCAGCGGTGAAGGGAAACCGGCAGGGGAAGGGCAGCGTCGACGCCGCCCGCGTAAACCTGCTAACCCGCAGTAATCTGGAAGCCCGGTCGTAAAGCCGGGCTTTTCTTTTTGCGGCAGCGAAGAGAAAGTGCCACAATAGTGGCTGTTTATACAGTATTTCAGGTTTTTCGATGGCTTTAACCGCGGCGCTGAAAGCGCAAATTGGCGCATGGTACAAGGCGCTACAACAGCAGATCCCCGACTTTATCCCCCGAGCGCCGCAGCGGCAGATGATTGCTGACGTGGCAAAAACGCTTGCCGGGGACGACGGGCGTCATCTGGCGATTGAAGCGCCGACCGGCGTCGGGAAAACCCTGTCATATCTCATTCCCGGTATTGCCATCGCGCGGGAAGAGGACAAAACGCTGGTGGTCAGCACCGCCAACGTGGCCCTGCAGGATCAGATTTTCAGCAAAGATTTGCCGCTGCTGCGCAAAATCATCCCCGACCTGCGCTTTACCGCCGCCTTTGGGCGCGGGCGCTACGTGTGCCCACGTAACCTGGCGGCGCTCGCCAGCAGCGAGCCGAATCAACAGGATCTGCTCGCGTTTCTTGATGACGAGCTGACGCCGAACAATAAGGCCGAGCAGGAGCAGTGTGCAAAACTCAAAGCCGAACTCGACGGCTATAAGTGGGACGGCCTGCGGGATCACACCAGCCAGGCCATCAGCGACGACTTATGGCGCAGGCTCAGCACTGACAAAGCCAGCTGCCTGAACCGCAACTGTCACTACTACCGCGAGTGCCCGTTCTTTGTTGCCCGGCGTGAGATTCAGGAGGCGGAGGTGGTTGTCGCCAACCACGCGCTGGTGATGGCCGCGCTGGAGAGTGAGGCGGTGCTACCGGAGCCCAAAAATCTGCTGCTGGTGCTCGACGAAGGCCACCATCTGCCCGACGTGGCTCGGGACGCGCTGGAGATGAGCGCCGAGATCACCGCGCCCTGGTTCCGCCTGCAGCTGGATCTGTTCTGCAAGCTGGTGGCAACCTGCATGGAGCAGTTCCGCCCGAAAACCACGCCGCCGCTGGCGGTGCCGGAACGGCTAAGCGAGCATTGTGAAGAGGTTTACGGCCTGATCTCCTCGCTCAATAACATCCTCAACCTTTATCTTCCCGCAGCCCAGGAGGCGGAACATCGCTTTGCGATGGGCGAACTGCCGGAAGAGGTGATGGAAATTTGTCAGCAGCTGGCAAAGCACCTTGAAAAGCTGCGCGGGCTGGCGGAGATGTTCTTAAACGATCTGAGCGAGAAAACCGGCACGCATGACGTGGTGCGTCTGCACCGTATTCTGCTACAGATGAACCGCGCGCTGGGCATGTTCGAAGCGCAGAGCAAACTCTGGCGGCTGGCCTCAATGGCGCAGGCATCAGGCGCGCCGGTCACCAAATGGGCCACCCGCGACGTGCGGGACGGGCAGGTGCATCTCTTCTTCCACTGCGTGGGCATCCGCGTGGCCGATCAGCTGGAAAAGCTGATCTGGCGCAGCGTGCCGCACGTGGTGGTGACCTCTGCCACGCTGCGTTCTCTGAACAGTTTTTCTCGTTTGCAGGAGATGAGCGGGCTTAAAGAAAAAGCGGGTGACCGCTTTGTGGCGCTGGACTCGCCGTTTAACCACTGCGAGCAGGGCAAGCTGGTCATTCCGCGCATGACGTTTGAGCCGCTGATCGACAACGAAGAACAGCACATTGCGGAAATGGCGGCCTATTTCCGCGAACAGGTCGAGAGTAAAAAATACCCTGGCATGCTGGTGTTATTTGCCAGTGGACGCGCCATGCAGCGTTTTCTGGAGCACGTCACCGATCTGCGTTTACTCCTGCTGGTGCAGGGTGACCAGCCGCGTTACAGGCTGGTGGAAACCCACCGTAAACGCATTGATAACGGCGAGCGTAGCGTGCTGGTGGGATTGCAGTCTTTCGCGGAAGGTCTTGACCTGAAAGGCGACTACCTGACGCAGGTCCACATTCATAAAATTGCCTTCCCCCCCATCGACAGCCCGGTGGTGATCACCGAGGGCGAATGGCTGAAAAGCCTTAACCGCTATCCGTTTGAGGTGCAGAGTCTGCCTGCGGCATCGTTTAACCTGATTCAGCAGGTGGGGCGTTTGATTCGAAGCCACGGCTGCTGGGGCGAAGTGGTGATCTACGATAAACGTCTGCTGACCAAAAATTATGGACAGCGGCTGCTCAACGCGCTACCGGTCTTCCCGATTGAACAGCCGTCGGTACCGGAGATAAAAAAACGCCCGGCAAAACAGGCTGCCGGGCGTCGAAAAAGCATCCGTGCTAAGGGGCGCGGTCCTACTGGTAAGTGAAGGTCACCTGAACGACGCTGCTGAACGTGCCTGCGGTAACAGGCATAGCGGTGGCGTAATAGCGTGCGGCCAGCGGGAAGGTGGCGGTATGGTCGTTCTGGTCAATCAGCGCGTTAAAGCTGGCCTGCGGTGCGATGAGTATATGGTCCTGGCTGTCCGCCAGCTCCAGCGCCAGCCCCTTCGCGCTGCCCGTGTTGGCAAACTTGGTTGGGTGGGTAGCATCCGCCTGACCGTAAAAGAAGGCGGTCGCCAGGGCGAGGGATTTAGGACAATGTGTCACCTTCAGGCTGAAGGTTTTCCACGCGCCGGTATCCCCCACGTCGTGGAATTCACTGGAAGCCGCCTGGCCTAAATCAACGGTTAAATCCTTGCTGGCGCTGTCCACGAGGCAGGTGTTGGCATAAATGTTACCGACCATTTGCAGCTGAATATCGTCAGCCCGGGCCAGACAGGTGAGCGTGCTGGCCAGCGCGGCCAGCACAAAGAGATGTTTCTTCATTTTCATCACTTATAGGCCAGAGTAATGGTGGCGACGGCGTTCGCCGGGCCAGGGGTGACTTCATCTGCCACCTGCAAATAGTTCAGCTTGACCGGGATATCCATCGTCTGGTTGGCATAGGCCAGGGTTTCAGTTGGGGTGTAGGTATCGAACGTTGCCAGCTCGTTGTCGATCACCATTTCAATCCCGACACCCGTTGCCATGCCATCCTCCGGCGTGAGCTTAAGCACCCCCTGATAACCGGGTACGTAGCCGTCGCTGCTGGTGACCTTAAATTCAGGCTGAACGGTGGAGTTACAGTTCACCGTGATGTTGAACTCCTTCGCGGGCATCGCCAGCGTGCCGACCATATTGAAATCGCTGACCGGGAAATCGCCCATGTTGACGGTCAGGCTTTTTGGCAGTACGGAGCAGGTGACGTTTTCAAGGTTTACGTTACCGGCATAGCTAACATTGTTGGGTGAACCGATGCCTTCGTGACCAAAAACGCCAATGCCAAAAACGGTCTGGCTTTGATTTAGCGTACCGGATTCTACCGCGGTATCCGTTTTTACCAGCTCCAGCGTGACGTTAAAATCGAACGTCTGGTTGCCGTCAGTTGAGACATAGCCAATTGGCGTGCCGCGGGAGTCACAGGTGACCCCGCCCGCACCGCTGATGCGCTGACCTTTGTCATTCATCAGCGCAATACCAACCCCCTTCACGCCGGATTCATAGACCCCGGAAAGGCCGGGAATTTCCGTGCCGTAGCCGTAGTAGCAGGAGACGATCTCCAGACCCTTATCTGCAGCACTATCGCAGTGGCCCGCGACGTGTACCGTCTGTTCGGTGCCGGGGATGGTCGCGCCGACGGGAAGCGTGGTGGAGACGGAAACCGTGGCCAGGTTAATGGTCTTTGGCATATCCGGCGACGTACAGGTGGCTTTTGCATGCGGCATAAACAGCGATGCGGTTGCCAGTATGAGTAAGAAAAAGCATTGTTTTACAAGCTGCATAGGTGAACCTGCTCGGTTGATTACTGACACTGCGCGGCAGCGTTAATAATGTCTGTTTTCTCTTTTTCATCCGTGAGCGTGTATTCCGCAACGCAGTGGTCGCTGGCTTCCTGTCCCCATGAGACGGAAAGCTTGCCGCGATCGGGCATTCCGGAAAGATAGGTTTGGCCATCAGTGCCGACGATAAATTCGCTGTCCTTATCCTCGGTGGTAACCGTTGCGCCGAAGGGCAGCGGCTTCCCGTTGTGCGTCAGCGTCATCAGGACGCGATGACCCACGCGGGTATTGAAGCTTGCCCGCACCACCGCACCGCGGGTTGGCGTGACGATCTGCGAAGCGTGCGTCACGTCAGCCTCGTCAGGCAGCGTTTCGGTATCCAGCGAAATCGTGTTGTGGCGATAGGCGGTGACAAAGGGCACCACGGTATAGCCGTGGAAGTCAGTTTCCACGCCCGTCTGGTTGGCGATGTGCGTGCCGCTGGCTCCGGGCGCTTTCACCAGCGCGATGGTCTCGCCCAGCGGCTGGCTCAGCGTCAGGCCGTTAGCGTGGGCTATCATGCCCCCCTGCAGACCGACGTTGGTGGTCCGCTGGTATTTGTCCTGGCTGAAACCGCCACTCACTTCCCCGTAGGTGGCTTTATAATCGGCGTTCAGACTGGTAGAGGTACCGTTCTCTGATGAGTCATAGCCTTCCTGCACGTTCCAGTTAAGGTTGTTCTCCTCCAGCGCCGTCCCGTTCAGGCCCAGCGTGTGCGTGGTGCCGTCTTTATTGTTATTCATGTTGTAGGAGGCCCAGGTGTTGCTCATCCAGCGATCCAGCGGTACCGACACGCTCAGCGCGAACAGGTTATCGTTACTGACCGAATCGCCTTCGTCATCACGGCTGTTGGTGTTTTTGTTGAGGCTATAGCTCATGCTGTAGGTGATTCCCTTCCAGCTGTTGTTATAGCTGACGCTCATCGAGGTCATGTCCTGACCCTGGTTCCAGTAGGTCTCTTTGACCAGGCTCAGCGTAAACGATCCCCAGCCTTCGCCGAGGGTTTGATCGATGGTGGCCTCGGTACGCGCGCGGCGCTGCTGCGGTGCTGACCAGTCATCGGCGCGGGTATAGGATTCCATGGTGTCTTCGAGGGTGTAAAACCCTTTACTGTTGTAGCGATAGCCAGCCAGAGCGAAGTTTGTGCCCGTACCCGCGAAATCTTTGCTGTAGCGCAGACGCCAGGATTGCCCCTTGCTGGCCTGCTGTTTTTTGAGCAGCGCTTTGGCGCGCGTCACGTCGACAGAAAACGCGCCAAGATCGCCAAAGTTTTTACCGGTGCCCAGCGCCTGTGACTGATAATGGCTGCTTTGCTGCACGCCACCGTAGGCGGTGAATCCGTACGGCAGGCCATAAATGGCACTCCCCTGCGCGAAGGGGGTCTTTTCCACGTCTTTGTCATAGGAGCGGTAGCGCCCGGCAGTGACGCTGTATTTCAGGTGCTTTTCGCGCTGGAGGACCGGAACGGAGGCGTAGGGCACCACAAAGTGACGTTCGCTGCCGTCCGTCTCTTTCACGGTGACCTGGAGATCGCCGCTGCTGCCGGTGGGATACAGGTCATTGATTTCAAATGCACCCGGCGCAACGGTATTTTGATAAATCACGTAGCCGTTCTGACGTACCACCACCAGCGCATTACTGTGGGCCGTACCGCGGATGATCGGGGCATAGCCTTTTTCGCTGTCCGGCAGCATATCGTTGTCGGAGTTCAGCTGCGCGCCGGTATACGGAACGCTGTCAAATACGTCTGCCGGGGAGCTGCTTTGGCCTACGGTCAGATCGCTTTTTAACGCCACGATATCGCGCTGGGCATAGGTGTAGACCGAGTTAAAGGATTGCTCTTCTTCGTGACCGCTGGTGCTGCGACTCCAGGTGGAATAGTTGCGCAGGCGCCACGCGCCGACGTTCATGCCCGGACGCAGGTTAACGTACTGGCTGCTGTTGTCCTGCATGCCCTGCTGACGGGCGTGGCTCTGGCTGGCGCTGGCGCTGTAGTTGAGGATGCCCGCCGTGATCCCCTCATCAAATTCTGTTGGGTCAATATAGCCACGGGGAACCTGACCGAGCGCGGACTGCGGAATGCTCAACAGAAGCTGCTGGTTGCTGACGCGAAATGTCGCCGTCGCCGCCGGTATGGCGTGCAAATCCGCGCATGAGCCTTTCACGGCAAGCTGAGGATAGTCGTCAGTTTTAATACCCAGGCTTTTTAAATCGGACTGAGTAAAGCAGGGCTGAAGGGAATTTTCTCCATTATCCTGCTTTTGCAATATAAAGGTCACGTCGCGGGTATCAATTTTATTATTATTGATAAAGATCGTGACCTGATATTTCCCTGGCGCCTGTCCCGGCCCTTTTTCATAAATGGAGAGATCGGTTTTTCCCTGCTGTGGATTATCCACATCCAACAACGCTGGATTAAAATAATCATCCGCCCGCGTTTGCTGCGAAAAACCCACGGCCGCTAACCCGCATAGCAGGGTCAGCAGCGTAAGCATCCGATAAACGGAAGGCAATTGCCTTCTTGGGGTTGAAGAATAGGTAATCATAAGGTGCGTTATTGGGTACGGTATTAATGCACGGATGCAGAGAGCGTTTTGCTGATGCTGCCGTAATCAGTAATAATTGACCAGGACACGGTTGAACCGCCGGTATGTGCAGGCAACGCAAAATGGGTTTCGGTTTTTGGTACGGCCCAGGTCGCTTTATCGACCTTATGACCGTTAAGGGTGACCGACTGGAAATTCATATAAAACGGCGTCGGGTTGTTAACCACTAAATCATTGCCCTCGCGGTGCCACTCAAGCTGATCCGCGACCGCTTCCGGTTTACCCTTGACGGAGGCCGGGCGGTACATCAGCTTAATGCGCGTGTTAACCGCAATTTGCAGGGTATTGACCCCTGCCACCTTTTTTGAGGAGGGGATGGCTTTTATATTCAGCCAGAACATCGACTCGCGATCTTCAGGCAAATTTCCGCCGGTACGTACGACGCGCAGAACGTTTTCCTGCTTCGCATCAAGACGAAACAGTGGCGGCGTAATCAGAAAGGGAGCTTTGGCCAGGTCTTTACCGCCAGAATCCGCCCAGGATTGCACCAGATAATCCGTTGCATCTGGGTTTGAAATACCGATAGAGGATTCCTTTTTGCCTCCCTGGTAGACCAGGCGCGTGCCGTTAATAATAACGCCTGCATGTGCCGTTGCAGCTACCAGTAAAAGGGTGCTGAGTAAATAACCGTGACGCATAGTTTTTTCTCAAAATAAGGCGGGACTATCTCTTTTTTGCAAAAGGAAATAGTCCCTGGTGAGCAATATCAGTTATAAATAACCGTGAATGTTGAAACAGAGTTTGCCGGACCCGCGGTAATGGCCGCACCGGTTTGAATATAACGCGCGGCAAACTGCAGATCGTTTACTGCGGTGCCGGAGGCCAGCGGATACTCTTTTGACGGAGTATATAAACTGACGGGCTGTTCAGAAGAGTCGATCAGCTGAATGGCTACGCCGGTTGCGGCATCTGCATCGGGGGTTAACGCCAGGGTGCTGTTGTTATTAGCATCCGGCGTTCCGCCGAAGTTGATTGCCGCCGACGTAACGGTTTCCGGGCAGTTTTTTAACTCAATATCAAACTTCGTGGCGGTGCTGGTGGAGCCGGCACCGGTAAAGACCGTCTTGGAGACTTTGCCTAATGTCACGTTCAACGGGTTACTTAAACCATTCACAACCTGACAGGCGGAATCGATGATTTCGCCCGTAAAGTTGATCTGTCCTTCACCGTCTGTTGCTGCAAAAGCGGATGCCGAGCAGCCAATCACCGACGCGATAAAAAGACCTAACGCAATCTTGTTCATAATAGTTCCTGGTGTGTGGGTAAAAACGTGCCTAAGGTTTTTGCCCGTTGTCCTCAATGATTTCCGTTCGTTATTTAATCAAAGAATGGATGGATAAGAATCTTCTATAGGCATCACAAATAATTGAATCAGTGCTTGCATAATTTTTTTCTTCGGTAAAACAGATGGCTCTGGCGGTGGGGATAAAAAGCTACCTGGCAGGTTTCATCGGGGATATAGTGTTAACAAGGTGACGTTTTCAGGAGAGATACCGTGGATTATCGTAAAATTATCAAAGAGGTAGGGCGTGGAAAAAACCATGCCCGCGACCTGGATCATGAGACAGCGCGTGCGCTTTACACCCGTATGCTCAACGGTGAGGTTCCCGATCTCGAACTCGGCGGCATTCTTATCGCCCTGCGCATTAAGGGAGAAGGTGAAGCGGAGATGCGCGGCTTTTATGAGGCGATGCAGGCGCAAACGCTGCGTCTGACGCCACCGGTGGCAAAACCGATGCCGATCGTCATTCCCAGCTATAACGGCGCGCGCAAGCAGGCCAACCTGACGCCGCTGCTGGCTATTCTGTTACATAAGCTGGGTTTTCCAGTGGTGGTGCACGGGGTGAGTGAAGATCCGACCCGCGTGCTGACAGAAACGATTTTTGAACTGCTGGGGATCGAACCCACTCTCCACGCCGGGCAGGCGCAGGCGAAGCTCGATAGCCATCAGCCGGTCTATATTCCCGTTAAGGCGCTCTGCCCGCCGCTGGAAAAGCAGCTCGCAATGCGCTGGCGAATGGGCGTGCGTAACAGCGCGCATACGCTGGCGAAGCTGACCACGCCGTTTGCCGAAAATGCCGCGCTGCGCCTTTCCAGCGTTTCGCACCCGGAATACGTGGGGCGCGTGGGGAAATTCTTTGAAGAGATTGGCGGCAACGCGTTGCTGATGCATGGGACGGAAGGCGAGGTGTACGCTAATCCGCAGCGCTGCCCGCAAATAATGCTGATCGACGCGGCTGGGACGCGTATCGCGCTTGAACGTGGGGAAGAGAACAGCGGCGTTATTCTGCCGGAGGCGAAAGATCCCTACATCACCGCGAAGTGGATTGAACAGTGCCTTGCCGGAAATGTGCCGGTGCCGCAGTCCATCAAGTTACAGATGGCCTGCTGCCTGCTGGCGACCGGGGAAGTTGACACGGTCGAGGCTGGCATGAAACGGGTTGAGGCGGCATTTTAGGCAAAAAAAAGCCCGTCCAGTGGCGGACGGGCAAGCAAGGGTAACAAACAACAGGGTCAATGAGGGTTGGAGCAGCTCACCAGAGGGTTTGGTGAGGGTACAGCATTCATTCAGGCGATTATTTGTAGATAACCGCAGTACCGCTCAGCTTGTTGTTGGTGTTAGCGGAGGTGATGGTGTATCCGCTTGCACCGGCAGCAGCCGCTTTCTCAGCCAGTTTGGCTTCCAGACCGTCCAGCGTGGTCGCGCCTTCTGCACTCACCACACCGATTTTATTCATGCTCTGCGCCTGAGTAGATGAAACAGGCTCTACAGCGAATGCGCCAAAAGACAGAGCGGACAGGGCAACAGCAGCAACAGCATATTTGATGGTTTTCATAATTAATCTCTCGCAGGTTATTCTGTTAAGGGGACGATGTTCCGTCGATGTGATAAGTATCACGTTTTTTCTGCAGAGATAAAATCGAAGAGAATTGACGTGGTTAATCAAAAAAATTGAATGACAAATAACTTATTGATTATTAATAAATTCAAATTACGGCTTTACACTTCTTGTTGATACGCTTTACAGAAGAAAGTTGAATGGCACATTTTGCTACGCGGTTCGCTAAAAAGCGTGAGCGTAAAGGTAAGCATTCGGGCGGTTAACTTAGGTAAAGGAAAGTCAGCGTAACTGGCTGTCTTTCGATCCTCTGCGATTATATCCCGAATGTGAAGCGTTTTTTGAATCTTTATCCTGCTGGCAGGTTATACATAACCTTACCCCGGGAATGGCTTTTTGCCGCGCCTCAGGAATGGGCTCTCCGCACTCTTCGCATTCCGTTAAACTTTCGCCGCGCGGAATTTCGCCGCGAGCGCGCGCAACTGCATCTTCAATCGTACTGTTGATCTGTTCGTTCACGGCATCATCATTTGCCCAACCGGAAGCCATCTTGCCCTCCTGATATCGGTTTAAGCCATAGCGTTAATATGGGGTTAAAAAATGCACAATCAAGGTGAGAGGGGAGACAAACTGCATCTGGCAGGCAGATGCAGTCGGGTGAAAGGAAACACGTTATTTATAGATAGTCGCTGTGCCGTACATATGGTTATCTCCACCTGCGGAGTTCACCACGAAGCCTTTAGCGCCTTCCTGGCGAGCTTTTTCAGCCAGTTTATCCTGAAGATCGTCAAGGTTGCTTGCGCGGCTTACCGAGACGGTACCGGCCGGGCGCAGCTGGCTGGTGTCCGTGCTTTGGGTCAGGGACTGAACGGCCATAGCGGAGAAAGAGGCGCTCGCCAGGGTACCGGCGAGAAGAGCAAGGGTCAGATACTTTTTCATAATCACATCCTCATGAGGAAACAACAGGTGATTCCCTTTAAGTTTAGAAGCCTGACGAGTGTGATTTAGCGCAAATATTTGATGATGATCTGCTTATTTTTTGAACGATAAAAGCTGACAATCCGCTGACAGATCATAGACATAAAGGTGTTTGATTTATGGCGGTTTTTTAAGGGTTGCAGAGAAAGATTTACCGTAGAGCCAGCACAAGGTATCTTACGCCGCTGTTTAAAGGAGAATGCCATGACTTCCCAAAAGCCGGGATTGCACCCACGAAATCGCCATCGCAGCCGCTACGACATGAACGCACTGTGCCAGAGTTGTCCGGCGCTGCAGGACTATATTGTCGAGACCCCCGCGGGCGAACCGTCGGTTAACTTTGCCGATCCGCTGGCGGTGAAAACCCTGAACAAGGCGCTGCTGGCGCATTTTTACGGTGTGGCGCACTGGGATATCCCGGAAGGCTTTCTCTGTCCTCCTGTTCCGGGCCGTGCTGATTACGTTCATCACCTTGCCGATCTTCTCGCCGACGATCGTGACGGCGCGATCCCCCAGCAGGCTTCCGTCCTGGATATTGGTACCGGGGCAAACCTGATTTACCCCCTGATTGGCGTGCATGAGTACCACTGGCGCTTTACCGGGAGCGAAATCGGTGCCGAGGCGTTTGCCAGCGCGCAGGCGATAATCAGCGCTAACGCTGGCCTGAGTCGTTCCATTCGTCTGCGTCGCCAGAAGGAGGCGACGTCAATCTTCAACGGCATCATTCACAAAAACGAAAGCTATGACGCCACGATGTGTAATCCGCCATTCCATGATTCGGCGGCAGCGGCCCGTGCAGGCAGCGAGCGCAAACGCCGCAACCTGGGGCAGGCCGAAGATGCCGCGCTGAACTTTGGTGGGCAGCAGCAGGAGCTGTGGTGCGAGGGCGGTGAAGTCGCCTTCATCCTGCGGATGATTGCTGAAAGCAAACAGTTTGGTCGCCAGGTGAAATGGTTTACCACGCTGGTTTCCCGCGGAGATAACCTGCCGCCACTCTACCGGGCCCTCACCGAAGCAGGCGCGGTGAAAGTGGTGAAAAAAGAGATGGCGCAGGGCCAGAAGCAGAGCCGCTTTATTGCCTGGTCGTTTATGGATGACAACAAACGCCGCAAATAAGGTGTCCCGCAGGCCGGGTCAGGCGAAGCCGCCACCCGGCAACACGGCTACAATGTCGGCTCCTGCGGAGGTGGCATCGATGCCGGTGAAGGCAACACCTGATACGTCTGCACCGGCATCCGCACGTTTGCCAGATCAAAGTGTTTTTTCACCATGCTGTCGAGCGCAAAGCGCACCGTCCACTGCTTCAGCGGCTGGGTGGTGAACGACACGCGAAGCGTAAATGCCGTATTCGTCAGCCCGACAATCCCGGCAAATGACGGCTCGCCAATTACCAGGCCGCGAATATCCTCCATCTGCATTAACTCTTCAACGGCGTCCCGCAGCGCCTGCTTCGCTTTGTCCGCATCCTCATGACGATCCACATCGTAGTTCGCCACAACGGAGCCAATGCCGCGCACAAAGTTGGCGAAGGTGGTGATCGATGACCACGGAATAATGTGGTATGCCCCGGTATCCTGACGCACGCCCACCGAACGAATCGACATCCGCTCGACCGTGCCGGTCAGCGGCCCGATGGTTACCAGATCGCCGGTGTTCATTCCGTTCTCAAACTGGATAAAAATGCCGGTAATAATATCCTTCACCAGCGTTTGTGACCCGAAGGAGATCGCCAGTCCCAGCGCACCGGCACCTGCCAGCAGCGGAGCGATGTTTACGCCGATTTCCGACAGCACAATCATGATGGTGATGGTACTGATGATCACCGCCAGCGCATTGCGGAACAGGGTCAACAGCGTGCGCGCACGGGCGCTGGGGAGCGGTCTGCCGTGAATATCGGACACCAGACGGTTCTCGATAAGGCTCGCCAGCAGCGTCCAGCCAACGGCGGAGAAAAACAGAATCAGTGCGATACGAATTAAAATATCAACGGTCTTCTCACCTGCGCCGTTATGCAGCCAGTTCCAGAAATCAAACAGGTTCCACGCATTCAGCAGCAGCATAATCGCCACGCAGACGGTCAGAATGCGCGCCACTTTGAGGGAGACTGACATCCAGCCGTTCACGCGTTTTTGCAGTTCCGGATAATTACGCTGTACGTGCGGGGACAGGGTGATGGTTTTCGAAATCCAGCGCGACAACAGCCCCGACACAAATGCCGCGATGCCGATAATCGCCAGGCTTTTGAACGTCGCCCCCATCATAAATTTCAGGCTATTACCCGGGTCGAACAGCGAGAAGAAACACAGCACGATGAAGTAAGCGCTTGCCAGCCAGTGCCACACCAGCGCGAAGGCGCGAATGAAGAGGCTGAAGAACGACAAAGAACGATCGGCCAGATGCAGCAGACTCTCCGTGATCGCCTTTTTATTGTGGAAGATGAGGTACAGCGACCAGACGGTAATACAGAGCATGATCAACACGTTCGCCAGCGCGCCAAACTGCACGTTGACCTGGTTGGAGATGATCGGCACCGCGACCAGCAGGCCGTAGCCAATCAGGCCGCTGAGCACGCTGAGCCGCACGGCCCAGTATTTCGCACTGTCGTTACCGATCGTAAACGGGCGGAGTTCAGGCACGCGCGGGCAAAAGATGACGCGCAGTACCGCTTTAAAAAATTCGATGAGCGCAAACGCGTTCAGAAAGAGCGCCTGCTGGAAGGCAATGGTTTTGTTGCCCGTATTGAGACGGTCCGCCAGCACCTGACCCACAAACAGCGTCAACGCCAGCAGCAGTAAATCAATAATAAAGGCTCCGGCGATCATGGCGGGGAGGTGCAGCCAGCTGTTTTTATGCTGGTTCTTTTTTCGGCCCCAGTAGCCCATCTTGCGGTAAAGCGGCCAGGCACAGAGGCGTACCAGCCAGTAAAAAATAAATACCGCGCCCGCCAGCATCAAAAACTGGGTGGCGGCGGCGCTAAAGGTTTGCGGGTTAAATGCCTTATGGGGCGATCCCATCAGGTTGCGAAAGAGCTGGGCAAAGCGTGTGGAGAGCGCTTCACCAAAGCGTCGGCTCACGTCGGTGACGTTTTCCAGCACGGTTTTTTGTTCCTCTACCTGCGGCGGGGTGAGGGTGGGAACGGTCTCCTTTGGCGGCGTGGCGGCGGCTTTACGCAGCTGATCGATTAACTCTTTTCGGGAGGCATCGTTTTCAAGCACGTCGGCAAGTGCGCCGTAAGCCGCTTTTTTTTGTTCAACATCCGGTTCCGGGGGCGGCGTACTTTGCTGGGACGCGGTCGTTCCGGTGGTCACGCCGGGGATCGCCACGGCGAGGGATGGCGCACTAAACAGGCTTATCAACAGCAGCAGGAACCACGGCACGGCGTCCTCCGACAAAATATCGTGCAAAATGATAAGTATAGAGGGCGCGGGGAGGAGGAGAGTTTTTGGGAACAATCTGGCGTAAAAAAGCCGGGCAAGCCCGGCTCAGCGTGAAGCGTAAGATCAGGAGACGTGCTGCAGAAACTCCTGCAAACGCTGGCTCGGCGGATTGGCAATCAGTTCCTGCGGGTTACCGTCTTCCGCGATACGACCTTTATCGATAAAGATCAGGCGGGACGCGACTTTCTCCGCAAAGCCGATTTCGTGGGTCACGATAACCATCGTCATCCCTTCCTCTGCCAGATCCTGCATGACTTTCAGCACTTCGTGGCGCAGCTCCGGGTCGAGTGCGGACGTTGGCTCATCAAACAGCATCATCTTCGGCTTCACAGCCAGCGCGCGGGCAATCGCGACGCGCTGCTGTTGACCACCGGAGAGCTCGGAAGGGTAGTGGTGCGCACGTTCTGCCAGACCCACTTTTGCCAGCAGATCTTTTGCCAGCGCTTCCGCCGCCGCTTTGCTGGCACCGCGCACGCGCAGCGGGCCGAACATCACGTTTTCCAGCGCCGTCAGGTGCGGGAACAGGTAGAACTGCTGGAACACCATGCCCGCTTCCTGGCGAATCAGGCGCTCGTCCACTTTCGGGTCATTGACCTTCAGACCGTCGACAATCAGATCGCCGCTGGTGACCTCTTCCAGTTTGTTAATGCAGCGCAGCAGAGTGGATTTACCGGAACCGGACGGCCCGATAATGACCACCACTTCACCCTGGGTAATGCTCAGATCAATATTGTGCAGCACCTGGGTTGGGCCAAAGTGCTTGGAAACGTTTTTAAATTCAATCACAGGATTTTCATCCTTCTTTCAAGACGACGCAGAACGAAGCTCAGAACCAGAGTAATGATCAGGTAGACAACGGCTACCGCACTCCAGATTTCCAGCGCGCGGAAGTTGCCAGCAATGATCTCCTGCCCCTGACGGGTCAGCTCAGCCACGCCGATAACGATGAACAGCGACGTATCTTTAATACTGATGATCCACTGGTTACCCAGCGGTGGCAGCATGCGACGCAGCGCCAGCGGAAGAATGACGTGGCGGATCGTTTCGCGACGCGAAAGGCCCAGCGCCAGACCCGCTTCACTGAAACCTTTATGAATCGACAGCACCGCACCGCGGGTGATTTCCGCAATGTAGGCGCCCGAGTTGATCATAATGGTCACGACGGCTGCGCTGAACGGATCGATACGCAGGTCGGTGAAGGCCATTGGCAGGGCGAAGTAGATGAACATGACCTGCACGACAATCGGGGTGCCGCGGATCACTTCGATGAAAACCAGTGCGATGTGGTTTGCAATCCAGCCGCCGTAGGTGCGGGCGAAACCGGCGACAAGACCGATAATCAACCCGCCCACCAGACCCAGGACCGAAATCCACAGGGTCATTTTAGCGCCTTCAAGCAAGAGTGGAATGGCAGGCCAGATGGCGCTCCAGTCAAACTGCATGATGTATTCCTGTATACCGTGGTGAAAAACGAAAAATGTAGGCCCGGTAAACGTCAGCGCCACCGGGCGTTACAAACCTGATTTCAGGTGAAATTATTTAGGCTCAGTACCGAACCATTTTTTGTAGATTTCGTTATACGTGCCGTTCTCTTTCAGCGTTTTCAGCGCGCCGTTCACTTTCGTGCGCAGATCGTCGCTGCCTTTCGGGAATGCGATACCGTACTGCTGTGCTTCCAGAGAGTCGCCTACCGCTTTGAACTTGCCGTTACCTGCGGTTTTGATGAAGTACAGGATGTTCGGTGTGTCGTGCAGAACAGCGTCAGCACGGTTAGTGCCGAGTTCCATGTACGCGTTGTCGATGTTCGGGAACTGACGCAGGTCTTTGGTTTTAATGTTCGCTTTTGCGTAATCCACGGAACCGGTACCGCCCTTCACTGCGACAACTTTACCGTCGAGGTCTTTCACGCTTTTGACGTCATTGTTATCGGCTTTGACCATGACCAGCAGACCACTTTTGTAGTAACCGTCAGAGAAGTCGATCGCTTTTTTACGCTCTTCGGTGATGGTGATACCCGCCAGGGCCAGATCAACGTTTTTGGTTTGCAGTGCCGGGATGATGCCGCTGAAGTCCATTGGCTTCAGGGTGTAATCCAGTTTGAGTTCTTTTGCGATAGCGGCCCACAAATCAACATCGAAACCAACGTATTTATCACCCTGTTTGAATTCAAACGGAACGAACGCCGTGTCGGTCGCCACAACCAGTTTGTCGGCAGCCTGAGAGGACACCGCAAAAGCCAGGGTAAGTGCAGCCAGTGAAACTTTTAATACAGACTTCATAGCATTTCCTTTTATATCCACGGGGCGATCCCCTGAGAGAACGACAGGCACAATGAAAAAATCGTGCCAACTTTACAAGCTGTTGTTTTGCAAAGGGGATGGAGTCATGCATTGCACAAAAAACGGGGCAATGATGTTGTGTTGCACCATGATGGAGCACCATTTTGGTGCGCGTCGTTTGGCTCAACTGACGGGGAGATATTTAGCGTAAATTCTGACGAAAAAACAATCTTCCATTAACGGTTGTGTGAGGTGATTATTACAATTTCTTCACTTTTGCACCGTATCAGGCCAAAAGTGTGCACCATAGATGTGCAAAACCCTCACCGGAAGGCGAGGGTTCGATAGAAAAATCGTATGGATTACTCGATGTTAGATTCGATAAACCACAGAAACTGATCCAGATCGCGGGAGGCGGCGGTGAAGATATCTGCCGTATCCTCATCTTTGGCTTCGCTAATCGCTTTGCGCACGTCGTTGGCCACAATCGCGTAACGGTCTGCCAGCTCTTTCAGGTGATCCTGAACGGTATGGATATCCAGCGGGTAGCTTTTCAGTGGCGTTTTACTGTTGATCACCTGCGTGGTACCCAGCGCAACACCACCCAACTGTACGGCACGTTCAGCCATCGTATCGAGGTGTGTCACCAGTGCTGTGCGGAAGCCATCCAGCATTTCGTGAACGGCAATAAAGTTTGCACCGCGCATATTCCAGTGGGCCTGTTTGGTGATCAGCGAAAGATCGATGAACTGGATCACCTGGCGATTCAGCAACTCAATGGTCGCTTTTTTGTCGCTATCCGATACATCGTTACGGGTATAAAGCAGATTAGACGCTTTCGTTTTCACCAGTTTAGCGGTACTCATAATCTCATATCCTCTTGATGTTAATGTCCCAGGTAATTACGGAACTAAGTATAGCACCGGATTTTTTCTCTGCGGTCTGGCTGTGCCTATCGGTTTAATAGCAAGAAGGAGGTTGATAATATAATTTATTGATATAAATAGATTATTTTAGAATTGATACAGATCAATCTTAATTGAGGACAGAGAAAACAGGCCTGGCAGGATATTTCGATAATATGACAAAGTATGTAAGAAATTATAACGCCTGACGATCTGGCCTTTATTCTGCATGGCCACAAAGCCATGCAGAATATATGGCATCAGTTGATGTCGATTTTCTCAACTTTGGGTTCCGGGCGCATGGTGAGCGTTGACCCCATTGAGGCTGCAATAATAGAGCAGAGTGCCAGCGTCTGGGTAAGCGTCAGCGTTTCGCCAAGGAATACCATTCCGGAGATTGCCGCCAGGGCAGGCTCCATGCTCATCAGGGTGCCAAAAATGCGTGTCGGCAGACGCGTCAGGGCGATCATCTCCAGAGAATAGGGGAGCGCCGTTGAGAGCACTGCGACCGCCAGCCCAATGGGCATAACTGACCATTGCCAGATAGACGCCGTGGCCTGCGCCATACCGATCGGCACAAAAACGATAGCCGCAATCACGGAACCCAGGGCGACCGTTGCCGGGCCATGTTCTTCGCCAGCGCGCTGCCCGGTGAGGATATAAACGGCCCAGCAGGCACCGGCTCCGAGAGCCAGCGCGGCACCCGTAAGATCAACCTCAGTGACATTCTGGCCGAGCGGCAACAGGAACCATAAGCCCAGCACCGCCAATACGACCCAGATAAAATCCACCGGACGACGGGAAGAGAAAAGTGCCACCGCAAGCGGACCGGTAAACTCCAGCGCGACGGCGATCCCGAGGGGGATGGTCTGGATGGAGAGGTAGAACATATAGTTCATCGCCCCAAGGGACAGACCATAAAACAGCAGGGGGAGACGTTGCTCTTTTTTGAAGCGCAGACGCCAGGGTTTGAAAATGGCAACCAGTATCGCCGTGCCCAGCACGATACGCAGGGCCGTCACCCCGGGTGCCCCTACCAGTGGAAAGAGCGATTTTGCCAGCGAGGCACCGCTTTGAATGGACAACATGGCAATGAGTATGACTGCTACCGGCAACCAGACCGACGACGTGCGGGATAACCCAGGCATCCTTTCTCCTGTCAGCTTCTGTCAAATGAAGTAAAGGTTGCAGTGTAAAGGAAATATACAGCGACGGTTGAGACTCTGTTGAAAAAAAAGCCCCATGAAATCCGTAAAATGGTTAACTACTGCTGGATTAATCGTCTTAAAGATTAGGAATAATCTGGATGAATGTAACAGCACAGACGCGCAATATGGGCGTTTTGTGGGAAAAATCGCATGTGATTTGAAAGAGTTAGCTGAGGTTGGAAACGTTCTGTTACAGGAAAGACCTCGTTAGACATCACGAATCACAAAGAGTTTCGCAAAATTTTTTGATATATTTAAAACTTACGGACTTACTTGAAGCACATTTGAGGTGGTTATGAAAAAAATTGCATGTCTTTCAGCACTGGCCGCTGTACTGGCTGTTTCCGCAGGTACCGCTGTAGCGGCTACTTCTACTGTAACCGGTGGTTACGCTCAGAGCGATATGCAGGGCGTAATGAACAAAACTAACGGTTTCAACCTGAAGTATCGTTACGAGCAGGATAACAACCCGCTGGGCGTGATCGGTTCTTTCACCTACACCGAGAAAGATCGTACTGAAAACGGCGCGTACAACAAAGGCCAGTACTACGGTATCACTGCTGGTCCAGCTTACCGTCTGAATGACTGGGCAAGCATCTACGGTGTTGTAGGTGTTGGCTACGGTAAATTCCAGCAGACCGAAAACCAGGGTCTGAACCGCACTGCAAGCACCAGCGACTACGGCTTCTCCTATGGCGCAGGCCTGCAGTTCAACCCAATCCAGGACGTTGCTCTGGACTTCTCCTATGAGCAGAGCCGTATCCGCAACGTTGACGTTGGCACCTGGATCGCGGGCGTAGGTTACCGCTTCTAATCACTCCGGTGATCGAATAAAAAATCCGCCCAATGTGGCGGATTTTTTTTTGTTTGTTCCCTCTCCACGTGGGAGAGGGTCAGGGCATCAGTCTGCACGAGACGGCAGAAATCACTTACTCTTAATATCAAAAATATCCGTACCCAGATGGTTATAGTCAACTTTCTGTAACTTGAAGTTGGTAACGTACACTGGGGGCGCTTTCTTGTTGGAGATAAACGGATACGCATTTTTTATCTCTTCGGCTTTAATCCCCGTCCACTGAGAGAAGAACTGCAGGAAATCATTCGCCGAACGGCGCGCTTTAATCACGCGATGCGTTTTATCATCACTCGACAGCACCATAAACGGTACCTGGAAGTTCTGCTGGAACTTGTCGTCATGTGCCAGGTATTGCACTTCTTTGCCACGCTCTTTAAACGCCAGCCCGTGATCCGAGAAATAGACCACAGAGAAACTGTCGCCCGTATTGCGCAGCTGATCGTACAGCTTGCTGAGCAGATCGTCGGTTTGCGTCATGGTATAGAGATAACAAGAGGTCTCTTTGGACTGCACGAAATCCGCGTATTTCCCGTCAGTGCGATCGCAGGCCTGCGGGTGTGAGCCCATCAGGTGAAGGACAATCAGCTGAGGCTGGGTGCGTGGTGTGGCAAACACCTGCGCCGTCATTTTCAGCAACGCTTCGTCTTTCGTATTTTTGTCGGCCTCAAAGTCACCGCTCTTCAGGAACTGCACTTCGTCAGCACGCTTCGCGATACTGGCGATGGCCGTATCGTATTCGCCAATTTGCCCCTGATTAGAGAACCACCATGTCTGGAAACCTGCGCGGTTTGCCAGGGTAACAAAGTTATCCTGGTACTGGGGTTTGCCCTCTACCACACGGTTTAGCGTCAGACCCAGCGATTTCTGCGTCGAGCCACTGGCCGCGACATAATCAGTAAACAGGGTGCCATTGACCGAGCTGGCAAACGGCGTGTTATTCCAGTGTCCGCCGAATGCGCCCATTGCGTCGCGACGGGCACTCTCGCCGATCACTACCACGTAGGTATGGTATTTCGGCTTCACCGCCAGCACGTTCCAGGTGTCTTTCTTATTGGAAAGTTCAGCCATGCGGGCCTGCTCGTCGAGCACTTCTCTGTTATTCACGACAACGTCTTTCACGAAGCGGAAAACCGGATAACCAACGTTAATGAGCCTTAACTTACCGTCCCAGGGAATATTCTGGATGGGGGCGACGAACGCCACGGCAATACTGAATACCAGACAAAGAATTTCGATCTTGCCCCAGGACTTTTTCTCAACTGACTGACGGCGGAGGGCAATAACCCCCAGCGCGAAGATAAAGAGCCCTACCACGTAGCTGTACCACGGGAAGATGGTCAGGATCTCCGTCGACTCTTCCATATTGGTCGAGTGCAGCGCGAGCAGGGTATTAAAGTTTGGCGAGCCATAAGCCTGGCCAAACGGGAAATAGAGGGCAGCGACCAGCGAACAGATTCCAATCAGCGTTTTTTGCACGCGCGGAGCGGCCCGCCACAGCACATGCAGAATGCAGGTGAACGCCACCGCATACAGCAGACTGAAGGGATAGCCTAGTGCAAAGTTAATCAGCAATGACTGCAAAAAGTAAAACGCCGTCCACGGGCTTAAGGCCCGGCTACGGGTAACGACAGAATCTATCAGGGTTAAATTCATAGGTCACTATCATGGATAAAAACGCCATGTGCTCACCCTGGCGTCAAGGGTCATAACCTGCCTGACAGTGCGTAGAAAGGGAATGAGGGTCCGCTTCAGCGAGCCGCAAATAGTGCAGGGCTGCAAGAAGATAGTGCGAGCGCAAAATAATAGCAACAGTTGCTCAACAGATGTTTTGCGAAGAGGATTGCAAATCCGTAAAAAAGATCGGGAATAGGGCGGCCGGAAGCCAGTTTACAGCGGGAATGTGACGCAGAGATGAAGCGGCGTACCGCAACGCCGCTTAGTGGGAAGGTTTGTCGTCCTGATGCGGTTTGTTGTTAAACATATCGCACAGCATGTTCAACAGCATCAAGCGCACTTTAAAGGGAGAGTGGGTAAACACGGTCATACACCTCTTGAATTCGTTCATAAGACCTCCTGATTTTGATCCCTTCGATCCGTGAAGGGTGACTGCATTACATACAGATATAGCACAGGCTATATTGTATAGCTATGGCTATTTCGTTAATTTTTTGTGCTTGCAGAGGGATGGTTTACAATGTGCGCTCTCGATACCGGGCGCTGGAAGCGTCACCCCACTGAGGAAGTACAATGAACCGTCGCGCAGGTAAGCCAACAATCAGAAAAACGACGCAGCTGGTGAATGTTGAAGAACATGTCGAAGGGTTTCGCCAGGTCCGTGAAGCGCACCGTCGTGAACTGATTGATGACTATGTTGAGCTGATTTCCGATCTGATCCGTGAAGTCGGGGAAGCGCGGCAGGTCGATATGGCCGCCAGACTGGGGGTATCACAGCCGACAGTGGCTAAAATGTTAAAACGTCTGGCTTCGGTGGGCTTAATTGAAATGATCCCCTGGCGCGGTGTATTTCTGACGCCGGAAGGGGAGAAGCTTGCACAGGAGAGCCGCGAGCGTCACCAGTTAGTCGAGAACTTTTTACTGGTACTGGGCGTTAGCCCGGAGATTGCCCGCCGGGATGCGGAAGGAATGGAGCACCACGTAAGTGAAGAGACGCTGGTGAAGTTTCGTGAATTTACCCTTAAATACGGTCCCTCCGCTGAATGAAAATCCCCGGACTGCATGCCCTGGCACGCGATCGTTTCTTCCATCTCTTATTAATCATTGGCGCAGGGTTAAGCCTCTTTGTGCCGTTTGCGCCCCGCGCCTGGGTTGCCGCCATTGACTGGCGCACCATCATTACCCTGAGTGGGTTAATGATGCTGACCAAAGGGGTTGAGCTGAGCGGCTATTTTGACGTGCTGGGCCGTAAAATGGTGCGCCGTTTTGCCACCGAGCGCAGGCTGGCGCTGTTTATGGTCTTCTCCGCTGCGGTGCTGTCGACGTTTCTGACCAACGATGTGGCACTGTTTATCATCGTGCCCCTCACGCTGACGCTACGCAGGCTTTGCGAGATCCCGGTCAGCCGGCTGATCATCTTTGAAGCGCTGGCCGTGAACGCCGGTTCTCTGTTGACCCCTATCGGCAACCCGCAAAATATCCTGCTCTGGGGGCGGTCCGGCCTGTCGTTTGCCGCCTTTACCTGGCAGATGGCCCCGCTGGCACTGGTGATGATGCTGTCGCTACTGGCGGTATGCTGGTTTGCTTTTCCGGATAAAAAACTGCAGTACCATAGCGGAACCGCGGGCCCGCAGTGGCAGCCGCGTCTGGTCTGGAGCTGCCTCGGGTTGTACATCGTCTTTCTCATCGCGCTGGAACTGAAGGTTGAGCTGGCGGGTGTGCTGCTGGTCGCCGCAGGCTTTGTCGTGCTGGCACGCCGGGTGCTGGTGAGCGTGGACTGGACGCTGCTGCTGGTCTTTATGGCGATGTTTATTGATGTGCATCTTCTTATCCAGCTTCCGGTGCTGCAAAACGTGTTGCACAGCGTCAGCACGCTGTCTCAGCCGGGTCTGTGGCTGACGGCCATTGGCCTGTCGCAGTTTATCAGCAACGTGCCTTCCACCATTCTGCTGCTCAACTATGTTCCGCCTGACACCCTTCTGGCCTGGGCGGTGAACATTGGCGGGTTTGGGCTGCTGCCCGGCTCGCTGGCAAACCTCATTGCCCTGCGTATGGCCAGCGATCGTCGTATCTGGTGGCGCTTCCATCTCTGGTCCCTCCCCATGCTGGTGTGGGCTGCGGCGATCGGTTTCGGATTATTCCTTCTCATATAGTGCGCAATTTGTCAGTTTTTCCTGGCAAACGTATAGCAACGTCCTAGCTTTAGTGAACGGCATAGTGTGATGCCGCTCACTGACAGGACCGTTGCTGAACTATGGCTGAAGATCAAAAAACGCCTGCTGACGAGCAGGAAAACAACAATAATGAACGTAAGCGACCGGGCAAAAAACCGTTAATTATCCTCGGCATTGTCGTGGTAGTGATGGTTGTCGTGGCGCTGGTCTGGTGGTTTTTAACCCGTAACGAAGAGACAACTGACGACGCCTTTACCGATGGCGATGTGGTGACGATTGCCCCCAAAACGGCGGGCTATGTCACCGGGCTGCACGTGCGCGATAACCAGCGCGTTAAAAAAGGCGATCTGCTGGTGGTTATCGATCCACGCGATACCACCGCCCAGCGCGATCAGGCTCAGGCTCAGCTTGGACTGGCTATCGCGCAGCTCCATCAGGCCCAGGCGCAGCTGGCGCTCTCAAAAGTGCAGTATCCTGCCCAGCGCGACGAAGCGAAAGCGCAGGTACTGAAAGCGCAGGCCGATCTGGCGAACGCGCAGGCGGAGTACCGTCGTCAACGCGGCGTCGACCCGCGGGCGACCACGCAACAAAGTATTGATTCTGCGAACGCACAGCTGCGCAGCGCGCAGGCTGCACTGGCCAGCGCCCAGGCGCAGCTGGAAGTGGCGGAGCAGGTTCAACTGCAAATTCGCCAGCAGGAAACCAACGTTGAAGCACGTGAGCGTCAGGTCGAGCAGGCGAAAGCGCAGCTCGAAACGGCCAATCTGAATCTCTCCTACACCGAAGTCCGCGCCCCGTTCGACGGTTTTGTCACCAAACGCAACGTGCAGCCCGGGACGCTGGTGCAGGCGGGCACCGCGCTGTTCTCATTGGTTTCCCCTAACGTATGGGTGGTGGCGAACTTTAAAGAGTCCCAGCTTGAACGCATGAAGCCCGGCGATAAGGTCACCGTCTCCGTGGATGCGTGGCCGGATATGGAACTTGAGGGCCACGTCGACAGTATTCAGCAGGGCAGTGGCTCACGCTTCTCCGCTTTCCCGGCAGAAAATGCCACCGGCAACTTCGTCAAAATTGTGCAGCGCGTGCCGGTGAAAATCGTGATTGATAAGGGACTCGACCCGAATAAACCGCTGCCGCTGGGGCTGTCGGTGGCGCCGAAGGTGACAGTGGAATGACGGATCATAGCCACGACAGCTGGAAACCCGCCAGTAACCCGTGGGCGGTGGCGATTGTGGTCACCCTGGCGGTGTTTATGGAAATTCTGGACACCACCATCGTTAACGTGGCGCTGCCGCACGTCGCGGGTTCGCTCTCCTCCAGCTATGACGAATCGACCTGGGTTTTAACCAGCTATCTGGTGGCGAACGGCATCGTGCTGCCCATCTCGGCGTTTCTAAGCCGGGTGTTTGGCCGCAAGCAGTTCTTCTTAATCTGCATTGTGATGTTCACCGTCTGCTCGTTCCTGTGCGGGATCGCCACCGAGCTGTGGCAGATCATCCTGTTCCGCGTGATGCAGGGCTTCTTTGGCGGCGGGTTGCAGCCTACCCAGCAGTCGGTGCTGCTCGACTACTTCAAGCCGGAGGACCGGGGCAAAGCGTTTGGTCTCTCCTCTATTGCGATTATCGTTGCGCCGGTGCTCGGCCCGACGCTCGGCGGCTGGATCACCGACAACTACTCCTGGCGCTGGGTGTTCTTTATCAACATCCCGGTGGGGATCGTCACGGTACTGGCGATCTATCAGCTGCTGGAAGATCCGCCGTGGGAGAGTAAATCGAAAGAGAAGCTAACCATCGACTGGACGGGGATCGGGCTGATCGCCTTAGGGCTCGGTTGTTTGCAGGTGATGCTGGACCGGGGAGAGGATGAAGACTGGTTCTACTCAAACTTTATCCGCAGTTTCGCCGTGCTGACGCTGATCGGCATTATCGGCGCGATCTACTGGCTGGTGTATGCCAGAAAGCCGGTGGTGGATCTGTACTGCCTGAAAGACCGCAACTTCGCGATCTCCAGCCTGTTAATGGCTGGGATGGCGATGATTTTATACGGCAGCTCGGTGGTGATCCCGCAGCTGGCGCAGCAGGATCTGGGCTATACCGCCACCTGGTCCGGGCTGGTGCTGTCGCCCGGCGCGGTGCTGATTGTACTCACCATCCCGCTGGTGCTGAAGCTCATGCCGGTGGTGCAGACGCGCTGGATTATCGCCTTTGGCTTTACCTGCCTGGCGGTGTCGTTCTTCTGGTCGCGCACGCTGACGCCGGATATCGACTTCGAAACTCTGGTGCTGTTCCGCAGCGCTCAGTCGATTGGGCTGGGGTTCCTGTTTGTGCCGCTCACCACGATTGCCTTCATCTCGATACCGAGACGGCTCAACGCCGACGCGGCGGCGCTGTTTACCATGTTCCGCAACGTGGCGGGCTCGATTGGGATTTCTCTCTCGACGGCGGCCATTACCGAGCGCTCGCAGGCCCATAGCGCGCATCTGGCGTATCACGCTTCGCCGTTTAACGAGCAGTTTCAGCAGGCGATACGCGAAAGCGCCCAGGCGATCCAGAACTTCACGACTCAGGTGGGTGACCCAACCGGCATTGCCACCGGGCGGATGTACCAGACCATGATCGAGCAGTCGCGCTTCCTGGCCTACATCGACGTCTTCACCCTGCTGAGCGTGGTGGCCTTGTTACTGATTCCGTTTTGTTTGTTGCTCTCGCCGGTTAAGAGCGAGGGGAGTGCAGGAGCACATTGATGATACACAGACGTTTACATCCTCTGATGATAATGCTGCTGCTGGCTGGCTGTGCCGTGGGACCAGATTACCAGCCACCCGCGCCGCCGGCCGTCACGCACTGGAACGATAAGGGCGACAGCGGCGTGAAATCGCAAACTATCTCCGCTGCGACCAACCCGCGCTGGTGGAAAACCTTCGGCTCGCCGCAGCTCGATAGCCTCGTTGAACGGGCTATTGCCGGAAACCTGACCCTGCAGCAAACGGTGCTACGCATTGCCGGGGCACGTGAACAGATTAATCAGGCAGGCGGAGCATTTTTCCCGTCGGTTAACGGCAATCTACAGGCGACGCGCCAACAGCTCGGGCTGGAAGGCGAGCTGAAATCCCACGGCGTGTATGACCAGCTGGATAATGTCGATCCAGCCCTGCGGGGCGCGTTAGGCCCGCTGACGCAGCCGATCAACCTCTACCAGGGCAGTTTCGACGCCCAGTGGGAAATTGACCTGTGGGGCAAGGTGCGCCGTCAGGTGGAAGCCGCGGAAGCCCAGCAGAAGGCGGCTATCGAGCAGCGTAACGACGCGCTGGTGTCGCTGGAAGCGGAAGTGGCGCGGGCGTGGCTACAGCTGCGCGGTGCGCAGAGCATTATCGCCACCCTGAATACCCAGATTGAGAGCGCGCAGCAGACGCTGGATCTCACCGAAAGCCGCCAGCGCGGCGGGCTCTCGCCACAGATGGACGTAGAAAATGCCCGGGCGCAGCTGGGTAATCTGGAAGCGCAACTGCCGCAATATCAGGCGCAGGCGCGGCAGGCGATGAACGGCCTGGCAATCCTCCTCGGCAAGCCGCCGGGCGCTTTGGATGCCGAACTCCAGTCAGCGCAGCCAATGCCTGCGCTACCGGATATCGTGCAAACGGGCATTCCGTCCACGCTGGCGCGCCGTCGTCCGGACGTGCGTGAGGCGGAGGCGAATCTTCATGCCGCCACGGCGCAAATCGGCGTCTCGGTGGCCGAGCTGTTCCCGAGCTTTACCCTCTCCGGGCAGTTTGGCCTGCGTAACAGCGAAACCAACTGGCTGACCGACTGGAGCAGCCATTTCTACAGCTTCGGTCCGCAGGTTTCTATTCCGATCTTCCAGGGCGGACGACTGGTCTCCAGCGTGAAGGTGGCGCGCGCGCAGCAGGGGGCAGCGGTGCTGGACTATCGGCAGACGGTGCTCACCGCGCTCGGCGATGTTGAAAACGCGCTGGTCAGCTACCGCACCGACCAGCAACGTGAAGCGGGCCTCGCAAAAACGATCGACGCCCTGCAAAACGCCTTTGACTTAGCCAGCGACAGCTACCGACAGGGCATCGCCAGCTTTATCGACGTACTGGATGCCCAGCGTCAGCTCGCCCAGGCTCAGCAGCAGCGCGCTCAGGCGCAGGTGCAAAGCGCGCTCGATCTGGTGGCGCTCTACAAGGCGCTTGGCGGCGGCTGGGAGCCGTATCAGCAGGTGCAGCTTCCGGATTACAGCGTCTTTGGCGACGCCCCGCGCGGATAAATTCAGAGGATTGGGCAAGAAACGGACAGGAACGCCACATTCGCGATGACAGAGGGGCGGGTATAACTAACTGGCACCCATTCGACATGTGAGGAATGACTTATGCGTTATCAAAAACTGGGCAACACCGGTCTGTTTGTTTCTGAACTCTGCCTCGGGACCATGACCTTCGGCGGGGAAGGCGGCATGTGGGGCAAGATTGGCCAGCTGCAGCAGAGCGAAGCCGAACAGCTGGTGGGCCGCGCGCTGGATGCCGGGATCAACTTTATCGACACCGCCGACGTTTACTCGGAAGGGCGCTCGGAGGAGATCACCGGCCAGGCGCTGAAGAACCTGAAAGTTCCGCGGGAGAACGTGGTGGTCGCGACGAAAGTGTTCGGTGAAACCGGCACCGCGGGCGTGAACTCGCGCGGCAGCTCGCGGTATCACATCATCGGCAGCGTGAAGGAGAGTCTGCGCCGCCTGCAGCTGGATCATATCGATCTCTACCAGCTGCACGGCTTTGACCCAGCCACCCCCATTGAAGAGACGCTCCGTGCGCTGGATACCCTGGTACAGCACGGCCACGTGCGCTATATCGGCGTCTCGAACTGGGCAGCGTGGCAGATTGCCAAAGCGCTTGGCATCTCCGAGCGTCTGGGGCTGGCACGCTTCGCGTCGTTGCAGGCGTATTACACCATCGCCGGGCGCGATCTTGAGCGCGAGCTGGTGCCGATGATGCAGAGCGAAGGCGTCGGGCTGATGGTCTGGAGCCCGCTGGCGGGCGGTCTGCTGAGCGGGAAATACGATCGCAACGGGCAGAGCGAATCGGGCGGGCGCCGTCTGGAGTTTGACTTCCCGCCGGTCAATAAAGATCGCGCCTTCGACTGCGTGGATGTAATGCGCACGATTGCCGAAAGCAAAGGCGTCTCCGTCGCGCAGATCGCGCTGGCGTGGCTGCTTCACCAGAAAGCGGTAACCAGCGTGATCGTGGGCGCGAAACGCGTCGATCAGTTGAATGACAATATCGCCGCAACCGGGATCCGCTTAAGCGAAGACGAGCTTAAACAGCTTGATGCCGTCAGCGCGTTGCCGGGGGAATACCCGGGCTGGATGCTTGAGCGCCAGGGGGAATATCGTCGTAACCAGCTTGCACAGCAATAACCGTCCTCTCCCCGGTGGCGCTTCGCTTACCGGGGCTACTTTCCGTAGGCATTATTTCAATCCATCTCACAAAAAACGATCCTCCCCTTTGATCCCCTTTTCATCTTCGCCTATATGACTAGTCATGAAATTTAAAATGACTAGTCATATAGGGGGAGAGCATGAATACATCGCTGCCAGCCAATTTTTTATGGGGTAACTCGGTCTCCAGCATGCAGACGGAAGGGGCATGGAACGAGGGCGGAAAGGGCATGTCGGTCTACGACATTCGTGAAGCCGGAGAAAATATCTCCGACTGGAAAGTGGCGACCGACTCCTACCACCGCTACAGGGAAGATTTCGACCTGATGCAGGATCTGGGCATGAACTGCTACCGCTTTCAGATCTCATGGAGCCGTGTCTGCCCGCAGGGCGATGGCGCGTTCAACGACGAGGGGATCGCCTTTTACGACCGCTTTATTGACGATCTTATCGCGCGCGGCATCGAGCCGATGATCTGCCTCTATCACTTCGATATGCCGTTGGCGCTGGCGCAGGAGTACAACGGATTTAACGATCGCCGCGTGATGGAGGCCTTTATCCGCTACGGCAAGAAGATGATCGACTGCTTTGGCGACCGGGTGAAGTACTGGCTGACCTTCAACGAGCAGAACATTTTCCATATGCCGGAAGCCTTCCGCATTTCCGGTTACCTGAAAGGGGAGCAAACCCTTCGCGAGCTCTATGAGTTACAGCACCATGCGATGGTGGCGCATATGTCGCTGACCGAGTATCTGCACCAGACCAAACCGGGCCAGCTGATGGGCGGCATGCTGGCGCACCAGCTGATTTACCCGGCCACCTGCAAACCGCGCGATATCTTCTGCGCCCAGCAGTACGATGAATTCCTCAACCAGAACCTGCTGCGCGTTTTTGCGGGTCAGGGTTACAGCCCGGCGGTGATGGCGGTGGTGGAGCAGGAAGGCTTTGGCGATATCTACCGCGACGAAGATTTAGCGCTGCTGGCGCGCACCAAAAACGACTTTATGGCCTTCAGCTATTACGCCAGCAAAACGCTGGACAGCGATGCCATCCCGGAAGGCACGCCGGTCAACTATTACCTGCTACACGGTGAGAAAAATAACCCGTACCTGAAAGCCACCGAGTGGAACTGGCAGATCGACCCTATGGGCTTTCGCACCATCATCACCCGCTACGCCAACGACTGGCGGATGCCGGTCTTCCCGATTGAAAACGGTATTGGCGTGATTGAGTCCTGGGACGGCGTCAACCCGATTGAGGACACCTACCGCATCGACTACCACCGGGCGCATATCGACGCAATGAAAGCGGCGATGTTCGAAGATGGCGCAGAGGTCATCGGCTACCTCGGCTGGGGGTTAATCGACATTCTCAGCTCCCAGGGCGACATGCGTAAGCGCTACGGCGTGGTCTACGTCAACCGAGAAAACCACGACCTGAAAGACCTGAAGCGCGTGCCGAAGAAAAGCTACGCCTGGTTGAAACAGGTCATTCATACCAACGGACGCGAGATGTAAGCCGTACGCTGCCGGGCCGTTTTTGTGACTGATTGATGGGAACTATCCGCTATGTCTGAAACAAAAATCACACCGCATATGCAGTCCTTTGTCGATAAATTTGTTGAGTTCTCGGCGCGCCTGGCAAACCAGGTGCACCTGCGCTCCCTGCGCGATGCCTTCGCCACGGTGATGCCGATTTTCATCCTCGCCGGTCTGGCGGTGCTGGTGAACAACGTGGTGTTCCCGTGGATTTTTGACGGCGACACGCTCACGCAGTTTAAGGTCTGGGGGGAGGCGATAATCAACGGCACGCTGAATATCGCCGCGCTGCTGCTGGCCCCGATGATTGCCTGGTCGCTGGCGCGCAATAAAGATTTCGACAATCCGGTCTCGGCAGTGGTTATCGCCGTTAGCAGTTTTATCATCATGATGCCGATGCGCCTGCAGTTGACGCCCGTCGGCAGCGAGACCACGGTGAACGTCACTCAGGTACTGACGTTCGCCAATATCGGCTCTACCGGGATTTTTGCCGGAGTGCTGATCGGGCTACTTTCAACGGAGCTGTTTATTGCCATTTCGCGGCTCAAGGCGCTGCACATTTCGCTGGGGGAAAATGTGCCTCCGGCGGTGAGTAAATCCTTTACCGCGCTGATCCCAACCATTCTGACATTGTCAGTATTTGCCGTGCTGGCAGCACTGCTGGCAAACGTGCTGCACACGGACCTGATCCATCTCATCACGACCTTTATCCAGCAGCCGCTGCGGCTGATCAACACCAGCCTGCCGGGAACGATTTTTATCTACAGCTTCGGTAACTTCCTGTTCACGCTCGGGATTCATCAGTCGGTGGTCAACAGCGTGGTACTGGAACCGTTCCTGCTGATCAACACCAACGAGAACATGCTGGCCTTTGCCAATGGCCAGCCCATCCCGCATATCATCAACAACATCTTCGTGCCGACGTTTGGCATGGTGGGCGGGACGGGCAGCACCATTTCGCTGCTGATCGCCATCTTTATCTTCTCCCGGCAGAAGTCGGCGAAGCAGGTGGCGCGCCTGTCGCTGGCGCCCGGTTTATTCAACATCAACGAGCCGGTGATTTTTGGCCTGCCGATTGTCTTTAACCTGCCGCTGATGATCCCGTTTGTGCTGTTGCCCGCGATTGGCATTTACGTTGCCTGGCTCTGCACCACGCTGGGGTTAATGTCGCGCTGCGTGGTGATGATCCCGTGGACCACGCCGCCGATTCTGAGCGCCTGGCTGGCCACGGCAGGGGACTGGCGGGCGGTGGTGGTGCAGTTGGCAATCATTGTTTTTGGTGTATTCTTCTACCTGCCTTTCCTCAAGATTGCCGAGCGAGTGGCGTTGAAAAACAGCGGGATAGAAAACTAACTGAAAGGAAGGACGATGGCGGCGAAGTACATCACCATAGCGCGGGAAATTAAAAAACGCATTATCAGCCAGCAGTACGCCGCCAATGAACCCCTGCCGGACCAGTTTGCGCTGGCGGCGGAGTTCAGCACCAGCCGGATGACCATCCAGCAGGCGATGCGCCAGCTGATTGTCGAAGGTCTGGTTTATACCCGTCAGGGGCAGGGCACCTTTATCCGCAAAAACTTCCTTCAGCTTTCCCAGTGGGATCTCTCCGGCAGCGACTATTTTGGTGCCACCAAAACCTGGGAACATCTGGGTACGGTCACGAGCCAGGTGGTGCATTTTGAACTGCGCTTCCCGAACGAGAAAGAGCAGGCGTCGCTGATGATTAATGCCGATGCGCCGGTCTATGATTTTATTCGCCTGCGTTTATTAAACGGTGAACCGATGTCGCTGGATTCAACGGTCATGCCGATGACCCTGGTGCCCGGCCTGACGAAAAGCCATCTTGACGGTTCGGTGTTTCAGTATGTTCAGGAGACGCTGGGGTTGAAAATTATGGGGTCATACAGGGTGGTGCGGGCGCTAAAACCCAATGCGCTGGACAGGCAACATCTGGTCTGCGAGGAAACCGATCCGGTGCTGGAGGTGGAGCAGGTCATTTATCTGGAAGATGGCACGCCGCTGGAATATGCCCACTGCCACTATCGGTACGACCACGGCGGGATAGTTATCGTGAATAACGGGTAAAAAAAAGCGGGCATTGAAGCCCGCTTTTTTAATGCTCGTTATTAGTTCAAACGCACCGGCATACCGGAGCGGTTCTGCACGGCCTGGTCAACGATGGTCGTTTCCACGTCAGGCTGAGAGGTCACCGCCTGCACCGCGCTGTTCAGCGTCACAGGAACGACTTCGTTGTTGTTGATCTGGTCTTCGCTGGTAGACAGCGGGTTGTGCACTTCAATGTAACGGCTACCGTCTGGCTCAGTGGTCGCTTTTACCGGTTCGTTAATGAACTGCACGCGCGTACCGACCGGCACGTTTTCGAACAGGAACTTGATGTCGTCGTTACGCAGACGCACGCAGCCGTGGCTTACGCGCAGGCCGATACCGAAGTTGGCGTTGGTGCCATGAATGGCGTACAGACGGCCAATGTACAGCGCGTACAGACCCATCGGGTTATCCGGACCGGCTGGCACAACGGCTGGCAGCGGTTCGCCGGCAGCGATGTATTCTGCGTGCATTTTGGCGGTAGGGGTCCAGGTTGGGCCCGCTTTCTTACGCTCAACTTTGGTGGTCCAGTTCATTGGGGTGTCTTTACCCAGCTGGCCGATACCGATTGGCAGCACGATAACGGTGTTGGTGCCTTTCGGGTAGTAATACAGACGCATTTCGGCGCTGTTAATGACGATACCTTCATGAACGGTATCCGGCAGGATCAGCTGCTGAGGAATATTCAGTACGGTACCCGCTTTTGGCAGATACGGGTCAACGCCCGGGTTTGCTTCCAGCATGTTGGACAGGCCCAGCTGGTACTGTGCGGCGAAATACTCCAGCGGCTGAGAGTTACCTTCTGGTACCGTCACCACCTGGTTTTCGCCCACCAGACGGCTTCCGTCTGTCGGCAGGGGATACGTCACCGCAGACGCGGTCTTACAAAAACCTACTACGGCTAACGCCGCCGCAAAAAGCGTTGTTAATTTCATGTTCATGTTGTGCGAGGTATCTAAGCCATTCAGGCGATGAGTTGATAAGTCTGAATCTATGATGGGAGCGCATTATATGTGCATTCCCGCTCGCAGGGAATTCAGATGTGTACGAAATCACATTTTTTTCGATTTTGTTAAAGTTTAGTGGATTGCCGCAACACGGGATCTCAATTCGGAATTGTGGCATAATGCCGTGTTTATCACACTTTTCGCAGGAATCTCCCCGTGTTAGTTACCAGCAACGTCACTATGCAGTTTGGCAGTAAGCCGCTGTTCGAAAACATTTCCGTCAAATTTGGCGGCGGCAACCGTTACGGCCTGATTGGTGCCAACGGTAGCGGAAAATCCACCTTTATGAAGATCCTCGGCGGCGACCTGGAGCCGACGCTTGGCAACGTGTCGCTCGATCCGAACGAGCGCATCGGTAAGCTGCGTCAGGATCAGTTCGCCTTCGAAGAGTTCACCGTGCTGGACACCGTGATCATGGGGCACGCGGAGCTGTGGGAAGTGAAGCAGGAGCGCGATCGCATTTACGCCCTGGCTGAAATGAGCGAAGAGGACGGCTACAAAGTGGCCGAACTGGAAACGCATTACGGCGAGATGGATGGCTATTCAGCTGAAGCGCGTGCGGGCGAGCTGCTGCTGGGCGTGGGCATTCCTGTTGAACAGCATTACGGCCCGATGAGTGAAGTCGCGCCAGGCTGGAAGCTGCGTGTCCTGCTGGCGCAGGCGCTGTTCTCTAACCCGGACATCCTGCTTCTCGACGAACCAACGAACAACCTGGACATCGACACCATCCGCTGGCTGGAGCAGACGCTGAACGACCGCGACAGCACCATGATCATCATTTCGCACGACCGTCACTTCCTGAACATGGTCTGTACGCACATGGCGGATCTGGACTACGGCGAGCTGCGCGTGTACCCGGGCAACTACGACGAATACATGACGGCTGCGACCCAGGCGCGTGAACGCCTGCTGGCCGACAACGCCAAGAAGAAAGCGCAGATTGCGGACCTGCAATCCTTCGTCAGCCGCTTCAGCGCGAACGCCTCTAAGTCTCGTCAGGCGACGTCCCGCGCCCGTCAGATCGACAAAATCAAGCTGGAAGAAGTCAAAGCCTCCAGCCGTCAGAACCCGTTCATCCGCTTCGAGCAGGACAAGAAACTGTTCCGTAACGCGCTGGAAGTGGAAGCCCTTACCAAAGGCTTCGATGAAGGTCCGCTGTTTAAAAACTTCAACCTGCTGCTGGAAGTGGGCGAGAAGATTGCCATTCTGGGTGCCAACGGCGTGGGTAAATCCACCATGCTGAAAACCCTGGTGGGTGAACTGCAGCCGGACAACGGCACCGTGAAGTGGTCAGAAAACGCGCAGATTGGTTACTACGCGCAGGACCATGAATACGAGTTCGAAAACGACCTGACCGTCTTTGACTGGATGAGCCAGTGGAAGCAGGAAGGCGACGACGAGCAGGCGGTGCGTAGCATTCTGGGTCGTCTGCTGTTCAGTCAGGACGACATCAAGAAGCCGGCGAAAGTGCTGTCCGGTGGTGAAAAGGGTCGCATGCTGTTCGGCAAGCTGATGATGGAAAAACCCAATATCCTGGTAATGGACGAACCGACTAACCACCTGGATATGGAATCTATCGAATCGCTGAACATGGCGCTGGAGATGTATCAGGGCACGCTGATCTTCGTTTCTCACGACCGTGAATTCGTCAGCTCGCTGGCGACCCGCGTGATCGAAATTACGCCAGAGCGCGTGGTGGACTTCACCGGTAACTACGAAGATTACCTGCGCAGCAAAGGTATCGAGAGTTAAAAAAAGCCGGGTGGCGGCTTCGCCTTACCCGGCCTACGTTCCATTCCCTCTCCCTGTGGGAGAGGGGCAGGGTGAGGGCATCAGGCCGCACTACACCACCCAATCACACCTTTCTTCACCATTCACCAGCAGCTTACGTTTTTCCCCCGCCGGTAACGACACCTTCAGCGCGTTCCATGCCGGACGATAATCACCGCGTGCACTGATGTTCAGGTTGACGGTTGCCCCGTCGCACACCATTTCCCACGCCACCCACAGCGCATTGCCGTTCTGGTAGCCCCAGGACTCGCCGTCATCTTCAAACAGCAGGCCGGACGTGGTGCCGACGCCTTTCACCGGGAACAGCTTCAGCTCGCGGGTATCGTCTTTTTCGGCGCTCACGTGACGGATGCGCTCGCTGAGCGGCAGACCGGCACCGGCGCGCACCAGCAGCGGCAGTTTCTCCAGCGGCGCGTCGAGGACGATCGCTTGCCCGCCAGCGAACCATTCATGAGTGTAGAAATCGTACCAGCCGGTTTCGTTATCCGGCAGCCAGACGTGGCGTTTACGCTGCCCGGCCTCGACGACGCTGGCGACAAGGAGGTCGCGGCCCAGCAGGAAGTCATCGCACTCTTCGAAGGTCCGCGCGTCGTGCTCGTGGTCGAGGAAGGTCGGGCGCAGCATCGGTTCGTCGTCGGCGTGCGCCTGCCAGAGCAGGGTGTAGAGATAGGGCAGCAGACGGTAGCGCAGCTCAATCGCACCGCGAATAGCGGGGGTGACGCCCGGGTACATCCACGGCTCGTTGACCGTGTGGTCATCGTTCCACGAGTGAATGGTAAAGCGCGGATGCATCACGCCGTTTTGCACCCAGCGCACGAACAGCTCGGCGTCTGGCTTGTCGCCGGAGAAACCGCCGACGTCGTGGCCGACGTTGAACAGCCCGGAGAGGCTCATGCCCAACCCCATGCGGATGTTATAGCGCAGGGTATCCCAGTGAGTGCGGTTATCGCCGCTCCAGGTCTGGACGTAGCGCTGCATCCCGGCGCAGCCGGAGCGGGAAATGAGATACGGACGTTTTTCCGGCGCGAAACGCTGCTGCGCTTCCAGCGAGGCGCGCATCATCAGCAGCGGCATCACCGGGCGAATGTGTTTGATGGCAATCTCTTTGCCAAAGCCAAAACAGCGTGCTTCCCCGTCCCATACTTCGTATTCGTTGTTATCGTTCCAGGTCGAGTCTATCCCCATCTCCAGCAGCTGCGTGGTCACGCCGTTCTGCCACCACTGTACCGTCTGCGGGTTGGTGAAATCGAGATGCGAGCCTTCGTCATCCCAGAAGCTGGAACGTTCAGGTGCATCAGTTTCTGAGTCGCGAATGAACAGGCCACGTTCCGCCACTTCATTATAGCGGGGATGATCCTGCAGCAGACAAGGCTTGATGTTGGCGGCCAGCTTTAACCCGGCATCGTGGAACGCCTGGCTCATCACCTTCGGCTGCGGCACTTTGTCATGGTTCCAGTTAAAGACGTAGCGCTTGCCGTTAATGGAGGTATAGCCTGAGGAGAGCTGGAACGAGTCGCATGGAATCGCGTGTTCTTCACACAGGCGGATAAAGTTCATCAGCTGGTTTTGCGCGTCCGGCGCGTCGGTATAGTGCATGGTCGAGCCGCTGTAGCCCAGGCTCCATTTCGGTCCGAACAGCGTTTTCCCGGTCAGGCGCACGAAGGCTTTGGTGACGTCCAGTACGCGCTTGCCGGTAAAGATGTAGTAATCGATATCGCCCGCTTCCGCCTGCCAGCGCCGATAGGCGGTGTGGTAGTTGTCGATCTCGTTGCCCAGATCCAGCCAGCAGCTGCTCAGATTATCGTAGAACAGGCCGTAGCTCACGTCGTCGCGACGGGTGAGTGTGAACGGAATGTGCTTGTACAGCGGGTCGGTGCTGGCGGCGTTGTAGCCCATCGCATCCAGGTTGCGCATCTCGTAGCGTTTACCGTTGCGCTGTAGATCGCCCGCTTTCTCGCCCAGCCCGTAGAAACGTTCGTCCTTGCGACGGCTCAGATAGTGCGCCACGCCGTCACCGTGGGCGTTCAGCAGGTACGCACTGGTCGGACGGTCATTGACCAGCGGCTGCCACTCGCCCGCGTCATTGCGGTAGTGCCACTCCAGCCACAGGGGCTGGTGGACGGTCACCCGAAGCTGCTCCGTCGCCACCGTCACGGTATTTTCCTGCCGCGTCAGCGTCCAGGCCGGGCAGGTAAAGCCACTGACATCGTCACGACGGCGACCTTCCCACGGCACGTCTTGCGCCGGGGCGATGCTCCAGGTGCGGTCCAGCGCCAGTTCACCTTTGCGTTTGATCAGCACGCGGAACAGGTTCTCTTCCAGCACATACAGGCACAGGCGGTGCTGGTTATCCACCAGCAGTTCCAGATGGTTTGCCGACTGCGTATCAACGGTCCAGTTTTTCAGGGTTTTCATATGCAATACATCCACTATCAGGCGCGCTTGGCGCGACGTTCAGCAATAAATGCTACCAGGAAGACAGCGCCAATCAGGTCAAAGAAGCCCATGGCAATAAAGAGCGGGTTAAAGCCGATTTTGTCGGCGGTCACACCGATTAACAGCGAGAACAGGAAGCTGGCGATCCACGCCGCCGAGCCGCGCATGCCGTTGACGGTCGCCATCTGGCCCTTATCAAACGACTCCACGACCAGGGCGCTGAGCATGCAGGAGATAATCTGGTGCCCAAAGCCGCCGATGGAGATCAGCACGATGGTGATATACGGGTCGCGGGTAATGGCGACAATGCCCAGAGAAATCATCAGAAACGCGCCGGTGACGGAGCTGGCGACGACGGAGTTAACGCGGGAGCAGCCGAACAGGCGGGTGTACAATCGCGTCAGGTAGCCACTTGCCACGCTGCCGAGGTCAGCAGCGAGGAATGGCAGCCAGGCGAACATCGCAATCTGCTTCAGGTCCATGCCGTGTTCTTTGGCGAGATACAGCGGCACCCAGAAGCTCAACACCGCCCAGGCCGGTTCCGCCATAAAGGCCGGGATGGCGATACCGTAGAAACGTTTGTTTTTCGAGACGGTTTTCAGCGCGGTCAGGAACGGCAGTTTGACCGCAGGCGGTTCGTTATCCTGCTTGATAAATGCCAGCTCATCCTTACTCAGGTTCGGGTGCTGCTCCGGGTTGTGGTAGAACGCCCACCAGAGGATCACCCACAGCAGCGCCAGCACGCCGGTAAACATAAACGCACCCTGCCAGCCAAACGACGCGTGAGCAAAGTAGATAATTGGCGGGGCCAGCATCGCACCGATGGAGAAGCCCACGCCCGCCCAACCGGCGGCAACAGGACGTTCCGATTTCGGGAACCATTCACCGATGGTTTTGGCGTTCGCCGGGGTTGCGGCGGCCTCAGAGGCCCCCATAAAGAAGCGCAGGATAGCCAGGTGCAGCCAGCTTCCGGCCCCCGCGTGGAAGATACACATCAGCGCCCAGATCCCGGCGCAGACCATAAAGCCAATCTTCAGGCCGATGACGTCAATCAGCCAGCCGCACAGGGGCTGGAAAATGGTGTAGGCGATCTGGAATGCGCCGACGATCCAGGAGTATTGCTCGGTGGTGATCCCGAGGCTCTCTTTCAGTTCCGGCGCGAGGATCCCCAATGAGTTTCGGGTGATGTAGTTAACGGTGACGCCCAGTAAAAACAGCACCAGCACGTACCAGCGCAGGTTCTTGATGACGCGACGGGTTTTGCTTGTCGCAACGGTGTTATTGATGTCCTGACTCATTTTACTCTCCACAAGACGGACGCTAAGGGGACGGAGGTTCAGGTGTCACACAGATTGTTATGCCTTTGATTTCTATCCGTTTAGAATGCTTAAGTTGCTATACAACTAGTATGGAAGTTGTGTGACAAGTTCACCTTAAGGGAGAAAATGAGTGGGCAATAGTGGATTTTGTGCAAAGTTTCTCATAACGGGTGCAAACCCTCTGGCATGATGGTCGTTATGCCCGTTATTACCTGACAGATACGCTATGAAAATTTTTTCATTTCGCAAATGGAGCCAGATCACAAAATGGACAAAAGGCTAAAAATCACCGAAATCGCCGCCCGTACGCAACTCTCTATCAGTACCGTTTCCCGCGTGCTGGCGGGCAAAGCGAACACCAGCGAAAAAGCGCGTGCAAAGGTGCTGGCGTGCGCACGGGAGCTGGGGGTGATGGATGGCATGGCGGCGGGGCGTCTGCTGCTTAACAGCCTGGTGGTCTTTGCTCCCCAGCGAGCCTTTGACGAGCGGTCCGACATCTTTTACTACCGCGTGATCCAGAGCGTCAGCAAAGGGCTGGCTTCGCACGAGGTTCGGCTACGCTACTGTGCGCTGGAGGAGAACGACAGCGACGCGCAGCTTTTTCTGGCACGCATGAACGAGCCGGATACCCAGGCAGCCATTCTGCTCGGTATTGACGATCCGCATATCCACGATCTGGCGGTGGACGTGGGGAAACCCTGCATGCTAATTAACTGCCGTGACCGCCACATGCGTCTGCCTGCCGTAGCGCCGGACCATCGCGCCATTGGCGAGCGGGCGGCGGAATACCTGTTCGAAATGGGACACCGCGACGTGATGAACGTGCTGTGTCTGCGCCGTTACACCATGGAGCTGCGCCTGGCAGGGATCCGCGACGCGTGGCACGCCCATAACCTGACGTTCAGCGACAAGCGCGATCTGCTGGTGGTGCCGAGCTTTAGCGCGCGCGAAACGGAACAGCTGGTTAGCGAGTGGCTTAACCAGCAGAAGGGAAAAGATCTGCCCACCGCGTTTTTGGTCGGCGGCGACTTTATGGCGGCGGGCACCATCAGCGCTTTGCAGAAACAGGGATTGCGGGTACCGCAGGACGTTTCCGTCATGAGCATCGACGGTTTTAATCTGGCGGCGATTCAGGATGTGCCCCTGACGGCAGTGCATGTCCCGCGTGATGAACTGGGAACGGAAGCGGTGCATATGCTCCAGCAGCGGCTGATGCGCCCGGACGCCCCGGTGGGAACCTTGCTGCTGAACGGCACGTTGACCGTGCGGGAATCGGTACGGCGGATACGTCAGGGGAAACGACGCACCGCCGTTGAGCGGGAAGGGCTGTACGACAGTTAAACCATACCCAGCGCGCGCTTGCCGTGGATGTTGAGATCGTTCACGGTAAAGCGGTCCTGCCAGCTTTTTTCATAATCTTCACGCGGGAAATCTCCCGGTGACGCACCGGTTTCCAGCGCTTCCTTCACCTTTTTCGCGTAGGCGAGGTTCTTTTCGCACATCGGCGCGGCAGGGATGTACATCACGTTGCCCCAGCCCTGCTGATTTTCCACCGGAGCGACGGAGTGGATCACATCGCAGTGCCACCACACGGAATCCCCTGCGTCCAGCGCCGGTATGCTGGTTAATGCTTCGATGAGCAGCGGGTGCCATTTTTCCGAAATCGGCAGCACGCGGCCCGGCGCGACGCCGCAGAGTTCATCTTCCGGCACGTCGTCCAGCAGCGGACGCAGCAGAATGTACGCCATCGCTTCCGGGATGGGCACCACGTGCAGCAGTCCCTGGCCGGGGATCATGTCCGACAGCGCCGTCCAGCCCTGGAAAGTACGGAACACCGAACACTTGGTGGTGTTATCCACGGTGTACTCTTCCACTTCGGTGCGGTGCGCGGCGTTCCACGGATCGTACTTATCAATATTGCCGTCAAACACGCGGGCAAACACCTGCTGATAGGCAGGCAGCAGCCAGCGCTCCAGCGCGCCGGAATCGGTGTGCGCGCCCAGCCCTTTAGAGGTGGTGCCCGGTGGGCGGCGGCGAATACGATCCGGATAAATCACGCTGACATCCGGGTCGAACCACTGCTTGCCGTTGCTCTCGAATGTCCATAAACGGTTCAGGAACGACTGCACCTGCGCCATCTCTTCGCTCTGACGCGCCTGCATTTGCGCCTGCGACCAGTAGATCGGGTAAATCTCCGGACGAGAGGCGGTTAAGGTGCCGAAGAAGTTATCGCCCGGCCCTTTGTACACCTCGTCAAAGTTATTGAGATCGAGATAGTCGAGCATCGACTGATCCCACGCCAGCGCCTGTTCGCGCGGAAAATGACCTTTGATCACCGCGCAGCCCCGACGCTTAACCGCCTCGCGCTGTTCAGCGGTGATTGTGCCGTTTTTCACATCCGCGAACGGGATCGTCGGCCAGACGGGTTGGCCTTTATTCTTGAGGGCGTTGATCTCTGCCACGCGGGTGGCAATGTTGTCGCTGAGCTTGTCGAACACCGCCTGAACATCACCGATCTGGGCGCGTAGCTCGCGCTTCATCTGACGAATTGCCGCTTTGTGGTCCGCTGGCAAAGTTTCACTGGTAAAGGTCATAACTGCCTCGCATCTTTCATTCGAAAGTAAAAATATCTACAAGTGATACTTTAAGTTAAAAATAAGTTAATGCAAGTTTAAAAACTTGACGCAAGCCACAGGACGGAAAAAGAGTGAGAGGCCGGAGCGGGGCTCCGGCGGGAGAGAGATTAGGCGTCGAACGGGGAATGGTTATCGAGCACGGCCTGAATGACGTTCAGCGCGCCCTGGTGGTTGTTGTCGTCGGTGCTGTAGCGGGCGATCTGTTTGATGCTTTCTGCCGCGTTGTTCATCGCAAATGAGTATTTCACCAGCTTCAGCATCTCCGCGTCATTGCCGCTGTCGCCAATGGCCACGCACTGCTGCGGGGAGAGCTCCCAGCGCTTCAGCAGGCGGCTGATGCCGTTGGCTTTATGCAGGCCAGGAATGATCAAGTCCACAAACCCAAAGCCGCTGGTGACCGGTTTCATAATGCCGTCGAGAGAAACATGCAGCGCGTCGATCAGGTTCGGGATATCGCTGTCGGGCAGGTTCAGTGAGAACTTGAACAGCACATCGTCAATCTCGTGATAACCGCTGACGCGCGTTAAGCGATGGTAGTGCTTAGACATCAGCGCCACAAATTCGTCCGGGGCTTTATCGCTGACGTAAGCGCTCTCCAGTCCGCAGGCCACGAAGTTCAGCGCGTTATCTTTCAGCAGTTCGCCAATGACGATCTGCGACTCATGGCGAGTCAGTTCGCCGTGGAAAACGTGTTCCCCGTGATCGAACACCAGCGCGCCGTTTTCCGCCACGAAGGAGATTCGATCTTTTAGCTCAGGGAAGAAGGAGATGAGCTGATAATACTGATTGCCGCTGGCGACAACGAATTCAATGCCGCGGGCGTTAAGCTGCTCAAACTGTGCCTGGAAGCGGTCACGATCGTACTGCTTGGCATCATCAAGGAAAGTTCCGTCCATATCGGTGACGATAACTTTTACGGTCATACTGTGCTCCTGGGTCACTGCGTTTTGAAACATTCTAATAACAAGGTGACGGGGAGCACAAATTTAATTTCGAATGAAAGTCAGAAAGCCGGGTGGCGGCTTCGCCTTACCCGGCCTACGGGGGAGACAATGTAGGCCCGGTAAGCGCAGCGCCACCGGGCGTTTTTTTACAGCGTATGCTCGGTACGCGCAATAATATCGTCCTGTGCATCCGGCGACAGGGCGGTGAAGAACGCCGAGTAGCCCGCCACGCGTACCACTAAATCTCGGTACTGGTCAGGGTGTTTCTTCGCTTCCAGCAGCGTTTCGCGCGAGACGATGTTGTACTGAATATGCCAGCCTTTATGCACCTCGAAGAAAGTGCGCAGCAGCACCATCAGCTTCTGGCGATCGCTGTCGTTTTCCAGCGTCGACGGGTTCAGCTTCTGGTTCAGCAGCACGCCGCCCAGAATCGCCTCGGTAGGGAGTTTACCCACGGAGCCGATGACCGCCGTCGGGCCGAGGTGGTCGGTACCGGACGCCGGGCTTGCCCCTTCCGCCAGCGGGGTATGCGCCTTACGTCCGTCCGGAGTCGCCATCGTTGCCGCGCCAAACGGCACGTTTGCGGAAATGGAGGAGGTGCCCGCGTAGTAGTTACCGCCAATCGGACCACGACCATAGCGCGGGTTGTGGTACTGCTTCAGCTCTTCAATGTAGGTCTGGTAAGCACGCGTCAGCAGCATATCCACGCTGTCGTCGTCGTTACCGTACTTCGGCGCGCCGTTAATCAGACGCTGACGCAGCTGCTCGTGGGTCAACCCGTCGAAATCATCCGCCAGCGCGGCCGCCAGCTGCTGTTGACCGATGACGCCCTGTTCAAACACCAGCTTCTTCACCGCCGCCAGACTGTTGCCGAGGTTGGCGATACCCACCTGCAGGCCGGAAACCCAGTCATACTTCGCGCCGCCCTGCTTGATGCTTTTCGCGCGTTCGATGCAGTCGTCCACCAGCGCCGAGCAGAGAATATCGTGCACGTTCTCTTCCAGCATGGTGTCCACCACGTACTCAATTTCGATGGATTTGCGGGTGTAGTAGCGAATCTGCGTATCCCACGCCGCCATCACCTCCTCGAAGTTATCGAAGTTACCGGCAGAGAGCGCTTTTTCCTGCGGCAAGAATACCTTACCGCTGGTGGCGTCGCGGCCGCCTTCCAGCGCGGCGAGCATCACGCGGGCAAAGTTGATAAAGCTCATGCCGGTGCAGCGATAGCCCCACTTGCCGCCCACGGCGGTTTCGATACAGCCGATGGCCGCGTAGTCATAGGCGTCATCACGTTCAACGCCGAGCTTGATAAATTCCGGGATAACGATTTCATCGTTGTTGAACGCCGGCATCCCGAAGCCGCAGCGGATCACCTGTACGCAGGCGTCGAGGAAGTCGTTGCTCATGCCTGCGTGGTAACGCACGCTCAGGTTCGGCTGAGTGGAGCGCAGGCGACCGCAGGATTCCAGAATCGCGTAGGAGAGCGGGTTGACCGCGTCCATTGGCTCACCGTTGACCAGCTTCTGGCCGCCGATGGTGACGTTCTGGTACAGCGGGCTACCGGCAGAGGCCTTAGAGTGCGAGCCGGAGCGGATCTTGTTCACTTCCAGCAGCTTCAGCCAGCAGCTGTGCAGCAGCTCAATGGCGTGTTCGCGGTCCAGGCTCTGGTTCAGCTCCACGTCGCGGCGGTAGAACGGATAGAGATACTGATCCATACGGGCAAACGACACGGAGTGACCGTTAGACTCAATCTGCAGGATCAGCTGAATGAAATAGCACAGCTGCAGCGCCTGCCAGAAGGTTTTTGGCGGCTCGTGGGCAATCACGTCGCAGTTTTCCGCCATTGCCAGCAGCTCGTCGCGGCGGCTTTCGCGGGTTTCCGTGGCCGCCATTTCGCGTGCCAGAGCGGCAAAACGTTTGATGTGCAGGCTCACCGCGTCCAGCACGATATCGATCGCTTTCAGGAACTGGTCGCCGTGCAGATCGTCCAGCACCGTCAGGTTGATACGCGAGCGGCGCTCGGCGACTTTAGCGCGCAGGCCGTCGAGACCTTTCTCCAGCACCAGCGGGAAGTTCACCGCCAGGTGCGCGTCGCCGGAGGTCATGTTGCCTTCGGCTTTGATAATACCGGTTTCCAGCAGGCCTTTTTGCTCGTCGGTGAACATGCCGTAGCAGCGATCCTGCACCGTCTGGCCGCGCCACCACGGGCAGATCGCATGCAGGACGCGCTTGTTCTCTTCGCTCACCGCAAAGCCCGCGCCCGGACGGTCCGCCAGATCGTCGATCTCTTTTTCAATCCAGGAGACGGTGTATTCCGGGAAGATAGGTGCGGCGCGAACTTCGCTTGCCTGGTTACCGATAATCAGCTCGTCGTGTTTGATCCAGATGGTACGCTCAGCCAGATGATGCGCCAGCGCCAGGGCGCGACGCACCGGGATCGGCTTGTCCATGTGCTGCTGGTACATTTCGGTGTAATGCTGCGCGCGCTCGGTACAGACCGGCGGCTTAACGATATGGACCAGCGCGGTTTTGTGCGCCTTGATGCGCTCGCTGAGGGTGTTGAGATTTAACGTCGTCATAGGTTTATCCTCGTAAGGTCGCGGTTAACCCTTTCTGGCAGGCGTACTGCTGCGCGAAGTCCAGCAGGGCAGGGTTATCCAGCGGTTTGTCAGGGGCAGAGTAGGGTTGGCCAAGCAGGGTGTATTTGTTCATGCCCAGCGTGTGATACGGCAGAAAATGAATATCATCGACGCCAAGTTCATCGGCGGCGAAGTTGGTAATGGCGGTTACGGACGCTTCATCGGCATTGAAGCCCTGAATCAGCGGTACGCGAATGGTGATTTTTTTCCTGGCAGCGGCAAGGCGCTTCAGGTTATCGAGGATCCGTTTGGCCGAGCCGTCCGTCCACTGTTTGAACACCTCAGGATCGACGTGTTTCAGGTCGGCGAGGAACAGATCGACGTACGGTAATGAAGGCTCGATATAGTGCCACGGCACGTGAAGACAGGTTTCAACGGCGGTGTGGATCCCCTGTTCGTGGCTGGCTTTAAACAGCGTGTGCGCCAGCTCCGGGTTCATAAACGGCTCGCCGCCGGAAAGCGTAATACCGCCGCCGCTGCGGTCGTAAAAGGGCTTATCGCGCAGCACGGTCGCCATGATCTCGCCCACCTGCTGTTCTTTACCGCAGACGGTCAGCGCCTGCGTCGGGCAGCAGTCGGTGAGGGCGTTGAGCGTCTCTTCACGCAATTTTTCACGGTGGATGACGAGACCATTCAGCGCGCGTTCGATACAGCCCGGCGCCGCCTGCTGACACAGGTCGCAGCCGTCAAGGCACAGGCGCGCATCAAACAGCACGTCCCGGCTACGGGAGCGGCTTTCCGGGTTCTGGCACCAGCGACAGCCCAGCGAGCAGCCTTTCAGGAACACCACGGTACGAATACCGGGGCCATCGTGGGTGGAGTAACGCTGAATATTGAAGATCATGTTTTTGCCCTCAGGTTGCATATGAAGATTAAATTACTTTCGAATGAAAGTTATCTTGATGCAGGTCAACTCCTGAGCAGGTTTTCCTGTGATAGGTTAAGTGCAGACTAATTTTGAGGGTGACATCATGGAACTTTATCTCGACACATCTGACGTTGCGGCAGTCAAAAAGCTGGCGCGTATCTTCCCGCTGGCGGGCGTGACTACCAACCCAAGCATTGTGGCGGCAGGTAAAACGCCGCTGGATGAGCTTCTGCCCGCGCTGCACGACGCGCTGGGCGGTAAAGGCCGTCTGTTCGCGCAGGTGATGGCGACGACCGCTGAAGGTATGGTGGACGACGCGCGTAAGCTGCGCGCGATGATTAACGACCTGGTGGTGAAAGTGCCGGTAACTGCCGAAGGGCTGGCAGCCATCAAGATGCTGAAAGCGGAAGGCATTCCGACGCTGGGTACGGCAGTGTACGGCGCGGCCCAGGGTATGCTCTCCGCGCTGGCAGGAGCAGAGTATGTCGCGCCATACGTGAACCGCGTGGACGCGCAGGGCGGGGACGGTATCCAGACCGTGGTTGAGCTGCAACAGCTGCTGACGCTGCACGCCCCGCAATCAAAAGTGCTGGCCGCGAGCTTTAAAACCCCACGTCAGGCGCTGGACTGCCTGCTGGCAGGATGCGAGTCCATCACGCTGCCGCTGGACGTGGCGCAGCAGTTTATTACCTCTCCTGCGGTAGACGCAGCGATTGTGAAGTTTGAGCAGGACTGGCAGGGGGCGTTTGGTCGGACGTCGATTTGACGGGTGCGGCCTGATGCCCTCACCCCAACCCTCTCCCACAGGGAGAGGGAGCAAACACTAAAACGGCAACCTGAAGGTTGCCGTTTGCTTTAACCTCCACAAACCTCACACCCCGGATTACGCATCAGCTTCATCTCGCGGAACTGGCAGGTCATCGCGTCATACATCACGATTTTTCCAGCGGCAGGCGTACCGTAATGCGCCAGCACTTTAATCGCTTCCATTGCCTGCAGCGACCCAATCACGCCGACGAGCGGCGCCATCACGCCCGCCTCAACGCAGGTTAGCGCATTCTCACCAAACAGACGGCTCAGGCAGCGGTAGCAGGGTTCCCCCTCCGCGTAGGTGAAGACGCTGATCTGCCCCTCCATGCGGATCGCCGCACCGGAGACCAGCGGGGTTTTGTGGGCAAAACAGCCTGCATTAAGCTGGTTACGAACGGCGACGTTATCGGTGCAGTCGAGCACCAGATCGTGCTGCGCAATCTGCGCAAATAACGCCTCGTCATCCAGCATCGCGTCAAGCAGGGTGAACTGAACGTTGGGGTTGATGCGCGCCAGGGCAGCCCGGGCGGATTCCACTTTTGGCTGGCCAATGGTCGCGTCGCTGTGCAGCGTCTGGCGCTGCAGGTTAGACACCGATACGGTATCAAAATCCAGCAGCGTCATCCTGCCCACGCCCGCCGCGGCCAGGTATTGCGCGGCGGCGCAGCCGAGCCCGCCGAGGCCAACAACCAGCACGCTGGCCGCCTTGAGTGCTTCCTGTCCCTCGAAATCAAACCCGCGCAGGACAATCTGGCGGTTGTAGCGCATCATCTCCTGGTCGCTCAGTTCCACCGTCATGTCAGCCTCCGAACAGGTGGTTGAAGCGCTCTACCTCAACCCATTCACCCGCTTCCACGTTGCCGCGCTCGCGCTCCAGCACGATAAAGCAGTTGCCCAGGCTGAAGGAGCTGAAAATGTGCGAACCCTGGTGCCCGGTCGTGCTGACTTCCAGCTCACCCTGCGCGTTATGCGCCAGAATGCCGCGCTGGAAATCAAGCCGACCCGGCGATTTTTTCAGGCGCGTCGCGGCGCGCACGCGCAGGCGTTCCGGCAGCGGGCTGGCGGTGTTGCCGGAAAGCTTCGCCAGCAGCGGGATCACCAGCTGGTAAAAGGTGAGTGCCGCTGAGACCGGATTACCCGGCAGACCGCAGAACCAGCTGTGCGGAAGCTTGCCAAACGCGAACGGTTTGCCCGGTTTGATTGCCAGCTTCCAGAAGGCGATTTCGCCCAGCTCTTCAAGAAGGGTTTTGGTGTAATCCGCTTCCCCCACGGAGACGCCGCCGGAGCTGATGACCACATCGGTAGATTGATCCGCCTCAATAAATGCCGCGCGCAGTTTTTCCGGATCGTCAGGAATGATGCCGAGATTAATCACTTCGCAGCCCAGCTGCTCCAGCATCAGGTGGACTGCCAGCCGGTTGGTGTCGTAAATCTGACCGTCCTGCAGCGGCTGGCCCGGAAGCTGCAGCTCGTCACCGGTGGAGAACACCGCGACGCGCACTTTCCGGATAACGTCAATGTCCGCGATGCCGAGCGAGGCCAGCACCGGCAGCTCCGCCACCGTCAGCTTCTGCCCGGCGGCAAAGACCGTTGCGCCAAGGGTAATGTCCTCGCCGGTACGGCGGATGTTCTGGCCCGCTTTGACGCTGGCGGTAAAACGCACGCCGTCGTCCGTCTGTTCGGTTTCTTCCTGCATCACCACGGCATCGCAGCCTGGCGGAACCGGCGCGCCGGTCATGATGCGCACGCAGGTGCCCACAGGCCATTCACCGCTAAACGGCTGACCGGCAAAGGCTTTACCCGCCACCGGCAGGGCGTTGCCCGTCTGGAGGTCCGCCAGGCGTACCGCATAACCGTCCATCGCGGAATTATCGAACCCCGGCACGTTAAGCGGAGAGACGATATCGCGCGCGGCGATTCGGCCAAAACAGCGCACGAGGGGCAGCGTTTCGACGTCTTGCAGCGGCGAAAGTCGGTCAAGCATCTGCGTGAGTGCCGTCTCAAGCGGCATCTGTCCGGCGGTAAAATCCATGGTGGGCTCCTGAGGAGTAACAACGAAAGCGTCCATTATGGCAGAAAAGTGCGGCTAACTGTATGACCCGATGGGTGTACGCTTTACATCACAGTTGCGTCTTTCTATATTCAAAAATCATCTGAAGTTTCATCGACGATAATGATATTTATAGAAAAAGCCGCGAATCAGGCTAACGGGTGATGCGAATGGTTAATGCGGTAATCGCAATTCATGGTGGCGCAGGGGCAATCACCCGTGCACAGCTCAGTCCTGAGCAGGAAAAGCGTTATATTGACGCGCTGTACGCCATTGTTGAAACAGGTCAGAAAATGCTGGAAGCGGGCGAGAGCGCGCTGGATGTGGTCACCGAGGCGGTGCGTCTGCTGGAGGAGTGTCCGCTCTTTAATGCTGGCATCGGTTCAGTCTTTACCCGGGATGAAACCCACGAGCTTGATGCTTGCGTGATGGACGGCGTCACCCTGAAGGCAGGGGCCGTGGCGGGCGTGAGTCATCTGCGTAATCCGGTGCTGGCGGCGCGTCTGGTGATGGAAGAGAGTCCGCACGTTCTGCTGACGGGCGCCGGGGCGGAGAAATTTGCCCGTGAGCACGGAATGGAACCGGTATCGCCCGATCTGTTTTCCACGGACGCGCGTTTTCAACAGCTGCTGGAAGCCCGTTCGGCGGGCATGACGCAGCTTGATCATGCTGCGCCGCTGGATGAAACCACCAAAATGGGCACGGTCGGCGCGGTGGCGCTGGATAAGGCCGGCAACCTCGCGGCGGCGACCTCAACGGGCGGCATGACCAACAAGCTGCCCGGCCGCGTCGGCGACAGCCCGCTGCCGGGCGCCGGCTGCTATGCCAATAACGCCACGGCGGCGGTGTCGTGTACCGGCACCGGGGAAGTGTTTATTCGCGCCCTCGCGGCCTACGACATCACCGCGCTGATGGATTACGGCGGTTTAAGCCTGAGCGAGGCCTGCGAGCGCGTGGTGATGGAAAAATTGCCTGCTCTGGGCGGCGTTGGCGGCCTAATTGCCGTGGACCGTGAGGGCAACGTGGCCCTGCCGTTTAACAGCGAAGGGATGTATCGCGCCTGGGGTTACGCCGGTGATGAACCGAGCACGGGCATCTATCGTGAATAAGGGGGCCGCGCGTGCCGCACAGTGAAGAGCTGGACAACGGCGAAGTACTGGCTGTCCATCAGCTGAATATTGCGTTTCAGGAAGAGCGGCAGTTCATCCCCGCAGTAGAAAATTTATCGTTCTCGCTCAGACGCGGCGAGACGCTGGCGATTGTTGGCGAATCCGGTTCCGGTAAATCGGTCACCGCGCTGGCGCTGATGCGTCTGCTGGAACAGACGGGCGGGCAAATCAGCAGCGAGAAGATGCTCCTGCGCCGCCGTAATCGTCAGGTCATTGATTTAAACGAGCTGAGCGGCGCGCAGATGCAGGGCGTGCGCGGGGCAGATATTGCGATGATCTTTCAGGAGCCGATGACTTCGCTTAACCCGGTTTTCCCGGTAGGGGAACAGATTGCCGAGTCCATCCGGCTGCATCAGGGGCTAAGCGGCGATGAGGCGCTCAACGAAGCCAGAAGGATGCTGGAGCTGGTGCGCATTCCCGAGGCGCAGGCCATTCTGGGACGTTACCCGCATCAGCTTTCCGGCGGTATGCGCCAGCGGGTGATGATTGCCATGGCGCTCTCCTGCCGTCCGGCGGTACTGATTGCGGATGAACCGACAACGGCGCTGGACGTGACGATTCAGGCGCAGATCCTGCAGCTTATCAAAGTGCTGCAGCAAGAGATGGAGATGGGGGTGATATTTATCACCCACGATATGGGCGTGGTGGCTGACATCGCCGACCGGGTGCTGGTGATGCACAAGGGCAATGCGGTGGAAACCGGCACGGTCGAACAGATTTTTCATGCCCCTGTGCATCCTTATACTAAAGCGCTGCTGGCGGCGGTGCCGCGTCTTGGAGCGATGAACGGCAGCGACCTGCCGCGTCGTTTTCCGCTGATTTCCCTTGAAGCGACAGGGCAGCAGGAGGATGAACGCGAGCAGGATACCGTGGTGCCGGGCAAACCCATTCTTGAAGTGCGCGACCTGGTGACCCGTTTTCCGCTGCGCAGCGGGATTTTCAATCGCCTGAAGCGCGAAGTCCACGCGGTCGAAAACGTCAGTTTCGATTTATGGCCGGGCGAAACGCTGGCGCTGGTGGGGGAGTCCGGCTGCGGGAAATCCACCACCGGACGCGCACTGCTCCGGCTGGTGGAGACGCAGGAAGGGACAATCACCTTTAACGGCGAACGAATCGATACCCTGCCAGACAACAAATTACAGGCGGTACGCCGGGATATTCAGTTTATTTTCCAGGATCCGTATGCCTCCCTCGATCCGCGCCATACGGTGGGGTACTCCATTATGGAGCCGCTGCGGGTGCATAATCTGCTCGACGGCGAAGCAGCGCAGCGCCGCGTGGCCTGGCTGCTGGAGCGCGTCGGCCTCAAGCCGGAACATGCCTGGCGTTATCCGCACGAGTTTTCCGGCGGGCAGCGGCAGCGTATCTGCATTGCCCGTGCGCTGGCGCTGAACCCGAAAGTGGTGATTGCGGATGAATCCGTTTCGGCGCTCGATGTCTCAATCCGGGCGCAAATCATCAACTTATTGCTCGATTTACAGCGGGATATGGGCATCGCTTTCCTGTTTATCTCGCACGATATGGCGGTGGTCGAGCGCATCAGCCATCGCGTGGCGGTGATGTTCATGGGGCAAATCGTGGAGATAGGTCCGCGAAGGGCAGTGTTTGAGAACCCGCAACATCCTTACACTCGCAAGCTTATCGCGGCGGTACCGGTTGCTGACCCCGCGCATCGTCACGGCCAGCGCGTGCTGCTGCAGGATGAAATGCCGAGCAATATTCGCAAACGCGGCGAGGCCGTTGAGCGCGTGACGCTGCGCGAAGTCGGGCCGGGTCATTTCGTCGCTCCCCCGCGTCAGGACAATGCGTTTTCGCGGTTATAACTTACAACAGGCAGGAGAACACAATGGTTACTTTTGTAGCGCGTAGATGGTTGTTAGCCGCGAGCGTGACGGCAGCCCTGGCCGCTGCCCCCGCGTTCGCTGCCAAAGATGTGGTGGTTGCTGTCGGCTCCAACTTCACCACGCTGGATCCGTATGACGCCAACGATACGCTTTCCCAGGCGGTGGCGAAATCGTTCTATCAGGGGCTGTTCGGCCTGGATAACGAGATGAAGCTCAAAAATGTTCTGGCGCAGGGGTATACCGTCTCCGACGACGGTCTGGTCTATACCATCAAGCTTCGTTCCGGCGTGAAGTTCCAGGACGGTACCGATTTCAATGCGGAGGCGGTAAAGGTCAACCTTGACCGTGCCAGCAACCCGGAAAATAGCCTGAAGCGCTATAACCTTTATAAAAACATCGCCAGCACCGAGGCGGTGGATCCGACGACGGTCAAAATCACGCTGAAAGCGCCATTCTCGGCGTTTATCAATATACTGGCGCACCCGGCAACGGCGATGATCTCGCCTGCCGCGTTGAAAAAGTACGGCAAGGAGATTGGCTTCCACCCGGTCGGTACCGGCCCGTACGAGCTGCTCACCTGGAACCAGACCGATTTTGTGAAGGTGAAGAAATTCCCGGGGTACTGGCAGAAAGGGCTGCCGAAGCTGGACACCATCACCTGGCGTCCGGTGGTGGATAACAATACCCGCGCAGCGATGCTGCAAACGGGTGAGGCGCAGTTTGCTTTCCCCATCCCGTATGAGCAGGCCGCCATTCTGCAGAAAAACAGCAAGCTGGAGCTGGTGGCCAGTCCGTCAATCATGCAGCGCTATATCAGCATGAACGTCACGCAGAAGCCGTTTGATAACCCAAAGGTACGTGAAGCGATCAACTATGCGATTAACCGTCAGGCGCTGGTGAAGGTCGCTTTTGCGGGCTATGCCACCCCGGCGACCGGCGTGCTGCCTCCGGCTATTGCCTATGCGCAAAGCTATCAGCCGTGGCCGTACGATCCGGCTAAAGCGCGCGAGCTGCTCAAAGAGGCGGGCTTCCCGAACGGTTTCAGCACCACGCTGTGGTCGTCGCATAATCACAGTACCGCCCAGAAGGTGCTGCAGTTCACCCAGCAGCAGCTGGCGCAGGTGGGCATCAAGGTGCAGGTCACCGCGATGGATGCCGGTCAGCGGGCCGCGGAGGTCGAGGGGAAAGGGCAGAAAGAGAGCGGCGTGCGGATGTTCTATACCGGCTGGTCGGCGTCGACCGGTGAAGCCGACTGGGCGCTTGCACCGCTGTTTGCTTCGCAAAACTGGCCGCCAACCCTGTTTAACACCGCGTTTTACAGCAATCCGCAGGTGGACAACGATCTGGCCGATGCCCTGAAAACCACTAAACCGGAAGAGAAAGCGCGCCTCTACAAAGACGCCCAGGACCTTATCTGGAAAGAGTCGCCGTGGGTACCGCTGGTGGTGGAGAAACTGGTTTCAGCCCATAACAAAGCGCTGACCGGGTTCTACATCATGCCGGATACGGGCTTTAGCTTTGACGATGCGGATTTAAAATAACACTCATGCTGAATTATGTTTGTAAACGCTTGCTTGGGCTTATCCCGACGCTGCTGATTGTGGCGATACTGGTATTTTTGTTTGTGCATATGCTGCCGGGCGATCCGGCGCGTCTGGTTGCCGGGCCGGAAGCAGATGCCGCCGTCATTGAGATGGTGCGCAAGCAGCTGGGCCTGGATCAGCCACTGTATATGCAGTTTCTTCATTACATTTGCAACGTTCTGCAGGGCGATTTTGGCATCTCGATGGTGTCGCGTCGTCCGGTAGCGGAGGAAATCGCCAGCCGCTTTATGCCCACGTTCTGGCTAACGATTGCCAGTATGAGCTGGGCAGTGGTGTTTGGGCTGGGCGCCGGGATTGTTGCGGCGGTCTGGCGCAACCGCTGGCCGGATAAGCTCGGTATGGCGCTGGCGGTCACCGGTATCTCTTTTCCGGCGTTCGCGCTGGGGATGCTGCTGATGCAAATCTTCTCCGTTGAGCTGGGCTGGCTGCCGACCGTTGGGGCCGATACCTGGAAGCATTACATTCTGCCCTCTATGACGCTGGGGGCTGCCGTCTCGGCGGTAATGGCCCGCTTTACCCGCGCCTCCTTCGTTGACGTGCTGAGTGAAGATTATATTCGCACCGCGCGGGCGAAAGGGGTCAGCGAGAAGTGGGTCATTCTTAAGCACGGGTTTCGTAATGCGATGATCCCGGTGGTGACGATGATGGGGCTGCAGTTTGGCTTTCTGCTGGGCGGCTCTATCGTCGTGGAAAAGGTCTTCAACTGGCCGGGGCTGGGGCGTCTGCTGGTCGATTCGGTCGAGATGCGCGACTACCCGGTAATTCAGGCGGAAGTCCTGCTTTTCTCCCTGGAGTTTATTCTTATCAATTTAGTGGTGGATGTGCTCTACGCCGCCATTAACCCGGCCATCAGGTATAAGTAAAATGCGATTGTTGAACTGGCGACGTCAGGCCGTTTTAAACGCTATGCCGGGGCTGAAACCGGAGCATATCCGCACGCCGTGGTCGGAATTCTGGCGGCGTTTTCGCCGTCAGCCGGTCGCCATGACGGCGGGGCTGTTTGTGCTGCTGCTGATTGCGGTGGCCATCGTTGCACCCTGGGTGGCGCCGTTTGATGCGGAAAACTATTTTGACTACGACCGCCTGAACGATGGGCCGTCCATGCTCCACTGGTTCGGCGTGGATTCCCTTGGGCGCGATATCTTCAGCCGCGTGCTGGTGGGGGCGCAAATCTCGCTCGCCGCCGGGGTGTTCGCGGTGCTTATCGGCGCGGCAATCGGTACCGTGCTGGGTCTCGTTGCCGGATATTACGAAGGCTGGTGGGACCGCATCATCATGCGAATCTGCGACGTGCTGTTTGCCTTCCCCGGTATTCTGCTGGCCATTGCCGTGGTGGCCATTATGGGGAGCGGCATGGCGAACGTGATTATTGCCGTCGCGGTATTTTCGATTCCCGCCTTTGCCCGCCTTGTGCGCGGCAACACGCTGGTGCTGAAACAGCAGACGTTTATCGAGTCCGCCCGCAGCATGGGGGCCAGCGATGCCACCATTCTGTTCAGCCATATTCTGCCGGGAACGGTGTCGTCTATAGTGGTCTATTTCACCATGCGCATCGGCGTGTCGATTATTTCTGCGGCCAGCCTGTCGTTTCTGGGGTTAGGCGCACAGCCACCGACGCCTGAGTGGGGTGCGATGCTGAACGAGGCGAGGGCAGATATGGTGATTGCGCCGCACGTGGCGATCTTCCCGAGTCTGGCGATTTTCCTGACCGTGCTGGCATTTAACCTGCTGGGGGACGGGCTGCGCGACGCGCTGGATCCGAGGATTAAGGGGTAGGGCAGTGGAATGTGCCGGGTGGCGGCTACGCCTTACCCGGCCTGGAAATGAGGTGTAGTGCGATTAAACCCGGCTACCCCACAGGTCATATTCGTCCGCGTTTTCAACCTTCACGCGAAGAATATCACCCGGCTTAACGCGAGTTTCGCCGTTCAGGTACACCGCGCCGTCGATTTCAGGGGCATCCGCCATGCTGCGGCCAATTGCGCCTTCTTCGTCCACTTCGTCAATGATAACCATGATCTCTCGGCCCACTTTCTCCTGCAGACGTTCAGCAGAGATCTGCTGTTGCAGCTGCATAAAGCGGTTCCAGCGCTCTTCTTTCACCTCTTCCGGCACCTGATCCGCCAGTTCGTTGGCGGTTGCGCCTTCAACCGGGCTGTACTTGAAGCAGCCTACGCGGTCCAGACGCGCTTCTTTCAGGAAATCGAGCAGCATCTGGAAATCTTCTTCGGTTTCACCCGGGAAGCCGACGATGAAGGTTGAGCGCAGGGTCAGATCCGGGCAGATTTCGCGCCACTGTTTAATGCGTGCCAGCTGACGGTCAACGGAGCCAGGACGCTTCATCAGCTTCAGGATACGCGGACTGGCGTGCTGCAGCGGGATGTCCAGATACGGCAGGATTTTGCCTTCCGCCATCAACGGAATGACGTCGTCAACGTGCGGATATGGGTAGACGTAATGCAGACGCGTCCAGATCCCCAGCTTCGCGAGCTGCTCGCACAGGCCCACCATGCTGGTTTTCACCGGCTCGCCGTTGTGGAAACCGGAACGGTGCTTCACGTCTACGCCGTAAGCAGAGGTATCCTGAGAAATCACCAGCAGTTCTTTCACGCCAGCATCGGCCAGACGTTTAGCTTCCGCCAGCACGTCGCCAATCGGACGGCTCACCAGATCGCCACGCATGGACGGGATGATGCAGAAGGTGCAGCGATGGTTGCAGCCTTCGGAAATTTTCAGGTAAGCGTAGTGACGCGGCGTCAGCTTCACGCCCTGTTCCGGCACCAGGCTCAGGAACGGATTGTGCTTTGGTTTTGGCACGTAGTGATGAACATGTTCCAGCACCTGCTCGTAGCTGTGCGGGCCGGTGATCTCCAGCACCTTCGGGTGCACTTCACGGATCTGGTCCTCTTTCGCGCCCAGACAGCCGGTCACAATGACTTTGCCGTTTTCCGTCAGGGCTTCACCGATGGCTTCCAGGGACTCCTGAACCGCGCTGTCGATAAACCCGCAGGTGTTCACAATCACCATATCGGCGTTGTCGTAGCTTGGCACCACGTCATAGCCTTCGGTACGAAGTTCGGTCAGGATGCGTTCGGAATCCACCAGGTTTTTCGGGCAGCCGAGGGAGACGAAGCCGATTTTCGGCGGGTGCGTAACATTGCTCATAGGTTAAAAATTCATCAATTATGGAGTTATCAGGGCGGGATTTTACAGCGTATCGCGTGGGATTTATACACTCTTTGCAAGCGGGATGTGCCGGGCAGAGGTTGTAACATTGTAAATAATGTTAATCAGTTAAGAATAATTGATCTCAGGCATTAAACTGTACAAAAAACGAACTTATTCTCACTGTGCAACATGGCTGACAGAGGAGGAAATAGCATGTCCGTTGACAGACTGAAACGCGATCTGCTTAACAAGCTGATCAACGCCCGAATCGACCTGGCCGCTTATCTGCAGCTCAGGAAGGCCAAAGGCTATATGTCAGTCAGCGAAAGCGAACATCTGCGTGATAATCTGTTTGAACTTTGCAATTTCATGCGTGAAAAAGCACCGATCCTGAGGGCGGAATACGATGAATGCGAGTTAATGGCTCTGCGTCGTGCCGCTGAGGTGCTCTCCATTGCTGGGGTATGTTTGATGAACGGACGCCACGACTGCCCGAATTTTATCGCTGTGAACGCGGAGAAGCTTGAAAACTGCCTGACAACGCTCTCTCTATGCATCATGTGTCTGTCCGAGCACGAGAAGCTTGAGCAACACTGAGCCCGGGGGAGGCAACTCCCCCTTCTGATTAAGCTTTTGTAAAAGTGGTAACGCGCCCGGAGGTACTGGCTAATCTTTATGCCATATGCCCAAAAAGGAGCGCGTCATGCCACGGTCCTCGTTGATTTTCCTTCCTGCGTTGTGCTTTTCCTTTTCACTTCTTGCGGCGCCAGAGGCGGTGAAGGTCGAGGTGCTGCAAAACCGACTCGATCACCCCTGGTCGATGGCTTTCCTGCCGGACAATAAAGGGCTTCTGGTCACCCTCAGGGGCGGGCAGCTCAAACACTGGCAGGCCGGAAAAGGGCTTTCCGATCCCATTGTCGGCGTTCCGAAGGTCTGGGCGAACGGTCAGGGAGGATTGCTGGACGTGGTGCTGGCGCCGGATTTTGCAACGTCGCGCCGCGTCTGGCTGAGTTACGCCGAAGCAGGGCATGACGGCAAAGCCGGAACGACGGTGGGTTATGGCCGCTTAAGCGACGATCTTTCCCGCATCGAGGCATTCCAGGTCGTGTTCCGCCAGATGCCGAAACTCTCGACCGGTAACCATTTTGGCGGACGGCTGGTGTTTGACGGCAAAGGCTACCTCTTTATCGGACTCGGCGAGAACAACCAGCGCCCGACGGCGCAGGACCTGGACAAACTGCAGGGGAAAGTGGTGCGCCTGACCGAGGACGGTAAAGTCCCTGCGGATAACCCCTTTGTGAACACCGCCGGCGCACGGCCGGAAATCTGGTCTTATGGCATTCGCAACCCGCAGGGAATGGCGATGAATCCGTGGAGCGACACGCTCTGGCTGAACGAACATGGCCCGCGCGGCGGGGATGAAATCAATATCCCGGAGAAAGGCAAAAATTACGGCTGGCCGCTGGCGACACACGGCATTAATTACAGTGGCCTGAAAATCCCCGAAGCCAAAGGTGAACACGTCGAGGGAACCGAGAAGCCGCTGTTTGTCTGGAAAGTCTCGCCCGCGGTCAGCGGCATGGCGTTCTACAACAGTGACGTTTTTCCGCAGTGGAAAAACAAACTGTTTATTGGGGCGCTAAAGGAGAAAGACGTTATCGTCCTGAGCGTGGAGGGCAACAAGGTCACGGAGGACGGGCGCATCCTGGGCGATCGAGATCAACGTATTCGCGATGTGCGGGTGGGGCCGGACGGGTATCTGTATGTGCTCACCGATGAAACGGACGGGCAACTGCTAAAAGTCAGCCCGTCCGGTGCGTAATCAGGTGACCGGGGTCATCACGACGTTACGGTACGCCGGACGCTCGCTCAGTTGCTTGAGCCAGCGTTCAAGGTGAGGGCGCGGCGTCCAGTCCAGCCCCATATTGGTCAGGTTCCAGACAAACGGCGCCACGGCAATATCCCCCACGCCGAACGTCTCGCCGGAGAACCAGGCGCGCTTCGCCAGTTCGTCATCCATCATGGCAAACAGGTTTTCACAGGCATCCTGAGCGGCATGAATAGCAGGATAGTCGCGCTCGGCCTCGGGGGTTCTCACCAGTCCCATCAGGATAACCCGGTGAACAGGAGAGAACGTCTGGTTTGCCCAGTCCATCCACTTTTCACCCTGGGCGCGCTGCGCCGGGTTTTCAACCCACAGGCGGCCAAGACCGTACTGGGCGGCGAGGTAGCGCACAATGGTGTTAGATTCCCAAAGCGTTGCGTCAGTTTCGTCATCGCGCAGCAGCGGCACCAGGCCGTTCGGGTTCATCGCCAGATAGTCGGCCTCTCTGTTTACCCCGTATGCCATGCCAGCCATGATTTGATTAAACGGTAAATCCAGCTCTTCCAGCGTCCAGAGCACTTTCTTCACGTTGGTCGAATTGTTCCTGCCCCACAGCGTAATCATATTTACTCCTGATGAGTTGTGAATCCGGGTCACCTTTTTCGCCATGGTGAGATAAACCTAACAATTACGCAACAGAAGACAAAAAAATCGCCTGAATCAAAGCGTAAATGAATGTTATTGCATAAACTTTAATAACTTTACCCTCGCTGGGTTTCTTTCACCGTTTTAGTGCGCTATTACTCATCGCTTCTTGCGACACGGTGATGTGACGTAATTTTTGAATGGACACTCGGGTGGCATTTATGACGCGAAAAATGACTTCTCTGCGCAGCCTGGCGGCAGGCTCTGCGCTCCTTTTCCTGTTTGCACCAACTCTCTACGCAGCAGAACAGGCTGCGCCCGAAGCGCCACCGGTGGATGCGCGCGCCTGGATCCTGATGGACTATGCCAGCGGGAAAGTGCTGGCGGAAGGCAATGCCGATGAGAAACTCGATCCGGCCAGCCTGACCAAGATCATGACCAGCTATGTGGTCGGCCAGGCCTTGAAAGCCGGTAAGATCAAGCTGGACGATATGGTCACCATCGGAAAGGACGCCTGGGCGACCGGCAACCCCGCGCTGCGCGGGTCATCGGTGATGTTCCTGAAGCCAGGGGATCAGGTGTCCGTTTCCGATCTGAATAAAGGGGTAATTATTCAGTCGGGAAATGACGCGTGTATCGCGCTGGCCGATTATGTGGCCGGCAGTCAGGATTCTTTCATTGGTTTGATGAATGGCTATGCGCAGAAACTCGGCTTAACCAACACGACATTCAAAACGGTTCACGGCCTGGATGCGCCTGGACAGTTCAGTACCGCGCGCGACATGGCGCTGTTGGGGAAAGCGCTGATCCACGACGTACCGGATGAATACGCGATCCACAAAGAGAAAGAGTTTACCTTCAACAAAATTCGCCAGCCGAACCGTAACCGTCTCCTGTGGAGCAGCAACGTTAACGTGGACGGGATGAAGACCGGCACCACGGCGGGCGCGGGCTATAACCTGGTGGCCTCTGCGACGCAGGGCGACATGCGTTTGATCTCGGTTGTGCTGGGCACCAAAACCGACCGCATCCGGTTTAACGAATCAGAAAAACTGCTGACCTGGGGCTTCCGTTTCTATGAAACCGTGACGCCGATTAAACCGGATGCCACGTTCGTCAGCCAGCGCGTCTGGTTTGGGGATAAGAGTGAAGTGAATCTCGGGGCGGGAGAAGCCGGTTCCGTGACCATTCCACGCGGTCAGCTGAAAAACCTGAAGGCCAGCTATACCCTGATCGACCCGCAGCTCACCGCGCCGTTGAAAAAAGGCCAGGTGGTCGGGACGATTGATTTCCAGTTAAACGGTAAGTCAATTGAACAGCGTCCGCTGATCGTGATGGAAGCGGTAGAAGAGGGTGGCTTCTTCAGCCGGATGTGGGATTTCGTATTGATGAAATTCCACAGCTGGTTTGGTAGCTGGTTCAGCTAATCCATCATGCTTTTCTCCCTCTCCCTGTGGGAGGGGTGAGGGCATCAGACCGCACCCCTCTCAATACATCAACTTCACCTGCTGCGCCTTCGCATGGGCCACAATTTCCTCATCCGGGCGGCAATCGCTGACGATGGCGTCAAACTGCGCCAGCTCGCCCATTCTTGCCGACCGCACTTTGCCAAATTTACTGTGATCGACCACCAGCACATGGTATTGCGCGGCGCTTAAAGCCCAGTGCTTTACCGGCAGCTCCTCCAGGTTAAAGCAGGTCGCCCCCTGACGCACATTCACGCCCGCGGCGGAATAGAACGCGATGTCCGGACATAAGTTGCTGAGCGTGTCCTGCAGGTTGAGCGGCTTAAAGATAGCGTTGCTGGCGTGAAACTCACCGCCGCAGAGGATCACCCGGCACTCGGGTTTCTCCTGCAGCGCCAGAAAGGTGTTCAGGGAGTAACACACGGCGGTAAAAGGAATACTGCTGTCGATGGCTTCGATAATCCACGGCGTGGTGGTGCCGCAGTCAAAAAACAGCGTCTGGTGCGGCTGTACCAGCGTGGCGGCCAGGCGCGCGGCTTTGCGTTTCTCTTCCACCAGACGCGTTTTCTGATCGCTTATCAGATAATGGCTGGCGCTACGCGGCTCAAGCACAATGTACCCGCCCAGCAGTACCACGGGAGCGCTGTCGCTGTTCAGATCACGACGAATGGTCATCTCTGAGACGCCGAGGAGGTTGGCGGCTTCCTTAAGATGCAGCTTATCACTACGCTTCAGCGCCTGAAGCAGCTGAGCTATGCGGTCATCGCGTCGTGTTTCCATAGTTCCTCAGGATAAAAAAAATGAGCCCCCGCAGGGCGGGGGCTCAGTGTAACCTTTCCGGTTGGGGTTAGTCACGTATCCAGCCTTTGCGGATCGGGAGGGCAAAAATGGCGCGATAAAGGGAAGAGAGCCCCCGGTAGAGCGCTTCACCGAAGAGATTCCACAGGATTGCCGCGCTCACGCAGCCAATCAGTCCTACCAGGAAACCGCCGACCATATCCAGCGGCCAGTGGACGCCAAGATACACGCGGGACCAGGCAATCGCCGCGGCTGCCACCATCAGCACCGCACCAGACCACAGGCGATGCCAGAACAGGAAAGCCAGCGCGAAGGTGAAGATAACCGTACCGTGATCGCTCGGGAAGGAGTCATCCGGCGCGTGGTGCAGGAAGGTATAACCGACATGGTCGACAAAAGGACGATCGTGCGGGAACGCATGGCCGAGAATATAACTAACCAGTACGCTGACCCCGAGCGCCATCGCGACTTTGATCACCAACTGGCGCTGTGCCTTCACCTGGCTGCGAGGGCCCCAGAGCCAGAGGATAGCGGCCAGCACAGGCACGATACTAATCAGATCTTTTGCCAGGAAGGTGGCGAAATCAATCATCCACTCTGGCGAGGCCGGTGTGGCGTTGATCAGATAAAACAGCTGATAATTCAGATTCTCTAGCATAGCGTTATCACTCTTTTGCAAACCGGGTGGAAACCAGCCCGTAGACGGCCACCTGGGAAAACCAAACCCACCACCCGGCCCACAGGTTGTGAGAGAAAAAATGTGCCCCGCGCATCACCTGACCGAAGCCCATCGCCAGACCCAGCAGCACGCCGAGGGCAACAAAGCTCCAGGCGAGACGTGGACGCTCGCGCCAGAAGGCAAAAAACAGCCCCATCACCATAAAACCGCTGGAGGCATGGCCGCCGGGGAAACAGCGCCCCGGACCGCTGTCTGTCGGGACGGCGCTAAACAGGGGGTAAGACATCGCCTTCCCGCCATACTCCACCAGATCCCACGGGCAGCTGTGGTGGCTAATGCTTTTCAGTACGCCCACTACCAGCGCGCCAAGCCCCATCAGCAGCGCCGCCGTAACCAGCCTGGCGTTACGTTTGTAAGCGCCGTAAAGCAGCGCCACGGCACCTAAGGCGATGGCGATGTACTTCGCCAGACGATGGTTGAGCAAATCCAGCAGGTGGTCTTTCTGCAGCGGGAAGCTCTGCGTCGCCGCGTCATACCAAAAACCGGTGATCCATCTGTCGAGCGCTTCATCGCGCGAAAGCCACGTAAACACCACGGCAAGGACTAACAGCACGAAAAGCTGATAACCATAAAAGCGGGAGGGTAAGCGGTAAAGTCGTTTTGTCTTATTTGTCTGTAAGTTAGACAATTCTGAACGGCTGGAAGTGAGTGCCATAATTTGGGATCGTTGACGAGTAATCGGGCTATCATAAATCTGTCAACTTAAGGAAACCTTAAACGAAGACGATATGTGCTTTATTTCTGTTTATCCTCGATAAATCACTATCTCGGGCTGCGGCATTTCATTACACTCGTCGCGATTTTGTCATTTTAAAGAGATTGCATGTTAAACCGTTCTTCTTCTGGTTCACGTCTGGGTCGTCAGGCGTTGCTTTTCCCCCTGTGTCTGGTGCTCTACGAATTCTCCACCTATATCGGCAACGATATGATCCAGCCCGGCATGCTGGCCGTTGTGGAGCAGTACAACGCGGGAATTGAATGGGTGCCGACCTCCATGACCGCCTATCTGGCTGGCGGCATGTTTTTACAGTGGCTGTTAGGGCCGCTGTCGGATCGTATTGGCCGCCGTCCGGTGATGCTGACCGGCGTGGTGTGGTTTATCGTCACCTGCCTCGCTACGCTGCTGGCGCAAAACATTGAGCAATTTACCCTGCTGCGTTTCCTGCAGGGGGTGAGCCTGTGCTTTATCGGTGCCGTGGGGTATGCCGCCATTCAGGAGTCGTTTGAAGAGGCGGTGTGTATCAAAATTACCGCGCTCATGGCAAACGTGGCGCTGATTGCCCCTTTACTCGGGCCGCTGGTGGGCGCCGCGTGGGTGCATGTTGCGCCCTGGGAAGGGATGTTTATCCTCTTTGCGGTTCTCGCCGCTATCGCGTTCTTTGGCCTGCACCGCGCAATGCCGGAAACGGCGACCCGTCTGGGTGAAAAACTCTCGCTCAAGGAGCTGGGCCGGGATTACAAAGAAGTGCTGAAGAATGGCCGCTTTCTGGCGGGGGCGCTGGCGACCGGGTTCGTGAGCCTGCCGCTGCTGGCGTGGATTGCGCAGTCTCCGGTCATTATCATCAGCGGTGAAAAGCTCAGCAGCTACGAGTACGGTCTGCTGCAGGTGCCGATTTTTGGCGCGCTGATTATCGGTAACCTGGTGCTGGCACGTCTGACGTCACGCCGCACCGTGCGTTCACTGATTATTATGGGGGGCTGGCCGATTGCAGCAGGGCTGATTCTGGCCGCGGTGGCGACCGTTGCGTCATCCCACGCTTATCTGTGGATGACGGCGGGGCTCAGCCTTTATGCTTTCGGGATTGGCGTGGCGAACGCCGGGCTGGTGCGCCTGACGCTGTTTGCCAGCGAGATGAGTAAAGGCACGGTGTCCGCGGCGATGGGTATGCTGCAGATGCTGATTTTTACCGTCGGTATCGAGGTGAGCAAGCACGCTTACGCGATGGGCGGCAACGGTCTGTTCAGTCTGTTTAACCTCGCCAACGGCGTGCTGTGGGTTGGCCTGATGATGGTGTTCCTGAAGGACAAACGCGTCGGCAACGCCCTGCAACCGTAATCTGTTTATTCCCTCTCCCTGTGGGAGAGGGTTAGGCTGGGGGCACCAGACCGCACGGTATCAGTTAAACGGTGCCTCTCCGTTCAACACCTTCTCAATCACATCCAGCACACCTTCCTCGTTATTATGCGGCGCTTCAAACCGCGCCACCGCTTTAATATGCGGTCTGGCATTCGCCATCGCGAAGCTGAACCCGGACTGACGCAACATCTCCACATCGTTGCCGCTGTCACCGAAGGCCACCACTTCACTGTCCTCTATGCCCCAGCGCTGTTGCAGGATCCGCAGGCCGTTGGCTTTGTGCACGCCGGGGATAATCAGGTCGATACTGCCGTGGCCGGTTGTCACGGGCACCATAATGTCGTTAAGCTTTTCATGCAGCATCGCCTGGATGCGCGGAATTTCATGGTCTGACACGTTCAGCCCAAACTTGAAGAAAATGTCGTTCAGGTTGTCGAAATCACTCACCATTTCGAGCCGGTGATAGTACTTCGCGGCGATATCCTTAAAGTTATCGTCATAGCATTTCAGCGTATAGGCGCTGTTTTTTCCGCAGGCGATAATCTCAATGCCCGGAACGTCGTTTAATACATTTGCGACGGTCTCGAAATGGGCTTTCGACAATTCACCGTTAAAGACATCCTCTCCGGCGCTCACGACCCAGCCGCCGTTCTCAGCGACGAACGCAATTTCATGGGCAATCTCCGGGAAAAAGGAGATCAGCTGATAGTACTGGTTGCCGCTGGCGACCACGAAGCGAATGCCTTGCGCCTTCATGCGGGCGTACTGCGCCAGAAAGCGCGGGCGGTTATAGGTCTTGGCATCGCTCAGGAATGTGCCATCCATGTCGACGGCGATCAGTTTAACGCTCATATCCCTTCTCCAGTGTCGTTTGTTTCGTTTCCGGCTTTGCCACCGCGCGCGCCACCAGCGCGGCGATGATCACCAACCCTAACACCACCAGCATGGCGCTGCGCAGCCCGTAGTGTTCACCCAGGAAGCCGAGCAGCGGCGGCCCCACCAGGAAGGCGAGATAGCCCGTTGTCGCCACCACGCTGACGCGCGTCGGGGCATCCGGCCCGGTGTCGCTGGCGGCGGAAATGGTCAGCGGGAAGCCGAGTGACGCCCCCAGTCCCCAGAGGATCACCGAGACGCCGGCAATCCAGTCCACGTCCACAAAGATAATCATCGCAATCCCCAGGCCGCCCAGCAGGGCGCTGGCGCGCACCACCGCCACGCGGCTGTAGCGGTCGATAAACCAGCCGCCGGTGAAGCGCCCGACGGTCATCCCCAGCGTAAACCCGGCGTAAATCAGCGAGCCAGAGGTCGGGCTAAAGCCGTGACCGTCCACCATCAGCAGCGGCAGCCAGTCGTTGGCGGAGCCTTCTGCAAACGCCATCGCCAGTACCACCACGCCGATCAGCATCAGCTGGAAATCGCGGTAGAAGGGGAGTCCTTTTTCGGCTGACGAGCGTTCGTCAGCAGAGTTTTTACCGGTGCTGTCCGGGATGGCCCGGATGCCGGTGAGGATCGGAATGATGCACACCAGCGCCGCCAGCAGGATATGCAGATTGGCGGTCACACCCGTGGCCGTCAGCGCCATCCCCACGCCCGCACCGGCCAGCGTACCGAGGCTATAGAAGCCATGCATCATGGGCAGCACGGTTTTGTTCATCTCACGTTCGACCGCCGCCCCTTCAACGTTGATGGCTACCTCCGCAGAACCGAAGCTGCCGCCAAATACCGTCAGCCCCAGCGCGAACAACACCGGCGAGGCAAACCACAGCGCGATGCTCAATACCACCATCCCGAACACCGCGCAGCACATGGTGGTGCGGATCACAGCTCGCGTACCAAAGCGCTTCACCAGCCATGCGGAACAGAGAATGCCGCTCATGGAACCGATCGACAGGCCGAACAGCACGATGCCCATCTCAGCCGTAGAGACAGACAAAATATCGCGAATGGCGGGCGTGCGCGTGGCCCAGGAGGCCATCAGCAGACCGGGAATAAAGAAGAACATAAACAGCGCCCACATGCGGAGCTGCAGGGTTTTACGGGGAGAGGTCAGCGTCATTGGGGTAGCACCAGAAGTACAACAATAGCGACAACACTAGCAAGTTTGTGTACATTTGTACACAAACCACGTGAGGAATTTATGAGCAGACCACCGAACGATCCGCATCGCCGGGAGAAGATCCTGCAGGCAACACTCGATACCATTGCCGAGCACGGTATTCACGCCGTCACGCACCGTAAAATCGCCGCCTGCGCGGGCGTGCCGCTGGGGTCGATGACCTACTATTTCGACGGTATGGAGCCACTGCTGGAGGAAGCGTTCACATGGTTTACGCAACAGATGTCGCAGCAGTATCGGGATTTCTTTGCGGGCGTCACCGGGCCTGAAATGGCCTGCGAGTCCATCACCACCCTGATCCACAGTTCGCAGGTGACGACGCCGCACAACATGGCGCTGATGTACCAGCTTTACGCCTTTATGCACCGCAGCGCGGCGCTCAAAACGGTGATGCAGGACTGGATGAAGATGAGCCAGACTACGCTGGAGCAGTGGTTCGATCCGGTTACCACCCGCGCGCTGGATGCGTTTATCGAAGGGATGACGCTGCACTATGTGACCGACCGGGCGCCGTTAACCCGGGACGAGATTCGGGCGATGGTGGGGAGGATTGCGGGGGAGGGAAACACTTAGACATCGCTCGTTAAGCCTGACATTACGTATTCTCACGTTTAGAAAAGCTGGATAACGGGCTTTGGTTATTCTTTGTTGGGGTTTATTTAAGGCAACAAAAAACCCATCAACCTTGAACCAAAACGGCGGGGTTGATGGGCTCCACAAATTGGGGACATCAAAGAAAAGCAGTGGCACTAGTTATGACTGCCCCCTGATAAAAAAGTTCTGCGCGTAACAAAAATTTTTTCATTACGCGCAAACTTCAGAGTTATCCGAGTCCTGGCCAGATGATGATGATCAGCGTACCTGCCAGCGTCAGCAGTACGTTGGCGATAGCGTAGGTGCCGGCATAGCCCAGCGCCGGGATGTTGCTGCGCGCGGTGTCGCTGATAATTTCCATGGCCGGCGCACAGGTACGCGCCCCCATCATTGCTCCGAAGAGCAGGGCGCGGTTCATGCGCAGCACGTAGGCACCAAACAGGAAGCAGATCACCACCGGCACCAGGCTGACGATAAGGCCGGAAACCAGCATCTGCCAGCCGACGGCACCCAGGCTGTGTCCAATGCCGCTGCCGGCGCTTAAGCCGACACCCGCCATAAACACCATCAGACCGAACTCTTTCACCATGTTCAATGCGCCCTGCGGAATGTAACCGAACGTCGGATGGTTCGCTCGCAGGAAGCCCAGCATGATCCCGGCAAACAGCAGACCGGCGGCGTTACCGATGCCGAAACTGAAGTTGCTGAACTGGAAGGTGATCATCCCGATCATCAGGCCCACAATAAAGAAGGCGCAGAAGGCCAGCAGGTCAGTGACCTGGCTGTGAATGGAGATAAAGCCGATGCGGTCGGCAACGGTTTTTACGCGTCGCGCGTCGCCGCTGACCTGCAAAACGTCGCCTTTGTTGAGCACGACGTTGTCGTCGATGGGCATCTCAATCTGGCTGCGGATGACGCGGTTAAGGAAGCAGCCGTGGTCGGTCAGCTTGAGCTGCGCCAGACGACGGCCAACGGCGTTATGGTTTTTCACCACGATCTCTTCGGTGACGATGCGCATGTCGAGCAGATCGCGGTCGAACACTTCTTTGCCGTTTCGGAAGCTTGGGTCGAGACGGGCGTGCGCGTCCGGGTAACCCACCAGCGCGATGTCATCGCCCATCTGCAGCACCGCGTCACCGTCCGGGTTCGCCAGAATGCCGTTACGGCGGATACGTTCGATGTAGCACCCGGTCTGGCGGTAAATCCCCAGCTCGCGAAGATTTTTCCCGTCTGCCCATGCCACCAGCTCAGGTCCGACGCGGTAGGCGCGGATCACCGGGAGGTAGACTTTACGTTTGCTGTCGGTATCCAGCCCGCGCTCACGGGCGATTTGCTGGGCACTGGTCTGCAGATCCTGATGCTGCAGTTTTGGCAGATAGCGCGCGCCGACAATCAGGCTCACCAGACCAATCAGATAGGTCAGGGCATAGCCCAGGCTCAGGTGGTCGAGCGCGGTCGAAAGCTGTGCGCCAGCCATGCCCGAATGGCGCAGGGTATCGCCTGCACCCACCAGCACTGGCGTAGAGGTCATGGAGCCTGCCAGCATACCGGCCGTTAACCCGATATCCCAGCCAAACAGCTTACCCAGTCCTAAGGCGATCAGCAGTGCGCTGCCGACCATAACCAGCGCCAGCATCAGATAATTTTTGCCGTCGCGGAAGAAAATCGAAAAAAAGTTCGGTCCTGCTTCCACGCCAACACAAAAAATAAACAACATAAAACCTAAGTTGAGCGCGTCCGTGTTAATGCTGAAGTGCTGCTGGCCTAATAATAAGGAGACGACTAAAACGCCAATGGAATTACCAAGTTGAACCGATCCCAGGCGCAATTTACCCAGGCAAAGACCCAGCGCCAGTACCACAAATAATAACAGGATGTAATTCCCATTTAACAAGTCTGCGACGTTTATATTCACGGAGGCTAACTTCTTGTTTACCAGTAAGTTGTTGAATGAAAGGACTTTTTGGGCTACTGTTTTCTGGGTCAGGGAAAGTCGTTAACGCTCCCTGTTTCCTGCTTTATTCCCTAAAACATTAGCTGGCGTGTAGTTTAATCGCATTAGCTACTGACAGCTACTGATTATCGCATCACCCTGTGCGTACTTTGGCAAGGATTGCCGCATTGCTTTATCTGACTGGGCGTCTACCCGACGAAAGTGTATTTGATAGAGATAAGTCAGGAGGATTGTTTGAATATGAAACGAAACTGGGCGGGGGTGATCAGCTGCTTTTTGCTGTTCACGGTCGTATGCATGTCGCTCGCATTTAATGTGAAGGGCGCATTCAGGGCGTCCGGGCATCCGGAGCTGGGGTTGCTCTTCTTCACGCTACCGGGAGCCGCCGCCAGTTTTCTCTCCCGTAAAGGGGAAGTGGTGAAACCGTTACTGGGGGCGATACTTGCAGCGCCATTATGTCTGCTGCTAATGCGCTTGCTGTATGTTTCAACGCGGAGTTTCTGGCAGGAGCTGGCGTGGTTGCTAAGTGCCATATTCTGGTGCGCCCTTGGCGCGCTCTGCTACTTATTTGTGCGCAGCCTGATTCAGCACCGACGGCACCACAAATAAAAACGCCCTCAGGGTGAGGGCGTCCTTTCATTACTGCTCGGCAAACAGGCCAAGATGTTCTTTGGCGTAGGCTTCAAAGTCGGTGCAACCGCCGATGTGTTTCTGATCGAGGAAGATCTGTGGGACGGTTTCAACCGGCTTACCGACTGTTTTTTCCAGATCGGCTTTGGTGATGCCTTCCGCGTGGATGTCCACATAGCGGAAATTGAAGTCATCGCGTTCTGCGGTCAGTTTCTCTGCCAGCTCTTTTGCGCGCACACAGTAAGGGCACCCTGGACGACCAAAAATTACTGCAAACATTTCTCTCTCCTCAAAAAACAAGCCTGACGGCGAATGACACGTATAGTGCCCCATAACCTGTCGTCATTAAAGAAGGTTTCGCCTGTCGTTATAATACCTATGAGCTATGTTTCGCCAATTACACCGTGCAGATCATTGCCTATACTGGCTGCCATACGTTTTAAGCAAGCAAAGAGAGAGAAGATGACACCCACGATTGACCTGCTCCTTTCCCACCGTTCCATTCGCCACTTCACCGATGAGCCGATCACCGAGGCGCAGCGTACCGCCATTATTAACAGCGCAAGGGCGACCTCCAGCTCCAGTTTCCTGCAGTGCAGCTCCATTATTCGCATTACCGACCCGGCGATGCGTGAACAGCTGGTGACGCTGACCGGCGGGCAGAAGCATGTGGCCCAGGCCGCCGAGTTCTGGGTATTTTGTGCCGACTTTAACCGCCATCTGCAGATTTGCCCTGAAGCGCAACTGGGGCTCGCCGAACAGCTGCTGCTGGGCGTCGTGGATACCGCGCTGATGGCGCAAAACGCCTTTACGGCGGCGGAATCGTTGGGACTAGGCGGGGTCTATATCGGCGGGTTGCGTAACAACATTGAAAGCGTCACCGAACTGCTGAAGCTGCCAAAACATGTACTGCCGCTGTTTGGCCTCTGCCTCGGCTGGCCGGCGGATAATCCGGACCTGAAACCGCGTATTCCTGCGGCAATGCTGGTGCACGAGAACCACTACCAGCCGGTCGATCGTGATGTCCTGAATCACTATGATGAAGAGCTGGCGAATTACTATCTGACGCGTGACAGCAATAACCGCCGCGATACCTGGAGCGACCACATTCGCCGCACCATCATTAAAGAAAATCGCCCGTTTATTCTCGATTATCTGCATAAACAGGGCTGGGCGACGCGATAGTCCATTCTGTATGATATGAAGGCTTTTTCCATGTCTTCAGAGAGGTGCAGGGTGAAAATTGCCATATTGTCCCGGGATGGAACGCTCTATTCATGTAAACGCCTGCGAGAAGCGGCGGCAAAACGCGGACATCAGGTTGAGATCCTTGACCCGATGTCCTGCTATATGAACATCGACCCCGCCGCTTCATCTATACACTACAAAGGCCGCAAGCTGCCGCATTTTGATGCGGTGATCCCGCGTATCGGCTCCCAGATCACCTATTACGGCACCGCCGCGCTGCGCCAGTTTGAGATGCTGGGCAGCTATCCGCTCAATGAATCCGTGGCCATTTCCCGCGCCCGCGACAAGTTGCGCTCGTTGCAGCTGCTCGCCCGTCAGGGGATCGATCTCCCCGTTACCGGAATAGCCCATTCGCCGGACGACACCAGCGATCTGATCGACATGGTGGGCGGCGCGCCTTTAGTGATCAAGCTGGTAGAAGGCACGCAGGGTATCGGCGTGGTGCTGGCGGAGACGCGGCAGGCTGCAGAAAGTGTGGTCGACGCCTTTCGGGGACTGAATGCGCACATTCTGGTGCAGGAGTATATCGAAGAGGCGAAAGGGCGTGATATTCGCTGTTTCGTGGTCGGAAATGAAGTGGTGGCGGCCATTGAGCGTCAGGCCAAAGAGGGCGATTTCCGCTCTAACCTTCACCGCGGCGGCATAGCGAGAGTGGCTGATATTAGCGATCGCGAGCGGGACATTGCCGTAAAAGCCGCGCAAACGTTGGGGCTGGACGTGGCGGGCGTTGACCTCCTGCGGGCGACGCGCGGGCCGCTGGTCATGGAGGTGAATGCCTCACCGGGGCTGGAAGGCGTGGAAAAAACCACGGGGGTCGATATTGCAGGTAAAATGATCACATGGATCGAGCGTCATGCCACGCCGGGCTACTGTCTGAAAACGGGCGGTTAAATGGCATTGAACGCACTTTTTGCGTAATCTATGCGAAGTTTTTATTAGAGAGGCTGCACCGCGATGGATTTACAGGTCGTACCAACACTGGATACGTTACGTCAATGGCTCGATGATGCCGGTATTACGTTCTTTGAATGTGATTCCTGCCAGGCGCTGCATCTGCCTCATATGCAAAATTTCGACGGTATTTTTGATGCCAAAATCGATCTGATTAACGACGTGATCCTTTTCTCCGCGCTGGCCGAAGTGAAGCCGTCTGCGCTACTGGCGCTGGCCTCCGACCTGTCGGCCATCAATGCCAGTTCTTTGACGGTGAAAGCATTTCTCGATATACAGGATGATAATCTGCCAAAACTGGTCGTTTGCCAGTCTTTATTCTCCGGGGCAGGGCTCTCCTTTAAGCAGTTCGCCTGGTTTATGCGCTTGAGTGAAGAGCAAATTTCCATGGTCATGATGGAAGCCAATGCACACCATCTGCTGTATAGCGCGGAAGATGATGCAGAGAATAATGATGCATCTCCCAATTTTCTTCACTAAGGCTGCCTGACTTTTGCGCAGTCGCTGCCATGGCGGCTGCATTAGGCCATTTTTTCTGCTGCTTTTAACCTTTCTTTAAAGAATTTTTCACCTCCCCAAAGGCCGTTTCGGCTTATCACGTAGACTAAACCTGCATAAAAAATTGATAAAAGGCGTTTTTTCGTCTGGGCTATAGCCGGAGACACGGGCTACAGTTATTCTTGCGATGCTTCAAAAAGCGAGCGGATCCTGCCGGGTAAAGAGGTTTCTTTTTATTTTGAGCAGAGCGACAAACTATGCATGATTTTTGCATATATCCAGATTGCACAGTTTTAGTTCGTTTGTTAACGAGCTTTCAGAAGGAATAACACTATGATCGCCTTGAATAAAAAATGGTTATCGGGTCTGGTTGCGGGTGCTCTGATGGCCGTCTCTGCCGGCACGCTCGCTGCGGAACAAAAAACGCTGCACGTTTATAACTGGTCTGACTATATTGCGCCGGACACCGTGGCCAATTTTGAGAAAGAGACCGGCATTAAAGTGGTCTACGACGTTTTCGATTCCAACGAAGTGCTGGAAGGAAAACTGATGGCAGGCAGCACCGGGTTTGACCTGGTGGTGCCTTCCGCGAGCTTCCTGGAGCGTCAGCTGACCGCGGGTGTCTTCCAGCCACTGGACAAAAGCAAATTACCGAACTGGAAAAACCTCGATCCAGAAGTCCTGAAGCTGGTGGCTAAGCATGACCCGGATAACAAATACGCCATGCCTTACCTGTGGGCGACCACCGGTATCGGCTACAACGTGGATAAAGTCAAAGCGGCGCTGGGCCCGGACGTCAAGCTGGACAGCTGGGACGTGGTGCTGAAGCCGGAAAACCTTGAGAAGCTGAAAAGCTGCGGCGTCTCTTTCCTGGACGCGCCAGAAGAGATTTTTGCCACCGTGCTGAACTACCTGGGCAAAGATCCGAACAGCAACAAGGCGGATGACTACACCGGTCCGGCGACCGATCTGCTGCTGAAGCTGCGTCCAAACATTCGCTATTTCCACTCTTCCCAGTACATCAACGACCTGGCGAACGGTGACATCTGCGTTGCGATTGGCTGGGCAGGGGACGTGTGGCAGGCGGCGAACCGCGCGAAAGAGGCGAAAAACGGCGTGAATGTGTCCTACTTCATCCCGAAAGAGGGGGCGCTGGCCTTCTTCGACGTCTTCGCGATGCCAGCTGATGCGAAAAACAAAGACGAAGCGTATCAGTTCCTTAACTACCTGATGCGTCCGGACGTGATCGCCCACATCAGCGACCACGTTTATTACGCCAACGGTAACAAGGCTTCCGTGCCGCTGGTGAGTGAAGCGATCCGCAGTAATCCGGCAATTTATCCGCCAGCGGACGTGTTCGCCAAGCTCTTCACCCTGAAAGTACAGGATCCAAAAATTGATCGCGTACGTACCCGTGCGTGGACCAAGGTGAAAAGCGGTAAGTAACCCTTTGTCACAGGCCGGGCAAGCGAAGCGCACCCGGCAACAGGCGCACCGTTCTGGTGCGCCTGCACCATGATTTGATTTCTGCCGGAGAGCACCCCGTGAATGACGCGATCCCCCGCCCGCAGGCGAAAGTCCGTAAAGCGCTGACCCCGCTTCTTGAAATTCGTAACCTCACCAAATCTTTCGATGGCCAGCATGCCGTGGACGACGTCAGCCTGACTATCTATAAAGGCGAAATATTCGCGCTACTGGGCGCATCGGGCTGTGGCAAATCAACCCTGCTGCGTATGTTAGCCGGTTTTGAACAACCCACGGCCGGGCAAATCATGCTTGATGGCGTGGATCTCTCCAGCGTGCCGCCGTACCAGCGCCCGATTAACATGATGTTCCAGTCCTACGCACTGTTCCCGCACATGACGGTGGAGCAAAACATCGCCTTTGGCCTGAAGCAGGATAAATTGCCAAAAGCCGAAATCACCGCGCGCGTGGCCGAGATGCTGAGTCTGGTCCACATGCAGGAGTTCGCGAAGCGTAAACCGCACCAGCTTTCAGGCGGCCAGCGCCAGCGCGTGGCGCTCGCCAGAAGCCTGGCAAAACGCCCGAAACTGCTGCTGCTCGACGAGCCGATGGGGGCCCTGGATAAAAAACTGCGTGACCGTATGCAGCTGGAAGTGGTGGATATTCTTGAGCGCGTCGGCGTGACCTGCGTGATGGTGACCCACGACCAGGAAGAAGCCATGACCATGGCCGGACGTATTGCGATCATGAACCGCGGGAAGTTTGTGCAAATTGGCGAGCCGGAGGAGATTTATGAGCATCCAACCACCCGCTACAGCGCCGAGTTCATCGGTTCGGTCAACGTCTTCGAAGGGCTACTGAAAGATCGTCAGGAGGATGGCCTGGTCATTGAATCGCCGGGTCTGCAGCATCCGCTCAAGGTCGATCCTGACAGCGCCGTGGTGGACAACGTGCCGGTCTACGTCGCGCTGCGTCCGGAGAAGATCATGCTCTGTGACGATCCGCCAGCCGATGGCTATAACTTCGCCGTGGGTGAAGTGGTGCACATTGCTTATCTGGGCGATTTGTCTATCTATCACGTGCGTCTGAAAAGCGGTCAGATGCTGAGCGCCCAGCTGCAAAACGAACATCGCTACCGCAAAGGTCAGCCGACCTGGGGCGACGAAGTGCGTCTGTGCTGGGATGCTGACAGTTGTGTCGTGCTGACGGTATAAGGAGCGGCCAATGAGTACACTTGAACCTCCAGCCCGCGCAGCCAGCTGGCTGACGCGCCTTAAGATGAAGCACGGCCGCAAGCTGGTGATTGCCATGCCTTACGTGTGGCTGATCCTGCTGTTCCTGCTGCCATTCCTGATCGTTTTCAAGATCAGCCTGGCGGAGATGGCGCGGGCGATCCCACCGTATACCGACCTGTGGGAGTGGGCAGACGGGCAGCTGACGCTGACCTTAAACCTCGGTAACTACCTGCAGCTCACCGAGGACCCGCTCTATATTGAAGCCTATCTGCAGTCGCTGCAGGTGGCGGCGATCTCGACGCTCTGCTGTCTGGTGATGGGCTATCCGCTGGCGTGGGCCGTGGCGCACAGTAAACCCTCGACGCGTAATATCCTGCTGCTGCTGGTGATTTTGCCGTCGTGGACTTCGTTCCTGATCCGCGTTTACGCCTGGATGGGGATCCTGAAAAACAACGGCGTGCTGAATAACGTCCTGATGTGGCTTGGGGTTATCGATCAGCCGCTGACGATCCTGCACACCAACCTCGCGGTCTATATTGGCATTGTGTATGCCTATCTGCCGTTTATGGTTCTGCCGATCTATACGGCGCTGACGCGGATAGATTACTCGCTGGTGGAAGCCTCGCTTGACCTCGGTGCGCGTCCGCTGAAAACCTTCTTCAGCGTCATTGTCCCGTTGACCAAAGGCGGGATTATCGCCGGGTCGATGCTGGTCTTTATTCCGGCGGTAGGGGAGTTTGTGATCCCGGAGCTGCTCGGTGGGCCGGACAGCATCATGATTGGCCGCGTGCTGTGGCAGGAGTTCTTCAATAACCGCGACTGGCCGGTGGCGTCTGCGGTGGCGATTATCATGCTGCTGCTGTTGATCGTGCCGATCATGTGGTTCCACAAACATCAGCAGAAACAGATGGGAGACCACGGATGAATAACTTACCGGTAGTGCGCTCCCCGTGGCGAATTGCGATCCTGGCGATCGGCTTTACCTTCCTGTATGCGCCGATGCTGATGCTGGTGATCTACTCGTTCAACAGTTCCAAACTGGTGACGGTCTGGGCGGGCTGGTCGACGCGCTGGTACAGTGAGCTGTTCCACGACGATGCAATGATGAGCGCGGTAGGGCTGAGCCTGACCATCGCCGCACTGGCGGCAACGATGGCCTCTGTTCTGGGCACCATCGCCGCGCTGGTGATGGTGCGTTTCGGCCGTTTTCGCGGTTCGAACGGCTTCGCCTTTATGATCACCGCGCCGTTGGTCATGCCGGACGTGATTACCGGCCTTGCGCTGCTGCTGCTGTTCGTGGCGCTGGCGCATGCCATTGGCTGGCCGGCGGATCGCGGCATGCTCACCATCTGGCTGGCGCACGTCACGTTCTGTACCGCCTATGTCGCCGTGGTGATCTCCTCGCGTCTGCGCGAGCTGGATCGCTCGATAGAAGAGGCGGCGATGGATCTCGGCGCGACCCCGCTGAAGGTCTTTTTCATCATTACCCTGCCGATGATCATGCCGGCGGTGATCTCCGGCTGGCTGCTGGCATTTACCCTGTCGCTCGACGATCTGGTGATCGCCAGCTTTGTCTCCGGCCCGGGGGCGACAACGCTGCCGATGCTGGTCTTCTCCAGCGTGCGCATGGGGGTTAACCCGGAGATCAACGCCCTGGCCTCTATCATCCTCGGCGTGGTCGGAATTGTCGGATTTATCGCCTGGTATTTGATGGCGCGCGCGGAAAAACAGCGCGTGCGTGATATCCAGCGTGCAAGACGCGGCTGAAGCATTTAAAATTTCCAGTGATGTGCCGCGTATCACGCGGCACTGTTTTTCAGGGAAGTAAAACATTGGGATTATTAAAAGAAACACGGCTTACGCACGCTCGTCCTAACGTTCCTGCGCTGGTACAGGTGGCGGCGCTCGCCATTATTATGATCCGCTGCCTGGACGTGCTGATGATTCTGAATACCCTGGGCGTGCGCGGTATCGGTGAATTCATTCACCGCAGCGTGCAGACGTGGAATCTGACGCTGGTTTTTCTGAGCAGCCTGGTGCTGGTGTTCATTGAGATCTACTGTGCGTTTTCGCTGGTCAAAGGGCGCAACTGGGCGCGCTGGGTCTATCTGCTGACGCAGGTGACCGCCGCCAGCTACCTGTGGGCCGCCTCGCTGGGGTATGGCTATCCCGAACTGTTCAGCATTGCGGGCGGATCAAAACGCGAGATTTTGCACGCGCTGTTTTTGCAAAAACTGCCGGATATGCTGGTGCTGTTCTTCCTGTTCGTGCCTGCGTCCAGTCGACGGTTCTTCCAGTTGCAATAATGTGTATAATCGCAGCCCCCGTTATTCTTAAGGTTTTCATATGCAGTGCGCACTCTATGACGCCGGACGCTGCCGCTCCTGTCAGTGGATAGAACAGCCGGTCTCTCAACAACTCACCGCCAAAATGGCCGACCTGCAACAGCTGCTGGCTGAACACGCGGTGGGGGAGTGGTGCGCACCGATCAGCGGACCGGAGCAGGGCTTTCGCAACAAAGCCAAAATGGTGGTCAGCGGCAGCGTCGAAAAACCGCTGCTGGGGATGCTGCACCGCGACGGCACGCCGGAAGATTTAACCGACTGCCCGCTGTATCCCGCGTCGTTTGAACCCGTCTTTGCCGCACTCAAACCGTTTATTGCGCGGGCAGGGTTAACGCCCTACCACGTCGCCCGCAAGCGCGGCGAGCTGAAATATCTCCTGCTGACGGAAAGCCAGCTAGACGGCGGCATGATGCTGCGTTTTGTGCTGCGCTCAGAAGCGAAGCTGGCGCAGCTTCGCGCGGCGCTGCCGTGGCTGCAGGCGCAACTGCCGCAGCTTAAGGTCATTACGGCAAACATACAGCCGGTGCACATGGCGATTATGGAAGGGGAGAAAGAGATCTTCTTCACCGAACAGCCTGCGCTGGCCGAAAATTTCAACGGCGTACCGCTGTGGATCCGCCCGCAAAGCTTCTTCCAGACCAACCCGACCGTGGCGAGTGAGTTGTATGCCACCGCCCGTGACTGGGTTCGGGCGTTAAACATTCATCATATGTGGGATCTGTTCTGCGGCGTGGGAGGTTTCGGCCTGCACTGCGCCACGCCTGAAATGCAGCTGACCGGGATTGAGATCTCGGCCGAAGCGATTGCCTGCGCGAAACAGTCCGCCGCCGGGCTGGGATTAACGAATCTCCACTTCCAGGCGCTTGACTCTACCCAGTTCGCCACCGGCCAGGGCAATGTGCCGGAACTGGTGCTGGTCAACCCGCCGCGACGGGGCATCGGAAACGCACTCTGCGATTACCTGAGCCAGATGGCACCGGATTACATCGTCTACTCCAGCTGCAATGCGCAGACCATGGCAAAAGATATCGCCAGCCTGCCGGGCTACCGCATTGAACGCGTTCAGCTTTTCGATATGTTCCCGCATACCGCGCATTACGAAGTGTTGACGTTGTTAACCCGTAGGCCGGGTAAGGCGTAGCCGCCACCTGGCATGAACCCCGCACAATGTTCAACAAAATGTGAACTCTTCCCCCGCTCGAAATCAGGTAAGCTTACGTCATAAGAAATGATTGAAGGCTTACCCATGAAGCACATCCTGCTGGTGGAAGACGACCACGATATCGCGGCGCTTCTGCGACTCAATTTAGAAGACGAAGGCTACGCCATCACCCACGAGCCCGACGGGGGCAACGCCCTGCAGCGCCTGGAAAAACAGCCGTGGGATGCGGTGATCCTCGACCTGATGCTCCCGAGCGTTGACGGGCTGGAGATTTGCCGACGCATCCGTCAGATGACGCGCTACCTGCCGGTCATCATCATCAGCGCCCGCAGCAGCGAAACCGACCGCATTACCGGGCTGGAAACCGGTGCCGATGACTATCTGGCTAAGCCGTTTTCGGTGCAGGAGCTGATTGCCCGCATCAAAGCGCTGTTCCGCCGTCAGCAGGCGATGGGGCAGGCACAAACGGACGGGCAAATTCAGGCGCACGGTTTGACGATCGATCCGCTGGCGCGCAGCGTCCTGCTCCACGGACAGGTGGTGGATCTCACCCCGCGCGAATTCGAACTGCTTTACTTCTTTGCCCGCCACCCTGGCGAGGTGTTTTCCCGTCTGGCGCTGCTGGAGCAGGTCTGGGGTTATCAGCACGAAGGCTATGAGCATACCGTCAACACCCATATCAACCGCCTGCGCATCAAGATTGAGAAGGACGCTGCCGAGCCGGAAATCGTTCGCACCGTCTGGGGTAAGGGATACAAATTTGCGGAGCCAACGCCTGATGCGTCGCTTTAGCCTCAGCCAGCGCCTGACGCTGCTGTTCATTCTGCTGATGATGCTCTGCGCCACCGTCGCCTGCGCGGTACAGCTCTACACCAGTACGCAATATGGCAACGCGATGGTGCAGCGGTTGTCGGGCGGACTGGCGCAGCAGATCGTCCAGCGGGAACCGATTCTCGACACGCAGGGCAGGGTTGACCGCAGTTCGCTGAAACCGCTCTTTGACCGTCTGATGACCTTTAATCCGAGCGTGGAGCTCTATGTTGTCTCACCCGACGGCGATATCCTGGCCGATGCCGCCCCGCCGGGCCATATTCAGCGGCAAAAAATCGATCTGGCACCGGTTCAGACCTTCCTGAGCGGCACCGCCATCCCGGTACTCGGCGACGATCCGCGCAGCAAGAACAAAAAAGTCTTCAGCGCCACGCCGCTGCGTCAGGACGGCGAGCTTAAGGGCTACCTGTACATTATTTTGCAGGGCGAGGAGTCGAATGCGCTGGCGGACATGGCCTGGCATAAGGCGCTGTGGAGCACGGTGCTCTGGTCATTGCTGTGGGTTGCACTGTTCGGCCTGCTGGCGGGATTACTGGTCTGGTACTGGGTGACGCGTCCGGTTAAACGCCTGACGGAAGAGGTCACCGGGCTTGAGCAGGACAGCATTAGCGCAATCAGGCTGCTGGCAGCAGAGCCGCCGGACGTCGCGGCCAATGACGAAGTGGCACGCCTGCGCAACAGTTTTATCGAGCTGGCGCGCAAAATCACCCGCCAGTGGGATCAGCTGGCCGACAGCGATCGCCAGCGCCGGGAGTTTATCGCCAATATTTCGCACGATCTCCGCACGCCGCTGACCTCTCTGCTGGGTTATCTGGAAACGCTATCGCTGAAATCCACCACGCTGACGCCTCAGGAGCACCAGCAATATCTCGCCACCGCCCTGCGTCAGGGGCAAAAGGTACGCCATCTTTCCCAGCAGTTGTTTGAGCTGGCGCGTCTTGAACATGGCGGCATTAAACCGCAGCGCGAGCGTTTCGCGATGGCGGAGCTGATTTCCGACGTGGCGCAGAAGTTTGAGCTCACTGCCCGCACGCGAGAGGTCAATCTGCATATTGACGTGCCTGGGCCGTTGCCGCTGGTCAATGCCGATGTATCAATGATCGAGCGCGTGGTGACCAATTTGCTGGATAACGCAATGCGTCATACGCCGACCGGCGGGGAAATTCGTCTGGCGGTCTGGCAGGAGAATGAACAGCTTCAGGTCGAAGTGGCTGACAGCGGTACGGGCGTGGATGCGTCGCTGCGCGACGATCTGTTCCAGCGGCCTTCGGCGTTGAACACTCAGGCCTCGCGGGAGAACCGCGGCGGGTTAGGGCTGTTAATCGTCAAACGGATGCTGGAGCTGCACGGCGGTGGAATACGGCTGATGGAGTCGGTGAGTGGGGCACGATTCAGGTTCTTTGTGCCGTTGTGAGAATTGCCGGGTGGCGCTGTGCTTATCCGGCCTACAAAACCCCCCTCGTAGGCCGGGTAAGGCGAAGCCGTCACCCGGCAAAACACCTTACTGCGGGAACCACTGCTCGCTGATTTTCTGGTACGTACCGTCAGCTTTAATCGCTTTCAGCGCGCCGTTCAGTTTTGCAAGCAAGGCTTTGTTATCCGGACGTACCGCGATGCCGAGGCCGGTACCGAAGTACTGTGGATCGGTCACTTTCTCGGTCGCCGTGCCCAGCTGCGGGTTGGTTTTCAGCCACTCGTTGACCACGGCGGTATCGCCGAAGACGCCATCAATACGGCCATTTTTCAGGTCGATAATCGCATTCTGATAGCTGTCATAGGCCACGGTTTTCACTTCAGGATGTTTGTCCTGCAGGTATTTCTGGTGCGTGGTGCCGTTTTCCATCCCGATGCGTTTGCCTTTCAGCTCGTCGAAGGACTTATACGCCCCTTTCTTCGCAATCACTACCGCCGAGTTGGCGTAGTACGGGTCGGTGAACGCTACCTGCTTGCTGCGCTCTGGGGTGATGTCCATTCCGGAGATTACCGCATCGTATTTTTTGAACTTCAGCGATGGGATCAGGCTGTCAAAGGCGTGGTTGGTAAAGGTGCAGTCGGCCTGCATCTGTTTGCACAGCGCTTTCGCCAGGTCGATATCGAAACCGACGATCTGGTTGCTGGCATCCAGCGATTCAAACGGCGGATAGGTGGCGGACACGCCAAAATTGATTTTATCCGCTGCGGATGCGCCTGCGGCGAACGTTGCCAGTAATGCGGCCAGAACTAACTTTTTCATGGTAATGCTCCCGTCTGTCTTATTGATGCGCCGTGTCTGCGGCCTGGATGTACAATGCCAGTTAATGAATTTATATGCAATAAAAATGATTAAATATTGTTTTTATGGCACAAAAAAGCGGATAACCAGAAAGTTATCCGCATTGATTAATCACATTTATGCACTTCTTGCCGGGTGGCGCTGCGCTTACCTGGCCTACGATCTGCGCTCAAACGCTAAAGCTTTACGCTCAATCAGGCGCATCATCAGCGTTAACAGGCCGTTCACGACCAGATACACCACGCCCGCCGCGCCGAAGACCATCACGTCATAGGTGCGTCCATACAGCAGCTGTCCGTGGCCCATCACTTCCATCAGGGTGATGGTATAGGCCAGAGAGGTACTCTTGAACACCAGCACCACTTCGTTGGAGTAAGAGGAGAGCGCACGCTTAAAGGCGTACGGCAGCAGGATCGCCAGCGTGTCTTTCTTGCTCATGCCGAGCGCCCCACAGGACTGCCATTGCCCTTCCGGGATGGCACGAATCGCGCCGTAGAACAGCTGGGTGGTATAGGCCGCGCTGTTCAGGGAAAGGGCGATCAGGGCGCACAGCCACGGCTCAGAGAGCAGATGCCAGATAACCGGATATTCCTGCAGCGACGGGAACTGTCCCGGGCCGTAGTAAATCAGGAAGATCTGCACCAGCAGCGGCGTACCGGTAAACAGGGTGATGTAGCCGCGCACAATCCATACCAGTACCGGCGTTTTCAGCGTAAGGACGATGGTGAAGATGAGCGCCAGGATCAGCGCCACGATAATGGACGCCACGGTCAGCGTCAGGCTGGTATGCAGCCCTTTCATGAGCTCCGGGAAATATTCAAGCATCAGCCTGGTCTCCGTTCAAAGCGCGTCGCCCGCAGGTCAATACGCTTGAGGATGTACTGACTGAGCAACGTGATCACCAGGTAGATCGCCGCCGCCACAATGTACCAGGTAAAGGGCTCCTGAGTACGGGTGGCGATGCTTTTGGTTTGCAGCATCAAATCGTTAACGCTGATCAGGCTCACCAGCGCGGTATCTTTCAGCAGCACCAGCCACTGGTTACCAAGGCCCGGCAGGGCATGGCGCCACATCTGCGGCATGACCAGACGGAAGAAGATCGCTGATTTCGACATACCCAACGCCTGACCCGACTCCCACTGCCCCTGCGGCACGGCTTTCAGCGCACCGCGCAGGGTTTGCGACGCGTACGCCGAGTAGAGCAGGGAGAGGGCAATCACACCGCACAGGAACGGGCTGACGTCGAAGTTTTCAATCTGCATCTGCACCGGGATCTGCGCAAAGCCAAGATTGACAGTGAAGCCATCCGACAGCGTAAGCAGCAGCTGCGAGGAGCCGAAATAGATAAACAGGACCACCAGAATTTCCGGTAGTCCACGCAGCACAGTGACCAGCGCGGAGCCTGTCCAGGCGACGGGGAACCATTTCGCGGACTCCCACACCGCAAAGAACATCGCCAGCACCAGGCCGATAATCAGTGCGCAAACGGCAAGGCCGACGGTCATCCCGGCGGCGCTTGCTAAAGGAAAAATTTCATTCATCAGGAATTACTTCTGGAACCATTTTTTGTAGATGGTTTCGTAGGTGCCGTCTTTCTTCACTTTTTCCAGCGCAGCGTTGAACTTCTGCTGCAGCTCAGTGTTGCCCTGACGAACGGCAATCCCCAGACCGGTACCGAAGTAGTCCTTATCGGTCACTTTGTCGCCTACTGGCGCCAGTTTATCGTTCGCTTTCAGCCACTCGGTCACGACCGCGGTGTCGCCAAAGACGCCGTCAATACGACCATTTTGCAGATCCAGCTTCGCGTTCTGGTAGCTGTCATACGGAACGGTGGTGATTTCCGGATGCTTATCCATGATGAATTTCTGGTGCGTGGTGCCGTTCTGCACGCCCACTTTTTTGCCTTTCAGCTGATCAACAGAGGTGAATTTCCCTTTCTGACCAATGAACAGCGCCGAGTTGTCGTAGTAAGGGGTCGTAAACAGCACCTGCTTTTCACGCTCAGGGGTGATGTCCATACCGGCCATGACGGCATCGATACGGCGGAACTTCAGGCTTGGGATCAGGCTGTCAAACGCCTGGTTGCTGAAAGTGCAGGTCGCATCGATCTCTTTGCACAGGGCGTTTGCCAGGTCTACGTCAAAGCCAACAATTTTATTGTTTGCATCAATGGACTCAAACGGAGGGTAAGACGCTTCCGTGGCAAAACGAATGGTCTGGGCTGCGGTAGCGGAAAGGGTAACGCCAGCAAGCAGCACGGCAAGTAATACTTTTTTCATTATATTTCCCCTGACACAATCAATGAGATAAATAGTTTTTGAAGGCATCGGTTTGCGGGTTAGCGAAGCAGCTCGCATCACCTTGCTCAACGATATACCCGTTTTCCATGTAGACCACACGGCTGGCGGTTTTACGCGCCACTTCCACTTCGTGGGTAACGATGACTTGCGTGATATTGGTTTCCGCCAGCTCACGAATAATGCTGACGATCTGAGCGGTGATTTCCGGGTCCAGCGCCGCGGTCGGTTCATCAAACAGCAAAACCGCCGGTTCCATCATCAACGCACGGGCAATCGCCACACGCTGCTGCTGACCACCCGAAAGATGCAGCGGATAACGGTCACTGTAAGGCTTAAGGCGCAGACGCTCCAGCAGCTTTTCGGCACGGCCGATGGCCTGATCCTTACTTAACCCCAGCACGCGGCACGGGGCTTCAATCAGGTTTTGCAGCACCGTCAGATGCGGCCAGAGATTATATTGCTGGAAGACCATGCCGACGTTTTGACGCAGCTCGCGAATCGCTTTATCAGACGGCGTTTTCGCGAAATCAAAATGGTTACCGGCAATCGCCAGCGTACCTGAACGGGGCATTTCAAGCAGATTAAGGACACGCAGAAGGGAGCTTTTACCTGCACCGCTTGGGCCAAGCAAAACCAGCGTTTCGCCTTCCGGGCAGTTCAGCGTGATGTCAAACAGCGCCTGGTGTGCGCCGTAGAAGCAGTTAATGCCGTTTAGTTTAATACTCATCGGGGCAGTCTTTACTCATCCAGGCAATCTATAGCAATTGAGGCCGCAGATAGTACCGTTGACAGAATAGTTATGCAATATTTCTGCGTTAAAAGTTAAATATAACCCGTATTTCCTCTTAAACATAGCACAAAATAGCGAAGGGCAAAGGCGGCGAGTATAAATGTCGGCATTCCGCGAGAAATGCCGGACATTTTACGGGGGTAACATTTTTATAACTGATGATTTAGCGGTTCTCAATCGACTGGCGCAGCGTGCCTGCCGGGGCATGAACGCTGCCGCCAATGTAGCGTACGTCGTCGACAGCCCAGCACTGACCTTCACGGATCATCAGTACCTCATCCTGCCAGGACTGGGTCCCCTGGGTCAGCTTGACGCGCAGCGGAATGTTTCGCGCATCGGTGTTGGGAATGGTAGAAGCGCTGGCCACTTCCGCACTGTCCGGCAGCGTGGTACGGCTGGAGAACGGATCGGATTTAAGCAGGGTATTATGCTGCGGATCTCGGGTGGCGTCGTTGAGCAGTTTTGCCAGACCGTCGCTCAGGTAAGGGCGCAGGCCGGTGAGATCGTTGCTGCGGTGCTGAATGCGGTAATCATAGAACTGCTGCGCCACGGTGTCCGGGCCGCCGTCAATGCAGGGGCCGCTGCGGGTACCAATATCCTTAAAGGCTGGCGTGACCGTGGTGGTACAGGCACTGAGCACCAGCGCGCAGGGCACCAAAAGTGTTAAAGCAGAGTAGCGCATGTTGATTTCCTTATTTATTAACTATCCTTTCAATCATAGCGTAACGAACCGATAATGCTGTGCCTAAGGCATTGAACGCTAAAGAAGGAGAGAAACTATGCAGTTTTCAACAACGCCAACCCTGGAAGGGCAAACAATAACCGAGTATTGCGGCGTGGTGACCGGGGAAGCAATTCTCGGTGCCAATATCTTCCGCGACTTTTTTGCTGGCATCCGTGACATCGTGGGTGGACGATCCGGTGCCTACGAAAAAGAGCTGCGTAAAGCGCGAGAAATTGCCTTTAAGGAGCTGGGCGAGCAGGCCAAGGCGCTGGGTGCGGATGCGGTAGTCGGCATTGATATCGACTACGAAACGGTCGGGAAAGATGCCAGCATGCTGATGGTGAGCGTCAGTGGAACGGCGGTGAAAACCCGGCGATGAAGCGTTCGCTCTCCACTCTCCTGCTGGCGCTGTTGCTGGCAGGATGTACATCGGAAAAGGGCATTGTTGATAAAGGCGCGTACGCGCTGGATACCCGCCATCAGGCGCAGGCGGCCTACCCGCGAATAAAGGTGCTGGTGATCCACTACACCGCCGATGATTTTGACACGTCGCTGGCGACCCTAACCGATAAAAACGTCAGCTCTCATTATTTGATCCCCGCAAAGCCGCCAGCACCGGACGGCAAGCCGCGTATCTGGCAACTGGTACCCGAGAGCGAACTGGCCTGGCATGCAGGTATCAGCTTCTGGCGCGGTACCAACCGAATTAATGATACGTCTGTGGGCATTGAACTTGAAAATCGTGGCTGGCAAAAGTCTGCTGGCGTAAAGCATTTTACACCTTTCGAACCCGCGCAGATTGCGGCGCTGGTGCCACTCGCCAAAGACATCATTGCCCGCTACAACATCAGACCTGAGAACGTGGTGGCCCATTCGGACATTGCGCCGCAGCGCAAAGACGATCCCGGTCCGTTGTTCCCGTGGCGACAGCTGGCTCAGCAGGGGATAGGCGCATGGCCCGATCCCGCGCGCGTCGCATTTTATATCAACGGACGACCACGCTTTCAGGCGGTGGATACCGCAGCGTTACTCGATTTGCTTGCGCGCTACGGCTATGACGTACCGGCCAACAGCACCCCAGCGCAGCAAAAACGTATCATCATGGTATTCCAGATGCACTTCAGGCCTGACCTGTGGAACGGCGTCGCAGATGTCGAAACGATGGCCATTGCTGAAGCGCTTTTAGAGAAATACGGGCAGGGGTAATCCTTCGGATACCCCCGAAAGCGCCAATTACTCCTGATTTACTTGAGATTAATCTTAGGTACAAACTCAATTCATTTTTAGTTAATTGACTTAAAATTATCCGCATTTAAGATAGACACATAGCTTGCTAATTAATGCAGCAAATAAATATATCTCATTCATCTTTTATTTTTCTCCTTGAGCGTATCATCAGGAAAAATATTCTAAGGCCAAGGTTTTTTTTGCTTTGGTCTGCATACTAAAAATTAACATCTTAAATCGGGTATAACAATGTTAAGTATTTACGGTAAAAAGTTACGTCCACAGGACGAAATGAATAGTATTATTTCTGCAACCTCAGGTTTTGAAGAGAAAACCTTAAAGAAATGGCAGAAAATATCCACCTCTGATTCACAATATATTCATATTATCGTCAGCGGCGAAGTTGAATTCCGACGTGAATCCGACGAACTGTGTATGTTCACGGTTACCGGCCAGTGCATTTTTGGTCTCTCTTCGATGTACTACGACGCGACCCATATGTACGGCCTCGTTCGGGCCAATACCGTGGTGCGCTCAATTAAAAAAGAGACCTTCGCACAGCTCATGACGGATAACAATTTATGGCCTCAACTGACCAAAGTTCTCTCCTGGTATATTTGTATGTTGAGCAAACGTGACGATGTTCTGGTTGCCCGCAGTGCCTATTCAGTCGTACGTGAGTTTTTATACGAGATCAATGACCTGATTGTTCATCAGCAACGCGATATTAACGTTTATGATTATATTCAGGAGTACACCAACCTGGCTCGTAGCACCATCATTAAAATTCTTTCCGATCTGAAAAAAGGTCAATATATTGTTGTGGAAAAGGGAAGACTCCTTAACCTGACAGCCTTGCCTGAAAAATATTAACTACTCCAGCCGGTCTCCTTTCTCACTCAAAGGGGACCGGGCATCCACTTTATGATTCACATCCCTCTGCGAATTATCCTGCGTTTCGTCAACCGGCGGCGCGGGAATTTTGCCTTGCGAATAATCTTGCTCTTGTTCTTTTAACGCCTGCTTAAGTAACTCGCTTATAGAAGCGTCATCACTGCCTGTGCTGGCGGAGGCGGCTTCGTGTGCTTCGGTTCCGGGTAACGTATCCCGGGAAGTATCATGGGGCACGTCACCATCAGGTGCCTGCTGCCAGTCGGCATCATCGCTGTTGATGGGCAGATCCTGCATGGCAGGAACATCCGCCTGCACCGGAGCCGGTTTTGGCTGCGGATGCGGATGGGGATGCGGGAACGGCTTGCTCACATACACATAGTGCATATCTGAAAGCTGCGTTTCCGGTTTCGCGGCGCTTGCTTTGACCGGTTCCGGCGCCGGATGGCGCAGGTTCCAGTAAACATGCGCGTACAGCCCTGCCATGATCATGGCGCACAGAGCCACCATCCCTAAAAAGGCATGGCTAACGATGTTTCTCAGACGGGGGAGGCGGTATGAAAACCAGACCGCCTCGCCGGTGGTGTAACTGCGCTGAGCCGCAAGACAGATGGTAGACATTAGGAATGCTTCTCCTGCGTGTTGGCGTCGGGTGTGGCATGCGTGGTCTGGAGCAGTACGCTCGGCGCGGTATGGGTTTCACGCATCAACTGCATCAACGTATCTTCGCCAGGAATGCCATCCACATGCAGATGCATTTTTTGCTGGAATTCGCGTGTGCGTTTCATCATCTCCGCCGTCCAGGTCTGCGAATGGGTTTCTGGCTGGCCAAGCGCCAGGCTCAACTGCTGGTCAAGCCAGCCCATGTCTTTCGTGTCGCTGGCGGCACTGATAGCGTCTTTACCTTCCGGCGTCAGGCGGTGCAACTGGGTAAAGTTGCCGGTCGCATGCTGGTTAAACCAGCGGCGGCTTACCTGCCAGGTACGGTTATTCATCAGCAGGTCGAGTGACGTATCTCCGACGCGGGCGACCACGGCATAGTTAAGATGATCGCCGGTTTTCAGCTCGCTCACCCACGGATACCCCTCCTGGGCCAGCGCATCGGGTGAGGCATTCCCCTGTTTACACATCAGGTTCACCTTCGCGGCGTTCTGGCACAGGGCATCATCCGCCGAGGCGTCATACCCCCACATCAGGTAGAGCTGGTGCATGGCATCTGGCTGATTAACCATTTCGTTGTCGATGACCGGCACCACCGGTGCTTCAACTTTTGGCGCCTGCTGTTTCCAGCTGACGGGTACCGGGAGTTGAACCGGAAGTTTTCCGGCGATCGACGACGTTAAATACCAGCCGCAGGCGGCGAACAGCACTGAGGCAAAAAGCCCCACGGTTGCCAGGCGCTTACCGTGTTTTTTCGCCGGGAGGATCTCACCTGCCGCCAGCCGTAAATGACGCGGGCTGACCTGGGCTGCACGTTCGGTCCAGGCAGCCAGCATCGACAGATGCGACAGTTCATTCAGTTTGCTGATATTCCCTTTGGTCAGCGCATGCATTTTACGCACGCGTGCCGGGGATAACGGTGCGTTCTCGCACCCGTGTTCTTCACACTGCGCCTGTACATAGCTGAGATATTCCCGGCAGGTAAGGGGACGCAAAGTGTGGCGGGTATGCACATATTCACGCAGTTCAGATTGCTGCATCAGAACAACGTCCCGATCCGCCGCGCCCGTCAGCACCACCGACAGGCGAAACGCGAGCTCCTGGGCACGGGTGAGTAGCATCGCCAGCACCTCGTGACAGCTCTCTTTCATCGCCTCGCAATGGCTAACGATCAGTATCTTCGCCCGGTTTTTTTCCGCCTGCCACTGGTGCAGTACGGCATCCACCGCCTGAATCCGGTTCTTGTTCTCTTTGGTTCCCGGGCTGAGCTTGTACAGCAGGCTACTGGCACTCAGTTTTGGAAACGCATTAATAGCAAGCACGTCGGGGTGGGCAGATTTGAGGGCGTCACTGAACTGCCCCAGCAGAGGGGCATCGTCGGAAAAGAGCCCGATAATTCCCGCCTGTTGGGTTTTCTCCTTCAGCAGGTTGAAAACATCCTGATGATAAGGCACCAGAAAATCGCCGTTTGAGCGGACGATCTTCCGAAAGGGCGGATTTTTAAAATTAAAGTGCTTCTGATACATAACGACTTACCGTCTCTGATTGGGAATAGCAACAGGACGAGAAAGTAAAGCAACGCCAGGGTGTGGTCAATTTACACACAGGGTAAAAATATCCACTGGACGATGCCTAACATCTGGATTTTATACGGTCAATATTTTTCTTTATGAAAGTTAGCGGCAAAGTCAGTGGTCGAATTTACAGCAGCTCATTACTATTTTCTCACATGTTAGCGCAGCACGACGCTGCTTATTTTCGCTTTGCTATAGGCCAGATGAAAAATGAGGTTCTCATTTCTGTCACGGTGGATAACCCCCTGTATTATGTTTGCGCTGTTGCTATTTTGCGGCCAACAAGGGTATCTGACGTTTAAAGATTATAAAAAAGTTACAAATAAGTTGGCTAATTCTGATGTGCAGCCGCTGAAAAAACGTCGCGAAGAAAAATCCTTCACGCTTTTCACGGCTGCTGTTCGCCAGGATAACGTCGAGATAGCGGCAAAAGCGCCGCTGGCAGCGGAGATCGAAGGTATCGTGCGCAGTGATGATGCCTGGCTCTCCTTCGCCGTCATTAAAACCCCCGGAGGGGCGAGAAGCTACCGGGAGGGCGAGCCGTTGACCGGTTTTACCGACGCGTTTGTTCAGGAAATTAATAAAGATAATGTGGTGGTTAATTATGAAGGTGCTACGCAGGTACTCGCATTAAATAAGCCGGATTATTTTAAGGGCGGCGTTGACAGCGGCCCGGTGACGAAATCGACGAAGGATGCAGGCGCGGAAAGCGTGCATCTGGATGATTATCTGGTGTTAAAACCTCTGATCGAAAAAGGCCAGCTGGAAGGCTACAACATTAATCCAAGGAACGCCTCCGCCTTCTTCAGCCATTCAGGACTGGAAAAGGGGGATGTGGCGGTAAAAGTAAACTCTGTCGATATGACCGATGAAGCAAAGGCAAAAAATATTATTGCCAACTGGTCGAAAATGAAAGAAGCGGAGGTCGTCGTCAGACGTCACGCTCACCTTGAAAATATTCGGATTAATGTTCTAAACAATTAACAAGTGTACAGCCATGAAGAAATTTCCTTGGGCGTGCGTGGCGCTGACCGCATTGTCGTTATATTCAGGTTCGCTGTTCGCGGCGAACTTTAGCGCGAGCTTTAAAAATACCGATATTCGGGAGTTTATCGATACGGTAGGCCGCAATCTTAATAAAACCATTCTTGTCGATCCGTCCGTTCAGGGCACGGTATCCGTAAGAACCTATAACGTGCTGACGGAAGATGAGTATTACCAGTTCTTCCTGAGCGTGCTGGACCTGTACGGCCTGTCGGTGATCCCGATGGACAACGGCATGGTCAAAGTGGTGCGTTCAAGCGTCGCCCGCACCGCCGGGGCGCCGCTGGCGGACAGCAGCAACCCGGGCAAAGGGGATGAAATCATCACCCGCGTCGTGCGCATGGAAAATGTGCCAGTACGCGAGCTTGCACCGCTGTTGCGCCAGCTCAACGACGCAACCGGCATCGGTAACGTGGTTCACTTTGAGCCGTCCAACGTACTGCTGTTAACCGGTAAAGCCTCAGTGGTGAACCGCCTGGTGGATCTGGTTCAGCGCGTGGATAAAGACGGTGTTCAGCGCCGTGAAATTGTGCCGCTGCGCTTTGCCTCTGCCAAAGAGCTCTCAGACATGTTGAACAACCTCAACAACGAAGAGCAGAAAGGGCAGAACGCACCGCAGCTGGCCACGAAAGTGGTTGCAGATGACGAGACCAACAGCCTGGTGATCAGCGGCTCGGAAGCGGCGCGCACCCGCACCCGCTCTCTGATTCATGAGCTGGATCGCGAGCAGAACAACGAAGGGAATACCCGCGTGTTCTATCTCAAATACGCAAGCGCCACCAAGGTGGTGCCGGTGCTGACCGGGATTGGCGAACAGCTGAAAGACAAAGCGGGCGCGCCAAAGGCGAAAACCGCCGCCGCGTCCAGCGATCTGAATATTACCGCCGACGAGTCAACCAACTCTCTGGTGATCACCGCGCAGCCTAACGTGATGAACTCCCTGGAGAAGGTGATCGACAAGCTCGATATCCGCCGTCCGCAGGTGCTGGTGGAAGCCATCATTGCGGAAGTACAGGACGGTAACGGCATGGATCTGGGCGTGCAGTGGACCAGCAAGCACGGCGGCGTCCAGTTCGGATCCACCGGCCTGCCAATCGGGCAGGTCAAAAATGGCACGATGAAAGGGTTGTCGTATACCGGTCTGGCAACCGGCTTCTTTAACGGTGATTTTGGTGCGCTGATGACTGCGCTCTCCACCGGGTCCAAGAACGACATTCTTTCTACGCCAAGCGTGGTGACGCTGGATAACAAAGAAGCGTCGTTCAACGTCGGTCAGGATGTGCCGGTACTGTCCGGTTCGCAAACGACCAGTGGCGACAACGTCTTTAACTCCGTTGAGCGTAAGACGGTGGGGACCAAGCTGAAAATCGTGCCGCAGATTAACGACGGCGACATGATTCATCTGAAGATTGAACAGGAAGTCTCCAGCGTTGACGCTAACGCGACTGAAGACGCCAGCCTCGGCCCAACCTTCAACACCCGTACCATCAACAACGAAGTGATGGTACACAGCGGCCAGACCGTGGTGTTGGGCGGTCTGATGGAAAACGTCACCAAAGAGACCGTCTCCAAGGTGCCGCTGCTGGGCGATATTCCGCTGGTGGGCCAGCTGTTCCGCTACACCTCTGAGGATACCTCTAAACGTAACCTGATGGTGTTCATCCACACCACAGTGCTGCGCGACGACGACAACTACAGTGCGGCGTCGAAAGAGAAATATGACCAGATCCGTGCTCGCCAGCAGCAGCGCATGGAGGAGAAAAAGCTGGGCATCGTAACGAACAGCAATAACCCGGTGATGCCAGCATATCCGTCCGCGCCTTCTGCCGACGCGGTGCCGGTGAAAACCAGCGCAGCCGCAACGCGCAACCCGTTTAAACAGTAAGGCGGAGGGGCAACGTGGACGAACTGAGTAAAACCCTGTGTAGCAGCAGCTATGCAAAAGATAACGGCGTTTTATTTTACAACAATGACGTCTTTATCCGTGAAGACACCCCGGCATTTGCGCTGCTGGAAGTGCGCCGGGTGCTGGGACGCACGTTCGTCCCGGTGACCCTGACGCCGGAAGCCTTTGACGAGCTGCTGGCGAAAATCTGGCAGCAGAGCAGCGGCGTCTCTCAGCAGTTGGTGGACGATATGGACGCGGATATCGATCTGATGGCGTTAACCGAGGAGATCCCGGATAACGAGGATCTGCTCGACAACGACGAAAACTCGCCGGTGATCCGCCTGATCAACGCCATTCTTGGCGAGGCGGTCAAAGATGGCGCGTCGGATATTCATATCGAAACCTTTGAGCGCACGCTGAGCATTCGTTTTCGCGTCGACGGCGTGCTGCGCCCGGTGCTCCAGCCAGCGCGCAAGCTCGCGCCGCTGCTGGTGTCGCGCATCAAGGTGATGTCAAAACTCGACATCGCCGAGAAGCGTTTGCCGCAGGATGGACGTATCTCCCTGCGCATCGGCCGTAAGGCAATCGACGTGCGTGTATCGACCATTCCTTCGCAGTACGGCGAGCGTGTGGTGATGCGTCTGCTCGATAAAAGCAATCTTAAGCCCGACATCAACAAGCTTGGCCTGATTGATGAAGAGCTGGAAAAGTTGAAAGGGCTGATTGACCGCCCGCACGGCATCATCCTGGTCACCGGGCCGACTGGCTCCGGTAAAAGTACCACCCTGTACGCCATTCTTTCGGCGCTGAACGGTCAAGAACGCAACATTCTGACCGTAGAAGACCCGATTGAATACGAACTGGAAGGGGTGGGGCAGACGCAGGTTAACCCGCGCGTGGACATGACCTTTGCCCGCGGACTGCGCGCCATTCTGCGTCAGGATCCGGATGTGGTGATGATCGGGGAAATTCGTGACGGTGAAACCGCGCAAATTGCGGTGCAGGCGTCGCTCACCGGTCACCTGGTCATGTCTACGCTGCACACCAACAGCGCCGCGGGGGCGATCACCCGTCTGCGGGATATGGGGCTGGAATCCTTTTTAATTGGTTCATCGTTGCTCGGTGTCATTGCCCAGCGTCTGGTGCGTCGGCTGTGTACGCATTGCCGGACCACCAGTCCGCTGGACGCCAATGAGAAAGCGCTGTTCAGCTTTATGGACACGCCGCCAAAAGCCATCTACCGCGCGGTGGGCTGTGAACACTGCCGCCAGAGCGGCTACCAGGGGCGCGCCGGTATTCATGAGTTTCTGGTGGTGGACAGCACCATGCGCCGCGCCATTCATGAAGATAAAGACGAAATGTCCATTGAAACGCAGCTCTTTAAGCAGGCCTACAGCCTGCGTGAGAACGGCCTGCTGAAGGTTATTAGCGGCGTGACCTCTCTCGAAGAGGTGATGCGCGTTACCGCCGAGCGTGGAGGAGATGCGTAATGGCCTTCTACGCCTGGACGGCAACGGATGCAGCGGGGAAAACCCAGCGCGGCACGCTGCAGGCTGAGGGGCAAAAGCAGGTTCGCCAGATGTTGCGCGAGCAAAAGCTGATGCCCGTCAGCATCAACGAAACCCGTGAGGCTGCGTCTGCCGGAAAAGCGAAAACCGGCGCAAAGCTCTCTACGCCGGTGCTGTCGATGTTTACCCGCCAGCTTTCCACGCTGGTCAACGCGGCGCTGCCGCTGGAGAGCGCGCTCAAAGCGATTTCCAAACAGACGGAAGACAAAAAGCTGGCGGCGATGGTGGTTGAAATTCGCGAGAAGGTGGTGGAAGGGCACACGCTGTTTGACGCCTTCAGCCAGTTTCCGCGCACCTTCGACAAACTCTACTGCACGCTGGTGATGGCCGGCGAAAAGACCGGTCACCTGGGCGACGTGCTGGAAAAGCTGGCCGAATACAACGAGCAGCGTCAGAAGATGAAAAGCAAGCTGACGCAGGCGATGGTCTACCCGATTACCCTGACGGTAGTGGCCATTGCGGTCATCAGCATTCTGCTGGTTGCGGTGGTGCCGCAGGTGATCGAACAGTTCACCCACATGAAGCAGCAACTGCCGATCACCACCCGCACGCTGATTGCAGTGAGTGATTTCCTGCAGGCTTACGGGATTTATATCGCGGGCGGCATCGGCGGGGGGATTGTCGGTTTCAAAGCCTGGGTCAGAAACGTCAAAAACCGCTTTCGCTGGCACAGCTGGCTGGTGAACGGTTCGCCGATCAAAAAACTGGTGTGCGCCATCAACAGCGCCCGCTATATCCGAACTCTGAGTATTCTGCAGGCCAGTAGCGTACCGCTGCTGGAGGGGATGTATATCGCAATGGACGGTATCGAAAACCTCTACGCCCGGCAGGTGCTGGAGCAGGCGGCGGATACCGTCCGCCAGGGGGCATCGCTGTATGCCGCACTGGAGCAGGCGAGACTCTTCCCGCCGACCATGCTGTATATGATTGCCTCCGGGGAAGAGAGCGGCGAATTAGGTAATTTAATGGACCGCGCGGCGGAAAACCAGGAATCGGGATTACAGCATCGCATTACGTTAACGCTGTCGGTATTTGAACCGGCGCTGGTGGTATCCATGGCAACGATTGTTTTATTCATCGTGCTGTCAATATTACAACCGCTTCTGCAACTTAATAATATGGTAGGTTAAATCATGGCTTTAAAACGTAAAAACCTGGCTCGCCAGGCGGGCTTCACATTGCTCGAATTAATGGTGGTCATTGTTATTCTCGGCGTACTGGCGAGTATGGTGGTGCCCAATTTAATGGGTAATAAAGAAAAAGCGGATGCCCAAAAGGCGACCAGCGATATTGTCGCGCTCGAAGGTTCGCTAGATATGTATAAGCTGGATAACCACCGTTATCCGACAACCGAACAGGGCCTGCAGGCGCTGGTGACCAAGCCGGAAATCGCGCCAATCCCGAACGGCTACCGCGCGGATGGCTATATTCGCCGTCTGCCGCAGGACCCATGGGGTAATGATTATCTCCTCGTAAGCCCGGGTGAGCACGGTGCGGTTGACGTCTTCTCGTCTGGCCCGGACGGTGAAGCCAATACCGCCGATGATATTACGAACTGGTCTCTGGATAAGAAAGAGAAATAATGAAAAATCAACGCGGCTTTACGTTGCTGGAAATTATTCTGGCGCTGGTGATATTTGCCAGCTGCGCCATGATGGTGGTGTCAACAATACCTTCGCGCAGCGGTGCGGATATATTTGGCCAGCAATTAAAAGCCCTCGTTGATTATGGTTCAGACCGTGCGGTGATGGACGGAAATATCGTCGGGCTGGTGATCACCACAGATAACTATCAGCTGGTGACGCTCGAAGATAAAGAGGGCGAGCGTCGCTGGGTACCGTTATCCGCGGGCCGTATCACCACCAAAGGTGATTTCCCGGAGGAGATGCACGTATCGCTCTCGCCGCAGCGCCTGGCCGCGACGCTGACGTCCGATCCGCAGGTGCTTTTTTTGCCGGACGGCGAAATCAGCCGCTTCACGCTGACGCTGCAAAGCTATGACAAAGAGCACCATTTCCGCGTGGTGTCGCAAGGCGCGGCGCCCGTATCGGTAGAAAACGATGGCTAACGGTAAGAAAAAGCAAACGGGGATGACGCTGCTGGAGGTCATGGTGGCGCTGGTCATCTTCTCCACCGCCGCGCTGGCGCTGATGAACTCGGTGTCTCTGAACGTGCGTTTCACCCACGGCCTGGCCGATACGCTGCAGGCCAGCTGGGTGGCGGAAAACCAGCTGGCGGAAGTGCAACTGACTAAAAGCGACTTTCCCGATGCCGAAGAACGGGGAAGCGAAACCATGGGCGGGCGCGGCTGGACGTGGCGTAAACAACGCATCAAAACGGCGGACAACCGCTGGGCAAATGCCATCAGCGTTTATGCGGAAGGTGACGACAGCCAGCCCGTGATATCGCTGCAGATTGTGCCGCCGGGAGAGATCAAGTGAACAAAGCCCGACGCCAGCGCGGATTTACCCTGCTGGAGATCATGATTGCGCTGACCATTTTTGCGGTGATCAGCACCCTGGCCTGGCAGATTCTGGACGGCGCGATGCGCACCAGTTCGGCAACCGACGCCAGCGCGGCGAAGCTCAATCAGCTTCAGCGCGCCTGGAGCCTGATGGAGCGCGATTTTTACCAGCTTCAGGCGCGCGCGCCGCGCAACGAGCCGGACCTGTTCCGTCAGGTCGATGATGCGCTGGAACTGACCACGCTCAACGGCGTGAGCGGTACGGTGCAACTCGAACGCGTGCGCTGGCGGCTGGAAGAGGGGCGTCTTTACCGCGATGTCTGGCCGGTCATTGACAGCCCGGCGGACGTTAAAGCGGACGAAGTGCCGATCGTCAGCGAGGTGAAATCCCTGGCGTGGCGTTTTTACCGTCAGGGCTGGCAGAAAAGCTGGAGCGACCCGGCGCATCTGCCGGACGGGGTTGAGCTGACGCTGATGATGGAAAACGGTGATACCTGGCGCTGGGTCTTCACGACGCCGGGCGATCTGCCTGCGGTGGCTGCACCGGCACCTGCCACCGGGTCAGACGCCGCGCCTGCCGCCGCGCCAGAGGCAGGGACTGCGCCGCAACCCGCGCCACAACCTGCTCCGGAGGCGAAACCATGAGTGCCTTACGCAAACAGAAAGGGGTGGCGCTGCTGGTGGTGTTGATCCTGCTGGTGATGATGTCGGCCCTGGCCGCCAAAATCAGCCAGCAGTTCTGCCGCAACCTGCAGAAAACGCATTATCAGGTCAGCCAGCAGCAGCTGCGCTGGGCGATGCAGGCCCAGGAAAAAGTGGTCAAAGACCGTCTGCAGAGTGACGCCAGCGGCGAGAGCAACGCGCTGTCACCGGAAGGGGACTGGCAGCAGCCGCTGGAAACGCAGGGGGAAGATTACACGGTGGTAAGCCAGGTCGAAGATGCCCAGGACTGCTTCAACGTTAATAACCTGCTGGCAGCAGAAAAGCCTGCCCAGGGGCAAGCGCAGACTGCCGTGCCGGAAAAGCCGCGCAACGAGCGAATTGTTGAGCAGATCCTGACGCAGAGCGGGCTAAGCCAGTCCACGGCGGAAGAAGTTTACCTCCAGCTGGTGGACTACCTCGATGGCGACACGACGACGGCCAAAGAAGGCGCCGAGAGTGATGCCTGGGCAGGCGTCGTGCCTGCCCGTCAGCCGGCTAACCAGATGATGCGCACCATTGCGGAGATCAAACTGCTGCCTGCGTTCCCGGCGGCGGCATATCCGAAGGTAAGCAAACTGCTGTGCGCGTTACCGGACACCGCCAGCAAGGTGGATGTGAATACCCTGAAACCGGAGCAGGCCGCCTTACTGGCCGCCCTGTTCCCGGCGAAATTAACTGAAGATGACGCCCTTCGCCTGATTGAATCACGTCCGGAAAGCGGCTGGGAAAATATGGAGACCTTCAGCAAAGCGCTGGAGCAAACCTTCCCGCAACTGAAAGATGACCTTCCGCAGGTGGCAGAGCTTCTCTCAATAAATAGCCGGTATTTCCGCGTTAACTACACCGGCAATACCGATGAATTAACGCTTCGTGTGGTAAGCCAGCTTCAGGTTAATAACGAAGCCGGTGAGATCGTGACGTGGCAGCGTCGTTACCGAATGATTGAATAAGAAAAGTAGATCGCTATGAAACAGGTACTTTTTGTTCGTCCCGACAGCTTCGAGGGCGGGAAAATAATGTGGTGTGTCTCCGGCACTCAGCAGGTGGAAACCGTGGCTAGCCTGGAGGCACTGGCGGATCATCCGCTGGCGACGCGCGTATGTCTGCTGTTGCCGGCCAGCAGCATGATCTTCCGCCATTTTACGTTGCCGAAAAAGGTCGCTTCTCTGGCGACGGCGTTCTCGTGGATGGCCGAAGAGACGCTGATTGGTGACGTGGACGCGCTTCACTGGACCGTGCTTAGCAAAAAGGGCGCAGAGGTCGACGTGGTGGCGATCGATGCCGACAGTCTTCAGGCGTGGTTAACCCGCTGTCAGGAGGCGGGTCTGACGGTGGTGCAGGCGCTACCGGATGCCTGGCTGCTGCCCGTGACGGCGGGCGGCAGCACGCTGGTTGCCGAAGGTGAAACCTGGTGGCTGCGGTTATCCCCGCACGTCGCGGGTGAAATGGAGGCCAACCTGCTGCCGCTGCTGATGCAGAAAGCCGGAGAGGGTGAGGTCTGCTGCTACGGTGATGCACCTGCCGGTGTGGATGTCGATGTTGTGCTGCCCTGGCAGCATCCGCTGGTGCTGATTCAGCCCCAGTGGCAGGCCTGCCGCGTCACGCTTCTGCACGGGGCGTTCAGCGCCAAAGCCAGCAATGGCAAAGCCGCCAGACGGTTAAACGTGGCGATGGCCGCCGTAGGGCTGCTCTCCCTTAGCCTGCTGCTGGGGCCGCGCATTGCGATGGCCTGGATGCTGGTACAGCAGGAAAATCAGATCCAGCAGGAGATCCAGCAGGTCTACGAACACCATTTCCCGAGCATGCGTCACAAGACCAATATTAAGTACCACTTTGGTCAAAACATGAAGAAGCAGGGTAAAGGGATCTTTCTTCAGTTTGACGATCTGGAGAAAGCCCGACAGGCCGTTCCGGAAATGGAAATCGACCTGCTGGAATACGATGCGCGGCAGAATACGTTGACGCTGAGCGTCAGCGCACAAAACCAGACCGCATTACAGACGTTTGTGAACCAGGCCAGTGAGAAATTTGATTTCACCCTGCAGCCCGTGTCCACGTCAGCACCTTATACCGCCATGATCGCAGGGAAATATAAATGAAACAGCGAATTGCGCAGCTTAAGTCTCGTTACCAGAATTACAGCGCCAGGGAAAAAGTCATTTTAAAAATATGTGCCGCCGCACTGCTGGGGGCCGCGGTCTATTACGCCGGGGTTATGCCGCTGGATAATATGATTCAAAATAGTGCTTCGACCCTGGCCAGACAAAAAGAAACCCTGAACTGGATGCGCAGTGAAATAGATAAAAACCATTTGCAGGTTCAGGTAACCAAAACAAATAACCCGCGTGCGCTGGTGGAAAATAGCGCCCAGGAGATCCATCTTCCCCTGACGGATGTGCATCAGGATGGACAAACGTTATCGTTCGTGGTCAGTCGCGTGAACGTTTATGAATTAAAGAACTGGCTGCGGGAAATTAACCAGACCTCCGGCGTCAGGCTGCAGAAAATGAACCTTACGCCGGTGGATCATCTCAGCGACGTGAAGGCTGAAGTGCAACTCACGTGGGGTAAAACCGCATGAACAGCGTTGCGCTGATGCGGGACGTCTACCCGGTGGGGTTCGCGATCGCGAGCGCGGTGTTAGGCGGCATGGTGGGCAGTTTTCTCGGCGTTGTCGCCGAACGCGTGCCGGCCATGGTAAGGGAAGAGGAGGGATGCGGAAATCTGCTCTTTCCGTCCTCGCACTGTCCGGTGTGCCAGCACGCGCTGGCGGCCTGGGAGAATATTCCGCTGGTGAGCTGGCTGCTTCTGCGCGGGCGATGCAGCCAGTGCAAAACCGCTATCCCGCTGCGAATCTTTCTGGTTGAGCTGGTTTCCGCCCTGTTTTTTGGCCTGACGGCGTGGTGTATGCCCGACGTTCAGGCGCTGTTTTCTCTGTGGCTGCTGGCCGGCTTTTTACTCCCGCTGACGATGATTGACTGGCGGCATCAATTGCTCCCGGATTGCCTGACCCAGCCGCTGCTCTGGGCGGGACTGTTGCTTCATGCGTTCGATCACCAACTGCCGCTACGCGACGCGCTGCTCGGCGCGGTGGCGGGCTATATGTCTCTTTGGTTGCTTTACTGGGCGTTTCGTCTGGCTACCGGGCGGGAAGGTCTGGGATACGGTGATTTCAAGCTGCTGGCGGCATTAGGTGCCTGGTGCGGCTGGCAGGCTCTGCCCACGATTGAACTCGCAGCCGCACTGAGCGGTATCGTTGGGTATTTTGCCTTAAATAATTTAAATAAAAATAACCTCACTATTTCTTTCGGACCTTACCTTTCTTTTGCTGGAATAGTTGTGTTTATTGGGCAGCAGTTTGCTTTCATATTTTAAATATACAGGTCAAGCTTTTTTATAAATTTTTTCGGCGGTGGAAGAGAAGGACGTCTCTTTGCGCTCAGTGTATCGTAAAGGATATAAGCTACACGGAATTTGGGCTTGTATCTTTTTATGGAGGAATACAAAGCAGCAAAACGTTTTTTGTCTCGGTTGTCAGGTTAGTTAAATACGCATTACGCGAAACACGCCATGTTCTCAAGGAAGGCATGGGTATTAACGTTACGAATAAATTTATCAGGAAATAAAAATGAATTTTATGAAGCCTAAATATCTGGCGCTCTTTATTGCGGCGGCAACCAGCTCCGCATTCGCAGCGGCACCAGGCGCACCGTCCATTGGTTCCGGCAATGACAAATTTGCGCTGGTTGAAGTGGATCAGGCCGCTCAGGATTATAACAGTCTGGTTAAAGTCCATAATGACGGCGTAGATGTCAAAGTCGAGTGGAACGTCTGGAGCGGCGATGCGCCAACATCAGCCAAAGTGCTGTTGGACGGTAAAACCGTGTGGACCGGTGCCGGCGGCGCGGCGGGCTCTGCAACGTTCAAAGTGAAAAAAGGCGGACGTTATCAGGAGCAGGTTGAAGTCTGTAACAACAGCGGCTGTACGAAAAGCGCCAGCAAGCTGATCATCGTTGCGGATACCGACGGTAGCCACCTGCTGCCGCTGAACACGACAATGCACGAGAACAACAAATCCTTCGCGCAGCATACCGATAAAGTGGTTGCGGCCTACTTCCCTGAGTGGGGCGTTTACGACCGTAACTTCCCGGTTGACAAAATTCCTGCTGCGAACCTCAACCACATTCTGTATGGCTTCATTCCAATCTGTGGCGGTGACGGCATCAACGACGGCCTGAAAACCGTAGAAGGCGGCAACAGCTACGGCGTGCTGCAGCGCGACTGCCAGGGACGTCCTGACTTTACCGTGGCGATCCACGATCCATGGGCTGCCCTGCAAAAACCACAGGCAGGCGTGTCCAACTGGGACGACCCGTACAAAGGTAACTTTGGTCAGCTGATGGCGCTGAAAAAAGCGCATCCGGACCTGAAAGTACTGCCATCTATCGGTGGCTGGACCCTGTCCGATCCGTTCTTCCACATGGGCGATCCGGCTATCCGCGCACGCTTTGTCTCCTCTGTTAAAGATTTCCTGCAGACCTGGAAATTCTTCGACGGTGTGGATATCGACTGGGAATTCCCGGGCGGCGGCGGTGTGACCGAGACGAAAGGCAACCCGCAGCAGGATAAAGCGACCTATACGGCGCTGATGCACGATCTGCGCGCGATGCTGAACGAGCTGTCTGCCCAGACTGGCCGTACCTATGAGCTGACCAGCGCAATCGGTGCGGGTAAAGATAAGATTGAAGACGTGGACTACACCACTGCTCAGCAGTACCTCGACCACATCTTCCTGATGAGCTACGACTTCTACGGCGGCTGGAGCAACACCGAGCTGGGCCACCAGGCTGCGCTGCATGCGCCAGCATGGCGACCAGACACCAACTATACCACGGAAAACGGGGTTGATGCCCTGCTGCAGCAAGGCGTACAGCCTGGCAAGATCGTGGTCGGTGCGGGCATGTATGGCCGTGGCTGGACGGGTGTACACGGCTACACCGGTAACAATCCATTCACCGGTACCGCGACCGGTATGGTGAGAGGAACCTGGGAACCGGGCGTGGTTGACTATCGTCAGATCGTTAACGAGTACAAAGGCAAACCAGGCTGGGAATACGGCTACGACGCGGATGCAGAAGCGCCATACGTGTTCAACAAAACGACGGGTGACCTGATCACCTATGAAGACGCGCGTTCTACTGCTGCAAAAGGCAAATACGTGCTTCAGAAAAACCTGGGTGGTCTGTTCGCATGGTCTATTGACTCCGATACCGGCGACATCCTGAACGCCATGAATGAAAGCCTGCTGGGTGGCGGCTCTACGCCGGTTGATCCTGTTGTGACCAACCATGCGCCAATCGCCTCTTCTGCAGACCAGAACGTTTCTGGCCCGGCAACCGTTACGCTCGATGGTTCCGCGTCCAGCGATCCAGACGGCGATGCAATTACCTACAAATGGACTCAGGTTTCTGGCCCATCGGTCACCCTGACCAACAGCACCAAAGCGAAAGCGACCTTCAACGTCGCGGCTGCGACCAGCGATCAGACCATGGTGTTCCGCCTGACGGTTACCGACGCCAAAGGCCTGAGCAACGCGATTGACGTGCAGGTTGTTAACAAGGCGCCGAAGGCTAACCAGGCACCGGTTGTGAACCCAATGGAAGCGGTGACGCTGCAGGCGGGTGAAACCTATGTTGTGCATGCACAGGCTGCGGATCCAGACGGTGATAACCTGACCTATACCTGGAGCGTTCCGGCAGATATGCACGCGACCGGTACTGACACCGCGAACGTGACCATCACTGCGCCAGAAGTGGCTTCTACCTCTTCCTACACCCTGAGTGTGGTGGTAGGCGATGGTAAAACCAGCGTGCAGTCTAACGTCCAGGTAACGGTTAATCCGAAACCAGCCGACGTGACGCCGCCAGCTGATGATGTGACTCCGCCGTCTGACGACGTTACACCACCTGCTGATGACGTGACTCCGCCATCTGACGAAGGCACTGCAACCGGCAGCTGCGACGCACCGGTTGACGCCAACGCCGGCAACTACGCCGCGTGGGATTCCAGCAAAATCTACAACACTGGCGATACCGTAAGCTTCGACCATCTGGTGTGGAAAGCGAAGTACTGGACTCAGGGCAACCAGCCTGGCTTCGGCGTGGACGCATGGGAACTTGCGAGCAACGTGAAGATGAACTGGCGTTCTGATCTGGTGTACAACGGCGGCGAAACCACTACTTACCAGGGCAACGTTTACCGTGCCAAATGGTGGACCCGTGGTGACAACCCAGCGAACAGCGATGTATGGGTCAAAGAAGGCCCAGCGACAGATTGCCAATAATCTGAGCTGATAAAGACTCCCCCCGTATAAGGGGGGAGTAAATCAAAAATGATTTTACAGGATGTTGTTAAGGAGAAATAAACGAAACGGTCAGCAGGTAAAAATGAAAAAGTTAATTTTTTTATTATTGATTATCAGCCAAAGCGCGCTGGCAAACTGTTGGGATAAAGCGGCACATTATTATCACGTCGATCCTTATTTACTGTACGCCATTGCCAATGTGGAGTCGGGAATGAACCCGTATGCGGTCGGCAGAAACCATGACGGTACGCGTGACGTGGGGTTGATGCAAATTAACAGCTCACATTTTTCGGCACTGGAGAGCAGGGGGATAGATGAATATCGGCTAATAACCGAACCCTGTACCTCGATTATGGTTGGCGCATCGATTTTATCCAGCATGATTAAAGTGTATGGCTATAACTGGGAGGCGGTCGGCGCCTATAACGCCGGATTAAAGAAAGAGAATTATCCGCAACGCATGATATACGCCCACAAAGTGTGGAGAAAATATCAGGAACTGAAAGCGACAGCAAACGAATGAGTTTTTTATTTTTGAAGAATTCCTGAGGGTGTTCTTCGAAAAGAGAAAACAGCTGTCTGCGGTTTATTTATTAACGGATTAATACATAAGCCTGGATTGTTATTATTTAACTTAAATAAACAGGAATAGTGAAATGAACAAAAGGACGTTACTGAGTGTTCTCGTTGCCGGCGCATGCGTAGCACCGTTTATGGCGCAGGCTGCCTCGCTGCAAGCGACCACCAGTGAACCATACACCATGAACGCCAGCGATCTGGCGAAGAAAGAGAAAGAGCTGACCAGCTTCCCGCTGATGGATGCCGTAAAGGAAACCATTAAGACGCTGGACAACGCCCAGGTTGAACTGATTGAACCTGGTCGTGCGGCGAACCCGGAGAACGTGAAACGCGTGGAAGGGATCGTGAAAGCCAGCGACTGGGAATATCTCTTCCCGCTGCGCGCGCAGGCGTACACCTACAGCAACTTCCTGAAAGCGGTTGGTAAATTCCCGGCGCTGTGTAAGACCTACAATGACGGTCGCGACAGTGACGCTATCTGCCGTAAAGAGCTGGCAACCATGTTTGCTCACTTTGCTCAGGAAACGGGCGGTCACGAAAGCTGGCGTCCGGAAGCCGAATGGCGTCAGGCCCTGGTTCACGTGCGTGAAATGGGCTGGAGCGAAGGCCAGAAGGGCGGCTATAACGGCGAATGTAACCCGGACGTCTGGCAGGGTCAGACCTGGCCGTGCGGTAAAGATAAAGACGGCGACTTCCTGAGCTACTTCGGTCGCGGTGCGAAGCAGTTGTCCTACAACTACAACTACGGCCCGTTCTCTGAAGCGATGTACGGTGACGTGCGTACGTTGCTCGACAAACCTGAGCTGGTGGCGGATACCTGGCTGAACCTGGCGAGTGCGATCTTCTTCTTCGCCTATCCACAGCCGCCTAAACCAAGCATGCTGCAGGTTATCGACGGTACATGGCAGCCGAACGATCACGATAAAGCCAACGGTCTGGTCCCTGGCTTCGGCGTGACCACTCAGATCATCAACGGTGGCGTTGAGTGCGGCGGTCCAACTGAAATTGCACAGTCTGAAAACCGTATCAAGTACTACAAAGAGTTCGCGAACTACCTGAAGGTCCCTGTTCCGGCGAACGAAGTGCTGGGCTGCGCGAACATGAAGCAGTTCGACGAAGGCGGTGCTGGCGCGCTGAAGATTTACTGGGAGCAGGACTGGGGATGGAGCGCGGATACGCCAAGCGGCGAAACCTACTCTTGCCAGCTCGTTGGTTACCAGACGCCGTTCAGCGCGTTCAAAGAGGGTGATTACAGCAAGTGCGTGCAGAAGTTCTTTAACGTGAACATCGTTAACGACGACGGTTCCGTTACGCCGGATGAAACCCCGGTAACGCCAACGCCTACGCCGTCAGAAGACGAAACGCCGGCGCCAGCGCCAGTTCCGGATGAAACCCCGGCTGAACCTGCTGTGGTGAATCACGCGCCGGTGGCGCATATCGCGGGTCCAATCGGCGCCGTTGAGGCGGGTGCACATGTCTCTCTGAGCGCGGAAGGTTCTACCGATGCAGACGGCAACGCGCTGACCTACACCTGGCGTTCCCAGGACGGTCAGACCGTAACCGGTCAGGATAAAGCGGTTGTCACCTTTACTGCTCCAGAGTCTGCAACGGCTCAGCAGATTGAAATCAGCCTGACCGTGAGCGACGGTGAGTTGAGCAGCACGACCTCTTATCTGCTGAACGTGAAAGCCAAAGCAGCACCGTCTCAGGACGAAGGCACGTCTGGCGATTACGCGGCGTGGAGCGCGAACAGCAAGTACAAGGCCGGTGATATCGTGAACAACCACGGTAAACTGTTCCAGTGCAAACCGTTCCCGTACAGCGGCTGGTGTAACAACGCCCCGGCATACTATGAACCGGGCGCTGGTCTGGCATGGTCTGATGCCTGGACAGCTCTGTAAAAGCAAACGGCAACCGAAAGGTTGCCGTTTTAGTTTTTGCACCCTTTCCAGCGGTACGGTGCAGTTGTAGGCCCGGTAAGGCGAAGCCGCCACCAGGCAACAGGCTAGCGGTGCAGTTTGCCGTGATCCCGTAACCACGCCGCCGTGCGCACAATCCCTTCATCCAGCGTCACCACCGGCCGATACCCCAGTTCGTTCTCTGCGCGTGAAATATCCAGCGTGAAATCAAAGTTGAGTTTTGAGACACCGTAATGCGTCAGCGCAGGTTCTTTGGCCGCTTTACTGCCAAATCGCTCCATGCTGCGGGCAATCATGTCAAGCATGGGGTAGGGGACAGAACGGATGCGGCAGTCGATCTGCAGTTCATCAATCAGCCGCTGCACAATGCTGCGTAGCGTACAGGGTTCGCCGTTGGTGATGTTATAGGCGCGACCAGAGATCAGCTTATCGCAGTCCGACTGGCTGGCCAGCCACATGGCGTGGACGGCGTTTTCGTAATAGGTCATATCCACCAGCGCATCGCCACCGCGTGGCAGCAGCACGCTGCCGTAGTGATGCATCATCTGCGCCAGGCGCGGAATAAACACTTTGTCGTGCGGTCCGAACAGGCTCTGCGGACGCAGTATCGTAAAACGGGTGTGCGGGTTCGACTGCGCCAGCAGGTCGATCACCTCTTCACTGGCCGCCTTGCTGCGCGCAAATTCACAGGCAAAGCGTGCCGGACGGAAATCTTCCTGCACATCGCGATGGTGGTGATAGTCGAAATAGAGCGATGGGGAGGAGATATGAATAAAGTTACGTACCCCCCAGGCAACGGCCCATTCGCCCAGACGGCGGGTGGCCCGCACGTTGGCGAGATCGAAGGCTTCCTGGGTCCCCCACGGAGAGGTAAAACTGGAGCAGTGCCACAGCGTATCGATTCCGGCGAGCATCACCTTCGCCTGCGAGGAGACCAGCTCCGTCAGGTCGGCATGGACGAACTCTGCGCCCATTTTTTGCAGCAGTTTTCCCATCGCCTCGTTGCGACCGGTAGCCCTGACGCTAATGCCCTTGTTGCGCAGAAATTCGACCGCATTTCGGCCTAAGCCGCTGGTCGCCCCGGTAACCAGTACCTTCATATCAATCCACTGTGTTGAAAAAGAATTTCGTGCGCATTCTTTCGTGAATTACGGCGCTATGCAATGGGAAAGGTGAAAGAAAAAGCGTTTTAATGAGTTATTTTCGTTTTTTGTTCTGCCAGTTGCGCAATTCGTTTCGCCATTCCCCGGAAGATAAAAAGATGGGCGGGGATCATGAACAGCCAGTAAAACAGGCCGGGCATCCCGTGCGGGTGCCACCAGGCGCGGACGTCCAGTTCCCGGTGATCGCCTTTATCCTTAAGGGTGAAGCAGAGTCGCCCCAGCCCCGGCGCTTTCATACCGAATAACAACGCCAGCTGCTTTTCCGGCTCGACGATGATCACTTTCCAGCTGTCCACCGCGTCGCCCACCTCAAGAAACGGGCGCGCCGGGCGGCCTTTCGCCAGCCTGTGCCCCACCAGCAGATCCATTGTCCCACGCGTTTGCCAGAGAAGATTGCCGAAGAAATAACGTTCTTTGCCGCCAATTTGGTTCACCACTTCCCACAGCGCCTCAAGGCTGGCAGAGGTTTTTACCGTGCAGCCCGCCTGTTTCGGGTAATAACCGTACTCCGGCCGCCAGCGGGCAAAGGCCTGCGCGTCATAACCCCAGTCGCTGGAGTTCACCAGCTGCTCTTCTTCTTTCAGCGTATTGCGTACCGCGTCGTCAAACCGGATCAGATCCTGAGGGATTAAGGCGCGCAGCTCGCGATCGTCCGCCAGCAGATCGTGTTTCAGCCCCTGAATCAGCGCTTTGGCGGTGGTCGGCGGCACGGAGGTGATCACATTTAAAAACCAGACTGAGATCCAGCGGGTCGGGAAGGGGATGGGGATCAGCCAGCGGCGGCGTCCGCTGACGCGCATGAAATGTTCGAACTGCTGCTGATAGCTCAGCACTTCAGGGCCTGCTGCTTCAAGCACCCGGTGTTGCTCCGCCGGGTGATCGAGCAATGCCACCAGATAGTGGAGCAAGTTCTCCAGCGCAATCGGCGTGGTGCGCGAGCGGACCCAGCGCGGCGGCGTCAGTACCGGCAGGTTGTAGACCATATCGCGCATCACTTCAAAAGCGGCTGAGCCCGCGCCGACGATGATCCCTGCGCGCAGTTCGGTGACGGGGATATTCGCCCCGCGGAGGGTGTCCGCCGTCAGCTGGCGCGCGCGCAGGTGATCGGACTGCTCGCTCTCAGGCGCCTGGAGCGAACTTAAAAAAATCACCTGCTTCACCGGCGTTTGCAGCAGGGCATCGCGGACGTTCAACGCCACCTGTCGCTCGTGGGCGATAAAATCGCCGCCTTCGCCCATGCTGTGGACCAGGTAGTAAAGCGTGTCGACCTCTTCCAGCAGCGCGGGAAGCGCCTTCGGCCAGTTGAGGTCAACGTTGTGGCAGGTGACGCCCGGCAACGCCAGCTTTTGCAGGCGGTCGGTGTTGCGTGCCGCTGCCAGCACCTGATGTCCCCGCTGGCTCAATGCCGTGGTGAGATGCTGACCGATATACCCGCTGGCGCCCAGCACCAGAATGCGTTGCGGCACGTGAGGCTCCTTAGCGCTGTAAAAACGCCTGCCAGTGTTTCACCACCTCTGCCAGCTGTTCGCGGTTCACGTCGAGGTGCATGACCAGACGCACCACTGGAGAGGCGTTGATCAGCACGCCGCGCGCTTTCATAAATTCGCCCAGCGCAGCGGCATGTTCGTCGCCCACGCGAATGAACAGCATGTTGGTGTCGTGGCGCATCACGTCCGCACCGATCTCGCGCAGCTGTGTGGCCATCCATGCGGCGTTATCGTGATCGTCTTTCAGGCGCGCCACGTTATTTTTGAGAGCATACAGACCCGCTGCCGCCAGAATACCGGCCTGGCGCATGCCGCCGCCGGTCATCTTACGCCAGCGGTTGGCGCGCTTGATGTAATCCGCATTGCCGACCAGCAGGGAACCCACCGGCGTACCCAGCCCTTTGGAGAGGCAAATGGTGAACGAGTCGCAATATTGCGTAATCTCTTTCAGCTCGCAGCCGTACGCCACTACGGCGTTAAAAATGCGCGCACCGTCAACGTGCAGGCCGAGCTTGCGCTCGCGGGTGAAGTCCCATGCCGCTTTCAGGTACTCGCGCGGCAGCACTTTACCGTTGTGGGTATTTTCCAGACTGAGCAGTTTCGTGCGGGCGAAATGAATATCGTCGGCTTTGATTTTTGCCGCGACCTTATCGAGCGGGAGTGTACCGTCCGGCGCGGCGTCAATCGGCTGCGGCTGGATGCTGCCAAGCACCGCCGCACCGCCGGCTTCGTAGAGATAGTTATGCGCGCCCTGGCCGACAATATACTCTTCGCCGCGCTCGCAGTGGCTGAGCAGCGCCACGAGGTTCGCCTGCGTGCCGGTCGGCAGGAACAGCGCGGCCTCCTTGCCACTCAGCTCTGCCGCATAGCGCTGTAACGCGTTGACCGTCGGGTCATCGCCGTAGACGTCGTCCCCGACCGGGGCGGCCATCATCTCTTCGAGCATGGCACGGCTCGGGCGGGTAACGGTATCACTACGCAAATCAATCATTTCACATCCCTTTATTTTAAGAGGTCACGTGAAATGTTTTACCTGAGCCAGTTGGTTTTTGCCAGTTCGATCACTTCATCACCGCGGCCGCTGATGATGGCGCGCAGCATATAGAGGCTAAAACCTTTCGCCTGTTCCAGCTTGATTTGCGGTGGAATAGCCAGCTCTTCTTTGGCGACTACCACATCCACCAGCACCGGACCGTCGATAGAGAAGGCGCGCTGCAGGGCTTCATCCACGTCAGACGCTTTTTCCACGCGAATACCGGTGATGCCGCACGCCTCGGCAATGCGCGCGAAGTTGGTGTCATGCAGTTCGGTACCGTCCGTCAGATAACCACCGGCCTTCATCTCCATCGCCACAAAGCCCAGTACGCTGTTGTTGAAGACCACGATTTTGAGCGGCAGCTTCATCTGTACCACGGAGAGAAAATCACCCATGAGCATGCTAAACCCGCCGTCGCCGCACATGGCCACCACCTGACGTTCCGGTGCCGTCGCTTTTGCGCCCAGCGCCTGCGGCATGGCGTTGGCCATCGAGCCGTGGTTGAACGAACCCAGCAGGCGGCGTTTGCCGTTCATCTTCAGGTAGCGTGCTGCCCAGACGGTTGGCGTGCCGACGTCGCAGGTAAAAATGGCGTCGTCGTCAGCGAAATGACTGATCTGCTGTGCCAGGTACTGCGGGTGGATGGCTTTGTCGCTTGGTTTGGCGAGATCGTCCAGCCCCTTACGGGCATCGCGGTAGTCACTGAGGGCTTTATCAAGAAACGCGCGATCCGTTTTCTCCTCGAGCAGCGGCAGCAGGGCGGCCAGGGTGGATTTAATATCGCCTACCAGCGCCATATCCACCTTGCTGTGCGCGCCGATGCTGGCCGGATTGATATCGATCTGAATGATTTTGGCATCCGTCGGGTAAAACGCGCGGTAAGGGAACTGGGTACCGAGTAAAATCAGCGTGTCGGCGTTCATCATGGTGTGGAACCCGCTGGAGAAACCGATCAGCCCGGTCATTCCCACATCGTAGGGGTTGTCGTACTCGACGTGCTCTTTGCCGCGCAGGGCGTGAACAATGGGGGCTTTTAGTTTACCCGCGAATTCAAGTAGCTCCTTGTGCGCACCCGCGCAGCCGCTACCGCACATCAGGGCAATATTGCTGGAGTAACGCAGCAGCTGCGCCAGCTTTTTCAGTTCTTCTTCCGCAGGCTTCACCACAGGCTGCGGGGCGTGATACCAGTGGGTGCTGGCCCCTTCTGGTGCGGCCTTGAGGGCCACATCACCCGGGATAACGACCACCGACACGCCGCGGTTCAGCACCGCCTTGCGCATGGCGATTGCCAGAACCTGCGGGATCTGCTCCGGGGATGAAACCAGTTCGCAATAGTGGCTGCATTCACGGAACAGCTCCTGCGGATGCGTCTCCTGAAAATAGCCGCTACCGATTTCGGAAGAGGGGATATGGGCGGCAATCGCCAGCACCGGCACGTGGTTACGGTGGCAGTCAAACAGACCGTTGATCAGATGCAGGTTACCTGGCCCGCACGAGCCTGCACACACGGCCAGTTCACCGGTGAGCTGCGCTTCGGCTCCCGCGGCAAATGCAGCGACCTCTTCATGGCGGGTCGGCATCCATTCAATGGTTTTCATTTTGTTAAGGCTGTCGCTCAGTCCGTTAAGGGAATCGCCGGTTACGCCCCAGATACGTTTCACGCCAGCCTGTTCCAGGGTTTTCGCTATATATGCAGCCACGGTTTGTTTCATGGGTGTCCTTCTCCTTTTTGTGATATCGCTTACAAGCTTAGAAGAAAGTCGCTGTATTGCCTGCTCAACACCCCTCAATTAACAGGGTTTCCTTGCGCGATAATTCGGCATAATCTGGTGCTGACTCAGGTGAAAACAGGAATCATTTCAAATGGTTAAATCATTGTTAATTGCTGTTAATGAAAAGCTATCGTGCGACGATCTTGGCAAACTCTTGTTACGACTTGCCGTCGGTGGGTTGATGCTCTTTCACGGTTTGCACAAGTTATTCGGCGGCGTGGGCTTTATCAGCGGCATGCTGGTGGAAAAAGGGTTGCCGGGGTTTATCGCTTATGGCGTGTTGATTGGCGAAGTGGTGGCACCGATGTTGATTATTGTCGGGCTCTTTACGCGCCCGGCCGCGCTGATGCTGGCGTTTACGATGATTGTGGCATGGCTTATGGTAGGAATGGGTGAAACGTTCGCCCTCGATAAGGTTGGAGCATGGGCGATTGAAAGCCTGGTGTACTTCTTTATTGGCTCGCTGGCAGTGGCATTTTTAGGGGCTGGGCGGTTTGCGCTGGGGAAAGCACCGGCGTGGCGTTGAGGTTTGGGCTCTGGTATGAAGGAAAGGGTCTATGGACCCTTTTTTATTGGCTGTTTGTAACTTATTGATTTTATAGTGCTGAAATGTATGTGAAGAAAAAAGGGATCGAGACGACTTTTTAGGTAATTTCTTTATCTGACAACGTGATAGGTGTAGATTGTTCCAGTTCACTGCCGTACAGGCAGCTTAGAAAAGAAGCTGCTGAATCTCTGAGACCGAATCGGAGTTCACTGCCGTACAGGCAGCTTAGAAAGAAATGGGGAACACCTTCGGACAGACGGCACAGTTCACTGCCGTACAGGCAGCTTAGAAAAATCCAGCGCATCACCGGCACGGCCATGGAATGTTCACTGCCGTACAGGCAGCTTAGAAAAATTTGCTGGAAGGGTACAGCGAAGGTGAAAAGTTCACTGCCGTACAGGCAGCTTAGAAAGTTATTGCGAACCACCTCTACAACGCCGACGAGTTCACTGCCGTACAGGCAGCTTAGAAAAGCGCGCGGGCTTTGCGTGTGAAAATGGATTTGTTCACTGCCGTACAGGCAGCTTAGAAAATCGAAGGACGATTTGTCGGATACTTCGCGGCGTTCACTGCCGTACAGGCAGCTTAGAAAAACCGAGATCAGCAAATCACTCGCCGGGTCGAGTTCACTGCCGTACAGGCAGCTTAGAAATGCGAAAACTCAACGCCGGTGATTACGCTGGCGTTCACTGCCGTACAGGCAGCTTAGAAAATTCAGCGAGACTTTGTAATAGTTAACAGACAGTTCACTGCCGTACAGGCAGCTTAGAAAGTTGTATCCTGCGTACTGGCGCAGTGGCGTTAGTTCACTGCCGTACAGGCAGCTTAGAAAGTCATGCAGCAGCAGATTGCGCTCAGGCATGTGTTCACTGCCGTACAGGCAGCTTAGAAAGGAAAGTCGTAACCAAAAATAATGGCGTGGTAGTTCACTGCCGTACAGGCAGCTTAGAAAAGGATGAGCCGGCATTCCTGATGGATGTCTTCGTTCACTGCCGTACAGGCAGCTTAGAAATGGACCGGAACCGTAATAAGGCCACTTAAAAGGTTCACTGCCGTACAGGCAGCTTAGAAATTACGTAAATCTTTCGTGCGCGTTTGCACGCTGTTCACTGCCGTACAGGCAGCTTAGAAAAAAATAATCAGCGAGATCGCCATATTTCCATCGTTCACTGCCGTACAGGCAGCTTAGAAAATAAAAAGAGAGAGTTACGTTCCGACACTCATGTTCACTGCCGTACAGGCAGCTTAGAAAGGTTGATAATGATGTGTTTGGCTATCAGGAACGTTCACTGCCGTACAGGCAGCTTAGAAAATTAAAAATGCGGGCTCATCTTGCACAGCGATGTTCACTGCCGTACAGGCAGCTTAGAAAAGTAGCGACGAACTTAGAAGTGGTCGATATAAGTTCACTGCCGTACAGGCAGCTTAGAAAGATTGGCCATGCTAATGACGGTTAGTCACTGGGTTCACTGCCGTACAGGCAGCTTAGAAAGAATCCGGCCGCAAAAAACCCGTAGTAAAAAGGTTCACTGCCGTACAGGCAGCTTAGAAATCGCTATTTCAGTGAAAAAACAAAAGGGACTGGTTCACTGCCGTACAGGCAGCTTAGAAATCACGCCGAAGTGATGACCGGGAATCATTTGCGTTCACTGCCGTACAGGCAGCTTAGAAAAATGAAGCCCTGGCTGGCGTACCACTCCATCTGTTCACTGCCGTACAGGCAGCTTAGAAAGCCCGGGGGCGATCTGCTGCCGATGGCGACGGGTTCACTGCCGTACAGGCAGCTTAGAAAAGTGAAGGTGGAAGGGTTCCCGGTCGTGGTTGGTTCACTGCCGTACAGGCAGCTTAGAAAGGCATGAGTGGTGCGTATGACAACGGGCAAGACGTTCACTGCCGTACAGGCAGCTTAGAAAACGAAAACTCTAACTCTTCGGAAAACTGGTTTGTTCACTGCCGTACAGGCAGCTTAGAAAAGCAACGCCTACACCGCACAGGCGGAAAATGCGTTCACTGCCGTACAGGCAGCTTAGAAAAGGAACGTTACGCCGAATACCGTTACTCTCAGGTTCACTGCCGTACAGGCAGCTTAGAAATGAGGTTGGAAGATTATCGCTTCCTGCGGCTTGTTCACTGCCGTACAGGCAGCTAAGAAAATAGGCGCCGCGGCACAAACTCGCACTGAAACGTTCACTGCCGTACAGGCAGCTTAGAAAAGAATCGAACGAACCAATACCGGAAACGGACGGTTCACTGCCGTACAGGCAGCTTAGAAACTGCCGAATCTCCGGGTTAAATCTTCTAAAATGTTCACTGCCGTACAGGCAGCTTAGAAAATAACGGCGAATTCATCCATCAGCATCAGCACGTTCACTGCCGTACAGGCAGCTTAGAAAAGTGAGCCGATCACCTTCACCGGTTCGATGTAGTTCACTGCCGTACTGGCAGCTTAGAAATGCAACAGTTCGTTAGACACACGGATGATTTTGTTCACTGCCGTACAGGCAGCTTAGAAAACATCACTCATGGCTTGAATTTTGATACCGCCAGTTCACTGCCGTACAGGCAGCTTAGAAAGGAACTGTCGGTTAATTCGGTTGAAGGTGAACGTTCACTGCCGTACACGCAGCAACCACATGTTGTTCGGCACAAACACTGTGCCGCCTGATTATAAGCCCGGTGGCGCTAGCGCTTACCGGGCCTACGACGATCCAGCCCCTACAAGGTAGGCCGGGTAAACGCAGTGCCACCCGGCAAAAACGGGGCACCGCGTCAGATTATGCGAGGACCAGATCCCCCTGCGGATGGCATGAGCACGCCAGCACGTAACCTTCGGCAATTTCCGCGTCGGAGAGCGTCATGGTACTGGTGACAGTGTATTCACCTGAAACCACTTTCGTCTTACAGCAACCGCATACGCCCGCACGGCAGGCGGCCACTACCGGCACCTTATTGCTTTCGAGTGCCTCCAGCAAAGTCGTTCCCACGCGGCCAAAGAAGGTCTGCGCAGGCTGTAGCTTAGTAAACTGAATCCCGCTGGTTGCCGCCTCCGCTACCGGCGTGAAGAATTGCTCCTTGAAGAAGCGGGTCACGCCAAGCGCCTTCACTTCTTTCTCGACGATATCCATGTAAGGCGCCGGGCCGCAGGTCATCACGGTACGGTGCGCAATATCCGGCACGCTTTGCAGCAGCTCGCGGCTCAGACGACCGGGCACAAAACCGTGGACCGCATTGTGTTCTGCCACCAGTGTTACCGGATAATTACGCCACTCCTCGGCAAAAATAACATCTTCCGGAGAGCGAACGCTAAAGATCACCTGCACGTCGGCATGCGGACGGTTTTTCGCCAGCCAGCGGCGCATGGACATAATCGGCGTGACGCCACAGCCCGCCGCCAGCAGCAGGAATTTATCTTCCGCCTTGTCGTCACAGGTGAAATCGCCCTGGGCGTCTGACAGCCAGATATAGTCTCCGCGCTTCACGTCACGGGTCAGCCACTGCGAGCCGGCACCGTCATCAATACGGCGAATGGTAAGCGTGATGTATTCGCTCACGCCCGGCGTTGAGGAGATCGTGTAGGCACGCAGGGTGTCCGCCGAATGGCGGACACTGACCAGCGCATACTGACCGGCACGGTACGGATAGTAATCGTGGCAAATCAGTGAGAGCGTCCACACATCCGGCGTCTCCTGGTGGATGTGATGAACCTGCATCCGCCACGGACATTGTGAGGTTGGCATGGTCATGAATAACTCCTTACGCGCTCAGCAGCTGCTTCATATCATCTTCAACGTTGGTGACGGAGCGCAGGCCGAATTTTTCGTTCAGCACGGCCAGCAGGTCCGGCGTCAGGAAGCCTGGCGCGGTCGGGCCGGTCACGATGTTAGTCACGCCCAGAGAGAGCAGGGTCAGCAGGATGACGATCGCTTTCTGCTCAAACCACGAAAGCACCAGCGACAGCGGCAGGTCGTTCACGCCACAGCCCAGTTTCTCCGCCAGGGTAACCGCCAGAATAATGGCCGAGTAAGCATCGTTACACTGGCCCGCATCGATCAGGCGCGGCAGACCTTCTATATTGCCGAAGTCCAGCTTGTTGAAACGGTATTTACCGCAGGCCAGGGTCAGGATCAGGCAATCGTCCGGTACGCTGGTGGCGAAATCGGTGAAGTAGTTACGCTCACCGCGCGCGCCGTCGCAGCCGCCGACGAGGAAGATGTGGCGCAGCTTTTCACGGCTGACGAGATCGATCAGCGAATCTGCGGCGCCGAGCAGGGTTTCTCGGCCGAAGCCGACGGTGATCAGATGCGGAATTTCGCTGTACGGGAAGCCCGCCATTTGCTGCGCCTGGGCAATAACCGGACCGAAATCGTCGCCTTCGAGGTGGCTCACGCCCGGCCAGCCGACGATGCTGCGGGTCCAGATGCGGTCGTCATACGCGCCCACGGTAGGGTCGATGATGCAGTTAGAGGTCATCACGATAGGGCCAGGGAAGCGGGCGAACTCCACCTGCTGGTTCTGCCAGCCGCTGCCGTAGTTACCGATCAGATGTTTGAATTTACGCAGCTCCGGGTAGCCGTGCGCAGGCAGCATTTCGCCGTGGGTATAAACGTTGACGCCAGTGCCTTCAGTCTGCTTCAGCAGGTTGTAGAGGTCTTTCAGGTCATGACCGGAGATCAGGATACATTTACCCTCGGTCGCCTTCACGTTGACCTGCGTTGGCGTCGGGTGGCCGTAGGTGCTGGTTTCACCGGCATCCAGAATGCTCATCACGCGGAAGTTCATCTGGCCGATTTCCATTGAGCACTCAAGCAGGGCGTTCATATCGGCAGGCCAGGTACCCAGCCACGCCATGATTTTGTGGTACTGCGCGTAGATATCGTTGTCGTACTGACCGAGAACGTGCGCGTGCTCCATATACGCCGCTGCGCCTTTCAGACCGTACAGGCACAGCAGGCGCAGGCCGAGAATGTTCTCGCCAATCGCCGCTTTGTCTTTATTCGGGGTAAAGTCTGCCGCCTGACGCTGGAGGTCGCCCAGGTCATCACTCGCCAGCTGGAGTTCTGACATCGGGTTGTCCACGCGAGCGTTAGCATCAGCGTTCAGGCACTGCGCTTTCAGCGCTTCACGCAGGGCGATAGCTTCACGGGCATAGCCGACGATGCGAGGGGAATCAAAGTTAACGTTGGTCAGCGTAGAGAAGAATGCGCGCGGCGCGAAGCTGTCGACATAGTGGTCGACGATGCCGTATTCGCGGGCTTTGAATGCCCATGCGGAAAGGCCTTGCAGGGCAGCAATCAGCAGGTCCTGCAGGTCTGATGTTTCTGCGGTTTTGCCGCACATACCCTGCGCGTAAGAGCAGCCATTGCCTGCCGGGGTACGGATGGTTTGTTCACATTGCACACAAAACATAATCACACCTGTTAAAGTTATATTTGATATACATGTTTAAGATTATGCCTGTGCCAGAACGGTGAAAAGCGCTTTCTGCTACAAAATAGAGGGAGATTGATTTAGCGCAATTTTGGCGGCAGGCACCCTACCGCCAAAGAAGTATCAGGCAGAAAAGAAAGCCATCAGAATGGGAACCAGCAAACTCAAAATAAAGCCGTGCACGATGGCTGCGGGCACCATTTCCAGCCCGCCTGAGCGCTGAAGCACCGGCAGGGTAAAGTCCATCGACGTCGCGCCGCACAGACCCAGTGCGGTAGAGCGACTGCGGCGAACCAGCCCCGGGATCAGCATAATGGCAATCAGCTCACGCGCCAGATCGTTAAAGAAGGCGGCGCTGCCGATCACCGGACCGAATGATTCAGTCAGCAGAATACCGGAAAGGGAGTACCAGCCAAATCCGGAGGCCATTGCCAGGCCGGTTTTCAGCGGCAGATCGAGAATAAAAGCATTAATCACACCCGCCACCATTGAGCTGGCGACAACCATTACGGCAATAATCATTCCCCGACGGTTGAGGACAATCTGTTTCAGGGTCATGCCGTTATTTCGCAGCTGGATACCAATCAGGAACAGCAGGAAGATCAGGGTATATTCACTGGCTTCTGTCGCGTGCTGTAAAAATGCCCATCCGGTGAGACCCAGAAGAAAACCGAGCACCACGACGCCGCAGAGTTTTAATGACTCAAGTGCCATCGCAATACGGGAGGGCAGCTTTTCCTGGTGGTGATGGTTTTTCCAGGGAATAGTGCGTTCCAGCCACAGCAGTGCGGCAATATTGCACAGCAAAATAACCGTAACCGTGACGGCTGAATAATGCAAAATGGAGAGTAAATTCGCGGACAGGTTATCCAGGAAGGCCAGGCTGATCCCCATAAAGAAAAGAATGAGGTAAACAATCCCGCTGAGAAAACGGTTGATAAGCCGTAATGCGGATTCCTGACGCAGCGGAATAAGGTAGCCCGCAATCAGGGGCAGCAGAATAATGAGGAGTCCTGAAAACATGAACAGCCGGTCCTTTTGAGTGTCTGTTGAGCGCCAGAGACACTACCCAATAAAGGCTATTCAGTAAAGCGGCAAAAGAAAGCCGGGTGGCGGCTACGCCTTACCCGGCTTGTATGTGCGGTCTGTTGCCATCACCCCGTCCCTCTCCCACGGGGAGAGGGAGGGAAAGATTAATCGCGTTTTTCCAGCAGGGTGCGATACAGCACGCCGCCCAGAATACCGCCGATAATTGGCATCACCCAGAACAGCCACAGCTGCTCAAGCGCCCAGCCGCCCTGGAAGATGGCGACGGCGGTACTGCGTGCCGGGTTAACGGAGGTGTTGGTGACCGGAATTGAAATCAGGTGGATAAGCGTCAGCGCCAGACCAATAGCAATCGGGGCAAAGCCAGCAGGCGCGTGTTTGTCGGTGGCGCCGTGGATCACCAGCAGGAAGCCCGCGGTCAGCACTATTTCAATCACGATGGCAGACAGCATGGAGTAACCGCCCGGCGAGTGCTCGCCAAAGCCGTTTGAGGCGAAGCCGCTGGCGGCCGCGTCAAAGCCGGCCTTACCGCTGGCAATAACGTACAGAACGCCAGCCGCAATAATACCGCCCACCACCTGCGCCACGATGTAGCCAATGACGTCTTTAGCGGGGAAACGACCGCCCGCCCATAAACCTAACGTCACAGCCGGGTTAAAATGACCACCCGAAATATGCCCCACGGCGAAGGCCATGGTTAATACGGTTAAGCCAAACGCCAGCGCGACGCCGACAAAACCAATGCCTAATTCCGGGAACGCTGCTGCCAGAACGGCGCTACCGCAGCCACCAAATACCAGCCAGAATGTACCAAAACATTCTGCAGCCAATTTTCTAAACATAACCACCTCAAATAATTTCCGCGCGCTTTCCCGCGGGCGGGATATATCGCCATAAAGGGATGACGACTCAAAGAGCCCGTATTTTAGAAACCAACAACATCCCTTCGCCACTTAAATAAATTCGATAAATTTGATTTAAGGCAATGTGATGTCATTCCTTGTTCAAATGAGCGGTAAATAGAGCATAGACCAATTCTTCTCAGGGTGAATGTTATGCTGTCGTGACAAGATTCCTCCCGCTATACTGCTGATAACTTAAAGGAAAAAGTGTTCATTTCGCGGGGGATTTATGCTTCTCGAACGTGTGGAAATTGTCGGGTTTCGCGGTATTAACCGCCTGTCGCTGCAGCTTGAGCAGAACAACGTCCTGATCGGCGAGAACGCGTGGGGTAAGTCCAGCCTGCTCGATGCGCTGACGTTACTGCTTTCCCCCGAAGACGATCTGTATCACTTTGTCCACGACGATTTCTGGTTCCCGCCCGGGGACGTGACGGGACGCGAGAAGCACCTGCATATTATCCTGACGTTCCGTGAATCCGAGCCAGGCCGTCACCGCGTGCGTCGCTTCCGACCGCTGTCACCCTGTTGGGTGCCCTGTGACGATGATTTCCACCGGATTTTCTATCGCCTGGAAGGCGAGATGGCGGAAAACGAAGGGGTCCTGACCCTGCGCGAGTTTCTTGATGAAAAAGCCAACCCGATCCCACTGGACAACATCGACGATTTGGCTCGCCACCTGACCCGCCTGACGCCGGTATTGCGGTTGCGTGATGCGCGCTTTATGCGGCGTATCCGTAACGGCACGGTACCGAATATGCCGGAGGTGGAAGTCACCGCCCGCGAGCTGGATTTTCTGGCGCGTGAGCTGGTGTCGCGTCCGCAAAACCTGACCGATGGTCAGATTCGCCAGGGGTTGTCCGCGATGGTACAACTGCTGGAGCACTATTTTTCCGAGCAGGGGACATCGGAGTCGCGCCACCGGCTGATGCGCCGTCGCTCTCATGATGAACAACGCAGCTGGCGCTATCTCGACATCATCAACCGGATGATCGACCGGCCCGGCGGTCGTACCCATCGGGTGATTCTGCTGGGGCTGTTTTCAACACTTTTGCAGGCTAAAGGCACCGTGCGTCTTGACCGGGATGCCCGCCCGTTGCTGCTGGTGGAAGACCCTGAAACGCGGCTTCACCCCATCATGCTCTCGGTGGCGTGGCATCTGCTGAATTTGCTGCCGCTCCAGCGGATTACGACCACCAATTCTGGTGAGCTATTATCCATGACGCCGGTTGAGCATATCTGCCGTCTGGTGCGCGAGTCTTCGCGGGTCTCCGCGTACCGCCTCGGGCCTGGCGGTTTAAATGCCGAAGACGGGCGGCGCATCGCGTTTCATATTCGTTTTAATCGCGCGTCGTCACTTTTTGCCCGCTGTTGGCTGCTGGTGGAAGGGGAAACGGAGACCTGGGTCATCAACGAACTGGCGCGTCAGTGTGGGCACCATTTTGATGCGGAAGGCATTAAGGTGATCGAATTTGCCCAGTCGGGATTAAAACCGCTGATAAAATTTGCCCGCCGGATGGGTATTGAATGGCATGTGCTGGTGGACGGTGACGAGGCGGGTAAAAAGTATGCCTCGACCGTGCGTAGCCTGCTGAATAATGAACGGGAAGAAGAGCGCGACCATTTAACCATGCTCCCCGCGATGGACATGGAGCACTTTATGTATCGTCAGGGGTTTGACGATGTGTTCCACCGCATTGCGATGGTGCCGGTCGATGTTCCGATGAACATGCGCCGCGTGATCGCCAAAGCGATACACCGTTCGTCAAAACCGGATCTCGCGATTGAAGTGGCGACGGAAGCGGGAAGGCGGGGCGTGGAGGCGGTGCCCACTCTGCTGAGGAAGATGTTCTCCCGCGTACTGTGGCTGGCACGCGGGAGGGCGGATTAACCTCGGGTCGCCTGATTCACCTGCTGAATCAGGCTGTCCAGCAGTTCGTAGCGACGGCGATATTCGGAACGTTTTTTGCTCGCGATCTCTTCCATCGGTTTACGCGGCATGACAAGCGGCAGCATAAAGTTACCGCTATCCTGCTTTTCACCGCCGAGGGAGAGCCAGAAGCTGTCATAATCAGCCAGCAGTTTTCCCTCTTTTTTCTTGCGGTAACGCCAGCTGCGATAAATATGGGTGTCGTTACTGACGGCGACAATCTGTTCGACCGGGAAAGCGGCGCCGAGCGTCATGGCGGTTTCAACCAGCAGACGTTTCGGGAACAGCCCATGACAGGCCTTCGTCGCTTTCTGGATCCGCTCATGGGGAACATGCGCTTTTGCGCCCTGCAAACCGCCAATGAACAGCGTCGATTTTCCGGCAAAAGGGCAGAGCGTGAAGGTTATCTCCGCCAGGACTGTGTTTTGATCGTCGCAGAAGACGAGGGTGGCTTCTCCCTCTTTATCCATAAACGCATCAGCACACAGGCGAACGGTAAAGTGCTGTTCATCTTTACCGGTTAAGGTCAGCAGCGTGGCACCCTGCTTCGAAAGATAGCCCTGCAGCAGCGTCGCCGGAAGCTGGCGGCTCATGATCTGATAGTGCCAGTTAAGAGACTCCAGCGCGTGCTGACGTTCCATGTTCACCGTCAGCCACGGGCGGTGCATCCGGCAGGGCAGCCCCGGCTGAGCTTGTAATATCTGCATCAGACGCGGCTGTTTTGCCAGGCGCGTCAACAGGCGAGAGGTGGTGACGGGAGCCGCAAGCGACCGTAACACGAACTTGCGCCGATAAGCCGGATTCTGCCATGCCAGTCCTGGGGTAAGCTTACCCAAAGCCAGGTTTTTGAAAAGCTGCCAGCCGGAGGCAGGCTGCGTCAGGGGGGAATAAGGCGTATCGACGATGGAAGACATGATAAATCCTGAATCTTTTGGAATATCACTATTTCAACAAGAGGAATATCAACATCTCGTCAACAAATTAGGACGATTTCGGAGAACAGGGGTTTCGTTAAGGAGTCGTTTAGATAGAATCAACATTTATTATTGCCAGAACATTTATTTGGAATATTTATGAACCTCAAGGGAAAACGCAGAACGCTATTTCTGCTGCTGGCGGTCGTGATTTTAGTCGGTGGATTCTGGTTATGGCAGGTGCTTAACGCACCGGTGCCGCAGTACCGGACACTGATCGTTCGCCCCGGCGAACTGCAGCAAAACGTCCTGGCGACGGGCAAGCTTGATGCATTGCGCAAGGTTGACGTTGGCGCTCAGGTCAGCGGCCAGCTGAAAACGCTGTCGGTAGAGATCGGTGATAAGGTAAAAAAAGGCCAGCTGCTGGGTGTTATCGATCCTGAACAGGCCGAGAACCAGATCCGCGAGGTGGAAGCCACGCTGATGGAGCTTCGCGCCCAGCGTGCTCAGGCGCTGGCTGAACGTAATCTGGCCCAGGTCACGCTGACCCGTCAGCAGGCGCTGGCAAAAACCCAGGCCATTTCGAAGCAGGATTTAGATACTGCCACGACGGAGCTGGCGGTCAAGCAGGCGCAGATTGGCACCATCGACGCACAAATCAAACGCAATCAGGCCTCGCTCGACACGGCGAAAACCAACCTCGACTACACGCAAATCGTTGCGCCGATGGCCGGTGAAGTCACCCAGATCACCACGCTGCAGGGGCAGACGGTAATTGCCGCCCAGCAGGCGCCTAACATTCTGACGCTGGCGGATATGAGCACTATGCTGGTCAAAGCGCAGGTTTCCGAGGCGGATGTGATCCATCTGAAACCGGGGCAGAACGCCTGGTTTACCGTGCTTGGCGACCCGCAGACGCGCTATGAAGGCGTGCTGAAAGACATTCTGCCGACGCCGGAAAAGGTTAACGACGCTATCTTTTACTACGCCCGTTTTGAAGTGCCAAACCCACAGGGCGTGCTGCGTCTGGATATGACTGCCCAGGTGCATATCCAGCTGACCGGCGTGAAGAACGTGCTCACCATTCCGCTCTCCGCGCTGGGCGAATCCGCCGGGGACAATCGCTATAAAGTGAAAGTGCTGCGCAACGGCGAGACGCGCGATCGCGAAGTGGTGATTGGCGCGCGTAATGATACCGATGTGGTGGTGGTGAAAGGGCTGGAAGAAGGTGAGGAGGTGGTTGTCAGTGAAAGCCTGCCCGGAGCCGCGAAATGACCGCGCTGCTTGAGCTGAAGGATATCCGTCGCAGCTATCCGTCGGGCGACGGTCCGGTGGAGGTGCTGAAAGGTATCTCCCTGCGCGTGGAAGCGGGCGAGATGGTGGCGATTGTCGGCGCGTCAGGCTCCGGTAAATCGACGCTGATGAACATTCTCGGCTGCCTGGATAAACCCACCAGCGGGACCTATCGCGTGGCCGGGACGGATGTCTCCACGCTCGACGGCGACGCGCTGGCGAAGCTGCGCCGGGAACATTTTGGTTTTATCTTCCAGCGTTACCACCTGCTCTCACACCTGAACGCGGCGCAAAACGTCGAAGTGCCCGCCGTCTATGCAGGCGTGGAGCGGAAGAAACGTCTTGAGCGTGCGAAGACGCTGTTAACGCGTCTCGGGCTGGCTGAACGCGTGGAGTACCAGCCGTCGCAGCTGTCCGGTGGCCAGCAGCAGCGCGTGAGTATTGCCCGCGCGCTGATGAATGGCGGGCAGGTGATCCTCGCGGATGAACCCACCGGGGCGCTCGACAGCCATTCCGGTGAAGAAGTGATGGCGATCCTCCACCAGCTTCGCGATCAGGGGCACACGGTGATCATCGTTACCCACGATCCGCAGGTGGCGGCGCAGGCGGAACGCATTATTGAGATCCACGACGGCGAGCTGGTCAGCAACCCGCCGCCGCGTGCGTCCAGAGCGGCAGCCCCGAAAGAAGCGCTGCCGGCCTCAACCGGCTGGGGACAATTTTCCAGCGGCTTTCGTGAAGCGCTGAACATGGCCTGGCTGGCGATGGCGGCCAACAAAATGCGCACCCTGCTGACCATGCTCGGGATTATCATCGGTATCGCCTCGGTGGTCTCGATTGTGGTGGTGGGCGACGCCGCCAAGCAGCTGGTGCTGGCCGATATTCGCGCCATCGGTACCAATACCATTGATGTCTATCCCGGCAAGGACTTTGGCGACGACGAACCGCAGTATCAGCAGGCGCTAAAGTATGACGATCTGGCAGCGATTCAGAAGCAGCCGTGGGTAAACTCCGCCACGCCAGCCGTTTCGCAAAACCTGCGTCTGCGGGTAGGGAATGTTGACGTTGCCGCCAGCGCCAACGGCGTCAGCGGGGACTACTTCAACGTCTACGGCATGACCTTCAGCGAAGGGGCGACCTTTAATGCCGAACAGCTGGCGGGCAGGGCGCAGGTGGTGGTGCTGGACGCGAACTCGCGCAGGCAACTCTTCCCTAATAAAGCCAGTGTGGTCGGTGAAGTGATCCTGGTCGGCAACATGCCTGCCACGGTCATTGGTGTGGCGGAAGAGAAACAGTCGATGTTTGGCAGCAGCAAGATCCTGCGCGTCTGGTTGCCCTACACAACGATTTCCGGGCGGATCATGGGGCAGTCATGGCTCAACTCCATCACCGTGCGCGTGAAGGAGGGCTACGACAGCGCGCTGGCCGAACAGCAGCTTGAGCGGTTGCTTACGTTGCGCCACGGGAAGAAGGATTTCTTCACCTGGAACATGGACGGCCTCTTGAAAACGGCGGAAAAGACCACACGTACTCTTCAGCTGTTCCTCACGCTGGTGGCGGTGATCTCGCTGGTCGTCGGCGGCATCGGGGTGATGAATATCATGCTGGTGTCGGTCACGGAACGTACCCGGGAGATTGGCATCCGCATGGCGGTCGGGGCCAGAGCCAGTGATGTACTGCAACAGTTTCTGATTGAGGCTGTGCTGGTGTGCCTGGTCGGCGGGGCGATGGGGATTGCGCTCTCGATGATGATTGCGTTCGCGCTCCAGCTCTTTTTACCCGGGTGGGAGATTGGTTTCTCGCCGGTCGCCATTATTACCGCATTTTTATGTTCGACCTTTACCGGCATTTTGTTTGGCTGGCTCCCCGCCCGCAACGCGGCGCGGCTGGATCCGGTGGATGCGCTGGCTCGGGAATAACCCGAAAATAAAAATGCCAGCCGATCGGGCTGGCATTTTGACTGCGGGATGTACACAATAAAACAGAGCGCTATGCAACCGTCTCTGCTTCAATGGGTACGATAAGGCTTGCATGATTGCCTTTTGGTCCCTGGTGTACATCGAACCGGACGGACTGCCCGGCTTTGAGCGTTCTGTAACCATCCATCTGAATGGTGGAATAGTGAGCGAAGATATCCTCGCCGCCGCCTTCGGGGCAGATGAAGCCAAACCCTTTGGCGTTGTTGAACCACTTAACAGTACCCATTTCCATGCTTCGACATCCTTCGTAAATCTTATAAGTTAAGATGGAATGAACCGGTGGTGGAGTGGGGGCTGTTCAAAACCTCGCCATCTCACGCTTGTACAATTTAGAGAAACGAAAGACGTCGTCAAGCGTTTGGCGCTGGAGATGGGACAATAATCAACCAAAGTTTGAAGCAGTTAACGCTATTGCAACGGTTTGTGACAGACATCGCGGATGACAGTAATAGATGATTGTTATCTAACATCTGAGGTAGATTCAAAGTGGTTATGCAAAATGGGTAAGACCAACGACTGGCTGGATTTTGACCAGCTGGCGGAAGATAAAGTGCGTGACGCGCTAAAACCGCCATCTATGTATAAAGTTATGTTAATGAACGATGATTACACGCCGATGGAATTTGTTATTGACGTGCTACAAAAGTTCTTTTCTTATGATGTAGAACGTGCAACGCAACTGATGCTTACCGTTCATTATCGAGGCAAAGCCATCTGCGGCATCTTTACGGCAGAAGTGGCGGAAACCAAAGTGGCGATGGTGAACGACTATGCGAGGGAGAACGAGCATCCGTTGCTGTGTACGCTGGAAAAGGCCTGATAAGGCATAAAATTGGGGGAGGTGCCTATGCTCAATCAAGAACTGGAACTCAGTTTAAACATGGCTTTCGCCAGAGCGCGTGAGCACCGACATGAGTTTATGACCGTCGAGCATTTACTGCTCGCACTGCTTAGCAACCCATCTGCCCGCGAAGCGCTGGAAGCCTGCTCCGTGGATCTGGTGGCGCTACGTCAGGAACTCGAAGCCTTCATCGAACAAACCACACCGGTGCTGCCAGCCAGTGAAGAGGAGCGCGACACGCAGCCGACGCTCAGCTTCCAGCGCGTGCTGCAGCGCGCGGTATTCCACGTCCAGTCTTCCGGACGTAGCGAAGTGACTGGCGCAAACGTCCTGGTCGCCATCTTCAGCGAGCAGGAGTCACAGGCGGCCTACCTGCTGCGCAAACACGAAGTCAGCCGACTCGACGTGGTGAACTTTATTTCTCACGGAACGCGCAAAGACGAGCCTAACCAGGCATCGGATTCCAGCAATCAGGTCAATAACAATGAAGAGCAAGCAGGCGGGGAGGATCGTATGGAAAACTTCACCACCAATCTTAACCAGCTTGCTCGCGTTGGCGGTATCGACCCGCTGATTGGCCGCGATAAAGAGCTGGAGCGCGCGATCCAGGTGCTGTGCCGTCGCCGCAAAAACAACCCGCTGCTGGTGGGTGAGTCAGGCGTGGGGAAAACCGCGATTGCGGAAGGTCTGGCCTGGCGCATTGTGCAGGGCGACGTGCCGGAAGTGATTGCCGATTGCACCATCTACTCGCTGGATATTGGCTCGCTGCTGGCGGGCACCAAATACCGCGGCGATTTTGAAAAACGCTTCAAGGCGCTGTTAAAACAGCTGGAGCAGGACACCAACAGCATTCTGTTTATCGATGAGATCCACACCATCATCGGCGCAGGTGCGGCGTCCGGTGGCCAGGTGGATGCCGCTAACCTGATCAAACCGCTGCTCTCCAGCGGCAAGATCCGCGTGATTGGCTCCACTACCTACCAGGAGTTCAGCAACATCTTCGAAAAAGACCGTGCGCTGGCGCGCCGCTTCCAGAAAATTGACGTGACCGAACCGTCCGTTGAGGAAACGGTGCAGATCATCAACGGTCTGAAGCCGAAGTATGAAGCGCACCACGACGTGCGTTACACCGCGAAAGCGGTCCGTGCGGCGGTGGAGCTGGCGGTGAAATACATCAACGATCGTCATCTGCCGGATAAGGCGATTGACGTGATTGATGAAGCAGGGGCGCGAGCGCGCCTGATGCCGGCCAGCAAGCGTAAGAAAACGGTTAACGTGGCGGATATTGAGTCCGTGGTGGCCCGTATCGCACGTATTCCTGAGAAGAGCGTCTCTCAGAGTGACCGCGACACGCTGCGCACCCTCGGCAATCGCCTGAAAATGCTGGTCTTTGGTCAGGATAAAGCCATTGAGGCCTTAACCGAAGCGATCAAGATGGCCCGCGCCGGGCTGGGGCATGAGCACAAGCCTGTCGGGTCCTTCCTGTTCGCTGGCCCAACCGGCGTCGGGAAAACCGAGGTGACGGTTCAGCTCTCCAAAGCGCTGGGCATTGAGCTGCTGCGTTTTGATATGTCCGAGTATATGGAGCGCCACACCGTCAGCCGCCTGATTGGTGCGCCTCCGGGCTACGTGGGCTTCGACCAGGGCGGCCTGCTCACCGACGCGGTGATCAAGCATCCGCACGCGGTACTGCTGCTCGATGAAATCGAGAAAGCGCACCCGGATGTGTTCAACATCCTGCTGCAGGTGATGGACAACGGGACGCTGACCGACAACAACGGGCGCAAGGCGGACTTCCGCAACGTGGTGCTGGTGATGACCACCAACGCCGGGGTACGTGAAACCGAGCGTAAATCCATCGGCCTGATCCATCAGGACAACAGCACCGATGCGATGGAAGAGATCAAGAAGATCTTTACGCCGGAGTTCCGTAACCGTCTGGACAACATTATCTGGTTCGATCACCTGTCTACCGAGGTGATCCATCAGGTGGTGGACAAGTTCATCGTCGAGTTGCAGGTACAGCTGGACCAGAAAGGCGTATCGCTGGAAGTGAGCCAGGAGGCCCGCAACTGGCTGGCTGAAAAAGGCTACGACCGTGCGATGGGTGCCCGTCCGATGGCGCGCGTGATTCAGGACAACCTGAAGAAACCGCTGGCGAACGAGCTGCTGTTTGGCTCGCTGGTGGACGGCGGTCAGGTGACCGTGGCGCTGGATCAGGCGAAGAACGAGCTGACGTACGACTTCCAGAGTGCGGCGAAGCACAAGCCGGAAGCGGCTCACTGAGTAGTAAGGTAAAAGCAAAACGGCAACTTCGGTTGCCGTTTTTTATTGTTTGCTCCCTCTCCCTGTGGGAGAGGGCCGGGGTGAGGGCATCAGGCCGCAGAGGAATTTTGCGAGGCGCTTTCCAGTTTCTTTCGATGTCTGTTGCTGGATGAATCCACAGTAATAAAATGGCGGCGCACCTGCAAAATCAGGTGTCGGGATTGGCGTCCTGAAAGCGTGTGCACAGACAATCTTGCGTGCATAAAGGATCACATATGACTGATATTAATGGCTTCACCCAACTCTACACCGAACTCTCCCTCAATCCCGATCTTCCAACCCTTGCTGAGCGCTGCAAACTACTCACCGAAATCCTCCTCGACTGCAAATCACTCCCGCAGACGCAGCCCGTGTGCCGTTGCCTTGGTGCATACCTGGAAGAAATGAAAACCGGCCTCACAGAATCAATGCGTGACTTTCAGGTGGTGGAATTTGAGCACGAAGCGGAAGAACCGCGACAAAAAGAGTGGCTGCTGGAAGATACAGAAACGAAATGCGACTACTGCCGGGCATTAAACCATGTGCTGCTGGTATCGCATTTTGACCGCGATATGTTGCCACACCTGACGGGATTACTGCATGACATCACGCATTCAATGGCGGCAGATGTGGTATCTCCTCATGATGCTGGAACGGGAAATTCTGTTATTTCTTGAGTGGAGTGCACACCGCCAGGGGCTGTCCCCTGGCGACAACGGAGAAACCCTTTTTTTGAGATGCTTTATAACTCATTGATTTATAATGTTTGCTTTTACGTTGCAGAAAAAGGGTTTTGCCTGTTAACGTTGCGTAGTTGCCTTAATAACAATAAGATAGCGCTGTTTTCTTCCAGTTCACTGCCGTACAGGCAGCTTAGAAAATCAACGCCATTCCAACATTCATCAACGCGGCGTTCACTGCCGTACAGGCAGCTTAGAAATATTGCTGAACCGAATCCCATAATGGGCTCCTGTTCACTGCCGTACAGGCAGCTTAGAAATCTTCAGGCATGTTGCAAATATGAGTACGGTCGTTCACTGCCGTACAGGCAGCTTAGAAAGGCGTAATAATTTATAATCTTCTACAGCATCAGTTCACTGCCGTACAGGCAGCTTAGAAATTACCGTCTCGTTTGGGATAATTTTCAGAAATGTTCACTGCCGTACAGGCAGCTTAGAAAAGGCGAGCGGCACAGCCATTGCTCTGACGCAGAGTTCACTGCCGTACAGGCAGCTTAGAAATGTCGCGCAACTGGTCATAAACGCGCAGCGCCGTTCACTGCCGTACAGGCAGCTTAGAAAAGTCCATTCGGCCTGCATGTTTTATCTTCAACGTTCACTGCCGTACAGGCAGCTTAGAAATGGGACACATGAATAGCCTTGCTGGTGGTATATGTTCACTGCCGTACAGGCAGCTTAGAAAGACCATGTTGACCGGCTGGCCGTCCCACGTTGGTTCACTGCCGTACAGGCAGCTTAGAAAAGCACGATAGCCTCCGAGCCGACAGGTGGCACGTTCACTGCCGTACAGGCAGCTTAGAAAAGGAAGCTCTTAATCGTATTGCAGACATAGAAGTTCACTGCCGTACAGGCAGCTTAGAAATTAAATGCGCCAGACCGATGCCGGTCTATTCTGTTCACTGCCGTACAGGCAGCTTAGAAATCTGCTAACGCCGTACGTACTCAGTATCAGACGTTCACTGCCGTACAGGCAGCTTAGAAAGGCCTGGATGCCGTTTCCATCGTGCGGAGTCTGTTCACTGCCGTACAGGCAGCTTAGAAAATCCGCAGCCTCAGACTCATAACGAGCCGTAATGTTCACTGCCGTACAGGCAGCTTAGAAAAGTGTTTGCAGCATAGTTAGCGCGTAGCGCAGGTTCACTGCCCTACAGGCAGCTTAGAAAACCTACATCACCGGGCAATCATCAAATTCACCGTTCACTGCCGTACAGGCAGCTTAGAAACGCCGCACCTTTATCCCTCTCGCGGTCTATAATGTTCACTGCCGTACAGGCAGCTTAGAAAGACCCATGTGACGGCGAATCCACGGCTACGCCGTTCACTGCCGTACAGGCAGCTTAGAAATTGGGTACTGGCTCAACTGCTGGTTCGAAGAAGTTCACTGCCGTACAGGCAGCTTAGAAATCTGTTGTCGCCATAACGCACATACGCCAGATGTTCACTGCCGTACAGGCAGCTTAGAAAGGATGGCTAATTACTATCCTGGAGATAACTATGTTCACTGCCGTACAGGCAGCTTAGAAATGAACTATGTCGGCCAGGCTGGTGCGACAATGGTTCACTGCCGTACAGGCAGCTTAGAAACAGAGACGGGAAACTTTAGCTCCAAGCAGCATGTTCACTGCCGTACAGGCAGCTTAGAAAGTTATTGAAGTTCCTGTGAGTGCCGGCAAAGCGTTCACTGCCGTACAGGCAGCTTAGAAAATGCTGACGCGATCCGATCCCGGGATATCTGCGTTCACTGCCGCACAGGCAGTACCTCTCAAACCAACCCACTGTAATATTCACCAAATCTATTTAAAACCTTATACCATCCAATCTGCACTCTCTATTTTCACAATAGATAAAAAACCTATTCACGCATAAATTATATTCCAGCAAATATATTATTCGTAAAAATAATATATTGTCATGAAAACATGATTTCCCACTTTATTACCACGATGATTATTATTCATTTGATGTCCGTCACATTTGTTTTCATTCATTCTTCGCTAACATACTGCACATTCAACACCTTGAAATAAAAACCCTTGCTATGTCCGTAAACAGCATCACTCCTACAGACTTAAAAACCATTCTGCATTCAAAGCGTGCCAATATTTATTACCTGGAAAAATGTCGCATTCAGGTGAATGGTGGCCGTGTTGAATATGTTACCCAGGAAGGAAAAGAGTCGTTTTACTGGAATATTCCTATCGCGAATACTACGGCGGTGATGCTGGGAATGGGAACCTCCGTTACTCAAATGGCAATGCGGGAATTTGTGCGGGCAGGGGTGATGGTCGGTTTTTGTGGAACCGATGGCACGCCACTTTATTCTGCGAACGAGGTGGATATTGACGTCTCCTGGCTCAGCCCGCAAAGCGAATATCGTCCGACGGCATATTTACAAAACTGGGTCTCATTCTGGTTTGATGAAGAAAAACGCCTGCAGGCGGCAAAGCAGTTTCAGTTTATTCGTTTACAGCAAATCGAAACGCAGTGGGCGGGAGTGCGGATGCAGCGAGAAACTGCTTTTCAGCCTGATAAGGGCACGCTGGAAGCTATTCTGGAACGTGCCAGACAGGGCATGGAAAACGCACAGGATCATACCTCGCTGATGCTCCGGGAAGCGCAGCTCACAAAATCACTCTATAAACTGGCCAGCCAGACCGTGGGCTACGGCTGCTTTACTCGCGCCAAACGGGGTGGCGGGGCGGATATGGCGAACCGTTTTCTCGATCAGGGCAACTACCTGGCCTACGGGCTGGCGGCTATCGCGGCCTGGGTGACGGGAATTCCGCATGGTCTGGCCGTAATGCACGGTAAAACCCGACGCGGAGGACTGGTCTTTGATATTGCTGATTTAATCAAAGACGCTTTGATTATGCCGCAGGCATTTATCGCCGCAATGCAGGGGGAGGATAATCAGCAGTTTCGCCAGCGCTGCATCAACGCGTTTCAACAGGCTGATGCGCTGGATGTGATGATCGCCACCTTGCAGGAAACCTCGCACTTGCTGGCGGGCGTCGAAAAATGAATGTGCTGATTATCTCTCGATGTACCAAACGTGCGCGCGAGCAAAGCTGCCAGATTATCGATCAGTTTGCTGAGCGCACCGGAGACGCGGCGTGGCAGACGACGATAACCATGGAAGGCGTCACCACCCTGCGCAAGCTGCTGCGTAAAACGGCACGCCGCAACACCGCCGTAGCCTGCCACTGGTTGAAAAAAAACGGACAAACCGAGCTGCTGTGGATAGTCGGGAATTTGCGACGCTTTAACGCGCAAGGGCGCGTGCCAACCAATCGCACGACCCTGCAAATTATCCGTAATGACAGCGAACATCGCTGGCAAAGTGCGGAAAGCATCGCCCTGCTGGCGGCGATCGCCGCGCTGTTTCATGATTTTGGTAAAGCGGGGATGTGCTTCCAGCAGACGCTTAAAGGGGAAAGTAAGCACGTCTGTCAGCCGTATCGTCATGAATGGATCTCGGTTCGTCTGTTTGAGGCCTTTGTGGGGGAGCAATCCGATGCGCAGTGGCTGACATCGTTGACGCAGCTTAAAGCCGCTGACGAAAAGGCCATGCTCAACGCGCTGAAGATGGACACAGACAAGAACTGCAGCCTTTTGGGGAACCTCCCGCCTCTGGCGAAAGTGGTGGTATGGCTGATATTGTCGCATCACCGTTTACCGCAGTCGCATTCGACTCGTCCTCAACTGATCTATTGCGAAGGCTGGTTTGAGAAACAGCTGAACGCAGACTGGAACTCGCTTAATCATAAATCCACCGAAAAACATCCTTGGAAAGCGCGCGATTTTAAAAATGTCTGGAAATTCCCTCACGGTACGCCGCTAAAAAGTAAAACCTGGCGCGAGAAGGCCCGGCAGATTGGTAAACGCATCCGTAACCTGCCCGCGCTGCTTCATGCGGGATCGCTGGATAATCTCTTTACTCTTCATCTTGCCCGCCTGTCTCTGATGTTGGCCGATCACGTTTACTCCTCTCAACCGGCTTATTCCGGATGGCAGGATGATGCCGTCCAGTGCTGGGCCAACAGCGACCGCCAGTCCGGGCAGCTTAAGCAAAAGCTGGATGAACACAATGTCGGCGTCGCGCATCTGGCGCTGTTGATGGGGCGTTCTCTTCCGGCGTTGCGCCGTTCATTGCCTGCCATCGCCCGGCATAAAACGTTTCGGGAAAGGGCGAAAGATCCGCGTTTTAACTGGCAAAACAGGGCGTGGGACGTGGCGTCCTCCCTGCGCGAGAAGAGTGAAGAGCAGGGCTTTTTCGGCATCAATATGGCCTCGACCGGATGCGGGAAAACCTTTGCGAATGCCCGGATCATGTACGCGCTGGCAGATGAACAGACAGGATGTCGTTTTAGCGTGGCGTTGGGGTTACGCACGCTGACGCTGCAAACGGGTCAGGCGCTACAGTCGCGTCTGGGGCTGGATGATGACACGCTGGCCGTGCTGACCGGTGCCGCAGCAGTGAAGGAGTTATATCAGGGCAATGATGCTGACGATTCCAGCAGCGCCAGCGACGAAACGTTCTTCGCCAGCCATCACTATGTGCATTACGAAGGGGCGACCAGTCACGGGATTGCTCAGCAGTGGCTGGCGAAAGAGCCGGCGCTCAATCGCCTGGTCAGTGCGCCTGTACTGGTCACCACCATCGATCATCTCATGCCTGCTACGGAAGGCGTGCGCGGTGGCAGACAGATCCCCGCGATGCTGCGCCTGCTGACCAGCGATCTGGTACTTGATGAGCCTGATGATTTTGATGTTGATGATTTGCCCGCCCTGTGTCGGCTGGTGAACTGGGCGGGCATGCTCGGCGCCCGCGTGCTGCTTTCCTCCGCAACGCTGCCTCCCGCGTTAACGGAAGCGCTGTTTGAAGCCTATCGGGAAGGGCGCAGAGCCTGGCAGGCTGCGTGCGGTCAGTCGGACAGACCGATAGGTATCTGCTGCGCCTGGTTTGATGAATATGGCGCGCAGTCACAGGATGTGGCCGACGATGGTCAATTTCGGCAGGCGCATGGCGATTTTGTCAGGCAGCGGATTAAACATCTGCCAGACCAGCCCCGGCTTCGTCTGGGTAAACTGGCCGCCATTGAACCGCTCTCTTCCCGCGCGGCCGATGTTGTCTCTTCGCTGGCACAGACGTTATACGAGCAGATGATCGTGCTGGACGGCGATCATCGCAGCACGCATAAAAGCGGCAAAACCGTGTCGTTTGGTCTGGTGCGGATGGCGAACATCAACCCGCTGGTTGCCGTCGCGCAAGCGCTGATGGCGTTACCTTCTCCGGACAATTACCGCATTCATTACTGCGTGTACCACAGCCAGCACCCGCTGGCGGTGCGCGCGGCGATTGAAAAACGACTCGACGCCGCGTTCACGCGCCACGAACCGGAGCAGGTTTGGGAATTGCCTGAAGTTAAGCGGGCGCTGATGTCACCAGAACAGCACCACCTCTTTGTCGTGCTCGGAACATCCGTTCTCGAAGTCGGGCGCGATTTCGATGCCGACTGGGGGATTATCGAGCCGAGCTCGATGCGTTCACTTATTCAGTTTGCGGGGCGTATTCAGCGCCATCGTCAGAGTGTCCCTGAGCGCGAAAATCTGGTGATTCTCCAACGCAACATACGTGCGCTTCGCGGAGAAAAGATTGCCTACTGCCGACCCGGTTTTGAAACCGAGCAGCATCCGCTGGCTCATCATGACCTTAATGAACTTCTTACTGAAGAAGGCTATCGCATGATCAATGCGAGCCCACGCATTGTTGAGGATTTGCCCGGCAATGCGCTGGCGGCGCTGGAGCACACTCGTTTACGGACCGCGCTGCTGGACAGCGGCGATAAATCAGATGTGGTCGCTGCGTCCTGGTGGCGGCTGCCGCTCACGTGGAACGGTGAGTTGCAGCGGCGGACCCCTTTTCGCCGTGCTTCACCGCAGGAAACTTTCTTTTTGCGTATGGAAGAGGAAGGCGATGAACCTGAGTTTTGCCTGATGCAGGAAAACGGGGTGTTAAAACCTGCGGGAGGGTTTTGCGAACAGCCGTTGTTGATGGCTGAGGGAGTAGCGCCGTGGATGGCGATTGATTATGGCGAGGTATTACAGGCGCTGGCCGAGACGAAGCAGATGGAGCTGGCTGCGGTGTCTCGACGGTATGGCGAAATTACGTTGAGAGTGACCCGGGAGGAGGAAACAGAGAAATGGTTGTATCACCCCGCATTGGGTGTGTTCAGGGAATATCTCTAAGAGTCAGGAGCGAGTATGTCAGTTGAAGCACTAAGCGCTTTCCTTGCTGAGTATATAGCCGGTCGACGGCAAGCAAAGCTGGAAGCATTTGATAAAGCGGCCGCAAAGCGCAGCGAAGATAGCGCAACGCTTGCGGCAGAACGCCGGGAACTGGAACGTCGCTATGAGCCGAAAGCATGGCTGACGGATGCAGCGAAGCGAGCCGGACAAATTAACCTCGTGACCCATGCGGCGAAATTTACCCACGGGGATTCAAAAAGTAGCAGTATTTACAGCGAGGCAGTGGCGCAGGAAGGGTATCTCAGCACCGCCGCGTTGTCAGGTCTGGAATCGGATGCGGTGGGCAACGCTGCTGTTATGGATGTAGCAAAGTTGCTACAGGCTCGAGTCGAAGATGGCGATTCTCTATTGGCTAGTTTTCAGCGTGGCGATCACAGAGCGCTCGCCACTTTCACCGATGATGCTAATCAGTTGAATGAATGGATTGCCGGATTCTCACGAACTTTGATTCCAGGAAAACCTGTTTCGCACGTGTTGGCGAAGCAAAGTTATTTCCCTGTTGGTGATGATTACCACCTATTAAGCCCGCTCTTTGCCACTTCGTTGGCTCACGTCCTGTATCAGAAAATGGCTGCCGTGCGCTTTAGCGAAGAGGCTAAAGCTATATGGAAAGCTCACAGTAAGAAAACGTGGCATCCCATTCCGCTGACAATATTTCCAAATTCAGCAGAAATGCGTTTTGGAGGCTCCAACAAGCAGAATGTTTCGTATTTCAATAGCGTGAGAAGAGGGGGGATCTGGCTACTTTCCTGCCAGCCGCCGCAATGGACGCAAGTTGAAAAAACGCCGACTGAAGTCCGTTCAATCTTTAAGTTTGGTGAAGAGTTTGATCGTAAAGCTTACGGCATCGTTCAACGCATGCTTACCGTCATAAATCGTCCCGGTAAAAACGTTAAAATTCGCGACGATCGCGATGAATGCATTGATCAGCTTATTGATCTCTTGTTTGAAATATCAACAAAACTCCAGTCTGAAAAATGGCAAAATTGGACGCTTAAATGCCCTGTTCTTAAATCCCATCAGCAGCTCTGGCTCGATCCCTGGCGCACAAAAACAGACGAAGCCTTCCGTCTTGAACGAGAAAAAGACGACTGGCAGGACGCTGTGGCGGAAGATTTTGCCCTCTGGCTCAATGCACGTCTGAGAAAGACACTGCCTGATGTGGGGGAAGTGGAAAAGCGTGTTTGGGAATCACGTACACATTTGCGCATGAACCTGCGAGACATGGAGAAAATTGTCCGGGAGGCTCTGAAATGAGTTCGTTAATCCTACTTCGTCGTATCAAAATTGAAAATGCAAATACTGTTGCTGGCCTTACGTATGGATTTCCTGCAATCACCCATTTTATGGGATTTTCCCATGCGTTATCTCGCAACTTGATGGAAACACACGGGTTAAAAATTGATGGCTGTGCGGTTGTGAGCCACGAGCAACAGATTCATGCGCACAGGTCCAATTATGATTACCATTTCTCTCTGACCCGTAACCCACTGAACCATAAAGGGGAAATTGCACCCTTCAATGAGGAAGGTCGCATGCACTTAACCGTTTCATTACTGCTGGAATGTCACGGCGAAATCCCTAACGGTGAATACGGGCAGCGTGACCTCGCAGCGTTTCTTTCACAGGTGTACCCAACCCTCAGGTTGGCAGGCGGAATGATCACCAATATTGAGTGTATTTCAGTTATGGCGATGCCCACCAGCGGTCAGGAAATTAGTCGATTACAGTGGCAATTGATGCCGGGCTTTACCTTGCGCGATCGCAGTAGCTGGCTGGGTGAGCATCATCAAACGCTTCTGAAAAACGACCCAAATGCCACGCTTCTTGACGCCTGGCTCGACTTTGCTTCGTTAAAAATGCAGGCCGAAACGCCAGAAGAGGGAGATATCCACGAAGGCGACTCGGCCAGATGGCAACATGTTCCTAAGCCCAATTCCGGTTATCTGGTGCCAATAATGACTGGTTATCAGCGTATCTCAGAAATTTATGCTCCTGGCTCTATAACTCCAGTGCGAGATGCAGAAATACCCTTCGCGTTTGCTGAAGCGGTGTATGGCATAGGTGAATGGTGTGGGGTGCATAAAATCCGGTCTCTTGAGGATATTTTTTGGCGTTACCGAACGACAGAAACGGGTTATTACTGTCAGGGCGCGGGCGCGCCAGTGGCATTTGAGCATTTAAATTAAAAGGAATGAATATGGCAAAGGTTTCAAAAGCAGATAAGAAAAAAGGAATGGTACTTGCGTTCGAACGTAAATTGGCAACGTCGGATGCGGTGATGTATTCAGGATGCTGGGAGGGTGAGAATTGGGAACCGATTCGCGTTAAGGAAAAAGCAGTGCGTGGCACTATTTCTAATCGTTTGCACCATCCCACAACAAATGATCCAACTAAATTAGATGCTGATATTACAAAAGCAAACCTTCAGCGAGTGGATGTAGCAGCACTACCAGCAGACGCTGACACGTTAATGGTGAAATTTACACTGCGCATTCTGGGTAATTTGTCCACGCCTTCTTTATGCGATGATCGTGTTTATCATAACGCACTTAAACAGGTGATTGATGACTATACCGATGAGCATGGTTTTTCTGAACTGGCTCGTCGTTATGCAATCAATCTGGCAAACGGTCGCTTTTTATGGCGTAACCGCGTCGGTGCTGAAAAAATTGTCGTAAAAATCACTGGCTGCGGGTCATGGTCGTTTGATGCGTTTGATTATTCGTTGCACAATTTTTCTGCCAGCGATAAGCAACTTGACGAACTGGCGCTTGAAATTGAAAAAGGGCTAAAAGGTGATGGATTTGTCCTGCTGAGTGTTGAGGCGCAGGTGCTTCTTGGCGCAGGGCAAGAGATTTTTCCTTCGCAGGAGCTTGTACTAGACAGCAATAACAATAAAAGTCGTGTTCTATACCAGGTGGATAGTGTGGCAGGAATGCACTCCCAAAAAATTGGCAATGCGATCCGTACCATCGACAGCTGGCATCCACACGTCGCAGAATTTGGTGCGATTGCCGTTGAGCCCTATGGCTCTGTCACTACTCGTGGTGTAGCTTGTCGTCAGCCCATTGGCAAAATGGACTTTTATACACTTCTCAATAACTGGGTGACGAAAAAACAAAAACCAGATGTTGAGCAACAGCATTACGTGATGGCTGTGCTGATCCGTGGTGGTGTATTTGGTGGAAAGGATGATTGAGGAATCGTGATGGATCACTATCTTGAGATCCGTGTCCTGCCCGACCCGGAGTTCAACGAGGAAATGCTGATGGCGGCGCTGATGGCTAAACTGCATCGTGCGTTGGGCCAGCGGGGGCAGGGGGATATTGGTATTAGCTTCCCTGCGCACGGCATCAAGCCCGGCCCGGTATTACGCCTGCACGGTACTCACCCGGCGTTAAGCGAACTCGAATCACTGATATGGCGAAAAGGATTGAGCGACTACTGCATGTCTTCGGACATCCGGCCTGTGCCTGTCGTCAAGCAGTGGCGCTGCGTAAGCCGCGTCCAGGTGAAAAGCAGCGCGCAGCGTCTGATGCGACGCTCGGTAAAAAAAGGATGGCTAACGGAGGAGGAGGCGCAACAGCGTCTTCAGACGATGCAGGAGGCGAGGACGGATTTACCCTGGCTTAACTTGCGCAGTCTCTCTACAGGCCAGCCTTTTAAGCTCTTTATTCGCCATGGTGATGTGCTCTCTGCGCCTGTCTCCGGAATGTTTACGACCTACGGACTCAGCGCGACGGCAACGGTTCCCTGGTTCTGAGAAGCTTAACCGCATCCGCGCTCAGGGTGCGGTTTTTTCAGCCAGGCGGGTATCAAAATTAAAGGGCAGTTGCTGAACTGAATTGAGCGCCGTGTGGAAGGACGGATGTAAGGGGTTAAGGATGGCATTGTTTTCATAAGGAATGATGCAGGAGGGTAAGATGAGCGCGAGGGCGCTTTTAGCGTGCAACCAACCGGTTCCCAGATCCATCGTTGATACGGGGGCCGGATTTTCCTGCCAGTCCTCGGGGAGCCACGCTTTATCCAGGTAATCAATCTGGTCATCCGGGATATCAATGCTGAATAGCTGGTACTGATTCAGTACAGTATCTTTTCGAACGTGCACCAAAATCTCCAGTGAGGCCAGTGAAATGGAGGTGGACACATACACAGCTGGATGGCCTTTATGATTCCACCGCCCGCCATACTGGTTTGCACCACTTCCGCTCCACGCTTCGCTGGCATAGCGCCCTGTCACCAGACGATAAAAAATCATGCGAACACACCATGTTCGAGTCGACCAATCAAGTCGGTGACTTCCAGTGCACCGGTTTCGGTCGCGATCAGGTCGACAGGGGCAACATTTCCCAGCCCGCGCACCGGTGCCTGCAGCCAGTTCCATGCCTCTTCTTTACTGCCAAAATAGTCGACAGCAGCATCCAGCACCCGAACGAAACGGGCCACGCGTTCGCTTTCATCCGGCGTCAGCGTCCGTCCCGCGCTTTTGCGGCGGGCCACGTTACGCTCATTAATGCCAGTGACGCGCAAAATGTCCGCTTTCGACATCGCCGTCCACTCATGGATATTGTCGAGGACGCTGACGGGTAACCCCTGATTGAGAAATTCAATCAGCCGCATACCTCTGTTTGCAGGTAAACCGGCGTACCGCCAAAGCGCATTGTCAGCAGGTTTCTGCGCGGGGATCCATGTTCTCATGTTGCCTCCTGGGTGATGTCATTTGTCATGGCTAAGTATAGTCATTTGTCATAATGAATGGAATGGGTGTTTTTTATGCAGGGGGTATAAGAAGAAGGGTGTTCGACCTTAATTTTTAGTGCGTTTGTAAAGCATTGATATTAAATGGGTATTTTGAGGGGGTAAAAAAGAGGGTAAAAGAAGGGTTTTTAGCTTTTTTTGTATGAAAATCATAATGGTGTGGAGATATCATTTGAGTGCACTGCCGTACAGGCAGCTTAGAAATGCAACGGAGTTGGGATTGCGGCCTGAGCCTGGTGCACTGCCGTACAGGCAGCTTAGAAAAACGGTGCTATTCAGGCCGCGCCGGTTCCTCAGTGCACTGCCGTACAGGCAGCTTAGAAAGTCTGCGATATGTCCACCAGCAATAAGGTTTCGTGCACTGCCGTACAGGCAGCTTAGAAAAAAGTTAAAGTCATAGCTCAGGTTCTGAGGGAGTGCACTGCCGTACAGGCAGCTTAGAAAGTGGTGGATTGCTACGCTGATTGTGAATGGCCGTGCACTGCCGTACAGGCAGCTTAGAAAGTGGTGGATTGCTACGCTGATTGTGAATGGCCGTGCACTGCCGTACAGGCAGCTTAGAAATCGCTGGATGCGGATACCAAATTCTATCTATGGTGCACTGCCGTACAGGCAGCTTAGAAATCTGCAAACGCCCTCCGTACCCAGTACCAGACGTGCACTGCCGTACAGGCAGCTTAGAAATGAAATGGGGCCGTGGCTGCGCCTTCAAAAAAGTGCACTGCCGTACAGGCAGCTTAGAAAGGGCGTGTTAAGCGCATTCAAAAGCGCTTCTAGTGCACTGCCGTACAGGCAGCTTAGAAAATATCGGTATATTCATTGCTGATATATACCTGGGTGCACTGCCGTACAGGCAGCTTAGAAAATGGATTTCACTAGGCCGGTTGATAGCGATCTGTGCACTGCCGTACAGGCAGCTTAGAAAAGAGGGTGGGTCTACGTTCTGGGTAATGAAGCGTGCACTGCCGTACAGGCAGCTTAGAAAAACCCAGTGGCAAAAGATCGCGATGAAAATCCGTGCACTGCCGTACAGGCAGCTTAGAAAACGTCAGAGACGGTAACGGTACGGGCCAACGGGTGCACTGCCGTACAGACAGCTTAGAAAACCTACCAGCAGCGTACCGGTGGCTTTTGCTCGTGCACTGCCGTACAGGCAGCTTAGAAAGTGAGCCGCAAGCGTCTCGCGGATAACATCGAGTGCACTGCCGTACAGGTAGCTTAGAAAAGAGCCGTAAACATGCTGATCTTGCCAACGGCGTGCACTGCCGTACAGGCAGCTTAGAAAATAGCGCAACACGAAGCGCGGTGACAACGAGCGTGCACTGCCGTACAGGCAGCTTAGAAATCTTTGCAATCTGCCAGATATTCAGTAAGAGAGTGCACTGCCGTACAGGCAGCTTAGAAAACCTACCAGCAGCGTACCGGTGGCTTTTGCTCGTGCATTGCCGTACAGGCAGCTTAGAAAACGAAAGGGAAAACAATGCATTCACTTGCGCATTCCACTGCCGTACACGCAGCTTAGCAAAATAGAAAATAAGGTCTCCCCCTCCTTACTTTCTACACTGTCGAGCAGACAGCCCTGAAGCTGAAACGAACCGCCAAATAATTGTTCAACTAATCGACTGCACCACAAAAAAATAAGGCCGGGAAAATCCCGGCCTTATTTAATATTCATCTGCCATTACAGGCGAAAACAATTAGCGACTACGGAAGACAATGCGGCCTTTGCTCAGGTCGTACGGGGTCAGTTCAACAGTCACTTTGTCGCCCGTTAAAATGCGGATATAGTTTTTGCGCATTTTACCGGAGATGTGCGCAGTTACCACGTGACCGTTTTCCAGCTCTACGCGAAACATGGTGTTAGGCAACGTATCAAGTACGGTACCCTGCATTTCAATATTGTCTTCTTTGGCCATCTAATCCTCTGGGGTATCACTACCAAGTTTTGAACCGGCAAGATAATGCCGAAATTCATCAATTAAGTAAAGAATTGCGCGTTTAAAACGCAGCAAAACAGTTTCGGCGCATTGCCCAAGCGTCACGGTACAACCGAACGGAAAGCGCATTCGTAAAGGGGATACAACAGGATTAACGTCAGGACGTTATCTGAAGCGAAGGTCCCAAACGGCGGCGGGGCAACAGGCAGAAGCTACTCTGCGGCATAATTATAACACCCTCACAAAAAATATGCGGAAAACATTTAGGCATTGGGCATAAAGAGCGTTCTCGGTATCCAGAAGTCGCGCGGGAGCTTCTGCTGGCGGCTGGCATCCAGATGTTCGATGTACTGGCGTCGCGGGATCTCAACGGCGCCGAGGGAGGCCGTATGCTCATTGAGGACCTGACAATCGATCAGGTTTCCGCCGCGTTGCGCGAATTCCTGGCAGAAAATGAGCAGCGCGGTTTTCGAGGCGTTCACCGCGCAAGAGAACATCGACTCGCCGCAAAACAGCGTCCCTTGCGCCACGCCGTACATGCCGCCGACGAGTATGCCGTCTTCCCATACTTCGATGGAGTGAGCGTAGCCAAGCTCATGAAGCTGGTGGTAGGCGGTAATAATATCGCGGGTTATCCACGTCCCTTCATGGCGGTCTTGCGCACAGCCTTCAATGACCTGACCAAACGCGTGATTGAGGGTGACGCGGTATGGAGATTTGGCATGGAAACGCTTCATGCTGCGGCTGAGGTGAAACTGCGCTGGCCACAGCACGGCGCGCGGATCGGGCGACCACCATAAAATCGGGTCGCCGGGCGAAAACCACGGGAAGATGCCGCGCTGGTAAGCCATCAAGAGCCGTGCAGGGCTGAGATCCCCACCCAGGGCCAGCAGCCCATTGGGCTCACGTAGCGCTCCCTCCGGCGACGGGAACGCAATGTTATGACGAGAAAGCTGGACCAGGCGCATGACAGCAAAACTCCAGTACGCGAGTGAGGACGCTACAAATATAGTCTACAGACGCTGTTTAAACTGGTAGTAGCGACCCTGTTTCGTCAACAGCTCTGCGTGACTACCTTGCTCAATAATGTGTCCGTTGTCCATCACAATTATCCGATCAAAACTTGCCAGTCCACGCAGGCGGTGTGTGACCATCAGCACGGTTTTCCCTGTCATCACATTCGCAAGTAAATCAAGGATTTGACTCTCAGTCGTCGCATCCAGTCCTTCAGTCGGTTCGTCGAGCAGCATCAGCGGTGCATCATGCAGCAGCGCACGCGCAATCGCCAGACGACGCAGTTCTCCACCGGAGAGCTGACGACCGCCTTCACCCAGCCAGCTGTTCAGCCCGTCGTCCTCAAGCAGTTTTTGCAGCCCGACCTGTTCCAGCGTGGCGCGAAGCGCGTCGTCCGAAGCCTCCGGCGCGGCCAGTAACAGGTTATCGCGCAGGGTGGCGCTAAACAGATGCACACGCTGTGGAACGACGCTGACGGTCTTACGTAGCGCCTGCTCGCTGAAATCTGTCAGCAACGTATTATTGAAGCGAATCTGGCCGCGCTGCGGATCCCAGGCGCGGGTCAACAACTGTAGCAGCGTCGATTTACCGCAGCCGGTGCGGCCAAGGATCGCAATCCGCTGCCCCGCATCAACTGACAGAGTGATACCTTCCAGCGCATTCTGCGCCTGTTTGTCATAGGCGAAGGTCACGTCATCAAGCGTCAGCGTCACCTGCTCAGGCACCGCGGTCTGCGCTGCGCTGAACGTTACCTCAGGCTCCTGCTCGGCAATCTGGGTGATGCGCAGGGCAGAGGCGATCACCTGACCAAGATGCTGGAAAGCGCCCGTTACCGGTGCCAGCGCTTCAAAAGCGGCCAGTGCGCAGAAAACGAAGAGGGCAATAAGCGGACCTGGCTGAGGATTACCGCCAACTCCGCCGGAAGCCAGCCACAGCATGGCGATCACCGCCACGCCGCCGATCAACATCATTAGCGCCTGAGAGAAGGCCGTCAGTTCCGACTGACGGCGCTGGGCTTCGTGCCAGTTCAGCTCCGTACTTTCCATCCGGGCGCGATAGCGCTTGCTTGCGCCAAAAATGGTCAGCTCTGCCTGCCCCTGAAGCCAGGAGGTCAGCTGCTGGCGGTAATCGCCGCGCAGACGCGTCAGGTTTTCCCCCGTGGATTTTCCGGCGCGGTAAAACAGCGGCGGCAGAATAATGAGCGTTAACAGCATGATCCCGCCGAGCGTTAGCGCAACGGGAACATCCAGAATAGCCAGTCCCAGCGTGACCACCACAATCACCACAAACGCGCCCACGATCGGGGAGATCACGCGCAGGTAAAGGTGATCCAGCGTATCGACATCCGCAACGACACGGTTCAGTAATTCACCCTGACGAAAACGCGCCAGCCCGGCAGGGGAGAGGGGCAGCAGTTTGCTGAAGGTGTAGATACGCAGATGCTGCAGGACGCGGAACGTGGCGTCGTGGCTGACTAAGCGCTCGAAATAGCGTCCGGCCGTGCGGGTAATGGCGGTACCGCGAACACCTGCCGCCGGAAGCATATAGTTGAAGCTGTATAATCCGGCGAACCCCGCCACGGCCGAGGCCGACAGGAACCAGCCGGAAAGCGTGAGCAGGCCGATACTGGCGAGCAGCGTCACAATGGCCAGCACAATCCCCAGCGTCAGCATCCATTTATGGCGTTTATAGAGTGCAAGATAAGGCAGCAGAGCACGCATCAGATGTCCTCCTGACGGTTTGCCAGCAGGGCGGCAAACGGCCCCTGCGCGGCAATGAGTGAGGCGTAATCGCCTTGTTCAACAATACGTCCGTTTTCCATCACCCAGATCTCGTCCCAGTCAGCAATTCCTTCCAGCTGATGGGTAACCATCAGCGTGGTTTGTTGCAAGGAGGCGGCGTTCAGCGCCGCCATAACGCGCTGCTCACTGTGTGCGTCCAGACTGGCTGCGGGTTCATCCAGCAGCATCAGCTGGCACGGGTTAAGCAGTGCGCGGGCGACGGCCACGCGCTGCGCCTGTCCAACCGACAGTCCGGCAGACTGGTCGCCAACCACGGTATCTACACCTTGCGGGAGCATCGGCAGAAACTCGCTGACCCAGGCGCGGTCGAGAACCGATTGCAGTTCATCTTCACGCGCATCCGGGCGCGCCAGCAGAACGTTTTCACGCAGCGTAGAGGCAGGCAGTTGCGGATTTTGCCCCACCCAACTGAGCTGTTGACGCCAGGCGTCAGGATCGAGATGACGCAGTTCGGTTTTGTTGATCCGCAGTGAACCGGTGTAGGCCATAAAACCGGATAACGCATTCAGCAGAGAACTTTTCCCGGAACCGCTGGTGCCAACCAGCACCACGCGCTTTCCGGCCGGCAGGGTGAAGTTCAGCGGGCCTGCCAGCACTTTCCCTTCCGGCGAGAGGATGCAGAAATCGCTCGCGTCGAGGGTTACCGACTCTTTGCTGTTCAGCGTCACGTCACCCCGATCCGGATGCGCCAGCGGCGTCTCCAGGAATGTTTTCAGGCTATCAGCTGCGCCAACTGCCTGCGCTTTGGCGTGATAGAACGTCCCCAGGTCGCGAAGCGGCTGGAAAAATTCCGGGGCCAGGATCAGCGCCAGGAAACCGGCGGAAAGGGTCACTGCCGTGCCGTAATGACCGAAATCCAGCGCGCCCAGATAGGAGAAGCCAAAGTAGACCGCCACGAGGGCAATAGACAGCGAGGTAAAGAACTCCAGTACGCCGGACGACAGGAATGCCAGGCGTAACACCTCCATGGTGCGCTGACGGAAGTCCTGCGATGCCCGACGAATGTTTTCGGTTTCCGCTTCACCACGACCAAAAATGCGCAATGTTTCCATGCCGCGAAGACGGTCCAGGAAATGGCCGCTTAAGCGCCCCAATGCCAGGAAGTTACGGCGGTTGGCATCCGCAGCACCCATTCCGACCAGCGCCATAAAGAGGGGAATCAGCGGCGCGGTGCCCATCAGGATCAGCGCAGCCATCCAGTTCACCGGGAAGATGGCGATCACAATCAGCAGCGGAACGAAGACGGCAAGCGCCATTTGTGGCAGATAGCGTGCGTAGTAGTCGTGCATATCGTCAATCTGTTCAAGGATCAACGTCGCCCAGCTTCCGGCCGGTTTACCCTGGATCCACGCGGGCCCGGCTTCCTGCAGACGATCGAGCACCTGACGGCGGATCTCGTAGCGGATATGCTGTCCGGCATGGAAACCGACGCGCTCGCGCAGCCACACCACCCATGCGCGCAGGATAAAAATCAGGACCAGGACGATAAAAGGCATCAGGAGCGCTTCGCGCGGAATGTTCTCCATGATCATGTGGTTAAGAATGCGGGCCAGCAGCCATGCCTGGGCAACAATCAACAGACCACTGACAAACCCCAGAACACGGGAGATCGTAAGCCAGCGGCGGGAAATAACGCTTTGCTGTTTCAGCCAGCGTGTTAACTCTTGTTGACGGGTTTTTTCCATTGCGTATTTTGCAGGTGACGTTATAAGAAATTAGACATCTGCATGTTACACGCGAGCAAAAATAAAGGCGACCTGTGGCCGCCTTTATTTACGTTTGTTACTGACTTGTAAAGATTATTTACCTTGTTCAGCCAGTCCATCAAGATAGCGTTCTGCGTCCAGCGCGGCCATACAGCCGGTGCCCGCAGAGGTGATCGCCTGACGGTAAATATGGTCCATCACGTCACCAGCAGCGAACACGCCAGGGACGCTGGTTTGAGTTGCATTACCGTGAATACCAGACTGCACCTTGATGTAGCCGTTTTCCAGTTCCAGCTGACCTTCGAAGATAGCGGTATTCGGGCTGTGACCGATTGCCACAAACAGGCCAGCCACGTCCAGCGTTTCGACGTTATCGGTGTTCTGGGTGTCACGAATGCGCAGTCCGGCAACGCCCATCTGATCGCCCGTTACTTCTTCCAGGGTGCGATTGGTGTGCAGCACGATGTTGCCGCTCGCCACTTTATCCATCAGACGTTTAATCAGGATCTTCTCGGCGCGGAAAGTGTCACGACGGTGGATCAGGTGCACTTCAGAGGCGATGTTTGCCAGGTAGAGCGCTTCTTCCACCGCGGTGTTGCCGCCGCCGATAACCGCGACTTTCTGGTTGCGATAGAAGAAACCATCGCAGGTTGCGCAGGCAGAGACGCCGCGGCCTTTAAACGCTTCTTCAGACGGCAGACCGAGGTAGCGGGCAGAGGCGCCGGTGGCGATAATCAGCGCGTCACAGGTGTACTCGCCGCTGTCACCCGTCAGGCGGAACGGACGGTTCTGCAGATCGACCTTGTTGATATGGTCGAACAGGATTTCAGTTTCGAATTTCGCGGCATGCTCGTGCATGCGCTCCATCAGCAGCGGCCCGGTCAGGTCGTTCGGGTCGCCCGGCCAGTTTTCCACTTCTGTGGTGGTGGTCAGCTGACCGCCTTTTTCCATACCGGTGATCAGTACCGGTTGCAGGTTAGCGCGTGCAGCATAGACCGCCGCGGTATATCCCGCAGGTCCGGAACCAAGGATTAGCAACTTACTGTGTTTGGTCGTGCCCATGAGATCCCCATTGTTGTTGGCAGGCAATGGGCTGGATTGTAGGGAATTTGTTGCCGTAAAAAAAGAGCACTGGAGTTTTGCTTTCGATATATGCAATAGCTACGCCCGATGGATATGACGCAGTGTTATCACGTCTGCTTCTGAAAATCGCGCGTTTATAAGGCAGTAAAATGAGGATTAATACCCCTCCGTAATGAATATCCGGCATCTTGTACTAAAAATCGATGTTTTGCTTTGACAATCCCCTGCGCTTTTGCGAAAACATTCAAGGAAGAAAAAAAACCGCGTTAACCGTATGCCGCATAGGCATGCACGTAAATGCCATTTTTACCGTGTCAGTGAAATCTACGCATGGCGTGGACAGACGCCATACGTGATGTCGGTGACGGCCTTCGGGCAACGGTCTTCTTACCAATAGAACCCGAATCCGCATCGCGTCAAATACATAACCAGGCGATGTGATGACTAACGGGTACAGGCTCTGAACAGTGATGTGCACAGGGTCCAGGCAGGAGTAGGGAAGGAATACAGAGAGACAATAATAATGGTAGATAGCAAGAAGCGCCCTGGCAAAGATCTCGACCGTATCGATCGTAACATTCTTAATGAATTGCAAAAGGATGGGCGTATTTCCAACGTCGAGCTTTCAAAACGTGTGGGTCTTTCCCCGACGCCGTGCCTTGAGCGTGTGCGCCGACTGGAAAGACAGGGTTTTATTCAGGGCTATACGGCTCTGCTGAACCCGCATTATCTGGATGCCTCACTTCTGGTATTTGTTGAGATTACTCTGAATCGTGGTGCACCGGATGTGTTTGAGCAATTTAACGCCGCTGTACAAAAACTTGAAGAAATTCAAGAGTGTCACCTGGTGTCCGGTGATTTCGACTACCTGTTGAAAACCCGTGTGCCTGATATGTCCGCCTACCGTAAGCTGCTGGGGGAAACCCTGCTGCGTCTGCCAGGCGTGAACGACACCCGTACTTATGTGGTGATGGAAGAGGTCAAACAGAGCAATCGTCTGGTTATTAAGACGCGCTAACACGGAACAGGTGCAAAATCAGCGTAGTTTGATTACACTCCTGTTAATCCATACAGCAACAGTGCCGGGGAGTCCCGGCGCTGTTGTCCGTTTTAGCAAACAGGCAGGATATGCCTGATACCTGGAGAGCCTTTCTTGAGCCAGGAATACACTGAAGACAAAGAAGTCACACTATCGAAGCTAAGCAGCGGACGTCGTCTCCTCGAGGCTTTGCTGATTGTTATTGCCCTTTTTGCCGTCTGGCTGATGGCAGCCTTACTCAGTTTCAACCCTTCCGATCCCAGCTGGTCACAAACCGCATGGCATGAACCTATCCATAATTTAGGTGGTGTACCCGGTGCCTGGCTTGCGGACACGCTCTTTTTCATATTCGGTGTGATGGCCTACACCATTCCCGTCATTATCATCGGCGGATGCTGGTTTGCATGGCGTCATCGTCAGAACGATGATTACATCGACTATTTTGCGGTTTCCCTGCGCCTGATTGGCGCGCTGGCACTGATCCTCACCTCCTGCGGGCTGGCGGCGATTAACGCCGATGACATCTGGTACTTCGCCTCCGGCGGGGTCATTGGTAGCCTGCTCAGTTCTGCGTTACAGCCCATGCTGCACAGCAGCGGTGGCACGCTGGCGCTGCTGTGCATCTGGGCGGCAGGATTGACGCTGTTTACCGGCTGGTCATGGGTGAGCATTGCCGAAAAAATCGGCAGCTTTATTCTCACGATCCTGACGTTCGCCAGCAACCGGACCCGCCGCGACGATACGTGGGTCGATGATGACGACTATGAAGAAGAGTACGAAGAGGAAGACGAGGCCCCGGTACAGCGTCGTGAATCTCGTCGTGCCCGTATTCTGCGCGGTGCCCTGGCGCGTCGCCAGCGCGTCGCGGAAAAATTTGCCAACCCGCTTGGACGCAAAACGGATGCCGCGCTCTTCTCCGGTAAACGTATGGATGAAGATGAGCAGGTTGAGTACCGTGCCGCGGGTGCCGCTGTCGATCCTGATGATGTGCTGTTCTCCGGCAGCCGTGCTACCCCGGGTGAATTTGACGAATACGATCCGCTGCTGAACGGCCATTCGGTCACCGCACCGGTTGCGGCAGCCGCAGCCGCCACGACGGCCGCGCAGGCGTATGCCGCGCCTGTCGAAGCCGTGATGCCCTCCGCGCCGGTTCCACCACCAGAATCCGTTATTCAGCAGCCACACGTTGCGTGGCAGACCGCGCCCGGTGTTCATACGCCGGAGCCCGTTATCGCGCCTGAACCTGAAAGCTATATTCCTGTGCAGCAGGAGCCGTGGCAGCAGCCTTACCAGCCGCCGCAGCCTGAGTATGAACCGCAGCACTATGAGCAGCCTGTGGCCCAGCCGTATCAGGAATATGTGCCTGAACCGGTTGAACCTGCGCAGCCATATGCAGAGCCTCAGCCTGAACCTGAGGTGATGGAAGAGGTGAAACCGTCTCGTCCGCCAATGTACTATTTTGAAGAAGTTGAAGAACGCCGCGCCCGTGAACGCGAGCAGCTGGCGGCCTGGTATCAGCCTGTGCCTGAACCCGCGCAGGAGCCCGTTACGAAGGCACCTTCAGTTTCGGTTCCGCCGGTCGACGCGACGCCTGCGGTTGCACCTGTCGCCGAAAGCGTGAAGCAGGCCACCGTGGCCGCTGCTGCTGTCGCACCTGTCTTCAGCCTGGCTACGGGTGGCGCACCGCGTCCTCAGGTGAAAGAGGGGATTGGTCCACAGTTGCCACGCCCTAACCGCGTTCGCGTTCCTACCCGTCGTGAACTTGCCTCTTACGGCATCAAACTGCCATCCCAGCGTATGGCCGAAGAAAAAGCACGTGAGTCGGACTACGAAGATGACGCAGATGACATGCAGCAGGACGAACTGGCTCGCCAGTTCGCGGCACAGCAGAATCAACGCTACGGTGAAGAATACCAGCACGATGAGCCCGCTCTGGACGATGAAGATGAAGCTGCAGAGGCAGAGTTAGCGCGTCAGTTCGCGGCAACGCAACAGCAGCGCTACTCCGGGGAACAGCCAACGGGTGCCAACCCGTTCTCATTGTCTGATTTCGAGTTCTCACCAATGAAAGACCTGGTGGATGATGGTCCGAGTGAGCCTTTATTTACCCCGAGCGTGATGCCTGAAGCTGAACCTGTGCGTCAGCAGCCTGCCCCGCAGGCCTACGCGCAGCCGCAACAACCGGTTCAGCAGCCGTATGCTCAACCGCAGCAGCCACAACACCAGCCGCCGCAGTTCCAGCAGCCAGCGCCACAGCCGCAGGAGAGCCTGATTCACCCGCTGCTGATGCGTAACGGTGACAGCCGTCCGCTGCAGCGTCCAAGCACGCCGCTGCCTTCACTGGATCTGCTGACGCCACCCCCTGCTGAAGTCGAGCCGGTTGATACTTTTGCTCTGGAACAGATGGCCCGTCTGGTGGAAGCCCGTCTGGCTGACTTCCGCATTAAGGCGGATGTGGTGAACTACTCCCCGGGTCCGGTCATCACCCGTTTCGAACTGAACCTGGCGCCGGGCGTAAAAGCCGCGCGTATTTCTAACCTGTCTCGTGACCTGGCGCGTTCTCTGTCGACCGTGGCGGTGCGTGTGGTGGAAGTGATTCCGGGTAAACCGTACGTGGGTCTTGAACTGCCGAACAAAAAACGTCAGACCGTCTACCTGCGTGAAGTGCTGGACAACACCAAGTTCCGTGATAATCCATCTCCGCTGACCGTGGTGCTGGGTAAAGATATCGCTGGCGATCCGGTGGTAGCAGACCTTGCGAAAATGCCTCACCTGCTGGTGGCCGGTACGACCGGTTCCGGTAAGTCCGTCGGGGTGAACGCCATGATCCTCAGCATGCTTTACAAAGCGCAGCCGGAAGATGTGCGTTTCATCATGATCGACCCGAAAATGCTCGAACTGTCCGTCTACGAAGGTATCCCGCATCTGCTGACGGAAGTGGTCACCGACATGAAAGACGCTGCCAACGCCCTGCGCTGGAGCGTCAACGAGATGGAACGCCGCTACAAGTTGATGTCTGCATTGGGCGTGCGTAACCTGGCCGGTTATAACGAGAAAATCGCTCAGGCGATGCGCATGGGACGTCCGATTCCGGATCCTTACTGGAAGCCGGGCGATAGCATGGATGCCCAGCATCCGGTGCTGGAAAAACTGCCTTACATCGTCGTGCTGGTGGATGAGTTTGCTGACCTGATGATGACCGTAGGTAAGAAGGTGGAAGAGTTGATTGCTCGTCTGGCGCAGAAAGCGCGTGCGGCCGGTATTCACCTTGTGCTGGCCACCCAGCGTCCTTCGGTGGACGTTATTACGGGTCTTATCAAAGCGAACATTCCGACGCGTATCGCCTTTACCGTGTCAAGTAAAATTGACTCCCGTACCATTCTTGACCAGGGCGGCGCAGAGTCGCTGCTGGGTATGGGTGACATGCTCTATTCCGGCCCGAACTCCACCTCTCCGGTGCGTGTCCACGGTGCGTTCGTCCGCGATGAAGAAGTTCACGCCGTCGTGCAGGACTGGAAAGCACGCGGTCGCCCACAATATGTGGACGGTATTACCAGCGATACGGAAAGCGAAGGCGGCGGCGGTGGCTTTGACGGCGGCGAAGAGCTGGATCCGTTATTCGATCAGGCGGTTAATTTCGTCACCGAAAAACGTAAAGCCTCGATCTCTGGCGTCCAGCGTCAGTTCCGCATTGGCTATAACCGCGCGGCGCGTATCATCGAACAGATGGAAGCCCAGGGCATCGTGAGCGAGCAGGGGCATAACGGTAACCGCGAGGTGCTGGCGCCGCCGCCGTTTGATTAACCTTCAGCGATTGCAAAGAAGGGTAAATCACCCAAAATTAAGCATTTTCTTCTGTCGCCTGCCTTCGGGCAGGTCCAGAATAGATGACGGAAACCCCATTTCGGGAAGACGTATTTTAAGGAATAACAATGAAAAAAATCGCCATCGCCTGTGCATTACTCACCAGTTTTGTTGCCAGCAGCGTCTGGGCTGATGCGGCCAGCGACCTTAAAAGCCGACTGGATAAAGTGAGCAGCTTCCACGCCAGCTTCACGCAGAAAGTGACTGACGGCAGCGGCAACGCGGTGCAGGAAGGTCAGGGAGATTTGTGGGTAAAACGCCCGAATCTGTTTAACTGGCACATGACTCAGCCGGATGAGAGCATCCTGGTCTCTGACGGTAAAACACTGTGGTTCTTCAACCCGTTCGTTGAGCAGGCCACGGCAACCTGGTTGAAAGATGCCACCAGCAATACGCCCTTTATGCTGATTGCCCGCAACCAGGCCAGCGACTGGCAGCAGTACAATATTAAGCAGAACGGTGATGAGTTTGTCCTGACGCCGAAAGGCAGCAACGGCAACCTGAAGCAGTTCACCATCAACGTCAGCACCAACGGGACCATCAATCAGTTCGGCGCGGTTGAGCAGGACGATCAGCGCAGCAGCTACCAGCTCAAGTCTCAGCAGAACGGCGCCGTGGATGCATCGAAATTCACCTTCACCCCGCCGCAGGGCGTAACGGTGGACGACCAACGCAATAAGTAAGAGGCATGAGTGAGCAATCTGTCGCTCGATTTTTCAGATAATGCGTTTCAACCTCTGGCCGCTCGTATGCGGCCAGAAAATTTAGCGCAGTACATCGGCCAGCAGCACCTGCTGGCTGCGGGGAAACCCTTGCCGCGGGCCATTGAGGCCGGGCATTTGCACTCCATGATCCTCTGGGGACCACCCGGGACCGGCAAAACGACCCTCGCTGAAGTGATTGCCCGCTATGCCAACGCTGACGTCGAACGTATCTCGGCGGTCACGTCCGGCGTAAAGGAGATCCGCGAGGCAATCGAGCGCGCGCGCCAGAACCGTAATTCCGGGCGCCGCACCATCCTCTTTGTCGACGAAGTTCACCGCTTCAACAAGAGCCAGCAGGATGCTTTTTTACCGCATATTGAAGACGGCACAATTTTCTTCATCGGCGCGACCACCGAAAACCCCTCGTTTGAACTGAATTCGGCGCTGCTCTCTCGCGCCCGCGTTTACCTGCTCAAATCCCTGACCACCGAGGATATCGAAAAGGTTCTCACCCAGGCGATGGACGATAAAGCACGCGGCTACGGCGGGCAGGATATCGTTCTGCCTGACGAAACGCGCAGGGCGATTGCGGAGCTGGTTAATGGCGATGCGCGCCGCGCGCTGAACACCCTGGAAATGATGGCCGATATGGCCGAAGTGGATGATGCCGGAAAGCGGGTGCTGAAGCCGGAACTCCTGACCGAAATTGCCGGTGAGCGCAGCGCGCGTTTTGATAATAAAGGCGATCGTTTCTACGACTTGATCTCGGCGTTGCATAAGTCCGTCCGCGGCAGCGCCCCGGATGCGGCGCTTTACTGGTACGCGCGCATAATCACCGCGGGTGGCGATCCGCTGTACGTGGCGCGCCGCTGTCTGGCGATTGCCTCAGAAGATGTCGGCAATGCTGACCCGCGCGCCATGCAGGTTGCCCTTTCTGCCTGGGACTGCTTTACCCGCGTGGGCCCGGCAGAAGGCGAGCGTGCGATTGCGCAGGCGATTGTCTATCTGGCCTGCGCGCCGAAAAGCAATGCTGTCTATACCGCCTTTAAGGCCGCGATGTCGGACGCACGTGAACGCCCGGATTACGATGTGCCGGTTCATCTGCGCAACGCGCCAACCAAACTGATGAAGGAGATGGGCTACGGGCAGGAGTATCGCTATGCGCATGACGAGCCCAACGCCTATGCCGCCGGGGAGGAGTATTTCCCGCAGGAAATGGCACAAACCCGCTATTATCACCCTACAAACAGAGGTCTTGAGGGCAAGATTGGTGAAAAGCTCACCTGGCTCGCCGGACAGGATCAAAATAGCCCTATAAAACGCTACCGTTAGTTCGATCGTTGCGGTAATGTTGGCATAGTATCCTTGTGACCGCAGGCTGTGGTCACATTTTCCTATTTTAATTCGATAAGCACAGGATAAGCATGCTCGATCCCAATCTGCTGCGTAATGAGCCAGACGCAGTCGCTGAAAAACTGGCACGCCGGGGCTTTAAGCTGGATGTAGATAAGCTGCGCGCTCTTGAAGAGCGTCGTAAAGTTCTGCAGGTACAAACTGAAAATCTGCAGGCAGAGCGTAATTCTCGATCGAAATCCATTGGCCAGGCGAAAGCGCGCGGGGAAGATATTGAGCCATTACGCCTGGAAGTGAACAAACTGGGTGAAGAGCTGGATAAGGCGAAAGCCGAGCTGGACGTTCTTCAGGCCGAAATTCGCGATATTGCGCTGGCGATCCCGAACATTCCTGACGACAGCGTGCCTGTCGGCAAAGACGAGAACGATAACGTTGAAGTGAAACGCTGGGGTACGCCTCGCGAGTTCGACTTCGAGGTGCGCGATCACGTCACGCTGGGCGAAATGCACGCGGGTCTGGACTTTGCGGCCGCGGTTAAGCTGACCGGTTCTCGCTTCGTGGTGATGAAAGGCCAGATTGCCCATCTGCACCGTGCGCTGGCCCAGTTCATGTTGGATCTGCACACCGAGCAGCACGGTTACAGCGAAACCTACGTCCCGTATCTGGTCAACCACGATACGCTGTACGGTACGGGTCAGCTGCCGAAATTTGCCGGCGACCTGTTCCATACCCGTCCGCTGGATGAAGAAGCAGACAGCAGCAACTATGCGCTGATCCCTACCGCAGAAGTGCCGCTGACTAACCTCGTGCGTGATGAGATCATCGACGAAGACGAACTGCCGATCAAACTGACCGCACACTCTCCGTGCTTCCGTTCTGAAGCGGGATCTTATGGCCGCGACACCCGTGGTCTGATCCGTATGCACCAGTTCGATAAAGTCGAGATGGTGCAGATTGTTCGTCCGGAAGACTCCATGGACGCGCTGGAAGAGATGACGGGTCACGCCGAGAAAGTCCTCGAGCTGCTGGGCCTGCCGTATCGTCGTATGGCGCTGTGTACCGGTGATATGGGCTTTGGTGCCTGCAAAACCTTCGACCTGGAAGTGTGGGTACCTGCGCAGAACACCTACCGTGAAATCTCCTCCTGCTCTAACGTCTGGGATTTCCAGGCGCGCCGCATGCAGGCACGCTGCCGCAGTAAATCTGACAAGAAAACCCGTCTGGTGCATACCCTGAACGGCTCTGGTCTGGCTGTGGGTCGTACGCTGGTTGCCGTGCTGGAAAACTATCAGCAGGCAGATGGCCGTATTGAGATCCCTGAAGTGCTGCGCCCATACATGAAAGGTCAGCAGTACATCGGCTAAATATGTGCCTCAAAACAAAAAAAGCGCCTTCGGGCGCTTTTTTTATGCCTGTGAATTGATACGACGCAATACCCCCTGCCTCTAAAGTAGTAATACTCCTCCGAATGAAAGTCAGCAGAAAAAGCTGATAACGAATAATTTCGTTATATATAAAACTACATAGCGGTTTGTGCCGCCTCTCTTTTCTTTGTGAGCAACCAAAGTGAGTCTCTATGAAAATCAACGCGCCTGAAGAATTGCTGGCTGCCGAGGTCACTCGCCGTGGTTTGATGAAAACCACGGCAATAGGCGGCCTGGCTGTAGCCAGCAGCGCTTTCACGCTCCCTTTTACCCGACTGGCGTCAGCGGCGGATGCACTATCCCCGGCCTCAGTCCCGGAAAAAGTGGTGTGGAGTGCCTGTACGGTAAACTGCGGTAGCCGTTGCCCGCTGCGTATGCACGTAGTGGATGGCGAAATAAAATATGTCGAAACCGACAATACCGGGGACGATAACTACGAAGGGTTACACCAGGTTCGCGCCTGTCTGCGTGGCCGCTCCATGCGTCGTCGCGTCTATAATCCGGATCGTCTTAAGTACCCAATGAAGCGCGTGGGTAAACGTGGGGAAGGGAAGTTCGAGCGCATTAGCTGGGATGAAGCCTACGATATTATCGCCACCAATATGCAGCGGCTGATCAAAGAGTATGGCAACGAATCCATCTACCTGAACTACGGTACCGGCACGCTGGGCGGCACGCTAACCCGCTCCTGGCCACCAGGAAAAACGCTGGTGGCGCGTCTGATGAACTGCTGCGGCGGTTATCTTAACCACTATGGTGACTACTCCTCTGCACAAATCGCCGCAGGACTGAATTACACCTACGGTGGCTGGGCAGACGGCAACAGCCCGTCTGATATCGAAAACAGCAAGCTGGTCGTTCTGTTCGGGAACAATCCGGGTGAAACGCGTATGAGCGGCGGCGGGGTGACCTACTACCTCGAACAGGCGCGTGCTAAATCCAATGCCCGCATGATCATTATCGATCCGCGCTATACCGACACCGGTGCAGGACGCGAAGATGAGTGGATCCCAATCCGCCCAGGTACCGATGCCGCGCTGGTCTCCGCGCTGGCGTGGGTGATGATCACTGAAAATCTCGTCGATCAGCCGTTCCTGGATAAATACTGCGTCGGTTATGACGAGAAAACCCTGCCAGCCAGTGCCCCAGCTAATGGCCACTACAAGGCGTATATTCTCGGTCAGGGCAGCGACGGCGTGGCGAAAACGCCGGAGTGGGCGTCTACCATCACCGGTATTCCGGTCGAGCGTATTGTTCAACTGGCGCGTGAAATTGGCTCAGCCAAACCGGCCTATATCAGCCAGGGGTGGGGACCGCAGCGTCATGCGAACGGTGAAATTGCCACCCGCGCAATCTCCATGCTCTCCATTCTGACCGGCAACGTGGGTATTCATGGCGGTAACACTGGTGCGCGTGAAGGCTCATATGAAGTCCCGTTTGAACGTATGCCAACGCTGGACAACCCGGTACAAACCAGCATTTCCATGTTTATGTGGACCGATGCGATTGAACGTGGCCCGGAAATGACCGCCTTGCGCGACGGCGTGCGCGGTAAGGACAAGCTGGACGTGCCGATCAAGATGATCTGGAACTACGCCGGTAACTGTCTTATCAACCAGCATTCGGAAATCAACCGCACTCATGAAATCCTGCAGGACGACAAGAAGTGCGAGATGATTGTGGTGATCGACTGCCACATGACCTCCTCGGCAAAATACGCCGACATTCTGCTGCCGGACTGCACCGCGTCTGAGCAGATGGACTTCGCGCTGGATGCCTCCTGCGGCAACATGTCTTACGTGATCTTCACCGATCAGGCGATTAAACCGCGCTTCGAGTGCAAAACCATCTATGAGATGACCTCCGAGCTGGCGAAGCGTCTGGGCGTTGAGCAGCAGTTTACCGAGGGACGTACTCAGGAAGGCTGGATGCGCCATCTGCATGAACTCTCCCGCAAAGCCATCCCAGACCTGCCGGATTTCGATACCTTCCGCAAGCAGGGCATGTACAAACAGCGCGATCCTGAAGGGCATCACGTTGCCTACAAAGCGTTCCGCGAAGACCCGCAGGCGAACCCGCTGACTACGCCGTCGGGCAAAATTGAAATCTACTCCGAAGAACTGGCAAAAATTGCGTCTACCTGGGAGTTGCCGGACGGAGACGATATCGATCCGCTGCCGATCTACACGCCAGGATTCGAAAACTATAACGATCCGCTCACGGCGAAATTCCCGCTGCAGTTGACCGGTTTCCACTATAAAGCGCGCGTTCACTCCACCTACGGTAACGTCGACGTACTGAAAGCCGCCTGCCGCCAGGAGATGTGGATCAACCCGATGGATGCGAAAGCGCGTGGCATTAACAATGGCGATCGCGTGCGCATCTTCAACGGCCGCGGTGAGGTGCATATTGAAGCCAAAGTCACGCCACGCATGATGCCAGGCGTCGTGGCGCTGGGAGAAGGGGCATGGTACAGCCCTGATGCCAACCGCATCGATCAGGCAGGCAGCATTAACGTACTGACCACGCAGCGTCCGTCGCCGCTGGCGAAAGGCAACCCGTCTCACACAAACCTTGTTCAGGTTGAAAAGGTTTAAGGAGTAACCGATGACAACCCAGTATGGATTTTTCATTGATTCCAGCCGTTGCACCGGGTGCAAAACCTGCGAGCTGGCCTGTAAAGATTACAAAGATCTCACCCCAGACGTGAGTTTCCGTCGCATCTACGAATACGCCGGAGGCGACTGGCAGGAAGATAACGGTGTCTGGCATCAAAACGTGTTTGCCTATTACCTGTCGATTGCCTGTAACCACTGCGAAGACCCTGCCTGTACGAAGGTCTGTCCGAGCGGGGCGATGCACAAGCGTGAAGACGGTTTCGTGGTCGTGGATGAAGATGTTTGTATCGGCTGCCGCTACTGCCATATGGCCTGCCCGTACGGCGCACCTCAGTACAATGCCGCCAAAGGGCATATGACCAAGTGCGACGGCTGCCACTCTCGCGTCGCGGATGGCAAAAAACCGATCTGCGTCGAGTCCTGTCCGCTGCGCGCGCTGGACTTTGGCCCTATAGAAGAACTGCGTCAAAAACATGGCCAGCTTGCTGCGGTAGCACCGCTGCCGTCCGCGCACTTCACGAAGCCAAGTATTGTGATTAAACCCAACGCCAACAGCCGTCCTACAGGTGATACCACCGGCTACCTGGCAAACCCGAAGGAGGTGTGAGATGGGAAGTGGATGGCATGAATGGCCGCTGATGATCTTCACGGTCTTTGGTCAGTGCGTGGCGGGTGGCTTCATCGTGCTCGCGCTGGCACTGCTGAAAGGTCAACTCACCGCTGAACAGCAGCAGCGTTTAGTGTTGAGCATGTTTGGCCTGTGGGTGCTGATGGGGATTGGTTTTATCGCCTCTACGCTGCACCTGGGCTCACCGATGCGCGCGTTTAACTCGCTTAACCGCGTGGGGGCATCGTCCCTCAGTAACGAGATTGCCAGCGGGGCGATTTTCTTCGCCATCGGCGGGCTGGGCTGGTTGCTGGCAGCGCTTAAAAAATTGCCTGCAGGTCTGCGTAGCCTCTGGCTGATCGTGACCATGGTGCTGGGCGTGGTGTTTGTATGGATGATGGTGCGTGTCTATAACACCATTGATACCGTCCCTACCTGGTACAGCGTCTGGACGCCAATGAGCTTCTTCCTGACGATGTTTATCGGCGGGCCGCTGCTCGGCTATCTGCTTTTGCGCGTGGCGGGGGTAGACGGCTGGGCAATGCGTTTGCTGCCAGCCGTATCGCTGCTGGCGCTGGTAGTGAGTGCAATCGTTGCCCTGATGCAGGGCGCTGAGCTGGCCACCATTCATAGCTCCATTCAGCAGGCCTCTGCGCTGGTGCCGGATTACGGTTCTCTGATGGCCTGGCGTATCGTGCTGCTGGTAGCGGCGTTGGTATTCTGGATCGCGCCTCAGCTAAAAGGCTACCAGCCTGCTCTGCCGTTGTTATCACTGGCCTTTGTGCTGGTGCTGGCAGGGGAGTTGATTGGTCGTGGCGTCTTTTATGGTCTGCATATGACGGTCGGTATGGCCATCGCCAGCTAATCTTATTTTTTGTTATAAAAAGCCGGGACATAGCGCCCGGCTTTTCTTTTTTCATTCATGAAATTTTTCGACTGTCGTTTTGTTTTAATTTCTACCATTAATAAATAAAAACAGAGACATAATTAATATCTATAGCAGGCACTGCATTAGCAGGATAAGTTTTTTAAATCGACAGGGAACATATCGTGCGAGCCGGCTAAATCAGTGGATTGACTTTGTTTTTGCCAGTGGCATGATGCGCACGAAATCTGAACTTCCTCACGGTTTTTAATCCATGACCACCTATACCCGGCCAGTGCTACTGTTGCTCTGTGGCCTGCTTCTGCTGACCCTGGCGATCGCAGTGTTGAATACGCTCGTCCCGCTGTGGCTCGCCCATGAAAACTTACCGACCTGGCAGGTGGGTATGGTTAGCTCGTCCTTTTTCACCGGGAACCTGCTGGGCACATTATTAACCGGTAGCCTGATTAAACGCTTTGGCTTTAATCGCAGCTATTATCTGGCTTCGCTGATTTTCGCCGCCGGGTGTGCCGGGTTGGGCCTGATGGTCGGCTTCTGGAGCTGGATGGCGTGGCGCTTTATCGCCGGTGTCGGTTGCGCGATGATTTGGGTGGTTGTTGAAAGTGCGCTGATGTGCAGCGGTACGTCACGTAACCGCGGACGCCTGCTGGCAGCCTATATGATGGTTTACTATGTGGGCACCGTGCTGGGACAACTGATGGTCAGCAAACTGCCAACGGACCTGATGAGCGTGCTGCCATGGGCAACCGGTATGGTGCTGGCGGCGATCCTGCCGCTGCTCTTTACGCGTATCGTGAACCAGAAAAGTGAGCATCAGGAAGCGACCCACATCTGGCCGATGCTGAGGCTGCGCCAGGCGCGTCTGGGAGTTAATGGGTGTATTATCTCGGGGATTGTTCTGGGCTCGCTCTATGGTCTTATGCCGCTCTACCTGAACCATCAGGGCGTCAGCGATGCCGGGATTGGTTTCTGGATGGCGGTCATGGTGAGCGCGGGGATTGTCGGGCAGTGGCCGATTGGCCGCCTGGCCGATCGCTTCGGTCGCCTGCTGGTGCTGCGCGTTCAGGTCTTCGTGGTGATCATGGGCTGTTTTGCTATGCTCAGCAACGCCGCGATGGCCCCAGCGCTGTTTATCCTTGGGGCAGCGGGGTTCACGCTTTATCCGGTCGCGATGGCGTGGGCCTGTGAGAAAGTTGAACATCACCAGCTGGTGGCGATGAACCAGGCGCTGTTATTAAGCTATACCATCGGCAGCCTGCTGGGACCAACATTTACCGCGATGCTGATGCAGAATTATTCTGACAATTTGCTGTTTATCATGATCGCCAGCGTGTCGTTTATTTATCTCTTAATGCTGCTGCGCAAAGCAGGCGAGCATCCAACGCCTGTGGCGCACGCCTGATTAAATAAAAGCCTGTCATTGACAGGATTTTTTGTCCCTGTCACATATAAGACTTTTACGTATTGTTTGTTTTCCCCGCCCGGCGATAATTCAAATGAGTTCTACCACTAAAAGGCAACAATCATGTCTAAACGTCGTTTTTCCACTACCGCACTTGCCGTAGTGTTGTCTTTAACGTTTGCAGCGGCTCCGGTCATGGCTAATCCAGGAAACGGGAATGGCGGCGGTCACGGCAACGGTGGCGGACAAGGTAATGGCGGCAATCATGGTAACGGGAACTCTGGTAACCATGGTAATAAGCAAAATAGCGGTCAGGATAACCCAGGGAAATCAGATAAGAGCTTTAAAAGCAGCAAAGATGTCGGCAATGATGTTGACGCTCGCGTAAGCTTCGATCATGCCCGTCACCTGGCACTGAATTACGGCTTAACGGGCTATGAGTCTCTGCCTCCGGGTATTGCGAAAAACCTGGCCCGCGGTAAACCGCTTCCTCCGGGTATTGCGAAGAAAACCGTGCCAGCCTCTATGCTCGGCCAGCTTCCATCCTACCCAGGTTATGAATGGCGCGTGGTGGGTGACGATCTGGTCTTAATTGCGCTGAGTACGGCGATTGTGACTTCCGTTATTAACGGCGTCTTTAAATAGAATTTAAAAAGGCCCGGTTCTCACCGGGCCTTTTCTTTAATACATGACCTTGTGGCCATACTGCTCAAGAATACCTTTCACGCGCTCCATCGTCTCTTTTTTCGGTGGCTTCACGCCATCAAGTTTGTACTCTTCACCCATCGCCACCCATTTGTGTTTGCCAAGTTCGTGATAGGGCAGAAGCTCAATTTTCTCGACGTTGCCCATGTCGCGGGTAAATTCCCCCAGGCGGTGCGCAGAGTCGTCGTCATCTGACCAGCCGGGAACAACAACATAGCGGATCCAGGTTTTGATGCCTTTGTCGGCAATATACTTCGCAAATTCCAGCGTACGGTGGTTGGAAACGCCAACCAGATTCTGGTGGATCTCATCATTCATCTGTTTGAGATCGAGCATCACCAGATCGGTCACTTCGAGCAGTTCATCAATAACCGGATCGTAGCGGCGCACGAAGCCGTTGGTATCGAGACAGGTGTGAATGCCTTCCTTGCGGCAGGCGCGGAACCAGTCGCGGACAAATTCAGCCTGAAGAATGGCTTCGCCGCCGGATGCGGTCACGCCGCCGCCGGACGCGTTCATAAAGTGGCGATAGGTCACCACCTCTTTCATCAGATCTTCCACGGTGACTTCTTTCCCACCATGAGTGTCCCACGTGTCGCGGTTGTGGCAGTACAGGCAGCGCATCAGGCAGCCCTGGAAGAAGGTAATAAAGCGGATACCCGGGCCATCGACGGTGCCACAGGATTCAAAGGAGTGAATGCGACCAATAGTTGACATTGCGGTGAGATCTCCGAATTTGGCCCATCCGGGGGCCTATGTAGTTGCACAGCTCAAAGGCTATGTCGAGTCTGTTTTGGCTGTTATCCATTCAGTATAGATAGCGGACAAAAGAGACTGATGAAGCGAGGGTGTTAAAAAGGCCCCACTTGCGTGGAGCCTTTATTGTACGCCTTTTAACGCGTGATTTCAGTCAATTCCACTTACATGGACTGAGTGAAAGTACGGGTGATAACGTCCTGCTGCTGTTCTTTAGTCAGGGAGTTAAAACGTACTGCGTAGCCAGATACACGGATGGTCAGCTGAGGATATTTCTCAGGGTGTTCCATCGCATCGAGCAGCATTTCACGGTTCATTACGTTCACGTTCAGGTGCTGACCACCTTCGATGGACGCTTCGTGGTGGAAGTAACCATCCATCAGACCCGCGAGGTTAGTTTTACGCACTTCGTCGTCTTTACCCAGCGCGTTTGGCACGATGGAGAAGGTATAAGAGATACCATCTTTCGCGTAGGCAAACGGCAGTTTAGCAACGGAGGTCAGAGAGGCTACCGCACCTTTCTGGTCACGACCGTGCATTGGGTTAGCACCTGGTCCGAATGGCGCGCCAGCACGACGACCGTCTGGGGTGTTACCGGTTTTCTTACCATACACAACGTTAGAAGTGATGGTCAGAACAGACTGAGTCGGGATAGCGTTACGGTAGGTAGTCAGTTTCTGAATTTTCTTCATGAAACGTTCTACCAGGTCAACCGCCATGTCATCAACGCGAGAGTCGTTGTTACCGAACTGCGGATATTCGCCTTCGATTTCGAAGTCTACAGCCAGGCCGTCTTCGTCACGAATTGGTTTAACTTTCGCGTATTTGATTGCAGACAGGGAGTCAGCAGCAACGGACAGACCTGCGATACCACACGCCATGGTGCGGATAACGTCACGGTCGTGCAGCGCCATCAGAGAGGCTTCGTAGCTGTACTTGTCGTGCATGTAGTGGATAACGTTCAGCGCAGTGACGTACTGTTTAGCCAGCCAGTCCATGAAGTGATCCATACGTTCCATCACTTCATCGAAGTTCAGAACGTCGCCTTTGATTGGCTCAGACTTAGGACCCACCTGCATTTTCAGTTTTTCATCAACGCCGCCGTTGATTGCGTACAGCATGGTTTTCGCCAGGTTTGCACGCGCACCGAAGAACTGCATTTGTTTACCAACAACCATTGGGCTTACGCAGCAAGCGATAGCGTAATCGTCGTTGTTGAAGTCCGGACGCATCAGGTCATCGTTCTCGTACTGCAGAGAAGAGGTGTCGATGGACACTTTAGCGGCGAATTTCTTGAAGTTCAGAGGCAGTTTTTCAGACCACAGAACGGTGATGTTCGGCTCCGGAGAAGGGCCCATGGTGTACAGGGTGTTCAGGAAGCGGAAGCTGTTTTTGGTGACCAGCGTACGGCCGTCAACGCCCATACCACCGATAGATTCGGTTGCCCAGATTGGGTCGCCAGAGAACAGTTCATCGTATTCTGGGGTACGCAGGAAGCGAACCATACGCAGTTTCATGACCAGGTGGTCAATCATTTCCTGAGCGTCTTGCTCGGTGATTTTACCTGCTTTCAGGTCACGTTCGATGTACGCATCCAGGAAGGTGGATACGCGGCCGAAGGACATTGCTGCACCATTCTGAGACTTAACAGCGGCCAGGTAGCCGAAGTAGGTCCACTGGATAGCTTCCTGGGCGTTGGTTGCAGGACCAGAGATATCGCAGCCATATTTCGCTGCCATCTCTTTGATCTGACCCAGCGCACGGTGCTGTTCAGCAATTTCTTCACGCAGACGGATAGTCGCTTCCAGGTTTACGCCGTTTTCCAGGTCAGACTGCAGGGAAACAAACTGCGCGTATTTGTCTTTCATCAGGAAGTCGATACCGTACAGCGCAACGCGACGGTAGTCACCAATGATACGGCCACGGCCATACGCATCTGGCAGACCAGTCAGAACGCCAGATTTACGGCAGTTCAGAATGTCTTTGGTGTAAACATCGAATACACCCTGGTTGTGGGTTTTACGGTATTCGGTGAAGATTTTTTTCAGCATTGGGTCCAGCTCGCGGTTATACGCTTTGCAGGAACCTTCAACCATTTTGATACCACCGAACGGGATGATTGCGCGTTTCAGTGGTGCTTCAGTCTGCAGACCAACGATTTTCTCAAGGGCTTTGTTGATATAGCCAGCATCGTGAGAAGTGATGGTGGAAGCAACGGAGGTGTCAAAATCAACTGGCGCGTGAGTGCGGTTTTCCAGTTTAACGCCTTCCATTACGCTGTCCCACAGCTTGGTGGTCGCGTCAGTTGCGCCAGCCAGGAAGGATTCGTCACCTTCATACGGGGTATAGTTTTTCTGAATGAAGTCACGGACGTTGACTTCATTCTGCCAGTCACCTTTCGCAAAACCTTCCCAGGCTGTGGCTAACTTTTCATTAAGCTCGGACATGTAACACCTACCTTCTTAAGTGGATTTTTTATTTACTGCCTGAGATAACCATCAATGATGGTCGTCGCCACGCAGGTAAATGACCCAGTATGTCAACCCAACTAACAGACCCCCACCGATAATGTTCCCGATAGTGACGGGGATCAGGTTATCAGTAATGAAATTCATAATAGTCAGGTGAGAGAAACTTTCCGGGGATGAACCAATTGCGGTCCAGAACTCCGGGCTTGCAAAGTTGCGGATAACAATCCCCATCGGGATCATGAACATATTCGCAATACTGTGCTCAAAGCCGCTGGCAACAAACATCGCAACCGGCAGAACCATAATCATGGCTTTATCCATCAGGCTACGACCAGAATAGCTCATCCAGACCGCCAGGCAGACCATCAGGTTTGCAAGGATGCCGAGAGCAACGGCTTCGATAAATGTGTGGTGCATTTTGTGGTCGGCGGTTTGCAGGACATTAAGCCCCCAGCCGCCGTTGGCGGTCATGTACTCGCCAGAAAGCCACATCAACAGAACAAAGAGCAGACAGCCAATCAGGTTGCCAACGTAGACGTTAAGCCAGTTGCGCGCCAGTTGACCCCAGGTAATTCTTCCGCTGGCTTTTGCCACGACAATCAGCACCGTTGAGGTGAAGAGGTCGGCACCGCAGATGACGCAAAGAATCAGACCCAGTGAGAAGCAAATGCCGCCAATCAGTTTGGCCATGCCGAAAGGCATTCCGGCAGTACCGGTGGTGGCGGTGATGTAGAAGACGAAAGCGATTGAGATGAACACACCAGCAGTAATCGCCAGATAGAACGTCTTCATCGGGTGTTTCGTTGCTTTATAGACACCCGCTTCTTCGGCAACTTTTGCCATCGCGGCGGGGAGTAAAAGATCAAAAGGGTTGTCAGCTTTCACACTAACTCTCTCTTTATTAAGTCGGCGACGAGATACTAACAAAGCATTATAGAAGAGAAATTGATATAGATCATATCTCGCCTGGCTTATAGGCCCGCAGTGTGTATGGTTTTACAGCAAATGCGGAGTAAGTAATTGATTATCCGTATAAAAATAAATTTTAAAAGTTATGAAAAGAGTTGAATTATTTCGTTCGGCCCCCTCCGAAACAGTTAATTAATATGGAGTATTTACCATAAAAAGTAACAATAAAGCCCGGGTAAAGATTATTATATTTACCCATGTTTAACTTTATTATTACAATCAGCAATCATTACCGAAAAAAATAAAAAACGGGGCAATGAAATTGCCCCGTAATATAGCCCAGACGATTGAATACGCCTACTGCTGCTAATGTTATATGCGCTTATTTTGACCAGTAAGCGGCTTTTGCTTTCTGCAGCTTTTCATAGGCCTTGAGCAGCGACTGGTGCGCCGGGAAGGCTTTCAGATCGCTGTCCACGGCCTGCAGACCGTAGAATGGCTCTTCACCGCTGAGCGCCGCGCTGGCGGCTTCAACCGCTTCAGCACCGTACATACGCACGAAAGCGTTCAGGTATTGCAGTGGCTCACGATCCTCTTCCTGCGAAAGCAGCAGCAGGGTTTGCAGGCAACGGTAATAGTTGGTGCGCTCGGCAGAGAAGACCGACTGGTTGAATTCCATCGTCCATTCCGTCCAGGCCAGGGCCTGATCCAGATCGCCGCCAGCCAGCGCCAGCATCGCTTTCAGCTCCCCCATACGCAGGGTATACCAGCCGTTGTCTTTACCCGTCGCCAGGCCCAGCAGTTCACGCACGCGAGTGAAATCATCGTGACCTTCTTCGTCCAGTTGGGCGATCAGGTTCAGATAATCCTCTTTTTCCCACTCGCTGCCTGGCAGAGCAAGCAGGGTTTCGCGCAGGTGCGCGCCCATGCTGTTGTTCGCCAGCCACAGATCTTCAGCAGGGTAGATGTCGGACATGCCCGGCACAATGATGCGGCATGCGTAAACGCCCAGGTGTTCGTAGTCGGCAATGTAGACTTCCTGATCTTCGGCGTTAAAGATGGCCATCAGCGTGGCGAACTCTTCTTCCGTGGTGCCGGCAAAGCTCCAGTCTACGAACGGATAGTCTGCGTCCTGCTTAAACATATCCCAGGAGATCAGGCCGCTGGAATCGATGAAGTGGGTTTCGAGGTTGGTATGCTCCGCCACTTCTTCATCGTCAAAGGTTGGCGGTGTGAAGACGTCGAGATCTTTCAGGCTACGGCCCTGCAGCAGTTCGGTGACGGTACGCTCCAGCGCCACGCCGAAGTCAGGGTGCGCGCCGAAGGAGGCGAAGCAGGTGCCGTTTTCTGGGTTAAACAGCACCACGCAGATCACCGGATATTTTCCGCCCAGTGAGCCATCGTAGGCGAAGATTGGGAAACCTTCCGCTTCGAGTTTGGCGATGGACTCCACCACGCCCGGGTAGCGCGCCAGCACGTCGGCCGGAATTTCAGGCAGGCTGATAGATTCGGCAATAATGCGGTTTTTAATGTGACGCTCGAACACTTCTGACAAGCCCTGAACGCGCGCTTCGTTGCGGGTGTTACCGGCGGACATGCCGTTAGACACATACAGGTTGCCGACGATGTTCATCGGAATATACACGGTCTGCTCGTCAGACTGGCGGGTGAACGGCAGGGCGCAGATACCACGATCTTCGTTACCAGACTGCAGATCGATCAGCATGCTGGCGGTCAGTTCGTTTTCTGGATCGTAGAACGCACGCAGGCGGGCGTCGAGAATACCTTCCGGCAGTTCATCGTCTTCGGTCAGCGGGAACCATTTTTCGTTCGGATAGTGAACGAATGGGCCGTTAGCGATGGTTTCGCCCAACCAGAAGTCAGCGAAGAAATAGTTGGTGGACAGACGCTCAAAATACTCACCCAGCGCGGAGGCCAGTGCCGCTTTTTTAGTCGCGCCTTTCCCGTTGGTAAAGCACAGGGCACACTCTTTGTCGCGAATATGGACGGACCAGACATGGGGCACCGGATTGAGCCAGGAGGCTTCTTCGATGTTAAAACCCAGGTCGGTCAGTTTCTGCTGGAAGCGAGCGATGGAATCTTCCAGAGCGGCGTCTTTGCCGGGGATAAACGTTTGAGTCATGGCGTTCACTTTTATCGTACGTAAAGCGCGCAATGATACGGGTTTTGCGTGACGGGTGCTATCTTCGGCGAAAATAAAAGGCTGGGCTATGCTTAGTGGCAGTAACTGACTGTTAAGGCATAGAAAAATGAAAGCATTTGATCTCCAGCGGATGGCGTTTGATAAAGTTCCCCCCGAGTTTTTAGGCGAAGTGGCTTTACGGAGCCTGTATACCTTCGTTCTTGTCTTTCTGTTTCTCAAGATTACGGGCCGTCGCGGTGTGCGGCAGATGTCGCTCTTTGAAGTGTTAATCATCCTCACGCTGGGGTCAGCGGCGGGGGATGTCGCCTTTTATGACGATGTGCCGATGGTGCCGGTCTTTATCGTCTTTGTCTCGCTGGCGCTGCTGTACCGCCTTGTGATGTGGCTGATGTCGAAGAGCGAAAAGCTGGAAGATCTGCTGGAAGGGAAGCCTGTGGTGATTGTCGAAGACGGACAGTTGGCCTGGGAAAATGTGCAAAGTGCCAATATGACCGAGTTCGAATTTTTTATGGAATTGCGTCTGAACAGCGTCGAACAACTCGGACAGGTGCGTCTGGCCATTATGGAAACGAACGGTCAAATCAGCGTGTATTACTATCATGATGACGAGGTGAAGCCGGGGTTATGCATCCTGCCGGATATGCTCATTGAGCGATACAAAACCGTCCCCGATACGGGCGAGTATGCCTGTATAAAATGTAGTCATGTGGTGGTGATGAAGGCAGGCGATCATCAATTATGCCCTCGCTGTACGAATCCAGAATGGACGAAGGTTAGCCGGGCTAAACGGATCACTTGACAGCCATTTTGTCGGTTTTGTCCTGGCGAGGCGGCAGATTGTTTTGTGTGATGTGAGCCACATTTCACGGGTCATAAGTTTTAGACATTGCGGCGCGTGTCACTGAATGATAAAACCGATATCCACAGTTATAACTTATGGCTTTTAGCGTGGTGAGGGGAAATGGCTCAAGTCTTTAATTTCAGTTCAGGTCCGGCGATGTTACCGGCAGACGTGCTTAAACAGGCTCAACAGGAACTTTGTGACTGGAACGGTCTCGGTACGTCGGTGATGGAAATCAGCCACCGTGGTAAAGAGTTTATTCAGGTGGCGGAAGAGGCAGAAAAGGATTTTCGCGATCTGCTGAATATTCCCTCGAACTACAAAGTATTGTTCTGTCACGGCGGCGGACGCGGCCAGTTTGCTGGCGTACCGCTGAATATCCTTGGCGATAAAACGACGGCTGACTACGTTGATGCGGGCTACTGGGCGGCAAGCGCCGTTAAAGAAGCGCACAAATACTGCACGCCGAACGTTATCGACGCCAAAGTGACCGTTGACGGTCTGCGCGCCGTGAAGCCCATGAGCGAATGGCAGCTTTCTGATAACGCAGCCTATCTCCACTACTGCCCGAACGAAACTATCGACGGGATTGCCATCGACGAGACGCCAAACTTCGCCAGCGATGTTGTGGTTGCCGCCGACTTCTCCTCCACCATTCTTTCTGCCCCGATTGATGTCAGCCGCTACGGCGTTATCTATGCAGGCGCACAGAAAAATATCGGTCCTGCGGGCCTGACAATCGTCATTGTACGTGAAGATCTCCTGGGGAAAGCCCATAAGTCTTGCCCGTCAATACTCGACTACACCGTGCTGAACGATAACGACTCCATGTTCAACACGCCACCGACGTTTGCCTGGTACCTCTCGGGCCTGGTCTTCAAATGGCTGAAGCAAAACGGCGGTGTGGCGCAGATGGACAAGGTCAATCAGCAGAAAGCTGAACTGCTGTACGGCGTGATCGACAAAAGCGATTTCTACCGTAACGATGTGGCGAAAGCTAACCGCTCCCGCATGAACGTGCCGTTCCAGCTGGCAGACAGCAACCTGGACAACGTGTTCCTGAAAGAGTCCTTCGCGGCAGGTCTGCACGCGCTGAAAGGTCATCGTGTGGTGGGGGGGATGCGTGCCTCTATTTATAACGCGATGCCGCTGGAAGGGGTTAAAGCTCTGACCGATTTCATGATCGACTTCGAACGTCGCCACGGTTAATCGCGCTGTTTCCACCCCCGTAGCCCTGCTGCGGGGTTTTTATTATGTTGAGTTGAGAGTTAAGTTTCATGGAATCCCTGACGTTACAACCTATCGCGCGGGTAGATGGCACCATCAATCTGCCTGGTTCAAAAAGTGTCTCGAACCGCGCTCTGCTGCTGGCAGCTCTGGCAAACGGCACCACCGTCCTTACAAACCTGCTGGACAGCGATGACGTACGCCACATGCTCAATGCGCTGAAAGCGTTGGGTGTTCATTACACTCTCTCTGACGATCGTACCCGCTGTGAAGTGACCGGCAACGGCGGCGCGCTGCGTTCGGGTGAAGAGCTCGAGCTGTTTCTGGGCAACGCGGGTACCGCGATGCGTCCATTGGCGGCGGCGCTGTGTCTGGGCAGCAATAACATCGTGCTGACCGGCGAGCCGCGCATGAAAGAGCGTCCGATCGGCCATCTGGTCGATGCCCTGCGTCAGGGTGGCGCGCAGATTGAGTATCTTGAGCAGGAAAATTATCCGCCACTGCGTCTGCGCGGGGGCTTTAGCGGCGGTGACGTCGAGGTGGACGGTAGCGTTTCCAGTCAGTTCCTGACGGCCCTGCTGATGACCGCGCCGCTGGCACCGCAGGATACGGTTATCACGATTAAAGGTGAGCTGGTCTCCAGACCGTACATTGATATCACGTTGCACCTGATGAAAACCTTCGGCGTCGAGGTCGAAAACCAGTCTTATCAGCGTTTTGTGGTGCGTGGGGCACAGCAGTATCAGTCTCCGGGTAATTACCTGGTTGAAGGCGATGCGTCATCGGCCTCTTACTTCCTGGCTGCGGGCGCGATCAAAGGCGGCACCGTGAAGGTGACCGGTATTGGCCGCAACAGCATGCAGGGCGACATCCGTTTTGCCGACGTGCTGGAGAAAATGGGCGCCACTGTCACCTGGGGCGATGACTTCATCTCCTGTACCCGCGGCGAGCTGAATGCCATTGATATGGACATGAACCACATTCCGGATGCGGCGATGACCATTGCCACGGCTGCGCTGTTTGCCAAAGGCACCACCACGCTGCGTAACATCTACAACTGGCGCGTGAAAGAGACTGACCGCCTGTATGCGATGGCGACCGAGCTGCGTAAAGTGGGTGCTGAGGTGGAAGAGGGCGAAGACTACATTCGCGTCACCCCTCCGGCAAAACTGCAGTTCGCAGAAATTGGCACCTACAACGATCACCGTATGGCGATGTGCTTCTCGCTGGTGGCGCTGTCCGACACGCCTGTGACCATTCTTGACCCGAAATGTACGGCGAAAACTTTCCCGGACTACTTCGAGCAGCTGGCGCGCATCAGTACGCTGGCCTGATAGCGTTATGCCGCATCCTTCGATGCGGCATTTCCTTACGCTTCCTGACGAACACTTCCGCTCATTTCTTCTACACTCTGCTTCAATCATTCCGTAATTTGCACGCAAAGGTAACAGTTGCGCACGTTGGCGCGTATAATGCGCGGCGTTCATGTTAACGGTATGCCTTATTTAAGGAGAAAAAGATGACGGCAGTTGCCCCGGTAATCACCATTGATGGGCCGAGTGGCGCAGGGAAAGGTACCCTGTGCAAAGCGATGGCGGAAGCATTGCAATGGCATCTTTTAGATTCGGGCGCAATCTATCGCGTGCTGGCGCTGGCTGCGCTGCATCATCATGTCGATGTCGCCTCTGAAGAAGCGCTGGTACCGCTGGCTGCGCACCTGGATGTCCGTTTTGTGTCTACCGATGGCAACCTGGAAGTGATCCTTGAAGGGGAAGACGTGAGCGGTGAAATCCGTACGCAGGAAGTGGCGAATGCGGCCTCTCAGGTTGCGGCCTTCCCGCGTGTGCGCGAGGCGCTGTTACGTCGCCAGCGTGCGTTCCGCGAAGCCCCGGGGTTGATCGCCGACGGACGCGATATGGGCACCGTGGTATTCCCTGATGCGCCTGTAAAAATTTTCCTTGACGCCTCTTCAGAAGAACGTGCTCAACGCCGCATGCTTCAGTTGCAGGAGAAGGGGTTTAGTGTTAACTTTGATCGCCTTTTATCCGAGATAAAAGAGCGCGATGATCGCGATCGTAACCGCGCTGTCGCGCCACTTGTTCCTGCAGAAGATGCATTAGTTCTGGATTCAACCAGTTTAACTATTGAGCAAGTGATTGAAAAAGCGCTACAATATGCGCGCCAAAAACTGGCACTCGCGTAAACGCGACCGATTTAGCAGTACCCCCGCTGCAATGGATTGACGGCGGGTATGTGAAACAACCCCATCCGGCACGGAGCCAGGTGGACGTTAATATTAACCTGAAGATTAAACATGACTGAATCTTTTGCTCAACTGTTTGAAGAATCCTTAAAAGAAATCGAAACCCGTCCGGGTTCCATCGTTCGTGGTGTTGTTGTTGCTATCGACAAAGACGTAGTACTGGTTGACGCCGGTCTGAAATCTGAGTCCGCCATCCCGGCAGAGCAGTTCAAAAACGCCCAGGGCGAGCTGGAAATCCAGGTTGGTGACGAAGTTGACGTTGCGCTGGACGCAGTAGAAGACGGCTTCGGTGAAACCCTGCTTTCTCGTGAGAAAGCTAAACGTCACGAAGCATGGATCACCCTGGAAAAAGCTTACGAAGAAGCTGAAACTGTGGTCGGTGTTATCAACGGCAAAGTTAAAGGTGGCTTCACTGTTGAGCTGAATGGTATTCGTGCGTTCCTGCCAGGTTCTCTGGTAGACGTTCGTCCAGTCCGTGACACCCTGCACCTGGAAGGCAAAGAGCTTGAGTTCAAAGTCATCAAGCTGGACCAGAAGCGTAACAACGTTGTTGTATCCCGTCGTGCCGTTATCGAATCCGAAAACAGCGCAGAACGCGATCAGCTGCTGGAAAACCTGCAGGAAGGCATGGAAGTCAAAGGTATCGTTAAGAACCTCACTGACTACGGCGCATTCGTTGACCTGGGCGGCGTTGATGGCCTGCTGCACATCACCGACATGGCGTGGAAACGCGTTAAGCACCCAAGCGAAATCGTGAACGTGGGCGACGAAATCACTGTTAAAGTGCTGAAGTTCGACCGCGAGCGTACTCGTGTATCCCTCGGCCTGAAACAGCTGGGCGAAGATCCATGGGTAGCTATCGCTAAGCGTTACCCAGAAGGTACTAAACTGACTGGTCGCGTAACCAACCTGACCGACTACGGCTGCTTCGTTGAAATCGAAGAAGGCGTTGAAGGCCTGGTGCACGTTTCCGAAATGGACTGGACCAACAAAAACATCCACCCATCCAAAGTTGTTAACGTTGGTGATGTAGTGGAAGTGATGGTTCTGGATATCGACGAAGAACGTCGTCGTATCTCCCTGGGCCTGAAACAGTGCAAAAACAACCCATGGCAGCAGTTCGCGGAAACCCACAACAAGGGCGACCGTGTTGAAGGTAAAATCAAGTCTATCACTGACTTCGGTATCTTCATCGGCCTGGACGGCGGCATCGATGGCCTGGTTCACCTGTCTGACATCTCCTGGAACGTTGCAGGCGAAGAAGCAGTTCGTGAATACAAAAAAGGCGACGAAATCGCTGCAGTTGTTCTGCAGGTTGACGCAGAGCGTGAGCGTATCTCTCTGGGCGTTAAACAGCTCGCAGAAGATCCGTTCAACAACTGGGTTGCACTGAACAAGAAAGGCGCAATCGTAAACGGTAAAGTAACTGCAGTTGACGCTAAAGGCGCAACCGTAGAGCTGGCTGACGGCGTTGAAGGTTACCTGCGCGCTTCTGAAGCTTCCCGTGACCGCGTTGAAGATGCCACTCTGGTTCTGAACGTAGGCGACGACGTTGAAGCTAAGTTCACCGGTGTTGACCGTAAGAACCGTGCAATCAGCCTGTCTGTTCGTGCTAAAGACGAAGCTGATGAGAAAGATGCAATCGCAACTGTTAACAAACAGGAAGATGCAAACTTCTCTAACAACGCAATGGCTGAAGCTTTCAAAGCAGCTAAAGGCGAGTAATATCAGGTTCTCAGCATCATTTGAGCTGTAACGCATTTACAGCGCGAAGGATGAAGAGCAAACTTGACAGATTACAGGATCCGTCCTGTAATCAATAACAAAGGGCGGCTACGGCCGCCCTTGTTTAATGAGCTGTTCAGCTAATTGGTTTGAAAGGAACCGGAGGAATCATGACCAAGTCAGAATTGATTGAAAGACTTGCCAGTCAGCAACCGCATATCCCTGCCAAGGCAGTGGAAGATGCCGTAAAAGAGATGCTGGAGCATATGGCCTCCACTCTTGCCCAGGGCGAGCGCATTGAAATCCGCGGTTTCGGTAGTTTTTCTCTGCACTATCGTGCTCCACGCACCGGGCGTAACCCGAAAACGGGTGATAAAGTCGAGCTGGAAGGTAAGTACGTTCCACACTTTAAACCGGGTAAAGAACTGCGCGATCGCGCCAATATTTACGGCAACTGAGTTTAGCCAGCCGGTTAAACTGGGTTCGAAAGAAAGCACCTGCGGGTGCTTTTTTTGTTCCTGTCGTTTTCTTCTGGAAGGCACCCCGCATTTCCCGCTGCGTTTTCTGCAACCTGTTAAAAACCTTGCTGCGCTTGCTGTAAATCCTTTTCTTCACAACTGACGAGCCGCATCACCCACGAGCATACTGCCCCCTGAAACAGGGAGGTAGCAATGGGAATTCCCGCTTTATGTATCTGCGCCATTCTGGCGATAGCCCCGTTACTCTGGTTACCTGAACTGCCATCACGCTATACCGTCTGGATAATGCTGGCGGGCGGGGTGGTTCTGGGCACATGTCAAAACGTGCGCCTGAAGTATGTGGGGACCGCGCTGTTATTTTGCGCGTGGGGCCTTCTGGCCGCGCAGGAGAGCGTCTGGCCGATGCAGCATTTAACCACGGGAGCCGTGCAGGCCGAGGTAGAGATCACCGCCACTGATGGTGCAACTCAGCATCAGGGAAAGATTCGTACCGTAAACGGCCGGCGCTGGTGGGCGTCCACTGGCGTAACGCTGTATGGCAATTATTTGCCACAGAGAGCATGTGCTGGCCAGCGTTGGGCGATGATGCTCAGGCTAAGACCTGCACACGGCGAGCTGAACGACGGAGGCTATGATCCCCAACGCAGCGCCATTGCCCGACACCAAACGCTGAGCGGGCGCTTCACCCATGCGGAACTTGTTGATGGACACTGCAGCCTGCGAGCGCAATACCTGATGTCGCTGCAAAACCGACTTTCTGATTATCGCTGGGGAGCGGTTATCCTCGGGCTGGGGATGGGAGAGCGTCTGGATGTCCCCCGAGAAATAAAAGACCTGATGCGTGAAACCGGCACACTGCATCTGATGGCGATTTCGGGCCTGCATATCACGCTGGCGGCATCCCTCGTCTGGTTACTCGCGCGTGCGATCCAGTTTATATTCCCCAGCCACCGGGTCCACTGGCAAATGCCACTCCTGGCCGGCTTGTTCTTCGCCGCTTTCTACGCCTGGCTTACCGGTCTGCAACCTCCTGCACTACGAACGGTCATCGCACTTGCCGTGCTGGCGGCGCTGCGAATCGGTTTTCGCCAATGGTCGCCGTGGCAGGTATGGTGTTGCTGTGTCGCGGCGATCCTGATAAGCGATCCCTTAGCCATACTTTCTGAAAGTCTGCTCCTGTCCGCATTTGCCGTCGCGGCGCTGATTTTCTGGTTTCAGTGGCTGCCTCTTCCTCGCTGGCAGTGGGCCCGACGCATACGGCCACTACTTAATCTGATCTATCTGCAGGTCGGCATGCTGGTGTTGCTCATGCCGTTACAGGTGCTGATTTTCCACGGCTTCAGTATCTCCTCTCTGGTCGCCAATCTCTTTGCCGTGCCGATAGTGACGTTTGTCAGCGTACCGCTGATTTTACTCGGTATGTTGCTCCATCTGTTACCGCTGGGGGGAATGGAAAGTGCCATCTGGTTTGCAGCCGATAAGTCCCTTGCCGGGTTGTTCTGGCTACTGATGTGCTTGCCAGACGGCTGGCAGAGTGTGGATCAGCGCTGGCAGTACATGACGCTACTGCCCTGGCTTATCATCATCGGCTGGCGTTTGCGAGCCTGGAAAACCGTTCCAGCCGTGTGTCTGGCTGGGAGTCTGTTACTGGCATTTCCCCTCTTGCGAACGGCTAAAAGTGATGCCTGGACGCTACATATGCTGGATGTGGGGCAGGGGCTGGCCATGGTCATCGAACGGCAGGGAAAAGCGATTCTCTATGATACCGGGCTCGCCTGGCCAGGGGGAGATAGCGCACAGCGGTTAATTATCCCCTGGCTGCGCTGGCACCATCTGCGGCCAGATGGCGTGATTCTCAGCCATGAACATCTTGACCATGCAGGAGGTCTCGCATCGCTGCAAAAAGCATGGCCGGAGATGTGGGTAAGAAGTCCATTACGTCTGGCGGGGCATCGGCCCTGCTTTCGTGGGCAGAGCTGGAGATGGCAGGGATTAACCTTCACCGTTCACTGGCCCCTGGAAAATGACCCGGCTCGGGGAAACAACCGCTCCTGCGTGGTGAAAGTGGACGATGGTGAGCAGAGTATACTGCTGACGGGAGACATTGAAGCGCCAGCAGAACAGGCTATGCTTAGCCATTACTGGCAACATCTGACGTCGACGTTAATCCAGGTTCCCCATCATGGGAGCAATACCTCATCGTCATTGGCGCTGGTACAACGGGTGGAGGGAAACATTGCGCTGGATTCAGCAGCCCGCTATAACGCCTGGCGGTTTCCGTCGGCGAATGTGGTCCGACGTTATCGAAAAGAGGGGTATATCTGGCAAGATACCCCCCATTCCGGGCAAATATCGGTGACATTCTCGCAACATCGCTGGCAAATCCGGCGCTTGCGGGATCAATTTTTACCACGTTGGTATCATCAGTGGTTTGGCGCGCCCGTAGATAACGGGTAGAATATGCGGCTATTTCAACAAATGCTGGTTTTTTGAATGCATAACGACAAAGATCTCTCCACGTGGCAAACCTTCCGCCGACTCTGGCCGATGATTGCACCTTTTAAAGCAGGCTTGATCGTGGCGGGTGTAGCGTTAATCCTCAACGCAGCCAGCGATACTTTTATGTTATCGCTCCTTAAACCGTTACTGGACGACGGTTTTGGTAAAACGGATCGCTCAGTGTTGCTATGGATGCCGCTGGTGGTTATCGGGCTGATGATCTTACGTGGTATCACCAGCTATATCTCCAGCTACTGCATCTCCTGGGTATCCGGGAAAGTGGTTATGACCATGCGCCGTCGTCTGTTCAGCCACATGATGGGCATGCCGGTCTCATTCTTTGACAAGCAGTCTACGGGGACACTGCTGTCCCGTATTACCTACGATTCAGAGCAGGTTGCGTCCTCCTCCTCAAGCGCGTTGATTACCGTCGTGCGTGAAGGGGCGTCGATCATCGGCCTGTTTATCATGATGTTCTATTACAGCTGGCAGCTGTCGCTCATCCTGATCGTTCTGGCTCCGGTTGTCTCCATTGCCATCCGCGTTGTGTCCAAGCGTTTCCGCAATATCAGTAAAAATATGCAGAATACGATGGGGCAGGTAACAACCAGCGCCGAACAGATGCTGAAAGGACACAAAGAGGTGTTAATTTTCGGTGGCCAGGACGTCGAAACCAAACGCTTTGACAAAGTCAGCAACAAAATGCGTCTTCAGGGGATGAAAATGGTCTCGGCCTCTTCCATCTCTGACCCGATCATTCAGCTGATTGCCTCGCTGGCGCTGGCGTTTGTCCTTTATGCGGCAAGCTTCCCAAGCGTGATGGAGACGCTGACGGCGGGTACCATCACCGTGGTCTTCTCCTCGATGATCGCCCTGATGCGTCCCCTGAAATCTCTGACTAACGTGAATGCCCAGTTCCAGCGCGGGATGGCGGCTTGTCAGACATTGTTCAGCATTCTGGATTCCGAGCAGGAAAAAGACGAAGGTACACGCGAGATTGAGCGCGCCCGTGGCGATGTTGAATTCCACAACGTGACCTTCACCTATCCGGGCCGCGATACGCCCGCTCTGCGCAATATCAACCTGACGATTCCGGCGGGTAAAACGGTGGCGCTGGTAGGCCGTTCTGGCTCCGGTAAATCCACTATTGCCAGCCTCATCACCCGTTTCTACGATATCAACGAAGGTGAAATTCTCCTGGACGGTCACGACCTGCGGGAGTACACCCTGCAGTCGCTGCGTAACCAGGTTGCGCTGGTTTCTCAGAACGTGCATCTGTTTAACGATACGGTCGCCAACAACATCGCTTATGCGCGCACTGACGAGTACAGCCGCGAGCAGATCGAGAATGCCGCACGCATGGCCTATGCGATGGACTTTATCAACAAGATGGATAACGGTCTGGATACCATCATTGGTGAAAATGGCGTGCTCCTGTCCGGTGGTCAGCGTCAGCGTATTGCGATTGCGCGCGCGCTGCTGCGTGACAGCCCAATCCTGATTCTGGATGAAGCGACGTCCGCACTGGATACCGAATCTGAACGCGCTATTCAGTCGGCGCTGGACGAACTGCAAAAGAACCGTACCTCACTGGTGATTGCACACCGTCTGTCGACTATCGAGCAGGCGGATGAGATCGTGGTGGTTGAGGATGGCGTCATTGTTGAACGCGGAAGCCACGCAGCTTTGCTGGAACACCGCGGCGTATACGCCCAGCTTCATAAGATGCAGTTCGGCGAATGATTGCACGCATCTGGTCCGGTGAATCCCCGCTGTGGCTGCTGCTTTTGCCGCTCTCCTGGCTTTACGGCCTGGTGAGCGGCATCATTCGTCTGCTTTACCGTCTGGGGATCAAGCGGGCCTGGCGTGCGCCAGTGCCGGTTGTGGTTGTGGGCAATCTTACGGCGGGCGGCAACGGTAAAACGCCGGTGGTGATCTGGCTCGTGGAACAGCTGCAAAAACGCGGTATCCGCCCGGGTGTGGTCTCGCGTGGGTATGGCGGTAAAGCGGCGCAGTACCCACTGCTGCTGGCAGAGAAAACCACCACTGCCGAAGCGGGTGATGAACCGGTATTGATTTTCCAGCGTACTGGCGCGCCGGTGGCAGTCTCCCCGGTTCGCAGCGACGCCGTGCAGGCGCTGCTTGCCGAACACGCGGTACAAATTATCATCACTGACGATGGTCTGCAGCATTACGCGCTGGCGCGTGATAAAGAGATTGTGGTCATCGACGGGGTTCGCCGTTTCGGTAACGGATGGTGGCTGCCAGCCGGCCCTATGCGTGAACGCGCTTCACGTCTGAAGTCCGTTGATGCGGTGATTGTAAACGGTGGTGAGGCAAAAGCGGGTGAAATCCCTATGCACCTGTTGCCGGGACTGGCGGTAAACCTGGTGACAGGTGAACGCCGGGCGGTTGCTGAGCTGCCTTCGCTGGTGGCAATGGCAGGGATTGGTCATCCTCCGCGCTTCTTCGCAACGCTTGAGCAGTGTGGTGCCAGGCTTGAAAAACGCATTCCACTGGCTGACCATCAGGCGCTGGTGGCAGAGCAGGTTGATGCGCTCACGGCGTCGGGACAGACGCTCATTATGACCGAAAAAGATGCGGTGAAATGCCGTGCCTTTGCGAAAGAAAACTGGTGGTATCTGCCGGTTGACGCTGAACTCAGCGGCGAGCAGCCGGAACACTTGCTCAAGGAACTGATTGCGTTAGTGCAGTGAGGGCTTACGCGGTTCTGGTGGCGCTTTGACTGACAGGAAAACGCATGTCTTTACCGCAACTCTCGCTTACAGCTGCACGTCATTTACACCTCGCCGCGCAGGGGCTGCTCAAAAAGCCCCGTCGCCGCGCACAGCCTGCCGATATCCTCTCTGCCATCCAGCGCATGTCGCTGCTGCAAATCGACACCATTAATATTGTTGCCCGTAGCCCTTACCTGGTGCTGTTCAGCCGCCTGGGCCACTATCCCTCACACTGGCTTGATGAGGCGCTCAGCAAAGGGGAGCTCATGGAGTACTGGGCGCACGAAGCCTGTTTCCTGCCCCGCAGCGATTTTGCCCTGGTGCGTCACCGCATGCTTGCCCCAGAAAAGATGGGCTGGAAATACCGACAGGCGTGGATGCAGGAGCACGCGGCCGAAATAGAGCAACTGATCAGCCATATTCAGGAAAAGGGACCAGTGCGTTCCGCTGATTTTGAACATCCGCGAAAAGGCTCAAGCGGCTGGTGGGAGTGGAAACCGCACAAACGTCATCTTGAAGGGTTATTCACCTCCGGCCAGGTCATGGTGATTGAACGGCGAAATTTTCAGCGCGTCTATGACCTGACCCAGCGCGTGATGCCGCACTGGGACGACGAGCGTGACCTGCTTACCCAGGAGGCTGCCGAGGCCATCATGCTGGAAAACAGCGCCCGCAGTCTGGGCATTTTCCGGCCGCAATGGCTGGCAGATTATTACCGCCTGCGCCAGCCCGCGCTGAAGCCGCTGCTGGAGATGTGGCAACGCGAACAGCGCGTCATTCCCGTCACGGTAGAAACGCTGGGAGAGATGTGTCTGCATGCGGATCTCCTTCCTTTGCTGCCCAAGGCGCTGGACGGAAATCTCCAGGCAACCCACAGCGCAGTGTTGTCGCCTTTCGACCCGGTGGTCTGGGACCGAAAACGCGCCGAACAGTTGTTCGATTTCAGCTACCGGCTGGAGTGTTATACCCCGGCACCAAAGCGTCAGTACGGCTATTTTGTTTTACCCCTGCTGCATAAGGGGCGGCTGGTCGGGCGCATGGATGCCAAAATGCACCGCAAAACCGGCACGCTTGAAGTCATTGCGCTCTATCTGGAAGAGGGGGTCAGGGTGACGGCGAGTCTGGAGAAGGGCTTAACGTCCGCCATTAGCGAGTTCGCCCTCTGGCAGGGGGCTCGCGACGTCACGCTGGGACGCGTTCCCGAAGGGTTATTTATATCCTGTCGAAGTGGCTGGGAAACAGACACGCCCTGAAAAAGGAATGTGTTAAGCTTTAGCGATTACCCATACGGAGGAACTATGGATCACCGTTTACTTGAAATTATTGCCTGCCCGGTGTGCAACGGCAAACTCTACTACAGCCAGGACAAACAGGAGCTGATTTGCAAGCTGGACAGTCTGGCTTTCCCGCTGCGTGACGGCATTCCGGTGTTGCTGGAAAACGAAGCCCGTTCCCTGGTGGCAGAAGAGAGCAAACCATGAGTTTTGTTGTCATTATTCCTGCGCGTTATGCCTCAACGCGTCTGCCGGGTAAACCGCTGGTGGATATCAACGGCAAGCCAATGATTGTGCACGTCCTTGAACGCGCCCGTGAATCCGGAGCCGATCGCGTGATTGTTGCCACCGATCATCCGGACGTCGCCCGTGCGGTTGAAGCCGCAGGCGGTGAAGTGTGCATGACCCGCGTCGATCACCAGTCCGGCACCGAGCGTCTCGCCGAAGTCGTTGAGAAATGTGGTTTCAGCGATGATACCGTCATTGTGAACGTACAGGGCGACGAGCCGATGATCCCGGCCGTTATTATCCGTCAGGTGGCAGAAAACCTGGCGCAGCGTCAGGTGGGTATGGCGACGCTTGCGGTGCCTGTTCACCACGCTGAAGAGGCATTTAACCCGAATGCGGTGAAAGTGGTGATGGATGCCGAAGGCTATGCGCTCTATTTCTCCCGCGCCACCATTCCATGGGATCGCGACCGCTTTGCGCTCTCGAAAGAGACCATCGGGGATTCCTTCCTGCGCCATCTGGGGATTTACGGCTATCGCGCCGGTTTCATTCGCCGCTATGTCACCTGGGCACCCAGCCCGCTGGAGCATATCGAAATGCTGGAGCAGCTTCGTGTGCTCTGGTATGGCGAGAAAATTCACGTTGCTGTTGCCAAAGAAGTACCAGGAACGGGCGTTGATACGCCGGAAGATCTTGAGCGCGTTCGCGCCGAATTACGTTAATCCCGTCTGCATCCCTCCTTTCGGAGGGATGTCCTCTCGCCACAATTTTCGCTTTTCTTTTCCCTGATTGATCTCTACCGGGTGACATCTTCATTCTGCGCGCTCATTATAAAAGCAGTAGCATTAATGGGGGTAATCTCATATGGAACAGCTGCGTGCCGAACTTAGCCATCTGCTGGGTGAGAAATTAAGCCGGGTCGAGTGTGTGAGTGAAAAGGCCGATACCGCGCTCTGGTCGTTGTATGACAGTCAGGGAAACCCAATGCCGCTGATGGCGCGAAGTTTCACGTCGCCGGGTGTTGCCAGGCAGCTCGCCTGGAAAATGTCGATGCTGGCGCGGGAGGGGACCGTCCGAATGCCGACCGTGTACGGCGTCATGACGCACGAGGAACACCCTGGCCCCGATATCCTGTTGATAGAGCGTTTACGCGGCGTGCCTGTTGAAGCACCCGCGCGCACGCCGGAACGCTGGGAGCAGCTGAAAGACCAGATTGTCGAGGCGCTGCTGGCCTGGCATCGCCAGGATAGCCGTGGGCTCGTGGGGCCGGTCGACAGCACCCAGGAGAACCTGTGGCCGCTGTGGTATCGCCAGCGGGTGGAAGTGCTGTGGGGAACGCTCAACCAGTTTAATAACACCGGTTTGACCATGCAGGACAAACGTATTCTTTTTCGCTCTCGTGAGTGCTTGCCAGCGCTGTTCGACGGTTTTAATGATAACTGCGTGCTGATCCACGGCAATTTTACACTGCGGAGTATGCTGAAAGACTCCCGCAGCGATCAGCTGCTGGCGATGTTGGGGCCTGGAATAATGCTGTGGGCCCCACGTGAATATGAGTTGTTCAGGCTCAGCGACAGCGCGGCGGCAGAAGGGTTACTGTGGCACTACCTTCAGCGTGCGCCCGTTGCCGAAGCGTTTCTCTGGCGGCGCTGGTTGTACCTGCTCTGGGATGAAGTCGCGCAACTGGTCAATACCGGGCGTTTCAATCGCGCAAACTTCGATCTCGCGGCTAAGTCACTCTTGCCCTGGCTCGTCTGAGGAACCTTTCAGCCACTGCCAGAGACGGCCGAGCGTCTCGTAGCCGACGCGATCGCTATGCATCAGCCACATCGGGGAGGGGATCACGCGTTCCCATGGGTTAAGTGGCGCGTTGATTGCCATCTGGTTTGCCGGTGCGGGAAGCGGGTGCAGGCCCTGCTTTTCAAAGAAAATCATCGCCCGTGGCAGGTGTGAGGCGGAGGTGACCAGCAAGAATGGAACATCGCCAATCGCCTGCTTCACCGCAGCGGCTTCTTCTTCGGTATCTTTAGGACTGTCCAGGGTGATGATAGCGGAACGCGGTACGCCGAGGGATTCCGCAACTCTGGCACCCGCTTCAGCCGTACTCACCGGGTTCGTTTTTGCTGCGGCGCCGGTGAAGATCATTTTTGATCCCGGATTCGCCAGCCACAGGCGAATCCCTTCGTTTAGCCGTGGCAGGCTGTTGTTGATCAGATTCGAGCTGGGGGCCCAGTCAGGATCCCAGGTATACCCACCGCCCAGCACCACGATGTATTCCACTTTCTGATTTCCCTGCCATGTCGGGTACTTATCTTCAATGGGGCGTAACAGGCCATCCGCGACCGGTTGCAGGCTCAGCAGCAGTAAGACAAGCCAGCCGAACGTGATGAGCGTTTTGCCACTTTTCTGAAAGCGGCTGAACCACACCAGCGCCAGCCCTAGCGCGATGATGATGAGCAGCAGCGGAAGGGGAAGCATCATCCCTCCAATGTATTTCTTAAGGGTAAAAAGCATCCTTTTTGGTTCCTTTTTTGACCATACAGCAGGTGATTACCGGTGATATTACACCAGAGAGGTTCATTCTCCGCGCGGGTGTGACAAAATAGCGGTTTTGCAGTTAGCGAGTGGAACTCTCCCAATGCGGGATCGCAATTTTGATGACATCGCGGAAAAGTTTTCGCGCAACATTTATGGCACCACAAAGGGGCAGCTCCGTCAGACGATCCTCTGGCAGGATCTGGACACCATTCTGGCCACTTTTGGCGACCAGACGTTGCGCGTGCTGGACGCCGGTGGCGGCGAAGGACAGACGGCGATAAAAATGGCCGAGCGCGGTCATCACGTCACGCTTTGCGATCTTTCGGCTGAAATGGTCGCCCGTGCGACGCGTGCTGCAGATGAGAAAGGTGTGAGCGACAACATGCATTTTATACAATGCGCCGCTCAGGACATCGCACAGCATTTGGAAACCCAGGTTGATCTGATATTGTTTCATGCGGTGCTGGAGTGGGTGGCCGATCCGCAAAGCGTGTTACAAACCCTGTGGTCGATGTTGCGCCCGGGCGGCACGCTGTCGCTGATGTTCTACAATGCTAACGGCTTCCTGATGCACAACATGGTTGCAGGTAACTTTGACTATGTGCAGGTCGGGATGCCTAAAAAGAAAAAGCGCACGCTTTCCCCGGACTATCCGCGCGATCCGCAGCAGGTTTACGGCTGGCTGGAAGAGATTGGCTGGCAGATTGTCGGGAAAACGGGCGTCAGGGTGTTTCATGATTATCTGCGTGAAAAACACAAACAGCGTGACTGTTTTGACACCTTAACAGAATTAGAAACGCGGTATTGCCGTCAGGAGCCATTTGTCAGCCTTGGCCGCTATATTCACGTCACCGCGCACAAGCCGCAGATGCAAGGATAACCTATGAGTGAATTTTCCCAGACAGTCCCCGAACTGGTTGCCTGGGCCAGGAAAAACGATTTCTCCATCTCGCTGCCGGTAGACAGACTCTCTTTCCTGCTGGCGGTTGCCACGCTGAACGGCGAACGGCTGGATGGCGAAATGAGCGAGGGTGAACTGGTGGATGCGTTCCGCCATGTCAGTGATGCGTTTGAGCAAACCAGCGAAACCATTAGCGTGCGTGCCAACAACGCAATCAACGATATGGTGCGTCAACGTCTGCTGAACCGCTTTACCAGCGAGCAGGCGGAAGGAAACGCCATCTATCGCCTGACGCCGTTGGGTATCGGCATCACCGATTACTACATTCGCCAGCGCGAATTTTCCACGCTGCGTCTTTCCATGCAGCTCTCGATCGTGGCGGGTGAGCTTAAGCGTGCCGCCGATGCTGCAGATGAAAACGGTGATGAATTCCACTGGCACCGCAACGTTTACGCGCCGCTGAAATATTCGGTGGCCGAGATTTTCGACAGCATCGATCTAACCCAGCGTTTGATGGACGAACAGCAGCAGCAGGTCAAAGATGACATTGCGCAGCTGCTGAATAAAGACTGGCGTGCCGCCATCTCCAGCTGCGAACTTTTACTGTCAGAAACCTCCGGTACGCTGCGTGAACTGCAGGATACGCTGGAGGCGGCAGGGGATAAGCTGCAGGCCAACCTGCTGCGCATCCAGGACGCGACGCTGGCGCATGACGATCTGCATTTTATCGACCGTCTGGTGTTCGATCTGCAGAGCAAGCTCGACCGCATCATTAGCTGGGGACAGCAGTCGATCGACCTGTGGATTGGCTACGACCGACACGTGCATAAGTTTATCCGCACCGCGATTGATATGGATAAAAACCGCGTCTTTGCTCAGCGTCTGCGCCAGTCGGTTCAGACCTACTTCGATGCGCCATGGGCGCTGACCTACGCCAATGCCGATCGTCTGCTGGATATGCGCGACGAAGAGATGGCCCTGCGCGATGAAGAGGTGACCGGTGAACTGCCGCCGGATCTGGAGTTTGAAGAATTCAACGAAATTCGTGAGCAACTTGCGGCGATGATCGAAGAACAGCTCGCTGTCTACAAAACCAGACAAGCTCCGCTGGATCTTGGACTCGTGGTGCGCGACTATCTGGCGCAATATCCGCGCGCGCGCCACTTCGACGTTGCCCGCATTGTGGTAGACCAGGCGGTGCGCCTGGGTATCGCGCAAGCAGATTTCACCGGACTGCCGCCGAAGTGGCAGCCAATTAACGATTACGGAGCCAAGGTACAGGCGCATGTCATTGACAAATATTGAACAAGTGATGCCGGTTAAGCTGGCACAGGCGCTGGCGAATCCGTTATTTCCGGCGCTGGACAGCCAGCTGCGTGCCGGGCGTCACATTGGCTTAGACGAGCTGGATAATCACGCCTTTTTGATGGACTTCCAGGAGTACCTGGAAGAGTTTTACGCCCGCTACAACGTGGAGCTGATTCGCGCGCCGGAAGGTTTTTTCTACCTGCGCCCGCGCTCCACGACGCTGATCCCGCGCTCCGTGCTCTCCGAGCTGGATATGATGGTCGGCAAAATTCTTTGCTATCTCTATCTCAGCCCGGAACGTCTGGCGAATGAAGGCATCTTCACCCAGCAGGAACTCTACGATGAGCTACTGACGCTGGCGGATGAGAGCAAGCTGCTCAAGCTGGTGAACAACCGTTCGACCGGATCGGATCTTGACCGTCAGAAATTACAGGAAAAGGTGCGCTCTTCCCTGAACCGTCTGCGTCGTCTGGGGATGGTCTGGTTTATGGGCCACGACAGCAGCAAATTCCGCATTACGGAATCAGTCTTCCGCTTCGGCGCCGATGTGCGTGCGGGGGATGACGCGCGTGAAGCGCAGCTTCGCATGATCCGTGACGGTGAAGCGATGCCGGTGGAAAACCATTTGCAGCTCAATGACGAGCATGAAGAGAATCTGCCGGATAGCGGGGAGGAAGAGTAATGATTGAACGCGGTAAATTTCGCTCACTAACGCTGATTAACTGGAACGGCTTCTTTGCCCGAACCTTCGATCTGGACGAGCTGGTCACGACGCTCTCCGGCGGTAACGGGGCGGGGAAATCCACCACCATGGCGGCGTTTGTGACGGCGCTGATCCCCGACCTGACGTTGCTTCACTTCCGTAACACCACTGAAGCAGGCGCGACAAGCGGCTCCCGCGATAAAGGTCTGCACGGTAAGCTGAAAGCGGGCGTCTGTTATTCCGTTCTGGACGTCATCAACTCTCGTCACCAGCGCGTCGTGGTGGGGGTTCGTTTGCAGCAGGTTGCCGGTCGCGACCGTAAAGTGGATATCAAACCGTTTGCTATCCAGGGGCTGCCAACCTCCGTGCAGCCGACCGCGCTGCTGACGGAAACCCTGAATGAACGCCAGGCGCGCGTGCTGACGTTACAGGAACTGAAAGACAAGCTCGAAGCCATTGAGGGCGTGCAGTTCAAGCAGTTCAACTCCATTACCGACTACCACTCCCTGATGTTCGATCTGGGCGTGGTGGCGCGTCGCCTGCGCACCGCTTCAGACCGTAGCAAATACTACCGTCTGATCGAAGCGTCCCTGTACGGCGGTATCTCCAGCGCCATTACCCGCTCCCTGCGCGACTACCTGTTGCCGGAGAACAGCGGCGTGCGTAAGGCGTTCCAGGATATGGAAGCGGCGCTGCGTGAAAACCGCATGACGCTGGAAGCGATTCGCGTGACCCAGTCAGACCGTGACCTGTTTAAACACCTGATCAGCGAAGCCACCAACTACGTGGCGGCGGACTACATGCGTCACGCCAATGAGCGCCGCGTCCATCTCGATCAGGCATTAGAATACCGCCGCGAACTGTTTACCTCCCGTAAACAACTGGTGGCAGAGCAGTATAAGCACGTCGAAATGGCGCGCGAGCTGGGCGAGCACAACGGCGCTGAAGGTGACCTGGAAGCCGACTACCAGGCCGCCAGCGATCACCTGAACCTGGTGCAGACCGCGTTGCGCCAGCAGGAGAAAATCGAGCGCTACGAGGCGGATCTCGATGAGCTGCAAATTCGTCTCGAAGAGCAAAATGAAGTGGTGGCCGAAGCCGCCGAGATGCAGGAAGAGAACGAAGCCCGCGCCGAAGCCGCCGAGCTGGAAGTGGATGAGCTGAAAAGCCAGCTTGCTGATTACCAGCAGGCATTGGACGTGCAGCAGACGCGTGCGATTCAGTACACCCAGGCACTGCAGGCGTTACAGCGCGCGAAAGAGCTGTGCCATCTGCCTGACCTGACGCCGGAAAGCGCCGACGAGTGGCTGGATACCTTCCAGGCCAAAGAGCAGGAAGCCACCGAGAAACTGCTCTCTCTTGAACAGAAAATGAGCGTCGCGCAAACGGCGCACAGCCAGTTTGAACAAGCGTATCAGCTGGTGGTCGCCATTAATGGCCCGCTGGCGCGTAACGAAGCCTGGAACGTTGCCCGTGAACTGCTGCGCGACGGCGTCAACCAGCGCCATCTGGCCGAGCAGGTGCAGCCGCTGCGTATGCGCCTGAACGAACTGGAACAGCGCCTGCGTGAGCAGCAGGAAGCCGAGCGTTTGCTGGCTGAGTTCTGTAAGCGTCAGGGTAAACATTACGATTTCGACGAGCTTGAGGCGCTGCATCAGGAGCTGGAAGCGCGTATCGCTGCGCTTTCCGATACGGTCTCCAGCGCCAGTGAGCAGCGCATGACCCTGCGCCAGGAGCTGGAACAGCTTCAGTCCCGTTCTAAAAGGCTCCTGGAGCGCGCGCCGGTCTGGCTGGCGGCGCAAAGCAGCCTTAACCAGCTCAGCGAACAGTGCGGCGAACAGTTCGAATCCAGCCAGCAGGTGACCGAATACCTGCAACAGCTGCTGGAGCGTGAGCGCGAAGCCATTGTTGAGCGTGATGAAGTCGGCGCACGTAAGCGTGACGTCGATGAAGAAATTGAGCGCTTAAGCCAGCCGGGCGGGTCAGAAGATCCGCGCCTCAATGCCTTAGCCGAGCGTTTTGGTGGCGTACTGCTGTCTGAGATTTACGACGATGTCGGCCTGGACGATGCGCCATACTTCTCCGCATTGTACGGCCCATCCCGTAACGCGATTGTGGTGCCGGATCTGTCGCTGATTTCTGACCAGCTCGCCGGGCTGGAAGATTGCCCGGAAGATCTCTATCTGATCGAAGGGGATCCACAGTCGTTCGATGACAGCGTGTTTAGCGTTGACGAGCTGGAAAAAGCGGTGGTGGTGAAAATCGCTGACCGCCAGTGGCGTTACTCCCGCTTCCCGGAACTGCCGCTGTTTGGCCGTGCCGCACGTGAAAGCCGTATTGAGAGCCTCCATGCCGAGCGTGAAACGCTGTCGGAACGTTTTGCGACCCTGTCGTTTGATGTACAGAAAACCCAGCGTCTGCATCAGGCGTTCAGCCGTTTTATCGGTAGCCATCTGGGCGTGGCGTTTGAAGCCGACCCGGAAGCGGAAATCCGCAAACTCAATACCCGCCGCGGCGAGCTGGAACGCGCCATTGCCAGTCATGAAAGTGACAACCAGCAGAGTCGCGTCCAGTTTGAACAGGCGAAAGAGGGCGTCGCTGCCCTTAACCGCATCCTGCCGCGCCTCAACCTTCTGGCAGATGACACGCTGGCCGATCGCGTGGATGAGATCCAGGAACGTCTGGATGAAGCCCAGGAAGCCGCGCGTTTCGTGCAGCAGCACGGCAATCAGCTGGCGAAGCTGGAGCCCGTGGTGTCTGTCCTGCAGAGCGACCCGGAACAGTTCGAGCAGTTAAAAGAAGATTATGCCTGGTCGCAGCAGGTGCAGCGCGAAGCGCGTCAGCAGGCGTTTGCCCTGACGGAAGTCGTGCAGCGTCGCGCACACTTCGGCTATTCCGATTCGGCTGAAATGCTGAGCGGTAACAGCGACCTGAATGAAAAGCTGCGTCAACGTCTTGAGCAGGCAGAAGCGGAACGTACCCGAGCACGCGAAGCGATGCGCAGCCACTCCGCTCAGCTTAATCAGTACAACCAGGTGCTGGCCTCGCTGAAAAGCTCCTTCGACACCAAGAAAGAGCTGTTAAACGACCTGCAGAAAGAGTTGCAGGACATTGGCGTGCGTGCCGACAGCGGGGCGGAGGAGCGCGCCCGTCTTCGTCGCGATGAACTGCATAGCCAGCTCAGCAACAACCGTGCGCGTCGTAATCAGCTGGAAAAAGCGCTGACCTTCTGCGAAGCCGAAATGGATAACCTGACCCGTCGCCTGCGCAAGCTGGAACGCGACTATCACGAGATGCGCGAGCAGGTGGTGACGGCGAAAGCGGGCTGGTGTGCGGTCATGCGGATGGTGAAAGACAACAACGTGGAACGTCGCCTGCACCGTCGCGAACTGGCGTACCTCTCAGCCGATGAGCTGCGTTCAATGTCGGATAAGGCGTTGGGTGCGCTGCGCCTGGCGGTGGCGGATAACGAGCACCTGCGCGATGTGCTGCGCATGTCAGAAGATCCGAAACGTCCGGAGCGTAAAATTCAGTTCTTCGTGGCGGTTTATCAGCATCTGCGCGAGCGTATTCGTCAGGATATCATCCGTACCGACGATCCGGTCGAGGCCATCGAACAGATGGAAATCGAGCTGGGGCGTCTGACGGAAGAGCTGACTTCCCGCGAGCAGAAGCTGGCTATCAGCTCCCGCAGCGTGGCGAATATTATTCGCAAGACCATTCAGCGTGAGCAGAACCGTATCCGCCAACTGAACCAGGGTCTGCAGAGTGTGTCGTTTGGTCAGGTGAACAGCGTGCGTCTCAACGTCAACGTACGTGAAGCCCACGCGACGCTGCTGGACGTGCTCTCTGAGCAGCACGAGCAGCATCAGGATCTGTTCAACAGCAACCGTCTGACCTTCTCTGAAGCGCTGGCGAAGCTGTACCAGCGTCTGAACCCGCAGATTGATATGGGTCAGCGCACGCCGCAAACCATCGGTGAAGAACTGCTGGATTACCGTAACTACCTGGAAATGGAAGTTGAGGTTAACCGTGGTTCAGACGGCTGGCTGCGTGCGGAATCCGGGGCGCTCTCTACCGGTGAAGCGATCGGTACCGGGATGTCCATTCTGGTGATGGTTGTACAGAGCTGGGAAGATGAAGCGCGCCGTCTGCGCGGTAAAGACATCTCTCCATGCCGCCTGCTGTTCCTGGATGAAGCGGCGCGTCTTGATGCCCGTTCTATTGCCACGCTGTTTGAGCTTTGCGAGCGTCTTGATATGCAGCTCATCATTGCGGCACCGGAAAACATCAGCCCTGAAAAAGGGACCACCTATAAACTGGTGCGTAAAGTGTTCCAGAACAGCGAACACGTTCATGTTGTCGGGTTGCGTGGTTTTGCGCCGCAGCCTCCGGAGTCATTGCCGGAAACCACGGCAGACGCTTCCTGAGGCGTTTTGTTACAAAGAGCGGCGCAAAAGCGCCGCTTTTTTTATTCACTTAACTTGTGCTTAGGGCTGCGTTATCTTTAAACTTCTTTACATAAGGTAAGGCAACAGGTTTGCCGTCTACCTATAATAAAAGAAAGCCCCACCGTGATGGGCATGTCGTGAAAACAGGGGGCAAGGGATGTTGCTAAAGAAAGAATGTGGTCGTCAGCTGTCTGCGCTGAGTTTATGCCTGGCAGTGATGTTTGCTCCACTGTTAACCGCCCAGGCCGACGAGCCTGAAATTGTGCCGACGGACAGCTCCGCAGCGACAGGCGCGCAGCCGACGTCATTGTCTCAGCCGCTGGAACAGTCTCCGGCGACCGCCGTCATGGCCGGCATTAAGCCGTTGCCGGAAGGCATCGATATCGAATCGCTTAGCCAGCAGCTCCTCTCAGGGTTGCCGTCAGGCTACACGCCCGCCTATATCAATCAGCTCACGCTGCTTTATGCTGCCCGGGACATGAAACCCATGTGGGAAGACCGTGATGCCGTGCGCGCGTTCCAGCAGCAGCTGGCAGAAGTGGCGATTGCGGGTTTTCAGCCGCAGTTTACGAAGTGGGTTGAGCTGTTAACCGATCCAGCCGTCACTGGACAGGCGCGGGACGTGGTGCTTTCCGATGCCATGATGGGCTATCTGCAGTTTGTGGCGGGTATTCCGGTCAACGGCAACCGCTGGTTATATAGCGATAAGCCCTACAAGCTGGCGACGCCAGCGCTGTCGGTTATCAACCAGTGGCAGCTGGCGCTGGATAATGGCGATCTGCCGCGCTTTATTGCCAGTCTCGCCCCGGCGCACCCGCAGTATGCCACCCTGCATGAGTCGCTCCTCGCGCTGGTGGGCGACTCGCGTCCCTGGCCGCAAATGCGGGGTACCGCGACGCTGCGTCCAGGCCAGTGGAGCAGCGATGTTCCTGCTCTGCGCGAAATCCTGAAACGCTCCGGTATTCTTGAGGGCGGGCCGAAGATTGCCCTACCGGGCGACGATCCGCAAAGCGCGGTTGTGAGCCCGTCAGCGCCGGTGAAAGAGAAGAAGGCCGCTCTCCTGAGCGATAAACCTGCGGCATACGATCGCGAACTGGTTGCTGCGGTTAAGCAATTCCAGGCTGCGCAGGGGCTGGGTGCCGACGGGGTAATAGGTCCGTCAACGCGCGACTGGCTTAACGTCTCTCCTGCGCAGCGGGCAGGGGTGCTGGCACTGAATATTCAGCGTTTGCGCCTGCTGCCGGGCACCTTGTCCACAGGCATTATGGTGAATATTCCGGCCTATTCCCTGGTCTATTATCAGGATGGCAGCGAAAAACTGGCCTCGCGCGTCATTGTCGGGCGTCCGGATCGTAAAACACCGATGATGAGCAGCGCGTTAAATAACGTGGTGGTTAACCCACCGTGGAACGTGCCGCCGACGCTGGCACGTAAAGACATTCTGCCAAAGGTCTGGAACGATCCGGGTTATCTGGAACGTCATGGCTATACGGTGATGCGCGGCTGGAACAGTAAAGAGGCGATTGATCCTTACATGGTCGACTGGTCGACGATTACGGCTTCCAACCTGCCGTTCCGCTTCCAGCAGGCTCCCGGGGCGCATAACTCCCTGGGGCGTTACAAATTCAATATGCCGAGTTCAGATGCTATCTATCTGCACGATACGCCGAACCACAACTTGTTCCAGAAAGATACCCGCGCCCTCAGTTCAGGCTGCGTGCGCGTAAACAAAGCCTCGGAGCTGGCCAATATGCTGTTGCAGGATGCGGGCTGGAACGATACGCGTATTTCTGACGCCCTGAAACAGGGGGATACGCGCTACGTGAATATTCGACACAACATTCCGGTCAATCTTTACTATCTGACGGCGTTTGTGGGTGAAGACGGGCGCACTCAGTATCGTACAGATATTTACAATTATGATCTCACTGCGCGATCCGGCGCACAAATTTTGCCAAAAGCGGAACAATTAATCAGGTAAATGAAGTAGTTCGGGAAAAATGATTGTCGTAAGTTATGGTGAATAGGGGGCGATATCGCTGTAAGCCGCGTATTCACTGGGGTTGGGCGCCTTGACGTACCCCGTTTTGCCAGTTAAGGTGCCCTTCGTGCGCTAAGCATACTTACGATTTCATTGACCTGTAGACCTGATTATCATGGACAAATTTGACGCTAATCGCCGCAAACTGCTGGCGTTAGGTGGTGTTGCGCTTGGCGCAGCGGCCATCTTGCCGACGCCAGCATTTGCCACCCTCTCGACACCTCGTCCGCGAGTTTTAACGCTCAACAATCTTCATACCGGTGAGTCGCTAAAAGCGGAGTTTTTCGATGGCAGAGGCTATATTCAGGATGAATTAGCAAGACTCAACCATTTTTTCCGTGATTTCCGCGCGAATAAAGTAAAAGCCATCGACCCAGGATTGTTTGATCAGTTGTTCCGCCTTCAGGGCCTGCTGGGCACCAGGAAGCCCGTGCAGCTCATTTCAGGTTATCGCTCACTGGATACCAATAATGAACTACGCGCCCATAGCCGTGGGGTAGCGAAAAAAAGCTATCACACGAAGGGACAGGCAATGGATTTCCATATTGAAGGCGTTTCGTTAGCCAATATTCGCAAAGCTGCGTTATCTATGCGCGCAGGTGGTGTAGGATATTACCCCAGCAGCAACTTTGTGCATATTGATACCGGTCCGGTCCGGCACTGGTAATAACGAAACACAGGAGCAGTATGAACTATCGTATTATTCCGGTTACCGCGTTCTCCCAGAACTGTTCATTGATCTGGTGCGAGCAAACCAAACTGGCCGCGCTTGTTGATCCCGGCGGCGACGCCGAGAAAATCAAGCAGGAAGTCGCCGACAGCGGTGTGACGCTGATGCAGATTTTACTGACGCATGGTCATCTCGATCATGTTGGCGCAGCGGCAGAGCTGGCACAGCATTTTGGTGTGCCGATCATCGGTCCGGAAAAAGAAGATGAGTTCTGGCTGCAGGGGTTACCTGCCCAAAGCCGCATGTTTGGCCTTGATGAGTGTCAGCCTCTGACGCCCGATCGCTGGCTGAACGAAGGAGAGCGCGTTAACGTAGGGAATGTGACTTTACAGGTGTTGCATTGTCCTGGGCATACGCCAGGCCATATCGTCTTCTTTGATGACCAGTCTCGTCTGCTGATTTCGGGCGACGTGATTTTCAAAGGCGGCGTAGGACGCAGCGATTTTCCGCGCGGCGATCACGGGCAGCTGATTCAGTCGATCAAACAGAAGTTATTGCCGCTGGGTGATGACGTGACGTTTATCCCTGGACACGGTCCGATGTCGACGCTGGGCTATGAACGGCTCCATAATCCGTTCCTTCAGGATGAGATGCCTGTCTGGTAAACCTGGATAAATAAAAAAGCCTGCTGAACGCAGGCTTTTTTGTGGGCGTAAATTACAGTACGGCGACAATCGCTTCGCACAGAGGCGCCATGTTGTCAGGCGTCATCCCTGCCACGTTCACGCGACCGGACGCCACGGCGTATACGCCAAACTCTTCACGCAGACGCAGAACCTGCTCTTTGGTCAGGCCGCTGAAAGAGAACATGCCGTTCTGTTTGATGATGAAGCTGAAGTCACGGTCTGCGCCTTTCTCGGCCAGAGTATTAACAAACAGCAGACGCATACGCTGGATACGCTGGCGCATATCGTTTAGCTCTTGTTCCCAGATCGCGCGCAGCGCATCGTTGCTGAGAATGGTCGCAACAACGGACGCGCCGTGTGCCGGTGGGTTAGAGTAGTTCGCGCGGATAACCGATTTCATCTGGCTGAAGGCACGATCGACGGTTTCGTCGTTAGCTGCAACCAGCGTACAGGCACCTACGCGCTCATTGTACAGACCGAAGTTCTTGGAGTAGGAGCTGGCAACGATCAATTCCTGGTGCACGGCAGCAAAAGCGCGCAGGCCTTCTGCATCTTCTTCCAGTCCACGGGCGAAGCCCTGATAGGCGAAGTCAAACAGCGGCAGCCAGCCTTTCTCTACGGAGAGTTTAGCCAGCTGTTCCCACTGCTCAAGCGTCGGGTCGATACCGGTTGGGTTATGGCAGCAGCCGTGGAACAGCACCACATCACCCGCCTGCGCTTCGTTCAGGCTTGCCAGCAGGCCATCAAAGTCGAGAGCATGGTTTGCCGCATCGTAGTATGCATATTCGCGCACTTCCAGACCTGCAGAGTTAAAGACGCTCTTGTGGTTCGGCCAGCTTGGGTTGCTCACCCAGACACGCTTAACAGAGGTGTTTTTCGCAAGGAAATCCGCCGCCACACGCAGTGCGCCGGTACCGCCTGGGGTCTGTGCTGTACGCGCACGTTTGTCACTCACAATTGCGCTACCTTTACCGAACAGCAGCTCCTGCGTGCAGCGACCAAATTCAGGAATACCATCAATACCGAGGTAGTTTTTGGTGGTTTCATTTTCCAGCAGATACTGCTCAGCTTTCTTAACGCTGGTCAGTACCGGGGTTTTGCCGGTTTCATCTTTATATACACCAATACCCAGGTTGATTTTGCCAGGGCGGTCGTCGGCACGAAACAGATCGGCCAGGCCCAGAATTGGGTCGGCAGGAGCGGCGGTAATGTTCTCAAACATGACGAAGTTCCATTGTGATTACAGAAGTGAAATCCGCTATCAGGTTAACGGTAGATTTACAAAATGCCAACCGTTTGCGACGAAAAGCGTGCGGCTTTTCAAAAGTCGCCATTATTTTCTGTCAGGCATAAAAAAACAGGGCCGAAGCCCTGTTCATTAAGCATATAACAAAGTGGTGTTCTGATTAGAACTGGTAGGTTACACCCACAGCAGCCATATCGTCGTTGCCGTTCAGACCGCCAACCGCTTTCGCGTAGTCGGTGTCTTTGTCCAGCAGGTTGATGTAGTAGTCAGCCCACACGTTGAAGTTTTTGTTGAAGTAGTAAGTGGTACCCACCTGGATGAATTTAGCCAGGTCTGCATCGCCACCGCTGAAGCCGCCGACGGCAGCCAGGTCTTTACCTTTGGTCTGCACGTAGGAGATGGCTGGACGCAGGCCGAAGTCGAACTGGTACTGAGCAACCACTTCGAAGTTCTGCGTTTTGTTAGCAAAACCAGCATCACCGCTAGAACCGGTACGGGTGGTGTTACGGGTTTCTGCATAGGTGGTTGCCAGGTACAGGTTGTTAGCGTCATATTTCAGACCAACACCCCATGCTTCAGCTTTGTCACCCTGACCATCAGCTTTCTGGTTCAGAGTACGGTTAGCGTTGCTGTAAGATGCGATTGCACCGAAGCCTTCGCCGAAGTCGTAACCCAGAGAGTAACCTACGCCGTCACCGTTAGAAGTTTTAACGTCAGCACGGTCGTTTTTACCCTGGTACTGTACGCCCAGGCTCAGACCGTCAACCAGACCGAAGAAATCGCTGTTACGGTAGGTCAGCAGGCCGGTGCTACGGCTGGTCATAAAGTTATCAACGTAGTTACCGCCCCAGGTCATACCTGAGAAGGACGGTGCCATATCGGTGTATGACTCAACGTCGTAAACGATACCGTAGTTACGACCGTAGTCGATACTGCCAGCGTCACCCGCTTTCAGGCCCGCGAAAGCCAGACGGTTTTTGTTAGCCTGAGCAGTGTTCTCAGCCTGGTTAGCCATGAAACGGTATTCCCACTGGCCGTAACCGGTCAGCTGGTCGTTGATCTGAGTTTCACCTTTGAAACCGATCTGCGCGTAGGTCGCGTCGTTGTTGTTGGTGTCATCGCCAGAGGTCACGAAATCGTGCTCGGCGTTAACTTTCCCGTAGAAGTCCAGTTTGTTGCCGTTCTTGTTATAGATTTCTGCAGCGTTAGCTGCACCGGCTACCAGCAGGGCAGGGATTACCACTGCCAGAATATTGCGCTTCATCATTATTTATTACCCTCATTGGTTTTTTTATGACACTCGCCACTGCCGTCAATAAATTCTGTCAATAAATATTTCCGGAACTATTGATGAGAGTTAGGTGTCTTTATGTATCTGACAGGCATCTTTCCATTCACCGAAGCGTTTCGCTAGCCTGAAAGTGCTACAATTCTCAAGATTGAGTTACAAAAAGAAAATATGTGTAACTAAATGTGTATTTTTCGGAACTTTGTGAACCATCTCAAATTTCAGAACGCCCTGGCGAATTAAACAGCAGATTGTTTCCTATATATATGAATTCCTTATGATTAATTTGGATAAAGGCAATTCCTATAAACAGATGTTAAACGACTCGTTTTTTCTTATGACCGAAAAAAGACTTCTGGATGGCTGAAAAAGTGGTTGAAAATTGTGCTATTGCTTGAGGGTGTAATAATCGCAATAAGAATAGGGTTTATTTTTTGTGGCTAGATGTTTCTCGGAAACAAAACGTAACAGGTAGTGGTTGTGACGGGGTGGTGCTTTAAAAACACTGACTTTGCGCTGACGAAAACTGACAGTGCAGAATAAAATAATGGCCAGCAAATGCTGGCCATGGTCTGTTTTTTTGCTCTTAGAAGCTGGCGTTACGTGGCGTACGCGGGAACGGAATCACATCACGCACGTTCTGAACACCGGTAACGTAGGCGATCAGACGCTCGAAGCCCAGGCCGAAACCTGAATGCGGAACGGTGCCGTAACGACGAAGATCGCGATACCAGCTGTAGTCCGCAGGATTGAGACCCATCTCTTCCATGCGCGCGTCCAGCACATCCAGACGTTCTTCACGCTGAGAACCACCGATGATTTCACCGATGCCAGGCGCCAGGACGTCCATCGCTGCGACGGTTTTACCGTCTTCGTTAAGACGCATATAGAAGGCCTTGATGTCCTTCGGGTAGTTTTTAACGACAACCGGCGCTTTGAAATGTTTCTCGGCCAGATAGCGTTCGTGCTCAGACGCCAGGTCAACGCCCCAGTAAACCGGGTTCTCGAACTTCTCACCGCATTTCTCGAGGATCGCAACCGCGTCGGTATAGTCCACCTGCGCAAAGTCGGCAGAGACAAAACGTTCCAGACGGGCGACCGCATCGCTGTCTACGCGCTCAGCGAAGAACTTCATATCGTCCGGACGCTCTTCCAGCACCGCTTTGAAGACGTACTTCAGCATCGCTTCTGCCAGACCGGCGACATCGTCGAGGTTAGCAAACGCCACTTCCGGCTCCAGCATCCAGAATTCCGCCAGGTGGCGGCTGGTGTTGGAGTTTTCAGCACGGAAGGTTGGGCCGAAGGTATAAATCTTAGACAGTGCACAGGCGTAGGTTTCGCCGTTGAGCTGACCGGATACCGTCAGGAAGGCCTCTTTACCAAAGAAGTCTTTGTCATAGTCCACTTTACCTTCTGGCGTGCGCGGCAGGTTTTCCATGTCCAGCGTCGAGACGCGGAACATTTCACCCGCACCTTCCGTATCGGAAGCGGTGATCAGTGGGGTAGACACCCAGAAGTAACCCTGCTCATCGAAGAAGCGATGCAGCGCCTGAGCCAGCGTATGGCGCACGCGTGCCACCGCGCCGATCAGGTTGGTACGTGGACGCAGGTGCGCCACTTCACGCAGGTACTCGATGCTGTGACGTTTTGCCGCCATCGGGTAGGTGTCCGGATCTTCAACCCAGCCGGTCACTTCAATCGCAGAGGCCTGAATTTCGAAACTCTGGCCCTGACCCGGAGACGCCACAACCACGCCGGTCACAATGACGGAACAGCCGGTTGTCAGGTGCAGAACGTCATCATTGTAATTGGGCAGAGAATTATTAATGACGGCCTGTACAGGATCAAAGCAGGAACCGTCATAGACGGCGAGGAAGGAGATGCCAGCTTTAGAATCTCGGCGGGTACGCACCCATCCGCGCACGGTGACTTCCTGGTCAACGGCGACACGGCCCTGGAGTACGTCGGCTACAGGCACAACGCTCATAATATTCTCTCTGTTAATAGTCGGAAAAAATAAACACTTGTCCACCCTTATGGGGGGATATCTATGTTACCTGCCATCCGCTATCAGACAAGTAAATTTCGCAGTCAAAAGAGAAGAATTGAGAAATAAATAAGGGAAGGGAGCCCTTCAGGCTCCCGTAAGCGCTTAACTGGCTTTTTTGATCTGCGGGAGATCGAAGGCTTTGCGCAATGCGCGGACAAACGCTTTGTCATGGCAGATGGTTTTACCCGGGCTGTCGGAGAGTTTCGCCACCGGCTTGCCGTTACATTCCACCAGCTTTATCACAATATTCAGAGGTTTTACCTGAGGAATGTCGCAGGTCAAACGGGTACCAATCCCGAAGCTCAGGTTCACTCGGGTGTTGAAATGGCGATAAAGTTCAACCGCTTTCGCCAGGTCAAGATTATCGGAGAAAACCAGCACCTTGCTCATCGGGTCAATGCCGAGTTTTTGGTAATGGGCTATCGCCTTCTCGCCCCATTCAACCGGGTCCCCGGAATCGTGGCGTAACCCCTGATAACGCTCAGCAAACTCAGGTCCGAAGTCACGCAGGAAGGCATCCATCGTAATGCAGTCGGTGAGGGCGATCCCGAGTTGATTCGGGTACTCCTCAAGCCATGCGGCGAGGGCCGCGCGCTGGCTGTTAGCCAGATCCGGGCTGATTTGCTGATGCGCCTGGAACCACTCGTGCGCCTGGGTGCCCATCGGCGTCAGGTTGAGGCGACGCGCCAGGTCGTAGTTACTGGTGCCCACGAACCACGGCTCCTGCTGCAGACGTTTAACGATGGCCTGCTGAACCTCGCGAGAGAAACGGCGACGGGTGCCGAAATCCATCAGGCGGAAGCGGGACATATCCAGCCCTTCGGTCAGCGTGGTGAAGGCTGCAAGTTTATTTTCCAGCGAGGCGACCGCCTGGGCGACGCCCATTTCCGGCGAACGGTAGCGGTGAGCCAACTCGCTGATCACTGCCAGCAGCGGCACTTCCCACATGATCACTTCCCGCCACGGACCTTCAAGGCGAATATCCAGCTTGCCGTTCTCGTTGGTCACGGTGACCTGCTCCGGCTTATAGCGGAAATCACGCAGCCAGTTCAGGTAATCGGTTTTAAAGAAAGGCAGGCCAGAAAGCCACTGGTATTCATCGTCCTGCAGCGTCAGATGCTGCATCGCATCGACCTGTTCACGAATGGAGTCTGCGTAGATACCGAGCAAATCGTCACCACGGCAGCGGAATTCCGCCGCGACGTGAACGTCATAGTAATGGTGGAAAACGGCTTGCTGCATATGCAGTTTATACGCGTCGGTATCCAGCAACGTATGCAGAACCGGAGAAGCGAATTGAGTCATAGGTGCGCTGTAGCATCCTCTCACGGGAGCGTTTAGTACAATAAACAACTCCGGAGTATACCTTGTTTAGTGATTTATTGAACCCCGATCACAACATAAGCACACTTTATGGTCGAGGGCATTTTGTGCCCCGTGTTATACAAATGTAGCGAAAAAGGTGTTTCTGCCTGAAAAGATGAACATTCTGCATAGCGCGTTTTGCGCAACAGGAATATATTGAAACGTTACTCGACAAACGATGCATAAGGTTTTCTATGACACAACAGCCACAAGCCAAATACCGCCACGACTACCGTGCGCCGGAATACCTGATTAGCGATATCGACCTGACGTTTGACCTGGATGCCACAAAAACCGTCGTGACGGCGGAGAGTCAGGTGACGCGCCACAGTGCGACTGCCGTGCCGCTGCGTCTCGATGGCGAAGACCTGACGCTGGTCTCCCTGCATATTAATGATGAACCCTGGTCAGACTATAAAGAAGAAGGCAACCAGCTGGTCATCGACAACCTGCCGGAACGCTTTACGCTGCGCATCGTGAATGAAATCAGCCCTTCAGCCAACACGGCGCTGGAAGGGCTTTACCAGTCAGGCGTGGCTCTGTGTACCCAGTGTGAAGCCGAAGGTTTCCGCCATATCACCTGGTACCTGGACCGCCCGGACGTCCTGGCGCGCTTCACGACGAAAATCATCGCCGATAAAACGCTTTATCCGTTCCTGCTCTCCAACGGTAACCGCGTCGGTGAGGGCGAACTGGAAAATGGTCGTCACTGGGTGCAGTGGCAGGATCCGTTCCCGAAACCGTGCTACCTCTTTGCGCTGGTGGCGGGTGATTTTGATGTGCTGCGCGATACGTTCAAAACCCGCTCCGGGCGTGAAGTGGCGCTGGAGCTGTTTGTTGACCGTGGCAACCTTGACCGCGCACCGTGGGCGATGACCTCGCTCATCAACTCCATGAAGTGGGACGAAGAACGTTTCGGCCTCGAATACGACCTCGACATCTATATGATCGTCGCCGTCGATTTCTTCAACATGGGCGCGATGGAGAATAAAGGTCTCAACATCTTTAACTCCAAATACGTACTGGCACGTACCGACACCGCTACCGATAAAGACTACCTTGATATCGAACGCGTCATCGGCCACGAGTATTTCCATAACTGGACCGGTAACCGCGTCACCTGCCGTGACTGGTTCCAGCTGAGCCTGAAAGAGGGACTGACCGTCTTCCGCGATCAGGAGTTCAGCTCCGATCTGGGCTCTCGTGCGGTAAACCGTATCAACAACGTCCGCACTATGCGCGGCCTGCAGTTTGCGGAAGATGCCAGCCCAATGGCGCACCCAATCCGTCCGGATAAAGTCATTGAGATGAACAACTTCTACACCCTGACGGTGTATGAGAAGGGCGCTGAAATTATCCGTATGATCCACACCCTGCTGGGCGAAGAGAACTTCCAGAAAGGGATGCAACTCTATTTTGAGCGTCATGACGGCAGCGCGGCGACCTGTGACGATTTTGTGCAGGCGATGGAAGATGCCTCTAACGTGGATCTCTCTCACTTCCGCCGCTGGTACAGCCAGGCCGGGACGCCGATTGTCACCGTTAAAGACGATTACAACCCGGAAACCGAGCAATACACCCTGACCATCAGCCAGCGCACGCCGCCAACCGCCGAGCAGGAAGAAAAACATCCGCTGCACATCCCGTTCAGCATTGAGCTGTATGACAACGAAGGCAAAGTGATCCCGCTGCAGAAGGGCGGTCATCCGGTACACCACGTACTGAACGTAACCCAGGCAGAGCAGACCTTTATCTTCGATAACGTCTATTTCCAGCCGGTGCCTGCGTTGCTGTGCGAATTCTCCGCCCCGGTGAAGCTGGAGTACAAGTGGAGCGATCAGCAGCTGACGTTCCTGATGCGTCACGCCCGCAACGATTTCTCCCGCTGGGATGCCGCGCAGAGTCTGCTGGCGACCTACATCAAGCTGAACGTGAACCGTTATCAGCAGGGCCAGCCGCTGACGCTACCGGTGCATGTAGCAGACGCGTTCCGTGCGATCCTGCTGGATGAATCTATTGATCCGGCGCTGGCGGCTGAAATTCTGACCCTGCCGTCGGCAACTGAAATTGCCGAGCTGTTTGACATCATTGACCCGATTGCCATCGTGGCCGTGCGTGAAGCGCTGACCCGCACGCTGGCTGCTGAACTGGCGGACGAATTCCTCGCCATCTATAACGCCAATAAGCTTGATGCTTATCGCGTTGAGCACGCGGACATTGGTAAACGTTCTCTGCGTAACACCTGCCTGCGTTATCTGGCGTTTGGTGAAACCGAGCTGGCGAACACGCTGGTGAGCACGCAGTATCATAAAGCGGACAATATGACCGACGCGCTGGCCGCGCTGGCGGCGAGCGTTGCCGCTGAACTGCCGTGCCGCGATGCGCTGATGCAGGAGTACGACGACAAGTGGCACCAGGATGGTCTGGTGATGGACAAATGGTTCATTCTGCAGGCGACCAGCCCGGCGGCCGATGCGCTCAGCAAAGTCCGCAGCCTGCTGAAGCACCGTTCGTTCACCATGAGTAACCCGAACCGCGTACGTTCCCTGATTGGTGCGTTTGCCAGCAGCAACCCGGCCGCGTTCCACGCGGAGGACGGTAGCGGTTATCAGTTCATGGTAGAAATGCTGACCGAACTGAACAGCCGTAACCCGCAGGTGGCGTCGCGTCTGATTGAGCCGCTGATCCGTCTGAAACGCTACGATGCGAAGCGTCAGGCGAAAATGCGTGCCGCGCTTGAACAGCTGAAAGGGCTGGAAAACCTGTCCGGCGATTTGTACGAGAAGATCGCGAAAGCCTTAGCGTGATGTAAAAAAGCCCGGTGGGCAGGTAAAAGCAAAACGGCAACCCAGGTTGCCGTTTTTTGTGTTTTCTCCCTCTCCCTGTGGGAGAGGGCCGGGGTGAGGGCATCAGGCATTAGCCTTAACTCGCTGTAACTCCGTTCCCCCGCGCTTCATCACCCGATCCAGCACTTCTGCCTCCAGCTCCGCCAGTCTTGCCGAACCGACACGACGAGGACGTGGAAGATCCACCGTCAGATCCAGACCAATTTTTCCGTCTTCTATTAACAGCACCCGGTCGGCCATCGCCACGGCTTCGCTGACGTCATGCGTGACCAGCAGAACCGTGAATCCATGCGTCTGCCACAGGGATTCAATCAGATCCTGCATTTCGATCCGCGTTAAGGCGTCGAGCGCGCCGAGCGGCTCATCAAGCAACAGCAGGCCCGGACGATGAATCAACGCCCGTGCCAGCGCCACGCGCTGCTTCTGCCCACCCGACAGCGCAGCAGGCCATTCACCGGCGCGGTTTTCCAGTCCGACGGCGGCCAGCGCCTGACGGGCTTCATCCCGCCAGTGTCCTTTGAGCCCCAGCCCGACGTTATCAATCACCGTCTTCCAGGGCAGCAGTCGCGCATCCTGAAACATCATGCGGGTATCGTCCTGAATAGTGGCCAGCGGCGTTGTCCCTGCCAGAATGTCGCCGCCGTTGGGGGATTCCAGTCCGGCCAGAAGGCGCAGCAGCGTACTCTTGCCGCCGCCGCTGCGCCCGACAATGGCCACAAACTGCCCGGCGGGAATATGCAGATCCAGCGCGTTAAGAATGGTGTTTTCGCCGTAGCGTTTGGTCACGCCGTTTAGCAGTAACGGTGTCCCCTGATTCAGTCGTGCCGTATTCATGCTTTCGCCTCCTGAAGGGTATACGCCGGGTTCCAGCGTAGCCAGCTGCGTTCCAGCCACTGGGCGCTGAAGTCGGCCAGTTTGCCGAGTAGGGCATAAAGGATAATGGCAACCACCACGACGTCCGTTTGCAGGAACTCGCGGGCATTCATCGCCAGGTAGCCGATACCAGAGTTAGCCGAAATGGTTTCCGCGACAATCAGCGTCAGCCACATCAGGCCGAGGGCAAAACGCACTCCGACCATGATGGAGGGCAGGGCGCCCGGCAGGATCACGTGTAGAAAGAGCGAAAAACCCGACAAGCCATAGCTTCGCGCCATCTCCACCAGGCCGCGATCGATATTGCGGATGCCGTGCCAGGTATTAATGTAAATCGGGAACAGCGTGCCCAGCGCCACGAGGAAGATCTTCGCGCTCTCATCAATCCCAAACCACAGAATGACCAGCGGGATCAGCGCCAGATGCGGCACGTTACGCAACATCTGAATGGAGGTATCCAGCAGCCGCTCACCCCAGCGGGAAAGACCGCTGATCAACCCCAGCACCAGGCCGATGCTGCCGCCAATAGAAAACCCAATCACCGCGCGCCAGGAACTGATCGCCAGATGCTGCCACAGCTCACCGCTGACGCTCAGCGACCAGAACGCTTCTACAACGCCCTCAGGAGAGGGCAGAATACGGCTCGACAGCCAGCCGGTGGATGATGCGAGCTGCCAGAGAGCCACAATCCCGACGGGTAAAAACCACGGCGCGGCGCGCAGCAGCCATTTTTGTGAGGTGGCAGACATGGTCACTCCTTAGCTTTGCGCGGCTTTTCGAGGGATAAATTCGTTTGCCACCGCTTCACCCTGCAGCTGAAGCTGCTGTGGCTGCGGAATTTCCGGGATGGCCACATCCAGATGCGGGAATAACAGCTCGCCTACTTTGTAGGCCTCCTCCAGGTGCGGATAACCGGAGAGAATAAAGCTGTCGATACCGAGGTCGGCGTATTCATTAATCCGCGCGGCCACGGTCGGGCCGTCCCCGACCAGCGCCGTACCCGCACCGCCGCGCACCAGACCGACACCCGCCCACAGGTTCGGGCTGATCTCCAGATTCTCACGCTTGCCGTTGTGCAGGGAGGCCATCCGGTGCTGTCCGACGGAGTCGGTTTTGGCAAACGCGGCCTGCGCCTTTGCGATGGTCTCATCATCCAGATGGGATATCAGGCGGTCTGCCGCCCGCCAGGCCTCTTCAGTGGTTTCGCGTACAATCACGTGCAAACGAATACCGAAGCGCACCTTGCGGCCATGGGCGGTCGCTTTAGCGCGCACCTGGGCAATTTTCTCTTTCACCAGCTCAGGCGGTTCGCCCCAGGTCAGATACAGATCGACCTGCTCGGCAGCCAGATCCTGGGCTACATCCGACGACCCGCCGAAATAGAGCGGCGGGCGTGGGCGTTGTACCGGCGGGAAGTAGAGTTTCGCGTCACGAACGTGGATATGCTTGCCTTCGAAGGTGACGGTTTCACCTTCAAGCAGGCGCCGCCAGACGCGGGTGAACTCGGCAGAAGCCTCATAGCGCTCGGTGTGGTCGAGGAACACGCCATCGCCTGCCAGTTCCTGCGGATCGCTGCCCGTCACCAGGTTAAACAGGGCGCGACCGTTGGAGAGTCTGTCCAGCGTTGCCGCCTGACGCGCCGCCACGGTGGGGGAGACCACGCCTGGACGTAACGCAACCAGGAACTTCAGACGCTGGGTGACCGGGATCATCGACGCGGCGACCAGCCAGGCATCTTCACATGAGCGCCCGGTTGGGATCAGCACGCCGGTGAAACCGATGCGGTCCGCCGCCTGTGCAATCTGCTGCAGGTAGCCATGGTCAACCGGGCGGGAACCCTCTTCAGTGCCAAGATAGTGGCCATCTCCGTGGGTGGGTAAAAACCAGAAAAGATTCAGACTCATGATTTAGCTCCTTCTTTGCCTGCGGGTTGCCAGATGCGTTCGCGAATATCGACCTGTTTTGGCACCAGGCGGTTTTGATAGAAGAGGTCAGCGGTTTGTTGCTGTAGCGCGGCGACGTGCGCATCCACGGGTGAAATGGTGGTCGGCGGACGGTGGCTGAGGTAGCTCGCAATCACCGGTTCAGGTAAGCCCATGGTTTTCGCCAGCAGCGCAATACTTTCCTGACGCTGGCTTTGGGTCAGCGTGTCGGCCTGCGTAAAGGTATCCAGTACGCTCTGAATAAATGCGCCATTCTTTTCCGCGTAAGGACGCGCGGCAAGGTAGAACGAGCCGGTCTGCTTCAGCGTCGTGCCATCCTTCAGCACACGCACGCCTCCTTGCAGTAATGCTGCGGAGTAGTACGGATCCCAGATAGCCCAGGCATCAACATTCTTCTGCTGGAACGCGGCACGTGCATCGGCTGGGGTCAGGTAAACGGGCTGAATGTCCGTGAATTTCAGCCCGGCCTCCTGTAAAGCGCGCAGCAGCAGGTTGTGTGAACTGGAACCTTTCTGAAAAGCGACCTTATGACCTTTTAGATCGGCAACGCTTTTAATCTCGCTATTTTCAGGCACCAGAATCACTTCGGCCTTCGGTTTAGGCGGTTCAACGCCGACATAAACGAGGTCCGCCCCAGCAGCCTGGGCGAATATCGGCGGAATATCGCCTGTGCTGCCAAGATCGATACTGCCTACGTTTAAGGCTTCCAGCATCTGAGGGCCGGCAGGAAACTCGATCCAGGCAAATTTGGTGTCCGGGAAGCGTTTTTCCAGAAGCTGGTGACTTTTTGCCAGCACCATACTGACGCTGCCTTTCTGATAGCCAATGCGTAAACTGTCCGGCGCTGTTTCTGCGGCCTGAGCCAGCCCGGTCAAGGCCATCAGGCCAGCCAGCCCGAGGCGGGTTAAGGTTTTAAACATGTGCGACTCCTTGAGGCTGGCCAAACGCAGGTGCCTGGATATCCCGGCGATGCAGCGCGTGCCAGAAGGTTTCCAGCGCAGCATCGAGGCGCGTTTGCAGATTCGGCGTAAAGTGCGGCTTGTGTTGATAATCAATGACCTGCGAATCGTCCGCGAAAACCCCATGAAGAATCTCTTGTGCTTTCAGGGCATTCAGGACCGGTTTCAGGGCATAATCCACCGCCAGTAGATGGGCAACCGTTCCGCCCGTTGCCAGCGGCAGCACCACTTTGCCGTCCAGTGCGCGCTCCGGCAGTAGATCGAGCAGGGTTTTCAGTGCGCCAGAAAAAGAAGCTTTATAGATCGGTGTCGCCACGATTAAACCGTCTGCCACTTTCAGTTGCTCTGTGAGGGTTTTCAGCGCAGGGCTGTCGAAACGGGCGTACAGCAAATCTTCGGGTTCGAAGTTATGCAGATTCCAGTGGCACACTTCCACATCCAGCGCATTGAGCTTTTCACGGGCATATTCCAGCAGGGCGCTGGAACGCGAAGGGAATCGTGGACTTCCGGCCAGGGTAATGACGCGCATACTTCCTCCTTATAACCAATTGTTTGCTTTTATCTAACATTCATAACAATTTTCAGGAGTGTGACACCGCGCGGTTATTCCACTAAATGATTTATCTGCAATTAAAATGCGAAAAAGTGCATAAGAAAGAGACCGGGAGGTAAACGTTTGCGTTTTACGCTGTTTTTTTTGCCGCAGGTCAATTCCTTTTCGCAGCGGGATCGCCCATAATCCCCTCCCGGTTTGCACACCGGGAATCCAGGAGAGTTCATGTACTACCCCTTCGTTCGTAAAGCCCTTTTCCAGCTCGACCCTGAGCGCGCTCATGAATTGACATTCCAGCAATTACGTCGCATTACCGGAACGCCTCTGGCGGCTCTGGTGCGCCAGAATGTGCCGGAAAAACCTGTGCAGTGCATGGGTCTGACTTTTAAAAACCCGCTGGGTCTGGCGGCCGGTCTGGACAAAAACGGCGAGTGCATTGATGCCCTAGGCGCAATGGGCTTTGGCTCCATTGAAATCGGTACCGTTACCCCTCGCCCACAGCCGGGAAATGATAAGCCGCGTTTGTTCCGCCTGGTGGAAGCCGAAGGTCTGATCAACCGCATGGGCTTTAATAATCTCGGCGTTGATCACCTGGTCGAGAACGTGAAAAAAGCCCATTTCGATGGGGTGCTGGGCATTAATATCGGTAAAAATAAAGACACGCCGGTTGAGCAAGGTAAAGATGACTATCTGATTTGTATGGAAAAAGTCTACGCCTATGCCGGTTACATCGCGGTGAATATTTCATCGCCGAATACCCCGGGCCTGCGTTCTTTACAATATGGCGAAGCGCTGGACGATCTTCTCAGCGCCATTAAAAATAAACAAAATGAACTGCAGGCGATCCACCATAAATATGTTCCGGTCGCGGTGAAGATCGCGCCGGATCTTTCGCCTGAAGAATTGATCCAGGTTGCCGACAGTTTAGTTCGCCATAATATTGATGGTGTTATTGCGACCAATACGACGCTCGATCGCTCCCTCGTTCAGGGAATGAAAAACTGTGACGAAGCGGGTGGGTTAAGTGGCCGTCCGGTACAATTAAAAAGCACCGAAATTATTCGTGCTCTGTCTGCAGAATTAAAAGGGCGTTTGCCGATTATTGGTGTCGGCGGTATCGATTCGGTCATTGCTGCGCGCGAGAAGATTGCGGCAGGGGCATCGCTGGTGCAAATCTATTCCGGCTTTATTTTTAAAGGACCGCCGCTGATTAAAGAAATCGTTACGCATATCTAATCTTTTCTCTTAATCAGACAACCAGGGCTTTATTTCCAGCCCTGGTTGTTTTATATTCCGTCACTGTTGCTTATTTAGACATTCTGGTCTTTTATTAATGTTGTTATAAACGAAGCGACAATCAGGACATTTTTAGTACAGGACGTTTGGGGACGGGAGAGAAAGATGCGAATTAAACCTGACGATAACTGGCGCTGGTATTTTTGCGACGAGCACGATCGTATGATGCTCGATTTAGCCAATGGCATGTTGTTTCGTTCTCGTTTTGCCCGCCGAATGTTAACCCCGGACGCGTTTTCACCCTCGGGCTTTTGCGTTGACGATGCTGCACTTTATTTCTCCTTTGAAGAAAAATGTCGCGATCTGGTGCTCTCTAAAGAGCAGCGTGCCGAGCTGGTATTAAATGCGCTGGTGGCGATTCGTTTCCTGAAACCGCAAATGCCGAAAAGCTGGCATTTCCTGCCGCACGACATGAACTGGACGCCAGCAACGGGTGATGCGGCCAGCGTCAATCTGAGCGATACCGCCGAAGAGGTGAGTTTGTTAGTGGTGGAGCCGGGCGAAAATGCTGCGCTTTGTCTGCTGGCGCAACCCGGCGTGACGATTGCCGGGCGCGTAATGCAGTTAGGGGATGCGATCAAAGTCATGAATGACAGGCTGAAGCCACAGCTGCGTGTCGATTCCTTCAGCCTCGAACAGGCGGTTTAAGCTTCCAGCTGTACGGATGTTTTCGGTACGCAGCTACAGCACAGAATTGTGCCGTCGTTTCCCACTGCCGATTTCTTCAGCGCAGTCACCTCTCCCTCTACCAGCTTGATACGACAGCATCCGCAGATTCCCGCACGACAAGAATACGGTACGCGAATACCGGCCTGTTCCAGTTGCTCCAGCAGCACCTGCTGATTGTTGCCACGAATAATTTTGCCCTGCCAGTGAATATCCACGGCAGAGGCGACGTTCGTCTCAACTTCAACGCTTTCTTCTTCCTGACCGGCGCCGTACACTCTCGCAGGCCCGCGGGCGAGGATTTCGACCTCATCGCCCACGCGGATCACACCGCTGGAGCGGGGGATCAGGTTCTGGCCGAAATCGACATCGCCGTTATCCTGGGCGGTGCGGAACGATTGCAGCGTTTTCAGCGGTTCGCCAGAGGGGTGCTTTTGGCCTTTTTCCGGACTCACGGTGGTAAAGATACAGCGGCTGCACGGCTTGACGACATCAAAGATGACGCTACCAATGCGGATCGTTTTCCAGGTGTCTTCTTCCCACGCATCGGCACCGGTTACCACCAGGTTCGGACGGAACTGCTCCATCTGCACGCTGGCCTTACAGCGGTTTTGTAAATCACGCAGCGACGCCTCGTTGGTCAGCAGGAACGGGAAGCCGTCGGCGAAGGAGAGCGGAACGGCATCGTGGCGCTTCACGCGGCGCGTCAGTTCAGGCCCCACCCAGCGCAGCTGCACGTCGCGGGAAAAGAAGCCGCTTAGCCAGCGGTTAATCTCTTCCGGGGCGATGCGCGCGGTAAAATGGTTACCCCAGACTTCCGTTGGCGCGTCGACGGGCGCAAAATCAGCAAAACGAATCACCGTGCTGGAACCGTCCGGCGCGGTCAAATGCAATCCGTCATGAAGCGGGGAAGGGGTAAAGCGAACCATCTGCGGGAACTGGCGCGCGGTGATGAACGTACCGTCAGGCTCGGTGACCATAAAAATACGATCGAAGGCAAATCCGCTCATGTCTGCCAGTGCGTGAGAAACGCCAATGCCGCGCATGGATTTCACCGGATGAATAAAAAGCCTGGATAACGTCGCCACTGCATACTCCCGCAAATGAAAATAAGCCTTCAACTTTATGACATACACGCCATATTAGCTATAATGCGCGACAATTTTCTAAGAGTAAAAGTGACGATATGAATTCTCTGTTTGCCAGTACGGCCCGTGGGCTGGAAGAGCTGTTAAAAACTGAACTGGAAGCCCTGGGTGCGCAAGAGTGCCAGGTAGTTCAGGGTGGTGTCCATTTTGAGGGCGACACGCGGCTTATTTACCAGAGCCTGATGTGGAGCCGTCTGGCGTCGCGCATCATGCTGCCGATGAAGGAGTGCAAGGTCTATAGCGACCTTGACCTCTATACCGGCGTACAGATGATCGACTGGACAGAGATCTTCACCCCAAATGCCACCTTTGCGGTGCATTTCAACGGCGTGAACGATGAGATCCGCAACAGTCAGTACGGTGCGCTGCGCGTGAAAGACGCCATTGTGGACTGCTTCACCCGTAAGAATAAGGAACGCCCTAATGTCGATCGCGAAAATCCGGACCTGCGTATCAACGTCTGGCTGAACGGCGACACGGCGAGCATTTCTCTCGATCTGAGCGGCGCGGGTTTGCATTTACGTGGCTATCGCGATCGCACCGGGATGGCGCCGATCAAAGAAACCCTTGCCGCAGCCATTGTGATGCGCTCCGGCTGGCAGCCGGGCACACCGCTGCTCGATCCGATGTGTGGTTCCGGTACGCTGCTGATTGAAGCCGCAATGCTGGCTACCGACCGTGCGCCAGGGCTGCACCGCGGTCACTGGGGCTTTAAAGGCTGGGCGCAGCATGATGAAGCCCTCTGGAAAGAGGTCAAAGATGACGCGCAGAGCCGTGCGCGTAAAGGCCTGGCAGAGTACACCTCGCATTTCTATGGTTCGGACAGCGACCCGCGCGTGATTGAACGTGCGCGAAGCAACGCCCGTCGAGCGGGTATCGGTGAGCTGGTCACCTTCGACGTGAAAGATGTCGCGAACCTGACCAACCCGCTGCCGAAAGGCCCGTACGGTACCGTCATCAGTAACCCGCCATACGGTGAGCGTCTGGACAGCGAACCGGCGCTGATCGCCCTGCACAGCCTGCTGGGCCGCAATATGAAAGACTATTTTGGCGGCTGGAATCTGTCTTTGTTCAGCGCGTCGCCGGAGCTGTTGAGCTGTCTGCAACTGCGCGCCGATCGCCAGTTTAAAGCAAAAAACGGTCCGCTGGACTGTGTGCAGAAAAACTACCATCTGGCAGAAAAAGCGGCGGACAGTAAGCCAACCGGCGTGGCGGAAGATTACGCCAACCGTCTGCGCAAGAACCTGAAGAAATTCGAGAAGTGGGCGAAGCAGGAAGGGATTGAATGTTACCGCCTGTACGATGCCGACCTGCCGGAGTACAACGTGGCGGTTGATCGCTACGCCGACTGGGTTGTCATTCAGGAATATGCTCCGCCAAAAACCATTGATGCACAAAAAGCGCGCCAGCGTATGCTGGACGTGATTGCGGCCACCATCGCCGTGTTGGGCATTACGCCGAACAAGCTGGTGCTGAAAACCCGCGAGCGTCAGAAGGGCAAAAACCAGTACCAGAAGATGGGCGAGAAGGGTGACTACATTGAAGTGGGCGAATATAACGCCCGCCTGTGGGTTAACCTGACCGACTATCTCGATACCGGTCTGTTCCTTGACCACCGTATCGCCCGCCGTATGCTCGGCCAGATGAGCAAGGGGAAAGATTTCCTCAACCTGTTCTCCTATACCGGTAGCGCGAGTGTGCATGCCGGCCTCGGCGGCGCGCGCAGCACCACTACCGTGGATATGTCGCGTACCTACCTGGAGTGGGCCGAGCGTAACCTGCGTCTGAATGGTTTAACCGGGCGCCAGCATCGCCTGATGCAGGCCGACGTGCTGGGCTGGCTGCGTGATACCGATGAACAGTTCGACCTGATCTTTATCGATCCGCCGACCTTCTCCAACTCTAAGCGCATGGAGGATAGCTTTGACGTTCAACGCGACCACCTGCGCCTGATGACCGACCTGAAGCGCCTGTTGCGTAAAGGCGGCACCATTATGTTCTCGAACAACAAACGCGGCTTCCGTATGGATCACGACGGTTTAGCAGCCCTGGGACTGAAAGCACAAGAAATTAGCCAAAAAACGCTGTCTCAGGACTTCGCCCGTAACCGTCAAATCCATAACTGCTGGTTGATTACCGCGGTCTGAAAGGAATAATAAATGTCTTTAATTAGTATGCACGGCGCGTGGCTCTCTTTCAGTGACTCACCGCTTCTCGATAATGCAGAGCTGCATATCGAAGATAACGAACGCGTCTGTCTGGTGGGCCGTAACGGCGCGGGTAAATCCACGCTGATGAAAATCCTCAACCGCGAGCAGGGGCTGGATGACGGCCGCATCGTGTACGAGCAGGATCTGATTGTCTCCCGCCTCCAGCAGGACCCGCCGCGCCATGTCACCGGCAGCGTGTACGACTTCGTGGCGGAGGGGATCTCTGAGCAGGCAGAATACCTGAAGCGCTATCACGAGATTTCGCATCTGGTCATGACCGACCCGAGCGACAAGAATCTCAATGAGCTCGCAAAAGTGCAGGAGATGCTCGATCACCACGGCCTGTGGCAGCTTGAAAACCGCATTAATGAAGTGCTGGCACAGCTTGGTCTGGAAGCGGATATGGAGCTGTCTGCGCTCTCCGGCGGCTGGCTGCGTAAAGCGGCCCTGGGCCGCGCGCTGGTCAGCGGGCCGAAAGTGCTGCTGCTGGACGAACCGACGAACCACCTGGATATCGAAGCCATTGACTGGCTGGAAGGGTTCCTGAAAACCTTCAGCGGCACCATCATCTTTATCTCGCACGACCGTTCGTTTATTCGCAATATGGCGACCCGTATTGTCGATCTCGACCGCGGTAAGCTGGTCACTTATCCTGGCGATTACGATACCTATCTGCTGGAGAAAGAAGAAAACCTGCGCGTGGAAGAGCTGCAGAATGCTGAGTTTGACCGCAAACTGGCGCAGGAAGAGGTCTGGATCCGCCAGGGCATCAAAGCCCGCCGTACCCGTAACGAAGGCCGTGTGCGTGCCCTGAAAGCGATGCGCCGCGAGCGCAGCGAACGCCGCGAAGTGATGGGCAGCGCCAAAATGCAGGTTGAAGAGGCATCCCGCTCCGGCAAGATTGTCTTCGAAATGGAAAACGTTAACTATCAGGTTGACGGCAAAGTGCTGGTAAAAGATTTCTCTGCTCAGGTCCAGCGCGGCGACAAAATTGCGCTGATTGGCCCCAACGGCTGCGGCAAAACCACATTACTGAAGTTGATGCTGAGCCAGTTGCAGGCTGACAGCGGCCGTATTCACTGCGGCACCAAACTTGAAGTCGCCTACTTTGACCAGCACCGCGCGGAGCTGGATCCGGACCGCACGGTAATGGATAACCTCGCTGAAGGTAAGCAGGAGGTCATGGTAAACGGTAAGCCGCGCCATGTGCTGGGCTACCTGCAGGACTTCCTGTTCCATCCGAAACGTGCGATGACGCCGGTTCGCGCCCTGTCCGGCGGGGAACGTAACCGCCTGTTGCTGGCACGTCTGTTCCTGAAGCCAAGCAACCTGCTGATCCTCGATGAACCGACGAACGATCTGGATGTCGAAACGCTGGAATTGCTGGAAGAGCTGATCGACGGGTACCAGGGAACCGTGATGCTGGTCAGCCACGATCGTCAGTTCGTTGATAATACCGTGACCGAGTGCTGGATCTTCGAAGGGGAAGGGCGAATTGGACAGTATGTGGGCGGGTACCACGATGCAAAAGGGCAGCAGTCACAGTCTCTGGCGCAAAAACAGTCAAAGTCCAAAACAAGTGCTGAACCTGCTGTAACAAAAGCAGAAACAGTCAAGAAAAGCTCGGCTAAACTAAGCTATAACCTGCAGCGCGAACTGGAGGGGCTTCCTCAGCGTCTGGAAGAGCTGGAGGCGGCGCTTGAAGATCTTCAGGCACAGGTTGCTGATGCCTCATTCTTTACCCAGTCGCATGACTATACTCAGAAAGTATTGGCTGAACTGTCCGCGGCTGAAAAAGCCCTGGAAGAAGCATTTGAGCGCTGGGAGTACCTTGAGTCTCTGAAGAACGGCGCATAAACAGGGATAACATATGTGTGACCAGCACCATGCCGACAGGCATATATTATGCTCGCAATGCGATATGCTCGTGGCGTTGCCAGAGCTGGGTCACGGACATAAAGCCCTGTGTCCACGTTGCGGCGCAACGCTGACGACCGAGTGGGACGCGCCAAGGCAGCGTCCCACTGCTTACGCACTGGCGGCATTATTTATGCTGCTGCTCTCCAATCTCTTCCCCTTCATCTATATGAAGGTGGGGGGGATGACAAGCCAGGTGGATCTGCTTGAAATCCCGGGCGTGATGTTCTCGGAAGATTACGCCAGTCTCGGCACCTTTTTTCTGCTGTTTGTCCAGATAGTCCCGGCGTTTTGCCTGGTGGTCATTCTTCTGCTGGTCAACCGCGTCAGGATGCCGACATCACTGAAAATCCGGCTCGCGCGTGTCCTTTTCCAGCTCAAAAGCTGGGGGATGGCTGAGATCTTTCTGGCCGGGATACTGGTCAGTTTCGTGAAGCTGATGGCGTATGGCGATGTCGGGATTGGCAGTAGCTTTGTGCCCTGGTGCCTGTATTGCGTCCTGCAGCTGCGCGCCTTCCAGTGCGTGGACAGGCGCTGGGCGTGGGACGATATTGCCCCGGCACCGACGCTTGCACAGACGGTGAAGGTCGGTGTGCCGGGTATCCGCCAGGGGCTGCGTTCCTGTCCGTGCTGTACCGCCGTGCTGCCCGCCGATCTCGACGTGTGTCCGCGCTGCGAAACGAAAGGCCACGTCCGTCGCAAGAACAGCCTGCAGTGGACAATGGCGCTGCTGGTGACATCCGTCATGCTGTATCTGCCCGCCAATATTCTGCCGATTATGATCACCGACCTGCTCGGCGACAAAATGCCCTCGACGATCCTCGCGGGGGTGATCTTGCTCTGGGGCGAAGGATCCTATCCGGTCGCCGGCGTGATTTTCATCGCCAGTATTATGGTACCCACCTTAAAAATGATCGCCATTGCCTGGCTCTGTTGGGATGCAAAAGGTCACGGAAAGCGCGACAGCGAACGCATGCATCTGATTTATGAGGTGGTCGAGTTTGTTGGTCGCTGGTCAATGATCGACGTGTTTGTGATTGCCGTTCTTTCTGCGCTGGTGCGGATGGGCGGTTTGATGAGTATTTATCCCGCGATGGGGGCTTTAATGTTTGCGCTGGTCGTGATTATGACCATGTTTGCGGCCATGACCTTCGACCCTCGTTTATCGTGGGATCGTGAGCCTGAATCAAGCCATGAGGAAGAGTAAGAGCATGGAAAATAAGAGTGGAGAGGCGAAAGTGCAGAAGGTCAAAAACTGGTCACCGGTGTGGATTTTCCCCATCGTGACGGCGCTGATCGGTGCCTGGATCCTGTTTTATCATTACAGCCATCAGGGACCGGAAGTGACGCTGATTACCACCAATGCCGAGGGGATTGAGGGCGGTAAAACGACCATCAAAAGCCGCAGCGTGGATGTGGGCGTGGTGGAAAGCGCAACCCTGACCGACGATTTAACCCATGTGGAGATCAAGGCGCGCCTGAATGCCGGCATGGAAAAACTGCTGCATGGCGATTCTGTTTTCTGGGTGGTTAAACCGCAGGTGGGGCGCGAAGGGATCAGCGGCTTAGGGACGTTGCTGTCAGGTGCCTATATTGAACTCCAGCCGGGTACAAAAGGTAACCAGCCGGGGCAATATCAGCTTCTGGATTCACCGCCGCTTGCTCCGCCGGATGCAAAAGGTATTCGCGTGATTTTAGACAGTAAAAAAGCGGGCCAGCTCACGGCGGGCGATCCGGTGCTGTTCCGCGGTTATCGTGTGGGTTCGGTTGAGAAAAGCACGTTTGACCCACAGAAAAGGTCCATCAGCTATCAGCTGTTCATCAATGCACCTAACGATCGTCTGGTTACCAGCAATGTCCGTTTCTGGAAAGACAGCGGCATCGCGGTCGATCTGACCTCGGCAGGCATGCGTGTTGAAATGGGCTCCCTGACAACGCTGTTTGGCGGTGGCGTAAGTTTTGACGTGCCGGAAGGTCTGGATCTGGGGCAGCCGGTTGCGGAGAACACTGCTTTCCGCCTGTTTGACGATCAAAAAAGCATTCAGGATGCGCTCTACACCGATCACGTTGACTTCCTGATGTTCTTTAAAGACTCCGTTCGTGGCCTGCAGCCGGGGGCGCCGGTTGAGTTCCGCGGCATTCGTCTCGGTACGGTTGGGCAAGTACCGTTCTTTGTGCCTGGTCTGCAGCAGGTCCTGGATGATGATTACCGCATTCCGGTGCTGATTCGTATCGAACCAGAACGTCTGATCAACCAGATTGGCGAGAACCAGGATATTGCCACGCATATCTCTCAACTGATGGAACGTGGTCTGCGCGGGTCGTTGAAGACCGGCAACCTGGTGACCGGCGCGCTGTATGTGGATATGGATTTCTATCAGAAAGCACCGCCGATTACCGGCATTCGTGAATTCGGTGGCTATAAAATCATCCCAACCGTGAGCAGCGGACTGGCTCAGATCCAGCAGCGTCTGATGGAAACGCTGGATAAGATTAACAATCTGCCGCTGAACCCAATGATTGAAGCCGCGACAGGTTCATTACATCAGAGCCAGGCGACGATGCAACGCCTGCAAACCACGCTGGATAACATCAATAAGCTCACTGCAAGCCAGAGCATGCAGCAGTTGCCGCAGGATATGCAGAAAACGCTGCGCGAGCTGAACCGCAGTATGCAGGGCTTCCAGCCAGGCTCGGCGGCGTACAACAAGATGGTGGCAGATATGCAGCGTCTTGATCAGGTCTTGCGCGAACTGCAGCCGGTTCTGAAAACGCTCAACGAGAAGAGCAACGCGCTGGTGTTTGAAGCGAAAGATAAAAAGGATCCTGAGCCGAAGAGGGCGAAACAATGAAAAAATGGCTAGCGATTGTAGGAGCGATGGTACTCACGGCCTGTAGCTCAGGAAGTGAAACGAAAAGCTACTATCAGCTACCGCTGATGGCGCAGGCAGGTACCCAGAGTACCGCTTCGCAAGGCAACCGTCTGCTGTGGGTTGAGCAAGTTGCCGTGCCGGACTACCTGGCCGGCAACGGGGTGGTCTACCAGACCAGCGATGTACAGTACACCATTGCCAACAATAATCTGTGGGCCAGCCCGCTGGATCAGCAGTTGCGCAATACGCTGGTGGCAAATCTGAGCAGCCAGCTTCCGGGCTGGGTTGTCGCTTCCCAGCCACTGGGTAGCGATCAGGATACGCTGAACGTCACGGTAACGGGCTTCCATGGTCGGTATGACGGTGCCGTTATCATCAGCGGAGAGTGGCTGCTGAATCATCAGGGACAGCTGATTAAACGTCCTTTCCATCTGGAACTGAAGCAGCAGAAAGATGGCTATGATGAAATGGTGAAAGTCCTTGCTCAGGGTTGGGCGCAGGAGTCAGCCAGTATCGCCAGGGAGATTTCCCGGCTGCCATAAGTAAAATTCATCATCAAAAACCGCAATTGGCCTGTCGCTGATTGCGGTTTTTTTTTCGTTTTGGCTTCAGGTTGTTACCTGTGCCGGGTCACACTTTTTGTACAAATGATCTTCTGGCTAGCTCACAAATATGACACCCGTATGAATTTTGAACATTGACGCTGCAATGAATTCGGGGTATTCGTTATCTGTGCCTGTACATTGAGTGCAGACACTGTTTTCTTTCCACCAGACAAAAGAATGAGGGAAACGAGGCATGAAGAGACAGAAACGAGATCGCCTGGAACGGGCTCATCAACGTGGTTATCAGGCCGGCATCGCTGGACGTTCTAAAGAAATGTGTCCTTATCAGACGATAAATCAAAGGTCACAATGGCTTGGAGGCTGGCGAGAAGCCATCGGCGACAGGGCACTCATTGCCTGATAACGTCTCTTTAAAGAAAGAAACCTCCGCACTGCGGAGGTTTCGCCTTTCAGGGAGGGCTTAACGCAAAATCAGAATGCGGAAGTGTCCTGGAACAGGCCAACTTTCAGGTCGTTCGCGGTATAGATCAGACGACCATCTACCAGCACTTCGCCATCCGCCAGGCCCATAATCAGGCGACGGTTAACAATGCGCTTGAAGTGAATACGATAGGTCACTTTCTTCGCTGTAGGCAGAACCTGGCCGGTGAATTTCACTTCGCCCACGCCCAGTGCGCGGCCTTTGCCTTCACCACCCAGCCAGCCCAGATAGAAGCCAACCAGCTGCCACATGGCATCCAGGCCCAGGCAGCCAGGCATTACCGGATCGCCAATGAAGTGGCAACCGAAGAACCACAGGTCCGGGTTGATATCGAGTTCTGCTTCTACGTAACCCTTATCGAAGTTGCCGCCGGTTTCGGTCATTTTCACGACACGGTCCATCATCAGCATGTTCGGGGCCGGTAACTGTGGGCCTTTCGCGCCAAACAGTTCACCGCGACCAGAGGCAAGAAGATCTTCTTTTGTATAGGATTCGCGTTTATCTACCATGTTCTCAGTAAGCCTTATTTTAGTGAAGGACGCAGGATAGCTAACACGTGTACGCTGAACAAGTCCGATCAGTTTGAATTAAACCAGCCCAGCCAGCGTAACGGCCATGGATAACGGTGGCGAGCATCTTGCTGTGTCGCCTGAGCAATTCGCTCCTGGATGGTCTGCATCAGGGTCGTCTGCCCCTCGCCATCCCATACCAGGTTTGTCAGTAAGGGTAGTGCATCCTCAATCCCTTCGATGGCCCAGATGGCGAATTGTTCCTGCTCAACCGCGTCCAGAATAGCCTGGCTAAGGCTTAAATGGCGTACATTGGGTGCTGGAATAATCACACCCTGTTTGCCGTTTAAACCACGCTGCTGACAGATAGAGAAGAAGCCTTCAATTTTTTCGTTCAGACCGCCAACAGGCTGAGCACGACCGAACTGATCGACCGAACCGGTGATCGCGAGGTTCTGGTTGATCGGCACGTCTGCCAGGGCGCTGATCAAGGCGCAGAGCTCCGCCATAGAGGCGCTATCGCCATCCACTTCGCTATAGGATTGTTCAAACGTCAGCGAGGCGGAGAAGGGGATTTGCTGCTCAAGCTGCAGCTCAGACATCAAAAACGCCTGCATGATCATCATGCCTTTGGCGTGAATGTTGCCGCCCAGCTCGGCTTTGCGTTCAATATCGGTGAACTCGCCATCGCCAACATGCACAACACAACTGATGCGTGAGGGTTCCCCGAACGCGCGCGGGTGGCCAGGGAATTCAATCACGGACAGGGCGTTAATCTGGCCGACGCGTTCACCTTCGGTCTCGACCAGAATTTGTTCCAGCAGAATTTCATCCTGCATACGGTCAGCAAGATAGCCTTCGCGCCACTCACGCTGCGCCAGCATCTGCGTGAGCTGTTCGCCAGTAAACGCACCTTTACCGCTGATCACACCCACTTCACGCAGCTGCTTGCCTATCCAGAGTGGACTGAGCGGCAGGGTTTCCTGGTCACCGGTATAACGAACCGCTTCGCGGATCAAACCCGGCCACGCGTCAGCGGCAGGCATTGGCAATGCAAAGCGTTCCGCAACGGCCAGCACCCACTGACACCACTGTGCCATGTCATCAGCATCGGCTACCTGGATGTTGTCTTCGTATTCGCTGTAAACCGCCAGCTCAGCCAGTTCCGGCTCCATTTCCTGGAAGTCAGCCAGCGATTCACGATCGCCCGTCAGCACGACGGTCAGCGACAGCGGCATTGACGGCACGGAGACCGGCAGAGGGCGAGACTCATCGTAACCGACCCAGTCAAAGCGTTGCTGGGTCACAATCGTTTTCAGGCGCATCCACAGCAGCGGCTGCGAGAGCAGGGTGCGCAGAGAGATGATCAGCACGCCGCCGTTTGCGCGATGTACCAGACCCGGTTGCAGTGAAAGCTCACCATTGAACTGACGCAGACAGCCAAAGAGTTGTTCAGCCTCGACCCAGTTAGCGGTAATGACTTCACCTGTCGCTGCAAAACGGTCATCGGCCTGGTCCGCCGGTTCGAAGGCGATCTTATCTCCCGCGATACGATACTGGCCGCCAAAGACCGCGTTCGCTTCCGGGCGCAACTGGCGCATAGCGTCCCCGAGAAGCGTCAGATATTCCGCCTCTTCGGGGGCTTTCAGCAGCATGAAGGGCGATGTCGCCCATGGGCTTAACGCCTGCTCCAGCGCATAATGCAAACGGGGTTGCGTATCGCTAAGGATGAATGGATGTTCTGTTGCGAGTTCGGGCTGTGAAAACAGGTCCTGATAGCTCTCGGTATCCGGAACAAGGTCACGCCATGCAAGTTTCGTAATCGTCAAAGTTGATGTTTTTTAGTCAGATGTAAAAGCGTGGAGTATACCGTAAGCGGGGGGATCTACCCAAGCAGGATTGGGTATTTCGACAGCGGGAATGGCTGCATTGACTCACAGGATATGATTTCTTTTCAGCAGATTGCCAAAAAACTGATATTCTGAACAGAGTTACGTGGTAACACTGAGATCGCAATGAAATATCAACAACTGGAAAATCTCGAAAGCGGCTGGAAATGGAAGTACCTGGTCAAAAAGCACCGTGAAGGGGAGCTGATCACCTGCTACATCGAAGCCAGCGCTGCACAAGAAGCCGTGGATATTTTGCTGACCCTCGAGAATGAACCGGTACAGGTTAACGGCTGGATTGAGAAACACATCAATCCCGCGTTGTTAAACCGGATGAAGCAAACGATCCGCGCGCGACGCAAACGGCATTTTAATGCTGAGCATCAGCACACGCGTAAAAAATCAATCGATCTGGAGTTCGTGGTCTGGCAGCGTCTGGCTGGGCTGGCGCAACGGCGTGGTAAAACGCTGTCGGAAACCATCGTGCAGTTGATTGAGGATGCCGAACATAAAGAGAAGTATGCTAACCAAATGTCGTCGCTGAAAAACGACCTTCAGGCGTTGCTGGGCAAAAAGTAGATTTGTGTTTTTCTTCAGATAATAAAAAACCCCGCATTGCGGGGTTTTTTTATAAGACGATAACTTATGCCGCTGGCTGAGTTACAACGTCTTTAACGCCTTTAACTTCGATCTCTACGCGACGATCTGGAGCCAGGCAGTCGATCAGTGCAGCGCGAGCTTTCACGTTGTCACAGGTGTTGCCAGTAACTGGGTTAGATTCGCCCATACCACGTGGGGAGATCTTGTTAGCTGGGATACCTTTAGAGATCAGGTAATCAACAACAGACTGAGCACGTTTCTCAGACAGTTTCTGGTTGTAAGCGTCAGAACCGATACGGTCGGTGAAGCCCAGAACCACTACGGAACCGTCTTTAGGATCCAGGTTGCTCAGCTGGGTGTACAGCTGATCCAGTGCCTGCTGGCCTTCTGGTTTCAGAGTCGCTTTGTTGAAGTTGAACAGAACGTCAGACTTCAGAGTGAAGTGCTTGGTCTGTACTTCTGGAGCTGGAGCCGGCGCTGGAGCAACAACTGGTGCTGCATCTTCCTGCTGGCCGAAACGGTAGGAAACACCTACGCTCAGCATGCCGTTGTCTGGACGAACGCCAACGGTAGCACCGTCGCCGATGTTGTTAACCCACTGGTATTCCAGACGGGTAGCGATGTCACGGGTCATAGCCCACTCAACGCCACCAGCGAATACTGGGGAAACACCGGTGTCATGGTCGTCGCCAGCGATGCTGTTGCTGGAGTCAGCGCGCCATACCATACCACCCAGACGGGTGTACACGTCCAGATCGTCAGTTACTGGGTAACCCAGTTTAGCGGTCAGCTGTACGCCTTGAGCTTTAAAAGCGCCATTAACGTTGTCGCCTTTGTATGGCATACGACCTAACCAGTCGTAACCCATTTCAAAACCAACATACGGGTTAACCTGATAGCCACCGAACGCACCTGCACCAAGCTGGCTCTCGTGAGTAGGGCCATCATTGTTCAGGCTGCTGTTGTACCAGCCGGTGTCGTGGAACTGAGACCAGCCCAGTTTACCACCTGCATACCAGGTATTATCTTTCGGAGCGGCCTGCGCTACGGTAGCGAAGCCAGCCAGTGCCACTGCAATCGCGATAGCTGTCTTTTTCATTTTTTGCGCCTCGTTATCATCCAAAATTCGCCATGAATGTCTCAAGTAGAGAATCACGGTTAAATCCTTCACCGGGGGGCGTGGTCAAATATAAATCTACCGATATCTTCGGCTTAGGCCGAGCACCCCTGGCGATGTAAAGTCTACAACGTAGCTGAAAACTTACAAGTGTGAAGTCTGTCAGGCATATGAAAAAAAAAGTTCCGTATACCTATTATTTAACATTTTTAGAACGAATTTTGTGCAGTAAAATTAAGGAGAACCGCTCCAGACGCGCCTTGCCGCAATTTTGACGCCGGGAACTAAATCCGTATCTTGCGGTCAAAAAAAATTCCAGGAAAAATCTTAATTTCGCTCAATGATACAAATTTGAGTGAATTTTTAGCCCAGAAAGTTGTCCTCTGCGATAAGAATCTGGACGAACCGGGCGCATGATGAACCCGATCGCATTCCCTTCTTCAGCCGCTTCAGTCAGACGAAAATGTTCCTCTTCCGTCAGTTCTTCGGGTAACCAGCCGATCACCACGCTGTAATTTCCGGTGCGCAACGCGCGAACCATAGACTCAACGGTATCGCAGGGAGAGAGTTGGTTAATCTGCATCACCTTAGCCAGCGGCAGGCCTGCGGACTGAACCCATTCACGGCTCAATTTTTGCTGTGGCGTCAGCCAGAGCTGCCAGCGCGATTGCTGACCAAGCTGCTGTAATAAAGGCAGTAGCAGGAGTTGGGTCAACAGAGGCTGGTCTTCACGATAAACCACTTCACTAATAAGCCCCGTCGAAACACCCCCAACGGTGTTGTGCGCGACAGTGCCCGCGGTAGAGGAGAGAGAAGTTGAGCGATTTGCATAGCCTGAAGTGTACATATTCATTCCAGCCCTGTAGTTACTGTATGGATATACAGTAACCCCTGTATGCATAAAGATCAACCTCATTTTCGGAAAGCGACTCGCAAAATTCGTTCAATGTTGATGCCCCTCGAAAAATCATCTTGCTCAACGGCGCTAAGTTGCCTATTTTCCTGCTAACGGATCCGCTAGTAAGAAATTTCGCTGTTACCTTATGATTTAGAAGGGAAATATCATGAAAAAGATATCTTATGAACGGATTTATCAATCCCAGGAATACCTCTCACCGCTAGGAGAAATTCATCATCGCGCACTGTTCGGTGGCTATACCCTGGCGATAGATGACGCGGTTTTTGCCATGGTGTCAGATGGCGAGCTGTACCTTCGCGCCTGTGAAGAAAGCGCGAAATACTGTGTAAAAAATGCCGCCTCTTTTTTGACGTTAATGAAACGAGGCCGCCCGGTACTTCTCAACTATTACCGTGTCGATGATGGACTGTGGCAAGACAGGGAACGGCTGCTTCAGCTCTCCTCTTTCGCGCTCAATGCGGCGAGGAAAGAGCGCTGTCAGCGCCATCAACGAAACCGGCTTAAAGATCTGCCAAACCTGACCTTTCAGCTTGAGGTATTACTTTTTGAAGCTGGCATTACTAACGAAGAGACGCTGCGGGCACTGGGTGCCAGGGAGTGCTGGTTAAAGATGCGGGCTAAAAATAGGGCACTCGGTATTAAAGTGCTCTTCGCCCTTGAGGGGGCTATTGAGGGTTTGCATGAGGCGGCACTCCCGGCAGGCACTCGCCGGGAGTTGACGGAGTGGTTTAATGCGCTGCCTGAGCCACAGAAGAATCACTCCTCCAGGTAGCGATTTGCTGTTGTAACCGGCAAATTTCTGGCAGCAGAGCGATAAGCAGGCCAATCTGCTGTAGCACCAGCGGCGCTTTGCTGTCGTTTCCTGGCTCAAGACGCGCGATACGTTGAGTCAGTTCATCCAGCGACTGTCTCACTTTCGGTTCATCGGCTGGCCGGTGATGCAGTGCATCATCGACGTAGCAGACCGCGTCATCCAGCAGGTTGAGTATGCCCGGGTTGACCAGTTTCTCGCGGTGTGCACCCAGCGTGGAAATATAGCTGGTGAAGGTATGGTTGAGGCAGAGCAACCGGAAAGCCGTCTCACGCATCTCGGCCGTGGCACGAGGCTCCGTTGACATGTTAGAGACAACCGAAGCCAGTTCAGCATCACTGTTGTGCGCATCGCGGCGGGCTATCCGATAAGCCAGACGGTTATCGCGTCCCTGGTGGTACTGCTCAAGGATGGCATCCAGGTATCGGCAGTTGGCGTTCAATGCCCTGTCTAACACCCGCGGTAAATTACGGAAACGCCAGTCCGGCCAGATAAAGCTCACCGCTGCCCAGGCAATCGCACAGCCGATCAGGGTATCGAGCACGCGAGGCAGGGCGACCTCGAACCCTTCACCCAGCAGGTTAAAGCAGAGCAGCACCAGCAGCGTGATGAACATGGTGGCATGAGCGTACTGCACGTTGCGAAACGCGAAAAACAACACGCCGGTAATCACAATCAGCACCAGCTGCCCTTCAACAGAAGGCACGAAGTACAGCACGGGAAGTCCAATCGCGACACCGACCAGCGTACCGATAATACGCAGCGCAAGGCGGTGCCGGGTGGCGTTATAGTTTGGCTGGCAGACAAACAGGCTGGTCAGCAGGATCCAGTAGCCATGCTGCAAACCGGTTATCTGGATAAAGGCATAACCGACGCATAGCACCAGAGACATTCTCACCGCGTGGCGAAAGAGCGCCGACTCTGGCGTAAAGTTGCGGCTCAGCCGTAGCCACATATCGCTAAAGCTATGCACGCTGTCATCAGCCAGCTGATTTTCCACATCATTACCCGGTAGCGCCATCGCCTGTTCGGATTCGATGGTCGCCAGCTGAGCATCTATAGCCCGCAGGTTGTTGAGCAGAAAACCCAGCGCTTTGATATGTTCCGGTGATGTTCCGCTGGCCTGAACGCGGTCGAGCGCCGCATCAAGATGGCTAAACACGCGTTCGAAACGGGGGTCATGCTGATAGGGCGTGCGCAGCAGAATGGATCGCGAGAGCTGCTGGCAGGCCAGGGACTGCATGGACAGCAGGCGCTGGAAGCGGAACATCACGTCGCTGTAACGAAACTTTTCACGCAGGGCGGCGTACTGAACATGCGAGGAACTGGCGCGTTCATGAATGTCCTGGGCGGCAAAATAGTAGTGTAAGGTTCTTCGCGTTCCACGCTGACCGCGATCGCCGCGCAGACGGGTAAGCAGTGAGGCTTTCGTCTGGTTAAGGGTGGTGACCAGCTGACCGTTTGCCAGCGCCAGATCGTAAAGCGGCGCCTGGCTTTCTTCTTCAATATCCGGGTCAAACAGCCGGGATTTCAGTTCCAGATAATGGGCCAACTGCTCAAAGCTACGGGCAAGGTTATCCTGCAGCGGGCGAACCGGGAAGATAAGATGGCCGGTTAACGTCAGCAGGTTATACCAGATGGCGCCCAGCAACAGCAGTAGAGGTTGCTGGTACCACTGGTCGTAAAGTGACACGCCCAGCATGGTATAGATGGCGATCAGTAAGGCGCCGAAGGCGATGGTGGCATAGCGCTGCCCCAGTCCACCCAGCAAAATAAACCCGCTGGTCGAAAGCGTCAGGCCCAGCGCAAACAGCCACGGCCAGGGGAAGAGCAACTCAACGGACGCTGACGCAATAAAAAAGCAGACGAGCGTAATCACCAGATTACGCAAACGACCGGCCAGGCGATCGTCCAGATCCGCAAGCGCCCCGGCCACCACCCCCAGCGTGAGCGGGATGGTGAGTTTGACGTCATTCAACCACCACGGCAGGGCTACCGTGCCGCAAAGCGCGATAAAAATCCTGACGTTGTAAAGCCAGGAGCTGTTCCAGGTATAACGGCGAAGCAGTGGGCTTAGCATAAACGCGGCCAGTCCTTATTTACTGAAAACGACGGCGTGCGTTCGCTTCACGCGCCGCCTGGGCCACTTCAACCGGAACAACTCTGCGCCCGACGGGCCAAAGGGCGATGGCGGCGATCTTAAAGTTTGCGAGCCCTACCGGAATCCCAATAATTGAGATGCACTGTGCAATACCGGCAAAAATATGCATGATGCATAGCCACCAGCCAAAGAAAATCAGCCACAGAATGTTCAGCAGGGTTCCACCCGTGTTCATCAGGGCGTTCTTACTTTCCGGGTTCAGTTCGTCAACGTGGATGGCTTCGTTACCGTAGGGGATTAACGAGAGTTTGGTGATTTCCCAGCAGGAGCGGGTCAGGGGGAGTGTGAAAATCAGGACGATGCTCACCAGTGTGGCAAAAAGCCAGGAAAGGGTGGTGGCAAAACCGCCCAGCACAAAATTCAACACATTCAGAACGGTACGCATAAACCCTCACTTCCTTTCGATAAAATTAACGCCCAATGATTGTAACGTTTTTTTAGGCTGGAGCACCTTAAAACTGGCAGTTAAACTGTCAGGTAAATTATCTCTTCGTGGATTTGGCGGGACATGGAACTGAAAGCAACTTCATTAGGCAAACGCCTGGCGCAACACCCTTATGACAGCGTTGTTTTGCTCAACGCCGGGGTGAAAGTCTCCGGAGAACGCCACGAATACCTTATTCCGTTTAATCAGCTTCTGGCCATCCACTGCAAGCGTGGGCTGGTATGGGGTGAGCTGGAGTTTGTTCTGCCAGACGATAAAGTCGTGCGTCTTCACGGCACCGAGTGGGCGGAAACCCAGCGTTTTCATCACCACCTGAACGCCCGCTGGCAGCAGTGGAGTCACGACATGAGCGTGATTGCCGCCCAGGTTCTGCACCAGGTGCTGGACGAGATCGCCCAGAGCAACGCGCAACAAACGTGGTTGACCCGCCAGCAGACTGCCGGGCTGCAGCAAAAGATTCGCCAGGCTCTCTCGGCCCTGCCGATTGCCGTAACGCGTCTTGATGAGTTCGACAACTGTCGCGACGCCTGGCGTCAGTGTCAGGCCTGGCTGAACGATAGGGATAAGAGTCGGCTGGCGCATAACCAGGCCTGGACAGATGCCATGCTGACCCAGTACGCCGACTTTTTCAGTACGGTGGAATCTTCGCCGCTCAACCCTGCGCAGGCTCGCGCGGTGGTCAATGGCGAGCAGTCGCTGCTGGTGCTTGCGGGGGCAGGAAGCGGCAAAACGTCGGTACTGGTGGCGCGTGCAGGCTGGCTTCTGGCGACCGGCGAAGCGGTTGCCGATCAGATTCTGCTGCTGGCTTTTGGCCGTAAGGCTGCTGAGGAGATGGACGAACGCATTCAGCAGCGTCTGCATACCCGGGATATTACTGCCAGAACCTTCCATGCCCTTGCGCTGCATATCATTCAGCAGGGCAGTAAAAAAGTGCCTTCCGTCAGTAAACTGGAAAACGACACGCAGGCGCGCCAGGCGCTGTTTATCAAAACGTGGCGTCAGCAGTGCAGTGAGAAAAAAGCGCAGGCGAAAGGGTGGCGTCAGTGGCTGGAAGAGGAGCTCAACTGGGCAGTGCCGGAAGGCAGTTTCTGGCAGGATGATAAACTGGCGCGTCGGCTGGGATCGCGTCTTGACCGTTGGGTCAGCCTGATGCGGATGCACGGTGGCTCACAGGCTGAAATGATTGAAGGTGCGCCAGAGGGGATCCGCGATCTGTTTTCGAAGCGGGTCAAACTGATGGCACCGCTCTTAAAAGCCTGGAAAGCCGCGTTGAAGGCGGAAAATGCCGTCGATTTTTCCGGTTTGATCCATCAGGCGATCGTCATTCTTGAGAAAGGACGTTTTGTCAGTCCGTGGAAACATATTCTGGTGGATGAGTTTCAGGATATCTCACCCCAGCGCGCAGCACTGCTCTGTGCGCTACGGGCGCAAAATAAACATACCTCGCTGTTTGCGGTGGGGGATGACTGGCAGGCTATCTATCGCTTCAGCGGCGCACAGCTTTCACTCACGACCGCGTTCCACCACTATTTTGGTGAAGGTGATCGCAGCGATCTGGACACCACGTATCGCTTCAACTCCCGGATTGGTGAAATCGCCAACCGTTTTATCCAGCAAAACCCGCATCAGCTGACCAAGCCGCTTAACAGCCTGCGGCCTGGGGATAAAAAAGCCGTCACCCTGCTGGCGGATGACCAGCTGGAACCGCTGCTGGACAAGCTCAGCGGCTATGCGAAGCCCGATGAGCGTATCCTGGTGCTGGCGCGTTATCATCACCTTAAACCTGCAGCGCTGGAAAAAGCAGCTACCCGCTGGCCGAAACTGCAGCTTGAATTTATGACTATTCACGCCAGCAAAGGGCAGCAGGCCGATTATGTGATTGTGATGGGGCTGAAAGAGGGCAGCGACGGTTTCCCGGCTCCGACCCGTGAATCGGTGATGGAACAGGCCCTACTGCCGGTGCCGGAAGATTTCCCGGATGCCGAAGAGCGACGTTTGCTTTATGTGGCAATGACGCGCGCACGTCACCGCGTCTGGCTGCTGTTCAATAAAGCGGAGCCATCCGTGTTTGTCGATATTCTGAAGAGTATTGATGTGCCGGTAGCGAGAAAGCCGTAGCGACGACGGGCAAGGATGGGTAGGCCGGGTAAGGCGAAGCCGCCACCCGGCAAAAAAGCTACTTCAGTCTCTCAGAAAGATAACGCTGATAGTCCGGAATCAGGATATCAACCGGCGAATTTAACTGCGGTGATTCGATGATGAAATCCGCCGTCGAGAGGTTTGTCGCCACCGGAATATTCCACACCGTCGCCAGACGCAGCAGGGCTTTAACATCGGGATCGTGCGGAACCGCGTTCAGCGGATCCCAGAAGAAGATCAGCACGTCAATCTTCCCTTCGGAAATCTGCGCGCCGACCTGCTGATCGCCGCCCATCGGGCCGCTCAGCATCGCATTGACCTCCAGACCCGTTTCGCGCTGGATCAGGTTTCCGGTGGTGCCGGTCGCTGAAAGGGCATGCTTTTCCAGCAAAGACTGATGGCGGCGCACCCAGTTAAGCAGCATTTGTTTACAGTGATCGTGCGCCACCAGTGCAATGTGTTTGCGTTCAGGCAGCGTGCGTGTTGTCAGTTCCATAATCATATCCATCAGGTTAACTGACTACACGATGACGGGAAGCGCCTGACGCTGCAAGCGTCAGGCGAAAAAAATGTGGCTTAGGATGAAGGTTGTTGCTTTGCCCACTGTAAAAATCGGGCCCGCGTGTCGGGATCGGCCTGCTGGAACCAGAATTTCAGGCGCTGTTCCGTCAGCGTCTGGGACTGAGGCGGGATAACATCCAGTTCCGATACGCCGGAAAGCAGCGTACTGTCGTCGGCCATCAGGGTGGCAAACTGCGGAAGGGAGGCGCGTTTACCGGCTTTGTTATAAACCTGCGTAGCCGCCTCGTAATCCGGGCCTTTCGGGGACGTGGTTAATGCCAGAATATCCAGCTTCACCGGGATCGGCATCGCATCGCCGTCCAGCAGTTCAATGCGCGGCGAGGCGTCAAAGGCCGCCGATTCCTTTTCTGTTTCAAGGCGAGGCAGAGTAATGTTCACCTGACTGATTTGCCGGGTATTAAAGCTGATAATCAGCGGTGGCGAGATGTACAGTCGTTGCTCATGGTTAGCCAGGCCGATCGATTTTTCTACCCGAAAGACCAGTTGATGGGGGCCGTTATCTAATTCGATGCTGTCAGCACCGCGTAATAATGAGCTGGACACTTTTTTTCCGTCCAGTACCAGAAGATCAATGTCGCCAGAGAGCCGAAGCGTGGTAGCAAATACGCAAACCGGCATCACTAACGCAATCAGAGCCGTGGCAATACCGGTTCTCATAGGAGGCTCCCGTCAGACATACTGTCGCCGCATTAATGTATCTAAATTTTTCGATAATCACGTTTACTAACATATAGACATATTTTGCCGTTTTGCCCTCATGCATCTGTATGGGATGGATGGTTGAGATGTGCGCTTTGGCGTACACTTTTAAAAAAGCCAGGAGAAAAACCATGAAAGAGAATGATGTTGCTGAGATTTTGACATCCACGCGGACCATTGCGCTGGTGGGCGCGAGCGATAAACCCGATCGTCCCAGCTATCGGGTGATGAAATACCTTCTCGATCAGGGTTATCACGTCATCCCGGTCTCGCCAAAAGTGGCGGGGAAAACGTTGCTGGGCCAGCAAGGGTATGCGACGCTCGCTGACGTACCCGAAAAAATTGATATGGTCGATGTCTTCCGTAATTCCGAGGCCGCATGGGGCGTAGCGCAGGATGCTATTGCCGTCGGGGCGAAAACCCTGTGGATGCAGTTGGGTGTGATTAACGAGCAGGCGGCCGTGCTGGCGCGTGAAGCGGGTCTGAAGGTGGTCATGGACCGATGTCCGGCGATTGAGATACCCCGTCTGGGGCTGGCGAAATAATAAAAAAAAGCCCGTTATCGGGCTTTTTTTACACGCTTAGTTCCGCAGGCGCGGAGCCTGTAGCTGTTTACGGATGGTCTGAGCAAGTTCATCCATCGTAGGTTGCTCCGGATGCTCTTCCTGCAACTCACTACTCAGCTGCGCTTCAGCAAGGTAGGTATGAACGGGTTGTCCGTCGTCACCTTCCATCACCACATGGTACCAGGGCGCAGCGCGAAGCTCGGCGTTAACCGCCAGCTCGTCTGCTGACGGTTCATCAAGGGAATACTCCGGGTCGATATCGACGACCACACCCAAATACCCTAGCAAAGTGTGGCGGACCTGCTGGCCGATACCGAATTTGCTGGCAATCATAGTCACCTCCCGGGAAATACGACTTACACGTTATGTGTGGTCAATATTTCTCTTTTCAAGTTACATGACGCGACAGGCAAACCCTTTCAGATACAGCCCTTCCGGGTAGGTAGCAATCACGGGATGATCGGCTGCCTGACGGAACTGCTCTATAAATTGTACATCACGACCAGCATCTATTGCGGCATCGGCGATGATTTTCTGAAATAAATCTGTGGTCATCAGACCGGAGCAGGAGAACGTCAGCAGAACGCCACCCGGGTTCAGCAGCTGGATGGCCAGCATGTTGATATCTTTGTACCCGCGGCAGGCGCCCATCAGCTGGCTTTTATTCTCCACAAACTTAGGGGGATCCATCACGATAACGTCGAACTTCTCGCCCTGATCGCGATATTTACGCAGCAGCTTGAAAACGTCGTCGCGTACAAACTCCGCTTTGCTCAAATCCAGCTTGTTTAGCTCGACGTTTTGTTTTGCCACGTCCAGCGCTTCCTGTGACGTATCCACGCTGACGACCTGAGCACAGCCACCCATCAGCGCCGAAACGGCAAAACCGCCGGTATAGGAGAAGCAGTTAAGTACGCGCTTGTCGGCGACGTACTGGCGGGTCGCCAGACGGCTGTCGCGCTGGTCAAGGTAATAGCCCGTTTTGTGACCGCCCTGAATATCCACCAGCAGCTTCATGCCATGTTCTTCAATGGGCAGCAGGGCTGGCGGCAGTTCGCCCGTTACTGGCCCCTGAGTCAGCTCCATGCCCTCTTTTTTGCGCACTGCCACATCGCTGCGGTCGTAAATGGCACACTGCGGGAACAGCGTTTGCAGCGCGCTAATCAGCGCGGCACGCTGGTATTCCGCTCCGGCGCTCAGGAGTTGCAGCACCAGGAAGTTGCCGAAGCGATCGATGGTCACACCCGGCAGGCCGTCGGACTCACCGGCGATCAGACGATAGCTGTCCAGACCGTCACGCTTTGCCAGCCATTCACGCCACTGCTGCGCCTGCTGCAGGCGGCGAACGAAGAAGTCGATATCAATGGTTTCATCTTTGTCGAAGGTCCAGACGCGAGCGCGGATCTGGGACGCAGGCGAGTATGCGCCTCGCGCTAACCATTTCCCCTGATGGTCAACGATATCAATGGTTTCACCGAGGCTGGCTTTGCCTTCCATGCGGGCAACTGCGCCAGAAAAAACCCAGGGATGACGGCGCAGTAAGGATTTCTCGCGCCCTTTGGCTAACACTAAACGTACACTCATAATTTGCTGTTCTGTCGATTTCAGGGAAATGGCGCGTAGATTATCACATTCAGCAAGTCGCAATCATCTGTGGATGCCTTTGAGCGTTTCGACTCAAGGTTCCTCACTACTACATCAATTGGAGACGGCGCGTAGGGTAGCCCTTGAAAACGATTTAGAACTTGTTGAAATCATCGATGCTGGATTATCTGCGTTAAGATCGAAACATATCGAAAAAGGCAGCTTAATGTCCCTTTTCTTTAGCGTTACTTAATTTAAATTCATCCACAATCAGATTTTGATTGTGTTCATCCGCGCGTTTACTCGCCAGCGCCAAAAGCCTACACTTTCCGCATGGACTTACAAGCAACTTAAGGATAAGAATGAATGGCTATTGGTCATTTTTTATTTAGGGGTGATCAGACAGCTTGCGGTGGTAGGATTCTTGAAGGATGTCCCGACCATCAATTTTTCCAAAAAGACATGGCATGTGAAGGCCATCAAGTGACCTGTGGTAAACATGCGGGTAGATTCCGCATCGTGGGAGGACTTGATAGCGACGACATACATGGTAAAAGGGTAGCCGGTACACTGCATAGCCGTAGTTCCTGCCCTTGCAATTCGCGTTTTATTCCTTCCATCGATGACACTTACGAATTTTCTACAGGAACAGCGAAAGCCTGCACTGCCCAATCTGACATGGTTGAATTTCCCTTTCTCCCCGGCCCGATTGCCGATCCTCAAATTGATTGCTTTGCTAACACCTGCAAGCCAGAAGATAACCTGCTATTGAATGGTGTTTACATCTGGACTGAAATCACGGACGCAGGACACGCTTTCGTATCAGTACATCAAGACAATTCGATATACGTTTATACATACGGGCGTTTTGGTCGAAGAGGGCCAGCGAATTTAACTGGTGATGGGATATTAATATACTTTACTGGGGAAGATGCTCGCGGCTACTACCGTGAGGAATTGTATAAAGTGAATGCGAGGGTGTTCAGGATTGATGATGCTTCTATAGTTGCAACTCGTTCATTCTTTGAAGATCTATGGCTCTCAGGGACAAAACCTAAAGTCACGGATAAAATGGGTGAAAGAACGCAGCGCCGTGGAAGAGTAATTGACATTTATGACCTTACTGGCAGTAACTGCACCACATATACTGTTCAAGCTATTAGTGAAGCTGGCTCAAGGGTCTTCGATACTGTCTACACATCAACAACAACACAACTCTCTATCGAAGGAGAAGAGGATTTTGCCGTCCCTCTATCCTTGCAAAAATACTTAGTGAATAAAAGCAGAGCCTTGAATGCAATGCAAGTTTTTGAAATCACGAACCAGTTTAGAGAACTGTATCCAAACGTGGACAACTACACCGCAGGAGATGAAAACGCTATGGAGAAAAAGCTGGCTGAAGGCGCTGCAACATTAGGTTCAGCTTCTGGTTATTCGGGCGGTACTGTTGGCGGTTTCTTAGGTGGCTCACATGATATTAACGAGTAGAGCAAAATGTATAATCCGATGGGGGAGCATACTCTCGATTTCCCTCATCTACATCGCAACCATACTTATCAGCGTTTTAGATTACGGGATAACAAAAAAATACACCGATATTCTTAATGCTAAGACAATCACAGTTGAAGGTTGTAATGCGGTGGTTTTTGATTTCGAACAGTACTATTTTTGGTTGATAAATGTTTCTCTGTTTGGATACATCATTTCTACAGTCATGATCATACTTGTCTTCAAGAAAGTACGATGACTGTGAAAGGCTGGTTTCATCCAGCCTTTTCCTTCTCTCAACATCATCCTAAACAATTCTACGATATCTGGATGCTTGTCAATAATACGGGGAGCAGAGCACGAGTTTAGAGGTCAGGCTCCTTTTTAATCGAATCCTTATCTGCAGGCAATGTGTTGATTAAAGGAACTCTTCTGCGGATGCCTTTGAGCGTTTCGGCACAAAATCAAATCGCTTAAGCACATTACGGTATGGCCGCGTGCCTTACATTGGGGCTTCCCGTTCAGCAAAGGACTCCCCCATGAAAAAGCGCAGTGTAATAGCAACAACCGCTCTGGCGGCGATAAGTTTTCAGGTTTTAGCGGCAACGCCTTTCAGTATCACCAGTCAGGATATCTCCGGCGAGCATCGTTTAGCGCAACAGCAGGTGTTCAACGGTTTTGGCTGCCACGGTGATAATCAGTCTCCGCAGCTTGCATGGAAACATCCGCCAGCCGGTACGAAAAGTTTTGCCATCACGGTATATGACCCCGATGCCCCCACCGGCAGTGGCTGGTGGCACTGGACAGTCGCCAATATTCCTGCGAAAACAATGGCACTGCCTGCGGGCGCGGGTAACCCAAAGAGTGAGAAATTACCCGCTGGCGCGGTGCAGGGGCGTAATGACTTCGGTTATTCTGGATTTGGCGGCGCATGTCCACCTGAGGGAGACAAACCGCACCGTTACCAGATTACCGTCTGGGCGCTGAACGTGGACACACTGCCCCTTGATAACAATGCCAGCGGCGCGCTGGTCGGTTATATGATAAACAGTCACGTTCTGGGAAAAACGCAGTTAACCGCAACGTACAGCAGATAAGGATGACCCGGTGCAGGAGTTTTACCTTCAACATAAACAGCTGACGGCGGGCGAAGTCAGTGCCAGCAAAATGCATCGCCTGCACCAGGTTAAACTTTTTTTTCCGGCCATTTGTCACATTACTCACGGCAGTAAGGTCATTGTTCAGGATGACAATCGCCTGGTGGCAACGAGGGATGCGCTGATTATTATCCCGGCCAACACGTCAATGGAGATTATTAATCAGCCTGCGAACGGCATGTTTCGATCGGACTTGCTGATGTTGTCGCCAGAGATCCTGGCCGAGTTTAGAGCACATTACCTGAAATCCTGGCCGGGCACGACGTTACATTCCCTTTGTGTCCCGTTGAGCGAAGGGCTGGCGTTTATGTGGGATAACCTGCTGCACGCCGTGCGTCAGGATTTACCGGAGGCGTTACAAAAACATCAGGCCTTCGGTCTTTTGCTGGCATTGCTGCATGAAGGCGTGGCAGGTCCGCTGCTTATTGAGCGAAGCAGTAACCTGACTGAGCAGGTGCGACAGTTCATCATGCTATCGCCGGCCAGATCCTGGACTGCGCAGGATATCGCAAGCCGTCTGGCCTTAAGCGTGCCGACGCTGCGCAGAAAGTTGCGTGAAGAGTCGCAGAGTTTTCGCCAGATCGTGGAAGAGGTGAGAATGGCCGTTGCGCTGTCACAGCTGCAATCGACCCGATTACCCATTGGCGAAATCGCATTACAATGTGGGTATCTTTCCAGTTCTCGTTTCACCGCCCGTTTTCGGCAGCACTACGGCTGTTTGCCGAAAACGCTACGTTAAGGAGAAGAAAAATGTCAAAAGTTTGCACTATTGCCTGGGTTCACGGCATCGTTCAGGGCGTCGGGTTCCGCTACAGCACCCAGCGTGAGGCTCTTCAGCTCGGGATCGCGGGCTATGCGCGAAACATGGATGACGGCAGCGTTGAGGTGGTCGCCTGTGGCGACGCGGAGCAGGTAGAAAAACTGATGGTGTGGCTGAAAGCGGGTGGCCCGCGCAGCGCGCGGGTTGACAGGGTGCTAACAGAACCGCATCAACCCGGCCGGGAATACGAGAACTTCAGTATTCGTTATTAAATGCACTTCACCGGCTTTGGCAGGCCAGCAATTTTGGTGGCCTGTTTTGCCGGGCCTTTCGGAAACAGACGATACAGATAGCGGCTGTTGCCTTTCTCTTCGCCAAACTTATTGGCCATCGCTTTCACCAGCATGCGGATCGCCGGAGAGGTATTAAATTCGAGATAAAATTCGCGCACAAAACGCACGACTTCCCAGTGTTCGGGGGAGAGGGTGATACCCTCTTTCTCAGCAATCACTTCTGCCAGCGCTTCACTCCACTGGCCACTCTCTTTGAGATAACCGTCGTTATCGGTCTCGATCTCTTTGCCTTCAAAACTCAACATAGTCATTCACGCGTCAGTCAAAAACCGCAGCAGTGTAGCAAAAAACAAAGCCCCGCATAAGCGGGGCTCGGTTCACAGCGCTATGGATTAATCCCGGCTGGCGAAGCCCAGAATGCTCAGCAGGCTGACGAAGATGTTGTACAGCGATACATACAGGCTCACGGTGGCGCGAATGTAGTTCGTCTCACCGCCGTGAATGATGTTGCTGGTTTCATACAGGATCGCGCCAGATGACAGCAGGATAAACACCGCGCTAATCGCCAGATGCAGAGCAGGCAGCTGCAGGAAGATGTTAGCCACCATACCAATCAGCACCACCACGATACCCGCCATCAGCATACCGCCGAGGAAGGACATGTCCTTACGGGTGGTCAGCACGTAGGCCGAGCAGCAGAAGAACACCAGCGCGGTACCGCCCAGCGCCATGCCAATCACGTCGCCCATACCGGCAGACAGATACGCGTTCAGAATCGGCCCCAGGATATAGCCCAGGAAGCCGGTGAAGGCGAACGCGGACAGAATACCGACCGGTTTATCCGCGGTTTTGTAGGTCAGGAACATCAGCCCATACATCCCCACCAGCGTCAGGATCAGCCCCGGAGACGGCAGCATCAGCACGGTGCTGGCGGTGGCAGTGATCGCCGAAAACGCCAGCGTCAGGCTGAGCATGAAATAGGTATTGCGCAGCACCTTGTGGGTACTGAGTAGCGATGTGCGGTCGCGTGAAGAAGTAATAATACGATCCATGAGTCACTCTCTTATGACAGATGTAATTAGCGGAAAGAATAGGAAACGGCGAGCCAGTCTCAAAGTGGTTTTACCCATCTTTACTCAGCACGTTAGCGAAGGAGATGGTTATTTCTTCTGCAGAAATGCATTTCACCAGAATGAACAGCGGTTTGAGAAAATTTACCAGATCAACCTCTTATAGGTTACTGAAAAATATTGCGTTATTACCCTTAGGGCGCTAAGAGTTATCTCCGGATCGTCATAAAACAGACAATAAGGCGAAGGACATGAAACCACAAACACGCACGCGCTTTACACTCTCTTTACTTACCGCCGGGATCCTGTGCGCCAGTACGGCATCCTGGGCGGCCAACGTCCCGGCAGGAACCGCGCTGGCAGAGAAACAGGAACTGGTCAGAAATAATGGCAGTGAACCGGCTTCGCTCGATCCGCATAAAGTCGAAAGCGATGTCGAATTCAATATTATCAGCGATTTATTCGAAGGTCTGGTGAGCGTCTCCCCGACGGGTGAAATTCAGCCCCGGCTGGCGGAAAAGTGGGAGAACAAAGACAATACCGTCTGGACGTTCCATTTGCGGCCGGGCATCACCTGGAGCGACGGGACAGCGATTACCGCAGAAGATGTGGTCTGGAGCTGGCAGCGCCTGATCGATCCTAAAACGGCGTCACCGTATGCCAGCTATCCGGGCAACATGCATATTGCCAACGCGGCCGATATCGCCCAGGGGAAAAAAGCCCCCGATACGCTGGGGGTAAAAGCGATTAACGATACCACCCTGGAAGTGACGCTCACGCAGCCAAACGCGGCTTTCCTTGCGATGCTGGCGCACCCGTCGCTGGTACCGGTGGACAAAGTGCTGATTGGGCGTTTTGGCGATAAGTGGACCAAGCCGGAGCATTTCGTCAGCAGCGGGGCGTATAAACTTTCTCAGTGGGTGGTCAACGAACGCATTGTGGCGGAGCGTAACGCGCGCTACTGGGATAATGCGCATACCGTTATCAACAAAGTGACGTATTTGCCCATCACCTCTGAAGCTTCGGATGTGAACCGCTATAAAGCGGGTGAAATTGATATTGTCTACACGGTCCCCATTAACCAGTTTGCCCAGCTGAAGAAAACCCTTGGCAGCGAGCTGGACGTTTCACCGCAGCTCGCGACCTATTACTACGAGTTCAACACCACGCGCCCGCCGTTCAACGACGCGCGCGTGCGTAAGGCGCTGAATATGGCGCTGGATAAAGACATCATTGCAGGGAAAGTGTTAGGGCAGGGGCAGCGTCCGGCGTGGCTGATTAGCCAGCCGGACATCGGTGGGGTCAAGCTGCAGAACCCGGATTACGCCAGCTGGCCGCTGGACAAGCGCATCGCGGAGGCGAAAAAACTGCTCAGCGAAGCGGGGTATAACGAAAGCCATCCTCTGCGCTTCAACCTGCTTTATAACACCTCTGAATCGCACCAGCGCATCGCGATTGCCGCCAGCTCCATGTGGAAGAAAAACCTCGGCGTGGACGCGAAGCTGCAAAATCAGGAGTGGAAAACCATGCTGGATACCATGCACACCCACAACTTTGACGCGGTGCGTTACGCATGGATTGCGGACTACGACGATGCAGCAACCTTCCTGAACAACTTCCGTACCGGCGACAGCGAAAATACCAGCCAGTACAGCAATCCGGAGTACGACCAGGCCCTGATCAACGCCGCGAAAGCGAAAACAGCCGGGGAACGGGGTAAGTTCTACCAGCAGGCGGAGGATCTGCTTGGCCGTGATGTGCCAGCCATTCCGGTTTATCACTACGTTCGTACCCACCTGGTCAAACCGTGGGTAGGGGGATTCACACCGGATAAGCTCGGGTACTATTTCACAAAAGACATGTACATCAAAAAGCATTAAGAGGGCGGGCTGAATGTTATGCTGTTAAAATCGCCGATATGTCGTCAGTTCAACCGATTAAACGCGTTTTGGCTATTTTTACAGCGAACGATTGCAGCCACTCTTTACAGCACGCGGTGAGGTGTTTATAGTTCGCCTCACTTAGGAAGTGTGGCCGAGCGGTTGAAGGCACCGGTCTTGAAAACCGGCGACCCGAAAGGGTTCCAGAGTTCGAATCTCTGCGCTTCCGCCAGATATAAACCCCAGCTTACTCGTTAAGCTGGGGTTTTTCTTTTGGCGTGAATTTAAAACCTGACGTTTATGAACGGATAAACGCAAGAATGTCCGCGTTGATGGTCTCCGCATGCGTGGTGTGCATCCCGTGCGGGAAGCCTGGATAAATTTTCAGCACGCTGTTCGCCAGCAGCTTGTCCTGCAGAAGGGCGGCATTCTTATACGGTACGACCTGATCGTCATCGCCCTGCATTACCAGAACGGGAACCGTGATGGCTTTTAAGTCCTCCGTCTGGTCAGTCTCTGAAAACGCCTTAATCCCCTCATAGTGCGCTTTGGCACTGCCAATCATTCCCTGACGCCACCAGTTCTGAATCGTACCCTGTGAAACCTCCGCGCCATCCCGGTTAAAACCGTAAAAAGGGCCGCTGGCTACGTCGAGGTAAAACTGCGCGCGATTGGCTGCCAGCGCACTACGGAAGCCGTCAAACACCTCGATGGGTGTCCCGCCGGGGTTATTCTCTGTTTTGACCATCAGCGGGGGAACGGCGCTGACGAGCACCGCTTTGGCGACGCGCCCCTGCGGCTGGCCGTATTTCGCTACATAGCGGGCGACCTGGCCGCCGCCGGTAGAGTGACCGACATGCACGGCATTGTGCAGATCCAGGCTTTCAACCACGGCCGACGCGTCGGCCGCATAATGATCCATATCGTGACCTTCACTGACCTGATCCGAACGTCCATGACCACGACGATCGATAGCGATAACGCGATAGCCCTCTGCAAGGAAGAAGAGCATCTGGTTATCCCAGTCATCGGCACTCAATGGCCAGCCGTGATGGAAAACAATGGGTTGAGCTTCTTTCGGACCCCAGTCTTTGTAATAAATGTTGACGCCGTCTTTTGTTGTTACGAATGCCATACCGCAGACTCCTCTGTTAAAAACAACACGACCCCTAAAGTGTAGGAGAAATCATATCAGCGGTGGGTTTCATTCCCGTGAAAGGTATTCATTTTGCATTCAGGGCTCTGGCGCGGTGCGCCAGAGCCCCCAGGGCGGGGTCATACAGCGGGGCTTAGCGGTTCTCTTCAATATAGCGGGCGAGATCTGCCGGGGTCTTCAACACCGTCGCTACGTCAGTTGGCGGGATCATACAGCCGTAAACGTCCTGCACTTCCAGCACCATATCGACTGCCAGAATAGAGTCGAGAATATCAGATTCAATCAGTTCATCGTGAAAGCCCACTTTACGGGATAATACTTTTTCGAACAGGGCGAGAATTTCGTTTTCCATTATGTTTCCTGGATAATTAATGAGTGCGGGCGTAAGCGTCCAGCAATTTGCGGTCAATTTTGCCGTTAGGGTTCAGCGGCAACGCGTCTTTTACGATAATTTGTGAAGGCACCATATAGTGGGGAACCACTTTCGACAGCGAGGTTTTGATCGTATCCGGTGCCATTTCCGTCACGCAGAACGCGGCAATACGCAGCACGCTGCCGCAGGGTTTCATCAGCGGCATCACTACCGCTTCATTAATGCCGGACATGGCCAGCAGACGGTTTTCGATCTCGTTGATTTCAATACGGTAGCCATTCAGTTTGACCTGACTATCGTTGCGACCCTGGCAATAGATCATCCCCGCTGCATAACCCAGATCGCCGGTCCGGTAGCCGCGACACGCGTCATCTTCCCGATGCAGTAATTTTGCCGCGTTCTCCTGCGGCAGGCCGAGGTAGCCGCGCATGACGTTTTTACCCCAGATAATCAGCTCGCCCTCGGCGGAAATGTCCATTCTGCTCTCCGGCATCATGACCCCCACCGGCAGCACGGCGCTGTCCTGGTTAAGGATCTCATCCGTAATTTCAACCACCGTCGTCGCGATGGTCGCTTCCGTTGGGCCATAGGAGTTGATGATTTTGGCCTGCGGGAAACGGCGGCGCAGCTGTTTAACCAGCGCTTTATTGAGCACTTCACCAATGAAGATAAAGACGCCGAGTTCAGGCAAATACTCGCTGTTAAACTGCGGGGACAGCAGCTGCTGGTAGGCAAAAGAGGGCGTGGACACCCAGGCGGAGACCGCGTTGCTTTTGAGTCGCGCCAGCCAGTTCTCTTTCTGAATATCCTCTTTGGCGTTGAGCACGATGTGTCCGCCCATCGCCAGGTTCGCCAGCAAAGGGATCAGGGAGAGGTCAAAGCTGAACACCGCGTGGTTCATCAGCACCGGTTTTGCCGGCAGGAAAAAGTCCTGGCTGATCCATTTCATGAAGTGCCAGACGCTCTCACGTCCAATCTGCACGCCTTTCGGTTTGCCGGTGCTGCCTGAGGTAAACATGATATAGGCCAGATCCTGCTCTTCCAGGACCTTGCCCGCTTCACCGGTGGCAATAAACTGCCGGGTTGCCACGTCGTAATAGTAAGGGACACTGGCCAGGCTACAAATCTCCCGGAGCCGCTCCTGCGGGTAGATGCAATCCACCGGGATGTACGGAATGTTGTGCAACAGGCAGCTATAAATCGCCACGGCGAACTCGGCCTGCTGATGACCATATAATACGACCGGTGTGCCTTCGATAGGCTTGCAGCGTTGATAGCGTTCCGCCCAGTCCATCACGGCGGCGGAAAGCTGTAGCCAGCTGAGGGTTTCGTCGCTACCAGTTATGGCCAGCTGCTGCGGGGAGGCGGGATCGCGCAATGCCGCACGTAAGAAATCCTGCAGTTCCTGCAGATCGGTGTGATTTTTCATAGAGGAGACATTCCACTAAAGATGTAAAGGGATCCTGCGGCGCTGCCCAGCGTCAGAATTCGCCCCAAAAACGCAACTGCCGGATACTGCAAACCGCGGTGTAATGCCGGGCTGCGTTTGGCTGACCACAGCAGCATGTTGTGTGCGACGGAAATGGCGCCAAACAGCGCGCCGCTGATGACATAATGGCGTTCCAGGCCATTCCATGCCCCCATGCAGAACAGGGTGCAAAAAATACCGATATTTTGCGCCAGCGTTTTGTTCTGACGGAAAAAGTTGAACTTCATCAGGTTCATATAGACGGGCATAAACACCACATCGCGCAGCCATTCAGACAGGCTGATGTGGAAGCGCCGCCAGAAGTCCTGAGGGTTCTTTGCAAGCAGCGGCATATTGAAGTTTGCCGGAATATTCAGCCCGAATAAGTGCCCGGCACCGATGGCCATATTGCTGTAACCTGCAAAATCAAAGTACAGATAGGCGCTGTAAGCAATCGACATCACCACGCCGACGGTCAGCGAAAACGGCTTATGGCTCCAGGGCTGCACCACAAGCGAATCGATCAGCATGGCAAACAGGAACTTCTGGATGATGCCGGTGACGATCTGCTCTAACGCTGTTAAACATTGTTCACGGTTAAGGGTGAATGCGGGTTTATTCACATCGCTCATCCATGTCCGCCAGCGGTACATCGGCCCGGCCAGAATAATAAAGGGCATAAAGAGGTAGCAGAAATAGTGCAGAATATTCTGACCCTCTTTTTTACTGCGATACAACAGCACATCCACCGCGCGAAAGGTCATAAAAGAGAGGCCGATCATGCCGAGATGGTGATTAAAATGTAATTTCACCAAAAACAGTGGCAGCAGCGTTAACACGATCGCCTGCCAGGTTTTTAACCATCCTTTTTCTTTTAACGTGGCGAAAAGATAAAAACAGCCAAAAACGATCGCCGGAATACGATAATCGCCCTGAAAAATATAGCCCCAGCCCAATGCTGTCAGGACGGCCAAGGACGATAACCAGGTCAGGCGATGGCGCAGCAGGCGATTAATCAGCGCAAATACCCCTGCCGATGAAAATAAACAGACAAAAAACAGTCCTGAGCTGTACATCATTCGGCCTCAGAATTTCTGATATTCAAAATGCAGTTGCATACTCATGCTGTCATCGACAGCGGTCCACGCGACGATGGTGATCCCAAGCAGGAGATAAAGGAAAAACAGACGGATCGCGATTTTCATTATTTAAAACTCTGTGCAATAAAGCGAAGCATAGGCACCCAGGCCAGTTCAGTCGGGTGCAGTCGGTCCCAGTTCCAGCCATTCTGATAAGGCATAGCGTACATATCTAAATAAGGGATCTGGTTCTCTTTCAGAATTGATTGAATTTGCTTATCGTACGGGCGGAAAGTATCGGTATGGTAAAGCGCCCACGGGTTAACCGGGTCGACGATAGCAATGACCTGCACGTGATGTGCCTTCAGCAGCTGGACGGTTTTCCTGAACGCAGCGAATTGGCCGGGCACCACCGGCGTGTCATCCCACTGCTGCGGCTTACCGTCCTCTTCGTAAATCGTTTTGTCCATCCACAGGGTCGCCGCGCTTTGCTGGCGAACTTTATTTAATTCACGGGCATTCGCCAGCTCTTTATTCCAGTCCGGAGTAATGTGTGTGGTTGGCTGTTGCGGCCAGGGTTGCGCCGTCTCAGGCCTGATATTGAGCAGCGACAGCCAGTCGTTTTTTATCAGGGTACAAAAATTAGCGAACTGGAAACCGATCTCATCCCAAATCAGATCGGGGTGCCAGCCGAAGACACGCATTTGCCCAAAGGTTAAATGGCTTATCTCTTTAGCATCAATATGTTTTAAATAATTCACGAGGATCGGACGTGCCTGCGGATCCTTCATCAGGGGATCAAAAACAGAGCCCGGAAAATTATCCGCATAGATAGCGGGTGGCAGACCTTTTGAGTAAAAGCTGTCAGGTGCCAACAATAAAACCACTTTACTGTTTGCGTTAAGGCTATTTTTAAAACGTGAAAACAGTAAAAATTGTGTTTCATCATCGACAAACGCATCGCCATACGCCACGACGGGTTGGTGTAATTGCTGATTAAAATAATGATAGACCGCGTAATGTTCATCTTCAGAGGTGGCAACTTCAGAGGCACCAATGAAGAAAATGGCATTCCCCTCCAGGGCATGGGAAATGGTGGCAATTTTTTCCGCTTGTTCTTTCGGTGTGCCCGCCATGGATTTGATCAGCGGCTGGAATTTAAGCGGCGGATCAAAGCTGGTCACCAGCGGGTGAATGCTGAGGAATAAAATGGCCAGGGCTGCCATCAGGATATGTAAGCAAAACGTATTTTTGATTTTCATCATTAACCAGTAAGACTACATGGCGGCAATTTTCTAAAATCCGTTAATAACCGGCTTTATAACAATTACACAACAAATGGCCGTCTATTTTGGGGCATTCTATACCAGAGCGATTTAGAAGGATGAGCGTTGCCGTGTAACGGTATGTACAAGTGGGAGAGAGCGACGCGGGGATCGGGGAATGAGCGATTTTTTGCGCAGTTAAACGCCAGGGCGTAGAAATAGAAAAATTCCTGCTTTACAAGGCGCTAATAGATGTTTATAGTGCGCCTCACTTTGGAAGCGTGGCCGAGCGGTTGAAGGCACCGGTCTTGAAAACCGGCGACCCGAAAGGGTTCTAGAGTTCGAATCTCTACGCTTCCGCCAAATTCGAAACCCAGGTCGTTATGCGACCTGGGTTTTTTGTTTGTTAAAACCGCCTTAACCGGGAATTCTGGTGCCGGAGTTACTCCGTCGATACTGCAGCGGCGTCTGACGCATCATCTTTTTAAAGCAGGTAATGAAATAGGTCACCTCGCTAAACCCCACTGCCAGTGCAATGGCGTCAACAGGCTCATCGCTGTACCGTAACAGATCGCAGCTGCTTTTAATCCGCCGGGTCAGCAAATATTCGTGGATGCTACCGCCGGTCTGCTGGCGGAAAATGCGTGAGGTATAGCTTCGCGAGAGCCCCAGGTCGTGCGCTAACCGATCGAGCGAAAACTTGCTGGCATAGTGGGCTTCGACCCAGCTCATTATCCGCGAGGCGACGGTCTGCTGGCGCGGCGGGTAGGGCTGCGGCTGCTCGGGCAGACATGTCATGAGCTGCATCACCAGAAATGCCACCTCGCAGGCCTCGGTCTGCGCGTTGTCCTCCAGGCGCTGAAACTGTTCAAGTATTCTCTCAATAAACGGCGCGTGCGTGCTGAGATCGTAAATTTGTGCCGGGAGATTGCTGGCGGCCAGCGCGGCGAACCGGGCCTGATGGCGCGGAAAGGTGCTGAGCGCACTTTCGACGACCGATTGCGCAATGTGCATGGTGGTGCGGTGGTAGGGGTTCTTATCGCTATGATCGACCTGCACTTTGTGCAAACGGAAGGGCGGGAAGACAAATAAACGCCCTGGACGGGCGGTGTAGTGCTGATTGTCCACCACCACGATGCCATAACCGCTGGAAATATAGAGCAATTCAACGCACTGATGCCAGTGGTAGTAAACCGCGCTGGTGGTGTACATGCGGTTAAATGAAATGGCCTGCCGATCGAGCGTAATGCGTTCCAGCAGTTGCGTCTCACCCATTTGACCTCCAGGACAACAGATTTAAATTTTTAGACCATCATTTGTAATTTATCCCTCTCTCGAACGACAAAATCCAGCAAAAATGAAATGCCGGTTTAATTTTGTGAGTCTGCTCACTCAGCACCGGGAATAAAAGCGGTTACTCTTCATTCAGACGTCGCACTCGTGGCTTTAAAAAGCCAAATAACAATAACTTATCTCTACCCTCGTGTTATGCGGGAGGACCCTGTGCAACCTGAAAATATTCATCTGGATAACCCACTGACGAGCCGTGATGAGGTACTGCGGCTGGTTAACGATATGCTGAACGCGGTGACGCCTTATTTTAAAAAAGACGCCAGCCGCATTGATTTAGCGAACTTTACCGCTCACTACGGCCAGCAGGTCGCGAGCATGGAAACCTTTTCCCGTCTGCTGTGGGGCATCACGCCATTGTTGGCTGGCGGCAGCGAGCCGCAACACTTCTCTTTCTATTTACAGGCGATAAAAAACGGCACCAATCCGCAGCATGCTGATTACTGGGGCGATGTCGGTCCTTTCGATCAGCGAATCGTCGAAATGGCGGCTTACGGGTTACTGCTGGCGCTGGCGGGCGAAACCGTCTTGGCACATTTCACTGAGACGGAGAAAGAGAATCTATGGCGCTGGCTAAAGCAGTGCGAGACCCAGGATATCCCCGATAACAACTGGCACTTCTTTCCGATTCTGGTGCAGGTTGGCTTCCATTATTGTGGCATGCCGACCCATCCGCAGGCGCTGGAAAATCACTTCGCTGCCATGGAGCACTACTATCTTGGCGATGGCTGGTACTCCGATGGTCCGGGCCGGCCGCGCGACTATTACATCTCGATGGGCTTCCATTTCTATGGACTGATTTACGCGAAGCTAATGGCCGATGTCGATCCAACGCGGTGCGCAACCCTGCGCGATCGCGCCGCGCGTTTCTCCTCTGACTTCATTCATTTCTTTGCCGAAGACGGCTCGGCGATCCCGTTTGGCCGTAGCCTGACCTACCGCTTTGCCGAGGCGGCGTTCTGGAGTGCGGCGGCTTTCGCCGGGCTGGAGGTCTTTTCGCCGGGCGTAATTAAGGGCATCGTGCTGCGCCATCTGCGCTGGTGGCTGAAGCAGCCGATATTCGACCGCGACGGCATACTGAGCGTCGGCTACAGCTACCCGAATCTGGCGATGGCGGAAGACTACAACGCGCCGGGTTCACCGTACTGGGGCCTGAAGACCCTGCTGGTACTGGCATTAGATGAGGGCGACGCCTTCTGGCAGGCGGCCGAGCTGCCGCTGCCGCCATTGCCCGCGCAGCACACGATAGCCCACGCGGATCAGGTGGTGGTGCATCAGGCCGATCACCTGTGGATGCTGACGTCCGGCCAGCTGGAGCTGAACAACTTCGTGAATACCGAAGCGAAATACTGCAAATTTGCCTATTCCACCCGCTTTGGCTTCACCCTCGAACGCGGGCGCTATGGCCTGAACCATGCCGCACCCGATTCGATGCTGCTGCTGGCCGAAAAAGATAACTACTGGCGTGGCCGCCGTGCATGCCAGCACGTGGTCACCGCTGACGGTACCATATACAGCCGCTGGCTGCCGTGGCGCGACGTGGTGATTGAGAGCTGGCTGCTGGCGCTGGGCGACTGGCAACTGCGCGTCCATCGTATCAATACTCAACGCGCGCTGGATTGCGCGGAAGGGGGCTTTAGCCTCGCGAACCGCCCACAGCCGCAGGCGCAGGAGATGGAAAGCGCCTGCTGGTTACGCAATGCCCAGGATGCCTCAGCCATTTTCTGTTTACATCCGCACGCCCGCCGCGGCGAAACGGTGGTGACGCCGCCAAACAGTAATCTGTTGTTTGCCGAGCGCGCGGCAGTGCCGCTGCTGCGCGGTGAACTCGACCCCGGCACGCATTTGCTGATAAGCGCGGTGTGGGCGGGAAATGCCGCAGGCTTCGATCCGCAACACTGCCCGCAGGCCTTCATTAGCGATGACGCGGTACGCTTCGTGATGGCACGACAAGAAACGACGCTCGTTCTGGCCCCGGAGACATCGCTATGAGCACATCATCGTCCGTACGCGCCGCACAGTACAAAATGAGTACCTTTATTTTTCTCTACTTCTTCACCTGGTCATCCAGCTTTGGCCTGTACGCCTTGTGGCTGAGCCAGAAAGTGGGCCTCGATAGCATCACTATCGGCAGCGTGTTCGCCATCAATGGCGTCTTCGCGGTTGTCCTGAAGCCGGTGTATGGCTACATCATGGACAAAATCGGCATGAGCAAGTGGCTGCTCTATTTTGTCTGCGCCATTTCTGCGCTGATGGCGCCGTTTTTTGCGCTGGTGTACCAGCCGCTGCTGGAAAGCCATGCGATGGCCGGGATTATCATCGGCGCGCTGTATCTGAGCCTGGGCTGGTACGCTGGCGTGGCGGCGTCTGAATCTTACGCTGACCGCTTTAGCCGCCTGTACGGGCTGGAGTTTGGCCGCATCAGAATGTGGGGTTCGCTGGGCTGGGCGATGGCGGCTTCGGTCTCCGGGCTGTTGTTTAACGTCACGCCGCTGGCCAACTTTCTGCTCAGCAGCGGTACCTCGGTACTGATGCTGCTGGTGCTGATTAGCCTCAAAATCGGCGATGAGCAACTGCGTAATAACAGCGTTATTTCCGCCAATAAGATTGTCTTCGCCGATGTGCTGATGCTCCTGAAAAACCGCAAATTCTGGATGTTCAGCCTCTACGTCGCCGGGGTGGCGTGGATGATGTTTATCGCCGAACAGCAATTCCCGCGCTACTTCGTATCATTCTTCGCCACCAAAGAGCAGGGAAATGCCTGGTACGGCTACCTGAGCACCGTCCAGTCGGGTATGGAATTCCTGATGATGATGTGTATCCCGTGGCTGGTGAATCACTACGGCGCCAAGCGCGGCCTGGTGTTCTGCGGCTGCGTGGTCGGGGCTCGGCTGATCGCCTCCGGACTCACCAGTGACCCGATAGTGATCTCTATCATCAAACCGTTTTATGGCGTCGAGATCGCGCTGCTGCTGATCTCGGTCTTCAAATACATCGCCGAACATTTCCATCGTCGGGTTAACGCCACGATGTACCTGCTGGGCTACCAGGCGATGATTTACGTGGGGTCGATTGTGGTCGCCCCACCTGCTGGCTATCTGTACGACAGGATAGGCTTTGAGCATACCTATCTGCTGATGGGCTGCTGCGCCCTGATTTTTACGCTGATTTCCGCCTTTACGCTGTCGCGCTGCCAGTCGAAGTGCGATGTCTCACGCCCCTTTGCTCCGGCATTAGATTCCGCCCCGGTTGAACCGGCCAAACATTAATTCAGGAGTTGTTATGATCAAATCTGTTATCACCGAAGCGCTGCGGCCGATCGAACTGCATCAGGTCGATCGCCTGGCCCTGAGCCAGAAGCTGGAAGCGGCGTTAACCCGCGTAACGCGCAAGCTCGACAAAAATATTGTTGCCTTCGGCGATAAATTCCCCGGCGAAGCCTGTGAGAAGGGCGTCTGGCCGCGCACCGATAACGTGGAATGGACCACCAGTTTTTGGCCAGGCCAGCTGTGGCTGGCGTGGGAGATGACGGGCAAAGCGCATTATCGCGACGCCGCCGAGCGCTATTTACCGTCGTTCGCCCGGCGTATTGAGCAGCGTATCGACACGGCAACGCACGATCTTGGTTTTCTCTATTCGCTTTCCTGCATCAGCGCCTGGCGCCTCACCGGCAACGAAGCCGCTCGCCGGTCGGCGCTGCTGGCAGCCGAGCGCCTGATGGAGCGTTTTAACCCAACGGCCAGGATTATCCAGGCATGGGGTGATTTAAACGACCCGGAGCAGCAGGGGCGAATGATCATCGACTGCAACATGAACCTGCCGCTGCTGTACTGGGCCAGCGAACAGACCGGAGATCCGCGCTATGCGCAAGCGGCGACGGCTCACGCCGGACAGGCCGCGAACTATATCGTGCGGGAAGATGCCTCGACGTATCACACTTACTATATGGATGTGCAGACGGGTGAGCCGCGCTTTGGTAATACCCATCAGGGCTACAGCGACACCTCGTGCTGGTCGCGCGGGCAGGCATGGGGCATTTACGGCTTCCTGCTCAGCTATCAGCACACCGGCGATAAGCAGATGGTTGAGCTGTCACGCAGCCTGGCACATTACTTCCTCAACCGTTTGCCGGAAGATGATGTGTGCCACTGGGATCTGGCGCTGCTCGGCACCGACGCCGTGCGCGACAGTTCAGCGGCGGCGATTGCCGCTTGCGGTCTGCTGGAGCTGGTCAAGGCGCTGCCGACGCTCGACGCAAATCGTGCGTATTACGAAGAGATGGCGCTGCGTATTGCGCTGTCGCTGACCGATAACTACCTTGCCCACGACGACGATCCGACCGAAGGGCTGCTGCAACACTCGGTTTATCATATGGGCAGCGGCAAGGGGGTCGATCAGTGCTGTAGCTGGGGAGACTATTTCTATCTCGAGCTGCTGGCGCGGCTGCGACAGATTTGGCACCCGTACTGGTAACCCTGAAGACATGGAGAGCAAAATGAAAAGCGTAGCCGTGCTATTGGCCCCCGGTTTTGAAGAGGGGGAAGCGATCGTCACCATTGATATCCTGCGTCGCCTGAATATTACGGTGCAGACGATTGCCTGCGGCGAGAGCCGCGAAGTGGTGAGCTATCACGCCATCTCAATGGTGGCGGACAGCACCCTGAAGGCCAGTTTCGATTGCACCTTTGACGCCGTGGTGTTACCGGGCGGCCCGGAGGGCAGCGTTAACCTGGCGAAAAGCGCGGAGGTCATCGCCTTCGTCCGCCGCCACGATGAAATGGGCAAATATATCTGCCCGATTTGTTCCGCCGCCGCCCGTGTGATGGGCGGTAACGGGCTGCTGAAGGGGCGCCGCTACGTCTGTTCCGGCGATCTGTGGAAAACAGTCAGCGAGGGCAGGTACGTCGATGCCGAGGTGGTGGAAGACGGCAATCTGCTGAGCGGTCGCGGCCTGGGTAACGTATTTGATTTCGCCTTTACCCTGGCGGCGCGATTACAGGGCGATGATGCCCTGGCGCGCGAGCAGGCCAGCCATATTGAGTACGCGTGGCAGGGTAACGGCGATGTGTGAGTTTCGCCCGGCGGCGCTACGCTTGCACGGGCCTACAATGAATAGTGCAATATATTGATATTGTTACGGATTGTAGGCCGGGTAAGCACAGCGCCACCCGGCAAGAAGGGCCGCTAAAATGTTGATGTCGTTTTACAGCCCAATCACCAGCTCCCCCGAATGGCTCCGCGAGCAGCACAGCGCCACCTGCTGGTTTGTTGCGCCTTTTTCCGCCTCCGACTGCACGCTGTCCCGGTGATCCACCACGCCGTCAATCACCGGCGTCAGGCAGGCGCCGCAGATCCCCATTTCACAGGACAGCGGTACGTCTACGCCGTTTGCCTGTAAGACCTGGGCAATGGTCTTATCCGCAGGCACCGGCCAGCGCTCCCCGGTGGAGGCCAGTTTAACGGTAAAGATCTCGCCGGTTTCATGACCAGCGGCAGGCGCAGCAGGCTGAAACGCCTCGCTGTGAATGAGGGCGTTATCCCATCCCTTCGTCGTTGCCACATTGCGGACTTTCTCCATAAAACCCGCAGGTCCGCACACCCAGGCATGCAGTCCCGCTTCCGGTATGGGGAGATGTTCTGCCAGCGCTGAGCGGGGGCTGAGGGTATGAATGATGCACTCACCGTACTTTGAGAGTTCCCGAACAAACGCCGCGCTTTCGCGATTTTTAACGTAATAATGCAGCGTAAACGGCGTTCCGGCCGCCTTCAGCTGCAGGGCCATCGCAAACAGCGGCGTAATGCCAATGCCCGCAGCCAGGAGTAAAACCCGCTCTGCCTGAACGAGCGGGAACAGATTGCGTGGGGCGGAGATCGTGAGTTTCTGTCCAGGCCGCAGCGTCTCGTGAACGTAGCGCGACCCGCCGCGCGAGGCGGTTTCGCGCCCCACGCAGATAAGATACCCCTCGTCCTCACAGGCTCCGGTCAGGGAATACTGGCGCACCAGGCCGCAGGGCAGGTGCACATCAATATGCGCGCCGGGCTGCCACGCCGGTAGCGCGGCGCCGTTTTCCGCCACCAGCCTGACGGCGAGGCTTTTATCCCCCTCACGCCACAGCCCATCAACGATAACGCTCAACATATTGGCCTCCGTCATACCAGGAAAAATTCGCCGAATCCCATCTTTTTCAGTCCCCGACGGTAGGCAATCGAGCTTTTATCCGCCGGGATATGGGCTTCGAGCGTCAGATCCAGCGGCAGGCTTTCCGGGCGCTGGGTTTCGACCATCAGACGGTCTTCTTCAAAAATGCGCAGATTGAAGGCATGCACATCTTCCACCGGAATATGCAGATCGAAGTTGCGCGCGATAGGGGCGAACATCCGGGTCACCCGCGATGATACTGGCGACGCGGCGTTCATAATCACCAGTCGGGATTCCCCCGGGAAATGGATCGTCAGCGTGGCGGTAAACGGCAGATGCATTTCAAAATGACGCAGCCACTGGAAGCCCTCCGGAGCCTGGACGTCTGAACTGGCGGGATAGTTGCTCACGGAACTCCAGTAATCGGCCACGAAACCGAACGGCGTCTCCTGCGGCTGATAGGTGGGAACCAGCTGATTATTGGGATCGGCAAAGGTATCGGTGTGGATCCAGGCAAAGTGCGCCACGTCCAGAAATCCTTCCACCTGGCGACCGGCGAAGCCATTCACCTCGAACGCCGGGCAGTTAATCTGCTGGAATCCGTCGTCATCCCAGTGCGGCATGGCGGGCAGCGGTACCGGATTGTCCGGGTCAAAGGCCAGACAGGTCCAGATCAGGCCAAAGCGCTCCTCCACGGCGTAGCTAATCAGGTTCAGCTTCGCCGGAACGGGCTGGTCGGGGCTGGACGGGATACGGTTGCAGCGCCCGTCCTCTCCGAAGCGTAAGCCGTGGTACGGACAAATAATGCCGTGCTCATCGTGAAAGCCCAGCGTCAGCGGTACGCCGCGGTGCGGACAGACATCCCGGGCGACCACGACCTGGTCGTTAATCCGGTAAATGACCAGCTGTTCATCCAGCAGGGTTGCTTTAACCGGTGCCGGGCCGATGTCGCAGGCGCGTGCAACCGGATGCCAGCATTTCGCCAGGCGCAGCCAGTCCTCTGGCTCAAAGGTGCAGTGGGCGGGTGGAGTCGGTTCTCTTTTCATCGTTGTCCCTCTTTGTTCAGCCTAACGGGCCGCCCTGAATGGTCTCGCACAGACCGTTGATGATGCGCTCCCCGGTCTCCTCTTTCAGCTCCTGATACCAGGCCTGCGTCAACGTCATGTCTTTGCCGTGGGTGACGTCGCAGCGTTTGCGCGCCTTCAGCACCAGGTCACGCACCCGGTCGCAGCGCAGCGCTTCGTACTGTCGCAGCGCCAGCGTAATGTTGTGGTTCTCTCGCAGGCATTCGCCCAGCACCACGGCATCTTCCATCGCCGCACAGCCGCCCTGGCCGATATCCGGCGTGGTGCTGTGCCCGGCATCGCCGAGCAGCGCGACGTTGCCGCGCACCAGGGTATCGAACGGTTCGATGTCGTGGATTTCAATCCGGTTAGTGGTGTCAGGATCGAGCGCGGCGATAAGCTTTTGCACCGGCGGCGCCCAGCCGCGGAAGTAGCCCGTGAGATCGGCACGCAGGGTGGTGCGATCTTCTGCCAGACCCGCAGGGAGCGGCACGTCAAAGAAGAAGTAGAAGCGTCCGCCGGAGACGGGCATCAGCGATACGCGTTTGCCCTCACCAACGAAGGTGGTCCACTGGTGCGCCGGGGCAATCTCTTCATCAATCTTCACCAGCCCGTTCCAGTTCACGTAACCGGCGTAGCGGCGCTCCGGCGTATAACCCAGCACATACGGACGAACCGCCGAGTGGCTGCCGTCGGCGGCAATCAGAAAATCCCCGGTTGCCGCGGTGCCATCGGTGAAGGTGACGCTCACGCCCGCGTCATCTTCCCGGACACGTTCGACGCGCTTGCCAAACTGCACGTTATCGCGCCCCCAGAAGTCCAGCATTTCGCGCTGAAGTTCCGCGCGCGAGACGGGGCAGGGACGCCCGCCGGTGCGCTCGACCAGCGGCGCGAGGCTAAAGCGGGTCAGGGTATCGCCGCGCCGGTAATCTTTGTAGGCCATAAAACGCATCGGCCCGCCGTACGTCTCGATGATGTCGCCCATGCCGAGGTGCTGCATGCATTTCACGCCGTTAGGCCAGATGGAGATGGCCGCCCCGACGGGCTTGATCGCTTTGACGGCTTCAAACACGGTACAGTCGATGCCCGCTTTCTTCAGCGCAACAGCGGCGCTCAGGCCGCCAATTCCCGCACCAATAACGATTGCTTTCATGCTTCTCTCCTTTTGCAGGGTGTAAAGCCATTCAGCAATTTGCGTACCAGGCTGCAACGGGGTGAAAACGGCGTTGTGAAGGGCAGGTTTGCACTGCTAAGGTGCGCAGACGCGGTGAGCTTGCCTTTTTTTGAATCAAAAATTTCCAGTTGAGCTATACGGAATCAACTGTTTCACGCTCAGGCAAAGGAGTGGCGTGGTTTGTGCAATGACCTGAAAGAGGATAATCAAGGAGATACTATGATCGCACTGCACGACTTTAATCGGCTTCCTGAGAAAGAGGCTCTCGCGCGGCTCCACCCCTGCGTGGCGATCCCCGGCTGGGCTGAAGCCCTGGTACGCGGGCGGCCCTATTCCCGCCGGGAAGACGTGTTCAGTACGGCACTGGCGCTGACGCAATGCTGGGATGAGACGGCGTTAACGCAAGCCCTGAGCGCCCATCCGCGTATCGGGGAAAAGCCAGCGGGTTCCCAGGCGGAGGCAGCACTGTCGCGGCAGGAACAGGGCGCGGTGAATGACCGCGATGCTGCCCTGACGCAGGCGTTACGGGAGGGAAACGCCCGCTATGAAGCCCGTTTCGGACGGGTCTTTCTTATCCGCGCGAAGGGCCGCAGCGGAGAAGAGATCTTAGAGGCGCTGAACGCGCGGCTGGAAAACAACGATACGCAGGAAGTATTGACCGCGCTGGAACAGCTGCGGGAAATTACGCTGCTGCGGCTGGAAGGAGTCATAAGCGAATGAGCACACTCAGCACCCATATTCTCGATATTTCAACGGGGAAACCCGCCGAGGGCGTGACGGTTCATCTTGAGCGGGACGGGGAGATCATGGCGACTGGCGTCACGAACGCCAGTGGGCGCATCACAGAATTCGTCCCGAACCTGGCAAAAGGCCGCTACCGGCTGGTGGCCGAAATCGGTAAGTGGTTTAGCGACACAGGCCGCGAGACGATCTATCCCTGCGCGCAGATTGAGTTTGTGACGGGAGAATCGGCAGACGAGCATTTCCATCTGCCGTTTGTGATTGCGCCCGGCGGCTGGTCAACCTACCGGGGCAGCTGACCACACCTGCACGCCGTTGACCCAGGTTTCGCTGATGTTGCGCTCATCGCCCAGGGTCATCAGCACAAAGAGCTGCTCGTAAATGTCCTGGCAGCGGCGATTGCGCAGGCGCTGCAGCGGCGTTACGTCCGGGTCGATGACGACGAAATCCGCCTCTTTGCCGGGCGTGAAGTTGCCAATCTTCTCGTCAAGCCGGAGGGCGTGCGCGCCGCCCAGCGTGGCGTGGTAAAACGCCTCGCTGGCGCGGAGACGGTAGCTCTGGAGCTGACCCACCTTGTACGCTTCCCCCAGGGTACGCAGCATGCTAAAGGTGGTGCCCGCGCCCACGTCAGTGCCGATGCCCATTCGCACTCTGTGCTGCCAGCAGGCGGGCAGGCGAAACAGCCCGCTACCGAGAAACAGGTTCGAGGTGGGGCAAAACGCCACCGCCGAACCGGTGTCATGCAGGCATTGCCACTCGCTGTGGTGCAGGTGGATGGCGTGGGCAAACACGCTGCGCTCGCCGGTCAGGCCGTAGTGGTGATACACGTCCAGATAGCGTTCATGCTCCGGCCAGAGGTCGTTCACCCAGGCCACTTCGTTTGGGTTTTCGCTCAGATGGGTTTGCAGCCAGGTATCCGGAAACTCCTCTCTCAGCAGGCTGACCGCGGCGAGCAACTCGGGGGATGACGTCGGGGCAAAGCGTGGCGTAATGGCATAGCCCAGCCGCCCCCGGTGATGCCAGCGCTGGATCAGCTCGCGCGTCTGCCGGTAGCTCTGTTTCGCGTCCTCGCTCAGGTAGTCCGGCGCGTGTCTGTCCATCATCACCTTCCCGGCGATAAGGCGCATGTTGAGGCGCAGCGCCTCAGTAAACAGCGCCTCGACCGATTCCGGATGCAGCGTGCAGAACACCAGCGCGGTGGTGGTGCCATTGCTCACCAACTGGTTAATGAAAAATTCGGCGATCTCTTTCGCGTAGGCTTCATCGGCAAACTGGCTCTCCACCGGGAAGGTATAGGTGGTCAGCCACTCCAGCAGCTGCTCGCCAAAGGCGCCGATCATCTCCGTTTGCGGATAATGCACATGGGTATCGATAAAACCGGGCAGCAGCAGCTTGCCGCGCAGGTCAGTGTAGCCTTTGTGCGGGTCAAGATACTGCTCGCCCTCCTGCCACGCCATGTGCGCCAGAATGTGGCCATTCTGAATAAACAGCAGCCCGTCCTCAAGGTAGCGCGCGTGTTCGGCAATGGTGTCTGCGCTGTCGCAGACCTGGGCAATGTCAAAAAATGTACCGCGTATCGCAGTCTGGTATTCCATCATGGTTCCTGCCTTCGTGTTTGCGTAGCGGGGTGAGAAAGCGCAGCAAGAACAGTGCCAGAATGAACGGGCCGCAGTTACGCTGCGGCCAGAGGAGGAGGGAAGGGTTACTCTTTTTGCGTTGCCACGCGGGAGCTGAACGTCGTCGCGCCTGCCGTCTCGCGATCTTCCCGCGCCAGCCAGCGGTAGGTCACGCCGCCGAGGAAGACGCCGATAAACCAGCTGAAGTTCGCCACCTCATGCAGGGCCGGGATAAAGCTAATCACCAGGCCCACGGCAACGGACGGGATCAGCGCGCCGATGGCTTTCGGGTTAAAGCCGTTGCGATACCAGTATTTGCCCTTTGGCGTGTCATCGAACAGGTCGTCAACCGACACCTTGCCGCGTTTAATCAGGTAGAAATCGGCAATCAGTATGCCGAACAGCGGGCCGATAAACGCCCCGAGCACGTCCAGGGTGTAGTGGATTAACTCCGGTGAGTTGAACAGGTTCCACGGGGTGAGCAGGATCGAGCCGACGGCAGCAATCATTCCCCCGGTGCGGAAGCTGATCTTCTGCGGCGAGCAGTTAGAGAAATCAAAGGCTGGCGAGACAAAGTTCGCCACAATGTTAATCCCGATGGTGGCGGTGATCATCGTCAGCAGGCCAATCGCCACGGCCAGATCGTTACCCACGCGGCTGACGGTTTCAATCGGGTCGGTGATCATGCGGCCAAACAGCGACTGGGTACCGGAGACAATCACCACGGTGACGATGGAGAACAGCAGGAAGTTAAACGGCAGACCCCAGCGGTTACCGCGGCGGATCTCCCCCATGCTTTTCCCGTAGCGGGAGAAGTCACCAAAGTTGAGCAGCGGGCCGGAGAAGTAGGAGACCACCAGCGCGGTCGCGGTGATCATCTGCCAGGTTTGCTCGCCCGTGGTCAGGGATTTGCTGGCGAGGGTAAAGGAGATCCCGTCAAAACCGGTCTTGTATACAATCCAGCCCGCAAGAGCCAGCATCACTACGTAGACCGCCGGACCGGCGATATCAATGAAGCGCTTGATGGCGCTCATCCCGTGCCAGAAAACCATCGCCTGCAATACCCACATGATGGCGAAGCAGATCCAGCCCAGATGTGACAGGCCGAGGAACGCGCCGGTGGTGAGTGAAGAGAGCGACGGCCAGAACTTCAGTGCCACCAGCATCAGGGCGTTGGCGGCCAGGTAGGTCTGGATGCCATACCACGCAAAGGCGATAAGCCCGCGGATCACCGCCGGAATGTTCGCCCCAAAGACGCCGAATGCCTGACGGCTGATCACGGCATAGGGCACGCCCGCCATCTGGCTCGGTTTTGCGACCAGGTTGGCGCACAGTTGCACAATACAAATCCCCACCAGCAGGCAGAGTAACACCTGCCAGCTTGCCAGCCCGAGCGTAAAGAAGCTCGCGGCGACCACATATCCCCCCATGCTGTGAACGTCCGACATCCAGAATGAAAAGATATTGTACCAGCTCCAGTTCTGGTCACGCGTGGGTGCCAGATCCTCATTGCAAAGACGTGGGCTGTAAACCGCACCGGAATCAGCGGCCGTACCCTGCTGCGCGTTTTGACTGTTTGGCATGAAACCTGCTCCTGTGAATGAAAACCCGTTGAGTGGGAGTGCAAACGGTGTTGCAGGATCCAGGCCAAAATAATAAATCTTGTATGCAATATTTTATTTTTATGTATACGATTCGATAACGAAAGGTAAAGCACGGAGTGGTGAATGAACAACGTAAATGGCCTGCAGACCGCGCCAGACCTGCATGACAAAGACGAATCCATCTTTCAGGCGCTGATGACCGCAATTGTCGAACATCAGTTGCTGCCGGGGAGCAAATTGCCGGAAGAGGCGCTGGCCGAGGTGTTTGGCGTGAGCCGTACCGGCATCCGAAAGGTGCTGCAACGACTCGCCGCTGTGCAAATGGTCACCTTAACGCCCAAACGTGGTGCACACGTCGCCAGCCCGACGGTAGAAGAGGCGCGGCACATCTTCCGCACCCGCGCGCTGCTGGAGGTCGCTAATCTGCCGGACGTGCTGGCCCACTGCCAGCCGCCGCATCTGGCAGCACTGGAGGCCATTATTCGTCAGGAGCAGCAGGCGCACGAGGCCTATGACGGCCCGGCGGCGATACGCCACTCCGCCAATTTTCACATTCAGCTACAGGCCATCTCCGGCAACCAGGTGCTGACGGAGATGGTGACCGGCCTGAGCCAGCGTTCATCGCTGGTGATTGCCACCTGGGGCGCGCCGTGGCGGCAGGGCTGTCGCTGCAACGATCACGAACAGCTGGTGGATCTGCTGCGCCAGAAGGCGCTCCAGCCGCTCAGCGAGGCCTTAATGCACCATTTTGAACATATCGTCGCCAGCCTCTGCTTCGAGCGGGCGGGCGAGTGTCTGCCTGATTTTGCCCGGCTGTTTGCCGGCCACAAGGAGTCGTAATGTCGTCTGTCTGTATACAAGTGATCAACCCCAACACCAGCCTCGCCATGACGGAAACCATCGGTGCGGCAGCCCGTGCGGTGGCTGCACCGGGAACGGAAATCCTCGCGGTCTGCCCGACCGCAGGCGTGCCGTCCATCGAAGGCCACTTTGACGAGGCCATTGCTGGCGTGGGCGTTCTCGAACAGGTCAAACTCGGCAGACAGCAGGGCGTGGATGGTCACGTTATTGCCTGCTTTGGCGACCCGGGTCTGCTGGCGGCGCGCGAGCTGGCCCAGGGGCCGGTGGTAGGGATTGCTGAAGCCGCCATGCATATGGCGACGCTGGTGGCGACCCGCTTTTCGGTGGTCACCACGCTGCCGCGCACGTTGATTATCGCCCGCCATCTGCTGCATCAGTATGGCTTTCAGGACCACTGCGCGGCGCTGCATGCCATCGATCTCCCGGTGCTGGCGCTGGAAGACGGCAGCGGTCTGGCGCAGGAAAAAGTGCGCGTGCGCTGTATACAGGCGCTGAAAGAGGATGGCTGCGGGGCCATCGTGCTGGGCTGCGGCGGCATGGCGACGCTGGCGCAGGAGCTGACGCGCGAACTGCGCGTGCCGGTTATCGACGGCGTCAGCGCGGCGGTGAAGATGGTGGAGTCGCTGGTGGCGCTGGGGCTGTCGACCAGCAAGCACGGGGATCTGGCCTTCCCGGAAAATAAAGCGTTAAGCGGACAATTTCAGGCACTGAATCCATTTTAATTTTTGGGGGTGGCAATGGGGACTTTTGAACAGGATTACCCGCGCGATCTGCGCGGTTACGCAGGCAACCCACCGCACGCGCGGTGGCCGAATCAGGCGCGCATCGCCGTGCAGTTTGTACTCAATTACGAGGAAGGAGCGGAAAACCACGTTCTGCACGGCGATGCCGGATCCGAGCAGTTCCTGTCGGACATCATCGGTGCCGCAAGCTATCCGGACAGGCACATGTCGATGGACTCGCTCTACGAATACGGCAGCCGCGCCGGATTCTGGCGCATCCACACTGAATTTCAAAAACGCGGTCTGCCGCTGACGGTCTTTGGCGTAGCGATGGCGCTGGCGCGTCATCCGGAAATCGTCGAAGCGATTAAGGCGGCGGATTATGACGTGGTCAGCCACGGCTGGCGCTGGATCCACTATCAGCATATGGACATCGCCCAGGAGCGCGAGCATCTGCATAAAGCGGTGCACGTACTGACCGATCTGTTTGGCAAACCGCCCACAGGCTGGTACACCGGGCGCGATAGCCCCAACACGCGCCAGCTGGTCGTGGAGCATGGCGGCTTCGACTACGACAGCGACTACTATGGCGATGACTTACCCTTCTGGACGGAAGTGGCCTGTAGCGACGGGACCCGTAAACCGCACCTGATTGTGCCCTATACGCTGGATGCTAACGATATGCGCTTTGCCACCGCGCAGGGGTTTAACACCGCCGAGCAGTTTTATACGTATCTGAAGGACAGTTTTGACGTGCTGTACGAGGAGGGGGAACGCGCGCCGAAAATGATGTCTATTGGCATGCACTGCCGCCTGCTGGGGCGGCCGGGGCGTTTTCGCGCGCTACAGCGGTTCCTGGATTACGTGCAGCAGCATGAGCAGGTGTGGGTCTGTACCCGCCAGCAGATTGCCGACCACTGGCGGGAGGTGCATCCGTTTCTGAAATAATTGTGCGATGTTTTGCCGGGTGGCGGCTGCGCCTTACCCGGCTCACAGGACGTCGCCTGCCCGGTCGCGTTATGACATCAAACTCACCTGCGCCGCCACGATCCGCCACCCACAGGCAAACCGTACCCACGTCTGCTGCTGGCGGCCAATGCGTTCCGTGCCCTCGCGGGTAAACTCGGTGCTGCACACGGCATAATTCTTCCCGAAGGTGGTGATGACGGTGTGACGCAACGTTCGCGCCAGTCCGGCTGACGGGCGCGCCGCACGAAAGGCGCGGATTTCATCAATGCCGTACAGGTTTTCACCTGCCCCCAGACGCACCGTATTTTTGTCGTGCCAGAACAGTTCATCCAGCACGGCAATGTTGTTGCTCACCAGCGCATCTTCATAGCGGTAAAACGCCGCCGTCACTTCGGCAACCACCCACGGCAGGTTAATGTCATCGTGATTCATCATGCGACCACCTCCGCCGGGCGGGCATCGGTGATGCCACTCTCTTCCAGCACGCGCGCGACGCGCAGGCAGGCCTGCTCGTTAAACGGCGCGGCAATCAGCTGCAGGCCAATCGGCATACCCCGGGCGGTGCGTAGCGGAACGGTGGTCACCGGCAAACCCAGGAACGAAATCGGTTGAGTGAGCATGCCCATGCTGGCGCGAATGGGCAGCGGCTGACCGTTAATCTCCATGGTTTGCTCACCGATCCGCGTGGCGCTACGCGGCGTTGCGGGGGCGATCAGGACATCGGCTTGTTCAAACAAGGCGTTGAACGCCTGACGCGCCTGAGCGCGAAACCGCTGGGCCTGAATATACCAGGCGGAAGGGATCATCGCGCCTGCCAGAAGCCGTTCGCGGGAATGGGGTTCAAAACGCTCAGGCTCGCGGCGAAGCGCGGGCAGGTACTGGTTACCCCCTTCCGAGGCGCTGGTGATAAACGCCGCGGAGCGCGCCAGCCCGGCGTCGGGGAACTGCAGCTCCTCCTGCACGTCGAGGGCCTTCGCCACCCGCGCCACGGCGTCCCGGGCCTCCGTGTCGCACCAGGTGGTGAAGTAGCCGCCAAGCACCGCACAGCGCAGGCCGTCCAGACCGCGTTCGAGCAGGGGACGCGTCTCCTCGCGCGAGCGTTCTGCCTGAAAACCGTCGCGGGTATCGCGCCCCTGCAGCGCGTCGTACACCGACGCCAGATCGCACACGCGGCGGGCAAAGGGCCCGATATGATCCAGACTCGCGACAAACGGATGGCTACCGGATCGCGACAGGCGGCCAAAGGTGGGTTTCAGGCCATAAATCCCGCACAGGGATGCCGGAACGCGAATGGAGCCGTTGGTGTCGGTGCCGAGCGAAAAATGCACCAGCCCGGCGGCCACGGCGGCGGCTGAACCGCCGGACGAACCGCCCGCGATGCGCGTCAGGTCGTGCGGGTTATGCGTCGCGCCGTAGTGGCTGTTTTCGGTGGTAAAGCCGTAGGCATAGGCATCCATATTCACCATCCCGGTCAGTAACCCGCCCGCGCTACGCAGCTGACGTACGGCAAAACTGTCAGTGGCCGCGGGAGGGCGCTGGCTGAACAGCTCGGCCCCGGCGAGGGTAGTATGCCCGGCAACGTCAAACAGGTTTTTCACCGCATAGGGCACGCCCGCCAGCGGTGGCAGGGGGCGCTTTTCGCGGCGCAGGGTGTCGATATTCGCGGCCTCGGCGAGCATGCGCGCTTCCGTCACGGCGGTCCAGGCGTTGATCTGCGGATTCACGCGCGCAATCGCCTCCAGCGTCTGACGGGCAATCTCATGGGCGCTCAGCTCGCCCGCACTCAGCGCCTGCTGGATTGCGCTGATACTCATCTCGTGTAGCGTCATGCTTTATACACTCCTGCGATCTCCAGACGGTCATCGAGCGGCAGCGCCATCAATGGAGCGGCCATGCTGGCAATGCGGCTGAACTGTACCTGTAGCTCGGCGCGGCGGGCATCATCCAGCGTCACGCCAAGAACGGTCTCCATTTGCGCGAGATAGGCATGCCAGTCGGGTTGTTGTGTCGTCATTATTCTCTCCTCAAAATCCGGCGGCCGCGCCGTTGCTGCGCGGATCAAACGCTCCTTCAAACAGCCCGTTGGGGTGGCGAACAATCGCCCCCGCGTGGCCCATGGCTTCACTGAAGTCCGGGAAGATCTCCACGTCGTGTCCACGCGCCCTGAGCTGTGACACGGTCTCACCCGAAAAGCGACCTTCCAGTTTTAACGTGTCCGACGTTTGTCCCCAGGTACGCCCCAGCAGCCAGCGCGGGCGAGCGATGCTCTCCTGCAGGGGCGCACCCTGGACCACATAGCGGGTAAACAGCGTGGCCTGCGTTTGCGGCTGTCCGTCGCCGCCCATCGAGCCATAGACCATCACGCGCCCGTCCTTGAGGCGCGCCGCCGCCGGGTTCAGGGTGTGGAAAGGCTGTTTGCCCGGCGCGAGGGCCAGAAGATGACTGGGGTCGAGACTGAACGATGCGCCCCGGTTCTGCCAGACGATGCCGGTATCGGGCAGTACCACGCCGCTGCCAAATTCGTGATAAATACTCTGGATGAACGACACGGCAAGCCCGCTGTTATCCATCACGCCCATCCACACCGTATCGCCGGGACCTTTGCCGGTGCCCCACGATGCGGCACGGCTGTCGTCAACCCTGTCGGCAAGCGCCTGAAGGGCGGTGGGTGCCAGCAGTGCCTGAATATCCGTTTTCAGCTCGCGCGGATCGGTAATGTGCGCATCGCGCAGGCCAAAGGCCAGCTTGGTGGCTTCAACAATACGGTGAATCGTCCCCGCATCGTCAGCCTCCGCCATATTCAGGCGGTCTGTGATGCCGAGTATCGCCAGCGACACCAGCCCCTGCGTCGGCGGGGCGTGGTTATAAATTTCTCCCTGCTGATGCAGCAACTTCAGAGGCGTGGTGCGCCGGGCGACGTGGGCGTGTAGATCGGCCAGCGTGACCGGCAGGCCCAGCGTCTCCATACCCTGCGCCAGCACCTCCGCCAGCGGGCCGCGATAAAAACTGTCCAGACCGTCTTCCACCAGGCGCGAAAGGGTCGTGGCCATGGCGGGCTGGTAAAAACGGCTCCCGACCGGCGGTGGCTTGCCGTCCACCAGCCAGGTTTCGGCAAAGCCGGGAACGTCCTTTAGCTCGTCAAATTTACTGGCGGTGGCATGCGCCTGTGACGCCGTGACCGGGGTACCGTTTTGCGCGTACTCAATGGCGTCGGCCAGCAGGCGGGACAGCGGCAGCGCCTTGCCCGTCATCTCGCGCGAGACCTTCAGCGCCTCGTCCCAGCCGCTCACCGTGCCGGCAACGGTCAGCGCCGCCTGAGGGCCGCGATGGGGGATATGCGGGAGCCCGTCGTAGGCCGCGAGCGTCGCGCGCGATCCCGCCGCACCGCTGGCATCAATGGCGATCGGATCCCCTTCCGGCGGCACGATAAGCCAGAAGCCATCGCCACCCAGCCCGTTCATGTGCGGGTAAACTACGGCAATGGTGGCCGCCGCCGCGACCATGGCTTCTATCGCGCTGCCGCCTTCGCGCAGGACGGCCAGCGCACTCTGGCTGGCAAGGTGGTGGGGGGCAACAGCCATCCCGTGTGTGGAGACATTACTTTGCATGAAGCGTCCTCATAACCCTTAAAGTCACAAGGTGCTGCAAAAGCTGTTCCAGTTCTGAATAAAAAGTTTCATGCCAGTTGCCGCAGAAGCTGGCATGCTTAATGAATAGTGAGTATGAGATGAAACAAACGTTACAGAGGCGTTATGGAACAGCTTGATGAACGACTGAAAGCGCAATACCCGTCACTGTCGCCGCAGGAGCAGCGGGTGGCGGATTTTATTTTCGATCATTTTGACGACCTTATTAGCTATAACAGTGCCGAGCTGGCGCAGCTAAGCGGGGTATCGAAAGCCACGGTGAGCCGTCTGTTCAAGCGTCTGGGCTATGAGAAGTATAAAGAGATGCGTGACGAGCTGCGCACCCTGCGTCAGAGCGGAATGCCGCTTACCGATAACCGCGACGCGGTGCAGGGCAACACGCTACTGGCGCGCCATTATAAGCAGGAGATGGCGAACCTGACCCAGTGGGTCAATGCTCTCGATGCTCAGCAGTTTGCCGACGCCATGGCCTGCATGGTGAAGGCGCGGCGCATTGTCATTATTGGCATGCGTAACGCCTATCCCGCGGCGCTCCACCTGCGCCAGCAGCTGCTGCAGGCGCGGGGTCAGGTGCTGGTGCTCCCTCAGCCAGGCCAGAGCCTGAGCGAGGAGCTGGTGGATTTAACCCCTGACGATCTGGTGGTGATGATGGCCTTTCGCCGCCGTCCGCGCATTATCCGCCCGCTGATGCAGCAGCTTCAGAGTAGCGGTATTCCGGTGCTGCTGATGTGCGAGCCGCAGGCGCACAGCCTGTTTCCGCTGGCGAGCTGGCAGCTCTGCGCCCCGCTGGACAGCGTTTCGGCCTATGACAGCTATTCCTCGGTCAACAGCCTGATCAACCTGCTGGCGAATGCCTTCCTGCATGACAGTCTCGATAAAGGCCGTCCGCGCATTCACGAGATTGCTTCCCTTTATCAGCAGCTGGACGAACTCGAACAACGATAATGGGGCGTCAGACTGGTGCTTTGCATTGAAATGGTGCAACGTGGCGGGGCGTGAACATCCTCAATTTTTCGCTCCGTCCGCGTTTTATCAGGCTTTATAAGAATATCCCCCGTTTCGCCTCACCTGGCACATTAGTTGCAAAATCACATTCAAAGAATCTTTTGTTTCATGTTAACGTTACGGGGAAGCACCATGAAAAAACTGTTGATTGCACTGGCCGGGGCCGCATGCCTCTTCACACAACTGCCTGCAAAGGCTGACCAGCTTCAGGATATCGAGAAGCGCGGCACCCTCCGCATTGCCGTGCCGCAGGACTTCCCGCCGTTTGGCTCGGTGGGGACCGACCTGCAGCCGCAGGGCTACGACATTGACATGGCACGCTATCTGGCGAAACAGATGAAGCTCAAGCTGCAGCTCGTGCCGGTGACCAGCGCCAACCGTGTGCCGTATCTGCAAACCGATAAGGTGGATCTGGTCATCTCCAGCCTCGGGAAAAACCCGGAGCGCGAGAAGGTGATTGATTTTAGCCGCGCCTACGCGCCGTTCTTCCTTGGCGTGTTTGGCCCGAAAGGGGCCGAGCTGAAAGATGCCGCCGGGCTGAGCGGAAAAACTATCGGCGTGACGCGCGGGGCGGTGGAGGACATGGTACTCACCAGCCTGGCGCCGAAAGATGCCAACGTGAAACGTTACGAAGACAATAACACCACGCTCTCTGCATACCTTTCCGGACAGGTGCAGTACGTGGCGACCGGCAACCTCGTGGTGGCGGCGATTTCCCGCCAGAATGCTGATAAGGCCCCGGTGCCGAGCTTTATGCTGAAAGATTCACCGTGCTTTATCGGCCTGAAGAAAAACGAACCGGCCCTGAAGGCAAAAGTGGATGCGCTGATTGAGCAGGGCATTAAGGACGGCACGCTGAATGGTCTGTCTGAGCAATGGCTGAAGGCCCCGCTGCCGGCAAACCTTGGCGCCTGAGCCGATGACTGAGCAACTTCATTTCTCTGAACTGTGGCCGCACTGGCTGGCGCTGCTGGCGGGATTGTGGGTCACCATCCAGCTGACGGTGATGGCGACCGTCGGCGGGCTGGCGATAGGGATTTTCGGGGCGGCGATCCGCAGCGGACGCACCACCTGGTACAGCCGGATCTGGGGCGGTTACGTGGAGATTATCCGCAACACGCCGTTTGTGGTGCAGCTATTTTTCATCGTCTTCGGCCTGCCGAATCTGGGCCTGAAGATGACGGCGGGGGAGGCGGCGCTGCTGGCGATGGTGGTGAACCTGGGCGCGTACAGCACCGAAATTATCCGCGCGGGCATTCAGGTCACGCCGAAAGGACAGTGGGAGGCCGGGCGCGTGCTGGGGCTGACCCGTCTGCAGACGTTTATTCGCGTGGTGCTGCCGCCCGCGCTGCAGCGCATTTATCCGGCGCTGGTGAGCCAGTGCATCATCGTGATGCTCGGCTCGTCGGTGGTGTCGCAGGTCTCGTATGAAGAGCTGACCTTCGCCGCCAACCTGATCCAGTCCAGAACGTTTTTGAGCTTTGAGGTCTATCTGGTGACAACCGGTATCTACTTAGCGCTGTCGATTACCCTGCGCCAGCTGATGATGGCGGCTGGACGGAAATGGCTGGGGGTGCAGGCATGATGACCACCTTTACCGACTGGGACATTATTCGCAACCTGCTGCTGGCCGGACGCTGGACGGTGCTGCTGTCGCTGGTGGCGTTTGTCGGCGGGGCGGTGGTGACGCTACCGCTCCTGCTGCTGCGCCTGACCGGCGGGCGCACGGTGAAGCGCATCATCCGCGGCTATATTGAGCTGTTTCAGGGGACGCCCCTGCTGATGCAGCTGTTCCTGGCCTTCTTTGGCGTGGCGCTGTTCGGCATCGACGTTTCGCCGTGGACCGCCGCCTCGCTGGCGTTAACCTTCTACACCAGCGCGTTTCTGCTCGATATTTGGTTCGGTAGCATCCGTGCGCTGCCGAAAGGGCAGTGGGAAGCCTCGCGCTGTCTGGGACTGACCTTCGGCCAGACCCTGTTTCGCGTGGTCGCCCCGCAGGCATTGCGCATCGGCATCGCCCCGACGGTCGGCTTTGCCGTGCAGGTGATCAAAGGTACCGCGCTGGCGTCGATTATCGGTTTTATCGAGCTGACCAAGGCCGGGACCATGCTGACCAACGTGACCTATCAGCCGTTCAAAGTCTTTGCGCTGGTGGCGCTGGGCTACTTCATTCTGTGTTATCCGCTGTCGCGCTACAGCCGCTATCTGGAGACGAAATTCAATGCCTCTCATCACCATTAATCAGGTGCAGAAGTACTACGGTGATAACCACGTGCTCAAGGGTGTCGATCTGGATATCGACATGGGCCAGGTGATCTCCATTATCGGGCGCAGCGGATCGGGAAAAAGCACGCTGCTGCGCTGTATCAACGGCCTGGAAGGCTATCAGGACGGCAGCATTAAGCTCGGTGGCATGACGATTACCGACCGGGATTCCCAGGCGCGTGAAATCAGCCGCTCGGTGGGGATGGTGTTCCAGAGCTTCAACCTGTTCCCGCACATGACGGCGCTGGAAAACGTCATGCTCGCCCCGCGTCGGGTGCTGAAGAAAAGTGCTGCCGAATGCCGGGAGCTGGCGCAGCGCATGCTGGAGAAAGTGGGTTTAGGCGATCGTCTGGATTACTACCCGTCGAGCCTCTCCGGCGGCCAGCAGCAGCGCGTGGCGATTGCCCGCGCGCTGGCGATGTCGCCTAAAGTTTTACTCTGTGACGAGATCACCTCCGCGCTTGACCCGGAGCTGGTGGGCGAAGTGCTCAAGGTACTGGAGCAGCTGGCCGCCGAGGGGATGACCCTGATTCTCGTGACGCACGAAATGAATTTTGCCCGCGAAGTGGGCGACCGCGTGGTGTTTATGCACCAGGGGAAAGTCTGGGAGCAGGGCGACAGCAAAACGCTGTTCGCCAACCCGCAGACCACGGAACTGAAGCAGTTCATCTCCTCCGTGCGCGGCCTCAACTGATAAGGACTGACTCATGGATATTGCACATTTTCCGCAAATTAACCCGCCGCAGCGTCTGCTGATGGGGCCGGGGCCGATCAACGCCGACCCGCGCGTGCTGCGCGCTATGTCGAGCCAGCTGATTGGCCAGTACGATCCGGCCATGACCCACTACATGAACGAGGTGATGGCGCTCTATCGCGGCGTATTCCGCACTGAAAATCGCTGGACGATGCTGGTCGACGGTACCTCCCGGGCGGGAATTGAAGCGATACTGGTTTCCGCCATTCGCCCGGGGGATAAAGTGCTGGTTCCGGTCTTTGGCCGCTTTGGTCACCTGCTGTGCGAAATTGCCCGCCGCTGTCGGGCGGAGGTGCATACCATCGAGGTGCCGTGGGGCGAGGTGTTCGCCCCGGACCAGGTGGAGGATGCAATTAAGCGTATTCGTCCTCGCCTGCTGCTCACCGTACAGGGCGACACCTCCACCACCATGCTGCAGCCGCTCGCGGAGCTTGGCGCTATCTGCCGCCGCTACGACGTGCTGTTTTACACCGACGCCACCGCGTCGCTCGGCGGCAACGCGCTGGAGACCGACGCCTGGGGGCTGGATGCCGTCTCGGCCGGGATGCAGAAGTGTCTCGGCGGGCCATCGGGTACTTCGCCAGTCACCCTGAGTACGCGGATGGAGGAGGCGATCCGCCGCCGCAAGTGCGTTGAGGCGGGCATTCGCACCGACGCCCACCGCGACGGCGACGAGGAGATGATCTACTCCAACTACTTCGATCTTGGCATGGTGATGGACTACTGGGGCCCGGAACGGCTGAATCACCATACCGAAGCTACCACCGCGCTGTTTGGCGCCCGCGAATGCGCGCGGCTGATCCTGCAGGAAGGGCTGGAGAACGGCATTGCCCGCCACAAGCTGCACGGCGATGCGCTCCTGAAGGGCATTCAGGCGATGGGGCTGGAGACCTTCGGCGACCTGAAGCACAAGATGAATAACGTGCTGGGCGTGGTGATTCCACAGGGCGTCAACGGCGACGAGGTGCGTAAGCTGATGCTGGAGGATTTCGGGATTGAAATCGGCACCTCGTTTGGCCCGCTGCACGGTAAAGTGTGGCGCATTGGCACCATGGGTTATAACGCGCGCAAAGACTGCGTGATGACCACCCTGAGCGCGCTGGAGTCGGTGCTGAACTACCTGAAATTCACCACCACGCAGGGGGCCGCCATGCAGGCCGCGTGGGATCACTATCGCCGCGAGACGCCGCAATGAGCCCGGCGGCAGAACGGGTGATGGCGCGCGCCGATGCGCTGGCCGCCATCAGCGAAACGCCGGATGCGCTGACCCGGGTCTACCTCTCGGCGCAGCATCTGCAGGCCAACCAGCTGGTCGGGCAGTGGATGAGCCAGGCGGGGATGACCGTCTGGCAGGACAGCGTGGGCAATATCTGTGGACGCTATGAAGGTGCTCAGGAAGGCGCGCAGGCGGTGCTGCTCGGTTCGCATCTGGATACCGTGCGCAATGCGGGGCGCTACGACGGTATGCTCGGGGTGCTCACCGCGATTGAAGTGGTGGACAGCCTGCACCAGCAGGGCCTGCACCTGGCGCAGGCCATTGAGATTGTCGGTTTTTGCGATGAAGAGGGCACCCGTTTCGGCATTACGCTGTTAGGCAGCCGGGGGCTGACGGGCACCTGGCCGCAGGACTGGCTGGAAAAAACCGACGCTAGCGGCATCAGCGTAGCGCAGGCAATGGTGCAGGTGGGGCTCGATCCCGGCCGCGTGTCGCATGCCGCACGCCGTCCCGAGGATTTCAGCGCCTACCTGGAGCTGCACATTGAACAGGGGCCGTGCCTTGAGCAGGACGGTCTCGCGCTCGGCGTGGTGGAAGCCATCAACGGCGCACGTCGCCTGAATTGCCGTTTCACCGGCGAAGCCGGGCACGCGGGAACCGTGCCGATGAACCATCGTAAGGACGCGCTGGCCGCCGCTGCCGAATGGATGGTTCTCATCGAAAATACCACCCGGCAGCAGGGCGGCAATCGGGTGGCGACGGTCGGGGAGCTGCGCTGCCTGCCCGGTGCGGTAAACGTGATCCCCGGCGAGGTTCAGCTCTCGCTGGATATCCGCGGTCCGCAGGATGCGCCGCTGGATCGGTTGCTGGCCGAATTGCTGGAAAATGCGCAGGCAATCGCGTCGCGACGCGGACTGCAGTTCAGCGCCGAGGAGTTTTACCGCATCGCGGCCACGCCGTGCGATATCCACCTGCAAAACGTGTTAGGGGAGGCCGTCGAATCGGTGCAGGGGCGTTCACTGTCGCTGCCCAGCGGCGCGGGCCATGATGCGATTGCCATCGCGGAACGCTGGCCGGTAGGGATGCTGTTTGTGCGCTGCAAGGGGGGCGTCAGCCACCACCCGGCAGAGTCGGTGATGGCTGAGGATGTCGCGCTGGCGATTGAGGCGTTTTCGCGAGCGGTGATCCAGCTGGCGGACCGCGTTACTCCAGCCCCAGCGTATATTGCGCGATCTTGAAGTAGATAATCAGCCCGGTACCGTCGATAAGCGTCGCGATAAACGGCGCGGAGACGACCGCCGGGTCAATGCCGCAGCGTTTGAGCACCATCGGAATCACGGACGACACAATCGCGCTCCACAGCGTTATGCACACCAGCGTCAGGCTGACGATAAGCGTGATTTCCAGCCCAATCCCCATCATCCACGCGCGGATACACCCGGCAATCCCGAGCGTCACGGCAATCATCAGCGAAGTGGTCATCTCTTTTCGCAGCACGCGCCCGACGTCGCGAAGATGCACCTCTCCCAGCGCCATGGCGCGCACCAGCGTGGAGGTGATCTGCGTTCCGCTGTTGCCGCCCGTGCCGATCAGCAGCGGAATAAAGAACGCCAGCGCAATGGCGGACTCCAGCGCCTCTTCGAAGTGCTGGATCACCGAACTGGTATAGGCTTCTGCGACAAACAGCAGTAGGAGCCAGACGGAGCGTTTCTTCCACAGGCTGAAGGCGCTGGTTTCCAGATAGGGCTTCTCCAGCGGCAGCGTCGCCCCCTGAAGCTGAGCGTCTTCGGTGACGTCATCTTCCAGCAGATGGGCGATTTCGCGCTCGGTCAGGCAGCCGACGAGCTTGCCGTGGGTGACCACCGGCACAACGTCCGCGCCGCCGTGCGCCAGCTGGCCGGCAACATCGGCACGTTCATCCTCCGGTTTGACCTGTAAAAACTGCGAGATCATCAGCGATTTCACCGGCTGTAGCGTATCGGCGGTTTGCAGCAATTTACGCACCGCAATCATGCCCGCCAGGCGGCCATTGTCTTCAATAAAAATATGCGATGGAATATCGTCGTCTTTTAATTTTGCGAAGAATTGCTCGCGCGCCAGCGCCACGCATAATGCAATATCAAGGACGATAAAATCGGTATTCATATATTGCGCGATGGCGCTGTCATTGAATGCCGGATTTTGATTGTGAATAGCGTAAGACATAGTGAATTCCCTTTGAATAAAAATATCTCTAAGGGGCGAGCAAGACAGGGCATGTCGAAGAGGAGATCCCCACGTCCTGGGTTCAGCACTGTACACCGTATCCCGCAAGGGAAGTTATACTGACAAAGCCTTGATTCGACAGTGCCTGTTTTACCCTGTGTCGGTTCTCTCGAACCCACCAGAGCGATAACGTGTATTTGTACAGGAGCCTCGCCATAACGAGATCGTTGTAAAACGTGAGGGATAATACGCATATTTAATTTTACCGCTCAGGATTTTAAATAATGTTTAAGAACGGTTTAGAAGAATTTTATTAATACGATGTTGAGGGTTTATTTAAGGTTATTCATTTTAAATAAAAGATTAAATCATCACGAGGATGGGGTAAATGGCGTGGTTTGATCATCTGCTTACTCATTTTGCGCTCTATCCGGCACATCTGTTTGCGTTGTTATTCGTGATGGCGCTGGGTAAATCGACGGTACTGATCTCCTCCGTGCTGCCACCCGCCTCGGTGATGCTGCTGGCGGGCATCGGCGTCAGCCAGGGGAGCATGCATCCTGGGCTCGCATGGCTTGCCGTGGTAATGGGGGCAACGGTGGGATCGGTGCTAAATTACCATGTTGGCCAGCTGATGGGACACACCCGCCTGGTCACGCGTTTCACGTCTAAGCATGCCGACAGGTTTTTGAGAGTGCAGCATCAGCTGCAAAAGAACGGTGAAATTGCGCTGTTTACGTCGCGCTTTCTGGCGGTATTGCGTTATATCGTGCCGCTGGCAGCGGGGATGCTCAGGCTAAGCGCTGTGAAGGTCTACGCCGTCAGCCTGCTTTCTGCCTGCGCGTGGGCGGCGCTGTATGTTGGCATCGTCGCTGGCATCAGCGTCTGAATCGGCGAGTAAGGTATTCATCAGATTGAGAAATGCTTCCCGGAAAATTGTCACGAATCTGTCACACTGAATGCGACATTTTAAAACGAGTGAGGAATTAGGGATGAGAAAAGCACTACTCGCGCTGGCAGTCGCCGGTTCCATTTCAGCAACGTTTGGCGTGCAGGCACAAGAGACGCCGGAAGGGTATCAGCTGGAGCAAGTTTTAATCATGAGTCGCCATAACCTGCGCGCACCGCTCGCCAACAACGGCAGCGTGCTGGAGCAGTCCACGCCGAAACAGTGGCCAGAGTGGGAGGTACCGGGTGGTCAGCTCACCACCAAAGGCGGCGTGCTGGAGGTCTATATGGGTCATTACATGCGCGAGTGGCTGGCGCAGCAGGGGATGATAAAGACTGGAGAGTGCCCGCCAGCGGACACCGTTTATGCATATGCCAATAGCCTGCAGCGTACCGTTGCGACCGCACAATTCTTCATTACCGGCGCGTTCCCGGGGTGCGATGTGCCTGTGCATCATCAGGAAAAAATGGGCACGATGGATCCCACCTTTAATCCGGTCATTACCGATAACTCGCCTGAGTTCCGCGAAAAAGCGCTGAAGGCGATGGAGACCGAGCGGCAGAAAATGCAGCTTTCAGAAAGCTATAAGCTGCTGGAGCAGATGACGAACTACGCCGATTCGCCGTCCTGCAAAGAGAAAAAAGTCTGCTCGCTGGCGGACGCGAAAGATACGTTCAGTGCCGACTATGAAAAAGAGCCAGGCGTGTCCGGTCCGCTGAAAGTGGGTAACTCGCTGGTGGATGCGTTCACGCTGCAATATTACGAAGGTTTCCCGGCTGATCAGGTGGCCTGGGGTGAGATCAAGACTGACCAGCAGTGGCGTGTGCTGTCGAAGCTGAAAAACGGCTATCAGGACTCGCTGTTTACCTCCACCGAGGTGGCGCAAAACGTCGCCAAACCGCTGGTGAAATATATTGATAACGCGCTGGTCACCGATCAGGCGAAAGCGCCTAAAATCACCCTGCTGGTGGGGCATGATTCGAACATTGCTTCGCTGCTGACCGCGCTGGATTTCAAACCGTATCAACTCCACGATCAGCACGAGCGCACGCCAATTGGCGGCAAAATAGTCTTCCAGCGCTGGCATGACAAAAACGCTAACCAGGAACTGATGAAAATTGAGTATGTCTACCAGAGCTCAGAGCAACTGCGAAACGCCAGCGTGCTGTCGCTGGAATCCCCCGCGCAGCGTGTGACGCTGGAGCTGAAAGGCTGCCCGGTGGATGCTAACGGCTTCTGCCCGGTTGATAAGTTTAATGCGGTGATGAACAGCGCGGCAAAATAGAGGATAACCCCCCGCAAAGGCGGGGGGAAACGTTCAGACGTTTTTACGTTCGATGGTCTGTTCGCCCCAGAAGAGCGAGTCTTTGTCCGTCTTTTCGAAGGCGCGAACCAGCACTTCGTCGCTACCTTCTTCCCAAATCTGCTCTGCCAGTTTCTCGTCATATTTCGCGACTTCAAAAATGGCTTCGGCAATCTCCGGAGAGGTATTGCGTAAACTTGCCCATTCACCCACGCGGTGGGCTTTTGATTCCTGAGTTGGCATGCTTGTCCTCCTGTTGAGTTAGCCGTTCAGTTTTTTGGCGAGGCCCGCGACATGCTCACCCTGATAACGGGCGATGGCGAGCTCTTCGTCGCTCGGCTGTCGGGAACCATCGCCGCCGGCAATGGTGGTTGCACCGTAGGGAGTACCGCCACGTACCTGAGAAACATCAAAGAGTTCCTGCGCGCCGTAGCCAATCGGCACAATCACCATCCCATGATGAGCAAGGGTAGTCCAGGTTGAGGTAATCGTCTGCTCCTGACCGCCACCGGTGCCGGTAGAGCTGAAGACGCTGGCGAGTTTGCCGTATAAAGCGCCTGAGGCCCATAGCCCGCCCGTCTGATCGAGGAAGGTGCGCATCTGGCCGGACATATTGCCGAAACGGGTTGGCGTCCCGAAAATAATCGCATCGTAATCTGCCAGCTCCTGAGGCGTGGCGACCGGGGCATTCTGTGTTTTTCCCCCGGCTTTAGCGAAGGCTTCCGCCTGCATGGTTTCCGGTACGCGCTTCACCACAACCTCAACGCCGTCCACCCTGTTTGCACCTTCTGCGACTGCGTGAGCCATGGTTTCAATGTGTCCATACATGGAATAATAGAGCACCAGAACTTTTGCCATTTTGCATCACTCCTCGTTTGTGTTTTCTGACAGCGGATCGCTGCGTTCATTTAAAGATATGCCATCACGGCCAGACTGCAAAAATGAACACCATTTCTTTGATTTATAACAATATGATTGGGGAAGCGTGCTGTAGCAAAATGAAACAACTTTCTCGCCTCCGTTTTTTGAAATGATAAGAAAGAGTTATGAATCTCCGCCGCGTTATCTCACCCGAAAGACTGAGATCCTGTTGCAGGATATTACCAGCGGCTTGCCGGACAGCCTTAGTCCACTAAGCTTAGTTTCACGCGGCACAGATAAAGGCACTGTCCTCATGCCGCGAGGTGAAAGAATCCTCTTTTACTGAATGCAATATGATGTCTAATGTTTCACACTCTGGAGGTTAGAGATGGCAAACCATCGTGGTGGTTCAGGTAATTTCGCTGAAGACCGTGAAAGAGCATCAGAAGCAGGTCGTAAAGGTGGCCAGCATAGCGGGGGCAACTTCAAAAATGACCCTCAGCGCGCATCAGAGGCTGGCAAGAAAGGGGGTAAAAACAGCCACGGCAGCAATAAGTAACGCGCCAGGCTGAACCCTGCCGCCGGGCGTTCCCGGCGGTTTTTTTATTTCTGCAACATTGAACTGTAACCAAAGGCGACGCACACTACAGAATTGTTCTCATTTGCTGGTGTCGCATGTCTGTCTCACGCTTTAAATTCTCCGTAAAACCGCAGGAAGCCATCCTTATTCTCATCACCATGTTCTGGGGCGGGACGTTTCTGGCCGTCCAGTACGCGGTAACGCTGAGCGATCCGTTCTTTTTTGTTGGTTTGCGCTTTGCGACGGCGGCGATAGCCGTGGCGCTCGTATCGCTAAAATCCCTGCGCGGACTAACCCTCAAAGAGCTGAAGGCCGGGGTGGCGATCGGGGTTGCGATTGCAATGGGCTACAGCCTGCAGACATGGGGATTACAGACTATCTCCAGCAGCAAATCGGCATTTATCACCGCCATGTATGTACCGCTGGTACCGCTCCTGCAGTGGCTTTGCCTGGGACGGCTGCCGGGGATGATGTCCTGCATCGGTATCGTGCTGGCGTTTATCGGCCTGATTTTGCTGGCCGGGCCGGAAAATAACCTGCTGGCACTGGGACCGGGCGAGATCATTACCCTCGTCGGGGCGATTGCCATTGCGGCGGAAATTATTTTGATTAGCGCCTGGGCGGGCAAGGTGGACGTCAAGCGCGTGACGGTGGTCCAGCTCGCCACGGCCTCGCTGGTGGCGTTTGCGACGATGGTACCGGCCGGGGAGTCCGTGCCGCCGATGTCTACCGGTCTGATCGTGGTCGCGTTGGGGCTGGGCATCTTCAGCGCCATTATTCAGGTCACCATGAACTGGGCGCAGCGCAGCGTCTCCCCGACGCGGGCGACGGTGATCTACACCGGTGAACCGGTATGGGCGGGGATTTTTGGTCGCCTCGCCGGAGAGCGTTTGCCGCTGCTGGCCCTGGTCGGTGCGGCATTTATTGTCGCCGGGGTGCTGGTGAGCGAGTTAAAGCTAAAAAAACGACGCAAGGCGATTGCCGGGGTGGGGGCTGAACAAGGGGCAGATAGCTAACAACGTGCACGCTGCCCGTTTTGCCCGGCGGCGCTACGCTTGCGCGGGCCTACATGCTCATTGTAGGCCGGGTAAGCGTAGCGTCACCCGGCAAGAAAGCAGCACTCATTTCAGGTTGAGGGGGTGATGGCTTCAGCCTGCGCTTCATCCCCTTTCCGGCGGCTCAGCAGGGCGTTAAGCAGAATTGCCCCGAACGTTGCCGTGCCGATCCCACCAATTGTAAATCCGCCCAGCGTTAGCGCGAAATCGCCCGCGCCCAGCACCAGCGTGACCGCCACCATAATCAGGTTGCTGTTCTGGCTCAGATCGACCCGATGCTGCACCCAGATACGCGCCCCGGCCACGGCGATCAGCCCAAATACCACAATCGATGCCCCGCCGATGACCGGCGACGGAATGGTGTGGATCAGCGCGCCGAACTTCGGAGAGAAACCAAGCAGTATCGCCATCGTCGCTGCCGCGACGAAGACCAGCGTCGAGTAGACTTTGGTCACCGCCATCACGCCAATATTTTCGGCATAGGTGGTGACGCCGCTGCCGCCCACGGAGCCGGAGATCATGGTTGCCAGACCGTCACCGACAAACGCACGGCCCATGTACGGGTCCATACTGCGGCCGGTCATTCCCGCGACCGCCTTCAGGTGACCTAAGTTCTCCGCCACCAGGATCACGGCCACCGGTGCGATAAGCATCATTGCCTGGGTGTTAAAGGTGGGGGAAGTGACCTGCGGCAGGCCAAACCAGGCAGCCTGATGGAGCAGGGTAAAATCGACCGGCTTGCCGAGACCGAAAACGTTCGCCAGCAGAGCGTAAACCAGACAGGCGACAATCAGCCCGACCAGAATCAGCAGACGCTGGATCATCCCGCGCGTAAACACCGCCACCAGGCCGATACACAGCACGGTGATCACCGCCATCCAGCTTTCAAACGGCGAGCCGGAGACGCTTTTCACCGCGATCGGCGCCAGGTTCAGGCCAATCGCCATGACGACGGCACCGGTCACCACGGGAGGCATCATGCGTTCGATCCAGCGCGTGCCAATCTTCATCACCACCAGACCAATCAGGGTATAGACCAGGCCGCAGGCGATGATGCCGCCGAGCGCCACGCTCAGGTTAGGGTTGATCCCCTGGCCGTTAAATCCGGTTGTGGCGATAACCACCCCGACAAACGCGGCGCTGGAGCCCAGATAGCTGGGCACGCGCCCACCGGTGACAAAAAAGAACAGCAGGGTGCCGATACCCGACATCAGAATCGACAGGTTGGGATCAAGCCCCATCAGCATCGGCATGAGTACGGTCGCACCAAACATCGCGACTGCATGCTGGACGCCCATCACCATCGTTTGTCCGAGCGGGAGTCGTTCATCCGGCGCGACCACGCCTGCTTCTGTGGAGGTCGATTTCAACTGCCAGTGGGGAAATCCGAACATGGTCTGTCTCCTTAAAGCGCCTTAGCAGGCGGGTCGCATAAGCGCGTGGTAGCCGCGGTCAAACCACACCAGCCCTTGCGGCGCGGGGTGGCGAACAATCGAAACAATGTCGCAAAACAGAATGTCGTGGGTACCGACGCTCACCACCTGGCTGATGCGGCAGTCAAACGAGGCCAGCGCATCCTCCAGACGCGGACACCCCGTATCGCCCGTTTGCCAGCGGGCGGCGGCAAAGCGCGTCTCCATTGGCGTTTTGCCGCCAAACAGGTTGGATAGCGGCTCTTGTCCGGCGCTCAGGGTGTTCACGCACAGCGTGCGGTTTTCGCTAAACGTCGGCCAGACGGACGCGCCGCGGTTCAGGCATACCAGCAGGGTGGGAGGCGAATCCGTGACGCTGCACACCGCGCTGGCAGTGAATCCCGCCATTCCCGCCGGGCCGTCGGTGGTGATGATGTTGACTGCCGCGCCAACGCAGGCCATGGCGTCGCGAAAGGTTTGTTTATCCGGTGTCGTCATGATTGCTCCTTACGCCAGCCCGCAGGCATCTTCGAACGCCAGACGCGGCAGGCGTCCGTAAAGTTTGTTCGTATCACCATAGCCAATGTTGATCAGCAGATTGCTTTTAAGCAGCGTGCCGGTGAAAAAGGCCTCGTCGACCTTTTGTCGGTCAAAGCCTGACATCGGGCCGGTGTCCAGCCCGAGGGCGCGACAGGCGAAAATCAGGTAAGCAGCCTGCATTGAGCTGTTGCGAAATGCCGTCTCTTCGGCGAGCGCCGGGCTGGTGGTAAACCAGCTTCTGGCATCGCCGTGCGGGAACAGTTCCGGCAGGCGCTCATAAAACTCGCTGTCCCAGGCAACAATCGCCGTGACCGGCGCGGTGAGCGTTTTTTCCAGATTGCCGCTGGAGAGCGCCGGGCGCAGCTTCTCTTTTCCCTCTGCGCTGCGCACAAACACGATTCGCGCCGGGGAGCAGTTGGCGGAGGTTGGGCCCCATTTCATCAGGTCGTAGATTTCGCGCAGCGTCTCGTCGCTGACGGGCAGATTCTGCCAGCCGTTGTGGGTACGGGCGCCGGTGAATAGCGTTTCGCGCGCCGCAGGATTAATGGCTTCGCTCATTAAAGCTCCTTATAAAGCGGGTTCATGACTGTGCAGCAGGCTGGCAAGCCCGTTCAGCAGCAGGGTGTTAAAGGTGTTCGGTTCGGTGACGTTGCAGGCATGCCCGCCCTGGCGCATGACCACGCTGTGGCTGCGTGGGAGAGCCGCCTGTAGCTCAGTCGAGCAGACAGAGGGCACCAGCATGTCGTCGGCGGAACAGATGAGGTGTACCGGACAATGAATACGCGCGGCGTGGCGGCTGAAATCCGCTTTCTTCAGGGCGCTGAGCCTGTGCAGCAGGTTGCTTTTGCCCTGGAAATGGGCCAGCGCCAGCGCTTCTTCGGCCTCCAGGCGGGGCGCACGAGCAGCCATCCAGTCTGCCGGGTAGAGAAACAGCGGCTGCGCCTCTACCCACGCCTGCGCGCCGCCGGAATGCAGCAAACGCTCGCGGATCTGAAAACAGCGTCGGGTATGGGCGTTGAGGGTTAGCCAGCCGTTGACGCACACCAGCGCGGTGAGCGCATCAGGTCTGTCGAGGGCCAGCTGTAGCCCGATCAGCGCGCCCAGCGCATGCCCTACCACGCAGTAGCGGGCAATTCCGACTTCAGCCAGCGCTATGGCCAGTTCGTCCGCCATTTGCGCCAGGCTATAGCCTTCCGGCAGGGTATCGCGGTTATTACCCGTCCCCCGCTGGTCATAGCACACCACCTGATACTCCGGCTCCAGCGCGGCCAGCTGGGGCAGCCAGTAGCTGCCGCTGCCGCCGAGACCGGCAATGAGGACTACCACGGGTGCCCCCTCATACGGGGGCGGTGAGACGGAGAGTTTCATGGCCGCCTCACTTCGCAATGTGCGCAACGGTGGCAATTTCAACCAGCGCGTCCGGCTTTACCAGCCCGCACTGAATACAGAACCGGGCCGGCTTATCGCCGGGGAAGAACTCGGCGTAGATCTCGTTAATCGCGGCGTAGTTTTTCCAGTCGGTGATAAAGATGCTGTTGAAGGTCACATCCTCCATCGTGCCACCCGCCGTTTCGATCACGCTTTTGATCGTCTCCAGCACGTGGCGGGTTTGTGCCTTTGGGTCGTTGATAAACACCACGTTGTTGTCTTTATCAAACGGCAGCGTACCGGAGACATACACCACGCCGTCGGCGAGCGTTCCGGGGACAAACGGGGCAATCGGTGTGCTGGTGCCCGGCGGAATAATCACGGATTTCGGCATCGTCGTTCTCCTCAGGCGATACGGGCGAGCGGCGGATTCAGGGCATCGCAGAACGCTGCGACGTTACTCACCCAGCCAAAAAAGGTTTCGATATTGAACAGGGCCGCTTTCTGCGCGAATTCCGGCCCGGCCTGATGGGTCGCGTCTTCCAGCACCACGCCAAAATACTCAAGGAAAAAGCCGTCGCGCAGGGTCGACTCCACACAAACGTTGGTGGCGATGCCGGTAAAGACCAGGTGACGAATGCCCCGGCTGCGCAGCAGGCTGTCGAGCGGGGTGTTGAAAAAGCCGCTGTAGCGCGGTTTGGGCAAGACAATATCACCTGCCTGCGGGACCAGCTCGTCCACCAGCTGATAATCCCAGCCGCCTTTTGCCAGCAGCTTGCCCTGCAGTTCTGGGTTTTTGCGCATCGTTTTCAGGGCGTTGGACTTGTGGAAGTTGGGCGAGCCGGGGCCACCGGCCTCCACGTACTGGTCGTCCCAGCCGTTCTGGAACCAGACGATGAGCATGCCGGCTTCCCGTGCGGCGCTGACGGCGGTGTTGATGTTCGCAATGACCGGCTGCGTGGCGGAGACGTCGAACCCCGCCAGATCCAGATAACCCCCTTTACTGGCGTAGGCGTTTTGCATGTCCACCACGATCAGCGCGCTCTGCTGCGGCGCAAAGGTGATGGCTTCCGGGCGAGCGTTTAAGGTCGTCATTACGCAACCTCCTTCGTGACGGCAGGAATGTGGGCGCGGCATTGCATCAGCGGCTGGATGCGCTCGCCGAAGGTTTCCACACCGGTGAGGAAATCATCGAAGGTCAGCAGAACGCCCTCTGCGCCGGGTACGGCGGCGACTTCGTCGAGCATTCTGGCAACGCTGGCATAGGATCCAACCAGCGTGCCCATATTGATATTGACGGCGGAGGTGGGGTCAGCCATCTGGCGGACATTGGTGTCTGCGCCGGAACGGGTATCTTTCTGGCTCTGCTCGGTAAGCCAGCTCAGGGCCTCCTCGTCGGCACCGTCCTTGTAACACTCCCATTTCGCGCGTGCGGCCTCGTCGGTTTCGTCGGCAATCACCATAAACAGCACGTAGGAGCCCACGTCGCGCCCGGTTTTGTCGGCAGCCTCTTTCATGCGCGCCGCGGTGGGGGCGAAAGCGGCAGGGGTGTTAACGCCTTTCCCGAAGCAGAAGTTAAAGTCGGCGTATTTGGCGGAGAATTCCATCCCCGCGTCGCTCTGCCCGGCGCAGATCACTTTCATCGGCACCGACGGTTGCGGGCTGACGCGGCAGTCGTTCATGGTGAAGAAGTCACCTTTGAAATCGCTTTTGCCGGTGCCCCAGAGATCGCGCAGGATCTGCACGTATTCGGTCAGGTAGTCGTAGCGACGCGAGAAGTAATCGTCACCCGGCCAGAGCCCCATCTGCTCGTACTCCGGCTTTTGCCAGCCGGTCACCAGGTTCACGCCAAAGCGTCCTCCGGAGATCGAGTCGATGGTTGAGGCCATGCGCGCGACGATCGCCGGTGGCAGGGTGAGCGTGGCGGCGGTAGCGTAGATCTGAATCCGCGAGGTGACCGCGGCCAGTCCTGCCATCAGGGTGAAGGACTCCAGGTTGTGATCCCAGAATTCGGTTTTGCCGCCAAAGCCGCGCAGCTTGATCATCGAAAGTGCAAAGTCGAAATGGTAGTGCTCCGCTTTTTGCACGATGGCTTTATTCAGTTCAAAGGTCGGCATGTATTGCGGGGCAGTGGTCGAGATAAGCCAGCCGTTGTTGCCGATAGGTACAAATACGCCAATTTTCATCACGAACCTCTCTTCACTACGTTGCAGGTACTGGCGTTTTTGCAAAGGGAGTGCCAGTTTTGAAAATGACTTTGTTATTAATGTGTTAATCGAAAGTTGGCGTATTGATGCGGTTAAAAGTGGACTAACTGGTCAAAAACATTGCACAGAAAACAGGCATTCATGCGCGATGGGAGTGCAGAATGTCGTGGCGAGACGGGGGTTTTGCTATGCTGAGGGCAACGCAGAATAAGGAGAGCGGGAATGACACAAGGCGCAGTGAAAACACCAGGTAAACGGTCACAGGCAGTCAGCGCCAAGAAGCAGGCTATTCTCAGCGCGGCGCTGGAGACGTTTTCACAGTTTGGCATTCACGGCACGCGGCTGGAGCAGGTAGCGGAGCAGTCCGGGGTTTCCAAAACCAATCTGCTCTACTACTACCCGTCGAAAGAGGCGCTCTATGTGGCGGTGATGCAGCAGATCCTCGATATCTGGCTGGCGCCCCTGAAAGCGTTCCGCGCAGAGCTGGCCCCGCTGGTGGCGATCAAAGAGTACATCCGCCTGAAGCTGGAGGTGTCACGCGATTACCCGCAGGCGTCGCGCCTGTTTTGTCTTGAGATGCTGCAGGGCGCGCCGCTATTGCAGGCTGAGCTGACGGGGGATTTAAAGCAGCTGGTGGACGATAAGTCGGCGATTATTGCCGGATGGGTCGCCAGCGGCAAGCTGGCGCCGGTCGATCCGCAGCATTTGATCTTTATGATTTGGGCCGCCACCCAGCATTATGCTGACTTTGCGGCCCAGGTCGAGGCGGTAACCGGGAAAACGCTCCAGGATGAAGCGTTTTTCCACAGCACTCTGGAAAACGTACAGCGGATGATTATCGAAGGGATCCGCGTGCGTTAGTTTCCCGGCGGGAGAGGGCAGCTTAAATCGCCCTCTTCACATTGCATCAGCGAGGCCAGAAACGCTTCTCGCTCCGCGGTTTTCTCTGCCAGGCACTGATTGACAATCATTGGCTGAATGCTTCCACCTTCCGTACCCGAACCGATAAACGTGCAGTCTGCATCCCGCAGGGTAATCCACGCCTGCTGCGCTTTTTTTAGCAGGTCACGCTGGTGGGCTGCCGCACGTTTGATAGCGGCCTGATACGTCGCGTTGAGCTTCTTATCCGCCGCCTGGTACTGCTGCGCGCTACAGGTGTTCAGTTCAAGCTGGGTGGTGGCGTTGTCGCACTCGTTGGCCAGCGCGCTGGTGCTCAACAGCAGTGCGGCACCTGCGAGAAATACTCTTTTCATCATCCCCTCCGTGTAAAAAAAAGCCGGATGCGCTATGCATATCCGGCCTACGATTCTTAGTAGCCCCGGTAAGCGTAGCGCCACCGGGGAGAGTTTACACGATTAACCGATGGTCATCAGGCTGGCGTTACCGCCCGCCGCCGCGGTGTTGACGCTGAGCGAACGCTCCACGTACAGACGCTCCAGCAGCAGGTTGGTTTCCCCACGCGCAAAGCCCTGTACCGAAACAATCGCCCCGCTGCGGGCCGCCACCTGTTCGCACAGTTCGCGCAGCTGGTCGGAATCACCGTGATAAATCACGGCGTCAAACGGCTGCGTCAGCAGCGCATCGGCCTTCGCGAAGCGAATGCGGGCTGAAACGGCTTTTGGCAGCTGTTTTGCCAGGTCGCGATGCAGCGCATCTTCCGGCCACAGCACTTCACATCCGGTTGCCATCGCGGCAGCCAGCTGTACCAGCGCATCCTGCTCGTTATCCGCTACGCAGAGTACGTGCTCGCGCGGCATCAGCGTCCAGGTGTTGCGCTCGCCGGTTGGCCCCGGAAGCAGACGCTGCGTGCCAGCCTGCGCCAGCTCGCCGTACTGCTGCGCAATGGCACGCAGTTCAGGACGTTTTTCCGCCCAGGCGATCAGCGCTTCAAGCGGCTGTGTCAGCACGGTTTTCAGCTGCGCGTCGACCGGATAGTCTGCGTCCTGACGTGCCAGCGTCACGCCCAGCGCGTTCTCTGGACGGTTCGCCAGCAGACGGTACAGGTAAAGCGGACCGCCCGCTTTCGGACCGGTGCCGGACAAACCTTCACCGCCGAACGGCTGTACGCCCACGACCGCGCCGACCATGTTGCGGTTAACGTACAGGTTGCCCACTTTGGCACTGCCGGTCACCTGCGCGATGGTTTCGTCGATACGGGTGTGTACGCCAAGCGTCAGGCCATAGCCGGAGGCGTTGATCTGATCGATCAGTTCATTAAGGTTGTTACGGTTGTAACGCACCACGTGCAGCACCGGACCGAAGACCTCTTTTTTCAGCTCGTCGAAGCTTGCCAGCTCAATCAGCGTTGGCGGCACGAAGGTGCCGGTCTGCCACTCGCGGGCATCTTCGCTGTTCTCACGCACCGCCTGGAACACCGGACGGCCTTTGGCGCGCATGGTCTGGATGTGGTTTTCGATATTGGCTTTAGCTTCCGCGTCAATCACCGGGCCGATGTCGGTGGTGAGACGCCCCGGGTTGCCCATACGGCATTCGGCCATCGCGCCGCGCAGCATCTTCAGCGTGTGGTCGGCCACGTCATCCTGCAGGCACAGTACGCGCAGGGCGGAGCAGCGTTGACCGGCGCTGTCGAACGCCGAGGCCAGCACGTCAACCACCACCTGTTCGGTGAGGGCAGAGGAGTCAACGATCATGGCGTTCATGCCGCCGGTTTCCGCGATGAGCGGGGTAGGACGACCCTGCGCATCCAGACGGGTAGCAATGTTGCGCTGCAGCAGAGAGGCAACTTCGGTCGAGCCGGTAAACATCACGCCGCGTACGCGGTTATCGGAGGTCAGTTTAGCGCCGACCGTTTCGCCGCGGCCTGGCAGCAGCTGGACCACGCCCGCAGGTACGCCGGCTTCCAGAAGAATGTTGATGCCCTGCGCGGCAATCAGCGGGGTCTGCTCTGCCGGTTTGGCCAGCACGCTGTTACCTGCGGCAAGGGCGGCGGCAATCTGGCCGGTAAAAATAGCCAGCGGGAAGTTCCACGGGCTGATACACACGACCGGTCCGAGCGGACGGTGAGTTTCGTTATCGAAATCATCGCGCACTTGACCCGCGTAGTAGTGCAGGAAGTCCACGGCCTCACGCACTTCGGCGATAGCGTTGCTAAAGGTTTTACCCGCTTCACGCACCAGAATGCCGATAAGCGACTGCATCTGATCTTCCATCAGCACGGCAGCACGCTCCAGAATGGCGGCACGCTCCTGCGGCGGGGTGGCAAACCAGATTGGCGCGTTGTTGACCGCACTGTCCAGCGCCTGATCCACTTCCGCTTCGGTGGCTTCGCGTACATAGCCGACGATATCTTTTGGCTCTGCCGGGTTGATAACCGGCTGCATTTCACCGTCCTCGACGGACTGCTCAAGGATCGGTTTCGCCTGCCATTTCTGCAGCGCGCTGTTGAGCAGGGCAGAGGAGAGGGACGCCAGACGATGTTCGTTCGCCAGGTCCAGACCCGCAGAGTTGACGCGGCCTGCGCCATACAGCTCGCGCGGCAGGGCAATCTTCGGATGCGGCAGACCAATCTGACCTTCCTGGGCCGCCATCTTCTCAACGGCCTGCACCGGATCGGCCACCAGCTCGTCGAGCGGCAGCGTGGTGTCGGCGATGCGGTTTACGAAGGAGGTATTCGCGCCGTTTTCCAGCAGACGACGCACCAGGTACGCCAGCAGCGTTTCGTGCGTACCTACCGGCGCATAAATGCGGCATGGGCGGTTCAGCTTGCCATCCGCTACCTTACCGGTCACCTGCTCGTACAGCGGTTCACCCATGCCGTGCAGGCACTGGAACTCGTACTGGCCAGGATAATAGTTTTGACCCGCCAGGCTGTAGATTGCCGCCAGGGTGTGGGCGTTATGGGTAGCGAACTGCGGGTAGATCAGGTTCGGCACGCCGAGCAGTTTTTTCGCACAGGCGAGGTAAGAGACGTCGGTGTAGACCTTACGGGTATAGACCGGATAGCCTTCCAGACCTTCCATCTGGGCGCGTTTGATTTCGCTGTCCCAGTAGGCGCCTTTCACGAGGCGGATCATCAGGCGGCGACGGCTGCGGCTTGCCAGGTCAATCAGATAATCAATGACGAACGGGCAGCGCTTCTGGTACGCCTGGATAACGAAGCCAATGCCGTTCCAGCCCGCCAGCTCTGGCTCGAAGCACAGTTTTTCCAGCAGATCGAGGGAGATCTCCAGACGATCGGCCTCTTCGGCGTCGATATTGATGCCGATGTCATACTGGCGCGCCAGCAGGGTCAGGGATTTCAGGCGCGGGTAAAGCTCCTCCATCACGCGGTCGTACTGCGCGCGGCTGTAGCGCGGGTGCAGTGCGGACAGTTTGATAGAGATACCCGGACCTTCATAAATACCGCGGCCGTTAGAGGCTTTACCGATGGCGTGGATCGCCTGCTGATAAGAGACCATGTAGGCCTGCGCGTCGGCGGCAGTCAGGGCCGCTTCACCGAGCATGTCATACGAGTAGCGGAAACCTTTGTCTTCCAGCTTGCGGGCGTTCGCCAGCGCTTCGGCAATGGTTTCGCCGGTCACGAACTGCTCGCCCATCAGGCGCATCGCCATGTCCACGCCTTTGCGGATCAGCGGCTCGCCGCTCTTACCGATGATGCGGTTCAAAGAGCGTGACAGGTTGGCTTCGTTATGGGTTGAGACCAGTTTGCCGGTAAACAGCAGGCCCCAGGTGGCGGCGTTAACGAACAGGGACGGGCTGCGGCCAATGTGCGAATGCCAGTTGCCGTTGCTGATCTTGTCGCGGATCAACGCGTCGCGGGTGGCTTTATCCGGAATACGCAGCAGCGCTTCCGCCAGACACATCAGCGCCACGCCTTCCTGTGAAGAGAGGGAAAACTCCTGCAGCAGACCCTGCACCATCCCGGCGCGGCCGGTGGCGGTTTTTTGGTTGCGCAGCTTGTCAGCCAGCTGATACGCCAGGCTGTGCGCCTGGGCGGCAATGGCTTCCGGCAGGCGGGCCTGCTCCAGCAGCATCGGCACGGCGTCGGTTTCGGCACGACGGTAAGCGCCGGTAATGGCGGCACGGCTGACGGACTGCGGCAGGATCTGCTCGGCGAATTCGAGGAACGGCTGGTGGCTTTCGTCGCCAGCGGCGGGTGCATCCTCGCTTTCATTGGCGGCACCCGCCAGCAGGGCAGGCAGTTCTGGCAGGCCTTCGTCGCTCTCCAGTCTTTCCAGATAGTTAAAAATCGCCTGCTTGATTAACCAGTGCGGTGTGCGGTCAATGCGGGTCGCTGCGGTTTTAATCCGTTCGCGGGTAGCGTCATCCAGCTTAACCCCCATGGTGGTCATCCCCATGCCAAAACTCCTGTTGTTCTGTAATCGCGTTTTGTAGATGGCATGAAATATCCACCATGTTGCAACTTTGTGCAACCGTGTTAAATGTGACCTGGTTTGCAACCCAGAAAATGAATGGATTGTTAATGATTGGTTAGCTGGAAAAAAGCGCTGGCTTCTGCATGAGAAGCCTGTTTTTATGCGGTACTTAACACTTTTAAAAGGTGCAACCCGTATAAGTGTGAGCGAGTGCAACCTATAGGAAACTCGTATCAAACCGGGGATGAATTTGATGTAAATGCAGTGTTAAATCGTTTGTCAGCGGGATGCGCATACGGCAGGATAGCGCGCCCAATGGAAACACATACACACATCACTACGTTCCGGTGATGACATAACAAGGCAACCCGGACGGTTGTCGCTCGACATTTTGGAGAATTTGAATGGCTATTAGCACACCGATGCTGGTGACATTTCTCGTTTATATTTTTGGCATGATCCTGATAGGGTTTTTGGCATGGCGTTCAACAAAGAACTTTGACGACTACATTCTCGGCGGCCGCAGTTTAGGCCCGATGGTGACCGCGCTGTCTGCGGGCGCATCCGATATGAGCGGCTGGCTGCTGATGGGGTTACCGGGCGCGATTTTCATCTCCGGTATCTCTGAAAGCTGGATTGCCATCGGCCTGACCCTTGGGGCGTGGATCAACTGGAAGCTGGTAGCAGGCCGTCTGCGCGTGCATACCGAAGCGAACAACAATGCCCTGACGCTGCCGGATTACTTCACCGGACGTTTTGAAGATAACAGCCGCATTCTGCGCATTATCTCCGCGGTGGTGATTCTGCTGTTCTTCACCATCTACTGTGCTTCCGGCATCGTGGCGGGCGCGCGTCTGTTTGAGAGCACCTTCGGCATGAGCTATGAAACCGCGCTGTGGGCAGGTGCCGCGGCGACCATTCTCTATACCTTCGTGGGCGGATTCCTGGCGGTAAGCTGGACCGACACCGTGCAGGCGAGCCTGATGATCTTCGCCCTGATCCTGACCCCGGTGATTGTGATTTTCACCGTTGGCGGCTTCGGTGAATCGCTGGAAGTGATCAAGCAGAAGAGCATTGAAAACGTCGACATGCTGAAAGGGCTGAACTTCGTGGCCATCGTCTCTCTGATGGGCTGGGGTCTGGGCTACTTTGGTCAGCCGCACATTCTGGCGCGCTTTATGGCCGCTGACTCTCACCACACGATTGTTCATGCCCGTCGTATCAGTATGACGTGGATGATCCTCTGTCTGGCGGGTGCCTGTGCGGTTGGCTTCTTCGGCATCGCTTACTTCAACAATAACCCGGCGCAGGCAGGTGCAGTAAACCAGAATGCCGAGCGTGTGTTCATCGAACTGGCGGGCATTCTGTTCAACCCGTGGATTGCCGGTATTCTGCTCTCCGCAATTCTGGCGGCGGTGATGTCGACTCTGAGCTGCCAGCTGCTGGTCTGCTCCAGTGCGATTACCGAAGATCTCTACAAAGCTTTCCTGCGTAAAGGTGCGAGCCAGAAAGAGCTGGTATGGGTCGGGCGCTTTATGGTGCTGTTAGTGGCGCTGATTGCCATCGCGCTGGCGGCCAATCCTGATAACCGCGTTCTGGGTCTTGTGAGCTATGCGTGGGCGGGCTTTGGTGCGGCGTTTGGTCCGGTGGTTCTGTTCTCCGTTCTGTGGTCACGCATGACCCGCAACGGCGCGCTGGCGGGGATGATCATCGGAGCGGTGACCGTTATCGTCTGGAAGCAGTTCGCGTGGCTGGGTCTGTACGAAATCATCCCGGGCTTCATCTTCGCCAGCATCGGTATTGTGGTGTTCAGCCTGCTGGGTAAAGCACCGTCTGCCTCCATGCAGAAACGCTTTGCGGAAGCGGACGCGCACTACCACACTGCACCACCGACGAAGCTTCAGGCTGAGTAAAAAAACCTATTCCCTCCTGTAAGCCGGGTAAGCGCTAGCGCGACCCGGCTTTTTTCTTGCCAAAATGCGTAAATTACGTTGATATCGCTGCACTTATAACAATGAGGATAGCGAACAATGACCATCAAAACAGGGCTTATGGCGGCGGCATTATTGATGCTCGCAGGCTGCAACGCACCCGCGCAACACGCGGCAATGGAGACCTGCAAAGCAGATAACCAGATGCAGCAAACCACGCTTTATTTCGGACTGAATCGTCCGGCCGGAGCGCAGATCACCGGCAACGAGTGGCAGCAGTTTGTTGACCAGGACGTGACGCCGCGCTTTCGGGACGGCTTAACGGTGTTTGATGCACGTGGCCAGTGGCTGGGGAATGACGGGAAAGTGGCGCGCGAGCCGAGCAAAGCGTTGATGCTGATCCACGGTAAAGACGCGCAGAGCGAGAAGAATATCGAAGCGTTGCGCGGGATTTATAAATCTCGCTTCGCGCAGGAGTCGGTGATGCGGGTCGATCAGCCGGTGTGCGTGCAGTTTTAAGCAAAATGGCGGGATAGTTTTGTAGGCCCGGTAAGGCGTAGCCGCCACCGGGCACAAACCGCACAAAACTTACAACACTAATCCCGCAAAGCTCGCGGACAGCAGGCTCACCAGCGTCGCGCCGTACACCAGGCGCAGACCAAACCGCGAAACAACGTTCCCCTGCCGCTCGTTCAGGCCCTTGATGGCGCCTGCGACGATACCAATAGACGCGAAGTTAGCGAACGACACCAGGAAGACGGATAAAATGCCCAGCCCGCGCGGTGACATCTGATGGGCAATTTTTTGCAGCTCAATCATCGCCACAAATTCATTTGCCACCAGCTTGGTTGCCATAATACTGCCGGCGTTGAGCGCATCACTCAGCGGAATACCGATGAGCCACGCCAGCGGATAAAACACATAACCTAAAATCTGCTGGAAGCTCATGCCGAATACGCTGGAGAAGAGGGCGTTAACGGCGCTAATAAGCGCGATAAAGCCAATCAGCATCGCCAGAATAATCATCGCTACCTTAAAACCGGCCAGAATATACTCCCCGAGCATTTCGAAGAAGCTCTGGGATTCATGCAGTTTTTCCAGCTTGATATCCGGCTCCGCTTCCGGACGCACCGGATTGATGACGGAGAGAATAATGAAGGTGCTGAACATGTTCAGGATCAGCGCCGCAACAACAAATTTGGCGTCGAGCATGGTCATATAAGCGCCGACAATCGACAGGGAAACGGTCGACATGGCGGTCGCAGCCATGGTGAACAGACGGCGCGAGGAGAGATCCCCCAGCACGCCTTTGTAGGCAATGAAGTTTTCCGACTGGCCGAGGATCAGCGAGCTCACCGCGTTAAACGATTCCAGCTTGCCCATACCGTTCAGTTTTGACAGCAGCGTCCCGATAACCCGAATAAAAATCGGCAGGATCCGCCAGTGCTGGAGAATACCAATCAATGCGGAAATAAAAATAATCGGGCAAAGCACGCCAAGGAAAATGAACGCCAGCCCTTTTTCACCCATTCCGCCAAAGACAAAATTGGTACCTTCGCCAGCAAATTTCAGCAGGGATTCAAAGAAGCCGGAAACGTATTTAATCAGGAATAACCCGCTTTCGGCGTGCAGGAAAAAGAACGCCAGGGCAATCTCAATAACAATCAGCTGTAAAACATAACGAATGCGAATTTTTCGGCGGTCGAAACTCACCAGCCAGGCGAGCGCAAGAATAATCACCAGCGCCAGCAGGAAATGGATAATCTTAAACATGGTTTATTTTCACTTGGTTTTCGAGGCAGATATTTAGCCACAGCGCTGATTAACCGTAAACGGGCATTTTCGTTATAACTTATAAACGTAATGATTACGTTGACAACTATTATCAGGCTTCGCGTTTACAACTCGTCATCAAAACATCCCACATTTCGCTTGTTTTTCTTCTCGACGTAATGATAATCACTATCACAAGAATTTACCTTTCTTTGCATCAGTTGACCGCGATAAACATTTAAGGTGTCGGCATGTTTGTTCCATTTCTCATTATGTTACGTGAAGGGCTCGAAGCGGCTCTGATTGTCAGCCTTATCGCCAGTTATCTGAAGCGAACCCAGCGCGGACGCTGGATTGGCGTCATGTGGATTGGCGTGTTCCTCGCCGCGGCGCTCTGTCTGGGCCTGGGTATCCTGATCAACGAAACCACCGGCGAGTTCCCGCAGAAAGAGCAAGAGCTGTTTGAGGGGATTGTCGCCGTCATTGCGGTGGTGATCCTGACCTGGATGGTGTTCTGGATGCGTAAGGTCTCCCGCAATGTGAAAGTCCAGCTGGAGCAGGCGGTGGATAACGCCCTGCAAAAAGGCAACCATCACGGCTGGGCGCTGATCATGATGGTCTTTTTTGCGGTGGCGCGTGAAGGGCTGGAATCGGTCTTCTTCCTGCTGGCCGCCTTCCAGCAGGACGTAGGCATCTGGCCGCCGCTGGGGGCAGTGCTGGGGCTGGCAACGGCCGTTGTGCTGGGTTTCCTGCTCTACTGGGGCGGTATTCGCCTTAACCTGGGGGCGTTCTTCAAATGGACCAGCCTGTTTATTCTGCTGGTCGCCGCGGGGCTGGCGGCTGGGGCGATCCGCGCCTTTCATGAAGCGGGCCTGTGGAACCACTTCCAGGACGTGGCGTTTGATCTCAGCAATGTCCTCTCCACACACTCTCTGACCGGCACTCTGCTCGAAGGTATCTTCGGTTACCAGGAGACACCGAGCGTGAGCGAAGTGGCGATGTACTTTATTTATCTGGTGCCGGCGCTGGTGTTGTTTGCGATGCCGCCGCGTACCGGCACACAGGCGACGCGCGTCGCGCCGTAATAGTTGATTTAGTTACAACATACTTTTAAAGGGAAGAGTCATGGCAATTCAGTTCCGTCGTAGTGCGTTATGCGCAGGCATTGCCGCGCTGTTCGCTTCCGCATTTTCCGCCTGGGGGGCCGATGTTCCTCAGGTCAAAGTGACCGTCAATGACAAGCAGTGCGAGCCGATGACCCTCACGGTGAACAGCGGTAAAACCCAGTTCATTATTCAGAACCACAGCCAGAAGGCGCTGGAGTGGGAAATCCTGAAAGGGGTGCTGGTCGTCGAAGAGCGTGAAAATATCGCCCCTGGCTTTAGCCAGAAGATGACTGCCAACCTGCAGCCGGGCGAGTATGAAATGACCTGCGGTCTGCTGACCAATCCTAAGGGTAAGCTGATCGTTAAAGGTGAAGCGACGGCGGATGCGGCGAAAGGCGCTGCAGTGCTGAGCCTGGGTGACGCGATTACCGCTTATAAAGCATACGTTACCAAAGAGACGGCAGATCTGGTGGCGGGCACGAAAGCCTTTACCGATGCGGTGAAAGCCGGTGATATCGAAAAAGCCAAATCCCTTTATGCACCAGCTCGTCAGCACTACGAGCGCATCGAGCCGATTGCCGAGCTGTTCTCAGACCTTGATGGCAGCATTGACGCCCGCGAAGACGACTACGAGCAAAAGGCCGCCGATCCGAAATTCACCGGCTTCCACCGTCTGGAGAAAGCCCTGTTTGGCGACAACACTACCAAAGGGATGGAAAAATACGCCGAACAGCTGAACGGCGACGTGCTGGAACTGCAAAAGCGCATCAGCGAGCTGGCCTTCCCGCCTTCAAAAGTGGTGGGCGGCGCGGCGGGTCTGATTGAAGAAGTGGCCGCAAGCAAAATCAGCGGTGAAGAAGATCGCTACAGCCACACCGACCTCTGGGACTTCCAGGCCAACGTCGACGGTGCGCAGAAAATTGTCGATCTGCTGCGTCCTCAGCTGCAGAAAGAGAACAGCGAACTGCTGGCAAAAGTGGATGCCAACTTCAAAAAAGTCGACACCATTCTGGCGAAATACCGTACCAAAGACGGATTTGAAACATACGATAAGCTGACCGACGCCGACCGTAATGCGCTGAAAGGCCCGATTACCGCCCTGGCGGAAGATCTCTCTCTGCTGCGCGGCGTACTGGGTCTGGACTAAGCACGATGAACAAGAATGGTAAGTTCGACGAGGTAGAACCTTCCCGTCGTCGGTTGTTAAAAGGGGTAGGGGCGCTGGGCGGCGCGCTTGCCCTTGCAGGCGGCTGCCCGGTGGCGCATGCGGCGAAACCGCAAAGCGCACCCGGCACGCTGTCCCCCAATGCCCGCATGGAGACGCAGCCTTTTTACGGCGATCATCAGTCGGGCATTCTGACGCCGCAGCAGGCCTCCATGATGCTGGTGGCGTTTGATTCGCTGGCCAGCGATAAAGCCGATCTGGAACGTCTGTTCCGCCTGCTGACGGCACGCATTGCGTTTCTGACCGCAGGTGGACCGGCGCCGGACACGCCTAATCCGCGCCTGCCGCCAATGGACTCCGGTATTCTCGGGGCGTTTATCGCGCCCGATAACCTGACCATTACCGTGTCGGTCGGAGAGTCGCTGTTTGATGGCCGCTACGGCCTGACAAAGCAGAAGCCGAAAGCGCTGCAAAAAATGACGCGTTTTCCAAACGATTCCCTCGACGCGGGGTTGTGTCATGGCGACCTGCTCCTGCAGATTTGCGCCAATACCCAGGACACGGTGATCCACGCCCTGCGCGATATCATCAAGCACACGCCGGATCTGCTCAGCGTGCGCTGGAAGCGGGAAGGGTTTATCTCTGACCACGCTGCGCGCAGTAAAGGGAAAGAGACGCCGGTTAACCTGCTGGGCTTTAAGGACGGCACGGCCAACCCGGACAGCAGCAATGCTGCGCTCATGAAAGAGGTGGTGTGGGTGACGGCGGATCAGGGCGAACCGGCGTGGGCCGTCGGCGGCAGCTACCAGGCGGTGCGCATTATCCAGTTCCATGTGGAGTTCTGGGACCGCACGCCGCTGAAAGAGCAGCAGACCATTTTCGGCCGCGACAAGCAGAGCGGGGCGCCGCTCGGTATGACGCATGAGCATGATGTGCCCGACTATGCCCGCGATCCCAATGGCGATGTGATTGCGCTGGACAGCCATATTCGCCTCGCCAATCCGCGCACCAAAGAGACGCAGTCCAGCCTGATGATGCGTCGTGGCTACAGCTACTCCCTCGGCGTGACCAACGCAGGTCAGCTCGATATGGGGCTGCTGTTCGTCTGCTATCAGCATGACCTTGAAAAGGGCTTCCTGACCGTGCAGAAGCGCTTAAACGGCGAAGCGCTGGAAGAGTATGTAAAACCCATCGGCGGCGGCTACTTCTTTGCCCTGCCTGGCGTGCGCGACCGGAACGCGTATCTCGCGCAAGATCTGATTGAAGCCTGATAATTGTCCCTGCGAGAGTTCGCGGGGACATTTTTTTTTCCTATGACAAACATATTGTTATATTTCTGTAATATTTCTATATAAGACTGAATCCGCTGCAGGAGCAGTCTGAAAAGTTGCAATCAGGTAAAATAAATGTTGCATTTATGATAACTCCTGATGTACTTAAGATAAGACAGCGGTAGTTCCCGGCAGTGATGCTGAATCACTATGGAGATCGCGAATGGTTGCGTCCTGTACTGGACAAGGTAAACATAACAACCGCAGCACCCGGCGCGGAGGCTCAGACTCCGGCAGCGATTTCCTCACCACTAAATTCTCCCCCTCTCCTCAAGAATCTGATTCGACCGACGTGCAGACTGGTGCGCGTAGCCGTTCTGTATCGTCATCTGATAAAGCAAGCAATGGCTTACAAGGAAGCCAACCCTCTGATGTTCGTGCGCATAATCGTGCCGACGCTGGCACGTGTGATGAATACCAACAACTCAAGGTGCTATCCATGGGAAGACAAAAAGCAGTGATCAAAGCTCGTCGCGAGGCAAAACGTGTGCTGAGACGGGACTCACGTAGCCATAAACAGCGTGAAGAAGAATCGGTCACCTCGCTTGTGCAGATGAGTGGCGTAGAAGCAATTGGCATGGCCCGAGACAGCCGTGATCATTCTCCAATTGTGGCGCGCAATGAGGCTCAGGCGCACTACCTGAATGCTATCGAGAGTAAACAGCTCATCTTTGCAACCGGTGAAGCCGGATGCGGGAAAACCTGGATCAGTGCAGCCAAAGCGGCGGAAGCGCTGATCCATAAGGACGTGGAGCGTATTATTGTTACCCGTCCGGTACTGCAAGCGGATGAAGATCTCGGCTTCCTGCCCGGCGATATTTCGGAGAAGTTTGCCCCGTACTTCAGACCCGTCTATGACGTGCTGGTGAAGCGTTTGGGTGCATCCTTTATGCAGTACTGCCTGCGACCAGAGATTGGCAAGGTGGAAATCGCGCCGTTCGCCTATATGCGCGGACGTACATTTGAAAATGCGGTCGTCATTCTTGACGAGGCTCAGAACGTGACCGCTGCGCAAATGAAGATGTTCTTAACGCGCCTCGGGGAGAACGTGACGGTCATCGTTAACGGCGACATTACCCAGTGTGACCTGCCATCCGGCGTGAAATCCGGACTGAGCGACGCGATGTCACGTTTTGAGGAAGATGAGATGATTGGGGTGGTACGCTTCACGAAAGAGGATTGCGTGCGTTCGGCACTGTGTCAGCGGACGTTGCAAGTCTATTCCGACTGAAGGTAAAACATTACCGTTTTACCCTTCTTAAGTAATCCCTTCCCGGCATCCTGCCGGGAAGCTTCTTTTATTCCTGTGCTCTACTCGCGCCTGGTTATCTTTTAATAGATAGCCTGTCGTGCGGAATTCATCATTTCGGTATTCATTTCAGCGGTGGGTTTTTATCACGCCTGGCGAAATGTGATGCGTATTTATAATATCCACAAAATACCCATGAATATCATGATCGCGCTAATTGTTCGTTCAAATTTAAACGTGAATGTTGTCACATAATGTTACTAAGTTGTAAAAATTAAGTTGGTGTATTGAGGGTAATTATCTATGTTTCGTACTGATTCAAACAACATTCTAACAAGAAAATCCCATGGGGAACCGTTTCCCTGGAACATCACGTTGAGGGTCATACATGAACGAACTGGTTGGTGCAATTAACGGTGTTATCTGGAGCCCGGCGTTAATATTCTTATGTCTGGGTGTCGGTCTCTATTTCTCATTACGTAGTCGTTTTTTGCAGTTACGTCATATAAAACATATGATTACCTTGATGTTCCAGGGGCGTCCTACCGATGCAGGGGTATCGTCTTTCCAGGCACTGACGATGACGCTGGCAGGGCGAGTAGGGACCGGAAACATTGCTGGTGTCGCCACCGCAATCACCTTCGGTGGACCGGGCGCACTTTTCTGGATGTGGATGGTGGCGTTTTTGGGTGCCAGCTCAGCGTTTGTGGAATCTACGTTGGGCCAGGTTTATAAAGAAAAAATCAACGGTGAATATCGTGGCGGTCCTGCCTTTTATATCGAAAAAGGATTAGGGGTCAAATGGTATGCATGGTTATTTGCAGTCGTCACCATTTTCTCCTGCGGTTTATTAATGCCAGGGGTTCAAGCAAACTCGATTGGCGCCAGCCTGGAGATAGCTTTTGGGCTTGATCCCAATGTCACGGCGGCGTTACTTGCCGTACTGTTAAGCTTTATTATTTTCGGTGGTGTGAAAAGGATCGCCAGTTTTAGCAGTATGGTCGTTCCGTTTATGGCACTCGGCTATATTATTGTGGCTTGCGTTATTATCGCGATTAATATTACCGAGCTTCCTGGTGTTATTCTGCTGATCTGGAAAAGTGCTTTTGGCTTTGAAGCGGGCTTTGGCGCGATTCTGGGTCAGGCGATTATGTGGGGCGTTAAGCGCGGCGTCTATTCCAACGAAGCGGCACAGGGGACCGGACCGCATGCTTCATCTGCGGCAGCGGTGAGCCATCCGGTGAAACAGGGGCTGGTGCAGGCATTCTCAGTTTATATCGATACGCTGTTTGTCTGCTCCGCGACCGGGTTTATGCTGCTGATCACCGGGCTGTATAATGTTCAGGGCGTCGACGGCGCTGCACTCTATACGGGGATTGCAGGCGTGGCCGCAGGTCCTGGCTATGTTCAGACGGCGATGGAAAGTATGATGCCGGGCTTTGGTAATTACTTTGTTGCCATTGCGCTGTTCTTCTTCGCCTTTACCACCATTATTGCGTACTACTATATCGCCGAAACCAATATCGCCTACATCAACCGTAAAATTCACCGTCCCTGGCTGACATTCCTGCTCAAATTATGTCTGATGGCTTCCACCGTGTACGGGACCGTCCGCACCGCGGATCTGGCGTGGGGACTGGGGGATATTGGGGTTGGGATGATGGCATGGCTTAACATTATTGCCATTGTACTTTTACATAAAAAAGCCTTTGTCAGCCTTAAGGATTATGAAACCCAGAATGCACAGGGACTGGATCCACAGTTTGATCCGGTTCGACTGGGAATTAAAAATGCCGATTACTGGCTGGGAGAGCGTAAGGATGAACCGGCTGCGAATCCGGGGCAAACGACTTCTGTCGTGAGAGAGCAAAGCGCAGGGAAACTGAACAATTAATCGTGACAGCCCGTATTGCAATACGGGCTCAGACTGCTGACAACGTTTCGCCCGGCGGCGCTACGCTTGCACGGGCCTACGGGTTTTGTCGAACCCCGGTCGGGGATTCTCATCCCCCCCGCTGGAGAATATAAAAGAAAAAAGCCCGTACTTTCGTACGAGCTCTCATCTTGAATATGGCGGTGAGGGGGGGATTCGAACCCCCGATACGTTGCCGTATACACACTTTCCAGGCGTGCTCCTTCAGCCACTCGGACACCTCACCATATTGTTTTGCTGCCTGACCGCGTGGGGGGCAACGGGGCGCTACTATAGGGAGTTGCGCTTACACGGTCAAGCAGATTTTCTGTATTCGTGCTTGTTCGGTTAAGCCTTAATCAGCACATGCCGCTGAGGGCTGAATTAACGCTGTGAATCGAGCACTTCGCTGTTTTTAACCACTTCCTGAGCTTTGCTATAGCTTTCGATCAGCAGCTGGTACGCCGGGAAGATATGGGTGTACACCTCAGCCCACTCCGCAGCATCTTCGCGGTTCCAGGTTCGCTGGATCTCAGACGCCACCGCCGCGGTGTCCATCGGTACCACACCGGCCTGCATCACACGCGCGAGGGTGATCTCTTGCGCCATTTTGCTGTAGGTCCCGGAGGCGTCAATTACCGCAAAGACTTTATACCCATCCGCAACCGCGCTGATCGACGGGAAGGCCATGCAGACGCTGGTGATCGTGCCCGCAATGATCAACGTTTTGCGTCCGGTAGCGTTTACCGCCGCCACAAACTCCGGGTTATCCCAGGCGTTGATTTCACCTTTGCGGGCCACGTACTGAGCATGCGGCGCATTGGCGTGGATCTCCGGGATAAGCGGGCCGTTCGGTCCCTGCGGGACTGAAGCGGTGGTGATCACCGGGATCTTCGCCAGAGTGGCGATTTTTGCCAGCGCCGCCGCACGGGCGCGCAGTTCTGGCATCGGCATATCGCCGACGGTCTGGAAAAGCCCGCTCTGGTGGTCGATAAGCAGCATGACCGCATCGTTTACGTCAATGACGGGACGTGTACCGTTGAAGTTTGCAGGGGTAGACATTTTGCGCTCCTTATTACGTTTAGATCTGGCCGAAGCGGCCGGAGTTGAAATCACGAATGGCTTCCGCAATTTCGGTTTTACTGTTCATCACAAATGGGCCATAGCCCACAATCGGTTCATTCAGCGGCTCGCCGGCCATCAGCAGTACTTTTGCGTCGCCGTTTGCTTCCAGATGAAGCTTGTCGCCTTGCTGACTGAATACGATCAGCTGTGCCTCACCCGCTGGCGTGGTGCCGTTCACCGTTACGCTGCCCTCAAGTACCACCAGCGCCGTGCTCCAGCCTTCAGGCTGATTGAGCGTCAGGTGGCTGCCCTGGCGTAGTGTCAGATCCCACACATTCAGCGGTGAGAAGGTATGAGCCGGGCCAGTCACCTCGTCAAAGCGGCCGGCGATGACGCGCAACGTTCCGCTGCTATCCGGCAGCGTGACGACAGGGATATCCGCCTTCGTGATGCTCTGGTAACCGGGCGCTGCCATCTTGTCTTTGGCGGGCAGGTTGACCCACAGCTGCATCATTTTCAGTTCGCCGCCTTTCTGCGAGAACGCGCTGGAGTGGAACTCCTCGTGCAAAATGCCTGCGCCCGCCGTCATCCACTGCACGTCGCCCGGTCCGATGACTCCGCCTTTGCCGCTGGAGTCACGATGTTCCACTTCGCCGGAGTAGACGATGGTGACCGTTTCAAAGCCACGGTGAGGGTGCTCGCCCACGCCACGCTTCGCGCCATCCGCCGGGAAGGTGTAGGGACCGGCATAGTCCAGCAGCAGGAACGGACTGAGTGATTCACCGTGCGTCTGATAGGAAAACATCGAACGAACCGGGAAACCGTCTCCGACCCAATGGGGACGAGGTGCGGTATAGACGCCTGTTACGTTTTTCATGATTAACTCCTGATGTGCTGTCGATGTAATTAGCTTATATTCAGAGCTAATATCCCGGTAGAGAGTGAAAATGACATTCACTGTTCTTATAATGGAACAATGAGGGCGTATGCAGGATCTCAATGATTTCGTGTGGTTTGTGAAAGTGGTGGACCACGGTGGGTTTGCAGCGGCAGGTCGGGCGCTCGATCAGCCTAAATCGAAACTGAGCCGCCGGATTGCGCAACTGGAAGAGCGACTGGGTGTGCGGTTGATACAGCGTACCACGCGGCAGTTTACGGTGACGGAGGTGGGGCAAACGTTCTATCAGCACTGTAAAGCCATGCTGGTCGAGGCTGAAGCGGCGGAGGAGGCGGTGGCTGCCTTACAGGCTGAACCGCGCGGTGTTGTCAGGATAACGTGTCCTGTAACGTTGCTGCACGTTCATGTGGGGCCCATGCTGGCGCGGTTTATGTCGCGTTACCCGGGGATCAATCTTCAGCTGGAGGCCACCAACCGGCGGGTTGACCTGGTAGGTGAAGGCATTGACGTGGCGATCCGCGTTCGTCCGCGTCCGTTTGATGACAGCGATCTGGTGTTAAGGGTGCTGGCTGACAGAGGACACTGCCTGGTGGCGAGCCCGGCGTTGATTGAGCGGATGGGCAACCCGGTGATGCCTGCTGAACTCAGTGACTGGCCGGGTTTAAGTATGGGGGCGGGCAAGCAACTGCATAAATGGGATCTGAGCGGTCCGGAGGGAGCGAAAGCCGAAATCCACTACACGCCGCGCTTTATAACTACCGATATGCTGGCGCTGCGGGAAGCGGCGATGGCGGGCGTAGGCGTGGTGCAGTTGCCGATTTTAATGGTTAAAGATCAGTTGGCGAAAGGGGAATTGGTGCGGGTTCTGGATGCCTGGGAGCCCAGACGGGAAGTGATCCACGCGGTGTATCCTTCGCGGCGCGGTCTACTGCCATCGGTCAGGGCGCTGGTCGATTTTCTAACCGAAGAGTATGCACGGATGGTGGAGGAGTAAATTCTTTGTAGGTCGGGTAAGCGAAGCGCCACCCGACACCATCACCGCAGAGGAAGCAAAGTTCGAATCCCCCCCGCTGGAGAATATAAAAGAAAAAAGCCCGTACTTTCGTACGAGCTCTCATCTTGAATATGGCGGTGAGGGGGGGATTCGAACCCCCGATACGTTGCCGTATACACACTTTCCAGGCGTGCTCCTTCAGCCACTCGGACACCTCACCATATTGTCATCCCGTTGTTGCCGGGACGGGCGCTAATGTAAGGAAAAGCCGAACTGCCGTCAACTCACTTTTTCAGTAATTTAGCGTGTTTAGACAAACTTCAGGCAACCTGATTCCGAAATGTGCGAAAAGCGTCTTTTTTATCAGCAATAACATAGCGCCATAAATTTGTTATGCTGACAATCCATTTGAAAATGAAAACAAAACAGCGCGAAAAAAGGCAGGAATGACTATGGATATACTCTTCTATCACCCCACTTTTGATATGGCTTATTGGATTAAAGCACTGTCGGCAGCACTGCCGGGCGCGCGCGTTCGTGAGTGGAAGCGGGGCGATAACGAACATGCTGACTATGCGCTGGTCTGGCATCCACCCGTTGAGATGCTTCAGGGCCGTAAACTGAAGGCCGTGTTTGCGCTTGGCGCTGGCGTGGATTCCATTCTGAGTAAACTGAAGGCACACCCGGAGATGCTGCCGGAAGATATCCCCCTGTTCCGCCTGGAAGATACCGGTATGGGCCAGCAAATGCAGGAATATGCCGTCAGCCAGGTCCTGCACTGGTTCCGTCGCTTTGATGATTATCAGGCCTTTAAGCAGCAATCCCACTGGGAGCCGCTGCCGGAATATCAACGTGAAGACTTTACCATCGGTATCCTCGGGGCGGGCGTGCTGGGCTCAAAGGTGGCTGAAGCCCTTGCCCCGTGGGGCTTCCCGTTACGCTGCTGGAGCCGTAGCCGTAAAGCGTATCCGGGCGTTGAGAGTTTTGCCGGAACGGATGAACTCCCGGCATTTCTGAAAGGCACACGCGTGCTGATCAACCTGCTGCCGAATACGGCGGAAACGGTGGGGATTATCAACGAAGCCTTGCTCAATCAGCTGGCCGATCGGAGCTACCTGATGAACCTTGCGCGCGGGGTGCATCTGGTGGAGCCCGATCTGCTGAAGGCGCTGGATAGCGGAAAGCTTAAAGGTGCCATGCTGGATGTTTACAGCCGTGAGCCGCTGCCTGAAGAAAGCCCTCTATGGCGACACCCTCGCGTGGCAATGACCCCGCATGTCGCCGCCGTGACGCGACCGGCTGAGGCGGTGGCTTATATCTCGCATACTATCGGTGAAATAGAGAAGGGGAACGCGGTTACCGGTCAGGTCGACCGACAGCGCGGCTACTGAGAGAAACCCGGCGTTGGCCGGGTTTTTGCTAATATTCGCCGCTGATAACTGCTATCCTTTGGAAAAACCGCAGAGGAGAGAAAGATGTATCCCGTTGACCTGCATATGCACACCGTCGCCAGCACCCACGCGTATAGCAACCTCCATGATTATATCGCCCAGGCAAAGCTAAAAGGTATTAAGCTCTTTGCGATAACCGATCACGGCCCGGATATGGCGGATGCGCCGCACTACTGGCATTTTGTGAATATGCGGATCTGGCCACGTCTGGTGGATGGCATTGGGATACTGCGCGGCATTGAGGCGAACATCAAAAACACCGACGGTGAAATCGACTGCACCGGCCCGATGCTGACCTCCTTAGATCTGATCCTTGCCGGTTTCCATGAGCCGGTTTTCCCGCCGCAGGATAAAGAGACCAATACCGCGGCGATGATTGCCACCATTGCCAGCGGCAATGTGCATATCATCAGCCATCCGGGTAATCCTAAATACCCTATTGATATTCAGGCCGTGGCGCAGGCCGCCGCGAAACACCGTGTGGCGCTGGAGATTAACAACTCCTCGTTCGTGCACTCGCGTAAAGGCAGTGAAGCCAACTGTCGCGAAGTGGCAGCCGCCGTGCGTGATGCCGGAGGGATGGTGGCGCTGGGCTCTGATTCGCACACGGCCTTCACGCTGGGGGATTTTGGCGAGTGCATGAAAGTGCTGCAGGACGTCAATTTCCCGGAAGCACAGATCCTGAACGTCACGCCGCGCCGTATGCTCGACTTCCTGGAGTCGCGCGGCATGACGCCCGTTGATGAATTTGCCGACCTTTAATTGAATAACGGAATAACACAATGAATGAATTCTCCATCCTTTGCCGCGTGCTGGGCTCCCTGTATTATCGCCAGCCGCAGGACCCGCTGTTGGTTCCGCTGTTTACGCTCATTCGCGAGGGTAAGCTGGCGCAGAACTGGCCGCTGGAACAGGATGAGTTACTGGAACGTCTGCAGAAAAGCTGTGATATGCAGCAGATCTCAACGGACTACAACGCATTGTTCGTGGGAGAGGAGTGCCGCGTTTCGCCCTACCGTTCTGCCTGGCAGGAAGGGGCGACCGAAGCGGAAGTGCGGGCATTCCTCTCTGAGCGCGGTATGCCGCTGAGCGATACGCCAGCCGATCATATTGGTACTCTGCTGCTGGCGGCCTCCTGGATCGAAGACAACGCGGGTGATGATGAAAATGAAGCCATCGAAATTCTCTTCGAGACGTATTTGCTGCCGTGGGTTGGAACCTTCCTGGGGAAAGTTGAAGCCCACGCCACCTCTCCGTTCTGGAGAACGCTGGCTCCGCTGACGCGCGACGCCATCGCAGCAATGTGGGATGAGCTGGAAGAAGAGAGTGAAGAGTGATTTAAATCACAAAAATTCTGCAACGATACATTTCAACTTGCACGTAATGTGCTTCTGATCTCATTTCCATGGTGCGCATCTGCTAAGATGCGCACCATGAACATATTACTTTGTATTGCAATCACGACGGGCATTCTCTCCGGTATCTGGGGATGGGTGGCGGTGTCTCTTGGTTTATTAAGCTGGGCTGGCTTCCTTGGCTGCACGGCCTATTTCGCCTGCCCGCAGGGAGGGCTGAAAGGGCTCTTTATCTCTGGTTGCACGCTGATGAGCGGCGTTATATGGGCGCTGGTTATCATCAAAGGCAGCGCGCTGGCGCCGCATCTGGAGATCCTGGGCTACGTCATGACGGGGGTCGTTGCCTTCCTGATGTGTATTCAGGCGAAGCATCTGCTGCTGTCGTTTGTACCGGGCACCTTTATGGGGGCGTGCGCGACCTTTGCCGGACAGGGGGAGTGGAAGCTGGTCGTCCCTTCACTGGCGCTGGGGTTGCTGTTTGGCTATGCCATGAAGAACAGCGGTCTCTGGCTGGCGGCGCGACGGGAAAAAACGCAAAACATCACCGCGGTGAGTGAATAAAAAAAGGCGAGATAATCATCTCGCCTTTTTTATGCGCTTCCTGTCAGGATTCCGGAGGCACGGACATATCACGGTATTTCACCAGGATCGGGTTCTGCACGTCTGATTTGTTTTGCAGATCCCACAGCCCGCGATCGATACCATCGTTAATCAGGAAGATCACGCCGGTTTCAATGGCTGACATCAGACACATCATGACCGGTTCATTCGAGGTATAACCAATTTCACCTTCCAGTAAACGCTGGTAGTCGATGAAGCGGAATACCCCCGCCTGGACTTCATAAGACAATATCGTTTTGCTGGTGTTTACCGAGGAGAGCACTTCACCGGTACTGACGTTGACGACACGCAGGTTAACGGCAATTTGGTCGAGCTGATACTGGGTATCCGCGCCAATCCCAAAGTAACGTGCTCCCACACCACCCGATTTAACGTTGCTCTCATAACCGATAATCGAGCCTTCGATCATGACGTTTGCCGCAGCCAGAGACTGCAGAGGCATTCGGTTATTGTCCGCGACGGTGCCATTCTCCTGTGCAGCACGAATAATTTTTCGTTCATTTAACAGGTTCTGTAGCCCCTGGCGTTCCAGCGGTATAAACCAGTGTGAATCCTTGAGTGCGGTAACCAGCATGGCGGTGGCGCTTTGCGGCACTGCCGTGGAGAAGTTACTGGCCGGGTAGGGCTTAAATTGCCCTGTTTCATCCTGAATGTTGTATACCGAGACAAATATTTTGCCCGTTGGAGAAGGCAAATGGGTTAAATCACGATAACTCTGAGCCCGAGGCATTAATGTTGGTTTTGCAGCTTCTTTAGGCGGAGCAGTTAAACAACCGCTCAATAAGCACACTGCAACAAATATCAGGAAGCGCTGCATGATCGTTGTCCTTATTTAGCTATTGTTTAAAAGTCAGTTGAATTGCTTTGTAGGCCAGAAACCTCAATGGTGGAGGTTTTTCCGGTTTTACGATCGGTTACGTTCAACTGAAGTTGTCCGTCTCTGTTGGCGATATCGACAATAAAATCGTTGGTCACCATTCGGCCGGGCTTGCCGGTGTTAATGTTTGTCAGCAATCCCCCTAAAATTTGCGACTGGATAGCCTGGGTGAAGTTATCCAGTGCTGAAGGGGTATCAACGGTAAAGTCCTTATAACTGGGATCTTTATAGGAGTTTTGCGCCTGAGCTTCATTCAGCAGGAACGCACCGTTGTTAGGGTTACCGCCAAAGTTGGGGTTACGGAACTGGAACGTCATATTTCCGCCCCAGCAAAGAGGGGTAATAAGCATTATCGAAACAACTGCATATGCAATACGCATGACAGCCTCCGCATATCGGTTCGCTAGAACTCATCTTTTGCTAAATCGCTGGTGCTTAATAGCGCTTTGTCTATTTGCAGGCGATTAATAGCATCTTCAGTTTGAGCCAGTGCTAAGGCCACGTTTTTATCGAAGTCTGTTTTCGAGGGGAATAAAAACGTTTGATAAATAACGTCCTGATTAGCCGTGATGGTTATCCAGCTTCCCCAACGTGCACTGGGCCGCTCGTTGATTGTTAAATTACCCGTGTAGGTACTGTCCCATTTATCACTGAAGGCCCGGTAAAAACTGTGCCCGATCGATGAGACTGTGTGGTCAGTTAACAATCCGGGAACTTCGACCTCGACAGCCTGCAGGTTCCCTGCAGCGAGCAAGAAACTCGCTGCGGCGATCCAACTCAACGTGCGCTTCATGTGATTAACGCCTGAGGTTATCGTTTGCCCATGAAACAGCCTGAGTTCGATTTTTAACAGCTATCTTCTTGAAAAGATTATAAAGGTGCGTCTTTACCGTATTTTCGCTGATAAATAACGAACGGGCGATTTCAATATTTGAAGCACCAATGCGTAGTTTGTTCAGGATCTCTTTTTCACGGTGCGTGAGCAGCGCGGATTCCGAACTGTTATAGCGGTAGTTACCGGAGTGCGTGATGAGGTAGCTGGCCAGCTTTTGCGAGAAATAACACTCTCCGCGCAATATGCCCTGCAGACCCTCTACCACCCGGCCTTCTTCTTCAGTAACGTAGAACACGCCATTGATATGCGGCCAGCTTTCAATATCTCTGAAAGGGTATTCATCAGGAGTGTTCAATAATAACACGCGGATATTATTGTTTTTCCTGCTTAAGTTATCTTGCCAGTAATGGATAAGCTTCTTATCAGCTTCCATCATATCAAACAGAATGATGCTGCCAGGCGCAATATCATCAAAAGAACGTTGAATATTATGCAATTTCCCGTTCAATGATAAAGATTGCTTTAAATGTTGTAATAAAGCTGTCGCTTGCAGAGAAGGTTTTGTGATCAACAGTAATGTATGACCATGTAAACTATGGACTTCATTATACATGATGAAACCCCACTTATTTTTGGCACCTGACAGCTGCCCTCCTGAAAAGAGGAAGGCACCAGAAGTACTGACAGATGTTGCACTGCTGTGTGTAGAATCAGAACATAACCTCCACAGGGAGGTAAATATAAAACCAATTTCGTACAGCTAATTTCAATCTAGCTTTTACGAAGTTTAAAGCAAGTGTTAATCATGTAACAAGATGTAAAAATCAATATTAATTTGTGAATATTGGCTGTTTTGAATGTTGTTATTTGATATGAAAGTTGTACATATAAATAGGCGTGCACAGATTTTAAAAATCATACAAATTTTATTAACTGGTTGATTTTATGTCTTAATTTTTATTTTGGAGACGTTAAGCTTTGGTATGAGTAACTGATACTTTCTAAGCCATAATGTTCTCCTCTCTCTGGCTTAAGAAAACACGTCCTGTGTCACGTGATGAACAAAATGCCATCCTGCCGTTACGCTTAAACAACGCGGAGGGAAGCGTGGGCAGGCTTGTCGTCGTTGTACGACACAACGCGCATAAATATTCTATAAAAATTAAACCAGCCTGTGTAATGTGTATTTTTTCTGCAAATTACGACTTTGTGGTGACCTGATAAATAAAAATAAGCCACGCGGGTGAGATATTTAAAATGTTTCAGCGGACATACTCTTCACCGTAACGACGCGTTAACAAAAAAACGAGTCGTTTAACACGAAATACGAACAGGGTGTTTTCAGGTAGCCGGGTCCAGGGTGACAACATGAAAAACACATCGTTATTTTTGATGTTTACATTACTGGGTCTGCCTGGATTTGTAACCGCGGCTAATACTGATTTGGCGAATGCTGAATATAATTTTGCGGTTAATGAATTAAGTCGTTCATCATTAAATCAGGCAGCCATTATTGGTCAACAGGGCGTATTTAATGACGCTCAGATTCGCCAGGAAGGGTCGAAACTCTTGTCAGTCGTTTCCCAGGATGGTGCAGGCAACAGAGCGAGAGTTGATCAATCAGGGACTTACAATATTGCCTGGATCGATCAGAGCGGTAACGGGAACGATGCAGGTATTACGCAAGATGGATATGGTAACAGTGCAAAAATTATCCAGAAAGGGTCGGGTAATAGAGCAAATATTACGCAGTACGGTACGCAGAAAACCGCAGTTGTAGTGCAGAAACAGTCGCAGATGGCAATTCGCGTTATTCAACGCTAGTTATTTCGCGACGACTTTAATCAATCCGATGGGGGTTTACCATGAAATTTATCAAAGTGGCAGCACTTGCAGCAATCGTAGTTTCTGGTAGTGCTATGGCTGGTATGATTAACCAGGGCGGATGGGGTCATGGACATGGTCATGGCGGATACGGTGGCCCAAATTCAACCCTGAATATTTACCAGAATGGTGGCGGTAACTCCGCGCTGGCCCTGCAGACTGATGCCAGAAATTCAGTTCTGAATATTAGCCAGACCGGTGGCGGTAACGGCGCTGACGTTGGCCAGGGGTCTGACGACAGTAGCATTAACCTGACCCAGAACGGATTTGGCAACAGTGCGACACTTGATCAGTGGAACAGTAAAGATTCCGTGATGAATGTCAGCCAGTACGGTGGCCTTAACGGCGCACTGGTAGACCAGACGGCGTCTAACTCCACCGTCAACGTTACCCAGATTGGCTTTGGTAACCACGCGACAGCTCATCAGTACTGATACTGACATCTGTGCTACAAAAAACAGGGCTGATGCCCTGTTTTTTTTCGGGAGTTAATTATGAATACCTTAATTCTCCTCGCCGCGCTGTCGAGCCAGATAACCTTTCAAACCTCACAGCAGGGCAATATGACCACCATTATTCCGCAGGTCACGTTGACGGAATCGTGTGATTGTCAGGTCCAGATTGTTTCTTTGCGCGAAGGGCAGAGTGGACAAAGTTCATCCCGCCAGCAAAACACACTTTTTATCCCCGCTAATCAGGCGATTGATTTAATGCGCTTGAGTTTAAATATCTCTGCGGGAGACACGGTAACGATCGTGGTAACCGTCACTGATGGAAAAGCACTTCATTTATCACAACAGTGGTCGCCTGGAGGGCGCGCGCTCTAATCATTCATAATATCAATATGTTGCGAAGGTGGCGGGTCTGTGCCGTTGAGCTATGCTGTTATCAGGAACTGTGTCGTAATGTTCCGTAACGTGACACTTCGGTAACATAATGAAGCGCGTTTGCCCCTCATGGACGATTTTCATTGAGGAGTACCTATCGTGACCCACAATTTTGCACATCTTATTTCAGGTTTGGGCCTGCTCGTTTCTGCCTTTATCGTTCCTGCGCATTCGGCCACTTTTGCGGAAGGGGGCGTCATTCACTTTCGCGGTGCAATCGTTGCTGACCCGTGTGAAGTTACGCAGCAACATCGGCAGCTGGCGGTATCGTGCCCGGATAAAAACCGTATGCAAACCCGTATGGTCAGTTACGACGATGCGCTGAACGGCATGACGACACCTTCCAGCCTGGCGACAGTGGATATGAAATACCTTAATCCTGAAAAAACGCTCGCAGTGGTTCAGATCCAGTACCGCTAATTCGTGTTTTACCGCCGATCGTTTTTCTCAATAACCCCTCTGCGATACACTTAAGAAAAAGGCGGGTAGCAGAGGGCTTTTATGAAACCGCAAATTGAAGTGATTCATGGCGATATTACGACCCAGCATGTCGATGTCATCGTCAATGCGGCCAATCCTTCCCTGATGGGGGGAGGCGGGGTTGACGGTGCTATTCACCGCGCTGCCGGACCGCAGCTGCTGGAAGCCTGTAAAATCGTGCGTCAGCAACAGGGCGAATGCCCGCCGGGCCATGCGGTGATTACGCTTGCGGGCAACCTTCCGGCCAAAGCGGTGATTCACGCCGTTGGCCCAGTATGGCAGGGCGGCGACCACCATGAAGCGAGTCTGCTGGAAGAGGCATACCGAAACTGTCTACGGCTTGCCGCCGACAACGGCTACAAAACGATGGCGTTTCCGGCAATTAGTACCGGCGTGTATGGTTATCCCAAGGCGGCAGCGGCGACCATCGCGGTAGAAACCGTTTACCGCTACCTGTCGCTGAAACCGCTGCCAGAGAAGGTGACCTTTGTCTGTTTTGATGAAGACACCCTGCATCTGTATCAGCGGTTGTTGGCGCAGCGCAGACAAGCGCTGGAGAGTTGAAACAAACGTGGCGCACCGTCAGTGCGCCACGCTGCTCAGGCAGTTTTCGTCTGGGGTTTGCCTGAAAACAGGAAACGCAGGAGAGGGATCCGCAGATGGATCTCGTAGAGCACGATCGCCACGCCCACCACAAACACCAGTCCGGTAAAGAAGCCCAGCGTGTTAGAGGCGATATGCGGCGTGATGTAAGCCCCGAAGAACAGCGTCAACGGGTGATGCACCAGATAGATAAACAGTGAAGCATTGACGAAGTAGGTCACGCGGCTGGACTTAAAGTTCAGCAAGCGGTGGCCGAGTGCGAACACCACATTCACCATCCACAAGCCCAGCAGCATAGTGATCACGCTTTCCGTTTCATACATCCAGGCGTCGCCGCTACCGTAGCGCTGGTTCAGCAGATAGGCCGCAAACGCGAAGGCGGCACCCACTGCGCACCACGGTGACGGTGTGGTAAACAAGGCTTTAAGCTTCGGATAAATAAACGCCAGTGCGCCAATTAAAAAGAACGGAATGTAGAACAGCGACTGCATCACCACAAAATTAAACAACCCGTCGCTCAGTATCGGTGGGTAGACGATAAACAGAGTGCGTCTCACGGCGGCATAAGCAACGCCAAGCAGCAAAAAGAGCACCGACAGTTTGCCCAGCGTGACGTTGGCGAAGAAGGCGTCAGCGGTCGTGCTTAAATGACGGCGCAGACGGCTAAAGATCACCAGGCTGACCGTGGTCAGTACCACCAGTACCAGCAGGAACCAGAGGTGAGACACCAGTTCCCAGACCAGCGTATTGTACTTTTCATACAGCGTAAGATTCGGCCAGTTCTCTGCTTTGCCTTTAACATACTGCAGCATAATGAACTGCGGCAGCGTCAGCAGCGGGATGGCGGTCAACATAGGAATACCCACGCGCTCTACGCGGACTTTCCACCAGCGCTTCAGCGGATAGCGTAAAAAAAGCATGTAGGAGAAATAGCCTGAAATGACAAAAAACACCTGCATACGGAAGGCGTGAATAAAGTCATTAAACAGCGTGAGCCACCAGGAGGGCATCTGGCTATTAACATGCCACGTGTGGCTGGAGTAAATCAGTGAAATGTGAAAGGGGATCCCCAATAGCATCAGCCATGCCCGGATCGAGTCGAGGAAATATTCACGTTCTGTTGGTGATGTGCTCATATAACTTTGTGCATTCTCAGACTTTTCGTCTTATCCCTAAGACTCATAATGGTTACATTCGACGCCAACCCTACACCAAGACCGACACACTGTCTCCAGGATAAGCACGCAAAGTGAATCGCGGGTTCTTTCATTTGCTTAATCCATGAGCCAGTAGCTGAACAAAGCAGTGATTATGTTGTCGGATTGCCTGAGTTTCCATTAAAATGGATCGGATCGATATAAGCACACAAAGGGGGAAGTGCTTACTTATTATGAAACATAAACCACAGATGATGAAAATGCGTTGGGTGGGTGCTGCAGTCGTGTTATCACTGTATACCTCATCGGCACTGGCCTTTAACATCGACGATGTCGCAAAACAGGCAAAATCGATGGCAGGCAAGAGCTACGAAGCGCCGAAAAGTAACTTGCCCTCCGTTTTCCGCGACATGAAGTATGCGGACTATCAGCAGATCCAGTTCAATCACGATAAAGCGTACTGGAACAACATTAAAACCCCGTTCAAGCTTGAATTTTATCATCAGGGTATGTACTTCGACACGCCTGTTGCCATCAATGAAGTGACGGCGACCGCGGTACGTAAGATCAAGTACAGCCCGGATTACTTCAATTTTGGCAATGTGCAACACGACAAAGATACGGTGAAAGACCTGGGCTTCGCAGGCTTCAAGGTGCTTTACCCGATTAACAGCAAAGATAAAAACGACGAAATCGTCAGCATGCTTGGCGCCAGCTACTTCCGCGTGATTGGCGCGGGGCAGGTGTACGGGCTTTCTGCGCGTGGTCTGGCCATTGATACCGCGCTGCCATCAGGGGAAGAGTTTCCGCGTTTCCGCGAGTTCTGGATTGAACGTCCAAAACCAACGGACAAACGTCTGACTATTTATGCGCTGCTGGACTCTCCGCGCGCAACCGGTGCCTATCGCTTTGTGATTATGCCGGGTCGTGACACGGTCGTTGACGTGCAGTCTAAAGTCTATCTGCGTGACAAAGTGGGCAAACTGGGCGTTGCGCCGCTTACCAGTATGTTCCTGTTTGGGCCAAACCAGCCGTCGCCGGCAACCAACTTCCGCCCGGAACTGCATGACTCCAATGGTCTGTCTATTCATGCCGGTAACGGTGAGTGGATCTGGCGTCCGCTGAATAATCCGAAACATCTGGCAGTAAGCAGCTTTGCGATGGAAAACCCGCAGGGCTTTGGCCTGCTGCAGCGTGGCCGTCAGTTCTCTCGCTTCGAAGATTTGGACGATCGTTATGACCTGCGTCCAAGCGCTTGGGTTACGCCGAAAGGCGACTGGGGTAAAGGCAAGGTAGAGCTGGTTGAAATTCCAACCAACGACGAAACCAACGATAACATCGTCGCTTACTGGACGCCGGATCAACTGCCGGAAGCCGGCAAAGAGATGAACTTCAAGTACACCATTACCTTCAGCCGCGACGAAGATAAGCTGCATGCGCCGGATAACGCGTATGTGATGCAGACTCGCCGCTCAACGGGTGATGTGAAGCAGTCTAACCTTATCCGTCAGCCTGACGGTACCGTGGCGTTTGTCGTGGACTTCACAGGCCAGGATATGAAGAAACTGTCTCCGGATACGGCGGTGTCGGCTCAGGCCAGCATTGGTGATAACGGTGAAATCGTTGAAAACACGGTGCGTTACAATCCGGTAACCAAAGGCTGGCGTCTGACCCTGCGCGTGAAAGTGAAAGATCCGAAACAGACCACTGAAATGCGTGCTGCGCTGGTCAGTGACGATCAGCCGCTGAGTGAAACCTGGAGCTATCAGCTACCTGCCAATGAATAATACATCTGAATATATTGATGCCATGCCGCTGACGGATATCGAAAAAGCGGCGCTGCCTAAGAGCGACATCCGCGCGGTTCACACCGCGCTGGATGGTGAACATCGTCAGTTTTCCCGTGATGATGATACGCCGCTGGGGTCAGTAAAAGCGCGTCTGGAGCAGGCATGGCCAGACTCGCTGGCAGAAGGGCAGTTGATTAAAGACGACGAAGGACGCGATCAGCTTCAGGCGATGCCGAAGGCGACGCGTTCCTCTATGTTCCCCGATCCATGGCGCACCAACCCGGTTGGCCGCTTCTGGGATCGCCTGCGTGGGCGTGATGTGACGCCGCGCTATCTGTCACGCCTGACGAAAGAAGAGCAGGCCTCTGAGCAGAAATGGCGTACCGTGGGGACTATTCGCCGTTACATCCTGCTGCTTCTGACGCTGGCACAAACGGTTGTCGCGACCTGGTACATGAAAACCATTCTGCCTTACCAGGGCTGGGCGTTTATTAACCCAACGGACATGATGGGCCAGGATCTCTGGGTCTCCTTCATGCAGCTACTGCCTTATATCCTGCAAAGCGGCATCCTCCTGCTGTTTGCAGTTCTGTTCTGCTGGGTTTCGGCCGGTTTCTGGACCGCGCTAATGGGCTTCCTGCAATTGCTGATGGGGCGGGACAAATACAGCATTTCAGCGTCAACGGTCGGGGATGAACCCCTCAATCCTGAGCACCGTACCGCGCTGATTATGCCTATTTGTAACGAAGACGTTGACCGCGTATTTGCGGGCCTGCGTGCGACCTGGGAGTCCGTCAAGGCGACCGGCAACGCGGCGCATTTCGACGTCTATATTCTGAGCGACAGTTACAACCCGGATATCTGCGTTGCAGAACAAAAAGCGTGGATGGAGCTGATTGCAGAAGTGCAGGGCGAAGGCCAGATCTTCTACCGTCGTCGTCGCCGTCGTGTGAAGCGTAAAAGCGGTAACATCGATGACTTCTGCCGTCGCTGGGGTAACCAGTACAGCTACATGGTGGTGCTGGATGCGGACTCCGTCATGAGCGGTGACTGCCTGAGCGGTCTGGTGCGTCTGATGGAAGCCAACCCGAACGCGGGGATCATTCAGTCTTCGCCAAAAGCGTCCGGTATGGACACGCTTTATGCGCGCTGCCAGCAGTTTGCCACCCGTGTTTACGGGCCGCTGTTTACTGCCGGTCTGCACTTCTGGCAGTTGGGTGAATCGCACTACTGGGGTCACAACGCCATTATTCGCGTGAAGCCGTTCATTGAACACTGTGCTCTGGCGCCGCTGCCAGGTGAGGGTTCGTTTGCCGGTTCTATTCTGTCGCATGACTTCGTGGAAGCTGCGCTGATGCGTCGTGCGGGCTGGGGCGTCTGGATTGCCTACGACCTCCCGGGATCGTACGAAGAGCTGCCACCGAACCTGCTGGATGAGCTCAAGCGTGACCGCCGCTGGTGTCACGGCAACCTGATGAACTTCCGCCTGTTCCTTGTCAAAGGGATGCACCCGGTTCACCGCGCGGTGTTCCTGACGGGCGTGATGTCTTATCTCTCTGCACCGCTGTGGTTCATGTTCCTTGCGCTCTCTACTGCATTGCAGGTCGTCCATGCTTTGACGGAGCCGCAATACTTCCTGCAACCGCGCCAGCTGTTCCCGGTGTGGCCGCAGTGGCGTCCGGAGCTGGCAATTGCGCTGTTTGCGTCTACCATGGTGCTGCTGTTCCTGCCTAAGCTGCTCAGTATCATCCTGATCTGGTGCAAAGGTTCGAAAGAGTACGGCGGTTTCTTCCGCGTGACCCTTTCACTGCTGCTGGAAGTGCTGTTCTCTGTGCTGCTGGCACCGGTGCGTATGCTGTTCCACACCGTGTTTGTGGTCAGTGCGTTCCTGGGCTGGGAAGTGGTCTGGAACTCACCGCAGCGTGATGACGACTCCACGCCGTGGGGCGAAGCCTTCATGCGTCACGGTTCTCAGCTGCTGCTGGGTCTCGTGTGGGCGGCGGGCATGGCCTGGCTGGATCTGCGCTTCCTGTTCTGGCTGGCGCCGATTGTCTTCTCGCTGATCCTGTCGCCGTTCGTCTCTGTGATCTCCAGCCGTTCAACGGTGGGACTGCGGACTAAACGCTGGAAACTGTTCCTGATCCCGGAAGAGTACTCCCCGCCGAAGGTGCTGGTGGATACCGATACCTATCTGGAGCAGAACCGCAATCGCACGCTGGATGATGGCTTTATGCACGCCGTGTTTAACCCGTCATTTAACGCCCTGGCAACAGCCATGGCGACGGCGCGTCACCGTGCAAGTCATGTGCTGGAGATTGCCCGCGATCGTCACGTTGAGCAGGCGCTTAACGAGACGCCGGAAAAACTCAACCGCGACCGTCGTCTGGTGCTGCTGAGCGATCCGGTCACGATGGCAAGGCTTCACTATCGCGTATGGTCCGCTCCGGAAAAGTATTCTTCGTGGGTGAACTACTACAAAGACGTGAAGCTGAATCCGCTTGCACTGAAGGCGAAGTAAGTTGTTAACCAGGGCGGGTAAGCGTAGCGCCACCCGCCAGATAAAAATACCGGCTTAATCGCCGGTATTTTTTTAGAGGTAACTTATGAGAATAATCATCGTCGTCCTGATGGCATGCCTGCTTAGCGGCTGCGGCAGCATCATCAGCCGCACTATTCCAGGGCAGGGCCATGGGAATCAGTATTACCCGGGTGTGAAATGGGATGTGCGTGATTCCGCGTGGCGCTACCTGACCGTGCTCGATCTGCCGTTTTCGCTGATTTTCGACACGCTGTTGCTGCCCATCGATGCCAGCCACGGCCCGTACGAGTAGCGTAAATCAACGCTCGTCCCACTCATCGGCTGCGGTTTGACCTTCTTCCGTATCCAGCGGGGGTTCGAGCTGAAATTCGCCCTCATCCCACTCGTGCAGGGTGTTCTCTTCCAGCCACTCCTGCCGTAACTCGATTTCGTCATAATCACCATCAAAGACGGCCTGCGCGCCTTCACCGCTCAGGACCGGCAAACATTCCCCTTCTTCACCTTCATCAGCAAAGAATTCGGCCTGCCACATAATATCCCCGTCCTGCAGAACGTATTTTTGGATATTAAGTTGTTGCACGTCAGCATCTTCTTCCTCAACACCGGGATTGTCGGCGAGGAACTCTTCGCGAGCGGCATCAATAGCTTCTTCCAGCGTGGCGTACATGGTCATTGGTGTCTCCCTGTTTTCCAGAAGGTTTCAGGGAAAGAATAGCTGAAGATCGGATTCTGCAAGTATGAATGCGAAAATAAGCCGTCAGGCTTTCGCCTTATTCTGTCGTGGGGCGTAACGCGCGGGATAAACTCAACCACGAATACATCGCGTTGAACAACACCACGCCCGCCGTCACGATAAAGACGGCGCGGAAACCAAAGCTGGCGGATATACCTGCACCGAGAAGCGGTCCGGTCACATTACCAATATCGCGAAATGACTGGTTATAGCTAAAAATACGCCCCGCAATCTGGTTCGTGGAGTTGTAAACCAGCAGGGTCTGTACGGCGGGCAGTAACGCCCCGTCGGCGGCGCCCAGTAAAAAGCGCAGAACCCCCAGTTGCCACGGAGAGTGCACCATCGACATGGGGACAAGCAGCAGGACGGAGATCACCAGCGCGCAGATCAGAATTTTTTCCGGGCCCACCCGATCCCCCAGCTTGCCCAGCCTCGGGGCGCTAAGCAGCGCCGCCACGCCGGGCACGGAGGCAATCAGCCCGCTGATAAAGGCGATGTTACTGACATCACCCGCCAGGTCACGCACGTAGAGCGTCAGAATTGGCGCAATCGAGCCGGTAGCGACCTGAATAATCATTGTCGTGACGAACAGGCTCAGCACCAGTCTGGGATTCTTAAGCGAGGTCAGCACGTCTCTGGCATGGAGCATCTCTTTTTTGGCGACAGGCGTGAAGTTCTCACGGATACAGAGCAGAGTGACGATAAAGCACAGGAACAGCACGCTGGCGGTGATGAAAAAGACCGGGCGCAGGCCGTAATTATCCGCCAGCAGTCCTCCGGCCAGTGGCCCCAGCAAGGCGCCACTTACGCCACCGGTGGAGAGCGTCCCAAGCGCCCAGCCGCTCTTATGGCGCGGAATTTGCGTGGCAATCAGGGCATTCGCATTGGGAATAAATCCGCCCAGTAAACCCAGCAATGCCCGCAATACCAGGAACTGCCAGACGTTTTGCGCGACCCCCATCAGCGCCATGATGATGGCCATCCCCAGCGCAGAACGTAGCAGCATAATTTTTCGGCCCTTGCGATCGGCAAGGCCACCCCAGAAGGGTGAGGCAATCGCGGAGAAGAGAAACGTAATGCTGAAGACCAGTCCAGACCACATATTGAGCGCGCTGTGGCCCGTCACGCCCAGTTGTTCGACGTAGAGCGGCAGGAAAGGCATAACCAGGCTGAACGCCGCACCGGTAAGAAAACAGCCAAGCCACGCAACCGTGAGGTTACGTTTCCAGTTTATGGGGGCATCTGAGGGTGACATAACATTCCGCATAATGAGGTGCTGAGCACCTGAGGCATAAAGTAATAAGCCTGCTAATTATGCGCCTGGGTTATGATTGCCGCAATGCGGAAGCGCTTTTAAAGCTAAAACAGGAGGCGGCCCGAATGGGGCCGCATGAGGATCAATAGCGGGACGGTGTGCCCTGTGGTCGCGTTTTAAAGCGGCGATGCAGCCACATATACTGCTCAGGGGCCAGCATGATGCACTTCTCTACAACGCTGTTCATCCAGCGCGCGGTGGTTTCTGCATCGTCTAACGGCGGCGCGAGCTCCGGTTCGAGCATCATCAGCTCGTAGCCTGAGCCATCCGGCATACGGCGGGGCACAAAGGGGACGATGGCGGCTTTGGACATCCGTGCCAGCATCCAGGTGCCGGTGGTGGTGGCCGCCTCTTCAACGGCGAAGAACGGCACAAATACGCTCGACTGCGGGCCGTAGTCGTGGTCGGGAGCATACCAGACCACTTCACCGGATTTAAGGGCGCGGATCATGCCCTTCAGATCCTTACGGTCGATCATGCTTTTATTGGAGCGCATGCGGCCGTTGGTCTGAATGAGATCGATAACCGGGTTGTCGTTTGGACGATAAACACCGATGCCGGGCGCCTGCATGCCAAACATCCGCGCCCCGATCTCCAGCGTCAGAAAATGAACCCCGATCAGCAGAACGCCGGTCTGGTTAGCCTGAAGCGTATGCACGGGCTCCATGCCGGTTCCCGTCACTTTGCTCCAGCGCGCCATGCGCTTATCTGACCAGAACCACGCCATACCGGTTTCCATGAGCCCCATACCGACGGATTCGAAATTCTTCGTGACCATATCGTGGCGCTCTGCCTCGCTCATCTGCGGGAAGCACAGCTCAAGATTTCGGTACGCGATGCGCGCCCGACGCTTCATGAACGTTAGCGCGATTCGGCCTAACGATTTACCTAACCGGAAGATAACAGGGTAGGGAAGCTGTACCAGTAGCCATAAAAAGCCAATGCCAAGCCAGGTCATCCAATAGCGAGGGTGCAAAAGGGCGACGGTAAATTTGGGTAACTGGGTCATGTCTTTCCTGTGTTCAAACGTCCTGTTTCGCTATTGTCGCATTTTTTGAGACGTTGCCAAAATATCTGCCAACGAAACCTGTACGACGAGAGCAATTGTTAAACCTGATTAATCAGGGTGTGTGAAATGTAGCGTAAATTGTGTGGATGTAAATTGGTTTTGTTTGCTATATGATGCCGACCGATTTTTCATTCTCTCTAACGATTCCAGGACTGTACACCATGCCAGTGTTACACAACCGCGTGTCGAATGAGATGTTAAGAGCGCGTATGTTGGCTGAAACCGAACCGCGCACAACCATCTCTTTCTATAAATACTTCACGATCGACGATCCGCAGGCGACCCGCGATGCGCTTTATCAGGCTTTCACAGCCCTGAACGTTTTCGGGCGCGTCTACCTTGCCCGCGAAGGCATCAACGCGCAGATTAGCGTACCGGAAAGCAAAGTCAGCGCTTTCCGCGAGTGTCTTTATCGCTTCGACCCCGCTCTCGACGGCTTACGCCTGAACATTGCCCTGGACGATGACGGGAAATCCTTCTGGGTGCTGCGCATGAAGGTGCGTGAACGCATAGTGGCGGACGGTATTGACGATCCTGAATTTAACCCGGCGAACGTCGGTGAATATCTGAAGGCCGCGGAAGTGAATGCGATGCTGGACGATCCGGATGCCGTGTTCATTGATATGCGTAACCACTATGAATACGAAGTGGGGCATTTCGAGAACGCGATGGAAATCCCGGCCGATACCTTCCGCGAGCAACTGCCTAAAGCGGTTGAGATGATGCAGGAGCATAAAGATAAAAAAATCGTTATGTACTGCACCGGCGGCATCCGCTGCGAGAAGGCCAGTGCCTGGATGAAGCATAACGGCTTTAATAAGGTCTGGCACATTGAAGGCGGCATTATCGAGTACGCCCGCCGCGCCCGCGAGCAGGGTTTACCGGTGCGTTTTATCGGGAAAAACTTTGTCTTTGACGAGCGTATGGGTGAGCGTATTTCGGAAGACGTTATTGCCCAGTGCCACCAGTGCGGTGCGCCGTGCGATACCCATACCAACTGTAAAAACGACGGTTGCCATCTGCTCTTCATCCAGTGCCCTGCCTGTGCCGAGAAGTTTAACGGCTGCTGCAGTGAACTGTGCAGTGAAGAGAGTATTCTGCCGGAAGAAGAGCAGCGTCGGCGTCGTGCGGGACGAGAAAACGGCAATAAGATTTTTAATAAATCACGCGGCCGTCTGAATACCAAACTGGGTATTCCCGACCCGGAATGATAATAACGCCCGGCAGGCGAGATCCTGCCGGGCGAATCTATTATGACTTCTGCTGCACACCTTCAACAGAAATAACCAGCTCAACATCCTGAGACGCCGGACCCAAATCCGTTGTGATATTAAAATCTTTCAGGTGAATTTTTCCTGCCGCTTCAAAACCTGCGCGTTTACCCCCCCACGGATCGTCACCCTGGCCGATCAATTTTGCATCCAGAGTCACGGGTTTCGTAACGCCATTCAGGGTAAGATTACCGGTAATATTCAACTTATCACCGTCTTTTTTCACGTCCGTAGAGGTGAAAGTCGCTTTCGGGAATTTAGTGACGTTCAGGAACTCTGCGCTGCGCAGGTGTTTATCGCGCTCAGCATGATTGGTGTCAACGCTGTTGGTATTAATGGTCACATTGACTTTATCCACCGCAGGATTTTTCTCGTCAAAGGTGAATGTGCCGTCAAAATCTTTAAAGGTACCGTACAGCCAGCTGTATCCCAGATGCTGAATACGGAAATTGACGAACGCGTGCTGGCCCTCTTTATCAATTTTATAATCCGCCGCCACGGCGGAACCGGTGGTGAATAACAGAGAGCCCAGTGCGATACCAAGCAGGTGTTTTTTCATTTTATACTCCAGAGTCAACTGACGAGCGGCCAAGCATGCGCTTGAGCGTATCGTCTTTATCAATAAAGTGGTGTTTAAGGGCGGCAAGTCCGTGCAGCACGGACAGGATCACCACGCTCCAGGCAAGCCAGAGGTGGACCACCCCCGCCGTGTCGGCCTGAACCCCAGCATCACTGAGCGTTGCTGGCACCTCGAACAGACCAAAAACGCTGATCGGCTTGCCGTCTGCCGTCGAAATGAGATAGCCGCTGATCAGAATGGCGAAGAGCAGCGCATAAAGCGCAATATGCGCGGCGACAGCACTGAAACGGGTTAATTTACTGTGGGTCTTTGGTGCTGCAGGTGGCGGGGAGATATGTCGCCATATCACGCGGAAAATCAGCCCCAGCATCAGCAAAACGCCGATGCTTTTATGCAACTCCGGCGCCTGGTGATACCAGCCGTCGTAATAGCTGAGCGTGACCATCCAGAGTCCAAGCCCGAACATGCCATAGACGGCAATGGCAAATATCCAGTGCAAACTTATGGATATTATTCCGTAGCGCCGGGAGGAGTTACGCAATTGCATCAGAATGTCCATTTTCAAATTAACCGAAACGTAAAAATGAACGGGAAGGCAAGATATTGCAACTGAAATAAGAGTATATGGATTTTTATTTTATTTATTTCAGCAATTTTGACAAGGAACCGCAAAGGTAATTCAAAGGCTTCGTGCAAGGCGGAATAAGCAGGGGGAAAGAGATTAAATAAACATAAAGTAACGTCAATAAATGTCAGTCAACGCTTTCAATAAAATACAATGTAAATAAAATCAACGATCGCAAGTAGTGCCCACAGTAAGATATAGAGCATAAAATGTTCGCGAATATTATTGACGAGAAAACTCACGATTCTGCGCATAATGCCCCATGATTCACCGTAAAGAAAACGGGCCCCGAACTGTCCGGAGCCCATAGCGATTATCCGTTAAAACGCGCGAGTGAGAAGGGCGTCAGATCAAACTGAGGCGTGATACCCTGAGCAAATTGCGCGGCGATTTCACCCAGCACGGAAGCGAACTTAAATCCGTGTCCGCTCAGCCCGGTAATGAGCAGGGTGTTGTCATGTCCTGGCAGCGTATCAATGATAAAGTCTTCATCTGGCGTGTTGTCGTAGGTGCAGGCCGCGCCGTAGAGCAGGCCACCCACGCCCGGGAGAATATTGCGCAGGAACGAGAAGGCTTCTGAACCATCCTGCGGACAAGCACCAAACGGTTTACGCTCGTCAGGTGAGGAGATAACTTGCCCCCCGTTGTGTTTTCCAATCTTGAGCGCGTCTTTTTCGGAAGGGAAACCGTAGAACTGATCGCCATTGGGCAACTCGCCGGTGAACGCCGGGAATTTATTCTGGGCACTGTAGCGACCATCCGACTGGAACCACGAAAAGACCTTACGCACGGGCTGGATTGGCAGGTCTGGCAGCAGGCGGGTGACCCAGGTTCCTGCGCTGATAAGCAAACGAGACGCCGAATATTCACCGTCCAGAGTCGTTACCGTCACGCCATCTGCGTTATGCGTGATGGCCTCCACCGGACAGTTGAACAGCTGCGCACAGCCCGCTTTGGCGGCAAGGTCGATCCAGGTTTTGATGGCGGTTTCACAGTGCAACACCCCGGAGTTGGCTTCAAAGAGGCCAATATAATCGTCCGGGACGGTAATTTCTGGCCAGCGCGCGGTGATAGCCGACGCGTCCAGCTTCTCAACCTCCAGATTAAAGGCCTTTGCGCTGCGTTCCACATTAGCCAGAAATTCCGAACGGGCCGGGCCAAGATTGATGACGCCCGTGCGTTCGAAAATGCGCTCTTCAGTCTCTTTAGCCAGCGCGTCCCACAGCGTCTGGGCACGAAGCACCAGCGGAACATAGCGTTCCCCCTCGCCATAGGCATGGCGAATGAGACGAGTGTCGCCGTGGTGGCTACCTTCGCTATGGGGCGGCAGGTGAGAGTCAATCATCAGGACATTGAGTCCTGCCTGTGTCGCGTAATACCCGGCGGCCGATCCTACGGAGCCACTGCCAATAATGATTAGGTCATATCTCATATGCATCTCGTCACGTACGTTTTTTTTAGCAGAGTAATTAACAAAGCGGGTGCAAACAAGCGGGAAATAAATAAGGCACCGCGTGGGTGCCTGTTGAAAGAAAAGTGAGCATTCGGTTAGTGCCGTTTATACTCATTTTCCTGATAGTCGCCAGATTCTATTTTTGCAATTCCTGCCTCTAAAATAGAAATAAACTGACGGGCGACGTCTGTCGTAAGCCACAGCGTCTGTCCAACTTCCGCTTCTTCACGGTTCAGCTGATTTGGGGTCTGGTAGTGCAAACGCAGCATCAGTGCATCGTAGCTGTCTACGGTACTGATATCCCAGCCAACGAGTGGGTGGGTCTGGATGACTTCGCTATTCTTTTCCATTATAACCCCCATAATGCGTGTTAGAAGACAACGACTTCGAGGTTCAATGCATGTTTTTCTGAAAGCAACTTCAGTATACAAGTAATAAGGGTTCCTAAGGGAAAAATAAACAGCTAGCAACACATTTTTCTGCTTTTTAGGATTGTTCGAGCAATAAAACACCATCTTGTTCACGATTTTTAAAGAAGTTGCCGAATTATTTTGAACTTTCTGGAATTTCAGGCAAAAAAAAGCCGGGGCGACCCGGCAAAAAACACAATGAGGGAGCAGTGTTAATCTGTGATGAACCAGTCGTCAGCGCTCTCCCACGTTTCCTGCAGGATTTCGCTGATGCGATCTTTATCTTCTTTTGCACCGCCAATGACGGAAAGGTTGTTCGCCGCGGCGTAACGAACAGTGACGGCGCCTGCATTGTCGGGGAAGGTGTTATGAATACGACGGGATAATTCGCCTGCCAGTGCGTCAAGCGCGCCAGCAGGCAGAACGGTAGTTTTGGCTATGGTGACTTCAATACGCATAAATGCCCCCTGTGTAATATACTGTTTATTTATACAGGCATATTGTTCGTTTGACAACAAGGAGCGTTGATTTTTTAGCGTTTTACCGTCCAGTTGACAGTTTCGCCTGCCAGGAAGGGGATCAGCGTATCATCCATCAGGGCAATGGACGCCTCCACCTGGCTCGCTTTGCGCTCCAGTTCAATGAACGTGTCATTGACCGGCAGGCCGTAAAAACGCGGGCCGTTGAGGGAGCAGAACGCTTCGAAATGTTCCAGCGCGTCCATCTCTTCAAATACCGTTGCATAGCTGGCAAGGGCCGTAGGGGCGTTGAAACAGCCTGCGCAGCCGCAGCTCGCCTCTTTACGATGGCGGGCGTGAGGCGCGGAGTCTGTGCCGAGGAAAGCGCGTGAGAAACCGCTGGCAACCAGTTCGCGCAGCGCCTGCTGGTGAACGTTGCGCTTAAGGATCGGCAGGCAGTACAGGTGAGGGCGTACCCCGCCTACCAGCATGTGGTTACGGTTAAACATCAGATGCTGTGGGGTGATGGTGGCGGCAATCAACTCGTTGCCGTCACGCACATATTCTGCGGCGTCTTTGGTGGTGATATGTTCAAAGACCACTTTAAGCGCAGGCAGGCGCTGACGCAGCGGTTCCATCACGGTCTCGATAAAGCGGGCTTCACGGTCGAAGATATCAATCTCGGCATGCGTGACTTCGCCGTGTACCAGCAACGGCATGCCCAGTTTCTGCATACGTTCCAGCACCGGCATGATGGCATCAATGCTGGTGACGCCGTGGCTGGAGTTGGTGGTGGCGTTTGCAGGATAGAGTTTCGCCGCCGTAAAAACGCCTTCGTTAAACCCGCGCTCAACTTCGTCCGGATCGAGAGTATCGGTCAGATAGCAGGTCATCAGCGGGGTGAAATCATGTCCAGCCGGGACGGCATCCAGAATGCGCTGGCGGTAGGCAATCGCGGCATCGACGGTGGTGACTGGCGGAACCAGGTTTGGCATGACAATCGCGCGGCCATAAATTTCACTGGTATAAGGCACGACGGTTTTCAGCATATCGCCATCGCGCAGATGGATATGCCAGTCGTCAGGGCGGCGGATTTTAAGAACCTGGGGTTGTGCAGTCATGGAAGCTCCGGCTTGTCAGGAATCAGTCATAAGGATGGCTGTTTTTGCCGGACACAAATCATAAGCGGAAACGTTTTCGTTTGCACACTTTTCCGTAAAAAAAAGGGCGCCGCAGCGCCCTTCAGGTTAATCGGTGAAAGGAATGATGATTTCTCCCGGTTTCACCTCTATCACTTTTGCGTATTTTTTCGCAAGGGCTTCACCCTTACTTTTGTCTTCGCTCAAGACATACGCCGGTTGCTGATTGAAATAGTTACGCAGTGACTGGTTCAGATAGGGCATCAGGGTTTGCAGAACCGGTGCCATCTTGTCCGGTGAAACCTGCGCATCGACCACTTCCATCTCCTGCAGGAAAATCGCGCCCTTCTCTTTGTTGAAAACCGGAAGTGCCTTCAGCTTGAGCTTGATGTTGGCTTTCTGGTTGCCAAAAAGGGAGGTCATATCAAGGCTGGCATCCCCGGCGAGGGTGACTTTATTGGGCTCTTCACGACCAATCTGGCTGGTGAGATTGGTGAGAATGATATGCGCATCGGCAAGGCCTGGCACACCAATGTCTTTGGAGAAATTGTTATGTTTTTCCAGCGCCTGATTAATTTCCTGTTCACTGACGGTGTATTGCGTAAGCTGATTGCAGCCCACCAGCAGGCCGCTAACGATAAATGCGGCGGCAATGACAATTTTCTTCATGGTGTTCCTCAACGAAAAATCGGCGCTTCTGTCCTGTAGCGTCAGTATGTCAGTGTGAAATGGCAGAAACCAGCAGAAAATACTGAGAAGTGAGGCGGGAGAGTTCTCCCGCCAACGAGAAGGATTATGCGCCGGGCTCGAGCATACCGCTCGCGCTGCGCTTCTGGCTGAACTGCCACCAGAGGGCCAGTAACGTCATAAAGCCCACTGCGCCGAGCATCATCCACGGCAGTTCCGGTTGATTCAGCGCTTTACCGGCATCGAACAGCCAGCCGCCGCCGGTGTAGCCTAACGCGCCACCAAAGGCCAGACCGAGTCGGCTGAATCCCATATAGCTGCCGCGGGCACGCGCGTCCGCAAGCGAGGCGCTCAGCGTTTCCCGGGCGGGCTCGGCGATGATGGAGCCGATATAGAAGGTGCAAATCAGCGTAAACAGCTGCTGGAGCGAGCTCACCAGACCGATCGGCATCATGCTCAGCGTCATCAGAAACAGCCCGGCCATCAGGCGATGTTCCAGGCGAAAACGCCGTTCGCTCCAGCGGGCGATGGGGTAGAGCAGCGTCAGTGACAGGCAGGCTTCAATGGCGTACATCCATTTAACGGCAGCAGGCGTGCCCGCAATATCGTTTACCATGATCGGCAGCATCAGCATCACCTGCACGGCCAGCATGTAATACCCGGTCAGGGTCAATACGTAGGTGACAAAACGCTTGTCGCGAAGCACGCGACCTAGCCCTTCGCGCACCGGCGCTTTTACCGTCGACAGTTTCCAGGCGGGAAGATAGAGACCGTTAAACAGCGCGCACAGAATAAAGAGTACCGCCCCGGCCGCACAGACCAGACGGAAATCGTACTGCAGCAGCCAGCTTCCCAGCAATGCGCCAACCACCGCGCCGGCACTGTCCTGCATCATCAGAATGGAGAAGAAACGCCCCCGGTGCTGCGGGCGAATCAGCTTCACCACCAGCGCGGTACGGGGCGGGTCAAACAGCGTGCCGCCGATACCGGAGAGGAAGCAGGAAAACCAGAGCAGCCAGGGCTCGTGGGCTACGGCCATCGTGGCAAAGCCTGCCGCGCGGAGCAGCATACCGGTCACGATCATCGGTTTAGCGCCAAAGCGGTCAGCGATCGCGCCGCCAAAGACGCCCAGACCCTGCTGGACAAACTGACGCAGTCCCAGGGCAATACCGACCATTACCGCCGCCCAGCCCATTTGATCGACAAAGCGGATCGAGATGAGAGGGAACACGACAAAAAAGCCGAGCACGACCAGCATGTTATCGACTAACAGGAAATATTTACCCAGGCTCCTCGCCTGTGATACGCGGGACATTTTCCCTCCAGGGAAAATAAGAAGGTGAGCACGCTAACATTCTGCGGTGTCGCCACGTTTTTTCCCACCCCTGGACGCGACAATATTTTTTTATCAAAAGGGTGCTTTGATAGAGAGTTTTCATTGAAAAAGGTGAAAAGAGGTGAAAATGGTATGTCACTGTTTTCACAGACGGCACGGGCGCAGGTATAGTAAAGCTAATGGGCAAGCTGAAGTGACGGGAAGGAGTGGTATTGATGTTTGGCTATCGCAGTAATGTGCCAAAAGTGCGTCTGACAACGGACCGGCTGGTCGTTCGTCTGGTGCATGAGCGTGATGCCTGGCGTCTGGCGGATTATTACGCCGAGAATCGCCAGTTTTTAAAACCCTGGGAACCCGTTCGGGATGAGAGCCATTGTTACCCCTCCGGCTGGCAGGCGCGCCTCAGCATGATTGCGGAATTTCATAAGCAGGGTAGCGCGTTTTATTTTGCGTTGCTGGATCCAGAAGAGAAAGAAATTATCGGGATCGCCAATTTCTCGAATGTGGTGCGCGGGTCGTTTCACGCCTGTTACCTTGGCTACTCCATCGGTCAGAAATGGCAGGGGCAGGGGCTGATGTACGAGGCGTTAACGGCGGCAATCCGCTATATGCAACGTACGCAACACATTCATCGCATTATGGCGAACTATATGCCGCATAATCAGCGCAGCGGAAATTTACTGGCGCGCTTAGGGTTCGAGAAAGAAGGTTACGCCAAAGACTATTTGTTGATAGACGGCGAGTGGCGTGACCACGTGCTGACGGCGTTAACCACCCGTGACTGGACTGCAGGTCGTTAAGGAGAAAAGATGAAGTATCAGCTAAACGGTACAGAAGCGCGCGTGATTGGGTGCTTACTCGAAAAACAGGTCACCACGCCGGAACAGTATCCGCTTTCTGTTAACGCCGTGACCATGGCCTGTAACCAAAAAACGAACCGTGAGCCGGTGATGAACCTCAGCGAGCATGACGTTCAGGACGTGCTGGATGCGCTGGTAAAACGCCACTATCTGCGCACCGTCAGCGGCTTCGGTAACCGCGTGACCAAATACGAACAGCGTTTCTGTAACTCCGAATTTGGCGACCTGAAGCTGAGCAGCGCCGAAGTGGCGGTCGTTACTACGCTGCTGTTGCGCGGGGCGCAGACGCCAGGGGAGCTGCGCACGCGTGCTTCCCGTATGCATGAGTTTAGCGACATGCAGGAAGTTGAGCAGACGCTGGAGGGGCTGGCCGCACGTGAAGATGGCCCGTACGTTGTCCGTCTGGCCCGCGAGCCGGGTAAACGTGAAAGCCGCTATATGCATCTCTTCTGCGGTGACGTTGATATTTCAGTTACGTCTCCTGTAACCGATATAACCGCTGGCGATGACGATTTGGTTGCCCGTGTGGAGGCTCTGGAAGGAGAGGTCGCCGGGTTGAAACAACGTCTGGATGCATTACTGGCACATTTGGGAGACTGACGGTGAAAAAATTACGCATTGGCGTCGTGGGGCTGGGCGGAATAGCGCAAAAAGCCTGGCTACCGGTTTTAGGGGCTGCGACCGACTGGACACTGCAAGGCGCATGGTCTCCTGGCCGTGAAAAAGCAGAGCGTATCTGCGCAACCTGGCGCATTCCGTATGCCGCCTCGCTGCAGGATCTGGCCCGCGAGTGTGACGCCGTCTTTGTGCATACCTCCACGGCCACCCACTATCAGGTGGTCAGCGAGCTGCTCAATGCGGGCGTCCACGTCTGCGTGGATAAACCGCTGGCGGAAAACGTACAGGACGCCGAACGCCTGATTGATCTGGCGGCGCGTAAAAACCTGACCCTGATGGTGGGGTTTAACCGCCGCTTTGCGCCGCTTTACCAGCAGCTGAAAGCGCAGTCCGGCAATATGGCTTCGCTGCGTATGGATAAGCATCGTACCGACAGCGTAGGGCCGAACGATCTGCGTTTTACCCTTCTTGATGATTATCTTCACGTGGTGGATACCGCGCTGTGGCTGAGCAACGGTAATGCACAGCTGAAAAGCGGCACCCTGGTCACTAACGAACGAGGGGAGATGGTGTACGCGGAACACCATTTTGCCGTTGAGCATCTTCAGATTACCACCAGTATGCACCGTCGCGCGGGCAGCCAGCGTGAGTTCGTTCAGGCCGTCACCGACGGTGCGCTGTATGACATTACCGATATGCGCGAGTGGCGCGAAGAGAAGGGCAATGGCGTTGTTACGCCTCCTGCACCCGGGTGGCAAAGTACGCTTGAGCAGCGTGGTTTCGCAGGATGTGCCCGTCACTTCATCACCTGTGTGCAAAATCAGACGGTTCCTGAAACGTCCGGCGAGCAGGCCATTCTGGCGCAGCGCATTGTGGAAAGACTCTGGCGCGATGCCATGAGTGAATAATTCGCTGTAACATCTGCCGATAGTAATTCGATGAAATCCGGTTAGACTAAGCGCCGCTTGTTGGCTTTGCCGGGTGGCGCTTACGCTAACCCGGCCTACAAATCCGTATGGTTCTGGAAATTCACGTTAATGAACTTATTAAAATCGCTGGCGGCAGTCAGCTCGATGACCATGTTTTCTCGCGTGCTGGGCTTTGCACGTGACGCGATTGTGGCAAGGGTTTTTGGTGCAGGAATGGCGACGGACGCCTTTTTCGTCGCGTTCAAATTGCCAAATCTGTTGCGTCGTATTTTTGCGGAAGGGGCATTTTCGCAGGCATTTGTGCCTATTCTCGCGGAATATAAAAGCAAGCAGGGCGAGGATGCGACCCGCGTTTTTGTCTCTTACGTCTCTGGGCTACTGACCCTGGCGCTGGCCGTGGTGACCGTTATCGGGATGCTGGCCGCGCCGTGGGTGATTCTGGTGACCGCCCCCGGTTTTGCCGATACGGCTGATAAATTTGCACTGACCTCGCAGCTGCTGCGCATTACCTTCCCCTATATTCTGCTGATCTCGCTGGCCTCGCTGGTGGGGGCGATACTGAACACCTGGAACCGTTTCTCCGTTCCGGCGTTTGCGCCGACGTTCCTTAACGTCAGCATGATCGGTTTTGCCCTGTTCGCCGCGCCGCATTTCAACCCACCGGTACTGGCGCTGGCCTGGGCGGTAACCGTGGGCGGCGTGCTGCAGCTGGCGTATCAGCTGCCGCACCTGAAGAAAATCGGTATGCTGGTGCTGCCGCGCATTAATCTCAAAGATGCCGGCGCGATGCGCGTGATTAAGCAGATGGGGCCCGCCATTCTTGGCGTCTCCGTCAGCCAGATCTCGCTTATCATCAACACCATCTTTGCCTCTTTCCTGGTGTCGGGCTCTGTGTCGTGGATGTACTACGCGGACCGTCTGATGGAGTTTCCATCCGGTGTGCTGGGCGTGGCGCTGGGGACCATCCTGCTGCCGTCGCTGTCAAAAAGCTTTGCCAGCGGCAACCATGATGAATACTGCCGCCTGATGGACTGGGGGTTACGTCTCTGCTTCCTGCTGGCATTGCCAAGTGCGGTGGCGCTGGGGATTCTGGCCAAGCCGCTGACGGTGTCCCTGTTCCAGTACGGTAAATTCACTGCCTTTGACGCCGCGATGACCCAGCGGGCGCTGATTGCCTACTCCGTCGGCTTGATGGGGCTGATTGTCGTCAAGGTGCTGGCTCCGGGGTTCTACTCGCGTCAGGACATTAAAACGCCGGTGAAAATTGCCATTGTGACGCTGATTATGACGCAGCTGATGAACCTGGCGTTTATCGGCCCGCTGAAGCATGCCGGTCTGTCGCTGTCTATTGGTCTGGCGGCCTGTCTGAATGCCGGGCTGTTGTACTGGCAACTGCGCAAGCAGGATATCTTTACGCCGCAGCCGGGCTGGGCGAGCTTCCTTGTGCGGTTGATTATTGCAGTACTGGTGATGTCTGCGGCATTACTCGGGATGATGCATATTATGCCAGAGTGGTCCCAGGGCACGATGCCTTATCGTCTGATGCGGCTGATGGCCGTGGTGGGCGTCGGGGTGGTAGCTTACTTTGCCACGCTCGCCGTACTGGGCTTCAAAGTGAAAGAGTTTGCCCGCCGTACGGCATAAACGCCAAAAGGGGAGTTCACCTTAGGGTGCTCCCCACTGCATGATTTGCCGCATATGCGTCAAATCGAAATCTTTTTCACACCCGCAATGCGCGCCGTCGCTGTCTGACCATCCGCACCGTAAAGTCCGGTTTCTTTATGCGGCTTCAACACCTCAAGCGCCTGCTGATTACGCTCTATCTGGCCTTCAAGCAGCCAGCCGTTATGCTGGTTGAGGTCGCGCAGGTGCTGGGTTTTTTCCGTTATGGTCTGCCAGCGCTCAACAATATCGTCATTGGCGCTGCGCTTAGGATCCTGCTCAGCGCGTCGTTGCTGCTCCAGATAATCCAGCGTCGCCAGAAGCGAACTCTTATCCTCAGTAATCCGCTGCAGCGCACTGCCGTTGATGTTACCGGAAGAGAGGTGCTGCTGTTCAGCGTCCATTACCGTTTTCAGGTCGTTCAGGACAACCGTCATGTGATCCAGTATTTCTGACAGTCGACTCATACGGTTAGTTACTCTGTAAGAAACTCTGTGCTTCCTGAATCAGGGCGTCAGCGATTTTGCTGGTGTCCATTTTCAGCTCGCCGTTACGAATTGCCGTTTTCAGCGCTTCCACACGTTCCATATTGATATCGTTGCTGCCGGGCTGCATCAGTTTTGCCTGGGCATCGCTCAGCGTCACGCTGGTGCTGTTAGACGTTGACGGTTTTTCCAGACGCGTTTTCTGAGGGGTAGCGTCATTCGTTTCGCGAGGCTGTACAGCGCTTACCGGCTTCAGGGCTGATGTACGATCAATGCTCATAGTGTTGTCCTCATCGAGGGTTCGCGGCGTTTGCGCCTGACATCATCATTAGTTGAATATTTATCGGCACGCGCCGCGAAATCTTTAAAAAGATTATAGGTTAATCAGAATATTCCCATCAGAATCGACGGTTCCGCTCACCACCTGGCCTGAGGACATTCTGACGCGGGCGTTTTGCGCGACCGCGGCATTGTTTAACGCTTTCCCTTCACTGTTGATGCTAAAGCCGTCTCCGTTGGCCACAACCATCACCTGCTGTCCCGCTTTGACACGCCATGCCTGGCGCAGCATTGAAAGCTGAATCGGCTGGCCTGGCACAACATCGCGCAGGCTGACGGCATCCTGTGCCTGGTTCATTTCCAGCATTGTCCGTGGCGGGAGCTGATCCAGGCGCCCGCGCTTCAACGTCACGCTGTTTGCCTGCAGCAGGCTGCCACGCGCAATAGGCACGGCGGCAACAACATAATTGCCCGTCGCCTGAACGGCAACCTGTAAATAGCGTTTTTCGTTGGCGCAGCGAGCCAGCACGTTCACATTGCCCCACAGCTTCGTGGTTCCCGTGACGCTGAATGACGGTTGCTCACAGGTGGGGTACAGATTCGGGGGCGTACGTACGGTAACGGTAACGTCATCGCTAAAGCCTGCCAGCTTTTCCGCAAAGAAAGCCGTTAACTGATCCTGTAAACCTTCAGCCTGCACCAGAGGGCTAAACAGCAAGAAAGCCGCCACCAGACCACGTTTTAACGTTTGCATCGCAAGTTCCACCGTTTCCAGAGTTGACTGAATTCTACCTGCAGTGGTTTTGCATCAACGGAATAAATAGCGACGCATTTTGCGCTTATTCCGTCGATAGGGGAGACCGGGTGAGATTTAAGCTGTGAACTGAAATTTTGCCATCAGCGGAGGAGACATGCTCGATAAACTCGACGCCGCGTTACGTTTTCAGCAGGAAGCGCTCAATTTACGCGCCCAGCGGCAGGAGATTTTAGCCGCCAACATCGCTAACGCCGATACGCCCGGGTATCAGGCGCGCGATATTGATTTTTCCAGTGAACTCAAAAAGGTGATGGAGCGTGGACGTGCCGAAGGAACGGGTGTTGCACTTGCCATGACATCCTCTCGCCATATTCCTGCTCAGGCGATGACCGCGCCAGCGACCGATTTACTTTATCGCATCCCCGACCAGCCATCACTCGACGGTAACACCGTGGATATGGACCGGGAGCGTACGCAGTTCGCCGATAACAGCCTGAAATACCAGACGGGCCTGACCCTACTCGGCGGACAAATCAAAGGCATGATGAACGTCCTGCAGGGGGGCAACTGATAAATGGCCTTGCTGAACATTTTTGATATCGCCGGTTCGGCGTTAACCGCTCAGTCCAAACGTCTGAACGTGGCGGCCAGTAACCTGGCGAACGCCGACAGCGTGACCGGACCTGACGGACAGCCTTACCGTGCCAAACAGGTCGTCTTTCAGGTCGATGCGGCGCCCGGTGCGGCCACGGGCGGCGTGAAGGTGTCTGACGTGGTAGAGAGCCAGGCGCCGGACAAGCTGGTGTATGAGCCCGGTAACCCGCTTGCGGACGCTAACGGATACGTGAAGATGCCAAACGTGGATGTGGTAGGTGAGATGGTGAACTCCATGTCGGCCTCTCGTAGCTACCAGGCGAACGTCGAAGTGCTTAATACCGTGAAGAGCATGATGCTCAAAACACTCACTCTCGGCCAGTAAAGGAGACACGCATGTCCATCGCCGTCAATGTGAATGATCCCACGAACACGGGTGTTAATAACACCCAAAGTTCGACAAGCTCCAGCTCCCTGACGGGAAGTAACGCCTCCGATTTGCAGAGCAGCTTTCTGACGCTGCTGGTGGCTCAGCTGAAGAACCAGGATCCCACGAACCCAATGCAGAACAACGAACTGACGACGCAGCTTGCGCAGATCAGTACCGTGAGCGGCATTGAGAAACTTAACACGACCCTGGGTTCCGTCTCCGGCCAGATTAACAGCAGCCAGTCTCTGCAGGCGGCCAGCCTGATTGGTCACGGGGTAATGATCCCGGGCACCACTATTCTTGCTGGCACCAGCACCACAGACGGTACCTCGACCACCACGACGACCCCGTTTGGCGTTGAATTGCAGCAGGCCGCTGACAAAGTGACTGCGACGATCACCGACTCGACCGGCGCGGTGGTTCGCACCATCGACATTGGTGAGCTGAAGGCGGGCGTTCATACCTTTACCTGGGATGGCAGCCTGGCGGACGGCACCAAAGCACCAAATGGCTCCTACAAAGTCGCGATTAGCGCCAGCAACGGGACAACCCAGCTGGTGGCGCAGCCGCTGCAGTTCGCGCTGGTTCAGGGCGTGATTAGAGGGGGCGAGGGCAACAAACTGGATTTGGGTACCTCAGGTACCACCACACTCGACGAAGTTCGGCAGATTATCTAAGCCTTAACACTTATCAGGAGTAAGTCATGGCCTTTTCTCAAGCGGTCAGCGGCCTGAATGCTGCGGCCACCAACCTGGATGTCATTGGCAACAACATCGCCAACTCCGCGACCTATGGTTTTAAATCCGGTTCTGCTTCCTTTGCAGACATGTTTGCCGGTTCCAAAGTGGGTCTGGGCGTCAAAGTTGCGGGCATCACTCAGGACTTTACTGACGGCACCACCACCAATACCGGGCGCGGCCTGGACGTTGCCATCAGCCAGAACGGTTTCTTCCGTATGGTCGATGCAAACGGCTCGGTGTTCTACAGCCGTAACGGCCAGTTTAAGCTGGACGAGAACCGTAACCTGGTGAACATGCAGGGGATGCAATTAACCGGTTATCCGGTTGCCGGCACGCCATCAACGGTTCAGACCGGTGCGAATCCACAGGCGATTAATATCCCGACCACGCTGATGGCCGCGAAGTCCACCTCCACGGCTTCCCAGCAGATTAACCTCAATTCCACCGACACCGCACCGACCACCGCCTTTGATCCGGCTAACCCGGATACCTACAACAAAAAAGGCACGGTAACCGTCTTTGATAGCCAGGGTAATGCGCACAACATGAACCTGTTTTACGTCAAAGATGCGACTCCGGCCAACTCCTGGAAAGTGTATGCCCAGGACGGTAGCGTGGCAGGCAGCACGGCGGCACTGGCCACCACGCTGACCTTCGATAATAACGGGACGTTGACCGGTGGTGGAAACATCAACCTGACGACCGGGACCATCCCGGGTGCGACCCCTGCGACCTTCGCCATGAGTTTTGCTAACTCTATGCAGCAGAACACCGGCGCAAACAATATCGTGGCGACCAGCCAGAACGGCTTCAAGCCGGGCGATCTGGTGAGCTATCAGATCAACGATGACGGTACCGTGGTGGGGAACTATTCCAACGAACAGACTCAGGTGCTGGGTCAGATCGTGCTGGCAAACTTCGCCAACAACGAAGGCCTGAAGTCTGAAGGCGATAACGTCTGGTCGGCTACCCAGTCCTCCGGCGTGGCGCTGCTGGGTACGGCGGGAAGCGGTAACTTCGGTACGCTGACCAACGGTGCGCTGGAAGCCTCAAACGTCGATCTGAGTAAAGAGCTGGTGAACATGATTGTCGCGCAACGTAACTATCAGTCGAACGCGCAGACCATCAAGACCCAGGATCAGATCCTCAACACGCTGGTTAACCTGCGTTAAGCGGCTAACAGGAAAGCGCAATGGATCACGCAATATATACCGCGATGGGCGCGGCAAGTCAGACGCTCAATCAGCAGGCCGTTACTGCCAGCAACCTGGCAAACGCCTCGACGCCGGGCTTTCGCGCGCAGCTGAATGCGTTGCGCGCGGTGCCGGTAGAAGGTCTTTCCCTGCCGACCCGTACGCTGGTCGCCGCCTCTACCCCTGGCGCAGATATGACGCCAGGGCAGATGGATTACACCTCACGCCCGCTGGATGTTGCGCTGCAGCAGGACGGCTGGCTGGCGGTGCAGACCGCTGATGGCGGCGAAGGCTATACCCGTAACGGGAATATCCAGGTTAGTGCAACCGGCCAGTTGACGATTCAGGGTCATCCGGTGATGGGGGAAGCGGGTCCGCTGACGGTGCCTGAAGGCTCTGAGTTGACCATCGCTGCTGACGGTACCATCTCCGCGTTGAACCCGGGCGATCCGGCCAATACCGTTGCCCCTGTCGGACGACTGAAACTGGTGAAAGCGGAAGGCAAAGAGGTGCAGCGTGGTGACGACGGGATGTTCCGTCTGACCCAGGCTGCTCAGGCTACCCGTGGTGCTACGTTACAGGCCGATCCGAGCATCCGCGTGATGTCCGGCGTTCTGGAAGGCAGTAACGTCAAGCCAGTAGCCGCCATGAGCGACATGATCGCCAGCGCCCGTCGTTTCGAAATGCAGATGAAAATTATCAGCAGCGTGGATGAAAACGCGGGCAAGGCTAACCAACTTCTGTCTATGAGTTAACAGGACTCTTTATGATCAGTTCTTTATGGATCGCGAAAACTGGCCTGGACGCGCAGCAAACCAACATGGATGTGATTGCCAACAACCTGGCAAACGTCAGCACCAATGGTTTCAAGCGTCAGCGCGCCGTTTTCGAAGATTTGCTTTATCAAACCATCCGTCAGCCGGGCGCGCAGTCTTCTGAACAGACGACGCTGCCGTCAGGTCTGCAGATCGGTACCGGTGTTCGCCCGGTGGCCACCGAGCGTCTGCACAGCCAGGGCAACCTGTCTCAGACCAACAACAGTAAAGACGTGGCAATCAAAGGTCAGGGTTTCTTCCAGGTGCAGTTGCCTGACGGTACTTCTGCCTATACCCGTGACGGCTCGTTCCAGGTCGATCAGAACGGCCAGCTGGTGACGGCGGGCGGTTTCCAGGTTCAACCTGCGATCACCATTCCGGCGAACGCCCTGAGCATTACTATCGGCCGCGACGGTGTGGTCAGCGTGACCCAGCAGGGCCAGGCTGCGCCGGTCCAGGTCGGACAGCTTAACCTGACCACCTTCATGAACGATACCGGTCTGGAAAGCATTGGTGAGAACCTCTACACCGAAACGCAATCCTCCGGTACGCCAAATGAAAGCACGCCTGGCCTGAACGGTGCGGGTTTGCTGTATCAGGGGTATGTAGAAACCTCCAACGTGAACGTGGCGGAAGAGCTGGTGAATATGATCCAGGTTCAGCGCGCGTATGAAATTAACAGTAAAGCAGTCTCGACGACCGATCAGATGCTGCAAAAACTGACGCAACTCTAAGGTGTAGCCCGGTGCGGTAAACGCCGCACCGGCTCCCTGTTTTCGAAGATGAAGGCAATGCAAAAAAACGCGGCGTTTCGTTATCCGATACTGACTGTCCTGGCCGTCACCCTCAGCGGGTGTGCCTGGATCCCGTCTAAACCATTGGTCCAGGGTGCGACGACTGCCCAACCCGTTCCTGGCCCTGCGCCAGTGGTAAACGGCTCTATTTTCCAGACCGCGCAGCCGATTAATTACGGTTATCAGCCGCTGTTTGAAGATCGCCGCCCGCGTAACGTCGGCGATACATTGACCATTGTTCTGCAGGAAAACGTCAGCGCGAGCAAGAGCTCGTCGGCGAATGCCAGCCGCGATGGCAAAACCAATTTTGGCTTTGACACCGTACCGCGTTATCTGCAAGGGCTCTTCGGCAATGCGCGAGCGGACGTTGAGGCTTCCGGCGGCAATACCTTTAACGGTAAAGGTGGCGCGAACGCCAGCAATACCTTTAGCGGTACGCTGACGGTCACGGTTGACCAGGTGCTGGTCAACGGCAACTTACACGTTGTGGGTGAAAAACAGATCGCCATTAACCAGGGCACTGAATTCATTCGCTTCTCGGGCGTGGTGAATCCACGCACCATCAGCGGCACCAACACCGTTCCGTCCACTCAGGTGGCGGATGCGCGCATTGAGTACGTCGGTAACGGCTACATTAATGAAGCGCAAAATATGGGTTGGCTGCAGCGCTTCTTCCTTAATTTATCGCCGATGTAAGCGAGGTGACCCATGTTTAAATCGATCTTCGCCGTGGCGCTGGTTCTGGTGGCTACCTTTGCCCAGGCTGACCGTATTCGCGATCTCACCAGCGTTCAGGGCGTACGCGAGAACTCGCTGATTGGCTATGGCCTGGTGGTGGGGCTGGACGGTACGGGTGACCAGACAACCCAGACGCCATTCACGACGCAGAGCCTGAACAACATGCTTTCCCAGCTCGGTATTACCGTTCCGGCGGGAACCAACATGCAGCTGAAAAACGTGGCTGCGGTCATGGTCACGGCCTCTTACCCGGCGTTTGCACGCCAGGGGCAGACCATTGATGTGGTGGTCTCCTCTATGGGGAACGCCAAAAGCCTGCGCGGCGGTACGCTGCTGATGACGCCCCTGAAAGGCGTCGACAGCCAGGTCTATGCCCTGGCGCAGGGTAACATTCTGGTCGGCGGTGCGGGGGCCTCAGCTGGCGGTAGCAGCGTGCAGGTGAACCAGCTGAACGGCGGACGCATTACCAACGGCGCGATCATTGAGCGAGAACTGCCGACCCAGTTCGGCGCCGGGAATACCATCAACCTGCAGCTGAACAACGAAGATTTCACCATGGCGCAGCAGATCGCCGACACCATCAACCGCAGCCGCGGCTATGGCAGTGCGACGGCGCTGGATGCCCGTACCGTGCAGATCCGTACCTCCACGGGCAGCAGCAACCAGGTGCGCATGCTGGCCGATATCCAGAATATGGAAGTGAACGTCCCTGTTCAGGATGCCAAAGTGATCATCAACTCCCGTACGGGCTCCGTGGTGATGAACCGGGAAGTCTCGCTGGATAGCTGCGCCGTGGCGCAGGGTAACCTCTCCGTGACGGTTAACCGTTCTGCCAACGTCAGCCAGCCGGATACCCCATTTGGTGGCGGCCAGACGGTGGTGACGCCACAAACGCAGATTGATTTACGTCAGAGCGGTGGTTCTCTGCAGAGCGTACGCTCCAGCGCCAACCTGAACAGCGTCGTGCGTGCTCTGAATGCGCTGGGTGCCACGCCGATGGATCTGATGTCCATTCTGCAGTCCATGCAAAGTGCAGGCTGTCTGCGCGCCAAACTGGAAATCATCTGATGCTGACCGATAGCAAACTGTTGACCAGTGCCGCCTGGGATGCCCAGTCGCTCAACGAACTGAAAACCAAAGCAGGTAAAGACCCGGCGGCGAATATCCGCCCGGTCGCCCGCCAGGTGGAAGGGATGTTTGTACAGATGATGCTGAAAAGCATGCGTGAAACCCTGCCGAAAGACGGGATGTTCAGCAGCGATTCAACGCGTCTTTACACCAGCATGTATGACCAGCAGATTGCGCAGCAGATGACCGCCGGTAAAGGCCTCGGTCTGGCTGACATGATAGTCAAACAGACCGAAGCCGCGCAGGGGATCCAGCCGAAAGATGAGCCGCAGCAGGTACCGATGAAGTTTGACCTGCAAACGGTGACCAGCTATCAGAACCAGGCCCTGACGCAAATGGTGCGTAAAGCGATACCGAAGGCGACGGTGAGCAGCGACGAGCCGCTCTCCGGTGACAGCAAAGACTTTCTGGCGCAGCTTTCGCTGCCGGCCCGCCTTGCCAGTGAGCAGAGCGGTGTGCCACACCATCTGATTCTGGCTCAGGCCGCGCTGGAATCCGGGTGGGGCCAGCGCCAGATCCGTAAGGAAAACGGCGACCCGAGCTTTAACATCTTTGGCGTGAAGGCCACCTCCAGCTGGAAGGGACCGACAACGGAGATCACCACCACCGAATACGAGAACGGTGCGGCGGTGAAGGTGAAAGCGAAATTCCGTGTTTACAGCTCCTATCTGGAAGCATTGTCCGACTATGTCGGTCTGCTGAGCCGAAATCCACGTTATACCGCCGTTACGCAGGCGGCGACGGCGGAGCAGGGCGCTCAGGCCTTGCAAAACGCAGGCTACGCGACCGACCCGAACTACGCACGTAAGCTTACCAGCATGATCCAGCAGCTGAAATCCATGGGCGAGAAGGTCAGTAAAGCCTATAGCACAGATATTGAAAATCTGTTCTGAAAGTTCTCAAGTCCCGGTGGAGGTTGCCGATAACCTTCATCAGGACTCGTGTCTGAACGTATAAAAGGAACCCCCATGTCCAGTTTGATTAACAGTGCCATGAGTGGCCTCAGTGCCGCGCAGTCGGCACTCAATACCGTCAGTAATAATATTTCAAGCTATAACGTGGCAGGTTACACCCGCCAGACCACGGTACTGGGTGCCTCTAACAGCACGCTGACCGGCGGTGGCTGGGTGGGTAACGGGGTGTATGTCTCCGGTGTCCAGCGTGAGTATGACGCTTTCATCACCAACCAGCTGCGCGCCGCGCAGACCCAGAGCAGCGGCCTGACGACGCGCTATCAGCAGATGTCAAAAATTGACGATGTGCTCTCCGATACCACGAACTCGCTTTCCACCACCCTGCAGGATTTCTTCAAGAGTCTGCAAACGCTGGTGAGCAACGCCGAAGACCCGGCTGCACGTCAAACGGTGCTGGGTAAAGCGGACGGTCTGGTGAATCAGTTCAAAACGAACGATCAGTATCTCCGTGACCAGGATTCACAGGTTAATACGGCGATTTCTACCAGCGTCGATCAGATCAATAACTATGCGAAGCAGATTGCCAATCTGAACGATCAGATTTCCCGTCTCACCGGTGTTGGCGCGGGTGCATCGCCTAACGAACTGCTCGACCAGCGCGATCAGCTGGTGAGTGAACTGAATAAGATTGTCGGTGTTGACGTCACCATACAGGACAGTGGCACCTACAACATCTCTATCGCCAACGGCTACAGCCTGGTACAGGGCAGCAACGCAAGCCAGCTGGCGGCGGTGAAATCCAGCGCGGATCCTGCGCGTACAACCATTGCTTATGTGGATGCCGTAGCGGGTAGCGTGGAGATCAAGGAAAAACAGATCACCACGGGGTCGCTTGGGGGGCTGTTAACGTTTCGTTCTCAGGATCTGGATCAGGCGCGAAATACGCTTAACCAGATGGCGCTGGCGTTTGCTGATGCCATGAATACCCAGCATCAGGCTGGCTTTGATGCAAACGGGGACCCAGGCGGTAAACTGTTCGACTTTGGATCTCCGGCGGTGCTGAGTAATGGCAAAAATACCGGAAGTGCGTCTGTTACGGCCACGATGACGGACAGTACTAAGGTCCAGGCGACAAACTATAAAGTTGAGTACAACGGTACTGACTGGACAATTACGCGTCTTTCAGACAACACCAGCTTCACGGCCCAGCCTGATACCAGTGGTAATCTGTCGTTTGATGGTCTCAACGTCAATATTAGTGGCTCAGCCAATAATAAAGACAGTTTCATCGTCAAACCGGTGAATGACGTTATCATCAATATGGACGTTACGATCAGCGACGAGTCCAAACTGGCGATGGCTTCAGCGAATGGAAGCGGAGCAAGCGACAATACCAATGGCCAAAAGCTCCTGGATTTGCAGAGCGCCAGGCTGGTGGGTGGGAATAAAACCTTTAACGATGCTTATGCCTCACTGGTCAGTACGGTGGGTAGCACCACGGCGTCGCTGAAAACCAGCAGTGAAACCAAAGTTAACGTGGTGACGCAGCTTACCAAACAACAGCAGTCAATCTCCGGGGTTAACCTGGATGAAGAGTATGGCAACCTCCAGCGCTATCAGCAGTACTATCTGGCGAATGCGCAGGTGCTTCAAACGGCGAGTACGCTGTTTGATGCATTGATCAATATCCGCTAAGGCTGAGGCATAAAAAATGCGTATTAGTACTCAAATGATGTATGAGCAAAGCATGCGCGGCGTGACGAACTCCCAAAGCCTCTGGCTAAGCTACGGCGAGCAGATGTCTACGGGTAAGCGCGTCAACCGTCCTTCTGACGACCCGATTGCCGCCTCGCAGGCCGTTGTGCTCTCTCAGGCTCAAACACAAAACAGCCAGTATGCGCTGGCGCGCTCCTTCGCTACGACAAAAGTTTCGCTGGAAGAGAACGTGTTATCGCAAGTGACAACCGCTATCCAGGCTGCTCAGGAAAAGATTGTCAATGCGGGCAACGGCACGTTAAGTGATGATGACCGCGCTTCGCTGGCAACGAACCTGCAAGGTATTCGCGATCAGCTAATGAACCTGGCTAACAGCACGGACGGTAACGGTCGCTATATCTTTTCAGGATACAAAACCGAAGCGGCGGCTTTTGACCAGACTACGGGTGATTATAAGGGCGGCGGGACGCCAATCAGCCAGCAGGTTGACTCCGCGCGTACGATGCAAATAAGCCATACGGGCGCAGAAGTTTTCGACAGCTTCACCAGCAATGCGAAACCAGAGCCGGCGGGGAGTACGCAGGAAACGAATTTGTTCAAGATCCTCGACACCGCTATCGGGGCGCTGAATACGCCGATTGGTGATGACGAAACGAAAGCCGAGGCGTTTACTGCGGCTATTGATAAAGCCAACCGTGGCCTGAGCAACTCTCTCAACAACGTTCTGACCGTGCGCGCCGATCTCGGCATTAAGCTGGATGAGCTAGGCAAGCTGGATTCTCTGGGTGAAGACCGTGCTCTGGGCCAGACCCAACAGATGAGTGACCTGGTTGACGTGGACTGGAACTCGGTAATTTCATCCTACACCATGCAGCAGGCGGCCTTGCAGGCCTCTTATAAAGCGTTTAGCGATATGCAGGGCATGTCTCTGTTCCAGCTGAACAAATAACATCTTGACCTCTTAGAACATGTCTTGAAACTGGGCATGTTTTGCTGCCCAATCCGTCTGGATTGGGCATTTTTTTTATGCCATTTCCGCCGGCGCTGAGGCGAGGCGGGCGCTTTCAACCAGACGGATTGCCAGCGCAATGATGCCGCATACCGTTGCCAGAGCGACCACGCCCGTCCAGCCCGCCAGCGTATAAATATTGCTGCCTAATGCGGAGCCCAATGCCATGCCGATAAAGATCACGGTAAAGAGCAGGGCGTTAAGACGACCGCGCGCCTGCGGTTCAAGGCTATAGACCAGATTCTGGTGTGCAACCAGGCTGGACTGCAGACCCAGATCGAACCCGACGGCAGAGAGGGCAATCAGAACCAGCTGTCCGTGCACCCCCAGCGCGGGCATCAGGAACATCAGGGCAAACGAGATGGTCACGAGGATTGCACCGAGCTGCGTGACTTTCCCGGCACCCAATTTGTCTGCCAGACCACCCGCCAGCGGCGCGGCTAACGCACCGGCCGCACCGGCGATACCAAAACCACCCGCGACTGCACTCCCGAGGTGATAGCGTTCCAGCAGCATGACCGCCAGCGTAGACCAGAAGGCACTAAAGGCAATCGACAGAAAACCCTGAGCCAGCGCCGCACGGCGCAGAGCGGGGTAACGACGCCACAAATGCGCCATTGAGCGCATAAGCGCGGGATAACTCAGCGTGGAGTGAATGGCAAAACGAGGAAGTACCGCCCACATCACCACGCCGATAAATGCAATGCTTACCGCAGCCAGCTGATACATCACGCGCCAGCCGAACGCTTCGCCCACGACACCGCTGACGGTTCGGGAGAGCAAAATCCCCAGCAGCAGACCGGTCATCACTGTACCCACGGTTTTCCCCTGTTTACCTTCCGGCGCAAGAATAGCCGCTGCCGGGACAATATCCTGCGCCATGGTGGCGGCCATGCCGATGAGCAGACTCGTCAGCAGCAGGGAGTGGATCTGTCCGGTCAGACTACAGCCAAGAAGAAACAGCGCCAGCGCAGCACTTTTTATCAGTATTAACGTCCTGCGGTCGTGGCGGTCACCGAGCGGTAACAGGAACAGGATCCCTAAGGCATAACCGGCCTGGGTGAGCGTAGGGACCATGCCCATTCCTTCGATACTCAGGTGAAGGTCTGCGCCCATCAGGGGCAGCAGAGGCTGGGCATAATAGATAGATGCCACGCTAAAGCCAGCCCCGAGTGCCAGCATTAAAATGACCCAGCGGCTTACGGCATGGGCGGCAGTGGTTGTGTTCATAAGACATTCCTCATTCATGGTGTACGGCTATTTTTTACCAGGACGCCTTGCGACGGTAGCGGGCCCGGTGGTAAAACGCTTATACGTTGAACGTATAAGTGGAAAGATAATGAAAAGAGTTGAGCGTATAGACAGGGTGGAGTTAATGCGAACGTTTGTCCGTATTGTTGAGGCTGGTTCACTCTCTGCTGCGGCACGCCAGCTGGCAACAACCCAGGCCACGGTGAGTCGACGGCTGCAATCGCTTGAGACGATGCTGGGCGTACGCCTGATGTTGCGCACCACCCATACGACACGGCTGACGGATGACGGTGAACGCTGCTATCAGCACGCTCGTCGGGTGATTGACAGCTGGCTGGCACTGGAAGATGAGGTGGGGCAGACGGAAGATGAACCGGTAGGTGTGCTGAGGGTGCGGGCACCGCACGCGTTTGGTCAGGATCAACTCCTGCAACCGTTAACCGAGTTTTTGCAGCGTTATCCGCAGCTTTCCATTGAATGGTTGCTCAACGATCGGTCGGCTGATTTTCTCGGTGACAACCTTGATTGTGCTATTCGGGTGGGGGCAGAAGTCGATCCGGCGACCGTATCCGTGCTGCTGGCGGAAGTGCCGCGCTCGGTGGTGGCATCTCCGGCATTACTGGCCCGTTTCCCGGCGGTTAACACGCCTGAGGATTTGCAACCGTTTCCGTGGATTGCCATTAACTCTTTCTACCAGCGTCATGTAGAGCTTTTTCATGATGCTTCGTCAGCCACCGCGCGAATTGACATTACTCCGCGCCTCAGCACCGACAGCCTGTATGTTGCACGTAAAACGGCACTCACCGGGCTGGGTGTGGCGGTAGTGTCAAGCTGGACGGTACAAGACGATATTCGGGAAGGGCGGCTGGTGCATGTGCTGCCAGAGTGGCAACCGGCGGCATTACCGGTGCATCTGGTTTATCCCTGGTCTCGTTATTATCCTGCGCGTTTGCGGCGTTTTCTGGAGTTGATGCGGCAGGTCATGCCGGAGGTCACGGGAATGAGAAAGCCCGTGCAGCAGCCATAAAAAAGCCGACCCGAAGGTCGGCTTTCAGCGCCAGCGTCCGTTATTCAACAGACTGCGGACGGGTGGCTGGTGCAGTTGCCTTGTGCGTAGCACTGTGACCACCGGCTGCACCTTTACCTTCGAAGTTGAATTCCGGGCGAACCCAGTCGCTGTGACGCGGTGCTTCAGGCACATAATCCGGTGCCGGAGCACGTGTCATCGGCGCTGTTGCAACGTGAACTGGCGCAGGCGCGGCGACAATCTTAACCGGCTCTGGCTCCACTTCAGGCGCTTTCACGTCTTCGACAACCGGTTCAACCTGAATCTCAACGTCCTGAACAACGTCTTCAGCGGTGGTTTCGACGATGGCTTCAGCGGTCTCTTCCACTGCGGCTACAGGTTCAGCCTCTTCAGCGACGTCCTTAGCGACCACGACATCTTCTTCAGCAATCAGCTGTGGAGCGGCTTCAACCGGCGCGGCAATCACTTCAGGGTGCGTGGTTTCGACTTCTACAGCCTGAGGTTCTGCTGTTTCAACAGCCTGAGGCTTAACCACGGTTGCGGCTTCAGTCACGACCTCTTCAACCGCGGCGACATGTGCAATCACCTCTTCGGTCACAGCCTGTTCTTCAACAGCCTGCTCCGGGCGAGCAACCGGGTAACGGATCCAGACTTTGCCGGATGCCATTTCAGGTGACGCGCACGCGACGGTCAACGGCATTGGAGACTGAGTCGGGTAACGCTCGTCACGGTAACGACGACGACGCTGGCCGCTGACGCGCAGATGACGCGGAGAACGACGTGAACGGCGCGGCATGCCTGCGTTGTCACGGTTTTCCCCATTCTCATCCTGCTCACCGTGATTTTCCACAACGGCTGGCAGATCAACTTTTGCAATCTGCGTACCCGTTGCGGCTTCCGGTACTTCAGCCGCTACAGCTGCGGTTTCTTCTGCCTGAGGAGCACCAATGCGCACTTTCTGCGTCAGCTGGCGCTGCTTACGACGTGGCATAACCTGAGTACGTTCTTCCTGCTCGCTGTCCTGCTGCTCTACAGGCTCTTCGCGGTTCAGGTTTTTGACTTCCTGCTGGGCCTGACGTTTCTCGTCGTTACGACGACGGCTACGTTCGCGACGTGGCTGCTGGTCGTCACGCTGTTTGCCCTTCTCAGACTCATCGCCCGCCTGCTGGCGAATTTCACGATCTTCAACGTTCTGCTGTTGTTTCTCGCGACGGTTGCGACGGTTGTCTTCGCGTTGCTCACGGCCTTCGCTGTTGTCTGAACGGTTGTCACGACGGTCGTTACGATCGTTACGGTCGTTGCGGTCATTACGATCGCGGCGGTTGTTCTGACGTTTACGACGATCCTGCTGACGCTCAGGTTTAGCCGCTTTTGGTTCTTCTTTCGGCTGCTCTGGCTGGACTTCTTCACCCGCAAACATCTTTTTCAGCGCGCCGAAGAAGCGGCTCAGCAGACCCGGTTGCGCCGGCTGGGCTTTCGGTGCAGCGGCTTCTGGTTTCTGCACGACAGGTTTAGTGACCGGTTTTTCCATGGCCGCTTCTGGCGGTGCTTCTGGCATGATGAAGGTGGCTAACGCAGGCTGCTCTGGCAGTTTGCGCTCGGCGGGTTCCTCATCGGAAGGCAGCGCCATCTCTTCTTCGTGCAGTTTCGGCAGCAGATAGCTGAGCGTGCTGGTCTCTTCACCTTTACGGACACGCAGCACGTGGTAGTGCGGGGTTTCCATCTGGTCGTTTGGCACGATGATGCAGCGAACGCCGCCCTGACGTGCTTCGATAGCACTCACCGCAGCACGTTTTTCGTTCAGCAGGTAGGAGGCAATTGGCACAGGGACAATGGCGTGAACCTCTTTGGTGTTCTCTTTCAGCGCTTCTTCTTCAATCAGACGCAGGATAGAGAGGGAGAGAGATTCGTTATCACGTACGGTACCGGTGCCGGAGCAGCGCGGGCAGACGTGATGGCTGGATTCACCCAGCGACGGGCTCAGACGCTGGCGGGACATCTCCAGCAGGCCGAAGCGCGAGATATGGCTAATCTGGATACGCGCCCTGTCCTGACGCACCGCTTCACGCAGGCGGTTCTCGACCGCACGCTGGTGGCGGACCGGCGTCATGTCGATGAAGTCGATAACAATCAGACCACCCAGGTCGCGCAGGCGGAGCTGGCGGGCGATTTCATCTGCGGCTTCAAGGTTGGTGTTGAAGGCGGTCTCTTCGATGTCACCGCCGCGTGTGGCACGTGCGGAGTTGATGTCGATTGCGGTCAGCGCTTCTGTTGTATCGATTACGATAGAACCGCCAGAGGGCAGGCGCACTTCACGCTGGAAGGCGGACTCAATCTGGGATTCAATCTGATAGTGGCTGAACAGCGGGATTTCGCCGGTGTACAGTTTGATTTTGCTGGTGAAATCCGGACGACCCAGTGCGGCGATGTGCTGGCGAGCCAGTTCAAGCACTTTTGGGTTGTCGATCAGGATTTCACCGATGTCCTGACGCAGGTAGTCACGGAAGGCACGCACGATAACGTTGCTTTCCTGGTGGATCAGGAACGGAGCAGGGCGGCTTTCTGCAGCTTTCTGGATAGCTTCCCAGTGCTTCAGACGGAAGCTTAAGTCCCACTGCAGCGCTTCGGCAGATTTGCCCACGCCTGCGGTACGCACGATAAGCCCCATGCCATCCGGCAGCTCAAGGCTTGCCAGCGCTTCTTTCAGCTCGGTACGGTCATCACCTTCGATACGGCGAGAGATGCCACCCGCACGCGGGTTGTTTGGCATCAGCACCAGATAGCTCCCTGCCAGGCTAATAAAGGTCGTCAGTGCAGCACCTTTGTTGCCACGCTCTTCTTTATCAATCTGGACGATAACTTCCTGACCTTCACGCAGAACATCTTTGATGTTTGGGCGGCCATGGGCGTTGTAGTTGGCAGGGAAATATTCGCGGGCGATTTCTTTCAGAGGGAGGAAACCATGACGCTCAGCACCGTAATCAACAAATGCAGCTTCAAGGCTGGGTTCAATGCGGGTGATTTTACCTTTGTAAATGTTCGCTTTTTTCTGTTCGTGTCCAGGACTTTCGATATCCAGATCGTACAGGCGCTGCCCATCCACAAGGGCGACACGCAACTCTTCTTGCTGAGTTGCGTTGATTAACATTCTTTTCATCGTAACTTACTCGTTATTCTTACATTGACGACAAAGCTGCGGGCAAGGTGACGCTTTCCGGGGTATGAACCGATGGCCTCGTGTCTGTTCACGTCGCCAACCTCACGGTTGTCGCTCGCTTAAGAGGCGCAGAGTGTCGGTTGCCTGTATTTCATACGGAAACACAGCGCAATTATCAGGGGAATTGCCTGGGTAGAACTCTCCAGAGAACAATCCTTATACCGGGAAGTACTGCAACCCGCAGCCCGCTAACTGCCTGAAAGATCAATACGTCTTACGCCATTGCTGCGTGGATGATCGGTCAGGCAAAATTGGTCATTCCGTCAACATCCTTACGTAACCAGGATTTAACACGGAAAACGGCTTCATTATTCCACTGCTCGCCGGGTTATAGCAAGATGACTTTTACCAATTATCACCCGGTTACTCACAGTTTCTTCACTTCAAAACGGTGATTGGTTTAATAACCACCAAATCGATTGCGTGAAACGGGGTGCAGGCCGGACAAAAGTAAATATAAGCATAGAAAAATGAGTGGCGCTAATGGCTGACGATATTTAGAATCGCCAACCATGAAAACAGAGACTCCAGCCGTAAAAATGGTTGCTATCGCGGATGATGACGCGGGGCAACGTATCGACAACTTTTTGCGTACCCAACTGAAAGGGGTGCCAAAGAGCATGATTTACCGCATCCTGCGTAAGGGCGAGGTGCGGGTTAACAAAAAACGCGTGAAGCCCGAGTACAAACTCGAGGCGGGTGATGAAGTGCGCATTCCGCCGGTGCGCGTTGCCGAGCGTGAAGAAGAGACCGTTTCACCTAAATTACAGAAAGTGGCGGCTCTGAGTGATGTGATCCTGTATGAAGACGACCACATTCTGGTGCTGAACAAGCCGTCAGGGACCGCAGTCCACGGCGGTAGCGGCCTGAGCTTCGGCGTGATTGAAGGGTTACGCGCGCTGCGTCCGGAAGCCCGTTTCCTCGAGCTGGTTCACCGTCTTGACCGTGATACCTCCGGCGTGCTGCTGGTGGCGAAAAAGCGTTCCGCGCTGCGTTCCCTGCATGAGCAACTGCGTGAGAAAGGCATGCAGAAAGATTATCTCGCGCTGGTGCGCGGTCAGTGGCAGTCCCATGTGAAAGTGGTGCAGGCGCCGTTGCTGAAGAACATTCTGCAAAGCGGTGAGCGCATCGTCCGCGTAAACCAGGAAGGGAAACCGTCTGAGACGCGCTTTAAAGTTGAAGAGCGCTATGAATTTGCCACGCTGGTACGCTGCAGCCCGGTGACGGGGCGTACCCATCAGATTCGCGTGCATACCCAGTTTGCGGGCCATCCGATTGCGTTTGATGACCGCTATGGCGATCGCGAATTTGATAAGCAGCTGGCGGGAACCGGCTTGTCTCGTCTGTTCCTGCATGCGGCTGCGCTGAAGTTTACCCATCCGAATACCGGGGAAGTCATTCGTATTGAAGCGCCGCTGGATGAGCAGTTGAAACGCTGCCTGAAGGTTTTGCGCGGCTGATTATGTGCCGGGTGGCGCTGCGCTTACCCGGCCTACGAAACCTGTAGGCCCATGCAAGCGAAGCGCCGCTGGGCAAACGTCACAGGGTCAGCGGATTACACGCTTCTCTGCGTAACATCTGGCACAGCGCTATCAACGGTAACCCCACCAGCGTATTCGGATCGCGTCCGTCCAGCTTGTCGAATAGCGCAATCCCCAATCCTTCACTTTTAAAACTTCCCGCACAGTTCAGCGGACGCTCCCGGCGTACATAATCCATGATCTCCTGCTCGCTGAGATGGCGGAAGTGCACGTCAAAAGGCTCACACTCCGTTTGCAGATGACCAGAGGCGGAGTTATAGAGCGCCAGACCCGTATAAAAGGTCACAATGTTGCCACGCGCCTGCATAAGCTGTTTGAACGCGTTCTCTTCAGTGTGCGGTTTACCTGTTATTTCTCCGTCCAGCACACAAACCTGATCGGAGCCTATAATCAAGTGTGAAGGATAGCGCGCTGCGAGCGACTGCGCCTTCTCCTTAGCGAGACGGCTCACCAGATGTCGTGGTGATTCACCAGGCTGTGGCGTTTCATCAACATCCGGTGCGGCACATTCAAACGGGATCCCTAGCTTTTCCAGCAACATTCGGCGGTAAGGAGAAGTGGAAGCAAGGACGAGATTTGGCATATTTTTATCACCAGATATAGCGTATCGATGCCAGCCATTTTAAACTACAGGCCGCAATGTGTGCGAATAATTGGCAAAAGGCAGCTCTGGTTGCCTTTTTCTTTGACTCTATGACGTTACAAAGTTAATATGCGCGCCCTATGCAAAAGGTAAAATTACCCCTGACTCTTGATCCGGTTCGTACGGCTCAAAAACGCCTCGATTACGAAGGTATTTATACTTCCGATCAGGCTGAGCGTATTGCCGAATCCGTAGTCAGTGTGGACAGTGATGTAGAATGCTCCATGTCGTTCGCTATCGACAACCAGCGTCTCGCCGTTTTAACCGGTGATGCAAAGGTGACGGTAACCCTCGAGTGTCAGCGTTGCGGGAAACCGTTTGTACAGCATGTTCACACAACGTATTGTTTTAGTCCGGTTCGTTCTGACGAACAGGCTGAAGCACTCCCGGAAGCGTATGAGCCGATTGAGGTAAACGAATTCGGTGAAATCGATCTTCTGGCTCTGGTTGAAGATGAAATCATCCTCACCTTGCCAGTGGTTCCGGTGCATGATTCTGAACACTGTGAAGTGTCCGAGGCGGACATGGTCTTTGGGGAATTGCCTGATGAAGCGCAAAAACCAAACCCATTTGCCGTATTAGCCAGCTTAAAGCGTAAGTAATTGAGGAGTAAGGTCCATGGCCGTACAACAGAATAAACCAACCCGTTCCAAACGTGGCATGCGTCGTTCCCATGACGCGCTGACTGCAGTTACCAGCCTGTCTGTAGACAAGACTTCTGGTGAGAAACACCTGCGTCACCACATCACCGCTGACGGTTTCTACCGCGGCCGCAAGGTTATCACTAAGTAATCACGCGTCAGCGTGATTAGGCTTAGTGAGGATTTCCCCGTGCAAACGGGGAAGTTACCGAACCAGGCTGCGACGATACCTTGACACGTCTAACCCTGGCGTTAGATGTCATGGGGGGAGATTTTGGCCCTTCCGTGACAGTGCCTGCAGCATTGCAGGCACTGAATTCTAATTCGCAACTCACACTTCTTTTAGTCGGCAATCCCGACACAATCACGCCATTACTTGCAAAAGCTGACTTTGAACAACGTTCACGTCTGCAGATTATTCCTGCGCAGTCAGTTATTGCCAGTGATGCCCGGCCTTCGCAGGCGATTCGCAACAGCCGTGGGAGCTCAATGCGGATCGCGCTGGAGCTGGTGAAAGAAGGGCGAGCGCAGGCTTGCGTCAGTGCGGGAAATACCGGCGCGCTGATGGGGCTGTCGAAATTATTGCTCAAGCCGATTGAGGGTATTGAGCGCCCGGCGCTGGTGACGGTATTACCGCATCAACAAAAGGGCAAAACGGTGGTACTGGATCTCGGTGCTAACGTGGATTGTGATAGTACCATGCTGGCTCAGTTCGCCGTGATGGGATCGGTGCTGGCAGAAGACGTGGTCGGGATTAAGAATCCCCGCGTGGCGTTATTAAATATTGGTGAAGAAGAGACCAAAGGCCTGGACAGCATTCGCGAAGCTGCTGAAATGCTCAAACAGGTTCCCTCCATCAACTATATTGGTTATCTCGAAGCCAATGAGTTGCTGACGGGGAAAACGGACGTTCTGGTGTGCGATGGCTTCACCGGGAACGTCACGTTGAAGACCATGGAAGGGGTCGTGCGCATGTTCCTTTCTCTGCTGAAATCTCAGGGAGAGGGCAAAAAAAGTGCCTGGTGGCTGATTTTATTGAAGCGTTGGTTACAAAAAAGCCTGACGCGGCGATTCAGTCACCTCAACCCCGACCAGTATAATGGCGCCTGTCTGTTAGGATTGCGCGGCATTGTGATTAAGAGTCACGGAGCCGCCAATCAGCGAGCATTTTCTGTCGCCATTGAACAGGCAGTGCAGGCGGTGCAGCGACAAGTCCCTCAGCGGATTGCCGCTCGCCTGGAATCTGTATTAGCTAAAAGTGACTGAGCGTACATGTATACGAAGATTTTAGGTACCGGCAGCTACCTGCCAAAACAAGTGCGTACCAACGCCGATCTGGAAAAAATGGTAGATACGTCTGACGAGTGGATTGTCACGCGCACAGGTATCCGTGAACGTCGTATCGCCGCGCCAGACGAAACCGTGTCCACCATGGGTTACGAAGCCGCACAGCGTGCTATCGAAATGGCGGGCATTGATAAAGAACAGATTGGCTTGATCGTGGTCGCTACGACGTCTGCCACGCATGCTTTCCCTAGCGCAGCGTGCCAGGTGCAAAACATGCTCGGTATTAAAGGCTGTCCGGCGTTTGACGTTGCCGCCGCGTGTGCAGGCTTTACCTATGCGCTGAGCATTGCCGATCAGTATGTTAAATCGGGTTCCGTCAAATATGCGCTGGTGATCGGTGCTGACGTACTGACGCGTACCTGCGATCCAACCGATCGCGGGACGATCATTATTTTTGGTGATGGTGCAGGCGCGGTGCTGCTGGGGCAGTCCGAAGAGCCGGGTATCATCTCTACGCATTTGCATGCCGATGGTCGCTACGGTGAACTGTTAACGCTGCCTAACGCCGATCGCGTTAATCCGGATAACGCTATTTACCTGACCATGGCGGGTAATGAGGTGTTCAAGGTGGCGGTGACTGAGCTTGCGCACATTGTCGATGAGACGCTGGAAGCGAACAACCTTGAACGTACCGCACTCGACTGGCTGGTACCGCATCAGGCGAACCTGCGTATCATCAGCGCTACCGCTAAAAAGCTGGGCATGTCGATGGATAACGTTGTGGTGACGCTGGACCGTCACGGCAACACCTCTGCGGCGTCAGTACCGTGCGCATTTGATGAAGCGGTACGCGACGGACGAATCAAACGGGGCCAGTTGGTCTTGCTTGAAGCCTTCGGTGGCGGGTTCACCTGGGGTTCCGCGCTGGTTCGTTTCTAGGATAAGGAATAAAAAAATGACGCAATTTGCTTTTGTGTTCCCGGGCCAGGGTTCTCAAACCGTTGGGATGTTGTCTGAAATGGCAGCAAACTACCCGGTCATTGAAGAGACTTTTCGTGAAGCTTCTGACGCGCTGGGTTATGATCTGTGGGCGCTGACTCAACAGGGTCCGGCCGAAGAGCTGAACAAAACCTGGCAGACCCAGCCAGCATTGCTGACCGCCTCCGTTGCACTGTGGCGCGTCTGGCAGCAGCAGGGTGGTAAAGCCCCCGCGCTGCTCGCGGGTCATAGCCTGGGAGAATACTCTGCGCTGGTCTGCGCCGGTGTGATCGCGTTTGCTGACGCGGTGCGTCTGGTGGAACTGCGCGGTAAATTCATGCAGGAAGCGGTGCCGGAAGGCACGGGTGGCATGTCTGCCATTATCGGCCTGGATGATGCCGCGATTGCAAAAGCGTGTGAAGAGTCTGCTGAAGGTCAGGTGGTTTCTCCGGTTAACTTCAACTCGCCAGGCCAGGTTGTTATCGCCGGTCATAAAGAAGCGGTTGAACGTGCCGGTGCTGCCTGTAAAGCTGCAGGCGCGAAACGTGCACTGCCGCTGCCGGTGAGCGTGCCGTCTCACTGTGCACTGATGAAGCCCGCTGCCGAGAAACTGGCGGTTGAGCTGGAAAAAATCACTTTTAACGCACCGACGATTTCCGTTGTGAACAACGTCGATGTGAAATGCGAAACCGCGCCGGAAGCCATCCGCGACGCGCTGGTTCGCCAGCTCTACAGCCCGGTACAGTGGACCAAAACCGTTGAGTTTATGGCCGCTCAGGGCGTTGAGCAACTGTATGAAGTCGGCCCAGGTAAGGTCCTCACCGGTCTGACAAAACGTATTGTTGACACCCTGACAGCGTCCGCGATTAACGAGCCGGAAGCGATGTCAGCGGCACTCTCGCAATAAAAGAGGAATACCATGAGTTTTGAAGGAAAAATTGCCCTGGTCACTGGCGCAAGCCGTGGTATCGGGCGCGCAATTGCTGAAACACTGGTTGCGCGCGGCGCGAAAGTGATTGGTACAGCAACCAGCGAGAATGGCGCTCAGGCCATCAGCGAATATCTGGGGGCAAACGGTAAAGGTCTGGTACTGAATGTGACCGAACCTGCATCTATCGAATCTGTTCTGGAAAATATTCGTGCAGAGTTTGGCGAAGTGGATATTCTGGTAAACAATGCCGGGATCACTCGCGACAACCTTCTGATGCGAATGAAAGATGATGAGTGGAACGATATTATCGAAACCAACCTGTCATCTGTATTCCGTCTGTCAAAAGCGGTAATGCGCGCTATGATGAAAAAGCGTCATGGTCGTATTATCACTGTTGGTTCTGTGGTTGGTACCATGGGAAATGCTGGTCAGGCTAACTACGCTGCGGCGAAAGCGGGTCTGATTGGTTTCAGTAAGTCGCTGGCGCGTGAAGTCGCGTCCCGCGGGATTACTGTAAACGTTGTTGCTCCGGGCTTTATTGAAACGGACATGACGCGTGCGCTGACCGATGAGCAGCGTGCGGGTACACTGGCGGCAGTTCCGGCGGGTCGTCTTGGCGACCCTAAAGAAATCGCCAGTGCGGTTGCATTTTTAGCCTCTGACGAAGCGGGTTACATCACTGGTGAAACCCTCCACGTCAACGGCGGGATGTACATGGTTTAATCACGATCGAAAATATTTGCGTTATTAGGGCAAATGGCCTCAAAATAACGTAAAATCGTGGTAAGACCTGCCGGGATTTAGTTGCAAATTTTTCAACATTTTATACACTACGAAAACCATCGCGAAAGCGAGTTTTGATAGGAAATTTAAGAGTATGAGCACTATCGAAGAACGCGTTAAGAAAATTATCGGCGAACAGCTGGGCGTTAAGCAGGAAGAAGTTGTGAACTCCGCTTCCTTCGTTGAAGACCTGGGCGCAGATTCTCTTGACACCGTTGAGCTGGTAATGGCTCTGGAAGAAGAGTTTGATACTGAGATTCCGGACGAAGAAGCTGAGAAGATCACCACCGTTCAGGCTGCCATTGATTACATCAACGGCCACCAGGCGTAAGTGAACATCTCCAGGCGGTCATTCGACCGCCTGAGTTTTATCTTTTTTAGTCCCACGAATCTCTTTTTTTATCCCTCCCTGGAGGACAAACGTGTCTAAGCGTCGTGTAGTTGTGACCGGACTTGGCATGTTGTCTCCTGTCGGCAATACCGTAGAGTCCACCTGGAAAGCTCTCCTTGCCGGTCAGAGCGGCATCAGCCTAATCGACCATTTCGATACTAGCGCCTATGCAACGAAATTTGCTGGCTTAGTAAAGGATTTTAACTGTGAAGAGATCATCTCGCGCAAAGAACAGCGCAAGATGGATGCCTTCATTCAATATGGAATTGTCGCTGGCGTTCAGGCCATGCAGGATTCTGGCCTTGAAATTACGGAAGAGAACGCAACCCGTATCGGTGCCGCTATCGGCTCCGGGATTGGCGGTCTTGGCCTGATCGAGGAAAACCATACATCCCTGATGAATGGCGGCCCGCGTAAAATCAGCCCGTTCTTCGTTCCGTCCACGATTGTTAATATGGTGGCGGGTCACCTGACCATCATGTTTGGCCTGCGTGGTCCAAGCATTTCAATCGCGACTGCTTGTACGTCTGGCGTACATAACATCGGCCAGGCCGCGCGCATGATTGCGTACGGCGATGCAGATGCTATGGTTGCGGGTGGTGCAGAAAAAGCCAGTACCCCTCTGGGTGTCGGTGGTTTTGGTGCAGCGCGTGCGCTCTCTACCCGTAACGATAATCCTCAGGCGGCAAGCCGTCCGTGGGATAAAGACCGTGACGGTTTCGTACTGGGTGACGGTGCGGGCATGCTCGTGCTGGAAGAGTACGAACACGCGAAAAAACGCGGCGCGAAAATGTATGCTGAAGTCGTTGGCTTTGGTATGAGTAGCGATGCTTATCACATGACGTCTCCTCCGGAGAATGGCGCAGGTGCTGCGCTGGCAATGGAAAACGCGATCCGTGATGCGGGCATTACGCCAGCTCAGATTGGCTACGTTAATGCGCACGGTACCTCTACACCTGCAGGCGACAAAGCGGAAGCTCAGGCTGTTAAGTCTATCTTCGGCGAGTCTGCCAGCCGCGTACTGGTCAGCTCCACAAAATCCATGACCGGTCACCTGTTGGGTGCGGCGGGTGCAGTAGAGTCAATCTACTCTATCCTTGCGCTGCGCGATCAGGCGGTTCCACCAACCATCAACCTGGATAACCCGGATGAAGGTTGCGATCTGGACTTCGTGCCTCACGAAGCGCGTCAGGTTAGCGGTATGGAGTACACCCTGTGTAACTCCTTCGGCTTCGGCGGTACCAATGGCTCGCTGATTTTCAAACGCGTGTAATGGTTTCTTGCCCATAAAAAACGGAGCGCATAGCGCTCCGTTTTTTTTAGTTCACATTTTCGTTACTGATAGGTGAAAGTGAACTGGACGGTGGTGTTAAATTCGCCTGCCGTGACGGTTCCCGTAGGGGTATAGAGGCGGGCCGCGAGAGGAAACTGCGCATTGTGCGTTGTTCTGTCTACATCGACGGTAATCGAGCCCGCGGGTGAGATCTCGGTGAGATGATCGCGGGTCATGATCTGCATCGCCATGCCTGTTGCATCCCCGCTGCTATTAGCAAATTTTGTCTGATCGTCACTGTCTGAATCGCCGGTCAAGGTAGCCTTAACACGTGTCGTTGAGCTGGGGCAGGATGAAAGCGTGAGTGAAAAATCCTGCCATTCTCCGGTTGCCCCAACGCGACTAAAGTTTACCGCTCGTGCTTGATCGAACCTTACTGTCTGATTTTTGGATCCCGCATCCACGGTACAGGCAGACGCCACGACCGTGCCGCTCAGATCGATAGTGGTTGCCTGCGCGGAGCTACAAAGTGCAAACACCAGGCATGCGAGAGTAGATTTTACCCGTTCTATCATCATCCCCATCCTGCATTACTGATAGGTAAAGGTGGCCTGTGCCTGGCCGATAATGGTGCCTGGCATCACGTTGCCGTTGGAAACGGCTCGGGCGCGCATTTTCAAATCATAGGCGTGCGTACTGCTGCTGATGGCGACATTTTGCAACGTGGCGCCACTCTTGTAAGCCGTGTTAGTCGTTTCGTCGGTCAACTCCAGCTTCAGGTTAGTGGCCGTTCCGGTATTTTTATAATAGTTAGTATCGGTATCCGCTGTACCGCCAAAAGTAACGCTAAAGCTGGACGTTGAAGCAGGGCAGTTTGTTAATGCAAGCGTAAAGTTAGTCCAGTTTGTTGCACTTCCGGCAGTGGCCAGACTATAAGCCTGTATATTGTCACCTAATTTTACCGCCAGCGAGGGGCTATCTCCATTGACCACACAGGGTGAGGCAACAACCGTGCCTGTAATGTCAATATTGACCGAGTTGGCTGAACACGCGCCAGAAAACAGACCTCCGCAGAGCGTTGCCAGAATCGCTATTTTTTTTCCATTCGCGATATTCATTTTCATTCCTTATGTATTAGTTGTAGGTTACTTTAAGTTCAATGGCCGATTTCACATTGCCAGCAGTAACGGTTGCAGCGTCATCAATATAATAAGCGACCTTAAAATCGGGCAGGGTGTAGTCGCCTGAGCCGTCATAAAGGCCCAGATTGATCTCACTGTTGATCTTATGTGCAGAACCATCGGCGTTCTGTACCTGAATATAGACATTGCTGGCGTAACCATCGCCAGTGACCGTATTTAATACCCCATTATTGGCATTGTGTGCGCCGTATACCGCGAATAAGTTATAGGTGATCCCATTAATCGCGCCAGGGCAGTTTTTCAACTCAACTTTGGGTACGTCGGTAATGTTTGATGCGCCACTTGCCAGGCTTGCGCCATACAGTGGGGATAATTTTATTTCCTTTGGTGCGTTAATAGTACAGGCAGTTATAATTGGCTGACTGACTACGCCGGACAGAATCAGGCCCGAATCTAACGCAACACCATCACCATCAGGGTTATGTACGTTCATGGTTACGTCGGGGACAGAAATAATAGTACCTGCTGGTATTTTTTCACTTAATCTGACCAGGCGATACCATACATGGTAGTAACCGTCACGCGCGCTACCATCGACAATTGGCAGATTGATGCGGTAATTGGGAGCTGTGGGATTATCTTGCGGTGAATATCCCGGTACAGATGAAACATGGACCTGATATTGAATACCAATACCTGGATTGCTTGTTGCCCAGGTCACATTGTCGGCAAGTAATTGTCCGTTAACAGACAAATCAATATAGGAGTTTTTTCCTTCGCCGGGGATAGTCTCGGTATAAATGGAATCATTATCATACCAGTCTGTCGTGCCGCCCACGACATTCGGTATAGATAATGTAGAAAATCCATGGTGCATGACATGGAAAGATTGAACTTCAATATAATTTGCGTAGGCGCAATTTATGCCTGACAGACCACATGGAATAAAAATAACAGGGGTTAGCCATTTTTTAAGCATTTTATTTAACGACATGATGCGTTGACCTCTACAATTGCGCTTGATGATGTGCTCTCTGGTAATTGCCAGCGGGTATGACACTGCTTATTTGCACCCCATTTAACGGTTGCACTTCCCTGAAGTGACATACCAGCCAGATAAACCTGTCCACCATCACCGACAATCGAGGTGGTTTTTGCGTTCTTGTCGTCAGTCACGATTGCACCAAACGGAACAGGGCGCCCGTCACGACGGGTTAACGTCATCAAAACGCGTTTACCCACACGTGTGTCAAAATGTGCCCGGACAATAGCCCCTCGGGTTGGCGTAACCGTTTTCGCAGAAAGCTCAACGTCGGCATCATCCGGCAGTTGTTCGGTATTCAGCGACAGCGTGTTTTCACGGTATGGGCTGATAAACGGCACAACGGTATAGCCGCGGAAATCGGTGCTGACGCCCGTCTGGTTCGTGATATCAACACCGCTTGCTCCCGGCGCTTCAACCAGAGCGACGGTCTCACCTAATTCCTGACTCAGCGTAATGCCGTTTGCATGCGCAACCACACCGCCGCTGATACCATAATTTACCCGGCGCTGATCGTGGTCGTAACTGTAGGCGCTATTCATTCTGGCATAGGTACCCTGGTAGTCCAGGCTGGCGCTACCGCCGTTACCCCCATCGTGGTTCGTCTCGCTTTCCTGCACGCTCCAGTTGAGGTTCTGATCTTGCAGCGCGGTGCCATTCAGCCCGACCGTATGGCTGGTGCTGCCATGTTTACTGGTATTGAGGTTGTAGGTGGCGCGACTGCTGCTGAGCCAGCGATCCAGCGGCACGCTGATACTCATTGAGAACACCTGGTCCTCGCTGTAAACGGTGTCGCTGTCGCGGGCATCAGTGGTGTTACGGTTAAAGCTGTAGTTCAGGCTCCAGGTGATGCCGTTCCAGCTGTTGCTGTAACCCGCGCCGATTGAGCGCATTGTTCGGTCGCTGTTCCAGTAATCCTCGCTGATGGCGTTTAACGAGATGGACCCCGCGCCTTCCCAGAGATTCTGGTTAAGCAATATCTCGGCACGATTACGCCGGCGTTCGGTATTGTCCTGCCAGTTACTGTCCCGCCAGGTGTCGAGTACTTCCTGCAGGGTGTAATAGCCTGAAGTTGAGTAGCGATAACCCGAAATGGCGATATTGGTCCCCGTTTCGAGAATGTTTTTACTGTAACGAACCCGCATTGACTGGCCGATCGCTTTTTCCTGATCCTGTTGGGTTGACCAGGCCTGCGTGCCATCGACGGATACGGCTCCCAGCCCACCAAAGTTTTTACCGATCCCCACAAGTAGCGACTGATAATGTTGCGATAGCTGTCCGCCGCCGTAGGCGGTAAATCCTTCTGGCAGGCCGTAGATGGCCGAGCCCTGAGTAAAGAATGTTTTATCGACGGCGCTGTCGTAAGGACGGTACTGACCGCTGGTCAGGCTGTACTTTAAACGACCTTCACGCTGTAGAACCGGCAGTGAGGCGAAGGGGACCAACTGGTGCTGTTCGCTGCCGTCAGCTTCTTTAATCGTCACGTCCAGATCGCCGCTACTGCCCGTGGGATACATGTCAGTGATCTCAAATGCCCCCGGCGACACATAGCTTTGGTAAATGGTGTAGCCGTTTTGTTTAATGATGACCTGGGCGTTGGTCCGGGCAATTCCGCGAACCACCGGTGCGTAGCCGCGCAGGCTGTCAGGCAGCATGTCGTCATCGGAGGCCAGTTGCGCACCCCGGAAAGGCACGCTGTCAAACAGATCGGAAGGGGAGTTGCTTTCGCCAAGCGTCAGCTGACTTTTGAGCGCGATAATATTTCGCTGAGCGTAGGTATATGCCGAATCCCAGTTATTCTGGGTATTGTCGCCGCTGGTATTGCGTGACCAGGTGCTGTAGTTACGAACGCGCCATGGGCCGATATTTAGCCCTGGGCGCAGGTTCAGGTAATAGCTGTCTGAATCGGTCATATCAGAGTGACGAGCCTGGGTGTTGCCGCCTGTAAAGCTGTAATTAAGCAGCAGCGCATTGATGCCTTCATCCAGGCGTTCTGGAGCAACATATCCACGCGCCTGGTTATTCATCGCCGCCTGAGGGATGCTCAACAAAAGTTGCTGTTTATTGAAGACGAACTGAGTAGCAGCGTTGGGAATAGCGGCCAGGTTTGCGCAATGGTTCTCTCCGGTCAGTTGCGGAAATTGCTCGGTTCGGACGCCAAAGTCACTTAGCATCTCCACGCTTATGCACGGTTGCAATGATGTCTGGCCGTGACTGTCCTTTTGCATGCTAAATTCAATGTCATGTGTGCCAGTCAATGTCTGATTGACCAGCACGTCAACGCGATAAGTACCCGGCATTTGGCCAACACCTTCTTCAAAGGCACTCAGGTCAGAAATGTCTTTACCTGGACCGTCAATACCCAGTAGCGCGGGGTTAAAATATTCCCGGGCACAGGCAGGGTGCGACAACGAGAATGTACACTGCAATGCGATGAAGCAGGCCAGCCTGGTTGGCGAGATCTTATTTTTTTTAGCTCTGATCATTCCGTGATCCTTTCGGAGTCCGAGTATCTAATGAGTGATTACTGCGTCTGGTGTTCCGCGCCAGCTGCGCCGAAGTCACTGATAATTTTCCAGCGAATATTGCCTTTGGCATTTGCCGGAAGACTGAATGTCGCGCTGGACATGGGCGCAACGTATGTCGCATCCGTAACCGTACTGGCACCGACTTTGACTTCGCTAAAGTTCATGTAATAGGGGGTTGGGTTACTGACCGTAAGCTGTTGATCGCTGCGTTTCCAGCTAAGCTTGCTGGCAAACTTTTCCGGCATTTCAGTAAGCGATGCGGGGCGATAAATGAGTTTGATACGTGTCTTAATCGCAATCTGTAGGGTATTTACGTTGTCTAACTTTTCTGTTGCCGGAATGGTTTTAATGTTCATCCAGAACAGTGACTCACAATCCTGTGGCAGATTCCCGCCCGTATTAATAATACGCAGTTTGTTTTCTTCATTGCCAGCTAAGCGGAACAGGGGCGGCGTGACGATAAACGGTGTTTTACTGGTGTCGTTTTCATCTTTATCAACCCATGACTGAATTAAATAGGAGTATGGGTCTGGGTTTTTGACGTCCAGGGAAGATTCTTTTTTGTCTGCATGGTATATAATGCGAGTGCCTCCAATAATAACACCCGCTTGCGCTGTTGCCATTGAAAAAACAAATGCAGCGGCGATTAATGAATTCACTAATTTCATCTGGTTAACCTCAAAATAGCAATGCCGGGAAGCCCCGGCATTGCTTATAGCCAAAGGCGGAAATTTATCGCGCGATGATTAATTGTATGCCAGCGTAAAGTTAGCGGTACCGTTAGCGGAACCCGCCTCAACGGTAGCGGCAGTTGCGATATACTGTGCGCTGAAATTCATGGTAGCGGTGCCAGCAGTCGCATCGATGGTCGCTGCTTTAGATGCGGTTGCCAGCGGTAACGCGGTGCCGTCGCCGTTCAGCAACTGAATAGCAACGCCTTTGGCAACGCCAGTGGTGCCTGCGCCGGTGACTTCCAGATAGTCATTATTAGTGGCGTCTGGTTTGCCGGTGTATTTCACAACAACAGCTTTGCCTTTCAGGTCTGCCGGGCACTCAGACAGTTTCAGAGTAAAGCGAGTATTCGCGGCAACAGAACCAGCCTCTGGCAGAGCAGTTTTAGCGATATCACCTAACTTGACGGTCTGCGGCGCGGTCATGGTGGTGTCAATTTTACAACCTTGCTCGATGATATTACCGGTGAAATTTACCTGTCCATCATCGGCCTGCGCGGCAGAAACCATTCCGAGTGTAGTGATTAAGGCAACAGCCGCTACTTTTCCTTTCATTGATAATGTCCTTGAAGAGTGTGATTGATATAAAACACAGGTGAGTACTCATGGCACACGATGTGATGATGCTCGATAGTTTTCAGCAAGAAACATTGTCTTGTGTTTTTAAAACCATCTTGTGCACTTGGGTATTCACATGGGGGATTATATCTATGTGCTAAAATATGAACTATAAACTATATCTAATGAGTGTTTTTAATTTAACTTTAATAATCCTCTCCGTGAATAATATTTCATTTATTCATTAATAGATGAATAGCATTTCTCTCATGTATACAGGCGTAGGCGCGCCCAACCTTCCTGTGCTTTTTTACATTTATTCGAAGATAACAGACTTGCGATATCCTCTTTCACCTGCCACCCTAGTCAGGTATTTATATGGAGGGTGAATGTATCTAATTAATGGTGAGTTACAAAAAAAGTTAGATGTGAACGATCGTAGCGTTCAGTTTGGGGATGGTTGTTTTACCACTGCTCGAATTAGCGGCGGCGTTGTTTCACTTTTCAGCCACCATCTGACACGTTTGCAGACGGCCTGCACAAGGTTGGCTATCCCGTTTGATGCATGGGAAACCCTTGCTGCGGAAATGCGGGATATGGCGCAAAAAAAGGGTGACGGCGTGTTAAAGGTCGTTATCACGCGTGGAGCTGGCGGTCGCGGCTATAGCCCCGCAGGCTGTCAGCAACCGGTGCGCATCCTGAGCGTTTCTGAATATCCTACGCATTACGCACGCTGGAAAGAAACCGGCGTAACGCTTGCTCTCAGCCCGATCCCCTTGGGTCGCAACCCTTATCTTGCAGGAATGAAGCACCTCAACCGCCTTGAGCAGGTGCTGATTCGTTCTCATCTTGAGCAGACGGATGCCGATGAAGCCCTTGTCCTTGACAGCGATGGGTGGCTTACGGAATGCTGTGCCGCAAATCTGTTCTGGCGCTGTGGGCAGGATGTCTTTACCCCACGCCTCGATCAGGCGGGCGTAAACGGCATTATGCGGCAGTTTATTATCGCCCAACTGGCACTGACCGCGTATCGCGTTGTCGAAGTGAATGCGCCGCTAACGGCGCTCGCGCAGGCTGATGAAGTGCTTATCTGTAACGCGCTAATGCCGGTTGTCCCCGTACAGCGCTACGCAGAGCGAGAGTGGCCCGCGCGCGAACTTTACCACTATTTAGCCCCAATTTGTGAGTCGTCCGATTAGCATGATGAAACTGTTACGCCTTGTTCTGTTACTGTTGGTTGTCCTCGGCGCTGCCGCCGGCGTCGGTGTATGGAAAGTTTTCCAACTGGCGGACAGTAAGATCCTCATTAAAGACGAGACGATTTTTACCCTTAAAGCCGGTACCGGGCGGATGGCGCTGGGCGAACAGCTTTACAGCGATAAAATCATCAACCGCCCGCGCGTGTTCCAGTGGTTACTGCGTATCGAGCCGGAACTGTCTCACTTCAAGGCCGGTACCTATCGTTTTACGCCCGGCATGACCGTCAGGGAGATGCTGCAGCTGCTGGAAAGTGGCAAAGAAGCGCAGTTCCCGCTGCGTTTTGTCGAAGGGATGCGACTGAGCGATTACCTGAAACAGCTGCGTGATGCGCCCTATATCAAGCACACTCTGAAAGATGATCGTTACGAGACGGTCGCCGGGGTGCTGAAATTTGAGCATCCTGAGTGGGTGGAAGGCTGGTTCTGGCCGGACACCTGGATGTACACCGCGGGCACGACGGATGTCGCAATTCTTAAACGGGCGCACAAAAAGATGGTCGCGGCAGTCGATTCCGCCTGGGAAGGGCGTATGGAAGGGCTGCCCTATAAAGATCAAAACCAGTTCGTGACCATGGCTTCGATCATCGAGAAAGAGACTGCCGTTGCTGCCGAGCGCGATCGGGTCGCGTCGGTATTTATCAACCGTCTTCGCATTGGCATGCGTCTGCAAACCGACCCTACCGTTATTTACGGCATGGGCGAGCGCTACAGCGGAAAGATTTCGAGGAAAGATCTCGAGACGCCAACGGCGTATAATACCTACGTCATTAACGGCCTGCCGCCGGGCCCGATTGCAACGCCGAGCGAGGCGTCGCTTAAAGCCGCCGCGCATCCGGCCAAAACACCGTATCTCTATTTTGTGGCTGACGGAAAAGGGGGGCACACCTTTAACACCAACCTTGTCAGTCATAATCGCTCTGTTCAGGACTATCTGAAGGCACTTAAGGAAAAAAATGCGCAGTAAATACATTGTCATTGAGGGACTCGAAGGCGCGGGGAAAACCACCGCTCGCGACGTAGTGGTGGAAACGCTGAACGCGCTTGGCGTCACTGACATGGTCTTCACCCGAGAGCCAGGCGGCACTCAGCTGGCTGAGAAACTGCGCAGCCTGGTGCTGGATATCAAATCTGTTGGTGACGAAGTTATCACTGACAAAGCCGAAGTGCTGATGTTCTATGCGGCCCGCGTCCAGCTGGTTGAGACGGTGATTAAACCCGCTCTGGCCAATGGCAAGTGGGTGATCGGCGACCGTCACGATCTGTCCACTCAGGCGTATCAGGGCGGGGGACGCGGTATTGACCAGACAATGCTGGCAACGCTGCGTAATGCCGTACTGGGTGATTTTCGCCCGGACCTGACGCTCTATCTGGATGTCACTCCGGAAGTGGGCCTCAAACGCGCCCGCGCGCGCGGCGAGCTGGATCGCATTGAACAAGAGTCCTTTGATTTCTTTAACCGCACCCGCGCACGCTATCTTGAGCTGGCCGCGCAGGACAGCTCAATTCGTACCATCGATGCGACGCAATCGCTGGAAGACGTCACGCAAGACATCCAGCAGACCGTTACGCAGTGGCTACAGGAGCAGCAGGCATGAAATGGTATCCATGGTTGCGCCCGCACTTTGAACAGCTGATCAACAGCTATCAGGCCGGTCGGGGGCATCATGCGTTACTGATTCAGGCATTGCCGGGGATGGGGGATGATGCGCTAATTTACGCCATTACCCGTTTCCTGATGTGCCAGCAGCCTGAAGGGCACAAAAGCTGCGGGAAATGCCGTGGCTGCCAGCTGATGCAGGCGGGCACGCATCCTGACTATTACACGCTGGCGCCTGAGAAGGGCAAAAGCGCGCTCGGTATTGATGCCGTGCGTGAAGTCAGTGAAAAACTGTACGAACATGCGCGACTGGGCGGGGCGAAAGTCGTCTGGCTCAACGACGCTGCATTACTGACCGAGGCGGCGGCTAACGCGCTGCTCAAAACGCTGGAAGAGCCGCCGGAGAAAACATGGTTCTTCCTCTCATGCCGCGATCCGGGCCGATTGCTGGCAACGTTGCGCAGCCGCTGTCGTCTTCATCACCTTGCGGTGCCCCAGGAATCATGGTCCTTGAGCTGGCTAGAACGCGAGGTGACAACGTCACAGGAAAGTGCGCTCTCTGCGCTTCGCCTGAGCAGCGGCGCGCCCGCAGCGGCGCTGGCATTACTGCAACCCGACGTCTGGTCGCAGCGAGAAACGCTCTGTAAGGCCGTCGAGGCTTCGCTCAACAGCCAGGACTGGTTGAGCTTGCTGCCTGCACTGAATAGCGATCGGGCCGTTGAGCGTTTGCACTGGCTGGCGTCCTTACTTTTGGATGCGCTAAAGCTCCAGCAGCGGGCAACGCTACTGACAAACCCGGACGCGTGGCCACTGGTGAACCTGCTGGCGAGCCGCCTTTCAGGAACGTCCTTGCACGCTATCCTTCATGATATCTGCGAAAGCCGGGAACTGCTTTTAACCGTAACGGGTCTTAATCGCGAGCTGTTACTGACCGACCAGTTACTGCGTATTGAACATTACCTGCAACCAGGCGTTACGCCGCCTGTTTCCCATCTCTGAGAGAGACATTATGTTTTTAGTCGACTCACACTGCCATCTTGATGGCCTGGATTATCAATCCCTTCACAATGACGTGGATGACGTGCTGGCAAAAGCCGCTGCCCGCGATGTGAAATTTTGTCTTGCCGTGGCGACAACGTTGCCGGGGTACCGCGCCATGCGTGAGCTGGTGGGCGTTCGCGATAACGTGGTGTTCTCCTGCGGCGTGCATCCGCTGAACCAGGATGAAGCGTACGATGTTGATGAGTTACGCCGACTGGCTGCGGAAGAGGGCGTCGTGGCGATGGGTGAAACCGGGCTGGACTATTTTTACACGCCGGAAACGAAACCGCGCCAGCAGGAATCCTTCCGCAACCATATCCGCATTGGCCGCGAGCTGAACAAACCGGTCATCGTGCATACCCGTGATGCACGCGCCGATACGCTGGCGATCCTCCAGGAAGAAAAGGTGACGGATTGCGGTGGCGTACTACACTGTTTCACAGAAGACAGAGAAACGGCGGGTAAACTGCTTGATCTAGGGTTTTATATTTCGTTTTCCGGGATCGTGACGTTCCGTAATGCAGAGCAGCTGCGTGATGCTGCGCGTTATGTTCCGCTCGACCGCATTCTGGTAGAAACAGACTCTCCGTATCTGGCACCGGTACCGCATCGCGGGAAAGAGAACCAGCCAGCCATGACGCGAGACGTTGCGGAATACATGGCCGTGCTTAAAGGCGTCAGCATCGAAGAGCTGGCCCGCGTCACGACGGAAAACTTCTCTGCGCTGTTCCATATCGACCCCGCCCGCCTGCAATCTGTCTGATACACCTGTTTTTTTTAGGCTCGTAATTAATAAACAAAACGAGTAAAGTTCACCGCCTCATTTGGGGCGGTGAGGATGTATTTAGACACATCCAGACATGCTTTTTGTAAATAACTGCAAGTTTTTCGTCCGTCTTAAGCTGAAACGTGATAGCCGTCAAACAATCCCAGAGGGAATTATTTTACTCTGTGTAATAAATAAAGGGCGCTTAGATGTCCTGTCCACGGCACGGTACTCCCCCCGGGCCAATGCGTGAAAGCGTAAAAAAAGCACAAATACTCAGGAGCACTCTCAATTATGTTTAAGAATGCATTTGCTAACCTGCAAAAGGTCGGTAAATCGCTGATGCTGCCAGTATCCGTACTGCCTATCGCAGGTATCCTGCTGGGTGTCGGTTCTGCAAACTTCAGCTGGCTGCCAGCCGTAGTTTCCCATGTGATGGCCGAAGCAGGCGGTTCCGTCTTTGCTAACATGCCTCTGATCTTCGCGATCGGTGTGGCGCTGGGCTTCACCAATAACGACGGCGTTTCTGCGCTGGCTGCAGTGGTTGCCTACGGCATCATGGTGAAAACCATGGCTGTGGTTGCGCCTCTGGTTCTGCATTTACCGGCAGAAGAGATTGCCGCGAAACACCTGGCAGACACCGGTGTTCTGGGCGGTATCATCTCCGGTGCGATTGCAGCGTATATGTTTAACCGCTTCTATCGCATCAAGCTGCCTGAGTATCTGGGCTTCTTCGCGGGCAAGCGTTTCGTTCCGATCATCTCTGGTCTGGCAGCGATTTTCACTGGCGTGATCCTGTCCTTCATCTGGCCACCAATCGGTTCCGCGATCCAGACCTTCTCTCAGTGGGCTGCTTACCAGAACCCGGTTGTTGCGTTTGGTATCTACGGCTTCATCGAGCGTTGCCTGGTGCCATTCGGTCTGCACCACATCTGGAACGTTCCATTCCAGATGCAGATTGGTGAATTCACCAACGCAGCAGGCCAGGTATTCCACGGTGATATCCCACGTTACATGGCAGGTGATCCAACTGCAGGCAAACTGTCTGGTGGCTTCCTGTTCAAAATGTACGGCCTGCCGGCAGCTGCGATTGCAATCTGGCACTCTGCTAAACCAGAGAACCGTGCAAAAGTGGGCGGTATCATGATCTCCGCAGCGCTGACCTCTTTCCTGACCGGTATCACCGAGCCGATCGAGTTCTCCTTCATGTTCGTTGCGCCGATTCTGTACGTTATCCACGCGATTCTGGCGGGTCTGGCGTTCCCAATCTGTATCCTGCTGGGTATGCGTGACGGTACGTCCTTCTCTCACGGTCTGATCGACTTTATCGTTCTGTCCGGTAACAGCAGCAAACTGTGGCTGTTCCCAATCGTGGGTGCGTGCTATGCCGTTGTCTACTACACCATCTTCCGCGTGCTGATCAAAGCACTGGACCTGAAAACCCCAGGCCGTGAAGATGCAACTGAAGACAGCAAAGCAGGTGTGACCAGCGAAATGGCTCCGGCCCTGGTTGCAGCGTTCGGTGGCAAAGAGAACATCACTAACCTGGACGCGTGTATCACTCGTCTGCGTGTGAGCGTTGCCGATGTTGCGAAAGTAGACCAGCCGGGTCTGAAAAAACTGGGCGCAGCGGGCGTGGTTGTTGCAGGTTCTGGTGTTCAGGCAATCTTCGGTACTAAATCCGATAACCTGAAAACCGAAATGGATGAGTACATCCGCAACAGCTAAGCTGTGAGCAGGGGAGACTAAGGCAGCCGAATGGCTGCCTTTTTTATTGCTGCTGTTTGTTGTGCCGGGTAAGGCGCAGCCGCCACCCGGCTAAACACTCAGAAGTCGTAGCTCGCGCTCACCGAGACGTTCAGCGGTGCGCCATAAACCACATAAGAGCCGACGTAATCGTAATACTCTTTGTCAAACAGGTTGTTGACGTTAGCCTGGACGGCAAACTCTTTGGTGACCTGATAACGGCTGAACAGGTTAACCAGCCCGTAACTGCCTTGCTCTGCGCGGGATTGTCCCGCCGGGCCGCCGTCCACATCCGTCCACACCTTATTCTGCCAGTTTACGCCACCGCCCACGGTCAGTTCTGGCAGCATTGGCAGTTGATAACGGGTAAACAGCTTCATGGTTGTGCGCGGCTGATCGGAGCTGACTGCGTTGCCGTTTTTATCTTCAGCAATGTAGCGGGTTGCGCCGAACGTTAGCTGCCAGTTATCCGTCAGCGCGCCGTTAAGCTCGAACTCAATCCCTTTACTCACCACACCGTCCAGCGATTCATAAATGGATTCACCGCTCGGCATGTAGGTATAAGTGTTGCTCGCCACGTTATCCTGTTCAATGCGGAAAATTGCCAGCGAGGTGGTCAGGCGGGTATTGAACCAGTCCGCTTTCACACCGGCTTCATAGCTTTTACCCGTGGTTGGGTCGAGGTAACGACCACTGGCATTACGCTTGTCCTGAGGCTGGAAGATTGAGGTATAGCTGACGTAAGTCGACCAGTCTTCATTAATGTCGTAGACCAGGCCCGCGTAAGGCGTGACGTCATCTTTGGTACTTTCCAGACGGGTGTCCGGAGAGCCCGCCGGGTTATAGCGAATGTTATAGTTGGTATAGCGCGCCCCGAGGATCAGGTGCAGCGGATCGGCCAGCGAGAAGCGGGCGGAAGTATAGGCCGATGACTGACGGATGTCGTCCTGGCTGTAGAGCTTCCATGGCGTCCACTGAGGATCGGCAATATCCCCGTTCCAGTTTTTGAAATTACCCACGTCGACCATGCCGTATAACGCATCCGGCATCCTATTGTCATAATGGTTGCGCTGGCGGCTGAAGCTGCCGCCAAACATCATTTCGTGCTGACGGCCAAAGAGATCGAATCCACCACGCAGGAAGGCATCAACCGCATCCTGTTTGCGCTCGCCTTTGTTCCAGCCACCATAGCCCACCATGCCTGCACCGGTCGCTTGATCGGGATAGCCGGACATATACATCAGTTTGCTGTCGAAATTCGTATCAGCATGCATGCCGTTGATGTGGGCTTCCCAGCCGTTGTCAAAGCGCTGAGTCAGGTTGGCGAAAATGCGGGTGTTGTCTTTATCCGAATATGCCCACTTTGGCGCTACGGTCTGGCTACGATCGTAATGGGTTTTACTCCCGTCGCTGTTCCAGGTTGGCAATCCGCCCCAGGTCGGATCCTCGGTGTTACTTTCCTGGTATTCATAGCCGACAGAAAGGGTCGTGCTGTCGGTCACATCCGCATCCACCACGCCGTAGAGGAATTTTTTACGGTAGTGGTAGTTATCAACAAAGCTGTCGTTATCCTGATAGCCCGTAATCAGGCGGCCGCGTATCTTGCCGGACTCCACCAGCGGCGCCTGCAGATCCAGCACGTAGCGCTGTTTATCCCAGCTACCGTAGCTGGCACTGACATTACCTTTGAATTCATTGCTGTCTGCATGTTTGCGCACCATATTGACATAGGCCGCCGGGTTTCCCGTCCCGGACATCAGGCCGGTTGCGCCGCGTACCACTTCGATACGGTCATAAATCGCGGTATCGGCGGCAGTATCGCCGAAGTTCCACACTTCGCTGATGGAGGTCGGCAGGTCATCGTACGCATAGTTACTCACGAAGAATCCGCGTGAGTAAAATACGGTACGGTCGCTGTCCTGAACCTGCGCCGTCACGCCAGTGGTATTGGTTAACACCTGACCGATAGACTGCAGGTTTTGATCCGCCATGCGCTGCTGGCTGATGACGCTGACGGACTGCGGAATATCGCGAGGCACGAGGAGCAGTTTGGTCCCGGTGGTGGTGGTCTTGACGCTGTAGTCCCGATCCTGCCCGTCGGACGGGGCTGGCGCGTTATCGAAACCGCCATCAACCACAACGGTATCTTCGTCTGTGGAGGCGGCAAAACTCACGGCTGGCATCAATGCCATAGCAATGCAGGCTGCCAGCAACGAAGGCGTTGCGACAGGCTGACGTTGCCCATCCCTGGTATGATGATTGAAAGACATGATCAAACCCTTAAGAACGGTGAAGGTTGGTAGCATCAGTCCCGCGATCGCGGTCTGACGTCGTTTTCTATGTTAAAAATGCGCATGAAAATGCAAATGCGAAATATACGCATTGTCATTAATGCTGTAAACAGATGTGTCGAGCGGAACTGAAATAATGTTTCAGCCAGTGAATACGCCTGAGCGGTCACTCTTCATTCAGCTGATGAAGATTCAGGAAAGAATTCGGGGGAGAAGGTTGAAAGGACAGGAGAAACTCGCTCATACTCTTGGATTGTGTCACACAGTCTTCCCGAGAGTGTGTTATCAGCGGACGCACCACGCCAGATTTAACAAAAAAGGAAAAGGTCATGGCTGAAGAAACGATTTTCAGTAAAATTATCCGTCGCGAAATCCCCTCGGATATCGTCTATCAGGATGAACTGGTGACGGCTTTCCGGGACATTTCCCCCCAGGCACCGACACACGTCCTTATCATTCCCAATATTCTGATTCCGACCGTAAATGACGTAAAAACCGAGCACGAAGTGGCGTTAGGTCGTATGCTGACGGTGGCGGCGAAAATTGCCGAGCAGGAAGGCATAGCGGAAGACGGTTACCGTCTGATCATGAACTGTAATCGTCATGGCGGCCAGGAAGTTTATCATATTCACATGCATCTGCTGGGTGGACGTCCTCTGGGGCCGATGCTGGCACACAAAGGTCTTTGACATGTTTAAAGGGCGTATTGCAGCGCTGGTAATGACGATGATGATTGTGGGATGCAGCACGCGCCCGGCGATCCCCGTGAGCGATGAACAGACGCTGGTGATGGAGTCCTCCGTGCTGGCGGCGGGTATTACGGCGCAACAGCCCGCGTTAACCGTCAGTGAAATTAAGTCTTCAGCCTCCTCTGCGCTCTTTAACGAACGAAATGAACCCGTGACGGTCCACTACCGTTTTTTCTGGTATGACGTAAGAGGTCTTGAAATGCATCCGCTGGAGGCGCCGCGCAGCGTCACCCTTCCGGCGAGGTCGTCGGTAACGATCTATGACAGCGCCAGCTATTTGGGTGCACATAAGGTAAGACTTTATCTTTATCTGTAAGGGGTGAACTTTGATTAAAAATTTGAGCCGTTATGCGCTCGTGACAGCTTTCGCTCTGTTTCTGGCAGGGTGTGTGACCCGTACTGAACAGCCTGCACCTGTAGAAGAGGCTAAACCGGGTACTGAGCAGCCGACAACGCCAACGGAGCCACAGCCAACCGTGCCGTCTGTACCGTCCATTCCGTCACAGCCTGGTCCAATTGAGCACCCGGACCAGACGTCACAGCCTACGCCGCGCGTGCGCCATTATGACTGGAACGGTGCAATGCAACCGATGGTCGGTAAAATGCTGCAGGCACAGGGCGTGACGGCAGGCGGCGTGCTGCTGGTCGACAGCGTTAACAACCGTACTAACGGTTCGCTGAACGCGGGCGAAGCGACGGAAACCCTGCGCAATGCCCTGGCGAACAACGGCAAGTTTACGCTGGTCTCTGCTCAGCAGCTTGCGGTGGCCAAACAGCAACTCGGCCTGTCGCCGCAGGATAGCCTCGGCACGCGCAGCAAGGCGATTGGGATTGCCCGCAACGTTGGCGCCCAGTATGTGCTGTACTCTAATGCGACCGGCAACGTGAATACCCCAGCCCTGCAGATGCAGCTGATGCTGGTTCAGACAGGCGAAATTATCTGGTCAGGTAAAGGTGCGGTTACGCAACAATGACAGCACGCGTGATGCGATCCTGACGCGCTATTTTCCGCAGTACCGCCTCATCGCGCCGCAGGCCCACTCCGGGCTTGGCGGCGCGAGTTGTATTCTGGAGCAGGGTGCGCACCGTCTGGTCTTACGGCATAATCACGATCCCTTCGCGCCCGCTTTTCATTTTCGTCGTCAGTTTCGTGCCCTCAGACGTCTTCCGTCGGATCTCGTGCCGGAACCCCGTTTTTTCCGACAGGGCTGGATGGCCGTCGACTATCTTGAGGGCGAGGTGAAAAGCGCGCTGCCGGACACCCCGGAGCTCGCGGCGATGCTGTATCATCTGCACCAGCAACAGCGTCTGGGGTGGCGAATCGCGTTACTTCCGCTGCTTGAGCACTACTGGCAGCAAGCCTCCCCGAAAAGACGTACCCCAGTCTGGCTTGCGCATCTCAAACGGCTGCGTAAAGCGGGCGAGCCGCAACCGATTCGGCTCTCACCGTTACATATGGATGTGCACGCCGGGAACATTGTGCATACGTCAGGAGGAGCCAGACTTATTGACTGGGAATATGCCGGAGACGGCGATGTGGCGCTGGAGCTGGCCGCGGTCTGGACGGAAAGTGACGCCGCGCGGCTGACGCTCATCAGAGAGTATGCCAGAGTAGCGCATATTGACGCCGACGCGCTGGCTCGTCAGGTGAGACGCTGGCGACCCTGGGTCATTATGCTGATGGCGGGCTGGTTTGAAATGCGCCTTCAGCAGTCCAGAGATAAACAATTTATTGCGCTGGCAGACGATGCCTGGCGTCAGTTACAAATGAAAGGATAAGAGAGGTGAGTGTGGGTCCAGTCATGTTGAATGTTGAAGGGTTTGAGCTGGATGCGGAGGAGCGTGAAATTCTGGCGCATCCGCTGGTGGGCGGCCTGATCCTGTTTACCCGCAACTATCACGATCCAGCGCAGCTGCGCGAGCTGGTGCGTCAGATCCGCGCCGCGTCGCGTAACCATCTGGTGGTGGCCGTCGATCAGGAAGGCGGGCGCGTGCAGCGTTTTCGCGACGGTTTCACCCATCTGCCGGCTGCCCAGTCTTTCGCCGCGCTGCTCGGGACGGAAGAGGGGGGAAAACTGGCGCAGGACGCTGGCTGGCTGATGGCCAGTGAAATGATTGCTATGGATATCGACATCAGCTTCGCCCCGGTGCTGGACGTGGGCCATATCAGCGCCGCGATTGGCGAGCGCTCATACCATGAAGATCCGCGTATTGCGCTGGCAATGGCGACCCGATTTATCGACGGGATGCACGATGCAGGTATGAAAACCACCGGCAAACACTTCCCGGGCCACGGGGCCGTGATGGCGGATTCCCATAAAGAGACCCCGCGCGATCCGCGCCCGGAAGCGGAAATTCGTGCCAAAGATATGTCGGTGTTCCGTTCACTTATCACCGATAACAAACTTGACGCTATCATGCCTGCCCACGTGATTTACAGCGACGTCGACCCGCGGCCGGCCAGTGGCTCTCCGCACTGGCTTAAAACCGTATTGCGCCAGGAGCTGGGTTTCAATGGCGTGATTTTCTCCGACGATTTGTCGATGGAAGGGGCGGCAATTATGGGCAGCTATGCAGAACGTGGTCAGGCGTCGCTGGACGCAGGTTGCGATATGATCCTGGTCTGCAATAATCGTAAAGGGGCTGTTAGCGTGCTGGATAACCTGTCGCCGATCAATGCAGAGCGTGTTACACAATTGTATCATAAAGGTTCATTTAGCCGTCAGGAGCTGATGGATTCGGCGCGCTGGAAGACGGTCAACGCCCGGCTTGAAGACCTGAATGAGCGCTGGCAGGCGCACAAAGCCAGCCTGTAATCCCTCCCGGAAGGCGTAGCATGGTGAGAAGACAATGATCATCTATTTACACGGTTTTGACTCAAACAGTCCTGGTAATCATGAGAAGGTGTTGCAGCTGCAGTTTATCGATCCCGATGTCCGGTTGATCAGCTACAGCACGCGCCATCCGAAGCATGATATGCAGCATCTGCTCAAAGAAGTGGACAAGATGCTGCAGCTTAATATCGACGATCGCCCGCTGATTTGCGGCGTGGGCCTGGGTGGCTACTGGGCAGAGCGGATTGGTTTTCTGTGCGACATTCGCCAGGTGGTATTTAATCCTAACCTTTTCCCGAATGAAAACATGGAAGGCAAAATTGACCGCCCGGAAGAGTATGTCGATATTGCCACCAAGTGCGTCAGTAATTTTCGCGATAAAAACCGCGACCGGTGTCTGGTGATCCTTTCGCGTAATGATGAGGCGCTCAACAGCCACCGGGCTGCGGAGCTTCTGCATCATTACTATGAGATTGTCTGGGATGAAGAACAGACCCATAAGTTCAAGAACATCTCCCCACATCTGCAGCGCATAAAAGCCTTCAAAACGCTGGGCTAAGCCACAGTCAGTCACCTCCGGAACCCGGTCGCTAATGCGTACCGGGTTTCTTTTTGTCCAGAATTGTCTACTTTTAAGCCATCAAAACTTGATGCATATCAATTTTGGTATGACCAATGCGCCTGACGTGGTATTCTCAATTCACCTGAATGGTTTCAGTGCTGTAACCTGTTGTTAATTAAGGGTTATTTTTATAACTTTTAATTAACAATTGGTTAATAATTTGAGGGGGTCACGTTGACTACGCCATTGAAAAAGATAGTGATTGTAGGCGGTGGTGCTGGCGGGCTGGAGCTGGCCACACAGTTGGGCAAGAAGCTGGGTCGCGGTAAAAAAGCCAAAATCACGCTGGTGGATCGTAACCACAGTCACCTGTGGAAACCGTTGCTGCACGAAGTGGCGACCGGATCGCTGGATGAGGGCGTGGACGCGCTGAGCTATCTGGCGCACGCACGCAATCACCATTTCCAGTTCCAGCTGGGTTCCGTGGTGGATATCAACCGTGAAAGCAAAACCATCACCCTGGCAGAGCTGCGTGATGAAAAAGGCGAGCTGCTGGTTCCTGAACGCAAACTGGCGTATGACACGCTGGTAATGGCGCTGGGCAGTACCTCTAACGATTTCAACACGCCGGGCGTGAAAGAGCACTGTATCTTCCTTGATAACCCGCACCAGGCACGTCGTTTCCATCAGGAGATGCTGAACCTGTTCCTGAAGTACACCAATAACATGGGTGCGAATGGCAAGGTTAACATTGCAATTGTCGGCGGCGGGGCAACGGGGGTAGAGCTCTCTGCTGAGCTGCACAATGCGGTGAAACAGCTGCACAGCTACGGCTATAAAGGGTTAACAAACGACGCGCTGAACGTCACGCTGGTCGAAGCCGGTGAACGCATCCTCCCGGCGCTGCCTCCGCGTATCTCCGGTGCGGCGCACAATGAACTCACCAAACTGGGTGTGCGGGTGCTGACACAGACGATGGTGACCAGCGCCGACGAAGGCGGTCTGCACACCAAAGACGGCGAGTACATCAAAGCGGATCTGATGGTCTGGGCGGCAGGTATCAAAGCGCCTGATTTTATGAAAGATATCGGTGGTCTGGAAACGAACCGCATTAACCAGCTGGTGACGGAGCCAACGCTGCAAACCACGCGCGACCCGGAAATCTTTGCGATTGGCGACTGTGCTTCCTGCGCGCGCCCTGAAGGTGGCTTTGTGCCGCCGCGTGCTCAGGCTGCGCACCAGATGGCAAGCCTGGTGCTGCATAATATTCTGGCGCAGTACAAAGGCAAACCGATGAAGGCGTATGTCTATAAAGACCACGGCTCTCTGGTATCGCTGTCCAACTTCTCTACCGTCGGTAGCCTGATGGGTAACCTGATGCGTGGCTCGATGATGGTAGAAGGGCGCATAGCACGCTTTGTCTATATTTCACTGTACCGTATGCACCAGATCGCACTGCACGGCTACTTCAAAACGGGTCTGATGATGCTGGTGGGCAGAATCAACCGCGTCATCCGTCCGCGTCTTAAACTCCACTAATCTTTCACTCCCTCCGGGCCCTCCGGAGGGAGTTTTTAGCATATCATGCTGCCCGTCATGGATTAGGTGCTTAAGAGTTCTCCTAAACATGATATATCCCTCTCCAGCGTCCACTTTTTGATCCTTTGTCTTATTGGCGAAGCCGTGGCTTCATTGCAAAATTGTTACCAATAGCAACAAAGGAGGAAGTCCCGTGAATAAATCTATGTTGGCGGGTATAGGGATTGGTGTCGCAGCTGCGTTAGGTGTGGCTGCTGTTGCCAGTCTCAACGTATTAGATCGCGGCCCGCAGTATGCGCAGGTGGTTTCTGCTACTCCCATTAAAGAAACCGTAAAAACCCCTCGTCAGGAGTGCCGTAACGTCTCCGTGACCCACCGTCGTCCGGTACAGGATGAAAACCGTATTGCCGGCTCTGTTCTGGGTGCGGTAGCGGGTGGGGTAATTGGTCACCAGTTTGGCGGTGGCCGGGGTAAAGATGTCGCGACCGTCGTTGGTGCGCTGGGTGGCGGCTATGCCGGCAACCAGGTGCAGGGTGCGATGCAGGATAACGATACTTACACCACGACTCAGCAGCGTTGTAAAACCGTCTATGACAAGTCGGAAAAAATGCTGGGTTATGACGTCACGTACAAAATTGGCGATCAGCAGGGCAAAATCCGTATGGATAAAGACCCAGGAACGCAAATCCCACTGGATGGAAATGGCCAGCTGGTACTGAATAACAAAGTGTAAAAAAGATGTTCTCTGAACTTAGCTCCTCAAGCGCTCAGGCTGAGGAGCTTTTTTTTACCTCAAGTTTTGAGGAGTTCAGGCCACAAGCGTAGTGTGGTTTCGGTTATATTCTGCAGTTTTTCCAGCGTCGCGCCTTCACGCGCGCTGATCGACATACCCTGCAAAATACAGCTCAGGTACTGCGCCAGCATCTGCGGCTGACAATGCGCGGGAATTTCACCGCGCTGCTGGCGTTGAGCCAAAAATGCGCTGAGCGTCTCTTCCTGCATGGCATGACGCGATTTCACCGTATTGGCGATCTCTTTCGACGCTGCCGCCAGGGTGGCGGAGGTGTTAATCATAAAGCAGCCCGCGGGCGTATCTTTGCTGGTGAAGCAGGTGGCAACGGCGGTGAAGTAATCCCGTAGCGCCTGTTCAACGCTTTTCTCTTCACAAAACAGCTGGGCTTCGTGTTTCGCTGCAAAGCGCGAAATGTATCTGTCCAGCACTGCCCTGAACAGCCCCTCTTTGTTGGTAAATTCAGCATAGAGCGTCGGTGCTTTGGCGCCGGTGGCTTCTACCAGATCGGAAAGCGAGGTCGCTTCATACCCATGTTGCCAGAAGAGAGTCATGGCCTTATCAAGCGCTGCATCCCTGTCAAACACTTTTGGTCGGCCACGGCTTTTCTTCGCACAACTCGTGACGTCGGTTGTCATTTGCCGTTGGTCCTCTGTTGATTTGTTGAATAACCATTATAAAAATAAACGCAACCCACCACCAGTGCAGAATGCTTAAAAATAAATTAATCATATATGTATGAAAATTAACGACTTTAAAAATTAATTAATGCTCGTTATAAAATTGTGTTGACGCGTGAGCTGGATCACATTTATGATTTACCTATCGATCGTTAACTAAATCGCTAACGACCTCCAAATTCATCTGCCAAAGGTAAACATCATGAAAAACGTAAAAACCCTCATCGCTGCAGCCGTACTGAGTTCACTTTCTTTCGCAAGCGTTGCTGCTGTACAAGTTCAGTCAACGCCAGCCGATCAGCATAAAGTCGGGACGATCTCTGCGTCTGCCGGGACTAACCTGGGTTCACTGGAAGATCAGCTGGCACAAAAAGCGGAAGCAATGGGTGCAAAATCCTACCGCATCACCTCTGTGACCGGTCCTAACACGCTGCACGGCACGGCTGTCATCTACAAATAAGCCGGGCATAAACCCTCATTTATGCCACTGCAATAAAAAACGCCCTGCTAAGCAGGGCGTTTTACGTTCTGTTTTACATCGACTGCTGAACGATATCGTGATGCCGGGTGACATCGGTCGGCATGCCTGACCGGGCCTCCATCGCACGTTCCATCACCTGGCTCTCGGTATTCGCATTCGTTTTAAAGCTCACCATCGCAGCATTCAGGATAATGGGTAACGTCTGCGGATCGTCGCCGATATTTTTTGAGAGCGGCTGGTGAATTTCGACCAGCCGTACGCCGCCCGGCTCCTCAGAGACTTTAATCGGTGTATTGATAATATTCACTTTAGTCCCTGGCGTAACGACATTGAACAGCGTTTTGATATCGTCATCGCGCAGACGAATACAGCCGGAGCTGACGCGCATGCCGATGCCAAAGTCGGCATTCGTTCCGTGCAGCAGGTAAACCCCACCGTATGCCGCCAGGCGGATCGCGTGATGCCCCATAGGGTTATCCGGGCCAGCCGGAACAACAGCGGGAAGATCGATGCCCTGGGCTTTATAACGGGCGCGAATGTTGGCCGTTGGCGTCCAGGTTGGATTCGCCCGTTTATCCGAGACGGTCGTCACCATCGTCGGTGTCAGGGTGTCGCCGCCCAGTTGACCGATACCGATAGGGTAGACGGTCACTTCATTTTTACCCGGCGGATAATAATAGAGACGTAACTCAGCCAGGTTTATGACGATCCCCTCGCGCGGGGCATCCGGCAGGAGAGTTTGTAACGGGATCGTCAGTACGCTGCCCGCTCGCGGGACATACGGATCGACGCCGGGGTTCGCCTGCAGCAGAGCCAGAAAACCGACGTTATATTTTTTGGCAATGGCTTCCAGTGAACCGCCATTATTTTCAACCACATGAAAGCGGTTTTCCCCGACCAGCTTGCTGCCAGGCGGTGGAAGAGGCCAGGTGTTTGCGCGAGCGGGAAGCGCAACCGCGACGGCGGCAGCCAGCGTAAACAGGGTTATCCAGCGGGTAAAACGCGAAGAGGTCATCATCACCATAATCCATATAAATGATAAGGTTATTGTTTTATAAGGTGTTAATGATAATTATGGCGAAAGGGTGTGTCGGGAAGATCGGGTGAAGTGCAAAGAGTTTGTAAATTGTCCCCCCGGCAGCACTGGCTAACGGGGGGAGGTCAGATTACGCGACCGCGTTCTCTTCGAGCTGTCGCATAAAGTTACGCACCCAGTCCATACGGGTTTTGCGATCCGCCAGCTCCTGGGTAAATTTCAGACGGGTTGGCCCATCCAGGCGGAAATACTGCGGCTGTTTTTGCAGCAGGCCAATCAGCCACATCGGGTTGACGTGGTTCTTCTCGGCGAATTCAATGACGCCGCCTTTTTCATTACCTTCAAGTTTGCGGATCCCCAGCTTCTGCGCCTGCTGGCGCAGCCGCGCGATATCCAGCAGATTTCTCGCCGCATCGGGCAGCAGGCCAAAGCGGTCAATCAGTTCCACTTTGATCTCTTCCAGCTCATTTTCATTCTTCGCGCTGGCAATGCGTTTGTAGAATGACAGGCGGGTATTCACATCAGGAATGAAATCATCCGGCAGCAGGGACGGCATACGCAACTCGACCTCGGTCTGCTGGCTGGTGAGATCTTCCAGCGACGGCTCGCGTCCGGCCTTCAGGGCATCAACCGCATTTTCCAGCAGCTCCATATAGAGCGAGAAGCCGATGGTTTCCATGGAGCCGCTCTGATCCTCGCCCAGCAGTTCGCCGGCACCACGGATCTCGAGATCGTGCGTGGCCAGCGCAAAGCCTGCACCGAGGTCTTCCAGCGAGGCGATGGCTTCCAGACGCTTTTGCGCGTCGGTGGTCATCGCTTTCGGATGCGGGGTCAACAGCCAGGCGTAAGCCTGATGATGCGAACGGCCGACGCGACCGCGCAGCTGATGAAGCTGGGCCAGACCAAAGTGATCCGCACGCTCAATAATGATGGTATTCGCCGTCGGGATATCAATGCCGGTTTCAATGATGGTGGTACACACCAGTACGTTAAAGCGCTGGTGGTGGAAGTCGTTCATCACCCGCTCCAGCTCCCGCTCGCGCATCTGCCCGTGGCCGATGGCAATACGCGCTTCCGGTACCAGTTCGGCCAGCCTGTCCGCGGCTTTCTGGATGTTTTCAACGTCGTTATAAAGATAATAAACCTGGCCCCCGCGCAGTACCTCACGCAGGATCGCCTCACGTACCACCAGATTATCGTACTCGCGGACAAAGGTTTTCACCGCCAGACGACGCGCCGGTGGTGTGGCGATAATCGACAGATCGCGCATGCCGCTCATCGCCATGTTCAGCGTACGCGGAATTGGCGTTGCGGTCAGGGTCAGAATATCGACGTCGGCGCGCATCGCTTTGATCCGCTCTTTGTGACGCACCCCGAAGCGGTGCTCTTCGTCGACGATCAGCAGCCCCAGATCTTTCCACTTCACGTCGCTTTGCAGCAGCTTGTGCGTACCGATCAGAATATCGATTTTGCCTTCGCTTGCCTGTTCGAGGATCTGCGTCTGCTCTTTGGCGCTGCGAAAACGTGACAGCATCTCAATGCGCACCGGCCAGTTGGCGAAACGGTCGCGGAAGTTGTCGAAGTGCTGCTGGGCGAGCAGGGTGGTCGGCACCAGCACCGCCACCTGCTTGTTGTTTTCAACCGCCAGGAAGGCGGCGCGCATCGCCACTTCGGTTTTGCCGAAGCCGACGTCGCCGCAGACTAAGCGGTCCATCGCCAGCGGCTGGCACATGTCGCTCAGTACGGCGTTGATGGCCTGGGCCTGGTCCGGCGTGGTTTCAAACGGGAAGCTGTCGCAGAACAGCTGGTACTGTTCTTTATCATGCTTAAAGGCGAAGCCCTCTTTGGCCGCGCGCTGGGCGTAGATATCCAGCAGCTCGGCCGCCACGTCGCGTACTTTCTCCGCCGCTTTCTGGCGCGCGCGAGCCCAGGCATCGCCGCCCAGTTTGTGCAGCGGGGCGTTATCCTCCGCGCCACCCGCGTATCGGCTGATCAGATGCAGGGATGACACCGGAACATACAGTTTGGCGTCGTTGGCGTAGGTCAGCATCAGGTATTCACCTTTGATGCCGCCGGCTTCAAGCGTGGTCATTCCCTGATAGCGCCCAACGCCATGCTCCAGGTGAACAATGGGCTGGCCCGGATGCAGTTCGGCCAGGTTACGGATCAGCGTGTCCGGGTTAATGGTCCGACGGCTGTCCAGACGGCGCCGCGCGACGCGCTCACCCAGCAGATCGCTTTCGCAAATCAGCGCCAGGTTGTTGAGCGTATCAATAAACCCGTGTTCGGCGGCACCAATCATCAGATAACGGCCGTTTCCGGCCGCGTCGCTCAGGCGCTGAATGCGTTTCGGCGCAACTTTTATTCGCCCCAGCAGCTCGCCGAGTGCTTCGCGGCGGCCTTCACTCTCAACGGAGAACACCACCGGGCCGGTAAAGGACTCCAGGAACTTGCGCAGATTATCCAGCGGCGATTTCTGCTGCGCCTGTACGGCCAGGTCCGGCAGCGTCCGGAAGGCGAGGTTGGTGTTGGCGGCCTTATCGGCAAGCGAATCGGTTTTGAGCTGGATCCGCGGCCAGCGCTTCAGCTCCGCATTGAGTTCGTCGGTACGCAGCCACAGCGCTTCCGGCGGCAGCAGCGGACGCATCGGGTCAACGCCCCGGTTTTCGAAGCGGGCGCGGGTTTCGCTTTCGAAACGGCTGGCGCTGGCGTCGATATCGCCGGTGTTCACAATCAGCGTATTTGCCGGGAAGTAGCTGAACAGAGCAGGCAGCGGCTCGTTAAAGAACAACGGCTGCCAGTATTCGATCCCGGCCGGGAGCGTACCTTTGCTGACCTGCTGATAGATGTGCTCGGCATCACGCTTGACGTCGAACTTATCGCGCCACTGGCTGCGGAACAGTTCGACGGCAGTTTTGTCCGTCGGGAATTCATGCGCGGGCAGTAAGTTAATGGACTCTACTTCCTCCAGCGTGCGCTGGGTGTCGGCGTCGAACACGCGCAGGCTGTCAATTTCATCATCGAAGAAATCGAGACGATACGGCTGGTCGCTGCCCATGGGATAAAGGTCAAGCAGTGCGCCGCGGGTTGCGTATTCCCCGTGCTCCATCACCTGATCGACATGGCGATAGCCGGCACCGTCAAGCTGCTCGCGCAGGGCATCACGGGACAGGCGCTGGCCTTTTTTCATCACCAGCGCATGACCATGCAGATAGCTGTGCGGACAGACGCGCTGCATCAGGGTATTTACCGGCACAATCAGCACACCGCGCTGCATGGTCGGCAGTTGGTAGAGCGTCGACAGGCGCGAGGAGATGATCTCCTGATGCGGAGAGAAGCTGTCATACGGCAGCGTTTCCCAGTCGGCCAGGCTGAACACCAGGCTATCGGTGAACTGGCGGATTTCGTCGTGCAGGCGCAGGGCATTTTGCATATCCGGGGCAACAAGCACCACCGGGCCGGGGTGTCGCTCAGCAATTTCTGCCACCAGCGTGGCGCACGCCGCGCCCGTAAGTTCACCCAACTGGCGCTGGTCGCCCGCTTTGACAGGCAAGGAATAACGATAGTGTTCAGGCATGGCTATGTCAGAGTCTCTTATGGATATACCAACAGTATTGGGGCATATCACTGATACGCAATGTCTTTATTATCCTCGATCGTTTTACATAAGCAAATTGTAACCGCACGGGGTGACTTTCCGCCCCCAAAACGGGGGCGGAGAGGGCATTAGCGGGTGGACGGTGACAGGGGGAGCATTGACGGAGGAGAGAAGAAAAGATCGCCAAACAGCGCGGTGGAGAGTTTGCGCACCCCGAGCCCGGCAAGGGTGCAGATAAGCAGGCTGGCAAACGGATAGACCAGAATTAAGCCCAGCTCTGCCCAGACCGGCCAGTATGCGGCATTCATCTCGCCAATCAGGAACAGGCTGAAGGCCTCAATGAGGATGCGGTGGGTGGTATAGATCGCAATGGTGTTGGAGCCAATCACGTTCAGCAGATTGTTGGGATGCACGGCGTAACGCTGCTCAATACTGTAGAAAAGCTTCATGATCAACACAATCGACAGCAGGGAAAGCAGGAGAGGAACGTTAGCAAACCACAGCACCACGGAGACGGCGGCGAACGCGCCTGTCGCCAGCCACGTGCGGCGCAGGTTGAAACTTTTCATCCACGCCATCAGCTCTGCGCCATACCACGCTCCGAGGCTGTAGTAGATCATGTTGCGTACTACGCTGTTCATTCCCCACCACGGCAACGGCAGGAAGTTGATCGCGACGCTCGCCAGTGCCAGCAGCCCGAGCACCGGTAGCTTCCAGCGGCTCAGTAGTTTACACAGCGTGAAGTAGACGACCAGAGCATACAGATACCACAGGCTGGTGCTGGCGGTGAGCATACCGCGTACAAATCCTGAGAGGGAATCGGCGTAGGCCGCGTTCGAGGAGGTGGCAAGCTCACGATCGGGCGCCAGCCAGGCATTCAGGTGGGTCAATGCCTGCCATTGCAGAATCCCCCACAGGACCAGAACCCAGACAATGCTCCAGATCCGTTTGTCGAGACTGGTTCGCCAGTTCACCTCATCGATATAACGACGGATCAGATAGCCGGAGATAAAGAAGAATACCGGCATGCGGAATGGGGCGAGGTAGAGATTAAAATAGACCCAACATTTCGCGAGAAGGCCGGATAGCGGGTGTTGCAGCCCGCTCAGGTGCGGATAAAAGGTGATGACCGAATGATAGATAACCACCAGGCAGATACACAGCCCTTTTATCTGGTTAATCCATAATGCTTTTTGCTTCATTGTTCGCGACTACCTTAAATTGCCATAAACGAACGAGCAATTGTTCTGAAATGAAACCGGGATGTAACGGGTAACAGTCTGTATCAGGAGGTTTTTCGGAAAAGGTGGAGGTTGCGAGGCGACAATTCAGACAATAGCACGCTGATTTATCTGAATTTTTCAGAAAAATGATTACCAAAGCTTACGGTTTCAGTCATTTACGCTTAACGGATTCGCTTATATACTCGTGGGTCTGCTATCAGCAAACAGACGGATTTCATGTATCAACCTGTCGCACTCTTCATAGGCTTACGTTACATGCGTGGGCGCGCCGCGGACCGCTTCGGTCGCTTTGTCTCCTGGCTTTCGACTATTGGCATTACGCTCGGCGTGATGGCACTGGTGACGGTCCTTTCCGTCATGAATGGCTTCGAGCGCGAGCTGCAAAACAACATCCTGGGGCTGATGCCGCAGGCCGTTCTCTCCTCCACCAACGGTTCGCTGAACCCGCAACAGCTGCCGGAAAGCGCGGCGAAGTTACAGGGTGTCACGCGCGTTGCGCCGTTAACAACTGGCGACGTGGTGCTGCAAAGCGCCCGCAGCGTGGCGGTCGGCGTCATGCTGGGTATTGACCCTGCACAAAACGATCCGCTGACGCCGTACCTGGTTAACGTGAAGCAGACCGATCTGGCCGCCGGAAAATACAACGTTATTCTGGGTGAGCAGCTTGCCGGCCAGCTTGGCGTCAACCGTGGCGACCAGCTGCGTGTGATGGTGCCCTCTGCCAGTCAGTTTACGCCGATGGGGCGCCTGCCAAGCCAGCGCCTGTTTAACGTAATTGGTACCTTTGCCGCCAACAGCGAAGTCGATGGTTATCAGATGCTGGTTAACATTCAGGATGCTTCGCGCCTGATGCGTTACCCGGCAGGGAACATCACGGGCTGGCGCCTGTGGCTCGACGCGCCGCTGAAGGTTGATACCCTCAGCCAGCAAAAACTGCCGGACGGCACCAAATGGCAGGACTGGCGCGAACGTAAAGGCGAACTGTTCCAGGCCGTGCGTATGGAAAAAAACATGATGGGGCTGCTGTTGAGCCTGATCGTGGCCGTGGCCGCTTTTAACATCATCACCTCGCTGGGTCTGATGGTGATGGAAAAGCAGGGCGAGGTCGCCATCCTGCAAACCCAGGGGCTCACGCCGCGCCAGATCATGGCGGTCTTTATGGTGCAGGGTGCCAGCGCCGGCATTATCGGCGCGCTGCTGGGGGCGGGGCTCGGCGCTCTGCTTGCCAGCCAGCTTAATAATTTAATGCCGATCATCGGCGCGCTGCTTGATGGCGCGGCGCTGCCGGTGGCTATCGAGCCGCTGCAGGTTATCGGTATTGCGCTGGCCGCGATGGCCATTGCGCTGCTTTCGACGCTTTATCCTTCCTGGCGCGCTGCCGCCACTCAACCCGCTGAGGCTTTACGTTATGAATAAGATCCTGTTGCAATGCGACAACCTGTCCAAACGCTATCAGGAAGGCGCTGTGCAGACCGACGTGCTGCACAATGTGAGCTTCAGCGTGGGCGAAGGCGAGATGATGGCGATTGTCGGCAGCTCCGGCTCGGGCAAAAGTACGCTGCTGCACCTGCTGGGCGGGCTGGATACCCCAACCAGCGGCGACGTGATTTTTTCCGGCCAGCCGATGAGCAAAATGTCCTCAGCGGCGAAGGCCGAGCTGCGTAATCGCGAGCTGGGCTTTATCTACCAGTTCCACCACCTGCTGCCGGACTTCACGGCGCTGGAAAACGTGGCGATGCCGTTGCTGATTGGCAAAAAGAAACCGGCAGAAATTAACGCCCGCGCCAGCGACATGCTGAACGCAGTAGGGCTGGGTCACCGTGGCAATCACCGTCCATCGGAGCTTTCCGGCGGCGAACGTCAGCGCGTGGCCATTGCCCGTGCGTTGGTCAACAACCCGCGTCTGGTGCTGGCGGATGAACCGACCGGTAACCTGGATGCGCGTAATGCGGACAGTATTTTCCAGCTTTTGGGTGAACTTAACGCCTCGCAGGGCACCGCGTTTCTGGTGGTCACCCACGATCTGCAGCTGGCAAAACGCATGGGGCGCCAGCTTGAAATGCGCGACGGTCATCTGAATGCAGAACTGACCCTGATGGGAGCGGAGTAATGGCTTCACCGTTATCGTTACTCATCGGGTTACGCTTTAGCCGCGGTCGCCGTCGCGGCGGCATGGTGTCGCTCATCTCCGTCATCTCGACCATCGGTATTGCGCTGGGCGTGGCGGTGTTGATTGTCGGCCTGAGCGCCATGAACGGCTTCGAGCGCGAACTGAATAACCGCATTCTGGCGGTGGTACCGCACGGGGAAATCGAGCCGGTTAACCAGCCCTGGACCAACTGGAGCGATGCGCTCAACAAAGTAGAGAAAGTCCCGGGCATCGCTGCTGCCGCGCCCTATATCAACTTTACCGGGCTGGTGGAGAGCGGGGTAAACCTGCGTGCCATCCAGGTGAAAGGGGTGAACCCCGCCCAGGAAGAACGCCTGAGCGCGTTGCCGAAATATGTGCAGAACGGCGCGTGGGCAAACTTTAAGGCCGGCGAGCAGCAGATCATCATGGGCAAAGGCGTTGCAGATGCCCTGAAGGTGAAGCAGGGCGACTGGGTGTCGATCATGATCCCGAACGCCAGCGCCGATCACAAATTGCAGCAGCCGAAACGCGTGCGCCTGCACGTCACCGGTATTCTTCAGCTGAGCGGTCAGCTTGACCATAGCTTTGCGATGGTGCCGATGGAAGATGCGCGGCAGTATCTCGACATGGGCGACAGCGTGACGGGCATTGCCATTAAGGTGAACGACGTCTTTAATGCCAACAAACTGGTACGCGACGCGGGCAGCGTGACCAATAACTATGTTTACATCAAAAGCTGGATCGGCACTTACGGGTATATGTACCGTGATATCCAGATGATCCGCGCGATTATGTATCTGGCGATGGTGCTGGTGATCGGTGTGGCGTGCTTTAACATCGTCTCGACGCTGGTGATGGCAGTCAAGGACAAGAGCGGTGACATTGCCGTGCTGAGAACGCTTGGGGCGAAAGACGGTCTTATTCGCGCCATCTTCGTCTGGTACGGTTTGCTGGCAGGATTGTTCGGCAGCCTGTGTGGCGTGGTGATTGGCGTGGTGGTTTCCCTGCAGTTGACGCCAATTATTAACGGCATTGAAAAGCTTATTGGTCACCAGTTCCTGTCGGGTGATATCTATTTTATTGACTTCCTGCCGTCTGAATTGCACTGGCTGGACGTTTTTTATGTGCTGGTTACAGCACTTTTACTGAGTCTGCTGGCAAGCTGGTATCCGGCGCGTCGCGCAAGCCGAATTGATCCGGCGAGGGTATTAAGTGGCCAGTAATTACGTCATGATCTAGCGGCTTTTGGGCCGCCAGGTCAAAAGAGGAATGCACTATGTATTATGGATTTGATATTGGCGGCACCAAGATTGCGCTCGGCGTATTTGATAAAGACCTCAGGCTGCAGTGGGAAACGCGCGTTCCCACGCCGCGCGAGAGCTACGACGAATTTTTAACCGCCATTGCCGCGCTGGTGGCGCAAGCAGATGAACGCTTTGGCGTCAAAGGCAGCGTCGGCATTGGTATTCCGGGCATGCCCGAAACCGACGACGGCACGCTGTATGCCGCCAACGTACCTGCTGCCAGCGGCAAAGCGCTGCGCGCCGATCTCTCTGCCCGCCTTGAACGCGACGTGCGTTTAGATAACGATGCCAACTGTTTTGCGCTCTCTGAAGCCTGGGATGATGAATTCCGTCAGTATCCATTGGTCATGGGACTGATCCTCGGCACGGGCGTCGGCGGAGGGATCGTGATCAACGGTAAGCCCATCACCGGGCGTAGCTATATCACCGGTGAGTTCGGCCATATCCGCTTGCCGGTGGATGCCCTGGACATTGTCGGGCGTGAGTTTCCGCTGACCCGCTGCGGCTGCGGTCAGCACGGCTGTATTGAGAACTACCTCTCCGGCCGCGGGTTTGCATGGCTTTACGAACACTTCTATCATCAGAAACTTGAGGCCCCTCAAATCATTACCTTGTGGGAGCAAGGGGATGCGCAGGCGCGTGAGCACGTTGAGCGCTATCTGGATCTGCTGGCGGTATGTCTGGGAAATATTCTCACTATCGTCGACCCGGATCTGCTGGTGATTGGGGGAGGGTTGTCAAACTTCACTGCGATTACGGAACAGTTGTCCGGGCGTTTGCCCCGACATTTATTGCCGGTTGCACGCGTGCCGCGTATTGAACGTGCGCGACACGGGGACGCAGGAGGCATGCGCGGAGCCGCATTCCTTCATCTCACCGATTAGTTTACGAGGTTTCTATGCTGTCGCGTCGCCAGGGTCGACTCAGCCGTTTTCGCAAAAACAAACGCCGCTTACGTGAGCGCTTGCGTCAGCGGATCTTTTTCAGAGACAGAATGATGCCAGAAGCGATGGATAAACCCAGAGTGGTGGTGCTGACCGGGGCGGGGATCTCCGCTGAGTCAGGAATTCGAACCTTCCGCGCGGCGGACGGACTGTGGGAAGAACACCGCGTGGAGGATGTCGCCACGCCGGAAGGTTTTGCCCGCGATCCGGATCTCGTGCAGGCGTTTTACAACGCCCGCCGTCGCCAGCTGCAGCAGCCTGAGATTGCGCCCAATCCGGCGCATCTGGCGCTGGCGAAGCTGGAAGAGGCGCTGGGGGATCGTTTCCTGCTGGTGACGCAGAATATCGACAACCTGCATGAGCGAGCCGGTAACAAAAACATCATCCACATGCACGGTGAGTTGCTCAAAGTTCGCTGTGCCTGGAGCGGCCAGGTGCTGGACTGGAAAGAGGACGTGCTGCCAGAAGACAAATGTCACTGCTGTCAGTTCCCCGCACGCCTGCGCCCGCACGTGGTGTGGTTCGGCGAGATGCCCCTGGGGATGGATGATATTTACAGCGCGCTGGCGATGGCGGACGTGTTTATCGCCATTGGTACATCCGGCCATGTTTACCCGGCGGCGGGGTTTGTTCACGAAGCGCGACTGCACGGCGCCCATACGGTTGAGCTCAATCTGGAGCCAAGCCAGGTGGGCAGCGAGTTTGAAGAGAAACACTACGGTCTGGCAAGCGCGGTCGTCCCGGAATTTGTCGACAAGCTGCTGAAAGGGCTGTAGCGGCAATGGTGTAAAAAGGCACCCGTCCTGCGGGTGCCTGACGATTTACGAATGAAAGAACGCCAGCGTCTTCTCCAGCGATTTAGCCTGCTCGTCCAGTGAGAGCGCCGCGGCTGAGATCTGCTGCACCAGAGCGGCGTTCTGCTGGGTTGTGCTGTCCATCTGATTCACGGCGGTGCTGACCTGGCTAATCCCCCGATTTTGCTCGTCCAGCGCCTGAACGATATCGTTTATCACCAGATGCACATGCGACACCGCCTCGATAACCTGTTTCATCATCACGCCGGTTTCATTGACCAGCTCAACGCCTTTGTTGACGCGGCCAGACGATTCGGCAATGAGCTGAGAAATCTCTTTTGCTGCGTTAGCGCTCCGCTGGGCCAGGTTACGGACTTCACCGGCCACCACCGCAAAACCGCGTCCCTGCTCACCCGCCCGTGCGGCTTCTACGGCCGCGTTTAGCGCCAGGATATTGGTCTGGAAGGCAATGCCATCGACAATGCTGTTGATCTCACCGATCTTACGCGCGCTGTCATCAATCTCGCCGATCACCGTGACGACGTCGTTCACCAGCGTTTCGCCATGTCCGGCGAGGCTGGCGGCGCGGTCGGTCAGCGTGGTCGCTTTGTGCGCATTGTCGGCATTATTCTTCACCGTGGCCGAAATCTCTTCCATGCTGGCCGCGGTTTCCACAATCGCTGCTGCCTGCTCCTCGGTTCGCGAGGCAAGGTCAAGGTTACCTGCCGAAATCTCGCTGGTGCCACCCCGCACGGAATGGCTGGCATCGCTGATGTTGTCGACGATGCGTTTGAGCTGCATCTGCATGGTGTGCAGGGCGTAAAAAATACTGCGAGTATCTCCCGCGCGCACCGGAATTGTATTGTTCAGCTCCCCGCGGGCGACGGCCAGGGCAATTCCGGCGGCGTCAGAAGGTTCGCCACCCACCGGTCGGTCAACTTTACGCGTAAAGATTTGCGCCATGACCAGGCTCACCACTACGATACTGAGCACCATAAGGACAATGGCTTTCAGCAAAAATGCACGCGCCTCGGCCATCACCTCACTGACCGGAGTGACGATGGCCAGCTTCCACGGCGTCTGGCTGTTACCAATTGCAATATCCTGCCAGATAATAAATGCCTCCTCCTTCAGCAGTGGATCGTTTTCCCGGATGACATCATGGCCCGTTATCTTCCCCGCGTAAGGCTTTCCGGTGGCCTGTTTGTCCGGGCTGAATACCACTTTATTTTCCGCTGAGAGGAGCAGGGCATAGCCAGTCCCGTTCCACGGTTTTATTGCCCCAGTCATGGCTTGCAGCGTGGCGAGTGAAAAGTCAGAGGTGACCGATCCCAGAAACTTGCCGTCAGCCATAATGGGGGCGGCAATGGAGGTAAGCATGACGTCTACGCCATTGTACGGGTAGATATAGGGTTCGATGATCACCTCTTTTTGCCGTTGCTTCGGCAGCAGGTAATAATCGCCGCTGCCGGGTGTTTCCAGGTCCGTCAGCAGGTGCAGTGCGGGTTTGCCAGAGGCATCGCGGTCGACATAGCGGGCAAAGCGTCCGGCAGGATCCTCTCCGCTCTGTCCGGCAAAGGCGGCATCCTGATGGTCAAACGCGTTGGGCTCAAAAGCCATCGACATGGAGAGAAACTGCGGGTGGGCCGCAAGATAATGGATCAGCAGCTGGTTGAGACTTTGGCGATCGGAGATGCCCGCATCCCGCAGCGCCAGGGCACTGTTGCCCATATCCCTGGCGGCAGCCAGCGCGGAATCCATCTCCTTACTGACCTGCAAAGACTGCACCTCAGCAATCTGGCGGATATGTTTTTTGGCCAGACTGTCCTGCTGCGCCATCCACTGCCACATCATAAAACCAATCGTGGCGGTAAAGCCCACCGTCACGGTGAGAAAAATGGACAATAGCATTAACGTTTTGACGCTCATTTTTGATCTTCGGACCTTGGCGTTTTGCATTCTTATCTCCCGTAATCGTGTGCGTGTCGGTCAGGCACATATTACTTATCGGATATATCACTCTCTTTCTGTAGAGTACCGGGAGTATTTAATTTAAATTCTGAGAATATAAACCCTGTTAATTAGTGTGGATGCTTTTATTTTGTGCATTCAATCAAAATAGTGCTCGATAATGCTCGTTATCGTCGTGTAGAAAGAGGATGCTAATAAATATTAAGTGGTAGAGGAGGATGGGATATGTACGGATTTATCGCCAGACAACCCATTTTTAACCCGGAGATGAAGACGGTCGCCTATGAACTGCTCTTCAGAGAGGGAATGACAAACCGTTTTCCGGATGTCTCGGCGGAATATGCGACATCCAGAATGATATCAGATCAGTTTTTATGTGTACCCGCGCAACGGATCGCCGGGGAGCACACGTCGTTTATTAATTTTCCCTCCCGGATGGTCATCGACCGGAGCGGAGAAGCGCTCGATAAAGAGAGCGTGGTCATTGAGATACTGGAAGATGCGGTTCCGGGGGCTGAGCTGTTGCAGGCCGTCAGAGAGATGAATGCGCACGGCTACCACTTCGCGCTCGATGATTTCACCCTCGCTCCGGAATGGGATGCGTTTTTACCTTATATTTCGGTTCTGAAATTCGATATCAGAAATTATACCTTAGCGCAAATTAAACAGTATCTGGCATCGCGTAAAAAAGAGACCGCACATATAAAATATCTCGCTGAAAAAATTGAGACTAAAGAGGAATTTATTCGATTCAGAGATGAAGGATTTTCTCTGTTTCAGGGTTATTTTTTCTGCCGTCCGGAGATGATTAAATATAAACGCTTATCGCAAAATCAGCTTGCGATTTTCCGCCTGCAAATGGAAATCGGACGTAATAAACCTGATTATCGCATTATCGAATCGCTGATAAAAAGTGATCTCACCCTCTCCTGGAAAATTATGCGCTACATGAAGCACACGGCATTTAAACATGTTGGTGCCTGTAATTTCAGCAAGTTAACCCTGAGTGAGGTACTCCGCTATCTTGGGGAGAATCAGCTGAGACGGTTCGTTGCCGTCGTGGTCCTGGCGAGTGCGGACAATGACACCGTCAGCGAGCTTTATCCGTTGAGCATGATGCGTGGGAAATTCTGCGAATTGATCGCAGAGGCGATAAACGAACCGACGCTGGCTGAAAATGCTTTTCTGTGCGGCCTGTTCTCGCTGCTGGATACTCTCCTTGAACTGCCGATGACCGAGTTGATGAAGCAGATTGCGGTGCCGCAGAGCGTGAGCAACGCACTGTGCCATCAGGAGGGGCAGCTAGCTGATATGATCGCACTCTGTCGTTACTACGAGCAGCAGCAGTGGGAGGAGGCGACAAGACTGAGTCACGCACTGGGGCTGTCGGATGATGATGTGGTCGAGGCGATGAGAAGGGCGACGATTTGGGCTGGCGAGAATGCGGCCAGTTAATGCTTCCTCACGCCGTTCGCACGGCGTGAGGAATCGCGCGATGCCGTTTATCGGCCCGCTTTTAGTTTCTGGTAATACTCTTCGTAGAGGCGGCTGGCGTCACCAACGTCGTTCTGCCATTCCCCTTTGCTGATGGTGTCGGCATCCGGATAGAGTGACTTATCGTTAGCCACTTCAGGCTTCAGCAGCTTGCGTGCCGCGAGGTTCGGTGTCGGGTAGCCAATCGTTTCGGCAACCTGCTTCGCCACGTCCGGGCGTAGCAGGAAGTTAATCAGCTTCAGCGCACCCTCCACGTTTTTGGCATTGGCAGGGATCGCGAGGCTATCCATCCAGAAGATCCCGCCTTCTTTCGGCCACACTACCTCCAGCGGCGTACCGGCCTGACGGGCAACATACGCGGAGCCGTTCCACACCATGCCCAGATTCACTTCGCCTTCCATATACGGGTTTGCCGGGTTATCAGAGTTAAATGCCGCCACGTTAGGCATCAGCTTTTTCAGCTCGTTATAGGCCGCTTCAATCTCTTTTGTGTCCGTTGTATTGCCGGAGTAGCCGAGCTTACGCAGCGCTACCTGGAACACTTCGCGCGCGTCGTCGGTTAACAGCAGGCTGCCTTTGTATTCCGGTTTCCACAGATCGGCCCAGCTTGTAACGGTTTTCGGATCGATAGCCTCGCTGTTGACACCAATTGCGGTTGCGCCCCAGATGTAAGGAATGGAGTAGTCGTTATTCGGGTCAAACGGCTTGTTGAGCATCTCCGGATCGAGATTGTTGAAGTGAGTGAGCTTCGTTTTATCGATCTTCTGAATCATGCCCTCTTTGCGCATTTTGTCGACAAAGTAGGTAGACGGCACCACCAGATCATATGCGCCGTCTTTGTAGGTTTTGAGCTTGGCATACATGGTTTCATTCGACTCGTAGGTCGAGTAGATGACCTTGATGCCCGTCTCTTTCGTAAACTGTTCCAGCAGGCCCGGTGGCACATACTCGGTCCAGTTATAGAAGTAGAGCGTTTTACCGTCATCAGCGTGCGCGGCACCCATGCCAAGTACCAGTGCCGCAGCGGCGAGCATTTTTTTCATTTCATTGTCCCCTGAGATTTTGTTTTATCACGAGCAATAATCTGGCTGGCAATCACCAGAACCAGCGAAAACACCAACAGAATGGTCGCCAGCGCGTTCACTTCAGGTGAGACGCCGACTTTGACCATCGAATAGATCTTCAGTGGCAGGATTTCGTAACTCGGCCCGGTCACGAACGAAGAAACAACCACGTCATCCATCGACAGCGTAAAGCTGAGTAGCCATCCTGCGGCTACCGCGGGCATCGCAAGCGGCAGAATGATTTTGCGCAGGATGGTCATCTCGCTGGCCCCCAGATCTTTCGCCGCCTCAAGCATACGCACGTCAAACCCTTTCAGACGTGCAAAGACGGTAACCACCACAAACGGCAGGCAGAAGGTGATGTGGGAAAACAGCAGCGACCAGAAGCCAAGCTGAATGCCCAGCAGCATAAACAGCACCAGCAGCGAAATCGCCATCACGATATCCGGCGACATCATTACCACAAACAGCATGCCGCTGACGAACGGCTTACCGCGAAAGCGATAGCGGTACAATGCCACCGCGGTGAGGGAACCGATCAGCGTGGCGAAGGTGGCGGAGAAAATCGCCATCGTCAGCGAGTGCTGAGCGGCCTGCAACAGACTGTCATTATTCATCAGCAGGCTGTACCAGTTGGTGGTAAAGCCCTGCCAGTTGATGCCGAAGCGTGAACTGTTAAACGAATTCACGATCAAAATGATAATCGGAATATAAAGGTAAGCGTAAATGGCGGTCATAAAACCGCCGCGAAGCAGTCGACCGATCATTCGAGTTCCACCTTTTTATTCAGCAATCGTGAGGCCCGCCAGTAGACCAGCAGCATCAGCCCCATTACCACCGTCAGCGTAATGCTGGTCGCGGATCCGAACGGCCAGTCGCGGATGTTCAGGAACTGGCTCTTGATCACGTTACCAATCAGCAGGTTTTTTGCCCCGCCCATGAGATCTGACACGTAGAACAGCCCCATTGCCGGGAGCATCACCAGCAGACAACCGGCGATAATGCCGGGCATGGTCAGTGGAATGATAATGCGGATAAAGGTTTGCAGCTTGTTAGCACCCAGATCTTTTGCCGCTTCCAGCAGCGGTTTATCGAGCTTCTCGATGCTGGAGTAGAGCGGCATCACCATAAACGGCAGCAGAATATAGACAAGGCCAATAATCACCGCACCCGGAGTAAACATGATGCGTACAGGGGTATCGATCACCCCCAGCCACAGCAGAAACGCGTTGAGGTAGCCTTTGGTGCTCAGGAAGATTTTTAACCCGTAGATGCGAATCAGCGAGTTGGTCCAGAACGGCACAATCAACAGAAACAGCAACAGCGGGCGCACCTTTTGTGGCAGCCCGGCCAGGAACCATGCGAAAGGATACCCCAGTAGCAGGCAGGCTACGGTAGCAATCAGCGCCATATTCAGCGAGTGCAGAAGCACGTCAAAATAGAGCGGGTCGAGCAGGCGCGCGTAGTTGTCCAGCGTAAAGACCAGCTTAACGAAGTGGGCATCGTCGCGGGTCAGAAAGCTGGTGGCGATGATCATCAGGTTGGGTAAAAAGACAAATAACACAAGCCAACCGACGATAGTGGTAATCACCACCTTCTGGAATTTACTTGTGTTCTTCATCAGCCAGTACAACCTCCCAGCTTTCTACCCAGTTGATAACCATTTTCTGGTCGAGAGAGTGGTCGAAGTCAGGATCGTCCTCGTTAAAGAATTCGCTGACCATTACCATTTTGCCATTTTCCAGTTCGACGACGGACTCCAGCGTCATCCCTTTGTAATTGCGCTCGCGGATATAGCCGATAAGCCCTTCGGCTTCGGTATTACCGTGAATTTCATCGACACGCAGATCTTCAGGACGCAGCAGGACGTTGAGTTTTTGTCCCTTCTCGACGGCGAAGTTCACGGTGATATTGCATTCACGTCCTTCCACGTTCGCGCGCACGCGCCGATCGTCCAGACGTTCAATCACCGTGGCATTAAAGATATTGATTTCGCCAATGAAGCTGGCGACAAACAGGTTTTTCGGCTCTTCGTAAATTTCACGCGGCGTGCCGTCCTGCTCTATTTTGCCATCGCGCATCACCACAATACGGTCTGACATGGTCAGCGCCTCTTCCTGGTCGTGGGTGACGAAGACAAAGGTGATGCCAAGCTTACGCTGTAGCGCCTTCAGCTCGTTCTGCATCTGCTTGCGCAGTTTGTAGTCCAGCGCGGAAAGCGACTCATCTAACAGAAGCAGGCGCGGTTTATTGACCACGGCACGGGCAATGGCCACGCGCTGCTGCTGACCGCCGGAGAGCTGGTGGGGTTTTCGCTGAGCAAACTCGTCCAGCTGCACCATCCGCAGGGCTTCCGTGACGCGCGGGGGGATCTCGCTGGCCGGCGTTTTTTGCATCCGCAGGCCAAACGCCACGTTCTCAAACACGGTCATGTGAGGGAACAGGGCATAGCTCTGAAAGACGGTATTGACGTGGCGATCTTCGGCAGGAACCTGGGTTATGTCCTGGTTCTCAAGATGGATGTGGCCATTATCGACGCTTTCCAGCCCGGCGATAAGGCGCAGTACGGTTGTCTTGCCGCAGCCGGAGGGGCCAAGCAGCGTAAGAAACTCGCCGTCATTGATGGTCAGATTGAGGTCGGAAATGACCTCTTTGCCATCAAAACTTTTACGAATTCGTTCAAGTTGCACCAGCGGTGAACGAGAACGGGGTTGTGTATTCAATTTTTGCACTGTCCCATATAGACGCCTCAGGCAGCAGGCCGAAGCGGGGTTTGTGTGTAACCACCTTGGTGACTCGTAATGAGGGCGGACATTCTACGGCAAACCTCGGGAATCGCCAATCCTTGTCACTGATTCATAAGCTACATTTACTAACGCAGAACGATATAAACGGAAAATATTCTCGTTTGCGGGATAAAAGTGACCTGACGCAATATTTGCGTTTTGATGCTTATTGATAATGTTGTCACAAAAAGTGAGGGTGACTGCATGGATAAATTACTTGAGCGTTTTTTACAGTACGTTTCGCTGGATACCCAATCTAAACCGGGTGTCCGCCAGGTGCCAAGCACCGAAGGCCAGTGGAAGTTATTAAACCTGCTTAAAGAGCAGCTCGACGCCATGGGGCTGGTTAACGTCACGTTAAGCGAAAAGGGCACTGTGATGGGCACGCTGCCGGCGAATGTCCCGGGTGATATCCCGGCGATTGGCTTTATCTCCCATGTCGACACCTCTCCGGATTTTAGCGGTAAACATGTGAACCCGCAGATTGTTGAAAACTACCGCGGCGGTGATATTGCGCTGGGCATTGGCGACGAAGTGCTCTCTCCCGTGATGTTCCCGGTCCTGCACCAGCTGCTCGGTCAGACGCTCATCACCACCGACGGGAAAACGCTGCTGGGCGCAGATGATAAGGCGGGGATCGCGGAGATCATGACGGCGCTGGCGGTGCTGAAAGGCAAAAACATTCCGCACGGGGATATCCGGGTTGCTTTCACGCCGGACGAAGAGGTGGGGAAAGGCGCGAAACATTTCGATGTGGAGGCTTTTAACGCGCAGTGGGCCTACACCGTCGATGGCGGTGGCGTGGGCGAGCTGGAGTATGAAAACTTTAACGCCGCTTCGGTGACCATTAAAATTGTCGGGAACAACGTTCACCCCGGCTCAGCCAAAGGGGTGATGGTGAATGCGCTGTCGCTGGCGTCGCGTATTCATGCTGAAGTCCCGGCGCAAGAGAGCCCGGAGATGACAGACGGGTATGAAGGTTTCTATCACCTGACCAGCATTAAGGGCACCGCGGATAGCGCCCAGATGCACTACATCGTGCGCGATTTTGACCGTAAAGCCTTTGAAGCGCGCAAGCGTAAGATGATGGAGATCGCCAAAAAGGTAGGCAAAGGGCTGCATCCTGACTGCTACATTGAACTCATCATCGAAGACAGCTATTACAATATGCGTGAGAAGGTGATGGCGCATCCGCACATAATTGATATCGCCCGGCAGGCAATGCGCGACTGCGATATTGAACCGATCTTAAAACCGATTCGTGGCGGTACCGATGGTTCGCAGCTGTCATTTATGGGATTGCCGTGCCCGAACCTGTTTACCGGTGGCTACAACTACCACGGCAAGCATGAGTTTGTGACGCTGGAAGGAATGGAAAAAGCGGTGAAGGTGATTGTGCGCATAGCGGAGTTAACCGCGAAGCGGTGAGACATTGCCCGGTGGCGCTGCGCTTACCGGGCCTACGATCGGAATGTAGGCCGGGTAAGGCGAAGCCGCCACCCGGCACATCTCAAGACTCAATCCTCAAAAAACCAATACCCGCTGTTAACGAGCGCGGCCAGCATGGCGAGGAATGAGGGATCTTCCAGCGCATTGCCAAAGGTTTCAGCAGTCAGAACCATATGGCTGGCAATCGCTTCCAGTGCAGGACGATGCGGGGAATCCAGCTTCTCGCCATTGACGAAGACCTCTTCACCGATCCGGAGCACGCGCAACCCGCCCAGACGAACCAGCTTGTCGCCCTGCTGAAGGGCATCATAAATCTCGTCAGCCTGATAAGGCGGCTCCGGAGGCGCCACGTCCAGCTCGTGGCGGGACTGGCTAATAAACTCGCCAAACCACTGTCTGAAATGTTCCGGCTCGTTGATCAGATCCAGCATCATACCGCGCAGCTTGTCCAGCTCTGCTGGCAGAATATCTGCCGGATGCTCGCGCGCAGGCACATCCGGATCGCTGTAGCGATAGCTGCCCAGCTCGCGTTGCAGAACATAGTCGGCAAAGCCGCTGATCATCTCGCGACCGCTTGGTGCGCGGAACCCAACCGAGTAGTTGAGCGAGTTTTCCAGGGAGTAACCCTCATGCGGGAACCCAGGCGGAATGTAGAGAATATCGCCTGGCTCCAGCTCTTCATCAATAATCCCTTCAAACGGATCCACCTGAAGCAGGTCCGGATGCGGACAGTGCTGTTTCATCGGCACTTTCTCGCCCACGCGCCAGCGGCGGCGACCCGTACCCTGAATAATAAACACGTCGTACTGGTCAAGGTGCGGACCCACGCCGCCACCCGGAACGGAGAAGGAGATCATCAGATCGTCCATCCGCCAGTCGGGCAGGGCGCGGAACGGGCGCATTAGCGCGGCAGTGGGTTCGTGCCAGTGGTTGACGGCCTGCACCAGCAGCGACCAGTTGTTTTCACCGAGATGATCATAGCTTTCGAAAGGACCGTGACTGACCTGCCATTTCCCGTCCTGGTGACTGACCAGGCGGCTGTCGACTTCGTTTTCCATGGCCAGACCGGCCAGTTCGTCAGGCGAGATAGGGTCGACAAAGTTGCTGAACCCACGTTTCAGAACCACCGGGCGTTTTTGCCAGTAACGTTCAATAAACTCGGGCCAGTTAAGCGTTAAGTGATAATCCATATTTTTTTATTCCGCAGGTTCTTACTGACACGGATTATAACGGAAGCTCAGCCCCCCGGCTGCGAGATCCTCGCATTTTTCACATAACGGGTTAACTATCGTTCGATGTGGGCTGCTGGCGACCAAAAATCACTTCCATTCTGGCGCCGCCCAGCAAACTTTCGCTGGTTTCAATTTTTCCATCGTACTGGTCGACAATTTCACGTGCGACGGCTAACCCCACCCCCTGGCCGGGGCGCAGCGTATCGGCGCGCTGGCCGCGATCGAACACCACATCACGTTTATTGCGCGGGATCCCCGGGCCATCATCTTCAACGATAATATGTAACTCGTTATCCGTCTGACGCGCAGACACTTCCACAAACTCCAGGCAGTATTTACAGGCGTTATCCAGCAGGTTGCCCATGACTTCCATGAAGTCATTCTTTTCGCCGACAAAGCTTATCTCAGGCGAGATATCGAGGCTGATGTTCACCCCTTTACGCTGGTACACCTTGTTGAGGGCGGACGTAAGATTATCCAGCAGCGGTGCCACCGGGTGCAGCTCGCGGCTCAGAAGCGCGCTGCCGGAACGCATACTGGCGCGGTGCAGGTAATAGCCAATTTGCTGTGAGATTCGACTGATCTGCTCCAGCATCACCGGCTCGGCATCATCAACGCTCAGCTTTGAACTGCGCATTGAACGCAGGGTACTTTGCATCACGGCCAGCGGTGTTTTCAGGCTGTGAGTGAGGTCAGTCAGAGTTGTACGGTACTTATCATAGCGTTCACGTTCACTTTTCAGCAGGCGATTGAGATTACGTACCAGACTTGTCAGCTCACGGGTGGTTTCCGGATTGAGTTTTTCGCGATGGTGTTCCTCAAGCTCGCGCACCTCTCGCGCCAGGGATTCAATGGGGCGCAAGCTCCACCACGCCGCCACCCAAAGCAGCGGGATTACCAGCAGCAGGTTAGCGGCCAGAACATAAACGAACCAGCTCCAGACCCTGTAGGAGCGCTTGAGCTCGACAGGAATGGTGTCGATCACCACAATGGTCAGCTGCGGCATGTTCATCGTCGCCGGGTAGATATTAATCGCCACGGAGTGCGTCATCTCCGTTTCGGCATCATCCTCGCGGATTTCATTGAGTTTCTGCTGCATAGAGCGATCTTCGCGAATCAGCGAGCTGGTGGTGTTAAGATCGGCTTCTATCTCATGAAAACCATTGGTTTTAAGCCACTCCGGACGAATGCTTTTAACCAGCCACGGGATATCTCTTTGCGCCCACAGCAACTTCCCTTTTTCGTTGTAAATCAGGGCTAAAGTAGGGCTCTGTTGATTCAGGTTCTCGGGCATTTCAACGCTGATACGGTTGTTTTCCCATTTCGCCAGAGTGTAAAACAGATTACTTTCGCCACGTAACAGTCGAAAAGTCGTTTTATCGAAGCTGACGCTGTAACCCACCAGGGCGACCATACCGTAGGAGAGCGACAGCACCAGCACCACTGCGGCCGTTGCCAGCAAAAAACGAACCCGCAGTGAGAGGGGCAGTATATGGCGCAAAATCTGTCTCATTTAGCGTAATTCAAACAGGTAGCCCTGGCCGCGGACGGTCGTGATCACATCCTGCGGGTACTGCGCCTGAATTTTCTTACGCAAACGCCCCATCAGCACATCAATAGTATGGCTCTCGCGCAGCTCCGCGTCCGGGTAGAGCTGGAGCATTAAGGAGTCTTTGCTCACAACCTTGCCACTGTTACGGATCAGCGTTTCCATGATGGTGTATTCGAATGCGGTCAGCTTGATCACTTCATTGTTAATCGAGAGCTCGCGTCGGGAGAGATCCACCTGGAAAGGCGGGATGGAGATAACCTGTGAAGCCAGCCCGCTGTTGCGGCGTAATAGCGCCTGCATTCGCGCAGCCACTTCTTCAATATGGAACGGCTTGGTGACGTAATCATCCGCACCGGCGCTGAGCACTTCAACTTTGTCCTGCCAGCCTTCGCGGGCGGTCAGAACCAGCACCGGGAGAGAAACATCATGGCTGCGCCAGCGACGAATTAACGACAGACCGTCTTCATCAGGCAAGCCTAAATCGACAATGGCGATATCCGGCAGATGTTCATTGAGATAATAATCGGCTTCTTTTGCATCTTCAGCATCGTCCACCTGATGTCCCATCTCCTGAAGCTGAACCTTCAGGTGGTGGCGTAGCAATGCGTTATCCTCAACAACCAGTACGCGCATCATCTTTTCTCCCAGAATATGTAGTACGAATAGTTTAACGCTGATTATGTTGCCGTGGGGATAAACATTCAGTAAACCGGGGAAAAGCAACCCCCTTTCCGGGCGGAAAGGGGGGAAGGGGTGTTACTTCAGCTCGTCGACCATGGTAATGGCGCGGCCAATGTAGTTCGCCGGCGTCATGGCTTTCAGGCGCGTTTTCTCTTCTTCTGGCAGTGCCAGACCGTCAATAAACTGTTTCATGCCTTCAGCATCTACACGCTTGCCGCGAGTCAGCTCTTTCAGTTTTTCATACGGCTTTTCGATGCCGTAGCGACGCATCACGGTCTGAATCGGCTCCGCCAGCACTTCCCAGTTGTGATCCAGTTCGTCCAGCAGACGATCGCGATTCACTTCCAGTTTGCTCACGCCTTTCAGGGTGGACTGGTAAGCGATCAGCGCGTAGCCAATGCCCACGCCCAGGTTACGCAGCACGGTGGAATCGGTCAGGTCACGCTGCCAGCGGGATACCGGCAGTTTGCTCGCCATATGCTGCAGCACCGCATTCGCCAGGCCCAGGTTGCCTTCGGAGTTTTCGAAGTCGATTGGGTTCACTTTATGCGGCATGGTGGAAGAACCAATTTCACCGGCGATGGTTTTCTGCTTGAAGTGGTTAAGCGCAATGTAGCCCCACACGTCACGATCGAAGTCGATCAGGATGGTGTTAAAGCGCGCGATGCAGTCAAACAGTTCGGCGATATAGTCGTGCGGCTCAATCTGGGTGGTGTACGGGTTCCACTGAATACCCAGAGAGGTCACGAACTCTTCGCTGAACTGGTGCCAGTCCACTTCCGGGTAAGCGGCGATGTGGGCATTGTAGTTACCGACCGCGCCGTTGATTTTGCCCAGAATTTCAACCTGCTCAAGCTGACGGTACTGGCGCTCCATGCGGTACGCCACGTTTGCCATCTCTTTACCCATGGTGGAAGGGGTGGCTGGCTGGCCGTGAGTACGGGAAAGCAGCGGAATGTCGCGGTATTCCACGGAGAGCGCTTTCACCGCGTCGATGATCTTACGCCAGTAAGGCAGCACAACCTCTTTACGCGCGGTAGAGAGCATCAGCGCGTGAGACAGGTTGTTGATATCTTCAGAGGTACAGGCGAAGTGAATGAACTCTGACACCGCGTGCAGGGCAGGGACGCTTTCCACTTTCTCTTTCAGGAAGTACTCAACCGCTTTCACGTCGTGGTTGGTGGTGCGTTCAATGGTCTTAATGCGCGCGGCATCTTCTTCGCTAAACTCAGCAACGATTTTATCAAGGTAATCGTTTGCCTTTTCGTCAAAAGCAGGAACTTCCTTGATTGCTGCCTGGGCGGCCAGCTTCTGCAGCCAGCGTACTTCAACCTGAACACGGAACTTCAGCAAACCATATTCGCTGAAGATCCCGCGCAGCGCGCTGACTTTATCGCCGTAGCGTCCATCGACAGGGGATACGGCGGTCAGTGAGGATAATTCCATAATTCGCAACTCCGGGAGGTTAACAATGAGCAAGAATTTGTTTTGCCTGAGTGGTCAGGCGATTACGAGAAAACATTAACTGCAGACGGCCACCGCCAACCTGATGCCACAGCACGGCGGCGCGGATCCCTGCCAGCAGGGACGCACGTACTTTTGCCTGCACCTGCGGGCTTTGCAGCACGGCAGGGGATCCGGTGACCTGAATACGTGGGCCCAGCGGGCTGATGACATCAACGTAAATACCGGCCATCGCGCTCAGCAGCGTTTCGGATTGCAGATCAAAATGGTCGAGTTGACGCTGGAGCCCGCCGATACGATCGCCCAGGGTATTGAGCGCGCCTTTCGCCGCGCTCAACTTACGCTCAAGTACCATCAGGCTTAAGGTGTAACGGGTCAGTTCTGCGTTTAACCCTTGACGACTACTGGCGTTAAGCACGCCAAGCAGGGTTTCAAGACCGAGACGAAGATTGGTTTCACTCCCACCAAATACACCCAGAGTTGAACCGGGGTTAAGGTCGATAACGCTGTTGAGTGAAACGTGCAGGGCATCGGCATCGCAATGACCCTGATGCGCCAGCTGTTGCACCAGACGGGCAGACTGGCAAATTCCTGCCAGCGCCAGGGTGATGTCGTAGTAGTTCTTCGCCACATGGTCTCCTTTATGTGTGCACTCTGTTAAACAGCGGGCAGCGGCAGGCGCTGTTCAATGATCCCGCCGCCCAGGCAGATTTCGCCGCTGTAGAAGACAGCAGACTGACCCGGGGTGACGGCGGCAACCGGCTCGTCAAAACGCACGTCAATGCGTTCGTCATCGAGCGCGGTAACGGTGCAAGGAATATCGGTCTGACGGTAGCGCGTTTTCACCGTGCAGCGCAGCGTGCCTTTCAGCGGCTCGCGATCGACCCAGTGCAGCTGTTGCGCGATAAGGCCAACGGACATCAGACGCGGATGGTCGTGCCCCTGGGCGACAACCAGAATATTGTTTTCGACATCTTTGTCGACCACATACCACGGATCTTCGCTGCCATCTTTGGTTCCACCGATACCCAGACCTTTGCGCTGGCCTAAAGTATGGTACATCAGCCCCTGGTGCTGGCCGATCTCATCGCCATCAACGGTGACAATTTTACCCGGCTGTGCAGGCAGGTAGCGGCCAAGGAAATCACGGAATTTGCGCTCACCGATGAAGCAGATGCCGGTAGAGTCCTTTTTCTTCGCGGTGATCAGGTCCAGCTCTTCCGCGATTTTACGTACCTGCGGCTTTTCCAGCTCGCCAACCGGGAACAGGCTCTGGGCGATCTGTTCGTGGCTCAGGGTATAAAGGAAGTAGCTCTGATCTTTGTTGCCGTCCAGGCCGCGCAGCAGCTGGCTTTTGCCATTCACATCTGCACGACGCACGTAGTGGCCGGTCGCAATGTAGTCTGCGCCCAGATCTTCCGCAGCGAATTCCAGGAAGGCTTTAAATTTGATCTCTTTGTTGCACAGAATATCCGGGTTCGGGGTGCGCCCCGCTTTGTACTCTTCCAGGAACAGTTCAAAGACGTTATCCCAGTATTCTGCAGCAAAGTTAACGGTGTGCAGTTCAATGCCGAGCTTATCGCACACGGCCTGCGCATCGGCGAGATCCGCAGCGGCAGTGCAGTATTCCTCGCCATCATCTTCCTCCCAGTTCTTCATGAACAGGCCCTCCACCTTATAGCCCTGTTGCTGTAACAGGTAGGCGGAAACGGAGGAATCGACACCGCCGGACATGCCGACGATCACTTTTTTCTGGCTGTTATCTGACATGGAATACTCACGACATTGAACTTCAAGGCGGCGTATTCTATCACGCCCCCCCACCATTGGCACCCTCTGTAAACGGCCAGTTAAATGCGCCGATGACTTCCAGCGGTAAGCGGCCAGCAGACTGCCAGCAGCGAATGCTTTCCGCAACCAGCGGCGAGCGCAGGTTTGGCGCGTTAAGGATCTCCTCGGCAGTCACCCAAAGGCAGCGGTCGATATCGTCATCCTGCGGCTCTGTGGCGCACATTTCGCTAAGCTCGACGGCAAACAAGAAGCGCAGGAACGGGGTGCTATCGGGCGCAATCCACTGATGCAGTCGGATAAAGTGCTGGGGTTCAGCGTGTATGCCGGTCTCTTCCCACAGCTCGCGTTTTGCTGCCTGCAGTAAGGTCTCATTGGCTTCAAGGTGCCCGGCTGGCTGGTTCCACAGCGCTTTACCGTTAATGCTCTCTTCGACCACAAGGAATTTACCCTGGGCGTGGACCACGCAGGCGACCGTAACATGAGGTTTAAACATAGTGACTCCTTAAGCGGTAACGTCTCGCCATTCACCGTTTGCCAGCGTTTCCAGGGTATAGCTGCCCATGGCGTAGCGAATCAGACGCAGAGTAGGGAAGCCGACGTGAGCGGTCATGCGCCGAACCTGACGGTTGCGGCCTTCATAAAGGGTGATTTTGAGCCAGCTTGTCGGAATGGATTTGCGTTCGCGGATGGGCGGATTGCGCGGCCATAGCCACTCCGGTTCATTCACGCGTTCAATACCTGCAGGCAGGGTTGGGCCATCGTTCAGCGTTACGCCACGGCGTAATTTCTCCAGCGTTTCTTCGTCCGGTTCGCCTTCGACCTGCACGAAGTAAATTTTGCCCGTGCGTTTTCCCGGCTGTGTGAGCTTTGCCTGCAGAGCGCCGTCGTTGGTTAAAACTAAAAGTCCTTCGCTGTCCCGGTCCAGACGCCCGGCGGCGTACACGCCCTGAACGGGAATGTAATCCTTCAGCGTGCTGCGTCCGGCCTCATCGGTGAACTGCGGCAAAACATCGTAGGGTTTATTGAACAAAATAACCCGCTTCGGCTGGGTTTCTTGCGGTCTTCTGGCGGCTTGTCGCGAGCTGAATCGCTCAACCCGGTGTTTTGTAAAAGAAGTTTTCTTCATGGTATTTTCAGGCGTTATCAATTGCCGCATTATAGCCTAATAACGAAGACCTTTCATGGCGCAGGACATTCAGGTACTATCGAAGGGCTCATTACAATTTATTAACATAAGATCAGTAACAACCAGAAGCGCTCGAAGGAGAGGTTAATGGAAAGCAAAGTAGTTGTTCCGGCGGAAGGTAAAAAGATCACCCTGCAAAACGGCAAGATTAACGTTCCTCACAATCCGATTATCCCGTTCATTGAAGGTGACGGTATCGGTGTAGACGTTACCCCGGCAATGCTGAAAGTGGTTGATGCCGCTGTTGAGAAAGCCTACAAAGGCGAGCGTAAAATTTCCTGGATGGAAATTTACACCGGTGAGAAATCGACTCAAGTTTATGGCCAGGACGTCTGGCTGCCAGCAGAAACGCTGGACCTGATCCGCGACTACCGCGTTGCTATCAAAGGCCCATTGACCACCCCAGTCGGCGGCGGTATCCGCTCCCTGAACGTGGCACTGCGTCAGGAGCTGGACCTGTACGTCTGTCTGCGTCCGGTGCGTTACTATCAGGGCACCCCAAGCCCGGTTAAGCACCCTGAACTGACCGATATGGTTATCTTCCGCGAAAACTCAGAAGACATCTACGCGGGCATCGAGTGGAAAGCAGACTCTGCAGACGCAGAAAAAGTGATTAAATTCCTGCGCGAAGAGATGGGCGTGAAGAAAATTCGCTTCCCTGAACATTGCGGTATCGGCATCAAGCCATGCTCCGAAGAAGGGACTAAACGTCTGGTGCGCGCGGCTATCGAATACGCGATCACCAACGACCGTGACTCTGTGACTCTGGTTCACAAAGGCAACATCATGAAGTTCACCGAAGGTGCCTTCAAAGACTGGGGTTACCAGTTGGCGAAAGAAGAGTTCGGCGGTGAGCTGATCGACGGTGGTCCGTGGCAGAAGATCAAGAACCCGAACACCGGCAAAGAGATCATCGTTAAAGATGTGATCGCCGATGCGTTCCTGCAGCAGATCCTGCTGCGTCCTGCTGAATACGACGTGATTGCCTGTATGAACCTGAACGGTGACTACATCTCTGACGCCCTGGCAGCACAGGTTGGCGGTATCGGTATCGCCCCTGGTGCAAACATCGGTGACGAGTGCGCTCTGTTCGAGGCGACCCACGGTACTGCTCCTAAATATGCAGGTCAGGACAAAGTGAACCCAGGCTCTATCATCCTGTCCGCAGAGATGATGCTGCGTCATATGGAATGGTTCGAAGCCGCAGACCTGATCGTTAAAGGTATGGAAGGCGCGATCAACGCGAAAACCGTAACCTATGACTTTGAACGTCTGATGGAAGGCGCTAAGCTGCTGAAATGTTCAGAGTTTGGCGACGCGATTATCGCGAACATGTAATCCAGTTTCTGGGTTAAACAAGAGCGGGGGCCTGAGGGTTCCCGTTTTTTTTGCCTCTGCCTGCAGGAAATAACACGATGCTAGCCACTGTTCTTATCGCTGTCGTTGCATTTATCCATCTGTACATCCTTGTGCTGGAAATGTTCCTTTGGGACACCAGAACCGGGCATAAGGCGTTTAATCTCAGCCCGGAATTTGCGCGTGAAACCCGCGTGCTGGCCGCGAATCAGGGGCTATACAACGGTTTTCTTGCGGCGGGTTTGCTCTGGAGCCTCTGGCTCGGTGAAGAGGGTGTTCATGTGGCCATCTTCTTCCTGGCCTGCGTGCTGATTGCCGGTCTATTTGGCGCAGTGACCGCCAGCCGGAAGATTCTGTATGTTCAGGCTTTACCTGCGCTTGCCGCCCTGCTTGCGCTGCTTATCTGAAGCAACGCGTTGGTCAACCGTGCGTCGTCCGATATACTTGTGGCTTCATCCTGAGAGGTTTAGACAGTTATGAATAACGACATCCCATTGAAGTATTATGACATCGTCGAAGAATACGCGACGGAAGCCGCAAAGCCTGTCAGTGAGTCAGAGCAGGACCCACTGGCGCATTATTTCCAGCTGCTGCTCACGCGGTTATCAAATAATGAGGAGATTGATGAGGGAGCTCAGCAAGAGATGGCGCGTGAAGCCGGTGTTCATGCTGAACGTATTGATGATATTGCGAACTTCCTTAATCAGTGGGGAAATGAATAGCCTACCGCGCCAGACCCAGGAGCCGCTTCGCAAGCTCACGGCGGGAAACAGATTTTGAAAAATACCATCCCTGAACCAGAGCCTCAGGATATCGTTCAGCAATAAAGCGGAATTGTATTTCGTTCTCAACGCCTTCGAAAACCAGCGTTTTATTCAGTTTTGCGAGGGCGTCGCTAAAGATCACAAAAATGTTCTGCTTATAATGCTCACTGATGCCATCGACCAGCGACTTGTCGATTTTGATCTCATCATATTCAAGAAGCGAAAGCCTGGCCAGGTTGGAGTTTTGCACACCGAAGTCATCAATGGATATTCTGACACCAAGGGACTTTAACTTCTGACAGAAGCCCTCCAGAATATTCGCGGTGGAAACGGCTTTTTCAGAGAGTTCGACTTTTATCAGAGACAGCGGAATGTTGTTGGCTAAACATCCACGGCGCAAAATGCTGATAAATTGTCCATCTTCAATTTCCATTCGACCAACATTGAGCGAAACGACCAGTTGATGCTTAAGCACCAGCGGTGCGATGTCCTTAAGGGATTTCTCAAGAATATGGGTATAATATTTTTTATACAAACCAATTTTCTGGATTAATGGAATAAACAATTCCGGCGAGACGTCACCGTGTTTTGCGTCGCGCCATCTCGATAAAACCTCCACGCCCACTATTTTGCTATCATGAATGCGAATTATGGGCTGGTAGTGAACGCCAATAGTGTTGGTTAAGACGGCTTTAACCAACGTCCGTTCCAGTGAAAAGCGGTCTTCATTGAGTCGAAAGAAAAATAACGTTATCGCAATCCAGATAAAACATAAAATAGCCACGAGAAAGGCAAACACCGCGGGAGATAACGAGGCCAGTCCTGCATGGTGATGCTTCACAATGACGCACAAATCCCAGGAAGCGCTGCACTCTGTGAGGGTGAGGGTAAATAACGTGGAATGTACCCCATCCTGTTCTTTTACCTCATGGGTTGCTGAAAAAAATATTCTGGCAAAGTCTTTGGTGGTTGCGCTGAGGGAGTAATTGTTGGTAACCGGGGTGAATTTATCGTAAGCGTAGCGGGAGGAGAAGATAATAAGATTATTATAGATGGCCGCATTGCCCGTGAAAAAATCTTTTCTGGAAAATTGCGCGAGCAGGAATCCTCTGGGTGTTTTATGGAGCTCTGCTGGCAGGGGGACAGGGTTAGCGAGTTTTCCCCAAAAAGCGGTACAGATTATTTTTCCCTGCTCTATAAAACCGATGTCTGCAAAATAGAGGCTGTCGAGCTTAATCTGTCTGTAGCGATCAAGGCTGGCTTTGTCGCATCCCTGAGTGGTCAGGCCTTTGAGTGTCTGCGCCACGCTCTGAGACAGGCCTTCTGAATACTGTAAAAGGGTCTGGGAAATCTCACGCAGTTTGCTTTTCTGCTGGCCCATGATAACCGCATTGACCGTATAAAGAGACAGAAAGACCAGAAACGCTGAAACGATAGTAACGGCAACGATCTTTTTCATTTTCCAGATACCTTGTCCGCTCCCTGATTTTTCAAATCTTATCACAGGCTGGGCTTGCTACAACCCCGATAATATGGGTAGTCAGCCTAATCCAGGTGGATGAACTATGCTTAAGTGCAATTCATTTTCCTCTTAACCTGAGCTTTGTTACAGTGACAAGAGTTGTCAGCCAGGGATGTCAGGCGTGATAAGGTGGAAAAGCTCGTGCATGTCAAAAATACTTTTTACACAACAACCATTACCGTCATCATTGTCTCGTTGATCATTTCATTGTCGCTTGCCGTGCAGATTGCAACGTCCCGACAGCAGTCAATCCAGCAGATCAATACCAGCGTTGCCAACCTGAGCCATACCCTGAATGTCTATACAGAAGGGATCATACGCCAAAGTGAAATGTTGATTACCACCGTTTCCGACACCCTTGAAATTTATGGCATGACCCCGCAACAGGCGATCAATATTCAGCGAATGATAAGCAATCAGGATAACCTTCTTACCCAGATTAATAATGTGGTTGTCTATGATGCGCAGGGGGATATCTTCACCGCCTTGCACGAAACTTTTGCAGGTCCCCGTAAAGGCGCGGACCGGTCATTCTTTGTCTATCACAAGGAAAATAAAAGCCAGCAGATATTTATTGGCGAGCCAGTGATAAGCAGAACCAATGGTAAATGGGTTATTACCATAAGCCGACGCCTTGAGACTCACACGGGGGCATTTAACGGCGTCGTGGTGGTGACGCTGGGTATCGAAAACTTTCTGACCCTTTATGGACAGATCAATATCGGACACGCGGGCGTTATTGGCTTAACGACACAAACAGGCGTTTTACTGATTCGCTACCCCTTTAAGAATACCTATATCGGTACGATTTTTTCAGATTCCCCTCTCTTCAGGAAATACCTAAAAGTACAAAATACAGGGATAGCTAGCTCCGTTTCCCGGTTTGATAAAATCGAACGCATTTATGCCTATGAGAAAAACAGCCGCTACGGACTGGTCACGACGGTGGCGGTCAGCGCGGATGAAGCCCTTTCCCCCTGGCGCAAGCAGGCGATTCAGCTTGCCTTACTTATTTTCGTTTTTACCGCGATACTCATCGTGGCGTCTTATTTCCTGTATTCCGACTTATCCAGAAAAACACGGGATAACAAAGCGCTAAAGATTATTGCCTCGGAGGATGCCCTGACCGGGCTTTATAACCGACGTATTTTCGATGAAAAAATTCTCTCCGACATCGCGACGTGTGCGGCAGAGGACGCGCCGATTTCGCTCCTCCTCGTGGATGTGGACTACTTCAAAAAGTACAACGATAACTATGGTCACCCGGAAGGGGACAGGTGTCTGGCATTGCTGGGAAACTGCCTCAGGGAAAGCCTCACTCGCGACAACCAGCTTGTGGCGCGATATGGCGGGGAGGAGTTTGCATTGATATTGCCTGAATCGGATATCCAGGAGGCGCTCCGCCTTGCACAGGCGATTATTCGCAATGTCTTCTCACTCCACATTGAACACGCGTTCAGTCCTTTCGGGCGGGTCACGGTGAGTGTAGGCATCTCCACTGCGCGTGCTGTCGACATCGCGGGCAGTCAGCAGAATATTATTATTGCCGCGGACCAGGCGCTCTATCAGGCAAAACGCGGAGGCCGTAACCGGCACGCTTTTGTTGGGGTATAACCCAAAAAAAAGCCCACGAAAGCGTGGGCAAGAAATACTGGAAGCAATGTGAGCAATGTCGTACTGAATACCTGAGTATTTCTCTCAACTATTCAGTATTGAGAAAGATAATCTTTCTCAACAAAAGATGCAACCCCACATTTCCTGGGGAAGGGCATTTTGATGACAAAATGCGCATCCGGTCAGTGTGAGGCTTATCACAAATTTCCTTTCTCAAATCCTGTGCTATCCTTTTTTGTGTCGTTGATTTAATGACAAAAACCATACAGAGAGGAAAGTTATGGGAATTTTATCCTGGATTATCTTTGGGCTTATTGCGGGTATTCTGGCGAAGTGGATCATGCCGGGCAAAGATGGCGGTGGGTTTATCGTCACCGTAATACTGGGTATTGTCGGCGCGGTAGTCGGCGGCTGGATCAGTACGCTGTTCGGCTTCGGGAAAGTAGATGGCTTTAACTTCGGCAGCTTTGCGGTTGCGGTGATCGGCGCACTGGTTGTGCTGTTTATCTACAGAAAGATCAAAAGCTAAAACTGAAGCGTTAAAAAAGGCTGCCGGATGGCGGCCTTTTTACATCACGGGTTCACCACCAGCCAAGCTGCGTGCCTGCAAAGGCCACAATGGCGATGATTAACATAATGAGCGTGGTTTTTCTCATTTATGCCCCCGGTGCAGCGTAACCACCGACAAAAAACCACGCCAGAAACACGACCGCCGTTATAAAAATAACGACAGGGAAGAGGATCCCTATTCTCATATCATCACCTTTTTCTTTTTATAACGCCGTAGAGTGTACGGGGTTAATCCATCGCGAGAAAGCGTGTTTTGCTTTTTCCTTTCTTATCCTGATACATCGCCACATCAGCAGCACGTAATGCGCTGTCCGGATCGGTTACGTCTGGGTCCACTTCGATGACGCCGAGGCTGGCTCCCGGATAAATAAGGTTAATGTTACCCAGCCAGTATTCCCCTGCAATGCGGGCGCTGAAGCGCGCTTTAAGCTGATTCATGTGCTCCTCATTGTCGACATGACTCAGAGAGGCCACCAGAAACTCATCGCCGCCCAGCCGACCAATGATATCGTCCTGCTGTTTTTCTGCGGTCAAACGCTTGCCCACTTCAATCAGGAACTGGTCGCCTGCTTCATGCCCATACCGATCGTTAATCAGTTTAAAATCGTCCAGGTCGATAAACGCAATGATGGCGTTACGTTTCAGGTGCCGAGCCAGGGAAAACAGAGTAGTCAGATCCTCAAAGATGGCGCGACGGTTGGGCAGGCCGGTAAGGGCATCGGTATAAGAGTGTGCGATGAGCGCCGCGTTGGCTTCCCGAAGCTGGTTCACCAGAGATTCTTTCTGAATGTACTGACCAATCAACCCGGCGAATAATTTTAACATCTGTTCACCGCGCTCGCTGAGCGGCTTTTTAGCCGTGCTGGTGGCGCAAAGCGTACCGTAAAGCGAGCCATCGGCGAGATGAACCGGAATGCTCATGTAAGTGGTAATACCGAGAGCTTTCGCCGCTTCGCACTCCGGCCAGCGCTCGGGGACATCGTTACTGAAGATGGTGTCGCTATCCAGCGCGCGCTTACACAGCGTTTCATCCCAGGGCACGCTCAGCCCCTCCGGGATCGTCATCTGCTTACTGTTTCGGGCATAAAGGATATGCTGCAGCCGCGCCTGGATATCCACCTTCGTCAGGTAAGTCGACTCCATATCGGTGACGATTTCCAGCATCTCCAGCAGCTGACGAACGAGACTTTCAAGGGATTGCTCAGTAACGAGGGTTTCTGAAACACGGGCAAGGATAATATCCGACATGACGTAGAAAGACTCCCAGGCAGAAGACGTCTGCATCTGCATGTTATGCTGAATTCTTAGGCTTCAGGCATAGTAAAACATGAATGCAGAAAATTTTATATATGGAGAAAGCGGCGCTGAGCCGTTACCCTTAGGCAAAGATGATGTCACAAGGATCGATGCGATGAGATTTCTGCTTCTGGCGCTGACGCTTCCCCTGGTCGCCTGTACCGCAAAAACAACCCCACCCGATGCGCCCAAACCGCCACAGGCCGTAGGTATGGCGAACCCGGCTTCCGTTTACTGTCTGGAAAAGGGCGGGGAACAGATCCCGATTCAAAGCCCGCAGGGTGTTCGTACCGAGTGCAAGCTGCCGGGTGGTGAAGTGATCGACGAATGGACGCTCTATCGTCGCGATCATCCGCAACCCACCAGGTGACAGAAGGGCAGGTGCTGCGATACACTTCTCTTTAGGATTATTCTTAGCCAGTATCTGGCTACTGTTACCGCGAGAGAAGTATGTTTCAGCTTAAACCGGGCAGCATGGCGATGATCATCGGTGCCCGCACGGCGTCTGGCCGTCGCAATATTGGTAAATCTGTTGAGTTGTTTGGTCTTTGCCAGCCTGGCCTGCGTTTTGTAAACCCGGTTAACGGCGTGATGACGCAATTACCCGCAAGTGCGGACCGCGCGCTTTGGCTGGTCACCGGAGACGTCTACGCCTTTGACAATCAGCACGGCTTTGCGTTTGTTCGCGCCGAACATCTGATGCCGCTCACCCCTGATCAAGCTCCGCAAATGCTGGATGAGCTGACAATCAGCTGATCACAAATGGCGTAGCCAGTCGGCTAAAACCAGGGCGTGATTCTGTTCCGTGTTTTTCGCGCCATAGAGGAGGGTGAGAGTCTGCTTGTGTGCCAGCGCCGCAAGACGCCTTCCCTCGTCCTTATGCTGCGCCAGTTCTTCCTGATAGGCTTTACTGAAAGTCGCAAAATCAATAGCTTCGCTATGATACTCCTGACGTAATGCGTTCGATGGCGTGAGTGTTTTACACCATTCGTCATGGGCGAGGTCCGTTTTTTTAACCCCGCGCGGCCAGAGTCTGTCCACCAGCACCCGATAGCCATCGTCCGGGCTTGCCTGCTCATAGACGCGTTTGCACTGAATCATAATTCCACCCTCCCAATTTAAGGTATTGTGATAATTGCAGAAGATCGGTAGTCTGAGGTTCCTTATGTTATCTGATAATACTCTGGCATAAGGAACCTTTCATGGAACACCTCCCGGTTAAAACGACGCTCCGCATTGCGCTGGTTGGCGATTACAATCCTGATGTTATTGCACACAAGGCGATCCCGCTGGCCATTGACGATGCTGCGGCCGTTCTTGACCTCACCGCCGATTACGACTGGCTTGCTACCCCGGAATTAACCAGTTCTGAGGATCTGGTGGGCTACGATGCCATCTGGCTGGTCCCTGCGAGCCCCTATAAAAACACAGAGGCCGCCTTTATCGCCGCACGCTACGCCCGTGAAAACAGTATTCCGTTCCTGGGGACCTGCGGTGGGTTCCAGCATGCGCTGATTGAGTATGCCCGTAACGTGCTGGGCTGGCACGATGCGGCACATGCTGAGACGGATACCGAAGGCACTATGGTGATTGCGCCGCTGACCTGCTCGCTGGTGGAAATATCCGATGCCATTGAACTGCGCAGCAATACGCTGATCGCCAAAGCCTACGGCAAACCCGACATTGAAGAGGGATATCACTGTAACTATGGTGTGTCGCCGGAATTTGCTCAGGCGCTGGAGAGCGGTGATATGCGCGTGACGGGCTGGGACGAACAGGGGGAAATCCGTGCGGCGGAGCTGATAACCCACCCGTTCTTTGTGATCACTTTGTTCCAGCACGAGCGTGCTGCGCTGGAAGGACGTCCGGTGGTTCTCGTACAGGCAATGCTTCGCGCGGCGCGGGGCTAAAACACGGCAGACCCGATGGTCTGCCTTCGTGTTTAGCGGGGCGCGATTTCCCGGTCGCGCCCGGCAAGTATCCCGCAGACGGCCATGACGATCGCGGCCAGCGCACAGGCGAGAAGGGGGATGCGCCAGTCTCCTACCGAATCGTGGATTTTACCCATCAACGGCGGTCCGCAGGCAGCGAGCAGGTAGCCGATAGACTGTGCCATACCGGACAATGCCGCCGCCTGATGCGCAGAGCTCGCGCGCAGACCGATGAACGTCAGGCCGAGGATCATCGTTGCCCCGGAGCCAAAGCCAAACACCAGCGTCCACATCACCGCCATATCCGGCATAAACCACAATCCCGCTGCGCTTACCGCGCACATCAGCGCCACTGTACCGGCGATCGTCCGCTGATCTTTCAGCCGATGGAGGATCAGCGGAACGGCAAGTCCCGGCACGGCTGTCGCCAGCTGTAAAAGACCATGCACCGAACCTGCCTGCGCCTCGCTGTAGCCGTGGCTAAGCAGTATCGCCGGCAGCCAGCCGATGATGACGTAATAGATAAGGGAGTTAATCCCCAGAAAGAGCGTCACCTGCCAGGCGAGAGCAGAACGCCAGATTGCGCGGTTATGTAACGCGCCTGCGCCTGTTACCGTCGCAACATGTTTCTGACGCCACTGCGGCAGCCAGAGCAGCAAGGCGAGCAGCGGAAACACCATCAGCATCAGCAGCGCGCCCTGCCAGCCTGCATGACCCTGGGCCAGCGGCACGATTAGCGCCGATCCTAACGCGGCGGCTGCCCCCATCGTCAGGGAATAGGCACCGGTGAGTTTCGCCACCTGGCCCGGAAAGTCACGTTTAATTAAACCTGGTAACAGCACGTTCCCAAGCGCGATCCCGCAGCCAATCACTGCCGTGCCGATGAAAAGCAGGGCAGCGGAAGGCAGGGAGCGAATGGCTATCCCGGCGCAAATCAGCAACAGGGCGATAAACAGGCTACGCTCCATGCCAATACGTCGGGCCAGACCTGCGGCGAGCGGGGAGATCAGGGCAAAAGCCAACAGGGGCAGGGTGGTCAGCAGACCGGTTTGCGCCGTGCTTAAGCCATAATCAAGGCGAAGGGTATCCAGCAGCGGGGCTGCGCCGGTAAAGGTGACGCGAAGCGTGGTGGCGATCATCAGGATGCCTGCAATCAACAGCGCGCCGTGTTTTCCTGAGGTGCGAATAGCAGTAGTCATTATGTTCTCATACGTTCAAGCGAGCGCACACAATACCGATTTTCCCGGCGGTTGAAATCAGGATAAAATGACAGTTTATCGCTAAAATCGGACAACATGATGATTGGACTGGGACTGGACGGCTACGATCCTGATAGCCAGCATGATGCGGCCGTCGCCTTTCGCATCCGTGTGGTGGCGGAGGAACAATATATTCCCCTGCATCATCACCGCAAGGGACAGCTGATTCTGGCGCTTGGCGGCGCGATTACCTGTGAAGTGGAAAATGCCATGTTGATGGTACCGCCCCAGTACGCGGTCTGGATCCCCGGGCAGATGCCGCACAGTAACAGGGCCACGCCGGGGGCGCAGCTCTGCTTTTTGTTCATTGAGCCCGGTGCCGCCAGTCTGCCCGACCGCTGTTGTACGCTGAAAATGTCCCCTCTGGTGCGGGAGCTCATTTTATCTCTGGCAGAAAAATCGCAGGCACAGCTTCAGCTTGCGGCCACATCCCGACTGGTCGATGTCCTGTTTGATGAACTGCCGCTCCAGCGTCAGGAGCATTTACAGTTACCCGTCTCGCCCCATCCAAAAATCCGGCTGATGAGCGAGAAGATGGCTGAAGAGCCCGCGGCCTGGCAGACACTGGCACAATGGGCAAGCCACTTCGCCATGAGCGAACGCAACCTGGCGCGACTGGTGGTAAAAGAGACCGGTTTAAGCTTTCGTCGCTGGCGTCACCAGCTGCAGCTTATTGTGGCGTTACAGCATTTGATCGGCGGGAAATCGGTACAGCAGGTGGCGCAGTCACTGGGTTATGACTCGACCACCGCGTTTATTACCATGTTTAAGAAGGGGCTGGGTCAGACGCCGGCGCGTTACATGGCCAGCCTGACTACGACTTCCCGATAAACAGGGAGACCAGCCCGGCTGCAATCAGCGGGCCCACCGGCACGCCGCGAAAGAGCGCTACGCCCAGCACCGTGCCCACCAGCAGACCCGCAACCAGCGAAGGCTGGCTGCTCATCAGCGTAACGCCGCGCCCCCCGAGCCATGAGACAAAAACACCTACCGCGATAGCCACCAGCGATTTCCAGTTGACAAACGAGTGCAGCAGCGTTGAGGCGGGAAGCGTACCGCTGGCGATGGGCGCCATCACCCCGATGGTTAAAATGATTATCCCGATGGTGAGGCCTTGCTTTTCTATCCACGGGAAAAAGGTATTTAACGGCGTGACGCGTACGATAATCAGCACCAGAATCGAGATGGCGACGGTGGTGTTATGACTGATAAAACCCAGCGCGGCGAGTGCCAGGAGAATGAGCAGAGTAGGGTCAAACATAGGGAATCCTTGCCAAAATAATCGTCCTGCTTACTGTACGCGGAAAAAGGGCGGAGAACAGTTTTAAAAAGATTTTACCGCTGTCATAACCTTGTCATTTACTCGGTTTAAAACGAAGGCAGATATCGCAAAGGGGTCGCTATCATGAACGATCACATGTTTGTTGAAACGCTGATTATCTCCTCATCGTTTTTCGCCATTGCCGCGATTCTCGTCGCCTCCGTGCTGTTGCTGGAGAGAAAAGGCTGACAGTCAGCCTTCACGGTTAGACTTTATGGAAAGTCACCAGCTCAGGACGGGCGATGCGCAGGTAATCCTGGGTATCCATGATCACGGATTTTTCCAGCAGGCCGGCGTTAAACGCGATTTCGTCGAAACGCTCGAACAGCAGCGGGTCGGCGACCAGCGTCAGATCGGGGTGGAAACTAAAAGGCGGAATAGCGCCGAATACGCAGGCGGTAAGGGTACTTACCTCGGCCGGGCTGGCGAGGGAGGCTTTAAGCCCGCCGAAATGGCTGGCAAGCCGGCTCAGGTCTGCCTGCAGATCGGCGGCCAGGATCGCCAGAACATGTTTTTTAACACCGTTTCCCTTCACTTTGCAGACCAGGGCTTTTGCGCCCTGACGCAGATCGGTCCCGCGTATTTCACTTACCGCTTCACATTTCCCGACCGCCTCGTGCTCCATAACGCGAAAACGCGCGCCTTGCCCGGTGAGTAAGGTTATCAGTTGCTGGTGGGTTCCTGTCCCCATAACGTCGTCAGTCATCGTGATTTTCCCGGTGATAATCCAGTATGCAGATGGCTACATTAGCACGAGAAGAACGGCGTCGAAAGAAAACAGCCAGCGCGTTCGCTGGCTGTGAGATTATGCGTTGCTGTTAGCAGACTGCTTGTGGAAGAGCTCCCTGAACACCGGATAAATATCATCCTGGTCACGGATATGTTGCATGGCAAAATTATCAAACATCGATTGCAGATGTTCATACTCCCGCCACAGGGTCTGATGCGCGCGACGGGTAATTTCGATATAGCTGTAGTAACGCACCACCGGCAGAATTTTCTTCGCCAGGATGTCGTGACACAGCGGTGAGTCGTCGGCCCAGTTATCACCATCGGACGCCTGCGCGGCATAGATATTCCATTGCGCCGGGTCGTAACGCTCTTTCACGACTTCATCCATCAGCTTCAGCGCGCTGGAGACGATGGTGCCGCCGGTCTCCTGCGAGTAGAAGAACTCATGCTCGTCGACCTCTTTAGCCTGCGTATGGTGGCGAATATAGACCACTTCCACGTTCTTATAGGTTCTGCTCAGGAACAGGTAGAGCAGGATATAAAAACGCTTCGCCATATCCTTGGTGGCCTGGTCCATGGAGCCGGAGACGTCCATCAGACAGAACATCACTGCCTGGCTGGAGGGCTCTGGGCGTTTTTCATAATTCTTGTAACGCAGGTCGAACGTGTCGATAAACGGAACGCGATCGATCTTCGCTCTTAGCTCGGCAATCTCTTTGCGCAGGCGCTCCTCTTCCAGCAGTTGCGCCGGCTCCGTGTTTTCCACGACCTTCAGGCTACTCTCAAGTTCGCGCAGTTCACGACGTTTGCCTGCCGTCATGGCCGTGCGCCGCGCCAGCGAATTCTGCAACGAACGCACGACGCTGATGTTGGCGGGGACGCCGTTGGCGGTATAGCCCGCGCGATGGGTTTTGTACTCGTTAAGCTGACGATGCTGATTCTTTTTCAGATTCGGCAGCGCCAGGTCCTCAAACAGCAGGTCGAGGTATTCATCTTTTGAAATCTGGAAAACGAACTCATCCTGACCTTCACCGTCCTGGCTGGCCTGTCCCTGACCGCTTCCTGAACCACCGCCGCCGCCCTGAGGACGCTCAATTCTGTCGTTCTGAACGAAGTGGTCATTACCTGGGTGTACGCGATGGCGCAGACCGCCTCGCCCCTGATGAAACATCGGTTCGCTGATGTCATCGGTGGGGATGGAAACAGACTCGCCGCTGTCGACGTCGGTCACCGAGCGTTTGTTGATGGCCTCGGAGATCGACTGTTTAATTTGCGCTTTGTAACGGCGCAAGAAGCGCTGGCGGTTCACCGTGCTCTTGTTTTTGCCGTTAAGACGCCGGTCAATAAACCAGGTCATATACCCCCCGTACTGCATTTGCCAACTTGCGTTTTTGTTGGCCCGGCAGGCGCTAGCGCTGCCGGGCACTTGTTTTAGGACGATTTACGCACGCGCAGATACCATTCGCAGAGCAGGCGAACCTGTTTGCGGGTGTAGCCTTTTTCCATCATACGGTCGACAAAATCGTCGTGTTTCTTCTGCTCATCGGTTGAGGTTTTCGTGTTAAACGAGATAACCGGCAGCAGCTCTTCGGTATTGGAGAACATTTTCTTCTCAATAACGGTGCGCAGTTTCTCGTAGCTGGTCCAGTTCGGATTGCGTCCGTTGTTATGCGCTCTGGCGCGCAGGACGAAGTTCACAATCTCATTACGGAAGTCTTTCGGGTTGCTGATCCCGGCAGGCTTCTCGATTTTTTCCAGTTCCGCGTTCAGGGATTCACGGTCAAACAGCTGGCCGGTATCCGGGTCGCGGTACTCCTGATCCTGGATCCAGAAGTCAGCGTAGGTGACATAACGGTCGAAAATATTCTGTCCGTACTCTGAATAGGATTCCAGGTAGGCTGTCTGGATCTCTTTGCCAATGAACTCGGCGTATTTCGGGATCAGATAGCCTTTCAGGAACTCAAGATAGCGTTCAGCCTGCTCCTGCGGGAACTGCTCGCGTTCAATCTGCTGCTCCAGCACGTAGAACAAGTGAACCGGGTTGGCCGCCACTTCCGCATGGTCGAAGTTAAAGACGCGGGAGAGGATCTTAAACGCGAAACGGGTGGACAGGCCGTTCATCCCTTCATCGACCCCGGCGTAATCACGATACTCCTGATAGGATTTCGCTTTCGGATCGGTGTCTTTCAGGCTTTCGCCATCATAGACGCGCATTTTTGAGTATATGCTGGAGTTTTCCGGCTCTTTCAAACGCGAAAGGATAGAGAAGCGCGACAACGTTTCCAGCGTGCCTGGCGCGCAGGGAGCGTGCACCAGCTCACTGTGGTTGAGCAGTTTCTCGTAAATCTTGATCTCTTCGGAGATCCGCAGGCAATAAGGCACCTTGACGATGTACACGCGGTCAAGGAAAGCCTCATTGTTTTTATTATTACGGAAGGTCACCCATTCGGATTCGTTCGAGTGGGCGAGGATTATCCCGTTAAACGGCAGGGCGGAGATACCTTCCGTCCCGTTATAGTTCCCTTCCTGGGTCGCCGTCAGCAGAGGATGCAGCACTTTGATTGGTGCTTTAAACATCTCCACGAATTCCATGATCCCCTGGTTGGCGCGGCACAGCGCACCTGAATAGCCATAGGCATCCGGGTCATTTTGTGCGAAGTTTTCCAGCTTACGGATATCAACTTTACCCACCAGCGCCGAGATATCCTGGTTGTTCTCATCACCCGGTTCCGTTTTGGCGATGGCGATCTGCTCAAGGATAGACGGCCACACTTTCACCACGCGGAATTTAGTGATATCGCCCCCAAACTCATGCAGGCGTTTTGCCGCCCACGGCGACATGATGGTGCCGAGGTAGCGGCGCGGAATGCCAAACTCTTTATCCAGAATTTGCGCATCTTCCTGTGGATTAAACAGGCACAGCGGATGGTCGTTCACCGGGCTGCGTTCGCCATTAGCGCTCAACACATAAATCGGCACGCGCTGCATCAGCGACTTCAGGCGTTCAGCCAGCGAGGATTTACCGCCACCGACCGGGCCGAGTAAATAGAGGATCTGTTTCTTCTCTTCCAGACCCTGAGCGGCATGCTTCAGATAGGAGACAATCTGTTCAATGGCATCTTCCATGCCGTAGAACTCTTCGAACGCCGGATATCGGGCGACCACCCGATTCGAAAATAGACGGGAAAGCCGTGGCTCCAGGGCAGTATCAACCATGTTTGGCTCACCAATAGCCATCAATAGCCGTTCTGCCGCATTGGCATAGGCACTGCGATCTTGCCGACAAATGGTAAGAAACTCCTGCAGTGTGAACTCTTCGTCCTTGGCAGCTTCATAGCGCTGGCGATAGTGATCGAATATATTCATGGCATGCCGTCCTTTCGTTTTTTAGCACAGGATAAGAGCCGTTCGTATGAGTAGTGGAGGCTCCCGGAAGAGAATCTCTCGCACCTCACTGCCAGAGCAGCAACCTGTGTGCCAGGTCAGAGGCTAAGAACCGCAGGGCGTTCAGGAAAACTCTTCTTAAAATTAAGCGTAGATGGCATTTGCCAAACTTGCATGCTGAGAAAATCTAATTTCAATGACATATCAATAACTCATCCAAAAATTTCCACCTGGGTTATAAGGCTTAAGCACGTTTTTCATTCAGTGGTCATATAAATGAAAGCGTGCTGTCATCTGAAAAGTGAAAAATAACGGGTTAATCAGACTGATTAGCAGGCAAAAAATTTTGGGTTGTACGGGAATGGCGGTTACACTTCTCCCGCTGATTATTTGACTACAGGAAAGAATGGATTGTGACCAAACTCAAACTTCTGGCATTGGGCATCCTTGCCGCGACCGCAGTTAGCACCGCTCAGGCGGAAAGTCAGTGGACGGTTGGCGCGGGTGTTGGCGTCATTAACAGCCCATACAAACAGTATGATCGTGACGTATATCCTGTTCCCGTTATCACCTATGAAGGCGAGAACGTCTGGTTCCGCGGTCTCGGCGGCGGCTACTATCTCTGGAACGACACGGCCGACAAGCTCTCTATCATGGCCTACTACGATCCAACGCACTTCAAGCCGGGAGACAGCGACAGCCACGCGCTTCGCCAGCTCGATAAGCGCAAAAGTAGCATGATGGCCGGGCTTTCATACGTGCATAACACCGAGTATGGCTTCCTGCGTACTGCTCTGGCAGGTGATACGCTGGACAACAGCAACGGCTTTATCTGGGACCTGGCGTGGCTGTACCGTTATACCAACGGCGGGCTCACCCTGACGCCGGGCATCGGTGTGCAGTACAACAGTGAAAACTACAACGACTACTATTACGGCGTCTCTAAAAACGAGTCTCGCCGCAGTGGTCTGAAAAGCTACAGCGCAGATGATGGCTGGGATCCCTACCTGGAGCTGACCGCGAGCTATAACTTCCTTGGCGACTGGAGCGTCTACGGTACTGGCCGTTATGAGCGTCTGAGCGATGAAGTGAAAGATAGCCCGATGGTCGATAAGTCCTGGGCGGGTATCTTCTCTGTGGGTGTGACCTACAAGTTCTGATTGTGCATTAATTCAGTGCAATCATTGCATCAAAACGGGGCGCTTGCGCCCCGTTTGCTTTTTTGTGGTGCAGGGCGATTATCGCTTAACAATACGGATCGTCTGCCCTAAACGAGACGGTTTTTCTTCGCTCGCTTTCTGCGGTGTGGTGACGCAGGCTGTTTCTACACAAACGAATGTTTTGTAACCGTCATCAGGAATATCGGCCATGCTGACAGACAATGCCGGACCTGGGTTCCAGCCCACCACATTGCTGTGATGATGATGAACGACCTCAATGCCGCGGTTCAGGGCACCATCGTGGATCACGCTGCAAGCTTCCGGGTGGAGATAGACGCGGTCGGTACGATCGGGGAAAGCCTGAACGCCGTCGCTCAGCTTGCCCTCTTTCGCATTATCAACTTTGTCGATAAAGGTATCGCCGAGGCCGCTCACCTTCACTGCGTTGATGTCACCCACGTTGAAGTAGGTGTGCAGGGCAGACGTGGTTTCGAACTCGCCGTGGGCTTCCAGCTCAATTTCGCAGGTTTTACCCAGCTTGAAACGGGCGTACAGGGTAAAATCATGCGGCCACAGGGCGCGGGTTTCATCATTCGCCTGCAGCTCAAAGGTCAGCACGGCACCGTTGTCATCTTCATTGTGCGCTTTCAGCGTCCACTGCTGGTTACGGGCAAAACCGTGAGACGGCAAACCCTGCTGTGTGGACGGGCCGAACCATGGCCAGCAGATGGGGACGCCGCCACGGATAGCAGCCCCTTTTTTGAACGAGGTGGCGTCGCTCAGCCACAGTCCTTCCTCTTCGCCCTCAGGCTTCCAGGAGAGCAGGTGTGCGCCATTCAGCGCCACGGAGGCTTTCACGCGCGGGTGGTCAACGACGATAACATCAGCGCCGTCAATCTGGCGGCGGGAGAGCACAGGGGTAAGTTGTTCGACTACCGGAAGTGCAAATATTTTATTAATCATTAAGCAATCCTCTGTCTAAAAAACAATAAAAAAGGCGACCGAAGTCGCCTTTTTGGATCAAACACTCATCTCAACTTATTTGGAGATGTGAGCGATCAGGTCCAGTACTTTGTTAGAGTAGCCAGTTTCGTTGTCGTACCAGGAAACCAGTTTCACGAAGTTGTCGTTCAGTGCGATACCAGCTTTAGCATCGAACACGGAAGTGCACACTTCGCCGTTGAAATCAGTAGATACAACGTCGTCTTCGGTGTAACCCAGAACGCCTTTCATTGCGCCTTCGGAAGCAGCTTTGATTGCTTTCTTAATTTCTTCATAAGAAGCAGCTTTTTCCAGACGAACGGTCAGGTCAACAACGGATACGTTAGGCGTTGGAACGCGGAACGCCATACCAGTCAGTTTGCCATTCAGTTCTGGCAGTACTTTACCTACAGCTTTAGCAGCACCGGTAGAGGATGGGATGATGTTCTGAGCCGCGCCACGGCCGCCGCGCCAGTCTTTGTGAGACGGGCCGTCAACGGTTTTCTGAGTAGCGGTGGTAGCGTGAACGGTAGTCATCAGACCTTCGATGATGCCGAAGTTGTCGTTGATAACTTTAGCCAGCGGTGCCAGGCAGTTGGTGGTGCAGGATGCGTTGGAAACGATGTCCTGGCCAGCGTAAGTTTCGAAGTTTGCACCACGAACGAACATTGGGGTGTTGTCTTTAGAAGGACCAGTCAGAACAACTTTCTTCGCGCCTGCAGTGATGTGTTTACGTGCAGTTTCGTCGGTCAGGAAGATACCGGTAGCTTCAGCTACAACATCAACACCGATTTCGTTCCATTTCAGGTTAGCTGGGTCTTTCTCAGCAGTAACGCGGATGGTTTTGCCGTTAACAACCAGGTGGCCGTCTTTCACTTCAACGGTGCCGTCGAAACGACCGTGAGTTGAGTCGTACTTCAGCATGTACGCCATGTATTCAGCGTCCAGGAGATCGTTGATACCAACGATTTCGATGTCAGAACGTTTCTGAGCAGCACGGAAAACAATACGGCCGATACGGCCAAAACCGTTGATACCTACTTTGATAGTCATATATTCCACCAGCTATTTGTTAGTGAATAAAAGGTTGCCTGTAAAATTACAAAAACCTTACGCAGCGTCAAGCGGAATCGTGTCAATCATTGCGACAAATCAATCCTGTGACTAACGTTTGTGCGACTGACTCGCCTCACTTTCCCTTTGAGCTTGCAACCACATGGGGGCTGCGCCCGGAATTTTAAAGTCCTCGCAGGATAAAAATGTGAACATGATCACAATTGCCTGACCGCCTTTTCGCGACACATAAGTTTAGAACAAAAGTGCACGCAAGGGTGTTAATGTTTTGTTAGAATCCGGGTTAAAAGATGTCTGTTTCTACAGCGAGATGTAAGCATATGTCGAACCAACGTAACCCTGACGATTTGAAAAAAAACCTCACAGAAATGCAGTTTTACGTGACGCAGAACCACGGCACGGAACCGCCATTCACCGGGCGTTTACTGCACAACAAGCGAGACGGCGTCTATCACTGTCTGGTCTGTGATGCCCCGCTGTTTAACTCACAAACGAAATTCGATTCCGGCTGCGGCTGGCCGAGCTTTTACGAGCCGGTGAGCGATGAGGCAATCCGCTATCTGAGTGACACCTCGCACGGCATGGTGCGCACGGAAATCCGTTGCGGGACCTGCGATGCACATCTGGGGCACGTCTTCCCGGATGGTCCACAGCCAACGGGGGAGCGTTTCTGCGTCAATTCGGCCTCCATGAGCTTCACGGATGAAGAAAACGGCGACCAGATCAAGGGTTGAAAAAACGATTCAGCAAATTATTCCTTTGAAAGGGAGAGATCGTGAATATTGATGACATGATTAACGGGATGACCCAGGACATTTATCAGCGTCTGGTCACCGCCGTTGAGCTGGGAAAATGGCCGGATGGCGTGGCGCTTACCCCTGAGCAAAAAGAGAACAGTTTGCAGCTGGTGATGCTGTGGCAGGCGCGCAACAATACTGACGCGCAGCACATGACGATCGATACCAACGGCCAGATGGTGATGAAAAGCAAGCGAGAGCTGAAAGAAGATTTTGGCATCACGCCGAAGCCAATTGCGACGCTGAAAATGCAATAACCGTGCGGGCTGATGCCTTCATCCAACCCTCTCCCACGGGGAGAGGGTTTGAATGCGTCGCTACTTTTGCGGGATCCCTAATGACTCTGCCAGCTGCTTCGCTAACTGGTTGTTATCGTCCGCGCCATACTCCCAGAACATCGCCCCGGCGAGACCTTTCTGTTTAATGTAGTCCGCTTTGATCGCCACGGAACGCGGGTTCTCATACGAAATCGCAAAGAGCGCCTTGCCGTCGGCTGCTTCCACGGAGAGCCACGGCACTTTCGCCTGGTCGTCCCAGTGCTCGGTAAAACGCTTCTGCGGATCGTTCAGCAGCTTTTTCACGATATCGTTGTACTTCACGTAGGTATCTTTGGACAGGTCATAGCCGAGCGACCTGAACAAGCCGAGCTCCTGCGGTCCAAAGTAGGGCTGGGTGACCGGATTTTTTTGTGCGTCCGGCTTGCTCCAGTCGATACCCGGCTCAACGGCGCGTTTCGGTACGCGACCGTAAAACCCGATCCCGAGGTTCATCTGCTGTGGTTTCAGTCCCGCGGCCAGATAGTTATTTACCACAAAGTCCACGCTGTATTTATCGGCAGCAGCCACCGTCGGCCAGGCGCTGGAATCATAGAGGTTGGCGTTAAAATACTGGGTACCATACGCCATGTCGTAGGTCATCAGGTTGATGTAGTCGAGCAGGGGAGCGATGGCTTTGACATCCACCCAGCTTTTCGGACTTTCCGCATTGGCGCCTACCGCAATGGTCACCAGCTTTTTCTGCCCGAATGCGTCGCGCATCTCTTTCAGCAGCGCGGTGAAGTTGTCCCTGTCGGCTGGCGTGCTGGCAACCAGTCCCCACGCGCCGTTGACCGGGTACTCCCAGTCGAGATCAATCCCGTCCAGACCGTATTTGTCGACAACCTCCTGGGCGGATCGGATAAACACCGCACGACTCTCTTTGGTGGCCGCTGCGCCAGAGAAACCACGCGCACCCCAGCCGCCAACAGAGAGCAGCACTTTAAGGTGCGGGTTTTGTTTACGCAGAGTGGGGATTAAGGCCAGATCGGATGCCACTTTGGGCGAAAGCCAGATCTGATGCAGTTTCGTCGGATCTTTCAGCGCGGCGTTGGTTTCGTCTTCCTCGTCGTTGTAGACCAGACCAAACGAATAGTTCAGGTGGGTGATCTGGCGGACATCCAGTTTATTAATGTCGCCACCCGGTCCGGCGGTGACATCGCCACCCCCGTTGAAATAGCCGACGGACATCAGGGGTGCAGCGGAAGCCAGTGACGCGCAAAGCAAGGGTAATGCTGCCAGCAAGGGCAAACGTTTCATATAATTTCCTCTTTGACTTAATAAAAATAACCACGCCACAGAAAAGGCGTGGCGAAAAAACAACCTGACGAGAATAGCATTGCCGCTTCGCTGAGGATGCGAGGGAGTTCACTTTATGGGGATTGGAGAAGAAATGCCGGGTGGCGCTGCGCTCCAGAGAAAGTAGGCCGGGTAAGGCGAAGCCGCCACCCGGCTTAAAAGACTACGCCTGCGTTTCCAGCCAGTCTGCCAGGGTATACAGCGTCGCGCCTTCGGCAGCCATCTCCATAAACGCCTGAGCGCTGTCCTGAGGGTGAATGTTCACCCCGCGGCAGCCGTCGGTGATCACGCTGACGGTGTAGGCTGACTGGAGCGCGTCCAGTACGGTAAACTTCACGCAATAATCTGTCGCCAGCCCAAGCACAATCAGCTCCGTGATTTCATGGTGGCGTAACCACGCGTCCAGCGCGGTCTTCTGACGATGACCGTTATCAAAAAACGCGCTGTAGCTGTCTATTGTCGGGTTTTCACCCTTATGGAACACCGCGTCGATGGCTTTCTGATTCAGGAGCGGATGCAGCGCCGCGCCTTCCGTTTGCTGCACGCAATGATCCGGCCAGAAGGTTTGCGCCAGCCCGTCGAGTTCACCCTGAGTGAACGGTTCGACGTTGTGCTGGCTGGCAAAACTGCCGTGGTTAGCCGGGTGCCAGTCCTGGCTGGCGACCACCGCTTCACCGCGGGCTTTACACCAGTCAATCAGCGTATTCGCCACGTCAACGGTGCTGTCACCTTCGGCGACGGCCAGCGCGCCGCCTGCGCAGAAATCATTTTGCAAATCGACCAGTAGCAGGGCGCGTTGCGTCATGAGGCCTCCTTATTCGTCCGGGGTCAGTTCACCGCGCAGATTTTGCATCATGGCGTTGCGAATGGACTGAATGTCCAGATCCTGACTCAGTAAATAGTGAAGTTTAGTCAGCGTCGCCTCAACGGTCATATCGAAACCGCTGATGACACCCGCATGTGCCAGCGCGTTGCCGGTGGCATAGCCACCCATATTCACTTTGCCGGACATACACTGGGTCAGGTTCACCACCACAATTCCGCGTTCGCTGGCTTCCTGAAGCTCTTTCAGAAACTCACCGTTCTGCGGGGCGTTGCCCACGCCGTAGGAGCGCAGGATCAGCGCTTTCACTGGCTGGCGCAGGAAGTTGCGGACCACGTCGGCGGAAATACCCGGGTAAATGGTAACCACACCGATGGGCTGCGGGGTAATCGGATGCACAATCAGCTCGCCAGCGGTATTCGGTGCAGGCGGCGTGCCCAGACGACGGATATGAATCCCCGCTTCCAGCAGCGGCTGCAGGTTCGGTGAGGCGAAGGCGTCAAAACCATCGGCATGGGCTTTCGTCGTGCGGTTGCCGCGATACAGACGGTTGTTGAAGAACAGCGAGACTTCGTTAATCGGGTAATTTGCCGCCACGTACAGGGAGTTCAGCAGGTTGATCTGCCCGTCGGAGCGTAACTCCGCCAGCGGAATTTGCGACCCGGTGACGATAACCGGCTTGCTCAGGTTCTCCAGCATGAAGGAGAGCGCCGAGGCCGTGAACGCCATGGTGTCGGTACCATGCAGGATCACGAAGCCGTCGTACTGGTCGTAATGCGCTTTAATGTCATCCGCGATGTGCTGCCAGTCTTCTGGCGTCATGTCGGAGGAGTCCATCAGCGGCTCGTATTCATGGATGGTAAAGTCAGGCATTTCCGGACGGTGGAACTCAGGCATCAACGCAAGCTGACGCTGAAGGTGGCCGGAGACAGGAATATAGCCATTTTCAGAGCGCTGCATACCGATGGTACCGCCAGTGTAGGCTACATAAATCGATTTCTTCTGCATGGTAGTGAGTTCTTGTTCTTCAAAAGAAAAAAATCCCCTCTTCGCGAGAAGAGGGGACGGTTTTTAACGGACGTTCGCGCAGGTCAGGCAAAACGCGTAACGACTTTGTGGATCGTTAAAGGCCGCGAGCTTATCGCTTTCCGTCTTCATCGCTTTCGCTGCCGTGGCAACCGGCGCAGGCAGGTAAGCCTGCAGCGCCTCCGGCAGCATGGCGCGAACGGAGACAGACATGCTGTCCATCACCATATCGAAGAAAGACGGCTCATCCTGATAATACTCAATGTGCCATTGCTTGAGCTTCGCCAGGTCGGCCGCTTTCTTCACGGCGTCGTCAAAATCACCCAGACTGTCCACCAGTCCGTTGTTCTTCGCGTCCTGACCGGTCCAGACGTGGCCCTGAGCAATCTGGTCAATCTGTTCTGGCGTCTTTTTACGCGAGTCAGCCACCAGCGTAATAAAGCGCTTATACCCGTTCTCAATGCTCAGCTGCATCATCTCCGACACTTCCGGCGGCAGGGATTTTGTTATCGACACATCTGCCAGCGGCGACGTAGAAACACCGTCGGTGTGCACGCCCAGATAATCCAGACTGTTTTCCACAGTGTTAATCACCCCGAAGATGCCGATAGAGCCGGTCAACGTGCTTGGGTTAGCCACAATGTAGTTGGCTGGCGTGGAGATCCAGTACCCACCTGATGCCGCCATTCCGCCCATGGAGACGACGACCGGTTTGCCCGCAGCGCGGGCCGCGGCCAGCTCAGCGCGGATCACTTCGGAGGCGCTCACGCTGCCGCCCGGGCTGTTTACGCGCAGAACAATGGCTTTCACTTTCGGGTCAAGGCGCGCGTCACGGATTTGCGACGCGGTGGTGTCACCGCCGACGTTACCCGGGGTTTCCTGACCGTCCATGATGGCGCCGTTGGCAAACACCACGGCTACGCTGTCACCGCTCTCGTCCGGTTTTTTCGCAGCGTAGTCATACATACTGATCGCGCTGTAGTTTTTGTCCTCTTTGCTCCAGCCAAACTGTTTGGTCAGGGCTTTTTCGATATCTGCACTGGTACCCAGCGCATCAACGAGTTTATTGTCGAGGGCATATTTCGCGGTATCGCCGTCAACCTTACGCAGACCCTCCAGCACGCCACGTGCGCCCGGGAAGACCTGCTCAGCGGTAATTTGACGGTTAGCGGCCACGGTGCCCAGATAGTTCTGCCACAGCTCGCCAATCCAGCGGCTGTCCGCTTCACGGGCAGCAGGGGACATATCGTCGCGAATAAACGGCTCCACGGCTGATTTATAGGTGCCGACGCGGAAGACGTGGGTCGTCACTTTCAGCTTGTCGAGCAGCGATTTGTAGTACAGGCCGTTGGTGGCAAAGCCGTGCAGATCGACCGTCCCCTGCGGAGAGAGCCAGATCTTGTTGGCGAAGCTTGCCAGATAATATTGCCCCTGGCTGTAGCTGTCGCCCACGGCGATCACTGGCTTACCGCTGTCGCGGAATTCACGCAGCGCTTTACCGATGTACTGCATTGAAGGCTGGTCGCCTCCGGCAAAATCTTTCAGATCCAGTACGATCCCGGTGATATTTCGGTCGTCTTTGGCCTGACGGATAGTATCGACAATATCGAACAGGGAGTTTTCCTGCAGGCGGTCGGACGTCGCGCCAAACAGCTGACGGCCAATGACCCCCAGACGGTTGCTGGTGGACGGTTTATCCACGATGACGCCGGTGATATCGAGTAACAGCGCCCCGCGAGTTGAATGCTGCGCCTGATTCGCATTGCTGATATGCATCCAGATGCCTGCGCAAACCAGAACCAGCAGGATGAAGAAGATGTTCATCACCAGGTTGCGGACGAAGTTGAGCAGTCGCCACGTCCATTTAAAGAAACCGGCAAAGATTCGCCAAAGGGTTCGCATGTATTCTCCCTAACCAGAAAATGACTGTTTCCGTCGCCACTGGACGGTAATGTTGGGTTATCGTAATGACCCAACCGCCACTTGTCAGCAGGAATCGCCTGCCAGGCTGTAACAAAATCTGCGGCCGTGTTAATTTTGTGAGTAAATTTCAATAAAGGAGTTAACTAATGGACGCACTTGAACTGCTTGTTAACCGCCGCAGCGCGTCACGTCTGGCCGAACCTGCCCCGGCGGGCGAGCAGCTGGAAAACATTCTGCGTGCCGGGATGCGTGCCCCCGATCACGGCACGCTGCAGCCGTGGCACTTCTTTGTGATTGAAGGTGAAGGCCGCGATCGTTTCAGCCAGCTGCTGGAGCAGGGCGCGGTTGCCGTCGGGCAGGATGAGAAAGGTATCGATAAAGCGCGCAATGCGCCGTTCCGTGCGCCGATGATCATTGCCGTCGTGGCGAAATGTCAGGCTGGCCACAAAGTCCCGGTCTGGGAGCAGGAAATGTCTGCTGGCTGCGCGGTAATGGCGATGCAAATGGCCGCTGTCGCACAGGGGTTTAACGGTATCTGGCGTACCGGTCCGCTGACCGAGAGCCCGGTAGTCCGTGACGGTTTTGGCTGCGGTGAGCACGATAAAATTGTCGGTTTCCTCTACCTCGGTACGCCGCAGCTTAAAGCCTCCAGCACCATCAGCGTGCCGGACACTACGCCTTTCGTCAGCCGTTTCTGATAACCCACGCTAAACTGTCTGGATTCTGAGCATCTGCCGCAGAATTCAGACAGTCATACTTACCTCTTTATGGAATGAGCGCTACCATAGCGCGATTGAGATGACAGGAGACGTCCATGAGCGAGCAAACCATTCGTTTAACGCAGTACAGCCACGGAGCCGGTTGCGGTTGTAAAATTTCCCCGAAAGTGCTGGAGACCATTCTGCACAGTGAACAGGCGAAGTTTGTCGACCCGAACCTGCTTGTCGGCAATGAAACGCGTGACGATGCTGCAGTTTATGACTTAGGTAACGGCACCAGCATTATCAGCACCACTGACTTCTTTATGCCGATTGTCGATAACCCCTTCGATTTCGGGCGCATTGCGGCCACCAACGCCATCAGTGATATCTTCGCGATGGGCGGTAAGCCGATTATGGCCATCGCCATTCTGGGCTGGCCAATTAATACCCTCGCGCCGGAAATTGCCCGCGACGTCATTGATGGCGGCCGTTTCGCCTGTCAGCAGGCGGGAATTGCGCTGGCCGGTGGTCACTCGATTGACGCGCCTGAACCTATTTTTGGCCTGGCCGTCACGGGCGTGGTGCCGACCGAGCGCGTGAAGCGCAACAGCACCGCGCAGGCGGGCTGCAAGCTGTTCCTCACCAAGCCGCTCGGCATTGGCGTACTCACGACCGCCGAGAAAAAATCCCTGCTGAAGCCGGAACACAAAGGTCTGGCAACGGAAGTGATGTGCCAGATGAACCTTGCGGGCGCGGCATTCGCCAATATCGACGGCGTGAAGGCGATGACCGATGTGACCGGTTTTGGTCTGCTGGGACACCTCTCCGAAGTGTGTCAGGGCGCGGGCGTGCAGGCACAGGTCTGGTATCAGGACGTGCCGAAACTGCCGGGCGTGGAAGAGTACATTGCGCAGGGCGCGGTGCCGGGCGGTACTCAGCGCAACTTTGCCAGCTACGGTCACCTGATGGGCGAGATGCCTGAAGAATGGCGCAACCTGCTGTGCGATCCACAAACTTCCGGCGGCCTGCTGCTGGCGGTCACACCGGAAGCCGAAGCTGACGTTCAGGCAACGGCCGCCGAGTTTGGCATTACCCTGACGGCGATCGGCGAGCTGGTGACCGCACGCGGTGGCCGACCGATGATTGAGATCCGTTAATTCGATGCGGTTGTTTATTGCCGAAAAGCCGAGCCTGGCGCGCGCCATCGCCGACGTGTTGCCGAAGCCGCACCGCAAGGGCGACGGCTTTATCGAATGCGGTAACGGGCAGGTGGTGACCTGGTGTATTGGTCACCTGCTTGAGCAGGCGCAGCCGGACGTCTACGACAGCCGCTACGCCCGCTGGAACCTCAACGATCTGCCCATCGTGCCGGAAAAATGGCGCCTGCAGCCCCGGCCTTCGGTGACCAAACAGCTGAACGTGATCAAGCGTTTCCTGCACGAAGCCTCTGAAGTGGTTCACGCAGGTGACCCGGACAGGGAAGGGCAACTGCTGGTAGATGAAGTGCTGGACTACCTCGAGCTGGCGCCGGAAAAACGCCAGCAGGTACAGCGCTGCCTGATAAACGACCTCAACCCGCAGGCGGTAGAGCGTGCGATCTCGCGTCTGCGTGCCAACAGCGAGTTTATCCCGCTGTGCGTCTCGGCGCTTGCGCGCGCACGCGCTGACTGGCTGTACGGGATCAACATGACCCGCGCCTACACCATCCTCGGGCGAAATGCGGGCTATCAGGGGGTACTCTCCGTGGGCCGCGTGCAGACGCCGGTGCTGGGGCTGGTGGTGCGTCGTGATGAAGAGATTGAGAACTTCGTCGCCAAAGATTTCTTTGAAGTGAAAGCGCATATCGTTACGCCTAAGGACGAACGCTTTACCGCCGTCTGGCAGCCGAGCGATGCCTGTGAATCGTACCAGGATGAAGAGGGGCGCTTGCTGCACCGTCCGCTGGCGGAGCATGTGGTTAACCGTATTACCGGTCAGCCTGCCATCGTCACCAGCTATAACGATAAACGGGAATCAGAACCCGCACCGCTGCCGTTTTCGCTCTCGGCCTTGCAGATTGAGGCGGCGAAGCGCTTTGGCCTCAGCGCGCAAAACGTGCTGGATATCTGCCAGAAGCTCTATGAAACTCACAAGCTGATCACCTACCCGCGTTCGGATAGCCGTTATCTGCCGGAAGAACATTTTGCCGGTCGCCACGCGGTACTGAATGCGATAAGCGTACACGCCGCCGATCTCCTGCCGCAGCCGGTGGTGAATCCGGACACCCATAACCGCTGCTGGGATGATAAAAAGGTGGACGCCCACCATGCAATTATCCCGACGGCACGCGCCAGCCACGTTAACCTGACGGATAACGAAGCGAAGGTCTATAACCTCATCGCCCGTCAGTATCTGATGCAGTTCTGCCCGGACGCGGTGTTCCGCAAATGCGTCATTGAGCTTGAGATTGCCAAAGGTAAGTTTATCGCCAAAGCGCGTTTCCTCGCGGAAGCGGGCTGGCGCACGCTGCTCGGCAACAAAGAGCGTGACGAGGAGAACGACGGTACGCCGCTGCCGGTAGTCGCGAAAGATGACGAGTTATTGTGCGAGAAAGGTGAAGTGGTTGAACGTCAGACCCAGCCGCCACGCCATTTCACCGATGCGACGCTGCTGTCTGCCATGACCGGGATCGCCCGATTTGTGCAGGATAAAGATCTGAAGAAAATCCTGCGCGCCACCGACGGTCTGGGTACGGAAGCGACGCGAGCGGGGATCATCGAACTGTTGTTCAAGCGCGGCTTCCTGGAGAAAAAAGGACGCTATATCCACTCCACGGAGCCGGGCCGGGCGCTCATCCACTCCCTTCCGGAGCTGGCCGCGAGGCCGGACATGACCGCGCACTGGGAATCCGTGCTGACGCAAATCAGTGAAAAGCAGTGCCGCTACCAGGACTTTATGCAGCCGCTGGTGGGGACGCTGTATCAGTTGATCGATCAGGCACGCAGTACGCCGGTGAAGCGGTTCAGAGGGATGGTTGCGCCGGGTAGCGGTGCGAAGAAGCCCTTTAAAAAGAAAAAGAGCGCGGCAGCTTCTTAAACCGTAGGCCGGGTGGCGGCTTCGCCTTACCCGGCCTACAGGGCGAGAACACAGTGAAAGCTTAAATCACACCCTGCCCAATCATCGCATCCGCCACCTTCACGAATCCGGCGATATTCGCTCCGCGCACGTAGTTAGTTTGCGACGCTTCACCGCCGTACTCCACGCAGGCGTGGTGAATATCCAGCATGATATGGTGCAAACGGGCATCCACTTTCTCCGCCTTCCAGCCAAGACGCGCGGCGTTTTGCGCCATCTCAAGGCCGGAGGTTGCCACGCCGCCCGCATTGGCGGCCTTGCCTGGGGCAAACAGCACGCCCGCTTCGAGGAACAGATCCGTCGCATCGATCGTAGTCGGCATATTCGCCCCTTCGGCCACCGCCTTCACGCCGTTGCCGATCAGCGTGCGCGCGGCGTCCACGTCCAGTTCGTTTTGCGTGGCGCACGGCAGGGCAATATCCACCGGAACACCCCACGGCTGCTTGCCTTCCAGATACGTCAACCTAAATTCCTGGGCATAGTCTGCGAGCCGCCCGTCGCGGCTGGCTTTAATTTCGCACAGGCGCGCCAGTTTTTCTGCCGTAAAGCCCGCTTCATCCACCACCGTGCCACGGGAGTCCGAGGCCGTCACCACGCGGGCGCCAAACTGCATCGCTTTTTCGATAGCGTATTGCGCCACGTTACCGGAGCCGGACACCGCCACGCGCATCCCTTCAAACCCTAACCCGTGACGCTTGAGCATCGCCTCGGTGAAATAGACCAGACCATATCCGGTCGCCTCCGGACGAATCAAACTCCCGCCAAACGACAATCCTTTGCCGGTAAAGACGCAGGCGCTGTTGTTGGAAAGCTTTTTCATCATCCCGGCCATAAAGCCCACTTCGCGGGCCCCCACGCCGATATCCCCCGCCGGTACGTCGGTGTCCGGACCAAGGTGGCGCCAGAGTTCGGTCATCAGCGCCTGACAGAAACGCATCACTTCACCTTCGCTTTTCCCCTTAGGATCGAAGTCACTCCCGCCTTTCCCGCCGCCCATCGGCAGGGTGGTGAGCGCGTTTTTAAACGTCTGCTCAAAGCCGAGGAATTTCAGGATCGACAGGTTCACGGAAGGGTGGAAACGCATGCCGCCCTTAAACGGGCCGATGGCGGAGTTAAACTGCACGCGCCAGGCGCGGTTGACCTGGACCTGATTGCGGTCATCCACCCAGGTCACGCGGAACTGGATCACCCGTTCTGGCTCAACCAGACGTTCCAGCAGCGACAGTTGACGATAACGCGGGTTTTCTTCAAGGAAAGGCCACAGGGTGGTCATCACTTCACGAACGGCCTGAGCGAACTCGCTCTGATGCGGGTCGCGCTGCTGAACATGGGCAAGAAAGCTTTCCAGAGAGCGTGTCTGATCCATAGATATAAGAACCCCTTATAGTCATTTATGTATATTGCTTATGCGATTTGTGTTGTTTTTTTGACTATACCACCCGTACTGCTTTGTGAAGCAAGCAGAAATGTAGGGGGAAAGGGAAATTAATGACCCGCGCTGCGTCATAACAAAAAGCGATGATGTGTGAAATTAAAGATTCTGCCCGATTAACCGTTATAGTCATTATCAGGACATAACAGGAAGACAAGTTTATGAATCGTTACGTGATGGCTGCATTTTCGTTGATGTTGACCGCTGGCGCGCAGGCTGACCGCATTCGCCCGGACGTGGAGGTGAATGTCCCGCCGGAGGTCTTTAGCTCCGGCGGCCAGCGTGCGCAACCCTGTAACCAGTGCTGTATCTATCAGGATCAAAATTATTCTGAAGGAGCAGTGGTAAAAGCGGACGGGGTTTTGCTGCAATGCCAGCGTGATGAACGCGCGATCAGCACTAACCCGCTGGTCTGGCGGCGCGTAAAAGAATAAACGCCTCCAGCAGCGGAATATCCGCCGGGGCCAGGTCGTAGCTCAACGCCTCTTCCGGCGTGCACCACGCCAGCGCGCTGTGGTAGTGTGCGGTTAACGCTCCGCTAAAGGCAGGAACATGCCAGGCGTGCAGGTTGATTAACCGCTGCGACACTTCGCGCTGGTGGCTTGCCACATACTGCACGGGCTGCGCCTCAATACCCAACTCTTCACGCAGCTCGCGGATTAGCGCCTGAGGCTGGGTTTCACCGGCCTCGACTTTTCCGCCAGCGAATTCCCACATTCCCGGTTGATCGGCGTGGGCAGGGCGCTGCGCCAGTAAAATTTTGTCGTCTTTTTCGATGATGGCCGCAACGACATCGACTGTTTTTAGCATGGTCGTCAATACTTGATAGCGAAAAACGACATATTATCGTGCCCTTTCAAAGAGTCCAGTCATCAGGAGAAACAGGTGAAAGAGTCGTCCACCTGGGTAGAACCCATCCCAACCCTTCCGGCGAGCGTAAAACCGATTGCCGCCATGCAGCGAAAACACTTTGGTGCAGTCCTGAATCCCACGCGCTGGTGGGGGCGCATGCCGCGTCTGTTCTGGCTGGTCGCATTGTTTGTCGGTTTTCTGGAGCGAAGAAACGCGCGCCTGACGCCGCAACTCCGCTCGCTGCTGATGACGCGGGTATCGCAGCTGTGCCACTGTGCTTTTTGCATTGATGCTAACAGCCTGCGTCTGGCCGAGCGCAGCGGGGCGCTGGATAAAGTCCAGGCCGTGAGCGACTGGCCAGACTCTGACCTGTTCAGTGAACAAGAGCGCGCGGCGCTGGCCTATGCTGAGGCGGTCACCGCCACGCCGCCCAGGGTGGATGAAGCAATCAAAACGGCGCTGATACGCCACTTTACCGATGAGGTTATTACTGAAATGACGGCGCTCATCGCCTTTCAGAATCTCTCCGCCCGCTTTAACGCCGCGCTGGATATCCCGGCGCAGGGGCTGTGCGCCACGTTTAAAGGGAAGCCTGATGCTTGACCGTCACCTGCACCCACGGATAAAACCCGCGCTGAATCGTCTGGTCTCTGCGCTGGATAAGCCGGGCATTACGCCCGACGGACTTACCCTGGCGGGGTTTGCCATCGGCCTGCTGACGTTGCCATTTCTGGCCCTCGGCTGGTACCCGGCAGCACTGGTCGCCATCGTCCTGAACCGCCTGCTGGATGGTCTGGACGGTGCGCTGGCGCGCCGGAGAGGGCTCACGGATGCGGGAGGGTTTCTGGATATCGCGCTCGATTTCCTGTTCTATGCGCTGGTGCCGTTTGGCTTTGCGCTGGCGGCACCTGAGCAGAATACGCTGGCTTCCGCCTGGCTGCTGTTCGCATTTATTGGCACCGGGAGCAGCTTTCTGGCCTTTGCGGCACTGGCGGCGAAGCACAATATCGACAACCCCGGCTATGCGCACAAGTCGTTTTACTACATCGGCGGGTTAACGGAGGGGACGGAGACCATCGTGCTGTTCGTGCTCTGCTGCCTGTTTCCGGCCCATTTTGCCGTGTTCGCGTGGATATTTGGCGCGTTGTGCTGGCTGACCACCACAACGCGCATCTGGAGCGGTTATGTGACGCTAAAGTCACTCAAACCTTAATGCGTACTCTCGGGCCCGCGCTCACCGCGGGAGACCGGGTTCTGCGGGTTACTGCTCCACTCATACCAGCCGCCGTCATAGACGGCGACGTTCTTCCAGCCCATCGCCCGGGCGTACATAAAGGTTTCAGCCGCTCGCCAGCCGGTGCCGCAGTAAAAGGCGACGTGCTGCTCCGGCAGGATATCCCACGTTTTCCACATGGCGGTGATGTCGTCGGCGCTGCGCATGGTGCCGTCCGGGTTGTGGAAATCTTCCATGTGGGTGGCATCGCTTCCCGCGTGGCCCCAGCGGGCGCCGGCAATGTCACCTTTTGGCTTGATGTAGCTGTAGCCGCTGGTTTCGCCGATAAATTCCGGCCACGAACGAATACTGACGAGAGAGGCATCCTGGCGGTGCAGCATACCGCGCGCCTGTTCCATATCCACCATCAGTTGCGGCTGACCAGGGATCGGTGCGCCAAAATCAGGGGCGGGTTTCACTTTCCCTGGCGTACCGCGTTCAACCGGCAGACCCGCATCTGACCACGCCTTCCAGCCGCCATCGAGTATGCGCACATCCTTCACGCCTGCATACAGCATAATCTGCGCCACGCGCGCGGCGGCGTAAACGTCACGACCATACAAAATGACGGTGGTATCGTGACGGATCCCGTGCTTCGCCAGCATCGCTTTCAGCTTGTCGTCGGAGACTTTATTCCACAGCGGCTCGCTTTCCACTTCGTTGGTGTCGATGTATCCCGCGCCGGGAATATGGTTCAGCAGATAAAACTTCGGCGCGCCCCAGGCCGCTTCTATGACTTTCCATTCACCCGCGGGCGCGGCTGTCACCGGTTTACCCTGCTGGAGCTGGTGGATCCACTGCGGATAGACCAGCTGTTCAAAGTGCGGCAGACGCTGCAGGCGGTCCGGGGTTTGCAGGGCATCGCTGAGCAGCGAGATAGCGTTATATCCGGCTTTCTCCAGGCGCGCTTTCACCGCCTGGTTGGCGCTATCGTCGCCGTACAGCGCGACAGGCGTCGCAGGCGAAAACTGATGCTGTTTAGCCCAGCGCGCCAGCTGTTCGTCGCTCATTGCGTCAAGCCAGCTGGCCGCAAGGTTGAGCGCTGCGGGTTCATGCCCGGAAGGACCGCTGAGGGTCTGCGGCCAGCCGTTGTAGAACGCGCTGGCGCGGGTGTCGACAGGCGTACCGTGCTGCGCCTGAAGCTGGGACAGCGTGAGTGAATTGGCCATTTCAGCCGCCTGAGAGGAAAACGAAGCGAGGCCGCAGAGCAGGGCCAGCGCGGTCAGTTGAGAAACACGTTTCATCGAATAACCTGACGTCAGTAAAAGAGGGGGGCATTGTCGTCTCTCCCGAAACGGAAAACATTGCGTTAGCACATTATTGCCAGCGAGAAATCTCAATCACCTCGCCGGCGGGTGGAATATCGTCCTCATCATGGGTGACCAGCACCACCGGAATATTGCGCGCCCGGACGGTGTCAAACACCCAGGCCCGAAACGTTGTGCGTAACGCTTTATCGAGGCGACTGAAGGGCTCATCCAGCAGCAGTGCCTGCGGTTCAGCGAGCAGGGCGCGCAGCAGACTGACCCGGGCGCGCTCACCGCCGGAAAGGGTTGCCGGGTCGCTGGCGTAACGGTCGCCAAGCCCGGCGGAATTCAGCGCCAGCTCGACGGCTTCCCGACGTGCGCGTCCGGCGATCCGCTCAGGCAACGCCAGCAGCAAATTTTGCCCGACGCTGAACGCGTCAAACAGCAGCGCGTCCTGAAAGAGAATGCCCAGCCCGCGAGATTCGACGGGAAGGCCGTCGCAGCGACGCTCATCGAGCCACAGCTCGCCCCGTGCCTGAAAATCATCTGACAGCGCGCCGACCATCCAGGAAAAAAGGGTCGATTTTCCGCTGCCGGAGGGGCCCATCAGGGTGACGATCTCCCCGCGGGGAACGCAAAAATTGACCTCGCGGAAAAGCGGTTCGATGGTGAGATCCTTTACCTTCAACATTAACGTAATCCCTGACGATAGCGGCCCGCAAGGCGGGAGAAGAGTGAGGCCAGACCGAACACCGTGCCCGTGACCAGCAGTAAACCCAGCGCCCGGTTAGCGAGAACCGGGATGCTGCCCCCGCTGCTGAGCGCGACGGTCTCGGTGGTCAGCGTGGCGAAACGACCTGCGCCCAGCCACAGCGTCGGCATATATTGCGCCATGCTGACTGAAAAACCGGTGGCAAAGGCCAGCAGCGCAGGGCGCACCAGCAGAGGGCATTTCAGCAGGCAGAAGATTTTTGCCCGCCGCCAGCCGAGAGTCCTGGCGGTAAGAATAAGCCGGGGATCGAGCCTTTGCCAGGCCGGTTGCAGCACCAGCAGCATCCAGGGGAGTACCCAGAGCAGATGGCTCCAGAGCACGGCGGCATAGTGGCCGTCGAGGCCCAGATGTAACGCAATGGCATATTGCCCTGTGACCAGCGGTAGCGCCGGGAGCGCGAGCGGTAACCACACCCACGGAGCGCCTCGCTGCGGCCCCCATTCCAGCCAGAGAAAAATGACGATCAGGGCGACAAGGCTCGAAAGCAGACCGAAAGAAAGGCTGGTACTCACCGGGCCAACATCGTCCCGTTGGGCCAGCATCAACAGCACCGCGGCGCAAAGTATCCCGCACGCGGGCAGAAAGCCGCTGAATACACGCTCTGGCAGGGCGAGATGAGACCTTTGGCGTGCGCCCGTCGGATGTGCAAACGTGCGACGCCACACCTTCCACAGCCCGTAGCCCAGCGCAGCAAGCGCGGCCAGCAGCAGAAGGAGAAGCAGGCACAGCAGCGTCCCTTTAGCCTGCTGCTGTACGTCTCCCTGGCTCAGCCACTGCCAGGCCAGCACGGCCAGCGTCGGCGGGTTACCGGGCCCGAGAACGAGCGCCACGTCCACGACGGACAGCGACCACGCCAGCACCGCCAGCATCACCGCGCCGAGTACCGGCGCGATCGCCGGAAGGAGCAGCCAGTTAAGCGTCTGAAAACGCCCGTAGCCGAAGGTCTGCAGGACAATCTTCTGCGGTGCGAGCCGTTTTTCCGGCAGCACGGCGTAAATCGCCCACAGTACAAACGCGCTCTCTTTGACCGCGAGCGTCAGACCCAGCCCGATGCCGTAGCGGTCATACGGAGGTGAACAGACGGTGCAGACCTGATAAAACAGACCGCCTTCGGCAAACAGCAGCAACGCGCTGGAGGCGAAAGCCACATGGGGCACGGCCAGCAGCCACGGCAGGCGCGTACTGAGACGCCGCCAGCGTTTGCCGGGCCAGAAAAGGGCCACGAGAGAAAGGGCGATAAACAACGCCCCCAGCGTGGCGATAAGCGTTGAAACCAGGGTGGCGATGGCTGCCTGAGGCAATTGTGGGTCGTTCAGCAGCCGCTGCCAGTTAACGACAGAAAATGCCGGAGCAAGCAGCATGGCACCGGCGGGCAGGAGCGGCAGATAAATAATCGCCATCGCCAGCCAGACAAGCCAGCTTAACGGGTGCCGTAACGACGCAGCCATTCCTGCTCCAGCGCGTTAACCCAGGCGGACTGCGGCTCTGCCAGAACCTTCGGCAGCCCCTGCGGCGTATGCGCCAGCAGCTGTTTTGCTTCATCTTCGGGCAGCGTTTTCACATCCAGCACGCTCGGGTCACCCCAGATGGCCGGGTCGGCCTTGCGGATTTGCGCCCGCGGTGACAGCAGGAAGTTGGCGACGACTTTTGCGCCAGCGCTTGCGCTGGCATTGGCGGGAATCGCCACAAAATGGACGTTGCCGAGCATCCCGTTGCGAAAACCAAAGCTGTAGCTGTCGGCAGGCAGTTCGCCGCTCGCCACTTTCTGCTGCCCATGCGCCGGGTTAAAGGTCAGCGACAGATTCAGGCTCCCGCTGGCAAGCAGGGTATCCATCCGGGCGGGCGAGGGAGGAAAGTCTTTCCCTTCACGCCACAGCAGCGGGTGCAGTTTATCGAGATACGCCCAGAGCGGGGCGGTCACCTGGGCAAAGGTGTCATCGGGTGCTTTTTGCAACGCATCCGGATGAGCCGTGAGCGTCATCAGCAGCTGCTCAAGGAACGCGGTACCGGTAAAATCGGGCGGGCGGGGATAGCTGAGCTTGCCGGGGTTCTGCCTTGCGTAATCCAGCAACGCCTGCGGATCTTCTGGCGGCGTCGGCATGCTGGTTTTGCGGGCGATAAAGGTCAGCTGCGCGCCGCCCCATGGCGATTCCGCGCCGTCTGTGGGAATGGCGAAATCTTCGGTGACAGGTTTGCGGGTATCGACATAGCGCCAGTTGGGCAACCTCTGCGCCCACCCGGTTTGCAGGAGATTAGCCTCTTTTAGCGTGCGGAAGTTTTCGCCGTTGACCCACAGCAGGTCGACCGAGCCATTCGTTTTGCGCCCCGCGGCGGCTTCGGTCTGGATCCGTTTTACCGCATCGGCAGCGTCGGCCAGCGGGACGATTTTAAGGGTAATGGCGTAGTGCGTTTGCATCTCGCCGCTCACCCACTCAAGGTAGCGGTTGACCGCCGGATCGCCTCCCCAGGCGTTAAACCAGACAGTCTGCCCGTTGGCTTGTTGCTGGATACTTTGCCAGCTGTCGGCGGCATACAGGGGGGCGGCCAGCAGCAGGCCTGTCAGAAACGTGCAAAAACGCACACGGCGCATAATGCCTCACTTTTTGAACGAAGAGGTGTAACGGGAATACAGCCAGCGGGTAGCCAGCGGCAATAACCCCAATAGTGTAAAGGCGAAGACCATACCCGGCGATACAATATCGTGCAGCGATGTCACTTTTCCCAGCTCGCGCCCGGCGTTGAGGAAGACAACCGTGGCGGGCAGCATGGCGATCTGGCTAACCCACCAGTAGCGCCTCACCGTGATGCGGGTCACCCCCATCAGCAAATTCACCACAAAAAACGGGAACAGCGGCATCAGGCGCAGGGCAAAAAGGTAGGCCGTACCCTCGCGCGCCATACCGGTATTCACCGTATTCATCGGCCGGGCAAAGCGCTGCTGAACCCAGTCGCGAAGGAGATAACGGCTGGCAAGCATGGCCAGCGTAGCCCCGAGCGTAGAGGCAAACGAGACCAGCACGGTGCCTTCCCACAGGGAAAACAGTGCCCCGCCCAGCAGGGTCAGGATCGCCGCGCCGGGAAGCGACAGGGCGGAGACCGCTACGTAGAGTGCAAAAAAGATCATTGCGCTCTGCAGCGGCGCGCGGTCGACATGGGAAAGTAACGTCTGCTGGTGAGTTTTAACCCCTTCCAGAGAGAGCGTGCCCGGTGGCAGCATGACAAACGTCAGAATAAATGCGCCCATAAGGGCGCACAGGAAGAGTAATTTTCGACTGTTCACGCGCGATCAGAGCTTGAATTTAGCCCATACCGGCGCATGGTCCGATGGCTTTTCCATGCTGCGGATATCGTAGTCGATCCCGGTTTCGATGCAGCGCTCAGCCAGCGGCGAGCTGGCCAGCAGCAGGTCGATACGCAGGCCACGGTTGTCGTCAAAGCCTTTTGAGCGGTAGTCAAACCACGAGAAGCGATCCTGGGTTTCAGGGTTCGCATGGCGGAAGGTATCCACCAGGCCCCAGCCCAGCAGGCGTTCCATCCACTCGCGCTCTTCTGGGAGGAAGGAACATTTGCCGGTACGTAGCCAGCGCTTGCGGTTCTCTTCGCCTATGCCGATATCCCGATCCGTCGGGCTGATATTCATGTCGCCCATGATCAGCACCGGATTCTCTTTTTTCAGTTCGGTTGTCAGGTAGTTCTGCAGATCCTGATAAAACTTCGCTTTGGCGGGGAATTTTGTCTCGTGGTCACGGCTCTCACCCTGTGGGAAATAGCCGTTAATGACCGTGATATTGCCAAGTGCAGAGGGCACTTCCGCCATGATGATACGGCGCTGCGCTTCTTCATTGTCCCCGGGGAAGCCGCGACGCACGGAAACCGGGGTTTCTTTGGTGAGCAGCGCGACGCCATAGTGACCTTTCTGACCGTGGTAGAAGACGTTGTAACCCAGTTTCGCGACCTCTTCGAGGGGGAACATGTCGTCGTGAACCTTGGTCTCCTGCAGGCCGATAACATCGGGCTGATGTTGCTCAACAATGGCTTCCAGTTGATGAGGACGGGCGCGCAGGCCGTTGATATTAAAAGAGACAAATTTCATAGTCGCTGCCAGTGCAAGGTGAATAGTGCATGGATGGTAGCAGAATTTGCATCAACTGTTACCGGGTTCGACCAATAACTGCGACAGATAATGCCGGTGGTGCAATATTTGCACCATCCTGACGCGTTTTGCCCCCGGACAGGGCGTAAATGGCCGGGAAATTTCGCGAGCGATCACAATTCCAGAATTATATTTGGCCTTTGCATACTCTTTCTTATTTTCATGCGGTAAAGCGCCGCTTATCGTAAAAATATTCACTTTTTATGCAGTAACAGTGAATAACTCCATATCATAACTCATTGATATTCTGTTACCTCAACCCGTTTATGCATTTTTATCGCTGGCTGGCACGAAGGCTGCAATCTACATTCACAGTGCAAACACTCAATTATTTAACATTCAAATAACCTTTTATTTACCGGATGAGGTCGCTATGTCTCTGTCAATTACGCGTGAAAATTTCGATGAATGGATGATGCCGGTATACGCGCCGGCGGCGTTTATTCCGGTTCGCGGGGAAGGCTCACGCCTGTGGGATCAGCAGGGGAAAGAGTACATCGACTTTGCCGGGGGGATTGCGGTGAATGCGCTGGGCCATGCGCATCCGGCGCTGCGTCAGGCGCTGAACGATCAGGCCGCGAAGTTCTGGCATACCGGTAACGGTTTTACCAACGAGCCTGCGCTGCGTCTGGCGAAAAAGCTCATTGACGCGACGTTTGCCGAAAAAGTCTTTTTCTGTAACTCCGGGGCGGAAGCCAACGAAGCGGCGCTGAAGCTGGCACGTAAATATGCCCACGACAAGTTCGGTACCCACAAGAGCGGGATTGTGGCATTTAAAAATGCCTTCCACGGACGCACGCTGTTTACCGTGAGCGCGGGCGGTCAGCCCTCTTATTCGCAGGATTTCGCACCGCTGCCGCCGGATATTCGCCACGGCATCTATAACGATCTGCAGTCTGCCAGCGAGCTGATTAACGACACCACCTGCGCGGTGATCGTCGAACCGATGCAGGGCGAGGGCGGCGTGCTTCCGGCGCAAAAAGCATTCCTTCAGGGGCTGCGCGAATTGTGCGATCGCCATAATGCGCTGCTGATTTTCGACGAAGTACAGACCGGCGTCGGCCGCACCGGCGAGCTGTATGCGTATATGCACTACGGCGTGACGCCGGATATTCTCTCAACCGCCAAAGCGCTGGGCGGCGGCTTCCCGATTGGGGCCACGTTGACGACCGATAAATTCGCCAGCGTGATGACCGTGGGCACCCATGGCACCACCTACGGCGGCAACCCGCTGGCGACCGCTGTGGCCGGACAGGTTCTCGACATCATTAACACCCCTGAGGTGCTGAAGGGCGTTAAGCAGCGTCACGACTGGTTTGTTGAACGTCTGAACGCCATCAATGGCAAGACCGGACTGTTCAAGGAAATTCGCGGCCTGGGGCTGTTAATTGGCTGCGAGCTCACCCCTGAGTTTGCCGGAAAAGCTAAACTTATTTCACAGGAAGCGGCAAAAATGGGCGTGATGGTGCTGATTGCCGGTGCCAACGTGGTGCGTTTTGCTCCCGCGCTGATTGTCAGCGAGGAAGAGGTGCAAACCGGTCTGGATCGATTTGCACTGGCGTGTGAAAAAGTGAAGTCCGGGGTGTCATCATGATGGTCATCCGTCCCGTTGAGCGCGGCGATATCGCCGGGCTCATGCAGCTTGCCGGTAAGACGGGAGGCGGGCTGACCTCGCTTCCTGCCGATGAAAAAACGCTGTCGGCGCGCATTGAGCGCGCCCTGCAAACCTGGCAGGGGACGTTGCCAAAAAGCGAACAGGGCTACGTGTTCGTGCTGGAAGATACCGAGACGGGGACGGTGGCCGGGATCTGCGCCATTGAAGTGGCCGTCGGCCTTAACGACCCGTGGTATAACTACCGCGTCGGCACCATGGTTCACGCGTCGAAAGAGCTGAACGTCTATAACGCGCTGCCGACGCTGTTTCTCTGTAATGACCACACGGGTGCCAGCGAGCTCTGCACGCTGTTCCTCGACCCGGCGTGGCGCAAAGAGGGCAATGGTTATCTGCTCTCCAAATCGCGCTTCATGTTTATGGCTGCCTTCCGCGATCGCTTTAACGAAAAGGTGGTCGCCGAGATGCGCGGCGTGATCGATGACACCGGCTACTCGCCGTTCTGGGAGAGCCTGGGCGAGCGCTTCTTCTCTATGGAGTTCAGCCGTGCAGACTATCTCTGCGGCACCGGCCAGAAAGCCTTTATTGCCGAGCTGATGCCGAAGCATCCTATCTATACCCATTTCCTTAGCCCGGAAGCGCAGGCGGTGATCGGCGAAGTGCATCCGCAAACCGCGCCAGCTCGCGCAGTGCTGGAGAAAGAGGGCTTCCGCTACCGTAACTATGTCGATATCTTTGACGGCGGACCGACGCTTGAGTGCGATATCGACCGCGTTCGCGCGATCCGTAAAAGCCGCCTGGTAGAGGTCTCTGAAGGTCAGCCCGCGCCAGGCGACTGGCCGGCATGTCTGGTGGCGAACGAAAATTACACCCACTTCCGCGCCATGCTGGTGCGGACTAACCCGAAATGTGAACGTCTGGTGCTAACGGCTGCAGAACTGGATGCCCTGAAATGTAACGCCGGCGATACGGTTCGTCTGGTGCGTCTCTGCCCTGAGGAGAAAACAGCATGACATTATGGATTAACGGTGACTGGGTAACGGGCGAAGGCGAGCTGCGCGTAAAGACCAATCCGGTAGGTAATGAGGTGCTCTGGAAGGGAAATGACGCCAGCCCCAGCCAGGTGGAACAAGCCTGTCATGCCGCGCGTCGTGCGTTTCCGGCGTGGGCCAAACAGCCTTTCGCCACGCGCCAGACCATTGTTGAAACGTTTGCCGGGCTGCTGGAGGCGAATAAAGCTGAGCTCACGCGCATTATTGCTTCCGAAACCAGTAAGCCACGCTGGGAAGCAGCAACGGAAGTGACGGCGATGATCAACAAAATCGCCATTTCGGTGAAGGCATACCATACCCGCACCGGCGAGCAACACACCGAGATGCCGGACGGCGCGGCGACGCTGCGCCATCGTCCGCACGGCGTGCTGGCGGTATTTGGCCCGTACAACTTCCCGGGACATCTGCCGAACGGCCACATTGTTCCCGCACTGCTGGCGGGCAATACCGTTATTTTCAAGCCGAGCGAGTTAACCCCCTTAACCGGCGAGGCGGTGGTGAAGCTGTGGGAACAGGCCGGGTTGCCGCCGGGCGTGCTGAACCTGGTGCAGGGCGGTCGCGAAACCGGTCAGGCGCTCAGTGCGCTGAGCGATATTGACGGTCTGCTGTTCACCGGCAGCGCCGGAACGGGCTATCAGCTGCATCGCCAGCTGGCGGGACAGCCGGAAAAAATTCTGGCGCTGGAGATGGGGGGCAACAACCCGCTGATTGTTGAAGACCCCGATGATATTGACGCCGCGGTGCACCTGACGATCCAGTCCGCCTTTATCACCGCCGGACAGCGTTGCACCTGTGCCCGCCGCCTGCTGGTGAAACGAGGCGCACAAGGGGATGCCTTCCTGAAACGCCTGGTCGACGTCAGCGCACGTCTGGTCCCCGCCGCGTGGGATGCCGATCCGCAGCCGTTTATGGGGGGACTGATTTCCGAACAGGCCGCGCTGAATGTGCTTAACGCCTGGCAAAACCACGTTGCGCGCGGCGCGAAAACCCTGCTGGAACCCAGGCAGGTACAGCCGGGAACCTCGCTGCTGACGCCGGGTATTGTTGAGATGAGCGGCGCGAGCAACGTGCCGGATGAAGAGGTCTTTGGCCCGCTGCTGTGCGTCTGGCGTTACGACGATTTTGATGCGGCGATTGCGATGGCAAACAACACCCGCTATGGCCTGTCGAGCGGACTCATTTCGCCGCATCGCGAGAAGTTTGATCAACTGCTGCTGGAAGCGCGCGCCGGGATTGTGAACTGGAATAAACCGCTGACCGGTGCGGCGAGCACCGCGCCATTCGGCGGCGTGGGTGCGTCGGGTAACCATCGCGCCAGCGCGTGGTATGCCGCGGATTACTGTGCATGGCCGATGGCGAGCCTGGAAACCCCGGCGCTGACGCTGCCGGAGACGCTCAGTCCGGGGCTGGATTTTAGCGAAGGGGATCGTCATGAAAGCGCGTGAAGTCAACTTTGACGGGCTGGTGGGGCTGACCCACCACTATGCCGGTCTCTCCTTTGGTAATGAAGCCTCGACGAAGCATCAGTTTCAGGTCTCCAACCCGAAACTGGCGGCGAAGCAGGGCCTGCAGAAAATGAAAGCGCTGGCAGATGCCGGGTTTCCGCAGGCGGTGATCCCGCCGCAGGAACGGCCGAACGTGGCGGTGCTGCGCCAGCTCGGCTTTACCGGGAGTGATGAGCAGGTGGTCGAAAAAGCGGGCACGCAAACGCCGCATCTGCTCTCGGCGGCGAGCTCCGCCTCCTCTATGTGGGTGGCGAACGCGGCGACCGTCGCACCGTCAGCCGATACGCTGGATGGCAAAGTCCATCTGACGGTGGCTAACCTGAACAACAAATTCCACCGCGCCACCGAAGCGGAAACCACCGAGCGCGTGCTGCGCGCTATTTTCAACCATGACGCCCATTTTGCGGTGCATCAGGCTCTGCCGCAGGTGGCGATGTTCGGCGACGAAGGCGCGGCCAACCATAACCGTCTCGGAGGCGACTATGGCGAGCCTGGCGTACAGGTGTTTATCTACGGGCGCGAGGAGGGCGGTCATTCTGCCCCCGTTCGCTATCCTGCCCGCCAGACGCTGGCCGCCAGCCAGGCGGTCGCTCGCCTGAACCAGGTCAATCCTTCACAGGTGATTTTTGCCCAGCAGAACCCGCAGGTGATTGACCAGGGCGTGTTCCATAACGACGTGATTGCCGTTTCCAACCGTCAGGTGCTGTTCTGCCATGAGCAGGCGTTTGCGCATCAGGAGAAACTGCTCGCGACACTGCGCGAACGCGTACCCGGCTTTATGCCCATTCAGGTGCCCACGCAGGCCGTCAGCGTGCAGGACGCGGTTGAAACGTATCTGTTCAACAGCCAGCTGCTGAGCCGCGATGACGGCAGCATGATGCTGGTGCTACCGCAGGAGTCACAGGATCATAAAGGCGTCTGGCAATACCTGACGCAACTGGTTAAGGCCGATAACCCCATTGACGAACTGCGCGTGTTTGATCTGCGTGAAAGCATGGCTAACGGCGGCGGTCCTGCCTGCCTGCGTCTGCGCGTGGTATTAACGCCGAATGAAATGCAGGCCGTTAACCCGGCAGTCATGATGAACGAAGCGCTGTTTACCACCCTTAATGACTGGGTGGATCGCTACTATCGCGACCGGTTAACGCAGGCGGATCTGATTGACCCGCAGCTTCTGCGTGAAGGGCGCGAGGCGCTGGACGCGTTGACATCAATCCTGCAACTGGGATCGGTTTATCCGTTCCAGCGCTAAAGGAGTGGGTATGGAAAATTTACTGGCGCTGACCCTGGCCGATGAAACGCCGGAACAGAAAGAGGGGGACGGCCCCTCATTCCGCTGGCGGTGGCTGGGGCGCGGGGTGCTTGAGCTGACGCCGACTACCGACAGCGAGCTGTCGCTGCTGCTCTCAACGGGCATTCACGGCAATGAAACGGCGCCCGTTGAGATTGTCGATTTGCTACTGCGTGCGTTATATCGCGGAGATATCACCCTTACGTGTCGCGTACTGGTGGTGCTGGGCAATCCGCCTGCGCTGGCGCAAAACAAACGTTACCTGGTGAGTGACATTAACCGCATGTTTGGCGGTCGCTGGTCGCAGTTTCCGCAAAGTGAAGAAACGGCAAGGGCCGCGTGGCTTGAGAATGTCGTGACCGCGTTTTTCTCCACGGCGGGGCCAGTGCGCTGGCATCTTGATCTCCATACCGCGATCCGCGCGTCTTACCATGTGCGCTTTGGCGTGTTACCGCAGCGGAATCAGCCCTGGGATGAAGCTTTTCTGCGCTGGCTGGGGGACGCCGGGCTGGAGGCGCTGGTCTTTCATCAGTCGCCGGGCGGAACGTTTACCCATTTTACCTGCGAACATTTTGCTGCCCTGGCCTGTACGCTGGAACTGGGAAAAGCGCTTCCTTTCGGTGAGAACGATCTGACGCGTTTTGCTCCCACGCATCTCGCGCTGCGGGCTCTGCTCGGGGGAGAGGCTCCCGACCATGAGCATCAGCCCGTTGAGCGGTATCGCGTCGTACAGCAGATCACCCGCCGCAGCGATGCTTTCCAGCTTCATATGGCCGCGCACACCCTGAACTTCACGCCGTTTCGCAAAGGAGCGCTGCTGGCGGAAGATGGGGAAGAACGTTACGAAGTGCAGAAAACAACGGAATATGTGTTGTTCCCTAACCCTACCGTCGCGTTTGGCCTGCGAGCGGGTCTGATGCTGGAAAAAATATCCTGAACCATTCCCCTCTCATCATCCGGGAGGGGAAAGTAAAAACGTTTCTTAACGTTTAAAGCGCTGGTCCTTGTTTTGCGGAATATTCCTGGTGAATTGCTTTATTATTCATCTTCACTTCGCTATACTTTTTCGAAATTGCTTTAAATTCATCGTTTTGAATATTTTTTGTTGCAACTCTCCACGCTTTATCCTTATTTCCTCCATATTTGGCGAAAAATTGTTTTTTACACTTTCATTGTTTTACTGTTGCTCTGACTAATTGACGATAAACCCCGTAAAGTTAATCTCGTCAACACGGCATAGCGCCGAAGAATAACTGAAAGAAAGGAAATAAATTATGCGTAAGTTTACTGCACTGTTTGTTGCTTCTACCCTGGCTCTGGGCGCTACCAGCATGGCGTTCGCCGCAGATACCGCAACCACTACTTCCGCACCGGCCGAAGGCAAAATGATGATGCATCATAAAGGCCCGGGTATGCACAACGAGATGATGATGTTTAAGGGGCTCAACCTGACGGATGCGCAGAAGCAGCAGATCCGCGACATCATGAAAAGCCAGCGCGACCAGATGAAGCGTCCTCCGCTGGAAGAGCGCCGCGCAATGCATGACATCATTGCCAGCGACACCTTCGATAAGGCGAAAGCCGAAGCGCAGATCGACAAAATGGCCGAGCAGCATAAAGCCCGCATGCTGGCCCACATGGAAACCCAGAACAAGATCTACAACATTTTGACCCCGGAACAGAAAAAACAGTTTAATGCCAATTTTGAGAAGCGTCTGACAGAACGTCCGGCGATGGAAGGTAAAATGCCAGCACCGACCGAATAATCGGTTCAACATCTTAAGACCGCCGGGATCCTGTCCACAAAAGCGCAACCGCTGTGGACAGGACCGGCGGTTTTTCTTTCCTGCCCTCTTGTCTGCCGCTGCCAGCGCGGTATTCTCCTGTAGTCGCTTCAGAGAATGTTTGTAGAGTCATGGCGTTAGCAATTTTATTGACGTTCCGCTAAGGCCTGCCCGCTTTGCTGCCGATACTGTGTCTGTGAATACCTAACGATAACAAACAAGACTGCAAGGGTAGCGATATCCTTGCCCTGGCACGGGTTGTGCCATTCAGGAGTGGTGATGGAGTTCTTTGATATCCGTAAAATGCCGGTCAGCCTCTGGCGTAATGGTGCTGGCGAAACGCGAGAAATTTGTTGTATCCCTCCCGCAACGCGCGATTTTTGCTGGCGAGCCAGTATTGCGACGATCGCCAGCAACGGCGAATTCTCCGCTTTTCCCGGAGTTGACCGGGTCATTACCTTGCTGGAGGGCGGGGAGGTGACGCTGGATGCCGGACAGGCGTTCCGCCATACTCTTAAACCGCATCAACCTTACCATTTTGCCGGCGATTTGCCGGTAAAGGCATTGCTTTCCGATGGCAGGATGGCGATGGACTTCAACATCATGACCCGGCGTGACTGCTGCAAGGCGAAAGTGCGCGTTGCCGACCGTACCTTTACTACGTTTGGCTCGCGTGGCGGCGTGGTGTTTGTGCTAAGCGGGGCGTGGCAGCTGGGTGATAAACTGCTGACGGCCGATCAGGGCGCCAGCTGGGAGGAGGGGACCCATACTCTGCGTTTGCTGGAGTCTCAGGGTACCCTGCTGTTCAGTGAAATTAACTGGCTGCCGGGTCACTGAGCATAATGACCTCAAATTTGCCGGTTAAGACGGGCTTGCAGAGGATTTTATAGCCATCCTGATCGAACCCGGCGGGGGTGCGTAACAGGGTTGCCGCGTCGCTTAAATCATCGACAGCCCCCAGCCAGAGCCAGTTATTGACGATGTGATACTGCGTCATCGTTTCACCCACTTCTTTTAGCGCCACGGCGCCCTCCCACGGCCAGCAGTTGATGCTGATGGCCGCAAGACCGCTCAGGAGGCGCGCGTGATGCGCCTCAACGCTCTCTTTGCCGCAGCAGGCGCCTGCGCAGCGCTTCAGCGCGGAGCGAAAACAGGCGCGGCCACGCGTGGTGCCTTCTAAACCTAAAAGGCTGTAGCAAAGCTGTAGCTCGTCGGCCAGTGTTTGCAGAGCCTGAAGGGCCGCGCGTTTGTTGGCAAATAATCCAAAAAGGTTTGGCGCATGAGAAAAATCGACGTCGCGGGCGTAAACCACCTGCGGCTTACCGTCGCTGATCTGCAGGGAACAAAGCTGACGGTTACGGCGCAGGCGCTTATTAAAGAGCGGTTGTTGCTCTTTTATCAGCCGGGCCTCCAGCAACAGCGCACCCATTTCTCCCGCTGTCTGAAACCAGGTGATGCGCCGCGACTGGCGCAGCATGGCGGCCTCATCCGGGGTACGCAGGTGGGATAACACCCGGCTGCGAATATTGACGCTTTTGCCGATATAAAGCGGCAAGGTGTCGCTTTCACCGTGAAAAATGTACACGCCAGGCTGTTTTGGCAGCGCCTCAAGCCAGGGGCGAAGGTGCTCGGGATATTCGTAGATAGCCGCCGCTTCAAACTCAAGACGCGGGGCGGATTGACGCCTGCTCACATATTACTCCGTATACTGTTCAGGTATACAGTGTAGCAGGTGCGCTGTGGTTAAAAAAGAGCCGGGTGGTGGCTACGCCTTACCCGGCCACATCGTGCGGTCTGTTGCCCTCACCCCAACCCTCTCCCACGGGAGAGGGGGCAAACACTAAAAACGGCAACGGGGTTGCCGTTTTGCGTTTATTTCCAGAAGTCGTCAAACACCGTAATCGGCGTGTGGCGCTTGTGTTCGGTTTTCAGATACCAACTTTCAATGATCTTCGCGGTACCTTCATCCAGCTGTTTGCCTTCCAGATAATCATCAATATTATCATAGGTGACGCCAAGGGCCGCTTCATCCGGCAGGGAAGGGCGATCGTCTTCCAGATCCGCCGTCGGTGCCTTTTTATACAAGTGCTCAGGACAGCCCAGCGCGGCAAGCAGCTGTTTACCCTGACGCTTGTTCAGACGGAAAATCGGGTTAATGTCGGTGCCGCCATCGCCATATTTGGTGAAGAAACCGGTGATGGCTTCTGCCGCATGGTCGGTGCCGACAACCACGCCTTTGGTCATTCCGGCGATGCTGTACTGGGCTTTCATACGCTCACGAGCTTTCTCGTTGCCGCGAACAAAATCGCTCAGCTCAATGCCCGCTTCGCGCAGTGCCTGCTCGCTTGCCAGCACCGCCCCTTTAATATTGACGGTGAGTACGCGATCGGGCTGGATGAACGCGATGGCATCCTGGCAATCCTGTTCATCGGCCTGCACGCCATAGGGAAGACGCACGGCGATAAACTGCAATTTCTCATCGCCCGTTTCTTCGCGAAGCTCTGAAATCGCCATCTGACAGAGTTTACCGGTCAGGGTGGAGTCCTGCCCGCCGCTGATGCCCAGCACCAGGGATTTCAGGAAAGCGTTCTTTCTTAAGTACGATTTTAAAAAATCCACGCTACGGCGGATCTCTTCATGTGCATCTACCGCGGGCTTCGCGCCCAGTGCCTGAATAATCTCGTGTTGCAGAGCCATCACGCCCTCCATATGCAGAACATAAACAGAATGTGTTAACTGTTAAAACTAACCCTTTGGACGAGAAACGACAAGGATCACAGTTTCGAGTGCGCTAATTTACGCCGATTTAGCAGGTTATCGTTGTTTTATTAGAATTTTCCGAAATTCGTCTGGCGTAATTCACAAAGTTGAACAATAGTACTTTTTATTCCATGCTTAGATAACACGCTGATAAACAAGAGGACGGAATATGAACAAGAACGTAGCAGGAATTCTTAGCGCAGCGGCAGTACTGACGATGCTGGCAGGGTGTACGGCTTACGATCGCACCAAGGATCAGTTTACACAGCCCGTGGTTAAAGACGTTAAAAAAGGGATGACCCGTTCGCAGGTCGCTGCGATCGCCGGTAAACCTTCTTCTGAAGTGACAATGATTCATGCGAAAGGGACCTGCCAGACCTATATCCTGGGTCAACGTGATGGTAAGGCAGAGACCTACTTTGTCGCCCTGGATGACACTGGTCATGTTATTAACTCCGGTTATCAGACCTGTGCTGAATACGACACCGATCCCCAGGCTCCAAAGGCTCAGTAACCCAGCTTGTCTGAAGATGTTAACGAACCGGCCCATGGGCCGGTTTTTTTGTGTATACGTAAATCTTATTTCTTTGCGCGAATTATTTGCCCGAAATGTGAAGGTAGTCAACAAGCCAGGTCAATGAGAGACAATTTCAACCTGTTCAGAATTATCTCCTGTCTGTACCATTGCGTATACTCACTCCAACGACAAACAACAGTATGCAAACTACCTGTCTGCCGGGACAGCAAGTCGAGTGATAGCGCGATGGCAGGTAGACCTACAAGAGGGAAATTACGATGGAAAAGAAACATATCTACCTGTTCTGCTCAGCGGGCATGTCAACCTCACTGCTGGTGTCAAAGATGCGTGCGCAGGCTGAAAAGTATGAAGTCCCTGTGGTGATTGAAGCGTTTCCAGAAACGCTGGCGGGCGAGAAAGGCCAGAAAGCCGATGTTGTTTTACTGGGGCCGCAAATCGCCTATATGTTGCCCGAAATACAACGACTGCTACCCAACAAACCGGTCGAAGTGATCGACTCGGGGCTGTATGGCAAGATTGATGGTTTAGGTGTTCTGAAAGCTGCTGTGGCAGCCATTAAAAAAGCTGCTAATTAATTTTATTTTTCCCGTCAAAGAGTTATTTCACACACAATACGCCGTAACACGAGTTACGGCATTTAAGGGTATTTACCTATGAGTAAAGTCATCGCTTCACTTGAAAAGGTACTCCTTCCTTTTGCTGTTAAAATAGGAAAGCAGCCTCACGTTAATGCCATTAAAAACGGCTTTATTAAATTAATGCCGTTGACGCTGGCCGGGGCCATGTTCGTTTTAATTAACAACGTTTTTCTGAGCTTTGGTGAAGGTTCCTTCTTTTATTCATTAGGCATTCGGTTAGACGCTTCCACAATTGAAACCCTTAATGGTTTTAAAGCCATCGGCGGCAACGTATATAACGGTACGTTAGGTATTATGTCGCTGATGGCGCCTTTCTTTATTGGCATGGCACTGGCAGAAGAGCGAAAAGTGGATCCGCTGGCTGCCGGGTTATTATCCGTTGCTGCATTTATGACCGTCACACCTTACAGCGTAGGGGAGGCGTATGCCGTCGGCGCCAACTGGTTGGGTGGGGCGAACATCATCTCCGGTATTGTTATCGGTCTGGTGGTGGCGGAAATGTTCACCTTTATTATTCGTCGCAACTGGGTTATCCGCTTGCCGGATAGCGTACCGACGTCCGTTTCTCGTTCATTTTCCGCGTTGATTCCGGGCTTTATTATTCTCTCCATTATGGGGATTATTGCCTGGGCGCTCTCTCACTGGGGCACGAACTTCCACCAGATCATCATGGATTCTATCTCCACGCCGCTGGCGTCGATGGGTGGTGTGGTCGGTTGGGCGTATGTGATTTTCACCTCTCTGCTGTGGTTCTTCGGCGTACATGGTTCACTGGCACTGGCTGCGCTGGATAGCGGAATTATGACCCCGTGGGCACTGGAAAACGTGGCACTTTACCAGCAGTACGGCTCCGTTGACGCGGCGCTGGCAGCAGGTAAAACCTTCCATGTGTGGGCGAAGCCGATGCTTGACTCCTATATCTTCCTGGGTGGTACCGGGGCGACCTTGGGTCTGATCATCGCGGTCTTTATTGTCTCTCGTCGTGCTGACTATCGTCAGGTAGCTAAACTGGCGCTGCCATCAGGTATCTTCCAGATTAACGAACCGATTCTGTTTGGCCTGCCAATCATCATGAACCCGGTCATGTTCATTCCGTTCATCCTGGTTCAACCACTGCTGGCAGCCATCACCCTGACGGCTTACTACATGGGCATTATTCCGCCGGTGACCAACATTGCACCGTGGACCATGCCAGCGGGGCTGGGCGCGTTCTTCAATACCAACGGTAGCGTCGCGGCCTTCCTGCTGGCGATATTCAACCTCGGGATTGCGACCCTGCTCTACATGCCATTCGTGGCGATTGCGAACAAAGCTGCCACCATCATTGATGAAGAAGAGAGCGAAGAGGACATTGCCCTCTCACTGAAATTCTAAGATTGACCGACGCGGGGAAACCCGCGTCAGCCACAAGGAGCTTAAACATGTTAGATTTGGATAGTATCGTCGCAGACGACGCCGCAGAGAACGATCTTGAAGAAGTGGTGATGGGGCTTATCATCAACTCCGGGCAGGCCCGCAGCCTGGCGTATGCCGCACTGAAGCAGGCCAAGCAGGGTGATTTTGCCGCCGCGAAAACCATGATGGAACAGTCCCGTACCGCGCTGAACGAAGCGCACCTGGTGCAGACAAAGCTTATTGAAAGCGATCAGGGTGAAGGAAAGATGAAGGTCAGCCTGGTGCTGGTACACGCGCAGGATCACCTGATGACCTCCATGCTGGCGCGCGAGCTGGTGGCGGAGTTGATTGAGCTTCACGAGAAAATGCACTAAGTCGGATGTTGCAGCAGGAGGTCAGCACGATGGAAATTAAAACCGCACTTGAACAGCAGCTGTTTAATGGCAAAAATTTTCACGTGGTTATCTACAACAAGACGGAGAGCGCCAGTGGTCTGCACCAGCATGACTACTACGAGTTCACGATTGTTCTGACCGGCCGCTACTACCAGGAGATCAACGGTAAGCGCGTCCTGCTTGAGCGAGGGGATTTTGTCTTCCTGCCGATGGGGTCCTATCACCAGAGCTTTTACGAATTCGGTGCAACCCGCATTCTGAATGTCGGCGTCAGCAGGCGCTTCTTTGAAAAGCACTATCTGCCGCTGGTACCGTTCTGCTTTGTGGCGTCTCAGGTTTATCGCGTGAAAAACGAGTTCATGACCTGGATTGAAACGGTTATTGCCTCGCTTAACTTCCGTGAAAATGAATTTGACGAGTTTATTGAAACGGTGACTTTCTATGTGATGAACCGGCTGCGTCATCATCGTGAAGAGCAGCAGGTGACGGATGATATTCCACAGTGGCTGCGCAGCACTGTTGAACTGATGCACGATAAAGCCCAGTTCAGTGACAATGCGCTGGAGAATATGGTTTCCCTGTCGGGGAAATCCCAGGAATATTTGACCCGCGCGACGCAGCGGTATTATCGTAAAACACCCGTGCAAATTATTAATGACATTCGCATTAACTTTGCCAAAAAACAGCTGGAAATTACTAACTACTCGGTCACCGATATTGCTTACGAATCGGGATACAGTAGCCCCAGCCTGTTTATTAAAACGTTTAAGAAATTAACGTCATTCACCCCGAACAGTTACCGCAAAAGTTTGACGGTAATGAATTAACTTTCGGCGGTTTTATCCGCCACGAATATTGCTTTAATGGCTTGCCCAAATAGCGGGAAGAGTACGCTATACCTTGCAGGCGATTAACCTGATACGCAAAGGGAGATATTATGCAAAAGAAATTAAAAGTCGTAACCATTGGTGGCGGCAGCAGCTATACCCCGGAATTACTTGAAGGTTTTCTGAAACGTTATCATGAATTACCGGTCAGCGAATTATGGCTGGTGGACGTGGAGGAAGGTCAGGAGAAGCTGAATATTATTTTCGACCTGTGCCAACGCATGGTTGAGAAAGCGGGCGTACCTCTGACCGTGCATAAAACGCTGGATCGTCGACTGGCGCTGAAAGATGCAGATTTCGTAACCACCCAGCTGCGCGTTGGCCAGTTGAAAGCGCGTGAACTGGACGAGCGTATTCCGTTGAGCCACGGTTATCTCGGTCAGGAAACTAACGGTGCCGGTGGCCTGTTCAAAGGCCTGCGTACCATTCCGGTTATTTTCGACATCGTTAAAGACGTGCAGGAAATCTGTCCAGACGCGTGGGTGATTAACTTCACTAACCCGGCAGGGATGGTGACCGAAGCGGTTTATCGTCATACCGGTTTCAAGCGCTTTATTGGCGTCTGTAATATTCCAGTCGGCATGAAAATGTTTATCCGTGACGTGCTGGAACTGACCGATAATGACGATCTCTCTATCGATCTGTTCGGTTTGAACCATATGGTGTTCATTAAAGATGTCATCGTGAACGGAACATCGCGTTTTGCTGAACTGCTGGACGGGGTCGCCTCGGGTCGTCTGACCGCTGCGTCTGTGAAAAACATCTTTGACCTGCCGTTCAGCGAAGGGCTGATCCGCTCGTTGAATCTGCTGCCGTGCTCCTACCTGCTTTATTACTTCAAGCAGAAAGAGATGCTGGCCATCGAAATGGGCGAGTATTACAAGGGGGGCGCGCGGGCGCAAATCGTTCAGAAAGTTGAGAAGCAGCTGTTCGACTTGTATAAAGATCCGAACCTGAACGTCAAGCCGAAAGAGCTTGAGCAGCGCGGCGGGGCCTATTATTCCGATGCGGCGTGTGAAGTGATCAACGCCATCTACAACGACAAGCAGGCGGAGCACTACGTTAACGTGCCGCACCACGGCCACATCGACAATATCCCGGCTGACTGGGCCGTTGAGATGACCTGCATTCTGGGACGCGATGGCGCTAAACCGCATCCGCGCATTACTCATTTTGATGACAAAGTTATGGGTCTGATCCACACCATTAAAGGCTTTGAAGTGGCGGCAAGTCAGGCGGCGCTGAGCGGCGAGCTGAATGACGTGCTTCTGGCACTGAACCTCAGCCCGCTGGTGCATTCCGACCGCGATGCGGAGCAGCTTGCAGCAGAGATGATCCTGGCGCATGAAAAATGGTTGCCGAACTTTGCCGCCACGATTGAGAAGCTGAAGTTCAAACACCACTGAGAGGACGCACAATGGAAAACCTGCTGATCGTTAATGCTGATGACTTTGGCCTCTCGAAAGGTCAGAACTACGGCATTATTGAAGCCTGTCGCCGGGGGGTTGTGACATCCACTACGGCACTGGTTAATGGTGAAGCGGTTGAACACGCGGCGCAGCTAAGCCGCGACGTGCCTGAGCTGGGCGTCGGGATGCATTTTGTGCTGACGCTCGGTATGCCGCTTACGCCAATGCCGGGCCTGACCCGTGACGGACAGTTAGGTAAATGGATTTGGGAACAGGCGGAGCAGGACGCTCTGCCGCTGGAAGAGATTGCCCGCGAGCTGGACTGTCAGTTCAACCGCTTTGCTGATCTGTTTGGTGATCTGCCAACACACATCGACAGCCATCACCACGTGCATATGATCCCGGCTATTTTCCCGATCGTTGCGGCGTTTGCCCAACGCAAAGGCGTAGCGATGCGCGTGGATCGTGAGGTACAAGGGTTGCAGGACAGTGCGGTGACAACCACCGCAGGGTTCAGCAGCGCGTTTTACGGCGAGGCGATCGACGAAGCGCTGTTCCTGAAGGTGCTGGATGATTCAGCAGCCCGGGGAGAAAAGTCACTGGAAGTCATGGCGCACCCCGCATTTGTCGATAATATCGTGCGCAAGAGCGCGTACTGCTGGCCGCGCCTGGCGGAGCTGGATGTGCTGACGTCGCCGTCGCTGAAATACGCGATTGCCGAACGAGGGTATCGGTTGGGGACATTCCGGGATCTGTGAGAAGTGCCGGGGGGCGGCTTCGCCTTACCCGGCCTACGAACGACCTGCAAACTGTTGTAGGCCGGGTAAGCGCAAGCGCCACCCGGCTTTTTTTACGCCGGGATCTGGTCAATCTTGCTGCTGCGTGACCAGACGCGGTGCGCGGCGAGCAGGTCAAACAGCTTCGTCATAAAGGCGTCGTCCACGTTATCGCCCTCGACAATGCCGTCCTCACCTTGCTCGGCAACCTTCAGCTGGGATTTAAACTGACGCGCATCGCCGGACAACGCGATCGGTTTCAGGTGCTTATAAGCTTCCAGCAGGTAATAGACGGCGTCACCGTTGGTCAACAGGCTGGCAATATCCCCGCACGGCACAATCACCGCATCGACGGTCAGCGAGGGTGCCCCGGCAAAGGTCGCAGCCACCGGCAGCACGGAACCGTCATCAGCCGTCACTTCACCCATTCGGGAATAAAGCAGTTTGGCGTGTACGCCCTGGGTTTTCAGCGCCTGCATAATGCCCAGTACGTCACTGGCCCGGGTTTTATCGTTCAGCAGGATGGCGACCACGCGGCCTTTAATTGAGCCACCTGGCACCGCATACAGACTCAGCGACGGATCTTTCTTCACGCCGTTGACCTCTTTTGGCGGAGCAAGGTTGCGCTGCTCGTCAGTCAGGGTAATACCCAGGTTATCCGCCACGCTCTGGGCGAGCTGAATATCAATGTGCGCAAGCTGATCGACCACGCGCTCGCGTATGTAGGTGCGCACCACCTTACTTAACTCGAAGCTAAAGCCGCCGATGATGTGCTGCTGCTCAATCGGCGTCTGGCTGTTCCAGAACAGGCGAGGATGGGCGTAATACTCGCCGAAGGAAGGGCTGCGCTCGCGAATTTTGTTGCCATCGATACGCTCCTGGTACGACTCAAAACCTCCGCGTTTCGGGCCTGGCGGTGTTTCGCGCGGCCAGTTATCGTTGATCGAGTTAGGCTCGTAGTTAGCCGGATTGGTATCAATATCCTGACGATGCATCCCGTCGCGCTGGAAATTGTGGTACGGGCAGGTCGGACGGTTAATTGGAATTTCGTGGAAGTTCGGCCCGCCAAGGCGGCTGATCTGCGTATCGGTGTACGAGAACAAACGTCCCTGTAAGAGCGGATCGTTGGTGAAATCCAGTCCCGGCACGATATGCCCCGGGTGGAACGCGGCCTGCTCGTTCTCGGCAAAGAAATTATCGGGGTTGCGGTTGAGCACCATTTTCCCCACCAGTTGAACCGGCACCAGCTCCTCGGGGATCAGTTTGGTCGGGTCAAGAAGGTCGAAATCAAACTTAAATTCGTCCTCTTCCGGAATGAGCTGCAGGCCCAGTTCATATTCAGGGAAATCGCCGGCTTCAATGGACTCCCACAGCTCACGACGATGGAAGTCTGGATCGCGCCCGGTCAGCTTCTGCGCCTCATCCCACACCAGCGAGGCTTTGCCCGCCACCGGCTTCCAGTGGAACCGGACGAACGTGGCTTTTCCTTCCGCGTTAATCATACGGAAGGTGTGAATACCAAACCCCTCCATCGTGCGATAGCTGCGCGGAATACCCCGGTCAGACATCGCCCACATCACGTTGTGTAACGTTTCAGGTTGCAGAGAGATATAGTCCCAGAAGGTGTCGTGCGCACTTTGTCCCTGCGGTATGGCCCAGTGGGGCTCCGGTTTTACCGCATGGACAAAGTCAGGAAATTTATGCGCATCCTGAATGAAAAACACCGGGGTGTTATTGCCCACCAGATCAAAAATACCCTCTTCGGTATAAAACTTGGTGGCGAAACCGCGAATATCACGCACCGTGTCTGCCGAACCCGCGCCCCCCTGTACGGTGGAGAATCGGACAAACACCGGGGTAATTTTATCCGGGTCGGAGAGGAAATCTGCTTTGGTGATCGCTTTCAGGCTCTTGTACGGCTGGAAGTAGCCATGCGCAGCCGAGCCGCGCGCGTGAACGATACGTTCCGGAATTCGCTCGTGGTCGAAATGGGTAATTTTTTCCCGCAGGATAAAGTCTTCCAGCAGTGTGGGGCCGCGCGAGCCGGCGCGAAGAGAGTTTTGATCGTCAGCAATGCGCACGCCCTGATTGGTCGTGAGTGCAAAACCTTCACCACCTTTACGGTGTGGCTCAAGCGATTTCAGCTTCTCGTTCCCGGTGTCCGGCGATTTCATGCTTCCCGGTGCGGTAGGCTGTTCGCCGGGGGCGGAAGGGCCTGGCGAGGGGCGGTGAGAGCCGTCAGCAGGGGCGAGAGAGTCCATACCCGGTTGAGATTCTTCAGTGCCATGAATCGGTGATTGATGTGTATTATCTTTGTTCGACATTGCACGCTTCTCCTTTATCCATTGCTAAAAACCCTATTAAGGATAGAACAATGTCGTGAGATAGCTCGCGAACTAAGAGTTTTCACATGCCGCCATTAACGAAAGGAGCCCTCTCAGCCATTCGGAGCGCGACGGAAGGGAGCAGAATCGGCTATCATAGAATTTTCCTGCTTCAAGAATTTGCTTTAGTGAACCCGTCGCTTATGAAACCTCTTCGTCAACAAAACCGCCAGGTTATTAGCTATGTGCCCCGCGTGGAACCCGCGCCGCCTGACCATGCCCTGAAAGTGGAGGGTTTTCGTGATGTCTGGCAGCTTCGTGGTAAATATGTGGCGTTTGTCCTGATGGGGGAGCATTTCCGTCGATCGCCGACGTTTTCCGTGCCGGAGTCTGCCCAGCGATGGGCGGTGCAAATCCGCCAGGATGAAGAGGTTGAAGAATAACAGCCATAAAAAAACCGCCTGATGGCGGTTTTTTTATTTCCCGGCAATTACCGGTGCGCCAGTTCGGCGTCGTCTTCACTTTCCAGAATGGCCTTGTCGGTCTGCTTCAGCCACTGGCTGGTCAGCGTACCGGCGGTCATGGAGCCGCTCACGTTCAGCGCGGTACGACCCATGTCGATCAGCGGTTCAACGGAGATCAGCAGCGCGACCAGCGTCACTGGCAGACCCAGTGCAGGCAGCACAATCAGCGCAGCGAAGGTTGCGCCGCCACCAACACCGGCAACACCGGCGGAACTGATGGTCACAATGCCGACCAGCGTGGCGATCCAGACCGGATCCAGCGGGTTGATACCCACGGTCGGGGCAACCATCACCGCCAGCATCGCCGGGTAGAGACCCGCACAGCCGTTCTGACCGATGGTGGCACCAAAGGACGCAGAGAAGCTGGCGATAGATTCTGGCACGCCCAGGCGACGGGTCTGCGCTTCAACGTTCAGAGGAATAGACGCGGCGCTGGAGCGGCTGGTGAAGGCAAAGGTCAGTACCGGCCAGACTTTGCGGAAGTATTTCAGCGGGCTGACGCCGTTCACGCCCAGCAGGATACCGTGCACCACGAACATGATGCCCAGGCCCAGATAAGAGGCGACGACAAAACTGCCCAGCTTAATGATGTCCTGCAGGTTAGAGCCCGCTACCACTTTAGTCATCAGCGCCAGCACGCCGTATGGCGTCAGCTGCATGACCAGACGCACCAGCTTCATCACCCAGCTTTGCAGGGTATCAATCGCCGTCAGCACACGCTCGCCTTTCGGCGCATCGTCTTTCAGCAGCTTCAGTGCGGCCACACCGAGGAATGCCGCGAAGATCACCACGCTGATGATGGACGTTGGGCTGGCGCCGGTCAGGTCAGCAAACGGGTTCTTCGGAATGAAGGAGAGCACCATCTGCGGAACCGTCAGATCGGCTACTTTACCCACGTAGTTGGTTTGAATCGCGGTCAGGCGTGCTGTTTCAGCCGTGCCCTGCACCAGACCTTCGGCCGTCAGGCCAAACAGGTTGGTTACCAGCACCCCCACCAGCGCGGCAATCAGCGTGGTAAACAGCAGGGTACCAATGGTCAGAAAACTAATTTTACCCAGTTGAGTGGCGTTATGCAGGCGGGCAACGGCACTCAGAATAGAGGCGAACACCAGCGGCATCACGATCATCTGCAGCAGCTGGACATAGCCGTTGCCGACAATGTTGAACCACTGAATAGAGTCTTTCAGAACTGGATTATCGGAGCCATAAATCGCCTGCAACGCCAGACCAAATACGACACCCATGGCCAGACCAACCAGCACTTTTTTCGCCAGGCTCCACTGTTTGTGGCGCGTCTGCGCGAGAAGCAATAGCAATACAACGAACACAACAACGTTCGCGATGAGTGGAAAATTCATCCCCGTTCTCCTGATTTATTATGGGATCGGTTTTTCCCGATCCTGTTGGCGGAAGGTTAGCAGAAGTGTGATGTCGCGCTTATATCCAAATGGAATGGTTTATGACAAACGGAATGATTTTGTTGGTTTACTGTTCAATCTGGTGATGAATGAAGCGATTGAACTGAAATTGCAGCGAATTGATCATCTGCGAAGACCAGCGCACTGCACTGTTTTCGGGCAATGTCTGTGGCATCCAGACGGCGTAAGCGAAGAGCGCCATGCACAATACGCGCTCAAGCTGGTTCCCTTTCTGTGGCGCAAGGATGGGAAAACGAAAGCGCCAGCGACACGGCCAGAGAAGTGGAACGCCAGCGGGCGTCAGCATATCGGCAAGAATATGGCTTAAGTAGCCGAGCACCATCCCCTGAATGGCATCAGCAGGGACGATCCAGCTTTCGGGCACTTTTAAATAAAAAAGGGTAAGCAGCCCAAAAACGGCCAGCAGGCTGTGCGTAAACCCCCGGTGGCCGAACGCGCGGGCGATGGGTTTCGAGACCCACTTCAGGCGTTGCCCAAGAAATGATTTGGGATGATCAATATCGGGCAGCAGACAGGTCAATACGGCGGAAGGGACAATATGCCACCAGTCCCCCTGTGCGAGCACGGGAGTGAGTTCAGCGTTTTTGGCAAATACTGCGCACGCTATGGAAAAAAGGAGGTGGCCTTCCGCCGTCATGATAAAACCCACGAAACTGTCAATTCATACAGTATAGGGTTTTTATACAGTAGGCGGAAGAGGTGACGGTGTAACTGTTTGTCACAAATGGAGCATGTTGTTAGCCGCCCTTAAGGTGATGCGCCGTGAGTTCTGTCAGCGAATTAAGCTTCACATCGGCAAGGGCAAAACGGGGATCGTGGCGGCCTTCCTCTGCCGGAACCACAATGGAGCGCATACGTGCGGCTTTGGACGCGATCATGCCGTTAACGGAATCTTCCAGCGCGACACAGGTAAGCGGATCAAGACCCAGCTTAGCGGCACAGTCCATATAGACCTGCGGATGCGGTTTGCTGTAGGGCAATTTTTCAGCTGACGCCAGGGCGTCAAAACTGTCGCGCAGCTCAAACATAATGAGCACTTTTTCCAGCATATGCAGCGGTGAAGCGGAGGCCAGGCCCACCTTCAGCCCCTGAGCCTTACACAACGCGACCGCTTCACGCACGCCAGGCAATAGCGGCTTGTTCTCCTCCACCAGCGCGATGGCGCGGCTGATAATGCGCGCGGTGACTTCGTCGCGATCTGGGCCACTCCACGGCTGGTGGGCGTACCAGAGGTCTACGACCATATCAATGCGCAGGCCCAGCGTGTCGGGAAGTTCATTACGGCGGCTGATATCAACGCCCAGGCTGGCCATCACGTCCAGCTCGGCGCGATCCCACAACGGCTCGGAATCAATCAGTAATCCATCCATGTCAAAAATAGCGGCAAGTATCTGGCGCGGTGTCGACATCACAACGTCTCCTTATCCAGGGTGTTCGACAGACGATAAGTGCTAAGCACACTTAGCAATTTAGCATATTGCTTTCAAAGATCGGGCGAAAATGCTGTCCAGCAGGTAGACTTAGCCACAAATAACGCGTCTTTATGAAGAGGAACTGATGACGTATCAACAAGCTGGACGCATTGCTGTCTTAAAACGTATTGCTGGCTGGGTGATTTTTATTCCCGCCGTCATCTCTACGCTGATTTCTGTGCTCAAATTTATGTACGATCACAGCGAAAAACAGCCAGGCATTAATGCCGTCATGCTTGATTTTGCGCATGTCATGATTGAGATGATGCGGTTCAACACCCCGTTCCTGAATATCTTCTGGTTCAACTCGCCAACGCCGGATTTTCACCAGCAGCTTAATATTGGGTTCTGGGTCATCTATGCGTTGATTTTTATTGCCATGGCGTTACAGGCATCCGGTGCGCGAATGAGTCGCCAGACCCGTTTTCTGCGCGAAGGCGTTGAGGATCAGTTAATTCTGGAACAGGCGAAAGGCCCGGAAGGAATGAGCCGGGAGCAGATTGAATCCCGCATTGTGGTACCGCGTCACACCATTTTCCTGCAAATTTTCCCGCTCTATATTCTCCCCATTATCATCATTGTGGCGGGATACTTCTTCTTCTCTCTGCTGGGTTTTCTCTGACAGATGAGGGTGGCGGCACGGCCACCCGATTTGTCCCTATGCCGCAAGTACGCGTTCAAGCGCACGCTGGGCGTTGACCAGATGCTGCCCGCCAAAAAGGATAGCGCGGTTCATCAGCGTATAAAGCTGATACACCGGTTGGCGCTCGAGAAAATCGGACGGCAGAGGGGAGACTGACTGATAGCCATCATATATTTGCGGGGGCTGCTCTGGATGCAGGGGCAGCATGGCCAGATCGCACTCTCTGTCACCCCAGTAGCAGGCCGGGTCGAAGATATAGGGGCCGTTGGGACCCAGCGCGCAGTTGTCGGACCATAAATCGCCGTGCAGTAGAGATGCCTGCGGCTGATGGGTGGCCAGGCGCTGTTGTACATGCTCAACGATGGCATCAATATTGCCAAATTCCAGCCCTTTTTCGGCGGCCAGTTCAAGCTGCCATCCGATGCGCTGTTCGGCAAAAAACGTCGACCACCGACGCTGCCAGGCGTTGGGCTGTGGGGTAGTGGAAAGGTCGTTGTCAAAATCGAGCCCAAACTGGGGCTGGTCGCTCCACTGGTGCAGGCGCGCGAGCTGTTGTCCAAGAATGAAGGCGTTATGGGCATCCAGCGGGCGGGGAGGGAGATAGTCCATGACCAGGAAACTGTAGTCCCGGTCGCTGCCCAGAGCCAGCACCTGCGGTACTGTCACCGTTTTACTGCGAGACAACAGTTCCAGCTGGTCGGCTTCAGCGGTGAATATCGGGAGCAGTTCTCGCTCATCACACTTCACGAAAAGATCGCGTCCTGCGTAGCGTAAATGCCACGCGGCGTGGATCTCTCCGCCTGGCAGTTCGTTACGCAGTTCAATTTCACCTTCACCCAGTTGCTCACTTAAAAGATGACTGATAGCCTGCCACATGTTGACTCTCCCATGTTGTCTGCCAGATCATAAAGTTAGCGCATAATTGCGGTAAAAAAATACGAACTAACGCACACCTGAGCGGTTTAAATTCATGCAGCGCACTTATTGTTCTTTTTTGTGCCAGCTTTCCCACGTTTCCACGGTGATGTCGGCGGGCTTGTCGGTCACACTTTCCACCAGGCTGGCGGCCAGGGCGTGAACGTCTTCTTCACTCAGGGCCGCGATCAAACCAAATGTCAGCGTGCCTAAATCATGAATATGGCCGTCATCGTCCGTCAGCGTGAGCAGAAAATTCGCGCGAGTAAAGGCGTTATTGAGCTCGTTCAGCTCGGTCAGTGACGCTTCACGAAGATTGATGGTTGCGACATAGCGGGTGATCTCACCACTGCTCATAATTCACCTCGTTGTTATTCTGAAAGTTTTTTTAGCATAGTCGATATGCCATATTTGGCGACTTTAAGGTAAATTCCCCTTCGATTGGGAAGGGGAATAGAGGTCAGTCTTTTGAAAGGTAATCGACGATTTTCTGCGTATCGGCAAGCGAACACAGCCGCGTCCCCTGATTAATGGTGGCGGCACTCCCCGCCGCGACGCCATAACGCGTCATTTCCAGAAGAGAAGCACCCTGCGCCAGTTTTAGCGCCATCGCGCCGACCATGCTGTCGCCCGCACCCACGGTACTCTGGCTTTTCATGGGCGGCGGCACAACCTGCACAAAGCCCGTCTTGTCGACAGCCAGTGCCCCCTGAGGACCGAGAGAGACGACCACGCGGTGCGCTTTGCCGCTGCGAACCAGTTCTTCTGCGGCGGTACGCACGTCATCAGGCTGGTTAAGTTCGCGATTCACAAGCGCGCTAAGCTCTTTCTGGTTAGGTTTAACGAGTTCAAGATGCCCGGGGACTAACGCTGCCTGCAGGGCTTCACCTGAGCTGTCGACGATGCAGCGGATACCACGCTGAAGCACTGACTTAACCAGCGCCGTCAGCTTTTCCGTTTTGACGCCTGGCGGCAGACTACCGCTAATAACCAGCAGTGAGCCGCTTTCAATGGTCAGTACCTTCTCTTCAAGTTGACGAAACTCATCATCGCTCAGTCTGGCGCCCGGCATCACGAAACGATACTGTTCCCCGCTGGATTCGACGTGGACATGCAGATTCTGCCGGGTCCAGTCCTGGGCCGCTACGGTGTCTACGGTAACCTGTTCATCCGCCAGCAAAGAGACCAGATGTTCCCCCGTGGCACCCCCGGCAGGGAATATGGCGGTGGCTTTACCGCCAAGATGGGTAATGGCGCGCGCCACGTTAATGCCGCCGCCGCCCGGCTCAAACACAGGGGCGCTACAGCGTAGTTTACCTTCAGGGTAAATGTGCGGGGTGATAGTCGCGGAGTCGAGGGAAGGGGAGAGCGTCAGCGTATAAATAGAAGCCATCATAACCTCCTTTTAGTATGGGTTCTTTTAAGCCTGGCACCGATCGACAGGAAGGCAATGTAAATAACAGTATGATTTTAAAAATGAATGCTGAAACAATCGCGATAAAAGATATATAAAATAAAACGCGCTTTGGGATCGTTCTTATTCAAAAAATGAAATAAGAAAATATTGCTATGTTATTTGCGCCTTTTTATAATTTGTTACCTTTCTCTGGACGCCTTGTCATTGATCCTCAAGAAAGTTTCCGAGACCGTGGTGGTCTCTTTTTTTGTTGTACGGACTCCTTAAATAAAATGAAGCTTTTGAAGACAGTACCCGCAGCACTGATGCTGGCGGGTGGCGTATTTGCATCACTGAATGCAACCGCCGATGACACCGTTTTTACTGTCATGGACGATCCCTCCACTGCCAAAAAACCCTTCGAAGGTAATCTGAATGCCGGGTATCTCGCGCAATCAGGTAACACAAAAAGCTCTTCTCTGACGGCGGACAGCACCCTGACCTGGTACGGTAATACCACAGCATGGTCGCTGTGGGGGAATGCCAGCAACACGTCCGCTAACGATGAACGCTCTTCCGAGAAATATGCGGCAGGTGGACGTAGCCGTTACAACATGACCGACTATGACTACATATTCGGTCAGGCAAGCTGGTTAACCGACCGTTATAATGGCTATCGCCAGCGTGATGTATTCACGACGGGTTATGGTCGTCAGTTCCTGAATGGGCCTGTACACAGCTTCCGTTTTGAATTCGGTCCTGGTGTTCGCTACGACGAGTACACCAACGGCGAAGATGAAACCCAGCCGCTGGGTTATGCGTCAGGTACCTACGCATGGCAGATGACCGATAACACCAAATTCACTCAGGGTGTGTCTGTGTTTGGTGCCGAGGATACAACGCTGAACTCTGAAAGTGCCCTGAACGTGGCTATCAATGAACACTTCGGTTTGAAAGTGGCCTACAACGTGACCTGGAACTCTTCACCACCAGCAAGCGCGCCTGAACATACCGATCGCAGAACCACCGTTTCACTGGGTTATAGAATGTAATCATGGCGGGCCGAAAATATCGGCCCGTTTCTCATTTCTGCCAGACGTCCCTTCTGATTCTCTAACCCCAAATCATTGCCGCCCAACGAAGTAGCAGCATCGCGCCGCAGATGGCAATCAGCACCAGCACCATTTTCCAGTGTTTTACGGCAAATCGTTTTGTTGGCATAACCTAATCCTTGTCCGTTGATACGCATAGTCTATCAAACGGGGCCGAAATATGCCCCTTCCCAGAAGCAATCGGGTTATGCCGGTATGGGGTTCAGCTCAGAACCAGTGGAATCGATCGGCGAGAATCAACAATAAACCGGTTGCTGACAGGATATTTAATATCACTACCGTTCTACTGGATACGTTCATGGTAAGCACCTGTGGATTTTAAAGGCCTGTTCAAAGTTAGCTCAGCATCGGCGAAATGCGAGGGCCAGAGAGACGCAATCTGCAAATATCTGCAACATGCCAGTCCTTCATTGTGGCAGCAGAGGGTGCAATCCCCTTGCTGTTAGTGTTAACATTAAGTCCCTTGCCGTAAACCCGCATTTATCTGAATTCGGCAGGTGCAGGATAACGAACCAATTTGACGATTGTTGGTCAGATGTTTCGTAATCTACTGTTTAATCACGATTATTTTCTTTGTATATGCTCTTATGTGTGGGGCATCACTGCAAATAAGGATATAAAATGCCTGTAATTACTCTTCCTGATGGCAGCCAACGCCATTTCGACCGCGCTGTTAGCCCAATGGATGTTGCCCTGGATATCGGTCCTGGCCTCGCGAAAGCGACCATCGCCGGCCGTGTGAACGGTGAGCTGGTTGATGCGTCCGATCTGATTGAAAACGATGCGACGCTTGCAATCATCACCGCGAAAGACGAAGAAGGTCTGGAGATCATTCGTCACTCCTGTGCGCACCTGTTAGGTCATGCTATCAAGCAGCTGTGGCCAAACACCAAAATGGCGATTGGTCCGGTTATCGACAACGGTTTCTACTATGACGTTGACCTTGACCACACCCTGACCCAGGAAGATATCGACGCGCTCGAAAAACGTATGCACGAGCTCGCCGAAACGAACTATGACGTCATCAAGAAGAAAGTCAGCTGGCACGAAGCGCGTGAAACCTTCGTCAAGCGTGGCGAGAGCTATAAAGTCTCTATTCTTGACGAGAACATCTCTCATGATGACAAGCCCGGCTTGTACCATCACGAAGAATACATCGACATGTGCCGTGGACCGCACGTGCCGAATATGCGTTTCTGTCATCACTTTAAACTGATGAAGACCGCAGGCGCCTACTGGCGTGGCGACAGCAACAACAAAATGTTGCAGCGTATTTATGGTACCGCATGGGCCGATAAAAAAGCCCTGAACGCCTATCTGCAGCGCCTGGAAGAAGCGGCGAAGCGTGACCACCGTAAAATCGGTAAACAGCTTGACCTGTATCACATGCAGGAAGAAGCGCCGGGTATGGTATTCTGGCATAACGACGGCTGGACCATCTTCCGTGAACTGGAAACGTTCGTACGCTCCAAGCTGAAAGAGTACCAGTACCAGGAAGTAAAAGGCCCGTTCATGATGGACCGTGTGCTGTGGGAAAAAACCGGCCACTGGGACAACTACAAAGATGCGATGTTCACCACCTCGTCCGAGAACCGTGAATATTGCATTAAGCCAATGAACTGCCCGGGCCACGTTCAGATCTTCAACCAGGGTCTGAAATCCTACCGTGACCTGCCGCTGCGTATGGCGGAGTTCGGTAGCTGCCACCGTAACGAGCCATCAGGTGCGCTGCACGGTCTGATGCGTGTTCGTGGCTTTACTCAGGATGATGCGCATATCTTCTGTACTGAAGATCAGGTTCGTGATGAAGTTAACGCCTGTATTCGTATGGTCTACGATATGTACAGCACCTTTGGCTTCGAGAAGATCGTGGTCAAACTCTCAACGCGTCCGGAAAAACGTATCGGTAGCGATGAGACATGGGATCGCGCAGAAGCGGATCTCGCCGTGGCGCTGGAAGAGAACGGTATTCCGTTCGAATACCAGCTGGGCGAGGGCGCATTCTACGGTCCGAAAATTGAATTTACCCTGTATGACTGTCTCGACAGAGCTTGGCAGTGCGGTACTGTACAGCTGGACTTCTCCCTGCCGCAGCGTTTAAGCGCCTCTTATGTTGGCGAAGACAACGAACGTCAGGTACCGGTTATGATTCACCGTGCAATCCTCGGTTCACTGGAGCGCTTCATCGGCATCCTGACCGAAGAGTTCGCGGGCTTCTTCCCAACCTGGCTTGCGCCAGTGCAGGTAGTGGTGATGAACATTACCGATTCTCAGGCAGATTACGTTAAAGAATTGACGCAGAAACTACAAAATGCGGGCATTCGCGTAAAAGCAGACTTGAGAAATGAGAAGATTGGCTTTAAAATCCGCGAGCACACTTTACGTCGTGTCCCGTATATGTTGGTCTGTGGTGATAAAGAGGTGGAAGCAGGCAAAGTTGCCGTTCGCACCCGCCGTGGTAAAGACCTGGGCAGCCTGGACGTAAGTGAAGTGATTGAGAAGCTGCAACAAGAGATTCGCAGCCGCAGTCTTCAACAACTGGAGGAATAAGGTATTAAAGGCGGAAAACGAGTTCAAACGGCACGTCCGAATCGTATCAATGGCGAGATTCGCGCCCAGGAAGTTCGCTTAACAGGTCTGGAAGGCGAGCAGCTGGGGATTGTGAGTCTGAGAGAAGCAATCGAAAAGGCTGAAGAAGCTGGAGTAGATTTAGTTGAAATCAGCCCTAACGCCGAACCGCCAGTTTGTCGTATCATGGACTACGGCAAGTTCCTTTATGAAAAGAGTAAGTCTTCTAAGGAACAGAAGAAGAAGCAAAAAGTTATCCAGGTTAAGGAAATCAAATTCCGTCCTGGTACCGACGATGGCGATTATCAGGTAAAACTCCGCAGCCTGATTCGCTTTCTGGAAGATGGCGATAAGGCCAAGATCACACTGCGTTTCCGCGGTCGTGAAATGGCCCACCAACAGATCGGTATGGAAGTGCTTAACCGCGTCCGTGAAGATCTGAGTGAACTGGCAGTAGTCGAATCCTTCCCTACGAAGATCGAAGGCCGCCAGATGATCATGGTGCTCGCTCCTAAGAAGAAACAGTAAGGCCTTCAAGCAGCAAAATCTGTGGAGCCTTCGGGTTTCATAGGTTTTGCTCGCCTATGTTTCGTTTATTTAACAATGCGAAGTGGAAGTTATTAAAATGCCAAAAATTAAGACCGTACGCGGTGCTGCTAAGCGCTTCAAAAAAACCGGTAAAGGTGGTTTTAAGCACAAGCACGCTAACCTGCGTCACATTCTGACTAAGAAAGCTACCAAGCGTAAACGTCACCTGCGTCCAAAAGCCATGGTTTCTAAAGGCGATCTGGGCCTGGTAATCGCGTGCCTGCCGTACGCATAAGTCGTTAACGTTTAACTTTTTTAACTTAGAATAGATACAGGAGAGCACACATGGCTCGCGTAAAACGTGGTGTAATTGCACGTGCACGTCACAAGAAAATTTTGAAACAAGCTAAAGGCTACTACGGTGCGCGTTCACGCGTATACCGCGTTGCCTTCCAGGCTGTTATCAAAGCAGGTCAGTACGCTTACCGTGACCGTCGTCAGCGTAAGCGTCAGTTCCGTCAACTGTGGATTGCGCGTATCAACGCAGCAGCACGTCAGAACGGTATTTCTTACAGCAAATTCATCAACGGCCTGAAAAAAGCCTCTGTTGAAATCGACCGTAAGATCCTGGCTGACATCGCAGTATTCGACAAAGTAGCGTTCACCGCTCTGGTCGAAAAAGCGAAAGCAGCACTGGCATAAGCCAGTTGAGAGAGGGGGCTTTGCCTCCTCTTTTCATTTAACACCATCAGAAGATTGACATTTATCCGTGCAGGCTTTTCAATAAGTTCTCAACGGTTTTTACCCAACAAGGTAACGCAAGCATGAATGCTGCTATTTTCCGCTTCTTCTTTTACTTTAGCACCTGACTCCAGGAGGCTAGCGCGTGAAAGATGAAACGAAAAACAGCGCCAGATAAGCCTCCCGATGGAGGCTTTTTTTGTATCTGAATTTGAGAGAATAACTCCACCAAATCGGTGTCTGCACCGACATAATGAGGAAAATCATGTCACATCTCGCAGAGCTGGTTGCCAGTGCAACAGCCGCCATTAATCAGGCCTCAGATGTTGCCGCGTTAGACAATGTCCGCGTCGAATATCTTGGGAAGAAAGGGCACCTGACCCTTCAAATGACAACCCTGCGTGAACTGCCGCCAGAAGAACGCCCGGCAGCGGGTGCGGTGATTAACGAAGCTAAAGAGCAGGTGCAGCAGGCACTGAACGCACGTAAAGCCGAGCTGGAAAGCGCGGTGCTGAATGCGCGCCTGGCCGCAGAGACGATCGACGTTTCTCTGCCGGGTCGCCGTATCGAAAACGGGGGGCTGCATCCGGTTACCCGTACCATCGATCGCATTGAAAGTTTCTTCGGTGAGCTCGGCTTTACCGTGGCGACTGGCCCGGAAATTGAAGATGATTATCACAACTTCGATGCCCTGAATATTCCTGGCCATCATCCGGCACGCGCTGACCACGACACTTTCTGGTTTGACGCCACGCGTCTGCTGCGTACCCAGACCTCTGGCGTACAGATCCGTACCATGAAGGATCAGGAACCGCCAATCCGCATCATCGCGCCGGGTCGCGTTTATCGTAACGATTACGATCAGACCCATACCCCAATGTTCCACCAGATGGAAGGTCTGATTGTTGATAAAAACATCAGCTTCACCAACCTGAAGGGCACGCTGCACGATTTCCTGAACAACTTCTTTGAGGAAGACCTGCAGGTTCGTTTCCGTCCATCCTACTTCCCGTTCACTGAACCGTCTGCGGAAGTTGACGTGATGGGCAAAAACGGCAAATGGCTGGAAGTGCTGGGTTGCGGCATGGTGCATCCAAATGTACTGCGCAACGTCGGTATCGATCCGGAAGTGTACTCCGGCTTTGCCTTCGGTATGGGCATGGAGCGTCTGACCATGCTGCGTTACGGTGTGACCGATTTACGTGCATTCTTCGAAAACGATCTGCGTTTCCTCAAACAGTTTAAATAAGGGCAGGACAGAACAATGAAATTCAGTGAACTGTGGTTACGCGAATGGGTCAATACCACGCTGGACAGCGACGCGCTGTCTGACCAGATCACCATGGCGGGCCTGGAAGTTGACGGCGTTGAGCCGGTTTCCGGTGCCTTCACCGGCGTCGTGGTCGGTGAAGTGGTCGAGTGCGGCCAGCATCCGAACGCCGACAAACTGCGCGTGACAAAAGTGAATGTCGGCGGCGACCGCCTGCTGGACATCGTTTGCGGTGCGCCAAACTGCCGTCAGGGCCTGAAAGTCGCCGTGGCAACCGTGGGTGCGGTACTGCCGGGTGATTTCAAAATTAAAGCGGCTAAACTGCGCGGTGAGCCGTCTGAAGGCATGCTGTGCTCCTTTTCCGAGCTGGGTATTTCCGACGATCACAACGGCATCATTGAGCTGCCGCTGGATGCGCCAATTGGCACCGATATCCGCGAATACCTGAAGCTTGATGACAACACCATTGAGATCAGCGTTACGCCAAACCGCGCTGATTGCTTAGGTATCATCGGCGTGGCGCGCGACGTGGCCGTGCTGAACCAGACCGAACTGAACGCGCCGGAGATCGTACCGGTAGAAGCGACCATCAGTGACGTACTGCCTATTCAGGTTGACGCCGCGGATGCTTGCCCACGCTACCTCGGCCGCGTGGTAAAAGGCATCAACGTGAAAGCGCCAACACCACTGTGGATGAAAGAGAAACTGCGCCGCTGCGGCATTCGCTCTATCGACGCGGTGGTTGACGTCACCAACTACGTTCTGCTGGAACTGGGTCAGCCAATGCATGCGTTCGATAAAGATCGTATCGAAGGCGGTATTGTTGTCCGTATGGCAAAAGAGGGCGAAACCCTGGTTCTGCTTGACGGCACCGAAGCGAAGCTGAACGCGGATACGCTGGTGATTGCTGACCACAGCAAAGCGCTGGCGATGGGCGGTATCTTCGGTGGCGAACACTCTGGGGTAAATGACGAAACGCAAAACGTCCTGCTGGAATGCGCCTTCTTCAGCCCGCTCTCTATCACCGGTCGCGCACGCCGTCATGGCCTGCACACCGATGCGTCTCACCGCTACGAGCGTGGCGTTGACCCTGCGCTGCAGTACAAAGCGATGGAGCGAGCGACTCGCCTGCTGATTGACATCTGCGGCGGTGAAGCCGGTCCGGTTATCGATGTCACTCACGAAGCGACGCTGCCGAAACGCGCAACCATTACCCTGCGCCGCAGCAAGCTCGATCGCCTGATTGGTCATCATGTTGCCGATGCCCAGGTGACCGACATTCTGACGCGTCTGGGCTGTGAAGTGACCGAAGGTCAGGACGAGTGGAAAGCCGTTGCGCCATCCTGGCGTTTTGACATGGAAATCGAAGAAGATCTGGTGGAAGAAGTGGCCCGCGTATACGGCTACAACAACATCCCGGACGAGCCCGTTCAGGCCGGTCTGGTGATGGGTACCCATCGTGAAGCCGACCTGTCCCTGAAGCGTGTGAAAACCATGCTTAACGACAAAGGCTACCAGGAAGTGATCACCTACAGCTTTGTTGATCCTAAGCTGCAGCAACTGATCCACCCGGGCGAGGAGGCGTTGATCCTGCCAAGCCCAATCTCCAGCGAAATGTCCGCAATGCGTCTGTCCCTGTGGACCGGGCTGCTGGGCACTATCGTTTACAACCAGAATCGCCAGCAAAACCGCGTGCGAATTTTCGAAAGCGGTTTGCGCTTTGTACCGGATAATCAGGCAAATTTAGGCATCCGTCAGGATCTCATGCTGGCTGGTGCTATCAGTGGCAACCGTTATGAAGAGCACTGGGACCTGGCAAAAGGTACGGTTGATTTCTACGATATGAAAGGCGATCTGGAAGCCATTCTGGATCTGACCGGTAAATTATCTGAAATTGAATTCCGTGCAGAAGCGATTCCAGCCCTGCATCCGGGCCAGAGTGCGGCGATCTATTTAGACGGCAAACGCATTGGTTTCATTGGTGTTGTTCATCCTGAGCTGGAGCGTAAGCTGGACCTGAACGGCCGTACCATCGTGTTTGAGCTGGAGTGGAGCCCGGTTGCAGACCGCGTCATTCCTCAGGCGCAGGACGTCTCCCGCTTCCCGGCGAACCGCCGTGATATCGCGGTTGTGGTCGCGGAAAACGTTCCCGCAGCAGATATTTTGGCCGAATGTAAGAAAGTTGGCGTAAATCAGGTAGTTGGCGTAAACTTATTTGACGTGTACCGCGGCAAGGGCGTAGCAGAAGGTTTCAAGAGCCTCGCTATCAGCCTTATCCTTCAGGATACCAGCCGTACACTCGAAGAAGAGGAGATTGCCGCTACCGTCGCCAAATGTGTAGAGGCATTAAAAGAGCGATTCCAGGCATCATTGAGGGATTGAACCTATGGCGCTTACAAAAGCTGAAATGTCAGAATATCTGTTTGATAAGCTTGGGCTTAGCAAACGGGATGCCAAAGAGCTGGTAGAGCTGTTTTTCGAAGAGATCCGTCGTGCTCTGGAAAATGGTGAGCAGGTAAAACTCTCCGGTTTTGGCAATTTTGATTTGCGAGACAAAAACCAACGTCCGGGCCGTAACCCGAAGACGGGGGAAGATATTCCCATTACAGCCCGCCGCGTGGTGACCTTCAGACCCGGCCAGAAGTTAAAAAGCCGTGTCGAAAACGCAACGCCCAAAGCAGAGTAATATGAACTAACCAAAAAGGCCGCCCACGCGGCCTTTTTTCTTTGCGCTCTCTGGCAAACCGACCGTAAAATCAAAGACATCACACGCTAATAAAACCACGCTCATGCTTGATTATGCTCATCGCCAACACCGTTCCGACCAACGTCGCTTGCTATTGCTGGCGCTGTTGCTGATTGTCGCCGCGGGTATCAGCCTCTGCGCGGGCGACAGCTGGATTGGGCCCGAACGCTGGCTGGGGCCTGACGGGCAACTCTTCGTCTGGCAAATTCGTCTGCCGCGCACCGTAGCGGTGATGCTGGTCGGTGCTGCACTGGCGCTGTCAGGTACCGTTATGCAGGCGCTGTTTGAAAACCCGCTGGCGGAACCTGGGCTGCTCGGGGTGTCGAACGGTGCAGGCGTCGGGCTGATTGCGGCGGTAATGCTGGGCGGGGGAGAACTCTCCGCATGGAGCATTAGCCTCAGTGCCATTCTCGGCGCATTACTGATCACCATCATCCTGCTTCGCTTTGCCAGACGGCACTTGTCGACCAGCCGCCTGCTGCTTGCCGGGGTTGCGCTGGGGATCATCTGCAGCGCGCTAATGACCTGGGCGGTATACTTCTCGACCTCCTTTGACTTGCGTCAGCTGATGTACTGGATGATGGGCGGTTTTGGTGGCGTTGACTGGCATCAGGGGTGGCTGATGGCGCTTCTGGTGCCTGGAATTGTATGGGCTGCCCTGCAGGCGCAGCCGCTGAACATGCTCGCGCTGGGGGAAATCTCAGCCCGTCAGCTCGGCATGCCGATGGCGTTCTGGCGTAACGTGCTGGTCATTGCCATCGGTTGGCTGGTGGGCGTGAGCGTGGCGCTGGCGGGAGCGATTGGTTTTATCGGGCTGGTTATCCCGCATATGCTGCGTCTTTGTGGCTTCACGGACCATCGAACCTTGCTTCCGGCTTCGGCCGTGGCCGGAGCCGTCACGCTGCTGGTGGCTGATATCATCGCTCGTCTTGCCCTGACAGCCGCGGAGTTACCGATTGGTGTGGTAACCGCCACGCTGGGCGCGCCAGTCTTTATCTGGCTACTATTAAAATCCGGACGTTAAAAAACGACCCGTAAGACAACCTGAGGGAATGCTATGCAGACTGATATCCTGAATACCGAAGTGACGACCATTGATGGTGAGAAAACCACGCTGGAAAGCTACAAAGGCAACGTGTTGCTTATCGTCAACGTGGCGTCCAAATGCGGCCTGACGCCACAGTACGAACAGCTGGAGAACATTCAGAAAGCCTGGGAGAAAGACGGTTTCACCGTGCTGGGCTTCCCGTGCAACCAGTTCCTGGGCCAGGAGCCGGGCAGCGAAGAAGAGATCAAAACCTTCTGCAGCACCACCTATGGCGTAACGTTCCCGATGTTCAGCAAAATTGATGTTAACGGTGAAGATCGCCATCCGCTATACGCGAAGCTGATTGCTGCCGCGCCGAAGGCCGTTGCGCCTGAGGGCAGTGGTTTTTACGAGCGTATGGCCAGCAAAGGCCGCGCGCCGCTCTATCCGGACGATATTCTGTGGAACTTCGAAAAATTCCTGATCGGTCGCGACGGCCAGGTCGTTCAGCGCTTCTCGCCGGATATGACGCCTGAGGATCCGATTGTCATGGAATCGATCAAGCTGGCGCTGGCAAAATAATGTCACTGCTGATGCAGCTCACGGACGTCGCCGAGAAGGGGCGTCTGGAGCCGATGACCGGCGCTATCAATGCGGGGGAAATCCTGCATCTGGTTGGGCCAAACGGCGCGGGGAAAAGCACGCTGCTGGCGCGGATGGCAGGGCTGACCACCGGGCCCGGGCAGATCACACTGCTGGAACATCCTCTTGCCGACTGGTCTCCCGGCTCGCTGGCCCACCGGCGCAGCTATCTGGTGCAGTTGCAGGTACCGCCGTTTGCGATGCCGGTCTGGCATTATCTGATGCTGCATTTGCACGACAAACAGAATACGGCACTGCTTACGGAGGTGGCGGCGGCGTTAGGACTGGAAGATAAACTGCCCCGCCATGCCAGCCAGCTTTCCGGCGGTGAATGGCAGCGAGTGCGTCTGGCGGCGGTCATTCTGCAGATCCACCCCGCAGGCAACCCTCACGGGCGGATGTTGCTCCTGGACGAACCCATGAGTGGTCTGGATGTCGCCCAGCAGGCGGCGCTGGATTCGCTGTTAAGCGCGTTGAGCCGGAAAGGTATTGCCGTGGTGATGAGCAGCCACGACCTTAACCATACGTTGCGCCATGCCCATCGGGTGTGGCTACTGTCGCGCGGCAGGATGATTGCCAGCGGCGCGCGGGACCAGGTTCTTACGCCGCCACATCTGGCACGTGCCTATAACATGTCGTTCCGCAGGCTGGATATCGAGGGACATAAGATGCTGATTTCTACGGGGCAGGAGTAACCGTTTCTTGCCTGTTAACACAATTGCGCGCTAAATTACCGAAAGAACAATAAAAGCAGAGGATTCGTCTGAAAATGCGATTCTGGTTTATCCTGGTGGCGGCACTCTTTCTTGCGGGATGCAGCAGCCATCGTGCACCGCCGCCTAATCCGCGGCTTTCAGATTCTATCACCGTCATTGCCAGTCTGAACGACCAGCTGAGCAACTGGCGCGGGACGCCTTATCGCTACGGCGGTATGAGTCGCGGCGGGGTGGACTGCTCTGGTTTTGTGCTGATGACGTTTCGTGACAAGTTTGATTTACAGCTTCCGCGCGAAACGCGCAAGCAGGCTGAAATTGGGACTGAAATTGATAAAGACGACCTGCTGCCGGGAGACCTGGTCTTTTTCAAAACCGGTTCGGGAGAAAGTGGCCTGCATGTCGGCATTTATGACACGGACAACCAGTTTATTCATGCCTCAACAAGCCGTGGGGTGATGCGCTCTTCTCTGGATAATGTTTACTGGCGTAAAAATTTCTGGCAGGCACGACGTATTTAATCTGCCCGAACACGTCTCACTGCCGGCAGGGTAACTATTAAATCATGCCGGTTTTTCTTGAATAAGCTGATTAAAGTTAAATTTACCTAAAATTAGCGTCATCCTTATGTGTCTGTTTTATCTAAAACTGGCTATTACTCTGTAACCAGGATAAGATTATTTTAGATTCAGGGATAAATCTGAAAATTAATACGGAACTAATGAAATTAAACTTATTAAAATCAAGACAGTGGAATTGTGTCGGCAATTGCTCCAGGATGTCCTCTCTCATCTTTAATGCGGGGCGAGTGCAATGATGATTACGCTAGATAATGCATACCAGTCTGAACTGATGCTTTTGCCAGCACGTAATAGTGCTGGCGAGCTTAAAGGTTTAGAGGTTCTGGTTAACTTTACTGGCGTCGGCACCGATGTGAGGATCCCCACTGAGCTCGTTATCCCCCGGCTTTCCGCGGCAGAAGAGTTAGCGCTGTTTAACGAAAAACTGCAATTGCTTGATACATGTAAACTGTTTTTTATTCAGCATCAGTTAATTGCATGGATCAATATTACACCGGCTATTGTTGAATTTTTATTAAGTAATGGGAATGCTGTTTCAATTCTTGAGCGGTATCCTTTTCTTGAGTTTACTGTTAATGAGAATTATCCAGGTTTAAATAACGGAAAGGATGATCTGCAACTGGCGAGAATGGCGATCCATTTCCCGCTGGTCCTCGCAAACTTTGGTGCAGGCGCGGCATCGCTCAAAGCTGTCTATGATGGATTATTTAAACGGGTGATTCTCGATAAAGGTTTCATCCAGCAGCGGGCTTCGGAGCTCTCTTTCGAACCTTTTATGCGCGCTATCCTCTGGCAAATAACGCCGCACTGCCAGTCGGTGATCGTCTCAGGTATTGACGACCACGGTCTGCTGCAACGCGTCTTGTCCTTCAATTTTGGCGCCATGCAGGGCACGCTGTGGCCCGCTGTCCCGGCGGAGCATGTCACGACGCTGGTTCAGTAGCGATAACCCTGTCTTTCGCCCGTGTTTAAGTTCGGGCAAACCCTCTACACTAAAAGCAGGAGGACTTATGACCCTGTCTTTTACTGCTCACTGGCATGACGAGTTGCCTGGCTTTTACACCGCACTCAAACCCACACCGTTACACAATTCACGTCTTATCTGGCACAACGACCGGCTGGCCGATGAACTGGCCGTTCCGCCTGAGATGTTTAAGCCTTCCGGGGGCGCGGGCGTCTGGGGAGGCGAAACGCTTCTTCCCGGTATGCAACCCCTTGCCCAGGTCTATAGCGGCCACCAGTTTGGCGTCTGGGCGGGACAGCTGGGCGACGGCAGGGGGATCCTGCTGGGCGAACAACAGCTTTCCAACGGAGAGACGGTTGACTGGCATCTGAAAGGTGCAGGTCTTACCCCTTATTCTCGGATGGGCGATGGCCGCGCAGTATTACGTTCAACAATACGTGAATGCCTGGCATCTGAAGCCATGCATGCTCTGGGGATCCCCACCACGCGCGCGCTGTCGATTGTCACCAGCGACACGCCGGTTATGCGCGAAACGGTAGAAAAAGGGGCGATGCTGATGCGTATCGCACAAAGCCATCTGCGCTTTGGCCATTTTGAGCACTTTTACTATCGTCGTGAGACGGACAAGGTTCGTCAGCTCGCGGACTACGCTATTCGCCGCCATTGGGCGCATTTGCAGGATGAGGCTGATAAATACGTTCTCTGGTTCCGGGACGTGGTCGCCCGTACCGCCAGGATGATTGCTCGCTGGCAAACGGTGGGCTTTGCCCATGGGGTAATGAACACTGACAATATGTCGCTCCTCGGGCTGACCTTTGATTATGGGCCGTTTGGTTTTCTGGATGATTATCAGCCGGGGTATATCTGCAACCACTCTGACTATCAGGGACGTTACAGTTTTGACAACCAGCCAGCGGTTGGGCTATGGAACCTGCAGCGGTTTGCGCAAACATTGTCGCCGTTTATGGATGTCGATGCCCTGAATGATGCACTCGACAGCTATCAGGACGTTTTGCTGCGGGAATATGGCACGCTGATGCGCAATAAGCTGGGGCTGATGACCCAGGAGAAAGGGGATAATGAGATCCTGAACGATCTGTTTGCACTGATGGCGCGTGAGGGGAGTGATTATACCCGCACTTTCCGGATGCTGGGCCAGACGGAGCAGCACAGTGCTGCCTCGCCGCTGCGCGACGAGTTTATTGACAGGCAGGCCTTTGACGACTGGTTTGCACGTTACCGCTCCCGCTTGCAGCAGGAACAGGTCGATGACGCCGCCCGTCAGACCCAGATGAACGCGACGAATCCCGCGATGGTGTTGCGCAACTGGCTGGCGCAGCGGGCGATTGAACAGGCAGAGCAGGGAGAGTATGACGAGTTGCACCGTCTGCACCTGGCGTTGCGCACGCCGTTTGCCGACCGGGATGATGACTATATCAGCCGCCCGCCAGACTGGGGCAAACGGCTGGAAGTGAGTTGCTCAAGCTAAACATTTCTGGCCGGGTAAGGCGAAGCCGCTACCCGGCCAGAAACTCACTGTGCCACCCAGCCGCCATCCATATTCCACGCGGCACCGCGAACGTTAACGGCGCTGTCGCTGCATAAAAACAGCGCCAGTTCGCCCAACTGCTCCGGGGTGACAAATTCACCTGAAGGCTGCTTTTCCCCGAGAAGCTGGTCTTGCGCCAGTTCCGGCGGGACGCCATCCGCGATGCGCTTATCGATTTGCTGTTGTACCAGCGGGGTCAGCACCCACCCCGGGCAGAGGGCGTTGGCGGTCACGCCGGTGCGTGCGGTTTCCAGCGCCAGGGATTTGGTAAAGCCCACCACGCCATGCTTGGCGGCAACGTAGGCGGACTTCTCTTTCGACGCAACCAGCCCGTGAACGGAGGCGATATTAATGATGCGTCCCCAGTTTTGTTCACGCATGGCGGGCAACGCCAGCCGGCTGGTGTGAAACACCGCAGAAAGGTTAATGGCGATAATGTCGTTCCATTTCTCCACCGGGAAGGTCTCCACCGGAGCCACATGCTGTATCCCGGCATTGTTAACAAGAATATCCACGCCGCCAAACTGCGATTCGGCGTAGCGCATCATGGCTTCAATCTGCAACACGTCACGCAGGTCGGCATCGTGGTAGCCCGGCTTTTTGCCCAGTTGTGCAATTTCTTCTCGCGCTGAGCCGCTGTCACCGAAACCGTTGAGAATCAACTGCGCCCCTGATTTCGCCAGCACGCGAGCGATCCCCAGGCCAATGCCGCTTGTCGAGCCGGTCACCAGGGCGATTTTACCGTTCAGATTCATTTTTCTCTCCTTACACAATGCCGGTCAGATAGAACACGGCAATGACAAAAAGCACTGCCAGGCTTTTAATGATAGTGATAGCGAAAATGCCGCCGTAGGCCTGACGATGGCTCAGGCCGGTGATGGCCAGCAAGGTAATCACCGCCCCGTTATGGGGAAGCGTATCCATCCCGCCGCTTGCCATTGACGCCACGCGGTGCAACACCTCAAGCGGGATATTGGCCGCGTGGGCGGCAGCAACAAAGGTGTCCGCCATGGCCGCAAGGGCAATACTCATTCCGCCGGACGCTGAGCCGGTGATCCCGGCGAGAACGGTCACGCTGATGGCTTCGTTCAGCAACGGGTTCGGGATGGCAGACAGCGCTTTAGATAACACCAGAAAACCGGGCAGGGCGGCGATAACCGCGCCGAAACCGTATTCGGACGCGGTATTCATCGCCGCGAGGATGGCGCCGCTCACCGCCGTTCGGCTGCCTTCTGCCAGACGTCCCCGGATATTGCGAAAACCAAAAATCAACACCAGCACAATACCGGAGAGCAGCGCCGCCTCCACGGCCCAGATGGCGGTGATCTTGCTCACCTCGGTCACAATCGGTTTCGCCAGTCCTGGCAGGGTAAGCTCATGACTCGTACCATACCAGCCGGGGATCCAGCGGGTAAACAGCAGGTTCAATATACCCACGACCAGCAGCGGGGAGAGAGCAATCAGCGGATGCGGGAGATGAATATTGTCCGGCGTTTCAGGTTCGTTTTTCAGGTCCGTGCCATAACCTTCATTGTTATTGATCGCCTTACGCCGCTGCCGCTCCAGCCAGAGCAGGCCAAAGAAGATAATAAACAGAGAGCCGATAAGACCCAGCCACGGGGCCGCCCAGGCGTTAGTGCCAAAGAAGCTGGTGGGAATAATGTTCTGGATTTGCGGCGTGCCGGGCAGGGCGTCCATGGTAAACGAGAACGCCCCCAGCGCCACGGTAGCGGGGATTAACCGTTTAGGAATGCCGCTCTGGCGGAACAGTTCGGCGGCAAACGGGTACACCGCAAATGCCACCACGAACAGCGACACGCCGCCGTAGGTTAACAGCGCACACACCAGGACTATCACGGGGATAGCGTGCCGACGACCGAGGATCTGGATCGCGGCGGCAACGATGGATCGTGAAAAACCGGAAAGCTCAATCAGCTTGCCAAACACCGCCCCCAGCAGGAACACCGGGAAATAGAGCTTAACGAAGCCGACCATCTTTTCCATAAACAGGCCAGTAAACGTCGGGCCGACGGCACCCGGATCGGTCAGCAGCACGGCACCAAGCGCCGCAATCGGCGCAAACAAAATCACGCTGTATCCGCGGTAGGCCGCCAGCATCAGTAATCCCAGCGCCGCCAGGGCTATTAACACACTCATTACGACTCCTCACTTTAATTATTATTCGGGTACCAACGAGAGGTTTAACGCTCAACGGTCAGGGCAATGCCTTGTCCGCCGCCTACGCACAGGGTGGCAAGTCCCTTTGTTACCCCCCGGCGCTGCATTTCATGGAGCAGGGTCACCAGGATGCGACAGCCGGATGCGCCAATCGGATGGCCCAGGGCGATGGCGCCACCGTTAACGTTGACGTTCTGTTCATCCCAGCCAAGCTCTTTGCCCACCGCCAGTGCCTGTGCGGCAAAGGCTTCGTTGGCTTCAATGAGATCGACGTCGTCGAGCGTCCAGCCCGCCCGCGCCAGCGCCGTCCGGCAGGCGCTGACCGGGCCGATGCCCATCACCGACGGATCAACGCCCGTCACGGCGTAACTCACAATGTGGCCAAGAACAGGTAACCCGCTTTTCCGCGCCTTTTCCTCGCTCATCAGCAGTACCGCGGCGGCACCATCGTTAAGGGTGGAGGCGTTCCCGGCCGTGACCGTGCCCTCGTCATGCAAAAATGCGGGGCGAAGCTGTGCAAGCTGCCCGGCGGTGGTTTCCGGGCGTGGCTGTTCATCATGGCGGACAATCTGTGGCGCACGTTTGCCCTGTTTCACCGTCACTGGCGCTATCTCGGCGTCAAACCGACCAGTCTCTATGGCGGACGCCGCCTTTTGCTGTGACCGGAGGGCGAAGGCATCCTGTTGCTCGCGGGAAATGCCGTACTCACGGGCGACGTTTTCCGCAGTGATGCCCATGTGGTAATCGTTGAATGCGTCCCACAGGCCGTCGGTGATCATGCTGTCCTGCAGGCCCGTATGCCCAAAACGCAGCCCTGAACGTGCGCCATCCAGCAGATACGGGGCGTTACTCATGCTCTCCTGACCGCCAGCGATAACCACGTCTGCGTCACCGCAGCGGATTGCCTGGGCGGCGAGCTGTACCGCTTTCAACCCCGCGCCGCACACCAGATTGACCGTTGTCGCCGGGGTGCTGACGGGTAATCCGGCAGTGATGGCCGTCTGGCGGGCGGGGTTTTGCCCACACCCGGCCGTCAGCACCTGACCGAAAACCAGTTCGTCTATTTGCTCTGGGTGAAGACCGCTGCTCTCCAGCAGACGCTGTACCGTGACGGCACCCAGCTCAATGGCTGAAAGGGGCGAGAGCGATCCGCGAAAACTGCCAATGGGGGTTCGCGTTGCCCCGACAATCATGACCTTTTTCATGTTGAGTCCTCAGTTGAAGCGCATCTCGCGAACGTCGTCCGCCACAATGATTTTTCCGGCCGTTTTACGGACAATCTCGTCGATACCGACACCCGGGGCGTACTCCCGCAGGATGAACGCGCCGTCCGCTATCTCCAGCAACGCGAGATCGGTCAGGACCCGACGGATGCAGCCCACACCGGTGAGCGGCAGCGTGCAGCGCGGCAGCAGTTTGGAGTCACCGTTTTTTGCAGCGTGGGTCATCACCACAATGATGTTCTGCGCCCCGGCAACGAGATCCATCGCGCCACCCATCCCTTTCACCATCTTTCCGGGGATCATCCACGAGGCAATGTTGCCCTCGACATCGACTTCAAATGCGCCCAGCACGGTCAGATCCACATGGCCGCCGCGGATCATGGCAAACGACTGGGCCGAGTCGAAAATGGCCGCGCCGGTCCGCGCAGTGACCGTCTGTTTACCGGCGTTGATCATGTCGGCATCAAGGCTATGCTCATCGGGAAAAGCCCCCATTCCGAGCAGACCGTTTTCCGACTGCAGCATCACGTCCATTTCCGGGGGAATATAATTCGCCACCAGCGTAGGGATGCCGATCCCCAGGTTGACGTAATACCCGTCGCGCAGTTCGCGGGCGACGCGCATCGCCATCTGTTCACGGGTTAACATCGTCAGACTCCTTGCGCGCGCAGCGTGCGCTGTTCAATGCGTTTTTCAAACTGGCCGACAATCAGCCTGTCGACGTAAATTCCCGGCGTATGAATAGCCGACGGAGGCAGTTCACCCGGCGGAACAATCTCTTCCACCTCCACAACCGTGATTCGGCCCGCCGTTGCCATCAGTGGATTAAAATTTTGCGCGGTATGGCGATAGATAACGTTGCCGTACCAGTCCGCTTTCCAGCCCTTAACCAGCGCGAAATCACCGGTAATGGCCTCTTCAAGAATGTAATTTTTACCGCCAAACTGGCGCACATCTTTGCCCGCTGCCACGGGGGTGCCATAACCGGTGGCCGTATAAAACGCCGGAATACCGGCCCCGCCCGCGCGGACCTTTTCTGCCAGCGTCCCCTGCGGAGTAAGTTCGATTGCCAGTTCCCCGCTCAGTACCTGCTGCTCAAACAGCGCGTTCTCGCCGACGTAAGACGCCACCACTTTGCGAACCTGGCGCGTTTCGAGCAGTATCCCCAGACCGAAACCATCCACGCCGCAGTTGTTTGACACGACCGTCAGATCTTTCACCTGACGGCGTCGAACCTCTGCAATCAGGTTCTCAGGAATACCGCACAGCCCGAAGCCGCCCGCCAGCAAGGTCATGCCGTCCGTCAGCCCATCCAGCGCCTGCGCATAGCTGCTGACGCGCTTATCCAGTCCTGCCATAGTCATCCCTCCCGTTAACCGTGCCGGTATCATTAGGGGTGGCGACTCATTTGTTAATTTTGAATTTGTGACCCACTCATTTGGATTTCTTATTAATTTCCTGTTAACTAAATTTTTTCAATTAGTTAACAGGATGAAAAATGAGAATGAGTGTCAAACAGTTACGCGCGTTTTTAGCGGTAGCTCACACTCTCAATTTCGCGCACGCCAGCGAACGCTTAAATCTTTCCCAGCCAGCGCTGAGCCTGACGATTAAAAGCCTGGAAGATGCGCTCGGTGGGCCGCTGTTGCAGCGGAGCACGCGCAAGGTTGCCCTCACGCAGGAGGGAGAAACATTTCTGCCGATGGCGCGGCAGCTGCTGGCCGACTGGGATAACGTGGAAGAGGCAATGCACCAGTGCTTTACGCTCCAGCGCGGCAAAATCTCGGTCGCGGCGATGCCGTCGTTTGCCGCCAACGTTTTACCGGAAGTGCTGAAAGCGTTTCGCGATCGCCATGCCGGGGTCAACGTCACCGTGCATGATGTCATCAACGAGCAGGTGATTGAGATGGTGCGGGAAGGGCGGGTTGAGATGGGGATTGCCTTTGAGCCGGCACCCACGCATAACCTGCTGTTTACGCCGCTGGGGCTGGACAGGTTTGTCGCCATTGTGCCGAAAGATTCCGCGCTTGCGGGAAAAAAGCGCCTGGCATGGGAGGAGTTGCTGACGCTGGATTTCATCACCCTGCAGCGCCCTTCGGCGGTACGTCTGATGATGGAGGAGGAGCTGGCGCGGAGCGGCAGAAAGCTGGACGTGGCGCTGGAGAGTCATCAACTGGTGACGGTAGGGCGCATGGTCGCCAGCGGGCTGGGTGGCAGCGCCGTGCCGGCGCTCTGCGAGGCGCAGATGGCTTCCCTGGGCGCGGTCTGTATTCCGCTGGATAACCCGCCCATTGAAAAGTGCATCGGGGTGATCCATCCCGGGCACACGCAGCTCTCTAAAGCGGCGCATGCCCTGCTGGAAACGCTGAAGGATTTTTATCACCCCGCTCAGGGAGCGAGGAACACCTGCGGCACGGCATGAGCCGGATGGCTGCCGACCAGCACCTGCGCGCCATACCAGCGCGCCAGCGTCCCGGCCTGCAAAACGTCCTCCGGTGTCCCCCGGGAGACCAGCCTCCCGTTATGCAGCAGCAGGATACGGTCCGCCCACAGTGCCGCCAGATTAAGATCGTGCAGAACCACGCAGACGTGGAGATGCCCCCGACGGGTCAGGGTTTTCATCAGGCGCAGCAGATGTTGCTGGTGAAAGAGATCCAGTGCGGAGGTCGGTTCATCAAGAAACAGCCAGCCGCGTGGGGCACCGTCGCACCAGAGTTGGGCCAGCGCCCGAGCGAGCTGGATCCGTTGCTGCTCGCCTCCGGAGAGTGCCGAATAGCGTCTGCCCGCCAGGGCTAAACAGCCTGTGATCGCCATGACCTCCTCAACCATTGACGCCTCAGGGGAGCGCGTCCAGGGGGCGCGCCCCATACCGACCACGGCTTCCACCGGCCAGTCGAATCCGGGCTGCGTATTTTGACGCATCACTGCCCGGTAGCGGGCGAGGGTCTCCGTTGGCCAGTCCGCAAGCGGCGTGCCTGCCAGACTGCACCGCCCGCTTGCGGGTGTGAGATAGCCGGTCAGCAGCCGTAATAATGTCGATTTCCCGGCACCGTTAGGGCCAATCAACGCGACCAGCTCACCCTGAGATAAGGTCAGTGATACATCGTCGATCAGCGTCCGTTGCCCGGCGTGAAAGACCAGGTTTTCCGCACAATAGCGTTCAGCCATGCGCACCTCCACGACGAAAGATAAGCCACAGGAACCACGGCGCACCGAGAAGGCTGGTCAACAACCCGACGGGCATTTCCGCCGGGGTGACCAGAGTGCGCGCCAGCGTATCGGCAGCCAGCAGCAGTAACGCTCCGGCCAGCACCGAGCCGGGGATCGCGGCCCGGTGGTCGGCCCCCAGCCACATACGCATCAGGTGTGGGACCACAAGGCCAACAAAGCCAATCACGCCGCTGATGGCCACCGCCGCAGCGACCAGCAGGGCGCTGCACAGCAGCAGGATCCGCTGTACCCGGGCAACATCCACCCCGAGATAGTGCGCCTCTTCATCACCCAGCTGCAGCAAATTGAGTGGACCAGCCAGCCGCCAGATAATCAGAACCGCAGGCACCATCAGCGAGGTCACCGCAAGCAGGGTGGACCACTGCGCCTGCCCGAGGCTGCCCATTCCCCAGAGCGAAAGCTGGCGAAGCTGCGCATCGTTGCTAAGCCAGGAAAGGAGACCGACGGCCGCGCCGCACAGGGCGTTGATGGCGATCCCCACCAGCAGTAAACGGGACAGGGAACCGTGACGCTGCTGGCTGAGCAGGAAGATCACAACGGTTGCAGCCAGCGCGCCGAGGAATGCCGCAACCATCGGGGCGTAAAGCATCATCAGGGCCGGCAACGTGACAGGAATAACCACCCACAGCGCGACCGCCAGCGCCGCGCCGCTGCTGATCCCAAGCAAACCCGGGTCTGCCAGCGGGTTGCGGAACAGTCCCTGCATCACGCACCCGGCCAGCGCCAGCGCGCCGCCAATCACCAGCGCCAGCAGCACGCGGGGCAGGCGAATGGTCAGCCAGATCTGACGCATCGCCTCATCGCTGCCGTTCCACAGCAGGCTGACCGGCAGAGGCAATGCCCCAAAGCCTGTTGCCGTAAGGGTCATGATGCTCAGAATTGCGGCCAGCATCCACAGCGACAGTGCGATCCGCCGGGACATCAGGGCAGTTGCTCCGCTTTAGCACGCAACTGCCGGATGGCTTCCGGCGTGCGCACGCTGAAACCCAGCAGCGCCATGTCATCAATCGCCAGCAGCTGCTTGTGCCGTCCCGCCGGGGTTTGCGCCAGTCCGGGCAGCTTCCACAGATTCGCCTCGCCACCCAGCGCGTTCACGCCGTCCTGCGAAATCACCACCAGGTCGGGCTGGCTGGCAATAATCCCTTCCTGCGACAGCGGCTGATACCGTGTGAAACCCTGCATCGCGTTCTGCAACCCGGCGGCACGAATGGCGGCATCGGCGCCGGTTTGCTGTCCGGCGGCCATGGCGGTCATTCCCCCGTGGTTGAGGATAAACAGCACCCGTTTGTTGAGCGGTTCTGCGGGCAGAGCCGCCACCGCCTGACGTAGCGAGCGGCGCAGGCTCTCTCCCTGCGCTTCACGGTGCGTGGCCTCGGCAATAATGCGGATCTTTTCGTCAATGACGCTCAGATCGTTGCGGCCAGGAACGGTAATCACCCTGACGTGACTGTGTTCAACCTGCTTTAACGCCAGAGACGGCTGCGCCTGGTCGCTGGCCAGCAGCAGCGTGGGACGCATGGACAAAATCCCTTCGGCGTTAAGCTGGCGCAAATAGCCCACATCGGGGAGCGCGTTCGCTGCCTGCGGCCACTGGCTGGTACTGTCGCGTGCGACCAGCGAAGAGTCCGCGCCAAGCGCATAGACAATCTCCGTGACGTCGCCGCCAAGGGTGACAATTTTCTCCTGCGCGGCGGCAAACGCCACCAGCGGCAGGGCGCTCAGGAGGGCAAACCACGTCTTCATGCGGCCAGCCCTTTTGGCGTCAGGGCATCAATCTGGCTACGCCACTGGCTCTGCTCCGGCTCGCCTTCCGTACGCTGACCATAGAGTTGGGCAATTTGCGTGCCGTCTGCGGCAAACAGTTCCAGGCTGGTGACGTGACCGTCTGCAGTCGGTTTGCGCGTGACCCAGCTCTCCGCAATCGTTTCCTCCAGCAGATGCAGGGTAAAGGTGGGGTTAAAGATGTTCAGCCAGCCTTTCATCGGCACGACTTTTTCCACCGCGCCGGTGAAGATCTGCACGCAGCCGCGGTTACCCACGAAGATCATGATTTCGTTGCCGTGCTGGCGCGCGGTTTCCAGCAGCAGTGCCAGCGCGTTGTTTTCAACCTGGCAGGCGAGGTCGTCGCCCACCAGGCGAAATGCCTGCTGGCGGCTGAGGTTGTGGCGTTTCAGCAGGCCGAAGAACTGGTGCACGTCAGTCATCGCACGCCACGCTTTGTCCACGAGGGCGGCATCTGCATTTTCGGCATGCAGCGGGGTCTCGGCAACCTTCAGCTCAAGCGGCGGGTTATCGGCAAAGATAAAGCGGGTCAACACGTCAGCCCAGGCGGCGAGGTCGGTGTTGTCCGTGGTATAAACTTTCAGTACGGCATCACCCTGATGATCGAAAAACTGAATGCTCTGCCGCTCGCCGCGTGCGGTGGTTTCGCTGAGGTGAAACGCGCTTGCCCACTGGTTGAGGAACAGGCGCAGATCCAGTCCGCGCGGGTTCAACACCAGCCCGGCGTGGCCGTTCAGGTGCTGATGGGTGAAGCTGCCTGCCTGCTCGTGAACGGCATAGTCGTTGCGGCAGATGCATTTTGTTTCCCCTACGGCTTCAAGCGCGCCTAAGATCTCGCGAATTTCACCGCGCAGTCGCCAGGCATCATGGCCCACGCGCGCAAAGGTCAGTTCTGCTTCACTGAGGTTCATTAATCCTGCAATATCGCGCGCGTACTTACCCGGGTTTTCTTCTTTTAGCGCCAGCCAGCGCGTGTAGTGATCCATTGTCTTTTCCTTCTGAATAGTTGCCCCGCGGGGAATTACCACTGATAACTCACAAAAATCTTGCCGTTACGACCGTCCTGCGGAATACCCTGAGGAGACCAGTACTCCTTGTCGAAGGCGTTACCCAGCACCAGCGTGGTGGTGATGCCCTTGAGCTGCTCCTGGCCCTTATAGCTGATGTAGATGTCGTTGACCGCATAGCCCGGCTGTTTGCTGTAACTGCTGCTGACATGGGTTGAACGATCGACAAAGGTGCCGATCCAGCCCACGGAGAAGCCGCTTTGTGCCACCGGAATATCCAGCCTGCTGGTGACGGTGTCCGGGTTGATGCTGGAGATGTACTCGCCGGTATCGGTATCTTTTCCGCGCGTGCGGTTATAGGCCAGATCGAGGTTAAACAGGTCAGCCGAGTATTTTGCCATCACGTCCCAGCCCCAGATTTTGGCGTTCGGAACGTTGTACGACATGGTGGTCGCCGCGGCAAAATTGACGGTGGTGGAGATGTAATCTTTGGCTTTGGTATCGAAATAGCTGGCCTTGAACTCCAGCCCGTCGTTGGCGAGCAGCAGGTCGTCAAAGCGCAGGCCAAAACCAAACTCCTGCGTTTCGTTGGTTTCCGGGCGCAGGTTCGGGTTAGGCACCCAGTAGTTAGTGTAGAAACTGCCGATGGAGAAGTGTTTGGCGTCGTTATACATCTCGCCCATGGTCGGGGCGCGGAAGGCCTGAGCGTAAGAGCCAAACAGCATCAGCCAGTCGGTAGGGCTGACGGTTAACCCGGCGCGGGAGGACCACTTGTCTGCATCCACGTCGTCGTAGCCCTCGCTGCTACCCCGATAGTTGTCATAGCGCGTGCCGCCCAGCAGGGTAACGGGCAGATCGCGCAGGGTGATTTCATCCTGCAGCCAGCCGGAGCTAAAGTCGATTTTCGCCTCCGGGAAGCCGGTGGTGGTGCCACCCGGACGTTGTTCCTGACGATAATATTCCCCGCCGTAGGTCAAAAGGTGAGAGGCAAAGGTGTCGCCAAACAGGCGGGTACGGTTTTCTACTTTGCCGCCTTTGGTGGTCTGCTTGCGGAACTCACCGGTGCTGTCGATGTTCTGGGCATTTATGCGCGCCTCTGACCAGTAAACTTTTGCATCGGCGTTCAGCCAGTCGTTCCCTTCCGGCGCCAGACGGTAACCCAGCTGTGCATCACGCTGGATGGTGGAGCGGTCGGTGATGGGGTTGCTGCTGGTGGCATCGGGGGTTTGCGGGTTTTTCGGCTCCTGCGCGGCGTTGTTGTAGTAGCGCAGGGAGCCGCTTAACGTCTGAGCCGGGTCGATTTTCCAGCTGCCTTTCGCCAGCATGTTATTAATGGATTCGTCGTTTGGGGCACGCTTGCCGTCGCTCTGGCGGATATCGCCGCGGTCACGGCTGGACCATGACACCAGACCGTCAAGCGTATCGGTGCGGCCATAGGCGCTGGCCCCCATCCCGAGGCTATGATCGCCCGTCGCACCGGTACCAAACACGCGGTAACCGCTGTTTTTGCCCGGTTCCAGGAGATCTCTGGCGTCAACGGTGTCATAGGAAATCACGCCACCCAGCGCACCGCTGCCGTAGAGCAGCGCCGACGGACCGCGCACAACTTCGATACGTTTGATCAGCGCCGGGTCGAGGAACGTGCTGTTGAGGTGTCCGGTGTCGGTACCCTGACGCACGCCGTCAACCAGCACCAGCACGCCGCGTCGGTCATAACCGCGCAGATTAACGTCCTGACCGTTGGTGCGGCCGGTGCCGTCCAGCATCAGGCCTGGCACGTTACGCAGCAGGTCGGCGGCAGAGCTGGCGGTCTGTTTTTCCGGGGCAGCGGCGTCAATCACGCTCACCATCATCGGGGCTTCGAAGGCGCTACGGGCGTTGCCGGTCGCGGTGACGGTTATTTCATCTGCGGCAGCAAACGCGACGCCCGGCAGGGTACTGACAATCGCCAGCGCCAGAAGTGACGGGCGTAAACATGCGGTATGCAGGTGTGGCATAGCAACTCTCCATAAAGAATCGAAAGCGCTGGCTGCCTGGGGGTCACCTGGGTGGCTGGCGAATGTTTTGGTTTATTTTGTGAGGATCAATTTTCCGGCATTCGTCTGGCGCAGCAGGTAGTGCTGGCCGTCATGCTCGATAATCACCCGGCCCTCATCACCCAGCAGGCTTTTGCTGTCGATGCGACGATCGGTGGAGGCAGGGGCGGGCGCTGTGTGTTTGTTTGCTGGCGTTGCCGCGCGGTTATCCGTAGGTGACATAATGTTTATAAATAACAATCAATGTAACAATGATAATCATTATCAATAAACTGCAATTTCACGGCAAGCGTTTTTGTGAAAATAATGTGACGGGATCAAATTTTGGGGGAAGGTGCGGTCTGATGCCCTCACCCCGACCCTCTCCCACAGGGAGAGGGAGAAGGGCACGAACCGTAGGCCGGGTAAGCGCAGCGCCACCCGGCGGGGGTCAGAAGCGCGTATCTATCGCAGACGCCAGCTTTTCCAGCAGCAGTTCGCTGTCTTCCCAGCTCAGGCACGGATCGGTGATTGACTGGCCGTACACCATCTGCTGTCCGGCAACGATTTTCTGCGTGCCTTCCTTGATAAAGCTTTCGGCCATAATACCCGCGATGGCGGTTGAACCGCTGCGGATCTGCTGGCAAATTTCATCGCAAACGTCCAGCTGGCGGCGGTGCTGCTTCTGGCAGTTACCGTGGCTAAAGTCCACCACCAGATGTTCTGGCAGATCGAATTCGGCCAGTGTTTCGCAGGCGGCGGCGATATCGTCGGCATGGTAATTGGGTTTCTTCCCGCCACGCATAATGATGTGCCCGTAAGGGTTACCGCTGGTCTGGTAGATAGTCATATGACCACTTTTATCCGGCGACAGGAACATGTGGCTGGCACGCGAGGCGCGGATCGCGTCAACAGCGATACGGGTGTTGCCATCGGTCCCGTTTTTAAAGCCGACCGGACAGGAGAGGGCGGAGGCCATCTCGCGGTGGATCTGGCTTTCAGTGGTGCGCGCGCCAATCGCGCCCCAGCTGATCAAATCGGCAATAAATTGCCCGGTCACCATATCGAGAAATTCAGTCGCCGTTGGGACGCCCAGCTCGTTGACCTGGAGCAGCAGCTTGCGTGCCAGTTCGATACCGTGATTCACACGATAGCTGCCGTTGAGATCGGGATCGGAAATCAGCCCTTTCCAGCCCACCACGGTACGCGGTTTTTCAAAGTAAGTGCGCATCACAATTTCAAGGCGATGCTGATACTTATCCCGCAGTCCCTGAAGGCGTTTGGCATAATCCAGTGCTGCATCCAGATCGTGGATAGAGCAAGGGCCAATCACGACCAGAAGACGCTTGTCTTCACCATTCAGGATTTTTTCAATACGTCGGCGGGAGGCCGTAACATGTTCCGCAACCGCGGCGGAAACGGGATGCCGCTGAGCCAGTTCAGCCGGTGTGACCAGGCTGTCAATGCGCGCCGTGCGGAGTTCGTCGGTTTTATTCATGATTTGTCTCAGAAAATTTTTGCTTCATCGGCAGACTACCGGGAAGTGATGGGCATCACATTAAACCAATCCCTGCTGATTTCAAGTTCGGGGCGATACCGCCCCGTTGTTGCAGAGGATGATACCCGAATCTGAGTTAATGTACTAGCATATTAGTACATGCGACGATTAAGTCCCATGATGTCGAGAATTTTGGTGGCGATCTCTTCTACCGAATAGTTAGTGCTGTTCAGCCACGGGATCTGGTTTTTGCGGTACAGCGCTTCCACTTCGGAGACTTCCATGCGGCACTGGCGCATGGAGGCGTAGCGGCTGTTCTCGCGGCGCTCTTCGCGGATCGCGGCCAGACGCTCCGGGTTAATCGTTAGTCCGAACAGCTTGTGCTGCAGCGGCTTGAGCGCAGCGGGCAGCACGAGGTTATCCATGTCGTCGGCAATAAAGGGGTAGTTGGCGGCGCGAATGCCGAACTGCATCGCCAGATAGAGGCTGGTCGGCGTTTTACCGCAACGCGACACGCCAAGTAAAATCACCTGTGCCTGGTCGAGATTGCGCAGAGAAATACCATCGTCATGCGCCAGGGTGTAGTCGATGGCGGCAATACGCGCATCGTATTTGGTCAGGTTGCCAGGGTTCAGCCCATGGGTACGGTGGGCGATAGGCGTCGGGTCAAGCTTCAGCTCGCTCTGGAGCGGGGCCACCAGCGCCTGGACGATATCCTGGCAGAAGCCCTCGCTTTGCAAAATGATGTGGCGAATTTCGGGGATAACGATGGAGTAGAACACCAGCGGACGGACGCCGGTCTGCTGGTAGATGGCGTCGATCTGGTCCTTCACCGCTTTGGCGCGGCTCTCATTTTCCACGAACGGCAGCGTGATGCTGTTAATCGATACGGGGAACTGCGACATGACCGCGTGGCCCAGCACCTCGGCGGTGATCGCCGTACCATCAGAAATATAAAAAACGTGACGATCGACAGCATTATCCATTTTACCCACCCTGAATATCATACGTAATTGTCTGAAAGCATAAATTAAAAAAGTAATTTACACAGCAAAGAACTTATCCTAATTATGAATGAAACACTGTTTTTGATTTTCCTGAAAAGTGGATTTCATTTTTCAAATAGCGACTTTATTTTTGTGGTTAACGGCTGAATATAGAGGAATCATCGGGTTAATCGCTGGTGGGAAACTATCCGAAAAGTTGAAAATTTAAATTGCTTACACGATTCACCGTTTTTTTAGCGCAAATAAATATGCCAGTATAAATACGTAGTCAGGTGTTACTTACTCCGATCAAATATCACAAAAGGATTGTTTCGATGTCCAACAATGGCTCGTCACCGCTGGTGCTTTGGTATAACCAACTCGGCATGAATGATGTAGACAGAGTTGGGGGCAAAAATGCCTCCCTGGGTGAAATGATTACAAATCTGTCCGGTATGGGTGTTTCCGTACCAAACGGGTTTGCCACAACCGCCGATGCGTTTAACCTGTTTTTAGACCAGAGCGGTGTAAACCAGCGCATTTACGACCTGCTGGATAAAACGGATATTGATGATGTGACCGAGCTTGCTAAAGCCGGGGCGCAGATCCGCCAGTGGATCATCGACACACCTTTCCAGCCGGAACTGGAAAAAGCCATTCACGATGCTTACAACCAGCTCTCCGCTGACGATGCGCAGGCATCTTTTGCCGTGCGTTCTTCCGCAACCGCAGAAGACATGCCGGACGCGTCGTTCGCCGGGCAGCAGGAAACCTTCCTGAACGTTCAGGGCTATGATGCGGTGCTGGTGGCCGTGAAGCACGTATTTGCTTCCCTGTTCAACGACCGCGCCATCTCCTATCGCGTGCACCAGGGCTACGACCATCGCGGCGTCGCGCTCTCCGCTGGCGTCCAGCGCATGGTGCGTTCAGACGTAGGCTCATCCGGCGTGATGTTCTCCATCGATACCGAATCGGGTTTCGACCAGGTGGTGTTCATCACCTCTGCATGGGGTCTGGGTGAGATGGTGGTGCAGGGCGCGGTGAACCCTGACGAATTTTATGTACACAAGCCTACGCTGGCCGCGGGTCGCCCGGCGGTGGTGCGCCGCACCATGGGCTCGAAAAAAATCCGCATGATCTATGCTCCAACCCAGGAGCATGGCAAGCAGGTTAAGATTGAAGATGTGCCGCAGGAGCAGCGCGACCGCTTCTCCCTGACCGACGCCGAAGTGCAGGAACTGGCGAAGCAGGCGGTGCAGATTGAAAAACACTACGGCCGTCCGATGGATATCGAATGGGCGAAAGACGGGAACACCGGCAAGCTGTTTATCGTCCAGGCGCGTCCGGAGACCGTCCGTTCTCGCGGTCAGGTGATGGAGCGTTATACGCTGCACGCCCAGGGCAAAATTGTGGCTGAAGGTCGCGCGATTGGTCACCGCATCGGTGCCGGTCCGGTGAAAGTGATCCACGACATCAGCGAGATGAACCGTATTGAGCCAGGCGACGTACTGGTGACCGACATGACCGACCCGGACTGGGAACCGATCATGAAAAAAGCGGCGGCCATCGTCACCAACCGCGGCGGTCGTACCTGCCATGCGGCGATCATTGCCCGCGAACTGGGTATTCCTGCGGTTGTCGGCTGCGGTGACGCAACCGAACGCATGAAGGACGGACAGAACGTAACCGTCTCCTGTGCCGAAGGCGATACGGGCTACGTGTATGCCGATATCCTCGACTTCAGTGTGAAGAGCTCCAGCGTGGATACCATGCCGGATCTGCCGCTGAAAATTATGATGAACGTCGGTAACCCGGACCGTGCGTTTGACTTCGCCTGCCTGCCGAACGAAGGCGTTGGCCTGGCGCGTCTGGAATTTATCATCAACCGTATGATTGGCGTGCACCCGCGTGCGCTGCTGGAGTTTGACGACCAGGACGCGAAACTGCAGAATGAAATCCGCGAGATGATGAAAGGCTACGACTCGCCGAAAGAGTTCTACGTTGGCCGTCTGACCGAAGGGATCGCCACGCTGGGCGCGGCGTTCTACCCGAAACGCGTGATCGTCCGTCTGTCTGACTTTAAGTCAAACGAATACGCTAACCTGGTCGGCGGTGAGCGCTACGAGCCGGAAGAAGAGAACCCAATGCTGGGCTTCCGCGGCGCCGGACGCTACGTGTCCGACAGCTTCCGCGACTGCTTCGCGCTGGAGTGTGAAGCGGTGAAACGCGTGCGCAACGACATGGGGCTGACCAACGTCGAAATCATGATCCCGTTCGTGCGTACGGTGGATCAGGCGAAAGCGGTAGTGGACGAGCTGGCGCGTCAGGGGCTCAAGCGCGGTGAAAACGGACTGAAGATCATCATGATGTGTGAGATCCCGTCCAACGCCCTGCTGGCCGAGCAGTTCCTCGAGCACTTTGACGGCTTCTCTATCGGCTCGAACGACATGACGCAGCTGACGCTGGGTCTGGACCGTGACTCCGGCGTGGTCTCTGAGCTGTTCGATGAGCGTAACGAGGCGGTGAAAGCGCTGCTCTCCATGTCCATCCGTGCGGCGAAGAAACAGGGTAAATACGTCGGGATTTGTGGTCAGGGTCCTTCTGACCATGAAGACTTTGCCGCCTGGCTGATGGAGGAGGGGATTGATAGCCTGTCCCTGAACCCGGACACCGTGGTGCAAACCTGGCTGAGCCTGGCGGAACTGAACAAGTAACGCCAGCATGACCCGAAAAGGCGAGGATATTATTCCTCGCCTTTTTTATTTCATTTCATATTTGCTCCCCATCACAAATAAAGTAAAAAACCAAATATCATAATTTGTCTGTTAATTTAGACAATTGTTAGCGCGCAAAGCGTTGCTAATACTTGAGCCTTACTGCGCATTTCTCTTCAGAAGATGCGCAACTGGTTGAAATACGTTTTAACCTGATAAAAAGGCAAATAACAATGACACTTTCCTCTGTATTGCGTACCAAAGATAAAATAGGTTATGGCTTAGGTGATATGGCCAGCGCGCTGGTCTGGCAAACGGCAACGTTATTTCTTGCTTACTTCTATACGGATGTTTTTGGTTTACCCGCGGCCATTATGGGAACCATGTTTTTAGTGGTGCGCGTGGTTGATGCGTTTGTCGACCCGTGCATTGGCGCACTGGTTGACCGCACCCAGACGCGTCATGGTCGTTTCCGTCCCTGGCTGCTGTGGTTTGCCATTCCTTTTGGCGTGAGCTGCCTTATCACCTTCTATGTACCGGACGTCGGGCCGACGGCTAAAATCGTTTATGCCTGCCTGACCTACGCTATCCTGAGCCTGATTTACTCCGCGATTAACGTGCCTTACTGCGCCATGCCGGGCGCACTCACGCTGGACCCGCGCGAGCGTCACTCCCTGCAGTCATGGCGCTTTGGTCTGTCATTTATTGGCGGGTTGATTGTGACGGTTATCGCCTTGCCGCTGGTCTCACTGCTGGGCCAGGGCAACGTGCAGAAAGGCTATTTCTATGCCATGAGCCTGATGGGGCTGCTGGGCATTGTGCTGTTCTTCTGCTGCTTCCTGATGACCCGCGAGCGGTATTCTCCGCGCAATGATACCTCCGGCTCCATGCTCACCGATTTAAAACTGCTGGGCCGCAACAGCCAGTGGCGTATTGTGTTCCTGTTTAATATTTTGCTGCTGACCGCGGTGGTAACGCGCGGCTCCGCCACGATGTATTACGTGAACTATGTGCTGTTGCGCCCGGATCTGGTTTTTGCCTTTATTGTTTCCGGAATGGTGGCCTCCTTAAGCGGCGCATTATTATCTGAACGGCTGCTGGGTAAATTTGACCGCGTTCGTGCTTACCAGTGGACGATTATTTCCTTCGTCATTTTCGGCGCGCTGATTTTCTTCCTGCCGCCTTCGCAGGTCTGGCTGATCTTCGGCCTTAACATTGTCTTTAGCTTTATTCAAAACCTCACCACGCCGCTCCAGTGGACCATGTTCTCCGATGTGGTCGACTACGAAGAGCATCGCAGCGGCCGTCGCCTGGACGGGCTGGTCTTCTCCACCGCGCTGTTTGCCATTAAATTTGGCCTGGCGCTGGGCGGGGCGGTGGTGGGCTGGGTACTGGGCATGGTGGATTACGCGCCGGGCCAGGCAGCCCAGACGCCGCACGTATTGTCGACCATTAACGCGCTTTTCACCCTTATCCCCTGCGCGCTGTTCCTCTGCATGGTGGCGCTACTTTCCATCTACAAGCTTAACAGCCGGCTGGTGGATTCCATCGCCCGTGAGCTGGCCAGCAAGCGTGAGGTAAGACCCGAAGCGGGGCAGCTCAGCCCGGCAACCCCTTCCGCACTACAGGAGTAAAACATGACAGCTATCTATAAGGACGCGGGACGTCCCGTGCACGAGCGCGTCGCCGATTTACTGGCGCGTATGACCCCGGAAGAGAAGTTCGCCCAGATGCATGCCTACTGGCTGATCCTCGACGAAAACGGTAACCACCGCGAGCGAAGCGATCTGAGCGACGAATTCGCCGGTGTGAGCGAGCAGGCGTCGCTCGGGGAACGGCTAAAACTGGGCGTCGGGCAGATCACCCGCCCGCTGGGCACCCATATTGTTGACGCAAAAACCGGCGTGCGCGCGGCGAACCGCCTGCAACGTATGATGATGGAAGAGACCCGTCTCGGCATTCCGGCGCTGTTCCACGAGGAGTGCCTGGTAGGACTGCTGTGCAAAGACGCAACGCTGTTCCCGTCCTCGCTGAATTACGGTTCCACCTGGAACCCTGAACTTGTGCAGCGTGCAGCAGAGCAGATTGGCAAAGAGGCGCGCTCTGTGGGCTGCCAGCAGGGGCTGGCCCCGGTACTGGACGTTTCCCGCGACGTGCGCTGGGGGCGCACCGAAGAGACCTTCGGGGAAGATCCGTGGCTGGTGGGGGTGATGGCGACGGCATACGTCAAAGGGTTGCAGGGCGACAAGCGCGATCTGCTGGCGACGCTTAAGCATTACGTGGGTCACTCGTTCAGCGAAGGGGCGCGCAACCATGCTCCGGTCCACCTGGGCTTTAGCGAGCTGAACGACACCTTCCTGCTGCCGTTTGAAATGGCGGTCAAGCTGGCCAATGCCGGTTCGGTGATGCCCGCCTATCATGACATTGATAATCAGCCGGGACACAGTGACAGCTTCCTGTTGACCACCGTGTTGCGTGAGCACTGGGGTTTCGACGGCATCATTGTCGCGGATTATGGCGGCGTCAGCCTGCTGCACCAGCACCATGGCATTTCCCACGATGCGGCGGAATCGGCCGCACTGGCATTTAACGCCGGGCTTGATGTTGAACTGCCGAAAGATGACTGCGCACGACACCTCGCAGAGGCCGTTGAGCGTGGGCTGATTTCCATGGCCAAAGTCGATGAAATCGTGGGGCGCGTGCTGACCGAAAAATTCCGGCTGGGGCTGTTTGAACACCCGTATGCCGACGAAAACGGGATCGATCTGCAAAACGAAGCAACCCGCCAGGTCGCGCGGGACGTGGCGACGCAATCTGTCACGCTTCTGGAAAACAACGGCATTTTGCCCCTCGGTGGAAAACCGCGCGTGGCGCTGGTGGGCCCGACCGCAGACGATCCGCTGGCCCTGCTCAGCGGCTACAGTTTCCCGGTTCACCTGATTATCAGCGATATGGTGGAGGAGACTTCGCAGGTGACGACTCCGCGCGCGGCGCTGGAACATTACCTGGGCGCAGCGAACGTGCGCTACGCCAAAGGGTGTCACATTATCGAAAAACGCATGGCGGGTGCACCTGTCTTCCCTGGCGACAGCGGCGGTAAACCGATGCAGCAGTCACCGGTGTCGCAGAGCACCGCCTTGATCCCCGAGGCGGTAAACGCTGCGCAGCAGAGTGATGTGGTGGTGGCCTGCGTCGGCGACCTCGCTGGGCTGTTCCAGAGCGGCACGGTAGGGGAAGGCTCCGATACCGACTCGCTAAACCTGCCCGGCGTGCAGCAACAGCTACTGGACGCGCTGGTGGCAACCGGAAAACCGGTCATCGTTGTCATGACCGGCGGGCGTCCCTACAACCTGCAGGGGCTGGAGGATAAGGTCGCGGCGTTGATGATGGCATGGGCGCCAGGGCAGGAAGGTGGCTGGGCGATTGCGGACGTGCTAACCGGTCGCGCCGAGCCGCAGGGGCGCCTGGTGGTGAGCGTGCCGAAAAGCGCCGGCGCGATGCCGTATTACTACAATCACAAGCTGAAAAGCGGCGGGACGCCGTTCGCGTTCCACTTCGGTGCACGTTATCCGTTTGGTTTCGGTCTCGGCTGGACGCAATTTAGCTGGGGAGCCGCGAAGGTAGCGGCAGCGAGCGTGCCAGTCGACGGCGAGGTGGTCATCAGTCTGGATGTCACCAATAACGGCGAACGCAGCGGCAGCGAAGTGGTGCAGGTTTACGTCAGGGATAAGGTCGCCACGCAGGTACGACCGCTCCAGGAGCTGAAGGCCTTCCAGCGCGTCACGCTCTCGCCGGGGGAGACCGCCACGCTGAACTTTACGCTGCCGGTGGAGATGTTTAATTTCACCCGTCGTGATGGCAAGCGCATTGTTGAGCCGGGTGAGTTTGAACTGCAGATTGGCGCATCGTCGGCGGACATCCGTGAGATCGTGTCGGTCAACGTCACCGGGGAGACGCGGGTTGTACCTGCTGAATGGCGGATGATCAGTACCTGTGAAGTGACACGCGCGTAGTCAGGATAAAAAAAAGCCCATCGTGGGAGATGGGCAAAGACTACACACAGCAATTCGTTGTTTCACTCAGGGGATTTCCATGCTTATAAATCAAGGTGTTGATCTATAACCGTGAGCTAATAGTAGGCATGTGCGCTTTTAGCGTCGATCAGATTCGTCTCAATAGTTAAAGAGAAGTAAAGATTTCTTGAGGTTTATAGCAGACTTACTGTTGAAAGGGCGGGTCTGACCAGTGTACAACGAATAAATACTTTAGCAGCGTTTAAGTATTATGGGGAAGAATGTAGGCCGGGTAAGCGTTAGCGCCACCCGGCAACAAAACTTAATGCGTGTTCTTCTCTTCCAGTTCGCCCAGAATCACGTCCGGGTCAGTTTCCGGCGGTGGAATTTCATGCACCCAGGCGGAGAACAGACGCCAGGTCACGGCGAGCAGTACCGGGCCAATAAACAGGCCAATCATTCCGAAGGCAATCAACCCACCGATCACCCCGGAGAGGATCAGAATCAGCGGCAGGTCTGCGCCCATGCGGATGAGGATGGGGCGAATCACGTTATCCATGGTGCCGACCACGCAGCTCCACACCAGCAGAACCGTTCCCCACGTGGTGTCACCTGTCCAGTAAAGCCAGATAATGCTGGGAACCAGCACCAGTAAGGGGCCCAGTTGCGCAAGACAGGTCATCAGCATGACAACGGTAAAGACGGTCGCGTACGGGACACCGGAAATCGCCAGGCCGATACCGCCCAGCACCGCCTGTACCAGGGCCGTTACCACCACGCCAAGCGCCACGGCGCGCACGGCCTGTGCCGCCAGCAGCACGGCGGCATCGCCGCGTTTGCCCGCCAGTCGGGTGGCAAAGTGACGAACGCCTAACGCCACCTGCTCGCCGCGCCAGTAGAGCAGGGCGCTGAACAGCAGCATCAGGGTACAGTGCATCATAAAGCGACCAATATGGGCCGCCTGACCCACAAACCAGGTGGTGGTGGTGCCAATATACGGACGCACTTTCGCCATCAGCGCGCTGCCGCCCATCTCCAGCAGGCTGTGCCAGCCGCTATAGAGTTTGGCACCCACAACAGGGATGCTGTTCAGCCAGGCGAGATCCGGCAGCGTCAAATCGCCACTGGTAACGGCACGAATCACCGGACCACTAGAGTCCACCAGGCTATTAACCAGCAAGGCAATCGGAATAATAAACAGCAGGAACAACAGTAGCGTCATCACCAGTACGGCGAGACCGCGACGGCCGAACAGCAGTTTCTGCAAACGCAGCAGCAAAGGCCAGGTAGCCACCACAACGGTTCCGGCCCAGGCGAAGCCGAGAATAAAGGGTTGAACGATCCACAAGCAGGCAATAATCATGAGGGCCAGGAACAGCACCGACAGCAAAATTTGCGCAACATCCCTGGGCTGGCGAACATTGACCATAAATAAAACTTTCCTTAAAAGAACGCCAGTATGGCTGGCGGGAACGGAAAACCGCGTCTCTCTAATCATTAATGATCTCAGCGGTTTTTGACAGGCGGATTTTGCCCGTAATTCTACGAAGCACATAAGAAAAAAATGTGATAAAACTTTCCAGACACAACGCAAACGATTTCACATTACTCTAATTAGGGTCGACAGTAATGATCCCACAGATTTCTCAGGCACCTGGCGTCGTTCAACTGGTGCTTAATTTTTTGCAGGCACTGGAGCAACAGGGTTTTACAGGTGATACCGCCACGAACTATGCCGACAGGCTGACGATGGCCACCGATAACAGTATCTACCAGCTTCTTCCCGATGCCGTCGTTTTCCCTCGTTCAACCGCCGACGTGGCGCTGATTGCCCGGCTGGCCACGCAAGAGCGGTTCGCCTCTCTGGTCTTTACGCCGCGTGGCGGCGGCACCGGGACCAATGGTCAGGCGCTGAACCAGGGCATTATTATTGACATGTCGCGCTATATGAACCGCATCATTGAGATCAATCCTGAAGAGGGATGGGTGCGGGTTGAAGCGGGCGTCATCAAAGATCAGCTAAATCAGTATCTCAAGCCTTACGGTTACTTCTTCGCGCCGGAACTCTCCACCAGTAACCGTGCGACCCTTGGGGGCATGATCAATACCGATGCGTCCGGTCAGGGGTCACTGGTCTACGGAAAAACCTCCGATCACGTGCTGGGCGTGCGTGCGGTTCTGCTGGGTGGCGATATTCTTGATACCCAGCCGATGCCGGTCGAACTGGCGGAAACGCTGGGTAAAGACAACACCACCATCGGGCGTGTTTATCGCACGGTGCTGGAGCGCTGTCGTGACAACCGCCAGCTGATCCTCGATAAATTCCCCAAACTGAACCGCTTCTTAACGGGCTACGACTTGCGTCACGTCTTTAACGACGATCTGACGCAGTTCGATTTAACCCGGGTGTTGACCGGCTCTGAAGGCACGCTGGCGTTTATCACCGAGGCGCGGCTGGATATCACCCGTTTACCGAAGGTGCGTCGTCTGGTGAACGTCAAATATGACTCCTTCGACTCCGCGCTGCGTAATGCACCGTTTATGGTTGAGGCGCAGGCGCTGTCGGTAGAAACCGTCGACTCTAAAGTGCTGAATCTGGCGCGGGAGGACATTGTCTGGCACTCCGTGCGGGAGCTGATTACCGACGTGCCGGATAAAGAGATGCTGGGTCTCAATATCGTGGAGTTTGCTGGCGATGACGCGGAACTGATTGAAAGCCAGGTGACGACGCTCTGCCAGCGTCTGGATGATCTAATTGCGCAGGGTGAAGGCGGCGTGATTGGCTGGCAGCTCTGTAACGATCTGGCCGGTATTGAGCGTATCTATGCGATGCGTAAAAAAGCCGTGGGCCTGCTCGGTAATGCAAAAGGCGCAGCGAAGCCGATTCCGTTTGCCGAAGACACCTGCGTGCCGCCTGAGCATCTGGCGGATTATATCGTTGAGTTTCGCGCGTTGCTGGACAGCCACGGCCTGAGCTACGGCATGTTCGGCCACGTCGATGCCGGGGTGCTGCACGTGCGCCCGGCGCTGGACATGTGCGACCCGCAGCAGGAGATCCTAATGAAGCAGATCTCTGACGATGTGGTGGCCTTGACCGCCAAATATGGCGGTCTGCTGTGGGGGGAGCACGGGAAAGGGTTCCGCGCGGAATATAGCCCGGCCTTCTTCGGCGAACAGCTCTATGCGGAATTACGCAAGGTCAAAGCGGCCTTCGACCCGCATAACCGCCTCAATCCCGGAAAGATCTGCCCGCCTGAAGGCGTGGATGCGCCAATGCGCCAGGTGGATGCCGTAAAACGCGGGACTTACGACAGGCAGATCCCAATTGCGGTACGTGCCTCCTGGCGCGGCGCGTTGGAGTGTAACGGCAATGGTCTGTGCTTTAACTTCGATGTGAAAAGCCCGATGTGTCCGTCGATGAAAATCACCAGCAACCGTATCCATTCTCCGAAAGGGCGGGCGACCCTGGTGCGCGAATGGCTGCGCCTGCTGGCCGATCGCGGCGTTGATCCGCTCAGGCTGGAGCAGCAGATACCGGAAAAACGGGCCAGCCTGCGCTCGCTGATTGAGCGCACCCGCAATAGCTGGCATGCCAGTAAAGGCGAGTATGATTTCTCCCATGAGGTGAAAGAGGCGATGTCCGGCTGTCTGGCCTGTAAAGCCTGCTCGACGCAATGCCCGATTAAGATCGATGTGCCGGAGTTCCGCTCGCGCTTCCTGCAGCTCTACCACACGCGCTATCTGCGCCCGGTGCGAGACCATCTGGTGGCAACCGTGGAAAGTTACGCACCGCTGATGGCGCGCGCGCCTAAGACCTTTAACTTCTTTATCAACCAGCCGCTGGTGCGCAAGCTCTCCGAAAAGCATATCGGTATGGTCGATCTGCCGCTGCTGTCGGTGCCGTCTCTGCAGCGCCAGCTTGTCGGGCATCGCTCGGCAAACATGACCCTGGAACAGCTTGAGGCGCTCACCCCCGAGCAAAAAGCGAATGTCGTGCTGGTGGTGCAGGATCCGTTCACCAGCTACTACGACGCCCAGGTGGTCGCGGACTTCATCCGCCTGACCGAAAAACTGGGGTATCAGCCCGTGGTTCTGCCGTTCTCGCCCAACGGCAAGGCGCAGCACATTAAAGGCTTCCTGACGCGTTTTGCGAAGACCGCGCGGAAAACCGCTGACTTCTTAAACCGTGTGGCGCAACTGGGTATACCCATGGTCGGCGTCGATCCGGCGCTGGTGCTTTGCTATCGCGATGAATATAAACAGACGCTGGGTGATAAGCGCGGCGAATTCCACGTCATGCTGGTGCATGAGTGGCTGCCGTCAGCCCTGGAAGCGCGCGCGATTCAGGATGTCAGCGGTGAACCATGGTATCTGTTCGGCCACTGCACGGAAGTGACGGCGCTGCCCGGCGCTCCGGCGCAGTGGGCATCCATTTTTGCCCGGTTCGGGGCGAAGCTGGAGAGCGTTAACGTGGGCTGCTGTGGGATGGCCGGTACGTACGGTCATGAAGTGAAAAACCACGCCAACTCGCTCGGCATCTATGAGCTGTCCTGGCACCAGGCCATGCAGCGTTTGCCGCGAAACCGCTGTCTGGCGACGGGCTACTCCTGCCGCAGCCAGGTGAAACGGGTAGAAGGTAACGGCGTACGCCACCCATTACAGGCTTTACTGGAGATAATTGGATGATCTGGAAACGTGCCGTCACGCTGCAGGCGCTGAATGCCATGGGCGAGGGGAATATGGTTGGGCTGCTGGATATCCAGTTTACCCGCATTGGCGACGATGATATTGAGGCCACAATGCCTGTCGATCATCGGACTCATCAGCCGTTTGGTTTATTGCACGGCGGTGCGTCCGTCGTGCTGGCCGAAACGCTGGGCTCGGTTGCAGGGTATCTCTGCACCGAAGGTGAGCAGAAGGTCGTCGGGCTTGAGGTGAATGCCAACCACATTCGCTCAGTGCGCAGCGGACGCGTACGGGGTATTTGCCGCGCGCTCCATGCCGGCAGCCGTCACCAGGCGTGGCAGATTGATATCCTCGATGAGCAGGATCGCCTCTGCTGCTCGTCGCGTCTGACGACGGCGGTCGTGTAAAGTTTTCAGATGAATTGCCTTTGGTCAAAAACTAGCCAGCAGGTTGTGATATACTGCTCAGGATTTGTACATAAGCGAGGACATCATGGATACTGAAATAACCCCAACACAGCTGGCAATTGAATATTTACGTCGCGATAAGAGCAACCTGTCTCCGGCGCAGTACCTGAAAAAGCTGAAACAGCTTGAGCTGGAATTTACAGATTTGCTGGCGCTCTCTTCGAATGAATTGAAAGAAGAGATCTACTTTGCTTGGCGGTTGGGCGTTCACGTCCATTGAGTGAGTGTTGTTGAAAAGGCCGCAATTGCGGCCTTTTTTGTGCCTGACATTCAGTATCTGGCAGGAAGTTTGTTGATTTTAAGGAGACGACCTTCTTCCATTTCGATAAACCCGCCGGTTTTTAAATCGGCCAGAATGCGCATGACCCCGCTTCGGGAGAGCTGGGTTTTCTCCCTGATATACCTTTCCGCCGTCACGCTGCCGCGATAGCTCTCATCTTCCTCCATCAGCTTTATGAGCTGCTGGCGAATCATCTCATACGCCGTCGGTGCCCCCTGAGGCATCACGTTGTTATAAAGACGGCTATAAACAAACATGAGCTGTTTTGAAAGCAGCCCCCACAAGGCCTTTTCTTTGATGATGTCATTAACCCGCTCGGCGGTGAGCGTGCCTATCAGGCAAGGGCTTACGGTCTTGAGGTAGTCATTAAAATAAATGTCGGTCAGATTAGCGAGGCCGAAGAGGGCGGGGCTGCGGGCCGTGGAGAGCATCATATCGTCGCTTCTTCTGTAGATAGCGACCGTCCCCTCAAGAATTAAATAGCACATTCCCTGACCATCGATCTGAAGGTCAAGCCGTTCGCCGCGAGCGGTTTGTCGTGTCGTACAATCAGGCAGTAAGTGAGAAATAAGCTCTTGCGCGTAGGGGGAGCCACGTTGAGGCGTTTCTGGAAGGGACATGGTCGCTGCTAACCTTTAAATAAACCTGGCTAAGTATAGCGTCTATCGTCTCTGGCGGCACGGTGGCGGTCAATATTTTCGTGGCAGATGATGAATGTCGAGCAACACGCCACGCTCCATGGTGATGTACTTCCCGGTGCGCAGTTCCGAGAGGATACGCATAATTCCGCTGCGCGAAAGATAGGTCCGGCTTTTGATGTAGGCTGCCGCCGTCGTATTTAACCGGATTGCGTCGGGTTCCTGCATCAGTTCTACAAGCTGGAAGCGGATAATATCGTAGGCCGACATTTGCGATATTTGCGCGCAATGTTCGTAGACCCGCGAGGCGGTATAAATAAGCAGCTTAGAAAAGTGCTCCCATAAATTATGTTGCGACACAATTTGATTGAAGCTCTCCAGCGGCACGCGGGCGATCTCTGCGGTCTCCAGCGCCCGGACATACAGGTGCTCAGAGGAAAACTGACTGCTGACACCGAGAATAAAAGGAGTAGATTCAGAGTTTAAAACAATGCCGTCGCCGCGCCGATGAAGCGCCACGCTCCCCTGGAGAAGCAGAAAGCATTGCCGAATATCATCTTTATAATAATGTACCGTTTCGCCACGGCCGATGATCATTCTGTTGGCCACAGGCAAAACATGTTTAATCAGCGTGTCTATATGGGCGAACGGTTTTAAATCCAGAACTGAGGACTGGTGATTATTCAGTTGGGTGGTTAAACGCGTATTCATAAGATACCTCACTGCGACGCTTTGTATGATCAATTTTTGATCTGCGAAGGGAATTATCTTAAAAATGAAGAACTCAGGGAATATTCCCCGCAGGTCTAAAAGTAGACCGGGGGATCTCAGGAGTCTAACGTTCTGAATCACAGGAGAAAGTGTGTCGGGTCTACAATTAGACTCGCTCACTATTCGATAATTTTCTGCTGTGATAAATGTTGTTTTTTCGTTAAATCACAGTCTACAGCTAGACCATCAAAAAGTTGTTTTCAGGAAAATGATTATATAAATTTTATCCAGTCAGTCAGAAAGACCTTATGCCATCGATTGGGAAATAAAAGAATGTTAACGGGTTCTTTTATCGGCTTTCTGCTACGTGAATTTCAATAATAAATAAAGTTATCCAGTAAACAGGAACATGATGATTATGAAAAAGAATATTATTTTAGCAATGGTAGCGGCAGGTTCCGCCTTAATGATGGGCAATGCCTTTGCGGCTGCGGGCACCGTAAACTTTAATGGCAACATCCTGGATTCAGCCTGCGATGTTGCGGTGGCCTCTCAAAACCAGGTGGTGGTATTAGGTGATTATTATAAAACAGAATTTCCAACCACCGGTTCAAGAACGGCGGCAACGAAATTCAATATTATTCTGAAGAATTGTCCGGTAACCGTGACCAGTGCCAAAGTCCGTTTTGACGGCACGCCCGATATGACCAATACGGATCTGCTGGCGATTGATACGTCCGTCGCCGGTGCCGCAACCGGGGTTGCCATCAATTTGATGACTGCTGATAAAGCTGACCTGCCGCTGCATAGCAGCAATAGCTACAACTATTCGTTAAGCAGCAGTGCTGACAATACGTTGGATTTCTATGCGCAGTATATTTCAACGGCAGCAGCGGTAACATCCGGTCCTGCAAACTCCGTCGCTAACTTCTCTGTTGTTTATAACTAATTACTCAGCAGCAAAAAGTCCGCTCCGCAAGGTGTTGTGTGGGGGCAGTCATTGTCCCCTTGTATCAAGAGGTTCAAAATGAATGTTATTAGCAAAGCCCTGCTGAGCGCGGCTGTTATTATGGCGTCGCTGTCACAGGCTTCTGCCGGGGTTATTATTGGCGGTACCCGCGTTATTTTTGATGGTGGAAAAAAAGAAGCCTCCATCAGCATCAATAATGCGGATGAAGCCCCTTACTTAATCCAGTCCTGGATTGAGATGCCAGAAGGTAATGCTAATAAAGCGCCTTTTATCATCACCCCACCGCTCTACAGGCTTAACGGTGGTCAGCAGAATATTGAACGTATTTTGCTCACCGGCTCGTTGCCGCAAGATAAGGAAAGTCTGTTCTGGCTGAACATTAAAGCGATACCGTCAGCCACGAAACAGGTTAATTCATTGCAGATTGCCGTGAAGACACGCATCAAGCTTATTTATCGTCCGGAAAAGCTGAAGGCGTCAACGCCGGAGGAACAGGTAAATAAATTAACCTGGTCCCGCAGCGGAAATAAAATCCAGGTCTCTAATCCTACACCCTATGTCATTAACTTTAATGACATAAACGTCGGGGGTAAAAAACTGGAGGAGGCCTCATGGGTGGCGCCGGGCGCAGTGGCTGCATTTAGCTTACCGCCCGGCATTTCTGGCAATCAGATCCAGTTCAGCGTGATTAACGATTATGGCAGCCCGGGAATAAGACACCAGGCCAGTTTTTAATAGTTGAAAAACGGGCGCTCTCATTAGTGGGTCAGGTTTATGATGATGGCAACGAAAAATATAAAAATGCAACCCGCGCGTCTGGCTGTTTATATCACCTTCGCGCTGACGCATGCTGTATCTGTGGCGCATGCCCGGGAAACCTTTAACGCCGAGCTGGTGGAGCTGGATAATCCCGGGATGGCAAAAGCCGATTTATCTGCGTTTGAATCCGGTTCGCAGGCACCAGGGAAATACCATGTTGATATCATTCTTGACGACCAGCTTATTGAGACGGGCGATATTGATTTTATTGCAGTAAACGATGAGAAGGGAAATGACAGCCTGCTGCCTTGCCTGAGTATTGCACAGCTAAAAAGCTGGGGCGTCAAAACCGCACTGTTCCCCGGCCTGACGAGCGAAACGACATCCTGTGTCAACCTGCAGGCAATCCCGCATGCCAGTACCGATTTTCAGTTCGGCGCGCAGCGGCTGGTCATCAGTATTCCTCAGGCCGCGATCGATCTGCCTGCACGAGGGTATGTTTCCCCGGAACAATGGGATGAAGGGATCACCGCCGCGATGCTCAACTACAGCCTGAGCGGGGCGAACAGCCGGGCAAAACAGGCCGGCATTAAGAACAGTAACAGTCAATACGCCAACTTACGCCCGGGCATTAACGTTGGGCCGTGGCGGCTGCGCAACTACACCACCTGGTCGCGGGATGAGACGGGCCAGGACACGTGGGATACCGTCTACACCTACGCACAGCGGGCCATTATCCCGCTCAACGCACAGCTCACCCTGGGCGATAGCGCCGCGCCCGCAGACGTGTTCGACAGTATGCCGTTTCGCGGCGGACAACTGGCTTCCGACGACGACATGCTGCCGGATTCGCTGAAAGGCTATGCACCCGTGGTTCGCGGTATCGCGCGGACCAATGCCCAGGTGGTGGTGCGGCAAAATGGCTATCAGATTTATCAGACCTATGTTGCGCCTGGTGCATTTGAAATTACGGATATGTACCCCACGGGCGGCGCGGGCGATCTGGATGTCACCATTAAGGAAGCTGACGGCAGTGAGCAACATTTCACTCTACCGTATGCCTCGTTGCCGGTATTACAGCGCGAGGGGCGCCTGAAATATGCGCTGACTGGGGGCCAGTACCGCTCTTATAACCATAACGTTGATAAGACGCCGTTTGGGCAAATCACCGGGATCTATGGTCTTTCGCAGGGCTTCACGCTCTACGGTGGGTTGCAGGCGTCGAGCAAATACCAGTCTGTCGCAGCCGGGCTTGGGAAAAACATGGGCGATTTGGGTGCGATTTCTGCGGACGTGACCCAGGCCTGGTCCACCCCGCAGGACGGCAAAAAATCCAACGGGCAATCCTGGCGCGCGCGTTACAGCAAGAACTTTGTGGGGACCGGGACCCAGTTTTCGATTGCAGGCTACCGCTACTCGACCCGCGGTTACTACGGCATGCAGGAGATCCTCGATTCCTGGGGTGACAGCACTGCGCTTCAGGACCGGCGTCGCAACCGGGCCGAACTGACGATGAGCCAGACGTTGGGCAACAATCTGGGTTCGCTGACCCTGAGCGCGGCCCGTGAAGACTACTGGAATTCGGGTAAAACGATGGCGTCATACAGCCTGGGTTACAACAACTACTGGCACAACATCAGTTACGGACTGACCTGGACTTACAGTAAAAACGGCAGTGCGGGTTCTTATCATGGTAATAAACGATACGACAGCGATCGGCTCCTGGCTTTCAACGTCAGTATTCCCCTTGAGAAATTTTTGCCGCAAACCTGGGCTAACTATGGCGTGAGCGCCAGTCAGCTTAACGGCACCACACACAACATCGGTCTGAACGGGGTGGCGCTGGAAAACCATGCGCTGAACTGGAACGTGCAGCAGGGGTACGGGTCGGATGGCGTGGGCTACACGGGCAACCTGAATGGTGATTATAAAGGAACCTACGCTGAACTGACGGCGGGCTACAGCTATGACAAAAACAGCGAGCGCCTTAACTATGGCCTGCAGGGAGGCGTTCTCGCTCACCGGGAAGGGATCACCTTCTCACAGCCTCTCGGTGAGACCAATGTGCTGATTAGCGCCCCGGGTGCGCACGATGTTGATATCCGTAATCAGGCGGGGGTCGAAACGGATTACCGGGGCTATACGGTGGTCAGTAATCTCTCCGTTTACCGTAAAAATGAGATCGCCCTTGCTCCGGAAAGTATGCCGGATGATGTTGAGCTGGAGATTAATACCCGCACAGTGACCCCGACGCGTGGCGCGATCGTGGTGGCTGATTATCAGGCGAAGGTTGGGCGCCGGGTGTTGTTTAATTTAACGCATAACGGCCAATTTGTTCCCTTCGGGGCAATGGCGAGCCTGAACGGTGTCGATAACAGCAGCGTTATTGTTGGCGATAAAGGACAGGTCTATCTCACCGGTCTGGATGCACGGGGAACGGTCGTTGTTACCTGGGGGACGGAAAGCGACCGGCAATGCCGCGCACCGTTCGTCCTCCCTCCGCCATCATCGGCAGGCGGAATTACCGAACTCAACGTCAATTGTCTTTAGGGTTTTTTAAAATGCGCTTAATTACGATGATATTTCTGCTGTGTATCGCAGCAGGCTGGAGCAGTGCCCATGCAGGCACCTGCACGACGATTACGCCCCAGGAATCTACGTTGTCCATCGGCACCATTACGGTGCAGCGCGATGTGGCCGTTGGTACCGTTTTATTTTCGCGTAATGCGTCAATCACCAGCGCCTATTTAACGGGATGCACGAGTCCGGTAATGCTGGGATTTAGCATGCGATATCTGAATGCAACCCAGAGCGCTTTCGGAAATCACGTCTATGACACAAACGTAAGTGGAATTGGTATTCGTTTTTCATCTGGGGGATATTTTGAAAATCCGACCAATACCTTTTCCTATACCGCACAGGCCAGCTATGTCGAATGGTGGGGCGGTAAAATAGAACTTATCGTGACCGGACCGGTCGCGTCAGGTTCACTCACGCCGGGAGTACTGGGCGTGGTGATGCTGCAGGGGAGCGATGGCATTTACCGTGATGCTCTGACGACCACGCTGCTGGGGGGAACGGTTAACGTGCTGGCCTGCAGCATCACCACCCCGCAGCTGACGTTCCCTATCGGCGATATTTCTGCGGCGACGTTTGGCTCGACGGTGGGCACCACACCGGCGGGCGCCCGGAATACGCAAAATCTTGGACTTAACTGCGATCCTGGCGCCAACGTGAATGTTTCGATCAGCGGTATTCAGAACCCGGACGTTGCGACGACGAGCGTGCTGGCACTTACGAGGCAAGGGAATACCGGCACGGCGAAAGGGGTTGGCGTTCAGTTGCTCTATAACGGCACGCCGCTGGCGTTAAATACGCGCCTGCCGTTAACCGTTGCCGCGGGCGGTCAGCAGACATTTCCGTTAACGGCGCGTTATTACCAGACAAAAACGACGGTTGAGCCCGGCACGGCCAATGCCTCTGCGACCTTAAATTTGACGTATCAGTGATGGATAAAGCGATGAATATTTTGCGCACGGCCGCGCTCGCCGCCACAGTAATAAGCAGCAATATCTTTGCGGCGGACAGCGTTAATGTCAGCGTTACCGGCAATATTATTGCCGCTCCGTGTATATTCAATGGAGGGAATGCCAGTCTGAATATTAATCTTGGCAATATACAGGCATCAAATATGGCTACGCCGGGATCTTCATCCGATCCTGTGCCCTTTAACCTGTTATTTACCCAGTGTCCGACGGGGACGCGCAGCGTGACGGTCTCCTTTACCGGCACTCCCGATCCGGATGCGGGAGCGGATTATTACATGAACAGCGGTTCAGCCACGCACGTTGCGATTGCGATGAGTGAGGCCGCGACAGGCGTGCTGAAAGGAACGGGTGCAAGCCTCACTCAACCTGTTTCAGCAGACAGAACGGCAACGATAGCCATGCTGGCATCGGTCAGATCCTTCACCGGCGGTACGACGCCGGGGAGCATCAGTGCCGTCGTGGTCATGACGATGCAGTACAACTGATATGCTGAATATTGTGATTAAAGAGACCGACGCATTTTTCAGAGCGGGATTGCAGTGTTTTCTTGAGGATTTCTTCTTTCATAATTTCAAACATCTGCTTCACTTTGACGGCGAACTTTCTCATGAAAATGTCAGTGCCGCCGATATTATTTTTCTCTCTTTATGTCAGGGGGAAACCCTGACCTGTTATCCTGAATTACAGGCGCGGAAAAAAGGAATTGTGGTTGGGCTGGTGGATGATGAACACCGTTTCTCGACATATCCGTCCTGTTTTCAGGATATGATTTTTATCTCACGCCGCGCGTCGCTGGACAGGATCACCGAGACGCTGTTTATCGCATGGTACCGCACACAGCTCTCAAGCTTTCACTGGAGGAAGAGAAGCTGCAGCGAATGCCAGCATAAAATATTATCGCCACAGCAAATTCGCGTTATGGTGAATTTTTACAGAGGATTATCGGTAGGGCAGATCGCGAATAAGCTTAAAACAAGTGATAAAACTATTTTTACCCATAAATATTTGCTGATGCAAAAATTCAACCTGCGCAGTGATTTTGAACTGGTGGCTTTGATTCACAGGATGGTGGAGAAGAATACCCCTGCAAACCGGTTGCGAGACTATCTGACTCACCATCATGGTTAACCAGTATTCCCAATAACATACCAGGGGCGCAATAGTGTCATTCATTATCGCGCCCCTGATTCTGCGAATTACAAAACCGTTAAGCCTTTTTTCCTTACACGTTCACGGCATTGATCAACCGCGTTTTCATCGTCTGGTAAGACGACGCCGCAAAATCCTCCGCCCAGCGCTGGTCCTCAATGGCTTCCAGCATTACCGCGCAGTACTTGGTTTCCGGCGTTTTAGAGACAGGGTCAAGGTTGTCCTGCGTTAACTCGTTGCAGGCGCCAATCCACCACTGGTAGGTCATATAGACCGCACCGGCGTTGATACGCTCACTGATGCTGGCGCGGGTGATGACCTTGCCCCTGCGTGAACGAACCCATACCAGCTGGCCGTCATGGATGCCCAGCTTATCCGCATCGGCTGGATGCATCTGTACCCGGCCAGGTTCGTCGGCCAGGCTTTGCAGCGCGGCGCAGTTCCCGGTCATTGATCGGCAGGAATAATGTCCCACTTCACGCACCGTGCAGAGCACAAGAGGGTAGTCATCATCAGGGGTTTCTGCCGGTGCGCGCCACGGTGCAGCAAAGAGCTGCCCCTTGCCGGTTGGGGTGTCGAACTGATTGTCTTTGTACAGGTATGGCGTTCCCGGATGATCCAGCGTCGGGCACGGCCATTGCACGTGGCCCATTTCGCCCATTTTTTCATAGGTCACGCCATAGAAAAGAGGGCACAACGCGCGCATCTCGTCCCAGATCTGCTGGTTATCGGCGTAGTGCATCGGATAGCCCATTTCGGTGGCGAGCAGGCTGATGATCTCCCAGTCACGCTTAACGTTGCCGCTGGCCTGAATGGCCTGGCCAAAACGCTGGAACCCCCTGTCGGCACAGGTAAAGACGCCGCCGTGTTCCCCCCAGGAGGTGGCAGGGAGCAGCACGTCAGCCACTTCCGCCGTTTTGGTCATAAAGATGTCCTGAACCACGACAAAATCGAGAGCGTCAAAACCGCTGCGGACCAGGCCGAGATCGGCTTCCGTCTGGAGCGGATCTTCCCCCATGATGTAATAGGCTTTGACCTTGCCTTCCAGCGCCAGGTGAGGCACTTCGGTAATGCGCGTCCCGACGCGATCGTCCATCTTGTTGACGTCAATTCCCCAGGCATCGGCGAACTTCTGTCTGACGGCGGGATCGGTCACATCCTGATAGCCGGGGAACATATTCGGCAGCACGCCCATGTCACAGGCACCCTGAACATTGTTTTGTCCACGCACGGGACCGACGCCGACGGCAGGACGACCGAGGTTGCCGGTCAGCAACGCCAGGCTGGAAAGTCCTTTAACCACATCCACAGCCTGACCAAACTGGGTCACGCCCATTCCCCACATCACGGTGGCGGAAGGGGCCGCCGCGAACGTACGCATTGCCTGACGAACGTCACTGGCGGAAATGCCGGTGAGGTGTTCAACCCGCTCTGGGGCATACTCTTTGACCGTCTGCCGATAGGCTTCAAGCCCTTCAGTAAAGCGTGCGACGTAGTTTTTGTCGTACAGCTCCTCTTCCAGCAGCACATAGCCAAAAGCGTTGACCAGCGCCATGTTACTGCCGTTTTTCAACTGCAGATGCTGGTCGGCAATGCGCGCCGTTTCGATGCGGCGCGGATCGCAGACGATGATTTTTGCACCGTTTTCCCGGGCTTTCAGCACGCGACGGGCGACGATAGGGTGGGAGTCTGCGCAGTTGTAGCCAAATACCAGCAGACATTTTGAGTTTTCAATATCGTTGATTGAATTACTCATTGCGCCGTTGCCAAGTGTCTCCTGTAAACCGGCCACGGAAGGGCCGTGACAAACGCGCGCGCAGCAGTCTACGTTGTTCGTGTTCAACACCGCACGGGCAAATTTTTGCATCACGTAGTTGGTTTCATTACCGGTGCCGCGTGATGAACCGGTGGTCATGATCGCGCGCGGACCGAATTGCGCTTTGATACTGCTGAGCTTGTGGGCGGTGTAGCGGATAGCCTCTTCCCAGGTCACGGGGGTGAATGCCTCTCCCTTACGATAACGGATCATCGGTTGGGTCAGGCGGGGAGTGAGCAGACGGGTGTCGTTGAGGAAGTCCCAGCCGTAAAATCCTTTCAGGCACAAGGTCCCCTGGTTTGTGACCCCCTCTGCCGCTTCGGCGCGGAGGATACGGTTATTTTCAACAACAAGGTTTAATTTGCAGCCTGCACCACAGTAAGGGCAGACGCTGGCGATTTTATTCATCAATAACAGACCTGTTAAGAAATGAAGCAAAATGACTGGTAAGCCCAGTCCCGTAAATGGGATTAAGCAGAAACCATGCCATATTTAAAGTGCTTGATTTACAGGGTGTTATGAGGGCGGGGACGTGTCATCGTCAAATGTTCGTCAGTTTTGACGATGACACGAGAGCAGCGGCTGGGAATTAAAGGTCGTCCATGGTGTAACCCACGACGATTTCAAGCGTCTTACGAATAACATCCGCCTGAACAACATCATGGGTGGCTTCCAGCGTCTGGATGAGCCACAGAATGATGGCTTTATTTGACAGATGGCCTTCGGAAGCCAGAACACAGCGTACTGCAGTAGAAAAAACAGCGGACTCTTCAGCAAAACGATCGCCTGCGTGACGGAAATACTCCGACAGCGCGCTTTCTAAAAAAGCAGAATGGTATTCGGGTTGAAGCTGAATATTTTGTCTCATTTGTTCTCACCGTAGCTGTTAAATTGCAGTCAATGTATTTTTTTGGGATCGGACGGTTTTCCATTTCCAAATAACGGCACTACATTGTCTCGGTTATCATTGAGAGGTCCCTCTCTTGTTATTCGTCCTTGCGCGGTTCTGCGACGTTTTAATGGCAAGCTGTTTGAGCCGATTTCGGCAATCACCTTCGCCAGTGTCTCCCGCCGCCGGGGATCCTTTTCATGTACTTTCATATCCCGCAGACGCTGTACAAGAGCCTCAGTGGTGATCGGGCCGTGCTCTTTCAACAGTGAAAGAACGGCTTCCCCAATCAACTGGTCAGTCAGCTTATCTGCGTCACTGCTATTCATAACCTTACCGTTCGAAGAGCAGACCAAGCAGCATGTGATAGTGCTCTTCCTCTTCAGGGCCATCGGCTTTTTCGAGGCGGCTTAACAGCTTGGTACAGAGCGATTTGCGATTAAGGTTTCGCCCGTCGCTCAGGATTTCAACCACAACTTGTCCCAGCGTTTCCTGTTGAGTGGGAAGCGCGGCTTTTTCGAAGTACTGTGCGATCGCTGCTGCGGAATCTGCGACGTAACCTTTCTGCTGCATGTTTCGCTCCTGTAAAATTTTGTAATCAGTAACGTTACATTTAAGGTATACACAATTTCCAAATCTGTACATAAAAAATGTACAGATTTTTAATAAAATTAGGATATATTTTATAAATTCTTTATTTTTCAATTTGTTGCGTGTTGTTCATGAAACGGTAATGTTACAGAATATATTGTACAAATTGACGAGCCACTGTTAAGTTGTACAGCGCCCCATAAATGCACCATTAACGGCCGTAAATGATTGAGATGTAAATTATTTGTCAGGCAATTAATGTGCTATAAAAAGAAGTCTCCCCACATGTTTTTGTGGTCAAACCTTAACCCCCCAGGACTCGCATGCTTACAACCATCATTTACCGCAGTCACATCTGCGAGGACGTGCCAGTGAAAGCGCTGGAAAATATGGTCGCTGCTGCAAATAGTAAAAACCGGCAATCCAGCGTCACGGGGATCTTGCTGTTCAACGGCACACATTTTTTTCAATTGCTTGAAGGGCCTGCGGAAAACGTAACGTCCATCTACGAACAGATCTGCTCTGATACGCGCCACCATAATGTGGTCGAGCTGATGCGCGATCACGGGCCTTCACGGCGTTTCGGTAAAGCGGGTATGGAACTCTTTGATTTGCGCCAGTACGACAGGGAAGAGGTGCTCCAGCAGGTGCTTGATAAAGGCACAACCCGCTACCAGTTGACCTACAACGACCGTGCGCTGCAGTTTTTCCGCACCTTTGTCGAGGCCACAGAGAAAGCCAACTATTTTGAGCTGCCGCCTGCGGATTCCTGGGATTTCGTCCCGGAAGAAACGCGCTTATCTGCGCAGCCTGAAGTCGTGGCAAAAGGGGCGGACTGTAGCTTTGCGTTTCAGCCTATCGTCGATCCTTTCATGCAGCAGGTTGTCTCCTGGGAAGCGCTTCTGCGCACTCCATCCGGTGACTCACCGGGAGCGTATTTCGCCAATCGCACGCGTGAAGAAGTGCATGCTTCTGATTTGCAAAGCAAACAGGTGGCTCTCTCCATGGCCAGCGCGCTGGGGTTACAGGATCAGACTTTATCCATCAACCTGCTGCCTATGACGCTGGTCAACGTGCCCAATGCCGTGGACTTTCTGCTCACCGCTATTGATGCAAATGGCTTTGTGCCGGAGCAAATTGTGGTGGAGTTTACCGAAAGTGAAGCCATTTCCCGTTTCGATGAGTTTACGCATTCGGTCAGACAGCTAAAAAGTGCGGGTATCAGCGTAACCATCGATCACTTCGGTGCCGGTTTTGCCGGGTTGCAGCTCCTGGCGCAATTCCAGCCGGACAGAATTAAGATTAATCGCGATCTGGTCGCGAACGTGCATAAAAGTGGCCCACGGCAGGCCATTATTCAGGCGATAATCAAATGCTGTGCCTCACTGGAAATACAGTTTTGCGCGGTGGGCGTGGAGAAGGCGGAAGAGTGGATGTGGCTGGAGTCTGCGGGCATTTCTCAGTTCCAGGGGCATCTTTTTGCCAGCCCCCGACACGGCGGTATCCCGTCTATCGCATGGCCAGAGAAAAAATACGATTTCTGACGAAGCTGTACAAAAACCTGTAGACTTGACTGTACGGCAGGCAAGATTTGTACAACAATGTATTAACAGCTGGATGGCCTTGCAGGCCATTCACCCGTGCAAAATGAGGTCTGAATTCTACAAATGGGTTGTACAATCTGATAAGGTTGGTGTAGTTAGGTATGGAAGTTCTGAGCGTGAGGGAGTTAATGGCCTATTACAGTATCGGCGAAGTGGCCGAACGATGCGGTATCAACCCCGTTACGCTGCGTGCCTGGCAGCGCCGTTATGGATTGTTGAAGCCGCAGCGCAGCGAAGGGGGTCATCGTCAGTTTGACGACGAAGATATCCTGCGTATCGAAGAGATCAAGCGCCTGATGAAAAGCGGCGTTTCGGTCGGAAAAGTAAAATCCTTGCTGGAAAATAAGGAAGTGATGACTCAGGGTAACTGGGCTTCTTTCCAGGAAGAGATGATGACCGTTCTGCGTTACGCCAGCCCGGCAAAGCTGCGCGCCAAAATCGGTGAATTCCGCCGCGATCACGCGATGGATGCGCTGATCGATAACATCATTTCACCCGTCCGTCAGCGAATGAATCAGGATCAAAACACCGTACGCCATATGGCGAGTCTGTTTGACGGTGTCCTGATTGAATTTGCGATTGCAAGCCTCGCGGAATCGCGCAAGAAAGCGGGTAAAGACGCACTGCTGATTGGCTGGGAATGCGATGACCGTACACATCTTTGGCTCGAAGCCGCGCGTTTAGCCCAGAAAGGCTGGCATATTGACGTGCTGGCGGAACCCATTGATTCGCCGCGTCCTGAACTGTTCCCCGGGCAAAAAATCTTCGTCTGGACGGGAACATCGCCAACGCCCCGTCAACAGGAACAGCTCGATCACTGGCGTGAGCAGGGATTTAGCGTTTCATTTCACCACTGATTATCTGAGGCCTTGCGGCCTTTTTTTTGTTTTTACTCCTTTCCAGAGCAAAAGCTATCTTAAAAATAGGCATTTCCGATGCATATTTTACGTCCTCGTTTTGCGCTTTCTCGCTGATTAAATAAGCCATTATTTTTCAAAGTATTGAACAATTACATCCATCCCGCCCGCATCTTCAGACAGGGTCTATGCTTAATAAAAGTAGACAAAAAGGGCGGTTTAGCCGAATGCCCCTGCTGACAGAGGGTTGAAGTGATAATCGTTATCACTAACATGGTGTTATGCCCTGATGGCTAATCAGATGAGGTGGACCTATGGAACTGCATTCAGAAACCTTCAATCCTGCCGATTTTGCCTGGCGCGGTTTGACGCTCACGCCTGCGGCGGCAGCGCATATCCACGAGCTGGTGGCGAAAAAGCCCGAGATCCTCGGCGTACGTTTAGGCGTTAAGCAGACCGGCTGCGCGGGCTTTGGCTACGTGCTGGATACTGTGACCGAACCCGAAAAAGATGATCTGGTCTTTGAAACCGACGGTGCGAAGCTGTACGTCGCGCTGCAGGCCATGCCGTTTATTGACGGCACGGAAGTGGATTATGTACGGGAAGGTTTAAACCAGTTATTCAAATTTCATAACCCGAAAGCCCAGAACGAATGCGGCTGCGGCGAAAGCTTTGGGGTATAGGCGGTACTATGTCTCGTAATACTGAAGCAACGAGTGATGTAAATACCTGGAGCGGCGGGCACCTTAATTATAAAGAAGGGTTCTTCACGCAGCTGCAGACCGATGAGCTGGCGAAAGGTATCAACGAAGATGTCGTGCGCGCCATCTCGGCCAAACGCAACGAACCCGAGTGGATGCTGGAGTTCCGCCTGAGCGCTTACCGTGCCTGGCTGGAGATGGAAGAACCGCACTGGCTGAAAGCCCATTATGACAAGCTGAATTATCAGGATTACAGCTATTACTCTGCGCCATCCTGCGGCAGCTGCGATGATACGTGTGCTTCGCAGCCCGGTGCAGTACAGCAGACCGGTGCGGAGAACAGCTTCCTCAGTAAAGAGGTGGAAGAGGCGTTCAATCAGCTCGGCGTCCCCGTGCGCGAGGGGAAAGAGGTCGCCGTAGACGCTATTTTTGACTCCGTTTCGGTGGCGACCACCTATCGTGAAAAGCTGGCGGAGCAGGGGATTATTTTCTGCTCCTTTGGCGAAGCGATTCATGATCATCCCGAGCTGGTGAAAAAGTACATCGGCACCGTGGTACCGAGTAACGATAATTTCTTCGCCGCGCTCAACGCGGCGGTGGCGTCGGACGGGACCTTTATCTACGTGCCGAAAGGCGTGCGCTGTCCGATGGAGCTCTCCACCTATTTCCGCATTAACGCCGAAAAAACCGGACAGTTCGAACGCACTATTCTGGTGGCGGATGAAGGTAGCTACGTCAGCTATATCGAAGGGTGCTCGGCTCCGGTGCGCGACAGCTATCAGCTGCACGCGGCGGTCGTTGAAGTCATTATTCACAAAGACGCTGAGGTCAAATACTCAACGGTGCAGAACTGGTTCCCCGGCGACGGCAATACCGGTGGGATCCTGAACTTCGTCACCAAGCGTGCGCTGTGTGAAGGTGAAAACAGCAAAATGTCCTGGACGCAGTCGGAAACCGGCTCAGCCATTACCTGGAAGTACCCGAGCTGTATTCTGCGCGGGGATAACTCCATCGGTGAGTTTTATTCTGTGGCGCTGACCAGCGGTCATCAGCAGGCCGATACCGGCACCAAGATGATCCACATCGGTAAAAACACCAAATCCACCATCATCTCGAAAGGGATCTCCGCCGGGCACAGCCAGAACAGCTATCGCGGGCTGGTGAAAATCATGCCAACGGCGACCAACGCCCGTAACTTCACCCAATGTGACTCGATGCTTATCGGGGCCGACTGCGGAGCGCATACCTTCCCGTACGTCGAGTGCCGTAATAATTCAGCACAGCTGGAGCATGAGGCGACGACGTCGCGTATTGGGGAAGATCAGCTCTTCTACTGCCTGCAGCGCGGGATCAGTGAAGAAGATGCCATTTCGATGATTGTGAACGGCTTCTGTAAGGACGTGTTCTCTGAACTGCCGCTGGAATTCGCCGTTGAAGCACAAAAACTCCTCGCCATCAGTCTTGAACACAGCGTCGGTTAAGGGAAAGCACATGTTACGTATTAAAGATTTACAGGTTAGCGTGGAAGATAAAGCGATCCTGCGTGGCCTCAATTTTGACGTCAAACCGGGTGAAGTTCACGCCATCATGGGGCCTAACGGCTCCGGGAAAAGTACGCTTTCAGCGACGCTGGCGGGACGTGAAGATTACGAAGTGACGCACGGCTCGGTCGAATTTAACGGCAAAGATCTGCTGGAGATGTCGCCGGAAGATCGCGCGGGTGAAGGTATCTTCATGGCCTTCCAGTATCCGGTCGAAATTCCGGGCGTCAGCAACCAGTTCTTCCTTCAGACGGCGCTGAATGCGGTGCGCAAGTACCGCGGACTGGAAGCCCTGGATCGCTTCGACTTCCAGGATCTGATGGAAGAGAAGATCAAACTGCTGAAAATGCCGGAAGACCTGCTGACCCGTTCGGTCAACGTTGGTTTTTCCGGTGGCGAGAAAAAGCGTAACGATATTCTGCAGATGGCGGTGCTGGAGCCACAGCTGTGCATTCTGGATGAGACCGACTCCGGTCTGGATATCGACGCCCTGAAGATTGTCGCTGACGGGGTAAACGCCCTGCGTGACGGCAAGCGTTCGTTCATTATCGTCACTCACTACCAGCGTATTCTCGACTACATCAAGCCGGATTACGTCCACGTGCTTTACCAGGGACGTATTGTGAAATCCGGTGATTTCACGCTGGTTAAACAACTGGAGGAGCAGGGTTATGGCTGGCTTACCGAACAGCAGTAATGCACTCCAGCAGTGGCACCGGCTGTTTGAGGCGCAGGGGAATCGCTCTGAGCTGGCGCAGCAGCACCTGCAGCAGATGCTGCGCCTCGGCCTGCCGACGCGTAAACATGAAAACTGGAAATATACCCCGCTCGATGGCCTGCTGAGCGGCGAGTTTGTGGCGCGTCCGGCGGCGATCGGTCCGGAGCGACGAGATGCCCTGGCGTTGACCGTGGATGCGGTACGGCTGGTCTTTGTCGACGGCGTTTATCACCCTGAACTGAGCGATGACACCCGGGAGAGCGGTTACGGGATTGTGATTAACGACGAACGCCAGAGTCTGGGCGCCCCGGTTCAGCCGGAGGTTTTCCTGCATTTGACCGAGAGCCTCGCCCGCAGCGTGACGCATATCCAGGTTAAGCGTAACCAGCGTCCGGCCAGGCCGTTGCTTCTGATGCATATCACCCAGGGCGTAGAGGGCGATGAAATCAACACCGCCCACTATCGCCACCATCTTGAACTGGCCGAAGGGGCCGACGCGACGGTGATTGAGCATTACGTGAGTCTTAATGACACCCGCCACTTTACCGGGTCGCGTCTGACGATGAACGTTGCCGCCAATGCGCAGCTCCACCACATTAAGCTGGCGTTTGAGAACCCCCAGAGCCACCACTTCGCGCATAACGATATCCTGCTGGGACCGGATGCCGCGGCGTACAGCCATAGCTTCCTGCTCGGCGGTGCGGTGCTGCGCCATAACACCAGTACCCAGCTTAACGGTGAAAATACCACGCTGCGTATCAACAGCCTGGCGATGCCGGTCAAATCAGAAGTGTGCGATACGCGCACGTGGCTTGAGCACAACAAAGGTTACTGCAACAGCCGCCAGCTGCACAAAACCATCGTCAGCGATAAAGGACGCGCGGTATTTAATGGTCTGATTAACGTCGCGCAACACGCCATCAAGACTGACGGGCAGATGACCAACAACAATCTCCTGCTGGGACGCCTGGCGGAGGTCGACACGAAGCCGCAGTTGGAGATTTACGCCGACGACGTAAAATGCAGCCACGGCGCCACGGTCGGGCGGATCGACGACGAACAGATGTTCTACCTGCGTTCCCGCGGTATCGACCAGCAGGCGGCGCAGAAAATGATTATCTATGCCTTTGCGGCGGAGCTTACGGAAGCGCTGCATGATGGCGTACTGAAGCAGCAGGTGTTGGCCCGTATTGGTCAGCGTCTGCCCGGAGGCGAAGCATGAGTTTTCCCGTAGAGAAAGTACGGGCAGATTTCCCGGTTCTGACCCGTGAAGTGAACGGTCTGCCGCTGGCTTATCTCGACAGCGCGGCCAGCGCGCAGAAACCGAATCAGGTGGTGGATGCGGAAGCCGAGTTCTACCGCCACGGTTATGCAGCAGTACATCGGGGGATCCATACCCTGAGCGCGGAAGCCACCCAGCGCATGGAGAACGTGCGCACGCAGGTGGCTGCCTTCCTCAGTGCGCGCTCGCCGGAAGAGCTGGTGTTTGTGCGCGGCACCACCGAGGGGATTAACCTCGTCGCCAACAGTTGGGGTAACGCTCAGGTGCATGCCGGGGATAACATCATCATTACCCAGATGGAGCACCACGCTAATATCGTACCGTGGCAAATGCTGTGTGAGCGCGTTGGCGCGCAATTACGCGTCATCCCGTTGAACCTGGACGGAACGTTACAGCTTGAGCAACTTGACGCCTTGCTGGACGATAAAACGCGGCTGGTGGCGGTCACCCAGGTCTCTAACGTTCTGGGTACTGAAAACCCGGTTGCGGAGATTGTCGATAAGGCCCATCAGGCCGGGGCGAAAGTGCTGATTGACGGTGCACAGGCGGTAATGCACCACGCGGTGGATGTCCAGGCGCTGGACTGCGACTTCTACGTGTTCTCTGGACACAAGCTTTATGGCCCAACCGGTATCGGCGTGCTGTATGTGAAAGAGGACATCCTGCAGGCGATGCCGCCGTGGGAGGGGGGCGGGTCAATGATCGCTACCGTTAGCCTCTCGGAAGGGACCACCTACGCCCGTGCGCCGTGGCGTTTTGAGGCGGGCACGCCCAACACCGGTGGGATCATCGGGCTGGGGGCGGCGGTGTCTTACGTTTCCGGAACTGGCCTTGATGCCATTCAGGAGTACGAACAGCTGCTGATGCATTACGCGCTGCAGGAGCTGGCCAGCGTGCCGGACCTGACCTTGTACGGGCCGGCTTACCGACAGGGTGTGATTGCCTTTAATCTGGGACAACACCACGCCTATGACGTGGGCAGCTTCCTCGACAATTACGGCGTGGCCGTGCGCACCGGGCACCACTGCGCCATGCCGCTCATGGCCTTTTACCAGGTTCCGGCAATGTGCCGCGCATCGCTGGTGATGTATAACACAATGGAAGAGGTCGACAGGCTGGTGGCGGGGCTAAAACGCATTCACCAGTTGCTGGGCTGACAAAGAGGCGAACGATGGCAGAACTGCCGGATAAAGAGAAATTGCTGCGCAACTTTGGGCGTTGCGCAAACTGGGAAGAGAAATACCTCTACATCATTGAGCTGGGGCAGCGTCTGCCGCCGCTTAGTGAAGAGGCGCATACCCCGGAGAACAGTATTCAGGGCTGTCAAAGCCAGGTGTGGATTGTGATGGCGCAGTCTGACGATGGCACGATAACCCTGCAGGGTGACAGCGATGCGGCAATAGTAAAAGGGCTGATTGCGGTGGTCTTTATTCTTTATCACCAGATTTCAGCGCAGGATATTGTCGCCTTCGATGTCCGCCCGTGGTTTGAAAAAATGGCCCTCACCCAACACCTCACCCCGTCTCGTTCCCAGGGACTGGAAGCGATGATTCGCGCCATTCGCGCCAAAGCGGCAATCCTTAGCTAGACTTACAGAACAGCATTCATTCTGTTTCGCGAGGTGGTTCCCGCCTCGCTGGTTTTTCAGCTTTCTGGCATTCTGCCAGTGAATAAGGAATCTCAGCATGAAGCGCGCGTCTCTCATCACTCTATTACTCCTCAGTTCGCTCGGTGCACTTAATTCGGCCCGCGCGATGGACTATCCGTTGCCACCCGCAGGCAGTCGCCTGATTGGGCAAAATCAAACCTACACCATACAGGAAGGGGATAATAAGCTGCAGACTATCGCCCGCCGGTTTAATACCGCGGCGCAGGTGATCCTCGAAACGAACAATACGATTGCGCCGGTAAACCCTGCACCGGGAACCGTTATCACGATCCCGTCGCAGATGCTGCTACCCGACACGCCGCGCGAGGGTATTGTTGTGAACCTCGCTGAGCTGCGGCTTTACTATTTCCCGCCGGGAGAGAACATTGTCCAGGTTTTCCCCCTTGGCATCGGGCAACTGGGGCTGGAAACACCGGTGAGCACGACCCGCGTCAGTCAAAAAATCCCGAACCCAACCTGGACGCCGACGGCCGGTATCAGAGCCCGTTCGCTGGCACAGGGAATTAAACTGCCTCCTGTGGTTCCCGCAGGGCCAAATAACCCGCTGGGACGCTATGCCCTGCGTTTGGGTATTGGTAATGGGGAATATCTTATCCACGGAACCAGTGCGCCAGACAGCGTTGGCTTGCGCGTCAGTTCCGGCTGTATGCGAATGAACGCCCCGGATATTAAAGCCCTGTTCGAACAGGTACGGGTTGGTACTCGGGTACAAATCATCAATGAGCCAGTGAAATTCGCGGTCGAGCCGGATGGTAAACGCTATATTGAGGTCCATCGTCCGCTGGCGCAGGTGGAAGGTGAAAACCCACAGATTTCGCCCATTACGCACTCCGCCGACTTTGCGACCTTTGTTTCACAGTCCGGAAGCGATAAGGCGCTGATCGATAAAGCCCTGGCGCGCCGTGCGGGGATCCCGGTTGTGGTTTCTGCGGGAAGCGGCCCGTCGGCCAGTAACAGCGTATTGTCAGTGCAGAATAGTCGTGTGTCCGCGGCGGTAGCGGAAGAGGCAGGGGAGAAGATGACGCAGTAGAGTCGTTTGACGCAGGCAAAAAAAATGGCGCACAATGTGCGCCATTTTATTAACAGGTACTATTACTTACGGTATTTAGTAGCCTGGTTGTCCAGACGCTGGTTAGCGCGAGCTGCGTCGTCTTTAGCAGCCTGAACGTCGGAACGCATTGCGTTCACGTCGTTGCTCAGCTGGTCAACTTTAGCGTTCAGAGTCTGAACGTCAGAAGACAGCTGATCGATTTTAGCGTTGCTGGAGCAACCAGCCAGCAGAGTAGAACCCAGGATTACCGCGCCCAGTACCAGTTTAGTACGATTCATTATTAATACCCTCTAGATTGAGTTAATCTCCATGTAGCGTTACAAGTATTACACAAAGTTTTTTGGGTTGAGAATATTTTTTTGATGGGAATACGCCTATTTTTGATCGTTCGCTCAAAGAAGCATCGAATCGGCCCTTTTTGAGTAAAAAGCTATGTAAAAAAAGGCATTTTTCATCGGATTCATCTTAGATAATTCGCAATTAAATAGAAAAACCCGATTTGCTTTTTGAATGAGTTTGGCTAATGACAGGAATAAAAAAAGCGCCCATTGGGCGCTTTTTATCAAAATTAATTCGTTCGTGAATTATTACAGCACGTGAACGGATGCAGTATTGGTCGTTCCGCTTGGTACCAGCGCACCAGAAACCATAACCACAACGTCGCCTTTCTGTGCCAGACCGCTTTCCAGAGCCATAGCTTTACCCTGAATGTAGAAATCGTCAGTAGAGGCAATCTCTTTAACCAGGTGTGCAACGACGCCTTTGCTCAGCACCAGCTGACGCGCGGTGGTTTCGTTGGTGGTCAGGGCCAGGATAGTGGCATCCGGGAAGTATTTACGCACTGCACGCGCAGATTTACCGCCCTGGGTCGCAACCACAATCAGTGGCGCTTCCAGTTTCTCAGCAGTTTCTACCGCACCGCGGCAAACGGCTTCGGTGATGCGCAGCTTGCGGCTGTCGTTATTGAAGTCCAGACGGCTGGTCATCACGCGGTCAGTACGTTCACAGATGGTCGCCATAATGCCAACCGCTTCCAGAGGATATTTCCCTTTTGCGGATTCGCCGGACAGCATAACAGCATCGGTACCGTCGAGGATGGCGTTAGCCACGTCGCCTGCTTCAGCGCGGGTTGGGCGTGGGTTTTTGATCATAGAGTCCAGCATCTGCGTAGCGGTAATAACCACTTTACGCGCGCGAACACATTTTTCGATCATCATCTTCTGCGCGAAGATCACTTCTTCAACCGGGATTTCAACGCCCAGGTCGCCACGTGCAACCATGATGCCGTCAGACGCTTCGAGGATTTCGTCGAAGTTGTTCAGGCCTTCCTGGTTTTCGATTTTGGAGATGATCTGGATCTTCTCGCCGCCGTGCGCTTTAAGGTGCTCGCGAATTTCGACCACGTCAGAACGCTTACGGATGAAGGACGCTGCAACGAAGTCAACGCCTTGTTCGCAGCCGAAGATCAGGTCTTGCTTGTCTTTTTCAGCCAGTGCTGGCAGCGCGATAGAAACGCCCGGCAGGTTAACGCCTTTGTTTTCGCCCAGGTCGCCGTTGTTCAGCACTTTACAGATAACCTTGTTACCTTCAATCGCGGTCACTTCCATACCTATCAGACCATCGTCGACCAGGACGGTGTTACCGACGGACAGATCGCTGGTGAAGCCTTCATAGGTGACCGCAACGATTTCGCTGTTACCCACAACGGATTTGTCCGTGGTGAAGGTGAACGTCTGGCCTGCTTTCAGAGAGACGTCGTTGCCGCCTTCCAGTTTGATGGTACGGATTTCCGGACCTTTGGTGTCGAGCAGGATAGCCGCTTTTTTACCGGTTTTGCTCATCACGTTGCGCAAGTTCTGGATACGCTGACCGTGTTCTGCATAGTCACCGTGAGAGAAGTTCAGACGCATCACGTTCATGCCGGCGTCCAGCATTTTGCTCAGCATCTCTTCGGATTCGGTTTTCGGGCCGATAGTACAAACAATTTTCGTCTTTTTCATGACAGTCTTAGTCTTTAAGTTGGGAAGGATATGGAAATCTCGCTCCGGGGGCGCACCGCCGCAGAGTCAAACCTGTGTTGCAAAAGAGTATATGACACGCACTAAGGATAGGAGACATCAAATGAGCGTGCAGAAGAAAGTGTGCCTGAGTGACAGCCCAACGAAGGAGAGGAGAAGTTGTACGTTGTTTTTTGTATTCCAAGCGCTGAAACCATTCACCAGGGATTTGGCGCGCATTATACGCTGATTTTAAGATAAAAGGAAAATGGAAACGGTGTTTCAGAAATAATCAATGCCGTTTTACATAATATTGTTATCAACGCGTTAAGCCATGATGACAACTTATCGCGGCAGGTGATTGACCTGCCGCATTTTGCTTATTTTTGCAGCGCCTCACTGAGGTCGGCGATGAGGTCTTTAGGATCTTCAATCCCCACCGACAGGCGAATCAGCTGTGGCATAATACCGTTTGCCAGCCGTTGCGCCAGCGGAATCGAGGCGTGCGTCATGCTGTAAGGCTGGCTCACCAGACTCTCCACGCCGCCCAGGCTTTCCGCAAGGGTGAACAACGTCAGGTTGCGAATCACCTCTGTGGCGCGTTGCGCATCACCTTTCACCACGACAGAAATCATCCCGCCGGGCAGCGCCATCTGCGTGCGGGCAAGCTGATATTGCGGGTGCGACTCCAGTCCGGGATAAAAGACCCGTTCAACCAGCGGATGCTGTTCCAGCCATTGCGCAATCGCCAGCGCGTTGCTGCTGTGTCTCTCTATGCGCAGCGAAAGGGTACGAATACCGCGCAGGGTCAGGAAGCTGCTAAACGGGTCCAGTACGCCGCCAACCGCGTTCTGCAGGTAGCCAAGCCTGTCCGCCAGCGCCGGATTATCACCCACCACCGCCAGCCCGGCCACCACGTCAGAGTGGCCGTTAAGGTATTTGGTTGCTGAGTGCACCACGATGTCGAAACCCGACGCCAGCGGACGGTGAATGACCGGCGATGCGAAGGTGTTATCCGCCACGCTGATAACGTTATGACGACGGGCGATGTCAGCGATAGCCGCTAAATCCGCCAGCTTCAGCAGCGGGTTGGTGGGGGTTTCAACCCAGATCATGCGGGTGTCCGGGCGAATGGCCGCCTCAAGCCCGGCTAGATCGTCCGGCTTAACCCAGCTGACCTGCAGACCGGTGCTGCGTTTGCGGACATTTTCAATCAGGCGATATGTGCCGCCGTAGACGTCATCAATGGCGACGATATGGCTGTCTTTATCCAGTAGTTCAAGCACGGTGGAGATGGCGGCGAGGCCGGATGCAAAGGCGTAGCCGCGCGTTCCGCCTTCCAGTTCGGCGATGGCGGTTTCAAGCGCATGGCGCGTCGGATTGCCGCTGCGGGAATACTCATAGCCGGTATGCTCCCCGGGAGAGGGTTGCGCAAACGTCGAGGTGGCGTAAATAGGCGGCATAACGGCGCCATGCTGATCATTGAACGCGCCGCTGTGGACGCTCAGGGTTGCCAGGTTTTTCATCATCTGTTCCTTATGGCTGAAGACGGTTGCGCCACGCGGTCAGCACGTCGCTGCGCGTAATCAAACCGAGAAAACGGTCGTTGTCATTAATGACGGCCACCAGACCGCGGTCGAAGATGGCGTGCAGGGCGCTTTCCGGGGCGCGTTTATCGAGAAATTCCACCTGACGCGTCATGGCCTCTGTCACGGTAAGGGCGAAGCGGTCAGCTTCACCGCCGATATGCCGCAACAGATCCCACTCGTCGATAATGCCGACGACCTGACCGTTTTCCAGTACCGGCAGCTGGGAGATGTCGTACAGGCGCATGCGTGCCAGAACGGTGGAGAGCGTGTCATCCGGGGCGGCGGTGACGGTAGCGCCTTCATCGTGGCGCAGGGCAATGTAGTCAGAGAGATCGCCTGCCTGAGGGCGCGCGATGAGCCCCTGCTGGCGCATCCAGTCGTCGTTGAACATCTTCGAGAGATATTTATTGCCGCTGTCGCAGGCGAAGGTCACCACGCGTTTCGGCGTGGCTTGCGCCTGGCAATATTTCAGCGCCGCCGCCAGCAGGGTGCCGCTGGAGGAGCCCGCCAGAATGCCTTCCGTTTTCAGCAACTCACGCGCGGTGGCAAACGCTTCGCGGTCGGTAATGCGCCACGCGCGGTTCACGCCTTCAATGTGGGCCAGCGGTGGAATAAAGTCTTCGCCAATGCCCTCAACCAGCCAGGCGCCCGCATCGTGGTAGCGACCGGTCTCGACCTGATCGGCGAGCACAGACCCGGCCGGGTCGGCCAGCACAAACTCCGTATGTGGAGAATTCTCGGCAAACCACGCCTGCAGGCCGCCCAGCGTGCCGCCTGAGCCGACGCCGACCACGATGGCGTCAATTCTGCCGTCAAGCTGCTCATACAGTTCCGGTGCCGTGGTGGTGCGATGTGCCAGCGGGTTAGCGTCGTTATTGAACTGGTCGATATAAAACGCGCCCGGCAGTTCATCGGCCAGGCGCTGGGCGTAATCCTGGTAATAGGCCGGATGCCCCTTATTGACGTCGGAACGGGTCAGTATCACCTGGGCACCCAGCGCGCGCAGGTGGAAAATCTTCTCGCGGCTCATTTTGTCCGGCACCACCAGGATAAGCGTATAGCCTTTCTGGGCGGCGATCAGCGCCAGCCCGAGGCCGGTATTCCCCGCCGTTGCTTCAATAATCGTGCCACCCGGCCGTAGCTGGCCGGTACGCTCCGCGTCGTTAATCATCGACAACGCCACGCGATCTTTAATGGAGCCGCCGGGGTTTTGGTTCTCCAGCTTCAGAAACAGCGAGCAGGGACCGGTATCAAGCTTGTGCAGCTGGATCAGCGGTGTCCGGCCAATCAGTTCGGTGACGGAGTGGTAGATCGTCATGATGTTTTCCTTTCTGGGTGTCATGACGGGATGATAGGGCGGAGAAATTTTCGCAATAAAGAACACTTCACTGCTTTTTATAACAGACGGGAATATCAGTGCTGTTTTTGGATGTCAGGACAGCAAGACGTAAAGTTGTCTGGAAGTGAGGATGGCTATCTCGGCATAAAATGCTGCAATAATGACCGTTTTTTTAGCATATCAGTCAAGCGCTATGCGTCTGGCAGATAATCATTGCTGAAATCAATCTAAATACTTCCCGCCGTGTAGCGTCGTTGTTTATTACTGAAAGTTATAACACATGCTTTTTTGTTCATTTAAAAACTGATAACGCCTGTTTACTATCGTTTGGACATCCATACTTCTAAACCGCCATTGGCGGATCGGATAATGAATTAGAATGATTGTACTCAGAAATATTTCGAAGGTTTTTGACAACGGTAAGGCGGCGCTCACAGCCGTTGATAACGTCAATTTGACGATTGAGCAGGGACAGGTTTACGGCATTATCGGCTACAGCGGCGCCGGGAAAAGCACGCTGATTCGTCTGCTGAACGGTCTGGAGAAACCCAGCGCTGGCAGCGTCACGATTAACGGGCAGGACATCTCCGCCGCAAAAGGTGAAGCCCTGCGTCAGGCTCGCCTGAAAATCAGTATGGTGTTCCAGCACTTCAACCTGCTGTGGTCGCGCACGGTAAGTGAGAATATCGCGTTCTCCATGCAGATCGCCGGTGTGCCAAAAGCCAGAATCAAGGCTCGCGTGGAGGAACTGGTGGCGCTGGTGGGGCTGAAAGGGCGTGAGAATGCCTACCCGTCACAGCTAAGCGGCGGACAAAAACAGCGCGTGGGGATTGCGCGCGCGCTGGCCAATAACCCGGACGTTTTGCTGTGTGATGAAGCCACGTCCGCACTCGATCCGCAGACCACCGATCAGATCCTCGATCTGCTGCTGGATATCAACCGTCGTTTCAAGCTGACCATCGTGCTGATCACCCACGAAATGCATGTGGTGCGCAAGATCTGCGACCGCGTGGCGGTGATGGAAAACGGTAAGGTGGTGGAAGAGGGGGATGTGCTGAGTGTATTCACCCATCCGCAGCAGCCGATTACGCAGCAGTTTGTCCGCCAGGTAAGTCAGTACGCCGAGGAAGAAACCTTCAATACCGAACTGGCAAACGATCTGGAAGGCACGGTCATCCGTCTGACCTTTACCGGCCACAGCACGCACAAGCCGGTCGTGGGTGAGCTGACCCTGCGCTACGGTCTGCCGTTTAACATCCTGCACGGGAAAATGACGCAAACCGCCCACGGCGTTTTCGGCCAGCTCTGGGTCCACGTCGTGGCATCTGATGAACAACTGAACAATATCCTCGCCGACCTGAAGCACAGCGATATTGAAGGCGAGGTCATTAAACATGGCTGAGAATCTCTTCCCGCACCTCAAATGGGATCAGCTCTGGTCGGCGACGCAGGAGACGCTGTACATGACCGCGCTTTCCGGGGTGGCGACCTTTGTGCTGGGGATCGTGCTGGGCCTGGCGCTGTTCTTAACCGCGCGCGGCGGGCTGTTTCAAAACCGCACGGTCTACAGCGTGATTTCGATTGTGGTGAACGTGTTTCGCTCAATACCGTTCATCATTCTGATCGTCCTGTTGATCCCGTTCACCAAGACCATCGTCGGTACCATTCTTGGTGCCAACGCGGCGCTGCCGGCCCTGATTGTGGGGGCCGCGCCGTTCTACGCACGCCTGGTGGAGATTGCCCTGCGCGAAGTGGACAAAGGGGTAATCGAAGCAACGCGCTCAATGGGCGCACGACTGAGCACGCTCGTGTTTCGGGTTTTACTGCCGGAATCATCACCTGCACTGGTATCAGGGATAACGGTAACGCTGATTGCGCTGGTGAGTTACAGCGCCATGGCGGGGGTGATTGGCGCCGGCGGTTTGGGAAATCTGGCTTATCTGGAAGGATTCCAGCGCAACCATGGTGACGTCACGCTGGTGGCAACGGTGACCATTCTGATCATCGTTTTCATTATCCAGTTCTGCGGCGACGCTATGACTTCTCTGTTAGATAAACGCTAATAAATACACACAGGAACCACATCATGAAAAAGACACTGACACTGATCGCCGCAGCCACCCTGAGCGCCCTGAGCTTCGCCTCCTGGGCGGATACGCTGACTGTGGGCGCATCCAACACCCCGCACGCCGAAATTCTGGAGCAGGCAAAGCCGATTCTGGCGAAGCAGGGGATTGACCTGGAGATTAAACCGTTCCAGGACTACATTCTGCCCAACACCGCGCTGGCGGGTCATGACATTGACGCCAACTATTTCCAGCATATTCCTTACCTGAACAGCGTGCTGAAAGATCACGCGGGCGATAAGGATTACGATTTTGTCAGTGCGGGTGCTATCCACATTGAGCCAATCGGTATCTACTCCAAAAAGTACAAGTCGCTGAAGGACCTGCCGGAAGGCGGTAAGATCATTATGCGTGATGCCGTTTCCGAAGAAGGCCGTATTCTCTCCATCTTTGAAAAAGAGGGCGTGATCAAGCTGAAGCCCGGCATCGACAAAGTGACGGCGCGTATCAGCGACATCGTTGAGAACCCGAAGAAGCTGAAGTTCACGCCTAACGTCGAAGCCTCTCTGCTGCCGCAGATGTACAACAACGATGAAGGCGCTGCGGTCGTGATTAACGCCAACTATGCGATTGACGCCGGTCTGGACCCGGTGCACGACCCGATTGCGGTAGAGAGCGGTGAAAATAACCCGTACGCCAACATCATTACCGTGCATCGCGGTGACGAGAAGAAGAAGGACATCGTCGCACTGGTGAACGTGCTGCACTCCAAAGAGATTCAGGACTGGATCCGCACCAAATACAAAGGTGCTGTGATTCCGGTTAATAACTAATTAGCTGATTTTACAGATGAAGCCCGGCGAGATCCTCGCCGGGCTTCTTTTTTGTATCCGGCAGGAGAATCATTTAAGCTCAACGTTTAAAAGGCAACGGAGTGATGACGATGGGTAACGTGACCAAAGATGAAGCGCTGTACCAGGAGATGTGCCGGGTGGTCGGTAAGGTGGTGCTTGAGATGCGTGATTTAGGGCAGGAGCCGAAGCATATTGTCATTGCGGGTGTGCTGCGCACGGCGCTGGCGAACCAGCGCATCAAGCGTAGCGAATTGACAACCGAAGCGATGGAGACGGTGGTTAAAGCGCTGGCCGGGTGATGCGCCCGCGTTTCGCGCGTTTCTCAGATCCCGCATATCAACAGTCGTTATTGTTATTTCCCCTCCATTGTTAATGGGTGTTTTACTGAACGCAGGTGAAGCAAGAGGGGCAAGACGATGAAAAAATGGATCAGCACGTTACGGCGGTTTTTTGCCACCCGACCTGTGAATGCGGAGAACAGCGCGCAACGTGTTCTTGAGTCAATACTGCCTGCCGCCAGCCTGTACGGTGTGGACGTTGCTAACATAGACCCGGAGTGGTTCCATGATAAAACGTCACGCTGAACTGCGCCGCACGCGCGAAATGTACTGGAATGAGCTGTGCGTTACGTGTGTAAAGCCACAATGAGGAGAAAAGTACGCGGTGAATCATTCGGTTAATTAACCCGTTGTTTGTTACCTATAGGTCCTTTCATTAATGGAGATAATGATGAAACGGACCACCTTAACCACGGCTCTTTCAGCCCCTGCGTTACTTCTCGCCATGCATGCGGCAGATGCTGCGCCACAGGCTCATGTCGTCTGCGGCTACTCCCATACCCTTGGCGATGATGCCATTATGATGTTTGGCAGACCCAACGAGGCCATGCTGCATGACTTCTTCGGCAACACGCACACCGATGCCAGCTCGACCAGGGAAACCCTGCGCACGCTGGAAGAAACCACCTGCGATAATAAAGCGGATAGCTCGGCATACTGGGCACCTTCGCTGCGGCTGCCTGATGGCACTATCGTAAAACCCGCGTATCAAAAAACCTATTATCAGGCCTCGAATGTGGAAACCTGGCCGCTGCAGCCTTTCCCGGCGGGGCTATCACTGCTGGCGGGGGATCACCATGGATCTGCGCCTAACCCGCATATCACGTTCTTATGTGCTAACGGCAAAGGTTACACGACAAAAACAGGCGAAGTGTGCGGGCTACGCAAGGCGGGAGACGCCGTGCAGTTTAATATCGGTATTCAGTTTCCCAACTGCTGGGATGGCGTGAATCTCAAGCCCGCTCACGGCGTTGCCAATGCGACGTACAATACGAAAGGGCAATGCCCGACCGCGTTTCCGGTGAAAATTCCGACCGTGAACATGAACATCGCGTATGTGCTTCCGACAATTTCATCCCTTGATACCAGCAAAGTACAGCTTTCCCTCGATCCCATTATGCATGGTGACGAACGCGAAGAACGCTGGGGAAGTCTCTACACTGCGCATGCTGATTTCATGAATGGCTGGACGGAAGAGGGGGCGCGCTTTATGACCGAGCTGTGTATGAATCGCGGGCTGGACTGTGGCACGACCGTGCCATATGCCTATTCAAAAGCGCAGGCAAACGTCTGGCTAAGCAGCCTTGAGTCGGAGCTCTCCCAGCCTCAGCCGCAGGCTTTGCTGGTGCAGGATAACTGGCAGAACGGAGGCCGAACCCAAAACAGTGAAACCCTCTCACTGGTGAAGTTTACGATCCCGCCGCTGCCAGCGGGGCAGGATCCTTCTCTGTTTAAATATCGCGTTCGCATTTATGGCGGTAAGGTGGAAACTGACGGCGCCGATCAGATCTTCTTCTATCCGGCCAGCAACGACTGGGATCCTGCAACGGTGAGCTGGACTGACCGCCCGGCCTGCAGTTATCGATCCGATGCTGTGCTGTATCTCAACCACTCGCGCGAGTACAGAATGGTGGATGTCGACAAAGCCGTGCGCAAGGCGCTGGCGGAAGGGAAAACCGAAATATCGTGGTATATCGGCGGCGACCGCCAGGGAAACCATTACCAGTTTGAACCGGCTTCTTCGGCGCAAAGCCTTGTACTGATGCTGACGGGGTTTAAAAAGACGCCTGAACTCTAAGCCTCCGTTGAGCGCCAAAAAAAAAGCACCGGCTGACCGGTGCTTTTTATCAGATCTTGCAGGCATCACCGCAGTCGTCGTCGGCGACAATCGCCTGGGCTTTTTTGTCCGCGTCATCCAGACGTTCCGCGTTGCGTTCTTCCGCTTCATCCAGTCCGTTAAAAACCAGGTTATCGAGATCAATTTCCATGTTGCACCTGCTATGTTCAGTTATTGATACGGGCACAGTATAGGGCAAAAAAAGCCAGCAATGTACCACGCAGCACATAAGGATAATCCCTGCCATACTCAGTGCTTTATCACTGAGGAGCGCTCATGATTACACTCTGTAAAACCTGCGGTACTTCCTACGATGCACAGCCGGAAAGATGCCCGATTTGCGAGGATGAACGTCAGTATGTCCCGGCCAGCGGCCAGGCGTGGATCGAGTATGAGACGGTAACGGCCACGCACGCGAATAAATGGCAGCAGCTGGAGCCGCAGTTGTACAGCATCAAAACGGTACCGTCTTTTGCGATTAACCAGCGCGCGTTGCTGCTGCGTACCCCACACGGCAATATTTTGTGGGACTGCATCGCCAACCTTGACCCGGCCACCCACGCTATCATCACCGCGCTCGGCGGCCTCCGCGCCATTGCGATTTCCCATCCGCACTATTACACCACCATGCAGGAGTGGGCCGCGGCGTTTGATGCGCCGGTCTATCTGCACGCCAGCGATCGCGAGTGGGTGATGCGCGACAGTCCGGCGATTGTTTACTGGGAGGGCGATGCGCTGGAGATCGTGCCATCGGTTACTTTGCTGCGTCTCGGCGGCCATTTCGCAGGCGGCACGGTGCTGCACTGGCAGGAAGGCGAGGGCGTTTTGCTGGCGGGGGATATTCTGCAGGTCACCCCCGGGAAGGATGCGGTGTCGTTTATGTGGAGCTACCCGAATATGCTTCCGTTGCCTGCCCGCAAGGTTGAGGAGGTCACCCGGCGCCTGGTGGGCAAATCTTTCGCCCGTCTTTACGGCGCGTTCGAAGGGCAGAACATTCCGGCGAATGCCGACGCTATCGTTCAGCGGTCGGGCCAGAAATATATTGCTTGTCTGAAGTGAAGCGCGATGGGTAAACTTTACGAGTGTGATCGCGATCATACCTAAACTAAAACAGATAAAAGAGAAATTGCTATGCAACATATCATTGAAGGTTTTCTCAGCTTTCAAAAAGAGATTTTCCCGCAACGTAAAGAGCTCTTTCGCAGTTTAGCGTCCAGCCAGAATCCCAAAGCGCTGTTCATCTCATGCTCCGACAGCCGTCTGGTCCCGGAACTGGTTACTCAGCAAGAGCCGGGACAACTCTTTGTCATTCGTAATGCTGGTAATATTGTGCCGCCGTTCGGGCCTGAGCCTGGCGGTGTCTCTGCCACTATCGAATACGCGGTTGTGGCGCTGGGCGTGACGGATATCGTCATCTGCGGCCACTCCAACTGTGGCGCGATGAAGGCGATTGCCGATAACGCGAACCTGGAGCCGATGCCTGCTGTTTCACACTGGCTGCGCTATTCCGATGCGGCCAAAGCCGTGGTTGAGAAGAAAACCTGGGATAAGCCGCTCGATAAAGTGAATGCGATGGTGCAGGAGAACGTGTTTGCGCAACTGAGCAACATTAAGACTCACCCGTCCGTCGCGGTGGGGCTGCGTAACAACTCCCTTCGCCTGCACGGCTGGGTCTATGACATTGAAAGCGGCGAAATTCGTGCCCTGGATAAAGCGACGAAAACCTTTGTCTCGCTGTCTGAAAACCCGGACGTCTTCTTCGAGTAATATCGCGTTGCAGGGCATGGAAGCCCTGTCAGTTCTCTACGTACGGTAATCGACGCCGTAAACCTGTGGCCGGTTTTTCAGCCGCCCTGGCCATCGCCTCTGCAATCTCTGCACACTCCGCCAGCCCCTGAACAAAGGGATGATCGTGCATCAGCCACGGTATCGCGCCAAACGCGATGCGCCCGCGAACCGTATCAGGCGCATTTAGCGTGTAATCTTCACCGACATCGGGTATCTCATCGCCGGTCGTTTCCAGCGCTCTGCGCAGTGAGGGGAAAGGCAGATCTTTGGTTTTGAGCGGCTTTTGCCCGCGTGCATCGATGAAAACGTCAAAGCGGTAAACGGTCTCTTTTGTGGACACCACCGTGCGGTCGCTGCCAACATCCAGCGTATAGTCGTCGCCCAGGGCCGCCACGCTGATGATGCCAGCCTCGCGAAGCGCAAGCAGTCTGCGGATAGACTGCGGAGGGATCGCCGCATAGTTGTCGATAAACACGCGGGCCAGCCCGTTTTTGAAGCGCTCTCTGTCCTGATCGCTAAGATGGGGAACAATCTCCTGAACGACCTCATGCAGCCGAAGGACGGTATAGCGCCAGGCGACGGTGCGCCGTTCGCGTTTGTTCCGTTCAACTTCATTGAGGTTCTCTTCCGCCCAGCTAAACGGACCGTGCTGTTGACGATCCTCAAACCAGGCGTCACGCAGGCTGTCGGCGTTGTGGCGTTGCAGAGAAATTTTCTCGCACCATGCCGGGTCGGCACGTTGAAGCTCTTTCACCATCAGGGCAAAAATGCGGTCAAGCAGGCCATCCGATCCTTTGGCTATCTCGCCTTCAACCACGGATGCGGTTAAAACGGACAGCGGTTCGTAAGGGATAGGGCAGTAAAAATCGGCTTCCGGCAGAATGCCTGTCCGCGACATCAGCGTAATGTTTAACGCTTCACTGCCTTTGTCTAGGATGAATTTACCGTCACGAAACTCACCGTGCTGCATCACCACCGCCATCGCCGCATCCAGACCGCTTAACGATGTTCCCATAATGCCAACGCGGCAAGGGGGAATACGGGCGTCCATCAGACCGGACCACGGGCTTGGGAAGAATGTTCGCGTGGCTTCGTCCTCGTCTGGCCAGACGTGACCGGTGGCGATAACCGCAAGGTCAAAGCGTTCAGGAAAGACGTTACCATTGACGGAAAGCGTGACGCCGGCTGAGGAGGGAATGACGTCGGTAACGGCGGCGGATTCATGGATGTTAACCTCGAACCCCTGCTTTTTAGCTTCTTTGACGATGGTTCGCAAGCTGTCGCGAAAATATTCACCCAGCAGGATCCGGGGCAGGAACTGCCGATCGTGGAGCGTGGTTTTATCTACCTTAAAACGCGCCAGATGCGCTTCGCTCTGTCCCTTCAGCCAGTCGAGGTAGGTCATAAAAATGGGCGGGATTTCAATGCTCGCAATGTTCGCCAGCATCAGGCGAGAATTATCGTCGTCGTTATAAGGCATGCCCACGCCAGCGTCATCGGCCTGTTCAAAGACGGAAACTGAGAGCGGGGTGCTGTTTTTAAGCAGATGATAAAAGGTGTAAATCCCTGTGGGGCCGGAGCCGATAATGGCGATACTCTTCATCAACGCGCTTCCTGTATTTTTTCCATAAGAAAAGCGTAGCAGGAGAATAATGATGAAAATAAGGGATTAAGAAAAATCAGGGTATCTGAAGAGGATTTGCACCATTTCAGGACTGAAATGGTGCGTCCGAGTGGACTCGAACCACCGACCCCCACCATGTCAAGGTGGTGCTCTAACCAACTGAGCTACGGACGCAGAATGGTGCGTTCAATTGGACTCGAACCAACGACCCCCACCATGTCAAGGTGGTGCTCTAACCAACTGAGCTATGAACGCAACGTGTTGTCGGTGACAACGGGGACGAATATTAGCGGCACAGCATCAAGGTGGCAAGAGGGAAAATGCATTTTTCTCTCTGATTTCACGCGATTGCTTCATTACCGCGCAAAGTGAAGAGAAAGTAGCCGCCAGCAGACGGCTACTGCGTATTTAACGCGCAGCGCGTTGCAAAATCACGGTTGATGGCTGGCGCTGCAGGAAGCGCATGCGCATCATCATCATGATCGCGGCTGACGTCAGACCAATGATAAAGCCCATCCAGAACCCGGCGGGTCCCATGCGGTCAACCACCAGATCGGTCAGGGCCAGGATGTAGCCGCACGGCAGTCCCAGTACCCAGTAGGCGATGAAGGTGATAAAGAAGATGGAGCGCGTATCTTTGTATCCGCGAAGCACGCCACTGCCAATCACCTGGATAGAGTCTGAAATCTGGTACACCGCGGCGAGCAGCATCAGGTGCGAGGCCAGTGCCACCACTTCCGGGTTGTCGTTATAGAGCAGGGCAATTTGCTCGCGTAATGCAACGGTAAAGAGCGCCGTACAGACCGCCATGCAGACACCGACGCCCAGCCCGGTCCGTGCGGCCGTTTGCGCATCCAGCGTCGAGCCCTGGCCCAGGCGGAAGCCGACGCGAATCGTCACCGCCGCCGCCAGCGACATCGGCAGAACGAACATCAGGGAGCTGAAGTTGAGCGCAATCTGGTGCCCGGCCACGTTAACGATCCCCAGTGGGGAGACCAGCAGGGCGACGACGGCAAAGAGCGTCACTTCAAAAAACAGGGCCAGCGCAATCGGCAAGCCTAACTGCATCAGGCGCGTCATGATGCTCCAGTCCGGCGTACTGAATCTTTTCTCATTACGAATATCGCGCATAGAGCGGGCGTGTTTCACAAAGGTAAGCATACAGAAGAACATTACCCAGTAGACCGCCGCGGTTGCCACGCCGCAGCCGACGCCGCCCAGCTCTGGCATCCCGAAATGACCGTAAATAAAGATATAGTTCACCGGAATATTCACCAGCAGGCCGATAAAGCCCATCACCATCCCGGGCTTGGTTTTCGCCAGGCCTTCGCACTGGTTACGCGCCACCTGGAAGAAGAGGTAGCCCGGTGCCCCCCAGAGCAGGGCACGCAGATAGCCCACGGCTTTGTCAGCCAGTGCCGGGTCAATGTTATCCATCGCGCGAATGATATGACCGGCGTTCCAGAGCACGACCATAATCAGCACGGAGACAAATCCGGCCAGCCAGAACCCCTGGCGGACCTGATGGGCAATGCGTTCGCGACGTCCCGAACCATTAAGTTGAGCAATAACCGGCGTCAGCGCGAGCAGCAGACCATGGCCGAACAGGATGGCCGGAAGCCAGATTGATGTACCGATGGCGACGGCCGCCATATCAGTGGCGCTATAGCCACCTGCCATGACGGTATCCACAAATCCCATTGCGGTCTGGGCCACTTGCGCGATGATCACTGGTATCGCCAGTGCCAATAACTGCCGCGCTTCATTCATGTACTTCTGCACGTGAACACCTTTATTTTGTAGTTATAAGAGAGACTAAAAAAGCCGCCGAAACGGGCAGCAAGAAGAAAATGCGGGGGGTGCCAGCTATTGTAGCGGGCTTTAGCTATTTATCTAGTGAAAAAATCGCCAGAAAATGCGCTCCGCTGGCAACCTCTTTTTCCAACTGTTATTGTGGTGGGATTAAACGGTGTAACCACCGTCCGGAGAAAACAGGAGTTGTAAGCATGTTTACTGGTATTGTGCAGGGCACTGCCAAAGTGGTGTCCATTGATGAAAAACCTAATTTTCGTACGCATGTTGTAGAGCTGCCGGAATATATGCTTGATGGCATCGAAACCGGCGCCTCGATTGCCCATAACGGCTGCTGTCTGACCGTCACCGAAATTAATGGCAACAAGATCAGCTTTGATTTAATGAAAGAGACCCTGCGTATTACTAATCTGGGCGAGCTGGCTGTAGGTGATACCGTCAACGTTGAGCGTGCGGCGAAGTTCAGTGATGAGATTGGCGGCCATCTGATGTCGGGGCACATCATGACCACGGCTGAAGTGGCGAAAATCGTGACATCGGAAAATAACCGTCAAATCTGGTTCAAAATGCAGGATCCGTCATTAATGAAATACATCCTCTATAAAGGATTTATTGGCATTGATGGGATTAGCCTGACGGTTGGAGAAGTGACGGCAACGCGTTTTTGCGTGCATTTAATTCCTGAAACGCTGCAACGCACCACGCTGGGTTCGAAAAAACTCGGGCATCGCGTGAATATCGAAATCGATCCGCAAACCCAGGCGGTAGTGGATACGGTTGAGCGCGTGCTGGCGGCAAAAGAAGCGGCAATAATAACGAGCACAGAAGACGAATAAAAAATAACCCCGGGTAACCGGGGTTATTTTTTTTAGCGGGCGACCCGCAAGCCGTGCTCAATCCCTCGGCTGAAAACAACCTGCCAGAGCTGAATATCCCGCGCGCGAAACGCCCCCGCGCAGGCATTCAGATAATAGCTAAACATCCGCTTGAATCGTTCAGAGTAGTTGTCCGCAATCTCCGGCCAGGCTTCCTGAAAACGTGCATGCCATGCCATCAATGTGGTGTCGTAATCCGCGCCAAAGTTATGCCAGTCTTCCATCACGAAATGGGACTCGCTGGCGTTGGCAATCTGGCGCACGGACGGTAAACAGCCATTCGGGAAGATGTATTTGTTGATCCACGGGTCGACGTTGTTGTCGGTGCGCTTAGACCCGATGGTGTGCAGCAGGAAAATGCCGTCTGGTTTCAAATTGCGATCCACGACCTCAAAATAGGTGTCGTAGTTTTTCGGGCCAACATGTTCGAACATACCCACGGAGACAATACGATCAAACTGTTCGTTCAGGTCACGGTAATCCTGCAGCCGGATATCAACATCGAGACCCTGGCAGCGTTCTCGCGCCAGCTTTTGCTGTTCTGCTGAAATCGTGACGCCGACGACGCTGACGCCGTAGTGCTTCGCCATAAAATACGCCAGCCCACCCCAGCCGCAGCCGATATCCAGCACACGCATTCCGGGCTCAAGCTGCAGTTTCTCGCTAATCAGACGCAGCTTGGCCTGTTGCGCCTCTTCAAGCGTCGATGCCTCTTTCCAGTAGGCGCAGGAATATTGCATGAAGGGGTCCAGCATACGGCTGAACAGGTCGTTGCCAAGGTCGTAGTGCTCTTTGCCGACGATCCAGGCGCGTTTTTTACTTTGCAGGTTAAACAGGCGGGCTGAGGCGACGCGCAGGGTGTCTTTCAGATGGCGAGGGAGTTGATTTTCCAGACCAGCACGCAAAACGCGGGTGAAAAATATATCCAGCCGTTCGCATTCCCACCAGCCATCCATATAACTTTCTCCCAGGCCTAACGATCCCTCTCGTAACACGCGTTTAAAAAAGTCGGGATGTTTAACCTGAGGATCGGATGGCGATGATCCATTAATCGTGATGCCTGCTCGACCTAACAGTTCACTGACGATCCGGGACCAGTTATCGTCCGGAACGCTGACTTCTTCTATACACGATGAACTCATAGCTTCTCCATCACCCTACTGTGATCAGAACCTTCAAACAGCGTAGACGCTTTTTTTGGTTTGTGAGAAATCTCACGGTATATACCGCGAGGCTAGTATCCGACGTAGAACAGAGGAAGGGAGATAACCCTTGCCGAAATGCCTTCCATGGTAAAACGGGAGCACTCCGGCTCCCGTTAACACTTAATATTTATCGTATTTAATCGAACCAAATTTAGTATAGGCCGCAAAATTTGGTGATTCAATAGAAAATTGTTAGCAACCTAATCACCGAAAAGTTACATAATTTTTGCAGTAATTACGCATGTGACGTTTCTGCCTGCGCGCGGTTATCCTGCGCACGCTGTGCGGCTGCCTGCATACGATAGCCCATGCCGGCCAGCGCAACGGTAACCAGCATCACGCTGGTGGTGGTCAGGAGCGGCGTGGCAATCAGCGCCGAGACCACCAGACTGGCCAGGAAGCACAGCCCCAGTTGCAGCGTATTCTGAAGTGCGGCCGCACGGCCCGTCGCCTGCGGGAAGGGACGAAGTGCCTGCGCCACAACGATAGGGTATATCGCGCCGTTCGCGATGGCCATTACGCAGAATGGAATCAAAATTTCAGCCAGACCGACGCCGGGAATAAAGCCGACGGCCCAGGTCCCGATAACGCTCAACGCATACAGCACCAGCAACCACGGCAGCATCTGCTGGCCTTCCCATTTTTGCAGCGCTGCGCGACAGCCGTACCCGCCAACCAGGAACGCGATGGTCTGCGGAACATAGCTCAGACCGATGGCCGCCGGGCTGTAGCCCATATCGTGCAGAATAAAGGGTGAACCGGTCAGCCATGCGAAGAAGCTCGCCGAGCAGGCAGCATAAATCAGCACATTACCGCGATACGCTTTGGCGCTCAGCAGGGAGGCAAAGGTAATTGGGCTGGCGTCGGCATGCGCCTCTTTCTTATGCGCGGGCTTGAGGGCGAACGCCGGCAGCATCAGGATCAGCGTGATGGCAAACAGCGTGGCAAAGATGGCCTGCCAGTCGAAATGTGCGAGGATCCAGCTACCCAGCAGCGGGGCGAGGGCAGGGGAAAGCCCCACCAGCGGCATAATGGTCGCGAAAATTCGGTTTGTACGGTTCGCCGGGTAGTAGTCGGTGACCAGCGCCTGCCAGGTGACGGCTGCGGCGCAGACGCCCACTGCCTGAATAAAACGCAGTACCAGCAGCCAGGTGGCGTCGCGAACCCATAGCATCCCCAGACAGCCCACGGCAAAAATGGCCAGACCCAGCAACAGTACCGGCTTGCGGCCAAAGCGATCCGAGAGCGGTCCCCAGAGCAGCTGCGCGAAGGCGAAACCGGCGAGGAACAAACTCAGGCTGGCGCTGATCGCGGCGGCAGGGGTTTGCAGATCTTCCTGCATGGCGGCGAAAGCCGGCAGGTACATATCGGTGGCTAAAAAGCCCAGCACGCTTAAGCCGCCGAGCCAGACTAAAAAACCTTTCCTGGGTTGCATTATTTTCTTCTCCTGAGGAGGCAGGTGTACATTGGCGCAGAGTGTAGGGAGTGCAAAGCGGCTTGTGAAACGCTAATATTTGGCGGGTGCATTCAAATTTTTTGCAGGCAGAAAATGTGGTCAGATTATTCTCTTGAAGTGGTCGATGCTGTCGCGCGTAACGGCAGCTTTAGCGGTGCAGCGCAGGAGCTGCACCGCGTCCCGTCGGCAATCAGCTATACGGTGCGTCAGCTAGAAGAGTGGCTGGCCGTTCCGCTGTTTGAACGGCGACATCGTGATGTGGAATTAACGCCTGCCGGGGCGTGGTTTTTGAAAGAAGGGCGTTCTGTTATCAAAAAAATGCAGATCACCCGCGAACAGTGTCAGCAGATCGCTAACGGCTGGCGGGGGCATCTTTCCATCGCGGTCGATAATATCGTGAAGCCGGAACGCACCCGGCAAATGATCGTCGATTTCTATCGTCATTTTTCTGACGTTGAGTTGCGTGTTTCGCAGGAAGTGTTCAACGGCGTGTGGGACGCGCTGTCGGACGGCAGGGTAGAAATGGCGATTGGGGCGACGCAGGCGATTCCGGTTGGGGGACGCTACGCCTTTCGCGATATGGGGATGCTGAGCTGGAAATGCGTAGTGGCACGCGATCATCCCCTGGCGGCCATGGAGGGGCCGTTAAGCGACGATACCCTGCGTAACTGGCCGTCGCTGGTGCTGGAGGACACCTCCCGCTCGCTGCCCAAGCGTATCACCTGGCTGCTGGATAACCAGCGTCGCGTGGTCGCCCCGGACTGGGAATCGTCGGCGACCTGCCTCAGTGCAGGGCTGTGCGTCGCGATGGTGCCCGTTCATTTTGCGCGCCCGAGAATCGACACCGGCGAGTGGGTTGAACTGACGCTGGAGAATCCGTTCCCGGATGCGGCTTGCTGCCTGACCTGGCAACAAAATGATGTTTCACCTGCTATGGCCTGGCTGCTGGATTATCTGGGGGACAGCGAAACGCTTAACCGGGAATGGTTACGGGAGCCAGTGTGACTGGCTCCGTAAAGCGATTAACGACGGTAGTCGCGGAACGGACCATCCGCAACGGAACGGCGTTCGATGAGGCGCGGGTGGACTTCAATGGACTGCGACTCTTCACGTTTGTTGACGATCCTGTCGAGCAGCATGTTGAAGGCCGTTTCACCCAGCGAATCTTTCGGCTGGTGAATGGTGGTCAGCGCAGGGGTAAAGAAGCGTGCGTTGCGCACGTTGTCATAGCCGATCACGGAAATGTCCTGCGGGACGCGCAGACCCAGCTCATCGGCCGCACAGAGCGCGCCCATCGCCATGATGTCGCCCCCGCAGAAAACGGCGGTAGGACGATGTTGCTGGGAGACAATCTGCTGCATCGCGCGGTAGCCTGATTCCGGCTCAAAGTCACCCTGTACGATCCAGTTTTCTGGCACGGTGATCAGCGCTTCTTCCATTGCTTTCATAAAGCCAGCCAGACGACCTGCACCGGTGTTACGCTCAAGCGGACCCGGGATCACGCCAATCTCACGATGACCGCGTTCGATCAAATAACGGCCCGCCATATAGCCGCCTTCAAAGGCGTTGTCGATAACGGAATCCGTGAAATCCGCACGGGCTTCACCCCAGTCCATCACCACCATCGGGATATGTCGATACTCTTCAAGCATCGACAGTACGGATTCCGGGTACTCGGAACACATCACCAGCAGGCCATCCACGCGCTTCTGCGCCATCATGGAGAGATAGGCTCGCTGTTTTTCAATGCTGTTCCACGCGTTGCCCAGAATCAGGGTATAGCCTTTCTGGAAGCAGTTTTTCTCTACCGCCTCAATGATCTCAGCAAAATAGGCCGCTTCGCTGCTGGTCGCCAGCAGACCAATCGATTTGGTGTGATTCACCTTGAGGCTGCGCGCAACCGCACTTGGCGAGTAGTGCAGCTCTTTGATTGCTGCCCAGACGGCGTTGCGCGTCTCTTCCGCCACAAAGCGGGTTTTGTTAATTACATGTGATACGGTTGTAGTGGAAACGTTTGCGCGTTTTGCTACGTCTTTAATTGTTGCCATTAAATGTCACTCCAGACCATATCCTAAACTCCTGAAATACTTGAAGGTAAACGTTTGCCTTCTCTCACCCTTATCACGCAATTTTAGATTGCGGTACGCCAGGAAAACGACACGGGACGTCAGGAGGGGGTCAATGGCCGGTACGCTAATAAATTTAGCGTGGAATTTTGTCCTATCTTGATGAAAAGGGGAAGAGGTAAAGTGGTTATCAGCTTAAATCCGGGAAGATTTTTGACGTAAACTGTGCAAAAATGAGCAAGCTCACTTTTCGTGGGGGGATTAAAAGGAGAAAAATTGATGAGTTCCGATCTGAAGTTTTCGCTGTTCACCACCATCGTTGTGCTGGCGCTGATTGTGGCGGCTGGCCTGACGGCTGCGCTGCACTGATTTACGCGGAGGGAGAATCTTCTCCCTCCCGGTTTACCGGATTGTTACTTCTCAGGCAAAAATCTTTTGCCATTTTGTTAACTTCTCATTTTTTGTGATTGATGTCATGCTTTCCGCTTCTTTGTTCTGTGTCACGACATGACACGGTATCCGGAGTTGACGAATGAAAATCAATTTTCCCCTGCTGGCCCTGGCGATTGGCGCTTTTGGGATTGGCACCACCGAATTCTCCCCGATGGGGTTACTGCCTGTTATCGCCCGGGGCGTGGATGTCTCGATCCCTGCGGCCGGGATGTTAATCAGCGCTTATGCCATCGGCGTGATGGTGGGGGCGCCGCTGATGACGCTACTGCTTTCACACCGCGCGCGCCGTAATGCGCTGATTTTCCTGATGGCGATTTTCACCCTGGGCAACGTGCTCTCTGCCATTTCACCTGACTACACCACCCTGATGCTGTCGCGCATTTTGACCAGCCTGAACCATGGCGCGTTCTTTGGGCTGGGCTCGGTCGTGGCCGCAAGCGTGGTGCCGAAACATAAGCAGGCAAGCGCCGTGGCGACCATGTTTATGGGGCTGACGATTGCCAACATTGGCGGCGTACCGGCTGCGACCTGGCTGGGTGAAGCGATCGGCTGGCGTATGTCATTCCTGGCAACCGCCGGGCTGGGCGTGGTGGCGATGGTGGCCTTGTTCTTCTCCCTGCCGAAAGGCAGCGCGGGTGAACGTCCGGACGTGCGCAAAGAGCTGTCGGTACTGGTGCGCCCGCAGGTGCTTTCTGCACTGCTGACCACCGTGCTGGGGGCCGGGGCGATGTTTACGCTCTATACCTACATTTCACCGGTGCTGCACGATATCACCCATGCAACCCCAATCTTTATTACCGCGATGCTGGTATTGATTGGCGTAGGGTTCTCAATGGGTAACTACCTTGGCGGGAAATTTGCTGACCGTTCAGTGACCGGAACGTTGAAAGGCTTTTTAACCTTGCTGATTGCCATCATGATCGCGATTCCGTGGCTGGCGCGTAACGAGTTTGGCGCGGCCATCGCGATGGTTGTCTGGGGCGCAGCCACCTTCGCCGTGGTGCCGCCGCTGCAGATGCGCGTGATGCGTGTCGCCCACGAGGCGCCGGGTCTCTCTTCTTCAGTGAATATCGGTGCGTTTAACCTGGGGAATGCCTTGGGTGCTGCGGCGGGCGGCGCCGTCATTTCTGGCGGTCTGGGATACAGCTTTGTGCCGGTGATGGGGGCGATTATTGCCGCGCTCGGCCTGCTGCTGGTGATGATGTCCGGCCGGAAACAGCCAGAAGCCGTTTGCACGGCGGAATAATAAAAATAACGCAGAAGGGGGACCCCTTCTGCGTCTCTCTTACACGGCGAAGTTCTTCGCGACGAAGTCCCAGTTGACCAGTGCCCAGAAGTGCTCCAGGTAGTTCGGGCGCGCGTTACGGTAATCAATGTAGTAAGCGTGCTCCCACACGTCCACGGTCATCAGCGGCGTAGCGCTGGTGGTCAGCGGGGTGCCTGCATTAGAGGTGGACACGATTGCCAGTTTGCCATCCGCTTCTTTTACCAGCCACGTCCAGCCAGAGCCGAAGTTCTTGATGGCGGCATCCGTAAACTTCGCTTTGAAATCGGCGAAGCTGCCAAAGGCGGCGTTAATCGCGGAAGCCAGTTCACCGGCAGGTTCACCACCGGCATTGGGTGCCAGGCAGTGCCAGTAGAAGGTGTGGTTCCACACCTGAGCCGCGTTGTTAAATACGCCACCCTCTGAGCTACGGACGATCTCTTCCAGCGTTTTGCCTTCGAAATCGGTGCCTTTGATCAGATTGTTCAGGTTGGTGACATACGTCTGGTGATGTTTGCCGTAATGGTATTCCAGGGTTTCCGCAGAAATGTGCGGTGCCAGGGCGTCTTTTGCATACGGTAGTGCAGGTAATTCGAACGACATTGCTTCTCTCCTTATTGTATTTAGCGTTGCCAATAACCACACAGACAACAAGGACAGGATAGCAAATTGAAAGGGTATGCAAAAGAGGAACTTACCCTGCCACGGATGCGGCAGGGCAGGGGTTAGCGAATAGTTTTCGGCGTCATCACGCGACGTGCGCCGACGTAGTGACGCACCCAGTAATCTTCACTCAGGGAGGTGATCTGAATATCCTGGCCGCTGCGCGGTGACTGGATAAATTTCCCGTTGCCGACATAGACACCCACATGGTCAGCCGTGCCGCGGCCTTGCGTGCGGAAGAAGACCAGATCGCCGTTTTCCAGCTCACCACGGCTCACCGGAGAGGCGTCGCGCAGGTGGTACATCTCATTAGCGGTACGCGGAATGCGGAACTTAACCAGATCTTTATAGGCGTAATAGACCAGGCCGCTACAGTCGAAGCCGGTTCGTGGCGAACTGCCACCCCAGCGATAAGGTTTGCCAATTTGCCCCATCAGTTTATTCATCGCGGTTTTTTGCGCTTTCTGTACACGGACTTTATGTACTTCCGCGATTTTCGTGACTTTGGTGCATTTCGCTTTGTGGCCTTTACGCGTAATGCATTTTTCAGTGACGAGGTTAGCCGCGGTCAGCGAAGTTTTACTTTTTGTGGTGTGGGCAGTGCGGGAAGATTTTATTTTGGTCTTGCTGGAAGCGGTTTGTGTCGTCTTGGTGGTCGTCTTTTTCTTTTCGTTCTTTGTGGTGGTTTTTTTCTTACGTTCTGTGGCTTTCACCAGATGGCTTTTTTGTACAGCAGAATGCCGCGCCTGCTGAGAGGCGTTTGCCACTGGCGTGAGAGTGAGTGATGTAAACAGTAAAGCACAGAGCGTGATCGAGATTTTTGTTATCCGCGCCACTGGGCAGTCCCCTGATAAATGCAGGTCATCAATAATACCCGCGAGTGATTTACAAAGCCCGTCGATTCTAATCCATAAAAACCCGAGAAGTTAATAGCATTTTTCAATCTAAAAACCTGTTTCGTTAGCAAGTGCAAAAAAATTCATCGTTCTGTCGCATAATTGTTCACTCCCTAAGCAAAACCCTGACTGCCGCAGGGTTAAACACCATTTGCAATGCAACTTTTGTAGAGTCGCGGTAAAATGTATAAACGTGACGAAAATGTTATTTTCCGATGCCAGCCTGACCCGCTACAATGTCAGACTATTGCCGTAACAGAAGTTAAAGGAAGCAAGACATGAGCACCACTATTGAAAAAATCCAGCGCCAGATCGCTGAAAACCCGATTCTGCTGTATATGAAAGGTTCTCCGAAGCTGCCAAGCTGCGGCTTCTCCGCGCAAGCGGTTCAGGCGCTCTCAGCCTGTGGTGAGCGTTTTGCTTACGTTGATATCCTGCAGAACCCGGACATCCGTGCTGAGCTGCCAAAATACGCTAACTGGCCAACCTTCCCGCAGCTGTGGGTAGACGGTGAGCTGGTAGGCGGCTGCGATATCCTGATTGAAATGTATCAGCGCGGTGAACTGCAGCAGCTGATCAAAGAGACCGCGGCGAAGTACAAAACCGAAGAGCCGGACGCAGAGTAAGTTTGCTGCGCAAATAAAAAAGCGACCTGTTAAGGTCGCTTTTTTTATTCTTCGCTGTCACCTGTCGGCAGCGGCCAGCCGCCCAGACGCTTCCAGCGGTTGACGATCTCACAGAACAGCTCTGCGGTGCGCTCCGTGTCATACAGAGCCGAGTGCGCCTGCGTGCCGTCAAATTCAATACCCGCCGTAATACAGGCTTTTGATAACACCGTTTGCCCCAGCGCCAGACCGCTCAGTGCTGCCGTGTCGAAGGTCACAAACGGGTGGAAAGGGTTGCGTTTGAGCGAGGCGCGCTCCGCTGCGGCCATGGTAAAGGTGTGATCGAAGGTGGCGTTATGCGCCACCATGATGGCGCGGCTGCAGTTACTCTCTTTCATGCCTTTACGCACCATTTTAAAAATGGCGTGCAGCGCATCATATTCGCTTACCGCACCGCGCAGTGGGTTATGCGGATCGATACCGTTGAAGGCCAGTGCTTCCGGCTGTAAGTTTGCCCCTTCGAAAGGTTCAACGTGGAAATGCAGCGTGGTGTCTGGTGTAAGCCAGCCCTGTTCATCCATCTTCAGCGTGATGGCGGCAATTTCGAGCAGCGCATCGGTTTTAGCGTTAAATCCGGCTGTTTCTACATCAATGACAACGGGATAAAAACCACGAAAACGGTCGCACAGACCGCTAAATTGAGCGTTATCGGACATCAGGGTCTCTTACAAGGGGAAAAAGCAGAGCGCATTATGGCAAATTTTGCGGGGTGATGCAGTAAAACTACGGGCGCATATTGCGCCCTGAGGGATCAGTTGCCCAGACCACGACCGGCATCTTTGGCTTCAATCAGCTCGATTTTGTAACCGTCCGGATCTTCCACAAATGCAATCACAGTGGTGCCGCCTTTAACCGGACCCGCTTCACGGGTGACGTTACCGCCGTTGCTGCGGATGCGTTCGCACGCTTCGGCTGCGTTGTCCACTTCCAGCGCGATATGGCCGTAGGCGTTGCCGAGGTCATAGCTGTCCACGCCCCAGTTATAGGTCAGCTCAATCACCGCTTCATCCGTTTCCGGGCCGTAACCCACGAACGCCAGCGAGTATTTGTATTCCGGGTTTTCGCTGGTGCGCAGCAGTTTCATGCCCAGTACGTTAGTGTAGAAATCAATAGAACGTTGCAGATCGCCAACGCGCAGCATGGTGTGAAGTAGGCGCATAATTTCCTCATTAACCAATGGATTTGAATATTTTTTTGAACAGAAACGATGTTTTAGTATAGCGGCGAAGTGTCGCCGCTATCAATGAACAATGGTGAGATTAGAGAGAAGGGTAGTCGGTGTAACCTTCAGCGCCGCCGCCGTAGAAGCTTTCAGGACGCTGCGGGTTCAGAGCGGCTTTCTGTTGCAGACGGGCAACCAGGTCCGGGTTGGCGATATAGTCGCGGCCAAACGCAACGGCATCGATCAGCCCTTTGCCGATCAGGTCTTCCGCTTTCTCAGGCGTATAGGCACCCGCACCGATGATCACCCCGTGGAAGCGCTCACGCACTTTCTGACGGAAGGCTTCCGTATAAGGTTTACCGCCGGCCCAGTCTGGCTCAGACATGTGCAGATAGGCGATACCGCGTTTTGCCAGCTCTTCAATCAGATAGAGCGCATCCGCTTCTTCGTTCGGGCCGTTGTCGACGTTCTGGAAAGAACCGATCGGGGAGACGCGAATGCCGATACGATCCGGGCTCCACTCCTGGCATACGGCATCAACCACTTCCAGCACCAGACGGGCGCGGTTCTCGACGCTGCCGCCATACTGGTCGGTACGCTGGTTAGATGACGGTGACAGGAACTGGTGCAGCAGGTAACCGTGCGCGGAGTGCAGCTCAATCAAATCAAAACCTGCTTCACGGGCGTTGGCCACGGCCTGACGGAAATCGTTCACGATACCCGGGATCTCATCCAGCTCCAGGGCGCGCGGCGTTGAGGTATCGACGCGGATCGCGTTACCGTTTTCATCACGCAGCGAGGTGCGGGTGTTAGCATTCAGGGCTGAGGCTGAAACCGGTGCCTGGCCGCCAGGCTGAATGCTGCTGTGGGAGATACGCCCGGTGTGCCACAGCTGGACGGCAATGCGTCCCTCTTCAGCATGCACGCCCGCGGTAATTTTCTGCCATGCGGCGATCTGTTCCGGGCTGTGCAGCCCCGGCGCACCCGCATAACCTTTAGCCTGAGCAGAAATCTGCGTAGCTTCGGTGATGATCAGGCCGGAACTGGCGCGCTGACGATAGTATTCACCCATCAGTGGGGTGGGGATGTCACCCGGCTCAATGCTGCGCAGACGGGTAAGCGGAGCCATGAACACGCGGTTTGGCGCGGTAACGGCACCCACTTTTAAGGGGGTAAATAATTTTTCAGCTGACATAAAGACTCCTGAGTAGACCAGTCGACTAGTAATAAGATAAATAAAAACGCCTGTTAAATGCCAGGCGCAGTAATTGTGTTTTTCACATGTGCCAGCGCGCTTTCCAGCGGCACGGCACTGCGCGAAATCTTGGCCTGCAGGTTAGCGCCTAACCATAGCGCGTATAACACCTGCGCCTGAGTCAGAGACTCACCCGAAAAGGCCAGCGTTTTTTCATTGCGGCCTTTTTCCAGCGCCTGGGCCAGCAGGGCGATAACACCGCTGGCACCTTTATCCATCGCCGTGCGCATATCTTCGGAGAGATCGCACACTTCGGCAGACAGTTTTACCGTCAGGCATCCGCTGATAATGCCCTGCTGACAGAACTGATTCAGCGTTTCCTGATAGTAGTTCAGAACACGATCCCGATAGTTACCTTCACCCGTGGCGAAGTGGGTTGCGAGACGCTGATGGTAGCCCGCATAGTGCCGCTCAAGCATCGCCACGCCAAACGCCTCTTTGGACCGGAAGTAGTGATAAAACGACCCCTTCGGTACCTCAGCGGTTTTTAATAGCTCGCTTAACCCCATGCCGGTGAAACCGCGATGCATGCAGAGCCGCTCGCCAGTCGCCAGTAGATGTTCGCGGGTATCGTGTTCAGTATTTCTGCTCATGGCCACACTCTAATAGACCGTTCGGTCTAATGCAAGCCTGTTTACTGCCGACACCCATTCAGAATATCCAGCTGCTGTTGATAAACCTTTGATTTAATGTCCATCATACCCAGCACCGTTGAGAATAAATTGTCCTGCGAAACCGCATTTTTTGCCGCATAGTCGCGTAAGCACTGCGCGTTGATGCCAAAGTTTTTTGCATAATCCGGCGATAGCCAGAACATAAACGGGATGTGCGTTTGTTGCTCGGGTGCCAGCATGTATGGCGTACCGTGCAGGTAAATACCGCTTTCACCCAGCGATTCACCGTGGTCTGACAAATAAATCAGGGCGGTGTTCATGTTCGCCTGACGGGCTTTCAGTGCGTCAATGGTTTTGCTGACCATGCTGTCGGTATACAGGATGGTGTTGTCATAGGTGTTCATCAGCGCCTGATGATCGCAATCCTGAATTTCGTTCGTGTCGCAGGTTGGGGTGAATTTACGGAAATTGTCCGGGTAACGGCGATAGTACGCCGGACCGTGGCTGCCCATCAGGTGGATAACCAGCACCGTATCTTGCTTCACGCCATCCAGCACGTTGTCCAGACGGTAGAAGTTCACATCGTCAATACAGGATTTGTCTTTACAGAACTGATCCAGATTCCACTGCGTCATGTCGGTATGAGGCACGCGATCGCAGGCGCCTTTACAGCCGCCGTCGTTATCGCGCCACAGCAGGTTGACGCCCGCGTGCCTGAGCACGTCAAGCAGCCCTTCCTGATGCCGAGCCAGGTCGGCATCGTATTTGCTGCGCGTCATGCCGGAGAACATGCAGGGAACGGAAACCGCGGTTTCGGTGCCACATGAAGAGGCCTGCGGGAAGTTAATCACGTCCTGCTTTTTCAGCTCGGGGTTGGTTTCGCGCCCGTAACCGTTCAGGGAGTAGTTTGCCGCGCGAGAGGCTTCGCCGACGACAAGCACCAGAACGGTTTTCTTTTGCTGACCCGCAATCAGCGAGCCTTTATGCGCATCTTCGCCAATGCGCACCAGCGTTTGATCGCCGGCAAACCAGCGCATTTTGCTGTACTTCACCACGGCGCTGACATAGTTCGCCGGGGTAACCATTTTGACGATGCTTTTGTTATTGCGGAACAGCGACGCGTAATCTTTATAAAACAGTGCGGCAATCAGGATGATCACCAGCAGAGCGCCCAGCATCGCGGCTACGCGCGTCAGCAGCGCGTACCACCATTTTCCGGTACGAATTCGGGTGAGAGCCAGCACCACGGAGGGCACGAGGCCAGCAACAACAATCCACAGAATCATCTGCGGGGTAACCAGGGCGGTGGCTTCCTGAGAGTTGGTTTCGAACACGTTGACGATCATGTTCTGATCGATGACCGCGCCGTAGGTATACATAAAATAGGTTGCCGCAGCGCAACCGACAGTTAAAACGATCAGCAGCGGCTTACGGATGTACGGGATATTGAGCAGGCTAAAAACAATTACCCAGCCACAAAACAGCACCACCGGCACGGACGCGGCAAAGAGAATGTCGTGCAGATGAGAAGGGGCAATAATGGCCCAGCTGCGCTGGATAAACAGCCCGTTCAGCAGGGTAAAAAAGAGTGCACAGCCCAGAGTAAATTTAATATCGTTACATTGTAACTTTTTGATTAACTGCATCGATCGAAAAACCTGTTCTTATGATGATGGGCTGAGTATAGAGAGGGAAGATTAGTGAAACCTTAATGCCACAAAACTGTGGTAAAGCCCTTGCACCTGACGCGTTTAGCGTCTTCACTGTAGATGAGAGTGGTCATGCGGAGGTCAGTGTGGCAGAGCAACTGGAGTTTTTCCCCATCCAGAGCCCGTGCCGGGGTATTTGTCAGGTAGATGAACGCGGATATTGCCGCGGGTGCATGCGCACCCGTGACGAGCGCTTTAACTGGCAAAACTTCAGCGACACGCAAAAACAGGAGGTGCTCCGGCTATGCCGGCAGCGACTTCTGCGCAAAATCCGCGCAAACAAAGCCGCTGAGACCGAAGAACCTCAGCAACCTTCACTGTTTTAACACGGTAATTGCGTATACTCATGACATCACGTCCTTGAGGAAAATGTTATGGTTCAGCGAATTACCCTTGCCCCCCAGGGGCCAGAATTCTCCCGTTTTGTGATGGGCTACTGGCGCCTGATGGACTGGAATATGTCCCCCCTCCAGCTGGCGAGCTTTATTGAAGAGCATATCGATTTAGGGGTCACGACCGTCGATCATGCGGATATTTACGGTGGCTACCTGTGTGAAGCTGCATTCGGCGAGGCGCTCAAGCTTGTTCCGGCACTCCGCGACCGCATGGAGATCGTCACGAAGTGTGGGATTGCCACCACCGCAAAACCTGAGCACGCCCTCGGCCATTACATCACCGACAGCGCGCATATCATCAAGAGCGCTGAGCAGTCGCTGGTCAATCTGGCGACGGATCGCATCGACCTGCTGCTGATTCACCGCCCAGACCCGCTGATGGACGCCGATGAGGTGGCGGAAGCGTTCCTACATCTGCATCAGAGTGGGAAAGTGCGTCACTTCGGCGTCTCAAACTTTACCCCGGCACAGTTTGCACTGCTTCAGTCTCGGCTGCCGTTTACCCTGGCCACTAACCAGGTGGAAATTTCCCCTGTCCATCAGCCGCTGCTGCTGGACGGTACGCTCGACCAGCTGCAACAGCTGCGTATTCGCCCGATGGCCTGGTCCTGCCTGGGAGGCGGACGCCTGTTTAATGATGAGGCGTTCCAGCCGTTGCGCAATGAACTGGAAACCATCGCCCGTGAGCTGAACGCGGAGAGCATTGAACAGGTGGTGTATGCGTGGATCCTGCGTCTGCCGTCAAAACCGCTGCCGATTATTGGCTCCGGAAAAATCGAACGCGTTCGTTCCGCACTGGCCGCGGAAGAGCTGGAGATGACACGCCAGCAGTGGTTCCGCATCCGCAAAGCCGCGCTGGGTTACGACGTGCCTTAAACCGCCATAATCTGACTTTCCGGTGAAATCTTTGCCTCTGGTATACACTTAAGGGGCAAAAAATAACCCGCGGAGGTCATATGAAGCGTTTTGCTCTGGCATTGGTCACGCTGGTTGTTTGCGCAGGAGCGCAGGCAGCCAGCGACGAAGTGGAAATGAATCTCGTCACCTCTCAGGGTGTGGGTCAGTCTATCGGGACGGTGAAAATCACTGAGACCGACAAGGGGCTGGAATTCGCGCCCAATCTCAAAGCACTCCCGCCCGGCGAACACGGCTTTCATGTTCATGCCAAAGGAAGCTGCCAGCCTGCCATGAAAGAGGGTAAACCGTCCGCGGCGGAAGCCGCCGGGGGGCATCTGGATCCGCAACATTCAGGCAAACATGAAGGGCCAGACGGTATGGGGCACCTTGGCGATCTGCCGGTGCTGGTGGTGAACAATGACGGTAAAGCCACCGATCCGGTCGTGGCCCCGCGCCTGAAAAAACTCGATGAAGTAAAAGGCAAAGCGCTGATGATCCATGTGGGCGGCGATAACATGTCCGATCAGCCTAAACCGCTTGGCGGCGGCGGGGCACGTTATGCCTGCGGCGTGATCTGATCTCCAATGGTGCCCGGTGGGGGAGCCTGTTCCAGCTGCGACAGCGAGCAGTGCAGGCGCCAGATGATTGAGGCTAAATCACGGGCTGCGGGAAGATGGTGATGCGCGAGGGTATCGCAGATCCGTTGCAGTTCAGCCAGCGTGACCTCCAGAGGCCGCTGCTGGACACCGCGTTCACTCATCACGTCGCGTAGCAGGGAAATGCAAACATCGCGCACCTGCGACAGCGGGTCGGACCGCGTTTCCCATGCGCGAAGCTGCCAGACCACATGCGAACAGTTCAACAGCACCACGCCCCAGCGCAGCAGCCAGCGGCGGGAAAGCGCGTCATGGCTGTTATTGAGCTGGCTGACATGGTGATACACCAGCGATTCATACTCGCTTTCACGCAGATGCGGTTTGCGGCTGAGCTGGTCGACAAACCCTCTGCGTAATTCCCTGATATGTCGTCGGCTCTTACGTGCATCAGAGCCGGGACGCAATACCGCAAATGCGAGCCATGCCAGCCCCACGCCCAGGATCTTTGCCAGGTTATCATTGAGAAAATCGGCGTAATCATACACCGGCGGATTCGTCACGGAGATAAACGAGCCCATAAAGACAATCAGCTGGCCCCACAGGCCCGCCAGTTTCGGCATTTGCAGCTTGAGGAGTTGCATCGTCGTTAACAGCGGAAACAGGAACAGCAGGAACTGCCAGAGATCGCTTATCTGCACCATCAGGCCAAACTTCACGGCGAAACTGAACAATGACAGGAGTACCAGCGTGCGCAGCAGTAGCGTAAGAGAGTTAAACGGCGAGGCCGCGACGGAGTAAAGCACGCAGCTGATGGCGGCAAGCGTCAGGGCCGCGGCACCGGATTCCCACTGCGTGGTGATGCTCCACGCCCCAACCAGCGTCAGCGCACAAAAGGTGCGAAAACCACTCCACAGTGCTTCCAGATAATCGGTATGTCGGGCGAGAGCCGGGCTGCCGGGGACATTAAATTCCGTTACCGGCGTGGCATTCTCGACGGCATTAATCCAGCGGCTACTGCGCAGATATAACCGGCAAAAGTAATTCAGGCGCAGCCAGAAGGCGCGATGGCGATAATCATACTCATCCGCCGGGGCGAGCGGGGCGATGATCTTCGCGACGGTGTAAATATCCGCGTCAGGACGCGCAAGCGTTGCGAGCAGCGTCTCAATGACGGCGCGGGTATTTTCAGGGGGCGTTGGCCAGTTGAGCAGCATCCGGCGCAGGCTGGAGATGGCGCTGGTCATACGCAGCTGCTGGTGCAGCAAATAGTTGAGCAGCGTATTCTGACGACGAAAACGGTAATGACTCCAGAAAGCCTGTATGCGCAACAGGTTCATGGTCAGGATCTGCCCGATAACCTTTTCATGCGCGAGACGGATGTCATCACTGGTATCCGGTTGCCACAGCAGGCTTGCATGTTCCAGCAACCGGGTATGCATGGTCTTCAGCGCGGTAATCAGCGTCGTACCGTCGGAGGTGCTGGGCAGGATCATCATCATAAACCCGCCGCTGAGGATCCCGACAATCACCTCACAGACGCGCGCCTGTGCAATATCCCACAGTTCGGTGGTATCGAGCACATTGACGACCGGGAAGGCAATGATGGCCGCGGTATAGCCCGCTAACTGGAAAGCGTAGGCCACGTTATTGGTGAAATGGGCGCAGGCCCAGGTACAACATCCCAGCCACGCCGCCATGCTCAGCAGGAATAGCCACGGATCGTTCAGCGTATGCCCCGCGATAATTAACGCCGCGGTGGCGCCTAACAGACTCCCCGCGATGCGGCCAAGGCTTTTGCTGATCACTCCGCCAACGGTAGGGAAACTCACCACCGCGGCTGAGGTCATCGCCCAGTAGGGTTGGTCAAGATTCAGGTAATAGGCGACCGTCAGCGCCAGACACATGGCGATGCCATTACGCAGCGCGTAGCGCCACTGAGGACGCGTCGCTTTCATCCACGGCGTGTTTTGCCAGGAGAGCGCCTGCAGCTTCATTAACGGCTTCCGATGGAGACGGTGCAGGTGGTGCCGGATACCAGCGTGATGCCCTCGGGTAAACGGTCAAACTCCACACGCACAGGCACACGTTGAGCCAGTCGCACCCAGGGGACGTTCGGCTTTATGTCCGGCACGAGGCCGGAATCCGTTTCGACGCTTTGATCGTAAATGGCGCGACCGATGCTGGAGACGTGACCCTGTAACGTTTGCGAACCGCTGTAAAGGGTAATGGCCGCAGGTGAACCCTCGCGAATGTGGCGAAGCTTGGTCTCTTCAAAATAGCCCACCACGTAGAAGGAATGGCTGTCGACAAGGGCAAAAACAGGCTGGCCGGTGGTGGCGTAGTTACCCACCCGGGCAGAGAGGTTAGTCACCCATCCATCTACAGGTGCGGTAATCACGGTTTGGGTCAGTTCCCACTGTGCCTGCTTAAGCGTCGCCTGGGCTACGTTGACGCTTGCCTGCATGGCCTTGACGTTAAGGTTGGCGGTATCCAAATCTTCCGCTGAGATGTAGTTTTGCGATAAGTGACGGCGGCGATTGGCTTCGTTATTGGCCTTCGCCAGGTCTGACTGGGCTTTCGCCAGCTGCGCCTGGGCATTCAGAACGGCAATACGGTAGGGGGTATCGTCGATACGGAACAGTTCCTCTCCCTTTTTAACATACTGGTTATCCTTCACCAGGAGCGTGGTAATACTTCCCGACACCTGCGGGGTGATGCTGACCTGCTCGGCGCGAACTTTGCCGTCACGCGTCCAGGGGGACTGCATATAAAAATTCCAGAGCCACCAGCCGGCGATCAGCGCGAGGACCAGGACAAACAGGGTGGAAAAGTACTTCAGCGTTTTCAGAGGCATATTCACCACACGGTCAAAACAGCAAGGCCCAGACTGACACAGAGGGCGAACAGGGAGAGATCCATCAACATGGGATGCCAGATTTCGCCGGAATACATCCAGTCGCGAAGCAGGCGGTGCGCAACGAGCCAGAGGATAAAGCCCACCAGCACGGCTTTAAACAGGGGAGGAAAGTAGACTGACGCACCGAAGATCAGGTCCTGGAGGGGTAAACCCTCTGAGCGATGAAAAAAGGTCACAAGCAGAGATCCTTTGCAGTGAACAGAATGCCGCGTTGGCTTGTCTGAGTATAAAGAAGCATCAGAATTCAGTGTAAGTCATGCTTTTGAGTTAGATGAATGCAGTATTGCATTTGTTTTGCCAATACAAATGCTGCACACTATTCTAAAATCAGTATAATAACTTAGCAAGCTAATTATAAGGAGATGAAATTGGAATCGCCATTAGGTTCTGATCTGGCAAGGTTGGTACGCGTCTGGCGTGCTCTGATTGACCATCGCCTGAAACCTCTGGAATTGACACAGACGCATTGGGTCACGCTGCACAACATTCATCAGTTGCCGCCTGACCAGTCGCAAATTCAACTGGCAAAAGCGATAGGTATTGAGCAACCGTCGCTGGTGCGTACGCTTGATCAACTGGAAGAGAAGGGGCTGATCTCCCGGCAAACCTGCGCCAGCGATCGTCGCGCCAAGCGGATTAAACTCACTGAGAAAGCAGCGCCCATTATTACCGAAATGGAAGCTGTGATTACCAAAACGCGCGGTGAAATCCTTTCAGGCGTTTCACCGGCGGAGCTGGAAATGCTCATCAGCCTTATTGCTCGCCTTGAGCAGAACATCCACGAGCTGCAGTCTCGCGACTGACCAGACAACAAGGCCTTGCATCTGCAAGGCCTTTTTCCTACCTAAAGACAACGACGCGGTTTCGGCCAGTCTCTTTCGCTTCATACATCGCTTTATCGGCGCTTTCCACGCACTCCTCTGCGGTCACGGACGATGATGTTGCCGTAAACACACCCATGCTGATGGTAATGGGCTCCGGTAGCTGACCTTCGCTGGTGGTTTTATCAAAGCTGCTCAGCTTCAGCCGTATGCGTTCCGCCACCTGGCATGCTGCGTCTGAAGGGGTATTTGCCAGCATCAGGACAAACTCTTCACCACCGATACGCGCCGCGATGTCCTGCGGGCGCACGGAATCCACCAGCAGATTGGCGACAAACTGTAAGACTTTGTCCCCCTGCAGGTGACCATAGTTGTCGTTGATGCGCTTGAAGCGATCGAGATCGCTGACGATAACCGAAACAGGGCGGCTGGATTTTGCGACATCCAGCGCCTGATTTAACGATTCATAAAAATAGCTGCGGTTATACAGGCGCGTAAGCGGATCGCGAATCGAATTCTGATACGACTGCTGATACTTTAAATGCGATTCACGGTACAAGCTGAAGACATCGCAGAGCAGAACAAAAATAATCAGCAGCGTGGCGACGGTTTCAAATAACCGGGCGCGATACCACGATATGTCTTCGGCATGCCCACCCAATAACAGCATTAAGAGCGTGACGATATAGCAGACACAAAGAAAATTACCGGTCACCCAGAACAGATTACGTACGCGCGTCATAAACATCAGCGTTGCTAATGTCACCACCCAGAGGACAATTAAAGAAATATTAATGCTGTGGCTCCAGAGAACCATAAACTGCCGCGTTTCATTATCAACCAGGTCGAGGGATAAAAAATCAAAATGGCTGGAATACATCCACGCCAACATCACGCCACCGGCAGTAAAAAGAAATGTCGTGCTGACGATAGCGATATGCGTCAGCCTCGAAAGGGGCTGATTACGCAGGGGAAACAGCAGGGCCGAAGCGATGAACAGGACCGCCATGATGAGATGGCGGAACATATAGTAGATCATCGCATCGTTATAGTTCACGACGTTGAACTGGTAGAGATCCAGCCAGGCGGGAAAACTGGACAACGTTCCAATCATTAGCAATGCCGAACCGGCAAAGGCAAAAGCGATGGCAACCAGATACAGACGCCTCTTATCACACCAGTATTTCATTGCCATAAAACAGGCAATAAACAGGTGAAATACCAGTAGAAAAATGGTGAGCGTAGGGAACAACAGCGGCGAAAAGGAAGGAACCCATTCAACCAGTGTTGAAAATAAACCCTGTAATATTCCGATGACAACAACACAACCGAAACAGAACGAGAGATAACGACCTTTTACAGTAAGACTATTCGCAAGCATATAAATTTTTTTAAATAATTAAAAATGAATGAACAGGAGGTAATAGCGAAGAGTCTAATCAATTGAAACAATAATTACTTTGCGCAGAAACAATATACGGTGGGGTAAATAATGGGCGGGTGAATATATTTTGTAAATATATTCATGAAAATGATATATATTGTAAAGGGATGTGGCCTGATAGCCACATCCCGTTTTAATTAACGCGGGGAAACGGTCACCTGGCTTCCGTTGCTTGCCAGCACGACACGCTGACCAGCAGAGAAACGGGTATTTCCCTGTTTCTGAACAACCATAATGGTGCTGCCGTCGTCTTTACGAATTTCCAGCTCAACACCCTGCGTTTTGTTCATTGCACCCTGAACGCCCTGGCCTGCAACACCACCCGCCACAGCGCCCGCAGCGGTCGCCAGAGAACGGCCTGTACCGCCGCCAACGGTATTCCCGAGGAAACCACCCAGAACAGCACCGCCGATTGCGCCCATAACGTTGTTGTCATCGCCACCCTGAATTTGTACAGGACGGGCGTTAACAACGGTACCGTAAGTCACGCTCTGAACCTGTTTTGCTTCAGAAGCGCTGTAAACGTCGCCAGACAGTGAGCTGTCATTCACACAGCCAGCCAGGGTTAAACCAATCAGCGAAACGCCCAGTACACGTACAATCATTTGAATCTCCTGTTCACCAAAAACGCCCAATTGGAGGCATCCGTTATGGCTAAATTATATGGCATAAGGGGCCATAGTTCATATCTTTGCACTAACAATAAGAAAATTGTACTTGAATTTGACTTAACGAGACATAAACAGGTTCTGCTCATGTCACCCGCATGACATTGTTAAAAAATATTATCGCTGGATGGCAAAGCCGTGCTGTTTATGGTTGAGTGGATAACCTTAGCCCACGCAACGTAAGGAAAGCGCATGAAATCGGGTCGCTACATTGGTGTGATGTCGGGCACCAGTCTGGATGGGGTAGATGTCGTTCTGGCCGCCATTGATGAACGTATGGTCGCTCAGCAGGCGAGCCTGACCTGGCCCATTCCCATTTCACTGAAAGAGGATATTCTGAGTATCTGTCAGGGGCAGCAATTGACGCTCTCTCAGCTAGGGCAACTTGACGTCCGCCTGGGAGCACTGTTTGCTGATGCGGTACAGGCGTTAATGCAAAAAGAAAATCTTCGACCGCAGGATGTGGTTGCCATCGGATGCCATGGACAGACCGTCTGGCATGAGCCGGTTGGTGATGCGCCGCATACGATGCAAATCGGTGATAACAACCAGATTGTGGCGAAGACGGGCGTCACGGTCGTCGGCGATTTCCGTCGTCGCGATATTGCGCTTGGCGGCCAGGGGGCACCGCTGGTGCCGGCGTTCCATCAGGCGCTACTGGCACACCCTTCAGAACGCCGGATGGTGCTGAATATCGGCGGAATTGCCAACCTGTCAATGCTCATTCCCGGGCAGCCTGTCCGCGGCTACGATACCGGTCCAGGTAATATGTTAATGGATGCCTGGATCTGGCGGCAGTGCGGGCAACCCTATGATAAAAACGCCGAGTGGGCGAGCGAGGGTAAAGTGATTCTCCCGCTGTTGCAGTCGATGCTCAGCGATCCCTACTTTGCTTTACCGGCGCCGAAAAGCACGGGGCGTGAATACTTCAACGTTGGCTGGCTTGAACGTCAGCTGGCGCCATTCCCGGCACTGGCTCCGCAGGATGTCCAGACGACGCTTGCCGAATTAACGGCGGTGTCGATCTCTGAGCAGGTACTTCTCAGCGGCGGATGCGAACGCCTGCTGGTGTGCGGCGGTGGAAGCCGAAATCCGCTGGTGATGGCGCGTCTGGCCGCGTTACTGCCGGGTACGGAAGTGACGACGACAGACGAGGCGGGTATCAGTGGGGATGATATGGAAGCGCTGGCTTTCGCCTGGCTTGCCTGGCGCACCATCGCCGGGCTTCCGGGTAATTTACCGTCGGTGACCGGCGCGCGCGAGGCCAGCGTCCTCGGGGCGATTTACCCGGCAAATCCTCGTCATAATCAGAGTTAACTGAAATTCAGCGCGGCGTCTCGTCGTTAGAATGGAATGAAACAGGAGGGCAGCCATGCCCTCCAGGACCAGGAAAGTCTTCGGAATACGCCCATGAAAAAAATTCTTCTTATTGTCGCGCCTTTATTGCTGTCAGGATGCAGCGTCTACTACCAGTTCCTTGAGCGTATGCAGACCGATACGCTGGAGTATCGCTGCGATGAAAAACCGCTGACCGTGAAGCTGAATAATCCACGTCAGGAAGCCAGTTTTGTTTATGACAATAAACTGCTGACCCTCAAGCAGGGCATGTCGGCCTCCGGGGCACGTTATTCCGACGGTATCTACGTCTTCTGGTCGAAAGGGGATAGCGCCACGGTCTACAAACGCGACCGCATCGTGCTGAACAATTGCCAGCTTGAAAATCCGAAGCGTTGAGATTTTTACAGGGGCGGCGCACAATAGCGCCACCCAATCTCAACGTCAGCTAACGCCATGTCAGATAACGACGAACTGCAGCAAATTGCGCATCTGCGCCGTGAATACACCAAAGGCGGCCTGCGTCGCCAGGATCTTCCCGCTGAACCCCTCGTGCTTTTTGAACGCTGGCTGAAACAGGCCTGTGAAGCGAAACTGGCCGACCCAACGGCCATGGTTGTCGCAACGGTAGATGAAAACGGTCAACCGTATCAGCGCATCGTCCTGCTCAAGCATTATGATGAGAAAGGGCTGGTGTTTTATACCAACCTCGGCAGCCGCAAAGCGCACCATTTAGAAAATAATCCGCGCATCAGCCTGCTGTTCCCCTGGCACATGCTGGAACGTCAGGTCATGGTCACCGGCAAAGCGGAACGTCTCTCGACCCTTGAAGTGGTGAAATATTTCCACAGCCGTCCGCGTGACAGCCAGATTGGTGCCTGGGTTTCAAAACAGTCCAGCCGAATCTCTGCCCGCGGTGTCCTGGAGAGCAAGTTCCTGGAACTGAAACAGAAGTTCCAGCAGGGGGAAATCCCACTGCCAAGCTTCTGGGGCGGCTTCCGTATCCCGATTGAGCAGATTGAGTTCTGGCAGGGCGGTGAACATCGCCTGCACGACCGCTTTTTATACCAGCGCGAGAATGGCGGCTGGAAAATCGACAGACTGGCACCGTAATCCCCGAAATTTGTTGATTTAAGCGCTAGCGCACACCGCGCTTGCGCTTTATTCTATGGTCCTTTCGCATCAGGCGAAAAGTCGTGTACCGGCAAAGGTGCAGTCGTTTATACATGGAGAATTTGATGGCAAGCAGTAACTTGATTAAACAATTGCAAGAGCGGGGCCTCGTGGCCCAGGTGACGGACGAGGAAGCGTTAGCAGAGCGACTGGCGCAAGGCCCGATCGCGCTCTATTGCGGCTTCGATCCCACCGCTGACAGCTTGCATTTGGGGCATCTTGTTCCATTGTTATGCCTGAAACGCTTCCAGATGGCGGGCCATAAGCCTGTTGCTCTGGTGGGTGGTGCAACCGGTCTGATTGGTGACCCAAGCTTTAAAGCCGCTGAGCGTAAACTGAATACCGAAGATACCGTGCAGGAGTGGGTGGATAAGATCCGTAAACAGGTTGCACCGTTCCTTGACTTCAACTGCGGCGATAACGCTGCCATTGCTGCCAACAACTATGACTGGTTTGGCAGCATGAACGTGCTGACCTTCCTGCGTGATATTGGCAAGCACTTCTCTGTTAACCAGATGATTAACAAAGAAGCGGTGAAGCAGCGCCTGAACCGTGACGATCAGGGTATCTCCTTTACCGAGTTCTCCTATAACCTGCTGCAGGGCTATGACTTTGCTTGCCTGAACAAACTGCATGGCGTTTCCCTGCAGATTGGTGGTTCTGACCAGTGGGGTAACATCACGTCCGGTATCGACCTGACCCGTCGCCTGCACCAGAACCAGGTCTTCGGCCTGACGGTTCCACTGATCACCAAAGCAGATGGCACCAAATTCGGTAAAACGGAAGGCGGCGCGGTGTGGCTGGATCCGAAGAAAACCAGTCCGTACAAATTCTACCAGTTCTGGATCAACACGGCGGACGCCGATGTTTACCGCTTCCTGAAGTTCTTCACCTTCATGGATATTGCAGACATCAATGCGCTGGAAGAAGAAGACAAAAACAGCGGTAAAGCACCGCGTGCACAGTATGTGCTGGCCGATGAAGTGACCAAACTGGTTCACGGTGAAGAAGGTCTGGCGGCGGCGAAACGCATTACGGCAAGCCTGTTCAACGGTACGCTGAGCGATCTGAGCGAAGCGGACTTCGAACAGCTGGCGCAGGACGGCGTGCCGATGGTTGAGATGGAAAAAGGGGCTGACCTGATGCAGGCGCTGGTGGACTCCGAGCTGCAGCCGTCTCGCGGACAGGCGCGTAAAACCATCGCGTCTAACGCGATCACCATCAACGGTGAGAAACAGGCTGACCCGGAATACACCTTCGTTGACGGCGACCGTCTGTATGGACGCTACACGCTGCTGCGCCGCGGTAAGAAAAATTACTGCCTTGTTTGCTGGAAATAATTAACAGTCTCCAGGGGCGTGGGAAACCACGCCCTTTTTGTTTTTTCAGGGTTTGGTAAGAAAAAGATGAAGAACATCCTCGCCATTCAGTCCCACGTTGTTTTTGGCCATGCGGGCAACAGTGCAGCGGAATTCCCGATGCGCCGCCTCGGTGCTAACGTCTGGCCCCTCAACACCGTGCAGTTTTCCAACCACACGCAGTATGGGAAATGGGCCGGCTGCGTGATGCCTCCCTCGCACCTCACCGAGGTGGTTCAGGGCATTGCGGATATTGACCAGCTCAAACGCTGTGACGCCGTTCTGAGCGGTTATCTGGGCTCAGCCGAGCAGGGGGAGCACATCCTTGGCATTGTGCGTCAGGTGAAAGCAGCGAACCCGGCGGCAAAATACTTCTGCGACCCCGTCATGGGACACCCGGAGAAAGGCTGTATCGTAGCGCCCGGTGTTGCAGAGTTTCACGTTCGCCATGCGCTGCCTGCCAGCGATATCATTGCGCCAAATCTTATTGAGCTGGAGATCCTCTGCGAGCACCCGGTTAACAGCGTAGAAGAGGCGGTAAGCGCGTCTCGCGAGCTGATAGCCCAGGGGCCAGAGATTGTACTGGTAAAACATCTCGCCCGCGCCGGGCTGAGCCAGTCGCGTTTTGAGATGCTGCTGGTGACGAAAGATGACGCCTGGCATATTAGCCGTCCGCTGGTGGATTTTGGCCTGCGTCAGCCAGTGGGAGTGGGGGATGTGACCAGCGGTCTGCTGCTGGTGAAACTGCTGCAGGGTGCAACGGTCAGAGACGCGCTTGAGCATGTGACTGCGGCGGTGTACGAAATCATGATTGCGACGAAAGAGATGCAGGAATATGAACTTCAGGTAGTTGCGGCACAGGATCGTATCGCGAAGCCGGAGCACTATTTCAGCGCCACCCGGCTTTAAACGATGCCGGGTGGCGCTGCGCTTACCCGGCCTACAAAACCCGTAGGCCCGTGCAAGCGAAGCGCCGCCGGGCGATATTAGCTAAGACCTTCCGCTTTCAGCGCCGCAGCCACAGCAGGGCGCTCCGCCATACGGGTCATATACGATGTAATATGGTCTAACCCTTCCATATTGAGCTTAACCGCCCGCGCCCAGCGCAGCACGGTAAACAGATAGGCATCGGCAATCGTGAAACGGGAACCACAAATCCACTGATCGTCTTTCAGCGACGCGTTTACATACTGCAGCTTTTTCTCAAGAAGCGCGCGCAGGGTCGGTTTGTACTCTTCCGGCGTATCCGGGCGGAACAGGGGAGTAAAGCCTTTATGTAACTCGGTAGCGATATAGTTTAACCACTCCAGGGTCTTATAACGTGCAATGCTGCCGGTGGGGGCAAGAAGCTGGCGATCCGGTACGTTGTCCGCCAGGAATTGCATGATGGCAACGCCTTCTGTCAGCAGAGTTCCGTCATCCAGCAACAGCGCTGGAACTTGTCCCTTCGGGTTAATAGCAAGGAAATCATCGCCATTCTCCAGACGCTTTTTCATCAGATCAACGCCATCGAGCGTGAAATCTTTGCCGCTCTCGCGCAGGGTGATATGGGAAGCAAGAGAGCACGCGCCCGGTTTGTAGAACAGTTTCATCGGTAACTCCTTTTTGCTGAGGTTTCAGCTATGTTAGTGCGCGAACAGGCAAAAAAAAAGCCGCTAATGCATTAGCGGCTTCTCAACAGTCGTTTCTCAATAATCTTACGCAGTCGCGGTTTCGCTTGCCTTGGCCGTCTTGTCGTCGTCCTGAGTCATACGATTCAGTTTCGGCGCGGTCAGCAGCATCAGAACTGCAATCACCGCTGTCGCAATACCAATCTGCATGAACACGGTGCCGTAGACATTCAGGGAGACCAGTGGGTCAGTGACGTTTTCCGGCACGGCCATCAGGTTCGCAATCTTACCTGCTATAATTGCTGCACCGGCAGTGGTCAGGAACCAGCTACCCATAATGAAGCCCATCAGACGCTGTGGAACCAGCTGTGCCACCATCGCCAGGCCCAGACCGGAGATCATCAGTTCGCCGATAGACTGCAGCGCATAGCTCAGAATCAGCCAGTTTACGGAGACGATACCGGCGTCGGTCGCAAATTTCGTACCCAGCGGCAGCACCAGGAACGCACCGGAGCACAGCACCATACCAATCGCAAACTTGTGCGGCATTGGCAGACGGTCGCCCATCTTGTTATAGATAGCTGCCAGAATCGGGCTGCCAATCATAATCCAGAACGGGTTCAGCGCCTGATACTGCTCCGGCTCGAACGCGATACCCAGGATAGAGTGCTCAACGTTACGAATGGCGAAGAAGTTCAGAGAGGTTGGCATCTGGCTGTACAGTACGAAGAAGATAATCGCTTCCAGCATCAGAATGAAGGCCACAATCATCTTACGGCGCGCAGCACCCTGCATCGCGAACGCTTCTTTTGCGAAGATGACCACGATACCCAGCGCAACCACGCCCAGCACCGCACGTGCGATACCCTGGTTATGCAGCAGCCAGGTGGCGATTGCCGCCAGAATCACAACGCCCACGATGGTCGCCAGCAGTTTGCCCATATGGACGGGTTCGAAATCGGGTTTTGAACCGTAGTCTTTGACCCAGTTGCGGCAGAACAAGAAGTTCACTACGGTGATCAGCATGCCCACGAAGCTCAGCGCAAACGCCACGCTCCAGCCGAATTTAGCGGCCAGCCATGGTGTTGCCAGCATGGAGAAGAATGAACCGATGTTGATGGACATGTAGTACATGGTGAATGCACCGTCCAGACGTGGGTCATCTTTGCTGTAACAGGTAGAGAGCAGGGAAGACGGGTTCGCTTTAAACAATCCGTTACCGACCGCAATGGTCGCCATACCCATATACACCACTGCGGCGTCATGGCCAGACCATGCGACCAGACCATAGCCAATCGCCAGAACAATGGCGCCCAGCATGATGACACGTTTGGTGCCGAGAACTTTATCACCCAGCCAGCCGCCGATAGCAACCAGGCCGTATACGAGGGCACTGAAGGAGGAGAACAGCGTGATGGAATCGGCTTCGGACATACCCAGCTGTTTTACCAGGTAAACCGCCATGATCCCTTGCAGGCCGTAGTAACCAAAACGCTCCCATAACTCGATAGAGAAGATGAGATAAAACGCTTTCGGTTGTTTAAAAGCGTTAAGACTCACGCTTTCATCTGTTGGTTTATTGTTTGCAGTCGACACATATACCTCTTTTTTTACATCCCATATTAACGGGGGTGTTCATAGCGTGATGGCCGTAGTCCATCCGCCTTATAGTTATATTGGGAGGAGAAACGGCGGGTAATGTTCACTATCCTGACCCGTCTGGCAATACGTTTGTAATAATCTGTTACATTTATCTGGGGTGGTATAATCGTCGGTTCATGCAAATGTTATTCAGCGTTAAATTTCATACGGTGAGTAAAGGTAGTTTTTTCAACTGGTATTCCCCCTCTCCGATCGGCTTTTGGCGATATGTTCTGCTATTTGCCGTTTGTGGCAGTGATATAGCCCATATTCTGAAAAATAGCTGGTCTTATCTTCCGGTTCTGATCGGTTATATCTTGTCTGGCAAAGGCTTTGGGATGATTTTGACAACAAAAAATCAACATGAAGTTATCAGAGTGATCGCGATCACATATGTATAGAAATTTTTGGCTATGAAAAAAGTATTAACCTGTTTGAGCGTTAACGCGCCGAACAAGTGATAAGTCAGCAGGGGCAAGAGGCGGATGATTTATGGTCAGGAGAGGGACGTTTGGAAGGCCTTCTCCTGATGTGGGATTGCGATTGTTCAGACCAGCAATTCAGGGATATACTTTTTCTTTGTATTCACAGAGGTCTTCAATAATGCAGGAGCCGCAACGAGGTTTACGGGCGATGCAGGTATAACGGCCGTGCAAAATCAGCCAGTGATGGCAGTCAACCTTGAATTCGGCGGGCACCACTTTTAACAGCTTCTCTTCAACCTGCTCAACGTTTTTACCGGGGGCGAAGTTGGTGCGGTTAGAAACTCGGAAGATATGCGTATCCACGGCGATCGTCGGCCAGCCGAACGCCGTATTAAGCACCACGTTCGCGGTTTTGCGTCCTACACCCGGCAACGCTTCCAGCGCTGCGCGGTCTTCCGGCACCTCACCGCCGTGCTGTTCCAGCAAGATCCGGCAGGTTTTAATCACATTCTCTGCTTTGCTGTTAAACAATCCGATGGTTTTGATATAAGACTTCACGCCTTCCACGCCGAGCTCCAGCATCGCTTTTGGCGTGTTAGCGACCGGATAGAGCAGGGCGGTCGCTTTATTGACGCTCACATCGGTAGCCTGTGCAGAGAGCAACACGGCGATCAGCAGCTCAAACGGGGAGGTAAAATTCAGCTCCGTCGTCGGATGCGGGTTCTCGTCCCGCAGACGGGTCAGGATCGCAATGCGCTTTTCTTTATTCATGAGGCCTTCTCGGGGATCCCTTCCTGGACGCTACGCTCTGCTGCGCGGCGCTTACGTTTTTCATCAATCAGGTATTTTACTGCCAGCATCATGCCAAGGCCAATAAACGCGCCAGGTGGCAGCATCGCCAGCAGGAATGGCGTATCGGTATGGAACACCTCGATACGTAGCGATTTGGCCCAGCCGCCCAGCAGCGCGTCGGCACCGTCAAACAGCGTCCCGTTGCCGAGGATCTCGCGCAGTGAGCCCAGCACGAACATCGCACCGGTCGCACCCATACCAATCGAAAAACCATCCAGCGCCGACATGGCCGGACTGTTTTTCACGGCGAAGGCTTCCGCACGGCCGACCACAATACAGTTGGTCACGATCAGAGGGATAAAAATTCCGAGCGACTGATACAGACCGAAGGCGTAGGCGTTAATCAGCATCTGGACGATACTGACCACCGACGCAATGATCATAACGTAAATCGGAATACGGATTTCCGACGGGGTCCAGCGGCGCAGGGAGGAGATGGAAAGGTTGGTCAGAGTCAGCACCAGCGTCGTTGCCAGACCGAGACCAAGCGCATTGGTGGCCGTTGACGTGACCGCCAGCAGGGGGCACATCCCCAGCAGCTGAACCAGCGCGGAGTTGTTCTTCCACAGTCCCTGGACAATAACCTCTTTAACCTGGCTCATGATCACTCTCCACAGGACGGAAGATTGTTGATTTGCGCGGGTAGCGTTTCAGCATACAGCCCGGCCCGTTTTACGGCGTTCACCACCGCGCGCGGCGTGATGGTCGCGCCCGTGAACTGGTCAAACTCGCCGCCGTCTTTTTTCACCGCAAACGCGGTGTCATCTTCACCATGGATCACTTTACCGGCAAAGTGCAAAATCCAGTCGCTCAGACGGGTTTCAATTTTATCGCCCAGACCCGGCGTTTCATGATGTTGCGTCACGCGGGTGCCCAGTATGGTGCCGGAGAAATCGCTGCCGACGAGCAGCTGAATGGCGCCGGAATAGCCGTCGGGCGCCGTCGCCTCCATTACCGCGCCGACCGGTTTATCCCCTTTGCGGGCGATAAACAGGCGGTGTGGGCCTTTTCCAAGCTGCGGCGCGTCTACCATGAAGCAGCTCTTTTGCAGGTCATTATCGTAAAAATCCGACGGGATCACCTGATCGAACAGCGCTTTTTGCTGCTTCACCGCCTGTTCATCAATGGTCGATTTGGTCAGCTCATTCACCAGCGCCGTCATTCCGGTGAGTACGGCGGCGAAAACGGCCAGCGTGACGCCATGTTTTTGCATTGTTTTCAGCATCGCGACACCCTTAACGATGGCCGTACACGCGCGGGCGCGTGTAATAGTCGATGAGTGGAACGGTGATGTTGGCGAGCAGGACGGCAAACGCCACCCCGTCCGGATAACCGCCAAAGCTACGGATGAGCCAGACCAGCAGTCCTGCCAGCGCACCGAAGATCAAGCGACCACGGTTAGTCGTAGACGCCGTCACCGGATCGGTCAGGATAAAGAACGCGCCAAGCATCGTTGCACCGGAGAGCAAATGTATCTGCGGGCTGGCCAGCGACTCAGGGGAGAAGACCCAGCCAAGGGTGGCACAAACCGCCAGCGTCACGAGGAAGCTGACCGGAATATGCCAGCGGATGGCCTTCTGCTGCAGCAGGAACAGGCCACCCAGCAGATACGCCAGGTTAACCCACTGCCAGCCTGCACCCGCAAGCATACCGCTGTAGATGGCGGATTTCATGATTTGCTCGACGCTGTGCCCGGCATGCAGGGACGTTTTGAACGTATCGAGCGGCGTCGCCTGGCTGATGCCGTCCACGCCCATACGCAGCGCGTTCATATCCGCGCCGAGCGCCGTATGGCCGGTAAAGATCACGTGCAGGGCATCCATAAAGCCTGGCACCGTGGCGGCAATGTCATGCGGTGGCAGCCAGCTGGTCATTTGTACCGGGAAGGAGATCAGCAGCACCACATAGCCGATCATCGCCGGGTTAAACGGGTTATGGCCGAGCCCGCCATACAGCTGTTTGGCAATAATCACGGCAAAAACGGTACCGAGGACGACCATCCACCACGGGGCAAACGGCGGAATACTGATGGCCAGCAGCAGGCCGGTCAGCAGCGCGGAGTTGTCGGCAAGAATGCGGGAGACCGTCATCTTGCGAAGCTTCAGCACCAGCGCCTCTGCCGCTACGGCGCTGATACAGCCCAGGGCTATCTGGAACAGGGTTCCCCAGCCGAAAAACCAGCACTGAACGGCAATACCCGGCAGCGCGGCCAGGCAAACCAGCATCATAATACGCGATGTCTGACGCTGATTATGGGTGTAAGGGGAACTTGCGATTCTGAAAACCATTTAATCCTCGTTAACGGCTTGCTGTGCGGCTTTCTTCGCCTGAACGCGCGCAATTGCGGCAGCGACGGCGGCCTTGCGCGGGTCATCGTTAGCGGCCTGCGGCTGCTCTTCCTGCTGCGCTGCTTTACGCGCTTTGGCGCGGGCTATCGCCGCTTCAACGGCAGCTTTACGCGGGTCAACCGGTGCTTCTGGTTCTGCTGCAGGTGCCTGCTGCGCTGCTTTACGCGCTTTGGCGCGGGCAATCGCGGCTTCAACAGCGGCTTTACGCGGATCAACCGGTGCTTCTGGTTCTGCCGCGGGGGCCTGCTGTTCCGCTTTACGGGCTTTGGCACGGGCAATCGCCGCCTCGACAGCGGCTTTGCGTGGATCGACCTCCCCATCCGGTTGCGCTGTTTGCGCTTTTTCTGCCTGACGTGCGCGAGCCGCAGCCTTGCGTGCTTCACGCGCGGCGATGGCTTCACTGTTGTCAGGCTTCTCACCTGCAGGGATCACCACCGTCTGGGCAGCATTGGCTTTTTTCTCGCGAACGCGTGCCAGGGCGGCGTTAATTGCATCCTGATCTTTTTCGCCAGGCTGGACGGCGGCCTGCTTATGACGCTCCTGACGGGCCGCTTTTTCACGTTCCAGCCGTGCCTGACGTGCTTCAAAGCGTGCTTTGGCTTCTGCTGCACGTTTTTCTTCCATGGAGATGGCATAAATTTCGGCCTTCTCCTGGCGGAAGTATTGCACCAGCGGAATATTGCTTGGGCAGACCCAGGCGCAGGCGCCGCATTCGATGCAGTCGGCCAGGTTATGCGCTTTGGCTTTATCGTGTAGCTGGCCTTTGCTGTACCAGTAAAGCTGCTGCGGGAGCAGATCCGCCGGACAGGCATCGGCACAGGCGCTACAGCGGATGCAGCCTTTCTCTTCCTGCACTTCGCCCATCTCGGTGGAAGAGGGAGCAAGCAGGCAGTTCGTGATTTTGACTACCGGGACATCCAGCCATGGCAGGGTAAAGCCCATCAGAGGGCCACCCATGATCACCATCTGATCGGTACCCGGGCAGAATTCAGCCTGCTCCAGCAAATGACGCACCGGCGTACCGAGGCGCGCCCAGACGTTACCCGGACGGGAGACCGATTCGCCAGTCAGCGTCACGACTCGTTCGGTTAACGGCTCGCCGTCAATTACCGCACGTTTCACGGCATAAGCTGTGCCGACGTTTTGCATCAGCACGCCGATATCCGAAGAACGTCCGCCGTGCGGCACTTGCTTCCCGGTGAGGATTTGCGTCAGCTGTTTTGCGCCGCCAGACGGGTACTTGGTTGGAATAACGCGCAGGGCGATATCATGGCTACCCGCCAGCACGGCGCGCAGCATGGAGATAGCCTGCGGTTTATTGTCTTCGATACCAATCAGCACTTCTCGCGGCTGCAAAATATGCGCGAGGATACGGATGCCTTCCACTACCTGAGCGGCGCAATCCTGCATCAGACGATCGTCGGCGGTGATATACGGCTCGCACTCTGCGGCATTGATAATCAGCGTCTGGATTTTATCGCTACCGCCGCGCAGCTTGACGCCGGTAGGGAAGCCCGCGCCGCCCAGCCCGGCAACGCCGAACTGGTGAATGCGCTCGATAAGCGCTTCGCGGCTCTGGCTGCGGTAGTCGCTCCAGCCGTCACGTTCGATCCAGCGATCTTCGCCGTCGGCTTCAATGATCACGCTCAGCTCTGACAGTGCCGACGGATGCGCCACCGTATGAGGGGCAATCGCGATCACTTTACCGGACGTTGGGGCGTGTACAGGCAGCATACGTCCGCGACCAAAGGTCAGCGGCTGACCGCGAAGGACGGTATCACCTTCTTTTACGCACAGCTCACCTTCCGCGCCGATATGCTGCTTGAGCGGCATGACGTAACGCGTCGCCAGCGGAATCTGGCGCAGCGGCGTGCCGTTAGACTGGGTTTTCATCTCCGGCGGATGAATACCGCCGTCAAAGTCCCAGATCTTCTCTTTTCTGAAAGCAGAAAATAACTTAAGCATGTTGTTCCACAGGAATGTTGCGAACCGGAATGGTTTGAAGATCCCACTTCCAGCTTTCGGTAGTCGCTTCAACCGGGCGCAGCGTAATACATTGCGTCGGGCAGGGGGCTACGCAGAGGTTACAGCCGGTGCACAGATCCGCCACGACGGTGTGCATGGCGCGGGTGGCACCCACAATGGCGTCAACCGGGCAGGCCTGAATACATTTAGTGCAGCCGATGCAATTCGCCTCGTCGATCACGGCGAGGGCGCGGACCGGCTCCTGCACATCCGCATCGCCATCAACGGGCTGTGGGTCAACGTTAAGCAGGGCCGCAATTTTCAGCATCACCGCTTCGCCGCCGGGCGCACAGCGGTTAATTTTCTCACCCTGAATGCCCACCGCTTCAGCGTAAGGGCGACAGCCAGGGTAGCCGCACTGCCCACACTGGCTTTGCGGCAGAAGCTCATCAATTTTTTCTACAACGGGATCGTCCTCTACCGCGAAACGGCGGGAGGCGTAACCGAGGATAAGGCCAAACGCTAACCCCAGGACGCTAATAGAGGCGATGGCAATCCAGATAGCATTCATTACAACTTCACCAGACCACTGAAGCCCATAAAGGCCAGAGACATTAAACCCGCGGTGACCAGCGCAATCGCGTTACCGCGGAAAGGCGCAGGGATATCCGCAGCGGCCAGACGTTCGCGAATCGAGGCGAACAGGACCATTACGAACGAGAAACCGACGGCGGCGGAAAAACCGTACAGCGCCGACTGCATAAAGTTATGGCCAAGGTTGATGTTCAACAGCGCTACGCCGAGTACCGCGCAGTTGGTGGTGATCAGCGGCAGGAAGATACCGAGCAGGCGATAGAGCGCCGGACTGGTTTTACGCACCACCATTTCGGTAAATTGCACAACAACGGCAATGACCAGAATAAAGGCCAGCGTACGGAGGTAGATTAACCCCAGCGGGATGAGGATCCAGGTATCTATCAACCAGGCGCAAATCGATGCCATCGTCATGACGAAGGTGGTTGCCAGCCCCATGCCCATCGCCGTTTCCAGCTTTTTGGAAACGCCCATAAACGGGCACAGGCCAAGGAACTTCACCAGAACGAAGTTGTTAACCAGCACAGTGCCGACAAAGAGCAGTAAGTAATCGGTCATTATTTAGCCTGAAATAAAAAAGCCGCCTATTATCGGACAAACCGGGTCAGGCGACAACAGGTTATCTGTAAGGTTATTACGGGTTCACGAAGGTGTTTTTTACCCGCGTCGACCGTTTGAAATAGGGCACCAGCAGCGCCGCGGCCAGTAACGGGAAAAGTAGCTGGCGGACCGCAAGCACGTCAGACACCGGCGAGAACGCAAACGCCTTGACTGCCAGCAGGACTGAGATTAACAGCCAGATAATATAGTGCTTAGGCACCCCTTTGCGGCGTTTGAAGAAGGCGATGGTCAGCCACAGGGTGTAGTACCACATGCCGATCGCGAAAACGAAGGACACAAACCACATCGCAATATTAAGCACACTTTGCGACATCAGGGTCTGAATAGCGTGAGGGGTGATCAGTGCGGTAGTATAAAGCAGCAGCGCAAGCGATGCGCTTAACAAGGCAACCAGCAGCCATGCCAGTGGGGCGATTAACCAGCCTCCAATGCGTTCTCCAGGCGTTGCGGTCATGAACTCTCCCATAATCTGCGCGAAATGTTGTACAGCCAGTTTGCAGGGCGGAGAGTATATAACATTTCGCGCGGATGGCTACTTTCTTATAAAACGTAACGCCAGACAGACTTAGGCACTTCACCGACGTTGAACAAACGACCGCCGGAGACCAGCTCCGCACGGCGATGATCGGCGGCGCGATACATATTGATGATGTCCTGATTATCCGACAGGGTGTAGTTCAGGTGGTCAAACAGTTTTTCCAGGCTCTCAAGCGAATTGATCTTGCGAAATTTTAATAAATAGTCCTGAACTGTCATATTAATAAGTTTCCATATAAAAGTGAGTAATACCCGTTAAGGTAATTCGTTCGAATAATAAACGGATTAATAAAGACGTAAACAGCCCACTCAGGTAACGCGACGAAATTAGGAGTTTTCTTTGCTGAAATTCAGGCATCAGACGATGCCTGGAAGAGAAGGTTAACCGTGTTCACCTGGGCTGGCAATACGTAACTGACATAATATGTCACTCGGTATTGCAGTAACCGGTTACTTAGGTTGGGCGACTGTGACAGGCTCCGGCGGCTGGTAGTTATCGATGTGGCTGGCAACGCCGAGCAAAATGACCGATACCCCAAGAACAATCCATCCCGCTAATTCAATGATTCGATTAATAATTGATGTCATGACTCGTAATTGTACTTTATCCATAAATACAGGGCGCAAATGTTACAGCGAGGCCTCACCAACGGCAAGCGCTTTGGGAACGGTTCCCTTAAACAAAATCAGAAGGTTAATACTATGTAACGAAAACAACCGCCACAACCTGCTATTTTAAGTCATACGGCACATTATTAATCTGCGCTTATGCCAGGCTTGCCAGTGTGAAATAAGAACGTCATAAAAGAGGACGGCACTATGAGTGATAATATCCGCGTCGGTCTGATAGGTTATGGGTACGCGAGCAAAACGTTTCATGCACCTCTGATAGCCGGAACGCCCGGAATGATGCTGGCAGCAGTATCCAGTAGCGATGCTACCAAAGTCCATGCCGACTGGCCTTCCGTGCCGGTTGTCTCTGAGCCAAAACATCTCTTCAACGATCCGAATATTGATATAATTGTCATCCCTACACCTAACGACACGCATTTCCCCCTGGCAAAAGCCGCGCTGGAAGCAGGAAAGCACGTCATTGTTGATAAACCTTTCACGGTGACGTTGTCACAGGCGCGTGAACTGGACGCGCTGGCAAAAGGCCTGGGCAGACTACTTTCCGTTTTTCATAACCGCCGTTGGGACAGCGACTTCCTGACGGTAAAAACGCTGCTCAGCGAAGGTACGTTAGGCGAGATCCTCTTTTTTGAGTCGCACTTTGATCGTTTTCGCCCGCAGGTAAGACACCGCTGGCGGGAGCAGGCCGGTCCGGGGAGCGGCATCTGGTACGATTTAGCCCCTCATCTTTTGGACCAGGCTGTCAACCTGTTTGGTCTGCCGGTGAGCATGACGGTCGATCTGGCCCAGCTCAGACCCGGGGCGCAGACGACCGATTACTTCCACGCGGTGTTAAGTTATCCGCAGCGCCGCATCGTGCTGCATGGAACGATGGTCGCGGCCGCGGAATCTGCCCGTTATATCATTCACGGCACGCGGGGAAGCTATGTGAAGTTTGGCCTCGATCCACAGGAAGACCGTCTTAAAAACGGTGAGCGTTTGCCGCAGGAAGACTGGGGCTATGATATGCGCGACGGCGTGGTCACGCGGGTTGAAGGTGAGGAACTGGTTGAGGAAACGTTGCTGACGATGCCGGGCAACTATCCGGCCTATTATGCGGCTATTCGCGATTCGTTGAACGGAACAGGAGAAAATCCGGTTCCGGCCAGCCAGGCGATTCAGATTATGGAGCTAATTGAGCTGGGTATCGAATCTGCCAAACATCGCGCCACGCTCTGTCTGGCATAGGGTTCAGATACTGTAGGCCGGGTAAGGCGCAGCCGCCACCCGGCAAAAAGGCTTACGCGGTTGCCACTTTATTCCGCAGAGCCTGCTTCTCTTCCGGCGTCAGGAACGCAATTTCCAGACCGTTGATCTGCGCCTGACGGATCTGCTCGCGGCTCAGACCCGCCTGCGGTGCGGCGTTATTGTATTCGTGGATGATATCCACGCCCTGTACCGCCGGATCGTCAGTGTTCAGCGAGGCCAGCACGCCGTGTTCCAGGAAGGTTTTCAGCGGGTGCTGCGCGAGCGTTGCCACGGTGCTGGTCTGAATATTGGACGTCAGGCACGATTCAATCCCGATACGCTGTTCTGCGAGGAAATCCATCAGGGCGCGGTCTTCTACCGCCTTCACGCCGTGACCGATACGCTCGGCGCCGAGCTCACGAATGGCCTGCCAGATACTTTCCGGGCCTGCCGCTTCACCCGCATGAACGGTAATGTGCCAGCCGGCATCGCGTGCGCGGTTGAAGTGAGAGAGGAACAGGCTGCCCGGGAAGCCCAGTTCATCACCGGCGAGATCGACGGCAGTGATGGCATCGCGATGGGCCAGCAGCGCCTCCAGCTCCTGCAGGCAGGCCGCTTCGCCAAACGTACGGCTCATAATACCAATCAGACGGGCCTGGACATCGTAGGTTTCGCAGCCCTGGCGGACGCCTTCAATCACGGCTTCCACCACGCCTGCAACGGGCAGGTTGTGGGTCATCGCCATATAGCCCGGCGAGAAGCGCAGCTCAACGTAGTGCAGGCCGTTACGGGCCGCATCTTCAATGTTCTCAAACGCCACGCGGCGGCAGGCATCCAGCGAGGCCAGCATCTTCACGCCCCAGTCGAGTTTGCTCAGGAAGCTGACGAGGTCAGGTTCATTAGAGGTGACCTGAACGTGCGGGATCAATGACTCCAGCGTTTGAGCGGGAAGCGTTAAATTGTACTGGCGGCCAAGATCGAGGATGGTTTGGGCACGAATGTTACCGTCAAGGTGACGATGAATATCAGTTAAAGGCAGGCGTGTATCAATCATGGTCGCACTCTTTTCTGGTTAAAGTGCGCCATATTATAAAAACAAAACGGGGTAAAAAGCTATTTGCGCAAGGGAATATTCCGTTGCGCAAACTGATTACAGGAGCGTGTTAATTCCGGCAATGAGGCGTTTCACCCCTAGTTCCAGCTTGCTACGCGGGCAGCCTGCGTTCAGGCGCACGAAACCGTTACCTTCGTTTCCGTAGGTATATCCCGGCATGATGGCCACTTTTTGGTGCTCAATCAGTACTTTTTGTAGCGCGCGGTCATCAATATTTAGCGGGCGCAGATCAACCCAGGCCAGATAGGTGGCCTCCGGCGGCTGCCAGTACAGTTTCGGAAAAGCACTGTTTAATTCCTGCGCGATATACAGCAGATTTTCTTCGAGATAGTGCCTTAGGGCATCCAGCCACGGTGCTCCCTGCTGGTAAGCGGCGATATGCGCCGTCAGTGCCAGTACGGAGGGGGAAGAGAGTCCGTCCCGGCCTTTTAAGGCGCCGAGATAGCCGTTACGACTCTCTTCTTCACCTATCAGGCCGTAAGCGCCCGTCAGCGCCGGGATATTAAAGCTTTTCGAGCCGGAGGTTAGCAGCGCCCATTTGCCGCGCGCCACCTCATTCCACGGCGTGTGACGATGCGCACCCCACACCATGTCCATATGAATTTCATCGCTGATGACAGCAACGTTATGGCGCTCGCACAACTCTGCCATGTGGGTCAATTCTTCGCGCGTCCAAACCTTACCGGTTGGGTTTTGCGGGCTGCACAGGAGCAGGATTCTATTTTCCGGTTTCGCCAGTGCCGCTTCCAGAGCGGCCATATTGCCCAGCCAGCCAGAAGCATGCTTTTCCATCTCAACCGGCACCACATGACGCCCATTGCCTTCAATGGCTTTGTAAAACGCATCGTATGCCGGGGTGTGCACCACCACGCCGTCGCCAGGAGCGGACCAGAGACGAATCAGCTCGGACACCATGTAGATGACGGAAGGGCCATACACGATGGTTTCGGTATCAATGTGGCTGTTAAAGCGCTGGCGGAACCAGTACGCGACGGCGGCGAGAAATTCATCGTTTTTCCAGCGGCTGTAGCCAAACACGCCGTGGTTGATGCGCTGATGCAGCGCGTCAGTAATGCAGGGGGCGGTGGCGAAATCCATATCCGAGATGGTGAAGGGCAGCAGGTCGGGCGCGCCAAAACGGTCGGCGACGTAGTCCCACTGTGTACACCAGGTGCCGTGACGATCCACGACGGTAGAGAAATCAAACATCACGTGAGTCCTTTAAGTAAAACCCCCTCAGAGCGAGGGGGCGGGGCATCAGGCTTCTACTGTTCGCATCAGGGTTGCCAGCTCATCTTTCACCGACTGTACCTGCGGGCCGATAACCACCTGCAAATTGTGCTGATTTAACTGTACCACGCCGATCGCCCGGTTGGCTTTCAGGGCGTTGGTATCCACTTTTGACATATCCGCCACCGACAAACGCAGGCGGGTAATGCAGTTATCCAGCGAGGTAATGTTATCCGCACCGCCCAGCGCCGCCAGAATGGCAGGGGTGTTATAGCCGGATTTGCCCACGGTTCCTGCAACTGCCTGTTCGACGCTGGTGGCTGTTTCAACATCACGGCCTGGCGTTTTCAGGTTGAAGCGGGTAATGGCGAAGCGGAAGATGCCGTAGTACACCGCAAACCAGATGGCCGCCACGACCGGTACCAGATACCACTTGGTGGAAAGACCATGCAGGATACCGAACACCACGAAGTCAATCACGTTGCCGTCGGTATTACCGATAGTGACGCCCAGCACCGCCATGACGGTAAAGCCCAGACCGGTCAGCACGGCGTGGATGAGATACAGCACCGGCGCAACAAACAGGAACAGGAATTCGATAGGTTCAGTGGTCCCGCCGACGACGCAGGCGATCACGCCGGAGATCAGCAGCCCTTTAATTTTATGGCGGTTTTCCGGACGCGCGCAGTGGTACATCGCCAGTGCCGCACCCGGCAGGCCGCCAAGGAAGGCTGGCATTTTACCCTGAGACAGGAAGCGGGTGGCGCTTTCAGAGAAGCCATGAGTGGTCGGGCAGCTCAGCTGCGCCTGGAAGATGGTCAGCGCGCCGCTCACATCGTGACCGCACACCTCCATGGTTCCGCCCGCTTCGGTGAAGCGAATCAGGGCGACCAGGATATGCTGCAGGCCAAACGGCAGCAGCAGACGCTCACCGGTACCGAAGATCATCGGACCAAAATCGCCCGCGCCGTTAATGATGCGGCCAATACCGTTGATGCCCATCGCAAAGACTGGCCAGATCAGCGGAATGATCAAACCAAACAGACCCATCACCACCAGGGTAATAATTGGTACAAAGCGGGTACCGCCGAAGAAGGCCAGGGCATCCGGCAGGCGAATATTGTGGAAGCGCTCGTGCAGCATCCAGATAATCACCCCGGCGATCACCGCGCCGAGGATCCCGGTATCAATCGACTGGATACCAATCACGCTCTGAATGTTATTGGCTTTCAGCACGGCAGCGTCGGTGGTCGGCAGAATACCTTTCGCGGTCAGCCAGAAGTTAACCGCCAGGTTCATCACTGCGTAACCCACAAAACCGGCAAACGCCGCCACACCTTTGTTCTCGCGCGCCAGACCCAGCGGGATAGCGATACAGAACATCACAGGCAGGAAGCTAAATGCGAAGGAGCCGACTTTACTCATCCAGATGAAGATCGCCTGCAGTACGGGGGTACCGAGGAACGGGATCAGGGTAATGACGTCTTTACTGCTCAGTGAGCTACCGATCCCGAGCATGATCCCACAGAACGAGAGGAGTGCCACGGGCAGCATAAAGGTTTTACCCAGTTGCTGGAAAAACTCCCACAGCGATATTTTTTGTGCTGCTTTCGCCGTCATAAAACGACTCCTTTATTGTTAAAATCAGTTTATCTGCTTCAATGCTGCGAGAAGATAAAACGTTTTATCAAAGTTTAGTGCGCGCTAAATCACATTCTCAGGCTTTGACTGGTAGTATAAAGATAACGTATTGATAAAACGTTTTACCGATCTCATTTCAGGGAGTCACGCCGACACATGGCTGTAGCGAAAAAAATCACCATCAACGATGTCGCGCTGGCGGCGGGGGTCTCCGTCAGTACCGTTTCTCTGGTGCTTAGCGGAAAAGGGCGCATCTCGCCTGCCACCGGGCAGCGAGTTAACGAGGCGGTTGAACAATTAGGCTTTGTGCGTAACCGCCAGGCGTCGGCGCTGCGCGGTGGACAAAGCGGGGTGATTGGCCTGATTGTCCGGGATCTGACGTCTCCGTTTTATGCAGAATTGACCGCCGGGTTAACCGAAGCGCTTGAAGCGCAGGGGCGGATGGTCTTTCTGCTGCACGGCGGACGCGAAGCCGATCAGCTCCTTTCCCGGCTGGATATGCTGCTCAACCAGGGCGTGGACGGGGTGATCGTCGCCGGGGCGTCGGGCGTGGGTAGCGAACTGTGCGAGCGTGCCGCCGAAAAAGGCGTGCCGCTGGTCTTTGCTTCGCGCGCCAGCTACCTGGACGAAGCGGATACGCTGCGCCCGGATAACATGCAGGCCGCGCAAATGTTGACCGAGCATCTTATTCGTCGCGGTCATCAGCGCATTGCCTGGCTGGGGGGTAAAAGTTCGTCCCTGACCCGCGCCGAACGGGTCGGCGGCTACTGCGCGACGTTGATCAAATACGGTCTGCCGTTCCACAGTGAATGGGTTGTTGAATGTGAGTCCAGCCAGAAGAAAGCGGCTGAAGCGATAAATGCGCTGTTGCGAAGCAACCCGACGATCAGCGCCGTGATTTGCTACAACGATGTGATTGCTATGGGGGCCTGGTTTGGCCTGATCCGCGCCGGGCGGCAGAGCGGTGAGGGCGGGGTGGAAACTTTCTTTGGCCATCAGGTCTCGCTGGGGGCGTTCGCCGACGTCGGTGAAAACGCGCTGGATGACCTGCCGATCGTCTGGGCCACCACTCCCGCGCGGGAGATGGGTTATACGCTGGCGGACAGAATCATGCAGCGCATCGAGAATACGGATGTCCAGGCCGGGCACCAGATTGTGGCGGCGCGCCTGGTCACCGTGAAATAAACGCCTCTGCACATCGCCCGGCGGCAACGGCCCCCGATCGTAGGCCGGGTAAGCGTCAGCGCCACCCGGCAATAAAAAACCCCTCGCATGAGGGGTTTTGACGTTTACTGCTGCGGTGCCGCCGGTTCGGCTGGCGCTGCGGGTTCAGCCGGTTCCGGCATCCCCAGCGTCGGCATACCAAACATGCCGACGAAGTCTTCCAGCGGCATTTTGTCGCCGTTGAGCGTAACCTGACCATTGGTGTACTGCAGGCTGGTGGAGATGGTATTGTTTTCCACCTTCGTGATGCGGAACATCTGGCCCATCGCCGCCAGGCCTTTCACCTGCTGGTTCGCCAGTTTACCGGCGTCTTCGTCGCCGTAGCCTTCCAGCTTCGCAATCTGGGTCATAAACTCGGTTGCCATATCCATCGGGATAGTCAGCTTGCTGTCGAGGGACTTCACGCTGCGATCCACTTCCTGCGCCAGCGTCTGCGGTTCACCCGTTGCGGTTGCCGGATCTTTCAGGAACAGAGACAGGTTGAAGTTGGTTTCGCCTTTGCTGTTTTTCCAGCTCAGAGGTGCAACGGTGATCACCGGCTCGCCTTTCAGCAGGATCGGCAGGTTGTTGAACAGCACCGCCATCGCCTGCTGCTGATACGCTTCCGGGTTCTGTTGCAGGGCGGTATTGGTCAGCAACGCCTGGCTCTCTTTGCTGTATTTCTGGCTAAATTCATGCCACGCCTGGCCGTCGATATTGCCGATCTTCAGCGAGAGTTTGCCGGTGCCCAGATCCTGGTTCTGTACCTTCAGGCTTTTCAGCGAGTAGTCCAGCTGGGTGTTGATGCTTTTCCCGTCTTTGGAAACGTCGGATTTGCCGTTGACGTCCATGCCTTCCAGCACGGCCATCTCTTTACCTTCAATCGCGATAGCAATCTTATCAACGGAGAGCGTCTGATCGCCGATACGCTCTTTAAAATCGGTCATACGGCTGTTGCCGTCGGCCTTCAGCTTATTGAAGGTGAGCTGAACTTTTTGGTTGTATTCGTTTACGGCGTTGACCAGGCCGCTTTCCGCTTCACCCGTCAGGGAGAAGACATTGCCATCCCGATCCGCGTCGACTTTGAAATTGCCGCCGCTGAAGGCGACTTTCTCATTCTCTTTCTCATAGTTCAGCGCTTTTAGGGCAATATCGGAACTGGTATCACCGGAGTAGCTGATGCGGGTGTTAATGTCGAAAGGGGATTCATTCTTTGCCAGGTCAAACAACGGTTTAGTGACGTCGTTATTCACCAGCACGGTGTGAACTGATGCCATGGACGGTATCAGATTAAACGATTTCAACTGTGCCAGCGGGAGCGGACCGTGGCTGACCACTTCATCCAGCACCACGCTCTGGCCTGGCTTCAGCCAGCCGTTTTCATTACCGGCCACTGGCTTCACCACCAGCTGCATATGGCTGGTGAACACGCCGCGCTGATAGTTCTGATAGCTCAGTTCCAGACCTGCTTCCGGCGCGCTGCGCTTAATCTCTCCATTAGCCTGTGCCACCATCTCAGCCAGACGGCCTTCCAGCTGTTTCCCGGTAAACCAGGAGGCACCCGTCCAGACCACGCCTAACGCTACAATCACTCCAACCGCTACGACCGATTTTTTCATTGCGACTATCCCTAAAATGAAACCAGGCGGTAAAAACCGCCCGGAGATATTAAGCCTGCAACTAGCTTAGCAAGAGTTGTTAAAAAATTCAGTAAGTGCTTAAAGCTTATTGAAAACGCGCGCCAGGCGACCGGTGCCGCTTACGCTAACCGGAGACTCATTCGCTGCAACGAACGCTGACTCACCGGGCTTAAGTACCAGACGCTGTTCACCTTTGTGCAGCGTGGCTTCGCCTTCGACACAGAACAGGATTGCTGCACTCTCCTGCGCAATGGTGGTTTCGGTCGGGCTCAGGTCGTGCAGGGAGAAGGCAAAATCGTCCACCGGGATCGGGAAGTCCAGCTCTGCACCTGTTTTGACAGGCTGGGTGAGCAGCTCACCTGCCGGTTTTGCCACAAACTTCACGTTGGCAACCAGCTCAGGAATATCGATATATTTCGGCGTCAGGCCCGCGCGCAGCACGTTATCGGAGTTGGCCATCACCTCCAGCGCCACGCCCTGCAGGTAGGCGTGCGGGGTTTCCGCGAACAGGAACATCGCTTCGCCCGGGTTCAGTTTCACCACGTTCAGCAGCAGGGGAGAGAACAGGCCGCTGTCGTCCGGGTAGAACGCGGAAATCAGACGGATGGTTTCCCACGGTTCACCGTGCTGGCTGTCCAGCGTCGCTTTCAGCACCGCCAGCGCGTGAGATTTCTCTTCACCCTGCATATTCAGCAGGCTGGCAAACAGCTGGCTCAGCGCGTCGGCATTCGGGTTTTCAAGGAAGTGGGCGATAGCCTTGTTAGCACCCGCGACCGGTTGCAACAGGGAAACGATCTCGGAAAATTCGCGGAATGCGTTCATCGCCAGGAACGGGGTCAGCGCAAAGACCAGTTCCGGCTTGTGATTCGGATCTTTGTAGTTACGCTCGGCAGCATCTAACGGGATACCCGCCGCGTTCTCTTTCGCAAAGCCGATTTCAGAGGCTTTTTTGTTCGGGTGAACCTGGATGGAGAGCGGCTGGTCGGCACACAGGACTTTAAACAGGAACGGCAGTTCACCGAAGCGCTGAGCAACGTTGTCGCCCAACAGCGCGGATTTATCGGCGTCGATCACGTCACGCAGGCTGCGTACCTGGCCGCTGGCGTCTGCAATTTTTGAGCTGCTCTTCGGGTGTGCCCCCATCCACAGTTCTGCCATCGGCAGGTTGTTCGGGTTCGCGATACCGTAGAGATCCGTTAACGCAGTTTTACTTCCCCAGGCGTAGTTTTGCACTGAGTTAATGAGTTTTTGCATTATCAAGCCCTGATTCAATTGTGGAATTAACTTCGGGTATTAAAGCAATAAACCACATGGAAGTAACCTGTGGATGTAAAAAGTCGTACTAGTCTCAGTTTTTGTTAAAAAATTGTGTAGGATAAGCTGACTCGCTTTTAAGCCGGGCAGCGGAACATCTGCCCTGAATAAACAGACCGAAGCAGTAAGTGAGAGAACAATGTCGAATAAACCCTTCCATTATCAGGATCCTTTCCCCCTCAGTAAGGATCAGACCGAGTATTACCTGTTAACCCGCGATCACGTCTCCGTTTCTGAGTTTGAAGGTCAAGAGATCCTTAAGGTGGATCCGCAGGCGCTGACGCTGCTGGCGCAGCACGCTTTCCACGACGCCTCGTTTATGCTCCGTCCTGCGCACCAGCAGCAGGTTGCCGATATTCTGAGCGACCCGGAAGCCAGCGAGAACGATAAATACGTTGCCCTGCAGTTCCTGCGTAACTCCGATATCGCGGCGAAAGGCATTCTGCCAACCTGTCAGGACACCGGCACGGCGATTATCGTTGGTAAAAAAGGCCAGCGCGTCTGGACCGGCGGCGGTGATGAAGCGGCGCTGGCCCACGGTGTTTACAACACGTATACCGAAGATAACCTGCGCTACTCGCAAAACGCGGCGCTGGATATGTACAAAGAGGTCAACACCGGCACCAACCTGCCCGCACAGATAGATCTCTACAGCGTCGACGGTGATGAGTACAAATTCCTCTGCATCGCCAAAGGCGGCGGTTCGGCCAACAAAACCTATCTCTACCAGGAAACCAAAGCGCTGCTCACCCCGGGCAAGCTGAAGAACTACCTGGTCGAGAAAATGCGTACTCTCGGTACGGCTGCATGCCCGCCGTACCACATCGCGTTTGTGATTGGCGGTACCTCGGCTGAGAGCACGCTGAAAACCGTCAAACTGGCCTCAACCAAATACTATGACGGTCTGCCAACGGAAGGTAATGAACACGGCCAGGCATTCCGCGACGTGCAGCTTGAGCAGGAGCTACTGGAAGAAGCGCGTAACCTGGGGCTCGGCGCACAGTTTGGCGGTAAATACTTTGCTCACGACGTGCGCGTGATCCGTCTGCCGCGTCACGGTGCATCCTGCCCGGTCGGCATGGGCGTTTCCTGCTCTGCGGATCGCAACATCAAGGCGAAGATCAACCGCGAAGGCATCTGGATCGAAAAACTGGAAAACAACCCAGGCAAATACATCCCGGAAGAACTGCGTAAAGCGGGTGAGGGGGAAGCGGTTCGCGTTGACCTTAACCGTCCGATGAAAGAGATCCTGGCCCAGCTTTCTCAGTACCCGGTGTCGACTCGCCTCTCTCTGAACGGCACGATTATCGTCGGCCGTGACATTGCGCACGCGAAGCTGAAAGAGCGTCTGGATAACGGTGAAGGGCTGCCGCAGTACATTAAAGATCACCCGATTTACTACGCAGGACCGGCCAAAACGCCTGAAGGCTATGCTTCCGGCTCGTTAGGTCCTACCACGGCGGGCCGTATGGACTCCTACGTTGACCAGCTGCAGGCCAACGGCGGCAGCATGATCATGCTGGCAAAAGGCAACCGTAGCCAGCAGGTAACGGACGCATGCCATAAGCATGGCGGTTTCTACCTTGGCAGCATCGGCGGCCCGGCGGCGGTCCTTGCGCAGGGCAGTATCAAGAGCCTGGAATGCGTGGAATACCCGGAACTGGGTATGGAAGCCATCTGGAAAATTGAAGTGGAAGATTTCCCGGCGTTTATCCTGGTGGATGACAAAGGTAACGACTTCTTCAAGCAAATCCAGTCGTCCCAGTGTTCAGCGTGTGTGAAGTAAGTTAAAACCTTGTCGGGTGGCGTTAGCGCCACCCGACTCCAAGAAGAGCGCACAAAGCGCCATAACGTTTCTCAGAAGTCATCAATACTTATCTCTTAAGCATGTGAGCAATCCCGACAGTGTTATCAAGGAGAAAGTAATGACAACGGTACGCCATGAGAAAGACTCTATGGGCGCAATCGAGGTTCCGGCTGACAAGCTATGGGGCGCGCAAACCCAGCGTTCGCTGGAGCACTTCCGTATTTCGACCGAAAAAATGCCCGTCTCGCTGATTCAGGCGCTGGCACTCACCAAACGTGCAGCGGCAAAAGTAAACCAGGATTTAGGCCTGCTGGGCGCAGATAAAGCCACCGCGATCATTAATGCCGCCGACGAAGTGCTGGCCGGTAAACATCCCGACGAATTTCCCCTCGCCATCTGGCAAACCGGTTCCGGTACCCAAAGCAACATGAACATGAACGAAGTGCTGGCGAACCGGGCAAGTGAACTGCTGGGCGGCGTGCGCGGCATGGAGCGTAAGATCCACCCGAACGATGACGTTAACAAAAGCCAGAGTTCCAACGACGTCTTCCCGACGGCGATGCACGTAGCGGCGGTGATCGCGATCAGCGAGCAGCTTATTCCGCAGCTCAACGTGCTCAAAACCACGCTCAACGAGAAAGCGCAGGCCTTCCGCGACATCGTTAAAATTGGCCGTACTCACCTTCAGGACGCTACGCCACTGACGCTCGGTCAGGAGATTTCCGGCTGGGTGGCGATGCTGGAACATAACCTGAAGCATATCGAGAACAGTTTGCCCCATCTGGCGGAGCTGGCGCTCGGTGGCACGGCGGTCGGTACCGGGTTAAATACGCATCCTGAGTACGCGGTGCGCGTGGCGAAGGAGCTTGCGGCCATTACCGGACAGCCATTCGTCACGGCGCCCAATAAATTCGAAGCGCTGGCGACCTGCGATGCGCTGGTTCACACCCACGGCGCGCTGAAAGGTCTGGCGGCTTCGCTGATGAAAATTGCCAACGACGTCCGCTGGCTGGCCTCAGGGCCGCGCTGCGGTATCGGTGAAATCAGCATTCCGGAAAACGAGCCGGGCAGCTCTATCATGCCGGGTAAAGTCAACCCGACCCAGTGCGAAGCCATGACCATGCTCTGCTGTCAGGTGATGGGCAACGACGTGGCCGTTAACCTGGGCGGCGCGTCCGGCAACTTCGAGCTGAACGTCTATCGTCCTATGGTGATTCACAACGTGCTGCAATCTGTTCGTCTGCTGGCCGACGGGATGGAGAGCTTTAACGAGCATTGTGCGGTGGGCATAGAGCCAAACCGCGAGCGCATCAGCCAGCTGCTGAATGAGTCTCTGATGCTGGTCACCGCACTCAATACCCATATCGGCTACGACAAGGCCGCCGAGATCGCCAAAAAGGCGCACAAAGAGGGGCTAACGCTGAAAGCTGCCGCTCTGGCGCTGGGTTATCTAACGGAGGCGGAATTTGACGCCTGGGTTCGCCCGGAAGCGATGGTCGGCAGTCTGAAATAATCATCCCGCCACATACAGGTGCAGCCGCGGAATAATCAGCTGTAGCGGCTGCGCCTGAGGCCGATAACGGTGCTGAACATTTTCAGCGTCGTAATTCAGCAGCTCACCAATATCCGGCACGATGGCACCCTGATCGGCATCATAAAGCGCAATCAGCGGCGTCGGGCAGGCATATTGTACCTGTTTTTGCTGACCGGAATACCAGACGCGAGCGATAGGCTGCACCTTTACCGGACGCTTAATTTTGAGGCGCGTATCCGCCGGTAACGAGGCGATGCTGTGATACTCCTGCTCCAGACGCTCAATCCACTGTTCACGCGACCACGGTGCAACGGTACGCGGTGCCTTAAGACTTTTTTCCAGCTGCGCCAGCACCTCATCCCGGGTGAAGTTTTTAATGATGTGCTTATTCGCCCAGCCGAAGCGCAGCGTGGCGGGGTGACGCAGTACGGTCAGCGTGCGGTAGGCATTAAGGGTAATTAATCCCGGAAGCTGGCGGTGCACCCACTCAAACCGGGCGGCCGGAGCGAGGCCGGACTCTTCGGTCACTATCTTCTCAAACGTTGCTTTCAGGGCGTTGATATGCGCAATCTGGTTTTCCAGCGCCTCGCGCGTGGTGGCATCGGTTTGCAGGCAGATCACGCCCGGCAGGCGCACGGCCGCCTTGCTGCTGCGCTGTTCCGACTGCTGCTGAATAAAAAGGTGGCGGTAGTGCTTCAGGGCCAGCTCAAGCGCGGCGCCGCCGATATGCTGCTTCACCTCAATGGCGTCGAGCGGATCGTGCTCCGCGCCTTTGGCGATATCGGGCAGGGTAAAGACGCGCGCGGCCAGCAGGCGGCAGGTCTGTAAACGCGCGGTCAGCGTCAGCAATTCGTGTTCTATTTCGCGGAACGTGCTGTTCAGCCGTTCGATGAGATCGTAGGTTGCCATAAGCACTCTCATTAGTTACAACATACTTATCATATAGCACAGCACGCCGGGCCAGGCCAGCGTGCGGTTAAGGTCAGACAGGGACGGGAAGGGCGATGTTATGGTACACCGGCCAGTTAAAGCAGAAGCGTGCGCCGCCGAGTTCGCTCTCCTCACAATGCACCGTGCCGCCCATGGCCTGCGCGATAGAGTAAACAATGGCCAGCCCCAGTCCGCACCCGCCGGTGGCGCGATCGCGGCTGGGATCGAGGCGGACAAACGGTTCAAATACGGTTTCTCGTGCTTCCGGGGCAATTCCCGGTCCATCGTCTTCAACTGTCAGGCTTGCCTGGTTACCCTGCAAATCCAGTCCAATCTGTAGCGTACTTTCGCTGTAGCGCATGGCGTTGTTCAGCAGGTTATCAAGCACGCGCTCCATCAGCCGCATATCGAGCGCGCCGTAATCGCCGGGCGTGACGCGCGTCAACAGCGTGCGTTGCGGGTTCACGCTCTGGACATCATCAATATGGGTTTGCAGCCAGGCGGGCAGATCTGGCGCACTGAGGTTCAGCTCGTTTTGTGGGCGGTCGAGGCGCGCGTAGGTGAGCAGCTCCTCAATCAGCGCTTCAAGCTGACCAATATCGCGGTTTAGCGCGAGTGACTCCGCTTCTGTCAGATTCTCGCTCATCTCCAGACGATAACGCAGGCGAACCAGTGGCGTGCGCAGCTCGTGGGCAATACCGTCGATTAGCTGTTTTTTACTGGCGATCAGGGCATTGATGTTATCGGCCATCTGGTTAAAGGCCACGCCCAGTCGTTCAAAGCTGGAACCGCTGTCGAAGTGAATGCGCTCGGTGAAATGCCCCTCGCCAAAACGCTGTGCGGCGGATTCCAGCTTCAGCATGTCCTGCCAGTGGGGACGCATCCAGATAAAGACCGGAAACGCGAGCGAAATGGCGATAAAGGCCATCAACGCCATGTCCAGCAGGCGCATCTGGTGAAGATAATAGAGATAAGGAACCGGCCCGACAGCCAGCACATAATGGCTGCGCGGAATACGCTGGATAAAGGTGTATTTCTCATCCAGCGCCACGATATCGCCATCGCGCAGGCGCTGCATTGCGGGCGGATCTAACTCGAAATCTTTTAATGGCTCGATGCGTAAATCAAATGACAGGTTCAGATCGAGTTCTTTGAGGGTGTTCGCCCAGTCGTGCGGCGGGATCTCTCTGAGTTCGCTCCGCATCAGATACAGCGAGCTTTTCATCAAATCGTCCAGCGACTGCCTGCCCGCACGTTCGGCGGTAAATTTATAGACCAGCCCGACCAGCATGGTCATGACCAGGAAGCAGACAAACAGTAAAAGATAAAACTGCACAAACAGCTTTTTCATTCCATCTCACCGGAAAAACGCAATAGGCAGAATATACATGAAAAACCTCACCTGTTTTCATGTCTGTGACGCCTCTTACATTGCATGCGCACTTCTTTTGACCTTGGCGATGAGTTTTTCCGTGACGGCCAGGCCTTCCGCAATGTGCGTATCAATCACATCCGTTCCGAAGTCCCTGATTAAGTCCAGGAGCATTTCGTAAGACTGAATCAGTTCCAGCAGGTCAAAGAGCGCTTTTAGGTCGGTACCTGAGGGGGAGGATTGCTTAAAGGTTAGCTGATTAACAATCCATTCAAGATTGGTTTTGATGGCTTCTACTTCATGGTAGCTATACATATTTCATAGGCTTAAATCCTCATTTCAAGATTTCATGGGAGGGAAGGTGCGGAACAGGTGTGAGCAGGTAGCGGGGCCGGTGCGGCCTGAAGAAGAGACAATTGAACTTTAATTATGGATTAGATAGCGTGCTTAGCAAGTATTTGTTGCGCAAACGGGTAATTAAACGCGAGAAAGAGAAGGCATCGCGGTGTAATGCCTTCATTTCGAGCATGTTTGGTTAGCCGGTGAGCGTAATCAGGTTTCCCAGGCTTGCGGGGCAAACAGATAACCTTTGTTACGCACGGTTTTAATGCGGTAGGGCTCGGTGGCATTATCCTGCAACTTTTTGCGCAGGCGCGAAATCGCAACGTCGACGCTGCGGTCCATGCCGTCATAGCTCACGCCACGCAGGTTTTTCAGCAGCGCGTCACGGTCCATGATTTGCCCGGCATGCGTTGCCAGTTCCCACAGCAGGTCAAAGTCGGCGGTGGAGAGGGCGATAAGCTCGCCGGAAAGCAGCACCTGGCGGTTGATCGGATCGATAGACAGCGTACCAAAACGCATCGCTTTGTGCGGCGTCAGAGAGGGGGCGGGCGATTCGCGTTCGACACTTGCGTGCTGGCGCAAATGCAGGCGCAGACGGGCAAGCAGAACGGCAGGCGGTGTGGTTTTCAGAATGTAATCGTTGGCACCCATCTCCAGCGACAGGATATGGTTCATATCGCTGTCCAGAGAGGTGAGCAACACGATAGGACCTTCCCAGCGGGCGCGCAGGTCGCGGCAGAGGGTCATGCCGTCTTTGCCAGGCAACATGATATCCAGCAGCACCAGGTCCGGGTTTTCACGGACGACCACCTCTTCGGCCCGATCGCCGCGAGGCTCAACAATGACGTCCATATCATGTTTGCCCAGATAGGCGGCGATCAACTGCCCGACTTCGGGTTCGTCTTCAACATAAACAATCTTATTCATACAACGTCTGTTTTCGTGAAAAAAGCCAACATACACCGCGGAACCTTAACCTTCCATTAATCTTTCAAAATTAACGCCGCTTCCGTTATTCTGGCTCATATTGTTATTTGATTGTTATAGGAAATAGTATGGGGCTGGTGATCAAAGCGGCGCTGGGAGCGCTGGTGGTGTTACTGATAGGCATTCTGGCAAAAACCAAAAACTACTATATTGCCGGGCTGATCCCGCTGTTCCCGACCTTTGCGCTTATTGCCCATTATATTGTGGCGTCTGAAAGGGGAACCGAGGCGCTACGCACCACCATTGTGTTTGGTATGTGGTCTATCATCCCCTATTTTCTCTACCTGCTTTCGTTATGGTATTTCACCGGTTTTCTACGGCTTCCCCTGGCGCTGGGCGGGGCAGTGGTTTGCTGGGGGCTCAGCGCCTGGGTGTTAATTTTCTTCTGGAGCCGCTTTCACTAGCGTAACGGGCGACCGCCGTCCACGGCAAAGGTTCTGCCGGTGACATAGCAACTGGTGAGCAGGTAATCCACAAGGTCGATCACCTCTTTCTCGCCTGGGGCTATTTTCATGAGCGACTTATTGAGCGCCTGCTGGCGATACTCCGCATCATCGTTTTCATTAAATAAAATCATCGCCGGAGCGATGGCATTCACCTTCACCTCAGGCGCGAGCTTGCGGGCGAACGAACGCGTCATGTTATCCAGCGCGGCTTTACTGGCCGCATAGGCGATGTGCTTGTCGCTGCCGCGTTCCACTACATAGTCGGTGAAGTGAATAATGTCCCCCGCAGCATGACCATGGCCACGCAGCAGATCCTGCAGGGCGTGGTTAAGCAGATAAGGGGCATTGACGTGGATCTGCAGCATCGCGGAGAGCGTTTCGCTGAGTGACGTGCCGGGTTTCTCGGCCCGCCAGGCGCTGGCGTTATGGATCACGGCGCGCAACCCCGTGGTGGTGGCTTTCACTTTCTCCGCAAAGGCCAGAATGCCCTCATCAGTGGAAAAATCGGCCTGAATACAGACGGCTCCGGCTTTGCGCAAACCCTCAATTGACGGGTATTCCGTACGGTAACTGACAATGACCGGATGGCGAAGGTTGAGAAAATGATGGGCGAGGGCGAGGCCGATACGGCGGCCTCCACCCGTGATCAGTATTGGGCGAAGCGGTGTATTTCCCATCGTATTCTCCTTTACAGTTCAACAATGGGAAAGACGAGGGCTATCCCATTAACATCCAGGTTGCCGGAACGGCAGCAACCAGTAACAGTCCGATTAAGGCCATCTCACGCCGTCTCAGCGCGTTCTCCAGCTGATGCGTGCGGCGGGCGTAGATAAACACCAGCAGACCCGGCGCATACAGCACTACCGACAGCAGCAGATGCATAGGCCCGGAAGCATACAACAACCACAGACCGTAAATACAGGCCCCGATACCCACGATATAATGCGCCGGACGCGTGGCGATTTTTAACAAATACGCGCCCACTAAGAAATAGGGTACCAGAATCATCTCTGAGGCGATGGTCAGCAGGGTGTTATAGTCTGAACCTGTGAGCCAGATCAGCACCAGACAGACCTGAACGCTAATATTGGTCAGCCAGAGAGACGCTGAAGGGGCATTATTTTGGTTTTGACGGGCAAACAGGCGTGGAAACGCTTTGTGCGTCGCGGCCAGGAACGGCACTTCAGCCGCCATGATGGTCCAGCTCAGGTACGCGCCACAGACGGAGACGATCAATCCCGCGGCAATCACAACGTCACCCCACGGGCCAAGCATTTTCACCATCAGCCCGGCCATTGATGGGTTACGCATTTCGGCCAGTTCAGGACGCGCCACCACGCCCAGCGACAGCAGCGTGACCAGCAGATACACGCCCAGCGCCGCCAGGACGGCCAGCAGCGTGGCACGGCCCACATCACGTTTGTTACGCGCGCGGGCAGAGACCACGACTGCCCCCTCAACGCCGATGAATACCCACAGGGTGATCAGCATCGTGTTTTTCACCTGCTCCCAGACCGGAACGCCCAGCGCAATGCCGCTGAAATCAAGCGTAAACACATCAAGACGAAATGCAATAAAGGCCAGTACGATAAACAGGCCGAGCGGCACCAGTTTCGCCAGCGTTGCCACCAGGTTGATGCTGGCGGCGGTCTGGACGCCGCGCAAAATCAGCCAGTGAACTACCCAGAGCAGCACCGAGGCACCGACAATTGACTGCCAGGTATTGCCGTCACCAAACAGACGCAGTTCAGGCGTATCGGTAAAGAAGCTGAGCGCTGAGAAAACGATCACCAGATAGGAGACGTTGGCGATCACCGCGCACAGCCAGTAGCCCCAGGCGGAGCAGAAGCCGATCAGCTCGCCAAATCCTTCACGCGCATAGGTGAAAATACCGCCGTCCAGATCGGGGCGAATGCGGGTGAGCAGCAGCATGGCGAACGCCAGCAGCAATATCCCGACGCCGGTAATCCCCCAGCCGATGAGTAACGCGGCGGGGCTTGCGACGGCAGCCATGTTCTGCGGTAAACTGAATACGCCCGCACCCAGCATTGAGCTTAAAACGAGTGCAGTCAGAGCACTCAGGCCAAGTTTCTTTTCCATTGGCTTCCTGTTATGAAAAGTCCCAATCCAGAATAATTATTTCGCTGCGGCGCATAAAAATGGTGGATTACACTAAGGCGCGGGATTTTACGGAGTGTCACGAAAGCATGCAATGATGTGTGGCAGAAATTCGAAAAAAGTAACAAAAAAAGGCGGCGTTGCGCCGCCTTTGGTCAATGATTTTGTTACTTGTACAGATCGGCGCTGATGGTCACGTTGTTACCACGTTCCTGCCACTGGCGGGTGATATGGTAATACTTCGCCCCTTTCTTCGCCGCACGCTTCGCGACCTGGTAAGAGACTTCCGTCATGTTGCCGTAGTTGCCGGTAAACTTGATGCTGTCGAACGGCACCATCTGTGCAGCAGTGGCTTTGTTCAGCTCTTCAATTTTGGTGCCGTCTGGCAGCGTCACGGAATAGCGGCCACCTTTCGTGGATTGCGTTTCAAAGAAACGGCCCACTTCAGCGCTTGGCGCAGCAGTCGTCGCTACGCCTGGAATTTCAACTTTCTTCGCTTCTTCGCCGCCTTTCGCTATCGCCGCGCGACCCGCTTCGGAGTCAGCAGGGATGGCATCCGGGCTCTGCAGAACGCGTTTCTTCGCATCTTCTTTATAGATGAATGCGGTAATACGCTGGTTGCCGCCCTGGTTAGCATCCACCTGGCGCACGATATAGAACGAGTAGGCCCCTTTCTCTTTCGCGGCTTTGGTGATGGCATCGTTCACTTCAGGCTGGCTGCGATAGAAGCCCTGAACGGTAACGGTGTCGTACGGTTCCAGCTCAATTGCCTGATCTTTTGGCAGCTCAACGATACCGTTAATCACACGGTTTTTCGGTGCGTCTGCTTTTGGCGCATTGTCTTTATACAGCGCAATGGTTACGCGCTGGTTGCCGCTGTTGCCATAATCAGACTGGTCAACAACGTAAAACGAGGCCGCCCCGTTTTTATCAGCGGCTTTTGATGCGGCGGCGACGGCATCGCCAATAGAATTATAACGACCCACAATGACCGTATGGTCAAAAGGTTTTAACGCTGCCGCTTGCTCTGGCGTTAACTCTGTTGCGGCATTCGCAGACAGGGCGGTCGCACAGAGAAGTGCGGACGCCAGGAGTGTGTTCTTAAGCTTCATAAAAATAATCCTTCGCCTTGCGCAAACCATGTACTGGTATTGTTGTTAATTTGAGACGGCCCCGATTATGGCATTTAAAACCCGTCGCTGTCTGCGCCATTTTTCACTGCCTGTGCTCACTGAATTAACGAATTCGATAACATTTAGTGATATGTTGAAAAAACAGGCGTTTGACAAGTAAAACTGATAAAGCATATGACTTTTACAAGTTAATTTAATGTTAATAACTTGTTCTCTTATGGCGCTATATCATGTTTTTACCGCTTCGCTTGCGCTATTTATCGGTTCTGGCGATGAATTTAAGGTAAATATCACTGTCAGTGACGCCGATCGCTTATTTTTCACAGATAAAGTAAGAAATAGTGTTTTCTGGCGGTAGATCACGGGCGCTATTTTCAGTAGGTTATAGACAGTTTGTTACTGTTTTATTTTCCGGGGTTAATCATCTCTCATCGCTATGAGAATGGCGAAAATTGATACAAACCGCGGGCATTTATCGACAAACCATCATCAAAAACCGATGGAAGGGAAAACTATGCGTATTGGGGTACCAAAAGAACGGTTAGCCAATGAAACCCGCGTAGCGGCAACACCGAAAACGGTGGAGCAACTGCTTAAGCTGGGTTTTACCGTCGCGGTTGAAAGCGGCGCAGGCAAACTGGCGAGTTTCGATGACGAGGCCTTTATCCAGGCGGGTGCGGAAGTGGTGGACGGTGCTGAAGTCTGGCAGTCGCCGGTTATTCTGAAGGTTAACGCACCGGAAGAGAGTGAGATTGCGCTCCTGAATCCGGGCACCACGCTGGTGAGCTTCATCTGGCCTGCGCAAAATCCAGCGCTTATGGAGAAGCTGGCTGCACGTGGCGTGACCGTGATGGCGATGGACTCCGTGCCGCGCATTTCGCGCGCGCAGTCGCTGGATGCCTTAAGCTCCATGGCTAACATTGCGGGTTATCGCGCGATTGTGGAAGCGGCTCACGAATTTGGACGCTTCTTTACCGGTCAGATCACCGCGGCGGGGAAAGTCCCTCCGGCAAAAGTCATGGTGATTGGTGCGGGTGTGGCAGGGCTTGCCGCAATCGGTGCGGCAAACAGCCTCGGCGCTATCGTGCGCGCATTTGATACCCGTCCGGAGGTGAAGGAACAGGTCCAGAGTATGGGTGCCGAATTCCTTGAGCTGGACTTCAAGGAAGAAGCGGGCAGCGGTGACGGTTACGCGAAAGTCATGTCCGAAGCCTTTATCAAAGCCGAAATGGAACTCTTCGCCGCTCAGGCGAAAGATGTCGACATTATTGTGACCACCGCGCTGATTCCGGGTAAACCTGCGCCGAAGCTTATCACCCGTGAGATGGTGGATTCCATGAAGCCGGGCAGCGTGATTGTCGACCTGGCGGCGCAAAACGGCGGTAACTGTGAGTACACCGTTGCTAATCAGGTGACGACCACCGCCAACGGCGTGAAGGTGATCGGCTATACCGATCTGCCAGGCCGCCTGCCAACGCAGTCGTCTCAGCTGTACGGCACCAACCTGGTTAACCTGCTGAAGCTGCTGTGCAAAGAGAAAGACGGAAACGTCACCGTTGATTTCGACGATGTCGTGGTGCGCGGTGTTACCGTTGTCCGTGATGGTGAAATCACCTGGCCGGCACCGCCGATTCAGGTTTCTGCTCAGCCTCAGGCCGCGCCGAAAGCGGCGCCAGAGCCAAAAGAACCCGCTAAACCGGCGTCTCCATGGCGTAAATACGCCATCATGGCGCTGGTCATTATCCTGTTCGGCTGGCTGGCTGACGTCGCGCCGAAAGAGTTCCTCGGCCACTTTACCGTCTTCGCGCTCTCCTGCGTGGTCGGTTACTACGTGGTGTGGAACGTCTCCCACGCGTTGCACACGCCGCTGATGTCGGTAACCAACGCCATCTCCGGGATTATCGTGGTCGGGGCGTTACTGCAGATTGGTCACGGCGGCTGGATCAGCTTCCTGAGCTTTATTGCGGTGCTGATCGCCAGTATCAATATTTTCGGTGGTTTCACCGTGACTCAGCGCATGCTGAAAATGTTTCGTAAAGGCTAAGGGGTAGCATATGTCTGGAGGATTAGTCACAGCCGCATACATTGTTGCTGCAATCCTGTTTATTTTCAGTCTGGCGGGGCTTTCCAAACACGAAACGTCTCAGCAGGGGAATAACTTTGGTATCGCCGGGATGGCGATTGCGCTGATCGCCACCATCTTCGGGCCGGACACCGGCAACGTGGCGTGGATCCTGGTGGCGATGATTATCGGCGGCGCGATCGGTATTCGCCTGGCGAAACGCGTTGAAATGACCGAGATGCCGGAGCTGGTTGCTATTCTGCACAGCTTTGTGGGTCTGGCGGCCGTGCTGGTGGGCTTCAACAGCTACCTGTATCACGAACCGGGTCTGGAACCGATTCTGGTCAACATTCACCTGACCGAAGTGTTCCTCGGCATCTTTATTGGTGCGGTGACCTTCACCGGCTCAATTGTGGCGTTCGGCAAACTGCGCGGTAAGATTTCGTCTAAACCGCTGATGCTGCCAAACCGTCACAAGCTGAACCTGGCGGCGCTGGTGGTATCGTTTGTACTGATGGTCATCTTCGTGCGTACCGAAAGCGTGGGCCTGCAGGTGCTGGCATTACTGGTGATGACCCTCATCGCGCTGGCATTTGGCTGGCACCTGGTGGCGTCTATCGGTGGTGCGGATATGCCGGTGGTGGTCTCCATGCTGAACTCCTACTCCGGTTGGGCGGCGGCGGCGGCAGGCTTTATGCTGAGCAACGACCTGCTGATCGTCACCGGTGCGCTGGTGGGTTCATCTGGTGCGATCCTGTCTTACATCATGTGTAAGGCGATGAACCGTTCGTTTATCAGCGTTATCGCCGGGGGATTTGGTTCTGACGGCTCCTCTACCGGTTCTGATGAAGAAGTGGGTGAGCACCGTGAGATCAGCGCGGAAGATACCGCAGAGATGCTGAAAAACTCGCACTCGGTCATTATCACCCCGGGCTATGGCATGGCGGTGGCGCAGGCGCAGTATCCGGTCGCAGAAATTACTGAGAAGCTGCGCGCGCGTGGGATCAAGGTTCGCTTTGGTATTCACCCGGTGGCGGGACGTCTGCCAGGCCACATGAACGTGCTGCTGGCGGAAGCGAAAGTGCCTTACGACATCGTGCTGGAGATGGACGAGATCAACGATGATTTCGCCGATACCGACACCGTGCTGGTCATTGGCGCTAACGACACCGTTAACCCGGCGGCGCAGGACGATCCGCGCAGCCCAATCGCGGGTATGCCGGTTCTGGAAGTATGGAAGGCGCAGAACGTGATTGTCTTCAAACGCTCTATGAACACCGGCTATGCTGGCGTGCAGAACCCGCTGTTCTTCAAAGAGAACACCCACATGCTGTTTGGCGACGCCAAAGCCAGCGTGGATGCGATTCTGAAAGCACTGTAATTTCGCTTCACCCTGACAAACCGCTCTTCGGGGCGGTTTTCTTATTTCTGCGGTCAGCTTTTCTCCTCTGTCTATACTTTACCCTTTGTGTAAGACGAGGAGGTGTAATGCAATTTCTGTCCCGCTTCGACATCATCGCGTTGATGATGACGCCGACATTTTGGGTAGGCGTCGCCACGGTTGTCTTTGTCACGCTGCTGGTGTACTGGCTGCTGACGCGCCTGATCGCGTTCGTTAAGAAAGGGATCACCACCTGGGGCGACAAACACCCGACCACCAACCGGATGCGTTTTATCCTGAGCGATATGCTTAACAGGACGAGTCGGATCCTGCTTTTTGTCGTAGCACTTCTGTTCAGCCTGCGTTTTGTTGACTTACCCGATCATCTTTTTGGCACGGTCAGCCATGCCTGGTTCCTGGTTTTCGCGATTCAGGTGGCACTGTGGATGGATCAGGGCGTTGTGTCGTGGCTACGTCACGTCATGCTGGCACCGGGAAGTCATAAAAACCCGGTTACGCTGGTGATCACGGGGCTTATTCTCCGTGCCATTGTCTGGTCAGTGATGCTGCTGTCTATTCTTGCTAACGCGGGCGTCAACATCACTGCTCTGGTTGCCAGCCTTGGGGTGGGGGGGATTGCCATCGCTCTCGCCGTACAAACGATCCTGAGCGACGTGTTTGCCTCCCTGTCCATTGGTTTTGATAAGCCGTTTGAAATTGGTGATTTTGTGGTGTTCAACGACGTGGCGGGGACGGTAGAGCACATTGGCCTTAAAACGACCCGCATACGCAGCCTGAGCGGGGAGCAGATCGTCTGCGGCAACGCCATTTTGCTCCAGCAAACGCTCCACAACTACAAACGTATGCAGACACGTCGTATCGTCTTTACCTTTGGCGTGGCCAGCGACACGCCGCCTGATAAGCTGCGCTACGTGGGGGATATGGTCAGGCAAATCATCACCGATGTGGGTGAGACAAAATTCGATCGTGCCCATTTTCTCGGATTTGACCGCGACCGTCTGACGTTTGAAGTCGTTCATATCGTCAATACCGCGGATTACAACAAATACATGGATATCCAGCAGGAGATCAATATCCGTATTCTTGAAGGGCTGAATGCTCAGGAGATTAAGCTGGCACTGCCGAGCATGGTATTGCACGCGCCGTGGATGCAGGATGAGCCGGGTGAACAGCCGAAGCCGGTGATGGAGAGCTGAAAAAAAAAGCCCGCCGGAGCGGCGGGCTGACAGGGTTATATTAATCGTCTTCCGGATCGTCCAGCTCAATCGGCGTCTGGAACTCATCTGGCTTAATGACCAGCAGGTCACAGCGCAGATGATCGATCACCTGTTCGGCGGTATTGCCGAGGAACGCGGCAGAAATACCGGTCCGGCCAATGGTCCCCAGGACCACAATCCCGGCCTGCAAATGTTCTGCTAAATCCGGGATCACCTCTTCAGGCAGCCCTTTCTCTACGTGCGTCATGTTCTCGTCAATGCTGAACTTCTGGCGCAGCGCTTTCATGGCCAGCAAATGCTGGCCGCGAATGGCGTCGTTATAGACGCTGGGGTCAAATTCAGGCAACTCAATGGCGATATTGATTGGGGTGACTGGATAGGCGCCCACCAGATGCACTTCAGTGTGATTGACCTGGTCAGCGAGCTGGATGGTTTCCTTCACCAGCTTCTCGTTGAGTGAATTATGATAATCCTCTTCGCTGGCGAGGTTTACTGCCACCACGGCTTTCCCGCCCTCCGGCCACGGTTGGTCTTTCACCATCCAGACCGGGCAAGGGCATTTACGCAGCAAGTGCCAGTCGGTTGGGGTGAAGATCACGGATTCCAGCTTGTCGTGCTGGTGCGCCATCTTCAGCAGCAGGTCGTGTCCACCGGCAACGACTTCCTGGATAATGGCTTCAAAAGGTCGGTTATGCCAGACCACTTTGATATCAATAGGAACCCCCGCTTCAAGGTAATACTTCGCCTGTTCACGGATCCACGCGGTACGCTGACTGATGACGCCCTGACGCATAGCGGTGCGCTCGTCAGGCGACAGAAGGGTGGTCATCTCATACGAGAAGTCATAGATCGGCAAAAACGCTTTGATTTTGCCGCCAATCCGTTGATGTAGATACACAGCACGTCGTAATGCCGGCTGATCGTCCTGATTAGGATCGATAGCTACCAGCATGTTTTGATACTTGGCCATACAGGTCTCCTTACTACTGTCACCACAGTCTGTAAGTAAAAGAGTAACCTATATATCCTGAATGAAACAGAGGAGAGCTTTTGTCAGATCAATAATTCATGAAAATTTATCAGAGGAAAAGCACCGTGGTTGTCACCGCGATAAACGCAATAAACAGCAGCACCATCACCGCTATTGCAAACGTCGTGGAGTCCTGCACGTAGGTTTTTTCCTCCCCCTTCATTGGGCCGACAAGCATGATCCAGATGAAGATAAAGGTCACTGAGGCAATCACGACTGAAACGAAAAACAAACTTTCTCTCAATTCATAACCTCAACGACAACCTTTCAGGCGCTGTGTGGGGATGTGCTACGGTGAAGACGGCTTAAAGCGGAAGTGATTATACCAGACTAATAAATCATGTGAATTTATCAGTCTGGTGATCAACATGCGGAGAGTTATGCCACGTTGCGGGCATGACCGGCAAGCACGGCCAGTGCTTCACCGTTTTCGATAGTGATGTATTTACCCTTAACGGCCAGCATCCCGCTTTTCTGGAAACGACCCAGCAGACGGCTGATGGTTTCCACGGTCAGGCCCAGGTAGTTACCGATATCACCACGGGTCATGGTCAGACGGAATTCGCGCGGCGAGAAACCCCGTTCGGCGAAGCGGCGGGAGAGGTTGTAGATAAACGCGGCCAGGCGCTCTTCTGCATTCTTTTTAGAAAGCAGCAGAATCATGTCCTGATCGCCTTTGATCTCACCGCTCATCAGACGCATCATCTGCTGACGCAGGTTAGGCATCTTACCGGACAGGTCGTCCAGCGTTTCAAACGGGATTTCGCAAACCATAGAGGTTTCAAGCGCCTGAGCAAAGCTCGGGTGATGGCCTGTGCCGATGGCATCAAAGCCCACCAGGTCACCCGCCAGATGGAAGCCGGTGATCTGCTCATCACCCTGTTCGGTGATGGTATAGCTCTTGATGGTGCCAGAGCGGATAGCATAGAGCGATTTCAGTTCGTCTCCGGCTTTAAACAGCGTCTGCCCTTTCTGAATAGGCTTTTTGCGCTCGATGATATTATCAAGCTGATCGAGTTCATGCTCATTCAGGGTAAACGGGATACAGAGCTGGCTGATGCTGCAATCCTGGCAATGGATAGCACAACCGCCAGACTGAATGCGTCGTATAATTCGCTTTTCCGGGATCATAGGTTTGCTCAAGCCTTAATTGATATTGGTCAATTTTAACATCTTTTTGGTAAGTACGTAAGCCTGACAAACCATCAATAAGGACAAGAGACGGCAATGTGTCGCCATCTTCTTGAAATTCCACAGCTTGATTATGGATTTTTAGCCTAACCGGTAGAAAATTAAGCACAAAAAGCCTGGGATCTACAGCAGAAGATATCCTTCGTGACGCAGCAACCACTCCTTGCGCTGCACGCCACCGGCATAGCCGGTCAGGGTACCGTTGCGTCCGATGACGCGATGGCAGGGAACGACAATACTAACGGGATTAGAGCCATTGGCGGCCCCCACCGCACGCGCGGCGCCTGCGCGGCCCAGCTGCTCCGCGAGCTGGCCGTAATGCATGACCTGCCCGCAGGGAATGGCCCGCAGCGCCTGCCACACTTCACGCTGGAAAGGGGTGCCAGCCGTGGCGGTGGGGAGTGTATCGATGATGCTGAGATCGCCCTCGAAGTACGCCGCAAGCTTATCGCTCAGCCCACCCGGATTGGTGGCGCGGATACGTTCAAAACCTTGCGCCCGATAATGAATGTTCAGCAGCTCTTCCATGCGGTCGCTGTGCTCTTCCCATTCAACGGCGCGCAGACAAGACTGCTCGTCCGCGATCACCCACAGCGGCCCAAGCGGCGTCGCAATTTTATCTTCGAGTAATCTCAGCATCCTCATTCCTTTAGTTCAGCCTCGGGTAGATCCCCGGCCCAATCGGCAGGCCGACAAGATACCATGCCACCAGCATCACCAGCCATACCCCTAAAAAGATAAGCGGGTAGGGCAAAACCAGCGAATAGTAGGTACCCAGTTTTGCCTCGGGTTTATAGCGCTGCAGAAAGCCTAAAAACAGCGGGACAAACGGCGAAACCGGTGCAAGCGGGATCACTGACGAATCGGCGATGCGGAACAGGATCTGCGCAAACGCCGGATGGAAGCCCAGCATCATAAACATCGGCACGAAGATCGGGGCCAGAATCGACCAGATGGCGGAGCCGCTGGCGATGAACATGCACAGCAGGGACGACAATAGCGCCAGGCCGACAAACGCCGGTACGCCGCTTAACCCGGCAGCTTCCAGCGCGTCGGTCAGGCCCACGGCCATAAACTTGCCCATGTTGCTCCAGTTAAACATCGCCACAAACTGCGCCAGCGGGAACACCATGACGATAAAACCCGCCATCTCTTTCATCGGTTCGATCATCAGCTGCGGCAGATCGCCCTGACGGCGAATTTTGCCGGTGGCGATACCATAAGCGAGCGAAACGACAAAGAAGAAGAGAATGATCAGCGGCACAATACCCTGTATAAACGGCGAGGGCAGGACGGTATGTTTAACTGGATCGCGCAGAATACCGTTTTCCGGCACCACCATCAGCGCGACCATGGCGATGAATATCAGCGAGACAATACCGGCCACGCGCAGGCCGAATTTCTGCTCTTTGCTCAGCGTCTCCAGCGTTTCATCGCTACGGCCTTCCCATTTGCCCAGACGCGGCTCGATGATCTTGTCGGTAATCAGCCCGCCGACAATCGTCAGAACAATCACTGAGCTGGCCATAAAGTACCAGTTGTCAATTACGCTGACGTGCATTGCTGCGTCAATGGTTTTCGCCGCCTCCGTGCTGATGCCCGAGAGCAATACGTCGGTGGTGACAATCAGCAGGTTGGCGGTAAATCCGCAGCCGACACCCGCAATTGCCGACAGCAGGCCCGCCACCGGGTGCCGCCCGACGGCGAGGAAGATCAACGCCCCCATTGGCGGCATGATCACCAGCGCGGCGTCGGAGGAGATATGGCTGAAGAAGGCGATAAACAGCACCATATAGCTGGCGTAACGTGCGCTGACGTGGGATGCCATTTTTACCATCAATGCAGGCAGCAAACCCACGCGCTCTGCCAGCCCGGCCCCTAATACCAGTGCCAGAATGGCGCCCAGCGGGGCGAAGCCGCTGAAGTTTTTGATGACGTTAGGTAAAAACCAGTGCAGCCCGTCAACGCTGAGCAGGTTTTTCACCTCCACCAGGCTGCCATCGGCCGGACTTCGCACGCTCACGTCAAAGGCGGAGAGCACGGCGGTGGCAACCATCAAAATGACAATCAGATAGATAAACAGCAGGAAAGGGTGTGGCACTTTATTGCCGATCCTTTCAACCCAGCCATAGAGCTTACCGGATGGGGAATGCGAAGGTATGGATGACATACTCATGGGCGTTCCTCGGGAGTGTTGTGTTGTTGTGTTGTGTTTTTTTATTTTAAAGGTGACGGTGTCACGCCCTGTGGGATCGGACACACGTACGGTTTTTCTTGTATTTGTTGTTCGAACTCTTCACGACATTTTTTTAGCAGGGCTGCATCCTGCAGCAGATTCAGTGCCGTGGCGCCCATGACTTTCCCGGCCAGCAGCATGCCTTTGTGAGCAATGGAGGTTCGCCCCTGTGCCACCAGTTGCCAGGTATGCAGCGGCGTTCCCACGGTAAAGCAGGGGCTGAAGCACTGGGCGACCGGCATTTTCCAGCTGACGTCACCCACATCCGTTGAACCCGCCAGCACGTTGTCGGTAATGGCATAGGGCGCAATCTCATCCACCAGGAGTGTCTCCTGATGACGGCGGGCAAAGGCTTTACCGGCGTCTCCGCCCGTGGCGGCTATATTTTTGAGGCTGTTCTGCAGGTCGTTGGGCGTGAGCGTAGCGCGGATCTTACGGGCAAAGTCGCGCTCTTCAGCATTCCACGCCGGCGTGCCGTAGTGTTGTAACGCCCGGTACATTGCCGCCTCAAGCGTGCGGTTCGGCAGGTAGCTGGAGCAGGCTTTATCAAAGCGACACTCCACGGTGGTTTCGGTCATCATTGCCGCGCCCTGGGCGATTTTCTCAATGCGTTCGTAGATCTGCTGCGCATCGGCCATCTCCGGGGCGCGGATCAGGTACAGCACTTCGGCCTGGGCCTGCACCACGTTGGGCGAAATCCCGCCGGTATCGGTGATGGCGTAATGGACACGCGCTTTCTCAATGATGTGTTCATTAAGGAAGTTGGTGCCGGTCGTCATCAGCGTCACGGCATCCAGCGCGCTGCGTCCCAGATGAGGGGAGTTGGCCGCATGCGCCGCCACGCCGTGAAAACGCCAGGCGGCCTGAATATTGGCCAGGGTGCTGACGTTAAACATGCCGGCAAAGGCTTCCGGGTGCCAGGTGACGGCGGCATCGACGTCATCAAACAGTCCTTCCCGCACCATAAAGGTTTTGCCGGAGCCGCCTTCTTCCCCGGGGCAGCCGTAAAAACGCACCGTTCCGCTACCGCCATGCTGTTCAAGCCAGCTTTTTACCGCCACCGCACCGGCCAGCGCCGCGGTGCCCAGGAGGTTATGCCCGCAGCCGTGACCATTTGCTCCCGGCGTGGCGGATTGCGCGGTTGCACAATGCGCCTGCTGGCTTAGCCCGGCCAGCGCATCGTATTCACCGAGCAGGGCGATAACCGGTTTCCCACTGCCGTAGCTCGCAATAAAAGCGTTTGGAATACCGCCCGCCTCGCGAGTCAACGTAAAGCCTTCGGCCTCCAGCGCGCCGGCGAGTCGTTCGGCGGACCAAAATTCTTCAAAGCGGGTTTCAGGGTGATCCCAGATGGCATCGGCTATATCGGTTAGCGTCTGACATCGCGTATCGATGGCATCGGCAATAAAAGCGTAGTTCTCCTGCATTACACACCTCGCGTCCACGGAAAATTGAGCGCAGTCCGCGCCAGCGTTTCGATGGCGATAGCCATAACCTGTTCATCGAAGTCGAATTTTTCGTTGTGATGGCCGGCGCTCAAATCCGTGCCGAATACCATATACGACGCCATGCCGCCGTTTTGCTGCACGCGGGCCATCATCAGCGTGGCGTCTTCGGAGCCGGCGGGGGCTTTGACCTTATCGATAGCGCGATCAATGCCGGAAACCTGGCTCGCCTGTTCGCGCAGATAATCAACCCAGGCCGGTGTGGGCGCGCTGGAGGTGGCGGCCCCCATCAGACGCATCTCCGCCTTCACGCCGTAGAGTGCGGCCGCCCCGGTAATGACGGCCTGCGCGCGTTCAAAGACATACTGATTTATGGCTTCGCTTTCCCCGCGGGTTTCCACTTTGATGAGCGCATTCGCGGGCACCACGTTGCGGCCGCTTCCGGCCTGCATGACCCCGACGTTGACGCGGGAAGCCCCTTCACTGTGCGGTGCGATGCTGTGTAAGGCGAGAGCGGCCTGCGCGGCGGCGAGCAGGGCGTTTCGCCCGTCCTCCGGTTTTCCGCCTGCGTGTGCGGCAACGCCAGTAAAATTCACGTCGAACTTGGTGGTCGCCATAAAGTTATCGCTGCCGCAGATCGCCGTTCCGGCAGGCACGCCGGTACCGATATGGATGGCAGTAAAATAGTCCACGCCATCCAGCGCCCCGGCGGCAACCATAGCGCGTGCGCCGCGCGTCCCTTCTTCGGCAGGCTGAAAGATGAGCCTGATGGTGCCGTTGAGCTGCGCTTCATTCTGCTTAAGCACCTGCGCCAGTCCCAGACCAATGGTGGTATGGCCGTCATGCGCGCAGGCGTGCATCATTCCCGGGTTGCAGGAGGCAAAACCGTCGCGGAACGGGCGATGGCTGTTGTCCTGCGCTTCGCTTAAATCAAGGGCATCCATGTCTACGCGAAACGCCAGGGTTGGCCCCGGACGGCCGGTCTTAAGGGTCGCCACAATGCCGGTAAATCCGCCTTCAAACGGTGCCAGCCATTTTTCGGGGGCGCCTTGCGCACGCGCTCGGGCAAATTCTCGCGCCAGCGTTGCGTCATCGGGCAATCCCATTCGGCTTTCGGCATCCACCACATCACGCCCCATCGCCAGTTCGTACCCCAGCGAATCAAGAATTTCAGCGACTTTCGCTGCAGTTCTAAACTCTACCCAGCCGGATTCCGCAAAATGGTGAAAATCGCGACGCCACGCGCTCAGCTGCGGCGTTAATGTCTGGATGTACTGCGCCAGTGTGTCCATATCTCTTCCCGTCATCATTAAAAAATGTGAACTGCTTCACGCTGTGATAGTTTTTACTTATCACTAACCGATTTTTCACAGTTTTAACCGTTCAGGAATTACCCTCGCACATCCCTTTCCATTAAAGTAGATGACAGTTTCTTTACTCTGATAAACAACGGTTATCGGTCGGGCTATGACATTTCAGATTAAATTTCATCAAATCCGGGCGTTTGTTGAAGTCGCGCGTCAGGGCAGTATTCGCGGTGCCAGCAGGACGCTGAATCTTTCGCAGCCAGCGCTGACCAAATCGATCAAAGAGCTGGAAGAGGGTATGGCGGCACAGCTTTTTGTGCGCCGGAGTAAAGGTGTTGCCTTGACCGAGTGTGGCGAGGGCTTCTACCAGCGCGCCAGACTGATTCTGGAAGAGTTGCGTGCGGCGCAGGATGATATTCGCCAGCGGCAGGGGGAACTGGCCGGGCAGATCAATATAGGGATGGGTGCCAGCGTTTCACGCAGCCTGATGCCCGCCGTTATTACGCGCTTTCATGCACAACACCCCCAGGTCAAGGTGCGGATTATGGAAGGGCAGCTGGTGTCGATGATCAATGAATTACGCCAGGGTGAGCTGGATTTCACCATTAACACCTATTATCAGGGGCCTTACGACCATGAATTTACGTTCGAAAAGTTGTTTGAAAAACCGTTTGCGGTATTTTGCCGGGAAGGGCATCCGGCGACAGGGGCAACATCCATTAATGAACTTTTGCATTATAACTGGACAATGCCGACGCCGCGGGGAAGCTATTATAAGCAATTAGAAGATCTATTTCGCCACCGCTCGCAAATACCGCGAATTGGGGTGGTGTGTGAAACATTTTCGTCCTGTATAAGCCTGGTTGCGCAAAGTGATTTTTTAAGTATCCTGCCGCAGGAGTTGGGCTCTGACCCGCTTCTGGCGCACCGTCTCGTCATTCTGCCGGTTGTCGAATCGCTTCCAAAAGCCGCGTATTATTTAATTCAGCGACGTGATTCACGTCAGACACCTCTTGCCGAATCCTTAATTACGCAATTCAGAAGGGAAGCGAGAAAAATAGACGCAGCGGAAAATTCAAAATAAAAAAACAGAGTCTGCCCGACATCAGACAGACCCTACAGTACACACAGCAGTACGTCCTTTTGCCAGTCCTGAGTATTATTTCCATGGGGCAGGTTTATTTAGTTATAACACCTTTTCCGAAAAAAGACAGGTTGACGAGTGATTGATTTCACGAATTTTTAACGTAAATCACTTATTTTACCTTCACTGAAGTTTTAGTTAAGTCTGGTTTAAGTGCGTATCACCCTTATTATATATTCGCCGGGTAAATATATATGCCGTGAGTGGGCCGATGACGGTTATTGAGACACATGTCTGGCACAGGTATAGTACCTCCCTCAGAAGTAGCCGGAGGATCCCCATGAACCCTGACGACAAATCACTTTTTCTTGACGCCATGGAGGATGTCCAGCCCATGAAGCGCTGCTCGGATATCCACTGGCAGCCGATGAGAAACGCACGGGCGCGGCAGGAGATGGATACTGAACAGCTGGACAACTTTCTGACGCTGGGGTTTCTGGAACTCCTGCCCCTTGAAGAACCGCTGGCGTTCCAGCGCGAAGGGGTACAGCAGGGCGTTATAGAGAAGCTGCGTTCGGGGAAATACGACCGACAGGCCAGCTTAAACCTGTTGCGTCAGCCCGCCGAACGCTGCCGACAGATGCTGTATTCCTTTATCAGTCAGGCCCGTCGTGACGGATTACGTAACCTGATCATCATTCACGGGAAAGGGCGCGAACAGAATTCGCATCCCAATGTGGTGCGCAGCTATCTGGCACGCTGGTTAACTGAGTTCGAGGAAGTGCAGGCTTTCTGCGTGGCGCTGCCGCATCACGGCGGCAGCGGGGCATGTTACGTTTCACTGCGGAAATCCGATGAAGCGAAACAGGAGAACTGGGAACGGCACGCCAAGCGCAGCCGTTAAGGCGGTTTTCGCGGGCGAGGCGATCGCCCGCCTGTGACTCAGAAGGTTTCCCAGTGACTGTCAGGCGTGGCGTTAGCCGTTGCCGGACGCAGTAGCTGCGGCGTTTTCACATTTGCCGGACGTGAGGCGACCGCGTGTTCTTTTCCGTTCAGACGAAACGCGGCCACAGCCTGACGCAGCTGTTCGGACTGATCTTCCAGTGCCGCCGCCGCCGTAGCGGACTGCTGCACCAGCGCGGCGTTTTGCTGCGTCACGCTGTCCATTTGCGAAACGGCCAGGCTCACCTGTTCAATACCGCGGCTCTGCTCATCGGAGGCCGACGAAATCTCACCCATGATATCGGTTACGCGGGTCACGGCGGCGACAATCTCCTTCATGGTCGCGCCCGCTTCGCTAACCTGCTCAGAACCGGTATTCACCCGGCTGACGGAGTTCTCGATAAGCCCTTTGATCTCTTTCGCCGCCTGTGCACTGCGGCTCGCCAGCGTACGGACTTCGCCTGCGACGACCGCAAAACCACGCCCCTGTTCCCCGGCGCGTGCGGCTTCTACCGCGGCGTTAAGCGCCAGAATATTGGTCTGGAACGCGATGCTGTCAATCACGCCAGTAATGTGGGCAATCTGCTGGGAACTGTCGGCAATTTCGGTCATGGTGCGAACCACGTTATCCACGACGTGGCCACCACGTGCTGCGGTTTCAGAGGCATTCTTCGCCAGTAACGTAGCCTGACGGGCGTTATCGGAGTTCTGTTTAACCGTCGCGGTCAGCTCTTCCATGCTGGCGGCCGTCTCTTCGAGCGAGGCGGCCTGCTCTTCGGTGCGAGCGGAAAGATCGTTGCTGCCTGCGGCAATTTCACCTGCGCCGGTGTAGATGGAGTCGGTACTGCCGCGCACGGCGCTGACGGTAGTCACCAGAGATTGTTGCATCTCATGCAGGCCTGCGGCCAGTTGACCCATTTCATTGCGGCCAGAGAGCGCGATATTCTGCGTCAGGTCGCCCCCCGCAATGGCGCGAATATGGTTCATAATGGTGTTGAGTGGTTTTAACAGCAGGTGTTGTAACCCCTGCCAGATGACCACCAGCACGGCGATAACGGCCAGGAAAATGACTGCCAGCGTCCACTGCATTTGCGTAAAGCTGCTTTGGTTCTCTTCGGTTGCCGCTTTCAGCAGCGTGTTGTTTTCGGCGCGCCAGCGGTTGTAGACCGCTTCCATATCATCCTGAGCCTGCTGAGCATCCAGATCGCCATAGGCCTGGTAGTTGTCGGCGCGAAGATACTGAATCGACAAACGCATGACCTCATGCATTTGATTCCAGGATTTTTGCATCTCGTCAGTTAACGCCGCATTCTGGCCGTTAACCTGCGGCAGTTTCTGCCACGCTTTGTTATAGGTTTCTGCTTTAGCCAGCGAGTCACTTGCGGTATCAAGCAGTTTGTTGATCGCGGCAAGGGAAGCCGGATCGCGCTGGTTTTTCAGGTAGCGGATCGCCACGCGGGTCACGGTGACGCGCGTTTTTACCAGCGTGTTTACGCTGTCGCTCAGATTTTCCTGCTGGGCATTGAGCACGCCGGAGTTCTGGAAGTTATGGCGATCGTTGCTGACGGCGGAGTAGAACAACCCTCCCGTGACAACTTGCAGCAGACAGAATATGGTGAGGGCAAAGATAATACCGGTAATCACGTGCAGATTTTTCAGCATAGCGGTCGTCCGTTAGAGAAGAGGCAGAGGTACACCAATACTATCGTCGTATAGAATTTAAACTTTAATTTAACTCGCGCTTAACGAAGGGCTCCGGTCAGGAACCTGTTGTAAATCCGGATCATTTTTATGAGGAAGGTCAACATGAGCAGCATTGATAAAAGCGGGACGTACGCGCTCGGTACGCGGACGGTTAAACGACTGGGGTACGGCGCGATGCAGCTTGCCGGACCGGGCGTATTTGGCCCTCCGAAAGATAAAAATGCCGCGCTGGAGGTGTTACGCGAAGCCGTGGCGGCGGGGGTGAATCATATTGATACCAGCGATTTTTATGGTCCCCATGTGACCAATCAGCTGATCCGCGAGGCGCTTCATCCGTACCGGGACGATCTCACTATCGTCACCAAGATCGGGGCCCGCCGCAACGATAAAGGCGCCTGGCTGCCGGCCTTTTCCGCGCAGGAGCTGACTCAGGCGGTGCATGATAACCTGCGTAATCTGCAGGTGGATGTACTGGATGTGGTGAATCTGCGGATCATGTTTAGCGCTCACGGCCCGGCAGAAGGATCGATTGCTGAACCGCTTTCCACCCTCGCAGAGTTACAGCAGCAAGGGCTGGTACGCCACATTGGTCTGAGCAATGTCACGGCCACTCAGGTTGCGGAAGCGCAGAAGATGGTGCCTGTTGTCTGCGTGCAGAACATGTACAACATAGTGAACCGCGGCGACGATGCGCTGGTGGATTTACTGGCGCAGCAGGGGATTGCCTATGTGCCGTTTTTCCCATTGGGCGGCTTTACGCCACTGCAATCCAGCGATCTGCAGGCCGTCGCGGATTCCCTTGGCGCAACCGCGATGCAGGTTGCGCTGGCATGGCTGCTGCAACGTTCCCCGAATATTCTGCTGATCCCCGGCACCTCTTCCGTGGCGCATCTGCGGCAAAATCTCGCAGCAGGAGAACTGCAACTGCCGCCTGACGCCCTGGAAACGCTGAATACGCTGATAGGCCGATCGTTGAACTAAATCCGTTCAAACTTCAATACGTTCGGCTTCACCGCCGGAAAGCATCTTGATCCTGGCCCATAATCCGTAATACTGTATTTATATACAGTATTACGGCAGGAAAGCATTTATGGGCACTCTCTTTTCTTATCACTCTAATCAAGTCATTGAATTACCTCTCTTTCTGGAGCGCGTCGCCTGCGGCTTCCCCAGCCCGGCGCAGGATTATGTGGAGGATCGTCTCGATCTTAACCGGCTGGCGGTCAGGCACCCCAGTGCGACCTACTTTATAAAAGTGAGTGGTGACTCGATGATTGGGGCTGGGATCGGCGACGGCGATCTGCTGGTGGTCGATCGTTCGTTAAATGCCGAACATGGGGATATCGTCGTGGCGTCGGTTGCCGGTGAGTTTACGGTGAAAGAGCTACAGACCCGTCCGGTTTTGAGGTTGCTGCCGCATAATGCCCGCTATCAGCCGATTACCTTCCAGTCAGAAGAGGAGCTACAAATCTTCGGCGTTGTCACTCACACCCTCAAAACGTATAAACATGTTCGCACTGGTTGATGTGAATAGCTTTTATGCCTCCTGCGAGAGGGTGTTTCGCCCCGATCTGGAGGGCAAACCCATCGTGGTGGTCTCGAACAACGACGGCTGCATTATTTCGCTGTCGCGGGAGGCAAAACAGTTCGGCATAAAAATGGGTGAGCCCTACTTTAAATTCAAGGAGAAGGGTTATCCGGCGCGGGTGTATGTTTTTAGCTCGAACTATGCGCTGTATGCCGATCTCAGCAGCCGGGTGATGCAAACGCTGACCGATCTTGCTCCGGCAATTGAGATCTACTCGATTGATGAAGCCTTCGTGAACGTGTCGGGCGTCAGCCGCTGCATGTCGCTGGAGGCTTTTGGCCATCAGATGCGCAACCAGGTCGCTAAAAATACGGGGTTGACCGTTGGGGTCGGTATTGCCCCGACCAAAACGCTGGCGAAGCTGGCCAACTATGCGGCGAAGCGGTGGTCTGCCACCGGCGGCGTGGTCGATCTATCGGATCGCGAACGGCAGCGTAAGCTGCTGGCGAAGGTGCCGGTAGAGGAAGTGTGGGGTGTCGGGCGACGCATCACGAAAAAACTCAACGCCATGGGGATTACCACGGCGCTGGAGCTGGCGGAAGCGTCCTCCTGGGTCATTCGCAAACATTTTAACGTGGTAATGGAACGCACGGCGCGCGAGCTTCGCGGTGAGCCTTGTCTTGATCTGGAAGAGTTTACCCCGACGAAGCAGCAAATTATCTGTAGTCGTTCGTTTGGACACCGTATTACGCAATACGAAGAGATGCACCAGGCCATTTGTGCCTACGCGGAGCGTGCCGCCGAAAAACTGCGCGGCGAGCATCAGTATTGCCGCTTTATCAGCGTGTTTGTGCGCACCAGCCCGCATGCCGACAACGAAATTTATTACGGCAACCAGGCCTCAGTCACCCTGATGACACCCACTAATGACACGCGCGATATCATCCGTGCTGCCACGGAGGCGCTGGGGCGTATATGGCTTGACGGGTATCGCTATATGAAAGCGGGGGTGATGCTGGCGGATTTTTTCAGCAGTGGCGTCGCCCAGCTGAATTTGTTTGATGATAACCGCCTGTGTGCCAATAGCGCAGCGCTGATGGAGATAATCGACAGCGTAAACCATTCCGGCAAAGGGAAGATATGGTTTGCCGGGCAGGGGATTGAGAAATCCTGGGCGATGAAGCGTGAGATGCTGTCACCGGCGTATACGACGCGGTACGCAGATTTGCCGGTGGCAAGGTAGGATATTGTCATAAACGATCGCCGCGTTATACTCACGGCGTTAATAAGAATGTATGACGGGGCAGGGATATGTACGAGAGCCTAAAAATGATATCAGTCGCGCTGCCCCTCATTGCGCTTTTCATCCTGTTAAGATTTGTTGTCAGACGTATTCGCCAGGCAAAGCGCCTTATTTCAAATCATAACGGGATGAAAAAGATATCTGCTAACCCCTCAATTTTTGGCGGGAATGCAGGTAAAACATGGTTTTATGATGACCAGTTTTTATATGAAGTTAAAAACAACGCCACCCGTAAGATTGCGCTGGCTACTATCATTAAAATCGGGCCGGGGAATATCGAGATAAATAGCCGACGGGTCTGGATTGTTATTTACCGTGACGGTGCTAATGAAAAGCAGGTGCAGTTTTATAACAATCTCACCCTCTGGAATCATAACTTCACGGCTTTTCTGACCGCGATAAAAAGTGCCAATCCGGACGCTGTCGTTAAAGAGCGCGCAATCCTCAATTTGTGAAAAAGGACCGCAGACCGTTACGGCCGCGCATCCGCCAGTTCATAACACAGCGCCCCAATCCGCTCCACGGCATTCAGCAGGCGGGGCGTCGGTTCGTTTGCGCAGTTTAGCCGCAAAAAGTGAGACAGCTCTGCGGCAGGGGAAAACAGCGGGCCGGGGCTGACGCCAATACCCAGCGCCAGCGCGCGACGATGTACCTCCAGCGCGTTGACCTGCAAAGGAAGTTCTACCCACAGCAAGTAACCCGCGGCGGGCGCGTTAACACGCGTGCCGGGAGGAAAACTTGCCTCGACCCGCGCCACGACGGCGTCTATTCCCTCCGCAACGCGACGCTTGAGCCGCCGCAGATGGCGATCGTAATCGCCGCTCGCCAGGACTTCGCTCGTTGCGGCTTCCAGCAGCGGAGCGCCTGCCCAGTCTCCGGCCATGCGGGCCTGTAAAACCTGCGGAAAGTAGCGTCCGGCGGCAATCCAGCCGATTCGCCAGCCGGGCGCAAGCGTTTTAGACAGGGAGCTGCAATAAATGACATTTCCACTCTGGTCGAACGCTTTACAGGCTGGGGGACGTTGTCCCTCGCCGACAAGATCGCCGTAAACATCATCTTCAATGAGAGGAATATCTGCCGCGTCAAGCAGGGCAACGAGTTCCTGCTTACGCGTGACGGGCATACTGGCGCCCAAAGGGTTTTGCACCGTAGGGGAGGCCAGAACGGCGGCCGGGCGGTGGCACCGAATGGCGTCCGCCAGCGGTTCCAGCAGCAGGCCCTCAACAGGATCGGTGGGGATCGATAAGGCCTTCAGACCCAAATCCTCCAGCAGCAGGAGCGTACCAAAGTAGGCTGGCTGCTCAATCGCCACCACATCACCGGGCTGGCACACGGCTCGTAGCGCAAGGCGCAACGCCTGCGTTGCACCTGCGGTGATAATAAGGTCATCCGCGCTGAAACGGGCTCCCCACTGTGCAGAACGCGCGGCAATCTTGCTTCGCAAATCACGCCTTCCCGGCGGCAGGCTATAGCTCTGACCGTGCGCGTCCAGACGTCGGCCCGCGGAGTGCAACGCCCGCTGTAGCGTCTCGCCCGGCAGCCAAGCAGGATCGGGCAGGGCTGCACCCAGAGGCACCAGACGGGCTTCTGAACTGCTGAACAGCGACCGGGCCATGGCCGACAGGGTGACGGGAACCGGGCCTGGCGGAGAACGAGAAGGCTCCACAGGCTGCGGAAGGCTTGTCTGGTGGATGTAATAACCTGAACGCGGACGTGCAACAATCAGCCCCTCGGCCTCAAGGCAGCGCAGCGCTTCAAGCGCCGTCGGAAGACTGACATGCTCGCGTTCGGCCAGTTTACGCGCGGAGATGATCTTGTCACCGGCTCGCAACGCGCCAGACGTAATTGTAAGACGCAGCATATCCGCAATACGGCGATAGTGAGGAGAGGACGGGGATGGGGCAGACATGGTATCTGTTCAGGCTAATTTTCGATAAAACTGACTATACAGCCAATAATGCACGCCATCTATAGTGTCCGACATGTTCAGGACAAGGAGGCATTATGCACAGCGATAATTTTGATATTTCCACGTATTTCAAACGCATAAACTACACTGGCCCCGCGGCTGCCGATACGGGTACCCTGCATGCGCTTATGCGTCATCAGCTTTTTGCAATCCCGTTTGAAAATCTGGATGTACAGGCGGGGAAAATTGTCTCGCTGGCACCTGACGATATTGCCGATAAGCTGTTAACACAGGGGCGCGGCGGCTACTGCTATGAGGTGAACGGGCTGTTTGCCATGGCGCTGGAGGCGTTAGGTATTCCTTACCGTTTTGTGGCGGCACGCCCGATGTTCTATCCCGTACGGCGGCCAAAAACCCATATGGCGTTAATTGCTGAGGTGGAGAGCCGACAGTGGCTTTGCGACCTCGGGTTTGGCAGCTATGGCATTCGTGCGCCAATGGCTCTGGACACGCTTGATGTTGATATCGCACAGGATTTTGACACGTTCCGGCTTAGCTGCAGCGCTGAGGGCGAATATCTGCTTCAGGCGAAGGTGGCGGGAGAATGGGCCAGTCAATACGGCTTTGATCTCACCCCACAGGAGTGGATTGATTTCGTTCCGGCCAACTACCTTAACTCCACGCACCCGGATGCCATTTTTGTGCAGAAGCGTGTGGTGGTGCAGCATCGACCGGAGGGACGCGAGATTTTACTGGGGGATATGCTGAAAACCATTACGGCGAAGGGCACGGAAACCCGGCAGCTGGCGGAGGACGACATCCCCCGTATTCTGAAAGAGCGTTTTGCGTTGATCGCGGCGTAAAGCAGAAGGGGGCCTGTGCCCCCTGAGCCTCCCGCACCGCGGTTGAAGCATTACTTCTTCTTGTTCATCATCGCTTTTAAATCGGCAAACGGGTTAAACGTGGCGACGCCCACGTCTTTTTGCGCGTCTTCCCCGGCGACCACGGTGGTGCCGTACTGATCCGCTTCGGTGTATTTCGAATGTTCGTGATCGTGGCAAAACAGGCACAACAGCTCCCAGTTACTGCCATCTTCCGGGTTGTTGGTATGGTCGTGATCGATATGGTGAACCGTCAGTTCGCGCAGATTGGAATAGACAAACTCGCGCGAGCAGCGTCCGCATACCCAGGGATAGATTTTTAACGCTTTTTCGCGATAGCCACTTTCAAGTCTCGCGTAGTTTTTGGGGATCAGAGCCATTGCTGGTTTTACCTGTGATAAAAAGAGTGTGCCAATATATCCCATCAGGCACGGTAAATGTACAGGACCTTCCTCCGCTAGAGCGAGAATGTGCCTTCAAGCGTCATCACGCAATTTCCGCCAACGCGAACCACCGCCTCTCCCGACGAGGCATCGTATCCCGCGAACAGCACGCTTGCTCGTCCCATATCAACGCCCTGACTGACGTTAAGATTAAGCGTCGTTTTATTGCGGTGCAACGCCAGCAGCGCTGTCGCAGCGGCAGTCGCGCTGCCTGTGGCAGGATCTTCTGTCATGCGGGGAGTAAACATGCGGGCCTGCACATCATGAGGTTCATCAGCATTCGTATCCAGGGTGTAGGCGTAGAGGGAAACGGCGCCATCTAGCGGTAAAGTCGCGCGAAAACCCTGTAAATTCGGCACGCATCGACGAAGCGCCTCACGAGAAGCCAGCTCGGCTATCAGAAAGGGCAGACCTACCGACGCGACCACAGGCCTATGTACCTCGGTACGGATATCTTCCGTGTTCAGGGATAAGCAGGCAGCCACGCTTTCCGGGCTGACTTCAGAGCGGCACGAGAGTGCCTCAGGCACCAGGAGTTCTGCGCCAGTGACCGTATCGTTGTCGCGCAACAGGCGAACGGGCACCACACCGGCTATTTCCTCGAAGTGTAGCGTATCAGGCAGGCGCTGATGATTCATCGCGGCGTAATGGGCAAGCACGTAAGCCGTTCCAACATTAGGGTGCCCGGCGAAGGGGATCTCGCGCGAGGGCGTAAAGATTCGCACGCGTGCTGTATGGGAAGGGGTGTCTGGCGGCAAAACGAACGTGGTTTCGCTGTAGCCAAATTCAACGGCGACCTGCTGCATTTGTGCTTTGTTCATGCCTTGAGCATCGAGTACGACGGCAACAGGGTTACCCAGAAACGGAGTGTCAGTAAAAACATCCGCAACAACATAGCGTCTTTTCATTTTCTGTCCGATGTAAAAGTCCTGATATAGAGATGTAACGTTAAATCAAACCGATAACCAGCCGTTTTTCACCCGACGGACCTGAAAAAAATTCAATCAATTTATTTGAATCATTCCGTTAAAGAAACGCCATTTATTCTCCACAGGTAATGCGTACAGTAGGGAGAACGCAACGCATTATCAGGACACAGAATTATGAAAAAGATCGGCTTTTTATCGTTTGGTCACTGGACGCCTTCTCCGCAGTCCGGCACGCGCTCGGCAGCAGACACCCTGCTGCAGTCCATCGACCTGGCCGTAGCAGCCGAAGAGCTGGGGGCGGACGGCGCCTATTTTCGCGTGCACCACTTTGCTCGTCAGCTGAGCTCTCCGTTCCCTCTGCTGGCCGCAATTGGGGCCAAAACGAAAACCATCGAGATCGGTACCGGCGTGATTGATATGCGCTATGAAAACCCGATGTACATGGCCGAGGATGCCGGTGCGGCGGATCTGATTTCCGGCGGTCGTTTGCAGCTTGGCATCAGCCGGGGCTCCCCGGAGCAGGTCATTGATGGCTGGCGTCATTTCGGCTATGTCCCGCAGGAAGGGGAAAACGAATCAGATATGGCACGCCGTCATACCGAGGTGCTGCTTGAGGTGCTGCGCGGCGAAGGATTTGCGAAGCCGAATCCACAGCCGATGTTTCCGAATCCACCGGGGCTGCTGCGACTGGAACCCTATTCCGAAGGGCTGCGCGAGCGTATCTGGTGGGGCGCCGGTTCGAATGCGACCGCAGTATGGGCCGCTAAGCTCGGCATGAATCTGCAAAGTTCTACGCTGAAAGACGATGAAACCGGTGAGCCGTTCCATATTCAGCAGGCAAAACAGATCCGCGCGTACCGCCAGGCGTGGAAAGAGGCAGGGCATACGCGTGAGCCGCGCGTGTCGGTCAGCCGCAGTATTTTTGCCCTGATGGACGACCGTGACCGGATGTACTTCGGTGCCAGCCGCAACGACAGCGATAGCGTGGGGTATCTTGACGAGAAAACGCGCGCGATCTTCGGACGCAGCTATGCCGCGGAGCCGGACAAGCTTATCGAACAGCTGAAAAAAGACGAGGCGATTGCTGAAGCGGATACGTTATTGTTGACCGTACCGAACCAGCTCGGTGTGGATTACAATGCGCATGTGATTGAGTCCATTCTCAAACATGTCGCACCGGCAATGGGCTGGCGCGAGTAGTCGACGCGCTGGGATAAGCCCCGTCGCCGCACGTGGCGTGAATCTTCATTTGTAACTATTCGGGCGCTTATCGCGAAGACAGGAGGATCTATACATTCCTCCTGTCAGCGCTATTTCTGGCTCATATCGCTCAGCAGCACGGCGATGCTTTGTCCGCCCTCGGTCTGTTCCAGACCAATCTTCACAATGATGGTCAGCGGGACGGAGAGCAGCATACCGACGGGACCGAGCAGCCAGCCCCAGAAAATCAAAGACAAAAAGACGACCAATGTGGATAGCCCCAGCCCGCGTCCCATCATCCGTGGCTCAAGAATATTGCCGAACAGCAGGTTAATGGCCAGATATCCGGCCAGCAGAACCAGCGCATCATACAGCCCGCTGAAAACCAGCACCTGAAGGATAGGGGGGATCGCTGCCAGCACGGAACCGATGTTGGGAATGTAGTTGAGCGCGAAGGCCAGTAATCCCCAGACGAACGCGAAGCGGACGTCCAGCGCCAGCAGCATCACCCAGACGACACCACCCGTAACCAGGCTAATGGCGGTTTTCAGCACCAGATAGCGTGAGACGCTGTCCAGCGCGCGTTGAATCGCCCCCATGCCCTCAACCGGACGGACCATTATCTGCTGCAGCTTTGCCGGCAGTTGAGGCACCTCCAGCAGCATAAACACCACCGTTAAAAACAGCAGAAAAATGGAGGTCATGGCATTCGAAAGCTGCGCCAGCAGGCTGGTGACGATCGTCATGGCCGCATTGGGGTCGATATATTTAAGGAGTTCCTCAACCGAGACTTCAATACCTGCGCGTTGCAGCCAGGGTTCAAGCTGCAGCAGCGGTATCGCCAGCGACGATCGGTACTTCGGTAACGTGCGCGCCAGTTCATTCAGCGAGGTGCCGAGATAGGCAACCAGTAATACCATGGCAACAATAATCACGCTGATGAGCAGGGTAATCGCCAGCACGCGCGGGATGCGTAGCCGCGTCATGCGCCGTACCAGCGGGTTAAGGATCACCGCAATAAACAGCGCCAGAATAAAGGGCACGATGATGTCGGCTGCAAATCGCACGCCCGTCAGTATGATCACCAGCATGCCCAGCATGATGACAATTTTTAACCCGTTCAGGGTAATAATGGGTTTAGCCATGGTGACTCCGAAATACGCTTTTTATTTATAATAAAGGTGAAACGCGTTGCAATAAACTAACCAAAATCAAACGGTGTGGGTAAAGAATTGCAAAGACTTTGAGTAAAATCCTGGCTTATGGTACAAATTTAGCGTGTTTAACTACCGAGGACAATTTTCATCCGCAAAGACGAGAAGCAACAACGCGGATAATTGTAATTTTATGGACAATGTGTTCAGGACGTATTCTTCAAACAACACCGCTGTATTTTCCACCTCCTTCTGCCTGGTTGCTGGTGAGCAACACTGGCGCACCGCCCTATAGTTATCTCTTCTGCCTGAGCTGGCGCTACGCGCTTAGCTGTCTGATTTAATTTCATATTTTTTTTGGTTTGCCGCATGCGGCGGGCCACGATGGATTATATTCTCAAGCAGGAGAAAAACATGTTTTACTGGATTTTACTCGCTCTGGCTATTATCGCTGAGATTACCGGCACGCTGTCGATGAAGTGGGCGAGCGTCAGCGATGGCAATACCGGTTTTATTTTAATGTTGGTGATGATTTCACTTTCCTATATTTTCCTCTCATTTGCGGTGAAAAAAATTGCGCTGGGTGTGGCGTATGCGCTGTGGGAAGGGATCGGTATTTTATTGATTACACTCTTCAGCGTCCTGATATTTGACGAAACATTAACAACAATGAAAGTCGCCGGGTTAACGACGCTGGTCGCGGGTATTGTGCTGATTAAATCAGGTACCCGTAAACCGACCAAACAGCAGAAGGAGCAGAACCATGCAACAGTTTGAATGGGTTCATGCGGCCTGGCTGGGTTTCGCCATCGTGCTGGAAATTTTCGCCAACGTTCTGCTGAAATTCTCCGACGGTTTCCGTCGTAAAGTCTATGGCCTGATGTCGATAGCCGCGGTTCTGGGGGCGTTCAGCGCCCTGTCGCAGGCGGTCAAAGGTATCGATCTTTCGGTGGCCTATGCGCTGTGGGGCGGTTTTGGTATCGCCGCCACCCTTGCCGCCGGTTGGGTACTGTTCGGCCAGCGGTTAAATAACAAAGGCTGGATAGGACTGATATTGCTGCTGGCGGGTATGGTCATGATAAAACTCGCCTGATAACCCGTTACCCTTTTTCACCCGCAGCCGCGCTGGCTTACTCTTGAGCCAGCGCTTCCAGCTTATCGCGAAAACCGGTGACGGATAAGGCCCGGTTATCGGCTCGCCATCGGTCTTTCGCCGCCGGAGCGGAGCTTTGAACACCAATCAATTGCCAGCCGTTATCGGTTTTCAGCATCAAGGGCGAACCACTGTCACCCGGTAACGTATCGCACTGGTGCGACAGCACGCTAGTTTGTGCCCAGCCCGTTACAACACAGTCGGTATGGGTGTAAAGCGCATCCAGATGATCGACCGGGTAGCCTGACTGCGTGACCTTACGGTCGGCGGCTTTCAGCGCGGCGGTGAGCGCCGCTTTATCTCCGTCGAATAACGGCAGTGGCGTAATGCCTGAAGGCGGGTAGCGCAGAATGATCAGACCAAAATCCCATGACGCTGCCGCGGGCGGCACTATCCAGCCATCACCATCCGGTTTCAGTCGTTTACCCAGAGAAGGATCAACCCGGCCTTCGATGCCGTGGATTTCATAGCGCCAGACACCTTTTTGCGACACAAACCGTAAGGCTACCGCTTTGTCTGGCTTTCCGTTAGGGGGCGTCAACAGGCAGTGGCCTGCCGTCAGGGCTAATTGCGGGGTGATCAACGTCGCGGTGCACAGATTGCCGCTGGCGGTTTCCAGTTGTCCAATAGCATCCCAGGGGGCCTGTGTTGGGTCGGTGACGCGAGTACGATCGTCATGACCGAAAAAAAGCGTCTTAAGCTCTTTCGCGCTAATGGCGTCATCGCCGCCATCATCCGCCTGTGAAAATCCAGAAAAAAGACCAAACGTTCCCAGCAACAACACAACAGATTTACGCATATCACACTCTGGTGGGGGTAATTATGATTATTAAAAGTGAACCCTATGAAAATACTATAGACGGGACAGCACGAAAGTGGGAGTAAAATCAGCGTGCTACAATCAGGAAAGATAAAAATGGCTTGCGATGAGCGCGCATAAAATAAGCAGGAACAGAATGAGCTCAAACCGATAGCGTCGCAGCATACGCCCTCCGGATAAAAAAACGGCGCAGAACCTTTTCCGGTTCAGCGCCGGTTTACCAACGTGCCCCGAAGGGCACGGTTAAGCTTGTACCTTACGCAGCTGGCTGAGCAGCTGGTTTAGCAGCTTCGTGTTTTACTGCTTTTTTGTGATGCTTTTTAGCGGCCTGGGCTTTCTGCTCTACAGCAGGTTTAGCGGCTTTTTTATGGTGCTTTTTAGCGGCCTGGGCTTTCTGCTCTACAGCAGGTTTAGCGGCTTTTTTGTGGTGCTTTTTAGCGGCCTGCGCTTTCTGCTCTGCAGCAGGTTTAGCGGCTTTGTGGTGTTTTTTATGATGTACAGTTTTTGCTGGCGCAGCAGTGGTCGTTGCAGTTGGCGCAGCGGCCGCTGGTGCAGCAGTGGTTTCAGCAGCAAACGCAGCAGAAGACAGACCCATAGCAGCGGCAACAACCAGAGCTAATACTTTTTTCATGTTCATACCCTCGAATTTGGTTTTTCATTTAACCCCACTGCGGGGCCGTTGAAATAACTATATCCCTGTAAATTCGAGGTTTCCGTGAGTGATTGGTATCGGCGTGTAACCATATGTACAACGCCGGGGGAGCCTCCCCGGCGTTGTTATTACAAATAGCGCGAGGTGAGATGTTCGCGGAAGTAGCGGATATTCAGATCTTCGCCCGTCGCCTGGGTGATTAATTGCGACGTGCTGAAGCGGCTGCCGTGCTGCCAGATGTTCTGACGCAGCCACTCAAACAGGGCCGAAAAATCGCCCTCGGCGATAGAGGCCTGTAGCCCCGGCAGGGCGGTTTTTGCGGCATGGAACAACTGTGCAGCATACATAGCACCCAGCGTGTATGACGGGAAATAACCAAACCCACCGTCGGTCCAGTGGATATCCTGCATACAGCCGTTGCGATAGTTATCTTTGGTTGATAACCCGAGCCAGGCCTGCATTTTTTCATCCCACAGGGCGGGAATATCGTCCACCTCGATCTCGCCGTTAATCAGCGCACGCTCAATTTCATAGCGCAGCACCACGTGGGCAGGGTAGCTCACTTCGTCTGCATCAACGCGGATGTAACCTGGCTTCACGCGCTGGTTCCAGGCGATAAAGTTATCTTCGCTGAAGGCGGCCTGGCTACCAAAGCGGGCGTGAACGGCAGGGAGCAGATGCTTCAGGAAGGCCTCGCTGCGTCCCAGCTGCATTTCAAAAAACAGGCTCTGAGATTCGTGGATCGCGGTTGAACGCGCCAGCGCCACGGGTTGTCCTGCCCAGGCTCGCGGCAGGTTTTGCTCGTAGCGCGCGTGTCCGGTTTCGTGGATCACGCCAAACAGCGCACTGAGCAGCTCGTCCTCGTCATAGCGCGTGGTGATACGCACATCTTCCGGCACGCCGCCGCAGAACGGGTGGGCACTGACGTCCAGACGACCGCCGTTAAAATCGAAGCCGAGCATCTTCATGGCTTCCAGTCCGAGTTCTCGCTGGGTAGCCGTCGGGAAAGGGCCTTGTGGCGGGACGAACGACCGCTGAGCCTGTTTTTCCACCACGTTCGCCAGCAGGTCCGGCAGCCAGGTTTTCATATCACCAAACAGCACGTCCAGGCGTGCGCTGGTCATGTCCGGTTCGAAAATATCCAGCAGGGCATCGTACGGGGTACAGCCTTTGTCCTCGGCGCGAAGACGGGCTTCTTCACGGCTGAGTTTGACGACGTCTTTTAGATTGGCGGAAAAACCCTGCCAGTCGTTAGCGGGGCGCTGTGTACGCCAGGCGTGCTCACACTTGCTGCCCGCCAGCGATTTGGCTTCAACCAGCGATTCCGGCAGCAGGGTCGCCTGCTGGTAGTGGCGCGTCATTTCACGCAGGTTAGCCTGTTCGACGTCATTCAGATCTTCCTCTGCCGCTGCGGTCAGCCATTCGCCCACTCTTTTATCGGTAAGGAACTGGTGCTGCAGGACGCTCATTTCCGCCAGCGCTTCCCCACGCGCGGCACTGCCGCCGGGCGGCATCATGGTAAACATGTCCCAGCTGGCGATGGAGGAGAGATGCGAGAAGCGGGAGAGGCGCTGGAAGGTTTTCACAAGTGACTGATAGGCGGATGGATTTTGCAATTCTTATTTCCTCTTGCCAGGGATGTGTTTCAGGGAGCATACAATGAAACAGGCCAAATTCCCCAACATTTCCCACACGGAGGAAATCAATGCAGATCTCCTCCGTTGAAACCGTCGCCCGAATGCCACAGGACGGTTCTCAGTGGGCACTTATGCCTTATCACGCATAACCTGTTGCAGGATCGCCAGCGCCTGGGTGAACTGGGCATCCGGAATGGTCAACGGATAAAGGAAGCGGATCACGTTTCCGTACTGGCCGCAGATCAGTAACAGCAGGCCCCGGGAAAGTGCCTTTTGCTGAATCTCCTGCGCGATGGCGGCCGACGGTTCACGGCTCTCAGGATCAAAAAACTCTGCCGCAATCATCGATCCTCTTCCTCTAATCGCCACGAGCGCAGGGAAGGTACCCTGAATCTCCTCCAGCGTGGCGCTAAGTCGATCGCCCAGGTGACAGGCGCGCGCGCACAGTGACTCGTTGTCGATAATATTCAGCACCGCGTGCGCGGCGGCCACCGCAAGCGGATTGCCTGCATAGGTTCCCCCGAGTCCACCGGGGGCTGGTGCATCCATGATCTCAGCGCGGCCCACCACGCCGGACAGCGGCATTCCGCCTGCCAGGCTTTTAGCCATCGTCATCAGGTCAGGCTTGTCAGCGTAGTGGTCCATGGCAAACAGCTTACCGGTACGGGCGAAACCGCTCTGCACTTCATCGGCAATCATCACGATCCCGTGCTCATCACAGATGCGGCGGATGGCGGCCACCAGCTCTGGCGGCGCGACGTTGAATCCGCCTTCACCCTGAATGGGTTCAAAAATAATCGCCGCTACCTGTTTCGCCTCAATATCTGCTTTGAACAGGCGCTCTATCGCCGTGATGGCATCCTGCGTCGTGATGCCGTGCAGCTCGGAGGGATACGGTACGTGATAAACCGACCCGGGGAAGGGGCCAAATCCCAGCTTATAAGGCGCGACCTTGCCGGTTAACGCCATGGTCATATAGGTTCGGCCGTGAAAACCTCCCCCAAAGGCAATCACGCCAGGCCTGCCGGTGTGGGCCCGGGCGATTTTAATGGCATTTTCCACCGCTTCCGCGCCCGTAGTGAAGAACGCGGTTTTAGCCGGGCCCTGTACCGGGGCCAGCTCGTTAAGTTTTTCGGCCAGGGAAACGTAGCTTTCATATGGCACAATCTGGTAGGCCGTGTGGGTGAACTGGTGCAGCTGTTTTTCCACTGCGGCCACCATTTCAGGATGACGATGGCCGGTATTCAGTACCGCGATCCCTGCGGCGAAATCAATATAGTCATTGCCTTCCACGTCGGTAAGCGTGGCATTCTCCGCCGTGCGGGCAAAGAAATTACACATTACGCCTACGCCGCGCGGGGTGGCCGAAAGTCTGCGCTGATGAAATTCCTGGTTACTCATGTCAGATACCCTTTTGTCGAAATGATCAAACGCCAAGACGATCGCGCAGGCTGTAATACGCCGCGCCCATCGCCGTAAATGGAATCCGCAGGCTGCGACCGCCCGGGAAGGGGTAGTGCGGGAGGTTGGCAAACGCATCAAAGCGCTCTGCGTCACCGCGCAGCAGTTCCGAAATCAGCCGTCCGGCCAGGTGGGTGCAGGTCACGCCGTGGCCGCTGTAGCCCTGCATGTAGTAGATGTTTTTATCCAGACGACCAAACTGCGGCATGCGCGACAGGGTCAGCAGGAAGTTGCCCGTCCAGCGGTAGTCGATTTTGACCCCTGCCAGCTGAGGGAAGGTTTTCAACAGCTTTGGCATCACCAGACGCTCGACATCGTCCGGATCGCGCGCGCCATAGACTACGCCACCGCCGTACAGTAGTCGGTTGTCGGCGGTGAGACGGTAGTAGTCCAGCAGGTAGTTGCAATCTTCAACACAGTAGTTATTGGGGATCAGCGTGCGGACGACCTCTTCCGGCAGCGGGGCGGTGGTCACCACCTGGGTGCCGCAGGGCATGCTGCGTTTTGCCAGTTCTGGTTCGACCTTATCGCCCAGATAGGCATTTCCGGCGACGATCACATAGCGGGCCGTCACCTGACCATGCTGCGTGCTTACCACGGCCGGGCTGGTGTGCTGAATGGCGGTCACCGGGGATTGTTCATACACCCGCCCGCCGTTAAGGCGAATGGCGTCCGCTTCGCCGATCGCCAGGTTGAGCGGATGAATATGTCCCCCGCTGCGGTCCAGCAGCGCGCCGGTATAGCGTTCGCTGTCGACTTCCCGGCGGATCGCGCTGGCATCCAGCAACTCCAGCTGCGTGTTGCCGTAGCGTTCCCAGTTGGCTTTTTGCTCTTCTAGCGTCTCCAGCTGCTTATGGTTCAGGGCAACAAACAGCCCGCCGGGACGATAGTCGCACTGGATCTGATAGCGCTGAATACGCTCCCGGATGATTTCCCCGCCTTCAAACATCATGCTCCCGAGGACTTTGGCAGCATCGGGGCCATAGTTTTTCTCAATCACGTCGATATCGCGGCTGTAGGAGTTAACCAGCTGGCCGCCGTTGCGTCCGCTGGCACCGAAGCCGATGCGCGCCCCTTCAAGGAGCACCACGTCGTAGCCCATTTCAGCGAGATGCAGTGCGGAGGAGAGGCCGGTATAGCCGCCGCCTACCACGCACACGTCACAGCTGATTGATTCGCTAAGCGTCGGGAATGGTTCGTACGCGTTCGCGCTGGCCGCATAATAGCTGGTGGTATGTTCGGTCATGATTGAGGCTCCAGGGCAATCCAGATGGTTTTCAGTTCGGTAAATTTTTCCAGCGCGTGCAGAGACTTATCGCGGCCGTTGCCGCTCTGCTTATAGCCACCAAACGGTACGGTCATATCCCCGTCGTTATAGTTATTGACGAAGACCGAGCCTGCTTTCAGGCGACGGCTCATGCGGTGTGCGCGGGAGAGGTCGCGTGTCCATACCGCCGCGCCAAGCCCATATTCACTGTCGTTGGCCAGCGTTAAGGCTTCCTCTTCGGTTTTAAAACGGGTGACGACCAGAACAGGCCCGAAAATCTCTTCCCGGCACAGCGGGGAGGCAGGGTCGATGTCGACAAAAATGGTTGGACCTACCGCAGAAGGCCAGGATTGTGCCCGCCCGTCCAGCAGCAGCGTACCTTTCCGGGCGCCCTCGCGAATAAACGTGTGAACGGAATCGGCGTGCGCGGCGTCGATGAGCATTCCCATCGTGCTGTCGGGATCGAGCGGATCGCCCGGCTGCCAGTGGCGGGCCTGCACTTTCAGCTTTGCCAGAAAGTCATCGGCGATGCTCTCCTCAAGCAGCAGGCGGGTCCCGGCGATGCACACTTGCCCCTGGTTATAAAAAATCCCGGCGGCGGTCGCGCTCACGGCCTTGTCCAGGTCCGGACAGTCGGCAAAGACAATGTTGGCGCTCTTGCCGCCAGCCTCCAGCCAGACGCGCTTCATGTTGCTTTCGCCTGCGTCCTTCAACAGCTGTTTGCCGGTACGGGTAGAGCCGGTAAACGTCAGCACCTCAACGTCCGGATGCAGGGCCAGTGCCTGGCCCGCCTCGTGGCCGTAACCGCTTATCACATTCAGCACGCCGTCCGGCAGGCCCGCCTCTTTCGCCAGCCCGGCCAGCCGCAGGGCGGTGAGGGGCGATTTTTCGGACGGTTTCAATACCACGCTATTGCCCGCGATCAGCGCCGGGCCCAGCTTCCAGCAGGCCAGCAGCAGCGGGAAGTTCCAGGGGACGATGGCGGCGACAACCCCGATCGGCTCGCGTACAATCATCGCCAGCTCGTCCGGCCCCGTAGGCGCCACTTCGCCGTAGACTTTATCCGCCGCTTCGGCGTACCAGCGAATGGCGCGCGCCGCGCCGGGAATATCGTCGCGCAGGCTGTGGCGGATGGGTTTACCGGTGTCCAGGGTTTCCAGTAAGGCCAGCTCTTCGCCGTGGCGTTCTATCAAATCGGCGAACTTATTGAGAACGTATTTGCGCTGCGCCGGTGACGCCTGCGACCAGTCGCCACGGTCAAATACCTCACGCGCAGCCTGAACCGCGAGGTCTACGTCCGCCTGCTTGCCCCGGGCCACATTCGCCAGCGTCTGACGGGTAGCGGGGTTGACGGTTTCAAACGTGGCCTTATCGGCGGCGTCACAATAGGCACCGTTAATAAATAACCGGGTCTCAATGGCACTGTTTTTTGCTTTATCCTGCCAGTAAGTCAGGTGCTGAAAATGCATATTCACTCCTTTCTTTCGCAATCAGATAAATAAAGGCATGGCCGTTTCAGGCAATACGAAGCCGTGAGGCATCCCGGGGATTAACCCGTAAAATGCCGACATTGATCGTTTTTATTTACCCCGGCGTAAGTCTTTACGCCGGGGCTGAGTGGTTATCAGAACGTGGTGGGGGTGTGGGCACTGATAATGCGGCAGATGCCTGCCGAGGTATTGCTGAAGCTGTGCGGTATGCCGGTATTAATGGCATAGCTTTGCCCCGCAACCAGGTGATAAGGCTGGCCATTAATGGTCAGCACAATTTCACCTTCCAGTATCGTACCGATCTCCTCACCCTGATGTTTGATCCTCTCTCCGGTCGTGGTTCCAGGCTGGTAAGTTTCAAAAATCATCGCCAGCGTACGGTTCGGATTTCCGTTGTGAACCAGCTTCATCGAAACCCCCTGACTGCCTATTTCGATAAGGTCTTCCTGATTAATAACCACCTGCGGTTCATCAGGTTTTTCCGGTTCCGAAAAGAATTCCGAGAGCGACAGCCCATAGACTTTCAGCAGCTTCTGAAGCGTACTGATGGCAGGACTGACTTTATCCTGCTCGATGGTGCTGATGGCACTGTGTGTTAACCCAGACAGTTCGGCGGCACGCCGCTGCGAGAGACCCAGTTGCTGGCGGATCTCAGACAGACGTTTCCCTGGCGCCAGTCCGTCATCGCTCATAGTTGCATTTCCTTTACGGTAGTGGTCAAAGTCGTTGCTTCTCGGCAATGTGGCTTTGACAGGCGGTGATAAAACCTTCAAACAACATACGTGACAGGGCGTACTCGCTGCTGTTCCATTCGGGGTGCCATTGCACGCCGAGGGCAAAAGGATGGTCATGCACGCTGACCGCTTCAACCAGCCCGTCCGTCGAGCGGGCCTCCACGCGAAGCCGTGATCCTAACGTTCGTGCACCTTGCCCGTGTAACGAGTTTACCCAAAATGTGTTACAGCCTGGTATTAATTGAGACAGCAGTCCTCCCTCCTGAACCTGAACTTCATGAGACGGGGCGTATTGTAGCTCAACCGGCAGTTCAGGATCTTCCCGGTGCTCAAGCAGGTCATTCTGCTCGAACAGGCGACGATACAGCGTCCCTCCCGTCGCAACAACCAGTTCCTGCAGCCCCCGGCAGATGGCGAAAATGGGGATGCGCCTTTCGAGCGCGGCGGCAATCAGCGCCATACTCAGAAGATCACGCCCGGGATCGGCGTCAGGCTCATCGCCGTTTTCACCATAAAGGTGCGGCTGCACGTTACTTGGGCTGCCCGGCAGGTAAATCCCGTCCAGGGTTGGCAGCAGAGTGGTAAGCAACTCTGGCTCTGCCAGCGCATGCGGTAAGGCAATGGGTAAGCCCCCCGCATTGATAATGGCATTCAGGTACTTTTCTTGCAGGGTCTGGGTCTCATGACCCTTAAGCCTGTTTCTGCACATCACCACGCCAATGACTGGCTTGTTCATTATATTTTCCATGATCGCCCTCACAAAGTGGACTAAATTTAGGCCAGTTTCACCTGTAAAACGGCCTTTTCGTTCAATATTTTCTCAATCTAGCAACGGGATCTGCCTTTTGCAAACTTAATTTAACATTTGACAAACAATTTATTTGCATACAGATTCGATAGAGTGGACATTATATTTGACAGTCCTGAGCAGCGAACGCAAATCCCAAAAACGGTGGTAAATCATGGAAACCAATATCGTAGAAGTTGAGAACTTTGTTCACTACACGGATGAGAGGCGGGGCAGCGCCTTTACGCAGGAGGTGAAGCGCTATTTAGAACAGTATCCGAACACCCAGTTTATTGATGTCCTCCTGACCGATTTGAACGGCTGTTTTCGCGGTAAACGTATTCCGGTTGCCGGACTGAACAAACTCGAAAAAGGCTGCTATTTCCCGGCGTCGGTTTTCGCCATGGATATTCTGGGTAACGTGGTGGAAGAGGCGGGCCTGGGGCAGGAGCTCGGCGAGCCTGACTGTGTCTGCGTGCCGGTGCCGGGCACCCTGACACCGTCCGCTGCGGACCCGGAATACATTGGTCAGGTGCAGCTCACCATGGTCGATGAAGATGGCGCTCCCTTTGACGTTGAGCCGCGGAACGTACTCAACCGGCTCTGGCAGCAGTTGCGCCAGCGCGGTCTGTTCCCCGTGGTAGCGGTAGAGCTGGAGTTCTATTTACTTGATCGGAATCGCGATGCCGACGGCTATCTGCAGCCACCCTGCGCGCCGGGCACCGACGTGCGTAACACGCAAAGCCAGGTCTACTCGGTTGATAATCTCAACCACTTTGCTGACGTGCTGAACGACATTGACGAACTGGCGCAGCTGCAGCTGATCCCCGCCGATGGCGCAGTGGCTGAGGCCTCGCCGGGTCAGTTTGAAATTAACCTGCACCATACGGAAAACGTGCTTGATGCCTGTGATGATGCGCTGGCGCTAAAACGTCTCGTCAGGCAGATGGCAGAAAAACATAAGATGCATGCCACGTTTATGGCGAAGCCGTATGAAGAGCATGCGGGCAGCGGGATGCATATCCACATCAGTATGCAAAACAACAGAGGCGAAAACGTGCTAGCGGACGCCAGCGGCGAGGATTCCGCGCTGCTGAAACGCGCGCTGGCCGGGATGATCGATCTGATGCCAGCGTCCATGGCGCTGCTGGCCCCGAACGTCAACTCGTACCGCCGTTTCCAGCCGGGTATGTACGTGCCGACGCAGGCGTCATGGGGACACAACAACCGCACGGTTGCCCTGCGTATTCCCTGCGGCGATCGCCATAACCATCGTGTCGAATACCGGGTGGCAGGGGCAGACGCGAATCCGTATCTGGTGATGGCGGCGATTTTTGCCGGCATTCTGCACGGGCTGGATAACGATTTACCGCTGCAGGAAGAGGTTGAAGGCAATGGCCTGGAGCAGGACGGACTGCCGTTCCCGATTCGTCAGAGTGATGCGCTGTGGGAGTTTATGCAAAACGATCGCCTCCGCGAGCGGCTGGGCGAGCGTTTCTGCCACGTGTATCACGCCTGCAAAAATGATGAATTACTGCAGTTTGAACGCCTGATTACTGAAACAGAAATCGAGTGGATGCTGAAAAACGCCTGATAACGTGCCCCGGTAAGGGGCCGCTTTGTTTCATCTCATACGTATCACCATACGGCCTGCGCGGAGCCTGGCCGAACTGTTCGCTGGCACGCCAGCTATCTCCCGGGAGTCGCGTTATGGAGCGCAGGCGGCACAGGGACTTTCTTAACGACACTGTGTGACGAGGTAGGAAATGATGCAGATGTTCAACTATCCGCAGGGCGAAGGGGGCCAGTCAGGCTTCCATGGTGAATGCGAGCCAGAGACGGTGCGCTGGTACGGTCGCGTTTGTTCTTCACAACTTCCCCCTTTGCTAAGCAGGTTTGCGTTAAGGTCAACGCGATTGCAAACCACGGTAAGCATGGGGGGGACGGTGTATGGCGACTAACACATCTCTTGACGCGCCGGGCATGGCCGGCAGAACCCGACTGCGCAGTTCCCTCAAGCTCTGGCAGGTGGTGATGATGGGGCTGGCTTACCTCACCCCCATGACCGTGTTTGATACCTTCGGTATTGTGTCCGGTATCAGCAACGGCCACGTGCCCGCCTCGTATCTCCTGGCGCTGGCTGGCGTCATGTTTACCGCCATCAGCTACGGTAAACTGGTACGGCAGTTCCCGGAAGCGGGCTCCGCGTATACCTACACGCAGAAATCGATTGGACCCCACGTGGGCTTTATGGTCGGCTGGTCATCGTTGCTGGACTATCTCTTCCTGCCGATGATCAACGTGCTGCTGGCGAAGATCTACCTTTCCGCGATGTTCCCTGAGGTCCCGCCGTGGGTCTGGGTAGTGGGGTTTGTGACGATCCTGACGCTGGCGAATCTGAAGAGTGTTAACCTGGTCGCCAACTTTAATACCCTGTTTGTGCTGGTGCAGGTCGCGATTATGGTGGTGTTTGTCATCCTCGTGGTGCATGGCTTGCACAAGGGAGAAGGGGTCGGCACCGTCTGGTCGCTGCAGCCGTTTATCAGCGAGAACGCACATCTGATCCCTATTATTACCGGCGCGACTATCGTCTGCTTCTCTTTCCTCGGTTTTGATGCGGTTACCACGCTATCGGAAGAGACGCCAAACGCGGCACGGGTCATTCCCAAAGCCATTTTCCTGACCGCGCTGTACGGCGGGCTGATATTCATTATTGCCTCGTTCTTCATGCAGCTCTTTTTCCCGACCATCGCGCGCTTTAAGAACCCGGATGCCGCGCTGCCGGAAATAGCACTGTACGTGGGCGGTAAGCTCTTCCAGTCGGTGTTTTTATGTACCACCTTTGTCAATACACTGGCTTCGGGTCTGGCCTCGCACGCCAGCGTCTCGCGGTTATTGTATGTGATGGGGCGTGACAACGTCTTTCCGGAGCGGGTGTTTGGTTATGTGCATCCGAAATGGCGTACCCCGGCCCTGAACGTCATTATGGTGGGGATAGTGGCCCTGTCGGCGCTGTACTTTGACCTCGTGACCGCAACGGCGCTGATCAACTTTGGCGCACTGGTGGCGTTTACGTTTGTTAACCTCTCGGTGTACAACCATTTCTGGCGGCGTAAGGGGCTGAACAAAACGTGGAAAGATCGTTTCCACTATCTCCTGCTGCCGCTTATTGGGGCGGTAACGGTCGGCGTGCTGTGGATAAACCTCGAAGCGACGTCCCTGACGCTTGGCCTCATCTGGGCGGCACTGGGGATCCTTTACCTGACATGGCTAACGCGCCGTTTCCGAAAACCGCCTCCGCAGTTTGAAGCCGGTAAGATAGAGCAGGCCTGGGATTCCTGAACGATAAACGGCACCAGTACGCTGGTGCCGTTTAGGTCGCTCGTGCGTCTTACCGGACATCAGCCCGCACGCTTATTATCTCAAACGTTGATGAAGACTTGCCCCCACCAGCAGCGCGGCACAAAGCATCAGGGCGATAAACCCGCCCACGCCGTTCCAGCCGTAGTGATGCCAGAACACGCCGCCCAGCGTCCCGGCGATGCTGGATCCCAGGTAATAGCTAAACAGGTACAGCGACGATGCCTGTCCTTTGGCTCGACGCGCGCGCGGGCCAATCCAGCTGCTGGCGACCGAGTGCGCGGCGAAGAACCCGGCGGAGAAGAGCAGCATCCCGGCAAAAATCAGCCACAGTGAGGAGAAGAGCGTCAGCAGCAGGCCGAGCAGCATTACCGCTGTGAAGACCAGCATGACCGGCCCGCGGCCGAAGCGTGCGGTCATCGCCCCGGCTTTCGGCGAACTCCACGTGCCGGTGAGATAAGCCACAGAAAGCAAACCGACCACGGCCTGATTCAGATGCCACGGCGAAAGCATCAGGCGATAGCCAATATAGTTAAACAACGTGACGAATGACCCCATCAGCAGGAAGCCCATCAGAAACAGGCGCGGCAACCCTTTATCACGCCAGTGCAAACGGAAGTTAATAAACAGCGTTTTCGGGCGCAGGGAAATCGGGCGGAAATGGCGTGATTCCGGCAGGATTTTCCAGAACATCAGTGCAGATGCCAGCGCGAAACACCCGATAACCGCCAGCGCAATACGCCAGCTAAAGAAGTCCGTAAAGACCCCGCTCAGCAGACGCCCACTCATGCCGCCAATTGAATTCCCGCTGATGTACAACCCCATCGAAAAGGCAACGAAGCTCGGATGGATCTCTTCGCTGAGATAGGTCATCCCGACCGCGGCCACGCCGCTGAGCGACAGCCCGATCAGCGCGCGCATCACCAGAATGCCGTGCCAGCTGGTCATCATGGTCGAGAGCAACGTACAGACCGAGGCCAGCATCAGGGCAGTGACCATCACCGGTTTACGGCCAATGGCGTCGGACAAAGGGCCGGTAAAGAGCAGGCCAATTGCCAGCATCGCGGTTGAAATCGAGAGCGAAACGCTGCTGCTGGCGGGCGATACGCCAAACTCATGGGAGAGAACGGGGAGGATCGGCTGAACGCAGTAGAGCAGGGCAAACGTGGCCAGACCGGCCGAAAAGAGCGCCAGGGTAACGCGCATAAATTGGGGAGTACCACGTTTAATGAACTGAACCGGCTGCGATGCTACGGGTAAATCATTGATATCGCTGGCCGGAGAGATATCAATGGAGGTTGTACGACTCACACAGTTTCCTTGCTTAAACATCCCCGTGATTTCGGGTGACGGGTATGACCACACGATCAGGGTAGGAAAATGTAAATATTCTGTCTAATATATTAATTATCTCAAATGATACTTTAAAAATATGAATATCGAACTGCGTCATCTTCGCTATTTTGTCGCCGTTGCTGAGGAGCTGCATTTTGGCCGCGCGGCGGCACGGCTGAATATCTCTCAGCCCCCTTTAAGCCAGCAGATTCAAATCCTCGAACAGCAGGTGGGCGCGCGCCTTCTGGCCCGCACCAACCGCAGCGTGAGCCTGACGGCGGCGGGTAAGCAGTTTCTGACCGACAGCCGACAAATCCTGAGCATGGTTGATGACGCCGCCGCCCGTGCAGAGCGGCTTTACCTCGGAGAAGCCGGTGAGCTGCGAATCGGGTTTACGTCGTCTGCGCCCTTTATCAGCGCCGTCTCCCAGACGCTTTCCTCATTCCGCCGCCATTTCCCGGATGTGCATATTCAGACGCGCGAAATTAATACCCGCGAGCAAATTGCACCGCTGAATGAAGGCGCACTGGATTTGGGGTTGATGCGGAATACGCAGCTGCCGGACACGCTGGCGTGGCAGGTGATTCTGCATGAACCCCTGATGGCTATGATCCCCCTTGACCACCCGCTGGCCTCGCGTCCGGCGGTATCGCTCGCAGAGCTGGCAAAAGAACCCTTTGTCTTTTTTGATCCTCAGGTCGGAACGGGCCTGTATGACGACATTCTGGGACTGATGCGTCGCTACGATCTTGCTCCGGTTATCACCCAGGAGGTGGGCGAGGCGATGACCATTATTGGGCTGGTCGCCGCCGGACTGGGGGTCTCTATTCTTCCGGCCTCCTTTAAACGGGTACAACTGCGCGAAATGCGCTGGGTTCCCATCGCCGAAGAGGATGCCGTTTCCGAGATGTGGCTGGTCTGGTCAAAACATCGTGAACAGAGCCACGCCGCGCAGCGCTTCAAACAGCAGTTAATCAGCGCTTCAGGTGGGCAAAACCGGTAGGGAAAAGGGATAAAAATGTGCGGTAAATCACAGAGCTAAGTAAATATTTGACGACAGCTATGGAAGTGCTTCACCATAGCCCAAAGTTTATTTCGAAGCTCGAAAATAAGGGAGTACGAGGTGGTTGCTGATAGTCAGCCAGGGCACATTGATCAGATTAAGCAGACCAACGCTGGCGCGGTATACCGCCTGATTGATCAGCTTGGTCCGGTTTCGCGTATCGATCTTTCGCGCCTGGCACAGCTGGCACCTGCCAGTATCACCAAGATTGTCCGTGAAATGCTGGAAGCGCACCTGGTCCAGGAGACGGAAATTCAGGAGCCGGGCAGCCGTGGCCGTCCGGCGGTCGGGCTGGTGGTTGAGACGGAAGCATGGCATTACCTGTCACTGCGCATCAGTCGCGGGGAGATCTTCCTCGCGCTGCGCGATCTGAGCAGCAAACTGGTGGTGGAGGATCGGCTTGAGCTGCCGCTCAACGCGGAACAATCGCTCCTCGATGCCATTGTCTCCCATATCGATAACTTCTTTATCCGCCATCAGCAGCGGCTGGAACGCTTAACGGCAATCGCCATCACCATGCCGGGCATTATTGATACCGAAAACGGCATCGTGCACCGCATGCCGTTTTACGACGATGTTAAAGAGATGCCGCTGGGAGAGGTGCTGAAAAACCATACCGGCGTGCCGGTCTATATTCAGCATGACATCAGTGCCTGGACCATGGCGGAGGCCCTGTTTGGCGCGTCGCGCGGTGCGCGTGATGTGATTCAGGTGGTGATCGACCATAACGTTGGGGCGGGTGTCATCACCGACGGGCGTCTTCTTCACGCCGGGAGCAGCAGCCTGGTGGAAATCGGGCACACTCAGGTCGACCCGTACGGGAAGCGCTGCTACTGCGGGAACCATGGCTGCCTGGAGACTATTGCCAGTGTAGAAAGCGTGCTGGAGCTGGCGCAGGTCAGGCTCAGCCAGTCCATGAGCTCCTCGCTGCACGGCCAACCCTTAACGGTCGATTCCCTCTGCGCCGCCGCGCGTCAGGGAGATTTGCTGGCGAAGGATATTATTACCGGGGTGGGGAATAACGTTGGCCGCATCCTGGCGATTATGGTGAACCTCTTTAACCCGCAAAAAATCCTGATTGGCTCCCCGCTCAGCCAGGCGGCGGAGATCCTCTTTCCGGCGATCTCGGCCTGTATCCATCAGCAGTCGCTTCCCGCCTACAGCAAGAATATTGCGGTGGAAAGCACCCAATTCTCTAACCAGGGCACAATGGCAGGCGCGGCGCTGGTCAAAGATGCCATGTATAACGGCTCGCTGCTTATCCGCCTGTTACAGGGTTAACTCTTTTCCGCAGATGTACGAAAAATTGCGCTATCTCAAGCCGGGTAGCGCACGCATCCCGTAGACTTCCTCCACTGAATTATTTACCTGGTTTATATTTTCGAAGCATACCCAAGAGGTGGAGTGAGTCATGCTTAAGCGTTTCTTTGTTACTGGTACAGATACCTCTGTCGGCAAGACCGTCGTATCCCGCGCATTGCTGCAGGCGCTTGCAGCAAGCGGTAAACGCGTGGCAGGGTACAAACCGGTCGCAAAAGGGAGTAAAGAGACGCCAGAGGGATTGCGTAATAAAGACGCCCTGGTGCTGCAAAGCGTCTCGTCGCTGGAACTGCCTTATCAGGCGGTCAATCCCATTGCCTTAAGCGAAGAGGAGAGCAGCGTGGCGCACAGCGGTCTGATTAATTATCCCCTGCTGTCCGACGGGCTGGCGAACCTGAGCGAGAAGGTTGATCACGTGGTGGTCGAAGGGACGGGCGGCTGGCGCAGCCTGATGAATGATTTGCGTCCGCTCTCTGAGTGGGTCGTCCAGGAACAGCTTCCGGTGGTGATGGTGGTGGGTATCCAGGAAGGGTGTATCAACCATGCGCTACTGACAGCGCAGGCGATTGCCAATGACGGCCTGCCGCTGGTGGGCTGGGTGGCAAACCGTATCAACCCGGGCCTGGCGCACTACGCGGAGATCATCGACGTGCTGAGCGCCAAACTGCCTGGGCCGCTGGTGGGGGAGCTGCCTTATCTGCCTCGTGCCGAGCAGCGCGAGTTAGCGCAGTACATCGATCTCTCTGCCCTCGGCGGCGTGTTGGCCGTAGATCGAGTCGTGGCGTAACGTTCGCGACAGCACGGACGCCACCACACAGGCGACCAGTAAACCGGGCAGTAAAACATACTGTCCGGTCATTTCACAGACCATTAGCGCCGACATAATGGGCGCATGCGTGGTCGCAGCAAGTAGCGTTGCCATTCCCGCCAGTCCCAGCAATATTGCCGTCTCAGAACCCGGTAACCACAGCGCGAAAAGCTGCGCAAACAGCATCCCCGTCGCCATGCCGACAAACAGCGTGGGCGTAAACACGCCGCCCGGTGCACCCGAACCGCTGCTGGCCAGTACCGCCAGCAATTTACAGATAAACACTCCGGCAATCACCGACAGCAGCGGCGGGGCGAGCAGAAAAGCCTGAACCACGCTGTAGCCATTCCCCCATACCTTCGGCGTGAGGAGGGACAGCAGCCCGACGATCAACCCCCCCAGCGCCAGCTGCCACGGCGGCGAAAGTTTGAGACGCAGAAACAGTCCGTGGCTAAACGTCATCAGCCACATCAACAGGGGTCCGCAAAGACCTGCCAGCAGACCCATGGCGACCAGCAGGGCATAATCTGTCGCGGTCAGTATGCCGCTCAGATGGACTTCATAGAGCGTGCTGGCGCCGGGTGCCAGCACGCGCGTGGTCAGAAGCGCCACCACCGCCGCAATAACCACGGGGCCGAGTGAGGCCAGCATGAGCGTGCCAAACAGAATCTCTGCAATAAACAGGCTTCCGGCTAAGGGGGCATGATAAGCGCTGGACATCCCGGCCGCGGCGCCACAGGCGATCCAGAGCTTCCATTCAGATTTGGGCGTAAAACGGCGAGCGAAAAAGGAGGCGGCGAGAGCGGCAAGCAGGATCATGGCCCCTTCGCGCCCGATGGCGCTTCCGCTGGCGACGACCAGCAGCGACGCCAGGGATTTTACAAGGCTGGCACCGTAATCAAACTGGCCGTCCCCGGTCTCCAGCGCCTCCATGTAATCGGTTGGCGCGTGAGGCCGCTGGGCGGTCAGTCGTTGCCATCCCCAGAGCAGTACCCCGGCGGCCAGCCCACCCAGCGCAGGCGTCAGCGCGCGCCGCCAGGACGAGAGCGATGCGGCGGCATTCACCAGGCTACCGCTGTCGTTGCTGAGAAGCAGCCACTCCAGCAGGTACATGCTGTGACGAAACACCGCAACGGCCAGCGCCGCCAGCACGCCGGTGACGGTGGCAATCAACAGTCGGCGAAACATCGCCCGGATGTCGGGGTAAGCATGAAGACGTTGCATGGGTCGCGATTACAGGGGAACGATACAATATTGTGGCGGGAAATCGCGGGGTTAGCAAAAGGTATGCGTGCGAAAGCGCCGGGCGAGGCCCGGCCAGAAGGGTTAACTGTCGCTATGAATATTCAGTGCCCGACGCGTACGCCCGGAACTCAGGTACTCGGCAATATAGTCCTGCGAAATCTCACCGTTGTAACGCCCGTCCTCATCCACGATCGGCATCCAGCTGGTATTGCTTTCATACAGACGTGACAACACGACGCGCAGGTTGTCTTCCGCCTTGCCGGTCATGCGGAACGGATGCAGGATGTCGGCACAGGTACCGCTGGCGTTGCGCGCTTCGCGACGTTTCACAAAGCCGAGCGGTTTTCCGTGCTCGTCGACCACGGTAATTGCGCGAATATCATTGTCGTCCATCGTGGCAAAGGCTTCAGGAAGCGGCGTAGAGCTCCGCGCCGTAATGGTCGGCTGCTGGTCGGTGACGTCTCCTGCGGAGACCAGCAGCAGCCGCTTCAGCGTCCTGTCCTGACCAACAAACGAGCCGACAAATTCATTGGCCGGTTTTGCCAGCAGTTCATCCGGGCTGGCACACTGCACGATTTTCCCCTGACGGAAGACTGCGATTCGGTCGCCGAGCTTCAGGGCTTCATCAATATCGTGGCTGACCAGCATCACCGTTTTCTTCAGCTTGCGCTGCATCTCCAGGAACTGGTTCTGGATCACCTCGCGGTTGATGGGGTCCACCGCGCCGAACGGTTCATCCATCAGCAGTACCGGAGGATCCGCCGCCAGGGCGCGGATGACGCCGATACGTTGCTGCTGGCCGCCGGACATCTCGCGCGGATAGCGGCTAAGAAACTTACGCGGATCCATTGCCACCATATCCATCAGCTCTTCGGCGCGGGTTTTGCAGCGCGCTTTATCCCAGCCCAGCATGCGCGGTACAACGGTGATGTTCTCTTCGATAGTCATGTTCGGGAACAGGCCAATCTGCTGGATCACGTAGCCAATATTGCGGCGCAGGGTCACCGTGTCCATCCCGCTGGTGTCTTCACCGTTAATGAGGATTGTTCCGCTGCTGGGTGTGATAAGGCGGTTAATCATCTTCAGTGTCGTGGTTTTCCCGCAGCCGGACGGGCCGAGCAGGACACACATTTCCCCTTCGGGGACGTTCAGGTTGACGTTATCGACGGCCTTAAAGGTCTGGCCGTGCTTCTGTGAAAAGTGTTTGGTGAGGTTTTCCAGTTTTATCATTATCGAATCCCCTTTGGAGTCAGAACCACCTGCAAACGGTGCAGCAGCCAGTCAAGCACAATAGCTAAAAGACAAATCATCAGCGCGCCCGCAATCAACATGCGAATATCACTTCCGCCAATACCATTGAGCAGCAGCAGGCCCAGGCCACCCGCGCCGATTACCGCGGCAATCGCCATCACGCCAATATTCATGACGACGGCGGTACGGATCCCACCGAAAATTACCGGCAGCGCCATCGGGATTTCCACCCAGCGCAGACGCTGCCAGAAGGTCATGCCGATGCCCCGTCCGGCTTCACGCAGCCCCGGCGGCAGGCTGTCGAGCGCCGTATGGGTGTTACGTACAATCGGCAGCAGCGAGTAGAGAAACACCGCCGTAATCGCGGGCAGGGCGCCGATACCCTGACCGATCAGCGAAAAGAGCGGGATCATCAGACCAAACAGGGCGATGGACGGAATGGTCAGCACGATGGTAGCGATGCCCAGTACTGGCGTTGCCAGCCATTTATGACGGACAATCAGAACGCCCAGCGGGACGCCGATGAGGATGGCTAAACCCACGGCCAGCGCCACCAGCCACAGGTGCTGCAGCGTCAGGGTTAACAGATAGTCCCAGTTATCCAGGATGTAGTGAACGGTATCCATAGCGCCTCCTACAGCAACTGTTTGCTACGCAGGAAATCACGGGCGACCTGCTGCGGTGACTGATGGTCGATATCCACCTTCTTGTTCAGCTCGGTGATAACGTCGTTGTTGAGCTGGGCGGAGAGGGTATTGAGCGCCTCTTCCAGACCCGGATTAGCCTCCAGCGTGTCTTTACGCACCACCGGAGTGACCGCATAGCTCGGGAAGAAGCCTTTATCATCTTCCAGCACCTTCAGGTCAAAGCCCTTCACGCGCCCGTCGGTGGTGTAAATCAGACCGGCGTCGACAAAGCCGTCGCGCACCGCGTTATAGACCAGTCCCGGGTCCATCTGACGGATCTGCGGGCGGTCCAGCGTCATGTTATAGGCGGCCTGCAGCGGCTTCATGCCGTCGCTGCGCCCGGCAAATTCCAGGTCCAGGCCCAGCAGCCAGTTTTTTTCCGGGTTGGTTTGACGGATCTGCTCAATCTTCGCCACCATCTCTGACATGGTGTTGATGTGTTCCGCCTCGGCGCGCTTGCGCTGCATGGCGAAAGCATAGGTATTGTTCATGTCAGCGGGTTTAAGCCATACCAGACCGTGCTTTGCGTCCAGGCGTTTCACCGTCTCGTAAGACTCCTGCGGCGACATGCGTTTGTTGATGTGGTTAAAGATGATTAATGACGTGCCGGTGTACTCCCAGGTCATATCGATCTGTTTGTTGATCATCGCGTTACGGGAAATCACCGTGGCGATATTTGTTTGCGGCTGTACCTGGAATCCTTTCTTCTGTAAATACTGCACGGTCATGGCCGAGAGAATATGCTGCTCGGTAAAGCTTTTGGTTGCCAGGATCAGCGGGGCTGCTATTGCCTGGCTGGTGAAGAGCGCCGCGGCGCACAGCGCCGTCAGGCCGGAAAACAGTCTCATAAAAGCTCCTTGTTATTGTTATTGAGCGAGATGGGGGCTCATCACGCGACCCAGCGCCGCCAGCAGGGTGTCGAGGATCAGGGCGAACAGGGCGGTGGCCGCCGCGCCGAGGATCAGGGTCGGAAAATCGTTCAGATAGATGCCGGGGAAAATCAGCTCACCGTAGCTGCTGGCACCAATCAGGAAGGCCAGCGGCGCGGTACCGACGTTGATGGCGGTGGCGATGCGGATCCCGGAGAGCATGACGGGCCAGGCGTTGGGCAATTCAACCTGACGCAGACGCTGCCATTTGGTCATCCCGATCCCGTTTGCGGCTTCAAGTAACGAGGCCGGAACGGAACACAGTCCCGCGTAGGTATTGCGCACAATGGGCAGCAGCGAGGCAAGAAACAGCGCGATGATGGCGGGCGTATCGCCGATGCCAATCACCACCATCGCCAGGGCCAGCACGGCCAGCGGTGGCAGCGTGTTACCCACGTTGAAAATTTGCATCACATATTCGGCGATACCCCGCGCGGCCGGGCGGCTCAGCAGGATACCGGCCGGAATACCGACCAGCAGGGCAAAAAACATCGACGAGAAAACCAGGATCATGTGCTGTTGCCCGAGATAAATCAGGTCAACCTGACGCGCCTTGATTGTCTCAAGTCCGATCCCCCAGATGAGAAGGGCAAGAACCATGATAATCGCGCCAACAAACAGCAGCGAACGTTTGAGTAATGAGTGCATTGCGGTGTGTCTCCCTGTGCGCATGCGTTATAGCAACCACCGGTTGCCTGTTGTTATGCCATGTTTCGGCAGGGGTAATTGACCTATAGCAAGCGTTTGGGAAGGGTTCCAGCGAAGGGGGAAAATCAGTAACCCTATGAAAAGCGTGACAACCTTAAGTCAGGCCTTATGGCGTAAGGGCTGAATATGGCGCAGGCAGAATAGTCCTAAAGCGCAGCCCATAAAGTGACAGGGTCACGTATCGCGATGTTCCTGTCACCCTGCCTGAGAGCTTTATCTGCTGAGTAGGGGGCGTACACGGCGAACACGCACTGAGATACTGATAATCGATACGGTCGCGACAACGGAGAGCATCAACCCGAGCGCCAGCATGGCGTTGAAGCCAACCCATCTGAAGAGCAGTAACCCGGCGATACCCCCGGTAATGAACGAGAAAAGGGTGGTTAAGTGGGTTTTCAACTGACTTTTTTGTGCCGCGGTATCTTTGGAGTAATCCCTGCGAAGCATGGCAACCGTGACGGAGGCCAGGGAAATTCCCGCGTCCGTCAGCGTGCCGGTAATGTGCGTCGATCTCACCCGTCCGCCGGAAAGCTGTGTGGAGGTTGAATTATGAATGCCCATCAGACAGCACAGGAAAATAATTATCTCGCGGTTGCTGGTGAGCGCATGGAAATACATCTCGTAGAGAGATACGCCGGTTAATAATATCCCTTCGACAAAAAGGATTTGGCAAAAAACCAGCCTGACATTATGGATAATGCCCCATATCACGATAAGACGCGCAAGGATTGCACCCGCCACAAAGGAGAGAATAATCGAGCCAAAGAAAATGATATCGCTCAGATCGGTGGAGGAGACTTCGCTGGATAATTGTGAGGTGTTGCCGGTCATATGAGAGGGGAAAAAGCCAAAGGCCCCAAGGGCAATGGCGTTGAGCAAACCTGCTGAGGTCGCCAGCCAGAGAGCAAGCCGGCGATCCTCCTGGTGCGTTCGTTCTTTCTTGAGTTTAATCAGCAAGAATACCTCCGGGGTGAGCTTTGCCTGAATAATCAGGCTAGCAAAGCGTGTCGACGGGCTGTCCAGGATATTGCTTAATTATTATTCCCTCTGGCGACGTTGAGGGTTTAGTAATTAAATAAAATATCCTTACGAAAAGTATTCCAAACTGAAACCTCACGCTACGCCGTTATTTCCATGAGGCGCTTTCGCGGAGGCGTGAAAGCATAAACGTCAACGCAGCTGCACAAAGCAGCACTATGCCGCTCAGGGCAAACGTGCTCTGCCAGCCGAGGCGATCAAACACCATACCGCCCGCCGTTGAACCCAGTGCAATGGCGAGCTGGATCACCGCGACCATTAACCCTCCGCCCGCTTCGGCATCCTCCGGTAGCGTTCGGGCGACCCACGCCCACCAGCCCGTCGGTGCTGCCGTCGCCAGCATTCCCCACAAGCCTGACAGCAGGGCAACAATCCACACGTTATGCCCGGTCAAAATCAACGCGCCAGCGATGGCGGCCATCAGCAGTGGAATCGCTATTAACGTCAGGTAAAACGCCGCGTTCAGAACCAGAGTAACGAGAAGGGTGCCAACAAATCCGGCAATGCCGATGGCGAGCAAAATCAGCGATAGCCCGGAGGCGCTGACGTGCGTGACGGTCTCGAGAAATGGGCGCACATAGGTAAACAGCGCAAACTGTCCCATAAAGAACAGGCTGCAGGCTATCAGACCGACGGATACGACAGGCTGGCGAAATAGCCGAAAGACGCCTTCACCTGACGCACCGTTTTTACGCCCGCTCATATTTGGCAGGCTAACGTACTGCCACAGGAATGCGGCGATTGCCACGGGCACCAGACAAAGGAAGGCACCGCGCCAGCCAATGGTTGCACCCAGGTAGCTGCCTAGCGGGGCGGCCACGACCGTTGCCAGCGCGTTACCACCGTTGAAAATAGCCAGCGCGCGCGTGACCTGATGATGGGGAACCAGGCGAATAGCCGTTGCCGCCGACATGGACCAGAACCCGCCGATGGCGATGCCGATCAGCGCGCGACCGGTCATATACGTCTGATAGTTCTGGGCGAAGGCAATAATGAGCCCCGAGAGCGCCATCAGTATCGTCATGCCCAGCAGAAGGTGTTTACGATTCATATTCCCGGCAAGCCGGGAGAGGAAGAGGCTGGTCAGTACCGCCAGCGCGCCGGAGATAGCAATGCCCTGGCCTGCAAGCCCCTCCGTCACGCCTAAATCTGCGGCAAGCGGGGTGAGCAGGCTCACGGGCATAAATTCCGAGGCAATCAGGACGAATACGCAAAGGGTCATGGCAAAAATGCCTCCCCAGTACGCATGTTCCTCATGCTGTGAAGTGGTGTGGTTTAATGTGGACATCGTCTGATTTCGCGAAGAGAGCCGCCCGTCGAAACGGGCAGCAGGGAGGTTTATTTCAGGCTGTTTTTAAAGAATTGTTCAAACTGAGCGAATGGGATCTTCCCGGCAGCATTGTCGTAGAGATCGACATGGTTGGCGCCCGGGACAATCACCAGTTCTTTCTGCTTGCTGCCGACCGCGTTAAACGCATCTTCGGCGAAATAACGGGAGTGCGCCTTTTCGCCGGTCACGATAAGCGTCGGGATAGCGATCTCTCCGGCATAGCTCAGCAGCGGCATGTTCATGAACGAGAGCGGCATAGTTGCCGTCCATGCGCCGGTTGAGTTGACGGAACGCGCGTGGAAGCCACGCGGCATGCGGTAGTAGTCATAAAACTCTTTCAGCACCGGATTCGGGTTGGCGGGCAAGGCTTCTGGCAGAATACGTTCTGACGCGGTCACTTTGCCGTTCTCGTCAACATAAATGTCATGGCCGCCCTGTGCAAAGGTGCCGTTCCCGGCATCCTTCCAGCGCTGTTCATTCAGGTACTGCAGCACAGCATGGCGATCTGCCGAAGAATAACGATCTTTGCCGTCGCCTACGCCGTGACCCATCGCCCGGCTCATGTCATACATTACGCTGGTGGCGACAGCTTTGATGCGCGTATCCATGGATGCCGCATTCAGCGCCATACCGCCCCAGCCGCAGATCCCAAGGATGCCAATGCGGTTACGGTCGACCTCTTTCTGCACGCCCAGGAAATCAACCGCGGCGCTAAAGTCTTCGGTGTTGACGTCCGGTGACGCGACGTTGCGCGGCTGGCCGCCACTTTCGCCCGTCCAGGAAGGGTCGAACGCCAGGGTTACAAACCCCTTTTCCGCCAGGGTCTGCGCGTAGAGACCGCTGGACTGTTCTTTGACCGCGCCAAATGGCCCGCTGACGGCAATCGCTGCCAGCTTACGGTCGCCACGGTTTTTAGGAAGATAGAGATCGCCTACCAGGGTAATACCGTAACGGTTCTGGAAGGAGACCTTACGGTGGTCAACCCGGTCACTTTTGGCAAAGGTTTTGTCCCAGGCTGTAACCATCGAGACGGGGGCGTTAGGATTGGTGGCTTCTGCATAACTCATGGTTGTCACTCCACTTAATGATGCGCATAGCAGCATCGCAACAGACAGTTTTTGGGTGAATGTTTTCATGTATCGATACCCTGCGGTGTTGTGTTGCGGCCATTATAGTTAGCAGAATGAGTGCTGATTAGAGGCCATAATCTGCTAGAATTAATATCAAATTGTTATGAATTGCGGGGCGTAATGGCGAAGCGAGAAAACTACAATGAGCTGTATCTGTTTATGCAGGTGGTGCGGGAGGGAAGTTTCACCGCGGCTGCGCAGCGGCTTGGGCTGGCGCAATCCGGGGTGAGCCGCTCGGTGCGCGAGCTGGAGGAGCGGTTGGGCGTCCAGCTTCTCGTTCGCACCACGCGTAAGCTGTCGTTAACCCACGCCGGAGAGCAGCTCTATCAGACAGCCGAATCCGCGTTCGATGCACTTGATTCGGGTCTGGCGACCCTCGCACATTATCGTCAGACACCGTCCGGCACGGTGCGCATTAACGCCAGTCAGCACGCCATCGACAAATGCCTGCTGCCAAAGCTCGCCATTTTTAAACAGCGTTACCCGGATATCAGGCTGGAACTCATAAATGAAAGCCGCTTCGTCGACATCATCACCGAGCGGTTTGATGCGGGTGTCAGGCTGGGAGCTGAGGTCAGTCAGGGAATGATTGCGGTGCGCATCACGCCCGATATGGAAATGGCCGTAGTGGCTGCACCGGGGCACTTCAGGCGTTATGGTTTTCCCCAGACGCCAGCTGATTTAGTGGCGCATCCCTGTATTGCCTATCAGTTTGCTGATGGAAGTGATTATCAGTGGGAACTGGTCGAGGACGGGAAAAAAATCACCCATCGGCCAGAAGGGCAGTGGGCATTGTCAGACAGCTATATGGAAGCCCAAGCCGCCCGTCTTGGGCTTGGGCTGGCTTATGTTCCACTTGAGCTGGTGGCTGATGATCTTGAAAAAGGAACGCTTATCCGCGTATTGCAGCGCTATAGCCTGCGCATGGACGGGCTGTATCTTTATTATCCCCACCGCAACGTGTCGCCGGCTTTGAGGGCCGTTATTGATACGCTGAAAATGTAATTTCTGTGAACGTGTTTTTCTTCGACATGTGAACTGCAGGCCCCTGCTTGCTTAAGTCAGGAAAAAAACTTAGGCTAACGTCAAGATCTGCTTGCTCAACAAAGGCTTAAAAATGGAAAAAATAATCCCGGAATATACGGCTGTTGATTTATCCCGTTGGGCAAGAAAGGAGCATTTTGAGGTATTTCAGGGGTTTGCTCAATCGACGTTTAACCAGACTGTGTTGGTCGATATTACCGTGCTGCTAAGCCATATTAAAAACGTTGGCTGGAAGTTTTATCCGACGATTATTTTTCTCGTTGCTAAAATCGTTAACCGTCACCCAGAATTCCGTATGGCCATGAAGGACAATGAGCTTGTCATATGGAATGAAATTCATCCAAATTATACGATTTTCCATAATGAAACAGAGACCTTTTCATCATTATGGAGTCATTACGATGGCGATATACAGCACTTTCAGAAAACCTATTCTGAAGACATGGCTCGCTATGGCGATAAACTTGCGTATTGGCCAAAAGAAGAATCCAGGGAAAATATCTTTTTTATATCCGGCATTCCGTGGGTAAGTTTTACGAGCTTCAGCGTTAGCGTGGCTAATATGAAAAACTTTTTTGCCCCTATGTTTACGCTTGGAAAATATTACGAGCAAGAGGGCAGGGTATTATTACCTCTCGCCGTTCAGGTACATCATTCTGTCTGCGATGGTTTCCATGTGGCAAGGTTTTTTAATGAGTTACAAGAGGTCTGCGATGCGTTACCACAGCAGACCGGGCAACAGGAATGATGATGTGGCCATCAGGCCGCTTTAACCGCCCTGATTTTTTTACTGTCAGCTGCACCTGACTCGGTTTTATCGTCAGCAGGGGTATCAAGAGCCGGGAGCTTACTGGTTCGCAAAATATGCTGCACGGCATCTTTCTGCTCGGCGAGATACAGGCCAAGATCTTCAGCCTGCGTTTCATCCATCTGCATTCCGCTTTGCAAAAGCCAGTCGGTAAACGCCTCTGCCATATCAAGCAGTTTGTCGTGAGCGTCAGCCTCTTTCTTACTGGCAAATGTCATTTTCTCTTCACCTTTTCTTACGACAACATATTTTGTTTCAACAGCCATCATGCACCTCTCATACTGTATTTATGTACAGTATAACAGGGGCCGGAAAAAGTTGCAGCAAAATGTGCGTTACGTGTGCGCCTGCTGGGTTTCACGGCAGGCCACACTGCGCCGCCATGCGCCTGGAGCCTGGCCATATTGCCGTTTAAAACTGCGGTTGAAGGATTGCTGAGAGTCAAAACCCAACGCGATCGCCACGTTCAGAATCGGTTCGTCGCTGTGGGTTAAGCGCTCCACGGATTTTTGCAGCTTTTGCGCGCGAATGTACCCGGCGAGAGGGTAGCCCGTATGTTCTTTAAACAGTCGCTGAAGGTGCCATTTCGAATAGCCGGAGCGCCTGGCGACGGACTCAATATCCAGACGGCTATCAAGGTTGTTGTCAATCCAGTCGAGTAAATCATGCATAAATGCGCCCGTGTTCATCGGGTTACCTCCACGCAGCCTGTTAAATGGTATCTTTATCTGTTGCATTTAAAGGTGGCGCGTTTTTGCAGTAATTGCAAGTTTTATTGTTGCATTTAAATCCTTACCTGAAACGGGCCTTTTTAACATCCGATCGAATAGCACATAAAGTGCAACAATTATTCTTGCACTTAGTTAAGCGCCTTCCTACAATCGCCGCGAATAGTGTATTCGCAACTGTTACAGTTTTGTGGCGATGAACGACACAAATGGCCTTAAGCCAGCCCGGACAAAGGAAGTGGCGCGGTGCCTCCTGCCGCGTCTTGCCCGGCGGCTACAATTACCGGAATAAAAATAATGAGCCTGCAAAAAACCTGGGGAAACGAACCTCTGCATGCGCTGGGAGCGATATTGCTCTCCCTGTTGCTTGTCGGATGTGATAACAGCGCCGCGCAAAATGCTGCACCCCCTGCGCCCGCCGTCAATGCTGCTGATGTGGTTGTGAAATCCATTAGTCAGTGGGATAGCTTTAACGGCCGGATCGAAGCCGTGGAGAGCGTTCAGCTTCGTCCCCGCGTCTCTGGCTATATCGACAAAGTGAATTTCACCGACGGCCAGGAGGTGAAAAAGGGTGAGGTGCTGTTCACGATTGATGACAGAACCTATCGTGCCGCGCTGGAGCAGGCGCAGGCGACGCTGGAGAGAGCCAAAACGCAGGCCAGCCTGGCACGAAGCGAGGCTAACCGTACCGATAAACTCATCAATACCAACCTGGTATCCCGTGAAGAGTGGGAGCAGCGCCGTGCGGCCGCCATTCAGGCGCAGGCCGATATTCGCGCCGCGCAGGCTGCGGTAGACGCCGCTCAGCTTAACCTCGATTTCACGAAAGTAACGGCACCGATTGATGGCCGCGCCAGCCGCGCGTTGATCACCAGCGGTAATCTGGTCACGGCGGGCGACAGCGCCAGCGTGCTGACAACGCTGGTCTCGCAGAAGACGGTGTACGTCTACTTTGACGTGGATGAGTCAACCTACCTCCACTATCAAAACCTCGCCCGCAGCGGGCAGGGGGCGTCCAGCAATCACACTGCACTACCGGTTGAAATTGGCCTGGCGGGTGAGGAAGGGTATCCCCATCAGGGCAAAGTGGATTTCCTGGATAATCAGCTGGCGCCGAGTACCGGTACGATCCGTATGCGCGCGCTGCTGGATAACGCGCAGCGTCAGTTCACGCCGGGTCTCTTCGCTCGCGTTCGCCTGCCGGGCAGCGCTGAATTCCAGGCCACGCTTATTGACGACAAAGCGGTGCTGACCGATCAGGATCGCAAATATGTTTATATCGTGGATAAAGAGGGCAAAGCACAGCGACGCGATATTACGCCAGGGCGCCTGGCGGACGGCTTACGCATCGTGCAGCAGGGGCTGAAACCCGGCGATAAAGTCATCGTCGATGGTTTACAAAAAGTGTTTATGCCGGGTATGCCGGTTAACGCGAAAACCGTCGCCATGACCGCCAGCACCGCCCTCAACTGATCATCTGACCTGAGAATCCTACCCATGGACTTTTCCCGCTTTTTTATCGACAGGCCGATTTTCGCTGCCGTCCTGTCGATTCTGATTTTTATCACAGGATTAATCGCCATCCCGCTGTTGCCGGTGAGCGAATACCCTGATGTCGTACCACCAAGCGTGCAGGTGCGCGCGGAGTACCCGGGCGCCAACCCGAAAGTGATTGCTGAGACCGTGGCGACGCCGCTGGAAGAGGCGATCAACGGCGTTGAGAACATGATGTACATGAAATCCGTCGCGGGTTCTGATGGCGTGCTGGTGACGACCGTCACTTTCCGTCCGGGAACCGACCCGGATCAGGCGCAGGTTCAGGTACAAAACCGCGTGGCGCAGGCCGAGGCGCGTCTGCCGGAGGATGTGCGCCGTCTGGGCATCACGACGCAGAAACAGTCTCCTACGCTGACCCTGGTGGTGCATCTGTTTTCGCCTGGCGGTAAATACGACTCTCTGTATATGCGCAACTACGCCACGCTGAAAGTGAAGGACGAACTGGCGCGTCTGCCCGGTGTCGGCCAGATCCAGATTTTTGGCTCAGGCGAATACGCGATGCGCGTCTGGCTGGATCCCAATAAAGTAGCGGCGCGCGGGCTGACCGCCTCGGATGTCGTCACGGCGATGCAGGAGCAAAACGTGCAGGTGTCGGCCGGGCAGCTGGGCGCCGAGCCGCTGCCGAAGGAGAGCGATTTCCTGATCTCCATTAACGCCCAGGGGCGTCTGCATACCGAAGAAGAGTTTGGCAATATCATTCTCAAAACGTCTCAGGACGGGTCGCTGGTACGCCTGCGCGACGTGGCGCGTATTGAAATGGGATCGGGCAGCTATGCGTTGCGTTCGCAGCTTAACAATAAAGACGCGGTCGGGATCGGTATCTTCCAGTCTCCTGGCGCAAACGCCATCGATCTGTCTAACGCGGTGCGCGCTAAAATGGCGGAACTGTCCACCCGTTTCCCGGAAGATATGAAGTGGGCGGCACCTTACGATCCGACGGTATTCGTGCGCGATTCTATCCGTGCGGTGGTGCAAACGCTGCTGGAAGCGGTAGTGCTGGTCGTGCTGGTAGTGATCCTCTTCCTGCAAACCTGGCGTGCGTCGATCATTCCGCTGATCGCGGTGCCGGTTTCGGTCGTGGGGACGTTCAGCGTTCTCTACCTGCTGGGCTTTTCGCTTAATACCCTGAGTTTGTTCGGGCTGGTATTGGCTATCGGTATCGTGGTGGATGATGCCATCGTGGTGGTGGAAAACGTCGAGCGAAATATCGAAGAGGGGCTTGCTCCGCTTGCGGCGGCACATCAGGCGATGCGTGAAGTGTCCGGGCCGATTATCGCGATTGCGCTGGTATTGTGCGCGGTGTTTGTGCCGATGGCGTTCCTTTCTGGCGTCACCGGCCAGTTCTACAAACAGTTTGCGGTAACGATTGCCATTTCGACGGTGATCTCCGCTATCAACTCGCTGACGCTCTCGCCAGCGCTGGCTGCTCTGCTGTTAAAACCGCACGGCGCACCGAAAGATTTCCCGACCCGGCTTATCGATCGTCTGTTCGGCTGGATTTTCCGACCGTTTAACCGCTTTTTCCATCGTAGCTCGACTGGCTATCAGGGGCTGGTGGGTAAAACGCTCGGCCGACGTGGCGCGGTGTTTGTGGTGTATCTGCTGCTGCTGTGTGCCGCAGGCGTCATGTTTAAAGCGGTTCCCGGTGGCTTTATTCCGACACAGGATAAGCTGTACCTGATTGGTGGCGTGAAAATGCCCGAAGGCTCGTCGCTGGCGCGTACTGATGCGGTGATCCGCAAAATGAGCGAAATCGGGATGAATACCGAAGGCGTGGACTATGCGGTTGCTTTCCCGGGGCTGAATGCGCTGCAGTTCACCAATACGCCGAACACCGGAACGGTCTTCTTTGGCCTGAAGCCGTTCGACCAGCGTAAACACAGTGCTGCGGAAATTAACGCTGAAATCAATGCGAAAATTGCGCAAATCCAGCAGGGCTTTGGCTTCTCCATTCTGCCGCCGCCGATTTTGGGGCTGGGGCAGGGGTCGGGTTATTCCCTGTACATTCAGGATCGTGCCGGTCTTGGCTATGGCGCATTGCAGAACGCGGTGAATACCATGTCCGGTGCGATTATGCAGACGCCGGGGATGCATTTCCCGATCTCGACCTACCAGGCCAACGTTCCACAGCTGGACGTGCAGGTTGACCGTGACAAGGCGAAAGCGCAGGGCGTGTCGCTGACCGATCTGTTCGGTACGCTGCAAACCTATCTGGGCTCGTCTTATGTGAATGACTTCAACCAGTTCGGGCGTACCTGGCGTGTAATGGCGCAGGCCGACGGACCGTACCGCGAGAGCGTGGAGGATATTGCGAACTTACGTACCCGTAATAACCAGGGTGAAATGGTGCCGATTGGCAGTATGGTTAAGATCAGCACCACCTACGGGCCGGATCCGGTGATCCGCTACAATGGCTACCCGGCGGCTGACCTGATTGGCGATGCCGACCCGCGCGTACTCTCGTCCGCCCAGGCGATGACGCAGCTGGAAGGTATGTCGAAGCAGATATTGCCGAACGGAATGAATATTGAATGGACGGATCTGAGCTTCCAGCAGGCGACACAAGGTAATACGGCGCTGATCGTCTTCCCGGTCGCGGTGCTGCTGGCCTTCCTGGTGCTGGCGGCACTGTATGAAAGCTGGACGCTGCCGCTGGCGGTGATCCTTATCGTGCCGATGACAATGTTGTCCGCGCTGTTTGGCGTCTGGCTGACCGGTGGCGATAACAATGTGTTCGTGCAGGTAGGGCTGGTGGTACTGATGGGGCTGGCGTGTAAAAACGCGATTCTTATTGTGGAGTTTGCCCGCGAGCTGGAAATTCAGGGCAAAGGTATCATGGAAGCCGCGCTGGAGGCCTGCCGCCTGCGTTTACGCCCGATTGTGATGACCTCCATTGCCTTCATCGCCGGAACCATTCCGCTGATCCTTGGCCACGGCGCAGGCGCAGAAGTGCGCGGTGTCACCGGGATTACGGTCTTCTCCGGGATGCTGGGCGTCACGTTGTTTGGTCTGTTCCTGACGCCGGTGTTTTACGTGACGCTGCGTAAATTCGTTACGCGCGGTAAAGAGGAAAGGGAGGTTCTGCCTGCATAGGGATGTTGCAGAAAACAAAAAAGCGCCTTCACAGTAAGGCGCTTTTTTTTCACATCAGATCAACCGTTAAAACGTTTCTTTATACTGGGCCATAAGCTCAGGTACCGGATCGCAGCCGCTGCTATCGGCTTTTTTGACCTCTTCCAGCGCGCTTGCCACGGTGTGTCGGGCTAATACCGCCAGCGAAGCCTGCTCAGCTTTTTCGGATACCGATTTAAAGTACCAGCAGGCGTTAGCGCTGACCACACAGCGAGCCGGTACGTCAGGACGCGACGCCCACAGCTTTTTATCTTCAGTGACCGAAAGGTAGATGTCACGCAGGGTGATCTCTTCCGGCGGGCGCCCAAGATGAATGGAGCCGTTGCGGCCAAGCGTGGAGACGATAATTCCGTCACGCGTAAGGGGAACCATCAATTTGCGGATAAAGCTCGGGTTGGCTTCCAGGCCGTAGGCCAGAACGCCACTCGTCGAACGTTTACCTAATTGCTCCGCCATCGCTACGCTGAGGACCATCTGCAAAGCTGTCGGGAAGCGGTAATCTAACATTTCTCTGTCCTGGGTCGCGGTGAATCTTGTTCTTTTTGGCACCGCAGAGGTGAATAAGCAATAAACAACAATATAACAAATAGGGTAATTTTTTTGAAGCAATCTGCGGCATTTGCGATCAAACCCCCTGTTCTGGTTTAGCTAAACGTGCGGTTCGGGAAGGCAACGCCATTTTTCCTCTCTGATTGTGTTTTATCAGGAACTGAGAGGCGTCCCTCAATGCGGAGCATTTGAAAACCAGAACCTCCCTGAAAAGTGTGCCAACATCTCCTGGGTAAGATCAATGTCCGGAGAATAACGTGTTCGGGAAACTGTTGTTAAACTACATGCCAGGGTTACAAAATTTGTTAGCCTACGATAAAAGCTGGCTAAAACAGGATGTTAAAGCCGGGTTATCCGTTGCGGCTGTCGCGCTACCCGTTGCGATTGCTTATGCAGAGCTGGCGGGCGTTGGGGCAATCGTAGGGCTCTATTCCTGCGTTTTACCGATGATCGCGTATGCCCTGTTTGGTTCTTCACGTCAGCTTATTGTTGGCCCTGATGCCACAACCTGCGCGGTGATTGCGGCCGTCGTGTTTCCGCTTTCTGCGGGGAATCCCGAACTGCACTGGCAGCTGACAATCGTCATGACATTGATGATGGGCGGGTGGTGCCTGCTTGCCAGTAAATTTCGCCTGGGCGCACTTGCCGATCTGCTTTCTCATCCTATTCTTACGGGTTTGCTTAATGGCGTCGCTGTGACGATCATTGTCGGGCAATTAGGCAAGGTTTTAGGGATCACGCTGGATGAGGCGCAGGTTATTGAGAAAATCATGGCCTTGCCAGGCCGACTTTCAGACAGCCATTTATTAACCGTCGGGGTATCACTTCTGACGTTAGGTATTTTAATGGCTATCAAGACGTATCGCAGCCAGTGGCCAGCGCCGTTGATTGCCATTGTGATGACCACGTTACTGGTGTGGGGGACATCCGCGCAGCAGTATGGCATTGCCACTATTGGGGGGGATGGCTTCCAGTCTGGGTTACCCGTCGTTAACTGGGGGGCGTTCCAGCCAGGTCCGATGCGTGATTTAGTGATCCCGGCGCTGAACCTGGCTTTGGTCAGTTTTGTCAGTCTGATGCTGACCGCCCGCAGTTTCGCCGCAAAAAATGGCTACGAAATTAATGCTGATGCCGAGTTTCGGGCTCTGGGTATTGCGAACATTATGTCTGGGTTATCTCAGGGATTTGCTATCAGTGGCGCCGATTCCCGGACCGCGGTGAATGATTCAGTGGGGGGGAAAAGCCAGCTGGTTTCTATCGTCGCCGCCTTACTCATCGGTATCGTCGTGGTCTTTTTCACTCAGCCATTACAATTTATTCCGGTTTCTGCATTAGGTATTGTTCTAATGTATGCGTCGTGGTCATTGATTGATTTACGTGGTTTATGGAACCTGAGGCGGAGAAATAAACAGGCATTCCGGCTGGCCTTTTTCACATTCGGCTGTGTGTTAATTATTGGCGTTATCCAGGGGATCGGCCTTGCGGTGTTGCTTGGCCTGCTACAGTTCCTGCGTACCGTGTTTCGCCCCTCGGAGCACCTGCTGGGGACTGACGAAAATGGAATGATTCACTCACTAGGAAATACAACCGATATCAAAATGGTTCCCGGCGTGCTGATGTATCGATTTAACTCACCGTTGACCTATTTTAATGTGGCCTATTTTAAACGTCGGGTGTTGAATTTAGTTGATGGTGCAGCTTTACAACCTAAATGGGTGGTCATTGATGCCGTTGCTTGTTTCACCTACTCAGACATAAGCGTTCTGGCAACCATTAATGAGCTAAAGCGTGACCTGAAAGGTCGACAGATTACGTTAATTCTTGCGGGCAGGAAAACGGAGTTAACGCGCTGGTTTAAAGAGAGTCGACCAACAATGAATGACGATGACATGATTCTGGCACCAGACCTGTATCTGGCACTTCGGTTCATACAAAGTAAGGAGAGCGTGAGTGAATCAGGAGGAGAGGTTTAAACCCAAACCTGGCTTGCCCGCCACCCGCGAGCAAGCCACATCCCTTAGCGATACAGCGTCTTTTCCGCAACAGGGATAACCAGCGCGGATCGCCAGTCCGCCAGCGTCAGCTGCGCAAGCCTGCCCAGCGCGGTGTAAAACGGATGACCTGCATTGTCGACAAATACCGACAGGAAGCGGGTACTCCACGGCAGCAGGTGCCACGCCAGGAGCTGATCGCACTCCGAATCGCGGCCATTCTCGGCCAGCCATGCCGCCAGCAGCAGCAGGGTGCCGAAATGATCTTCCGGTTCGTTCTGCTGTATCTCAAAAGCGATGCCGTTTTCACGCATCCACTGGCGCAGCGCGAGGGTTGAGTCACCAAACAGCACGGATTCGCGATCCAGCCAGACGGAACCCCACGGCGGCGCGGGCAGGGCATAAGGGCCAATAAACAACCGTTGCCAGGCGTCCGTCAGCGGCTCATCGGAAGACGTGGCAAAGGTATCGGCAACGGGCTGCAGCGTTTCCGGAGACAGGGGCCAGTCCTGAACCCATTCGCCAGCGATAAGAGCCTGTACCAGGGGCGCAGTCTGCTCGCTGTCAGGAGCGAAATAAAACAGCGCGCCCAGCACCCGGGCGCTGAACGCGAACGATTCACGCTGTAAGACGTCTTTCATTAAACCTTCCTTGCTTGCGCGGGGCACGCCCGCGCGACTGTGTTAATCAGTAATACACACCATAGAATAAACCACGGCCATCCGTTTCACCCCTTATACCTTCTCAATCTGTACCAGGTTGGTGTGCTGCGGGTTGCCCTTGGCCAGCGGAGACGGGCGATGGGTCGTCAGGGTGTTGATGCAGGAGCCGTGGTCGATACGATCGCCATTCATATTGGCGTCATGCCAGGCGCCCTGACCCATGGCACTCACGCCGGGCATGATGCGAGGCGTGACTTTCGCTTCAATTCTCACCTCACCGCGATCGTTAAACACGCGCACCGTATCGCCGTTCTTAATGCCGCGTTTTTCGGCATCGAGAGGATTAAGCCAGACCTCCTGGCGGCAGGCCGCTTTCAGCACGTCAACGTTACCGTAGCTAGAGTGGGTACGGGCTTTGAAATGGAAGCCAAACAGCTGCAGAGGATACTGCGCGCGCGCGGGGGCATCCCAACCGTCAAATGTTGAGGCATAGACGGGAAGAGGGCTGATGGTTTCGTCTTTTGCCAGTTCCCAGGTCGCTGCAATTTCAGCCAGCTTACTCGAGTAAATTTCAATCTTACCCGATGGCGTTTTCAGCGGATTGGCTTCCGGGTTTTCGCGGAACTTTTTATACGCCACAAAGTGTCCGTTCGGATCTTTGCGCTTATAAATGCCCATTTTCTTCAGCTCATCATAGGACGGCAGTTGAGGGTCTTTTTCGAGCATTTTGGCATACAGATACTGCAGCCATTGCGCTTGCGTCCGTCCTTCGGTGAATTTCTGATGGATATCCGGCCCAAGACGTTTCGCCACTTCACTCATGATCCAGTAGATGGGCTTGCGTTCAAACTTCGGTGCGGTGACGGGCTGGAGGAAAATCAGGTAGCCCATGTTCCCGGCGTAATCGTTAGGAATAATATCTTCCTGCTCGACGGTCATTAAATCCGGCAACACGATATCGGCATACTTCGCTGACGACGTCATGAAATTATCGATGACGACAATCATTTCGCACTTGCTTTCATCCTGCAGGATATCGTGGGTTTTATTGATATCGGAGTGCTGGTTGATGATGGTATTACCCGCGTAGTTCCAGATGAACTTAATCGGCACATCCAGCTTATCTTTACCGCGCACCCCGTCGCGCAGGGCAGTCATTTCCGGTCCGCGGGCGATGGCGTCCGTCCAGCTAAAGCAGGAGATCTGCGTTTTGACCGGGTTTTCCGGCAGCGGCATCCGTTCGATGGTGATGGTGTACGTCGACTCACGCGCGCCGCTGTTACCGCCGTTGATCCCTACGTTGCCGGTCAGGATCGGCAGCATCGCGATGGCGCGGGACGTCAATTCGCCGTTCGCCTGACGCTGTGGACCCCAGCCCTGGCAGATATAGGCTGGCTTCGCAGAACCGATTTCCCGGGCAAGCTTAACGATGCGATTGGCCGGTATGCCCGTAATGCGCGAGGCCCACTCCGGGGTTTTCGCCGTTCCGTCATCGCCCTGGCCGAGAATATACGCTTTGTAGTGCGCGTTAGCCGGCGCGCCTTCCGGCAGCGTTTTTTCGTCGTAGCCGACGCAGTACTTGTCGAGGAAAGACTGGTCGACCAGATTTTCGTTAATCATTACCCATGCCAGACCGGCCACCAGCGCGGCATCGGTCCCTGGACGAATCGGGATCCATTCATCTTCACGTCCGGCTGCCGTGTCGGTATAGCGCGGATCGATGACAATCATACGCGCGTTGGACCGCTCGCGAGCCTGCTCAAGATAATAGGTAATCCCGCCCCCGCTCATGCGCGTTTCCGCCGGGTTGTTGCCGAACATCACCACCAGTTTGGTGTTTTCGATATCCGAGGTGCTGTTACCGTCATTGCTGCCGTAGGTGTAAGGCATTGCACAGGCGATTTGCGCCGTGCTGTAGGTGCCGTAGTGGCTCAGGAAACCGCCGTAGCAGTTCATCAGGCGCGCCACCAGCGACGCGTAAGGGGAGGAGCGGGTAATATTGCCGCCGACAATCCCGGAGGAGTAGTTGATGTACACCGCTTCATTGCCATATCTGGCGACCACGTCTTTCAGGCTGGCGGTGATGGTGTTGAGCGCTTCATCCCAGCTGATACGCTCGAACTTGCCTTCACCGCGTTTGCCCACGCGCTTCATCGGGTAGTTCAGACGGTCAGGGTGGTTGATGCGACGGCGAATAGAACGTCCGCGCAGGCAGGCGCGAACCTGGTGATTGCCGTAGATATCCTCGCCGGTGTTATCCGTTTCGACCCAGTACACCTCATCGTCGCGGACGTGCAGACGCAATGCGCAGCGGCTGCCACAGTTAACCGAGCAGGCGCCCCAGACGACTTTATCGTCAGCAGGTTTCGTGGCGCTTTGCACTGCGGCGGCAACGCGTTTCACGCCAAAAGGCAATGAGACGCTACCGGCGGCGAACGCCAGCGATCCTATCGCCGTAGATTTCACGAGTGTTCGACGGCTAATCCCGCCGTGATGTTCGATATCGGACATGGCTCACCCCACCAATGTAATTGCGTATTATTTTTCCCGAAATGATAACCGGGCTAATGGTGGGGTGAGTGTTACTGATTTAGGGGTAGTAAATATTAATCCTTATCAAATCAAAGGGGATTGAGGGGGAATTACTGCGGTTCAGTTGGCGCATTATCCTGACTGGCGGACGCCGCTCCGCTCCCGGTGCGGGTGTACAGAATTTTAAAGGTGTCGTTGGCACAATGGCCTACCACCTGTGCGTCCGGCTGATCGGCCTGATCGTTCGGCACAATATTCAGCGTGAACCCTGACTCCGGCACGCCGTTGTTGATGATCTTTTGCTGAATATCGCTTTTCACGCGCTCGCAGGAATCGGGTGCCGCCAGGGCGGCCGTTGAAGCACTCATTAACAGCAGGGCGGTAATCCAGGGTAACCGTTTCATCTGTCGCTCCTTTTCTCTGTGTGTAGACATTAATTTTAGCAGGCTTCGTGTAAACAACTGTATTTGCTAATATGATTGGGAATAATCTCTCTGTACGGTAATCAATGTGAAGAAATATGCAGCGATAACGCTCCTGGCAGCCACTCTCGTGGGGTGTGACAACAACTCCGCACCACTGTCGTTTACGCCGGAGATGGCGAGTTTCTCGAACGAATTTGATTTTGACCCCCTGCGCGGCCCGGTTAAAGACTTTACCCAGACGCTGTTCAACGAGAAGGGCGAAGTGTCTAAACGGGTGACGGGCACCGTGTCGACAGAAGGGTGTTTCGATACGCTGGAACTGCACGACCTGGAGGCCAACACCGGCGTGGCGCTGGTGCTGGATGCGAATTACTACATTGATGCCGAAACCCAGCAGCGCAAAGTGAAGCTGCAGGGGAAATGCCAGCTGGCCGAACTGCCGTCAGCCGGGGTGACGTGGGATACCGACGATAACGGTTTCGTGGTGGCGGCGCACGGCAAAGAGATGGAAGTGAAATACCGCTATGATGCCGATGGTTACCCGTTGGGCAAAACCACCGTCTCCGGGGATCAGCATCTGTCTGTCCAGTCGACACCGTCTAAAGACGTACGCAAAAGGATGGATTACTCGGCAGTGAGTTTGTTAAACGACAAGCCGCTGGGTAACGTGAAGCAGAGCTGCGACTACGATCGACACAACAATCCGGTGAGCTGCGATCTGATCATCACCGATGACAGCGTCAAGCCCGCCGTTGAGCGCAAGTACACCATCAAAAACACGATTGAATACTACTGAGCAATGTATTGATATTATTGCACAATGTAGGCCGGGTAAGCGCAGCGCCACCCGGCAAGAAAGACGGCGCAATTGTTGATGACAGGGGTTGTCATCAAACTCACTGCGCGGTTGGTTTCAGCAGGCTGGCGCCTGAGGGTTTATGCCCGGCCAGGTGCTGATGCTGGAAGATGCACATGCGGATAGTATTGCGGTATTCACCGTTGATAAAGAACTCGTGAATCAGCTCGCCTTCCACCATAAAGCCCAGCTTGCGGTAGATATGGATCGCTTTCTCGTTCTCTTTGTCCACAATCAGGTACAGCTTGTAGAGATTCAGAACGTTGAATCCGTAATCCATCGCCAGCTTCGCCGCGCGTGAGGCCAGGCCTTTCCCCTGGTGCTCAGGCGAAATGATGATCTGGAACTCTGCCCGACGGTGAACGTGGTTGATTTCAACCAGCTCCACCAGCCCGGCTTTTTCGCTGCCACACTCCACCACAAAACGACGTTCACTTTGATCGTGAATGTGTTTGTCGTACAGATCCGACAGCTCGACAAAGGCCTCGTAAGGCTCTTCGAACCAGTAGCGCATCACGCTGGCGTTGTTGTCGAGTTGATGGACAAAGCGCAGGTCTTCACGCTCCAGCGGACGGAGCTTAACGTCACACGAAGCCGACATTATGGGGCTACCGTACGGCCAGTGCGGCGGTCCAGGCAGCGCAGAGTGTTAGGCTCCCAGTAGGCATTGACGTTTGCACTTTGCTGACACTTATCGCGTGCGTCAAAAGCGACATCTTCTTTATCCCACTCTTTTTCAGCACGTTTGTTGACCTTCTGACGAAGGCTACGGGTGTCATTCCATTGTTCTTTGTCCATGGCGGCGTTCTGGCGGCTTTGCGCGCTGTCACCAGACTCAATAATGAGTTTGCTGGTTTCCGCTGTCGCAGAGGCGGCAAAAGCGAACGATGACAGCGCCAGTAGGGCTGTCAGACAAAGGCGTTTGCTTAATGTTGTCATAGCGTTTCCTTTTAAATGGGTGCAGATAATCAAGTAACCCCCTACAGATTCTACACCAAAGAGAAAAGACGGCATACCCGCAGCGCAGGTATGGAAAAGTTAACGCCATCATCGGGTATGATGTTTAAATAAATCCTCACCTGAAGTGAAATATGCTCAAAACCACGCTGCTTTTTTTTGCCACTGCGCTCTGCGAAATCATCGGTTGCTTCCTGCCCTGGCTCTGGCTGAAGAAGGGAGGTAGCGCATTATTGCTGATCCCGGCGGGCGTCGCGCTTGCTCTTTTTGTCTGGCTGTTAACGCTGCATCCGGCGGCAAGTGGGCGCGTCTACTCGGCCTACGGCGGTGTATATGTCTGTACCGCGCTACTGTGGTTACGCGTGGTGGACGGCGTCAGGCTTAGCGCCTATGACTGGGCCGGCGCGCTAATTGCCCTGTGCGGGATGCTAATTATCGTGGCGGGATGGGGGCGGGCCTGAGCCCCCGGTTTTGTGATCGCTCGCTGATTTCATGATCATTATACTTGTATGGTAGTATTGCAATTGAGTAAATTTCCGGCATCACAACGAACGATGTAAGGAAAGGAACTATGAAGATTGTCGCGGCTGACGTATTTGTTACCTGCCCGGGGCGGAACTTTGTCACCCTTAAAATCACCACCGATGACGGGATTGTCGGCCTCGGTGACGCTACGCTGAACGGACGCGAGCTCTCCGTCGCTTCGTACCTGAAGGATCACCTCTGCCCGCAGTTAATTGGCCGCGACGCGCACCGTATCGAAGATATCTGGCAATTCTTCTATAAAGGCGCCTACTGGCGTCGCGGACCGGTCACCATGTCGGCCATCTCCGCCGTGGATATGGCGCTGTGGGACATCAAAGCCAAAGCGGCCAATATGCCGCTCTACCAGCTGCTGGGCGGCGCCTCCCGTGAAGGCGTCATGGTCTACTGCCACACGACCGGTCACACCATTGACGACGTGCTGGAAGATTACGCGCGTCATAAAGAGATGGGCTTTAAGGCGATTCGCGTGCAGTGCGGTGTGCCGGGTATGAAAACTACCTACGGCATGTCGAAAGGAAAAGGGCTGGCCTACGAGCCTGCCACCAAAGGCGACTGGCCGGAAGAGCAGCTCTGGTCGACCGAGAAATACCTCGATTTCACACCCAAACTGTTCGACGCGGTGCGCAGTAAATTTGGCTTCAATGAACACCTCCTGCACGATATGCACCACCGTCTGACGCCCATTGAGGCGGCGCGCTTCGGTAAGAGCATCGAAGACTTCCGCATGTTCTGGATGGAAGATCCCACGCCTGCCGAAAACCAGGCCTGCTTCCGTCTTATTCGCCAGCACACCGTCACGCCCATTGCGGTGGGCGAGGTGTTTAACAGCATCTGGGACTGCAAGCAGCTTATCGAAGAGCAGCTTATCGACTATATCCGCACCACAATCACGCATGCGGGCGGCATCACCGGCATGCGTCGCATCGCTGACTTTGCGTCGCTCTACCAGGTACGTACCGGTTCGCACGGCCCGTCGGATCTGTCGCCGGTGTGTCATGCCGCCGCGCTGCATTTTGACCTGTGGGTACCGAACTTTGGCGTGCAGGAATATATGGGCTATTCCGAACAAATGCTCGACGTCTTCCCGCACAGCTGGCGCTTTGATAACGGCTATATGCACCCGGGTGACAAGCCAGGGCTGGGCATTGAGTTTGACGAGAAGCTGGCGGCGAAATACCCGTACGATCCGGCGTACCTGCCGGTGGCACGTCTTGAAGACGGTACGCTGTGGAACTGGTAAACGAGGAGCGAACGATGAAAAGCATAGTCATTCAACAGCCGAACCAGCTGGTCATTGAAGCGCGTCCAAGCCCGCAGCCAGGTGCAGGCGAAGTGCGCGTCAAAATCACACTCGCCGGGATCTGCGGTTCGGACAGCCACATCTACCGCGGCCATAACCCGTTTGCGAAGTATCCGCGCGTGATTGGCCACGAGTTTTTTGGCGTGATCGATGCCGTTGGCGAGGGCGTGGATCCGTCCCGGTCAGGAGAACGCGTGTCGGTTGACCCGGTGATCAGCTGCGGACACTGCTACCCGTGCTCCGTCGGAAAACCAAACGTCTGCACCTCGCTGGTGGTGCTGGGCGTTCACCGCGACGGCGGTTTCAGCGAATATGCAACGGTACCCGCAAAAAATGCCTGGCGCATCCCGGATGCGATCCCGGATAAACACGCCGTCATGGTTGAGCCATTTACCATTGCCGCCAACGTGACGGGGCAGGCCAACCCTGGTGAACAGGACGTGGCGCTGATCTACGGCGCAGGCCCGATGGGGCTGGTCACCGTGCAGGCGCTGAAGGGCGTCTATAAGGTGAAACAGGTGATTGTGGTTGACCGCATAGACGAACGCCTGGCAATGGCCCAGCGCAGCGGCGCGGACTGGGTCTTTAATAACGGCGAGCAGTCGTTGCAGGCCGCGCTGGACGAAAAAGGCATCAAACCGACGTTAATCATTGATGCCGCCTGTCATCCGTCCATTTTACAGGAGGCGATAACCCTGGCCTCGCCGGCGGCGCGCATCGTGCTGATGGGCTTCTCCAGCGAACCGAGCCAGATTGTTCAGCAGGGCATCACCGGCAAAGAGCTGGCGATTTTCTCCTCGCGCCTGAACGCCAATAAATTCCCGGTCGTCATCGACTGGCTGACAAAAGGACTGATCGACCCGGAAAAACTGATCACCCATACCTTTGACTATCACCATGTAACAGACGCCATTGAACTGTTTGAGAAAGACCAGAGGCAGTGCTGCAAGGTCCTGCTCACGTTCAACCCAGAATAATTCACGCGGTGAAGAGCCCGCGAAGACGGGCTCTATGTGGTACGCATCTTACCTTTCAGAGATAGCCATTATGACGCAAGCACAACCTCAAAGAACCACCTCCGATCTGGTGAAAGCCGCCGTTTCAGGCTGGCTGGGCACCGCGCTGGAGTTCATGGATTTCCAGCTCTACTCGCTGGGGGCCGCCCTGGTATTTCATGAAATCTTCTTCCCGGAACAGTCCGCTGCGATGGCACTGATCCTGGCGATGGGAACCTACGGTGCAGGCTATATCGCACGTATCGTCGGCGCCTTTATTTTTGGTCGCATGGGCGACAGCATTGGCCGTAAAAAGGTACTGTTTATCACCATCACCATGATGGGGATCTGCACCACGCTGATTGGCGTGCTGCCCACCTATGCACAGATCGGGATTTTCGCGCCCGTACTGCTGGTGACGCTGCGCATCATTCAGGGACTCGGGGCAGGGGCAGAGATCTCCGGGGCCGGGACCATGCTGGCGGAGTATGCACCGAAAGGTAAACGCGGCATCATCTCCTCGCTGGTGGCGATGGGGACTAACTGCGGGACGCTGAGCGCGACCGCTATCTGGGCCGTTATGTTCTTTGCCCTCGATCGCGAACAGCTGCTCGCCTGGGGCTGGCGCGTGCCGTTCCTCGCCAGCGTCGTGGTGATGATCTTTGCAATCTGGCTGCGTATGAACCTCAAGGAGAGCCCGGTCTTTGAGAAAGTGAACGATGCGCAAACCGCGCAGCCGGACACATCGTTAGGTGCCATGGTGAAAAGTAAATCTTTCTGGCTGGCGACCGGTCTGCGTTTCGGTCAGGCGGGCAACTCGGGTCTGATTCAGACGTTTCTGGCCGGTTATCTGGTCCAGACTCTCCTGTTCGATAAAGCCATTCCCACCGACGCGCTGATGATAAGCTCCATTCTTGGGTTTATCTCTATCCCGCTGCTGGGCTGGCTGTCCGATAAAGTGGGACGCCGTCTGCCGTACATTATCCTTAATATTTCCGCCATTATTCTGGCGTACCCGATGCTGTCGATCATCGTCGATAAAAGCTATGCGCCGGGAACCATTATGCTCTCCATCATCGTTATCCATAATTTCGCGGTACTGGGGCTGTTTGCGCTGGAAAATATCACCATGGCGGAGATGTTTGGCTCGCGAAATCGCTTTACCCGGATGGCTATCTCCAAAGAGGCAGGCGGTCTGGTGGCAGTGGGGTTTGGTCCGGTGCTGGCGGGGATCTTCTGTAACATGACCGGTTCCTGGTGGCCGATTGTGGCCATGCTGGTGGCTTACTCAGTGATTGGTCTGGTCTCGGCCTGCCTGATGCCCGAAGTGCGGGATCGTGATTTGAGCGCAGCGGAAGATGCTGCGGAGGCCGCGCCAAAAGAGCCTGTGGCCTACGGCACGGTATCGTCACGGCGGTAATGGTATACAGCCTGAGTGACTTGTCACACAACTTTGCCTTTGTGTCACACCACCTGAACAAAAGTTAATATAAATCAAAATCTCAAATGGCAGTATCAGTATGGTGGATGGCAGAGATTTTTTACCCCAACTGCCATTCTAGTTGGTGTAGTCAGCAGACGCTGCCGCTTTATAACAAGCGGCAGCGATCCACAGCTTTCTAATTAACGAGTCTTAATCATGGAAAACACGTTATTACAGGCCAAAGCGACGCTGCCTCAGTACAATCGCGACAGCCTTAAAGCACGCATTGTTCATTTAGGATTTGGCGCCTTTCACCGCGCGCATCAGGCGGTGTATGCCGACATCCTCGCGTCTGATTATGGCAGCGACTGGGGCTACTGTGAGGTCAACCTGATTGGCGGCGAACAGCAAATTGCCGACCTGAAGGCGCAGGATAACCTCTATACCGTAGCGGAGATGTCCGCCGATGCGTGGACATCCCGCGTGGTGGGCGTGGTCAAAAAGGCCCTGCATGCGCAGGTTGACGGGCTGGAGACCGTACTGGCAGCGATGTGCGAACCGCAGGTGGCGATTGTTTCACTGACCATTACCGAGAAGGGCTACTGTCACTCTCCCGCAACCGGGCAACTGATGCTCGATCATCCATTCATCGCCGCCGACCTGCAAAACCCGCATCAGCCGACGTCCGCACCGGGTGTGGTGGTGGAAGCGCTGGCGCGTCGCAAAGCGGCGGGGTTACCGGCCTTTAGCGTGATGTCCTGCGACAACATGCCGGAAAACGGTCATGTGATGCGCAACGTAACCTGCTCCTATGCCCGGGCGGTAGACGGCGAGCTGGCGGACTGGATCGAGGCTAACGTCACGTTCCCGTCAACCATGGTGGATCGCATCGTACCTGCGGTCACGCCTGATACGCTGGATAAAATCGAACAGCTCACTGGCGTGCGTGATCCGGCGGGCGTGGCCTGTGAACCCTTCCGCCAGTGGGTGATCGAAGATAACTTTGTGGCGGGGCGTCCTGCGTGGGAAAAAGCCGGGGCCGAGCTGGTATCAGACGTCATTCCGTTTGAAGAGATGAAGCTGCGCATGCTTAACGGCAGCCACTCCTTCCTGGCTTACCTGGGGTATCTGGCCGGTTATCAGCATATCAACGACTGCATGGAAGATGAGAATTACCGCGTTGCGGCTCACGCGCTGATGCTCCACGAGCAGGCGCCGACCCTGAAGGTGAAAGGCGTCGATTTAGGACATTACGCCGATCTGCTGTTTGCCCGCTACAGCAACCCGGCTCTGCGTCATCGCACCTGGCAAATCGCGATGGACGGCAGCCAGAAGCTCCCGCAACGCATGTTAGATTCCGTGCGCTGGCATCTGGTGCATCAGAAACCTTTCCCCCTGCTGGCGCTGGGCGTGGCGGGCTGGATGCGCTATGTCGGCGGAGTGGATGAACAGGGTAAAGCCATCGAGGTGAGCGATCCGCAGCTGGCGGTAATTCAGGCGGCAGTGAAGGGAAGTGCTGAAGGGGAAAGCCGCGTGCGTGCGCTGCTCGGCATTGAGTCTATCTTTGGCAAAGAATTACCGCGTGAGACGGTCTTTGTTGATGCGGTGATGACCGCGTACCGGTCTTTGGTGCAAAAGGGCGCGAAAGCTACCGTGGCGCAGTACGCGTCTCAACGGTAATTCAGTACATGCCGCCGTGCGCGGCGGCATGTCAGCGCACAACTTAGTGCATACCCAGACGAATCAGCTCAATCGGCTCGAACTTACCTTCGCATCCTTCCACTTCCACCGTTTTGCTGCGGCGCACCTGCGCGGCATCCAGCCCGTCGCTGTGGATCGCTTTTATCACGCCAGTTTTGCCTGTGCCGCTAATCATCACGCGGCTGCCAGTGGTAATTGCATTGCGGTTACGGTCGTATGTCATCATGGTATTTTCTCCTCTCTAACTTATCCGTTACGGCGGTATTTCAGGTTTCACCGTTCACGGGGCATATAAATACGCCTGTCTGCAAGTGATGTTTTTGTTTTTGATCAAAATCACACTTTTTTCTTAATGACATGAGGTGCTGACGGTTCGCAACAGCAATTTACAAAGCAGACCGTTATTTTCATTTATTGATAGTTTCAACATGGAAGCGTTTAGGGTTGGTTTATATTCCTGCTGCCATTCTGGGTACAGGAAATAACCCTTTCATCGGAATAAGGAGTCAGGCTTATGTATAAGAACATTTTGATGCCTGTAGATGTGTTTGAAATGGATTTGAGCGACAAAGCGGTTCGCCACGCGGCAAGCCTTGCAAAGGCAGAGGGGGCATCAATTACCCTGGTCAACATTCTGCCTGCAAGCAGTCGGTCTCTCCTGCGCGGATTCAATGCCGATATCAAAAAGTTTGAAGAGTATATGACCGCGGAATCCGCGAAGAAAATGAACGAATTAAAAAGACTGTTTGATATTGCCCCAGAGAATATTCACAGCATGGTTCGTTTTGGCAACGTTCGCGATGAAATTATCAAGCTGAGCAAGGAGGGGAAATACGATGCGATTGTCATCGGGTCGAAAAACCCGAGCATCACCACCCATCTGCTGGGATCGAATGCGGAATCCATTCTGCGCTACGCCACGATTCCGGTGTTAGTCGTTCGCTAAACCCAACGCCGCGCCCAACAGGGTGCGGCGAATATTACTCCTCGCTAAACCACTCGCTGTTTTCCTGACGAATAAGCTGCACGGATTCGCTGATTTCCTGCAAATGCAGCGTCATCGCTTTTTCCACGCCGTCCGGGTCGCGTTTTTCCAGCGCGCTGAAAATATCGTGATGCTGTCTGAGCAACATTTCCGGCGGGGAGACGTGATCGAGGCTCATATAACGCACGCGGTCGATGGTGGCCTTAATGTTCTCAATGGTATCCCAGGCCAACTGACAATCCGCTATTTGTGCCAGTTTCTGGTGGAATTCATCATCGAGCTGGAAGAAATCGTTGAGCTGCTTACGGTCGATCGCTATACGCTGCTGATGCAGGTTCTGCTCCAGCAGGTAACACTGGTTATCATTGATAAGCGTTGCCGCCCGGCGGGCGACCGCGCATTCAATGGCCTGGCGAACGAAACAGCCGTTACGCACCTGAGAAAGTGAAATTTTGTTTACGTAGCTGCCGCGCTGCGGGCGGATCTGAATCAGGCCGTTTTCAGCAAGCTTAATGAACGCTTCACGCACCGGCTGACGGGAGACGTCAAAACGCACCGAGACCTCTTTTTCAGAAAGCGGCGTTCCCGGCGGAATCAGGCAATGGACAATATCACGTCGCAAAATGCGATAGATTTGCTGGTTTACGGGCTGGGTGGGATTGAGTTGCGATTCAGCGGCCATGAGTTGTCATTTCTCAGAGAGTTAGCCTGAACATACTACCATTCTTTTCGGACCCGAAACAGACCCGGCCCGCAGGCCGGGTGGGGCTTATTTAGCCACGATGGACGCTAAGTCCGGCAAAACTCTGGGTGACTGGCATCATTTCCACGGTATTGATGTTGACGTGCTTAGGCAGCGTCGCCACCCACCAGACCGCTTCAGTGACATCTTCCGGCGTCAGCGCGTTAGCATTTTCGTAGGTTTTATCCGCTTTCGCATCGTCACCCTTGAAGCGCACGTTGGAGAATTCGGTGCCGCCCACCAGACCCGGCTCGATATCGGTAACGCGAATGGCGGTGCCGTGCAGATCGGTGCGCAGGTTCAGGCTGAACTGACGGACAAACGCTTTGGTCGCACCATAGACGTTGCCGCCCGCGTAAGGCCAGCTCCCGGCGGTAGAACCAATATTGATAATGTGACCGCGATTACGCTCAACCATGCCCGGCAACACCGCGCGAGTCATATAGACCAGCCCTTTGTTGTTGGTGTCGATCATGTTTTCCCAGTCTTCAACGCTGGCTTTGTGCGCGGGCTCCATGCCCAGCGCCAGTCCGGCGTTGTTGACCAGCAGATCAATGGCGCGCCACTCGGCAGGCAGGTTAGCAATCATCTCTTCAATGGCTGCGCGATTGCGCACGTCCAGCTGTGCGGTCAGGATGCTGTCACCTAATTCATCTTTCAGCTCCTGCAGGCGCTCCTGACGACGGCCCGTTGCAATCACCTTGTGCCCGTTGGCGACGAAGCGACGCGTGATGCATTCACCAAAACCCGCCGTTGCCCCGGTAACTAAAATAATCATCTCACTGTTCCTCAACGCTTTTTGTGTTGTACTAACATAGCACGGCCGCAGAGGGTGCGTTAAGGCAACATTTGTATGACAGCATTGCAGGTGATGGCGGCCTGGCCTACTCTGGGAAGATATCCGTTCTGAGGAGTGAAAGATGACGGCCACGAATCCTTTTTTTGAAATCAGTCTGTTGCCTTACCAGGCACCCCATTTTGATCAGATTAACGACAGTCACTATCGTCCGGCGTTCGATGAAGCGCTGCGTCAGAAGCGGGCGGACATTGATGCGATTGTCTCGCAAACCGCCGCGCCAGACTTCAATAATACCGTGCTGGCGCTGGAGAAAAGCGGCGTTATGCTCTCGCGCGTCAGCAGCGTCTTTTTCGCCATGACCTCTGCGCATACCAATCCGTACCTGCAAGAGTTAGAGGAGCAGTTTTCTACTGAACTTGCCGCGCTGGCGAATGACATCTGGCTGAATGACACACTTTTCGCCCGCGTTGAGAGCGTCTGGCAAGATCGCGGTGCGCTGGATGCCGAGTCCCGTCGGCTGGTCGAGGAGACGTACCAGCGGTTTATTCTGGCCGGTGCGCGTCTGAATGAGACAGAAAAAGCCGAGCTGAAGGCGCTGAACACCGAGGCAGCCTCCCTGACCAGCCAGTTTAACCAGCGTCTGCTTTCCGCCGATAAAGCGGGTGGGCTGGTGGTGGATTATGCGCATCAGCTTGAGGGGCTCAGTGCAGAAGAGATCGCCGCCGCCGCGCAGGCGGCCGCGGAAAAAGGGCTTAACGACCGCTGGCTGATCTCGCTGCTGAATACGACTCAACAACCTGCGCTCTCTGCGCTGCGCAATCGGCAGACGCGTGAAAACCTGTTCAACGCAGGCTGGACGCGTACCCAGAAAGGGGATGAAAACGATACCCGCGCGCTGATCCTGCGTTTGACGGCGCTCCGTGCGCGTCAGGCTCGCCTGCTCGGCTTTGAGGATTACGCCAGCTGGAGTATTGCCGACCAGATGGCGAAAACCCCCGACGCCGCGCTGGCCTTTATGCGCGGCATTGTGCCCGCCGCCCGTGCCCGAGCGGAGCGCGAACAGGCCGATATTCAGAAAGTGATTGATGACGAGCAGGGCGGTTTCACCGTGCAGGCCTGGGACTGGGCCTTTTATGCCGAGCGCGTGCGCCAGGCGAAATATGCGCTTGATGAGTCGCAGATCCGGCCCTACTTTGCGCTCAATACCGTGTTGCATGACGGCGTCTTCTGGGCGGCCAGCCAGCTGTTCGGTATCCGCTTCGTGGAACGCTTCGATATTCCGGTTTATCATCCGGACGTTCGCGTATGGGAAATTTTCGACCATACCGGTGAAGGGATGGCGCTGTTTTACGGCGACTTCTTTGCCCGCGATTCCAAGCAGGGCGGAGCCTGGATGGGCAATTTCGTTGAACAATCTTTTGAGTTTTCTGCCCGCCCGGTTATCTACAATGTCTGTAACTACCCAAAACCGGGTAACGGGGGCACCGCGTTACTCTCCTGGGACGACGTAATTACCCTGTTCCACGAGTTTGGGCATACCCTGCACGGTCTGTTTGCCAGCCAGCGCTTCGCCACGCTGTCCGGTACCAATACGCCCCGTGATTTCGTTGAATTTCCGTCGCAGATCAATGAACACTGGGCCAGCCATCCTCAGGTATTTACCCGCTACGCCCGTCACTACGAAACCGGTGAACCGATGCCGGACGCGCTGCGGGAAAGCATGCTCAACGCGACCCATTTCAACAAGGGTTATGACATGACGGAGCTGCTGGGTGCGGCATTGCTGGACATGAACTGGCACGCCATCAGTGAAGCCGAATCTGACGTTGAAGCCTTTGAAACGGCTGCGTTGAAAAAAGAGGGGCTGGACCTGCCCGCGGTACCCCCGCGTTATCGCAGCAGCTATTTCGCCCATATCTTCGGCGGTGGCTATGCGGCGGGGTATTACGCCTACCTGTGGACGCAAATGCTGGCAGACGATGGCTATCAGTGGTTTGTCGAGCAGGGCGGGTTGACGCGTGAAAACGGACAGAAATTCCGCGAGGCGATTTTGTCGCGCGGGAACAGCACTGATTTAGGTGAACTTTACCGGAACTGGCGCGGGCACGATCCGAGGATTGAACCGATGCTGGAGAATCGTGGGTTAAGTGAATAGTGTCCATTTGGGCTGAAAAAAAGAACCGGGCGTGAAGCCCGGTTTTTTATACCCTTTAATCAGCGATATTTTAGCATGCTTTTGAAAGATAACCGGTGAAATTGAACGCGCCGATAAAAGGATTTTTTATTAATAGAGACAAAGCTCTACATTCGAGAACTGTTAATAATTTGATCTGGGTTGTAAGAAATAAAATCTTCTTTCAAATGTCTTTTTTAATTCTAAATTTTTGCCCTTTTATGCCGATAAATGAGGATAACAAAAAAATCGACGTTATAGCAGTTAAGAAGGCGAAAGATGACCCTACCTCTGACCACTCCTGGCTTTACGGATGCTGAGCATTCTAAGAGGCTGATAAATAAAACCTTTACCTATGTTGTAACGTTGCTGATCGCTATTTTTGCGGCGGCAATAATTTCTTTGTTGATAATAAAAAATAATGTTAATGAAATCAGCGATTCGCATGATGATTTCTTACTAAGAAAAGCGTTAGATACCCGACAGGAGAGCATCCGTAGCCATTTGAAAGACTATGCGGAGTGGGGGGATGCCTACAAACATCTTCATCAGAATGTTGACATGCACTGGGCATGGGATAAGCAGAATCTTGGCAAGTCTCTGTATGATAACTTTGGCTATGAGGGGGTGTTTGTTCTCTCTCCGGAAGGCGCCACGCGCTACAGCGTGATTTCCGGGAAACGGATACCTGAAGATCTGGAGCGTTGGTTGGGTCAATCCACAAAAGACCGTTTACTCAGTGAACTGAGCAAAAAAAAGGGATTGCCGGTGTCCATGCTAACGCTTATCGACGGCATACCGGCGATTGTTTCTGCTGAATGGATAACAACGGGTGATGATTCGAGTGTGCAACCGTTACCGGGCAGGCCTTCAGTCATGGTGTTTGTCGACAAATTAACGGCTAAAAAACTCCTTGCGATTGGGCATGATGCCGCCATCAAAAATGTTCGCATTTCACCCAATGAAGTGAATAATCAGACGTCATTGACCATAAGCACGCCAAATGGTGATGTGCATATTTTATGGGACAGTGAAAATCCTGGCCAGGCGCTGATCGTTTATTTCCTGCCATTACTCATTCTTTCCGTACTGCTGACAATATCGATGACGGTGATCCTTATGCGTCATATTATGCACAAGGCGAGAATTCATGACGAAAATGCCTTTCTCCTTGAGCAGGCACGGTTGAATCTTATCACCAGTGAAAAACGATTCAGGGATGTCAGTGAAACAACCAGCGACTGGTTCTGGGAAACTGACTTATCGTTAAAGATTACATGGCTATCAGGTCGTTTCTCCACGGTAACGGGATATGAACATAGTCAATGGATCGGCCGCAGGCTGGATGAGCTCTTTCCGTCGACAAGTCACTTACTTCATGATCGTGTCCGCCACCGGGAATTAACTGGACGCTTCGAATTTAAGAATTGCCCTTATATTAACTATCAGCAATCCACGTCCTACTGCACGCTTCTGGCTAAATTTTCTTCTCAGCCTGATGGTTCGGTGGTTTTACGGGGCGCGGCAACAGATGTCTCTCTGGAAGTGGAAGCAACTAAACGTGTGGAATTTCTGTCACGGCATGATGAATTAACGGGGCTTCCAAACCGGTATCATATTAAGGAGTTTCTGGCGGGCCGGTTAGCCAATGAAGGCGTCAATAATTATCCCTTTGCAATGATTTGCCTGGATCTGGACAAGTTCAAACCCGTCAATGACATTTTTGGGCATTCCACCGGCGACGCTCTGCTTGGCGAGGTCGCCCTTACGTCTTAAAAGCTGTATTCGGAGCGGTGATTTTGTTGCACGGCAGGGCGGGGATGAATTTATGCTGCTCCTCGGTAACACCAGCCAGACAGACCAGATTGAAGAGGTGTGCCAGCGCATCGTGTCAGAACTCAACCGTCCTTTCACCATTGATGGCAATGATGTGACAATAGGGGTAAGCATGGGGATTGCACTGGCCCCACAAGACGGCAACAGCGCAAACGATCTTCTGCGCTATGCTGACATTGCGCTTTACCAGGCAAAACAATCCGGGAGAAACCGATGGGTCTATTATCGCCAGGATATGTCGGAAAAGCTGACCGAACGCAGAAAACTCGAACTGGAGCTGAAGACCGCCATTCGCGAAGACCAACTCTATCTGGTTTATCAACCGCGTTATAACCTCCGATATTCGAAAACAGATGCCGTCGAAGCGCTGGTCCGGTGGCAACACCCGGATCGAGGAACCATGATGCCCGATCAGTTTATCCCGTTGGCTGAAGAAACAGGGCTGATTATTAGCCTCAGCAACTGGGTCATTCGTAAAGCGTGTACGGAGGCCAAAGATCAATTGCCAGGGTTATCGGTATCAGTCAACATTTCGGCTATTGAATTCCAGGCGAGCGATCTGGCTGAAAGAGTAAAAGAAATTCTTCACGAAACGGGACTTGAACCCACCAGGCTGGAAATAGAAGTGACTGAAAATGTCACGCTTTCCGATCCAGAAAAAACGTTGCACACCATGAAAGCCCTCAAAAAAATGGGCGTACGGATTCTGATCGATGATTTCGGTACCGGCTATGCCTCTCTGAGCTATCTTCGAAAGTTTCAGTTTGATGGGCTAAAGCTCGATAAAAGCTTTATTTTTACCTTAGCGGATTCGCCACAGAACCAATCGGTAGTCGAGAAGATAATCGATTTGGGTAAAGCCTATTCCATGGAAGTGACCGCTGAAGGAGTGGAGACCAGCGAACAGCTGGCTTTTCTTAAAAAAAATAAGTGTGATGAAGTTCAGGGGTATTTACTTGGAAAACCCGCCGCCATTGCCGATCTCAATTTAAACGGCAACCTGGTGAATACATAAACGCGTTTTTGCATCTTCCGCGCCCCCTGAAACAGGGAAGCGTCAGCGAAAAAAAAACCGGGCTTTTCGCCCGGTTTTTTATCTTACGACCAGCACAGGGCATTTTGCGTGGCGCACCACTGCCGCCGCATTTGAACCTAACAGATACGTTGATATGTCAGGTTTATGGGAGGCGATGATGATCAGGTCGGCGCCGATGGTGTCCGCGAGTTTAAGGATCTGATCTTTTGGCGATCCCGTAACGGCGTGCGTCTGCACCTTTTCTGGCGGAATTTTAAATTGCTTAACGATTTCATCCAGTTTTTCTAAGGCCGCATGCTGGAACTCTTTTAGCTTCGGCATCTCCACGGAGTAGGCCAGGCCTAAAGATGAATAATAAGGTAGCGAAGGAATGACCGTAAGAAAATGGACTTTAGCTGTGTTAAGTGCGGTATGAGCCTGAACGAAAGGAATCACCATATGCGTCAGGCTATCTTCGGAAATATCAATGGGAACCAAAATTGAATTGTACATGTGTCCCTCCTGAGTGTTTTTTACACAATTCAGGTTAGACCGTTAATTCCAGGAAAACAGAGAGCAGGTTGTCATAACGGAGACAAATTTCGGTTCTGTGATAGCTATACAGGCGAACGTTCCCGGCATGGGGTCAATGACGCGATCTGCACGACAATCCGTACCTGCAACGCGACGTATCAAACCGCGCAATGCCGGGTATACTACGTTTTAATTTTTTCAGGCGACCCTTTGTAAAGGCAGGCAGTATGTCTCTTCGTTCGCTACGGGCGTTATGCCTGACCAGTTTTTTCATTGCGGATGTCCGCGATGGCCTCGGCCCTTTTCTCGGTATTTTTCTCACCGAACGTCACTGGACGCCCGATGATATTGGTATTCTGATGACGGCGGGCGGGCTGGCGGGTTTACTGGCCACGCTCCCGGCGGGATTCATCACCGACACCTCCCGAAACAAACGCGCTGTACTCGCGCTGCTTTGCCTGTTGATCACCCTGAGCACGCTTCTGCTCTGGTTTAGCCAGCAGAGCGGCGTTGTCGCCGTTTCACAAATTATCACCGGCATCTGTGCGGCGTTTGTGGGGCCATTGATCACCGGAATTACCTTAGGGCTGACCGGCCAGAGTGGGTTCAGCGCGCAGATGGGCAAAAATGAGGCGTTTAATCATGCGGGCAATTTTATGACCGCACTGATGGCTGGCGGCATTGCCTGGTACTGGGGCGTCGGCGGAATTTTCCTGCTGATGACCTGTACGACGTTGCTAACGTTGTGTGCGCTGCTTGCCATTCGCAATAAGGATATCGACAACAATGCCGCGCGCGGGTTGTCCTCTCCAGCGAACCTGCCTGTTCCGGGCTTTGCGGTGCTGATTAAAAACCGGGCGCTGTTTGTTACCGGACTGACGCTGCTCCTGTTTCATCTGGCGAACGCTGCGCTGTTACCGATGCTCAGCATGAGGGTTGCGGCGGCACCCGCCTCAATCAACCCCGGCTTGTATGCAGCGGGCACTGTCATTATTTCTCAGGCCGTGATGATCCCCGTCGCCATTTGGGTCGCACGGAGAATAGAACACTACGGCTACTGGAGATTAATTATGCTGGCGCTGCTGGTGATGCCGGTGCGTGCGGCGCTGGCGGCGTCCACGGACGCGCCGTTGATGATGATCCCGGTGCAAATTCTCGACGGGCTGGCCGCAGGCATCCTAGGCGTCGTGGTACCGTCGTTTATTGTTGTGCTGTTGCGAGGGAGCGGGCACGTCAATGCCGGGCAGAGCGTGGTGATGTTGATGCAGGGCGTTGGGGCATCGATGAGCCCGGCGTTAACCGGCACGATAGCCGGGCATTACTCCTTTGCGACGGCATTCAGCGTGCTGAGCGCGATTGCGCTGGTGGCCGTCCTGCTCTGGTGGCGCGTTGCTCACCGAACCTGGGAAACAGACAGTACGCCGGGTGGGGCATAGCCGCCACCCGGCGTCATACTTATGCCAGCTCGTTAGGGCAGGCTTCGCCTTTTTCCAGCTGCTGCAGGTTGCCCAGCGTGGTTTCTGAAATGCTGATCAGCGCTTCAGCCGTCAGAAACGCCTGGTGACCGGTAAACAGGACGTTATGACAGGCAGACAGGCGGCGGAACACGTCGTCCTGAATCACATCGTTGGACTTGTCTTCAAAGAACAGATCGCGTTCGTTCTCATACACGTCCATCCCGAGCGCGCCAATTTTCTGGGTTTTCAGCGCTTCGATAGCGGCCTGAGAGTCAACCAGGCCACCACGGCTGGTGTTGATGATCATCACGCCGTCCTTCATCTGGTCAAACGCCGCCTGGTTCAGCAGGTGATAGTTTTCCGGCGTCAGCGGGCAGTGCAGGGAGATCACATCAGACTGCGAGAACAGGGTCGGCAGGTCAACATATTCCACGCCCATCTCCAGCGCCGCGGCGCTTGGATACGGATCAAACGCCAGCAGACGCATGCCAAAGCCTTTGAGGATCCGCAGGGCAGCGACGCCAATTTTCCCGGTCCCGATCACCCCTGCGGTTTTACCGTACATGGTAAAGCCGGTCAGCCCCTCCAGCGAGAAGTTGGCATCACGGGTGCGCTGATAAGCGCGGTGAATACGACGGTTGAGCGACATCATCATGCCAATCGCATGTTCCGCGACGGCTTCCGGGGAGTAGGCCGGAACGCGCACCACCTTCAGCCCCAGCTCTTTCGCCGCATCGAGATCCACGTTGTTAAAGCCTGCACAGCGCAGGGCGATATACTTCACTCCCTGTTTTTTCAACTCTTCCAGCACCGGACGACTGCCGTCATCGTTAACAAAAATGCAGACGCCTTCACAGCCGTGCGCCGTTTTGGCGGTTTTTTCGGACAGCAGAAAGTCGAAAAATTCAAGCTCAAACCCGTAAGCTTCGTTAACATGTTGCAGATACTTTTTGTCGTACTGCTTTGTGCTATATACCGCGAGTTTCATAAGACTTTCTCCAGTGATTTTGCATTCACGTTAGCATGATTAAAATTATCTTACAATTTCTAAAATATTATTGAATTCAATAAGTTCTATGAATTATTCTAGAGCATCTATCCTTAAAAATGGCATTTCCTTCAACTGACTGGCTAAACATGCGACAATGAAAGGCATCGTCGGCTTAATTCTTTCGCTAAATCAGGATATTAACTGCCCATGAAGGGTAAATACAAAGCCGCACTTGCGCTTTTACTGCTGTTCATCTTATTGCCGCTGACGCTGCTGATGACGCTCGCTCAGTGGGTACCGACGCTTGCAGGGATCTGGCTTCCCGTCGGGACGCGTATCGCTTTCGAAGAGAGTCCTAAAATGACTCGTCATGCGCTGGTGATCCCCGATCTCCGCTATCTGGTTGAAGAGTGCGAAATTGCTCGCATTGAGAACGTGACGCTGTCACATCCGAGCCGCTGGCAGCTGGATATCGGCGCGCTGGATCTTAACGCCGTCTGCCTCAGCAAAATTCCCCAATCCGCGCCGTCGACCGTTGCCCCCAAAACGCTGGCGCAGTGGCAGGCGGTATTACCGAATACCTGGCTGACCATTCACCGTCTCACCCTCTCGCCCTGGCAGCAGTGGCAGGGTGAGCTGAAGGCCTCGCTGACCCCGTCCAGCCAGGAGATAGCCTATAAAGGCGAGCGGGTGAGCATTCAAGGAACGCTTCGCGGCCAGACGCTTTCGGTCAGCCAGTTCGATGTTCAGCTACCCGATCAGCCGCAGCCCATCAAACTGGTGGGGGAGTTCACTCTGCCGCTGGTGCCGGATGGCGTGCCGGTAAAAGGCCACGCGGTGGCGACCTTAAACGTGCCACAATTGACGTCTCTCGTCGATGCCGATCTGGACTGGGAAGACAACCGTGGACAACTGGTGGTGATGGCGCGAGACAACCCTGATCCACTGCTCGATCTGCCGTGGCAAGTTACGACGGAACAGCTGAACATCAGTGACGGGCGCTGGAACTGGGATCTGTCCGGTATGCCGCTGAGCGGACGCGTTTCGCTTCGCGCCGATAACTGGCAGCAGGGGCTTGAGAAAGCCACCCTGACCGGGCGTTTGAACGTGCTTACCCATGGTGATGCGGGGAAAGGCAACGCGGTACTCAATATTGGGCCCGGCAGGCTCAGTATGGAAAACAGCGATATGCCGCTGCATCTGAGCGGTGAGGCGAAGCAAAACGACCTCATTCTTTATGCCAAACTGCCGGCAACACTGACTGGCAGCCTATATGAACCGCAACTCGCCTTTGAACCGGGCGCACTGCTTCGCTCGCGCGGGCGCATCATTGACTCGCTTGATATCGATGAAATCCGCTGGCCGCTGGCAGGTGTGAAGCTGACGCAGAAGGGCGTGGACGGGCGGTTACAGGCTATCCTGCGTGCCCATGAAAACGAGATGGGCGATTTTGAACTGCATCTGGACGGGCAGGCGAACGACTTTTTACCCGACAGCGGTCTCTGGCAGTGGCGCTACTGGGGAAAAGGGAGTTTTACGCCGATGCATGCCCGCTGGGATGTCGCCGGGAAAGGCGAGTGGCGTGACAAACTCATTGAGCTCACGGCGCTCTCCACCGGTTTTGACAAGCTCCAGTATGGAACCATGGAGGTCAGCACGCCGCGTCTGGTGCTGGATCAACCCGTGCGCTGGTTCCGTGACGCCGAAAAGCCGACGTTCAGCGGCGCGCTGGCGCTCAATGCCGGGCAAACCCGTTTCTCCGGTGGCAGCACGCTGCCACCGTCGGTGCTGACCTTTAGCGTCGACGGCACCGATCCGACGGTGTTCCAGTTTAAGGGCGACCTCCATGCAGAGAAAATCGGCCCGGTACAGGTGAATGGTCGCTGGGATGGTGAACGTCTGCGCGGGCAGGCCTGGTGGCCGAAACAGTCGCTCACCGTGTTCCAGCCTCTGATCCCTCCGGACTGGAAAATGACGCTGCGTGACGGGGAACTCTATGCGCAGGTGGCTTTCTCGGCGGCGGCCGATCAGGGCTTTGAGGCGGGGGGGCACGGCGTGCTGAAAGCCGGTAGCGCCTGGATGCCGGATAACCAGATCAACGGTGTCGATTTTGTGCTGCCGTTCCGCTTCAGCAAGGGGACCTGGTCCCTGGGCACGCGCGGCCCGGTTACGTTGCGTATTGGCGAAGTGGAAAACCTGGTGACCGCGCGCAATATTACCGCCGATCTACAGGGGGATTATCCCTGGACGGAGGACAATCCGCTGCTGCTTACCAACGTGAAAGTGGAAACCCTCGGCGGGAAGATTACGATGCAGCAGTTGCGGATGCCGCAGCACGATCCGGCGCTGCTTCGCGTGGACAATATCTCGTCAAGTGAACTGATCGGCGCCGTCAATCCTAAACAGTTTGCCATGTCAGGCCCGGTAAGCGGGGCGCTGCCATTCTGGCTGGACAATGAAAAATGGATCATTAAAGATGGCTGGCTGACCAACCCTGGCCCAATGACGCTGCGTATCGACAAAGATACGGCGGATGCCATCGTGAAAGATAATATGGTTGCGGGTGCCGCGATCAACTGGCTCCGCTATATGGAAATTTCTCGTTCGTGGACAAGAATCAATTTAGATAACCTGGGTGAATTAACCATGCAGGCGACCATCAAGGGAACCAGCCGTGTGGATGGCAAAAGCAGCTCCGTCAACCTGAACTATACCCATGACGAGAATGTCTTTACCCTCTGGCGCAGCCTGCGTTTTGGAGACAACCTGCAAACCTGGTTTGAGCAACACGCGGCGATACCCGGTCTCCGTAGTTCGACTGGCAAGGAAAGTGAGGAACAACAATGAAAAAGATGGCTGGTGTACTCACCGTTGCCGTTGCTGCGCTACTGACCGGCTGTACGCCGCGTATTGAAGTCGCTGCGCCGAAAGAGCCGATTACCATCAATATGAATGTCAAAATCGAACACGAGATCCACATTAAGGTCGATAAAGACGTTGAAACCCTGCTGAAATCGCGCAGCGATCTGTTCTGAGGATGCCATGAAACGTTTAGCTCTGATTCTACTGGCTCTGGGGATGAATGCGCAGGCGGCTGCGCTGACCTTAAATGATGCCCGGGCGCAGGGGCGCGTGGGGGAAACACTCAGCGGGTATATTGCCCCGATCCAACAAGATGCTGAAACGCTGGCGCTGGTAAACCGTATTAACGCGGCGCGCACCGAGAGCTATCAGAAGCTGGCCGACAGCAATAATTTACCGGTCGATGAAGTGGCGAAAATGGCGGGGCAAAAACTGGTTGCCCGCGCGCAGCCGGGCGAATACGTGAAGGGAATTAACGGCAAATGGCTGAAAAAATAGCTAGCGGTGGCGCTTGCGGTATTCGCCGGGCGAGACGCCAAAACGCTGCTTAAAGGCCGTTGAAAAATGGCTATGGTCGGTGAACCCCCAGCTGTAGCCAATTCCCGCCAGCTTTTCATCATCCCCGGCAGAGCGCAGCACCTGCGCACAGAGATCCAGCCGACGGTTTTTAATGTACTGCGCGACCACCAGCCCCTTCTCGGCAAACATGCGGTAGAGGCTGCGCACGGACATCCCGCTCTCGGCGGCAATCCACTCCGGGCGCAGAGAGTCAGACTGAATATGATCGTCAATCAGCGCCACGACATGCTGGAACTGGCGTTCCTTGCGCGGCTGAATCACGTCGCGTTGCTGAAACGCGGGGCGCAGCAGGCAGACCATGGCTTCGAGCGCGGCTTCGCTCTCCCGGTCACTCAGGTCGGCGTTGTTCATGCTTTCCATCAGCAGGCGATGGCTCAGCTGTACCGTTGGCAGCGAGCGTGAGAGGGCGAGCGCGCAGCTAATCTCATGGAAACGACACTGTTGCTCAATAATCTGGCGGGGTACCAGCAGCGAAATCTGGCGGGATTTTTCCTGCCAGTTGATTGAGCAGGGCCGGGAGGCGTCAAGCAGCGTGATATCGCCTGTTCGGAGCACAGCGCGACGGTCATCCTGTTCAATTTCCGCACTGCCCTCAAGCTGGAAGACGGTATAGAACCAGGCATCATTACTCTGTTTGATCTCCTGACGGGAGCGGAACAGATTTACGCCGCCGGCGGTGACGGTGCTGAGCTTCAGGCTGCGCGCATAGCTGGTCTCCAGTTCGCCGACGAATTTTCCCCCGGTGGGCTGTGCATTAAAACGCCCGCACACCTGGTTAATCTGCGCCAGCCACTGCTGATACTGTTCCTGCTCGCTTGCACACGCCATCGTTTCTCTCACTGCATCGTCAATGTTTTCGCATTGTTGCATTTATGTTGCGTTTTGTCAGAGCTCTGGGCTGACTATAGGAAAGAACACTCATCGGGAACAGCGATATAAGGTGGAATTATCACGATTTGCGGCACCTGTCACAGGTGGCAAAGCGAATGTCACAGAGACAAAAGCGAGAATGCGAAACCCCTCTTAGACTGGATGAACACCCTGCGAATAATAACGAAGGAGTATCCTATGTCTGAATCTCAGGTGGCTATTCAGCCTGCCGTGCAGCAGTTTTTAGACCGACATCATGGCCTGTGGATTGAAGGGCGTCAGGCCGCGTCGGACAGCGAAAAGCGGCTCAACGTCTATAACCCGGCCACGGGCGAGGTGATTGCCTCGACGGCCGATGCCAGCGTCGATGACGTTGACCGTGCCGTCATGTCCGGCTGGCGTGCTTTTGTTGCCCGCAGCTGGGCCGGAAAATTACCGGCGGAGCGCGAGCGGATCCTGCTCCGTTTCGCCGATCTGGTTGAACAGCACAGCGAGGAGTTGGCCCAGCTTGAAACGCTGGAGCAGGGGAAATCGATTAACATTTCCCGTCTCTTTGAAGTGGGTTGTACCCTGAACTGGATGCGCTATACCGCCGGGCTGACCACCAAAATTGCAGGCAAAACCCTCGACCTTTCTATTCCCCTGCCACAGGGGGCGCGTTATCAGGCATGGACACGTAAAGAGCCGGTTGGCGTGGTGGCCGGGATTGTGCCCTGGAACTTCCCGCTGATGATTGGGATGTGGAAAGTGATGCCTGCGCTGGCGGCGGGGTGCTCGATTGTCATCAAGCCATCAGAAACCACGCCGCTGACCATGCTGCGCGTGGCGGAACTGGCCAGTGAAGCGGGCATTCCGGACGGGGTATTCAACGTGGTGACCGGGAGCGGCGCGGTGTGCGGCGCAGCGCTGACCTCGCATCCGCATATTGCAAAGGTGAGCTTTACCGGCTCAACGGCGACGGGCAAGCAAATTGCCCGCGCGGCGGCAGATACCCTGACAGGCGTGACCCTGGAACTGGGTGGCAAAAACCCGGCTATCGTACTCAAAGATGCGGACCCGGCGTGGGTGATCGAAGGCCTGATGACCGGGAGCTTCCTGAACCAGGGGCAGGTGTGTGCGGCGAGTTCCCGTATCTACATTGAAGCGCCGCTGTTTGACACGCTGGTCAGCGGCTTCGAACAGGCGGTGAAATCCCTGAGCGTCGGGCCGGGCATGTCCCCGGAAGCATTTATCAACCCGCTGGTGTCGCGTGCGCATTGTGACAAGGTGCAGACTTTCCTCGATGAAGCGCAATCTCGCCACGCAGAGCTGATTGTCGGTAACCGTGGCCCGGAAGGGAAAGGCTATTACGTTTCGCCGACGCTGGTGGTCAACCCGGATGCCGCGCTGCGCTTAACCCGCGAAGAGGTGTTTGGCCCGGTGGTCAATCTGGTGCGCGTTGCCGATGGTGAAGAGGCGCTTCAGCTGGCAAACGACACCGAATATGGCCTGACCGCCAGCGTCTGGACGCAGAATATCAGCAAGGCGCTGGAGTACACCGACAGGCTGCAGGCGGGCACCGTCTGGGTAAACAGCCATACGCTGATCGACGCCAACCTGCCGTTCGGCGGCATGAAGCAGTCTGGCACCGGTCGCGACTTTGGCCCGGACTGGCTGGACGGATGGTGTGAGACGAAGTCGGTTTGCGTGCGGTATTAAGAAACAAGCCGGGTGGCGGCTACGCCTTACCCGGCCTACTTTCTCTGGTTTTGTAGGCCGGGTAAGCGCAGCGCCACCCGGCATTATTCAAAGCGACCACCGATCCCGTCCGGCCTCTTTCGCCCGATAAAGCGCCGCATCGGCGCGGGCGATTATTTCGGTGCCGGCTAACCCCTCCGTCATGCCGGCAATCCCCATGCTCACGGTCACATGGTCGCTGACCGTCGAGGCGCCATGCGGTATGGCCTCCGTGCGCAGCCCGTCCTGAATACGCATGGCAACCTTTTCTGCGATGTTTAGCGGGCAATTGAAAAGGATCACCACAAACTCCTCGCCGCCGTAACGTGATACGACGTCGTCCGGCGTTCGTACCGACTGCTTCAGCACCCGCGCCACGCGCGTCAGGCAGTCATCACCCGCCTGGTGGCCGTAGGTGTCGTTGTAGCGTTTGAAATAGTCGATATCCAGCATAATCAGCGAGAAAGGTTTCTTCTGCTCAACCGCGTTTTCCAGCACCACCTCCATTCTCCGGCGGTTGGCGGTTTTGGTTAGCGGATCCTGATGCGCCAGCGCATCCAGCCGTGAGATCAGCAGTTGATTTTGCTGATTACGACGCCAGGCTTCATCAAACCAGCTCAACAGGATAAAACGCCCGCAGATCAGGATCAGGGTAAACACGCTCCAGATGATGACAAAGTGAAGGTTGAGGCCATCGTTGAGTATCCAGCTTGCGACCGGCAGAGTGATCCAGAGCGGAAGCACAAAGGCGAGTAATCCCTCAGGGTAAAAGTAGAGCGCCGTTAACCCTGCGAGTAACAAAATTACGCACAGCGGCCAGACGTGGGGCAGCAGCAAATAGGTAATAAACAAAAAACAGGATACCGACCAGATGGCGCTACAGATAAAGAGCACCACGCTGATACCCGCAATACGCCGCCAGGCCATCAGGATCAACGCGGCAGAGAGGATAATAATGCCGAGCATCGAGGCATCGACCAGGGTCGTCAGTTGCGGTATATGAGGATAAAGCGGATCGCTGGCCTTAAGCAGGACGTGTCGCAGCAGGATCATCACGGCGAAGCTGACGTTGACGAACGCCAGCCAGGGCAGGTTCATCGCCAGCCCATGCATGACCATCGCGTGGCGCGTCGGCCAGGTAGCGCGTTCCAGTGTCGGTTTTTTTCTTTTTTCCATAAAGCCCTTTCCCGTCCGGGGGATAAATCATGCAGGTGAGATATCTGTAACTATAAGCAAGCATGGACGATCCTCAAACGGCAGGGCAAAAAAAACCGGGCGATTGCCCGGCGGTGGGTTATTTTTCGTCTTTTTTCTTTCCGAGCGTTGGCGTCTCGTCGAAGAAGTTCCACGGTTTAAGCAGGGCATGCACCCATTCCGTTGGCATGATCGGCCACTCTTCAGCACGGGCGACATGGGTCGTGCCGGTGGTCATCCAGACTACGTCATCCTGATCGTTAAGCGACTCGTTATCTTTGCTGTACTGTCCCAGTCCCGTGTCGTGGATGGAGCGGTTAGGGAATTTACCTTCCGGATAGAGTTCATCCGGGTGGTAACGGGTCACCCACAGCTGTTTATCCATAAAGCTCAGGCGATGGTAGATCCACTCATCCGGGGCAAATTTCGCGCCGGTTGCCACCGGATGGGTGCCGCCCGCGTAGGGAATAATCTGATACGAGACCGGGTTGCCCATGCGGTTCTCTTTACGGGTGTTGCTCAGCAGGCGAATAGTGCCCGGGTCAAATTTCTGTGCCGCCTGCTGTTCGGTATCAATGTCGTACTGATTGACCTGCATGGTACTGGTGCGCGGGCCACCGGCGGTATTGGGTTTCACTTCCGGATCCATCGCCACCAGCTTGTTGTTAATACCATCGACATCCATATCAAGACGGAAGTTATAGATGTGCTGGTGCGTGGTGCCGACAATGTTGTGGTCAATCAACGTGCCGTAACGGGTATCGTCTTTGGCGGTGGCGTCATGCATGGTTTTGGCCTGAACGCCTTTCACGGCTTCGATACCCGTCGCGCCAGCATCAATGCCGAGGGTGCCGTTCTCGTGGAATACCCAGTCGAAGATGTAATCGTAGTTACCGACGGTACTCACCCAGCGCACCACCAGTTCACGGCGCTCGGCGCTGACGTTTGGCTGACCCATCTCCTGATGCTTGTATTCCGGCCCCGCATAGCGTTCGAAAATGGCGATTGCGCGCGGGATCTCCATCGGCGCGCCGGTATAGTCCGGGATGGTTTCATTGAGCATCACGGCGTTGGATGGCACGTCTTTACCCCGCACCAGCGGCGAGGTCAGGGTGCCCATGCCGTAGTCGCCGGAGTCGAGATAGGCTTTAAAGTACCAGCCCACGTCCGGATCGCCGTAAGGGACAATCATGCCGCCGAGCGACCCCTGATACATCACCTGACGTTTCTTGCCGTTGTCGTTATACGTGACGGTTGAGATCATCGGGCCCACGCGCGAGTCCAGGCTCAGATGGAAATCCCAGTTCTGCCAGTGCACTCTGTCGCCGGTTATGGTGTAGTTCTTGCCTTCCGGTTCAATAATGTCGAGTGGTTTTTTCGGTGTCTCTATGCGGTCGCGGCCATCATAGGGACGCGGGGTCAGGGGAACCGGGATAACGGCACCTTCTTCAATCTTCTGGATCTTCTTCTGCTCAAGGTCGACCACCGCCACCAGGTTTTCAATCGGATGTGCCCAGTAGTTGCCGTCGCCGACATCCAGATAGCTCACCACTTTCAGCAAACGGTCTTCCTGCTTAAGGCCATCTTTACCGTCGAAATAGCCGACGGTCAGCGGCGTGGTAATCACTTTTTTCGGGTCGGTTATGCCGTGCTTTTTAAGCACCTCAGCAAATTCAGTACTGTCGTTAATGATCTGCTGAACCGCGGTGAAATCATCCAACAGCACCATGCCGTGCGCGTCTTTGACCGGTTCCCAGCGCAGAATTTTTTTATCCTTCAGATCCACCAGGCTCTCGATGACATGCTTTCCGTCGAGCATGACGATCTTCGCCTGGCGAGGGGCATCGACTGCCGTACCGTTGAGCACATAGTCCCACACTTTGGCTTTCTCTGGCTCCGCAAGGGCGATCTGGGTAAAGCGGGTATTCGGTTTAAAATCCGCAGAGGCTTTAACAATCTCTACGGCTTGCTTAATTTCGTCTGCCGTGAGCGCATTTAACGGGTGAGGACTTTTTTCAACCTGGAAGGTCTGATCGAGACCGGACTGGAAAACATCGTTGATGAACGTCTCTGAGATAAAGGCCTTGTTGCCTTTCATCACCACCGGCACCTCAAGCGTGAGGGTTTTACCGTTGACGATAGCGGTTTTTGCGCCCGGTTTGACCTTCACAAAGGCGCCGTCTTTCGCAATGGTGAACATCTGTGCGTAATCGTCCCACTGCACGTCTGCGCCGAAGTCCTGCAGCGTTTTGTCCATCGGGACCATATGCGCCTCGCTGCCGTGGGCGAAAACAGGGGATTGCCAGGCGCAACACAGCGCAACGGCCATGGCCAGTGCCGTTCTACGGGCAGAAAAAGAAGAATTGCTTCCCATCGTAGACCTCATCTTGTTGTGTTTATTGTGTTGTGTCAGCCTTATCCTGACAGACGCCTGAGAAAAGCGTTTGCCTGCATCTGCCAGGTTATTTGTTGCACTTGCCAGGTTAAAAAAAGAGCGGGACGGTGTCACACCCGGCAGGTCGTCGTAGGCCGGGTAAGCATCGCGCCACCCGGCAGGGAAGGCGGTGAAGGTAAGGTGTTAGAATTCACCCCGCTGGCGCGCCACCAGCGTCAGGATGGAGTAGAGCGCAACGGCCTGCTGGTGCTGGTTGAAAATCTCAACCGCCCACTCCACCACGCCCGTCGGTTTTTCTTCCGCGGTGCGCTGCTTCTTCAGCGTTTTGCGTTTGCAGGTGAGGCGCACCTGAATGGTGTCGCCCGGTTTGACCGGCTCGATAAAGCGCAGGTTTTCCATACCGTAGTTGGCAATCACCGGTCCGACCCCCGCATCGACGAACAGTCCCGCTGCGGCGGAGATCAGGAAGTAACCGTGAACCACCCGTTCGCCAAAGATCGACTCTGCCGCACCAATCTTGTCCATATGGGCGTAGAAGTGATCCCCGCTCAGACAGGCAAAGTTCACAATATCCGCTTCCGTCAGGGTGCGACGCGGCGTCAGCAGGCTATCGCCCGGCTGCAGCTCCTCAAAGTATTTGCGGAACGGATGCACGCGATCTTCTTGCACGGTTGCGCCGCGCACCCACTGCTTGCCAATGGCCGCCAGCATGGTCGGACTGCCCTGAATCGCCGTGCGCTGCAGGTAGTGCTTCACCGCGCGCAGGCCGCCCAGTTCCTCACCGCCGCCCGCGCGACCCGGACCGCCGTGCACCAGCTGCGGCAGCGGGGAGCCGTGGCCGGTGGACTCTTTGGATGATTCCTCGTTGAGGATCTGAATACGACCGTGGGCACGTGCCGCACCGGCAATGAACTGGCGGGCAAGGGCTAAATCAGCGGTAACCAGCGTTCCTGCGAGGCTGCCGCCGCCCGCGCGGGCAAGCGCCATCGCGTGCTCTGTGTGGCGATACGGCATCAGCGTCGCTACCGGGCCGAAAGCTTCAGTTGAGTGCACCGCAGGGGTTTCGTCCGGCTGCGGACAGAACAACAGGGTCGGTGGGAAGAACGCGCCCGCGGCTTGTAAATCCGCTTTGCCACCCAGACGGATCTGGCATCCCGCCGTAACCAACTGGTCCACTTTCTCCTGCACGTCGGCGCGCTGTTCGGCATTCACCAGCGCGCCCATCTTCACCCCGTCCTGCGCCGGATCACCCACCACCACTTTTTCCAGCCGGGCAATCAGCGCCTGGCTGACGGCATCAATCTGATTCTGGGGGACGATGATACGGCGGATAGCGGTACATTTTTGTCCGGCTTTGGCGGTCATCTCGCGAACGACTTCCCGGATAAACAGGGCAAACTCCGGCTGCTCCGCCGTGACGTCTTCACCCAGCACGCAGCAGTTCAGGGAGTCGGCCTCCATGGTGAACGGTATCGCGTTCGCCACAATATTCGGGTGAACGCGCAGGCTTTGCCCGGTACTGGCGGAGCCGGTAAAAGTCACCACGTCCTGGCTGTCGAGATGGTCAAGCAGGTCTCCCGCGCTGCCGCAAATCAGGCTAATGGCGCCGTCCGGCACCAGTCCGCTGTCCACGATAGATTTCACCATCGCCTGTGTCACCTGCGCGGTGGCGGTGGCCGGTTTAATGATGGCGGGCATCCCGGCAAGCCAGGTCGGCGCCAGCTTTTCCAGCATCCCCCAGCAGGGGAAGTTAAAGGCGTTGATATGTACCGCCACGCCGGATTTCGAGGTCAGAACGTGGCGAGCGGCAAAACCGCCTTCTTTTGACAGCGGGATCAACTCATCTTCCGGCCACAGCGTGTCATCCGGCAGCTCCCGGCTGCCCAGGCTTGCGTAAGTAAAGAGAGTGCCGATCCCGCCTTCAATATCCACCCAGCTGTCCGCTTTCGTCGCCCCGGTCTGGGCGGAGAGGGCATAGAACGTCTCTTTTTCGCTAAGCAGGTGTTTCGCTACCGCTTTCAGCATGGCTGCACGTTCAATAAAGGTCATCTTATGAAGCGCTTCGCCACCGCGCTCAATCGCATAGCGACGAGCGGCCGCCATATCCACCCCTTCGCTGGTGACTTCCCACAATGCTTCGCCGCTGATGGCGTGATGAATGGCGCGTTCACGGCCCCGGCCAGACTGCCAGGTACCGGACAAGAAGCTGGCTAACTGCTGCATCGCTTATCTCCAAATGTTACGTAATTTCACCATTAATAGTTTAATTATGAATCATAAAAAGCAAGCTGAGATTTTAATGAATTGTTAATGCTGTGATCTGGCCTGATGAATTGCAGTCCGTCAGACCGCTTTCTGCAAGGGCAGTAGCAAAAGCCTTGCGAGCACCATCACAAAACAAGGAAACAATTCTTGGGGTTATATTTAACCTTTGTGTAACTTTTAAAAAACAAAGTGATTCATCATTTCGCTTTAATTTGCAAACTAACGAATCATAAAGGTGATGACGTGACGCAAGAACAACGGTTTGAGCAGCGCATAGCGCAGGAGACGGCGATTGAGCCTCAGGACTGGATGCCTGACGCCTACCGTAAAACGTTGATCCGCCAGATTGGTCAGCATGCGCATTCCGAAATCGTCGGCATGCTGCCGGAAGGTAACTGGATCACCCGCGCACCCACGCTGCGCCGAAAAGCGATTCTGCTGGCGAAAGTACAGGATGAAGCCGGACACGGACTTTACCTCTACAGCGCGGCAGAAACGCTGGGCTGCGCACGGGAAGACATCTACCAGAAGATGCTCGACGGCAAGATGAAGTACTCCTCCATTTTTAACTATCCCACCCTGAGCTGGGCCGACATCGGTGTCATCGGCTGGCTGGTGGACGGGGCTGCCATCGTCAATCAGGTGGCGCTGTGCCGCACCTCTTACGGTCCGTATGCCCGGGCGATGGTGAAAATCTGCAAAGAAGAGAGCTTCCACCAGCGTCAGGGCTTTGAAGCCTGCATGGCGCTGGCCCAGGGAAGTGAGGCGCAGCGCCAGATGCTGCAGGACGCCATCAATCGCTTCTGGTGGCCTGCGCTGATGATGTTCGGGCCGAACGACGATAACTCGCCAAACAGCGCCCGCAGCCTGGCCTGGAAAATCAAACGCTTCGGAAACGACGAGCTGCGTCAGCGTTTTGTCGACAACACGGTGCCGCAGGTGGCGATGCTGGGCATGACGGTGCCGGATCCCGACCTGCGTTTTGATGAAGAGAGCGGTCACTACCGCTTCGGCGAAATCGACTGGCAGGAATTTGAAGAGGTGATTAACGGGCGCGGTATCTGCAACCACGAACGACTGGCCGCGAAACGTAAAGCCTGGGAAGACGGGGCGTGGGTGCGGGAAGCCGCCCTGGCCCACGCAGAAAAACAACGCGCCCGTCAGGCCGCATAAGAGGAAATAATCATGAGCAATGTCTACTGGCCGCTGTACGAAGTGTTCGTACGCAGCAAACAAGGGTTGTCCCACCGTCACGTGGGCAGCCTGCATGCCGCCGACGATCGCATGGCGCTGGAAAATGCGCGCGATGCTTACACTCGTCGCAGTGAAGGATGTTCTATCTGGGTGGTGAAGGCGAGCGAGATTATTGCCTCCCAGCCGGAAGAGAGCGGCGAATTTTTCGATCCGGCGGAAAGCAAGGTTTACCGCCATCCGACGTTCTACACCATCCCCGATGGCATCGAGCACATGTGAGGCGAAGGATGAAAACAGTCACAGCCTATGCCCTGCGTCTGGGCGACAACGGTCTGGTGCTCTCCCAGCGTCTGGGGGCCTGGTGCGGCCACGCGCCGGAGCTGGAGATCGATCTCGCGCTGGCCAATATCGGTCTTGATCTGCTGGGCCAGGCGCGCAATTTCCTGGCCTACGCCGCTGAATGTGAAGGTGAGGGCGACGAAGATACCCTGGCGTTTGGGCGCGACGAGCGCCAGTTCCGCAATGTCCTGCTGGTGGAGCAACCCAACGGCAATTTCGCCGACACGATTGCCCGTCAGTACCTGATGGATGCCTGGAACGTGGCGCTGTATGAGCGCCTGACCCGCAGCACTGACGGCCAGCTTGCCGCCATCGCCGCCAAAGCGATCAAAGAGGCGCGCTACCACCTGCGTTTTAGCCGCGGCTGGCTGGTACGCCTGGGCGACGGGACCGAAACGTCCGCACAAAAAATGCAGCAGGCCATCGATAACCTGTGGCGCTTTACGGCAGAGCTGTTTGACGCCGATGACGTTGAGCTGGCGCTGATACATTCCGGCGTGGCGGTGGACCCACGCACCCTGCGCCAGCCGTGGGAAAGCGAAGTGTATGCCGGTCTTAAAGAAGCCAGCCTGAGCGTACCCGACGAGGTGGCGTACCGCAGCGGGGGTAAGAAGGGGCTGCATACCGAACATCTGGGGCCGATGCTGGCAGAAATGCAGTATCTCCAGCGCGCGTATCCCGGTCAGCAGTGGTAAAGGAGAAGGCTATGCAACGTCTCGTCGACATCGCACCGGCGCAAATCCCGCAGATCTGGTCGCTGTTAAGCCAGATCCCGGACCCGGAAGTGCCGGTATTAACCATCACCGACTTAGGCATGGTGCGCAGCGTCAAGGCACAGGGGGAAGGCTGGGTGATTGGCTTCACGCCAACCTATTCGGGCTGCCCGGCAACGGAACACCTGCTGGGGGCGATCCGCGACGTGATGACCGCGCATGGCTTTACCCCGGTGCACATTGTGCTCCAGCTTGACCCTGCCTGGACCACCGACTGGATGACCGCCGACGCGCGCGAACGCCTGCGGGCTTACGGCATCAGCCCGCCCGTGGGGCATAGCTGCCACGCGCACGCACCTTTGGAGGTGAGCTGCCCGCGCTGCGCCAGTACCGACACCGCGCTAATCAGTGAATTTGGTTCGACGGCCTGCAAAGCGCTTTACCGCTGCAACACCTGCCGCGAACCCTTCGACTATTTCAAATGCATTTGAGGCTGCCATGACAACGTTTCATTCATTAACAGTGGCAAAAGTGGAACCCGAAACCCGCGACGCGGTGACCATCACGTTTGCGGTGCCGCAGGCGCTGCAGGAAGCCTACCGCTTTCGCCCCGGACAGCACCTGACGCTGAAAACGAAGCTGGGCGGGGACGAGCTGCGCCGCTGTTACTCCATCTGCCGGAGTACCGCGCCGGGTGAGATCAGCGTGGCGGTCAAAGCCATCGAAGGCGGGCGTTTTTCCCGCTATGCCCGGGATGAGATCAAAGCAGGCATGGCGCTGGAGGTGATGGTTCCGCAGGGGCAATTTGGCTATCAGCCGCAGGCCGAACGTGAAGGCCACTACCTGGCGATAGCCGCAGGCTCCGGCATCACCCCGATGCTGGCGATCCTCTCCGCCACGCTGGCCACCGAACCGAACAGCCATTTCACTCTGATTTACGGCAACCGCAGCAGTCAGAGCATGATGTTCCGCCAGGCGCTGGCGGACCTGAAAGATAAATATCCGCAGCGGCTGCAGCTGGTCTCCATCTTCAGCCAGGAGCGGCTGGACAGCGATCTGCTGTATGGCCGCATCGACGGGGAAAAGCTGCAGGCGCTGGCGAAAACCCTGATCAACTTCCGTCAGTACGACGACGCGTTTATCTGCGGCCCGTCGTCGATGATGGACGAGGCCGAAGCCGCGCTGAAGGCGCTGGGGATGCCGGAAAAATCCATTCATCTTGAACGCTTTAATACGCCGGGGACCGCCGTGAAACGCACGGTAAACGTGCAGGCGGAAGGGCAGAAAGTGACCGTGCGACAGGACGGGCGCGACCGCGAAATTACCCTGACGGCAGACGACGAAAGCATCCTCGATGCTGCCCTGCGTCAGGGGGCGGACCTGCCTTATGCCTGCAAAGGCGGCGTGTGCGCGACCTGTAAATGCAAAGTGCTGCGCGGGAAGGTGGACATGGCGACCAACTACAGTCTGGAGCCGGACGAGCTGGCCGCCGGGTATGTGCTGAGCTGTCAGTCACTGCCGCTCACCGCCGACGTGATCGTCGACTTTGACGCAAAGGGGATGGCATGAGCGAACTGACTGTTACCCGTCATGGCCGCGTGCTGCAGCTGACGCTGAACCGTCCGGCGGCGCGTAATGCCCTGAATAACGCCCTGTTGACGCAATTAGCCGACGCGCTGGAAAGCGCTGCGGTTGATGCCGACATCTCGGCCTGTGTGATCTACGGCAACGAACGCTGCTTTGCCGCCGGGGCCGATCTCAACGAAATGGCAGAGAAAGACCTGCCAGCCACCCTGAACGATATCCGCCCGCAACTGTGGGCGCGCATTAACGCGTTTAACAAACCGCTGATCGCCGCCGTCAACGGTTTCGCGCTGGGCGCCGGATGTGAACTTGCGCTGCTGTGCGACGTGGTGATTGCCGGGGATAACGCACGATTTGGCCTGCCGGAAATCACCCTCGGCATTATGCCGGGGGCGGGCGGTACCCAGCGACTGATCCGCAGCGTCGGTAAATCCCTTGCCAGCAAAATGGTGCTGACCGGAGAGAGCATTACTGCGCAGCAGGCGATGAGCACCGGGCTGGTCAGCGATGTCTTCCCGGCATCCCTGACGCTGGAGTATGCCCTGAAGCAGGCGGCAGTGATGGCGCGCCATTCCCCGCTGGCGCTGCAGGCGGCGAAACAGGCGCTTCGTCAGTCTCAGGAGGTGCCTCTGCAGGCTGGCCTGATGCAGGAGCGTCAGCTTTTTACGCTGCTCTCTGCCACCGAAGACCGCCGGGAAGGTATCGACGCTTTCTTGCAAAAACGCACCCCCGACTTTAAAGGACGCTAATTGTGGAATGTATTCTCAGTCAAGTAGAACAGGGCGTAATGACCATTACGCTGAACCGTCCGGAGCGTCTGAACAGCTTTAATGACGTGATGCATCAGCAGCTTGCAGAATGCCTGAAACAGGCCGAGCGCGATGACACCATCCGCTGCCTGCTGATCACCGGCGCAGGGCGCGGTTTTTGCGCCGGGCAGGATTTGAACGACCGCAACGTCGACCCCAACGGCCCGGCACCGGACCTGGGGATGTCGGTTGAAACCTTCTATAACCCCCTGGTACGCCGCCTGGCAAAACTGCCGAAGCCGGTCATTTGTGCAGTCAACGGCGTAGCGGCCGGCGCGGGCGCCACGCTGGCGCTCGGCTGCGACATGGTGATTGCCGCCCGTTCTGCCAACTTTGTGATGGCCTTCAGCAAGCTCGGCTTAGTGCCGGACTGCGGCGGCACCTGGCTGCTGCCACGCGTGGCCGGACGTGCCCGCGCCATGGGACTGGCGCTGCTCGGCGATAAACTCAGCGCCGAACAGGCGCAGGCGTGGGGAATGATCTGGCAGGTGGTGGATGACGACCAGCTCTCCACTACCGCGCAGCAGATGGCGCTGCACTTTGCGTCTCAGCCAACCTTTGGGCTGGGGCTGATCAAGCAGGCCATTAACGCCGCGGAAACCAACACCCTGGATGCCCAGCTTGACCTGGAGCGCGACTATCAACGTCTGGCCGGTCGCAGCGACGACTACCGCGAAGGCGTCAGCGCTTTCCTGGCGAAGCGCACGCCGAACTTTACGGGGAAATAAGATGCTGAACATACGCACGGTCGCCGTGATTGGCAGCGGCACGATGGGCGCGGGCATTGCCGAAGTTGCCGCCAGCCACGGCCATCAGGTTCTGCTTTATGACATCGCCGAAGATGCGATTTCACGCGCCATCGACGGGATTCGCCAGCGTCTGGCTTCCCGGGTAACGCGCGGAAAGCTCTCCGCCGATGCCAGCGCCCAGATCCTGGCCCGACTGCTTCCGGTGACGGATATCACCGCGCTTTCCGCGGCCGAACTGGTGATTGAAGCGGCCTCCGAACGGCTGGAGGTGAAAAAGGCGTTGTTTGCGCAGCTGGCGGAGATCTGTCCGCCCCAGACGCTGCTGACCAGCAACACATCGTCCATTTCCGTCACGGCGATTGCGGCAGACGTGAATCATCCGGAGCGCGTGGCGGGGCTGCACTTCTTTAACCCCGCGCCGGTGATGAAGCTGGTGGAGGTGGTCAGCGGGCTGGCGACCTCTGCGGAAGTGGCAGACGCGCTGTGTGAACTGGCGCTGAACTGGGGTAAACAACCCGTTCGCTGCCAGTCAACGCCTGGGTTCATCGTCAACCGCGTCGCGCGCCCGTTTTATTCCGAAGCCTGGCGTGCGCTTGAAGAGCAGGTCGCCCCACCGGAGGTGATTGACGCTGCGCTGCGCGAGGGCGGCGGTTTTCCGATGGGGCCGCTGGAGCTGACCGACCTGATTGGTCAGGACGTCAACTTTGCGGTGACCTGCTCGGTGTTTAACGCCTTCTGGCAGGAGCGTCGTTTCCTGCCTTCGCTGGTGCAGCAGGAGCTGGTGCTGGCCGGAAGGCTGGGTAAAAAGAGCGGAAAAGGGGTTTACGACTGGCAGGGGGAGAAACCCGTCGTGCAGTGGGTTGAGACCGTAAATGACAGCTACAGCCCGATGCGCGTGGAAAAAAGACGTGACGGTGTCACAGAAATTGATGATGTGTATCTGGTTGAAACGCAGGGGGAAACCGCTCAGGCACTGGCGCTGCGCCTCAACGGCCCGGTAGTGGTGATGGACCGTATTGAGCGTGACGTGGCGGTGATTGCGGCGGCCGCCAGCAACCCGCACACCGCGACGCAAAAAGCCATCCGCTACCTGCAACAGCAGGCGCACCGGGTGGTGCAAATTGCCGATTATCCCGGTCTGCTGGTCTGGCGCACGCTGGCAATGATTGCTAACGAAGCGCTGGATGCCCTGCAAAAGGGGGTCGCCAGCGAGAAGGATATCGACACCGCCATGCGTCTGGGCGTGAACTACCCGAGCGGCCCGATCGCGTGGGGCGAGCGTCTGGGCTGGCAGCGCCTGCTGACCCTGCTGGAGAACCTGCAACGACATTACGGCGAAGAACGTTATCGCCCCTGTTCACTGCTGCGCCAGCGGGCGCTTCTGGAGAGTAGCTATGAGTCATAACGCCTGGCATAACGCCCGCACGATGTACGAAAAGGACGCCTGCGCGCAGGCGATGGGGATGGACATTGTCGATATGGACGAGGGCTACGCGGTGGTGACCATGACCATCACCCCGCAGATGCTCAACGGCCACAAAACCTGTCACGGCGGCCAACTTTTTTCGCTGGCAGACACCGCCTTTGCCTACGCCTGCAACAGCCAGGGGCTGGCGGCGGTGGCCTCCGGCTGCTCGATCGATTTTCTGCGTCCGGGCTTTGCCGGAGATAAGCTCACCGCCACCGCGCGGGTGATGCATCAGGGCAAACTGACCGGCGTGTACGACATTGAAATTCAGAACCAGCAACAGAAAACCGTCGCCCTGTTCCGCGGAAAATCACACCGCATCGGCGGCACTGTCACAGGAGAGGCCTGATGCGTGACGCATTTATTTGTGATGGCGTTCGAACGCCAGTGGGGCGCTACGCCGGCGCGCTTTCTGCCGTGCGAACGGACGATCTCGGTGCCGTACCGCTGCGTGCGCTGCTGGACCGCTACCCGCAGCTCGACCTGGAACGGATTGATGATGTGATTTTCGGGTGCGCCAACCAGGCGGGGGAAGATAACCGCAACGTGGCGCGAATGTCGGCGCTGCTGGCCGGATTGCCGCAGACGGTATCCGGAACCACCATTAACCGCCTGTGCGGCTCGGGTCTGGACGCAATAGGCTTCGCTGCTCGCGCTATTAAAGCAGGTGATGGCGACCTGCTGATGGCGGGCGGCGTCGAGTCCATGTCCCGCGCACCGTTTGTGATGGGGAAAGCCACCGCCGCGTTTCAGCGCCAGGCGGAGATCTTTGATACCACCATCGGCTGGCGATTTGTGAATCCGCTCATGCATCAGCAATTCGGAACTGACAGTATGCCGGAAACGGCAGAGAATGTAGCTGAATTGTTAAATGTCAGCCGTGCCGATCAGGACGCGTTCGCGCTGCGCAGCCAGCAACGAACCGCTCTGGCGCAACAGAACGGCATTCTGGCGCAGGAAATCGTGCCGGTACGGGTACCGGGTAAAAAAGGGACGGTCACCGAATTCAGCGTGGATGAACATCCGCGCGCAGAGACCACGCTCGAACAGCTTTCCGGGCTGAAAACGCCGTTCCGTAAGAACGGGGTGGTGACGGCGGGGAATGCGTCCGGCGTCAACGACGGTGCGGCGGCGTTAATCATCGCCAGCGAGAAAATGGCGCTGGCGCAGGGATTAATCCCCCGCACGCGGATCGTGGCGATGGCAACGGCAGGCGTGGAGCCACGTTTAATGGGGCTCGGACCGGTGCCTGCCACCCGCCGGGTGCTGGAGCGTGCCGGTCTCAGCATCAACGATATGGACGTCATCGAACTCAACGAAGCCTTCGCCGCGCAGGCGCTGGGCGTCCTGCGTCAGCTGGGTTTGCCGGATGATGCCGCGCACGTTAACCCGAACGGCGGCGCGATTGCGCTGGGCCATCCGCTGGGAATGAGCGGGGCCAGACTGGCGCTGGCCGCGAGTAATGAATTGCATCGACGCAACGGGCGCTACGCGCTCTGTACGATGTGCATCGGTGTGGGTCAGGGCATTGCCATGATCCTTGAGCGTGTTTGATCAAATTTCACTGTGAGCACCCTACAATGACAAATACAACAAAGCTTGATCCGATTGAAACAGCCTCCCTTGACGAGTTACAGGCGCTGCAGACTGAGCGTCTGAAATGGACGCTGCATCACGCCTACAACAACGTGCCGATGTACAAACGCAAGTTTGACGCCGCGGGCGTTCACCCTGACGATTTCAACGAGCTGGCGGATATCCGCAAATTCCCGTGCACCACCAAGCAGGACCTGCGGGATAACTATCCGTTTGATACGTTTGCCGTGCCGATGGAGCAGGTGGTGCGCATTCACGCATCGTCCGGTACCACCGGCAAACCGACCGTTGTCGGCTACACGCAGGGCGACATTGACAACTGGGCCAACCTGGTGGCCCGTTCCCTGCGCGCCGCGGGCGGTAGTGCGAAGGACAAAATTCACGTGGCGTATGGCTATGGTCTGTTTACCGGCGGGCTGGGCGCACATTACGGTGCCGAGCGCTTAGGGGCGACGGTGATCCCGATGTCCGGCGGCCAGACGGAGAAACAGGCGCAGCTGATCCGTGATTTCCAGCCGGACATGATCATGGTGACGCCATCCTATTGCCTCAACCTGATTGAGGAGCTGGAACGTCAGATGGGCGGCGATGCCAGCACCTGTTCCCTGCGCGTGGGGGTATTCGGCGCCGAGCCGTGGACACAGGCCATGCGCCGTGAAATCGAAAAACGCCTGGGGATTACGGCGCTGGACATTTACGGCCTCTCCGAAGTGATGGGGCCGGGTGTGGCGATGGAGTGTATTGAAACCGCCGACGGTCCGACCATCTGGGAAGATCATTTCTATCCGGAGATCGTCAACCCGAACGACGGCACGCCGCTGAACGACGGCGAGCAGGGCGAACTGCTGTTCACCACGCTCACTAAAGAGGCGCTGCCGGTGATCCGCTACCGCACCCGCGACCTGACGCGTCTGCTGCCCGGCACCGCCCGTACCATGCGCCGCATGGACCGGATCAGCGGTCGCAGCGACGATATGCTGATCATCCGCGGCGTCAACGTCTTCCCGTCACAGCTGGAAGAGGAGATTGTGAAGTTTGAACATCTCTCACCCCACTACCAGCTGGAGGTGAACCGTCGCGGACATCTTGATTCACTTTCCGTGAAGGTGGAGCTGAAAGAGAGCAGCTTAACGCTGACCCACGAGCAGCGTTGCCAGGTGTGCCACCAGCTGCGTCATCGCATTAAATCGATGGTGGGGATTTCCACCGATGTGATGATAGTCAACTGCGGCAGCATCCCGCGTTCAGAGGGCAAGGCCTGTCGGGTGTTTGATTTGCGTAAAGTCGCGGCCAACGGTTGAGTTTCCCACAAGTCAGCCCTCTCCCCTTGGGAGAGGGTTAGGGTGAGGGGAATATGCTATGATTCATCCAGACCAAAAATAACAACAGAATGAATCACATGAATAAACTCGATGCCTTTATCCAGCACGCGGTTAGCTCGGTTCCCGTTAGCGGAACGTCGCTTATCTCCTCATTATACGGTGACGCGCTTTCACATCGCGGCGGCGAGATTTGGCTTGGCAGCCTCGCCGACTTACTGGAAGGCATGGGGTTTGGCGAGCGCTTCGTGCGCACCGCGCTGTTTCGCCTCAACAAAGAGGGCTGGCTGGACGTCTCGCGCATCGGGCGTCGCAGCTTTTACCGCCTGAGCGATAAAGGGCTGCGCCTGACCCGTCGCGCGGAGAATAAGATTTACCGCGCCGAACTGCCCGCCTGGGACGGAAAATGGCTGTTACTGCTCTCCGAAGGGCTGGACAAAACCACCCTTGCCGACGTCAAAAAGCAGCTGATTTGGCAGGGGTTTGGCACGCTGGCGCCGAGCCTGATGGCCTCGCCGTCGCAGCATCTGGCGGATGTACAATCTCTGCTTCACGATGCTGGCGTGGCGGAGAACGTCATTTTCTTTGAAGCCCACTCGCCGCTGGCGCTCTCCCGCGCGGCGCTGCGTTCACGGGTAGAAGAGTGCTGGCAGCTAACCGAGCAAAACGCGATGTATGAGTCGTTTATTACTTCGTTCCGGCCGCTTCTGCCGCTGTTAAAAGAGGCCGCGCCGGAGGAGCTTACGCCGGAACGGTGCTTCCAGATCCAGCTGCTGCTGATTCACTTTTATCGTCGTGTGGTGCTAAAAGACCCGCTGTTGCCGGAGGAGTTACTGCCTGCGCACTGGGCGGGACAAAGCGCCCGACAGCTCTGCATCAATATCTATCAGCGTGTTGCACCGGGGGCGCTGGCGTTTGTCAGCGAGAAGGGGGAAACCTCCGTCGGCGAACTGCCCGTGCCCGGCACGCTCTACTATCAACGCTTTGGTGGTCTTTCAAGCGCATAAGGAGTGAAGATGCCTGTTTATCAAATTGACGGTCTGACGCCGGTGGTGCCTGACGAGAGCTACGTCCACCCAACGGCGGTGCTGATTGGGGACGTGATTCTGGGTAAAGGCGTTTATGTCGGCCCTAACGCCAGCCTGCGCGGTGATTTTGGCCGCATTGTGGTGAAAGATGGCGCCAACATTCAGGATAACTGCGTCATGCACGGCTTCCCGGAGCAGGACACGGTGGTGGAGGAGGACGGGCATATCGGCCACAGTGCCATTCTCCACGGGTGCGTGATCCGCCGTAACGCGCTGGTGGGCATGAACGCGGTGGTAATGGATGGGGCGGTCATCGGTGAAAACAGCATCGTCGGAGCGGCGGCGTTCGTGAAGGCGAAAGCGGAGATGCCCGCTAACCATTTGATTATCGGCAGTCCGGCCAAAGCGATCCGCGAGCTGAGTGAGCAGGAACTGGCCTGGAAGCAGCAGGGCACGCGGGAGTATCAGGTGCTGGTAGAGCGCTGCAAGCTGACGATGCACCAGGTCGAGCCGCTGCGCGAGGTTGAGCCTGACCGGAAGCGACTGACGTTTGATGAGAATTTAAGGCCGAAGTCGGCGGTGTAGGGGGGAGGTCCGCTTTGTGCCAGAAGCGGGCATTGCTAACATCAATATAAATTGTTCTATGGGGCGCATGTCATTTGCAGTATATAAAGAAGAAATTAAAAGACTGTCAAATAAAAAGCCCCTCTACAGGGGCTGAGTTTTTACTGTTTACCACGTTTAGTCATCTCATCTGCTAACTGTGAAGACCAATAATGTTGATTCTTCGCATCTAATATGAAGTGTAGCGCTCTCGCGCACTGTATCTGAGCAGACTCATAAGCATGGATATTACCAACTGAAGTAGGAACTAAGTGGGTTTCAGGTGTGTAGTATTGGTAGATGCTCGTTTGTGAAGGATGAACATATTCGCTAAGTATGTCATACGTCAGTTCAAAATCGCTTTCTCTCCCCTTAGTCTGTTTCATCTCATCTTCATAGAGATCGCGTAAAGCATTCATCACATGCTGACTGACAGCAAGTAGGTTTTCAAAACGATGCTTAGTCTCTTCAGTAAACATGTAGTCGTTAGGGTCAAATACTCCTTTCTGAATCTTTTCTTGCTCTGACTTTTTAAATCGGGAACTGTTCGTAAAGCCCAGGATGACATCGAGAGCTTTATCTACACTTTCGCGGCCGCTTTGGTTCGTCAGGATCTTCTCCACTTTCTTGTTTAAGAGTCGTGAGAAAGCATGTGTTTCAATCATCCCCCGGCTAACGACACAAGCGGTTTGGTATCGTTCGTTTTCGAGGAGGAGAAGCGCATCATCAAAGATATCTATCTGCCTGTTCATTAGCAAATTTGCATAGTTAGCGAGATACAACCCCTGATCAGGATTATGCATCTTTCCGACAACTACACCGTTAACCTTGTTCAGCGCAGCTCTGGCGGCTTTTGCCTCGTTTAGGCTCTGCTCTATAAGTTCTTTAAACATGCTGTGTTTCCTTACAGGATAATGTGTCTCAACAAGTAATCATTCCAGCTTTTGCCAGCTTCTTGATCTGTTCTTTTTATAGCAAGGTATTATGCTGAAGAGAGGGGCACCAATCACTAGGATCTTCTCCCAACGATAAGTATAAACCCACCGATGCTGTAATTATCCCGCTTAATTAAACAAACCACTTTTGGTATTCACTGTAGCCCAATGTGACCTGCCCCTTGTTATTGATACGCAACCACGTTAGCAAAACCCCCACCTGCTTGCTAGACCACTCGAACGTCCGCTTCTCGCTCATAGCGGACATCGGCCTGCAAACGTCCGTTTCGTGCCAAAAGCGCGTATTGCAAAGTCTGCATTGCATTCACCGGAAAGGTACAATGCAGACGATTAGATTACCTCTGCCAGTCACGGAAAAGCTCCAAATGAGGCCTGGCTGAGGAGCTGTTGACCTTCTATTTCAGCTTCTGCCTCAGATCGATATAGACATCAGTCAGCTTTGCGACATTGGCTTCATCCATGGAGAGTTCTGAGAAGTCAACAAACCAGTTTCCAGTACTGTGCTTATTGATAACAAATAGCTTTTTACCGTTCAAAAATCGATACTCAACATCGTAGTCTTTATGGGTCCACGAGAGATTATCCGGAATAGTGAATTTTGCCGGCTGCGCAGGATTTTGCGGATCCCATTTTAAAAAGCCAGTGTACATGGTTATCCAGCTTTCGAGGCTGTCCTTCGTAACATATCCGAAGTGACTCGACATATCCCCACCGTAGTATATAGCCATTACTGCATATTCGCCTTTATCGTCAAGGCGAAGAATTCCATCAAAACCATCTTTGTACTGCGGTTCATTGACCAGCATCACTTCAACACCGGTTTTGTACTGTGTCCAGGTATAATAAAAAGCCGGCTTCCCGGGCGTTGAACAGCCCGCCGTAAGTAACACAAATATAAGCCCTAAAATTCTAATCATCATTATTCCCTATTTAATAAAAACCATGTCTTTATCACAGTAAAAAAATATATTTAATTTCCTTCGCTGAGGTAAAACGAGGGAGAAATGCCGCATGGGTACTTAATAGCGAACAGACCATTAAGCCTGAGTGCATAAAACCGCCGTTTCAGGTCTTCCTGACTTACGTCACAGCTTTGGAATACTGGAAGGACATTTTTCCAGCTCTGACGGCAGTTCCAGTGCAGCCAGTCCCACGCAATTTGTACAACTGCCACTTAATCACTCCTTATCAGGATTGTTTTGATCCCGCTGCATCGACAGCTTCGATTTATCTTGTGATAGTCCGCAAAGCTGTAAATGGGTAGCCAGGTGAAAGCAAAGGCCCTGTTTTCACCCTGCATACATACACATCTATGTTATATCGGCAAAAAAACGACTTGCATGAGCGGTTGTTTGAGCTAAATGTGACGCTTCACTAATCAGAAGAAAGCCGTCAGGTTCTCGCTCACAGCGGCTTATATCAAATGGATGTATGACAGGCTGGCTTAGCCAGATTTAGGGCAACAAGAAGGTGAACACGTCAATGTCGAGTCCCTGTACGAAAGATTTTGGCACAGTGGTAGAGGGGAGTTCAGGGGCGTTATCGTTTGGACTGGTACCGTGCCTGGTCATGGCTGGGGTCTTCACCAGTCTGTCACGAAAACAGGCATACCGTACTAGCTTATGTTAGCGGCAGCCCTGGTTGCTACGGTGGGATTCTTCTTGTGCATTTTTAGCATGGCGAGAGTCATTAACGACGTCGTGTCAACCAATATGGTGAGACGTTTGCCGCTTTCCATGGGGCGCTATTGTAGTGACGATGCGGGCCTGTGGGTATCTGTACCGCAGGGGGTAGAACTCTGGGTAAGTGTCTATGACTCAGGCTGGACGGTCTTACACAAAAATGCAGTCAAGTTCCTTGAGACTACACCTGACCCTTCCGTGGCCCTTGAATCCTTTGCTGACTTAACGAGCCCCACAAGCTGGAGTGGCAGCCTTGCAAACATATGGCAGGCACGAGCTGACGCTTTCGGTGAACTCATCCACCACCCGCGGGCTGACATTTCAGACGCTGCAAGAGACATCCATGAGCGCTTAATGCTTATGATTGAGCGTCAACGGGATCGGGAACAGCAGGAAGATCGTAAAGGCGAACAGCGATTTGAGTGAAGACATTTAATCGGTCTCGGCTGAGCGACACGGCGTATCACGCTTCAGAATCATATGTTTAAAAGAATGTGGTGTTTTCCATCAGCCCTGGTTCGGGTAAACGGCGAGGTAGCCGCAGTTCGCCAGCAGTGCCTCGCCAGATATCCTGATGCAAAGACCCTTTATGACGCTGTCGGTAGCCCGGGAGCTAGTTTTTTGTCGCTTCCCGACTCGGCTGAAACAGCTTCGCTCGTCTCTGCGGCAGCGTTGATTTGTGCCCGAAATGCTTCCAGCCTCTCCGTCGGACATTTCATATCAAATCGTAAACGGTGTGAAGGATCGCTGAACTTAGATGCTGAAACTTGGGCGTCCCGTTAGGCTCAATATATCAGGGTTGGGCGATGCGCATGTCTACCGACAAAATCTGCGGTACAAGCTGTTTGATTGTTGGCAAGGGAAGGGCAAAGCTTGTGCAGGGGATATGTCATTGATGTTTGCGCTTGAGAACTGTCGTCCGCTTGGTACCAGAAACCGACGTTTATTTAGCACTTTGCTGAATTTTTCCATCCTCTCTGTATCTCGTACCATACAGAATCGTTATGGCGTTATATAGTCAGTTTATCAACATCTGAAGCTCTGGTATTTCGAATGGGTTGAAGGTCCATTATCAGTTAGGCGTTGGGCTTTTAAGTAGAAAGGTTGGTGATGATGAGCGTAAGCGAGTTCTGCCAAATGTCGATTGAAGGGATCATCAGTACGATGGCGTTTATTGCCGAACAGATGCAACAGCGCATGTAGCAAAAGGGCATGATAATAGCGCAGAATGTAGTGATGCTGAAAAAATAGTACTTCTCACGTTTCCCCTGTGGAGTATGACACCCCCCAAAATCTCACTGCAAAACGCATAGCATAAAAAATCCGCCCTGCAATGAGAACGTAATAAGCACCTACTAATTTCAGTAGTCACAAAAGTTGAAATAATATGTGGATTAGAATAAGAATAAGTTTACTCTGTAGTCATTGTTTCGAGCAGCGTGGTGAAGTTTATCTGCTTGGGATTTTTAATTAACTCTGGTTTGAGATTTCTCTTCTCACAAGGATATGATTGTGGCAAAGCCTAAAACTCCTTCTAAACTGATTAAAGGTAATATATTTGAATATTACGTACCTAAAATACGCGGGGCAAAACCAAGGCCTAAGCAGATTATTAACAAAAAAGATCCAACTAAAAAGATTTATGATAAAAGCAAACCAGCTAGTTTTTTAAAAAATTCTTTTACGAAGACGACAAGAATCCCATTCGGAAGTGGCGCAAAAAAAAATCTTTCAGCGCATTACCCGGCACTACCCCTACCACAAATTGTACATGCCGCGCTTGAGTGTGGGTATGGTCGTACAGGAATGTGGTCATCTCATCTTCTTCTAAATCATAACGAGTCACTTGAACTGGCGTCTTACTTACTTAAAAGATTACTAATGGTGGCTTCATGTATCAAAGTAGGTAAAAACGATGCTTATTTCACGCAGGAGTTTTATTCAAAAATAGAACCTTCAGAAAAAGTTGCAATCTCATTTATAGCAGGTGGTATAGGTAGTTTCATTGCTGCATACCATTGGCTTGCTGCTGCGGGTGAAAAAATCAATGTTATGTTGCATACCAGTATTTATACTAAAGGATTGCATCCCTCTATATTAGCAAACCCTTTCACTACTAAAAAATCACCCGACTATCTTATTGAGTCTGATACCGGAGAATGGCATATATTTGAAAGTAAAGGTGGCACGGATGCTGGGCGTAATAAAAGGATTCAGGAAGGTTTACTGCAGCTTGGTGCTATAACACATCTGGCATGGGCTTCACCTACTTTGACTTTAAAACAGGTGCAAACCAATGTATGTACGCACACGTCCATTGATGCTGGCCGTCCTTTGAAGGTGCTTGCCTATGATCCCCCGGGTGAGTATACCGAAGAAGGGAAAAACATCATTCTTGATGAAGCCGTTTGCAAGCTGCTGAAAATCGTTGAAAGTTTAGATCAATTCCATGTGCTCGGGACAGAGATGAGAACAGAAGATGACTGGGAATGGAAGACTGTGCCGCAGATAAAAAACTTAATAGTGGCTCTGCCATCTCAATATTTCGATCTTGAAGAGGAGCTTAGAACACGGCTTGGATTATATTTTATCGCTACTGAAATTATTGATAAATATAAGAGGGGAGCACAGTGGTCGGTAGAGTTCATCATAAAAAATATCGGTAAGAAAATTTCATCCTACGAATTTAAATATAAAGGTAACGCTATAGTGGAGAAATTTTTGAACTTTATTTCAGAACTTAATGAAGTTGATGAATCCACCTCCTTTATTTTACGTTGTCGTCAGCATCTGAAACTTGATGAAATACTTAATGAATTCAATTCTTTATTTGAGAAAGTTATCATTAAATCGGCTTTACCGAAATCGCACCGAAATGGAATTAAAGGATCTGATGCTTTGACCTCAAGCGGAATGTTAATCAGAGAAGTTAATAAAGTAGATTAATATATTCAGATATAAACGAGGATGGGTATCAATTCCTATGACTAAGCTTCTTTCCTGCTAAAAGAGCATCAGTATGCTCCACGAAGCCGAAGCCGAAGCCGAAGCCGAAGCCGAAGCCGAAGCCGAAGCCGAAGCCGAAGCCGTGAACGCTTCCGCAAGCATACATTTTTATACTTCCCGCTCTATATCGGCTGCAAGAAATCTGGGGCACGGAGGCCATTGAGATGAAGTGACTTAAGTCGACAGAAGCGGAAACGCCCGACTCATAAAGATGCTTGCCAAAGCCATGCTGGATAAGTGAGCGCTTCAGTTAGTACTTGGGCGAAACTACGTTGACAGGCCAGAAGCAAGAAGCCGAGATGATGAAGTGTGATGCGGCCGATCTTTCGCGACGTCGCTGCAGTAGGGTTACGAGTTTGTCCCTACCGGACTGACTCTACGCATTCAAGAGCTGGTAATTGAACACAGACGCCTCGGTTATCGGCGCATTTGGGAGCGACCGCGTCGGCGACCTTCGTGCAATCACATGAGGTATATCTCATTCTTGATTCTGGCGGGCCAAATGAGCCTTGCCGCAAAAAACTGAGAACGGCTGACACAGTTTGACAGCGGGTTGTGATTAACTCATTAGCTGACCGTCATACGTATAAAATATTACTCAATTCTCAGCGAAAACTGCCGTTAATAATCATATGGATTGAAAGGAACAGAAACAATGAAGCAACTATGGGAAAAACTGGAAGTCATTCTGCAAGACCGCGACCCTGAGGTATTAATAGATCTTGCACCTCCGGCCACAGATGAAGAAATCGTCGCGTTAGAGCAGGCCCTGAGTGTAATCTTGCCAGCCGATTTTGTAGCCTTCATGAAAATTCACAATGGTCAGCGTGGTATGAGCCATGGATTATTTGATGATTGCGAATTCTTATCCACTTCACGCATTTTGCAGGAGTGGCGTGTCTGGAAAGATTTACTTGATGGTGGCGATTTTGATGGAGCTGAGTCGTGTCCGCAAAGTGGTATTCGTTCGGAATGGTGGAATCCCTCCTGGATCCCGTTTACTTACAATGGAGCGGGCGATCATCTTTGTCTTGACCTTGCCCCGACTGACGCTGGGATTCGCGGGCAGATTATCACGCTCTGGCATGATGATGGGGAGCGTAGAAAACAAGCGGACAGTTTCAGTGATTGGCTCAGACAGTATGTAGAGCAAATGTAGGCTTTTTTGCAATTGATTCGATTAGCCAGGAGGGTAAATGGATTTAACATATGAAGACTTAAAACAACAGCGCCTGCAAAAACTCTTCCACGATTGCCAGCAGCAAGTGTTGTCACAAATTATTGGGCCTTTTGGGCTTTCAACGGCCATGTTTGAGGATCGCAATGGCGGCAATGTAACGACGATGCATAATTTCGAGCGTGAAGAGTCGGATTTCATCGCTGATAAAGACATGTCCAGTCATGCGAAATCGCGTGAGGATTACCAGCGCAAAGAATATGAAAGTAAAGATTTTACAAAAAAAAGCGTGAAACTCCGGGCCGGTGGTATTGATGGTTATACGGGAAAAACGACCAACGCGGCGGATATGGATCTCGACCATGTCACTTCACTAAATACATTGTCCAAAAATAAGAAAGTGCATCTTGCTCTTGAAACCGGGAAAGGCGTTGAAAAAGTCGTCAAAATGGCCAATTCCGACGAAAACCTGGTAACCACACATAAGTCGATTAACCGTTCAAAAGGCGCTGCTGAACTCGATACTTTTGCAGAAAAAAATGGTGAAAGATTTGAGCTGGACCCAGAACGAGTAGCAGCAGCGAAGAAACAATCTAAGGACCATATTTCGACAACGCTTAACTCGGCGCTAATGAAAAAACAAAGCGCAGAGTTGTTGCAGACAGGCGGCCAACAAGCGTTGCAGATGGGGCTCAGACAAGCTCTTGGGCTATTGCTCACTGAACTGGTAAATGGCTTGTTTAACGAGTTCAAAGTGCTTATTCAACATGGTGTTGAAGTGGGAAAAACATTGTTTGAGGAGGTCCGACAGCGCTTAATGCGCGTAGTTGCTTCCGTGACCAAAAAAATTCCCGATGCGCTGGGACAAATGTTCCAGGGTGGAGTGAGTGGATTCATGAGTAATTTACTCACCTTCTTGCTTAATAATTTTCTCTCTACCGCAAAGCGTTTCGTGACCATGATTCGGGAAGGGCTGTTGGGACTTTTCCGGGCATTTAAAATGATTTTCTTCCCACCGGCACATATGACGGCACAGCAAGCGTTACAGGAAGGACTGAAAATGCTCACTGCTGTCATCGTGACTTCGGTCGGTATGTTGTTGAACGAAAGCATCGCGACGTTTATGGCGACTGTACCGTTTCTGAAACCTTTTGCAGATATGTTCACCCCAGTTCTCATAGGCATTGCCACCGGATTGCTTTCTGCCTTTCTCTCGTATCAGATTGATACGTTTTTTGATCGCTCCCGTTTTACGTTAAGCGAAAAATTCATGGATGAGATGCTCGCAGACGGTATACGTCGTGAAGCGTTTGCCAGTGAGCTGGTGACACTTTCAGAACGTTCGCTGGGTAATATTGAAAATTACGCGACTGCTATAACCCAGTATCAAGCTATTGGGGAAAACCTGGCTACTGCAACGATTTCGACTAAAGCAACACTGGCATGTCTTGAGAGAACTACTGCCGAGACAGCTGTGCAAGTGGCGCGGAGTACTGCTGCAATTGTGTTTATTAATGAAAGCCAGGCCGAAATTGATGACTTTCTAAAAAATATTTGAGAACAGTAAGATGAGTTTGTTAAACAAGCAGGAACTTCAGGTTATCCAGGCGTTTTCGTCCGCAGATTTACCGGAACGTGTCTTTCGCGACAGCAACATTAAAGAATTGATTAGCAGTATGACGGAGGAGCAGCAAACGGTTCAGAAGAGCGCGAAGGATCTTGACCGCCTGCGCAGGGAACAGAGGGACGGAAACTTTATAACTAACTGGTGGAATGATCGCGACGATTTGTTACAGGATGCGCAGATTGATCTCAATAAAGCCATTGGTCGCCTGACGCAAAAATCTTCTCAGTTATTGATTGTCAATACGGCGCTATCCAAGCTACTGAACGAGCAACAACAGATTTTATTGAATCAGCAAAACATTCTGGAAGGCCAAACACGCTCCCTTGCTGAACAAAATGAACAAATCCTGAAACAACAGGTGCTACTGGAAGAACAGCAAAAAGAGATTAATAAGGCCAACCAGGGATTAATGGATGCAAAAGGGGTAACGCAAGATCAGGCTAAGCAGCTAATTGGCTGCGTAAAAAGGGTGACAGAGGCGGAAAACAAAATTGGCGAGGCAAACGCCACCTTGCTGGCAGAACTTGAACAGCGTATTGCTAACTTTTCTTCTGATCTTGCGCAAAAATTGCAAAGTGGCCTTGATGACCAGGTAGGACGGCATAGCATGCTCGAACAGACAATGGTGGACAATCAGGCTGTTCAAAAGAGTTTCGTTGAGAAGATGCAGCAATCCTTGTTGCAGGAACAGCAGTTGTCTCATCAGCAACTGCTCGGCGAGCTTGAGCGAAACCGGATGGATTTAGTTAATTCGGTTAAATCAACCGTAAACCAGTGTGATGCGCTCCAGCATGAAATATCCGTTGTTGTGGCGCAACAAGCTGATAGGCAAACAGGCATTGATCATGCTATTGCTGAGTTACAGGTGAATTTTCTCAAATCCCGATTTCGTCATCGCTTTGTACTGACGGTGATGGGTTGCATTGTTGGGCTTTCTGTCGGTTGGCAAATTGCGCAGCACTTTATGATCTTCTGATTGTGTTAAACCGCATCTGCATAATGGATGCGGTTTGGACTGACCGCACACAGAAAACAATTCCTGTCCTCACGACGAAGCATTTTCGATGTCCTCCGGACTGATTTCCCAGAGACGCTCGGTGCATATAACTTGTACAAGGTTCTGTCAGCTGCGATGCAGCCGTGATTTCGCTGGCTTAAAGCCACGTTCCGAAACGCCTTTGACTATGCCATACGCCACAATCGGCCGCCGGGAGCAACACATTTATGGCGAACGGATGCTTATTGGATCATTATCTGCTTCGTTAGCTCCTTCTGAAGTTGGCGGAACCCAGCCTGAGCTTCTGATTGCCTATGTTAGTTAAGGAGTCTGGCCCGTATTTCTTTATTCGGCGTAAGGGGGATATGGGATCGTGTTGCAATGCTGGATACGGAATGACAGCGTTCAACAACCGGTATGACTACTTCGATTTTAAACGCATAGGGTTAATACTGAGCACTCATAGGCATCTTTCTTAAAGCCAACTTAACGACTCCGGAGTCGTCTCTCATACCTGTGACGATTCAAATATTCTGTTGCAGTTCACTTTCTGATAGGATTAATCTGAATATTTTCCACTGGGACAGGGATATGAAAAAAACATTGATTGCAACATTAGTAAGCATAACGATGTTAACCGGGTGTGGGCCTAAAGAGTTAACTCCAGAGCAAAAGCAGGAAGTGGCGGCACTTAAGGCTGAGCTGTCCCAAACGGAGGGAGAAATCTCTGCAGCGAAACATATTGATCAACAATTTTCAGGTGGACTGATCAAGAATTTAATCACCGCAAGATTGGAAGTTTTAGGAACGAATAAGGCTCTTTTAGAACAGCGTATAAATGCAATTGAGTCAGGAGCCAAAATTGACGTCGTTGTTTCAGGTGTCAAGCCAGACCCTGAACTTGCTGCTTCTATTAAAGCTGAAATGGAGGACCTGGCAGTAAAAATAAACGAAGAAAAAACAGATGCCAGCCAGTACAGTGGTGGTTTAATACAGGTCTTAAAACTGTCAACGGTTGCTACTGAAGAGCAAAGCATGGCGATGTTGCAGCAAAAATATCTCACGGCTAAATATGGGCTTGCTGAAGTTAAGCTTGCACCGGTTCAGGATAATGTTGCAACCGCCAGCAGTAAGAAGGACACAACCGCTGAAACAAGACATGAACAGCCCCCTCTGCTGCCACCAGCTGATGGTCCGTTCGGACTCGAGGCTGGCCTGACTCAAAAGAATATCGAAGATATGATCGGGGCAAAGCTAAAACCACTTCCTGACAGCGTAAATCTCTATACTTCCGATAAGTTACCGAAGTCCAACGCTGATTTTGAAATGTATGGTTTGTTGATCTCGCCTAAAGCAGGCTTATGCCAAATCAGAGCTGTCGGTAAAAACATTGATACTGATAGTTATGGGCTTGCCTTGAAATCTCGCTTTGAAGAGTTGAGTAGCTCGTTAAGCTCGCTTTATGGAAAGGCTGAAACCACAGACCTTTTACTGTCAGGTTCTATCTGGAAAGAACCTCAGGACTGGATGATGGGGCTTAACAAAAAGGAACGATTCCTTTCAGCTACCTGGAAGGGAACGCAGGAAACGCCGCTGAAAAATAACATTGGTGCTATTTCTATTGAAGCAAGAGCGAACAGTTCTGCGCAGGGGTATGTTTACCTTCAGTATACATTTACAAATGATGATGTTTGCCAGGCTGAGATCGATGGGGCTAAAAAAAGCTCTCTATAATTTTTCTTAATCAGGCCCCTTCGCAAGGGGCTTTTACTATTTCACTATAAGGGCTCAACATATGTTATATGATGCTGACCTGCTCACTGTTAATTAATACGTTGTGATCTTTAGTATTTCTTCTTCAGAAACGTGAGGGCATCCCTATAAAGACGCGTTGTTCTGAAATCACCCTCTATAAATGACGAAGGAAATCTCGGAGCAAGGCTAAGTCAGGCCGATAGCGGCGAATTAGTATAGAGCCAGATAATAACGCATCACTTTTTTCGAGATGTTATTTCGATCTTACTGGCGATAGGTGTCTCTGTACCGGCCTCAGCAATTCATCGTTGGTCTGCGGAACATCTCGTTATAGTGATGTCGCGTCAAACGACGAACAACGGTGATGTTTCTTCTTGATATAGCATACTGAAAATGACGTTACTGAACGCCCCACAGACATATTTGATGACAAAGACAGTTAGCTACGCATCCTGCTCTAAGACCACTATAAATTCCAGTCTACGCGGTCTGATAAAACCTTGCACTCCAAATGCTGTAAGCTGCCACAATGGTTTGCCATCCACCTCATCAACCGTTTCCAGCGTGCAACCCATTTCATCAAGCAAGAGGGTTAATTCTTTTGAGTCGGGCTCCAGTAAACGATCCACCTTACTGTGCCCCATATAAGACCACTCGCCATTCTTTTCTTTAAAATAGAGGAATGGGCTACATTCCTTTTGCACTTTCTCAAGACGGGTGAAGTAGTTTCGGTACTCATTATCGCCAGAAACGAACAATAGATTATCCAGAGGTCCATTGACCTCTCTGCGCGCAAAGATGGCGCGAATTAATGTGGAGGAATTGCCACGCGAGGGATTTAAAAAACCGCCCTGCGACAGTCCCTTTTCGCCCGGTTTCAGGAATTTATAACGCTTCTGTATGTCCCTGAACGCATAGTTTTCACCGACGGTAAATGCCATTGCTCTTCTCCTGAAAAAATCTATCTAAAAAATAATTAACGACCAAAAAGTTGAAAACTTTATCCAATAGTAGAAAAAATCGCGACTTCATGCTGTTTATAGTTTGTCGGGAATTGCAAGCATGCCTGTAATCCATACCATTCGCTTATTAGATAATTTCCGGAGAATAGTTCAGATATCCTCCAAGGCCAATGTACGCTCTTCGCTCATAGCGGCCATATGAAATGGAGGCATGACAGGATTGTTTAGCAGCAGGAAGAGGACGTTTGGGCATCTGTGACCTGCTCCCGGTTAATTATCTCATGCCGTTGTTAGTACAACTCTCCTGCAGTTGAGACACATGCTAACTTCCGCTATTCGCTCAAAGCAGACCTGAAGACCAGCTAGCCTGGCCTCTGCGAGCCAACAGCAGACGTTAAGCGTTAGTTGACGGATCATACTCCCACTGCGATTCGTCACTGTAAATCGTACCATCATCATCCATTACTTGGGCATTAAGGTGTCTTGCAATCCGCAACATCTTTCTATACAGGTAGATACGTTAGCGAATGCTGATAAGCATCATCTGATGCTCAGGCTTATGAACCATGTTTATGTCGTTGATATGATTTTCAGAGCCAAGATTACTGGACAAAAGCACCAATACACCGCGTTAAATACGGCAGATACCCCGACTGCAGACGAGCTTCTGACAAAGATGTTTGAATGCACTAAATGGTATATTCAACACGTCGGTATAATAATGAACACGTCTGATCTTTCTGAAATCGTTAAATTTCGTTTCGTCGATGGTGGGTATGGTGAAATGAAGGCAGGAGATATGCTCAATCATGTCCTTTTTCACGGTTCATATCATCGCGGCGCGGTGGGCTGGATGCTTTCAGAAACGGGAATAGCCCCTCCTAAGGATGTATTAACCGTTTTCCTGAGGGATCATCATCACGAGTGATTCAACCTGAAGGTTAACCAGATTTCACGCCGAACCGTTTCTCTTTTAAGGATGCCAGTATGACCAATTTTCATCAATTTACCGCCACCAGCCTGGATGGCCGTCTTATCTCAATGGACGACTATGCGGGTAAGGTGGTTTTGGTCGTGAATACTGCCAGCCAGTGTGGCTTCACGCCGCAATACGCGGGCCTTGAAGCGCTCTACACGAAATACGCCGGTCAAGGGTTAGTGGTGCTTGGCTTTCCCTGTAACCAGTTTGGTAAGCAGGAGCCCGGCGGCGCCGATGAAATCTCGAAGACTTGTTACATTAACTACGGCGTAAGTTTCCCCATGTTCGAGAAAGTTGAGGTAAACGGTGGCGCAGCGCACCCGGTGTTTCGTTATCTGAAAAAGGAATTGCCTGGCGTGCTGGGAGGACGGATCAAATGGAATTTCACGAAGTTCCTGATCGGACGCGATGGGATACCCCTCAAGCGTTTTGCACCGATGACGACGCCCGAGAAAATGGAGGATGCAATTCTTGAGGCACTGGGGAGGTGAGCGCTTTGGTAGTGATTTAGCGTGCATGATGAACGACGACATCGCAGTTATTATCCTTGCGCCATAAAAAGGTTCATTGGAAGCATCGGGTTGTGTGAAAAATTGGTAGTTGAAACATGACCAGTCAATACAGAAAAATAGATCACTATTTCTGATGCTTAAATGGACTGAGAGGTAAGAAGTGATCGTGTCTGAAACAATAAAGAAAATTGTTATAGTGGCATTTGTGGTGAACATGGCCGCAGGATGTGCGCCGTTGCATCCTTCTGGATGCCATAAGACCACGGCAACGGGCAGTTGCAGTTCAGGGCGCTGGGACGATCAGGATGAGTGGGGCGCGCAAGCGCGGGCAATCAGGGCGGCAATAAATGCCAAACTGGATGAGCCGCAAAACTGGAAAGGGAAAAAATGCAGGCTGCATATTGAATTTGCTCAGGATGGCACGCCTTTAAACATATCCACCAGCAACGGCAATAAAGCCTATTGTGAAGCGATAAAATCAGCAGCCCATAAAGCCAAATTCCCGGCATTCAACAATCCGGAAGTCTACAGAGATTTTCAAAAATCCGGTTTCGATATGCGCGGGTAACATGCTAACCGCCCTTTGTAAGGTAGCGTCACTCTGAGCTAACACTCACTATGTCGGCCCCGGTTCCACTTTTACACACAGATACCGGTTCTTCTGATACCTGTGTGCAACGTGTTCATACCTGATGTTCAGGGATCCGGGCGATAACTTTTATTTCAAAATCAAATCCCGCCAGCCAGGTAACGCCCACGGCTGTCCAGTTCGGATACGGTGGCTTAGGGAAAAGCGTTTGTTTCACCTGCATAATGGCTGGAAATTGATTCTCCGGATCGGTATGAAAGGTTGTCACATCAACAAGATCGGCAAACGTACATCCTGCAGCGTCAAGCGTGGCCTTGAGATTATCGAAGGCACGCTCTACCTGCATTGCAAAGTCGGGTTCGGGTGTACCGTCTTCCCGGCTACCCACCTGTCCGGAAACAAACAGTAAATCACCAGAGCGGATCGCTGCAGAATAACCGTGCTGCTCATACAGCGCGTGGCGATTTGCAGGGAAAACGGGTTTCGGTTGGTTCATAACGGATCCTTTCTTTGGACAGGGACAGTGGATGCGCGGCATAAATAAATGAATTAAGATACGCGGCGTATGTCAACTTAATCACACATACGCCGCGTATGTCAAACGACTTGCGTGGTGTAGATTGCAAGGAGTTCTTATGGCAGCCAAACGCCGCGCCGAAACGATGGAAGAAACCCGCACTAAATTGATTGCGGCTGCACGTAAAGCCTTTGCCGAAAAAGGGTTTGCCGCAGCCTCGATGGATGATTTAACCGCCAGCGTGGGCCTGACGCGCGGGGCCCTGTATCATAATTTTGGCGATAAAAAGGGGTTACTTGCCGCTGTCGTTACCCAGATTGATTCTGAAATGGCGCAAAGCGCCAAAAGTGCAGCGGCGCATGTGAAGGATGACCAGCAAAAGCTTCTGGCAGAAGGGATAGCCTATATCGAGATGGCGTTGGATGAAGAAGTCCGTCGCATCGTTCTGCTTGATGGTCCGGCTTTTCTTGGGGACCCGGGAAAATGGCCGAGCCAGAATAACTGCCTCGACGCTACGCGTAAGAGCCTTTCCGACCTGATTGAACGCGGCTTAATCGAACCGGTAGATGTTGATGCCACCGCCTGGCTGTTAAACGGTGCCGCACTGAATGCCGCCCAGTGGGTGGCCGCCAGCGAAGATCCGCAGCAGGCATTACCAAAAGCGATTCAGGTTTTTACCCTGCTGGTAAATGGCCTGGTGAAGGGCGTCATACCTCCCGAAGCCACGGCGTAATCGTTAATCCCGTAAGCAAGCCCTCCGGGCTGAGCAGGCGGGTGACGGTTTGCCCCCATGGTTCTGTGCGGTTTGCCACCAGCAACCGATAGCCTTTTTCAGTCAAAATACGGGTAGCCGAGTCCAGGTCCTGAACCTCGTACTCAACCCATCCTTGCGGTATCGGGTGCTCAGCGGGCCATTGTTCTTCTCCAAAGCAGGACATTGCCGCCTGTGTAAGCGGCCAGACGGCGAAATGCTTCACGCCTTTCAACTGGCCCACTTCTGCGAGCAGATAATCACTGTTCCCCTCCATCGGCTTAAGCGGAAGGCCGAGTGTATGGATATAAAACGCGGCGCTGGACGCTGTGTCCCGTGAAATAGGCCCGAACCCAGCGACAAATAAAACATCAATTCCCGGTAAAGCTTGCGGCATATCCCCTCCTGTATGACGTAACACTTACGCTGAATTTATCTTACGACCAGTTGAAATACGACTCTCAATTCTGGCATCGCTTTCACCGAGTCTACACGTTCCCGACGGGTTTAAATTTCAGTGCGATGACGTGCGTTTCAACGTGAGTTTTACTCAACCTCAGTTTTGGACTCATCACACTATACTTACGACCTGAAACCGAAGGGGGCGCACGAGGATGGTATGCCTGGCTAGAACTTATCCAGATCCCGCATGGATTTATCACACCCACGGATGGTCTGAGTCAGCGTTTGAAAAATCCCTGTCTCTCTTAAAATTACCTGTCCGCGCGGAGCGGCAGATGCGATGTTTTCAACACGCTAGCAGCGTTTTGTTTCATAAATACCGTGGCTTATCGGCTTTTCAGAATGGTATAACGTCCTGCGGCAATCGGGTTGCCGCCAGCTGACCACATTCACAAAGGTGTATATGAAACAAATTACGTTCAGTGACCTGCAGCAACAAAGCGAGCAGGCTGCCAATTCTCCTCGCTTACGCGCGCACCGCAATTTACATCCCGAACTGAGCGACCCGGTACAACGCCTGGCTATCGCGATGGAGCCAGGTACCTATGTTCGCCCTCATCGCCACCCGCACACGTTTGAACTGCTGACGGCTCTGAGCGGTCGCTTTCTGGTGTTGAATTTTGATGACAGCGGTAACGTGACCCAGCGCGTGGTGTTAGGTGAAGACTGCAAAGTGCTGGAGATGGATGCCGGTACCTGGCATGCCGTGCTGTCGCTGGATAAAGGCGGCGTCATTTTTGAGGTGAAACACGGCGGCTATCAGCCTGTTCCGGAGCACGATACCGCTCCATGGTCACCGGCTGAGAACGCGCCCGGTAGTGCGGAGCTGATGAAATGGTACGCTCAGGCACAGGTGGGTGATGGAGGTTTTACCCTGTAATTTTCTCTACTTTTCCCGACGCGCGGAAAGGCACGCCGGGATAGAGAGAGACGCTCCCGCCAACTCAACTGACCGTATTAAAATGCCAGTCGCCGGCAGTCGACAGCATCACGAACGGGCCGGCCAGCGTGCTGTTGTGATGCGCAATGATGTCAGTGGCGGATAAATGTGCGTTATCCATTGTGGTATGCGCATCTGAAATCAATATCGTCCTGAAGCCCAGCTCCGGCGCGGCCCGGCAGGTGGTGTCGACACAAAATTCGGTTTTCATCCCGGCAATGACCAGCTGTTTGATGCCTCTCTGATTAAGTTCACGCAGCAATTCGGTATCCCGAAAACAGCTGGGATGGCGCTTGGTGAAAACAACATCCTGCTCCTTCACGTCCAGCTCGGGTATCAGCTGCGTCAACGGCCCCTGCGCTGAAAAGGGCGAGTCGTCTGGTCCAACATGGCGGGCAAAAAAGACGGGTACCTGAGCGTGGCGCGCGTTGGCTATTAACAAACGGATATTTGCCAGAACGGCATCGGCGGAACAGGGTGAGACCGGGCCCCGGAAGAGGCCCTGCTGCATGTCGATAATTAAGAGAGCATTGTCAGAAATCATTTTCTTTCTCCATTCAGAGGGCGGTGAACGGAGAGGTATTTCCCCGTCCAGTTAGGCGGGGATTGAGGTTCTGTTTGTCAGTCGTTTGCTACAGATACGCTCATGCCGCCGAAGGTGCCGGTGGTGGTGAGGGTGGTTGTTGGCTGAACTGACTGATACATGGAATGACCTTTGTTTATTCATTCCGCTATATGCGGAATGAGCACGTTAGTTATAGCGTTGCTTAACGCATTGCTTCAAGACACCAACTTGAGTAGGGGTACGATGCAGCGGCAGGAAGCTGTCAGCAAAGGCTCGTAACCTGCTGTGCACGCCTTTGCTGACTGAATAGCCGGGATTATTTAAGGCCCTCTAGTCCCTTCAGGAACTCCTCCACCAGCTCAGGCGTCGCCGTGTCTGCCTGGTAAAGAATATCGAGTTTGACGTTCTTCAAACCGCAGAAGCCGAAAATGCCCTCGACTATTTGAGTCTGAATCGCCGTCGAATAACCATGTTTATCGAAACCGTTAAGATCGCTGCCAGCAGTCGCAATAAGGCGAACGGGAACGTCGCGCAAATTGCCCACAATCCGGCCGTCTTCTGCCACTTTATACGCCCAGTTCAGCGTCAGAACGCGATCAAACCAGCCTTTCAACAGGCCGGGAACGGACCACCAGTACACCGGGAAAACGAATACCAGCATATCCGCCCGCTCGACGCGCTGCTGCTCGCGCAGAATATCTTCAGGAAGGGCGCTCGGATCGCCGTGGTACAAATCAAGATCGGCGCGGGACATGGCCGGGTTAAACCCTTCGGCATGCAGATCGGCCATCTCCACCTGCGTACCCTGTTCACGCAGTTTCCCGGCAATGCGGGCGGCCAGCGAATGGGATAACGAATTGTCGACAGGGTGAGCCGTCACGATCAGTGCATTATTAATGGCATGTGTAGCAGACATAGCGACCTCGAATGGGTGAGAATTGACGTTTATATTACTATTGGTAACTTAGCTGTCAATCCGCACCCAACGATCATTTTGTGCTATTCACGTAGGTCTCCAGCACCCCGGTGATGGCGCCGCTGAGGGTATCTTCCGCAACATTTCGGGCGAGCACGCCGTTACCCGCGGCGGTGCTGAGCGCGTCCGCCGCACCAATGATGGCCGTCAGTACCGCTTCTCCCTGAACGCCTTTCAGGACGACAAAAGGGGAAAGCGCGGTACGCAGGCAGTCGGCGCATTCGGCCACGCACGCCTCACGAAACGACTGCAACGCGCGAGAGCCGGACAGCGCCGCGGCGATGGGCCCGGTTTCGGGCCCGGCGGTCATGGCGCAATCAATATAGGCGGCGCTGAAAAAGCGGATCGTCTTGTCCAGCGTTTTGCTGTCTACCGCCAGCGTCTCACGGAATTTCGCCAACTGCCGATCGCTATAATCCTGATACAAGGCCATCAGCAACCCTTCACGATCGCCAAAATGGTCGTAGGGGATAGGCTTGGTCACGTTGGCCCGCTCCGCCAGGTAACCCAACGTCAGTGCCTCCGTGCCTTGCTGGCGGACAATTCCGCGCGCCACTTCCAGCAGCTGTACGCGGCGATCCTCTTTTCTTAAGCGCTTAACAACCATGCTTTCCTCGGAACAGTTATCTACTTAGGGTAGTTTACACGTTTTCTGCCGGGGACTGCACGCGCTGTTCCGCAGGGCGGATCCGGAACCAGATCGCATACATCGCAGGCAGGAACACCAGCGTAATGGCCGTGCCGCCTAAGGTTCCGCCAATCAGCGTGTAAGCCAGGGTTCCCCAGAATACCGAATGCGTCAGAGGAATGAACGCCAGCACGGCGGCAAGTGCCGTCAGCAGAACGGGCCGGGCTCGCTGAACCGTCGCCTCGACCACCGCGTGGAATGGATCGAGACCGTCCTTCTGGTTATGATCGATTTGCCCAATCAGGATCAGCGTATTGCGCATAAGAATGCCTGAAAGGGCGATCAACCCCACCAGCGCGTTGATGCCAAACGGCTGATTGAAAATCAACAGGGTCGGCACCACGCCAATCAGCCCCAGCGGCGCGGTAAGGAACACCATCACCATCGCCGAGAGCGAACGCACCTGCAGAATGATGATCAGCAGCGTCAGCGCAATCATGATCGGGAACAGCGGAATCATTGCCTGCGTGGCTTTGCCCGATTCCTCAATCGAACCGGCCATCTCAATGCGGTATCCGGCCGGTAGCGTATCTATAATCGGCTGGAGCTGTTTCATGATGGCGACCGATACATCCGGTGGCTGAAGATTGTCGGCGATATCACCCCGCACGGTAATGGTCGGAGTGCGGTCGCGGCGGCGCAAAATCGGGTCTTCCATACCGATCTCAATCTTGCCAATTTGAGACAGCGGAACGCGCTGCCCCGCATTGCCGACGAGGGTAAAACCCTCAATTTTTGCCGGGTCGAGACGGATATCCCCCGCGGCGCGCCCCATGACCTCTACCGAGCGAATATCTTCTCGCACGGCGGTAATTGGCACGCCTGAGAGCAAGAACTGAAGCTGCTCAGCCACGGCACTGGACGTTAATCCGGTGGCCTGCAGACGGTTTTGATCGAGGGTGAAATGCAATACCGGAACGCGTGATCCCCAGTCGGTATTGACGGTACGCATCATTGGGCTTGCCTGTAGCACGCCTTTCACCTTGTCTGCAATATCGCGTAAAGTACCGACATCCGGCCCCGAAACGCGCCAGGCAACCGGGAAGGGCGAGTACGGGCCAAAGACCAACTGCGTCACCCGCACGCGGGCCTCAGGCGCCAGGCCGCTGGCGACAGCCTCCCTGAGCCTGAACTTGAGCGCTTCGCGTGACGTCTCGCTGTCCGTCAGGATCACGATTTTTGCAAAAGACGGGTCAGGTAATTCGGGGGCCATCGCCAGGTAAAAGCGGGGCGATCCCTGGCCAATATAGGCCGTCACGATGTTGGCCTCAGGCTGCTGGCTCAACCATGCTTCTATTTTTGCGGTTGCGGCACGGGTCTGTTCGATTGAGGTGCCATAGGGCATCTGCACTTCAACCAGCACTTCCGGGCGATCGGATGTCGGGAAAAATTGTTTTTTTACCAGTCCCATGCCGAATATGGCGAGGATGAAAATAGCGACCACGGCACCGGCCACCCGCCATTTTCCGGCGATAACGCGGCTCAGCATCCGGCGAAAACGGTTATAACGCGGCGTGTCATAGATGGCGGCATGGCCTCCTTCCACTTTGGGAATGGCCGGGAGGATCTTCACCCCAAGATAGGGGGTAAACACCACGGCGACAAACCACGATGCAATCAGGGCGAGGCCGACAATCCAGAACATATTGCTGGTGTATTCCCCGGCGGTTGACTGGGCAAAACCGTTTGGCATAAAGCCAATTGCCGTCACCAGCGTACCCGCCAGCATTGGCGCGGCGGTATGGCTCCAGGCGTAGGCGGAGGCTTTGACCCGGTCGTAACCTTCCTCCATTTTGACCACCATCATTTCGATGGCGATAATGGCATCGTCAACCAGTAAGCCGAGGGCAAGGATCAGGGAGCCCAGCGTGACGCGGTCAAAGTTTATCCCCGCGGCTTCCATCACCACGAAGACCACCGCCAGCGTCAACGGTACCGCCGCTGCAACCACCACCCCCACGCGCCAGCCCATGCTGACAAAACAGACCACCATCACCACCAGCAGGGCGACGAAGAATTTGATCATAAACTCATCCACCGCCGAGCTGATGTTCACTGACTGGTCGGTGACTTTGCTCAGGGTCATGCCCAGCGGCAGACTCGCGTTTATTTTTGCCGTTTCGGCATCCAGCGCTTTACCCAGTGCCAGACCATTCCAGCCCTCACGCATGACGATACCCAGCAGAAGGGCGGGTTCATGCTGGTTACGTATCAGCATCGTAGGGGGATCTTCATAGCCCCGTTCAACCGTCGCCACATCGGAGAGCCTGAGCGTTTTGCCCTGAGCCACAACGGGTGTATCGCGGATCTTCTGCAACTCATCAAACGCGCCGTCGAGGCGGATAAACATCTGGGCGCCCCGGGTCTCAATAGAGCCCGCTGCTTTTAACGCGTTCTGATTGTTAAGGGCGTTGAAAATATCCTGCGGCGAGAGACCCATCGTGGCCAGTCGGTCATGAGAGAAAGCGATGTATATCCGCTCCGCCTGTTCGCCGATAATGTTCACTTTCTTCACGCCGGGTACGTGCAAAAGTTGCTGGCGCATAGCTTCTGCATCACGTACCAGCTGCCGCTGGGGTTCACCTTTCGCTTTCAGGGCAAAAAGGGCAAAGGTGACATCGGCAAATTCGTCATTGATCATCGGGCCGATCGTCCCGGCAGGGAGATTCAGGGATTCGTCTCCCAGCTTTTTCCGCGCCTGATAGAACTCCACTTGCACTTCTGCGGGGGGCGTTTTGTCTTGCAACGATAAGGTGATAAACGCCATGCCGGGGCGGGTATAAGTTTCCGTCCGGTCATACCATTTGAGCTCCTGCAGGCGTTTTTCCAGCGGTTCGGCGACCTGATCCTGCATCTCCTGCGCGGTTGCGCCGGGCCAGACGGATATCACCGTCATTTGCTTCACCGTAAAAGGGGGATCTTCCGCGCGGCCAAGCCCAAAAAAGGCGTAGATACCGGCAATCGTCACAAGGACGATCAGAAACAGGGTGATGGAGCGCTCGCGCACGGCAAGCGCTGACAGGTTGAAGCGACTTCCGCTCATGGCGTGTTCTCCGCCAGCGCGGCATTACGTTGTTCTGCAAGCCTGACGATTTCACCCTCGTGCAAAAGGTGTGCGCCCAGCGCCACAATCTTCTCGCCTGGCTTCACGCTGCCCGTGACCTGCGCGGCATCTTCACCCACGCTCAGCACCTTCACCGGCGTCCAGGTAACCTTTGCCGGCCTGGCGGAAATGCGCCAGACACCGGGGCCTTTGCCAGCATCGTAGAGTGAGGCGAGCGGAACCTGCATGACCTGACGTTCCGCTTTTGGGTCCTGAACGTTCAGCGTGACGGTTGCCCCCAGCGGCGCGTTTGCCAGGTCACCATTCAGCACGTAGCGGGCTTCATAGGTGCGGGTTGTGGCATCGGCTGAATCAGACAGCAGGCGCAGCGTTGCGCTGACCGGGTGTTTTTCATTGCCATAAAGTGTGGCCAGTGCAGGGCTGCCAACGGCAGGGCGCAGGGTCTCCGGGAACTGCACGAGCGCTTCACGTTGTCCCGCCCTGGCGAGTCGGATCACCACTTGCCCGGCACTCACCACCTGACCCGGCTCGGCGAGGGTTTCCATCACTACCCCGTCTGAATCCGCCAGCAGTACGGCATAGCCCGTTGCGTTTTGCGCCACGTTAGCCTGCGCCCGGGCTGCGCTGAGTTCCGCTCTGGCGGAATCGGCGGCGGCTTTGATCTGATCATACTCCGAGGCGGACACGGCGCCGGACGCCACAAGACCGCGATAACGTGCCTCATCGCTGGACGCTTTTCTCGCACGCGCCTGGGCAGCATCCACCGTGCGCTGCTGTGCCTGGGCCTGTAATTTCAGGTCAGCCGGATCGAGGCGCAGTAACGGCTGACCCAGTCTGACGGTTTGCCCGGTATCGACGAGTCGCTCAAGGATTTTCCCCTGAACCCTGAAACCCAAATCACTTTGCGTTCTCGCCACCACCACGCCGGTAAAGGCGTGAGCAGTATTGTTCGCAAGCTCGATGGCGGCGGATCTGACAAGAGGTGGCTTTGTGCGCGGATCGTCACTCGCAGAATTATCGCCGCACGCCACGAGGACAAACGGCAGAAGGCTAACGGCAAGGCGGGCTGTATTGAGCCTGAGCATGGGAAACCCTTATAGAAGTAACAGGACAGTTTCCGCATTCTCAGACTAGTGACCAATAAAGTCAATGGTCACCAATCAGGGGGCCAGGCTTCTTAATACCAGCGAAGAGAGAAGCACCGCCGCAGTGGGGGCCGTTTCGAGGTTGTATTGCAGCTGTATGGGATTGATATAAGGGCACATCACCATGTGGATAGCCTGCGTGACCTCATCCAGCGGCGTTTTTCTTTCGAATTCACCCGCCTGCCTGCCTTCAATAATGATGCTCTCAATCAGCTTCATCAGGCCGTCTGTATACCTTTCAGTAGACGGCCATTTGTCCCGTGCGGCGACGGCGGCAATGTCGTAAAGCTTCCGATCGTGGAAAAACAGCTCGCTTCCGGCCTCGGTAAGCGCTTTAAACAGACGGCGTAATTTTTCGCTGGCTGACGGCGCATCCTCGATGGCAGAAAGCACCGCCGCCATGATCAGCTCCAGGCGGTTAGCGCAGATCACTTCGCCAATAGCCTGTTTGGAATCGAAAAACTTATAAATGTAGGACTTAGAGAAACCGATGGATTTCGCGAGTTCGGCGACGGTGGTTTTTTCATAGCCGTAATGCCCGAAGTGCTCAAAAGCCGCTTCGACGATTTGCTCTCTGACAGAATGGTCAAGTGGACCACGTATTGATGGGGCGTTCATATTTTTAGTCATTATTTAAGCTTAGCGTGACAGGCCAGGATTGACAATGAGTGACCATTTCGTCATTTGGTTACTGTTGTTTCCTCATGAGTTCAAACGGGAAGACCCACCCGGTGGGGTAAGTGTATCACTGTTTTTCGCGCATTAAGGCAGCATTGTGTCGATGAATTTTAAGCGGGTTTAATCAACATTCACGCTACCGTTTTTTTAGCCAGTCGAGAAAAAACTGGCTAAAGGCCGTGACCTGAAGCGGCTGTAGTTTACGCTGCGGGTAAACAAACTGTAGCCCGACATCTTTGCGGTCGTATCGGCTAAAACCGGTAAAACTGTCAGCAAACAGGACGGTGAGTCTTCCGGCCTCAACATCGACCTTCACATCCCACCAGGATTTCCCCGCAATGCCAGCGCCGCTGAGCGCCCACTGACGAAGCAATGCCCCGTCGTCGCACACCATGGCTGGCTCTACGCGAACGACACTTTCCTCGCCATCTTTTTCAAAGCGCCATTCGTTCATCACCACGCCCTGAGACTCAAGTGCAAGGCACCGGTGATGGGCTAACTCCGCAAATGTGGCGGGGACGCCGCGGTTGCTAAGATACGCCGCAGAGGCCACCAGCACCCGATGATTTGGGCGGATGTTTCTGACGACCAGGCTGCTGTCCGGCAGGTTACCGAAACGCACGCTCATATCCAGCCGGTTAGCGACCAGATCTTCAACATGTTCTCTTAACGCGATGAAAAATTTCACGTCAGGATGGTGTCGGGAAAATTCCACCACGGCGGGGCTAAGATACTGTCTGCCAAAATCCGAGGGGGCTGAAAGGCGAATATTGCCGCTGAGGACGCCCTCTTTTTGCGTCAGGAGCGACTCGGCATGGCGCATCTCTTCCAGCACGCGCAGCGCGGCATGATAAAACTCTTCTCCGGCACGGGTCAGCGTGATGGATCGCGTTGAACGGTGAAACAGGCGAGTCTGGTAACGTTCTTCCATCGCCTTCAGTCTGGCCGTCATGGTCGCAGGAGAGAGCGACAGCCGTCGTCCGGCGGCGGAAAGCCCCCCGGCCTCGGCCACTTCAACCAGCAATGCCATATCTTCAAGCTTGCCCATTATTCATATTTTCCGAAAAGTGCATCAGTTTTCAGTGTAATTATCAAAATGCAATACCGCCTGTAAAGTGATTTCATCCAAACCATAAGGGATGAAAACATGAACCGTTCCTCACTTTTTGACCGTTACCGGTTGGGTCAGCAGGACCTGAAAAATCGTATCGTTATGGCGCCAATGACCCGCGCGCGTTCCCTTCAGCCAGGCAATATTCCCTCGTCGCTGATGGCGGAATACTACCGGCAGCGGGCCAGCGCGGGATTAATCATCACCGAAGCCACCCAGATCTCCCCGCAGGGCCAGGGATACTCCTGGACTCCCGGCATCCATTCGCCGGAGCAGGTTTCAGGATGGCAACTCACGACGGGGGCCGTGCATCAGGCGGGCGGGGTGATTTTTTCTCAGCTCTGGCACGTCGGGCGAATGTCGCACGCCAGTTTTCATCAGGATGGTCTGCCCGTGGCCCCGTCAGCGCTGGCACCGGACGCGAAAGTGTGGGTGGTGAACGAAAAGGGCGAAGGCCAAATGGTTGACTGCCCGCAGCCAAGAACGCTGACGCGCAAAGACATTCACGGCATCATCGCGGACTATCGCCAGGCGGCACTGAATGCCGTCCAGGCCGGCTTTGATGGCGTGGAAGTTCACGGCGGAAATGGCTATTTGATCGACCAGTTCCTGCGTCAAACCTCCAATAAACGCACGGACGAGTATGGCGGCACGCTTGCTAACCGGATCCGCTTTGCCCAGGAGGTCTTGAACGCGATTGCGGAGGCCATTGGCCCCGAGCGAACGGGCATCCGCCTTTCGCCGTTTATTACCCAGCGGGGGATGAATGACCCGCAGGTGATCGACGCCATCCTCGCTCTGGCGGCCTGGTGCGAACAACACGGGATAGCATTCATCCACCTGGCGGAAGCCGACTGGGACGACGCGCCGCAGGTACCCGACACTTTCCGTCAATCCCTGCGCGAGACGTTTAGCGGAACCCTTATCGTCGCGGGCAACTATGACCTTAACAAAGCCGAACAAATACTTACGGCTGGCTATGCCGATTTGATTGCCTTCGGACGGCCATTTATTGCCAACCCGGATTTACCCAACCGGCTGGCGCACAAGTTGCCGCTGGCCCAGGTGCGCGATCCCGCCACGCTGTTTGGTGGCAGTGCGACGGGATATACCGATTATCCCACCTTGCCGTTATCCTGATAAATGATTGAGAGAAAATGATGAACTATTCAACCTGTTTTCGTTCTGTTTTATTGCCGCTTATTTTTATCGGTCTGTCGGGCGCCGCTTATTCGGCGCAGGAGGAGTGGGTGAAACCACAGCAGCTGATTGTCGATAAAAGCCTGCCGCAGGCGCAATTAGCCGCGAATGAGGCTGCAGCCAGAAAATATGCAACGTTCTGGAATACGGGGACGCCGTCTCTGGCGCGTGAAGCGCTTGCAGTTAACTTTATTGATAAAACGCCGCCGGAAGGGCGTAAACAGGGACCCGAGGGCGCTATTTTAGCCTCCCGGGCATTTCGTACTGCCGTACCTGATTTACGCTGTGACGTTGAGCAGATGATTATTTCCGGTAATCGTGTGGTCTCCCATTTACATTTTCACGGCACGTTTACCGGAACATTTGGCGAGCTGAAAGGAAAGGGGCAGAAAATAGATTTTATCGCCACGGATATCTATGAAATTAATGACGGTAAAATTGTGGCTAACTGGCATATTGAGGACAACCTGACGCTGATGAAACAGCTGGGCGCACTGTAAATTCATCACTCCGGGGGCGCCCCGGAGTGATGCGAAAATCCTATAACCCCAGATCGCTCAGCGAGGGGTGATCGTCCGGGCGTCTGCCCTGCGGCCAGTGGAACAGTCGCTCAGATTCTTTTATTGGCATATCGTTCACGCAGGCAAAACGACGCTTCATCAACCCGTCCGCTTCAAACTCCCAGTTTTCATTGCCGTAGGAACGGTACCAGTTGCCGGAATCATCATGCCATTCATAAGCATAGCGCACCGCGATCCGGTTATCCGTAAATGCCCAGAGCTCCTTAATCAGGCGGTAACCTAGCTCTTTTTTCCACTTCCGTTCCAGAAACGCCTGCGCTTCTTCACGGTTGGTGGCGAATTCTGCGCGGTTGCGCCATTGGGTATCCAGCGAATAGGCCAGCGCGACTTTTGCCGGGTCGCGACTGTTCCAGCCGTCTTCGGCGAGTCTGACTTTTTCGATGGCGCTTTCACGCGTGAAGGGCGGTAAAGGAGGGCGTGTATTCATGGCGATTACCTCAGTGTGATATTATGTAGACAGATCTGTCTACTTGCGTTAATCTATGCCTGAAAAATAACGTTGTCAACATCCCTTTTTGAGGCTGCCGAAAAATGAAAACAGAACCCGCAAGCAACGAGACAAAAATCAGCGTCAGGGATAAAATATTACATACCGCTCACGATCTCTTTTATTCCACGGGCTTCAAGGCAACGGGCGTGGATACGTTGATTAAAGAGGCGAAAGTGACCAAGGTAACTTTCTATCGCCACTTTCCGAGTAAAAGTTTATTGATTCTCGCCTATTTGCACTATCGACATGAAATATGGATGAACTGGTTTGAGGCCTCATTGCGGCGTAATCTCAACGCCGGTCAGGCATCGTCAGATGCATTATCTGCCACGCTTTACGAATGGTTCGTTTCACCCGAGTTTCACGGCTGCGCGTTTATTAACGCCAGTGCAGAGGCGAAGTCTGAAGATATTGAAAGTGAAATAAAGGCGATATGCCGTGACCATAAACTCGAAACAAAGAAAATGATTACGTCGCTGACGAAGGTCACTGATGAGCGCGTGATCAACGAAATCATGTTGCTTATTGACGGCGCCATTATTCATGCGCAAATGGGCGTGGAGACGGATGCTGTCCTCCACTCGTTATCACGCGGTCTGGAACAGTTAATGGAAAAATAAGCTTTTCCGGGGGGCTTAACGGCTGTAAACACCCGCACCCCAGTAACCGGTACGGGGGCGGGTCTGTTCTTTCCAGCCTGATGCGAGCAGTTCTTTCGCAATATACCGGTTGATAATTCCGTGTCCCATCAGCAGGACGGGTGCGTCGGCATCCTTCGCTGCCTTCATCAGGATCCCCGCCGCCTTAGCGGCACGGATTTTTGCGACGCTAACCGATCTATAAAATATTTTTATGCGCGCTTATTCTGTGGGAATGCGCTGGGCATAACCATTCAGGGTAAAGGAAACGGAAAATGAGAACACAGAAGCGATGTCTGGGGTGCGTGGCTATTGTGGTTGATGACTACGATCGTGCAATTGAATACTACACCGACAAGCTGGGGTTTACCCTTGTCGAGGACACGCCGCAGCAGGATAAACGCTGGGTCGTCGTCACGCCAAATCCGGAAAGCGACTGCAATATTCTGCTGGCACGAGCTTCTAATGAGAGGCAGGAAGCCTTTATCGGCAATCAATGCGGTGGCCGTGTTTTCCTGTTCCTTCAGACGGATGATTTTTGGCGCGATTACCATGCCATGAAAGAAAAAGGCGTTCATTTCTGTGAAGCACCTCGTGAGGAAGAGTACGGTACGGTGGTGGTGTTTGAAGATCTCTACGGCAACCGCTGGGACCTCTTTCAAAAGGCCCAGGGCTGAATCGCACCAGAATATTGGTCACTCCCGCTGCGCCAGAGAAAGCGCGCTGGCGCTGGCGGGATCGAACAGTGACAGGCTCTCTATCTGATTGAGTAAAATCACCTTTCGGAATGACATAGCGCTGCGGGGTTCGGAGTCGAGCGTAATGTCATGCTCCGCATACCACTTGCTGTAATTATTCTCGATGCGCAAATTCATTGTCTTCTCGTCTCTGTACCCGCTTAACATCGGTATTAGCACAATATTGGCCGTGTTTTCGTATTCCAGCGTCGCGGTGTGGATCATGCCGATATATATCCGCCGCGACCGAAGCGTCACCTGCGCCAGCTCGCCTTGCTCCATACACTGATAGAGCAGTTGTTCAATACCGCTCGACTGGGCAAGCCGTTTGTAGAGCTTTTTCCGGCTTTCACCGTCCAGCCTGGCGCTGCCTGCCCAGTTGGAGCGATAGAGGCAAAACAGGATGGCAAACGCCAGCATCACGACCACAGGCGCCTGAATGCCTAAAAAACTCCAGTTCATAAAGTCGATTTGCCAGTCGGTATATTTCGGTGAGGCAAAGTGAAAGGCGTTATTGGCGGCAGAAAGGGCGAGAAGCAGGAGCCAAAGCAGTCCCGTGGCAACCACGCCCTGGAGCACGAAAATACAGCCATAAAGCGCAACAAGGAAATAGACGTCCCAGCCGAAAGAGCGCTTGATTTTAAAGCGCGTCGACAGATCGCGACTGGTGTACCAGTACCCGCACACCATCAGCACCATAAATATCGCCGTTCCCATATCAGGCCCTCTTCAGCGCGTTGACGTGCCGCAGAAAATCCTGCCGTACCTCATTGCTTTTGTAGTTCACCGATGCATTCCCGTCCTGGTCGATGATGATGCGGTCACCATCCTCCACGGCTTCGATGATCTCCTGCTGACTCATCACCTGCAGCAAGGATTCAGGGCTTGAGAAAAATGAGAAAAAGAAACGTCTCACGTCAGGCATCCTTATGAATTTAAAAGAATAAGCCTGGAAGAAGATTGGGAGATTTGCCTTAAGTTTAAACTGAAAAAACAAAGCCGGGTGGCGGCTACGCCTTACCCGGCCTACAAAAGACAGTTTTTGGTCTGACATTAACTTATTGATATATTTGAAATATTAAAAATAGATATGCACAAACTTGGACAAATAACGTTAATTGTGTAAGTTTTAATTATGCGATTACGCCACGTTGTTTACAGCCAGGATGTGACCCATGAGCACTTTGCCCTCTGTCGTGAGTCGGTTTGTTGAGTACTACAGCGCACTGGATAGCCAGCCGCCCTCCGCACTGGTCGGGCTTTATCATTCGGATGCCACGCTAATCGATCCGTTCGGCGAGCACGACGGTATCTTTGCGCTTCAGCGCTATTTCACCCATCTGCTGGCGAATGTCGAAAACTGCCGTTTTACCATTGATCCACCGCTGTGCAGTGAAAACCGCTTTGTTGTGACCTGGGTGATGCACTGGTCGCACCCGCGCATCGCCGGAGGGGACCCGCTCGAACTGCCGGGCTGTTCGGTGGTGGACACGGAAAAGGGTCTTATCACGCGTCAGCGCGACTACTACGATGCGGGAGAGATGATCTACGAACATCTTCCGCTGCTGGGCTGGGCGGTACGCGGCGTGAAGCGGAGGGTGAAATCATGAAAACGGTACTGATCACCGGCGCAAGCTCGGGTATTGGCGCCGGGCTGGCGACCTCCTTCGCTGCGGAGGGGTACCACGTGATTGCCTGTGGGCGGGATCCTGCGCGCCTTGAAGCCTTGCATCAGACCTGCCCCAATCTCACGGTTCGCCTGTTCGATATGACAGACAGGGACGCCTGTCGCCAGGCGCTGAGCGGCGTTTACGCCGATCTGGTTATTCTCTGCGCCGGTACCTGCGAGTACCTCGATCGGGGCGTAGTGGACGCGGCGCTGGTGGAGCGGGTTATGAACACCAATTTCCTCGGCCCGGTGAACTGTCTTGCCGCGTTGCAGCCGCAGCTGGCTGCCGGCAACCGCGTGGTGCTGGTGAGTTCGATGGCCCACTGGCTTCCGTTCCCGCGGGCAGAAGCCTACGGCGCGTCTAAAGCCGCGCTGAGCTGGTTTGCGGACAGTCTGCGCCTGGACTGGGAGCCCAAAGGGATTGCCGTCACGGTGATCTCCCCAGGCTTTGTCGATACCCCCCTGACGCGCAAAAACGATTTCGCCATGCCGGGCAGGGTGAGCGTTGACGAGGCGGTCAAGGCGATCCGTTCCGGACTGGCGAAAGGGAAAATGCACATCGCGTTTCCCACCCGGTTCGGCTTCATTTTGCGGCTGCTCTCCAGGCTACCCGCGTTTTTGCAGCGCACACTGCTGCGCAGGATGGTACGTTCATGAAGATTGCGATTATCGGCAGCGGAATTGCCGGGCTGACCTGCGCCTGGCGGCTGGCCGGTCACCATCAGGTGACCCTGTTTGAAGCGGGAGCCACGCCTGGCGGCCATACCGCAACGGTAGATGTCTCGACGCCACAGGGCAACTGGGCGATTGATACCGGCTTTATCGTCTACAACGACCGGACCTATCCGCGCTTTATGGGCCTGCTCAGCGAGCTCGGCATCAGCGGGCAAAAAACGCAGATGAGCTTTTCGGTGCACAACCCCCAGACGGGGCTGGAGTACAACGGACACACCCTGACATCGCTGTTTGCCCAGCGCCGAAATCTGGTGAATCCGGCATTCTGGCGTCTGCTCGGAGAGATCGTCCGCTTTAATCGGCTGGCAAAACAGGCGCTGGAAGGGGACGTGGATCCGCACGCTACGCTGGAGACGTTTCTTCAACAGCATGGCTTCACGCCGTTTTTTGCGCGCCACTACATTCTGCCGATGGGCGCCGCCATCTGGTCGTCGTCGTTGCAGGAGATGAAGCGTTTCCCGCTGCCGCTCTTCCTGCGCTTTTTTAATCATCATGGTCTGCTGGATATTACCCATCGTCCGCAGTGGTACGTGGTACCGGGCGGCTCGCGGGAGTACATCCGCGCCATGCTGGAAAAGCTGGGCGACCGCCTGACGTTACGCCTGAACGCGCCGGTGCAGCGTGTCAGCCGCCACAAAGACGGGGTCACGCTTCAGCTCGAAAACGCCAGCCATACCTTCGATCAGGTGATTTTTGCCTGCCACTCCGCCGAGGCGCTGGCCATGCTTGAGGCGCCGACGCCAGCAGAGCGCGGGGTGCTGGGGGATATCGGCTGGCAGCGCAACGAGGTAATTTTGCACAGCGATCCGCGCTGGCTGCCGGTACGCAAGCGCGCGTGGGCCAGCTGGAACTACCGCCTGAGCGAGCATGAGCAGGCCAGCGCCTGCGTCACCTACAACATGAACATTCTGCAAGGGCTGCCAGAGGGGAGCCCTCTGTTCTGCGTCACCCTGAACCCGGAAACGCCGGTGGATGAACGCTTCGTGTTACAGCGCTTTGTTTATGAACATCCGCTATTTAACCCGCAAAGCTGGCGGGCGCAGGCGCGTCGCGGTGAGATCAACGGTCACCAGCGAAGCTGGTTCTGCGGGGCTTACTGGTACAACGGTTTTCACGAGGATGGCGTGCGCAGCGCGCTGGACGTGGTCAACGCGATCGCGGCCGGAGAGGGGAACTAAGATGAACAGCTGCCTCTATCACGGCGTATTACGCCACCGCCGCCTCCAGCCGAAAACCCACGAATTTCGCTACAGCGTCTTTATGGCCTGGCTGGATCTGGATGAACTGCCGCTGCTGGCTGACGTCGGCGTACGGCGCAATCGCTTCGCCGCCGCCGCGTTTTATGACACGGACTATCCGCTGGGTACGCCGCTCAAAGAGAACGTCCTGAACACGCTGGAGGGGCTCACCGGAGAACGTCCCGGCGGACGAGTCATGCTCCTGACGCAGCTGCGCTATTTCGGGTTTCATTTCAATCCGGTCAACTTTTACTACTGCTATGACGAGAAGGGGACGTTGGGCTGGGTGCTGGCGGAGGTCCGCAACACGCCGTGGAACGAGCGGCATTACTATGCCGTCAACGGACAGGACGCGCAGCCGACGGAAAAAGCGTTTCACGTTTCCCCCTTCAACCCAATGGACATGATCTACCACTGGCGCTTCAACAACCCGGATAACACGTTGCATATGCACATTGAAAATCATCAGGACGCGAAGGTGTTTGACGCCACGCTGGCGCTACGCCGGGAGCCTCTGACGCGTCCGGCACTGCGTGCGTTACTGCTGCGCATTCCACTGATGACCCTGAAAACCGTTTTCGCTATTTACTGGCAGGCGCTGAGGCTGTGGCTCAAGCGCGTGCCGCTGCATAACCATCCCGTCAGCAGGAGTGAACGCTCATGACCGATCCCGTCTTTGCGCTAGAACCCGATATCCCGCGCAACGTCCGCATTGCGCGTTGGCTGCTTTTCCGTCTGTTAAGCGGTATTCGTGGCGGCTCGCTCACGCTGCGTGAAGGGGCACAGACATTCCATTTTGGCGAGACATCCTCCGCGCTGCACGCCGACATTCAGATCCTCGCGCCCGGCGTCTACTGGCGCGTCTTAACGGGCGGGAGCCTTGCCGCCGCAGAAGCCTGGATGGATGGCGAATGGGAAACCACGCAACTCACGCCGCTTCTGGAAATCCTGGCCCTTAATGGCGAGGTGCTTGGCCGTCTGGAGAAAGGGTTCCGGCTGCTCGGTAGACCGCTGGAGCGGCTGCGCCACTGGACGCGGCGCAATTCCCGGGCCCAGGCGCGTGAAAATATTGCCGCGCATTACGACCTGGGCAATACCTTTTATTCACATTTTCTGGATAAGGAGCTGCTTTACTCCAGCGCGCTGTTTACTGCGGATGAGCAGGATCTCACGGCGGCGCAGCAGGCCAAAATGGCGCGTCTGTGCGAACAGCTGGCGCTGTGTGAGTCCGATCACCTGCTGGAGATCGGTACCGGCTGGGGGGCGATGGCGGAATACGCGGCACGTCACTACGGCTGTCGGGTAACCACCACCACGCTGTCGCAGGAGCAGTATATCTGGGCAACCGAGCGGATCGCCCGCGCCGGGTTGCAGGACCGCGTTGAGGTTCTGCTTTGTGATTATCGCGACCTCACCGGGCAGTACGACAAGCTGGTCTCGATAGAGATGATTGAAGCCGTCGGGCAACGCTATCTGCCCGTGTTCTTCCGAACCTGTCAGGCGCGGCTGCGCCCGGGTGGCCGGATGGCGATTCAGGCCATTACCATTCAGGACCAGCGCTACCGCGACTACAGCAAAAGCGTCGATTTTATCCAGCGCTACATTTTCCCCGGCGGCTTCCTGCCGAGCATCACAGCGATGAATGAGCTGATGACGCGCCACACCGATTTTGTGGTCCGTAACCTCTTTGACATGGGGCCAGACTATGCCCGCACGCTGGCCCACTGGCGGCAGCGCTTTGTTCATGCCTGGCAGGAGATTGAAAAGCTCGGCTTCGACGAACGGTTCCGCCGTATGTGGCTGTACTACTTTGGCTACTGCGAAGCCGGGTTTAACGCCCGCACCATCAGCGTGGTGCAACTGACCGCCGAACGCGTATGAGACGTTATCTTCAGGTCTTTCTGCTGGCCGTCGGGTTCGATCTTTACTGGGCGCTGGTGGTGATCTTTCGTGAGCAGGGCCTGATTATCTGGCTTGCGCTGGCGGTGCTCGCCTGCCTGTTTTTGCCGCCGGTATACCGCCTTTACGCCATCGGTCTGGCTGCAGCGGGCAGCGTACTGGATGCGCTCTGGGCGTTGACGGGGCTGATTGCCTTCACCGGCGAGTCCCTGATGCCGCTATGGATGGTGGCATTGTGGCTGATGTTCGCCACCGTCTGGACACAGCTAGCGCGCACGACCACGTTACCCGGCTGGCTGCTGACGCTGCTGGCCGCCGTGGGAGGGCCGGTGGCGTACCTGATTGGCGAGCGGCTGGGTGCTATCACTTTTCAGGAGCCGACCTTTATCGTCGTCAGCTGGATGGTGCCGGGCTGGCTGGTATTAATGTTGTTTTTCCACCTGCTGATGGGGAGACAAAAATGAGAGCAGCGGTTTTCCTCCTTTGGCTGACGATGGTGATCCCTGCGGCCCACGCCGCCGACTGGCTGGCCTGGCGTAAGGTGGGTGACGCCACGCTCACCTGGGGCCCGTTTACGGTTTATACCTCCCAGCTGCGCACGCCGGACGGTCGCTACCGCGCGGCGGATCAGGATCAGGCGTTGATTATCACCTACGCGCGCGACATTGAACGTGATGAACTGGTGGAGGCCACGCGCGATCAGTGGCAGGCGCAGGGGATTTTGCAGCGGGAGCCGCAAAGCGAAGGCTGGTTACAGATGCTTCGTTCGCTGTGGCCGGATGTCCGGCCGGGCTCACAGCTGGCGTTTGTCCTCGATGATAAGCAGGGACAGTTCTGGTACCGCGCGTCAGCAACGCAGAAAAGCTTTATTCCACTTGGCCCGCGCCAGTCAGAAGCATTCAGCACGCGCTTTCTGGCCATCTGGCTCGATCCCCGCACGCAATATCCTGAACTGCGTCAGCAGTTACTTGGAGGACAAAAATGAAACGTTTCCTGATGATGGTGCTGGCATTGACCATGCTGCTGGCAGGCTGTAGCACAGAGGTGGCCGAGTATCGCCAGCAGCAGCCACGGCTTGATATCTTCGACTACTTCCAGGGGAAAACCGAAGCGTGGGGCATGGTGCAGGATCGCAGCGGTAAACAGATCCGCCGCTTTCACGTGGAGATTGCCGGGGATGTTATCGGCGATACGCTGACGCTCAATGAGCACTTCGTGTATGACGATGGCGAGAAGCAACAGCGGGTATGGCACATCCGCAGGCTGGGGAACGATCGCTACGAGGGAACGGCGGGGGATATCGAAGGGGTCGCTACGGGGCAGGCGGCAGGTAACGCCTTTAACTGGCATTACAGCATGAAAGTCAAAGCCAACGGCAGTAGCTGGCTATTGAAGTTTGACGACTGGATGTACCTGCAGGATGAGACCCATCTGTTTAATAAAACCGAGATGAAGAAATTTGGCGTCACCGTCGCCACGGTGACGCTGTTCTTTACCCGGAAGACGTGAGTCTAGTCGCGGGCGCTGTAGATTTTGCTGCTCGAGTAGATGAAATACAGCGCAATCCCCAGGCAGATAACCGCGCCCAGACGGCTCGGCGAAAAGGGAATAGCGGGATTACCCAACCAGCCAAAGTTATCTATCAACATGCTCATGGTGAGCTGGCCGAATATCACCGCCACCGTGGCGACGGCGGTGCCGATGCGCTGTACGGCAAGCACCATAATCACGATATAGGGCACGCCAAACATCGCGCCGAGGAGCTGCCATTTGGGTACGTCCAGCAGCGTGACCGCATGCTTAGGCTCAAAGAAAAATATGAGCAGGGCGGTCACCAGTGCGCCGACGGAAAAGGTCAGAAACGCGCTTTTGAATACCCCCACGCTGCTGCCGAGCTGTCCGTTAATCGCGGCCTGAATGCTCAGCGTAGCGCCGCCGCAAACGGCGAGAAGAATCATAATCAGTGTCATACGTTACCCCTGTGCGACCAGAACCAGTGCTGCAATGATGAACCCCAGTGCAATAATGCGCTTTGCATTTATCTTTCTGTGCGGCGAGCCCAGCAGACCGTAGTGGTCAATGATCAGGCTTTTAAAGACCTGACCGGCCAAAATCCCAATCATGGTCATTGCGATGCCGATGGCGGGTGTCGCAACGGTCAGGATGACCACGTACACCGGGCCGAGCACGCCGCCGAGCAACTGCCAGCCGGGCTGGGCAAAAAACGAGGGGCTGTTACGCGGGCTAAAAAACAGCATCAGTAAAAACGTCAGCGCGGCACCGACCCCAAAAATGCTGAACGTGGCCCATAAGTCGCCCACTTCGCCCCCCAGTGGCCCCAGTAACCCCGCCTCGATGGAGAGACCCATCCCTCCGGCTATCACCAGTAAAATCAACACAAACTGCATAACGCTTCCTCCGTTTTAAGGCGAAGAAGATTACGTCGGTCGTCCAGTGAGAAAAATGCCATAATGCAGGAAACACCTTTGCAGGAAATGCATTAATGTTCGATGCCAGTAATATCAACGTCCGCGCGCTGCTGATCTTTATTGAGGTCTATGAAGCGCAGAATTTCTCCGTCGTCGCGCGGCGGCAGGGGATATCAGCCTCACAGATATCGCGCGTTATTCACCAGCTTGAGGATGCCCTCGGTCAGCAGCTGTTCTACCGCAATACGCGCGCGGTGATCCCCACCGAAAGTGGTCATCTGTTTATCCGCTATGCCCGGGCGATGGTCGAAAACGTCGAAGAGGCGCGGCGTGAGCTGGATGAACGTTCGTCGGAACCATCCGGCACAATTCGCATTAATGGGCCGGTATTTTTTGGGCAGAGGCATGTTGCGCCAGGCCTGGCGGAGCTGACCGAGCGTTATCCGCGGTTAAACATTGAGCTCACGCTGACCGATGACTTTATCGACCCGCACCGGGATGCGGCCGATCTTATCTTTCGCATTGGCATGTTGACGGACTCGACGTTCCACGCCCGCATTTTTGGTCAGCAGCGTTACCACCTTGCCGCGTCGCCCGCGTATCTGCGCAAACACGGTGTGCCGGACGATCCGGCCACGCTGAGCGATCATCAATGTCTGGTCTATCGCGGTTCGTCCGGGCCTAACCGCTGGCTGGTGCGTCGCGAGGGGGAGAACTGGATACACTATCCGGTGGTGGCGCGGATGACATCCAATAATGCGGAGTCGTTGCTCACTGCCGCGCTTGGCGGGATGGGGATCGTCCTGTTTCCGGACTGGCTGATTGGCGACAGGCTCCAGCGGGGAGAGCTTGTCGCACTTCTGCCGGAAATGGCGTGTGCGATCAACACGGAGCCGCTGAACATTGCGGCGATCTATCCACATGCACGTCATCCGCCCCTGAACGTCAGGGCGGTGATTGATTATTACGTCGAACGCTTTGGTACGCCGCCGTACTGGCAAACGTAAAGGATCACGCGCCGAGCTCTTTGCGGATAATCTCTGCGCCTGCGCTGAGGGCTCGCAGCTTACCGTTTGCGACGTGACGGGAAAGGGGGGCCATACCGCAGTTGGTCGAAGGGTAAAGCTTGTCGGCATCGACAAACTGCAGCGCTTTACGCAGGGTATCGGCGACTTCCTCCGGCGTTTCAACGGTGTTCGTTGCCACATCAATCGCGCCAACCATCACTTTTTTACCGCGGATCAGCGCCAGCAGATCCATCGGCACGCGGGAGTTGTGGCACTCCAGAGAGATAATGTCGATGTTCGAGGTCTGCAGCTTAGGGAAAGCCTCTTCGTACTGGCGCCACTCAGAGCCGAGCGTTTTTTTCCAGTCGGTATTGGCTTTGATGCCGTAGCCATAGCAGATATGGACCGCAGTTTCGCACTTCAGCCCTTCAATGGCGCGTTCCAGCGCGGCGATGCCCCAGTCGTTGACCTCGTCAAAAAAGACGTTAAATGCCGGTTCGTCGAACTGGATAATATCCACGCCTGCAGCCTCTAGCTCCCGCGCTTCCTGATTGAGGATTTTGGCGAATTCCCAGGCCAGCTTTTCGCGGCTTTTATAGTGCGCGTCGTAAAGGGTGTCGATCATGGTCATCGGTCCGGGGAGGGCCCATTTGATCGGCTTATCCGTGAGCTGGCGCAGGTACTTTGCATCGTCGACGAATACCGGTTTCTGACGTGCCACAGCAGAAACCACGGTCGGCACGCTGGCGTCATAACGGTTACGAATGCGTACCGTCTGGCGGTTTTCAAAATCCACGCCGCTCAGGTGTTCGATAAAGGTGGTGACGAAGTGCTGGCGGGTCTGTTCGCCGTCGCTGACAATGTCGATTCCCGCACGGATCTGCTCATCCAGTGACAAACGCAGCGCATCCTGTTTTCCTGCCAGTAATTCCTGATCCTCTAATTTCCACGGAGACCACAGCGTTTCAGGTTGTGCAAGCCAGGTCGGCTTAGGCAGGCTGCCAGCCGTAGACGTCGGGAGCAATGTTTTCATAATAAAAGACCTATTTTGATGAATTAAAGCGTGTAGTTATCAGACCACTGCTCAAGAATGTGTTTATAAGGCTTAATAAAGTATTCTTCGGTGAATCGACCCTGTTCAATCGCCAGACGGCTTCGTTCTTCACGGTCATAAACAATTTTGGTGAATGAGTGATCCTGCTGGTTCAGATCCGGTCGGAAGCACAGTCCCGCCGACGAGTTGGCGTTATAAATTTCCGGGCGATAGATTTTCTGAAACGTTTCCATCGTGCTGATGGTGGCGATCAGTTCAAGATTGCTGTAATCATTCAGCAAATCACCGGTATAAAAGAACGCAAAAGGCGCCACGCTGTTTTCTGGCATGAAATAGCGCACCTTCAGGCCCATTTTGGCAAAGTACAGTTCCGTTAATGACTCGCCATCCGGCTGATACTCAATGCCAAGTACAGGATGCTGGTTGCCGGTGCGGCGGTAGGTGTCTTTGCTGGAAACGCTGAGGCAGATCACCGGTCCTTTTCTGAAGTTCTCTTTGTATTCCGGCGAACTCACAAAATGGCGGAATATGTTGCCGTGCAATTCACCAAACTTTTCCGGAACGCTGAAGTGCTGTTGGTTCTTGTTATGTTCCAGCAGCAGAACGCTGAAATCATAATCCCGCACGTAAGACGAAAAGTTATTGCCGACAATCCCCGGGATACGCAGGTTGTTTTTCTTGTCGACGATGGTGGTTTGCAATATCTCAATGGCCGGGAACGGCTTATCCGCACCAATGTTCAGATCGACAGAGATAATTTCAAGCTCAACCGCGTAGCGATCGGCGTTGGGGTTATCCCAGCGCGCCAGTGCGTTGAAGCGGTTATTGATCATCACCAGGGTATTGCGCAGGTTTTCCTGACGCTTTTCTCCGCGCGCCAGGTTGGCAAAGTTGGTGGTGGTACGCGTATTTTCTGACGGGTTGTAATTCTCATCGAAGCAACTGCGCTTAAGGGTATAGGTGAAAGCTTTGCTCATTGTCGTTATGCATCCTAAGTTCATGTTGCTAAGAAGTTACCGATGCATAATTTATGCCTGACCCCGCGGCGCAGGGGAAGTGACTTAATTTCACTGCAACATGAGCGAAGTTCATGAAGCGTGATACTCGCCTGTCGCTGCCTTCTTGCCGGGTGGCGCTGCGCTTACCCGGCCTACGGTTCAGCGTCGTATATGTGCTTTGCCGTTGCCGTTAACCCGCTGTAGAGGATTGGCATTTTTTTATTTCTGTTCAATTCCCGCTATAATCCCCAAAATTTCCAACCGGTTTAGAAACGATCATGACAAAACTCACCTTACAAGAGCAGATGCTGAAAGCGGGCCTCGTTAGCAGCAAGAAAGCGGCGAAAGTGCAGCGTACGGCAAAGAAATCACGCGTTCAGGCTCGTGAGGCGCGCGAAGCAGTGGAAGAGAATAAAAAAGCGCAGATCGAGCGTGACAAGCAGCTCAGCGAACAGCAGAAGCAGGCCGTGCTGGCAAAAGAGTTTAAAGCACAGGTGAAGCAGCTGATTGAGATGAACCGCATCACCGTGGCGAAAGGCAATATCACCTTTAACTTCACTGACGGTAATCTGATCAAAAAACTCGACGTCGACAAGCAAACCCAGACTCAGCTGATCAACGGCCGTCTGGCGATTGCCCGTCTGGTGATTAACGCCAGCGGCGACTGTGAATACGCGATTATCCCGGCAGTCGTGGCCGATAAAATTGCCCAGCGTGATGCCGACTGCATTGTGTTAAACAGCGCGCTCAGTCAGGAAGAGCAGGATGAAGACGATCCCTACGCGGACTTCAAAATCCCTGACGATTTGATGTGGTAAACCGCCGTCAGAACGGGGCGGTGTGACGGGCAGTAACCGGCTCGCCGCTCACCGGATGAATAAAATTCAGCTCGCAGGCATGCAGCATCAGCCGGGGCGTGATTTCCGCCCCCGGCGCGTCAAGACCGCCATACAGATCGCAGCCCAGAATCGGGTGCCCCAGCTGCTGGCAGTGAATACGCAGCTGATGGGTTCGCCCGGTTTCCGGGGTAAGCGTCACCCGCGTTAACGGCACTCCCGTTCCCTGATAAAAACGTTCCACCACCCGATAGCGGGAGCGGGCGGGTTTACCGTTAATGGCGCAGATTGACATCAGCGGGAACAGCGCCGGATCTTTGGCAATCGGGGCATCTATCACGCCCTCATCGTTTTCCAGATGTCCGCAAAGCAGGGCGCTGTAAACTTTCTCCACGCTGCGCTGGCTGAACTGCTGGCAGAGCGCCGCATTGATCGCTTTATTACGCGCAATCACCATCAGCCCGGACGTGCCGAAATCGAGACGATGTACCAGCGTGCAGCCCGGGAACGTCTGAACCAGACGATAATGGACAGAATCAAGGTTTTGCGGATTTTTCCCCGAGAGGCTGAGCAGACCGGAAGGCTTATTGATCAGCAGCAGATGTTCATCCTGCCAGAGGATCTCGATGTCGTCATGACACGGTGGGGCAATAAAAGAATCAATAATCGCAGACATCAGGCCGCCCGGCTGGAGAGTGGGAGCGGATGATAACGAAATGTGGAGAAAAGAAAAACCCTCCCACCGGGCGGTGAGAGGGGGAAATCTTAGGCGGCAACCAGGCTGTCGATCGCGGCTTTCGCGTCGGTCTGCGCTTTCGTTGCCACTTCAGGACCGTAAGCGATGCCTTCCGCGAACACGAAGTTCACGTCAGTGATGCCGATGAAGCCCAGGAACAGGCTCAGGTACGGCGCAACCAGGTCGGTTGGGGTGTCTTTATGGATACCGCCGCGGCTGGTCAGTACGATCGCACGCTTGCCTTTCACCAGACCTTCAGGGCCGTTTTCAGTGTAACGGAAGGTTACGCCAGCACGCGCCACCAGGTCGAAGTAGTTCTTCAGCTGAGTAGGGATGTTGAAGTTGTACATTGGGGCGTTAATCACGATAACGTCGTGCGCCTGCAGCTCAGCAATCAGTTCGTCGGACAGGGCCAGGGCTTCCTGCTGACGCGGGCTCAGCGGAGCATCGCTCGGACGCAGCGCGCCAACCAGTTCACCGTCCAGCACAGGAATAGGGTTTGCCGCCAGGTCGCGCACGGTGATTTCGTCAGCGGAATGCTGTTCACGCCACTGTTCAACGAAATAATCAGACAGCTGACCAGACTGAGAGTACCCTGCCAGAATACTGGATTTCAACACTAATACTTTGCTCATGGGTGATTCCTGTTTTTGCATTTGATTGAAGGGGGTTGCCCCGTTGCTTGTTGACACTCTATTCACAATCCTGCCACAGAGATAGCGCAATATATCGAAGTCTATGTTCGAATTTTTTGAATAAGGCGCAGAAAGCGTCAATGTGGTACTCTATAGCAATCATTAAAAAGAGATTTTACCCGGCAGAGCACTGCCCATTAACGCTATGACAGAACACCAAAAAATCACCTTCCCGATGCTCCTGCAAAGGCTTGATGCCCTGATGCTGCGCGATAAACAGCGGTTTGCGCGTCGTCTGCACGGTGTGAAGAAGGTTAAAAATCCTGATGCACAACAGGCCATTTATCAGGAGATGGCGAAAGAGATTGAACAGGCGGCAGGGAAAGTTGTGCTGCGCGAAGCCGCACGTCCGGCGATTACCTACCCGGAAAACCTGCCCGTCAGCCAGAAAAAACAGGACATCCTGGAAGCCGTGCGCGACCACCAGGTGGTAATTGTCGCAGGGGAAACCGGTTCGGGGAAAACCACTCAGCTGCCGAAAATCTGCATGGAGCTGGGACGCGGGGTGAAAGGTCTGATTGGCCACACCCAGCCGCGTCGTCTGGCGGCGCGTACCGTGGCGAACCGTATTGCCGAAGAGCTGCAAACCGAGCCGGGCGGCTGCATCGGTTACAAGGTGCGATTCAGCGACCACGTCAGCGATAACACCATGGTCAAGCTGATGACTGACGGTATCCTGCTGGCGGAAATCCAGCAGGATCGCCTGCTGATGCAGTACGACACCATCATCATCGACGAAGCGCACGAGCGCAGCCTGAACATTGACTTCCTGCTCGGTTACCTGAAAGAACTGCTGCCGCGTCGTCCGGATCTGAAAATCATCATCACCTCCGCGACCATCGACCCGGAGCGCTTCTCGAAGCATTTCAACAATGCGCCGATAATTGAAGTGTCAGGACGCACGTACCCGGTGGAAGTGCGCTATCGCCCGATTGTCGAAGAGGCGGATGATACCGAGCGCGACCAGCTCCAGGCCATCTTTGACGCTGTCGACGAACTGGGCAACGAAAGTGCGGGCGACATTCTGATCTTTATGAGCGGCGAGCGCGAAATTCGCGATACCGCCGATGCGCTCAGCAAGCGCGATCTGCGTCATACGGAGATCCTGCCCCTGTACGCGCGCCTGTCGAACAGCGAGCAGAACCGCGTGTTCCAGCCGCACGGCGGACGCCGCATTGTGCTGGCGACCAACGTGGCGGAAACCTCGCTGACCGTACCGGGGATCAAATACGTGATCGACCCGGGCACGGCGCGTATCAGCCGCTACAGCTACCGCACCAAGGTGCAACGCCTGCCAATAGAGCCGGTTTCTCAGGCGTCGGCCAACCAGCGTAAAGGCCGCTGCGGTCGTGTGTCGGAAGGGATCTGTATTCGTCTCTATTCCGAAGACGATTTCCTGTCGCGCCCGGAGTTTACCGACCCGGAAATTCTGCGTACCAACCTGGCGTCCGTTATCCTGCAGATGACCGCCCTGGGGCTGGGCGACATCGCGGCGTTCCCGTTCGTGGAAGCGCCGGACAAACGCAACATTCAGGACGGTGTCCGCCTGCTGGAAGAGTTGGGGGCCATTACCACCGACGAGCAGGCTACGGTCTATAAACTGACGCCGTTGGGTCGTCAGCTCAGCCAGTTGCCGGTCGACCCGCGTCTGGCGCGCATGGTGCTGGAAGCCCAGAAGCACGGCTGCGTGCGCGAGGCGATGATTATCACCTCTGCGCTCTCCATTCAGGATCCGCGCGAGCGTCCGATGGATAAACAGCAGGCGTCAGATGAAAAACACCGTCGCTTCCACGACAAAGAGTCCGATTTCCTCGCCTTCGTGAACCTGTGGAACTATCTCGGCGAGCAGCAGAAAGCGCTCTCCTCGAACCAGTTCCGCCGCCAGTGCCGCGTGGATTTCCTCAACTACCTGCGCGTGCGCGAGTGGCAGGATATCTACACCCAGCTGCGCCAGGTGGTGAAAGAGCTGGGCATTCCGGTGAACAGTGAGCCGGCGGAGTACCGTGAAATTCATATCGCGCTGCTGACCGGCCTGCTGTCCCACATTGGGATGAAGGACGCAGAGAAGCAGGAGTATACCGGCGCGCGCAATGCCCGTTTCTCCATCTTCCCCGGTTCCGGCTTATTCAAGAAGCCGCCGAAGTGGACCATGGTGGCCGAGCTGGTGGAAACCAGCCGCCTGTGGGGACGCATTGCCGCGCGGATCGACCCGGAATGGGTTGAGCCAGTCGCGCAGCATCTGCTGAAACGCTCATACAGTGAACCACACTGGGAGCGTGCGCAGGGGGCAGTGATGGCGACCGAGAAGGTGACCGTTTATGGCCTGCCGGTGGTGGCCGCGCGTAAGGTCAACTACAGCCAGATTGACCCGGCGCTCAGCCGCGAGCTGTTTATCCGCCACGCGCTGGTGGAGGGCGACTGGCAGACGCGCCATGCGTTCTTCCGCGAAAACCTGAAGCTGCGCGCCGAAGTGGAAGAGCTTGAGCATAAATCCCGCCGTCGCGACATCCTGGTAGACGACGAGGCGCTGTTCGAATTCTACGATCAGCGCATCAGTCACGATGTGATTTCCGCCCGCCACTTTGACAGCTGGTGGAAGAAGGCCAGTAAAGAGACGCCGGACCTGCTCAATTTTGAAAAGAGCATGTTGATTAAAGAGGGGGCGGAGTCGGTCAGCAAGCTCGACTACCCGAACTTCTGGCATCAGGGCAATCTCAAGCTGCGTCTGACCTATCAGTTTGAACCGGGGGCCGATGCGGACGGCGTGACCGTCCACATTCCGCTGCCGCTGTTAAACCAGGTCGACGAGAGCGGGTTTGAATGGCAGATCCCCGGCCTGCGCCGCGAGCTGGTCATTGCGCTGATTAAATCGCTGCCGAAACCGGTGCGGCGTAATTTTGTGCCTGCGCCGAACTACGCGGAAGCGTTTTTGGGCCGCGTCACGCCGCTGGAGCTGCCGCTGCTGGACGCGCTGGAGCGAGAATTCCGCCGCATGACAGGCACCACCATTGACCGCGAAGACTGGAACTGGGAACAGGTACCCGATCACCTGAAAATCAGTTTCCGCGTGGTGGATGATAAAAACAAAAAGCTGCTGGAAGGGCGTTCCCTGAGCGAGCTAAAAGAGGCGCTGAAAGGGAAAGTCCAGGAGACGCTCTCTGCGGTGGCGGACGACGGTATCGAGCAGAGCGGGCTGCATATCTGGAGTTTTGGTCAGCTTCCGGAAAGCTACGAGCAAAAACGCGGTAACTATAAGGTGAAAGCCTGGCCAGCGCTGGTGGACGAGCGCGACAGCGTGGCGATCAAGCTGTTTGATAACCCGCAGGAACAGCAGCAGATGATGTGGCGCGGGCTGCGTCGCCTGCTGCTGCTGAACATTCCGTCGCCGATCAAGTACCTGCACGAGAAGTTGCCGAACAAGGCCAAGCTGGGTCTGTACTTTAACCCGTACGGCAAAGTGCTGGATCTGATTGACGACTGCATCTCCTGCGGCGTGGACAAATTGATCCACGAGGCGGGCGGTCCGGTCTGGACGGAAGAGGGCTTTGCTCAGCTTCATGAAAAGGTCCGCGCGGAGCTTAACGACACCGTGGTGGAGATTGCCAAACAGGTCGAGCAGATCCTCACCGCCGTGTTCAACATCAACAAGCGCCTGAAGGGGCGCGTGGATATGACCATGGCGCTGGGGCTGTCGGACGTGAAGGCGCAGATGGCGGGGCTGGTGTATCGTGGCTTTGTCACCGGCAACGGCTTCAACCGTCTCGGCGATACGCTGCGCTATCTGCAGGCAATTGAAAAACGTCTGGAGAAAATGGCCATCGACCCGCACCGCGATCGCGCGCAGATGTTGAAAGTGGAAAGCGTGCAGCAGGCGTGGCAGCAGTGGCTAAACAAGCTGCCGCCGGCGCGCCGCGACGATGAAGACGTGCAGGCGATCCGCTGGATGATCGAGGAGCTACGCGTCAGCTTCTTTGCCCAGCAGCTCGGTACGCCGTATCCGATTTCGGATAAGCGTATCCTGCAGGCGATGGAGCAGATCTCTGGCTAAAAGCCTTGCCCGATTTTCTCCCTCTCCCTGTGGGAGAGGGTCGGGGTGAGGGCATCAGCCCGCACAATTTTCACCCATTCACAATCGCCAGCGTAAACCCATCCCATCCCTTAACCCCCACCGTTTGCAGCGCGGTGGCGGTTAAGCGCGGGTTATCTCCAGTCATCTCGATAAAACGCCGCACGCCCTGCACGCGCGCGTCGTCGCTTTGCCCGTTAACGACTTCACCCTCGCGTACCACGTTATCGCCGATAATTACCGTACCGGGACGGGAATAGTGCAACGCCCACTCCAGATAGCCGGGATTGTTCGGCTTATCGGCATCAACAAAGATCAGGTCGAACGGCGGGACGTCACCAAAATTTTCGAGCGAGCTCAGCGCCGGGCCTTCAACCAGTTCAATGCGATCGTTCAGCCCCGCGAGGTGAATATTCTGACGCGCAACGTCGGCATGACTCGGGTCGGCCTCCAGCGTGATCAGCTTTCCGTCCGGCGGCAGGGCGCGCGCCATCCAGATTGAGCTATAGGCACCCAGCGTCCCGATCTCGAGAATGCGTCTTGCCTGCGTCATGCGCACGAACAGCGCCAGCAGCTGCCCCTGATTGGCCGCCACGTCGTGTTCGGGCAGCCCGGCGCGCTTGTTGTTTTCCAGTACCTGACTCAGTACGTCATCGTCAGGGATCAGCAAAGAAATCATGAAATTATCTACTGCAGACCACTGTTGTTGCATAGATTGACTCCTTGGGAAGGATTGCCGGGTGGCGGCTACGCCTTACCCGGCCTACGGGTGCGAAATCCAGGACCGGTAAGCGACGCGCCACCGGGCAGGATTTCAGGCACTGCCCCAGCCGCCGCCCAGCGCCCTGTATAAATCAATCTGCGCCAGCAGCAGATTATTTTTCACCTGCACGACGCTGGTCTGGACCGAGAACAGCGTGCGCTGCGCGTCCAGCACGTCCAGATAGGAAGAATAGCCGTTGCGATAGCGATTCTGCGCAATGCGCAGCGTCTCCTGCGCCACAGCCTGCTGGGCGAGTAGCTCCGTCAGCTGTTCCTGATAGCGCGTAATGGCATCAAGGCTGTTGTTCACTTCCGCAAACGCGTTACGCACGGTTTTTTCATAGGCGTACAGCGCCTGGTTACGCTGAGACTGGGAAATATCCACCTGCGCATTCAGCGCCTGGCGGTTCAGCAGCGGGGCAAGAATACTGCCCCCGGCGCTCCAGAGCTGAAGCGGATTGTCCAGCAGACCAGAAAGGGTGCGATCCTGAATCGATCCGGTGGCGGTCAGGTTGATCGATGGCAGCAGGCTGGCGCGCGACGCGGCAAGGGAGGAATCCGCCGCCACCAGCTGGCGTTCAGCCTGAACGATATCCGGGCGACGGTTCAGAAGCGTGGAAGGCAGCTGCGACGGCAGCGCCAGCGGCGTCAGCGCCGCAAAGCTTTCGCTGCGCGCTACCGCGCCGGGATTGCTTCCCAGCAGCAGGCTAAGCGCATTTTCCTGTTGCGCAATCTGATGCTGTAACACGGGCACCTGCGCCCGCGTTGAACGTAATTCGGAGTCAGACTGCATCAGCTCCAGGCGCGAACTGTAGCCGGTTTCAAACTGACGTTTCGCGAGGTTAAACGCCTCTTCGCGGGACTTCAGCGTGGATTCGGTCACGCGCAGCTGTTCGTCAAGTGAGAGCAGGGTGACGTACCCGGAAGCCACGGACGAGGCGACGGTCAAATCCGCGGCGGCAGCGGCGGCTTTTTGCGCCTCCAGCGACGCCTGAGCGGCATTCGCCGTGCTGCGGTTGACGCCCCAGATATCAACGTCGTAGCTCGCCGTCAGGCTGCCTCTGTACACCGTACCGTAGACGGGCAACCCGGTCGCAGCGGATTGCGAACGGGCGCGCGTCCCCGTGACGCCCGCGTCAAGCGAGGGAAACAGGCTGCCATCGGCCGCAAAGACCCGCGCCTGATACTCGTTTATCCGTTCGCGGGCGATCAACACGTCACTGTTATTCTTAAGCGCCTGGTCTACATAGCGGTTCAGGTGGTTGTCATGAAAGTTACGCCACCAGAGCTGTTCCGTCGGGCTGATTGGGCCCGAGGTGGCCCGCCATTGCGCAGGAATGTGCAGCGTGGGCTGCGCAGGTTTGACGTCGACGGACTGGCATCCGGCCAGCATCACCGCCACGACCAGTCCGGCTATCGGACGCAGGATCATGGTTTCGCCTCCCGCGTATCAATTGTTACCTGCACCGACATGCCCGGACGCAGCAGGGCGGATTCCTCTGGCTTACCGAGTACCTCAATGCGCACCGGAATTCGCTGGGCAATTTTGACAAAGTTACCGGTGGCGTTATCCGGCGTGATCGCACTGAATTCCACGCCGGTTGCGGGAGAGATGCTCTCCACGCGGCCCTGATACGCTTTGTCGTTCAGGGCATCGACGGTGAATTTCACCGGCTGACCGACGCGCAACTCCGCGAGCTGGGTCTCTTTGATATTGGCAATAACCCAGTGCTGGGGTGGCACAAGGGTGGTGAGATGGGTCCCGGCGGTCACATACGCCCCGAGACGCACGGCAATCTGCCCCAGCTGGCCATCACGCGGGGCCACAATGCGGGTGTTTTGCAGATCGATCTGAGCCAGCTCCAGCGCCGCTTTGGCGTTCTCAACGTCCGCCTCCAGCGCCCCGCGATTGACAATCACCGTCTGCAGATCCTGACGCGACATCTCAAGCGTTGCTTTCGCCTGGTCGATATCGGCGCTGCCCTGAGCCGCGCTTGCCAGGGCGGCATCGCGTTCGCGAACGGAAAGTGACCCATCCGCCGTCAGATCCTTCACGCGCTTCAAATCCGCCTGGGTTTTCAGGCTCTGGGCGCGGGCATTTTTCAGCGCGGCTTCATTTTTGGCAATCGTCGCTTCGGCGCTTTTACGCTGCTGCAGGTTATTATTCAGGGCGGCAATTTTCATCGCTAGCTGCGCCTCGGCCTGATGCACCCGCTGACGGTAGATGCGGTCATCAATCTGCAGCAGCAGATCGCCTTTTTTGACCTGCACAAAGTCCTGAACCTTCACCTCTGTGATATAGCCATTCACCTGCGGGCTGATAAACGTCGTTTGCCCCCGCACGTAGGCGTTGTCGGTAAACTGCACGTGCCGGGTAAAGGGCGGTAACTGCCAGGCGTAAAGGATCACCAGCACGCCGACAAGACCGATGGCAGCGGCGGTGAAAACGGAAACAATGCGCACATTTTTGCGGGTGTTGGCCTGCTCTTTGGCGGCATCCTGCTGACTCATAAATTCTCCAGAACTCTTTCAATTACTTGTTGCCGGTGGCGTTCTTCAGCGCCATACGGGCAGTGATGCGCAGACGCAGCAAGCGCCATAAAATCCAGACCAGCGTGGCGGCAGCGATGCTTGCCGTCAGAAGATAAGTATCGTTGTAAGCCAGAATATTTGCCTCAAGGGCGGTGACGCTTTGTAGTTGGGTAATTGCCTGAGTTCCCAACAGCGAACTGTCACCGATCAGGCTTTTATACATCTGGGTATAAAGCTGAATGCGCTCGTTGACCAGCGGGTTGAGCGTGGTGAGCTGGTCTGCCAGCAGGCTGGAGTGGTACTTCTCACGCCAGGTCTGGAAAGTACCGAGGATCGCCGACCCGAGCAGACCGCCGAGGTTCTGGCTCATGCCAAACATGACCGAGAAGCTGACCAGATTACGCGGGTCGGCGATCACTCCGCCAATGGCGGCCAGCATGGCCGGGGCGAGGAAGAAGGCGCTGCCGAAGCCCAGCAGGAACTGGCTGACCATCAGCTGGTCCGGGCGGGTCAGGTTATTGGACTGGCTGTCCAGCAGCGAGGCAATGATCATCAGCGCCAGGGAGGTAATAATCGGCCACGCCAGTTTTGTGGGCTTGATGGTGAGACAGCTGGTGACGATCCCGCAGACGATCCCGGCGAAAATGGACCACGCCAGATGGGTCATCTGCTCATTCTGTAATCCCACATACTGTAACCAGCCAATCACCCCGGTATTTTGCTCCGCCAGCACGATGCGGATCAGCAGCATAATCAGTCCCAGACGGACGATGCTGCCGCTCGACAGCCAGCGGGTATTCAGCAGCGGGTTAGTGCGGTTATGTTCAAAGACAATGGCGGACACAATCAGCACCAGCGATAACGCCAGCGACCAGCCGATCCACGGCGCTTCAAACCACCAGTCCAGACGTCCCAGCGACAGCACCGCGCACAGCAAGGCCATGCCCGGCGCCAGCAGAAAGAAGGTGACAAAGTCTTTCTTCTCAAAGACCTTGCGTCGGTCACCCGGCGGCAGCTTCAGCGCGATCACGCAGGCCAGGGAGATCAGCGCCAGCCCCAGTTCAAAGAAATACAATCCGCGCCACTCGTCCAGTTGGAGCAGTTCAGTCGAAAACAGCCGCGCCAGCGGAATGGCGAGTGACGAGCCGGTAATGCCGATGGTCAGCGCCTTCAGGCGATGTTTCGCCGGCCAGGCCTGGATCTGGTAGTAAATCCCCAGCGAGCTGAGCGCGGCGGCCACCATCCCGTGCGCGGCGCGCACCATCAGCGCTGAGCTGAGATCGTTAACAAACAGATGGAAAAAGGTGACCAGCACATACAGCACCAGAAACCCTTCGGTGAAGGCGCGCAGACCGTACTGCTGGCGGAATTTGACCAGCAGCAGGTTGATGGAGATGTTGGTCATCACATAGACCGCGGGCAGCCAGGCGATTTCCGTTGACCAGGCGCCGAAGGTGCCCTGCAGGTTTTGCAGATTGGCGGTCACCACCGCATTACCCAGCGCCCCCGTCAGGCACACCAGCAGGCCCACGACGCCGTAGGCAATCCGTTTGGGCGTGCTGTGTTCAGGTGTGGAAGGCGACCCCAGCAGAGCGGGTTTCTCATGTGGCTGCCACTCGCGAGGAGCATAAGGATCGCGTTCGGGCAGGCGCATAACGTTGTTTACCTTAGAAATAATGGAAAAATGTGTCGACTGGCGATTCTACGTCTGCCGCAAATGATAATTCAAGTGAATATGATTTACGCATGTTAATCAAATGTTGAGAGGGCTTTTAAGGAAAAAGAGCGGCACAGCACCCCCGTTGTGTTGATAAGTCGAAGTCGCTACCCTGAGGTAACACTGAGGAGGAGTTCACCATGGTTCAGCCCCATTTCCCCGTCCTGCCGGACGCTACGCTTACGGCCATCAATACTGTCGGTGAATGGCTGGCGCAGGACGATCTCCGCGGCACGTCTCAAACCCCGGATGTTGATGGGGTGATTCTGGCAGGAAACGCGGTGATCCCGACCATTGAAGCCGCCTGCCGAATTGCCGCAGAAAAGCAGGTTCCGCTGCTGATTAGCGGCGGTATCGGCCACTCGACAACGTTTTTGTATGATGCGATCCGTCACCACCCCCGTTATCACCCACTGCCGGCGTCCGGGCGGGCGGAAGCAAGCATTCTTGCCGACATTGCGCGGGAGTTCTGGCAGATCCCCGAGTCGCGCCTGTGGGTTGAAGATCGCTCCACTAACTGCGGAGAAAACGCCCGATTTAGCTGGAACATGCTGAAACAGCACCAGCGAACAAGCGGACGAATGCTGGTGGTTCAGGATCCGACGATGCAGCGCCGTACGATGGCGACATTCGCCCGCGTTTGCCGCGATGAGCCCGTTTCTCCGCAGTGGATTAGCCACCCGGGAATGACGCCAATACTGCAAAACGGCAAAAACGGCGTGGTATTTAGCGAGGGTAACGCAGGGCTGTGGGCCGTTGAGCGTTACCTTTCGCTGGTGATGGGGGAACTGCCGCGTCTGTATGACGATGAGAACGGCTACGGCCCGGCCGGGCGGGATTTTATCGCGCACGTCGAATTCCCTGAGGCTGTCACCGAAGCCTGGAAACAGCTTCAGCAGGATCCGGTCCTGAAGGTGGCGCGTAAAATCATCTGAGCACGGGGCAATCCCCTCGCCCCTTTGGGGAGAGGGTCAGGGTGAGGGGGAATTTCACAGCGCGGCGAACTTATCCAGCGTACGCACCAGCTGCGTCACGAAACCATACTCGTTGTCATACCACGCGACGGCCTTCACCAGTTGCAGGTCTCCCGCTTCCGACACCTCCGTCTGTGTGGCGTCGAATACCGAACCGTAGTGCGAACCAATCACGTCTGACGACACAATTTCATCATCGGTATACCCGAACGATTTATTCCCCTGGGTCGCCTTTTTCAGCGCAGCGTTGATCTCCTCAACGGTAACTTTCTTGCCCAGAATGGCGACCAGCTCGGTGACGGAGCCGGTTTTTACCGGCACGCGCTGCGCGTGGCCTTTCAGCTTGCCGTTGAGCGCAGGGATCACCAGGCCGATGGCTTTTGCAGCACCGGTCGTGTGCGGAATAATGTTCTCAGCTGCTGCCCGCGAGGCGCGTAGATCTTTCCCGCGCGGTCCATCCACCAGCGCCTGGGTGCCGGTGTAGGCATGGATGGTGGTCATGGTGCCCACTTTTATTTCAAACGCATCGTGCAGGGCTTTTGCCAGCGGGGCCAGGCAGTTGGTGGTGCAGGACGCGACGGAAATAATGGTGTCACTGGCGTTAATCGTGTCGTCATTCACGCTATAGACGATGGTTTTCATGTCACCTGCAGGTGCCGAAATCAGCACTTTTTTCGCACCTGCGTCCAGATGTGCCCGGGATTTCTCTTCAGAGGTGTAGAAGCCGGTGCACTCCACGACAATATCCACCCCCGCCGTTTTCCATGGAATATGCTTTGCCTCTTTCTCCGCGTATACCGCAATGGTCTTACCGTCGACGATCAGCGCATCTTCAGTGAAATCTACGCTCCATGGGAAGCCACCGTAGTTGGAATCATGTCTGAGCAGGTAAGCCAGCACTTTCGGGGAGGTGAGGTCGTTGATGGCGACGACAGTATTACTGTCCTGAGTTTCAAGAAGGCGGCGCAGAACAAGGCGTCCAATGCGTCCGAATCCGTTAATGCCAATTTTACTCATTGTGTTCTCCTGTGAACATGTCGATACGACAGTTTGAACTCATCCAGGCTTAGACCATCACGGACAGGGCGGCAATTGAAGATACTTCATCCGCAGGGAAGTGACTGAAAAGTCATACAGAAAAGTTAATGAATTTTTAAGGAAAGGAGATTATGTTGGCGCGGTGACTGTTTTTTTTTCAGGAAATCCCATGCGTACTAAATATTCAAGCCTGCAGATTGCGATTCACTGGCTGGTGTTTTTGTTAGTTGTCGTCGCCTACTGCGCGATGGAGTTTAGAGGCTTTTTCCCGCGTACCGATCGCCCGGTGATAAACATGATCCACGTCTCCTGCGGGATCTCGGTGCTGGTGCTGATGGTGGCGAGATTGCTCATCCGCCTTAAATATCCCGCACCGCCTATTCAGCCGAAACCCAAAGCGATGATCACCGGTATGTCGCACCTTGGGCATCTCATCGTTTATCTGCTGTTTATTGCGCTGCCGCTGATTGGCATTGTGATGATGTATAACCGCGGAAACGACTGGTTTGCCTTTGGCCTGCTGATGCCGCATGCGGCGGAAGGGAATTTTGATCTGGTGGATATGCTGAAGGAGTGGCACGAGACGCTCGCCAATCTCGGCTATTTCTTGATTGGTCTGCACGCGGCGGCGGCGCTAATGCATCACTATTTCTGGAAAGACAATACGCTGCTGCGCATGATGCCGAAAAAGCGTCAGTAGTCTTTTCGCCCGGCGGCGCTTCGCTTGCACGGGCCTACAAACGGCTCAAACTCGTAGGCCGGGTAAGCGCAGCGCCACCCGGCTTGTTTTTTAACCCAGCAGCGCACGCTCTTCAGCCGTTAACGCCAGCGTCTGCGTTGTCCCGGTCTCTGATGATTTCACCGCCGCTTCCAGCACAGCCATGACCGCTAACGCCTCGACAGGGTGAACAGGATGGGGGATTTCCCCGCGCAGCGCATCACGCACGTGGATGTAATACTGGCGCTGGTCGCCTTTCGGCGTGACAACCGTCTGCGTTGCACCGTCTGCCCCGAAGAACACCATGCTGTCGCTGTCTTCTCCCCAGGTTTCGCTGCCGGGGATCACTCCTGCAAGCAGTTGTGCTTCCTGCTGATCGATTCTGGCCTTTACCACGCTGCCTTTATCCCCGTGAACGGTAAAGCGCGTCGTCCCGCCAGCGACCAGCATGCTGGCGTGCAGAATAACCTTGTGCGCCGGGTAATTTAAAACCACATGCGCCCAGTCGTCGATCTCCGCACCCTCGCGCAGCGTCGCGATATTCCCCTGAACCGACTCAGGCAGGCCAAACAGCTGTAGCGTCTGGTCGATCAGGTGCGGCCCCAGGTCAAACCACAGACCGCTCCCGGGAACGTTCTGCTCGCGCCAGCGCACGCGGACTTCCGGACGGAAGCGATCAATATGCGACTCCAGGTGCTTGACCTTGCCGAGCGTGCCTTGCGCAATAATCTGTTTAATGCCGAGGAAATCGCTGTCCCAGCGGCGGTTATGAAAAACAGAGAGCAGGAGCTGTTTTTCATCCGCCAGCGCGATCAGGTCGCGGGCTTCCTTCATGTCGAGGGTAAAAGGCTTATCCACGACGACATGTTTCCCGGCGTTCAGGGCCAGCGTAGCCAGCGGGGCGTGAGTGGCGTTAGGCGAGGCAATCACCACCACGTCGATATCAGGATGCTGAATAGCCTCTTCCGGTGTCGCGACCACAAGCACATCCGGAAGATCGCGTTTTACCTTCTCTTCATCACGGGAAGAGACCACCGCCAGCCTAAGCCCGTCCACGGACTGGATCAGCGGAGCATGGAAGGTTTTACCCACAAATCCATACCCGATCAGCGCAATGTTGATTGTTTGAACTTTACTCATGACCTTCTCCACGTTATTGCGCGCATACGGTGACCTGTAATGCGCCAGGGTCCCCAAGCTCAGGCCAGGGACGATCTAAAAAGAGTTGATGAATGTCGGATAACCCTGAAACCAGATACGGTTCACAGCGGTTAACTTTCAGATGGTCGGCCACGATCCAGTGTTCATGGCTTGCGGCGAGCATCGCACGTTTCACCTCAGCATCGGCCTCTTTACCGGCACTCAGACCGAGTTCGGCATGAATGGCGCAAGCCCCAAGAATGGCGATATCTGCCCGATAGCGGGAGAGCAACGACAACGTGGCGCTTCCGGCAAACAGGCGCTGTTTCGGGTCCCATTTCCCGCCGAGCAGGATCAGATCAATGTCTTCCCGGTCGCTAAAATGCTGGGCGATGTCCAGCGAAGTGGTGATCACGGTGTGAGGCCCCTGAAGAAAGGTCGCGACGGCCATCACCGTGCTGCCGGCATCCAGAAAGAGGGTGGAACCGGCTGGAACCGCCTGCGCGACCTGTTTCCCCAGGCGTTGCTTGGTTTCAGGCAGCAGCGTGTTGCGGCCCTGACGATTCATGGCGGAAAGATTAAGGGCGATAGCGCCACCGTGGTTCTTCTGGGCCAGCCCCTGATTTTCCAGGTCGGTGAGATCCCGACGGATGGTATCTGCTGAAACCTGCAGCTTTTCTGCCAGCTCAGTAATGCTAGCCTGACCTTGATCGCTCAAAATATCAAGGACATAACGTTGACGTGCGGTCTTGTGCATGGATGCACTCCTGCAAAATGTCGCAATAATTCGCATAATACAGCATTTTTGCGCAGAGGGAAGCAGGGGAATGGGGTAAGTGGTCGGGAGGTGCAGTCATTCCGGTAGGTGATTATTACATTTGTATTAAGCAGATATCATTAAGCCGTTTTGAATGTTAACCACAGTGTTATTGTTATGTTTTATTTAATGATTTGGGTTATGTAACCATTATAATACCATTGTGCGGAATAAAGATCTGTAAATAAGATTTATAATGGCGATTAATCTCTTACTTTAGTTTTTTAATGGATTTTTATTTTGGTGCGAGATGGGTAATAACTTAAATTGACACTTCTTTGAAAATCTTTGTGTCTGACGCTCCTGGAAATTAACGCAAAAATGTACAGAGAGTAGATTAGGAATTTTCCTTAAATAACAGAGGGTTTATATGTTTCATTTGAAATGCCCTTTTTATGGTTTTGTCCAGAAACCCCATCTTTTTTCTTATTTGTAACACCACATTAACATTGTGGGTGTAGTGGCCTATACCACATTTTGTTATGCTGCAAATCAGTTTAAGAAATAAGTAAATTCTTAATTGAAATAAGACGACGGACTTTCTCACTTCCAATGGAAATGGGTATGGGGGAGTTTTACCTGAAATTCAGTGAGGACGCTAAAGAAGATATTTGTCTAATTATCTATACCTCTTTTTGGGTAATTGCCTGAGTTTGGCTCAGAGTCAGGGAGATAAAAATGACGATATTGCGAAAGCCTATGTTACGCCGATTTACAACAGCACTGGCATTAATTTCATTCGCCATAAATACGGCTTATGCCAATAGTCACCAGGCAGGGATTGCCGCAGTGGCAAAGACGACCTTAAAAGAAAGTATTCTTTTTGCTATCGATCGCGATCCCTCAATTAGTCAGCAGGCCGCGCAATTAGGTATTGGTCAGGCGCAAATAGATGAAGCGCGTAGCGGCTGGATGCCACAAATCGCGTTGAACGGGAGCACGGGTCATAGCCAGACCACCGATTCCAGCGGATCGCTGAAGAATTCTGCGGCCTGGGGGATTAGCCTGACCCAGCTGCTGTACGATTTCGGGAAAACCAATAACAGCATCAGCCAGTCTTCCGCCCAGCGCGATAGTTACCGCTACCAGCTGATGAGTACGCTCTCTGATGTGGCGGAGAAAACGGCACTCAGCTACGTGGAAGTTAAACGCTATTCCGATCTGCTCCAGGCGGCAAAGGACAACGTTCAGGCGCTTAAAAATGTTGAGCAACTGGCAAAACTGCGTGCGGATGCAGGGGTGAGCTCCACTTCCGATGAACTGCAGACCCGCACGCGTATTGCTGGCATGCAGGCAACGGTCGCGCAGTATAACGCCGCCTTAAACAGCGCCCGCGCAAGGCTTGCGGTCTTAACCGGGATGCAGGCTGATGCTTATTCGCCCGTGCCTGCGAACCTCGCCGTTGAGCCTGATTCGCTTAACCGCATTGATTATTCCTTGATACCCACGGTGTTAGCGGCGCAGAACCGGGAGCGTTCGGCCCAGTACGGCGTGGAAACGGCGAAGTCCCAGCACTGGCCGACCTTAAGCCTGAAGGGGGGGCGTACCCGTTATGAGTCGGACAACCGTTCTTACTGGGACGACCAGATCCAGCTCAATATTGATGCACCGCTTTATCAGGGCGGCGCGGTCTCCGCACGTGTGCGTCAGGCAGAAGGCGCACGGGCTATGGCCTCTTCTATGGTTGATCAGGCGCGCTTCGATGTTCTGCAAAAAGCCTCCGTTGCGCAGGCTGACTGGACCGGTGCACGGGGAAGAATGGAAGCCGGTAAGCTGCAGCTGGAAAATGCACTGCGTGCCCGTGATGTTTATAAAAATGAATACACCCTGAGCAAGCGGAGCATTAATGATTTGCTTAGCGTTGAGCAGGATGTCTGGCAGGCCACGTCGGCAAAAATAATCGCTGAGTATGATGGGTGGAGTTCGGCAATTAATTATGCTTCCGCGGTTGATAATTTAATGTCGCTTATTGGAATAGAGAAAAACGCTGCCGCAAAATTACCCGATTTGAGTTAAAAAAAGACGCGCATAGCTGCGCAAAATAAGACTGAAAATAATGGGTGTTTTTTCCCAGGGATAGCTACATCCATCTGGTGGACATATCCACAGGAATCCGCACACCTGCAAGGAGAAGAATATGAGTAACGTAAAGGTTGTTGATGTCATCATTCGCAAAACGGCAGAAAAAACGAAATTAACCGGAGACGGAAATCTCTCGGTATCCATTTCATCGCCGAGTGTGATTGAAATCCAGGGCTCAGCTCAGGATGTGGTGCGTTATGTCCGCCAGGGTAAAGACCTTCTCATTTATATGAAAGATGGCAGCGTTATTCGCTGTAATAACTATTTTGTCGAAGATCCTGAAACCCATCATCAGTCAGAGCTGGTATTCAACGATCATCAGGAACTGACGCATATTTCTTTTGCCGATGCCGGGGAAGCGTCTGGCGCTGCTGTCACTGAGTTAACCGCCCAGGCCACACCCATTAGCAGCATTGAACCTTTCCTTGAGCAGGAAAGTGTCCTGAGCGATGCGCCGTGGGGCTGGATTGCGGGTGCTGCCTTAGGCGGTGGCGCCATCGGGGCGCTGCTGGCCAACGGCGGTGACGGCGAAACGAAAACGAAAGTCATTGATAACACCAAAGAAGTGGAAAGTGCCACGCCGACCTTTTTGCTGTCGGACAAGGTGGGTGACAAGCAGGGTGTGCTGAGCGCGAACGCGATCACTGACGATAACACCCCGACCTTTAGCGGTAGCGGCCAACCGGGCGCGACCATTCAGATCAAAGACAGCAGCGGAAGCACCATTGCCAGCGCGATGGTGGGTAAAGACGGCACCTGGACGGTAAAACTCCCGACCCAGTCTGACGGAGAGCATACGTGGTCGGTCGTGCAGATCGACGGCAGCAAAACCACCCCTGCAGGCAGCATCACGGTAACCGTCTCCACGGCCGAGGCCTCGATTACGCTGGCGACAACGGCGGGTGACAACGTGATAAACGCCAGCGAGCAGTCTGCCGGTTTTACGCTGTCCGGCAGCAGCCAGCATCTGGCGAAGGGAACCGACGTTTCCGTGACGCTGAACGGTAAAACCTACACGGCGGAAGTGGGGGCCAACGGCGCGTGGAGCGTAAAAGTGCCAGCGGCAGACGCGCAGGCGCTGGGCGATGGCACCTGGACGGTCAACGTGAGCGGCAAAGACGCGGCGGGGAATACCGTGAGCGGAAGCCAGACGATTGGCGTGGATACCGCTGCGCCAACGCTCTCTGTCGATACGCTCGCGCAGGACAATATCATCAATGCCGCCGAGCACAACCAGCCGCTGACGCTGACCGGTAAAACCAACGCGGAAGCCGGACAAATTGTGACGGTAACGCTGAACGGCAAAAACTATAACGCCACGGTGGGCAGCGATGGCACCTGGTCCGTCACGCTTGCCGCCAGCGAGGTGCAGGCTCTCAGTGAGGGCAACCACACCCTGACGGTGAACGTCAGTGACAAAGCGGGTAACGGTACATCAGCGACGGCAGATTTCTCGGTTCATACTGCGGCGCCGGTCATTACCATTCACACCGTGGCGGGCGATGATATTCTCAATACCAGCGAGCAGGGCCAGGCACAGATTATCTCCGGCCAGGCGAGCGGTGCCGCCGCAGGCGATGTGGTGACCGTGACCGTGGGCGGTAAGACCTTCACCGGCGTGGTGCTGGCAGACGGCAGCTGGAGCGTAGGCGTCCCGGCGTCCGTTGTGGGTGCGCTGGGAGAAGGCCACCACACCCTTTCGGTGTCCGTGACCAATGCGGCAGGCAACACCAGCAGCGCCACGCACGGCATCACGCTGAGCGGCAACCCGCCGGAATTCACGATTGACGCCATCAGCCAGGATAACGTGCTGAATGCCCAGGAGACGATGCAGCCGCTGAGCCTGTCCGGCACCAGCAATCTGCCTGACGGCAGCACCATCACCGTCACGCTGAATAACGTGAATTATCCGGCCACCGTCGAAAACGGTATCTGGTCCATCCAGGTGCCGGTTTCCGACGTGTTGAATCTGGCGAACACGCTTTACACCGTTACCGTTAGCGGCACCGACAGCGTGGGCAACAGCGGTTCTGCCGAAGCGAATCTGCTGGTGGATACCGTGCTGCCGCAGGTCATTATCAACACCTTTGCAGGCGACAACCTGGTCAATAACGCCGAAGCGGGCGTGGATCAAACCCTCAGCGGTCGCGTTACCGGCGCGGCGGCGGGCGATACGGTGTCTGTTACCGTGGGCGGTAAGAGCTACAGCGCCACGGTAGGCAGCGATCTCACCTGGAGCGTCACCATTCCGTCGGCGGATCTTCAGGCGTTCGGCGATGGTGATTTAACCTTCACCGCATCGGTAACCAACGGGCACGGTAATACCGGCACCGGCGAGCGTGATATCAACATCAACGCTCAGCTGCCGGGTCTGCGCGTGAACACCATTTCCGGCGATGACGTGATCAACGCCATCGAACAGCAGCACGATCTGACCGTCACCGGTGCCAGCACCCATCTGGCTGCGGGCACACAGATTGTCGTTACCATCAATAGCGTCGAGTACGTCACCGCGGTTAACGCCAGCGGCAACTGGCAGATTGGCGTTCCGGCGGCGGATCTTCAGGCCTGGACGGCGGGCGAGGTGACGGTCAACGTCAGCGCGAAAGATGCCTGGAACAACACCGTTTCGGCAGAACACCCGATTGAACTCGACCTCAACGCCGTGGCGGTCACCATTGATACCGTCTCCAGCGATGACATGCTCAACGCGACAGAAAAAGGCAGCGATTTAACCCTGTCCGGCCAGACGCAGGGCGTGGAAGCGGGGCAGACCGTGGTGGTGAAATTCGCCGACCAGACCTTCACCGCCCAGGTGCAGCAGGATGGCTCCTGGAGCCTGACCGTACCGGCCAGCGCGATGGACACGCTGATCGACGGTCGCGCACAGGTGAGCGTCAGCGTCACCAACATCAACGGTAACACTGCCGACGCGTCGCGCGTGGTCACGGTGGATACCCTGCCGCCAGCGATTACCCTCGATAACCTGACCGCGGATAACATCATTAATGCGGCCGAAGCGCAGCAGGATTTAGTCTTAAGCGGCAGCAGCACGGCAGAATCGGGCCAGACGGTCACCGTAACGCTGAACGGCAAAACGTACCAGACCACGGTCCAGACGGACGGTACCTGGCAGTTGAGCGTTCCGGCGGCTGACGTTGGCGCTCTGGCCGACGGTATCGTGACCGTGACGGCCAGCGTGAGCGACGTGGCGGGTAACACCAGCAGCGCCGATCGCGTCGGTCTGGTAGACGCAACCGTGCCGCAGGTGACCATCAACGACTTTGTCACCGCCACCAACACCATTAACCAGCTTGCCCATTCTCAGGCGCAGATCCTGAGCGGCTCCGTGACCGGCGCGGCAGCGGGCGACCGGGTGACCATCACCATCAACAATGTGGATTACACCACCGTGGTGGATGCGGCGGGCAACTGGAGCCTCGGTCTGCCAGCGTCCGTGGTGCAGGGGCTGGCCGACGGTACCTGGACCATCGACGTCTCCGTGACCGACAGGTCCGGTAATACCGGAAGCAGTTCGCTGGATGTGGTGGTGAATACCGTGACGCCGGTCATCGGTATTAATACCCTGGCAGCAGATGACGTGATCAATGCGACCGAGAAAGGTCAGGATCTGCAACTCTCTGGTACCAGCAACCAGCCGGAAGGAACCCGTATCACCGTCACCCTGAACGGCATCGACTACACGGCTATTGCCGATGCCAGCGGTAACTGGAGCGTCATCGTACCGGCGACGGCAGTAGGTGCGCTGGGCGAAGCGCATTACACCGTGACGGCGAACGTGACCGACAGCGTGGGCAACAGCGCCTCTGCAAGTCACGATGTGCTGGTGGACAGTTCGCTGCCGGTTGTGACGATCAATACCCTGGCGGGCGATAATATCGTTAACGCAGCGGAGGTTGCGGCAGGGCAAACCCTGACCGGTAAAGTGACTCACGCGGCGCCAGGTGACACTGTCACGATTGTCCTTGGCGGCCAGGCATACACGGCCACCGTGCAGGACGATCTCACCTGGAGCCTGCCGTTAAGCGAGGGCCAGTTAACCGCGCTCGGCAATGGCGATTTGACGCTGTCAGCCAGCGTCACCAACGCCCACGGTAATTCCGGCTCATCCTCTCTGGACTTCACCATCGACGCCCAGCTTCCTGGGCTGCGTATTGACACCGTGGCGGGCGATGACGTGATTAATATCATCGAACACGGTCAAAACCTGATTGTGTCCGGCTCCAGCACCGATCTGGTCGCGGGCAGCACCGTCACGGTAACCATTAACGGCAGCAACTATTTCGCCACCGTGCTGGCGGACGGCACCTGGAAGGCGGCGATCCCGGCCGCGGATGTGTCGCAGTGGGCGGACGGTTCGCTCGATATCAAGGCAAGCGCACAGGATACCTCCGGCAACCCGGTGAATATTGGCACCGTTGTGGATGTCGATCTCGCGCCTGTCGCCATCACTATCAGCAGCGTGACCGACGATAATGTGCTCAACGCGGCGGAAAAAGGTCAGGATCTGCTGCTTTCCGGCACCACCTCCAATGTGGAAGCGGGTCAGACCGTGACCATTACCTTTGCGGGTAAAACCTGGACCACGACCGTGGATGCCAACGGCGACTGGACGTATACCGTACCGGCAGCCGATCTGAGCGGCCTGAAAGACGGCGACGCCAGCGTGCAGGTTAACGTCACCAACGCGAACGGCAACGCGGCATCGTCCGCGCAGGAATTCAGCGTCGATACCACTGCGCCAACGGTCAGCATCAACACCATCAGCAATGACAATATGCTCAACGCGGCTGAGGCGGGGCAGGATTTGACCCTGAGCGGCTCCACCACGGCCGAAGCCGGCCAGACGGTGACGGTCTCGTTCAACGGCAAGCAGTACACCGCGCAGGTGCAGGCGGACGGCAGCTGGACACTCAACGTGCCGGCGGCGGATCTGGCAGGCATCAGCGACGGTAACGCCACGGTCACGGCATCGGTTTCCGATAAAGCCGGTAACCCGACAAGCGCGGATGCCTCCGTTCTGGTGGATACCACCGTGCCACAGATTAGCTTCAACATCGTCGCGGGCGATGACATCGTGAACATTGCTGAGCACGGTCAGGCGCTGATCGTCTCCGGTAAGGTGACGGGCGCGCAGGCGGGGGATGTCATCACGGTGACCCTGAACGGGAAAGACTACACCGCAATGCTGGATGCGTCCGGGAGCTGGAGCGTGGGCGTTCCGGCAACGGACGTGGGCGCGCTGGTGAACGGCAACCTGACGATTGCGGCGACACTCACCGATAAAGCGGGTAACAGCACCACCGCAACGCATGACGTTGAGGTCTCCCTGACCGCGCCGGTGATTGCCATCAATACCCTGGCGGTTGACGACGTGATCAACGCGGCCGAAAAAGGCCAGGATCTGCTGGTTTCCGGCAGCAGTAACCAGCCGGACGGCACCACCATTACGGTGACCCTGAACGGCATCATTTACACCGCCATCACGGACGCCAGCGGCAACTGGAGCGTCACCGTACCGGCGGCAAACGTCTCGGCGCTGGGCGAAGCGAGCTACGCCGTGACGGCAAACGTGACCGACGCGGCAGGTAACAGCGCGAGTACCAGCCACAGCGTTGTGGTCGACAGCGCGCTCCCGGTGGTGACCATTAATCCTGTCGCCACGGATGATGTGATTAATGCGGCAGAGGTCGCCGCAGGCCAGACCCTGAGCGGGAAAGTGAGCGGGGCAGTGAGCGGTGACACTGTCACTATTTCCATCGGTGGCAACATCTACACCGCCACGGTACAGGACGACCTGAGCTGGTCGGTCAACGTACCGTCCACGGTCTTAACCGCCATCGGTAACGGCGATCTGACGGTGTCCGCCAGCGTCACCAACGGCCATGGCAATACCGGCACCGGCGAGCGCGACATCACCATCGATGCCAGCCTGCCCGGTCTGCGCGTCGATACCGTCGCGGGCGACGATGTGATTAACAGCATCGAACATGCGCAAAACCTGATTATCACCGGGTCAAGCGATGGCCTGGCAGCCGGTTCGGCACTCACGGTAACCGTCAACGGAAAAACCTACGCGGCAACCGTGCTGGCAGACGGCACCTGGGCGGCGGCGATCCCGGCGGCAGACGTTAGCGCGCTGGGCGCAGGCACGGTCACCGTAACGGTTGACGGCCAGAGCACGGCGGGCACGCCGGTCACCATCAGCCACGACGTGAAGGTAGATTTGGCCGCAGTTGCCATCAGCATTAACCCGATTGCCACCGACGACGTGATTAACGCGACGGAAAAAGGCGCGGACCTGGTCCTGTCCGGCTCCACCACCAATGTGGAAGCTAACCAGACCGTCACCATCACCTTCGGCGGCAAGTCGTACACCGCGACGGTCGATGCCAGCGGCAACTGGACGACCACCGTACCGTCTGCCGATTTGGGCAGCCTGAAAGACGGCGACGCCAGCGTACAGGTGAGCGTGACCAACGTGAACGGCAACAGCGCGTCGGCTGGCCGTGAGTACAGCGTGGACGCGACGGCGCCGGCGGTCTCGATTGACATCATCAGCGACAACAACATCATCAATGCGGCCGAAGCGCAGCAGGATCTGGTCATTAATGGCGTGACCAACGCCGAAGCGGGCCAGACGGTGACGGTCACGCTGAACGGTAAAGACTACACCACCACCGTAGCGGCAAACGGCAGCTGGAGCGTAACCGTGCCGTCTGCGGATCTGGGCGCGATTGCTGACGGTAACTACACCGTCAGCGCCGCCGTCGCGGATAAAGCGGGCAACCCGGCCTCTGCCGATCGCGACGTGCTGGTTGATACCACCGTTCCACAGCTGACCATCCACACCGTATCCGACGACGATGTGATCAACAGCGCCGAACATGCGCAGGCGCTGATTGTCACCGGTTCTGTGTCCGGCGCGGCGGCGGGTGATGTGGTCACCGTGACGATCAACAAAAAATCATACACAGCCACTCTGGATGCCTCCGGCAACTGGAGCGTGGGCGTACCGGCGGCGGATGTGACCGCGTTGACCGCGGGAGATTACACCATCACCGCGGCGCTGACCGATAAAGCGGGCAACAGTAACAGCACCACACACAGCGTGGAGGTAAACCTGAGCGCGCCGGTGCTGACCATTGACACCGTTTCCGGTGACGATGTGATCAACAGTTCAGAGAAAACCCAGGATCTGACGATCTCCGGTACGGCTTCCGGCCTGGCGGCAGGCGCGGCGGTGACCGTGATGCTCAACGGCAAAGCGTACGGCGCAACGGTGGACGCTAACGGTAAATGGACGACCACGGTTCCGGCGGATCAGGTTGGTCAACTGGGTGAAGCGCTTTACACCGTTACCGCGTCAGCAACGGACGGCGTTGGCAACAGCACCAGTACCTCTCATACCGTGAATGTCGAGTCCGTTCTGCCGGGTGTCATTATCAACACCGTGGCGGGCGATGACGTCATTAACGCAGCTGAACTGGCGGCAGGCCAGAGCATCAGCGGCTCGGTAGTCAATGCCGAAGCAGGCAACACGGTTACCGTGACTCTCGGAGGCAAAACGTATACCGCGACGGTCCAGAGCGATCTCACTTGGTCCGTTAACGTGACGCAAGCCGAACTGACAGCGCTGGGCAACGGCGAGTTGACCGTATCTGCCAGCGTAACCAACGGCGTGGGTAACAGCGGCTCCGCTGAGCGCGATATCACTATCGACGCTAACCTGCCTGGGCTGCGCGTCGATACCGTCGCGGGCGACGATGTGATCAACAGCATCGAACATAATCAAAACCTGATTATTACGGGTACAAGCGACGGGCTGACGGCGGGCACGGCGCTGACCGTCACCGTGAACAATAAAACCTACCCGGCGACCGTCCTGGCTGACGGCACCTGGAGTGCGGCGATCCCGGCGGCGGACGTGGGTGCCCTGGCGGCAGGCACGGTGACCGTTACCGTGGCAGGCCAGAACGGTGCGGGTAACCCGGTTTCCATTAATCACGATGTGACGGTGGATCTGGCGACCGTTGCCATCAGCATTGATGCCATCGCCTCAGACGATGTGATTAACGCGGCCGAGAAGGGCGCGGATCTGGTGCTCTCCGGCACCACCTCGAACGTGGAAGCAAACCAGACCGTCACCATTACCTTTGGCGGCAAGAATTATACCGCCATGGTGGATGCTGAGGGTAAATGGACCGCCACGGTGCCAGCGGGCGATCTGGCAGGTCTGAAAGACGGCGACGCCAGCGTACAGGTGAGCGTCACTAACGTGAACGGCAACAGCGCGTCGGCGGGCCGCGAGTACAGCGTGGACGCCACCGCGCCGTCCGTGACCATCAACACGATCGCGGGTGACGACATTCTGAATGCGGCCGAAGCGAAGAGCGATCTGACCGTGTCCGGCACCAGCACCGCCGAGGCGGGCCAGACGGTCACCGTTAGCCTGAACGGTAAAGACTACAACGCAACCGTCAGCGCGGACGGCAGCTGGACGCTGAACGTTCCGGCGGCGGATGTTGCGGCGCTTGGCGACGGCAGCGTGACCGTGACCGCGAGCGTGAGCGACAAAGCGGGTAACCCTGCTTCCGTTGACCATAACCTGACGGTAGATATCACCGTGCCAGCGGTCACCATCAACACCGTGGCGGGCGACGACGTGATTAACATCGCGGAGCACGCTCAGGCGCAGATTATCAGCGGTTCCGCCACCGGGGCGGCAGCGGGCGATAAGGTCACCGTCACCCTCGGCGGCCAGACGTACACCACGGTGCTGGACGCGGCGGGCAACTGGAGCGTGGGTGTACCGGCGAGCGTGATTTCCGGCCTCAGCGACGGCACCGTAACCGTCACGGCGTCAGTCACCGATGCCGCAGGCAATACCGGCACCGGCAGCCATAACGTGACCGTCGATACCGGCCTGCCGTCGGTCGGCTTCAACACCCTCAGCGGCGACAACGTGCTGAACGCGGTGGAGAAAGGCCAGGACCTGAGCGTCAGCGGCACCAGCGCCAACCTGGCAGAAGGCACCGTGGTCACCGTGACCCTGAACGGCAAGCAGTACACCGCCACCACGGCGGCGGACGGCAGCTGGAGCCTGACCGTTCCGGCGGCAGATCTGGCGGGTCTCGGTCAGGCCAACTACACCCTGAGCGCGACGGCGACCAACGGCGTGGGCAACAGCGTCAGCAACACCGCGAACCTGCTGGTGGATACTGCGCTGCCGACCGTCACCATCAACGCCGTGGCGGGCGATAACGTTATTAACGCGGCGGAAGTGGCAGCCGGGCAAACCCTGAGCGGTACCGTGGCGAATGCCGAAGCGGGTAACACCGTGACCATCACCCTTGGAGGCAATACCTACACCGCGACGGTACAGAACGATCTGAGCTGGTCCGTAAACGTACCGTCTGACGTGCTGACCGGGCTGGGCAACGGCAGCCTGAGCGTGACGGCGACCGTGACCAACGGCCACGGCAACACCGGTTCCGGCGAACGCGAAATCGTTATAGACGCTAACCTGCCGGGCCTGCGCGTCGATACCGTCGCGGGCGACGACGTGGTCAACAGCATCGAACATGCGCAAAACCTGATCGTCACCGGATCCAGCGACGGACTGGCGGCGGGCACGGCGCTGACCGTCACCGTTAACGGCAAAGATTATGCGGCTACGGTGCTGGCGGACGGCACCTGGAGCGCGGCGATCCCGTCTGCCGACGTGAGCGCGTGGCCGGAAGGCAGCGTGAAAATCAGCGTCACCGGCGACAGCGCGGCGGGTAACACGATTAGCATCAGCCACGACGTGACGGTGGATCTGGCGACCGTTGCCATCAGCATCAACGCCATCGCCACCGACGACGTGATCAATGCGGCGGAGAAAGGGGCAGATCTGGTGCTGTCCGGTGCGACCACCAACGTGGAAGCCGGGCAGACCGTGACCCTGAGCCTGAACGGCAAGATCTACACCACTACCGTTGATGACAGCGGCAACTGGACGTATACCGTACCGTCCGCGGATCTGGCACACCTTAAGGACGGCGACGCCAGCATGCAGGTGAGCGTCACAAACGTTAACGGCAACAGCGCCTCGGCGGGCCGCGAGTACAGCGTGGACGCCACCGCGCCGTCCGTGACCATCAACACGATCGCGGGTGACGACATTCTCAATGCGGCCGAAGCGAAGAGCGATCTGACCGTGTCCGGCACCAGCACCGCCGAGGCGGGCCAGACGGTGACCGTAAGCCTGAACGGTAAAGACTACACCGCAACCGTCAGCGCGGACGGCAGCTGGACGCTGAACGTTCCGGCGGCGGATGTTGCGGCGCTTGGCGACGGCAGCGTGACCGTGACCGCGAGCGTGAGCGACAAAGCGGGTAACCCTGCTTCCGTTGACCATAACCTGACGGTAGATATCACCGTGCCAGCGGTCACCATCAACACCGTGGCGGGCGACGACGTGATTAACATCGCGGAGCACGCTCAGGCGCAGATTATCAGCGGTTCCGCCACCGGGGCGGCAGCGGGCGATAAGGTCACCGTCACCCTCGGCGGCCAGACGTACACCACGGTGCTGGACGCGGCGGGCAACTGGAGCGTGGGTGTACCGGCGAGCGTGATTTCCGGCCTCAGCGACGGCACCGTAACCGTCACGGCGTCAGTCACCGATGCCGCAGGCAATACCGGCACCGGCAGCCATAACGTGACCGTCGATACCGGCCTGCCGTCGGTCGGCTTCAACACCCTCAGCGGCGACAACGTGCTGAACGCGGTGGAGAAAGGCCAGGACCTGAGCGTCAGCGGCACCAGCGCCAACCTGGCAGAAGGCACCGTGGTCACCGTGACCCTGAACGGCAAGCAGTACACCGCCACCACGGCGGCGGACGGCAGCTGGAGCCTGACCGTTCCGGCGGCAGATCTGGCGGGTCTCGGTCAGGCCAACTACACCCTGAGCGCGACGGCGACCAACGGCGTGGGCAACAGCGTCAGCAACACCGCGAACCTGCTGGTGGATACCGCGCTGCCAACGGTCACTATCAACACCGTGGCGGGCGATAACGTCATTAACGCGGCGGAAGTGGCTTCAGGCCAGACCATCAGCGGCAGCGTAACGAACGCGGAGGCGGGTAATATCGTCACCGTGACCCTTGGCGGTAACAGCTACACCGCGACGGTGCAGAACGATCTGACCTGGTCCGTGAGCGTGCCGGAGTCTGTTCTGACGGCGCTGGGCAACGGCGATTTGACGGTGTCAGCGACCGTGACCAACGGCCACGGCAATACCGGGGCGGGCGAGCGCGAAATCGCTATAGACGCCAGTCTGCCGGGCCTGCGCGTTGATACCGTCGCGGGTGACGACGTGATCAACAGCATCGAACACGGTCAGAACCTGATCGTTACCGGCTCCAGCGACGGGCTGGCGGTGGGAACCACGCTCACCGTGACCGTCAACGGCAAAACGTATGCCGCCTCCGTGCTGGCAGACGGTACCTGGAGCGCGGCAATCCCGGCGGCAGACGTGGGTGCGCTGGCAGCAGGCACGGTCACCGTTAACGTGGCAGGCCAAAGCACCGCGGGTAACCCGGTCTCCATCAGCCACGATGTGAACGTGGATCTGGCCGCGGTCGCCATCAGCATTGATGCGATTGCTACCGATGACGTGATTAACGCGGCGGAGAAAGGCGCGGATCTGGTGCTTTCAGGCAGCACGTCGAACGTTGAGGAAAACCAGACCGTTACCATCACCTTCGCCGGGAAGACGTACACCGCGAAAGTGGATGCCGACGGCAACTGGACGGCTACCGTGCCTTCCGCAGATCTGGCGGGCCTCAAAGACGGCGATGCCAGCGTGCAGGTGAGCGTGACTAACGTGAACGGCAACAGCGCCTCTGCGGGCCGCGAGTACAGCGTGGATGCCACCGCGCCAGCCGTCACCATTGATACGGTCGCGGGCGATAACGTGATCAACGCCAGCGAAGCGTCCGCAGGCGTGGCCATCTCCGGTACCACCACCGCGGAAGCCGGGCAGACGGTTACCGTGACGTTGGGCGGTAAGAGCTACACCGCGCAGGTGCAGCAGGGCGGTATCTGGAGCGTCAACGTGCCGGGCACCGATCTCTCCGCACTGGCGGATAACGGCTATACCGTGCAGGTCAGCGTGAGCGACGCGGCGGGTAACCCGGGCAGCGCGGGTAAAGCGATTACGCTTGATACCACGCCACCGACCGTCAGCGTTAACGTTGTGGCGGGCGATGACGTGATCAACAGCGTGGAACACGGACAGGCGCAGATCGTCAGCGGCACGGCAACCGGCGCGAACGTCGGGGATAAAGTGGTCATTACGCTGGGTTCGAACCAGTACACCACCACCGTTGACGCCAGCGGCAACTGGAGCGTGGGCGTGCCGGCCAGCGTGATTTCCGCCCTGACCGACGGCACAGTGACGCTGAGCGCAACCATTACTGACAGCGCGGGCAACAGCAGCACCCAGACGCACGACGTGGTGGTCAACACCGCCTCCGTGGCGTTGACGGTAAATACCCTCAGCGGCGATGACGTTATCAACGCGGCAGAAGCGGGTAATGCGCTGGTGATTAATGGCTCCAGCGCCCAGTTTGCCAGCGGTACGCAGGTGACCGTGACCCTGAACGGCAAGACCTACACCGCCACGATTCAGAGCGACGGCACCTGGACGACTACCGTCCCGGCCGCCGACGTAGGCGCACTGGCCGATGGCGCGCGCTATCAGGTGTCTGTTTCGGCGCAGGACAGCGCGGGTAACAGCGCCTCGGCAACGCACGACATCAGCGTAGATACCACCGCGCCAGTGGTAAGCATTGCGACGCTGTCGGGTGACGATGTGCTGAACGCGGCAGAAGCGCAGCAGCCGCTGACGGTTCACGGTGCCTCCAGCGCCGAGGCCGGCCAGACCGTTACCGTGACGCTGGGTGGCAAAACCTATACCGCTACCGTGGCCAACGACGGCACCTGGACGCTGGACGTACCCGTGGCGGATCTGGCCGCGCTGAGCCAGGGGGCGCTGACGGTGACCGCCTCGGTCAACGACAAAGCCGGGAACAGCGGTCAGACGACGCACACCTTAACGGTGGATACCGTCGCGCCGACCGTGACCATCAGCACCGTGGCCGATGACGACATCGTTAACAATGCCGAGCAGCTGGCGGGCCAGACCATCAGCGGTACCACCACGGCGGAACAGGGCCAGACGGTGATCGTCTCCTTCAACGGGCACAGCTATCAGGCCACCGTCGGGGCAGACGGATCGTGGTCGGTCTTCGTGCCGGGCCGTGACTTCCTCGGCCTGAGTGACGGGCAGTACGCGATTACCGCCACGGTGAGTGATAAAGCGGGTAACCCGGGCAGCGCAACGCACGACGTAACGCTGAACGGTGACGTCCCAACTATCACCATCAACACCTTTGCGGATGATGACATTGTCAGCGCTGCCGAACACGGCACGCCGCTGGTCATCAGCGGCACCACCGACGCGCCTGCGGGCCAGACGGTGACCATCACACTGAACGGTAAAACCTACACGGCGACCGTTCAGAATGACGGCACCTGGCGCTATACGGTCGGAAGCGCAGACGTGACCGCGCTGGCGGACGGCGGTTCGTACGTCATTAATGCGCAGGTCAGCAACACCATCGGCAACAGCGGCAGCGATAACCACAGCGTCACCGTGGATCTCACCGCGCCGTCGATGGGCATCAGCATTGATTCTCTGCAAAACGACACCGGCCTGAGCGCAAGTGATTTCATCACCAACGACGCTCAGGTCGTGGTCAACGGCTCGCTGACCGCGCAGCTCGGCAATAACGAGAAGGCGCAGATCAGCCTCGACGGTGGGGCAACCTGGATTGACCTGACCGTGACCGGCACCACATGGCGTTATACGGACGGCCGCACCCTGACCGACGGGACCTATCAGTATCAGGTGCGGGTGATTGATAACGCGGGCAACGTGGGGTCAACGGACAGCCAGGACGTGGTCATTGATCTGACGAAACCGGCGGCAACGACCATTACCGTGGATTCCGTTTCCCAGGATACCGGCCTGTCCGACAGTGACTTCATCACCAGCGACAACCAGATCAGCCTGAAAGGGACGCTCGGCGCGGCGCTGGGCAGCGGTGACCACGCGCAGATCAGCCTCGACGGCGGTCTGACCTGGACCGACGTCAGCGTCAGCGGGCTGAGCTGGACGTATGTCGATGGCCGCACGCTGACCGACGGAGATTACAACTACCAGCTGCGCGTGATTGACGACGCGGGGAATATCAGCGCCACCACCAGCCAGGTAGTGACGATTGATACCGTCGCGCCGGACGCCAGCAAAACCATCGCCATCGACCGCATCAGCGACGATACCGGCCTGAGCAGCAGCGACTTTATCACCAACGATACGTCCCTGACGCTGCACGGCTCGCTCGGCGCGACGCTGGCTGACGGCGAGTACGCCCAGATCAGCATCGACGGCGGCGTCACCTGGCAGAACGTGATTGTGACCGGCAACAGCTGGTACTACGTCGACAGCCGCACGCTCGGGAACCAGACCTATGACTACTACGTTCGCGTGGTGGATGCGGCGGGCAACGTGGGGGCCAGCGCTCATCAGCAGGTGACCGTTGATACGGTCGCCCCGGATGCGGCGATTACGGTGACCGTGGATAACATTACCGTCGACACCGGGTTTGACAACAATGACTTCCTGACCAGTTCGACCTCGTACACGTTGCACGGCACGCTTGGCGCAGAGCTGGGGGCGGGTGAGTTCGTTCAGGTGAGCATGGATGGCGGCACCACCTGGGTGTATGCCACCGTGAGCGGGACCCAGTGGAGCTACAGCGATACGCGTACCCTGACCGACGGTAGCCATAACTACCAGGTGCGGGTGATTGACCAGGCGGGTAACGTCGGGGCAACCACCTCGCAGGCGGTGACGGTGGATACTCAGGCGCCGCAGTATGGCATCACCATCGACAGCATCAGCGAAGATACCGGTCAGTCCGGGAGTGATTTCATCACGATGGACACTACGCTGACCATTAACGGCTCGCTGGGCAACGCGCTGGCAAACGACGAGCGCGTGCAGATAAGCCTCGACGGCGGGAATACCTGGTCTGACGCCACGGTCACCAACCAGCGCTGGAGCTACACCGATACCCGCGATCTGGCGGACGGCGATTACACCTACCAGGTGCGGATCATCGACCAGGCGGGCAACGTGGGCTCTACCGCATCGCAGGTGGTGACGGTGGATACCACGCCGCCAGCCACGGTGGGAACGGTCGTGAGCTATACCGACGGTGAAGGGGAACGTACGGGCACCTTTGGCAGCTCGGTCGCCACTGACGATAACTCACCGGTGATCAACGGGACGCTCAACCGCGCCCCGGACGACGGCGAGATCGTCCAGCTTTACCGCGATGGCGTCTTGCTCGGCCAGGTGACCATGAACGGCAGCGCAAGCTGGTCCTTCCAGGATAACGGCCTGAGCGATGGCAATCACACCTACATTGTGCGTGTCACCGACAAGGCCGGTAACTATACGGAATCGGACGGCTTTGTGCTGAGCGTGGATACCAGCATACCGACCACCACGGCGGCGATTACCGCGCAGACCACGTCGGATACCACGCCGATCGTCAGCGGGACCGTCTCCGCCGATCTGGTGAACGGTGAGTATCTGGTGGTGACGGTGAACGGGAAAACCTACACCTCCCAGACGGGCGGTGCGGTGGTGGTCGATCCGGATCACAACACCTGGTATCTGCAGATCCCGGACAGCGATGCGCTGAACGTCGCGAGCTACAGCGTGACGGCGCAGGTGAAGAGCAGCGCGGGTAACGGCAATACCACCGGGACGACCACCGGCAGCCTGGTGATTGACACCACCACGGTGAATACCGACTGGGCAACCACGGCGGGGAACAGCAACAACTCCACCATGACCCTTGGCATGAACAGCAGCGGTCTGTGGAATATCATTGCGAACGGCCAGTCTTACTCCAGCAGCGATAGCTCGACCTATGCCGGAAATACGCTGACCAACACCCGTAATTACTACGTGGTGAGCCAGACCGCCGCTGACTTTGACCGTAACGGCACGCAGGACATTTTCGCCACGGAGAACACCTACGCGGGATCCACGCAGGTGATGTGGACCTTCGATGGTAGCACCTATAACGCCAGCCAGCTGGGAATGGGCACTACCATCTGGTACGGCGGCGTGATTGCGTACGACAAAACCGGTGATGGTTATCTGGATCTGGCCTACGGCGATGCGGGTGCAGACTCCATTACGTACCTGATCAACAACAACGGGGTTCTGTCGCCGGACGGCACCAACGGCGGCGCAGGTTTCTGGGGACAATTCACCACCATGCGTGAAATCTCCGGCGTTGACCTGAACAACGACGGCACGGTGGATATTGTTCAGCACACCAACCGCAGCGGCGCGTACTCGTTAACCGTAATCAACAACAACGGCAACGGCACGCTCTCTATCGGCCAGAACCTGACCAACGTGTTTGTGGTCAACGCCGCGAACACCACCACGGCGGCGTCCATGACGTGGGCAGACTTCAACGGCGATGGCTACATGGATCTGTACCTGGGCAGCAGCTACAACAACAACGGCGGGGTGATCTACTACAACGACGGCACCGGGAAGCTCTCTACCACCAAGAGCGCGGTGGAAGCCTCTAACGCGTCGGCGGGGTATCTGTCGGTGGCGGTGGACTGGAACGGTGACGGGCAGATGGACATCATCAAGCTCAGCACCTACGGCGCGTCACAAACGGCGACCCTGTTCACCAACAACGGGTACGGTTCCACCTGGACCTCCAGCCAGCTGGCGTCCGGTATCGCCTACGCTACCGGCGTGGCCGCGGTGGACTACAACTGGGACGGCGCGAAGGATCTGCTGGTATCTCAGCAGAACGGCAAGGTGGTGCTGGTTCAGAACAGCAAAACCATTGCGGACGGCACCGCGATGCATCTGCACATTGTCGATAGCGAGGGTATCAACGCTTACTACGGCAACACGGTCAACCTGTATAACGCCGCTGGCGTGCTGGTGGCCTCGCAGATCATCAACGCCCAGTCCGGTATCGGGTCGAACGATACCTCTGCGCTGGTGAGCTTCTACGGTCTGGATCCGAATGAAACCTACTCGGCAGAGATTGTGAAGATCACCAACGGTGTGTCGGATAACGTCACCTGGAGCGGTCTGGACGCGGGCAACGGCAAAGAGGGCTACGTCCTGACGGCCGAAGCGGCGACCGGCGGCCACAGCGGGACAATCACCGGGACCGGGTATAACGACACCTTCATTGCAGAAGATGGCACCTATACCTACAACGGCTCCGGCGGCTGGAATACCCATTCCGACTACGACACCTGGAGCAACACCGGTGGGATGGACGTGGTGGATTACCGCAATGCGACCTCCGGCGTGACCGTTGACCTGCGCCTTTCAACCGCACAGGACACTGGCTTTGGTACCACACGGCTGTTGAATATTGAAGGCATTAACGGTTCGGACTTCGACGATGTTATCACCGGCAACAGCGCTGATAACCGGTTCGAAGGCCGCGGCGGGAATGACACCTTCAACATCGGCAGCGGCGGTCACGATACGTTGCTCTACAAGCTGATCAACGCGTCGGATGCCACGGGCGGTAACGGTCACGATGTGGTGAACGGCTTTACCGTCGGCACCTGGGAAGGGACGGCGGACACGGACCGTATTGACCTGCGCGATCTGCTCTCAGACAGCGGCTATACCGGCACGGGCTCAGCGAGCTATGTGAACGGCGTGGCGACGCTGGACAGTAGCGCGGGCAATATCACCGATTACATCCGCGTGGTGCAAAACGGCAGCAATACCGAGATCCAGGTTGACCTGGACGGTACCGGCGGCCAGTTCTCGCCAACCACTCTGGTGACGCTGAACGGCGTGCAGACGGATCTGGCGACACTGCTGGCTAATCATCAACTGTTAATTGCGTAAAACCCTGCCGCGGGGAGCGATCCCCGCGGCCTTTTGGCATTTCTATACACGAATAGCGTTAACCCGGAGATTATGAAGACACATCCACAGTACGAACCCTGGCTGCAGGGCATGCTGATCATCGCGAAGCACTATCGGCTGGACTTTTCCGCGGAACATGTTCGGGTCACGATTAACCATGAAAGTCAGTCTCCGCGCCAGCTGGTGCTGGAGGAGATGGCGCGCCAGCTAGGGCTGGGGATGCGTGTAGTGGCGGCGGAAGCGGTCTCTCTCGATCCGTGGCGTTTACCGCTGCTGGCGGAATTCACCGGCGGACAAATCGCAGTGATTACCCGCATGGACAACGAAGGCAACGTCAGCCTGCAGTTTAGCGGAGACGGTGGCCTGGAGACGACGCTGACGCTGGAAGCGCTCGGGACACGGTTAAAAACCCTGCTGGTGCTGCGCCCGCTGGAGTCCACACCGGATGCCCGCGTGGACGATTACATTAAACCGTATGAGAAAAACTGGTTCTGGCAGCTGGCGCTGAAAGACTGGCGACGCTACAGCGACATTATGCTGGTGGCGCTGGTGGCTAACGTACTGGCTCTCTCTGGCATGGTCTTTTCCATGCAGGTGTACGACAGGGTCGTACCGTCGCAATCAGAAGCCACGCTGTGGGTGCTGTTTGGCGGCGTCATGATTGCCATTGTCTTCGAATTCGTCATGCGCATGCTGCGCGTGCATATATCTGACGTGGTGGGGAAACGCGCCGACCTGCGCATTTCAGAGCGTGTGTTTGCCCACGCGCTGCGGATTAAAAATGGCGCACGCTCCAAATCAACCGGTTCGTTTATTGCGCAGATCCGCGAGCTGGAGTCGGTGCGTGAACTCATCACCTCCACTACCATTGCGGCGATCTCCGATCTGCCGTTCTTCCTGCTGTTCGTCTTTATTCTGTGGATGATTGGCGGCCCGCTGGTGCTGGTGGTGCTTCTCGCCGTGCCGCTGTTGCTGATTCCGGGCCTGCTGGTGCAGCGTCCGCTGGGCAAACTCTCCAGCGAGGGGATGCGCGAATCTGCTATCCGTAACGCCACGCTGGTGGAGGCGGTGCAGGGCATTGAGGACATCAAGCTGATGCGCGCCGAGCAGCGTTTTCAGAACCAGTGGAATAACACCAACGATGTCGCCGCCAGCGTCGGCATGAAGCAGCGCTGGCTGACGGGCCTGCTGCTGACCTGGACCCAGGAAGTGCAGTCTATCGTCTATGCGGTAGTCCTGCTGGTGGGCTGTTATCTGGTGATCAGCGGGGATATGACCACCGGTGCGCTGGTAGGAACCTCGATTCTGGCGTCGCGCACCATCGCGCCGCTGTCGCAGATCTCAGGCGTGCTCTCCCGCTGGCAGTCGGCAAAAGTGGCCCGTAAGGGGCTGGACGACCTGATGCAGCGACCGATTGACGATCCGCAGCACGGGAAGAAGGTGCATAAAGCCCATCTGCGCGGCGACTACGTGCTGGAGGACGTCGGGTTTTACTACGATGAAGAAGAGAAACTCAGCGTGCTTAACATCAGCAAGCTACAGATCCGTGCCGGGGAGCGCGTGGCGGTGCTTGGCCGAAATGGCTCCGGCAAAAGCACGCTGCTGCAACTTCTGGCGGGCATGCAGGAGCCGCAGCAGGGCAGCATCCTGCTGGACGATATCGCGCTTAACCATCTGGACCCGGCCGATCTGCGTCGCGACATGCAGTTGCTCAGCCAGCAGGCGCGGCTGTTCTTTGGCTCCGTGCGGGACAATATCCTGATGGGTAATCCACTGGCGACTGACGAAGAAATTCATCAGGCGCTGGTGAACAGCGGCGCGCTGGAGTTTGTGCGCAAGCAGAAAATGGGGCTGAACACCCTTATCAATGAAGGCGGCACGGGGCTGTCCGGCGGGCAGCGTCAGGCGCTGCTGCTGGCGCGCGCGCTGATCACTTCTCCGACGATTCTGCTGCTGGATGAGCCTACCGCCTGGCTGGATGAAGTGAGCGAGAAGCAGTTTATTCAGCATCTTCACCAGTGGCTGGGCAAGCGCCGGACGCTGGTGGTGGCCACCCACCGCCTGCCAATTCTGGACCTGGTTGACCGCATCATTGTGCTGGAAAACGGCAAGGTGGTGATGGACGGCCCGCGCGACGCGATCCTGCATCAGCACGGTATGGCGACGCCAAAAGCCGCGCAGCGCACCGTGACCATGAAAGCGGCGGCGGTTGCTGAGGAGGGTGTGGCATGAATGATTTAACCCGTTTTAATAGCCGTCTGAAAGAGCCACGCCTGCCAAGGTCGTCGCTGGTGGCATGGGCGCTGTTCGCCCTGCTGGCGGTATTTATCGCCTGGGCGAGCCTGTTCGAGCTTGATGAAGTCACCACCGGCAGCGGCAAGGTGATTCCGTCTTCGCATGAGCAGGTGATTCAGTCCCTGGAAGGGGGCATTATTCACAGCCTGATGGTGCGCGAAGGCGACATTGTCGAACGCGGTCAGCAGCTTGCGCAGTTAGACCGGACAAAAACCGAGTCCAGCGTGCTGGAGAGTGAGTCCCGTCTGAATGCCGCGCTGGCAACGGCGGCGCGCCTGAAGGCCGAGGTCAACGACACGGCGCTGATTTTTCCCGAAGAACTGGATGACGACGTTGAACTGGTCAAACAAGAGACGGCGCTCTATCAGTCCCGTCGCGAAAGCCTGGAAAAAGGGCTGGCCGGCCTGCGTCAGGGGGCTGAACTGGTGCAGCGTGAACTGTCGTTAACCCGTCCGCTGGTGACCCAGGGGGCGGCCAGCAAGGTGGAGGTGTTACGTCTTGAGCGTCAAAAAAATGAGCTTGAGAATAAAATCACCGAGATGAAAAACCAGTATTACGTTCGCGCCCGTGAAGAACTGGCAAAAGCCAACGCGGAAATTGAAGCTCAGCGTTCGGTGATGAAAGGACGTGAGGATTCCCTGACCCGGCTGACCTTCAATGCGCCGGTGCGTGGCATCGTGAAGGATATTGACGTGACGACCGTGGGAGGCGTTATTCCGCCGAATGGCAAACTGATGAGCCTGGTGCCGCTGGACGATCAGATGGTGGTTGAGGCAAAAATCTCCCCGCGCGACGTGGCATTTATCCATCCCGGCCAGAAAGCGTTGGTAAAAGTGACGGCCTATGACTATTCCATTTACGGTGGGCTGGAAGGGGAAGTGACCATGATTTCACCGGATACTTTGCAGGATGAGGTGAAAAGGGATGTCTACTACTACCGCGTTTATATCCGCACCGACAGTAACCATTTGACCAATAAGCAAGGTAAGGAATTTCCGGTCTTTCCGGGGATGATTGCGACGGTGGATATCAAAACCGGCAGTAAAACCATTCTTGATTATCTGTTGAAGCCGCTCAACAAAGCGAAAGAAGCGCTGCGGGAGAGATAAGGGCAGGGCGTTCGGGGAACCGAACGCCATTTTTATTATACCGTTAATGTGACGTTGTTGGGGTGGCGTCGTTCTTTCGGTACCACGTTAATGTAATGGGTGACATACGCGAAATAGAGTCCGGCATAGTTTTCGACCAGTTCGAGAAAAGCCGGATACACCGACAGGCGGCCGTCACCGCGATCTTTCAGATATCCTGCCTCTTGCGCTGTTTTGATAATCCGGTTGACGTGGATCCGCGAAACAAAGAATTCTTTCGCGAGCGTGCTGGCAGAATAATCAATAACTGCACCATGAGCAGATTTGTTTTTTATGGCCTGCAGATAAAGATAAAGCATAATCATGCGTCCGCCATCTTTATCAATAAATAATCCTACCTCGGGTAACACTTTCCTGAAGGTTAATCCCCGGAAGAGATATTCCGCTGCGCGGCGGAAAAAATTATTTCTCAATGTGTCATTATCCAGCAGGTTTACATCAATATTAAACGTCGGATAAAGAATGCTGACGGGCAAAAATGCACCGGACATATAGCGTTTAAGTTCACTCAATCCTTTTTCGGTCGGGGCTATTCGTGTTTTACGACGGTCATCCGTACAGCGCCAGGTCCTGATGCGCCCCGTGGTTCTGAGAAGAGTAATGATCGCAATCACACTATTAGGGCTGGCTATTTTATAGCGGGAGCATAGCTCTTTAATCTCAGATACTGACTCGGCCTGATTGCCAAATATAAAACAACACATGGCGAGAATAATGTTGAACCGCGCTTCCTGAAGCATTGTCTTGTAGAACAAAGGTTGTTTTTTATAGATGGTGTCATTAATTGTGTAGTGCTCTAATATTGCCTCACCAAATCGTGGGTTGCTCTTTATAACATCCCGTCGATGTAGCAAGGCCCTGGATGAGATGTGATTATCCATAGCATTTTTCTCGTGTTTGATGAACCGATAGATGAAGTATCCAGTCTTCTTTTTCGGAATTTTCATTATACCTGAGAAACAGTGTTTTGCCGTCGTTATTTGAAAAGAAAGATATATTTACATTTGTCGACAGAAGAGAGAGTGATTAACGCAAAGATGTTCCGGTGCGGAACGTTGATAACAGTATCTTAACCTGATGGCGTACTGTAAAATTATTCTATACACCAGCTGTATTACATATTCCGTATTCATAATAAGAATGGCGATTTTGTGCCCAGGAGCAGGTTATGACCCACAAAATTTCTCACAGAAATGTTGCTCGCGACGATCGGCGGTTTGTCATCTCAACCTGCGGTTTTACCTTCCAGGGGTATGCTTTGCTCCTGAAAAAGTACGGCATAGACGCTTCGCATATCCACTTTGAGGGAGATGATGTCTGCCAACGGGATAGGGAAAATATCCTTAATAATCAACATGCGCACATTGTTGTGTTTCCGGGTAAAGGGATTGTCACTCTGCTGGAAAGTCTGACGCGGCTGGCATCCGTACTGAATGCATTGCCTGTTATCCGATGCGTGACCCTTTATAGTGATATACCTGACAGCTGGTTATATCGCACTCTGGGTAGCCTTTTACATAACAGCCATCAATTATCACTGATTCGGATCGCCAGCGTTTCTGATGTCATCAACTGCTTCCACACCCATAATAAGGGGTTTAAAGACCACTCGCGATTATTACGCGATCACTGTCTGGGGTATTCTCCGCAGGAAAATCTGAAATGGCTAACAAGAAGAGAAATTGACGTTTTATTAAATTTCTACCGCGGTATGTCCGTAAAAGATCTGTGCGAAAAGCTAGGGCTTTCTAATAAAACGGTTTATACCCATCGTAAGGAAGGTGTGCAGAAGTTACATTATATTAAACGATGGTTAAACGATCCGCATAATTTCAAAGCGGAAAGAAGTCACAAAAACCATCGTCTTAAAGCAGAATTCACGGATAAAGAAGCAGATATTTTTAATGCTCTGGTGAAAAGGGAGATCTTCCCGGCCTACCAGATCATTACCGATCGCGACAAAAAAGGGGTGGGCTTTGAGATACTGATCCGCTGGAATAAAAACGGCAAAATAGTCAAGCCAGCCTGTTTTCTTAATGACATTTCAAATCACGAGATATGGTTAAAAATAACGGCCCTGGTGATCCACGCTGCCGTGTCCGGGATTAATAAATATAATGGGAAATTCTATTTTTCAGTCAATATTCCGCCTCGTCTCGCTTCCGGGAAAGCGTTGCCGGAGATGGCCCGGAAAGCCATCGGCATGTTGCTCAAACCCCAGTGGGCGGAAAAGCTTGTCTTTGAATTTGCAGAAGATATCGATGTGACCAAAGACAAGAAGATCCCTGAAACCATGCGGCATCTGCGTAATACCGGGTGCAGACTGTTTCTGGATGACTGCTTCTCTAACCATCACACCATGTTTCCTGTCAGGCAGGTGCATTTTGACGGGTTGAAACTGGACCGCGACATCGTCGAGCATTTTGTGGCGAACGACAACGATTATAATCTGATTAAAGCGATTCAGATATACAGCGACATGACCGGAACGGACTGCATTGCTGAAGGGGTGGACAGTGAAGAGAAATTTGAAAAATTAGTCGAACTGGGCGTGAAAAACTTTCAGGGATATTATCTCTCACGGGCTGTGAAGGAGGAGGAATTAGATCGCATGGTAAGACAGTTTAGCTAAAAAATAAAGCCCCGAAGGGCCTTGATTATTTACGACCCAGTAGCAGGCCGAGAACAATACCGACGGCACCGGCGGCGATAAGGCCGGTTAGCGGGTTATTTCTGACCGCTTCTGTTACATCAGAAACCGCATCGCTGGCCTGCGCGGCATATTTTTTAGCCGCGCCTTTTACCTGGTGCTTTGGTGAATCGACGAATTCACCAAACTGCTGCTGTGCAGAACCTGCAATTTCATCGAGCTTATTTTTTGCTTTATCTTCAGCAAACTGGGTGTTTTTATCAGTACCGAAATCAGACATCTTTGCCTCCTTGTGTTGATAATTAAAGGATAGCCGCTCTTTGCAGATATGAGAGACGAAAGGTTAATTTCGGCACCTGGCAGGGCTGTTTTCGGATATATCTCTGTGCGAAAGGACTCGCACAGAGAGACGCTGTTATTCGGCAAAACTCAGCAGCGCGTCGCCATCAAGGCGATAGCGCACCCATTCAGACTGCGGCAGCGCGCCAATGCTCAGGTAAAAATCAATGGCGGGCTGGTTCCAGTCCAGAACGCTCCATTCCAGGCGACCACACTGCCGCTTTACCGCGAGTTGCGCGATATGTTTCAGTAACGCTCTTCCCGCGCCTTTACCGCGATACTCCGGGGAAACGTACAGGTCTTCCATATAGATCCCGTTGCGTCCGAGCCAGGTTGAATAGCTGGTGAAGAACACGGCATAGCCGATGATGTCGCCTTCATACTCAGCGATCAACGCTTCGGTGTTACTTCCCGCGCCAAAGAGCGTTTCACGGATCTCCTCTGGCGTGGTAACCACTTCTTCCGGCGCTTTTTCATAGACTGCCAGCTCATAGATCATGGCGTAAATGGCCGCGGCATCTTCGGGACGGGCCTGACGAAGGATAATGCTCATTGTTATTCCTGCTTTTTGTCTGTTTCGCGATTGATGGCGTTAAGCATACGGAGTATTGTCCGAAGAATTAAGTGCAATGAAATCAACAAATGATGAATATTATGCATCCGGCTTTACGACGTCTTGATTTAAACCTGTTGCCCGTTTTCGACGCGATTTACCGCCATCGTTCTATTCGTCTGGCAGCCGATGAGCTGGCGATGAGCACATCGGCACTGAGCCATGCGCTTTCGCGTCTGCGCGCGACGCTGAACGATCCGCTCTTTTTCAGGGAAGGGCATCGTATGTCCCCCAGCGTGTATGCTGCTCAACTCGCACCTTCCATCGCTTCCGCACTGTCATTCCTGAATCATGAGCTGACCCCGCAGCCGGAGTTTGACGCCCCCAGCAGTACCGAGAGCTTACACATTGCGATTACGGATTTTACCGCGCTTTGCGTTTTTCCGACCCTGATGCACTCCTTGCAGCATGCTGCCCCTGGTTTGCGTTTTGAATTGCGTTATTTGCCCCACAGCCCGGCGCTGACGGAGCTATTAGCCGGGGAAGTGGATCTGGCGCTCGGGTTCAGTACCTCGGAGGATATTCGTCATCCGGAACTGGAGGAGATAGGCTGGTTCGAAGATGAGTATGTGGTCATCAGTAACGCCAGCCGGACACGGCTGACGCTGGAGGATTATCTCGCGGCCCGACATCTGGTGGTCACGCCCTGGAATGAGAAACAAGGGGTTCTGGATCTGCGGCTTGAGCAGTTGGGCTATACCCGGCACATAGCGATCAAAACGCCGTCGATGCTCAGCGCCCCGTTTATCGTTGCACAAAGCGATCTGCTGATGGCGATCCCGCGGTTTGCGGCTGAGAAGCTGGTCGCGGCTGCGGATCTCAGGATATTTGCTTTACCGTTTTCAATCCGCGCGTTTGAAGTGAAAATTTACTCGCATAAACGCAGCGGCCAGCGGGGGGCGACCCGCTGGCTTAAGGAGGAGCTGCATAAACTGGCGCAGGCGGTAAGACGTTCAGCTGATGGCGGGGGAAGTCATCCGTCTTAATTTAACGGCAGATAGATATCCGTTTGCAGCGCATGTTCCGGCACCTCGTGGACAAAATTGAGGTAGTGGAAAAATACCGGTGCATCGCGCAGCGTTTCGCCGCTGTCTGGTAGCCAGTCGCGGAACATCGCCCATACCGTGTTGGAGATCGTATCCAGCGAGCCGGTGTGACGCCCGACAGCGTATCGTCCGCCTTTGATTTCACCATTGGCAACCCCGAACGCATTTTCTGGTACTGCCTCCGTAACGCTGCCACAAATATCGAAGCGAAAGGCATCGGCAGGTGTGGTTGCCGGGTCGTCCCAGGCGATGCCAAACGTGCTGCTTTCGCGTACTGGCGATAGCCCCGTGGCCTTACGCCAGGCGATAAATGTCGCCGCGCTGTCATTAACCCGATCCGGGCTGCCACGGTGTTGCAGCATGGCCACGTGAGTTTGGGGGAAATCAACAATCTTAACGTCCATCGATTTTTGCTCCTGAAAGGTCATTTTCGGTACGCGCTGGTGCCAGCTTAGCCAGTCCGGCTGCTGCCGGAACTGACGCGGGCTCTTTCCAAACGCGGTTTTGAAGGCGCGGCTGAACGATTCGGGGTTCTGGAAACCGGCATCGAGCGCAATATCAATCACCTTATCCTGCGGATTAAAGGCCAGTCGCCAGGAGGCTCGGCGCAGGCGTAGCCACTGGATATAGCGATACAGCGGCTGACCACTGAACGCCAGAAACTGACGATGAAAATGATAAGGTGAAGAGCTGGCTATCGCGCTGAGCTTTTCCAGCGTGAGCGGTTCATCCAGGTGGTGGGCAATATAGTCGCACACCCTATATAAGCGCTCACGGTATGCCGATTTGGCTGCATCGTTCATGACATCCTCCTGATGACCTACTTTGCCTGCGCGGTCGGGCAGGATCCTGACCGATCTTGCTTATCAGATTCATTATTGACGAAGTTTTTTCATGACAGTGCGATTATGGGGGGATTCCAGCAGCATAACATTGCACGGGAGCAATGACCCTCTCATCAAAGATACTCTGTTCAAAATGATGACTCGCAACGGTGACGGGAAAAATTTCCATTAAGCAAAAGGTTCGTCATGGCTATCTTTAACGAAGGCCATGATAACAAACGGCACAAAAGCGCTTGATTAGAAGCGAGAATGTGCTATTTGAGGGAATATTGCTTGCGTTGAGGTGTTAGTCACATATAACAAATGACAGAACAACTATTAGACATTGAAAATATAATATTTCCTTTGGTTAACAATTCCACCATGGCCGTTAAAATGTTATCTTAAATCCTCCTCATCATACGGACTAAAGGACTATCTATGTCTTGGCAAGGTGTACCGTTCAAACTTCTAAATGTAGGCGATGTTGAACAATTTTTTTTAAAAGTTTCGTCTCTTCCTAAAATAACTATCGATACGCCTACTGATTACAATCAACTCTGGTTAACGGTTGGTGCTACGTTCCTTGGTGGTATAATTCCAGCTTTGATCGCGTGGAGAACATTTCATGTAAACGCAGAAAACGTTAGAAAAGAAAGAGACGAGCAGCAGCGTTTCTTAAAGTCTGAAAGGGCAAAGCAGCAGCTATTTATGATGGGTGAGCGTGCCTCGCAATTTGCCTCATTGAAAGAAGAACGTGAAATACAAAAAACGCTTGCTCAAAAAACAATTAATGCTCAAGTAATCTCAACCAATAGGCAAAAATGGATTAATGATTTTCGTGATAATATCGCCGAATTTTGTTTATTAATATTCAGTCATTACGATGCCCGCTCAAGTTATCTGATTACTGAGCGTAAGTTACGGACAATAGCTGATATATATAAAGAAACTAATTATTCTGAGGATTTTAGAGTTCGTTATCAGGAGGCAAGTGACGAATTTTCACGTTGTCTGGAGAAATCGCAGTCAACTCATAATGCTATGGATAAAATGAAGTTTCTCATATTGCTAAGTATGAATCCACAAGAAAAAGAAACTCAAGAAATTAAACGATTGATTAATTTTTTAAAAACGTCGATTAATAAATTAATTATTGATGACGTTTCGGGGGGATTAGCCAATGTTAGAGAGGTTTATGCTGAATTATTAAACGGTTCGGAAGAATTAATGGGGGTAGTAGGGGGCATTCTAAAGAGAGAGTGGGAAAGAGTGAAGTTATGTGAATAAGACGTACGCACGTATGAGGGTTCAACGTGGGTTTAAAAATTTCGAGTAAATGCGTAATAACCCTATATAACTTACTGTTTACAGACAGTTGATTGTATTGATACCATACCCCCCTATAGTATCAGGAGGGCGTATGCCGCATTCACCCGAAGATAAAAAACGTATTCTTACTCGCGTCCGTCGCATTCGGGGCCAGGTCGATGCCCTTGAACGCGCGCTGGAGTCGGGCGATCCCTGTCTGGCTATCCTGCAGCAAATTGCCGCCGTGCGCGGTGCTGCCAATGGCCTGATGGGCGAAATGGTAGAAATTCATCTCAAAGATGAGCTGGTGACGGGAGAGACAACGCCGGATCAGCGAGCCGTGCGCATGGCAGAAGTCGGCCATTTGCTGCGCTCTTATCTAAAATAAACCCACACACCTGACAAAAAGGGAAGACCTATGAAATCTCGCGCTGCTGTTGCATTTGGCCCCGGCCAGCCGCTGAAAATCGTTGAAATCGACGTCGCACCACCGAAAAAAGGCGAAGTGCTGATCAAAATTACCCATACCGGCGTTTGCCATACCGATGCGTTCACGCTGTCCGGCGACGATCCGGAAGGTGTTTTCCCGGCGGTACTGGGACACGAAGGCGGCGGGATCGTTGTGGAGGTGGGCGAGGGCGTGACCAGCCTGAAGCCTGGCGATCACGTTATCCCGCTGTACACGGCGGAATGCGGCGAGTGTAAGTTCTGTAAATCCGGCAAGACCAACCTCTGCCAGGCCGTCCGCGCCACGCAGGGAAAAGGGCTGATGCCGGACGGGACGACCCGTTTCTCTTATAACGGCGAGCCGATTTACCACTACATGGGCACCAGCACCTTCAGCGAGTATACCGTTTGCGCGGAGATCTCTCTGGCGAAGGTGAACCCGCAGGCGCCGCTGGATAAAGTCTGCCTGCTGGGCTGCGGCGTGACGACCGGCATTGGCGCGGTCCATAACACGGCAAAAGTCAAAGAGGGGGATACCGTGGCGGTGTTCGGTCTCGGCGGCATTGGTCTGGCGGTGATTCAGGGCGCGGTGCAGGCGAAGGCCGGGCGTATTATTGCGGTCGATACTAACCCGGAGAAATTCAAACTGGCGGGTGAAATGGGCGCGACCGATTTCGTTAACCCGAAAGATCACGAAAAACCGATTCAGGATGTCATTGTTGAGATGACCGACGGCGGCGTGGACTTCAGCTTTGAGTGTATCGGCAACGTTAACGTCATGCGTTCCGCGCTGGAATGCTGCCACAAAGGCTGGGGCGAGAGCATCATTATTGGTGTGGCCGGCGCGGGTCAGGAGATTAAAACCCGTCCATTCCAGCTGGTCACCGGACGCGTGTGGCGCGGCTCCGCGTTTGGCGGCGTGAAGGGCCGTACCCAGCTTCCGGGGATGGTTGAAGATGCTATGGTCGGTAAGATTCAGCTCGATCCGTTCATTACTCACCGTTTGCCGCTAGAGCAGATCAACGAAGCGTTTGATCTGATGCACGACGGAAAATCTATCCGTACCGTTATTCATTTCGGCGACAAGTAACTCTTCTGCCAGCGGTTTTTAGCCGCTGGCATTTCTTTAATAATCTTCTCTAAAGTGTGACCAGTGCGGCGTTTTTAGCCGTAATCTAAATCTCTGCCGTGCCGATGACTATCTAACAGGCGTGTTTTTACGCATCTTACCTATAAGAGAGTCGACGGTCATGGACAACACTACTTCGATGCAGGCGCAGCGTAAGCTGGGCTTCTTGCATCACATCAGGCTGGTTCCGCTGTTTTCCTCCATTCTCGGTGGCATTATTTTGCTGTTTGCCTTGAGCTCGGGTCTGGCGGGATATTTCCTGCTGCAGGCCGATAAGGATCTGCAGGATGTCACATCTGAGATTCAGGTGCGTATGGGGCTGTCGAACAGCTCAAACCATCTGCGCACCGCGCGTATCAATCTGATCCACGCCGGCGCGGCAAGCCGTATCGCAGAGATGGATGCGATGAAGCAGAACATCAGCGAGGCGGAAACGCGTATCAAGCAGTCTCAGGATAGCTTTAACGCGTATATGAATCGCTCCGTGCGTACCGCTGAAGACGAAGCGCTGGATGCTGACCTGAAAGCGCGCTACGACGCCTATATCGCGGGCATGCAGCCGATGGTCAAATTTGCCAAAAACGGCATGTTCGAAGCGATCATCAACCACGAAAATGAAACCGCGCGCCCGCTGGATGACGCTTACAATGCCGTGCTGCTGAAGGCGATTAAGATCCGCACCGACCGTGCCAATGCGCTAACGGCGCAGGCGCACAGCCGCACGCAGCTGGGGCTGATGTTTATGGTGGGCGCGTTTGTGCTGGCGCTGGTATTGACCGCGATGACCTTCGTTGTGCTGCGCCGCACGGTCATTCATCCGCTACAGCGTGCTGCGAAACGTATCGAGAATATTGCAAAAGGTGACCTGACGATGCCGGACGATGTGGCCGGACGCAGCGAAATTGGCCGTCTGACGCGCGATCTGCAAACCATGCAGCACTCCCTCGAAACAACGGTTGGCACCGTGCGTCAGGGCGCGGAGGAGATCTATCGCGGAACCAGCGAGATTTCTGCCGGTAATACTGACCTCTCTTCGCGCACCGAGCAGCAGGCCGCGGCCATTGAGCAGACCGCCGCGAGCATGGAACAGTTAACCGCCACGGTGAAACAGAACGCTGATAACGCGCATCATGCCAGCAAGCTGGCGGAAGATGCCTCCGGAAAAGCCAGCCGTGGCGGCCAGATGGTCTCCGGCGTGGTCAAAACGATGGGCAACATCTCCAGCAGTTCGAAGAAGATCTCTGAGATTACCGCCGTGATTAACAGCATTGCTTTCCAGACCAATATTCTTGCACTGAACGCGGCGGTAGAAGCGGCGCGCGCGGGTGAACAGGGGCGTGGATTTGCGGTGGTAGCCAGTGAAGTGCGTACGCTGGCAAGCCGTAGCGCCAACGCGGCAAAAGAGATCGAAAGCCTGATCAATGAGTCGGTTTCCCTTATCGATCAGGGGTCGGGTGAGGTGGTGGCTGCGGGTAACACCATGAATGAAATCGTCGACGCGGTTAAGCGCGTGACCGACATCATGCTGGAAATTGCCGCCGCATCGGATGAGCAGAGCCGCGGTATTGTGCAGGTCAGCCAGGCGATTTCGGAGATGGATAAAGTGACCCAGCAGAACGCCTCGCTGGTGGAAGAAGCATCCGCAGCCGCGGCATCCCTGGAAGAACAGGGCGCTCGTCTGACCGAGGCGGTGGGGGCGTTTCGTTTAAGCGGCGCGAAGCCTGGCCGCGCGGTGACGTCTGTGCCAGTGGCGAAGAACACGCCGTTGCGCCCGGCGGCGACGGTTTCCGGAGATAACTGGGAGACGTTCTGAGTCGCCAGCAGTGTCGGGTGGCGCTTCGCTTACCCGACCTACAAAATCGACCTACAAAAAAAGGGACCCTTCGGTCCCTTTTTTACAGCTTATTTCTTATCAGGTAACGCGTATGCGATAACGTAATCACCGCGATCCGGTGACTGGCGAGCGCCCCCGGCGTTAATGATGATGTACTGTTTACCGGTTTTCGGTGAGACGTAAGTCATCGGGCCGGACTGGCTGCCAACCGGCAGTCGGTCTTTCCAGATCTCTTTTCCGGTGGCGGTATCAAACGCACGCAGGTAGAAATCCTGAGTACCGGCGAAGAACAGCAGGCCGGACTGGGTTGAGAGCGACGCGCCCAGCGTTGGCATCCCGATTGGGATAGGCATGTGCATGCGAATGCCCAGAGGACCGGTGTCTTCCACCGTACCGACAGGCACCTGCCACACCAGTTTGCCGGATTTCAGATCGACCGCGGACATGGTGCCGAACGGCGGTTTCTGGCACGGAATGCCAAGCGGTGACAGGAAACGTTCACGCATTGCGCCGAACGGCGTGCCGTCCATCGGGACGATGCCCATCTCAATGCCGCTGGCGTCTTTCGCCACGTTAGCGCGCGGCACCATGTAGTTTGCCAGTCCGAGGCGCATATCGTTGACGAACATCAGGCTGTTGTTCGGGTCAACCGAGACGCTGCCCCAGTTCATTCCGCCCAGCGAGCCAGGGAACTGCAGGGAACGGTCAAGACCCGGCGGGGTGAAGACGCCCTGATGACGCATCTCTTTAAACTGAATACGGCACAGCAGCAGGTCGACAGGCGTCGCGCCCCACATGTCGGATTCAGTCAGCGTCTGGTTGCCAATCATCGGCATGCCGACGGAATACGGCTGGGTGGGTGAGTAGCGTTCACCTTCAACGTTACCAGCCGGTACCGGACGCTCTTCTACCTTCGCGACCGGCTTACCGGTTTCGCGGTTGAGCATAAAGATCATGCCCTGCTTGCTGGTCTGCACCAGTACAGGCGTGGTGCCGCCTTTGCCGTCAGGCAGGTCATACAGCAGCGGCTGGGAAGGCAGGTCGAAGTCCCACAGATCGTGGTGGGTGGTCTGGAAATGCCAGCGCACCTGGCCGGTGGTGGCATCAACGGCGACGATAGAAGAGCTGTATTTATCGTCCAGCGCGGTACGCTCACCCGCCCAGAAATCCGGGGTGGCGTTGCCGGTTGGCAGATAAATCAGGTTCAGTTTGGCGTCGTAAGACATGGCCGACCAGACATTTGGCGTACCGCGGGTGTAGGTCTGTCCTTCCGGCGGCAGGCCGGTCAGGTTCGGATTACCCGGATCCCACGCCCAGGCCAGCTTACCGGTGTGAACGTCATACGCACGTACCACGCCCGGGGGTTCGCCGGTGGAGAAGTTATCCGCGACGCGACCGCCGACGACGACCACGTTCCCGGCGACCAGCGGCGTGGAGGTCTGCTGATAATATCCCGGCTTGATCTCACCCATACCGATGCTCAGATCCACGGTGCCGTGTTCGCCAAAATCTTCGCAGACCTTGCCGTTATCCGCATTGATGGCAATCAGGCGGGCATCGGTGGTCGGCAGGAACAGACGGCGAGGGCATGCGGCAGGCTGCGCGGTTTCCTGTGACGTTGTCACGTTCTGGTGGTCTTCAAAATAGCCCAGACCGCGGCAGCGCTGCCAGTTAGGCGCGGTGGCTTTAGAATCGTAGCGCCATTTTTCTTTCCCGGAGTCCACGTCCAGCGCCAGCACTTTACTGTACGGGGTACAAACGTACAGCGTATCGCCAATCTGTAAAGGCGTGTTCTGGTCTTCCGCGCCAGAGCCGTTGCTCTGTGGAATATCGCCGGTATGGGCAACCCAGGCGACTTTCAGTTCGCTGACGTTTTGCTTGTTAATTTGATCCAGTGCGGCGAAGCGGTCACCGTGTGTGGTGTTGCCCCAGTGCGCCCAGTTCTTTTGCTGCTCACCGGGTGCGACGGGTTTAACCGGAACGGGTTCATTCGCCGCCACGAGAGTCTGGGGCTTAAACATCCAGCCAAGGCTAACCAGCATCGCCACGGCCAGGACCGCCGCAACGCCAAAAGCAGGCGCCTTGTTGGGGAAATTGTGGTTTGCTCCACGCAGGTAAGGCCAGACGATGGCACAAAGGAAAGCCAGTACGGCGAAGGTAAACAGGCGGGAGAAGAGCGGCCAGAAATCCCAGCCCGTATCGCTTACCGCCCAGACCAGCGAGGCAATAAACGCGATGCTGTAAAGGACAATCCCGCTGGTGCGATTGAGGAAAATCAGGATCGCGGCAATCACCATTACCACGCCCATTATCAGGAAGTAACAACTTCCGCCCACGGTGGCGAGCTTAAACCCCAGCCCGCCGACGGCCAGACCGATGAGCAACATCAGTCCGGCAAGAAGCCACTGCAGGATACGCGGTATCCCACGTGGCGCGCTGCCAAATGCCATTTCTGTCTCCTTAGATCCCGCCGCTATGCCGGGTGTACCAGTTGGGTAATAAAATCGGCGGGAATAATGATTAACACGGGTGAATTCATCTTTATCAAAAGATTTACGAACCATTTGGTGAATTCGTGGCTATGATAAAACTGTTAAATTGTTTTACGCAATTGTTAATGAATCATTCCGCATTATTTGATTAGCGCACAGGACAGATCCCTCGCCCCGTTGGGGAGAGGGTTAGGGTGAAGGGAAGAATTCAAACCGGCATGGATTTACGGATGGCGCTCAGCAGCGTCTGCGCACCCGTTGAGAGCGGCGTGTCTACGCGGGTTAAAATGCCGATAGGTTCACCGGCACCCGGGGCGGTCACCGGCAGAGCGGTCAGAGTTCCCTGACGCAAATCATCTTTTACCGCACCGGAGGGAACGAACCAGACGTAGTCATAATCGAGGGTGAGCTGGCGTGACAGCGAGGCCGACAGCGTTTCGATACACCCTGAGGGTAGTGTACATCCCTGCATTTGCAGCAAGTTTTCGGCGGCCTGGCGCGGGACGGTGCCTTTCGGGCAGACCACCACGGGCCATTCCATGACGCGGCTTAACGTCACGGTATCCTGCAGTAAAGGATGGTCGGGACGCACCACCAGCTTCAGGGATTCCAGAAACAGCAGTTCGTAATTGAGACCGCCCATCAGTTCAGGGTCGGACATACGACCGATACCCAGATCCAGTTCCCCCGATTTGAGCCCCGCGAGCAGCATGGTGTTATTCATGGTGGCAACCTGAATCGTGGTATGCCGTTGCTGCTTGTGGAATTGACCAATCACGGGCGGCAAAATGCCCAGCGCTGCGGTAGGCAAGGCACCCACACGTACCACGTCACTGGTGTGCTCTTCTTTTCTGTGCAGGGACTGGCCTGCGGTGTTGAGCGCATCCAGCACCTTAACGGCGTGCGTCAGGAACTGTTCGCCCACGAGGGTAAGCTGTGCGCCCAACCGACCGCGATCGAAAAGACGGGCGCCGGTGAGCTGTTCCAGCTCGTTAAGGGTTTTTGAGAGCGCAGGCTGGCTCAGATTAAGGGTTTCAGCCGCTCGCCCCAGCGTTCCCTGTTGAGCGACGGCCACAAATGTATGCAAATGGCGCAAGCGTATGCGCTGACTGAACAGACCATTTTTTTCCATAGGCGATGTTAAAAACAGAGCGATGCGGGTGACAAGTTAAGTTGTTTAATTTTGATAACCTGATAGCAAAATATTTTTAACATTTGATCTGTTTGAGTTACAACATGTTTTTCAGGAGGGGCTGCAGGCGAACGTCCTTGTTCATTTATTGCTCATTCCCGAGGGGTTACATCAGTAACCCCTTAGATGACGCCATCCCCGCCGTCAGAACACCACACCTGACCGGACGTATAGGAACACGCATCCGAGGCCAGCGTGACGTACAGCGGAGCAATTTCTACCGGCTGACCCGGACGCCCCAGTGGCGTATCGCCGCCAAACTCCTTCACTTTTTCCATTGGCTGACCGCCGCTTGACTGCAGCACCGTCCAGTACGGTCCAGGCGCCACCGCGTTGACGCGAATGCCTTTTGGGCCCAGCTGTTTGGCTAAGGATTTAGTAAATACGGCCAGACAGGCTTTCGTCTGGGCGTAGTCCAGCAGCACGGGGCTGGGCTTCACTGCCTGAACCGAGGAGGTGTTAATGATAACGGACGACGCCTTCAGATGGCGCAGCGCCGCCTTGGTGATCCAGAAGGGGGCATAAACGTTGGTTTTAAACGTCGCGTCAAAGTCTTCGGTGGTGAGCTCTTCCAGAGACTCCCGGTACTGCTGACGACCCGCGTTATTGATCAGAATATCCAGGCCACCCAGCTTCGAGACGGCTTCCTCGACCAGATTCTGACAGAAGGTTTCATCCCGGATATCCCCCGGCAGCGCGATGGCTTTGCGTCCTTCCGCTTTGATCAGCGCGATCACCTCTGCGGCGTCTTTTTCCTCTTCAGGCAAATAGTTGATGGCAACGTCAGCCCCTTCACGGGCATAGGCGATAGCCACCGCGCGACCTATCCCGGAGTCACCCCCGGTGATCAGCGCTTTTTTGCCGGTAAGGCGGCCATGCCCTTTGTAGCTTTTTTCCCCATGATCGGGTACAGGTTGCATCTCTGATGCCAGTCCCGGCGGCGTTTGCGGTTGTTCCGGGAACGGGGGTTGCGGGTAAGCGTTCGTACGTTGTGTAGTATCACTCATAGCTGACTCCTTAAGCCAAGGGGTGAGATTTGATGGATAGTTGCAGCGTTAACGCTTCGCTGAATTATTTCTGCAAACGATCAACACGGACGACGGCAGGAGATGATTTTTTATCAAGCGAACCGTTGATACTGATCATCTGGTCGGGTTTTACCGTTCTGCCGTCGAAGACTGCCTGGGGAATAATAACGTCGATTTTTCCGGTTTTATCCTGGAATACAAACTTATCGCCGCTACCGTCAATAAGATTACCGCGTAATGAAATTGTCGCACCGTCATGCATTTGTTTTGCCTGATCGATGGTCATAATACGCGCATCATCGGTTCCACGATATCCGCTATCCAGCGCGTGAGGCGGGGGCGGCGCGTCACCTTTTTGTAACCCGCCGTTATTATCTGCCCATGCTGATGGAACCAAAAATATCAAAAAAGCGGAAATAAGTGATAATTTCATCTGATATCCTTCATTTTTGGGTGTCTTGACTTATTAAGTATTGTTGCTATTCCTTTATGTGGCAAATGTGATAAGTCTTAAAAACAATCTCTTTTGAAATCAAAACACTCATAAAATAAGCGAAACGGTGACGACAACCATGAAGCGTGAAAATGAAAAGTTACCCGGGATAGATGAGAGTTATCGCTTGCTCAGGTTTGAATATGCATTTCGCCAGGTGGGTTTTGTGCTGCTTTTAGGTATTATAATCGCAGCGATGGCCGGTCTGTTTTCCAGCGGCATGGTGAGCGACACGTCCAGGACCAATTCTGCTAAATCTCTGACCATTCACTATGAACGCTTTGGCCGTCGGGAGACCGAGTCAAGGATGCAATTTACGTTTCCGGTGAAAACGGCGGGTCACTTCACGCTCAGCATCACCAGCGAGCGCAGCGACGTTTACGAACCCGGCAGCGTCTGGCCGCAGCCGGACAGAATGTATAGCCGTGGGAAAACCCTCTATTTCGTCTATGACACGCTCCAGAAGTCAGACAGGTTCTCCGTGTTGTACTTCACGACCCCGACCCGGGCCGGTAAGTGGAATACTGTCATCCGCGCAAACAACGAGCCGGAGATCACCGTCTGGCAATTTATTTACCCGTAGGAGGCTGATATGGATATGGTCTTTCGTGCGCTGGCGATTTATCTGTTTCTCGTGGTGGTATTTAAAGTGGCGGGGCGACGCGCGCTGCTACAGATGACCAGCTTTGATCTTATTCTGCTGTTAATTATTAGTGAAGCCACGCAGCAGGCGCTTCTGGGGCAGGACTTTTCTGTCACCGGGGCGATGATAACGATTACCACGCTGGTGGTAGTGGATATTCTCTTTGGGTTGATGAAGAAATATTTTTCCCCGGTGGAAAATATTCTGGATGGTAATCCCGTCATTCTGGTAGAGAATGGCGTGCCGTTAGCGGATAAACTTAAAAAAGTCGACGTATCCTGTGATGATATTCTGGTGTCAGCGCGTCAGAATAATGGCATTACAAAAATGAGTGAAATCAAATATGCCATATTCGAACGTAATGGGCATATTTCAATCATTCCTTTTGAGAAATAAGAGGCGGCAAAATGAGCAATCTGTTTCACGACGATCATTATACCGTAAGTGAATTAACGAAAAAGCTGGCGAGTAAATTAACCGATGCCGGGCTGCGCTTAACCACGGCGGAATCCTGTACGGGGGGAAAGCTCTCGGTCGCGTTGTGCGCAGAAGAGAACACCGCCGATTTTTATGATGTCGGGCTGGTGGTATTCAGCGATGAAGCAAAAGCGCGGATCCTCGGCGTGCGTTCTGAAACGCTGGCGCGCTATACCGCCGTCAGCGAACCGACGGTGGGCGAGATGGCCGCCAGTATCCGCGATATGGCCCAGGCGGATATCAGCATTGCCATCAGCGGATACGCAGGCCCTGAAGGGGGCGACGATGGGACGGCGGCAGGGACGGTCTGCTTTGGCTGGAATATTTGCGGCGAGTCGAAAACCCGCACCGTTCTTTTCTCCGGTGACTGTCAGGACGTGGTGGAAAAAGCGGTGCATTTTGCGCTGGCTGAACTGGTAACAACCTTGTCGGACGACAATATCGGGTAAATTCACGTGGAGGTTGTATGGCTGTCATAGTGATTACTGGCGGGACGGCGGGCGTGGGAAAAGCCACGGCACTGCACTTTGCAAAGGCGGGCTACGATGTGGGACTTATCGCCCGCGATGAAGCCAGCCTGCACTCCACTCAGGAGGAATTAAAGCGCTTTGGGGTCAATGCCCACGCGGTGCAGGCGGACGTCGCCGACAGTAAGGCGGTGGTGGATGCCGCTAACGAGATTGAGTATCGCCTTGGGGCGATTGACGTGTGGGTTAACAATGCCATGGGCGCCGTGCTGGCACCGTTTCGCACCCTTACGCCGGATGAGTTTCGTCGTGTGACTGACGTGACCTACCTCGGCTTTGTCAACGGCACTCGCGCCGCGCTGGAGCTGATGGTGCCCCGCGACAGAGGCGTGATTATCCAGGTGGGATCCGCGCTGGCCTACCGTTCCATTCCTTTACAGTCCGCTTACTGTGGCGCCAAAGCGGCGATCCGCGGCTTCACCGATGCGGTGCGTACCGAACTGATGCATGAAAACAGCCGGGTTCAGCTTTCGATGGTTCAGATGCCGGGGCTTAACACGCCGCAGTTCGAATGGGCGAGGAATAAGTTCGCCTGGGCGATGCGCCCGGTGCCACCGGTTTTTGAGCCCGAAGTCGCCGCCCGCGCCATCTTTAAGGTTGCACAAAAACCGGTACGGGAACTGTGGGTGGGAAGCAGCACGATTCAGTCGATCGTCGGGCAATTTCTTTTCCCGGGTTTACTTGACCGGCTGATGGTTAAAAAAGCCTGGGAAGGTCAGATGACCGACGATCTGAACGCACCGGATCGCCGGGACTATCTTGACCAGCCGGTTAATGATCTGCACAAAATCCATGGCCGTTTTACAGACGAGGCGAAGAACCGAGCCCCGTCCGTCACCTCCGGTATGCCTGGCAAGGTGGCGCTGGGCGCCCTCGCGGTGGCGGGGATTATGCTGACCCGCCTGATAATTCGAGGGAGAAGATAATCAGCGCAGCGCGCTACGGTGGGTCCAGAACCAGCGGTAACCGTAGCCGCCAAGAGTGAGCTCGACGGTTTTGCCGCACACCAGCGCGTCGTCGTAGCGTTTGTCCGCGAGACAGGCAGTCCAGGTGGCATTGCGGATCCCTTTTGCGGCGAACTTCACCGGCTGGTCGCTGAAGTTGACGAAGGTGAGGATGCTGCGTTCATCGGTCTCGTAATACAGCCCCAGCACCGCGTCGTGATCGAGGGTAATGAGACGAAAGGGCGCAACGGCAATTTCGGGGAACTCTGAGCGGGTATTGGCAATATCCATGATTCGGTGCAGAAGCGAGTTGCGGTGAAGCAGCGAATCAGCGACGTTGATTTTCTGATAGCGATACGGGCCGCGATCGATGATGGGGGCAATAAATTTTTCCGGGTTGGCCGCGGAAAAACCGCCCCCCGCCGATCCGGCCCACTGCATCGGCGTACGAACGGCGTAACGCTCTTCCAGTTCCAGGTCGTCGCCCATGCCGATCTCATCCCCGTAGCGCATCACCGGGACACCCGGCAGGGAAAAGAGCACGGCGTGACAGAACGCCAGTCGCTTGTGATCGCCATTCAGCATCGGCGCCAGGCGGCGGCGGATCCCGCGCTGATAGACGTTCATCTCTTCGTCAGGGGCGAAGGTATCAAGGACAAACTGCTTATCTTTCTGACTAATGCCCTCCAGATCCAGCTCGTCATGATTGCGCAGCCAGTTGGCAAAACAGCATGAGTCGGGCGGGACGATCATCTTTTTCACCGCATTACGCAGCGGACGGGCGCTTTTCCTCGCCAGGCTGACGTAGAAATACTTATTGAGCCAGAAATTGAGCACCAGATTCAGGCGATCGTTATTGCCGAAGTAGTCTTTATACGTCTTGACGTCGACGTCGACTTCACCAAGCAGGATCGCGTCTGGATTACGTTGCTCAATAAGACGGCGCATATGCTCCAGGATCCACAGCCCTTTTTTTTCGTCACCGTTTCCTGCCTGTCTGGTGAGGTGGGTGGCGGCATCCAGGCGAAAGCCCGACACCCCCAGCTTAAGCCAGAACAGAATGATGTTCTCAATCTCTTTAAGTACCGCAGGCGAGGTCAGGTTCAGATCCGGCTCATGGCGATAAAACATATGCCGGTAGTACTGTCCCGCCTCGTCGTCCCAGCTCCAGACGCTCTTTTCCACGCCGGGAAACATTGGGGGCGTGTCGTCATCGTCGTTGTCCGACCAGAGGTAGTAATCACGATAGGGGGATGCCGGGTTTCGGCGGGCCTGCTGGAACCACGGATGCGCGTCTGAGGTATGCTGGATCAGCAGCTCAATTATGACCTGCATGCCCAGCTCCCGGGCCTGTTCGATAAAGGCGATGATATCGGCCAGTTTACCGAAGCGCGGATCCACCTGCAGATGGTCGCTAACGTCGTAGCCTTCGTCCAGAAAGGGGGTGAGGTAAAATGGGGTGATCCAGATAACCGTCGCGCCCATGCGGCGGATATAACGCAGCTTGGCCGCAATTCCGGCGATGTCTCCACAACCATCGCCGTTCATATCATAAAACAGTGCGGTATCAATTTGATAAATAATGGCCCGTGTATGCCAGTCTGTCATAGCGTTCCTCAGTGATAGCCTTCAGTATCCGACACTTTGCCCCGGAAGACGTAGTAGCTCCAGGCGGTGTACACCAGAATCACCGGAATGATCAGCAGGGTGCCGACCAGCATAAATAGCTGGCTGGCGGGCGGTGCCGCGGCTTCCCACAGGGTGATATGGGGCGGAATAATGTTTGGCCACAGGCTGATACCCAGGCCGCTAAAACCGAGGAAGATCAGCCCCAGCGTGAGCAGGAACGGACGCGAGTGGCTGGCCGGGTTGCGGGTCAACCGCCAGATCAGCACCGTAAACAGCCCTACCAGCAGGGGAACCGGCAGGAACCAGAAGAAGTTGGGCAAGGTAAACCAGCGGTCGGCCACGTACTGCCAGCCAAGCGGCGTCCAGACGCTGACCACCGCAATAACCACCACCAGTGCCAGCAGCACGTGGCGCGTCAGCTCGCGCATGCGGTTTTGCAGTGCGCCTTCGCTTTTCATTATGAGCCAGGTGGTCCCCAGCAGCGTATAGGCAACGACCAGCCCGATGCCACAGAAAAGATTGAAGGGCGTCAGCCAGTCAAGCGCAGAGCCGACAAAGCGCCGGCCTTCCACGTCAAAGCCATTGATCACTGCCCCTACGACGATCCCCTGGCTGAAGGTGGCGAGCAAGGACCCGCCTGCGAAGGAGTAGTCCCAGAATTTGCGGTGTGAGGGCGTCGCTTTAAAACGGAACTCAAAGGCGACGCCGCGAAAGATGAGGCCGATGAGCATGGCGGTGAGGGGGATGGTCAACGCATCAATAATCACCGCGTAGGCCAGCGGAAACGCGCCGAACAATCCCGCGCCGCCGAGCACCAGCCAGGTTTCGTTACCGTCCCACACCGGGGCCACGCTGTTAACCATCACATCGCGTTCCCTGGCATCGCCCACGAAGTTGAACAGCAGACCGATGCCCAAATCAAAGCCATCCATAATGATGTACATCAGCGTGGCAAAGACGATGATGGCAAACCAGATAACAGCGATATCAACGCCCATCAGATTCTCTCCTGTTCTGAAACGGACTCCGTGGCAGACAGCGGACGGGCGGGAGTGCCCGACGTGTTTGACGTCAGCGTATCGACGGGCTGCGGACCTTTCTTAATCAACCTGATGAGGTAAACATACCCCACGCCGAACACCGACGAGTAGACAACGAAGAAGGCCAGCAAGCTGATGCTCATTTGCAGAGTACTGTGCAGGGAGACCGCATCTATCGTGCGCAGATAACCATAGACCACCCACGGTTGACGGCCCACTTCGGTGGTCACCCAGCCGGCGAGCAGCGCCAGCAGACCCGCTGGCCCCATGCAGAGCGCAAACCAGTGGAACGGGCGCGAGTGGAAAAGCCGGTGACGGTAGCGTAGCCAGAGGCTGAGCAGACCGAGGGTAATCATCAGCAGCCCCATCCCGACCATGATGCGGAACGACCAGAAAACGATGGTCGAGTTTGGGCGATCTTCTTTCGGGAAATCTTTCAGGGCCGGAACCTGTTTATCCAGGCTATGTGTCAGGATCAGGCTGCCGAGCGCGGGGATCTCGAGGCCGTATTTGGTGCGTTCCTCCTCCATATCCGGCAGGCCAAACAGCAGCAGTGGGGTGGCCTCGCCGGGCGGATTTTCCCAGTGTCCCTCAATGGCGGCGATTTTGGCGGGCTGATGCTCAAGCGTGTTCAGGCCGTGCATATCGCCCACCACCGCCTGGATGGGGGCGACCAGCAGCGCCATCCACATGGCCATCGAGAACATGGTTCGGATGGCGGGCGTATCGTTACCGCGCAGCAGGTGCCAGGCACCCGACGCGCCGACAAACAGCGCGCTGCTCAGAAACGCGGCAATAGCCATATGAATCAGGCGATAAGGGAAGGAGGGGTTAAAGACGATTGCCAGCCAGTCTTGCGGAATGACCTGTCCGTTCTCGATGGTGAACCCCTGCGGCGTATGCATCCAGCTGTTGGAGGCGAGGATCCAGAAGGTCGACATTAAGGTGCCGAGCGCGACCATGCAGGTGGAAAAGAAGTGCAGGCCCGGGCCAACCTTATTCCAGCCGAACATCATTACACCCAGGAAACCGGCTTCCAGGAAGAAAGCGGTTAAGACTTCATAGGTGAGGAGTGGACCGGTGATACTGCCCGCGAACTGTGAGAATCCGCTCCAGTTGGTGCCAAACTGGTACGCCATGACCAATCCGGAAACGACCCCCATACCGAAGTTAACGGCAAATATCTTTAGCCAGAAGTGATACAGCGATCGCCAGACGTCGTTTTTGGTGCGCAGCCACATGCCCTCCAGCACAACCAGATAGCTGGCGAGGCCGATGGTGATCGCAGGAAAAAGGATATGAAACGAGACGGTAAAAGCGAACTGAATTCTGGCCAGATGGAACGCGTCGAGTTCGAACATGGTCCGTACCTCTGAAACGATGGGGCACGAGAATTGCCGGGCAGTTTATGGCTGCCCGGCAAAACCGATTACGGTTTAGTCTTACCGGCACCCAGCTCGGCACCGGTCAGCGGGTCGGAATGTGGATCGGACTTCGTACGGGCAGACATCGCCTTGACCAGGGTTGCCTGTTCGGTTGTGAGCGTGACGCTTGCGCTGCCATCGCCGCCGTCAACCGCAGGCTGGGGGGACTCAACGTAATCGAAATGTTTATCGCTGTTCCAGCTTCCGCGAACCTCTCCACCTTCAGACATATTGTAGTACTTGTTGGTGAATTCCTCGATTGGCGGCAATTTTCCCGGCGGGAAATTATTACGGATAGACTGCAGCGCCTTCTCAAAGGAGAGCTGATGCGCCGCCTCGCGCGTCATCAGAAACGCCAGGGCATCCTTTACGCCGGGATCGTCGGTCACGTTGATCAGACGTTCATAGATGATTTTCGCTCTGGCCTCTGCTGCCACGTTTGAGCGCAGGTCCGCCGTTGGCTCGCCGATGGTGTCCACGTAGGCTGCCGTCCAGGGCACGCCCGCAGAGTTAGTGAGCGGGGTGCCACCACCGTAGAGCAGGGAGGTAATATGGCTGTCATTGCCGTTTTCGGTCATGGACCGATACAGCTCGGCCTCGTTTTCCACCCCTTCCGCCAGCGCGCCTTTCGCGCCTTTATTCAGCATGCCCACCAGGGTACCGATGATTTCGAGGTGGCTTAACTCCTCGGTCGCGATATCCATCAGCATATCTTTACGGCCCGGATCGTCATCGCTCAATCCTTGCGTAAAGTACCGGCAGGCGGCAGCCAGTTCGCCCTGCGGCCCACCGAACTGTTCCAGTAAAAGATTGGCGAGGCCTGGGTTAGGTTCAGCAACGCGAACCGTGTATTGCAGCTGTTTAACGTGTCGGAACATGGCGATTCTCCCTGATTATTTTTTTGCTTCGACGCCCGATGCGTCTGAACGCAGCAGGAACTGTTCCGTGGTCTGCGGAATATGACGAATCAACCAGTCGGCCATTTCGCGCTCTTCGGCGAGGATCGTTTCAATAGCGGGTATCGAGGCGGTATCGCCCGCTTTTTTCGCCGCCGCGAGCAGGGAGGTATAGCAGGCGATTTCAAACTGTTCGAAAACATAGCCGCTGATCGACCCCTTAACGATCTCATCAGACGGGAACATGCCGCCGATGGACTGCCCCAGCGCCGCCATTTTGCTCATCGAGTCTTTTAAAACTGAACGAGAAATATCATTCCGGTCGAGGATTTCTTCCAGCAAGGTAATTTGTCGTTTTGTCTCATTAATATGCTGCTCAATTCTGGCGCGAACATCAGGATAATTATCAATACGGCTGGCCATGGATTCCAGCATAGATTCGGCTTGCTTTTCCATCGCATGGGCATCGCGTAGCCAGTCATGGTAGTGTTCTACGTGATTCATCATTGTATCCTCATTAGGGTTCGCTTATTTGGTCTCACTTTCAGCAGCCTGATCGGCACGCGCGGCACTGTAGCCAGACAAATGGCCGACAATATTAGCGTAGATGCTGATGATAATGACCCATAGTACGCTGCTCTTCCACCATATTACGGAAGGGATAGCGAGAATGAACCATATTATAGCTGCCGTTAAATGGCACCGTTTAATTGTCCTGGGACTGATGCTCATTTTATTTAACCTGTGTTATAGCGTCATTTTTGCGCTTTTTGGTTAATATTTCCTACGGCCAGATCGGTGAGTTTAAGGTCGGTCTCTTTTTCTTCTTCCAGTGTTTCTGCAAGAAGCTTAACGGCTTTTTTATAGCCAAGCTGCTCTGCCAGGGTGGCAAGGGTACCGTAGCTGGCTATTTCGTAATGCTCCACTTTTTGCGCAGCGGCAATTAATGCGGCATCACGGACTTCATTTTTTTCCGTGCTTTCGATGACTTCATTAGCTTCTTCAATTAAGCCTTCCATTGCGACGCATTTCATGCGCTTGAGCTTGATGCCGTCTTCCTGTTCCACGATCTGGTCGATACGTTCGATCTGACCTTGCGTCTCTTCAAGGTGTGCGGTAAAGGCGGCGCTCAACTTCTCGCTGGAGGCGGCGCGGGCAAGTTTGCTTAACGCTCGGGTAAGCTGCTTTTCTGCGCTGTAGGTATCCGACAGAAGATGAATAAATACATCCTCTACACTTTTCATATTCATAATTATTACGCTCCGGTAAAATAAAAAAAGGGTACTGCGAGCTTTTCAGCCCGCAGCATGCTCTCTGGTTTTATTAAAAGAGTACTAAATAAGATCAGGAGTTATCAGATTTACGGCCTCCGCCGTGACTGTTCTGTCCCCCTTTCTTACCCGCTTCAGATGCGCGTTGCGGATCGTTTTTAAAATTACCACCGCTGTGCTGACCACCTTTACGACCAGCTTCTGATGCTTTTTCACGGTCTTCAGCGAAATTACCGGAACCACCACGATGCTCTGCCATATTAAACCTCATAGTCATATATTGGTTATGTCAGTACGGTACGAATATATTCCGTATCACTCGTCGTTCGAGTAATAACTCTAGTCGCTGTGCGCTATTCGTCAAATGCGCTTTGCTATTTGCGGTTGCGTTATTTTTAAATATTTGTAAATTTGCGCTTCGCTTGCGTTGGAAATATGGATAGACAGGAAGGACTTGTAAACAACTGTTCAGATTATTCCTAGCTTTGAGCTAAGAATTTGAAAGCTGAGGATAAAAATAATGACGCCCTCAAATTGGTTAATTTGCAGTCAGGGGAAAATAAAAAATACTCCTTTATAGCTAGAAAGCGAAACCATAAATAATTATAAGGAAAATCCTGGATAAAAAGCGACAGGCGCGAAAGGGCGGTTTCGTTAAGGCTTGTTCAGAGGCCAGTCGCACACGGTTTGACCACTGTCGTCTTAAGATCACAAATCAGAAATCTTTCCCCCCGGAAGGAACGGGTTTCTCTACACTCCAGGTAATATTCACTGGAGGCATGACATCATGGCGAACACCATCACGGCTGATGACATTCGGGAACACTTTTCGCAGGCTATGTCGGCGATGTACCAGCAGGAAGTTCCGCAGTACGGCACGTTGCTCGAACTGGTCGCGGACGTAAACCTGGCGGTTCTGGAAAATAACCCACTATTACATGAACAACTGGCGAACGCCGATGAGCTTGCCCGTCTGAACGTGGAGCGCCACGGCGCGATCCGCGTCGGCAGTGCGCAAGAACTTTCCACCCTGCGTCGTATGTTTGCCATCATGGGCATGTATCCGGTCAGCTATTACGATCTCTCTCAGGCGGGGGTGCCGGTCCACTCAACGGCATTTCGGCCGATTGATGATGCGGCGCTGTGCCGTAATCCGTTCCGCATCTTTACTTCGCTGCTGCGCCTTGAGCTGATTGAAAACGTCGCGCTGCGCGAACGTGCGGCGGAAATTCTGTCTCACCGAAACATCTTCACCCCGCGCTGTCTGGCGCTTCTCGATCTGTATGAATCGGAAGGGCAGTTTACCGTCGAGCAGGCGCAGGAGTTTGTTCAGGAAGCGCTGGAAACCTTCCGCTGGCACCGCCATGCGACGGTCGATCAGGAGACCTATCTCGCGCTGCATAACGAGCACCGGCTGATCGCCGATGTGGTCTGCTTCCCGGGGTGCCATATTAACCACCTCACGCCGCGCACGCTGGATATTGACCGGGTGCAGGAGTTGATGCCGAAGTATGGTATTGAGCCCAAAATTCTGATCGAAGGGCCGCCGCGTCGTGACGTGCCCGTGTTATTGCGTCAAACCAGCTTCAAGGCGCTTGAAGAGCCGGTGCTGTTTGCCGGTGAACATAAGGGCACCCACACCGCCCGCTTCGGTGAAATAGAACAGCGCGGCGTGGCGCTGACGCCGAAAGGCCGTGAACTGTACGATAGCCTGCTGGCTAAGGCCGGTACCGGCAAAGATAACCTGACGCACCAGCTTCATTTGCGTGAGATTTTCAGCGCCTTCCCGGACAGCGAGCTGTTAATGCGCCGCCAGGAACTGGCTTATTTCCGCTACCGTCTGACGCCCGCCGGGGAAGCCCATCGTCATGCGTTCCGTCCCGGCGACGATCCGCAGCCGCTGATTGAGCGCGGGTGGGTCGTTGCCCAGCCGATTACCTACGAAGATTTTCTTCCGGTCAGCGCCGCCGGGATTTTCCAGTCCAATCTCGGGAATGAAACTCAGGCGCGCAGTCACGGTAATGCCAGCCGCGACGCGTTTGAAGCCGCGCTCGGCTGCCCGGTGTATGACGAATTCACCCTCTATGAGGAGGCTGAAACGCGCAGCAAACAGCGTTGCGGTTTGCTCTGAAACCGTTACTCTGCAGGGGTGTGATGGAAAAAATAAGGTCGTTATGCAAAATCCTTCCGCCCCTGTGGTTGAAACGCGCCAGGGCGCACTGACTGGTTTAACCGATGAAAATGTCCACCGCTGGTGCGGTATTCCCTATGCTGCACCGCCAGTGGGTGACTGGCGCTGGCGCTCACCGCGCCCACCAGAACGCTGGGATGGCGTTCGCGATGCCACTGCCTTTTCGGCCTCAAGCTGGCAAAGCAGTGAATATTGTCAGGAGCTGGGCGGGGGCGATCCCGGCCAGTTCTCTGAAGACTGTCTCTATCTGAATGTCTGGTCCCCCGTCGACCGCCCGGGATCGCTTCCGGTGATGGTCTGGCTGCACGGGGGCGGGTTTACGATTGGTGCCGGTGGTCTGCCACCGTATCACGGCAAATCCCTGGCCGCGCGCGGCGTGGTTGTGGTCACGATTAACTACCGTCTCGGCCATCTCGGCTTTTTCGCCCATCCCGCGCTGGAGGGGGAAGAAGAGCGGGTAGTGCATAATTTTGCTCTGCTTGATCAGATTGCCGCGCTTGAATGGGTGCGGGAGAATATCACCGCGTTTGGGGGCGACCCGCATAACGTGACCCTGTTTGGTGAGTCCGCTGGCGCCCGCAGCGTGCTGTCGTTGCTGGCCTCGCCGCTGGCGGAAGGGCTGTTCCACAAGGCGATAGTCCAGAGTGGATATACCTTGCCCGACACGCCGCGCCAGCAGGCGCTGCAAAAAGGGGAAGCACTGGCCGCCCATTTTGGGCTGGAAAACGCGACGGCAGAGCAGCTGCGCGCGATCCCGCCTGAGTCATTCTGGCCGCTGACCGCGCCACTCAACATCGCCCCGGCGCCGATCGTCGGGGATTGCGTCCTGCCGGAGGCCATGCTGGATGTCTTTTTCGCTGCCCGCCAGCACCCTGTGCCGGTGATGATAGGTTCTAACAGCGATGAAGCCAGCGTCATGGCGGTGTTTGGCATCGATCTCGCCGGGCAAATCCAGAAGCTTCGCCGGGAGCGTCGTTTTGGGCTGGGGCTCATCAAGCTGCTTTATCCGGGTGTGAAAGGCGACGAAGAGCTGGGCAGACAGGTGTGTCGCGATATGGCGTTTACCACCATGGGCTATGTCGTGATGCAGGCGCAGCAGCGTGTCGGCGGGCTTTGCTGGCGTTACTGGTTTGACTATGTCGCTGAAGCGGAGCATGCCACCTATATCAACGGCGCGTGGCATGGCAATGAAGTGCCCTACGTGTTCGATACCCTCGGCCAGGTGGAGCCTTCACGTCAGTATGTCAACGAACGGGATTTACAGTTTGCTGCCAGGGTAGCCGATTACTGGGTAAGCTTTGCGCGCGATGCCGGAACGCATGATAGCCTGTCGGGGCCGACGCACTGGCCCGCGTGCCGTAAAGGGCGGGACGTGCTGCTACGTATCGGTGTGAATAAACATGCAGGTTTCCGGCTTGAAAACCGCTTTATGCGCGCGCGCATGAGCCTCTTTAAACGGGTGATGAAGCACCACGTCAGCCTCGATTAAGTAAACAGGCGCGAAACGCCGCCAGACCATTTTCTTCGTCAGGCGTTTCGCGCAGCACCAGCCGGTAGCTCGCCCCGGTTTTTACGCTTGTCTCATAGGGCCGCATCAGCCTTCCGGCACCCACATCTTCTGCCACCAGCGTTTCGTCGGCAATGGCGACGCCCAGCCCCTGAATGGCGGCGGTAATGGCGAGATCCATCGTATCGAAGTGTTGATTTTTGTGCATAACAAACCCGGGACCTTCCTGCTTCGCCAGCCACAGTGACCAGTCGGTCTTATCCCGCGTTGGGTGAAGGAACGTCAGTGAACCCAGCGTTGTACCTGCCCGCACCGGGCTGATGACCGGCGTGAGCGCCTCTTCGAACAGCAGATCGCCTGCGCTCATATGCGTGCCAAACACAATGGCCGCGTCGTAAGATTCGGTTTTAAAATTGACGTTATGATCGGTGGTGGTCGTCAGCGCGATCTGCAGATCCGGATGCGCGTGCTCCACCTCCAGCAAGCGCGGTACCAGCCAGCGCATGGCGCAGGTGGGGGCCTTAAGCCGGATCACGGTATGCTGGCTACGGGCCTGGTCGGCCACGGTCAGCAGCTGTTCGAAAGTGGATTGCAGCTCCGGAAGCAGGGCGCTGCCCTGCGGTGATAGGCGCAGCCCGCGGGCGTGGCGCTCAAACAGCGGAAAGCCAAACCACGCCTCAAGGGAGGCGATCTTACGGCTCACGGCCCCCTGGGTCAGACACAGCTCTGCGGCGGCATGGGTAAGATTCAGATGACGCGCGGTGACTAAAAATGCGTCGATGGCGTTAAGGGGGAGCGAACGGCGAGACATTGAAACACCTCAGCTATGCATTTTTCTCATGGCTATTATGACAACAATTCGATTGTCCCGGCAACGCACTTGTTGTTTGAATAGTTATGCAATGTCCATGAGAAGGGAAAGAGGATGACTTTACGAACGCCGGTACAAACGCGCTCCAAACTGCCAGATGTGGGGACCACCATTTTTACCGTTATCGGCCAGCTTTCGGCACAGCATAACGCCATTAACCTTTCTCAGGGCGCACCGAATTTTTCCTGTGACCCGAAACTGATTGCAGGCGTCACCCGAGCGATGGCGTCAGGGCATAACCAGTACGCGGCGATGACCGGCCTGCAGCCGCTGAAAGAACGCATTGCCGATAAAATTGCCACGCTCTACGGCACGCAGTATGACCCTGCCAGCGAGGTGCTGGTGACCGCCAGCGCCAGCGAAGGGCTCTATTCAGCGATAAGCGGTCTCGTGCACCCCGGTGATGAGGTGATCTACTTTGAACCGTCCTTTGACAGCTACGCGCCGATTGTCCGTCTGCAGGGGGCTACCCCGATTGCTATCAAACTCACGGTGCCGGATTTTGCCGTCAACTGGGATGAGGTGCGTGCCGCGATCACCCCGCGCACGCGCATGATCATCATTAACACGCCGCACAACCCGAGCGGTCAGGTCTTCTGTGCCAATGACCTGCAACAGCTGGCGGCGCTGACGCGCCAGACCGACATCATTATTTTGTCTGACGAAGTGTACGAACACGTGGTTTTTGACGGTGAACCGCATCATGGAATGGCCACGCACCCGCAGCTGGCGGAGCGCAGCGTGATTATTTCATCTTTCGGAAAAACCTATCACGTCACCGGCTGGCGCGTAGGGTATTGTGTCGCCCCGGCGGTACTGATGGATGAGATTTGTAAAGTCCATCAATTTTTAATGTTCTCTGCCGATACGCCAATGCAGCACGCCTTTGCGGAGCATATGGTCGATCCGCAAACCTGGCTCTCGCTGTCGGCGTTTTACCAGCGTAAGCGCGATCTGCTGCACGGTCTGCTGGCCGATTCGCCGTTTACCCTGCTACCGAGCGCCGGGTCGTTTTTCATGCTGGCGGATTACAGCGCGTTCAGCGATGAGCGCGACAGCGAGCTGGTGAAACGGCTGATCGTGGAGTACGGCGTTGCCACCATTCCGCTGTCGGCGTTTTATGCGGACGGTACGGATAATAAATTGATTCGTCTCTCTTTTGCGAAAGATGAGGCGACGTTACGGGCAGGTGCCCAGGCCCTGTGTCGGGTTAAATCACGCTGAGGAGTATAAGATGAAATTACGCGCGTTAGTCGTCGGCATGGGATTGCTGTGTACCTTTTCGTCCTTCGCGGCGACCGAGCTGCGTTATGGTCTGGAAGCGGAATATCCGCCGTTTGAAAGCCGTAATGCCTCAGGCGAACTGGAAGGGTTTGACGTTGAGCTGGGGAATGCCATTTGCAAAGCGGCAGCGCTGAAGTGCAGCTGGGTGGAAACCTCGTTTGACGCGCTGATCCCGGGCCTGGTGGCGAAGAAATTCGACGCCATTAATTCGGCGATGAATATCACCGAGCAGCGCCGCAAGAGCATTGATTTTACCCAGCCGATTTACCGCATTCCGTCGCAGCTGGTCGGCAAGGCCGGTACGGCGGTAGAAGCGACCCCAGAAGGGCTGAAGGGGAAAACCATTGGCGTGCTGCAGGGCTCAATTCAGGAAACCTATGCGAAAGAGCACTGGGAAAAGCAGGGTGTCACCGTGGTGTCTTATAAAGATCAGAATATGGCCTGGGGCGACCTGCTTAATGGCCGTATCGACGCCTCGCTGGTGATGTCCGCGGCCGGGCAGGCAGGTTTCCTCAGCAAGCCGCAGGGGAAAGGGTTTGGCTTCATCGGCAAACCGGTGTCTGACGACACTATCCTCGGGAGTGGGATCGGTTTTGGGTTGCGTAAAGGTGACGAGGCCACCAAAAAGCAGCTTGATGCCGCGATTGATAAAGTGCGTGCCGACGGCACGATCGCTAAACTCGCTGATAAGTACTTTCCGGGTATCGATGTCAGCGTAAAATAACCGCCTCATTAGCCCCGGCGATCGATGTCGCGTCGGGGCATTTTTCTACACATTTTCCAGGCTTTCTTTACACCACTTTCGGGCCGTTCTGGTCGACAGAAAATATTTCTCACTTTGTTCATATAATCACCGGGCAACAATTGGATTCTTAACCATTTTTGTTTAGGCTGTGCGTTCTTTCTTGCCGTCATTTCGCCGAGCGCGAAACACATTCACACGACCATAAGGACGTTTTTCCAGGCATGAATCGCAGACGTTTTCTAAAAGGCTCGCTGGCAGTGGCAGCCCTGAGCGGCACCTCTGGCCTTGCTTCCCTGTTTTCCAAAGCGGCATACGCTGCTGACTCTGACATCGCTGACGGTCAGAGCCGTCGTTTTGACTTCTCCGTACTGCAATCCATGGCGCATGACCTGGCGAAAACCCCGTGGGGTGGTGCGCCACGTCCGCTGCCGGACACGCTGGCGACCATGACGCCGCAGGCGTACAACGCCATCCGTTACGATGAGAAGCAGTCTCTGTGGAACAACATTGAAGGGCGTCAGCTGGACGTGCAGTTCTTCCATATGGGAATGGGGTTCCGCCGCCGCGTGCGGATGTTCTCGCTGGACCAGTCGACCTCTATGGCGCGTGAGATCCACTTCCGACCGGAGTTGTTCAGCTACGGTGAAACCGGTGTGGATACCAAACAGCTGGAAGGGCAAAGCGATCTTGGCTTTGCAGGCTTCCGCGCCTTTAAGGCGCCGGAACTGGCGCGTCGCGATATCGTCTCTTTCCTCGGCGCAAGCTATTTCCGTGCGGTTGACGATACCTACCAGTACGGCCTTTCCGCGCGCGGTCTGGCGGTAGACACCTTTACTGACACGCCGGAAGAGTTCCCGGACTTCACCTCCTTCTGGTTTGAAACCGTTAAGCCAGGTGACACCACGTTTACCGTCTATACGCTGCTGGACAGCCCGAGCATTACCGGTGCCTATAAGTTCGTGATCCACTGCGAGAAGAGCCAGGTGATCATGGAGGTGGAAAACCACCTCTATGCGCGTAAAGACATTAAACAGCTCGGCATCGCGCCGATGACCAGTATGTTCAGCTGCGGCAATAACGAACGACGCATGTGCGACACCATCCACCCGCAAATCCATGACTCAGACCGCCTGGCGATGTGGCGCGGCAACGGAGAGTGGATCTGCCGTCCGCTGAACAATCCGCAGAAGCTGCAGTTCAACGCCTATATGGACAAAAACCCAAAAGGGTTTGGTCTGCTGCAGCTGGATCGTGATTTCTCGCACTATCAGGACGTGATGGGCTGGTATAACAAGCGTCCAAGCCTGTGGGTAGAACCGCGCAACGACTGGGGTAAAGGCTCGGTTGGTCTGATGGAGATCCCGACCACCGGTGAAACGCTGGATAACGTGGTCTGCTTCTGGCAGCCGGAGAAAACGGTGAAAGCGGGCGACGAGCTGGACTTTAAATATCGCCTGTACTGGAGCGCAATGCCGCCGGTGCGTTCCCCGCTGGCTAATGTTTTCGCCACCCGCACCGGCATGGGCGGTTTCCCGGAAGGCTGGGCGCCGGGTGAAAATTACCCGAAAGTGTGGGCGCGCCGCTTTGCTATCGACTTTGTCGGTGGCGACCTGAAGGCCGCTGCGCCAAAAGGCATCGAGCCGGTGATTACTCTCTCCAGCGGTGAGGCGAAGCAGGTTGAGATCCTGTACGTAGAACCGTTTGACGGTTATCGCATTCTGTTTGACTGGTACCCAACCTCGGATTCGACCGAGCCGGTAGATATGCGCCTGTTCCTGCGCTGTCAGGGGGATGCCATCAGTGAAACCTGGCTGTATCAGTATTTCCCGCCAGCGCCGGATAAACGTCACTACGTTGATGACCGGATAATGCGTTAATCCTTGTGGGATTGTGCCGGGTAAGGCGCAGCCGCCACCCGGCAATTGAGGGGCACCATGTCTGCAGAAATTATCCCCGTTACCCAGAATATCGAGCTTCGCGCCGTCGAAGAGCGCTATACCGCCGATCTCCATCACCTCGTCGTCAAAAACAAAACCTGGCTGCAAACCGCCTTTGACTGGGCGCAGCACGTGGGCGCGGAAGAGGATACCCGCCGCAATGTGCTAAGTAACCAGATGCTGCACCAGCGCGGCTACGCCAAAATGTTTTTGATCTTCCGGGATGATGCGCTGGTCGGCGTGCTGTCGTTTAATTCGATAGAGCCTGCCAACAAAGCGGGTTATATCGGTTACTGGCTGGACGAGGCGCATCAGGGGAAGGGGATCCTCTCTCAGTCATTGCAGGCGTTTATGCGCTATTACGCTGAGCGCGGCGAGATCCGCCGTTTTGTGATTAAGTGCCGGGTGGCGAATCAGAGCAGCAACAACGTTGCCCGGCGCAACGGTTTTACGCTGGAAGGGTGCCTGCGGGAAGCGGAATACCTGAATGGCCGCTTTGACGATGTGAACATCTACGGGAAGATTTTTACCCTATAGCGCCCCCAGCAGCGGTGTGCGGGTGATGCGCTGGTCGCCGTTAATCACCTTTTCGCCACGCAGGTGAATGCTCTCACCCGAAAAGGCTTCAATGACTGCATCGTCGGTGATTTCAACCCGATGCTCGATCAACACATCGCCGCTGATCCGGGCGCGTCCCTGAATCACCACTTTATCGTCAAGCATGATCGGCCCCCCGCGCAGCCATGCCTGACCGCCGATCAGGACGTGGTGCTTAATGACGCAGTTGCCTTCCACGACGGCATTTTCCGCCACCTGCGAACTGTAGCGCACGGTGGGGATGGCGTCGTCGTCGAAACCGGCAATCAGACGGGCGTGACCATATACCTTTGCGCAGTCGCACACCCAGACGTTATTGAGATCGTTCCCTTCGAGGATCGCACTGTCGAATACCTCAGCGCGGTGTTCAATAAACGCATTGTTCACCATCGCTTCGCCGTAGATCTGTGCCTGATGCACAACGCGCGACCGGCTTACCGTCGCTTTGTCATAGATTTGCAGGATCTGGTCGTGGTCCGGCGTCAGTCCTTTGGCGGCGATGATGACGCTGTTATGCAGGATGCGCGCGTCGCCGAAGATGTGGCACTCGCCCCGCACGCAGGAGTGCTGAATGGTGACGTTGTCACTTATCCGCGCGCCGTGACTGACTTCGGCGCTGTCCAGCCAGCAGTGACCGCTGATGCGGGCGTCATGGCTGACGGTACAGGGCAGGGTCAGGCGCGCGTGATCCGACACGGTAGCACCGGCGAACACCACGCTGTTCTCGTCATAGATCCAGCAATCCCCATTCTGTGACAGGGCGCGCGCGTCATCAATCCAGCCACCTTTCGTACCGGCCGTGACATCGTTAAAATCTGCCGTGGCGATGATCTGCCGTAAGGTTGTTGTGTGGGTTGTTTCGCCGTTTTTCCATTGCCAGAGGCGGGTTTCATCGCTGAGCCGATACTTTTTCATCGTGTGATCCCTGATAAGCGTCTTCACTAAACGTAGCAAACTTTTGGTTTTTCGTTGTGCTGGCATCCGTTGCGGAAACCCCTTAAAATGGCATTTAAAATGCATTTTAAAAATTAAAATTAATGGATAAACTCAATCCCCCACAGAAAGTGCTTAACTTGCCCGCTGGGTATTTTGGCATGGTGCTTGGCATCATTGGCATGGGTTTCGCCTGGCGATACGCCAGCACGCTCTGGCCGGTGACACGGTGGCCGGGTGATGCGCTGGTGGCCCTTGCCGTTACGTGCTGGTTTTTGCTGACGGTGGCCTTTATCATCCGCGCGATCCGTTTCCCGCGCAGCGTGCTGGCAGAGATGAGGCATCCGGTGATGAGTAGCTTTGTCAGTCTTTTTCCGGCGACGACGATGCTGGTCGCCATCGGTTTTGTGCCCTGGTGCCGCCCGATTTCAGTCGTGCTTTTTGGCGTGGGGGTGGTGACACAGCTGTCTTATTCCGCCTGGCAAAGCGCGGGACTCTGGCGCGGCAACCATCCGCAAGAAGCCACGACGCCGGGTTTATATCTGCCAACCGTGGCGAATAATTTTATTAGCGCCATGGCGTGCGGCGCCCTGGGGTTTAACGACGCCGGTTTAGTGTTCCTGGGGGCGGGTGTCTTCTCCTGGCTCAGCCTGGAGCCGGTTATTCTTCAGCGCCTTCGCAGTGCCGGAGAACTGCCGACCGCGCAGCGCACCTCTTTGGGGATTCAGCTTGCGCCCGCGCTGGTGGCCTGTAGCGCCTGGTTTAGCGTTAACGGCGGTGAAGCCGACACCTTTGCCAAAATGTTGTTCGGTTATGGCCTGTTGCAACTGCTGTTTATGCTGCGTCTGTTGCCCTGGTACGTATCCCAGCCGTTTAATGCCTCTTTCTGGAGTTTCTCCTTTGGTATATCCGCACTGGCAACCACCGGGCTGCATCTGGGGCACAGCAGCCCGTCGGGCTTTTTCCACGTGATTGCCGTACCGCTTTTTATCTTCACCAACGTCATCATTGGGATCCTGTTGGTCCGTACTTTTATTCTGCTGCTTCAGGGCAAACTTCTGCTGCGCACTGAAAAAGCACTGCTTATGCAATCTGAGGAAAAATAATGTCCGTCGATGAAAATTACTTCACAGAGAAATATGGTTTAACCCGTACACACTCAGAGGTGGTGTACAGCGCGGGGATCGTGAAACCGGGTAAAACCCTGGATCTGGGCTGTGGCAATGGCCGTAACAGCCTTTATCTGGCGGCCAACGGGTACGAGGTCACTGCCTGGGATAAAAATCCGATGAGCATCGATAATATCGAGCGCATCAAAGCGGCAGAAGGCATTGAGAATCTTCACTCGGCCATCAAGGATCTCAACAACCTGAGCATTGACGGCGAGTATGACTTTATTCTGTCCACCGTGGTGCTGATGTTCCTGGAGGCAAAAACCATTCCGGGTCTTATCGCCAATATGCAGCGTTGCACCAAACCTGGCGGTTATAACCTGATCGTTGCCGCGATGGACACGGCGGATTATCCGTGCACCGTCGGCTTCCCGTTTGCGTTTAAAAGCGGTGAACTGAGCAACTACTATGAAGGCTGGGAGTTGCTCAAATACAACGAAGAGGTTGGCGAACTGCACCGCACCGATGAACACGGCAACCGCATCAAGCTGCGCTTTGCTACGATGCTGGCGCGCAAGCCTGCTTAACGCGCGGCCAGCAGGCAGAGTTGCAGGGCAGTGTGGTAAGACGCCTCGAACGACGACAGCGGCAAGAATTCAAACTTCGAATGGAAGTTATGCGCGCCGGTGAAGAAGTTCGGGGTGAGCAACCCTTTTGCCGAGAGCGCTGCGCCGTCTGTACCGCCGCGCATCGGCGTCGGTTTTGGGGTGATACCCAGTGATTCCATCGCCGCAAACATCAGATCGATGGCACGCCTGTCTTCGCCAATCGCATTGCTGATATTGCTGTAAGTATCTTCAATGCGATAGTCCACTTTTGCCGTCGGATACCGGGCGGCGATCCGGGCGGCGACATCAGCAATCTGCTGCTTGCGGGAAGCAAAGTTGTCCTTGTCAAAGTCCCGAATATTGGCCTTCAGAACGGCCTCGTTCTGCCCGGCCTGAATGCCGTTAAACCAGATGTAGCCTTCACGGCCCTCCGTGCACTCTGGCGTTTGCTGGCGGTCAAACTGGTTGATAAAGTCGGTCGCCATTAATAACGGGTTTACCAGCACCCCTTTAGCAGACATCGGGTGCGCCGTTACGCCAGTAAAGCGGATCTCAGCGGCTGCCGCATTAAAATTCTCATAGACAATCTCCCCCAACTCGCAGCAGTCGATGGTCCAGGCAAAGTCGACGTCGAAGCGTTTCAGATCTAACGCTTTTGCCCCCTTAAGGCCAGTCTCTTCGTCGGGTACAAACGCGACCACAATGTCGCCATGTTTATGCTCAGAGGTCAGGTTTTCCAGCACGGTCATGACCACGGTCACCGCTGCTTTATTATCTGCGCCTAATACGCTGGTACCGTCGCTGAAAATAATCTCTTCATTCGGGTAAGACAGAATTTCCGGATGCTCACTTACCCGTAGCCAGATCCCTTTCTCTTTATTCAGACAGAGATCTTCACCGGTAAAAGTTAATATTTGTGGATGAATATCCGGCGATAATCCCACGTCCACGGTATCAATGTGAGTAATAAATCCAATGCGCGGTGCGCCGGGTACATTACCTTTTTTAACCGCCGTTACCGTGGCGAATTCGTCGATCACAATGTCGTCTAAACCCAGCTGTGCCAGCTCCTGCGCAAGCTCTCTTGCCATCTCGTGCTGCCCCGGTGTTGAGGGTAAGGTTTTGACGCTGGGATCGCTCTGACTGGTAATGGCGAGATAGCGGAAAAAGCGATGTGTTAATTGTCTGGAAAGCGGCGTGCCCATAGTGTTTTCTTCCTTATTTATTTTTCGGGTGTTTGCCACATCACTTTAATGTTATTTATGAAATGGCAAAAGAATTAATTAGCCGTCGAATTAAAAAGACAGGAATAAATGATGACAAGCAAACGCACAACATTAATGCTGGCACTTGCTGCGCTTACGGTCAGTTCCTCCGTTGCCGCGAAAACGCTGGTGTATTGCTCCGAAGGGTCACCGGAAAACTTTAATCCTCAGTTATATACCTCAGGCACCAGCGTGGATGCCAGCGCCGTACCGGTCTATAACCGGCTGGTCGATTTCAAACCCGGCACCACAGAACTGGTGCCGAGCCTGGCAGAGCGCTGGGAGGTGAGCGATGACGGTAAGGTTTACACCTTCCATCTGCGCCAGGGCGTGAAATTTCAGAGCAATAAATCCTTCACGCCGACCCGGGACTTTAACGCCGATGACGTGATCTTCTCGTTTATGCGCCAGAAAGACGTCAATCATCCTTATCACAACGTCTCTAACGGCAGCTACTCCAACTTTGAAAGCCTGGAGTTTGGCAGCCTGATAACCGCCATTGATAAAGTCGATGACCACACCGTGCGCTTTACCCTGGCACACCCGGAAGCGCCGTTTGTCGCCGATCTGGCCTGGTATTTTGCCTCGATTCTCTCTGCCGAGTATGCCGATGCGATGCTGAAAGCAGGCACGCCGGAGAAGGTGGATATGGAGCCGATCGGCACCGGGCCGTTTAAGCTGGCGCAGTATCAAAAAGATTCCCGCATCCTGTTCACGGCGTTTGCCGACTACTGGCAGGGCAAATCAAAGCTGGACCGGCTGGTGTTTACCATCACGCCGGATGCCTCCGTACGTTTTGCCAAAATTGAAAAGAACGAGTGTCAGGTAATGCCGTTCCCGAACCCGGCGGACCTGCAGCGCATGAAAGCCAATAAAAATATTAACCTGATGAGCAAAGCCGGGTTGAATACCGGTTTCCTGGCATTTAATACGCGAAAACCGCCGCTGGATAATGTGAACGTCCGCCGGGCGCTGGCGATGGCCATCAATAAGCCCGCCATTATCGACGCGGTGTTCCACGGCACCGGAACCGTCGCGAAAAATCTGTTGCCGCCCGGCGTCTGGAGCGCCAACAGCGAGCTAAAGGATTACGCATACGATCCTGAAAAAGCAAAAGCGTTGCTGAAAGAGGCGGGTCTTGCTAACGGCGTGAGCATTGACCTGTGGGCGATGCCGGTGCAGCGGCCCTATAACCCGAATGCGAAACGTATGGCCGAGATGATTCAGGCTGACTGGGCGAAAATCGGCGTACAAACCCACATTGTCACTTACGAATGGGGAGAATACCTCAAGCGGGTGAAGGGCGGGGAGCATCAGGCTGCGCTGATGGGCTGGACGACCGCAACGGGCGATCCTGACAACTTCTTTGGTCCGCTGTTTACCTGTACGTCGGCAAATGGCGGCTCCAATTCGGCGAAATGGTGCTATAAACCGTTTGATAACCTCATCGCCGAAGCAAAATCGATAACCGATCACGATAAACGTGTGGCGCTGTATCAAGAGGCCCAGCAGATGATGCATGACCAGATGCCGGCGGTCATGATTGCCCACTCAACGATTTTCGAGCCGGTGCGCAAGGAGGTGAAAGGCTACGAAATCGATCCGTTTGGCAAACATATCTTCTGGCAGGTGGATATCAATCCGTAATTTTTCGCTGCCCGGTATGAAGCCGGGCCTTCTTTTTGCAATTTGTGCTACTTACATCATTTTTTGTCACAACAAACCCGCCTGACTTTTGCTATAACTTCAAATGCATACTTGCAGATAACATGGAAAACTATCATGCGTACTCAAACTTTTTTTAAAGTTGCAGTGCTTACTGGTTTATTGGCCCTGGCAGGCTGTTCTTCAAAAGTCGCCGCCCCCGAACAATATTCAGGCTTTTTAAAAGATTACTCCGGCTTGCAACAGACGACATCTGCGACGGGCAAACCGACGCTGCGCTGGGTCGATCCTAATTATAACGAAGCGAATTACGACAGTATTATCTGGACGCCGATTACCTATTACCCTACGCCTAAACCGACCACTCAGATTGGGCAGAAAACCCTTGATGAGCTGTTGAACTACACCAATACCAAAATGAAAACGGCTATTGGTACTCGTAAGCCTATAGTGGCGACACCAGGTAAACATAGCCTGATTTTCCGGGGTGCCATTACAGGGGTGAGTTCGCAGAAAGAAGGCCTGCAGTTCTACGAAGTGGTGCCTGTCGCGCTGGTGGTGGCGGGGACGCAGATGGCAACCGGCCATCGCACCATGGATACCCATCTCTACTTTGAAGGTGAACTGATTGATGCAGCCACCAACAAACCGGTGATGAAGGTTGTTCGTAAGGGCGAAGGTAAAGAGCTGAGCAATGAAAATACGCCAATGACCTTTGCGACGCTGAAGCAGGTTGTGGATGATATGGCGACGGATGCCACCATGTTTGATGTGAAAAAAACCACGAAATAATGTAAAACGGCCTGCTCTGCGCAGGCCGTTTTTTTATGCTGTTCGTAAGCGCCTGAACCAGGTTTCGGGTTTAGTGAACATCACCATATTCCCACCCAGAATCAGCAGTAAACCGACGATACCGTTGAGATGCCAGACGTAGCCCTCATACACCGTTGAGATGGAGAGCGCCACCAGCGGGAAGAGTAGCGTGCTGTACGCCGCTTTCCCGGGGCCAATACGCCCGACCAGCGTGAAGTAAGCGCCGAAAGCAATCACCGAACCAAACAGAGCCAGATAGAGCAGTGCGCCGATGTAGCTCACCGTCCATTCCGGGGTAAAGCTGTCCCCTCTGAAGAGGGCAATGCAGCCCATCACCAGCGTACCGTAAAGCATCGCCCAGGCGTTGGTGGTCATGGTTTCCAGGCCTCTGCGCTGATGGCGCATGCTGATCATGTTGCCCAGCGAGAAACCATAGGTTCCAAGCGCAGAAAGGCCAATGCCCGTCAGAAGCGATACGCTCCAGCCGCTGGCAAGCAGATCGTCCCAGAAAAGGGTAATAATCCCGACCAGACCCAATGCCGCCGCCGTCCAGAAACGCGCGGGCGGGCGCTGCCCAAAGAAAATAAAGCTATTAATGGCGTTATAGAGCACCGCCATGGAGAAGATGACTGATTCCAGCCCGGTATTGATGTGCGCGGCCGCGGTATAAAAGCACCAGAAGTTAAAGCAGAAAACGCAGCATCCCTGAAGCATGCAAAAAAGGTGATCCCGTAGCGCCAGCTTACGCAGTCGACGCAGGGCAAGTAACACCACCATCATCGTGGCGCTGGCCACGGCGAAACGCCAGAAAATCGACACCGGGGCCGCCACGGGACCTTGCTGCAGGAAAATGGCAATCCAGGTGGTTCCCCAGATGACCACGACCAGTCCGTATAATAATGCGTTCATATCATTTCTCTTCTCAAACCACGAAAGCCCGCAGTATGGCGCTGAAATGCGCCGTGGGCTTTCACCGGCTTGCGGCAGACTTGCAAAATCTTGCGCTTTTTTCTCTCCGGGGGACTGGCAACGGGGAACAACAATTCTTAGACTGACAGTTCGATCACTCACGCGCTAACGGTTATGTCTCACGCTTACGATACCTTTGAAACGCTTAGTCAGCAGAATGCCGTCCTGCGGGAGACGGTCTCGCTGAACTCGGGTATTCAACTGGCGGCGTGGTACAACAAGCACGATACGATAACGGTTAAAAGCAATCATCACACCCTGAGCCTGTACGTGGCCGACGGTTATGAGAGCTATCAAAAAACGCCGGGCGGCTGGAAGAACGGCGGGGGACCGGACCGTTTCTGCCTGATGCCGAAAGAGAGTGAATCGACGTGGGATATCCGTGATGACCTGTCGTTTGTCCATCTCTACTGCACCGATGAACACCTGCGCGACGTGGGCGAAAAAATCTGGGATAAGCGGCCGCTGTCGCTGACGCTGGACGAACGCATTTTTGGCAGTGACCCGAAGATCACCGCGCTGTATCGCCAGTTTTTACTTGGCTGCGACTGGCAGCAGCAGGCCAATCAGCTCACCCTGAGTACAGCATCCACGTTGCTGATGACCCATCTGCTGCAAAACTACTCCAACGTTCAGTGGAAGCTGCCGGTCGTCACCGGCGGGTTATCGCCTTTCGTTCTGCGCAACGTGCTGGCCTTCATAGAAGAGCATCTTGGCCAGCCGTTAACCCTGGCCGAGCTGGCGGCGCAGGCAGCCCTCAGCGAATACCATTTTGCCCGCATGTTCCGCCAGTCGACGGGGCTGGCACCGCATCAGTACGTGATGCAGCGACGCATGGAAAAAGCAAAAAACCTGGTGCAGCATAGCGCAATGCCACTAACGGACATCGCGCTGGCCTGCGGATTTAACTCCGCCAGCCACTTCAGTAACCGTTTCCGCAGCGTGATGGGTATTACGCCGTCCCAGCTGCGCGCGGCGAGCGCGTGAAAACAGGGCATAGCATATCCCGCCCAGCACCAGCCCCCAGAATGCCGAACCGATGCCCAGAAGGGTGACGCCGCTCGCGGTCATCAGAAACGTGACGATGGCTGCGTCACGTTCGGCTTCATGATTCAGGGCCTGAAATAAACTCCCGCTGAGGGTTCCAAGCAACGCCAGCCCCGCCAGGGTCTGGATCCAGCTCAGCGGCAGTGCAGCCATGATCCCGGTAATAGACCCGCCGAAAACTCCAGCCAGCAGATAAAACCCACCGGCTGCAATGGCCGCCAGCCAGCGTTTAGTCGTATCCGGATGGGCATCAGCGCTTTGACAGATGGCGGCGGTAATGGCCGCGATGCAGATGGAGAAGACGCCAAAGGGGGAAAGCAGCAGCGCCAGGCCACCGGTAATGATGATGAGCGGTGAGACCGCCAGCGAGTAGCCGGAGGCTTTCATCGTGGCGAAGCCCGGCGCATTCTGTGAGGCCATGGTCACCAGGAAGAAGGGCAAACCGATACTCACCAGGCTGGTAAAAGTAAAGTCGGGGGCAATAAACTCAGGCATCACAACGGAGAGGCTGACTTTATCGGTGGCAACGTCACCACTTATCCATGCCACGAGACCACCTGCCAGCAGCGTAACCACGATGGCATAGCGCGGCGCCAGAGCTTTTGCCAGCAGCCACGCGGCAATCATGCTACCGCACAGCAGAAAGTGGCCGTCAAGATGTGCAAACGCGTGCAGGCCAAACTGCAGAAGCACGCCTGCCAGCATGGCGGCCGCGAGCGAATGGGGGATCAGCGTCATCAGACGAGCGAAAAGCCCCGTTATACCGCAGAGTAAAATAAGCGCGTTAGCGAAGATAAACACACCGATGGTTTCAGACAGCGTCACCCCTTGCAGGCTGGTGGCGAGCAGGGCGGCTCCGGGGGTTGACCAGGCCGTCAGTACCGGCGCTTTAAACCACCAGGAGAGCGCCAGCGTGCTGACTCCCATCCCAATCCCCAGCGCGGTCATCCAGCCCGCGATTTGCTGCGCGCTGGCACCTGCCGCGGCGGCGGCTTGCCAGATAATGGCGGCCGAACTGGCATAACCCACCAGGACGGCGACAAATCCAGCCAGTGTGACTGGAATAAGATGAGAGGAAGGGCGCATGGCAACTCCGTTGTGCGTTATAACGTCCGTATTACGGTAGCACTGTGCGTTATAGCGTACAAGTGGTATAATCATCGGCACCAGGAGGGAACATGGACATCACACAACATCTTGCAGCAACACTGAAAACACTGCGTCAGGCCCGCGGCTGGAGCCTGTCAAAGCTGGCGGACGAGGCCGGCGTGTCGAAAGCGATGCTCGGCCAAATTGAGCGCAATGAATCCAGCCCGACGGTATCGACCCTGTGGAAAATCGCCACCGGGCTGAACGTTCCGTTTTCCGCGTTCATCACGCCAGAGGCAGACAGGCAGGCTGTGTTTGATCCCCAGCAGCAGGCGATGGTCGTCAAACCGCTCTTTCCGTGGGATGAGACCCTGAGGTTCGATCATTTCTCTATTACGCTGGCGGCGGGTGCCCTGAGCGAATCCACGCCCCATGAGGCGGGCGTGATTGAACATGTGGTGGTCATTAGCGGAGAACTGGAGATGAAAATCGACGGCGAATGGCAGACGGTTTATGCCGACTCGGGCGTCCGTTTTGCCGGTGATAAACCGCATGCCTACCGCAACAGCAGCGACCGGCCGGTGCATTTTCACTCTCTGATCCATTATCCCCGCTGAGGCTACGCAAAACTGTTTCGCTGTCGTAGACTTCTGACTACAATAGCCGCCATTTTGACCATAACGGATAACGACGAAGTATGCGCCTGCAATCCCATCATCTTGAACTTTTAAGCCCGGCCCGTGACGCCGCCATTGCCCGCGAAGCGATCCTTCACGGCGCGGACGCCGTCTACATTGGCGGCCCTGGCTTTGGTGCCCGCCATAACGCCAGCAACAGCCTGCGCGATATTGCCGACCTGGTGCCGTTCGCCCACCGTTTCGGGGCGAAAGTGTTCGTGACCCTGAACACCATTCTTCATGATGATGAGCTGGAGCCTGCGCAACGACTGATCGGCGATCTCTATCAGACCGGCGTCGATGCCCTGATTGTTCAGGACATGGGGGTTCTGGAACTGGATATTCCGCCGATTGAACTGCACGCCAGTACCCAGTGTGATATCCGCACGGTGGAGAAGGCGAAGTTCCTCTCCGACGTCGGCTTTTCGCAGATCGTTCTGGCCCGTGAGCTGAACCTGAATCAGATCCGTGATATCCACCAGGCGACAGACGCGACGATCGAGTTCTTTATCCACGGCGCGCTGTGCGTGGCCTATTCCGGTCAGTGCAACATTTCCCACGCCCAGACGGGCCGTAGCGCCAACCGTGGCGACTGTTCGCAGGCCTGCCGTCTGCCGTATACCCTGAAAGACGATCAGGGGCGCGTAGTGGCGTTCGAAAAACACCTCCTCTCCATGAAGGATAACGATCAGACCGCCAACCTGGGCGCGCTGATTGATGCGGGCGTCCGTTCCTTCAAGATTGAAGGGCGTTATAAAGACATGAGCTACGTGAAGAATATCACCGCGCACTACCGTCAGATGCTGGACGCCATCATCGAAGACCGCGGCGATCTGGCGCGCGCGTCGGCAGGTCGTACCGAGCATTTCTTTATTCCGTCGACGGACAAAACTTTCCACCGCGGCAGCACGGACTATTTCGTGAATGCCCGTAAAGGCGATATCGGCGCGTTCGACTCACCGAAGTTCATCGGTTTACCGGTCGGTGAAGTGCTGAAGGTGGCGAAAGATCATCTTGATGTTGAAGTGACGGAGCCGCTGGCGAATGGCGATGGCCTGAACGTGATGATTAAGCGTGAAGTGGTGGGTTTCAGGGCTAATACGGTCGAAAAAACCGGTGAAAATCGCTATCGCGTATGGCCGAATGAAATGCCTGCCGATCTCTACAAGGCGCGTCCGAACGCGCCACTTAACCGTAACCTCGATCATAACTGGCAGCAGGCGCTGCTGAAAACCTCCAGCGAGCGTCGTATCGCGGTGGATATCGAGCTTGGCGGCTGGGAAGAACAGCTGATTCTGACCATGACCTGTGAAGACGGTATCAGCGTGACGCATACGCTGGATGGCCTGTTCGAGGTGGCAAACAACGCGGAAAAAGCGCTTAACAGCCTGAAGGATGGCGTGGCGAAGCTGGGGCAGACGATTTACTACGCGCGCGCTATCGAGGTTAACCTGCCGGACGCGCTGTTTGTGCCGAACAGCCTGCTTAACCAGTTCCGCCGTGAAACGGCAGAGCTGCTGGATGAAGCGCGTCTGGCCCAGTATCCACGCGGTAGCCGTAAAGCGGAAGTTGTTCCGGCCCCGGTATACCCGGACACGCATTTATCTTTCCTGGCGAACGTCTACAACCATAAGGCGCGTGAATTCTATCATCGCCACGGTGTGCAGCTGATCGACGCGGCCTATGAAGCGCATGAAGAGAAGGGTGACGTGCCGGTGATGATCACCAAGCACTGTCTCCGCTTCGCCTTCAATCTGTGCCCGAAACAGGCAAAAGGCAATATTAAGAGCTGGAAAGCGACGCCCATGCAGCTGGTCAACGGTGATGAAGTCCTTACCCTGAAGTTTGACTGCCGTCCCTGCGAAATGCATGTTATTGGCAAGATGAAAAACCATATTTTCAAAATGCCGCAGCCGGGCAGCATTGTCGCTTCCGTCAGTCCTGACGATCTGATGAAAACCCTGCCAAAACGTAAGGGGAGCTAACTACCTTACGTGCGTCTCCGGTTTGCGCGATTTCTGCCACAGGTGGTGTTCGCGCAAACCCTCCGCTGACTCTTCCGCTGCGCTGCGTAATTCATCGCTGTCGGCCTCGTGCCGCAGCTGATGCCCCACATTCTTTACCCATACATATTCATGCCCTTTGTGCCCGGCCATAAGCTGCCCTGAAAACAGCGCACAAATAAGCATGACGAGAGATAACCCTTTTTTAATCATGGTTTCACCGCTGAGTGACGTTGCGGGGATAATCATGGCGATTATTTCTTAGTGTTATTATTCAATAATTCAAAGTACGGCAAAGAAAATGTCAAATAGTGTTGGCTCAGAATTGTTTTTAAGAAATATCCTAAATGCGCCTAAAGCACTGTCAACTACCACTTCTGGACCATAAACAGGCGTTTGAATTAGGGATAATCCTATATAATAGGGATTCTCTGGCTAAGGAATGAGTCTTAATAAATGAAAAAAATAATCGCGTTTGCGCTCCTCGTGGCTGCTGTGGGTGCTACGGCAGGGGTTCGCTATATCGGGAATGACGAACCAGAATATATTCAGTCCGCAGAAACCCGTGTTGGTTCATATTTAACCAGCGATTACGGGCGTGTAGCCTGCAATAGCAAACAAGTAGACGATCAGCGCTGGGAATTAGATTGCCTGCATCAGGCAAGAGGAAAAGTATTCCAGTTTGCGGTGTATCCTTCTGAAAAAGCCCCCTATGGTGTTTCGCGTTCGTTTTATCTCGAAGCGATTAATGATGAAGCAAAACAGAGCGCCGAACAGGGTCTGATGCGTTATTTGCAAATCAACACGAAGGCGAGTTAATAGAGCTGTTTAGCTTTCGTTAAGTTAATCAGTGTTAGTTTGTAAGGGATCCGCAGCCCGACCATGGAGCGTCGGGGACGTAGAGACCAAAATACAAATCTATCCATGCAAGCATTTACCGCCAGATAATGGCGGTTTTTTTTTGCCATTTCGCGTATGTGCCCCTCATCCCAGCCCTCTCCCTCAGGGAGAGGGGCGTCTGTGTCGGTATTATGTTGTGGGGATCCCTCAGCGGGCAGGACCTGGACGCGAAAATTGCTTGCGGTACTGGGCCGGCGAAAGGGCAAATTGCTGACGAAAGTGGTGGCGCAACGTCGCCGCCTGTCCAAAACCGGTCTGTTCAGCGATGCTGTCGATGCTCAACCGACTGCTTTCCAGGTAATCTTTTGCTCTCAACAGACGCTCATTGATCAGCCAGCGCGACGGTGTCGTTCCCGTTGCCGCCTCGAAGCGACGAAGGAAGGTACGCTGGCTCATGCCCACCCGACGCGCCAGCGAGTCGACGCTGTGCGGTTCAACGAGATGGTTGTGCAGGAAATCAAACAGCTGTCCCAGACGCTGGCTCTCCCGTAGCTGTGCCACCGGGCGGCTCAGCTGTTGCGGCTGCGAACCATCCCGGTGGGGAGGAATAACCAGCCGACGCGCCACGCTGTTGGCGGTTTCCATGCCATAATCCCGGCGGACGACGTGCAGACAGAGATCGATGCCCGCCGCGCTACCAGCAGAAGTCAGAATATCCCCCTCGTCCTGATAGAGTACGTCTTCAACCACGTCGATGTCAGGGTAGCGGGCTTTAAGCGCCTCAATGTAGCGCCAGTGGGTTGTGGCTTTGCGCCCGTTCAACAGTCCCGTTGCGGCCAGCACAAACACACCCGAGCAGATGGACAGCAGCTGGCATCCACGAGCGCTGGCCTCACTCAATGCGTCGCACAGGGCCCTGGGAACCGGCGCGTCCAGCCCCCGCCAGCCGGGAACCACGATCAGATCCGCAGACTCAAGCAGGCTCAAATCACCATCAGTCACCATGCGGATCCCGCCCGTCGCCCGCAATTCTCCGCTATCCACACCTGCCACAGCAAAGCGATACCAGGCGTCGCCCAGCTCAGGACGTGGCAGGCCAAAAATCTCAACCGCCACGCCAAACTCAAAGGTACAGAGGCCGTCATACGCCAGCACCACCACCTGAGGGCGGGAAACCTGTCTTAAGTTTGTCATCTTTTTGCTGTTTTCTGGCATAAGCAAGCGCATTCATGGGCTGAATTTGTGGATAGAGTAGTGTTAACACAAACGCCAAAGATGAGGAAGGATCATGAGCTATGTTACTGAATTTCCGGCTGCCGAGCCGCAGGAAGCCGTTACCCATTTTCTGCGTCGCCTGAGTGTCGAAACCGACTGTGCCGATGTGCATCATGCCATCGCCAGTCATGAGCAGGACTTCGTGCTGCTGCATGTGGTAGGGAGTGCGGAACAATTCGCCCGTCGTCATGTCCCCGGCGCACTGCACATGCCGTGGAGCCAGATTACTGCTGAACGCATGGCCCGGTGGCCGGACGGCACGCTGTTTGTCGTTTACTGCGCGGGGCCGCACTGTAACGGCGCGGACAGGGCTGCGCTGAAGCTGGCGCGACTCGGGTTGCCGGTCAAAATCATGCTGGGCGGGATCACTGGCTGGGAAGATGAACGCTACGCGTTTGCCAGTCAGGGATCCGTTTCCGCCCTGTGAAGATGAATTTTTTTCAACACCCGTGAAATTTTCTCGTTTGCCGGAGCCGGTGAGGTATGACATCTTTTTTGGACATTTAGACATCCAGAAGTCTAAAGATTCAAATAATGAATTATCACTGCCGGCAATTATTACCGTCAGACAGAGGAGATTTCCATGCAACGACAGCACGCCCCATACCGCGCCGATGTAGTAGGCAGTTTTTTACGTCCGGATGCCATTAAACAGGCCCGCCTGAAGTTCGCCAGCGGTGAGATAGATGCCGCACAGCTTCGCGCGGTGGAGGACGATGCCATTTGCCACGTCGTCGAGCAGCAGTGTGCGTGCGGTCTGCATGTGGTGACCGACGGTGAATTTCGCCGTGCCTGGTGGCACTTCGATTTCTTCGATGGCCTGCAGGGGGTTGAGCGTTACGATTCGCAGCAGGGTATTCAGTTCAACGGGGTACAGACCAAAGCCCACGGCGTGCGCGTCACCGGCAAGCTGGGCTTTGGCGATCATCCGATGCTGGACGATTTCCGCTATCTGAAAAGCATCAGCGGTAATGCGCAGCCGAAGATGACCATTCCCAGCCCAAGCGTGCTTCATTTCCGCGGCGGCCGCAAAGATATCGACGCGACGGTTTACCCGGACCTGAACGTCTATTTTGACGATCTGGCGACCACCTGGCGCGACGCTATCCGGGCCTTCTATGATGCAGGCTGCCGTTACCTGCAACTTGACGACACCGTCTGGGCCTACCTCTGTTCGGACGATCAGCGTCGTCAGATCCGCGAGCGCGGCGATGATGCCGATGAGCTGGCGCAGATCTACGCCCGCGTGCTGAACAAGGCGCTGGAAGGTAAACCGGACGATCTGACCATCGGGCTGCATGTCTGCCGCGGCAACTTCCGTTCAACCTGGATTTCGGAAGGGGGATACGAGCCGGTGGCGGAAGTGCTGTTCGGTACGGTGAACGTAGATGCCTTCTTCCTGGAATATGATAACGACCGCAGCGGTGATTTTGCGCCACTGCGCTTTATTCGCCCGGGCAAGCAGCAGGTGGTGCTGGGTCTGATAACCACCAAAAACGGAGAGCTGGAGAACCCGGAAGGGGTTAAAGCCCGTCTGGAAGAGGCGGCAAAATACGTGGCCAAAGAGCAGATCTGCCTCAGCCCGCAGTGCGGCTTTGCCTCGACCGAAGAGGGCAACAGCCTGAGTGAAACTCAGCAGTGGGACAAAGTCCGTCTGGTGACACAGATCGCCAGTGAAGTCTGGTAAAAACACCGCCCCAGCGCTGCATTATAAAAGTGCAGCGCTGTGCCATTCTGAGTCGTTCTCTTTACATCCCGCGTTCAATCTCCCGCCATAGCGCAATGTTCATTCTGGCATCCTTTTTGCTCCTGCTTCGCTGACACATTTTTTTCCGCGTCCATGCCGTAACGGACGTTTTTGCACAGCGTTCTTTTTCAGGAGTGAAAATATGCAGCGTCGTACCTTATTAAAAGCCTTTGCGTTATCCGCGTCCGTCGTGGCGATGGGAATGAGTTTTGGTGTGCAGGCGGCCGATACCATCAAAGTGGGGATCATGCATTCTTTGTCCGGCACGATGGCCATCTCCGAAACCCCGCTGAAAGATGTCGCGCTGATGACCATTGACGAGATCAACGCCAAAGGGGGCGTACTGGGGAAAAAACTGGAGCCGGTGGTGGTGGATCCCGCTTCAAACTGGCCGCTGTTTGCCGAGAAAGCGCGTCAGCTGCTGAGCCAGGATAAAGTCGCGGTGGTGTTTGGCTGCTGGACCTCCGTTTCGCGTAAATCGGTGCTGCCTGTCTTTGAGGAACTGAACGGCCTGCTGTTCTATCCGGTGCAGTATGAGGGTGAAGAAATGTCACCCAACGTCTTTTATACCGGTGCCGCACCGAACCAGCAGGCCATCCCGGCGGTGGAATACCTGATGAGCGAAGACGGCGGCGCGGCGAAGCGCTTCTTCCTCTTGGGCACCGACTACGTCTACCCGCGCACCACCAACAAGATCCTGCGCGCGTTCCTGCATTCGAAAGGCGTTGAGGATAAGGACATCGAAGAGGTTTACACCCCATTTGGTCATAGCGACTACCAGACGATTGTCGCCAACATCAAGAAATTCTCCGCAGGCGGCAAAACTGCCGTAGTCTCGACCATCAATGGCGATTCCAACGTGCCGTTCTATAAAGAGCTGGCAAACCAGGGGCTGAAAGCAACCGACGTGCCGGTAGTGGCGTTCTCCGTCGGTGAGGAAGAGCTGCGCGGTATCGACACCAAACCGCTGGTGGGTAACCTGGCGGCGTGGAACTATTTTGAGTCCGTGGACAACCCCACTAACCAGGCCTTCGTGGCGGATTACAAAGCCTATGCGAAAGCGCACAAACTGCCGAATGCCGACACTGTCGTCACCAACGACCCAATGGAAGCCACTTACGTAGGGATCCATATGTGGGCGCAGGCGGTGGAAAAAGCGGGCACGACCGACGTAGATAAAGTACGTGCCGCAATGGCCGGCCAATCGTTTAAAGCGCCTTCCGGCTTTACGCTCACCATGGATGCTACCAACCATCATCTGCATAAGCCGGTCATGATCGGTGAAATTGAAGGCAACGGCCAGTTCAACGTGGTGTGGCAGACGGAACAGCCGGTCCGCGCACAACCGTGGAGTCCGTTCATCGCCGGGAATGACAAAAAGCCCGACCAGCCGATGAAAACTGCCAGCAACTAAGCCATCACCTCAGGGAGACAAGCCATGAACGTCATGCGCACGATCGTCGCTCTTATATGGCTTACCGGACTGCTGCCAGGGATGGCGCAGGCATCGGATGCCGATCGTTTCGTTGCTGCCAGCCGCACCCAGCAGGCGGAATTACTGACGCAGTGGGCCGCCGCGCCGGATGCCGCCAGGCTGCCGCTGCTTCAGGCGTTGCAAAAGGAAAACCTGTATACCGACAGCCAAAAGCACGCTTTTGCGCAGCGTAATGGCGGAATGGTTCCCCTCGGTGAAGCAAAGGCGACTGAAGGGCAGACCAAAGCGGTACGGCTGACGAACCGACTGCGCGTACTTGCTGCCACGGCTATCGCTACGCATCAGCTGGTAAGTGACAGTGTCACGGAAAGGCGGGCGGCGGCCCGTCAACTGCAGCGAGATGCGCAACCTGCGATGCTCCCTTTTCTGGAAAATCGGGTAAACCGTGAAACGGATGCGGTAGCGCGTCAGACGCTGCTGCTGGCGGTGGCGAATCTCCAGCTGGCAAGCCCGCAGGCGGAGGTGCGTCGCCACGCTGCTGAACTGTTAGGCCAGTCCGACGATCCGGACGTAGTGTCCCGACTCACCCCGTATACCCAGGCGCAGACCGAGCCGGACGCCGGCGTTCGCGCCGCTGCCGAAGAGAGCCTTAACCAGATAACGCACCGCCTGATGTGGGGCGATCTGCTGGGTCAGGCGTTTATGGGGCTTTCCCTCGGTTCGGTGCTGCTGCTGGCTGCGCTGGGGCTGGCTATCACCTACGGCCTGCTGGGCGTCATCAATATGGCGCACGGTGAAATGCTGATGCTGGGCGCGTATGCCACCTGGATGGTGCAGCAGGCCATGACCAGCCTCGCGCCACAGTGGCTGGCGCTCTATCCGGTTATCGCCTTACCGGTCGCGTTCTGCCTGACGGCGGCAATCGGAATGGTGCTGGAGCGCACAGTGATCCGTCATCTGTACGGTCGTCCGCTGGAAACGCTGCTGGCAACGTGGGGCATCAGCCTGATGCTTATCCAGCTGGTGCGCATGACGTTTGGCGCCCAGAACCTGGAGGTGGCGAACCCGGCATGGCTTTCCGGCGGGGTACAGGTTTTCGCCAACCTGACGCTGCCGTGGAACCGTATTGTGGTGCTGGGTTTTGTGCTGCTGGTACTGTTCTTTACCTGGCTGATTCTGAATAAAACCCGTCTGGGGCTAAACGTGCGCGCGGTGACGCAAAACCGCAGCATGGCTGCCTGCTGTGGGGTGCCGACAGGGCGTGTCGATATGCTCGCATTCGGGCTGGGCTCCGGCATTGCCGGGTTAGGCGGCGTGGCATTATCCCAGCTGGGTAACGTCGGACCGGAGCTGGGCCAGGGATACATCATCGACTCGTTCCTGGTGGTGGTGCTCGGTGGCGTGGGCCAGCTGGCAGGGAGCGTGGCCGCGGCCTTTGGTCTGGGCATTTTCAATAAAATCCTTGAACCACAGATGGGCGCGGTGCTGGGCAAGATCGTGATTCTGGTGGCGATCGTGCTGTTTATTCAGAAGCGTCCTCAGGGGTTATTTGCGCTGAAAGGGAGGGTTATTGACTGATGAGCCAGCCGCTTACCTTAACGCTGGCGCGCAAAGCGCCACGCACAACGCAGATCGCAGGCAGCCTGCTGGTGGCGTGTCTGCTGATATTACCGTTTTTCGCCTTACTGCCTGCAACGCATCCGCTGGCGTTATCGACCTGGATGCTGACGCTGACGGGTAAGATCCTCTGCTATGCCATCGTTGCGGTGGCGCTCGATCTGGTGTGGGGCTATGCCGGTATGCTGTCTCTTGGGCACGGTATCTTTTTCGCACTCGGCGGTTATGCGATGGGCATGTATCTGATGCGCCAGGCGGCGGGTGACGGTCTGCCCGCGTTTATGTCATTTCTCTCCTGGAGTGAGCTGCCGTGGTTCTGGTGGGGCACCCAACACTTCGCCTGGGCGCTGGTGCTGATTGTCATGGTGCCGGGGCTGCTGGCGCTGGTGTTTGGCTGGTTTGCCTTCCGCTCGAAGATCAAAGGGGTCTATTTCTCGATTATGACCCAGGCGCTGACCTATGCAGGGATGTTGCTGTTCTTTCGCAACGAGACCGGTTTTGGCGGCAATAACGGCTTCACCGGCTTTACCACGCTGCTCGGATTTTCGGTGACGGAAACCTCCACGCGTATTGCACTGTTTCTGGCGACCGTACTGTTGCTGCTCCTGGCGTTGGGGACGGGATTTGCGCTGGCAAAAAGCAAATTTGGCCGAATCCTGACCGCCGTTCGTGACGCAGAAAACCGTCTGACGTTCTGTGGTTACGACCCGCGCGGGTTCAAACTGCTGGTCTGGACGCTGTCCGCGGTGCTGTGTGGCCTGGCGGGGGCGCTCTATGTCCCGCAGGTGGGCATTATCAACCCCGGTGAAATGTCACCGACGAACTCGATAGAAGCCGCCATTTGGGTGGCGCTGGGCGGGCGCGGCACGCTGGTGGGGCCGGTGATTGGCGCGGCGCTGGTGAACGGGGCGAAGAGCTTTTTCACCGTCGCCATGCCGGAGTACTGGCAGCTGTTCCTGGGGCTGATTTTTATCGCCGTCACGCTGTTCTTACCACGCGGTGTCTACGGTCTGTTTCGTAAGGGAGAGAAATAATGCAGCCAACGGAAGGATTATTTACCCGCCAGTTGCCCGGCGACCGCTACCGTGACCAGACGGATCCGGTGCTTCAGCTTGAGGCCATTAACGTCAATTTCGACGGTTTCCAGGCGCTGACCGATCTCTCGCTGAATATCGGCGTGGGCGAGTTGCGCTGCGTGATTGGCCCCAACGGAGCCGGTAAAACCACGTTGATGGATGTGATCACCGGCAAAACGAGACCAAAAAGCGGGAGGGCTATTTACGATCAATCGATCGACCTGACCGCGCTGGAGCCTGCGGCCATAGCCCGTCAGGGGATTGGGCGAAAGTTCCAGAAACCCACGGTCTTTGAGGCGCTGACGGTGTGGGAAAACCTTGAGATCGCCATGAAAACCGATAAATCCGTCTGGGCGAGCCTGCGGGCAAAACTCAATGGTGAACAACGCGATCGCATTGATGAGATGCTGGTTTTACTGCGTCTTGGCAACGAACGCGATCGCCGCGCCGGGCTGCTGTCGCACGGGCAAAAGCAGTTTCTGGAGATAGGTATGCTGCTGGTCCAGGATCCGCATCTGTTGCTGCTGGACGAACCCGCCGCCGGGATGACCGACGCAGAGACGGAATACACCGCCGAGTTGTTCAAAACCCTGGCGGGTAAGCACTCCCTGATGGTGGTGGAGCATGACATGGGCTTTGTCGAAACCATTGCCGACCACGTGACGGTATTACATCAGGGGCGCGTGCTGGCCGAAGGCTCGCTTCGCGAGGTGCAGGCCAACGAGCAGGTGATTGAGGTCTATCTGGGGCGCTAAGGAGACAAGATGTTACAGGTTAACGAACTGAATCAGTATTACGGTGGCAGCCATATCCTGCGCGGCGTCAGTTTTGAGGCCGCCACCGGAGAAGTCACCTGCCTGCTGGGGCGCAACGGCGTCGGGAAAACGACGTTGCTGAAGTGTCTGATGGGGCTGATCCCGGCGAAAACCGGGGAGGTCATCTGGCAGGGTAAGACGATCACCCACAGCAAACCGCACCAGCGGGTACAGTCTGGCGTGGCGTATGTCCCGCAGGGACGCGAGATTTTTCCGCGCCTGACCGTGGAAGAAAATCTTCTGCTGGGGCTGTCGCGCTTTTCCGCCCGCGAGGCGAAGCAGGTACCGGAGGAGATCTGGCAGCTTTTCCCGGTGCTCAAAGAGATGAAGCACCGCCGCGGAGGCGATCTCTCCGGCGGACAACAGCAGCAACTGGCGATTGGCCGTGCGCTGGCAAGCCGCCCGCAGCTGCTGATTCTGGATGAACCGACGGAAGGCATTCAGCCTTCGGTGATAAAAGAGATTGGCCAGGTGATCCGCACGCTGGCGAACAGAGGCGATATGGCGATCCTGCTGGTCGAGCAGTTTTACGACTTTGCCGCCGAGCTGGCCGACAGCTATCTCCTGATGTCACGCGGCACCATTATCCAGCGTGGACGGGGGGAAAACATGGCGCAGGAGGGCGTTCGCGGGTTGGTTGCGATTTGAAATGTTATAATATAACATTCTCATTCTTATAAAACGGAATGAGGGGGTTATTTTGGCTGCACATGCTGGTAAATGGATCATGACTCTGGGGGCGCTGCTGGTCAGCGGCCAGCTGTTAGCGCACTCGCACGGTCATCAGATGACCGAAGCGGAGCAGAAAGCGGCGAACGGCGTGTTTGAGGATAAAAACGTGAAGGACAGAGCGCTGTCTGACTGGGACGGTACCTGGCAGTCCGTTTATCCTTTCCTGCTGGAGGGATCGCTGGATCCGGTCTTCAAACAGAAAGCGCAGAAGGATAAAAGCAAAACCTTCGACGAGGTGAAAGCCTATTATCGTAAAGGCTATGCGACGGACGTGGATGCCATTGGCATTGAAAATAACGTGATGGAGTTCCACAAGGGCAAAGCGGTTAGCCGTTGCCATTATAATTACAGCGGCTACAAAATTCTGACCTATGCGTCAGGCAAAAAAGGCGTTCGCTATCTGTTTGAGTGTCAGGATGCCAGCAGCACGGCGCCGAAGTTTGTGCAGTTCAGCGACCATACCATCGGGCCGAAAGCGTCCTCGCACTTCCATATTTTTATGGGCAACACCTCCCACGAGGCGCTGCTGAAAGAGATGGATAACTGGCCGACCTATTATCCGAATGAGATGTACAAAGAGCAGGTGGTAGAAGAGATGTTGCACCACTAGGTTGTTGCGTTTGCCGGGTGGCGGCTACGCCTTACCCGGCCTACAAGTTGCTACGCTACCTTGGGTGACTCACACCACGCCTTCACGTTCATCCCACGCAAAATCATCAGCCACGCAATGACGATGGCGACCATCATAATCACAAACAGCGACCAGTGCGGCAGGTTGGTCAGGATAATCCCGGTGATCATCGGGTTTGCGGCCGCGCCCAGCCAGCCCAGCGCCTGTGCGGAGAAATAGCTTGCCTTCATCCCCGGCGGGGCGATGTTGTCGATCAGCATGTATTCACCGGGTGCATAAATAATCTCACCCAGCGTAAAGATCGCGGCAGCGATACCCCAGTAAATCAGATTCTCCCCGGAGAACATAAAGCCCCCCAGCCCCAGGATAAAAAACAGCGTCGCGGCGGTCATCAGGGGGCGAATATTGCTTGCGGAAATCTTGCGCCCAAGCGCGTATTGCAGCGTCACCACCACGGCGGCGTTAACGGGCAGCACCACGGCGACGACCTTCTGCGCGAAATCGCTGTCGGCGTGGGCGGCCAGAACATACTGCGAAATGCAGCTGGCGAACGATCCGCCCACGTACGACGCGAGCAGGCCGGAGAGGGTGAACCAGAACAGGGCGCGGTCTTTCAGCAACACCGACGGCTGCCAGGGCATTTTTTCCTCGGCGGTATCCAGCGCGACGCTTTTTTGCACAAAGAAATGGATAAACGCGAGCGGCAGCGCGGCGCAAAAAGCGGCCAGCCAGAAGGGCAGCTGTAAGCTGTACATCACCAGCAGGGTGCCGATGGGCGGGCCGACCGTCCAGCCAATGTTCAGGAAGCTATAGTTGAGCGAGAAAACACGCGCTTTTTGGCTTGAGGTGAGCACGTCGGAGAACCAGGCTTTCAGCACCGTCGAAAATACGGAGTAGGCGCAGTTGATCAGGGAAAAGAACAGCACCACCAGCGTGACGTTATCCACCAGCGGGATCGCGACAAATCCGGCAATAAACGCCACGATCGCAATCAGCATGTAGCGTTTTTTATCAAACTTATCCGCCAGAATGCCAAATCCCAGGCTGAACACCACGCCGATGGTCAGCGCAATCGTCAGGGCATAACCAATATTCTCGACGCTCATGTTGTAGACGCGCGTGAGATAAATGGTCATGAAGGGCAGCGTCGCTCCCCGACCGATGGTTAACAACAATGACGATGCCAGCAGCGCTGCGGTTGAGCGCCTGAGAGATGGTTTCATATTTCTGCCCGACAGTTGCTTATGCTTTTATTAGAGGTGTGTTAACAGGATTACCATGACATAAGGGGCTTGTATAGCACCTGGTTTATCCGTAAGTGCTTCAGCTGCCTGCCAGAATTAATGATCTTCTCGCAGCGTCCTTTTTTCTGTTACCTTGAAGTGTTAACAAATTATTAATAATTCAGGGGCAGGGTATGACGCGTAAAGACGGACTGCTGGCGTTGCTGGTGGTCGTAGTATGGGGGCTCAATTTTGTCGTCATTAAGCTGGGATTGCACAATATGCCCCCGCTTATGCTGGCCGGTTTGCGTTTCATGTTAGTGGCGTTCCCGGCGATCTTTTTTGTTGCGCGTCCAAAAATCCCGTTCAAATTACTGCTGGGCTATGGCCTGACCATCAGCTTTGGCCAGTTCGCGTTTCTCTTCTGCGCCATCAAGTTTGGTATGCCTGCCGGTCTTGCCTCGCTGGTTTTGCAGGCGCAGGCGTTCTTTACCATCATTCTCGGTGCGTTCGTATTTGGCGAACGTTTGCAGGGCAAACAGCTGGCGGGGATTACGCTGGCGGTGTTTGGCGTACTGGTGCTGATTGAAGCCAGCCTGAATGGTCAGGATGTGGCGCTGCTGGGCTTTATGCTTACGCTGGCGGCGGGGCTGAGCTGGGCGTGCGGGAATATCTTCAACAAACTGATTATGCAGCACGCGGCGCGGCCGCAGGTGATGTCGCTGGTGGTCTGGAGCGCGTTAATTCCGGTCATCCCGTTTCTGGCGGCGTCGTTTATTCTGGATGGTCCGGATGTGATGCTGAGAAGCCTGGTCGATATCGATTTGACCACGATCCTTTCTCTGATTTATCTGGCCTTTGTCGCCACGATTGTGGGCTATGGGATCTGGGGTTCGCTGCTGGGGCGTTATGAAACCTGGCGCGTGGCGCCCCTGTCTCTGCTGGTGCCGGTGGTTGGGCTCGCCAGTGCGGCGCTATTGCTGGATGAAACGCTGAGCGCGCTGCAGTTGCTGGGGGCAGTGCTGATTATGGCGGGGCTGTATATCAACGTGTTTGGCCTGCGGGTACGGCGGGCGGCGCGCGTCAGAGGCTAGAGCATAAAAAAGCCCCGCAGTGGCGGGGCAAAAACGAATCAGAAGCCGTGCTGATTATAATAAGGCACGCCTAATTCGTCGGATTTGTCGCTACCAGTCCCCATGTGGTTGAAATCATAGGGTGACTGGTCATGTGCTGACGGCAAAATCATCGTGCCACGATTATTTTGCTGCGTTGCACCTGGGGTTTGCTCCGCGAAGGTCTGGCTGGAAAACAGCACCAGCAAGGCGAGGGCGGCGGAGGCGATAACTTTCATGATTTCCTCGGTTACGTCTTTTACAGGCGATGATTAACTACAGTGTTTTAACGGATACAGGTATCGGGACTCTCCGGGTACGCTGGTGATTCGGTACTTATGAGGCGGCACGTCAAAATAGTTCTTAAACGTACGCGTCAGGGTTTGCTGTGATTCAAATCCGTAACGCTCTGCCAGATAAAGGATCGGCTCATTGCTTTCTTTCAGTTTCTGGGCAATTTCCGTCAGCTTGCGACTGCGAATATATTGACCTAGTGAATGGCCGGTCTCTTTTTTGAACATCCGTTGCAGGTGCCATTTGGAGTAACCTGAACGCTCTGACACTTTTTCAAGGGAGAGCGGCGATTCCAGGTTATCTTCGATCCAGTCCAAAATGCTATGAATGGTGATAGCGTCAGTATTGCGTCTGGACATCGTCATACCTCTTTTCTGTTTACGGCAGTATTTTCTTCAGCAAAAGCTCAAGGGTTGCCACTTCATCTGCCGTTAAGTTTTTTGTTAGTTCCTGATGCAGTGTTTGTCCTACTAATTGATGACATTGCTCGCACATGGCCGCGCCATCGCAGGTGAGCTTGACCAGTACGCCGCGTTTGTCATTCGGGTTAGGGCTTCGTTCTACCCATCCTTTGCAGACGAGACGATCCAGCATGCGGGTTAACGCACCCAGATCGACAGAGAGCACCTTTTTCAGCTCAACCGGCGTGATACACACTTCGCAGCGAATGGAACACAGCACTTTGAACTGTGTTGCGGTGATATCCAGCGGTGACAGATAGTCATTGAGCAGGCGATCTTTTTTCTGGTTAACCATATGAATAAGACGACCCAGCGGAACAACGTCGTTAAAGATATCACTGGTGCTTTTCACAATGGTTGCCCTGGCAAGTAGTTTAGTCACGGCAGATATTATTGCTCAGGCAAGTATAAGTCAACTGAATGAATCGGCCGATGCCACGAATTGCTAAAACGTTTCATGAACTTTTTTTGAACGCTTTCAAATCATATAGATAACTCAGGGTTATCCTTACTTACGGAAAATAATCGTTACGTTGCGCAGATGGCTTAACGTCACACTTTCCCCCTATACTTGCGGGGATGAATATGGATAAGGACGACGATGCATTATGTTGGATTTAATTAAAGCAGTGAGTCTTGGGCTGGTGGTGCTGCTGCCGTTGGCAAACCCGTTAACGACGGTGGCGCTTTTCCTCGGGCTGGCAGGGAATATGAACAGCGCCGAGCGTAACCATCAGTCAATGATGGCTTCCGTCTATGTGTTTGCCATCATGATGGTGGCTTACTATGCGGGGCAGGTGGTGATGAACACCTTCGGGATTTCCATCCCTGGCCTGCGCATCGCCGGGGGACTCATTGTCGCCTTTATCGGTTTCCGCATGCTGTTCCCGGCGCAGAAAGCGCATGAGTCGCCGGAGGCCAAAAGCAAATCCGAAGAGCTGGAAAGCGAACCGAGTGCAAATATTGCCTTTGTGCCGCTGGCTATGCCGAGCACGGCGGGGCCGGGTACCATCGCGATGATCATCAGTTCCGCCTCTACGGTACGTGATAGCGCCACCTTCCCGGACTGGGTCCTGACGGTTGCGCCACCGCTGATATTTGCGATTATCGGGATCATTGTGTGGGGGTCACTGCGCAGTTCCGGTGCGATTATGCGCTGGGTAGGCAAGGGCGGTATCGAAGCTATTTCCCGTCTGATGGGCTTCTTACTGGTCTGTATGGGCGTGCAGTTTATTATTAACGGCGTGCTGGAGATTATTAAAACTTACCACTGAGGTGATTGCCGGGTGGCGGCTTCGCCTTACCCGGCCTGGGTTATTACAGGCTTGTAGGCCGGGAAAGCGCAGCGCCACCCGGCACAAACAAACGTCACCCGTGCTGACTCTGTTCCTCCAGCGCCACCGGCCATTTGCGGAAGATGAGCACTGACCAGATAAGCGCGACCAGGGCCGGAATAGCGCCCAGATACCCAATCGCCGACATCGAGACATGAAGGCTAATCTGATTTCCCACCAGCGCGCCCGCGCCGATGCCCAGATTAAATATCCCCGAGAACAGTGACATGGCAACGTCCGTCGCGTCCGGTGCCAGCGCCAGCACTTTTACCTGCATGCCAAGGCCGATGATCATGATCGCCACGCCCCAGAACAGGCTCAGGATCGCCAGATGGTTTTCGCTGCCCGCGGCGGGCATCAGCAACAGCAGGCAGGCGAGCAGCAGGCCAATGGCGCCGCTCACAAGCAAGGAAGCATGCTGATTACCCAGCTTGCCAAACAGCACGCTGCCGATAATGCCCGCACCGCCGAGGATGAGCAGTAACAGGGTAGCAAAATTGGCGCTAAAGCCTGCCACAACCTGAACAAACGGTTCAATGTAGCTGTATGCCGTGTAATGGGCGGTCACCACGATTACAGTAAGCAGATAGATACTCAGCAGCGCAGGGCGACGCATCAACAGCGGCAGGCTTTTCAGCGAGCCAGAGTGTTCGCTCGGCAGCGCGGGCAGCAGCTTAATCAGACACACCAGCGTAACCAGTGCCCCCATGCCGATGGCGAAGAAGGTCGTACGCCAGCCGAAGTATTGCCCCACGATACGGCCAATCGGCAGACCCAGCACCATCGCCAGCGCGGTGCCGGTGGCAATCAGGCTCAGCGCCTGGGCGCGTTTACCCGCCGGGGCCAGGCGTATAGCCAGCGACGCGGTGATTGACCAGAACACCGCATGGGCGAATGCAATGCCAATCCTGCTCATGACCAGCACCGTAAAATTCCACGCCATAAACGACAGAACATGGCTGGCGATGAACAACACGAAGAGACCGATCAGCAGTTTGCGCCGCTCCATCTGGCTGGTCAGCAGCATAAACGGCAATGACATCAGCGCCACCACCCAGGCGTAGATGGTCAACATAATGCCCACCTGAGCCGTTTCCATCTGGAAACTGTCGGCAATGTCAGACAACAGCCCAACCGGAACAAACTCTGTGGTGTTGAAAATAAACGCGGCAATGGCCAGCGTGACCACGCGTAGCCACGCAACCCTGCGGGAAACTGTGTTCGTTGTCATAGGGATGTCGGAGATTCGTTGCTGGAAAGAAGAGGAGACGATCTTAAAACGTCAAACGGCGAAAACTCAACCATTATGTGACGCAGATCTCAATATTTACCTTGTGAAAGCGGTAGCCGGGGAGGGTGTTTTCATTGAATATAAAAGAACAACACAACAAAAACAGGCGGTAAGACAATGCAGGAGATTGATTTTTATCTGGTAGATGCGTTCAGCGATACTTCGTTTGGTGGCAATCCGGCGGCGGTTTGTCCGCTGAAAGAATGGTTACCCGATGAAACGCTACTGAAAATGGCGCAACAGCATAATCAATCGGAAACGGCCTTTTTCGTCTGCAGCAAAGGGGGCATTGAACTACGCTGGTTTACAACGCTCACCGAAGTCAATCTCTGCGGGCATGCCACTTTGGCCGCCGCGTACGTCCTGTTTCATGAACTGGATTACCCCGACTCGCGGATCCACTTCGACACCGCATCTGGCCGCCTGACGGTCAGCCGGGAGGGAGAGTGGATGACGCTGGATTTCCCGGCGTGTCCGACACATAAAGAGACGCCACCGCCAGAGATGATCGCGGCGCTGGGTATCCGCCACTACGTTGACGCCCGTAAAGGGCGCGCGTGGGTGATCGTCCTGGAAAACCGCCAGCAGGTTGAAGCCCTTATGCCGAACCTGTCTGCGATGACACCGGGTGAGCACAAAGTTAGCGTGACGGCACCGGGCGAGGGGGAATATGACTTTGTCAGCCGCTTCTTCTCACCGGGCGTTTCCGTCCCGGAAGATCCGGTCACCGGGTCCGCGCACACGATGCTGATCCCCTACTGGAGTGAAACACTGGGCAAAACGACCCTGTTTGCCCGACAGGTGTCGGCGCGGGGCGGTGACGTGCGTTGTGAGCTGAGAGGGGAACGGGTGCTGATGAGCGGTCAGGCGTCGTGCTACCTGAAAGGCACGGTGTATCTGCGCTAAAAACTGATAACAAGAGAGGGAGAGACAATGCAGGAAATTGATTTTTATCTGGTGGATGCCTTCAGCGACAGGGCGTTTGGCGGTAATGCGGCGGCGGTTTGTCCGCTGGAGGAGTGGCTGCCCGATGAGACGCTGCTTAAAATGGCGCAGCAGCATAATCAGTCTGAGACCGCCTTTTTTGTGCGAACCGACGACGGGTTTGAACTGCGCTGGTTTACCACGCTGCACGAAATTAACCTGTGCGGACACGCGACCCTCGCGGCGTCACACGTGATTTTTGAATATCTGGATTATCCGCATACCGAAATTCACTTTACCACGCGCTTCGTGGGCGAGCTGACGGTCAAGCGCAGCGGCGACTGGCTGACGCTGAATTTCCCTGCGTGGCCGACGGAGGCCGTCGATAATCCCCCGGCAGCGTTGTTCTCCGCGCTGGGCATTACAAAGGCGAAAGAGGTACGCGCCGGACGAGACTATATCGTGGTGCTGGAGAGCCAGCAGCAGGTGGAGGCGCTCACGCCGGATATCGCGGCAATGGTTCCGCTGGGGAAAATGGTCTGCGTAACGGCGCCTGGAGAAGACTATGACTTCGTCAGCCGCTTTTTCTGCCCAGGCGAAGGGGTGCCGGAAGATCCGGTTACCGGATCCACGCACAGCATGCTGATCCCCTACTGGAGCGAAAAGCTGGGAAAAACGTCACTGAACGCACGTCAGGTGTCGTATCGTGGCGGCGATCTGCGCTGTGAACTGAAGGGCGATCGCGTGTTGATCGCCGGTCAGGCCACGTTGTATCTGAAAGGCCGTATCTTTTTGCGCTAGCCGGGCAGCGCGATAAGTTAATACTATGAAGCACCATGGCAGAGCTGCGCTATTTTAAAATAAAAACAGCAAGGAGCCTGCCATGTATTCCATTACCTCTGAATCCGCTCGTCATCCGGACATCCTCACACTGATTGCAGCCCTTGACCGCTATCAGAGCGAACTCTATCCCGCAGAGAGCAATCATCTGCTCGATCTTTCAGCGCTGCCCGACGCATCGCTTATCCTGATGATCATTCGCGACCAGCAGCTTCAGGCCGTTGGCTGTGGAGCCATCGTGCTTAACGGGGATGGAACCGGTGAGATGAAACGGGTCTATATTGACCCGACCCACCGGGGACAGCATCTGGGAGAGAGGCTGCTGGCTGCCCTGGAAGATGAGGCCCTGAGCCGTCATTGCCACACGGTACGGCTGGAGACAGGGATAAAACAACACGCCGCGGTTCGTCTGTATGAACAGTGCGGGTACGAACTGCGCCCGGCATTTGCCCCCTATGTTGACGACCCGCTTAGCCTGTTTATGGAGAAGGCGCTGGTTGAAGACGTTCGTTTAGCAGCGCTATAAACGCTTCCAGCTGGCGGGTCATCGCCCCCCGTCGCCACACCAGCCAGGTGGTGAGCCAGCGCCAGTTTTCAGCCAGCGGCCAGGCCTCAATCTGATGATGTCCTGGCATACTTTCCAGCATGGAGCGCGGCATCAGCGCGATGCCCGCGCCCGCAATGACGCAGGCGAGCATGCCGTGATAGGACTCCATCTCGTGAATGCGGCCAGGCGTCGCGCCGTCTGCATGAAACCAGCTCTCCAGATGTCGGCGATATGAGCAGTTGGCGCGAAAGGCATAAACGTCACTGCCGCTCACCTGCGTGGCGCGTGTGACCTCCGTATGCCCGGCAGGCGTGACCAGCATCATCTCTTCCCTGTAGACCGGCATCCCCTCCAGTTCCGGGTGTGACAGCGGTCCGTCAACAAAGGCGGCGCTCAGCGTTCCCTCCAGTACACCCTCTATCATCGTTCCGGAAGGGCCGGTAGAGAGGGCAAACTGAATGCGCGGATAACGCTGATTAAACTGCGCCAGCGATTCAGGGATGCGCACGGCAGCGGTGCTTTCCAGCGCGCCAAGAGCAAATAACCCCTGTGGTTCATCCCCCGCGACGACCATACGCGCTTCATCCACCAGCGCCAGAATCTGTCTGCTGTAGCGCAGGAAGTTATGCCCGGCGGGAGATAAACGCAAACGCTGGTTCTCACGAATAAACAGCTCAACGCCGAGATCGGCTTCCAGCTGGCGGATTCGTGTTGTCAGGTTCGAGGGAACGCGATGCACCTTCTGCGCCGCCTGGGTGATGCTCCCCGTCAGCGCGACGGCGTTAAACATTTCAAGCTGGGTTAAATCCATAGCATTCTCGTTTCGTGAATAAGGTGGTTAGTATTATTCATTTCTAAGAAATAGCAGAGTAAGCCACAATTAATCAACCGAAATGCGTGGAGAACATCATGACTTATTCATCTGCTACACATGCCCTGTCTGTTAACCCGGCTACGGGTGAAACGATCGCCGCGTATCCGTGGGCGACAAAGGAAGAGGTTGAACAGGCTATCGCCCGGGCTGATGCCGGTTTTCGTCAGTGGCGGAGCGAAAGCGTCGCCCGGCGGGCGCAGAAGCTGCGCGATCTCGGTGCTGCGCTGCGTCATCGTGCGGAAGAGATGGCCCGGATGATGTCCCGGGAGATGGGCAAACCGGTTCTGCAGGCGCGGGCGGAAGTGGCAAAATCTGCGGGTCTGTGTGACTGGTATGCGGAACACGGCCCGGCCATGCTGAATGCAGAGCCAACCCAGGTGGAAAACCACAACGCGGTTATTGAATACCGCCCGCTGGGGCCGATTCTGGCGGTGATGCCGTGGAACTTCCCGCTCTGGCAGGTACTGCGCGGAGCGGTGCCGATCCTGCTGGCAGGTAACAGCTATCTGCTTAAGCACGCGCCAAACGTGCTTGGCTCGGCGGATCTTATCGCACAGATTTTTGCGGATGCCGGTTTCCCGGAAGGCGTTTTTGGCTGGGTTAATGCCACCAATGACGGCGTAAGCCAGGCGATTAACGACCGTCGCATTGCGGCGGTGACCGTTACCGGCAGCGTGCGTGCCGGGGCCGCAATTGGTGCCCAGGCAGGCGCAGCGCTGAAAAAATGCGTGCTTGAGCTGGGCGGCTCTGACCCGTTCATCGTGCTCAACGACGCTGACCTGGATCTCGCCGTGAAAGCGGCGGTTGCGGGTCGCTATCAGAATACCGGGCAGGTGTGCGCGGCCGCCAAACGCTTCATTGTTGAAGAGGGTATTGCGGATATCTTTACCCAACGCTTCGTCGCGGGCGTAGCCGCCCTGAAGATGGGCACACCCGATGAAGAAGAGAACTACATTGGCCCGATGGCGCGTTTTGACCTGCGCGATGAACTGCATCAGCAGGTTCAGGCCACCCTGGCTGAGGGGGCCACGCTGCTGCTGGGCGGAGAGAAAATCAGCGGCGAGGGGAATTATTACGCGCCTACCGTGCTGGCGAACGTTACGCCGTCGATGACGGCCTTCCGCCAGGAGCTGTTTGGTCCGGTAGCGGCTATTACCGTCGCGAAAGATGCTGAGCACGCCCTGACGCTGGCAAACGACAGCGACTTTGGCCTCTCTGCTACGGTATTCACCGCCGACGCCGCGCTTGCGGATAAATTCTCTCGCGAGCTGGAGTGCGGTGGGGTGTTTATCAATGGTTACAGCGCCAGCGATGCGCGCGTGGCCTTTGGCGGTGTGAAGAAGAGTGGTTTTGGCCGCGAGCTCTCCCATTTCGGCCTGCATGAATTCTGTAACGTGCAGACGGTGTGGAAGAACAGAGTGTAATTTGTTTGTAGTGGCCCTCAATTTGAGGGCCACTGTCATTTCTCTGCAATGGTTCTGTCATTTTCGTTTCGTAGACTCGCACGCGTCTAACGTCTTGTTACTGAAGAAAATCATGAACCTAACGCAAATTTTTCGTCGTATTGCGCAGCGCTGTATCCCACGTCAATTTGGCCTGCTGACGGGTATCTTTTGTATTATTGGCCTTTTCTCCGCACTGCAACTCTCCTCATCTTTTCTGCTTAAAGCCTCCCTGAAGGACGCTCAGCGCAACGAGCAGCAAAATCTGCTGGCGTATCAGCAACAGAGCAAGCTTGATCTGGCGCGTGTCTCCCTGCTGGCGGCAAGCGATCTGCTTAACCGCTCCGGCGTCTGGTTTATGCAGGATAAAGAGACCGGTTCAGAAGGAAGCTGGCACAGTCTGATGGATGAGGCGCAAGCGTCGCTGGCGGTTTCTCAGCAGGCGTGGCAAGCCTGGCGGGCACTCAGCCCGCCGGAAGATGAGGCCCTGGTGAACAGCTATCAGCTTTTCTACGGTGCCATTAAAGAGCAATCGGAAGCGCTTGTCAGAACCCACACCATTGATGCCTTTTTTGCTGTCCCGGCCCAGGCGTTTCAGAGCGACTTCAACGATAACTACGCCCGTTATCAGCAGGCCAGCGAGAAGCAGGCCATGCAGGGGCGTCAGGCTCTTATGACGCAGCTTTCAAGGCTGCAAACGTTGTTCCTGATTGCGCCGGTTTTACTGCTCGCCATCGCCGTTGCCGTCTGGTTCGGCATGTCCAGGTGGGTGATCACGCCGTTACGTCGACTGATTGCGCATATTAACCAGCTGGCAGCCGGAGATCTATCCGGTACGCCGCCTGCCGTCAGGCGTTTTAATCGTGAGACGGGACAGCTTAGCGACAGTATCGCCACCATGCAGCACGGTCTGCAGCAGCTGGTGACCCAGGTCAGCCATGCCACGACCGCAATGGTTGAAAATATCGGCTCCCTGGCGCAGGGGAATCAGAAGCTGTATCAGCAATCGGCGCGTCAGGCAAAAGAGCTGGAAGAGGTCACGACCCATATCGCGACGCTGGAAACGCATGTTGAAGGGAATACCGGCTACGCCAGACTCGCCAGCTCGCGCGCGGACGAAGCGCGTCAGGCCGCGGTAGGCGGTGACCAGATGATGTCGACCGTGAATGCGTCCATGCAGGCGATCGTCGAGCGATCTTCTGAAATGCGCGGGATCGTGGCGATGATCGACAGCGTGGCGTTTCAGACCAATATTCTGGCGTTAAACGCCGCCATTGAAGCCGCCCATGCCGGTAACCATGGACGCGGGTTTGCCGTTGTCGCCCGGGAAGTCGGCCTGCTTGCCAGAAAGAGTAGCCACTCAACGCAGACCATCCAGGAACTTATCAATCGCTCTTTGCAGGGCATTGAAGATGGATCCCGGGCGGTGAATTTAATGGAAGACAATTTGCAGCAGGTCACCGGTCTGGTCGGTAACTTAAGCAGTTTGCTGAATGAAATCTCAACCGCTACGCTCAGCCAGGGGGAGAGTATTCACCAGATGACGCGTCAGCTTCAGGCGCTGAATCAGGTTTCCCGCCAGACGGATCTGCTGGTTTCTGACGCCTCAGAGGCCTCTGAGCGACTGCAAAAGCAATCCGATCTTTTATTGCAGGCCGTTTCGCGTTTTCGTCTTAGCGCCTGACGCAATACATAAGCCTCTGTTATACTCGCAGCCCGTTTTAGCCTGAGGGCAAGGAGCAAAGAGTGGCTGCGGTCATCCATAATGAGATGCTGGACGAGATTCTGGCGCAGGTTCGTCCGTTATTGGGAAAGGGTAAGGTTGCCGACTATATTCCGGCTCTTGCCTCGGTCAGCGGGAATAAGCTGGGGATTGCGATCTGTACCATCGACGGACAGCGATACCAGGCAGGGGATGCCACTGAACGTTTTTCGATTCAGTCAATTTCGAAAGTACTGAGCCTGGTTGCGGCGATGCGCCAGTACGAGGAAGACGAGATCTGGCAGCGTGTCGGTAAAGATCCGTCCGGCCAGCCTTTCAACTCGCTGCTTCAGCTAGAAATCGAGCAGGGTAAACCGCGTAACCCTTTTATCAATGCCGGGGCGCTGGTGGTCTGCGATATGCTGCAAAGCCGTCTCAGCGCACCGCGTCAGCGGATGCTGGAGATTGTTCGTCAGCTCTCGGGCGTTGACGATCTTGCCTATGATTCGGTAGTGGCCCGCTCGGAGTTTGAGCACTCCGCCCGTAACGCGGCCATCGCCTGGCTGATGAAATCCTTCGGCAACTTTCATAACGACGTGGCGACCGTACTGCAAAACTACTTCCACTACTGTGCGTTGAAAATGAGCTGCGTTGAGCTGGCCCAGACGTTCCTGTTTCTGGCGCACCAGGGGCACGCGCCGCATCTCGATCAGGACATCGTTTCCCCACTGCAGGCGCGGCAGGTCAACGCCCTGATGGCGACCAGCGGCATGTATCAAAACGCGGGCGAGTTTGCCTGGCGGGTTGGGCTTCCGGCCAAATCCGGTGTTGGCGGCGGGGTCGTGGCGATTGTGCCGCATGAAATGGCGATTGCTGTCTGGAGCCCGGAGCTGGATGAAACGGGAAATTCACTTGCCGGTGTGGCGGTGCTGGAGAAACTGACCCAACGTCTGGGACGTTCCGTATACTGATGTCCGATCTGGATCCGCTTTTTTCCCGCCTGGCGCGATCGACGTTTCGCTCGCGCTTTCGTTTAGGCAATAAAGAACGGCAGTACTGCTGGGACAAAGGACCCGACACCATTGACCAGCATGCTGCGGATTTCGTTAAAAAACGCCTTGCACCGGCGCAACCTGCCAACGACGGTAAACAGACGCCCATGCGCGGTCACCCGGTATTTATCGCCCAGCATGCCACCGCGACCTGCTGCCGGGGCTGTCTGGCAAAATGGCATAATATTCCCCAGGGCGTGCAACTGACTGCGCAGCAACAACATTATATCGTCAGCGTGATCCACCACTGGCTGGTGATACAGATGAACAGCCAAATTTGACGAGTTATGATCCTGTTGTAATTGTGTTATAGATGCAGGTTAAGTTAGTCCCGATCATGCTGACGACCGCAATATTTGCCATAAGCATTCATATGGAATGATATTTAATGCGTTCTGCTCTCACCGCCTTCAGGTTGTTCCAACCCGACACGCCGCTGCGTAATGCCTCGGCGATATTTATTCTCACCACTCTCTTTTATTTTGTGGGCGCGGAATTGCGGCTGGTCGAGGCCTTATCCCTGTTCTGGCCACTGAATGGCGTTATGGCAGGGATCTTTGCCCGTTATGTGTTTCTGCATCGCCTGCATTACTACGCGGTATGTTATGTCGCGATGCTGATGTACGACGCGGTGACGACTAACTGGGGAATGGCCTCGGTGGTCATAAACCTGTCTAACATGATCTTTATCGTCGTTGTCGCCGTGCTGGTTCAGCGTGACAGACGGTTGATGAAGAAAACCCCCGATCCGCTCAACGCATTACGGCTGTTTAACTACTGCCTGATTGCTGCGCTGCTGTGTGCCTTGCTCGGTGCGTTCGGGTCCGTGGGGATAGACAGTCATACCTTCTGGCCGCTGTTTGCCGACTGGTTTAGCGAACAATTCTCCACTGGCGTACTCGTTGTGCCGTGCATACTTACCCTCGGTTTGCCGGTGCGGGAACTCAGGGTAAATCTGGAGAAACTGTTACCGATCGTCGCGCTGGTTGTTTCGGTGGCTGCCTCGGTGGTGATTGGCGGAGCGGGAAGCCTCGCATTTCCGCTGCCTGCGCTTATCTGGTGTGCGGTACGCTACTCGCTGCCTGCGACCTGCCTGCTGACGTTTATTACAGGGGCGATAGAAATCATTCTGGTCGCCAACTCCATCATAAATATCGCCGTGGCGACACCGCTCTCGACCCCTATGATGTTTTCTGCGCGGCTGGGTATTGCCACGATGGCCATCTGCCCGGTGATGGTCTCCGTCAGCATGGCGGCGATTAATTCCCTGATCCGTCAGGTATCCCTGCGGGCGGATTATGACTTTCTGACCCACGTCTACTCGCGTTCCGGGCTTTACGAGGCGCTAAAACGCGAAGAAACGCACCGTCATCCACGTTTTCTGACCGTCATGCTGCTCGATATTGATTACTTCAAAAGCATCAATGATAACTACGGTCATGAGTGCGGCGACCGCGTGCTGGCATCCTTTGCCCGCCAGGTTCAGCAGGTCGTTGGTGAAGACGGGATGGTGGCCCGCATGGGGGGAGAGGAGTTTGCTGTGGTCGTTAATTCGGGCGATGAACAACACGGCTATGCACTGGCGGAACGTATCAGGAGTACCGTGGCCAGCCATCCTTTCACCTGGCGTCAGCAGACGCTTTATCTGACGGTCAGTATTGGCCTCGGAAGCGGAAAGGCGGAGTCATGGCAGTTGACGGAGGTCTTCAACAAGCTGATGGCCGAGGCGGACGATCATCTTTATCGTTCAAAAAAGGCGGGTCGAAATCGTACCAGCGCCCGGCTGGCGGATGAGCAACTTGCCGCCAGTGCCGGGAGTGAAACTGAGCTGCGTTAATCGTTATAAGGCATTGACGTGAATTAGATAGCGGCTTAACAGGATATTCGCACACTGACAATGTCTCTGTTTAAGCTACGCTTTGAGTAACGCTTTACGTCAGGAGACATTATGAAAGCACCTGCAACACCTGAAAATGAAACAGACCGACTTCACTCGCTGCGCGAATCGGGTCTGCTTGAGATCGACAGTTCCCCGGCGTTTGACCGCTTAACGCGCCTGGCGAAACGCTTTTTCCAGGTGCCACTGGCGATGGTCAATCTTATTGATGAGCACTCGCTGATCGTGAAATCGGCGGATGGACAGGCACCCGGTTCCGTTCCGCGTAACATCTCTTTCTGTGGCCATACGATCCTCACTGAAGCTCCGCTGGTGGTAGGGGATATGCGTCAGGATGACCGGTTCGCGGATAACCCGCTGGTGGCCGGTGAGCCCGGCGTGCGTTTTTACGCGGGCTTCCCGCTGCGCTTACGAGACGGCGCAAGCGTTGGCTCGCTTTGCCTGATTGATTACGCTCCTCGCGAGTTTTCAGCGGCCGATCTCGCCGTACTGGGTGACCTGGGCGCGCTGGCTGAGGATGAGTTTGCCGCCATCAGCGCGGCGACCACGGATGAGTTGACCGGGTTATTCAACCGACGCGGCTTTAATCAGCTTGTGCGGTTCACGCTTTCCATTGCCCGACGCCGTGCTGAGCCGTTGACGCTAGGATGGCTGGATCTGGATCGGTTCAAGGAGATTAACGATCGTTACGGGCATGAGGAGGGGGATAAGGCGCTTAAAGTCATGGCGCAACTGATGCGTACCTCTTTCCGTGAAGCGGATCTGCTGGTTCGTTTCGGTGGCGATGAGTTTGCGGTGCTGTTTGCCGACACGGATGAGCAGGGGGCGTGGATTGCCATGCAGTATCTCGCCGAGCAGGTCGAAAACTACAATGCGCGCAAGTTACACCCATGGTCGCTGAAGTTCTCCTGGGGGCTGAGTGAATTTGATCACAACAGTAACGACCTGCAAAAGTGGCTCAACGATGCCGATGCAAAAATGTATGCCATGAAGCAGCAGCGGCAGCGCGGGCGGTGATATAACAAAAGCGTATGACTGACCCGATTGCGTTAAGAAAATGTTAAATGCAAAGTGTGGGTATTCAACGTAAGGACAAACAATGAATACCTCGCTGCATATCCAAAACTTCACCCGTGACGACATTCTCACTCATCTTGATGCGCTGGCCGGGATCCTCGAAAACTGCGTGAGCGGCGGCGCATCCGTCAGCTTCATGTTGCCGTTTAGCCTCGAGAAGGCCCGTTCATTCTGGCTCGGTATTGCTGAAAGCGTAGGGCGCCATGAGCGCGTTGTACTTGCCAGCGTTGATCCCCAGCTGGGCGTTATCGGAACGGTGCAACTGATTACCGACCAGCCAGAGAATCAACCTCATCGTGCCGATGTGGCAAAACTTCTGGTACATGAAAAAGCGCGTCGCAAAGGGGCCGCGATGGCGCTGATGGAAGCGCTTGAGGCTGAAGCCCGCGCCAGAAATATTTCGGTTCTGGTACTCGATACCTCCACCGGCAGCGGCGCTGAGACGTTTTATCAGCGTGCCGGCTGGCAAAAGGTCGGTGAGATCCCGCGCTACGCCCTGATGCCGGACGGTGCCATGACGGCGACGTCCGTGTTCTACAAATTCTTATAATTTTCGTCACAACCACGCCGTGAATTGATCGAAACAGGGTTCCTGGTCGGAAAGTTTTGATAAGTTATCGTACCAATCTTATCAGGCTGTATGACTAATCATAAAAGGAACCCATTGTGAACACGCTTAACCGTCGTGATTTTCCCGGTGCTCAATACCCTGAACGCATCATCCAGTTTGGTGAAGGCAACTTCCTGCGTGCGTTTGTCGACTGGCAAATTGACCTGCTAAATGAACATACCGATCTCAATGCCGGTGTGGTTATCGTTCGCCCCATTCAGAGTGCTTTCCCGCCCTCGCTGAGCACCCAGGATGGCCTCTATACCACCATCATTCGCGGCCTGAATGAGCAGGGCGAAACGGTAAGTGAGAGCCGTCTTATCCGCTCGGTTAACCGGGAGATCGACGTCTACAGCCAGTATGATGCGTTCCTGAAACTGGCCCACAACCCCGATATGCGTTTTGTCTTCTCGAACACCACCGAGGCCGGGATCGGCTATCACGCGGGTGACAAATTCGACGATGCGCCTGCCGTGAGCTATCCGGCGAAACTGACGCGCCTGCTGTTTGAGCGCTTCAGCCACTTCAATGGTGCGACCGATAAGGGCTGGATCATCATTCCGTGTGAGCTGATAGACTACAACGGAGACGCCTTGCGTGAACTGGTCTTGCGTTATGCGCAGGAGTGGGCGCTGCCTGCCGCTTTCATCCAGTGGCTAAATGAAGCAAACCATTTCTGCTCAACGCTGGTTGACCGTATTGTGACCGGTTACCCGCGCGATGAAGCGGCCGCGCTGGAAGCTGAGCTGGGATATCACGATGCGTTCCTGGATACGGCAGAACACTTCTATCTGTTTGTCATTCAGGGGCCTGCATTCCTTGCCCGAGAACTGCGTCTGGATAAGTATCCGCTTAATGTGCTGATTGTGGATGACATCAAACCCTACAAAGAACGTAAAGTCGCCATCCTGAATGGTGCGCATACGGCACTGGTGCCGGTAGCGTTCCTGGCGGGGCTGGATACGGTCGGTGAGGCGATGAATGATGCCGATATCTGTGCCTTCGTCGAAAAAGCGATTTATCAGGAAATTATTCCGGTCCTCGATCTGCCACGTGATGAACTGGAATCGTTCGCCAGCGCGGTAACAGGGCGTTTTCGGAACCCTTACATCAGACACCAGTTGCTCTCGATTGCGCTCAACGGCATGACTAAATACCGCACCCGCATTCTGCCGCAGCTGTTGGCCGGGCAGAAGGTCAGGGGGCAGTTACCACCCCGTCTGACGTTTGCGTTAGCGGCCCTGATTGCGTTTTATCGCGCGGAGCGTAACGGGGAGGGCTATCCGGTACAGGATGATGCGAACTGGCTGGAATGTTATCAGCAGTTATGGGCGCGGCACCGCGATAATCAGATAAGTACCCGTGAACTGGTGCAGGCTGTGTTGAGCGAGAGAGAGCACTGGGAGCTGGACCTGACGCAGGTGAACGGCCTGGTGGACCAGGTGACGCTGGATCTTGATGCCATTCTGCTGAAGGGAATGCGCGCAGCGGTGAAGCCACTTTGCTAATCACGTCACCCGGCTGCGGCCGGGTTTAAATAGAATCTGTTTTAGTTACAACATACTATTTACTCCGTTTTTAAAAAAGAGAATCAGCACCGTGCATATTTCGCTTTGCAGAGGGGAAAATGCAATGTCCCGTTAACATGCTTGCAACCGTGAGGGGGATCACGTTTAATAGCCACGCTCTTTTCTTGCCTGAAACTCACTATGATTGTTCGTCCTAAACAGCACTGGCTACAACTGATTTTTGTCTGGCACGGTTCGGTACTTCCCAAAATCTATACCCGACTGCTGCTCAACTTCCTGCTTTCTATCGCCGTGATCCTGATGCTGCCGTGGTACACCTCGCTGGGCATCAAATTTACCGTCGCGCCCTTCAGCATTCTCGGCGTGGCGATCGCTATCTTTCTGGGTTTCAGAAACAACGCCTGTTATTCACGTTACGTCGAGGCTCGACTGCTCTGGGGGCAGTTGATGATAGCGGCACGCTCGCTGTTTCGCGAGGTAAAAAACACCTTGCCTGACGATAAACATCTGGGTGAGTTTGTTCGCCTGCAGATTGCCTTTGCCAACTGCCTGCGTATGACCTTGCGCCGGGAACTGAACGCTGAAGAACTCGCTCGTTATCTTGCTGCGGATGATTTACGGCACGTGATGGCTGCCAACTCGCCGGCCAACCGTATTCTACTGATCATGGGGGAGTGGCTTGCCGTGCGGCGGCGTAACGGACAGCTTTCGGACATTCTTTTCCATAGCCTGAACAACCGCTTGAACGACATGTCCATCGTCCTTTCCGGCTGCGAGCGTATCGCGACGACGCCAGTGCCGTTTGCCTATACGCTGATTTTGCACCGCACGGTATATCTGTTCTGCATCATGCTGCCGTTCGCGCTGGTTGTGGACCTGCATTACATGACACCGTTTGTCTCCGCGCTGATCTCTTACACCTTTATCTCGCTGGATACCCTGGCAGAAGAGCTGGAAGATCCGTTTGGTACGGAAGATAACGATCTGCCGCTGGACGCCATCTGCAACAATATGGAACGCGATCTGCTGCAGATGAACGATGAAGAGAACATTCCTGAAAGGCTGATGCCAGATAAGCATTATCAGCTGACCTGACGGGCGTTCCACTCGTCGCGGGTGATCTCCCACAGTTCGGAGTCAAGCATACCGCTGACGTAGGCTTTCTTTTCCGTTCTGACAAGCCGCATGCCGCTGCTGTCTGAAATACGACGTGAGCGGCTGTTGGCGGCGGCCTTCGGCGCACGCAACACCGCTTTGTTCAGCGTATTGAACCAGTAATCCGTCGCCGCAATGCTAGCCTCCCGCATATAGCCTTTACCCTGAAACTCCGGTGCAAGCCAGAATCCGCGGTTGTTATCTTCAATATCGTACAGGCAGATAATACCCATGAGTTCATCCGGTACTTCGCGACGCCGGATGCTCCAGAACCAGGCAATCCCTTTTGCCATATCGGGCAGCGCCACGTTGTTAACATAATTTTCCGCACCGTTATCCGGGTAAGGCCAGGGCACCGAAGAGACCATATAACGCACGATCTCCCAGCGCGGATATAGCTTCTGTATCTGGACTGCATCTTCGGCAACCAGCGGTTTTAACAGTAAGCGTTCAGTCGTGAGCGTAGGTATTGTCATCCGCGGATCTCCGTATATAAGCGTTATGTTTTTGTTTGGGTTCTGGTATTTTCAGTTCTATCAGATTCTGGTTAGTTGCGCTGTAACTTATTTTCTACCAATATTTTGCACTACAGATCGTTTGATTTCCGTCAGATTAGCTGAAAGCAGCTTGCCCACACACATAAGGAGAAATGTATGGTTTTGCCTGGAATGAATCCTGAGACAAATTTACCCAGCTATGATTATGCGCGCGTGGCAGGGTTGGGGGCCGCAGATTTTGATTTCAAAGCGCTTGGCTCCGCTATGGACTGTAATCGCGAATTCGCGCAAGCGGGGATCATTTATTCTGATGGTGCTCAACGCTACCTGGTTCGCTCTGGCAAGCGTCATGCTAATGGGCAAAGTGGAATTGTTACCCACATTATTGTGTCCAAAGCAACATCACAACCATCCACATCTAGTGTGGGTAAATCCCTGACTGATGCTGTAACTTCCACATCTATGGGCACTGAGCTTGCATCGACGGTACTTTCATGCGGTGCAATGATCATTACTGGTGGCGTCATGCTTGCAGGTACGGCGGCAGCCCCTCTTACAGCAGGAGGGAGTGGTGTTTTAGTCGCTATTGGCTATGCAGGCACCATGGCGACCGGGTTGCAATGCGTTAACGGCCTATATCGTATCTATGATTTGGTTGAAAACGGTGGCGGAAATGTTGCCTGGCTCGATTCACAAGAATGGTACGTTGCTACCTCGACTTCCCTGGATCTCATTTCGTTGGCAAGTGCTGGCGGCGCTTTAAAAGAAGCCGTTACTACATGGCGAGCAATGAAATCTGTCTCCTCCTTAAAAGCCACTGAGTGGTTAAAAAGCTATCCCCGGCAGGATCGTGCGCGATTGACAGAGCTGATAATTCGAGCGCAGAACCCAGGAATAAGTAACAAAGAAATTAAGGCTCTCATTCGCGCGGGTCTTTACCCGAAACGCTTTCCAACCGGACCAGTACAGGTAGAACTTACACGTCAACTTGGACAAGTGGTTACAAGCGCCGCGGCGCTGGCAGGAAGTGCTGTAAGCGGTGTTGTTGCCGCGCCCGGTAACATACCACGTACGGGTAAATACATTATCGGTACCATTCAGTCGTTGGCGGTATTCTGATGAGATTTCTTACTTTTTTAACAGGGAAAGTTTTCCAGGATCTTCTGCAGCATGGAAGGGAGTTAGAAGAGGCTATTTCTCATCATGATATCCATCTATTGAACCATTTCACTCCCGAGCTTGAACGTTATTTTTCCCGGCCGCTCAATGAGCTTCCACGTCAAAACCCTTATCCGGTCGCGGTGCTGCTTCCTCTGTTTTTAGTGGCTTTTGCATTTAATCTTCTGCCTTTTCTCCATGCGTTTCCGGGCTTATCACCCTTACACCATGCACTGAGCTTTTTCTTACCGTCATTGGTCATGATTGGCGCGCTCATCATCACAAGCGTACTTCTGGCTCGGGGATTAACGTCAGGGTTAGCGGGATTTCTGGCGCTGTTCTTTATTTTGCTGATAATAACCGTCGTTCAGGCGGTATATCTCTTGCTTGCACATCACGGAAGTAGTTGGCCATTGGTCATTGCCTTCTTCGCGTTGGTACTTTGCAGATTGGTGATGAATGGAAAAGGGTTCGTGCTCTTTACGCTCTACTGCCGTACGCAGCGTCTTGCCCGTCTGGCCCGCAAAATGCGATTAAAAAGGTGATACGACCCTACGCTGTTTCACTATGGCAATTAACAGGTATTTCGAGGAACACATGGCAGTTACGGTAAGACCGCTACGCGAAGATGATTATTCTCAATGGCGACCGCTGTGGGATGGCTATACCCATTTCTATGAGTGCTATCTTGAGGAATCCGTTACCGCATCAACCTGGGAGAGGGCGCTCTCAGCGCAATCGTCGATGTTCTGTCGCGTGGTAGAGAAGGACGAAAAAGTGATCGGTTTCGCAATGTGTATTCTGCACGAAGGCACCTGGTCAACAGCGCCCATTTGCTACCTGGAAGATCTGTTTGTTGATGCTGCTGAACGCGGCGCGGGGGCGGGCAAAGCGCTTATAGATGCCCTGATTGCAGAAGGTAAGCGTGAAGGGTGGTCAAAACTGTACTGGGTCACCCGGGAGAATAACCCGGCGCGTAAACTCTACGATCAATACGGTGAGGCCGACGATTACGTTCGCTATCGCCTCTCCCTGTAAAGCTAAAACGCCTGTGTTTGTATCACACAGTATCTGATTTCCTGATACATACACAGGCTTGCAATAAACCCGCTTTCGCACATATCCGCTATACATAGAGGTGTTGTTATATCCCCGTGAATTGTACTCAATCGGAGATACCAATATGTTCAGCAAACTCGCTTACTCAACCCTTGCTCTGACCGTTTCTCTTGGCACCGTGATGTCCTGTCAGGCCGAAGTCACCGGCACCAGCTTCACGGCAGCCTTTGACCACCCGCAGCAAATTAACGCCGGCGACCTTAACGTCGGGTATGTCGACATCGGCCCGAAAGACGGTCAACCGGTCATTTTATTACACGGCTGGCCCTACGATATTCACAGCTATGCTGAAGTCGCTCCCGCACTCGCGGCAAAAGGTTACCGTGTCATTGTGCCTTCTCTGCGCGGCTACGGCACCACTCGCTTCCTGTCAGCTAAAACCCCGCGCAACGGCCAGCCGTCTGCGATGGCGAAAGATATTGTTAATCTGATGGACGCCCTGAATATTAAACAGGCCGTATTTGCAGGCTACGACTGGGGTGCCCGCACCGCGGATATCGTTGCGGCGCTGTGGCCAGAACGCGTTAAGTCGCTCGTTTCGGTGAGCGGGTATCTCATCAGCAGCCAGCAGATTGGCAAACAACCGTTGCCGCCAAAAGCAGAGCAGCAGTGGTGGTATCAGTTTTACTTCGCCACCGAGCGCGGTGCGGAAGGCTACGCTAAAAACACGCATGACTTCGCCCGTTTGATCTGGTCGCAGGCCTCACCGGACTGGAAATTTAGCGATGCAACCTTCAACGCCAGCGCCAAATCGCTCGATAATCCGGATCACGTCGCGGTGACGCTCAGCAATTACCGCTGGCGCTTAGGGCTAGAAAAAGGTGAGCGCAAATACGACAGCTACGAGCAAAAACTGGCCACGTTGCCGAATATCACCGTACCAACGATCACCATCGAAGGCGGAAACAACGGGGCACCGCATCCGGCACCACAGGCCTACGCGGGTAAATTTACCGGTAAGTATGAACACCGCACCTTTGGGGCGACTGTGGGTCACAATCCACCTCAGGAAGATCCGCAAGATTTCGTTAACGCTGTGGTCGACGCAGATAAACTCTGAAATGTGCTATTTTCAATACGTTACCCTTCAGTCTGGAGATTTCGGTGGAGCATATTGACCATATCCTTGTCGTCGATGACGACAGGGATATTCGTGAACTGATTGTCGACTATCTCGTTAAGTCCGGTTATCGCGCCTCCGGCGCGGCCAACGGCAAGGAGATGCGCGCCGTGCTGGATAAACAGCATATCGACCTGGTGGTGCTGGACGTCATGATGCCCGGCGATGACGGTCTTACGCTGTGTCGGCAACTGCGTGTCGGTAAACATAAAGATCTGCCTATCCTGATGCTGACGGCGCGTAATGAGGAGACGGACAGGATCCTGGGGCTGGAGATGGGGGCGGATGATTACGTTGTGAAGCCTTTTGTTGCGCGCGAATTGCTGGCGCGAATCAAAGCGATTTTACGCCGTTTTCGTACAATGCCGCCCAATTTACAGGTAACAGAAGCAGGGCGACTGGTGACGTTTGGTGAATGGGAGCTCGATACCGTTGCCCGCCACCTGATAGACCCGGAAGGGGTGATTGTGGCGCTCAGCGGGGCGGAGTATCGCCTGCTGCGCGTTTTCCTCGATCATCCTCAGCGCGTGTTGACTCGCGATCAGCTGCTCAACCTGACGCAGGGGCGCGACGCCGAACTGTTTGAACGTTCTATCGATCTGCTGGTCAGCCGGGTACGTCAGCGCCTGAATGAAGATGCGCGTACACCCGCCTATATTAAAACCGTGCGCAGCGAGGGCTATGTGTTTACCATGCCGGTCACGATCAAAGAGGCGAACGAATGAGGTTCTGGCCACGCTCACTGTTGGCCCGTTTGCTGATCATTGTGCTTCCCGGCCTGTTGCTGGCCAACGCCCTGAGCCTGACGCTGGTCATGATAGAACGAATGCACAGCGCCCGCACGGTGATGCTCGGTAACCTGGAATACGATGTCGCGACCAGCGTGGCCATTTTAGACCGCTTGCCGGCCACTGAACGGGCGGCCTGGCTGCCGCGCCTTGAGCGGGGTAACTATCGTTATATCCTCGGTCCGGGTGAGCCGGGCAACGCACCGACGGATAAGCGTTCCCAGGATGCCATCCGGACGTTAAAAGCGACACTGGCAGCACAATACCCGCTCAGCTTTACGGCTGTTCCTGGCACCATTTCACATATCCAGGCGCATCTTACGTTACACGACGGTGCGCCGTTGACCATTGATCTGATCCCGCGCATGCCACCGGTCGCTAGCTGGCTGCCCGTTGTTCTTATCCTGCAACTGTTGCTGCTCGCGGCCTGCTCCTGGTTTGCCGTGCGGCAGGTTGTGCGGCCTTTTTCACAGTTTACCCGCGCGGTTGACGCCCTGGATCCGGCGGCCAATACGCCAATGACCGAGAAAGGGCCGCTTGAGGTACAACGGGCTGCCCATGCCTTCAACGCCATGCAGGCACGTATTCAGTCTTATCTCCGGGAACGTGCGCAGATTCTGGCCTCCATTTCGCACGATCTCCAGACGCCGATTACCCGCATGAAGCTGCGGGTCGAAATGGCGGAACAACCTGAACTGCGCGACAAGCTAATGGATGACCTTGATAATATGTCGCGTCTGGTGCGCGAGGGGATTGCCTATGCCCGGTCATCAGAATCACTGGAAGAGACATCGCTGAAGCTGGAACTTAATGCCTGGATAAACAGCATCGCCTGTGATTATCAGGACATCGGTAAAAACGTGCAATTTCAGGCGGGCGAATCCCGTTTGCCGATTGCGACGCGTCCGCAGGCGCTTCGCCGGGTGATGACCAACCTGCTGGATAACGCCCTGAAATTTGGCGAGCGCGCCAACATTGTCATTGATGATTCATCCGCCAGTGAGGTGGTGATCCACATTATTGATGTCGGCCCGGGAATACCCGATGCCGAACTGGAGGCCGTATTGCAGCCGTTTTATCGGGTTGAAACATCGCGCAACCGTGATACCGGTGGAACCGGACTGGGTCTGGCAATTGCTGCGCAACTGACCGCACAGCTGGACGGCAAGCTGAAGCTGGCGAACCGCGCCGAGGGCGGGCTGGATGTCTCCGTTACGCTCCCACGACGTTAATTGTATGGCTTTGTATCTGCCTTCCGGGAAGATACAGAGCCAGACAAAACCCGCGCTTTTACACATATCCTGAACACATCCGCACGATGAAATAGCCTCACTGCAGCGTCGCAGGACTTGTATCGTGAGGTCTCTATGTTTTTGATAATTGCTTTTCTGGGCGGGATGATAAGCCTGCTCAGTCCATGTACGCTCCCGGTTATTCCCCTCCTGTTTGCCGGTTTTCAGGGGCAAAGACGACATATTATGGCACTGCTCGCGGGGATGATCGTGATGTTCACCCTGGTTGCGATGGTTGTCACCGTCGCCAGCGAGTGGATAGCTGAAGCCACCGTCGTTGGACGCTGGATCGCGCTTATCATTCTGGCTACGGCCGCGCTGGCGTTAATTTTTCCCTCCTTTGCCCAGCGAATTGCCGGGCCAGCAGTCAGCGCGGGAAACGTCCTGAACACCCGAAGCGGACAAACACGCGGTATGGCATCTGCTTTTCTGGCCGGGCTGGCGGTCGGGTTGCTCTGGTCCCCCTGCGCAGGTCCCATTCTGGGGGCGATATTCAGCCTTAATATTGCGGGACATTCAGCCATCGCGGCAGGGGCGTTACTTGCCGCCTACGGCAGTGGATGCGCGTTAATGCTGGGTTTACTCGTTCTCGGAGGCCGCACGCTGATGGCACCACTGAGAGCAAAATCGGCGCTGATGGCGAAGCTTCGCCAGGGGGCTGGCGTGGTGATGTTAGCGGCTGTCGTCTTTAACGCGACCGGAATGACGTCTGTTCTGAAAGGCGCAAATGGGGTGGCGGACCGTCTTGAAACCACGCTGCTGAATCTGGCAAAACCCGCTACACAAGCGGTGAAGCTCCAGCCGGTGGTGATGACCGAGCCGAGTAGCCAGCTGCCGTCGTTGAGCGGTGGAACAGGGTGGATAAACGGTGACACTGTCACGTCTGAATCACTGCGCGGGAAGGTGGTCCTGATTGATTTCTGGACCTGGGACTGCATTAATTGCCAGCATACGCTTCCCCATGTGCGCGACTGGGCCACAAAGTATCAGTCGCAAGGTCTGGTCGTGATTGGGGTTCATACCCCGGAATATCCGTGGGAGAAACCGATCTCGTCGGTAAAAAATGCGGTGAATAAATGGCAACTGCCGTATCGGGTTGTGACGGATAATAATTACCAAATCTGGAATGCTTTCGGCAACCAGTACTGGCCAGCGCATTATTACTTTGATGCTAAAGGGCAGCTGCGCTACACCTCCTTTGGGGAGGGAAATTACGATAAACAGGAACAGGTGATTCAACAGCTGCTGAAAGAAGCCCGTTCCTGATTACCGCCTCAGGGTTGACGCTGAGCAACCATAAACAATCGAGGAAAAGCCAGCAGTATCTGCCCGTTTTCCTGGAGCGGATACTGCTCTTCCAGTAGTTCATGGTAGCGTTTCAGGAAACGTTTCTGTTCGTGCTCGTTCAGTTCCTGGAGCCATGGGCGTAACCCGGTGGCGCTGACCCAGTCAATGATGGCCTGATGCGAGCGCATTTTATGGAAATAGGTCGTCCGCCAGATATCCACCTCACACCCGGCTTCGGACAAAATATCATAGTAGGCATGGACCCCAGGCAGCGGTTCTCTACCGCGGTCAGGATAGTCCTGCTCCAGGGCCACTTCGCGCATGGCTACGTGAGTAGGCTCAAGCCAGTTGTCCGGCATCTGGATCGCCAGGACGCCATTAAGCGCGAGGAGAGAAACAAGGTGAGGCAGAAGATCGTAATGGTCTGGAACCCATTGCAATGACGCATTGGCATAAATCAAATTCAGCGCCTGGTCCGGCTTATACTGGCGGATATCGGACTCAACAAATCGGCAGCCCGGCAGCGCACTGCGCGCCTCTTCCAGCATGGCGGGCGAGTTATCGACCCCGGTAATCTGTGCGTTCGGCCAGCGATGGCGCAACAGCGCCGTGCTGTTTCCCGGACCACAGCCCAAATCGGCGAGGGTGGCGACGTCATCCAGTGGGATTCTGGCGAGTAGCTCAGCGGCAGGACGCGTGCGTTCAGCACCGTATTGCAGATAAAGAGAAGGGTTCCAGTCGGCCATCTTTAGATCTCCTTTTTGCGTGTACCAGCAAGGATAGCACAGGCCGGCACCTGCACCGGGACAGGTGCCGCAACAAGGTCAGATTACAGAATGCCTTTCAGTGCAACATGATAGAGCAGCATGATGGTTTTCCCGTCAACAATCATGCCCGTTTCAATGCCCCGCAAAGCGTCCTCAAAGGGGAGCTCCAGCACGTCGATATCCTCACCCTCCGCTTTGATACCGCCGCCTGCGCTGGTTTTATCCTTTGGCTGATATTCGGCAAGGTAGAAGTAGAGTTTCTCCGTAACGGAACCCGGGCTCATATAGGCTTCAAAGATTTTCTGCACGCTCGACACCTTAAACCCGGTCTCTTCTTCCGCTTCTGCCTTTATTCGGCTCTCTGGATCCATATTGTCGAGCAGGCCCGCAGCAGCCTCGATCAGATCACCCTGATGACCATTGATAAAGACCGGGAAACGGAACTGGCGAGTCAGAATCACCGTTTTTTTATCACGGTTGTAGAGCAGAATAGTCGCGCCATTCCCCCGGTCATAGACTTCACGTGTTTGTCGCTGCCATTCGCCATCGCGTCGTTGATGGTCAAAGGTATATTTTTTGAGTAAGTACCAGTTATCTGACAATATTTCATCGTTAATGATGCGCACATCTGCACGTTTCGATTGCACGTTTTGTCCTCCTTACGTAGAGTAACGATCAATAACAGCATTAACGTGCAGTTTCAAGATTTATCATGCAATATCAGGAATCCAGAATGCTCACCAGTCAGCGAAAACAATTGATACTTGAGAAGCTCGGCGCCGAAGGCCAGGTCCAGTCTAAAGCGCTCAGCATTCTCTTTGATGTCTCTGAGGACACCATCCGGCGTGATTTACGCGAGCTGGCGGCAGAAGGGCGTTTACAGCGTGTTCACGGCGGTGCGCTGCCGTCGTCTTCCGCTATTGTGCCTTTTGCAGAGCGTCAGTCCGTTAAAATGGATGCCAAAAGAAAGGTAGCGCAGAAGGGCGCGCAGCTGATTTCTTCGGGCCAGGTAGTGATCATTGACGGTGGAACGACCACCTCTGAACTGATTACTTTCTTACCGCCTGATTTGCGTATTACCGTGGTGACGCACAGTCCGAGCATTGCTCTGGGGCTGGTTAATCATCCCGCTATTGAAGTGATTCTGATTGGCGGCCGTTTGTATAAACACTCGATTGTTGCAGTCGGCGCGGCGGCCATCGAAGGTATCGAAAACATTCATGCCGATCTGTTCTTTATGGGCGTGACCGGGATCCATCCGGAAGCAGGGCTGACCACGGGCGATTTCGAAGAGGCGTGCATCAAACGTGCATTTTCCGGCAGAGCGGCCGAGACGGTTGTTCTGGCTTCACCGGAAAAAATCAATACGGCGTCATCGTTTGTGATTGGGGACGTATCCTTAGCGAATACCCTTGTCGTCGAAGACGATACCGATCGTGGCTGGGTGCATACGCTATCCGAAAAAGGGGTATCGGTCGTACTGGCTTCCTCATGAGCCAGTCAGATGACTGACTGGCACGGTCATCGTTAAGCCTGAGGAATGCTCTCCAGCGTAGTATAAATCGTGAGGCCAAGTTCCCTGGCCACTTCAATGTCCATATCCGCCCCCTTAGACGCACCGGCAATCCGATAAATCGCATCGCATTTTGCGATGAGCCGGTGAGCTACGGGGTAAAGCATTGATTCTGCGATGTCATCTCCCAACGATGTCGAGCCCGCGGCCTTCGCCAGCGGCAGAGCCAGCCATTCGCCAATGACCGGAACGTGACCACGCTGGTATACGGCTAATGCGGCGTTTTCGAGACGCGCAAGATTCTCATCAATGCGCGCCTGAAGGCCATCGGTGCCGCTTCGATAGGGGCCGGCAATTAAAATAAGCTGTTGTGTCATAGATACCTCTGTCAGTGTAGTTGCATGAAGTTGCACGTTTGCAGACGATATCTTACGAGATTACCGCCGCGTTATGAAATGTTTTCGTGCATTTTCGTGTAAAAGCATGCATGACAGAGCATTTAATCACTTAGACAGAAGGGCTAATGCTATGAAGCCGAACGCCTCCGTCCAACGAACATCCAACGCAGGTAATCGTATAGCCAGTTAAACAGCATTGTGTATGGCAGGAAAAACAGCACCAGTCCAATCTCAACGAAAAATGCCTCAGTGATGGGTAAATCCAGCATAACCATCGCAACGGGGATTAAGGTGATGATCAGTCCTGTTTCAAAACCCACCGCATGGATAGCACGAACAAGGAAGGTTCGTTGAAAGCGGTATTTTTTCTGCAGCGAGTCAAAGAGTTTATTAAAAACAAAATTCCATGCCGTCGCGGTCAATGCAGATATCACGGACAGCGAGCCAGACTGGAGTATCGAAACGTTCATCAACCAGGCAAGCGACAGCGCGATGATAACGTTAGCTATGACTTCAAAAATGACAGCATGGAAGATTCGTTCTTTAACGCTTTTATTTAATTCAATTTCCATTTGCTCAGGGCTGCGTTTTCCAAAAGCCGAAGTATATCAGGCATCGTTCAACTTTTTCTAAACACGCAGGATTGAAACTCTGAGCAAAAGCGGAAGGCACTGTGAGATGGTCAACGGAGACGCTTTCAGAGACTATCAGCATTCAGGACAAATGACAGCCACGAAACGCCAGATTTCGCCTTACCTAATGCAAGTGCGCATAATGTATATTATGTTAAATAACCTCCATGGGTCTATTACTTCATGATTCACTGGTTCAGCTACAAAAATCAACATGTTGGGAATTTTGACATACCTCCCTTTTATTGCGTTAGGTCTATCGTACATTTACTTCACCTCATTCTGCATGTTGGGTGTATCTATGTACTCACTTTCCCAAATTGTAAGTTCAAATGGCCGACGGCGCTGGATTCTGATGGATGTAACCCTCTGTTTACCCGCACTTTATCCGTTAAGGTATGTAGTTGACCATCTGGAGTATCGCTCGCCCTCAACTCAATCAGCCTCCCTCCAGGCAATTAAGTTTTTTTATGATTTTTGGTTCATGAAGCATAGAACTACATTCTGCTATAGCTTTTATTTCTCCGGACATGACCCTGCAATCGCTATACATGAGATGGCTGACTTTTTTCAATATTTAGAAAATGGTCGGATAGTAAACTCCACACCACGATCACTGCCATTTAAACATTCTAGCAGCGTGACAAATGCCGCCAGAGTACGTGCAGTGATTAGATTCATAGGCTACCTAATCGCTACCTATATATCTCCTTACTATCGAAATGAAACACCTAAAGAATTGTCTCGTCATGCATCCCGCCTGAATACTCGTTTGCTGATATGTAAAGAGGAATTTAAAACTCTTGAAAGAAGTAATCATCGGTATTATCGCGTCATTCCGGGATTTCGCAGTATGACTGGTGATATGGTTGAAAACGTTTATCGTATAGTAGTACCAAATTCAAAACATAAAAATAACTTTCTAAACCCCTTCCCTTCTGGGTTTATCCAGTTTCGTAATTATTTGATTTTGCGGTTAATGCTCAACTATGGGCTGCGTGTCGCTGAGCTGTTATTATTAGAGTGCACATCGGTTAAAGCTAGTATAAAAGGTGATAAATTTAGCTTAATCATTAGCATGCCTAGCAACATAACTGATCCAAGAATACATGCCCCGTCATTAAAAAATGATTACTCACATCGAGTTTTGGAGCTTGACAAGCTTGATTATGAATTTCTTATGATTTATATGGGAAAAATTAGAAAATCCTCGCTGACTCACAACTTTATATTTGCATCGAGCCAAAACCCTGATAAACCGTTGTCCTATAATGCAGTGCATTTAATTTTTTCTGAGATAGATAAGGTTTTTTCACATTACTATCCTGAATGTAAGTCTATAGAACACTTTGATACTATAATAAAATTCACACCACATGTCACACGGCATACTTGGGCTTACTTAACTTTAAAAAAAATTTATCATTTGCAGAATAAAAAAATCAATAACTCTGATATTGCTTTCGTAAAAAACTCATTTTCTATGGGAGTGATGGACGAAGCGAAAGAGGCGCTTCGTTTACTTGGCGGTTGGAGTATAAAAAGTAAAATGCCTGACCTTTACGCAAAAAGGTTTATGTCTGAGCAAGCCAATGCAGTAAATATTAAGAGATTACTGCAACAAGATTCTGAACTCGATTACTTAATGAAGGGGTTGTTTGATGGGTATTAAATCTAAAATATTGTTCCATCAAAGTTCTGGGATGTATGAGCGGGATCTCTCTTCAAAAATAAAATCATTAGTTATTCCTAAAAGGATTTTTTTGAAATCCAGCAACGATTTTGATGATACGCATATTCATAATGAGGGAGATAGATGGGTTTTTTATTTTTCTGGAAGTCGGCGATATGTTAAGTTTAATCTTGATGAAATGTCAAATGCAATATTAAAATATTTTTGCTTCAAATATGCATCAACTATGTTCCCAACTTTCTTGCCAGTATTGTCACATCAGTGGGCTAAAGCGTTAAGTTACTGCCGGGAAAAAGGCGGCTTTACATTAATTATTTTGCGCAAGTATATAGAGGGCGATATTCTCGATGCCAGAGCTTTCTATTCTATATTATTTGGGTTGAAGATCCTTTGTTGTGAAGAGTTCCCTGGATTTACTTTGGAAGACTATGAGGATCTTGAGTTTATACCTAGACCAAATGCGTTTAACTGGGAGATTTATCAGGACATTGACAATATTCTCGAACCTTTGGAAAAAAGCATGATAACTAAAGGTTTATTTGAGATAGCAACTGGATTGGCCAGAGGTAAAACTTATGATATTAAAGAGTTAAAACATACCGCAGTACTGGCGTTAAGTTATGCCACTGGAGCGCGTCCCGTGCAGTTGGCAAAGTTATCTGTTCGAGACTTGAGAATTGATACATGTGATACACATACTGGGCTAATTAGATATAGCATTCTACTACCTTACGTCAAACAGAGACGCCTTACGACCGAGCGTTTGCTGCTTGCTATACCTCCGGAAATTGGTGCGTTAATCAAGCATTATGTGGACAAAGCTCAGTTATTATCCCATGACAGAATGTTCGAAATGGGAGTGTCTGCCCCTGCTTTTGTCTCCCAATCTATAAGCCAAGCCATTCTAAACTTCAGTCCCCCTGAATATCAAACTGCCGTTGGTCGCGGAGAGGCCGCTCCCCCGTCAATCACATCTACTGATCTACGTCACAACGTTGGTCACTCACTTGCAATGCAGGGCGCTAGTGCAGAGGAAATTGCTCACATTCTTGGCCATTCATCTCTGGTTGTAGCAAAGCACTACATCCGTGCGACCCCAGCCTTGGCATTGATCCGCGCTAAAGCACTCGGTTCTAACCCTGTGTGGCAAAACATGGTGGCTATGATGCTTACTGGGAAACTTGTCCCTTCAAAAGAATGGGAAGGTCGACGCGTGGTTGGTATGGTTGGTGATCGATTGCACTATGAGATTGGTGGCTGTGCGAGAACCGATGATGAATGCCCCTTCTGTGAAGTCCGTTGCTGCTATGGTTGCTTATATTACCGCCCTTTCCTTGATGGCCATCACCAGGGCGTATTGAATAGCGTCTCTAAAGAAGTCGATGAGCTGATAGCAGTATCAGATAGTGTTGGTAATGCTCTCAATCCACTAATTTCTGTCCACGAGACGACGCAAATAGAAATCAAGTCAGTGATTGCCCGTTGTCATTTGCATAACGTCAGAGGTTGTGGGAAATGAAAAAAAATATAGAGAACTTTGAGACTTTTATCATAGAACAGAAAGCTTGGTTCGAAGATAATCTGGCAGCAGATTTTGCAGAATCATGGGATAGCTTTGTCTGGATATGTGGGATCAAAGGCTCCGGCTGGTTACGTGGCAATGGGGCTAATTTATTACGTTTTGATGAGGTTAACCGGCTCAAAGGGATCGATGATCGCCATACTGTCTCCGAGCCTTATCAGTTGTTCATGAAAGCGATGCTGGTACTCGTCTATCGAGGGAGAAATCGCAGTATTTCCTCTGCGGTTGCTGTCGCAACGCTGATTATTTTGAAACGATGGTACTGCGCTCTCATTAAGTTAACTGGGCAAACACATCCCATCTATCTGACTACAGATGTCGTACGTAGCGCAATGGATACTCTGAGTGCAGCTTCCCGGCCAGGTGATACCAACCTAGCCAACTACAAGGGGCGTTGTGTTAAGATTCAGAAATTAGTAAACCATCACGCCTTCACATTAGTAACATTGCAATATGTTTCCGATGATTGTTATACCAATCAGACTAATTTGACCCGGAAAGCCCGGGAAACAATCTCACTAAAAGAAAAAGACAAGCTGGATGATACTTCCACTGATGGTGAAGATACACTGATTACCATTAAAGGTTTCCTCAATATCGTGTCGTTAATCCAGCGAGTTGAAAGCGGTACTGAAAAGATTGCCCTCAATTGTCTTCTGTTACTGATCGTCACTGGATTCCGTTCTGTTGAGGCATTCAATCTCAGACAGGATGCCTTGGTCAAACGACATATAGTTAACTCTGACTTCAGCAAACGTTTGCGGAATAAAGGATTGCCAGATTATTTTCTTGGCATACGCTATGTTGGTGTTAAGGGGGCTGGCGAACGAACGCATTGGGTCGAGCCTTTAGCTGTACCTCTGGTCGAAAATATATTTAAGTCGGTGAAGTTACTAACAGCTGAGTCTCGCAAACATATCGAATATTTACGATCAAAAAAATTTTCTGATTATTTACCAAAGCCAATCAGTGATATTACCGGTGAACTCGTTGAGCTTGATGATATTGTAAAATACATGGTCCAGTCCTCATCAGAGCTTCGGGGGCGTGCAGGCTTACGTGATAAAGCTTCGAAAGCATTAGAGAAACGTGGCTTTATACCGGCAAAAGTCATCCTTAAATCAGGTAATGAAAAAGAAAAATATTTTACAAAGTCTGATCTTAGTCATTTTCTTAAAAGTGAATTCGGTGATAACAGTGCAAATACTCCCTGTACTCATGCATGGGCAGAAAATGGCAAAAGATATGAGATTAAATATGAAGAGCTATTGTTCCTTTTCCCCAAAGGATCACTGACTCTAAAGAGAGTATTGCAACTAAAAGCCACGCCACTACCACTAAATAATAACGGTCTAAACAAATTTCTAGGTAACGTTGCTGGCTATGTATCTGTTTTCAGCAAATACAGGTTGCTTGAAGATGACGGCCGCCCTACTCAGCTCCGCACGCATATCCCTCGACACAACATTAATACTTTTCTCGCAATTGCAGAGATCTCAGACCACTTACAAGCGATGTTGATGGGGCGTGTTGATATTACTCAAAATCAGCATTATCAGCACCTGGCTCTCAAGGAACGGCGAAAAGCAGCTTCTCTAACCCCTTTAGTTCCAACCGTACCGGAGCAGTCAGCATTTACTGCTGTTGACGTTGATTCACCGCTCGATATGGTAAAGCAAAGCGGTTTAATGACGTTTAATAGTACCCAAAGTCTGGAAACCAACATAAAGGCAAACCTGCATACCTTTGATGATCGTAACGATGTTGCTAGTTTCATTGAAGCGTCGTCAGGGGATGGATTATTCGAAGACATAGCCGCTGCGTTCGAGGAAATCAGTAAAAATGAAGGGCCATTACAAGCGTCTGAGATGGTACAAAGGCATGCGGTATTGCATCCATTAAAACTGGGCTCCTGCATGAGAGACGTTAACTTGTGGGGATGCCCTTATCGAATGAAGTGCCAAGCATTGAAGCCCTGTGAGCATTTCACGTTGACAGGTCGTATTGATGAATACTCAACTATTGCAGTCAAAGGTCGGGCATTAAACGAGGCTTCGCTCGCTTATGAACAGTATATCGCGGCCCTTCCAGACAACCAGTTAATACAAGGCAATATCGAAGAAAATCTAACTCACCTGGATGCCTTAAGCGATCAATTACGCAGGCGCTCAAACTTGTTACAAGTTCTCTCTGCTCAAGAGATTCTGTCTGGAGAGATAAAGGTGGAAGGTGAAATTCGTACTTTAGCTCAATTATTTGCCCTTGAGCACCATAAAAACAAAGAGGAAGAAAACTAATGCGTGGTAAAGAATTGGATACTCAGATAGAGCATGAACTCCAGTTGATGTTGATTGAAGGGTTTGATAAATCGCCTATTTCAGCTAAAAACTTACATGCCAGACTTAAATCAAAAGGAATCATTAATGGTGGCTTAAGTACATTAAGTAACATTGAACGAAGGCGTCTTATTGCAGCCTATGTCGATCAACAACTATCGCCTCTGAATCTTCGTCCCAAAGAAAAACAGCAGTATGTGAACCGTAAGACTCGGCAGGCCTTGCTTGGTCGTAATCAGCAGTTACAGGAAGAGAATAAAGAGCTTCGCGAACAACTAGCACAGAATACCTTGTCATTGATTGAAATTGTCAAAGCGGTAAAAATCAATACGGTTATACCGGTAGAAAGCCTTCTTGCTCCGCATTTGATCATGGAATTACACAAAAGGAAAAAAGATCAATGATAGATATAGCGGTATATTCGCACTACGAACTCATGAATAAACACCTTGCTCTATTCGAAAGATGAGCATTGCAACTTTCAACGCCCACTCATTAGAGTCCATTTTCTCAGAGGGCGTCTACTACTGTAATGCCCTGCTTGGTTTATTGCACTGCACTTTTGTTACCTTCAAAAAGTTTAGCAGGCGTTTGTACAACATCATTTTTTGTCAGCAGTGTTGTCACCTGAAGACGTTTTGAGTGCTTCGATAAGTTTACTTCGCTCTTCCTCTGTCATTCGGGATATGAGTAATGCAAGTTCTGCTGTCGTCTGATCATCACAAAAAAAGTAGTTCAACGGCACGTTTAACTCTGCCGCCATCCGTCGAAGCGTATCAATGTCGGGGACATGGCGCCCTTTCTCATAGTGATTCATACGACTACTAGCCGATGCGGGATCAAAGCCAATAAGTAGCCCCAGAGAGCGCTGTGATAGTCCCGCCCTGCATCTCGCTTCTTTAAGTCGTTCTGGTATCGGGTTTTTTTCTGACACTGAATCATCTTCATCGGCCTCGGATGCTTAGATTGTCTAAGTATCTGTCATTGTTGTATACTTAGCAATCCTAAGTTAACAGCCTTTTTTTAGTGATATGAATAGTAGAGTAACCAACCCTGAGTCGTACATATTTTCTGCAATCATCTATATTGGCAAAGATAACTTCACCAGTAACGAAGTAGCGAAAATTCTTATCGAGCGATTTTCACTTCCGAAAAATTATTTAAAGGCAAAAGCTTTTGCTTATAACCAAATTCAAGGTCTGGTTAGAAAGGGATTGTTAAATAAAGTAAGAAAATTAGGTGCGTATCAATATTTATACTCAGCCACATCTGAATTCAATGTCGTAAAGGAAAACGTAGAGTTAATTGAGGTACCCAAAAAAAGCCCCTGTCAACTTATTTCAAGTGCCACCAGTTATGAACATAGCAATGTAAACATTCAAATAAGAACTCTTATTGAAAAATACAGCAGCGAGTTGGAAAAAGTATCAGGAGCAAAGGAGATTTATGAAGAATTGATAATTGCCGTGCCGAGCAGGGAAAATGAATTCAGGAAACTTTCTCTCGAACAAGAGAAAAAGCAAATTAAGATAAATGAAAAAATAAACACATTGATTGGGATTTTTAATAAAACCATTGCAATAAAGCAATGACTTTTAAAAAACATTTAAAGTTAAATAAGTTCATGAAAAAGAGAGGGCGAAGCAGAGTCCGCCCTCTCCCTTCATACCCTGATCAGCCTCATTACAATGAGGTTAACAGCGTACACCACTATATGCTAGTCCTTAATAAATATAATCCCAGCCAGAGCGAGATGCAACCTTTAAAATTCAAGCAGTACTAGTTAAACAACGAGTTCATCCTTACACCTTTTAAACTGTAAAGTAATAAAACACCTTACAGGCTGTTTTTTATGAGGATTGAATTTATTATGAAGAAATCGACATGGCCACGTACTTATGGATACTATTTTTCCCGTTAGACTTCTAAGCCAGTTACGTCCACTTTTAATTGGTTTTCGTAAATCAAAAGGATTAACTCAAAGAGAATTATCTGCCATGTTGGGTGTAACTCAGCAGACTTATGCTCGCCTTGAGGCAAATCCTTCAAAAGCAAGTTTTGAGCGTCTATACAAAGTGTTAAATATTTTAGGGGTGGAGATTTCGCTCAGTTCTGCACCTCTTTCAACTTATACAAAGCCTACGAATTTTGTAGAAAAGGAGTTTGATTCACCGGCAAGGCGTGAGGAATGGTGATAGGAGCAAGCCTATTTGATAGGTCTGGACATCAGGCACCGCCTCTAAGCATTTGATCTGTTTCCCCATTGATCAACTCAGACTGTTTAGCCACGCCCGATTCTGGCTCGGTGCGGATAAATTGACCAATTTAAATGTCCGCTGTGAGCGATGAGCGGACGTTAATCTGGGGTTGTACGCCGGAACCGCCGAAATTTCCGTGACGCATAATTTATGCGGTTGTCTGCCTGTACGTAAGACCGCCGTCAACCGGACAGTAAAGAAATGGCCGTTTGGAACGAAAAATCACTGACCGCAGCGTCTCACATAGCTGGTACGGATAAATTCTCACTCACGGCACCATAAACGTACAACGTACAACGTACACGTCAGCACATGCCAAACATGCTTCAAAATTCGACTAATTCACTGCGCCAGAAATTTCGGCGGTTCCGGCACAGAACCCCTATATTATGCGAATTGTTAATTAACACTGAGCAGCATTATTTTTCCTGTGTATCATCATTCAAATCTGGTGCAGTCCGAAGTACATTCGTGAAGTTGAGAAGCATTTTTTTTGTGCCAAAAGTGAACATCTCAGAGATTTCAGATGAAATGCTATCCCAAATAAAAATAATATGCCTCAAATACTCAACAACTCCAGGCCGGTTCAATGTACCTTCGATAAGGTAATGTTCAGGAATACCCTCCATTATTCCAGTCTTTCTTATCCAGAACAGTCCAACCCTGTTGGCCGATTCACCACCTGCAAGCACATAACTACGACGTTGATCTGTGTTTGTAATAGAAAGTAATTCAAAAATTAAAGGTACGATCATTTCAAGCCTTACGAATGGCCTAGGATGTGTACCAACTGGTTCTGTTTGAACCTCATAAAATTTTTCGCCTTGAAAACGATGTAACATTAATGATATACCACATGTCAAAAAGCAAATTGCCAATTCGCAATTTTCATTAATGGCAAGTTGTCGAACAATTTCTACTACACACATGCATGTGGAAAAATAATCGGCTGCAAGTTCCGTTGCGTGCCAAATGGCAGATGCATCGTTATTGTCTGATGATAAATTATTTAAGTGAATTTCAGACATTACATTAATATCGGAACTATACCTGTTCCTTATAAATAAATGGCCCTGAGTTAAGTGTCCTAACTCATGAAAAAAAACCCATGTCAAACCTGCTAGAAAAATGTTTTTAGTAAAATTAGTTTTATCCCACTCATCTCTTAAAGTGGTAAAGTTGGTTTGCCCGTTAAACCACATATCATAAGCTTCATCATCTTTACCCGAGTGAACATAATCTACAAAAGCAGCAGCATCATCATATAATGATCGGATTAATTTATATGTGATTGATATAGCATGCCTTGGTGGTTCATCACGCTCTGAGTAAACTAAAGCTCTAGCGTTCACAATATCTGTAGTTTCAAATTGTAAAGCGAGACTGCCATTAATTTCTTTATAGTAATGATCATTCAAATCTTCTGTAATAGAAGACAAAACACTTGTAGCCCAGTTGTATAGCGCGATACTTTCCATTTGGCACCATTAGAAAATTTGTTATGTATTTCTATTTTTTGAAAAATCACTTCTTAAAAAGTAGTCATATTTATAACTGAAAGCTGCGTTGTCACTGTCAAAATCATTTTCCGTTATGGCTTCCCATCCCCTCAACCACTTGTGCCTAATGCGCCACTTATGGGGTCCGCTTGGAAAACGGAATCTATGGTCACTCCCGTTTTTGCAACACCGATTTTGACGACAAGTTGGCTTGCTTGAATCTATCCGGCGTCTGAATGGGATTTTATTCCCGCGCCTTGATGAGTTCCGCGCCTGATGAACCTCCAGAAAATATACGGCTTCAATGAGCCTTTCCGTTTTACAGGTTCCTCAACAGGCCGGTGGGCCGTTAGTATCATCAATATCAGTATTCGCAAAACCAGATCAGTAATTCTTTAAACCGGTGTATTTCTGCCGTTATGCTACATAAGTTTGCTGTCGTGCCGTTAGGGCCCAGGCTATTCTGGCCAGCTTGTTTGCCAGAGCACAAGTGACGACAAAGTTGCTTTTCCGGCACAGTAAATCCCTGACCCAATCGGCCAATTTGCCAGACTGGTGTTCCAGTTTTTGTATGAATACCCTGGCACATTGAACCAACAAAGTTCGGATCTTTTTATTACCTCGCTTACTAATTCCCAGCAATGTCGTCCTACCTCCCGTGCTGTACTGCCGAGGTACAAGCCCTGTTGCCGCCGCAAAGTCACGGCTGCTGGCGTACTGCTTCCCGTCGCCAATCTCAGTTGAAATAGTACTCGCTGTCAGTGTTCCGACGCAGGGAATGCTCAGCAAGCGCTGTCCAACCTCATCTTCGTCCAACTTTCGTTTCAACTGGGATTCCAAATCTTTAATCTGCTCAACAAGATAGTGATAATGCTGTTGTAATTTCAGCAATAACTGGCTGAGGTAAAGAGGCAAACTATTATCCTCAAGAATGGTACTCAGTCGGCTAATAACGGCAGCTCCTCGGGGAACGCTAATGCCAAATTCCAGCAGAAAAGCATGCATTTGATTGGTTGTTTTTACCTTATCCTGAACCAGGGATTCACGGACACGATGCAGAGCCCGCATTGCCTGCTGAGATTCCGTTCTGGGCTGCACAAAACGCATAGACGGACGCGATGCAGCTTCACAAATAGCTTCGGCGTCGACAAAGTCGTTTTTATTGCTTTTAACGAACGGGCGGACAAATTGTGGTGATATCAGCTTTGGGGAATGCCCCAACTCTTCCAACTTGCGTGCCATAAAGTGAGAACCGCCACAGGCTTCCATTGCGATGGTTGTAGCGGGGCATGTCGCCAAAAATTCGATCAACTTTGGCCGGGTAAATTTTTTACGGTAAACAGCCTTCCCGCGACGATCCTGGCAATGAATATGGAAAGAGTTTTTACCCAGATCGATACCAATGAGCGCAATGTTTTCCATGATAGTTCTCCGAATGAAAGCCTGTCCTCAGCATAGTACCGGGAAGGAGGGAGTGACCATCTCATTAAATATCCTACGTTAAGCCTGTTTTTTAAGCAAGCATGACAGGCAGCTTTGAGCGAGGAGCGGACATTTTCCTGCTGACGGAGGCTGATAAATGAATGGTATTTTCATTCATTTCATAGTTTTTTATAATGTTTTGTTATAATTAAAACCTGCCATAAACGTTCTCTTTCCGCTAGTATCAAAGGACAGCATTGCTACTAGGATATCGAGAATGTTTAATTTAACCATCGATGAATCAGCGTCGCCAGTTTCCCGCGAAACCGTTGAGCGGACAGCCTATTCTTTGGGAGTTAGTAGTTTTACGTTCACTCCATTACCTTATAATGAGCTATCAAAAAAACTAGGATATAAAGCAAGTTTGCTAATGCTATGCCTTTCAAAAAACCCTAATGTCAGCCTTCCTGCATTAAAAGGGACTGTAGAATTAATTTCTACACTAACTGAATATCCAGCGTTCAAAGTTAACTCGTTAACAACATCTAATAATGCCTATCCAGTTTTCACATTGGAGACATTGGCTGCTAACGGTATATTTTCAAACGATTTGGAATTTTCTACAAATATCTCTCATTGCTTTCGAATTAGTCCAGAATTAAAAGTACCAAAGATATCTCTAGGTTTGAATGCAAGAGGATCGTATGAATTAGACTTATCCTTGGAATTGGTGATTATTAAAGAATTGATTGAATACTCTGTAGCAAAAGTGATCGTTGAATTTGATGGCCCGATGCATCTTAATTCAGATAATGTTCGTAATGATAAACTAAGAGATTCTTATGTCCAAAGTCAAGGGGCTACGGTTTTTCGTATTCAGAGCGTGAACACACATGATCTGACCAAAATCCAGCAAACCGAGAAATCACATGAACAATTGATGGCACACATTGGAAATATTAAAGAACACTTCCGCAGGAGACTATTCGAATTTTTAAAAACGTTTCATAATAGTTGATTAGCGACTATAAGTGAGTACCCCTCAATCAGAAATTATCACTTATAGCAATTCAGCATCAATCCAAATTAATGGCAATACCCCAGAGATTAGCTAATACACTAGCAACGTCCGCTACTGGCACAGGGCTGCTGTTGCAGCCCTGACAACCTTAGACTTCAACCGATTCAGAGATCACTAACGCATCATCGACTTCGATGCCCAGATAACGGACTGTGCTTTCCAGTTTCTTATGGCCCAACAGAAGTTGGATCACCCGGAGATTCTTGGTTTTCTTGTATATCAGGTAAGGTTTTGTTCTTCTCATGGAATGTGTGCTGTAAAGCGAAGCTTCGAGACCAAGCTTTTCTACCCACCCATGAAAAATTCGGCTGTATTGTCGGGTTGATATGTGCCGGTTAGTTCCGATCCGAGACCGAAACAAGAAGTCTTTACTGTGCAAATTGCCAAGCTTTATCAATGCAGCAACAGCTTCTCTTGTCCCTTTGGTTATCTCAAATTGCACAGGGCTACCGGTTTTCTGTTGCAGCACCGTTGCTCTGCTTGAAACCGAGCTACCATATGCAACATCAGTGACCTGCCCCCAGTATTAGCTACAACCATCAGTTAGTAATGGACTGACCCCACCCCGGTAGACGATCCTGGACTGACCCCACCCCGGTAGACGATCCTGCCCTATAGTTTGAGCATAGGAGGAGCGTATGGGCACACCACGATTTAAACCTGAATTTAAGGAATAAGCCGTCCGTCAGATAACGGAACGCGGTTATTCCGTGGCCGAAGTTTCTGACCGGCTGGGCGTTTCCGCACACAGTCTCTATAAGTGGTTACGGGCAATTAAACCCGATAACAGCGAACAGCATGCCCGTGATTTACTGGAAGCGAAAAGCGAGATCCTGAAGCTCAGGGCCCAACTGAAGCGCACTGAGGAAGAACGGGATATTCTGAAAAAGGCCGCGCGGTACTTTGCAAGGGAGCCCGACTGAAGTACCGCTTTATCAATGAGCACCGCACTGTATGGGGTGTCATGACGATGTGTCGGGTTTTGTGCGTTGCCCGGGCCGGGTTTTATGCGTGGCTGCATAATCCGGTCTCTGCGCGGGATAAAGATAACCAGCGTCTGCTGACGCTCATCCGCGATTCATATTCCCTGAGCGGTGGCGTCTATGGCTATCGTCGGGTTCATGGCGATCTGAATGAAATCGGTGAAACCTGCGGCAAAAACCGGGTGGGCCGTATCATGCAACTGAACCGGATCAAAGCCGTGCGCGGCTATAAAGCGCCACGTCGTATCGCTGGAAGGCCTTCAGTCGTTGCTCCTAATCGCGTGCAGCGGCAGTTCACCGTTGTCCGGGCCAACCAGGTCTGGGTCACCGATATTACTTATATCCGTACCTGGCAGGGATGGTTGTATCTGGCGGTGGTTATCGATCTCTTCGCCCGTAACGTGGTCGGCTGGTCGATGAAACCCACTCTCTCACGCGAACTGGCGCTGGATGCGCTGATGATGGCGGTCTGGCGACGTAAACCCGACGACGAGGTTATCGTTCACTCAGACCAGGGCAGCCAGTACGGCAGTGACGACTGGCAGCGCTTCTGCCGGGCCAATAACCTGACCCCGAGTATGAGCCGGCGTGGCAACTGCTGGGATAATGCGGTGGCCGAATCGTTCTTCAGTTCACTGAAAAAAGAGCGGATCAGAAAACGTATCTATAAAACCCGGGATCTGGCCCGGGCGGATATCTTCGATTACATTGAAGTGTTCTACAATCGGGCCCGGCGCCACAGCCACCTCGGTGGCGTCAGCCCGGAGGCCTTCGAAAAGGCCTCGCCGTGAGGACAGAAACTGTCTACAGGAGCGTGGTCAGTCCAGTACCGGATGCAACTCTTTAATAAAGTTCAGCACTCTCTTTTTTTTAGTTGTCGAAACTTTATGGCTATGCGAACTCTTGGTTGGAAGTCCATGCATGTTTTAGCGCCGTTTTGAATTCATCAGACTCTATCTTTTCGAGCTCATCTCTGAGCATTTCATTCCAGTCATCTTCTTCAAACTCTTCGAGCAGAGAATACAAATATTCGACATTAGGCATGATTGCTTGCACTGCAGTTCTGCGACTACCAAGCAACTTTATGTCACCGTTCAGGTTAAAAACACGGATAGTTTCTTGCGCTTTTTTAAGCCCTCTCCCCGTGAGTCCGATAGCTGGTACAACCTCTCCGGTAGTGAGAAATAGCAGGTAGTCGTCAGGGTTTTCTTCATCAGGTTTTATTAGATCATCAGCATTGTAGGCGCCAGCACCATTGTCCTTATATATACCGCAACGTGACCACCCGCCACTTTTTTTGGAATCGCCACAAGAACCAAACAGGTTACTCCAGATAAACGTCAGAGCAGGAAATTTTCCCCTTGGCCTGAAATGCTCAATATGACGTCTATTCAACCGGCACTCACAATAAGCACAAAACTCACCCTGCATTTCAGTTAATTTCGGCCATACCGCAGACTGATCAATCTCCATCCAGTCATTTTGACCGGCTGTATACTGGTCCAGAATCTCCGGACTCTCCAGCCGAGCTAACTCTTTCATTCCTATTTTCCCTTCTCGGCCCTTATCTTGTTTATTTTATTCTTCATCTTATTAATGCGAATAAGGCTGTCTGCTTTCTTCAACTCAGCACTATCGATGCCAAAGTGCGTCTTTATTTGGTCGTAAAGCTCTTGAGACTGGTTATCGAGTTCTCCCGAATTATCTAAAAGCAATAGTTCAAAGTCACCTAACCAATGAGATTCCGCAATACCAGGCGGTGTAGGATGTACGTTCATTACCTGCTCAAGAATTTGAGCATTCTCACTTCCCTTTGTTTGCATATCGGGAGAATCAAGGAATGATTGGTTGCCATCATCGTTGGGATCAAACTCACGAATACAGCGTTTCTCAATAGTAGAAAGAACAATGGGACTGTGTGTTGTAATAATAAATTGAATGTTAGGGAATGCACTGCGCAGGTTCAGGATAACTTCCTGCTGCCACTTAGGATGAAGGTGAAGTTCTATTTCATCAATTAAAACAATGCCACGTCCCTCTAATGGATTTTCCAGTAGGGGATTAAGCATGACCATTCTTCGCGCAAGATCAGCCACCAACGACAGAAATACACGCTGCCCGTCAGACAATTGGTCAATAGTAACATCATGCCCATCATTGGTAACTTTGACTAAATCAGAACCCGTTGTCATTTCAACCCATATCTTACTGATACTAGGTACAACCGAGCAGATTGATTTCTCAACAACACTTTTTTGAACAGACTCAGTTATCATTTTCGAGGAAACCGCAGCATCGTTTCTTTCTGAAGCTTCACTAAGCTTTAGCTTCATCTGTTCCAGAAGTGATTTTACCGAAACCATACCGCCATCAACGGAACGCTGTAAGTCATTAACTTGTTGTTCAAGTTCTTTAATTGAACTTGAGATATCTGATATGGTACGCTTATGCAGGTAAATGTACCACTCAACGAAATGATCGAAACGACCTGCGCCACCCAGTGCTTGACTATAGGCATCAAAACGCTCTTCTCTGCGTCCGGCATTATCTTTTGTATTGCGGTTAAAGGGTTGCGATCGCTCAACGTTGTAAAGAGCAAACGTCGGCAAGTTGATCGTCTTCGCCTCATTGATGACTCGCCATATATCAGCTAAATCCCTTGCAGGCTTAACCTCGCTGTCCCGCCTTTCTGCTGTACCAAGGGCTGAGCGTGACAATCTGATCGGCACACTCTTAAGTCCTTTGCCAAAGAAGAAAGTGCTGCTGACATCGGCATACCTGTTTTCAGCGTCATTTTTTATGTCAGTCAGTTCGCTTAACCTTTGTCCACTACCACCTTCCTTCAGGATGTTCGCGACGAACCAACTCAGCGTTTTTGCGATCGCATATAAGATGCTTGTCTTACCTTTACCATTGTTGCCAATAATGACTGTCAGATCTTCTTCGAATTTGATTTCAAGAAGAGAGAAACGGCGAAAGTCCTTTAGCGTCAGGCGGCGAAGATAGAACGCATTATCTGGACGAAACGTTCCTGACTCATCAACGTGTCCATCCTGAATGTAATCCCTACAGGTTTCGAACCACTCATCCACCAACATTTCACCCAGACCAGGCACATTATCATTATTACGTTGGTAAAGTTCGAACGCTGACAGTAAATTTCCACCCTTTGCTTTTCTTTCGTATTGTTTGGTCATCTCTGTCCTCTCAGGCGCTCCATGAGTTCTAATGAGTATTTTTCGTTCATCCGTGTGATGAACCCAGGTTCGATATGGCTGGCAAATGCTAACAGCCCGGTCAGATAAGCTTTATCCTCATTATCAAGGAGCCCATACTTGTACTGGTTAATCAGGTGTTTGATAAATCTTTTTCTATCGCGCCCTAGTGACAATTTCTCTTCATTATTTATTGTTACGCCAGTCACATGCCGGTTATGTGCTTTTGATGAGAAAACCGTTTTGCTGTGATTAAGTCTGAGCTCGCTTCCGAATAAATCCTTCAGTAACGCCTCAAGTGTTGAAGGAACAGCTTTCAGTACATTAGGGATATTACACGAGAATGTGAGGTCATCTGCATAACGTGTGTATGTTATCTCCAGCTTATTGCAAGCCGCATGAATTCGATTATCGAACTCATACATACAGAAATTGGATATGATTGGTGAAGAAGGGGCACCAACACTCAATATCAATTTGGTTTTGCGATGCTTTATCGGTTGCCAGAAAAGGATCTTTTCAATAAAAAACTTATCTTGGGGTTCAAATTGAGGTGTCAGCGCAGATGACATTTCAATGCACCGCCAAAAAATTGCTGGTGTAATTGAGTTAAAAAAATCCTCCAGATCCGCCTTCAGGAGATACTGGTTGCCAGCGTGTGCTGCAGCATTATCACGAATTCCCTTCCCTTTCATATAGGCCATTGAAGCATCATGAACAGGGAAGTTATAGAGCTGAACAAAGGCTCGCTGGATATCTTTTAGCCCTTTGGCAGGCTGGGCAATGACTCTAAACCCCGTCGTACGCTTAGGGATTTTGTAAACTTTGTACTTTCTCGGGGCGGTCACAAGAAAGGCGCTGATACCAGAGTCACTTTGACGTAAAACCGCAGCTAATCTACGAATAACAGACATAACAGTACCTGAAAATGGCCCGGCGCATTTACGCCGGGCTTCACTCTTTACTTGAGGAAGCGAAAGTGTCGCAACCCGAGAGAGGAACGATCTCGGGTTGCGACACTTTCGCAACCCTTAATACGTTCAATAAGTTAGAGTCTGGCTAATCACCCGACTAGACGTAACCGTCCAACGCTAAAGAGTATCTAAAGCTTATCGCAAACAGCCATGCTTAACAACTCTCCATGACTGGCCCATGAAGGAAGCTAACAGACTGTTACTCCAGAATTTATAGTCTTGAAGTGTAGTGGGCAACTAATTTTGTCCACACCATCTGACTGTTCATGGAACAGCTGTTCCGATTCGTTTGGGGGACGGTGAGGCGACGGTTGGAGTGAGGAAAATTAAACACTCGGCACTGAGGCCGGGTCTAGTGTGTATCATGAAACACTTATGATTCTGTCGAACATGTCATTGCCGGGCCCACGCTGTGCTATCACCCATAGCCTTATTTGTTCTAATCGTTGCTCTTCCTCTCTAACATATCCTTGAGGGTCAAAAATAAGACGGCCAATTGTCCTAGTTTTAAATATCTCGCTGTAGGTGCTAATTTGTCTCATTAACTCGGTAAGAAATTCACTTACGTCATTACCAAAAAATATACCCGCATCACGGAAGGTGATTTTTGATTGAATAATATAGTTATCTGCTGGCCCGTATCTCTGCGCCTCGAACTCATCCATAATTAACGTGAACGCATTCCGTATATTCATACGATAATCAACTAAATCAATACGCAAGCCTCGCTCTGATACCTGATTTGCTCTGCGGTTTGCTTTTGCTGATTGACATAATGCTATTCCTGAAAATAGCGCGGCGACCCCTGATATGGCACATGCCACGGTCGCTATAATATCTGTTTGTGTTACATTTCATTACCTATCCAACGCGCAGCTTAGCTACTTAAAATTCCTTTGACTGAAGTGATAACTTCGTCCATAAACGACCATTGTGCGCAGCAACAACTGCACGACATTGTGCATTGTGTTTCCATTCAAACCATCCACCTAATCAAAGCAACCCGAAACGGCCAACCCTAGGATTACCAGTGAATACCGTCATAGTAATCTGTTTATTCATGCTTTGCGGTGGATGCGGATTTTCTATAATAATGATCTGACTATCTTCATTATGGTGCTTCACAAGATAATCATAGAATTTCTCTTTCAAGTCAGTACCTTGCAAAGCCACATCATCTTCACCTTCTGGTTTGTAGTAAGCCAGTAGAGGGGAATCCAGAACTAGGAATCCCGGATGCGATAGCCCATTTTCCTGGCAAAACTCAAGTAGTCCGACACTGACTGCCGCATGGGTAATTGCTCGTAGCCCCTTTCCCCGGCTACCGCGAGGTTTTCCATCAATTACAAAATCCGAAGTATTTTTGTCAAAAAATACCTGGCATGCTCCGGGAAAATGCCAGTCTTTTAATATAGAGGAGATTTTTAACGACAGACTATGGGCAACAGACTCTGGAATGCCGTTTTGCACCGCACTTTTTTCTTTTTTTACCGGAGTATCACTTTGTAATTTCACTTTCCTGCTTTCCAGCCGGTCCAATCTTGAGAACAAATCAATAGATTGCTGGACAATGGCCCGTTCGTCGATCAGTTCAGCATACGAATGCCTGAAACTGTCAACTTCAGGAGCAATAGTTTCCCGAATGGCTTTATCCAGACGCAAATAATCCTCTTCATGGACAATGCATTGCTTCTCAAGGCGTTGCTTTTCGCTGACAAGATCTCTGACTGTACAATTCAGCTCAGCCAAAAGTCGTTCGGTCTTTTGCATCTCGGCAGTTGCTGAAGTAATGATTGAATCTACATCTCCATCACATATTTGTTCCAGGTGTTGGTGAGCAGGACTCGCTCCACAATGAGGGCAAGGAACCACGTTAATATGCATGAAGATTAACCCACTCTCCTGAATGGATTTCAGACGGTTGATATCTATAACATAATGCTCATTCAGAAGTGTAAATCTGGCAAGTAGTTCGGATATCTCATCCAGTCGTCCCTGGATTTTGTTTCGCTCATCAAAGGCCAGTCCCCTTTGCTGTAATAACCGCTCTAGTTGCTGCTGTGCGGCAGTAAGCGATTCACGTTGACTCTCAATAGATTGTTCAAGGCGAGTCAGTTGGGAGGCCAGATCATCACGCTCTTCTCCCATATCCTTAATTTCAATGGCTAACTCCGCAATTAACTCATCAATCAACATAATCTGAGACGTATTGCTTACACCATCGCCACTTACTGCAACGACCGCAGAATCATCAACCCCTGTCAGCAGAAGTTTGACCGTTGCCAGTTCAGCGGTTTTGGTTGTGAACTGCCCACTCCAAAAGGGAGAGCCTTTATGCTGAATTTCATCTTCCTGAACCAGAGCAAGCCTCGCCAGATTGCGGAAGCTCAGTCCCTGAGTCGTAGCTTTGGTACTACTTTTCAAAATCTCCTTATTCGGCAAGCCAATCTGTTCAAGTAAAAAACTGGAGATATTATCCGTTTTACCCCGGACGTACTTCTGTTTTAGCACGATAGGTTTCGAGTCTGGCTCATCCAAATCAGTTAACTTGAAATTCCCGCCAGTAACTGCACGTTGTAGACGCCAACTTCGACCATCACTGGTGACAAAATCGAGAGTTATTTCTGCATAAGCAGCTAATTCTGTAATTACCCTGAGCTCCGTTCCACCCAGCATAAAATCCAGAGTTTCTGCTAGGAATGATTTGCCGGTATCGGAAGCCCCACAAATCACATTAATACCGGATGAAAAAGATAAAACGGATTCTTTGGTTTGGCCACGGAACAAAATTTTTCTAAGCTGCAAATAATTATCGCTCATCATCATCCTCCAGATGACTGAATACTTTGGAACTGACTCGACCACTGCTGAAACAAGCGATGTGTAATGTTCCGTATTTCCTGCGTAGGCAGGTCTTTAAATTCACCAATTACCCATTCAGCACAAACTTTTAGTCGACATGAATATTCAGTCGTAAGAGAAGAGATAAAAGGTGCCGCGAGCTCGCCAGCAAGATAGTTGAACCCATCACTAGTTGAAACACGTTGCACGAGCCCCCTGCTCATCATGAGCATCAATCCCTTTTCAATCAAACCATGCCTGACTAGTAGTTCGCCCGCACGCATCGGTAGTGGGGCATGCAAACTGTCAGGACCATCAGCATCACCGGAATGCACAACGAGATAATCCATTTCAACCAGCCGTTGCAAATCATAAGACTCAGGGAAGGCTGCAACCAGAATCGCAAGCGAACGTATTCCGGTTTCGAAAGGACTATTGAAGGGCTCTGGATGTTTTTTATGATTCATTATCTGGCACCCAAATCAGGCGATCGTCATTAGCCAACTGATGGCATATGCCTTGGCGATCTTGTGTTTTAATTGAAGTGACCAACGGATTCGATGTGACCGCGATAGTGGTAGCGTGCTTCATAGTTTCTTTCATTCTCGCAAACCCACTCAAGTGATAATCTTCGCAGACATCAATTACACCATGGTAGATTTCATCCTGTAAGGCATCAAATGTCCCCGCAGGAACAGTATCTCGCGCAAAATTCTTTAGCGATTCTGCGTGATAAAAACGTTCGCGCTGGCGAAGATAGTCACTACGAAATTGATTGTGTGACGCCAACGAAGCAGCGTCTGGTAAATTTGTGCCTAAATGGTCTCCATAGGCATCAAGCAACTGGCGAATGTATCGGCTTTCATTTTCCGTCGGTATGGTTGGTGGAGAAGATGGGTTAGGCCGATACGGCAACCCGCCACCAAAGCGAACCGAGTGAAAACCCGTTCTGGCATGACTTTCGATAAGCTCAACTATCGATTTTGATGAAAAAATAGTGAAATCAAATGCGTCAAGGTAAGCTCTTAATGCACCAGTCAACGGAATTTCAGCAGTAGAAGTAATACCCTTTAGACAGTAATTATCCCAGTTTTCAATCGATTTTTCTTTCAACTCAGTAGGCTTGTTCAACAACTGTTCAAGACTGGTTCCGATTCCCTGAGAGCAAACAAAAAAATGCTTTCGTGGAGGGGTATATTTGCCAAGATATGAGTAATAAATAATCTTGCCAATTTCAACCCAAATATCACCAGGCCGAAGAGGATGTCCATACCGCTTGCATTGATAGTTATCCCATACCGCCTCGAATCCCTTGTCAGAACAGAAACCAGCAATATCTATCCCAAGATCACCAGAACCCCCAAAGCGTCTGGCTGCAACATATTCATTTTTGAGATAACTTGCCCATTCCTCTGTAAACGACTCCCATTCGTCAGGGCTAAAGAACTGAACCCGCACTGTTTTTGGAATCGGTAATCCAGTCTGGATGTGCGAAGACGACGGGACATCACTGTTTCCCTTTGGCTGAATATCTCTAAGTTCAATATCAGGAATCATATGACATACCTATGCGACTATTCAGGTCAGTTTGCTTCGTCACAAATGAAAGGTCAATGAAAAATATGGCTAACTTACTGTTATCTATAAAACATTTATCAATATTTTGACATTTAACAAGTATGGAATAACCCCTAACTATCAACGCTGTAATTAAGATACCAGCGTTTGACTGACCCTGGCCCAAAATCAGTGCAGTGCTAAATCAGAGATCTTCGTCTTTCTGGAGACTTCGGATAAATTCAGCCGGAGTCATGTCATTTAATGATGAATGCGTTCTTTCATGATTGTATTCCCTGCGCCAATTGTCGAGTTTGTCCTGCGCATCTTCCAGTGACAAAAACCAGTGAATGTTCAGACATTCGTCCCGCAGACTACCGTTAAATGATTCAATAAACGGATTATCTGTCGGTTTTCCGGAGCGGGAGAAGTCTATCGTGACACCGTGTTCATACGCCCATTTATCCAGACTTTTCGAGATAAACTCGCTGCCGTTATCCGTCTGAATACGTACCGGCAGGCGCTTACCCAGTACCCGAAGCGCTTCCATTACGCTGACCACATCGTCACCTTTCAGCGATTTTCCGGCATGGATCGCCAGACATTCCCGACTAAAATTATCCACTACAGTCAGTGCCCGAAAACGTCGCCCGTTAAACAGATTATCCGACACAAAATCCATACTCCAGCACTGATCGACATGCGTCAGCGTCGGGCGCTGCTGACGGCGTGCTGCACTGAAATGTCTGCGGGGCCGCTTTCTGCGCAGATTCAGTCCTTCCAGGCAATAAATCCGGTGGGTTTTCTTGTTGCTAACAAGCCAGCCCTCCCGACGTAACTGGATATGAATGCGTGGACAACCGTAGCGTATCCGGGTTTCTGCTATCTCCCTGATGCGCAGGGTTATCGCCCGATCATCACGCCGGCTCAGCCAGTGGTAAACAGTTCTGCTCTGCATCAGCAGCCCGCAACCCCGCCGGACGCTGATACGGTAAGCTTCCAGCAGGAAATGCACCGCCTGGCGTTTCTGAGCCGGCCTCAGAACTTTTGCTTCAGCACCTCCTGAAGCATCTCTTTGTCCAGACTCAGATCAGCCACCAGTTTCTTCAGCCGCTGATTTTCATCCTCCAGTTGCCTCAGACGTCGCAGTTCAGTCACGCCCAGACCGGCAAATTTCTTTTTCCAGTTGTAAAAGGTAGCCTCAGAAATGCCCATCTTTCTGCAGACTTCCCCGACGCGGGTCCCGGTTTCTGCCTGTTTCAGCGCAAACGCAATCTGTTCTTCGGTATAACGGGTCTTTTTCATGGCGATGTGCCTCCCAGCGAGATGGAAGAAAGACCGGATACTTCAGTTTAGACTGGCACTGTTTTCAGGGAGGAGATCAGCACGATTATGCGGGATACTTACATCCCTAATAATCCTCATTTCGTTTTTCTATTGTGTTTACAGTAGGATTTCTGTAAAGACACAAGTAATCTCCTTAGGATTAGCCTTCCAAAGATGGTGAAAACCGCTTGATAGCATAACTTCTATTTTGCTTCCAGGTGACTCAATTAACAGATATCGGTCGTGACAATTTGAGTATTTTTGAAGTGCTGATACGCTTGATGTCCAATCTGTGCATATGGTATGCAGAAATGTATTAGTTATTTCTGAGCTATTTGCTCTTGCACTAATTCCAGATGCAACTTCGGCATATTCAATGTGCAACCTCCTTCTGGGAAGAACTTGATAGAATAACTTGTTGTTTTCCATCCAGTTTTCAGAAAAATAGTTATCGCAAATTGTTATTTTTGTGGCGTTGCTGCACATCATTCCAAAATAACTGATCAAGTCTTGTCTGCTATCAGTACTAGATAATGAAAAAACAATATTTTTATTAACCATGTCATTCTTGAAATGTACATATGGAAAGGCTTTGGAACTGTCCTCAGTTAAAATTATTTTGAATATGGTTTTTGAGGCCAACGTAATTAGATCATCGTTACTCTCTGGCAACTGTGCCATTTGAGACAATATTTGAACATGGTTAGGTAGTTCAAGCCCTTCTTTTAATGCAGCTTTAATCTGTTTCCAGTTAGTCGCGTAAGGATGTGTGAACTTCCTCATTAGTAGTTTAAATGTTTTTGATTCTTTTTTATTTTCATAAGCGATTAACAAGGAATTGTCTAAAACCATCTTCCCTAACATAGTTACCTCATACTCAAAAGATCATTAAGAGTTGCATCAAAGAATCCTGATGGAAAGCTAGTTGGTTGACCATTCAAATCTGTATAACTTCCATTCTCATCTATTAAAAGTGTTGTAAAGTTGTTTTCAACATTTGATTTATAGTGTATAACTAAATCGTTATTAGAAAATTTATCATCAAAAATTTGATACGCTATTTTATTTAATAAATGTTCGCAATGAGTTTCTACTATAAGTTGAACGCCACCATTTGCAACAAAGGTAAGGAATTCGCCTAGGTGAGCTTGAGCTTTAGGATGTAATTGTACTTCTGGATTTTCCAAAATAACTAAATCGCCTTTTTTGGCCATTAGGCAAATTATAATAACCTTACTTATATAGCTCATGCCTGCGCCAAGATTGAAAGGGGATACATCACCCTCTAAATCCTTGATGCTAAAGTAAATATTAACCTGCTCACCAACCTTCTCTGTTTTGAGTTCTGAGGTGGTTCCGGTTATATAGCTTAACCACTCAGCAACTTGAAATGATATAGTTTTAGAATCCTCGAATTTTATCAAGGACTCTTCTGCTATTTCAGTTTTTATTTTTTCAAAAGTAGAAAATAAAAATTCACCTTGTTCTCCTACTCTACGATTAGAAGTAGGAACAAAGTCTTGTGCACCAAGCCTATTTGCATTTAGATAAAGAAGTTCAGGGAATTGTTTATATTTTGCCTGCTCATAATAATATAATTCCGCGCTTTTTTTTGTAATGCCATCATTGTTAAAAATAACAGTATGGACTTCATTATTTTTGTCATGCAATGATATTTCGATTGTTTTTGCATTGGTTCTCTTGTTTCTTATAGTTTTGAATTCGCCAACATATCTAAGCAAACTTTCCATACTAAATTGGTTGCTTTCAGTACTATTCATGATCATCAACATGATTGCTTGAATTACACTCGACTTTCCTGAAGAGTTAGTTCCAGTTAGTATCGTTAAAGGTGTTAGCTTTAATTTTTCATCATTAATACTTTTAAAATTTTTAATGTTAACCTGAGTAAGCATTTTTTAAGCCCTTTGTAATTTCAGCTGCAAAATCAAATCTAATCTTTACATATTCATTTGTGTCAATTGAACCTGAAAATATGCCAAGCTCTTCAAAATTACTTTTATAATCATTTATATAATCTTCAATATCATAATCATCTAGCTTATCTGCATCGACAAAACTAAATGCAAACACAAACATTTCGAAAAGCCCCATATTTACTGGCCTTCTGTTACCACCTGCTTTTGGTTTAAATCTAAATGCCTCATCGCCCATTAGACGATAGATGTTTCTCATCCCCTTTAAGCAAGCTTCTTTGACTTTTTCAATTATGTGATCACTAGCCTTTGAATTTATAAATTTCATTGTTGAGGCCAGAAAAGTATCAATATCTGAACGATATTGAATAAAAGCTTTTTTTTCGGTCATCAATAAATAAAAACTGATGAACCGCAGAACTAGATATCTGTCTCTCATTCTTTCAGGCTTCACTCCACCACCAGTAGAGAGTTTAAACTCATCACTTTCTGCAAGTTCTTGTATTAATTTCGTGGATTTCCCTTGATATAGTGCATGCCTCATCTCTTGCTTATTAAGATTTATACCACCACGGTTGACCCTCTCAAAAATATTGAACTTCACATGTTCTGGAGTAGGCGGTTGGATTATGTAGCAATGCAATTGATAGTCTTCGAGTTTTGATTGAAGTAATTGCGGGATATCTGAAAATTTCATCCCTTTCAAATTAGGAAACATTGACAGGTCTGTCAAACGGAATCTATTGTTTAAAAATTCTTTTAAAGCCGATACACGTTGTTTTCCATCAATAATTTGACGAATTCCATTTTCATTTTCAAAAAGATAAATTAATGGTATCGGGATGCCCATTAATATTGATTCAATCAACTCAGATTGGTGCTTTCTATCCCATACATCTTTTCTTTGAAAGTCAGGTGCTAAGACTAGCTTTCCGTTGCCTTCTTTTCTCAATAACTCAAAGACGCTTGATTGTTCTTTAGCAATCCGAACTTCCGTATCAGTGTCCATCTGATGCGGATGAGAGTTCAATTCAAGTTCATCTTGATTCTCAAGCTCAATAGCATCTTCGTAATTATCTTTCTTGTGCATTTATTGAACTCCTTAATCTTCAAAAACTGTGTTCTGCCAATTTTGATAAGTCCTTATTGTAACCTATTGGTTCATTGAGTACTAACGTCTTTGTGGATAGGTGGATGCAGAGTCATCGGTCGGAAACGTCGATTACTACGGTAGATGCGGCCAGCCTACCCCTGTTTGTAGTTTTAGAGCTTACTCTTGAAATTCGCTCAAATTCTGCATAAGCGGCATCTTGAAGGTCGACGTTATCATGTGAGCCTCCCTAATCGAGGGTTTACTCACTTAGCCCTGCCTCCACTTATCACCTTTTCCTCATAAAAACCTAGGTAACGTTGGTAACGCTACCGCCCTCAGGATAGTATGACCAGATGTGAGATAGGATCCTACCAACTTTTACAAATTGTTCAACAGAACAAATAGTTAACTCACGGCATTTGAAGGTTTTTTCCTAGAGAGTTTCGAGCTTAGGTGGTTCAAAAAAAATGAACATGCAGCGGATTCGAGTATCGGTGAAGGCCACTCACTTTCGGATGGCCTTGTAACTTTATTACCATGATATCTGAACTAGTATTTGTACACGTTGGGTTGATGCGCCTATGCACTAGCCTTACGCTTCGTCCAGATACCTTGGTTTCACACTGAACGCCGTGTTAACGAGTTGAAGGGCGAGTGGAAATGCGGACGTTAGTCTTCCTCATCGTCCCTGTCGTCGTCATCACCTACCTCTTCCTCTTCATATTCGTCGTCATCATCGTCTACTTCGCCCACACCTCCGCAGCGGGGACAGACTGACGTTTCAATCGTACCATCACCATAGCAAGTGTGGCATTGTGCAAAGGGTTTGTCCTCTTCCGGGCTGTAACCCGCTCCATCGCACTCCGGGCAGGTAACTTCGAACAGGCCGTCTCTGCCACGGCATACTGGGCAATTTTGAATTGTCATTCTCTCTTCCTCTTATTTTGGGGATGCACAAATGAGACCGGCCAGCGATTGACCGGGGTATTGAGTCAACGCGATTTAGTAAAATCGCGCCTGAAGGGATTTAATTTGGGGGGTCGTTGCCAGCTCACGGCACCAGGCTTCAGTATCTGGGAAGGCAGAAATTTTATGGCGTAGCGCGTGCAGGCGCTCGTTTTCGGGATCAACACCGTGCAGCGGCAAAAAATCCGGGGTCAGGATGCACAGTGCGCAGGCTGCAAAGCCTTCCATGCGCTTTTCAGCGCCCTCAAGCTGTATGGTTACCAAATTACGCGTTAGTCGATCCACTTCCACCGGATCATCACTGTTACGAATAGCCTCTCCCAGGATAGTGTTGTAATTGCGATAGAGATCGGTTTCGGAATCACCATGCGCAAATACTGGCCCCTGGGTCCGACGCTGTCGATATTGTTCAAAGGTCATCTCAATCACCTCTAACGCCAGCTGCTTATCAATCCGGGTCGTATCAGCCTTATCAAAAAGTGATTGTGCTAGCTGATGGCCAGCGTATATCTCGCCAAGCTGAAACATTCCCGACAGTGCCATGATGCCACGCCAGGTTTTAATGGGCTCTCCGGTGTTAATCCAGCATGTAGCAATGGTGCCAACCTCAAGAATGAGCAACTCCCAGGCAGGCGAAGAACGAACTTTGGCCATAAGGTTGTCCTCTTGGGCTAGGAAGTGTAAAGCGATAGCTCGGTACACATGTTTTTGCTCAGGATTCTCAGACCCAACCAAATGATCAAACACATGGTGGAATTCCTCAATCAGGCGGCCTTCATCTTTTGCCTGAACCATCTCCTGATAATTTGATTCATACTTGTCTTCTACAATCGCAAGGGGCTGCACTAACTCGATGAGGTTCACACACTGAGCATAAAGATTATCCGGCACCCGGAAATGTGCTTTCGCCGCATGGTGATTGATAAATGCAGACAGGCGGTCAGCCATAGCCTTACGGCGATCAATAACCTGGTTCCAGGACAAACCTTCATCGACGACAAGGGCAAGTGCCGGGATATCATTGAGCTTTTCGACGCCCAGCATGGCAGTCAACAAATCCGTTTCACCCGACTGTTGCCCTTGGACATGGTACGCATCATGGTAACCTTGCCGAAATGTGTTGATGTCGGCTACAGAGTCAAATTTTTTGAGGCTTGATTTAATGCGGTCGATGGCCGTGCGAGCAAGTTTACGGTCGAATTTCTGGGACGCGAATGAAGATGATGAGTTCATGCTTTTTCCTCAAGTAGACAAAGTCCTGACACATAAAAAGTGCCATGTATTGGACCCGGAGTCGTCTGACCCCCTTGAGGTTGGGTAGTAGCCTAGCCCTTTTACCGTATCGCGCTTGCTCTGTGATGTCAATACACCCTACCCCAATGACGCTATAACGCATTTACAACCTTTTGTTACGTCGGGAAAAGTTCCATAAACTGAAGCAGAGTAAGCTGTCAGGAAATATTCAAAAGACGCACATTTCCTGTTAGTTCATGAAGTTCTCTTAAAGTGATTTCAGCTTTCTGTTAAAAATATCTTTTATAACAAATAGATATGTGCTATGTGGTTTATGAACTGGATTCTCACACAACATAAGTTAAATTGAATGTGAGACCCGTAATGATACCAACAAAACCTTCATAGTTGCCTTCCCTTCTACTATCTCTTATCGAGATACTTATTAAAAAATGCCGTGATGCTCTTGAACGGAATCTTTTCCATACGATCATATAAATCAACATGTGTGCCTAATCGCTGAGTATTCAAATGTTTAATGTTTTATCCCGTCGACTGCAACACTGTAACGAGGTGGCCGTCAACATAAACAATGCCGCCCCGACGCAGCTGCAACAGATCAAGACGCAGCTGGCCGAAGAAATGGGTAAGCCTGTAGGCCTACATACCATGGGTATTCCGGCGGCGGTCAGTACGCTCGGGGTGATTGTCAGTTTCGCCATTCCGCAGCTGTGGCTGGGTTACGGCATACTCACCGCACTCGACCAGCCAGCCGAGCGCGTATTCGTGTGGGTTGTGCTGGTCGCCCTGCTGTTCGCTGGCCTTAACGGTGTGACGATGTTTATGATTGGCAAAGGCAGCATGCGCGCTGTGCGGTTACATTTTACGCTGGCGGTGATAAGCCTTTTGTTAACAGCAGCTTATCTGCTTGCCGCGCTGAGCGTGAGTACTTCTCCGGGCGTCAGTCTGACCGCGGCGCTAGTGAGTATCGTCATGTTACTGCTTAGCGGCAGCTGTATTCTTTCCACCGCCTTTTATAAGATGCTGCTGTTTACTCTGCATAACAGAGCCTGGCGCAAGCTTATCAGCCAGGCGCGTTAAGCATTCATCTCGCAAAAATCCCGCCATTACAGCGGGATTTTTTTATGGCTTTTTATGCCTGCGCAACCAAATCAACTTGTAAGCCGCAGGAATGATAAACAGCGATAACAGCGGCGCTGTGATCATCCCGCCGATCATGGGTGCCGCTATCCGGCTCATAACTTCCGAACCGGCACCAGTCCCCCAGAGTATTGGCAGCAGGCCCGCAATGATCACCGCGACGGTCATGGCCTTTGGCCGCACACGGAGCACGGCACCATGATAAAGTGCTTCATCAAGCCCTTGTTCTGTGAACGTTTCCCGATGGGACAGTTCCGGTTGCGCTTCAATGGCATGACGTAAATACATCAGCATAACGACCCCAAATTCCGCTGCGACCCCGGCCAGGGCGATAAATCCGGTTCCGGTTGCGACTGACATATGGAAACCCTGCCAGTAGAGAAACCATATTCCACCGACCAGGGCGAACGGCAGACTCATCAGGATCAGCATTGCTTCATCCACGCGACGGAACGCCAGGTACAGTAAAATGAAGATGATCATCACCGTCATCGGTACCATCAGTTTCAGCTTCTTATTGGCATGTTCGAGAAGCTCAAATTGTCCGGAGAAAGACACGCTGGTACCTGGCATCAGCTTCACGTTCTGACTGATGGCCGTCTTAATGTCGTTCACCACCGATACCATATCCCTGCCCCGTGCATCGATGTAAATCCAGCTGGCTGGCCGGGCATTCTCCGTTTTCAACATCGTGGGGCCGGAAACAACCTTAATATCAGCCACATCACCCAGCGTGATCTGCTGTTTCATCGGCGTCAGAATAGGCATCTGTTTTAACGCATTCGGGCTGTTCCGGTAGTCCTGAGGATAACGAATATTGATCGGGTAGCGGGCGACGCCTTCCACCGTTTCACCTACCGTTGCGCCGCCAATGGCCGAAGAGACAAACAGCTGCACATCGCCCACCGTCATTCCGTAGCGGGCGGCTTTTTCCCGGTTAATATCCACATCAATGTAACGCCCGCCCTCCAGACGTTCCGCCAGAGCAGACACCACGCCGGGCACCGTTTTGGCGACCGCCTCGATGCGCTGCGCCGTGGCGTCGATATCAGACAGAACGGTACCGGACACTTTGATACCTATCGGGCTTTTGATCCCGGTGGAGAGCATATCAATGCGGTTACGAATAGGCGGAACCCACAGGTTAGCCAGGCCTGGCAAACGAACGGTGTTATCCAGTTCGTCAATAATCTTGTCAATCGTCATGCCGGGCCGCCACTGATCCTCTGGTTTGAGCTGAATCGTGGTTTCCACCATTTCAAGCGGTGCGGAATCCGTTGCCGTTTCTGCCTTACCTGTCTTGCCGAAAACAGACGCCACTTCAGGCACCGTTTTGATGAGTTTGTCCGTGGTTTGCAGGAGCGCCGCCGCTTCTGCCGGAGACACACCGGGCAAGGTCGAGGGCATATACAGCAGGTCGCCTTCGTTGATCTTCGGTAAAAACTCACCGCCAACCTGGCTCAGCGGCCAGATAACCGTGAAGATAGATAAGGCTGCAACCAACAGGGTGGCTTTTGGCCAGTGGAGAACCCTGATCAGCAGCGGATGATAGGCGTTAATCAGCAGTCGGTTCAGCGGGTTACTGTTCTCTGCGGGGATTTTTCCGCGGATCCATAAGCCCATCAGGATGGGGATAACGATGATGGCGAGCATGGCCGCCCCCGCCATGGAGTACGTTTTCGTGAAGGCCAGTGGACCAAACAGTCGCCCTTCCTGTCCCTCAAGGGTAAAGATGGGAATAAACGATAAGGTGATGATCAGCAGGCTGATAAACAGTGCGGGCCCCACTTCCACAGAGGCATTGGTGATCACCTTCCAGCGGGTGGCGTTGTCGATCTGCTCTTCCGGATGCTGATGATCCCACTCTTCCAGCCGTTTGTGCGCGTTTTCAATCATCACAATGGCCGCATCCACCATCGCACCGACGGCAATGGCAATGCCCCCCAGCGACATGATGTTGGCGTTCAGTCCCTGAAAATGCATCACAATAAAGGCAATACACAGGCCGAGCGGCAGAGAGACAATCGCCACCAGCGCAGAGCGGACATGCCAGAGGAACAGCGCACAGACGATGGCCACCACGATAAATTCTTCAATCAGCTTGCCGCTCAGGTTATCGATAGCTCTGTCGATTAACTGGCTGCGATCGTAGGTCGTCACAATCTCGACGCCTTCCGGCAGGCTGGCCTTCAACGTTTCCAGCTTATCCTTCACCGCCGTAATGACTTCACGCGCATTTTTGCCCGAGCGCAGGATCACCACGCCACCCGCCACTTCCCCCTGCCCGTTCAGCTCAGCAATACCGCGGCGCATTTCCGGCCCCGTTTGTACGCGAGCAACATCGCGCAGGTAAATCGGGACACCGTTCTCACTGGTTTTCAGCACGATATTATTGAAATCGTCTATCGTCTGTAGGTAGCCGCTGGCCCGGACCATATACTCTGCTTCCGCCATTTCAACCGACGATCCCCCTGCTTCCTGGTTCGACGACGCAAGAGCCTGCTTAACCTCCGGCAGGCTTATGCCGTACTGGGCCAGTTTTAACGGATTGACCTGGATCTGATACTGCTTAACCACACCGCCAACCGATGCCACTTCAGCCACGTTGGGGATGGTTTTTAACTCAAATTTCAGGAACCAGTCCTGCAATGAGCGCAATTCTGCGAGATCGTGCTTACCGGAACGATCGACCAGCGCATATTCAAATATCCAGCCCACCCCCGTGGCATCCGGGCCAATTTCTGAACTCACGCCAGCAGGCAGTTTGCCCTGAACCTGGTTCAGGTACTCCAGTACGCGCGACCGGGCCCAGTACAAATCAGTACCGTCTTCAAAAATGACATACACATACGAATCACCAAACTGAGAAAAACCGCGCACGGTTTTGGCACCGGGTACCGACAGCATGGTGGTAGTGAGCGGATAGGTCACCTGATTTTCAACTATCTGCGGGGCCTGGCCAGGATAGCTGGTTTTGATAATCACCTGAACGTCAGACAGGTCGGGCAAGGCATCGACCGGTGTGTTGATGATGGTCCATGCGCCCCAGATGCTAAGAAACAGCGCCCCCATCATCACCAGGAAACGGTTGGCGACGGACCGCCGGATAATCCATTCAATCATCATCGTCCCCTTAATGACCTGAATGCGTGTTGTCTGCTGTTTCAGCGTGACGCATGCGCTCCAGCGCGCCGGTAATATTGGCCTCGGAGTCAATCAGGAACAGGCCGCTAACCACCACCGTCTCCCCTTCGTTGAGGCCTGAACCAATACCGGACTGCTGCTGAGATTCATGCAGAACGTGGATCGGTTTCGGCACAAAATGCCCCTCTTCATCGACGGTAATCACGCGCTGTTCCTTGCCGGTATCAATAACGGCCTGGGACGGGATCAACAGCATCTCCGGACTTTGCGTATTCAGTTTGAGATACGCATTCATGCCCGGTTTCAGACGCTCGTCTTTGTTGGAGACCTGCAGGCGCACCTGCAGCGTACGGGTGCTGGGATCCACGCTCGGCAGAAGGTTCCATTTTTCAACCGGGAAGGATTTATCAGGGTAAGCGGGTACTGAAATCTCAAACTGCGACGTGTCTTTCAGCAGATAAGCAATAGACTCAGGGACCGCCGCGCCGATCCAGACCGGATCCATCCCCTGAATTTGAGCGACCACCTTATCTTTTGAAATATTCATGCCGGTGCGCAGGTCAAACGCCGTGATAACCCCGTCAATGGGAGCCTCGATGGTAAATCGGGTCTGGATAGTTCGGGTCGCCCGTAGCTTCTGAATATCTTCATCCGGCATCCCGGCCAGCCGAAGACGTTCAAGTACGCCTTTGATTTGCACAGGCGTTCCACCGGTACCGGATAACAGCAAAAACTCACTCTGCGCCTCTACCCAGTCCGGAATGGTGATATCAATCAGCGGCGTGCCTTTCCTGACATGGTCGCCGATCGTCAACGGGTATACTTTCTCAACGAAACCTTCCGCGCGCGCCTGCACAATAACAAACTGATAGTCGTTATAACTGACATTGGCAGGGATCGTCTGGCTATAATTCAGCGTTCCGCGAGTGACTTTTTGCGTTTTTAACCCCAGGTTCTGGACCTGCGTGGGGTCAATGCGTATTCCGGCACCGCTTTTATCATCATTTTCATCTGCATATTTTGGCACCAGATCCATATCCATAAACGGTGATTTGCCAGGTTTATCGAATTTAACGTCTGGCTTCATCGGGTCATACCAGAAAAGTACCTTTCTTTCAGAAACCTGATTTTCAGGTTTTGCAGAGGCGTGAATATGCTGCCATGCCGTGACGGATATCAGCCCTCCTGCAATAAGGCTGCTGACTATCATGGCAGCGTATTTTATTTTTAAAGATGCCATGCTACTTCTCGCTATTTAATGCTCTTCAGTAAAGAGATATTGCCCAGCTGGACAAACGAAAAATCAACGTGGCTACCGACTTTCAGGGCCGAAATACTCTCGTCAGCCTGAAGAAAGGTGAAGCGCATCGTCATCGCGGGCCAGCCCACCGCCGGGATAGCATCATGGGCAATAGTGACTTTTTTACTCGTGAGATCAATATCCTTGATAATGCCGGTCCCCTTAATAATCTGCTCTGAGGTTCCGTCACTGGCAACATTCATTCCTGCGTGCTGATGAACCTCGGCCTGAAGGCTGGCAGAAAACATTACGGCGATCGCACCGAGGACAACGGTTTTAAGTGAATTACGCATTTTTACTTTCCTGTTTAATTAAATGAATTTATTCGACCCAACCGCCACCCAGTGCGGTGAAGAGCGTTATTTCATTCACCTGACGGGCATAAATAAGGTCGAGAAGAGTTTGCTGCGTGGAGAACAGAGAACGTTCTGCATCAAGCACTTCGATATAGCTCACCGCACCGCTGGAATATAACCCTCTGGCACGTTGCAGGGTGATATTTAGCGAATCAAGATACCGCTGCTGGGCATTAATTTGCTGGTTAATACTTTCCCGCAGCGCGAGCGCGTCAGCAACCTGTTTAAAGGCGGACTGAATTTTTTGTTCGTAATTCACAACCGACTGCTGCTGGCGAATTTCAGCCAGCTTCAGGTTGGCTTTATTTCTGCCTGCATTAAACAGTGGGATATCAATTTTAGGGATAAAATTCCACATCCCACTGCCCGTCGTGAAAAGGCTGGAGAGTTCCGTGCTGCCCGTTGAAAGTCCGCTGGTCAGTGAAATGGACGGGAAAAAGGCAGCACGTGCCGCACCGATATTCGCATCGGCCGCTTTAAGCTGATACTCCGCCTCCATAATATCCGGGCGCTGCAGCAGTATCGCTGATGAAAGATGAGGCGGCAGCCTGACCGGCGCAATATCGCTGGCGTTCATGCCGCTGTTGCCCGGCAGTGCGCGATACGTTCCGAGGACCAGCTGCAGGGCATTATTGGCCTGCGCCAGCTCCCCCTCTCTTTTGGCTATCTCTGCCTGAGTGCTTTCAATCTGCCCCCGGGCCTGCTCCAGCGCCAGGACGTTTGTGCTGCCGGTCACCAGCTGTTGCTCAACGAACGCGTAAGACTGCTGGTAATTCTTCAGCGTCTCCTGCGCAATACGGCGTTGTTTATAGGCCAGCTGCTGGTTGAAATAGCTCTGCGACACGTTAGAGATGAGCAGAATATGCACCGCTCGATGGGCTTCTTCGCTGGCAAAAAAGTTTTGTCGGTCCGCCTCGCTCATGTTCCTGAGCTTGCCGAAGAAATCGAGTTCATAGCTTACTGCAAGACCTGCGTCGTACTGCTGCGAGGCAGGTTTGTCACTTTTCAGACCGCCGCTATAGGTGATACCCGAGGAGGCATTCAGCTGAGGATAACGATCCGCATCCGTCACCGTGAACTGCGCCCGGGCTTCTTCAACCTTCAGGGCAGCCATTTTTAAATCGCGGTTGTTTTCCAGGGCTTCGCTGATCAACCCAACGACCTGGGGGTCGACAAAAAAGTGACGCCAGCCGGTATCCTGATACCCCACCACCGCAGGTGTCAGGCCATTTCGGGATAACGAAAACTGCTGGGGCACCGGTGACACGGGTCGCTGGTACTCAGGCGCCAGCGAGACGCAGCCTGTCAGGAAAAATACCGTACTGATGCTAAGTCGTTTTAACAGGAACATAATGGTTCAAATGAAGTCCAGAGTATTTTTAGGGTCACTCTACTGAACGCATCCTGTTTGACGGGTGACAGGATAATGACAATGTTGTCATTTTTAACGTAAGTCATTGTTAACGGCCGCGAGCACAATAGAATGTCGTCAGCAGCCAGTCAGGGGAGCAAGATGAAAATACTGATCGTCGAAGACGAAATGAAAACCGGTGAATACCTCAGCAAGGGGCTGACTGAAGCGGGGTTTATCGTCGACCACGCTGACAATGGCCTCAACGGTTACCATCTCGCCATGACTGCGGAATACGATCTGCTGGTTCTGGATATTATGCTTCCCGACGTGAACGGCTGGGATATTGTCCGCATGCTGCGTTCGGCCGGGAAAGGAATGCCCATACTGCTCCTCACGGCGCTCGGCACCATTGAACACCGGGTCAAAGGGCTTGAGCTGGGTGCGGATGATTATCTGATTAAGCCTTTTGCCTTTGCTGAACTTCTCGCCCGGGTAAGAACGCTGCTGAGGCGCGGAAATACGGTGATTGCGGAAAGCCAGCTTCAGGTGGCTGACCTGACGGTTGACCTCGTGTCGAGAAAAGTGAGCCGGGCGGGGAATCGCATCCTGTTAACCAGTAAGGAGTTCAGCCTGCTGGAGTTTTTCCTTCGTCATCAGGGAGAAGTGCTGCCCCGCTCCCTGATTGCCTCTCAGGTGTGGGACATGAACTTTGACAGCGATACGAACGCCATTGATGTGGCGGTAAAACGGCTTCGGGCAAAAATCGATAACGATTATGAACACAAGCTGATCCAGACGGTGCGCGGTGTGGGCTATATGCTGGAGGCGCCGGATGCGCATTAAGCCTTTCAGGCGCCCTTTTTCGCTGGCTCTTCGGCTGACCTTTTTTATCAGTCTCTCCACGATCCTGGCGTTTTTCGCCTTCACGTGGTTTATGGTGCATTCCGTTGAAAAGCATTTTGCTGAGCAGGACATCAGCGATCTGCAGCAAATCAGCATCGCGATGCACCGTATCCTACAGTCACCTGCCGAACCCGAGCGGAAGAAAATCAGTAAACTCAACGAGTCGATCGCCAGTTACCGCAACGTTGCCGTTCTGCTTGTGGATCCGCAGGGAAATACCCTGTTCAGCTCGGCACACGGGGCAGCATTACGCCCTGCGATGAATACACCGGATTTTAACGTGCACCGTCGCACCCAGGATGTCTTTCTGTGGACGGTGGAGGACTCTTCTGCTTCCATGCACGCGGGGCCCGACATGAAAATGGACACGTACCGGATTATCGCCTCGTCAGGCACGGCGACATTGCAGGGCAAATCGCAGGACTACGTGATGCTGATTGGCCTCTCCATTAATTTTCATCTGCACTACCTGGATGCCCTGAAGAAGAATCTCTTCGCGATTGCCGCGGCAATCAGTCTGCTGATTATTGTTGTCATTCGTATTGCGGTACGCCAGGGCCATCTGCCTCTGCGTAACGTCAGCACCGCCATTAAAAATATCACCTCAGAGAATCTCGACGCGCGACTTGAACCGTCCCGCGTGCCCGTTGAGCTGGAACAGCTGGTGATCTCTTTCAACCATATGATTGAAAAAATAGAAGATGTCTTTACCCGCCAGGCCAATTTTTCCGCCGATATCGCGCATGAGATCAGAACACCTGTTACCAATCTGGTGACGCAAACGGAAATTGCGCTGAGCCAGAACCGTTCTCAGAAGGAGCTGGAAGATGTGCTGTATTCCAGTCTCGAAGAGTACAACCGAATGACCCGGATGGTCAGCGACATGCTGTTCCTGGCGCAGGCGGATAATAATCAGCTCATCCCGGACCGGGCGATCTTTGATTTGCGCGCTGAAGTCATGAAAGTGTTCGATTTCTTCGAAGCCTGGGCGGAAGAACGTAACGTCACGCTGAAATTTAACGGAATGCCCTGCCTGACAGAAGGCGATCCGCAGATGTTCAGAAGGGCGATTAACAATCTGTTATCCAATGCCCTGCGCTATACGCCTGAAGGAAAAGCGGTGACCGTCTCACTCCGAGAGCAGGAAAACAATGTTGAACTGGTGGTTGCCAACCCCGGCGCGCCGATCCCGGAAGAACATCTGCCAAGGCTGTTTGACCGCTTTTACCGGGTGGATCCATCAAGACAGCGTAAAGGCGAAGGCAGCGGCATCGGCCTTGCCATCGTGAAATCCATCGTCAGCGCCCATCACGGAAAAATCCGTGTGGAATCCGATGCGGTATCGACGCGCTTTATACTTTCCGTGCCGAAGAAAACCGTTTAAGCAGTCAGCGAACCGGCCGACATACTTCCAGCACCTTCTCCCTGAGCCACCGGTGCGCGGGATCCTTTTCCATGCGCGGATGCCACATCTGTGAGACGGTAATGCTCCGGGTTTTAAACGGCAGTTCAAAGACGTGTACGCGTTCTGACATGGGCTGATTGAGCAAATACAGCGCCGGGACCATGGCAATCAGATCGGAAGCCAGCGCCACGGATAACGCCGTCGGGAAACCGGGCACAACGCTGGCGACGTTACGTTTCATCCCGCGTTCCGCCAGCGCGTCATCGACAAAACCGTGTAACGAGCCGTCGGGCGAGGCCACCACATGCCCCCAGGAGATATAATCCTGCAGGCTAACTGACGGGCGCGAAGCCAGTGGATGCCCCTGGCGCACTGCGCCAACAAACCTGTCCTGAAACAGCCGTTGCAGACGTATTTCAGGCCCCATATTGCTCTGCACGCCGATTTCCAGATCGACAAGCCCCTCTCGCAGATAGCGCGATGTTTTTTCAGGTTTCGGGGAGAAACGGATACAAACGTCGGGGGCAACACTCGCGACTGCGGCAATAAGCAGTGGCCCAAACGCCACCACAAAACCGTCGTTGGCTCTGATGGTGAACAGGCGCGCCAGATTCTCGACCTTCAGCGTATCGCTGGAGGGCTGGAGCACCGCCCTCGCCTCGTGTACGGCGTTGCGGGCGCGATCCCGTGTGGCTTCCGCCCAGGGGGTCAGCACCATCTGACGACCCGCCCGAACCAGAATAGGATCGCCGGTGACCTCCCGCAGCCTGCTCAGGGTTCGGCTCATGGCGGAGGTGCTCAGGTTTAAGCGTCGCGCCGCGCCCGCCACGCTGGCTTCGGCCAGCAGGACATCGAGCGCGACAAGCAGATTAAAGTCAGGATCGGTCACGAGGAATCCTCAGATAAGGCGTTATATGCAACGATTAAGTGCAAATGCTGCGTCTTCCGCCCTGTATACCTGATGATTATAGTTTCGTCATTACTATTCTTTTCTGGAGTAACGACGATGACGCTATTTTCAAACCTGCCCGGCGATGAAGGTTTATCCGGGCATGAGCGCGCCCGGGTCCTGGCCGCCGTGATGACCACCACGCTGATGGGGGTCTTTGACGGAACGATGATCAACATCGCGCTCCCCTCCATGGCAAGCGCAATGCAGGTTCCTGCCAATGTTGCTGTCTGGTTCGCCAACGGTTATCTGCTGTCAGCGGCCATGACCCTCGCCATCTTTGCCGCGATGGCGGCGCGCGTGGGCTATCGCCCGGTGTTTCTGGCCGGGCTTGCCACCTTTACGCTTACCTCTCTTGGCTGCGCGCTGGCGAAGACCCCGGATGTGCTGATCGGAATGCGTATTCTGCAGGGCATCGGCGGCGCGGCCACCCTGAGCATCGCCCCGGCAATCCTGCGATCCGTTTTCCCCGGCAGACTGCTTGGCCGCGTTCTGGGGCTGCACGCCCTGCTTATCGCCTCCAGCACGGCGATAGCCCCGGTGCTGGGTGGAACGATACTGAACGCGCTGAGCTGGCAATGGCTGTTCGCCATTAACCTTATTCCAGGCTGCATCGCCCTGCTGCTGGCATGGCGCGCTTTACCGAAGGAATCAGCGGGTGATAAATCCTCCTTTGATGCGCCAGGCGCGGTGCTCTCCGCAACATTTCTGGGAGCCACGATCATGACGGCCAACAGTCTTCAGCGCGTCACGCAGCACATTCATCACGAAGCCATCGGCTGGGGACTTCTCGCGCTGATGAGCTCCCTCGCCTTTATCTGGCGGATTCGGCGGGCAAGTCACCCTTTATTGCCGCCCGTCATATTCAAAAACGGACGCTTTACCCTCGCTGCGCTAACCTCGCTGGCCTCGTTTGTGAGCCAGGGCATCACCTTTGTCGCGCTGCCGTTCCTGTTTCAGAGCGTGTATGGCTACAGTCCCGTGGTTTCTGCGCTGCTCTTTACCCCGTGGCCGATAGGTATTGTGCTGATTGCGCCGCACGCGGGGCGTTGGGCTGATACGATTTCCGCGCCGCTGATTTCGACCCTCGGGCTGATGATATTTATCGGTGGGTTGGTTCTGCTGGCGACCCTGCCTGAAAGCCCATCCGTATGGAACATCTGCCTGCGCAGCCTGGTTTGCGGGATAGGGTTTGGCTGCTTCCAGAGCCCCAATAACCGGGAAATGCTCGCTAACGTGACGCGGGACTATGCCAGCTATGCCTCCGGCGTGTTGTCTATCGTCAGGACATTCGGCCAGTGTCTCGGCGCCGCTACGGTGGGCGTGCTGCTGGCGGCAACACCCGGCCAAAACCTTGATGACCGGATCGTGCATGTTGCGCTGTGGATCGCCGTCATAGCCTCCACAGGATCGGTTTTGTTTAGCCTGAGCAGGCTGCGCCCGGCGGCGCTACGCTTGCACGGGCCTACAAGATAATATGCAATATTGATTTTAATGAACAATGTAGGCCGGGTAAGCGCAGCGCCACCCGGCAAGAAAGGCGTATCGTTTATTTACTCCAGCGCCAGCAGCGCAAAGCTCGCCAGCCAGTGCCCGCCGCTGTAGTGGCTGCCGACAACATGCTCTACGCTTGCCATCAGGTGTTTCGCCACCGAATCACGCAGCGCCTGCTGTGCCGGATGGTTTGCGGGAAGCGCTTTTGCGATATGCTTCATACACCAGGCGCGGCTCAGGTTTAACCCGTCCAGATGGGCAATTTTCGGGTCGGTACGGTCACTCACTTGCGCCGGGCTCATCAGGGCTGCAACGGCGCCCACCTCCGGCAAAAACGCGTCGAACCAGGCCGGGAAGTCCTCTGCCACCTTGCTCATCAGCAACGCTTCTGTCAGCGCACCGGAAATATACTCATCACCGCCGGGCTCGTAGTGCGCCGGGTAGCGCGTGTCGGCGAGATAAAACCGTTCCGCTGATGCCAGAATAGCCTGCTCAAGCCCGCTGTCACTCACTGTACGCGCATAGTCGAGCGCCAGCGCCAGAGCAAACGCCGTGTTGTAATGCGTCCCGACGCGGATCGGATAGGTGAGCTTGCCGAGGTAATCCACCAGACGATTGCGAATATCCTGCGTTAACGGTTCAAGCGTCTGATACCAGCCTGTGGCCTGCGGCAGTGAAGACTGTTTCAGTTCCTGGGCCAGCGCCAGCAGCCAGCCGTAGCCATACGGGCGCTCAAACGAGGCGCGGAACGGCGCAGTAAAATAGGCCAGTTCCTTAGCCACGTTCTCTTCGGTCAGGTGCTCGTCGAATAGCGCGACGATTTCATTCCGGCACGGCAATTCGGGATAGAGACGCACGCAGCGCAGCAGCAACCAGTAGCCGTGCACGGCCGAGTGCCAGTCAAAACAGCCGTAGAAAATCGGGTGCAGTTCGCGAGGCGGCAGAACATCACCATCATCATTCAGCAGGTGCATGATGTGGTTCGGGTATTCCTGGCGCAAATAGGTTAAAGGCATTCGGGCAAACGCGTCAGCCTGTTGTTGCGTTAATTCCATAACCGCTCCTTAGCGAAAAACGAGGAAATACATTAAGAACACGTTCACCACCAGCAAGGTTAACGCGGTCGGGATCTGGATCTTGATCACCTGATATTTGTCTTTCAGCTCCAGCAGCGCGGCGGGCACGATATTGAAGTTCGCGGCCATCGGCGTCATCAGCGTGCCGCAATACCCTGCGTACATACCAATCGCCAGCAGCGGTGCCGGGTTACCGTGATGCACGTTAATCAGGAACGGCAAGGCGATACCGGCACTCAATACCGGGAAAGCGGCAAAGGCGTTACCCATGATCATGGTAAACAGCGCCATCCCCACGCAGTAAATCACCACCAGCATGAAGCGGTTATCCGGGTTCACAAACAGGCTCACTACCTTTTGCACGGAGTCACCGGTATTGGCCGCCACGAATACCCCACCCAGCATGGCCAGCATCTGCGGCAGGATCACCGCCCAGCCGATGGTATCGACAAGGCGGCGAGACTGGCGAATCGCGTGCAGCGGCGTGCCCTTCGTCAGCCACCAGCCGGTGAGGATCGCCGCGACGCAGGCCACGCACAGCGCCGCAAGGGTGAGCTGTTTCTGGTCGAGAAGATAAACGCCGCCAATCGACACGCCCTTCAGGAACAGCGTCCCGATAACCGTCACCACGGGGATCATCAGCGCAGGCAGGAACAGCCAGTTTTTGAGCCGGTTTGACGAGGCAACCCGTTCCTCATCGGAGGCCATTTTGTAGTGCCCCTTTCCGACAAGACCAAAGCCCGCCAGCAGCGCGATAACGATAACGCTGCCGCCGATGATCCGGTACGCCAGCGATTTGCCGAGCTCCTGAACCATCAGATCACCGAACAGGAAAATCCCGCCGAATAAAAACCAGAAAAGCGCGGTGGTGAAACGCTTCGGATTCGCGCGATCGCGCAGGGTCATGACCACCAGCAACATCACGACGAAGCCAATCAGGTAGTACACGCGGTTAATGGTGATAAGCGTCATCATTGCGCGGCCCCCTGCGTTGCCTGCTCTGCACGCCAGGCCATCACGTCACGACGGATACTGGCATCCAGGCGCAGCAGGCGTGTCATATGAATAATCAATGCCGCAATGGCCGTCGGAATGGCCCACAGGCCGATATGCAGCGGTTCAATCCCCTGAATGCCGTTCTCTTTCAGGAACGCGTCAATCAGCAGCACTGCACCAAAGGCGATAAAGATGTCTTCCCCAAAGAAGACCGCGATATTGTCACACGCGGCGGCATGGGCTTTGATTTTGTCGCGGATATGCTGCGGCAGTTCACCATACTCGTTCAGAGCGGCCCCTTCAGCCATCGGCGCCAGCAGCGGGCGTACCGTCTGGGCATGCCCGCCCAGCGACATCAGCCCTAACGCGGCCGTGCCTTCACGGGCGACAAAGTAGAGCATCAAAATACGCGCCGAGGTGGCGCTGGCGATCTTCGCGACCCAGGCCTGGGCGCGCTCTTTTAGCCCGTAATATTCCAGCAGACCAATGACCGGCAGGATCAGAATGAAGGTCGCGAGCGATCGGCTATTGACGAACTTCTCGCCAAAGGTCTCGAGCAGCATGCCGAAATCCATACCGACCAGCAGACCCGTCGCCAGCCCCGCCACCACGACCACCAGTAGCGGGTTGAAGCGCAAAGCAAAACCAATAACCACGATCGGTATCCCGATCAGCGGCAACAGCGTAGAACCGTCCATAACGTTTACCCTATCGAAAGTGAGCGTTGCGCGCCGACGGCTATTTTTTTAATTTGCGGCGAGCGATGTTGTGTTTTCGTCAGGCTTTGTAAAACCTGCGCTAAAAAGCTATATCTGAACCTCAAAAACATGTAAACAATTTATCAATAAAATGTTCTTATTTTATCGATGAGTTTACATTTCTGACTAAGGAACGTTATGACCTCAGAAAAGCGTGCTTCACCCCATCACGACGACATCAACGATGGCCGGATCGTCTCGTCCCGCCATCTGGTGTCCGAGCGCTGCGCGGAACTGTCAGAGCTGGAATACGCGCTGATCATGACCAGCAACGCGTTCAACAAATGGATGGTGCGCTGCATGACGGCTGCCGGCGAACCCGATATGGGCGCCTTTGATGTCTCACTTCTGCACCATGTGAACCACCGCGAGCGCAAGAAAAAGCTGGCTGATATCTGTTTTGTTCTCAACGTGGAAGATACGCATGTGGTGACTTATGCCCTGAAAAAGCTGGTTAAAGCAGGCTACGTGACAAGTGAGAAAGCGGGTAAAGAGCTCTTTTTCTCCACCACGGAGGAAGGGAAAGCGTTATGCATGAAATACCGCGACGTGCGGGAGGCGTGTCTGATCGCGATACATGCGGAGAGCGGCATTGCCGGAAAATCCATTGGCGAAACCGCGCAGCTGTTACGCACGATTTCCTCTCTGTACGACACCGCCGCCAGGGCGGCGGCATCACTGTAAACTCAGGGCCGTCGGAAAAGAGTAATGCTGCGTCCGGCCAGCTCGAATTCTACCGCTTCGGTGATCGCCTTCCCGGTCACGGCGTCATCGGCTGTAGACAGCTCCAGCACCCATCCCCCTTCACCAAACTGTGGGATCTGGAATGCCACGCTGCCTTCAAACGGGTTGAACAGCATGAGCACATCGTGCCAGATGCCCTCTTCCTGTTTGAGATCGGGCCTGCTGATGGACACCCCGAGCGTCGAGCCCTCATCCCACTGCTCTGCCTGCTGCGGACCGCCGCCGGCGTTAAACCAGCGGATCTCCAGCCCGTCGCGCCAGCTTTCACGACGCAATAACGGTTGCGCGGCACGAAGCGCAATCAAACGTCGGGTAAACTCGCGCAGCGCAGCGTCGTTCTCGGAGAGTCCTTTCCAGTCGATCCACGAGATCTCACTGTCCTGGCAGTAGCCGTTGTTGTTGCCCTTCTGCGTGCGGCCAAACTCATCGCCGGCCAGCAGCATTGGCGTACCATGGGAAAACAGCAGCGTGGTCAGGAAATTACGCTTCTGCCTTTCGCGGGTAGCAATAATATCCGGGTTCTCCGTCGGCCCTTCTTCGCCATAGTTGTATGAACGGTTATCGTTATGGCCATCATTATTGTCTTCCCCGTTGTCGGCGTTATGCTTCTCGTTGTACGACACCAGGTCATTCAGCGTAAAGCCGTCATGGGCGGTGATGAAATTAACGCTGGCCCAGGGGCGACGCCCGCGCAGATCGTACAAGTCACCGGATCCCAGCAGACGGGCGGCAAAGTCGTTAGAGACGTTGTCCCCCTTCCAGTACTCGCGTACGGTGTCTCGGTATTTGTCGTTCCATTCACCCCAGCCAGGCGGAAAACCGCCCACCTGATAGCCGCCGGGGCCGATATCCCAGGGTTCACCAATCAGCTTCAGTCGGGATAAAACCGGATCCTGGGTCATGGCGTCGAAAAAGCCGCCGCGCGGATCAAACCCTTCCGGCTCGCGGCCCAGTATTGTTCCCAGGTCGAAACGGAAACCGTCAATATGCATCGACTCCGCCCAGTAGCGCAGCGAATCCATCACCATCTGCAGCACACGCGGGTGAGAGGTATTGACCGTGTTCCCCGTTCCGGTGTCGTTGATGTAATACCGGTGCTGGTCAGGCAGTGTGCGATAATAGCTGTAGTTATCAATGCCTTTAAACGAGAGCGTGGGGCCAAGCTCATTGCCTTCCGCCGTGTGGTTATACACCACGTCGAGAATCACTTCGATGCCAGCATCATGATAAGCGCGCACCATATCGCGAAAGCCCTGGATCCCCGCCGGGCCGAAGTAGCGCGACGCCGGCGCAAAAAAGCCCAGCGTGTTATAGCCCCAGAAGTTTTTCAGACCGCGGTCGAGAAGATGTTGATCGTCCGGGAACCAGTGAACAGGGAGCAGCTCCACCGAGGTGATGCCGAGGCTTTTGATGTAGTCCACGGAGGCTTTATGCCCCATCCCCTCAAAGGTGCCCCGCAGTTCGGGAGGAATTGCCGGGTTCATCTGGGTAAACCCTTTTACGTGGCTTTCATACACCACGGTGTTCGGCCAGGGGATAGTGGGTCGGTTAGTGTCCTGCCAGTCACAGGCGTTCGGGTCGATAACCTTACATTTTGGCGTGAACGGCGCGCTGTCACGGGTATCAAAACTCAAGTCTAATTCGTCATGCCCCAGCGCATAGCCGAAATGGGCCTCGTTCCAGTCGATATCACCCACCAGTTCGCGGGCATAGGGGTCGATAAGCAGTTTATGCGGGTTGAAGCGATGACCGTTTTCCGGGTCATAGGGGCCGTAGACGCGATAGCCGTAAAGCGTACCGGGCTTCAGATCCGGCACATAGCCGTGCCAGACTTCGTGGGTATATTCAGGAAGCTCGAGCCGGGCGATTTCCGTTTTCCCGGAGGGGTCAAACAGACAGAGCTCCACCCGCTCAGCGTGAGCGGAGAACAGCGCGAAGTTGACCCCCTTCCCGTCATAATTTGCACCCAACTGCTGGCCATGACCGGCCCGAATTTCAAACGTTGTATCCTTTGCCATTTTCGTTCTCCACGATTATTCGCAGGTAAGCAGAACCAGTACACATCCCTTTTCCGACGTTAAATCCAGCGTCTCTTGCAGCATGCGGCTTTCACCGCTGAACAGATCCCGATAGCGTTTTCCTGCCAGCGCCTCGGGTATCGCCACCGTGGTATTGCCCCACAGCGTGCGGTTATCGGTGACGCCAAAAACCAGTCGCGGCACGGCAACAATCAGCACCTCGCCGTCTTTCACCCGCGCATAGACAATCAGATGCTCCTCCCGATCGCCGGACACTTTAAGCGGCAGCCAGTCGCCATAGCGAAACAGCCCGGGATAGTGTGGACGCAGACGCAGGAGCGTAGCGGTGACAAACTGCTTCACCCTTCCGTCCTGCCAGCACGCCGGGTTTTCAAACATACCGGCATTCGCCACGCTGAGGTTTTGCACCAGCGTCGGAAAGTCCGGCTCGCGGCGGTTATCCGGATCGACAAGGCTAACGTTAAGCGCCTCGCTGCCCTGATAGATATCCGGCACGCCGGGCGCCGTCAGCTTAATCACCGTCTGGCTGAGGCTGTTCATCAGTCCGGCGCGGATAAAGGGCCGCATGGACTCGCTGAAATCATGCAGAAACAGCGTGTTGTCAGGTGAAAGCAGGTGCCGGGCATAGCGCAGCACCACGCTCTCATAGCTCTCGTTGCTGTCGATCCAGTCTGTGCGCTGTTTCGCCTCGCGCAGCGCTTTTTCGAGGAAAGCGATAAAACGCGCCTCCAGCGAGGCAAGCCCGTCGGCGTCGTCCGGCGACAGCGTGGCCGGCCAGACGCCTGCCAGCGCCTGATAGATCATCCAGGTGTCGGCGGCGTTTGGCGCGGTACCGTCATTGAGAAACCGCACCTGGGTCTGGTTCATCTGGCGCCAGCGGGCCAGATTTTCGCCCCACTGTTCCGGGGCCTCCGTCAGGGTGTAAAGCCGGGCCCGGGCATCTTCCCCGCGCTTGGTATCGTGCGTGGAGGTGCCCAGCAGCGCATCGGGCTGACGGGCCAGACGAATGCGCATCTCCTGATGAAAGCGGGATAGCGAGAACGCGCGCGGCGTCGGGTCGGCGCCCACTTCATTAAGCGCCAGCTCCAGGTTATGACGAAAGAACAGCGTGTCTTCAACGGACTTCGCCATCAGCGGCCCAGTCAACTGCTGAAAGCGGGTTCTGAAAAGCGCGGCGGACTCGCGGCACTCTTCCGGCAAATCGCCGGTAAGAATGCGGACTATCAGGCTCAGGGCGGCTTCGGATGTCTCTACGCTGGCGACCACGCGGTTAAGCAGCGCGACATCTGGCGGGGTTAACCCCTCCCGGGTGCCGTAGGTGCGGTACACCGGAAAGGCGATAAGCAGCTCGCGTAACGCGTGGCGAATATCATCGCGCTGAAGCGCAACGTCATTGCGGCGGGCCAGATCGTCTGCAAGATTAAGCAGCGTGGTGAACTCGCCCTCAAAATTACGATCGGTCATCAGGCCTTTCGCATCGCGCAGTTCCGCGTGGCGATCGACCGTTACCCCCAGCGTCTCGTCGTGAATTTTTTCCAGACGCGACAGGTTATCGTCGTCGACCAGCACTTCCGCCAGCGAAGCGATAAATTCGTACCCGGTAGTACCGGAGACGGGCCACTCGGCGGGAAGCTGTTCTCCTTTAGCGAGAATTTTCTCGACCGTGATATAACAGTCCGGTCCGGTTGCCTGCCGCAGGCGCTGCAGATAGCCCAGCGGATCGGCCAGACCGTCGATATGGTCGATCCGCAGACCGTCCACCACACCCGCGTGAACCAGTTCAAGGATGAGGCGATGCGTATCGTCGAATACCGCGTCATCTTCAACCCGCACGCCCACCAGACCGGTAATCTCAAAGAAACGTCGCCACGAAAGCTGTTTCGGCGCTTCCCGCCAGGACATCAATCGCCAGCTTTGTGCTTCGTGCAGTTCCGCAAGGCTCTTATCCTCGCTGAACGTGCCCGGGTTGAGCGGATATGCGGTGTCATAATAGATCAGAGCGGCTTTGTTTGTGACAGGGTCACGTTTTAAGGTAATGGCTCCCTTCTCCAGCTCCGCCTCAAAGGTGTCCCCGAGAAACGGCAGCGTCAGCGGGCGAGACCCGTCGATATCGAAATAGCGGAAATAGCGGCTCTGCTGTCCGTACTCAATCACGTCCCGCCACCAGGTGTTTTCCAGAGAAGTCGACATATGGTTAGGGACAATATCCAGTATCAGCCCCATGCCGGCCTGCTTAAGCGCCGCGGACATGCGGTCGAAACCTTCGCGTCCGCCGATCGCAGGGTCTATTTCATTCGGGTTGGTGACGTCATAGCCGTGCGTGGAATCCGTTGTGGCAGTAAACATCGGGGAGGCATAAAGGTGGCTGATGCCGAGGTCTTTCAGATAGGGTACCAGCGCGACAACGCGATCGAAGGTCATGCCATTACGGAACTGTATACGGTACGTGGCGGAAGGGTTCATAACGATGCTTCTCCATCAGCAAATCGAACGACAATACTGTTCGGCGGCAAAATGTCGGTTACCTCCGGCCAGGCGAAACGTGTCTCCCCCGAAAGAGCGGGCGGTTTGACAGATTTATTGCCGATATTGAGCGCCAGCGAAAGCGTTCCGGACGGGAAGCGCCAGCTTACGGCCACCATACCGGGTGCCGTCCCGATCACCTTGCCCTCGACGCGACTTCCCTCATGCAGAAGCGGAACGATATAACGATGACGCAGCGTAAGCAGATGGCGCGTGAAGCGGAGCCACGTTTTGCCGTCGTCGGTGGCAATTTTATTCCAGTCAAGCTTTGAGCGGACAAAGGTGTTCACGTCATTCGGGTCCGGGACAGCGTCATCGTGCCCGGCATGGCCAGTAAACTCTTTTGCGCGCCCTTCCCGCACCGCGTCGGCCAGATCGCCGTGAAAATCGGTGAAGAACAGGAACGGATGTGATTCACCAAACTCCTCGCCCATAAACAGCAGCGGGATATGGGGGGAAAGCAGTAGTGCAGCAAGCAGCACACGGGTTTTATTGGCACCTGCGAGGGTGATAAGCCGCTCACCCTGGGCGCGATTCCCGGTCTGATCGTGGTTCTGAATAAAATCAACGAAGAACTGCGGTGGCTGCGTGTGACACTCCACCCCGCGGGACTGGCCTGTTTGCAGCGAAACCTCGCCCTGGTAGACAAACCCTTCTGCCAGCGCCCGGGCGAATTTTTTCTCTGGTTCAAACGCAAAATCCTGGTAGTACGCGTGCGTCTCACCGGTGGCAAACACGTGAGCCGCGTTGTGGAAATCATCATTCCACTCAGCGGTAAACAGCGGCGTATTGCCGTGCTCATCATGCGGATGCAGGAAAATGACGTTGCGGCTGTCTTCCGTGGTCAGGTGAACATGACGGTTCGGGATCGCCTCACGGATCTTCTCTGCAATTTCCTGGAGAATATGCGTCTTCGAGCTGTCTTTAATCTGGTCGATGGCATCAAAACGCAGGCCGTCCAGGCGGTACTCGGTCAGCCAGTAGAGCGGTGCATCGGTAATGTAATGTCTTACCGGCTCGCGCTCGTAGGCGATTCCGTTGCCCCAGGGCGTCATCCGCTCTGCATCGAAAAAGGCAGGCGACAGCAACGGGAGATAGTTGCCTTCCGGGCCGAAGTGGTTGAGTACGATATCCAGCACCACGGAAAGCCCAAGACCGTGCGCGGCATCGATTAACGCGTGGAAATCCGCTGGCGTACCGTATGCGGCGTGCGGAGCATAAAGCAACACACCGTCGTACCCCCAGCCGCGGGATCCGCCAAACTGAGACACGGGCATAACTTCAAGCTGGGTAATACCCAGTTCTGCCAGGTAAGGGAGTTTTTCAATGGCGGCCCGGAAGGTCCCCTCCGGGGTAAACGTGCCGATGTGCAGTTCATAGATAACCGTCTCTTCCCACGGCCGCCCTGACCAGTCCCGGTTAACCGGCTGATAACGTCGGGGATCGATAACGATGGAGGGGCCGTTAACGTCTCTCGCCTGTGCGCGAGACGCGGGATCGGGCACCGTCATGCCGTCCTGCAGGACAAACTGATACTCTGTGCCGTGCGTAACGCCCGGAACGTCTGCCTGAAACCAACCGTTACCCACTGCCGTCATCGGCACGTCGGTGACGGCCAGACGTAGCGTCAGCGCTTTCTGTCCTTCTGCCCAGACGCGAAAACGTACAACGTCATCGGAAATAAACTCAGCACCCCACTGCTTTTGAAATGTCCTGAATTCCATTCATTGTCCTCGAATGACCCACATTTTACGCGGAACGAAGTACAAGCTTAGTTCAGGATTAAAAGTATGTTGGCTCAGCGGATTTAACCGCTTCGTCTATTCTTTATGAACTCACTCACTACCGGGAATACTATGCAGATTCGAAAAGGATTAAATACCGACCTCGTACGCCTCGAATGTTGTGACTTCTCTTTCACCGTTAACCACATTGCACGAGAGCCTTTTCTCCATTGTGATTTGCATATTGAAGCTATCGCCGAGCCCTGGATAAAAACCTACGAGCTCGATATCCAGACACTTGAAAATCATTGTGTTAACCCGGACGCCATATTTCTTGTTGCAGAAACGAACGAGGGTGAAATAGCCGGCTTTATTACTGCATCAATTGGCTGGAATAAGTTTATCTCGGTGGATTACATAGCCGTAGATCGTACGAAACGCAGAACCGGTGCAGCACAAAAATTGATGGCCGCCGCGCACGTGTGGGCGCGAAGCGTAAACGCGCCGGGACTGCGGCTTGAAACCCAAAATGTAAACGTCTCGGCCTGTCTGTTTTACCGAAACTACGGTTTCACCCTGGGCGGATACGACCGTTATCTGTACAACGCCCTGCCGGAAAAAGACGAAGTTGCCCTGTTCTGGTATTACATGCTGGTGTAGAGGAAACTCGCTGCTCTACGGCCGCTATGAGTAAGATGAGCACTTTCAAAGGAGACGCGTATGCTTACCATGAAAAAACTTGCTCTTTCCACGCTGATGTCCAGTTCACTGCTTTTCTACCCTGTGCTGCAGGCTTCGGCAGAAACGCCCCAGCACGTCGTTAAACAACCGGCGGGCGGTTACCGCGTGCAGGTCGGCGATGTCATTGTCACGTCTTTTACCGACGGAACCGTCGCGCAGGATCTGCATAAGCTGCTGCGCCGGACAACGCCGCAAAAGATTGATGCGCTGCTCGCGAAAAATTTCCAGACCAACCCGGCCGAGGTCTCCATTAACGCGTTCCTTATTGCGATCCCCGGACATAAAATTCTGGTGGATACCGGCTCGGGCCAGCTCTTTGGTCCTGATGCGGGTGGACGCCTGGTTGAAAGCCTCGCCACGCAAGGGGTTAAACCCGAGGACATTACTGAAGTCCTGCTGACCCACGCCCACTCCGATCACGCGGGCGGTCTGGTCAAAGACGGCAAGGTGGTATTCAGCAACGCACGCGTTTTCGTTGGCAAACCCGACGTCGACTTTTTCTTTAACGACGATAATCAAAAGAAAACCGGCTACGGCAAGAACTACTTTGACGTCGCGCAGAAGACCTTAAAGCCCTATCTTGACGCCGGTAAAGTGGTGCCTTTTAGCGGCACGGCTGAGATTCTTCCGGGGCTGACCGGCACGGTTCATCCCGGCCATACGCCGGGTTCAGCCTTCTACACGCTGACAAGCAAAGGCGAGAAGATCACCTTTGTCGGCGACATCATTCATGCCGGGGCGGTCCAGTTCCCGCAGCCTGGTGTGACCATCACCTACGATGAAGATCAGAACAAAGCGGCAAGCGTGCGCGAACAGGCGTTTGCGGACTTTGTGAAAAACAGAGACCTGATTGCCGCGCCCCATCTGCCGTTCCCGGGTATCGGCTATGTCACCAAAGGTGAAAACGGTGGCTATGCCTGGGTTCCCGTTACCTATACCAACCGGGACGCCAGCAGCGTGAAATAAGCGGATGACGCCGTCAGGTGTGCTCGAGGGTCACCAGAAATTTTTTAAGCACTTCTGAGCGAATAATTCGGTGGCACACCAGCGTCAGTTCGCTTTCCCTGAGACGGTCGAGAATGTCCACGTAAACGACATTCTCGACACTCACTGCCTTTGCTGACGCAGGCAGCAACGCCAGACCAAATCCCGCGGAGACCAGGCTTATCACCGTGGGAACATCCGTCGCATTCTGCACTACGTCCGGCTGGAAACCCGCCCCGCTACAGACGTCATAAAAGTACTGCTCCAGCCCCATGCCCTCCGGATCGCGCAGCGAGATCCATTTTTCATCCTTCACTGACGCGAGCGTCAGAGCGGAAGAGTCGGCCAGAGGATGCTGGCGATACAGCGCCAGCACCGTTTTTTCTGAGGTGAACGGCCGGCTTTGCAGATCGTCAGGCAGCGATGGCAGCGGTGCCCGAATAATCGCCACATCCAGCTGGTTACTTTGCACGGCGGCATAGAGCGTCTGCACATTGCCCGTCATCAAAGACATGGTTATCGCTGGCCAGCGGCTGTGCATCTGGCGCAGTGCAGCGGGCAGCTTACCGTCGAACATCGCACTCGACACGCATCCCAGGTTTAACACCCCCTGCTCGCCTCTCGCCGTTTGCCTGGCGTCCAGCACCGCCTGCTCAGTCAGGGAGATGGCGAGCCTGGCCTTCACCAGAAACGCGTCGCCCGCGGGCGTCAGGGTTAAGCGACGGTTCGCCCGGCTAAAGAGCGTGACGCCTAAACGTTCTTCAAGCGCCTTTATCTGCTGGCTCAGCGCCGGTTGCGCCATGTTTAAACGCTCGGCGGCACGGTGCATGTGGAGTTCTTCGGCAACGACAATGAAATGGCGCATCTGACGAAACTGCACGGGAGACTTCCTTTTTTGATAATAAATTTATTATTAATTTAACAGTAATGATGCAATTGATGCTATGGGTCATTGTCGTAAAAATGGAGGTATTCAACCGAGGGAGGAAAATATGGAAAACTCAGTCAACGATCTCAGAAGTGCCATCGCCTTACTGCAGCGCCACGAAGGCCAGTATATTGAAACCGATCATCCCGTCGATCCTAACGCAGAGCTGGCAGGTGTGTATCGTCATATTGGCGCGGGCGGTACGGTAAAACGCCCGACCCGCACGGGGCCGGCCATGATGTTCAACAGCGTGAAGGGCTATCCGGGCTCGCGCATTCTGGTGGGCATGCACGCCAGCCGTGAACGCGCGGCACTTTTGTTAGGCTGTGCGCCTTCTGAACTGGCAAAACATGTCGGTCAGGCGGTGAAAAAACCGGTCGCACCCGTTGTCGTCCCGGCCTCGCAGGCCCCTTGTCAGGAGCAGGTCTTCTACGCTGACGATCCGGACTTCGATCTGCGCAAACTGCTGCCAGCACCAACCAATACGCCGATTGATGCAGGCCCGTTCTTCTGCCTGGGACTGGTGCTGGCAAGCGATCCGGAGGACAGCTCGCTGACGGATGTCACCATCCACCGCCTTTGCGTGCAGGAGCGCGATGAGCTATCCATGTTCCTGGCCGCCGGTCGCCATATTGAAGTCTTTCGCAAAAAAGCGGAAGCGGCCGGAAAACCGCTGCCGGTGACGATCAACATGGGGCTCGATCCCGCTATCTATATCGGCGCGTGTTTTGAGGCCCCCACCACACCGTTTGGTTACAATGAGCTGGGCGTCGCCGGGGCGTTGCGCCAGCAGCCGGTCGAGCTGGTACAGGGCGTGGCGGTAAAAGAGAAAGCCATCGCGCGGGCGGAAATTATCATTGAAGGCGAACTGCTTCCCGGCGTGCGCGTAAGAGAAGATCAGCATACCAACACCGGCCACGCGATGCCGGAATTCCCGGGCTACTGCGGTGAGGCGAATCCGTCTCTGCCAGTGATCAAAGTGAAAGCGGTGACCATGCGCCACCAGGCAATCCTGCAAACGCTGGTGGGCCCCGGAGAAGAACATACCACCCTGGCCGGTTTGCCGACGGAGGCCAGCATCCGCAATGCGGTGGAAGAGGCGATTCCGGGCTTCCTGCAAAACGTCTATGCACATACCGCGGGTGGCGGTAAATTCCTGGGTATTTTGCAGGTGAAAAAACGCCAGCCGTCAGATGAAGGACGCCAGGGCCAGGCAGCACTTATCGCTTTAGCCACCTATTCGGAGCTGAAAAACATTATCCTTGTCGATGAAGACGTGGATATTTTCGACAGCGACGACATCCTGTGGGCGATGACCACCCGCATGCAGGGTGATGTCAGCATCACCAATATTCCGGGGATCCGCGGCCACCAGCTGGATCCGTCTCAGTCGCCGGATTACAGCACCTCAATTCGCGGAAACGGCATCTCCTGCAAGACCATCTTTGATTGCACGGTGCCGTGGGCGCTGAAGGATCGCTTCGAGCGCGCGCCGTTTATGGAGGTGGATCCGACACCGTGGGCACCAGCATTATTTGCTGACAATACGAAATAAAAAAACTACGCGTATGGCAAACGGGTCATACGCTGATTTTCTTCTCAAGCGTAGCAATATTTTCACCAGCCTTTCGTTCCACAGAGAAACGATCGACGCTCAGCAAAATGAGCATCAGCCCCCTGCCGCTCTCCAGTAGCGGCGACATTTCGCTGAAACGGTCTCGCCTGGCGGCCTCAAGCCGCTCCAGCGGGAACGCATCACCCGCGTCGGTAAAAATAACGCACGCATCATCGCCACGGACGTCGAACTGTACGCTAAAGACGCGCGAGTTATCCTCATGAAGCGCGTAGCGGATGATATTCGTCGCCGCTTCACAGACGGCGAGATCGAAGGCGAAACGCCACTCATCGTCTACGGGAAGTGCGCTCAACCTGTCTTCCATCCAGCCGGACAGCGGCGTCAGGGAATCGAACGCCGCCGGAAATTCAGCCTGCTCCGGCGTCTGCATCTACTGCCCCAGCTGCGCAAGCGCGCTGTTTTTATCCGGATAGATGCGGAATATGCGATCCATTCGGGTCAGGGTGAACATATTCATGATCCCGGGGTTCAGGGAGCACAGCGCCATTTCGCCTTTCCCGTTCATCAGCTTAAACAACGACACCAGCATCCCCAAACCGCTGCTGTCGATAAAGTCCACTTTGCTAAAATCGACAATTAAGGCTTTACGATCGCTGCCAATTTCTTCCGTAACAGTGGCCTTAAACGTCGCGGCAATGGATGCATCCAACCGCCGGACCGCTGGCGTAAGAATGTTGGCATTCGGTAATCGTTCAGTGTTAATAATCATTCTGTTCTCCCTGACGCTCAATCGCTAACAGTGAAACATCATCGGTTAAGGCGGTCGGTTCATGTCTATTTGCATTGCGCCAGCCGGTCAGGTGTTGGCCGAACCGCGGCAGGAGCTCGTCAACCGGCAGATGGGCATGCTCATGAAGCCACCGTTCCAGACGTTGCGGGCCAAACTGCTCGCCCTCGCTGTTCTCACACTCCGTGATGCCGTCACTGAATAAGCATAAGCGATCCCCTGGATTGAGGGTAAAAGCGACGTCCTCCCAGCTCAGGTCGGGCATCAGTCCGACAGGCGGTCCACCCTCGCCAACGTAAGTGACGGCACTCTCTGCGTTCACAATCACGGGAGTAGGATGCCCCGCCTGACACAACAGTCCCTGACCACTTTCAGGATCGATCACGCCGTAGATGATGGTGAAATAGCTGGTGATGTCGTTTTCTTCACTGCAAAAGCGGCTGTTCAGTATTCTGACAACCTCGGCAGGCGACTGAATTCCGCCCTCTGCGGTAAACAAAAAACGGTCCACCACCCGGCCGTGCAGGAACTGACGCGCCACGGCCAGGGACATCATCGCGGCTCCCACGCCGTGACCGGACACGTCAACGCAATAGAACCCCAGATGAGAGTCCAGAGGAAAAATATTGAAGACATCGCCCGATACCCAGGCAGACGGTAAGAAAAGCCAGTCGGAAAAGTAGTTCCCGAAGCGTAAGCGGTGTGAAGGCAGAACCGAGTGCTGAACGCGCGCCGCCAGCTCAAGATCCTGTTCAATCTGGCGTAACGCTTCACTCAGGCGCTTGTTGTGCGCCGCGAGGGTCGCTTCCAGCGTCAAAATACGTACCCCGGCATGGAGCCGCGCCCGGAGTTCAGCCTGTTCAACTGGCTTACTCAAAAAATCATCCGCCCCGGCATCAAATCCCTGCGTCACGTCCCCTGCATTCTCGCGTGCGGTCAACAGGATGATATATACATAGTGGCCAAACTGACGGCTGCGGATCGTCTGACAGAGCGTAAGCCCGTCCATTTCCGGCATCTCCCAGTCGCTTATCACCATGCTGATCGGCTGGCTGGACAATATTTCCAGCGCGGCGACGCCATTTTCCGCCTCGCTCACGATATACCCCCACTGGGTGAGCATTCGGGAGAGTAACCGACGATAAATCAGCGAATCTTCAACAATTAACACGTGCAGCGCTGACATGTATCCCTCCTATAGCGGTAAGAACCAAATGAGGCTCACGGTCCCTTCCCTGAATTTTGCGTTACCGTTCCCATGCCCCGGATAGCGCGTCCCGGCATAGTTAGCGTACTGGACGGAAAACGATCCCGGCGTATAGCCTGCATAGCCGAAGCTGTAGCTGTAATCGCCGTTCCAGGGCTGCTGCTGGCTGCTGTCCGGGAACCAGAACGCCGTTGCGCGAACGAAGAAATGTTGTTTGAAGGTATAGCCGCAGCCGCCGAGCATGACGTTTTTATTTTTGCGGATGTCATCGCTGCTGAGGTCGTAGTAGCGCGGAACCCAGCTGTACCCGACCTGGCAAATGATAGAGTCGCCTCTATTAATCAGGAGCGTGTTTTCAACCGGTTTCGGTAGCGAAAACTTATAGGCCAGCGTAAAGGCGCCCTGTTCGAAATAGGTGTGTCTCCGGCTACCCGACGTCCAGAAGTGGTTATCGCCGTAGTTGCCGTATACCAGGCTGAACGTATTGGCATGCCAGTCGTCATAGCCGAAGCTGTAGCGAAAATCGGCGGTATAGCGGGTGGTATCTCTGACCGGCAACCGGGAGGTAATGTTGGCAAACCAGAAGCTGTAGGGGGAATACTGCAGGCTAAGGTTCAACGTCTGGTTAATTTTTTTCGCCTGGGCGGCGCTGTCCGAGCTGTTGGGCACGCTCACCATCTGCTCTTTCAGCCCAGAACTAAAGCTCAGGGCACCTGAAAATTTCTTGTCATTTCCTGAGAACAGGCGCCCCCACCGGCTGGTGAATACGCCTGCCTGAACGGGCTCGCCGTTCTTATCGCGCAACGTCTCTTTCTCATTGCTTTGCGCCGCACCCGCCGCGGGTATTGCGGCGAGTAAGACGCCCGCCAGGAGCCATTTTCCGCGCATAACCGCCATCCTTAGTTAGGTATCCAGCGTGCTGCGACGTTGTATTTTGCCATGAGCCACAAAATGCCCAGTGCCGCAGCATGCACTAACGTATTTTCTATCCAGGCATGACGCCACAAATCGAAGGTGATGAACTGACTCACCAGCAGCACCACGTACACATGCAAAATGAAGGTATAAAGCGAGTGCTGGCCTAACGGAATAAGAAACCATCCCAGCAGGCGGCTGAGCGGCGTCCAGCAATACGTCAGCACCAGGTAGACGGTAACCATCAGGGCGATATCGTTTATCACCCGCACCGGGCCCAGCCCGTTCTTCGCCGCCCAGGTGTGATAAAAAGTATTGAAGCTGTCAGGCGGTATGACGTGCATGAGCAGCGCGGGCGGCATAAACGGGTTGGTATGGTTCTGTGCGACGAAACCAAGAATGAGCGCCACCATCACCAGCGCAACCACCACCACTTTTCCCGGCGGCGTACGGGCGAAAGAGAGCAGTTCGGCTTTATACCAGCCGCTGGCCATGCCCAGCACAAAGATGAACTGCCAGGCCAGCAGCGGAAAGGCAAATTCGAACTCCGACGGCGTCAGCCGAAGCGGCCACCGCTGCCACAGGCCGTACACCAGCAGCGACAGCCCTAACAGCCACCAGACTTTTCCTTTCTGCAGCATCCCTAAAAAAAGGGGGCTAAAGAGCAGCAAAAAGATATACAGCCCCAGAATCTGCGTCTGATGGGGGCCAATTTGCAAATAGAGGATAATGTTGAACCAGGTCTCTTTTATTTGCGGCGTAACAGGATAAAGCGACCAGCTTTCACCCGAAAAGCGGTCGGTAAAATGAGTGACCTCGAAAAGATTAATATGTGGGATATAGGCCAGCAGAATAAAAGACACTATGATAATGATATTTACGCGATATATTTTCCATGCCCTGAGATAAAGTCCCCAGGAAACCGTGAGCAAAACCACTTTTTGCAGACGCGCGCGATTCAGCATCCCCAGCATAAACCCCGAGAGAATGACAAAGCCTTCTGCACCGGTTGTTAGCCCAAAACGCTCCCAGGAGAATATATTAAATACCGACATCACCTCCGTATGCGCCACGACCATCATGACAAGGGCAATGCCGCGCATAAAGTCAATTCTCAGGTCCCGGGCACCTGCAACGGCATAACGCCATGCTGTTGATTTAGCGCTATCTTCTTGCGCGATCGACGGCGCAACATGGCTCATAGGGTGTCCTTTGCATGAAAACGAAAATTAAGGTCTAAATAAAGTAGATAGCCTAAAGGAATAGTAACTGCAATTTATCGGCGACAGATGAAACATATTAAGCGGAATTTAAGCTGGATTAACCCCTGCTACATATTAATAAAAACGCGGCTGGACACTTTTATTCGGCGTTCTACACTTATCTTAAATCTTGTTTAATCGCTATTTTCTTTCGCTTTTGAGCAACTTTCTGCGCAGCAGAATGGGTCTGCATTTTCAAGGAATCAGGAACGCCGGAACTATGGATTTTTATTTTTCCCGTTTTGAAGATCGTCGTCCTCCGGAGCCGCTAACAACACCGCGTTGGGTAATGATGACCTGGCAGGTGTTAGCGGTCGCGGCGCTTATTCTGGGTGCCAATTATATTTACTGGCGCTGGACCGCCTCCCTGAATACTGACGCATTATGGTATGCCATACCGCTGGTTCTCGCCGAAACCCTGGCCTGGATCGGCACCGTGCTGTTTACCATCAATTTATGGAAAGAACAGGACCCTCCCCAGTGCCCGCCGCCCGGCGAGATTAACGAATGCCTGGCACCTGAGGAGGCCGTAGAACCTCGTCCCGTTAAGGTGGATCTCTTCATTGCCACCTACTCCGAAGACACCGAGCTGGTCAGGCTTTCCATCCGCGACGCCCTGAAGATGGAATACCCGTTCCCGATTGACTACCGCATCCACGTGCTTGATGACGGCCGCCGTCCTGAGATGAAAGCCGTCTGCGAAGAGGAAGGCGTTAACTATATCACTCGCCAGACCAACATCGGCTTTAAGGCCGGCAACCTGCGCAACGGCCTTGAGCAAACCGACGGCGATTTTATTGTCATCTGCGACGCCGATACGCGGGTATTTCCAACCCTTCTCAGCCATACGCTGGGCTATTTCCGCGACCCGGACGTGGCCTGGGTGCAGACGCCGCAGTGGTTTTTCGATCTCCCGGAAGGAGAAAGTTTGTCGCGCTGGGGTCAGCGGAAAGCCGGAAAAGTAGGTTATGGCCTGGGCTGGCTGATTCAAAAGTGTGTCGGCCCGGTCACGGTTGGCCGAGACCCGTTTTTTAACGATCCGCGCATGTTCTATGACGTGATCCTGCGGCGGCGCAACTGGGCGAACGCGGCGTTCTGCTGCGGCGCGGCGTCCATCCACCGTCGCGAGGCGGTTATGCAGGCCGCGCTGAGAAGCTACGTCTGGTCCGTCGAAGAGGAAATCCATCGCCATACCCGCGACATCCGCGATGACGAAACGCGGGAAGCGCTGCAGGAGGCGATGCGCCCACACGTGGCGTTTGATACCGAGCTCACCCCCTATAAATTCCACGTCTCGGAAGATATTTACACCTCGGTACTGTTGCACGGTGACACCGCCCGGCGCTGGCGCTCGGTCATGCATCCGCGGGTTGAGTCGAAGATGCTCTCTCCGCAGGATATGCTGACCTGGATGATTCAGCGCTTTAAATACGCCGCCGGTTCGCTCGATATTTTATTCCATGACAATATCTTCAGCCGTCGCCGCTTCAGGCTTTCTCTGCCGCAAACGCTGATGTATGCCACCACTTTCTGGTCGTACATGGCCTGCGTTTGGAACACGATATTTTTGATCTCGCCCATTGTCTATCTGTTCACGGGTATCCCGCCGGTATCCGCCTGGTCGACACCGTTCTACCTCCATTTTCTCCCCTTTTTTATTGTCTCGGAACTGGCCTTTATGTTCGGAACCTGGGGGATATCGGCCTGGGATGGCCGGGCCTCTTACCTCTCCTTCTTTTCCATGAACCTGCGCGCGCTCAATACGGTGCTGCGGGGCGAGCAGATCAAATTTCACGTCACGCCAAAAGAGAGACAGACGGGCCGCTTCCTCTACCTGGTGAAGCCGCAGATTGCCATTGTGGTGCTCACCCTGGCAGGTCTTATCTGGGGAGGAATCCAGGTTGCGCGCGGTCAGGTGGACGATCCTTCCGGCTACGTCATCAATATTTTCTGGGGAGCGGTCAATATCGCCGCCATGCTTCCCCTGATTTTTGCGGCCATGTGGACGCCCGCTGAAGAGGAAGAGGTCACCCAATGAGGATACGTGATGCCCTGCTTTCCGCGCGCAGTTACCTCACCATTTTGCTCGGGTTCCTGCTCGGCTTTGCCGTGGTGGTCTGGGTTGAGAAACAGATGCCTACCCGCGTGGAAAGTAGCGGCGGCATCGCGCTCAGTAAAGACTTCCCACCGCTGCCCGCGAAACGTGCGCTGACCTATGACGAAGCTATCTGGGCGCGGGTAGCCTGGCAATACTACGTAAATAATACCCAGCCGAACGGCCTGGCGAATGCCAGTGATGGCGAGCCCTGGCTGAGCCTCTGGAGCGTGGGAAGTTATCTGTTGGCGACCGCTGCTGCAGAGCAGCTCAACATTATTTCCGCTGCTGAGTTCGACGAGAGGATTAGCACCGCCCTGTTCACGCTCGGGCAGTTACCGCTCAACGCGCAGGGCCTTCCCGCCGCGTATTACCATGCGGATACCCTGAAAATCCTCGGAAAACCCAACGCCTCGGCAATTGGGCTGAGCCGCCTGCTAATGGCGCTGCAGGCCCTTTTGTGGCGCTATCCGCAGCACGCCGCGGCTGTCGACGATCTGATGAGTTTCTGGAACACCAGCGCGCTGATTGAAAATAACGTCCAAAGCCAGGCGGCCGTGCCGCTCCACCACTGGGCGCTGACCGCTGACGAGCAGCGGGACAGCTTTGGCTACCGTCTCTACGCCAGCCATACGCTGCGCCTGATTGACAGCGCGGCGGGCCTTGCGGTCACCAATCCCCCAGAAGGGCAAAAGATGATCGATCTGGATGGAGTGATGGTTCCTGATGAAGGGCTACGTACGCCCTGGGGCAAACAAACCTCTCTGATCAGTCTCCCTTATCTGTTAACCGGTCTTGAGCTGGGCTTTGATGCGCAGAGCGCTGAAATTGCGTGGCGGATTATGCAGATCCAGCAGCGGCGCCATAGCCTGCGCAACCCCAAACCGCCGATCAGCACGGATTATGCCGAACCAGCGCCGGATTACGTTAACGATCTGCCGAACAGACAGCCCGTTCAGTCACGCGCCCTGCGCGATGAAGTGCCGGAGAAGGTGGCGATAGCCTCAACCCGTACCGCGTTTGCCTGGTATGCCCTGTTCCGCAACAGCTGGAGTGAAGCGCTGCGCCAGCAGGTTCTGCCGCTTCAGGTGCCAGGTAAAGGCTGGCAACGAGGGTTGAACCTCAACAACTCCGTCAATACCGTCGTTGATGGCGACACCAATGCCATTGTGCTGGAAAGTTTGTCTTACATCGCGCATGGCCAGATGCTCTGTCTGGCCTGCCTCTACACTTCCCCCTCAGCAGGAGCAACGCCATGAAGCCACGATCCCCGATCCTTTTTCACCTGCTCACGGGAATAACGATCTGCTGGCTGGCGTTATCGACCGTGCGTGCGGACACCGAGCTGCCTGCATCAGGTTACTCCCCGCGCAGCGGAGAGCTGACGGCCAGAGAGATGAGCATCGCGAAAAACGCCTGGCAGTATTTTGTCTCCAACTATCAGCCCACGACGGGCCTGGTGAATGCGGTCAACAAATATCCTTCCACGACCATGTGGGACAGCGCGTCCTATCTGGCGGCCCTGACGGCGGCGCGCGAGCTGGGGATCATTGATAAAGCGGAATTCGATCGCAGGATGCTGAAATTTCTCGCCACGCTGAACACCCTGGTGCTGTTTCGCAACGAGCTGCCCAACAAAGCCTATAACACTATCAGCGGCCAGAAGGTGGACTACACCAACAAGCCCGGCGAAATTGGCTTCTCGGCCCTGGATATCGGGCGGATGCTGGTCTGGCTGAAAATCATCAAAGAGCGTTACCCGGAATACAGCAACAGCATTGATAACGTGGTGCTCGGCTGGGATTTCAGCCATGCGATCGACCCCTGCGGCACGCTGTACGGGGCCTATCTGGAAAATGGTCAGCCGAAGTATGTTCAGGAAGGCAGGCTGGGCTATGAAGAGTACGGCGCGGCGGGCTTTCAGCTCTGGGGCTTTAATACCTGTAAAGCCAGCCGCCCACAGCCTTACGAGCTGGCTGAGATCTACTGCGTGCTGGTCCCGTACGATTCACGTGATCCGCGCGACACCTCTCAGCATAACTATGTTGTGACGGAATCCTACCTGCTCTACGGCCTGGAGTTCGGCTTTGATAAACCGACCGACCGGGATAACGCGCCGCGCGACTACTCCCTGACGTGGATGAAAAACTTTGCCGACCGCGTTTATCAGGCTCAGGAGAACCGCTACACCATTACCGGCGTCCTCACCGCGCGCTCTGAGCACCAGCTCGATAAAGCCCCTTACTTCGTCTATGACACCGTCTTCAGCGACGGGTACAACTGGAACACCATTACCGATAAGGGTCAGTTCGTCCCTAACGCTGCCGCGATTTCACTGAAGGCGGCTCTGGGCATGTGGGTCCTGTGGAACTCGCCTTATACCGACCGCTTGCTGAATACCATTGAGAATGCCAACGAAGAGGGAAAAGGCTACTACGAAGGGCTGTATGAAAACGGCGACGGGCCGATCAAGGAGTTCACCGCGAACAATAACGGCATCATGCTGGAAGCCCTGCTGTTCAAAAAAGAGGGAAAACTGCTGGCCTTCAATACCGACAACCCGAAAAGCAAGGATTTTGCGCCGTCGCTGTGGGATCAAAAGCTGCTCGATCAGTTTGAAGAGAACAACGCCCTGCGCAGCCGCCCGTTCCTTGCCAGCACGCCAGCCGTAAAAAGCTGGTGCGACCGGACCGGCGTCGCGCAGCGCACCAAACCCGCCTGCCAGGCCTGTCAGTGCGCGTCATGCAGCGCGGACGAGCCGGTTAAACTGCCTCCGGTGACTGCACAATGCTTAAAACCATAGCCAGAGGGCTCGCGGGATTACTGCTCGCAGGTGTGGTCATCTTTGCTCTGTTTGGCCATCAGGGGGCTGGCTGGCGCTGGCTAATCAATGGCGGCTGGCACTCCAGCGCGCGTATCGCTGCCCTGACGCCGGAAGAACGGAAATGGGCGGCGATCGCCTGGCGCTATTTCGTCAACAATACCCAGCCGCAAACGGGCCTGGTCAACGGAAGCGACAAACAGCCCCGCGTCACGCTCTGGCAAATGGGCGATACGCTTATAGCCCTGCTGGCGGCAAAAGAGCTGGGGCTGATTGAGGACGCCGAGTATGACGCTCGCTTAACCCGTCTCATGGGCACCCTTAACCGCCTGATGCTGACCGATGCCCGGACGCCGGGCCGACTCTATTCCAGCCAGACGGCGACGCCAGTCGACTTTAGCGGCAAGCCCAGCAAAAACGGCTGGTCCGCGCGCGACATGGCGCGTCTGATGCTCGCCCTGCGCCTTACCGCAGAGCGTGAGCCGCAGTACAGCGAATACCTGGAAAAAATTATCCTGCGCTGGAATTTCTGCCCGGTCATCGACAGCGAAGGCGAGCTATGGTCCTCTTCCCTGCAAAACGGTCAGCCGGTCGTGCGGGAGGAGCTGCGGCTGGGCGAAAGCGAATATGCCGCGACGGCGTTTCATCTGTGGGGATTTTCCCCGGATAAAGCGTTTACGCCCCCTGCACACCACGTCATCATCGCCCAGCGACGCCTTGCCGTTGATGCCCGCGATCCGCGCACCACATGGCAGCCCTCCCTGATAACCACCCTTCCCTATATGCTGCCGGGCCTGGAGTTTGGCTGGGAGCCGGAAGGCGTTGCGGCCGATCTGCAAAAGCGTCTGCACAAGCAGGCGGAAAACGTCTGGCTCAGCCAGAAAAGCCGCTGGGAGACTGATAAGATCCTGACGGCAAGAGCGGATTTTTCACTGCCTCAGGCCCCCTGGCATATACAGGATACGATCTGGGGAAATGGCTATGCCTGGAACTCTGTTGGCGATGATGGACAGGATTACACCCGCTTCGCGCAGGTATCGACAAAAGCGGTTTTTGCGCTGTGGGCACTGTGGGACAGCCCGTACACCGACGTGCTGATGTCAGTGACAAAGCATCTTAACGATCCGCAGAAAGGCTGGTACGAAGGCCGTCTTGAAGCCACAGGCGATACCAACGCTGCGTTAACCCTTTCGACCAATGCCACGGTTCTGGAAGCCCTTTTCTTTAAACACAACGCCGGGCCTCTGTTTGACGTTCGTCGGTCGAAGAAAGAGAGCTACTTTTCACACCGTCTGGCAGAGGAATACACGCCCATCGGGCATTGTCTGCCGGGCGAAAACGCCGTAAGGAGGACGCCGTGAAATTTTACCGCGATCTGTTTGAGTCCAGCCTGAACCGCGTCTTTCCGGATAATGAGAAAACCGCGTTTTTCCAGACGTTCTATGAAACCTTCGTTCATATGTCACCCGAGACGGAGCAGCATTTTTCTCGCCTGCCGGATAGCGAAGGTCAGCAGACGCTGTTTAAGAGTTTCTTCGCCATGCTTGCGGTAGACGGCGCGTTAATCGTGCCTGATTTTCTCGAGCGCCTGGCGCGGGAGCAAAGCGACGACGGCCTCCACCTCCCCCCGCGTTTTTTCGCCCTGTGGCGGGAAGCCATGCTCAACGCGGTGAGCCTGCGCGATCCGCTCTGCGACGATGAGATCCTGACCGCCTGGGCGATGGCCATCGCGCCCGGTCTGGAATACCTGCGTCGACAGGCAGAACTGCACTACCGCGCGTAGGGAGAATCATGATGAGCACATTCACGTACGATCTTAACGCGCTGCCGGCCGCCGTCATGATTTATGACTGCGATGAGCGCCTGCAGGCCTGGAATCACAACGTGGCCCTTTTTTATCCGGTCATCACCCCGTGGCTGAAGGCGGGCACAACGCTTGAAGCGCTGGCGGAACGCTTTATCGATGCTGTTTACAACGTCGACCCCGGCCTGCGCCAGACGCTGCGCGAGTCGGTCGTGCGCAACTGTCGGCAGGATAAACACTGTGAGGTGCGGCAAGTTGGCCAGCGGCGGATCTTCGTCCAGCATCAGCGCCTTGCGGACGGCGGTATTGTCAGCCTGCACAGCGATATTACGGAGCTGGATGAGGCGCAGCGCGCGCGCCACCAGCTGCATGACGATTTTTTGCTGACAGCGGAATCCATTCATATTGGGATCTGGGACTGGCAGGTTTCCGGCGACGCGTTACAGGTTAACGACACGCTGCTTGCCATGCTGGGTCAGTCGCGCACACAGTGGCGATATCCGCTTCAAAAGCTGCTAAACCTTGTTCACCATGACGATCGCCTCATACTACGTGAGGCGCTGCTTGCCTCAAAACAGGAGCATCGCCCGGTCTTTGAATGTGAGATCCGCATGCATCACCCCACCGAAGGACTGCGCTGGATGTTGCTGTCCGGGCAGGTGGTCACGCTCTCCATAGAGGGAAACGCCGAGCGCGTTATTGGCACACTGCAGGATATTACGCGGCGCAAAGAGGCTGAGATTCAGGCGATCGCCTCAGCCCTTGAAGCACAAAAAGCCAATGAGGCCAAAAGCGCATTTCTGGCGAACATGAGTCACGAAATCCGCACCCCGATGAACGGCATTATTGGCATGACCCAGCTGTGTCTTGATACTGCGCTCAGTGCCGATCAGCGCGATTACCTGACGCTGGTGATGAGTTCCGCGCAGTCTTTGCTGCATATCATCAACGATATTCTCGACTTCTCCCGTATTGAAGCAGGCAAAATTGTACTGGATATTGATCCGGTCAATCTTCGTCCCTTCATTCAGACATTAATTCGCCCGCATATGCCGGGCGCGAGCGAAAAAGGCATCGAGCTTCTGGTTGATATTGCGCCCGACGTTCCCGACGTGCTGCTGGTCGATGGCGCCCGGCTGCGTCAAGTGCTAACCAATCTACTGGGTAATGCGCTGAAATTTACGCACCAGGGAGAAGTTATCCTGATAGTTGAATCCGGGAATTCCCCGAATCACTGGCGTTTTCGGGTGCGCGACAGCGGTATTGGCATCCCGGCTGATAAGCAAAAGGCCATTTTTGAAGCCTTCAGCCAGGCGGATAACTCAACCACCCGCCGCTATGGCGGCACGGGGCTCGGGCTAACCATCTCTTCGCGACTGGTTGCGGCGATGGGCGGCGAGTTGACGGTCACCAGCGAGCCGGGGAAAGGCAGCGAATTTTCGTTCGTTCTGCCCCTTGCAACACAGTTTCTTGCCCCGGAGGAACGTCCGCGTAGCCAGCGCTTTAATGGAGAACCCGTGCTGGTGGTGGATGATAACGAAACCAACCTCCGGCTGCTGGCCGCCATGCTGAGCCAGATGGGGCTAAAACCCACCTGCGTCAACAACGCCAGCGAGGCCATCAACCGGGTTAAAGCGAGTGCCTGGCCGCTGATCCTGCTGGATGCGCAGATGCCGGATATGGACGGCGTGTCTCTGGCCCTTGAGCTTTCGGTGCTGCCGCAGATTTCTGAAAGCCATATCATCATGCTGAGCTCCATGAGCCGACATTTTGATATCAATATGCTGAAGCGGATTGGCATCAAAAACTATCTGCATAAGCCTATTGCTCATGACGAGCTGCATCAGGCGATTGCCGCGGAGTTTGAACGTGCGCCGAAGATCGTGGGGGAAACCGCGCCCGCCCCCGTCGCAGCCCCCGGCGCTACGGGGCTGCGGATCCTGCTGGCTGAAGATAATCTGGTTAATCAGAAAGTTGCCGCGCGCCTGCTGGAACGCCTCGGCCATACCTGTCAGATCGTCGATAACGGCGTCGCGCTTCTTGAACGCTGGCGCACGGGCGTGTGGGACGTTTTGCTGATCGATCTTCAGATGCCCGAGATGGACGGCGAGACCGCCATTCGCCTGCTTCGCGAGGAGGAACGCTCCCGGCCAGGACCGACTCAGCCTGCCGTCGCCATGACCGCACACGCCATGCAGGGGGATAAAGAGCGCTGTCTTAACATGGGCTTCGACGGCTACATTGCCAAGCCCATCAGCCAGGAGCGTCTCGCTGAGGAGATAGCTCGCTTGCTCGAGCATCATGATGATTCCTTCGTTTTTCCTGATGAAGCGCGCCTGCTGAAACAGTGCGCTGGCGACCCTGCCCTGGTTCAGGAGCTGCTGGCCCTGTTTGGCGAAGGGCTGGAGGAGGCCATGAAAACCCTTACCCGGGCTATCGACAGCGATGACCGCGAAGCGCTGCGCCGCACGGCCCACAAGCTGCGCGGAGAAGCCGTCACGCTGGATTTCTGGCTGCTCGCCCGTCAGCTGCAGGCGCTGGAGAGCGAGGCGCACACGCAGGACAGGCAACAGCTTGCGACGTTAAACCAGCGTCTTCAAATGGAATCGCAGCGCCTGATGGCGTGGCTCACCGCGCGAGGGGTAAACGAACCATGACCCGTAACTGCGCGCTGATCTTTGCGCTGTTTATTCCACCGCTGGCGGCGAACCCTGTACCGGTCAGCTGGTCACTTGCTGGCACCTGGCGGGTTCAGGACGCCAACTACGGCACGCCTCCTCCCACGTCAGGCTGGCGCGGGCTGAAAGTCCCCGCCAACTGGTACAGCGCTGGGTACGATCATCAGGGCGCGCTGTGGTATAAGCACGCATTTACGCTACCCCTTCAACCGCCCAATGTGATGAGCACCCTAGTGTTTGACGGCGTCGATTACCTTGCCGATGTGACGCTGAACGGCCAGCCGCTGGGTAAGCACGAGGGCTATTTTCAGCGCTTTTCGCTGGATGCCAGCGCCACGTTACAACGTCACAACCAGTTAGTGGTTCGGGTGGATAGCCCTTACGAAGATCCGCACAAGGTCTGGCCGCTGCATAAAACGGTCATGAAGGGGATTCTTAATCAGCATGATACGCGTCCCGGCGGTGCCTGGTCGCCGGAAGGACAGGACGCCAACTCTGGCGGCATTTGGGCACCGGTCAGGCTGCATCTGAGCCGGGGCGCTACCCTGGATGAAATCATCCTTCGACCTGACTGGTCGCAGGGGCTGAAAAGCCCTGCACTGAAGGCTGAAATTCGCTATCGCGCACTCGGGAAGGTACGGGCTACCGCGCAACTCACCGCCACGCCCGCCAATTTCAGCGGCAAACGCTTCCAGGCAGATTTTCCGGTTACGCTGGAAAACGGCGCCCATTCCGCACGTGTTACTCTGCCCATGCCTGCGGCAAAACTGTGGTGGCCGATCGGCACCGGGAAACCCCATCTGTACACGGTTCGCGTCTCATTACGGGATGAAAAAGGGTTAATGGATACGGCGGTAACCCGCACCGGACTGCGCAAGATCGTTGAGCAGCCAGACAACAAAGGCTGGCTCATTAACGACCGGCGCCTTTTTGTTAAGGGCAGTAATTACATTGGCTCTCCCTGGCTCAGCACCATGACGCGAGAGAAATATCGCCGCGATCTTCGTCTGGTGAAAGCCATGAACGCCAACGCCATACGAGTGCATGGTCACGTTGCCGGACGTGCGCTGTATGACGTTGCCGATGAGATGGGCATGATGATCTGGCAGGACGTTCCGCTGCAGTGGGGCTATGACAACAGCGATGCCTTTACGGAAAATGCCGTCCGGCAGACGCGCGAGATGATTGAACAATTCGGTAATTCCCCCGCTATAATCGTCTGGGGCGGTCATAACGAACCACCCTGGAACTCACCCTGGATGGAAAAACGTTTCCCGGACTGGAATAAGGACCTGAACCGCGCGCTTACGCAAAAGGTGGCGGATACGCTTGCCGAAGATAGCTCCCGCATCGTGCATCGTTTTTCCGCTGTTGAGGAACATTACTGGGCAGGCTGGTATTTCGGTACCCTGCGCGACCTGCTTACTCCGGCCAAAACGGGGATCATCACCGAGTTCGGCGCGCAGGCGCTGCCCCGCTTGTCCACGCTAAAAACCATCATCCCGGCGTCGTCTCTCTGGCCAAAAACCACCGCCGCCGACGATCCCGGCTGGACCGTATGGAAATATCATAATTTTCAGCCCTTCCAGACTTTTAAGTTTGCCGGTATACCGCGCGGGCAAAATATTCGGGAGATGATTCACAATACTCAGGCGTACCAGTCTCAGCTGCTCGCCACGGCGGCGGAAAGCTATCGACGACAGCGATACCAGCCCGTTACGGCCCTGTTCCACTTTATGTTTGTCGAAACCTGGCCCTCCATCAACTGGGGCGTGGTGGATTACCTGCGTAAACCCAAGACCGGGTATTATGCGTTACAACGCGCCTACCAGCCGATTCTGCCGTCCATTGAACCGGTCACCGTCCAGTGGCAATCCGGCGCGGTGGCGACGGTGCGTCTGTGGGCCATCAACGACACCTGGAAACCGTGCCGCGAATGCCGTCTGAGCTGGCACATCAGCCAGGGCGATAAGGTGCTGACAAAAGGCTCGATGACGAAGACGATCGCCGCCGACTCGGGGGCAATGGTAAAAGCGCTTACGGCAACGCCCGTGAGCCAGGACAACGTATCTATTCGGTTTACGATTGAAAACAACGCGGGAAAAATTGTCGGTGAAAATCAGCGAACGGAGTCCGTCATAAAGTAAGCGAGGGGAAAAGGGAAATTGCCGCTTCCCCTGCTTTCTTGTACCCTTTCATCGGTAACTCCACCCCCACAAAAATTGAGACATCCGGACACCTATGACTGCACACGTTTCCAAAGATCCTTTGCATGGCGTCACGCTGGAGATGATGGTCAACGCCCTGGTCGCGAAATATGGCTGGAGCGAGTTGGGTGACCGCATCAAAATTAACTGTTTCAGAAAAGATCCCAGCGTTAAATCGAGCCTGAAATTTCTGCGCCGTACCCAGTGGGCACGCGCGGAGGTCGAAGCCCTGTATCTGGATTCCCTCCACGACGAGGGACATAAAGAACAGGAGGCGCCCGCCTTTAATCCCTGGGCTAACAGTCGGATTATCAAGAGCTAATACGCAAATGACGCGACACGTAAAACGGATCGGTGCGCTGGCTGGCTGCGCACTTTTACTTGTAAGCTGCTCCTCAAAACCACCAAAATCATTAGTTACCCCGCTCCCCACCGTCAGCAAACCGACCCAACAGGCAAACGAGCCAATGCGCGGGATCTGGCTGGCGACCGTCTCTCGCCTCGACTGGCCGCCGTTGGCATCGGTGAATGGCACCAGCGCTGACCAGCGCATCGCAATGCAAAAGCAGGCGCTTATCGCCAAGCTCGATAACCTTAAACACCTTGGGATTAACACGGTATTTTTCCAGGTAAAGCCGGATAGCACGGCACTCTGGTCATCAAAAATATTACCGTGGTCAGATATGCTGACGGGCAACATCGGCGAATATCCGGGATACGATCCGCTTCAGTTTATGCTGGATGAAGCGCACAAGCGCGGTATGAAAGTCCATGCCTGGTTCAACCCGTACCGCGTGTCGACCAACACGAAGCCGTCAACCATCGCTGCCCTGAACCGGACGGCGTATCAGACCCCGTCGAGCGTCTATGTCCAGCACCCGGAGTGGGTACGCGTCTCGGGCGATCGCTTCGTACTCGATCCCGGCATTCCGGAAGTGCGCGACTGGATAACCCGTGTCGTCACGGAAGTCGTGGCGAACTACCCGATAGACGGCGTGCAGTTTGATGATTACTTTTATGCTGAATCACCGGGATCCGCACTGAATGATTCTCAGACTTACCGGCAGTACGGACAGGGATTTGCCTCTAAGGCCGACTGGCGAAGACACAACACGCATCAGCTGATCGTCCAGGTTTCCCGCGCGATAAAACAAACCAAACCCGACGTTGAGTTTGGCGTCAGCCCGGCTGGCGTGTGGCGTAACCGCTCCTTTGACCCGGCAGGCTCGGACACCCGGGGTGCCGCCGCCTATGATGAATCCTACGCCGATACGCGTCAGTGGGTGCAGCAGGGCCTGCTGGACTACATCGCCCCGCAAATTTACTGGCCCTTCTCCCGGGATGCCGCGCGCTATGACGTGCTGACCAAATGGTGGGCCGACGTCGTGAAGCCGACCCACACGCGTCTGTACATCGGCATCGCGTTCTACAAAGTGGGCGAACCGTCGAAAAATGAGCCGGACTGGACGGTTCAGGGCGGCGTGCCGGAACTGAAAAAACAGCTCGATCTCAATGATTCACTGCCCAACGTCAACGGCACCATCCTGTTCCGGGAAGATTACCTGAACAAGCCGCAGACGCAGCAGGCGGTCAACTATCTCAAAGGACGCTGGGGTAGCTAACCGGACGGCCGGGCAGAAACGTCCTGTTTCTGCCTGCGTTCTTTACGGCTTCGGCCCGAACATCGCTTCAAGCTGCTGCGCGTCCGGCATCCCGACAACCTGCTGCAGCTCGTTTTCCGCGTTCATATAGTAAATGGCCGGGGTGGCGTTGGCCCCCAGACTGTCCATCAGCGCCTGGTGTTTCTGCAGGATCGCTACCGTTTCGCGAGACCCTTCCCCCTCAGGCTTCGGTAACTTTTTGCCACCGGAGAGCTCGTACTCGCGCCAGGCCGAGACCGGATCTTTCGCATTCAGGATCGCGGCAGCGTTACGTCCGCTGTTAGGGTTAAGAAACGCCACCAGCAGCGTATTCAGCTGGACCTTGCCCGCCTTGACCCACGGCTGCGCCTCTGACCAGAACTGCTTGCAGTACGGACAGAACGGATCGGCGAAGACGAAGACTTTGCGCGGCGCGTTATCCGCCCCTTCCTTCAGGGGATGCGCCGCGTTGAGCGTCTTCCACATTTCGCGTCCCATCGGGGCATAGATCTCTTTCTGGAAATACCCCTCGCTGAGGTTTTTCCCTTTGTCATCGTACAGATAGCCCGAAATCACGTGCTTGCCGTCCGGGGTTAAAAAGAGCGTCACCCCCATGTCCTGATATTGCCCCAGCCAGGCCGGCGCGCCGCCGGGAGCATCCAGCTTCTTGATGATTGTAATGTTCTGCTGCTCACTGAAGTGCTTAACCACATCCGGTATAGCGTCAGCAGCCTGGACCAGCCCTGAGGTCGCCAGTGCCGAAAGTAACAGTAATTTTTTCATATCCCTCTCCGGTTTATCGGGGGCATCACGCCCCCTTCAGGTTAGCGGTTTTTCAGCGCGTCGCTGACGATTTCATCGAACTGTTCAAAAGGCACCCAGCCGGGCAGCAATCCCTCACCAATCAGCGTGGCGGGCGTACCCTGAATGCCCATTTTTTCCGCGACAAGCAGGCTGCGCTTGATCGTCATCAGACTCTCCTCATCAGGCGTGGTAACGCTGACCCCTGCCCGTTTTTGCGCTTCCTGAATGCTGGCGTCATCGTGGTACCCCTTTTTGGCCATCAGGGTATTGTTCAGTTTCATAAACGCCCCGGGATCCTGACGCCAGAGCGTGAGCGCATCGCGCGCGGCGGTCAGCGAACTTTCCGAGCGGTAAGGTAAAAACTTAAACACCACGGCGACATCGGGATGTTTTTCTACGATCTTCTCCAGATAGGGGTCGAATTTCTTGCAGTACGGGCAGTTGTAGTCGGTAAACACCACCAGGGTGAGTTTCGGATTTTTCGCGCCGATACGCGGGGAATTCGGATCGTTAAACAGAAAATCTGCGATCATCTTCTGCGCACGTTGCTCCTGATCTGGCGTCAGCGGCTGAGCGGCCATCACCTGAGCCGAGGCCAGCAGGAGCATCAGCGTGATAAGGAATTTTTTCATAATACGTTTAGCCTTTTGCATTGTTCAGGGTGGTGACCAGGGTGCGTTTATCCAGCAGCGGTGAGAGGATTTCGCCCTCCGGCAGACCAGGGCCATATACCGCATTAAACGGAATAGCGTAGCGGTTTCGCTTCGCCAGAAAATCCGCGATAAAGGCGGACGGCTGGCTCCAGTCACCGCGCAGCGCCACTACGTCCGGCTGACTCAGCGCGGCAATGATGTCTGGCTGATTCAGGACCCGATGCTCGTTAACTTTGCAGGTCACACACCAGTCCGCCGAAATATCCACAAACACCCGTTTCCCCTGAGAAAGCGCCTGCTGGATGGCGTCTTCACTCAGTGGCTGCCACGGGATGGCCTCAGCGATATGTTGCGCCGGAGCGTCCGGCGGCGAGGTAAACACTCCGCGCAGCTGATACCCGCCAAACGCCGACAGCGCGATGACCACGATCCAGAACAACGGCGAGGAGGTTTGCCCCTTCAACGCGAACAGCACCAGCGCGACAACAATCAGCACCAGCACCACGATCTGACTCACCATTGCCCCCAGATGCAGGCTCAGCAGCGTCGCCAGCCAGAGGCTGGAGGCCAGCATCATCAGGCCCAGGATCGCTTTAAGCGTGTTCATCCAGCGGCCAGGCTTCGGCAGCAGCATGGCCGTTTTTGGCACCAGGGCGACAAACAGCCACGGCAGGCTCATGCCCACGCCGAGCATCAGGAAGATGAGCCACAGGGCGTGCAGCGGCGCGCCAAGGGCAAAGGCAACTGCGGTACCGAGGAACGGTGCGGAGCACGGCGTGGCCAGCAGCGTAGCAAACATCCCTTCGCAGAAACTGCCGCCAAGCCCAGCCCCGCCTGCCGTAGCCAGTCGCCCGGTAGCGGCAGAAGGCAGCAGCATCTCAAACGTTCCAAACAGGTTCAGCGCAAAGAGGAAGGTCACGGTAACCATCAGCCCGATAAACCACGGGTTCTGGAACTGAATGCCCCAGCCCAGGGACGCCCCGGCCAGCTTCAGCCCGGTCACCATGGCGGCCAGCAGCATAAAGGAGGTGAGGATACCGGCGCTGGTTGCCAGGAAGCGCAGCCTGATGACGCGTCTGTCCGAACCCGCCTGCAGAATACTGTTAAGCTTCATTCCCATCACCGGCAGCACGCACGGCATCAGGTTGAGGATCAGCCCGCCCAGCAGGGCTAAGAGCACCATTTTGCCCGTCCCGCCTGGGGCGGAAGGCTCGGCGGGCGTAGCGCCAACGGTCATCGTGGTTTGCTGTGCGTCACTGCCATTGGTCAGCACAAATGACAGCCTCTTTCCTTCCAGCGACGTGGGCTTATCGCCCCATTCGTCGGTGACGGGCACCGTGACCCGAAGCGTATTGCCATCGTGCTTAATGGCCGGCTCGCCGGGCAGAATATCCCCCTCCAGCGGGTCAAAGTAGATCCCCGGATTATCCCATTTCCCGTCGGTCGTTCCCGTCACCACCAGGTTGCCGTCAGAGAGCCAGGCGGACAGATCGGCGGAAACGCCAGACGTGCCCGGCACGGCATGCATCGCGCGGTCAAAGGCGTGACGGAAACCGTCATCCACCGGCTGTGTAAAATCGAGATGCAGCGGGTAGTCCGTCAGGAGACAAACGTTACTGCACGTGGAGAGCGTGAGCGTGCCGTCGAGCGTGTCGCCCTTCACACCGTCGAGCACGATGGGGATCGTGACCTTATCGTGATAGCCCTGCGTGGTCATACCGGAGATATCGAATCGCGACGGTACCGGCCAGGACCAGCTATCCGTAACGCCCTGCGGCCAGGCGATTTTTGGCGCGACGCCACCCTCGCCCGGCGACCGCCAGTAGGTTTTCCAGCCGGGCTTTAGCTCAACGGTGAGCAGGCCTGTAATGTGCGTTTGTTCCCTTTCCGCCTGAAAGCGGATGCGGGCGTGATCGTTTTGTGGGGAGACCAGCCAGCCGGTGTCCGCCGCATGGACAATGCCGATGCAGGACAGCCACAGGAAGACGAATCCCCTGAAGAGGTTAACCATGTTTTACTCCGTGAACAGTGAAAAATTATCGTGTGATGACGATGATTTTCATTCACGGAAAACGCAGTTTTTAAGGTGTATTCGGGGAGGCGGTGCCTGAACGGGCTGTTCCACGGGCGCAAATGCCCGCCCTTGCGTAAACAGCTGCAGCAGCGCGAAGAAGATAATAATGGCCGGCAGCGCGCCGTCAAAGAACAGCGGCTGCGCGCAAAGCAGGGAGTGCGCGCCTAGCTGACAGGGTGAAGGCCCAGACTCCCCGGCGTTGCTTTGCGACGGGGCGTCTGCACTCAGGGCGATCTGCGGCTCCAGTCCCTGTAAAAAATGGTTGAGCATGACCGCACGCTGCACGAGGCAAAGCGCCATCGCGAGACAGGTAACGATCAAAAGCCATTTTCCGAGGAGCTGACGGTTGCGCATAACATTCCAGAGTAACAAGACGCCCCGATCATAAACGATAGTGATGAATCTACAAGTACCGGAAGTGTAAGGTTTTGTCTGAGGCCGCTATTCGCCCGTCAGGGCATCATAGATATCCCGCAACCGCGTGCGCAGAAACAGCACCGCCTTGTGCTTGCGGGATAACAGCGCCTGTTCGCTGGCCCCCGTCTCCTCTGCCAGCATTTTAATGCTGTAGCCGTGAAGCTCGGTCTTTTCAAACACCTCGCGCTGCGGCGGCGGCAGTTCAGACAGGGCCTGCCCCAGCTCTTCCCACAGCAGCGTTTTGAGATACTCCTCTTCCGGCGTCTGCGGGACACCGAACAGGGTTTCGGCCAGCTCGTCCTCCGGGAAGCCCTCCTCCTCTTCATCCGTAAAATAGCCGGAGAGCGACACCTCGCGTTTCTTACGCGCCCGGTCGGTCATCTCGTTACGCGCCGCGCGGAACAGCCAGGCGGCGACGTTTTCGACCGGCTGCTCCACCTTCATCAGCTGATAGGTCACTTCCTGCAAAATGTCGTCGGCGTCGTCGCGCACGGACGTTCGTCCGCGAATAAAGGCCTTCAGCCGGGCGCGGCAGGCGTTGAGCGCCGACATCAACAGGGATCCGCCCACCTCTCCGGCTTTCATCTCGCTCACTCTGCGTCCGGCGCTTTTGGCGTAGCGTCATCGCGCTTATCGTCACGATGACCGTGCCAGCCGCAGTGGCCGCGCCCGTGGCGACCAAAGCCTTCGCGGCGCTGCTGAATAAACGCCTCGCGCTGCTCGGGCGTCATGTTCATCCAGCGCTCGTGCATCCGGCGGTGCGCGCCAAACATCCCCGGGCGGAAGCCCAGCCCGCCAAACAGAATGCGGCTCAGTACCAGAATGCCCAGCGCCTGCCAGAATCCGATGGCCTTCACGCCGAGGATCGCCGGGAGCAAGGCGTTCCACAGGGACATCACCAGCAGGCCGAGCACGATGAAAATCACCGCGCCGATGACTAAGCCCTTGCCCATACGGTGACGACCGAATCCGCGCCCGTGACCTCTGCCGTGCAGTTCAAAATCTCTCATGGTGTTTACCTCGTTTATCGTAACTGATTATGGCTTGTGATGAGGTAGACGGATAAGGGAGGGAAATATTGCTGAGGGGAATGAAATAATTTTACGGATGCGCAATCGCAGCGAGTGCCCGGCGGCGCTAACGCTTGCACGGGCCTACAGATTTCGTAGGCCGGGTAAGCGTCAGCGCCACCCGGCAGATTTAAAGAATTACGCCTGCACCGGCAACCTAAAACTCGAAATACTCCGTGAAAGCTGCTGCGCCTGCTCTTCCAGCGAGGCAGCCGCCGCAGCGGACTGCTGCACCAGCGCGGCGTTCTGCTGGGTCACGCCGTCCATTTCGGTCACCGCCTGCCCGACCTGGCTGATCCCACGGCTCTGCTCTTCCGAAGCCACGGAGATCTGCTCCATCAGCGTATTCACTTTGTTCACCGATGAAATAATCGAGTCAATCACCTCGCCCGAGCGGTTGACCAGCTCCGCACCGTTTTTCACGCTGGAAACCGACTGCGCAATCAGGCTTTCAATGTCTTTGGCCGCCACCGCGCTTTTCTGTGCGAGGGTTCGCACTTCACTGGCCACTACCGCAAAACCGCGGCCCTGCGTACCGGCGCGCGCCGCTTCCACCGCTGCGTTCAGCGCCAGAATGTTGGTCTGGAAGGCAATGCTGTTAATCACGCTGGTAATGTCTTCGATGCGCTTCGAATTCGCCGCGATGGTATTCATCGTGTCGATCACCTCGCGGGTCACCGCTTCGCCGGTATGGGCATTGTGCACCGCATCCTGCACCAGTTTTCCGGCCTGATACACGTTATCGGTATTGTTCGCCACCGTCGCGCTCAGCTCTTCCATGCTTGCCGCCGTCTGGGTCAACGCGGAAGCCTGCTGCTCGGTACGTGATGCGAGGTCGATATTGCCGGAAGCAATCTCCTGCGCCGCGTGCGTCACGGTGTGGCTCGCATCGCGCACCTGAGCAATAGTGGCCAGCAGTGCCTGACGCATCTGCTCCATCGAGCCCATCAGGTGGTCGATTTCATTATGCGAACTCCCCTTCACCGGCACCGGAATGTCGAGCTTGCCCGCGGCGATCTGGCTGCAGTGCTCGCGCGCCAGGTTGACCGGCGCAAAGACGAAGCGCTTCATGAAGAGGCTGACGGCAACAATCACCAGCACAAACAGGCAGGCGATAACGGCAATCATCACCAGGCCGGAGACGAAATTACTGCTCGCGTCTTCGTTCAGGCTTTTGGCGTATTTCTGGTGGACGGAAAGGACCTGGTCGAGAACGATTTCGTACTGGCGGTCGAGGCGGGAAACTTCCGGGATCAGCGCGTTAAATTTAGCAACATCTTGTGCCTCAGCGGCATCGATCAGCGGCGCCAGCCCCTGGTTGCGGTAGTTTTGCCAGGCATCCTGATAGGCACTCACCTGAGGCGCTTCATCCGTGAGTCGCGGCGAAGCCATAAAGGCCGCAAAGGCGTGGTCCGCTTTGGTCAGCGCCTCTTTTACTGTAGCAAGCTTCGCCGCCCCGTCTGCCGAGTTGCCCGCTTCCACCATCTTCACATACTCCATCACGCGAACGCGCAGCGTACGGCTATGGTTGATGGGGTCAATAATCGACAGCACAACCTGGATCTCTTTGTTGACGTTATCCAGGGAATTATTACTTTTAATGATGAGGCCAACGCTGGTGACGGTGCTGACCACAAAGAACAAAAGCAGTGAGAACAGGACAATCAGGGATGACTTTTTCAACGACATAAACCAATACCTCAAGGAGAATTATTCCTTATGGTTATCGGCGCATCCAAAACTTAAATTAATTAAAGTTATTGATGTATCGAACGAGGCTATACCGCTGACTTATAGCGCCGCTGCAGGGTGGCATTGAGCTTGCGCTGCAACGGCTGCGGCGTCTCCCCTTCGATCAATTTGCCAATCAGATCAAAGCAATGCCACGCCAGCTGGCGATTGTCCTGGCGAATGGTATCCACCGGGATCGTCAGCGAATCGTAGAGATAGTGATCGTCAAAGCTGGCTAATCTGATATCACTTTGCATCAGGTTATGTTGACCCATATAGCGCAGTACCCCTTCCAGCAGCCCGCAGGCGGCGGTGAACAGGGCTTTCGGTGGGCGCCCCAGACGGGCGCAGAGTTCGGCGAACATTTCGTAGCCGGAGCTAGGGTGGTAGTTGCCGTGAATGATCCACTCGGGGCGCAGTTCCACACCGGCCGCTCGCAGACCTTGCTTAAACCCTTCCAGACGGTCGCGCGTCGGAGAAAGGCGCGGCTGTCCGCCCAGAAAATAGAATTCATCCGGATGCTGGCGGGCAATATCCGCCACCAGTTCCGTCGTTGGGGTGACGGAATCGGTGATCACCAGCGGCAACGTGCTGTCGTTCATATGGCGGTCAAAAAGCACCACGGGCAGCTGCTCGCTGAGTTTCAGGTAGTCCGCATCATTAAGCATGCTGGAGGCGACAATCAGTCCGTCGACCTGACGCGCCACCATGTTGTTGACGACCACCGTCTCCTGCCCCGGATTTTCATCGCTACAGGAGATCAGCAGCTGGACGCCCGCCTCGCGGCACAGCGTTTCCAGCTCGTGAGAAAAGACGGCAAAGCCGTAGTTGGTGATCTCCGGCACCACCAGACCAATGGTGTGGCTACGGTTATCGCGCAGTGACCGGGCGTGAATGCTGGGCTGATAGTGGTGCTCTTTCGCAATCGCCAGCACGCGTTCACGCGTCTCTTCCGCCACGCGAAGCTCTTTGCTGCGCCCGTTCAGGACCAGGCTGGCGGTGGCTTTTGACACACCCGCCAGCTCCGCGATGTCTTTAATGGTGACGCGTTTTGTTTTTCTCACAACGACTTAGATCCGGCTGCCAAAACCCTCATTCTATCATGCAGGCGTGCAGCGACCAGTAGCGTAATGTGATATCGGACGCACCTTCGAAGCGCACCCAGGCCGGATGGTCAGGAAAATAGCGGCTGCTCATCACCCCTTCGCCATGATTGATGAAAATTTCAACGCTGGAGCGGTCGCACAGGACGCGTAAATGGTGGACGTCCCCCTGCCAGTAGCGGGTCAACGTCTCACCGGTTTTCAGGCTTGCGCGTTCCAGCCGCACGCCCTGCTCATCAACCATGAGGCGCAGCGCGCCCGCAAAATCGACGTTCACCTGCGAGGCGCTTAACTCAAACTCCAGTCGCGCGGCATCCAGAACGGGCGCATCGCTGGCACGTCCCTGCCAGTGCTGCTCCTCTTCACGCAGCGCCGCCAGCTCACGCACCGGAGTCTGCCAGAGCTTGCCGTCGCGATACTGCAATTCGCGCGGGCAGGTCATCTGGTGCATCCAGCCGTGCGACCGCGTCGGCTGAAGCATCTCTTCCCCGTCCGGTACACCCATCCAGCCAATCAGAATGCGTCGTCCATCTTCCGCCAGCGTCGTTTGCGGGGCGTAAAACTCAAAGCCCGCGTCAAGCTCGTGCAGCTCGCCGTGCGCAAACGTGCCGCGTTCATAGCTAAACGCCCCACTCATCCAGGCGGCCGGATAGGTGTTGAGATAGCGATACGGCTCGCGCGCCAGCCCCTGCGGACAGCAAATCAACACGTGCGTACCGTCGAGCGCGAATAGGTCCGGGCACTCCCACATATAACCTGCGTCCTTCAGGCCGTTGACCCCGTAACCAGCGATTTCACCGCAGGAAGCCCAGGCATGTAAATCAGCGGATTTAAACAGCAGCACTTTGCCGCGCTTTTGCAGATCCTGCGCGCCCAGCACCATGTACCACAGCCCGTCGTGTTGCCACACTTTCGGGTCACGCACATGACCGGTGTAGCCCTCCGGCAGCGCCAGCACCGGCCCCTGCTTTTTAAAGGTGCCGTCCGGCTGTTCCTCGGCCAGGCACTGCCAGGCGGTACGGCTGCCGTCATCGAACTTCACGTTGCCGGTATAGCACAGCGTCAGCACGCCCTGGTTATCCACGGCGCTACCGGAGTAGCAGCCGTTGCGGTCATACTCTTCGTCGGGCATCAGCGCCAGCGGCTCATGCTGCCAGTGGACCAGGTCCGCAGAACTCCAGTGCCCCCAGCATTTAAAACGATGCTCACAGTCCAGCGGATTCCACTGATAGAACAGATGGTAGCGACCGGCAAACCAGATAAACCCGTTGGGATCGTTCATCAGCCCCGTCACCGGCGCGGCGTGCCATTGCGGATAATGGCTGTCAGCCTGCGCGCGCGGCTGCCCTTTCATAACGGCCTGCAGAATCGCAGGCCAGCGGGAAGGTAACGTCATTATTCAGAGTCCGTTTTATATTTCAGCAGCAGCGAGACGGTAAACGCCACGCCGAAGGCAATCACCATGCCGATAATATAGTTGAGCAGCGAGCTGGCCTGCACGATGGCCATACCCGGAATGGCGGTCAACCCGACGGCAGTCATGTAGACATGCACAGAGACCACCCAGGCGCCCCCCACCGCGCCACCAATCAACGCGGCAATAAACGGCTTAACGAAACGCAGGTTGATACCAAAAATAGCCGCCTCGGTGATGCCCAGCATCGCAGAGAACGCCGACGGTAACGTAATGGCTTTGATTTTGGCATCGTTGGTTTTGAACCACACCGCCAGACAGGCACCGCCCTGCGCCACGTTCGCCATGGCCCAGATCGGCAGCAGGAAGTTCACGCCAATCGACGGGTTGCCCAGCAGCCCCGCTTCAATCGCGTGGAAGCTGTGGTGAATACCGGTGATCACAATCACCGAATACAGTCCGCCAAACAGCAGCCCGGCAAGCCAGCCCGCGTGGGCGATAAGCGTGCTCAGGATAAAGGAGATACCATCCCCTAAGGCGCGTCCCGCCGGACCAATAATCAGCAAGGCGATAAAGCCAGAGATCACAACGGTGAGGAACGGCGTCAGGATCAGGTCCAGCGCATCCGGAATCACGCGGCGCAGGTTTTTCTCCACGATGCTCATAAACCAGACGGCCAGCAGCACCGGAAATACCGTGCCCTGATAGCCAATCATCGCGATTTCCAGGCCGAAGAAGTTCATGGTGTGGAAACCGGACGCCACGCCCCAGGCGTTAGTGAGCGCCGGGTGGGTCAGGATGCCGCCCAGCGTCGCGCCCAGGTACGGGTTACCGCCAAACTCCCGCGCGGCGGTAAAGCCGATCAGGATCGGCAGAATGATAAACGCCGCCGAACTGCACATGTCCAGCATGATATAGATAGCGTTGTCCGCATTGACCCAGCCGTAGGTTTTCACCATGCCGAGCAGGCCCATCAGCAGGCCGGACGCCACAATCGCAGGAATGATCGGCACAAAGATATTGGAGAGCAGACGCGCTATGCGCTGGAACGGGTTCAGCTTGCGCGCCGCCAGGTCCGCCGCCTCAGACTTGCTGGACTCGCTAATCCCCGCCGCCTGAATAAACGCGGCGTAGACTTTATTCACCACGCCCGTACCAAAAATCACCTGCATCTGCCCGGCGTTACGGAAACAGCCTTTAACGCCGTCGACCTTGCCGATCGCCTGCTGATCGGCCAGCGCGTCATCAACCAGCACCAGACGAAGACGCGTTGCGCAGTGCGCCGCGCTGGCGATATTTTCCTTGCCACCCAGCAGCGGAATAAGCTCGCGGGCGATTTGATTAAAATCCATAGATACCTCTGCCTGACTTCTTTTTTATGATGTGCGAAACGCCCCCGCCAGGCGGGAGCGTGATGGGTTAAAACCAGGTTTCCATCTGGACCCCAAAGTTCCATTCCCCGCCGGCGTTGAAACCGCTGCTGCCAAAGGCATCATCGCTGGCGTAATTATCCAGTTTGCTGCTCCAGTCCATCCAGGTGGCGAACAGGCGAAGCTCCGGGCGGCTGAAGAAATCGCCGATTTTGCTCGCTTTTAACGTCGGAGCAAAGGTCAGCTTGTAGAAACTGCCGTTGACGGCGTTTCGGTCTTTATAACCTTCCGGGTTTAAGTCCATGTACTGATAGCTTCCCTCAAACGCCAGCGCGAAATTCTGGGTCACCTCTTTAATCAGGCGGGTGTTGAGCGTGACCCACTCATAGCTGTCGCCTTTGACGTAGCGATCTTTACTGCTCTGCGCCAGGACGGCAGGCGCAATGCTCCAGCCACCGCCAATTGGCGTGACACCGTAACTTGCAAAGCGCCAGGTATCTGCCTCGGACAGCAGTGCGCCATCGGAGCCGATGCTTTTCACTTCCGCCCCCAGCCCGTGACCATACAGCAGCGCGGTTTTGGCCGTCCCCTCCCGCAGGCCGTAGAAGCTCTCGTTGTGCAAGCCCACCAGGGCATGAACGCCCGTGTTGGCGGCATCCGTTTTGATGAGATCGCCGTTCGCGTCTTTACGATCGTCATTATCTTTTGCCCGCAGGCCGCTCACCATCAGCTGGAGCGGCCCGGCGAAGTGGTTCATGCTGAGGATATAGTTCTGAACGTTATTGTCGGTCTGCTCCACGCTGCCGAAGTTGCGGCCATAGAGGGAGAAGTTACTGCGCAGCGAATCGTTCCATTTCACGTCGTAGACGCCACCACCGGTACCGGCCAGGAACACCACGTCGGAATCCAGCCAGTGAATATCAAAGTTATCGCGGTCGAAGCGTTTACCTGCCCAGAAGGTACTGCCCTTCAGCGCGCCGGTGAAATCAGGGAGATTGCCCAGCTCCGCAAAGGCCTGACGAATATTGAGATCGCTGGTATCAGCTGACCAGTCGTTATAGGTTCTCTGGCCGTCGGCCAGCATCGCTTTAAAGCGCGTCGTCGCCCCGTTATCCAGGGTCTGTTTGTGCTCCAGGTTCAGCTCAACGTAGGTGTCGGCTTCATTGCCCAGACGCCCTACTGCACCACCGGTTTCGCCGGCTGGGGTCAGATACGGACCGCTTTTGCTGCTGGAGGCCGCGTCATTCATCAGCAGGCCGGAACGAGCGTAGCCGTGGAACTCAAACCCGCTGCTTTGATCCGCTTTCTTCTCCAGCGCAGTGGTGCGCTGCGCCACCGCCTGGGTTGTTGACTGCGTCTGCTGCTGCGCGGCAACGAGCTGCTGCGTTTTTTGTTCTGCTTCCGTGGCGCGTTTCTCCGCCCTCTGCGCGCGCGTCTCTGCGTCCTGAAGGCGTTGTTCCATTGCGGCAAGCCGCGCTTCGATACTTGTCATATCCGTTTGGGCAAAAACAGAGGTACTTCCGGCCAGCATGCCTATCATCACGGCAAGTCTGCGTTTTTTATACATTTTGTCGCATCCCTCAAAGAAGTCATTAAACGTGCTAAACTGCTAAACCGGTTTAGGTTGCTGATACTAAACTGGTGAATTTTGGATCGGCAATCTTTTTTGCTAAACCGTTTTAGTAAGTGTGATCGGGGCAACAATTCAGGCCGTCGACCGACGGCCTGTGAAGGGAGAAATTACAGCTCGTGCTGCCAGGGCAAGGCGGTCATCGCCCCTTTCGCAGTGGTGGCTAGCGCGCCGCAGCGCTGGGCTAAGGTGATGGCGGGAACCAGTTCAAGACCGGCGGCCAGCCCGTAGAGCAGTCCGGCGACGAAGGCATCCCCCGCGCCGGTGGTATCGACACACTTAACCGGGGTTGCCGGATAGTGGTTCACGGTGCCTTCATGCCAGGCAATAACGCCCTCTTTACCCTGCGTGACGAGCACCCGCCGCGCCGGACAGCGGCGCATGAGTGCAGCCAGACCGGCGTGCACCTGCTCCTCGTCGGTTAAAAATGCCAGTTCCTCGACGGAGAGTTTCACCACATCAGCACGTTGCAGCGCCTCTTCAAGGCTGCGTCGAAGTGCGGTTTCATCCGGCCAGAGATCCGGGCGTATATTGGGGTCAAAACTGACGTAACCGCCCGCCTTCCTGATGGCATCCATCGCCTGAAAGGCCGCACTGCGGCTGGGTTCAGCGCTTAGCGCGATGGAGCAGACGTGCAGCCATTCACCCTGGCTGAAGGTAGGCAGATCGGCAGGTTCCAGAAACAGATCGGCGCTCGGGCGCACCATAAAGGTAAACGAACGTTCGCCCTGTTCGTCGAGATCGACCACCACCGTTGAGGTGCGGTGTGCCGGGTCAAGGCGCATCCACTGCACATCGACCCGCTCGTCAGCCAGTGTGTGAGCCATAAAGCGCCCGAAAGGATCGTCTCCAACTCTGCCGATAAACGCGCTACGCCCCCCCAGGCGGGCAATACCGACCGCAACGTTTGCCGGGGCGCCACCCGGACATTGCAGTAATCTCCCTTCTCCATCAGGCAGCAGATCCACCACCGCATCACCCAGTACCCAGATTTTTTCCATGTGAACCTCGAAGCTAAACTATGTTAAACCGTTTTAGCTATTTAAGCACAGGCAGGACGACGGGGAAATAACGCGAGTGGAAAATTGCCTTAACGCACCAGGTGCGGCCAGTGAATATCTCCGACGCCGTTAAGCAGCGGGCGGGCAAACAGGAAGCCCTGGAAGCGGCGGATCCCAGCAGATTCGAGCCAGCACCACTCCTCTATTTTCTCGATACCTTCCGCCACCAGGGTGATTTCGAGATCGGAGCAGCAGCTAATAATCGAGCGTACAATCGCCTGTTTCGGACCGCTCAGGTGAATATCGCTGATAATCTCCCGGTCAATCTTAATTTTATCCGGCTGGAAGCGCGTCAGCAGAGAGAGACCGGCATAGCCGGAACCAAAATCATCAATCGCCATGCCAACCCCCTCACCGCGAAGTTGTTTAATGGCGCTGTTGAACTGATTCAGTCCGGATATCATCTCGTTTTCAGTGATTTCCAGCACCACCTGCTCTGGCTGAAGCCCGTGTTTTTTAATCTCACCGACCAGAAATTCCACTGCGCCAGGGACATTCACCAGCGACATCGGCAACAGGTTGACCGCAATTTTGTGGCTGCCAATCCCCAGCTTTTCCGCCAGCGCAAAGGCATAGGCTTTCGTCTGGAGATCGACCTGATAGAGGGTGTCCGGGTCAAGGGCGCGGAAGAACAGCTCCGGACTGCCGCCGTCATTGCTGCGGATAAGAGCTTCAAGGGAGCTGATCTTGCCTTCCGAAGGCTCAACAATCGGTTGAAGCGCAAATTGACAGGTTTGCGCGGCAATCAGGCCCAGAGACTCGCCAAAGGGTAAGGTTTCGGGTTCGAGCGCCCACTTTGCCGGATCGTAACGTCCACCCGACGGGTTCGGACGCTTATCTGTAATAAACGTCTGAATAAATTTGAATACGCGGTCATCGGAGGCCAGGTAACTGTCGAGTTTGCTGTAACGCAGCACCGATTGCAGCACCTCTTTCGGCGACTGCGTCTGCAGATCGAACAGCAGCATCCCGACGTTTTCAAATCGTCTGCGCGGGCCATAATCCCGCATCAGTTCAACCACTCCGCTGTGCCGCTTGTCATCACGGATTTTATTGAACAGCCTGACCACTCCCTCTTCGGAACCTTCAAGAATTTGCAGAACGTCATCCCCTTTAGAGAGGAGCACACCGGTTATATTCAGCTTCGCGTTACGGCGTCTGGCGCGCTCCACCACCTCCCGGAGTTCGGTTGACGGGTGGGATAAATTCAACTGGCTTCGGTAAATGAGAGTCGTCAGCACAAAACGGGTTCCGATGAGAGAGGTGCCTTGAAGGTATTATTTAACATACTTAATCATTGCGACCTAACATATTCACACAACAGAAGAACGTTACTTTTTCTCATCCCCGATTCGGCTGTTGATCCTCTCCTCCATGTAGCCGTAGAACGGGTTTGAGGTGACCCGCATAAGCGCCTCTTTCCCGACACTCAACACAGAGGTTTCCCCCCAGAGCGCTATCGTCCCCAGGCTAATGCCATAGCGGTTTTTCACGTCAGGCTCCCGGCCATAGAGATCGTCATTCGGCGGGAACGGCACCGCAACGTGCGACAGGGAATAGACATCCTGCGGCCAGGACTGCCCAAGCGGTACGACCGTCTCGTGAGTGCTCCCTGCCGGGGTGATTTTCGCTACCGTTGAGAAACTGTGTTCATTCGCATTGGTAATAACCGTGACAGTGTAACGTCGATCGGCAGTAGGCAGCAGCGCTGAGGTGGCCGTCCAGGACGATGGCTTGAACAGCGGACGGAAGCTCGCCGCCTGGTTGATATCAAATACCACCAGCTCGCTGCCATTTGCCGGAAGCTGATCAAACAAGCCGCTCACCACCGCGCGGGTGCTGACGGTGGAATCCATCACCGACTGGAATGCCAGAACCGGCGGCAGCGTTGCCAACCTGTTTTCCCGCGCCTCCCGGCCAATCTGCTCCTGCAGCGCCTTCGTCAACAGCCACGACTGGCGGGCGGCGTTCACCGGGAACGAGTTGTATTTATACGGGTTATATTCCGGGGAAATATTCAGCCACGCCGCTTTGGCAAACGCCGGGAGCAGCGCCGGTAACCCGGCGAAACCGGCGAATCGCGCGAATGCCGTCACGCCGATCATCGGCGACAGCAGCACCAGCTGCTGCGGCTTACGCAGCGATGGCGCGTCAAGTGCATCGAGGGCATATTTCATCGCCAGCGCCCCGCCGTTGGAATAGCCCACCAGATGCAGGGGCACATTTTCTCCCGCCAGACGCGTCGCTTCCCGAACGGCAAGGCGCGTCGCCGCCAGCCACATCTCCCAGTCAACGTCCGTCAGCGCGCCAGGCGCGGTGCCGTGTCCGGGCAGGCGCGGAACCACGGCCACAAAGCCGTGGGCCTGATAATTCTGAGCAAGATGTCTGACGCTATAGGGTGAATCCGTCAGTCCATGAAGCAACACCACCGCGCCGCGCGGCTTTCCGGCTGGCATGAGTACAAAAGAGCGGTTGGCATCCGGTGAAAACTGACCCGGCCAGACCAGGCTCTGGCGGTAATAGCGGTTTAGCGGCGTTTGTTCCTCATGCTCTGTTTTTGCCGTCACCGCGGTATTAAGATCGGCGAAAATGGCATTTTCGCGGGCAACATACCCGGCAAAGTCAGCGCCATCGAGCTCGCGTACGGACATCTCATCTGCCCGCCAGGTATGCCAGAGATGCAGTTCAGGCCCCTGCTGCGAGAGATAGACCCGCACTGCCAGCAGGACGACCAGTACGATCCCCACCACCATCGCTATTTTCTTAACAAGCACCATCAGATGCTCGCTGACTCGCCAGGGCCAATTCGCCATGCCGGGATCCCTTTCATGTCTACTGTGTTTCTATCTTATCAAAAATGTGAACGGGCTGACGTATTCACCAAATTCATACGTGCAGATTCTGTCACTGCACCAAAAGTGAACTACGCTGCACAAATGTTGATCATTCGTTAACTAAATATTGCATGAAGTTTACAGCAGAGCAGGCATTCCCTCGCCTGTGTTCCTGGCACGCGTCATGCATTGTTAACGAGGTAACACAAGATCGGCTTTTGACAGCGTGTTAACAGCGAGGCGGTATGACGACGAAACCTGAGATGTTGGGCCGTATCGAAACGATGTTTAGCCAGTTCACGCCCAGCGAAAAACGGGTCGGAAGCTGGTTGCTTGCCCACGCCGCGCAGATACCGTTTGAAACGGCTGAAAGCGTCGGTCAGGCGAGCGGGACGAGCGGGATCACCGTGGGACGCTTTCTGCGCAAGCTGGGCTACCTCAACCTGGAGGATGTCAAAAAGAGCCTGCGCGATCCGTATCAGCCCTGGGGTATGAACGAACGTCTGGACTCCTGGCAACAGCAGCGCCCCCTGCCCAACCGCCTTCAGCACGCCCTTTCGCTGGAAGTGGACGCCATCACGCAGGTGTATCAGCTCGCGCAAACGGACGTCTTCCGCCAGGTCGTACACAACCTGGCCCATGCGGATGCGGTGTTTGTGCTGGGGATCCAGTCCACCCGCGGGATCGCCAACGCCTTCTTCAGCCACCTTGAGTACCTGCGCCCGCGCGTGAGCTATTCGGAGGGGGCATCCGGAAGCTGGGTGGAATCCCTCAACTCGGGGTTTTCGCACCCTTATGTCGTGCTGACCGATACGCGCGCCTACTCCGCGATGGCCCGCCAGTACTGCCGCGTCGCGAGCGAAAAAGGCATTCCGCTGGCCTTAATCACCGACATCTGGTGTCCGTGGGCGCGGGATTATCCGATGGACTTACTGCAGGTGAAAACCGATACCGGTCATTTCTGGGATTCACTTGCCCCCGTGAGCTGTTTGTTCAACCTGCTGCTGTCGGGCGTGGTGGAAGCGTTGGGTGATGCGCTCCCGGCACGTCTGGCGGTAAACCGGCAATTACAACAAGAGTTTGGTCAATTCGAACGCTAAAGGAGCGGAGCTATGCCCGAAGAGAGTGAACTGATTGATGTGGCGAAGACATTTCCCACGCTGCATATCGATCTGAAGTACGCCACTGCCGACAACATCACCGGTCGCCCGATCTACCAAGAGGCGCTGTGCCTGCTGCATACCGACGCCGCCACCGCGCTGGCAAAAGCCATCAGCATTGCCACGCTGGCCGGGCTGAAGCTGGTGGTGTACGACGCCTACCGACCGCAGCAGGCGCAGGCCCAGCTGTGGGATGCCTGCCCGAACCCGGAGTATGTGGTCGACGTGGCGATTGGCTCCAATCACAGTCGCGGCACGGCCATCGACGTCACGCTGATGGACGAACACAATACCGTGCTGGATATGGGCGCCGGTTTTGACGAAATGCACGACCGCTCGCATCCGTATCACCCTTCCGTACCGCCGCACGCCCAGCGCAACCGTCTGCTGCTGAATGCCATCATGTTCGGTGGCGGTTTTGTCGGTATCAGCAGCGAATGGTGGCACTTTGAACTGCCGAACGCCGCCAGCTACCCGCTGCTTGATGACCGTTTTGCCTGTTTTCCCCTGACGCACACCCCTCTTTAAACCTGGAGCACTGCCATGAAAACATCGCTTCTCACGACCCTGATCGCCGCCACGCTGGTAATGAACGCTCCGCTGGCGCTGGCTGCCGTCCCGAAAGACATGCTGGTGATTGGTAAAGCCGCCGACCCGCAAACGCTCGACCCTGCCATCACCATTGATAACAACGACTGGACCGTCACCTATCCGTCCTATCAGCGTCTGGTCAAGTACAAGCCAGGCTCTACCGAGGTGGAAGGCGATCTCTCGACAGGCTGGAAAGCGTCCGACGACCAGAAAGAGTGGACCTTTACCCTGGCGGATAACGCGAAATTCTCCGACGGCACGCCGGTCACCGCCGAAGCGGTAAAACGCTCTTTTGAACGCCTGCTGAAGCTCGGCCAGGGCCCGTCTGAAGCTTTCCCGAAAGATCTGAAAATTGATGCGGTAGATGACCATACGGTGAAATTCACCCTCAGCCAGCCGTTTGCTCCCTTCCTTTACACGCTGGCAAATGACGGGGCATCCATCATTAACCCGGCAGTGCTGAAGGAAAATGCCGCGGACGATGCGCGCGGTTTCCTGGCGCAAAACACCGCCGGTTCCGGGCCGTTTATGCTCAAAAGCTGGCAGAAAGGCCAGCAACTGGTGCTGGTGCCTAACCCACACTGGCAGGGTGAAAAACCGCACTTTAAGCGTGTATCGGTAAAAATTATCGGAGAGAGCGCCTCCCGCCGATTGCAGCTTTCCCGCGGCGATCTGGACATTGCCGACTCCCTGCCGGTCGATCAGCTCTCGGCCCTGAAGCAGGAAGGAAAAGTCGCCGTCGCGGAATACCCGTCCCTGCGCGTGACCTATCTCTACCTCAACAACAGCAAAGCGCCGCTCAATCAGGTGGATTTACGTCGAGCCATTTCATGGGCGACGGACTACCAGGGCATGGTGAAGGGCATTCTGAGCGGCAACGGCAAGCAGATGCGCGGCCCGATCCCGGAAGGCATGTGGGGCTTTGACGCCACGGCAATGCAGTACAGCTTCGATGAGGCCAAAGCGAAAGCGGTCCTGGAGAAGGTCAAAGACAAGCCCGCCAGCCTGACCTTCCTTTACTCGGATAACGATCCGAACTGGGAGCCTATCGCCCTCTCAACCCAGGCCAGCCTCGGCAAGATCGGCATTAACGTCAAGCTTGAGAAACTGGCGAACGCCACCATGCGCGACCGCGTCGGTAAAGGCGATTACGACATTGCGATCGGTAACTGGAGCCCGGACTTTGCCGACCCCTATATGTTCATGAACTACTGGTTCGAATCAGACAAAAAAGGGCTGCCGGGCAACCGTTCGTTCTATGAAAACAAAGAGGTCGACTCGCTGCTGCAGGCCGCGCTGAAAACCACCGATCAGGCAGAACGCACCAAAGATTACCAGCAGGCGCAAAAAGTGGTGATTGACGAGGCGGCCTACGTTTATCTGTTCCAGAAGAACTATCAGCTGGCGATGAACAAAGAGGTTAAAGGCTTCACCTTTAATCCGATGCTTGAGCAGGTGTTCAACATCGCCACCATGAGTAAATAACGAATTCGCCGGGGGAAAGTGTATGACGTTCTGGAGCATCGTGCGCCAGCGCTGCTGGGGATTACTCCTGGTGGTGGCCGGTGTCTGTATCATTACCTTTATTATTTCACACATGATCCCCGGCGATCCGGCCCGTCTGCTGGCCGGAGACCGTGCCAGCGACGACATCGTGCAAAACATCCGCCAGCAACTGGGGCTGGATCAGCCGCTGTATATCCAGTTTGGTCGCTACGTCGATGCTCTCGCCCATGGCGATCTCGGCACGTCCATTCGTACCGGACGTCCGGTTGCACAAGACCTGAAGGCCTTTTTCCCTGCCACGCTGGAGCTGGCCTTTTGCTCCCTGCTACTGGCGCTGGTCATCGGCGTGCCGTTGGGGATTTTGTCGGCGGTCTATCGCAACCGCTGGCTGGATCATCTGGTGCGATTAATGGCGATGACCGGCATTTCCACACCAGCCTTCTGGCTCGGTCTGGGCGTTATTGTGCTTTTCTACGGGCACCTGCAGATCCTGCCGGGCGGCGGCAGACTGGACGACTGGCTCGATCCGCCGACGCACGTCACCGGGTTTTACCTGCTGGATGCCCTGCTGGAGGGCAACGTCGAGGTCTTTCTCAATGCGCTTCTGCATCTGATTTTACCCTCGCTGACGCTGGCGTTTGTTCACCTGGGCATCGTGGCGCGTCAGGTGCGTTCCGCGATGCTGGAGCAGCTTAGCGAGGACTACATCCGCACGGCGCGCGCCAGCGGCCTGCCTGGCTGGTATATCGTCCTGCGTTACGCTCTGCCCAATGCGATGATCCCGTCGATAACCGTGCTCGGGCTGGCGCTGGGCGATTTGCTGTACGGTGCAGTACTGACCGAAACCGTCTTTGCCTGGCCGGGGATGGGTGCCTGGGTGGTGACGTCCATTCAGGCGCTCGATTTCCCTGCGGTGATGGGCTTCGCTGTCGTCGTCTCTCTGGCCTACGTATTGGTGAATCTGGTGGTCGATCTGCTTTATCTGTGGATTGACCCGCGAATTGGGCGCGGAGGTGCCGAATGATGTTAACGCAGGAAACGCCCGTCCCGGTTAAAACTGCAAGACAACGTATCAACTGGGCAAAACTGTTCTGGATGCTGCGTCAAAGCCCACTCACGATGGTGGGCGGCGTGATTATGATTGCGATGCTCCTGGTGATGGTGACCTCACCGTGGATTGTGCCGCATGACCCGAACGCGCTGGATCTGACCGCCCGTCTGCAGGCACCGTCCGCACAACACTGGTTTGGTACCGATGAAGTGGGACGCGATCTGTTCAGCCGCGTCCTGGCAGGCAGCCAGCAGTCGATCGCCGCCGGGCTGGCGGTGGTGGTGATTGCAGGCGGCATTGGCTCGCTGCTGGGCTGTTTGTCCGGCGTACTGGGTGGGCGCGGTGACGCCATCATCATGCGGGTGATGGACATCATGCTCTCTATACCCTCTCTGGTGCTGACCATGGCGCTGGCTGCCGCGCTCGGCCCGAGCCTGTTTAACGCCATGCTGGCGATCGCCATTGTCCGCATTCCGTTTTACGTCCGTCTGGCGCGCGGCCAGACGCTGGTGGTCCGCCAGTTTACCTACGTGCAGGCCGCCCGCACGTTTGGCGCATCGCGCTGGCATTTGATCCGCTGGCATATTCTGCGTAATGCCCTGCCGCCGCTGATTGTGCAGGCTTCGCTGGACATTGGTAGCGCTATTCTGATGGCCGCGACGCTGGGGTTTATTGGTCTGGGTGCACAGCAGCCGACCGCCGAATGGGGGGCGATGGTGGCCGTTGGCCGTAACTACGTTCTCGACCAGTGGTGGTATTGCGCCTTTCCCGGTGCGGCCATTTTGATTACCGCCGTGGGTTTTAACCTGTTCGGTGACGGTATCCGCGACCTGCTGGATCCGAAGTCAGGAGGGAAACAGTCATGACCGAATCGGTATTACGCATTGAAGACCTGCACCTGAGCTTCCCGATTTTTCGCGGTGAGGTCCACGCGCTGAATAACGTCTCGCTGGAGATCAAAAGGGGTGAGATCGTCGGCGTGGTGGGCGAATCGGGATCGGGGAAATCCGTGACCGCAATGCTCGCCATGCGGCTGCTGCCGGAAGGCAGCTACCGGATCCATCAGGGCCAGGTGATGCTACTGGGTGAAAATGTCCTCGCGGCATCTGAGAAACAGCTCCGCCAGTGGCGCGGCGCCAGAGTGGCGATGATTTTTCAGGAGCCGATGACCGCCCTCAATCCGACGCGACAGATTGGCAAACAGATGGTGGAGGTGATCCGCCAGCATCGACCACTTTCCCGGCGGGAGGCGCAACAAAAGGCGATTACCCTGCTGGAAGAGATGCAAATCCCGGACGCGCACCAGGTGATGGCGCGTTATCCGTTCGAACTCTCCGGCGGCATGCGCCAGCGGGTGATGATCGCCATTGCCTTCTCCTGCGAGCCGGAGCTGATCATTGCCGACGAACCGACCACCGCACTGGACGTTACCGTCCAGCTGCAGGTGCTGCGCTTGCTGAAGCATAAGGCGCGGGCCAGCGGCACCTCTGTACTGTTTATCAGCCATGATATGGCCGTGGTATCCCAGCTCTGCGACAGAATGTATGTGATGTATGCCGGTAGCGTGATAGAGAGCGGCGCCACGCAAACGCTGATCCATGCCCCTGTTCATCCCTACTCCATTGGCCTGCTGAAGTGTGCGCCGGAGAACGGTCAGCCGCGCGATCTGCTTCCGGCCATCCCCGGCACCGTCCCCAACCTCAGCCAGCTTCCGCAGGGATGCGCATTCCGCGATCGCTGCTTTGCCGCCGGGGCGAAATGCAGCGAAACCCCGCGCTTACACCCCCATGGCGCAGAAGGCCAACAGGCCGCCTGCTGGTATCCGCAACAGGAGAAACCCCATGTCTGATGTGCTGCTGGAACTGGATAGTGTGCACGTAAACTTTGCGGCACGTAAAAACTGGCTGGGCCGCGTCACCGAGCAGGTGCATGCGCTCAACGGACTCGATCTGCAGATCCGCCGGGGAGAAACGCTGGGCATTGTCGGGGAATCCGGCTGCGGTAAAAGCACGCTGGCCCAGCTGCTGATGGGCATGCTTAAGCCCAGCACCGGGGCATACCAGCGGGTAAACCACGCGGGCGGCATGCAGATGGTGTTTCAGGACCCGCTCTCGTCGCTCGATCCGCGCTTGCCGGTCTGGCGCATCATCACCGAGCCGGTGTGGGTGCAAAAACGCAGCCCCGAACGGGAACGCCGACAGATGGCGGAAAACCTGGCGTTGCAGGTTGGCATTCGTCCGGAATATCTCGACCGGCTACCGCACGCCTTTTCCGGCGGCCAGCGCCAGCGCATCGCCATCGCCCGGGCTCTCTCGTCCGATCCGGACATCATCGTGCTCGACGAACCGACCAGCGCGCTGGATATCTCCGTGCAGGCGCAAATCCTCAATCTGCTGGTGACCCTGCAACAGCAACGTAATCTGACTTATGTGTTAATTTCGCATAACGTCTCGGTGGTCCGACACATGAGTGACCGCGTGGCGGTAATGTACCTCGGGCAGATTGTGGAGCTGGGCAGCGCCGCCCAGGTGCTGGGGGAACCGCGCCATCCTTATACCCGTCTGTTGCTCGATTCGGTTCCCCGCACCGGTGAACCGCTGGATGAAACGCTGGCGTTACGCAAAACGGAGCTTCCCGGAAACCGTCACCTGCCCAAAGGCTGCTTTTTCCGCGACCGTTGCCCACTGGCCACGCAGGGGTGTGAAGATCCCCAGGCTTTACAGCCCTCTCACGAGGGCCGTCACGTTCGCTGCTGGCGCAGCCTGGGTTAGATTTGCGCCATCCCGCCGTCCACAAACAGCTCGGTGGCGTTAATAAAGCTGGCCGCATCGGAGGCCAGGAACGCCACCGCTTTCCCTACTTCACCCGGCGCGCCTAAACGTCCGAGCGGGACCTGCGCGGCCAGCGCATCGTACAGCCCCTGACGGTGTTCTTCCGGCACCAAATCACCGAGCCCCGGGGTTTTGATTGGGCCCGGACTCACCACGTTGACGCGGATCCCGCGGCCCTGCAAATCCAGCGCCCAGGAGCGGGCAAAGTTGCGAACGGCGGCCTTACTGGCGCTGTAGACGCTAAAGTTTGCCGTCCCCTTAATGGAGACCGTCGAGCCGGTCAGAATAATCGACGATCCGGCGGATAACAGCGGCAGCGCCTTCTGCACCGTAAAGAGCACGCCGCGGACATTAGTACCGAAAATACGGTCAAACTGCTCTTCGGTGATCGCGCCCAGCGGCAGCATATCGCCGCCCCCCGCATTGGCAAACAGGATATCCAGACGGCCTTCCTCTTTTGCAATCCGGGCATAAACCTCATCCAGATCGCCTAGTTTAGAGACATCCGCACGAATGCCCACTGCCGTTGAAGCAATTTCAGCCACCGCCGCGTCCAGCTCGGCCTGACGACGTCCGGTGATGTACACCTTCGCCCCCTGAGCCGCCAGCTCCTGCGCCGTGGCAAGACCAATACCGGTGCTGCCGCCGGTTACCAGCGCAATTTTTCCTGAAAGAGTCGTGTTCATGTCATTTACCTTTTGTTGGGTTTGATTTGCGCGCTTTCGCTCGCGTTGAACAAACTTTAGCCCTTGCAGCATTAATGAAAAATGGGCAAAAATGAAAATGACTATTCACATACAGAAATAATCAGAGGGCCTGATGGACCAGTTAATGGCAATGCGTGCCTTTACGCGGGTGGTGGAATCCGGCAGTTTTACGCGCGCGGCGGATTCGCTGAATATGCCGATAGCCACCCTGAGCAAACTGGTGAAATCTCTCGAAACGCATCTTGAGATCCGCCTCCTGCACCGCACCACCCGCCGGGTCGTCACCACGCCTGAGGGGGCGGAATACTATGAAAAAGCACTCAGGGTGCTGATTGATATCGAAGATATTGACACCTCTTTTCGCGTTTCTCGCGCGACGCCAAAGGGGCATCTGCGCGTCGACATCGGCGGCTCCACCGCCCGCGACGTGCTCATCCCCCTGCTACCAGATTTCATGCAGCGCTACCCGGATATCCGGATCGATCTTGGGGTGGCCGACCGGCCCGTAGACTTAATCAGCGGTAACGTAGACTGTGTTATTCGCGGCGGCCCGCTGAACGACTCAACACTTATTGCCCGACATCTCGGCAATGCTGAAATGGTTACCTGCGCGACGCCGGGTTATCTGAAGAATCATGGCGTCCCGGCCTATCCGCAGGAGCTGCGCAACGGCCACAAATTGATAAGCTATCTCTCTCCGGTCACCGGGCGGGCCTTTCCGTTTCGCTTCAGACAGGATGGCGAGGCGCTGGAAATCAGCATTCCACACTATCTCGGCGTCAATGAAAGCAATGCCCATCTCGCTGCTGCCGCGGCGGGACTTGGGATTGTTCAGACTTTTGAGTATTCGGCAAAGCACTATTTGCAGACGGGAACATTGACGGCAATCCTGAGCGACTGGCGCCCTGCTGCCTATCCGTTTCATGTGGTTTACCCCCAAAACCGGCATTTAACGCACCGCCTGAAGGTATTTATTGCCTGGCTGGCGGAGGTATTCCCCGCCGCGCTGAAGGGATAGCCGGGCGCGAACCCGGCTGGGGCTTAGTTGAGTTTGTAATCGAGCGTGATGTCGGCTTTCAGCAGCTGCGACACCGGGCAGCCTGCTTTCGCTTTCTGAATGATGCCGTCAAACTGCTGAGGCGCGATGCCGGGAACAGTCACCTTGCTTTTCAGCGCAACCTTTGTGATGGCAAAACCGCCGTCGGTTTTATCCAGCGAGACGTCTGCAGTGGTATCAATGGAATCGGCGGTATAGCCCGCCTCACCCAGCATCAGCGAAAGCGCCATCGAGAAACAGGCGGCGTGTGCCGCGCCAATCAGCTCCTCAGGGTTGGTCCCCTTTTCACCCTCAAAGCGGGTGTTAAAGCCATAAGGCTGCTGATTGAGAACGCCGCTCTCGGTAGAAACCGTTCCTTTCCCGCGTTTAATGTCGCCAGACCAGTGTGCTGAACCGTGCTTATGAATAGTCATTCTTGCTCTCCTTTTGGCTTACAAAGGATTAAGTATAGAAGGCTACTCAGATTCTGCGGCGAAGACAGAAGAGTCTTAGCCACTGAACACATGTTGCGCCAGTGCATCAAGGAATGCGCGCAGTGCGGCAGGTTGATATTCCCGGGACTGGTAAATGCCATGGATGGCAAGCGGCTTCGGCTCCAGCACGCTCAGAACCGGCACCAGTAATCCCTGCGCCAGCGCTTCAGATGCCTCACGCTCCGGCAACATGGCGATACCGCAGTGGTTAATCGCGGCGTCCATCAACAGCGATGAGATGCTGGCGCTCAGGTTGCCGCTGACGGCCACGCTCAGGCTTTCACCTTCCGGTGTAAGAAAATGCCAGGACTGCCCGGCGAAAAAGCTGTAGTGCAGGCAATTATGCTGCGCTAAATCTTCTGGACTGACGGGCGTTCCGTGCTGAGCAAGATAGTCCGGCGAGGCGCAAAGGACTGAACGACACTCCCCGAGTCGGCGGGCGATCATGCCCGGTTCGGGGGTGTCGGTAATGCGTACGGCGACATCAATACGCTCCCCTACCAGGCTCACCGGGTGGTTGTTCACATCCAGCTCGATGCGCAGCTGCGGGTAGCGCGCGAGCAGCCCGGGGAGCACCGGCGCAATCAGGTGCATGGCGGTAAAGTGTGCACAGGCGACCCGCAGCGTGCCTGACGGCAAATCTTTCTCCGACTGGCCCTCAATCTCCTGCGAGAGCTGCGAAAGCGTCCGCGTTTTCTGCAACACTTTTTCGCCGGCTGCGGTCAGCGTCAGCTTGCGCGTGGAGCGGTTAACCAGCCGTGTTCCCGCCCACTTTTCCATTTGTTCCAGGTAGCGGCTCACCATCGGTCGCGAGATCCCCAATGCGCGGGCCGCCGCGCTCAAACTTCCCAGCTCGCATATCCGGTTGTAGACCTGAGCGGCAATAACGCGATCCATATACGCTCCATTTGCTCGATTTATGAAACTAAGCATGTCTTGTTTCAGGAATTCTGGCAAATACAAATATCCGTACAATAGAGACTTTCCTGAACCACAGAGACATGATGATGAAGCTTACTCGCCTTGCACTGCTTTGCGCCCTTTTCACACCGGCTGTTTTTGCCGCGCCGTTGACCATTGACACGTATAACCCGCAGGAAAAAGGCATTTTCGCGGTCTCTTCCACGCTGGTCTCTGGCCCGAAAGAAGCCGTTCTGTTTGACGCTCAGTTCAGCGTGAAAGATGGCGAAGCGCTGGTGGAGAAAATTCGCCGCAGCGGTAAAACGCTGAACAAGATTGTGATCACTTCCGGCGATCCGGATTTCTATTTTGGTCTGCAACCGCTGGTAAAAGCCTTCCCGAATGCCAAAGTGGTGGCCACGCAGCAGGTGGTTGACCATATTAAGGCCACCAAAGACGCCAAACTCGCCTTCTGGGGCCCGCAGATGAAAGACGGCGCGCCAACGACGCTGGTCGTTCCGCAGGTGCTCGCCTCAACCACGTTTATGGTTGACGGGGAAAAGATCGACATTGAACAACCAGACAGTTACGCGGCTTACGTGTGGATCCCGTCTGCGAAAACGATCCTCGGTGGCACCGGTGTCTCCTGGGGTATTCACGTCTGGACGGCAGATACCCAGACGCCTGCTCGCCGCCAGCAGTGGCAGCAAACCCTTGACAATATGGCTGCGCACAAACCTGAACGCGTGATCCCGGGTCACTATCTTGGGACTCCGCCTGCCGGAACGGGCGCGATTGATTTTACGCGTGGCTACCTGCAGCATTTTGAACAGGCTTTATCCGCACACAAAGACTCCGCGGGCGTTATCGGCGCGATGAAAAAACAGTACCCGGATCTTGCCGAAGAGAGCTCCCTGGAATTAAGTGCCAAAGTAAATACCGGCGAAATGAAGTGGTAAGTTAAAAACGGCTCCTGCTATATTTCCCCCATAGCAGGAGCACCGCCAAAATATCCTCGTTGCCCAACGTCAATTTATCCCCACGTTTTAAAAGTTCATAAAAGCATGCACTTATGACATTTTCGTTTCTAAGATGAATCTTAGCCACAACGGGTAAAATATTTGCCATTCTGTTTATGAATTACATTTTTTGCGAGCCGTACCATTAAACAGACAACGACACGGAGGCAGCATGTTTACTTATTACCCGGCTAATACTACAGCAGCACAACCTGAGCTCGTTAACGCGATTGCGCAGGGTCTTCACGCCGAACACGGTGCTGTGACTGAAGATGACATTTTGATGGAACTGACCAGGTGGGTGGAATCCACGGATAATGACATCCTCAGTGACATCTACCAGCAGACCATTAACTACGTCGTCAGCGGGCGAAACGCACCTTTGTAAAAACCTGCTAAGCTGGATCTGCAACCTAAGGGGTTACATTTCGTTTGCGTAAGCAAACTGGTCCTTAAAACTATCAACAGGATTGAGGAGTTAACATGAAATCGAACCGTCAGGCACGCCACATTCTGGGACTGAACTACAAGCTTTCTAATCAGCGTAAAGTGGTGATTGAAGGCGACCACGAAACGCAAGTCACTCACGCCACCGGCAGAAAACGCCACGCGGGCAAGTAAGTTCCAGACTGAGACAGAGAACACCATCGGCAAAACCGATGGTGTTTTTGTTTATGTGTTGCGGTAATTAATATTCAGCTCCTTTATAATACCGCCCGACCGCACCCCATCGCACAGGCCAGAAAGATGACAAACAGCAGTGTCAGGGACGGATCTTCAAAAAAAGAGTGAGTGACATGGACAACAAACTGAAAAAACATCGTTCCTTATATATCCCTTATGCCGGACCGGTTTTACTCGAATTCCCCCTGCTCAACAAAGGTAGCGCCTTCAGCATGGAAGAGCGCAGCAGCTTCAACCTGCTGGGTTTACTGCCCGAAGTGGTTGAAACCATCGAAGAACAGGCAGAGCGCGCGTGGATCCAGTATCAGGGCTTCAAAACCGAAATCGACAAGCACATCTACCTGCGCAACATTCAGGACACCAATGAAACCCTCTTCTACCGCCTGGTGCAGAACCATCTGGAAGAGATGATGCCGGTGATCTATACCCCGACCGTGGGTGCTGCCTGCGAGCGTTTCTCTGAGATCTACCGTCGCTCCCGCGGGGTATTCATTTCTTACCAGAACCGTCACAACATGGACGATATTCTGCAAAACGTGCCTAACCACAACATCAAAGTCATTGTGGTGACTGACGGCGAGCGCATTTTGGGTCTGGGTGACCAGGGCATCGGCGGGATGGGTATTCCGATTGGTAAGCTGTCACTCTACACCGCCTGTGGCGGCATCAGCCCGGCGTATACCCTGCCGGTGGTGCTGGATGTGGGCACCAATAACCAGCAGCTGTTGAACGATCCCCTGTATATGGGCTGGCGTCATCCGCGTATTACCGACGAAGAGTACTACCAGTTTGTCGACGATTTCATCCAGGCCGTGAAACACCGCTGGCCGGACGTGCTGCTGCAGTTCGAAGACTTTGCGCAGAAGAACGCGATGCCGCTGCTGAACCGCTATCGCGATGAGATCTGCTCCTTTAACGACGATATCCAGGGCACCGCAGCCGTGACCGTGGGTACGCTTATCGCCGCCAGCCGCGCAGCCGGCAGCCAGCTGAGCTACCAGAAAATCGTCTTCCTCGGGGCAGGCTCAGCAGGCTGCGGTATCGCCGAACAGATTATTGCCCAGACGCAGCGTGAAGGCCTGAGTGAAGAGCTAGCCCGCTCCCGCGTGTTTATGGTTGACCGTTTCGGCCTGCTGACCGACGGTATGCCGAACCTGCTGCCGTTCCAGACCAAACTGGTGCAGAAACGCGAGAACCTGAAAAACTGGGATACTGACAACGAAGTCCTCTCCCTTCTTGACGTGGTGCGCAACGTGAAGCCGGATATTCTGATCGGCGTTTCCGGACAAACCGGCCTCTTCACGGAAGAGATTATTCGTGAGATGCACAAGCACTGCGAGCGCCCTATCGTGATGCCGCTTTCCAACCCGACCTCCCGCGTAGAAGCGACGCCGCAGGACATCATCGCCTGGACCGAAGGTAACGCGCTGGTTGCGACCGGCAGCCCGTTCGATCCGGTGGTATGGAAGGATAAAACCTATCCGATTGCCCAGTGCAACAACTCCTATATCTTCCCGGGTATTGGTCTGGGCGTGATCGCCTCCGGCGCGTCTCGCATTACCGATGAGATGCTGATGTCCGCGAGCGAAACCCTCGCGGGCCACTCGCCGCTGGTCAATGATGGTGAAGGGCTGGTTCTGCCTGAGCTGAAGGACATCCACAAGGTGTCGCGCGCTATCGCGTTTGCGGTAGGTAAAATGGCGCAGCAGCAGGGCGTGGCGGTGAAAACCTCTGCCGACGCGCTGCAGCAGGCTATTGACGATAACTTCTGGAAGCCTGAATACCGCAGCTATCGCCGTACCTCGATTTAACTCTGCGACCCAATCGCCCGGTGGCGCTTCGCTTACCGGGCCTACGGGGGCCCTCCCTGTGGGCTCAGGAATCCCAGTAATTTTTATACCGGAAGCGATGAAGGTTGCTTCATGAAAATGAATGAGTTACAGCGACGCCCTGGTCCGGCTGTAAATCGCCGAAGCGTTTCCGTAGGGCCGGGGCGAGGCGCAGGGATGCGCCGAGAGGGCGTGGCCTGCAGGGATGCAGGCTCATGCCCGACCCGATAGCCTGAAGGAATAAGCTGAGGGCACCGCGAAGCGGCGATTTACCGCCGGGAGCCCGGGTCGCCAGGGTGGTGGCGATTGAGCCACCCTGGCACGTTCACCGGTCGTGTCGTTACAGAGTAGCAAGGAACATAAAGTGAACGGAATGACCACCAAAGCCGTATGTTCCCCCTCACCCCAGCCCTCTCCCTCAAGGGAGAGGGGGTAGTCTGTGCAGGTATTATTTTGTGGGGTTTCCTCAGCCCTACGGGTGAGGGCATCAGACCGCACCATCGAATCCCACTAGCCAAACCCACTTTCCCCCGCTACACTCCTTTCATCCATTAACCTACTGAATATATAAGGAGGCCAATTATGCTGTACTGTGAAATTTTCAATGTTTCACATACATTTGGTGATCGCACCCGCTCAAGCGTTATCGGTATCGTGCTGCGATAACTTCTGCTTGAGCGAAGACACCACCCCCTGAAATCCCTTCTCTCGGGCTTACTGAGTTATCGTCAGCGATGTTTGACGAGGCATAAACATGCCTGTAACTCTTGGGTAAGCAACAATGAGCACTTTACTCACTGCACAATCTTTACGTGTTGATACGGCGTTTGGCACGCTCTTCGACTCCCTTTCTTTTACGCTGAAAAAAGGCGACCGCATTGGCCTGCTGGGCGATAACGGCTGCGGAAAAAGTACGCTTTTAAAGGTGCTGGACGGCACAGACTCCCCCGCCGCCGGTACGGTAGCGCTGGCCGGGCACTGCCTGATGGCGCGCGTTGAGCAACATCTTCCGGACGCTATTTTCCCGCTGACCATGCTGGATGCCGTACTCGCACAGCTGCCTTTAGCTGAGCGCGATAGCCTGCGCTGGAAAGCCGAAACGCTGCTGGCCGGCATGGGCTTTACCCCGCAGGATATGACGCTGCGCTCCGCCACGCTGAGCGGCGGGCAACACACCCGGCTGCTGCTGGCGCGGGCGTTGATTCACGAGCCGGATCTGCTCCTGCTGGATGAACCCAGTAACCACCTCGATTTGCCGACCATGCTCTGGCTGGAACATTTTTTACTGAACTGGTCAGGCAGCTTCGTGCTGGTCTCGCACGACCGACAGTTGCTGGATGCCGTCACAAACGGCAGCTGGATCCTGCGCGATAAAACGCTGCACTACTTTGCCCTTCCCTGCACGGCCGCACGCAAGGCGCTTGAAGCAAAAGATGAAAGCGACGCGCAGCGCCACAAGGCGGAGCAAAAGGAGATCGACCGCGTGACCGCCAGCGCGAAGCGGCTGGCGACCTGGGGCAAGGTTTACGATAACGAAGACCTGGCCCGGAAAGCCAAACAGATGGAAAAACAGGTCGAACGGCTGAAGGAGAGCCAGACGGCGCTTACGGCTGGCAGCCAGTGGACGTTAACCCTGCGCGGCGATGCGCTTCGCGCCGACCGACTGCTGGAGATAGAAAACCTCGGCGTGCCGCCTGCGCCGGGGCTTTCTGAGCTGTTTAACATCGACATCGCGCGTCTGAAAAGCGGCGATCGCGTAGCGATTGTGGGTCGTAACGGCTGCGGAAAATCGTCCCTGATGAAGCTTATCTGGCGCTGTTTTAGCAATGAGCAGAGCGATACGGGGCTGAAACTTCATCCACGCGTGTCAGCTGGCTATTACGATCAGACGCTGAACCAGCTGCCGGATGACGCCACGCTGTTTGACGCGCTGGAGCCGTTCGCGCCCGACCCGCAACACAGAAAAATGGCGCTCATCAGCGCCGGATTTCCGTGGGCGCGTCACGGACAAAACGTCAGTACGCTCAGCGGTGGCGAACGCTCTCGACTGCTGTTTGTCGGCCTGACGCTTGCCCGCTATAGCCTGCTGATGCTCGATGAGCCGACCAACCATCTCGACATGGAGGGCAAAGAGGCGCTGGCGCAAACCCTGCAGCAGTTTGAGGGCGGCGTCCTGCTGGTCAGCCACGATCGTCAATTAATTAGCCAAAGCTGCAACCGTTTCTGGTTAATTGAAGAGGGAAAGCTGAGCGAATGGCATGATGCAGAATCGGTATTCGAGCGGCTGCGTGAAAGCGCGGGACTGGTAACATCCCCAGCTCCAGTCGATGCCACGACCATGCCTGTATCCCCCTCTGACGATCTGCTTGAACGGCTTGTCGCGCTGGAAACATTGCTGGAAGACGATCTCGCGCGGAAGCCAAAGCATCAAAAACCGCAGCTACAGGCACAATGGCGTAAAGAAATTAAGGAGATAGAAGCACAGCTGTAACGCTGCGCCCGGCGAGCCTCTCGTCGGGCCAGTATTTTCCCCCTTAATTATTAGAGGAACATCCTTTTCTTAATCTGAAATCACCTTAAATGATGACATTATGTTGCGGGCACCTTGCATTACAGCGCTTAAGCATTAATCCTTGAGGAGTATTACACCTGCTATGCAGATACTCATCATGAACAAGGAGATACACATGAAGGCTGCTGTTGTTACTCAGGATCATCAGGTTAACGTTACCGAAAAAACCTTGCGCCCGCTCAAGCACGGGGAAGCCCTGCTGAAGATGGAATGCTGTGGCGTATGCCATACCGATCTTCACGTAAAGAACGGTGACTTTGGCGATAAAACCGGGGTGATCCTGGGCCATGAAGGGATTGGCATCGTCAAAGAAATCGGCCCTGGCGTGACGTCGCTGAAGGTCGGCGATCGCGCAAGCGTAGCCTGGTTCTTTGAGGGCTGTGGTCACTGTGAATACTGTAATACCGGCAACGAAACCCTGTGCCGCGATGTAAAAAATGCCGGTTACTCCGTTGATGGCGGCATGGCGGAAGAGTGCATCGTCACCGCCGATTACGCGGTAAAAGTACCGGACGGCCTGGATTCTGCTGCCGCCAGCAGCATCACCTGCGCCGGTGTCACCACTTACAAAGCGGTGAAGATCTCAGGTATTAAACCGGGCCAGTGGATTGCCATTTATGGTCTGGGTGGGCTAGGCAACATTGCGCTGCAGTATGCTAAAAACGTCTTTAACGCCAAAGTCATCGCGCTGGATGTTAATGACGAACAGCTGAAGCTTGCCGCCAGCATGGGTGCGGATTTGACCATCAACTCCCGCAGTGAAGATGCCGCTAAAATTGTGCAGGAAAAAACCGGCGGCGCGCATGCTGCTGTCGTCACAGCCGTCGCAAAAGCGGCCTTCAACTCGGCGGTGGATGCCGTACGCGCCGGTGGTCGTGTGGTCGCGGTTGGCCTGCCGCCGGAAGCGATGAGCCTGGATATTCCGCGCCTGGTGCTGGACGGCATTCAGGTGGTGGGCTCACTGGTCGGCACCCGCCAGGATCTACAGGAAGCGTTCCAGTTTGCGGCGGAAGGTAAAGTGGTACCGAAGGTGACAATGCGTCCAATCGAAGATATCAACGCCATCTTCAAAGAGATGGAACAGGGTCAGATCCGTGGCCGTATGGTGATTGATTTACGCTCATAAGCGCTCATCATTTATCTCCGCTCCTGAAAGGGAGCGGTTTTCATACAGCCGTACGAGCCTTAACGTGTGACTGTCTTGTCCGCAGATATCCGTACAACAGCAATGCGCTCATGGCCGAGAACGAGAGTATTGCCGCTGGTAGCGTGACGTAACGCCAGCTAAAGCCAAGGGTAATCATCATCCCGCCAAAGTACGCGCCAATCGCACTGCCGAGATTAAATGCCATCTGCCCCCCTGCCGCCCCCAGCATCTCACCGCCCTTCGCATTTTGCAGAAGCAGGATTTGCAGCGGCGCAGAGAGCGCAAACAGCCCGGCACAGCAGATAAAGCCCATGCCCAGCGAGGCCGTTTTCTGTTCGCCAGTGGCAAAAAGCAGCAGCAGTGAGGCGACAATCACCATATCGGTGGTGGCGGCAATGCGCAGCGGGCTAAAGCGACCAGAGAGTTTACCGCTTAACAGATTGCCCAACACCATCCCAAGACCCATCAGCATCATGATGGCGGTCATCACCCCTTCCGAAAAACCGGAGACGTTAACCATAAAGGGCTTAACGAAGCTGAACCACGCAAATACACCGGCGTTACCAAACATAGTGGCGGCAAAAATCATCCACGGTTCTGGTCTTTTCAGAAACTGGAACTGCTCGGTCAATTTGATTTCTGATCTGTCATGGAGGTGTGGCACCCAAAGGATAACCGACAGGATCACCAGCGCATCGAACACCGCAATCAGGAAAAAGGTATAGCGCCAGCTAAATGCGTGCCCCAGCCAGGTACCCAGCGGGACACCGACCAGGTTAGCCACGGTCATACCGGCGATCATCCCGGCCACGGCAACCGTTACCTTCCCCGGTGGTGCTATTTTAGAGAGGATAATCGCCCCGACGCCAAAAATGGCCCCGTGCGGAAAACCAGAAATTAAACGCCCCAGCGCCAGCCAGAAATAGGACGTGGAGAAAGTAAACAGCGCATTGCCGACAGCGCACATTGCCACCAGGAACAACAGCGTGGTTTTTAACGAGAACTTGCCCGAAAAGAGCGCCACAATCGGGGCACCAATCACCACGCCGAAAGCATAAAACGAAATCATATTCCCGGCCGAGGGAATAGAAATGCCGGTATCGTGCGCCAGTTCGGTGAGCACACCCATAATGCCAAATTCAGCCATCCCCAGGCCAAACGTGCCAAGCGCCAACGAAAAAATTGTCTTTTTCATACCACGACCACAGGTTAAAAACTCGCGACGGGCATTATTGAACAAACTTGTATGGTGAGCCAGTTCAAATCAGCTGGCTGACACGTTAATCCATTAATTCAGGTGGATTACACTTCATAGTGCGGCCTCGCTTTTTCCCGCGCCGGACAACCTGAGGATGACAATCATGGGAAGCAAGAAGAAAACCAGTGTCGCTGTTGATGTCGAAAAAAATGCCCCGCTGAAAACCAAAGAGTACGAAAAAGAGCTTCGCCGCCTCCACGTTGAACTGGTGAAGCTCCAGCAGTGGGTCGTCGCCAAAGGGTTAAAAGTGTGTATTGTTTTTGAAGGGCGCGATGGCGCCGGTAAAGGCGGCACCATAAAAGCGATCACCGAGCGCGTCAGCCCGCGCGTTTTCCGCGTTGTTGCCCTTCCCGCCCCCACCGAGAAAGAGAAAACCCAGCTCTATTTTCAGCGTTATGTTCCCCATCTGCCCGCTGCCGGGGAGATCGTGATATTCGACCGAAGCTGGTACAACCGCGCGGGCGTCGAGCGGGTCATGGGGTTCTGCACGCCGGAACAGGTGGAGAAATTTCTCGACGGTACGCCGGTGATGGAAAAAGCGATGGTTGATGCCGGGATTATTCTGCTGAAGTACTGGCTTGAGGTGACACCGAAAGAGCAGGAGCGCCGTTTACGTGACCGTATTAACGACGGTCGTAAAATATGGAAGCTCTCACCGATGGATATTAAATCGTTTAACCTGTGGGATGAATATACCGTAGCGCGCGATGCCATGTTTGCGGCAACCGATACCGCCTGGGCACCGTGGTATGTGGCCCGTTCGGAAGATAAAAAACGCGTGCGGCTGAATATTATTTCGCATCTCCTGACGCAGATCCCGTATAAAGAAATTCACGTTGAAAAGGTGGAATTACCGAAACGTAAAATTGGCAAAGTGAAACCGACGAAATACCCGTTCCGTTATGTGGAAGAGCGGTTCTAAGATTACTGGAAGACGGCTCGCAGAATGTAGATTACCAGGGGAAAAGGTATTGTTTTTTGTTGGCTGCGGTTGATAATGGCCGCACCAACAAAGGAGATACGAATGAAACACACAGTTGACCACACCCTCTCGCGAAGCATTAAACCAACAGTACCGTCGAGCCATACCTCACCAGACTCCGTTGCGCCGTGTCAGTCATCAGATGCGGATCGTTCATTCATTCACTCAATGAATGAGTTTGTGGAAAAACATGGAACTATTACTGATGATGAGTTTTTCAGGGTGCTTTAATGCTGAGACAATTTAATGTTTACCGGAATACCTCTACAGCAACCAGGGATAAGCTGCCTTACTATATGCTCATTCAGGATGATTATTATGATGATCTTGCCACGCGCGTAATTGTGCCACTTGCGAGAGTGAATAAATTACCGTTATGGCAGAGTCAGCTGGCACCAGCCGTAAATATCGATTTTGAAACGTTTCTAATTTATTCACCCATGATAACCAACCTTAACAACAATAAAATTAACCCCAAAGATTTTGTTTGTAATTTACGTAACACACGTCATGATGTTATAGCCGCAATTGATCGTTTATTAACTAATACATGACGCCAGTCGGCCAGGCATTTGTCCTGCCCGCGCAAGCGCAGCGCCGCCGGGCAAAGCCGACGGCGCAGGTCTTACTTCATCCCTTCCGTACTTTCCTGTTTCGCTTCCAGTCGTTCCACATCGCGATACCAGCGCGGGTGATGTTTCTGCGCCCAGCGACGACTCACCTTCCCTTCAATCATTCCTTTAATCGACCCCTTCACCCAGAACGCCATATACATATGGATCAAAATGGCATGGATCAGAATAATGGCTGAGGTGGCGTGGATCAGCAGCGCGTAGCGCACCACCTGAATCGGGAAATACGAGGCAAAATACGGACGCCAGATAATGACGCCCGTCACCAGCAGCACAAAAATCATGCTCATGATGGTCCAGAACATCATCTTTTGTCCGGCATTATATTTGCCTACTTTCGCCACTTTATGCTCGTTGCCCTTCAGCACTTCGACAATTCCTTTTAGCCACGGAATGTCCTGCTTATCCGGGATATTGTGATGGACGAAGCGCACGAACATAAACATCAGCACCACGAAAATCAGCACGCCGAAGAACGGGTGCAGAATGCGTCCCATCTGCGGGGTGCCGAAAGTTTCCGTCAGCCACTGGAGCGTCGGGAAGAAAAACGAGATGCCGGAGACCGCCACCAGGAAGAAGCAAATGACCACCGTCCAGTGACAGGCGCGGTCGACAAACTTCGTGCGCACGATCATTTTCGACTTACTCATGATGCTCCTCCTCATCGTCATCCACCTCTTTATTTGGCCCGATACCAATGTAGTGATAAATCAACCCGGCAAAGGTGGCGATAAAGCCCGCTGCAGAGAGCGGTTTGAGCGCCCCTTTCCACAGGTTGATTGAGGTGTCGATCGCCGGATCTTTCGGCAGATTGTGATACAGCTCCGGCTGGTCGTTATGGTGCAGCACGTACATAACGTGCGTACCGCCCACGCCCTGCGGGTTATAAACACCCGCCTTGTCGTAGCCGCGCGCTTTGAGTTTGTCCACCCGCGCCTGCGCCACATCAAGCATCTCTTTCTTGGTGCCAAAGTGAATCGCCCCGGTCGGACAGGTTTTCACACAGGCAGGCTCCTGCCCGACGCTCACGCGGTCCACGCACAGGGTGCATTTATAGACCCGGTTATCCTCTTTATTGAGGCGCGGAATATTAAACGGACAGCCCGCGATACAGTACCCACAGCCGATGCAGTTGTCCTGTTGGAAGTCGACGATCCCATTGGCATACTGAATAATCGCCCCCGCGGACGGACACGCCTTCAGACAGCCCGGATCCTCACAGTGCATGCAGCCGTCTTTACGGATTAACCACTCCAGCTTGCCGTTCTGCTCGGTCTCGCTAAAGCGCATCACCGTCCAGGATTTGGCGCTCAGATCCGCCGGATTATCGTAGACCCCGACGCAGTGCCCCACCTCGTCGCGGATATCATTCCACTCCGAACAGGCCACCTGGCAGGCTTTACAGCCCACGCAGGAAGAGACATCGATAAGCTTAGCGACTTCTGCCTTATAGTCCCGCGCACGAGGCGCGGGGGTTATCGGGTTGGTCGCGGAGCGTTTAATAATGTCTTGTGTTTCCATCGCCATTTAATCGCTCCTTACGCTTTCTCGATGTTGACCAGAAACGCTTTGTACTCCGGCGTTTGCGAGTTGGAATCGCCAACGTTTGGCGTCAGGGTATTGGCGATGTAGCCTTTCTGCGCCACCCCTTCAAAGCCCCAGTGCAGCGGAATACCGACCGTTTCCACCTGCTGACCATGAACGTTCAGGCTCTGCAGACGACGGGTCACCACCGCCACCGCGCGGATAAAGCCACGCTTGCTGCTCACCTTCACGCGGTCACCGTTGGCAATCCCCTTCGCTTTCGCCAGCGTTTCGCTTATCTCCACAAACTGTTCCGGCTGGGCGATGGCGTTAAGCCGCGCGTGCTTGGTCCAGGTGTGGAAATGCTCGGTCAGGCGATAGGTTGTACCCACATACGGGAATTTGTCCTTTTTGCCTAAGCGCAATACGTCGTCTTCATAGATCCGCACCACCGGGCTGGAGACCACGTTCGGGTGCAGCGGGTTAGTGCCGAGCGGCGTTTCCATCGGCTCGTAGTGTTCCGGGAATGGCCCTTCTGCCAGCTTGTTGAGCGCAAACAGGCGACCCAGCCCTTCCGGCTGCATGATAAACGGCCCGGTTTTGCTGCCCGGCGCGGCGGTGTTGTAGTCCGGGATATCATTCCCTGCCCACTTCGAGCCGTTCCACTGGATCAGCATGCGTTTTGGATCCCACGGCTTGCCGTTCACGTCGGCGGAGGCGCGGTTATACAGCACGCGGCGGTTCAGCGGCCACGCCCAGGCCCAGCCCAGCGTATTGCCCAGCCCGGACGGGTCGGCGTTATCGCGGTTCGCCATCTGGTTACCCTGCTCCGTCCAGCTGCCGGTGTAGATCCAGCAGGAAGATGCCGTGGTACCGTCATCACGCAACAGCGCGAAGCTGTTCAGCAGCTGGCCTTTTTTCGCCACCAGGCTACCGTTGGCATCATAAATATCCGCCAGCGCAACGCCGTTGTTCTCTTTCGCCACTTCTTCTGACTCTGGACGATCCGGCTGCTTATAGTTCCAGCGCATTTTCAGCAGCGGCTCAGCGCCTTTACCGCCCTCGGTGCGATACATTTCGCGCAGACGATGGTAAATCCCGGCCAGGATCTCACCGTCATTCCGCGCTTCACCCGGCGCCTCCTGGCCTTTCCAGTGCCACTGCAGCCAGCGACCGGAGTTGGCAATGGAGCCATCTTCTTCCGCAAAGCAGGTGGACGGCAGGCGGAACACCTCGGTCTGAATCGACGCCGGATCGACATCGTTCGCTTCACCGTGGTTCTGCCAGAAGGTCGAGGTTTCGGTCACCAGCGGGTCGATGACGACCATGTACTTCAGCTTGCTCAGGCTGCGAACGACTTTGTTCTTGTCCGGGAAGGACGCTACCGGGTTAAAGCCCTGGCAGATATACCCCGTGACGTTCCCCTTATCCATCATATTGAAATACTTAATGACGTCGTACGCCTGGTCCCACTTCGGCAGCCACTCGAAGCCCCAGTCGTTCTCCTTCTGCGCCGCGTCGCCGTAGAAGGATTTCATCAGGCTGACGTAGAACTTCGGATAGTTGCTCCAGTAGTTCACCTGATCCGGCAGCGTCGCTTTTGGCGTGTTGGCCTCAAGATACGTTTGCAGATTTGCCTGCTTTTCCGACGGCAGCGTCAGGTAACCCGGCAGGCTGGTGGAGAGCAGGCCGAGGTCGGTGAGCCCCTGAATATTGGAGTGACCGCGCAGCGCATTCACGCCGCCCCCTGCCATCCCCATGTTGCCGAGCAGCAGCTGGATCATTGCCATGGTGCGGATGTTCTGCGCACCCACGGTGTGCTGCGTCCAGCCCAGCGCATACAGGAAGGTCGTTGTTCTGTCTGCCGCACTGGTGGAGGCCAGCACTTCGCACACTTTCAGGAAGTCCGCTTTCGGCGTACCGCAGATGTTCTCCACCACGTCCGGCGTATAGCGGGAAACATGCTGCTTCAGCAGGTTCCACACGCAGCGCGGGTGCGTCAGTGTTTCATCGCGCATTGCATAGCCGTTTTCGTCGAACTGATAGTTCCACGAGGACTTGTCGTACTGACGTTTTTCCGCGTCATAGCCGCTGAACAGCCCGTCGTCGAAGGCAAAGTCATCCCGCACCAGCAGGTTTGCGTTGGTGTAGTGCTTAACGTATTCCGCGTTAATTTTGTTGTTTTCGATCAGGTACAGCAGTACGCCGGACAGGAACGTAATGTCCGTACCGGAGCGGATCGGCGCATAGATATCGGCCACCGAAGCCGTGCGCGTAAAGCGCGGATCGACGACGATCAGCGTCGCATCGTTGTTGTTTTTCGCTTCCATCGCCCAGCGGAACCCCACCGGGTGGGCTTCAGCGGCGTTACCGCCCATTACCACCACGACGTTAGCGTTTTTGATATCAACCCAGTGGTTGGTCATCGCACCGCGACCAAATGTTGGAGCAAGACTTGCTACCGTTGGTCCGTGTCAGACGCGCGCCTGGTTATCAACCGCCAGCATGCCGAGAGAGCGCACAAATTTTTGCGTCAGCATGCCGGTTTCATTACTGGCCGCAGAGGCACATAACATACCGGTGGAAAGCCAGCGGTTGACCGTCACCCCCTCTGCATTCTTTTCAACAAAGTTGGCGTCGCGGTCGGCTTTCATCAATTTTGCAATACGGGAGAAGGCCTCATCCCAGGAAATACGCTGCCATTTGTCCGAACCTGGCGCACGATATTCCGGATAACGCAGGCGGTTTTCGCTGTGAACGTAGTCCAGCAGACCCGCGCCTTTCGGGCATAACGCCCCGCGGCTCACCGGATGATCCGGGTCCCCTTCAATATGATAAATCGCTTCTCTGGCGTTCTTCGCGCCATCACCCAGGCTGTACATCAAAAGCCCACAACCCACGGAGCAGTATGTGCAGGTGTTACGGATCTCTTTCGCGCGCAGCAGTTTATAGTTGCGTGCCTGAGCCAGCGCCATTTTAGGAGCGAATCCCAGCATAGCGGCTGTTGTTCCGGCCATACCGCCCGCGCAGATTTTAAAAAATTGTCTGCGGCTGACGTCCATTGTTGTCCTCGTGTTCAAATAAGACTTCGCGCCGCAAACTAACAGCAAAACCCCTTTTTTTTTTGCGTCAAATCAAGGTCGCGTGACTTCGCCCTCTTAATGGTCACCGCTCGCGCCTTCAAATAATCCTTTAGGGTTAAACACATGCGAGAATAATTCGCAACAGCGTCAGGATTAATGCTATATCTTTTTCCTTTGATTTTTTTAGCGATGAAGACGTAATGGACAGAAAGAGAGCAACGCTTATCGGGCTGGCAGCGATTCTGTTGTGGAGCACAATGGTGGGCTTGATTCGTAGCGTGAGTGAGGGGCTGGGGCCCGTCGGCGGTGCGGCGATGATATACACCCTCAGCGGATTATTGTGTCTGGTAACGGTGGGATTTCCTGATATTAAACGCTTTTCACCCAGGTATCTTATTGCCGGCAGCGTACTGTTTGTCAGTTACGAAATTTGCCTTGCCCTGTCGTTAGGCTATGCCGCCACGCGAGCGCAGGCCATTGAAGTGGGAATGGTCAATTATCTCTGGCCGAGCCTGACGATCGTCTTTGCTATTTTGTTCAACGGACAAAAATCAACGCTGTGGGTTATCCCCGGCTTAATCCTTGCACTACTCGGTGTATGTTGGGTACTAGGGGGTGATCAAGGATTACACCCTGATGAAATAATGCGCAATATCGTATCGAATCCACTCAGCTATACGTTGGCTTTTGCCGGGGCATTTATCTGGGCCGCCTACTGCACGGTAACCCGTAAATTTGCTAACGGGCAAAACGGCATTACCCTGTTTGTTTTGCTGACGGCACTGAGCCTGTGGGTGAAATATGCGCTGAGCGATCAGCCGGAAATGGTCTTCACTGTTCCGGTTGTCGTGAAACTCGTTATGTGTGGTGTGGCGCTAGGGTTAGGTTATGCCGCCTGGAATGTTGGCATTCTGCACGGTAACGTCACGGTGCTGGCCGCCGTATCCTATTTTACTCCCGTACTCTCTGCCGCGCTTGCCGCCGTGCTGCTGAGTTCCCCCCTCTCTTTCTCGTTCTGGCAAGGCGCGCTGATGGTCTGCGTCGGGTCATTGCTTTGCTGGTACGCCACCAAAAAATAATTCCGGGTCAGCTGTCGGGTAATATTCATCCCGACAGCAAAAAATTAACATAAATTTAATATTTGGGCGCGCGTTTAACTTCTGTTTATATTACCTTCTTTTCGTAAATTTGCGTCTCTTAATATTGACACAAACTGACACCGCTATGTGATTAATTGCCGTCAAATACTCACAATATTAATAGCACAAAGTGCAATAGTATGTTTCTGTGTGTTTCTGTCTAAGCAACGGAATTTCCGTGCAATTAAGGGCGCAAGGCCGCCCTTTTCGGTTAAATACACTCTGTCACCCCAACCAAAAGAACGGCATTACCGATAATTAACATATTTTATAACAACCTAATGAAACTATATTGACGGAAATAAACCCCACCCAAAATTGATTAAATACTCATCATTTCAGGCTATTTTTAGGCCATTTATCCGATCTCGATCACACTAAATGAAATTATTATTAATATTTTGAAACTTATTATTGAAAGAGGACTACAAGATTTTTAAAAATAACGTGCCATTGACGAGCAGCCTCGTTTAAAACTCGTTCAAAGTGGCTCAGGAAATACCTAAGAAAATTATAAGGAATATTTAAGATGAAACTTAAATTAGTTGCAGTGGCAGTGACTTCCATGTTGGCAGCAGGCGTTGTAAACGCGGCTGAAGTTTATAACAAAGACGGTAACAAGCTGGATCTGTACGGTAAAGTAACAGGTCTGCACTATTTCTCTGATGACGCTGGCAACGACGGCGACAAAACTTACGTTCGTCTGGGCTTCAAAGGTGAAACTCAGATCAACGATCAGCTGACCGGTTACGGCCAGTGGGAATATGAGTTCAAAGGCAACCGTTCTGAATCCCAGGGCACTGACGGCAGCAAAACGCGTCTGGCCTTCGCAGGTCTGAAATTCAACGAATTCGGTTCTTTCGACTACGGTCGTAACTACGGTGTTGCTTACGACATCGGCGCATGGACTGACGTTCTGCCAGAGTTCGGTGGTGATACCTGGACGCAGACTGATGGCTTTATGACTGGCCGTACGACTGGCGTTGCAACCTACCGTAACACCGACTTCTTCGGTCTGGTTGACGGTCTGAACTTTGCTGCTCAGTACCAGGGTAAAAACGATGACCGTAACATCACCGAAGCGAACGGTGACGGCTGGGGTCTGTCTTCTACCTATGAAATGGACGGCTTCGCTGTCGGTGCCACCTACGCGAAATCTGACCGTACAGACCGTCAGGTTGCTGCAGGTCGCGTAGCCAATACCGTTAACGCTGGCGGTGAAAACGCAGAAGTTTGGGCTGCTGGTCTGAAATACGATGCGAACAACATCTACCTGGCAACCACCTACTCTGAAACCCGCAACATGACCAACTTCGGTGACGGTTATATCGCGAACAGAGCTCAGAACTTCGAAGTTGTTGCTCAGTATCAGTTCGACTTCGGTCTGCGTCCATCCATCGCTTACCTGAAATCCAAAGGTAAAGATCTGGGTTCATACGGCGACCAGGATCTGGTTGAATACGTTGACGTTGGCGCGAGCTACTACTTCAACAAAAACATGTCTACCTATGTTGATTACAAAATCAACCTGGTTGACGACAACAGCTTCACCAAAGCAACTGGCGTTGCTACCGACAACATCGTTGCTGTCGGCCTGACCTACCAGTTCTAAGATTTGTCACGCTAAAAAGCCAGCCCATGTGGCTGGCTTTTTTTATACGAATTTCTGGCGTCAAAAAGGAGAACGCCATGCACCTGTTCAAAGGACGCTGCTTATGCGGAATGAGTCAGTTCAGCGTGAGCCTCAACCATTTTGATGTATATGCCTGTCACTGTACGCAATGCCAGAAGTGGTCAGGCGGCATTGCCATGTATCTTGAGACGCAGGGCGAGCCCCTTGTGGAGCAAGATTCCATTGCTCCGTCTCATTTCGCCTCATCCGCACGGGGAGAACGCTGGTTTTGTCCAGGCTGCGGCTGCCCGCTGTGGTTCAAACTGACCGCAACGGCGCGCTATTTTATTCCCTGGACGCTGCTTGAGATGAGCGAAGATGAACGACGTCGGCTGGTACTTGCAGCAGAAATCTATACTGAAACCCAACCCGCGTTTTTTGGCCTGACCGGGCAATACGCACGCTACAGCGGTTCGGAAATTGAAGCACGAGATGAACACTGCCTGCTAACGCCCTAAACTGCTGCCCGGCCAGCCTGCGCACCAGGCTTGTTTACTGCTTTGGCACCTTCGCCAGGCTAAACCACATTCCTGCCGCCAGCAGCAACAGCATGCCCCCCGCACTCCCCAGCGCCACGCTGTGGGAGGTAATAAACGCACTTTTCGCCGCCTCCGTCACCGAAGCCGCCAGTGCTGGCGTGAGATCCTGCGCCACCTTCATCGCCTCGCCGATGGATGACGAGGCTTTGTCGACGAGAGACGTATTCAGCCCCTGCGGCAAATCAATCGACGCAGAGAAACTGCGGGTCAGCAGCAGACCAAAGATAGCGATCCCAAGCCCGGCCCCCAGTTCATAAGACATGGTTTCAATCGCCCCGGCAGCGGCGGCCTTTTCTTTCGGCGCGGCGGCCATGATTGCAGAGGTCGAGGCCAGCAGCGCGCTGGCGGCGCTGAAGCCCAACAGCACCATCAGGCTCCACGCCTGCCACTGCTGCGTGCTGAAATCGAGCATCGAGAGGCCAATGAAACTGACCGCGCTGAGCCCCATGCCACCCGCAGCGACAATGCGTAGCCCCAGACGCCCCACCAGTACTCCGGCGATCGGCCCGCTAAACCCGCTCGCCACCATGACCGGAAGCATAAACATGCCCGCTTCGAATGGCGTAAAGCCGTGAACGAATTGCAATTCCTGCGCCATCAGCAGCTCAAATCCCACCAGCGCGATCATCGCCGTCATCGCCATCACCACACCGCTGAGAATGATGCGGTGACAAAACAGGCCCATGTCGATCATTGGCACGCGGGCGCGCAGTTGAATACGCACGAAAATCAACAGCATCACAGCCCCGGTAAGTAACGTACAGGCTACCAGCCACGGCGACAGCACGCCTTTCAACGCGGTTTTGGCGCTGTAGACCAGCAGCAGGATCGCCACAATCAGCATGATGGCATGGCTGATATTCAGCGGCTGCTCAGGACGCCCCTGTTGACGGGGTACAAAACGCGCGGCCAGCGACACCACCACCAGCACGATCGGGACGTTGATTAAAAACACCGATCCCCAGTAGAAATGCTCAAGCAGGATACCGCCAATCAGCGGACCAAATGCCGCCCCACCTGAACCCACGGCCGCCCAGACACCAAGCGCGATATTACGATCCCGCGCGTCGGTAAACAGCGTGCGGATCCCGGCCAGCGTGGCCGGAATGATCATCGCCGCACCGATTGCAAGCGAGGCGCGCGCCGCAATCAGCCACCCGGCTGACGGCGCAAAGGCTGCCGCCAGGGACGACACCCCAAACAGCATGCTGCCGATCATTAACAATCGTTTAAACCCTATGCGGTCACCGAGCGCGCCCATCGGCAGCACCATACCCGCCATCACCAGCGAGTAGATGTCGATAATCCACAGTAATTCGTTACCGCTGGCGCCCAGCGTCATGCTCAATGTCGGCGCCGCCACGTGCAGCACCGTCGCGTCGATCGCGACCGGGATATAAACCAGCACGATAATCACTAACGCTAACCACTGACGAAACATAAATTTCCTTTTCATTTTAAACATGGACACATGTCCAGGATGCGATCCTACGTAAAGTTGAACGAGTGTCCAGCTTTTTGTTACACTCGTTTCATTCCCATTGAGAGTGAGTAAACATGCGATATCTGAGCAAGGATGAACGGCGGGAAGCAATCTTACAAGCCGCCATGCGCGTGGCGCTCGCCGAGGGGCTGGCGGCGATGACGGTGCGCCGCATTGCGACTGAAGCGGGCGTCGCTACCGGGCAGGTTCATCACCACTTTGCCTCCGGCGGTGAGTTGAAATCGCTGGCATTCGTTCGCCTGATCCGCGAACTATTAGATGCCGACGTAGCGGATGAACGTGCCACCTGGCGGGAACGGTTGCACAGCATGCTCGGCAGCGACGACGGTAAGTTTGAGCCTTATATCCGACTGTGGCGGGAAGCGCAAATTCTCGCCAGCCGGGATCCCGAGATCAAAGCGGCTTATGTCCTGACCATGGAGATGTGGCATCACGAGACGGTGGTTATTATCCGTGCCGGGGCGGAAGCAAGGGCATTCACACTCACCGATCGGGCGGAAAATATTGCCTGGCGTTTGATAGGGCTGGTTTGCGGCCTGGATGGGATCACCGTATTAAATATGCCGGAAATGGACGATGCGGCGCTAAATAAACATCTCGACAAACTTATCACGCTGGAATTGTGTTAATACTCCTTCCGGAGTATTAATTCCCGCAACACTTACAATTGGTAACATATTAAGCGCTCCGCAATTTCCATTCTCACCTCAGGAGCGCGCTTTTTTATCTATCCTTTCAGATGTATCCCAAAACATCCAATAAATCCAACAGCAAATTCTCACTCATCTTTTTGTTTTTACTTCTTTTTTCTTTCCATTAAGGTAAGCAAGAGGGCGCTATGTCGCAACAAAGTGAAAAGAATAATCCCCATCTGTTGAGTAACTGGAAACCTGAAAACGCGCAATTCTGGGAGAATAAAGGAAAACATATCGCACGAAGAAATCTATGGATTTCTGTGGCTTGCCTGCTATTAGCGTTTTGCGTCTGGATGTTATTTAGCGCCATCGCCGTCAACCTGAATAAAGTCGGATTTAATTTCACCACCGATCAGCTTTTTATGCTAACAGCATTACCTTCTCTCTCCGGTGCGATATTGCGCGTCCCCTACTCGTTTATGGTACCGATATTCGGTGGGCGTTACTGGACGGTATTGAGTACCGTCATCCTGATTATCCCCTGCGTGTGGCTGGGAATTGCCATTCAAAACCCCGCGACGCCGTACTGGATCTTTATCATCATCGCCCTGCTCTGCGGTTTTGCTGGCGCTAACTTCGCATCGAGCATGGGCAACATCAGCTTTTTCTTCCCGAAATCCAGACAGGGCAGCGCGCTGGGCATCAACGGCGGGCTGGGCAACCTGGGCGTCAGCGTGATGCAGCTGGTTGCGCCGCTGGTCATTTTCCTCCCGATGTTCACCTTCCTCGGGGTGCACGGCGTGCCACAGGAGGATGGCTCGACGATGTGGCTGGCAAACGCGGCCTGGATCTGGGTTCCCCTCCTGCTGCTGGCAACCATTGCGGCGTTTTTTGGCATGAACGATATTGCCAGCTCAAAGGCCTCCATCGCCAGCCAGCTTCCGGTCCTGAAACGCTTTCACCTCTGGCTGCTAAGCCTGCTCTATCTGGCGACCTTCGGCTCGTTTATCGGTTTCTCGGCGGGCTTTGCCATGCTGTCGAAAACCCAGTTTCCGGACGTGAACATCCTGCACCTTGCCTTCTTTGGTCCCCTGATCGGGGCGCTGGCACGCTCGGCGGGCGGGATGATCTCCGACAAACTGGGCGGCGTGCGGGTGACGCTGATCAACTTCGTCTTTATGGCGATTTTTAGCGCCCTGATTTTCCTGACGCTTCCGGGCTCGGGTTCAGGCAGTTTCTTCGCCTTCTATCTGGTGTTTATGGGGCTGTTCCTCACTGCCGGACTGGGCAGCGGCTCCACCTTCCAGATGATCGCGATTATTTTCCGCCAAATTACCCTCGACCGCGTCAAAAAGCAGGGCGGCACGGACGAGCAGGCGCAGCATGAAGCGGTGACCGAAACAGCGGCCGCGCTGGGCTTTATCTCTGCCATCGGCGCCGTGGGCGGCTTCTTCATTCCCAAAGCGTTTGGCACCTCGCTGGCGATGACCGGATCGCCGGTCGGGGCCATGAAAGTGTTCCTCGTGTTTTACATCGTCTGTGTCCTTATCACCTGGCTGGTGTACGGCCGCAAATCGTCACAAAAATAATAACGACCTCTTTGCCGGAGCGGGATGCACCCCCCTCCGGCCATGCTATCGAAGCAGGAGAAATGTCATGAGCAAACTGTTGGACCGCTTTCGTTACTTCAAAACAAAAGGCGACAGTTTCGCCGATGGCCACGGGCAGGTGTATCACACCAACCGCGACTGGGAGGACAGCTATCGTCAGCGCTGGCAGTTCGACAAGATTGTGCGCTCCACCCACGGCGTGAACTGTACCGGCTCCTGTAGCTGGAAGATTTATGTCAAAAATGGCCTGGTGACCTGGGAAACCCAGCAAACCGACTATCCACGCACCCGCCCTGACCTGCCCAACCACGAACCGCGCGGCTGCCCGCGTGGCGCAAGCTATTCCTGGTATCTCTACAGCGCCAACCGTCTCAAATACCCGCTGGTGCGCCGCAGGTTAATTGAACTCTGGCGAGAAGCGCTGGCGCAGCATACCGATCCGGTGCTGGCCTGGGATGCCATTCAGAACGATCCGCAGAAAGCGCAGAGCTACAGGAAAGCGCGCGGAAAAGGCGGTTTTATCCGCTCAAACTGGAAAGAACTGAACCAGCTGATTGCCGCCGCCAACGTCTGGACCATCAAAAATTATGGCCCCGATCGCGTCGCCGGTTTTTCCCCTATCCCGGCGATGTCGATGGTCTCTTACGCCGCCGGGACCCGCTATCTCTCGCTGCTGGGCGGCACCTGCCTGAGCTTTTACGACTGGTACTGCGATCTGCCTCCGGCCTCCCCAATGACCTGGGGGGAGCAGACTGATGTGCCGGAGTCAGCAGACTGGTATAACTCCAGCTACATCATTGCCTGGGGCTCGAACGTGCCGCAGACGCGTACCCCGGACGCCCACTTTTTCACTGAGGTGCGCTACAAAGGCACCAAAACCGTCGCCATTACGCCGGACTTCTCGGAAGTCGCGAAGCTGAGCGACCAGTGGCTGGCGCCTAAACAGGGCACCGACAGCGCCCTCGCCATGGCAATGGGCCATGTGATCCTTAAAGAGTTCCACCTCGATAACCCGAGCGACTACTTCCTCAACTACTGCCGCCGCTACACCGACATGCCGATGCTGGTCCTGCTGGACGAACAGTCCGATGGTCGCGTCGTACCGGGGCGGATGCTGCGGGCCTCAGACCTTGTCGACGGGCTGGGTGAAGCCAATAATCCTGAATGGAAAACGGTCGCCTTTGATATTGCCGGGAACCTGGTGGTGCCAAACGGTTCCATCGGCTTCCGCTGGGGAGAAAAAGGCAAATGGAACCTGGAGCCCCGGGCGGCAGGCCATGAAAGCGAGCTGACCCTCTCCCTGCTGATTACGCACGATAGCGTCGCAGATGTCGCCTTCCCCTACTTTGGCGGTAATGAGAACCCGCATTTTCGCAGCGTGAAGCAGGAGCCGGTGCTGACGCGCCGCGTACCGAGCAAAACCCTGACGCTCGCCGACGGTCGCGAGAAACGGGTAGTCAGCGTTTACGATCTGGTGCTGGCGAACTACGGCCTCGATCGTGGTCTGCAGGACAGTAACGCCGCAGACAGCTATGACCAGATCAAAGCCTACACTCCCGCCTGGGGAGAGCAGATCACCGGCGTACCCGCGTATCTGATTGAAAAAATCGCCCGCGAGTTTGCCGACACGGCGCACAAAACGCACGGGCGGTCGATGATTATCCTCGGTGCCGGGGTGAATCACTGGTACCACATGGACATGAACTACCGCGGGATGATCAACATGCTGGTCTTCTGCGGCTGCGTCGGGCAGAGCGGTGGCGGCTGGTCGCACTATGTGGGCCAGGAGAAACTGCGTCCGCAAACCGGCTGGCTGCCGCTGGCCTTTGCGCTGGACTGGAACCGCCCGCCACGTCAGATGAACAGCACGTCATTCTTTTACAACCACGCCAGCCAGTGGCGCTATGAGAAGCTGACCGCGCAGGAGCTCCTCTCCCCGCTGGCGGATGCCACCCAATTTACCGGGCACCTGATCGACTTCAACGTTCGCGCCGAGCGCATGGGCTGGTTGCCCTCGGCGCCGCAGCTCAACCTGAACCCGTTGCACATTAAGGCACGTGCCGATGCGGCGGGCATGACGCCGCAGGACTACACCGTTCAGGGGCTAAAATCGGGTGACGTTCGCTTCGCCTGCGAGCAACCCGATAACGGCAAGAACCACCCGCGTAACCTGTTTGTCTGGCGCTCTAACCTTCTTGGCTCGTCCGGGAAAGGTCACGAGTACATGCTGAAATACCTGCTCGGCACCGAGAGCGGCATTCAGGGTGAAGATTTGGGTTCCACAGACGACGTGAAGCCTGAAGAGGTCGAATGGCAAACCGCTGCCATCGAGGGCAAGCTCGATCTGCTGGTGACGCTCGACTTCCGCATGTCCAGCACCTGTCTGTTCTCCGATATCGTCCTGCCGACTGCCACCTGGTACGAAAAAGACGATATGAATACCTCGGACATGCACCCGTTTATTCACCCGCTCTCCGCCGCCGTCGATCCGGCGTGGGAATCGCGCAGCGACTGGGAGATCTACAAAGGCATCGCCAGGGTCTTCTCCGAGGTGTGCGTCGGTCACCTGGGCACCGAAACCGACGTGGTTCTGCAACCGTTGCAGCACGACTCTCCGGCGGAACTCTCTCAGCCGTTTGATATCCAGGACTGGCGCAAAGGTGAATGCGATTTGATCCCAGGCAAAACCGCGCCACACATTGCGGTCGTTGAGCGAAACTACCCGGAAACTTACGAGCGCTTTACGTCACTTGGCCCCCTGATGGACAAGCTCGGTAACGGCGGAAAAGGCATATCGTGGAATACCCAGAACGAGGTCGATTTCCTCGGCAAGCTCAATTACGTCAAGCCCGACGGCCCGGCAAAAGGTCGTCCGCGGATTGAAACCGCCATTGACGCTTCAGAGGTGATCCTCGCCCTCGCGCCGGAAACCAACGGTCAGGTGGCGGTTAAGGCCTGGCAAGCGCTTGGGGAGTTGACCGGACGTGACCACACGCATCTGGCGCTGAACAAAGAAGACGAGAAAATTCGCTTCCGCGACATCCAGGCGCAGCCGCGCAAAATCATCTCCAGCCCAACCTGGTCCGGTCTTGAGAGCGAGCATGTCTCCTATAACGCGGGTTATACCAACGTTCATGAGCTAATCCCCTGGCGCACCCTTTCCGGTCGTCAGCAGTTGTATCAGGATCACTCGTGGATGCGTGCTTTCGGGGAGAGTCTGGTGGCCTACCGTCCGCCGATTGATACCCGTAGCGTGAGCCATATGCGCGAGATCCCGCCGAACGGCTTCCCGGAAAAAGCGCTTAACTTCCTGACGCCGCATCAGAAATGGGGCATTCACTCCACCTACAGCGAAAACCTCCTGATGCAGACCCTATCGCGCGGCGGGCCGATTGTCTGGATAAGCGAAACCGACGCGCGTGAGCTGGGCATTGAGGACAACGACTGGATCGAAGCCTTTAACGCTAACGGCGCCCTCACCGCCCGCGCGGTAGTCAGCCAGCGCGTGCCGCCGGGCATGACCATGATGTACCACGCTCAGGAGCGCATTCTAAACATTCCGGGCTCTGAAGTGACCGGCCGGCGCGGGGGGATCCACAACTCCGTCACCCGCGTCTGCCCGAAACCGACGCACATGATCGGCGGCTATGCGCAGCTGGCGTACAGCTTTAACTATTACGGCACCGTCGGCTCGAACCGCGACGAATTCATCATGATCCGCAAAATGAAAAACATTAACTGGCTGGATGGCGAAGGTCGGGATCAGGTACAGGAGACGAAAAAATGAAAATACGCTCACAGGTTGGCATGGTTCTGAATCTCGATAAATGCATCGGCTGCCACACCTGCTCGGTCACCTGTAAGAACGTCTGGACCGGGCGTGAAGGCATGGAATATGCGTGGTTCAACAACGTCGAAACCAAGCCGGGCATTGGCTATCCAAAAAACTGGGAAGACCAGGATGAGTGGCAAGGCGGCTGGATCCGCGGGATCCACGGCAAACTGACCCCGCGTCTCGGCGGCAAAATGGGCGTTCTGTCGAAAATTTTCGCTAACCCTGTTCTGCCGCAAATTGACGATTACTATGAACCCTTCACCTTTGATTATCAGGACCTGCATCGCGCCCCGGAGGGGGATCATCTCCCTACCGCTCGCCCTCGCTCGCTGATTGACGGCAAGCGGATGGATAAAATCGTTTGGGGGCCTAACTGGGAGGAGCTGCTGGGCGGTGAGTTCGAAAAGCGCGCCCGCGACCGCAACTTTCAGAAGATCCAGAAGGAGATGTACGGCCAGTTTGAAAATACCTTCATGATGTACCTGCCGCGCCTGTGCGAGCACTGTCTGAACCCGAGCTGCGTCGCCACCTGCCCGAGCGGTGCCATCTACAAGCGCGAAGAGGACGGCATTGTGCTGATTGACCAGGACAAGTGCCGCGGCTGGCGTTTGTGCATCAGCGGTTGTCCGTACAAGAAAATCTACTTCAACTGGAAGAGCGGTAAATCCGAGAAATGCATCTTCTGCTACCCGCGCATTGAGTCCGGCCAGCCGACCGTTTGCTCAGAAACCTGCGTCGGGCGTATTCGCTATCTCGGCGTGCTGCTGTACGACGCGGACCGCATTGAAGAAGCGGCCAGCACCGAGCACGAAACCGATCTGTACGAACGTCAGTGCGACGTGTTCCTGAACCCGCACGATCCGGCGGTCATCGAAGAAGCGCTGAAACAGGGCATTCCGGCGAACGTCATTGAGGCAGCGCAAAAATCGCCTGTTTATAAAATGGCGATGGACTGGAAGCTCGCCCTGCCGCTGCACCCGGAATACCGCACCCTGCCGATGGTCTGGTACGTGCCACCGCTGTCACCGATTCAGTCCTACGCGGATGCCGGCGGCCTGCCGCAGAGTGATGGCGTACTGCCTGCTGTCGAAAGCCTGCGCATCCCGGTGCAGTATCTGGCAAATATGCTTAGCGCAGGTGACCCAGGCCCGGTGCTGCGAGCTCTGAAACGCATGATGGCGATGCGCCACTACAAACGCTCCCAGACCGTGGAAGGCGTGACCGATACTCGCGCCATCGAAGAAGTCGGGCTGACCGAAGCGCAGGTTGAGGAGATGTACCGCTATCTGGCTATTGCGAATTACGAAGACCGCTTCGTGATCCCCACCAGCCACCGTGAAATGGCGCGCGACGCGTTCCCGGAGAAAAACGGCTGCGGCTTCACCTTTGGTGACGGTTGCCACGGCTCCGACACCAAATTCAACCTCTTCAACAGCAGCCGCATCGATGCCATCAACATTACCGAGGTGCGCGAACATGGGGAGGGAGAATAATGCAGATCCTCAAGATCGTCGCGCTGCTGATTGAGTATCCCGATGACACGCTGTGGGAGAACCGTGATGAAGCGCTCTCGTTGATTGCTCAGGACGCGCCCATGCTGCTGCCGTTTGCCCGACAGCACCTGAGCGCCCCGCTGCTGGATAAACAGGCCGAGTGGTGTGAAGTGTTCGAACGCGGGCGCGCGACTTCGCTGCTGCTGTTCGAGCACGTTCACGCCGAATCCCGCGATCGCGGCCAGGCGATGGTTGACCTGATGAGTCAGTATGAAAAAGCGGGCCTGGTGCTGGACTGCCGTGAACTACCGGATTACCTGCCGCTCTATCTGGAATATCTCAGCATCGTAACCGACGACGAAGCGCGTGAGGGATTGCAGAACGTCGCGCCAATCCTCGCCCTGGTTGGCGGTCGTCTGAAACAGCGCGGCGTGGCGCATTATCAGCTGTTTGACGGCCTGCTCGCCCTGGCCGGAAGCCGCCTTTCAAGTGACAGTGTCACTCAACAGGTGTCAGGCGAGAAACGCGACGACACCCGTCAGGCGCTGGATGCCGTGTGGGAAGAGGAACAGGTGAAGTTTATCGAAGACAACGCCACATCGTGCGACAGCTCGCCGATGCAGCACTATCAACGACGCTTTAGCCAGGACGTCGCGCCGCAGTACGTGGACGTCAGTGCCGGAGGCCCAAAATGACACATTACCTGAACGTGTTTTTCTATGACATTTACCCCTACATCTGCGCCACCGTTTTTTTCCTCGGCAGCTGGCTGCGTTACGACTACGGGCAGTACACCTGGCGCGCCTCGTCGAGCCAGATGCTCAGCAAACGCGGTATGAACTGGGCCTCTAACCTGTTTCACATCGGGATCCTGGGGATTTTCTTCGGCCACCTGTTCGGCATGTTAACCCCGCACTGGATGTATGCCTGGTTTTTGCCCGTCGCGGTTAAACAGCAGTTGGCCATGATTGCGGGCGGGATTTGCGGCGTGCTGACACTCATCGGTGGGTCAATGCTGCTGATCCGCCGCCTGTTCAACCAGCGCGTGCGTGCAACGTCCACCACGCCGGATATCATCATCATGAGTATCCTGCTGATCCAGTGCATTCTTGGGCTGTCGACCATTCCGTTCTCCGCTCAGTATCCGGACGGAAGCGAGATGATGAAGCTGGTCGGCTGGGCACAGGGGATCGTGACGTTTAAGGGCGGCTCGTCGGAGATGTTAAGCGGCGTGGCACCGATCTTCCGCGTACATCTGGTGCTGGGAATGACGATCTTCCTTATCTTCCCGTTCACCCGCCTGGTCCACGTCTGGAGCGCGCCGTTTGAGTATTTTACCCGGCGGTATCAGGTGGTGAGATCGCGCCGCTGAGTGTGTCGGGTGGCGAGGTAAACGTAAAACGGCAATCTTCATTGCCGTTTTTTATGTTTGCGCCTTCTCCCTGTGGGCTGACGAATCCCCAATAATTTTTTAACCTGAAGCGATTTATGTGACATCAGGATTATGAATGCCTTACAGCGATGCCCTGGCACGTTCACCGGTCATGTCGTTACAGAGTAGCAAGGAACATAAAGTGAACGGAATGACCGCCAGAGCCGTATGTTCCCCCTCACCCCAACCCTCTCCCTCAAGGGAGAGGGGGTCGTCTGTGCGGGTATTATTTTGTGGGGATCCCTCAGCCCTTGGTAGAGGGCCTCCGCGTGCACGGTACGCTATCCCCTATTTTCCGGCCTGCGGATGCGTATCAAACCCCGCCATCACCGCCGTCAGCTCTGCCAGTGAAAAACCGTGTTTCGGATCGTCAACGCCCAGCCCAAAGCGCGCCTGCATCAGCTGATACAGCGCCTCTGCATCCGGCAAATGGATCTGCTCCTCCACATGGCCATTCTGCCAGTGGGTGAAGTTGAAGTTGGTCAGCGTCAGCTTGCCGCCGTCCGGCAGATGGCGGCACATCAACAGATGATGGCGGAAATGCGATTGCGGCCAGTGCGCCGACCAGAAGTTCCCCATCACATAATCACTGAAATATTGCGTCGTCAGGTCAAAGTGATACATCGACTGCCAGTGTTCATGATGGCGGAACTGCAGCACCCAGTCGTTCCCCTCGCTCAGCAGACGATACTGCCCGTGCGGCGTTTCCTGTTCTTCGTTAGCCAGCAGACGAATCGGCGCCGTCAGCGTCTGGCCGCCAAACCCAACGTCAGCAATCCAGCGTTCACCGTTAAGCTCGACCAGCAGCAGGCGGTGCGTACGCGGCGGCATCTGCGACGGATTCGCCAGGACCACGCGCCCGAGAACGCTGCGCACCGTAAACCCGACGTCACGCAAGACTCGCTCAAACAGGCCGTTTTGCTCAAAGCAATATCCCCCACGGCGCGCGGTCACCAGTTTGTCCTCCAGACATTGATCTTCAAGATGAATTTCGCGCGGCAGGACGACATCAATATTTTCGAATGGAATGGCGCAGTTGTGGTGTAAATGCAGCGCGCGCAGGGTATCGATATCTACCCGTGTGGGTTGCGTCCAGCCGATACGCGCGAAATAGCCAGTCAGAAATGGGGACATGCATCAGTTTCCTTTGAGGGTGATGTTCTGTTTATAAACTAATTTTGCGCATTCATTTTGATTTACGTGCTTTTTCGCCATACTCATCGTGTAGATGAGGAGATCCTATGAGCCACTTTCGCCCTGTTGAATTGCGTCATGCCAGCCGCCTGCTGAACCACGGTCCTACCGTACTGATTACCAGTCGGGACGAATCTCTCGACAGACGCAACGTGATGGCCGCCGCATGGTCAATGCCCGTGGAGTTTGAACCGCCGCGCATCGCTATCGTGGTGGACAAAAGTACCTGGTCGCGCGAGCTGATTGAGCGCAGCGGGAAGTTTGGGATTGTCATTCCCGGCGTAGCGGCGGCCAACTGGACTTACGCGGTCGGCAGCGTCAGCGGGCGCGACGAGGACAAATTCAACTGCTACGGCATTCCGGTCGTAAACGGCCCTGAACTCGGCCTGCCGGTTATCGAAGAAAAATGTCTGGCGTGGATGGAGTGCCGGTTATTACCCGTTACCTCCGCGGCGGAAAAATATGACACATTGTTTGGCGAAGTGGTTTCGGCGGCAGCAGATGAGCGCGCGTTCGTCGCCGGACGCTGGCAGTTTGACGGGGATAAACTGAATACGCTGCATCATCTTGGGGCCGGGACGTTTGTGACGAGCGGGAAGATGGTGAAGGCTCTGGATTGATTTTACTGATTCTCTTCAACTGAATTATCACTATTTCTGTGACATTTATCCTTACTGTAATAATGTAAATTATTTGGTAAGTCTTGGCTTAACTTTTCCTGTACGAATTATTTAGCAATAATAGCTGTCTATTTCTTTAAGCTCTACAGTAGATGATTTCTGTAGAGCTATTTTATCAATCCCAACCGGTAGAAGACTAAACAATACCTAATCTTTTAATTTCATCAATCCACGGTCTGAATTCTTTCAGTAAATTATCATATAACTTTTCATCGCTAATAGAACCGAAATCGTCCATGGCAAAGAAGTGAGTGTTATCAACCCGGCGGTCAGTAAAGTCATCCAGATTTTTGAGGATACCGTAGCTTGAACCACCCAGGCCGACAAATTTCCAGAAGATGGGGTAGTTGGCAGAACGCCGGATTGCATCTTTAATCGCCCGGGTCTTGCTGATCCCGCCATCGGTAATAAATACAACATATACCGGGATTTTCGAGTCCTTAAAGTAGTCGACTATTTCTTCCATCACAGGAGGCTCGTTGTTTGTCCCCCCAAGGCCCGGCAGGTTCTCCCAGGATGAACGCTTACCAGCCCCTCGAATGGACTGAATATACGTGTCCAGATTGTCCAGAGTGACGTTTGGATACTTCTTATGCTTCTCTCCAAATCCCCAGACATCCATTTCACCGTCGTCGTCGAACTGGGCGGCAAGAACGGCGATGCGGTCCAGCACAGACTGAACGTTACCCTTACTGAACTGGCCACTCATCGAGCCGGATGCGTCAAGTACAAATGCAACCGCTGCCTCAAGGGTGTCCAGTTTATTTTTAGTGAGACTGACCGAGGCTTTTTTAGCGAGGCTTACAAGGCGCGGAGATCTGGTTTCCAGTTTCTTTTCCAGACTGATACGAGCTGGCTGCGGAGCTGGCTGTGCGACATCAACGCCATAGCTAATGGCCAGAGGCTCAAGTCCACCGTTGAAACCCTGCCCGAGCGCACGAAGCTTCCAGGCGCCATTGTGCCGATATACTTCACCCAGGATGATTGCTTTCTCACTGCGGCCCTGAGTCTCAGCCTGAAAGTCAGCGATACCAGGAGCCTGAATGCCCAATAAACTGAGCCCACTGATGGTATCTTCACCATCAATGACAACGGTGATTGCAATTTTACTGACGTTCGCCGGAACACGATCCAGTGCTATCTCAATGCTGGACTGCTGCGAACCGGTAACGAGCTTGACTGCCCCCTCAGGAGAAGACAAATTATTATAAAAGATAAAGTCAGAATCGCCACTGACCTTTCCCTGAGCATTAAGCAAGAACAGGCAAGTATCGGGTTCGCCTTTAAAGCCGGATTTGGCTGGGTACTGAAGATTCAGCCTGATCGCAGATTGCTGAAGGGGTATGTTTTGTCCGGATTGTAGATTCATATTAACTCTCCTGATTTTTGATTAATTTTAAAGCGCAGCGTTTATATATGTTCCCTAGGCTTAGTTCAGGACGCTGGATATTCGGTGAGGCGTAATATGGTGTGACACCATATTTCATCACGTTGAAGTTTCTATACCTGTTGAATTGGAATTTTCATTGACCGGGTATCTTATGTTCCAGATCCCTTTCCTTCATAAATCACAAAAGTAACATATATCCGAGGGGCATGCTGTTGATATACGGCACGGAATACTGGCTTTAACCAGCAACCATAGATAAACCCGGGTCCTGTATAAAAGACTTACGCCAGAATTAACATTACTCTGCTTTCTGAAAATGCCCGGCCCCCCTTTCTCAGATTCAACCGCTGATAGCGGATCGTTACCCCAAAAAAACCCCGGCATTGCCGGGGTCAGACTCAGCGTCTTTTAGACATTGACGCCGTGCTGGGAAGCAAGCGCTGACAGGCCACCGGCAAAACCCTGGCCGACAGCTTTAAACTTCCACTCAGCGCCATGGCGATACAGTTCACCGAAGACCATTGCGGTTTCGGTTGAGGCGTCTTCAGACAGATCGAAACGGGCAATTTCCGTGCCGTTGTCGTTGTTGTAAACGCGCATGAAGCTGTTGCTCACCATGCCGAAGTTTTGTTTACGCGCTTCTGCATCATAGATGGTAACGGCAAACACCAGTTTTTTGATGTCTGCTGAGACTTTGGTCAGATCGATTTTGACCTGCTCATCGTCGCCGTCGCCTTCACCAGTACGGTTGTCACCCTGGTGCTCTACTGCGCCATCAGGGCTGGTTTTGTTATTGAAGAAAATGAAATGCGCATCTGACAACACTTTACCGTCTTCGCCTACTGCGAACACGGAAGCGTCCAGGTCAAAACCCTGACCATCGGTTACACGGGCATCCCAGCCCAGGCCAACCATAGCAACATTCATGGTTGGTGCTTCTTTGGTCAGAGATACGTTGCCGCCTTTTACGAGAGAAACTGCCATTTTTAGCTCCTGCAAACAGTTGAATAAGGGCTGCATTAACAGCCCCAGATATGAAAAGTTACTTTTCGATCAGGACGCGTTGATGCCGTACTGAGCACATACAGATGCCAGACCACCAGCATAACCCTGGCCTACTGCGCGGAATTTCCACTCACCATTGTGGCGATACAGCTCGCCGAACAGCATGGCAGTCTCAGTGGAAGCATCTTCGGTAAGATCGTAGCGAGCGACTTCAGTCTGGTTATCGTCATTGACCAGGCGAATAAATGCACCGGATACCTGACCAAAGCTCTGGCGACGAGCCTGAGCATCATGGATAGTGACAACGAAGATGATCTTGTCAACGTCAGACGGGACTGCGTCCAGTTTAATTTTCAGCGATTCATCATCACCATCGCCTTCACCGGTACGGTTATCGCCAGTGTGCGTTACGGAACCGTCGGATGACGTCAGGTTGTTATAGAAGATGAAATCTGAATCGCCGCGCACTTTGCCGTTTGCGGCCAGCAGGAATGCTGAAGCATCCAGGTCGAAGTCCTGACCGTCAGTTGAACGCGCATCCCAGCCAAGGCCCACCAGGACGTTTTTCATTGACGGAGCTGCTTTACTCAGGGAGACGTTACCGCCTTTGGATAGAGAAACACTCATAAAATAACCTCTTCGATTAGTAATTGTTCAGGTTAACACTTCAGGGGATCAGCTCCCCTTTTCCTCAGATTCAGGTTTGCCCGGGAACATGGCGCTTGCGAGAATGCCCAGCGCCAGGACACCCAGCACAACATACAAGCTAGTTGTCGCCGCGATGCTGTAACCATGATGCCAAATGTGATCGGTCGCGTTTAGGCCCAGTTTTGCCGCGATGAAGAACAGCAGCACGATAACGGCCTTCTCCAGATGAACCAGGTACTGTTTCAGTGCTTCAAGGACAAAGTACAGAGTACGCAGGCCCAGGATAGCAAACATCATGGCACTATAGACGATAAGCGGTTCACGACTAACGGCAATGATTGCCGGTACTGAGTCAAACGCAAACATAACATCCGAGAGTTCAACCACGGCCACACACAGGAACAGAGGGGTCGCATACAGCGCCGCTTTTTTCCCACGTCCAATCGTTACATCGCTGTTTTCTGGTTTCGCCAGTTCAGCATCCACTTCTTTCTGGTTAAGCAGGAAGGCATGCCCTCTGAGCTTCGGCCAGATAGGGAAGAAGCGTTTAACCATGCGGTAAGCCAGATGCTGGGAGTAATCCTCAATTTCATCATCGTCATCACCGCTTTTAAGCATCATGACTGCCGTCCAGGCAACGATGATAGCGAAGACGACTTCAACGTATGGCCCCAGACTCAGCAGGCTCGTACCGATGGCGACAAAGATGCCCCTGAAGACAATTGCACCAATGATCCCCCAGTAGAGAACGCGGTGACGGTAACGATCCGGAACGGCGAACCAGGAGAAGATGGCCATCATGACAAACAGGTTGTCGACCGACAGCACTTTCTCCAGCGCATAACCCGTGACAAACAGGCTGGCAACCTCAGCACCGTGGTGGATATAGAGGAAACCGGCAAATGCCATCGCAACCACAACCCAGAATACGGACCAGAGCGCCGCACTCTTCAGGGAGATTGGCTTGTCATCACGGTGCATAAACAGGTCAATAAAGATGGCACCGACTGAAAGCGCAATAAAAACAATGACCGTTTCAGTCGGGAAGCCGATGTGTGTGGAAACCATATTTTACCCTTAGGGATGTGGATCAGAGGCCAAATTCAGCCGGGTCGAAGCCCAACGCGATAGCGATCTCGCGGGAGGCCAGTTTCTCGTCCTGATCGAAGTTACCGTCACTTTTCGCAACGGCAATACCAACACGTAAGGCCAGCTGAGCGGCCTCAGGCTGATCTTTCAGCGCCAGGATGTATTTCATGGTTTCGCCCTTGCCGATTTCAACATCGAAATCGAAGCTTGAAACCAGTTTATTGAAGAACTCGATCACCTCATTGGTATCGAAGACCTTCAGCTCTTCTGAAGAGCGCAGAAAGCCCATCATTTTCTGCTTTTCTTCTGAACTCACGCCGTCACTCGATACGGCAATACGGGCACATACAGCAACGGTGCCCTGCATGAATTTTTTGTTTTTGAAACGGCCAACCTGGCGGGTCAGTTCGTCACGGCCTGAGTTAATGGCACCTTTAACTTTGTCGAAAAAGCTCATACCTGTTTCCTTTGTTGCTGTGTTATTTAGAACCGGCGCTCCAGCGAAATCCCCAGCCAAATGCCCGGTCCATTTCGTCCTGGCCTTTGAAGTACTGGTTGATACGCTCGACTTTAATTGCGCCGTTTTCGTTTACGAGTCTGGCAATGGCGCACAATGTGCGACGGTTTTCACCTTCGGTCAGGCGGGTTTCAATGGGCGGTTGATCCGGCACATGAATGGTGACCACACCATCAGTTTTGTCCCAGCTGGGAACACCTTCATAAATAAAGGCGTAAATCAGCACTTCGCGGATATGCTTCCATTCACGTCCATTGATATGCAGCCACTCGCCGTCTGATACATCACCCGTCCGGTCATCGCCCTTGAGCTGAACATACGGTTCATCGCGATAATCACCGAATGCATTACCGAGCGCCTGAATGACCGATTTATACCCGTCCTGAAGCTCAACAAAGGCCCCCAGATCCAGGTCGATTCCTTTGGAGCCGAACATACCTGCAAAGCCGGATTTGCCACTGCCCCGGTGCCAGTTCAGGTTGATCCGGATTTCACCGAAGTTATCCCGTTTGGTCAGACTGATTGCAGGCTTCTCTTTTGTCAGCGATACCTTGCTCAGGCTGATTTTTGTCTCAACTGGCGGAGGGGTTACAACCGGAGGAGTCGGGGCTGCGGGAGCAGGTTCATCGGCAATATTTACGCCGAAATGCTCTGCCAGCGGTTTAAGACCACCGTTGAACCCCTGTGCAACGAAGCGGAATTTCCAGTCATTATTACGACGGTAAAACTCACCCAGAATTAAGGCTGCTTCCTGACGGCCGCTCAGTTCGACAATGCCGCTAACCAGGCCGGTAGCCCCTTGCTCCACGTCGATGGAAAGATTACGAAGACCGGACACCGTCTGCCCACCGTCACAGGTCACAGTGAACGCAATTTTCTGGACATCAGGTTTCAGTCGGTTGAGCGCGACAGTAAAGGTTGAGTACTGGCCTTCACTGACCAGGCTGACGGTACCATCATCGTTACGTGGCTGACCATAGAACACCATGTCCGCATCACCCTGCACCTTCCCGTCGGCATACAGGCGAAACGCCGAAGCATCCACCTGGCCGCCCGAGGTGATCCGGACCCGCAACTCCTGGGCTGGAACGGGGGCATTGCCCCCCGGCGTCAGGTTCATTAGCGAATAACCGCTGAAACGATATCGGAGTGCATATCGTCAATTGTGCGGCCGCGACAGGCATGGCCAAGGGCGGTAAATTCCCAGTTGCCGTTATTACAGCGCAGCGAAGAAATAACGATCCCGGTATGTGAGCCCTGCTCAGTCAGCTTGTAGCGAGCCAGTTCTTTGCCGGTTTGATCGACCACGCGGCAGAACGCATTTTCGACGTCATTGAACGACTGACCACGGAAGCTATTAACCGTAAACGCCAGGTATTCAACGTTTGCAGGCAGACGAGAAAGAGCGACATTAATCACTTCATCGTCGCCGTCACCCTCACCGGTCAAGTTATCGCCACTGTGAATAACAGCGCCGCAGGAGGATTTCAGTTTGCGGAACCAGATTGTATCAATTTTATTACCGGCGCTATCCATGAGTACGCAGCCAGCATCAAGATCGATTGAGTCGTTACCGCCGAATAGTCCCCCAAGAAAGCCTTTCTTTTTTACAGGATCCCAACCGAGACCGAATTGAAGCTGACTTAATGATGAAGATTCTTTGCTGAGTGAAATCGTCTGATTCTTACTTAATGAAACCATGTTTTATTCCTTAAGATGGCTACAGTCAAGACAAGCATGGGTATGATTAGAAAACTACGCAAAAAATCATATCATGATGATGTTCTCTTACAAGTAAAATTTTGGTAGGTTTTCTTTTCTATCGCAACTCTTATATATAAAATAAAGATAATTATGAAATTTATATCAATCACATCAATTATTTAACTGCCAATCACATTTACTAAAACATCCAAAAAAACAATTTTTTGTTAATCATATTATGATTGACACACTCCATTTACCCTCATAGACTCCATTCTCTAATCCAACTTATCAGGCGCTCGGGATAATTACTAAATGAAAAGAAAAATTTGGCTAATGGAAGGCCTATCCTCTCAACGAGATATTATTAAGGGGATCAAATCATTTTCTCAGAAGAATAATTTTTGCATTATTGTCTACGCATCCCACCGCAACCAAAGGAATGAAATACTTTCCGTTGCCGATTATTCTTTGACTGAACCTGAAGATCCTCAAAAACGTCTTCAGTTTATTCAGGAAACCATTCAGACCTACGGCATCCACCATATTCATACTGGCCGTAACAGCCAGTGGTTTGAAGAACACCGTTCAGCCATTGAATCGACAGGTGCCACCCTTACTACCGGTGCAATGGGAGTCGACTGGTTAACGCTGGCTGAGGAAAAAGTTACTTTTGCTCAGTTTATGGAGCAAAACGGGCTCCCGGTCGTACCATCCTGGCGGGTGAATACGCTGGCAGAATTAAAGACGCACCTCGCGGCCCCGCCGTTCTCTGACAGCCCAGTATGCGTGAAGCCAGTGACAGGTATCTATGGCATGGGATTCTGGCGCTTTGATGACAGTGCTTCGCCCATGGCCGTCTTTAATCACCCAGAACATCGTCTGGTCAGTCCGCAACAGTATATTGCAGCAGCATCGGCTTCTGAGCTGTTTAAACCCCTTGTTTTGATGCCGTACCTTCCAGGCCCGGAATATTCCGTCGATATCCTCGCAGATAAGGGGAAGATACTCGCAGCTGTGGGACGCCGTAAGGAAGGGGCTATCCAGTATCTTGTAAACGAAGGAAGCGCCTGGGAACTGGCGTGTGATTGCGCCCGGGTTATGAAGGCTGACGGGCTGGTGAATGTTCAGACGCGAAACGATGTGAATGGCAACCCATTACTGCTTGAAACCAACATGCGTCCGTCAGGCGGGGTGGGTTATACCCTTCATAGCGGGGTGAACCTTCCCGGGTTGTTTGCTGCCTTTAAGCTCGGTCTGATGTCTGAAGATGCGGTGATCCAGAACGTCAAAAACACCTTTTCTCCGGTTGCATTGAGATCCATCACGGATGTCATCGTTTACCCTGAATCACTCTCTAACCATCTAAATTAAGGCGTGTTTATGTCTGATATCCTCGAAGATATGATTTATCGCCGCACTCTCTCATGCGGTACGATACAGGTAACCCGCGACCGGGGTGATGTTTCGCTCAATGACTTGTTTGATATTGCAGAAAGACGTAACCCTAAACGGGCCTTTCTGTTTGTGAGCAAAATACTCGGCAGGCACATTCCCGTGCAGCCCTCAGTCATGCGGCAGGCCTACAGACAGCTTGCCAGCCAGTTCCCCTCAACGCTGACAGGGCCCGTGCTGTTTATCGGTATGGCTGAAACCGCCGTTGGGCTTGGGGCCGGTGTGTTTGATGAATTGCGCCACCGGCATCGTGAATCTATCTATCTGACTTCTACCCGTCACCCCGTTGATGGTACGTTGCTTTGCGAGTTCAAGGAAGAACACAGCCACGCCACCGATCATCTGATCTATCTGCCAGATGATGAAGAGAAAAGACGTCGAGTTACCAACGCACGAACGCTGGTTTTGATTGATGACGAGGCAACCACCGGTAATACTTTTATTAACCTGCTTTCTGCCCTGCGGAATACCGGCAAGCTTCAACATATTGAACAGGTTATCGCCGTAACGCTTACCGACTGGAGTAGTAATGCCCTGTCCGAGCGCAGCCCCTTACCCGTCACTTCGGTTTCTCTTGTAAGCGGTCAGTGGGGATGGATCCCATTACCTGATGCACCTGTCCCGGACATGCCGAAGGTCAACGTAACTTCACGCGGAGATTGGGACATTCAGGGGAAACAGTCCTGGGGGCGACAGGGGATGCTCGCACCTGCGGCCGATCTCGGCCATGAGATCTCCATCAGCAAGGGGGAGCGTGTTTTGATTCTCGGGACAGGGGAATTCGTCTGGGAGCCGTTCCTGCTTGCTGAACGCCTCGAAGCTGCCGGGGCACTGGCATTTTATGGTTCGACCACCCGCTCCCCTATCGCCGTTGGTTATGCCATTGAGTCCGCAATTTCCTTTACGGATAACTACGGGCTGGGCATCCCCAATTTTGTCTATAACGTCGCCCACCAGCAGTTTGACCGCATTCTAGTGTGTACTGAGACACCCGCAGAAAGTATTGACACGCAGCTTCTTAAAGCGCTGGCTGAAGTTGCGCCCGTCGTGGAGATTGTTACCTATGAATAAACCCGTTGTTCTGAGCGACCTTGACGACACGCTCTTTCAGACCCGTCGTAAAATGGTGGACGAGCTGGCCCTCGAGCCATTCCGTACTGGTGCCGTTGATCGCACCCTGAATCCACGAAGCTTTATGACGGAAGAACAGTCCATGTTAGTGGACTGGCTCCTGGAGCAGGCTGAGCTCATCCCAGTTACCGCAAGGGGAACTGAAGAAATCAGCCGAGTCCGGATCCCTTTCCGTTCATGGGCAATCACCACGCACGGGGCCGTCATTCTCACTCCTGAAGGCAAGCCCGACGAGGAGTGGAAGGCCCATATGCTCGGCCAGCTGGCTCCCTACCAGGAAAAGCTGACATCGATGCAGCGTCTGATCACTGAAATGATGGACGCAAAAGGGATCAATGCTTGGGCAAGACTGAACTTCGAATACGGTGAAACGGCGGTTTATATGGTGATGAAACACCGCGACAGCACCCGCCTTGACGAGCTCAATGCCATTGCAGATGAAATAGAAACGGTGTTTCCGACCGAGGGATTCTACATCCACCGCAACAGTAATAACGTGGCCTGGCTTCCCACCCCAGTTGAGAAAGGGCTGGCAGTCAGCTGGCTTCTTGAGAAACTTCAAGCTGAACGCGGGGTTTTCCCCGTAATTGGTCTGGGCGACAGCCTGAGCGATCATCGTTTTATGAAACTGTGCAACTGGTTTGGCATACCGCGTCAGAGTCAGTTTGCAGATGCCATTTCACAGCGAATTTTTGGAGAAAAATAAAATGCAGCCACATGAAACATTTACCGGCTCATACCAGCCTGGTGACGTGGAATTTCTGCTAAAGCCGATTGTCATTGAGATGACGCCAGTTGAGCAAAAAGAAGAGCTGATTCAGTCAGGGAAGAAACATTATTCGGACATGCTCAGCCAGGAGCCTGCGCCAACAAAATGGCATCTTGATTTGTTTCACCGGGCGCTGGATCGGGGCGCAGAGAGACTTGCAAAAGAAGTCACACAGCTCGCTGTTACTCTGGCCGAACGCTTCGGTGATGAACCCATTGTACTGGCCAGTCTTGTCAGAGCTGGCGTACCGCTCGGCGTTATGCTGCACCAGGCCCTGCGTGACATGGGGAAAACCTCATGGCATTACGGTATCAGTATCATCCGGGATCGTGGAATTAACAGTGCAGCACTCGACGTCATTGAAGAGCGGCATGGTACAAGCGGTATTGTCTTTATTGACGGATGGACAGGTAAAGGCGCAATTACCGGAGAGCTTGTACGCGCACTGAAAGATCGCCCGGGCTATCCTGAGCAGCCGCGACTGGTTGTCCTGGCCGATCCCTGTGGCTGTTCCTGGCTTGCTGCCAGTGATGATGACTGGCTCATTCCTTTTGGCATCATGGGCGCGCCGGTGTCAGGCCTGATCTCCCGGTCAGTATGGTCCTCTGAAGGGTTACATGGGTGCATGGTTTGCGAGCATCTCAGTGAATTCGAATGTAGCCGGATGCTTGTCGATACCGTCGCTCATTTCCGTAAGAAGTTAACACCGTCATCTCTCGCTCCTCTGAGCTGGAGTACAGAATCAGCCCGGGACTTATGGCAGACAAGTCGCGACGTTATCGCGTTCCTGGCCGATGAATTTAAAGTGGACAGCGTCAATCGTATTAAACCCGGTATTGCTGAAGCAACCCGGGCCGTATTACGTCGGGTACCGGATCATGTATTTGTGCGTTCGATTGACGACCCGGACGTTGCACTGCTTGTAGGGCTTGCTCGTGAAAAGGGAATTATTGTTACAGAAATGGGGGGAACCCTCGGCCAGTATCGTGCTGTAACCATTATCAAGAAGGTGCTCTGATGAAAAATCGTCTTTCTCCCTGGAATCTGGGAGCCACGCTATACATGCCTGCAACACGGAAAGATATTGCGGATGCCGTCCTGCAAGGGAAAATCCCAGGCTTGCGCTCTCTGGTGATTTGCCTGGAGGATGCTGTCAGTGAAGCAGATATCCCTGTAGCTCTCAAAAATCTTGAGCAGCTGCTGTACGAACTCAATAACAGCATGCATAGCCTGGGTAAAAAAGACTGGCCTCTGGTGTTCATTCGCCCCCGACATGCCGAAATGGGTAAATGGTTAAAAGAGCATTATGATCTTTCAGCTGTCGACGGGTTTGTATTGCCGAAATTTACCCTCAGTTCGTTAGCTAAATGGTGGGATATTATGGGCGAGACTCACCTGTGCATGATGCCAACGCTGGAAACTGAAGACGTCTTTGACGTGGTTCAGATGCGCAAGCTGGCAACCCGTCTGGTGGAACATCCCTGTCACGAACGCATTATTGCGCTTCGAATCGGCGGCAACGATCTTATGAACGTAGTGTCGCTTCGCCGCCCCCGGGACCTGACGCTGTATGACAGCCCGATGGGTTACATCATCAAAATGCTCGTTTCAGTCTTCGGCCCGCGTGATTTTGCCCTTACCGCGCCCGTGTGTGAGCATATTGACGATCATGCCGTTATGGCCAGAGAGCTGGCTCTTGATATGGCGCATGGGCTTGTAGGGAAAACAGCCATTCACCCGGGTCAGATAGAGGTCATTCAAAACGCGCTAATGGTCACTCAGCGTGAGCACTCTGACGCACTACGGATCCTGAACTCTACCCAGGCTGTTTTTAAGTCGCAGGGGGCAATGTGTGAACCTGCCACGCATCGCCGCTGGGCGGCTGGTATTCTGGACAGAGCGCGTTTTTACGGGTTACAGAACGAGCAAAGCGCTGATGGAATCAGATTACTTACCGTGACACAGCATCATTAAGGAAATCATAATGGGGTTCAGGTTCAGAAAGTCGATCAACATTATTCCGGGCGTTCGCCTCAACCTGAGCAACGGTGCACCGAGCTTGAGTGTCGGGCCGAGAGGTGCTTCCGTTTCTTTTGGTAGCCGGGGGACCTATGCCAATCTGGGCTTGCCCGGTACCGGGCTGAGTTACCGTACCCGGCTTGACCGGGCCGCGCGTTCCGGAGGTGGAAACCGGACGGCAACCGACCCGGGGCTCAGACAGGCGCTTGAGCAGGAAGCCGCTGAGCTCATGTCAGCGGTAACCGCAATCCGTAATATTCACGAGCTGACGCCGGATCCAAAAACAGGCATCAGTTGGGCAGAGCTGGAAGCAGTATACCTGCATAACAGAACGTCGCCTTTTCAGGTTCCGGCACCGGTGCGTCCAGAAAAGCCAGACTACCTTGCATTGCCGGAAAAGCCTGTCGAGAGCGAAGGCATTAGTTTTCTGGGTAAATGGTTTGAATCGGAATCAGCTAAAGCTGAGCGCCACGCCGAAAATCTTCGCCGGTGGCAGCAGACGCTGATTGATGTGGAGCGTGAGAATACCCTTCGACAGCACCGGTACCAGCAACAACGGACGGCCTGGGCCGAACAGTATGCAAACTGGAAGTTTGAAGCTGAAGAACATGAAAAACGGCTCGCCACGGCTCAGGCAGATGCCCGGCAGCAGTTCCGGACAGACGCCGCGTTTTTCGAATCATACCTGGCGGGTGTGCTGGCAGAAACTGAATGGCCGCGTGAAACGCTTGTTGCATTTGAAGTAAAGCCGGAGCTATCAGCAGTCCTGCTGGATGTTGATTTAGCTGAGATTGAAGATTTCCCTGATAAGATTTACGGCGTTAATGCCCGGGGCACGGAGCTGACGGAAAAAGCCATGACGCAAAAAGCCGTACGCGAAAACTATGCCCGCCACGTCCATGGCTGCCTGTTCCGCCTGGTCGGTATCGTTTTACATACGCTACCGTTCGACAACGTGATTGTGTCAGGCTTTACGCAACGGGTCAGTAAGCGGACAGGCTATCTGGAGGATGAGTATATCCTGTCCTGCAAATGCACTCGCAGCGAGATGTCGTCAGTAAATTTTGACGGTTTAGAACACATTGATCCGGTTGAAGCGTTAGGCGATCACCCGGTTATTCGAAGGATGAGCAGTACCTTCATTTTTCAGCCTATTGAACCACTAACCCTTTAAGCAGGCTAAATCTAACAATGCAATTAAATACCAGACAGGTCCGGATTTTTAAGCTTGCCAACTTACTGGGTACCGGCAAGCCCGTTTCTGCTGCCGATATTTTAACCAGTCTGGAATGCTCAGAACCGACATTAACCCGGGCACTCAAAGAGCTACGCGAGTCATATTCTGCAGAAATCAAATACAGCAAGGCGGGTCATTCCTATCATCTCGTTAATCCGGGCCAGCTGGATAAAAAGACTCTTCGGCGGATGAATGAAGCGCTCGTACAGAATGCTGAAATGAAAACAGCTGAGTCTACAGGAAAGGTCGTACTCGATAAGGATAAAAAAACAGCCGTGTCATTATCGCTACGCATGCGGGTTTTAAGAAAAATTGACCGTCTGGCTGCACTGATTGGAACCACCCGAAGTGAAGCTGTTGAGAAGCTGGCTCTACATACCGTCGACGAACTAATAAAAGAATACAGCGTTAAAAAGTCCTGACACTAAATCTCAGACCGGGGTGAAACCCCGGTTCTGCCATACTTCACATCTGTATTGGCGCGATGTAGTTTCGTCTATAATCCTCCCGCAATCCCAGCAGCGCCTTTCTGCCTACATAACCTGGCGTCTTGACATCCTCTTGTGCTACACATCAATCTTTACGCGATTTACACTCCATTCATGCAGATCTGTGTTGTATGATGCTTTTCATACTCAAGACAGTTTATTTATGCCGGAGTTTTTTCAGAAACCTTTGCTTCCTGTCCTGTCTAAATTATTTTTTTTATTGATAAAAGGCCATTCACATGTTGGTAATTCAATGGTGGTTAACTTATTTCTTTTATGTGGCTTCTGAGCCAGTTTCTGTGAATTTACTCCCCACCCGACAGATGTTGTGCCGTTTTATCGAATCAATAGAATCTGGTATTTTACTGAAGCTACTATCCACTTCCAATCTCTTTAGAAGGAATTACATTTGAGACGCTTACCCGTATATCTGCTACTCGACACGTCAGGTTCTATGCATGGAGAGCCTATCGAGGCGGTCAAGAATGGCGTTCAGACGCTGCTTACCACTCTGAAACAGGATCCGTATGCACTCGAAACGGCTTATGTATCAGTGATCACCTTTGATTCTTCAGCCCGACAGGCAGTCCCCCTGAAGGACCTCCTGAGTTTCCAGATGCCAGCACTAACAGCCAGCGGCACCACGTCTCTTGGCGAAGCGCTTTCCCTCACTGCCAGCTCAATTGCCAAAGAAGTACAGAAAACGACGGCTGACACTAAAGGTGACTGGCGTCCACTTGTATTCCTGATGACGGATGGAAGTCCGAATGATGACTGGCGTAAGGGCCTGAATGACTTTAAAGCTGCCAGAACCGGCGTTGTGGTAGCTTGTGCAGCCGGGCATGATGCTGATACCAGCGTTCTCAAGGAAATTACTGAGATCGTGGTTCAGCTGGATACGGCTGACAGTTCGACGATTAAAGCATTCTTTAAATGGGTCAGTGCGAGCATTTCGGTAGGCAGTCAGAAAGTGGAGTCCAGTAAAAAAGAAGTGATAGGGCTTGAAGACCTGCCACCACCGCCTCCTGAAGTAAATGTAGTCTTATAATTATATTGATTAAGGGGATATCATGTCTGTCAGTCTGAGCAAAGGCCAGGGCATAAGCCTGAAAAAAAATGAATACGATCTCTCATCCGTTACTATCGGCCTCGGTTGGGATATTAATGAGGAAAAGAAAGGTTTCCTCGGCGGGATCTTTGGTAAGAAAGAAGAAGAATATGACCTTGATGTGATCGCTTTCCTGTGTAATTCAGCCGGAAAGGTGACGGATCTCGGGAATGTGGAAAATGGTAAACCTACGCTGGTGAATGGCGATATCATCTTTTTCAACAGCCTTCGCCATAAGTCAGGCAACATATGGCTGACGGGCGATAACCGAACTGGAGCCGGTGACGGTGACGATGAGCAAATTATTGTGCGCCTGAATTCCCTTGACGCTCAGTACGAGAAAATTGTGTTTATCGTTCAGATCTATAATGGTGAAAAACTACAGCAGCACTTTGGAAAAGTTCAGAATGCTTTCATCCGGGCAGTTGATGCCCGTAATATTGAAATGGCACGATTCGATCTTTCTGGCGGACCCGCCTTCGCCAGCAAGCGCTCCATGGTTTTTGCCGAGCTGATACGTGAGCCTACAGGCTGGAAACTCAGGGCAATTGGTGAGCCTTCAGAATCTGATTCATTTGTCTCGCACTTGAGGAATTACATCTGATGCGCCGCCTGCCTGTCTACCTGGTTATTGACACATCCGGTTCGATGCGCGGTGAGTCCATTCATTCCGTAAACGTTGGAATTCAGGCGATGCTTAGCGCTCTCCGTCAGGATCCCTACGCCCTCGAAAGTGTTCATATCTCCATTATCACCTATGACAATGAGGCGCGTGAGTTTATTCCTCTCACGCCGCTGGAAGACTTCCAGTTTTCAGACATCGTTGTGCCAAGCGCTGGCGGGACGTTCACCGGTGCTGCCCTTGAATGTTTGATGCAGTGTATTGATCGGGATGTGCGTCGATCAGATGGTGATACGAAAGGAGACTGGCGTCCTCTGGTATTCCTGATGACTGATGGAACCCCTTCTGATGCCCTGGCTTACGGTGAAGCGGTAAAAGCTATTCGCGGCCGGGGATTCGGATCCATCATTGCCTGCGCAGTTGGTCCTAAAGCAGGCCATGAGCACTTAAAACAGCTCACCGATAAGGTTGTTTCTCTGGAGACGCTGGATTCAACCGCGTTTGCAGGTTTCTTTAAATGGGTATCGGCCAGCGTGTCTTCCGGCAGCACAAGCGCGGGGATCAATACCGGAACAGATACTCTTCCCCCTCCGCCACCAGAAATCCAGCTGGTGCTCTGACAGACAGGAAGGTGCTGCATACCCGGCAGCGCCTTATTGTATAGACCCGTTTTCTGCTGACCGTACCAGCCGTACGAGGAAAATTATGAGACGCCTTCCCGTGTTTTTTGTCCTGGACTGTTCAGAGTCCATGATTGGTGAAAACCTGAAAAAAATGACTGATGGTCTGCAAATGATCGTCGGAGATTTAAGAAAGGATCCACACGCACTTGAAACAGCCTGGGTCTCGGTAATCGCATTTGCCGGTGTAGCCCGTACGATTGTACCTCTTCACGAAATTGCCTCGTTCTACCCTCCCCGCCTTCCCGTTGGCGGCGGTACGAGCCTTGGGGCCGCATTGCGTGAGCTGACCGTGCAAATTGATACCCAGGTCAGAAAAACCACTCATGAGGATAAAGGCGACTGGAAACCCGTCGTGTACCTTCTTACCGACGGACGTCCGACTGACGACACAACCGCAGAAGTGAAGCGCTGGAAGGATCATTACGCAAGTAAAGTGAATCTCATTGCCGTTGGCCTGGGGCCGTCAGCTGACCTGAATATCCTGCGGCAACTGACAGAGAATGTCATGCTGTTCACCGAGTCTCAGGAAGGCGACTTTACCCGCTTCATCAAATGGATCACGGCTTCGGTTACAGCGCACAGCCGCAGCGTCGGGGACGACAAACAACCTGAGCTCAGCCAGACTGAATACATAGTTCGGCTGGCTAAGGGCGAGCCAGTAAAAGCGTACGATGAAAACTGCGTTACGCTTACCGGCCGTTGCAGCAAGACCCGTCGTCCTTACCTGATGAAGTATGAACGGCCACCTGCAAGGGTTTCCGGGCTCGATTTCAGCCTGAACCTGAACAGCTTTAATATTGCCGGATGCTATCCCATCGATGAGGACTATTTTGCGTGGTCAGATGCCACCGCTACCGGTTTGCAGGTAAACACCAGCGAACTGCATGGCGTACCGGGTTGCCCCCACTGCGGTAATGCCAGTGCGTTTGCCCTGTGCTCATGCGGAAAGTTGCTGTGTATTGACGGCCCGGATGACGTGATCTGCCCCTGGTGTGAAACAGGCCTGTCATTCAGCAATGATGGCGGAAACACTAACTTCGACGTAAACAGAGGGAGAGGTTGATGTCGCAAAATGCTTTACTTGAAGAGAAGATTATCCGCTTAGTTCTGTCTGAGCTGGGCCACCCTGTAGAAGGTGAGCGGCTTTTTCTTCTATCGCAAGATCCATCCCTGACCGAAGAAATTATGCAGCTTAAAGAGCGGATAGAGAGCCTTGCACAGGATTTATCTGCGCGGGTTAGCGAAGGTGATAACGACGCAGAGATTGCCGCCTCATCAGCATCCAATCTTTCCGATCAGCAACAGACGGCCGGGACTGATGCTGGTAATCCAGGCCATGGCGCTACCGTTACACCATTACTGCAACCGCTGCCAGAAAATGAACCTCATCCTCCGTTCTGGAAGCTGATGCCTTATTACGAATTTGATAAACCAGCACAGAGGGAAGACGAAAACCTGTCTTCCCTGGTATTAAAACCCGGGCAGATACCAACAGGCCAGCAGCGGGCCGGATTAGCTGTGCCACCTGCCGTGCCCCCGAGAGCTAAAATAACTATACCCAACGCCCGCGCAGGCGAACGTTTCTCTTCGCCGGTTGCCATCGTTCTGGATGAGAACCAGCAGGCTACTGTGAGGGACGTTGTCTTTTCCCGGAACATTGGCCTGACTTTTGACAAAGAACATGGGTTGCTGACAGGATCGCCCACCGAGAGCGGTGATATAGAGCTTTCAGTACTCTGGTCATGCGCTTCGCACGACGAATGTGAAACAAAGCTACTTTTTATAGTAAACCCCGATCCGAGAAACCTGTGGAAGATAGTAGAGCCACCAGCAGATGCTCCCTACCCTAAACCGCATCTGGATGCTGCTGGCCTGATCAGAGGTGACATACGTATTGCTGCCGCCAGCCGTCGAGGTCGCTCCCATGAACATGTCGGGAGCTTCAGAGATGACGACTTCTATATCAATCACTGCCAGGATACAGGATGGTCTGTCATGCTGGTCGCAGACGGGGCCGGTAGTGCAGTAAATTCCCGTGAAGGCTCCCGGATTGCAGTCAAAACGGCTGGCGATTACCTTTTCAATCAGCTCAGTAGTTTGAAAGGCGCCCATTTAAAGGAGCACATCACGGCGTGGGAAGGGAGCGATCAGCAGGTAACCATAAACGCCATGCTTCATCATTTCAAACAGGCAGCTACGCTCGCGGTCAACAGCATCCAGAACGAAGCCATTTGTGCAGAACAACCGGTGAAATCCTATTCAACAACCTTACTAGCAACTGTAGCGCTACGAACTGATAAAGAGATGTTTGCGGCTTCATTCTGGCTTGGGGATGGTGCGATAGGTGCATACAGCCCTTCCGGTAAAGTCAGGGTACTGGGAAATCCCGATAGCGGAGAATACGCAGGACAAACGCGCTTCCTTGACCAGAGCATTATTGCAGACCCATCGTTTAGCGCCCGCATCAGCGTGGGTAAATGGAATGATGTATCTCACTTGATCCTCATGACAGACGGCGTATCAGACCCTCTGTTTGAGACGGATAACGGGCTTCGCAGTGACGAAAAATGGACCCGTCTTGTTGATGAGCTCATCCCTGCCCTTACAGACGCCAGTATTGCGCCTGAGAGGTTAGGCGACTGGCTTAACTTTTTCTCAGCGGGGAACCATGATGACCGCACAATTGCGGTGTTGTGGTAAGGGATACGCTTTTTCGGGGATCAATATGGCAAATATCGTTACGTGCAAAACAAAGGACGGCGAAACAGTCCAATATGTTGACGAGGTAATAGGTTCGGGCTCAATGAAGGATGTTTACTTTTCGCCTGATAAATCTTACGTCGTCGCTTTTTATCATAAACCACAGAATGAGCAGGCCCGAGATCGGATTGATATGATCACCGGCCGCTACAGGCAAAATATTTTTGGCCAATCCGGTGGTGAATACTGGAAGGACCTGTTTTGCTGGCCCACCCACGTTGTCGAGCATGGGGATAAAATCGGCCTCGTGGTTCCAACCTACCAGAGCCACTTTTTCTTTAAATATGGCTCTAAAAACGATGATTTTCTGGGCATAAAAGGCCGGGAAAAAGAAGGCAAATGGTTTGCCAGCGCCAGCAACCAGAATAAATTTCTTGACCCACGTGAACGAGGCAATACGCTTACCTATCTCAAGGTCTGTCTGCTGCTGACAAGAGCAGTCAGAAGGATGCATGCAGCAGGTCTCTGTCACAGCGATCTAAGCTATAAAAACGTGCTGATCGACCCAGAAATGGGCCATGCTTGCATCATAGATGTAGACGGCCTGGTTGTTCCAGGGAAGTATCCTCCCGACGTCGTGGGCACCCCGGATTTTATCGCTCCGGAAGTGGTGAAAACCAGCCATCTTTCCAAAGAAGATCCTAACCGCGTACTGCCAAGCATTACTACTGACCGTCATGCGCTGTCAGTGCTTATCTACATGTATCTGTTCTTCCGTCATCCGCTACGTGGCGGAAAAATACATGATATATCGGATGAAGTACGTGATGAGACCTTATCTATGGGTGAGAAGGCACTCTTCATTGAACATCCGACAGACAAAAGCAATGCAGTCAAAGTCAGTCAGTTATCCTCCTTTTCACTTCCTTGGGCTGATCCGGAGAAAATCCCTTACACCATCATGGGCCCTTATCTGACGCCTTTGTTTGAACGCGCCTTCATCGATGGCTTACACGATGCCACTAAACGCCCGACCGCCGATGAGTGGGAAAGCGCCCTGGTTAAAACAGTCGATCTGATACAGCCCTGCCAGAACAAGGGGTGTGAACAGAAATGGTACGTTTTCTCGGGTAAGACAAAGCCGGTATGTCCTTACTGCGGTACGCCTTACAAGGGTAAATTACCCGTGCTAAATTTATATTCTTCCCGTAAAGAAGGCAGCTATCGTCCCGACGACCACAGGCTGATGGTATGGAGCGGGCAGTCAATCTATGCCTGGCATGTGAACCGCCTCATCGCGCCAAATGAGCGCACGACGGAAACACAAAGGAAAAGAGTTGGTTATTTTGTTTTCCATAACGAACAATGGTGGTTAGTAAATGAGGGCATACACGGGCTTATGTCATTACCGGATAAACGACAGATTGCCATTGGGGAAAAAATTGAACTGACGAATAATGCACAGTTTGTTTTATCAAAAGAGGATGGCGGGAGGCTGGTAGTCGTCCAGTTGGTAGGAAAATAGTGAGTGTCACAAACGAGTTCTCCCTAAATGGTTTTAAGGATGACAGCAAAAGCACATGGTAGCCCAGGGACTACCATGTGCACTTCATTAACTCTTCGCGCGCTTCGAAATAATCTCATCCGCAACATTCCGCGGTGCTTCCGCAAAATGATGGAACTCCATCGTATACGTCGCGCGTCCCTGGGACATCGAGCGTAATGTCGTGGCGTAGCCAAACATCTCGGCCAGCGGCACGTCAGCGCGGATAATCTGGCTGCCGTACTGTTCTTCCATGCCCTGCACCATGCCGCGTCGGGAGGAGAGATCGCCCATGATGTTACCGGCGTACTCTTCCGGTGTTTCCACCTCCACGTGCATGATCGGCTCAAGAATCACCGGATCCGCCCTGCGAGCGCCCTCTTTGAAACCAAGGATTGCCGCCATGCGGAACGCCATCTCAGACGAGTCGACATCGTGGTACGAGCCAAACGTCAGCGTCGCTTTAACATCGACAACCGGATAGCCCGCCAGCACACCGCTGTTCATCGCCTCCCGCAGCCCTTTCTCAACGGACGGGATATACTCGCGTGGCACCACGCCGCCCTTTGTCGCATCCTCAAACGTAAAGCCACTGCCAGGTTCTGTCGGCTCCAGGCTCAGGACGACATGGCCGTACTGCCCTTTACCACCGGACTGACGGACAAACTTACCTTCGATATCCTTCACCGCCTTACGCAGGGTTTCACGGTAGGTCACCTGTGGACGACCAATGTTCGCCTCGACGCCAAACTCACGCTTCATACGGTCGACGATAATCTCCAGGTGTAACTCACCCATTCCGGAAATAATGGTCTGACCGGACTCTTCGTCAGTATGCAGACGGAACGACGGATCTTCCGCTGCCAGACGCTGCAGCGCGATCCCCATTTTCTCCTGATCGCCTTTGGTTTTCGGCTCGATTGCCAGCGAGATAACCGGATCCGGGAACTCCATGCGTTCAAGCGTGATAACGGCGTTCGGGTCGGTGAGCGTATCACCTGTGGTCACGTCTTTCAGCCCAACGCAGGCCGCGATGTCCCCGGCGCGCAGTTCATCCACCTCGTGACGGTCGTTGGCGTGCATCAGCACAATACGCCCGATGCGCTCTTTTTTTCCTTTCACCGGGTTATAGACCGCATCACCTTTACGCAGCACGCCAGAGTAAACGCGGATAAAGGTCAGTTGCCCGACATACGGGTCGCTCATCAGCTTGAATGCCAGGGCGGAGAACGGCTCATCATCGCTCGGATGACGCTCCGCGTGCTGCCCTTTTTCATCCACGCCATCAATGGCCGGCACGTCCAGCGGGGACGGCATCAGCTCAATCACCGCATCAAGCATGCGCTGCACGCCTTTGTTTTTGAACGCGCTGCCGCACAGCATCGGCTGGATTTCGCCAGAAATGGTGCGGATACGCAGGCCTTTAATCATGTCCGCTTCCGTCAGATCTCCCGTTTCAAGGTACTTATCCATCAGCTCATCGCTGGCTTCCGCCGCGGCTGAGACCATTTTTTCCCGCCATTCCTGGGCGGTACTGACGAGATCGTCCGGCACGGGTGCATAGGTAAACACCATGCCCTGAGTGGCATCGTCCCACAAAATGGTGCGCATCTTGATGAGATCCACCACGCCAGTGAAGTGCTCTTCCGCGCCAACCGGAATCACAATCGGCACCGGGTTGGCCTTCAGGCGTTCCTGCATCATCCGCACCACGCGGAAGAAATCGGCCCCCGGGCGGTCCATTTTGTTAACAAACGCAATGCGAGGAACTTTGTATTTGTTCGCCTGACGCCAGACGGTTTCCGACTGTGGCTGCACGCCACCCACGGAGTCATACACCATGACCGCGCCGTCGAGCACGCGCATGGAACGTTCGACCTCAATGGTGAAATCCACGTGCCCCGGGGTGTCGATGATGTTGATCCGGTGCGGTTCAAACCCTCTGTCCATGCCTGGCCAGAAGCAGCTGACCGCCGCGGAGGTAATCGTGATCCCGCGCTCTTGCTCCTGCGCCATCCAGTCAGTGGTTGCCGCGCCATCGTGTACTTCACCCAGCTTATGGCTCATCCCGGTATAAAACAGGATGCGCTCAGTGGTGGTTGTTTTACCGGCATCGATATGCGCGGAGATACCGATGTTGCGATAACGTTCGAGAGGGATGGGTCGGGGCATACTATTTCCTTAAGTCTTTCTGACTTGTCTGTGACGACCGGGATGGTCGTGTATTCGTTCGTTTGCTATAATAGTCCTATTGTACGAGTATTATCGAACTATTTTTTACGGGTTGACCTATTGTTGATATAGCTCAATCTGACGCCATACGCAGGAAAACGATGATCCCAAACCACCCTGAAACAGAACAAATACTGCTGGAAAATGTGCTGTTTGCCCTCGGCAACCCGCTCCGGCTGTCAATTATCCGCCGACTTGCTGACGGCGGCGAACTCAGCTGTAACGCGCTGCGCCCGGAAGATGTGGTGAAATCCACCATGACCCACCACTGGCGCGTATTGCGGGACAGCGGCGTCATCTGGCAGCGTCCGCAGGGACGAGAAAACATGATTTCTTTGCGAAGAGACGATCTGGATACCCGTTTTCCAGGGTTGATGGAGATACTTTTGCAGGCTAAATGATAAGAGTACGTCTGGTTTAATGCCCCTTAAAGTTTTTAAGGGGCACACGGACAGCGAAGGGATTTATCTTACGTGCATACGATATTCAATCATCCCGCTTTTTTTCGCAATCCAGTCGTACAATCGTTGCGCGCGATAATTGGCTTCATGCGTATGCCAGTAAAGATGGCTGGCGTGATGTTTTCTTGCTTCTCTCTGCACATATTCTATTAACTGTTTGCCCGTGTGTTTGCCCCTTGCTGCATCGCTGACATATAAATCTTCGAGGTAGCAATAATCGCTCTCAGCCCAGGTCGAACGGTGAAAAAGATAATGCGCAAACCCCACCACCTCTCCATTGCATCGTGCCACTACGCAGAATACTGGCTCAACGGAGCTGAAAAATCGTTGCCAGGTTCGTTCAGTCACTGCCCCGGATAGATCGACGTTGTAAAATTCCTGATATTTTCTCCATAGTGGCATCCAGCTTTCAAAATCACGTTCTTTAACTGCCTCAATGGTCACGCTCGTATTATTCATATTGCCTCTGTGCTTATCCCGTATTTGTTTCAGGAAGAGTGTATTCGCTGAATGGCCCGTTTTGCCCCGCCAATTCTCATCATAAAGGCAGACCAATTTTTCATCCTGCTGCATGCACTATTGCTTTAGAATCAAGGGACACAGAGGGAAAAGTGGACAACATAATGTTTAAGCACGCGCAGCTTGAAACGGTTAAGGCATGGATTTCCGACCCTGCAAACGGTTCACTACCGCTTCATGAAAGGATCCAGAGAGCGATACGCACATTGATACTTGAAGGGACCTTATCGCACGGTAAGGCGCTTCCTGCTTCACGTGCGCTGGCTACCTCATTGAATGTTTCGCGGGATACGGTTGAAGCAGCCTATTCCAGCCTGCATGCAGAAGGTTTTATTGAGCGGCAAACAGGCAGAGGGAGCTTCGTCTCTTCCAGCGCCCGGTTTTTAAAACCACGTTCCCGACAGCATCCGCCAACCGCGGAAACACGAAAAGCAAAACTTAGCGCCCGTGGAAAGGTCATCTATGAAAGTGGCGGGATCCGCGAGTTTTCTTCGCCACGTCCGCTGGCGCCCGGTATCCCCGAAACCCGCCTGTTCCCCATTCCAACCTGGGAGCGTCTTCAGCGGCAGGTCCTGAAGGAATATCAGCACAAAATACTGGAGCAAAGTCCACCGCAGGGCATGGAGCGCTTACGGCGGGCCATCGCGGAATATGTCAATCTTGAGCGCGGGACACGTGCGAGTGCAGAACAGGTGATCGTTCTGACAAGTTCTCAACAGGCGCTAGCGCTCTGTTCACACGTGCTGCTGGACAACGGGGAGAGTATTGTCATTGAAGATCCCACCTATCAAGGGGCACACAAAGCGTTTAAGGCTGCCGGACTGCACCCTGTCCCGGTTCCTCTTGAGGAAAAAGGCATATCCGTTGACGCACTTAATTCGCTAACCGAACCTGCCAGAGCTATCTACCTTACGCCTTCTCATCAGTATCCAACCGGGGTGACGCTCTCTCTTGACCGACGACTGGCCGTCATTGACTGGGCAAACCGTCACGCCGCCTGGATCATTGAGGATGACTATGACAGTGAGTTTCACTATGAAGGAAAGCCTATGGCCTGCCTTCAGGGGCTGGATGCTTACAACCGGACAATTTATATCGGCACGTTCACCAAGTCGCTGTTCCCCGGGCTACGTATTGCGTACATGATCGTCCCCTCAGAACTGACCGAACCCTTTACCATGGCCAGGACATTAATGGACGGCCATACCGCATCAATAACTCAACTGACGCTGGCTAAATTTTTGGAGGGTGGCCATTTTGGTGCCTATATTCGCAAGATGAGGAACGTTTATGTTGCTCGTCGCGACAAACTGGCCAGCCTGATGGACGAGTATCTTTCTGATTATGTTGTGTACACAACGCCAGCGGGTGGCATGCAGATGCCTTGCCACCTGAGGCACGGGCTATCCGAGAAGGACATTGCCACCGCGGCCCGTCGCGCTGATATTGATATATTAGGACTTACCGGCTTATATGCAGGCAGCCCGGTATCCACCGGTTTTTTAATGGGATTTGCCGCTTACACCGAAAGAGAAATAGAAGACACGGTAAAAAAGCTGGCCGCAATTTTCCGGTCATGTTGTTATCTCTCGCCACTGTAGATACTCGACAGCAGCCCTGGTGGCAGGCGGACTATGCGCCGTACCGCAGGCCCTCACCGCATGGTGAGGGCAGGATGCTCCCTTAGTGCTGGACGCCCGAGCGGTCAGTAAGCTCGTCGGCGGAGAGAATATCCGCTCGCGATGCCACGCTCTTGCGGCGGGCGTACCTGTCCGGCTGGCCTTCCGGGCGCGTTTTGAAGCGTCGGTGGAGCCACATATACTGCTCCGGTGCCATCAGCACGGCTCGCTCGATAGCCCTGTTCATCTGCGTTGCAACCGTCTCTTTGTCAGCCCCCCGTAACGACGCGCTGATATCCTCAAGAATAATCAGTTCGTAACCGGTACCGTCCGCCCTGCGACGCGGCACGAACGGAATCACGGCGGGCTGAGCGCTTTTTACCAGCATATAGCTCCCTGCCGTGGTTGCGGCATCCGGGACAGCAAAGAAGGGTACAAACACGCTGTTAGTCTTGCCATAGTCGTGATCCGGGGCGTACCACAGAATTTCATTCTGCTTCAGGGCGCGGATCATCCCTTTTAAATCATGACGGTCCAGCATGGTTTTATTAGAACGCAGACGCCCGCGCGTCTGAAGCCAGTCCAGCAACGCATTATTGTTCGGACGATAAACCCCAATCCCCGGGTTGAGCATGCCAAAAATCCGCGCGCCCAGTTCAAGGGTGAGAAAATGCATGCCAACCAGCACCACGCCCTTTCCTTGCGCCCTGGCCTGCTCCATATGCTCATACCCGCGCACGGTAAAGCATTTACGCACCCGCCACTCGGGCCAGAACCACGCCATGCCGGTTTCAATTACCCCCATCCCCACGGATTCAAAGTTACGCTGCAGCAAGGCTTCACGCTCCTCTGCTTTCATCTGCGGGAAGCATAGCTCAAGGTTGCGGCGGGCAATCGCCACGCGGCGAGGGAGAAGGCGCATAGCCAGCCGCCCGAGGCGATGTCCAATTCTGAATAACAGCGGATAAGGCAGTAGCATAATGAGCCATAGCGCGGCGATGCCTGTCCAGCTTAGCCAGTATCGAGGATGGAAAAAGGCAGGTGAAAACCGGGGTAATTTTGTCATGAGAAAATTATCCTTTAACGTTGCTGTCCTTAATTGATTCTGTTGTCGATCTTTCCTAAGGATTTATAAAATGTCAGTCAGGAACGTAAAGTGTACCGGATAAGATTAAACTTATTTTTATCGTTTTTTGCGGAAAGAAGGCTGGAGAGGCAGACAAAGCCGGGTAAGACGAAGCGGCCACCCGGCATAAAACTTACATTGAATATCCCGGTTTCTTAATCAGGTCATCCATCTTCGGGGCGATCTCGGTATCCCAGACCTGTGCTTTCCAGTCTGCTTCCTGAACTTCATTCAGCGCTACCGAAATGGAACGATCTTTACTGTTAAGATGGCGCGTAATCACTTCGGCAATATCGGCCGCCAGCGCGGTTTTTTGTTCGTCGTTGAGATCGCGGGGAAAGTATTTGATATCTACGTGTGGCATATGCAGGTTTCCTGTTGTGGTTGAGCGCTTCACGTTATCAGATAATAGTATTTGCCTTTAACACCTTGTGCAGTTCTGGCAGCTGACAGACGGTATCGGCGATCGCCGTAAATTTCGGGGTATTGGCAGCAAACCAGTCGTGACGAGGCCCCCAGGTGCGCGCCACGGCAATATACACATCCAGCAGCGTCAGCCGTTCCCCCAATGCAAACGGCGCGGCTTTAAGCTGACTTTCGAACCATAAATAGAGGGATTTCCGGTACGCAATGCAGTTTTTCTGCAACTGTTCCGGTGCGTCGGGCGCCCAGCGTTCGGGATAATCTGCAAACGTAAAAGTGGGATAGACGTTAGCCACAAACCAGATAAGCAAACGCTGAAACTGCTGGCGTTCGACCTGCCCCACGGGCGGCGCAAGATCGGGACAGCGGTCGAGTACCATCAGGGCAATTGCCGCCGTTTCGGTCATGATGGCGCCATTTTCCAGCGCCAGCGTGGGCACCTGACACAGCGGATTGAGCTTTTGCAGCAACTCACGCTGCGGACCAGGCTGGTCAAACCCGTCCACGTTCACAAACTGATAAGGGATATCGGCCAGGGTCAGCATCACTTCACTGATTGCCGAGCCCCAGCCGGGTACGCCATAAAGTTTCATCATGTTGCCCCCTCAGGGATGAAAACCCTAAGTGTAGAGCACCATTAGTAGGTTATCCCAGGCGGGTTGACCTCCGACTGCGTGACCGCTTCGCCCTGTTCACCCCAGCGCGCCAGCACCTTCTGGTACTCACCCCGCGCAATCGCCCCGTCCAGCGCGGCCTGCAGGGCGTACACCAGCCCATTCCCCTTTTTCGTGGTCGTGGCGACAAAGGCTTTCTTTGGGCCTAACCCCACGACGCGCGTTTTTCCGGTGAGCGCCGCTTTCCAGGACGAAACCGACTGCGGACCAAATAACACATCCGCCCGGCCAGACTGAATATAGAGATTGCCCGAGGCATCGTCGTGGAGATAGACCGGCAGCGCAGGTTCGCGTCCCGCCTTTTTATTCTCCTCGTTCCAGCCCAGCAGGATGCGCTCCTGATTGGTCCCCGAGCCGACAATCACCTTTTTCCCGGCCAGATCTTCCGGGCTTTTGATCGACTGAATCTCGCTGGTGGATTTCACCGAGAACGCAAGCGAATCAACGCGGTAGGTCGCAAAATCAAACTTCTCTTTACGCTGTTCGGTCACCGCAATGTTCACCAGCGCCACGTCGTAGCGCCCGGAGGCGATCCCCAACGGCCAGTCTTCCCACGCCGTCGGTATCAGCTTCAGCTTGAGCCCCAGGCTACCCGCCAGCAGGCGGGCGATATCCGGATCGCTGCCGATGCGCGTGCGATTGTCGCTGGCCAGCAGCGCCAGCGGTGGAGAGTTCAGCATGGAAACGGCAACCGTAAGCGTTCCCGGCTCAACAAACCTGTAGTTTGCGGGAATCTTCGCCACCGCCTGCCGATCCACCGTCACCGGCAGCGGCTGCTCGTTGGCCTGCACATCAATCCCGGCATGGCTCACCGTCGTGAAGAACAACCCAACCAGACATCCATATTTCATCTGCGCTCCTTACAGCACTTTAGAGAGGAACTGGCGCGTTCGCGGGTGCGACGGACGGTTTAAAACGTCGTCGCTGTTGCCCTGCTCCACAATTTTCCCGTCGACCATAAATACCACCTGATCCGCCACTTCCCGGGCAAAGCCGATCTCATGCGTGACCACCACCAGCGTGGTGCCAGAGCGGGCCAGCTTTTTGATGACGTCCAGGACTTCCCCCACCAGCTCCGGATCCAGCGCCGAGGTAGGCTCGTCAAACAGCATTACGCGCGGACGCAGCGCCAGCGCACGGGCAATGGCAATGCGCTGCTGCTGGCCGCCGGAGAGATGGCGGGACCAGGCGTCCGCTTTATCCCTCAGCCCCACCACATCCAGCAGGCTATATGCCCTTTCCACCGCCTCTTTCCTGCTGAGCTTTTTATGCGCGATGGGCGCCTCAATCAGATTTTCCAGCACCGTGAGATGCGGAAAGAGATTGAAGTTCTGAAACACGTAGCCCACGTTGACGCGCTGCTTGAGGATCTCGTTCTCTTTCAGTTCGTAAAGCCTGTCACCCTGACGACGGTAGCCAATGTAGTCCCCGTCGATCTGGATGAAGCCTTCGTCGACGCGCTCCAGGTGGTTAATGGTGCGTAGCAGCGTCGATTTACCCGAGCCGGACGGCCCGAGGATCACCGTTACGGAGCCCGGCGGGATCTCAAGCGTGACGTTGTCGAGCGCTTTATGGCGGCCAAAATATTTGCTGACGCCGGTAATTGAAATATGTCCTTCAGGAGAGGCTTGCATGGACGGGCTCCTGTGCAGGCGTGGTGGTGACAGCGCGGCTACGACGGGTGGCGCTGTTCTGGTTCACGGCGGAGCGGCGTTCGCTGCGGGCGAGCCCGCGCTCAACACCATACTGGATAGCGGACAGAACGGTGGTGATCGCCAGGTACCACGCGGCACCGACCATCAGCAGCGGGATCACCTCCTGCGTGCGGTTGTAGATCATCTGGATGGTATAGAACAGCTCCGGCATCGCCAGGACATACACCATCGCGGTACCCTTGGCGAGACTGATAATTTCATTGAACCCCGACGGCAATATGGTACGCAGCGCCTGCGGCAGAATGATCCGCACCGTGCGACGCCATGCGGGCAGGCCGAGCGCGGCGGCGGCCTCATACTGGCCGTGATCGACCCCGAGGAATCCGCCACGAATGATCTCGGCGGTATAGGCACTCTGAACGAGGGTTAACCCCACCACCGCGGTAGAAAATTGCCCGAGCACGTTGATGGTTTCAAAGCTGCCCCAGGTGATGCCGGTGAACGGTACGCCGAGCGAGAGCGTGTCGTAGAGATAGGAGAAGTTGTAGAGGATGATCAGCACGACTATGAGCGGCAGCGAGCGGAACAACCAGATGTAGCCCCACGCCAGGCTGCTTAACAGCCAGGAGGAAGAGAGTCTCGCCAGCGCCAGCAGGCCGCCAATCACCACGCTCAGCGCGGTGCCGATCAGGGTCAGCAGCAGGGTCTGCCCGACACCTGCGAGGATCACCGGGTCAAAGAACCAGCGGGCAAACACCGCCCACTCCCAGCGCGGGTTAAAGGCCACGGACTGGATCACAACGGCCAGGATAAACAGGGCCACCACGGCGCCGACGGTCCGCAGCGGATAACGCGCCGGGACCACCTTAATGGTTTCAACGTTGCTCATCGTCGTTCCTCATGCGGTTTTACTGAACGCTTCACGTACCAGCGTTTTGGTGAAACGCAGCCGACCGTCAAACGGCGGCTGGCTGTACTCTTCCGGATCACGGGTGAGATCGAACTGCGGCTGGTATCCCTGGCTGAGATAGAGCCGCACCGCTTCCGGCTGACGAAAACCGGTCGTCAGGTAGATCTGGCTGTAACCCGCCTGCACCGCCCTGCGCTCCAGTTCCTGCACCACGCGGGCAGCAAGCCCCTGCTGACGCAGGGATTTGTCCGTCCAGATGCGTTTAATTTCGGCGGTCCGTTCATCAAAGGGTTTGTACGCACCGGTGGCGATAATCTTCTCGTCACGTTCCAGCACGATAAACAGCCCCTGTGGCGCTAAATACCACGCCGTGAGCTCCACTTCCGCGTCCTTAGAGAAGTAGTCGCCGTAGCGGGCGGCATATTCACCGAACAGCCCCTCGATAATCGGCTGCAGTTCGGCATCTTCCGGCGAAACATCACGAAATTGTTCACGCATAGCGCCTCCTTAATCTCCCAGACCTGCCGGGTTCACCTCGGAATGAGCAATGCGCTCAACCCCTTCTCCCCAGCGGTTTAGCACTTTGTCGTAATCGCCGTTTTTGATTACGCCATTAAGCGCGGTTTGCACCGGCTCGACCAGGCCGCTGCCTTTTCTCAGCGTGACCGCGATGTGCGCCGCTTTCGGCCAGCCGCCGTCCACGCTGCCGACGAGTTTGGTTTTGCCGTTGAGCGCCGCTTTCCACGCGCCTATCACGTTCGGGCCAAAGTAGGCATCCGCGCGCCCGGACTGCAGCGCCAGCGTTTGCGCCGCATCGTCTTTGGTGTAGATCGGAGTAAAGGGTTTCAGCCCTTTTCTGAGGTTCTCGGCATTCCATGCCAGCAGAATGGCTTCCTGATTGGTACCGGAACCCACAATAATCCTGAGCCCGGCGATGTCCTCTGCTTTTTTAAGCGAGGTAATCGGGCTGGTCGATTTCACGTAGAAACCGAGGGAGTCCTTACGGTAGGTGGCAAAATCAAACTTCTCTTTGCGCGCTTTGGTGACGGTAATATTGCTGATGGCGGCATCGTATTTCCCGGACGCCACGCCCAGCGGCCAGTCTTCCCACGAGGTCGGCACCACGTTCAGCTCCAGCCCGAGGCTGTCAGCCACCAGGCGAGCGACGTCAACCTCGCTTCCCAACAGCGTTTTGTTGTCATCGGAGAAAACCGTAAGCGGCGGTTGATTCAGCCCCGCCACCGCCACGGTAAATTTCCCGGGCACGGCAAAGCGATAATCCTTCGGTAGCTGCGCCACCGCATCACCGTTTTTGACGGTGTTGATCGGCGTTTTATTGGCCTCAATACTCACGCCAGTGCCGTTAATCGTGACATTCTCTGCCCGGACGACAGGGGTAAAGGCCAGCGCGAGCGCCAGAATAAGCGATGTTTTCTGCATAGCGGTGTTCTCGTTTATTGTTGTGTGAACGTGTTTTTCGGTTGATCCAGACCTAAGCTGTCGCGCAGCGTGGTGCCGGGATAGTCGGTACGGAACAGCCCGCGGTCCTGCAAAACGGGCACTACCTGGTCAACAAAGCGCGGGAAGGTATCCGGCGTGCCGCCCTGAATGATGAAGCCGTCTGCGGCATAGCCTTCAAACCAGGCCTGAAGGCCGTCTGCAACCTCTTCCGGCGTGCCGGAAAAACGCGGGCGCGGCGACGCGGCTTCCAGCGCCACCTGGCGCAGGGTTAAGTTGCGTTCGTGGGCGTTACGCTTAATTTCATCGGTGGTGCTGCGGAAGCTGTTTTTGCCTAGATCGCCGATATCCGGGAACGGCTCGTCGAGCGGGTACTGACTAAAATCGTGATGCTCAAAATAACGTCCGAGGTAATTAAGGGCATCGTTAATCGACACCAGCGCCGCCGTAGTCTGGTACTGGTTTTCCACGTCTTCGGCATCGCTGCCAACGATGACGCTGACGCCCTGGAAAATATGCAAATCTGACGCGCGCCGACCGTTCGTTTCCAACTGCTGCTTCACGTCTCGATAAAACGCTTTTGCTTCTTCGAAGGTGTCATGGTGGGTAAAAATGGCGTCGGCATGCTTCGCCGCCAGTTTTTTCCCGTCATCCGACGCACCGGCCTGAAAGACAATCGGACGCCCTTGCGGCGTGCGACCAATATTGAGCGGCCCGGCGACCTGGAAGAAATCCCCGTGATGATTCAGGGTGTGCAGTTTAGCTGTGTCAAAAAACTGACCGCTCTCTTTATTACGGATAAAGGCATCCTCTTCCCAGGAATCCCACAGCCCTTTCACCACATCGAGATACTCATCGGCAATGCGATAGCGCAGCGCATGTTCCGGGTGTTTTTCGCGGGAAAAGTTCTTTGCTGAACCTTCCAGCGGCGAAGTCACCACGTTCCAGCCAGCGCGTCCGTTGCTCAGGTGGTCGAGGCTGGCGAACTGCCGTGCCGTGGTAAAGGGCTCGCTGTAGGAGGTGGATAAGGTTCCCACCAGCCCCAGGCGCGAGGTAATACTTGCCAGCGCGGATAACACCGTTAAGGGCTCAAACCGGTTTAAAAAATGCGGGATCGATTTTTCGTTAATATAAAGACCGTCGGCAACGAATAAGAAATCGAGTTTGCCCTCTTCCGCTTTTAATGCCGTCTCTTTAACGAAATCAAAATTGATACTGGCATCCGCGACGGCCGCCGGATGACGCCAGGCGGACATATTTCCGGATGCGCCATGCAAAATGGTCCCGAGCCGCAGTTGACGATGTGCAGACATATTTACCTCATGATTAATCAGACGTGTTGCAGGGCGTGTTCCGCAAGCTGGGCAAAATAGCGGGCAGCGGGTTCAATTAAGGCTTCATCCGGATTAAATGCCGGGTGGTGTAAACCAAACGGACTGTTGCTGCCGATGCTGACAAACGCGCCGGGAACAGACTGGAGATAGACTGCGAAATCTTCTCCGCCCATATGTAGCTCTGCGTGATGGGTTTCATACCCCGCTTCACGGGCGACCGAGGTGGCGAAATCGGCCCAGCGTTGGTCATTGACCAGCGCAGTGGGCCCGGCAAACCAGGTGATATCAATCTGCGCGCTAAAGGCACTGGCAAAACCGGCCGCAATTTCCCTCACGCGGGCTTTCACGTTTTGCTGCACTTCCGTGCGGTGAGTGCGTAGCGTACCTTCCAGCTCAACGCTTTCCGGCAGCACGTTCCAGGTGTTGCCCCCGGCGATGCGCGTCACGCTCAGCACTACCGAATCCAGCGTATTCACATTGCGGCTGGCGACGCTTTGCAGCGCCGTCACCAGCTGACTGGCCAGAAGAATAGCGTCGTTGCCTTCATGCGGGCGCGCGGCGTGCGCGCCTTTACCGGTAATGCGGATCGCGAAGCGGTCGACGTTGGCATAGAACGGCCCGCCGCGGGTGGCGAATTCACCGACCGGCAGGCCTGGCTCGTTGTGCATCCCAAAAATCGCGCTGACATCCTGCAGGGCACCGGCGCGCACCATGCTCTTCGCTCCGCCAAAGTTCTCTTCGGCAGGCTGAAACAGGATCCGCACCCGCCCCTTCAGCGAGGCTTCCCGCGCTTTCAGTTTTAACGCTGCACCGAGGATCACGCTGGTATGGATATCGTGTCCGCAGGCATGCATCACGCCGGGCTGCTGCGAGCTAAACGGCACGCCGCTGCGCTCCTCAATGGGCAGGGCATCAATGTCTGCCCGCAGCGCGATCAGTTTGTTACCGGTCCCGATCTCCGCCACCACACCGGTCGGCAGGTCGTAAGGCAGCGGCGTGATGCCCGCGGCTGACAGCCACCGGCGCAGGCGCGCCGTCGTTTCCACTTCCTGGCCGGACAGCTCCGGGTTCTGATGCAGCTCGCGACGCCAGGCAATCAGTTGTTCACCAAAGCTCATACGGTAACCTCCCTGTTCAGACGCGCCTCGGCCAGCAAACGCAGGGACTGCACGCGCGTTGCCCCCTCCGCAACCGGCGTGTCGATGATAAATTCGTCGATCCCCCACTGCGCGTGTAGCGCGTTCAGCTGTTCCAGCACCGACTCCGCCGTCCCCGCCAGCAGCGACTGGGCGCGACGGGCGATGCGCACCGGCTCACTCCCGGCCTGACGCGCAAAGGCATAGGCCTGATCCTCGCTGGCGACGGTCACGCGCTGGCCGTTAGCCAGCTCAACACCCCACACTTCGACCTTCTGCGCCAGGGCTTCGGCCTCAACCTGAGTCGGCGCGATGATCGCCTGCACCGCCACGATTACCTCCCGCGCGCTGTTCTTACGCCAGGTCGAAACCACCTCGCGTAACAGTTCCGGGTCTCCGTTGAGATGCGCGGCAAAGACAAAGTGCCAGTCGAGTGATGCGGCAAGCAGCGCGCTTTCCGTGCTGGCGCCCAGCAGAAAACCCTGTGCAGGTACCGGCGGCAGCGGCGTGGCGCGAACGGCTTCCTCCGCTGAGTGGTTTTCAGGGCGGATCCAGCGATCGAGCTGGGCCAGCTGTTCGGCAAAGCTGCCCTTTTCCTGCTGATCCAGCCCCTGCTGCAGCGCGCGGGTCGAGAGCGGTAATCCGCCAGGCGCTTTTCCGACGCCAAGATCCACGCGGCCGGGCGCCAGCGCGGCCAGCACGTTGAAATTCTCGGCGACTTTATAAGGGCTGTAGTGCTGGAGCATGACGCCCCCGGAACCGACCCGGATGCGCGTTGTTTGCCCGAGGATCCAGGCAATCAGCAGCTCCGGCGAGGGACTGGCAAGCTGAGGGGTATTGTGGTGTTCGGCAATCCAGAAGCGGTGATAGCCCAGATTTTCTGCCTGCTGCGCCAGCGCTAACGTACGCGCCAGTGCATCGGCAGCCGTTTCGTTTTCAGCGATGGGGCTTTTGTCCAGAATGCTGATTCGCCATGACATGTTGCGTTCTCGTTTGACTTAACATGTCGACATTATTAAAGGCGTATTTCACCACTGAGAAACAATTAATTTACATTTAGTTTTCTGGAAATCAGATATACAGCGCCCTGCTAGGGATGAGTTTTCAGCGAAGCAATCAGCGCATCCGCCTCCTGGCGATGGGTGATGCGAACAAACTGAATGTGGGCGTATTGCGGGTTTTTCATATCAGCGTCGTAACGCTCGCGGTTAATGCGCCAGGTTTTAAGGGTCCAGATGATGATGGATTCCCGGCTGAAAAATGAGCGGCGGAAGCTTTCGCAGTTTCCGGTGCCAGGCCACAGTTCCTGTTGGTGCCATGCGCGTTTAAACGCGCGCGTCACCGCCTGCCAGAGCGTACGGACAAAACCGCAGTCCACCCACACGACCAGATCAACCTCACGCCATTTCACCGGGCGCGTGCGGTTGTAGTTGCCATCAAGCACCCAGCCGGGTGTGGCAGCGAGCGTATTTTCCAGCGTCTCCAGTAGCTCCTCATCGGGCGTTCCCTTCCACTCAGAACGCCAGTAGAGCCTGTCCATCTCAATATAAGGGAGCGACAGTTCCGTCGCGATGCGCCGGGCAAGCGTACTCTTTCCGCTCCCGCTGGTACCGATAATATTGATTTTCACCGTTCCGCCTGGCCATGCTGAAGAAAACATTTCGGATCATATCGTTTTATTTTTGTTAATGAAATGCCCGTGACGCGCTGCCTCATTGCGCGCTACCTCAACGTAATTATTAAGGATTTCTGATGATTAAAGCAGCACTTCACTATTAGTTCTGTCTAAAAACTCGCCACGATTCAGCGTGTTGTAATCCTCATCTGCTCTGACCACACGATTTCCTTCGACCTGCATCACTTTCGACACGGTTATATTTTGCGTCGCTTATGAATTGCAGGTAGGATGCCTCGCCATGTTTCGCCTTATCCATACGCAGAATGACTGGGAAGGCGACATGTGTTTGCGCAGAAGCAATCGTTTGTATCGCTCTCTGCCAGGCAGGACTATCACGATAATGGTTCAGACAGGCAAACAGGTAACTCAATGAAAACAAGCAATAAAAGCGCAGCCGATCATCACGCTGCTAAACGTCGCTGGTTGAACTCCCACGAAGAGGGCTACCACAAAGCGATGGGCAACCGTCAGGTGCAAATGATCGCCATCGGCGGCGCTATCGGAACAGGTCTGTTTTTAGGTGCTGGTGCGCGTCTGCAAATGGCTGGCCCGGCTCTCGCCCTGGTGTATCTGGTGTGCGGGATCTTCTCTTTCTTCATTCTTCGCGCACTGGGTGAACTGGTGCTGCATCGTCCGTCCAGCGGGAGTTTTGTTTCCTACGCCCGTGAATTCCTCGGTGAAAAAGCGGCCTACGTCGCAGGCTGGATGTACTTTGTCAACTGGGCGATGACCGGTATCGTCGATATCACCGCCGTTGCGCTCTACATGCACTACTGGGGCGCGTTCGGTGACGTGCCCCAGTGGGTCTTTGCCCTTGGTGCGCTGGCGATTGTCGGCACCATGAACATGATCGGCGTGAAGTGGTTCGCCGAAATGGAGTTCTGGTTTGCGCTGGTAAAAGTGCTGGCGATTGTGATTTTCCTGGTCGTCGGGACCGTGTTCCTCGGCAGCGGTAAGCCGCTGGATGGCAATGCCACCGGCTTCCACCTGATAACCGATAACGGCGGTTTCTTCCCGCACGGTCTGCTGCCTGCGCTGGTTCTGGTTCAGGGCGTCGTGTTTGCCTTTGCCTCTATCGAACTGGTGGGTACCGCAGCGGGTGAATGTAAAGACCCGCAGACCATGGTGCCGAAAGCCATTAACAGCGTGATCTGGCGTATCGGTCTGTTCTACGTTGGTTCCGTGGTGCTGCTGGTTCTGCTGCTGCCGTGGAATGCCTATCAGGCTGGTCAGAGCCCGTTTGTCACCTTCTTCTCCAAGCTCGGCGTGCCTTACGTTGGCAGTATCATGAACATCGTGGTACTGACGGCGGCACTCTCCAGCCTCAACTCCGGCCTTTATTCTACCGGTCGTATCCTGCGCTCTATGTCGATGGGCGGTTCTGCGCCGAAGTTCATGTCGAAGATGAGCAAGCAGCACGTACCGTATGCCGGTATTCTGGCGACCCTGGTGGTGTATGTCTTCGGTGTATTCCTGAACTATCTGGTGCCGTCTCAGGTCTTCGAGATCGTTCTTAACGTGGCCGCACTTGGGATTATCGCCTCCTGGGCCTTTATCGTGGTTTGCCAGATGCGCCTGCGTAAAGCCATTAAAGAAGGCAAAGCCGCTGACGTCAGCTTTAAGCTGCCGGGCGCACCGGTGACCTCATGGCTCACCCTGCTCTTCCTGTTTAGCGTGCTGGTACTGATGGCGTTCGACTACCCGAACGGTACCTATACCATCGCCACCATTCCGCTGCTGGCCGTATTGCTGATCGCAGGCTGGTTTGGCGTACGTAAACGCGTTCACGAAATTCACAGCACCGCGCCGGTTCATCCTGATGATGAAAAACACGACGCACCGCTGGTGGAAGAGACCTCGCGTTAATAAAAAAGCCGGGTGGCGGCTTCGCCTTACCCGGCCTACATATTATCGTTTTTGTAGGCCCGGTAAGCGCAGCGCCACCGGGCAATTCCCACATTAGAGTGCAATACGAATCACATCGTCAGGCTGAGTGGCTTCCTGCTGGCGAGTTGATTTTTGTTTCACCGTCACGTACAGGATTTTGCCATCGGCAGACAGCGCCAGGCTGTTCGGGTAGACAGGCGTGTCGAAGGTTTTTGTCACCTTATAAGACTTCGCGTCAATCACGCTCACTTTACCGGCTTCACGGTGCGTCACGTAGGCTTCATTGCGAGCCGGGTTAAACAGAACCGCCAGTGATTCAGGCGCCGCAATTTTCTCCATCACGCTGCCGTCTTTCAGGCTCACCACCAGCACTTCCGGTTGTTTTGAGTCGGTCAGGAAGGCACGCTGACCGGCGGTGTCCAGGCTCAAATTCAGGTAGAAGTGTTCTTTGCCGTCGTCCTGCACTTTTTTGCGACTGAGGATGGTGTTGGTGGCGGTATCAATGGTGACCAGCTCGCCGTCCGCATTCGTTGTATAAAGGCGTTTCGCCCTGGCATCAAGTGCCAGCCCGGTGCTGTAGGTACCCGTATTTGCGATGGTTCCTTTCAGCTTCAGCGTGGCGCCATCCACCACCCAAATCACGCTCTCTTTGCCCACCCCGGTGATGTAAATCGTGTTGCTCGCGTCATCCGCCACCAGCTGTCGCGGCTGCAGCGGTTTCACCGTTTCGCTGCGCTGGCGACTATCGAGCACCAGACGCCCTTTCACGTCGCCCGTTTTCGCATCAATGGCCGTCACCGCACCGTTGATCGTGTTACCCAACCACAGGGTTTGCGTCGCGCCGTCGAGAGTTGCACCAAAAGGTTTGAGATCGCTATGAATGGCCTGCGTGACCTCCAGCGTGGCAGGATCAAGACGATAGATAATCCCACCCTTGTCAGTTTTACGGCTTTGCGACGTCGCAACCCACAGCGCATTCTCCTGCTGGCTGACCGCCATTTCATAGGCACCTTTACCCACTGCTTTACGCAGCATCTCTTCGGCGGCATGCACCTGGAAGGTTCCGGCAAACAGTAAAGCGGCAGACAGCAGAGAGGTGCTCAGTCGCGGTGAGCACAGATGGCGTAAAGACATAACAATTCCTTTTTTGAAAAATGGGAGTACGGCTGACATCGCTTCCGGCTGGCAACGTCATGGCGTCGCCGTTATGATAATGAGAATAGTAATCATTAATGAGTTAAAAGTGGAGTTTTTCTTTCCCTTCTCGCCTTTCATTAACGCAATGTGCGGTTATAGTTTTCAAAACATTTACAAAACCTTTAACATGTATGGACATGTTCCATTTGGTTCGTTTACACACCACAACCGGTTTTACTCATGAAAATCATTTCTGCCCGTAAGGCATCTCTCCCGCTGCTGCTGGTCCCCGTTGTTTTTGTGCCGCTTAGTGCGATCGGCGCAGAGGAACAAACCATGATCGTCAGCGCCACGCCGCAAACCGTATCAGAGCTTGATACCCCGGCGGCGGTCAGCGTCGTGAATGGCGATGATATGCGTCATGCCACGCCACGCATTAACCTCTCTGAATCGCTTGGCGGCGTTCCCGGGCTGCAAATCCAGAACCGGCAGAACTATGCCCAGGATCTCCAGCTTTCAGTGCGTGGGTTTGGTGCCCGATCAACGTTTGGCGTGCGCGGCATTCGCATGTATGTCGACGGTATCCCTGCCACCATGCCGGACGGACAGGGCCAGACGTCTAACATCGATCTCTCCAGCATTGACAGCGTTGAAGTGCTGCGTGGCCCCTTCTCTGCCCTGTACGGTAACGCCTCTGGCGGCGTGATTAACATGACTACCCAGACCGGGCAGCAGCCACCGACCCTTGAGGCGAGCAGCTATTACGGCAGTTACGGTACATGGCGCTATGGAATGAAAGCCACCGGCGCCATGGGGGACGGAACGCATGCGGGAGACGTGGATTACACGGTTTCGACTACCCGCTTCACCACCAAAGGCTTCCGCGACCACAGCGGCGCGCGGAAGAATCTGGCTAACGCCAAACTGGGTGTACGCATTGACGACGCCAGCAAGCTGACGCTGATTTTCAACAGCGTGGACATGAAAGCCAACGATCCGGGCGGGCTGAGCTATCAGGAGTGGCAAAACAACCCACGTCAGTCTCCGCGCGGCGATCAGTACAACACGCGCAAGACCATCAAGCAGACCCAGGCCGGTCTGCGCTATGACCGCCAGCTTAGCGCTCAGGACGATCTGAGCGTGATGATGTATGCCGGTGAGCGTGAAATGACGCAGTATCAGTCGATTCCTTATCAGCCGCAGCTGCGACCTTCTCACTCCGGCGGCGTGATTGATATGCAGCGCCACTATCAGGGCGTTGATACCCGCTGGACGCACCGTGGTGAGCTGCTGGTGCCGGTCACCTTCACCACCGGTCTGAACTATGAAAACATGAGTGAAGATCGTCGCGGGTACGAAAACTTCGTGATGAACAACGGCGTGCCGGATTACGGCGTTAAAGGCGATAAGCGTCGTGATGAACGCAACCTGATGTGGAACGTCGATCCTTATCTGCAAACCAGCTGGCAGTTAACGCAGAAACTTTCCGTCGACGCGGGCGTGCGTTACAGCTCGGTCTGGTTCGATTCCAACGACCACTACGTTACGCCGGGGAACGGCGATGACAGCGGTGACGCGAGCTATCACAAATGGCTCCCGGCAGGCTCGGTGAAATATGCGGTGACGGACGCGTGGAACCTCTATGCGGCCGCAGGACGTGGATTCGAAACGCCGACCATCAACGAACTTTCTTATCGCGCCGATAATCAGGGCGGCCTGAACATCGGCCTGAAACCTTCCACGAACAACACCTATGAAGTGGGCAGCAAAACCCGCATCGGTAATGGTCTGCTGACGGCAGCGCTGTTCCGCACAGACACAGATGATGAGATCGTGGTAGATGCCAGCGCTGGCGGTCGTACAAGCTATAAAAATGCCGGGAAAACCCGCCGTCAGGGGGTAGAAGTCTCTCTCGATCAGCAGTTTGCTGAGAACTGGAAACTGAAAATGGCGTGGACGTACCTGGACGCCACCTACCGCACCAACGTCTGCGGCGATGCCGACTGTAATGGCAACCGTATGCCGGGCATTGCCCGCAATATGGGCTTCGCGTCGTTTGGCTGGCAGCCAGAAGAAGGCTGGTACGCGGGTTCTGACGTGCGCTATATGAGCGACATCATGGCTGATGACGAAAACACGGCGAAAGCGCCGTCGTACACGGTGGTTGGGCTCAATACCGGGTATAAATTTAACTATGGCAACTGGGGGATGGACGTCTTTGGTCGCGTAGATAACCTGTTCGACAAAGAGTATGTCGGCTCCGTTATTGTTAACGAATCGAACGGGCGTTATTACGAGCCCGCACCTGGCCGTAACTACGGTGTTGGTCTGTCGGTCTCTTATCGCTTCGAGTGAGAAAAAAAGTAAAGTTTATTTTATAAATGAAATAATGCTCCTGATGGCAATAAGCCATCAGGAGTTATTCACCAGATAAATAATTAGGTGCGGGATATAGTCGCTCTGCTAAATAATCTCTTAGTTAAAATATTGTCGCTGTAAAAGCGTATTCGCTTCATCAATCAACTTATCAATCGCCTTCTGGCTGGCATCAACATCTCTTCTCTCAAGGGCTGAAAGCAGCTCGTCATAGTGATACGTCGACACTTTGATGTCATCAAGCTCACGGTGAAGATAGTTAATACACGGGCCGATGCGCACCCATAGCTGTTCAATCAACGCATTCAGCGTCGGCATTTCGGCATACTGATAAAGCGTAAACCGGAAGACACGATTCGCATGGAGCGCCTGCTGGACGTTCCCGTTGCGCATGGCCTCATGAAATACGTCCGACAATTTGCGCAACGTCTCCAGCTTTTGCTCAGACATATTCTGACAGGCCGCGGCGACTGCCATGGGCTCAAGCTGTTTGCGAATGGCGTTAATTTCGTTATAACGATCCAGCGTGACCTCTGGCACCAGAAAGGCCTGCGCGGGCGTAGCGTGTAACGCCCCTGCCGACACCAGACGCAGCAGCGCTTCGCGGACCGGCGTAATACTGGTTCCCAATTTATCGGCAATCTCTTTCGTAATCAGCCGTGCGCCAGGTTTGAGGGAGCCTGTAATTAATGCTCCTTTCAAACTGAGTTCAACTTGCATGGTAAGACTGATCCTTTGGGCTTTTTCTAAGTGATCCAAATCAAGCATGTTCAATTCCTGTAGCTAAAACTTAATGCTATTTTTAAGCGTCGGTTTAATAAAACGACGCTGCTTCGATATATCCTGTATCGTCATGCCTGGTGGTGGGAAGTACGTAAAAACAGCAAAAAAAGCAAACTGTGATTTTTTATCGGCTTCGGGCGCATCCGGGATGATGGCGCGAAAAACCATGTCCGTTAATTAAAGACAATATATCGTATCTTCACAAATAAATATGGCGGGAAACCCCGCCATCATGCTTTTTATTTATTGTCACCCGCGACGCGAATCACGACTTTGCCGAAATTTCGACCTTCCAGCAGGCCAATCAGCGCCTCGGGCGCGTTCTCCAGCCCATCCGTGACCTGTTCACGATAGTGAATTTTACCTTCCTGCACCCAGCGCCCCATCTCGTCCTGGAACGCCTTAATGTGGTGGCCATAGTCCTGAGCGATAATGAACCCCTGCATCCGAATACGTTTCTTCAGAATGGTGCCCATCAGCAGCGGCAAGCGATCCGGTCCTTCAGGCAAGCCCGTCGCATTGTAGCCACTCACCAGGCCGCAAACCGGCACGCGCGCAGAGGTATTCAGTAGCGGCAGTACGGCGTCAAAGACTTTCCCCCCGACGTTTTCATAATAGACATCAATCCCTTTCGGGCAGGCGTGCTTCAGCTGGTCAGCAAAATCCGCCGCGTGGTGATCGAGACACTGATCAAACCCAAGAACATCAACGGCATGACGGCACTTTTCTGCCCCACCGGCAACGCCCACTACCCGGCAACCTTTGATTTTGCCAATCTGCCCAACGGTGGCGCCAACCGGACCTGTCGCCGCAGCGACCACCAGCGTTTCACCCGCTTTCGGTTGTCCGATATCCAGTAACCCCATATAGGCGGTAAAACCAGGCATACCCAGAATACCCAGCGACCAGGAAGGATGAGACGGATTGTCTCCCAGCTTGACCAGGCCGCTGCCGTCCGAAAGTTCATATTCCTGCCAGCCGCTGTAGCCCAGCACCCATTCACCGGGTTTGAAATCGGGATGGTTTGACTGCTCAACGCGGCTGACCGTTCCCCCGACCATCACGGCACCCACCTCTACCGGAGGGGAATAGGATGGCGCATCGCTCATGCGACCCCGCATATACGGATCCAGCGACAGCCAGACGGTACGAAGCAACAGTTGCCCCTCAACGGGCGCGGGAACAGGTTGTGTTTCCAGACGGAAATTTTCCGCGACCGGCGCGCCCTGTGGACGAGAAGCCAGCACCCAGCGGCGATTTTGCGAAACAGCGTAATTCATCAGGATCTCCTTCTGCTACAAATGTCATTACAGCCTGGCTCATGAACGGCGTTATCGCTTCCTTTACGTGCCCGACTGGTTAAGCCGTACAACCAGATAGACACAGCTTTCATTCGTTTCGTTGATGAAACGGCAGTCATTTGGCGGCCCAAGTTCAAGACAGTCACCGGCCTGCATCTCGTGGCGTGTGTCGCCTTCCTGAAACACCAGCTCGCCGGACTGCAGCCAGATGAGCTGACGAGCCAGCGCGTAAGACGATGCGGGCATCGGCACATCGCTCCCGGCAGGCAGTTCTACCTGAACAAGGTCGATGGGCAGATCGGTACGGGGAGAAACATGACGACGGAGATAGTGCGTTTGCGGGTCGCGCCAGACAGGCTGATTGGCAAGGCGCAGGAGTTTACCTTCCTGCATCTCCGCGCGTGCAATCAGCGTGGACATGCTGATGCCAAACGCGCCGGACAGGCGGGCAAGAAGAGTCGCTGTCGGGCTGCTGTCTCCGCGCTCAATTTTGTGGATCATCGCGCGCGAGACCCCTGCCCGGTCAGCCAGCTCGCTCAGGGACCATCCGCGGGACTCGCGTTCAAGACGAATTCTTGCACTAATTCGCTGATTCATTGTGTCTGTTATTGTGTTCATGACGTCATACTATAGTGTATGAATGGCATTTCAATGGGGTTCTGATAACAAAAAATAGGGCTTATGGCGTAGCGCCCGGACGACGCAGTTGTGTAATATCGTATCTACAACGTAATACTATAGTGAACAACACACAGAGGGAACATCATGATCGTTCGTCATGCCTGCAAAGAAGACTGCGCTGCGATAGGAGAGATCTATAACCACGCGGTGCTGCATACTGCCGCGATCTGGAACGATAAAACCGTCGATACCAATAACCGTATCGCGTGGTTTGAGGCTCGTACACTTGCAGGCTATCCGGTTCTGGTGAGCGAGGAAAACGGTGTTATTACCGGATACGCCTCTTTCGGTGACTGGCGAGCCTTTGATGGTTTCCGCCATACGGTAGAACATTCGGTCTATGTCCATCCGGATCATCAGGGCAAGGGGATTGGCCGCACGTTGATGAAAGCGCTGATTAACGAGGCCCGCACCCTCGGTAAACATGTGATGGTGGCCGGTATTGAAGCGCAAAATCAGGCCTCCATTCACCTTCATGAAACCCTCGGTTTCGTGACTACCGGACAAATGCCGCAGGTGGGAACCAAGTTTGGCCGGTGGCTGGACTTAATATTTATGCAGCTGCAGCTTGACGAGCGCAGCGACCCGGACGCTATTCCATGAATCAATCACTGACGCTGGCATTTCTGGTGGCGGCGGGAATCGGTCTGGTGGTACAGAATACCTTGATGGTGCGCATCACCCAATCCTCCTCCACCATTCTGATCGCGATGCTGCTCAACTCGCTGGTCGGCATCGTGCTGTTTGTCAGCATTCTGCTGCTGAAACAGGGCGTCGCCGGGTTTAGCGAGCTGGCCGCAACGGTGCGCTGGTGGACGCTTATTCCGGGACTGCTGGGTTCGTTTTTCGTCTTTGCCAGTATCAGCGGATATCAGAACGTTGGCGCAGCGACCACCATCGCCGTACTGGTGGCCAGCCAGCTGATCGGTGGGCTGGTGATGGACGTTCTGAGAAGCCATGGCGTTCCACTCCGCGCCCTGGCAGGCCCGGTGTGCGGTGCGGTGATGCTGGTTGTCGGGGCCTGGCTGGTCGCACGACGCCAGTTTTGAGGCTACAGAATCGTGCCGCCTTTGGTCAGCTGTTCCTGCCGCGCGTCCATTTCTTCTTTATGCTGCTTACCGTGATGCGAAATCGCGGTACGCAGACGCTGCTGCTGGGTATAGCGTTCTTCCCGGCTGAGCTCGGCATCATCGCTCAGTTTAATCAGCAGTTCGTTCATATGGGCAATCACGCTCTCGTCGATGGCGGCATCCACGCGGGCGATCACGTCGTTTAAATGTGACATTGTCACTCCTCCTCACGTGCCCGGTGGCGCTACGCTTACCGGGCCTACGGGTGCAAAATGTAGGCCGGGTAAGGGGTAGCCGCCACCCGGCAATAAAATGCTTAGTTCAGCTTCGCTTTTGAAAAATCACTGCCCATCAGGCTCACGCTGTACCCGGTCACGTTGCTGCGGGTCGCATAGAACGTTTTGCCGTTTGCCAGTGCGATCCACGGCGCCTGCTGGTAGAAAATCTCCTGCGCCTGGCCATAGAGCTTCGCACGCTCAGCCGGATTGCTGGTCAGCTTCGCTTTTTGTACCAGGGAATCATAATCTTTATCGCACCAGCGTGCGGCATTTGACCCGGTTTTAATGCTGTTGCAGCCCAGCAGCACATCGGCAAAGTTGTCCGGGTCACCGTTATCGGACATCCAGCCAAACAGTGCGGAATCATGTTCGCCTTTACGCATTCCGGAGAGATATTCGCCCCACTCGTAAGATACGATTTTTGCCTTTACGCCCACCTTCGCCCAGTCGCTCTGGATCATCTCCGCAATGCGACGCGAGTTTGGGTTATACGGACGCTGAACCGGCATTGACCATAGCGTAACGTCTGCGCCCTTCTCCAGCCCGGCCTGCTTCAGCAGCGCTTTCGCTTTTTCCGGATCGTAGCTGTAATCCTTCAGATCGTTATTAAAGCCCATCATATTGGGTGGGATCGGCGATTTTGCCACCGTCCCCGACCCCATAAAGACCGCGTTAACGATAGCCTTTTTGTCGGTCGCGTAGTTTAGCGCCTGGCGCACCAGCACGTTATCAAACGGTTTTTTCTCGGTGTTAAACGCCAGATAGCCGACGTTCAGCGCATCAACCGAGTGCAGTGTCAGGTCTTTGTTCTTCTTAATCACCTCAAACTGCACCGGAGACGGCGCGGGTATTATCTGGCATTCGTTGGTCTGCAGTTTCGCCAGACGCGTCTCCACATTTGGCGTGATGGAGAAGATCAGATGTTTGGTCGGCACCTCGCCATCCCAGTAGTTCGGATTAGCGACGTAGCGGATCAGTGAATCCACTTTGTACTGCTGCAGCACATAAGGACCGGTACCGATCGGCCAGGAGTCCACGTTTTCAGGCGTACCTTTTTTCAGCATCGCATCGGCGTATTCTGCGGAGAGAATCGAGGCAAAATCCATCCCCCAGTCGGCCAGGAACGCGGCGTTGGGTTCACTCAGTGTGAACTGAACGTGGTAATCGTCGACTTTTTTGACGTCCTGAATCAGCTTATCAAGACCCACGTCGTTAAAGTATTCATAGTTGCCCTGGGACACGTTGTGGTACGGATGCTTAGGGTCTTTCTGACGCATAACCGAGAAAATAACGTCATCGGCGTTAAAGTCGCGGGTCGGCTTGAAGTATTTGTTGCTGTTGAACTTCACCCCTTTGCGCAGGGTAAAGGTATAGGTCTTACCGTCCGGTGAAATCGTCCAGGATTCCGCCAGCGACGGAACCGGCGTGTTTTTCACCGGGTCGAAATTGATCAGGCGGTTGTACAGTACCTGAGAACTGGCGACAAAAGAGGGGCCGGAACTGGCGATTTGCGGGTTGAACGACTCGGGTGACGCTTCAGAACAGTAAATTAAGGTGTCGTTGTTTGCCGCCCACGCGGCACCGGCTGGTAAAAGCGCGCTCAGCGCAAGGGCGAGCAGTGTTTTCCCTGTAGACATGGTTATAACCCTGACAGTTTTATTATATAGGACAGTAATAACAGCACAGCCGTTATGACCTGGCAAATAACGAAACACTATCAGGTTATTCTAAAGCCGCGTTTTTTGCTGGTTTTACGGTCAGCATCCGAAAAGATGATTTGCCTTAAGTGCCATTATCCGTCAAGCACAACCGTCACTTTCTATGCCGCAAGAAATCGGCCCTTTTAGCGTCTCTTCCTCCGTTTGTTTTCTTCCTCGTTTCGTTAAAGTAACGGCGTGAAGAAGTATATGGGATCAAATCGTGGCTAAAACTCTTTTACGCAGCGGTAACCTGGATGATTTTCAGGCCGTGGGCGGCGGCGGACAAGCCGTTTTTGAATCAGCGTTACAAATTCGGGAAGCGCTCCGGTTGCGCAAACAACAGGCTATCGTTGACTGTCTGGCGATTCCGCAGGTCAACGACAGCGGCGACCGCGTGGACTGGTACTCCCCGGTGGAGGGAAACGTCACCAGCTGGAAAGCGGCTGATGAGGACGACCGCTATCGCGCCCTGCGCTATCTGGAAAACACCCTTGCGAGCGTAGAGTCGTTAAGCAAGAAATGCCTTCAGTCGCCGAAAACAGCGCAACAGCTCTTCGGCTCGCTGCTGTCGAAAGCATTTCAGTTCCCTGGGGAAAATTTCGTTTTTCTCGTCGACGGAAAACCGATCCTGTGCTTCTGGGGTTTTGTAAACCTGAATGAAAATGCGCGTGACGATGTCCTCGACTGCCTGCGTGAATCGCTGATCCCTGAGCCCGCCCCTGTTGTGATTGAAGATCCTGAGCCAGAGCCCGAGCGGGTGCCCGAACCGGCCATCACCTTTGAAAAAGCTGACGAGCCGCTGATTGCCCCGATCGCCGCGATACGGATTACGCCGGAAGACCTGTATGCGCCCGAGCCCGCACCGGTTGTTGCGCAACCTGCGCCTGAACCCGCACCTGTCGTCATCACGAAGAAGCGTCGCGTTCCCCTTTGGACGCTGCCGGTCGCGGCGGTGATCGTTGCCGCTATTGCCGCCCCGCTGATGTGGCCAAAATCGGCCCCTTCTGCAGAGACCGCGCCTGCGCCGGTCCCTGAGCCCGTGGCTATCGCCCCAAAACCGATCAAAGCCGTTGAGCCACTGGCGATGAATTTACCCCTGCACCAGGCTGAGGTGGTGGTGAGCAAAGAAAAAGAGCCTGAACCCGCTCCCGTGGTGATTGTCGCGATCCCGAAAGATGCCATGGTAATGGAGGCCGGTCAGGTGAAAGCCGGATCGACACGCTTCCTGAACGGTACCTGGCGCGCGATTCTCGACGTGAAAGACCCGGTCACCGGCAAGCCACCGTCAATGCGCTATCAAATCCAGAACAATAAAGGTTTCGCCCGCATAGTCCATGGCGACAATATTGTCTGCCGCGCGGAGATCTTCTCCGGGCTACACAGCAATGGTGAGCTGATGATCAAGAGTCGCGGCACGGCCCGCTGCACCGACGGTTCCCGCTACCCTATGCCGGAAGTCGCCTGTAAAGCCGGCACCAGCGATATCGCAGAATGTCGCGCCCGTTATGATGCCAACACCGTCGTCCCCCTGACGTTCAAGAAAGCAGGTGCCTGATCCTATGCTGGTAAATCTTTGCGACTATAAACAAAGCGTTACGCTTATTGCCAACAGCGGCGTGCAATTCCTCGATTTCGGGCTGACGCCGCAGGACACCGCCAGCCACGGGCGCTTCGTACGTAAGACCGCCAACGGCCCTCTTTTACGCCTCGATTTCGATCTGGTTAACGGGCGCTATACCGTGCCGGGAACGCACGGCGGCCAGCCTGAAGTGGTTAAACCGGAAACGACTATCCCGCTGCATCAGTCCCTTGCGGTGCTGGACGGCGTCTGGCTTCCCGTCCCGTTTCTGCGTTTCAACCCGCCGCGCACCTTTGTGGAGGGGCCGGATAACTGGGCCCGCGTGCAGGTCCGCAAGCTCGACACCCCCGACACCGCAGGCAATACGCACCGCGTGACCCTCGCCCTCGACAGCCAGATTGCGGAACATGCCACCTCCGCGCTATCGCCGGTTGAAAACGATATTCTGAACGGCACCCGTTTCGCGCTGGCCTGGCGCGATAGCGAGGTTGAAAGCTTCCTCGACCAGACCTGGATTGACGGCTGGCTGCGTGAAGCATTTACCCAGTATGCTGACGGCGTTGAAAATCGTTCTGAACGTGACCTGCATCAGGCGATGCGCAGCTTTGAATATCAGGCTCACTGGCTTAACCTGCTGACCATGCTCGGTGAACAGCTCACCGTGCCGGAAGTGAAATTTGTTACCCATACCCTCAGTACGCCAGCGATTCCGGTCGACCTGATCCTCGACGTCGGTAACACTCACACCTGCGGCGTCATTATTGAAGACCACGGCGATGCGAACGATGGACTGCGGCAGACCGCCGAGTTACAGGTTCGTTCATTGAGCGAGCCGCAATTCCTCAATGAGCCTCTGTTTACCAGCCGTCTCGAGTTTTCCGAAGCACGCTTTGGCAAACAGCACTTCTCGGTTGAAAGTGGCCGCGAAGATGCGTTTGTCTGGCCGTCGATCGTTCGCGTGGGTGATGAAGCCCGCAAGCTGGCGATGCAGCGTCTGGGAACCGAAGGGAACAGCGGCATCTCCAGCCCGCGTCGCTATTTGTGGGATGAAACACCGGTGGTGCAGGACTGGCGCTTTAGTCAGATGAACGGCAAAACCCAGCGTGAGCCGCTTGCCACGGCGTTCCCGCTGATGAACCTGATGAACGATGACGGTGAACCGCTGTTTACGTTACCGCAGGACGAGCGACTGCCGGTCTTCTCGCCGCAGTACAGCCGCAGCACCCTGATGACGCATATGCTGTGCGAGCTGCTGGCGCAGGCGCTGGGTCAGATCAACAGCGTCGCCACCCGCCTGCGTCTGGGCTTCCCTGCCTCGCCACGCCAGCTGCGCACCCTGATCCTGACCCTGCCCTCGGCAATGCCAAAGCAGGAGCGCGAGATTTTCCGTCGCCGCATGTTCGAAGCCATCGCCATCGTCTGGAAAGCGATGGGCTGGCACCCGCAGGATGAGGATTTTGCCACCCGCAAACAGCAGGAAAAAAGCGTGGTGCCGGTCCCTGAAATCCAGATGGAGTGGGATGAGGCCAGCTGTGGTCAACTGGTCTGGCTGTATAACGAAGCGATCTCCCATTTTGGCGGCCAGACGGAAGCCTTCTTTGCCTCGCTCGCCCGCACGGATCGTGAGCCTGAGCCGGGTGTGCAGCCCGGCCGCGCATTGCGCGTCGCGTCTATCGACATCGGTGGCGGCACCACGGATATGGCGATCACCCATTATCAACTGGATGACGGCTCCGGTAATAACGTCAAAATCACGCCGCAGCTGCTGTTCCGCGAAGGGTTTAAAGTGGCGGGCGATGATACCCTTCTGGACGTGATTCAGCGCTACGTGCTGCCCGCCCTGCAAACGCAGCTGCAGAAATCCGGGATTGCGGACGCCTCGCTGCTCATGGCGTCGCTGTTCGGCGACTCCGGGCGTATTGATACCCAGGCCGTGCTGCGCCAGCAAACGGCGCTACAGCTCTTTATGCCGATTGGCCACGCCATTCTTGCCGCGTGGGAATCCAGCGACGTTGACGATCCGCTGGCTGGCCTGCATGCCACCTTTGGCGATCTTCTGCCGCAGAAACCAACCCGCAACGTCATGAATTATCTGCAGCAGGCGATTGATCATGCCCTGCCTGCGGGCTCAGAAGCGTTCGACCTGTTCGCCGTACCGCTGCACGTCAATTTCCGCGAGATGCAGGATGCGATGCTGGCCGGTCAGTTTACGCTGACCTCTCCGCTTCACGCAGTCTGTGAAGCGATTTCCCACTACAGCTGCGATATTCTGCTGATTACCGGTCGCCCTGGCTGCCTGCCAGGCGTTCAGGCGCTGATCCGTCACCTGCAGCCGGTGCCGGTCAATCGCATCGTCTGGCTGGATAAATACCAGGTACATGAGTGGTATCCGTTCAGTCAGCAGGGGCGCATTGGTAACCCTAAATCAACCGCCGCCGTGGGTGCCATGCTGTGCAGCCTGGCGCTCGACCTGCGTCTGCCGCGCTTCAACTTTAAAGCTGCGGACATTGGCGCGTATTCTACCGTGCGTTATCTCGGCGTGCTGGATAACACCGTCAATACCCTGCGTGAGGAAAACGTCTGGTATCAGGATATCGACCTCGATAAGCCGGGCGCAAAACTCGACGCACGCCTGCACTTCCCGCTACGCGGCAACGTCACCCTCGGCTTCCGCCAGCTGGCGAACGCACGCTGGCCTGCCACGCCGCTTTATACGCTCAGCATCAATTCGGCTGAACTGGCGAAAGCGATTGCCGGTGACGGCGTGCTGAACGTGCGGCTTAAGCTCTGCGGCGGCAGCAAGCAGGAAGGTCCTGAGTCCTTTGAACTGAGCGATGCCTGGCTACAGGACGGCACACCGGTAGCGCCTGACGCCTTAACCTTCAAACTGAATACTCTGGCCGATCGCCGACACAGCGGTAGCCACTACTGGATCGACAGCGGGAGCGTATACCTGAAATGACAGCGACGACCACCACCACTCAGGCGTTAATCGGGTGGATTAATGAGACGCGCATGAATGCCCCTGTGCTGGACAACGATGCTGACGCCCTGCTTGCCCGCATCAACGCGGCGCAGGCGCGAGAGCAGGCTATTGAACGTGCCCTGACCCGCCAGAGCAGCATTGGACTTTACGGTCATTCGCAGAGCGCAAAAGCACACCTGCTGCTGTCGCTGTGCGGCAGCGGTAATGGACGGCTAAACGTTACGCCTGGCCAGCGCACCTTTGACTATTTTTCGCATATCAATCCGGGTCATGTCCTGACCAACATGGCCGTCCGCTTTACCCGGGAAAACCGGGAGGTGGTTGATGAGGCGTTTCCGCTACGTCTGAGTCTTGTCACCGAGGCCGAGCTGGTACAGCTGTTTATTGCCCGCACGACGCTGCATCCGCAGATGCGCGCAGTGGATAAGGCGGTCATTGAGACCCGTCTTGAGAAATGGCGTGGCCTGCGTCAGCCGCAGGGCGTACCGGGTATCACGGCGCAGGAAGTGGGTGCCATCGCCCGCTTCTGGCAGTGCACAATACCCGCTGCGAAACAGCAAATTGATGATGCCCTGTGGTATGAGCTTGCCCAACTGGTGCCTTCACTTGATCTCAGCACCCGGGCAAGCGTCTGGTCGCTGCTGTGGGGTGAGCAACAGGAATTCACCCAACAGTGGCTGAAGCTCGCCCATGTTCTGCACCAGACCAGCCATGCCAGCGAGCTTGCTGCTCCCCTGAGTCTGCTGGTAGATAGCTTTGGCTTGCCGGGTGAAGGGTTCCTGACGCATGGCACCTTAACCCAGCAGGACGCACAGGAGACGCTGCTTCATCCGCTGAATAACGGCGACATGCTCAACGCCATCAGCCTCCCGGTTGACGTGCTGGCCTTCCTGACCCGCGAGCTGGTTCTGCCGGTTGAGAGTGGTGCGCTGGATAACGTTGATATCATTGATATTCCGGTCTTTGAAGACAGCAGTGCCGATCCGTTAGCGCAGGCAAAATGTCAGTGGTTGCTCGACCATTACCGCCAGCAGCTACAGCCTGACGTGCTGGTTATCTGCAATGCGACAGCGCAGCACGAGCAGACGGCCAAAAAAGCAAAAGTGTTAATGAGCTGGGTCAAAGAGACGCAGCCTGCTGAAGAGTCTGCCCTGCCGGGGCTGGTGTGGGCGATTACCCCGCATGACGCCCGCTTTACCACCCGCCAGAATCTTGATGAAGCCGTACAGCATCTGCTCGGTAAACCGGGTTTACGCTGGGGCACGCTGCAGGCGCTGGATAGCCACAGCATGCAGCGCGTCATTGAGTGGTTGTCTCAGGCCACGCTCCCTGCGCAGCGGCAGAAGCGCCTTGGAACGCTGAAAAGCTTGCTTCGCCAGGAGCTTTCGGCGCTAATGCGCAGCTATCTCGCCCCGCTGGTTGAGGAACCGGCTACCCGACGCGCACAGGCCGAAAACATGGTGCGCACCCTGCAAAGCAGTGCCGCCCGTCACGGCGAGCTTCTTGAAGGATTGATGCCGCCGATGAAAGCGTTTGAAACGCTGCTCGCCGTCCAGCAACCGCGCGAGGAGCAGGTCAATGGGCTGTTTACGGATACCATTGATCTGTTTACCGATAACGCCCAGGAAAGTGCTGGTCAGTTCCAGACCAAGGACAAGGCGCGTCTGGCGCACAGAGTATGGATAAATCATCTGCGTCAGTGGAGCCGTAATGAGGCCACGGCCGCCCGTCTCGGTCTGGAACCCGCAGTATTACAGCAAATCGCGGATGTTCTGGTGGTCACCAGCTACCGGCTTAATCTGGCGCAACAGCTTCAGCGTATTGTCGAAGCGGATAAGAGCAGCGCCGCGCAACTGCACGCCGTGATGGGCAATTTCGTTGGCTGGCTGGGGTATGACCAAACGCCTTCAGCAGAGCGTCCGGCAAGCCGCATCCGCAAGGGACAGGCTATCTTCGTTACGCCCGTCGTCAGCAGCGCCGCGCCACGTCTGACGCGTCTGGCGGAACAGCCAGTCCATGCGGCCACCGCGTACGTTTACGACTGGCTGGTTGCCCTCTATAGCCGGGCGATAGAGAACATTGATTACCAGCATCCGCATGATATTCAACCTGACGCACGTCAGGCATTACGGGCTTTAATCATGTAGTTGCCATTCTTGCCGGGTGGCGCTGCGCTTACCCGGCCTACATTCCGCCATAATATCAATACCTTGCACAATTCATCGTAGGCCCGTGCAAGCGTCGCGCCGCCGGGCGAAACTTTTGCGCACATCACTCCGTCATACACCCGGCTAACGTCTGAGCCAGTGCTGACGGATTTTCCCACGACATAGAATGCCCCGCCGCAGGGATAATTTTTACCTCAACGCCTTTCTGCTTCAGATTATCAACATCGTCGTCAGGCAGAGAATGTTCGCCGAAGATCAGCGTCACCGGGCACGAGAGCGACAGGAATTGCGTTTCCCATACCGGCATTACACCCTCAACCAGGCTCTTTGCTCCGCGCCAGACTGCATACGGCGCATTGCTTTGCAGACACCCCGCCCACGCTGAGGTTTCTGCGCTGAGCATGGCGTCATAACCCTGTTCCAGAAACTGCTGTTCGGTTTGCGCCGCAATCGAGCGGCTGAACATCCCACCACCCGCGTGAAAATTAGGTTCCGACACCATCAGTCCTTTAACACGCGTTCCCAGCATTGCCGCCGTTTCAATCGCGATACTGCCGCCCATGCTGTGGCCGTATAACCAGAAGGCATCCAATTCAAGATGGTCAATCAGCTCTGCCACCACGCGGGCCTGGTCAGTGGTGTGATAGCTGTAATGCTCGGGTTTATCGCTGTAACCGCTGCCGGGCAAATCAATGAGAATGGCCCGGCGTGCGCCAAACTGAAGGTCACGGACAACGCGGGGATATTCATAGGAAGAGGCACACCCCAGCCCGTGGATGAAGACCACGGGCTCGCCTGAGCCGGGCAAATCATGCCAGCGCACGGTGCAACCCGCCTGCTGCGAGTAAAAACTGTTCATAAGCACTCCTTTTACGATGCACTGTGTATTTATACAGTTATCGAATCAGGAATGCCATGTTCATCTGGAAAAAGTGGAGGCGTGCTTCAGAAAAGCGAGATCAGGAGCGCAACGGGGAAGCTCATCGGCCAGGTCGACCCCACCAGAAACGCGCTGAGCAGGCGGATGCGTTTGCGATCTTTTGAAAGGAACCAGGTAATTAATGCACAGATGGAAGCCATCACTGCGTAAAAAACCAACATCTTTTGATACAACGTCATTCTGTATACCAGAGCCGAAAAAATAACCGCACGCAATATGCGTCATATGTTGATACAGATCAAGTTTTTTCGTTACAGAATAACCACTTAAATATTATGGCTAATAACAATGAAGTAGCTTGCTTAACACCCAGGGCGAAGAAGGAGAATGCCCGGCCGCGCAAGCGGCCAGGCAGGATAGCTTAGTGTTTGATCATCACATGCCGGACGACCGTATAATCCTCAAGTCCGTACACCGACATATCTTTGCCGTAGCCGGATAACTTCATGCCGCCGTGCGGCATTTCGCTCACCAGCATAAAGTGGGTATTCACCCAGGTACAGCCGTACTGCAACCGCGCACTCAGACGATGAGCACGGCCCACGTCTTTGGTCCAGACCGATGACGCCAGGCCATACTGTGAATCATTCGCCCAGGCCAGCACCTGCGCTTCATCGTCAAATTCAGTGACGCTCACCACCGGCCCAAACACTTCGCGCTGAACAATGGCATCGTCCTGTTTTGCCCCCGCCAGCAGGGTCGGCTGGAAGTAGTAGCCAGCCCCCTCCTTTTTGCTTCCGCCCGTCACAACGCTGATATGACCGAGCGCTTTCGCCTGATCGACAGCCTGACAGACGCGTGAAAGGTGAGCGGCCGAGCTTAGCGGCCCCAGTTCAGTAGCGGCATCTTCCGGCGCCCCCATTTTGAGGCTGGCGACCGCAGCACCCAGCTTTTCAACCAGCGCAGGATATATGCCTTTCTGGGCATAAATGCGGCAGGCCGCCGTACAGTCCTGCCCGGCATTGTAGAAACCAAACGTTCGCACCCCTTCGACAACCGCGTCCAGGTCAGCATCATCAAAAACGATCACCGGAGCCTTACCGCCCAGCTCCATGTGGGTGCGCTTAATGGAGGACGCCGTATGGCCGATGATATGCTCGCCGGTGGCAATTGAACCGGTCAGCGACACCATGCGGACTTTGTCATGCCCGGTGAGCGGATCGCCAACCGTCTTACCGCGACCAAATAACACGTTCACAACGCCTGCCGGGAAGATATCTTTCGCCAGTTCTCCCAGTTTTAACGCCGTCAGCGGCGTGATTTCAGAGGGTTTGATCACCACGCAGTTACCGGCAGCCAGCGCGGGTGCCAGCTTCCATGCTGCCATCATCAGCGGGTAGTTCCACGGCGCAATCGATGCAACTACCCCCACCGGATCACGGCGGATCATCGAGGTGTACCCCTCAAGGTATTCACCTGCGGCCAGACCGTTCAGGCAGCGGGCCGCCCCGGCGAAGAAACGAAACACGTCGACCACCGCCGGAATTTCATCCCCCAGAGCACAGTGGAGCGGCTTCCCGCAGTTGAGCGATTCAAGCCTGGCAAATTCTTCACCCTGCGCCTCAATGGCGTCAGCCAGTTTCAGCAGACATTCCGCACGCGCTTTGGGCGTGGTCTGCCCCCAGTCGATAAAAGCCCGATCGGCGGCCTGAACAGCCGCGTCAACTTGCGCGACAGAGGCTTCAGCAATCTCCAGCAGTACTTCTCCGGTGGCCGGGTTGTATACCGGCTGCTTTTCGCCTTGTCCGGCGACCAGTTCACCCTTTATCAGCAGATGTGTTTGCATAGCATTGTCCTGTTCAAATCAATGTTATTTCCCGCTGCCGGCGATGTTCTCGCCATCGCGGGTTAGCCACCAGGCACCCAGAATGGGGAAAGTTGTCACCAGCATGACCAACAGTGCAACAACGTTGGTGACCGGCACGTCGCGAGGACGGCCGAGCTGATTGAGCAACCACAGCGGTAACGTGCGCTCGTGTCCCGCCGTAAAGGTTGTGACGATGATTTCGTCAAACGACAGGGCAAAGGCCAGCATTCCGCCCGCCAGAAGTGCTGAACCCAGATTGGGCAACACCACATAGCGGAAGGTTTGCCACCCGTCGGCCCCGAGATCCATTGACGCCTCCACCAGACTCCAGGAGGTGCGTCTGAACCGGGCAATGACGTTGTTGAACACCACCACCACGCAGAATGTGGCGTGCCCGACAACGATGGTGAAAAAACCCGGTTCAAGGTTGATCGTTTTAAATGCGGTCAGCAGCGCCAGACCGGTAATGATTCCCGGTAAGGCAATGGGCAACAGCAGCAATAGTGAAATGGCGTTTTTGCCAAAAAAGTCGCTTCGCCAAAGTGCCGCTGCAGCAAGCGTGCCAAGCACCAGGGCAATGGCGGTGGAGAGCGCGGCAATCTGAAGTGACAACGTCACGGATTCAATGATATCGCCACGCCCCGCCGCCACGCTAAACCACTTGAGCGTCAGCCCCTGCGGCGGGAAGCTGAAGGCAGCATCTTCAGTGTTAAAGGCGTAGATCGCGATAATCAGCAGCGGGAAGTGCAGGAAGATGACGCCTCCCCATGCCGCCACTTTCAGGAACAACGGTGCGCGTTCAGAGTGCATCGAATGCTCCCAGACGTTTCACGAACGCCAGATAAAGCGAAATCAGCACAATGGGAACCAGCGTAAACGCAGCCGCCATGGGCATATTGCCGATAGCGCCCTGCTGAGCGTAGACCATGTTACCGATGAAATAGCCCGGCGGCCCCACCAGCTGCGGGACGATGAAATCCCCCAGCGTCAGGGAAAAGGTAAATATTGAACCCGCGGCAATTCCCGGGATCGCCAGCGGCAATACAACATAGCGAAAGGTCTGGCGGGGGCGCGCGCCGAGGTCGGCTGAAGCCTGCAGTAACGACGCTGGCAGACGTTCCAGCGCGGCCTGCACAGGCAGGATCATAAACGGCAGCCAGATATAGACAAAGACCAGAAAGCGCCCCAGCCCGGAGGTGGATAACGTGTTACCGCCTATCGCCGGGAGCGTAAGAAGTGAGGTGAGGATCGGCTCCAGCCCCATATGACTGAGAAACCATTGCGCCACACCATCCTTCGCCAGCAGCAACGTCCAGGCGTAGGCTTTGACAATGTAGCTCGCCCACATCGGCAGCATCACGGCGATATAGAAGAACGCTTTCCACTTGCCGCGGGTGTAACGCGCCATATACCAGGCCATCGGGAATGCCAGAATGGCGCTGGCCAACGTGACCGCGATCGCCATCGTTAAGGTGCGCAGGATGATGTCGTAGTTTGCCGGATTGAAGAGCGCCTGAATATTCGCCAGCGTCAGGTCCGGCGTAACCGCCATGGTGAAGTCGTCAAAGGTGTAAAACCCCTGCCACAGCAGGGTCAGCAGCGATCCGAGATAGACGATGCCAAACCACATCAGCGGGGCAAGCAGCAGCAGGAACAGGCCGAGCGACGGCTTACGCCAGAACAGTGCCGTCATGCGGCTCAAGCGGCCGTGCGGTGCGGGAGGATGAGCGACACTCATATCCATTTCACCTTTCCTCATGCAGGCGAATCATCGCCTCGCGTGACCACGAGGCCATCACCGCCTGCCCCGGCGCAATGCCGCTCAGCAGCGAGACATCGCTGAGGTTGGCCTGGCTGACCAGCAGTTTGGCCCCCTCGGCAAGCTTCAGCTCCAGGCGCGTGGCGGCTCCCTGATACTGAACGGCCTGCACGATACCCTGAACCTGAACCTCACCGCCCTCGTTCAGGCGAATATGTTCCGGGCGCAGGGAATAGATACCTTCCATGCCGCAAATTTTCTGCGCAAGCGCTGCATCAAAGACGTTGGACGTGCCCACAAAACCGGCGACAAACGGCGTGCGCGGACGCATATAGAGATCGCGCGGGGTATCCACCTGCTCGATGCGGCCGTTATTGAATACCGCCACCCGGTCCGACATGGAGAGCGCTTCGCCCTGATCGTGGGTGACGAAAATAAAGGTAATGCCGAGTTCCTGCTGAAGTTTCTTCAGCTCGAATTGCATCTGTTCGCGCAGTTTGAGATCGAGCGCGCCCAGCGGTTCGTCCAGCAGCAGGACGCGCGGTTCATTGACCAGCGCCCGGGCGATGGCGACACGCTGGCGCTGGCCGCCGGAAAGTTGCGAAGGTTTGCGGGCGATGGCAAAGCTCAGCCCCACTTTTTCCAGGGCATCACGCGCCTGGGCATGGCGTTTCTTCTTGTCGACGCCTTTCACCATCAGCCCGTAGGCGACGTTATCGAGGATCGACATATGCGGGAACAGCGCATAATCCTGAAAGACGGTATTTACATCCCGCTCCCATGGCGGTAGCGCGCTCGCCTCTTTGCCGAAAATAGAAATCGTGCCGCCTGACAGCTGTTCAAAACCCGCTATCAGGCGCAGGCAGGTAGTTTTGCCGGAGCCCGAAGGCCCCAGCATGGAGAAAAACTCCCCGTCGCGAATGGCAATGGTCACCCCGTCCACCGCCCGCACATCGCCATACAGCCGGGAAACATTATTAAATTCTACTGCGTACGTCATGTTCTGCTCCCGGGCGATTATCGTCCACCCATGATGGCGATGTAATCCTGCGTCCAGCGGCTGTACGGCACGAATTTGCCACCTTGAGCGGTCGGGGTTTTCCAGAACAGGATTTTGTCGAACTCGTTATAACCGTTTGTTTCACAACCTTTATCACCCAGCAGCGTACTGGCTTTACACCCTTCAGGCACGACGGGCAGTGAGCCGAACCATGCCGCCAGATCGCCCTGCACTTTTGGCGTCAGCGACCAGTTCATCCATTTGTAGGCGCACATCGGGTGTTTTGCCTGGGCGTGGAGCATGGTGGTATCCGCCCAGCCGGTTACCCCTTCTTTCGGGAAGACGGTGGCGATGGGCTGGTTCTCAGCCTTCAGCGCATTTGCCTGATATGGCCAGGCGCTGGAAGCCACAACGCCTTCATTTTTGAAGTCGCTCATCTGGACGGTAGTGTCATGCCAGTAGCGGTGGATCAGGGCATGCTGGTCGCGAAGCACTTTCAGCACCGCGGCATATTGTTCTTCGGTGAGCTGGTAGGGATCGCTGATGCCCAGCTGTGGCTGGGTGGCTTTGACGAACAGCGCCGCATCGGCGATATAAATTGGCCCGTCATATGCCTGCACGCGACCCTGATTGGTTTTACCGTCCGGCAGATCCTGTTTGGTAAAGACCACACTCCAGCTGTCCGGTGGCGTCGGGAAGGTTTTGGTGTTGTACATCAGCAGGTTAGGCCCCCACTGATAGGGTGTACCGTAGACCTTGCCGCCCACGTTAAACCATTCCCCCTTCACAATGCGCGTGTCGAGGGTTTTCCAGTTCGGGATGAGTTCGGGATTTATCGGCTGAACGCGTTTGCCCATGATCAGGCGAAGCGATGCATCGCCTGACGCGGTGACCAGATCGTATCCCCCTTTCGCCATCAGGCTGACCATTTCATCTGACGTGGCCGCCGTTTTCACGTTAACGGCACAACCGGTCTCTTTTTCAAACTGGGTGACCCAGTCATAGTTTTTATCGGTCTGCCCACGCTCGATATAGCCCGGCCAGGCAATAATATCCAGACGACCTTCCCCGTCACCCATCGCCTTAGGTGGTTCTGCGGCGTGCGCTGTCATGATAGTCATGCCGAGCGCGCACAGACTGCTGCGGGCAAATTTTTTGCTCATAAGAATTACTCCTGTCGCAATGAAATTTAGCGGCAGCCGTGCCGTAAAAATATCTCCCTTATTAAACGTAGACCGCGCAATTGCGCCGCACCGTTTGGCTTCAGGAAATTTCATCAAGGTGTGACCGAGGGCGCATTCCCCGTTAACTGGATTATAGACAAGGGGTTAGCGGCGCGAGGCAGTATGCAGATTTCCTATGACCGGGCACTGCGAAATATTCGTAGCGCCGTCATCAGGATAAGAAATGTTTATTTAAATAAGGGGAAAAAGATTATTTCAACATCGTGCTAATTAATTTTCCTAACTGAATCACCGCCTGCTCTTCTCGCTCTCCCCACGCCCAGGAGGTATTAAAACGGAAGAACGGTGTCCATGCGTCAGAGGTGGAAAACATTTTTCCTGGCGCAATGCTGATATGGTGCGTTAAGGCCTTTTCACTTAGCAGCCCGGCATCCAGCTGTGCCGGAAGCTCCAGCCATAAAAAGTAGCCGCTGTCGTTATGGTGAATTTTGACCCCGACGGGCATATGGCGCAGCAGTGACTGCCAGGCTTGCTGTTTTCGCTCAGCGAGCGTTCGTCGCAGGCGGCGAAGATGGGCGTCGTAGCGTTTAGTCGCCAGGTAGTCCACCAGCGCAAGCTGCATAGGGGAGCTGGTCGATAACGTGCTCATCAATTGCAACTGCTGAATGCGTCGCGCATGTTTTCCGGCCGCCACCCAGCCGATACGAAATCCCGCCACCAGACATTTTGAAAAAGAGGAGCAGTGAAGCGTCATGTCGTCCCGATCCCAGGCTTTTGCCGGAAGCGGTTTTTCGCGGCCGAAATAGAGCTCGCTGTATACATCGTCCTCAATCAGGGTGACGTTATGCTTCGTCAGGAGGGCGACCAGACGGGCTTTTTTCTCTGCACTTAGCGTAAAACCAAGTGGATTCTGGCCGTTAGTCATCAGCCAGCAGGCTTTTACCGGATAGTCATTCAGCGCCTGTTCAAGGGCGTTCAGGTCTATCCCCTCCCGGACGTCCGTGGCGACCGACAACGCTTTGAGCTTCAGGCGTTCCAGCGCCTGCAGCGCGCCATAAAAGCAGGGGTTCTCGACAATCACCCAGTCGCCAGGCTCCGTCACCGCCTGCAAACTCAGGTTCAGCGCTTCGAGCGCGCCTGCGGTAATGACAATTTCGTCCGGCGAGATGTTCATCCCCTGCTGCGCATAGCGGCGCGCAATGGCGTGGCGGAGTTCAGCGTTACCCGGCGGCAGGTTTTCAATCACGCTCATCGCAGTCGCCGTTTTGCTGACGTTAGCCAGCGAGCGGTTGAGCTGCTGAAGCGGGAAAAGCCGGGGATCGGGAAAGGCGGATGCGAAAGGAACGACAGACGGATCGCGGCTGGCCTGAAGGACATCGAAGATATAGGTGTTGATATCCACCGCTTCGTCACGCATCACCTGGGCAGGCGGTACAGGCTGGTGCGTGGTCGGGCGGGAGGCAACGTAATAGCCCGATTGTGGCCTGGCGACAATGCGTCCCTGACTTTCCAGCATCTGATACGCGTGGCCAACAGTCATGAAACTCATGCCGCTGCTCGCCACCTGCTCTCGCAGGGAAGGCAGTTTATCGCCCGGCAGCCATACGCCAAGCTCAATTTGCGAGATAATTTGTTGCGCCAGACGCTGGTATTTTTTCATCAGATTCTCCTTATTGCCGACAGTGTATATCAGCAGGAGAAAAAGAGAAGATTTTGCTAACTGTTATGAAAAACCGGGTAGATTACTTACGGTACTCGGTGGTGTGATTCATCGCGGAACGCGCAGCAGCGAGGTGGTCGAGCGTGATCATCGACGATTTGCAAAAAATGCATTTTGCGCCGAATGGGTTTTTCTCAGACACATCAAAGACTGAAGTGCGGTACTGCGAGCCATGACAGCATGGGCAGCGGAAATGGATATAAGAAGTCATAGGATTCTCCTGTTAACGTAAAAACGTAAATTACTAATGGGCCGATTGGGCAATATTGGTTTTAAACAAAACGAATCGGAATGTAGATAAAGACCCAAGAGAGGCTGCGGAGAGGCACAACGTGATGAGAACTGCTTTATAAAACTACGTCAGATATTTTTTTGGACTCAAAACCAGAAATCCATTAACGCATGTTGCTGACGGCAAAGCAAGCGGATTGATGCGTAAAATTCATAAAAATAATTTTTTTATTCCGTAACGGTAATCTATATCAGTTTGTAAAAGCGGGAGTCTGAATCAAACTGTTATGGTTAAAATTCGCTGTTCTGCGTCTGATAGTCCGATCTCTGCGCCTATACCATAACAACACACCGTTTGACATTGAGGCTGTGCATGTTTGGTTTGGATGCTTTTCACCTTGCGCGGATACAGTTTGCCTTTACCGTATCCTTTCACATTATTTTCCCGGCAATCACCATCGGCCTGGCAAGCTATCTTGCCGTGCTCGAAGGATTATGGCTGAAAACAAAAAATCCGGTCTGGCGCTCGCTTTACCATTTCTGGTCGAAGATTTTTGCCGTTAACTTTGGCATGGGCGTAGTCTCCGGCCTGGTCATGGCCTACCAGTTTGGCACCAACTGGAGCGGCTTTTCACAGTTTGCGGGCAGTATTACCGGCCCACTCCTGACCTACGAAGTGCTTACCGCATTCTTCCTTGAGGCCGGTTTCCTCGGCGTGATGCTGTTCGGCTGGAAGAAAGTCGGACCGGGACTGCACTTCTTCTCCACCTGCATGGTGGCGCTGGGGACTATTATCTCCACCTTCTGGATCCTCTCTTCGAATAGCTGGATGCAGACCCCGCAGGGCTATGAGATTGTCAACGGCCAGGTGGTGCCGGTGGACTGGTTCGCTGTGGTGTTCAACCCCTCCTTCCCTTACCGCCTGCTGCATATGTCGATCGCCGCGTTCCTCAGTAGCGCCCTGTTTGTTGGTGCATCCGCAGCATGGCATTTGCTGCGCGGGAATAATAATCCTGCCATACGGGCAATGTTTTCAATGGCACTGTGGATGACGCTGATTGTCGCTCCCCTCCAGGCTATGGTTGGTGATATGCATGGGTTGAATACTTTTAAGCATCAACCCGCCAAAATTGCCGCCATTGAAGGCCACTGGGAAAACCCACCGGGCGAGCCGACCCCGTTGCTGCTGTTTGGCTGGCCTGACATGGAGCAAGAGCGCACCCGCTTTGGTCTGGAGATCCCGGCGCTGGGAAGTCTTATCCTGACGCACAGCCTGGATAAACAGGTCCCTGCCCTTAAGGAGTTCCCGAAAGAAGATCGCCCAAACTCGACCATCGTCTTCTGGTCATTCCGCATCATGGCGGGCTTAGGCATGCTGATGTTGCTGCTTGGGGTGATGGCGCTCTGGTTGCGCTACAAAAAACGCGTTTATTCATCCCGCCCGTTCCTGTGGTTTGCCCTGTTAATGGGCCCATCCGGGCTGATTGCGATTCTGGCAGGCTGGGTCACCACCGAAGTGGGCCGCCAGCCGTGGGTGGTCTATGGACTCCAGCGAACGAAGGATGCGGTATCAGCCCACGGCGATCTGCATATGAGCGTGAGTTTGCTGGCCTTCTTCGTCGTCTACACCTCGGTGTTTGGCGTCGGCTACAGCTATATGGTTCGCCTCATCAAAAAAGGCCCGCAGCCACACGAATCTTTCGCCACCGCGTCCGATGGACGTCCTGCACGCCCGCTTTCAGCCGTCACTACTGAACATAAGGAGCAGCCGTAATGGGTATCGATCTTTCCATTATCTGGTTTGTGATCATCGTCTTTGCCACGCTGATGTATATCGTCATGGACGGCTTTGATCTGGGGATCGGGATGTTGTTCCCCGCAACGCCAAACGCTGACGATCGTGATGTGATGGTCAACAGCGTCGCGCCGGTATGGGACGGCAATGAGACCTGGCTGGTGCTTGGCGGCGCCGCCCTGTTCGGCGCATTCCCGCTGGCGTATGCGGTGATCGTTGATGCCCTCACCATTCCGCTGACATTAATGCTGATCGGACTTATTTTCCGCGGGGTGGCATTCGAGTTTCGTTTTAAAGCCACGCCCGCCCACCGCCCCTTCTGGGATAAAGCGTTTATTGGCGGTTCCATTCTGGCAACGTTTACCCAGGGCGTGACGGTGGGCGCCGTCATTAACGGTTTTACCGTGACAGGCCGAACGTATACGGGTGGTCCGTTTGACTGGTTTACCGCATTTAACCTGTTCTGCGGTGCGGGTCTGATGGTGGCCTACGCGTTGCTGGGATCGACATGGCTGGTAATGAAAAGCGAAAATGCGCTGCAGCAAAGGATGCGGGCGTTATCCAAAACGTTACTGATTATCCTGCTGGCATTTATTGCGGCGATCAGCCTCTGGACGCCGCTTGCCCACCCGGCCATTGCCGCACGCTGGTTTACGCTGCCGAATCTGTTTTATCTGCTGCCGGTTCCTGCGCTGGTCGTGATTTTTAGCCTGTATCAGTGGCGCTGCCTGAATAATCCTGACAGCCATAACCGTCCGTTTATCCTGACGTTAGGGCTAATATTCCTTGGTTTTAGCGGGCTTGGGATCAGCATCTGGCCGCATATTATTCCGCCATCCATCACCTTGTGGCAGGCCGCTGCGCCAACGCAAAGCCAGGGCTTTATGCTGGTGGGTGCACTGTTGGTCATCCCCGTCATTCTGGTCTACACCTTCTGGAGTTACTACGTATTTCGCGGCAAAGTTCAGCATGGGGAGGGTTATCACTGATGCAACAACCGGTCTGGAAAAGAGTGTTGTGGCTGGCCATTATCTGGGGCGGCAGCGTACTGGCGCTGGCTGCGGTCAGTATGCTCTTTCGCATATTGATGACCGCAGCCGGGTTTAAATCTCATTAATCGTCATTCCGGGCAACCGCTGCGTTGCCCGGCTCTCCCCGCACTTTCAGATAAACCCCATTAACGCACGTCAGCGTATCGTTACACTGGTAAAAGATTCACAGTATTTATTATTTGAGAACAAAAATGAAAAAGCTCATTGCGTTAAGTGTTATCAGTCTTGTCCTGACCGGCTGCGTTAATCCGGGCAAAGCGTCCGTTCAGCCAGAGCAGCTGAAGAACCATCGTTTTGTACTGGAAAATGTGGATGGCAAAGCCGTGAAGGGCATGACAACACCACCTGAGATCAGTTTTAACACGCTGCCCGCTTTGAACCTGGTAGATAACATCAGCGTGTCTGGCACGATGTGTAACCGCTTCAACGGACAGGGGAAATTGTCCGAAGGTGAGCTGACAGTGAAAACGCTGGCAATGACGCGCAAACTCTGTACTGAACCGCAGCTTAACGAACTGGATCACACCCTCGGCGACATGCTGCGCAAAGGGGCGCAGGTCGACCTGACGGAAGACCAGTTAACGCTGGCGACCGCCGACAAAACGCTGATGTTTAAACGTGTTGACTGATCAGTAATTACCGCAGCTGCCAACGGCAAGCGACTGTTCACTGCAGCGTTTGCCGTTTGGCAACGCGCACATCCCAATAGCTGAACCATCAAGCTGGCGGGCAACCGACAGCGAGCCGCCAATCATGGCACAGTTGGCTTGTCCTGAGCTGGACATTGACGCTCTCATTCCCGGCGCTACGTGAGCCGCCGTCGCCTGCTGAACAGGCTCACTGCTACATGCCGACAATAATAATGCGGCACACCCAATCAAAAATGCTGAACGCATGCTCTCTCCCCCGTAAATAATGCGAAACCTATGCATAATAGGCATCACCTCCCGTGTCGTCGAGAGCGGATGTGCGTATTTATGCGCTACTGAAACAATTTCTCGCAATTTTTTTACCCTTTAGTTGATCTACTCATTGATGACGAGAATATCGAGGACACAAAAGCGAAAATCGTAAAACCCCCTGTTTGCTAGACTAAAGAGATAATATTCAAGGCTTGTCGTCTTATGACAGGCCCTCTTTTTTGCGCAATGTAAGGGTGTCGTCCTATGCAAACTATTGACGGTAATGGTGCAGTTGCCTCAGTCGCGTTTCGCACCAGCGAAGTTATCGCCATCTACCCGATTACGCCAAGCTCGACCATGGCGGAACAGGCGGATGCCTGGGCGGGAAACGGGGTAAAAAACGTCTGGGGTGATGTCCCGAGAGTGGTTGAAATGCAGTCTGAAGCGGGAGCGATCGCTACGGTTCATGGTGCGCTGCAGACAGGCGCGCTCTCCACGTCGTTTACCTCCTCACAGGGATTGTTGTTGATGATCCCGACGCTGTACAAACTCGCCGGCCAGCTGACCCCCTTCGTCCTGCACGTCGCCGCACGTACCGTTGCGACCCATGCGCTCTCGATCTTTGGCGATCACTCCGACGTGATGGCCGTGCGTCAGACAGGCTGCGCCATGCTCTGCGCCAGCAGCGTTCAGGAAGCACAAGATTTTGCGTTGATTTCGCATATCGCCACGCTTAAAAGCCGCGTGCCGTTTATCCACTTCTTTGATGGTTTCCGCACGTCTCACGAAATCAACAAAATCGTCCCGCTGGCGGACGATACTATCCTGAATCTTTTGCCGCAGGCGGAAATCGACGCGCATCGCGCCCGTGCCCTTAACCCGGAACACCCGGTAATTCGCGGGACATCAGCCAATCCGGACACCTATTTCCAGTCCCGTGAAGCCACGAATCCGTGGTACAACGCGGTTTATGACCACGTCGAGCAGGCAATGAATGATTTTGCCGCCGCGACCGGGCGCACGTACAAGCCGTTCGAATACTACGGCCATCCGCAGGCTGAACGCGTGATTGTGCTAATGGGTTCCGCCATCGGCACCTGTGAAGAGGTGGTTGACGAGCTGCTGACCCGTGGAGAAAAGGTCGGCGTACTTAAAGTGCGTCTGTATCGCCCGTTCTCGGCCAAACATCTGCTCTCTGCCCTGCCGGAAAGCGCGCGTACGGTGGCGGTGCTCGACCGAACCAAAGAGCCTGGGGCGCACGCTGAACCGCTTTACCTGGACGTCATGACCGCCCTGGCAGAAGCCTTTAACCAGGGCGAGCGAGAAACACTTCCGCGGGTGATCGGCGGTCGCTATGGCTTATCCTCCAAAGAGTTCGGGCCGGAGTGCGTGCTGGCGGTATTTAATGAACTGCGGGAAGCAAAACCCAAACCGCGCTTTACGGTGGGTATCTATGATGATGTCACGAACCTGTCCCTGCCGTTGCCGGAAAATACGCTGCCTTCAACCGCCAAACTTGAAGCACTGTTTTACGGCCTGGGCAGCGATGGCAGCGTCTCGGCGACCAAAAATAACATCAAGATCATCGGTAACTCGACCCCGTGGTATGCGCAGGGTTACTTCGTCTACGACTCCAAAAAAGCGGGTGGCCTGACCGTTTCCCACCTGCGCGTCAGCGAGCACCCTATCCGCTCGGCCTACCTGATTTCTCAGGCCGACTTTGTTGGCTGCCACCAGCTGCAGTTTATCGACAAATACCAGATGGCGGAGCGCCTGAAGCCAGGCGGTATTTTCCTCCTCAATACGCCGTATAGCGCGGATGAGGTCTGGGCGCGTCTGCCGCAGGAAGTACAGACGGTCCTGAACCAGAAAAATGCCCGATTCTATGTGGTCAACGCGGCAAAAATTGCCCGCGAATGTGGCCTGGCTGCACGTATCAATACCGTGATGCAGATGGCCTTCTTCCATCTGACCCAAATCCTGCCGGGCGACAGCGCACTGGTAGAGTTGCAGGGCGCGATCGCCAAAAGCTACAGCAGCAAGGGACAGGAGCTGGTAGAGCGTAACTGGCAGGCGCTGGCGCTGGCGCGCGAGTCGCTGTCCGAGGTGCCGCTGCAGCCGGTGAATGACGCCAGTCCGAACCGTCCTCCGGTGGTCTCTGATGCGGCGCCTGATTTCGTTAAGACCGTAACGGCAGCCATGCTGGCCGGGCTGGGTGACGCCCTGCCCGTCTCCGCGCTGCCGCCTGATGGAACCTGGCCGATGGGTACCACGCGCTGGGAAAAGCGCAATATCGCCGAAGAAATCCCGATCTGGAAAGAAGAGCTATGCACGCAATGCAACCACTGCGTCGCGGCCTGCCCGCACTCGGCCATTCGTGCCAAGGTCGTGTCACCGGAAGCGATGGAAGACGCACCGGCCAGCCTGCACTCGCTGGATGTAAAATCCCGCGATATGCGCGGACAGAAATACGTTCTGCAGGTCGCGCCGGAGGATTGCACCGGCTGTAACCTCTGCGTTGAGGTCTGCCCGGCGAAAGACAGGCAGAACCCGGACATTAAAGCAATCAACATGATGTCGCGCCTGGAGCACGTTGAAGAAGAGAAAGAGAACTATGACTTCTTCCTGAATCTGCCGGAAATCGATCGCAGCAAACTGGAACGGATTGATATTCGGACTTCGCAGCTCATCACGCCGCTGTTCGAATACTCTGGTGCCTGTTCCGGCTGCGGTGAAACGCCGTATATCAAGCTGCTTACTCAGTTGTATGGCGACCGGATGTTGATTGCTAACGCCACCGGCTGCTCGTCCATCTACGGCGGTAATTTGCCCTCTACGCCTTATACCACCGATGAAAAGGGTCGCGGTCCGGCCTGGGCAAACTCACTATTTGAGGATAACGCCGAGTTTGGCCTGGGCTTCCGCCTCACCGTTGATCAACACCGCGCGCGAGTGATGCGCTTGCTGGAGCAGTTCGCCGGGCAAATTCCTGCCGAACTGAATGCCGCGCTTCACGCCGAAGCGACACCCGACGTGCGTCGCGAGCAGGTGGCAGCGTTGCGTCACGCCCTTCAGGGGGTCGCGGGTGCAGAGCAGTTGCTGACCGACGCTGACGCGCTGGTCGAAAAATCCATCTGGTTGATTGGCGGCGACGGCTGGGCTTACGACATCGGCTTTGGCGGGCTGGATCACGTCCTGAGCCTCACCGAAAACGTCAACATCCTGGTTCTGGATACGCAGTGTTATTCCAATACGGGTGGGCAGGCGTCGAAAGCCACACCGCTGGGCGCCGTCACGAAATTTGGTGAACACGGTAAGCGCAAAGCACGCAAGGATCTCGGCGTGAGTATGATGATGTACGGCCACGTTTACGTCGCGCAAATCTCGCTCGGCGCGCAGCTTAACCAGACGGTGAAAGCGATTCAGGAAGCAGAAGCCTATCCCGGCCCATCGCTGATCATTGCCTACAGCCCGTGCGAAGAGCATGGCTACGATCTGGCGCTCAGCCACGATCAGATGCGTCAACTGACGGCGACCGGCTTCTGGCCGCTGTACCGGTTCGATCCACGCCGTGCGGACGAGGGTAAATTACCGCTGGCGCTGGATTCGCGTCCGCCGTCAGATGCGCTGGCAGAGACGCTGATGCAGGAGCAGCGCTTCCGTCGCCTCAATGCGCAACAGCCTGAGGTGGCGGAACAACTCTGGAAAGACGCCGCCGCCGATCTGCAAAAACGGTATGACTTCCTGGCACAGCTGGCCGGGAAGGCCGAAAAATCAGCCAGCGACTAACGCCACTGCCCGGCTCGTCCGGGCTTTTTTTTGTCATAAAAAAAGCCCGATGCTTTCACATCGGGCTAATCCAGATAATCAATGAATATCTTTTAGCTACCTAAATAACATTCATGTGAATTATGGATAAATAATCTTAAAGGCATATAACGACGGAAAGACTACCTGAACTGGCGACTCATTAAAAATTTTTATTTGTTATGGTATAACCTTAATTATTCACCAAACAAATGATCATTACCGTGGTTTAATTCAGTTTAGATTTAACTCAATTCGTAACAATTATATTTTATTACTCTTCTGCGGAGTGTTTTAGCATGAGACCACTTTCTTATTTGGAAAGTTCAACAGGTAATTAAATAAAAACAACCGCAAAGGAATACCAAAATGCAAAGAAAAGTACTGGCTCTGATGATTCCGGCTCTGTTAATGGCTGGCGCAGCACATGCGGCAGAAATTTATAATAAAGATGGCAACAAATTAGACCTGTACGGAAAAGTAGACGGCCTGCACTACTTCTCTGATGACGCCTCTAAAGATGGCGACCAAACCTACATGCGTCTGGGTTTCAAGGGTGAGACGCAGATCAATGACATGATGACCGGCTACGCCCAGTGGGAGTACAACATTCAGGCTAATAACACTGAAGGGTCTGATAACCAGTCCTGGACGCGTCTGGCCTTCGCCGGTGTAAAAGTGGGTGACTACGGCTCGTTCGATTATGGCCGTAACTATGGCGTGCTGTACGACGTGGAAGGCTGGACCGATATGCTCCCTGAATTCGGCGGCGACTCTTACACCAATGCGGATAATTTTATGACTGGCCGTGCGAACGGCGTCGCAACCTATCGTAACACCGACTTCTACGGTCTGGTGCCGGGTCTGAACTTTGCGCTGCAGTATCAGGGCAAAAATGAAGATGCCAGCAACAACCAGGAAGGCACCAATAATGGCCGCGACACGCGTCATGAGAACGGTGACGGCTTCGGTATTTCGACCACCTACGACCTTGGCATGGGCATCAGCGCCGGTGCTGCGTACACCTCTTCTGACCGTACCAACGACCAGGTGACGAATACCACTGCGGGCGGTGATAAAGCAGATGCCTGGACGGCAGGCCTGAAATATGATGCCAATAATATCTATCTGGCGGCGATGTATTCTGAAACCCGCAACATGACCCCGTATGGTGATAATACCGACGCCGTGGCGAACAAAACCCAGAACTTTGAAGTGACTGCGCAGTACCAGTTCGATTTCGGTCTGCGTCCGGCCATTTCTTATTTGCAGTCTAAAGGTAAAGACCTGGCCAACGGTCAGGGCGATCAGGACCTGGTTAAATATGCGGATGTAGGCGCTACCTACTATTTCAACAAGAACATGTCCACCTACGTTGATTACAAAATCAACCTGCTGGATGAAGATGATAACTTCTACAAAGACAACGGCATCAGCACCGATGATGTCGTCGCGTTAGGTCTAGTTTACCAGTTCTGATGATCAGAGCCCGCGAAATGCGGGCTTTTTTTTGAATGCCATCACAAATGGTAGCTTCAGAAAGGTTTTGGTTGAGGCTAAGTTGAGAGAAAGCAGGTTAGACTGCGCAGATAGCCCTTTCTTCATTAAGGACAACTGCGTTGTTTGCTCGTCTATCCTTAACCGTACTGACTCTTTTAGCCTGTTTGTGGATGGCGTTGATTTTTGATTTCCGCGATATTGTCGGACATCTCGGTGCGTTGTTGACCCGACTGGAAGGCGGTTAATCCTGCCCATGCAGTAATTAGCTTTTATGGGTCTCTCTTTTGCGAAACGAGAGATAACCAAACACCCCACTTTCGCCGTCCTTCGGATGGTTGACGCCGTCCATTACCGTCACTTCGGGGAAATCAAACGGCGAGACATTTTCAATACAGGACACATTCACGCCGTATTCATTAGGGTTAGAGCGACGCTGATGGAACGTATATATTCCGCAGACTGAGCAAAAGAAATGCCGCGCCGTCCCGGTGTGAAAACGGTACTCCGTCAGCTTGTCCTCGCCTTTGGTTACGGTAATTCCCGATAACGGAGCAGAAACCGCGACTGCGCCCCGCATACGACAAAAAGAGCAGCTGCAGCGCCGCGCGGTGTTAAAGCCATCAGAGAGTTCGACCGTAAAGGCTACCGCGCCACAATGGCACTGCGCATGACGTACTTCAGCCATCGTTATACCCCTTTTCTCACCAGCTGAGCGGCTTTAACGAAAACCTCATCTTCGACACCATCGCCTTTCTGCCTGCCCAGCCTGACCAGTTCATCCACTATGCTGTCGCGATCGATCGGTCTCTGTGCGGAAACCAGTCCAATAACAGCGGCGCCGATCGCCAGCCCCACTAATCCTGTTTGTTCGTCTTTGTTCTTCATCTTCATGCTCCTGATACAACAAACAAGCGTAGCAGGATTTTAAAAACGCGGCGTCAGACCGTATTTGGGCGTTTTGATATTTGCCGCCCAAATCTTGATATCATTTTGCAGGAGTAGCGTGAAATCGGATTTTAGATAGGTCACCAGGCTATTGACGCTGTTCGCATCCACCACGGAGAAATGGTCTATTCTGTTCTGTCCAACCTGAACACAGCGATATTTTGCGGCCAGCACTTTGCCATTCACATTAAGCTGCTGGTTATTATCATCGCAACGGCCTTCAGTGATGTACGACACCACCAGATTTGCGGATTTACGCTCAGGCTGGAATATGCTCACCATGACAGGAAAACCGTCCGAGGTCTGCGTCATGTCATAGAGAACGGCATTTTTTATATACCAGGTATTATATTCCCGCTCCTGAAACGCTGACCAGCCAGGCGCAGAGAAAAACACCAGTGCTGCCAGTGCAATAGATTTTCTATTCATGGGATGCTGTCGTCCGTGTTGTTGCACGTATTATTCAGATTGTGCAAAAAACAGCAACCCACCAGGAATTGGCCTACTACTTTTGGCAGTAGGCCCGTTTCACGTTATTCAGATGCGTTCTCACCCGTCGCTGTCAGCCCGACACGCTGACCATATGAGAGCTCTAAGGTATTTCCGTCAGGATCGGCAAAGAATACGTAATACCCGACGGGATCACCCAGATCCTCCGGTGCTTTACGTAATACCCCTTCCTCAGTAGCCATCGCCGTTTTTCTGTCAATTTCTTCACGCGTCGCGCAGGCAATCCCAAGGTGGCCAAAATTCCCCAGCGGCGTATCGGTCACGTTGTCTGCCTGCACCAGAACCAGCGCAAAAGGTCGGGTGTGGTCAGTCAACCATGCCACTTTTCGGGCATCAGGAAGACCGGGTTCACGCGAATGAATAACGTCCATCCCGGCGTATCGGCGATAGAACGTGATGCTTTTTTCCAGGTCCCTGACCATAAACGCAACATGCGTGAAGCCTACATCGATGTCTTTCATTTTAAGTTGTTACTCCTGTATCAACATGTCGAAGACATCTTAAAAGCTCAAGTTAACTTGAGGTCAACGGGAATGTGTGCGGTCCTGACAACGCTCAATAAGGGGTAAAAGGAGAGAAATAATACAGCGCCATCATGGCTGAGAGACTCACCACAACACTGATCCAAAACCAGGTTTTGAACGGCTGCTTTTGCGTTTTATGGCGAAAGAGTTGTTGACCCAAAATCGCGCCAGGCCACCCTCCCACAACACCGTACAGGAGTAACGTGGTTTCCGGCACCCTGCGCATCCCTTTCCGTGCTGCCGTTTTATCGGCGCCATAAATGACCACCGTCAGCACATTGATCAGCAGGAACCACACGGCAAAGGAAGACGAGGAGAAAAAGCTGCCGATCGCAGCGACAAGCAGGAGCAAAAAACAAAAACGATTGAGCGTCATAGGAACGGCCACTGAACTGTCAGGCGGATTGAAAAAGGCATTATACGCCAGCGACAGGCAACCGCGAAAAAACGTCCCTGCGAGAAAAAGGACTCGCAGGGAAAGCGTTTACGGCGTGACGATATTAAACCAGAAATCAAATTTATCCATATACCCGAGCATCGCGTCGAGTTTCGCACCATCACCTGAAATCTTCACATCGCCGTTCTCCTCAGCCTGCTTGAGGGTGACCTCTTGCAGAATGATTTTGTTCAGCGTATCTCGATTAAGGGTCACAGTGGCATCGGCGTCTTTCGCCTCGGCGTTAGCCGTGTGGTTGAGTACCCCATTTTCAAGCTCAAGCTTATATTTACCGCCGTCGCTACCCAGATCGATATTAAACACTGATTTGGCATCACCGGCTTTCTGGCCGTTGATATGTACAGCCAGGTAATCGAAGAACATCTCTGGCGTCATAGCACGCACGGTATCCGGGCTGGCGGTATTTGGCGTTGGTCCCTTCACTACGCCGTTACGCAGCTCCTGCGCGCCTGTCAGGTAGAAGTTACGCCATGGCCCCGATTCAGCCTGGTAACCGAGCTGCTCCAGCGCATCCGCTTCAAGGTTACGCGCGGCCTGGTTATTCGGGTCAGCAAAAACGACTTTACTCACGACCTGTGCAACCCAACGGTAGTTCCCCTGTTCAAAGTCGGTTTTCGCTTTACTTAAAATGGCATCCGCACCGCCCATATACTCGACGAATTTCTTCGCGCCTTCTTCAGGCGGCAGTTCATCCAGGGTCGCCGGATTGCCATCGAACCAGCCAAGATAAAGTACATAGGTGGCTTTCACATCATGACTGACCGAGCCGTAGTAACCGCGGTTAGCCCACGTGTGTGCCAGTGAATCCGGCAGCTTGAAGTTTGCGGCTATTTCATCCCGCGTCAGCCCCTCGTTGGCCATCCGAAGTGTCTGGTCGTTGATGTAACGATAGAGGTCACGCTGGCTTTTCAGCAGTTTGACCACGTTTTCGTTGCCCCAGGTCGGCCAGTGGTGTTGCGCCATAATAATTTCAGCTTTATCACCCCAGCGCACAATTGCCTGGTTGATGTATTTCGACCACGGCAACGGTTCACGTATTTTCGCGCCGCGGAGCGAATAGGTATTGTGCAGGGTATGAGTGACATCCTCAGCTGACTCGATAAGTTTCTTCTCTTCGATATACCAGAGCATTTCCGAGGGTGCTTCAGAACCGGGCGCGAGCATAAAGTCATAGGTCAGCCCATCGATGACCTCTTTCTGACCATCTTTCTCAACGATATTCGTCGGCGCAATCAGCGTAACCGTGCCCGCTGAAGTCGTAGTCCCAAGCCCTGCCCCTACCTGTCCTTTGGCGTCTGGCTTCAGCAGGTTGCCGTACATGTAGCTGGCACGACGACTCATGACATTACCCGCCATGATGTTTTCCGCAACGGCGGCTTCCATAAACCCTGAAGGCGCATAAACTTTGACCTTGCCGGCTTTCACATCCGCTTCATCAACCACCCCTCGCACGCCGCCGTAGTGGTCAACATGGCTGTGGGTATAAATGATGGCAACGACCGGTTTCTTGCCGCGATTTTTAAAGTAAAGATCCATACCGACTTTTGCTGTTTCTGCCGAAACCAGCGGATCGACCACGGTAATACCTTCTTTACCTTCAATAATGGTCATATTTGACAGGTCAAGATTTCGAATCTGATAAACGCCTTCAGTGACTTCAAATAAACCACTAATATTGATCAGCTGAGATTGACGCCATAAACTCGGGTTAACCGTATCAGGAGCTTTATCACCTTCTTTAATAAAAGAATATTGTTGCGGATTCCAGATGGTATTTCCTTGCTCCCCCTTGATAATCTCCTGAGGAAGTGGAGCGATGAATCCTTTATGAGCATTGGTGAAATCGGTGTTGTCAGAGAAAGGAAGTTGATTATACAAGGCATTGTTAGCTTGTTGCGTCGGTGCCGTAGCATCTTTCGGTGCCTCAACAGCTCTGAGGGGAAGGCTGATTGAGCCGAGAATGCCCGCTAAAGCAAGGCTTCTTACTATCATGTTGAATTTCATCAAAACCTCTCGATGTTCTGCTAAATCACAGGTAGGGATGTATTAATAAGAGCTTAATGAAAGGAAACATGAATAAATATAATGGGTGTTTGATAATCAGCAAGCGGAGTGCTGGAAATTAACGCACTGTATTTACTCTGAAATGAACCAGGTAAAACTGCCAATACCGTAAATTACTCGCAAAGGACTGTTAATAATTTATAACAACTCGAAAAAAATGAGCGGAAGCCTGAATATCCATATTTCATATATGGTTTTAATCATCAGGCTCCACCCTCACCCTCAAATTCAATCTTTTGGCTTCCACATAATCACTGAATCTGGCTTCAAGTCGTTTTGTAGGTCTCTGTTGACAGTGCCTACGCCAGCATCCCTTTGCTGCTTGTCAGGTTAATTCTGACAACGCATTCCCTAAGCATATTGAATTCGTCGCAGTAATCCGTACCATACGCGGCATGCCTGTGCCTGCTGGCTTTTATCTGCCAGCGCTAACCCGTCTTTCATTGTCAGTCAGAGGGGCTTGAAAACGCGCAAAGGGTTTACGAAATTTACGGGGCAGGATAGTGGAAATGAGCCAGAATCAGATCGTCATGCCGAATACACGACTGCCGGTTTGGAATGAGGTTTGCCCCTATGGTGCCCCTGACGCCTCCCGAGACAAATAAAAATGCAAGAAATTCAATCGAATACCAAGAAAGAGCAATACAACCTGAACAAACTGCAAAAGCGTCTGCGCCGTAACGTGGGCGAAGCCATTGCAGACTTCAACATGATTGAAGAAGGCGACCGCATCATGGTTTGCCTGTCAGGGGGTAAAGATAGCTACACCATGCTGGAGATCCTGCGCAATCTTCAGCAAAGCGCGCCGGTTAATTTTTCGCTGGTAGCGGTCAACCTTGACCAGAAACAGCCGGGCTTCCCTGAGCACATCCTGCCGGAATACCTGGAAAATCTGGGCGTTGAGTACAAGATCGTCGAAGAAAATACCTACGGCATTGTGAAAGAGAAGATCCCGGAAGGGAAAACGACCTGCTCGCTTTGCTCCCGTCTGCGCCGTGGCATTCTCTATCGTACCGCGACGGAACTGGGTGCGACCAAAATTGCGCTGGGCCATCACCGCGATGATATCCTGCAGACGCTGTTCCTGAATATGTTCTACGGCGGCAAGATGAAAGGCATGCCGCCTAAACTGATGAGCGATGACGGCAAGCACATTGTGATCCGCCCTCTTGCCTACTGCCGCGAAAAAGACATTGAGCGTTTTTCACAGGCGAAAGGGTTCCCGATCATTCCATGTAACCTGTGCGGCTCTCAGCCAAACCTGCAGCGTCAGGTGATTGGCGACATGCTGCGCGACTGGGACAAACGTTACCCGGGTCGCATCGAAACCATGTTCAGTGCGATGCAAAACGTGGTCCCTTCACACCTGGCGGACGTTGAGCTGTTTGACTTCAAAGGTATTAACCACGAATCAGAAGTGGTGAATGGCGGTGACCTGGCATTTGACCGGGAAGAGATCCCCATGCAGCCTGCGGGCTGGCAGCCGGAAGACGATGATAACCAACTGGACGAACTGCGTCTGAACGTGCTGGAAGTGAAGTAATCGGTTAGCGTCTCAGAAAGGACTTCTGAGACGCTTTATGCCTTATTTCAGTAGACGTACGCGGCAGGTTTTACCTTTAATCTTGCCATTTTGCAGCTGCTTCCATGCCTTATGGGCAACTGCCTGACGCACGGCCACATAAACATGCGCCGGATGAACCGCAATCTTACCGATATCCGCCCCTTCCAGACCGATATCGCCAGTTAATGCCCCTAACACATCACCCGGACGCATCTTGGCTTTTTTGCCGCCATCAATACACAGCGTCGCCATTTCGGCCTCCAGCGGCACGAGTTTAACGCTGCCCGGTGCATTCACCCAGTTCAGCGTGATCTGCAGCATTTCAGCGAGAATATTGGCGCGCTGCGCCTCTTCCGGCGCACAGAAGCTGATGGCAAGACCGCTGTTTCCTGCACGTGCGGTACGGCCAATACGGTGGACGTGGACTTCGGGATCCCATGCCAGCTCAAAGTTCACCACCAGCTCAAGGGATTTGATATCCAGACCGCGCGCCGCCACGTCTGTCGCCACCAGAACACGGGCGCTACCGTTGGCGAAACGCACCAGGGTCTGATCGCGATCGCGCTGTTCCAGATCGCCATGCAAAGATAAGGCGCTCTGCCCCGCCGCATTCAGCGCATCACACACCGCCTGACAGTCTTTTTTAGTATTACAAAACACCACGCACGACGCAGGCTGATGCTGGCTCAGCAATTTCTGCAGGAGCGGGATTTTTCCCTGCTGTGAGGTTTCAAAGAACTGCTGTTCGATGGCCGGGAGCGCGTCGACGCTGTCTATCTCGATAGTGAGCGGATTTTTCTGCACGCGACCGCTGATTGCGGCGATGGCTTCAGGCCAGGTCGCAGAGAATAGCAACGTCTGGCGATCGTCCGGCGCGAAGCGGATCACTTCATCAATGGCATCACTGAAGCCCATATCCAGCATTCTGTCCGCCTCATCCATCACCAGCGTGCTTAATGCATCCAGCGAAACGGTGCCTTTTTGCAGGTGATCCAGCAGGCGGCCAGGCGTCGCGACAATAATGTGTGGCGCATGCTGGAGCGAATCACGCTGTGCGCCGAACGGCTGTCCACCACAGAGCGTCAGGATCTTGGTATTGGGCATAAAGCGCGCCAGGCGACGCAGTTCACCCGCGACCTGGTCTGCCAGCTCGCGGGTCGGGCACAATATCAGCGACTGAGTCTGGAACAGCGACGCGTCAATATGCTGCAACAGACCAAGACCGAAAGCGGCCGTTTTCCCACTGCCGGTTTTCGCCTGCACGCGTACGTCGCGGCCCTCAAGGATAGCGGGCAGCGCGGCCGCCTGAACAGGCGTCATCGTGAGATATCCCAACTCGTTGAGGTTGTCGAGTTGGGCGGCAGGCAGAACATTCAGGGTAGAAAAAGCGGTCACAGTAGTCTCTCGTGGTGATCTTTACGGTCAGATGGCGCGTATCCTCGCAGATCTCAGGGTTCGATGCGACAATTTAATCGGTTCTTCATCCGGCGGCGGATCGGGCATCGGCTGCGGACGCGGTATGGGATCGGGCATCGGCACGGGATCGGTGGGAACAGGGTCGGACTGACGCGATTGTTGCACGAGCAGAGCGAGTAAAATGCTCATCTTTCCCTCCAGGCTTGGTTGTCGTCCCTTTTAGGGTAGACGCTGAGAAACAGGAGGCAAAAAAAAGCCGACTATTAAAGTCGGCGTCGTACGAATCAATTGTGCTATGCAGTAATTCAAAAAAAGGAAGTAAGACAATATGGAGCGCAACGCCCATCGCTTGACGTTGCATTCACCTGCGGGAGTAATATTGCACCTTGCCGGGCTGATGTTTATTGACTTCGCTCAATTAAAAGAGCGTTTTAATCTCAGCAAAAGGGCAAAAAAACGTAAATTTACAGCCATTTACTACGATGCAACCACCATGCAACACCACCAATCAAAACAACTAACATGACGCAAAACGCGGTGAAGCCGTAATGGTAAGCACCACCGGGGATCCCCCCCAGATTGACGCCAAACAGCCCTGTCAGGAAGGTACTGGGTAAGAAGACCATCGCCATCAGAGACATCGTATAGGTTCTTCTCGCCAGCGACTCCTGCATCACCTGAGCAATTTCATCCGCCATCACCGCCGTTCGCGCGATACAGGAGTCGATCTCATCGAGTCCCCTGCCGAGTCTGTCAGCTATGTCCTGCATTCTGCGGCGCTGATCGTCATTCATCCAGTTGAGTCTTTCGCTGGCCAGACGGGCATACACATCCCGCTGCGGTGTCATATAGCGACGCATCACGATCAATTGCTTACGCAATAACGCCAGAAAGCCGCGCGGCGGGATCTGTTGATCGAGCAGGTTATCTTCCAGGTCGATGATTTTATCGTGCAGCTCTTCAATAAACTCGCTCGCATGATCGGTCAGGGCGTCACAGACGTCCACCAGCCAGCTACCGCAGTCGACCGGTCCGGTTCCCTCTTTGAGATCGTTCACAATGTCGTCCAGCGCCAGGACCTTCCGTTGGCGGGTGGACACAATCAGCCCGTCGTCCATATAGACGCGCATCGCCACCAGTTGATCGGGACGTTCATCCGTACTGCCATTTATGCAGCGCAGGGTGATAAGCGTTCCGTCACCCATTCTGCTCACACGTGGGCGCAGGCTTTCTCCTGCCAGGGCGTCGCGCACATTGTTGGGCAACAACGGGGTCGTGGCCAGCCAGTCAGCACTTTCCGGATGGGTATAGTTGAGATGTAGCCAGCAGGGATGCTCTTTATCAATGACATCATTATCTTCCAGCGGCCGGGCACCGCCGCGACCGTCCAGCACCCACGCAAAAACTGCGTCAGGAACGTTAAGTTCTGATCCTTTAATGCTCTCCACTGCGCCTCCCCCCTGTTTAGCTCTTTCGATGTCAGTCTAGCTTCCGTCGGGGGTTAAGCAACAACTATGTCTCGCATGGCGCTGAAATCGCTCAGGAATTGTACATACTGTGTTTCAGGAGAAGAAAAGCCTGGCATGCCAGGCTTTGAAGTGCTGTCAGAGCGAGTGCTCGGGCCGCTGGAGGAAAGGTGCAGGGCCGGTCAACGATGACGGCGAGTGTCCCTGCTCAAGCCTGAAATTGCGTGTCCGCGTTTGCAGTTCAATCACCTGATTACGCAGGACATCAGAGGAACCATTGAGTTCCTCCGCCATCGCGACGTTACTTTGCGTGACCCGCTCCAGTTCAGACAGCGCCAGGGTGATCTGGTAAATGCCTTTCTCCTGCTCAGCGGTCGAGGTAGAAATCTCATCCATCAACCGGCTGACATTGCCGGAACCGGTCACGATTTCATGCATATTCTTTTCCGCTTCCGACACGACGCTGGCACCCTGGGTAACATTACTGCTGGTGACGTCAATCAGCGTCTTGATGTTTTTCGCGGCCTCCGCACTGCGGTGCGCCAGGTTTCTCACCTCCTCCGCGACGACGGAGAACCCTTTGCCGTGATCGCCCGCCCGCGCCGCCTCAACCGCCGCGTTAAGCGCCAGGATATTTGTCTGGAATGCAATCCCGTCGATTAGGGAGATAATTTCCGTCATCTGCTGCGCGCACTCGGTTATGGATTGCATATTGCTGGCAACCTGCTCCATCAGCTCTCCTCCCTTACGCGCCTGCAATGTCGCGACGTTTGCCTGCTCGCTCGCCAGACGGGTGTTATCGGCATTGTTTCGGGTACTTGCCGCCATCTGCTCCATACTGGCAGCGGTTTGCACCAGAGAGGCAGACTGCTGCTCGGTTTTCACCGAGAGCTGAGCGCTACGGGCAGAGAGTTGATCCGACAAGGTCATGGCGTTTTGAGATGACGCCCTGATCTCACGCACCAGCGTCGCAATGTTACTGGAAAGACTATTAATTCCGGGGATTAATCGTCCCGCGCAGTTATTGCCAAACTCAGGGATTGAGACACCAAGATTACCTGCGGTCACTTCTTCAATACTTTTTTTCACAGTATTGATCGGCGTCACAAGAAACTTCGTCATATAACTCCAGAGCAAAAACAGCGCAACGAAATTAACCAGATTAATCGAAATGAAGAGAGAGAAATTGCTGGAAAATAGAGCAACGATACCTGCATTTACCAAAAAAAGGCATAACAGGAACCAGGCAATGAAGGTCCTGACACTAATATTTCTTAGCATGATTTTACCCACAACTTATATTTTGGTCGGCATTAAGACTTATAGCATTCACTTTTACGTTTGTCCTCACCTAACGCGCTGGTTTCTCGTTTCGCCGTTACGCACCCGATATTTAGCTTAAGTCAGGTAAAAAAAGCGTATTAGTAAAAATGTGCTGCGCCGAATGCTGTGATACTGGTTCACAACCACGTTAAGCGATACCATCACCTGCGACGAGACGATTCGTTCGTCCACGTATTTAAGGCGCTTTGCTAGTGATAGTGGTCTATGTTTAGCAATGCTTAATAAGTTAAAAACGAGAATATATTTTATATTCCCGGTGAGTATAGAGTTGTTATATGACTGGTCATTTTTCACGATAAATAACTAATATGGTTTGAATGCGCATTTTCGTTGCCCGATAAAAATGTGCCGGCAGGCGAAATCGGTAACCCTCTCAGGCGTGGGATTGCATAATGCTCAATATATCGTGGGACCCTGTGTTGATTGCTGTCTCTTATCTGGTGGCGTTTATCGCCTCCTTTGTAGCTCTGGACAGCGCCGGGAAAATTCCCCTTTCCAGCCGAAAAGCGGCTTTGTTCTGGCGGATTGCCGGAGGCGTAACGCTGGGCATCGGGATCTGGTCAATGCATTTCATCGGCATGCTGTCGATGCAAATGCCCATGATGATGAGCTACGACCTCTGGATAACCCTGGCCTCACTTGGTGCGGCGGTTATAGCCTCCACAACGGCCATTAATATTGCCGTTACGGGCAAACACCTCTCCCTGTTTAGACTGACAGTCGCCACGATCATTCTCAGCGCTGGCGTGGTCTCGATGCACTATATCGGTATGGCCGCATTGATGCTGGAGGGAAGCATCCTCTGGGATCAGCGGATTGTCGGTTTGTCCGTGGTAATTGCGGTTGTCGCCTCCGGTGTGGCGTTGTGGCTGGCTTTTCGTCTCCGGGATAAGCACAAAGGGGTCTTTGTAAATCGCATTCTCGCGGCCTTAGTCATGGGTGCCGCCATCTGCGCAATGCATTATACGGGCATGAGTGCCGCGCATTTCCATGAGATGGCACGCACGCTTCCCGGCGGGATCGGCGAGCTGGGATTATCCATATGGGTTTCCGTCACCACACTCTCACTTCTTGGCGTGATGTTAATTATTTCGCTAATCGATTCGCACTGGCGCACCACCCGGCTGACTGACAATTTGCGACAACTCAATCGCCAGCTTGAGCTTCAGGCTCGCTTCGATGCCCTCACCGGGCTCGCAAACCATCATCAGATGGATATCCGAATGCAGGACTGTCTTCGCAGCGCCTTGCTGAGCAAGAGACAGTTTGCCGTGATCTTCCTGAATGTCGATCACTTCAAACGCGTGAATGATACCTGGGGCCACAGCGTGGGTGATGAGTTACTAATCACTATTGCCCAGCGCATTACGTCCCGGCTTACCCGTGAGATGACGCTGGCCAGACTGGGCGGGGATGCTTTTATCCTGCTGGTTCCCGAATGTGATGATGAAAAGCTTAATACCCTGCTCACCACCCTCCTCGCGGATATGCGCCGCCCGCTTTCACTCTGCGGTCACACGCTAAACACCACCATCAGCGCGGGGATCAGCCTCTATCCGAAAGATGGCGAAACGCTACATGAACTGAAGTTTAAGGCTGATGCAGCCTTACAACATATTAAAGAGGATGGACGTAACGGCTGGGCAATTTACCGTCCGGAGATGTCAACAACAATGCCGGCGCAACCGGGTTTTCTTCAGGCGCTTTCTCAGGCCCTGGAACGCGATCAGTTTGAGCTCTGGTATCAGCCAACCTGGCACGCGGAAGATAAGACGATCCACGGTTTTGAAGCACTTCTCCGCTGGCGTCATCCGGAGCAAGGCGTTTTGCTGCCGGGACTGTTTTTACCCACGCTGGAACAAACGGGTTTGATTATTCCGGTTGGCAACTGGGCGATTGAGGCCGCGTGTCGGCAGCTTCATTTCTGGACGGAACAGGGTTTCAGTCAGTGGACATTGTCGCTCAATTTATCCCCCGTTCAGTTCGAACAGCCGGATATCTTTCACATCGTCTCGTCGATGCTGGAAAAATATAATCTGTCTCCCTCCCGGCTGATTCTGGAGGTAACAGAGAGTACTGCGCTTAAAAACCTCGACCGCAGTATCGAGCTCCTGAACGCCTTTAACCATGCGGGTGTCACCGTCTCTATTGATGATTTTGGTACTGGCTATTCTAACCTGCTGATGTTAAGCGTTCTCCCGGCAAAAGAGCTAAAAATTGATAAGAGTTTTGTCACCTCTATGCTGGAAAACGAGAAAAGCCGTAAGCTGGTGGAAACCATTATTAATATCGCCCGGACCATGGAGATGAATGTCGTTGCTGAGGGCATTGAAACGGACGAACAGCAGGCGATACTGACCAGCCTTGGCTGTGACTATCTGCAGGGGTTCCTTTTCTCCCGCCCATTGCCTGCGGAACAGGTTCCGTGGCTGCTGCTACAGAAAAATTCAGATAAACAAATTATACCCATGAGTAAAATTCATACGGATCCCGCATTTATTTCACAAAAAAATCATGCCTGACAGGATTGAATAGCGTATGTTTCAGAGGAGTGGACGCGAGTTAATCTGACGTGATTGTCAGGCATAACATGCCGATGAACAGGAAATGCCTATGTCGCAAAATGGTTTTGATGCGCTGAATGCAATTAAAACGCCCGTGTGGCTCATATCTCCTGTTTCAGAACAGATCATTTTTGCCAATGTGGCCGCAACACAGCTGATGGGTAATAAAACACTGGATGGCTTGCGTAAAGGCACCTGTTCCGCAAGTGCGCAAAGCGTGTTGTCGATGTATGTTCCTGAACTGAAAAACGATCACGATATTGTCGAGATCTGGACGATTAGCCGTGCCGGGCAAGATACACCGTTAAGCTGCCGCCTCTCTCTCTCCCACTTCACGCCTTATGGCGATGTTATCGTTTTTGAAGGGATTTCTTCTCAGGCCCCATCAGGCCTGAAAGCCAGCCGTTCCACAACCTATCAGCGTAAAAAACAGGGTTTCTACGCCCGTTTTTTCCTGACCAACAGTGCGCCAATGCTGTTAATCGACCCTGCCCGCGACGGGCAAATTGTCGATGCAAACCTGGCCGCGCTCAGCTTTTATGGCTATTCGCATGATGAAATGTGCAATAAACACACCTGGGAGATAAATACCCTGGGGAGAGGTGTCATGCCCATTATGACGGAGATTGCCGCACTGCCCGGCGGACATAAGCCGTTTAATTTTGTTCACCGTCTTGCCGATGGCACCACCCGCCATGTCCAGACCTACGCGGGGCCCATTGAGATTTACGGTGACAAACTGATGCTGTGCATCATCCATGATATCACCGAACAAAAAAGGCTCGAACTGGAGTTGGAAAATGCGGCGTTACGTGACTCAATGACAGGCTTACTTAACCGACGCCAGTTCTACAATATTATCGATCAAACCAACCTGAGCCACCTTTCCGCGCAACAGCAATTTAGCCTGCTGCTGGTGGATACCGATCATTTTAAAAACATCAACGACCTCTTCGGCCATCTGAAAGGTGATGAGGTGCTTATCGCCCTTTCCCGCACGCTGGAAGCCTGCAGCAGGCAGGATGACCTCGTGTTTCGCTGGGGAGGGGAAGAGTTTGTCATCCTGCTGCCGCGCACCTCTCTCGACACTGCCATGAAGATTGCCGAATCCGTCCGCGCGGCGGTAACCCGTATCACCATACCCGGATTACCCCGTTTTACCGTCAGCATTGGTGTGGCAAGGCATGAACCGGAAGAGAGTATTGATGAGCTGTTTAAACGCGTAGACGACGCGCTCTATCGCGCCAAAAACGATGGACGTAATAAAGTCCTTGCGGCATGAGACTGGAGTATACAGGAAAGCGTCGTTACAATGCCCCACTTATGTAAATCACTGACAGGTGGGTAGTCGCTACAATGGGAAAGACTGAAATAATACTCACCTTAATCATTTTCATCCTTATTATATTTGGCTTGTGGTTTATTTTTAGCGGTGAGATCTGGTATTTCGTTGAATATCTGGAAAATACCCTGTACCCGACCTTCGATGCGCTGTAGTGCAATAATTCATTTGCTTATTTTGCCCGTGCTCTGACGGGCTTTTTTATTTCCGGCAATTGAGCCATACCAGGCTATATCTTAATCATCTCTATAAATAAAGGTGAGGAAAGATGAGCAAGAAAATCCTGATGTTGGTGGGCGATTACGCCGAAGATTATGAAACCATGGTCCCGTTTCAGGCATTACAGATGATTGGTCATCAGGTGGATGCCGTTTGCCCCGACAAACCGAAGGGGGACTACATCATTACGGCAATCCATGACTTCGACGGTGCCCAGACCTACAGCGAAAAGCCCGGCCACCGTTTTGTCCTCAATGCTGACTTTTCCGCCGCACGGGAGCAGGACTATGACGCACTGCTTATCCCAGGCGGCAGAGCGCCAGAATATTTGCGGTTAAATGACGATGTGCTCAAGCTGGTGCAGGCATTTGACGCGGCACGTAAGCCAATCGCCGCCGTGTGCCATGGTCCGCAACTGCTTGCTGCTGCCGGCATACTAAAAGGCCGAACCTGCAGCGCCTACCCGGCGTGTGCGCCTGAAGTGCGTCTTAGCGGTGGACACTACGCCAGTATCGGCATCGACCAGGCACATGTAGACGGTAATCTGGTCACCGCCCCCGCCTGGCCCGCTCATCCACAGTGGCTGGCGAAGTTTAGCGCTTTGCTGGAGTAACAGTGGTGCGGCCCATCAGCGGCACGCGCGGGCATAAGTAAAAACTGGCGCCAGAGTGCGCCAGTTTTCAGTGCGACAAGGTTATTCTCTCCCGTCAGTGCTTCTCAATATACATCGTCCGGCTATACGCCACGTCTTCCGGATTATTAATAGGATAGCCTTTCACCCACGGCTTAATCAGGCGGCCATTGGTGTACTGATAAATCGGCGCGATAGGCGCTTTCTCCGTGAGGATTTTTTCCGCCATGTTGTAGTCCGTATTGCGCGCTTTCGCCGTGGTTTCCAGCGTCGCCTGGTGGATAATTTTATCGTAGGCCGGGTCGTTGAAACGCGAGATGTTACCGCTGTGGGTTGAGGTCAGCAGCGAAAGGAATGTCGATGGCTCGTTGTAATCGCCCACCCAGGAGGCGCGGATCACGTCAAAGTTACCGGTATTACGGCTGTCAATGTACGTTTTCCACTCCTGGTTTTGCAGTTTGACATCCACACCGAGATTTTTCTTCCACATGGACGCCACCGCGATGGCAATCTTCTGATGATTTTCTGAAGTATTGTACAGCAGGGTCAGCTTCAGCGGACGCTGAGGGCCATACCCCGCGGCCTGCAGCAAGGTTTTCGCCTGGGCGTTCAGCTCCTGCTGCGACATCTGTTCAAATGGCGAGGCCTCCGGGGTGAACCCGGCCGTCACGTCAGGCGTGAAGTGCCATGCGGGCTTCTCTCCCGTGCCTAACACTTTTTCCGCCATAATGCGGCGATCGATGGTCATGCTCAGCGCCAGGCGAACGCGGGAATCGGCCGTTGGGCCCTTTTGCGTATTGAACGCATAGTAATACGTGCCCAGCTGAGGCGGTGTGTAAACCTGGCCCGGAATATCCTTCAGGAGCTTCTGATACATGTTTTTTGGGAACGATTCGGTAATATCAATATCACCCGCCAGATAACGTTTGGTGGCCGATGATTCCTGGTTAATCGGTACGAAAGTGACCTTTTGCAGGACGGTTTTTGCATTGTCCCAGTAGTGGGTATTGGGGACGACAACCAGTTTTTCATTCACCACGCGGTCATTCAGGACATAGGCACCATTGCCGACCAGAGATCCCGGACGGGTCCACTCTTTACCACTTTCTACGTTGGCTTTTTGCACCGGGTAGAAGGCAAAGTTAGCCGTCAGATTACTGAACCACGGCAGCGGTTTGTCCAACTGGACGCGTAATGTTCTGGCATCGACCGCCGTTACGCCAAGCGTATCGGGTGCAGCTTTACCATCAATAATGGCCTGCGCGTTGTTGATACCCGCCAGGGCAGCAAACCAGGCAAACGGAGAGGTCGTTTTCGGATCAACCAGACGCTGCCAGCTGTAGACAAAATCCTGGGCGGTGACAGGCGAACCGTCGGACCACTTCGCGTTATCGCGTAGGGTAAATGTCCAGATGCGGTTATCGTTGCTCTGCCAGCGCGTTGCCACTCCCGGCGTCAACTCCCCTTTCTCATTCTGATTCACCAGACCTTCGAAGAGATCGCGAATCACCTGAATCTCTGGCAGCCCCACCGCTTTTGCCGGATCGAGTGAAGCCGGTTCGTCTTTAATGTGTCTGACCAGCTCCTGTTTTTGCGCCAGTGCCGTACCCTGTGGCACATCCGCAGCGAAAGAGAGTGAAGAGAGTCCGCACAGGCACAGTGCGGCAAAAAGACGCGAAACAGGATGCTTCATAAGATCCCCTTTAATGAATTCAGGTAACAAGCAGATGCGTAATTATTTGTTTCGACAAAAAGAAATGCAAATAACTTACTCCCGAATAGTGATTTAAGGCAATTCTCAACCATTTCGGAAACTATTTGATTAACCGCGTGTTTTGCACAACACTGCGAGTAGTGATCTTTTTATCAGGATTTCGTATGACAACCACCCGACCGAGAGCGGAACGCGGCGCCTTTCCGCCGGGCGCTGAGCAATATGGCCGCTCATTTTTAGGCGCATCGTTGATCTGGTTCCCCGCCCCCGATGCCGACCGCGACAGCGGCTTGATTCTTGCCGGCACGCACGGTGACGAGAACTCCTCCATCGTGACGCTTTCATGCGCGCTGCGGACACTAACGCCCTCATTACGGCGTCATCACGTGATTCTGGCGGTTAACCCGGACGGCTGTCAGCTCGGTCTCCGCGCCAATGCGAGAGGCGTCGACTTAAATCGTAATTTCCCGGCAGCAAACTGGCGCGCCGGAGAAACCGTTTATCGCTGGAACAGCTCCGCCGAGGAGCGTGATGTGGTTCTGCTGACGGGAGATAAACCGGGCTCGGAGCCTGAAACCCAGGCGCTGTGCCAGCTCATCCATAAGATCCACCCTGCATGGATTGTCTCTTTCCACGATCCGCTGGCGTGTATTGAAGATCCGCGTCACTCCGAGCTGGGCGCCTGGCTGGCGAAAGCATTTTCCCTGCCACTCGTCACCAGCGTCGGCTATGAAACGCCAGGATCATTCGGTAGCTGGTGCGCCGATTTGAGCCTGCCCTGCATTACCGCTGAATTCCCGGCGATCTCGTCCGACGAAGCCAGCGAAAAGTACTTAAAAGCCATGATGGAGCTTTTACGCTGGCAGCCTCAGAGATGAAGCACGCCGCTGGTAAAATCAAGCGCGGGTGACACATCAACCGCCAGCCACGTCGGGCCATCCAGATCGGCGAAACGGACCTGATTAACCAGCGGTAGCGCCGCACCGATCGCCCGGGACGTGCAGAGCATGCAGCCCAGCATCAGCGCAAATCCCTGCGCCCGGGCCTCTTCCGCCAGGGCCAGCGCCTCTGTCAGGCCGCCGGTCTTGTCGAGCTTAATATTGACCATCTCATAGCGCCCCTGAAGGTCGCTCAAACGTTCCCGGGTATGGCAGCTTTCATCCGCGCAGACGGGCAATGGATGGATAAAATTATTCAGCGCCACATCATCTTCTGCTGGCAGAGGCTGCTCCAGCATGGCGACCCCCAGGTCGGCCAGCAGCTGACATCGTGCGGCCAGCCCTTCCGGGTGCCAGGATTCGTTGGCGTCAACAATGAGCGTGGCGGCGGGAACCGCTGAGCGAATAGCGACCATTCGCTCGCTGATCAGGCGATCGTCGAGTTTCACTTTCAATAGCGTTGCACCGGCGTCATAGAGCGCTTTTGCGCTGGCGGCCATCTGTTCCGGCTCACCGATTACCACCGTTTGCGCGGTAACCACCGATTCCGGCAGCACCACGCCCAGCAATGACGTCAGCGATGTTTGCTGTTTCGCCGCTTCCAGGTTCCAGAGCGCACAATCAATGGCGTTGCGCGCGGCCCCGGCGGGTAAACGTTGCTGGAGCGCCTCGCGAGAGAGTCCGGTTTGCAGGTCCGGAACCAGCGTCATGATATGCGCCATGACCGACGCGAGGCTTTCCCCATAGCGTGGATAAGGCGTGCATTCACCCACGCCTTTAAAACCGTCCTCTTCGATTTCAACGACCACCACGCAGGCTTCGCTTCGGCTGCCGCGAGAGATCACAAACGGGGTATGCAATGGCCAGGCTTCTTCATAGACCTTAACGCTTCTCATCACTGACTCCTTGCGGCCCGGAAAGGCGAAAAAATTGGTTTGCCGTGTTATCTGCTGATGGCATACACTAGCCCCGACGTTAACTATATGTAAACAGGAAGATATCTATGTCACAACTCGTTCATTTCCAGGGCAACCCGGTTGCTGTTGCAGGTTCCATTCCGCAGGCTGGCAGCAAAGCGCAGGCTTTTACTCTGGTGGCTAAAGATCTGTCTGACGTCACACTGGCTCAGTTTGCGGGTAAACGCAAAGTGCTGAACATTTTCCCAAGCATTGATACAGGCGTTTGCGCTGCCTCCGTGCGTAAATTCAACCAACTGGCCACCGAAATGGACAACACCGTGGTGCTGTGCATTTCCGCTGACCTGCCATTCGCCCAGTCCCGCTTCTGCGGCGCTGAAGGCCTGAGCAACGTTATCACCCTCTCCACCCTGCGTAGCCCGGATTTCCTCGAAAAATACGGTGTTAGCATCGCGGAAGGTCCACTGAAAGGTCTGGCTGCACGCGCTGTACTGGTTATTGATGAAAACGACACTGTCCTTTTCAGCGAACTGGTTAACGAAATTACGACCGAGCCGGATTACACCGCCGCACTGGACACGCTTAAAGCATAACAGTGACTTAGCAATTTATACTGCGTTTTCAAAACCTCGCGATGGCGGGGTTTTTTATTACCCACACGCTGAATCGTTAAAGCATAAATATGATAACTTCACATTATTTATGCAAATAAATATCAGCAACTCAACAATAACGCGATCTTTCCCACATAATACTGGTTAATATTTATCATCTTCGCCCTCAGTGAAGCCCATCACATTTCCCTTTACGGCAAAACATTAGATTTGCTTACGAGATCAAATAATCGTTTCAGCAAAAAGGGATCAAAATGAAAATAAAACTGGCTTTAACGCTCCTTGCGGTACTGGTTTCGGGTCACGCCGCAGCAAAAACGTGGGTGCTGACCAGCGCTGAAAGCAGCGTAGAAAAAGGAAACTGGAAGATTTCCAGCGATGAGCTGAAAATTAACAACCAAACGTTCAGCATTGAGCAGAAAGTGTTGCACGGCGGAAAGCAGGAAGGCAGTAAAGTTATCATTATCAGCAGTAAAAACGGTCTGACAATTACCCTCAGCCCGACGCGTGGAATGAATCTTCTGCATGTGGAAGGTTTTGGTACCCGACTGGGGTGGAATTCTCCCGTTAAAGAGGTCGTTAACCCAGCGTATATAAATCTGGAAAGCAGAAATGGCCTCGGCTGGCTGGAAGGATTCAATGAGATGATGGTCCGCTGTGGTTATGAGTGGACGGGACACCCGGTCACGGCTGACGGCCAGATTTATACGCTTCACGGCAAGGCCGGTAATACCCCGGCTTCTCAGGTCGAAGTTGACGTCGCGGATACCGCCCCGTATGAAATTCGTATTCGCGGGTTAATCAAAGAGAGCACGTTTAAAAAAGCGGATCTGCAAACCATGACCGAACTGCGTTACGTTCCAGGAACTAACCAGTTCAGCCTGCATGATGTCCTGACAAACCATGCCGATTACCCTCATGACTATCAAATCATCTATCACAGTAACTTCGGGACGCCGATCCTCGAAGAAGGCGCACGCTTCCTTGCTCCGGCGGTAAGCGTGAGCCCCTTCAACGATTACGCTAAAGCGGGCTTAGACAACTGGCAAACCTATGCCGGGCCGACAAAAGGCTTTGATGAGATGGTCTTTAACATCAAACCGCTTGCGGACAACAACCACGAAACCCTCGCGGCGGTGGTCAACAAAGCCGGCGATAAAGGCGCGTCAATTCAGTTTGATACACGCCAGCTACCCGTGCTGACCTTATGGAAAAATACCGATACGCCAAAACAGGGGTACGTTACGGGGATTGAGCCGGGTACGAGCTACGCCTACCCCGTGACCATAGAACGTGAGCAGAAACGGGTTAAGCAATTACAGCCTGGAGCCAGCGCGCAGTTTGATCTCACCTATACCCTGCTTCATAGCCCGCAACAGGTGAAAGAGGTTGAAAACAGGATTGCGGCCATTCAGGGAGAGACAAAAACAGAAATCGTGACCACACCGCTGGCGAAGGAATAAACATTAAAAAAGCCTCTTTACAGAGGCTTTTTGCTATTCGTCACCCTTCTTATGATTCAAACCATACTCACGCAGCTTATTCGCAATCGCGGTATGCGATACGCCAAGCCGTTTTGCCAGTTTGCGAGTACTTGGATAGCTGCGATAAAGCTGCGTCAGGACGGAGCGTTCAAAGCGACTGGTAATATCATCCAGCGACCCTTCCATCGCCTCTTCACCTACCGATACCGTTCCGGCGTCGTAATCAGGCAGCAGAATATCCTGCGGACGCAGTTCATACCCTTCAAGTTGGGTAAGTGCACGATAAACGGCATTTTTAAGCTGACGGATGTTGCCCGGCCAACCGTAGCGCATTAACACCGTGCCGAGATCGGCAGAAAGCTTCGGACGCGGGACGCCCTGCTCGTCGGCAAAGCGGGCGACAAACAGTTCCGTTAACGGCATGATGTCCTGCGAACAATCGCGCAGCGGTGGAATGTTCAGCGTAAGGACGTTAAGGCGGTAATAGAGATCCTCGCGGAATATCCCCTTTTGCACCAGTTCCACCAGGTTTTTCTGGGTGGCACAGATGACACGCACGTCCACATGCACCTCATGATCTTCACCAACGCGGCGGAAGGTTCCGTCGTTCAGGAAACGCAGCAGCTTGGCCTGCATGCGCGGCGACATTTCACCGATCTCATCCAGCAGCACGGAGCCGCCGTTAGCCTGCTCGAAGAACCCTTTCTTGCCTTCCGGCGCGTGTCCAAACAGTTCGCTTTCAACAGCATCTTCCGGGATAGAGGCGCAATTAAGTGCCAGATACGGTTTAGCCGCACGCGGGCTTGCCAGATGCACAGCGTGAGCCAGCAGATCTTTCCCGGTACCGGTATCACCAGTAATCAGCAGCGGCGCGGTCAGGCTGGCGAGCTTGCGCGCCTGGTCAACCACATGACGCATTTTCGGGCTGACGGCAATAATCTGGCTAAATGCGCCGACATCCTGGCTGGAGAGGTTTTGCAGCTGGCGGCCCATACGTAACGTCGAGCGCAGCATAATTACGGCACCGGTCAGTACGCGAGTGTCGCTTTCCCCTTTCAGATAAACCGGTGTGATCTCCATCAGGAAATTCTGCCCGTTTATCACTACATGCTCGCTGTGGGTATTCTGCGGGTTGCTGTCCAGCCAGCGCTGGAAGTTAAAACCCGGGACCAGCTGTGCGGCATGTTGATTGCTGAGCTTCTCCTGGCTCTGTGCGAATAGCTGACAGCTTGCGTGGTTAACGCGCTCGACTTTACTTTTCAGATCCAGAGAGAGGAACGGTTCAGGCATGGCTTCCAGCAGCGCGCTCAGTGCCAGGTGCTCTCGCTCGGAGGGCATCCAGGGGATAGTGCGCACATCCGTAACGCCAGCGATACGGCGGATTTCCGCCATCAGACTGCTAAAGGTATTGAATTCAATTTCGGCAAAATTGAGGTAAATTCGCCCGACAGGATCGATCTCAATGCCACGTAAATCAATGCTACGTAAAACAAGAAGATCGAGTAACTCGCGGGTCAGACCGAGACGGTCTTCACAGAAGACTTCAAGACGCATGGGAAATTCACCGTTTTAAGCCAGTAACATTAAAATGATATGTCAGAACACGGTGAACCGGAAGATGGCTGTCAACAAATATTGACAGCCAGCACGATAAGTGAACAAAACCTCACGGAGCAGGTTTTTTATTGAGCGTCTCTTTAAGCTGGCCAATCAGTTCGCGCCGAAAATCCCCCAGCCGTGGCTTATCGCCATCGATCCACGGCAGCGGTCGGCACACTTCCATCGCCTTGATACCCAGACGCGCCGTCAGTAAGCCCGCGCCAATACCCTGCGCAGCGCGAGCCGAAAGACGCGCAGCCAGATCCTGCGACATCCAGTCCATGCCCACTTCACGCACCAGTTCGCTCGCACCAGCAAAGGCGATATTGAGTAACACCAGCTTGAACAGTCTGAGTCGACTGTAGTAACCCAGCTCGATACCGTAGAGATGAGCGATACGGTTAATCAAACGCAGGTTACGCCAGGCGATAAACGCCATATCCACCAGCGCCAGCGGGCTGACGGCAATCATCAGCGTGGACTCTGCCGCAGAACGGCTAATCTCGCGTCGCGCCTGGGCATCCAGTACCGGCTGAACCATATGGGAATAGAGCGTTACCACTTCCCGGTCATTCTGCGTTTCATGGATGGCGGCATACCAGCCCTGAAGCACCGGATGCGACTGATCGATACCGGCCTGGCTGGCCAGTTTCTCACAAAACGCGCGGCCTTTGCCGGTTCCGTGGCTGTGGAGGAGATCCCGGGCTTCATCACGCTCATGCGCGCGCTGTCGCAGACGCCAGAGACGTCGCCACTCCGTCGCAACAGACCCCACGCCCGCGCCAACAATCAGCGCACCTGCGGCACATCCGCCCAGTGCGACCCAGTCCTGCGTTTGCCAGGCGTTCATCGCCCACTGGACGCCCTGCCCGACCACGCTGACGCCGAACAGTGCCAGACCGGCGGTGACCATTCTGCGCCACACACTGCGTTTTGGACGCAAAGCGGCCTCCACGACCGCCTCCGCTGGCCCCTCCTCAACCGCGGGATCGTCCGGCAGTGCCGGGGCAAAGTTCTCTGCCTGCGTACCGCTGAACGTCTGCGCCGTTTTAAACGCTTCGCGATCCGCATGCTCAAGCGTTCCGGTAAAATCTATGCGTGGTTTTAACGGTTCCGTCATCGCAATTTATCTCCAATCAAAAACTCCAGCGCCGCATCCAGACGGATGTGTGGTAACGGCCGATCGACGCTCATCGCCTGAGGGCGGAAGGCTTCAAACTGGAAACCCTGGCTCTGCCAGAAGGCCTGGCCCGGCAGCCTGGCAGGCACTTCGCCCGGATAGACCGTAAGCGGCTCACCGTCGCTGAGGCGATTCCCGCGCAATGCCGGTATTTTCTCGCCGTTGAGATCAATCAGCCCGCTCTGCGTCGCCTGGACGGAGGCCAGCCCAAGACAATCCATGCTAATCCCTTCAAACGCGGCATTTTGCCACGCATCCTGCACCAGCTGCTGCAGCAGAGAAACCATGTTGGCATGCTGATCGACCGTCACGTGATCGGCTTTCGTGGCCGCGAACAGCAGCTTGTCGATCACCGGCGAGAAAAGACGACGGAACAGCGTCCGCTGCCCGTAGTGAAAACTCTGCATCAGTTGGGTCAGCGCGAGGCGCATATCGTTAAATGCCTGCGGCCCGCTGTTAAGCGGCTGCAGGCAATCTACCAGCACAATCTGGCGGTCGAAACGCAAGAAGTGGTTTTTATAAAATCCTTTGACCACTTTTTCGCAGTAGTAATTGTACCGCTCGCGCAGCATCCCGGCGTTCGTGTGTTTACCGGCCTGGGCCAGCTTCGATTCACCGGCGCCGTCCACATCTGGCCAGGGGAAGAACTGCAGCGCGGGCGCTCCGGCTAAGTCCCCCGGCAAGACAAAACGCCCCGGCTGGATGAAGTGCAGCCCTTCCTGTTTGCACTGATGAAGATAGTCCGTCCAGGCCTCGGCAATCGCCGCCAGACGGTTTTCATCCGCTGGTGCCAGCGGATCCAGACCTTCACACAGCGCTCGCCATTTCGTTGACCACGCAGCGCGTTGTCCCTGCAGCAACCCTGTCATCTGACGGGACCAGCTAAGGTAGTCCTGCGCCAGCATCGGCAAATCGAGCAGCCATTCGCCCGGGTAATCGACGATTTCCAGATACAGGGTGGAGGTATCCTTGAAGTGGCGCATCAGGGATTCATTTGAGCGGAAACGCAGCGCAAGGCGAATTTCACTCACGCCTCGCGTCGGCGTCGGCCACGCGGGCGGCTCCCCGTAAAGTTGTGCCAGCCCTTCGTCATAGGTAAAACGAGGAATACCAAAATCGCGCTGAGGGACGCGCTTAACGCCCAGCAGACGCTCTTCTCTCACGGCGCTGAGCAACGGCAGGCGCGCTCCGGCGTGCAGGTTCAGGAGCTGGTTCACCATCGCCGTTATGAATGCCGTCTTGCCGCTGCGGCTTAGACCGGTGACGGCCAGGCGCAGATGTCGGTCAACGCCACGGTTCACCAGTGAATTGAGTTCGTTCTTAAGTCGCTTCATCGCCATCCTTCATTGCCCGGAAGCCTGGAATGCATGGCTTCAGAATACAATAAATGGGGGCAGATCGTTGATTATCAATTCTTATTTATTGCTATTGCCGTTTTCTCTCCAGTAAGATGAGCGGCATTGCTGTCAGTCCGGAGTGAGTAAGGTGTATGTCACCCACCATCTATGATATCGCACGGGTTGCGGGCGTATCGAAATCAACCGTATCCCGCGTTCTGAATAAACAAACGAATATATCCCCCGAAGCACGTGACAAAGTGCTGAAGGCGATAGACGAATTAAATTATCAGCCCAACAAACTGGCCCGCGCACTGACCTCTTCTGGCTTCGATGCCATTATGGTTATATCGACCCGCTCGACCAAAACCACAGCCGGTAACCCTTTTTTCTCTGATGTTCTTCATGCGATTACAACAAAAGCGGAAGAAGAAGGTTTTGACGTTATTTTGCAAACATCCAAAAGCAGCGAAGACGATCTGCTGAAATGTGTGAGCAAAATAAAGCAGAAAATGATCAAAGGCGTCATCATGCTGAGTTCACCGGCAAATGAATCTTTTTTCAGCACGCTGGATGCGTATGGCGTACCCGTCGTCGTCATTGGCAAAGTGGAAGGTGATTATCAGAATATTTATTCCGTCGATACGGATAATTTTAATGACAGCGCCACGCTGACGGATAACTTCATTAAAAATGGGCGACGGAAAATTGCCTGTCTGCATGCACCGCTTGATTACCACGTTTCAATTGATCGTCTGGCGGGCTATAAAGCCAGTCTGGCAAAACATAATATTGCTATTCATTCCGACTGGATCATGGATGGTGGTTATACCCACGAGAGTGCACTCGCTGCGGCGATTACATTATTATCCTCGCCAGTTCCTCCTGATGCGGTATTCGCCACCGACAGCATGAAGTTGCTAAGCCTCTATCGTGCTGCGGATGAGTTAAATCTGATGATCCCTGAGCAGGTCGTGATAGCCGGATACAGTGACCCGATGCTCTCTCTCATTCTCACGCCAGCGCCAGGCGGGTTTGATATCCCTACTCGCAAGCTGGGTGAAGAGAGTTGCGATCTGCTCTTCAGGCGCATTAGTGGTCAACCTGCCCCGCAAAAAGTGCTTGTCGACACCCACTTTGTATTAGCGGCTTCTCTGCGCTAAAACCAGGGGCGGATCGCCCCTGGTAAGTGATGTATCAGAACGCGTAATTCACACCTACGCCCGCATAGTGGAAGCGGTCGCTCTCGCCCTCATCGTGGTTTTCCCATTCATACGCATATTCCAGCGTCATGGATAAACCGTTGTTGAAGTCATAGGCATACAGCATACCCAGGCGGTTGAAATCATGCCCTTCACGCGACGGATCGTCCTGCCAGTCCCAGTTTGACCAGCGGTCAAGACCCAGGCGGGTGTAAGGCGTTAAGGTTATCTGGCCCAACGAAACAGGCAGATAGGCGCGAATTTCCTGCGTGGAAAACTCGCCGTTATTACGTGAGCTGTCCATATTGAAACCGCGCTCTAAATAGTAATTTACTTTTGCGGAGACGGTTTCATTGATAGTCCAGGTAAAGCCCGTTTCGGTCTCAACACGGCTGTCAGCATAACCGGTTTTTTCCAGATCGTTAGCAAACTGATACATAGCAAGCCAGCCACTAAAGCGCCAGTCATCGGTTAATTTAATATCCCAGTCTGGCTGTACTTTGTAGCGCTGCATATTTGCGCTGCCGTCTTTGGCACCGTGCTCATCTTTAAAGTGATAACCATAATTACGGAAGCCGCCGGTCAGACCAAAAGTAAAATCATCGGTACCAATAAAGCGATAGCGTAATTCAAATTCCGGACGGTCAAAATAGGTTCCGCGCGTCATGCTGCTGTAATCGACGGGCCCTTCCTGATACATCGCCAGAGAAATTGTCCAGGCATCCCAGGTCGCATTAAACCACACGGAAGGTTCATATAATCCATCTTTATCGTCGCCCTGACCTTCGACGTTTTCAATTTCATACATGGCCCCGATATTAAATTCCCACTGTTTCGCAGTTTCTGCCGCTTGCGCACAGCTAACCCCTGCGCACAGAACGAGCGCAGCACTTTTTAGTAGAGTACTCATGAGATATTCCCTTTCTAATTAACCAACAAAAAAACCGGAAATTTGCATTTCCGGCAAACACCTTTCTTATCTAATAGCCGCTTCTGTATCAGCGTCGAAGAAATGGCACTTATTCATATCGAACTGGATGCCAATATTATCTCCGGCGACGTAGTCATTCGCTGCACCTGCACGGACAACCAGTTCATGCCCCCCTACGGTGGCATAAAGCATAAATTCAGCGCCGGTCAGTTCAGCCACGCTGACTTTCGCCGTGATGTCTTCTCCGCTGCTCTGCAGGGTAAGAATGTCTTCCGGACGGATACCGAAGACGACCGCTTTACGCTGGTAACCTTGTGCATTCAGTTCGGCCAGCTTGTCTTCAGGGATCTCCAGACGCAACGTTTCCGTTACGAAATAACGATCGTCGATAGCACCCCGAATGAAGTTCATCGCCGGTGAGCCAATAAACCCTGCGACAAACATATTGGCCGGCTCGTTGTACACCTGCTTCGGCGCCCCGACCTGCTGAATAATGCCGTCTTTTAAGATCACGATGCGGGTGGCCATCGTCATGGCTTCCGTCTGGTCGTGCGTAACATAAATCATGGTGGTATTAAGCTTCTGGTGCAGCTTGCTGATTTCAGCACGCATCTGCACGCGAAGCTTGGCATCAAGGTTGGACAGCGGTTCATCCATCAGGAAGACACCGGCTTCACGCACGATCGCCCGGCCTAACGCCACGCGCTGGCGCTGACCACCGGACAGTGCGCCAGGCTTACGCTTGAGATAATCACGTAACCCCAAAATCTGCGCCGCCCAGTTAACACGCTCCTCAATCACCGCAGGCGCTATTTTTTGCATTTTCAGGCCAAACGCCATGTTGTCGTAGACCGTCATATGCGGGTAAAGCGCGTAGTTCTGGAAGACCATCGCGATATCGCGAGATTTAGCGGGGACATCATTCATGCAGACCCCGTCAATGATCAGCTCACCGGCGCTGATCTCCTCCAGCCCGGCAATCATGCGCAGGGTCGTGGATTTACCACATCCCGATGGACCAACGAACACAATGAATTCTTTGTCTTCTATTTCGAGGTTGAAATCTTTAACCACATGGACCTGGTTATCGTAGATTTTCTGAATATGTTTTAGAGACAGTTGAGCCATAATTTATTCCTTATTAATACGCCGGGTTGCCCAGAATTCAGTCAGGCATGTCCAGGTCAGGTCCTGCGTTGAATGAAGTTGTAGTCCTGCATGGTTAAGGCCAGGCCCAATCCCTACCGACAACATCCCTGCGGCGTTGATTGCCTGAACGCCCGCAGCGGCATCTTCAATACCGATCGCCTCTTCAGGACGTACGTCCAGACCGGCACAGGCGGCGAGAAAAATCTCCGGGTCTGGCTTTGAGTGACGAATGCGGGAAGCATCCGCGCAAAAATCAAATGCCTGATGAATGCCCAGCGCGTGCAAAATCCCCGGGGCATTGAGCGATACGGACGCGAGCCCAATTTTGACTTTCGCTGCACGGATCTCCGCCAGCACGTCTCGAATCCCCGGAAGCAGCGAATCCTGCGTCAGCGATGCCAGCGACTGGACATAACGCGCGTTTTTTTTCGTCGCAAGCGCAAGGCACTGCTCATCGCTAAACATCCCCTCTTTTCCGCCATGCTTCAGAATGCGCAGGAGAGAATCCATACGGCTTATTCCCTTCAGCTGTTCGTTAAAGACTTCGTCGAAAGTGATGCCAATTTCCTCCGCCACGGCTCGCCAGGCCAGAAAGTGGAGGTGTGCGGTATCGGTGATCACACCGTCCAGATCGAATACAACAGCCTTAAGCGCCATGGTGCCCCTCCGTGGTAGCGGTCCCATTTTCAGATGCAAGAAAGTCCTTACGGGTGATAACTTTTCGCGCCGACACATGTAGCGTTTTGCCCCACAGCGTTACCGTGGCAGGTGCCGTCGTTTCAATGGTTAACACCTCGTTTTCATAGGTGAAATGCAGGGTTGCGTTGCGCCACCGCAGTGGGAATGCCAGTTTCTGCCAGTGAGCAGGCAGTTTCGGCGCAAGATGCAGTTCCCCTTCGATAATTTGCAGGCCAGCAAACCCCTGAACCGCGCCAGACCAGATCGCACCGGTGGCGGCAGCATGTATCCCTTCATCACTGCTGTGCGGATCGTCACCCAAATCAATGCCGATGCCATCACGCCAGAAGGCATAGGCCCCCTGCGTGTCACCGCATCGCGCGAGAACAATCCCGTGAATGGCTTTGCTCAATGACGAATCATGGATCGTGCGTGGCTCATAAAACGCCAGATTGGCGGCACACTGCTGCGGCGTAAACCGTTCCGGCAGCAGGTAGTTAAGCATCACCACATCGGCCTGCTTCAGGATCTGCATCTCGTTCACTTCCGCACGCGAATAATCGAGCAGAATCGTCTGCTTACCCGCTTTGGCTTTATAGCGGGTCAGATCAATGGCAGGTTTTGACATAAAGGAGTCATCCTGCGGGATCACACCCTCTGCATCGGCCTCTGGCAGCCATAAGCGCGCCAGGAACTGCGTGGCATTCTCCGTAAAACGCGCATCTTCACGCCCAAACATCGCCATAAACTGACCGGCACAGGCAACGTTGTGCCAGGCCAGATAGTTGGTGTAGGCATTGTTATTCACATGCTCGGTATATTCATCCGGCCCTATTACGTCATGGATTTCGAGACGACCATTGATTTCCGTTGCGCGTCCCATCCAGAACGAGGCGGTTTCCATCAGCAGCGTCAGACCCTCATTACGCATAAAGGCATCATCATGTGTCGCCTGCCAGTAAGCGACGACGGCCCAGGCGATATCTGCCACGATGTGATGCTCAGCAAGCGCGGAGGCCACCTTCTGGCGTATCCCGGTACGGATGTTGATCGCCGCGAACTCGGGCGTTTCTTCCTCCCCACTCGCCGCGCTTTCCCATGGGAACAACGCGCCGGGCCAGCCGTTACGACGGGCTTTCTCCCGGGCGCCAGCGAGATTAAGCCAGCGATAACGCAGCAGGCTGCGGGCAATCTGCGGGCGGGTAAACAGATGGAAAGGCAGCAGGAATATTTCGGTATCCCAGAATACGTGGCCTTTATACCCCTCTCCCGTCAGCCCTTTCGCGGCGATACTGCTTCGCTCGTCATGGGCAGGCGTCATCGTGGTCAGGTGCCAGACCGCATAATCCAGCGCCATCTGATCCTGAGGTTCCGCAGACGTCACTTCCACACGAGCGTCACGCCAGACGGCTTTCCAGGCATACGCTGAACTTTCCAGCAAGGCGTCGTAGCCTCTTGCTGCGCAGACTTTGAGATCGGCCAGCGCGTTGCGAGCGAAAGACTCCTGCGACAGCGCTTTATCACTGCGATGGGTTACCCAGACAATTTTTTCAAGCGTGACAGTGTCACCCTGCGCAATCGTCAGGGAATGGTGCACGTTGAGACGACGATTTTTTGCGGTAAAACAGCTGTCGCTCTTCGTTGAGAGCTGACAAAACGCCGAAACGACGACATCTGACGCCCGGTCCTGCGTTTCATACACGCCCTGCATGTAGTGCTGGTCAAAGACTCTGACCGAGATTTCATCCAGATGCTGTCTGCCGCTGTTCGTTTGCGTTGCATCAATACCGGTTTTCAGCACGGCCTGCGAAGCAGCATCAAGCGGCGTGATCGAAAGCTGCATGGCCACCAGAGGCAACTGGTCCAGCGACACAAAACGACGGCTTTCCAGCCGATAACGGTTTCCGTCGGGCGAACGCCAGACAACGCGACGATGCAGCTCGCCGTTAGCGAAAGCCAGCTCGCGCTGCCACTCCAGAATGTCCCCTGCGAGGAGGGTGAAATTGACGCCATTCAACTCAACATCAATGCCGGTGATATCGGGCAGATTGACGAGCTCGGTGGTTTCGTTGCGTCCCGCACGATGATACAGACCCGCAAGGTACATGCCTCTGGTTTGCAGGGTGTAATCTTCTTCATGCGCAGCGCGAATGCCCATGTAGCCGTTGCCGCAGGCCATAACAGAGGCGTATTTATTCAGGCTGTGAGGACAAAAGCCCGGATCGGTTAAGACAGACACGTTCAGCATAATGTCACGCATTCCCCTGTTTCTGCTGATTCATAAAGCGCGGCGACAAGCTGCTGAATAACCAGGCCCTGTTCTGCATCCGCGATCATGACGGGCTCACCCTGAACATGGCGTACGAAGGCATCCATACTGCGTAAATGTCGCTGGTCATCAGCCTCTTCACGCTGCGCGAGGGTGACTAACGCCCCGGCTTCGTCGTTATAGATGTGCGCCGGGAACAGCGTTGCCCCCGCTTTTTCGCCGCAGAAAGCGACATTCATGATGGACTGCTCGCGGATGTTAAGCGCAAAGGAGGTGTCCAGACGCAGAATGCCGCCGTTACAGAATTCAATCGTGCCAAACAGGGCATCCTCAACGGTGTATTGCGTAGGATCCCACTCGCCAAACTGGCCGGTACTTTTGCGGTTTCCCAGCCTCTGAAAGCTGTGCGCGGTCACACGCTTTACCGCAGGGAAACCCAGGACATACATGGCGGCATCAAGCATATGAATGCCGATATCAATCAGCGGTCCGCCACCCTGTAATGATTTGTTGGTAAACACGCCCCACCCCGGCACACCGCACCGCCTCACAGCCTGCGCCGATGTGAAGTAAACTTCACCGAGCGTGCCATTCATTACCGCCTCTCGCAGTTGCTGGGTATCCAGGGCAAAGCGGTGGTGAAAATCATAGGCCAGCACTTTGCCTGCTTTACGCGCCGCGATGCGCATCTGGTCGGCCTGTTGCGGCGTCATCGCCGGGGGTTTTTCACACATCACATGACACCCCGCTTCGAGGGCAGCCATGACATGTTCAAAATGGAACCGGTTAGGCGAGCAGACGCTCACCACGTCCGGCTTCACCGTTTGCAACATCTCGTGAGCGTCCTGCCATGCCGATGGAATAGCATAACGTTCCGCGAACGCCTGTGCCTGCTCAAGGCGGCTGTCCATGACAGCCACCATGTGAACATCACTGCGCGTGGCGTAATACGAGGCATGCACTTTGTCCGCGACCTGCCCGGCGCCAATAATGGCGACGCGCAGAGGCGAAGGTGTAGTAGCACTCATCACGCTCGTCATCCTTAGCATTCACGCAAATAAGTGAGTGAGTCCTGATAAGCCTGAGCCGGATTGTCGGCGCGAACGCGGCACTCATACACCACATAACCCTGGTAGTTATCGGCACGCAGCTGATCGAACAGGCTGGCGAAATCGAGGCTGCCGCTGCCCGGCTGATAGCGGTGGTTATCAGCAATATGCACATGCCCCAGCAGATCGCGGTTCTGATGCAGCGCATCCGTCAGCGAGTCTTCTTCAATGTTCATATGATAGAAATCACCGATGATCTGCACGTGCTTGAGATCGTTCTCTTCGATATAACGACGCGCGTCTGCCAGGGTATTGATCATATGATCCTGGTAGCGGTTCAGCGGTTCCAGGTAGACGGTCGTACCGGTGCGTGCAGCAACCTCATCCAGCCAGCGCAGCGACGCGCTTACCGCTTTGCGGTCGCCGTCCAGGCTGCGTGGGGAAGTCATTGGCGGCAAACGGTAGGTAAACATTCCCCAGGCCGCAGGCACGATAATGCCCTTTCCACCCACTTCCGCCAGGGCTTGCAGAATGCGTTCAATCTGCTGTAGCCCGTTGAGACGACGTTCTTCGATAAAATCACCGATCCAGCCATCGTATCCGCCACATGCCGTCGTCACCGGCAGACCCGTGGCTTTGATAGCCGCTTTCACTTCGTCGAGGTTTTCGACCAGCAGTTTGCCGTCAATTTCGTAGCCATCAAAACCCATCGCTTTGATGTACTCGAATTTTTCCATAATGTTGGCTGGGAAAAAGGCCTGGTTTTGCGTTGCGATTTTCATGATTTGCTGTCCTTAGCTTAAAAAGTGACGCCCATTTTGATACTGAGTTCCGGATGCTGATCGACATACTTCATGTAGCTTTCCGGGCTGGAGGTGAAGGTCACGACCGGGTCAATCAGATCGTCACAGTTGAGATAACCGTTCATCAGCAATTCCCAGCAGGTCTCTTCGATACGCTTACGGCTCCAGCGCGGGTAGTCTGGGTTGGGTTCGCTGCAGGCGCGGGAGAAAACAATCTTCGCGTTATTGAAGTGTGCTTCGCGGCCGAGGTTGAAACCCGCGGCAAATGGTTTAGCGAACGCAACGTAGGAGATGGTGCCGCCGTAGGCAAGTCCACGCAGCGCAGACTGCAGCGCATCCGCAAAACCGCTGGTCTCGATGATCACGTCCGCGCCCTGCTTGCCGGTCAGCTTTTTAATTTCCAGACCCACATCGGTACCGATTGGGTTCAGACAGTGATCTGCGCCATGACGGCGAGCGATCTCACAGCGGTGCTCGATAGGATCGACACCGATGACCACTGACGCACCGGCTTTTTTTGCCAGCTGAATGGCAATCTGTCCGATGGCACCCAGACCGACCACCACCACAAAGTCGCCTACACGGACATTGGCATCACGCACGCCGCTCATGGCGAACTGCGCCGGATCGTAGCAAACAGCATTTTTCCAGGATGCGCCCTGCGGCATTTTGCGCAGCTTGTAGTTGTTAACCGCATTGACAATGACCGTCTCCTGCAGCGGACCATAGCAACAGACGCTGTCGCCTGGCTGGTATTCCGTTACGTCAGCACCGCATTCAATAATGTCGCCGACGATCATGTTCCCCAGCTGGAACTTACCGAATTCGATACCGCGCGCAGCGCCCTCTTCACGCGGCGTAAACATCTGCCACTCCGCGTTGAACTCTTCATCAATAAACGGGCTTGCCGCACGGAAATCCACAACTTCGGTACCGTGTTTTGGTGCACCAAAACGGGCACGAATTTTCACTTCATGTGCTTCCACAGCACGATCTTCATATTCCACGAGCGCCGCCACGCGAGGCGCTGTCGCAACTAACTTTTTCATAACTTGCTCCTGATAAAAAATTGGCCGCCTCAGCCCTTAACGCCACCGGCGGTCAAACCACTTTTAATAAAACGTTCAGAAAGTGCGTACATGATGACCACCGGAAGCGCCGTCACCAGCGATGCCGCCATCATGCGACCCCAGATATAATCTGGTGTGCTAAAGAGCGTGTTCAGCCCGACCGGCAGCGTAAAGTTGCTGGCGCTGGACAGGAAAATGGAGGCAAACAGGTAGTCGTTCCATGCCACCATGAAGCAGTAAACAAACACCGACACGAGTCCGGAAATCGCCAGCGGCACGGTAATGCGGAATATGATTTGCAGGCGGTTCAGACCATCCATCATCGCGGCCTCTTCTATTTCGTCCGGGATGGTGTCGAAATAGCTGCGCAGCATGAATACCGCCGTAGGCAATGTCTGGGTCACCATGGTGATGATCAGCGCCAGTTCCGTGTCATAAATGCCGAGCGCGGTGATGATCTTGAACAGCGGCACCACCAGCAAAATCCCGGAGAACATATAGACGGTGTAGAAGCTCGCATTGATCGTCGTGCGTCCTTTAAAACGCAGTTTCGACAAGGCGTAAGCCCCCAGCGTGCCAAGGAACACCGCAACCACCGACGAGGTCAGCGATACCACCATGCTGTTGCGGAAGTAATCCACAAACGGGAAGATCAGCGGGTTAAAGATGTCGACATAATGCTGAAGCGTCCACGCCTGCGGCAAAATAGTCGGGTGCAGCGATATAGCCTCTTTCGCGCTCTTAAACGACGTCATCAGCATCACGAAGAACGGGAACAGCGTGATGATCAGAAATACCGCCAGCCCCAGATAAAAACCAATACGGCTAAGTACGCGTTTATTTGTTGCCATTGAGGTTTACCCTTTTTCTGGTCAGCAGAATCACAGCGAAGATGATCACAAACAGCACTACAGAAATCGCTGCTGCTTTACCCAAGTCATTGAATGCGAATGCAGTTTTATAGAGATAGACGCCTAAAATATCGACCTTCGTGGTCAGCAGGTAGACATCCGCAAACATGTAGAACATCCAGATGGTTCGCAGCGTCACCACCGTAGCCAGCACTGGCATGATGGCGGGCAACGTCACGATACGAAAACGCTGCCAGGCGTTAGCCCCGTCCATCTCTGCGGCTTCGTACAACGATTTGTCGATGGTCTGCAAAATCGCCAGGAATGAAATGAAGGCGTACGGGAAGTAGCGCCAGATGGCGAACAGCACGACCAACACAAAGCTACTGCCGGGGTTGTCGAACCACAGCGGTGCCTGGTCATAAAGGTGCAGCAGATCAACGCCCAGGTAGTTCACAATGCCGTAGCCGTTGTTGAACATATATTTCCAGGCAAATACCAGGGAAATAGACGGCGTCACGTAGGATAAAATCACCAGTGAACGTGCCGTTTTGCGCATCCGAAATTCGCGATTAAAGAAGATCGCCACGGCCAGCCCCAGCCCGGTGCTGCCCATCACCACCAGCGCCGTGTACCAGAACGTCATCCACAGCGAGTGCCAGAATGCCGCATCACTGAGGATGCGAATGTAATTGTCCAGCCCAACAAACACAGCGCTAATGCGCGGGTTAAGCGGCAGTCGTAAGAAACTGATTTCAATATTGGAAATCATTGGCCAGGCCACCAGGCCCCCCAGCAAAATCAGGCTGGGGGCCAACAGCAGCATGGCGAAAGGCATATCTGATCGACCAGAAAACAACGTCTTCATAATTTCCTTCCGCAAAGCGCTCCTATCGTTGTGAAATCAGGTCAGCCAGTCGCTTCTGGCTATTGCTGAGCGTGGCGCTGAGATCTTGTTTACCCACCGTGACGTTATGCACCATAGAACTGATAATGCCGGACCCGGTGACATCGCCCATGCGGGTAAAGTTCTTGTCGCCCACAGCGCCAAACACCTGCACATTTGGGAACTGAGCAATCAGCTCATAAGGCAGTTGCCCAAACGCTTTAATGACCTCGTTGTTTTTCCAGGTATCCGTAGCTACCACCAGCTTGTTCACCGGCAGCGCCGCACCAGGCGACATCATGACCCAGTCGGTTGCGTTTTGAGCCTGCTCCATCCACGTCACAAACTTTTCAGCTGCCTGCGTTTCATCTTCAGATTGACCCGTGGTGATCGTCAGCGATGTGATCATGCCGTAGACTGCAGAGGTCTTTTCGGTAGGGACCACGAAGCCAAGATTGGCAGGGTTTCCATCCTGGAATACCGCAGGCAGGATGTAGGTGGAATAAACCGCCATCGGTGCGGAACCGTTCATGAAGGCATCTTTGATCTCCATGACGTCGTTCGAGCCCGGCATGGTGGTCGCGGCCAGCGCTTTATAAAAAGAGAGCGCTTTCGCCATCTCAGGGGTATCGATTTCGACGTTCCCGTTGGCATCAAAAACGTTCGCGCCGCCGGAAAGTGCAAACTGGGAGAATGCCTGCTCGGTCATGACGCTTTCCGCAGTAGGCAGCGCAATGCCGTAATGTTTTTTGGCCGGGTCGTTAAGTTTTTCACTGGCCTTCAGCAGTTGTTCCCAGTTGTGGGGCTCCTCAATACCCGCTGCAGCAAGAACATCTTTGTGATACCAGACGCCGGACAGCCAGGCACTTATTGGCACGCCCGTCCAGGCGGTACCGTCTTCGGTACGTACCACGCGCAGGATCCCGTCATAGAAGGTGTTTTCGCCTACCGCTTTAATGGCTTCGCCAATCGCCTTGCGATCCAGCAGCTGTTCCTTATCCATGACTTTCGCGTAATCATGGCTGACTTCAATCACCTCAGGCAGCGCCCCGGTTCTCGCGAGCGTAATCACCTTGGTGTTGTAGGCGTCTTCTTCCACCGGCACCTGTTTCACCGTGATGCCAGGGTTCTCTTTTTCAAATTTTTCGATCAGTTTCGTAATAACCGCCTGACGCTCCTGCTCTACTGAAGAGTGCATAAACTCAATGGTCACAGCAGACGCTTTATCATCCTTACAGCCTGATAACAGGGCGCACGAAACCAGTGCTGATAACAGCACAATTTTGGGCATTTTCATTTAAGGGTCCTTTTTTAGTTTTCTTTAATCCACATAACCTGCCATGGATTGAGGGTCAGTTCCGTACCGTCAATAGCCTGTCCTGATAGCAATTCCACACCGGAAAGCACTTTCTCGTAAACGGTATGAACGTTATGACTAAAATTAAATAGCGCGGTAATTCTTTCACCATTATCAGCCACACGAACAATTTTAAGAATCTGTTCATCAAGTGATTCAAACATTGCCTGAGCATCAGGATGAAATGCGCGTTCCCCACGACGAATAGCAATAAACTCGCTTAAACGGGAATAGATTTTATGGCGAATGCTTTGTTTATTATTGAGCTCAAGGTCAACCTGACCGGCGGTGTATTTCTTGCGGTTTATCGCGCGGTTATAGCCGAGGCGTTCAACGCCTTCATAATCGTTACGCGAGCCAAGAATGCTTTGAATATATACGGCAGGTACACCCGGGAAACTCAGCAGTACAGCATGCGCCAGAATAAACCGCGCAATACGTTCATCATCCGGGCTGTCTTGCGAGCTTAATGCGTCCAGATAGGTCACATTGATTTCGTAAGGACTGCGCGTTCCGTCAGGATTATTTTTCCAGTTAACCAGCGCCCCTTCCTGCTGAAGTTTTTCAACCAGTGACAGTATTTCTGACTCCGGAAGAATGCCGCGTAACGGGTTCAGGCCGATACCGTCATGAGACGCCAGGAAGTTGAACCAGGTCGTTTTTGTTGAAGGCAGCGCCAGCGAACCCGCCCACTGGCAAAGTGCTTTTACATCCTGACGATGAACAGCATGCAGCACCAGCGGTGGCAAGGAGAACTGATAGACCATCTGGGCTTCATTTTCACCATCACCGAAGTACGAGATATTGTCTTTATGCGGGACGTTTGTCTCGGTAATGATCACCGTGCCGGGTGCCACAGCGTCGGTAATCGCACGGAAAAGCTGGATAAGGCAGTGTGTCTGCTCAAGATGGATGCAGCTGGTTCCTGGAATCTTCCACATAAACCCAACGGCGTCGAGGCGAATGTAACGCGCCCCTTCCGCCAGGTAATGGAGCAGTACGTCAACCATCGCAATCAGTACCTGAGGCGAGGCGAAGTTGAGATCGATCTGGTCATCACTGAACGTGGTCCAAAGATGACGCACGCTTCCATCATGCAGCTTAAATGGCGTCAGCAGTGGTAATGCACGAGGCCGCGTCACGGCAGATAAATCAGTTTCAGGATCGACAGAAATAAAGAAATCGTCAAAGCCCGGCTTCTGCGCAAGATAATTAGCAAACCATTCACTTTTTGCTGACATATGGTTGCACACGAAGTCAAACATTAAGCTGGCAGACTGCTTTAATTCAGCAACATCCTGCCAGCTTCCGGTTTCAGGCGCGACGCTGTGGTAATCGATAACGGAAAATCCGTCATCAGAGGACCACGGATAAAAAGGTAAAAGATGGACATGGGAAAACGTGCGGGCAAGCCACTCATTATAAAAGCGGGTAAACACCGGCAACGCTTTCTCCCCTTTCGCGGAGAACTGATCGGCGTAAGTAATCAGGACAACATCTTTTTCATCCCAGCCTGATTTGCGCTTTTCTGTAATATCAATAGCGGCTTGCTCAAGCTTTGATAATAACACGTCTAAATGTGCGTCAGAAAATGATTCACCGTAGATATGATTGATAAGTTTTTTAATTTTTGCGTTCACTTTATTTTCCATGGTAGCGGTCCCACGAAGGGCAATCTACTCCCATGAAAAATATCTGTCAACGAAGCGGGAGGCTGAAAAATGCAATTCCAAAGCGACTCTGCTCAGTATTGTGAGCTGCCGCAAAGAAAGCACATTAAAGGGAGGGAAATGTTTGAGACGGCGCCAGCCTTTCTCTGGGAATGTAGGGGCTGACGCGCGTGTGAATTAGCGGGATAAGTAACGGCGCGATAGCCGTTTTGCCACTTTTTGCAGCATCGGTTCGAGCGCTACGGCCAGCAACATTCTGACCGGCTTACGGGCAACAGATTTGATCGCCCAACCCGCAACACCTGCCGGGCCGTAACGTAATGCCGTCATCAGAACCAGTTTACCTGCGATTTTCAGGCCGGGTTTTACCTTCTGACCGGCCTGTTGCCAGTTTTGCTTCATATAAATTCTCTCTTAAAGCTGACGAAAACGACTTCTCAGCGTAAAGGTATCCGACGTCACGTAACGTTCCATTTCACGTAACCGCTTCTCCCCTGCGGCCAGTTGCTCGTCAACCGCATTCAGAAGATCGTTACTGGTTGGCGCACTTTCTGCGGCCAGTTCTCCGTCGGGCATGGGATCAAGGACAAACGACAGTACGATGTATGCCACGAACGTGATAAACGCCAGACCGAAGAAAATAGACAGTACCGTCACCACACGAACCAGTTTTACCGGAACGTCAAGATAGTGTGCCAGCCCGGCACAAACGCCACGCACCATCCCCTGCTGTGGGATTCGCCACAACTTTTTGTTCAGATTCAGTCCGGTCATTAACGATCCCTCCAGTTTGGATGTTCTGCATCCAGGATCGCTTCCAGCGCCTGAATGCGGTCACGCATCTTATTCGCCTGTTCGGTAAGCTGCGCAAGACGTTGCTGTTCACTCTGGGAAAGATCGCCTTGTGAAGAACGGTTGCTGTAGTGCAGCCATAGCCAAATCGGCAAAACAAACAGCACGAAAATCGTCAGGGGAATGGCCAGAAAAAGCGCGCTCATGTGTACTCCTTGTCTTAGGATGCATAGCGGCACGCTCAGGTGCCGCAACAGTATTAGTGGTTATCTTGCTTCATTTTGGCTTTCAATGCCGCCAGCTGCTCGCTGATTTCATCGTCCGCTTTCAGGTCGGCAAACTGTTGATCCAGTGACTTTTGCTTCCCGATGCTGTGGCTTTCTGCTTCCGCTTCCATCTGATCGATGCGACGCTCGAAAGACTCAAATCGCGCCATGGCCTCATCCAGCTTGCCGCTGTCCAGCTGACGACGTACGTCGCGGGAAGAGCTTGCCGCCTGATGACGCAGCGACAGCGCCTGCTGACGTGCGCGGGTTTCGCTCAGTTTATTTTCGAGCTCACCAATCTCTTTTTTCATACGGGTGAGCGTGTCATCCACCAGCGTCACTTCATGCTCAAGCGTCGCGACCATGTCCGTCAGCTTCTGTTTTTCAATCAGCGCCGCACGAGCCAGATCTTCTTTATCTTTACGCAGGGCGAGTTCCGCTTTTTCCTGCCATTCATTGAGCTGGGCGGTGGCCTGCTCAATCCGGCGCGTTAACTGTTTTTTCTCAGCAAGCGCGCGAGCAGAGGTAGAACGCACTTCAACCAGCGTGTCTTCCATCTCCTGAATCATCAGACGCACCAGCTTCTGCGGGTCTTCCGCCTTTTCCAGCAGTGAGTTGATGTTGGCGTTCACGATGTCGGCAAAACGAGAAAAAATACCCATAATAAAAATCCTCTTATTTCTGTGGTCGGGCAATGCCCTGCTGTTGAGATAATACAATTCCCGTGCCAGTTTTTTATCCTATTGATTTTGCTTGATGTGTTTGATTTATACGCAATGAAGAACTATGCTGACCTGGTGAATATCGCTAAGGAGTGGTTAATTTCATCATGGCTGGATACAAAGACAATTTACTCGGGGAAGCAAACAGCTTTCTGGAGGTGCTGGAACAGGTGTCCCGCCTTGCACCGCTCAACAAGCCGGTGCTGATTATCGGCGAGCGCGGCACGGGTAAGGAACTGATTGCCAACCGCCTGCACTATTTATCCGGACGCTGGGACGGCCCCTTTATCTCGTTAAACTGCGCGGCGCTGAATGAAAACCTGCTCGATACAGAGCTTTTCGGCCACGAAGCAGGTGCCTTTACCGGCGCCCAGAGGCGCCATCCGGGACGGTTTGAGCGCGCCGACGGCGGTACGCTGTTTCTTGATGAACTCGCCACCGCACCCATGCTGGTGCAGGAAAAACTGCTGCGCGTCATTGAGTATGGCGAACTGGAGCGCGTCGGCGGTAGCCAGCCGCTACAGGTTAACGTGCGTCTGGTGTGCGCCACCAACGCCAATCTGCCGGAGAGGGTCGCGGAGGAGAAATTCAGGGCCGATCTGCTTGACCGCCTGGCCTTTGACGTTGTTCAGCTTCCCCCCCTGCGCGAGCGAAGAAGTGACATTATGTTGCTCGCAGACCAGTTTGCGATTCAGATGTGCCGCGAGCTCGGCCTGCCTCTGTTCCCCGGCTTCAGCGATTATGCAAAGGAGACACTACTGGCCTATCACTGGCCGGGAAATATTCGCGAACTGAAAAACGTCGTGGAGCGCTCTGTCTACCGCCACGGCAGCAGCGAGGCGGAACTGGATAACATCATTATCGATCCTTTTCAGCGTCATGCGCCGCCGGTCACCGCCCCCTCATCGTCTGACCACGCCCCCGCCCTCCCTCTTGATTTACGTCAGTTCCAGCACGACCAGGAACAACAATTGCTGGAGCAAAGCCTGAAGACGGCGAAATATAACCAGAAACGGGCGGCTGAACTCCTGGGTCTGACCTACCATCAGTTACGGGCATTGCTCAAAAAGCATCAAATGCGCTGACAATATCGGCACTTACCCGCAGACATTTTTACGAAGCAGGCGTAAGTGCGATACACTTTGCAGATCGAACCTAAAAACCTTAAAAATTATGCGTCTGGTTTTATCGTCCTTTTTTGCACTCGGTCTGTTCAGCAGCATGGCTTTTGCCGCGCCGGGGCAGACTTCGCAGCCTGACGTCCGTGACAGTGGCTTCGTCTATTGCGTGAGCGGCCAGGTGGATACCTTCAACCCGCAAAAAGCGGGCAGCGGCCTGATTGTCGATACGCTTGCCGCGCAATTGTATGACCGTCTGCTTGATGTCGACCCGTACACCTACCGTCTGGTCCCTGAGCTTGCGGAAAGCTGGGAAGTGCTGGACAACGGTGCAACCTACCGCTTCCACCTGCGCAATGATGTCGCGTTTCAGCGCACGCCGTGGTTTACCCCCACGCGAAAGCTGAATGCGGACGATGTGGTCTTTACCTTCCAGCGGATCTTTAATCGCAATCATCCGTGGCATAACGTCAACGGGGATCATTTCCCTTACTTCGACAGTCTGCAGTTTGCCGACACGGTTAAGAGCGTGCGTAAGCTGGATAACCGAACGGTTGAATTTACGCTAACGCGCCCGGATGCCTCCTTCCTCTGGCATCTGGCGACCCACTATGCGTCCGTCATGTCTGCTGAATATGCGTCGCAGCTTGCGAAAAAAGATCGCCAGGAGTTGCTCGATCGCCAGCCGGTGGGCACCGGTCCGTTCCAGCTGGCGGAATACCGTGCGGGGCAATATATACGCCTGCAGCGTCATGAACATTTCTGGCGCGGCACGCCGCTGATGCCGCAGGTGGTGGTTGACCTCGGCTCTGGCGGAACAGGACGTCTCTCAAAACTGCTCACCGGGGAATGTGACGTGCTCGCCTGGCCTGCCGCCAGCCAGCTCACTATTTTGCGTGACGATCCGCGTCTGCGTCTGACGCTACGCCCGGGAATGAACATCGCTTATCTGGCCTTTAACACGGATAAGCCGCCGTTGAACAACCCTGCCGTCCGTCATGCCCTGGCGCTGGCGATTAACAACCAGCGTCTGATGCAGTCGATCTACTACGGCACGGCGGAAACCGCGGCCTCTATTTTACCGCGCGCCTCGTGGGCCTACGACGGTGAAGCTAAAATTACGGAATACAATCCGGCAAAAGCACGCGAACAATTGAAAGCGCTGGGCGCGGAAAACCTCACCCTCCAGCTTTGGGTGCCGACCAGTTCCCAGGCGTGGAACCCGAGCCCGCTGAAAACGGCCGAACTATTGCAGGCAGATATGGCACAGGTGGGCGTCAAGGTGATCATCGTGCCGGTTGAGGGCCGTTTCCAGGAGGCGCGCCTGATGGACATGAATCACGATCTTACCCTGACCGGTTGGGCCACCGACAGTAACGACCCGGACAGTTTCTTCCGGCCGCTGCTGAGCTGCGCGGCGATCAACTCGCAGACCAACTACGCTCACTGGTGTAACCGGGAGTTTGACGCCGTGCTGCAAAAAGCGCTCTCTTCCCAACAGTTGGCCTCACGCATCGATGCTTATGATGAAGCGCAGAAAATCCTCGCCGAGGAGTTGCCCGTGCTGCCGCTGGCCTCTTCCCTGCGTCTCCAGGCCTATCGCTATGATATTAAAGGTCTGGTGCTGAGTCCGTTCGGCAATGCCTCGTTCGCGGGCGTCTCGCGCGAAAAAGAACAAGAGGTGAAAAAACCATGATTATTTTTACCTTGCGCCGACTCCTGCTGCTGCTGGTGACGCTCTTTCTGCTGACCTTTGTCGGTTTCAGCCTGAGCTATTTTACGCCGCACGCCCCGCTTCAGGGCTCATCGTTGTGGGATGCCTGGCTGTTCTGGTTTAACGGTCTGCTGCACTGGGATTTCGGGGTGTCCAGCATCAACGGGCAGCTTATCTCCGACCAGTTGAAAGAGGTTTTTCCGGCCACGATGGAGCTGTGCATTCTGGCCTTCGGTTTTGCCCTGATGGTGGGGATCCCCGTGGGTATGCTGGCCGGGATCTATCGCAACAAATGGCAGGATAAGTTCATCAGCGCCCTCGCCCTGTTAGGCTTCTCCATACCGGTATTCTGGCTGGCGCTGCTGTTAACGCTCTTCTTCTCGCTGACGATGGGCTGGCTACCGGTCTCGGGCCGCTTCGACCTGCTCTATACGGTGAAATCGGTGACGGGTTTTGCCATTATTGACGCCTGGCTGTCCGATTCAGTGTGGCGTCATGAGATGATCGTCAGCGCCGTGCGCCATATGGTGTTGCCGGTACTGACGCTGGCCGTCGCCCCGACCACGGAAGTGATTCGCCTGATGCGCCTGAGCACCATCGAGGTGTTTGACCAGAACTATGTCAAAGCCGCCGCCACGCGGGGTTTGTCACGCCTGACCATTCTGCGCCGCAACGTTCTCCATAACGCGCTACCGCCGGTGATTCCGCGTCTGGGGCTGCAGTTCTCCACCATGCTCACTCTGGCGATGATCACCGAGATGGTCTTTAGCTGGCCAGGGCTGGGACGATGGATGATCAACGCGATTCGCCAGCAGGATTACGCCGCTATTTCAGCGGGTGTGATGGTGATTGGTTCGCTGGTGATTATTGTTAACGTGTTGTCCGATATTTTGGGTGCGATGGCTAACCCGTTGAAGCATAAGGAATGGTATGCCTTACGATAACGTATACAGTGAAAAGCGCACACCCGGTGCGCTGCGTACCGTGTGGCGTAAGTTCTATGGTGACACCACGGCGATGATCGGCCTTTATGGCTGCGCCGGGCTGGTATTACTCTGCCTCTTTGGCTCGTGGTTTGCCCCGTATGGCATTGACCAGCAGTTCCTCGGCTATCAGCTTCTGCCGCCTTCCTGGTCACGCTACGGCGAAGTCTCTTTCTTCCTCGGCACCGACGACCTCGGACGTGACGTATTGAGCCGCCTGTTAAGCGGCGCTGCTCCGACGGTGGGTGGTGCATTTGTGGTCACGCTTGCGGCGACAGTCTGTGGACTGGCGCTCGGTATTTTTGCCGGATCCACGCATGGCCTACGTTCGGCGGTACTGAACCACATTCTGGACACCCTGCTGTCGATTCCGTCTCTGCTGCTGGCGATCATTGTGGTTGCTTTTGCCGGACCGCATCTGTCGCATGCGATGTTTGCCGTCTGGCTGGCAATCCTCCCCCGCATCGTGCGCTCGGTTTACAGCATGGTGCATGACGAGCTGGAAAAAGAGTATGTCGTCGCCGCCCGTCTGGACGGCGCGACCACCTTCAACATCCTGTGGTTTGCCGTTCTGCCGAATATCGCCGCCGGGCTGGTCACCGAGATCACCCGTGCGCTGTCGATGGCGATTCTCGATATTGCTGCGCTCGGCTTCCTCGACCTTGGCGCCCAGTTGCCGTCACCTGAATGGGGCGCAATGCTCGGTGACGCGCTGGAGTTAATCTACGTGGCGCCGTGGACAGTCATGCTGCCGGGGGCGGCGATTATGGTGAGCGTGTTGCTGATCAACCTGCTGGGCGACGGTATTCGCCGTGCAATTAACGCGGGGGTGCAATAATGCCACTTCTTGATATCCGCAACCTCACTATCGAATTCAAAACCGGTGAAGGCTGGGTTAAGGCCGTCGATCGCATCAGTATCACGCTTGCTGAGGGTGAAATTCGCGGGCTGGTGGGTGAATCTGGCTCAGGGAAAAGTCTGATCGCCAAAGCTATCTGCGGTGTGGCGAAAGACAACTGGCGCGTGACCGCCGACCGTATGCGCTTCGACGACATTGACCTGCTGCGCCTCTCCCCGCGCGAGCGGCGTAAGCTGGTTGGCCACAACGTCTCGATGATCTTCCAAGAGCCGCAATCCTGTCTCGATCCGTCCGAGCGCGTGGGTAAACAGCTCATGCAGAACATCCCCGGCTGGACCTATAAAGGCCGCTGGTGGCAGCGTTTCGGCTGGCGTAAACGTCGCGCCATCGAACTGTTGCACCGCGTCGGTATCAAAGATCATAAAGACGCGATGCGCAGCTTCCCGTATGAGCTTACCGACGGTGAATGTCAGAAGGTGATGATTGCTATCGCGCTGGCTAATCAGCCGCGCTTGTTGATTGCGGATGAACCCACCAACGCGATGGAGCCGACCACGCAGGCGCAAATTTTCCGCCTGCTGTCACGTCTGAACCAGAACAACAACACCACCATTTTGCTGATCAGCCATGACCTGCAGATGTTAAGCAAATGGGCGGACAAAATTGATGTGATGTACTGCGGGCAAACGGTCGAAACCGCCCCCAGCGAAGACCTGATCAACGCCCCGCATCATCCGTATACGCAGGCGCTTATCCGGGCTATTCCTGATTTTGGCAGCGCCATGCCGCACAAGAGCCGCCTGAATACCTTGCCAGGGGCGATTCCGCTGCTGGAATCCTTGCCGATAGGCTGCCGTCTTGGGCCTCGTTGCCCATATGCTCAGCGTAAATGTATTGAGACACCACGCCTGACCGGCGCCAAAAATCATCTTTACGCCTGTCATTTCCCGCTGAACATGGAGAGAGAGTGAAATGGTCGAAACCTTACTGGAAGTCCGCAACCTGAGTAAGACCTTTCGCTATCGTACGGGGCTGTTTCATCGTCAGACTGTCGAGGCGGTAAAGCCGCTAAGTTTTACCCTGCGTGAAAAACAGACGCTGGCGATTATTGGCGAAAACGGTTCCGGGAAATCGACGCTGGCGAAGATGCTTGCCGGCATGGTAGAGCCTACCGCTGGAGAAGTGTTGATTGACGATCATCCTCTGGCGTTTGGGGATTACTCTTTCCGCAGCCAGCGTATCCGCATGATCTTCCAGGATCCGTCAACCTCGCTCAATCCCCGCCAGCGTATTTCGCAGATTCTGGATTTTCCTCTGCGTTTGAACACCGAGCTGGAGCCCGAGGCGCGACGAAAGCGCGTCTTTGAAACGCTGCGCATGGTGGGACTGTTACCGGATCACGAAAGCTACTATCCGCACATGCTGGCCCCCGGCCAGAAACAGCGCCTGGGTCTGGCGCGCGCATTGATTTTGCGCCCGAAGGTAATCATTGCCGACGAAGCGCTTGCCTCACTGGATATGTCGATGCGTTCGCAACTGATTAACCTGATGCTGGAGTTGCAGGAAAAACAGGGTATCTCCTATATCTACGTTACCCAACATCTCGGAATGATGAAGCACATCAGCGACCAGGTGATGGTGATGCACCAGGGGGAAGTTGTCGAACGTGGCAGCACAGCGGATGTCATGGCCTCTCCGCTTCATGAGCTGACGAAACGACTGATTGCCGGTCATTTCGGTGAAGCGCTGACCGCCGATGCGTGGAGAAAGGACCGCTAAGCACAACGGTACCCCCCCCGCTAAATCAAGGATTAAATAACCTGCGTACGTTATTTAATCCTTTTAATTTTCGTCTCCATCCTTGCTCCATATTTTACGCAATATCCATCAACAGTTCTTCTCCAGAATATCAGGACATTACGGAGGAGAAAAAATGATCACCGCCACTTATGTTCTAAAATACACTGAGTATCTCATCAGAAAATGTCGTTCATTTTTAATGACGGACCTGCACTTCCATACTGTGAGGCTCAAGAGAACAACCGGGAAAACCCCTGACATTAAATCACCCTCGACGTTGAGTGAAAAAATATGCCATCGTCTGGTCTATGACCATAATAACGTCTATACAATGCTTGCCGATAAACTCGCCGTTCGGGAATACGTTTCTTCCAGAACTACGCGCGTGAAAACGGTGCCATTACTTGGTGTTTATACCAGGGCGTCGCAAATTGATTTTTCCGTACTTCCTGACAAATTCGTCCTTAAGTGCAACCATGACAGTGGTAGCACAATAATATGTACCGACAAAGCGCACTTTAATGACAGGGAAGCCTGTAAAAAACTGAGCCTCGCGTTAAAGAAAAATCTGTACTACACCACGCGCGAATGGCAGTACAAAAACATTACGCCGAGTATACTTTGCGAGCCATTTGTCGATCTCTTCGACGATGCTGACAGGAATACAACGCCCGAAATGTTGAGGATCCATTGCTTTCATGGCGTTGCCCACTATGTTGAAGCGGATTTTACGGATGATAACGGGAAAGGGTTTATCAACGTTTATGACAGGCACTGGAACTTACAACCTTTCCAGATGGAATATCCGAATACTTCAGCAGATCCTGGCGAACCGCTTTTATTCCGACAAGCATTGTTGGCCTCCCAGGAGCTGGCGCAGGGAATTGATTACTGCCGCGTTGATCTTATGCTAAAAAAAGATGAAATCTATTTCAGTGAAATAACCCTAAGCCCGAGACGCGGTAAACTGACGATTACCCCACAGGAATGGGATGCTAAGCTAGGACAAATATGGCATTTATCGCCAGCAAGCACATTTAATCTGCCGCTGAAACTCACGGGTCGGGCCAGGTGAGTTTAAATATTGAGTGGTTTTGCTTTGATAAGGTATAAGTGACATCGCCACCATGGGCCAGCATGATGGCTTTTACCACCGATAAGCCTAAACCACACCCTTCGGGATTTAATGCCCTGGCGACATTATCCCGCTGAAAAGGCTGAAATAAAAAATCGTGGAAGGCCTCAGGGATGCCCGGTCCGCCATCCTGAATAAGAATATAATTGCCTTTATCAGACACGCCATTTTTGACAATGAGCGTCCGCGAGGTTGAATAGTGTAATGCGTTGTCAAACAGAACGGCCAGACACTGGTTGATACGCAACGGATCGAACACACAACGCTGCTCCCTCAACGCTGTCTTTATCGTAAACTGATTACGTTTAAATTCGGGCATGAACGTATCAAGCGCGTCCTGTATTGTCCCTTTGAGATCCGTTCTGGATTTAGACAACGTATAACCCGCCCCACCGTCAGAGCTGACAACCCGTAGATCTTCAATCAGGCGGGTTAACCCTTCGGTCTGCCTGAGAAGATTATTAAAAAGCACCGGATCCGGTTCAAAAACGCCGTCTACCAGACCCTGAAGTCGTCCGCGTAAAATCGTGACCGGGGTTCTGAGTTCATGGGCAATGGCGGCATTCCAGGATTTACGCTGCATATCCAGCGTCTGCAGTTTTTCCGCCATTTCATTGAAATCCATGACCAGGTGATTGATCTCTCCCAGCCTGGAACTGGCACAATAAGCCCGGGCATCCAGTTGGCCCTGCGAAATTTTTTTCAGGCTGGACGCGACCGCGTTTAGCGGGGTGAGTATCCGCGAGGAAAGTTTGATCGTTAAAAAAACCGCGAATATCAGACTGATTGTTGTTGCTGTCCCGATCCACACCCAGTCCCACAGGGTCATCTGCTCGTCTTCCCCCGCAGCAGCGCCGCCGGGGAGGTGATCCAGAATAAAGGAATAAAAAAACCAGGAGCCCAGTATGGAAATGGCAATGATCGTAAACGTCAGCAACATCATGTACGTTAAGATCTGACGACTCAGGACAGACTCTCTGTTCATTTTTTCTCCCCAAGCCGGTAACCCATGCCCCTGATGCTCTCAGGGACGCCGTAAAGCCCCGCTAGCTCAAGTTTTTTACGCAGCTTGCTCATATGGCTATCTACTGTTCTGTCGAGGGTATCACCTTCCGGAAGACATGCGTTGAGTAACTCTTCGCGGGAGCAGACCTTTCGCGGATATCTGACCAGATACGTAAGAAGCTTAAATTCCGTCGTCGTTAACACCGGGGAGATCACTTCAGGTCCCACGGTAACCTCAACGTAGAAATCATCCGGATAGACCGTAATAAAAGGCGTCCTGAGAGGCGCGGCCCCCGCCTGCTGAATAGCGGGTTTGGTTCTGCGCAGCACCGCTTCAACCCGCGCGACAACTTCAGAAGGGTTAAAAGGCTTGATAACGTAATCATCTGCGCCAAGCCTCAGCCCCATGAGTTTATCTACGTCCTGATCGAGGGCAGAAACCATAATGACGGGCACGGAACTTTCCTGACGAAGCGTCGTGAGGACGCTCCAGCCGTCGCATACGGGCAGATGAATGTCCAGCAAGATGAGATCCGGTTTATGAAGGCGATTAAGCGCTATCGCCTGCTCGCCCTGTCTGGCCCTCAGCGTTTTCATCCCTGAACGCTCTAAGTAACTCATCAGTATTTCAGCAATGTCGTCTTCATCTTCAACAACAAGGATTAGAGTATTTTTGTTCATTTTATCTCCGCGGGTGAAATCCCTTTGAGCACGCTATCAGATATCTTTAGCACAATAAGACACAGCCTCCGGGAAAAAGTGCCGTAGCCATGAAAATTTCCAGCACTAATTTAAATGTCCGGCCATGCCTCCACACAGCCTACACATTCAGTCAATAAAGACTCGACAATGCCTGGCCAGAATAGCTATTCGGGCAGAACCCTTCTTTCATAGAACGGTGAGAATTAACCCTGTCGCTTTAAGGCTTTATGAATCTGGCTGAGATAATGAACATGGAATTTTCGAAATATTTCTCTACTAAGAAAATCGGTATATATACGCTGTTCCTGCTGCTGTCGTGGGGATTACTCTATACCTGGCTGGTGTTGATGCATAAAATGGATGAAAAAGTTGCCGCGACGCTGCCCTCCTCTCCCATTATTTATGGTTGCATCGCTTTGTCGGTTGTCTCTTTGATAATACAAAACAAAGCAGGTGCATTCACTGAATTACTTGTCATCGCCTTCTGGCTAATGGTGATTTTTATATATCTCATAATTACGTTCACTGTGCTGCTGAACGCTACGCCAGATTTCGACGATTTGGTGTTTTACTACGAGTGTTATTTAATTCTTTTTTTCTGCGGTTCGCCGTTGTACCTCATTATGAGAATGATTTGAACAACCGCACGGTTGCGCTCCACACTCTCTCCATAAAACTGCCATTTCCGCTAAACAGGCGAGTTGTAGACTTCCTGCCAACCCTTATTGCTCAAAATACACTCACTTAAAGAGTCTGAAACCTGTTACCCAGAATGAATAACCTTAATAACAATCATCGTTCTCCAGATACAGCTGGCGTTATGTACTCACTTAAAAAACTCGCGGTACGTCACCGGAAAAAACTGGTTGTGACTTTTTTCCTTGTCGTGGCTGAAAACGTAATGTTTTTACTGTATCCCGTTCTGGCAGGCATCGCGATTAATGCCATTCTTGCGGGTAAGACACTTAACGCCGCACTGTACGGACTGATGGTGCTCTGTATGTGGATCATAGGTGCGACAAGACGGAGTGTTGATACGCGAACGTTTGCCCGTATTTATGCCGGGCTTGCGGTCTCCGTTGTGCTTTCACAGCGGAAATACCAGCTTAACCATTCGGCTATCGCCGCCAGGGTCACACTCTCACGCGAGTATGTGGATTTCTTTGAAATGCACTTGCCCCTGCTTATTACCTCGCTGAGTTCTCTCTTTGGTGCGGCAATCATGCTGTTATTTATCGAATTCTGGGCCGGCATCATGTGCTGTGCAATCGTCATCATTCTGATGGGATTTGTCTCGGAATATACCCGTAAAAATGAATGGTTATTCATGCGCCTGAATAATCGTCTTGAGAAAGAAGTTGATTATGTTCATAAGGCAGGCACCGCCACCCTTCACCGACATTACGTCACGCTTGCACGTTTACGCATTGCGTTATCGGACCGGGAGGCGTGGGGCTATTTATGGGTGGGTATACTCGTTGCCCTGCTTTTTACGCTGACCATTATCTGGATGACGCAATCGGCTGGCATCACCGCCGGACATATTTATTCCGTGATGACATACATGTGGATGTTCGCGACAAGTCTCGATGACGCCCCGCAGCTTCTTGAGAAATTTTCTCAGCTCAGGGATATCGGTAAACGCGTATCAGCCGATGACGAAATTCACGTATCTGGACGTTAATTTAATGCCTCATTTTTTTATTGAACGCCCCGTATTCGCCTGGGTAGTGGCGCTTTTTATTGTCCTGACGGGTGTCCTGTCTATACCCCGGTTGCCGGTTGCGCAGTATCCGGCGGTGGCACCGCCGGGGATCATTATTTCTGTCACTTATCCGGGGGCCAGCCCCGATATCATGAATACGTCCGTGGTGTCGCTCATCGAGCGTGAAATATCGGGCGTGGATAATTTGCTCTATTTCGAATCATCCAGCGACACAACCGGTTCTGCATCTATTACCGTGACCTTTAAGCCCGGCACAGACATTAAGCTGGCACAGATGGATCTTCAGAACCAGATCAAGATTGTAGAGCCACGTTTGCCGCAGGCGGTCAGGCAAAATGGCATCAACGTCGAGGCGGCCAATTCCGGATTTTTAATGATGGTGGGGTTGAAGTCCACAACCGGCAAATTTGAAGAGGCGGATTTAAGCGATTATTTTGCCCGCAACGTCAGCGACGAACTACGCCGTGTGCCGGGAGTCGGAAAAGTCCAGCTGTTTGGTGGCGAAAAAGCGCTGCGCATCTGGCTGGATCCCATGCAGCTGCACAGTTACGGGCTTTCGGTGAGCGATGTTCTTACCGCTGTAGGTCAGCAAAATGCCCTTGTTTCGCCGGGGAAAACGGGAGACGAACCGGCAACTGCAGGACAAGGCGTAACCTATCCCATCACAGTGAAAGGGCAACTCACTTCTGTAGAGGCTTTCAGAAACATTACCCTTAAAGCAGATGCGTCTGGCGCAAGGCTGAAACTGTCCGACGTTGCGCGGATTGAGTCTGGCCTGCAAAGTTACGCTTTCGGTATCCGTGAAAATGGGGTGCCGGCAACGGCTGCGGCAATCCAGTTGTCACCAGGCGCCAATGCGATGAGCACGGCTTCAGGGGTACGTGCACGTATCGACGAACTTTCTCAGGTGTTGCCGGAAGGAATGGCGTTTACGGTTCCCTTTGATACCGCACCGTTTGTAAAGCTGTCCATCATGAAGGTGGTGCAAACCTTTGTGGAAGCGATGGTCCTTGTCTTTCTCGTTATGCTGCTGTTTTTACATAAGATACGCTGTACGCTTATCCCCGCGATTGTGGCCCCCGTCGCGCTGCTGGGCACCTTCACAGTGATGCTATTGAGTGGATACTCGATCAATATTCTGACCATGTTCGGCATGGTGCTGGCGATAGGGGTTATCGTGGATGACGCCATTGTGGTCGTAGAGAACGTTGAACGGCTGATGGAAGAAAAAAACCTTTCTCCGCGCGACGCTACCCGGGAGGCCATGGCCGAAATCACCCCGGCAATTATCGGGATCACGCTGGTACTTACCGCTGTCTTTATACCCATGGGTTTTGCTGAAGGGTCCGTAGGCATTATTTATCGACAATTTTGTATTTCCATGGCGGTATCCATACTGTTGTCGGCATTTCTTGCCCTCACGCTGACTCCCGCGCTTTGTGCTACGTTGCTTAAGCCCCACAGCGCGCAAAAACACGGTGGCGGCAGGTTCGCGGTAGGCTTTAACGCCCGTTTTCATACCCTGACAACATGGTACGAATCCGGCCTGGGCGCGGTTCTGAAACGAACCGGCCGAATGCTGCTTCTGTATGTTGCGCTTTGTGCTGCGCTATTTTTTGGATTGTCTTCGCTGCCCTCATCCTTTCTGCCGGACGAAGATCAGGGCTATTTTATGTCCTCTATTCAGCTTCCCTCTGATGCCACAATGCAGCGCACCCTGAAAGTAGTAAAAACATTTGAACAGGAAATTGCGACCCGACCGGATATTGAAAGCAACATTATGATCCTGGGTTTTGGGTTTTCAGGATCAGGACCGAATTCGGCCATGGCGTTCACCACGCTGAAGGACTGGAAAGAAAGGCACGGCTCTACAGCCGAGGATGAAGCCGACCATATGCAGGCCAGTATGGCAAACGTCTCTGATGCCGTAACGATGAGCCTGCTCCCGCCTGCCATTTCGGATATGGGCACCTCGTCGGGCTTCACCTGGTACGTGCAGGACAGAGCGGGACTGGGCTACGAGGCGTTAAAGCAGGCGGCCGATGCGCTGGTGCTGAAAGCGAATCAACGTCCTGAACTGAGTGGCGTGTATATCGACGGCCTGCCGGAAGGCACTAGCCTGGCGCTTCAGATTGACCGGGAAAAAGCGGAAGCTCTGGGCGTCTCATTTGATGAAATCAACCAGACGCTCTCCGTCACCATGGGTTCAAACTACGTTAATGACTACACGAACAATGGGCGTGTTCAGCAGGTGATTATCCAGGCCGATGCGCCTTACCGAATGCAACCTGAGCAGATCCTGAAATTATCCGTTAAAAACCGCCAGGGGCAGAGGGTGCCAGTGTCAACGTTTGCGACGCTCTCCTGGAACGTTGCACCGCAGCAACTAACGCGTTATCAGGGGTATTCTGCTATCCGCATTACCGGCAGTGCGGCCACCGGTGAATCCAGCGGTACCGCAATGAAAGTTATGGAGAATTTGTCCAGGGATTTACCTCAGGGCTTGGCGGGAGAATGGGCCGGGAGCTCATTGCAGGAAATAAAATCCCAGTCGCAGCTCCCGGGTCTGATCGTCCTGTCGATTCTGGTGGTGTTTATGGTGCTCGCTGCCCTGTATGAGAGCTGGTCAATACCTTTTGCCGTCATGCTGGTGGTGCCATTGGGACTGATCGGTGCAGTCATGGCCGTGTCTGTTGCCGGCATGACGAATGATGTTTTCTTCAAGGTCGGCCTTATCACCCTGATAGGCCTGTCTGCCAAGAACGCCATATTGATTGTGGAGTTTGCCAGACAGTTGCATCGTGAAGGGAACCCTCTGGTGGCGGCAACGATACAGGCCGCAAGCCAGCGCCTGCGCCCTATTCTGATGACATCGTTAGCCTTTACGTTGGGAGTGGTTCCCTTAATGCTGGCCAGTGGCGCAAGTGACAGCACACAACACGCCATCGGCACCGGTGTCTTTGGCGGCATGATTAGCGGTACGCTTCTCGCGATCTTCTTCGTCCCGGTTTTCTTTATTGTCATCGCGCGTTTCATAGAAAGCGACAGGAAAGGGTCACTATCGTGAGGGATCGCGCATCCACGCTGGTTGGATGAGGCGAAGCTGCTGCCGGGTGATATACTGGACGAATGCTGAAATTTTGAACCCACGCCTCACCTTCTGGGGCATTCGTCTTTGGCGATCGGCGAGAAATATCGTGACACAAGGGGCTGTGAGTGGGCTATAATTTCGAGCTAATTTCGAATGATTTTGAAATACTGCCTGTAACGCTATGAATTACAAGGCAAAATAAGCAATGAATATAAGGATTAAAGCTATGGGTTTTCTTTCCGGTAAGCGCATTCTGGTGACTGGCGTTGCCAGCAAACTGTCCATCGCATACGGCATCGCACAGGCAATGCATCGCGAAGGCGCTGAGCTGGCGTTCACCTACCAGAACGACAAGCTGAAAGGCCGTGTTGAAGAGTTTGCCGCGCAGCTGGGTTCCAGCATCGTTCTGGAATGTGACGTTGCACAAGATGAAAGCATCGATGGCATGTTTGCTGAGCTGGCAAAAGCATGGCCGAAATTCGACGGTTTCGTTCACTCCATCGGCTTCGCGCCTGGCGACCAGCTGGACGGTGACTATGTGAACGCGGTTACCCGTGATGGCTTTAAAATCGCTCACGACATCAGCTCTTACAGTTTCGTTGCGATGGCTAAATCTTGCCGCGCGATGCTGAACCCGGGCGCAGCGCTGCTGACCCTGTCCTACCTGGGCGCGGAACGTGCTATCCCTAACTACAACGTGATGGGTCTGGCTAAAGCGTCTCTGGAAGCCAACGTACGCTATATGGCGAACGCAATGGGTCCTGAAGGTGTGCGTGTTAACGCCATCTCCGCGGGTCCTATCCGCACCCTGGCGGCATCCGGCATCAAAGATTTCCGTAAAATGCTGGCACACTGCGAAGCGGTTACCCCGATTCGTCGTACTGTTACCATTGAGGATGTGGGTAACTCTGCTGCATTCCTGTGCTCTGACCTGTCCGCAGGTATCTCCGGCGAAGTGGTTCACGTTGACGGCGGCTTCAACATCGCTGCAATGAACGAGCTGGAAATTAAATAAGCTCAGACTCTCTTCCCGCAGGGGAAGAGAGTTTTCCCCCGCACCATCCCCTCGTTATTCCGTTCTGCTATTTGTTATCACCTAACAATATTTTTCCCTTTATCTGCGTTACGCCAGGATATTGATCGCCATTTTGAGATCAAGGAACGCCCATGGAACAACGCCGTTTTTCCGGCAAAGGCCACTGGTATCACGAAACCCAGTCAAACCACGCGCAGTCGGATGCGCTGCCCCTGGTGCCCGAAGCCGCTAACGTCGACGATCGTTTTTTGCTCGATTTAGCCCTGCCCGATGAGATTGTCGCCGCCTGTACCGGCTGGCTTGCCCCTGCCAGAGCCTTATGCCATCAGCTGTTTCCCCTCTCACTTCCCGTCAATCGTCTGCGAACGCTCAGCGCCTATGACCGGTTAAGTACCGCGTTGACGGTTGCGCAGGCCTGTGGCGTTCAGCGGCTATGCAACCATTATGCCGCCCTTCTTGCTCCGCTGCCGGGTCCTGACTCCTCCCGCGAAAGTAACCGGCGGCTGGCGCAAATCACGCAGTATGCCCGTCAGCTCGCCAGCTCACCGGATGTCATTGATGACAAGGCGCGAAACCAGCTTGATGAGGTGGGTCTCTCTACCTATGACATTGTGGTGATTAACCAGATCATCGGCTTTATCGGTTTTCAGGCGCGCGTGGTTGCGGTCTTTCAGGCTCTGCTTGGCCATCCCGTTCGCTGGTTGCCGGGCCATCATATTCAGCCGCACACCCTGCCAGCGTGCGCCGGTAGGTGGATAGCGCTTCTTCCCGTGGTCGAGCTTCGCTATGCGAGTGCGCATCAGCTTGAGTCCCTCTCCCGCTGGCAGGCAGAACCTGCGCTTGAGGCGCTGACACCCGTCCTGTGCCATGAACCGACCTTGCTCGACCTGACGGGAGAGATCCTGATAAACAGCCGGGAAGAGAGTGCGCTTTCCCCGCCGTCGCTTTTGGCAGCAGTCGACTTGCTGACACGCTCGCCGGACCGCTTTAGTGCCGCGCAGTTTACCCCACTCATGGAAGAAGGACTGACTGTCGCCCAGGCGATCAACCGCCTGTCTCAAAGCGCGTTTGAGGGCTGGCTTAATCGACTAAAAGTCGCGGCTGGCAAAGCGGAATAACCACACGCATTCCCCAAAGACCGCTTGCTGTAGAAGTGAGAATCGCGTAAAACTGTCAGCCGCTCAATGGCTACGAAAATAGAACATTATGTTTCAGGACAACCCGCTGCTAGCGCAGCTTAAACAGCAACTGCATTCCCAGACGCCGCGTGCAGAAGGGGTCGTGAAAGCCACGGAAAAGGGCTTTGGCTTCCTTGAAGTTGACGCGCAGAAAAGCTACTTCATTCCGCCACCGCAGATGAAGAAAGTGATGCATGGCGATCGCGTCATGGCCGTCATTCATACAGAGAAGGAACGTGAATCCGCTGAGCCGGAAGAACTGATTGAACCGTTCCTGACCCGCTTTGTCGGTAAGGTTCAGCGAAAAGACGATCGTCTTTCTATCGTGCCGGATCATCCCCTGTTGAAAGATGCCATTCCCTGCCGGGCCGCCCGCGGCGTTGAGCATGATTTTAAAGAAGGTGACTGGGCCGTAGCAGAAATGCGCCGTCATCCTCTGAAAGGCGACCGTGGTTTCTATGCAGAACTGACGCAGTTCATCACCTTTGGCGATGACCATTTCGTCCCGTGGTGGGTCACGCTGGCGCGCCATAATCTTGAAAAAGAAGCGCCGAACGGCGTAGCGACTGAAATGCAGGACGAAGGTTTGACGCGCCGCGATCTCACTGCGCTGGAATTTGTCACCATCGACAGCGCCAGCACAGAAGATATGGACGATGCGCTCTACGCTGAACAGAGCGCCGATGGCAAACTGCATCTGACCGTCGCCATTGCCGATCCTACCGCCTGGATTGCACAAGGCAGTAAACTGGACGAAACGGCCAAAATTCGTGCGTTTACCAACTACCTGCCAGGCTTTAACATCCCGATGCTGCCGCGCGAACTGTCAGACGATCTCTGCTCGCTGCGCCCAAATGAAGTGCGCCCGGCTCTCGCCTGCCGCATGACCATCGCCGCGGATGGGACGATTGAAGACGATATCGAATTCTTTGCCGCCACCATCGAATCCAAAGCCAAGCTGGCCTATGACAATGTCTCTGACTGGCTGGAAAACACCGGCAGCTGGAAACCTGAATCCGATGCCATCGCGGCGCAGATTCGTCTGCTGCACCGTATTTGCCTGAAGCGTGGCGAATGGCGTACAACCCACGCCCTGGTGTTCAAAGATCGTCCGGATTACCGTTTTGTTCTCGGTGAGAAAGGTGAAGTGCTGGATATCGTGGCCGAGCAGCGACGCATTGCTAACCGCATCGTCGAAGAAGCGATGATTTCCGCCAACATTTGCGCCGCACGCGTGCTGCGCGACAAGCTGGGCTTTGGAATTTACAACGTTCACACCGGATTCGATCCGGCCAATACCGAAGCGCTGGCGGCCCTGCTGAAGAATCACGATGTGCATGTTGATCCGGAAGAAGTCCTGACGCTGCCAGGATTCTGCAAGCTTCGCCGCGAGCTGGACGCACAGCCATCCGGTTTCCTTGATAGCCGTATTCGCCGCTTCCAGTCCTTCGCTGAAATCAGCACCGAACCAGGCCCGCACTTCGGCCTCGGTCTGGAAGCTTACGCCACCTGGACATCCCCAATTCGTAAATATGGCGACATGGTTAACCACCGTCTGCTGAAAGCGATTATCAAAGGCGAAACGATTGCACGCCCTCAGGACGACACGACCGTGCAGATGGCTGAGCGTCGCCGTCTGAACCGCATGGCGGAACGTGACGTTGGAGACTGGCTGTACGCGCGTTTCCTGCAGGATAAGGCCGGAACCGACACCCGCTTCGCTGCGGAGATTATTGATATCAGCCGCGGCGGGATGCGTGTCCGTCTGGTGGATAACGGTGCTGTCGCCTTTATCCCTGCCCCGTTCCTGCATGCCGTTCGTGACGAACTGGTCTGTAGCCAGGAAAGTGGCACCGTGCAGATTAAAGGTGAAACAGTTTACAAAGTCACTGAGGTGATTGACGTAACTATCGCTGAAGTCCGCATGGAAACCCGCAGTATTATCGCGCGACCAGCTGTCTGATAACCCGCTAAATTGTCGGCCATTTCCGTTCGGGAAGGCCGACAATTTTTCTTTTTAACCCGCCCCACAAATTCATCATTTTTTCTGACTATTTTCCGATTCCCCCCGCCCAAAATGGCCATAATTATCTACAGTAAAAGAGTGCCGTCATATTCGGTCACCTGAATAGCTGGATGCTCAGTATTCTTTTTTGGCAGACTCGTTTTATTATAAGAAAGCAGGGAAAAACAATACGTTCACTTCGGTTTTACCGCTGTTTCACAACGGAAAAGTCGACTGCAAATGAATAATTTGTGCGCTAATGAGTAGCAGCGGGAGAAATCATGATCGACGATCTTGAGCAGAATTTGCTGTTTCGTTACATGGGTACTCACAGTCCGTGGTGGCGATTGTCGGCAGACAGCAACGCTCTGCACCTTGCCGCCAGCGAAAATGCCGATGCGACTCAGGTGGTGACGCTGGACGATGAACAAGCCACGTTGATCCGCCAGTTAACGGTAATTACCTCCAGCATTTCAATGAACCTCTCCCTGTATGGCGAAGAGGTTCCCGTGCATCTTGTCGGCCGCAAAATCACCCGAAACGAGTGGGCCGGCACGGCATCGGCCTGGAACGATACCCCCTCCGTAGCACGCGATCTCGCTCAAGGACTCTCCTTCGCGGAACAGGTGGTTTCGGAAGCGAATTCCGTCATTGTGATTCTCGATCAGCACGGCAATATTCAGCGTTTTAATCGCCTGAGCGAAGAGTATACCGGTCTGAAAGAGCAGGAAGTGATCGGTCAGAACGTGTTCAAATTGTTTATGAGTCGCAGCGAGGCGGCAGCCTCGAAGCGAAATATCACCGGTTTCTTCCGTAATGGCAGCTCCTACGAAGTCGAACGCTGGATCAAGACGCGGAAAGGACAACGCTTGTTTCTGTTCAGAAACAAATTCGTTCACAGCGGCAGCGGTAAAAACGAAATATTTCTTATTTGCTCCGGCACCGACATTACCGAGGAACGTCGGGCGCAGGAGCGCCTGCGCGTGCTGGCCAATACCGATACCATCACCGGTTTACCCAACCGCAATGCCATCCACGAACAGATCTCAGACGCCATCAACCATCGGGGCGAAACGCAGGTTGGCGTGGTGTATCTTGACCTGGATAACTTCAAAAAGGTCAACGATGCCTACGGGCATATGTTTGGCGATCAGCTCTTACAGGCGGTTGCACTCGCCATTCTGAGTTGCCTTGACGAGGGGCAGGTTCTGGCCCGGCTCGGCGGCGATGAGTTTATCGTGATGGCCACGAATACGTCTCAGGGCTCGCTGGAAGCTATGGCGTCGCGCATTCTGACCCGCCTGCGCCAGCCGTTCAGAATCGGGCTGATTGAGATATATACCGGCTGTTCTTTGGGGATCGCCCTCGCGCCGCAGCACGGGAACGATCGGGAAAGTGTGATTCGCAATGCCGATACGGCAATGTACACCGCCAAGGAAAATGGCAGGGGTAAGTTCTGCGTCTTCTCCCCTGAAATGAACCAGCGCGTATTTGAGTATCTTTGGCTGGATACCAATCTGCGTAAAGCGCTGGATAACGATCAGCTTCTGATTCACTACCAGCCTAAAATGACCTGGCGCGGTGAGGTCAGAAGTCTTGAGGCGCTGGTCCGCTGGCAGTCGCCGGAGCGCGGCTTGATCCCACCGCTGGAATTTATCTCTTATGCCGAAGAGTCCGGTTTGATTGTGCCGCTGGGGCGCTGGGTGATGCTCGACGTGGTTCGTCAGGTGGCGAAATGGCGTGACAAGGGGATTAACCTGCGCGTGGCCGTGAACGTCTCTGCACGTCAGCTTGCCGACCAGACGATTTTCAGCGATTTAAAGCAGGCGCTTAAGGATCTGCATTTTGAGTACTGCCCTATCGACGTCGAGTTAACAGAGAGCTGTCTCATCGAAAACGAAGAGCTGGCGCTTTCGGTGATCCAGCAATTCAGCCGACTCGGGGCACAAATACATCTGGATGACTTTGGTACGGGCTACTCTTCCCTTTCCCAGTTGGCGCGTTTTCCTATTGACGCCATTAAACTCGATCAATCTTTTGTCAGAGATATTCATAAGCAGTCCATCTCTCAGTCTCTGGTACGCGCCATTGTCGCAGTGGCACAGGCCCTGAATCTGCAGGTGATCGCCGAGGGGGTGGAGAATGCAAAAGAAGACGCCTTTCTGACTAAGAATGGCGTCAACGAACGGCAGGGTTTCCTTTTTGCTAAGCCGATGCCCGCTGCCGCATTCGAGCGATGGCTAAAACGCTATCAGGCGCGACAACAGCGCTAGCTGGCCTTGCGTAAGCCCGCCGCATGATGGCGGTTTTGCAGCATCACCAGACGCTCCATGTAGGCGATATCTTTCGGCTCAAGGCAAAATGCGGCATCGACCCAGTCTTCGGTAATATCCATCAGCTCACTGCGTGGCAACTGCAGAACGCGCGTACGAGCACGCAGCATGGCTCTTACGCCGTTCAGTTTTGGCCGCAATGTGTCGATGAAGGTCCTGACCGAGACGTAGCTTTGCCCGGGTTCATACAGTACATCCACCAGCCCGTGCTGCTCGTACCATTCTGCCGTGTGGGACTCCCCTTTGTAGATGAGCTCCTCCGCCAGCTTCATGCCTGAACGTCGTGCGACCAGAGAATACCCCCCCATCCCCGGGAACAGATTAAAGGCAATTTCCGGGAAACCTAACCGGGCATCACGCTGAGCCAGGACAAAATGGTGCGCCAGCGCTGCCTCAAATCCGCCGCCTAATGCGCTGCCTTCGACCATTGCCAGCGTGATGGCCCCCGTATCAAACCCTCTTGACGCCGCATGGACGCAATCAACACAGGCGCGGGCATACGCCCGTAACGCTTCACGCCGCCCGTTCTGAATGCACTCGACGAAGAACTGCAAGTCCCCTCCCACGTTGTACATTTCAGGAACAAGCGAGCCGGTAACCCAAAAATCGACCGCAAAACCCGACTGACGGACCAGCCAGGAAAGGTTCATGATCTCCTCAATTAAGGCATGGTTGAAGCAAGGACGCGGCTGAGCCCGCAGCATCATCCAGACGGTGCGTCGCTCCGCCTCGTAATACCCTGAGAGCTGCGTGAAACGTTCAGTATCGGTAAACAGTGTACAGGTAGGCTGATTGATAACTGTCATAGTCCAATTCCTCATATAAAAAAGCGCCTTGCGCGCAGTTTTAGACTAATCCACCGATTAAGCCTGCTATATGAGGGGGAATAAATTTATCACTTTCATTTATGTAATTTCGTTATCGCATTTTTTCCCTTCTCTTTTGACCCCATTTTCTGCATCATTGAAATTATTCACTTTTCGCTCCCGGGGAGAGATTATGTCTACTATTGATCCACAAGCTGTAGCACAACGTATTGATACCGTGCTGGATATTCTGGTAGCGGGTGATTATCACTCTGCGATCCGTAATCTCGAGATCCTGAAGTCTGAACTTCTTGCTCAGAATGGCGCTGACAACGCCCCCGAAAACAAACAGCCAAAAGCGCCGTGGGAAGTGTAATCCCACCGTTTCCGACCTCGTTTCGCTTTATTAAATGGATGCTATGAATTCCCGACAACAACTCATTTTGCAGATGGTCATCGATCAGGGGCGTGTAAGCGTGGTCGATCTCGCTAAAACCACCGGCGTCTCCGAAGTCACCATTCGTCAGGATCTTAATCTGCTGGAAAAACAGAGTTACCTGCGCCGTGCGCATGGTTATGCCGTGCCGCTGGACAGCGACGACGTTGAGACGCGCATGATGAATAACTACGCGCTTAAACGTGAACTGGCTGAGTTTGCCGCATCACTGGTAAACCCTGGCGAGACGGTCTTTATTGAAAACGGCAGCAGCAACGCCCTTCTGGCACGGACGCTCGCGGAACAAAAAGACGTGACTATCATCACTGTCAGCAGCTATATCGCCCATTTACTCAAAGAGACGCGCTGTGAGGTCATTTTGCTGGGTGGCATTTACCAAAAGAAAAGTGAAAGCATGGTGGGCCCGCTGACCCGGCAATATGTTCAGCAGGTGCATTTCAGTAAGGCCTTTATCGGCATTGACGGCTGGCAGCCGGAAACAGGTTTCACCGGCCGGGATATGATGCGCACTGACGTGGTGAATGCCGTACTGGAAAAAGAGTGTGAAGCCATTGTGCTCACTGACAGTTCCAAATTTGGCGCCGTCCATCCTTACACAATGGGTCCCGTCTCACGCTTCAGTCGCGTCATTACCGACGAACGGTTAAGTGACGAGCATCGTAATAAGCTGGAAGAAGACGGTCTGATTGTCGATATTATTAAAACGTCCGCCTGAGTCCATTTCGCGCCCGTCATTCGGGCGCCTGCATATCCCTTCGTCTGAGACGATTCCTAACCCCCCTTTAAGAGTTTTTACCTGTTTAACCCGCATTAAAGTCGTAAAATTAATGTTAGCGATATAACAGGAAGTGACTATCACTTGCGTGATTACGTAACGCCTGCGCGACCAGCTTTCACGGAAAAAAGAATTAGGTATTCGTTTTGTCTATACTTAACGTGTACCTCTTTCCGTGAATCGATAATTCAGGAGAAAGTATTATGACCTTAACCAGCAAAAAATTAGCCGCCGCTGTTCTGGCAATCACTGTAGCAATGTCCCTGAGCGCATGCTCTAACTGGTCTAAACGTGACCGTAACACCGCCATTGGTGCCGGTGCAGGTGCACTCGGTGGTGCAGTCTTAACAGATGGTAGCACGCTGGGTACATTGGGTGGCGCTGCTGTTGGTGGTATTATCGGTCACCAGGTTGGCAAATAATTATTCTATAAGCCTTCCCGACATCGCGATTTAGCGTCGCATTTCAGGTCTGACTTACGCACGTATATATCACGAGCCACGGCATTTGCCGTGGCTCATTTATTTTAACCGCCTGCCAGTTTGACTTTCATGCCTTTTGCTTCAAGCAGCGATTTAATTAAATCGCGTTTATCACCCTGAATTTCGATAATGCCGTCTTTCACGGCCCCACCGCAGCCACATTTCTTTTTCAACTCAGCCGCCAGTTTTGTTAGTTCAGCATCATCCTGGTCAATTCCTGAGATAAGGCAAACCCCTTTCCCTTTTCGTCCACTGGTTTGACGCTGGATACGCACAATACCGTCGCCCTTCGGACGTTCCACTTTGGTTTTCGGCTCATCTATGCGCCCACTCTCCGTTGAGTAGACCAGACGACTGTTGGAATCGGTCATTACGCCCCCTTTTTCAGTGATGCGTTGATTGCCTTAAGCGTCTCTGCCGGGTTAGCTGACTGCGTTACTGGCCGCCCGATAACCATATAATCCACACCAGCAGCCAGCGCCTGCTCAGGCGTCATAATACGGCGCTGATCGCCTACGTCGCTGCCTGCCGGACGAATACCCGGCGTGACCAGTTTAAAATCTTTGCCCAGTTCTGATTTGAAGCGGACCGCTTCCTGTGCGGAGCAGACGACGCCATCCAAACCGCAGTTCTGCGTCAGACGCGCAAGACGCTCGGCATGTTCGGCAGGTGACAATGTCACGCCAAGATCGCGTAAATCACTTTCGTCCATACTGGTCAATACGGTCACCGCAATCAGCAATGGCGCATCTTTCCCGAACGGCAGGAGGGCTTCACGTGCGGCAGTCATCATTCTCGCTCCGCCCGACGCATGGACGTTGACCATCCATACACCCAGCTCTGCGGCGGCGGCAACGGCGTGCGCCGTGGTATTCGGGATGTCATGGAACTTGAGATCGAGGAAGACATCGAAACCACGCTGCTGTAGATCGCGGACGATTTGCGGTCCAAACAGCGTGAACATCTCTTTACCAACTTTCAGGCGGCAATCGCGAGGATCGATACCGTCGACAAAGGCCAGTGCAGCGTCACGCTTATTGTAATCAAGCGCGACAACAACAGGAGAATCCGTAATAACGCGGGAAGTGGAGGAAGTAACAGACGTCATGACCAGCCCTTTTCGTCTATGGGCGCGCAGCGGCGCGGAACAGATAAACGGCCAGCATTCTACCTGCCGCCGCCGCAAATTGACAGAATCCATTTGCGCCCCTGCCAGGCTGGCACACCGCACGGTGTTAAGGAAGGGGTAAAAATCAACAGTATGTTGTAACTAAAATGAGGTGTTTTAAAAAATTACTGTCCGTCAAGACCACGGATTGGCTTGATGGTGGACCAGGCCCGGCAGGAAGGACAATGCCAGTAAAGCGTATACGCGGTAAAACCACACTTCTGGCAACGGTAGCGCGGTTTACTCCGCACCTGCTCGCCGACCATGTCGCGCAGCACCATCAGGCTCTCTTTGGCTCGCCCTTCTTCTGCGTCGTTCAGGTGGTAATCCATCAGTTTATGGAATACCCGCATCGTCGGATGACGCTGTAGCTGACGGGTAATATACACCTGCGCGGTGTCGGTCCCTTCGTACTGCTCAACCACGTCTGAGAGCATCAGCTCTGCGGTTGCGCCGGTATTCTCTTCCACGCAACGGCGCAGGAATGCTACCCACTCTTCCTGCTTGCCCAGCTGTTGATAGCAGGTTTGCAGCATCTCCAGCGTTTCACTGACCAGCTCTTTGTCCTGGTCAATCACCCGAAGCAGGCTTTCAACGGCTTTGGCGTAATCGCCACTCGCCATAAAAACGCGTCCCATCATGATAGAGATACGCGCGCTATTGCGATCTGCTGCTGCACCTTTCTTCAGCAACGCCATGGCTTTGTCCATGTCGTCGTTGCCCATCTGCTGAAGGGCAAGTTCACAGTAGAAATGGGCTATCTCAACACGCTGCTTATCTTTACCCAGCTTCACCAGCCGCTCGGCAGTATCAATGGCTTTTTGCCATTCGCTGGTGGCCTGATAAATTTGCAGTAATTGCTGCAACGCACCGATACGGAAATCCGTTTCATCAATCAGCTGCGAGAACATATCTTCAGCGCGGTCGTACAGCCCGGCAGCCATGTAATCGCGCCCCAGTTGCTGGACCGCGAGGAGACGTTGATCATAGGTCAGCGAGGCGCTTTCCATGAGGGTCTGGTGGATACGGATGGCACGGTCAACCTCGCCACGCGAGCGGAACAGGTTACCGAGCGTGAGATGGGCTTCGACGGTCCCCGTATCCTCTTTCAGCATATCGAGGAACAGGTCTACCGCTTTATCCTGCTGATTACTCAGAAGGAAGTTCACCCCCGCAACGTAGTCGCGAGAGAGACGGTTAGCCTCATCCTGCTTTGTTTGTTGCGCACTTCTGCGGCCCATATACCAGCCATAGGCAGCGGCTACAGGCAAAAGCAGAAACAACAACTCCAGCATCGTCGATTATTCCTTCACGACCGGCACACCAGAGCTTTCCGGAATGTCGGACGCAGGCGCAATGTTATGCTCAAGTCGTTTAATTTTACGTTCAGCGCGTGCAAGAGAAACACGGACTTTCAGCCAGAACAGACCGCAAACCAGCCAGCCAATGGCAAAGCCTGCGGCAAACAAGACCGCAAGCAGACTTGATACGCGATACTCGCCCTGCGCCAGCAGATAGTTAAACGTCACCTGTTGATCGTTTTGTGCACCCAATGTGACTGAAATGACAAAAATCGCCAATACCAGTAAGAAAATGAGTAAATATTTCACATTACTTCCCGTTATGTGGTTCAAGCGAATAAAGTGTGTTCAACTTACCGCAATCAGCCTTATAAACTACCATTTTAGCGACGGGCGCGAAACGGAAAAAGTGACGCACACGTCATGGATTTATGGGCGAAATGCGCAATATCAACCGTCAGGCGTCGCTTTGCTCCCTTTCGGCGATTTCTTCTTTCTCTTCAGGCGGTGGCGTAAGCGGGCCACAGAGTCGTTCCGCAAGCCAGGTTGCCAGCGTCACCAGCAGCCATGAGATCAGCGTAGCGACCACCAGGTCCCGTGGCCAGTGCATCCCCAGCAGCAAGCGGCTGCCCATCACCCCCGTTGCCCAGATCAGTAAAATCCCGATGGTAACCGTTCGACGTCGTGGCCAAAGCAGCCCAACAGCCAACAGCGCCCAGCTGGCCGCAAACATCGTGTGGCCGGAAGGAAACGCGAAGCCCGTCTCTTTTTGCCAGTGTTTACGCAAGAACTTCGGAATATCCTGCTGTTCCGTAAGCTGTTCTTTCACCAGCGCACCGCGATCTTTACGCTTTAAATTGTAGAACTCATCTACCGGAATATGGTGTGTTTTTTCCAGCCAGACGACAAACGGTCGTGGCTCCTGAACATGGTCTTTCACCCAGGACTTAACGCCCTGACCAATAACGATCGCGCCACCCAGGATAGCAAAGAGCATCAGCGCCGCGCGCAGACGAAAACGCAGGCACCACAGGAACCAGCCACAGAGAATGATATGGGTGATAATTCCCCACGGTTGCGTGACCGTCTCCGTTACCCAGTACAACGTTTTCAGCCACGTGGCATTCTGCCCGGGCTGCCACATCCAGCCGGAGACCCATACGGTCAAAGGCATAATCAGTAAAATGGCCGCGCCTGCTGCCGTACGTCTGGCGATTGAAAGCATGTCTTCTCCTTTTACGCTAAGCCTCACAATCATAACTGAAATTCATCCGATGGGTGGAGATGTCGGATCGTGCGTTTAACGTTCATATAGCATGGTGCCCATTAGGCGAACGTGCTGAGCTTGTGGCAAAATGAACAGATACAGAAAGTAAAACAGGCGCAAGACACGAAACGTGTCAGCCTACTCTGGAGAATCACATGCAGCTTAAACGTGTGGCAGAAGCCAAACTGCCAACCCCATGGGGCGATTTCCTGATGGTGGGGTTTGAAGAACTGGCAACCGGACAGGATCATGTTGCGCTGGTCTACGGCGATATTTCAGGGCAGACGCCGGTGCTGTCCCGCGTCCATTCGGAGTGTCTGACCGGCGATGCGTTGTTCAGCCTGCGCTGTGATTGCGGTTTCCAGCTGGAAGCTGCCCTTTCTCATATTGCCGAAGAAGGCCGCGGTGTGTTGCTCTATCACCGTCAGGAAGGTCGTAATATTGGCCTGCTGAATAAAATCCGCGCATACGCGCTGCAGGACCAGGGCTACGATACGGTAGAAGCCAACCATCAGCTCGGTTTTGCCGCCGATGAACGTGACTTCACCCTGTGTGCGGACATGTTCAAGCTGCTGGGCGTCGACGAGGTTCGTCTGCTGACGAACAACCCCAAAAAAGTGGAAATCCTCACCGAAGCGGGAATCAACATTGTCGAACGTGTGCCGCTGATTGTTGGCCGCAACCCGAAAAATGCCCACTATCTTGATACTAAAGCCGCCAAGATGGGCCATCTGCTGAAAGAGTGAAAGTAAAAAGCCCGGCATAGGCGCCGGGCTTTTTTATCAATCGAGCATCTTACGAATCACATAGTGTAAAATGCCGTCGTTCTGGTAGTAGGTCAATTCGGTTGCCGTATCAATACGGCACCGGCAGTCCAGTACCTCCGTCTTCCCGTCAGCTCGCGTCAGCTTCACCGGCACCGTTTTACCCGGCTGCAGGTTTTGCAGACCACTAATATCAATCTGCTCTTCTCCGGTCAGCCCCAGCGTTTTACGGGTTACGCCCAGCGGGAACTCAAGCGGCAGGATCCCCATGCCGATGAGGTTCGAGCGGTGAATACGTTCAAACGACTCGGCGATCACCACACGAACGCCCAGCAGCCGCGGCCCTTTCGCCGCCCAGTCACGGCTGGAACCGGAACCGTACTCTTTCCCGGCAATCACCGCCAGCGGCGTACCTTCCTGTTGATATTTCACGGCTGCATCGTAAATCGACACGACGTCCGTCCCCGGCAGATGGCGCGTCATCCCCCCTTCCACCCCCGGAACCATTTCATTACGAATGCGAATGTTGGCAAACGTGCCCCGCATCATGACTTCATGGTTACCGCGGCGCGAACCGTAGGAGTTAAAATCGCGGCGCTCCACTCCCCGGCTTTGCAAATAACGGCCCGCCGGGCTGTCGGCTTTGATACTCCCCGCCGGAGAGATATGGTCAGTGGTGACAGAATCCCCCAGCATGGCCAGGATGCGCGCCCCATGAATATCTTTAAGCGGCGCAGGCTCGGCGAGCATCTCATCAAAGAACGGAGACAGACGAATATAGGTCGAGTCATCCTGCCAGTCATAGGTGTCCGACCCCACGACATTGATGGTTTTCCATTCTGGCGTGCCTTCGAAGACCTCCGCATACTCTTTGCGGAACATCTCGGTAGAGACCTTTTCAACGGCCATCGCAATTTCACGCGAGGACGGCCAGATATCTTTCAGGTAGACGGGATCGTTCTTGCGATCGTGACCAATCGGATCGGTCACCAGGTTAATGTTCATATTCCCGGCCAGCGCATAGGCCACCACCAGGGGCGGCGAAGCAAGCCAGTTGGTTTTGACCAGTGGATGAATACGCCCTTCAAAGTTACGGTTGCCGGAAAGTACGGCGCCTACCGTCAAATCGCCCTGCTTGATCGCCGTTTCAATGGGCTCAGGCAGCGGACCGGAGTTACCAATGCAGGTCGTACAGCCATACCCCACGAGGTTAAAGCCCAGCTCATCAAGATAAGGCGTCAGCTTAGCCTGCGCCAGGTAATCCGAAACCACTTTGGAGCCCGGCGCCAGCGAGGCTTTGACCCACGGTTGAGGTTTCAGACCCAGTTCAACCGCTTTTTTCGCCAGCAGACCGGCCGCCATTAAAACACTGGGGTTTGAGGTGTTGGTACAGGAGGTGATGGCGGCAATCACAACCGCCCCGTCCGGAAGTTGATATTGATGGCCGTTCAACACATAGTCGATGGGACGATGGTCTTTCTTCGCCACGTTGACTTCCAGCTCATTGCTGGCCGCAAAGGCTTTCGGCACGTCTGTCAACGCGACGCGATCCTGCGGACGTTTTGGCCCGGCGAGGCTTGCCTCAACGCTGCCCATATCAAGCTCAAGCGTACTGGTAAATACCGGTTCATCGCCCGGATTGCGCCACATACCCTGCGCTTTGGTATAGGCCTCTACCAGCGCCACCTGCTCTTCGCTGCGTCCGCTCAGACGCATGTACTCCAGCGTGACGTCATCAATTGGGAAAAAGCCACAGGTTGCGCCATATTCTGGTGCCATGTTGGCAATGGTCGCGCGGTCAGCCAGGGGCAGCGAATCCAGCCCGTCCCCGTAGAACTCAACAAATTTGCCCACCACCCCATGCTTGCGCAGCATTTGCGTAACGGTAAGTACCAAATCGGTCGCGGTAATGCCTTCTGACAGTTTTCCTGTCAGCTTAAAGCCCACGACATCCGGAATCAGCATGGAGACCGGCTGACCGAGCATGGCGGCTTCCGCTTCGATTCCGCCGACACCCCAGCCCAGCACGCCGAGGCCGTTAATCATGGTGGTGTGGGAATCTGTACCCACCAGCGTATCCGGATAAGCCACCCACTCTTTGTCCTGTAATTCGCTCCAGACGGCTTTACCGAGATACTCAAGGTTAACCTGGTGGCAAATACCCGTGCCCGGTGGAACCACGCTAAAGCGGCTGAATGCCTGTTGGCCCCACTTCAGGAAAACATAACGTTCGTGGTTACGCTCCATCTCCAGACGGACGTTCTCGCCAAAGGCATCGTCATCACCGAAATGGTCAACGGTCACGGAGTGGTCAATCACGAGGTCAACGGGGGAAAGCGGGTTCACTTTGGCCGTATCGCCGCCGAGGCGTTTAACCGCCTCGCGCATCGCGGCGAGATCCACCACGGCAGGTACACCGGTAAAGTCCTGCATCAGGACCCTTGCCGGGCGGTAGGCGATTTCTCTGTCGGCATGGGCATGCTTCAGCCACCCCGCCAGCGCCTGGATATCATCGAGCGTGACGGAATCACCGTCCTGCCAGCGCAAGAGGTTTTCCATCAGAACTTTCAAGGACTTGGGTAAACGCGAAATGTCCCCAAGCGTTCTGGCAGCCAGCGGCAGGCTATAGTAATGCCAGGTTTTATTTTCTGCCTGTAATGTGTCCTTACTGGCTTCGCGTAGGGTTAACGACATAAGCTCCTCCTTAATTACAGAGATGTCCTGACAATCATCAGGGCCGTAATTAAAGATAACACAAAGATGTCGTAACGTTTTGATAACAACCCGAATTGATAAATTTAGGAATGGTCCAGAGGACGTCAAAACAAAAAACCCCGCCGCAGCGAGGTTTTATCATTTAGCGGATGGCCAGCCAGATGAGCTGACTCCAGAACAGGATCGACAGGGTAAACACGCCAATCCATGACCAGTATTTGTGAGACGTCATGTTATTCATCATAGGGACACCAGGCATTATTTATTAAACATTCCGAGGCAGGTCCTCAGTGCGATATTGCTGATGTGTATTTATTAAAGAGTACAAAGGTGCATAGTCGTTATTCAGACCCAATGCATCATTACGCAAAAAACTAAATTATTGTTTTTTGGGTTCGTCTTCCGCGAACACATCAATAAAGGCTTGCTGCTGCGGCGTCAGTTTCCAGGATGCAGGCACAACTGTCGCAGGAGCCTTACGTCCTTTGTGGACAGTGTCATGACGCTGACACATCTGTTTTACCGTTTCTGTACGTACCGTCACTGCCATATTCAACCCCAATATTTCCAGGCCAGGAGAGCAACCATCAGCCAGAACAGGGCGGAGACGAGAAAGACCGCCAGCCAGGCTTTACGCTTGAGCGCAGGATCCCTTTGCGGTTCTTCACTTCCTGAAGGCATTGCTAACCTCATATAATCGATATCGCTTATCATTTAGGACCAAACAATTGGTACAATTAATCATCTGTTGAGATAAATCCTAAAGAAACTTTAGCCGAAAAGCCAGTGAATTTACGCATCCGGAGGTATGAAATATTCATTCTTTTGACCACAAATAAATATTTGAAAAGAAAAATTTGCGTAGCCGTTAATTAGTTTCTATTTTTGTCGCCAATTCACGACATTAAAACCATAAAAAATAAAAGGATAATGACAATATATGGCAGGGAGAGCGCAGATGATGATAATTCTAATTTAGCTTTAAGGCGGTATTTCGGTATCTTTCCGTTAGGGAAAGATACCGGGTGTGATTATTTTGCGGGGAGTTTGATGTCTTTAAACATCTCTTCAATATCTTCATTTGAGCGTAATGCAACGGCGGTATCCACCACGTCACGCGTTAAATGCGGGGCAAAGCGCTGAATAAAATCATACATATAGCTACGCAGGAAGGTACTGCGACGGAAGCCAATTTTTGTGGTGCTGTGGCTAAAAATATCGTGTGCATCAAGACGTACCAGATCAGGGTCTGACACCGGGTCGACCGCCATGCTGGCAATAACGCCCACGCCCAGACCAAGCCGTACGTAAGTCTTGATGACGTCGGCATCGGTAGCGGTAAAGACAATGCGTGGAGTTAACCCGGCACGATTAAAGGCGGTATCAAGCTCGGAACGTCCGGTAAAGCCAAACGTATAGGTGACTAACGGATATTGCGCCAGCTCTTCAATCGTCACCGACCCTTTCCCCGCCAGCGGGTGATCGGGAGTCACTACGATCGATCGGTTCCAGTGATAGCACGGAAGCATTACCAGATCGTCATACAGGTGGAGCGCTTCCGTCGCGATGGCAAAATCGGCATTCCCCTTCGACACCGCTTCAGCGATTTGCGTCGGTGACCCCTGATGCATATGCAAAGAGACGCGCGGATAACGCTCGATAAAGCCCTTAATGACGCCAGGTAATGCATAGCGCGCCTGGGTGTGCGTGGTGGCAATATACAGCGAGCCTTTATCTGGCCAGGTATGTTCTCCCGCAACAGATTTAATCGCATCGACTTTGGAGAGGACTTCACGCGCAATGCGAATAATTTCCTGCCCCGCTGGCGTCACCTGCGTAAGGTGCTTACCGCTACGGGCGAAAATCTGAATACCTAATTCATCCTCCAGCATGCGAACCTGCTTGCTGATGCCCGGTTGCGAGGTATATAGCCCCTCGGCAGTAGAAGAGACATTAAGGTTGTGATTCACCACCTCAACGATATAACGAAGCTGCTGTAATTTCATGCCAGACCATCCGATTTAGCGCACGCGGTCAATCGCTTAAGACGATTTGATAATAAGAAATGGGTTAACTATAACCACTATATCATTTATAGCCTGACTGTATAGTACGGAACAAAAAATAATAATAAGGTAATAAAAAAGGGCCGGAAGTCCGGCCCTTTCACTGGTAAGTGACGGTCAGGCAAGCTTATTTCTTGCCTTCAACCCATTTGCCATCGACAAAGAAGGCGGACCAGCCGGTCGCTTTGCCCTCTTTCTCTGCCGCCACGTACTGCTGCTTCGTTTTACGGCTAAAGCGAACCACCGTCTTATTGCCTTCAGGATCCTGCTGTGGCGCATCGGCCAGGTAACGCAGTTTTTCTGGCAGACGGTCACGGAAGCGGTGCAGTTCTTCTACCAGCGGCGCACGTGTTTCACGCGATTTCGGGAAGGTATTGGCCGCCAGGAAGACACCCGCAGCACCATCACGCAGCACGAAGTACGCGTCGGATTTTTCACACGGCAGCTCTGGCAACGGAACCGGATCTTCCTTCGGCGGAGCCACTTCACCGTTACGCAGAATTTTGCGCGTGTTTTTACACTCGTCGTTGGTGCACGCCATGTACTTCCCGAAACGCCCCATTTTCAGGTGCATTTCAGAGCCACACTTCTCGCACTCCACAATCGGGCCGTCATAGCCTTTAATGCGGAATTCACCTTCCTCAATCTCATACCCGTCACACGTTGGGTTATTACCGCAGACGTGCAGCTTACGTTTAGGATCGATCAGGTAGCTGTCCATCGCCGTGCCGCATTTTTTGCAGCGGCGTTTAGCACGCAGAGCGTTGGTTTCCGCATCCTCACCTTCCAGCACGTTGAGAACTTCGTTCTCCGGCACCAGGTTGATGGTGGTTTTGCAGCGCTCTTTTGGCGACAGCGCATAGCCGGAACAGCCAAGGAAGACGCCCGTGGTTGCCGTACGAATACCCATCTTGCGGCCGCAGGTTGGGCAGTCGATGCTGGTCAGAACCATCTGGTTAGGCAGCATGCCGCCCTCTTCAGGATCTTTCTCCGCTTTTTCAAGCTGGTTGGTAAAATCGCTGAAGAAGCTGTCGAGAACCTTCTTCCACTCCGCCTTATGGCTGGCAACCTCGTCGAGGCTGTCTTCCATTTGCGCGGTAAAATCGTAGTTCATCAACTCGCGGAAATTAGCTTCCAGACGGTCGGTGACGATCTCACCCATTTTTTCCGCATAGAAACGACGGTTTTCAACTCGAACGTAGCCGCGATCCTGGATCGTCGAGATGATTGACGCGTAGGTCGATGGACGACCAATACCGCGTTTTTCCAGCTCTTTCACCAGCGACGCTTCACTAAAGCGCGCAGGCGGCTTGGTGAAGTGCTGAGCAGGAACGAGATCAACCAGAGAGAGCTCATCTCCCTTGTTCACCGCTGGCAGCGTACGGTCTTCATCACCTTTACGCAGCGCAGGCATGACTTTTGTCCAGCCGTCGAAACGCAGGATACGACCGCGCGCTTTGAGACGGAAGTCGCCCGCACCGACGGTCAGCGTCGTGGAGTCATACTTCGCAGGCGTCATCTGACAGGCGACAAACTGACGCCAGATCAGCTGATACAGCTTCTGGGCATCGACTTCCATATCTTTCAGCGACTCGGCTAACACAGAGACATCAGAAGGACGAATCGCTTCGTGCGCTTCCTGAGAGTTCTCTTTGCTGGCGAATTGATTGGCGCTTTCCGGCAGGTATTTTTTACCGAAATTATCACTGATATAACCGCGTACCATGTTTACCGCATCCTGGCTCAGATTCGTTGAGTCAGTACGCATGTAGGTGATGTAACCCGCTTCATACAAGCGCTGGGCCATCATCATGGTTTTCTTCACACCATAGCCAAGGCGCGTACTCGCCGCCTGTTGCAGGGTAGACGTGATAAACGGCGCGCCAGGTTTACTGCTGGTCGGTTTATCTTCACGTTCCAGCACCTGATAGCGTGCTTTTTCCAGCAACGCGACGGCAGCCATGGTCTGGTCACGGTTTTCAGGACGGAAAGGCTTATCTTTCTGATGGCTCACCTGCAGTGGCAGAGCGTCACCGCCCGGCGTGGTCACATTGGCGTCAATTTCCCAGAATTCTTCCGGCACGAAGGCTTTAATTTCGCGTTCACGCTCAACGACAAGACGCACGGCGACGGATTGCACACGTCCTGCGGACAGGCCACGGGCAATCTTTTTCCACAGCAGTGGAGAGACCATATAGCCTACAACGCGGTCCATAAAGCGACGCGCCTGCTGGGCGTTGACACGGTCGATGTTCAGCTCGCCAGGCTTCTCAAACGCCTGACGAATCGCATTTTTTGTAATTTCGTTAAACACTACGCGACTGTAGCGTTTGTCATCGCCCCCGATCACTTCCCGCAGGTGCCATGCAATGGCTTCCCCTTCGCGGTCAAGGTCGGTTGCGAGATAAATGTGGTCTGCTTTTTCAGCCAGCTGCTTCAGCTCGTTAACGACTTTCTCTTTTCCGGGCAGCACTTCGTATTGTGCATCCCAGTTGTGCCATGGGTTAACACCCATGCGGTTGACAAGCGCGCTACGTTCATCCTTTTTAGGCTTTTTAGCCCCTTTGGTGGAGGTAGAGTCTGCGCTCTTTTTGCTGGCTGAGCCACTGGTCGGCAAATCGCGGATATGACCCACGCTGGACTTAACCACGTAGTCATTACCCAGATACTTATTGATCGTTTTGGCTTTTGCCGGGGACTCAACGATGACGAGAGCTTTACCCATATTCACCTTTACCTAATTTAATTCTTCCAGGAATACGCCGCACGTTGATTTCCCTTCCGCTGACGACGAGCCAATGATATTGCGGCTGCGTCAGGAGATATCAACCCCTTTGTCCTACCGGGTGTCTGAGGAAAGACGCCCAGGTGATTGAGTTATCGGGTATTTTTCTCACACCTCGTATAATTCGTGACGAGTTCCCGGTCGAATGTCAAGCAATTCTGTTGCCAGAATGACGAAAGCGCACACTCTACCTGATAAAATTCGTTACGCAACTTTATTAGCATGCAAAAGCAAATCCCGCCAACCTGCCCCCTGTATCTTATCCCCTCACAAAACAGGGAAAATTTGCCCCCAAAGCGCCCCCGGCGTAGACTATTGTCACTGTTTAAGGAGTGGATTATGCAGAATACGACCCAACCTATTGACCGAGCCTCTCTGCTTATCGAAGCAAATAAGCTTATCCGTGACCACGAAGATACCCTGGCGGGCATCGAAGCCACCGGTGTAGAGCAGCGTAATGGCGTGCTGGTTTTCAGCGGCGAATACTTCCTTGACGAACAGGGATTACCTACCCCAAAAAGCACCGCTGTGTTTAATATGTTTAAATACTTGGCGCATACGCTTTCTGAAAAATATCACCTGGTCGATTAATGCAAAACGCGAGGCATATGCCTCGCGTTTTTGCTTACAGCAGCGGTTTTTGTCCGCGCTGTAGCCAGCGAAGCAGCAGGCGATCTGCGCTTTCCGCTGCACTGTTGGTAAAGCGGTCCATCAGGCGCTTACGCTGGGTGAACCGCACGCCTATCAGCTCCCTTCCGTCCATCAGGTTGAGCAGCAGATCGTCGCTGGTCCCCACTTCATCTACCAGCCCTTTTTCCTGCGCCTGAATACCGTACCAGTGTTCGCCTGTAGCGACCTGCTCAATATCCAGCGTTGGGCGCATACGGTGTACGAAATCTTTAAACAGGTGGTGCGTTTCGTTGAGATCCTCACGGAATTTTTGGCGCCCTTCTTCCGTATTTTCCCCCAGCAGCGTCAGGGTACGTTTGTACTGACCCGCCGTGTGCAGTTCGATATCAATCTCTTTATTCTTCAGAAAACGGTTAAAGTTTGGGATCTGTGCGACCACGCCGATAGAGCCAATGATGGAGAACGGTGCCGCAACAATTTTGTCCGCTACGCAGGCCATCATATAGCCACCACTTGCCGCGACTTTATCTACCGCCACGGTAAGCGGGATCTGCTTTTCTCGCAGACGCTGTAGCTGAGAAGCGGCCAGTCCGTAGCCGTGCACAACGCCGCCTGGGCTTTCAAGACGCACCACCACTTGATCCTGCGGAGTGGCCACGGCCAGAACGGCAGTCACCTCTTCCCGTAGCGAAGCGACTTCATGCGCATCCATACTGCCTTTAAAATCGAGTACATAGACGCGAGGCTTCGCGTCAGACTGTGGCGTTGCAAGCTTAGCTTTCGCCTTTGCGGCTTTGGCTTCCTGCTTGTGCTTTTTCTTCTGGGCCTTCAGCCATGCCTTCTGTTGATGGCTATCAAGCAGTGAGAGGGACATGTCTTCCTGCATCTCTTTGTACTGCTCGCTCAGACGGGTAATGCGTAACTCCCCACGCTGACGTTTGCGCTGCGTGAGATTGACAATCAGAACGGCAACGACCGCAATGGCAATCACCACCGTCGCGATTTTAGCCAAAAACAACCCATATTGAGAAAGTAATTCCACGCGTTCCACCTTGATTTAACCACGAATCTTTCACGGCAGTGTACAACAGCCCTGCCTTTGCGTCTCGCCCGTGACATTACCTGTGCGAGCCATCTTCAGGAATCCCCGGCCGACGGTTTAAATATTTGCAAATTGTTAATTTTACAGTAATACGTCCTGTAGACTGATTGAATTCTCACGCTAATTCGGGCATAAAGCCGAAAAGTCATTATGAAGGCGCCATTGAGTCACCGTGCGCCTGAGGAGTCACCGTGCACTATCAACCGCAAAAAAACCTGCTGCAGAACCGGATCATTCTTGTCACCGGTGCCAGCGCGGGTATTGGTCGCGAAGCGGCCCTGACGTATGCTGAATATGGCGCGAGCGTTATTCTGATCGGTCGCAACGAAGAAAAACTCAAAGGTGTCGCTCAGGAAATTGAAGCGGCAGGTGGCATACCGGCCCCCTGGTATACTCTTGATTTACTGACCTGTACGCCAGCGGTATGTCAGGAATTAGCCCAACGTATCAGCACCCATTATCCACGTCTGGACGGTGTGCTGCATAACGCCGGGTTGTTAGGCGAAGTTCGTCCAATGGATGAGCAGGATCCTGATATCTGGCAGCAGGTCATGCAGGTTAACGTCAACGGCACCTTTTTCCTCACCCAGGCCTTGCTTCCTTTATTACTCAAATCCGAGTCAGGCTCTCTGGTCTTTACCTCTTCCAGCGTAGGCCGTGAGGGGCGCGCAAACTGGGGGGCATATGCTGTCTCTAAATTTGCGACCGAAGGTATGATGCAGGTGCTGGCGGAGGAATATCAGAGCCGCCATCTGCGCGTAAACTGCATTAATCCGGGCGGAACACGCACCAAAATGCGCGCCAGCGCGTTCCCGACAGAAGATCCGCAGAAGCTGAAAACCCCGGCCGATATTATGCCACTCTATCTCTGGCTAATGGGCGACGACAGCCGTCGCAAAACCGGAATGACTTTTGATGCCCAACCGGGCCGTAAACCGGGGATTTCGCAATGAGTGAAGAACGTCACCAGCAGCGCCAGCAGCGTCTGAAAGAACAGGTTGATGCGCGCATTGCGTCAGCCCAGGACGAGCGAGGGATCGTCATCGTATTTACCGGCAACGGCAAAGGCAAAACCACCGCCGCGTTCGGCACCGCCACCCGCGCCGTCGGACACGGGCAAAAAGTGGGCGTAATCCAGTTTATCAAAGGCGAATGGCCCAATGGGGAGCGCAATTTGCTGGAACCTCACGGCGTTGAGTTTCAGGTGATGGCAACCGGTTTTACGTGGGACACGCAGAACCGGGAAACCGACACCGCAGCCTGCCTTGCTGTCTGGGAGCACGCCAAAAGAATGCTGGCCGATCCGACGCTCAATATGGTGCTACTGGACGAGATCACCTATATGGTCGCCTACGACTACCTGCCGCTGAATGCCGTGCTGGATGCACTGAAAAACCGCCCTGCACATCAGACGGTAATCGTCACGGGTCGTGGGTGTCATCGGGATATTCTGGAACTGGCAGATACCGTCAGCGAGCTGCGTCCGGTCAAGCATGCATTTGATGCAGGTATCAAAGCGCAGCCTGGGATTGATTACTAAAGAAAAAAGCCCGGTGCGTTCACCGGGCTTTTAGATTAACCGTTGTTATTCCGGCTGCCAGAGCGACGGTTGCTGCTGTTCACCTGGCTATGGCGTTTCACCGCACGACGGATCTGGTTCGCCTTCATACGACGACGATCTTTCTCTACCGCCACTTTTGAGGTGGTTTCCGGCGTTAGCCCCACCAGCTCGCGCAGGTAGTTGGTCTGGGTCAGATCCAGTTCGGTATAGCCGCCACGCGGCAGACCTTTTGGCAGCAGAATGTCGCCGTAACGAACGCGAATCAGGCGGCTAACCTGAACCCCTACCGCTTCCCACAGACGACGCACCTCGCGGTTGCGCCCCTCTGTCAGGGTGACGTTGTACCACTGGTTAATCCCTTCACCACCGGTAAATTTGATGGTTTTGAATGCTGCAGGACCGTCTTCCAGCTGAACGCCACGCGACAGGTCGCGCAGTTTATTTTCATCAACCTGGCCGAAGACACGCACAGCATATTCACGTTCCACTTCACGGCTTGGGTGCATCAGACGGTTTGCCAGCTCACCGTCGGTGGTAAATAGCAGCAGGCCGCAGGTATTAACGTCCAGACGACCCACGGCAATCCAGCGCGCACCTCGCAGTTTAGGCAGACGGTCAAACACCGTCGGGCGACCTTCCGGGTCGTTGCGGGTACACAGCTCGCCTTCCGGCTTATAGTAAGCCAGCACGCGGCAAATCTGTTCAGCAGACTCTTTCACGGAGATAAGATGACCGTCGATGCGGATCTTGAGCCCCGGTACGATTTCTACGCGGTCACCCAGCGTGGCGATTTTACCGTCCACACTCACGCGGCCCGCTTCAATAATGGCTTCGATTTCACGGCGCGAACCGTGGCCGGCGCGCGCCAGCACTTTCTGTAACTTCTCGCTCATTGAGCTTCCTCAGGTGTCGCCTTCACAGGCGTCGAATCAGGTCAAAAGAGGGCCGAGCCCTGCTTTGATGGCCGCGTAGTATATCTGCTTACACCTCTACAAGAAAGGCTTAACATCGCCCACGCCTTCACGAATCACTTCTGGCGCATCTTCGGTTAAGTCGACCACGGTGGTCGGTTGCTGACCGAGATAGCCGCCGTGAATAATCAGCTCAACCACCTTCTCCAGACGATCTTTGATCTCTTCCGGGTCGGACTCGGTAAACTCACTTCCCGGCAGCATCAGCGAAGTCGAAAGCATCGGTTCGCCGAGGGTTTCCAGCAGTGCCTGCGCAATCGGGTTGGACGGCACGCGCATCCCGATGGTTTTCCGTTTTTCCTGCAACAGGCGGCGCGGAACCTCTTTCGTCCCTTTCAGGATGAAGGTGTAGTTACCCGGCGTGTTGTTTTTAATCAGGCGAAACGCCACGTTATCAACATACGCATAGGTCGACAGCTCAGAGAGATCGCGACACATCAGCGTAAAGTTATGGCCGTCCGGAAGCTGGCGAATACGGCAGATACGCTCCATCGCCCCTTTGTCTTCAATTTTGCAGCCCAGCGCGTAGCCAGAATCGGTCGGGTAAACAATCACGCCGCCTTTGCGGACGATCTCCACGGCCTGATTGATCAGACGTGGCTGCGGGTTATCCGGATGAATATAGAAAAACTGACTCATACTTCCCTCTCTTCAATTTGCTGCGGCTGTTCCCAGAGCTGCCAGACCGGCTCAACGCCTGCCGGTAACCAAAGCTTGCGCCCCAGTTCAATCCACGCGCAGGGCTGATGGAAATCAGAGCCCTGCGACCCTGTCAGGCCGAACTGGCGAGCATAAGTCGCAAGCTGCGCACGCTCATTGGGTGCCTGCTGACACTGGGCGACTTCCATCGCCTCGCCACCGCATTCAGCAAAGTGTGCCAGCAGTCTTTTCAGCCATTTAGCAGAAAGATTATACCGCCCCGGATGGGCCAGCACGGCCTTACCGCCAGAATGATGAATCACATCAATAGCTTGTTTTATTGTACACCACTGTGGCGGAACGTATCCGGTTTTCCCGCGCGCCAGATACTTTTTAAAAACATCCGCCATGGTCGTTGCCTTGCCCGCTTCAACCAGAAAACGGGCGAAATGACCGCGCGTGACTGCCCCACCGTTCGCGAGCGCTTGCGCCCCTTCCAGCGCGCCCGGAATATGCGCCTTTTCCAGACGCTCACCGATCATCTCCGCTCGCTGGTTGCGGCGCGTTTTTTGTTCTTGCAAAAACGTTACAAGTGCCGGATGTTCTATATCGATGTTCAGACCAACGATATGAATTTCATGGTTTTCCCAGACGGTTGAGATCTCGACCCCGGTGACCAGATTCAGCGCCAGCCCGCTGCGGGCAATCTCAGCGCGCGCTGCCGGAATGGCATCAGTGGTATCGTGATCGGTTATCGCCAGCGTGCCGACGCGCATCTCAACCGCGCGATGAACCAGGGCTTCGGGTGTCAGCAGACCATCAGAAGCCTGCGTATGGCTGTGTAAATCATAAATAATGGCGTAGGTGGTATCGCTCAAAGCACTTCCCATAACAGGTTGGAGACATCCGAAACCGCCATGATACCGACTTAACGCGAAATTCTGAAATCAAGGGTTGACAACTCGCCACCGAACTAGTTAACTAGTACGCAAGTTCACACGAGAAAGGTATCTGAAAATGACAGCACATTTCACTCTGCACGGTTGGTGGCGCACTTCCTGATTTTCGGGCAGTGTCACGCGTCTGCGAAATGCAAACAGATACCCAGCCCGCTACCCAGCGGGCTTTTTTTTGAACAGAATAAATGAGAACAACAACATGCAAACAGCCAAACCCCATCTCGACCTGCTGACCTGCGAGGCGGCCTATCGCCACAACCCGACCGCGCTGTTTCATCAGGTGTGCGGCGCACGTCCGGCAACGCTGCTGCTGGAGTCTGCAGATATCGACAGCAAGGACGATCTTAAAAGCCTGTTGCTGGTCGACAGCGCGCTGCGCATTACCGCGTTAGGTGACACTGTCACCATCAAGGCGCTTTCTGACAATGGCGCATCGCTGCTGCCGCTGCTCGATGCTGCCCTGCCTGCGGGCATCGAGAATAAACGTCACCCGGACCAGCGAATTCTGCATTTTCCTCCGGTAAGCCAGCTGCTGGACGAAGATGCCCGCCTTTGCTCGCTGTCCGTTTTCGACGCTTTCCGCCTGCTGCAAAATCTGGTCACCGTGCCGGAAGATGAGCGTGAAGCGATGTTCTTCGGCGGGCTGTTTGCATATGACCTGGTCGCCGGGTTTGAAGATTTGCCGAAAACCGAGCAGGGTAACCGCTGCCCGGATTACTGCTTCTATCTGGCCGAGACCCTGCTGGTGATCGACCATCAGAAAAAATACACCCGCATCCAGGCCAGCCTGTTCACGCCGTCCGCGGCTGAGAAAGAGCGCCTCGAAAATCGCATCGCTCAACTCCAGCAGCAAATGACGGAGGCGCCCCCTGCGCTGCCGGTACAGCGCGTCGAGCAGATGACGTGTGAGGTTAACCAGACCGACGATCAGTACGGGGCCGTGGTTCGCCAGATGCAAAAAGCGATTCGCGCCGGGGAAATTTTCCAGGTGGTGCCTTCCCGTCGTTTCTCTCTGCCCTGCCCGTCGCCGCTGGCAGCGTACGATGTGCTGAAAAAGAGTAACCCGAGCCCTTACATGTTCTTTATGCAGGACAATGATTTCACTCTGTTTGGTGCGTCACCGGAAAGCTCCCTGAAATACGACGCTAAAAGCCGCCAGATTGAGATCTACCCAATTGCGGGCACCCGCCCCCGCGGCCGTCGTGCCGACGGTTCACTGGATCGCGATCTCGACAGCCGCATTGAACTGGAAATGCGTACTGACCACAAAGAGCTCTCCGAGCATCTGATGCTGGTTGACCTGGCGCGTAACGACCTTGCGCGTATTTGCACGCCGGGTAGCCGTTACGTGGCTGATCTGACCAAAGTCGACCGTTATTCCTTCGTCATGCATCTGGTCTCCCGCGTGGTGGGTGAACTGCGCAGCGACCTCGATGTGCTGCACGCCTATCGGGCCTGCATGAACATGGGCACCCTGAGCGGCGCGCCGAAAGTGCGTGCGATGCAGTTGATTGCCGCTGCCGAAGGTCGTCGTCGCGGCAGCTACGGCGGCGCGGTAGGTTACTTCACCGCCCACGGCGATCTCGATACCTGCATCGTGATCCGCTCTGCCTACGTTGAAGACGGAATTGCCACCGTCCAGGCCGGCGCCGGGATTGTTCTCGACTCTGTTCCGCAGTCTGAAGCTGACGAAACCCGCAGTAAGGCTCGCGCGGTATTGCGCGCCATTGCTACCGCACATCATGCACAGGAGATTTTCTGATGGCTGACATTCTGCTGCTCGATAATATCGACTCCTTTACCTATAACCTGGCAGATCAGCTGCGTGCGAATGGCCATAACGTCGTTATTTACCGCAACCACGTACCGGCGCAGACCCTGATTGACCGTCTGGCGACCATGCAAAACCCGGTGCTGATGCTCTCCCCGGGTCCGGGCGCGCCAAGTGAAGCAGGCTGTATGCCGGAGCTGCTGACCCGTATGCGCGGCAAGCTACCGATTATCGGCATCTGCCTCGGTCACCAGGCGATCGTTGAAGCTTACGGCGGCTATGTCGGCCAGGCGGGCGAGATCCTGCACGGTAAAGCCTCCAGCATTGAACATGACGGCCAGGCGATGTTTGCCGGGTTACCGAATCCACTTCCGGTTGCGCGCTATCACTCGCTGGTCGGGAGTAATATTCCCGCCGGGCTGACGATTAATGCCTCGTTTGAAGGGATGGTGATGGCGGTACGTCACGATGCGGATCGCGTCTGCGGCATGCAGTTCCACCCGGAATCGATCCTGACGTCACACGGTGCCCGTCTGCTGGAGCAGACCCTCGACTGGGCGCTACAGAAGCTGGAGCAGACCAATACCCTGCAACCGATTCTGGAGAAACTGTACCAGGCGCAGACCCTTAGCCAGCAGGAGAGCCACCAGCTCTTCTCCGCCGTAGTGCGCGGCGAGCTGAAGCCTGAACAGCTGGCCGCGGCGCTGGTGAGCATGAAAGTGCGCGGCGAAAGCCCGCAGGAGATCGCCGGTGCCGCCACGGCCCTGCTGGAAAATGCCGCCCCGTTCCCGCGCCCGGACTACCCGTTTGCCGATATCGTGGGTACCGGTGGCGACGGCAGCAACAGTATCAATATTTCGACTGCCAGCGCCTTTGTGGCGGCGGCATGCGGGATGAAGGTGGCGAAACACGGTAATCGCAGCGTTTCCAGTCGGTCTGGCTCCTCCGATCTGCTGGCCGCGTTCGGTATTAACCTCGACATGAATGCCGAACGTTCCCGCGAAGCGCTGGATGACCTGGGCGTCTGCTTCCTGTTCGCGCCGAAGTACCACACCGGGTTCCGCCATGCGATGCCGGTGCGCCAGCAGCTTAAAACCCGCACGCTCTTTAACGTGCTCGGTCCGCTGATTAACCCGGCCCATCCGCCGCTGGCATTGATTGGCGTATACAGCCCTGAGCTGGTCCTGCCGATTGCCGAGACGCTGCGCGTCCTGGGTTACCAGCGTGCCGCCGTGGTACACAGCGGCGGTATGGATGAAGTTTCTCTCCATGCACCGACGCTTGTGGCCGAGCTGAACAACGGCGAAGTGCTTAGCTATCAGCTCGAGGCGTCTGATTTCGGCTTAACACCCTATCATCAGGACGCGCTGGCGGGCGGCACGCCAGAAGAAAACCGTGACATTCTGACGCGCTTACTACAAGGTAAAGGTGAGGCCGCGCATGAGGCCGCCGTGGCAGCCAACGTCGCCATGCTGATGCGTTTGCACGGTGAGGAAGACCTGAAGGCTAACGCCCAAAAAGTTCTGGATGTACTGCGCTCCGGTGCAGCTTACGATCGCGTTACCGCACTTGCGGCAAGAGGGTAAAGAATGCAGACCGTTTTAGCGAAAATCGTTGCCGATAAGGCCATCTGGGTGGAAGCCCGCAAAGCAGAGCAGCCGCTTGCCAGTTTCAAGAATGATGTTGTTCCCAGCAGCCGTCGTTTCTATGACGCCCTGCAGGGCGCACGCACCGCCTTTATTCTGGAGTGCAAAAAGGCCTCTCCGTCAAAAGGCGTTATTCGTGACGATTTCGACCCGGCGCGTATCGCCGGTATTTATAAGCATCATGCGTCCGCCATCTCCGTGCTGACGGATGAGAAATATTTCCAGGGCAGCTTCGATTTTCTGCCCATCGTCAGCGGCATCGCGCCGCAGCCGATCCTGTGCAAAGACTTTATTATCGACCCGTATCAGATCTGGCTTGCGCGTTTTTACCAGGCTGACGCCTGCCTGCTGATGCTCTCGGTACTTGACGACGAGCAGTATCGCCAGCTGTCTGCCGTAGCGCACAGTCTGAACATGGGCGTGCTGACCGAAGTAAGTAATGAAGAAGAACTGGAGCGCGCCATCGCGCTGGAAGCCAAAGTGGTCGGCATTAACAACCGCGATCTTCGCGACCTGTCGATTGACCTGAACCGTACGCGCCAGCTTGCGCCGCGTCTGGGTTCTGGCGTCACGGTAATCAGCGAATCCGGCATTAACAGCTACGCTCAGGTGCGCGAGCTGAGCCACTTCGCCAACGGTTTCCTGATTGGTTCCGCCATGATGGAACATGACGACCTTAACGCCGCGGTGCGTCGCGTCCTGCTCGGTGAAAACAAAGTGTGTGGCTTAACTCGCGAACAGGATGCCCTGGCGGCGTATGACGCGGGGGCCATTTACGGCGGCCTGATCTTTGTTGACGCCTCGCCTCGTGCCGTCAGTGAGGAACAGGCGCGCAATGTGATCGCAGCAGCGCCGCTTAGCTATGTGGGCGTGTTCCGTAATGCGGATATCGCAGACGTCGTGGCAAAAGCCGAAACGTTATCCCTGAGTGCGGTGCAGCTGCATGGCGATGAGGATCAAGCCTACATCGATAAGCTGCGTGCAGACCTCGCCCCTCAGGTGCAGATCTGGAAAGCGCAAAGCGTGGGTACCACCCTGCCCGCACGTAACCTGAATCATGTTGATAAATATGTGCTCGATAACGGCCAGGGCGGTACGGGTCAGCGTTTTGACTGGTCACTGCTAAATGGCGAAAAGCTGGACAACGTCCTGCTGGCGGGTGGATTAAGCCCGGATAACTGCGTGGAAGCCGCCAAAGCGGGCTGCGCAGGCCTCGATTTCAATTCAGGCGTAGAGTCACAACCGGGTATTAAAGATGCCAGCAAACTGGCCTCGGTTTTTAACACTCTGCGTGCATATTAAGGAAGAGAAGATGACGACATTACTTAACCCGTATTTTGGTGAGTTCGGCGGGATGTACGTCCCGCAAATCCTGATGCCCGCCCTGCGCCAGCTGGAAGAGGCGTTCGTCAGTGCGCAGAAAGATCCGGCATTTCAGGCGGAATTTACCGACCTGCTGAAAAACTATGCGGGCCGTCCGACAGCGCTGACGAAATGTCGCAACCTGACCGAAGGCACAAACACGACGTTGTATCTCAAGCGTGAGGATCTGCTGCACGGTGGCGCACATAAAACTAACCAGGTTCTCGGCCAGGCGCTGCTCGCGAAGCGTATGGGGAAAACCGAAATTATTGCTGAAACCGGTGCAGGCCAGCACGGCGTAGCCTCTGCGCTCGCCAGCGCCCTGCTCGGCCTGAAATGTCGCATTTACATGGGTGCGAAAGACGTTGAGCGTCAGTCTCCGAACGTGTTCCGTATGCGCCTGATGGGGGCGGAAGTGATCCCGGTGCACAGCGGCTCCGCGACGCTGAAAGATGCCTGTAACGAAGCGCTGCGCGACTGGTCTGGCAGCTACGAAACCGCGCACTACATGCTCGGTACCGCGGCGGGTCCGCACCCGTTCCCGACCATCGTGCGCGAATTCCAGCGCATGATCGGTGAAGAGACCAAAGCGCAGATCCTTGAAAAAGAAGGTCGTCTGCCGGATGCGGTGATCGCCTGCGTCGGCGGCGGGTCTAACGCCATCGGCATGTTTGCTGATTTCATCGACGACACCCGCGTGGGTTTGATTGGCGTCGAGCCTGCCGGTCACGGCATTGAATCGGGTGAACATGGCGCACCGTTGAAGCATGGCCGCGTGGGGATCTACTTCGGTATGAAATCGCCAATGATGCAAACCGAGGAAGGCCAGATTGAAGAGTCCTACTCTATCTCTGCGGGCCTGGATTTCCCGTCCGTTGGACCCCAGCATGCGTATCTGAACAGCACGGGTCGCGCGGATTATGTTTCTATTACCGATGACGAAGCGCTGGAAGCCTTCAAAACGCTGTGCCGCAGCGAAGGGATTATCCCGGCGCTGGAGTCTTCCCACGCCCTGGCGCACGCGCTGAAAATGATGAAAGAGAACCCGGAAAAAGAGCAACTGCTGGTCGTTAACCTGTCCGGTCGCGGTGACAAAGACATCTTCACCGTTCACGATATTCTGAAAGCACGAGGGGAAATCTGATGGAACGCTACGATAATGCATTTGCCGAACTGAAATCCCGCCAGGAAGGCGCGTTCGTTCCCTTCGTTACGCTGGGCGACCCTGGTCCGGAGCAGTCGCTGAAGATTATCGACGCCCTGATTGAAGCGGGTGCCGACGCGCTGGAGTTGGGTATTCCGTTCTCTGACCCGCTGGCGGATGGCCCGACCATCCAGAACGCCACCCTGCGCGCGTTTGCCGCAGGCGTGACGCCCACTCAGTGCTTCGAGATGCTGGCGGCGATCCGCCAGAAGCATCCGACGATCCCGATTGGCCTGCTGATGTACGCCAACCTGGTGTTTAACCGTGGTATTGATGAGTTTTACGCCGAGTGCGCGCGCGTGGGTGTCGACTCCGTTCTGGTGGCAGACGTACCGGTAGAAGAGTCTGCGCCGTTCCGTCAGGCGGCGATGCGCCATAACGTGGCACCTATCTTAATCTGCCCGCCAAACGCCGATGATGAACTGCTGCGCCAGATTGCCTCCTATGGTCGCGGGTATACCTACCTGCTCTCCCGTGCGGGTGTAACCGGCGCGGAGAACAAAGCGGCGCTGCCTCTGCATCATCTGGTCGAAAAGCTGGCTGAGTACCATGCCGCGCCTCCACTGCAGGGCTTTGGGATTTCATCTCCCGACCAGGTCACCGCGGCGATTGACGCTAACGCAGCCGGTGCAATCTCAGGCTCCGCTATCGTTAAAATCATTGAGAAGAACGTGGACAAGCCAGAGCAAATGCTGGCTGAGCTGAAAAACTTTGTCAGCGCAATGAAAGCGGCAACGCGCAAAGCGTAACCTCTCCACCGTCTGGCTTCGCCGCCAGACGGTGTTTCTTTAGCGCCGCCATTCTGGGCACTTCCACGCACATTCACCTGCTTTTATCGCCTGGAACCAATTTGAAAATAAAGTTACTGACCGCAACAAAATAGCTCGGTGCGGCTTAGGATTCAGGTCGTGGACTTGCCTGTACCGGATATGCCATTATATGATTTGGTTAAATCTTTGTATTTATCTCCTGAATGAGGTAAATACAAAATGGCATACGATTCAGGCGATAAGCGGTGGTGTACTTGGATTATTTATTAACATTCATAGAAAGCAATCCGGCTCTGGCCATTGGATTTAATCTTATTCTGCTGGTCATCTCTGGTTTCTTTGCGCACCTGATGTGCAAATTCCTGCTCATAAAAATCGTTCGTAAGGTCTTCTTTTCCAGCCATAAACAGGATGTCCCGCTGGAAAAAGATCGTCGTATTGCCGAGAAGCTGTCGAATTTCATTCCGGTTATTATCGTTTATTACGTCCTGCAGTTTATGCCCAATATGCCGGCATCGCTGGTGACGGCAATAAATACCATCTGTGGGATTCTATTCTTTATTTTTCTGTCGGTTTTCTTCAATGAGATGCTGGATATTGTCAACAGCTCTTATTTACGCAAGACGAAGCGTAAAAATCACTCTATCAAAGGCTATATCCAGATAGGGAAAATATTTATCCACATCATCGCTGCGATCATGATCCTTGCCGTCATGTCGAATAAATCCCCCGCGATCATTATTTCCAGCCTCGGGGCCGTAGCAGCCGTACTGATGTTAGTCTTTCAGCACACCCTGCTTTCGCTCGTGGCCAATATCCAGCTTTCGTCAAATGATGTCCTGCAGTTGGGGGACTGGATTGAAATGCCCGATAAGAACCTGAGTGGCGAAGTGACCGACATAGCGCTGCACACCATTACCATCCGTAACTGGGATAACACAATCTCGCGTATCCCGACCAAAAACTTCCTGACCGAAACGTATACCAACTGGCAGGCCATGTTTTCGTCAGGGGCGCGCCGGATTATGCGCAGCACCACTATCGATCAGCACTCAGTTAAATTCCTCACTCAGGAAACGCTGGCCCCGATGCTGGCCCTGCGCGGCACGAATGAACCGCTGGCAAAGCTCATCGACGGGCGTGACCCCATGGGCGTACCGGACAGTTGGTTTATGGATAATGGCCTGACAAATTTAACGCTTTTTCGGCACTACCTGATGGCATGGCTCGCCGATCGGCCTGATATTATCAAAGATATGTATATTGTCGTGCGAACGCTAAAGCCTACGCCGTCGGGTATTCCCCTGGAAATTTATTGTTTTACCTCATCCGTACTGTGGATGGAGTATGAAAATACCCAGTCAGCGATATTTGAATACATCACCGCTGTCGCCGGTCAATTCTCGCTCCGCTTATATCAGCATCCGGCTGGTCATGATTTCTGGCGTTTATCACAGGAATACAGCCTTCGGGACCGCATCCCGCCTCCGGGTGAAGGATAATTGTCTCTGAAAACAGGTCGGCTAAACAGAATAACAATTTTCCTGGAGCCATAAAAAAACCCGCACTCGGCGGGTTTTTTGTTATCAGTGAAGCTTAACTGCTCAGACTCGCGTCTTCATCGCTATCGTAAGGGTCATAGATAACAGGCGCGACTTACAGCGGAGAAACATTACCCGCTGCCGGGCCTTTAGCGCCATTTTCAATGGTGAAGGACACTTTCTGGCCTTCATCAAGCGATTTGAAGCTGTCGCTCTGAATAGCAGAGAAATGTACGAATACATCTTTGCTGCCGTCGTCAGGCGTGATAAAGCCAAAACCTTTATCAGCGTTAAACCATTTTACTAAACCAGTCATTTTATTAGACATAGATAATTCCTTATTTTTTGAGCCACTAAGCGCGGCGATGATGGCCTGTATTTAGAGAGTAACTTATTTGGCACTTAGGAGGAGGCTCACGAAGAAGAGTATCTATTGATAACACCTGAACTGAGGACTGCTTTACTAAACTGCTTTTATAAGGTCTGTATTCCAAACCGATGACGCTATTTAGGCACAGAAAATTTTTTTAAGCAAAGTTTTTATTTTTTATTATAACCGCTTAAACACCCGGACGGCTGAATGGCTATGAAAACTAAAGCCGCTGGGGCCATGTATTCGCATCCTGTGATAGCCAAAGCATATTGCCTCTTTAGTGACGGAGAGTTCCCTGAAAGGGGGGATCTTATCGGCACAGAGTGAACGCACCCTCGCTAAGTAGCTCAATATGCTTAAAATTCATGCCTATAGCGCACAAAGTGAAATAGATTTTCGTTCGAAGCCACTTATCATAGTGGTTTTGAATGAAAGTGGTGGTGTTAATGTCTGTGCTCAAAAGCTTTTTCTTCTTTCTTTTCGCGTCAGCAGCCTGCTCCTTGCCCGTACTTTGTCTGTGGGCGGATATCTCTTTATTTAATCTGGATATACCGGAGATATCGCTGACCGAAATTGTGCAGGAATCGGTTTTAGTGAGCATCGTATTTATTCACCTCCTGCTGGCGAAGAAATGGGAATTCATGCGCTATTGCAACATCCTGATCGGCGGCTTTTTCCTCTCCATGCTGATTCGCGAACTGGATGCATTTTTTGATCTTCTGGCTCATGGAAGTTGGGTGTGGTTTGCACTACTTTCCGCCATTTGCGCTTTGCTTTATCCCGTTATCCATTTCCGACTTACTCTTACGCAACTGACCCACTATACCCGTACCCCGTGGTACGGCATGATGCTCAGTGGTCTGCTGGCAGTCCTGGTTTTCTCCCGGCTGTTTGGAATGCACGAATTATGGTACGCGATACTCGATAAAAGCTACGTCAGGGTGGTCAAGAATGTCGTGGAGGAAGGTAGCGAATCATTCGGGTATATGCTCTGCCTTATCGCATCTGCAGGGTACTACTGCTCTTTCCGTTCCCTCTCCCGCCAGAAATGATTCGAGCATTCGAACAGGTGATAAACGAAGCTCCGGTGTGTAAAACCGGAAGCCTCGTTTTGGCTACGCAAGCTTTGCCAGCGCCTCGCCGATGCTTTTTGCTCCACCATAGAGATCGTGGCCGCTGATAATGTGCTCAGTGCTGTCAACCGTAACCAACAGCAGCGGAACCCCGCTGAAACCTTTTTGATTCATAAGACGCTTTACGTCAGCGATCCTGTCGTCCGTCAGGCTGCGAAGCGCGTTATCGGCATCAAGCCGGCCGGCAAAGTCATTAGGGCTGAGGTCAACGTTATTTTCCCGAGCCCAGGCGATGCCGATCTCTTCCACCACATCACTTTGCGCGGTATCACGCCCCAGTACATAGCGGGCATGTTGCAGTGCACGAAGCAGCCCTGCCTCTGCCGCCGGGCTGATTTCATGAAAAGCCGTAAGTGCCCGGTTCATAAACGTCGAATCAAAGCGCGCACCTGAGTTCAGGAGCTGGTGATAGCTCTCACTGAATGGCTGACCGGTCAGCGAAGCGATACGCCGATCGTTTGTCCACGCATATTCTGCCCATTGGGCGGTGATGTGCCGGGCACCCTCATCACAAAAAAGACCGCTGGGCATTAACGTGAGTTTCTCGATGTAATGTTGTGCCAGATAATTCAGGGCGGGCGAGCTGGCATAACACCAGCCGCAAAGTGGGTCAAAAAAATACTGTAGATTGTCAATGCGCATGTGGTATCCCCTGGGAATCATTAGCCCTCATCATAATGAGATTCCTCAATTCGAAAAACAGCCCTCCAGTAAATTCAGTGTTTCATAGAGCGTACGAATGGACAGTATGTCTCTGCCCGAATGACCCCATCAGGCCAGGTCATTGGCGTCCGGTTTCTGCGCGCGGTGGATCTTGTCACGGATCTTATCGACTGATGCTTTGATGTCAGCAATGATGTCGGCGTCCATCCCCAGGGTATCCACAATACAGCGCGTGATAGTGCTGGTCTCGCTTTTCAGCGCCTCCCCCTTCTCCGTCAGGTGGATAAGCACTTCGCGCTCATCCTTCGGATTACGTGTCCGGGTGATCAACCCCGCAGTCTCCAGCCGCTTCAGTAAAGGGGTCAACGTGCTGGACTCAAGAAAAAGAATTCCACTCAGTTCCTTCACTGTTCGCCCATCCTGATTCCACAAGGTAACCATCACCAGATACTGGGGATAGGTCAGGCCAAGCTTATCAAGCATGGGACGATAGAGCTGAGTAAAAGCATGTCCCGCAGAGTAAAGAGAGAAACAGAGCATACCGTGCACATCTGGCAGGGAATCCTCGGAATTAGTGTGTTTAGTCATATGTCCTCCAGTCCCCTTAAAATAATTTGCATACGATTTAATTGCAAGCGATTGACAAAGGCAAAAAGGGCTGCCATATTCATTTGCACACAAACAAATCGCACACAAACAAATAACGCAACACATAACAGGAGTACAAAATGACAACTTTCATCACCAAAGACGGAACAGGCATTTTTTACAAAAACTGGGGTTCAGGTCAGCCTATCCTCTTCGCTCACGGATGGCCGTTATCGTCTGATGCCTGGGACCAGCAAATGCTGTTTTTCAGCCAGAATGGTTTCCGGGTCATCGCGCATGACCGTCGCAGCCATGGGCGCTCAGACCAGACTTTCCACGGCAACAATATGGATCAGTATGCGGACGATCTCGCTGAGCTGATTGAGTCGCTGGATCTGAAGGATCTGATTTTAGTGGGTCACTCCACAGGGGGCGGCGAAGTTGCACATTATATCGGCCGTCATGGTACCTCACGCGTGGCTAAAGTCGTTCTGGTCGGCGCAGTCCCTCCTCTTATGCTCCGGACGGATGCCAATCCAGACGGTACTTCGATTGAGGTGTTTGATGCTATCCGCGAAGGCACGGCCAAAAACCGCTCACAGTTTTACTTTGACCTGACAATTCCGTTCTATGGCTTTAACCGTGACCATGTCCCCACCAATGACGGGTTACGGGAAAACTTCCGCAGAATTGGCCTGCAGGGCGGCATTAAAGGGCAATATGACTGCATCCATGAGTTCTCTGAAGTCGATTACACACGCGACCTGCAGCAGATTGATCGCCCTACGCTGATTATTCATGGCGACGATGACCAGATTGTCCCCATTAAGGCATCCGCACACCGCGCCGCTGAGATCGTTGCGAATGCGACGCTGACGATATATGCCGGCGGTTCACATGGACTGGCGGAGACAGAGGCCGATCGCTTTAACGCTGACGTACTGGCCTTTATTCGCGGCTAACCAGGTGGCCTGTTTCAGACAGGCCACGATCCCCCCTACGCATACCCTTTAAACTGTATTGAAAAGAGGAATGATCATGTCCAAATTTGCTGCCTCCCTTGCCGTTGCCGCCGTTATGCTGTCTGCCAGCGCAATCGCCGAAACCGCTAAGCCGACCGTTGTCCTGGTTCATGGTGCCTTTGCCGACTCTTCTAGCTGGAATGGCGTTACCCGGATCCTGCAAAAGGATGGATACAATGTCGTTGCTGCGGCGAATCCGCTGCGTAGTGTTTCGGGTGATGCGGCTTACGTCTCTTCTGTGGTGAACAACATTAAGGGGCCGGTCGTCCTTGTCGGGCATTCCTATGGTGGCCAGGTTATTACGAACGCGGCCCGTGATACAAACAATGTCAAATCGCTGGTTTATGTCGCCGCATTTGCTCCGGACGCGGGTGAAGCCGCGGCCGACCTGACAGGGAAATTCCCTGGCGGCACGCTTGGCCAGGCGCTTGCCACACCGGTGAAGCTGGCTGATGGTAGCGTCGATCTCTCCATCGATCGGGCGAAGTTCCACCAGCAATTCGCGCATGACGTTTCAGCTGAAGAGGCGGCGCTGATGGCCGCAGGGCAAAGACCGATTACCGAAGCGGCTTTAACTGAAAAATCGGGTGCGCCAGCCTGGAAAAAACTGCCCTCTTACTTCATTTACGGTGACGGCGACAAGAATATCCCCGCCCAGGGTTTGCGATTCATGGCTGAACGTGCGGGATCAAAACACACCGTTGTGATTAAAGGCGCATCCCATGTCGTGATGGTTTCACATCCCCAGGATGTCGCCACACTTATCGAGGAAGCGGCGAAGTAAACATCACTCTCCCGCCCCGAAAGCCACCCCTCGCCTGAGGGGTGGCCATATCCGTAATGCCCAAGTTTTAATCCCGCGCAGAGTACAACGTATATTGGGTTCATCCTTCCCCCGACTCACCAAAACGTAGCGAAATATCCACGCCTTCAGTAACAATGTCCGGCAGCATAGGGGGGGCAATGCGCAGGGTTCCACTCAGCGCATCACCATTATCTGCGGTCCGCCGCTGCAACGGCGCTCAAGCCTTCGTAGCTATCACCCATGAACTTTAACGACGACTTTCCCCTTTGCATGCCCGCGAGCCAGATAGGTGAAGGCGTCGCTCGTTTGGGCAAAGGGGTAAACCTTGTCGATTACGGGCTTGATGAGTTCAGCGTCCATGAGTTCACCGATTTGGCTGAGCTGGCTGCCATCAGGGCGAACAAAGAGAAACGAATAGGTCAAACCTCGCTTTTTTGACAGCCGCATGATTTTACGGCTCATCAGCCCTAATACTAAACGCAGGAAAACATTAAGGTGTCGTTCCCGCGCGAAAGCAGCATCTAACGGCCCGATCAGGGAAATAATTTTCCCTCCCGGCTTAAGGATTTGCGTGGATTTCTCAATCGCGTCACCTCTGATAGTCCCGAGGACAATATCGTAGCCGCTCAGCACTTTTTCGAATTCCTGCTTTCTATAGTCAACGACGTCATCTGCACCAAGGCGGCTCACCCAGTCAATGTTGGCTGCGCTGGTGGTCGTCCCAACCGTTGCACCAAAGTGTTTCGCCAGCTGAATAGCAAAACTGCCGATTCCACCGGATCCGGCAGGGATAAATACTTTCTGCCCCGCTCGCAGCATCGCGCGTTCTGTCAGCGCTTGCCAGGAGGTGAGACTGACCATAGGAAGTGACGCGGCCTGTACGAAATCCAGACTGGCGGGTTTTAACGCCGCAAGGCTTTCTGGCACCCGGACAAATTCGGCCAGCGACCCCGTTCCCCTGTCAAAAATACTGGCGAAAATCTCGTCGCCTGCCTTGAATCGCGTCACGCGACGTCCTGTGGCAACGACAACGCCGGACACATCACTGCCCAAGGTCGCGGGGAGACTGAAATGCAGAACGCGTTTGAACATGCCGGTCGGGATCATGTTATCGATTGGGTTCAGACCTACTGCATACACTTTGACCAGAATTTCATCATCACCGGGGGACGGAAAATCGACGTCATCGATCCCCAGTCCCGGGGATTTACCATAGCGTTTAAACGTAAACGCTTTCATCGTCTTCTTATTCATTTGTCTTTTACTCTGCCGGGTTTGCCTGTGGCATGTTTCTTAACAACGCTGTTGCTGAGTGAAAAAACGATACTCAGTCCTATGCCGAATCCCCCGTGACTACACTTTGTAGCGCTCTGCCACGTTAGCCTGGTTGATGTCCGCAAGCAGAGCCTGACGCGTCCTCTCCAGGTCATCCCAGTGGGCAGCGTGTTGTAAAGGAGGGATGGTGACGAGTTCGCGACGGTCAAAGCCCGCCAGGGCTGCGTCAACTAACTGATCCACTTCCATCATCTCGGGCGCCTTACTGATATCAATACCGGCACGTTCCCAGATTTCGGTGTAAGTGCCGGCCGGAAGTACCGCCTGGACGTAAACGCCTGCGGAGGACAGCTCAAGATGCAATCCCTGTGACAAGAAAAGCACAAAGGCTTTGGTTGCACCGTAAATCGACATGCCAAATTCCGGGGCAAGCCCAACGACTGAACTGATATTGACGATCGCACCTTCTCCGGCGTTGACAAACCTTGGTGCCGCGGCACTGGCAAGTCTCGTCAGCGCGGTGACATTCAGGGCGATAAGACGCTCAATTGCCTCGGACGTCTGGCCGATAAAATGGCCCGACTGTGCGATGCCGGCGTTATTGATCAGCACCCCTATTTTTTCGTCTTCACGAAGACGCGTTTCCACCGTCGCTAACTCCGCTGCCTGAGTGAGATCGGCAGGCAGGACATCTACAGAAACGCCCTTCTCCTGTCTCAGACGTTCGGCAAGTGCGTCTAATTTTGTTTTATCCCGGGCAACCAGAATCAGGTTATGTCCACGGCTTGCAAACCTTTCCGCATAAACAGCACCAATACCCGTCGATGCGCCTGTAATGAGAACTGAAGTTTTCGTCATGTGTGATCTTCTTTATCAAATGTTAAACAGAATCTGCACCGTTCGATGCAGGTAAATCCGGGAGATATCCGGCTCTCTTTGCTGATCTCAGCCAGACTGACAGAGCGTGCCTTTCTCTGCGTAGCGCTGTCGGAGACACGAATTTAATGATGATGATCATAATCTATAAAGTCAACTGGTTTGATTATGATCATCATCAATGTATAATTGAGCCTTGTTTTATAGGGGGTGGGCAGCATGAAAGTGTCAAAAGAGCAGGTCCGGGAGAACCGGATGCGCATAGTTGAAACGGCATCCGAACTTTTTCGTGAACGTGGCTATGACGGCGTGGGCGTGGCGGAGTTGATGTCTGCTGCGGGTTTAACCCACGGCGGGTTTTATAAGCACTTTGGTTCGAAGGCCGACCTGATGTCAGAGGCCATGAATTGCGGGTTTGTGCATGCCGCGGAAAACCTGGCGGGTGTAGATCGAGACAAATTCATTGAATATTACCTCTCCCGGCAGCATCGCGATGATATGGCCGGAGGTTGCGTGATGTCTGCCCTGGGCACGGACACCGCACGCCAGTCCGAGTCCATCAAAGAGATATTTGCAGCCGGGGTTGAACGTCAGCTGGCAATGTTAAGCGACGAAAATGTCTCACGTGCTGACCTGATAAACACCTTTGCACATCTTGTCGGGGCTCTGGTGTTGTCCCGTGCCTGCCCGGATAATTCCGCGCTGGCTGACGAAATTCTGGATGTCTGCCGCTCTCGCATTCTGAGTAAGGCTCCGCGAAAGGAATGAATATTTTGCAGCCGGGGGTGTGATTGCCGGGAAATAACCGGAAGATTTAATGACGGAGGTCATAAAAAAAGACGCTATCCCGGAGAGTAGGTTTGGAGAGGTTTTACAGTAAGCCAAAAAGTTATATATTCCGGCCCGTTAAATCCAAATACACCTTCTGAGTTCAGAGGCTTACTCATGTCATGGCAATACTTCAAACAGACTTATTTAGTTAAGTTCTGGTCACCTGTTCCGGCCGTTATCGCGGCAGGCATTCTCTCTACTTATTATTTCGGCATTACCGGTACCTTCTGGGCCGTGACCGGCGAGTTTACCCGCTGGGGTGGTCAACTTCTGCAACTCGCTGGCGTGCATGCCGAAGAGTGGGGCTACTTTAAACTCATTCACCTTGACGGTACTCCGCTTACCCGCATCGACGGAATGATGATCATCGGGATGTTCGGCGGCTGTTTCGCAGCGGCGCTGTGGGCAAATAACGTCAAGTTGCGCATGCCCAAAAGCCGCATCCGCATTATGCAGGCGGTCGTCGGCGGGATTATTGCCGGATTTGGTGCTCGCCTGGCGATGGGCTGTAACCTTGCCGCGTTCTTCACGGGTATTCCGCAATTTTCACTGCATGCCTGGTTCTTTGCCGTCGCCACCGCGATTGGCTCTTACTTCGGTGCAAAATTCACCCTGCTGCCGCTGTTCCGTATTCCGGTAAAAATGACCAAAGTTAGCGCGGCGTCGCCGCTGACCCAGAAGCCGGACCAGGCGAAACGCCGTTTTCGCCTCGGTATGCTGGTCTTTTTTGCCATGATCGCGTGGGCAATCTGCACAGCGCTGAATCAACCGAAACTCGGCCTGGCGATGTTGTTCGGCGTAGGGTTCGGTCTGCTGATCGAACGCGCGCAGATCTGCTTTACCTCCGCGTTTCGCGATATGTGGATCACCGGACGAACCATGATGGCAAAAGCGATCATTGCCGGTATGGCGGTGAGCGCCATCGGCATTTTCAGCTATGTACAACTCGGTGTTGAACCGAAAATCATGTGGGCCGGTCCTAACGCGGTGATTGGTGGCCTGCTGTTTGGCTTCGGAATTGTGCTGGCGGGCGGGTGTGAAACCGGCTGGATGTATCGCGCCGTCGAAGGCCAGGTGCATTACTGGTGGGTCGGCCTTGGTAATGTCATTGGTTCAACCATTCTGGCGTACTACTGGGATGATGTCTCACCTGTACTCGCAACAAACTGGGATAAGGTCAATCTGTTGAGCACCTTCGGTCCGCTCGGCGGCCTGCTGGTAACCTATGCCTTGCTGCTGGTCGCTTTTTTACTGGTTGTCGCGCAGGAGAAACGTTTCTTCCGTCGCACCACCGCTAAACCTGAAACGCAGGAGAACGCTGCATGAAAGAGATCGTGCCTGACTATCGACTGGATATGATCGGCGAACCCTGCCCTTATCCGGCAGTGGCTACCCTTGAAGCGCTACCGCAGCTCAAAAAAGGGGAAATTCTAGAGGTGGTGAGCGACTGCCCGCAATCCATTAACAACATTCCTCTGGATGCTAAAAACCATGGCTACACAGTGCTGGATATTCAGCAGGACGGGCCAACAATCCGCTATTTGATTCAAAAATGAACGTTCAGGCCTCGTCAGAGGCCTTTATCGCATTGAATTATAAGACCTCTTGATCGAGGGCAAAGCCGCCGCATCTGACTTAAGTAAAATCTCATATCCATTTTGAAGGAGGTTTTCGCAGTTTGATGTATTTACGAGCTTTAGTGGTTTTCGCCTTATTGATTCCCTTTCACGTGCTATCCCTGAATTTCTCTTCAACCTTCCTCCGCCTTGACTGTCCGGAAAGAGGACTTGTCGAGGTTATTCTGCACGTTTACGACCATACGCAGGAACGGTGGCGCGGCCAGTTTGAAACTGGCGCAGGGCACAAGCGCGCGGGTGACACCGAAATGATCCCGTTTGCTAATGGCGATATTCTTTTTCATTCGGTGTCCAGCGACGCATTTAGCTATTTATATGATGGGGAAACGAAACTCAGGCACTGCGTAAAACTTGACGAGCGGCCGGTTTATCCATCGTTTTGAAGGCTGCAAAAACAAACTGGCCACCTGGTGGCCAGTTTGAGGGGGGATTAGAAGCGATAACCTGCAGAGAACATAAACACCCACGGATCGAGGCGAGTATTGATACTTTGCTGCTCACCGCCCGCTTTAAAGCGTACGTCTGTATCAATGTCCATGTACCAGACTGAGGCGTTGATCAGCCAGTCGCGGTTAATCAGATAATCCAGACCGACCTGCCCCGCCATACCCCATGAATCTTTAAGGCTGAGGTCCGTCAGACCGGCCGCTTTACCGGTATCGTTAAACTTCTCATCAAAGAAGGTGGTGTAGTTTACACCGGCGCCAATATACGGACGCACCTTGCTGCTGGCATCGCCAAAGTACCATTGCGCCATCAGCGTTGGCGGTAAATGGTGAACGGTGGCGATATCACCGGTCGGGCCGAGACCCACGCGATGGCGGAACGGCGTTGCCGCCAGAAGCTCGACACCAATGTTATCCGTCGCCATATAAGTAAACGTTAAGCCTAACTGGGTGTTATTACTGACGTTAAAACCGCCCATACCCAGCACGTTATCAGAGCCCTCTGTTGGGCGAACCGTGGCCGAACCGGCACGAATAAAGAATTCACCTGCTTCGTGCGCATACGCGCCGCCAGAGAGACTGCTTAATACAAGGGCTGCCACCGCTAATTTTTTCATATCCGCTCCATCGTTGTGGTTTTAATAGCGGGTGAGAATATACTCACAAAAGAGTAATAAGTGATCTGCCACAGATCACATTAAAACCAGTAAGTTAACATTCATTGATCTGGGTTAATTTTTTGTGGCACTTTGAAAAACATTAAGTTGTTTCCATGTCAATTTTTGGCATTTCACAGTTACAAAATTTTCTCTTTTCCCCCTCTTGCTCTTCCTCAGGCGGCTGGCTAATTTATCGCTCTCACAAATTGATTTGATGCGTTCTTTTTTGCAGGTGTGCCATGAGTGAAGTTAACCCGTGCATGACGTGCGGAGCCTGTTGTGCGTATTTTCGAGTCTCTTTCTACTGGGCCGAGGCCATCGATGGCGGCGGTACCGTTCCGGTTCATCTCACTGAGCCGTTAACCCCTTTTCTGCGCTGTATGCGCGGCACGAACCAAAAACAGGCTCGCTGCGTCGCGCTTCAGGGTGAACCCGGGGTCTCAACCCGGTGTTCCATCTATGAGGATCGCCCCAGCCCCTGCCGGGAATTTGCTATGTCAGGGGAAGACGGGCAGGTCAACGACGCCTGTAATCGCGCCCGCGCACGGGTCGGATTACCGCCGCTTTACAAAGATATGCTTTTCCATACAAGCCTTGATGCTGCCACAGCAGGTGCATCCGGTGTACAATTGCCGGCTAATTAACACCTGCAATACTCAAGGAGAGTGCATGTCTATCACGGCGAAGTCTGTCTACCGTGACACGGGAAACTTTTTCCGCAATCAGTTCATAACTTTTTTACTGATCGCGTTGCTTTGCGCCTTTATCACTGTGGTGCTGGGCCATGCCTTCTCACCGAGTGATGAACAGATTGCCAGCCTGAGCCAGGGTGACAATCTGGCAGGAAGCGTCGGGTTGTTTGAACTGGTGCAAAACATGACGCCAGAGCAGCAGCAAATCCTGCTGCGGGCTTCAGCCGCATCGACGTTCTCTGGTCTCATTGGTAATGCGATTCTGGCGGGCGGCGTTCTCCTGATGATTCAGCTGGTGTCAGCGGGCCATCGGGTCAGTGCCTTACGGGCGATTGGTGCCAGTGCCCCCGTTTTGCCGAAGCTGTTTATCCTGATCTTCTTAACCACCCTGCTGGTTCAGATGGGGATTATGCTGGTCGTGGTGCCGGGCGTGTTGCTGGCTATCGTGCTCTCTTTTGCCCCGATCATAATCGTGCAGGACAAAATGGGTATTTTTACCGCAATGCGCAGCAGTATCAGGCTCGCATGGGCGAATATGCGTCTGGTAGCCCCTGCCGTGATCGGCTGGCTGCTGGCGAAAACGCTTCTGCTCCTGTTTGCGCCGAATTTTGCGGTTTTAACGCCTAATGTTGGCGCGGTAGTCGCGAATACGCTGAGCAACCTGATTTCAGCGGTACTGCTGGTCTATCTGTTCCGCCTGTATATGTTAATTCGTCAGTAATCCTGATGCCGGGAGCATGACCCGCTTCCCGGCTCAACAGAGAAGATGGAATCACAGAATGAAGCAGTTTCTTGATTTTTTACCGCTCGTGGTCTTTTTCGCGTTTTATAAGCTGTATGACATCTATGCTGCGACCACTGCGCTGATTATCGCGACCGCGGTTGTGCTGATCTACAGCTGGGTACGTTACCGTAAAGTCGAAAAAATGGCGCTGGTCACGTTCGTGCTGGTCGCTGTTTTCGGCGGGCTGACCCTGTTCTTCCACAATGATGAATTCATCAAGTGGAAAGTCACGGTGATATACGCGCTGTTTGCAGGCGCATTGTTAATCAGCCAGTGGGTTATGAAAAAACCGCTTATCCAGCGCATGCTGGGTAAAGAGCTGACGCTGCCGCAGCAGGTCTGGTCCCGACTGAATATTGCCTGGGCGGTGTTCTTTATTCTTTGCGGTCTTGCCAATATCTACATTGCCTTCTGGTTGCCGCAAAATATTTGGGTCAACTTTAAGGTCTTCGGCCTGACCGCCCTGACGCTGATTTTCACCCTGCTCAGCGGCGTTTACATCTATCGCCATATGCCGCAGGACGATAAGCACTAACTGCTGGTTGACCAGAACGTGTTCGACAGGCGTTCTGGTCTATTCTCTCCGCTGTGAAATCATAGTAGCATCCCGCCTGAAGTCTTCCGTTACGAGTTAAAACAATGACAACAACTAACGCCCCTCAGGGCGAACTGGTTTTACGCACACTGGCAATGCCCGCTGACACTAATGCCAATGGCGATATTTTTGGCGGCTGGCTGATGTCGCAAATGGATATGGGCGGCGCAATTCTGGCAAAAGAGATAGCTCACGGACGCGTGGTAACAGTGAGGGTCGATGGGATGACCTTCCTGCGCCCGGTGGCGGTAGGTGACGTGGTGTGCTGTTACGCGCGCTGCGTCAAACGCGGCAATACCTCCATCTCTATCAACATTGAAGTCTGGGTGAAGAAGGTCTCTTCAGAACCGATTGGACAGCGCTATAAAGCTACTGAAGCACTGTTTATTTATGTGGCAGTGGATAGCGAGGGTAAACCTCGTCAGCTTCCGCAGGCCTGATTATCTGACAAAAAAGCCTCCATCCGGAGGCTTTTTTTATTCCATCTGCGCCCCGCCGTTCAGGCGGAAGACAATGTTCACGATCAGTCCGCTACCCGGTTTACCGGCTTCGTAGCGCCATCTGCGCATCGCCGATTTCACTTCGCGTTCAAACATATTAGAAGGCTGAGCGGACAAGATTTGCACGTTATCAACGCGGCCATCTGCGGTAACGTCAAATTTCACCCGCACGCGGCCTTCAATACGTAAAGCCTGCGCTCGCGCCGGATACTGAGGCTGGTTTCGGCTCAGTGCTCGCGGGCCCGCTGGCGCGGCAACCGTTGGTTTTGGCGCCGGTGCGGAGTTGTTCATTACCGGACGTGAAGGTGCGGCATTCTCAACCGTCTGGGTCGCGCGTGGCTCAACCGGACGTTCTTCGCGTTTCGGACGCTCCTCGACCTTCTTCACCGGCTTTGGCTTCGGCTTAGGTTTGGGCTTCGGTTCAGGTTTATGGATCACCACCGGGGCTTCCTTCGGTGGCGCCGGAACAGGCTCGGGCTCTGGCTCCGGTTCAGCAACCGGCTGTGGCGGTGGCGGTGGCGGTGCGACCTGCGGCGGCTCGAGATCCGCAGGCGATACCATGGTCACCGAAATCGGCTGCGCGGGTGCGGGCATTTCAATAACCTGATGAACCGAGGTATAGAGCAAACCCGCCACGACAGCACCGTGAATCACGACGGAGAGCAGCGTCGGCCAGGGAAAGCGGCGAGGTAAATCAAGGGTCATCGAAGTCATAGTCATCAACGTTAAAAAATCGAACCCTGATTTTAAATGCAAATAGCAATCATATTCAATAAGACACTTTGTTCTGGCGCAATTTAAGCGTCAATGTGGCCAAAAAAGGGGCATTCAGATCAGGGTATTAACATTGTTTTTATCTTTACATTGCAGTCAGTTGCCCTTTCACATAACGTAACTGACACTTTAAAACGCTTAAGGAGCTTCACCGTGCTTTACGTGATTTACTCTGAAGATGTCGCTGATTCACTTGAGAAACGCCAGTCTGTCCGCCCTGCTCACCTGGCACGCTTACAGCTGCTACAGGATGAAGGTCGTTTGGTGACCGCTGGCCCAATGCCTGCTGTCGACAGCAACGACCCGGGTGCAGCCGGTTTTTCTGGCTCCACGGTTATTGCAGAGTTTGAATCTCTGGAAGCGGCGCAGGCCTGGGCTGACGCAGACCCGTACGTTGCGGCGGGCGTGTATGCGAAGGTGACGGTGCGACCGTATAAGAAAGTGTTCTGATATAACTAAGGCTCCCTCAGGAGCCTTTCTTCACATCAATGCAGTGACGCTAACCGCGCCGCAAACCCGACAAACAGCAGCCCTATCAGCCCGTTCCCCAGCTTTGCCAGTTTCTTTTTGGTTTTCAGATAACGCGTGACAAACGCACCGGAGAAGATCAGGAAGCTCATGTACATAAAGCTAATCAACTCAAGCGTGGTGGCGAGGATCAGGAAAGAGGTCCCGGTATTTTGTGCATTCACGTCAATAAACTGCACAAAGAACGAAACGTAGAACAGAATCGCTTTTGGATTCGTCAGGCTCAGTACCAGGGCGCGTTTCATGATCATACTGGCAGGTTCAGTTCCGCTCTCATGAGCGTGATTCTGACGGTTAATCACCGACCAGAGCATTTTGCCGCCCAGCCAGAGTAAATAGAAAGCACCCAGATAGCGTACGATATTAAACAGTACAGGCGTGGTCTGGATTAAAGCCGCGACACCTGCCCAGGCGAGAAACATCAGAACCGCATCGCCGATAAACACACCTGTGGCGGCAAGATATCCTTTTTTAACGCCGTGACCGATCCCGGTCTTCAGCACAAACAGGGTATTCGGGCCCGGCACCAGCACAATAAAAAATGCGCCAACAACATACGTCCAGAAATTCAGTACGCCAAACTCCGCAAACACCTCTCCCTCCTTTTGCTAAACATCATCGGAATATCGCAGCAATAACGATATTCTCTAAATAAGACACTATAAAATCAGCGGGCACCTTGCGGTGCCCTCAGGGTTTTCAGATATCCTGGACGGCGAACAGCAACGCGTTGCGGTGCCTGTTCAATCCACATTTTCTGATGGCGTGGATACGCATATTGCGGCGGGATTGTGCTTCCAGCCAACGAGCCTTGCGACGACTCACCTGTCGCAACATGCGCCAGCGCCCTACTTCTGTTCTACTGCGCTTCATGTCTACAACTCTTTCTCAAACAGAGCCGCCATTATAAACCCAACCCGGCAGCAAACCAGCGCTTTTACCTGGCGTTTTTATTTGCCAGATGAATCCTGATGCGTACACTCATAACAATACGCTTTCAAAAGGATTTTTTAACCATGACAACCTTCTACACCGTGGTGAGTTGGCTGGTCATTTTGGGATACTGGCTGTTAATCGCGGGTGTGACATTACGCATCCTGATGAAGCGCAGAGCCGTACCCTCTGCCATGGCCTGGCTTCTGATCATTTACATCCTCCCGCTGGTGGGAATTATTGCCTATCTCTCTTTCGGTGAGCTTCATCTGGGTAAACGCCGGGCCGAGCGGGCGCGTGCCATGTGGCCTTCCACCGCGAAGTGGCTTAACGATCTTAAAGCCTGCAAACATATCTTTGCCGAGGAGAACAGCAGCGTCGCCTCCTCGCTGTTTAAGCTCTGCGAACGGCGTCAGGGGATTGGCGGCGTTAAGGGGAACCAGCTCCAGCTTCTGACCTCCTCCGATGACGTGATGCAGGCGTTGATCCGCGATATCCAGCTTGCTCGCCATAACATTGAGATGGTGTTCTATATCTGGCAGCCCGGCGGCATGGCCGACCAGGTCGCTGAATCCCTGATGGCGGCCGCGCGTCGGGGGATCCACTGCCGTCTGATGCTGGACTCCGCAGGCAGCGTGGCGTTTTTCCGCAGCCCCTGGGCAGGCATGATGCGTAATGCCGGTATCGAAGTGGTTGAGGCGCTGAAGGTAAATCTCCTGCGCGTCTTTCTGCGCCGGATGGACCTACGCCAGCACCGTAAAATGATCATGATTGATAATTATATTGCCTACACCGGCAGTATGAACATGGTTGACCCGCGCTTCTTTAAACAGGACTCCGGCGTCGGGCAATGGGTGGATCTGATGGCACGAATGGAGGGGCCGATTGCCACCTCGATGGGTATCGTTTACTCCTGCGACTGGGAGATAGAGACCGGCAAGCGTATTCTGCCCCCACCGCCAGATGGCAACATCATGCCGTTTGAAGAGGCCAGCGGTCATACTATTCATACCATTGCCTCCGGGCCGGGATTCCCGGAGGACTTAATTCATCAGGCGCTGCTGACGGCTACCTACTCAGCGCGTGAATATTTGATCATGACGACGCCCTACTTCGTCCCCAGCGATGACCTGCTGCACGCGATCTGTACCGCAGCGCAGCGCGGTGTCGATGTGAGTATCATTTTGCCCCGCAAAAATGACTCGCTTCTGGTGGGCTGGGCCAGCCGCGCCTTCTTTAGCGAACTGCTGGCCGCCGGGGTGAAAATATACCAGTTTGAAGGCGGGCTGCTGCACACCAAGAGCGTGCTTGTCGACGGTGAGTTAAGCCTGGTGGGCACGGTAAACCTCGATATGCGCAGCCTGTGGCTGAACTTTGAAATCACCCTGGTGATTGATGACGCCGGATTTGGCGGTGACCTGGCGGCGGTGCAGGATGATTATATCTCCCGCTCGCGGCTGCTGGATGCCAGGCTGTGGGTAAAACGACCGCTGTGGCAGAGAATAGCTGAACGACTGTTTTACTTCTTTAGTCCGTTGCTGTAAAACGTGCCCAACGATGTTAAACAGGTAGTCATCATGGAAATGGATCTGAACAATCGCCTGACCGAAGACGAAACGCTCGAGCAGGCCTATGACATTTTTCTCGAACTGGCGGTTGATAACCTCGATCCCGCGGACGTGATCCTCTTTAATCTGCAGTTCGAAGAGCGCGGCGGTGCCGAATTGTTCGACCCTGCAGAAGACTGGGCTGAACATGTGGATTTCGACCTGAATCCTGACTTCTTTGCCGAAGTGGTGATTGGGCTGGCTGACGAAGATGGTGGGGAAATTAACGACATTTTCGCTCGCGTCCTGCTCTGCCGGGAGAAAGACCACAAGCTGTGCCACATTCTCTGGCGCGAATAATAAAAAAGGCTGCGATGGCAGCCTTTTTTATTTACTTCGGTAACTCGCTCCCACATCGGTTGCAAAACCGCGCGCTCTGCTCATGCTCACCCTGATGACAGCGCGGACATTTACGCTGCGCTTTATGGCTTTGAAATGCACTGCTCATGTGCGTGGTAATTAACCCCGTCGGGATAGCAATCACCGAATACCCAATCAGAATGAGCACGGATGCCACTATGCGCCCCAGCGGCGTATGGGGTGTGATATCATCGTACCCCACGGTCGTCACGGTCACGATGGCCCAGTAGACGGAGGCGTTGAGCGTTGTGAAGCCGTATTTGGGCCCTTCTATCAAATACATCAGCGCGCCGAAAACAATCATCACAATGGCAATAAATGAGTAAAACAGAATAAGCTGATGTCGTGCGCTAACGATGGCACTCCAGAATACGCGCAGCGACGGCATAAAACGCAGCAATTTAAGAATTCGCAATACGCGAATCACGCGCATGGCGCGCCAGGCGAAAACATAGTTGAGACTGATTTCTGGCCATAGCCACATGACATAGAGCGGCAGGATAGTCGCTAAATCGATAAAACCCCAGAAGCTGAATACGTACTTTGCCGGATTGGGCCAGCAAACGACCCGCAGAATATACTCAGCGGTAAAGACCAGGGTGATCGCCAGTTCAAGCCAGACAAAGGCATGCCATTCATCAAAAGTCAGGTGATATTGTGTCCCGACACCGGATTCAATAAAGATGACAATGACGCTAAGTAACGCAAACAGCGCGCAGAGTCCCTCAAAACGGCGTCCCGATACCGTTTCTGGATCGAATAAAAGATGATAGAGCCGTCGACGGGCTGAAGTGAATAAACGCGACACGGTAACCTCGCAATAAATAAGGGCTGACATCATGTCAGCCCTTGCGATTATAACGGGTCTACTTTCAGGCAGGAAACCGCATGTCGGAAACTGCCTTCCAGAACCGGTCGTGTTTTCGCACATTCCGGCCCGGCCATCGGGCAGCGCGTACGGAAAACGCAACCTGACGGCGGGTTAATTGGTGAAGGCAATTCTCCTTCCAGAAGCTGGATCGTTTTATTTTTCTCCAGATCGGGATCGGGGATGGGTACCGCAGACATCAGTGCTTTGGTGTAAGGGTGCAGCGGATTGTGGTACACCTCATCATACGTGCCCAGCTCCACGGCATGACCCAGATACATCACCAGTACACGGTCAGAAATGTGTTTTACGACGGCCAGATCGTGCGCAATGAAGATCAGCGACAGCCCCATCTCGCGCTGCAGCTTCTGCAGCAGGTTAACCACCTGCGCCTGAATGGAAACGTCCAGCGCGGAAACCGGTTCATCACAGATAATCAGCTTCGGCTCAAGGATCAGCGCACGCGCAATACCAATTCGCTGACACTGACCGCCGGAGAATTCGTGCGGATAACGGTTAATGAGGTTAGGCAACAGCCCCACTTTCAGCATCATCGCCTTTACGCGGTCACGGACTTCCTGACGCGGCATCTTAGGATGATAGGTGCGCAGCGGCTCGGCAATAATCTCTCCGATGGTCATACGCGGGTTAAGTGATGCCAGCGGATCCTGGAAAATCATCTGGATGTCGCTTCGCACGTCGCGCCACTCGTCGGGCTTCATCCCCAGAAGGTCTTTACCCAGCCACGCCACTTTTCCGTCGGTAGCTTTGACCAGGCCTATTATGGCACGTGCGAAAGTGGATTTCCCACAGCCGGACTCGCCCACGACCCCCAGGGTCTCCCCCTCGTACAGACGCAGGGTGACGCCATCCACCGCTTTCAGGGTTTTCGGCGGCTGCCAGAACCACTGTTTACCGTCCTTAATGTCGAAATGCACCTTAAGGTCAGCGATTTCGAGCAGCACATTGCGTTTTTCATCTAATGCGTTCATACCAGTTCCTCCTGCGGCTTAAAGCAGGCGCGCAGACGGCCTGGTGCAAATGCTTCCAGCGGCGGCGCGCTGTTGCAGATTTCCATCGCATGCGGACAGCGCGGCTGGAACGGACAGCCTTTTGGCAGACGCAGCAGGTTTGGCGGGTTGCCCGGAATGGTGAGCAGGGATTCCCCTTCCGCATCAAGCCGCGGCACCGCGTTCAGCAGGCCAATGGAGTATGGATGGGCAGGCTGATAGAACACGTCCCGCGCTTTGCCGTATTCCATCGTACGACCGGCATACATCACCAGCACTTTGTCACAGATACCGGCAACAACACCCAGATCGTGGGTAATCATGATAATCGCCGTGTTGAACTCACGCTTAAGCTCGTTCAGCAGGGTCATGATTTGCGCCTGAACGGTAACGTCCAGTGCGGTAGTCGGTTCATCGGCAATCAGCAGTTTTGGCCGGCACAGCAGCGCCATAGCAATCATCACGCGCTGACGCATACCGCCGGAGAATTCATGCGGAAACATGCGCATGCGCTTACGCGCTTCCGGCATTTTTACCGCATCCAGCATTTTGACGGATTCCTCAAACGCTTCCGCTTTCCCCAGACCTTTATGCAGCATCAGGACTTCCATCAGCTGCTCACCGACGCACATATAAGGGTTCAGCGAGGTCATTGGGTCCTGGAAAATCATCGAGATCTGCTCGGCACGCAGCTTGTTCAGCTCGTGCTCCGGCAGGTTGAGGATTTCGCGACCATTGAATTTTGCGGAACCACCAATCACACCGTTAGATGCCAGCAGGCCCATCAACGCAAAGGCGGTCTGGGATTTTCCGGAGCCGGATTCACCGACAATCCCCAGCGTTTCACCCGCGCTCAGGTTGAAGTTGAGATCGTTGACGGCGGTAACATCCCCGTCAGGGGTTTTAAAGGTCACACGGAGGTCTTTTACGTCCAGCAGAAGATTGCTCTGCTGTTGCGCCTGTGGCGCAGTGGCCGTTTCAATAATTGTCATGACGGCGCTCCTTAACGGTCTTTCGGGTCGAGGGCATCACGCAGGCCATCGCCGATAAAGTTGAAACAAAACAGTGTGACCACCAGGAAACCCGCCGGGTAGAGCAACAGCCACGGTGACACTTCCATCGAGTTTGCACCATCGCTCAACAGCGCGCCCCAGCTGCTCAGTGGTTCCTGCGTACCCAGCCCCAGGAAGCTGAGGAAGGATTCAAACAGGATCATGCTTGGCACCAGCAGTGAGGCATAGACCACAACCACCCCCAGCACGTTAGGAACAATATGGCGAACCACGATATTTCGGGTAGATACGCCACCAACCTGCGCGGCTTCAATAAATTCTTTACGTTTCAGGCTCAACGTCTGGCCGCGCACGATACGCGCCATATCCAGCCAGGAAACCATCCCGATGGCCACGAAAATCAACAGAATGTTCTGGCCGAAGAAGGTCACCAGTAGAATGACGAAGAACATAAACGGGAAGGAGTTCAGGATTTCCAGCAAACGCATCATCACTGAGTCCACTTTTCCGCCAAGGTAGCCGGAAAGTGAGCCGTAGAGCGTGCCCAGAATTACCGCCACCAGCGCGGCGGCGATACCGACCATCAACGAGATACGCCCCCCAATCGCGACGCGCACCAGCAGATCACGGCCGGATGAGTCGGTCCCGAAATAGTGACCGGATTCCATATCCGGCGCGCTGGACATCATGCCCCAGTCCGTATCGAAATAGGTAAATTGCGACAGCATCGGTGCCAGGGTCACAAACAGCGCAATGATCACCAGAACCACCAGACTGGCGACGGCGGCACGGTTGTGCATAAAGCGGCGGCGTGCATCCTGCCAGAGACTACGACCTTCCACTTCCAGTTTTTCACTGAAGTTTTCCAGCGCCTCGCTGTTTTTCTTACTCAACATCATGGCGTGCTCCAGTTAGTAACGGATTTTCGGGTCGATGACGGCATACAGCACATCAACGATCGCGTTAAAGAGAATGGTGAGCGCACCAACGAGGATCGTCAGGCTCAGTACCAGCGAATAGTCGCGGTTGAGCGCGCCGTTAACGAACAGCTGACCAATGCCCGGCAGGCCGTAGATGGTTTCGATAACCATCGAGCCCGTGATGATCCCAACGAATGCAGGCCCCATATAGGAGAGCACCGGCAGCAGCGCCGGTTTAAGCGCGTGGCGGAAGATAATCCGGCGCATCGGCAGCCCTTTCGCGCGCGCGGTGCGGATGAAGTTCGAATGCAGCACTTCGATCATAGAACCACGGGTGATACGCGCGATACTGGCGATATAGGCCAGAGATAATGCCACCATTGGCAAAATCATGAACTTCAGAGCCCCGCCGTTCCAGCCGCCGCCAGGCAGCCACTTCAGCGTAATGGCAAATATCATCACCAGTAATGGCGCGACAACGAAGCTGGGTATCACTACCCCGGTCATTGCCACCCCCATTACGGCATAATCCCATTTGGTATTTTGTCTGAGCGCGGCGATAACGCCTGCGGTGACCCCGAGAACGACGGCCAGAATGAATGCCGCAGCACCCAGTTTTGCCGAAACCGGGAAGCTGGAGGCCACCAGGTCGTTTACGGAATAGTCTTTATATTTAAATGACGGTCCAAAATCACCGTGCGCCAGCTGCTTCAAATAATTGAAGTATTGGGTAGTGATGGGATCGTTTAAGTGATACTTCGCCTCGATATTCGCCATAACTTCCGGCGGCAGCGTACGTTCACCGGTAAATGGACTTCCCGGTGCGAGACGCATCATAAAGAAGGAAATCGTAATTAGAATAAATAACGTTGGTATCGCTTCTAGACAGCGACGCAGGATAAATTTCAACATTGCCCGTACCTTCTGGCGTGTGCCTGATGAATGTTACAAAGTAGACACAGTGGGGCAAGCCAGGCTCACCCCACGTATTGCCATTAATGCTTGATAATATAAAGATTCTTAACGGAAATATTATCCAACGGGTCTTTACCGGTATAACCCCCTACCCACGGTTTCACCAGACGGGCGTTAACGTAGTAGTAAACCGGTACGATTGCAGAGTCTTTATCGAGCTGCTCTTCAGATTTCGCGTACAATTCTGCGCGTTGCGCATCGTCAGACACTTTCAGCGTATCAGCGATGATCTTGTCGAACGCCGGGCTCTTATAGTGCGCAGTGTTGTTTGAACTGTCGCTGAGCATCGTGTTCAGGAAGGAGGTCGGTTCGTTATAGTCCGCACACCAGCCTGCACGCGCCACGTCGAAGGTCCCCTGATGACGCGTATCGAGGAAGGTTTTCCACTCCTGGTTTTCCAGCTTAACGTTGACGCCCAGGTTTTTCTTCCAGATAGACGCGACGGCGATAGCCAGTTTTTTATGCAGATCTGACGTGTTGTAAAGCAGGTTAAACGTTAATGGCTTATCGGCAGTGTAGCCCGCTTCAGCCAGCAGCTTTTTCGCTTCTTCGTTACGTTTTTCCTGTGACCACTTGAACCATTCAGGCTCAACCAGTTTCATTCCATCGGTATAAGGAGGGGTGTAGCTATACGCCGGGAGATCGCCCTGGTTTTTCACTTTGTTCACGATAATATCGCGATCAAGTGCCAGCTTCAGCGCAGTACGAACGCGTACGTCGGTGAACGGTGCTTTCTGGTTGTTGATTTCGTAGTAATAGGTGCACAGGTATGGGTCGACGTGAACTTCTTTCGGGATCTCTTTTTTCAGCTTCTGGAACAGTTCAATCGGCATGTTGTTATAGGTCATGTCGATTTCACCGCTGCGGTAGCGGTTAACATCTGTTACTTCAGAAGAGATTGGCAGGTAGGTGACCTGATTAATCACGGTCTTCGCGTTATCCCAGTATTGCGGGTTACGCTCCAGGACCATACGTTCGTTGACCACCCAGTCTTTCAGCTTATAGGCACCGTTGGTCACGATATTGGCAGGTTGCGTCCATTTTTCACCAAATTTTTCCACAGCGGATTTAGGTACCGGGGAAACGGATGGGTGAACCAGCAACTTATAGAAGTACGGAACAGGTTCGCTCAACGTCACTTCAAAGGTATTGGCATCGATCGCTTTCACGCCCAGGTCTGTGACCGGCTTTTTACCGGCGATGATGTCATCAATATTGGCGATGTGGCCATATTGCAGATAGCTCGCATACGGAGAGGCGGTATTTGGATTCGCCAGGCGCTGCCAGCTATACACGAAATCTTCGGCGGTAACCGGCGTACCGTCGGACCATTTGGCATCTTTACGCAGATGGAAGGTCCAGACTTTAAAATCTTTATTTTCCCACTTTTCTGCCACACCCGGTGCCGGGTGGCCGTCAACGTCAGTCACCAGCAGACCTTCGAACAGGTCACGGTTAACGTTTGACTCAGGAACACCTTCAATTTTGTGCGGGTCAAGAGACTGAACTTCCGCACCGTTGTTACGCACCAGCGTCTGTTTCTCCGCCAGTTGTACTCCTGCAGGAACGTCCGCAGCCATTGCAGCATTGCCCGCGATTAGCGCAGTTAAAATCCCCGCCGCTACCAGATTTTTTTTTGTGATGATGGACATTGTGTTGGTACTCCACTCATTATAATTACTGGCTTTCGCCAGCTGTCTATTCCCCTGTTGGGGCCTGTACAGCGCAGGAGTTTTTTTTGCTGCTGTCAGGTTCTTCTTTTACTGCTTGCTATCACCGACTTTTTTATTACTGACTGCTCGTATGGCCGTCTTGCGTCGATTCTTCACAGGCCTCCCCTGTTTGAGACCTGAGCTGGATATCTGAGAAGAGAGTTATATGAAAATAATTCTCATCTGATTGTTTTATGCTGCAAAATAATAGGCCGGAAAGTATCAAATGGCGTAAACGCGCGCCAATACATTTTGCAAATTTGTTAAGCAATTCTCTTTTATGAAGTACGTCATATCGTTGGGGGCAGCCCTGCCAGACATTGAAAACCGGTAAAAACATCGGTTATTCAATAAGGTAGAGAAAACTTCCTCTACTCGCGCGTCGCTGCGCTACTTTTGAGTGATTTTGTACAAAAATTTAACAACTGATCATTATTTAGCACATTCCTCTAAGGGAAAGTTGAAATTACTAATAACATTTCGGTTATCTCTCAGCAAGCCCCAGAGTATCGTGTGAGTAAAATAACAGAGCGTTCGAAGATTTTCTGTGCAGGCGGGATTGTGCGGAATTCATAACTCTTTGAAATAAAAGAGATGAACATTATTAGTAGAATTTATTATGATATGTGAGCATTTCAACTTTAGTTATATGATTTGCTGATAATCACGTAAAAAAACGGAGCCGTCGCTCCGTTCTTTCATTCGAAATATTAGTGTAACAAGCCGGGGAAAATGCTTTTAATACCGGTGACAATGAATTCGATCCCTAACGCCATCAACAACAACCCCATGATACGGGTGATGACGTTAATCCCCGTCTGCCCCAGCAAGCGAACCAGCCAGGGCGCCATACGAAATACCCCCCAGCAGCAGAGCGCGAAAACAGCAATGGCGACAGAAAAGCCAATCAGGTGCATGAGGCTATGGTAACGCGTACCCCAGACAATGGTTGAACTGATGGCACCGGGCCCTGCCATCAAGGGTAACGCCAGCGGAACCACGCCGATACTCTCGCGTATCGCGGTTTCTGACTTCTCCTGCTTGTTCTGTTTGTCCTCGCCCAGCTTACCGCTGATCATCGACATGGCGATGGTCACCACCAGGATCCCACCCGCAATGCGGAAGGAGTCGATGGAGATACCGAAGACCTGGAGAATGGCATCCCCCAGGAAAAGCGAGGTGAGCAAGATGATCGCCACAGACAGGTTAGCGGTGAGATTGGTTTTGTTCCGGGCCGCCGCCGTCTGGTAACTGGTCATACTAATAAAGACAGGAATGATACCCACCGGGTTAACCAGGGCAAACAAACCGATAAAAAATTTGAAATACGTTGGAAAATCAAAGAGCGTTTGGATCACGTTTTGCTCCGCCTTTGCACATGCCCGGGACTGACAACGTTGTCATGAAAAATCGCGCTGAAGATACGCTTTTTATTAGCATACTTCACCAGAAATCTGTGCCAAAACGTTAGCATTTCAGAATGTTAAACATATGTTGAATCATTGATGCCGCCACTTCCAATAGTTACTTAATTAATTAACAGTGGAAAAATATCCATGAAATAACCCTGCTGAAAGGTATCAGCTTGGGGAGAAATTGACGCAGATCATGATTTCCGTACTCAGAAGTGAGTAATCTTGATTACGCCCCCCAGGAAGGTCACCTGTCAAAAAGGGATGATGCTAAGGTAAGGCTCTTTTAGTAAATTAGTGTGCTGGAGCATAAAGTAACCCATTGTTTTACTTTATGTAACGCAAGTCGTATTGGCACTGTCTATACTGTCTGACGTATCGAGCGCTGGTTTACTAAAAGAGTTTAAACATTATCAGGAGAGCATTATGGCTGTTACTAATATCGCTGAACTGAACGCCCTCGTCGAGCGCGTTAAAAAAGCCCAGCGTGAATATGCCAATTTCACCCAAGAACAGGTTGATAAAATCTTCCGCGCTGCCGCTCTGGCTGCTGCAGATGCTCGAATCCCTCTCGCTAAAATGGCCGTTGCCGAATCTGGCATGGGTATCGTTGAAGATAAAGTGATCAAAAACCACTTTGCTTCAGAGTATATCTACAACGCCTATAAAGATGAGAAAACCTGTGGCGTGCTGTCTGAAGACGACACCTTCGGCACGATCACCATCGCTGAACCTATCGGTATTATCTGCGGTATTGTTCCAACGACTAACCCAACTTCAACGGCTATCTTCAAATCTCTGATCAGCCTGAAGACGCGTAACGCAATTATCTTCTCTCCACATCCACGTGCAAAAGATGCGACCAACAAGGCAGCAGATATCGTTCTGCAGGCTGCGATTGCCGCAGGCGCACCAAAAGATCTGATTGGCTGGATCGACCAACCTTCCGTTGAGCTGTCCAACGCACTGATGCACCATCCTGACATTAACCTGATCCTGGCGACCGGTGGTCCAGGCATGGTTAAAGCTGCATACAGCTCCGGTAAACCTGCCATCGGTGTGGGCGCGGGTAACACCCCTGTTGTTATCGACGAAACTGCTGATATCAAACGTGCCGTTGCTTCCGTACTGATGTCTAAAACCTTCGATAACGGCGTTATCTGTGCATCTGAACAGTCTGTTGTTGTGGTTGATTCCGTATACGACGCAGTACGCGAGCGTTTCGCCAGCCACGGCGGCTACCTGCTGCAGGGTAAAGAGCTGAAAGCGGTTCAGGACATCATTCTGAAAAATGGCGCGCTGAACGCCGCTATCGTAGGTCAACCCGCCTATAAAATTGCTGAACTCGCAGGCTTTACCGTTCCGGCAACCACCAAGATCCTGATCGGTGAAGTAAAAGTTGTCGACGAAAGCGAGCCGTTCGCTCACGAAAAACTGTCTCCTACGCTTGCTATGTACCGTGCGAAAGATTTCGAAGACGCGGTAGAGAAAGCCGAGAAACTGGTTGCCATGGGCGGTATCGGTCACACCTCTTGCCTGTACACCGACCAGGATAACCAGCCTGAGCGTGTTGCTCATTTCGGTCAGATGATGAAAACTGCCCGTATCCTGATTAACACCCCTGCTTCTCAGGGTGGTATCGGTGACCTGTACAACTTCAAACTCGCACCTTCCCTGACTCTGGGTTGTGGTTCCTGGGGTGGTAACTCCATCTCTGAAAACGTTGGTCCGAAACACCTGATCAACAAGAAAACCGTTGCTAAGCGAGCTGAAAACATGTTGTGGCACAAACTTCCGAAATCTATCTACTTCCGCCGTGGCTCTCTGCCAATCGCGCTGGATGAAGTGATTACTGATGGCCACAAGCGTGCGCTCATCGTGACTGACCGTTTCCTGTTCAACAACGGCTACGCTGACCAGATCACCTCTGTTCTGAAAGCGTCTGGCGTTGAAACTGAAGTGTTCTTTGAAGTTGAAGCTGACCCAACACTGAGCGTGGTGCGTAAAGGTGCTGAACTGGCGAACTCCTTCAAACCAGATGTGATTATCGCTCTGGGTGGTGGTTCCCCAATGGATGCCGCGAAAATTATGTGGGTTATGTACGAACATCCAGAAACCCACTTCGAAGAACTGGCGCTGCGCTTTATGGACATCCGTAAACGTATCTACAAGTTCCCGAAAATGGGCGTGAAAGCGAAAATGATCGCCGTCACCACCACTTCCGGTACGGGTTCAGAAGTTACGCCATTTGCAGTAGTAACTGACGATGCAACCGGTCAGAAATACCCACTGGCTGACTACGCCCTGACCCCAGATATGGCTATCGTTGATGCCAACCTGGTTATGGAAATGCCGAAATCACTGTGTGCCTTCGGTGGTCTGGATGCCGTGACTCACGCTCTGGAAGCTTACGTTTCTGTTCTGGCATCTGAGTTCTCTGACGGTCAGGCTCTGCAGGCACTGAAACTGCTGAAAGAAAACCTGCCAGCGTCTTACAACGAAGGTTCTAAGAACCCTGTAGCGCGCGAACGTGTCCACAGTGCAGCCACTATCGCCGGTATCGCGTTTGCGAACGCCTTCCTGGGTGTTTGCCACTCTATGGCGCACAAACTGGGTTCACAGTTCCACATTCCTCACGGTCTGGCGAACGCCCTGTTGATCAGCAACGTTATCCGTTATAACGCCAACGACAACCCAACCAAGCAGACGGCTTTCAGCCAGTACGACCGTCCGCAAGCGCGCCGTCGTTATGCTGAAATCGCTGACCACCTTGGTCTGAGCGCACCGGGCGACCGCACTGCTGCGAAGATTGAGAAACTGCTGGCATGGCTGGAAAGCCTGAAAGCTGAACTGGGTATTCCTAAATCTATCCGTGAAGCAGGCGTTCAGGAAGCTGACTTCCTCGCTCACGTAGACAAGCTGTCTGAAGATGCATTCGATGACCAGTGTACTGGTGCTAACCCGCGCTACCCACTGATCTCCGAGCTGAAACAGATTCTGCTGGATACCTACTACGGTCGTGAGTTCAAAGAAGGTGACGTTGCTGCTGTGAAAACAGAAGCACCTGTCATTAAAGCTGACAAGAAAGCGAAGAAAAGCGCTTAACTGACAGCCTGATGAAAAAACCCGCCTTCCAGGCGGGTTTTTTTATGTCTGAATACCAAAGAGGTTATTTTCTGTTGTCGTGCTGAATCGCCGTCAGAGAGCCGACTGACAGCGCTTCTTTATAATGCTTACGACAGACCGAGACATAGCGTTCATTGCCGCCTATCACCACCTGCTCCCCATCTGCATAAGGTTTTCCGGCCTGATCGAGTCGAAGCACCATGCTGGCTTTACGTCCGCAGAAGCAGATAGTTTTCAGTTCCACGAGCTTATCTGACCAGGCGAGCAGATACTGGCTTCCGGCAAACAGCTCCCCGCGAAAGTCCGTACGCAGTCCGTAGCACAGAACGGGAATATCCAGCTCATCCACCACTTCGGAGAGCGCATGAACCTGTTCACGCGTCAGGAACTGGCTCTCATCAACCAGAACGCAATGAATAGGCTCTGACGCATGCGCAGCGCGGATGTCATTCAGCAGGTCAGATTGCGGGTTAAACAATCTGGCTGGCGAAGACAGGCCTATTCTTGAACTCACCTTTCCGGCACCGAAGCGGTCGTCGATTTCAGCGGTATAAACAACGGTACGCATCCCTCGTTCCTGGTAATTGTATGAGGATTGCAGCAGTGCGGTAGATTTGCCGGCATTCATTGCCGAATAGTAGAAATAAAGCTGTGCCATTGGCCGTAAAACCCTAATCAATGTGTAATATTACCGATGATTCATTGTACCATATTTTGTCTGGTCTTCCGCGACAGGCCGCACAGAAGATGCCTTGCTGAAAGGTGTAAAACAGCTACTTCTGGCGAAAATAATCCGTTAAAACAGAGAGTAAAGATAAGCTCATTTGTGAATATGTTATAGGGTGAGCCAAACATAACACTTCTTTTTATAGTGGCATCAGCGTTCATTAAAATTCACTATTTATTAACTATTCCTGCCTTAACACCCCAGCCTGGAACTAATACAAAAGGCTGATATTTATCCGCCGAAACTATAATTCCTGCGGTAAATGTCACAAAAAAAAGATGCAATCGGCGGGGTTAAGCAGGTTAACGTGATAACAAGCGACACACAGTCGAAGAGGAAATTTAAGTTAGCGTAATTAATAATAGCGGCTTTATTTAGTATTTTTTGAATTCCTTACATTCCTGGCTATTGCACAACTGAATTTATGGCTCTATTATTAGGACAACAAACCACCCCCCATTATAAGTTTGAGATTACTACAATGAGCGAAGCACTTAAAATTCTGAACAACATCCGTACTCTTCGTGCGCAGGCAAGAGAATGTACCCTTGAAACGCTCGAAGAAATGCTGGAAAAATTAGAAGTTGTAGTTAATGAACGTCGCGAAGAAGAAAGCGCTGCTGCTGCTGAAATCGAAGAGCGTACTCGTAAACTGCAGCAATATCGTGAAATGCTGATTGCTGATGGTATCGATCCAAATGAATTGCTGAACAGCATGGCTGCAGCTAAAACCGGTACCAAAGCAAAACGCGCTGCGCGTCCTGCTAAATATAGCTACGTTGATGAGAACGGCGAAACTAAAACCTGGACTGGCCAGGGCCGCACTCCTGCTGTAATCAAGAAAGCTATGGATGAGCAAGGTAAACAGCTGGATGACTTCCTGATCAAGGATTAATCACGCCGAATTCAGAAAAATCCCGCTTCTGGCGGGATTTTTTTTGGCCGCAATTTATTGCAAACATCCTCTTACACAACGTCATAAAGCGTTATTCATCGATATAGCTATGCTTACAATCAGGCACCCCGGAGCGTTTTATGGGCATAAAAAAACCGGTGAGCAACGCCACACCGGTTTCAGACATTTACACTGGGGAGTTATTTCTTAATACCCATACTCTCTTTGAGCCAGGCTTTAAATTCTTCACCCAGTGAATTGTGGCGAATGCCATATTCAACGAAAGCCTGCATATAACCGAGCTTATTACCGCAGTCATGGCTCTTACCTTTCATATGGTAAGCCTCAACGGTCTCTTTCTCGATCAGCATATCGATAGCATCGGTCAGCTGGATTTCATCCCCTGCGCCTGGAGGCGTTTTCGCCAGCAGAGGCCAGATTTCAGCACTCAGGACATAGCGACCCACAACCGCCAGATTAGAAGGCGCTACGTCGGCTTTAGGCTTCTCTACAACGCCAACCATGGGTACGCTTTCGCCTGGTTCAAGGTTAACGCCTTTGCAGTCAACCACGCCGTAAGCCGTCACGTCATCAACAGGCTCAACCATGATCTGGCTGCTACCCGTTTCATCGAAACGCTTGATCATCTCTGCCAGGTTGTCCTGGGAAAGATCGGATTCGTATTCATCCAGAATAACGTCAGGCAGAATAACCGCTACCGGCTCATCACCGACAACCGGGTGTGCACACATCACCGCGTGACCCAGGCCTTTAGCCAGCCCCTGACGCACCTGCATAATAGTGACGTGCGGAGGGCAAATAGACTGAACTTCTTCTAACAGCTGACGCTTAACACGTTTTTCCAGCATGGCTTCGAGTTCAAAACTTGTATCGAAGTGGTTTTCGATAGAGTTTTTTGATGAATGCGTAACCAGCACAATTTCAGTGATGCCGGCAGCGATACACTCATTGACGACATACTGAATTAATGGCTTATCAACCAGAGGCAACATCTCTTTAGGAATCGCCTTAGTTGCTGGTAACATCCTGGTCCCCAATCCCGCTACCGGGATGACGGCCTTTCTGACTTTCGAATTTAGGGCAGCCATTCAAATTCTCCTGAGCTGTTCAAGTTTTGAACTTTTATGCAATAAATAACGCGTTGAGTATATCAGCCTCGCCCTGCAGTCCGGGTCTGAAAAGAACGCGTTGCCGATCAATTAGGACAAATACGCATGATTCTGGGCTGCGATAGTAGCACTCCCAAGAAAACACAGGTAAAGCAATCTTAAAATTACGCTCCAGTTGCTTATTCCGTGGACAACATTAAGCGTAGCCTTCCCCCAGCCCCCCAAATTTGACACTGCCATGAGGAACAACGGTGGCTAATTTGATTAAGATACGCCGTACCCAGTGTTCCAAGCGGTACACCGTTACTCACCTGAATATGGTGTTCGCCCGTATTCAGTGACGCATTCAGACCTGCTGAAACGAGGATAAGATTCTTTAAACCGCTATGGTAATAACCCACCAGCAGCGGGAACTGTCCCGGTAAATTGGCCTGACGAAAAAGCTGGTTTACTTGTTTGAGTAAACTGCCTAACTCAGGAAGCCGTTGTCCCTGATGCGATAACTGTTCCTGCAATAAACCGTTAAATAGCGCACGAAGTAACAACGCGGCTAATACGCCATTATCCCCTGCACGGGTTACGTCCAGAGAATAAAACGCGAGATCAGAGTCAGACAGTGGCGCAATATCCAGCACCAGCCCAGGCTGGTCAGCCGCCACCAGCTGGCGATAATTTACGCGGCAGTGTGAAATAGTCTGCTGAACGGGTGGCTGAAGTTCTTGCAACAGTTTGGCTGCCGCAGGCGGATCACTTACCAGCGCGTCCCAGTCCTGGAAAAGACGTTCCTCTTCCTCAACGCGGGAATTAAACATATTCGGATAGAGGCACGCTAATACCGTTTCACGTAACCGGTTCAGATCTTTAACGGGTTTAAGCAGGATATCCTGGACGCCAAGGCGCAATGCTTTGGCGATATCGGCCATATTTTCTGTCGCAGAGATCACCAGAATGGGCATCTGGTCACCCTCGTTACGCAGATGTTCAACCAGTTTCAGTCCGTTCATGCGCGGCATCGCGATATCGCAAATCATCAGATCGGGCGTAATGCTGGTCATTTTTTCCAGCGCGTCGATGCCATCTTCAGCCAGTAACGTGTTTGCGCCCAGTGAGGATAACCATGAATCCAGTAGCGATCGGAAAACGGGCTCGTCTTCAACAATCAAAATGTGTTTTCCGGCCAATGGCTGCGTCATGGTTCCTCCCCTGGCTGATAGTTACTAAATAGTGGCATGCTATCGGTACTATCGCCTGTCAGATTTTGCTGAAGTAGTCAAAAAAAGGTGCTTAACGTGCTGTTCGCACAAAAGGCAGCAACTCGTCTATTTTCTTTTCGACGGCTAATGAGCCCGCTGCGATGGCGGCCTCAGCCCGATGGAAATCAAGGGTAGAGATTTGTGGACAGTATGGCTGAATAAGAATATCCGGAGGATCGCCAGCCATACGGTTACGTTTAAGGCGATTCTCAAGAACCTGAATAGAGGTGGTCATGATTTCCATCGCCGTCGGTGCGGCGACCGAGCGTCGTGCGGCCAGACGCCCAATCCTTCCACGCAAACGCGCGTGCCAGGCAAGCTTCTCGCCTTCGGCATCTTCGCTCTGGAGATTGACCGGCATAAGGTCTTGCTGCATCAGGTGAGCATCGTGCTGCAAATCCACGGCAATAACGATATCTGCCCCCATGGCACGCGTCAGAGAGATGGGAACAGGATTAACGACGCCACCATCGACAAGCCAATAACCGTTATGGGGGACAGGTGCCATAAGCCCGGGAATGCTGCATGAGGCACGCACCGCAAGGTGAATATCTCCTTCGGTCAGCCAGAGTTCGCGTCCGGTGCTGAGATTCGTCGCGACGGCGCCGAAAGGCATCTGACAATCCGTGAAGTCCTGAAGAGGCATAACCTGGCGGAACTGGTTAAAGACGCGTTCGCCGCGCAACAGTCCACCGCGTTGCCAGGAGAGATCCATCAGGCGAAGCACGTCCCAGTAGCTGAAGGAACGTACCCAGGTTTCGAGTTCCGGGAGTTTGCCGCACGCATACGCGGAGCCGACAAGCGATCCTATGGAACATCCCGCAACGATATCGACGTCAACGCCCATCTTGTTTAAGGCATTAATCACGCCGATGTGGGACCATCCCCGGGCTGCACCTGAGCCCAGCGCCAGTCCAATTTTAACCTTTCTCATTAGCCCTGTTTTACTTCCCCTGGATTCCTGACATAGCGTCAACGCAACAGCTCAGTTAACATAGTGCTACCCGAGGCGTTTAACGCCCTTATTTTTTATTCCAGGAAGAGAATCGTGTCTCAACTCTGCCCCTGTGGTAGCGCTCTGGAGTATAGCCTATGTTGCCAGCGATATCTTTCTGGCAATCAGGTTGCACCGGACCCGTCACACCTCATGCGTTCACGGTATACTGCTTTTGTGATCAAAGACGCAGACTACCTGATAAAAACCTGGCACCCATCCTGCCACGCCGCCGACTTCAGACAAGAGATCGAAGCCGGGTTTACGCATACCCAATGGCTAGGACTTACCGTCTTTGAATCGTCACCCGGCAGTCACGACGACGAAGGCTTTGTCAGCTTTGTCGCCCGCTTTACCGAGAACAATAAACCTGGCGCCATTATCGAGCGTTCCCGGTTCTTAAAGGAAAGCGGGCAATGGTATTATATTGACGGTACGCGCCCACAGTTTGGTCGTAACGATCCCTGCCCTTGTGGTTCAGGTAAAAAATTTAAAAAGTGTTGCGGGCAGTAACGCCTGACAACCCAGACTTCGCAAATACAAACAGGATTTCCCGGCGATGCAATCATTACAACGTAAAGTTCTGCGCACTATCTGTCCCGATCAAAAAGGGCTGATCGCACGAATTACCAACATTTGCTACAAACATGAACTGAATATCGTGCAGAACAACGAGTTCGTTGACCACCGTACCGGTCGTTTCTTCATGCGAACCGAACTGGAAGGTATTTTCAACGACACCACCCTGCTTGCCGATCTGGACAGCGCGCTGCCGGAAGGTTCGGTGCGTGAGCTGAATCCAGCGGGCCGTCGTCGCGTTGTGATTCTGGTGACGAAAGAAGCTCACTGCCTGGGCGATCTGCTAATGAAAGCCAATTACGGCGGTCTGGATGTTGAAATCGCCGCGGTTATCGGCAACCACGAGACCCTGCGCACGCTGGTTGAACGGTTTGATATTCCGTTTGAACTGGTGAGCCATGAAGGCCATACCCGTGAAGAGCATGACAACCTGATGGCTGAAGCCATTGAAGCGCATAATCCGGACTACGTGGTGCTGGCGAAATATATGCGCGTGCTGACGCCCTCTTTCGTGGCGCGTTTCCCGAACAAGATCATCAACATTCACCACTCATTCCTGCCAGCCTTCATTGGTGCCCGCCCTTACCATCAGGCGTACGAGCGCGGCGTGAAGATCATCGGCGCGACCGCGCACTACGTGAATGACAATCTGGACGAAGGCCCAATCATCATGCAGGACGTCATTCACGTGGATCACACCTACACGGCAGAAGACATGATGCGCGCTGGCCGTGACGTTGAGAAAAATGTGTTAAGCCGTGCACTGTATCAGGTGCTGGCACAGCGTGTCTTTGTCTACGGTAACAGAACGATTATTCTTTAATCGACAATGAAATGAACTGGTTAGCTTTCCAGCTTTGCGCGTAAAAATCAGGCAACCAGTTTATTTTTATTGTGGTAACGCTTTACAGGGGCGTGTCATTTGATATGATGCGCCCCGCTTCCAGCAGGAAGCGGGCCAGTAAATAGCATTACCCCGTGGTGGGGTTCCCGAGCGGCCAAAGGGAGCAGACTGTAAATCTGCCGTCATCGACTTCGAAGGTTCGAATCCTTCCCCCACCACCATCTCTCAGCATTACCTCAAAATGTGAATTACCCCTGGTGGGGTTCCCGAGCGGCCAAAGGGAGCAGACTGTAAATCTGCCGTCATCGACTTCGAAGGTTCGAATCCTTCCCCCACCACCATCATTTCCAAACACCTCTGAATTATCTGCTCGCACTCGACGTCATGCATTTCCGTTATGGGGAAGGATGAGAAGCTTCGACTAAGCCGTTGTAGGCCGGGTAAGGCGCAGCCGCCACCCGGCGACAGGCAGCTACATCGGTGGCAATCGTCGCTTCACCGGCGAACTCTTCACAATCGACGTATTACACTGCGCATGTTCCGCCAGCCCGTCCAGCAACACATCCAGTTGCTCTATCGAGCGCACCACCAGCCTGATCACGAAGCAATCTTCCCCGGTCACTTTGTCGCTCTCAATACACTCCGGCATCGCCTGAATGTACTTATCGACTTTATGCAGCAACCCAGGCAGCGGCCGCACGCGCACCAGCGCCTGCAGCGTATATCCCAACGCCGCCAGATTCACCCGCGCACAATATCCCTGAATCACACCGCGTTCTTCCAGCCTTTTCAGCCGTTCTGCCGTGCTGGGTGAGGTCAAACCGATACGGCCACTGAGCACCTTCAGCGACATGCGCGCATCTTCAACCAGGCAGGTTAATATGTGTCTGTCGATCTCATCGAGAAGGTTTTCCATCGATTTTGCCTCATTTTAAAAAGTCATCACTCTCTTTCACCTTATATCAACCCTGTAAAACCCGACAGCGATTTTCGACAATAAGGTCATTAAATCAGGAGGTGGATAATGCGTGATTTCCATAAAGGCGTCTGGCAAATGAGCCTGGCGATGTTAATTTCCGGCTCTATCGGTGCGTTTGTTTTACTCTCCGGTCTGCCCGTCACGGAAGTGGTCTTCTGGCGCTGTCTTATTGGGGCCATAACACTTTTTATTTTTATCCGGGTCAGTCAAAAGCCCTTTAGTCCCCTCACCCGCACCACGCTGATGCTGGCGATTCTCGGGGGTGTGGCATTAGTTGTGAACTGGCTACTGCTTTTCGCCGCTTACGAACGTATCTCTATTGGCCTGTCTACCGTGGTATATAACACCCAGCCGTTTATGCTGGTATTGATGGGGATGTTTTTAGGTGAGCGCGTCAGCCTGGTAAAATGGGGCTGGCTGTTCCTCGCCTTTGGCGGAGTGGTGATATTGCTCTCCAGTGAGCTGACCGGAGCCCAGAACAGTAAATGGCTCGCAGGGGTTGGTCTGGCCATGGCCGCGGCCTTCTTCTATGCGCTGACGGCAATCATTGCGCGCAAACTCAAAACAATCGCCCCACAGCATATCGCTTTTATCCAGGTGCTGACCGGCGTGGTGATGCTGCTGCCTTTTGCCAGCCAGCCGTCGCTCTCCGGTGATTTTCCCTGGCCGATCTTGCTGACGCTGGGCATCGTCCATACCGGTATTATGTATCAACTGCTGTATAGCGCGATCCAGAAACTGCCAACGCCGGTGACCGGCTCCCTGTCGTTTATCTATCCGGTGGTGGCAATTATTGTAGATAATCTGGTGTTCGGACACGCATTGAACCTGACGCAGCTGGCGGGTGGCGCGTTAATCCTGTTTGCCGCGGCGGGCAACAACCTGGGCTGGGGCGAAAAAAAACCCCGCGAGTGCGGGGTTGGTATTAAAACGGTGAATTAGCGACGGGCACGCACAATCTGATACTTGCGCGTCAGGTACTCCACCGGCGCGCTCCAGATGTGTACCAGACGGGAGAACGGGAAAAGCACAAACAACGTCATCCCCAGCACCAGGTGAACGCGGAAGATAAACGCCACGCCGTCCAGGTGTTCGGACGCGCCACCGTGGAAAGTCACCACGGACTGCGCCCAGCCGACCAGCTTCATCATTTCACTGCCGTCCATATGCTGCGCCGAGAACGGAATGGTCAGCAGACCCAGCGCGCATTGCACCACCAGCAGGGAAAGGATCAGGATGTCCGCCGCGGTGGTCGTTGCCCGCACCCGCGGGCTGAACAGACGACGTTTCAGCAACAGCAGGCCCCCGACGAGGGTCATCACGCCGCAGGCACCGCCCGCGATCATCGCCATCTTCTGCTTCACCTCAATCGGCAGCCACGCTTCGTACATCCAGTGCGGGGTCAGCATCCCGAGGAAGTGCCCGGCAAAAATCCCGAGGATCCCGATATGAAACAGGTTAGACGCGACGTGCATCCCCTTACGATCCAGCATCTGGCTGGAGGCAGCACGCCAGGTGTACTGGCCGTAGTCATAACGCAGCCAGCTTCCCACCAGGAACACGGTGCCCGCGATATACGGGTAAATGTCAAAGAAGAACATATTCAGGAAGTGCATTAGTGCCGTCCTCCGTTAGAGATATCCAAATATTGCGGAGCGACCGCCCCGGCAAAACGACGCTGGTGAGCGGAGATTTCAGACTCGCCGCAGCTCTGGTCAGCAAAGAATTTCACCTGCTCTTCCTCCCAGACCGCATCCAGCGCTTGCGGGGTATCATCGCGGGCTTCATCCGCGATTTTCTCCGCCACTTTTTCACTGTCGACTGCGGCGTTTGCCAGCTTCATCAGCAGGTCGAACAGCACCGCATAGCGGCTCTCACGCTGCTGAAGACGCGCGCTGAGCAACGCCAGGATCGGCGCGATGTCCTGCAGACCGCCAAGCGCCTCGTCTTTCGGCAGTTGAGCCAGATACTCCAGGTACAGCGGCAGATGATCCGGCAGCTCGCGGCTGTCGAGCATCAGGCCGTGCTGCTCGTACTGAGCCATCAGGTCCACCATCGCCTGACCCCGGTCGCGGGATTCACCATGAACGTGTTCGAACAGCAGTAACGACGTTGCACGGCCACGGTCAAACAGCTGGCTGTAGTCCGCCTGCGCGTCGAGCAGATCGCGCGCTAACAGGTCGCGGAGGAAAACGCCCAGCGTCTGGGCATCCTCTTTATCCAGGTTTTCAGATGACGCGAGTGCATCAAAAAGCTCCTGCTGATGCTGCGCAAGCGCAGCATCCGGATACTCGAGCAGACGCGAAACAATGACGAGTTCAATCATTGGTGCGGCTCCGTTTTGCTGGTCACATCCATGGCGTCGATGCGGCGGCTGTTAAACAGGTTGAATTTGCTGTCTGACCCATGGCAACCGTCGCCAAAACTAAAGCCACAGCCATTTTTCTCCGGGAAGGCCTCGCGAGCCAGTTCACGGTGGCTGCTCGGCACCACGAAACGGTCTTCATAGTTGGCAATTGCCAGGTAGCGGTACATCTCCTGGGCCTGTGCTTCAGTCAGACCGACCTCGTCCAGCGCGCGGGTATCGTTAACGCCATCAACGGTTTCCGCACGCTTAAAGTGACGCATCGCCAGCATACGTTTCAGCGCCAGCAGTACCGGCTGGGTATCCCCTGCGGTCAGCAGGTTTGCCAGATACTGAACCGGGATACGCAGGCTCTCGACGTCCGGCAGAATGCCGTTGCTGCCCAGCTCGCCTGCATCGGCAGCAGACTGGATTGGCGACAGCGGCGGCACGTACCAGACCATCGGCAGCGTGCGGTATTCCGGATGAAGCGGCAGAGCCAGCTTCCAGTCCATCGCCATTTTATACACCGGCGACTGCTGCGCCGCGTCGATAACGCTTTGTGGAAAACCGTCCTTAAGCGCCTGCTCAATGACTTTCGGATCGTTCGGGTCAAGGAACACGTCCAGCTGACGCTGATACAGATCTTTCTCGTTCTCGGTACTCGCGGCATTTTCAATCGCGTCTGCGTCATACAGCAGCACGCCGAGGTAGCGGATACGGCCTACGCAGCTTTCGGAGCAGACGGTTGGCTGACCTGCTTCGATACGCGGGTAGCAGAAGATGCACTTCTCTGATTTCCCGCTCTTCCAGTTGAAGTAGATTTTTTTGTACGGGCAGCCGGTGATGCACATACGCCAGCCGCGGCATTTGTCCTGGTCGATCAGGACGATGCCGTCCTCTTCACGCTTGTAGATGGCGCCGCTTGGGCAGGTCGCCACGCACGCCGGGTTCAGGCAGTGCTCGCAAAGGCGCGGCAGATACATCATGAAGGTGTTTTCGAACTGGCCGTACATCGCCTTCTGCATGTTCTCGAAGTTCTGGTCTTTGGCGCGTTTTTCGAACTCGCCGCCCAGAATCTCCTCCCAGTTTGGACCGCTGGTAATTTTGTCCATGCGCTTCCCGGTGATCAGCGAGCGAGGACGCGCGATCGGCTGGTGTTTGCTTTCTGGCGCGTTGTGCAGGTTCTGGTAGTCATAGTCAAACGGCTCGTAGTAATCCTCAATGCCCGGCAGATGCGGGTTAGCGAAGATTTTTCCCAGAAGCATCGCGCGGTTACCCATGCGCGGCTGCAGCTTGCCGTTGATTTTACGGATCCAACCGCCCTTCCACTTCTCCTGGTTTTCCCAGTCGGTCGGGAAGCCGGTACCCGGCTTGCTTTCCACGTTGTTGAACCAGGCGTACTCCATACCTTCACGGCTGGTCCAGACGTTTTTACAGGTGACCGAGCAGGTGTGACAGCCGATGCATTTATCCAGATTCAGCACCATGCCGACTTGTGAACGAATTTTCATTTTACGCTCTCCTGTACCTGGTCATTACCTTCGCCGTCTAACCAGTTAATGTTCTTCATCTTACGTACCACCACGAACTCATCGCGGTTCGATCCTACGGTGCCGTAGTAGTTAAAGCCGTAGGCCAGCTGCGCATAGCCCCCGATCATATGGGTCGGCTTCGGCGTAATACGGGTCACGGAGTTGTGGATCCCGCCGCGCTGTTCGGTGATTTCTGACCCCGGCAGGTTAACGATACGTTCCTGCGCGTGGTACATCATGGTCATCCCGGCCGGTACGCGCTGGCTCACCACCGCACGTGCCGTCAGGGCACCGTTGCTGTTAAACACCTCGATCCAGTCGTTATCTTCAATACCCAGATCTTTGGCATCCGTCTCGCTCATCCAGACAATCGGACCGCCGCGCGAAAGCGTCAGCATCAGCAGGTTGTCGCTATAGGTCGAGTGGATCCCCCACTTCTGGTGCGGCGTCAGGAAGTTCAGCGCCTTTTCAGGGTTACCGTTGGATTTCGCGCCCATAACTGCGGTTACGGAGCGGGTGTCGATTGGCGGACGGTACACCAGCAGGCTTTCACCGAAGTCACGCATCCACTGGTGATCCTGATACAGGGACTGACGACCGGACAGCGTGCGCCATGGGATCAATTCGTGAACGTTGGTGTAACCGGCGTTATAGGAGACATGCTCATCTTCAAGTCCTGACCAGGTCGGGCTGGAGATAATCTTGCGCGGCTGGGCCTGAATATCGCGGAAGCGGATTTTCTCTTCCTCTTTATTCGTTGCCAGATGCGTGTGGTCACGACCGGTAAACTCGCTCAGCGCTGCCCACGCCTTCACCGCCACGTGGCCGTTGGTTTCCGGCGCCAGGGTCAGGATCATCTCTGCGGCATCAATCGCCGTGTTCAGCATTGGCTGGCCTTTCGCCGGGCCGTCCGCTTTGGTGTAATTGAGCTTACGCAGCAGATCCATTTCGCTCTGGGTATTCCAGGCAATCCCTTTCCCGCCGTTACCGATTTTCTCCATCAGCGGACCGATAGAGGTAAATCGCTCGTACGTCGCCGGGTAATCACGCTCCACCGGAATGATGTGCGGCGCGGTCACGCCCGGGATCAGGTCACATTCGCCTTTTTTCCAGTCTTTGACGTCCAGCGGCTGCGCCAGCTCTGCCGTAGAGTCGTGCTGGATTGGCAGCGTCACCACGTCGGTCTCTTTGCCCAGATGCCCGACGCACACTTCAGAGAATTTCTTCGCGATATCTTTGTAGATATCCCAGTCGCTTTTCGACTCCCACGCCGGATCAACCGCGGCAGACAGTGGATGAATAAACGGATGCATATCCGAGGTATTCATGTCGTCTTTTTCGTACCAGGTCGCGGTTGGCAGCACGATATCGGAATACAGGCAGGTACTGGACAGACGGAAGTCGAGGGTCACCACCAGATCCAGCTTGCCGTCCAGACCGTTGTCTTTCCATTCCACCTCTTCCGGCTTCACGCCACCCTGCTTGCCGAGATCTTTCCCCTGGATACCGTTCTCGGTACCGAGCAGGTATTTCAGCATGTACTCGTGACCTTTACCGGACGAGCCCAGCAGGTTGGAGCGCCAGATGAACAGGTTACGCGGATGGTTTTTGCCGTTCTCTGGCTGTTCAGCCGCGAAACGGATTGAGCCGTCTTTCAGGGACTTAACGGTGTAATCCACCGGTGACATTCCTGCTTTTTTCGCCTCTTCCGCGATGCGCAGCGGGTTAGTCCCCAGCTGCGGCGCAGAGGGCAGCCAGCCCATGCGCTCAGCACGGACGTTGAAGTCAATCAGGTGGCCGCTGTAGCGAGATTTATCCGCCATTGGCGACAGCAATTCCTGCGCGGTAACCGTCTCGTAGCGCCACTGGCTGGAGTGGTTATAGAAGTACGAGGTACTGTTCATGTGACGTGCAGGACGCTGCCAGTCAAGGGCAAACGCCAGCGGCTGCCAGCCGGTCTGCGGACGCAGTTTTTCCTGGCCTACGTAGTGGGCCCAACCGCCGCCGCTCTGACCGACACAGCCGCAGAAGATCAGCATGTTGATCAGGCCACGATAGTTCATATCGAGGTGATACCAGTGGTTCAGACCCGCGCCGACGATGATCATTGAGCGACCGTGCGTCTTATCCGCGTTTTCTGCAAATTCGCGGGCGATACGGGTAATCTGTGCGCGAGGAACGCCGGTGATCTGCTCCGCCCATGCCGGGGTGTAGGCTTTTACGTCGTCATAGCTGGTTGCGCAGTTTTCATCATTCAGACCCCGTTCCAGACCGTAGTTCGCCATGGTCAAATCGTAAACGGTAGTGACGAGCGCCGTTGAGCCATCAGCCAACTGCAGGCGTTTAACCGGCAGTTTATGCATCAGAACATTTTTCAGTTCAACCTTGTTGAAGTGCTCTGATCCTTCGCCTCCAAAGTACGGGAAGCCGACCTCGGCGATCTCGTCCTGGCTGCCCAGCATGCTGAGACGCAGTTCCGTCTCTTCACCGGTGGTACCGTTACGCTGTTCGAGGTTCCACTTGCCCTTCTCACCCCAGCGGAAGCCGATAGAGCCGTTAGGTGCCACCAGCTCGCCGTTGCTGTTATACGCAACGGTTTTCCATTCAGGGTTATTTTCCTGGCCCAGCGCGTCCACCAGATCGGCGGCGCGCAGCGTACGGCCAGCGGCGTAGTAACCATCACGCTCTTCCAGCATCACCAGCATCGGCATGTCGGTGTAGCGACGTACATAGTCGGTGAAATACTGACTTGGTTTATCGAGGTGGAATTCGCGCAGCATAACGTGGCCCATCGCCATCGCCATCGCGGCGTCGGTACCCTGTTTCGGTGCCAGCCACAGGTCACACAGTTTGGCAATTTCCGCGTAGTCCGGGGTGATCGCAACGGTTTTGGTCCCTTTGTAGCGGACTTCGGTAAAGAAGTGCGCGTCCGGGGTACGGGTCTGCGGAACGTTAGAGCCCCAGGCGATGAGGTAGCTTGAGTTGTACCAGTCAGCAGATTCCGGCACGTCGGTTTGCTCGCCCCATGTCTGCGGAGACGCAGGCGGCAGGTCGCAGTACCAGTCGTAGAAGCTCAGACAGGTGCCGCCGATCAGTGACAGATAGCGCGCGCCGGAGGCGTAAGAGACCATCGACATCGCCGGGATCGGCGAGAAGCCTGCCACGCGGTCAGGGCCGTAGGTTTTGACAGTGTAGACGTTAGAGGCGGCAATCAGCTCGTTCACCTCTTTCCAGGAGGAACGAACAAAGCCACCGCGGCCGCGAGCCTGCTTAAAGCTTTTCGCTTTATCCGCATCTTCGATGATGGACGCCCAGGCATCAACCGGATCGCTGTGCTGCACTTTCGCTTCACGCCACATTTTCATCAGACGCTTACGCATCAACGGGTATTTCAGACGGTTAGCGCTATAGAGATACCAGGAGTAGCTGGCGCCACGCGGGCAGCCGCGCGGTTCGTGGTTCGGCATATCCGGGCGGGTGCGCGGATAGTCGGTCTGCTGCATTTCCCAGGTCACCAGACCGTTTTTAACGAAAATCTTCCAGCTACATGAGCCAGTGCAGTTTACGCCGTGGGTAGAACGGACAACTTTGTCATGCTGCCAGCGTTGACGGTAACCGTCTTCCCAGTCCCGGTTGGTATCCAGAACCTGGCCGTGCCCATCGGCAAAAGTTTCACCCTTCTGTTTGAAGTAGCGAAACCGGTCCAAAAATTTGCTCATCGGGTATCTCCTGTGTGGAGCCTGTGGCTCTCTAAATCGACATTGCTGATTTGCAGCGAAGGTAACGCTCTGAAAGAGGAGGAGAATTGATAACGATCAAGGCGACGAGGGACTTTCAGGGGTGGGGTTAGGCCAAATACCACCAAAGCGGTAGATTTTAAAAATTCATAATAATATGATTTTTAATGATATTTCCATTTCATCGTACAATAACCCCGGCAAAATTTAACATCTCAGGTATTAAGGGGTAGACCTCCCTGCAAGGCGACGGCGATCACAGTGTTACCGGCGCGCTTCTGTGCAAACCCACCAGTATGTTGTAACTACTTCCAGATCAAAAAAAACGCGGCCCCAAGGCCGCGCAAACGGATAATCACACTTACTTATTTTTCTTGGTATTACGGCCATATACCAGCCACGTAATCACAACGCAGGCGATATAGAACACAAGGAACACTTTCATCGCACCCGCCGGGGAACCGGTCAGGTCAAGCGAAATACCGAACGCTTTCGGGATAAAGAAGCCGCCAATGGCACCGATGGCAGAGATAAAGCCCAGCGCAGCAGCGGTATCCGTCGCCGCTTCACGCATCGCCTGCTCTTCGCTTCCACCCTGCGCTTTCACGCGATCCATCGTCAGCTTACGGAAGATCACGGAGATCATCTGGAAGGTGGACGCACTCCCCAAACCGGCCGTCAGGAACAGCACCATAAACACGGCGAAGAAGGCGATGAAGTTACCGCCCTGTCCGTCCGCTGGCAGCGTCAGGAACAGCAGCGCACAGAAGACCGCCATCACGACAAAGTTCACCAGCGTCACGCGGGTACCGCCCAGACGGTCAGAAACCATGCCGCCCAGTGAGCGAGCCAGCGCGCCAATAAATGGACCAAAGAAGGCGAATTGCAGGATCTGCACGTCCGGGAACTGGGTTTTCGACAGCATGGCGAAACCGGCAGAGAAACCGATAAACGACCCGAAGGTGGCCAGATACAGCAGCGCCATCACCCAAAGGTGTCCACGTTTCAGCACCGGCAGCTGTTCACTCAGTGACGCCTTCGACGCAGACAGATCGTTCATAAAGAACCACGCAGCCAGGGTGAAGACCACCAGGAACGGCACCCAAATCCAGGCGGCGTTCTGCAGGTAGAGGGAAGAACCATCCGCCTGTTCAACGCCACCGCCACCAAAGGCAGCAAAAATGGACACCGAGATCGCCAGCGGCGCGATCAGCTGCATCACGCTCACGCCCATGTTGCCCAGACCACCGTTAATGCCCAGCGCGCCACCCTGTTTCGCTTTCGGGAAGAAGAAGCTGATGTTCGCCATACTGGAGGCGAAGTTCGCACCCGCAAAACCGCACAGCAGGGAGATGATCACGAACACGCTAAACGGCGTGGACGTATCCTGCACCGCGAAGCCGAGCCACACGCAAGGCACGATCATGATCCCGGTACTGAATGCCGTCCAGCGACGGCCACCAAAGACCGGCACCATAAAGGCGTAAGGAACGCGCAGCAGCGCGCCAGACAGTGACGGCAACGCGGTCAGCATAAACAGCTGATCGGTTGTGAACGTAAACCCAACTTTTGGCAGATTTACCGCCACTGCACTAAACAACATCCATACGCAAAACGCTAATAACAGACACGGAACGGAAATCCACAGATTCCGGCTTGCTACACGATGGCCGCGCTGTTGCCAGAACGCCGGATCCTCTGGACGCCAGTCTGTAATAACGGCACCATTTTCCCTTTCGGGAGCGGATGAGTGACTCATAGACACCTCTGATTCTCGAATGATGCTGCAAACATTAGGGTTTTAGGGCGGCGGTAAGTTGATATAAATCAAAGGAAAAGTTCGAGGATTTGCGGCACGAAAAAAGGTCTTATCCTTAGTGAGTAGTCAAATCAGATCAAAAAGGCGTTGTTTTTCACGGCGCTGACGCGTCCCTGCTCCCCCTACCCTCAGATGCATACTCCACTGGCAATTTAGGAGTAATCATTTATAGGTATGGGTATACTCCAGGGTATGCACCAGAATAGCGCCATTCCTGCAAGCAGGCCACGTCAGGAGCCCGGCAACTCTATGTTAAAAAGATGTTTATCACCGCTGACACTCGTCAATCAGTTAGCCCTGATCGTTTTGCTGTCCACCGCACTCGGCGTGACCGGCATGGCGATTTCTGGGTGGCTGGTACAAGGGGTACAGGGTAATGCGCATGCCATCAATGAGGCAGGCTCGCTACGCATGCAGAGTTACCGTCTGCTGGCGTCGGTGCCTCTGACGCAGGACGACCAGCCTCTCATTGATGAAATGGAGCGCACGGCTTTCAGCCCTGAACTGGAAAATGCAGCCATCCGCGCCGGTCAGCAATCCCAGCTTAAAGCCCTTCAGGGCTACTGGCACACCCAACTGGAACCCGGACTGAAACAGGCGCAAAGCCCGGAGACGGTCGCGCAGGACGTGGCGGGTTTTGTCTCACGCATTGATGCCCTGGTCTCCTCTTTTGACCAAACCACTGAATTACGCATCGACCGGGTGGTGATGGTACACCGTGCCATGGCGCTGTTTATGGGCCTGCTGCTGATCTTCACCATTATCTGGCTTCGCGCGCGGCTGCTGAATCCGTGGAAACAGCTGCTGGCCATGGCCCGGGCGGTTACCGCCCGGGATTTTACCCAGCGCACGCACATCAGCGGACGCAACGAAATGGCGATGCTCGGCCAGGCGCTCAACACCATGTCGGCAGAGCTGTCCGAAAGCTACGCGGTGCTTGAGCAGCGCGTACAGGAAAAAACGGCCGGGCTGGAGCAGAAAAACGAAATCCTCTCTTTCCTGTGGCAGGCCAACCGCCGGCTGCACATGCAGGTGCCGCTCTGTGAACGCCTCTCCCCGGTGCTGAATGGCCTGCAAAATCTGACCCTGCTGCATGACCTGGAACTGCGAGTTTACGACGTGGAAGATGAAGATAATCATCAGGAGTTTACCTGTCAGTCCGACATGTCCTGTGATGATAAAGGCTGTCATTTATGCCCTCGCGGCCTGCCGCCGTCGACCACTGGCGGCACGACGCTGAAATGGCGACTAACGGACAGCCATACCCAGTACGGTATTCTGCTGGCGACCCTGCCCGCCGGGCGTCATCTGAGCCACGATCAGCAACAGCTGGTTGATACGCTGGTTGAACAGCTAACGGCCACGCTGGCGCTCGACAGGCATCAGGAAAAACAGCAGCAGCTGATCGTTATGGAAGAACGCGCCACCATCGCCCGCGAGCTGCATGACTCAATCGCCCAATCGCTCTCCTGTATGAAAATGCAGGTAAGCTGCCTGCAGATGCAGGATGCGCAGATGCCGGACAGTAATAAACAGCTGCTCAGCCAGATACGCAACGAGCTGAATACCTCCTGGGTACAGCTGCGTGAGCTGCTGACCACCTTCCGCCTGCAGCTGACCGAGCCGGGCCTGCGTCCGGCGCTGGAAGCCAGCTGTCATGAGTTTAGCGCCCGGCTGGGGTTCCCGGTGAAGCTGGATTACCAGCTGCCGCCGCGGTTTGTCCCGTCACATCAGGCTATTCATCTACTGCAGATCGCCCGTGAAGCGCTCAGCAACGTGCTTAAACACGCGGAAGCGACGGCGGTCACGGTCACCGTCAGCCAGCACGCTAACCAGGTCAGACTCACGGTTCACGACAACGGCCGTGGCGTGCCGGAAAATGCCGAGCGCACGAACCACTATGGTTTAATCATTATGCGAGACCGCGCCCAAAGCCTGCGCGGTGATTGTCAGGTTCGCCGGAGAGAGACGGGTGGCACGGAAGTCGTGGTCACCTTTATTCCCGAAAAACCGCTTACAACTTCTCAAGGAGAAACCCATGACTAATCAGGAACCGGCATCCATCCTGTTGATCGACGACCATCCGATGCTGCGTACTGGCGTAAAACAGCTGGTCAGCATGGCACCCGATATTACCGTGGTTGGCGAAGCCAGCAACGGGGAACAGGGCATTGAGCTCGCCGAGTCCCTCGATCCCGATCTGATCCTGCTCGATCTGAACATGCCCGGCATGAACGGCCTGGAGACCCTCGACAAGCTGCGGGAAAAATCACTTTCCGGACGCATCGTCGTCTTTAGCGTCTCGAACCATGAAGAAGATGTAGTCACGGCGCTGAAGCGCGGCGCGGATGGTTATCTGCTGAAAGATATGGAGCCGGAAGATCTGCTTAAAGCACTGCAGCAGGCTGCGGCCGGCGAGATGGTGCTGAGTGAAGCCCTGACGCCGGTGCTGGCCGCCAGCCTGCGGGCCAACCGCGCCACGTCTGACCGTGACGTCAGCCAGTTAACACCGCGCGAACGCGATATTCTCAAACTAATCGCCCAGGGGCTGCCGAATAAAATGATCGCCCGCCGTCTGGATATCACCGAAAGCACGGTCAAAGTGCATGTGAAGCATATGCTGAAGAAAATGAAGTTAAAATCCCGCGTTGAGGCCGCCGTGTGGGTACATCAGGAACGCATTTTTTAAGGATTACTCATCCGGCAGCAGCTTCCAGCGCGGGTCGTCGTCAGGTATAGCGATCAGCGGCTGCACCACCGCAAGCGTGATCTCATTGGACGAGACGCGCTGGCCCTTCTCATCTTCCACTACCGCCGAAAGATGCCAGCGGTTTGTCGCGCCTTCTGCCTCATTCCAGGCAGGCATAATCACGCTCCAGCCGTCGCTGCTGTTACCCTTCCCGGGCGACGTCAGGCTCAGTGCCTGGGTATCGCCCTGCCAGTGGATCTGACGGATGCCGTGCGTGCTACGAATCTGTAGCTTCAGCATGACGGTTTCCCCCCCTTTCAGATCCCACGGCGGCGTTGCCAGCCAGACGGACAGCGTTTTACGCTGGCGGAACTCCATAATCGGAAGGCTGTTGCGCTCGGGGGAATCATAGCGGCTGCCACGCAGAGAACGCGTGGCCGCAACTTCACTGGCGGAGAGTTGCTTTACCAGCGGCACGCCAAAGCGGTAGTTAAGCTTCAGGCCGAGGTTATTCTGGCTTTCGCCGCTTTCACCCTGCTTATGCGCGGCGGTCAGCGTGACCAGCGGAACCGGGGTATAGTTAAGCCCAAGATTGACCGCCACCGGGTTGTGATAGCCGGTTCCGCTGTTGAAGAGATCAACGTTGTCGCCAAAATACTGCTCGACGCTGACGCTGGTGTTCAGGTGATGAAACCACGGCAGCCAGGCTTTGGCGGTGACATCATATCCCCGCGCCATTCGCTGTTCCTGAACATCAGATCTGTCGCGCCATCCGGCAAACGGCTGGTAATAGTTCGCTGACAGGCGCAGATTCTCCCCCCACACCTCGGCGCCCAGTCCGGCACGCTGCAGGTTTTCGTCCAGCAGATTATCGTAGAAGGTGTTATAGCCCAGCAGCCATTTTCCGGCGACCCAGCGCTGGCCGATTCCGGCGTTACTGACCAGGCCATCCGTCTGCTGCGTCAGGCCAAGCTGGCTCCAGCTCAGGTAACGGTTGTTATCATTCCAGGGGATAAACCAGCTCCCGCTGCTGCCGTTAAATTTGCCCTCGTTATCCACCAGTAAATTGACGCTGGCGTTCCCCCAGGGCGACAGCCAGGACTCAATCTGCTGGTTCACTTCGCCGCTCACCGCGTCGCGCACCTGACCAAAGGCAAACTGACGCGCCTGCTCGCCCGTTGTCAGGCCGTTGTCGGTCATACTGGCTTCACCAAAGGCTTTCGCCATTTCGGCCAGGTGCTTTTCCCCTTCCCCTGAGGGAGCAGCCATACCCAGGTCGGGCAGATTATCCCCGTTATTATCAAAAGGATTTTGTGCCTGCTGGATAAAGGAACGCGGCGCACCGTGAACGGCTCCGGCCGTAAGAAGGGGGAGTAAGAGCAGAAAACGAATGCGGGACGATACAACCATCAACGTCGTAAAAAAGAACCTGTGTTTAGGGATAAACTCTTATTATGTTAACGCGATAAGCCTGGAAATGCAGTTCTGGCGGAAATTTCAGGATTATCCTGAAACTGATTGTCGGGTGGCGGCTACGCCACCCGACGCCCTTACACCATCATCCAAACAGTCCTTTCAACTCCGAAACGCAGGAGCCACAGTTCGTGCCGCACCGTAACGTTGCCCCCAGCGCGGCGACGCTTTCGCACCCTCCGGCTATCGCCTCCCGAATCGCATTTTCTCCGACGCTGAAGCAGCTACAGATAATGCGTCCCGGATCCACCGTCTCCTCCACACCCTGCCCGTTCAGCAGCGCATGACGCTCTGCAGGCGTCGTGGGGGGCGAGCGAAAAGCAGCGTCAATGATCGGGTGTACCAGCTCCGGTAACGTGGTTCCTTCCCAGAAGCCGAGCATCAGCTGACCTTCATGCCAGGCCAGCACGCTACTGCGTTCGCCGGTTTGAGCAACCTGTAACTGCCAGCCCCGGCTGCTGGCGTAGTTCATGACCCACGACAGCAACGGTTTATCTCCTGATACCGTCAGATGCGAGGCTTTACGCCACCAGTGAACCCAGGATGGTAACGCCGGCTGTTCGTGGGTATAGAGCACCCCTTGCCAGGCGGGCAGCCAGGGCATGATCCGAACGGCGGTTTGTTTGCTCTCCGGCTGGCCAGACGCCGGATCGCAGCGCCCTTCCACCAGCGCATTCACCTTTCCCTGACGGGCAAACACGGCGTTCCAGTGCATCGGGGCAAAGGCCTCGCCTTGCCGGATGCCGCGGTTGACTCGCACTCTGGCGACCATCACGCCGCGCGGCGAACTGATCCGCGCCAGCTGGCCATCACACAACGAGAACCGCACGGCATCGCTGGCGCAGACCTCAACAAACGGCTCCGCGATATGCTGCATCAGCCGGGACATATACCCCGTCCGGGTCATGGTGTGCCATTGATCGCGGATGCGTCCGGTATTGAGGATCACCGGGTACAGCGTGCTGACCGCCGCACCGTGCTGGACCGGATCGACCGGCACCAGGTTTCGGCGCGGAAAATCCCCCGTTGACCACTGATACGGCTCCAGCCGCTCCCACGCTTCCCGGGTAAGTTCAGCCAGGTCATGCAGGTTCAATGCCCGCGTGCCGTCATTTTCAAAGGCCGTCAGCGCCGCGTGTTCGCAAAAAATCTCGTGCGGATGTTGCCAGGCAAAGGCGTCGCCGTGCCCCAGCCGTTTTGCAATCTGCGCGACGATCCACCAGTCCGGTTTTGCCTCTCCCGGGGCAGGCAGAAAGGCGCGCTGGCGCGAAATACGCCGCTCGGAATTGGTCACAGTGCCGTCCTTCTCCCCCCAGGCCAGCGCCGGAAAACGGATATGGGCGAACCGGCTGGTGTCGGTATCGTTCATGACCTCAGAAACAATCACCAGCGGGCAGCCTGCCAGCGCCTGACATACGGCGTGACTGTCCGGCAGCGAGACCGCTGGGTTGGTGCCCATGATCCACACCGCCTTCACCTCGCCACGGGCAATGGCATCGAACAGTTCAACCGCCATCAGGCCTGGCGTCTGCGCCAGCCTTTCCGTTCCCCAGAAACGCGCCACCCGCGAAAGGTCGTCCGGCTCAAAGTTCATGTGCGCCGCCAGCTGATTTGCCAGCCCGCCCACTTCCCGTCCGCCCATGGCGTTTGGCTGTCCGGTCAGCGAAAACGGACCGCAGCCCGGGCGGTTGAATTTTCCGCTGGCAAGATGGACGTTGATGATGGCGTTACACTTGTCGCTACCGCTCGATGACTGGTTGATCCCCATGGTGTAGAGCGTGATCGCGCGTGGCGCGGTGACAAACCAGTCATAAAACACACCAATATCCTGCACAGGAAGGTCGCAAAACGCCGCCACGCGGGCCATCGGCCACGCGTCGGTTCCCTGGATCACATTGAGCAACCCCACAAACAGCCCCGCATCGCTGCCGGGTTTTAGCGCCAGATGCAGGTCAGCGATATCACAGGTAGCCGTTTCACGCGGGTCAATCACCACCACCTTCATCTGCGGATTGGTTTGCTTTGCCTGCACCAGCCGCTGGTACAGAACGGGGTGCGTCCAGGCGGCATTCGAGCCCACCAGTACCACCAGATCGCTGTTCTCCACGTCCTCGTAACTGCACGGCACCACGTCCTCACCGAAGGCACGTTTATAACCCACCACCGCTGACGACATGCAGAGCCGGGAGTTGGTATCAATGTTCGCCGCCCCGATGAACCCCTTCATCAGCTTGTTAGCGGCGTAGTAATCCTCGGTTAACAGCTGGCCGGACGCGTAGAATGCCACCGCCTGCGGCCCCCATGTGTCGATAATGTGCTGGAGCCGTTCACCTGCCGCCTCCAGTGCCTGCGTCCAGTCCACCTCATGACCGTCGAGGACCGGGCGCAATAGCCGCCCCTGTAAATCGGTTGTCTCCCCCAGGGCGGACCCTTTCACGCACAGGCGACCAAAATTCGCCGGATGGGTTTCATCTCCCCGAACGCTGACCACGCCGCCTTCCACGCGGGCGACCACGCCGCAGCCCACCCCGCAGTAGGGGCATGTTGTCCGGGTTTCTGTCATGAAGCCTCCGCACGCATGACCAGGGCATCGTTACCGACCCACACTTTGCCGTTTTCGATTTTCACCGGCCAGGCGCGTACCGCAGGCTCACCATTTTCAACCTGACAGCCATCGCGCAGACGAATGCGCTGTTTATAAAGCGGAGAGATCACCACCGGCTCCCCCGCCGCATCGCCAAGAATGCCGCGAGAAAGCACGTTCGCACGGCTTCCTGGCTCCAGGTCATCGAGGGCATAAACGGTTTTGCCAAAGCGGAACAGCGCAATTGCGTTGTGACCGAGACGCGCGCCAATGCCCGCCTGTTCGGGGATATCCTCGATACCGCAGATTTCCTGCCAGCGTTTGCCTTGCTCTGCGGCAGTGTCGTTTACAGCGGTGCGGAACAGCGCCAGACGGTTGGGATCGTTGAGCGTGGTCTGCCATTCGCACTGGTAGGTTTCTACCACCCGGGCCATCTCCTGCTCCAGTTCGTGGGCAATACCCAGACTGTCGTCGAGGATCACCTCGCGCAGATAGTCGAGGCCCCCTTCCAGGTTGTCCATCCAGGTGCTGGTGCGCTGCAGGCGATCCGCCGTGCGGATGTAGAACATCAGGAACCGGTCAACGGTACGGATCAGCGTTTCATCGTCCAGATCGCTGGCGAAAAGATCCGCATGGCGCGGCTTCATGCCGCCGTTGCCGCACAGGTAGAGGTTCCAGCCTTTATCGGTGGCAATGACGCCCACGTCTTTGCTCTGCGCCTCGGCACACTCGCGGGTACAGCCGGAAACCGCCATTTTGATTTTGTGCGGCGCGCGCAGGCCTTTGTAACGGTGCTCCAGTTTGACCGCAAGTCCGGTGGAGTCCTGCACGCCATAGCGGCACCAGGTCGACCCAACGCAGGATTTTACCGTGCGCAGAGATTTCCCGTAAGCGTGGCCGGTCTCAAATCCGGCTTCCACCAGCGCCTGCCAGATCTCCGGTAGCTGTTCCAGAGTGGCGCCAAAGAGGTCAATACGCTGCCCGCCAGTGATTTTGCTGTAAAGGCTATAGCGCTTTGCAATCTGGCCGATGGCGATCAGCCCGTCGGCGGTCACTTCCCCGGCGGGCATACGCGGCACGATGGAATAGGTTCCGTCCTTCTGAATATTGGCAAAGTAACGGTCGTTGGTGTCCTGCAGCGGCAGATGGGCCGGTTTAAGCAGATACTCGTTCCAGCAGGAAGCCAGCACGGACCCGACCAGCGGCTTACAGATTTCGCACCCGTGTCCCTGACCGTAGCGGCTGATGAGCTGGTCAAAGGTGCGGATATGGTTGACGCGCACCAGGTGATAAATTTCCTGGCGTGACCAGGGGAAGTGTTCACAGATATCCTTTTTCACCTCCACGCCCTGTTCAGCAAGCTGAAACTCCATCACCTGCTTCACCAGCGCACTACAGCCCCCGCAACCGGTCGCCGCTTTGGTGCACTGTTTGATGGCACCGATATCCGTTGCGCCCGCGCTCACGGCCTGGCAAATATCGCCCTTGCTGACGTTATGACACGAACAGATCTGCGCACTTTCCGGCAGCGCCGCCACGCCCAGCGCTTTTGGCGCGCTGCCTGAGGATGCGGGTAATATCAGGGTTTCCGGCGCTTTCGGCAGGCTGATTCCATTGAGCATCATCTGCACCAGCGTGGCGTATTCGCTGGCGTCCCCCACCAGCACGCCGCCGAGCAGCGTTTTGCTGTCGTGGCTGACCACGATTTTCTTGTAGATTTGCTGCGGGCCGTGCGTCCACTGGTAGCTCAGCGCCCCCGGCGTGCGCCCGTGAGCGTCGCCAAACGACGCCACATCCACGCCCAGCAGCTTGAGTTTGGTGCTCATATCCGCGCCGGTGAAGGTTTTATCCTCCCCTGCCAGCGCGGCGGCGGCCACGCGTGCCATCTGGTAGCCCGGGGCAACCAGTCCAAAGATTTTCCCTTCCCACAACGCGCATTCGCCAATGGCAAACACGTCACGGTCGGAAGTCTGGCAGCCATCGTCAATGCAGATCCCGCCGCGCTCGCCGATAGCCAGCCCGCTGCTGCGCGCCAGCGCGTCCTGCGGACGGATACCGGCAGAAAAGACCACCAGGTCCGTTTCCAGCGCTTCGCCATCGGCAAAGCGCAGCACCAGCCCGTCATCCGTCGACGCAATTTCCGTGGTGGCTTTAGCGGTGTGAACGCCCACGCCCAGCGCCTCGATTTTCTTGCGCAGCATCGACGCACCGTCGTTATCGAGCTGAACCGCCATCAGATTGGGCGCAAACTCCACCACGTGAGTATCGAGCCCGAGTTGTTTCAGGGCGTTTGCTGCCTCCAGCCCCAGCAGCCCGCCGCCGATGACGACCCCGCGACGCGCACCCGCCGCATGGGCCGCAATGTTGTCGAGATCGTCGAGCGTGCGGTAGACAAAACAGCCCGGCAGATCGTTACCCGGTACCGGCGGGACAAACGGGTATGAGCCGGTCGCCAGCACCAGTTTATCCCAGTGCGTTTCATGCCCACTGGCGGTACGCACCACGCGCGCGTCGCGGTCAATGGCGACAATCTGCTGCGACAGGCGCAGCTCAATGCCGTTATCAGCAAAAAAATCCCCTGCCACCAGCGAGAGCGAATCCGCACTGCGGCCGCCAAAATACTCGGACAGATGCACGCGGTCATAGGCGGCATAGCGCTCTTCACCAAAGACCACGATCTGATACTGCTGATGTAAGTTGCGGTTAACGCAATCTTCGAGAAAATGATGGCCGACCATACCGTGCCCAACCACCACCAGAGTAGGTTTTGTCATAGCGTTCTGTCCTGCAACCTGTGGTTGCGTAGTGAATCGATCGAACAGCCAGTCCGCGTGTGCGGGCGCAGCCGTTGCCAGTAAATCGGTAAATGTCGCCGCGTTGCGGCAATCTCCCATCAGCAGCACGCCAGCCAGCGTCCCCTGATGGATCAGTAAGCGACGATAGTGACGCGTCAGCGGATCCCATGAACGCCAGACCACGTCGCCCTCCTGCTCCGCCGCACGACCCAGGCTGAACAGCTCCACGCCGGTCACCTTGAGGCGCACACCGTTGTCGGTGAGGGTAAACGGCGCAGTGGTGTCGCCCGACAGCCGTGCGGCGAGGATATCGGCCTGCGCCAGACAGGGGGCGACCAGGCCAAACGTCTGGCCATCAATTTCGCAGCACTCGCCAATGGCATAGATGTCCGGCGCGGAGGTCTGCATCCGGTGATTCACCACAATCCCGCGCGCGCAATGAAGGCCGCTGGCCTTTGCCAGGTCAATGTTGGGCTGCACGCCGGTCGCCAGCACCACGCGCGCCGTAGCAATACTGCGTCCATTGAGCAACGTCACGGTGTTGTCGTTAATCGCCGAGATGCCGGAGGCAAGCTCACAGCGTACGCCCCGTTCCGCCAGCGCCTCCTCCAGCAGCGCGCCAGCCTGTTGATCCAGCTGTTGTTCCATCAGCCACGGACCGCGATGAACGAGCGTGACGTTGTCACCTGAGCGTGCCAGTGCTGCCGCAGTCTCAACCCCAAGCACGCCGCCCCCCAGCACCACCGCCGGACCGGAAATTGCCTGAATGGCGCAGGTATCCTCCAGGGTGCGGAACGTGAACACCTGCGGCGCATCACCGCCGGGGATCGGCGGAACAAAAGGCGTTGAACCGGTGGCAAATACCAGGGCATCCCAGCCCAGCGTGCGGGTGGCGGTTCGCACTTCCCGTGAGGCCACGTCCACGGCAAGCGCCCTTTCGCCCCGCAGCACCGTAACGCCACGTACCCGGTACCAGTCCTCATCCTGAAGACAGATATCCGCTGCCGCTTTCTCGCCCCCCAGCACCGGCGAAAGCTGAATGCGGTTATAGGCATGCTCAGGCTCATCACCGACGACGGTGATAGCAAAACGACCCGAGGCCCGCCCGGTTAGCCCGTCAATCAGCCGGGTGGCCGCCATTCCATTCCCGATAATGACCAGTCGCATCAAAGCCCCCTCGTTACGCCGCTTTCGGCTGTTTTTCGTAGAGGAAATGGAGGATCTGCTGACGCATGTGGTGGTAGCGGCTGTCGTCCGCCAGTTGAACCCGGTTGCGCGGACGCGGCAGATCAACGCGCAGGATCTCTCCGACGGTCGCCGCCGGGCCGTTGGTCATCATCAGCACGCGATCGGAAAGCAGCACTGCCTCATCCACGTCGTGGGTAATCAGCACGATAGTGGTGTTCAATGCCTGCTGGATCTGCATCACCGAGTCCTGCAGATGGGCTCGCGTCAGCGCATCCAGCGCGCCGAACGGTTCATCCATCAGCAGCACTTTTGGCTTCATCGCCAGCGCGCGGGCAATGCCCACGCGCTGCTTCATGCCGCCGGAGATCTCCCCCGGGCGCTTATGCAAGGCATGCCCCATCTGCACGCGGTCGAGGTTGTGCTCGATCCACGCTTTACGCTCAGACTTGCTCATGGTGTGACGGAACACCTGATCCACCGCCAGGGCGACGTTGTCAAAGCAGGTGAGCCATGGCAGCAGGGAATGGTTCTGAAACACCACCGCGCGCTCGGGGCCCGGCCCGGCAATTTCGCGGTTGTCGCAGATAAGCCCACCTTCCGTCGGCAGCGTAATGCCGGCAATAAGGTTCAGCAGCGTCGATTTGCCGCAGCCGGAGTGGCCGATCAAACTGACGGTTTCGCCCTCGTGAATATCAAACGAAACGTTTTGCAGCGCCAGAAACTCGCCGCTGGCAGTAGAAAAGCGCTGGCTCACGCCCTGGACCTGAATTAATGGTTTCATCTTCGCTCCTTATTTTTCCTGCCAGCTAAAGCGACGGGCAATCAGCATCAGCCCCTGCTCCAGCAGCAACCCGACCACGCCAATAATGACGATGGCGATGAGAATGTTTTCGACGTTGAGGTTGTTCCACTCGTTCCAGATCCAGAAGCCGATGCCTAAGCCTCCGGTGAGCATCTCGGCGGCGACAATCACCAGCCAGGCAATACCGATGGAGAGGCGTACCCCGGTCAGCACCGCAGGCAGCACGGCAGGAAAGAGAATGCGGCGCATGATGGTCCACTCAGAGAGTTGCAGTACCCGGGCGACGTTGAGGTAGTCCTGTGGAATACGGCGCACCCCTTCCGCGGTGTTGATGACCATCGGCCAGATGGAGCAGATAAATATGGTCCAGCTTGATGCTGGCTCCGCTTTCTGGAACAGCAGCAGGCCGATGGGCAGCCAGGCCAGCGGGCTAACCGGCCGCAGGAGGGCAATTAGCGGGTTGAACATGCGCGAGAAAAAGGTGAAGCGGCCAATCAGAAAGCCCAGCGGAATCCCCGCCAGCGCTGCCAGACCAAAGCCGATGGCGACGCGCTGCAGTGACGCAAGCACGTTCCAGCCTATGCCCATATCGTTTGGCCCGTCGCGATAAAACGGATCGGCGAACAGGGTTATGGCCGAGTCGAGCGTGCTGAGCGGCGTCGGGAAGCCTTTGCTGTTTATCGCCGCCAGTTGCCAGAGCACCACCAGCAGCCCCAGCCCCAGAAACGCCGGAATGACGCGCTGTAAAACATCATTCATTCGACGCGCCAACGCAGGCGTACGACGACGAACCTGTAACGGTGGCAGGACAATCACCTCCCCGCTCTCAGGCTTCTCTTGTGGTTTTGTGTTTTGCAGATGCGGCATAATCAGGCCCCTTTACGGTGAATGGCAAAACGGTTGGCGTACCCTTCCGGATCGGTTCCGTTCCAGACGGTACCGTCCATCAGCGTGCTGCTGCGATACGGTGATGAGGGAGTGGAGAGTCCGCCGACGGCGGTGGCAGCATCCTGCCAGACCGCGGTCTGGTTAATGCGCTGCGCAATACCCACGTAATCCGGCGCGGCTTTAAGCAAGCCCCAGCGGCGGAACTGGGTTAAGAACCACATGCCGTCAGAGAGATACGGATAACTGACGGCACCCTCGTTGAAGAAACGGATCGGGTGCGCGTCCTGCCAGCGCTGCCCCAGGCCGTTGTCGTATTCCCCGAGCATTCGCCCGGTGAGATACTGTTCTTTGCAGTTGAGCCACGCCCGTCGCGAGAGGATCTGCGCGGTTTCACGTTTGTTTTCCGGGGACGCCTCAATCCAGCGCGCGGCTTCCATCACGGCGCTCACCAGCGCCCGGGCGGTGTGCGGATTTTTCTCCACCCAGTCGCGACGCGTGCCGAGAATTTTTTCAGGATGATCTGCCCAGATGGACTGCGACGTGGCAGCGGTGAAGCCAATGCGGTCGTTAATCGCCCTCGCGTTCCACGGCTCACCGACGCAAAAGCCCACCATGTTGCCAATGCGCATGTTCATCACCATCTGCGGCGGCGGCACCACCACCGTGCGCACGTCATCGAAGGGGTTAATGCCTGCGCTCGCCAGCCAGTAGTAAAGCCACATGGCGTGCGTTCCGGTCGGGAAGGTGTGCGCGAAAGTGTAAGTGCCAGGCGCCTGCTGCCCGACCAGCGTTTTCAGCCCGTCAAGATCGCGAACCCCCTTCTCCGCCAGATCGCTGGAGAGCGTAATGGCCTGACCGTTCTGGTTAAGCGTCATCAGGTTTGCCATCTGCTGCGGCTTGCCTGCAATACCCAGTTCAAGCCCGTACAGCAGACCGTAAAGAATGTGCGCGGCGTCCAGCTCCCCCGCCACCAGCTTGTCGCGTACCGCTGCCCAGCTCGCCTCTTTGGTGGGGACGATGGTGATACCGTATTTTTTATCAAAGCCTTTCAGGGCTGCGATAACCACCGGCGCACAGTCGGTCAGCGGGATAAACCCGATACGTACCGTCTCCTGCTCCGGTTTATCCGAGCCTGCCGCCCAGGCAGCCTGCATGACACCCGGTAATAACACTGCGCCACTCGCCAGCATGCTGGCCTGCAAAAACCGTCGTCTCGACAAATCCGCCATGACCACTCCTGAAAAAAAGCCAAAAAAAAGCGCCCACAGTGCCGAAGCACCGCTGGACGCCTTTATCCCGAAGACTGATGCACCGCCGTTGGCGCACCGTCAAAAATGGTTAATTCAATGATGCAAAGTCAATGCCAGGTTTGAACAACCTGTTTCAGGGCCGAAAGCCGGGTTTTGCTCGCCATTACGCACCCCAATCAGGCACAACATGCCCACTGATTGTGCAGCTACTCCTTTGGGGTTATCTGCCACACGCTTTTCACCGTAAGCAGCGCCCGGGCGATATCCACCATGCGCTGATTCTTGTCCATCGCCATTTTGCGCAGCGTTGTCCAGGCCTGCTCCTCACTCATATTCTGGTGGGTCATCAGCACGCTTTTTGCTTTATCAATGGTTTTTCGCTCCTCAAGCGTATCGCGCAGCGACGCAAGCTGACGGGAGAGTTGCTCAATCTCGCGCGCCTGCTGGCGAACCAGAGGCAGCAGGGGTTTATCCGGGTAATGCGCCAGCGGGTCCTCTAGTTCATCTGCGGGATGCGGATAGACCTCGTCACGCTGAATCCGCTCATCCACCGCGACCATCAGATCGGCGATGATTGTCTCCTCCAGCGCGCGCAGATGCTCCAGCCGCGCCGTCTGCAGCGCAAACCACGCCAGCGCGGTATGGCCATTATCCGCGGCAGGCTGGCGGGTACAGGCCACGCGCCGGAGTTGCTCCGTCTCACGGTCGGGCTGGCAGTTGAGGGAGAAAGTGGCCTGAACGTCAGCCTGACTGTGGGAGAGGAAGATCTCAAAGCAGGCTTGCTGCCCGTCAATGCGATCTACCAGTCTCTGGCGGGTAACGTCATCAAAAAAACCCTGCGTGAAGCCTATCGCCCCCAGGGCCCGCTCTTGTCCCGCCAGCTCTTTCCCCTGCATCAGGCTGTAAAGGGCGACACACCGGCCCGCGATTTGCGGATCGTCAATGCTGTCATTGAGTTGCGGCACGATACTGAGCAGATGGCGAAGCATGCGGGAGTAATGTTCCATGGCCTGCGGGGCCGTCAGGGTTTGTTGACTTACCCCGTCACGCAGCGCGGGAAGTGTGTCCAGCGTATGCAGTGCATTACCGATACGTTCGCAGACGGCGCTCCCCGGGAGGAGGGACTGCTTGCCAAGTATCGTATTCAGCGCAGCAAGATTTTCGTCTACCAGCGCCCGGCTGGCTTTGCATTCAGGCGCGTAGAGCTTACCCTGTGAACAGAGCCAGACGTTGGATGCCCCGCGCTCGCACTGTAGCATATGTACCAGTTGGCTAATGCCGTGCACCAGCACGTTCAGCTCTGCCAGCTTGCTGAGCTGCTCCCGGCGCATCAGCCTCGCGCGCTGAAGCCATTCGGTTGCACCTGGCGAAATGCCAGCCATTAATGTCATGCTTACTCTCCCGGACAGCGAAACTCCGGAGAATTAAGCAATATTCGTGCCTTTATAAGAACAGGAGTCAACATGCAGAAGATTGTGATCGTCACCAACGGGGCGGCCTACGGCAGCGAATCTCTTTTTAACAGCCTGCGTCTGGCCATTGCGCTACGTGAAAAAGAGAGCGACCTGGCATTACAGATTTTTTTAATGTCGGATGCCGTCACCGCCGGGCTGAAGGGCCAAAAGCCGGCAGAAGGCTATAACATTCAGCAGATGCTGGAAATCCTGACCGCGCAAAATGTGCCGGTGAAACTGTGCAAGACCTGTACCGACGGACGCGGGATTACCACTCTGCCGCTGATAGAGGGCGTAGAAATCGGGACGCTGGTTGAGCTGGCCGAATGGACGCTGACCGCAGATAAAGTATTAACTTTTTAATAATAATCCCGTAAAAATATTATTTTCTTATGGACGCGGTTTCAGCATCAAGTTTACCTGCGGGGTTGCCGATAGGCTTGGAAACAACACAGCAGGTATTTCACTTATGTTCAGATCGATTCGCGCACGTATTATCGCCACGACGACAGGTTGCCTTGTCGTCGCCCTTCTTCTCAATACCGTTATTAACTTCCAGGTCACGCGCCAGGATAACCAGCAGTCACAGCGCGATATATTGACCAGTACCAGCGCCAGCCACAACATGGCGATTGCCGACTGGGCCAAAAGCAAAATGACGGTGATTACCTCCGCACAAAGCGTCGCGCTGGCTGACGACCCGGTTCCGGTGTTTAAACAACTGGCGCAGGCGGGGGGATTCACTAACGTCTATGTGGGTTATGCGAGCAAGACGGCGAAGTTTTCTGAACCTGCGGGTGTCCCGGCGGATTATGATCCGACCATTCGTCCCTGGTATCAGCAGGTGGTGAGCACGGACGGCCCGGTAGTGACGGCACCCTATGTTGATGCCGGTACCGGAAAGCTGGTGGTGACGTTTGCTGTACCGGTGAAAGAAAATGGCGTCCTGAAAGCGGTGGTGGCGGGCGATGTCGCCATGGATAGCGTCGTGGCAAACGTGCGCGGCATCCACCCAACACCCGCCAGCAGCGGGCTGCTACTGAACAGTGATGGTACCGTGATTGCCGCCAACGATCCGGCTTTGACCCTGAAGCCGTTTGCCGAGACGATCAAAGGGATCGACTTTGCGGCGCTGAAACGCGGTAATCCGGTCGACGGAACCCTGAATGATGTAGACAAAACCTTCATTGCCTCAGCCGTGCCGGGCACAAACTGGTTGCTGGTCGTCGCGCTCGACAACAGCGATGCCACCTCCGGCATGCGTTCCCTGCTGAAAGCGTCGGCGATTTCGCTGGTGATCCTGGCACTCCTGAGCGGCGCCATTGTTCACGTCCTGATTGCCCGTCTGCTGAAACGCTTGTCTGACATTCGTGATGCGATGCATAACATTGCCAACGGGACCAACGATCTGTCCCAGCGTTTGCCGGACAGCGGCAATGATGAAGTGGCGCAAATTGCGCAGGCCTTTAATGCCTTCAGCGATAAGCTTTCCGTCGTGATGGTACAACTCCGTGACGCCAGCGCGTCGGTGAAAAATGCCGCGCAGGAAATTGCGGCTGGCAACCAGGATCTTTCCGGGCGTACCGAGCAGGCGGCGTCCAGCCTTCGCGAGACCGCCAGCGCGGTGGAGCAGATCACCGCCTCCGTCACGCAATCGAATGAATCGGCAGCGGAAGCGAACGATCAGGCAAGCAAAGCGTCTGCGGCTGCCGCGCGCGGTGGTGAAGTGGTTTCTCAGGCCATCAGCACGATGCAGTCCATCGAAGTGGCGTCCGCAAAAATTGGTGATATCACCAGCGTCATCGACGGTATCGCCTTCCAGACCAACATTCTGGCGCTGAACGCCTCCGTCGAGGCGGCGCGTGCCGGTGAGCAGGGCCGCGGATTTGCCGTGGTAGCCGGGGAAGTGCGTAACCTCGCCAGTCGTAGCGCCCAGGCGGCGAAAGAGATCAAATCCCTGATTGATTCCACCACCGATAGCGTGGCGACTGGTTCGCGCTATGTGCATCTGGCCGGTGAAAGCATGGATGAGATCCGCTCCAGCATCGGCAGCGTCTCCGGCATCATGCGCGAAATCTCCATCGCCACCAGCGAACAGATGAAAGGCATCCATGAGATTAACCATGCGGTGACCCATCTCGACAGAATGGTGCAGCAGAACGCCGAGCTGGTGGTGCAGTCCGCCGCCGCCGCAGGTGCTCTGCAGAGCCAGGCGGGCGACCTTGCTGAAACGGCCGGCCATTTCCGCATTTAATGTTCCCCCGGCGCGCGTTTCGCGGGTAAAACGCGCGCCAGCCTAACTTTTGAGGAATTTTGTCATTTTTGTTTAATCGTTATGCCATTTTTTGATCAAAATCAGCATCCCGACTCTCCCCCTTTGGTGTTATGCAACGAGTGAATTGTGAACAACATCACGCTCGGATATGGCTGCAGGGAGAGCGTTGTTTAAGACTACGGGGTAAAAAATGGCACTGGTAAAAACAAGTTTGAAACTGTTCGGCGGGGATACGGTAGTGGTGCGTTGCTCAGAACGCTGCCGCATACATCTCATGAGTTCAAAAGCGCAAAAGCAATCCCAGGCGGATATTCTGACCGTGCAGGATGATAAAGCGTGGCTTACCGTGCCGTATACCGGCACATGGGATGTGTTGATCGACAGCCACAGTCAGTCGCTGGAGCATTCCGTCAGCTACGTGGCAGCATAAGAGTAAACGCCCGGCCAGCCGGGCGTATTATCAGGCAAAACCCGGTCGCAGCGTGCTGTTGACAGGGTTCCCTTCCAGCAGCGCCCTCACCTTTACCACCAGCTCATTCAGACAATCGTCCTTCATGCCGAGGCGGGTCAGCTCCTGATCGAGGGAGAAGAGATACTGCGCGTTGGTGCCCAGCGGCCCGCTGGCGGCGGCAATTAACGGGGCGATGACCTGCGTGCGGGTATCCGCTTCATACAGCGGATGGCGTGGATCCATAATAAACACCAGCGCATTGACGGTACGTCCATCGTCAAGCTCCAGCTTGCACCAGCTCGGCATATAGCAGCCGGTGATCATCTCGCGCTTCCAGAGCAGCGTCAGCTCCTCTTCGAGCGTGGCATCCGGGAGGCGATACGCCACGCCCGTGGTGCGTCCGCCCTCTTTCAGTGCAAGCATGCGACCAGGCTGACACGCACTGCCGCGTCCGGCCGTCAGGCGCAGACAAAATGCGCGGTGCCAGCCAGGCAGCGTTCCCGTTGCCGATTCGACAAATTCCAGAGCCGGGTTCCACATCAGCGAACCGTAGCCAAAAATCCATACCGGGCCATCATCCGGGCGGCAGGCAAGCGTGGCAGCAAGCGACGCCGCACGTTGTTCAGCTGACCAGAGAAGCGATTCCTCAATAGCACCAAATGCCGTCTTACAATCTGCCTTCATTAAGAAATCACGCGTTAACACTTTACACCTCCGCCACTGCATGCTTCCTTGCGACATCTGTAATGCGCCTTCCCGGCATTTTTTCTCTGGTCATTTTGCCAGCAGTGAAATAACGATAAGCAATTAGCGGACCAGTTGCAATACAACGGAAGTTCAACCGCCTGAAAAGTCAAAATGAAGGCAGCGAATTATTTCACGGCTATTTCTTTTTATGCCATTTATCATCGTCTCCTTTCTCGTAGTCATGTTTAACTGCGGCCCAGGCGACCTTATGCGCCGTCTCTTCCCGGCTGGCATCATCCCGGCGATCGTCTTTATCTTTGTACTGATCCCAGGCGCTGTTAAACGCTTCCTTGTAGATATCCTGCGCGTGTTCAGGCAGGACATTTTTCACGTTATCAGGTAATTCGCGTTTCGTTTTGTAGGGCATCACTAACCTCTCTTTTCGGTAAAGAGATAAGTGTGGACGACGATATGCCATGGTGCCACCCAACAATAATTAATGAGTAAATTAAAATTATAATTCGTTGTTATTTAATATTTATTTATGAGAGATATGGCATTATAGACTTCAAAGAATAAAAACATCACAAAGGGTAAAATTAAGTAAAAATTAGAAGGTATTTAACAGATTTCTGTTAATTTAATCTCCTTAAAATCTATCTATAATTACAAGCACCTGCATTGATGGAGAAGCACATGACAGCAACACACGAGGCGGTAAAGACCCGCCACAAGGAGACGTCACTCATTTTCCCGGTTCTGGCACTGGCTGTGCTGCTCTTCTGGGGAAGCAGTCAGTCACTGCCAGTGGTGGTTGGTATCAATATTCTTGCCCTGGTCGGTATTTTAACCAGCGCATTTAGCGTCGTTCGCCATGCGGACGTATTAGCCCACCGTCTGGGCGAGCCGTACGGTTCGTTAATTCTGAGTCTTTCCGTTGTTATTCTCGAAGTCAGCCTGATTTCCGCGCTTATGGCGACCGGCGATGCTGCCCCGACGCTGATGCGCGATACCCTCTACTCCATCATTATGATTGTGACAGGCGGCCTGGTGGGCTTCTCGCTGTTACTGGGCGGGCGTAAATTTGCGACCCAGTACATGAACCTGTTTGGTATTAAACAGTACCTGATTGCCCTCTTCCCGCTGGCAATTATCGTGCTGGTCTTCCCGATGGCGCTGCCAGGTGCAAACTTCTCCACCGGTCAGGCGCTGCTGGTCGCGCTGATTTCCGCAGCCATGTACGGCGTGTTCCTGCTGATTCAGACCAAAACGCACCAGAGCCTGTTTGTATACGAACATGAAGATGACGGCGACGACGATGACCCGCACCACGGTAAGCCGTCAGCACACAGCAGTGTGTGGCACACGGTTTGGCTGATCGTGCATCTGATTGCGGTCATTGCGGTCACCAAAATGAATGCCAACCCGCTGGAGACGCTGTTGACCGAGCTGAACGCCCCGGTGGCCTTTACCGGTTTCCTGGTGGCGCTGCTGATCCTGTCCCCTGAAGGACTGGGGGCGCTGAAAGCGGTGTTGAACAATCAGGTGCAGCGTGCAATGAACCTGTTCTTCGGCTCCGTGCTGGCGACCATATCACTCACCGTACCGGTGGTGACGCTGATTGCCTTTATGACGGGGAACGAACTGCAGTTTGCGCTGGGCGCGCCGGAGATGATTGTGATGGTGGCCTCGCTGCTGCTGTGCCAGATCTCCTTCTCCACCGGACGCACCAACGTGCTGAACGGCGCGGCACATATGGCGCTGTTTGTGGCGTACCTGATGACGATATTTGCCTAGCCTCTTTGCCCAGCAGCGCTTCGCTTGCAGTTCCTACAGGTTTTGTAGGCCGGGTAAGCGCAGCGCCACCCGGCAATATGTCCTATAAAAAAACCCGCCGAAGCGGGTTTTTTTATTAGTTGCTGGTATCCAGCTCGTCGAAGTTCTTCACCAGATCGTCAATCGCTTTGATCTGCTTCAGGAACGGCTCCAGCTTATCCAGCGGCAGTGCGGACGGACCATCGCATTTCGCGTTAGCCGGATCCGGGTGCGCTTCAATGAACAGACCCGCCAGACCCGTTGCCATACCGGCGCGCGCCAGCTCGGTTACCTGCGCACGACGACCGCCAGACGCGGCACCAAACGGGTCACGGCACTGCAGGGCGTGAGTCACGTCGAAGATCACCGGAGACTGGTTAGAGACGTTCTTCATCACGCTGAAGCCCAGCATATCCACGACCAGGTTGTCATAACCGAAGTTTGCACCACGGTCGCACAGGATAACCTTGTCATTGCCGCCTTCGATAAACTTGTCGACAATGTTCCCCATCTGGCCAGGGCTCACGAACTGTGGTTTTTTCACGTTGATGACCGCGCCGGTTTTCGCCATCGCTTCCACCAGGTCCGTCTGACGGGCCAGGAATGCCGGAAGCTGGATCACGTCTACCACGTCCGCTACAGGCTGTGCCTGCCAGGACTCATGCACATCGGTGATCACTTTCACGCCAAACGTCTGTTTCAGCTCCTGGAAAATCTTCATGCCCTCTTCCAGGCCCGGGCCACGGTAAGAGTGAATGGAGGAGCGGTTGGCTTTGTCAAAAGAGGCCTTAAACACATACGGGATGCCCAGCTTCTGGGTCACGGTCACGTAGTGCTCGCAGATACGCATGGCGAGATCGCGGGATTCCAGCACGTTCATACCGCCAAACAGCACGAACGGCAGGTCGTTTGCTACCTTGATATCACCAATGCTAACCACTTTTTGTTTCATAGGATCGCCTTATTCAGGTGTGAATCGGAATTAAGATTAATGCAGTGTAATTTGTTTGTGCGAGATCGCGTTGATCTGCGCGCGAATCATTTCGCTAATCGGATCTTCCGGGCACTGCTCAACGAAATAGCTCAGATCGTTCAGCGCAACGTGTTCGCAGTCGAGCTGGGCATAGATAAGCCCGCGGTCGCGAATTTCGTAGGGATCTTCCGGATTAAACTGCAGCAGCACTTCGCTGGCACGCAAGGCAAGCTCCATCTGACGCTCTTCCATCAGCGCTGATTTCAGCGTATCCAGCAGCTTGCGGATCACTTCGGCGTTATCGGCCTCGTCGAGATCTTCGTTAAAGAGCTCGGCGACCGGGCTGATGTTGCCCTTCAGCCAGACGTCCAGCGTATGCTCATCCAGCGTATCGCCGTTAAACGGATTAATGAGCCACATCTCGCCGTCCAGCCACTCCGCCCGCAGGATCATCTGCGTCGGGAAAATGACCGGCACCAGTGGAATATCAAGACGGTGCGCGACCCACAGCAAAATAGAGCCCAGCGCAACGGCGCTGCCCTGACGGTTTTTTAAGACCTGGTCCAGCCATAATGCGTCAGACAGGCGATACACGCCACGCGTGTCGCAGAAACCCCATTCGCCGTAGAAAAGCTCAAGCAGCTTCTCTAATTGCCAGTCCTGCGGGCGCGCCTGATTGATCTCTTCACGCGCCAGGCTGACCAGATTCTCCAGTTCATCGTAAACGTACTGCGACGTAAAATCGTCGCGTATCATCTCCGAAATCAGGATCATGCCATCGCAAAGCGGCACTTTATTAAATTCGAAATCGGCTAAGGACTTCATGACTTACCCCAGTAACGCCCGAACGTACAGCTACCCCCGGGCGCGATAAAACTCAAAACAATGTAGATGATAACGCCAAACCGCCTTTCAGTCAGCCTTACGCCTTTATCAGTAAATGGCAGATAGCCTTGCTTCATGCCCACTGGCCTAGCGTCAACCGTTCATTACCGCCGTGGTCGCGGCAGGTTTCCACTGCGGTATAACCCGCTTGCGTAAACAGCGCACGTACGGCTTCCCCCTGCGTCCAGCCATGTTCCACCAGCAGCCAGCCGCCGGGAAGTAAATGTTGCCGTGACGTTGTCACTATGTGATCAAGATCGGCTAACCCTGCGTTAGCCGCAACCAGCGCCGTCAATGGCTCGAAACGAACATCGCCCTGCGCAAGGTGCGGGTCGTGTTCGTCAATATACGGCGGGTTACTGACGATCATCTCGAACGAGCGAGTCTCCAGCGCGCTAAACCAGCTGCTTTGCAGCACGGTCACGTTAGTCAGCCCAAGACGCGCCACGTTACGCTGCGCCAGGGCCACCGCGTCAGGCATCACATCCACTGCCGTCACATCGCAATCCGGACGCTCGCTGGCAAGCGCCAGCGCGATAGCACCCGTTCCTGTTCCGAGATCGAGAATGCGGCTGGCCGCAGCCGGCAAACGCGCCAGCGCCTGCTCCACCAGACATTCGGTATCCGGGCGTGGAATCAGCGTTGCCGCTGAGACATAAAGCGGGAGCGACCAGAACTCACGTTCACCGACAAGATGCGCCACCGGCTCACCGTTTTTACGGCGGGCAAGCAGCGTAGCGAGCTGCGCTTGCTGCTCAGCGGTCAGTGGCGTCTCACCGAATGCCAGCAGATACGTACGGGCTTTACCCGTTACATGCTCCAGCAAAATTTCGGCGTCGCGTTTTGGGCTTTCGCTTGCGGAAAGCTCACCGGCGGCCTCACGTAACCAGCGCTGAAAATCCATTATTCCTGCTCGGACAGCGCCGCCAGCTGGTCGGCCTGGTATTCCTGCACGATAGGCTCAATCAGCATATCCAGCTTCCCTTCCATCACCTCGTCCAGACGGTAAAGCGTCAGGTTAATGCGGTGGTCGGTCACGCGGCCCTGTGGGAAGTTGTAGGTACGGTTACGGTCGCTGCGATCGCCGCTGCCCAGCAGGTTACGACGCGTCGATGCTTCCGCCTGCTGGCGTTTCGCCATTTCGGCCGCGTGGATACGCGCACCCAGCACGGACAAGGCTTTGGCTTTGTTTTTATGCTGCGAACGCTCGTCCTGACACTCCACCACAATACCTGTTGGCAGGTGAGTAATACGGATAGCGGAATCGGTGGTGTTAACGTGCTGGCCGCCCGCACCAGAGGAGCGGAAGGTGTCGATGCGCAGGTCCGCCGGGTTGATGTCCGGCAATTCCGCTTCCGGCAGCTCTGGCATCACCGCCACTGTACAGGCAGAGGTATGAATACGCCCCTGAGATTCCGTAGCAGGCACGCGCTGCACGCGATGACCGCCAGATTCAAACTTCAGACGACCATACACGCCGTCGCCGCTGATCTTGGCGATAACCTCTTTATAGCCACCATGCTCGCCGTCGTTAGCGCTCATGATTTCCACGCGCCAGCGACGCGATTCAGCGTAGCGGCTGTACATGCGGAACAGATCCCCGGCAAACAGCGCCGCTTCATCACCGCCGGTACCGGCGCGGACTTCCACAAACGCGTTACGCTCGTCGTCCGGATCTTTTGGCAGCAGCAGCACCTGAAGCTGTTGCTCCATCTCTTCAGAACGCGCTTTCGCATCCTGTAACTCTTCCTGCGCCATCTCGCGCATTTCAGGATCGTCGAGCATCATCTGCGCGGTTTCGATGTCTTCCTGAACCTGTCGCCAGTCGGTAAAGCATTTAGAAACATCACTTAACTGCGCGTACTCACGCGAGAGTGCGCGAAAACGTTCCTGGTCCGCAATGGTCCCGGCATCCCCGAGCAGCGCCTGGACTTCTTCATGGCGCTCGTGCAGAGCTTCCAGTTTAGCGACGATAGAAGGCTTCATAGGCGTAAGTGCACCTTGTCTTAGAAAATGGGTATAGGGCGCTATTCCAGCCCGAGGCTGTTGCGCAGAATAGTCAGGCGTTCATCATCCCCGTCACGGGCAGCCTGTTGAAGAGATTTGGTTGGTGCATGGATCAGGCGGTTGGTCAGTTTCCACGCCAGATCCTGCATAATGGCCTGTGCGTCGCCGCCCTGTTCAAGGGCCGCTAACGCTTTGGCAGTCAGGTCATCACGCACCTGCTCCGCCTGCCCGCGATACTCGCGGATGGTCTCGCTGACGCTTTGCGCGCGCAGCCAGGCCATAAACTCGCTGGTTTCCTGCTCAACAATGGTTTCCGCCTGTACCGCCGCCGCTTTACGCTGAGCGAGGTTGTGCGAAATGATGCTTTGCAGGTCGTCAACGCTGTAAAGATAGGCGTTCGCCAGTTTACCGACTTCCGGTTCAACATCACGCGGGACGGCGATATCCACCAGCAGCATCGGCTGATTTCGACGCGACTTCAGCGCGCGCTCCACCATCCCTTTACCGATGATTGGCAGGGGGCTGGCGGTAGAACTGATAATAATGTCCGCCTCTTTCAGACGTTCATCGATGTCGCTCAGCGCAACCACTTCTGCGCCCACCTCATCCGCCAGAACCTGCGCACGTTCGCGGGTGCGGTTCGCGATAATCATCTTTTTCACTTTATGCTCGCGCAGATGGCGCGCCACAAGTTCGATGGTTTCGCCCGCGCCGACCAGCATCACGGTGACGGTGGAAAGGGACTCAAAGATTTGACGTGCGAGGGTGCAGGCTGCGAAAGCAACAGAAACCGCACTGGCACCAATGTCGGTTTCGGTTCGCACACGCTTCGCCACGGAGAACGACTTCTGGAACATACGCTCCAGTTCACTGGCCTTCAAATGCCCTTTTTGCGAATCCGCAAAGGCTTTTTTCACCTGACCGAGAATCTGCGGCTCGCCCAGCACCAGTGAATCCAGACCGCTGGCGACGCGCATCAGATGGCTGACCGCATCATTGTCCTGATGCCAGTACAGGCTGTTACGCAGCTCGTCTTCGTTGAGATTGTGGTAGTCACATAACCAGCGGATCAGCGCTTCATGCAGGTTATCCTGCTCTTCCACGCTTAAATACAGCTCGGTACGGTTGCACGTCGAGAGCACCACGCCCCCTTGCACCATCGGTTGGGCAAGCAGGCTGTCCAGCGCCAGGTCAAGCGTATCCGGCGAAAACGTAACGCGTTCTCGCAGCGAAACCGGGGCCGTTTTGTGGTTAATACCGAGTGCTAATAGGGTCATGTTGAGCGGGAGTAGTACCAGCGTTAATAAGGTTAGCAGGACGCATCATACAGGATGCGCGAGATCAATAAAAGAGACCGCCTCCTTTCGGAGTAATAGCTTACGCATTGCTTTGAGATAATTTGAACGTAGACGGTGAGACTGCGGGACGCTAGCATTAACAGTTATAACTGCAACGTATCTCAAGGATTTGTCCTCATTATGACCCGACTGATTCGCCTGCTGCCTCTGGCGGCACTGGTTCTGACCGCATGTACTGTCACCCAACCAAAAGGCCCGGGCAAAAGCCCTGATTCACCGCAGTGGCGTCAGCACCAGCAGGACGTCCGCAATTTGAGCCAGTATCAGACCCGCGGCGCCTTCGCCTATCTCTCTGATGAACAAAAAGTGTATGCGCGTTTCTTCTGGCAGCAAACCGGGCAGGACAACTATCGCCTGCTGCTGCTGAACCCGCTCGGCAGCACCGAACTGGAGCTTATCGCTAAACCGGGCGAAGCGCAGATCACCGACAATAAAGGCCAGCACTACACCGCGACCGATGCCGAAGAGATGATTGGCAAGCTGACCGGGATGCCGATCCCGCTGAACAGCCTGCGCCAGTGGATCCTCGGCCTGCCGGGTGACGCCACCGACTACACCCTGGACGATCGGTACCGTCTGAGCCAGGTCAACTACACCCAGAATGGCAAAACCTGGAAAGTGGTATACAACGACTATGACAGCAAGAGTAAACCCTCGCTGCCATCGAATATGGAGCTGACACAGGGCAGCCAGCGCATCAAGCTCAAAATGGATAACTGGATCGTTAAATGATGACCCACTGGCCTTCTCCGGCAAAACTGAACCTGTTTTTATATATCACCGGTCAGCGTGCTGACGGCTACCATACTCTGCAAACGCTGTTTCAGTTTATTGACTATGGCGACACGATCGCCATTGAGCCGCGTCAGGACGGGCAGATTTGTCTCCTGACACCGATCGAAGGCGTGGCGCATGAAGACAACCTGATCGTGCGTGCCGCGCGCCTGCTGATGAAAGCGGCGGCGGAGTCGGGGCGGCTGCCCGCGGGAAGCGGTGCGGACATCAGTATAGAGAAGCGCCTGCCGATGGGCGGCGGTCTGGGCGGCGGCTCATCTAACGCCGCCACGGTGCTGGTTGCCCTGAATCACCTCTGGGGCAGCGGGCTGTCGCAGGACGAACTGGCCGCCCTGGGCTTGACACTGGGCGCGGATGTGCCGGTGTTTGTTCGTGGTCATGCGGCCTTTGCCGAAGGCGTAGGCGAGATTTTGTCTCCGGCCGAACCGCCAGAGAAATGGTACCTGGTTGCCCACCCCGGCGTCAGCATCCCAACGCCGCGCATCTTTAACGATCCTGACCTGAAAAGAAATACCCCGGTACGGTCAATAGAAACGTTATTAAATTGTGAATTCAGCAACGATTGCGAGGATATCGCAAGAAAACGTTTTCGCGAGGTTGATGCGGTGCTTTCCTGGCTGTTAGAATACGCGCCGTCGCGCCTGACTGGTACAGGGGCCTGTGTCTTTGCTGAATTTGACACCGAATCCGCCGCTCGTCAGGTGCTTGAGCAAGCGCCGGATTGGCTGCATGGTTTTGTAGCGCGTGGGATGAACATCTCCCCCCTACAGCAGGCCATTCTGGCGCAGACTGAGTTTCGGTGACAACGTCACCCTGTTCCAGACGTTGCATCGCGCTCTTTAATACACCGCCTGGATAGCCTTCGCCTGGCCCGCACAGTTTGCGGCGAACGCTATCCACCACTGGACGCATGCCTGAGGTTCTTCTCGTGCCTGATATGAAGCTTTTTGCTGGTAACGCCACCCCGGAACTAGCACAACGTATTGCCAACCGCCTGTACACTTCCCTCGGCGACGCCGCTGTAGGTCGCTTTAGCGACGGCGAAGTCAGCGTACAAATTAACGAAAATGTACGCGGTGGTGATATTTTCATCATCCAGTCCACCTGTGCTCCAACGAATGACAACCTGATGGAACTGGTTGTTATGGTCGACGCCCTGCGTCGCGCTTCCGCAGGCCGTATCACTGCTGTAATCCCTTACTTCGGCTATGCCCGTCAGGACCGTCGCGTCCGTTCCGCGCGTGTGCCAATTACCGCTAAAGTCGTTGCTGATTTCCTCTCCAGCGTCGGCGTTGACCGCGTACTGACCGTTGACCTGCACGCAGAGCAGATCCAGGGCTTCTTCGACGTCCCGGTTGATAACGTATTCGGCAGCCCAATCCTGCTGGAAGACATGCTGCAGCTGAACCTGGACAACCCGATCGTGGTTTCTCCGGACATCGGCGGCGTGGTACGTGCCCGTGCTATCGCTAAGCTGCTGAACGATACCGACATGGCGATCATCGACAAACGTCGTCCACGCGCTAACGTTTCTCAGGTGATGCACATCATCGGTGACGTTGCTGGCCGCGACTGCGTGCTGGTTGACGATATGATCGATACCGGTGGCACGCTGTGTAAAGCCGCTGAAGCGCTGAAAGAACGTGGTGCGAAACGCGTATTTGCTTACGCAACTCACCCGATCTTCTCCGGTAATGCGGTAAACAACCTGCGTAACTCCGTCATTGACGAAGTTGTGGTATGCGATACCATCCCACTGAGCGACGAGATCAAGGCACTGCCAAACGTGCGTACCTTGACCCTGTCCGGGATGCTGGCCGAAGCGATTCGTCGTATCAGCAACGAAGAATCCATCTCTGCAATGTTCGAACACTAATCGAACACGGCCGAAAAACCCGCTGCGGCGGGTTTTTTTGTCTTTAGGTTTTATTTGTATGATTAATGCCTCCTTCACCTGCCATTCATATGACAGATGATGCGCACTCGGATGATAGATAATTGTGAAAAACGTAGCCTCCTCACATGTTCTGCCCTTTCGCGCCCTCATCGACGCTTGCTGGAAAGAGAAGTACACCTCGTCACGTTTTGTCCGTGACCTGATTGCCGGGATCACCGTCGGCATTATCGCCATACCGCTGGCAATGGCGCTGGCGATTGGTAGCGGCGTTGCACCGCAGTACGGCCTCTACACCTCGGCCGTTGCCGGGATTGTCATCGCCCTGACCGGTGGTTCACGCTTCAGCGTCTCCGGCCCGACCGCCGCTTTTGTGGTGATCCTCTACCCGGTTTCGCAACAGTTTGGTCTTGCAGGCCTGCTGGTTGCCACCCTGATGTCAGGCCTGTTTTTGATTCTCTTTGGCCTGGCCCGCTTTGGCCGCCTGATTGAGTACATTCCCCTTTCCATCACGCTCGGGTTCACCTCAGGGATCGGGATCACCATCGGAACCATGCAGATCAAAGATTTTCTCGGTCTGCAGATGCCTCACGTACCGGAACATTATCTGCAAAAAGTAGGCGCGCTGTTTATGGCACTGCCTACGGCCAACCTGGGCGACGCCGCCATCGGGATTGTGACGCTGGGTACGCTGATCGTCTGGCCTCGTTTAGGGATTCGTCTGCCGGGTCACCTTCCCGCGCTGCTGCTGGGTTGCGCAGTAATGGCTATCGTCAATATGTTCGGTGGTCATGTCGCGACAATCGGCTCGCAGTTCCACTATGTGCTGGCGGACGGTTCTCAGGGTAGCGGCATTCCGCAACTGTTACCGCAACTGGTACTGCCGTGGGACATGCCTGGCTCCAGCTTTACCTTAAGCTGGGATTCCCTGCGCGCCTTGCTTCCCGCCGCATTCTCTATGGCAATGCTGGGGGCCATTGAATCGCTGCTCTGCGCCGTCGTGCTCGACGGCATGACCGGCACCAAACATAAAGCCAACAGCGAACTGGTCGGTCAGGGGTTAGGCAATCTCATCGCCCCGTTCTTTGGCGGTATTACCGCAACGGCAGCCATCGCCCGTTCAGCGGCGAACGTGCGCGCGGGAGCAACCTCCCCCGTTTCGGCGGTTATCCACTCCGTGCTGGTGATCCTCGCTCTGCTGATCCTTGCCCCGCTGCTCTCCTGGCTGCCGCTTTCCGCTATGGCCGCGCTGCTGCTGATGGTGGCCTGGAACATGAGTGAGGCGCATAAGGTGGTCAACCTGCTGCGTCGTGCACCAAAAGACGACATCATCGTAATGTTGATCTGTATGTCGCTGACGGTGCTGTTCGATATGGTTATCGCCATCAGCGTCGGGATCGTGCTGGCTTCCCTGCTGTTTATGCGCCGCATTGCACAGATGACGCGCCTTTCGCCGGTCAACGTAGAGGTGCCTGATGATGTGCTGGTGCTGCGCGTAATTGGCCCGCTGTTCTTCGCCGCGGCGGAAGGCCTGTTCAGCGAACTGGAAACCCGCATCGCGGGCAAACGGATTGTGGTATTGAAATGGGATGCCGTACCGGTGCTGGATGCCGGTGGCCTGGACGCCTTCCAGCGCTTCGTACAACGTCTGCCGGAAGGCTGCGAGCTGCGGGTGAGTAACCTGGAATTCCAGCCGCTGCGCACCATGGCGCGCGCGGGCGTACAGCCGATCCCTGGCCGACTCTCCTTCTACCCTAACCGGGAAGCGGCGTTAGCGGATCTGTGATTCACCTGATGCGGAGAAACGTCTCTGCATCATTATCCCGATGGCCTGCTGGAGCCATGCAAGGACAGCAGGCGACATCCATGTTCCTTTCATCAGTTGCGGCTCCTGCTGCATGGCCGCGCGAAACTTTTGCTGGGTTTCCGGGTTTGTTCCCGCATACGACTGGAATAACGCCAGCCAGTTTTCAGCCAGCTTTTGCGCCTCCTCACAGGCAGGATCGATACTTTTCCGCTGCGCCTGATACAGTTTCGCCACCAGCGGCGGCCACTCCATCATGCGGTCAAAGTAGTGTGCCCTGGTAAAGGCCATCTCTTCGGCGGTGAGATACTTCTCCCATATGTTGAGCTTAGATTCAGCAAACGCCCGGGTAATGTAATCCGTCATCTCCGGCGTGATGCCAGTCTGCGCCTGCATTTGCGGCTCAACGCTGTGCATTTCGTTCAGCCGGGTAAGAAACTCCGGCTTGCCCGCCGTGTCCTGCTCCAGGCGTTCCATCCAGCGCGTCGCCAGCTCCATGGCTCGCGCATCCGTAACGGGGATATGTTGCTCCAGAAGTATGTTGGCCTCTTTAACCAGCCCTGACCAGATAGCCGCCAGTGCCTCCTTCTGCACCGCAAACGGCAGCTGCTGTAACTCTTCTTTGCTAAACCAGCGATCGTACATATTCATTAACTCCAGCGTCTGTAGCCAGGATTCCAGATCCGGCGTCGCATCGTCGCGAAGCCCGGTGCGCAGTTCCACCAGCCGGTCGCGCAGCGTATGTATGCTGCAAAGCTGTTTATCCAACAGCGTGATTTGCGCATCGAGTAACTCGGTTAACGACAGCGACGCCTGTTCCAGAAAATCCCTGATTTCAGCAAGTTCCAGCCCCGCTTTTGCCAGCGTCTGGATCATGTGCAGACGCTGGACATCTGCCAGGTTGTAAAGCCGGTAACCTGCCGCACTTCTCGCAGAAGGCAGCAACAACCCTGTTTGCTCATAGTGATGCAATGTCCGCACGGTGATCCCGGCCCGTTTCGCAAGCTCACCCACCTGAATCAACATAATTGCTCCTTTTTACTTTGCCAGTGCACACACTCTGGAGCCTTACGTTACGTGAGGGTCAATACTACATGCAAAAAAAACGACTCCCTTGGGAGTCGTTCGGTGTTCTTTATCAGGTACTAGCTGTGCTTGTGTTGATCCCTGCGACAACGTTTATCATAATGGCGCACCCACCAGTATTTATCGCAGACTTCCTCATGTCCGCTCACGCGCGCCCCGGCAAGCCACAATACTGCACCGAGGAAAATGCTCAGTACCGCGCCATGCGCGAAGTATTGCGGGAGATCAAGCTGCGGCAATTGGTTTAAAATTGAATAACCCACGCCGACAACCATCACGAACAGCCCCAACCCCATCAGCACGTTACCGAGTAACGAAGCGTTTTTGCGTTTCATGTGTCACCTCCGGAACTTTGGGTTGTCAGGGGAAAAGCCCCTAATCCTTGTGTGTAAAGTATAGACAACGCCCCTTTTATGAGTTGCGTGAATGATCACATTTACGGATAACTCCCAAACAAAAGTTTACAAATAAGGCGTTGAACAGCTTGAAATTCTAATTGTTCAGATGAGTAATTATTCGACTTTCGCCGTGACGATTGCAGAATTTTGTCAAGCGGCGCGCCAGACAGTAAACTACGCGCCAGATCTGGAACCCATTAGGAATTGAATCGTGACGATTAAACTGATTGTCGGCCTCGCCAACCCGGGCGCAGAATATGCGGCCACTCGCCACAATGCCGGGGCATGGTATGTTGATCTGCTGGCCGAGCGGTTGCGTGCTCCCCTGCGCGAAGAACCTAAATTCTTCGGCTATACCTCACGTATCAACCTTGCTGGCGCAGATGTGCGCCTGCTGGTACCCACCACCTTTATGAACCTGAGCGGTAAAGCCGTGGCGGCAATGGCAACGTTTTATCGCATCAATCCGGATGAAATTCTGGTGGCTCACGATGAACTGGACCTCCCACCCGGCGTGGCAAAATTCAAACTGGGCGGCGGGCACGGGGGCCATAACGGTCTGAAAGATATTATCAGTAAGCTGGGCAATAACCCGAATTTCCACCGTTTGCGCGTAGGAATCGGCCATCCGGGCGATAAAAACAAAGTTGTTGGTTTTGTGTTAGGTAAGCCCCCGGTTTCTGAGCAGAAACTGATTGACGAGGCGGTAGACGAAGCGGTGCGCTGCACTGAAATCTGGCTGAAGGATGGCTTAACCAAAGCGACAAACCGCCTGCACGCTTTCAAAGCGCAATAATCCGCCCGATACGGCTTTTTTACCGCGCGTGATGCGGGTTACGTGTATAATAGGCAGAGTAATTTACTTTTCATCAATCGGTTATCGTTAACGGATTGATTATCAAGATATTAAGGTGATTTAGAAATGGGATTCAAATGCGGTATCGTCGGTCTGCCAAACGTGGGCAAATCCACCCTGTTTAACGCGCTTACCAAAGCGGGTATCGAAGCGGCGAACTTCCCGTTCTGTACCATCGAACCGAACACCGGGGTTGTGCCAATGCCCGACCCGCGTCTGGACCAGCTCGCGGAGATCGTGAAGCCACAGCGCATTCTGCCGACCACCATGGAGTTCGTTGACATCGCGGGCCTGGTAAAAGGCGCCTCCAAAGGTGAAGGTCTGGGTAACCAGTTCCTGACCAACATTCGTGAAACCGAAGCGATCGGCCACGTTGTGCGCTGCTTTGAGAACGACAACATTATCCACGTCAACAACAAAGTGGATCCGGCTGACGACATCGAGGTCATCAACACCGAGCTGGCGCTCTCTGACCTCGACACCTGCGAACGCGCGATTCACCGCGTGCAGAAGAAAGCCAAAGGCGGCGATAAAGACGCGAAAGCGGAACTGGCTGCGCTGGAAAAATGTCTGCCACAGCTGGAAAACGCGGGCATGCTGCGCGCGCTGAAAAACCTGACTGAAGAAGACAAGGCGGCGATCAAATACCTGAGTTTCCTGACCCTGAAGCCAACCATGTACATCGCCAACGTTAACGAAGACGGCTTCGAGAACAACCCGTACCTCGACAAAGTTCGCGAAATTGCAGCGGCTGAAGGTTCTGTCGTTGTGGCGGTTTGCGCTGCCGTTGAATCCGACATCGCCGAGCTGGACGACGCTGACCGTGAAGAGTTCATGGCCGAGCTGGGTCTGGAAGAGCCGGGTCTGAACCGCGTAATTCGCGCAGGCTATGAGCTGCTGAACCTGCAGACCTACTTCACCGCTGGCGTGAAAGAAGTGCGCGCGTGGACGATTCCTGTGGGTGCAACTGCGCCTCAGGCAGCCGGTAAGATCCACACCGACTTCGAGAAAGGCTTTATTCGTGCGCAGACTATCGCGTTTGAAGACTTCATCACCTACAAGGGTGAGCAAGGCGCGAAAGAAGCAGGCAAGATGCGTGCGGAAGGGAAAGATTACATTGTTAAAGATGGCGATGTGATGAACTTCCTGTTTAACGTCTGATTCGTCTTGAATGAAAAAAATCCACGCCCTGGCGTGGATTTTTTTATTCGAGGGTTAAAACACATTTTCCAGGAGTTCTGTTTTCATGCTGGGTTCAAATGGAATGATCTCAACAGTCGCAAGCTTTAACCTCTGAAAAGGATCCTCGCGCAAGCGCTCTTCAAGAGAGGCAAGACTCTCAGATTTAGCAAGAATGACGCCACCGTTTCTTGGGATCCGTCTACCGGACGCCAGGAAGATCCCCTCTGCATACCCCTTTTTTAGCCACTCAACATGAGCAGGTATCGCTGCATCGATTTCATCGAGTGGTTTTATATAGGTCAAAATAACAATGTAAACCGTGCTCATCCTTTGCCTCTCAGCTAGGTTTTATGCCTTTTGTTGGAACTGCTTATGCAGCTCCTCTTTTGTCCCCCGGTATTGTTATAACGTTTATGTGTATTTTAATCTTAATAAGCGGGTGCGGATTGGGACAACACGTTATGCATCATAGGAAAAAACCAATCATGCCAGCCGTTTTTTACCGCATAGCTACAGACAATGACGACTTCCCTTGGAAGAGTGAGTATCAAGCAATAAAAAAAAGTCCCTTTAGGAGGTGCAGACAAATATACTTTTTCACAGATTGCATGGAAGTTTGTCAAAACGGCTGGTAACGGCTTTTTTTCATTTAATACAAGGACTAATTAACGTGTTGAATCTAACATTACATAGTATAAAAATGATATGCCGAAAGTATATTTTTACCCTTTAGCGATCACAACGCTCCTATAATCTGTTTCATTTTTTATCCAGAACATTTCATCTTGAGGTAACGATCCATCACTGCAGAAATCAACAAGTTCGCCGAACCAACCATCAGGAACATATTTGTGGTAATGCATACTCTCAACATATTCAGAATATAGTCGCTTACTTTCAAAGTCTATAAATAAATCCGGCATTAGATCATAAATATCCCACCAGGTTGTTTTTTCTGAAAGCCTATTGTAAAACTCTTCAGCTATATCATCCTTATCGTATAAATAACCATCTTTAATTAAGTTACCAATGAATATCTGTGCGTTTTTTTCATTCACTACTGGTATGTCATATCTTTCCTTATGGATATCCTGTAGGTTTATTTCTACCCCGTTTTTCACAAAATCGTCTATCCATTTAACTCTGTCCAAAACCCACATTTCTTTAAAGGCAACGAACCAATAAAATCTTCCTTCGTTCTTTACTATTACAAGGAGTTCATCATCTTTATTAACGTTCATATAGTAACCTATTTTACATTCCCCGAGCCTGGAATCGCTACTTCTTCAAGCCATTCTGCCCATATTGATGGTAATTCATACGATCTACCTGGCGTTGTCGGATCGACACGCTTAGGAGCTAACCCACCTTGATTTAACGGATTAGTACGATAACCGGCCTGAGGTATTGCACTTTCTTCTATGAAATCCGCCATCCACTTAGGAACTTTAAAGGAGACAATTTCTGCATTACCACCTCTAATATCAAGGAAATGCTGAGCATGCGAGCTATCTCCAATACTGATATTTAAGGTTCCACGTTGAATTTTTGGGTTATTAGCAGAATCTAATTTGATTCTGACCCGACTTGCATTTGGTGGAGTTCCCCCTTGAACCCTAAAGATAGACTCAGTTGCATTGGGATCCCCTCTCTTACATAGACCAAGCGGATCTATCCAACCTAATGGGTTAGGAGCATAGCTGTAAAGATTTAACCCACCATATAGCCCTATCGGGTCCTGCTGCGTAAACCGTCCGCAGTCCGGGTCATAATACCGGAACAGATTGTAGTGCAGCCCTGTCTCGCGATCCAGGTATTGCCCCTGCATACGCAGGTTCTGAGAATATCCTGATATCTGCGTTTCGCTTTCCCGCAGCAGCTTGCCCCAGGCGCTGTTCACTCCTTCCCAGCGCGCCTGCCCTTCGATATCCGTCATCCGCTCCGGCGTGCCGTTGGGCTGACAGTGGAACCAGAAGATTTCCGGGGCATCCACGCCGTCGATACGCGCCAGCGGATCGTAGCTGTCCTGATCGCTGTAGACGTAGGTCAGCGGCACATCCCCGTGCACTTCCTGCAGCAGGCGGAACCCGTCCCAGACAAAACGGGTAGTGACCGGCTTGCCGGTTGGCTGCCCGCCCAGCATCTGGCGACGCGTTTTGCTGATCCGTCGTCCGAGCGGATCGTAGCGGAAGTTGACCTGCGTCTGCGGTTTGTTGCGATCCCGCGGCTGGCTGATGACCTCCGTCAGGCGGTGCTCGCCGTCGTAGCGGTAGTGCCACCGGGTCTGGCCGTTATCCTTCTCCACGGTGCGGCCGTGAATGTCATAACGCCAGCGAATGCCGTTCAGTTGCGTCAGGCGGTTATGCGTGACCTTCTCAGCAGCCCCTTCGAGCGGGTTACCGGCAGCATCCCAGCGCCACTGCTCCTGTCCGGGCAGCGAGCCGTCCTGAACCAGCAGGCGCCCGGCGCTGTCATACTGCCAGCGGTACCAGCTGAACGGATTATCGTCCCGCTCTTCCCGCACCAGGTTATTGCGGTAGTCGTAATCCCAGTGGCGAGACCAGCGGCGCGGCGACGGGCGTTGGGCATTGCCAGTGAAGACATCCCGGCGATGCAGTCGACCGAGACGGTCGTACTCGCTGCGGGTGGTCAGCAGCCCCTGAGTGCGGCTGGTCTCCCGGTGGAGTTCGTCGCGGGTAAAATCAGAGACCGACAGCTTATCGAGGGCAATGCCGAGCAGATGCCCGCTGCCGTAGTAGAACTGTTTCAGCTCGCGGCCATCGGGCAGCGTGACGGAGGTGCGGTTGCCCAGCGCGTCATACTCCCACGCCAGCTCGCCGTGTTCGCCCGCCTCGCGCGTCACGCGACCGAGCGCGTCATAGTCAAAGGCAAGCTCCTGCTCGGCCTCGGTGGTCCATGCGTCGGCTGAAAGCGCAGGATGCAGCCCGATCCGGCTTAATAGCCCGGATGGTGTGTAATGATAGCGGGTCTGGCCTTCCGGCGTGGTGCGGGCGACCAGTTGGCCGCTTGCGCTCCAGGCGAAGGCGTGGGTGATGGCCTCCGGGTGACCGGCGGCAAAGGTGCGCGCTATCGTGCGCCCGCAGGCGTCGTAGCAATACTGCGAGGCCACGCCATCAAGCCCTGTCTCTTCCAGAAGCAGCGAGTCCGCGCCCCAGCGGAACCGGTACGCTTCGCCGTTTTCGTTTTCCAGGGCAACCAGACGCCCGCGGCTGTCCCAGCGGCGGCGCACCTCTTCCCCCTGAGTATTGCGGGTGGCGGTTAAGCGCCCTGCGTCATCGTATCTGAACTCGCTTTCTTTCCCGTCAGCGCCCGCATGCTTCACCGGCAGGCCGCGCTCGTTCCATGCAAGTGACTCCGTCCAGCCTTCCGGACGATCGAGCTGTACCGGACGTCCTGCCGCGTCGTAGCGATAGCGCGTCTCTTCGCCGTCGGCGCCAGTCTCGGCCACCAGCCAGCCGAGCGGATGATAACGGTAGCGGGTAATGCGCCCGGAACAGTCCGTCGCACGTACCATCTGCCCGGCGTCGTTATACTCCTGGTAGCGGCTGTTTCCGGCGGCATCGACCTCCTCAACCACCTGACCAAACTCATCCCGGTGCAGCAGCGTGGTCTGCCCCATCGGGTCGACCACGCGCTTCAGGCCGTGATGTTCGTCGTACCAGAAACGGGTCGCGCTGCCGTCGGCTTCGATAATGGCCGCCGGAAGCGCGCGGTGCTCCAGCCAGGTGGTGGTATGGGTATTGCCATCGGCGTCGATCTCCTGCACCCGGTTGCCCATTTCGTCGTAGACAAAGGTAACGGCATTGCCGAGGGGATCGACGCGACGGGTCAGAAGTTCGTTGTCATCCCACTCGTAGCGCCAGTTTTCACCGCGCTCGTCAACGTAACGGACAATCAGATTTTGCGCGTTCCAGTAGTGCTTACGCGTCTGGCCGTCGTAGTGCTCGACGGTCGTCAGCCCGGCGGCTAAATCATAGCTAAAGCGGCACCCGTCGCCGGTGCTGGTGCGGTTTTCCACCACACGCCAGTGGTCGAATTTTTGCCAGCGGTATTCACTCTCCAGCCCACCAGGCAGGCGGTGCCAGACCATCAGGCCACGGTCGTTATAGCGGTATTCACGCGTCACCACGCCGGAGGCATCCGTCGCGCTCGCCAGCTGGCCGCCCGCATCGTAGCGCCACTGCATCAGCGGCCAGGAACGGTTGCCGTCGAAATGGCTGGATGCGGTAACGCGCTGCGGGAAACGTTCATCTTCGTAGCGCAGGGTGACGTCGATTGCCCGCGGCTCGTCGTGAAGGCCGACCAGCCTGCCGTGCTCGTCCCACTCCGTCAGCAGCGCGTTGCCGTATTCGTCGCTGAGGGAGGCGAGACGCAGGATAGATGGATTCGCCCGGGTCGGTTTATACAGACGCCATACCGCACCGTCATCATCGGCGATCGCGACGTCGCCGCTCTCATTGCGGCGGATAATAATGCCTTCGCTGATGCTGTAAAACGCGCGGTCGACAGGCGGCAGCTCGAAGCTCAGCTCACGCCCGGTTTCGTCGAACCAGGTGGCGTTGTTTTCTTCCAGCGTCAGATAGCTGTCAAAGGGGGTTGCCCAGCCCAGCCCGAACAGCCCTTCGCGGGTGGTCAGGCTGTTATAGCTGCGCTGCCAGCGAAGCGGGAAGCGCCCCGGCAGCGAGAAATCGAGTTCATCGTCGTCATTCAGTACCTTTACGCCGGTGGCGGCGTGAACCGGATGCGAGGAGCCAAACACGGCATTCACGGCCATATCGGCCAGCATCCCGCCGCCGGCCGCCGCCAGCGCGCAGGGCATGTTTTTAAGAATCTTGCCCGGACGTCCGCGCAGCAGGGAGAGCGCAATCATCCCCAGCGCCAGTCCCGGCGTTTTACCGCTTTTGATATCGCGAACCGTAAGCGTGTCGCCGCCAATGATCACGTTCGGGGAGACATCGTCGGAAATGGTGCCTTCGCAGGTGGTGCGATCTTTTGCGCGCACCGCAGGCTGTCCGTTGATAAAGACGCTTTTGGAGCCTTCCGCCAGATACTGCGGCCCGGAGTGTTTTTCGCACGCCACCTTGTCTTCTTCCAGTGGCGAGGTCCCCGCCGCGGCAGAGGCCACGCTCGGCTGCCACATTTCGCTGCCAAATTGTCCGGCGGCGGAAAGCAGCATCCCTGCGTAATCGGCAAAACTGCCCGGAGACTGCGGTTCAGGGGAAGGGGTATCCGCAGGCGTCAGCGTTCCGGCCGCGCGCGCGGCGGGGATCGCATTCGTCAGAACGTTATTCGAACCGGTGGTAATTTTGCCCGCAGGCGACGGAGGGAAAAGCGCATTGCCCAACCCTTCCGCGGCATTGCTGATATCGTCAGTGATCCCTGCCACGTTCGCCAGCACGCCGCCGATAATCCCGCTTAACAGACAGCTGGATCCAATTGCCGCCACGCCTGCTGCCGCGGCCCCCGCCCCCAGCAGTGGCGCCGCTACGGTTGCAGCAGCGCCAACCGCCGCACCGATCACCGCATAGGCGGCACCTTCCGCCACAATGCTGGTGATGTCAGCAAAAATGCTGGAGTGAATAATCTCGTCGCCCTTACGGGCCGCGTTGTTATCGCTCATGCCTTACACATTCCGGTTGTCGTTTAGCGTCAGACTTTGCTTAAGCGCGCTCCAGCGCCCCTCGTCCTCTTCGGTGAACGCTCTGAGTGCCGAGAGGGTAAAAATCATCAATACCGGTTTGCCCGGCGTCTGTACGGCCAGCTGTTTTTGCCACAGGCGTTGCCCGTTACTGTCGAAGGTGGTCTCAACTTCCAGCCCATTAATTTTTCCGTCAGGGCCGGCTTTTACATTCCGGAATTCGCTCTGAGCAATTTCGCCCATCTGAGGACGCAGCATATCCCACTGGCGGTGAAACTCTTGTTCGTAGTCACTGCCGTCCGGAATGACGCCGCGGCTGACCACCACGGATAATCCGCTTTCGTCATCGCGAATAATATTCATACTGTTATCCTGCCAGGCAGCAGGATAAAGGGAAAACGAACCTTCCTGGAGGGTGTATTTCATAAGTGAACTCGGGATGGTTAATATTGTGAGAAACAAGAAGGCCAATCCATGCTGGCCCTTTGGGCTGGCTGTTTTATTATTTACGCCATTGACCTGACTGTTCGACTAAAACCTGGCTGCCTTTGCTGACAACCAGTTTCGCGGGTGCATACGTCACGGTATAAACGATTTCGCCATTCTTGTACGTTGAGCCGATTATTTTACCTGCGGAGTCGCGCAACGTTTTTCCCCTTAAGGAGATCGTGCTGTTATCGCTTTTGCGCACGCCGAGATAAACCATCTGGGCACATTCGCTCTCGAAATGGCCGCACTTGTTTATCAAAGAAATAGCGAATTTTTCGGTTTCCAGTTTTCTGGATTCAGCGTGATGATCCGAATCGGCTTTATGTAATGTATAACGCAGCGGAGCATAATCATTGCCATGTTGAGGAGGCGTTACTAAACGCCATTCCATTTCATTCCCCTTTACTTCCAGAGCAGCCCGCCCACCTACACCGCCAAACGATGAATTGAACTCAACAGTGGCACGATTGCCAGCAATCGTACCGCTAAGATTACGCTCATCATCCTCGGGGCAATCAATGCGGTTTCCTTTCCGGGAGATATAGCAATAAGAGCCGGTGATACGGTTGCCTGACCGAGCTAACTGCAGGGTTAACGTCGAGTCGCTCCCGAACTCGCCTGCCCATACCCCGTCAAAGGCGAGTCCTGATTGGCTGTTCGATTCAAACTGCAGCGTATTGAATCTGGCAGCCCATTGCTGAATATCGGCATGAATAACCGGACTATTATCTGAAGACTGGTAATGAATAACGTCCGACTCCGGAACCACCCAGGCCGCAAAGATTTTGCCGTCAGGATAGATGACCAGCGCTGACGCATTCTCCAGGTAGAGATCCTTTAGCCAGCCTTCAACAAACAATCCGCCACCTGTGGTGGTATGCGGTTCACCAAAGACATCAAAGTTATCAATAAAGGTCTGGTAATGATTTCCTAGCGTCTTCCTGAGACTGTCTGTCACTTCGCTGTCGTTAACGATGCGGCTCACCGTATCAAGCTTATTGTATTGCGATAATTCAAGCGCCGATGACGTTTCAACGACGCCTGTCAATAAAGCGGTGAACAATGCGACTGCCAAATATTTTTTGGTCATAAATCACTCTGAAGTACCATTTTCGTAATTCATGGTTATTTTCACAACCTGACTGTCTATAACCTTAAAAGAGAGCAATTTCTTACCCAATTCATAGGAAATCCACTTCTCCCCGGAATCATTTTCGAACTGACCATCGCCGTACGCATTATTCAGCTCTCTGATTGTTGAACCCACATGAACGCCACGCGGCGTTAAAATATCTGAGGCAGTCAGCGTAATCTGGGACACGATATAATCGTCAACGCTTCTTTCTGCTTTATCCCACCAGAGATTGGAACTGAATATTTCTAACCCAGCCTTTTGATGCTGGTAGAATTTATAGTTTGTTCCGTCAAAAGGAGCTTCACCGACAAAATGGCCTTCCAACGGCACGTCAATTTTACGGGCAATATCAGGAGTCCATCTGTCGCCCAATGCGACAGGCTGGTCTTTAATCTGCACAGAAAAATCCCGTTTTGTCAGAACGGAAGGCATCACCTGAGCCAAAACCACATTGCTGCTCAGACAGGTAAACATCAGGGCAGAAAAAAGAAATACCGGAGTGTTTTTTTTCACGTTAATTGTCATTCAATGAATATTTATTGCGCTTCTCACCACTGGAAACCCCGTCAGGACATGGGAACTGTGTTTCTTATTCGGCGCTTATGAAGACAGAATCCAGACAGTCAGGTTTTTTCACGGTGAAACTGAAGCTCACCTTTTGTCCATTACTGTCTTTGGGCGCGGTATAACTGGTCACTTCATTCTCAGAGCGGCCTTGCGGATAGTCAGTGAGCACCAGTTGCGGAAAGTGCATTTTAACGGTATCAAGCGTTATGCATTGACCTGACGGTGAAAAATTCAGTAAAGGCGCCATGTCGCCGTTATCTTTGCTTAAACGTAAACCAATTTCGGTAATGCTCGCTCCATCATCCAGTTTGAAATCGTCAGCATTGTAGAAATTGATATATTCATTTTGTCTGGTGATCTTAAATGACAACGGCGCATTGCTTAGGCTTGTAACGGATAATGATCTGAGTGATACGCTCATCCCGGAAATGAACTTCCAAAGATCCTGTTTCTGAGCGCCTCCTTCAGCCATTCCCGTCGTTAATAATGCGATAAGCACCGCACCGGCCTTACTCATCTTTTGGCGTAAACTTCGCCTGCACAGCCGCATCAATATCCCCTTTATGCCCCGATCCCGGTGCCGTGGTGCCCGGCTTGGTTCCCGAGGTATTCAGGTGCAGCTTACCGCCCGTGGTGATATAACCATCCCCTTCCACGAAGAAGTTAAACTCTTTACCGATCAGGTTAATCTTGCCGTTAGCATTCAGCTCAATGGCGCTCTCACCAGAGACCAGCCGCAGCTTCGTCCCGGAAGCAATGACGTACTGCTCCACCGCCGCATCCAGCTTGCCTTTGCCGGTCAGGATCTCAGTCCCACCTTTGACAGCCTGCGTCTGATTCGCTTCCACGCGATGCAGTTCATTTTTCTTCACGTAATGGCTGCGCTCGCCGCCGACGCTGTGCGTTTCATCATTTTTAACGCTGGTGTCCATGTTGCGCTCGGCCTGGATCCACACCTGCTCTGCACCTGCTTTATCCTCAAAGCGCAGGGCGTTGGCATTGTCCACGGAGCCGTCTTTCGTCCGGCTCATAAAGCCCATCTGCGTCGCGGCGGCAGGCAGCGCCCACGGCGGCATGCTCGCGTCGTTATACACGCGCCCGGTAATAATCGGACGGTCCGGGTCACCATTGATAAAGTCCACCACCACCTCGTCGCCGACGCGCGGGATTTGCACCCCGCCGTAACCCTGGCCCGCCCACGCGCTCGACACGCGCACCCAGCAGGAGCTGGTGTCATCCCCCTTCGCCAGCCGGTCCCAGTGGAACTTCACCTTCACCCGGCCGTATTTGTCCGTCCAGATGCTCTCCCCCTGCGGCCCCACGACTTTCGCCGTCTGCGGCCCGTAGGTGCGCGGCCACGCCGTGCTCTGCGCCGGGCGATAAGAGACCGACGCCGGGATGACCGTGAAATCGGTCCTGTGAACAGTTTCACCTTCCCCGCTGGCGTAGCGGTTCTCTTCGAAGTGGTATCCCGCAGCCGTCACCAGATACTCGCCGTTATCGCTGAAGAACGGCGCGTTGGTCAGGGTGAAGGTGTGGCCCGGTGCAATCCCCGCCGCCGTGGCGGTGGCCTGAATCTGCTGGTGCTCAACCTGCCAGCGCTCCTGGCGAATGCGGGCGTAAAACTCCGCATGCCCGGTCTCCACAAAGCGTCCCGGCCAGTCGTAGACGTCAATGCTGCCCGGCTTCGGCGACGCCGGGTTCTGCTGGGCCTGGAACAGCCACGCGTTCGGCTTGCGGAAGTCATAGTCGTCGAGGCTGTAAATCCCCGGCGTCACGCTGTCCTCCAGCGCCCACTGGCTGATGCCCTCTTCATCCGTACTGCCGCCGGACGGCGTCTGGTGGTAAGGAATGACCTCATAGCCGCTGAACGGCTGATGCTGCGTGGCGGCGTCGGTCAGCACAAGCGTGTGCTTGTCGGCCTCGTGGCTGAAGTGATAGGCAATCCCTTCCAGCTCCATCAGGCGGCTGATGAAGTCCAGGCTCGACTCCTGATACTGCACGCAGTAGTCCCACACCCGGTAGCTGCCGGTAAGTTTATCCTCCACGTTGACCTGATGTTCAGCCAGCAGGGTTTTCACAATCTGCGGCACCGTCTGGCCCTGGAAAATACGCAGGTTACGGTCGCGCTTCATCGGCCACAGGTCCGGCTCCACCGTCAGCTGGTACACCGCATAGCGGGTGCCCGTCAGCTCAACGGCGCTGACCGCCACGCGCGTGACTTTGCCGTTGATGTAGCGGGAGGAGAGCAGGTTCTGCGTCGGAATGGTCACCGTGACCGGCTGGCCGAGCAATTTGCTGCGGTCAATGCGTGCATCCGTGCCGAGCAGGGTCAGCGTCAGGGCGAACGACTCGGACATCGCCTCCCGGCCGGAAAGTTTCCAGAAGAGCAGCCCCTCGACCGGAAGCTGGACTGTAATACGGTTGAGCATAATCTTTATTCCACTATGGATTAATCTCAATGCCAGAAGTTAACTCATCGTCGATAAGCAAAGCGGGAGCGCTGTTAATGTGATGATGAGTAGCTGTAAGAGTTACTTCCCTTGCCACAAAACAAGACTACTTTTCCTGAAGTTCAATTTAGATAATTTGAGTCAATGTCGTGCTTATTTAAGCCATAAACCTGAAAACATGAGGACGCTACCCAGGGAAACTACAATTTTGGCAATGATAAGTAAGCCAGGCGCAACGACGTGAGTCATAGACGATATTTTTCCATAATTTTCCGCATTGTATTTTTTGTGCCTACCTATAATTCCGGAAAAGATCGTGCAGAGCAGCACAACGGTAACTTTTAGCCCCCATACGCACAGAAAAGACATAGAAAAGATAATCGAATAGTGTTTTGCCGTTGCAACGGAGAATAATGACATTGACTGAGCGAGCCATTTCAACGTAAATCCGATAACGACCGTAGCCACTAACACCAGAACAAACATCACCCCGGCCAGGAACCATTGTTTTTTGTTGAACAAATCATCTCCATTCCAGATGTAGGCTAAAGTGATAAGAGTGAAAAATACACAGCCAAGCCATTGCATCTTTTCATTCTCCACTCAATTTTTATTCATCGCCATGCAAACAGTAAAAATAAAACCAATGGGGGCTAGAATGTTTACGGCTTATCAGACATTAAAACAAAAAAAACATTAATCACTTGCGATATCTTTTTTGTCTTTTCAAATATTCCACATCTTGTACATGGGGAAGAATGATCTTTAACCCTTACCCCATCTGCGAAGCTATATAATTAGCATTGGATAAATGCTCAGCAAGCTCGGCATCTGTTGTATCAAATTTTTTGGACGCGAGTACTCCAAGATTCAATGCATGTAATTTACTTTTGTCTTTTTCGGTACCGATTAAAATTTATTTAATATAATCCAACTGGCACTTCACCATAACATACGGTGAAAAATCAGGTTTTGCTTCCAATCGTTGATTAATTATATCAAGGGCATCATTGATATAATTAATCTCGGTATAATTTTCTTTATTCATGAGCAATCTCAAATATATCTTTTATCTTGATAAATACTTTAGCCTCCATCTTTAGACTGGCAGAGACTTTTTAAACCGACCAAATATCAGGCACAGGAGAACAACATTACCTGAAAGCTCAACTTTTGCTGAATATTTCGGCACATTCTCATATACAGGCAAAGTGAGTTTTTAGTCTCACATATAATCTCACATTAACCCAATATTTTCTGTTCAACTGAATGGCACGCTACAATAGCCGTGCCATAGGATTTATACAATTATAAAAAATTGTCCTCAGGTGCTCTATCGAATAATTCACCTGCCATTTTGGCGATACGTTCATGTTGCACGAGTTTATCTTTCCAGTCCTGCGGAATACCGGAATAACCATATAATGCGCCAGCTATTTGGCCCGCCGTCGCCGCAACGCTGTCAGCATCATCGGCAAGATTGGCGGCCAGTAGAATTGCATCACGGAAATTATCCGTATTCCATACTGACCACATCGCGGCCTCAAGCGTATCGATAACATAACCACTTGAACGAATCTGATCGCGAGTTTTTTGCTTATACTCACCCGCGTTTATGATCATTACACGCGCGCATAATGGGAAAACATGAGGCAAAAAAGCTTTTTCTTTTTGATATCCGTTAATTAAATAATGCAATACCAATCCAAGAAATTGGCATGCATTAATTGACTCTACTGCTCCATGAGTTGCTCGACTTTGAGCCTGGGATTCGAAGTAAATCGCACGCAATGATTTTCGACGAAAGATAGAAACCGGAGCCTGACGAATAATTCCAGCATTACCAGCGGTGTGTTTCTCTGTATTACCATACCAGGAAGGCCCGACGCGCATATACTGTTCAAGCGCAAATCGTGTCGTATTACCTATATCAAAACAACGACCATTACTGCTATTATCCCCATTTAGGTACCATTTCAGGAGATATTGTCTAAGTACATCGGTATGCATTCTGTTTTCTGAAAGGTAAGTTTCCGCCAGACATAATGCCATGGATGTATCATCTGTCCATTCACCAGGTTTTAATTGAAAAGGCCCGCCACCAATCATATCCACTACATGATCACTGTCTCTTTTCTTGAACTCAAGAGTAGTGCCGACTGCATCCCCAACAGCCAAACCCACCAGTGCCCCAAGCGCTTTATCACGTGAAACATCTTCAGTCGTAATTAAAGGTAAAGTTGCATCCCAGGCTTGTGAAGAACTCAAATTATCAATACTGTTGCTTCTTATTGCCTTACGGACATTAACTGGCATGTATGTATGATAGCGATCGGCATAATGATTGATTACCGAATCTTCGGAATGAAGGTCGATCATGGTATTTCCTTTAATTCTATATTCGTTATCCCAAGTTCATCTGACCTGCTGATAACCTCAAACGATGTATTCGGCTTAAATAGCACTTCAGTCTCTGTTGCATTGAACTCTGAAAGGAAGTCAATTTTCCTACCGGAAAAACCTTCAATACGCATTTGGATAGGACCGCTGAAGCCTCGATTAACATCAGTACTAAGAAAGGCGGGATCGATAACTGTTTTGCCCGGAGTATATCCTTCCAATATGTGCGAAGGTAAGCTGTTCATCCCGCGGTATGTCTCACCACTAAACGTAGGAAGCTGGTCTAAGCCATCATTTATATGTTGAGTAAATGCTTCCATTTCTTTAGTCATTGGTTTCATACCTCGTAACGCTGGGTTTACCATTTGGTAGCCTGGATCGGTAGTATAACCATACAATGCACCTACTTGCTCATCACTGAGTAAAGCAGACAAAGCAGGATCTCGATTATCCGCCAATTCTCTGCCACGAGTAATCCATTTTTCGGCTCGTTGTTTCCCTACGGCTTCGCTTAAGCTCATCCTTGGCGAAGCTGGAGCTGTAACAGGTTCCGCACTAAGGCGCGGCATTGATTTACCAGCCCGCCACGCATCAAACCTTGCCCCGCCTTTCATGCCAGCCCCGCCGCCAATAACGGAGCCGATCAGCATCCCCCATTTCTGACCGTCGCTGCCTTCGCCAAACAGCATTCCCCCCGTATAGCTACCAACCGTCCCACCGCCCATCGCACCGAGGGTACTGAGAAGTGCGATTGCCGGACTGGCCAGCACCGCCATAGCTCCGGCACCAACGGCGAGCATCGTCCAGTTCACCCATTCCGGAATTTCAGGACTTATTTCATCGGTCTGAACCTTGCTTCCACCGATAATAACATTTCGCGATCCCTGAATAATCTCGGCGCTGCAAGTCAACTTATCGCCTGTGCGAGAGGCGGGAAAGTTGTTGATGTAAACTTTTATCGAACCTTCCGCAACCCGTTGCAGGCTACCGCTGTGCTCATCACACTCTCCGGCTGACAGATGTGCGCGGATCGCCTTTCGGCTATTGATAAAGACATTGGGTGATCCTTCTTTCAGCGTACCTGTCGTGTGACGCGGTGCCCATGACATACTGCCGAGGAGCTCACCCAACCCACCCGCAGCACATGCCCCAGCCGCAACGGCAGAAACAGCAACCAGTGCGGTCCCTCCGGTGACGACAACGGCAGCTGCGCCCAGAATTGCCCCACCAACCAATCCTGCGATCATCCATCCTTTTGAGGCTGTATGAGCAATCTCATCATCTGCGCGAGCAGCCAGACAGTCGGACATAACTATTCGGCTCGCTGTGCCATCAGATACCCACGTATCCGATCGAGTGTATTAAGTTGGTCAGAACCAGAGACCTGGCGGCATACGGAAAGCTGTGAAAGCAAGTGATGTGATTTGTCTGAGGAAGTCGTCCAGAGCGCGTAACGAAGGGGTTGGCTGTCCGGAACGGGTGCAATACTGAGTGGTTTACCTTTTTTTTCATAAAGCAAATATTGACCCTCTTTCGCCCGCTGAAGCGAAAGATGTCCATAAAGTTCCTGAATGTTTTCAAAGACACGGAGAACTTTACTCTCACTATCAAGCGCAAAAAAAGGCCCCTGACTGTCGGCAGCGAGCATTTCTTTGGGATCAGTTTGAGCAGGTTTGTGAAACTTAATACTACGGATAATTTCCTGGTATTGATTATGATAATAATCGCTAAATTCGCCCGGGCATGTACCGATGTAACACACCATCTTTTGCCCGCCAGGATGGTCAGCGAGTAAAATCACCGTCTGCTTCTGAAAAATGACCGAGTTATCATTTTTGAACTGATAAAAAAGCTCCACCGCCGGATGACCATCAACAGAAGTCATCTCAGAGGATTCAAGACAAAAGTCGGGTACCGTAATTTCCAGTTCACGCGCCAGGCGGGTAGCCGCATCATGGACTTTATCTTCATTTTTTGCCGTCGCACGAGAAACAACAAAAGTAAACTCGCTGGCTCCGTTATCACTCAGGGTAAATAAATTCATGGTTCTGTCTTTAAATACATCGGGTAAGGCGAGTGTTGCTTCCTGAAGAATATAATCAGCCATTCGGGTTACTCTTACTTGTTGCCATTAATAACAAAAAAACTATCCACTTCCTGTTGGATTTCACCCTGAAGGGATGCACCAGGCGGATCGATGACATTTCGTCCGTCATCAGGGTTCAAGTGCAATTCGCCGGAAAGCGTATTAATTTGTGCGTTCTGTTTTGCAGTAAAGTTAAAGTTATTACCAATGATATGAACGCTACCGTCTTTTGATAGCTCGATGGCGCTTTCACCACATTCCAGTCTCAGTGTATTTCCTGCGGAAAGTATAAAATTATTAACGACCTTATCGTTTCGACTGTTCCCCGTCAGGCATACCACATCGCCTTTAATCCCTGATTTCTGATTTTTCGCTACCCGTAAGGTTTCATCCTCACCAACAAACTGGGTTCGATTTTTTTCAGTAGAATGTGTTTCGTCGTTTTTAACGTTAATATCCAGATTGCGCTCGGCCTGGATCCACACCTGCTCTGCACCTGCTTTATCCTCAAAGCGCAGGGCGTTGGCGTTGTCCACGGAGCCGTCTTTCGTCCGGCTCATAAAGCCCATCTGCGTCGCGGCGGCAGGCAATGCCCACGGAGGCATGCTCGCGTCGTTATACACGCGCCCGGTAATAATCGGACGGTCCGGGTCGCCGTTGATAAAGTCCACCACCACCTCGTCGCCGACGCGCGGGATTTGCACCCCGCCGTAACCCTGGCCCGCCCACGCGCTCGACACGCGCACCCAGCAGGAGCTGGTGTCATCCCCCTTCGCCAGACGGTCCCAGTGGAACTTCACCTTCACCCGGCCGTATTTGTCCGTCCAGATGCTCTCCCCCTGCGGCCCCACGACTTTCGCCGTCTGCGGCCCGTAGGTGCGCGGCCACGCCGTGCTCTGCGCCGGGC